>NZ_JBWBQT010000001.1:0-4800000 GCF_056279145.1 Pseudomonas sp. TE3728 | reverse complement strand
CCGAGAATCGCTTGTCCAGCGCCGCCACATCGGTTTCCACGGAGGCGGTCGAGACGCCCATCAACACCTTGCCGATCTCCACCCCATTGGGATTGATCGAGGCTTCAAGGTAGTAGACCGACGGATCGTTCTTCGCCGCATCCAGCACCTTGTCCAGCGCCCGCTCGCCCTGGCCTTTTTCCAGAAGCGCCTTGTTGATCGGGTTCTCCCGGTTGAGGTAGCGCGTCAGGTGCTGGCCCGTGGCGTCGTCGTAGACCACGAACAACACATTGGGATTGCGCTGGGCACGGCGAGCGAATTCGGACAGGGTGGGGATGTCGCTGTCCCACATGGCGCGGGGTGCGACCGAGGCCAGAAGCTGCGCCATGTCGTTGGCCGAATCCTTCAGGTCCTTCTCCAGCGTCGCACGCAGTTGCGCCTGCTCGTCCTTCAGACGCGAAGACAGCCCGGCCGTCAGGCGCTGACGGGTACTGGTAGACAGGCTATCCAGGCTCGACGTGACTTCACGCCCTGCCTGCTCAAGCTCACCAGAGAGCTTTTGGCTATCGGCGTCCAACCGCATACCCAAATCAGCTTCCAGCGCAGTCACTGTGCTCCGGGTCAGAGCGACAGCTACCAGCACCTGCACCAAAAGGGCGATACCTAGGGTAACGAACACGGGCCGCAAGAGACGGCTTTGTAACAGTGAGAGAACGGCCGACACTGAAAATCCCTCTGCTTTGACGCCATCAAATTGATAGCACGTCAGAAACGATGCTTTTTCAATGTTCACAGCAAAGGTCATGCCGTTCGACAGGCATAAACGACAAAGGCCCCAATTAAGGGGCCTTTGTGTTTTACATCAATGACTTATTAAGCGAACGGGTGACGCAGAACGATGGTTTCGTTGCGGTCCGGGCCCGTCGAAATAATGTCGATCGGCGCACCGACCAACTCTTCGACGCGCTTGATGTAGTTGCGTGCAGCCTGAGGCAGCTCTTCCAGAGTCTTGGCACCGACGGTGGATTCGGTCCAGCCTGGCATTTGCTCGTACACCGGCTCCAGGCCAATGTAGCTATCGGCGTCAGTCGGCGCATCGATCACTGCACCGTCCTGGTTCTTGTAGCCCACACAGATGTTGATGGTTTCCAGACCGTCCAGCACGTCCAGCTTGGTCAGGCACAGGCCCGAAATGCTGTTGACGTCGATGGCGCGACGCAGGATGACGGCATCGAACCAGCCGCAACGACGGGCACGGCCGGTAGTAGCGCCGAACTCATGGCCACGCTTGGCCAGGAAAGCACCGACGTCGTCGAACAGTTCAGTCGGGAACGGACCAGAACCCACGCGAGTGGTGTAAGCCTTGGTGATGCCGAGGATGTAATCCAGGTACATCGGGCCAAAACCCGAACCGGTGGCGATGCCGCCTGCGGTGGTGTTGGAGCTGGTGACGTACGGGTAAGTACCGTGGTCGATGTCCAGCAGGGAGCCTTGGGCGCCTTCGAACATGATGTCTTTGCCAGCGCGACGCAGCTCGTGCAGTTCAGCGGTGACGTCGACCATCATTGGCTTGAGCAGCTCGGCGTATTCCATGCACTCGTCGAGTGTTTTCTGGAAGTCGATTGCCGGTTCTTTGTAGTAATTGACCAGTACGAAGTTGTGGTAATCCAGCAACTCGCCCAGCTTGGCGGCGAAACGTTCGCGGTGGAACAGGTCACCGATGCGCAGACCGCGACGGGCAACCTTGTCTTCGTAAGCCGGGCCGATGCCGCGACCGGTAGTACCGATCTTCAGCTCGCCACGGGCCTTTTCACGGGCCTGGTCCAACGCTACGTGGTAGGACAGGATCAGCGGGCAGGACGGGCTGATACGCAGGCGCTCGCGCACCGGTACGCCTTTCTCTTCCAGCTTGATGATCTCCCGAAGCAGGGCGTCGGGCGCAACCACCACGCCGTTACCGATCAGGCACTGCACGCCTTCGCGCAGCACGCCCGACGGGATCAGGTGCAAGACGGTTTTTTCGCCGTCGATCACCAGGGTGTGACCAGCGTTGTGGCCACCTTGGTAGCGCACTACGGCGGCAGCATGTTCGGTCAGCAGATCAACGATCTTGCCTTTGCCCTCATCACCCCATTGGGTGCCCAGGACTACGACATTCTTACCCATAACACTTGTCCTCATTCGCGCAAACTTGGTACCGGCGGCGGCCGGCAGGAAAACTCAAGAAGCCAGCGGCAATACTTGCCAAAGCCCGTTCTGCTGAATCAATTGCCGGTCGCAGTCCGCTTCACGGGCGGCGGCCAAAAGCTGCCCAGGCAATGCCTGAACGACACGCTGACCCTCACTGCGCAACTGGCAAACCTGCTGCCAGAGTGCTGCATCCGTACTGTCAGGCATCCAGATACCGCCAGACGGTAGCTCGATTTCAGCACGCCCCAGGGTCACCAGGGTTTTCAAATCGGTAGAGAAACCAGTTGCCGGACGGGCACGACCGAAGTCGGCACCGATGTCGTCGTAACGACCGCCCTGAGCAATGGACTGGCCAACCCCCGGTACGAACACGGCGAACACTACACCGGTGTGGTAGTGGTAACCGCGCAACTCGCCCAGGTCGAAATACAGCGGTAATTCCGGGAAACGCGTGGACAGACGTTCGGCAATTGCCAGCAAATCGTCCAGGGCCGCTAGTACGGGTGCCGGCGCATTGGCCAGACGCTCACGCGCTGCGCTCAACACTTCACGACCGCCACACAGGTCGACCAGCGCTCGCAGCATGCCCGACAGATCGGCAGGCAAGCCTTCGGTCAAGGTAATGACCTCGTCGATGGCTTTACGTTGCAATGCATCGAACAACTGTTGCTCGGCTTCGCCGGACAAACCGGCGGCGCGGGCCAGACCACGATAGATGCCGACATGGCCGAGGTCCATGTGCACATCCGGCACATCGGCCAGTTGCAGCATGGCCAGCATCAGGCTGATGACTTCCACGTCGCTGCTCGGGCTGGCATCGCCGTACAACTCGGCGCCCAGTTGAATCGGGCTGCGTGAGGACGACAAGGCACGCGGCTGGGCATGCAGCACGCTACCGGCATAACACAGACGGCTCGGCCCTTCGCGACGCAGGGTGTGCGCATCGATGCGCGCCACTTGCGGCGTGATGTCGGCACGGAAACCCATCTGCCGGCCCGACTGCGGGTCGATGACCTTGAAGGTGCGCAGATCGAGGTCCGAGCCCGCGCCGGTCAGCAGGGATTCCAGGTACTCGATATGGGGAGTCACGACAAACTCGTAACCCCAGCTCTGGAACAGATCCAACACCTGGCGACGCGCTATTTCGATGCGCGCAGCTTCTGGTGGCAGTACTTCTTCGATGCCATCTGGCAGCAGCCAGCGGTCTACCGTTGCCATTACGCCATTCCCCTATGATCCGGGCGACAAGCCTTTGGGCGAGCCTTGAGTGAAGCAGAAAATGATCGGCCCATGCGCACAAACCGCGCGCATGGACAACGGGGCGAAAAGCCTGAAACCGGCTTCGCCAACCACTTTCCTCGAAAAACCTGTCGAGTCATTCAACTCGGGCGCCTGCATAAAAACAGCAATCAAACGTGCAGACGCAAAAAAGCCGGGAATTTCCCGGCTGCCGCATCATACACACGTTTTCCCAAAGGATCACCCCGCCCGAGGTTTTAGCCGCCAGGCGGGGGATGATTCAGGTCAACGCCGTATCAAGGCTTGGCTTTTTCCAGGTAACGGAAGAAGTCGCTGCCCGGGTCCAGGACCATGACGTCGGATTTGTTCGCGAAGCTTTCACGGTAGGCACGCAGGCTACGGTAGAACGCGTAGAACTCCTGATCCTGACCGTATGCTTTGGAGTAGATCGCAGCAGCCTGGGCATCACCATCACCGCGAACCTCTTCAGATTCACGATAGGCTTCAGCCAGCAGCACACGGCGTTGACGGTCGGCGTCGGCACGGATGCCTTCAGCCAGCTCGTTACCCTTGGCGCGGTGCTCGCGAGCTTCACGCTCACGCTCGGTGCTCATACGTTCGAACACGCTGCGGTTCACTTCCTTCGGCAGGTCGATGGTTTTGACCCGGACATCGACAACTTCGATGCCCAGCTCTTTTTCCGCCATCTTGTTCAGCGAGTTGGTGATGTCAGCCATCAGCGCATCACGCTCACCGGACACTACTTCGTGCAGGGTGCGCTTACCGAACTGGTCACGCAGGCCCGATTCCAGACGACGGGAAAGACGCTCGTCGGCAATCTGCTTGAGGCCGGAAGTCGCGGTGTAGAAGCGCTCGGCATCTTTCACGCGCCATTTGGCGTAGGCATCGACCATTACGGCTTTCTTTTCCAGCGTCAGGAAGCGTTGTGTCGGTGCATCCAGTGTCATCAGGCGCGCGTCGAATTTGCGCACCTTGTTCACGTAAGGCACTTTCATGTGCAGGCCCGGTTGAACATCGGTCTGGACCACGCGACCGAACTGCAGCATCACCGCGCGCTCGGTCTGAGCCACGATGTAGAAGCAGTTCCAGGCAACGATCGCCACGACGACGCCGATAATAAGGGCGATCAGCGATTTATTGCTCATCAGCGACTCTCCCTGGTACGTGCTTGCTGTTGCTGCAGATCAGCTGCCGCACGCGCATTCACTTCATTGCTGCTGGCTGCTGCGCCGGTCACCGGAGCGCCGGGGCTGCGACCACTGTCGATCATCTTGTCCAGCGGCAAGTAGAGCAGATTGTTCTGGCCATCCTTGTTGCCGGTCACGAGAACCTTGCTGGTGTTGCTGAAGATTTCCTGCATGGTGTCCAGATACAGACGCTGGCGGGTGACTTCAGGGGCCTTGCGATACTCGGCCACCAGCTTGGTGAAGCGATCGGCCTCACCCTTGGCGCGGGAGACGGTCTCGTCGCGGTAACCGTTGGCATCCTCGAGGATGCGCTGGGCCTGACCACGGGCCTCCGGCACGACGCCGTTGGCGTAGGTTTCAGCCTGGTTTCGCGAACGCTGCTCATCTTCACGGGCGCGGATCACGTCATCGAAGGCTTCCTGGACTTCACGCGGTGCAGCTGCGCTCTGTACGTTGACCTGGGTGACGGTGATACCGGTGCGGTAGGTATCGAGGAAGCGTTGCAGACGCTCTTTGATTTCGCTGGCCATCAGCTCACGACCTTCGGTCAGCACCTGATCCATGGCGGTAGAACCCACCACGTGACGCAAGGCACTGTCGGTTGCATGTTGCAGGCTGATTTCCGGCTGATCGACGTTCAGCACGAAGTCTTGCAGGTTGCTGATCTTGTACTGCACGGTCAGCGGCACTTCGACGATGTTTTCGTCTTCAGTCAGCATTTGACCCTGCTTGGTATAGGCACGCTCACGCGTGACATTTTCCATGTACTTGCGATCGATCGGCGGGAAATAGATGTTCAGGCCCGGGCCGACGGTTTCATAGTACTTGCCGAAGCGCAGCACTACGGCTTGCTCCTGCTCGTCGACCACGTAGACAGCGCTGTACAGCCACACAGCCGCCAGCACGACCAGGCCGATGCCGAGCAAGCCGCCGAAGCCGCCGCTCTTGCCCGGGCGACCGCCCTCGTCACCGCGTTTTTTACCACCACCGAACAACCCGTTCAGGCTTTCCTGCAGCTTTCGGAAGGCCTCGTCGAGATCCGGTGGTCCCTTGCGGTCGCCGTTATTGCGGCGCTTGCCACCCCAAGGATCCTGATTATTCGAGTTGCCACCCGGCTCATTCCAAGCCATAGCGCTCTCCATCTGATAAAGCAAAGACGCACCCACGGCGCGCCGACCAATGCTACAGAATGCCTGTCACCGCGGCACAACCGCTTTCTCAGGCTTTTATTGCAAAGTGTGTTGCTCGATGAATTCCATCGGTTGCAGACCTTCGCGGCTCACGATTCGATTCAATTCAATCCGTGGCAAGCGAACGGCCAGCAAGCTGATGCCTTCTTCGTCGTGCTCTTCTTTTTGCACGGCACCGAGTTCGAAAAACTGCGCACGCAGTCGAGCAAAACGTTGCGGCAAGCGCAAGGTGCCAACAAACAAATCACTGCCTAACAGTTCGGCCACGGCCTGCTTGAGCAGGTCAAGACCGGTACCGTCCTTGGCCGACAACCAGACCCGCTGCGGTTTGCCATCGGCATCGCGCTGGATCTGCGGCTCAACACCCTCGAGCAAATCGAGTTTGTTGTATACCTCAAGGATCGGCAAGTCTTGTGCCCCGATCTCCCCGAGCACCACCATGACCTGTTCGATCTGGGCCATACGCTCAGGCTCATGCGCATCGATCACATGCAGCAGCAGGTCGGAGTTGCTCGACTCTTCGAGCGTAGCCCGAAATGCCTCGACCAGTTTGTGCGGCAGGTGGCGAATGAAGCCTACGGTGTCAGCCAGCACGATCGGCCCGAGGTCGTCGAGTTCGAGTCGGCGCAAGGTCGGGTCGAGGGTCGCGAATAACTGGTCGGCGGCGAAGACGTCGGAATCGGTGACCGAGTTGAACAGCGTCGATTTGCCGGCGTTGGTATAACCCACCAGTGAAACCGTCGGAATGTCAGCACGTTTGCGCCCGCGACGAGATTGCTCGCGCTGGCTGCGGACCTTTTCCAGGCGCCCCTTGATCTGACGCAGGCGAACCCGCAACAGGCGCCGGTCGGTTTCCAGCTGGGTTTCACCCGGGCCGCGCAGACCGATACCGCCCTTCTGCCGCTCAAGGTGAGTCCAGCCACGAACCAGCCGCGTACTCATATGTTCAAGCTGAGCCAGTTCAACCTGGAGCTTGCCTTCATGGGTGCGGGCGCGTTGGGCGAAGATATCGAGAATCAAACCCGTGCGGTCAATCACGCGGCACTCGAAAATACGTTCGAGGTTACGTTCCTGACTGGGCGTGAGGATGTGATTGAAAATCACCAGATCGACCTGTTCGGCGCTGACCAGATCGCGTAACTCTTCGACCTTGCCGCTGCTGATCAGGGTTTTGGCGGTTGGCCGATGACGCGGCACGTTAAAAAACGCGACGGTCTCGGCGCCAGCCGAAATTGCCAACTCCTGAAACTCCTGCGGATCTTCGCGCGCCTCAGGGTCCTGACCATCCAAGTGAACGAGAATTGCCCGCTCACCACCACCGTGGCGCTCAAAGAACAAAGGAGACTCCTATCAGGCGTTACCTGGCTCAGCGTCACCTGCTTCGGATTCGGTTGCGCTAGGCAGACGAATTGGACGAACCGGCACCACTGTAGAGATAGCGTGTTTGTAAACCATTTGGCTAACGGTGTTTTTCAGCAGGATAACGAACTGGTCGAAAGACTCGATCGTGCCTTGCAGTTTGATCCCGTTGACCAGGTAGATGGAAACCCCCACTTTCTCTTTACGTAAAGTATTCAAGTAAGGGTCTTGTAGCGAATGCCCTTTTGACATGTGCCGCACTCCTTTAAGGATTCAATATAAAAAATAGGTAAACAGATGGCTTGGGGCCGTCACACCCCCAAGGATAGACGGCAATTGCAAGGACTCAGCTCAATATGGAGATGGTCCCAAGGTATTTCAAGGCGCGCGGCAGATTGTCGCAATCGAGGCTGTCCAACCAGTGTAAATCAGCCCAACTGCGTAGCCAGGTGAACTGGCGCTTTGCCAATTGGCGCGTGGCAATGATTCCACGCTCCTGCATCTCGGCTTGCGTCAGCTTGCCATCCAGGTAATCCCAGACTTGTCGATAACCTACAGCACGTATAGACGGCATCCCCGAATGCAGGTCACCTCTATCTCGCAGGGCTACGACCTCGTCGATGAATCCCTGTTCCAACATATTTGTGAATCTTTGTTTAATACGCTCGTGCAGTACCTGGCGATTTGCCGGGGCGATAGCCAAGTTCGCGACAGTATAGGGCAATTGTTGCAGTCCCGAAGCGGCTGCTTCAGTACTTTGCGCAGATTGTCGCAAGCGTAGCTCAGTCATGCTCTGACCACTGACGCGATAAACTTCCAGCGCGCGACTAAGGCGCTGCGGATCGTTCGGATGAATTCGCGCGGCCGATTGCGGATCGATGACCGCCAATTGATCATGCAGGGCTTGCCAACCAAGGCGTGCAGCCTCTTCTTCGATTTGCGCGCGCACGTCCGGATCGGCCGCCGGCATGTCGGCCAGACCTTCGAGCAAAGCCTTGTAGTAGAGCATTGTGCCGCCTACCAGCAGCGGAATTTTGCCCCGCTCGGTGATCTCGGCCATGGCCTCAAGCGCATCCCGACGAAAATCCGCAGCGGAATAACTCTCGGCCGGATCGAGAATATCGATCAACCGATGTGGAAATTCGGCCAATAGCTCTTTGGAAGGTTTGGCAGTGCCAATGTCCATGCCACGGTAAACCAGCGCCGAATCGACGCTGATCAGCTCGCAGGGCAGAACCTTGGTGAGTTCGATGGCCAGGTCGGTCTTGCCGGCAGCCGTCGGCCCCATCAGGAAAATCGCAGGAGGGAGCTGGCTCATCAACGACCGCGCAAAAACAGTTTGTCCAGATCGTCCAGACCCAGTTGGGTCCAGGTCGGTCGGCCATGGTTGCATTGACCGCTGCGCTCGGTGTTTTCCATGTCCCGCAGCAGACCGTTCATTTCCGGCAAGGCCAGACGCCGATTCGCGCGAATCGCGCCGTGGCAGGCCATGGTGCCGAGCAGTTCGTTCAGGTGTGCCTGAATCCGGTCGCTGGTGCCGTATTCCATCAAATCCGCCAGAACGTCGCTGACCAGCCGATTGGCTTCCGCCTGCTTCAGCAAGGCGGGAATTTGCCGGATGGCCAGCGACTCCGGGCCAAGGCGCTGCAATTCAAAGCCCAGCCGCTGGAACCACGCGACGTGTTCTTCGGCGCAATCGGCTTCGCGCTGACTGACCGCCAGGGACTCCGGCACCAACAGCGGCTGACCGCTCAGGCCTTCGCTGGCCATGGCGATTTTCAGGCGTTCGTACATGATCCGCTCGTGAGCGGCGTGCATGTCCACCAGCACCAGGCCTTGGGCGTTTTCCGAAAGAATATAGATGCCCTTGAGCTGCGCCAATGCATAACCCAGCGGTGGAATGTCGTCCTGCCCGGCTGGCAGCGCGACCGCGTTGGCTTCGGGCAAAGGCGCGAAGAACTCACGGTAGGCCGCTTGAGCTTCGGCGACGGGCACGCCGGACTGAGGCCGCGGCGTGTATTGATACTGATAACCGGCGCCAGCGCCCGAGCCAGCCGGCGTGTTGAATGACGGTTGGGCCTGAGGCTGTTCCAGCAGCGCATTGGCCGCCAGACGCATTTCGCCCTGCGGACCGAACTCACCGGCGTCGAGCCCGGTGGGCCGGACAATGGCCGTCGCAACCGGCGCAGCCAAATGATCCTCCGGCCGCACATCGCCGAGAGCGCGGTGCAACGTGCCATAGAGGAAATCGTGAACCATGCGTCCGTCACGGAAGCGTACTTCGTGCTTGGTCGGGTGCACGTTGACGTCGACGCCCGCCGGATCGACTTCGAAAAACAGCACGAACGTCGGGTGCCGACCGTTGAACAGCACATCGCGATAAGCCTGACGCACCGCGTGGGCCACCAGTTTGTCGCGCACCGCGCGGCCATTCACGAAGAAATATTGCAAGTCTGCCTGGCTGCGATTGAACGTCGGCAACCCGACCCAGCCCCACAGATGCAAGCCATTGCGCTCGATCTCCATCGGCAGCGCCTGCTCCAGAAAACCCGCCCCGCAGATCGCCGCCACACGCCGGGCGCGGGCCGCGTCATCGTGGGCTTCGTGCAGGCTGAGGATGGTTTTGCCGTTGTGGCGCAGATGGAACGCCACATCGAACCGCGCCAGCGCCAGGCGCTTGATCACTTCTTGCAGGTGATCGAACTCGGTTTTTTCGGTCTTGAGAAACTTGCGGCGCGCCGGGGTATTGAAGAACAAATCGCGCACTTCCACCGAAGTCCCCACCGGATGGGCCGCAGGTTGTACGCGAGGTGCCATGTCCCGGCCTTCGGTTTCCACCTGCCAGGCTTGATCGGCACCGCGAGTGCGGGACGTCAGGGTCAGGCGCGCCACGGAGCTGATGGACGCCAGCGCCTCACCACGAAACCCCAGGCTCATCACCTGCTCAAGGTCTTCCAGGTTACGAATCTTGCTGGTGGCATGACGGGCCAGGGCCAGGGGCAGGTCATCGGCAGAAATGCCGCTGCCATCGTCGCGCACCCGCAGCAACTTGACGCCGCCCTGTTCCACATCGACATCGATGCGCTTGGCACCGGAGTCGAGGCTGTTCTCCAGCAACTCCTTGATCACCGAGGCCGGGCGCTCGACCACTTCACCGGCGGCAATCTGGTTCGCCAGCCGCGGGCTGAGCAGCTCGATGCGCGCAGCGTTGGTCAGCACCTGGTTCATTCTTTGGCCGCCAGTTCAGTGCCGGGGATGGTCAATGTCTGACCAATCTTCAGCTCGTCGCTCTTGAGGTTGTTAGCGCTGCGCAAGGTGGCCGGAGACACCTGATAGCGCACGGCGATCATCGCCAGGGTCTCACCGGGATTGACGCGATGGTCACGCGGGCCCTGGGCGATTTTGCCGGAATCGCGCAACCAGGCAATGTAGGTGCCCGGCGGTGGATTCTGCTGGAAGAACTGCCGCACGCCGCTGCTGATAGAACGCGCCAGCGCTTGCTGATGGTTCGCAGCGGCAAGCTTGGACGCTTCGTTGGCGTTGGAGATGAACCCGGTTTCCACCAGAATCGACGGGATGTCCGGCGACTTCAGTACCATGAACCCGGCTTGCTCTACGCGCTGTTTGTGCAGCGGCGTGACGCGGCCGATGTTGCTCAAGACTTTCTGGCCAACGTTGAGGCTGGACGTCAGGGAAGCGGTCATCGACAAATCGAGCAGCACGCCGGCCAGCATGCGGTCCTTGTCGTCGAGGCTGACGTTGCCGGCACCGCCGATCAAGTCGGAACGGTTTTCGCTGTCGGCCAGCCAACGGGCGGTCTCCGACGTAGCGCCGCGGTCGGACAGGGCGAACACTGACGCACCGAATGCAGCAGCCGAAGGTGCGGCGTCAGCGTGGATCGAAACGAACAGGTCCGCACCCTTCTTGCGCGCAATTTCGGTACGACCGCGCAACGGAATGAAGTAGTCGCCGGTGCGAGTCAGTTCGGCGCGGAAGCCTTTCATGCCATTGACCTGACGCTGCAGTTCACGGGCGATGGCCAGCACCACGTCTTTTTCACGCTGACCGCGAGAGCCCGAGGCGCCGGGGTCTTCGCCACCGTGGCCGGCATCGATCACCACAATGATGTCGCGCTTGCCGGCCGGGGCGGGCGGCAATTTGATCGAAGGCTCGGAGGGTGCGACAGGGACCGCAGGCAACGTCGCCACAGCCGGCGTTGGCGCAGGCGGTGGCGCGGCGTCGGCCGCATTGTCGAACAGGTCGACGACCAGGCGATTGCCGTATTGGGCGTTTGGCGCCAGGGTGAAGCTTTTTGGCGTGACGGCTTTTTTCAGGTCGATGACCACCCGCAGGTCGGTCGGCGTACGTTGAGCCGAGCGCATTGCGGTGATCGGAGTGTTCGAGGTATTGACGTTCAGCGGCGCCCCCAGAGTTGCGCCATTGATGTCGATCACCAGCCGATCCGGGGAGGTCAGGGTAAAAACGCTGTGCTGGACAGACCCTGTCAGGTCAAACACCAGCCGCGTGTTGTCCGGCGCCCGCCACAGGCGAACACTGTTGACCTTCGTCTCGGCCACAGCGTCGACGGTCACCGCCAGAAACAACAATCCTACGGCAGCAACCAACGCGCGAAAGCGCATACCTAACCCCATCATTTAATTGAATTCCAATGCCAAAGCGGCACACCACGACTCGCCACGCGAGCCCTGGGGCAAAATTTTCAGCGAACGCCCGCTGTCTTGCGGGCTAATGGTAATGGTCAGGTCGGGCTTTGGCAAAAAGCCTGCACCGTTGCGGGGCCATTCGATCAGGCACAGTGCATCGTCTTCGAAATAGTCACGGATGCCGAGGTACTCCAGCTCCTCCGGATCGACCAGTCGATACAGGTCGAAATGGAAGGCGCGGACCTCCCCAATCTCGTAGGGCTCGACCAGAGTGAAGGTCGGACTTTTTACCGCGCCTGTATGTCCCAGGCCACGAATAATGCCCCGGGACAGCGTGGTTTTCCCCGCACCCAAATCCCCCTCGAGAAAAATCAGACCGTGCCCTTCAGTGGTTTGTGCAATGCGCGCACCAAATGCGGTCATCGCCTCTTCATCAGCCAGGTACAGGGTTACTTCAGACACGGTGCTTGCTCCTCCAACAACTGACGAATGGCTGGAATCAGATCACTGGCCGCCAGCCCACGGCCGAATTTACCTTGTTGCGCGCCGGCATTGGCGTGCAGCCAGACCGCCAGGCATGCCGCGTCATACGCATCCATACCCTGAGCGAGCAAGGCGCCGACCAGACCGGCCAGCACATCGCCCAAACCGGCAGATGCCATGGCCGGATGGCCCTGATGACACAGCGCCAGGCGCCCGTCGGGGCTGGCGATCAGGCTGCCGGCGCCCTTGAGCACCACGACAGCTGTATATTTTTTGCTCAATGCATGGGCAGCGGCAGGACGATCGGCCTGAACATCGGCCGTCGATAGCCCCAGCAATCGCGCCGCCTCGCCAGGGTGCGGCGTGATAACACAATGGGCGGGCAAACTCACGCCACCTTCGGCCAACAGGTTCAACGCATCGGCGTCCCAGACTTGCGGCAGCGGCGCATTGGCCGCGGCCGACAACAGACTGCGCCCCCAGGCGGCCTGCCCCAGCCCTGGGCCGACGACCAGCACCGTGACCTTCGCAAGCAGCCCCATCAATTGATTGGCCGACGAAATGCCGAGCACCATCGCTTCAGGCAACCGCGCCAATGCAGCTGGAACATGCTCGTTGCGGGTGGCCACAGACACCATGCCGGCGCCGCTGCGCAGGGCACTTTGAGCGCTGAGCAGGATGGCGCCGCCAAAACCGCGATCACCGCCGACCAGCAATACGTGGCCAAATTTGCCTTTGTGGGACGTTGGAATGCGACCGGTCAGACGCGGCACATTACCGGCCGTCAGGCGACGAGCACTGACCGTGGCCCCGATAAACGTCTCAGGGGCGGCTAGCAGATCATTGAAGACCAAATCGCCAACCACATTCGCAGCGTCACCGGTGAACAGGCCCAGCTTCAAGCCGATGAACGTCACCGTGAGGTCTGCTCGAACCGCAATGCCGAGCTGGCGCCCCGTATCGGCGCATAGTCCCGAGGGGATATCCACCGCCGCAACCGGTAGCCCACTGGCGTTGATCGCGGCGATGACACTGGCGTATGGCTCGCGCACTTCACCGGTCAGGCCAGTGCCAAGCAAGGCATCCAGCACAATGCCACGTAATTCGCAGTGCGCATTCCAGTCTTGAATGGCGACGCCTTCGGCTACCGCCTCGGCATGGGCCGATGCGGCATCGCCCTGCAAACGCCCGGGATCACCGGCGGCCAGCACCCGCACGTGCCAGCCGGCACGTCGGGCCAGCACGGCCACCAGATAACCGTCGCCCGCATTATTGCCGTGGCCGGCCACCACGCTCAATTCGTGGGCCGTGGGCCAATGGCGGACCAGCGCGCGCCAGGTCGCCCGCGCTGCACGCCGCATCAGTTCGAAGCCCGGTGTACCGGCCGCAATCAGGCTCGCATCGAGCCCTCGGACTTGCGCGGCGCTATACAGCGCGTCGGGTAATTCATCTTTAGTGTGCGGCATGCGTCTTCAGGCTCCGATGTCTGGCAGAATTATACGCACCTCAGCTCCGGTTTCTCTCGCCTCATGCCCGCTATTACCACAGACCTGCCCGCCCTCGCCCAATCCATCAAGGACTGGGGCCGCGAGCTGGGCTTTCAGCAAGTCGGCATCAGCGGCCTCGACCTGGCCGAGCATGAGCAGCACCTGGAGCGCTGGCTCGAAGCCGGCTACCACGGCGAAATGGAGTATATGGGCGCCCATGGCAGCAAACGTTCGCACCCGGAAGAACTGGTGCCCGGCACTCTGCGGGTCGTATCCCTGCGCATGGACTACCTGCCGGGCGACACCGAAATGGCCAAACGCCTGGCCGAACCGGAAAAAGCCTACGTCTCGCGTTATGCCTTGGGCCGCGATTACCACAAATTGATCCGTAAACGCGTGCAACAACTGGCAGAAAAAATTCAGGCAGTGATCGGCCCGTTCGGCTACCGCGCCTTTGTCGACAGCGCCCCGGTGCTGGAAAAAGCCATCGCCGAACAGGCTGGGCTGGGCTGGATCGGCAAGAACACGCTGGTATTGAATCGCAAGGCCGGCAGTTATTTCTTCCTCAGCGAATTGTTCGTCGACCTGCCGCTGCCGGTCGACCCGCCCCACGCCACCGAACACTGCGGCCGCTGCACCGCCTGCCTGGATATCTGCCCGACCAACGCCTTTGTCGGCCCGTATGTACTGGACGCCCGACGCTGCATTTCGTACCTGACCATCGAACTGAAAAGTGCGATTCCTGAAGATTTACGGCCATTGATCGGCAATCGGGTATTCGGTTGCGATGACTGCCAGATCGTCTGCCCGTGGAACCGCTTCGCCCGGCCTTCCGGCGAAAGCGATTTCAAGCCTCGGCACAATCTGGACAACGCCGAACTGGCCGAACTGTTCATGTGGGACGAAGAGAAGTTCCTCAACAGCACCGAAGGCTCACCGCTCAGACGCGCGGGTTACGAGCGTTGGTTGCGCAATCTGGCGGTCGGCCTGGGTAATGCGCCGTCAAGCATTCCGGTGCTGGAAGCGCTCAAAGCACGGCGGGACTATCCGTCGGAACTGGTGCGCGAACACGTCGAATGGGCCCTGAAACAACACGGACTCGCGTAGGAGCTGCCGCAGGCTGCGATCTTTTGACTTTGATTTTTCAAGATCAAAAGATCGCAGCCTGCGGCAGCTCCTACACAGGAATCGCGGGGATCAGGCCTCGTCGTTATAAACGAACTTGGGCATTTCCCAATGGAAACGGATCGCCAGCAAGCGCAGCAGGAAGCCGCCGAACAGGGTGATCAGGATCGCCTGTTCACCGGGTAATTGCAGGTAGATGCAGAGCAGATAGCACCATGCCGCGGCAAACGAGACGCTGGCGTAGAGCTCCCGGCGGAAGATCAGCGGGATGTCGTTGCAGAAGATGTCCCGCAAGATGCCGCCAAATACGCCGGTGATTACGCCGCTGACCGAGGCCACCAGCATGCCGTGGCCCATTTCCAGGGCCGTCATGCAGCCGATCAGGGTGAACGCCACCAGACCCACCGCGTCGAGCACCAGAAACAGCGAACGCAGATGACGCATCCAGCGGGCGATGAAGATCGTCAACATCGCCGCGACGGAGGTCAGCACCAGGTATTCCGGGTGTTTGACCCAAGTCAGCGGGTAGTGGCCGAGCAGCACGTCACGCACCGAACCGCCGCCCAGCGCCGTGACGCACGCAATTAGCACCACGCCAAACCAGTCCATGCCGCGACGGCCCGCAGACAGGGCGCCAGTCATGGCTTCGGCAGTAATGGCGATCAGGTAGAGCATCAGCAACATGGTGGCGGTCCTGGCAGAAAGGCGCGCAGTCTACTCAGATCGTCAGGGCACCAAAAGGGGGCAAGAGAACCTGTGGCTAGGGAGCTTGCTCCCGCTGGGCCGCAGAGCGGCCCCATTTGCTAACAACGCAATTCTTCAGATAGACCGCGCCGGCTGACTTTACGACTGCTACGCAGCCGAGCGGGAGCAAGCTCCCTCGCCACAAAAGCCCACTCATGCCCAATCAGAACTTGATGAAATTCTTGCGGTAGTGCTGAAGCTCGGCGATCGATTCGCGGATGTCGTCCAGGGCCAGGTGGGTGCTGCCCTTCTTGAAGCTGTCGCGCACGTCCGGTGCCCAGCGCGCGGCCAGTTCTTTAAGGGTCGACACGTCGAGGTTGCGGTAGTGGAAGTAGCTTTCCAGCGACTTCATGTGGGTATAAAGGAAGCGACGGTCCTGGCAGATGCTGTTGCCACAGATCGGTGACTTGCCCTTCGGCACCCATTTTTCCAGGAAGGCGATGGTCTCGGCTTCGGCTTCGGCCATGCTGATACGGCTATCGCGAACCCGTTGGGTCAGCCCGGAACCGCCGTGCTGACGGGTATTCCACTCGTCCATGCCAGCGAGGATCTCGTCGCTGTGGTGGATGGCGATCACCGGACCTTCGGCCAAGGTGTTCAAATTACTGTCGGTGACGATAGTGGCCATCTCGATGATGACATCGGTATCAGGGTTCAGACCGGTCATTTCCAGGTCGATCCAGATCAGGTTCAGCGGGTTTTGCATGAGTCGGCTCCTCGGCGTAGGTGCGCAGTTTAGCCTAGGGAGGCCACCGGGCGTGCTAAACTCGCGGCCGTTTTACCTAATCGCTGCATTCTCGATACGGAACACCCATGGCCAAACGCCAACTCAATCGTCGTCAAAACTGGCGCATCGAAAAGATTCAGGGCGAGCGCGCTGCCCGCGCCGCCAAACGCGAGTCCTCGGCTGTCGAGGCACTCGAAGGCGGCGACCTGGGTCCGGAACAGACGGGCCTGGTGATCGCGCACTTCGGTGTGCAGGTCGAAGTCGAGGCCCTCGATGGCGAATTGGCCGGCCAGGTGTTCCGCTGCCACTTGCGCGCCAACCTGCCAGCGTTGGTGACCGGCGATCAGGTGGTATGGCGTGCCGGCAACCAGGGCATCGGCGTGATCGTGGCGCAACTGCCGCGCAAAACCGAGCTCTGCCGTCCCGACAGCCGTGGCCAGCTCAAGCCGGTGGCGGCCAACGTCGATTTGATCGTGATCGTCTTCGCCCCGCTGCCCGAGCCTCACGCCAACCTGATCGACCGTTACCTGGTCGCTGCGGAACACGCCGGTATTCGGCCGTTGCTGTTGCTGAACAAATTCGACTTGATCGACGAGCAGAACGCCCCGGCGCTGAATGCCTTGCTGGCGGTTTACCGCACGCTGGGTTACCCGGTGCTGGAAGTGTCGGCCCACCACGGCAATGGCATGGAACAGTTGCAGAAGCAGCTGGACGGGCACATCAGCGTATTCGTCGGTCAATCCGGTGTCGGCAAGTCGTCGCTGGTCAACAGCCTGCTGCCGGAAGTCGACACCCGTGTCGGCCCGCTGTCCGAGCTGTCGGGCCAAGGCACCCACACCACCACCACCGCGCGACTGTTCCACTTCCCCGGTGGCGGTGAGTTGATCGACTCCCCGGGTATCCGCGAATTCGGCCTGGGCCACGTCAGCCGTGCCGACGTCGAAGCCGGTTTCATCGAGTTCAACGACCTGATCGGCACCTGCCGCTTTCGCGACTGCAAGCACGACCGCGAACCGGGTTGCGCCCTGCTCAAAGCTCTCGAAGAAGGCCGCGTGCAGCAGCAGCGGATGAACAGCTACCGGTCGATCATCGCCAGTTTGCCTGAAAGCAGCTATTAAACAGACGCGCCAACCGCCCCTGACTATTACGGGGCGGTAGGTCGTTCGTGGCGTCCTACAAAAACCTCTTCAATTAAACATCAGACCTCTCTGTAAGGTTTCTTCGGGCCTGCCTGAAGGACGCGTCTCTTTAACCGCCAAGGCCTTGTTGCGGCCACTCAAGTGCATACATTCGAGCCCTCATCGCATCTCTGGCGATACCGAGGGACAGCCATGCAAACCTATCATTTGTTCATCAGCCACTCGTGGAACTACTCAGACGCCCACGACAATCTGGTTCGCCTGCTCAATGCGAAGCCCGGGTTCACGTTCAAGAATTTTTCGGTGCCACCGGACAACCCGATCATCGGCGCGAAAACAGACAAACAACTTGAAGAAGCCATCGAAAACAAGATTCGGCTCTGCTCGGCAGTGCTGATCATGGCAGGGATGTATTCGACCTACAGCAAGTGGATCAACAAGGAAATCGAGATCGCCAGGCGAATGGGCAAGGTCATCATTGCGATAAAGCCGTTTGGCGCCGAACGGATTTCCACGGTGGTACGCCGGGCGGCGCACGCGGAGTGCGCGTGGAACACCAACAGCATCATCAGTGCCATTCGCACTCATGCGGCGGGCTGAACCATGCGCAAGGGACTGTTCATCGGCATTAATAACTACAGCCATGTTTCACAATTGAGTGGTTGCAACAACGACGCGATGGCCATGGCTTCGGTGCTGAAAACCGACGCCAATGGCGATCCGAACTTCAAGAACCTGGTCCTGACCTCCGCCGAAGATTATCTGAGCCGTGAAAAGCTCGAAGGGCATATCCAGGAATTGTTTTCAGGCGATTGCAGCGTTGCACTGTTGTACTTCGCCGGTCACGGCAACTTCGACGCCGATACGGACGAAGGCATGCTGATCCCCCAGGATTACAAATCCGCCAAGGATGGAATTCGCATCAGCGACATCCTGAACTGGGCGACCAAAGCCGTAAAAATCAAAAACAAAGTGATTATTCTCGACTGCTGCCAGGCGGGCTCGGCAGGCGAAGTGCGGGCGCTACGCAGCGAAAGCAGCATGGTGTGTGAAGGCATGACCATTCTCACCGCGTGCAAAAAAGAAGAGCCGGCCATGGAAGGCGCCAATCACGGCGTCTTCACAGGGCTGTTGCTGCAAGCACTGCACGGCGGCGCCGCGAACATATTGGGAAAGATAACTCCAGGCAGCCTCTATTCATTCGTCGACAACGCTCTCGACGCGTGGGAACAGCGCCCGGTGTTCAAGACCAATGTGTCGCAGTTCATTTCATTGCGAGAAGTCTCGCCGCTGATCCCCAAAGAGATCCTGCGCAAACTGCCCGACTGGTTCGAAGAGGCGGAATCAATGTTCGCCCTCGACCCCAGCTACGAACCTACCGAAGCCATGTTCGACCCAGAGCACGGCGAAGTCTTCGCCCAACTGCAAAAGTGCAATCGCCACAGCCTGATCGAACCGGTGGACGCCGAGCACATGTACTACGCGGCCATCCACTCCACCGGTTGCCGCCTCACCGCCCTCGGCGCCTATTACCGCGAACTCGCAATCAAGGGACATTTCTGATGCCAGTGTTTATTAGCTACCGCCATACCGACCGCGTCCAGGCGATGGCCATCAATGCGCGCCTGAAACAGGCGAACATCAAAACCTATCTCGATGTGTTGGACACCGAATCCCAGCAAACCGACGACATCACCGCCGTCATCACCCGCAACATTACCGAATGCACGCACTTGCTGGCGGTGGTCTCGCAGGAGACTGCCATGTCCTGGTGGGTGCCGTTTGAAATCGGCGAAGCAACCATCAGTGATCGCAGGATCTGCTCTTACAAGATCGGTCCCAGCGCACTGCCGCTGTACCTGGATAAATGGCCGAAGTTGAGTGGTGATACCGATCTCGACTTTTTTATCGATGCCTACCACAAAGAGGCCATGTTGGAGCGCTCGACAGGAATAGAGTCTTTCAGCGAATCCATTCGCGGCACCTTCAAGCGTAATGCCGATCTGTTCCATGACCAGCTCAAGGACCGCATTCGTCGCGGTTACTGATCCGCACAAAAAAGCCGCGATGATCGCGGCTTTCTGATTTTCAGAGTACGGCTTTTTCCAGCTTCCAGCCTAAGGCATCCAAGGCGTCACAACCGTCTTGGATCAACACGTGGGCTGCATTGGCGAAATGCTCTACGTCGTGGCCTTCGGCGTCTTTTATACACAGACACACGACGCTGTTGAGCAGATTACGGGCGGCTTTTATGCGGTGTGTGGCGGTTTCAAGAAGATCGGAAGCGCGGGCTTCGGTGTCGATGTACAGCGTCGGGCTGACGCTGAAGTTGCCTTGGAGGGGGTGATACTTAGCCATGGGTCAAAACTCCGGATAATTTCGAGAGATTTCATCTGTGGTTCGACCGGCTAAGATCGGTCACCGCGTTGGCAGCGACGGCGGAACTATAGGCTGATGCTTGCACGAGGGAGAACCCCAGCATGAAAATTCAGATCGTTCCTACAGCCACCAAGCAAACATACAGCCCTCGGAAGCACCGGCAGAATCACGACGCATCAGGCGAAAACCTTAGTTTTCAACATTAATGTGAGCGCGCACGCGCGCAAGAAAGTCGTCAGTTAAAGCCACGTTACTCAAAGAGAATCGTTGATTTTTCTCTTTCAGATTAATGACAAGCGACTTGAAAAATGGGTTTCGACGAACATGAACTGAACATATTTCCTCCCTACGGATCAACTCCTGCCGCTTATAACCAGCAGCCTCATCGCGAAACATCAACCCTTGCGGGACCACTGAAACACTAACTTTATAGTCACGCTTTGAAAAACTACAAATCATACTCAGCGCGACACTCACGAGTATTGAAACCCCAATGGGCCACCCTATCACGTAGCGCCCCAGCGACAAGAAAGGAAAAAATATGAGCCCAAGCATTGCAAAAGTAACAAGATAACTTACACACGCCCAAGAAAGGTGTGTAAAGCCGATATAAGGATTCCAAACTGCACGCATAATTTTTCCTTGAGTTTATAGTACACAAAGCAACATCACATTAATATGAGCGCCTGCAAATTGTATTTACAGCAAACCTCGTTAGCCTTAGCGGCAATGAAAAAACAACAACATCTAAATATCGAGCATTTTTTCGTGTTCTAAATCGACAAGTCGTGTAGTAGGCCCGTCGGATTTCAGGCGTTCGGTGACAACACGGGGCCACAAATTGTGAGAGCGATGTTTGGCGAGGCTGTAAACCAGTTTTTGAATTCGATCCATGGGGTAGAAAATCGGCTTTAGTATTATTTTTATTGCGTCACTCCCGCTTATGTAGTTTTCGTCGCCAGCCTCCTTTTTCACCTGTTTTATTGGCATCCGTGTCGGCATAAAGCTGTTGCTTATTTTGGGTCGCATAGACAACTGACTTTTTACAAACGCATCCGACTCGCTGTGATGACCCTGTTCATCGAACCAGGGACCATTGTTCATATAGGCGCGCAGGTACTCCCAAAAGCCTTTTTGCATCCTCAGTGTTTTACCAAATGGCGCACCGAGACTGATCATCAATACCTTGTCCGGTTGTTCGAATTTCCACACCCGAATTTCAAGCGAAGCGTTTTGCATACCACTTAAGTGGGTGCCGGCCAGCTGAAATTCGTCGACCTCGGCGCAAAGACCCTCCCACGAGGCGTGAAACAGAACGCCATCGTGATCGATGTACACTTCCTGGGTACGGCGATTAAACACAATCGGCAGTGGTAAAGGGCGACGGACTTCCCATAGAAATACCACCAAAAACAACAGAGTCGTTATCCCCAATTCTATGAGGACACTCTCCGATATTCCGTAGAGCATCAATAGTAGTTCCAGACATATCATTGCGATGGCTAACCACCCAAAGAAACCGGCCAGACGCCCCCGACCCGGATCACCTGCGTCTTGCAGTGTTAAGTAATCCTCCCTGTGCTCATCGGTAATAAATAACGCTATTGGTTGTTCACCAGTGGGTTTGTCAGCTTCAAGTATTACGATGGATGCACTATCGCGCAGTTGTTTTGACTTATTCATATACATGCTCATTCCATGATGTACATCATTGTTAGCTTCAGACCAACGAGTAGAAAGCAGATCAACTTTCCTTCGATAGAGCACAACCCTGCTCATTTTCCAGATCGACAAGGCGTGTAGTGGGCCCCCCGGCCTTCAGTCGTTCAGTGACAACTTTCGGCCACAGGTTGCGAGAGCGGCGTTTGGCAAGACTGTAGGTGAGTTCTTGAATTCGGTCCTGCGGGTAAAGCAGTGGCTCGAGTATCAGTTTTGCAACATCGCTGGCGCCTAAGTAGTTTTTTCCACCCGCATCCTTCTTCGCCTGTTTTAACTGCGCCAGTGTCTGCTTGAAGCTGTCGCTCATTTTGGGTCGCACGGCCAGCTGGCTTTTTACGAATGCATCCGACTCACTGTGATTACCGTTCTCGTCGAAATAAGGGCCATTATTCATGTAAGAACGGATGTATTCCCAAAAGCCTTTTTGCATCGACAATGATTTACCAAAGGGGGCACCTAGACTCACCATCACAGCCGTTTCCGGCTCTTCAAATTTCCACATGCGAATTTCCAGTGAAGCGTTTTGCATGCCACCGATTTGGGTGCCCACGAGCTGAAACTCATTGGCCACGGCTGAAATACCCTCCCACGGAGCATGGTAAAGATCGCCATCATGATCGAAATACACTTCACTGGTGCGGCGGTTAAACAGAATGGGCAGAGGTAAAGGACGAAGGGTTTCCCATAGGAATGGCAATACAACCAAAGGAATTCCGCTTCCCAAAATCATATACGCTCCTTCCCATTT
This sequence comes from Pseudomonas sp. TE3728, assembly GCF_056279145.1. Taxonomy (NCBI): domain Bacteria; kingdom Pseudomonadati; phylum Pseudomonadota; class Gammaproteobacteria; order Pseudomonadales; family Pseudomonadaceae; genus Pseudomonas; species Pseudomonas sp. TE3728. The sequence goes on along the minus strand of NZ_JBWBQT010000001.1, from coordinate 4,777,620 downwards.
CCCACCCAATATACAAATCACAGCCACACACAATATAAGTGTGAAAACCCAGCCCCCTAAACCTGTTAATTGCCCACGAATGCCCTCGTCACCTAATAGCGACAAGTAATACTCGGTGTGCTCATCGGTAATAAACAGCTCCATCGGCTGTTCACCCGTTGGTTTGTCCGCTTCAAGCATGACCGTGGGAGTAGCGCTGTAGCGCGGGTGTTCTGGTGTATTCATACCCATGCTCGCTCCTTGATTTTGACAGCTGGCAGCGTCAGTCCGTCTTGTGGGGAATAGATCAACTCGCCCTCGATACACCGCAAGTCCCGTACACCATCCTCATGGTACACACGGCGGTAAGGGGTGAGGCCAGCAGGTATAGAAATACGGGTGCCGCTATGTCGGGCAAAGTCTTTGCCCGTCCATTCGACCTTTTTGATTTGGTCGCCGTGATAGCCGAGCGTATCGCCCCAAATTTCGATGCCCTTGAAGTGAATCATTGCATCGGTCAACGGCACGTTTTCCCCCGGCAGTTTTAGCATCAGATACGTGGAAGTGACTTGGCCTTGATAAGGGTTCATCTCTGACAGTCGGAAGGCATCAAAACTTATGGGAAACAGGACGGGGTACAGCTCATCCATGGACAGGCTATAGCTGTGGGCCCAAGTGTCGTGCGGACGGATACCAAAGCGGCTGTTTTTCACCCATTTTTCCGGAGGCGAGTCCGCGGTATAAAGACGGGCGATGACCCCGCCCACAATTACAACCGCAAGGCCTAGTATTTTCGCCCCCAAGTGAGGCACTACATTGAGTCCCCTGGCAATAGTCGCCACATCCCCGGCTATCACAGCAGCCCGGGCAACTCTTAGTGCACGGAAGGCCTGGACCTGGATTTTGATACTGGCCAGCGAAGCGCCAACCACGGTCAAGTTCGCGACCATGGTGTCGAAGTCGCCCGTTTTGTAGGCCTCAAAGGCATCTATCCCATAGAGCACGACGTCGAAGGCAAGAAAAGCACCTTGTGCCAGAGCAGCATTGGCGGCGCGACCCAACGCTTTAACCAAAAGGAGACGAGATGAAATAGAGGTACTACCGCTTTGACGAACAGCCGAAGCCCAGTCAACCTCTGCGACTCGCTGAAGTACGGCTGCGGTTGCAGCAGCGACACCTACTGCACTACCAATCATCCCAGTAAGGTTTTTGGTTGTAATGTCGTCAAAAAACGTACTACTCGCCCAAACAAAATTCACCCCCGCCACCAGCGTCACAATCGACTTAATCGGCGCTTTACTCAGCGCGCCTTTCAAATCAAACACACTGCTCAATTCAACACTCGCCGCCAGATTCACCGGCAACGGTGGCAGCTTGGTGCTGGCTGGGATCAAATGCATGAACGGGATACCGTCAGCCACCCCGCTGGCCAGCGGTGTAACACTCAAATGCGCGGGCATTGACTGGCGTGTCCCCATCAAATCGCTGTACCACTCGCCCAACTGACGCGATGCGCCCGAGGTCTGGATGCGCTGATCGCTGCGGGCTAGCGCTGCCGCCATATACAAACGCCCCGCCACACCGGTGGACTTTTCACCCTGATGCAATTGCAGCCCTGCCACCGGGGCTATGGACAGAAACAAAGCTTCAACGCTTGAGGCCGGCTTGTGTTGCTTCAGTTTGTCGGCGGTCTTGTTCAGCGCATCGGTATAACCAAAGGCTCTGGCGAGTTTGCTGGTGCCTTCTTGAACAGCAGCCTGGTTATCTCGGGCCACATCGCTGAAGTCCACAAGGTATTTGATTTCGCTAACACCCAGCCGTGACGGCAACCCGAGCAAAGCCCAAAGCAGCCAAGGTTTACCCGGTGAGTTGCCGTCCAGATTCCGGGTAATTGCCTCAGCCCCAATGCTGGTATTGGCCGGCCCGAGGCAAGCCGCCGCGAAATGCAATTCCAGTGCCTCACGCGCTATCGACTGGGTAATGTCGAAATGACCACAAGCGGTGTCCATGCTCGACGCACCGGTCCCTTGCAGGGTGTTGATCCATGCCACCCAGAATTGGGCCAGACGTCGCGTGTCGGCGGTATACCGATTGTTCTGGTTCTCTTGATCCTTCCACGCCCGCTGGAGTTCGTCATAGCGGGTAATGGACGGCAGTTGTGCGCTCAGTTGCCGGTCGCCTTCGCTCAGTGACTTGATGACACTGGCCATCGCCCACTCTTCAGCGTGATGTTCCTGGTAATTGTCGAACGCTTCTTTACGCACACGCAGCAGCGCGGCAAGGTCGAGCAGCACGCCCCATGCGTCATCAATCACGGCATAGGCCTGCTGTTCGCAAGCCTTCATCTGCTTCAGCACTTTCAACCAGTCGGGTGCGTGCTCAGTTTCGGGATCCGCGCTCCAGCCATAGTTAGTTGCATCGTTGTATTCGCCAATCTGCTTGGCGACGGTATCGACCTCGCCACTGAACGGTGCGACACCTGGCACAAAACTTCGCATGATGCGCTGACGCACGGCGGGGTCTTTTCTGGCAGCCTGGTATTGCGCCTCACTCCAGCGAACGGGTGACCAGACCAATCCGGCAGGGTCGCCAGCTCTTAACACCAGATGGGGTTTGACCCGGGTGTCGATTACCCTGCCCGCGCGCGGGGTTTGGGTGAGCTGAGCTTTTTCGACCTGATACTCCACCAATTTGGGTGGGCTGCTCTCCCAGACGTAGAGCCAACCGTCGCGCAACAAACGCGAGGTGTAATTGAGCGCATGCCCGGTCAAGTCAGGATGCCGAGGCCCCAACTCGGGAAACGAGCCGCTCAATGCCGGCAAGTCGTAGGCATCGGTATCGACAGCGACGGTTGGGCCGAGGGCGTATCGCAGGGGTAAAACGGCAGCGAACAGCGGACATGTTTCAACACGGATTTTGTTCTGGACACTCATGCGTTTTTCTCCGGGTTGGCTGGAAGGCTCAGTGCCTGCAGAAGCGGCTCAGGCAGGGTGATTTGCGCGGCCAGACCTTTATTGGCCGGTGCTGAGTCATATTCAGGCGCTTCGTTTTCCCAAGCGCACACTGGCGCGTTGCCATGGCGTAGCCAGACGCTTTCCACACCAAACCAAAAGCCTGCTGGCCATTGCACGCCGGCCAACCAGGCGCGTCGCAGAACCGAGCCATCCGCCAGACGCAACCACAGCTCTCGCTGCTGCTCATCAAAAATGCGCAACCGACGTTGCAGGATCGGTAGCCATTGTTGGGCGCTCCGTGGAGAAGCCAGCCAAACACTGTGTTGCAAGTCGGTGCCGCCCCACCACGCGGCATAGGCTGCGCTGCCAATCGAGGCATTCAGCAGAAAAGGCCCTGCGGCGCTGATCGGCTCATAAGCGGTCCCCTTGAATAGCGGCTGCGGAGAATCTGCACCGTAGTGCTCGTTAAGCCAATCGATAGCGCCTTCGTACTGGGCGCCATCAAGCAGGAGCAGTCCTTTGTTCGGGATGACTGGTGTCATGCTTCACCCCTCTCTGCTTCCTGGGATTCCTGGGCAACGTTGCATACCGGGCAAACACCGGAATCGGCCTCGCGAAAGACGATGCTCTGTTTGAGCAGGGCTTCCATGGGAAGGGTGTCGATAACCACAGCTTCGGCGACTTGGGGAGCTGCTGACAGTGCCGCCTGCCCGGGTAGGCCAGTTAGCGGCGAACCACCCACGACAATGGCCACACTGCTGAATATCCCGCTGGAGTTAATGACGATGAAATGACCGTCACATTCCCACGTCAGGCTCTGGTCAGCCTTGATAACCACATTGGCCGCAGTGACATGGGCGTGAGGCCCGGCCTGAATCACCAACGTGCCCTCTGCCGTCGTGCTGCTGTTGCCGGTGATGGAGATCACCTCGTTGCCGCCGATCAGCGTGTTGCGCGCACCTTCGGTGGTGTGCAATTCGTCGCCCTTGATCAGGCTAGCGCTGTTGTTGTCCACCTGTTCAAAGCGGTCGTTACCGATCAGGCTGTGGCTATCACGGATAATCTGTTCGCGGCGGTCGTTGCCAATTTTGGTATCGCTGTCGTTGAGGATCAGCTGTTCCAGGTCGCGTTCGGCGCGCAGGTAGATTTGTTCCTGCCCGGCGCGATCTTCAATCGACAGTTCGTTGTAACCGCCCGTGCTGGGGGAGCTGTGGCTACGCAATACGGTTTTGGTCTTGTTTTCGGGCAAGGGATAGGGCACTGCATTGACCTTGTTCGGCACGCATCCGGTAATGAGCGGGTTATCGGGATTGCCGTCCAGAAAGGTGACCATGACTTCCATGCCGATACGCGGAATGGTCACCGCTCCAAAATTTTTACCTGCCCAGTGGGTAGATACCCGCAGCCAGCAACTGCTTTTTTCGCTGTTGAGTTCGGCCCGGTCCCAAGGGAACTCGACTTTGACGCGACCATACTCATCGCAATAGATCTCCTCGCCGGCGGGGCCGGTGACGCGGGCGGTCTGGCTGACCAGCGTCGGTCTTGGTGCAGGTAGCGGTGGCCGGTAAAACACATCCCATGGAATGACGCTGAAGCGGCTGCGGTAGCCTTGGATGAAGCCGTCCTCGGGTTTGGTGTCGCTGGTGATCACCTCTTCCAGTGACTGGGGTTGCTTTCCGGCGTGCGACACACTGAGCAGCAGCCACAAATCGTTGCAAGTTTTATCCGGATGTTCCGTCAGGTCGAAGAAGTGACCGCTGCGCAGGCTTGGCTGATCGCTTTTACCTTCGACCAACTGGTAATCGGTACGGTGCCGTTCCAGCGCCTGCCGGGCCAGCTGTTTGCCGCGCTTTTCGTTTTCGATAAAGACCGGATAGCGATAGTCTTCAAGCTCAGGGTGAAACTCAGCGGTGAAGCGGCTTTCCAGCAATAGACTCGGGCGTTGGAAGTCGTAGTACCGATGCGTGGTGGTGCTGGGGCGGGTGCTGAAACGCATGGAGAACTGGCTGACGACCGGGTGCTCCGCCACCATGCCGGAGTCTTGCAGATAGGGGGTTGCACCCAGTTTGGGGAACCAGGTCTGGTCATCAGTGAACACCAGCACATGGCCTTGCGGTGAATGCTGGTGATGCCACGCGATGCCGTCTTCGGCGCACAGGCGCTGGACGAACTCGTAATCACTTTCCCCATACTGCGTGCAGTACTCGCGCTCGGGGCTGGTACTGACATGGAAGGTAAACGCATCGGCCTGAATGCCGTGGCCTTTGAGTACCTGAGCGATGATTTGCGGCACCGTCAGCTTCTGGAAAATCCGCTGATTGTGGCTGAACTGCAGGTAGTGCAGCGTCGGTACGAGGGTCAGGTGATAACGGGTCAGGCGTTTGCCGGTTTCCCCCCTGAACACATCTTCGATACGACCGTGAAGACCTTCCCCGTTAAGGCCAAACTGGAGAAAAGCAGGCTGACTGAGCAGGCTCTCCAGATCGAAAGCAGGGTGTTCACTGACCAGTTCAATCTGGATCGCATACAAGGCACTGATGGCTTCAGTACCTTCAAAGGTGAGGACTTTGAAATCGTTAGGAACAGTCGGGATCAGTAACGTGAAGTGAGCAACATTGGCGGGGGCGAACATGCGCTTATCCTTTTGCTTTTCCGTGGCTCGTCCTTAAGCCGAATGAGGATACAAATCGCGATGCCCATGCCATCCCCGGCGTGAGCAAACGCAAACTGCCGAGTACGTTAGCAAGAGGAAAAAGGGATTTATGTAGGATGCATCTTGATATCCCATCCGAACCTTCCGGCGTTTCAGAATGTTACGTCTGCGACCGAAGGGGCAGCGAATACTGATGTGGAGCAGCGTACAGGCACAAAAAAGCCGACATCGCTGTCGGCTTTTTTGTAGGTCACTGCTTGGGGGCTGGTTTCGGCACCGGATCATCAAACAGATTCAACCGCTCCCGAAGCTCATGTGCCGGAAGCGGCTCCTTATCCGCCGGCAAGGCATTCGGATCGGCTGGCGGCGTGGGCACTTCGCCCGGGCCGCCCTGCCCTTGCGTCGGCACTGGCGCAGGTTCGGCACCTTGCGAACCTTCGATGGCACGCTGGGCTTTCTTGGTCAGCACAACGATGTCGATGCGGCGGTTGACCGGGTTGAACGGGTTCTCCCGATCGAACAATGCCGACGAAGCGTAACCGACGACCCGCGCGACCTGAGCGTCCGGATAGCTGCCGGCGATCAATGCACGGCGAGCCGCGTTCGCACGGTTGGCCGAGAGTTCCCAGTTGCCGAAGTCGCCGGTGCCCGAGTACGGCTTGGCATCGGTGTGGCCGCTGATGCTGATCTTGTTCGGCACCGCTTTGATGGTGTCGGCCATGGCCAGCAGGATGTCTTCGAAATACGGCTTCAGACGCGCACTGCCGGAGTCGAACATCGGGCGGTTTTCGGCGTCCACAATCTGGATACGCAAACCGTCCTGGGTAATCTCGAAGAGAATCTGGTCCTTGAACTTCTGCAACTGCGGGTTTTCTTCGACCTTGTTCTGCAGCTCTTGCAGCAGCAATTCCAGGCGCTCTTTCTCAACCTGCTCGGCCATGCCTTCGACCTGTTCGGCGTCGATAGTCACCTTGTCCGGCTGAGGCTGGGATTTCACCTCGGGGTTGAGGGTGTTCTCCGGTGCCAGGGTCGGCGAGCCGCCCAGATCGATGATGTATGGCGTGCCGCTTTCGCTGAAACCGACCGGGTCCTTGAAGTAACCGGCAATGGCGATCTTCTGTTCCGGCGTTGCCGTGGACAACAGCCACAACACCAGGAAGAACGCCATCATCGCCGTCGCGAAGTCCGCGAAGGCGATTTTCCAGGAGCCCCCGTGATGCCCGCCCGCGTACTTTTTGACGCGCTTGATGATTATCGGCTGGTTATTTTCCATGACTTAGCGACCGCGAACCGCTTGTTCCAGCTCAGCGAAGCTAGGACGGTGCGCCGGGTACAGAACCTTGCGACCGAATTCCACTGCCAGCGATGGCGGCATGCCGGAAGCCGAAGCCACCAGCGAGGCCTTGATGGCTTCGTAGACGTTCAGTTCTTCCTTGGCATCGTGGCCCAGAGCGTGGGCCAGCGGGCCAAAGAAACCATAGGCCGCGAGAATACCGAAGAAGGTACCTACCAGAGCTGCACCTACGTGCAAGCCAATCATTTTCTGGTCGCTTTCACCCAGCGAAGCCATGGTCACCACGATACCCAATACCGCCGCAACGATACCGAAACCCGGCATGGCATCGGCGATGCCGTTGACGGCGTGGGAGGGGTGATCCAGGTCTTCCTTGAGGCTGGTCAGTTCCATGTCGAACAAGCCTTCAAGCTCATGGGGAGCCATGTTGCCGGAGGACATGATTCGCAGGTAATCGCAGATGTACGCCGTCATGCGGTCATCTTTCAGGACTGCCGGGTACTTGGCGAAGATCGGGCTCGCAGCGGCATCTTCGATGTCGCCTTCGATTGCCATCATGCCTTCGCGACGGCTCTTGTTAAGAATCTCGTAAATCAGCCCCAACACTTCCAGGTAGAAGGTGTGGTTGAAACGCGAACTGAACATGCCCAAAGACTTCTTGAGCACGTGCATCGTCATATGACCGGGGTTGGCCTGCAGGAATGCACCAAGGGCCGCGCCACCGATAATCATCACCTCGAAAGGCTGAATGAGGGCGGCAATCTTGCCGTGGGAAAGCACGTATCCGCCGAGCACGCTCGCGAATACGACGATGATGCCGATAATTTTAGCCATAGGTAGGAGAGCACTTACTGAGTCGGGTTCAAGGTCATATTCGGAAGTTAAAAAATCTCTTCTTCTCCTTATCGGCAAAACTGCGCCAGACTATAGCCAGATAAGGCGAAAAGCCAATTTGGCCCACGCAGGGATAGGTAAAGCAGCGTCCAGACATGGCTAACGAAACGAACGTCCCAACGCCAAAACCGACCACGCTCGAAGGCTGGGTCAAGCTGCTCGATGGTGTGCGCCTGCCGGTTCCGCAAGCCAGTCACGACCGCGTCTGCACAGCCATCCGCGATAGCCGCAGCTCGCTGCGCGACATTGCCGAAATGATGCAGGACAGCCCGGCCCTGGCCTTGAGTGTGATTCGCGAAGCCAATCGCCACACTCATGGCAGCATGGCCACGCCTGCTGAAAATCTTGAAGTGGCAATCAATCGGCTCGGTTTGAAACGTACCGAAGAATTGCTCGAGCGCTTGCCCGCCGAACCCCAATCGCAGATCCCTGTTGCCCTACGCCAGCTTCAGTTGATCAGCCAGCACGCCACTCAACAGGCCAACGGTTTTTTTGCCAGTCGCCTGGCGCGGTTGTGGCAGGACATCCACTGGGGCAGCCTGCTGTTTCTTTCGCCACTGTGGCCCATGGCGTTGACCCATCCGCAGTTGCTTGAAGAGTGGGAACTGCGGGTCATTCATAAAGGCGAGTCGGCGCGCAACGTCGAAAAGCAGTTGTTCGGCGTGCGTCTGCTGGAAATCTGTCTGGCACTGGTGGATGTCTGGCGTTTGCCGATCTGGGTCCAGCAGGGTTATCGGCTGCTGCTCAATGAACAACGCGAACTGGTGAAAGTCCTGCGCATTGCACGGGACGATGATCACCCGCTACGCCAACAGAATCGTCTCGATGACGACCCGACGTTGCGGCGCTGGCTTAATCAGCCCGCCAACACCGTGCTGCTGGCCAATGGTCTGGCGTTGTCGGCACAACAGGCCTGGGACAGTCCGCACTGTGAACGCTGGCAGTACCTGACCAGCCTTTATCTGCAAATGCCGATGGATGAAGTGCAGCAACAGTTGCACCAACAGGCTGCCAACAGCGCCCGGCAACATGCCATGCCGGACCTCTGGCACCCGGCCGAAGCGTTGATCTGGCCGGCGGGCATGAACCGCGTTCACGCCGGCTTGCTGCCGGCCCCGGCGCCCACCGCCGAAGACCTGGCGAAGTGGCGTAAACAATGCGCCGAATTGCTGGTGGAGCCGAGCCGGTTTACCAATGCCATGCACTTGACCACATCGGCCCGAGATGCCCTGGTGGCGTGTGGCATGCGGCGAGTGATGATCCTGATGGCCGATCGCACACACGCCAATTTGCGTGTGCACCAGATTGCCGGGCTACCCAAAGAAGTGGCCGGCCTGAATCTGGCGGTCAGCCAGAGTGCTGTGCTGCAGCGGCTGCTCGCACAACAGGCTCAGGTGCGCCTGACGCCGGCCAACAATGCCCAATTCTCGGCCCTGTTGCCGGCCAGCCTGCGTTCGCAGTTCTGCGGTGAACACCTGCTGCTGCGCTCCCTGGTCAACAATGGTCGAGTGATCATGATCGTGGTGGCGGATCAGGGCGGCGGGCCGTTCTCGGAAATCACCGTGCAGGCGTTCGGCAAAACCGCGCAGTGCATTGAAAAAGCCCTGCACAGTTTTAGCCAGCGCTAGGGGCTGATGCCAGTCAGTTAAGTGAAGATCAAGACCTGTGGCGAGGGGGCTTGCCCCCGCTGGACTGCGAAGCAGTCCCAAAACCTGCAACCTCGTTCTACCCAGGCACACCGCATGCAGCGGATTTGCGACTGCTTCGCAGCCGAACGGGGGCAAGCCCCCTCGCCACAGATTCAGTTATTTCCTGCGCCGAAATAACTGATAACAGGCCCTCATGACGCTGCGCTACAATCCTCCCCTTTGTGCTCTGGAGACCTCACATGTCTGACTTCTCTGGCTTGGCGCTGGTGATCGAGCCGAGCGACCTGCTCCCGCGTCTCGACTCCCGCGAACTGATTCTGGTGGACCTGACCAGCAGCGCCCGCTATGCCGCAGGGCATATCCCCGGGGCACGCTTTGTCGATCCAAAACGCACTCAACTGGGTCAGGCGCCTGCGCCAGGCCTGCTGCCGACTCAAGCCGCGCTTGAAGCATTGTTCGGCGAACTGGGACACAACCCCGAGGCGGTCTATGTCGTCTATGACGACGAAGGCGGCGGTTGGGCCGGGCGCTTTATCTGGCTGCTGGATGTCATCGGCCACAGCAAGTATCACTATATCGATGGTGGCCTGAAGGCCTGGCTGGCGGAAGGCATGCCCATGTCGATCCAGATCCCGCCAGCGGTCGGTGGACCAGTCGCCCTGACGCTGCACGACGAACCCACCGCCACCCGCGAATACCTGCAAAGCCGTCTCGGTGCCGCTGACCTGGCGATCTGGGACGCACGCGGGCCGCAGGAATACTCCGGCGAGAAAGTGCTGGCGGCCAAGGGCGGGCACATTCCGGGCGCGGTCAATTTCGAATGGACAGCCGGCATGGATCAGGCACACAACCTGCGCATCCGCACCGACATGCCAGAAATCCTGAAACAACTCGGTATCACCAAAGACAAAGAAGTCATTACCCACTGCCAGACCCACCACCGTTCTGGCTTCACGTATCTAGTAGCCAAGTCGCTCGGTTATCCGCGAGTCAAAGGTTACGCCGGCTCTTGGGGCGAATGGGGCAACCATCCCGACACGCCCGTAGAGATTTAAGTTTTTCAAGGACAGTTAATGAATAAGCGTTTGTTTATCCTCAGCCAATACCTGCTGCCCCATCACTTGCTCTCGCGACTGGCCGGCTGCATTGCCGAATGCCGCGTGCGCTGGTTCAAGAACGCCTTAACCGCCTGGTTCGCCAAGCGTTATCAAGTGGACATGTCCCAGGCACTGGTCGAAGACCTGACGGCTTACGAGCACTTCAATGCATTCTTCACCCGCGCCTTGAAAGACGGCGCTCGCCCGCTGGACGAAACCCCAGGCGCGATCCTCAGCCCGGCCGATGGCGCCGTCAGCCAGCTTGGCCCGATCGAACACGGTCGCGTTTTCCAGGCCAAGGGTCACAGCTTCAGCGTGCTGGAACTGCTGGGGGGTGACGCGGCCAACGCAGCGCCATTCATGGGCGGTGATTTCGCCACCATTTACCTGTCGCCCAAGGATTACCACCGCGTGCACATGCCGCTGGCCGGCACTCTGCGCGAGATGGTCTACATCCCTGGCCGCATCTTCTCGGTCAACCAGACCACCGCTGAAAACGTACCTGAACTGTTCGCGCGCAACGAGCGTGTGGCGTGCATTTTCGACACCGAACGTGGCCCGATGGCCGTGGTGCTGGTGGGCGCGATGATTGTGGCGTCGATCGAAACTGTCTGGGCCGGGCTGATCACGCCGCCAAAACGCGAACTGAAAACCTTCCGTTACGATGAAGCCGCCCGTGCGCCGATCCATCTGGAAAAAGGCGCGGAGCTGGGTCGCTTCAAACTCGGCTCTACGGCTGTCGTGCTGTTCGGGCCGGATCAAGTGAAATGGGCTGAAGGACTGGGCGCTCTTTCGCCAGTTCAGATGGGCCAGGGCATCGGCTTGCCAAGCGCCTGATCCCGGGCCCGCCGCCCCGAATTTCTTCCGGGCGGCACATCCCCCTGTAGGAGCTGCCGAAGGCTGCGATCTTTTGATCTTGATCTACGGCGCGCTCTGAAAAAAGATCGCAGCCTTCGGCAGCTCCTACGAAGGCAAGCGTGACGCAAATATCGCGATACTCCCTCCGCGTTCATAGCTGCTACAGTCAAGTCATTCACTGCCCATTTCCCGGTCGGAGTTTGTCTACGGCATGAATGAGACCAATCCTGTCCTGCTGCTACGCGCACCGATCCCGACGCAGTCGCGTCTGTCTTTCTGCGAAGCCACGCCTCGCGACCTCAAGCGCTGGATCGCCAACCTGCCCAAAGCCAACATCGGCGAAACCGCTCGCCAGTTGTATCAAGGCTTGAGCGAACTTAATCAACTGCTCACACCCAGCGATAATCGCCTGCAATTGCTCGAATTGCTGCGGCCCGAGGTGTATTACGTCTGCAAGCATCTGGAGCGGCATTTCCTGCATCAGGCCATTGTGCTCGACGAGCGCTCGCGCAAGATCGCCAACCTTTGCCAGGCGCTGCAGAGCCACTTGGCGATCGGCTACAAGCAAATCGTCATTCGCGTCACGCCGCGCTTCACTAAGGATCGCGCGCCGCTGCTGACCCAGGCTTTGCAGCGGGCAATCCATTGCCTGAACGGCGCATTGATCCGCGCCACTGAACTCTATTGCCCGGTGCCCGAAAACCTGTGGCTGGAACTGCATCAGCTGTATCGGATTGGCTGTCAGTTCCAACTGCAAAATCTGAGTGTGCGCGATGAACTGGCCAGCCAGACGCAAAAGCTGAGCATCGAGCAAACCTATGTCGTCGCCCTTCTGCTGGGTGCTTCACGCTGCAATCAGCTGCGCCAGAACCAGATCGCCCGGCTCGCCGAGGTGCTCGAACCCTGGAGCCAGTGGATCAAGCTGCAACCGGCCAAACCGGACAACGGGCTGTTTGCCATCGCCCCGGATCTCGACACCGGGCCGCGCTACCGCTCCAAATTCCTCGCCGAACAACAGGAGCGTTTGCTGGGGATCGACCCGCAACCCTTGGTCATGGCCATCGAAAACCATCTGCAGCAGTCGGCCGACAAGGTATCGCCGTTGCCCATGCCGGTGGGGCTGAATCTGGATACGCTGCAACACCTGCATGCCGCCTGGGGCCAGGCCGCCGAGCGCAGTTTCCAGCGCACTGTCGGCCACGGCACGTTGACCCTGTGCGTGGGTATGAGCGCTTTGCACTTTTATCTTGGCGGGCAACGCTCGTTCAACGACATCCTGAAAAAACCCGGCGCCCGCCCCGCGCAGTTCTCGGCGACCGACCCGACAGCTCGCGCCAAAGACCAATGGCGCCACGCCTTCGACGCCGCCCCTCATGGCACGGCAGACACGCTGCTGCCCTACGAAGAGATCGAATACCCGCACCTTCAAAACGATGACAGCCACGAGGCATCCGACCGCCAGCAGCATTTCCCGACTTATGTGCTGCCAGTGATCAATCACAGTCCTGGCGGCTATTGCCTGGCCTGGCCCGGCGCGGTGCCCGCCGAGCTACAGGCTGGCGAAATGGTCGGTATCGAGGATGCCGCCGGTCAAGGCTGGAGCATTGCAGTGGTGCGCTGGATCCGCCAGGTACGGGGCGGCGGCACGCAGATGGGTATCGAGCAAGTCGCACCTTGCGCCGAACCCTGCGGCCTGCAACTGATGCGTGCCCACGACGAGCATAGTCAGTACTTGCGCGGGCTGTTGCTGCCCGCCATCAGCGCCATCGACCTGCCGGCCACCCTGCTCACGCCGCGCCTGCCGTTCCAGGAAGGCAATAAGGTGTTGATCAATACCAACGGCGAGGAACGCCGGGCCGGGCTGGAGCGTCGGGTGGCGAGCACCAACAGCTTCAATCAGTTTGCCTACCGTTCGCTTGAGACAGCCAGAAACGAAAACGCCGCGGGGAGCGGCGTGGTCGGGGTAGCGGAAGAATTTGATTCGTTGTGGAAGTCGCTGTAACGGGGAGCCCAAAAGCAAAAGATCGCAGCCTTCGGCAGCTCCTACTGGTGTCCACATACCCATGTAGGAGCTGCCGAAGGCTGCGATCTTTTGATCTTTTTAGAGCTGCCCGTCGCGATCCCGGAAGCCCAGCAGATACAGCACGCCATCCAGCCCAAGGGTGGAAATCGCCTGCTTCGCTGATTGCTTGACCAGCGGTTTGGCACGGAACGCTACACCCAGCCCGGCAATCGCCAGCATCGGCAGGTCGTTGGCACCGTCACCCACGGCAATCGTCTGCTCCAGACGCAAACCTTCCTTATGCGCCAGCTCACGCAGCAGATCCGCCTTGCGTTGCGCATCGACAATCGGCTCGACCGCCACGCCAGTAACTTTGCCATCGACCACAGCCAGTTCGTTGGCGAACACATAGTCGATGCCCAGCTTGGCCTGCAGTTGCTTGGCGAAGTAGGTGAAGCCGCCCGACAGAATCGCCGTCTTGTAGCCCAGACGCTTGAGTTCGGCGAACAGGGTTTCGGCGCCTTCGGTCAGGCGCAGCGAGGCACCGATGGAGTCCAGCACGCTGACGTCCAGACCTTGCAGCAAGGCCAGGCGCTCTTTGAAGCTGGCGCGAAAGTCCAGCTCGCCGGCCATCGCCCGCTCGGTAATCGCAGACACCTGGTCGCCCACACCGGCGGCCTTGGCCAGTTCGTCGATGACTTCGGCTTCGATCAGCGTCGAGTCCATGTCGAAGACCGCCAGACGGCGGTTACGGCGGAACAGCGAATCTTCCTGGAAGGCGATGTCGACGTTCAATTCTTGAGCAACGCTGAGGAATTCGGCCCGCAGCGCTTGCGGATCCGCAGCCTCGCCGCGCACGGAAAACTCGATGCAGCCCTTGCCCTTGTCGGCCGGAGTGTCCAGCGGCATGCGCCCGGACAGGCGATCGATATGATCGATGTTCAGTCCATATTTGGCGGTGATCGAGCTTACGCGCTGCAATTGCTCGGCGGTCACTTTGCGGGTCAGCAGGGTGACAATGTGGCGTTTCTTGCCCTGATTGCCGACCCACTGCTGGTAATCCTCTTCGGACACCGGCGTGAAACGCACCTGTTGCTCAAGCTCATAGCCTTTGAACAGGATGTCCTTGAGCACCGAGTTACCTTGTTCGGTATCGGGAATTTCAACCAGGATGCCAAACGACAGGGTGTCGTGGATCACCGCCTGACCAATGTCGAGAATGTTCACACCACCCTGGGCCAGAACGCCGGTAATGGCCGCAGTCAGACCCGGACGGTCGACTCCCGTGATGTTTATCAGGACGATTTCGCGCAAGGCGCACCCCCGCAGGTGGAAAAAAACCGCATTCTACCCATTTTCAGTGACCATCGGGCACCGCGAGCGCTTTGACGGCCTAGGGCCTGTCGCTATACTGCGCGTCAACTTCACGGACAAAGAGCCGAGCTCAAGTGAACCGGCCCACGCCAGTAAAAACCGATAACTTCTTTCTGCTGATCTTCCGGGCACTGCGTCATCGCCGTGTACCGATCGCATTGCGCATTGCCAGCCATAACGTGATCCTGGTCGCTCTGGCCCTGGTGATCTATGCCTGTGTGATGGGTTTGCAGTTCAAGCAGGCCATGCACGAGCAGGCGGATGCCCTGGGCGAAAGCCTGACCACCCAGACCGCGACCTCGGCCACGGAACTGTTGGTGTCCAATGACATCCTCAGCCTGAACGTGCTGCTCAACAACCTGACCAAGAACAAACTGGTGGCCCACGCCGCCATCTACAGTGTGGATAACCGCATCCTCGCCGAAGCCGGTCAGCGCCCCAAGCATAGCCTGCTGGGCGAAGCCGAGGGCATGTACCAGAGCAAGATCACCTTTCAGGACGTGACCGCCGGGCAACTGCGCATCAGCCTGGACATGGACCAGTTTCAGCAGCCGATGACCATCAGCCTGCAAAGCATGGGCATTCTGAGTGCGATTCTGCTGGCGCTGTCCCTGGCCTTGAGTCTGCGCCTGGGGCGCAATCTCTCCACACCGCTGATGCAACTGCGAGTGTGGCTGCGCAATATCGACGAATACACCCCGGCCACCGAGCGCCAGGATGAAGTTGGCGACCTCGCTCGCCAGCTGCACGCCAACTTCGCGCCGGAGCCTGCCGAGCCCGAGCCCGTGCCAGAACCTGAGTTCGACGACAGCGATTACGACGACGAAACCGATCCGGCCTTCGAAGTGCGCAACCTGCGCGATCCGAGTTTCGACGAAACCAGGCCTGTCGCCGGCCTCAAGCCTGCGCCGCGGCGCATTGTCAGCACCGTCGAAGACGATGATGACGAAGATCCGTTTGCCGACCTGCGTGATGACTCGACAGACAGCGCACCGAAACCAGTCGTAAAGCCGCAGGTATCGAATCTGCCGCAGCACAGCGCAGTACTGGCCGTGCAGCTGGGTGCGCAAGATCAATTGCGCCGCCTGCCCCGCGCACGCCTGGAAGAGCTGCTGAAGCGCTATCGCGATTGCCTCGATCAGGCTGCGTCGCTTTACCAGAGTGAGCTGCACACATTGAATGATGGCAGCACGCTGATGCTGTTCCACACCGAAGACAGCGGCGACGATTACCTGACCAACGCCATCTGCTGCGGTGAGTTGCTGCGCGCCTTGGGTCATCAGTTGCAGATCGAAGTCGCCGACAGCGGCATCACCCTGCAATTGCAGCTGGGTCTGACGCTGGGTGACGAGTTGTTCGGCATGAGCCAGATCGACTTGCTGCTGACTGAAACCGCTCAGGATGCACTGGCCCTGTCGCAACACAGCCGCAACCTGCTGCTGGTTGAACGCAAGATCAGTGACGACGCGCTGATTCGCCAGCGTGCGCGGATCCGCCCGATCGCCAGCCCTGAAGGTGCATGTTGCGTAGAGCGTTTGATGGAGCCTTATCCGTCGATGCTGGAACGGCAACTGGCACGGATGCACGAGCGCCGGGCGTAAACGCTAGCCCCCCGCTATAAAGAAGCCCGCAGATGAGTGATTGTCTACGGGCTTTTTGGTGACCGTCTGAAAAGATCGCAGCCTTCGGCAGCTCCTACAAACGCATGCACCTGCAAGGCCGCGGTCTACACGGTCCCTGTAGGAGCTGCCGAAGGCTGCGATCTTTTGATCTGGGCTTTTTGTTGCCTGTCCCGACGCCTTCGCGGGCAAGCCCGCTCCCACATTGACCTCTGCGAATAAAAAACCTGTGTACGACAGAAATCCCTGTGGGAGCGGGCTTGCTCGCGAAGAGGCCATCAGAAGCACTGAAGATTTCATTCCGCAGAAACAACAAAGCCCGCATCAATGGCGGGCTTTGCTTTGGATCAATCCAGGCTTAGAACCTGAACACTTCCATATCCGTGCGAATCGGCGAAGCCATCGGGATTTTCGGCTGCTTCTCCGGTTCTGCTGCCGGTGTCACAGGTTTGGCAGCTGGCTTGCGAGGTGCTTCGGCGATCGGCGGCTGGTTCGCCAGTGGCTTGAGCGCCGTCGACAGCTGCTCGGCCAGACGCTGCAGCAACACACCCTGAGCCTGAACCTGAGCCGCAGTCCCGCCGGTGTGCTGTTCCTGCAGATGAATGATGCGGTTATCACGCACCTGACCACGACGGTCAATCAGCCGCCATTGGGCATCAAGGATCGCCGGTTGCGATGCACCCGAGTCCAGACGCGTGATCGTCAGCAGCACCTGAACATCCGGCGTGAAGCCTAATGTCGCCGGTGCCAGGACAACGCGCTGGCTGTCCAGATGGCCGGCGACCTGACGCAGCAACAGCTGATCGATGTCGGAAGACAGGCTACCCGCCCAACGACCATCAGCCGAAGCTTGCAGGCTGCCATCGGGCTGACGCTGCAACAAGGTTTCGCGTTGCAGGTAGTCGGCAACCGTTACCGGGCCCAGCAATACCGCCATGCCAGCGCTTTGCGCAGGCTGAGCCGGACTTCCGCTGTCCAGCTGATACAGCGACACCGGTTGGTGAACGCTGCAACCCGCCAGGCCAAGTACGCCGGCGAGCATCAAAATAAAAGGAAGGCGCAGAGCAGTCATCGTCCCATCCAGGTGGCTGCCACAAGGCTAACCACAGTGAAAATACTCAAAAAATATGAAGAACGCTCGGCTACGCCGGCGCTTGAAAGGCCATATCATCCGTGAATATGCGTTCCGACTCCAGCGGCAAAGCGTCGATCTACGCTTTAAATCGTAGATCGAGCGCTCTAGGACGCTTAATTGAGGTTTTCGACGAACAGCGCATCAACCCTCTGAAAGCCACGTGGCAGTTTGTTACCGCGACGTCCACGCTCACCTTTGTAGTGTTCGAGGTCGTCCGCCTTCAGTGACAAGGTACGTTTTCCGGCCTGCAGCACCAAAGTGGCACCCTCCGGCAAAACGGCAATGTCCGTGACATATTCTTCGCGACTGGCAACACGTTCACCGGAAATTCCGATGATCTTATTCCCTTTACCTTTACCTAATTGTGGCAGATCGCTGATTTTGAAAATCAGCAGGCGACCTTCGGTGGTCACCGAGGCCAGCCAGTTGTGCTCACGATCGGCTACCGGGCGCGGCAGAATCACTTTGGCGTTGTTCGGCAAACTCAGCAGGGCCTTGCCCGCCTTGTTCTTGGCCTGCAGGTCTTCACCCTTGACCACGAATCCGTAACCGGCGTCGGAGGCGATCACGTACAGCGAATCGTCTTCAGGCATCAGCACGCATTCGAAACTCGCCCCTGGCGGAGGCGTCAGGCGGCCGGTCAGCGGCTCGCCCTGGCCACGGGCCGAGGGCAGCGTGTGTGCAGCCACCGAATAGCTGCGACCAGTGGAGTCGATAAACACTGCAAACTGGTTGGAGCGACCGGGCGCTAAGGCCTTGAAACCATCCCCGGCCTTGTAGGAAAGCCCGGTGGCGTCGATTTCGTGCCCCTTGGCAGAGCGAACCCAACCTTTTTCCGACAGAACTACGGTCACTTTCTCGTTCGGCAGCAGATCGTGCTCGGTCAAGGCCTTGGCTTCTGCACGCTCGACGATTGGCGAGCGACGGTCGTCGCCATACGTTTCGGCGTCCTTGATCAGCTCGGTGCGTACCAGCTTTTTCAGCTTGGCTTCGCTGCCCAGCAGGGCTTGCAGCTTGGCCTGTTCCTTGAGCAGTTCATCCTGCTCGGCACGCAGCTTCATTTCTTCCAGTCGCGCCAACTGACGCAAACGGGTGTCGAGGATGTAATCGGCCTGGATTTCGCTCAGGGCGAAACGCTCGATCAGTGCGGCTTTCGGGTGTTCCTCGGTGCGGATGATGTGAATCACTTCATCCAGATTGAGGTAAGCGATCAACAAACCGTCCAACAGGTGCAGGCGACGCTCAACCTTGTCCAGGCGGAATTGCAGACGACGACGCACGGTCTGCACCCGGAACTCCAGCCACTCGACCAGCAAGGCCCGCAGGTTTTTCAACTGCGGCTTGCCGTCCAGACCGATGATGTTGATGTTGACCCGATAGCTCGACTCCAGCTCGGTGCTGGCGAACAGGTGCTGCATCAGCGCGTCGTGATCGAAGTTTTTGCGTGCACCCGGAATAATCACGATCCGGCATGGGTTTTCGTGGTCGGACTCGTCGCGCAGGTCAGCGATCTGCGGAGCCTTGGAGGGCTTGGCCTGCATCATGCCCGCGATCTGTTCCAGCACCTTGGCACCGGACACCTGGTGCGGCAGCGCGGTGACGATGATATCGCCGTCTTCAATGTGGTACACGGCGCGCATGCGCACCGAGCCCTTGCCGGTTTCGTAGATTTTCAGCAGGTCGGTGCGCGGCGTGATGATTTCCGCTTCGGTCGGGTAATCCGGGCCCTGGATGTGTTCGCAGAGCTGCTCGACCGTGGCTTTAGGCTCATCGAGCAAGCGCACGCAAGCGGTCGCGACTTCGCGCAGGTTATGCGGCGGTACGTCGGTGGCCATGCCCACGGCGATACCGGTGGTACCGTTGAGCAGGATGTTCGGCAAACGGGCCGGTAACACCAAAGGTTCTTCCAGCGTGCCGTCGAAGTTCGGCCCCCAGTTCGCGGTGCCCTGGCCCAGTTCGCTGAGCAGCACTTCGGAATAACGCGACAGCCGCGCTTCGGTGTACCGCATCGCGGCGAAGGACTTCGGATCGTCCGGCGCACCCCAGTTACCCTGGCCGTCAACCAGCGTGTAGCGGTAGCTGAACGGCTGGGCCATCAGGACCATGGCTTCGTAGCACGCCGAGTCGCCGTGCGGGTGGAACTTACCGAGCACGTCACCGACGGTACGCGCCGACTTCTTGTGTTTGGAATCGGCGTCCAGCCCCAACTCGCTCATCGCATAGATGATGCGCCGCTGTACCGGTTTCAGGCCGTCGCCGATATGCGGCAAGGCACGGTCCATGATCACGTACATGGAGTAGTTGAGGTAGGCATTTTCGGTGAAGTCAGCCAGTGACCGGCGTTCTACACCGTCCAGGCTGAGATCAAGGGAGTCGCTCATGCGGGCCTCATCGGTTCGTTGTCTGGCGCAGCAGCATGGTGCCACCGCGCTGGGTAAATTCAAGTTTGTTCAGTGCGCTCATACCAAGCAGCACCTGATTGCCGTGCAAACCGGGCGCCACCAGCGCGCGAACGTCACGCAGCACGATGTCGCCCAATTGCAGGCGGTCGAGCCGGGTTCGATAACCCTCGCTCAAGCCATTGGCCGTGCTCAGGGTCACCCCGAAGCCTTTTTCCAGTTTCAGTCGCTCGGCCATTTCGGCCGGGATCGACACATCGGTCGCGCCGGTGTCGAGCATGAAATCCACCGGCTGGCCGTTGATCTGGCCAGTGGCGACAAAATGCCCCTGACTGTTACTGATCAGCTTCACTTCGATAAAACCTTCGCCCTGTTCGGAGCTGACCACCCCATTCGGGTTTTGCTGGCGCTCTTCCCATTGACCGAAAAACCGTGTTGCCAGAAACAACGCCGCGCACCAGGCCAGTACCATCAATACTCGACCGGCGCGTTTGCCTGGCGGTTGTTGACTCATGGCTTGGCACTCCAGCCACCTTCAGGCGCGGCAAAGCGCCAGACAATCGGGCGTTTCTCGCCGTCGACGCGCGCACCATTATTGTTGTCGATACCGACCCAGGCGCCATCGGCGTCCACGATCAACGCTTCCGCCAGCCCGAAGGGCTGTGGATAACGACGGTTTTCCTGCAAGGCCTCGGTGGCAAACGACCAGCAGCGCTCCACCTTGGCTGTCGCTGCATCACGGCGGCAAACCTGAAAGACGTTGCGCTCAAGGGTAAACAGCTTGCCGTCGAACAATGACAGATCGGCAAGATCCCGGGAGCGCGTTCTGGCCTTGGGAAACTGCGCTGGTTGCATCTCCACCCCGGCTTCACTCAGCAGCACACACCCCCCCTTGCAGTCCCAGACCGTTTGCTGGCGCTTGATCATCAGCAAACCGCGGCGCTCACGTTCGGCGGCCAGCCACAGCGTGTCACCGGCCGGATTGATCGCCAGCCCTTCGAACAATGCATTGAAGTGCAGCAGCATGCCGCTGGCCCGTGCTTCGCGTACCAGCATCGGCGAGATTTTCAGCCAGGACGCAGGCCCGATTGGCGGAACTTGCAGCACCGCGGCGTGCGCTTCGCTGACGATGTAACGATTGCCGGCGCTGTCGCAGGTGATACCTTCGAAATCCAGGTTCCCGCCCCGCACGAACGATGCCACCCAAGTCCGTGAACGCAAGCCCCAAGGCAAACCGCTATCGGGCGCCACGGGTACGTCGATGCGCACGGTTTCGGCTTGCCAGGTGTTGTTGCGGGTGTCGAGGCGATAGATTTGATCATCGTCCCGATCCGAAACAGTCCACAGGTCCTTGCCGCACTGGGCCAGCCCCGACAGATTGCCGCCGCGCATGCCGTCGACGGCATGCTCGGATAACAGGCGCAGCTCGGGCGCAGGCTCCGCCGAAACCGTTACCGAGGTCAGCAGCAACGCACACGCCAGGGCCCAGCCAAATCGCATCAGCCCAGAACCTCGGCCAGGTTGCCCTTGGACTCCAGCCAGGACTTGCGATCACCAGCGCGTTTTTTCGCCAGCAGCATGTCCATCATTTCCGAGGTCGCGTCGAAATCTTCCAGCGTCAACTGCACCAGACGCCGAGTGTTCGGGTCCATGGTGGTTTCGCGCAACTGCGGCGGGTTCATTTCACCCAGACCTTTGAATCGGGTGACCTGTGGTTTGCCGCGTTTCTTCTCGGCTACCAGGCGATCGAGGATGCCATCGCGCTCGGCCTCGTCCAGGGCATAGTAAATTTCTTTGCCCAGGTCAATACGGTACAGCGGCGGCATGGCGACGTAGACGTGACCGGCATCCACCAGCGGACGGAAATGCTGGACGAACAAGGCACACAGCAATGTGGCGATGTGCAGACCGTCGGAGTCGGCGTCGGCGAGGATGCAGATCTTGCCGTAACGCAGCTGGGCGATGTCCGCCGAGCCCGGATCGACACCGATGGCCACGGCGATGTTGTGCACTTCCTGGCTGGCCAGCACTTCACCGCCGTCGACTTCCCAGGTGTTCAGAATCTTGCCGCGCAACGGCAGGATCGCCTGAAATTCTTTGTCCCGCGCCTGCTTGGCCGAACCGCCGGCGGAATCACCTTCCACCAGGAACAGCTCGGAGCGCATCGGGTCCTGCCCGGCGCAGTCAGCGAGTTTGCCCGGCAGTGCCGGCCCTTGGGTAATGCGTTTACGCTCGACCTTCTTGCTGGCCTTCAGACGACGGCCGGCGTTGTTGATCGCCAGTTCCGCCAGCAGCATGCCGGTTTCCGGGTTGGCGTTGAGCCACAGGCTGAAGGCATCCTTGACCACACCGGAAACAAAGGCCGCCGCTTCACGGGATGACAGGCGCTCCTTGGTCTGACCGGAGAATTGCGGTTCCTGCATCTTCATCGACAAGACGAACGCGATACGCTCCCAGACGTCTTCCGGCGCCAGCTTCACGCCACGCGGCAATAGGCTGCGGAACTCACAGAACTCGCGCATCGCATCGAGCAAGCCCTGACGCAGACCGTTGACGTGCGTACCGCCCTGGGCTGTCGGGATCAGGTTGACGTAGCTTTCCTGAACGCTGTCGCCGCCCTCGGGCAACCACAGCAACGCCCAATCGACCGCTTCTTTGTTACCGGCCAGGCTGCCGCAGAACGGCTCGTCCGGCAGGCGTTCGAATTCGCTGACCGCGTCCACCAGATAGGAGCGCAGGCCGTCTTCGTAATGCCATTCGACTTTCTCGCCGGTGGCCTTGTCTTCAAAACTGACCAGCAGCCCCGGACACAGAACGGCTTTGGCCTTGAGCACGTGTTTGAGGCGGCTGATGGAGAATTTCGGTGAATCGAAATACTTCGGGTCCGGCGCAAAGAACACGCTGGTGCCGGTATTGCGCTTGCCGACGGTGCCGACCACTTCCAGCTCGGTCTTTTTGTAACCGTCGGCGAAAGTCATCTGGTATTCGTTGCCGTCGCGTTTTACACGCACCCGGACTTCGGTCGACAAGGCGTTGACCACAGAAATACCCACCCCGTGCAGACCGCCGGAGAACTGGTAGTTCTTGTTGGAAAACTTGCCGCCCGCATGAAGCTTGGTGAGGATCAGCTCGACACCCGACACACCCTCTTCAGGGTGAATGTCCACCGGCATGCCACGGCCGTCATCGCTGACTTCCAGGGAGTGATCGGCATGCAGGATGACCTGTACCGATGTCGCATGCCCGGCCAAGGCTTCGTCGACGCTGTTGTCGATGACTTCCTGGGCGAGGTGGTTCGGCCGACTGGTGTCGGTGTACATGCCGGGGCGTTTGCGCACCGGGTCGAGGCCCGAGAGGACTTCGATGGCGTCTGCGTTATAAGAGCTAGCGCTGGGAGTGGCCATGGGGTCTCGTCGTCCGCCTGTAAAAAGTGTTCTGTGAAAAAGAGGCGACGACTCACAGTGCAGTGAAATCAATCGCCTGATACAAATCTGCGCCGATGCCGGCGAAACTCAGCATTGCCGGCAATTGCTCGGCAAAACCCTGGAAACTATGGTCGCCGCCCGCCTGGATGCGCAAGGCGCAGGCCCGGTAATACTGCTGGGCGAGGCGATAATCCAGCGTTTCGTCGCCGGTCTGCAACCATACTTGAAACCGCTGCGGATCCTTGGGCGCCGGCACTTCCAGCTCGGCCAGGGCCGTTATGTGGTCGTGGGTCAATTCCCAAGTCTCATCGGTGTACAGATTTTTCTGCGTTCCCAGGAACCCGTCGAACATCCGGTGTGGGCTGACGGCAGGGTTGATCAACAGGGCTTTCAAGCCATGGCGCTCGGCCAAGTGAGTCGCATAGTAGCCGCCGAGTGAGCTGCCGACCAGCAGTGGCCGCCCCAGCTCGGCAATCGCCTGCTCCAGCTGACCGATGGCCTCGCGGGGATGGTGATGCAAGGCCGGCACACGCAACTGATCGCTCAAGCCCAGCCGTTCCATCACATTAATCAACTGACAGGCCTTTTTCGACGCCGGCGCGCTGTTGAAACCGTGGATATAAAGGATCGAACCGGACATTTGAGCTCCCTGTGCGTCGGGTAAAGAGGCGCAGTTTACAGGGTGTCGGGAAAATCGGGGATATGCGTGGAAATCAGGTTGCCTGAGCGAACACCATCGCGGGCAAGCCCGCTCCCACAAGGATCTTAGGCGCTCACAAATCCCCTGTGGGAGCGGGCTTGCCCGCGATGGCCGCGCCTCGGTCTTTGGAAATGACAAATAAATCAGTAGCCGTTAGAGCCGTAATCGATTTGAAAATCGAAACCGGTGACACGCTCAACGCCTGTTTCGAGCTGGCCATCCGGCAACAACCGCAACCATCGATACCCCGGCGCCTGCTCGCTCACCTTGAAATCATCACTGCCCGGCTCGAACTGAATGCAGGTCGAGGGTGATGCGATCAGGCGCACACCGTTGCGCACCTGGTCAATTTCCTGATGCACATGCCCCCACAACACCGCTCGCACCTGTGGAAAGCGATCCAGCACCGCAAACAACGCTTCTGGATTGCGCAAGCCAATGGGCTCCATCCAGGCACACCCGATCGATACCGGATGATGATGGAAACACACCAGATGATGCCGCTCCGGTGCCTCACTCAACGAGCGAGCGAGTAACTGCAATTGCTCATCCTGCAAATACCCCGGCACCGACCCTGGCACCGCCGAATCGAGCAACGTGACCCGCCAGTTGCCGATGTCCACCACCGGCTCCAGCAGCGCACTTTGCACCGCTGCTTCGGCCATGATCTGCGGCTCGTCATGATTACCGGGAATCCAGCGGGCCGGCGCATCGATCTGCCGGGTCAGGTCACGAAACAGCTGATACGACTCCAGTGTCCCGTCCTGGGAAAGATCGCCGCTGGCAATCATCAGATCAATCTGCGGCTGCTGCTTCAATACCAGCTCAATGACCTGTTGCAGGCTGTCGCGGGTATTCATGCCCAGCAATGTCCCGTTCGCCTCGGCAAACAGATGGCTGTCGGAGAGTTGCACCAGCAACGCCGGATCGGCGGTAGTCAATGTGGATACGCTCGGCAAGGCGTTCTCCCAAGGCGTGATCACGGGATGGGTAAGTGCCGCAATTATGCTGGGGGACGATCAAAAGAGGAAATCTGTGAACCGGACGCAGTTCACAACTACACAGGGCTCTTAGCGCACAACGGCGTACTCGTGACCGCAAGCCAGGCAATGGCTCAGCCATTCCCCCAGGAACAGATTGAGCTGAGCCTTTTCATCCGGCTGATGCATTGCGGCGTTCGGGTAAGGATAGATGCCCCGGAAGCGTCGTGCATGTTCAGCGCTGACCACTTCGGCCATGCACGCGTCGTGATACACCTGAACTTCCAGTTGAGGCACCGGCAGCCACGGCAGGCTGTGTTCCTGGCGTATTTGCAGGGTCGTGGTGTACGGACAGACCTGCAGCACTTCGAGGGCCAGCACGCCCAGCATCTGGTCGCCATGGGTGACGGCGATGCGCCGCGCCTCCGGTTCGCTACGCATATCCGGTAGCAGTCGCAT
Organism: Pseudomonas sp. TE3728; assembly: GCF_056279145.1. Lineage (NCBI taxonomy): Bacteria > Pseudomonadati > Pseudomonadota > Gammaproteobacteria > Pseudomonadales > Pseudomonadaceae > Pseudomonas > Pseudomonas sp. TE3728. The sequence continues at coordinate 4,752,149 of NZ_JBWBQT010000001.1, read as the reverse complement.
CAGGCGCGCGTAGTTGGCCTCGCAGGAGGCTTGCAGCCCCACGAGGTCGATCCGGTAGCGATCGCGCAGCTTGTTTACGACCATAACCCCCTCACTTCAACGCGGTTCAAAGCCAGCCATTGCAAGGCAATGATGCTTGGCGCGTTGGCAATACGTCCGTCGCGTACGGCTTGCAGGGCATCTTCGAACGCCCAGACCGTGACGCGAATATCTTCTGCCTCTTCCTCCAGCCCATGCAGGCCGCCAACCCCGGTTGTCTCGCAACGCCCCAGGTACAAATGCACAAATTCGTTACTGCCGCCCGGCGATGGAAAATATTTGGTCATCGGCCAGAGCGCCCCGAATACAAGCCCAGCTTCCTCCTGCGCTTCGCGGTGAGCAACTTCTTCCGGTACTTCATCCTTGTCGATCAGACCGGCGACCAGTTCGATCAGCCACGGGTTATCGATCTTGCCCATGGCGCCGACGCGAAACTGCTCGATCAACACCACTTCATCGCGCTGCGGATCGTAAGGCAGCACGCACACCGCATCATGGCGAACAAACAGTTCACGATTGATCTCGCGACTCATGCCACCGGCGAACAATTCGTGACGCAAGTGCACGCGGTCGAGCTTGTAGAAACCCTCGTAGCACTTTTCGCGCCGAACGATATCAACGGCGGTCGGAATGGCGTTGGCAAAATCAGTCATGACAATCCTCGTTTACTACAAATCCGTTACGAGGCTCCTTTTTGTTACTTGCAACCTCGACTTCGCGCCATCCTAACGCGCCCGCGATGTTTGATGCAGCCCCTTTCCAGTCAGCGGGATAGACGGTGAGGGCGAAACCAACTCTAATTAGCTTAGTGGCGAACTGACTGCTTCGTTGAGAGTCGAAGCGGGTAACTTTTCGCCTTTCCCTGTTTTATGAAGGACGCCCATGTCGCTTTTTAAAATCGCCTCCGTGGCCGCCATCGCCCTGACCCTGGGCGCCTGCCAGAGTTTGTTCCAGCCCAACTATCGGGCGCCGCTGGAAACTACCCGCGACGCATCGGAACAGTTGAAACCAGGCTGTGCCAACCCTGAATGCCCGTTGGTGAATATCGATACGCTGCGTTTCCCCGATGAGCCTGCACTTGACGGCATCATCGAAAAACGCCTGTTGCAAATGACCCGCACCTCACCCGAAGCCCCCGTAGCGCCAACGCTGGCGGCGTATCGCGAGCAGTTCTTGAGCAGTGCCGGGCCGCGCTACAGCAGTTACCTGCAAGCCAAGGTACGTGAGCAGCATGACGGCTTGGTGATCGTTGAATTATCCAGCTACCTGGACACCGGCGGAGCCCATGGCACGCCGGGCCGCGGTTTTATCAACTATTCACGTCAACAGCATAAAGTGCTGACCCTCTCGGACATGTTGATCCCGGGACAGGAAGAGGCGTTCTGGAAAGCCGCCCAAGTGGCGCACAACAGCTGGCTGATCAGCACCAAGCTCGATCAGGAACCGGAGTTCGTGAAGAGCTGGCCCTTCGTGAAAACCCAGAATGTGGCGCTGACCTACGGCGGGGTGATCCTCAAGTACGAAGTGAGTACCCTTGCGCCTTACGCATTGGGCCACGTCGAACTGAAGATCCCCTACCCGCGCCTGAACGGTATTCTCAAGCCTGAACTGTTTCCCGGCCGTAGCTGAAGGCCCGACCGAGCAGCAGTTGCAGCAACCCTGCCAGTACCAGCGACGGCAGGGTTGCGCCGATGTCCGGATAGAGATTGGCCAGCAGATGATAGGTGCTCACCCCGCCCAACCAGGCGAGCAATGCTGGCCAGCGCAATGCAGCTGACACTACGTGAGCGCTGCGCCTGCGCAGGATGAAATGATCCACCAGCACCACGCCGAACAGCGGCGCAAACACCGAACCGATCAACAACAGGAAGTTCTGGTACTGGGCCAATGGCGCCAGGCAGGCGATCAGCGTGCAGATGACGCCGATGGCCAAGGCCAGATGCTCGACTTTCAAGCGCAACAGAATCCCGCTGGATACCGCCGCCGAGTGAATATCGGCAAAGGCATTTTCCGACTCATCCAGCAAAATCAGCAGCAATGGAATCCCCAGGCCTGCACCGGCCAATGCCAGCAGCAAGGCATTCACTTCGCCGCTCGGCGCGAACGCCAGGGTGTAGGCCACGCCCAGGCTCATCAGCCAGAAGTTACCGATAAAGAAGCCCAGCGCCGTACCGCCGAAGACGTTTTTCGCACGCTTGCCGAACCGCGAATAATCGGCAATCAGCGGCAGCCAGGACAGCGGCATGGCGATCGCAATGTCAAAGCCCACGGCGAACGGCATCGAACCATCACCGGCCTGCGCCCACAACGCCGCAAGGTCGGCTTTGGCGAACAGGTTCCAGGTCAGCCAGATACACGCGGCCAGCAGCAGCCAGATACCCCACTTGCGCAAGATCTTGCGCACGAAGGTCAGTGGCCCGCTGACGGCCAGCAAAGTCGCCAAACCACCGAAGAAAACTGTCCAAAGCAGCGCACTCGACAACAGGCTGCCTTCGCTGAATGCGCGGGCGCCGAGCAGGCTGGCAGCGTCGCGCATCACGATGATTTCGAACGAACCCCAACCGATCAGTTGCAGCAGGTTCAACACCGCCGGAAGACTCGCGCCATGACGGCCCAAGCTGAGTTTGAGTGCCGCCATCGACGACAGGCCGGTGTCGCTGCCGATCACACCGACGGCGGCCAGCAACAGAACGCCGACCAGCGTGCCGAGAAAAATCGCCAGCAACGAGCCAGACAGGCCCAGACCCGGTGCGAGCAAAGCGCCGGTCTGCAACACCATCAGGCCGATGCCAAGGGAGAACCACAGGGAACACAGATCACGGCCGCCGAAGACACGTTTGTCGATCGGCACCGCGGTATCCGGGGAGTAGGTGCTGGGTTGGATGCTCAAGGGGTGTTATCTCAGAGGGACATTTGTTGTTTTTGGGATCGCTATCGCCAGCAGGCTGGCTCCCACAGGGGACTTGTGAACACCACAAATCCAGTGTGGGAGCCAGCCTGCTGGCGATGAGGCCCTTTCAGGCCCCACCTTTTGAGGTTAGATCAAACCTTCTTGTACAACTGACTGCCTTCCTGCTTGAACCTCTCGGCCTGTTCCGCCAAGCCCTGGGCGATTTCCGCATCGACGGTTTCGATCCGCTGGTTGGCCGCGTATTCACGGACTTCCTGGGTGATCTTCATCGAACAGAATTTCGGCCCGCACATGGAGCAGAAGTGCGCGACCTTGGCCGAATCCTTCGGCAGCGTTTCGTCGTGGTACGAGCGCGCAGTGTCCGGGTCCAGGCCCAGGTTGAACTGGTCTTCCCAACGGAATTCGAAACGCGCCTTGCTCAAGGCGTTGTCGCGAATTTGCGCCCCCGGATGCCCCTTCGCAAGGTCGGCAGCGTGGGCCGCGATTTTGTAGGTGATGATCCCGGTCTTCACATCATCCTTGTTCGGCAGGCCCAAGTGCTCCTTCGGGGTCACGTAGCAAAGCATCGCGCATCCGAACCAGCCGATCATGGCCGCACCGATACCCGAAGTGATGTGGTCGTAGCCCGGCGCGATGTCTGTGGTCAGCGGGCCGAGGGTGTAGAACGGCGCCTCGTCACAGCACTCGAGCTGCTTGTCCATGTTCTCCTTGATCAACTGCATCGGCACGTGGCCCGGGCCTTCGATCATGGTTTGTACGTCATGCTTCCAGGCGATTTTGGTCAGCTCGCCGAGGGTTTCCAGCTCACCAAATTGTGCCGCGTCGTTGGCGTCGGCAATCGAACCCGGACGCAGGCCATCGCCCAGCGAGAAGCTGACGTCGTAGGCCTTCATGATTTCGCAGATGTCTTCGAAATGGGTGTAGAGGAAGTTTTCCTTGTGGTGCGCCAGGCACCACTTGGCCATGATCGAACCGCCACGGGAGACGATGCCGGTCACGCGTTTGGCGGTCAGCGGCACGTAGCGCAGCAATACACCGGCGTGGATGGTGAAGTAGTCGACGCCCTGCTCGGCTTGCTCGATCAGCGTGTCGCGGAACAGCTCCCAGGTCAGGTCTTCAGCGGCGCCGCCGACTTTCTCCAGAGCCTGATAGATCGGCACGGTACCGATCGGCACCGGCGAGTTACGGATGATCCATTCGCGGGTTTCGTGAATGTGTTTGCCGGTGGACAAGTCCATGACCGTGTCCGAACCCCAGCGAATGCCCCAGGTCAGTTTCGCCACTTCTTCTTCGATGGACGAACCCAAGGCGCTGTTGCCGATGTTGCCGTTGATCTTCACCAGGAAGTTACGGCCGATGATCATCGGTTCCAGTTCGGTGTGGTTGATGTTGGCCGGGATGATCGCGCGACCGCGGGCGATCTCTTCACGGACAAATTCCGGCGTGATGATTTTCGGCACGCTGGCACCGAAGCTGTAGCCGGCGTGTTGCTGATCCAGCAAACCTGCGGCACGAGCCACTTCAAGCTTCATGTTTTCGCGGATGGCGACGTATTCCATCTCGGCGGTGATGATGCCCTTACGGGCGTAGTGCATCTGGCTGACGTTGGCCCCGGCCTTGGCGCGGCGCGGGTTATTCACGTGGGCGAAACGCAGTTTGGTCAGCTCCGCATCGGCGAGGCGCTCCTGGCCGAAGTTGGAGCTCAGACCCGGCAGACGCTCGGTGTCGCCACGGGATTCGATCCAGGGTGAACGCACATCGGCCAGGCCTTTGCGCACGTCGATGATGACGTTGGGATCGGTATAGGGGCCCGAGGTGTCATACACCACCACCGGCGCGTTGATTTCGCCGCCGAAGTCGGTCGGGGTTACGTCCAGGCTGATTTCGCGCATCGGCACAAGGATGTCGGGGCGAGAGCCCTGGACATAGATTTTTTGCGAGCGGGTAAACGGCTGAACCGATTGCTGATCGACCTTGGCCGAGTCACTCAGGTTGGTTTCGATTTTTGATTTTGTAGTCATCACGGGCTCTCCAGACACACATCCAGGCAGTGGATTTTTGTCGGAGCGAACCTGTAAACGAATGGACGCACGGGCGCTGGGAAAACCAGCTGGTGCTGTGCTCGGTGCTCGAGGGGTATTCGATTGTCGAACAACATCCCGGACGAAGCACAAGAGGACTCGCCGGGTGACGAGAAATCTTGTTCCCTACGCAGGCGCTAACCTGATCAGGTTCAACGGGATCCGAAATTATTCGATCTCAGCCTCATAGCAAGGCACCCCGACAAGAACCCGGCCAGTCTAGACACAACCGGCAAAGAACGCCAACTCCGCAGCAAACACCATGATGAATGGCGCAATTACCGGATTGTTGCCGTGCCCGCGTGCAACTACACTCGCTACGCCGTGCCGCGCCTTGACGCTGCAGGGCGCCGCGCCGTAGCCTTGGCGCTCAAATTATCAGCGTAATTTTTAGGGATGGCCTCATGCTGCGCAAACTCTCACTGGCCCTTGCCGTGTCTTGTGCGTCCAATGGAATGGCCTGGGCAGCTGAAGCGCCTTTATCGACCAAGACTGACCTGGTCAGCGTCTATCAGGAAGCGGTGGACAACAACGCCGACCTCGCCGCCGCCCGCGCCCAATACGGCGCTCAGAAGGAAGTCGTGCCCCAGGCCCGCGCCGGGCTGTTGCCCAACCTGTCCGCCGGTGCCGACCTGAACAACACCCGCACCTCACTCGACCAGCCATCGCTGACCTCGACCCGCAGTGGCACGGTGTATCAGGCGACTCTCGCGCAACCGATTTTCCGCGCCGATCGCTGGTTCCAGTTACAGGCCGCCAAGGACGTTAACGAACAGGCAGCCTTGCAACTTTCGGCCACTGAACAGAACCTGATTCTGCAAAGTGCCGAAAGCTACTTCAACGTGCTGCGCAGCCAGGACACTTTGGCCTCGACCAAAGCCGAAGAAGCGGCGTTCAAGCGTCAACTCGACCAGTCCAACGAGCGCTTCGACGTCGGTCTGTCGGACAAGACCGACGTGCTGCAATCCCAAGCCAGTTACGACACGGCGCGGGCCAACCGGATTCTTGCTCAACGTCAGGTGGATGATGCGTTCGAAGCGCTGATCACCCTGACCAACCGCCAGTACAACTCGATCCAGGGCATCGTCCACACCTTGCCGATCCTGCCGCCGGCACCGAACGATGCCAAAGCCTGGGTCGACACCGCCGCCAAGCAGAACCTGAATTTGCTGGCCAGCAACTACGCGGTGAGCGCCGCCGAGGAAACCCTCAAGCAGCGCAAGGCCGGACACGCGCCCACCCTGGATGCGGTCGCGCAATACCAGAAAGGTGACAACGACGCCCTCGGCTTTACCAACCCGAACCCGAACGGCGTGCGTTACGGCGGCGATGTCGAGCAGCGCACGGTTGGCCTGCAACTGAGCATCCCGCTCTACAGCGGCGGGCTGACCAGCTCGCAGGTGCGTGAGTCCTACTCGCGGCTGACCCAGTCCGAGCAGCAACGCGAAGCGCTGCGTCGTCAGGTCGTGGAAAACACCCGCAACCTGCACCGCGCCGTCAACACCGACGTCGAGCAGGTACAGGCCCGCCGGCAGTCGATCATCTCCAACCAGAGCGCGGTGGAAGCGACCGAAATCGGTTATCAGGTGGGAACGCGCAACATCGTTGACGTGCTCGATGCCCAGCGTCAGCTGTACACCTCGGTGCGTAATTACAACAACACCCGCTACGACTACATCCTCGACAACCTGCGCTTGAAGCAGGCCGCCGGCACCTTGAACCCGGGGGATTTGCAGGACCTGACGCGTTACCTCAAACCCGACTACAACCCGGACAAGGACTTCCTGCCACCGGATCTGGCCAAGGCTGCGGCGGAGCAGTTGAGGGCTAATCCGGCTCAATAAAAGCAAAAGATCAAAAGATCGCAGCCTTCGGCAGCTTCTACGCGCCCGTTGGGCGCTGCCGAAGGCTGCGATCTTTTTTTCAGGCGACTCGGTCTAACGCTCGATCAACCGCCCCAACCCATCCAGCAACCGCTGCAACGCGCCCTGATTGGTGCGCATCACTTTCAGCCCCGCCTCTGCCATCCGCTGCGCATCGCTCGGCAATTCGAACAGTCGCTGCACCGCCAGCGCCAGACCTTCGGCATCATCGACCTCGGCCAACGCCCCGGCACTGCGCAACTGCGCGGCGATTTCGAGGAAGTTGAACAGGTGTGGCCCGCTGAGCACCGGTTTGGCCAAGGCCGCCGGTTCCAACAGGTTATGACCGCCGTTGGGCACCAGGCTGCCGCCGACAAAAGCGCTGTCGGCCAAGGCATAGAGAAACAGCAACTCGCCCATGGTGTCGCCCAACAGCACCGAAGTGTCTGCGGTAACCGGCTCGCCCGTCGAACGCCGCACCGTGGCGAATCCCTGCTGCCGGCACAACTCGAACACCGGGTTGAAACGCTCCGGATGACGCGGCACCAGAATCAGCAAGGCATCGGGATGATTGGCCAGCAGCCGACGATGGGCGGCCAGCACCACGTCGTCTTCGCCTTCATGGGTACTCGCGGCGATCCAGACCGGACGCTCTTGCGCCTGCCACTGCCCACGCAACTCGGCGGCACGTTGCAGCAGTTGCGGGTCGATGGTCAGGTCGAACTTGATCGAACCGGTCACTTCGACGGTTTCCGGGCGCGCGCCCAAATCGCGGAAGCGCTGTGCCTCGGCTTCGGTCTGTACCGCGAACAGGCTCATCTCGGCGAGCATCGGCCCGGTCAGTTTATGGAAGCGGCCATAGCCTTTGGCCGAACGCTCGGACAGTCGTGCATTGGCCAGCGCCACGGGAATCCCGCGCTTGGCGCATTGGTGGATATGGTTGGGCCAGAGCTCGGTTTCCATGATCACCGCCAGTTTCGGCCGGGCTCGATCAAGGAATCGCTTGGCTGCGCAGGGCAAGTCGTAAGGCAGATAGCAGTGCTGAAGGCGCGGCTCGTTGGCGAACAATGCCTGGATCCGTTCGGACCCGGTCGGGGTCATGCAGGTGATGGTGATCGGCAGCGTCGGATACCGTTGCAGCAAGGCACGAATCATCGGCGCCGCGGCGATGCTTTCGCCCACCGACACCGCGTGTACCCAAATACCGCCCGGCTTCATTGCCGGTAGCGCGAGGGAGAACCGTTCGCCAATGCGTTTGGCGTACGCCGGTGCTTTGCGCGCCCGTAGCCAAAGCCGAATCGCTACCAATGGCAGCCCCAGGTAAAACAGCGCGGTGTAGAGAGTTCTATTCATGGCGGCGGAGTTTATCGGTTTTTTAGCCAATCGCCTGCAAGTGCACGGCAAAACGTTCAGCCAACCAACGGGCCGCCGGGCCCAGGGGTTCGTCGCGACGCCAGACCAGTTCGACAATCAACGCTGGCGGCGTCCATTCGCTGACCAGTTCGACCATCTGATTCTGATACGCCGGGTACTGCACCACATGTCGCGGCAACCAGGCCCAGCCAAGACCGCGCATCACCCATTCAGCCATCACATAGAAACTGTCGGCGCGCCAGACCTGCGGGCTGGCCGGCTCACTGCCGGGATAGACGCTGGATTGCGTGGACATCAGCAACTGTCGATGCTGCGCCATTTGCTGGCAATCGACCTGCGCCTGCTTCGCCATGGGATGCCCCACGCCGCACACCGTAACCATTTCGACGCTACCCAGCACCCGCCGCTCGAGGGCTTCGGGAATTTGCTCATGATAAAACAGCAAGCCCAGATCAGCCCGGCGCTCCACCAATTTGCGCGCGACATCACCCTGGGCGGCGCTGGTCAGCTGCACTTCGAGGCTGGGAAACTTTTCTGCCAGAGCCTCGAAGCTTTCAACCACTGCTTGATAGGGCATCGCCTCGTCCTGAGCCACACGCAGACTCGCTTCCTGGCCGCGCATCATCGCCAGCGCCCGGCCATTGAGGCGCTCACATTGGCGCAGTACTTCCCGCGCCTCCTCAAGCAGGGCGGTGCCGGCTTCGGTGAGTTTCGGCTGACGACCACTGCTGCGATCGAACAGGCTGACGCCCAGGTCCTCTTCCAGCAGCGCAATCGAACTGCTGACCGCTGACTGTGCCTTGCGCTGATCCCGCGCCACCGCGGAAAACGAACGTTGTTCCGCGACGCTGACAAACAAGCGCAGTTGTTCCAGATTCCATTGCATGTTCATGGCTCAACCCATCTTCAGAACAGATAGGTAATGACTTTACCGCATCTGGCGAATCTCTAGAATGCCGACCTCAGAAAGCAACGCTTCACACGAGGATTGACCCATGACCGCTTACTACTACCTGGCCATCGCCATCTGCGCCGAAGTGATCGCTACTGTTTCGATGAAAGCGGTCAAAGGTTTCAGCACGCCATTGCCGTTGCTGTTGGTCATCGTCGGTTATGGCATTGCTTTCTGGATGCTGACCCTGGTGGTGCGCAGCGTTCCGGTGGGCGTGGCCTACGCGGTGTGGGCCGGTATGGGGATCGTGATGGTCAGCGTCGCGGCTCTGTTTATCTACGGGCAGAAGCTGGATGTGCCAGCGATGCTGGGGATGGCGCTGATTGTGCTGGGCGTTGTGGTTATTCAGCTATTCTCGAAAACCGCGGGGCACTAAGGCCCTAAGCACTTTCCATTGTGGGAGCGAGCCTGCTCGCGATAGCGGTCTTGCATTCAACCCTTATGTTGCATGTGCCGGCCCCATCGCGAGCAGGCTCGCTCCCACAGGTTTTGCATCCATCCGATTGATCACCAACAATCCCCTTTTCTTCGAGTCTGTATACTGCGCCCTCGTCTTGAACACTGAGGTCGTTGCATGCCATCCGTTATTTCCACCGACGTTCTGATTGTCGGCGCTGGTGTCGCCGGCCTCTGGCTGAATGCGCGCCTGCGCCGCCAGGGTTTTTCGACCGTGCTGGTGGAAAGCGCCAGCCTCGGTGGCGGGCAGAGCGTGAAATCCCAGGGGATCATCCACGGCGGCGCCAAGTACGCGTTGCACGGCGCCCTGACCGGCGCCTCGGAAGCCATCGCCGACATGCCGCGTCGCTGGCGTGAAGCGCTGGCCGGCGACGGTGAGCTGGACCTGTCTGGCGTGCGTCTGCTGTCCGACGCCCATTACCTCTGGTCCCCCGGCACCCTCGCCGGCAACCTCACCAGTTTCTTTGCCAGCAAAGCCGTGCGCGGGCGGGTCGATCAGGTCAAGGGCGAACAATTGCCGCCAGCCCTGCAAGACAAGCGCTTCAAGGGCAAGGTCTATCGCCTGGCGGAACTGGTGGTCGATGTGCCAAGCCTGATCCAGCGCCTGGCCGATTTGGCCGGTGACGGTCTACTGGCCGGCCAGCACATCGAACCGCTGCTGGAAAACGACGAACTGGTCGGCTTGAAAGTCGACGAACGCGAGATTCGCGCCCAGCGCATCGTTCTCAGCGCCGGTGCCGGCACCGCCGATCTGCTCACGGCGCTGGGCCTGAGCCAACCGGCCATGCAGCGCCGTCCCCTGCACATGATCATCGTCAAAGGCCCGGGCCTCAAACCGCTGTACGCCCATTGCCTGGGCGGCGGGCCGAAGCCGCGCATCACCGTGACCACCCACCCGGCCGCCGATGGCCAATGGGTCTGGTACCTGGGAGGCGACATCGCCGAAGCCGAAGGCGTGGCGCGCGATCCTGCGGCGCAAATCGCCACGGCGAAAAAAGAACTCGGCAACCTGCTACCGTGGATCGACTTGAGCACCGCGCAGTGGGCGACCTTGCGGGTCGAGCGCGCCGAGCCGCTGCAATCAGGCCTGACCCGCCCGGACAATGCCTTCCTCGCCGAGCAGGACCGCCTGCTGGTGGGTTGGCCGACCAAACTGGCCCTGGCGCCGGATTTCGCTGACCGCGTCCTCGCCGCGCTGCAACGCGACGGCATCCAGCCGAGCCATCCGGCGCCGCTGCCGGAACTGCCAAAACCGCCGATGGGCGTCCCTGCCTGGGAGCAACTGCTGCCATGAGCCAACCCACCCTGCACGATCTGCATCGCCCTTTGGGCAGCACCGGCCTGCTGGTTTCGCCCCTGGGCCTGGGCACGGTGAAACTTGGCCGCGATCAAGGGGTGAAATACCCCAATGGCTTCCAGATCCCCGGCGATGACGAAGCGCGCATGCTGCTCAAACTCGCGCGCGACCTGGGCATCAACCTGATCGACACCGCGCCGGCCTATGGCCGCAGCGAAGAGCGTCTTGGCCCGTTGCTGCGGGGTCAACGTCAGGACTGGGTGATCGTCAGCAAGGTTGGCGAAGAGTTTGCCGACGGCCAGTCGCACCACGACTTCAGCGCCGCCCATACGCGCCTCTCGGTGGAACGCAGCCTGCAACGGCTGGAAACGGATGTTATCGATCTGGTGTTGGTGCATTCCGACGGCAACGACCTGGCGATCCTCAATGACAGCGAGGTCTATACGACCCTCGCCGAGCTCAAGCGCGAAGGCAAGATTCGCGGTTTCGGGTTTTCCGGTAAAACCGTCGAAGGCGGCTTGAAGGCTCTGGAACAAGGTGATTGCGCGATGGTCACCTACAATCTGAACGAGCAGAACGAGAAGCCGGTCATTGACTATGCTGCTGCTCACGGCAAAGCGATCCTGGTCAAAAAAGCCTTGGCCAGTGGCCACGTCTGCTTGAGTCCGGGTGTGGACCCGGTGCGCGCCAGCTTCGAGTTGTTGTTTGAACACCCGGGTGTGGCCAGTGCTATTGTCGGGACCATCAATCCGCTGCACCTCGCCCACAACGTCGCGACCGTTGTCCAGGTCCTTCGTAGCCATTGATGCCGCCCACGCGGCCTTAAGCAGGAGCCGACATGCCGCGTACGCTGATAAGAAAGAACCCGAGCAACTTCAAGACCCTGCCGTTATTCGTCGAAGCGACACCCGAAGGCCTGAGTTACCAGAGCGTCGGGATGCCGCTGAATTTCTCCCAGACCCTGCAACGTCGCCGCCCGGTGACGGTGCCCGACAGCGAGCGGTTTGCCCTGGAGCTGGCGAATCTTGGGGTTTCGGTGCGCCTGACCCTGCATTGGCGGAATCGCGATTACTGGGTGTTGGTGCGTCAGCGCCGGCAGGACCGCGGCGATGTGGTGCTCAAGCTGATCTCGGGTTACGTGCCGGCCCATGAACTGACCCTGCCGCTGCACACGGCGACCCAGGAAATCGCCGAAGAGTGCCTTCTGGAAACCCCGGAAGGCTGGCTCAGCGGGCGTTTCAACGACACCTGGCTGCCCGCACCCTACTCATCCGCCCTGCATTACCGCGAAGCCCTGCCGTTTCGCCTGACACCGCTGTCCGGCTCGGCACGGCCGGTGCGCTGCGCCAACATGCCGCTGATCGAGCGTCCTCGGGCCTACGTGCATTTGCCGACCGCGTCGCTGCAATTGATCTACGACTTGCGCCTGGATGTGCCCAAGGAAGCCAAATCCCTAAGCCTGTTTCATGTCGACGAACGACTGGAAGGCGATCAACTGGTGGCCCGGCTCGATCGCAAACGTCCCGATTTGTATCTGATGCCACTGCAGGACGGCCAGCCGATGGCCGAGCTGTATACCCTGAAAAAAGATCAGTTGTACCCGGCGAGTACCCGCGGGCTATATCTGGCGGAGAGTTTTGCCCGACAGGAAGGATGGCTGGTGAAGGATGAGCGGATTCGCTGGAAAGACTGGGTGCGGCAACAGGGTTTGACCCCGCCGGGGAAGGATTCGGGTTTAGCCCGCCTGCATGGAAAAGCAAAGCAGCTGCTGAAAAGAATCGTGCCGCGCAAGAAAGTCAGCTCTTAAGCAAAAAGATCCATTGAAAGCAAAAGATCGCAGCCTTCGGCAGCTCCTACGGGGTTATATGCACACCCATGTAGGAGCTGCCGAAGGCTGCGATCTTTTTCATGATCCTTCCCACAGAGTGGGAAGGATCATGTTCGGTCAGTGATTGCGGATCTTCTCGACAATCGCCGTGGTCGAGCTGTTTTCCACCAGCCCCAGCACTTTCACAGCCCCGCCGTAAGCAGTGACGATGTCTGCGCCAACCACTTGCTCGATCCCGTAATCGCCGCCCTTGACCAACACATCCGGCTTGACCTCGCGCAACAGGTTTTCTGGCGTGCCCTCAGGGAAGCTGATGACCCAGTCCACGGCGCCCAGACCGGCCAGTACGGCCATGCGACGGTCGACACTGTTGATCGGCCGACCCGGCCCTTTCAAGCGGCTCACCGACGCATCGTCGTTGACCGCCACGATCAGACGATCGCCTTGGGCACGCGCCTGTTCGAGGTAGGTCACGTGGCCGGCATGCAGGATGTCGAAGCAGCCATTGGTGAACACAATCTTCTCGTTGTGTGCACGTGCATCGTCGACTGCCAGCAACAGCTGCTCCAGCCCCAACACACCACGCTCGGAACCTTCTTCACGCTGGATCGCACGACGCAATTCCGGGGCACTGATGGCCGCGGTACCGAGCTTGCCGACCACGATGCCTGCCGCCAGATTGGCCAAGGCCACCGCGTGGGGCAGTTCTTCGCCAGCGGCGATCGCTGCCGCCAGGGTAGAAATCACCGTGTCACCGGCACCGGTCACGTCGAACACTTCACGGGCACGGGCCGGCAGGTGCAGTGCCGGATGATCCGGGCGCAGCAAGGTCATGCCGTGCTCGCCACGGGTCACCAGCAAGGCGCCGAGGTCGAGGTCGTGCATCAGCTGCGCGCCCTTGCTCACCAGCTCGTGCTCATCGGCGCAACCACCGACAATGGTTTCGAATTCGCTGAGGTTCGGGGTGATCAGGCTCGCGCCGCGGTAGATCGAGAAATCCTTGCCCTTGGGATCGGCCAGCACCGGAATCCCACGAGCACGGGCAGCCTGGATCAGCACCTGATGGTTTTTCAGCGCGCCTTTGCCGTAGTCGGACAGCACCAGCACCTTGATGCCTTCGAGCAATTCGTCGACTTGCTCGCCCAGCGCCAGGGCGTCGGTTGCGAAAGGTTCTTCGAAGTCGATACGCAGCAATTGCTGGTGGCGGCTCATCACCCGCAGCTTGACGATGGTCGGCTGGTGGGCGATGCGCTGGAACAACGCCCGCACGCCGGCACCTTTGAGGCTGTTGACCAGGCTGTCGGCAGCCTCGTCGTCGCCGGTCACGCCGACCAGCGAGGCCGGCGCACCGAGCGCGGCAATGTTCAGGGCAACGTTGGCGGCACCGCCCGGGCGGTCCTCGATTTGCTCGACCTTGACTACCGGTACCGGCGCCTCAGGGGAAATCCGTGAGGTACCACCATGCCAGTAACGGTCGAGCATGACATCGCCGACCACCAGGACAGGGGCCTGATCGAATCGTGGCATGGATAACTTCATGGAAACTCCAGGGGCAATAAAAGCGTCGCGGATAATAACATAGCGAAAGAATGCGGCCGCACCCGAGCACACAGGCTCAGCGGCGGTCATTCTGTGGAGGGGCATCCAGCGGACGCACCCAGAAAAGTTCATGTCGGCGCACCGCTTTGCGGAAGAACTCGTCTTCACCTGTGCGGGGCCAGCAACGCCCGGCCAACAACCGCTGAATCACCCGGCGCAGACGTCTTTTGAGCGGTGGACGGCCCTGCAAGTCGTGCTGCATGCCTAAGGCCATGGCTTTGTCCAAGCGGGTTGGCGCGTCCAGCAACGGACTCCATAGCCCATCAGCCGGCAACGACTCGATGGTCGGCGGCAGGGCAATGCCATAACCCGCCGGGCCCATCGGCCAGCGGTCGTTGTCGTGCAGGTGATTGGCATAGAGCAGCAGGGTGCGCGGGCGCCAGGTACTGAGTTCAATCGCGTCCATCAAGGCGCGCGTGCTGGCGACATGATCGCTGTGGGGATCCAGTTCGGGATGGGGTGTCAGCACCGCGTCGGGACGGTGATGCTCAAGCAGACGCGCCAGATCAGCCACCAGGTTGCGCCAATGGGGCTGACCATCGACGTCACCCGGCAGGCGCAGGGCATTGTGCCGACGCACGTCACGTATATCGCTCTCCCCCGACTCCCGGGAACCGAAGCTTTGCTCCGGCTGCTGCGCCATCGCATTCAGTTGCAAGCAGTAATAGCCCAATTGCACACACTGTTGTTGCGCCACCCCGCCCCACAGCGGCACTGCCAGGCTATCCCAACTGCGCAGGCGCCCCTTCAGACGGGCGGCCTGAGCGGCGTCGAGGCCCATATCGCGATAGTGTTCGGCCTCAATCTCGCCTTGGGTCAGTGTGACGATAGCCACCTCGGACGCCCGGCTATAAAGACCAAAAGCAGCCAGTTCAGCATCATCGGCATGGGGGGCGATGATTAGCAGACGCTGCTGAGCAAAATCCGGATTATTCAGGGCGTGCAAAGTTGCCTGTGGCGCCAGGCTGCAAAAGCGTCCACGTAAGGTCAGGGTCCCGGCAGCCAGCGCCGAACCTTGCCCGGAAAGATTGAGAAAACGCTCTCCCGCGACACCGCGCTCCAGATCCTGACGGTCGTCACCGATCCATACCTGGGGGTCAAGAAAGCGACCCAGCCAATGGCTCTTGACCCGCACCTGCAAAACCAGGGTTTGCGCCACGCCAAAGTCCCCCGTCACCTGCAAGGCACCATTGACCAGGGTGGTGGGGAACTGCGGCGTATCCGCCGGGAAGTCATAGCGATAATCGTCGCCCGGGGCATAGAACAGATGGTCGGCGAACCAGGCTTCATGGGCGATCCAGCCCAACAGCAGGAACAGCGGCAACGGCCACCAGGCGACAAAAATGCCAAATAATAATGCAGCCAACAACGCACCGATCAGCACCACACGTTTGCGTTGGCGATGGCGTTTAAGCAATTGTTGCTTGCGTGCGCTCATGACTGCCTGTCCTCGCTCAAACCTGATAGACCGGAACCCGGTGACACCAGCGATCCTTGTATTCGCGATCGGCGCGGCCGAACGAGTAACGCAGCGGCTTGCCCACGGCGCGGGCCTGCTCCCATGCGGCTTGGGTGTTGACGAAACTGAGTACACTGCCAGGGCTGAACTCGCGGTTTTGCGGGTCGACACCGCCGTTAATGTATTCCAGGCTGACCCACTTGGGCGCCTCGACCCGGTACAGAATCTGGATCGCCACCGGTTCGTCGTTCAGGTAGATCAAGGACCCGGTCATAAACTCACGCAACAGGCTGAACACTTCAGAAAGACGCGCCTTGCCCGGTGCTTCAAAGTTCCAGCGGCGCTGGAACAGGTCAGCATAGATGGTGGCCTGTTCGCTGGCGCTCAGCTCCAGCATCGGTCGGATGATGCCACCCGCCTCTTCAAGCAAACGCTGGTCACGACGCTGGTTGTAGCGAAATTTCTTACTGTAGTCCTCTGGTTCACGAGCCAGCGCCAGGCCTTCAGGTTGCTCAGCGAGACCGGTGATGTTTGGGGCATTGAGTTCGGACACATAACGCGCGCGATGCCGCACACGAACCTGGACGTCTTCGGCAACCGGCAGGATGATCTCGGCATTGCCAAGATCGAGCAGGCCACGTTTGCCCTCTCGCTTGAGCACTTCCTTGGACAAGGCCACATGACGGCCCCAGGTCGGCATCGCGGCGCACAACTCACCGTCGACGAACCAGCCCAGATAACGCACCGGGATGCCTACCAGCCCCGCCAGACGCTCAACCACGTCGGGATGAGTCGCCACGCTGCCGCCGAACTGTTGCCAGGCCTGGCTATAAGCCGTTGCATCGATGGGCGCCCAGCCGCTTTCTCTCCAGGCTCGCCAGTAACTCAAAATCAAACGTGGGACTCCGTCATCGCCTCGTCGGTGCTTTCGACGAAGTCCTTCTCGTGCAGGCGTGCGTAGTGACCGTTCAACGCCAACAACTCGGCGTGGGTGCCGCGTTCGACGATGCGGCCCTGGTCCATCAACAGGATCAGGTCAGCCTTCTCGATGGTCGACAAGCGGTGAGCGATCACCAGCGTGGTACGGCCCTTCATTACTTGTTCCAGAGCTGCCTGAATGTGGCGCTCGGATTCGGTGTCGAGGGCCGAGGTAGCCTCATCGAGAATCAGCAATGGCGCATTCTTGAGCAGTGCCCGGGCAATCGCCAGACGCTGGCGCTGACCGCCGGAAAGCAGCACACCGTTTTCGCCCACAAGGGTGTCGTAGCCTTGAGGCATTTGCTCGATGAACTCGGCGGCGTAGGCATCTTCGGCTGCCTTGCGCACATCTTCGAACGGTGCGCCGGCGAGGTCGCCGTAGGCAATGTTGTTGGTGACACTGTCGTTGAACAGGGTGACCTGCTGGGTCACCAGGGCAATGTGACGACGCAGGTTGGTCAGCTTGTATTCCTCGACATCCATACCGTCGAGCAGGATCTGGCCCTTGTCGTGGTGATAGAAACGCGGAATCAGGTTGGCCAAGGTGGATTTGCCGCTGCCTGAACGCCCCACCAAAGCAACCATCTGGCCCTCTTCGGCGGTAAAGGAAATATCGTTGAGCACGAGTTTCTCGGTGCCCGGGTACTGGAAGCTCAGGTTACGCACTTCCAGGCGACCGCTGACGCGCACCATTTCCTTGGTGCCCGTATCGACTTCCGGTTCTTCGTCGAGCTGCTCGAAGATGCTCTCCGCACCGGCCAGTCCTTTCTGGATCGTGGCGCTGACTTCCGACAACTGACGAATCGGCTTGGGCAACAAACCGGCAGCGGTGATGTAAGCAACCAGTTCGCCAGCAGAGGCATCGCCGCGAAGGTAAAGCACCAGATACATCAACACGGCCATGCCGATGTAAATCACCAGTTGCAGCATTGGGGTGTAGATCGATTGGGTGCGGGTCATGCCCAGGCTGCGGTTCATGTTGTCGGCGCTGGCCTTGTGGAAACGCTCGATTTCGTAAGTCTCACCGCCAAAGCTGCGAACCACGCGGTAGCCCTGGATCGTCTCCGAAGCCACATGGGTCACATCGCCCATCGCCACCTGGATTTTCTTGCTTTGCTTGCGAAATTTTTTGCTGGCGCTACTCACCAGAATCGCGATGACCGGCAGGATCGCCAGCAATACCAGGGTCATTTTCCAGTTGCTGTACAGAAGGTAACCGAACAGGAACACCACCGTCAGGCCTTCACGGATCACCACTTTGATCGCATCGGTGGCGGCACCGGTGACCATGGTCACGTTATAGGTAATACGGGAAATCAGGTGACCGGAGTTGTTGTTGTCGAAGTAGCGGTTAGGCAGGGTCAACAGGTTGTCGAACAAGGCGCAACGCAGGTCGTGGACCACGCCACGGGCAACCTTGGCCAGGTAATAGTTACCCAGAAATGAGCCGATACCCTGGTAGACGGCAATCAGCACAATCAATAACGGTACGCCGAGTACCAGCGAGACACCCAGAAACTTGGTGTCATTGGGTTTTTGCAAGGCGTCGAGAAAATGTTTGAGCATGTCCGCCAGCATCGGCTGGCTAGATGCGAATAGCACGAAGCCGATAATACTGAGGGCGAAAGCGCCCCAGTACGGGAGCACGTATTTCAGCAACCGCAGGTAAATCTTCATGCTTGATTGCTGGTCGGAATTGGCCATTCGGCACGCCTCGTACGTTTGAAAAAGACAGACAACCTGTGGATTGTAACAGCGAACGAATTACAACATAGGCTCAGCCCGGACGCGGCGCCGAAAACGCTTCAGCACTTCGCTACCGGGCCAGGAGTATCAGTAGCTGAAACACTCCAGAGGGAAGTTTTGGTTTGATTGCTACCACGAGTGGCCAATACGATACTCAAGGCAATCGGTAACCAGGTGATCAACCAGTCCGCGTTGGGCTTGAGCCAGAGGCCGATGCCATCGGTCATCAACGACGTCCCGGAAAACACCCAGAGCGCCAGCAACACCTGCCCCAGTGGCTGCGCGCGCGAAACCCAGCCACGCCAGCCAACCACCAGCCACAGCCAGCCGAACAGCAGTAGGCCAGGCACACCGAGCCGCACACCGATATCCAGAAAAAGATTGTGGGGATGTTTGAATGCCTGTCCGATTTCAGGGACAGGAATCAGGTACTCATGAAATCCCAACCCCATCACCCAGTGGTCCAGCATCAATTGAACGCCACCGCGCCACAGCTCGGGACGAAAAGAAACGCCACGCTGCATGAGGATTTCCGGCTTGAATACAGCAATGGACGCCAACCCCAAAACCGTCAAAATCATCAGTCCGCTACCCAGGCGCGACGGTCGCGCCACGCCCATCACGAACAGGCAGGCCAGCAAGCCGATCCATACACCACGGGTTTGGCTAAAGCCCAGGAATAACGCATACCCCAGCGCCGGAATCAGCAGCAACACCATCACCCAGGGATTGAAGCGCTTGGTCTGCAGCGTGAAAACGCCAAGAATCGCCAGAGCCCCCACCCCGTGCGCGGCCATGATCGCAGTGTCCCACAAGCCAATGGCAATCAGCCTGCCGCTAAACGGCTGAGCGGACGTTTCATAAAAGTAGACCCAGGAAGCCGCAGCAAAAAAACCGCCGATAATCGATGCGTACAACAACATGGATTCCAACCGCCACTTGCGGTTCTGGGCAGCCAGTAGCACGCCTAAGAGGGCAAGGGACACGTAGAGCGTCACCTTGCTTTTGCCGACAACGTTAGCGCCCCCCTCAACCATCAGCACCAATAATGTCCAAGCCACGAAAATGGCGAAGAGGATGCACTCCGGTTGCTTGAGCATCAGCCGAAAATCCCGATGGAACAGCGCCAACATGGCGGGTAACCAGAGCAGGAAAATTATCATTTGGTGATAAAGCTTATTGTCCGGCAGTACCCATGCCCCGCACAGCAGCACGAAAAGACCGATAGACGCCCACGCCGCCAGGGCATTCCTATCGATCAGTTTTTTCATTCCTGTCAGCATTCGGCTTTACCCAGCATTCGATTGGCGACCCGCTGCAACTGGGCCTTGTCGGCGTTCTTCCAGCCACCCTTGATACAGTAGTGTTCAGAGAGGTAATGGAGAAAATTACGCCGCAACCGATCATCGAGCGGCCATTGCGGGAAAGTGCGTGCCAGTTCCACCACTTGCTCGGCGTTATCGGCATGCATTACCAGCCCCTCGATATTGAAAAACGCCTGACCCAGGGTCAGCACGGGCTTACCCAAGAGGAGGCTTTCCAGGCCAACCGTCGAGTTCAGCGTGATCACAAACTCACTGGACTCGATCAACTGCTGAGTGGCGTTGCCGTTGGCGAACAACAGACGCTCGTGAGTACGCTCATGCAACTCAGGATACGTTTCGCGACTGGATGGATGCTCCTTGAACACCACTGTCAATCCAGTCTCTTTGGCCAAGCGCTCGCCCAAGGCGAACATCTCGCGCATGTTCTTGATCCAGGGAGAAAACAGCCGAACCTGACTATCGCGGTCGTCCTGGAACGGAATAAAGACGAACTGCTCCGGCAGCACAATCGGTGCCGGGCCACTGGTACGAGGCTGGCGTGGAATCAGCACGGGCGCCGCCTGATTTTCAGGAACCGAATAAGGATAGTTGAGATAAAAACCGGCCTCGCGCGGAACGGCGTTCAGGTAGTTCACGCCCTGCGGATCAACGGTTGTGGTATCGGGCAACAAGCCGTTCTCGAAAAAGAACGTCTTACAACCCGCCGGCGCCAAGGCCGTCAGCAATCGGCAGTAACGATGGGAACCATTCCAGAACACCAGCGCGTCGGGGCGCTCACGATCAAGCAAAGCCTGGGCACGCAGCGCCATCCAAATCAGCTCAAGACGTAACAACAGACGATACAAGCGACCATCGTTTTTGTTCTTGACGCGTCGCTCCTCGCATTTTTCTTCGATCAGGCTCAGCCAGTCGATTCGCGAAAGCACTCTGGAAGTCTGCGACAACCTTGGCCAAGGCATCTGTGGTGGGGTAACGACTTTACCTTGTAGCTCGGTCTCGTTGAGTAACCGATTGAAATAGAGGCCTTGATGCTTGGCCAAGGAAATGAACAGCATTGTCGTCATAGGGTGTCCAAAAAATAGGCCGCATCCACCCGCCAAAGCGCAATATAACCATGTGCGACAAGTCCGCAGACATCAACACCCTGTTATTCGCCCGTCCGCGTATGGAAGTATAAAACCAAGAATCAGAAGCAAGCACTCTGTGGTATTGCGCCAGGCACCCCCGTGAACGGGCAACTGCCTCTTAAAAAGTGCGGCGATTGTACCACAGCGGTTTTTTGCGGCATGCGCACTGCGGTAACATAGGCGGCTGCCCATCCCATCAGGCCAAGCCTTTGGAGCCTTGATGCAAACGCTCGACCATACCGCTTATCTCAACATGCGCGAGGGCGCCGACGTTCTCGAGGCCGATGGTAAAGGGGATAAAGTTTTGTGCCTGGCCGATGGCTCGATGCTCAAGCTGTTTCGCCGCAAACGCCTGCTGACATCTGCGCTTTGGGCGCCTTACGCCCGGCGCTTCGCCGACAACTGCCGAGCACTGCGCGAACGCAATATCGAATGCCCAACGGTACGCCAGGTTTATCGCATCCCAAGCATCGAGCGCGATGCCGTGCATTACGATCCTCTGCCAGGTCGCACGCTGCGTCAGTTGCTAGGCACCGATAACAACGAATTTCTTCGGGCACAACTGGGTGAGTTCATTGCACGCCTGCATGAGGACGGCATCTACTTTCGCTCCGCGCACTTGGGCAATGTGGTATTGACGCCTGAAAACACGCTGGGGCTGATTGACATCGCTGACCTGCGCGCCTATCGCAAGCCGCTGCGCAAAGGCCTGCGCCTGCGCAATTTCAAGCATATGTTGCGCTATCGCCAGGATCGCGAGTGGCTACTCAAGGACAACCAGTTCCTTGAGCATTACCTGAACCACCAACGTGTGTGCAGTGGACGGGAATTGAGCCTGGCGCTCACCCCTTAACCCTTCAAGCCATCAGTGTCAGCCGGCGGCAGACAGCCTGAAGGTCTCGAAGTCACGCGCAGGGTCTGCGCCTCGCAACAAGTTATCAACCAGTTGAATGGTCTTTGCCAAACCCTGAGAACCGTATACCAGGTGGTAATCGGCAAAGCGTCGGGCTTGGGCCACATGCCCCGGATAATCCTGCTCAAGCGCTTGTAGCTGGCGGGAAAACTCATGCTCATCGCGCACTTGAAGCCCAAAAAACAGCGAGTGAGAGAAAATATCCACATCGCCGCCCGCATTCACATGGATTACCGGCCGGCCCGCCAGCCCTGCCTCGATACCAGCATTGGACATGATATTGACGACAACGCTGGCCTGCGCCAGAGCGTCCGCCAGTGAACACTTGCTGTCCAGCAAGTCGATGTTGGCTAACTGCGCAGCGGCATCGCTCCAGAATTGCGCCTTGCTGCGCGGATGACGCTTGAACAGCACGCGATAATGCGGATGCTGCTCGGCCCAGTCGCGCAGTAACTGATAGGTGCGCTGGTAGCCCGACTCTTTTTCCCGATCAGGGCCAACCCCCAGAATCAACAACGTATGGAGAGCAGGATCGGCAACTGGCAGATCATAGGTTTCATCGGCGAGGTAAGAACCGATCAACACCACCGTCGACTCACCGAATCGCAATGTTCTTTCCTGCAAGGCAACCAGCGAACTATGGCCAAAGACGCCGTAATAGTCGTAATCGTTCATCCCCAGTCGCCGTGAAGATTCCAGCGTCGTGGCATGGGCCAGTTGCAGCAATCGGGCACCACGCGCAGCCAATGCCAAGCGCAGGAACGGCGCATGAAGACTACCGTTGCGTTCGTTGATCAGTACCTTGGGCGAATACGTCGTCACCAGCCACTGGGCATGGGCGGCGTACACCAGATAACGCAGCGGCACAGACTGCGGCGGCGCCAGGAGCATGCGCTGGGCGCAGGCGTCCGATGGAGAACGTAACGCGGCCTCTGTCAGGTGGTGCCCGCGCTTGCGCAAGCCCTCGATCAGAATATTCTTGCGTTGCAGCGCCATGGACTTTGGTGCCGAATGCAACAACAGCACCTCACAGGGTGCAGCAACCACCGAAGCACTCAAGCACGCCTTGGCGCGTATCCCGACCGCCACATCCACCAGCACATCACGAATCAGGCGCAAAAGACTGCCACAGCGACCATGACGCTCGCGCAGCAGCTTCCAGCGATAACGATCCAGCTCACGCGCTTTTTGTGTCCAGCCCCCCTCAGCCTGGAGCGCACTTGCCTCAGACGGTGGCGCGCTCACTTGAACAATAACCGGATGGCTTTGCGGGTATAGGACCAGCGCGTCAGAGAGCGCAGATCGGCGCGCACGGCGCGGGCATAAAAAGCCTTGGCGTTGACATAATCGCCGGCACTGTAGCAATCGCGGAACAACGACAGGCAGCGCTGAGCCAGGAAAGCCTGGCGCAGGTCCTGCAGTTCTTGAGGCATTCGGGCCGAGGAAAATACTTCATCAACCATCCCCACGCCCGCCGCCAGGCTTTGCTTGAGGTCATGGCGCATGCTGTCGCCATGCTTGTAGATCAACGCCAGGGGCTGATCGAGCACACTGCACGGGAAACGCGCCAGCACCTGCGCAAACACCGGAATATCTTCAACGTTGCGCAAGTGCTCAGGATAGTTGCCCGGCGCGAACACTTCGCGATGCATCGCGCAGGCGCCGTTGGACAGCGATACCGTCTTGTCCAGCAAGTAGCCACGCACACGCTGGCGCGGGGTAGCTGGCAAGGGTTTGACTGCGTGCTGGACACGACGACCGTCGTCGAACACCGACCAGTGACCGCCAATGATCAAACGGCTGTCAGGGTTGCTGGAGATATGCCGGGGCAACGCAGCCAGCGCACCAGGCGCCATCTCATCATCGGCATCGAGGAAGATCAGGTATTGCCCCCGAGCCTCCTCGATCCCGCGATTACGCACCGAAGACAAACCGCCATTGGGTTTGCGCAGAGCTCTAAAGCGTCCCGCATGTTCAGTCAGGAGCTGCTCCAGAACTTGTGGCGTCGCGTCAGTGGACCCGTCATCGATTACCAGCAACTCAGCCTGGGCATCACCCAACTGCGCCAACACCGAATTCACCGCACGCGGCAAGGTTTTGGCGTAGTTATAAGCAGGAATAACGATACTGATCAGCACGTCAGTCAACCGCATACTCGTTCGCACCTTCTTTGACCACCAGAATGTCTTCCATGATCAGGTACTGCAGGTCGGAGCCGAAGAACATGTTCAAGGCGTCGGTCGGCGAGCAGATCATCGGCTCGCCACGACGGTTGAGCGAGGTGTTCAGCGACACGCCGTTACCGGTCAGCACTTCCAGCGCCTTCATCATGTCGTAGTAGCGTGGGTTGTATTCGCGCTTGAGCACTTGGGCCCGGGAGGTGCCGTCTTCGTGGACGACTTCCGGCACGCGGGTTTTCCACTCTTCAGCCACTTCGAAGGTGAAGGTCATGAACGGCGCAGGGTGATCGATCTTGATCATTTGCGGCGCAACGGTGTCGAGCATCGACGGGCAGAAAGGCCTCCAGCGCTCGCGGAACTTGATCTGGTGGTTGATGCGGTCAGCCAC
Source organism: Pseudomonas sp. TE3728 (assembly GCF_056279145.1). Lineage (NCBI taxonomy): Bacteria > Pseudomonadati > Pseudomonadota > Gammaproteobacteria > Pseudomonadales > Pseudomonadaceae > Pseudomonas > Pseudomonas sp. TE3728. The sequence goes on along the minus strand of NZ_JBWBQT010000001.1, from coordinate 4,727,634 downwards.
ACCGGTCGCGCTCGGGCAACCGATGATCGAACGACCGCCCAAGGCACGCGGACCGAACTCCATGCGGCCCTGGAACCAGGCCACCGGGTTGCCGTCGACCATGATCTTGGCGATGCTTTCCGGCATGTTCTCAAGCTTGCGCCATGCAGGCTTGCTCGGGTGACGGGCACAGGCGGCGAGCACGTCTTCGTTGCTGTAGGACGGGCCGAGGTAGACGTGTTCCATCTTCTCGACCGGCACGCCACGGGCGTGGGACACGTAAGCCGCAGCACCAACCGCGGTACCGGCATCGCCGGACGCAGGCTGAACGAACAACTCTTTGATGTCGTCGCGGGCAATGATTTTCTGGTTCAACTTGACGTTCAACGCACAGCCACCGGCGAAGGCCAGCTTGCCGGTTTCCTTGAGCACATCGCCCAGGTAGTGGTCGATCATCTGCAACGCCAGTTTTTCGAACAGCGCCTGCATGCTCGCGGCGTAGTGGATGTACGGCTCGTCGGCGATGTCGCCTTCGCGCTTGGGCCCCAGCCACTCGATCAGCTTCGGCGAGAAGTAGAAACCTTTGCCCTTCTCTTTATAACGGCGCAGGCCGATGACGTTGGCGTAGTCGGTGTTGATCACCAACTCGCCGTTTTCGAACGAGGCCAGACGCGAGAAATCGTATTTGCTGGCGTCGCCGTACGGCGCCATGCCCATGACCTTGAACTCACCGTCGAGCATCTCGAAACCGAGGAACTCGGTGATCGCGCCGTACAGGCCGCCGAGGGAGTCCGGATCGAAGAATTCCTTGATCTTGTGGATCTTGCCGTTTTCGCCGTAACCGAAGAAAGTCGTGGCGTACTCACCCTTGCCATCAATCCCGAGGATCGCGGTTTTCTCTTTGAAACCGGAGCAGTGATAGGCACTGGAGGCGTGGGCAAGGTGGTGCTCGACCGGCTCGATCTTGATTTTCTTCGGATCGAAGCCCAGTTGCTCGAGGCACCAGACAATCTTGTTGCGATAGCGCTTGTAGCGACGGTTGCCCATCAGGATCGCGTCGAGGGCGCGGTCCGGGGCGTACCAGTAACGCTTGGCGTAGTGCCAGCGAGCCTTGCCGAACAAGCTGATCGGCGCGAATGGAATCGCTACCACATCAACGTCGGACGGCTTGATGCCAGCCTGCTCGAGGCAGAACTTCGCCGATTCGTAAGGCATGCGGTTCTTTGCATGTTTATCGCGCACGAAGCGCTCTTCTTCAGCCGCAGCGACCAGCTTGCCGTCGATATACAGGGCTGCGGAAGGATCATGGCTAAGGGCGCCGGACAGGCCAAGAATCGTCAATGCCACAGGGGTCTAGCCTCTTTAGTCTGCATGCAGGCGCAACGCGCCTCAAAAATTAATGTGCCCTCGCAAGGGGCGAGAGACAGCTAAAGGGCGGGATTATAGCTTAAAAGCGGTGGCAAGCCTCTAGCGAGAAGTGGCAAGCCGGCGCGTTGACAGATGAAGGACCTCGACATAGACTCCTGCGCAAATGGACTGGGGGATCCCGGTCGGCGTTGTGGCCTCGGTGAGTTTCACCGGGGCTTTTCGCTTTCTCAGAGAGGGAAAATCTTTAAACCCCAGTTCTCGAAACCCTCCCCCACATTGTTACGCCCACCACTGCAGTAGAACTTGCGCTTGAGTACATCAAAGGCACGATTTTCTTGCCCAGACCGCAAAACGCTCATACCAATGGGTCTTGCAACAAGATCCGCTAGTTGTAACCCCGTAGAATTCACTTGCTTGGTTGCAAAGACAATATCGAACGGCAACTGAATGCCCAATCGATTCGCGCCATCGCACATGCGACGAAACTCCAGTTCAAGCTCGTTATCCTCCCGCTTCCCTCGACGCTCGAAAATCACATGAGTTAAAACGCTCTGCTGATTCTTTTCTTGTAAGTACTCATAAAGCGTTTCCAGACAGAAGCCGAGTGCGACGTGATAAGGATTGTGGACAGGACCTTGTTTTTCGCGAAGGGCAGCTTTGTCAATAACACAACTGATCAGAACGAAATTGCTGGCCTCAATGATGCCCGTCAACTCGTCGAGAAAGGCATGTTTGTGTTGCCTCGACGTGAATAGACTGGAGAATGCTCCCTTTTCTTTTCGAATCTCCAATTCATGCAGACCGATTAGATCGTGCCCCATATGATTAAATTTAAACTTCTGAAGGGCAGGAATAACCTTCTCGCAATAATGCCTTTTATGAAACACACAAAATGCCAGAACAAACATTGGATAGTTTGGATCTAATGTTTGCATCCCATGATCGCCGCTCTCATCTACATAGATTATGAAATCGCTGTACCTTCCGAGCGGAGGTAAAAGCTTTTTCGCCTCAACATTAATTTTAGCGTCGCTTTCGTTTTCGCTTTCAAAAAGAACAAACTGTTGAGAGTGCAAAATCGAGGTCGACACGAGCTATTCACCCTTTGTTTTTCGAGCCAGATACGCTAGGTGTAGCACCCACACGCAGGAATACAAAAGAGTTACCCGTGACCCGGACGCCCGTAAATCCTGATATTGCCGTAGATTGCCTGCCGGTAAATGGTGTACGGCAAGGCAACCGTGTCCAGTGCACCTGACAAGGTCAGATCCAGCAAGACAACCTGCACCAGAATACCGGTGGGATCAGGCGGCGCATGCAGTCGGCAAAAATTGTGGGCCAGACCGCTATAGATGCGAGGGATGGACTGGCAGTAGGTTTTTTGTTTTCTGAGGCCACGGGCGGCCTCCTCGTCACCCTGCAGCACTGTGACGGCGGTTCCACAGCCGGATAGCGCCAGTGAGAAAGTGCTCAGCAACATAGCCATTTTTATCGTCAATATCTGCCCTCCGAGAACGTCAGGCAAACTAGCATCGTGGCTATTCAGGGAACAGTTCACGGGGTCTGTAGATCATGTAGGACGGTTCATAAGAACTTGTCCTCTAGATCTCGGGAGACTGATCTGCCGCCATCGCGGGCTTGCCCGCGACAAGGTCAAAGACCCGACTCAAGCAGCGCTGGAAATGTCTTTGGGCAAACGCTGATCAATCACCCGATACAACGCACTACTCTCGGGCCAATTGCGCATGAACCGCGCCCGATCCCGCGCATACGCCGGGGCAAAGCTACTGAGCGAGCTATGCTGACACATCGAATCCAGATCGATCAGCGCCCAGCGATCCTGCTGCCAGAACAGGTTATGGCCCTTGAAATCGCCATGGCTGATGCGCTCGCGAATCAGCTCGGCGAACAGGTGATCCAGGGCCTGCAGCTCCGCTTTCGGCGCGTCGCCGCTTTCCACGTAGGGTGCGAAGCGCTCGATGATGTCCGGACCCGGCAAATATTCGGTCACCAGGTACGCCCGGCTGCGCAGCCAGAGAAAACGCTTCTCCCACAATGCCAGTGGCTTGGGCGTGGCGATGCCCAGAAATGCCAGGCGATTGCCTTCACGCCATGAGTGCCAGGCGCGGCTCGGGCGCCAGAAACGTTTGAGCCAATGGGCAAAGCCCTTGATGTTGTAGCGTTTGACCAGCAATGTGCGACCCGCCACTTCGACCTTGCCGACGCTCGCGGCGCCGCCGGTCTTGTACAGATGGCCTTGATCGAGCAAGGCATCGGCCTGCTCCAGCACCGGCAACATCGCCGCCTCCTCTTCACGGCGAATCGCCCGCAAGCCGAACGCCCCGCGCTGGACGCAGAACAACGTGCATTCGCGGCCGACCTTGATCAGGAAATCCTTCAAACGCCAGCGACGGACCTTGTCGATCTGCTTCTGCAACGCTTCCATGGGCAAGGCATGCTCGCCGTTTCCCAGCAGGTAATACACCAGCAATTCTTCGGTGAAGGGTTCCAGCGATTTGGGCAACTGGGCGAAAAACACCCCGAGGTTTTCCAGGACTTTGTGCTGTGACAGTGGCTTGCCAGCCGTCTCGGCACAGATGCCGGCGCCATCGATCAAATACAACTGACCGCCATGACGCAGCAGGTTGTCCAGATGCAGGTCTTCCTGCCACAGGCCTTTGCTGTGCAGATGAGCGATCGCACCCAACGCCTCGGCCAGCACGGCTGATTGTTCATCCGCCAGCACTGGCAAGTGTTCGACCTGTTTCCAGGCGTCCCCCAGGCTCTCGGCGCCCTCAAGGAAATCGAACAACAACCAGCCGCCCTCGCCGTCCTTCAGGCCATCCGCCAATAACAACGGCGTGGTCAACCCCTGAGCGGCGAGTAAACGCACACCGTCCAGCTCACGCTGAAAATGCCGCGCCGCTTTACCGCCGACCAGCAATTTGGCCAGCACCGGCCGGCCGCGCCAGACGCCGGCGCCCACATAACGCTGCCCCGGCAACACCCGCAGCAGGCTCAGCAATTGCAACTCTGCAGCCCCTGCGGCATCGGCCAGTGGAATGCTTAGAGGCAGGCCTGGGCTGCGGCCCGCATGTTTCAGTTCGGACAAACGCATCAACGCGTCTCCTTGTGACTACGCCGCGCACTCAGGCGCGATACCCAACTGTCCACCAGCGAACTGTTCAAGGGTTGATCCAGATAAGCCGCCAACAACTCGCGCAGCTGACTTTCGCTCCATTCCGACGCCCGACGCAGCAACGGCTCCAGGTCCTTGACCCGATCACGTTGGCCAAACAGCAATGGCCGGGTTTTTTCCAGGTCGATCAACTGAGCCTGGTAACCGTCACCGGTGGCCTGGAGAAAAATATGCTTGGGATAGAAGCACCCGTGCAGTTGACGCTCCTCATGCAGGCGTCGCGCCAGTTGCCCACAGGCTTTCAGAATTGCCGTGTGCTGCGCCGCGCTCAGGTTAGACCAGCGCTGCAACAGTGAATCCAGATCATCCCAACCGTCCAGCGCACGGGTCAGCAGAATCGCCCGGACTTCGCCGCCGACTTTGCGCTCACCGAAGAACGCCGCCTGCAACGCCGGAATGCCCAGTTTCTGATAACGCCTGATGGTGCGAAACTCACGGGCAAAACTTGGCTCGCCAAAGGGAGAATGCAATGTACGCGTCAGGTAGTTGCACTGGCGCTTGAGGTAGTAACCATGACCTTCCAGCTCTAGCCGAAATACACTGCTCCAGCCACCACCGACGGTATTGGGTTCATCCACCGCCTCGAGCTGTTTGGCCCAGAGTGCGTCGAAGGTGCCGAGGCCATGACGCTCAAGCAGCGCACGGTCTTCAGCAGCCAGAAAATCAGTCATTCGCGTCCCTCGAAAAATCTCACCACGTGCCGAATCCGTTTCTTGTCGGCGGCATCGAGCCGGGTGCTTTGGCGGTATTGCAGGTAGAAGCGCAGGCGCTGGGTGGCCGACAGATGATATTTGGCCACTTTGTCCAGACACGCCAAGTCTTTGGTGATCCGGTACTTGAGCCAGAAGCCGCGCCAGAAATCACCGTTGGGGCAGTCGATCAGAAACAGCCGCGCCTCATCGTCGATCAGCAGGTTGCGCCATTTCAAATCATTGTGGGTAAAACGATGATGGTGCATGGTCCGGGTATAGCCCGCCAGCTGTTGACTGATGTTGTCGACCCAGGCGCGGTCCGCCAGTTTCGGGTCATGTCGGTCAGCCAGGGCCGATAGATCTTCGGTATTGGGCAGTTCGCGCGTGATCATCGCCCCACGGTCGTATGCCACGCCGCGCCGCTCCAACCCCCAGGCCACTACTTCGGCGGTGGGAATTCCCCACTTGGCAAAACGCTTGAGGTTCTGCCACTCGGCCTTCACCCGTGGCTTGCCCAAATAACGGCGCAGGCCTTTGCCGGCGCCGACATAGCGCTTGACGTAATAGTTGACGCCATTGCGCTGGACGCGAATGACCTCGGACAGTGGATCACGGGTCAGTCGCTCGCCTTCGAGCGCGAACACCGCGTCAAGACTGCCGAAGTCTTCTGCCAGATCGCTGTAAGCAGGTTCCAGTGTCCAACCCGACATCAGAGCGCATCCCCGTATCGCTGCTTACGCTCGTAGAGCTTGTTGGCCTTGCCTTCGAGCCATGCCAGCAGTCCCGCTTCTTCAGCCAGAATCTGGCGCAGGGGCTGTTGGAAGTACCCCTTGAGGAAACGCAGTTTGTCGCGACGGGTCAGGCCAATGTCGAGCGCCGAAAAATACAGCGCCGCCAGGTCCTTGTTACGCCAGCGTTGGGTAATCGTCGGACGGGTCTGGGCACGGTGCAGATCGATCACCGACAGCTTGAAGTCGTCGGCTGTCACTGGTTTATCGGTGTGCAGCAGGAAGTGACAGATGTAGCAGTCGCGATGGTTAACCCCGGCGCGGTGCATCATGCCGGTCATGCGCGCGACCTCGGCGATCAAGGCGCGCTTGAGTTTTGGCTCGGGCGGTTGCTTGACCCAGTCGATGCTGAAATCTTCGAGGCTGACGGTGGGCGCCAGCTCTTGTGTGACGATGAACGAATGCTGGTCCGCCGGATTGCTGCCCTTTTCGCCGTAAGCGACAGCGGTCATGGTCGGCACGCCGACTTCTTGCAGGCGCTGAATGGCCTTCCACTCCTGGCCCGCGCCAAGCACTGGCAGCTTGGCGGTCAGCAGGTTTTTGAAAATCTCGCCCCAGCCGATGCCACGGTGGATTTTCACGAAGAACCCGTGACCGTCCACTTCAGTACGCAGTGTCCGGCGCGCTTCAAGCTCGCGGTACACCTCGCCCTTGAGGGCCTCGACTTCGGCGAACGGATCGCGCCCGGCCCAGAGGCTCTTGAACGGTTCAGCCAGCATCAACTTCATTAAGCGTGCTCCGCCAGAATCACATCGGCCGCGTGCTGCGGCATGCTGTAGAGGTCGGCCGTCTCGGCGAAAGCCAGACCGTTGCGGCTCCAGGCCGCCCGTGCATTTGCGTCATTCAACATGCCGGTCAGGTATTGCGTCAGTTGCGCCTGATCGAAGGGTTCGTCCAGCACCAGGCCTGCGTCGGCCTCGGCGATGTAATGGGCATAGCCGCACACCGCGCTCACCAGCACCGGCAAGCCGGCCACCACCGCTTCAAGCAGCACCGTCCCGGTGTTTTCGTTGTACGCCGGGTGGATCAACAGATCGGCACCGAGCAGGAAACGCGGGATATCGCTGCGGCCCTTGAGGAACTGCACGTTGTCGCCGAGCCCCAATGTGGCGCTCTGCAACTGGAATACTTTGGGGTCGTCCTGGCCAATTACAAACAGCCGGGTGCGCTTTCTCAGTTCGGCGGGCAAGGCGGCCAGCGCCTTGAGGCTGCGGTCCACGCCTTTGGTCTTGAATCCGGAGCCGATCTGCACCAGCAACAGTTCATCATCTTTCAGGTTGAACTCGCGACGAAACCCGGCACGGATCTCGGCGGCATTGGTCGGCGCGCGACGGTCCAGAGAAATACCCGGCGGCAGCAAATGGAAGCGCGCAAGCGGCGTGTCGTAATGCTTGATGAACAGCGACTGCTGGACTTCGGAAATCATCAGCACTTCGGTTTTGGCGTCCTTGGCGAACACCGCGCGCTCGTACTCGGCGAAGTGCCGGTAGCGGCCCCAACGACGGTACAGCGAGTTGCGCAGGTTTTGCGCCTTGTCTTCGAAGCAGCCGTCGGCAGCGTAGTAAACGTCCAGGCCCGGCATCTTGTTGAAACCGATCAAGCGGTCCACCGGACGCTTGACCAGATCGGCCTCCATCCACTCAGTGAGCTTCTCGTTGCGCCGATGATTGAAGAACGCCTTGACCGGTGCCACCAGTACTTCGAAACCCGGCGGAACGTCGCCTTCCCAGATCAGCGTATAGACACGAATCTGATGACCGCGTTGCTGACACTCCAGGGCGATGCGCATGAAGTCGCGCTGCAAACCGCCAAAGGGAAAGTACTTGTACAGGACAAATGCCAATTGCATCAGCGCAGCTCCTCAGCCAGTAACAACGTGCTCAGTCGGCTCGCGACACGCTCGGGATTCAGACGCGTGAAGCACAGGGGCCACTCGCGTTTCAGGTCGAACCGACGGGCATCGTCGGCCGTCGGTTGATAGGTGCATTTCTTTTGCAGGCACGGTGCGCAGGGGAAGTCGCTGGCCATGTGAATCTGCGACTTGCCGTACGCGCCGGTCAGGCCCGGGTTGGTCGGGCCGAACAGCGACAGGGTCGGCACGTCCAGCGCCGCAGCGAGGTGACCGAGACCGGTGTCCACCGCTACGCAGGCTTGCGCTCCGGCCAGGACTTTGCCGACACCCGCCAGGTTCAGTTTGGGCAGCACCTCGACATGTCTCATATCTTTGGCGATGCGCTCGGCGCGGGCCTTTTCGACCGGATTACCCCACGGCAGCTTGACCGCTACGCCAAGGTAACCCACACGCTCGGCCAACTCGCGCCAATAGGCTTCTGGCCAGTGCTTGGTGTCCCAAGTGGTGCCATGGAGAAACACCACGTATGGATTCTTGCGCGGCAATTCCACCAGTCGTTCGACGTTCAGGCCATAGTCGCCCAGCCCCTTAGGCAGGTCGTAACCCAGTGCGACCGCGAACAGCTGGCGCACTCGCTCTACCGCGTGCTGCCCACGGGCCACGGCCAGACGTCGGGAATAGAAGCGCGCAGCGATGGGTTCGCGGGCCGAGTTTTTGTCCAGCCCGGCCACTGGTGCTTTGGCGTAGCGAGTCAGCAACGCGCTTTTCAGCAAGCCCTGGGCATCGATCACCAAGTCATATTTGGTCGCGCGAATGCTTTGCTTGAAGCGCTTCCACTCGCCACTCTTGATGGTCTGCCAGATGTTCTTGCGCCAGCGACGGATCGCCACCGGAATCACCTTGCCCACGGCCGGGTGCCAGGTCGGAATCTCGGCGAAGCCTTCTTCCACCACCCAGTCGAACGTGATGCCGGGGATCGCCCGCGCCGCGTCGGTCAACGCTGGCAACGCGTGAATCACATCGCCCAGCGAAGAAGTCTTGATCAACAGTACCCGCAAACTATTTGACCTCGACCACAGTGCCCAGCAACCGCTGCAAGGCTTCGTTCACCGCTTTGGGCATGAGTTGGCGCAAGCAATTGTAATGACCGAAACGGCAGGTGCGATCGAAGCACGGACTGCATTCGATGCCCAGGCGCACGATCTCGACGTGCTCGGCCAACGGTGGTGTGAAACCCGGCGACGTCGAGCCGTACACCGCCACCAACGGGCGGTTCAGCGCGGCAGCCACGTGCATCAGGCCGGAGTCGTTGGAGACCACCGCATCGGCGCAGGACAGCAGATCGATGGCCTCGGCCAGGGACGTGTCGCCACTGAGGTTCACCGACTCTTCACGCAAACCCGGAATCAGCCGCGCACGAATGTCTTCGCCTACCGCATGATCGTTTTTCGAGCCGAACAGCCAGACTTGCCACCCTTCACGGATCTTCGCTTCGGCGACCTTGGCGTAGTGCTCGGACGGCCAGCGCTTGGACTCGCCGAACTCGGCACCGGGACACAGCGCCAACACCGGACGGTCGAGGGCCAGACCGAACTTGGCCAGCGCACCGTCGCGGGTCACCGGGTCGATCTGCAGGCTCGGCCGTGGATACGGCTTCGGCAACTCGACGCCGGGCTCAATGGCCAGGGCCATGAAGCGTTCGATCATCAGCGGGTAACGTTCTTTGTCGAGCGTGCGCACGTCATTGAGCAGGCCGTAGCGGAATTCGCCACGCCAGCCGGTGCGTTTCGGGATACCGGCGAAAAATGGCACCAGCGCCGACTTCAGGGAGTTGGGCAGCAGGATGGCCTGGTCGTACTGACCGGCCAGGGATTTACCGATGCGCCGACGCGTCGCCAGCTCCAGCACGCCGTGGCCGAGCGGGAAGCTCAAGGCCTGGCGTACTTCGGGCATGCGCTCGAGAATCGGCCGGCTCCACTCGGGGGCCAGCACGTCGATTTCGCACTGCGGGTGGCGCTGCTTGAGACACTGAAAAAGTGTCTGCGCCATCACCATGTCACCGACCCAACTGGGCCCAACGATCAGAATTTTCATGTGGTTTCCAAAAACGAGCCGGGGAGGCATACGCCTCCCCGCCTCGAGAATCCAGCACCTTCGGGGTGAACCGTCAGGTCATTTGGACGAGCCGATTGGGGCTCGTCGGATCAATTTAATACACATTCATGTCAGTCAGCATAAACCTCTGTGGCGAGGGAGCTTGCTCCCGCTGGGCTGCGCAGCAGCCCCAAAACTTGCCACCGCATTCTCACTGACAGACCGCACAAGCTGATTGGGGAGCGCTTCGCACTCCAGCGGGAGCAAGCTCCCTCGCCACAAAAGCCCGCATCCACAATTTCGTTGCTCAGCTTAACCCCAGTTCGCGCCAGATCCGCATTACCTGCTGTCGTTCATCCACGAACTGGTCGCCCGGTATTACACCGGCGTCCTTCTGCAAGGCCTCCCGGTGAGCGGCGGAGCGGAAGGCCTTATAGGCTTCACGCAACAGGCTGGCGTCTTCGGCGGGCATCAGCCCGACCTCCTCCAACCCTTCCAGAATGCGGATATTGTCGGTATAGCGCAGCAATGACGGATGCGCTTCAGACCATGCCAGAGCCGCGTATTGCACCATAAATTCAATATCGACGATACCTCCGGCATCCTGCTTGAGATCGAACGGCGCCGTGGCATCGAAGGCATTTGCCGCGGTGCCCGCCGCCGTGCTCTTGCTGCCGAGATTATCGCGCATCTTGGCGCGCATTTCGCTGACCTCCTGGCGCAAGGTCGGCAGGTCCCGCGGCTTGGCCAATACTGCGGCGCGAACCTTCTCGAAGGCCTGGCCGACATCCTGACTGCCCACCAGCACCCGTGCCCGCACCAGCGCCTGGTGTTCCCAGGTCCAGGCTTCGTTTTCCTGATATCGGGCAAACGCCCCCAGGGAACTCACCAGCAAACCAGACGCACCGGACGGCCGCAGGCGCATGTCCACTTCATACAGCTGGCCGGAGTTGGTCTGCGCCGTCAGCAAATGAATGATGCGCTGCCCGAGCCGGGTAAAAAACTGTGCGCCGTCGATAGGCTTCGGCCCGTCGGTTTCCGCCTGCGGATCGCCGTCGTGGATGAACACCAGATCCAGGTCCGAACTATGCCCCAGCTCCAGACCGCCGACTTTCCCATAACCGACAATGATGAAACCAGGGTCGCACAAGCTGCCGTCGGTGCGCAGCGGCGTGCCGTACTTGGCCACGGTCTGGCGCCAGGCCAGGGCCAGCACTTGTTCGAGGATCGCTTCGGCGAGCCAGGTCAGGTAATCACTGACCTTCATCAAGGGCAGGCTGCCGGCGATTTCCGAGGCGGCGACGCGCAAGCGGTGCGCCAGTTTGAAATGCCGCAGGGCTTCCATTTGTTGCTCGAGGTCATCTTCGGGAATCCGCGTCAGACGCTCGCGCAATTCAGCGGCCAATTCCGGCGCCAGTGGCGGCTTGAACAACCGGCCTTCGTTGAGCAATTCGTCGAGCAGCAGCGGAAAGCGCGTGATCTGCTCGGCAATCCATGGGCTCGCGGCACACAGCGTCAGCAGGCGGCGCAGGGCCCCGGGGTTCTCGGTCAACAACACCAGATAGGCGGAACGACGCGCGACAGCTTCCACCAGCGGCAGCACCCGCTCCAGCACCAGATCGGGATTGGCATGTTCCACAGCCTGAGCCAGCAAGCGCGGAATAAAAGCATCGAGGCGTTCCCGCCCCAGGCGCTGCATGGCGCGCAATTGCGGGCTGCCACGCAGACTGGCCAAGGCTTTCAGCGCCTTGGAGGCGTCGGCGAAACCACCCTCTTCCAACTGACGGCACGCGGCCTCCTCGTCCTGCGCCTCCTCCCACAGCGGCAGCCATTCCCCGCCGACCACCACTTCGCTCTCGGCGCCGTCCTCTTCATCAGGATCTGCAATCACCTGAGCAAAGTGCCAGGCCACCCGGCCACGCCAGTACATCAGCTGTTCATGGAACGCCGTCCAGTTGGCAAACCCGAGCATAAAGGCAATGCGCGCCTGATCCTGTTCACCATCCGGCAGCATCTGGGTCTGGCGGTCGGCAATGGCCTGGATCGCGTGTTCGGTGTAACGCAGAAATTCGTAGGCTTCGCGTAACTCGCTGACCACCGCTGGCGGCAGGTAACCCTGACCTTCGAGGGTGCTCAGTACTTTTAATAGAGGACGCTGCTGCAGGCTCAGGTCGCGGCCACCGTGAATCAGCTGGAAGGCCTGGGCGATAAATTCGACTTCACGAATGCCGCCGGAACCGAGTTTGATGTTGTCGGCCATGCCCTTGCGCCGGACTTCCTGCTGAATCAGCTGCTTCATGGTGCGCAGCGCTTCGATCGCCGAGAAGTCCAGGTAACGCCGGTAAACGAACGGGCGCAGCATCTCTTGCAGTTGCGCCCCCGCCACTTGATCGCCGGCCACCACGCGCGACTTGATCATCGCGTAGCGTTCCCAGTCGCGCCCCTGATCCTGGTAGTACTGTTCCAGCGCGTTGAAGCTCAGCACCAGCGCGCCGGACGAACCGTAAGGCCGCAAGCGCATGTCGACGCGAAACACGAAACCGTCGACGGTCATCGGGTCCAAGGCCTTGATCAGACGCTGGCCGAGGCGAATGAAAAATTCCTGGTTATCCAGCGACCGCTTCACACCGACGGTTTCGCCGCCCTCGGGGTAGGCGAAGATCAGGTCGATGTCCGACGACAGGTTCAGCTCCACGGCACCGAGCTTGCCCATACCGAGGATGACCATCTGTTGCGGCTCGCCGCTGCGCCGCCCGGTAGGCGTGCCGAATTGCTGGCAATGGCGCTGATACAACCACCGATAGGCCTGATCGATGCTGGCATCGGCCATGTCCGAGAGGTCGCGGCAGGTCTGGATCAGATCAGCCTGGCGGGTCAGGTCGCGCCAGATGATCCGCACTTGGTGGCGTGCGCGCTGACGACGCAAGGCGCGGCCGAGCTGGTCGTCGGTTTCGGCAGCGCTCACTGCCGTCGCAATCTGTGCGCACAATTCGCCCGGCGCAAAGCCACGGTCCAGCTCGCCGGACTGCACCAGTTCCAGCAACATCAAAGGGTCACGCACACTCTGTTCGATGACAAAGTCGCTGGCCGCGGTGACACGGGCAAATTGCGCCCAACGCCCAGGCGTCCAGGCAGACAGGCCATGATCGTCGGGAAGAAGCGCGACGGCCGTACGGAACGACTGCTCGGCACGGGTGACAAAGGGCAGGAGTACGCCGGGCAGTTCGGCAAGCGAAGGGAGGCTCATGGTCTATCCTTGATCGGCGTGTGAAGGGCTGCATGTAGTGATTTGTGAAAATACGCTACCTGACCGACTGTCGAACAAAGGTTAGAAATAGCTGAAATTTGTTTATTTTTGGCAGCGATCATCAAGCCTTCACCTTTTTTGGTTGGCAAAAGACCAACCTTAACGATTATTCTCACAACGCAGCCGGAGGCCACAAGCCGATCTTCTGTAGTTTTACTACTCGTCTATACATTCGAAAGGCTGAAATGCCCGATGATTTGTAGTAAAACTACACGCCGCCGGAACATACCTCTCGGCAATCCAAGAATTTATATCGTCTGCCCACAAGGCCAGTCGCAAACTCAGGCAACCGATTCTGGAAGCCTTTCCGCCCTGGAGCAAGCCATGCAAGACCTCGATCCCGTCGAAACCCAGGAATGGCTGGACGCCCTGGAATCGGTTCTCGACAAAGAAGGCGAAGACCGTGCTCACTATCTGATGACCCGTATGGGCGAACTCGCGACCCGTAGCGGCTCGCAGCTCCCTTACGCCATCACCACGCCGTACCGCAACACGATTCCCGTCACCCACGAAGCACGCATGCCTGGCGACCTGTTCATGGAACGCCGCATTCGCTCGTTGGTACGCTGGAACGCGATGGCCATGGTAATGCGTACGAACCTGAAAGATTCTGACCTGGGTGGTCACATCTCCAGCTTCGCCTCCAGTGCGACCCTGTATGACATCGGCTTCAACTACTTCTTCCAGGCCCCGACCGACGAGCACGGCGGCGACCTGATCTACTTCCAGGGCCATACCTCGCCAGGCGTTTACGCCCGCGCATTCATGGAAGGCCGCATCACCGAAGACCAGATGAACAACTTCCGCCAGGAAGTGGACGGTCAGGGCCTGTCGTCCTACCCGCACCCTTGGCTGATGCCTGACTTCTGGCAGTTCCCGACCGTATCCATGGGTCTGGGTCCGATCCAGGCGATCTACCAGGCTCGCTTCATGAAGTACCTGGAACACCGTGGCTTCATCCAGCCGGGCAAACAGAAAGTCTGGTGCTTCCTGGGCGACGGCGAGTGCGACGAGCCGGAATCCCTGGGCGCGATCTCCCTGGCCGGCCGCGAGAAGCTGGACAACCTGATCTTCGTCATCAACTGCAACCTGCAGCGCCTCGACGGCCCGGTTCGCGGCAACGGCAAGATCATCCAGGAACTCGAAGGCGTGTTCCGCGGTGCTCAGTGGAACGTGACCAAAGTCATCTGGGGCCGTTTCTGGGACCCACTGCTGGCCAAAGACGTCGACGGTATCCTGCAACGCCGCATGGACGAAGTCATCGACGGCGAGTACCAGAACTACAAAGCCAAAGACGGCGCGTTCGTGCGTGAACACTTCTTCAACACGCCAGAACTCAAGGCGATGGTTGCAGACTTGTCCGACGACGAGATCTGGAAGCTCAACCGTGGCGGCCACGACCCGTACAAGGTCTACGCGGCGTACCACGAAGCGGTCAACCACAAAGAACAACCGACCGTCATCCTGGCCAAGACCATCAAGGGTTATGGCACCGGTGCCGGCGAAGCGAAAAACACCGCGCACAACACCAAGAAAGTCGATGTCGACAGCCTGAAGTTGTTCCGTGATCGTTTCGATATCCCGGTCAAAGACGACGAACTCGAAAACCTGCCGTTCTTCAAGCCGGAAGAAGGCAGCGCCGAAGCCCGTTACCTGAGCGAGCGCCGTACCGCACTGGGCGGTTTCGTGCCTCAGCGTCGCGCCAAGAGCTTCAACATTCCAACCCCGCCACTGGACACCCTCAAGGCGATCCTGGACGGCTCGGGCGACCGTGAGATTTCCACCACCATGGCCTTCGTGCGGATCCTCGCGCAACTGGTCAAGGACAAGGAAATCGGTCCGCGCATCGTACCGATCATCCCGGACGAAGCCCGTACCTTCGGTATGGAAGGCATGTTCCGTCAGTTGGGCATCTACTCGTCCGTCGGCCAGCTCTACGAGCCAGTCGATAAAGACCAGGTGATGTTCTACAAGGAAGACCAGAAAGGTCAGATCCTCGAAGAAGGCATCAACGAAGCGGGCGCCATGAGCTCCTTCATCGCTGCCGGTACTTCGTACTCCAGCCACAACCAGCCAATGCTGCCGTTCTACATCTTCTACTCGATGTTCGGCTTCCAGCGTATCGGTGACCTGGCCTGGGCCGCTGGCGACAGCCGCACCCGTGGCTTCCTGATCGGCGGCACCGCCGGCCGGACCACGCTGAACGGCGAAGGCCTGCAACACGAAGACGGTCACAGCCACATCCTGGCTGCCACCATCCCGAACTGCCGCACCTACGATCCAACCTACGGCTACGAGCTGGCGGTGATCATTCAGGACGGCATGAAGAAGATGACCGAAGAGCAACAGGACGTCTTCTACTACATCACCGTAATGAACGAATCCTACCAGCAGCCCGCCATGCCGGCCGGTGCCGAAGAAGGCATCAAGAAAGGCATGTACCTGCTTGAGGAAGACACCCGCGAAGCGGCGCACCACGTTCAGCTGATGGGCTCCGGCACCATCCTGCGTGAAGTCCGTGAAGCGGCGAAGATCCTGCGTGAACAGTTCAACGTCGGCGCTGACGTGTGGAGCGTTACCAGCTTCAACGAACTGCGTCGCGATGGCCTGGCCGTTGAGCGCACCAACCGTCTGCACCCGGGCCAGAAGCCTAAGCTGAGCTATGTGGAAGAGTGCCTGAACGGCCGTAAAGGTCCGGTCATCGCCTCTACCGACTACATGAAGCTGTTCGCTGAGCAAATTCGTCAGTGGGTCCCGTCCAAGGAATTCAAAGTCCTGGGCACCGATGGTTTCGGCCGCAGTGACAGCCGCAAGAAGCTGCGTCACTTCTTCGAAGTCGACCGTCATTTCGTGGTGTTGGCAGCCCTGGAAGCCTTGGCTGACCGTGGTGACATCGAACCTAAAGTGGTGGCTGAAGCCATCGCCAAGTTCGGTATCAACCCGGAAAAACGCAACCCACTGGACTGCTGAGGAGACACTCTGTGAGCGAACTCATTCGCGTACCTGACATCGGCAGCGGTGAAGGTGAAGTAATTGAACTGTTTGTGAAGGTCGGCGACCGTATCGAAGCCGACCAGAGCATCCTGACACTTGAGTCGGACAAGGCGAGCATGGAAGTGCCTGCGCCGAAGGCCGGTATCATCAAGAGCCTGAAAGTGAAGCTGGGCGATCGCCTGAAAGAAGGCGACGAACTGCTGGAACTGGAAGTCGAAGGTGCCGCCGCGCCGGCTCCTGCGGCTGCCGCTGCGCCTGCTGTCAAGGCTGAAGCTGCGCCTGCTGCCGCCGCCAAAGCGCCGGCCGCTCCAGCTGGCGCGCCTGCTGCTGCCAGCGTTCAGCAAGTGCACGTGCCGGACATCGGTTCCTCGGGCAAGGCCCAGATCATCGAGATCCAGGTCAAGGTCGGCGACACCGTCGCGGCTGATCAGTCGCTGATCACCCTGGAATCCGACAAGGCGAGCATGGAAATCCCGTCGCCTGCCGCTGGCGTGGTCAAGGCCATCAGCGTCAAACTCAACGACGAAGTCGGCACCGGCGACCTGATTCTGGACCTGGAAGTGGCGGGTGCTGCTGCACCGGCCGCACCAGCCCAGGCTGCTGCGCCTGCTGCCGCTGCTCCAGCGCCAGCCGCTGCGGCTCCGGCGGCTCCGGTTGCCGACACCGTTCAGGACATTCACGTCCCGGACATCGGTTCGTCGGGCAAGGCCAAGATCATCGAAGTGCTGGTCAAGGCTGGCGACACCGTCACTGCCGACCAGTCGCTGATCACCCTGGAATCCGACAAGGCGAGCATGGAAATTCCATCGCCTGCCGCTGGCGTGGTGGAAAGCGTTTCCATCAAGCTGGATGACGAAGTCGGTACTGGCGACCTGATCCTGAAGCTGAAAGTCAAAGGCGCGGCACCTGCTGCGGCTCCGGCTCCAGCCGCTGCTGCTCCGAGCGCTCCTGCCGCTGCACCTGCTGCTCAGGCCTCGGTCGCACCTGCTGCTGCGCCTGCCGCTGCTCCAGCCAAGCCTGGTGCAAAAGTTCACGCCGGCCCTGCCGTGCGTCAACTGGCCCGCGAATTCGGCGTCGAGCTGAGCGCCGTTGGCGCCAGTGGTCCGCACGGTCGCATCCTGAAAGAAGACGTGCAGGTTTACGTCAAGGCCATGATGCAGAAGGCCAAGGAAGCACCGGCCGCTGCTGCTGGCGCAACTGGCGGCGCGGGCATCCCGCCGATTCCGGTCGTGGACTTCAGCCGTTTCGGCGAAATCGAAGAAGTGCCGATGACTCGCCTGATGCAAATCGGCGCGTCGAGCCTGCATCGCAGCTGGCTGAACATTCCGCACGTGACTCAGTTCGATTCGGCTGATATCACCGAGCTGGAAGCGTTCCGTATCGCTCAGAAAGCCGTTGCAGAGAAGGCTGGCGTCAAGCTGACCATCCTGCCGCTGCTGCTCAAATCCTGCGCGCACCTGCTCAAGGAACTGCCGGACTTCAACAGTTCGCTGGCGCCAAGCGGCAAGGCGATCATCCGCAAGAAGTACGTAAACATCGGCTTCGCGGTCGACACCCCTGAAGGCCTGCTGGTACCGGTCATCAAGAACGTCGACCAGAAGAGCCTGTTGCAACTGGCAGCCGAAGCCGCTGCGCTGGCCGCCAAAGCCCGCGACAAAAAGCTCACCGCTGACGACATGCAAGGCGCCTGCTTCACCATTTCCAGCCTCGGCCACATTGGCGGCACCGGCTTCACGCCGATCGTCAACGCGCCGGAAGTAGCGATCCTCGGTGTTTCCAAGGCAACCATCCAGCCAGTCTGGGACGGCAAAGCCTTCCAGCCGAAACTGATGCTGCCGCTGTCGCTGTCCTACGATCACCGTGTGATCAACGGCGCCGCTGCTGCACGCTTCACCAAGCGTCTGAGCGACCTGCTGGCGGACATCCGCACCATCCTGCTGTAACACCGGCCGGCCCTCCCTCATCGGAGGGCCAGTCGCGTTCCATGTTTTCCGAGCGCCACGCTCGTACCTCAACCCCGCCAATTTGGCGGGGCTTTTTTTGCCCTGTAGAAAGCCCTCCTCTGCACCTTATTCCTACATTCATGGCTTACACCGCCTACAACTCGAGTCCACTTCCGCCCGATATTTTTTGCGAGCCAATAACTAGTCTTAGTTAGGAGAGTTTTCCAATAGAAACTTCGATAACTTATTCCGCTTAGTTAGCATTACTTCGAATGGACTCGAACATGTTCAAACCGACTGTTGGCCCTATTGTTGGCCACACTACAACTAATCACACCCGTATTTTCTTGCGCGGCGAATTGCAGAATGACGCCTTGGTATTTGCAGGTATTCGTTATCGACGCGCCGGTGAGGAACATTGGTCCAAGGGCGTATTTGCAAAACTGACCATCTTGCGCGACATGTCCGATGTGATTGCCCTCAACGATCTCATCACTGATACCGCCTATGAATACCAGGCGGGCTGGTTCAGCCCCATGAGCCCGGTGCATACCGTGGAGACGATCCAGGAACTGCCACTGCAATGGCCGCGAGAGATCTACCACTTTCGCACGCAATCCAGCAAAACCACCACACCACGGGCCTATATCGCAGGCTCATGTCGTTACCTGCGAATGACCGCCGGCATTGCGTTCGCTCCACATTTGGGCGATCGGATCTTTGCCTCGATCACAAGCCTGGCGGAACGCGCCGAGCCGCCGATCAGCGCCATGCTGATGACTGGCGACCAAATCTACGTCGATGACCTGAACCTCGTGGCCCCCGACCGGGAATACAAAGACATCCTCAGCAAATACCGCACCGCTTTTTCTCAGCCGCATATCTCGAAGTTAATATCCGGCGTGCCGACTTACATGATCCTCGATGACCATGAAATTGAAGACAACTGGCCCGCCAATGAAAGCAAGGCCGATGCCTACTTATACGAAAACGCCATGGCGGCGTATGAGTTATATCAAGCCAGCCACAGCCCTGCTTATGAGTTGCTTGCCAACGGGCAAGTAAGCAAGAAACTGAAACAGTATTGGTATCAATTCTCCGATGGCGATATCGAATGGTTTATCACCGACAGCCGAACCCGACGCAATCTGTCGGCCAGCGACCGGCGCATCCTTGATGAAGAACAGGAACAGGCGCTGCTCAAATGGCTGACCAACAGCACGGCCCGGGTCAAATTCGTGGTCACCAGCGTCATGTTCTACCCCGACCGCAAACTTAACGGCGATGACGCCTGGAAAGCCTTCCCGGAACAACGACTACGGCTGCTGGAGACGATTCGTACACGCGGCATCAAAAACGTCTTGTTCATTTCCGGCGATGTCCACGGCTCACTGACCAGTCGCCTGACTCACAGCGCCGACCCGGATTTTGAAGTTCACACCATCGTGTCTTCACCGCTGTACAACAGCAAACTGCTGCCGTATGCCAAGGCATCGACCTTCATCCTCGACCAGGCGTTGGCCCGAACGGCCGCGGGAGATTATCGGCATGAGCTGACCAGTGAAGTGATCAGCCAGGATAACTTCGCGCATCTGGTCGTCGATGCTGAACAGGTCCGCGTCAATTATCACGATCGGGATGGCAAGTTTCTGCAGTCGATAAGCATCAGGTTGCGTTGACTAACGGAAAAGATCGTAGCCTTGCAGGAGCTGCCGAAGGCTGCGATCTTTTGACTCACAACATTACTTTTCGACGCCTCACTGGAGAAATCTTCGCGCCTGCCGACATATTCTTATAGCACTTGGCCTTCATGTCTCTTGTCAGTGGGTGTCGCAATGATGCAACCTTGCCGCAGACAACAGTAAAGAGGGCGAGAGCCCGGCGCGATCAGCCTATTCGAAGCGAGTTTCCCTCCATATGAAGAGCCAACCCGATGCCGCCAGCCGTATGGTGGCCGAGGTAGTGACGCAGTTGCCAGTGCCCTCGCGGCTCGGCATGCTGCGTTTCGAACGGCTGAATGAACCGAGCTGGGCGCTATTGTTTCTCGACCCCAATTGCGAACGACAATTCGGCTTGCCGGCAGTGGAGCTCTGCGCCCTGGTCGGCTCGCCTTACGCCAGCCTGATGGAGCCCGAAGCGCGCTATCAGCTGCATGACACGATCCAGCAGCAACTCACCGAAAGCCCGCATTACCTGATCCGCTACACTTTGCACACCGCCGCAGGCGTACTGAGCCTGCTGGAACTGGGCGAAGCTTACAAACAACACAATCGACACCTGCTGCGCGGCTATCTGATGGTAGTGGACGGCCTGTTCATCGATGAGCCGCTGCTGCCGGTACTGGATCTGGAAACCCAGAATTCACGCCTGCAAATCGCCCTGGAACTCAATCAGCGCGCCCAGCAGGAACAACTGCAGCACCTGGACCGGGTGCGTGCCCAGCAAGATCTGATTCTGCTGCTGACCCGCCAGCGCTACAGCACCAACAATTCCCTGCAAGAAGCCGCCGAGCTGATCACCCGCAGCGCCTGCGACATCTATGAAATCGACTGCGCCAGCCTGTGGAACCTCGACGGCTCACTACTGACGCCGATTTCAGCCTATCACCGCGCCACCCGCAATCACCGACTGCCGAAGCCGATCGATGCCAGTGGTTTCCCCGATTACCTCGAAGCCTTGCACACCGGCCGTGCCATCGATGCCCACAACGCCATGCGCGACCCGCGCACCCGGGAAATAGCCGAAAGCCTGCGCCCGCGCGACGTCAATGCCATGCTCGACGCCAGCATCCGCGTCGATGGCCAAGTGGTCGGCGTGCTCTGCCTGGAGCAGATCGGTGCGACGCGCGCCTGGCAGTCGGACGAAATCGCCTTTGCCGGCGAGCTGGCGGATCAGTTCGCCCAGGTCATCAACAACCACAACCGCCGCACCGCCACCAGCGCCCTGCACCTGTTCCAACGTGCGGTAGAGCAAAGCGCCAACGCCTTTCTACTGGTCAATTGCGACGGCGTGGTGGAATACGTCAACCCGAGCTTCACGGCGATCACCCAGTACTCCACCGAGGAAGTCCACGGCCAGCGGCTGTCGGAACTGCCGGCGCTGGAAAACCTCAGCGAACTGTTGTTCGACGCGCCGTCGGCGCTGGCCAAGAGCAACAGCTGGCAGGGCGAGTTCAAGAGCCGACGCAAAAACCTCGAACCCTACTGGGGCCAGCTGTCGATTTCCAAGGTCTACGGCGACAACCGTGAGCTGACGCACTACATCGGCATCTACGAAGACATCACCCAGACCAAGCTCGCCCAGCAGCGCATCGAGCGCCTGGCTTACACCGACAATCTGACCAACCTCGGCAACCGCCCGGCGTTCATCCGCAACCTTGATGAACGCTTCGCCCGAGACAGCGACACGCCGATCAGCCTGCTGCTGGTGGACATCGACAACTTCAAACGCATCAACGACAGCCTCGGCCACCAGACCGGCGACAAACTGCTGATCAGCCTGGCCCGGCGCCTACGCAACAGCCTGAGCCCGAGCGGCAGTCTGGCGCGTTTCGCCAGCAACGAATTCGCAGTGCTGCTGGACGACACTGACCTCTTGGCTGGCCAACAGGTCGCCAACCAATTGCTGGCGACCCTCGACAAACCGATGTTCGTCGATAACCAGCTGATCAGCGTCACCGGCTCCGTGGGCCTGGCCTGCGCGCCGCTGCACGGCCGTGATCCCCAGACGCTGATGCGCAACGCCGGCCTGGCGCTGCACAAGGCCAAGGCCAACGGTAAACATCAGGTGCAAGTGTTCACCGAAGCGCTGAATGCCGAGGCCAGCTACAAGCTGTTCGTCGAGAACAACCTGCGCCGCGCCCTGACCCAGAACGAGCTGGATGTGTTCTACCAGCCCAAGCTGTGCCTGCGCAGCGGTCGCTTGCTGGGCATGGAAGCGCTGCTGCGCTGGAACCATCCGGAAAAAGGCATGATCCGCCCGGACCAGTTCATCAGCGTTGCCGAAGAAACCGGGCTGATCATCCCGATCGGCAAATGGATCGCCCGCCAGGCCTGCCGCATGAGCAAAGAACTGACCGCCGCCGGCCTGGGTAATCTGCAAGTGGCGATCAACCTGTCGCCCAAACAGTTCTCCGACCCGGACCTGGTGGCGTCCATCGCCAACATCCTCAAGGAAGAAGAACTGCCGGCGAATTTGCTGGAGCTGGAGCTGACCGAAGGCCTGCTGCTGGAAGCCACCGAAGACACCCACTTGCAGCTCGATCAGCTCAAGCGTCTGGGCCTGACCCTGGCCATGGACGACTTCGGCACCGGTTACTCGTCGCTCAGTTACTTGAAAAAATTCCCGATCGACATCATCAAGATCGATCGAAGCTTCATCCACGAAATCCCGGACAACCAGGACGACATGGAAATCACCTCCGCGGTGATCGCCATGGCCCACAACCTGAAACTCAAGGTCGTGGCTGAAGGCATCGAGACGGCCGAGCAGTTGGCCTTCCTGCGCCGCCACCGCTGCGACGTCGGCCAGGGCTACCTGTTCGACCGACCGATCCCCGGTTCCGAGCTGATCGAAAAGCTCAAACGCTACCCGCGCGGCCCGATCGCCTGACAGCACACCGCCCCCACATTTTGGGTAGTGATTAACTTGGCATCATTGGGCACACTGGCGGTCTGTTTATTTACATCTCAACCTGACTGAGAGGACTGATCATGGTTCTGCGCTCGGAAATCCTGGTGAACAAAAACGTGCTCCCAACTAAAGAACAAGCTCTGCCCGGCCGCGAAACCCCAATGACCGTGCCGGAAAAACACTTCGTCCACGACGCCCCGCTGCTGGGCCCGTTCGCAATGGACGTGGATTTCGCGATCTTCGGCCTGGGCTGCTTCTGGGGCGCGGAGCGCAAGTTCTGGCAGCGCGAAGGCGTGGTCAGTACAGCGGTGGGTTACGCCGGCGGCTTTACCCCGAACCCGACGTATGAAGAAGTCTGCTCGGGCCTGACCGGCCACAGCGAAGTGGTGCTGGTGGTCTACGAGCCGGCAAAAGTCAGCTATGAAGAACTGCTGAAGATGTTCTGGGAACTGCACAACCCAACCCAGGGCATGCGCCAGGGCAATGACATCGGCACCCAGTACCGCTCGGTGATCTATGCCACCAACCCGGCTCAGTTGGCCGCCGCCAAGCACAGCGAACAAGTATTCCAGGCCGAGTTGACCAAGGCTGGCAAAGGCACCATCACCACCGAAATCGAAGAAGCGCCAACGTTCTACTTCGCCGAGGCGTATCACCAGCAGTACCTGGCGAAAAACCCTGAAGGGTATTGCGGGATTGGCGGTACAGGCGTGACCTGCCCGATCTAAATCCCAAAAAGCAAAAGATCGCAGCCTCGTTTCACTCGACAGCTCCTACAGGGAATACGCATTCCGATGTAGGAGCTGTCGAGTGAAACGAGGCTGCGATCTTTTGATCCTGCTTGTCGATTGACCCTATTCGGCAATTAACCAATCCATCTGCCACCCACCCTGGGTCTGCCCAAGCTTCTTGGACAACCACGGCAGCAACTCACGCAATTCCTCTTCCAGCCCCCACGGCGGATTGGCAATCGCCAACCCCGAACCATTCAGGCTGTTGGGCGTATCCAGCGGATGCACCAACAACTCAACCCGCAACAACTTCGGCGCGCCCGTGCCGGCCAGATCCTGATAGAACCGCCGCAACATGCGCTGATCCTTCACCGGGTACCAGATCGCAGCCACGGTTTGCCGCATCCGGCCAATGGCCTCTTTCAACGACGCCGCACAACGCTGCATCTCATCAAGCTGCTCGAACGGCGGATCAATCAACATCACCGCCCGCTTCTCCTGCACCGGCAACATCGCACGCGGCACATGCCAGCCTTCGCCCAAGTGCACCTTCACCCGACGATCACCGGCCATATTGTCCTTGAGCAGCAAGCCATCTTCGGGGTGCTTCTCGTTGAGCATCACCCGATCCTGCGGCCGCGTCAGCCGTCGCGCCAACTCCGGCGACCCCGGGTAATAGCGCAACTGGCCATCCGGGTTCATGTCGTGCAGCACCTTCATGTAATCGGCAGTCAGCGCCGGCAAATCCGGCTGATCCCACAACCGCGCGATCCCTTCCAGGTACTCGCCGGTACGACTGGCCTGATCGCCCTGCAGGTCATACAGACCAATACCGGCGTGAGTGTCGAGATAGGCAAACGGCTGCTCCTTGCGCGACATCAGGGCGATGAGGCGGGTCAAAGTCAGGTGTTTGAACACATCGGCGTGATTGCCGGCATGGAAGGCGTGACGATAATTCATGATTGCTCCTGCGAAGGCCGGGAAGTTTACCTTGTACGGGGCCGAACGTCAGGACCTCACAGCCGAGCGGACAATCTGCGCGGCAATCATCCCAACGCAAGAGCAAGGGCGTGATCACAACCCCCTGTAGGAGCTGCCGAAGGCTGCGATCTTTTGATCTTGATCTTGCTCTTGTGGCGAGGGAGCTTGCTCCCGCTGGGCTGCGCAGCAGCCCCAAGAAACCTGAGACCACCACAAAACCCTGTGGCGAGGGGGCTCGCCCCCGTTCGACTGCGCAGCAGTCGCCAAACCAAACACCGCGGTTTGCCTGGCAAAACCGGATCGCAGGTTCTGGGGCCACTCCGCAGCCCAACCGGAGCAAGCTCCCTCGCCACAAAAGCCGCTCGGCTCTAGTCCGAAGGCCGAGCCTGCAACCGCCGCCCAATCACATCCAGCACATCACACCCATCGCGCAATGGAATGGCGCAGAGCAAGGCAAAGTCACTGAGAATGAACGACTCACACTCAACCGAACCGCGCATCGATATGTTTTCCAGCACCTGGGTGACGGCGCGGATTCGATAGTTGGCAGCGTCATACAAAACATCGAGCGGCGCGTGGGTATCGACGAACAGCGTGGGCATGTCGGTGCAGTTGCCGGTCAACGCCATGAAGCGGTTTTCGGGATGAGGGGTTATTTTTTCGTAGGGTGGATCTGGGGTCAGTGTTTTCATTTTTTGGGACCTTTGGCGGATAAATTTAGGCTACCACCGGCCTTTCCTACGGGCTTGGGTGGCAGCCGTACGCGAGAGTAGGAAACTGAGGAGATCCACCAAAACTCAGCCACGCCGAAGCGTGTCCCGCGTACAGCCGCCGCGAACGATGTTACGGGCACAAATTAAGTGCCGCAATCAAACGACAGCGCTGATGCGCGGTAAATCTCCAAGGGTTCCTACACCCTGCCACTGCATATGCAGCGACAGCCGAAGACTATCCATGGATCTCACCTCGCACCAGTTCATGGAAACCGATACGTTTTGAAGGAAACTTCCGACGACCTTGCCCAGAAATTTCGCCCTACGCTATCGCCAATACGCGCAATTCTATTTTTATACCCGAATTTAGAATTGCCACCCTTATCTGAAATACATATAAATACTCAACCAAAAGCACACCAACAAAAATCAGAAAAATTATTATCTAAAAAACACTTCCTTTTATCGCAACCCCTCAAATTCTTTTATAGCGATGGGCCGCCGTTTCTCATTCGATTTGTTAAACCAAGATTCAGCTTCTTTTTGATTCTGCGGAACACCATGTAAACCGAGTAAATATATTCGCCCAACTTCAAACTGGGCATTATGTTCCCCGGCATGAGCGGATTCCAAGAATAATTGCAGCGCCAATTTTTCATCTGGAGGGCCTCCGACACCATCACGGTGCATTATCGCCAAGCTTGTCTGAGCGAATAAGTTTCCCTGCCCAGCAGATTTTCCGTACCACAGCCTCGCCTCTGCATCACTTTGATCGACACCGAGCCCCTCTTGAAGCATCTTTGCTAATCGCCACTGAGCAAAAGCGCTACCGTTATCAGCTGCTTTACGATACCAGGACGCAGCAATCTCATTGTTTTTTTCTACGCCATTACTTCCATCTTCATAAATCTGAGATAGAGCAATATATGAAATTATATGCCCTTGTGCAGCGGCTTCATTATAAAGCTTCAGCGCCAACTCATCATTCCTAGGGATTTTTTTGGAGTAACTGCCACGCAGATACAGTTGGGCCAAACCGAATTTCGCATCCGCATTCCCCTGATCAGCAGCTCGCTGATACCAAGTGAACGATTCTTCCTCATCTTTACCAGACCACGAAGTCGACAGATGCTTCCCCAATGCAACTTGCGCTATATCATTCCCCTGTTCAGCTGACTTACGAAACCAATAAAAAGAAGGCTCTTTCCCCAGCTCTACCGCCCCGCAGAGATTTTTGCTTGCTGCCTGTCCAAAGGCCAATTGGCCAAGTGCGTCCCCCGCCAATGCAATTTTATGTAGTTGCGCCGCCTCTGGATCACACTTCCCCGTTTCCATAGCTACCAACAATTCACTCGACTGGCTAGCGAATACATGACCAACGGACGAAGCCGCTATAAAAACCGAAAAAAACACATTTCTTCTAAACTTACTCACAGAAACCACACCTTCCATAGCACCATAACTTAGGTAATCGAAACAACAATCACGCCATCTCGCCACTGCAAAGCAGAGCGATTTCCAAACTTGACTTTTTTATAGCAACATCGGGACGGATTTATTTTTTATTCAGGAACCCCCTCAAACAGCGACAAATCTCGAAAAGTGGAAAACATAAGCCCCTCCTGTGCTCCATGAAAGTACACGAAAAAAAATCGTGCGCCTTGGGATATTTTTTACTCACCAAAAATATCAACAAGATGACTCAACCATATTTCTCCTGAGTCCCATTCGTGCCAGTAGCAGTAGCAGCAGCTCATCTTTTTTAGCAGAAACTCTCGCAATTCTATCTCGGTCATATGCCTCTCGAGCAGAGCAGCAATTTCATTTTTCACAACCGAAATTGTTTCGGATGTTGAGTCAGACAGGAAAGATCTAACAACATCATCCGCTGTGTGAAATTCACACATCCAGTCCTCATGAAAATAGGCTCCCAAGAACTGGTAAAGCTGCGAAAACGAATTATCGATCACTTGCATACCCCGTATATATAATATAGCCGGACGGCGATTCGTTAGTTCTCTGGAGTATTAACTTTACAACAGATAAAGACTCAAGTTCTCCACTGCGCCGAACAACTCCAACACCTACCGGCGCCGACATTGGCTGTGTAATAATGAGCCTGCGCGCATTACCGTTCATAAAATCATCTATTAGTTCTTTATTTCTATCCATGACGCTTGAAACTGTGGCCTCTGCGGCAGTTTGATTAGGAAATGTCGATGCGATTGGTATATGTGGCTCTGCCTCGAGCCTTTCTCGCAACTGGGCTTCGGTCCGACCAATATGTTTCTCAATGAGATGGCCTCCCTGAGCTTCGTGTGCAGCCAAACCACCGCCCGGAACAATTACGCTAAACGGTCCTTCAGGATCACCGGGGCAAGGTAGACACGCCAACCCCAACGGATCAACCCACCCCGTCGGGTTCGGCGTGTACTGGTACTGGTTCAGCCCACCCGCCAACTTGATCGGGTCCGGCGTCAGGTAGCGACCAATCTCCGGATCATAGTACCGATTCCGGTTGTAATGCAGACCACTCTCGGCATCGAAATACTGCCCCTGAAAACGCAGTGGCTGGTCGAGCTGCTCGCCTCCACCGAGGGCCAGACGTGTGACCTTGCCGTAGGCGTTGTATTTCGCCGACCACACGATCTCGCCACCAAAATCCGTCAGCTCCTGCGGAGTGCCGAGGTGGTCGAGTTGATAGTAGAACGGGCAGGCCTTGCGCGGGCCTTTGCCGTCGAGCATGGCCAACGGACGGAAGCTACCCGGTTCATAGATGTAACTGCGGTAATGCTCGCGGCTGCTTTCAGCAACGAGGTTATCGCCCTGCCAGAAAAACTCGGTGGTGTGGCCATCAACGGTTTTGGCGATACGACGGCCGAAGGCGTCGTAGCGGTAATTTGAGCTACGACCGTCCGGGGCGGTGACGCCGACCAGCCGGTGCTGGCCGTCGTAGCGGTATTCGGTGACGAGTTTCTGCCCGGTGCCGCGACGCTCGCGGATCAGATTGCCGAAGGCGTCGTAGTCGTAATGCCGGTCGCCCTGCATCAGCAGGCGATTGCCCTTAACGGTCGCCGCGCCGGGGCGGTCCTGCATCAGCAGGTTGCCGGCCGGGTCGTGGGCAAAACTTTCCGGCGGCTGGTCGCGGGTGTGGCGCACGCGGGTCAGGCGGTTGAGCGGGTCGTATTGGTAATTGCGCTGGCCGTGGCGGGTGTCGGCGATGTGGTCGAGATTGCCGTTGGCGCTGTAGGCATAGTCGCGGCGGTACAGGTTTTTTTGCTGTTGGCTGACGGCGTGGGCCTTCAGTCGGCCCTGGTCGTCGTAGGCATATTCGCTGAGCAGCAGGCCCTGCTGGCGGTTTTGTTCGCGACCGGCGAGGAAGGTGTGCGACGTAAGCCGCGCGCCATTGAGGTCGATGGCCGTCAGCGCCCCGCCCTTGGCGTGGTGGTAGTCGAGTTTGCTGCCATCCGGCAGGCGCAGGCGGTTGAGCTGGCCGCAGGCGTCGTAGCCGTAACGCAAGGTGCCCCAGCCCTGGTGCTCGGTGATCAAGCGGTCCTGCTGGTCGTACTCGAACTCCAGCGGATGATCGTGGCCATCATCGACGCTGGTCAGTCGGCCGAGGCTGTCGTAGCGGTATTTAACCTGGATGCCGTCGGGCAGGGTCTTGACCAACAGGCGCCCGGCCGAGTCCCGCTTATAAACCGTGATCAGCTGCGAGCCGTCATCGCCGAACTCGGTTTTCTCCAGCAGGTGGCCGTTGAGGTCGTAGGCGTACGCGGTACGGCGGCCGTCGAAGCCGGTTTCCTGTCGGATCAATCCGCTAGGGGTGTAGTCCAGCCGATAGTGTTCGCCGGCTTCGTTTTCGATGTCCGTGAGCAGCAGCTGCGCGTTGTCGTAGCGGTACTGGAGCTGGGTGCCATCGGGGTTGATCCGGCGGCTGACCAGGTGCAGGTCGTCGGCGTATTCGTAGCGGGTGACGCGGCCCAGTTCATCGCGTTCGGCGGTGATCTGACCGTAGGCGTTGTAGCTGAAGCCGCGCGTGGCGCCGGTCGGCAGGGTGGTCTGAATCAGTCGGCCGACGGCGTCCCATTGGTAACGAGTGACGGCACCGTGTTCGTCCTGACGGGCAATCCTTCGGCCCAGTACGTCGTAGGAAAAGCGCCGCTGACCGCCGTCCGGCAACGTTTCCTCGACCAGTTGGCCCAAGGCATTCCAGACGAACACATGCCGGCTGGTGTCCGGGTAGCGGATCGACAGCAGCTGACCTTTTTCGTCGTAGTGATAGTGGGTGACCTGACCGTCAGGATCGGTCGCTTCCGTGATGTCGCCTTGGGCGTTGCGCTGGTATTTCCACACGGCTTGGCCGCGATAGCGCGCATGCAGGAAACCGTTGCGATACTCGTAGGCCGTTGGCTCGTCTTCGGCCGGAATCAGCGCCACCAGCCGTCCGACTTCGTCGTAACGGTATTCAGTGAAGGCGCCGAGCGGATCCTGCTCGGCCACCAAGCGGCCCTGATCGTCATAGGCCTTGAGGTGTTCGCCACCGTCCAGCTCGACCTTGCGCACCAGCCGTGCCCGGTCGTCGTGGACGTAAACCTCTTCGCTGCCATCGATGTTCTGGACGGTGACGCGGCCCTGGTCATCCCAGACGTAGCGCGTATCCATCTGCGAAAACGACGCCCAGTGCCGGATGCAGCGTGCCGCCTTGCCAGACCGTTCCCACTCCCAGAAGAAACTCGCCCCACCGGTCAGTTGCCGCTGCAAAATCACGTGCCGGTCGTCGTAGTCGTAGTGTTCGCTCTCGCCGGCGGCGTTGCTCGCCTCGATCAGTTGAGCGCATTCGTCGTAGCGGTAACTGACCAGCGTTTGCTCGGTATGCCAGGCCTCGGCGAGGGTCTGCGCGGGGACAAACACCTGATAGTCGACGGCGATCAGATGGGCACGGTCATAGCGCAACAGCAAGGCGCGACCGGCGCCGTTGTCGAGGTGCTGGATGCGTTGCTGGCGGTCGCGGGTGATGCGCAGGCGGTTGTCGTACGCGTCGCTAATCGCGGTCAGAAAACCGTTGTGAAAGTGGTAAAAACGGGTTTCTTCGCCGGCCTGGGCGAGAATCAGTTCCTCGGGGTCATCGCCGAGATAAATCGCCGCGCGTGACAGGCTGTTGTGGATCGCCGGGCGTTCGCGGTTTGGCAGCGGAAAGGTGGTGCGGCGGTTTTCGTGGTCGATCCAGATGACCTGATCGCCGTCGATTTCCAGCCGATGGGCGAGCGAATGACTCCAGCCGAAACCGAGGCCGCAGTCGACTTCTGCGGCGCTGGTGCGATAGAGCCGGGTGAAGTCGAACGGCAGGACTCCGTCCAACGAAGCATCAGTGAGAGTCAGCAGTTCTTCGCCGGTGACCATCGACACCGGGCATTTGTTGGTGGCGGTTTTATCGACGGAGTCGGCGCTATCACCGTTGGGGTTTGTGGCTTGTTTTGAGACATCGTCGTGGTGTTCGTTTTGCTTGAGCGTGGTGTTGCGTTTGGCATCCCAGCGCAGTTGCATCCGACCTTTTTTCAGACCCGCTGCAACACCGCGTGCGGCGACTGCTTTGTACTGGTTGACGTACTTCATGAAGGTGGTGAGGATGCTGAATGTCGCATCGACGAAACGCATCGCCAGACCAGCCAGCAACGCCCCGTACTTGATCCCGCGAAATGTGAGATAGGCCTTGGCGACGGGTATACCGACACCCGTCCAGGCCAGCGCCAAAGCAATCAGAATATCGATCAGGACCGAGACAATGACTTGGCTGGCCACCTCTGCCGAGTTACCAGCCATTTCGCTAGGCGGTAACGCCGAAAGCCAAAGACTCGCAGCACGAAACAGCAGACAAAGCGCCGCTTCATCGCTAGCCAGCAACATGGCTTTTTCAATCGTTGCTGGTGATTGCTTCGCCAGATCGATGAGTTGCTGCGCACTACTGCCGAGTTGTTCAAGGTGAGCGCCTGGATTCTTAAGGATGTCAAAGACAAGGCTCAGTCCATCCCAAACGCCCATGACTGCTGCCCAACCTCCCGCCAGCATTCCGTTACCAGCGGCCACAAAAGTCGACTGCGACCACTGCGGTTTGAACCCCTCCCACTCTTTGCGCAGCCAGCCTTCCAGCTCTGAGGTCAAGCCATCGTAAGACGAGAAAAGATCATCGATTTGAGCCGGGGTAACTTCACTCTGGACATGAACACGATAGAACTTGCCGGGTGTACCTTCGAACTGTCCTTTACCGTTTTCATCAAGCGTGACCGGTGTGATCTCGCCGCCATCGACAGCAATCACATCAAGCGAAATATTCCCCAGCGGAATGTCATAAACCGATTCAAACTTGCTCTCGATTTCCAGAATTCCGCTCTTCGGGCACTGCGCAAGGCTGGAGAAAAAATCGTCATCACGACTGCTCACCGCGGTGGTGGTATTACCAAGTTTTATGAGCCGCTCCATGTCCATCAGCGACGGCATATCCGTAGCTCGGCTGACCCTGTCCACATTCCTGCTCAAGAAGCTGCCAAGTTGCTGGCGATACAAACTCAAGGTGTCTTTGAAACCGTCGAGCTCCTGCTCGATGCGTGCGATCTGATCCATCAGTTCAGCTCCGTCATCAGGTAATCCACCAAGGCTGATTTCGGTGCTTGAGGCAGGTCCGGCGTCTCAAGAAGGCTCGCAACTTTGTGCCGCAATACACTTTCGGAAAACGCTTCGTAAAGGTCTGGGCGGTCTTCGCTCAACCACTTCATCAAGTTGTTGATGCGGGTTGTGGTGGACTCGATGGCGAGGTGTTTGAGCAGCGATTCAGAAACGTCCCACCACGGGAAAACCCTGGAGGCTTTCAATGCACTGCCGCCGATATCGAGCGGTTGCCCATTGATCAAACAACGGTCGATGACAGGCATTAACTGCGTGGCGTTAACGTCGGCAGACTGAAGAATCGACAACAAATAACGCCCATCCCAGAAGCGAAAAAACACCGCGTTGCCGTTTGGTAAAAGAACTTGAGTGAGGCTGCGCAAATGCTCGACCAGCACTTCTTGAGAGGCAGAAGAAACCGCCAGCCAACCCCAATCTCGGGACTCAGTGGCGGCGACCCACTCCAGAAACTCACCGTCAGCCGGGACGATTCCCACAAAGGGCATCACCGCTTCCCACTCGGCATACGCGGTATCGGCCCAGATCGGGCTCGGTGCTTGAGCGGTGATTGAGCGTTGCCAGGCTTTAAAGGGTTCAGCCGCACTGGCACTGCTGAAAATCGCGAACAGTTGCTCCGACGGTTTCAGTGGCTGGCGTTCCAGCCAGGCGCGAGCTGACAGGACATCAGGCGGCACAGACACCGTCCTTGCAGCGCTCGCACTCTTCGCAAAACGGCGCGTCGCTTTTCAGGCTAAGGATCTGTGCGGCACTGAGCAGCGCCGTCGGGGCGGCGGCGAGTTTCAACGGAACATCTGGCAAGCTCGGCGCAGCAGCCATGGCCGCCATCGGTGCACCACCGACCACAATCGGCACGCTGCTGAAAATCCCGCCAGGGCCGATGTTGATCCACTGTCCGCCCGCCTGAATGGTCGCGCTGGCGCCGCCATCGATGACCACTTGCTGGCCGGCGCTGACGTGGAATTGCTGGCTGGCGTTGAGGGCCTGACTGGTCACGCGAATGTGCCGGTCGCCGATCACCACCAAATGATCATCAAGTCGCACTTCGGTCTGGCGCTGACCGTGGGTGATGCGTTTTTCGTCAGCCTTGAGCTCATGGCGGGCGGTGCCGGTGACGACGATGCTGCGCTCGTTGTCGACCTGCACCTGTTGATCGTTCAGTACGTGCTGAGTCCAGTTTCGCTGGGCGCGCAGGTAGATTTCCTCGCCGCCCTTGCGATCCTCGATGCGCAATTCGTTGTAACCACCGCCACCGGGACTACTTTGGCTACGGAAAATGCTGCGGGTCTTGTCCGCAGGCAGATCGAGGGGCACCGGGGTTGCGGCGTTGGGCAGGCAACCCATGACCAGCGGCTTGTCGGCATCGGCGTCGACGAACCCCACCAGCACTTCCATGCCGACGCGCGGAATCATCACGCTGCCGTAGCGGTCGTGTGCCCAGCCAGTGGCGACACGCAGCCAGCAACTGGAATGCTCGTTGAGCTGACCGTCACGGTCCCAGGCCAGTTGAACCTTGACCCGACCGTACTCGTCGCAATGGATTTCGCTGTCAGTCGGGCCGGTGACCACGGCAGGTTGATAGCCGAGCATGCGTGGCTTTTCCGGCCCCAGCGCGGGGCGAAAAGCAACGTCCCACGGCGTCGCCAGAAAGGAATTGCGATAACCCTGGAAATCATCCGGGCTGTCGCTGGTGGCCGACTCTTCAAGGACCTGCGGCTGCCGACCACGGTGTTCAATTTCAGTGATCAACCACAGGTCATTCCACGTTTGACGCGGGTGTTCGGCGAGGTGTAGGAAATGCCCACTGACCAAAGCAGATTCGTCGCCGCGACCTTCGGCTTGGCGGTAATCCGCGCCGTGGCGCTCCAAGGCCCGTTGAGCCAGATGTTTACCGTGTTCGCGATCGGTGAATTGGCCGGGGAAGTGGTAGTCCTCAAGCTCCGGTCGCTGTTCGCTGTCGAGGCGGCTTTCGAGTTGCAGGCGTGGTTTACGGAAGTCGTAGTCCCGGCGAGTGACCGCCGTAGTACGGGTTTCCAGGCGCACGTTGAACCGCTTGATCGCTGGCGCATCCGCTGCCATCCCACTGCCTGGCAAGTACAGCGTCGGCTCGGGTAACCGGGGGAAAACCGTCTGGTCATCGCCGAATACCAGCAAGTGCCCGTCGGGGCTGTGCTGGAAATGGTAATGAATGCCTACCTCGGCACACAGACGCTGAATGAATGCCAGATCGCTTTCGGCGTACTGAACGCAGTACTCGCGCTCGGGGTAGTCGCTGCCGAGCCGGAACTCGAAGGCATCACGCTGGATGCCGTGGTCTTTGAGGATTTGCGTGACGATGGTCGGCACGCTTTTGTGCTGGAAAATCCGCTGATTGATACGCTGACCGAGGTACGCCAGACGCGGTACGAGACTGATTTGATAGCCCGTCAGACGTTGGCCGGAATCGCTCTGGCCGACGCGAAAAATCTGACCGTGAATACCGGAACCTTGCGCATCGAAACTCAGAAACGCCTGACGATGCAGTAGGCTTTCGAGGTCAATGTCGGGCCGTTCGCTGACCAGTTCCAGGTCAAAGCGATAGGGTTGGCTGATGGCTTCCTTGCCCGTGAACTCAAGTACCTTGAGCTCATTCTGGACGCCGTCGAGGGTCAACGTGAAACGCGGTTGATTGGCAGGCGCGAACATCCGATGTGTCTCTGCAGAATGAAGGCGGGCGATTCTGCATGAGCGACAAGGGCTGTTGACGGAGGGACAAGGAAATCAGATTCGCCCTACTTTTTTAGGGATTTTTCCTTCAAAAATCAGTGTGTTTGGCTACAGACATTTCCCTCAAAACCACCACCAGCCCTTGTGGGAGCGAGCCTGCTCGCGAATGCGGGTGTTCATTCAACATTGATGTCGACTGACTCGACGCCATCGCGAGCAGGCTCGCTCCCACAGGGGATCTTCGATACCTCAGGTCTGGCGCCAACCCCAAAAAAAACGGCCCGCCTCCAAAAGGAAGCGGGCCGTTCTCATGTCGGCGAAAGGTCAGAGCATCAGCTCATCCCCATCACTTGTTCAGGCGGAAATCTGCCTCGGCAGCCGCAAAGCGCTGAAGCATGCCGTGAGTCGGCGTGCCCAGCTTGCTGACGATGTAGATCGCCAGGCTGGCGAAGATGAAACCAGGGATGATTTCGTACAGGCCCAGCAGTTCGAAGTGTTTCCAGACGATCACGGTGATCGCGCCGACCAGGATGCCGGCCAGTGCGCCGTTGCGGGTCATGTCTTTCCAGATCACGGAGATCAGGACAACCGGACCGAACGCAGCACCGAAACCAGCCCAAGCGTAGCTGACCAGACCCAGTACACGGTTTTCCGGGTTAGCCGCCATCGCAATGGCGATCAGGGCAACCAGCAGCACCATGGCGCGACCGACCCAGACCAGTTCAACCTGGGAAGCGCTTTTACGCAGGAAGGTTTTGTAGAAGTCTTCGGTCAGGGCGCTCGAGCACACCAGCAGCTGGCAGCTCAGGGTACTCATCACCGCTGCCAGAATGGCCGACAGCAGTACACCGGCAACCCACGGGTTGAACAGGATTTTTGCCAGTTCGATGAACACACGCTCGTGGTTTTCACTCACTGGCATCGCCACGGCAGGGTGGGCCGAGAAGTAAGCGATACCAAAGAAACCTACCGCGACGGTGCCGCCCAGGCACAGGATCATCCAGGTCATGGAGATGCGACGAGCGTTAGCGATCGACTTGACCGAATCCGCCGCCATGAAACGCGCCAGGATGTGCGGTTGGCCGAAGTAGCCCAGACCCCAGCCCATCAGCGAGATGATGCCGATGAAGGTGGTGTTTTTCAGCATGTCGAAGTTGCTGGCGTCTTGCGCTTCGATGGCCAGGAACGTGGTGTCGATGCCGCCAGTCGCCAGCAGCACGATGATCGGCGTCAGCAGCAGGGCGAAGATCATCAGTGTGGCTTGTACGGTGTCAGTCCAGCTCACTGCCAGAAAACCACCGACGAAGGTGTAGGCAATCGTCGCCGCAGCACCGGCCCACAGTGCCGTCTCGTAGGACATGCCGAAGGTGCTTTCGAACAGACGGGCGCCAGCCACGATGCCGGAAGCGCAGTAGATGGTGAAGAACACCAGGATCACGACCGCAGAGATGATCCGCAGCAGGCCGCTTTTATCTTCAAAACGGCTGGAGAAGTAATCCGGCAGGGTCAGTGCATCGCCGTTGTGCTCGGTCTGCACGCGCAGACGGCCGGCAACGAACAGCCAGTTCAGGTAAGCACCGATGATCAGGCCGATGGCGATCCAGCTTTCAGAAAGACCGGACATGTAGATAGCGCCTGGCAGGCCCATCAACAACCAGCCGCTCATATCGGAAGCGCCCGCAGAGAGTGCGGTCACGACGCTGCCCAGGCTACGACCGCCCAGAATGTAGTCAGAAAGGTTGTTGGTGGAGCGATAGGCCATGAAGCCGATCAGCACCATTGCTGCGATGTAGATCACGAACGTGATCAGGGTTGGATTGCTTACGCTCATTGAGTTACGCCCTGGCATTGTTTTTATGTAGCAGCGGCTGGTGAACCGCTCGCAAACGACGACGTTTGACGGACGATTCGGGGTCCCGCGCATTTATGACTGATGTTTCCCCAGGAAAGCCATCAGCCGGCACACCGATCTTTTTGACCGGTTGCACCTTGGCCGCGAATGCTATTCAACAAAGCAAATAAGGTGCAACCAGTTTCGTGCGAATAAGTTGCACCTAGTCGGATTTTCTTGAAAAGGGTCGGTTTTTGCTCCTTTTCAGGGCGTTTTCCAGGTTGTACTAGAACTAAAAGCACCAAGCCGGCGCGGGAGGGATGTACCAGAATCAGTTTCCTGACGAGCTGCTTATTATTCCGACAAAAAAAGGGTTGCACCCGGTTGCACCTCGACCGACGCACAGCTAATCTTGCCGCCAGCTGATGCCACGCGGTCGTGGCAAACATGAGGATAAAAATATGGCTACCACCACTCTTGGGGTCAAACTTGACGACCCGACCCGCGAACGCCTCAAGGCCGCCGCGACCTCGATTGATCGCACGCCGCACTGGCTGATCAAGCAGGCAATTTTCAATTACCTGGAAAAACTCGAGGGTGGTGCAACCCTGTCCGAGCTGAACGGTTTGAACGGCAAGGAAGTTGACGAAGCGGGCGAGATCCACGTTGATCACGCCCATCAGTGCTTCCTGGAATTCGCCGAAAGCATCCTGCCGCAATCAGTGCTGCGCGCCTCTATTACTGCCGCCTACCGTCGCCCGGAACCTGAAGTGGTGCCGATGCTGATCGAGCAGGCGCGCCTGCCGGCAGCGATGGCGGAAGCCACCAACAAGCTCGCCGCCTCGATTGCCGAGAAACTGCGCAATCAGAAAAGCGCCGGCGGCCGTGCCGGGATTGTTCAGGGCCTGTTGCAGGAATTTTCCTTGTCGTCCCAGGAAGGCGTAGCGCTGATGTGCCTGGCCGAAGCGCTGTTGCGTATTCCGGACAAAGGCACCCGTGACGCGCTGATCCGCGACAAAATCAGCACCGGCAACTGGCACCCGCACCTGGGTAATAGCCCGTCGCTGTTCGTCAACGCCGCCACCTGGGGCTTGCTGCTGACCGGCAAACTGGTCGCCACCCACAACGAAGCCGGCCTGACCTCGTCCCTGAGCCGCATCATCGGCAAGAGCGGTGAGCCGATGATCCGCAAGGGCGTCGACATGGCCATGCGCCTGATGGGCGAGCAGTTCGTCACCGGCGAAACCATCGCCGAAGCCCTGGCCAATGCCAGCAAGTTCGAAGCCAAGGGCTTCCGCTATTCCTACGACATGCTGGGTGAAGCCGCACTCACCGAGCATGACGCCCAGAAATACCTGGCCTCGTACGAACAAGCCATTCACTCGATCGGCAAAGCCTCCCACGGTCGTGGGATTTATGAAGGCCCGGGCATTTCGATCAAGCTGTCCGCACTGCACCCGCGTTACAGCCGCGCCCAGTACGAGCGCGTGATGGAAGAGCTGTACCCGCGCTTGCTGTCGCTGACCCTGCTGGCCAAGCAATACGACATCGGCCTGAACATCGACGCCGAAGAAGCCGACCGCCTCGAACTGTCGCTGGATCTGCTGGAGCGCCTGTGTTTCGAGCCGCAACTGACTGGCTGGAACGGCATCGGTTTCGTGATCCAGGCGTACCAGAAGCGTTGCCCGTACGTGATCGACTACGTGATTGACCTGGCTCGCCGCAGCCGTCATCGCCTGATGATTCGCCTGGTGAAAGGTGCGTACTGGGACAGCGAAATCAAGCGCGCTCAGGTCGAAGGCCTGGAAGGCTATCCGGTCTACACCCGCAAGGTGTACACCGACGTTTCCTACATTGCCTGCGCACGCAAGCTGCTGTCGGTGCCGGAAGTCATCTACCCGCAATTCGCCACGCACAACGCCCACACGCTGTCGGCCATTTACCACATTGCCGGTCAGAACTATTACCCCGGTCAGTACGAGTTCCAATGCCTGCACGGCATGGGTGAACCGCTGTACGAACAAGTTGTAGGCAAAGTTTCCGAAGGCAAGCTGAACCGTCCGTGCCGCGTGTACGCTCCGGTTGGCACTCACGAAACACTGCTGGCGTACCTGGTGCGTCGTCTGCTGGAAAACGGCGCGAACACTTCGTTCGTCAACCGCATCGCCGACCAGTCCATTTCGATTCAGGAGCTGGTGGCCGATCCAGTGGCCAGCATCGAGCAGATGGCTACGCTGGAAGGCGGCTTCGGCCTGCCGCACCCGCGTATCCCGCTGCCGCGTGATCTTTATGGTGTCGAGCGCGCCAACTCCAGCGGCATCGACATGGCCAACGAACATCGTCTGGCTTCGCTGTCGTGTGCTTTGCTGGCCACCGCTCATAACAACTGGAAAGCGGCGCCGATGCTCGGCTGCGCGTCCAGCAGCGAAACCCCTGCGCCAGTCCTGAACCCGTCCGATCTGCGTGACGTGGTGGGTCACGTGCAAGAAGCCACTGTCGAAGACGTCGACAACGCAATTCAGTGCGCCCTGAACGCCGCACCGATCTGGCAGGCCACCCCGCCGGCCGAACGCGCCGCGATTCTGGAACGTGCCGCCGATTTGATGGAAGGCGAGATCCAGCCGCTGATGGGCCTGTTGGCTCGCGAAGCCGGCAAGACCTTCGCCAACGCCATCGCCGAAGTGCGTGAAGCCGTGGACTTTCTGCGTTATTACGCGGTGCAGGCGCGCAACGATTTCACCAACGACGCCCACCGCCCATTGGGTCCGGTGGTCTGCATCAGCCCGTGGAACTTCCCATTGGCCATCTTCAGTGGTCAGGTCGCTGCTGCCCTGGCCGCCGGTAACCCGGTACTGGCCAAGCCTGCGGAACAAACCCCGCTGGTGGCGGCTCAAGCCGTGCGTTTGCTGATCGAAGCCGGTATCCCGGAAGGCGTGCTGCAACTGCTGCCGGGCCGTGGCGAAACCGTCGGCGCCCGTCTGGTCGGCGACGATCGGGTCAAAGGCGTGATGTTCACCGGTTCCACCGAAGTCGCTCGTTTGCTGCAACGCAACGTCGCCGGTCGTCTGGACGCTCAGGGCCGTCCGATTCCGCTGATCGCCGAAACCGGTGGCCAGAACGCGATGATCGTCGACTCCTCGGCGCTGACCGAACAGGTGGTGATCGACGTGGTGTCCTCGGCCTTCGACAGCGCCGGCCAGCGTTGCTCGGCGCTGCGGGTACTGTGCCTGCAGGAAGATTCCGCTGACCGTGTCATCGAAATGCTCAAGGGCGCCATGGCTGAATGCCGTCTCGGTAATCCAGAGCGCCTGTCCGTGGACATCGGTCCGGTGATCGACGCCGAAGCCAAGGCGGGCATCGAGAAGCACATCCAGGCCATGCGCGACAAAGGTCGCAACGTGTACCAGGTGGCCATCGCCAACAGCGAAGAAGTCAAACGCGGCACCTTCGTGATGCCGACCCTGATCGAACTGGAAAGCTTCGACGAGCTGCAACGGGAGATCTTCGGCCCAGTGCTGCACGTGGTTCGCTACAAGCGCAAAGAAATCGATCAACTGATCGGCCAGATCAACGCTTCCGGCTACGGCCTGACCCTGGGCGTACACACTCGCATCGACGAGACCATCGCCAAGGTGATCGACAACGTCAACGCCGGTAACGTCTACGTGAACCGCAACATCGTCGGTGCTGTGGTTGGCGTGCAGCCGTTCGGCGGTGAAGGCCTGTCGGGTACTGGCCCGAAAGCCGGTGGTCCGTTGTACCTGTACCGCCTGCTGTCGACACGTCCTACCGATGCGATCGAACAATCCTTCGCTCGCGGCGATGCTATCGCTGCACCGGACGTCCGCCTGCGTGATGCCATGAGCAAACCGCTGACAGCGCTGAAAGCCTGGGCCGACAGCAACAAGTTCGCTGACTTGAGCACCCTGTGCGTACAGTTCGCGGCGCAATCGCAAAGCGGGATCACCCGTGTTCTGGCGGGCCCGACCGGCGAGCGCAACAGCTACGCCATCCTGCCGCGCGAACACGTGCTGTGCCTGGCGGACGTCGAAGGCGATCTGCTGACCCAATTGGCTGCGGTATTGGCCGTGGGCGGCTCGGCGGTATGGCCGGACGCTGAACCGGGCAAGGCCCTGTTCGCACGCCTGCCGAAAGAAATTCAGGCGCGGATCAAACGGGTTGCCGACTGGACCAAGGACGAAGTGGTGATTGATGCGGTTCTGCATCATGGCCATTCCGACCAGTTGCGTGCGGTCTGCCAGCAAGTGGCCAAGCGTGCCGGAGCGATTGTTGGGGTTCATGGTTTGTCGCAAGGTGAGACCAACATTGCGCTGGAGCGCCTGGTGATCGAGCGGGCGTTGAGCGTTAACACTGCTGCTGCGGGTGGTAATGCCAGTTTGATGACGATCGGCTAAATCGCAATAAGACCGGGCATCTGCAATGGGTGCCCGGTGTTTTAGAAGCAAGATCAAAAGATCGCAGCCTTCGGCAGCTCCTACAGGGGATCGTGTTTCTCTGTAGGAGCTGCCGAAGGCTGCGATCTTTTGCTTCTCCATCACCAAGATCAATCATCCTGTTCACCCCACCCTTCCCACGCCTAGACTCGGTCCATTCCAAGAAAAGGTAGGCCGCCATGTCCGAGACGTTGCTCAGTTCCCGCAATCTGGCTTTCGAGCTGTATGAAGTCCTTGATGCCGAGGGCCTGACTCAGCGTGAGCGGTTCGCCGAGCACAACCGCGAGACCTTCGATGCGGCTATCGGCACCGCCCGCAGCATCGCCGAGAAGTTCTTCGCCCCGCACAACCGCAAGGGCGACGAGAACGAACCGCGCTATGAGGACGGCCAGGCAATTCTGATTCCGGAAGTGAAACCCGCGGTGGATGCCTTCCTCGAAGCCGGTTTCCTCAACGCCGCGCGCAGTTTCGACGCCGGCGGCATGCAACTTCCTACGTTGCTGTCGCAAGCGTGCTTTGCGCACTTTCAGTCGGCCAACGCGGCGTCGACCTCCTACCCGTTCCTGACCATGGGCGCGGCGAACCTGATTGAAAGCTTCGGCACCGATGAGCAGAAGCAACGCTTCCTGCGACCGATGATCGATGGCCGCTTCTTCGGCACCATGGCCCTCACCGAGCCCCATGCCGGCTCATCGTTGTCGGATATTCGTACCCGCGCCGAGCCTGCGTCCGACGGCACCTATCGACTCAAGGGCAACAAGATCTTCATCTCCGGCGGCGATCACCCGCTGTCGGAAAACATCGTGCACATGGTGCTGGCCAAACTGCCGGACGCGCCGGCCGGGGTGAAAGGTATTTCGCTGTTTATCGTGCCCAAGTTTCTGGTCAACGATGACGGCAGCCTGGGCAAACGCAACGACGTGTTGCTGGCCGGGTTGTTCCACAAGATGGGCTGGCGCGGCACCACGTCTACCGCGCTGAACTTCGGCGACAACGGTGACTGTGTCGGCTATCTGGTGGGCAAGCCGCACCACGGTTTGAGCTACATGTTCCAGATGATGAATGAGGCGCGGATCGGCGTCGGTATGGGCGCGGTAATGCTGGGTTACGCCGGGTATCTGTACTCCCTGGAGTACGCTCGCGAGCGTCCACAAGGTCGCGTCCCCGACAGTAAAGATCCGACCACCGCCCCCGTGGCGATCATTCAGCATGCCGACGTCAAACGCATGCTGTTGACGCAGAAGGCTTATGTAGAAGGCGCGTTCGACCTTGGGTTGTACGCGGCGCGACTGTTCGACGACACCACCACGCTTGAGAGCGAAGCCGAGCGCAAACAGGCTCATGAATTGCTGGATTTACTGACACCAATCGTCAAATCCTGGCCATCGGAGTTTTGCCTGAAAGCTAACGAACTGGCAATCCAGATTCTCGGCGGCCACGGTTACACCCGCGAATACCCGGTGGAGCA
Organism: Pseudomonas sp. TE3728; assembly: GCF_056279145.1. Taxonomy (NCBI): domain Bacteria; kingdom Pseudomonadati; phylum Pseudomonadota; class Gammaproteobacteria; order Pseudomonadales; family Pseudomonadaceae; genus Pseudomonas; species Pseudomonas sp. TE3728. The sequence goes on along the minus strand of NZ_JBWBQT010000001.1, from coordinate 4,685,221 downwards.
GTATTACCGCGACAACCGTCTGAACCCGATTCATGAAGGCACTCACGGCATTCAGTCGCTGGACTTGCTGGGTCGCAAACTGGCACAGAACGGTGGTGCGGGGCTCAAGCAATTGATCCGTCTGATTGCCGATACCGCCGAGCGCGCTCAAACGTATGAATCGTTAACCGCGCTGCGTGAGCCGCTGGAGAAATTGGTGGCCCGCCTGCAAACGGTGACCATCGGCCTGTTGACCGATCTGGCTCAAGGCAAGGTCAACAGCAGCCTGGCGAACTCGGCGCTGTACCTGAAAGTGTTTGGGCATACGGTGATTGGCTGGCGTTGGTTGGAGCAGGCGATTCGTGCGCAGGAAGGATTGGCCAAGGGCAATGTAGCGGATGAGAGCTTCTATAAAGGCAAGCTGCAGGCGGCGCGGTATTTTCTGACGTGGGAAGTACCGGGTTGTCACCATGAGCTGGCGATTCTTGAGGCGCGGGATGATGTGTGCCTGACGATGCTGGATGAGTGGTTTTGATCGGGCATAGATTGGCGTAACGGCCACAAAAAAGATCGCAGCCTTCGGCAGCTCCTACAGGTGTACGCCATTCCCCTGTAGGAGCTGCCGAAGGCTGCGATCTTTTGATCTTGATCAGCTCAACTTGAACCCACCCATCTGCCGCGCCAAATCATCCGCCAACCGCTGCAACATCTGACAATCCTCACGGCAAGCCCTGACTTCCCCCGCCGTAGCCCGCGCCAAATCAGAAATCCCCTGCACATTCCGGTTGATCTCTTCCGTCACCGCCGACTGCTCTTCCGTCGCCGTGGCCACCTGATGGTTCATGTCGCTGATGCGCTCGACCTGCCCGGTTATCGCCGTCAACGACGCCCCGGTGCGCTGGCTCGACTCAACACCGGTGCCGGTCGCCGCTTGCCCGGCGTGCATGGAAGACACCGCATTCTCCGCACCCTGCTTGAGGCTGCCGATCATCTGCTGAATCTCGTCGGTGGACGACTGAGTCCGCCGCGCCAATGTCCGCACTTCATCGGCCACCACCGCAAACCCGCGCCCCATGTCCCCGGCCCGCGCCGCTTCGATAGCCGCGTTCAAAGCCAAAAGGTTGGTTTGCTCGGAAATCCCGCGAATCACCGCCAACACCTGATCGATGGACGCTACTTGATGGGCCAATTCGCCCACCGCACCGGCAGCAATACCAATCTCCTCGGACATGCTTTCGATATGCCGAATCGACCCACCCACTACTACCCGTGCCTGAAGTGCTTCATCCCGCGCGGTTTGCGAAGCAACGGCCGCGTTGCCAGCGTTCTGTGCAATTTCCTGCACGGTCAGGCCCATTTCGTGGACGGCGGTGGCGACCATGTCGGTCATTTCCTGCTGGCGGCCCGAGCGTTCGGCCGTGTTATCCACCACCCGCGCCACTTGGCCGACCGCCGTGCGCAAGCGCTCACTGGTGGCCAGGACTTCGCCGATCATGTCGCGCTGACTCTCCAGGAACCGATTGAAGCCGCGAGCGAGGTCACCGAGTTCATCGGCGCGGCTGGAATCTAACCTGTGGGTCAAATCTCCACCACCGCTACCGATGGCTACCAGCGCCGCTGTTACCTGACGAATCGGCCGTACCAATCCACGGGCCAGCAACACCACCAGCATCAGGCAAACCAGTGCCACTGCCAAACCAATGCCGCTGCTCATCCACATCGCGCGGCGGGCTTCGGCGTAGATCTGCGACTGCGGCACTTCGGCCACCAGGGTCCAGCCCAGATCACGCAGCGGCAGGCTCAATGCCAGAAAATCTTCGCCATCGCGGACAAAACTGCTGGTGGCGAACGCGGTGGAGGTAGAGAGCTGCCCCATGACCGCTTGCGCCGCCGAGGCACCGATCTGCTCGACCAGCGTGCGTTTGCCGCTGAACTGCGTCTCGGGGTGAATCTGGATCAAACCGTCGGCGCGCACGAGATAGACCTTGCCGCGTTCACCGAAGTTGAAATTCTGGATCAGCTCCGACAGCTCTTTCATGCTCAGGCCCAGCCCGGCGACGCCCACGACTTTGCCGGCCTGCTCGACCTTGAGGTCGATGAACAGCGCCAACTCACCGGTGGCGGTGTCATTGTCGATGTTGAGGGTGCGCGGCTGGTTGCTGTCGAGGAACGAATAGAACCAGGCGTCGCTGGGATTGGAACGGCTGAGCGTCCGGTCCAGGCCTTTTTCAGTGAAGTAATGGCTTGAAGCGGCCCCGATAATCAGCGCGGTAAAGGCTTTATGTTCGGCGCGGATGCCTTCCAGATAGTTCACGAAGGTGTCGGTCTGGGCGCTGTTCTCGCCCCCGGCCAACCAGTCGCGCACCATGCTGTTACTGGCGATGTCTTTCGCGGCGGTAAGAGGTTGAACGAGGATTCGTTCGATGTCGTTGCGCATCGCTTCGATGCTCGACGGCAGCGCTTGTTCGACCAGATAGCGCTGGGCGAGGCGGTTGACCACGAGGGTATAAACGCCAACCACGATCAGAATACTGACCAGCAGGGCGGTGCCCATGCTCAGGATCAACTGCCATTGAATACTGCGTCGCCAGAACTGCATGGAGCACCCCCAAAGAATAAGAGGCTGAAACACTGCAACAGCCATGCCGATTGTATACAACCCAAACGACAATTTATTCTTTGGTTGTGCGCAAAGCTGATCAGGCCTGATTGATGGTCTTGGCGATCACTTCAACCGTGGCGCTGACTTGCTCTTGGTAACGGTCGAGTTCTTGCTGGTGACGCTTTTGCATTTCGATCTGCTGCGAGCACAGATTCATCGCCGCCAGCACCAGCAAGCGGTCACCGATCAGCGTCGGGTATTTCTTTTTGGTCTCGGCCAAGGCGGCCTTCAACATTAATGCGGCGTCCAGCAGGGTCTGCTCTTCCCCGGCCGGCGCCTTGATCGAATAGTCCTCCCCCAGAATCGAGACGACTTTTACCCCTGCGGCGCCGTAACTCATGCGCTGACAGGGCCGGCGCTGACGCGCTCAACCAAGGCCTGAATGCGTGCGGCGGTGGCGCCTTGCTTCTCTTCCTGTTCCATCAGGCTCAGTTGCAGGCTTTCGTTTTCATCCTTGACCTGGGCCAGTTCCGCGCTCAGGGATTGATTGGTGCCGAGCAGAGTCTGATTCTGCTGCACCAGGTCGCTGACCAGTTGTTCCAATTGGCTTAGGGATGCTTCCAACATTTTGATTTTCCGGGCATTTTCAAAGGGCGCGTACGATAAAGAAAAGTCACCATTGACGCCAGGGTTATTCGGGCGCAAGGCCTTGATTTTGCTGGCGGGCGACCGTCCTCGCGAGTCTTAAAGACTGTGTTTGGCGGCTCTGGTTCCTGCACTTCGTCGCCGCGGTCCTTCTGCAACAAAAGCGCGCAGCGTCTCAAGACTTTAGTCGTATGACCGATAAGCCATGCATACAGCAGTCTCAGCCCCGCACGGATGCGCTTTTTTCGGTGAACACCATGTCTTTACGAAATATGAATATCGCACCGCGGGCGTTCCTCGGTTTTGCCTTGATTGGCAGCTTGATGCTGGTTCTGGGAGTGTTCGCGCTGAACCAGATGAGCAAGATTCGCGGCGCCGCCGAGGAAATCACCTCGAACAGCGTACCGAGCATCAAAAGCCTCGACGAGTTCACTCAGCTGACCCTGCGCCTGCGCGTGCTGTCTTACCGCCTGTTGGTCAATCGTGAGCCGGACGTCCAGCAGAAAACCATGGACCTGCTGGAAACCCGTAACCAACAGATTCGAGCCGCTCAAGCCATCTACGAAAAACTGATCGCCAGCCCGCAGGAACGTGCGGCCTATGATCAGTATGTGCAGTTGCTGGGGCAGTATCGCCAGATCGAAGACCGGATGAAGAGCCTGTCGCGCAACAATCAGATCGACGAACTGCGTACGCTGCTCAATACCGATTTGCTGACGAATTCTGAAGCCGTCAACTCCGTGCTCAACCGTTTGCTGGAGATCAACACTCAGCAGACCCTCGACACCAATCAGCAAGCCGTCGACCAATACTCCTCGGCCTTCAACCTGACGGTGACCCTGCTGGTCATCGCCACCGGCCTGACTCTGCTATTCGCTTGGCTGCTGACCAACAGCATCACCAAGCCAATCGCCAACGCCCTGAGCGCCGCCGAAGCAATCGCCGAAGGCAACCTGACGCGCCCGATCACGGTCGACGGTGAAGACGAAGCCGGTCGCCTGCTGGCCGCCATGGCGAAGATGCAGGAAAAACTGCGCGACACTCTGCAACGGATTTCCGGTTCGGCCACGCAACTGGCGTCCGCCGCGGAAGAGCTCAACAGCGTCACCGATGAAAGCGCCCGTGGCCTGACCCAGCAGAACAACGAAATTGAACAGGCCGCCACCGCCGTCAATGAAATGACCAGCGCCGTGGAAGAAGTCGCCCGCAACGCCGTGAGCACCTCCGAAGCCTCGAAAAACGCCACCACGTCGGCGGGTGACGGTCGTGACCTGGTGCAGGAAACCGTGAGTGCCATCGAGCGCATGAGCGCCGACGTACAGAGCACCGCCACCCTGATCGGTGATCTGGCCAATGAGTCGCGAGACATCGGCAAAGTGCTGGACGTGATTCGCGGCTTGGCCGACCAGACCAACCTGCTGGCATTGAACGCAGCCATCGAAGCAGCCCGTGCCGGTGAAGCCGGTCGTGGTTTCGCAGTCGTTGCCGACGAAGTGCGTGCCCTGGCCCATCGCACCCAGCAGTCGACCAGCGAAATCGAACGCATGATCGGCAGCATCCAGAGCGGCACCGAACACGCCGTGGATTCGATGCGCAACAGCACCGAACGCGCCGAGTCGACCTTGAATATTGCCCGTGGTGCAGGCATGTCGCTGGACACTATTAATAGCGCCATCGTCGAAATCAACGAACGCAACCTGGTGATCGCCAGCGCGGCCGAAGAGCAGGCACAGGTGGCCCGTGAAGTGGACCGCAATCTGGTGAACATTCGTGACCTGTCGGTGCAATCGGCCACGGGCGCCAACCAGACGAGCGCGGCCAGCAACGAGCTGTCGCGCCTGGCGCTGGACCTGAACAACATGGTTGGGCGGTTTAGCCTCTAAACAAAGATCGCATCACTGCCGAAAAGCTCGCAGCCTCGTTTCACTCGACAGCTCCTACAGGTTCACGCAGATCCTTTGTAGGAGCTGTCGAGTGAAACGAGGCTGCGAGCTTTTGATCTGCAAAAGCTTTTTGACAGCATCACATTTCAACAGGTTAGAATCGCTGGCACGCAGACTGCATGGTCAGTTTGCGCCCGCCTTTAGCTTTCTGGAGTATTGCCTTTGAATGCGACGACCATCAACAGCCTGTTCTTGATCGGCGCGTTGCTGGTAGGTGCGAGCATTCTGGTGAGCTCACTTTCATCGCGCCTCGGTATCCCGATTCTGGTGATCATCCTCGCGGTGGGCATGTCGGCCGGTGTCGACGGTGCCGGCATTATTTTCGATAACTATCCAACGGCTTATCTGGTCGGCAACCTCGCCCTGGCAGTGATCCTGCTCGACGGCGGCTTGCGCACCCGGGTGGCGAGTTTTCGCGTGGCGTTATGGCCGGCGCTGTCGCTGGCCACGGTCGGGGTGTTGATTACCACCGGACTGACCGGAATGGCGGCGGCGTGGTTGTTCGACCTCAATATGATTCAGGGCCTGCTGATCGGCGCCATCGTCGGCTCCACCGACGCCGCGGCCGTGTTCTCCCTGCTGGGCGGCAAGGGCCTGAACGAACGGGTGAGCGCGAGCCTGGAAATCGAATCCGGCAGCAACGATCCGATGGCGGTGTTCCTCACCGTGACCCTGATCGACATGCTCGCCAGCGGCGAGACCGGCCTGCACTGGAGTCTGCTGGGGCACTTGGTGCGTGAGTTCGGCATCGGCGGTGTGATCGGCCTCGGCGGTGGTTGGCTCATGCTGCAACTGGTCAACCGTATCAATCTGGCCACCGGCCTTTATCCGATTCTGGTGATTGCTGGCGGTCTGGTGGTGTTTGCCCTGACCAACGCCCTGCACGGCAGCGGCTTTTTGGCGGTGTACCTGTGTGGCCTGGTGATCGGCAACCGCCCGGTGCGCAGTCGCCACGGCATTTTGCACATGCTCGACGGCATGGCCTGGCTGGCGCAGATCGGCATGTTCCTGGTGCTGGGGCTGTTGGTTACGCCCCATGACCTGCTGCCGATTGCCTTGCCTGCACTGGGCCTGGCGCTGTGGATGATTCTGTTTGCCCGCCCGCTGTCAGTACTGGTCGGCCTGTTGCCCTTCAAGGCATTCCATGGCCGCGAGAAGGCATTCATTTCCTGGGTTGGCCTGCGCGGTGCCGTACCGATCATTCTGGCGGTGTTCCCGCTGATGGCGGGGCTACCCAATGCTCAGCTCTACTTCAATCTGGCGTTCTTTATCGTCTTGGTGTCGCTGCTGGTGCAAGGCACAAGCCTGCCTTGGGTTGCCAAGCTTTTGAAAGTGACCGTCCCGCCAGAACCTTTGCCGATCTCCCGATCGGCGCTGGAAGTGCATGTCACCAGCGAGTGGGAGCTGTTCGTGTATCGCCTCGGTGCCGAGAAATGGTGCATTGGATCCCCTCTTCGCGAGCTGAAAATGCCCGAAGGTACCCGTATCGCGGCCCTGTTTCGTGGCCAACAACTGCTCCATCCGTCGGGTAGTACGGTGCTCGAAGTCGATGATTTGCTCTGCGTCATCGGCCATGAACACAACCTTCCGGCCCTCGGAAAACTCTTCAGTCAGGCTCCGCAACGGGGTCTGGATTTGCGCTTCTTCGGCGACTTCGTACTCGAAGGAGACGCCCAGCTGGGCGCGGTTGCTGCCTTGTACGGGTTGAAAGTCGAAGGCATCGATCCGAACATGTCCCTGGGCCACTTCATTGCCCAGAAAGTAGGCGGTGCGCCGGTAGTCGGTGACCAGGTGGAATGGAACAACACCCTCTGGACCGTCGCTGTCATGGAAGGGAACAAGATTGGTAAGGTAGGCGTCAGATTCCCCGAAGGAAGTCGCCCCGGACCGGGACTCTTCCTCTAAACTCCATTCTTCGTCTCGTTTTCGATCGGTCTCTATGTCAACCCTGCGCACTGTTTTCATCATGGCCCTGCTGGGCTTGAGTCTTTCCATCAGCACGCTGCAAGCCGCCGAACCGCCGTCCAGCGAAGCCGTGCAGGCGAGCCTGAACAAGATCGCCGACCGCAAACTGCCGGAAGCCGATCAAAAGGCCCTGCAAGCGGTCTTGCAGAGCACGCTCACCCAACTCAACAACCAGCGCGATTACGATCAGAAGCTGATTGATCTCAAGCAGCAGCTGACCAATGCGCCAAAGCAGAACATCGAGAACCAGCGCGAACTGACCCGCCTCAAGGCCACCAAAGTGGTGCCGGTGGCGCAACGCTATACCAAAGAGACCATTCAGCAGCTTGAGCAATTGCTGACCGAGCGCTCCACCCAGCAAAGCGATCTGCAGAAAGCCCTGGCCGAAGCGAACAGCCTGATCATCACCGCCCAGACTCGCCCCGAGCGCGCCCAGGCCGAAATATCTGCCAGCCAGACACGCATTCAGCAAATCAACAACATCCTCAAACTCGGCAAGGACAGCGGCAAGACCTTGACCGCCGAGCAACGCGATCAGCTCAACGCCGAACTCGCGGCGCTGAACGCCTTGATCCCGCTGCGTCGCCAGGAACTGGCCGGCAACAGCCTGTTGCAGGATTTGGGCAACAGCCAGCATGACCTGCTCACGGAAAAATCCAATCGCCTGGACCAGGAGATCCAGGAGCTGCAAACCCTGATCAACCAGAAGCGCCTGGCCCAGTCTCAAGAGACCGTCACTCAGCAGTCCATCGAAGCGCAGAAGGCCGGCGGCAGCAGCCTGCTGGCCACCGAAAGCGCGGCCAACCTGAAGCTCTCCGACTACCTGCTCAAAAGCACCGACCGCCTCAATGAAGTCACCCAACAGAACCTGCAGACCAAGCAGCAACTGGACAGCGTGACCCAGAGCGACTCGGCGCTGGACGAACAGATCAACGTGCTCAAGGGCAGCCTGCTGCTCTCCAAGATTCTGTACAAACAGAAACAGGCCCTGCCGCGTCTCAAGCTCGACCGCGATCTGGCGGATCAGATTGCCGACATTCGCCTGTACCAGTTTGAGGTCAGCCAGCAGCGGGAACTGCTCAGCAACCCGACAACCTATGTCGACAACCTACTGGCGACTCAACCGCCCGAGCAAGTCACCCCGCAACTGCGCAAGAGCCTGCTGGAACTGGCCACCACCCGTGCGGACCTGCTGGAGCGTTTGAATCGCGAATTGAGCGCGGTGCTCAACGAATCCATCACGTTGCAACTCAATCAGAAACAACTGCTCAGCACCGCGCAAAGTCTAAGGGCGACGCTGGATGAACAAATGTTCTGGATTCCCAGCAACAAGCCGCTGGATCTTGAGTGGATACACGCCGTGCCGGAACGCCTGGAACGTCAGGTCACTACCCTGCCGTGGGCCTCGAGCCTGAGTGAGCTGACCGATGGCCTGACCCAGCGGCCGCTGCTGTTCCTGCCGCTGGCCTTTCTGATCGGGGCGCTGCTGTGGCGCCGAAAAAATCTGTATGCCCGCCTGAACAAAGTTCACCTGGACATCGGCCATTTCAAGCGCGACAGCCAGTGGCACACACCGCAAGCGATTCTGATCAACATCCTGCTGGCGATGCCGGTATCCCTGGGTTTGGCCTTGTGCGGCCTGGCGCTGCAGATCGACGCCCGCGGGCAGAACGCCAATATGGGCGCGGCGCTGCTGCAAATGGCCCAGGCCTGGCTGGTGTTCTACACCGCCTACCGCATCCTCGCGCCGGGCGGCGTCGCCGAATTGCATTTCCGCTGGGAAAAACCGCAAGTCGAATTCCTTCAAGGCTGGATACGCCGACTCGGCCTGGTAGTGATGGCCCTGGTGGCGGTGGTGGCGGTCGCCGAGTTGCAACCGGCGATACTGGCCGATGACGTGCTCGGCATGCCGGTGGTGCTGACTTGCTACGCCTTGATGGCCTGGCTACTCAGCCGCCTGCTGGTCAGCAGCCCGACTCACCAGAATGCTTCACTGTTCCGCAAGGCCGTGGGTGTTCTGTTCACAGCCCTGCCAATCGCGTTGTTCGTCGCCGTGTGCTTTGGCTACTACTACACCGCGCTGAAACTCAGCGACCGGTTGATCAACACGCTGTACTTGCTGATGTTCTGGCTGGTGATCGAAGCCACCTTCGTCCGTGGTCTCAGCGTTGCCGCACGGCGCCTGGCCTATCAACGCGCACTGGCCAAACGTCAGGCTGCGAAAGAGGCTGGCGACGGCGAAGCGGTGATCGAAGAGCCGACTCTGGACATCGAGAAGGTCAACGAGCAGTCCCTGCGCCTGATCCGCCTGGCCCTGCTCGGCGGTTTCATCGCGGCGCTGTATTGGGTCTGGTCGGACCTGATCTCGGTGTTCTCGTACCTGGACAACATCACCCTCTACGAATACACCAGCGGCACCGGCGCCAACATGAGCATGGTGCCGATCAGCATCGGCGACATGCTTGGCGCGTTGATCATCATCGGCATCACCTTTGCGCTGGCGCGCAACCTGCCGGGCTTGCTGGAAGTGTTTGTGCTGTCGAAGCTGAACCTGGCCCAAGGCAGTTCCTACGCCACGACCACGCTGCTGTCCTATGTGATTGCCGGCGTCGGTTTCGTCTCGACCCTGTCCACGCTCGGCGTGAGCTGGGACAAGTTGCAATGGCTGGTGGCCGCACTGTCGGTCGGCCTCGGTTTCGGGATGCAGGAGATCTTCGCCAACTTCATCTCCGGCATCATGATCCTGTTCGAACGCCCGGTGCGGATCGGCGACACCATCACCATCGGCAACCTGTCGGGCACGGTGAGCAAGATCCGCATCCGCGCCACGACCATCACCGACTTCGACCGCAAGGACATCATCGTCCCCAACAAGACGTTCATCACCGGGCAACTGATCAACTGGTCCCTGACCGACACCATCACCCGGGTCACCCTCAAGCTCGGTGTCGACTACGGCTCGGACCTGGACCTGGTGAAAGAGCTGCTGCTCAAGGCTGCCCGGGATAACCCGCGCGTGCTGAAGGATCCGGAACCCCACGTGTACTTCCTGAACTTCGGCGAAAGCACCCTCGATCACGAGTTGCGTATGCATGTGCGCGACCTCGGCGACCGCAACCCGGTGCTCGATGAGGTCAACCGCTTCATCAATCGCGAGTTCAAGAAGCAGCACATCAACATCTCGTTCCGGCAGATGGAGGTCTACCTCAAGAACCTTCACGGCCAGGAATACAAGATGGTGCCGATCGAGCCGGAAGCCAAAACCATCGTGCCGGTGGTCGACAGCAAACCGCGGCGCGAACCGCCACCTGTCGAACTCGACTAACCGCGCTATCCCTAGCAGAATGCTCGGACATTCTGCTGGAGATGGCCGTTGAAAGCCCTCGACGAACTGACCTTCGACAATCGCTTCGCCCGCCTGGGCGATGCGTTCTCAACCCATGTGCTGCCCGAGCCCATCGCCGCTCCGCGACTGGTGGTCGCCAGCTCCGCCGCCATGGCGTTGCTGGACCTGGACCCGGCCGTGGCCGAGACGCCGGTGTTCGCCGAACTCTTCGGCGGCCACAAGCTCTGGGCCGAGGCCGAGCCGCGGGCAATGGTCTATTCCGGGCATCAGTTCGGCTCCTACAACCCGCAGTTGGGCGACGGTCGCGGCCTGTTACTGGGCGAGGTCTATAACGACGCCGGCGAGCATTGGGACCTGCACCTCAAGGGCGCCGGTCAGACGCCTTATTCACGCATGGGCGATGGACGGGCGGTGTTGCGTTCGTCGATCCGCGAATTTCTCGCCTCCGAAGCCCTGCATGCCCTGAACATTCCTACTACTCGCGCGCTGTGCGTGATCGGCTCCGACACGCCGGTCTGGCGCGAGAAACAGGAACGCGCGGCCATGGTCCTGCGTTTGGCACCCAGCCATGTGCGCTTCGGGCATTTCGAATTTTTCTACTACACCAAGCGCCCCGAGCAACAGAAAGAACTCGGCGAGCACGTGCTGGCCATGCATTTCCCGCACTGCCTGGAACAGCCGGAACCGTACCTGGCGATGTTCCGCGAAATCGTCGAGCGCAACGCCGAGCTGATCGCCAAATGGCAGGCCTATGGGTTCTGCCACGGCGTGATGAACACTGACAACATGTCGATCCTGGGCATCACCTTCGACTTCGGCCCATTCGCCTTCCTCGACGACTTCGACGCCCACTTCATCTGCAACCACTCCGATGACCAAGGCCGCTACTCCTTCAGCAACCAGGTGCCGATCGGCCAGTGGAACCTCAGCGCCCTCGCCCAGGCCTTGACGCCGTTCATCAGCGTCGAAGCTCTGCGCGAAACCCTCGGCCTGTACCTGCCACTGTTCCAGGCCCACTACCTGGACCTGATGCGCCGCCGTCTCGGTCTAACCACTGCCGAAGACGACGACCAGAAACTGCTGGAACACCTGCTGCAACTGATGCAGAACAGCGGCGTCGACTACAGCCTGTTCTTCCGCCGCCTCGGCGATGAGTCACCGGAACTGGCCCTCGCCCGTTTACGCGATGACTTCGTCGACCTCAAGGGTTTCGATGCGTGGGGCGAGCTTTACATCGCCCGGGTTGCTCGTGAAGGTGTGGTTGACCAGGAACAGCGCCGCACGCGCATGCATGCGGTCAATCCGCTGTACATCCTGCGTAACTATCTGGCGCAAAACGCCATCGATGCTGCAGAGAGTGGCGACTACTCGGAAGTTCGCCGCTTGCACGCGGTGCTGAGCAATCCGTTCGAGGAGCAGCCTGGAATGGAGCGCTACGCCGAGCGGCCGCCGGAGTGGGGCAAGCATCTGGAGATCAGTTGTTCGTCGTGAGTGCAGATAGGCCCTTTTCGCAACCGAATAAGAGAGTGGTCTAAAACCTATCTCCTTGATAAAGACCACCTTCAACTCCAGATCAGTTCCATAGACTGCCCAACTGAGAGCCAATCATGACCGACCCACTCCTCATCCCCTGCCCCCACTGCAACGGTCTGAACCGCATCCCCGCCGAGCGCCTCAACGACCATCCAAAATGCGGTCGCTGCAAGGCCGAGGTCTTGCTGAACAAACCGTTCGAATTGAAACAAGGCGATTATGCCAGTCAGATCAAGGGCGACCTGCCATTGCTGGTGGATGTGTGGGCAGACTGGTGCGGGCCATGCAAGTCGTTTGCGCCGGTGTTTGCGCAGGCGGCGGGGCAGTTGGCGGGCAAGTGTCGGTTGGCCAAGCTGGACAGCGAGGCGAATCAGCAGTTGTCGGCGCAGTTGGGGATTCGCTCGATCCCGAGCCTTATTCTGTTCAAGAACGGCCGGGAAGTGGCTCGCCAGAGCGGGGCCTTCCCGTTACCGCAATTGATGAGCTGGTTGCGTAGTCAGGGGATCTGATAGCAACCTGAAAAAGATCGCAGCCTTCGGCAACTCCTACATGGAAATCGGCGTTTAACCAATCCTGTAGGAGCTGCCGAAGGCTGCGATCTTTTGCTTTTCAGGTGTTTTCCAGAAGGTTGTGCAGATCGACAAATTGCAGAGTCAGTTTGTGCCGTGGGTCGAGATGGATCAGCGGCGTGTTGGCCTGATGGGATTCGCGCATCCGCACCGAACTGGCCAGGTACACCGGCAACACCGGTAGCCCTTCGGCGATCAGTTCGTCGAGGATCTGTTGAGGCAAACTGGCGCGGGCCTGGAACTGGTTGACGACAATGCCTTCAACCTCCAGCCCTTCGTTGTGGTCCTCCTTCAATTCTTCGATTTCCGCCAGCAGGCCATATAGCGCCTGACGCGAGAAACTGTCGCAATCGAAGGGAATCAGCACACGATCAGCGGCGATCAACGCCGACACAGCATAGAAATTCAGCGCTGTCGGTGTATCGAGGTAGATTCGGTCGTAATCGCCGTCCAGTTCCTCGAGCAATTTTCGCAGTTTGTTGATCTTGTGCTTGGCCTCAAGCTTGGGCTGCAAGTCAGCCAGCTCGGCGGTGGCGGTAACGACGTGAAGGTTGTCGAATGGAGTTTCGTAAATATCGACCTGGTTTTTCTTCGAGAACGGCCCGGAGGACAGCGTCTGCTTGAAGAAGTCAGCGATCCCCATCGGGATATCATCACCGGTGAGTCCCGTCAGGTATTGAGTGGAGTTGGCCTGGGCATCGAGATCCACCAACAGCGTGCGATAGCCTTCGCTGGCACTGACCGCCGCCAGATTGCAGGCAATACTTGACTTGCCCACGCCACCTTTCTGATTGAACACCACGCGCCGCATGTCAAAACCTCCGTGTATCAAAGAATGACCGAGTGTAGTAGTCCACGGCGCTGCTTAGCTACCTCGCTGGCATCGGGACTACACAGTCATTGGTAATTTCCATCGGAAAAAGCCGCCAACTCGCCCATCGACAGCCGATAGAGCTGACAGACATGTCCGGCGCAACGTGGATAATGGCCAAACGACAGCTTTCTGGCGAACCAGACGGTACATTTCGTTGCACAAAATGTAACCAGCATTTGCTACACGCCCGCCGCACCGGGATAATGCGCGCCACTCGGCGTTAAGCGCCACGTAAGGTCTGCCGCGATTTTTGCGACTCACCGCGTCAAAAGGAAGCCCGCAGGGGCGGGATGAATGTCTGTGATCAACTTCAACATCGCCCAATGGCGCGCGTGGGCCCCCGGGCTTGAAAGCGTGGATGACTGGCAGGCCTGGAGCCGGCAACCGATCGTGCTCGAGCGCAGCGATGCCGCCCCCGATGTGTCGTTTCTGCCGGCCATGCAGCGTCGGCGACTCAGCCGTCTGGCGCGGATGGCGTTCAGCGTCGGCTGGCCTTTGGCCGATGGTCGCCAGGACCTACCGTTGGTCTTTATTTCCCGCCATGGCGAAACCCCGCGCACCTTCGACATTCTCAGCGATCTGGCGACTGATCAACCGTTGTCGCCCACTCAGTTCAGCTTGTCGGTGCACAACGCGGTGATCGGCCTGTGGTCGATCATGCGTGGCGAAACCAGCGAAATGACCGCCCTCGCCGCGGCTGGCGATGGCCTTGAACACGGCATGCTAGAGGCGGCGGCGCTGCTTGAGGAAGGCGCGCCCGCGGTACTGCTGGTGGTGACAGAAGAGCAACCGCCCGCAGCCTACTCGGCCTGGATCGACGATGTGCCATTCCCCTACGCGGTGGGCCTGTTGATTACGCCTGGCAATGAGTGGCAGCTGTCGCTGAACAGCACCTCGCAAGCGTTGTCCAAAACCCACTGGCCCCATGCCCTGAATCTGTTGCGTACCCTGCTCGGCCAGCAAACGACCTGCCAACATGCCTGGAAAAATCGTGTATGGACCTGGCAACGCAACCTGTGACCGATAAAAACCGCGACGCCTATTACTGGCGCCTGCTGGCCACTGCCGCAAGCTTCACCCTGTTCGGGTTGGGCGGGCTATGCCTGCGATTGGTGGTATTCCCGCTGCTGAGCTGCCTGCCGGGAGACGCTCAGGCCCATCGTCAGCGTGCCCGACAGACAGTGAGCCGCTGTTTCTGGTTTTTCATTCGGTTCATGGCTCGTACTGGCGTGCTGACTTATGACATCCAGGGCGCGGAAAAACTCGGACGGCCAGGGCAAATGATCGTTGCCAATCACCCCTCGTTGATCGATGTGGTGTTTTTGATCGGCCTGGTGGGCCACTCCAACTGTGTGGTCAAGAAAAGCCTCTGGGAAAACCCGTTCACCCGCGCCCCGCTACGCCGCACCGATTACATCAGCAACGATGGCAGCATGGACATGCTCGACGCCGCTGCCGACGCGCTGAAAAGCGGTCAGACCCTGATCATCTTTCCAGAGGGCACCCGCACCCAACCCGGTAAACCGCCGGCCTTTCATCGGGGGGGCGCGGCAATCGCCCTGCGCGGTGCGAGAATCCTCACCCCGGTGATCATCAAGGTCAGCCCGACCACATTGACCAAGGCCGAACCCTGGTATCGGATTCCCAAACGCCGCGTGCACTTCAGTTTTCGCGTCGGGGCCGATATAGACCCACAGGCCTTCGCTACGCAAGGGCCTGCGCCTCAGGCCTCGCGCAAGCTCAATGACTATTTGCACCATTACTTTATTAAGGAGCTCGCCGAAGATGAGCGATCTGCACCGTGAGATAAAAGAACTGATCATCGATGCCCTGGGCCTCGAAGACATCAGCGTCGACGACATTGGCGATGACCAGACCCTGTTCGGCGAAGGCTTGGGCCTGGACTCGGTAGACGCCCTGGAACTCGGCTTGGCCATCCAGAAAAAGTACGGCATCAAAATCGATGCCGACGCCAAGGACACCCGTAATCACTTCACCAACGTGGCGAGCCTTGCGGCGTTCGTCACTGCAAAACAGGCAGCTTGAGACCGGACCATGCAAACTCGTGACGATATTTTCAATACCCTGCGCGATGCTCTGGTCGAACTCTTCGAGCTGGAGCCCGAGCGCATCAGTCTGGGGTCCAACCTGTATCAGGATCTGGAAATCGACAGCATTGATGCGGTCGACCTGATCGATCACATCAAACGCCAGACCGGCAAGAAAATCGCTGCCGAAGAATTCAAATCGGTGCGTACCGTCAGCGACGTGGTCGAGGCGGTCTACCGCCTGGTTCAACCCGCCGCATGAGCCGACTGATCGGCCTCGGCCTGCTGCTGGCAGGCCTGTTGTACCCCTTTGCGGTGTATTTCGGCATGGAGCATTTTGCCCCGTGGCAGTTCGGTCTGCTGCTGGGTAGCCTGTGGCTGGCGCGGGCGCTGACTGGCGAGCGGCGGCCTGGCAGCCTGTGGATGGCCGTGGTCGCCATCGCGTTCTGCCTGTTGCTGGCGCTGTTCGACAGCCCGGTGATGCTGCGCTGGTACCCGGTGCTGATCAGCGCGTTCATGCTGGCGCTGTTCGGCCTGAGCCTGAAATATGGCCCGCCGATGATTGAACGTCTGGCCCGTCTGCGAGAGCCGGAGTTGCCGGCCAGGGCCATTCGCTACACCCGCCAGGTGACGATTGCCTGGAGCGTGTTTTTTCTCTGCAACGGCTTGTGCGCCGCTGCCCTGACCCTTTGGGCGCCGCTGAGTTGGTGGATGTTGTACACCGGCCTGATCTCCTATGGATTGATCGGCCTGATGTTTGCCATTGAATGGCTGATACGACAACGGGTAAGAGGCCGCCCATGAATTGGATAACACTTGAGCAACTGTTGCTCAAGGCTCAGCCGGACCGTGCCGTGACGGTCGAACCGGCGTTGAATCATGCGCAATTGTGCGAACAGGCCCTGAGCCTGGCTGCCGGCCTGCAAGTGCAAGGCGTACAGCGCATCGCCGTGCACCTTGAAGACGCTGCCGACCTGGCCATTGCCCTGCTCGGCGCCTGGCGTGCCGGGGTCAGCGTACTGCTGCCCGCCGACCTGCAAGCGCAGACGCGCCAGCGCTGGTCGACCGAGGTCGATCTGTGGCTGACCGATCAGGCTACCGACGCGCACCTGAGCGATTATCGGCATCCACCGCTGCCGGCCAACCCGCTGGATCTGGATTGCTGTCAACTGAGCCTGTGCACCTCCGGTTCCAGTGGTGAACCCAAGCGTATCGACAAAACCCTGCGCCAATTGGCCAATGAAGTCGAAGCGCTGGAGCACCTGTGGGGCGCAGATCTGGGCGAGGCCTGCATCATCGGCAGCGTTGCCACGCAGCACATCTACGGGTTGCTGTTTCGGGTGCTGTGGCCGTTGTGCGCCGGGCGCTCGTTCGTCCGCAAGCAATTGGCCTTCCCGGAAGACTTGCAGCGCGCCAGCCGCGAACACCCGGCCTTCGCCTGGGTCGCCAGCCCGGCGCTGCTCAAGCGCATGGGCGACAACCTCGACTGGTCAGCGCTGAGCGCGGTGCGCCGAGTGTTTTCCTCTGGTGGCGCGTTACCCGCCGAAGCGGCGCAAAGCCTGCATGAGCGCCTGCAACAATGGCCGACAGAAATCTTCGGCAGTTCGGAAACCGGCGGCATCGCCTGGCGTCAGGGCCAGCATCTCTGGCAGCCCTTCGCCGATGTTACGCTGAGCCAGGACAGCGATGGCGCCCTGCTTATCGCCTCACCGTACTTGCCGGCCGGCCATATTGAACACACCGCCGATGCCGCGCGCATCGCCGCCGACGGCCGTTTCGAGCTGTTGGGTCGGCTGGACCGAATCGTCAAACTGGAAGAAAAACGTATTTCGCTACCGATGCTTGAACAAGCACTGATGGCTCACGACTGGGTCGCCGAAGCGCGCCTCGGTGTGGTTCAGGAAAACCGCGCTTCATTAGGGGCGCTGCTGGTACTCAGCGAGCGAGGCCTGCGTGCCTTGCGCAATCAGGGTCGACGCAGCCTGACTCAAGCCTTGCGTCAGCACCTGAGTCAACATTGTGAAACGCTGGCCCTGCCACGCCGCTGGCGCTTGTTGCGGCAGCTACCGCTGAACGCGCAAGGCAAACTGCCCCAGGCCGAGGTGGAAGCCTTGCTGCTGGCACCCCGTCCAACAGCGCCGGAAGTGCTGGAGCAGCTCGAAGTCGATGGCGAGTGGAGCCTGCAACTGGCAGTCCCGCCAGACCTGGCGTATTTCAGCGGCCACTTTCCCCGAGCGCCGGTATTGCCCGGTGTGGTGCAGGTGGATTGGGCATTGAGCCTGGGCCAGCAATTGATGGATCTGCCGGAAAAATTTTCCGGTATGGAAGTGCTGAAATTCCAGCAACTGGTACGCCCCGGTGATGAAATCCAGTTGCACCTGCGCTTCGACTCGGCGCGCAGCAAATTGTATTTCGCCTATCGCAATGAAACCGCCACCTGCTCCAGTGGGCGGATTTTGCTGGAGGCGTCAAGCGATGCATAACCTGTGGCGAGGGAGCTTGCTCCCGCTGGGCTGCGAAGCGGCCCCCAAATCAACCAACGCAGACTTCATTGCGAGCGCTTCGCACTCGAACGGGAGCAAGCTCCCTCGCCACAGTAAGCGCCTTCAAAACAAGGGTTCTGTGGAGGTTTCTGATCATGCATAACCCCTGCGCAATCATCCCGGTCTACAACCACGAAACCGCAATCACCGCCGTGGTCGATGCGCTGCTTGCCAGCGGCCTGCCCTGCATTCTGGTGGACGATGCCAGCAGTCCTGCCTGCGCCAAGGTGCTTGACCAACTGGCCCGGCGGGACCGGGTTTACCTGATCAGGCTCACCGTCAATCAAGGCAAGGGCGGCGCGGTGATGACCGGTTTGCGCGAAGCGTCGCGCCTGGGCTTCAGCCACGCCTTGCAGGTGGACGCCGACGGCCAGCACGACCTGCAAGACGTTAAAGTCTTCATCGAACATTCACGCGCCCACCCCGACGCGGTGATTTGCGGTTATCCGCAATACGACGCCAGCGTGCCGAAGGGCCGTTTATACGCCCGCTACCTGACCCATGTGATGGTCTGGATCAACACCCTGTCATTGCAGATTCGCGACTCCATGTGCGGCTTCCGTGTCTACCCATTGCCACCGACCCTGGCACTGATCGACTCGGCCAGGATCGGCAAGCGCATGGACTTCGACTCCGACATCCTGGTGCGCCTGGCCTGGCGCAATCAGCCGATGCAGTGGCTGAAAACCAGGGTTCATTACCCTCTGGATGGCGTCTCGCATTTCCGTCTGTTCCACGACAACGTACTGATTTCGAGCATGCACACCCGGCTGTTCTTCGGCATGTTGCTGCGCGCACCGGTAATCCTCTGGCGACGGTGGCGAGCATGAGCGACAACGCAGACAAACAACACTGGGCCGACCGCCAGGAGCGCGGCAGCTTCTGGTTGATGAAGTTCACTGCGCTTTGCGCAAAAGTCTTGGGTCGCCGACTGCTGAGCCCGCTGCTGTACGGCATCGTGCTGTACTTTTTCCTGTTCGGACGCAGCGCCCGCCAAAGCGCCTGGCAATACCAGCAGCGGCTTGCCGACTGGAGCGGTCGTAGCGAATTGCGCCCGACCCATTGGCGGGTGTTTGGCCAGTTCATGGCCTTCGCCGATTCCATGCTCGACAAACTCGATGTGTGGAACGGCAAGCTGAGCATCGATCAAATCGAAATCATCGACCCGGCGCTGCTGCGCAATAAACTGCGCGGCACACGCGGGCAAATGCTGGTAGGCGCGCACTTGGGCAATCTCGAAGTCTGCCGGGCGCTGGCCGAGATCGGTGAGAAAGTCACCATGAACGTGCTGGTGCACACCAAGCACGCCGAACAATTCAACCGTCTGCTGGGCGAAGCCGGGGCGACCAATCTGCGGCTGATTCAGGTCAGCGAGCTGGACCCGGTGATCATGCTGCAACTGCATGAACGCCTGGAGCGCGGCGAATGGCTGGCGATTGCTGGCGACCGCGTGCCGCTGCATGGCGGGCGTAGCGTGAGCGTGGATTTCCTCGGTCATCAGGCCGCGTTCCCTCAGGGCCCATGGTTGCTGGCAGGCCTGCTGAAATGCCCGATCAACCTGATGCTGTGCCTGAAGAAACCCACTGGCGACTATCGACTGACCCTCGAACCGTTCGCCGACGCCATCGTGTGGAAACGCAGCGACCGCGAACAGGTCATTCATCAGTGGGCCTCCCGCTACGCCGAACGCCTGGGTCACTATTGCCTCGAAGCACCCCAACAATGGTTCAACTTTTACCCTTTCTGGAAGACCGATGACGACGCCAACGCTTGAGCCGGTAACCTTCGGCGAACTCCCTTTGCGCATCGAAGACGTGTTGGCCCTGGCCAACCGTCAGGTGCCGACGCAGTTGCAGGGCGACCCCGAGTTTCGCCAGCGCATCGCCAAGGGCCCGCAATTCCTTGATTCCCTGTTGGACAAGGAAGGCGTGATTTATGGCGTGACCACCGGTTATGGCGATTCCTGTGTGGTGGCGGTGCCGCTGCACCACGTCGAAGCCCTGCCCCGTCATCTGTATACCTTCCACGGTTGCGGCCTGGGCAAACTGCTCGACGCCCAAGCCACCCGCGCGGTGCTGGCGGCGCGTTTGCAATCGCTTTGCCAAGGCGTTTCCGGAGTACGCGTGGAACTGCTGGAGCGCCTGCAAGCCTTCCTCGAACACGACATTCTGCCGCTGATTCCGGAAGAAGGTTCAGTGGGCGCCAGCGGTGATCTGACACCGCTGTCCTACGTCGCCGCGACCTTGTCCGGCGAGCGCGAAGTGATGTTCCGTGGCGAGCGTCGACAAGCCGCCGACGTACACAGCGAACTGGGCTGGGAACCGCTGGTATTGCGCCCCAAAGAAGCGCTGGCGCTGATGAACGGCACCGCCGTGATGACCGGCCTCGCTTGCCTGGCTTACGCCCGCGCCGATTACCTGTTGCAACTGGCCACGCGCATTACCGCGCTGAACGTGGTCGCGTTGCAGGGCAACCCGGAGCACTTCGACGAGCGTCTGTTCGCCGCCAAACCGCATCCGGGGCAGATGCAAGTCGCTGCGTGGTTGCGCAAGGATCTGGCGATCGATGCGCCGACTGCGCCGCTGCATCGCCTGCAAGACCGCTATTCCCTGCGTTGTGCGCCGCACGTGCTCGGTGTATTGGCCGACAGCCTGAACTGGCTGCGCTCGTTCATCGAGATCGAACTCAACAGCGCCAACGACAACCCGATCATCGACGCCGAAGCCGAACGCGTGCTGCACGGCGGGCACTTCTACGGCGGCCATATCGCGTTCGCCATGGACAGTCTGAAAACCCTGGTGGCGAACGTCGCCGACTTGCTCGACCGCCAGCTCGCGCTGCTGGTGGACGAGCGTTACAACCATGGCTTGCCAAGCAACCTGTCTGGCGCCACCGCCGATCGCGCGATGCTCAATCACGGCTTCAAGGCGGTGCAGATCGGCACCAGCGCCTGGACCGCCGAAGCCCTGAAAAACACCATGCCGGCCAGCGTCTTCTCGCGCTCCACCGAGTGCCACAACCAGGACAAGGTCAGCATGGGCACCATCGCCGCCCGCGACGCCATCCGCGTGCTGGAGCTGACCGAACAGGTCGCCGCCGCCACGCTGCTGGCCGCCAATCAGGGCGTCTGGCTACGCGGCCAGGCTGAAGATGCGCGGCCACTGCCATCGGCCCTGGCCGCGATGCACGAAGAGTTGGCCAAGGACTTCCCGCCGGTCATCGAAGACCGTGCCCTGGAAGGTGAATTGCGCCTGTGCCTGCAGCGCATCGCCGAACAACACTGGAGGCTGCATGCGTAGCAAGGGAGTGCTGCACACCGACACGGAAATCCTCGTACCGTTCTTTGACGTCGACACCATGAACGTGGTCTGGCACGGCCATTACGTCAAATACCTGGAAGTCGCCCGCTGTGCGCTGCTGGACAGGATCGGCCACAACTATGACGCCATGGTGGCATCGGGTTACGCGTGGCCGGTGATCGACTTGCAGCTGCGCTATGTGCGCGGCGCGGTGTTCGGCCAGAAGCTGAATGTGCGCGCCAGCTTGGTGGAGTGGGAAAACCGCCTGAAGATCAATTACCTGATCAGCGATCTGGCCACCGGCGAACGCCTGACCCGCGCCTGTTCCGTGCAGGTCGCCGTCGACATGAGCAGCCGTGAAATGCAGCTGGCGTCACCGAAAGTGTTCACCGATGCGGTTGAAAGGATGCTGCCATGAATTCGCTGTTCAAATGCCTTGGCGCTTTAGCGTTGCTCGGGCTCTCATCATTGGCGCAGGCCTTCGATCTGCAACAGCTCAGCGATCAACTGGCCAAACCCGATGTGATCCACGGCAGCTTTATCCAGGAAAAACACCTGCGCGCCCTGCCCCAGCCGCTGACCAGCAAGGGCACCTTCGTTCTGGCAAAAAACCATGGCCTGCTCTGGCTGCTGAAAACCCCGCTGCAACAGGACTACCGCATCAGCGACAAAGGCATTGCCCGGCGTGATGCCAGCGGCTGGCAAATGCTGCCGAACAAGAGTGCCGGCGCCGAACAGAACCGCTTGTTCCTCGCGGTGCTGCAAGGCGACAGCAGCGGCCTGCAACGGGATTTCGAGCTTTCGCTGAGCGGCGATGCACAGCGCTGGAAGCTGACCCTGATCCCACGTTCGATGCTGCTCAAGCAGGTGTTCAATCAGATCAACATTGACGGCAGCGAACTGGTGCACAGCATCGAGCTGCTCGAAACCCAGGGTGACCGAACCCTGTTGCGCATGCAGGACAGCACCAGCGCACAACCATTGAGCGATGCGGAGCAACATGACTTTGCCGAGTGAACGGATGCTCCCGCGGCTGTTTCTGGTCCTGCTGTTGGCGGTGCTCGCGCTCGCCGGCTGGCAATGGCGTGACGGTGCACCGCTGTCGGCGAACCTGATGGAACTGGTGCCAGGCACCGCGCCGGACGCGCTGGAACTGCGCGCCGAACAACGCATGCAAGAACCGCTGAACCGGGAAATGCTGGTGCTGGTCGGCCATCAAGACCGCCAGCAAGCCATCGCCATGGCGCAAAAACTTGGCGAGCAATGGCAGGCCAGCGGCGTCTTCGAAAAGGTCCAGTGGAACCTGCAAGCCGACTTGCCCGCATTGCGCAGCCAATTGCTGCAAGGCCGACTGGCGATGCTGTCCGCGGCCGACCGGCAGCAACTCATCGAGCACCCTGACGCCTTTATCCAGCAACGGGTACAAGCCCTGTTCGACCCGTTCACCGGCTTCAGCCTGGTGCCGGGCCAGGACGACTGGCTCGGCCTGACCGGCCGCATCCAGAACAGCCAGCCACAACACGGCTCGGTGCAACTGGACATCGGCAGCGGTACGCTGGTTGCCGATGCCGACGGTAAAAGTTGGGTGATGCTGCGGGCGCGAACCGCCGGCAACGCGTTCGACATGAACCTGCCGCTGCAAGTGGCTGACCTGCTCCAACACAGTCGCGAAGAAGCCGCCCAGGCGGATGTGCAACTGCTCGCCGCCAGCGGCCTGTTGTACGCCGCCAGCGGTCAACGGCAAGCCGCGCGGGAAATGACCTGGGTCGGCGGCGGCGCCACGGTCGGGATTCTGTTGCTGCTGTTGCTGGCCTTCCGGCGTTGGCGGGTGTTGCTGGCGTTCGTCCCGGTGCTGGTGGGCATGTTGTTCGGTGCTGTGGCCTGCGTGGCGCTGTTCGGCCACATGCATGTGATGACGCTGGTGCTGGGCTCAAGCCTGATCGGCGTGGCGGTGGATTACCCACTGCATTACCTCTCGAAAAGCTGGAGCCTGAAACCCTGGCACAGCTGGCCGGCGTTACGCCTGACCCTACCGGGGCTGACCCTGAGCCTGATCACCAGCTGCATCGGCTACCTGGCCCTGGCCTGGACACCGTTCCCGGCCCTGACCCAAATTGCCGTGTTCTCCGCCGCAGGCCTGCTTGGCGCCTACCTGTCGGCAGTGTGCCTGTTGCCGGCGCTGCTCAAGGGCGTGGATCTGCGGCCAGCGCAATGGCCGATGCGCATCGCCGAGAAGTTGCTGGAGCTGCGTGAGTCATTGCTGAAATACTTGCGCACGCCGGTCCTGCTGGCACTGCTGATCGCCTTCTGTGTCGGCGGTCTGTTGCAGTTGCAGAGCAAAAACGACATTCGCCAATGGGTCGGCACACCGCAGCAACTGACTGACGAAGCCCAGACCATTGCACGCATCACCGGCTATCAACCTACCAGCCAGTTTTTCCTGGTGCGCGCGGCCAATCAGCAGGCGTTGCTCGAACGCCTGACGGCACTGAGCGAGCGTCTGGATCAACTGGTCAATCTGGAAAAACTCCAGGGCTATCTGTCGCTCAATCAACTGGTCAGCCAACCGAGCGAACAGCGCAAAGTGCGTGAAGCACTGAACAAGCTGCCGCAGTTCTGGCAACCGTTGCTCGACCTCGGCGTGCCGGCCGCCGCGTTGCAGGCCGAGCTGGCTACGTTGCAGGCGCTGCCCACCGAAGACATCGACACAGCGCTGGCCGGTCCATTGGCCGAGCCCTACCGCACCCTGTGGCTGGGGCCGACCGATGACGGCGTGGCGGCGATGGTCAGCCTGCAAGGCTTGAACAATCCCACGCTGTTGCGGGTTCAGGCGCTGGACTTGCCGGGTGTGGAACTGGTGGATCGCCTCGGCGAACTGAACCAGGTTTTCGCCGCCACTCAAATCAGCGCCGCTGAATTGAAACTCGCCTCCTGCGTGTTGATCGTGCTGGTGCTGATCCTGCCATTCGGTTTCGGTGGCGCGCTGCGAATCGTCTCCCTGCCGTTGCTGGCGGCCCTGTGCAGCCTGGCAAGCCTCGGTTGGCTCGGTCAGCCGCTGACATTGTTCAGCCTGTTTGGCCTGTTGCTGGTGACGGCGATCAGCGTCGATTACGCGATCCTCATGCGCGAACAGATCGGAGGCGCCGCGGCGAGTCTGCTGGGCACCTTGCTGGCAGCGGTGACCACTTGGCTGTCGTTCGGCCTGCTGGCGGTGTCCAGCACGCCGGCGGTGAGCAACTTCGGCCTGTCGGTGAGCCTCGGCCTGGCGTTCAGTTTCATCCTGGCGCCGTGGGCCGGACGCCAAATCCATGCCGCCCCAGTTACGGAGCCGGCAGCATGATGGTTGCGGTGTTCTGGATGATGGCCCTGGTGTTGTTCTCCGTGGCCACCCGTGTCGGTCGTCATTTCGGTCTGATTCCGATCGTCAGCCAGTTGCTGCTGGCGACCTTTGGCCTGCCCTTGTTGATGTATTTCTGGATCGAACCGGGCTGGCACCTCAGCGGCGTCGACCTGATTTCGCCGGGCTGGCTGAAGAACCTCTACAGCCTGAGTTTTGCCTTGCTGCTGGGGCACATTCTCAGCGACGTGATCGACCTGCGCCTGGAACGCCAGAGCCTGAAAATCGCCCTGCCGAGTTTCTGTATTCCGTTCGCCTGCGGGCTGGCGACAGCGTTCTGGCTGTTGCCGCCGCAGCCGTGGATCAGCTCGCTGGCGGTCGGTCTACTGTTCGCCATCACCGCAATTCCGGTGTTGTATCTGTACCTGCGACACATCAACTACCCGCCCGCCGCCACCCGGCGTCTGGTGCAAACCGCGATCCTGATCGACCTGACCTGCTGGACCCTGTTCGCGTTCGCCCAGGGCAGCCTACACCTGAGTAGCCTTTTGCTGCCGCTGGCCGGCGCCTGTCTGCCGTTGTTGCTGCGCCTGCTCGGGTTGCGCCAACCGTTGCTGTACAGCGGCTGCTTCTTCGCGCTGCTGGTTATCGCCGAACACTTCAAACTCAATGCGCTGATTTTCGGTATCGGCTATCTGCTGTGCATGGCCGCGCTCAAGGTGCCATTGGTGCTGCCATTGTCGGCGGCGTGGATGAGCCGTTTGCAGACCTGGATCGCCATCCCGCTGATCCTCACGTTCGGTATCGTGCAGATCAACGTGCACAGCGCCATCGATAGTCTCAGCGGCGTGCAACTGGCCGCGCTCCTGCTGTTGCCAATCGCCAGCAAACTGTTGGGCAACTGGCTGGGCCTCGGCTGGGCTGGCGCCTCGTTTGAAGGTGCCAGCCGCTGGCGGGAAAGCCTTTTACTGAATATTCGCGGCTTGAGCGAGATCGTCTTTCTCAACCTGCTGCTGCAACAACAGCTCATCAGCCCGGCGCTGTATTTCGCGCTGATGTTGATGGGCCTGATCGCAACCCTGCTGCCGGCATTGGCCGGCATGCACCGAATCCCTTTGAACATCGCCGCCCCGGCAAGGAGCACCCGTGCCAACAGTTGAAATGGAACGTCGTCAGGTACTGGTGATCGGCGCCGGCCCCTCGGGCGCCATCGCCGCCGCGCTGCTCAAGCGTAAAGGCCATGATGTGCTGATGATCGAGCGTCAGCATTTCCCACGGTTTTCCATCGGTGAAAGCCTGCTGTCCCACTGCCTGGATTTTGTCGAAGAAGCCGGCATGCTCGAGGCGGTCAATGCGGCTGGTTTCCAGCGCAAAAACGGTGCGGCGTTCGCTTGGGGCGATCAGTACAGCACCTTCGATTTCGGCGACACGTTCACCAATGGCAAGCCGACGACGTTCCAGGTCCAGCGCGCCGACTTCGACAAGCTGCTGGCCGATCAGGCTGAGCTGCAAGGTGTCGATGTCCGTTACGGCGAAGCCATCGTCAGCGCCGATTTCAGCCTGGCGAAACCGCAGCTCGACGTACTTCGCGAAGACGGCAGCCAATACCGCGTCGAAGCCGACTTCGTGCTCGATGCCAGCGGCTACGGTCGCGTGCTGCAGCGCTTGCTGGACCTTGAAGCACCGTCGAACTTCCCGGTGCGCCAGGCCGTGTTCACCCACGTCGAAGACTGTATCGACAGCCCGGCTTTCGACCGGGAGAAAATCCTCATCACCACCCATCCGACCCAGCGTGATATCTGGTTCTGGACCATACCGTTCAGCAACGGCCGTTGCTCGGTGGGCGTGGTGGCAGCCGCCGAACACTTCAAAGGCCGCACCGAGAATCTGGACGACTGCCTGCGCGGCTTCATTGCTGAAACCCCAAGCCTGGCCGGTGTGCTGAACAATGCCGTGTGGGATACGCCCGCACGGACCATCGGCGGTTATTCGGCCAACGTCAAAACCCTGCACGGCCCTGGTTTCGCCCTGTTAGGCAACGCGGCGGAGTTTCTCGACCCGGTGTTCTCTTCCGGTGTGACCATCGCCATGCGTTCGGCGAGCATGGCCGCCGGGGTGCTGCACCGCCAACTGCAAGGTGAAAGCATCAACTGGCAGACCGAATTCGCCGAACCGCTCAAGCGCGGCGTCGACACCTTCCGTTGCTACGTCGAAGGCTGGTACGCCGGGACCTTTCAGGATGTGATTTTCTATCAGGGCGGCGCAGCGGAAATCCGCCGCATGATCAGCTCGATCCTCGCGGGTTACGCCTGGGATGAACGCAACCCGTTCGTCAGCGAACCCAAACGTCGGCTGCGGATGATCTCGGACCTGTGCGCACAGGAACCGACATGAGTTACTTGAGCGACAACTACGTCGAAGAAACCCGTTTCGGTTTCTGGTTTCTGCGCAGTCACACCTGGCAGCACCATGTATTGCGAGTGGCGATCAATGATTTGCGCGACCTGTTCAGCGCGCCATTGCCCACCAACCCGGTATTGCTGGATGCCGGTTGCGGCCAGGGCAAGTCGTTCCAGTACCTGCGCCAGACCTTCGCGCCTCAACGCCTGATCGGGCTGGATGCCGATCCTCACAGCCTGAACCTGAGCGGTGAAGAAGCGACTCGTCAGGGCATGGATGTAGAACTGATCGGCAGTGACTGCGCGAGCATCAACGTGCCGGACGCCAGCGTCGATCTGCTGTTCTGTCATCAGACCTTCCATCACCTTGTCGAGCAGGATCAGGCCCTGGCCGAGTTCTATCGGGTGCTCAAGCCGGGCGGCTATTTGCTGTTCGCCGAGTCCACCGAGGCTTACATTGATACGTGGGTGATTCGCTGGCTGTTCCGCCACCCGATGCACGTGCAGAAAAGCGCCGCCGGCTACCTGGACATGATTCGTCGGCAGGGTTTTGAATTCGGCCCGCAGAACGTGTCTTACCCTTACTTGTGGTGGAGTCGCGCCAAGGATTTCGGCCTGCTCGAACGCTTCGGCTTGCGCCAGCCAAAACCCTTTGGCCAACGGGAAGAAACCCTGGTCAATGTAGTCGCGCGCAAGCCTCTTGAAGGGTGTGCCTGATGATCCGTTTCCTGCTTCTGGGTTGTGTCCTGTTGCTGAGCGCTTGCGCCAGCCAGGCACCGCTGCCCGAGCGAACCCCGAACCTGGCGTTGCCGCTGCAACTGCACATCGAACGGCAGATGGCCGAACAGCGTCAGGACTGGCTGCTGGTGATCCAGCGTGAAGGCCCGGGCATTCGCTGGTCGATGATGGACCCTTTGGGAATTCCCGTGGCACGGCAGAAACTGATCGATGGCCAGTGGCAGGCCGACGGTCTGCTGCCGCCCAATCCGGAAGCCCGGGAGCTGTTCGCCGCCTTGTTGTTTGCGTTGACCCCTGCGGGCGAGTTGCATCGCAACTATCCCGCCGCCCGGCAGGATGGCGGGCAACGATCCTTGTCACCACGCTGGAACATCCGCTATTCACAACCACTGAGCTTTGAATTGAACGTATCCCAAGGCCTGCACTATCGCGTCACTCCGTTAGGCGAGCACACGCCATGACAGCTTATCTGAACGCCCTCGGGGTAATCTGCGCCCTGGGCCGCGACAAGCAGGAAGTCGCCCGCAACCTGTTTGCCGGCGATTGCTCGGGCATGCGCAGCGAGGCCGGCTGGGTGGCGGAACGCTCGCTGCCGGTGGCGGCGGTGCGCGGCGAGCTGGCGCCGATTCCGCCTGAGCTGGCGCATCAAAGCAGTCGCAACAATCAATTGCTGCTGGAGGCTGCGCTGCAAATTCGCGAAGACATCGAGCAAGCAATCCAGACTTACGGCCGCGACCGTATCGGCGTCATTCTGGGCACCAGCACCTCGGGCATTCACGAGGCCAGCAGCGGTCTGGCCCATTACATCCGCGAGCATCAGTTCCCCGCCGACTATGACTATCAGCAACAGGAACTCGGCGCACCGGCGACGTTTCTCGCCGACTGGCTGCAATTGAGCGGCCCGGCCTATGTGATTTCCACCGCCTGCACCTCCAGCGCCCGTGCGCTGATGAGCGCCCAACGACTGCTCGATCTGGGCATGTGCGACGCCGTGTTGTGCGGCGGTGTCGACAGCTTGTGCAAGCTGACTCTCAACGGTTTCTCGGCCCTGGAAGCGGTGTCCGAGCAGCGCTGCAATCCGTTTTCGGCCAACCGCAACGGCATCAACATTGGCGAAGCGGCGGTGCTGTTTCTGATGAGCAAAAACGCTGGCAACCGCCAACCGATTGCCCTGCTGGGCAGTGGCGCCAGCTCTGATGCACACCATATTTCCGCGCCGGAACCGACCGGCCGTGGCGCCCTGCAAGCGATGCGCAAAGCCTTGAGCCGCGCAGGGCTGCAACCGCAGCAGATCTGTTACCTGAACCTGCACGGCACCGCCACGCAACACAACGACGCCATGGAAAGCCTGGCCGTGACGACGCTATTCCCGCAAGGCGTGCCCTGCTCATCGACCAAACCGATGACCGGCCATACCCTCGGCGCTGCCGGTGCGCTGGAAGCGGCGTTCTGCTGGTTGAGCCTGAGTGCGGACAACCGCGAGCACGCCCTGCCGCCCCACGTCTGGGACGGCCAGCCCGACCCCGAATTGCCGGCCCTGCGTTGGGTGACCCCGACTGACCACCTGACGTCCATTGCACCTCGCTACCTGATGAGCAATTCCTTTGCCTTCGGTGGCAATAACGTCAGCCTGATTATCGGAGACGCTCCATGATTACCTGGCCGCTCGCCGAACTGCTGCCCCACGCTGGCGACATGATCCTCATTGAGCAAATCCTGTCGTTCGATGACGAGCAGATTCACACCCGACTCACCGTCAAACCCGGCGGCCTGTTCAATCGCCCCGACGGCAGCCTGCCGGCCTGGGTCGGCATCGAACTGATGGCCCAGAGCGTCGCCGCGTACGCCGGCTGCCATGCGCGCCAGAAAGGCAATGCAGTGGAACTGGGTTTCCTGCTCGGCACCCGTAAATTCGAATGCAACGTGGAACACTTCCCCGCCGGCACCGAGTTGACCATTCATGGGATACGCTCGCTGGAAGACGACAATGGCATGGGTGTGTTCGAATGCCACCTCACTGCCCCCGGCATCCACGCCACCGCCCGGCTGAACGTGTTTCGCCCGCCCCAGGCCGCGCACTATCTTCATGAACCCCAAGGAGTCGAGTGATGACTGAATCCGTACTGGTCACCGGCTCCAGCCGTGGTATCGGCCGCGCCATCGCGTTGCGTCTGGCCCGGGCCGGGCATGACATCGTGCTGCACTGCCGCAGCGGCCTTGCGGACGCCGAAGCCGTCAAGGCCGAAATCGAGGCCTTGGGCCGCAACGCGCGCATCCTGCAATTCGACGTGTCCGACCGTGCCCGTTGCAAAGCTGTTCTCGAAGCCGACGTCGAAGCCCACGGCGCCTATTATGGCGTGGTGCTCAACGCCGGCCTGACCCGCGACGGTGCTTTCCCGGCCCTGAGCGAGGAGGATTGGGATCTGGTGATGCGCACCAACCTCGACGGTTTCTACAACGTGCTGCACCCGGTAATGATGCCGATGATCCGTCGTCGCGCCGCCGGGCGGATTGTCTGCATCACTTCGGTTTCCGGGTTGATCGGCAATCGCGGGCAAGTCAATTACAGCGCGTCCAAGGCTGGTCTGATCGGCGCAGCCAAGGCGTTGGCGATCGAACTGGGCAAGCGCAAAATCACCGTCAACTGTGTCGCACCCGGCCTGATCGACACGGCGATGCTCGACGAAAACGTGCCGGTGGAAGAACTGATGAAAATGATCCCCGCACAACGCATGGGCACCCCGGAAGAGGTGGCTGGTGCAGTTAATTTCCTGATGTCGGCGGAAGCGTCGTACATCACCCGGCAGGTTCTGGCCGTCAATGGAGGCCTGTGCTGATGAAGCGCGTTGTCGTCACCGGCATGGCCGGCATTACCTCACTGGGCAGCGACTGGGACACCATCGCCGCCAACTTCGCCGCCAACCGCAGCGGCATCCGCCGCATGGACGAGTGGGATCGTTTTACCGAACTCAGCACACGCCTGGCCGGGCCGATCGATGACTTCAAAGTGCCGGGCCACTGGACCCGCAAACAACTGCGCAGCATGGGCCGCGTCTCGCGGCTCGCTGTTGGTGCTGCTGAGCAAGCGTTGGCGGACGCCGGGCTGCTGGGTGACGAGTCGATCAAGGACGGGCGCATGGGCGTCTCCTGCGGCTCGTCCACCGGCAGCACCGACGAGATCAAGGCGTTCGGCAATATGCTGCTCAACTCGGTGGCCGAAGGTTTGAACGCCAACTCCTACGTACGGATGATGCCGCACACCACAGCGGCCAATGTCAGCATTTTCTTCGGCCTCACCGGCCGACTGATCCCGACCTCCAGTGCCTGTACCAGCGGTAGCCAAGGCATCGGTTACGCCTACGAATCAATCAAGTTCGGCCGCCTGCCGCTGATGCTCGCCGGCGGCGCCGAAGAGCTGTGCCCGACCGAAGCCATGGTGTTCGATGCGCTCTACGCCACCAGCCTGAAAAACGACGCCCCGCAAACCAGCCCTCGCCCCTACGACACCGACCGCGATGGCCTGGTGATCGGTGAAGGCGGCGGCATGCTGGTGCTCGAAGAGCTCGAACACGCCCTGGCGCGCGGCGCCCGCATCCACGCCGAGATCGTCGGTTTCGGTAGCAACGCCGACGGCCAGCACGCCACCCGCCCGGAACAGCTCACCATGCGCCGAGCCATGGAGCTGGCACTGGAAGACGCCGGGCTGCAGCCTTCCGACATCGGCTACGTGAACGGTCACGGCACCGCTACAGAACAGGGCGACATTGCCGAAACACTGGCCACCAGCGCGTTGTTCGGCGAACACATGCCAATCAGTTCGCAGAAGAGTTTCCTCGGTCACACCTTGGGAGCCTGCGGCGCGCTGGAGTCCTGGTTCAGCATCGAAATGATGAACCGCGACCAGTACGTACACACCTTCAACCTCGATGAGGTCGATCCGCAATGCGGCAAGCTCGACTACCTGCGCGGTGAATTCCGGCAGATGAGCAACGAGTACGTGATGAACAACAATTTCGCTTTTGGTGGGGTCAACACCTCGTTGATTTTCCGCCGCTGGTCGTAATCGAATAACTCAGGGTCAAGGAGACCTCCATGCACTTCAAGAAACTCGCTGCAGCCACCGCTCTGCTGATCTGCGCATTGCCGAGCATCAGCCAGGCCCGTGACACCGCGGTGTATCTGCCTTTTGACAAAGCCGTCGCCGAAGCAACCCGCGCCGGCAAAATCGATGGCAGCGTGAAGTTCTACCTGGCAGGCAATACACCGACTGGCAACGTCACCGTCCTCAGCGCCGGCGCTGTAACCAACAAGAAAACCAACGCCTTCAACAAGTCTGACGAAGTGGCCTGCGAATGGGTCGCGCAATCGGCAATCATCAGCCTGCACCAGGCAGCGAAAAACGCCGGCGCCAACGCCGTGACCAACATCGTCAGCTTCTACAAGAAAAATGAGCGCAAGGATGCCAAGACCTATGAGTGCCACGCTGGGGCGCTCATGGCGGGCGTTGCGCTGAAAGGGGATTTGGCGAAGGTTCAGTAACCCCTGACGCGGACTAGCCGCGACACGTTCAGGTTTACCGATTGCGTTGATGCTTGGGGGCTGGCGCAGTGCCTTGAACATCATGATCAAAAGATCGCAGCCTTCGGCAGCTCCTACATAGATCGGCGTAGGAGCTGCCGCAGGCTGCGATCTTTTAGAAGTTGATCACATCCCCTCAACCTTACGCGTCAACAACTCCACAAACGCCTTGGCCATCGGCGACTTCTGATCCTTGCGCTGCACCAGCCACACTGCCGACACCGCTTCCGGATCCAGTAACGGCCGATAGACAACACCATCAATACGCATCCGCTGATACGACGCCGGCAACACCGACACTCCCAAACCTGCCGCCACCAACCCGATAATCGTCATCGCCTCGCCAGCCTCTTGGGCAAAGTGCGGGCTGAAACCGGCATCCCGCGCCAGGCTGAGCAGCTGTGCATACAAACCACTGCCATAGCTGCGTGGGAAAAATACGAACGGTTCGAGGGCCAAGGCTGAGAGAAACAGGCCCTGTTCGCTATCGGTGACTAACGGATGCTTCGAACTGAGCACCGCCACCAAAGGCTCACGCATCAGTTCCACCACGCTGAGCGAGTCCGGCAGCCCAAGCGGCCGCATGATCCCGACTTCAATCGACTCATCCACCAACGCATCGGCGACCTGGGTGCTGCTCATTTCCCGCAGGTTGAGATGCACCGCCGGGAAGCGCTGGCGAAACGAAAAGATCGCCTGGGGAATGGTCGTGTTGAACGGTGCCGACGAGGTGAAGCCGATCTTCAGTTCACCCAACTCACCGAGTTGTGCCCGCCGTGCAACATCGGCCGCTTTGTCGACCTGAGCCAGCACCAACCGCGCCTCTTCCAGGAACAACCGCCCCGCCTCACTGAGCTCGACCCGACGATTGGTACGCTCGAAAAGCCGCGCGCCGACCTCCTGCTCCAGCGCCTGAATCTGCTGGCTCAGCGGCGGTTGCGAGATGCCCAGCACCTGGGCGGCGCGGCCGAAATGCAATTCTTCGGCGACGGCAATGAAGTAGCGCAGGTGACGCAATTCCATGTGAACTCCATTAGGTCGCTAAACCTATCAAACAGGTCGAACAATATATTGGATAGAAACATTAGCCGGCTATATGATTTTTCCATTGCCTGACCGGGCTGCGCCCTCCGAGGTTCGAAGTGAAAACTGCTGTCGCCCCACTCGCCCATGAAATTCCGCCCACTGCGCTGGATGATGTCGTCACCGAGCGAAGCGAGATCTACATCGAAAAAGGCACGCCGATGTTCATGCGCACGGTGCTGGCGCTGTTCTCGGGCGGCTTCGCGACCTTTGCCCTGCTGTATTGCGTGCAGCCGATGATGCCGCTGCTGTCCCACGAATTTTCCATCAATGCTGCGCAGAGCAGCCTGATCCTGTCGGTCGCCACCGGCATGCTCGCCATTGGCTTGCTGATCACCGGCCCCATCTCTGATCGCATCGGGCGTAAACCGGTGATGGTCGCCGCGCTGTTCGCCGCCGCTCTCTGCACCATGGCCAGCGCAATGATCCCGAGCTGGCAAGGCGTGCTGGTGATGCGGGCGCTGGTGGGGTTGTCGTTGAGCGGTCTGGCGGCGGTGGCGATGACTTACCTGAGCGAAGAGATCCACCCACAGCACCTTGGCCTGGCCATGGGTTTGTACATCGCCGGCAATGCCATCGGCGGCATGTGTGGGCGGTTGATCGTCGGGGTATTGATCGACTTCGTCAGCTGGCACACGGCGATGCTGGTCATCGGTGGCCTGGCGCTGATTGCCGCAGCGGTGTTCTGGAAGATCCTTCCCGAGTCGCGCAACTTCCGCGCCCGCTCGTTGCATCCGCGCAGCCTGCTCGACGGCTTCACCATGCACTTTCGCGATGCCGGCCTACCACTGCTGTTCCTTGAGGCGTTCGTGCTGATGGGTGCGTTTGTCACGCTGTTCAACTACATCGGCTATCGCTTGCTGGCCGAGCCGTATCACATGGATCAGGCCTTCGTCGGGCT
Organism: Pseudomonas sp. TE3728; assembly: GCF_056279145.1. Lineage (NCBI taxonomy): Bacteria > Pseudomonadati > Pseudomonadota > Gammaproteobacteria > Pseudomonadales > Pseudomonadaceae > Pseudomonas > Pseudomonas sp. TE3728. The sequence continues at coordinate 4,650,839 of NZ_JBWBQT010000001.1, read as the reverse complement.
GCTCTCGGTGGTGTACCTGTCGGGCATCTACAGCTCGGCGAAAATCGGCGCCCTGGCCGACCAGCTCGGCCGGCGCAAAGTGCTCTGGGCAACCATCGTGCTAATGATCGCTGGCCTCGCCATGACCATGCTCACGCCGTTGCCGGTGGTGATCATCGGCATGCTGATCTTCACCTTTGGCTTCTTCGGCGCGCATTCAGTGGCCAGTAGCTGGATTGGTCGCCGAGCGATCAAGGCCAGAGGACAGGCGTCGTCGCTGTACCTGTTCAGCTATTACGCCGGGTCGAGTATTGCCGGTACTGCCGGGGGCGTGGCCTGGCACTTGGGTGGCTGGAACGGGATCGGGTTGTTTATTGGCGGGTTGTTGGTGATTGCGCTGTTGGTGGCATTGAAGCTGGCGAAGTTGCCGCCGTTGGGTGATGTGAAAGCTTAAAAGCAAAAGATCGCAGCCTTCGGCAGCTCCTACATGGATCGCTGTACATCCGTAGGAGCTGCCGAAGGCTGCGATCTTTTGATCGTTAAATAAAAACGCCCGGCATAAGCCGGGCGTTTTTTATCGGGCCACGATCACTCGTGATACTGCGCCGACAGTTCATGCACTGCGCGCAGGAAGGCGCCAGCATGTTCCGGATCGACTTCCGGGGTGATGCCATGACCGAGGTTGAACACGTGGCCGCTGCCCTTGCCGTAGCTGGCGAGAATGCGACCAACTTCGGCGCGGATGGCTTCTGGCTTGGCGTAGAGCACGGTCGGGTCCATGTTGCCTTGCAGGGCGACTTTGTTGCCGACGCGCTGGCGGGCTTCACCAATGTCGCAGGTCCAGTCCAGGCCCAGCGCATCCGCGCCAGCGTCAGCGATGCTTTCCAGCCACAGGCCACCGTTCTTGGTGAACAGGATGACCGGAACTTTGCGGCCTTCGTGCTCGCGGATCAGGCCGCTGACGATTTTGCGCATGTAGGCCAGGGAGAATTCCTGGTAGGCCGCTGCGGAGAGGTTGCCGCCCCAGGTGTCGAAGATCTGCACCGCTTGCGCGCCGGCCATGATCTGGCCGTTGAGGTAGCTGGTGACTGATTGCGCGAGTTTATCCAGCAGCAAATGCATGGCTTGCGGGTTGTCGTAGAGCATGGCCTTGGTCTTGCGGAAGTCTTTCGACGAACCGCCTTCGACCATGTAGGTGGCCAACGTCCATGGGCTGCCGGAGAAGCCAATCAGCGGCACGCGGCCGTTCAGTTCACGACGGATGGTGCTGACCGCATCCATGACGTAGCCGAGGTCTTTGTGCGGATCAGGAATCGGCAGGGCTTCAATGTCAGCCAGGGTGCTGATGACTTTCTTGAAGCGCGGACCTTCACCGGTTTCGAAGTACAGGCCTTGACCCATGGCGTCCGGGATGGTGAGGATGTCGGAGAACAGGATCGCCGCGTCCAGCTGCGGATAGCGGTCGAGCGGCTGCATCGTGACTTCGCAAGCGAACGCCGGGTTCATGCACAGGCTCATGAAGTCACCGACCTTGGCACGGCTGGCGCGGTATTCAGGCAGGTAGCGACCGGCCTGACGCATCATCCACACAGGGGTGACGTCTACGGGTTGCTTGAGCAGGGCGCGAAGGAAACGGTCGTTCTTCAGGGCAGTCATGTCGGCATCCGGAAAAAAAGTGCGGGCATTTTCTCAGAGCGCGACGCAAAAGGCACGGTTGCAGGTCAGCCTTTTGTCTATCGGGTCAATTTGTCGCGGGGGAACTCCTTCTTCGCAACACCCCAAAACCAATGTGGGAGCTGGCCTGCCAGCGATGCGGCCACCTCGGTGTGTCAGTCAGACCGAGGTGATGCTATCGCTGGCAGGCCAGCTCCCACAGGGTTACTGCATGTCAGGTCGAGGTCAGACGCCCAAGTAATCCAGGATCCCTTCAGCCGCATTGCGGCCTTCGAAGATCGCCGTTACCACCAGGTCGGAACCGCGCACCATGTCGCCACCGGCGAAGATTTTCGGGTTGCTGGTCTGGTGTTTGTACTGGCCTTGTTCCGGCGCTACGACGCGGCCTTGGCTGTCGGTCTGGATGCTGAACTGTTCGAACCATGATGCCGGGCTTGGACGGAAACCGAAGGCGATGACCACGGCGTCGGCCGGGATGATCTCTTCGGAGCCCGGGATCGGCTCAGGGCTGCGACGGCCACGGGCGTCCGGTTCGCCGAGACGGGTCTCGACCACTTTCACGCCTTCGACACGGTCTTCACCGACGATCGCGATCGGCTGGCGGTTGTAGAGGAATTTCACGCCTTCTTCCTTGGCGTTCTTCACCTCTTTGCGCGAGCCCGGCATGTTCGCTTCGTCACGACGATACGCACAGGTCACCGACTTGGCGCCCTGACGGATCGAAGTACGGTTGCAGTCCATCGCCGTGTCGCCACCGCCCAGCACCACGACCTTCTTGCCTTTCATGTCGACGAAATCTTCCGGCGACTTTTCAAAGCCCAGGTTGCGGTTGACGTTGGCGATCAGGAAATCCAGCGCGTCATACACGCCCGGTAGATCTTCACCGGCAAAACCGCCCTTCATGTAGGTGTAGGTACCCATGCCCATGAACACGGCATCGTATTCTTCGAGCAGTTGCTCGATGGTCACGTCCTTGCCCACTTCGGTGTTCAGGCGGAACTCGATGCCCATGCCGGTGAAGACTTCGCGGCGATTGCTCAGCACGGTCTTTTCCAGCTTGAACTCGGGGATGCCGAAGGTCAGCAGACCGCCGATTTCCGGGTTCTTGTCGAACACCACCGGGGTCACGCCGCCACGTACCAGCACGTCGGCACAGCCCAGGCCGGCAGGGCCCGCGCCGATCACCGCAACACGCTTGCCGGTCGGTTTGACCTTGGACATGTCCGGGCGCCAGCCCATGGCGAACGCGGTATCGGTGATGTACTTCTCGACCGAGCCGATGGTCACCGCACCAAAACCGTCGTTGAGGGTGCAGGCCCCCTCACACAGACGATCCTGAGGACACACCCGGCCGCAGACTTCCGGCAGAGTGTTGGTCTGGTGCGACAGCTCGGCGGCCTGCAGGATGTTGCCCTCGGCCACCAGTTTCAGCCAGTTGGGAATGAAGTTGTGCACCGGGCACTTCCATTCGCAATACGGGTTACCGCAACCCAGGCAGCGGTGGGCCTGGTCGGCCGACTGCTGGGGTTTGAACGGTTCGTAGATTTCCACGAACTCTTTCTTGCGTTGACGCAACAGTTTCTTCTTCGGATCTTTGCGCCCGACATCGATGAACTGGAAGTCGTTATTCAGACGTTCAGCCATTGTTAAAACCTCATCAAACTCTTCAGGCGCATATCACTGCGGGTTGGCACGGGTGCTGGAAAGCAACGATTTCAGGTTGGCAGCCTTGGGCTTGACCAGCCAGAAACGACGCAGATAGTCATCGAGGTTTTCAGCGAGGTTACGACCCCACTCGCTGTCGGTTTCCTCGACGTATTCGTTCAGCACGCGTTGCAGGTGGCTGCGATAGGCTTCCATCGCCTCACCGCTGATCCGCTGGATTTCCACCAGTTCGTGGTTGACCCGGTCAACGAAGGTGTTGTCCTGGTCGAGCACGTAGGCGAAACCGCCGGTCATGCCTGAGCCGAAGTTGTAGCCAGTCTTGCCCAATACGCAGACAAAACCACCGGTCATGTACTCGCAGCAGTGATCGCCAGTGCCTTCCACGACAGTGTGAGCACCGGAGTTACGCACCGCGAAACGCTCGCCCGCGGTACCGGCGGCGAACAGCTTGCCCCCGGTGGCGCCATACAGGCAGGTGTTGCCGATGATGGCGCTGTCCTGAGTCTTGTAGATACTGCCCTTCGGCGGAACGATGACCAGCTTGCCGCCGGTCATGCCCTTGCCGACGTAGTCGTTGGCATCGCCTTCCAGGTACATGTTCAGGCCGCCGGCGTTCCACACACCGAAGCTCTGACCCGCCGTGCCTTTGAAGCGGAAGGTGATCGGCGCGTTGGCCATGCCCTGGTTGCCATGCTTGCGAGCGATTTCACCGGAGATCCGCGCGCCGATGGAACGGTCGCAGTTGCAGATATCCAGGGCGAAATCGGCGCCGCTCATGTCGTTGATGGCCGAGGTGGCCAGATCGACCATCTGCTCGGCCAGCAGGCCTTTGTCGAACGGCGGGTTGCGGTCGACCTGGCAGAACTGAGGCTTGTCTGCCGGGATGTGATCGCTGCCCAGCAACGGGGTCAGGTCCAGGTGATTCTGCTTGGCGGTCTGGCCTTCGAGGATTTCCAGCAGATCGGTACGGCCGATCAGCTCTTCGAGGGAGCGCACGCCCAGCTTGGCCAGCCACTCACGGGTTTCTTCGGCGACGTAGGTGAAGAAATTCACCACCATGTCGACGGTACCGATGTAGTGATCCTTGCGCAGCTTCTCGTTTTGAGTCGCGACGCCGGTGGCGCAGTTGTTCAGGTGGCAGATACGCAGGTATTTGCAGCCCAGGGCGATCATTGGCGCGGTGCCGAAGCCGAAGCTCTCAGCGCCGAGGATCGCTGCTTTGATCACGTCGAGGCCGGTTTTCAGGCCGCCGTCGGTCTGCACCCGGACCTTGCCGCGCAGGTCGTTGCCACGCAGGGTCTGGTGAGTTTCGGCCAGGCCGAGTTCCCACGGTGCGCCCGCGTATTTGATCGAGGTCAGCGGCGATGCACCGGTGCCACCGTCGTAGCCGGAGATGGTGATCAAGTCCGCGTAGGCCTTGGCCACACCGGCAGCGATGGTGCCGACGCCGGCTTCTGCAACCAGCTTCACCGAGACCAGCGCCTTCGGGTTGACTTGTTTCAGGTCGAAAATCAGCTGCGACAAGTCTTCGATCGAATAGATGTCGTGGTGCGGCGGAGGCGAAATCAGGGTCACGCCCGGCACTGCATAGCGCAGCTTGGCGATCAGACCATTGACCTTGCCGCCAGGCAGCTGACCACCTTCGCCGGGCTTGGCGCCCTGAGCGACCTTGATCTGCAGCACTTCAGCGTTGACCAGATATTCCGGGGTTACACCGAAACGGCCAGTGGCGACCTGCTTGATTTTCGAGCTCTTGATGGTGCCGTAGCGCGCCGGGTCTTCGCCGCCTTCGCCGGAGTTGGAACGCGCACCGAGGCGGTTCATGGCTTCGGCCAGGGCTTCGTGAGCTTCCGGCGACAATGCGCCCAAAGAGATGCCCGCGGAGTCAAAGCGCTTGAGCACCGATTCCAACGGCTCGATCTCGCTGATGTCCAGCGGCGTGTCCAGGGTCTTGACCTTGAACAGGTCGCGGATCATCGACACCGGACGGTTGTCCACCAGCGCCGTGTATTCCTTGAACTTGCTGTAGTCGCCCTGCTGCACAGCGGCTTGCAGGGTGCTGACCACGTCCGGGTTGTAGGCGTGATATTCGCCACCGTGGACGAACTTCAGCAGGCCGCCTTGCTGGATCGGCTTGCGCGGGCTCCAGGCTTCGGCCGCCAGGGCTTTCTGCTCGGCTTCGATGTCGACGAAACGCGCGCCCTTGATGCGGCTTGGTACGCCACGGAAGCTCAGGTCGCAGACTTCTTCGGACAGGCCGATGGCTTCGAACAGTTGCGCACCGCGGTACGAGGCGATGGTGGAGATGCCCATCTTCGACAGGATCTTCAGCAGGCCTTTGGTGATGCCTTTACGGTAGTTCTTGAACACCTCATAGAGGTCGCCCAGCACCTCACCGGTGCGGATCAGATCGCCCAGCACTTCGTAGGCCAGGAACGGATAGACCGCCGAGGCGCCGAAACCGATCAGTACCGCGAAGTGATGCGGGTCGCGAGCAGTGGCGGTTTCCACCAGGATGTTGGAGTCGCACCGCAGGCCTTTTTCGGTCAGGCGGTGATGCACCGCACCGGTCGCCAGCGAAGCGTGGATCGGCAACTTGCCCGGGGCGATGTGACGGTCACTCAGCACGATCTGGGTGCGACCGGCGCGAACGGCTTCTTCAGCCTGATCGGCAACATTGCGCACTGCGGCTTCGAGGCCGACGCTCTCGTCGTAGTTGAGGTCGATGATCTGGCGTTCGAAGCCCGGACGATCGAGGTTCATCAGCGAGCGCCACTTGGCCGGGGAAATGACCGGCGAGCTGAGGATCACGCGTGAGGCGTGTTCCGGCGACTCTTGGAAAATATTGCGCTCGGCACCGAGGCAGATTTCCAGCGACATGACGATGGCTTCACGCAGCGGGTCGATCGGCGGGTTGGTGACCTGCGCGAACTGCTGACGGAAATAGTCGTACGGCGTACGCACACGCTGGGACAGCACGGCCATCGGCGTGTCATCGCCCATCGAGCCAACGGCTTCGTAGCCTTGTTCGCCGAGCGGACGCAGCACCTGGTCGCGCTCTTCGAACGTGACCTGATACATCTTCATGTACTGCTTGAGTTGATCGACGTCGTAGAACGCCGAACCATGGTCGTTGTCTTCCATGGTCGCCTGGATGCGCAGGGCATTCTTGCGCAGCCATTGCTTGTACGGATGACGGGACTTCAAGCGGTTGTCGATGGCATCGGTGTCGAGGATCTGACCGGTTTCGGTGTCCACGGCAAAGATCTGGCCAGGGCCGACACGACCCTTGGCAATCACGTCTTCAGGCTGGTAGTTCCAGACACCGATTTCCGAGGCCAGGGTAATGAAGCCGTTCTTGGTGGTGACCCAACGCGCAGGACGCAGACCGTTACGGTCGAGCAGGCACACCGCGTAACGACCGTCAGTCATTACCACGCCGGCCGGGCCGTCCCACGGTTCCATGTGCATCGAGTTATATTCGTAGAACGCCCGCAGATCCGGGTCCATGGTTTCGACGTTCTGCCACGCAGGCGGAATGATCATCCGCACGCCACGGAACAGGTCGATGCCACCGGTGACCATCAGCTCGAGCATGTTGTCCATGCTGGAGGAGTCGGAACCGACACGGTTGACCAGCGGGCCGAGTTCTTCCAGATCCATCAGATCATTGGTGAACTTGGTGCGACGGGCCTGAGCCCAGTTGCGGTTGCCGGTGATGGTGTTGATCTCGCCGTTGTGGGCGAGGAAGCGGAACGGCTGAGCCAGCGGCCATTTCGGCAAGGTGTTGGTGGAGAAGCGCTGGTGGAACACGCAGATTGCGGTTTGCAGGCGCTGGTCGCTCAGGTCTGGATAGAAGGCGGTCAAATCCGCCGGCATCATCAGGCCTTTATAAATGATGGTCTTGTGGGAAAAGCTGCAGATGTAGTGATCGACGTCGGCGGCGTTGGCCACGGACGAACGACGACGGGCGCTGAACAGCTTGATCGCCATGTCCTGATCGCTCAGGCCTTCACCGCCGATGTAGACCTGCTCGATTTGCGGCAGGCGCTCAAGGGCCAGGCGGCCGAGGACGCTGGTGTCGATCGGCACTTTGCGCCAGCCGACCAGTTGCAGGCCTTCGGCCAGGATCTCGCGGTTCATGTTCTCGCGAGCGGCTTCGGCTTTCACCGGGTCCTGGTTGAAGAAGACCATGCCCACCGCATATTGCTTGGGCAGTTCGACGCCGAAGGTTTCCTGGGCAATCGCACGCAGGAATACATCCGGCTTTTGAATCAGCAGACCGCAACCGTCACCGGTCTTGCCGTCGGCGTTGATCCCACCGCGGTGGGTCATGCAGGTCAGGGCCTCAATGGCCGTTTGCAAAAGGGTATGACTGGGCTCGCCCTGCATATGGGCTATCAGGCCGAAACCGCAGTTATCCTTGAATTCATCTGGTTGGTACAGACCTGCTTTCATAGACACTTTCTCACCAGGCTGCCTCTTATCGAGGCAAATTTCTTTTCAATTCAGCCAGTTACCATCCACGCCGAACGTACGCCAGCTTTGCGGGGGCAAAAGGGAGGTCATTGTACACACCGACATAGAGGCTCACAAATTTGACGACGAAATGTCGCAAATCCATGTCGCATTTGTGAAAGGTTTAAAGCGATATGCTGTGCTAGTCAAAACTTTTTTAATTTTGACCGCAACGACTCAAAGACCACTGTGACGCAGACACCACAAGGCACGCGGCCTGGAGAGGCGGCATGCGCTTGCAGAAATTTTGAGGTGCTTGGAGAGGCGGCCTGGGTAAGGCCGCCGAATCTTCAGCGAGTTGTTGCCAGTTCCTGTTGGACGCTGGCGACAGTGCGAGGCCAAGGTTTACCAGCCTGAACCTTCGCTGGCAAGGCCTTGATGGCGGTAACGGCTGCATCGCGGTTGGCGAAGCTACCGTAGGTGATGACGTAAAGCGGCTTGCCGTTGAGTACTTTCTTGAAATAACGGTACTCGCCGCCCTGCTCTTTGACGAAGCTTTGCGCGGCCGATTCGGAGCTGGTGCCGAGGATTTGCACCACGTAGTTACCCGGCGCCTGGCCTGCGTACCAGCTGCCACCGGCGGCTTTAGCCACGGCGACTGGCTTCTCGGCAGGTTTGGCGGCGGCGACCGGCTTGGCGGGCGCTGGAGCCGGTTTGGCAACAGGCGCAGGCGCTGGCTTGGCGGTCGCGACCTGAGTCGGCGCTGGAACCGGTTTGGCCGCAGGTGTTGGCGCCGGCCCCGGCTGGATGCCGGCAGGCGGCGCAGTCGTGGTCACGGTTGGCGGTGTAGCGCTGGAACCTTCGACCGGCACGCCGTCGTCGCCTTCGGTGATACCACCGGCCGCTTCGGCCAACGGGCCACGCATTACCGGCTGCGAGTTGCCGACCAACGGCAATGGCATCGGTTGTGAATTACCGGCGAACTCTACGGCGGGAGCGCCACTGCTGTCAGGTTGTGGCGCGTCCTGGCCCAATGGCAGTTGTGCCTGTTCATTGGCAGGCGCGCCGGTGGTCGGTGCTTTGCTGCGACCCGGCATCAACCAGGCGGCGGCTACCGCGACCACGACTACGGCGGAAATCGCCAATACGTGTTTCTTCGGCATGTTGAACCCCATACTTGGACGCTTCACCGCTGAGCGGCTGGCAATCATGGCTTCGATCATTGCATCGCGGGCGACCTGGTTGATGGTGCCAGGCCAACCGTCGGAGCTTTCGTGAATATCAGAGATCTGATCCGCGGTGAAAAGTTCGATACCCCGGCCAGCGCCTTCAAGACGCTGATCCAGATATTCGCGGGTTTCTTCTTCGGTGTAAGGCTGCAATTCGATGACGTGGAAACGCTCTTCCTCAAGGCTCAGCGCGTCAAGTTGAGCAATCAGCGAGGACTCGCCGAACAGGAACACGTGGGGGCGACCTTCCGGCGCCCCCGCGGCTAAAGCCAGCAAGGCTTCCAGCGCGGATTCGTCGAGTTGCTCGGCATCATCCACCAGCAAATAGACTTCCTGCCCCGTGAGGGCAAGCTGTACCACCTGGGCCAGAATGGCGCCGATTTCGGCCTGTTCGACATTCAGCGCCTGAGCCACCTGACGCAGCACACCAGCCGCATCGCTGGCGCCACGGGCGGAAACCACCACGCTCTGCACTGACTGTTTGTTGGTGCTGGCCACCAGGGCCTGGCGCAACAGGGTTTTGCCGCTGCCTTGAGGGCCAGTGACCACCAGCAACAACTGGCTGTAACGGGCCAGATGATGCAGTTGCCCCAGCACCGGTTTGCGCTGGGCCGGGAAAAATTTGAAGCCAGGCACCCGTGGAGCGAAAGGGTCATGACTTAACTGGTAATGGCCGAGGAAAGCCTCGTCGGCATGCAAACTAGTCATCGGGATCTTATTAACCTTTAAGCTGAGCCAGGGCGCGGTAATCCGCTCCCAGCGTGGCCTGTAAAACCTCTTTCGGATAATCGTCGGTCACCACTGCTTCGCCCATGTGGCGCAGCAGCACCAGGCGCAAACGACCGTCGATCACTTTCTTGTCAATTGCCATGTGTTCGAGAAAATCGGTTTCAGTCATCTCTTGCGGCGGGATGACCGGCAGGCCGGCCCGCTGGAACAGGCGAATACCGCGATCACGTTCCTGTTCGCTGATCCAGCCCAGGCGCGCGGACATTTCCAAAGCCATTACGGTGCCAGCAGCGACTGCTTCACCATGAAGCCAGACACCATAGCCCATATGGGTTTCGATCGCGTGGCCAAAGGTGTGGCCCAGGTTCAACGTGGCACGAACGCCCGTCTCTTTCTCGTCGGCACCCACCACCGCAGCCTTGGCCGCGCAGGAGCGTTCGATGGCATAAGTCAGGGCGGTCTGGTCCAGCGCTCGCAGGCGATCGACGTTTTCTTCGAGCCAGGTCAGGAATGGCTCGTCGCAGATCAGCCCGTATTTGATGACTTCCGCCAACCCGGCAGACAGTTCGCGGGGCGGCAAAGTATTGAGCGTGGCGGTATCGATCAGCACCACGTTAGGCTGATAGAAGGCGCCGACCATGTTCTTGCCCAGCGGGTGATTGATCCCGGTCTTGCCGCCCACCGAAGAGTCGACTTGCGACAACAACGTGGTCGGTATCTGGATGAAATCGACGCCTCGCTGGTAGCAGGCGGCCGCAAAACCGGCCATGTCGCCGATCACACCGCCACCGAGAGCGATCACCGTGGTACGGCGATCGTGCCGTGCAGTCAGCAGGCCGTCGAAAATCAGTTGCAGGGTTTCCCAGGTCTTGAAGGCTTCGCCGTCGGGCAGCACCACAGAAATCACCGAGAATTGCGCGAGGCTGCGGGTCAGACGCTCGAGGTAGAGCGGCGCGACGGTCTCGTTGGAGATGATCGCCACCTGCCGCCCGCGGATATGCGGGGCCAGCAGCTCAGGCTGATCCAACAAACCTTCGCCAATATGAATCGGGTAGCTGCGCTCGCCTAGATCGACCTTGAGTGTCTGCATGTGTCCCCACAGTGAAGATGGAATCAGGCATCCTGCCTTGAGTTTACGAATTCCATGGCGTCTGCCGGTGTGACGCCGCTCGGTAGCCAGCCGCCACAACCTTGAGCGGCTGCGACAGGACGTCGAGGATAGCGCATTTCGCGCCGCGCATTAACGGGGCGGTAGCTGCTGCAAGCGTTCGAGGATGTCGAGCACCACCATCCGCGGTGGCCGCTCATCGGTTTCAACCACCAGGTCGGCAATTTCCCGATACAGCGGATCACGGATCGCCAGCAAGTCCCGCAGGGTTTTCGCCGGGTCGGCGGTGCGCAGCAGTGGCCGATTGCGGTCGCGAGCTGTTCGGCCGACCTGCTGCTCGACCGACGCATGCAGATAGACCACCCGACCACCGGCGTGCAGCGCCCGGCGATTGGCTTCGCGCATCACTGCGCCGCCACCGGTCGCCAATACCACACCGTCGCATGCACACAGCTCGGCGATCATCGCCTGCTCACGGTCACGAAAGCCCGGTTCGCCTTCCTTATCGAAAATCCACGGGATATTGGCGCCCGTGCGCAATTCAATTTCCTTATCGGAATCTTTGAATGGCAGGCGCAGCTCTTTGGCCAGCAACCGGCCGATGGTGCTTTTTCCAGCCCCCATCGGTCCAACAAGAATCAAATTTCGCACAGAATCAATGACTCACAGCAATCGCCTGATTGTTCATGATACGCGGAGTGAGAAATACCAGCAGCTCGGATTTTTTCTCCGAAACCACGTCACGCCGGAAAAGGCGGCCAAGATACGGCACATCACCGAGAAATGGCACCTTATCTACAACCTTGCTCTGAGTATTTGAGAAAACCCCACCAATGACGATGGTCTCGCCGTCGTTAACCAACACCTTGGCGTTGACCTCGTTTTTCTTGATTGGCGGTACATCCTGCACTTTGTTCAGGTAATCCGGTTCATCCTTGGTGACCTTGACCTCCATGATGATGCGGTTGTCCGGCGTGATCTGTGGGGTCACCTCCAGGGACAGCGAAGCCTCCTTGAACGACACCGAGGTGGCGCCGCTGGAGCTGGCTTCCTGATAGGGAATCTCGGTGCCCTTGAGGATTTTCGCGGTTTCCTTGTCGGACGTGACCACCTTGGGCTGCGAGACGATTTCCCCGTTGCCGGTTTTCTCCATGGCCGAAAGCTCAAGGTCCAGCAGCACATTGTCGGTAATGAAGGCGATGCCGATCCCCGAGGTATTGGCAGAGGCCCCCAAGTCGACGAACGGCGAGTTAGTGCTGGTGCTGCCTGGCGTCCCTATGGTGGTCGAAGAGCCGTTGACCCCGGAGGTGTTCCAGTTACCCTTCTGCACCGAACCGCCCCAGCGCACGCCAAGGCTTTTGTCGTAATCGACGTTGGCCTCAACGATGCGCGCCTCGATCATCACCTGACGCACCGGAATATCCAGTTGGGCAACGATGCGACGCAGCTCGTCGAGTCGATCCTGGGTCTGGTAGGCAATGATGTTGTTGGTTCGCTCATCGACAGTGATTGACCCTCGCTCGTCGATTTTCGCTTCGGCGCTGGTCACTGACTGGAACAGCTTGGCGATATCGGCGGCCTTGGCGTAGTTGACCTGTAACAGCTCGCGACGCAGAGGCGCCAGTTCGGAAATCTGCTTCTGCGATTCCAGTTCCTGACGCTCTCGGGCAGCGATCTCATCAGCCGGCGCCACCAGCAGCACGTTGCCAATCTTGCGCTTATCCAGACCTTTGGTTTTCAACACCAGGTCCAGCGCCTGATCCCACGGCACATTCTGCAGACGCAACGTGATGCCACCCTGCACCGTGTCGCTGGCCACCAGATTGAGGTTGGTGAAATCGGCGATCAGCTGCAGCACCGAGCGCACATCAATGTCCTGAAAATTCAGCGAGAGTTTTTCGCCGGTGTAGGCAAAGCGTTCAGTGTTGCGCTTCTGCAAGTCATCGACAGTCATCGGCCGGATACTGACGGTCAGTTTGTTGTCGGTCTGATAGGTCGAATAATCGAAGGCGCCACTGGGTTCGATACTGATAATGGCCCGGTCGCCCGTGGCGCTGGCGTTGACGAACTGCACCGGCGTGGCGAAATCCTTGACGTCGAGACGTACACGCAACCGTTCAGGCAGTTGGGTCTTGGTGAAACCGACGATGATTTTGCCATCGCGTTCCTGGATGTCCGGGGCGATGGACGGATCCGACAGATCGATGACCACATTGCCCTCACCCTGGGTGCCGCGCTGGAAATCCACGCCCCGGATGGCTTTGCCCACGGGCGCATTGACCCTGGCGGGCGCTGGCGTCGCAGTGGCTGCGCGCGGTGCGCTGGCGGCCGGTTTGGGCGCCTTGCTACCAGCCCCTTGCCCGACAACCACGAACAAATTGTTGCCTTCGACGCGAGCGTTGTATGGCGTCAATTGAGTCAGGCTGATGATCAACCGCGTACGGTCCTTGGCCTCAACGACCGTGGCGCTGCGGGCATTGCCGCCGCCCAGATCCCGATTCTTGTTCGCCAGCTGACTGGTGACCCCTGGCAGGTCCAGCGCAATCCGCGCAGGCTGCTCTGTCGTGTAACCGTGGGGCTGCGGTGGCGGCCCATCGAACGACAACTTCAACTCGACACGGTCACCGGGCAGCGCGGCGACATCCAGCGCTTTGAGGTTGGCCGCCAGTACCATCGGCGACAAAAACGCTATCCATAGCGAAATACCGAAGGTTGAGAAAATCCTGTTCATTATTCGAGTTCCACTATGAGTGCTCTTTCAAAGGGATGGTCCGCGGCCGTTCCAGCCAGGCGCCTTCGCCGTCAGGAACGATTTCGACCACGTCGACTTGCGAACCGCTGATGGCGACGATCCGCCCATCGTTACGCCCCAGGTAATCGCCGACTTTCAGCCGATGCACGCCGCCCGCCCCGCGCAATAGCGCAAAGGAGCCGGTTGCATTGGAGAGGGTGCCGACCATTTCAAACTGTTCGATGTTGAAACCTTCGAGGTACTGCTTGACCCGATTGGGGTCGGGTTTGACGTTACGCGAGCCGTGCTTCTGACCGGCCAGATCGACTCTGACCTGCCGGGAGAACGGGCTACGCAGGTTGGCAGCGTTATAGGTGAATGTCGGGTAAGACCGGAATGTCGGCGTTGGTTCAATTTTGCCGGGGGCACGCAGGCGCACTTCGTTCAGGTAGGCGTCCAGGTCGCTGAAATCATTGTCGCCGCCACAACCGGCCAGGATGACCAGGCACATAACCATCGACAGGCAACGAATCGGGCTCATTTCTGCAACCCCTTGTCGTTGTAGCGATAGGTCTTGGCCAGGATGCTCATGCGTAACTTCGGACCGCCATCGGGATTAGCCGGCGCCAGGTCGAAGTCATGCAGGGTGACGATCCGTGGCAGCCCGGCCACGCCACTGACAAAAGTGGCCAGGTCGTGATAAGCGCCGGTGACGGTGATCTGGATAGGGAGCTCGATGTAGAACTGCTGGGTGACCTCCGGGAGCAGCTTGATTTCTTCGAAGTCCAGGCCGCTGCCCAGGCCGGTGCGGGTGATGTCCTCCAGCAGGCCGGGCACTTCGGTGTCGCTGGGCAATTGCCGCAAAAGCATGCCGAAGGAGTTTTCCATTTCCTTCATCTGCTGGGTGTACAGCTCCAGATTCGCCGCCATATGGGCTTTGGTCGCGAATTGCTCCCTGAGCGTCGATTCTTCCTCGCGCCTGAGTTCCAGGTGGTTTTGCAGGTCACTGATCAAGAAGCTGTAGCCAAGGGTTAGCACCAGGATCATCAGCAGGACACTTGCCAGGACCTTGATCGCCGGTGGCCAGGAACCCATGTTGTTGGTGTCCAGATCGTTGATGTCGATCTGGCGCAACCCTTCGAACCATTCGGATGGTTTCATTTAGCGCCCCCCACAATCGCGGGCTGGGTCTGACGGACGGTCAACTGAAAAACATTGGCCTGGTCCAGCTGACCGGCGGTGGTCGCCTTGACTTCCGTGAGGTTGGGCGCATCGAACCAATCGGAGGCATCAAGATTGCGCATCAGATCCGAAACCCGGTTGTTGGATTCCGCCGCGCCGGTGATGGACACGGTTTTGCCGACCATTTTCACTTCGGTGAAATAAACTCCGTCCGGCAAGGTACGCGCCAATTGATCGAAAATCCTCCCGCTGATCGGCCGGTTGCCTTGCAGGTCCTGGATGATGCGCATGCGTTCGACGAGTTGCTGTCGGCGGGCCTTCAGATCGCTGATCTGTTTGATCCGCTCGTCGACCACGGCAATCTGCTTGCCAATGTAATCGTTACGGGCGACTTGCCGATTAATGGCGCTGTTAATGACCTGGTCCGCAATCAGCAGCGCTGCCACCGACCCCACTAGCACACCGACCAATGCCAGTAAAAAGCGTTTGCGACGCCCTTCGCGCAACTCTTCACGCCAGGGTAAAAGATTGATCCGCGCCATCAGTCGAAACTCCTGAGGGCCAGCCCGCAAGCGATCATCAGTGCCGGGGCATCGCTCGCCAAGGCACCGGCGTTGACCTTGCTGCTCAGGGTCATGTTGGAGAATGGATTGGCGACCTGGGTCGGCGTACCCAGTCGCTGCTCGATCAATCGCTCCAGCCCGGGGACCGAGGCGGTGCCGCCGGCCAGGAGGATGTGATCGACCGAGTTGTACTGGCCAGAAGCAAAGAAAAACTGCAATGAACGCGACACCTGCTGCACCAACGCATCACGAAATGGCTGCAAGACCTCGCTGACGTAATCGTCCGGCAAACCGCCCTGCTTCTTCGCCAGCCCCGCCTGTTCGACCGTCAAGCCATAACGACGCTGGATCTCTTCCGTCAGTTGACGCCCGCCGAACAATTGTTCACGGGTGTAGATGATCCGCCCGTTGTGCAACACGCTCAGGGTGGTCATGGTGGCCCCGATATCGACCACCGCCACGGTCAGACGCTCCTGAGAGGCGGCCAACTGGGTTGCCAGCAGGCCGAACGATCGCTCCAGGGCATAAGCTTCGACGTCGACCACGCGCGCGGTCAGCCCGGCCAGAGCCAGGGCCGCTTCACGGACCTCGACGTTTTCCTTGCGACACGCCGCCAGCAGCACATTGACCCGCTCGGGGTTGCGCGCCGACACGCCTTGCACTTCGAAATCGATAGCCACTTCATCCAGTGGATAAGGGATGTACTGATCGGCCTCGATCTTCAGTTGGTTTTCCATCTCGTCGTCGGAAAGACCGGCGTCCATCTCGATGGTCTTGGTGATGACCGCTGAACCGGCCACAGCGACGGCCACGTTCCTGAGGCTGGTCTTGGCCTTGGATAGCACCCGCGCAAGCGCCTGCCCCACCCCTTCGAGCTCGGCGATATTTTTCTCGACCACGGCGCTGGCAGGCAGCGGCTCGACCGCATAGGCCTCGACCCGGTACCGGTCGCCTTGACGACTGAGCTCCAGTAGCTTCACCGACGTAGAGCTGATGTCGATCCCCAGAAGCGTATTGGCTTTTTTATTGAAGAGTCCTAGCACTACCAATTCCCTATGACTATCCGTGAGTTACGGACTCTGTAATATCCATTGCGTTCAATACCCTCCGTCTTGACAGAAGCGCAAATGACGCTCCCCGACGGAAAAATGCTTATAATGCTGAGCGTTTTTTCCGCTTTCACTGCAAGCGCGGGTCATTCTGTGTATAGCCTGAACCCCTGATGCCTAATTCATTCTTTACCCTGGATATCCAAAAGCCTTGATTCGTCTGCTGAAATTTTTCGGTTGGTCCATCGTCGCCGTTTTCTGCGGACTGCTCCTGGGTCTGAGCGGCGCTTTTCTTTACCTTAGCCCCGGATTGCCATCCGTGGAGGCGCTGAGAAGTATTCAGTTGCAGATTCCTTTGCGGGTGTACAGCAGCGACAACAAGTTGATCGCAGAATTTGGCGAAATGCGCCGCACGCCAATCCGTTTCGCCGACATTCCCCCCAATTTCATTAATGCGTTACTAAGTGCTGAAGACGACAATTTCGCCAACCACTACGGCGTCGATCCCAGCAGCCTGATGCGTGCCGCCACCCAGCTGGTTAAGAGCGGACATATTCAGTCCGGCGGCAGCACCATCACCATGCAGGTAGCGAAGAACTTCTTCCTGACCAGCGAACGCAGCTTCTCGCGCAAAACAACCGAAATCCTCCTGGCCCTGCAGATCGAACGGCAGTTGACCAAGGACGAGATCCTCGAGCTGTACGTCAACAAGATCTATCTGGGCAACCGCGCCTACGGCATCGAAGCAGCGGCGCAGGTTTATTACGGCAAGTCGATTCGTGACGTGAGCCTGGCGCAGATGGCGATGATCGCCGGCCTGCCAAAAGCCCCGTCGCGCTTCAACCCGCTGGCCAACCCGACCCGCAGCAAAGAGCGTCGCGACTGGATCCTGGGGCGCATGTATAAGCTCGGCAAAATCACCGAAGCCGACTACACCACTGCCATCAATGAGCCGCTGAACGCCAGCTATCATGTGCCGACTCCGGAAGTGAACGCGCCATACGTCGCCGAAATGGCCCGTGCCGAAATGGTCGGCCGCTATGGCAGCGATGCGTATACCGAAGGTTTCCGTGTCACCACCACGGTGCCGAGCAATTTGCAGGAGATGGCCAACACCGCGGTTCATGAAGGCTTGATGACCTACGACCAACGGCACGGTTATCGCGGCCCCGAGTCACGCCTGCCGGGTAAAACCCGAGAGGCCTGGACTCAGGAGTTGACCAAACAGCGAATCATCAGCGGCCTGGAACCGGCGATCGTGACCCAGGTCGACAAGAACGGCGTGCAGGTGTTGACCCGCACGGGTACCGGCGAAGAGCACGTCGCCTGGGAAACCATGAAGTGGGCTCGTCCGTTCCTGAACACCAACAGCATGGGCGCCAATCCGAAGCAGCCGTCGGATGTCGCACAGGTCGGTGATCTGATTCGCGTGCAGCGTCAGCCAGACGGTTCGCTCAAATTCAGCCAGATTCCGCAGGCTCAAGGCGCGCTGGTTTCCCTCGACCCGCAGAACGGTGCCATTCGTTCGCTGGTCGGCGGTTTCGCCTTCGAGCAAAGCAACTACAACCGCGCCATGCAGGCCAAGCGTCAGCCGGGTTCGAGCTTCAAGCCATTCGTCTACAGCGCCGCCCTGGACAACGGCTATACCGCCGCCAGCCTGGTGAACGACGCACCGATCGTGTTCGTCGACGAGTACCTGGACAAAGTCTGGCGGCCGAAGAACGACACCAACACCTTCCTCGGCCCGATCCGCATGCGTGAAGCGCTCTACAAGTCGCGCAACCTGGTGTCGATCCGCCTGCTGCAAGCGCTGGGTGTCGACCGCACCATCGACTACATCAGCAAGTTCGGCTTCAACAAGCAGGACCTGCCGCGCAACCTGTCCCTGGCCCTGGGTACCGCAACCCTGACGCCAATGGAAATCGCCACCGGCTGGGCCACCTTCGCCAATGGCGGCTACAAGATCACCCCGTACATCATCGACAAGATCGAAAGCCGCAACGGCGACACGCTATTTGTCGCCAACCCGCCGAGCGTTCCGAAAGGCGCCGTAGCCAGCGATGGCATCGCCATGCCGGCCTCCGACACCTTCACGGTCAACGCTACCCCAGGCGAAGCACCGAGCGCCCAGCCAATGCCACAAACGCCGGCCGTGGCCGAGCGCATCATCGATGGGCGCACTACTTACATCCTCAACAGCATGCTTGAGGATGTGATCAAACTCGGCACCGGCCGCCGTGCGCTGGCGTTGGGTCGCAGCGACATCGCGGGCAAGACCGGTACCACCAACGAATCCAAGGACGCCTGGTTCTCCGGCTACAACGCCGATTACGTGACCACCGTCTGGACCGGCTTCGACCAACCGGAAAGCCTGGGCAAACGCGAGTTCGGCGGCACCGTTGCCTTGCCGATCTGGATGAACTACATGGCGGCGGCCCTCAAAGACAAACCGCCCCACACCCAAGCGGAACCCGAAGGCATTCTCAGCCTGCGCGTCGACCCGATCAGCGGCCGCGCGGCCACCCCAAGCACGCCAGGCGCCTACTTCGAACTGTTCAAGGCCGAAGACACACCACCGTCGGTGAATGAGCTGAGCAACGGCAATATGCCGGGCAGCCCGCTGCCAGCCGATGAGGCAGCGCCAATCGATTTGTTCTGATCGGATAGCGCAACGCAAAGCCCCGCCTTCGGAAGAAGAGCGGGGCTTTTTTTGGCCTGCCGATCGTTCCCACGCTCTGCGTGGGAATGCAGCCCGGGACGCTCCGCGTCCCTTTCCAGAGCTGGAACGCGGAGCGTCCCTTGAGGCATTCCCACGCAGAGCGTGGGAACGATCAAACTCCCAGATACAAAAAAGCCCCGACTCAGAATGAGCCGGGGCTTTTGGTTGATGCGCTACAACGGCTTAGCCGTTGAACACGTCATCCACGCTTTTCAGCGGGTAGTTCTTCGGATACGGCAGGGTCGCCACACCGGTCTCGATGGCGGCTTTGGCCACGGCATCGGAGATCAGGGTGATCAGACGGGCATCCATTGGTTTCGGAATGATGTACTCACGACCGAATTCCAGTTTGATGCCGCCGTAGGCGTCGCACACTTCCTGAGGTACTGGCAGCTTGGCCAGTTCACGCAGGGCGTTGGCGGCAGCCACTTTCATTTCTTCGTTGATGCGCTTGGCGCGAACGTCCAGGGCACCACGGAAGATGAACGGGAAGCCCAGTACGTTGTTGACCTGGTTCGGGTAGTCCGAACGGCCGGTGGCCATGATCACGTCGTTACGGGTGGCGTGAGCCAGTTCCGGGGAGATTTCCGGATCCGGGTTCGAGCACGCGAACACGATCGGGTTGGCCGCCATGGATTTCAGGCCTTCAGCACTCAGCAGGTTCGGGCCGGACAGACCAACGAACACATCAGCACCTTTCAGCGCGTCAGCCAGGGTGCGCTTTTCGGTCGCGTGAGCGAACACAGCCTTGTACTGGTTCAGGTCGTCACGGCCGGAGTGGATCACGCCGGTACGGTCGACCATGTAGATGTTTTCGATGTTGGCGCCCATGCTCACCAGCAATTTCATGCAGGAGATGGCGGCAGCACCGGCGCCCAGGCAGACGATCTTGGCGTCAGCCAGGGTTTTGCCAGCGATTTCCAGGGCGTTGATCATGCCGGCCGCAGTAACGATTGCGGTGCCGTGCTGGTCATCATGGAATACCGGAATGTCGCACTGCTCGATCAGAGCGCGTTCGATCTCAAAGCACTCAGGTGCCTTGATGTCTTCCAGGTTGATGCCGCCGAAGGTAATGGAGATACGCTTGACGGTGTCGATGAAGGCTTGCGGGCTTTCGGAGTCGACTTCGATGTCAAACACGTCGATGCCGGCGAAGCGCTTGAACAGCACGCCTTTACCTTCCATAACTGGCTTGGAAGCCAATGGGCCAAGGTTACCCAGGCCGAGAATCGCGGTGCCATCGGAAATGACTGCAACCAGGTTGCCCTTGCCGGTGTATTTGTAGGCCAGTTCAGGATCGCGGGCGATTTCGCGTACTGGTTCGGCTACGCCGGGGCTGTAGGCCAGCGACAGATCGCGGGCGGTAGCGGTGGCCTTGGTGAGCTCGACACTCAGCTTCCCTGGACGGGGATGGGCGTGATATTCGAGAGCGGCAGTTTTCAGATCAGACATAGGGGCATTCCGCTTTTTACTGTTGGACAGACGGACCGCCGAGGATACTCGCCTCGCAAAGTCCTCACAAGACTGACCAGTCACCCCTGTCAAGCGCCCGGCCCTACGACTTTGGGCCAAGAGCCACGGAACACAAGGGATAGACTGTTCACAATTGAAAGAAAAAATGTCTACAATTTTTTCTTACGGCGCCGCCTGCAACATCGCCGGATCGGTCAGCGGCAGAAGCCAGCGCGCCTGCCCCGGTTGCAACCCACCGCGGCGCGAACGATCCACCACCCAGCCACGAGCCTCGATTTGCTTGCCTTTGAGCTTTTCAAGCGATGCGACATCGAATTGGTCCAGTAGATTGGGTGCAACCCGCAATACAACCGAATCCTGCAACTCGATCCAAACCCCGCCGCGATTGCGCTGAACCTTGCTCACACGACCACTGAGCATGGCGAAACCGGACGCGCTGATCTGCTCCGCTTTCAATACAGGTGATTGTCGCCACAGCCCGAGACCAGCCCGACGAGCACTGCGTTCGGCCGCTTGCTGGCAGGCAACCAAATCGACGTTCGGTGCCACCGCCACCTGAAAACCGAGGCCCTCGGCGAGCATCTGCGCTTCGAGGTTGGCCCCATCGACACTGTAGACATGAGCCAGGGTACGGCCGTAATGGTCCCTGCTTTCTTTACCCGGCAACAAACCGACTCGCCCATCGCTGGCAGCCACCAGCGCTTCAAGGCGTTTGCGCGCGGCCACGGCAAACGGTTCGTCGGAGCGACCCTGTTTGCCCAGCTCCGGCGTATTCAAACCGATCATGCGCACACTGCGGCCATCGCTCAGACGCAAGGTGTCGCCATCCACCACCCGTTGCACCGCGACCGGCGTCAGCCCGCTCGGCGCCGGGCAGAAGGCCTGAGCACCGGAAAGCCAAATCGCGGACACAAAAAAGGCGCCCGCGAGGGACGCCTTTTTCATCAGCAAGGAAAAGCCCATCGGGCCTTTCAACCTTACTCTGCAGCAGCAGGAGCTTTCTTGCCGAAAGCGCCGAAACGGTCTGCGAAGCGCTGTACACGACCGCCAGTATCCAGAGTCTTCTGCTTACCGGTGTAGAACGGGTGGCACTCGTTGCATACGTCGATCGCCAGAGGCTTGGCCAGGTTCGAACGAGTTTCGAACTTGTTGCCACAGCTGCAGGTAACTGCGGTGATTTCGTATGTTGGATGGATATCGGCTTTCATGATGTATTCCTCAGGCTAGCGTGCCGCCACTCAACACCATTGTTGAATACCGCACGTAATTAGGCCGCGGATTCTACCAGACCTTTGCAATCACGCAAGCTGTCCCTTACACCGACCGTCTGCTAGGCTCCCGGCCCAAAGCGCCGTCCCTGTGGGAGCGAGCCTGCTCGCGAAAGCGGTGTGTCAGACGGCATGAATACTGACTGACATTCCCTTTTCGCGAGCAGGCTCGCTCCCACAGGGTCATGGCCCTGCTGTTTATTTTCCGTTGATCGAGATCCCCCCGCGTGCCCAACGCCATTCTGCGCCTCGCCCTGCCTTCGCCTCTGCGCCGCCTGTTCGATTATCGTGCCCCGGCCGGTATCTTGCGTGCCCAGTTGCACCCTGGCATGCGCTTGCGGGTGCCGTTCGGACGGCGGGAGATGATCGGGATTCTGGTGGAGGTCACCGACACCAGCGAAGTGCCGGCAGACAAACTCAAGCCGGCCCTGGCACTGCTCGACGCCACGCCGCCCCTGCCGCCAGCGCTGTTCAAGCTGTGCCTATGGACTTCACAGTATTACCAGCACAGCCTCGGCGATACCTTGAGCTGGGCACTGCCGGTACTGTTGCGACAAGGCGAACTGGCCGAAGCACGCCAGGAACGCTTCTGGTCCGCCGCGCCCGGCGCCAGCCTTGATGACCCGCGCATCGCTCGTGCTCCGCGTCAGCGCGAAGCTCTGGCGACCCTGACTCAGCATCCCCACGGCGTCGCTCATCAGCTGCTGAGCAAACTGATGCTGAGCAAGGACAGCCTCGATCTGTTGCTGGCCAAGGATCTGGTGCAAGTCGAAATCCGCAAGCACGCCCCCGGCGCCCGCCACGAACACTGGCTGGCACAACCGGAATTGCCGCTCAACCCGGAGCAGCGCGCCGCTTACGAAGCGATTCGCGCCGGGTTCGACAGTTATCACGCGTTCCTGCTGGCCGGCGTCACCGGCAGTGGCAAGACCGAAGTCTATTTGCAGCTGATCCGCGAAACCCTCGAGGCCGGCAAGCAAGCCCTGGTGCTGATCCCGGAGATCAACCTCGGCCCGCAAACCCTGGCGCGCTTCGAGCAGCGCTTCAATGCGCGCATCGCGCTGATCCACTCCGCAGTCAATGACCGCGAACGCCTGGAAGCCTGGCTGGCGGCGCGGGATGGCGAGGCCGACATTATTATCGGTACCCGTTCGGCACTGTTCACGCCGATGAAAAACCCTGGCCTGATCATTATCGATGAAGAGCACGACGGCTCTTATAAACAGCAGGAAGGCCTGCGCTACCACGCCCGCGACCTGGCACTGGTCCGCGCCCGGCAGGAAAACATCCCGATTGTCCTCGGATCCGCCACACCTTCGCTGGAAAGCCTGCAAAATGCCTACACCGGACGTTACGGCCTCCTACGCCTGAATGAGCGGGCCGGTGGCGCCAAGCAACCGCGTTTCCTGCGCCTGGACGTGAAAAGTCGCCCGCTGGACAGCGGCATTTCCGGGCCGATGCAGCAAGCCATCGGTCAGACCCTGGCCGCCGGCCAGCAGGTGCTGGTGTTCCTCAACCGCCGAGGGTTCGCCCCGACGCTGCTTTGCCATGACTGCGGCTGGATGTCTGAATGCCAGCGCTGCGACGCGCGAATGACCGTACACCAGCGCTCCGGCGAACTGCGTTGCCACCATTGTGGCTACGTCGAACGAGTGCCCCGGCATTGCCCGAAGTGCGGCAAGGTCGATTTGCGGCCTGTGGGCGCCGGTACCGAGCGCGCCGAAGAACGCCTGGGGATTCTGTTTCCGGACGTCCCGGTGCTGCGGGTCGACCGCGACAGCACTTCACGCAAAGACGCGATGAATCAACTGTTCGCCACCATTCAAAAAGGCCAGCCGTGCATTCTGGTCGGCACACAGATGCTTGCCAAAGGGCACCACTTTCCACGGGTGACCCTGGTGTCGATTCTGGATGCCGACGGCGGGCTGTTCTCCGGCGATTTCCGCGCCAGCGAACGCATGGCGCAGTTGATCGTCCAGGTCGCCGGGCGCGCGGGGCGGGCCGAAGAACCGGGCAAAGTGATTATCCAGACGCACTTGGCGGACCATCCGCTGTTGGTGCAACTGACCGAACAGGGCTATTTCGCCTTTGCCGAACAGGCGTTGAGCGAACGCCGCTCCGCCGGTCTGCCGCCGTTTGCGCATCTCGCGCTGCTGCGGGCCGAAGCGCATAAACCGGGGCAGGCCGAAGGCTTCCTCGATGAAGCGTGCAGCGAGGCCGAGCGTTTGCTGGCCGAGCAGAATCTGACCGGTATCGAGTTGCTGGGGCCAGTGCCGGCGCCAATGGAGCGCCGAGCCGGAAGATATCGTGCACAGTTGTTGCTGCAAGCCACGGCTCGGGCGCCGCTGCATCGATTGCTGAGCAGTTGGTTGTTGGTTTTGGAGCAGATGCCGAGTGGGCGGGCGGTGCGTTGGTCCTTGGATGTCGATCCGGTCGATTTGTATTGATTTCAAAATCGCCATCGCGAGCAGGCTCGCTCCCACAGTGGGTCTGTGGTGTTCATTGGTTTTGTGATTGACGCCTATCCCCTGTGGGAGCGAGCCTGCTCGCGATGGGGCCCGATTTGTCACCACATATCCATAACCTGCCCGCTATAGTTGGCAAGCCCGTCTTCGCAACGGATAATGCCCAGTTTTTCCACCAGCGCATCGAAGCGCCGCCGCGCTAGCGGTCGAAAGAGAAGACCATGAAAGACACCATTCGCCAGCTGATCCAACAAGCCATCACCCAACTCGTCAACGAAGGTGTGTTGCCTGAAGGCCTGTCGCCGGCGATCCAGGTGGAAAACTCCCGCGACAAGAAAAACGGCGACTTCGCCAGCAACATCGCCATGATGCTGGCCAAGCCTGCGGGCATGAAGCCCCGTGACCTGGCCGAGAAAATCATCGCCGCGCTGCCGGCTGACGAGAACGTCTCCAAAGCCGAAATCGCCGGTCCTGGCTTCCTGAACTTCTTCCAGAACACTCAAGCCCTGGCGACCCGCCTGGACGCGGCGCTGGCCGACGACCACATCGGCGTGCGCAAGGCCGGCCCGGTGCAGCGCACCGTGGTCGACCTGTCGGCCCCGAACCTGGCCAAAGAAATGCACGTCGGCCACTTGCGTTCGACCATCATCGGCGACGGCGTGGCTCGGGTTCTGGAATTCCTCGGCGACGAAGTGATCCGCCAGAACCACGTTGGCGACTGGGGCACCCAGTTCGGCATGCTGATGGCGTACCTGCAGGAAAACCCGATCACCAGTGATGAGCTGTCGGACCTGGAAAACTTCTACCGCGCCGCCAAGCAGCGCTTCGACGAGTCCGAAGAATTCGCTGATCGCGCCCGTGGCCTGGTGGTCAAGCTGCAAGCCGGCGACCCGGATTGCCTGGCGCTGTGGACCAAGTTCAAAGACATCTCGTTGTCGCACTGCCAGAAAATCTACGAATTGCTGAACGTCAAACTGACCATGGCCGACGTAATGGGCGAAAGCGCCTACAACGACGACCTGATCAACGTGGTCAACGACCTCAAGGCCGCCGGCCTGCTGGTCGAGAGCAACGGCGCTCAATGCGTATTCCTCGACGAATTCAAGAACGCCGACGGCGACCCGCTGCCGGTGATCATCGTCAAGGCTGACGGCGGCTACCTCTACGCCACCACCGACCTGGCCGCCGTGCGCTACCGTAGCGGCAAGCTCAAGGCCGATCGCGCGCTGTACTTCGTCGACCAGCGCCAGGCCCTGCACTTCCAGCAAGTGTTCCAGGTAGCGCGCCTGGCCGGCTTCGTGACGCACCCGATGGAAATGGAACACATGGGCTTCGGCACCATGAACGGCGCCGACGGCCGTCCGTTCAAGACCCGTGATGGCGGCACCGTGAAGTTGATCGACCTGCTGACCGAAGCCCAGGAACGCGCCTACACCCTGGTGAAGGAGAAGAACCCGGAACTGGCCGAAGACGAGTTGCGCAACATCGCCAAGGTCGTGGGCATCGGCGCCGTGAAATATGCCGACCTGTCCAAGCACCGCACCAGCGACTACAGCTTCAACTTCGACCTGATGCTGAACTTCGAAGGCAACACCGCGCCATACCTGCTGTACGCCTACACCCGGGTGGCCGGGGTGTTCCGCAAGCTCGGCAAGGACTTCAGCGAAGTCGAAGGTAAAATCAGTCTCGAAGCAACCCACGAACATGAGCTGGCCGCGAAACTGGCGCAGTTCGGCGAAATACTGAACAACGTGTCCGACAAAGGCACGCCGCACATCCTCTGCACCTACCTGTACGATGTCGCCGGCCTGTTCTCCAGCTTCTACGAGAACTGCCCGATCCTCGGCGCCGACACCCCGGCGCAAATGCAGAGCCGCCTGCGCCTCGCCGCGCTGACCGGCCGCACTCTCAAGCAAGGCCTGGAACTCTTGGGTCTGGAAACTCTGGAGCGTATGTAAGTTGGCTGCCAAGAAAAAACCTGCACCCAAGCGTGGCGCCAGCCGTTACCAAGCTCCTGCAAAGCAACCGATCCCGGGCTGGCTGTGGATGGCCATCGGCCTGACGGTCGGTGCGTTCATTGTGTTCCTGATGAAGCTGGAGCCGGGCAAGGGCAGCGATACCGTCAAGCGCGAGAAGATCGAGCAGCAGAAAGCCACCAAGATCGCCGAGGCCAACAAGACTCCGCCGAGCCCGACGCAACCGGTGAAGCCGAAGTACGACTTCTACACTTTGCTGCCGGAATCGGAAGTCATCGTGCCGCCAGACGCGGTGCCGGAGAAAACCCTGCCGACGCCACAAGTACCGGCCATTCCGACCACGCCGGTGACGCCAGAGCAAGCGGCGAAGATCGACACGGCCCGGGCTCAAGCGGCATTGGCCGGCATCACCCCGCCGCCAGCGCCACCCGTGGCGAAAGCTGCACCGGTGACCAAGTTCTTCCTGCAGGCCGGCTCGTTCCGCAAGGAAGCCGATGCCGACAAGGTGCGTGCGCAGATCATTCTGCTGGGTCAGGCTGTGGCGGTTGAATCCGGCACCGTGAAAGACGAGACCTGGTATCGGGTGCTGGTTGGCCCATTCAGTAATCGCGAACAGCTAACCACGGCCCAGAAACAACTGGCCGGCAGCGGCTTTAGCAACCTGTTGTTACAACAACGTCAGAGTCGCTGACCCTCTGCCACCGCAGCTCCCGCAGGAGACACGAATCCTGTAGGAGCTGCCGCAGGCTGCGATCTTTTCAAGGTTTGCAGGGTGTTCCGTCTTACCCATCATCAAGAGCAAGATCAAAAGATCGCAGCCTTCGGCAGCTCCTACGCGCCTCGCACCGCTCGTCCCCCGCCGCGTCCTACAGTTGAAAAACGCTCCACCACCCCCATATGAGTTGGCATAAGGCATTTTCGCCCCGCTGCGTGGAGACTCTCCCTTGACCACCATCGTTTCAGTTCGCCGCCACGGCAAAGTCGTCATGGGCGGCGACGGCCAGGTTTCGCTCGGTAATACCGTGATGAAAGGCAACGCGAAGAAAGTTCGCCGCCTCTACCACGGCCAGGTTATCGCCGGTTTTGCCGGGGCCACCGCTGACGCCTTCACCCTCTTCGAGCGTTTCGAAGGCCAGCTCGAGAAACATCAGGGCCACCTGGTTCGCGCCGCCGTCGAACTCGCCAAAGAATGGCGCACCGACCGCTCCCTGAGCCGCCTCGAAGCCATGCTCGCGGTCGCCAACAAAGATGCCTCCCTGATCATCACCGGCAACGGTGACGTGGTTGAGCCCGAAGAAGGCCTGATCGCCATGGGTTCCGGCGGCGGTTACGCCCAGGCTGCCGCGAGTGCCCTGTTGAAGAAAACCGATTTGTCGGCGCGGGAAATCGTCGAAACAGCGCTCGGCATCGCCGGCGACATCTGCGTATTCACCAACCACACCTTCACCATCGAGGAGCAGGACCTCGCTGAGTAAGCCTGTTTTGGCCTAGCGCCACGGCTCACTTTTGCTTGAGGACCGCCAATTATTATGCCCATGACCCCCCGTGAAATCGTCCACGAACTCAATCGCCATATCATCGGCCAGGACGATGCCAAACGCGCCGTCGCCATCGCCTTGCGCAACCGCTGGCGCCGGATGCAGCTGCCCGAAGAGCTGCGCGTCGAAGTCACTCCCAAGAACATCCTGATGATCGGCCCCACCGGTGTCGGTAAAACCGAGATCGCCCGTCGCCTGGCCAAACTCGCCAACGCGCCGTTCATCAAAGTCGAAGCGACCAAATTCACCGAAGTGGGCTACGTTGGCCGCGACGTCGAATCGATCATTCGTGATCTGGCCGACGCCGCGATCAAGCTGCTGCGCGAACAGGAAATGACCAAGGTTCGCCACCGCGCCGAAGACGCCGCCGAAGAACGCATCCTCGACGCCCTGCTGCCACCTGCACGCATGGGCTTCAGCAACGAGGACTCCGCACCGTCCCAGGATTCCAACACCCGTCAGCTGTTCCGCAAACGCCTGCGTGAAGGTCAGCTGGATGACAAGGAGATCGAAATCGAAGTGGCCGAAGTGGCCGGCGTCGATATCTCCGCGCCACCGGGCATGGAAGAAATGACCAACCAGTTGCAGAGCCTGTTCGCCAACATGGGCAAGGGCAAGCGCAAAAACCGCAAGCTCAAGGTCAAGGAAGCGCTGAAACTGGTGCGCGACGAAGAAGCCGGTCGCCTCGTCAACGAAGAAGAATTGAAGGCCAAGGCTCTGGAAGCCGTCGAGCAGCACGGCATCGTGTTCATCGACGAAATCGACAAGGTTGCCAAGCGCGGCAATTCCGGTGGCATCGACGTGTCCCGCGAAGGCGTACAGCGTGACTTGCTGCCGCTGATCGAAGGCTGCACCGTCAACACCAAACTGGGCATGGTCAAGACTGACCACATCCTGTTCATCGCTTCCGGTGCGTTCCACCTGAGCAAGCCGAGCGATCTGGTGCCGGAGCTGCAAGGTCGCCTGCCGATTCGGGTCGAACTCAAGGCCCTGAGCCCGGAAGATTTCGAGCGCATCCTCAGCGAACCGCATGCATCGCTCACCGAGCAATATTGTGCACTGCTGAAAACCGAAGGCCTGCTCATCGAATTCCTCCCGGACGGCATCAAGCGTCTCGCCGAGATCGCCTGGCAGGTCAACGAGAAAACCGAAAACATCGGTGCCCGTCGCCTGCATACCCTGCTCGAGCGCCTGCTCGAAGAGGTATCGTTCAGCGCCGGCGATCTGGCCAGCACTCACGAGGACAAGCCGATCCTGATCGATGCCGATTACGTCAACAGCCACTTGGGCGAATTGGCGCAGAACGAAGACCTGTCCCGTTATATCCTGTAGGTCACCTACTCTCCTGTGAGAACGTAACACCTGTAGGAGCTGCCGCAGGCTGCGATCTTTTCCGGCTGACGCCGAAGATCAGAAGATCGCAGCCTTCGGCAGCTCCTACACAACGTTCCACATAGACGGACGACCTGCCATGACCCAACTCCCCACCGACATCAAACTCCACAAAGCCTCGAAAACCCTGTCGCTCAAATACGCGTCCGGCGAGGAATATCACCTGCCCGCCGAGTTTCTTCGCGTGCACTCTCCTTCCGCCGAAGTCCAGGGCCATGGCAAACCCATCCTGCAATTTGGCAAGATCGGCGTCGGCCTGAGCAAGGTCGAACCGGCCGGCCAGTACGCACTGAAATTGACCTTCGACGACGGCCACGACAGCGGCCTGTTCACTTGGGAGTATCTGTACCAGCTGGCAGTGCGCCAAGAAGATCTTTGGAACGATTATCTTGCGGAACTCAAAGCGGCTGGAAAGACCCGCGATCCGAATGAGTCGGTCGTCAAGCTGATGCTCTAATACAGGCCTCTGGCTGTTTAGAGGGCATTTTCTAATTCCATCTGTTTGAATGCTCCGCTGCGGTGTCAACGATTGGCCCGCTTGCGAAAAAAATTAAACTCGGGTAACCAATGGAGCTGGCAAGTTCCGTGCATTTGTAGCTATTCGCAATTAACGGTCACCCGAGCAGTAGTACCTGGCGTTTGCTGTGTGACTACACAGCTGGGCTCAGGTACTCGTCTCAGGACAATGGAGCGTCGTAGATGAGTAACAAGCTTAACGATGACTTGAAATTTCAGGCTTCGGAAAATACCTTGGGGCTGAATCCTGTTGTTGGACTACGTAGAAAGGATCTCTTGGGCTCTGCCCGAATGGTGCTGACCCAGGCCATCAGGCAACCCATCCACAGTGCCAGGCATGTCGCTCATTTCGGCATCGAACTGAAGAACGTACTGTTTGGAAAATCCGAGCTTCAACCGCAAAGTGATGACCGTCGCTTCCTTGATCCGGCCTGGAGTCAGAACCCGCTCTATAAACGTTATTTGCAAACCTATCTGGCGTGGCGCAAAGAGCTTCACGCGTGGATCGATGACAGCAATCTTTCGCCCAAGGACGTCGCTCGCGGGCATTTCGTGATTAACCTCATGACCGAAGCCATGGCCCCGACCAACACGGCGGCCAATCCGGCGGCGGTCAAACGCTTCTTCGAAACCGGTGGCAAGAGCCTGCTCGACGGTCTCTCCCACCTGGCCAAGGATCTGGTGCACAACGGCGGTATGCCGAGCCAGGTCAATATGGGCGCGTTCGAAGTCGGCAAGAGCCTGGGCGTGACCGAAGGCGCAGTGGTGTTTCGCAACGATGTGCTGGAGTTGATCCAGTACCGACCGATCACCGAGCAGGTGCATGAACGCCCGCTGCTGGTGGTGCCGCCACAGATCAACAAGTTTTATGTTTTCGACCTGAGCCCGGACAAGAGTCTGGCGCGCTTCTGCCTGCGCAACAATGTGCAGACGTTCATCGTCAGCTGGCGTAACCCGACCAAGGAGCAGCGCGAGTGGGGTCTGTCGACCTACATCGAAGCGCTCAAGGAAGCGGTCGATGTGGTCACCGCAATCACCGGCAGCAAAGACGTGAACATGCTTGGCGCCTGCTCCGGCGGCATCACCTGCACCGCCCTGCTGGGTCACTACGCAGCGATCGGCGAGAAGAAGGTCAACGCCCTCACCCTGTTGGTCAGCGTGCTGGACACCACCCTGGACAGCGATGTGGCCCTGTTCGTCGACGAGCAGACCCTCGAAGCCGCCAAGCGCCATTCCTACCAGGCCGGCGTGTTGGAAGGTCGCGACATGGCGAAAGTTTTCGCCTGGATGCGCCCCAACGACCTGATCTGGAACTACTGGGTCAACAACTATCTGCTGGGTAATGAGCCGCCGGTTTTCGACATCCTGTTCTGGAACAACGACACCACCCGGTTGCCGGCAGCGTTCCATGGCGACCTGATCGAGATGTTCAAAAACAACCCACTGATCCGCCCCGATGCCCTGGAAGTGTGCGGCACAGCGATCGACCTCAAGCAGGTGACCGCCGACATCTTTTCCCTGGCCGGCACCAACGATCACATCACTCCGTGGAAGTCCTGCTACAAATCCGCGCAGCTGTTCGGTGGCAAGGTCGAGTTCGTGCTGTCCAGCAGCGGGCATATCCAGAGCATTCTGAACCCTCCGGGCAATCCGAAAGCGCGCTATATGACCAGCACCGACATGCCGGTCAAGGCCGAAGAATGGATGGAAAACTCCACCAAGCACACCGACTCCTGGTGGTTGCATTGGCAGGCGTGGCAGGCCGAGCGTTCGGGAAAACTGAAGAAATCCCCCGCCAACCTTGGCAACAAGGCCTATCCAGCGGGTGAGGCTTCGCCGGGTACCTACGTGCATGAACGTTGAGCCTCAAATAACACGCAGTCCGCGGCACTGGGAGGTGCCGCGATCTCTATCGATTACTCTCGAGGCCAGCCTCGAACATTCTGCGACGGCCCGGGACGGCTCGACCAGCGTTTAAAACCTACAGGGCTTCGTGCATGCCGCAACCGTTCGTCTTTCGTACCGTCAACCTGGATGGCCAGACCCTCCGCACTGCGGTACGCCCCGGCAAGCCTCACTTGACGCCCTTGCTGATTTTCAACGGCATCGGCGCCAACCTGGAGCTGATATTCCCGTTCGTCCAGGCTCTGGATCCGGACCTGGAAGTCATTGCCTTCGACGTGCCCGGTGTCGGCGGCTCATCGACTCCCAATCGACCCTATCGCTTCTCGGGCCTGGCAAAACTCACGGCGCGAATGCTCGATTATCTCGATTACGGGCAAGTCAACGTGATTGGCGTTTCGTGGGGCGGCGCTCTGGCGCAGCAGTTCGCCCATGACTATCCCGAGCGCTGCAAGAAGCTGGTGCTGGCGGCCACGGCGGCTGGCACCGTGATGGTTCCGGGCAAGCCTAAAGTGCTGATGATGATGGCCAGCCCGCGACGCTATATCCAGCCCTCCCATGTGATCCGCATTGCACCGATGATCTACGGCGGCTCGTTCCGTCGCGATCCGACCCTGGCAGCCAGTCACGCCGCCAGGGTTCGCTCGGCAGGCAAGCTCGGTTACTACTGGCAACTGTTCGCCGGCCTCGGCTGGACCAGCATTCACTGGCTGCACAAAATCCACCAACCGACCCTGGTACTGGCCGGCGACGACGACCCACTGATCCCGCTGATCAACATGCGCATGCTGGCTTGGCGAATTCCCAACGCCCAACTGCACATTATCGACGACGGCCATCTGTTCTTGATTACCCGCGCCGAAGCGGTGGCACCGATCATCATGAAGTTTCTCGAGGAAGAACGTCAGCGCGCAGTAATGCATCCGCATCCGGCGCCATCGGGCGGTTAACCGACCCCGACTTTTGTTTATGAAAAGGAGTCGGCAGGAGGCCGTGCCGCGCAACAACCCGCAACAACGTCTATGGTGTTTTGTTCGGGTGTGTTTGTTTTTGGCCTGATGACGAAGGAGTGTTAACTCATGCGCGACAAACCAGCGAAGGGCTCTTTGCCCACTCCCGCTGCATTCATCAATGCTCAGAGTGCGGTTACCGGTCTGCGCGGCCGGGACCTGCTTTCGACCTTGCGCAGCCTGGCCACCCACGGCCTGCGCAACCCGGTGTATACGGCCCGGCATGCCTTGAAGCTGGGCGGCCAGTTGGGCCGCGTATTGTTGGGTGAAACCCTGCATCCGACCAACCCGCAAGACAGTCGCTTTGCCGACCCGACGTGGAGCCTCAATCCCTTTTATCGCCGCAGTCTGCAGGCCTATCTGAGCTGGCAGAAAGAAGTCAAAAGCTGGATCGACGAAAGCAACATGAGCCCGGACGATCGTGCCCGCGCCCACTTTGCCTTTGCCTTGATCAATGACGCCGTGGCGCCGTCCAACACCCTGCTCAATCCGCTGGCGATCAAAGAGTTTTTCAACTCCGGCGGCAGCAGTCTGGTGCGGGGTATCGGCCATCTGGTCGACGACGTCCTGCACAACAACGGCCTGCCAAGACAAGTCACCAAACAAGCATTCGAGGTGGGCAAAACGGTTGCCACCACTACCGGCTCGGTGGTGTTTCGCAATGAGCTGCTGGAGCTGATCCAGTACAAGCCGATGAGCGAAAAGCAGTATTCCAAGCCATTGCTGATCGTGCCGCCACAGATCAACAAGTACTACATTTTCGATTTGAGCCCCAACAACAGCTTCGTTCAGTTCGCCCTTAAAAACGGTTTGCAGACCTTCGTTATCAGCTGGCGCAATCCCGATGTGCGTCATCGCGAATGGGGGTTGTCGTCTTACGTCGAAGCCACTGAAGAAGCGATGAATGTGTGCCGGGCAATCACCGGCGCGCGCGAGGTCAACTTGATGGGGGCCTGTGCCGGTGGGCTGACCATTGCCGCATTGCAAGGGCATTTGCAGGCCAAGCGACAGCTACGACGAGTATCCAGCGCGACCTACCTGGTCAGCATGCTCGACAGTCAGATAGACAGCCCGGCCACCCTCTTCGCCGACGAACAAACGCTGGAAGCGGCCAAGCGCCGCTCGTATCAGAAGGGCGTTCTGGAAGG
The DNA here is from genome assembly GCF_056279145.1 of Pseudomonas sp. TE3728. Taxonomy (NCBI): domain Bacteria; kingdom Pseudomonadati; phylum Pseudomonadota; class Gammaproteobacteria; order Pseudomonadales; family Pseudomonadaceae; genus Pseudomonas; species Pseudomonas sp. TE3728. The sequence continues at coordinate 4,617,065 of NZ_JBWBQT010000001.1, read as the reverse complement.
TAGCGACATGGCCAGGGTGTTTGCCTGGATGCGTCCCAACGATTTGATCTGGAATTACTTCGTCAATAACTACCTGATGGGCAAGGAGCCGCCGGCGTTCGACATCCTCTACTGGAACAATGACAACACGCGTCTGCCGGCAGCATTTCATGGTGATCTGCTGGACTTCTTCAAGCACAACCCGCTGAGTCATCCTGGCGGGCTGGAAGTGTGCGGCACGCCGATCGACCTGCAGAAAGTCACCGTCGACAGCTTCAGCGTGGCAGGCATGAATGATCACATCACCCCGTGGGATGCGGTGTATCGCTCGACATTACTGCTGGGGGGCGAGCGGCGCTTCGTGCTGTCCAACAGCGGTCATGTACAGAGCATTCTCAACCCGCCGAACAATCCGAAAGCCAACTACGTCGAGAATCCGAAACTGAGCAGCGACCCGCGGGCCTGGTATTACGACGCCAAACGCGTCGACGGTAGTTGGTGGACGCAATGGCTGGACTGGATTCAGGAACGCTCCGGCGCACAACACGAAACCCGGATGGCCCTCGGTAACCAGAACTATCCACCGATGGAGGCGGCACCCGGTACTTACGTGCGCGTGCGCTGACGTTTAACGAACCACGGCCACCAATGGCCGTGGCATGACTCGACCATTAAGAAGACTGGATGAAAACCCGCGACCGGATTCTCGAATGTGCCCTGCAGTTGTTCAATCAGAAGGGCGAACCGAATGTGTCCACCATGGAAGTGGCCAACGAAATGGGCATCAGCCCGGGTAACCTCTACTACCATTTCCACGGCAAGGAACCGCTGATCCTCGGGCTGTTCGAGCGCTTCCAGGCCGAGTTGACGCCCTTGCTCGACCCACCGTCCGATGTGGAATTGGCGCCTGAAGATTACTGGCTGTTCCTGCACCTGATCATCGAACGCCTGGCCCATTACCGGTTTCTGTTCCAGGACCTGTCGAACCTTGCCGGCCGCCTGCCGAAACTGGCCAAGGGGATACGCAACCTGCTCAATGCGTTGAAGCGCACACTGGCTTCATTGCTGGCGCAATTGAAAGCTCAAGGTCAGTTGGTCAGTGACACCCAGGCGCTGGGGCAACTGGTGGAACAAATCACCATGACGTTGCTGTTCTCACTGGACTATCAGCGAATTCTCGACCGTGAAGGTGAAGTGCGACTGGTGGTGTATCAGATCATGATGCTGGTGGCGCCGCACTTGCTGCCGCCTGTCAAGGTTGCGACCGAGCGGTTGGCGTTGCAGTACCTCGAAGAGCATTAAGATCAAAAGATCGCAGCCTTCGGCAGCTCCTACAGGGAATTGCATACACCGGTAGGAGCTGCCGAAGGCTGCGATCTTTTTTCGACAGACGAGCCAAATCTTGAATCTTCAAAACAAAAACGCCCGACCTTCGCAGGCCGGGCGTTTTTTTAGTCCTGAAATCAGGACTGACTGGTTGGCGTCGATGGAGCCGGCGCAGCAGTCGGGGTTACAGCAGGTGTCGGAGCAGTGGCGGAATTCGCCGTGCTGACCGGGGTTACCGGTGGCTTGGCGGCAGCCACTACTGGTTTCGGTGCAGCCGCTTTCGGGGCGGCCGGTTTTTTCACTGCAGGCTTCTTGGCTGCTGGCTTTTTCGCAGCGGCGGGTTTGGCTGCTGCGGTTTTAGCTGCAGGTTTGGCCGCCGGTTTAGCGGCTGGTTTTGCGGCCGCTTTGGCTGCAGGTTTCGCCGCGGCAGTTTTGGTTGCCGGTTTAGCGGCAGCCTTGGCCAATGGTTTGGCTACGCTTTTGGCCGCTGGTTTGGCCGCCGCGGTTTTCGCCGCAACAGGCGCAACCTTGGCACCGGTGAGTTTTTCGATTTGCTTGGTCAGGGTATCGACCTTGCTGTGCAGTGCCTTGACCTCATTGCGGCTCGGTACACCCAGGCGCGAAATGGCGCTGTTCAGACGCTTGTCGAAAGCCCCTTCCAGCTCATCCCATTTGCCCAGTGCACGATCTTTCACGCCGCTGATGCGCGACTTGGCCGACGAAGCGGAGTCCTTGGCGGCATCGACTTTCTTGCCGACAGCGCTCTTGGTGAGCTTCTCGGCTTTCTCGCCGTCCTTAACCAATGTATCGAAGAGCTTGCTGCCGTCAGTGTCGATCTTCGAGTACACGCCTAAACCAGCCAGCCAGATCTTGCGGGAGTAGTCTTCGACCTTCCCGATCCACGAGCTGCCTTCTTTTTCAGTATTCTTTTTACCAGCCATCCCGTTCTCCTTAAGATTTACGCGCGACACGTTCGAGCAATGCCGTCAGCTCATCGAGCTTAGCAGAGAGTGTCTCAACGTCATGTTTAGACGGAATGCCGATACGATTCAAGGCACTTGCGATACGTGTATCGAAAGCCCTTTCGACTTTGTCGAGTTGAAGTTCGACTTTGCCTTTGAAAGTGCTCACTTCACTCTTGGCTTCATCGATCTCGGCATTGGCCGCTTCAAGTTTTTCAGTGACTACTTTTTTGCCTTTCTTTTCAACAGCTTGACCAGCCTTGATCAGCTCTTGAACGTACTCGCTACCCTCTTGGCCGACCTTGGTGTAAGCACCCAGGCCAGCGAGCCAGATCTTGCGGGCATACGATTTGACGTCGCCCAGAGCGTTAGTTTCAACGTCGACTTTTTTCTTCAAAATAACTTTGGCCATGGTGCACCTCACGCGCAGAAGGGTCGAGGAACTGCCCGCAGAGAGTCGGGCTCAGGCACAAAGTAGTGAGAATAATTAGAAACGGCACCCTAACAAGTGACATGAATCGGTGGTGCCCTTTTGGAAAAGATCGCAGCCTCGTTTCACTCGACAGCTCCTACAGAGGATGGCGGTGCTCACCTGTAGGAGCTGTCGAGTGAAACGAGGCTGCGATCTTTTCGGCATCAAGCCAACGCTTTATCGAGCGCCCTTTCAATTTCCGATTTGATCGTGCCGCTCATGGCAGACATCAACAGGCCCAGTTCGACATCGACCTTGATCGAGTCCTCGCCCACATACACCGCCCCTTTTACGCCCGAGCGTCTGAGGTTCAGAGTGTCACCAGACCACTGCGGCTCCAGGCCATATTGTTCGGACAGTTTCTGCGCCAACTTGTCGGCCTTCTCGCGGGCCGCTTCCTTACCCAGGCCGTGGGCACGCTCAACACTAATACGGGCCATCGAATGACTCCTGCTTTATCGTGACTTGCTCAAGACATCTTGACCCTGCATGCGTCAAAACGTCCCGGTAGTTGCCTATCTTACCTTCAGCCTTGCCAAGACAAAGCAGGCCACCGGGATTAGAATGTCCCGCATTCTCTTTTGGTGACAGCGATATGACTGATCAGCGCAAAGGCAGCGATGCCGAACCCACCACTCACTTCGGCTTCAAAAACGTTCCGGAAAGCCAGAAAGCGGAAAAAGTCGCTGAGGTTTTCCACTCGGTAGCCGCCAAGTACGACCTGATGAACGACCTCCTGTCGGGCGGCATGCACCGCCTGTGGAAGCGCTTCGCAATCGAACTGTCGGGCGTGCGCACCGGTAACCGCGTGCTGGACATCGCCGGCGGCACCGGCGACCTGACCAAAAAGTTTTCGCACCTCGTTGGCCCGACGGGCCAGGTCGTTCTGGCCGACATCAACGAATCCATGCTCAAGGTCGGTCGTGACCGCCTGCTGGATCTGGGTGTGTCCGGCAATGTCAAATTCGTCCAGGCCGACGCTGAAAAGCTGCCGTTCCCGGACAACCATTTCGATTGCGTGACCATCGCCTTCGGCCTGCGCAACGTGACGCATAAAGAAGACGCCCTGCGCTCGATGTTGCGCGTGCTGAAACCGGGCGGCCGTTTGCTGGTGCTGGAATTCTCCAAACCGACCAACGCGCTGATGTCCAAAGCCTACGACGCCTACTCGTTCGCCTTCATGCCGCTGATGGGCAAGCTGATCACCAACGACTCGGAAAGCTATCGCTACCTGGCCGAATCGATCCGCATGCACCCGAATCAGGAAACCCTGAAGTCGATGATGGTCGAGGCCGGTTTCGATCGCGTGACCTATCACAACATGACCGCAGGCATCGTCGCCCTGCACCGCGGCATCAAGCCCTGATGCTGCTGGCCGGCCTGCTTGCCAGCGTTGAGCTCGGCCTGAACCGGGTGCTGCGTCTCGACAGCACGGCGCTACCGCGGCTGGCGCATTTGAGTGGCAAGGTGATTGCCGTCGACTGCCGCAGCCCGGCGTTGCAAGTGTTCATCCTGCCCAGCGATGAAGGCCTGATGCTCGCCTCCCAATGGGAAACCGGTGCCGACTGTACCTTGCGCGCACCGGCCTCAAGCCTGCTGAAACTGGCGACGAGCAAGGACAAGACTTCGGTTCTGCATGCGCCAGAAGTCGAACTCGACGGCGACAGCGGCGTGCTGCTGGAACTGGCGGCGATCCTTCAGGACCTCGAACTGGACTGGGAGTACGAACTCTCGCGCTGGCTGGGACCTGTGGCCACGCAACTGGTCGGCGGTCACCTGCGCAGTCGCGCACGCTGGTATCAACAAGGGTTCGCCAGCCTGAATCAGAACCTGGGTGAATACCTGGCCGAAGAATCGCGCGCGCTCGTCGGTCAGCGCGAAGCTGACGCCCGTTTTAATGAACTGGACCAGATCAAGCTCGATCTGGAACGTCTCGAGGCGCGTTTCGAGCGTCTTTTCCGATCCCTCGACCCAAGCGATAACGCATGAAGCTGCTTGCCGTCCGCCGTTTGTTGCGCATCCAGCGCGTTGTGATTCGCTACCGCCTCGATGACCTGCTGTTCGCCCTGCCATTGCCCTGGTTTCTGCTGGCGCTGCGCTATGCCTTGCCGTGGCGCTGGTTTCCGCGCAAAACGCTGGACCTGAGCCGTGGCGCGCGACTGCGCCTGGCGTTGCAGGACCTGGGGCCGATTTTCATCAAGTTCGGCCAGATCCTGTCCACGCGCCGCGACCTGCTGCCCGAAGACATCGCCGATGAACTGATGAAGCTGCAGGACCGCGTGCCGCCGTTCGACTCGCAAGTGTCGATCCGGCTGATCGAAGAGCAGCTCGGCAAAAAAATCAGTGAAGTCTTCAGCCGCTTCGACGTCGAACCGCTGGCCTCGGCTTCGGTGGCGCAAGTGCATGCCGCGCAGCTGAAAACCGGCGAAGAAGTCGTCGTCAAAGTGATCCGCCCGGGGCTGAAACCGATCATTGCGCAGGACCTGGCGTGGCTGTTCATTCTTGCCCGTGCGGCGGAAAAGCTCTCGGCCGACGCTCGCTTGCTGCACCCTGTAGACGTGGTCAGCGACTACGAAAAAACCATCTACGACGAACTCGACCTGCTGCGCGAGGCGGCTAATGCCAGCCAGCTGAAGCGCAATTTCGAAGGTTCGCCTCTGCTCTATGTGCCGCAAGTCTATTGGGACTGGTGCCGGCCGAAAGTGCTGGTGATGGAGCGCATCTACGGGATTCAGGTCACCGACCTCGCGACCCTGGCCGACCAGCGCACCGACATGAAAATGCTCGCCGAGCGGGGCGTGGAGATTTTCTTCACCCAGGTGTTCCGCGACAGCTTCTTCCACGCCGACATGCACCCCGGCAACATCTTCGTCAGCACCGTGCAACCGTGGAGCCCGCAGTACATTGCGATCGACTGCGGCATCGTCGGCAGCCTGACCCCGGAAGACCAGGACTATCTGGCGCGCAACCTGTTCGCGTTCTTCAAGCGTGATTACCGGCGTGTCGCGCAGTTACACATCGATTCGGGCTGGGTGCCAGCGGAAACCAAACTCAACGAATTCGAAGCAGCGATCCGTACCGTGTGCGAGCCGATCTTCGAAAAACCATTAAAAGATATTTCCTTCGGTCAGGTGCTGATGCGCCTGTTCCAGACCGCTCGACGTTTCAACATGGAAGTGCAGCCGCAGTTGGTCTTGCTGCAAAAAACCCTGTTGAACATCGAAGGCCTGGGCCGACAGTTGTACCCGGACCTCGACCTGTGGAACACCGCCCAGCCGTTCCTCGAACGCTGGATGCGCGAGCGCGTCAGCCCCAAAGCCTTGATCGGCAACGTGCAGAGCCAGTTCGAGCAGATCCCGCACCTGGCCAACATGGCCCGCGACCTGCTCGAGCGCATGTCCCAGCCCCACGCCAACGACCCGCCTCCCCCTTGGCACAAACGCAAGGATGACTGGCTCCTGCGGTTGCTCGGCACCGCTCACCTGGCGGGTGGCACGATACTCGCCGCCGGTGGCCCGTTGAACGAACTGGGGCACTGGCCCGCCGGAATCATGGTGGCGGTCGGCTTGTATCTGGTCGTTCGCCGATAGCCAGTTGGATGATCGGCTGGCACACTGTTTGAACGCTGAATTTGAACATTGGCCTCAACTATTGAAGTAGAGCCCGCGTCGGAGTCGAAGATGAAAAACTGGCTGGACGAGATCAAGTGGGACGCCGATGGCCTGGTGCCGGCGATTGCCCAGGATCACAAGACCGGACGCGTCCTGATGATGGCCTGGATGAACCGCGAAGCACTGGAATTGACCGCTGCCGAGAACCGTGCCATTTACTGGTCACGTTCCCGTGGCAAGCTGTGGCGCAAGGGCGAAGAGTCCGGCCACGTGCAAACCCTGCATGAGATGCGCCTGGACTGTGACGCTGACGTGATCATCCTGATGGTTGAGCAGATCGGCGACATCGCCTGCCATACAGGCCGTCAGAGCTGCTTCTATCGCGTCTTCGAAAACGGCGACTGGAAAACCGTCGACCCGGTGCTGAAAGACCCGCACGCTATCTACTGCGCAGGACACAAACATGAGTGACACTTTGACCCGTCTGGCTCAAGTACTGGAAGAGCGCAAAGGCGCCGCCGCCGACAGCTCGTATGTCGCCAGCCTGTACCACAAGGGTTTGAACAAGATTCTGGAAAAAGTCGGCGAAGAGTCGGTCGAAACCATCATTGCCGCCAAGGATGCCGCCATCAGCGGTGACTGCAGCGATGTGATCTACGAGACCGCCGATTTGTGGTTCCACAGCATGGTCATGCTCGCCCAACTGGGGCAGCATCCACAGGCTGTGCTCGATGAACTGGACCGTCGCTTTGGTCTGTCCGGACACGCCGAGAAAGCCTCTCGCCCGTCCGCCTGAACAACTATTAGAGAGGAACGCAACATGGGCATTTTTGACTGGAAACACTGGATCGTCATCCTGGTTGTCGTGGTGCTGGTGTTCGGCACCAAGAAACTGAAAAACCTCGGCACTGACGTGGGCGAGTCGATCAAGGGCTTTCGTAAAGCCATGAACGACGACGAGAAACCGGCCGACCCGACAGCGACCCCGGCCCAACCGGTTCCACCTGTTCAGCCACAGACCACACAGTCCGTGAACCCGCCGCACACCATCGACGTGCAGGCGCAAAAAGTCGAAGAGCCGATCCGCAAAGACTCGTGAGCACTGACTAATGTTTGGTATCAGCTTCTCTGAACTGCTGCTCGTCGGCCTCATCGCCCTGCTGGTGCTGGGCCCCGAGCGTCTGCCGGGTGCTGCGCGCACCGCCGGCCTGTGGGTCGGGCGGCTGAAGCGCAGCTTCAACGCGATCAAACAGGAAGTTGAACGTGAAATCGGTGCCGACGAGATCCGCCGGCAACTGCACAACGAGCACATTCTGTCTCTGGAGCAGGAGGCGCGGAAGATCTTCACGCCGACTCAACAGGAGCCGACGCCAGTGGAACCTGTAGCGACGCAGACGATTCATGCGCCGGCGGCTGAGGTTATGCCGACGGTTGCAGCCGCCGAACCTGCTACTCCAGTAGAACCTGTTTCTCCTGCGGCTACGCCTGTTGCGCCAGCCCCTCACGACCCAACATTGCCGCCGCGAGCCCCATGATAAGGGCCTGTCATCGGTCATTTCCTGTGTCGCGTTGTCGCCTGAAAGCGGGCCAGGCAAGGCGTAGGCCGCAGGGAATGGTTGCTCCCTTCCCAAGGACTACAACGCAGCCTGGCCCGCTTTCAGGCACAACCCGGAGGGCCGGCCTGTATTTGCGCAGGGCTGCGTTACTCGTCGCTTATTTGAAACGCCAAACCACGCTCCTCGCGCCTTGCCCTGCGCAAATACAGGCTCGGCGCGACACAGGAAATGACCGATGACAGGCCCTAATCTCCCCGAAAACGACCAGCACATGCCGCTGGTTTCGCACCTCACCGAGTTGCGCACTCGCCTGCTGCGTTGTGTCGTGGCGGTGTTCATCATTTTTGCCGGGCTGTTCGCCTTCACCCAGCAGATCTACACCTTCGTCTCCACACCGCTGCGCCAGTACCTGCCGGCCGGCGCGACGATGATCGCCACCGACGTGTCGTCGCCGTTCCTGACGCCGCTGAAGCTGACGATGATGGTCTCGCTGTTCCTGGCGATCCCGGTGATCCTGCACCAGATCTGGGGCTTTATCGCACCGGGCCTGTACAAGCATGAGAAGCGCATCGCGGTGCCGTTGCTGGTCTCCAGCATTCTGCTGTTCTACACCGGCATGGCCTTCGCCTATTTCCTGGTGTTCCCGCTGATCTTCAAGTTCTTCGCCGCCGCCACTCCGGCCGGCGTGGAAATGATGACAGACATCACCAGCTACCTCGATTTCGTCATGACGCTGTTCTTCGCCTTCGGCGTGGCGTTCGAGATTCCGGTGGCGGTGGTGCTGCTGGTGTGGATCGGCGTGGTCAATGTCGCCTACCTGAAGAAAATCCGCCCGTACGTGATCATTGGCTGCTTCGTGGTCGGCATGATCCTGACGCCGCCGGACATCTTCTCGCAGACGCTGCTGGCTGTACCGATGTGGTTGCTGTTCGAGATCGGCATCCTGTTCGGCAGCCTGATCAGCAAGCGTGGCGAGCACCCGGACGATCAGCCGGCTGACGATCACAACGACCAGCCGCCAGCGACTCAAGCGTGAATTTGCTGCTCCTCGAAGAGGCCGACTTCATTGCGGCCGACCGGGCGATCCTGCGCGATCGCCGGTTGACCCACATGCAGGAAGTCCACCGCTCGGCGGTTGGCGACAGCCTGCGGGTCGGGCGTATCGGCGGCTTGATGGGCTCGGCCGAGTTGCTGCGCCTGGACGCCGATGAAGCCGAGTTGCGCATCACCCTCGACCAGCCGCCACCGGCCAAGCTGCCACTGACTTTGGTGCTGGCGCTGCCGCGACCGAAAATGCTCCGTCGGGTGTTTCAGACCGTGGCCGCCATGGGCGTGCCGCGCATCGTGCTGGTGAACAGCTATCGCGTCGAGAAGAGCTTCTGGCAAACCCCGTTCCTGGAACCCGAGGCGATTCGCGAGCAATTGATCCTGGGTCTTGAACAGGCCCGGGACAGCGTGCTGCCAGAGGTCGTCATCGAGAAGCGCTTCAAGCCTTTTGTCGAAGACCGTCTGCCGGCCATTACCGAAGGCACCCTCGGCCTGGTCGGTCATCCCGGTGACTACCCACCCTGCCCTCGCGGCCTGGACGAGCCAGTGACCCTGGCTATCGGCCCCGAAGGCGGCTGGATTCCCTACGAAATCGACTTGCTGGGCAAGGCCGGCCTGCAACCGGTGCAACTCGGCGAGCGCATCCTGCGGGTCGAAACCGCCGTTACGGCGCTGCTTTCTCGTTTGTTTTAACCCTTCCGGATCACACCTCCCCATGTAGGAGCTGCCGAAGGCTGCGATCTTTTGATTTTCAGAATCAAGATCAAAATATCGCAGCCTTCGGCAGCTCCTACGGGATCGTGCCTTGACGCCTACAGAATGCCGTCTGCCGGCCGATACAGCTCCCATAAAACCAATTAATGGTCCGAGGGAGTAGCAGCATGTACCGATGGCTGGCCGAGAAACTGGGAAACGTAAGCGTCAATCGCAAACTGGGTGTCGGCTTCGGTCTGGTGCTGCTTCTGACCTTGTTGATCACCTTTACCGGCTGGACCGGCCTGAGCGGTGTGATCAGCCGTGGCGATACGCTAGGGTTCATTTCCAGCCTCAATGAGCTGACCAAAGACCTGCGTCTCGCCCGCCTGGATTACGACATGCGCCGTGGCGAACAAGGCCCGGGCGCCGTCAACGAGCTGATCGGTCAACTCGATACCGGCCTGAAAACCGCCCGTACGCTGATCGAACAGCCTGCCGACGTGGCCATGATCGACCAGCAATTGGCCGCAGTCAGCGAGTACAAACGCGCCTTCGCTGATATGACTCAGGCCACCGCCACCCGCGAAGATGCTCGCAGCAAATTGGGCGCCACTGCCGATAACGCTGTGGCCCGGGTCGCTGAAGTCGAAAAATCCCTGCTGCAAGGCGACAGTGTCGCCCAGTTCAACAGCGTGATCGACCTGAGCAAACTGATCCAGCAAGCACGTTTCCAGGTACGCGGCTACACCTACAGCGGCAAGCCCGAAGCCGAGCAGCCAGCGCTGGACGCCATCGGCAATGCTCTGAAAAACCTCGAAAGCCTGCCGTCTCAACTGCCGGAACAACACATCGCCAACCTGCAACAAGCGACCGACTCGCTCAAAGCCTATCGCGCGGCGGTCAGCCAATTCCGCGACTCCCAGGTCGCCAGCGCTGCCGCCCTCAAACGCATGAGCGCGCAAGGCGACATTCTGTTCGACGTCAGCAAAAAGCTCACTGTCTCGCAAACTGTCGTACGTGACACCGATGCGGCACATGCAAAAAACCTGCTGCTGTTGGCCACCGTCCTGGCGTCAGCCTTTGGTTTGTTCGCGGCTTGGGCCATCACTCGCCAGATCGTCATTCCCCTGAGCCAGACCCTCAAAGTGGCCGAGCGTGTCGCCGCGGGCGACCTGACTCACAATCTCATTTCAGAACGTCAGGACGAACTGGGTCAGCTACAGCGCGCCATGCAGAGCATGACCCTGGGTCTGCGAGAACTGATCGGTGGCATCAGCGATGGCGTGACCCAAATCGCCAGCGCCGCTGAAGAGCTGTCCGCCGTCACCGAGCAGACCAGCGCCGGGGTCAACAGCCAGAAAGTCGAGACCGATCAAGTGGCCACCGCCATGCACGAAATGACCGCCACTGTGCAGGAAGTCGCGCGCAACGCCGAGGAAGCGTCCGAAGCTGCCGTCGCCGCCGACCAGCAGGCCCGCGAGGGTGACAAGGTGGTGGGCGAAGCCATCGCCCAGATCGAGCGCCTGGCCGTCGAAGTCGGCAACTCCACCGCCGCCATGGGCGATCTGAAACGCGAAAGCGACAAGATCGGCAGTGTGCTCGATGTGATCAAGTCCGTGGCCCAGCAAACCAACCTGCTGGCGCTCAATGCCGCCATCGAAGCCGCCCGCGCCGGTGAAGCGGGACGCGGTTTTGCGGTGGTCGCCGACGAGGTCCGCAGCCTGGCCCAGCGCACCCAGAAGTCTACCGAAGAAATCGAAGAGCTGATCGTCGGTCTGCAAACCGGCACTCAGCAGGTCGCGACCATCATGGACAACAGCCGCAGCCTGACCGACAGCAGCGTCGAACTGACCCGCCGCGCCGGTGGCTCGCTGGAAAGCATCACCCGCACCGTATCGGCGATCCAGTCAATGAACCAGCAGATCGCCGCCGCTGCCGAGCAACAGAGCGCCGTGGCTGAAGAGATCAACCGCAGCGTGCTGAACGTGCGTGATGTGTCCGAGCAGACCTCGGCAGCCAGTGAAGAGACCGCGGCCTCCAGCGTCGAGCTGGCGCGGCTGGGGACGCATTTGCAGATGCTGGTGGGGCGGTTCAAGGTTTAACAACGCGTAAAACGAAAAGATCGCAGCCTTCGGCAGTTCCTACAGGTGTACACATAACCCTGTGGAGCTGCCGAAGGCTGCGATCTTTTAGAAGCGCCCCGCTTCCTTTCAGAAGCGGGGGCTTTTCGTTATGCCAACTGAGGCTGAACGCTCACAGGCTTGAGCGGCAACAGCGGCGCATGGGGATCGGCATCCACCGATGTGCGCCAAGCTTGCAGCCACTCGGTGTGGCCTTCGTTCCAGACTTGCTCATGCAAGCGACCCAATGCCACCGGATCACTCAGCAGGGCCACGCGCTCGTCGTTGGTCAGCCCGGCAGGCCCAACCTTCATCGCATGGCGAACCCGCTCGATACGCAGCCATTCGATTGGCTCGGCCTGACGGTGGCGGGATGTCGCCAGCGCACACGCCAAAGCGTTCTGCTGAGGATCGACCACCGACCGGACGAAGCCGTCGTTCAGCGCATGCCAACGGTTTTCGTGGGTGTACTGGTCGGTTGCCAGCAACGCCTGTGGCGGATTGTATTCCTCAGGGATCAGGAACAGGCTTTCGTCACGGGACTTCAGACCCAGGCCGACGCGACTGGAAATCACCGATACCGGGATCGACAACATCAGCGAACCGACGATCGGCACCAGCCACCACAGGAAGCTCGGGTTCAGCCAGATCACCAACAGTGCCCAGAAGAAGCCCAGCAAGGTTTGCGGGCCGTGGCGTTTTACCGCTTCGCTCCATGGCGTCGAATCATCGTCACGTTGCGGCGAGTTCCAGGTCGCGGCCCAGCCGAGGAACGCGGCGAGGACGAAACGGGTGTGGAAAATCATCCGCACCGGCGCCAGCAGCATGGAGAACAGCATCTCCAGCAGCATCGACAGCGTCACCTTGAACTTGCCACCGAACTCTTTCGCGCCCTTGGTCCAGATCAGGATGATGCTCAGCAACTTCGGCAGGAACAGCAGCACGATAGTCGTCGAGAACAGCGCAATTGCCTTGTCCGGCTGCCATTGTGGCCACAGTGGATAGAGCTGACGCGGTTCCAGGAAGTACTGCGGCTCCATCAAGGTGTTGACCGCCAGCAAGGCCGTCGACAACACCAGGAACAAGAACCACAACGGCGCAGACAGATACGACATCACGCCGGTCAGGAACACCGCACGGTGCACCGGGTGCATGCCCTTGACCAGGAACAGCCGGAAGTTCATCAGGTTGCCGTGGCACCAGCGACGGTCACGCTTGAGTTCGTCCAGCAGGTTCGGTGGCAGTTCTTCGTAGCTGCCCGGCAAGTCGTAGGCAATCCATACGCCCCAGCCGGCACGGCGCATCAGCGCAGCTTCGACGAAGTCATGGGACAGAATCGCGCCGGCAAACGCGCCTTTACCGGGCAACGGCGCCAGGGCGCAGTGCTCGATGAACGGCTTCATGCGGATGATCGCGTTGTGACCCCAATAGTGGGATTCGCCCAACTGCCAGAAGTGCAGACCGGCGGTGAACAATGGACCATACACACGCGTGGCGAACTGCTGCATACGCGCATAAAGGGTGTCCATGCCCGACGCACGCGGCGCGGTCTGGATGATCCCGGCGTCCGGCGTGGCTTCCATCAGGCGCACCAGACTGCTCAGGCATTCGCCGCTCATCACGCTGTCGGCGTCGAGCACGACCATGTACTTGTAGTCACCACCCCAACGACGGCAGAAGTCGTCGAGGTTGCCGCTTTTACGTTTTACGCGGCGACGGCGGCGACGATAGAAGATCTTGCCGAAGCCTTTGCCTTCACGGCAAACGTCCAGCCAGGCCTGCTGCTCGGCAACGCAGATATCGGCGTCGTTACTGTCGCTGAGTACGAAAAAGTCGAAGCGATCCAGGTTACCCGAGGCCGCAACCGATTCGAAGGTCGCCCGCAAACCGGCGAACACCCGCGGCACGTCTTCGTTGCAGATCGGCATCACCAGTGCAGTGCGTGCGTCCTTGGCGATCGGCTCGTTGCCGGCGCTGGCGCCGGAAATGCGATACTTGTCACGACCGGTGATCAGCTCGAGGAAGCCCATCAGCGCAGTCCAGAAACCGGCCGAGACCCAGCAGAACAGAATCCCGAACATAATCAGAATGCTGGTTTGCAAGGCATAGGGCAGCACTTGCGTGGCGGTTTGGGTCAGAGGTTGATGCAGGACTTCTTCAAGATCGACGAACGACCAGCCCTGGTACGGCATGATGCCTTTCATGTACCAGCCGGCGACGATCGTCTGACCGAGCATCAGCACCAGAAGAATGTAGCGTCGGATCGAACCGACGGTGCGCCAGCGAGCCGCCGGCAGCACGTTCTCATCCTTCGGCGGGGCCGGCGGATTGGTGCGACCGGTCAGCCGACGCCAGCCACGCACCAGAATGTTGGTGCGCCACGGCTCGGGCACGACTTTGGTCCGACGGATCGGTGGGGTTGCCTTCAGGCAAACCCGACCACTGGCGTCGAGCACCAGCATTTCCGCGTCCGCCAGTTCTTCGGCGGAGTTCAGGGTCAGGCGCCGGCCAACCGAGGCTTGAGCAGCCTCGGTTGGTGCGTCGAACGTCGAGGACGACAGACGTTCGTGCAGTTCACTGAAAGACTTGCAGCCCGCGAGTTCCGCGCGCTGCTCGTCGCTCATCGGCAAATGCGCCAGGTACTCGGCAAGCGTTTGTGGCTGTACGTGTGAATTACTCATCGGCGGGCAACTGATAGCTCCAGGTCTCGGTCAGGACTTGTTCAGTCGGTGCCGATTCCGTTGTGGCTGGGGCCGCTTGGGCAGCGACAGGCTGCTTGGCGTCTTTGTTGTCCTTGTCCTTGGTATCCTTGACTTGCAGGGCTTGTGATTCAGCCTGCCTGGTTTCCTTGTCCTTCTTCTCTTGCTGGCGGGCGGCAATCTTGTCGGCCTTGGCAACGGAAGAACTGGACGCTGGCGCAGCGGTCTTGAGCGCCTCGGCAGGCGTGATGTTCTTGACCAGCGCAGCGCGCATTTCGGTGGCCTTGCCCGGATCCTTGATCTTCATCCGCAAAGTCAGGCGCCAGCCCTTGGTTTCAGGGTTGTAACGGACGCTGTTCTCGACCAGTTCTGCGTTGTCGCCAACGCTCACCTGGCTGCGCACTTCAGCATCTTCCGGCAGGACTTGCAGGGACGGGCCTTGGAAATCCACCAGATAGGCCACGCTGCCGTCCGGCTGACGAATCAGGTTCGACTGCTTGACGTCACCCGTGGAACGCAGGGTCTGTTGAACCCAGGCGCTGTCCGGCGAATGCAGGGAGGCTTCGTCGATGGTCCAGTGCATGCGGTAGGCAACGTCCAGGGACTGGCCAGGCTCTGGCAGTTTTTCCGGGCTCCAGAAAGCGACGATATTGTCGTTGGTTTCGTCGGCCGTAGGAATCTCTACCAGATCGACGGAGCCTTTGCCCCAATCGCCTTTCGGTTCGATCCAGGCACTTGGGCGCTTGTCGTAGCGGTCATCGAGGTCTTCGTAGTGACTGAAGTCACGGCCACGTTGCAGCAAGCCGAAACCGCGCGGGTTCTCGATCGAGAAGTTGCTCACCGCCAGGTGTTTCGGATTGTTCAGTGGGCGCCAGATCCATTCGCCGTTGCCGGCATGGATCGACAGGCCGCTGGAATCGTGCAGCTCGCGACGGTAGTTCAGCACTTTCGACGGCTGGTTGGCGCCGAACAGGAACATGCTGGTCAACGGCGCAACGCCGAGCTTGGTGACTTTGTCACGCAGGAACATCTTGGCTTTGACGTCGACGACCGTGTCGCTGCCTGGACGCAGGGTCAGGCGATAGGCACCGGTGGCACGCGGTGAATCCAGCAGGGCGAAGATCACCAGATGCTTGTCGCCTGGCTTCGGCTGTTGAATCCAGAACTCGGTGAAGCGCGGGAACTCTTCGCCGGACGGCAACGCGGTATCGATGGCCATGCCGCGAGCGGAGAGCCCGTAGGTCTGCCCCTTGCCGATGACGCGGAAGTAGCTCGCGCCAAGCATGGTCATGATTTCGTCTTGCTTGTCGGCCTTGTTGATCGGGTACAGCACACGGAAACCGGCATAGCCCAGCTGTTCGGTGGCTTTAGGATCGAACTTCACGTCGCCGAAATCGAAACGACTTGGGTCGTATTTGATCTCTTCGACGGTGTTGGCCGTGATTTCGTTGATTTTCACCGGTGTATCGAAGTGCATGCCCTGGTGATAGAACGACAGCTTGAAGGGGGTTTTCTGGTTCGCCCATTCGGCTTTTTCCGTGAGGAACCGGATTTTTTGATAGTCCGCGAATTTCATCTCGCGAAATTCATTCGGCAGGTTACTGCGCGGGGCTTCGTACTTTTGCCCGGCCAGCTCTTTTGCCTTGACCGATACGTCATCCAGATTGAATGCCCAAAGTTGGCCGGCGCTGAACAGGCAGAGCAGTGCAGAGCCTGCTACCAGAGCGCTTCGAAACCGTTTGGCAGACAATTTTGGTGCATTACAGGGACTAACAATCACGAGCAACCCTCGCCGAAAACAGATCAAAAAACCAACGGCCAGTTAAAGTGCCAGCACGGTGTGCGGTGGAAAAAAACCGACCCTGCGAACGACTCTTGCCAAGTTGGCGAGCATTGTTCCGACTCCTATGGGGCAAAATGATTCCCCAACAGGTCTCGGACAAGTCTCTACCTAAGTCAAAACGGACCAACGAACGCTGATCCCCGTAGCGCGCGATTATCTAGCAGGCCGCGTTACAACGCATCAGGTGGAACCAAGTATTTATCGGGAAAAGCCTCGTTTTTCAGTCGAAATGCACTTAAAAAGATGTTTCAAGCGCTTTCACGTCTGTAACAGGAAGGTTACCGGGCCATCATTGACCAGATGCACCTGCATATCCGCGCCGAATCTACCTGATGCCACAGTGCCATGCATCTGTTTCGCTTTACCTGTTAGATAGTCGAACAGCTCCTCACCCAAACCTGGAGGAGCCGCAGTCGAAAAACTTGGGCGCAACCCGTTTTTGGTGTCAGCGGCCAGGGTGAACTGCGAGACCAGCAGCAACCCGCCGCCTACGTCCGCCAGGGACAGATTCATCTTGCCCTCGGCGTCGCTGAATACTCGATAGTTAAGCAGTTTATGCAGAAGTTTGTCGGCGCTGGCCCGCGTATCGTCGGGCTCGACCGCCACCAGCACCAGCAACCCCTGATCTATCGCGCCAACCACCTCTCCCGCAACCTCGACTCGCGCGCCACGCACGCGTTGTAGCAGGCCCTTCATGCTTCGTCAGGCGACAAGTCGAGCATACGACGGGCCATCAGATCGGCGGCGCGTACCAAGGCATCAGTAATACCTGTTTCGGACGCCGCATGGCCGGCGTCGCGAATCACCTGCAATTCGCTGTTCGGCCAGGCCTGATGCAGTTCCCAGGCGTTGTCCAGCGGACAGATCACGTCGTAACGACCATGGACGATGACGCCAGGCAGGTGGGCAATCTTGTCCATGTCACGAATCAACTGGTTCGGCTCGAGGAAAGCATTGTTGGTGAAGTAGTGGCACTCGATACGGGCGATGGACAACGCACGCTGAGGCTCGGAGAAGCGGTCGACCACCAGCGGATTCGGCCGCAGGGTCGCGGTGCGGCCTTCCCACATGGACCAGGCTTTGGCCGCGTGCATCTGGGCGATCTGATCGTTGCCGACCAGGCGTTTGTGGAACGCCGAGAGCAAGTCGTGGCGCTCATCCTGCGGGATCGGCGCGATGTAGTCCTGCCAGTAATCGGGAAACAGGCGACTGGCGCCACACTGGTAGAACCACTCGATTTCCTGGGGACGGCAGAGAAAAATCCCGCGCAGAATCAAACCGTGCACGCGTTCCGGGTGGGTTTGTGCGTAGGCCAGGGCCAGGGTCGAACCCCAGGAGCCGCCGAACAGCACCCATTTGTCGATGCCAAGGTGCTTGCGAATCCGCTCCAGGTCGGCGACCAGATCCCAGGTGGTGTTGTTTTCCAGGCTGGCGTGGGGGGTGGAGCGACCGCAACCACGCTGGTCGAAAGTGACAATGCGATACAGGTTCGGATCAAAATACCGGCGGCTCTGGGCATCACACCCGGCGCCGGGGCCGCCGTGGATGAACACCACCGGCAAACCTTCCGGCGAACCGCTTTCGTCGACATACAGCGTGTGGGTTTTATCGACGGCCAGATCGTGCCGGGCGTGGGGTTTGATCTGCGGGTACAAAGTCTGCATTGCGCGCTCCGTAAGGGGTCGAGGTCATCCCTGGGGGGACTTCTATTATTCTGCCGTCCGGCATCATAAACCCGAATTACGTCAATGAGCATGCCCCTTGCAGCGTCAGAGTTTGTCAGCCGTCGTCTCAGCCAAATAGCCGAGTAGGGTTTCATAGAGGCGGTCGACCTCGGCGACCTGCCCCCGCGCCCGCAAACAGCCGTGAACCAGCCCTTCCCCGTGATAAAGCGTTGCGCCCACGCCTGCTGCGTTGAGTCGCTCGGCGTAAAGTACGCCGTCATCGCGCAGCGGGTCGAACTGCGCTACGGCGATCAACGCCGGTGGCAGACCGCTGAAATCGTCGGCGAGCAAGGGCATCGCATAGGCACCCGGTTGTCGGCTACCGCCCAAATACAACGCGTGATAACAATCCAGGTCGCTGCTGCTGAGCAATGGCGCATCAGTGCATTCGCTGCGCGACGGCAATCGGTGATCGCCGCCCAGTCCCGGATAGATCAGAACTTGCACGCACGGCATAGGCTCGTCGGCATCGCGTAAAGCGAGGCACAACGCGGCGGCAAGGTTGCCGCCAGCGCTGTCGCCCACCACCAGGGTGCGTGCAGGGTCGAGCCGAAACGGTCCTGTACGCAGCGCGCGCCAGACACCCAGGCAGTCATCGAACGCCGCTGGAAACGGATGCTCCGGCGCCAACCGATAATCGACGGCGATCACCAGCACGCCGAGCACCGACGCCAGTTCGGCACAGATGAAGGCGTGGGAGTCCAGATCCCCCACCACCCAACCACCGCCGTGCAGATACACAATGCACGGCCAACCGTTGGTCGATGGCGGGACCGATGGTTGCCAGGAGCGTAGAGCTACGCCTGCCAACTCGAAATCGACCACCTCAAGCCCTGCGGGACAAGGCGGAGTAAACGCCCGACACATGTCGTTGTAGGCCTGACGCAAATCGGCGGGGCTGCTGTCGGCGCTGTTGAAGCTGAGGGTTTTCTCGACGAAAGCCGACATCTGTTCAGAGAGAGGATAAGGAGCCATGAGCCTGCAACCAGTCAGGTTTGGGATTGGAGCCCAGTTCTGTGGCGAGGGAGCTTGCTCCCGCTGGGTTGCGAAGCAGCCCCCAAACCATTCAACCGGGTTGTATCAGATACACCCGATCAGCCGGGTTTACGACGGCTGCGCCGCCGAGCGGGAGCAAGCTCCCTCGCCACAGACAGCATACTTTCCGAAGTAATGGTGGTCAGTTTTTCAAACTGGCCTGAACGGTTGCCACACCCTCCTTGCCATCAAAACTGCTGACACCTGCCAGCCAGCGCTGAAGATCTTCAGGATGATCTCGCAGCCATTGCCTGGCGACATCCTGCGGCGTCTTGCGCTCCATGATCGGCACCATCAACTGACTTTCCTGAGCGGCGGTAAAAGTCAGGTTTCCCAGCAAGCGGTTCACGTTCGGGCAGCGCTCGGCATAGTCCGGCGCAGTCACGGTGGAAACGGTCGCCGCGCCCTCGTTCGGCCCGTAGACGTCTTCGCTGCCGGTCAGGTAGGTGACGTTCATGTTGATGTTCATCGGATGTGGGGTCCAGCCGACGAACACCACGAACTCCTTGCGATTGACCGCCCGTTGTACGGCGGCGAGCATCCCGGCCTCACCGGACTCGATCAGTTTGAAGTCCTTCAAGCCAAAGTGATTGGTCTCGATCATGGTTTTGATCGTGGTGTTGGCGCCGCTGCCCGGCTCGATGCCGTAGATCTTGCCGCCGAGCTGATCCTTGAATCTGGCGATGTCGGCGAAGGTTTTCACGCCGGCAGCCGCGACATAGTCAGGCACGGCAAGGGTCGCCTGGGCATCCGAGAGGCTCGGTTTGTCCATGACCTTCACTTGATTGGCAGCCACAAACGGCGCGATGTTTTTGTCCATCGCCGGTTTCCAGTAACCGAGGAAGATATCGAGGCGTTTGTCGCGGATGCCGGCGAAGATGATTTGCTGCACGGCGCTGGTTTGCTTGCTTTCGTAGCCAAGGCCGCTGAGCAATACGTCAGCCATGCCGCTGGTGGCGATCACGTCGGTCCAGTTGACCACGCCCATGCGTACGGTTTTGCAGGATGGCTCGTCACTGGCCAGAACGCTGGTGCTCAGAAAAGCCGTGCCGCAGAGGATTGAGAGACAGCGGGTGAATAGTCGTTTCATCGGGGAGGTTCTCGGCGGCAGCGGATTATTGTCGGGCCGGTGTCTTCATGCACCGTGCCCAGAACATTACGCAGCGTCGAGAGGCTAAAAGCGAACTGTGGCGACCGAGATTTGCACAGTGGCGACAGCTCGAAAAGATCGCAGCCTTCGGCAGCTCCTACAGGACCGTATTCCAATGCAGGTTATGCGCGCACCGAAAACCCGATGTAGGAGCTGCCGCAGGCTGCGATCTTTTGATCCTTATGCTTTGTAGTGTTCCTGCCCCCACGCCAGCAACCCTTGCAGCAATTCCCTGAGCACCACTTGCGTCGGCGCCGCCAAATCCGGGCGATAACGGAATGGCTCGAACTCTTCCATGTATGTGCACTGGCCTAATTCCAGTTGCACGGCATGGGTGTTCTCGGCCGGGTTGCCGTAATGCCGGGTGATGTGCCCGCCCTTGAAGCGACCGTTCAGCACATGGCTGTAATCGCCGTGCCGTGCGCAGATGGCTTCCAGTTGGCTGGCCAATTGTGGATCGCAACTGGCGCCGTTGAAGGTGCCGAGGTTGAAGTCCGGCAGTTTGCCGTCGAACAGGTGCGGGATGATCGAGCGGATCGAGTGTGCATCGAACAGCAGCGCGTAGCCGAATTCGGCTTTCAGTCGCGCCAGCTCTTCCTGCAAGGTGCGATGGTATGGCGTCCAGATGTGCTCCAGATAAGTCGCCCGCTCTGCAGCCGATGGCTCCATGCCCTCACGGAACAATGGAATACCGTCGAACAACGTCGCGGGGTACAAACCAGTGGTGGCGCCGACATATAAGGGCTTGTCATCGGACGGTCGGTTCAGATCGATGACAAATCGCGAGTACTCGGCGGCGAGCGTGCTGGCGCCCAGCTCGGCGGCGAATTCGTAAAGCCTGGGGATGTGCCAGTCGGTGTCCGGCAGGCTTTTCGCGTCAGGAATCAACCCGGCTTCGACCGCCGGGGTCAGGCGCAGGCCGGCGTGGGGCATGCTGATCAGCAGCGGTACGCGACCTTGTTTGAAGTTCAGAACCTTATCCACAACTGCTCTCCTAAACGCTTGTTTCGACGCCGTGATGGACGACGCGTTTTTCCAGGTCGCCGCCCAGCCAGTACGACAGGTCGGCTGGTCGATCAATCTGCCAGGCGACGAAGTCTGCGACTTTGCCGGCTTCCAGCGAACCGTGAGTCTCGGCCATGCCCAGCGCGGCGGCGGCATGAATCGTTGCGCCAGCCAGGGCCTCTTCCGGGGTCATGCGCAAACAGGTGCAGGCCATGTTCAACATCAAGCGCAACGACAGCGCCGGCGAAGTGCCAGGATTGAGATCGCTGGCGATGGCCATTTTTACGCCGTGTTTGCGCAGGGCTTCCATCGGCGGCAATTGGGTTTCCCGCAGGAAGTAGAACGCGCCGGGCAGCAACACCGCGACCGTGCCGGACTTGGCCATGGCGATGGCGTCGTCTTCGGTCATGAATTCCAGATGATCGGCGGATAATGCGTGGTAACGCGCCGCCAGGCTCGAACCGTGCAGCGACGACAATTGCTCGGCATGCAGCTTCACCGGCAAACCGAGGTTCTGCGCGGCGACGAAAACCCGTTCGACCTGTTCCGGCGAAAACCCCAGGTATTCACAGAAAGCGTCCACTGCATCCACTAGCCCTTCGGCAGCCAGGGCCGGGAGCATTTCAGTGCAGATGTGATCGATGTAAGCATCGGCGCGGTCTGTGTATTCCGGCGGCAAGGCGTGGGCGGCCAGGCAGGTGCTGCGCACGCTGACTGGCAGCTCGGCGCCGAGACGACGAACGACCCGAAGCATCTTGCGTTCGTTAGCCAGGTCCAGGCCATAACCGGACTTGATTTCAATGCTGGTGACGCCATCGCGCATCAGGCTTTTCAGACGCTTGGCGGCGCTGGCGAACAACTCGTCTTCGCTGGCAGCTCGGGTGGCGCGCACGGTGCTGGCGATACCGCCGCCGGCCGCTGCAATTTCCGCATAGCTGACGCCTTGCAGACGCTGCTCGAATTCACCGCTGCGGTTGCCACCGAACACCGTGTGAGTGTGGCAGTCGATCAGGCCCGGCGTCACCCAGGCCCCGTTAAGATCATTGACTGCCGGGTACTCGCCCGACGGCAGTTCGCCGCGCGGACCAATCCACTCAATGTGCGCTCCTGACGTCACGATGGCCGCATCCTCGATGATCGAGTAGACGCCTTGCGCCATGGTTGCGACGTGGCAGTGTTGCCAGAGAGTTTTCATCCTGGCCTCCGTTAGGTTATCGATGAGAAAAATCAGGGTCCCGTGCCACCAATGCTGCCTGGCCTGCCGCCGGTTTCACCCAGGTCAGGTAGGCCAGCACCAGCAACACGATCCAGACCACGCCGACGATCAGCGCTGCCTGGGTGTCCGGGAAATAGCCCAGCACGCCGAAAATGAACAGCATGAAGGCAATCGCCGCCATTGGCGCATAGGGCCAGAACGGCACCGGGAACTTCAGTTGTGCGACCTGCTCGGCGCTCATGGAACGACGCATCGCCACCTGGGTGAACAGAATCATCAGCCAGACCCACACCGTGGCAAAGGTCGCGACGGAGGCGATTAACAGAAAGACGTTTTCCGGAATCAGGTAATTCAGCAGCACGCCCAACAGCAACGCGACGCTCATCACCACCACTGTCAGCCACGGCACACCATTGCGCGACAAGCGGGCAAAGCCTTTGGGGGCGTGCCCTTGCTGAGCCAGGCCATACATCATGCGACCCGCGCCGAAGATGTCACTGTTGATGGCCGATACCGCCGCCGAGATCACCACGATATTGAGGATGGTCGCCGCCGAGCTGATACCCAGGTTGTCGAAAATCTGCACGAATGGGCTGCCTTGGCTGCCGATCTGCTGCCACGGAAAGATCGACATCAGCACCAGCATCGTCAGCACGTAGAACAACAAAATACGCAACGGTACGGCATTGATCGCCCTAGGCAGCACGCGCTGTGGGTCTTTGGCCTCACCAGCCGTTACGCCGATGATTTCAATGCCGCCAAACGCAAACATCACCACGGCAAACGAAGCGATCAGGCCACCCACGCCGTTGGGCATGAAGCCGCCATGGCTCCAGAGATTGCTGATGTCAGTCGCCTGGGCACCAGGGGCCGTGCTGATGCCGAACAGCATGATGCCGAAGCCACCGAGGATCATCGCGACGATGGCCGCGACCTTGAGCAGCGACAACCAGAACTCCATTTCGCCAAAGACTTTGACGTTACACAGGTTCAAGCCGCCGACCACCGAAACGATGCCCAGGACCCAGATCCAGCGATCGACTTCCGGAAACCAGAAGCCCATGTAGATACCGAACGCGGTGACGTCGGCCATGCCGACGATGACCATTTCAAACGCGTAGGTCCAACCGAGGATGAAGCCCGCCATCGGCCCAAGATAGGTGCTGGCGTACTGGCCGAATGAGCCGGCCACCGGGTTGTGCACCGCCATCTCGCCGAGGGCGCGCATGACCATGAACACCGCCGCGCCACCGATCAGGTAAGCGAGCAGTACCGCCGGCCCGGCCATTTGAATGGCCGAAGCAGAACCGTAGAACAGCCCGGTGCCGATCGCCGACCCCAGCGCCATGAAGCGAATATGTCGGGCAGAGAGCCCGCGTTTGAGTCCTTTTGTTTGCTGTTGCATTGCTCGTCCCTAATTATTTTTATTCGACGCCAAACCGAATCACCTCCTGTAGGAGCTGTCGAGTGCAACGAGGCTGCGATCTTTTAAAAAGCAAGATCAGAAGATCGCAGCCTGCGGCAGCTCCTACATTGGAACCATTACAGGCTAGGCAGCAACTTCGCCACGACCAGCTCGTTCAGGCAACGCGTGGCCAACAACTCGCTCGCCGCGTTAATGTCTGGAGCAAAGAAGCGATCCTTCTCATAGAACGGCACTTCTTTGCGCAGGATCGCCCGCACCTGTTCCAGTTTCGGCGAGGTCTTCAGGCCATTGCGCAGGTCCAGGCCCTGAACCGCCGCCAGCCATTCAACCGCCAGAACACCGCGAGTGTTCTCGGCCATTTCCCACAGACGCTTGCCCGCCGCCGGAGCCATCGACACATGGTCTTCCTGGTTGGCCGACGTTGGCAGACTGTCCACCGAGTGCGGATGAGACAGCGCCTTGTTCTCGCTGGCCAATGCCGCCGCAGTCACCTGGGCGATCATGAAGCCGGAGTTCACGCCGCCATTGGCCACCAGGAATGGCGGCAGTTGCGACATGTGCTTGTCCATCATCAGCGAGATGCGGCGCTCGCTCAGGGAGCCGATTTCGGCGATGGCCAGGGCCATGTTGTCGGCGGCCATGGCCACCGGTTCGGCGTGGAAGTTACCACCGGAGATCACATCGCCTTCAGCGGCGAACACCAGCGGGTTGTCGGAAACGGCGTTGGCTTCGATGGCCAACACTTCGGCAGCCTGACGGAACTGGGTCAGGCAGGCGCCCATGACTTGCGGCTGGCAGCGCAGGGAGTACGGGTCCTGGACCTTTTCGCAGTTCTGGTGCGAGTCGGACACTTCGCTGCGCTCGCCCAGCAGATCGCGGTAAGCGGCAGCGGCATCGATCTGGCCTTTCTGGCCACGAGCGGCGTGGATGCGGGCGTCGAACGGCGAGCGCGAGCCCAATACCGCTTCAACCGTCATGCCACCAATAGCCAGGGCGCCAGCGAACAGGTCTTCACCTTCGAACAGACCACGCAACGCGTAAGCGGTGGACACCTGAGTACCGTTGAGCAGCGCCAGACCTTCTTTGGCAGCCAGGGTCAACGGGGTCAGACCGGCGACTTTCAGCGCTTCGGTGGCTTCCATCCACTCGCCTTTGTAGCGCGCCTTGCCTTCGCCCAGCAGCACCAGCGACATGTGCGCCAAGGGCGCCAAGTCACCGGACGCACCCACCGAACCTTTCAATGGAATGTGCGGGTAAACCTCGGCATTGATCAGGGCGATCAGTGCATCGATTACCACGCGACGGATACCCGAGAAGCCACGGCTCAGGCTGTTGACCTTGAGCACCATGACCAAGCGAACCAGTGCGTCGCTGATCGGCTCGCCGACACCGGCGGCGTGGGACAGCACCAGCGAACGCTGGAGGTTTTCCAGGTCTTCGCTGGCGATACGGGTCGAAGCCAGCAGGCCGAAACCGGTGTTGATGCCATAAGCGGTGCGGTTCTCGGCGAGGATCTGTTCCACGCAGGCAACGCTGGCTTCGATCTGGGCCGAGGCACTGTTGTCGAGGGTGACTTTGACCGGGTGCTGATAAACATCACGCAGTTGGGCAAGGCTCAGTTGGCCGGGAATAAGATTTAACGCAGTCATTTCATGCTCCTTTTGAGAGTTTTATTCTTCATAAATGAAGAGGACTCACCAGACGCTCCGGAGATGTCCGTTGTCCGTCGCGTCTCGCCTTCTGGGGAGCCGCGCCTTGGCACGCTGGTGTGGTGGAAATCAGTTCAGGTTCGGTAAAGCCTTGTGCAGCAAAATCGGGTCTTTCAATACGCTGGCAGCAGCGGCGATGTCCGGTGCCAGCCAGCGGTCCTGGTCGTAGGCCGGAACCCGCTCACGCAGCAGACGCCACGCCGTATCGGTGCCAGCGCCAAAGCGTTGCTCTTTGAGGAACTCAAAAGCCTGGGACGCCAGCAAATATTCAATGGCGAGGATCTGCGTGCAGTTTTCCAACGCGCGATGCAGCTTCAGCGCCGCGTTGGTGCCCATGCTCAAGTGGTCTTCCTGCAAGCCCGAGGTGACGTAGTTGTCGAGCACCGCCGGTTGCGCCAACTGGCGATTTTCCGCACACAGGGACGCGGCAACGTACTGGACGATCATCATCCCGGAATTCACCCCGGGATTGGCCACCAGAAACGCCGGCAGACCGCTGACGTGCGGGTTGATCAAGCGGTCCAGCCGACGCTCGGCGATGGAGCCGATTTCGGCCATGGCGATCGCCAGCAAATCCGCCGCCAATGCCACTGACTGACCGTGCGGGTTGGCTTGGGACACCACCCGGAAGTTGTCCGGCGTGCCCAGCAGCATCGGGTTGTCGGTGACAGAGTTGAGTTCGGTTTCGATCTGCTGTTTCGCGTGTTCAAGTTGATCGCGAGCGGCGCCGTGGACTTGCGGGATCGAGCGGATGCTCAACGCATCTTGAGTGCGAATGCCTTTGCTGCTGGCAATCACTTCACTGCCATCAAGCAATGCCCGCAAGTTGATGCCAACTTGTTGCATGCCCGGGTGAGGCTTGAGTGCGATGATCTCGGCATCGAACGCGGCGATCTGACCGCGCTGGGCTTCGAAGCTCATGGCACCGATCACATCGGCCCACTGCACCAGACGCGTCGCATCGGCAATTGCCAGACAGCTGAGACCGGTCATGCATGGCGTGCCGTTGACCAGGCACAAACCATCTTTGGCGCCGAGCTGAACCGGCTGCAGACCTTCCTCGCTCAAGGCCTGCTGCGCGGAAACGATCTGCCCGCGATAGCTGACATTGCCGACACCCAGCAGCGTGATTCCGATGTGGGCCATGTGGGTCAGGTAGCCCACCGAACCTTGGGACGGTACTTGCGGGGTGATGCCGCGATTGAGCAGTGCCAACAGGGCTTCGACCACCCGGCGATGAATGCCGGATTTGCCATGGCTATAGTTGCGAATAGCGGCGCAGATGATTGCGCGGGTCTGTTCGTCGGCCAATGGCGCGCCGACGCCACAGGCGTGACTGAGCAAGGTGTTGCGCGACAGTTGGCTGAGTTGTTCGCCTTTGAGCGAGACGTTGCACAAGGCACCCAGGCCGGTGTTGACGCCGTAGGCACGCTCGCCGCTGGCGACGATGCGCTGGACGATCGCCTGGGCGTTCTCGATCCGCGCCCAGATCTGGGGCGACAGCTCGAGCTGCGCGCCGTGACGAGCGACTGCGACCACATCCTGCCAGCGCAACGGGGCGTCGCCGATAACGATTTTTTCAGCCTGGGACATCTGGAGCCTCATACAAAATTCATGGACGTATGACACCTGTGGCGAGGGAGCTTGCTCCCGCTGGGCTGCGAAGCAGCCCCAAAAATCTTGCGACCGCTTCGCGCTCGAGCGGGAGCAAGCTCCCTCGCCACAAAAGCAGTCTCACCACCCTTCAACTTCAAACCACCGCAGCCCGCCGCTGTACGAACCGGTCCACATACTCATCCGCCGGCGAATGCAGGATCTCTCGTGGTGTGCCGACCTGAATCAGCCGGCCATCCTTGAGGATCGCGATGCGGTTGCCGATGCGCACGGCCTCGTCGAGGTCGTGGGTGATGAAGACGATGGTCTTGTGCAGGGTCTTTTGCAGTTCCAGCAACTGATCCTGCATTTCGGCGCGGATCAGCGGGTCGAGGGCGCTGAAGGCTTCGTCCATCAAGATGATGTCGGTGTCCGCCGCCAGGGCGCGCGCCAGGCCCACACGCTGGCGCATACCGCCAGACAGCTGATGCGGGTATTTGTTTTCGTAGCCCTTCAGGCCCACGGTGTTGATCCAGTGCAGCGCGCGCTCGGCGCACATCTGCTTGCTCTCGCCACGCACTTTCAAGCCGTAGGCGACGTTATCCAGCACGGTCTTGTGCGGCAGCAGGCCGAAGCTCTGGAACACCATGCTGATCTTGTGCCGGCGAAATTCGCGCAGGGCTTCCATGTCGTATTGCAGGATGTCCACGCCGTCCACCAGGATCGCGCCGCTGGTAGGGTCGATCAGGCGATTGAAGTGGCGCACCAGGGTCGACTTGCCGGAACCCGACAGGCCCATGATCACGAAGATCTCGCCGGTGCCGATGCTCAGCGACAGGTCGTTCACGCCGACCACACAACCGGTTTCGGCCAAGACCTGGTCCTTGGTCTTTTTCTGGCGAATCATTTCCAGCGCGTCTTTGGAACGGTTGCCGAAAATCTTGAAGACGTTCTTGACTTCAATCTTGCTGATGGCTTCGTTGCTCATTTGCTCACCTCATGCCGTGGCCGACCATACGCCTGAGTAATGCGGTCGATGACCACTGCCAGAATCACGATCGCCAGACCGGCTTCAAGGCCACGTCCGACGTTGAGGGTCTGAATCCCCACCAACACATCTTCACCCAAGCCACGGGCACCGATCATCGAGGCGATTACCACCATCGACAGGGCCATCATGGTGGTCTGGTTGATCCCGGCCATGATGCTCGGCAGGGCCAGCGGCAGTTGCACGCCAAACAGTTGCTGCCAACGATTGGCGCCGAAGGCGTTGATCGCTTCCATCACTTCACCGTCGACCTGACGAATACCCAGATCGGTCAGGCGGATCAGCGGCGGCGCGGCGTAGATCACTGTGGCGAAAATCGCCGGGACCTTGCCCAGGCCAAACAGCATCAATACCGGGATCAGGTACACGAAACTCGGCATGGTCTGCATGATGTCCAGCAGCGGCATCAGCACCGAACGCAGGCGATTGCTGCGTGCCGAGAGAATACCCAGCGGAATGCCGATCAGCACCGAGATGACCGTCGCTACCATCATCAGAGCCAGGGTCTGCATCAGCTTGTCCCAGAGGCCGACTGCTCCCACCAGGAACAGCAGACCGACGATGACCGACGTGGTCACGACTTTGCGGGTCGCGTGCCAGGCAACGCCCCCCACAATCGCCAGCATCAGCCACCAGGGCGCCGCACGCAGCAGACCTTCGAGATTGACGATGGCCCACAGCAGGGTGTCGGAGATGCTGCGAAACACATCGCCGTAGTTGGTGACCAGCGAATCGACCCAACTGTTGACCCAGTCGGCGATGGAAAAGGTAAAGCTTTCGGGAAACATAAGAGACTCTCAATCAAGGGCTTTTCAGCACCGCTGCGGTGCTGAAAAGCTTGCCCTTATAAACAAGCTGTTTGAAAACGTAGCGAGCGAAGGCAAGACAAGGCGAAAGCAGGCGAGAAAGCGGAGTTGACTTTAGTCAATGAGCATTTCGAGTCTGCTTTCAACGCAGTATTGCCGAGCGCAGTAGTTTTCAAAGTGCAGCGTCGATCTTTTTGGCTGCGTCTTCGCTCACCCATGCGTGCCAGACTTCAGGATGTTCCTTCAAGAAGATCTTGGCCAGTTTTGGCGATTCGATCCGCTCTTTGGCCATGCGCCCGAGGTTCTGATTCAGCAGGTCGATCGGCAGGTTGACCTTTTCCAGCACAGCCACCAGTTCCGGGGCTTGCTCGTGGAAGGTCTTGGACAGGCCGACCTTGATGGTCACGCTCTTGTCCACGCCTGGCTTTTCTTCGAGTTTGACCAGGTCAACCTGACCCATCAGCGGGGTTGGCGACCAGTAGTAGAACAGGATCGGCTCGCCACGCTTGTAGCTCGACAGCACCGCCGCATCCAGCGCCGGGCCGGTGCCTGGGCGGAAGTTGGTGTAGGTGCTTTCCAGACCATAGCTTTTGAGCATTTCGCTGTTGTCCAGCTCACAGGTCCAGCCGGCCGGGCAGTTGTAGAAACGGCCCTTGGATGGCTCTTCCTGATCCTTGAACACGGCAGCGTATTTGCCCAGATCGGCGATCGCTTTCAGGTCCGGGGCTTTTGGCTCCAGCTTGCGCTTGGCATCGCCTTCGATCACGTAACGCGGCACGTACCAGCCTTCGATGGCGCCAACGACCGGAGCGCCGACACCGATAACCTTGCCGGCCTTCTCGGCCTTGTTCCAGACTTCGCTACGACCGACCCACTCTTCGGCAAACACTTGAATGTCGTTGCTGCTCAGGGCGTTTTCCATGGTGATGGAGTTGCCTGGCAGGCTGTCAGTCTTGCAGTCGTAGCCTTTCTCCAAGACGATTTGCATCACGTCGGTCAGCAGCATGCCGCTTTCCCAGTTCAGGCCGGCGAATTTCACCGGTTTGCCCGATTCGCACCAGCCAGCCGCCTGGGTGGCGCCAGCACTGGCCAGCAGGCCCATGGAAAGCAATGTGGTCAGCAGGGTCTTGTTCGATTTCATTGTTTGACGCTCCTAATCATGAGTTGGCTTACGGCAGTCAAGAGGCATCCAGCCCTGTCCACGTCCAATCAGGCCTGCGCAGCAGCGCGACCGGCCCCGCTTGTTTCAGGTTGTACATCGCTGTCCTGCTCGACCGGCAGAATCAGGTGATCGGGTACTGCGCTGTGCCATTTTTTCGCGCACACGTAATACAGGCCTGCGGGAAGCACCAGACCGATGATCCAGGAAATATCCACACCACCCAGAGCGTCCACCAGCGGACCGGTATAGAACTTGGTAGCGATGAACGGCAGTTGCACCAGCACACCGAAGACATAGACGCTGATACCGAGCGGGTTCCAACGGCCGTAGCGACCGTTCGGATCGGCCAGCGCCGGCACGTCATAGCGCTCGCGAGTGATGCAGTAGTAGTCCACCAGGTTGATCGCGCTCCATGGTGTGAAAAAAGCCAGCAAAAAGAGAATGAAGGACTTGAACGCACCGAGGAACGAGTGCTGACCGAGCAACGCGATCAGGGTCGCAGTGCCAACGATGACCAGCACGAAGACCAGACGCTGCAAGCGCGTTACCCGCAGGTCTCCACGGAAACCGCTGATGATGGTCGCAATGCACATGAAGCTGCCGTAGGAGTTCAGCGTGGAGATGGTGACCTTGCCGAACGCGATGCTGAAGTACAGCAGCGCAGCAGTGGCACCGCTGCCGCTCAAGCCAACGATGTAAGCCACTTCGTGGCCGGCGAATTGCCCGTTGGCCATGGCGGCGGCAAACACACCGAGGATCATCGCCACCTGTGCGCCAATGACCGAACCGGCGCCTGCGGCGAAAAAAGTCTTCACCGAGGAAATCTTGCTCGGCAGGTAGCGTGAGTAGTCAGCCACGTAGGGGCCGAAGGCGATCTGCCAGGACGCCGCGAGCGATACCGCGAGCAGAAAGCTGCTCCAGCTGAAATGGCGGATTTGCAGGAGTGCGCCAACGTCAGTCTGGCTCATCAGGCGACTGAACAGGTAAACGAAGGCAATCACGCCAATGACGCTGGCGACACGGCCGATGAAATGGATCACCCGGTAACCGAGCACCGTGACCAGCACGATGACACTGGCGAAGATGAGGATCCCGATGCTGTCGCTGACGCCAAACAACTGGCCCAGCGCCTGGCCGGAAAGCACGGTGCCCGTTGCGGTGAAGCCCAAGTACATCAGGCACACCAGCACGATCGGGATGGCTGCGCCATACACGCCGAACTGTACCCGGCTGGAGATCATCTGCGGCAGGCCAAGCTTGGGCCCTTGCGCCGCATGCAGCGCCATTACACCACCGCCGAGCAGTTGACCGATCAACAGACCAATCAACGACCAAAACACATCACCGCCCAGCACCACGGCCAGGGCCCCGGTGACAATCGCGGTGATTTGCAGGTTGGCACCCATCCACAGGGTGAACTGGCTCAACAGACGACCGTGTCTCTCCGCTTCCGGGATGTAGTCGATCGAACGTTTCTCGATCAACGGTTTACTGCCTGCACGATCGTCATTAACAGCCATGATTCAACCTCTGTGGATTGTTATTCGATGTTGGTTGTATCTGCATAGAAACTGGTAGGAGCTGGTAGGAGCTGTCGAGTGAAACGAGGCTGCGATCTTTTGATCTTGATCTTCGGCGCCAATAACGACGCCAAAAGATCGCAGCCTGCGGCAGCTACTACAGGGTTCCGCGTTATTTACCGGTAATCATCGGCAGGTTCAGACCCTGCTCCTTGGCGCAATCGATCGCGATCTGGTAACCCGCATCGGCGTGACGCATGACACCGGTAGCCGGGTCGTTATGCAGCACGCGAGCGATACGCTCGGCCGCTTCGTCCGTACCGTCGCAGACAATCACCATGCCCGAGTGCTGGGAGAAGCCCATGCCGACGCCGCCGCCGTGATGCAGGGAAACCCAGGTCGCACCGCTCGCGGTGTTGAGCAGAGCGTTGAGCAGTGGCCAGTCGGACACGGCGTCGGAACCGTCCTGCATCGATTCGGTTTCGCGGTTAGGGCTGGCAACAGAGCCGGAGTCCAGGTGATCGCGACCGATCACGATTGGCGCGGACAATTCACCGCTGCGCACCATTTCGTTGAACGCCAGACCCAGCTTGGCGCGCAGACCCAGACCAACCCAGCAGATACGTGCCGGCAGCCCCTGGAAGCTGATGCGCTCGCGCGCCATGTCCAACCAGTTGTGCAGGTGGGCGTCGTCCGGGATCAGTTCTTTTACTTTGGCGTCGGTCTTGTAGATGTCCTGCGGATCGCCCGACAGCGCAGCCCAACGGAACGGGCCGATGCCGCGGCAGAACAGCGGACGGATGTAAGCCGGTACGAAGCCTGGGAAGTCGAACGCGTTTTCAACGCCTTCTTCTTGTGCCATCTGACGGATGTTGTTGCCGTAGTCGAAGGTCGGAATACCCATTTTCTGGAATTCGAGCATCGCTTTAACGTGCACGGCCATGGACTGCTTGGCGGCTTTGACCACGGCAGCCGGCTCGGTCTTGGCGCGAGCGCGGTACTCTTCCCAGGTCCAGCCGGCTGGCAGGTAGCCGTTGAGTGGGTCGTGGGCGCTGGTCTGGTCGGTGACCATGTCCGGGCGCACGCCACGCTTGACCAGTTCCGGCAGGATTTCAGCCGCGTTGCCCAGCAGAGCGATGGAAATCGCTTTGCCTTCCTTGGTGTATTTGGCGATGCGGGCCAGCGCGTCGTCGAGGTCGGTGGCTTGCTCATCGACATAACGGCTGTTCAGGCGGAAATCGATGCTGACCTGCTGGCATTCGATGTTCAGCGAGCAAGCACCGGCCAGTGTTGCAGCCAGAGGCTGAGCGCCGCCCATGCCGCCGAGGCCTGCGGTCAGGACCCAACGACCTTTCAGGTCATCGTTGTAGTGTTGGCGACCGGCTTCGACGAAAGTTTCGTAGGTGCCTTGAACGATGCCCTGGCTGCCGATGTAGATCCAGCTACCAGCGGTCATCTGGCCGTACATGGCCAGGCCTTTGGCGTCGAGTTCATTGAAGTGTTCCCAGCTCGCCCAGTGTGGCACCAGGTTGGAGTTGGCGATCAGTACACGCGGGGCGTTGCTGTGGGTCTTGAACACGCCGACCGGCTTGCCGGATTGCACCAGCAGGGTCTCGTCGTCGTTCAGGTTGGTCAGGCTTTCGACGATCTTGTCGTAGCATTCCCAATTACGTGCCGCACGACCGATGCCACCGTAAACCACCAGTTCTTTAGGGTTCTCGGCGACTTCCGGGTCGAGGTTGTTCATCAGCATGCGCAGCGGCGCTTCAGTCAGCCAGCTTTTGGCGGTCAGCTTGTTACCGCGTGCGGCACGGATTTCTACATTGCGGTATTTAGTAGGTTTCTGGGTATTGTCAGTCACGAAAAAGACTCCTCAGCGATCAATCCAAACCAACCCTGGCGGTGGGCAAGCCAGCCTGTGCGCGTCAACGCGACACAAGCGAATCAGTGGACGTTGCGAGGAGTCTCGAATCGACTCATACGCATACGTCTTTACTTGTACATACAAGCATATGCAATCGAGCGGCCAACTTCTTGGATGGGTGTTCAAGAAAAGTTTTGAAAATGGCTGGAGAGCGCCTGAATCAAGGGTTCTGGCGAAGATGAAATTTTTCTGGGGGATTTTGCGAGGGGCGTGGCTGTTGTTACTTGAGTGTGGTTTTGCGCCACGCTGGGGCGTTCGGTAACAAGTTGGTGCGCGATGGGAAATGCTGAAAAGCAAAAGATCGCAGCCTCCGGCAGCTCCTACATTGATCATGCACACCACAAATTTTGCGGATGAACATCAAACTGTAGGAGCTGCCGAAGGCTGCGATATTTTGAGAATTTTTGATCAGCGTGCAGTCAGTTCGATCACACAGCACGGGCCATTGCTGGAGACTTCCAGCAGGCCGGTGTTACCGTCGAGTTGCAGGCAATCATGGCGACCGAGCTGTGAAGTGCTGTTACCGACTTTCACTTCAAGCTCGTCGGTGACACTGAACACGAGCACGGTACCCGCCGAGCTGAAAAACCGCTGCTCGCCGTCCAGCCACTGCAACCGCGCGCTGTAACGCTGCGGTGCATAAATCAGGTTGAAGTCGCGGATCGGCCCACCGAGCAATGTGCAGGAAACCTGGCTCTCGCCGCTGAAAGCAAAGGGGTCCAGTGGTAACAATGGCCGAGTGTCCTGACCATCAACCCGCAAGGTCATGCCGTCGCCTTGCAGCACGGTGATCACCCGCTCATAGCCGGCAAAGGTGGAAAACCCGCCCGACTCTCCTATGTCGGCAATGGACAGCCGCCAGCCGAAACCCTCAAGGCCAGCACCTCCATCCCGGGTGATTTCTTCAGTGCTGCCGCCGCCGTTTTTCCACGGCATGCGCGGGTAATCTGCTGCGCGTAAAACTTTCAACTGGCTCATTTATGGCTCTTTATTTATGGAACCGTCCTTCCAGACGATGACGGGAACCGGGGTGGATCAAGCGGGCGGCGGTCACTGGCTGACGGCCGGACCAGGTGCGGCGACGAATCAGCAGGCACGGCTCGCCCTTTTCAATCTGCAGCAATTTGCATTCAGACGGCTCGGCAAGAATCGCTTCGACCACGTGCTCGCCTTCGGTCAGCGGCGCAACCTGATTCAGATAGGCGTAAGGCGTTTGCAGGGTGAAGTCTTGCTTGAGGTACTCCGGCGCCACCAGCGCGTTGACGAAACGGTCTTCGATTTGCACCGGAATATCGTTTTCGAAATGCACGATCAGCGAGTGGAACACTTTCTGCCCTTCGCGCATGTCCAGCGCCAGGGCGCGCTCGGAACCGGCGGCCTCTTCTTCGAGAGTGATCACCTTGCACGTATGGCGATGGCCACGGGAGGCAATTTCGTCGGCGATGTTGTGCACTTCAAACAGGGCGGACTGGCTTTTCGGTTCGGCGACGAACGTTCCGACGCCTTGCATACGCACCAACAGGCCATCGGCGGTCATCTCGCGCAGGGCGCGGTTGATGGTCATGCGGCTGAAACCCAGCTGGCTGACCAACTCGCTTTCCGACGGAACGCGGTAGTGCGGCGGCCAGTTTCCACTGTCGATTTGCTGGGTGATCATCTGTTTGACGCGGGCGTACAAGGGCGCCGGACTGTCGCCCAGATTGGCGCTCAGATTGGCATTCGGCGGCAATGTGGCAGAGGGAGTCGGCACGGTTAATCCTTGTTCATCTGTTAGAAGTTGCTAGCTTGCCGGAGTTTACCGAGCAGGCAAACGTCTGTATATGTATATACAAATAACACACGATGGGGTGCTGAACCATGTCCGCCTTCTTTGCCGAACGCGCGCTGCTGCCTAGTGGATGGGCCAACAATGTACGTCTTGAGGTCAGCGCCAATGGCGTGCTGACCCATATCCAGGCCGATTCTCACGCAGATGACGCCGAACGGCTGAGCGGTCCGCTACTACCGGGGATGCCGAATTTGCACTCCCACGCCTTCCAGCGGGCCATGGCCGGGTTGGCGGAAGTGGCGGGCAATCCGAATGACAGTTTCTGGACCTGGCGCGATTTGATGTACCGGCTCGTCGGAAAAATCAGCCCGGACCAACTTGGCATCATCGCGCGTCAGCTGTACATCGAAATGCTCAAGGCCGGTTACACCTCGGTCGCGGAATTTCATTACGTACACCACGACACCAACGGCCAACCGTACGCAGACCCGGCCGAACTGGCGCTGCGCATCAGCCAGGCCGCCAGCTTCGCCGGTATCGGGCTGACCTTGCTGCCAGTGCTCTACAGCCACTCCGGTTTTGGTGGCCAGGCCCCGAACGAAGGTCAGCGCCGCTTTATCAACAGCACTGAAAACTACCTCAAACTTCAATCGCGCTTGCAGCCGATCCTGGCGCAGCAACCGGCGCAGTCGCTGGGATTGTGTTTCCACTCGTTGCGCGCGGTCACCCCGCAGCAGATCAGCGAAGTGCTGGCGGCCAGTGACCAGCAGTGCCCGGTACACATTCACATTGCCGAACAGCAGAAAGAAGTCGACGACTGCCTGAGCTGGAGCGGTCGCCGTCCGCTGCAATGGCTGTACGAAAACACCGAAGTCGATCAGCGCTGGTGCCTGGTCCACGCGACCCACGCCAACCCGGAAGAAGTCACGCTCATGGCCCAGAGCCGCGCCATCGCGGGTCTATGCCTGACCACCGAAGCCAACCTGGGCGACGGGATTTTTCCGGCGGTGGATTTCCTGGCGCAGGGCGGGCGCATGGGCATCGGTTCCGACAGCCATGTGTCGTTAAGCGTGGTGGAAGAATTGCGCTGGCTGGAGTACGGCCAGCGTCTGCGCGATCAGCGGCGAAATCGTTTGTATGGCGCCGATCAGCCGATGGTCGGCCGCACACTGTACGACGCCGCGCTGGATGGCGGTGCCCAGGCGCTGGGGCAACCGATTGGCGCCCTGGAAGTCGGCAAGCGTGCGGATTGGTTGGTACTGGACGGTAACGATCCGTACCTGGCGACGGCCAGTGGCGACGGGATTCTCAATCGTTGGCTGTTTGCCGGTGGTGACCGTCAGGTGCGGGATGTGCTGGTCAACGGCCAGTGGGTTGTGCGTGACGGGCGGCATGCCGGGGAAGAAGAAAGCAATCGGGCGTTTACCCAGGTTCTGCGCGAACTGCTCGGTTAACCGAAAAAACAAAAGATCGCAGCCTTCGGCAGCTCCTGCATTGATCCGGTTGGTCGCAATAATGCGGATCAACACGGACTCTGTAGGAGCTGCCGCAGGCTGCGATCTTTTTTCGGTTGCGCCGCTAGTTGGAAGTCTTGGCCATCTGCGAATCCGACGCACGCCAGATCAGTCGCGTCGTGTCATAACCCTGCTGACGCGCCTTGCTCAGCAGTTCTTCTCGCACGACACCATTGACCGTCGGGGTGCGTGACAACAGCCAGAGGTGACGGCGGCTCGGGTCGCCGACAATCGCGGTCTTGTAATCATCGCTGACGTACAACACCCAGTACTCCCCCTTCGCCACACCCGGGATCAGTCGCGAGAACCAGGTATCGAACTCGACCCACAGCTTGTCGGCCTTGCCGGGTACTTGTGGATAAGCCGTGCCTTTGGCCTCTTCCCATTGCCAGTCCGACGTCAGGCAGCGGTTCAACACCGCCATGTCACCGTCAGGCTTGAGGGTGTAATGGGCCTCGGATTGCGCGCAGTTGCGCTGGAAATACATCGGCAGCCGCGCCAGCTCGTACCAGGTTCCCTGGTAACGCTTGAGGTTGACCGTGTTGACGGTCTTGGGTGCCAATGGATCTACGCCAGAAGTGGCGCAGCCGGCCAATACCAGGCCGGCAAAAAGAACGATCAGTAACCGCTTCATTATTCTTTTCTCCCGTGGGCGAATAGCCCCGGTTTACTTCAGGCCTTGGCCAGAAAACATCAGCACTTTGTCACCGGCATACTGCACGCTGATAAAGCTGTTTTTGTCACCCCAGGTGCAACTGGACATGCCGAGTGCGCCCGAGCAATCAGTCGGTTTGCCCAGCAAGGTCTCAACCTCGGCCTTGGGCATGCCGGTCGACAGCTTCGAATAATTTTCCTGATTGATCTTGCCGCACGCTGCCAACAACACGCAGAACGAGAGCAAGGCGATAGATCGCAGCGACATGGTGTAACTCCTGGGGCGTAGGGAATGGCATGGCTGCCAAGCTGAAGCTTAGAAGAGAAAACCCCTCTCTGGTTCCCTGACCCTGCGGCTATTTGTTCGGCCATCCGTCTGCCCTTTACGATAAATCAGCCACTTTTTCGCGCCGTTGAGTATTTCGTCGGTTTTCCCGCAGGCCGCCTAATCTTTGGTGCCGGCCAGTCGACATAGAAGCAGTGTAAAGCCTTCCACTGTGGCAAATTGACACCCCTTGTTGACCAGCCCTTCGCGGTAGCTCATTTAATGACCAGAAACATGAAATTCAGCCACAAAATCCTGTTGGCCGCCGCCCTTGTGGTGGCCGTTGCATTCGCCTGTTTCATCCTGTTCAACGATTACCGCCAGCGGCAGACTCTGCGCAGCAGTACCGAGTCCTCGATGCAGGAACTCGGCAGCCTGACCACCAGCAACATTCAGACCTGGCTGGAAAGCCGCATTCAATTGCTGCAATCGCTGGCCCAGCAAATCGCCGTGGACGGCAGCGCCCAGGCCAATCTCAAGCGCGCCATCGATCTGCCGGCCTACACCGGCAACTTCCAGCTGAGTTACTTCGGAGGCACCGATGGCGTGATGTTCTCGGTCCCGGCCGGCAATCGCGCCGCGGACTACGACCCGCGCGCCCGTGGCTGGTACAAGGCGGCCAACAACGCGCAACAGACCATCGTCACCGAACCCTACATTGCGGCATCGTCGGGCAAACTGGTGATTACCGTTGCCACGCCGGTGAAGCACCAGAATCAAATGATTGGCGTCGCCGGTGCAGACATTGATCTGTCCAGCGTCAGCGCGATCATCAACTCGCTGAACTTCGGCGGTCATGGCCATGCGTTTATCGTCAGCGCCGATGGCAAGATCCTGATCCACCCGGACAGCAAACTGGTGCTCAAGAACCTGGCTGACGCGTACCCCAACGGGGCGCCGAAAATCAGCCCGGGCCTGAAGGAAGTCGAACTGGACGGCAAAACCCGGTTCATCTCCTTCACTCACGTCAACGGCGTGCCGTCTGCAGACTGGTACGTGGCGCTGGTGCTGGATAAAGACACCGCGTTCTCGATGCTCAGCGAATTCCGCACCTCGGCGATCATCGCCATGGTCATCGCAGTGGTGATCATCATCGCGCTGCTGAGCATGTTGATCCGTGTGCTGATGCAACCGCTGCTGACCATGGGCCGCGCCATGCATGACATCGCCGAGGGCGAAGGTGACCTGACCAAGCGCCTGACCATTCACGGCCAGGATGAATTCGGCGCATTGGGCATTTCGTTCAACCGTTTTGTAGAACGTATTCATACCTCGATCCGCGAAGTGTCCTCGGCCACCGGCCAGGTCAACGAAGTCGCCTTGCGCGTAGTAGCTGCATCGAACTCATCGATGTTCAACTCCGATCAGCAAGCCTCACGCACCAGCAGCGTGGCTGCAGCCATCAACGAATTGGGTGCCGCCGCCCAGGAAATCGCCCAGAACGCCGCCCTCGCCTCGCAACATTCGAGCGACGCCCGTGCCTTGGCCGAAGACGGTCAGCAAGTGGTGGATAAAACCATCGCAGCCATGCAGCAGCTATCGGCAAAAATCAGTGATTCCTGCGGCAACATCGAAACCCTGAACAGCAACACAGTGAACATCGGCCAGATTCTGGAAGTGATCACCAGCATCTCGCAGCAAACCAACCTGCTGGCGCTCAACGCGGCCATCGAAGCGGCCCGTGCCGGTGAAGCCGGCCGTGGTTTTGCCGTGGTTGCCGATGAGGTGCGCAACCTCGCCCACCGCACTCAGGATTCGGCGCAGCAAGTGCAGAAGATGATCGAAGAACTGCAAGTCGGCGCCCGGGAAGCGGTCAGCACCATGACCGACAGCCAGCGCCAGAGCGAAAGCAGCGTCGGCATCGCCAACCAGGCTGGCGAGCGCCTGGGCAGCGTGACGCAGCGCATCGGTGAGATCGACGGAATGAACCAGTCCGTGGCCACCGCGACCGAGGAGCAAACCGCTGTGGTGGAGTCGATCAACGTCGACATCACCGAGATCAACACGTTGAACCAGGAAGGTGTGGAGAACTTGCAGTCGACTTTGCGTGCGTGCGCTGACCTTGAGCAGCAGGCGGCGCGGTTGAAGCAGTTGGTAGGTAGTTTCAGGATCTAATGAGTTGATCGTTCCCACGCTCTGCGTGGGAATGCCTCAACGGACGCTCCGCGTTCGGCTCTGGAAGGGACGCGGAGCGTCCCGGGCTGCATTCCCACGCGGAGCGTGGGAACGATCAAAGCTAGAAGCGGGATCCGGGGCCTGAAAGAAACTCCAGCTCCTCAGCCGTAGATTCACGCCCCAACACCGCATTGCGATGGGGAAACCGTCCAAACCGCGCAATGATCTTCTGATGTCGCTCGGCATAATCCAGGTTGTCGGCAAACACCGCCCGATCCGCCTCCGGTTGCTGTTCAACCAGATCCAGAAACCGCGAAACCGCTTCGTTCTGCACCGCCAGATTTTCGCAGTGCTCAAACACCAGATAGATAAACACCCGCTGGATCGGCCGCAGTTGCCGATCGAAATCCGCAGCAATGCCTTGCGCTACCAGTGCCTGAGCCCTGAGATCGCCGGAAAAGGATTTGGGGGTATCGCGAAAGATCATTCGCGGAAGTTGATCGAGTAGCAGCACCAAGGCCAGCCAACCTTCAGGGTGTTGCACCCATTCGGTCAAACCGCCGGCCAGTGCCTGCTCGACCAGGTTCCCGAAACGCGTCCGCGCTTCGAGGTCCTGGCTGTCGCGCTTGCCGAACCATAACTTGCCCTTGTCAGCCGCTATTTCGTTGGGTGATTCGAAAGATCCAAACCACCATTCGAGTAACGGCTGCCAGGGCGCAGTCATGGTTTATTCCTTGTGGTAAGCCGTGACGCGGGCAACTTCTTCTTTCGAACCGAGGAACACCGCAACACGCTGGTGCAAGCCTTCCGGCTGGATGTCGAGGATGCGCTGGTGGCCATCGGTGGAAGCGCCGCCAGCCTGTTCAACGAGGAACGACATCGGGTTGGCTTCGTACATCAGACGCAGTTTGCCCGGCTTCGACGGCTCACGGCTGTCGCGTGGGTACATGAACAGACCGCCGCGGGTCAGGATGCGGTGCACGTCCGCGACCATCGCCGCGACCCAGCGCATGTTGTAATTCTTTTTCAACGGGCCTTCTTCGCCAGCCAGCAATTCGCTGACGTAGCGTTGTACCGGAGCTTCCCAGTGCCGCTGGTTGGACGCGTTGATCGCGAACTCCTGAGTGGACTCCGGGATCTTGATGTCTTCATGGGTCAGCACGAAGCTGCCCATTTCGCGGTCCAGGGTGAAGCCTTTCACACCGTCGCCCAGGGTCAGGATCAACATGGTCTGTGGACCATAGATGGCATAACCGGCGGCCACTTGCTGGGTACCTGGCTGCAGGAAAGCCTTTTCATTCAAGGGCTCGTTCTGGCTCAGGTATTCGTTCGGGCAACGCAGTACCGAGAAGATGGTGCCGACCGGCGCGTTGATGTCGATGTTCGACGAACCGTCCAGTGGGTCAAATACCAGCAGGTACGCGCCTTTCGGGTATTTGCCTGGGATCTGGTAGGCGTTGTCCATTTCTTCGGACGCCATGCCGGCCAGGTGACCGCCCCACTCGTTGGCTTCGAGCAGGATTTCGTTGGAGATCACGTCGAGTTTCTTCTGCACTTCGCCCTGGACGTTTTCAGTGCCCATGCTGCCCAGGACGCCACCCAGGGCGCCTTTGGAGACGGCGTGGTTGATTTCCTTGCAGGCACGCGCCACCACTTCGATCAGGAAGCGCAGATCGGCAGGAGTGTTGTTGCTACGGGTCTGCTCAATCAAATAGCGACTCAAGGTAACGCGGGACATGGACGGCTCCGGTGGAATGGGGGGGCTAAAAACCCGCGCAGTTTAACGCGAGTCGGGGCGCATTTCCTCCTATCAGACGTGATACACCCAATAGAGTTCATGTGCGGGGTTGAGCGTAGTTCGAAATGGGGCCGTGATTGGCGGCAGGTTTCAATATTTTTGGTGGCCGGAAGGACGCCTTCGCGGGCAAGCCTCGCTCCTACAGGTAATCCACCAATCCTGTGGGAGCGAGGCTTGCCCGCGATCTGGCGCGAAACGCCAGCCTAGGATTTGACGGGTGGCTTGCGCAGCAAGCTGAACGCCATGGCCCCCAAAAACAGCACACTGAGCAACAGCACCGCCCACAACCCGAATTTCTTCCAGTTCGTGTCCGCCACCGCAGGCACGGTCGCCGCCGGAGTCACCACGACCCCACCCTCCACGGTCGCCTTGCCCAACGCCGCCAGCTTCGCAGCGCTGTAATCGGGAATCAGCGTCGATAATGGCAAGTTCGCCGCCTTCACCGTCGCACTCCCCAACGCCAGCGTATAAGGCCCGGCCCCGCGCGCCAGGAACACCAGTTGCGTGGAGCGCACGGCAAACCGCACGGTCGGCGCTTCGGCGCCCAGGCCTCCGCCGCGCTCATCCACCGTCAGCTTCAATTGCTGCACGGTCTGGCCCGGCAGCTGCAATTCGTTCTGTACCACGTCCTGGCCATTCTGGGTCAAGCGGTAGAGCAAACCGCTGGTCAGCGTTTGCCACGGCAGGCTGGTTTCCCGACGACCCGACAACGTCACCGGTGCCAGGCTGTTGGGCTGATTCAGCTCGATCTGCAAGCGCTGGACATTCAACCCCATCGGCAATTGCCAGATGTACTCACCGGCCTTCACGCTGGTGCCAGCCAACGGTTGTGACCAGACCAACGGCAGCGGCAAGGTGCGAGGGTTGGTGCTTTCCAGTTGCGCCGAAGTCAGCGCTGGCGCCGATTGCGGTGAGCTCCACAGCAAACGCAGATAGCGCGCCGATTGCCCCGGCAGGCCGACTTCATGCTGCTCGACCCGTTCGTCGGCAAACGTCAGACGCGCCACTTGCCCTTCGCCCCACGACTGCCAATGCTGCAAATCGTCGCTGGCTTCGATGCTGAAACGCTGGAAGCCGTCGCGATCGCTGGTCCAATCGAGGATCAATTGCTGTAACGGCGCCTTGATTCGACTGGCATCGAGTAACCAGCCGCGCAGCTCTTCTTCGCCCGCCTCCAACTGGCTGGACGGCTGCACCTCGATCAACGTGCCGTTGGTGTTCGATTGCACGCGCACACTCGGCGCGCGCTCGGTGGCATCCGCCGAGTTGTACAACGGGAACCACTTCACGTCGTGAAGCGTACGGTTTTCGCGGGTCTGCGCGGGTTCTCGGGCCAGCGCATAAGCCTGAGGCTCACCGGCGGCGTTGAACACGCGTAGATCGCTGAGATCGGTTTGCCGCGCTTTCAGTTGCACGCCCAAGGGCAATTCCAGGCGATACCACGGGCCCTCGCCGCTCACCGACAACGGCACCTGCGCGGCAAAGTCCGCCGGTTGTTCCTGCGCGCCGGCCGACAGCGTCACACCCAACACCACAGCCCCCCACCAGCCCAGGTTCAGTTTCTGACTCAAGACGACACTCCTTCGGTTTCAGGGGCCGGTTTTTCAACATCCGGCACAGCTTCGGCACGCTTGGGTGGCAATGGAGCGAAATAGCCCACCACCAACAGCAACACGCCAACGCCAATAAACGACACGATCCGCGCCAGCCCGCCGCGGTTACTCAATTCAACGAAGAACAGCTTGGCGACCA
The DNA here is from genome assembly GCF_056279145.1 of Pseudomonas sp. TE3728. Taxonomy (NCBI): domain Bacteria; kingdom Pseudomonadati; phylum Pseudomonadota; class Gammaproteobacteria; order Pseudomonadales; family Pseudomonadaceae; genus Pseudomonas; species Pseudomonas sp. TE3728. Next base: position 4,573,510 of record NZ_JBWBQT010000001.1, on the reverse strand, counting down.
CCAACGCGATCAGCGCCGCGCCGATCAGCCAGACTTCGCGGCGATGACGCAGATGCCCACCGATCATCAGACTCAGGGCCATCAGGGTCCAGACGATGGATAGGCCGGCCTGCACCAACATCGACCCAAGCAGCAGATCCAGCGCGTACGGCACGCCGCCCCAGTGGTGAGCCGCGCGCATCACCAGCGCGGTGAAGAAAACGAACAACGAAACCCCGGCAATCACTTGCGTGGCGTTATCGGCGTACTCCTTGCGTATCGCCAATTGCGTCACGGCGGTCCGAGACCAGACGTAAACGCCGAACAGGGCAAACAACAGACCCAGCTCCAGCGGATTAATCAGCGGCACATACGGCAACGGCTCGGCGGTGCCGTCACTGGCGATGTTCGCCAGCCAGAACCAGCCGAGCATCAACAACGCCAGCGGCGCAGCGGCATAAACCCGGTACTCGCGGGGATACTCCGACACCGGCCATGGCCACGCACGCGGCGCGGCCATCAGCACCAGATACAGGCTCGGCAGAATCGCCCAGCCCAGCCAGCGCCAGGCATTGTACTGCTCCGACAACAGCAGCAGACCGTAACGCAGCTCCAGGGCCAATACGCCGATCAACAACCAGCAGCCGAGCACATGGGCGGTGCTCAGGGCTGTTGCGGGCAGCGTCGGCGCCAGACGCCGCAGCGAGATGAAATGCACGACGAACACCGCGATCCAGACCAGCCAGCCGAAGTTGGCGGCCGGGTGATAACGCGAATGCCAGGCCGCGAGCAGCACCAAACCGGCAGCGGGAATCAGCAACGTGCAGAGCAAGCCCAGCGACGACCACTTCAGGCGCAACGCCAATACCGTCCACAACGCGACACTCACGGCGGCGACGGCCAGCAACAAAGTGGCTTGCAGATTCAACGGCGCAAAGCGCAGCACTTCGCTGACCCACGCCAGCGCCCACCAACCCGCGCCCCACACCAGCAATACTTCGGACAAGCGCTGCAGGCTCAACCCATCGAAGGCCGAGGCATGGTTGCCGAGCTGCAAACGCCAGGCCCCGACGAAGGCGGCCAGCCCCAGCACCAGCGGCGTCCAGAAACCGCTGTGCGCCAGCGGTCGCAACCCTTCGCTGAGCAGCGGGCCGAGCAGGTCTGGCCCGGCGAACAGGAACGCCACGCCGCCGATCACCTGCAACAGCAGACCAAAGACAAAACTCACCCGCTGCTTCAGGTACAGGCTCAACCAGATGATGAACAAACCACTGGCGGCCCACACCGCGCTCGCGGTTTGCCACGGCAACACGAACAGCACCGCGAGGTTGATCAGCACCAGACCGGCCAGCAACACCACTGACAAGCCGCGCAGCAAACGCACGTCGCTGCGCACCATTTCGTCGCGGGCCGCCAGCAACATCCCGGCGATCAATGCCAGCCCGATCAGGGACGCGCTGAGCAAACCGCTCCAACCGGCGCTGAACACCGCGGCAGACTCACCGCCCGCCCCTTGCAGCCGCAACAGGAACAACGCACCGCCAAGCAGTTGCACGGCGAACGCGGTGAACAGAAAGGTTCTCGATTGCAGGCGCAGGCCGACGAACAGCGTCGCCAACCCGGCCAGCGCCCAACTGATCGCCGTGCCATGAGTGAAGAAGAACAGCGGCGCCAGCAGATAGAGGAACGTCAGCCCCAGGCAGGCCAGCACCGGCAGCGCTTGGCGCTCCCACTGCGACGCCTGTTCAGGCAACGCTTTGCGTAATTGGTAGAAGCTGAACAGCAGCGCCACGCCGAGCATCAACGCTCCCAGCGGTGCGCCATCGAGCAGGCTGCTCTCACCAGTCCGCAGCTCACTGAGAAAGGCCAGTGCCGAGCCCAGCTGCAGCAGCAAGGCAAAGGCTCGCGCCAGCGGTCGCTGTTGACGCAGGCCGAGCCAGAATATCCCCGCACCTTCCACCGCCCAGGCGGCTGCGGTCCAACGCGCATCGAGCCCCAAGGGAATCGCCAGGCTGGCGAAGATCACGCCAAGTGCCAGACAGGTTTCCGCCAACAACAGCGCTCGACCGCCCATCAGCAACCGGGCCAGCCCCATGTAAATCATGCCCAGTGCCAAGGCGCTGAAGGCGGCGGCAAATTCCAGATGCTCCACCAGCGCGAACTGCAAACCGAAACCCACCAGCGGAGGGGCGAACAGCATCGTGCCGTCGACGTAATCGCCCTTGCGCGCCGACCAGTGCAGCAACGCCTCGCGGCTGTCGTCCTCGGGCGCATCGCTCATTTCCAGCAGTTTGCGCCGGGCGAACAACAGGCCGATGGCCAGGTACATCAGGAAAAACAGAATCAGGAACGGCTCGGTACTCCACAGCAATTCCGGTGTATAGGAACGCAGGCCCCAGGCCAACCCGATGCCGAAGGTGCCGACAAAACCGATCAGGTTAAGCAGCCGCCAGGCCTTGAACCACGCGATGGCGAGGATGCCGGCATTGAGCAAGGCGAAGTAGCTGAACAGCGCGACATGGTTGCCGGCGCCGGTGGAGGTCAGGATCGGCGCGGCGAAACCACCCAGGGCAGCTGCGGCGGCCAAGCCCAAGGCGTTTTGGGTAATGGCGAGAATCGCCGAGAACACTGTGACCACCACCAGCAGCCCCAGTGCAGCCGTGGGGTCGAGCAATGGATGCAGACGCATCGCGGCAAATACGGTCAGGTACAACACCGCGATCCCGGTGCCTTGCAGCATCAACGCGTAATTGCTGTTGCGCAGACGCAGCCACCAGCCCAACGCGAGCAAGCCCAAGGCCGCCGCCGCGACACCGGCGTAACGCAACTCGACCGGCACCACCATGCCCTCGGTGGCATAGCGCAACAGGAAGGCCAGGCCAAGGAACAACAGCACCACGCCAACTCGCAGCACGGTATTGCCGCCGAACAGCCAGTTGCGCGCGCCGCTGATGGCGCGCTCGATGAAGTTCGGGCCGCGAGGCTCAGCCGGTTGCTGTGGTTCGCGGGCAATCGGTTCGGGTTTCCAGGCATCAGCGGGCGGCGGACGACTGGCTTCGGTGGAGGCCGCCGTGATGGGTTCAAATTCAGGCGGCAGCTCCCAGATCAGCTCCGGGGATGCGACAGGCGCTTGTTCAAGAATGATTTCAGGGGATGGAACCGGCTCGCTAGGCGCAGGTTCACTGGCTTCAGGTGTTTTGACGCCCGACACTTCCAGCAATGCCAATCGCTGCTCGACCGCACGCAGCGCAACTTGCGCCTGATCGAGCATGCGTCGCTGCTCGGCGCTTTGAGTGCTCAAGCGGCCGATGCGGATGGCCTGGCCAATACCCAACCCGAGCAAAGCGCCCAACAGCGCATCGCTGAACGACTCGTCGAGTAGCCAGCCCAGCAGCAGCCCAATCAGCATGAACATCCATTGCATGGTCGATATCCCTAAGCGCATTGGCCAATCCAGAAAGATTAGCGTAGCCAGTTCCAAAAAGATCGCAGCCTTCGGCAGCTCCTACAAGGGCGTGGTAGCACGCGATTGTGTAGGAGCTGCCGAAGGCTGCGATCTTTTCCGGCGCGCCAGTATATCGAGCCGATCGAAGACTTACTCCAAAGCCTTCCAAATATCCGTGGCGTACTCACGAATGGTCCGGTCGGACGAGAACCAGCCCATCCGCGCGCTGCTCAATACCGCCGAGCGCCACCACTCTTTGGAGTCGTGCCAATGAGCCTCGACCCGCATCTGAGCGTTCCAGTAAGAGTCGAAATCGGCGCAGACCAGGAAGCGGTCATAGTCCACCAGCGAATCAATCAGTGTGGTGTAGCGGGACGGATCGTCTGGTGAGAACACCCCTCCGCGAATCGCTTGCAACACATCGTTGAGTCGATGGGAGGCGGCAATGTCCGGTGCCGCGCTGAACTCATGGTTGAGCTTGCGCGCTTCCACTTGCTCGGCGCTGAGGCCGAAGATGAACATGTGTTCGACACCAATGCGCTCGCTCATCTCCACGTTGGCCCCGTCCAGGGTGCCAATGGTCAGCGCGCCGTTGAGGCCGAACTTCATGTTGCTGGTGCCCGAGGCTTCGAAGCCTGCGGTGGAAATCTGTTCCGACAAATCCGCCGCTGGAATGATGCTTTCGGCCAGGCTGACGTTGTAGTTGGGCAAGAACACCACTTTGAGCAAACCACGCACGGTCGGGTCGTTGTTGACCACCCGGGCGATGTCGTTGGTCAGTTTGATGATCAATTTGGCTTGGTGATAACTGGCCGCCGCCTTGCCGGCGAAGATCTTCACCCGCGGCACCCAGTCGATTTCCGGTTCGGCACGAATCGCCTGATACAGCGCAACGGTGTGCAGCAGGTTGAGCAACTGACGTTTGTATTCGTGGATCCGCTTGACCTGCACGTCGAACATCGCCGCCGGGTTGATCGCGACCCCCAGCCGTTCATGAATCAGGTATGCCAGGGCTTTCTTGCTGTGCAGCCGCTGTTCGGCGAACTGTTTGCGGAATGCAGTCTTCTCGGCAAACGGTTCCAGCCCTATCAGGCTTTCTTCGGGGTTATCCAGCATATCCGGGCCGAGGGCGTCGACCATCATCGAGGTCAGCTCGGGGTTGGCCTGGTAGAGCCAGCGGCGGAAGGTAATGCCGTTGGTCTTGTTGTTGATCCGCTCTGGATAGAGTTTATGCAACTCGGAAAACACGGTGCTGCGCATCAGTTGCGTGTGCAGGCCGGACACGCCGTTGACGCTGTGAGAACCAAGGAATGCCAGGTTACCCATGCGCACGCGACGACCGTTGTCCTCCTCGATCAACGAGACCGCACGCAACACGTCGAAATCGTGAACGCCCTTGGCTCGCAATGAGTCGATGTGCTGGGCGTTGATCAAATAAATGATCTGCATGTGCCGTGGCAGCATCCGCTCCATCAAACCGACCGGCCAGGTTTCCAGCGCCTCCGGCAACAGCGTGTGGTTGGTGTACGACAGCGTGTCGACCGTAACTTGCCAAGCCGCATCCCACGCCACGTCATAAACGTCGACCAACTGACGCATCAACTCGGCCACGGCAATCGAGGGGTGAGTGTCGTTGAGTTGAATGGCCGCGTGATCGCCCAGGGTCAGCACCGAGGTGTGCATGTTGCGATGGCGGCGCAACAAATCCTGCAGGGATGCAGCGACGAAGAAGTATTCCTGACGCAGACGCAGTTCCTGGCCGGCCTCGGTGCTGTCCGCCGGGTAGAGCACGCGGGAGATACTTTCGGCCCGGGCCACTTCTGCCACCGCGCCCAGGTGGTCGCCAGCGTTGAAGCGCTCCAGGTGCAACTCTTCCATGGCCCGGGCACGCCACAGTCGCAGCGTGTTGACACTCGCGCCGCGCCAACCGACCACCGGGGTGTCATAGGCAATAGCCCGCACGGTTTCCGCCGGGGACCAGACTTGCCTGGATTTGCCGTTTTCATCGGTCACGGTTTCGACACTGCCGCCGAAGCCGATCGGGTAGGCGACTTCCGGCCGTTCGAACTCCCACGGGTTGCCGAAATCCAGCCAGTGTTCGGTCTGTTCCTGCTGCCAACCGTCGACGATGGCCTGGCGGAACAAACCGTGTTCGTAACGAATGCCGTAACCATGGCCGGCGATGCCGAGGGTCGACATGCTTTCCATGAAGCACGCCGCCAGACGCCCCAGGCCTCCGTTGCCCAGCGCCGCATCGGGTTCCAGCAGACGGATGCGTTCGATGTCGACGCCAAGTTCGGTCATGGCCTCGCGAGCCACATCGAGCAGGCCGAGATTGCTCAGGCTGTCATAGAGCAAGCGGCCGATCAGGAATTCAAGGGAGAGGTAATAGACCCGTTTCTGGCCTTTGCGGTAGATCTGCCGGGTGTGGTCCATCCAGTGCTCGACCATGTGATCGCGCGCCGCCAGGGCGATGGCTTCGAACCAGTCATGGTCGAAGGCGTGATCAGGGTCTTTGCCCACCGCGTAGGTAAGCTTGGTCAAGACGGCGTCGCGGAATGCGGCCACCTCTGCTTCGCGAACAAGTGGTTCTTGAGTCATCGATAAGACCTCGAGCGAGCGTGAAGTTGTCTGAGCCTAGTCGGTCTGACAGACCATTGAGACTCTGGTTCGGCAGTTTTTCCTGTTAGTGCGAGATAGGTCGACATTACGTTGTCGCGTGCCAGAAACAATGCAGGGGCCGTGCCGGACACAGGGATTATTTTGCGCCAAGCGAAAAAATCTGGCGAAAGGTTGTTCAAAAATCCACCAGTCCCGGTATGATCGCGCGCCCTGATGCACACGCTGGTAACAACCGATGATGAAGCCCAACCTGATCGCCGCCGCGGAGATCGATCGCCTCGATACCTGGGCAAAATACTCTGCCCCGATGTGCGGTTCCTGCGTGTCCAGCTGCTGCACCTTGCCGGTCGAGGTCAAGATCAAGGATCTGATCCGTATCGGCATCGTCGACGAATTCGAGCGTGGCGATCCGCCGAAGAACATCGCCAAGCGTTTGCAGAAGGAAGGTATCGTCGAGCGCTATAACCAGAAGTCCGAGATCTTCACCCTTCAGCGCATGAGCAACAACGATTGCCTGTACCTGGATCGCAAGAGCCGTTTGTGCACTATTTATGATAAGCGCCCGGATACCTGCCGCAATCACCCGAAGATCGGACCGCGGCCGGGGTACTGCGCGTACAAGCCTAAAGAAGTGGTGCGCGAGAGCAGCGCCAGCCGTCGCACCCTCGAAAAATTCTGATCCGGAATCGCGCTGCCTGAGCCGGCCTCATCGCGAGCAGGCTCGCTCCCACAGTTGATTTTTGTCGTACACATAATCCATGTTCAACACCGAACCCTGTGGGAGCGAACCTGCTCGCGATGGGGCCAGAACAAACACCGCAAAAAACCCAGACAAAAAAACGCCCCTGACCTTGCGGTCGGGGGCGTTTTTTTAAGCGCTAACTAAGTCGAAACTCAGTTACCAGCTTTCTTGGCAGCGCGGGTACGCTCGCTTTCGCCCAGGATCTTCTTACGAAGACGGATGGACTTAGGAGTGACTTCGCACAATTCGTCTTCTTGAACGAATTCCAGAGCCTGCTCCAGGGTGAAGCGGATAGGCGGAACCAGAGCGATGGTTTCGTCTTTACCCGAAGCACGCATGTTGTCGAGCTTCTTGCCTTTGGTTGGGTTGACGCCCAGGTCGTTGTCGCGGCTGTTGATGCCGACGATTTGACCTTCGTACACGTCTTCACCGTGACCCAGGAACAGTTTGCCGCGAGCTTGCAGGGTTTCCAGCGAGTAAGTCAGCGCCTTACCGGTAGCCACCGAAACCAGCACGCCGTTCTGACGGCCGGACATGTCGCCGGATTTCATCACGTCGTAACGGTCGAAGATCGAGGTCAGGATGCCTGCACCGGAGGTCAGGGTCAGGAACTCGTTACGGAAACCGATCAAGCCACGAGCCGGGATGTTGTACTCAAGGCGCACACGGCCCTTGCCATCCGGAACCATGTTGGTCAGGTCGCCTTTACGGATACCGATCTGTTCCATGATCGAACCTTGCGATTCTTCCGGCAGGTCGATGGTCACGTTTTCGTACGGTTCGTGCTTGACGCCGTCAACCATGCGGATGATCACTTCCGGACGACCAACACCCATTTCGAAGCCTTCGCGACGCATGGTTTCGATCAGTACCGAGAGGTGCAGCTCACCACGGCCGGAGACTTTGAACTTGTCGGCGGTGTCGCCTTCTTCAACGCGCAGGGCAACGTTGTAGAGCAGTTCTTTGTCCAGGCGTTCCTTGATGTTACGGCTGGTGACGAACTTGCCTTCTTTACCGCAGAAAGGCGAGTCGTTTACCTGGAAGGTCATGGAAACGGTTGGCTCGTCAACGGTCAGCGGCTTCATCGCTTCGACGTTCAGTGGGTCGCACAGAGTGTCGGAGATGAACAGCTGGTCGAAGCCGCTGATGCAGACGATATCGCCGGCAGCTGCTTCTTCAACGTCGATGCGGTGCAGGCCGTGGTGACCCATCAGCTTCAGGATACGACCGTTACGCTTCTTGCCGTCGGCGTCGATAGCGACAACCGGAGTGTTCGGCTTGATGCGACCACGAGCGATACGGCCAACGCCGATAACACCCAGGAAGCTGTTGTAGTCCAGAGCGGAGATTTGCATCTGGAACGGACCGTCACGGTCGACTTTCGGCGCAGGTACGTTGTCGACGATCGACTGGTACAGCGGAGTCATGTCTTCAGCCATGTCGGTGTGTTCCAGACCGGCAATGCCGTTCAGGGCCGAGGCGTAGACGACTTTGAAGTCCAGCTGTTCTTCGGTAGCACCGAGGTTGTCGAACAGGTCGAAGATCTGGTCCAGAACCCAGTCCGGACGCGCGCCTGGACGGTCAACCTTGTTGATCACCACGATTGGACGCAGGCCGGCTTCGAAAGCCTTCTTGGTCACGAAACGGGTTTGCGGCATAGGGCCGTCTTGAGCGTCAACCAGCAGCAGAACGGAGTCAACCATCGACATTACGCGTTCAACTTCGCCGCCGAAGTCGGCGTGGCCCGGGGTGTCCACGATGTTGATGTGGTAGCCGTTCCAGTTGATGGCGGTGTTTTTCGCCAGAATGGTAATACCGCGCTCTTTCTCCTGGTCGTTGGAGTCCATCACGCGCTCGTCGTTGAGCTCGTTGCGCTCCAGGGTGCCGGATTGACGCAAGAGTTTGTCTACCAGGGTGGTTTTACCATGGTCAACGTGAGCAATGATGGCGATGTTGCGTAGATTTTCGATCACTTGTGTATCTCGATCAGAGGATTCGGTGTGCTGACAAGTCTTGGCAGCGATTTACAGTAGAGTCCGGCAAAGCCGTTACAGCTTGACGGCGGCGTCGGGGGGCCGGTGACGCAGGCCACAGGCAAACAGCCCCGGGCACTTAGCTCGGTCGATAAACGCGCACATTGGCATGCCCCTCACTGAGCAAATGGTGGGCATGCAGGCGACTCATCACGCCTTTGTCGCAATACAGCAGGTACTGGCGAGTAGGGTCCAGTTCCTTGAAACGAGCGTTCAACGCATAAAACGGCATCGTCCGCACCTCAATGCCAGCAAGTTCCAGCGGCTCGTCTTCAGCGGCATCCGGGTGACGGATGTCGATGATGATCTGGCCCGCCAGAGCTTCGCTGACTTCTTCGATCTGCAAATCCTGGCCCAATTCGTCGATTACGCGATCGATCGGCACCAGTTTGGCGTTTTCGAGCGCACGCTCGAGTACCGCCATGTCGAATTCTTTCTCTTCATGCTCCACGCGCGGACGCTTGGCGTGGGTCTTTGGGTTCACCGAGATGACCCCGCAGTATTCCGGCATGTGCTTGGCGAAATCGGCAGTGCCGATTTCGTTGGCCAGGTCGATAATGTCCTGCTTGTGACTGGCGATCAGTGGACGCAAGACCAGCTTGTCGGTCACGCAGTCAATCACGGACAGGTTCGGCAACGTCTGGCTCGACACCTGGGAAATCGCTTCGCCGGTGACCAGCGCTTCGATCTCCAGCCGATCGGCAATACGGGAAGCAGCGCGCAACATCATACGCTTCAAAACTACACCCATATGACTGTTATCGACTTTCCCGAGAATTTCTCCCAGTACTTCCTCGAACGGCACACTGACAAATAACACGCGTTGGGAGCTGCCGTACTTCTTCCAGATGAAGTGCGCGACTTCCATGACGCCCAGTTCGTGGGCTCGTCCGCCCAGATTGAAGAAGCAGAAATGGCTCATCAGCCCGCGGCGCATGATCTGGTAGGCGGCGACGGTGGAATCGAAGCCACCGGACATCAGTACAAGCGTCTGTTCCAGGGCACCCAGCGGATAACCGCCGATGCTGTTGTGCTGGCTGTGGATCACGAACAACCGTTTGTCGCGAATTTCGATGCGAACTTCGATTTCAGGCTCTTTGAGCGAGATTCCGGCGGCGCCGCACTGACGACGCAGTTGGCTGCCGACGTATTTCTCGACGTCCATGGAGCTGAATTCGTGCTTGCCGGCACGCTTGCAGCGCACCGAAAAAATCTTCCCGGCCAGGGCGTCACCGAAGTGCTGCTTGCACTTGGCGACGATGTCGTCGAAGTCGCCCAACGGGTATTCATCGACCTGCAGGAAATGCGCGATACCCGGCATGCAGCTCAGGCGCTCGGTCATCTCCTTCAGGGCTTTCGGCTCGCTGACGCGGGTTTCCAGCTCGAGATTGTCCCACACACCGTTGACCACCACAGCCGGGTCCAGATCGCGGAGCACGGTACGGATGTTTTTGGCCAACTGGCGGATGAAACGCATCCGTACCGGGCGGCTCTTGATGGTGATCTCGGGGAAGACTTTTACGATTAGTTTCATGAAAACAGCGCGCGCTGGGCCAGCCGAAAAAGGGGGGCGCGGATTATAGCGGAAATTGCTCAAGGTTTAACCAGTTAATGTGCAGAAGGTTTTGCGCGCACCAAAACAGGTCATTTATGGAATTCGACGCTACATTACAGGGCGAGGTTTGGCGCTTTTCGAGGCTTTGCACCTTTATAAGCGTGATATTGGGGCAAAAAACCCATGGTGGGGCACTGGCATGCAATTTGCTCCCTTGTGAGGCAGGTTGCCTTGGCAGAGTATTCGCGCCGGCATCACCCACATTCTAAGGGCATCCACTACTAAGCCCGAAGCCACCCGGAGGACACTATGTCGAAGTCGGTTCAACTCATCAAAGATCATGACGTCAAGTGGATTGATCTGCGCTTCACGGACACCAAAGGCACTCAGCACCACGTGACCATGCCGGCTCGCGATGGGCTGGATGAAGCTTTCTTCGAAGAAGGCAAAATGTTCGACGGTTCCTCCATCGCTGGCTGGAAAGGCATCGAAGCTTCCGACATGATCCTGATGCCGGACGACAGCACTGCCGTTCTCGACCCGTTCACCGAAGAGCCGACCCTGATCCTGGTTTGCGACGTGATCGAGCCTTCGACCATGCAAGGCTACGACCGTGACCCACGTGCGATCGCCAAGCGTGCCGAGGAATACCTGAAGTCGACCGGTATCGGCGACACCGTATTCGTTGGCCCAGAGCCTGAGTTCTTCATCTTCGACGAAGTGAAGTTCAAGTCCGACATCTCCGGCTCGATGTTCAAAATCTTCTCCGAACAAGGTTCGTGGATGTCCGACCAGGACGTGGAAGGCGGCAACAAAGGCCACCGTCCAGGCGTCAAAGGCGGCTACTTCCCTGTTCCGCCGTTCGACCACGACCACGAAATCCGTACCTCCATGTGCAACGCCATGGAAGAAATGGGCCTGGTCATCGAAGTTCACCACCACGAAGTGGCGACTGCCGGTCAGAACGAAATCGGCGTGAAGTTCAACACCCTGGTTGCCAAGGCTGACGAAGTTCAGACCCTGAAGTACTGCGTACACAACGTTGCTGATGCATATGGCCGCACCGCGACCTTCATGCCTAAGCCTCTGTACGGCGACAACGGTTCGGGTATGCACGTTCACCTGTCCATCGCCAAAGATGGCAAGAACACCTTCGCCGGCGAAGGCTATGCCGGCCTGTCCGATACCGCTCTGTACTTCATCGGCGGCATCATCAAGCACGGTAAGGCTCTGAACGGCTTCACCAACCCGTCGACCAACTCCTACAAGCGTCTGGTTCCAGGTTTCGAAGCGCCAGTGATGCTGGCTTACTCGGCTCGTAACCGTTCGGCCTCGATCCGTATTCCTTACGTGTCCAGCCCTCGCGCTCGCCGTATCGAAGCTCGCTTCCCGGATCCGGCAGCTAACCCGTACCTGGGCTTCGCTGCACTGTTGATGGCTGGCCTGGACGGCATCCAGAACAAGATCCACCCTGGCGACGCAGCTGACAAAAACCTGTACGACCTGCCGCCTGAAGAGGCGAAAGAGATCCCACAAGTTTGCGGCAGCCTGAAAGAAGCCCTGGAAGAGCTGGACAAAGGTCGTGCGTTCCTGACCAAAGGCGGCGTTTTCAGCGACGACTTCATCGACGCTTACATCGCCCTGAAAAGCGAAGAAGAAATCAAGGTTCGTACCTTCGTACACCCACTGGAATATGAGCTGTACTACAGCTGCTGATCCGGTAGCGCCGCGCTACCCGGCGTGACAAAAGAGAGGCCTCCTTCGGGAGGCCTTTTTTATGGGCGACCGTCTGTCATCGGATGCCCGGTTGCGTGCATCATGGCTTTCATCCGATAAAGCCGAGATGCCCCATGCGCCTACGCCCATGCCTTGCCCTGCTCACCACCCTGCTGGCCAACAGCGCTTTTGCCAGCCCGGCACCTGCCACCCTCGCCCCGTTGCTTGGCACCATCGAAGAACGCCTGGCGATTGCCGATCAGGTCGCGCTGAGCAAATGGGACAGCGGCAAACCGGTCGAAGACCGGCAGCGCGAGCGCGAGGTGATTGCCAGCGCCGTCGCCCTGGCACCTGCCTATAAATTGAGCAACGAAGCCGTCGAACAGTTCTTCTCGGCGCAGATCGAGGCCAACAAACTGGTGCAATACGCGCACCTGTCTGACTGGCATGCCCAAGGCAGGGCGCCCAATGATCCTCGCCCCGATCTCATCGGGCAGATCCGCCCACAACTCGATCAGTTACAAAAACGCCTGCTGCAACAACTGGCCGATTTCAGCCCTTATCGCAACGACCCGCAGTGCCCGAACTGGCTGGCCAAGGCCAATAAAACCGACGCCCACACGCCATTGCGCGAGCTTGCCCAAGTACGCGCCACCGCCGAGTTGTGCAGCACCAGCCCCTGAGCCGGTCTGCCGGCGTGCGCTGAAGTGCTCTATGCTGTCGCCATGAACGGAACAGGGCCGGACACTTGCCCAACGGCCAATGGAAGCCTGCAATGCGCTCATTGTTGTTATGCCTGCTTGTGCTGATCACCCTGCCCGCCGCCGCGCAGATCTACAAATACACCGACGCCAACGGCAACACCGCGTACAGCAATCAACCGCCCGATGGCGTAAAGGCTCAGCCCGTGGAGTTGCCACCGCTCAACAGCGTCGAGCTTCAACCTCCGAGCGAGCCTGTAGCGCCTGCGCAAGCCAGTAGCCGCGAACAGCCCGGCAGCGCCTATCAAGTGCTGGAGCTAACCGGCTTGCCCACCGAAGAAGCCTTGCGCGCCAACAACGGCACGTTCGCGGTCAACGCATTGATCCAACCGCGCCTGCAGGGCTCTCATCGATTCAGGCTGTTACTGGACGATCAACCCTACGGCCAACCGAGCAACGTGCCGATTCTGCAACTGGTGAACATCGACCGTGGCGAACACCGCCTCGCGGTTCAGGTGATCGATGGGCAAAACGTGGTGCAGCAGAGCCCCACCGTGACCTTCACCGTACAACGGGTGCATAAGCCTTGAGGTGCTGGCTGTTGGTCGCATGCCTGATCAGCCTGCCGGCAATGGCCGAGGTTTTCACCTACATCGACGCCCAGGGCAATCGGGTCTTCACCGATCAGCCGGGCACCCGTAATGCCAAGCGTGTACCACTGGCGACCAGCAATCGGATGTCGGCCAACCCGAGCGGTGCCGCGCCAGTGATGGCCACGGAAGCCAAACCACTGTTTCATTACGACATGCTTCGTGTGCTTGTGCCGGACCCGGATGCCACGATCCGTAGCACTGCCGGTGAATTGATCGTCAGCGTTACCAGCGAACCCGGCCTGCAACAGGGCCATCGCTATCGTCTGCTGCTGGATGGCCAACCCACCGCCGAGCCCGGCCCGAGCCCGGTGTTCGCCCTGAGCAACATCGATCGCGGCAGCCATCACCTGTCGGTGGAAATCCTCGACGAACAGGGCCGTACCGTCGAACGCACGGCCAATCAACCCTTCCACATGCAGCGCATTTCCCTCGCGCAGAAACGTCAGGTCAAACCCTGCGTCCTTACCGACTACGGCCAACGGCCGGAATGCCCCCTCAAAGACAAACCCGAAGAAGAAAAAAGCTTCTTTTAGCGCTAACGCCGGTCCGTTAAGACGTAGAACCTGTGGGGGCGTGGCTTGCCCGCGAAGAACAATGACGCGTAATACCTGAAAACCGCGGTGCATTCTTCGCGGGCAAGCCACGCTCCCACAGGATTCTCGTCGCTCAAAGTTGTTCGCCACAGTTCTGTACTTGGCCCGGGCTCTTCTGCTTCTTTTACTTTGTTCAGATTTGCGCACTATATTGGTGCAACAGAGTGCACAGTACTCACAACACAACCCATTTTGGTTCGAAAGTACCCGCAAAAGCTGGCAGAACGCCACGCAAACGAGCGTCAAACGCCCGTTTCAGGCGTTTAACGCTTCTTTTCGGAGCCTTGGTTTGGTTTTTGCATTTTCCTCGTATCAGCGCTTGTTTCTTACGCGCGCTCCGCTCCAAAAGAGGTCCTGATGACCATTAGCGACGCACTACACCGCTTGCTACTCGACAACCTGACCACCGCAACCATTCTGCTCGACGCCGAACTGCGCCTTGAGTACATGAACCCGGCGGCGGAAATGCTGCTGGCCATCAGCGGCCAGCGTAGCCATGGACAGTTCATCAGCGAGTTGTTCACCGAATCCACCGAGGCGCTGAACTCCCTGCGCCAGGCAGTCCAGCAGGCGCACCCGTTCACCAAGCGCGAAGCGATGCTCACCGCCCTCACCGGCCAGACCCTGACCGTCGACTACGCCGTGACACCGATCCTGAGCAATGGCAATACGCTGCTGTTGCTGGAGGTTCACCCGCGTGACCGCTTGTTGCGGATCACCAAGGAAGAGGCGCAGCTGTCGAAGCAGGAGACCAGCAAAATGCTGGTACGCGGCCTCGCTCATGAAATCAAAAACCCGCTCGGCGGGATTCGTGGCGCGGCTCAATTGCTCGCCCGTGAATTGCCGGAAGAGAGCCTGCGCGATTACACCAACGTCATCATTGAAGAAGCCGATCGCCTGCGCAATCTGGTGGATCGCATGCTCGGCTCCAACAAATTGCCGTCACTGGCCATGTGCAATGTCCATGAAGTGCTGGAACGCGTAGGTCAGCTGGTAGAGGCCGAAAGTCAGGGCTGCATCACTTTGGTGCGTGACTACGACCCAAGCATTCCGGATGTGTTGATCGATCGCGAACAGATGATTCAGGCCGTCCTGAACATCGTGCGTAACGCGATGCAGGCCATCAGCAGCCAGAACGAGCTGCGCCTTGGCCGCATCAGCTTGCGTACCCGCGCCATGCGCCAGTTCACCATCGGCCACGTGCGCCACCGCCTGGTGACCAAAATCGAAATCATCGACAACGGCCCGGGGATCCCCGCCGAGCTGCAGGAAACCATCTTCTTTCCCATGGTCAGCGGCCGCCCGGACGGTACCGGGCTGGGCCTGGCCATTACCCAGAACATCATCAGCCAGCACCAGGGCCTGATCGAATGTGAAAGCCATCCAGGCCACACCACGTTCTCGATCTTTCTGCCACTGGAACAAGGAGCCACATCGACATGAGCCGTAGTGAAACCGTGTGGATCGTCGATGACGACCGTTCTATCCGTTGGGTCCTGGAAAAAGCCTTGCAGCAGGAAGGCATGACCACGCAAAGCTTCGACAGCGCCGACGGCGTCATGAGCCGCCTGGCGCGCCAGCAGCCGGACGTGATCATCTCCGACATCCGCATGCCGGGTGCCAGCGGCCTGGACCTTCTGGCACGGATTCGCGAACAGCACCCACGACTGCCGGTCATCATCATGACCGCGCACTCCGATCTGGACAGCGCTGTCGCGTCCTATCAGGGTGGCGCGTTCGAATACCTGCCCAAACCGTTCGATGTCGACGAAGCGGTTTCACTGGTCAAGCGCGCCAACCAGCACGCTCAGGAACAGCAAGGCCTGGAAGTCCCGGTCGCCCTGACCCGTACGCCAGAAATCATCGGCGAAGCGCCGGCGATGCAGGAAGTGTTTCGCGCCATCGGCCGCTTGAGCCACTCCAACATCACCGTGCTGATCAATGGCGAATCCGGTACCGGTAAAGAACTGGTGGCCCACGCCCTGCACCGTCACAGCCCACGGGCGGCCTCGCCGTTCATTGCGCTGAACATGGCGGCGATCCCCAAGGATCTGATGGAGTCCGAGCTGTTCGGCCATGAAAAAGGCGCCTTTACCGGCGCGGCTAACCTGCGTCGCGGGCGTTTTGAGCAGGCTGACGGCGGCACGCTGTTCCTCGATGAAATCGGCGACATGCCAGCGGACACCCAGACGCGCTTGCTGCGGGTATTGGCGGACGGCGAATTCTACCGTGTCGGCGGTCATGTGCCGGTGAAGGTCGACGTGCGCATCATCGCCGCGACTCACCAGAATCTGGAAACCCTGGTGCATGCCGGAAAATTCCGTGAGGACTTGTTCCACCGCCTCAACGTGATCCGCATTCACATTCCACGGCTGTCGGACCGTCGCGAAGATATCCCGACCCTGGCCAAGCATTTCCTCAGTCGCGCCGCGCAAGAACTGGCGGTGGAACCGAAGCTGCTGAAAAGCGAAACCGAGGAATACCTGAAGAGTCTGCCGTGGCCAGGCAACGTGCGTCAGCTGGAGAACACCTGCCGCTGGATCACGGTGATGGCTTCGGGTCGCGAAGTGCATATCAGCGATCTGCCGCCAGAGCTGTTGAGCCTGCCGCAGGATTCGGCACCGGTGACGAATTGGGAGCAAGCGTTGCGTCAGTGGGCTGATCAGGCGTTGGCTCGCGGCCAGTCGAGTCTTCTGGACAGTGCCGTGCCAGCCTTCGAGCGGATCATGATCGAGACCGCCCTCAAACACACCGCCGGCCGCCGCCGCGACGCTGCCGTGTTGCTGGGTTGGGGCCGCAATACCTTGACGCGCAAGATCAAGGAATTGGGGATGAAGGTTGATGGTGGGGATGATGATGAGGGGGATGAGGGTTAAGCAGCCTTGATCGTTCCCACGCTCTGCGTGGGAATGCCTCACAGTGGGTTTTTCAGTGTGTTCACTATTCTGTGAACACCATTGAACCCTGTGGGAGCGAGCCTGCTCGCGATGCTTTTGGAGCCATAGTGCACCGACTGAATGCACCATGAACCGCAATCGAGCACGACAACCGATCCAAAACCCCGCCTCCATCTGCAAGAAAAACCATAACGCAGAAACACAAAAGCCCCGAATTACGGGGCTTTCAGCGCTGTCGGGCGGCTTTCTGTTGCAACTTGTTAAAAACTGGCACGCCCCCTGCAATGGTCCAATCAGTGATTCGATTCACTACCCAGTTTCGGGGACCTTGGTACAGGCAGGCCGGGGATTCCCCTCTTTACACCGGGCTCATACCGCAATTGCGACGAGCCCATCCCGTTTTGGGGTCCTTGGTACAGGCAGGCCGGGGATTCCCTCTTTACACCGGGCTCACGCCGCAATGCGCGAGCCCTCCCGTTTTGGGAACCTTGGTACAGGCAGGCCGGGGATTCCCTCTTTTATTGCTCTCGGAGATGGATCTCCAGCCGCCAGCGGTCATCGACCTCGCTACCGGCCCACTCGCCCTGCAGCGGCCGGGCCGCCACCACAGTCAGCAACAATCCCCCATCACTCAAACGCGTTCGCCAGTTCACGTCCTTGCCGTTGAGCTTGAGCTGCCCTTTCTGTGCCTTGCCTTGCGCCTCGAACAACAGCGCCACGCTGCCGTCGACTATCTCGCCGTGGGTTTTGGGTTCGTTGTTGAACCACACCACCAGTCCATCGTTCGTCACCTCGACCTGCTGCAAAACGCTGGGGTCGGGCGCGGTCAGGCGACCGATCATCAGGCCCACCATCACCCCGACAATCGCCAACGAAGCCATCACCCGAGGGAATAGTTTCGAACGAGGGTCCTTTGGCGGCGTAGAATGCCCGTCATCTTTACCTTCGGAGCCGTGCATGTTTCACGTCATCCTTTTCCAACCAGAAATTCCGCCGAATACCGGCAACGTTATCAGGCTGTGCGCCAACAGTGGCTGCCACCTGCATTTGATCGAACCGCTGGGCTTCGAGATGGACGACAAGCGTCTGCGCCGGGCCGGCCTCGATTACCATGAGTATGCCACCCTGCAACGCCACGCAGACCTCGCCAGCTGTCTGGAAAGCCTCGGCCATCCCCGGCTGTTCGCCTTTACCACCAAGGGCTCGCGGCCCTTTCACGACGCCAGCTTCGCCGAGGGCGATGCCTTCCTGTTCGGCCCGGAAAGCCGTGGCTTGCCGGCCGAGGTGCTCGACGCCCTGCCCGCCGAACAACGCCTGCGCCTGCCGATGCGCGAAGGTTGTCGCAGCCTGAACCTGTCCAACACCGTGGCCGTCGCCGTTTACGAAGGCTGGCGTCAGCTCGGGTTCAAGTAAGCCCACGTCATCGGGCGATACGACAATCCAAATGTAGGAGCTGCCGAAGGCTGCGATCTTTTGATTTTGATTTTCAAGATCAAAAGATCGCAGCCTTCGGCAGCTCCTACAGGGGACCGCAGGGTCACCGTGCATCCAGCGATTTCGTTTATCCCATGAAAAAAGCGCCTGTTACGGCGCTTTTTTCGTTACTGCATCGAACGCTTACTGAACGGTCGGAGTCTCGCCAGCCGCCTGCATGCGTTGCAGCTCTTGTGCGTACAGCGCGTCGAAGTTCACCGGGGCCAGCATCAGGGCCGGGAACGAACCGCGGGTCACCAGGCTGTCCAGGGCTTCGCGAGCGTACGGGAACAGGATGTTCGGGCAGAACGCACCGAGTGTGTGGCTCATCGAAGCATCGTCCAGGTTCTTGATCAGGAAGATCCCGGCCTGTTGCACTTCAGCGATGAACGCCACTTCCTCACCGTTTTTCACGGTGACCGACAGAGTCAGCACGACTTCGTGGAAGTCGCCTTCCAGAGCCTTCTGGCGGGTGTTCAGATCCAGACCGACACTCGGCTCCCACTGCTGGCGAAAGATCGCCGGGCTTTTCGGGGCTTCGAAGGACAAGTCGCGTACGTAGATGCGCTGCAAGGAGAATTGCGGTGCGGTTTCTTCTTCGCTAGCTGCAGTGTTCTGTTGGTCAGTCATCTCAGATCCTTTCTGATCTCGGGTCTTGTAGGGTTGGCTATTTCAAGTAAGGCAGTCAGGCCTTGAGCAGAGCGTCGAGCTTGCCGGCGCGCTCCAGGGCAAACAAATCATCACAGCCGCCAACGTGGGTGTTGCCGATCCAGATCTGTGGCACGGACGTTCGTCCGGCTTTCTGAGCCATCGCGGCACGCACCTGCGGCTTGCCATCGACCTTGATCTCTTCGAAGGCTACGCCTTTGTTCTCGAGCAGGTACTTGGCTCGCGAGCAATAAGGGCAGTAATCGCTGGAATAGACGACGACGTTGTTCATATCACTTCACCAGCGGCAGATTGTCGGCTTTCCAGCTGGAAATACCGCCGGACAGCTTGGCGGCGGTGAAGCCGGCTTTCATCAGTTCGCGGGCATGAGTGCCGGCAGTCTGGCCCATGGCGTCGACCAGGATAATGGTCTTGGCCTTGTGCTTTTCCAGTTCGCCGACGCGAGCGGTCAGTTTGTCGTGAGGAATGTTCAACGCGCCAACAATGTGACCAGCGGTGAAATCCTTGGTCGAACGAATGTCGATCACAACGCCCGCGTCCTTGTTGACCAGCCCGGTCAGTTCACCGGTGCTCAGGCTGCGGCCGCCGCCTTGCATCTGATAAGCGATCAGCAACGCCAGCAGTACGACGAAGATACCGACGAGCAAATAGTGGTTAGTGGCAAATTCAATCAGGTGAGCAACCATCGAAGGAGGTTCCAGGGCGTTAAAATGTCGGCCAGTATACACAGCCACTATGGTGGGCCAAACCCCGTCCGGCGGTGACGGCGTCGGAACTTCGCTTTAAACTCCTACTCCCTTTTCCATCGCCCTCTTTTAATTCAGCCACGAGTGGAATCCATGACTACCACGCCTAAACCTTTGGTCCTGATTATTCTCGACGGCTTCGGTCACAGTGAGAGCCCTGAATCCAACGCCATCTATGCGGCGAAGAAGCCCGTACTGGACCGCCTGTGGGCTACCGTACCGAACGGCCTGATCTCGGGCAGCGGCATGGACGTCGGCTTGCCGGACGGCCAGATGGGCAACTCCGAAGTCGGCCATATGAACCTTGGCGCCGGCCGCGTGGTGTACCAGGACTTCACGCGCGTGACAAAAGCGATCCGCGACGGCGAGTTCTTCGAGAACCCGACCATCTGCGCCGCAGTGGATAAAGCCGTTGCTGCCGGCAAAGCCGTGCACTTCATGGGCCTGCTGTCCGATGGCGGCGTTCACAGCCACCAGGATCACCTGGTCGCCATGGCTGAACTGGCCTACAAGCGCGGCGCCGAGAAAATCTACCTGCACGCGTTCCTTGATGGCCGTGATACGCCACCGAAAAGCGCCCAGTCGTCGATCGAGTTGCTGGACGCGACCTTCGAAGCCCTTGGCAAAGGCCGGATCGCCAGCATCATTGGCCGTTACTACGCCATGGACCGCGACAACCGTTGGGATCGCGTGTCCCAGGCCTACAACCTGATTGTCGATGGCGCCAGCGAATTCAACGCCGCCACCGCACAGGAAGGCCTGCAAGCCGCTTACGAGCGTGGCGAAAGCGACGAATTCGTCAAAGCCACCAGCATCGGTGAACCGGTGAAAGTCGAAGACGGCGACGCCGTAGTCTTCATGAACTTCCGCGCCGACCGCGCTCGCGAGCTGACCCGCGTGTTCGTCGAAGACGATTTCAAGGAATTCGAGCGCGCTCGCCAGCCTGCACTTGCCGGTTTCGTCATGCTGACCCAATACGCCGCCAGCATCCCCGCGCCGTCGGCGTTCGCCGCGAGCAGCCTGGACAACGTGCTGGGCGATTACCTGGCGAAAAATGGCAAGACGCAGCTGCGCATCGCCGAAACCGAGAAGTACGCCCACGTGACTTTCTTCTTCTCCGGCGGTCGCGAAGAACCGTTCCCGGGCGAAGAACGCATCCTGATCCCGTCGCCGAAAGTCGCCACCTATGACTTGCAGCCGGAAATGAGTGCGCCAGAAGTCACCGACCGCATCGTCGACGCCATTGAAAACCAGCGTTACGACGTGATCGTGGTCAACTACGCCAACGGCGATATGGTCGGCCACAGCGGTGTGTTCGACGCGGCAGTCAAAGCGGTTGAATGCCTGGACCTGTGCGTCGGCCGTATCGTCGATGCGCTGGAAAAAGTCGGCGGCGAAGCCCTGATCACCGCCGACCATGGCAACGTCGAGCAGATGTCCGACGAAACCACCGGCCAGGCGCACACTGCACATACCACCGAGCCGGTGCCGTTCATCTATGTTGGCAAGCGTGACTTCAAGGTCCGCGACGGCGGCGTACTGGCGGATGTCGCGCCGACCATGCTGATGTTGCTGGGGCTGGAAAAACCGGCGGAAATGACCGGGACATCGATTCTGGTGTAATCCGCCCTATCAAACACCGCCAAAACCCTGTGGGAGCGAGCCTGCTCGCGATAGCAATCTGACAGCCAACATCTGTGTTGAATGTACTGATGCCATCGCGAGCAGGCTCGCTCCCACATTGGTTTTCAGTGTTTTTCTGTCCAGTTATCACACAACCCCAATTGGGCATTTTTTTTGCTGCGCTTGGCGGGCATACTAGGCCGTCCCTTTCCCTGGTGTCGCCCGCCTCTATGCTTCGCGTCCTGATAGCCCTTGCCCTGACTTGCCTGCTTCAACCGGCCTTTGCCGACGAGCGCACGCAAACCCAACAACAGTTGGACGCCACGCGTCAGGACATTGCCGAGCTGAAAAAATTGCTGGGTAAACTCCAGGAAGAAAAATCCGGGGTGCAGAAAGACCTCAAGGGCACCGAAACCGAGATGGGCAAGCTCGAGAAGCAGGTCGAAGCCCTGCAAAAAGAGCTGAAGAAAAGCGAATCCGAGCTGCAGCGACTCGATGCCGAGAAAAAAAAACTCCAGAGCGCGCGCATTGAACAGCAACGACTGATCGCCATCCAGGCCCGCGCGGCCTATCAGAATGGGCGTCAGGAATACCTCAAGCTGCTGCTCAACCAGCAGAATCCGGAAAAATTCGCTCGCACCCTCACCTATTACGACTATCTGAGCCAGGCCCGCCTGGAGCAGCTGAAGAATTTCAACGAAACCCTGCGCCAACTGGCCAATGTCGAAAAAGACATCGGCCTGCAGCAGGCGCAATTGCTAGTGCAGAAAAGCAGCCTCGACAGCCAGCGCGACGAACTCGACAAGGTCCGCAAGGAGCGCCAGCAAGTCCTGGCCAAACTCAGCGACGATGTGAAGGCCCGCGATCAGAAACTGGCGGCGCGCGAGCAGGATCAGGCAGATCTGTCTAAAGTCCTTAAAACCATTGAAGAAACCCTGGCCCGTCAGGCCCGAGAGGCAGAAGAAGCGCGGCAAAAAGCGCTGATCGCCCAGCAGGAAGCCGAAAAAAAGCGTTTACGTGAGGCTCAGGCTGAAGCAGATGCCACTGACGCCCCGCGCAAAACCGTTAAATCGACACCCGGCGCACTGGTTTCAAGTTCAGGCGAAACCTTTGGCGGCCCCTTTGCCTCCTCCCGCGGCAAACTTCCATGGCCGGTTGATGGTCGACTGCTGGCGCGCTTCGGTGAAAGCCGTGGCGACGATGCCCGTACCAAATGGGACGGCGTAATGATCAGCGCCTCCGCCGGCAGCCAGGTGCATGCCGTTCACGGCGGCCGCGTGGTGTTTGCCGATTGGTTACGAGGCGCCGGGTTGCTGGTGATCCTCGACCACGGCAACGGTTTTTTGAGTCTTTACGGTCACAACCAGACGCTGCTCAAGTCTGCGGGTGACGTGGTAAAAGCCGGTGAGTCCATCTCCACTGTCGGTAGCAGTGGCGGCCAGGACACACCAGCACTGTATTTCGCTATTCGTCAGCAGGGTCACCCGAGTGATCCGGCGCAATGGTGTCGCGCGCAAGGATAGGCGTTGAGTCACCTACATTAGGAGTTCGTTCGACATGCTGTATTTGTCCCGCCTTACCTCGCTGGCCCTGACGATTGCCCTAGTGATCGGCGCACCGTTGGCGTTTGCCGCTGAGCCTGCCCCGGTGATCGCACCTGCGGGCACTGCTGCGACCACCAAGGCGCCATTGCCGCTGGACGAGTTGCGCACTTTTGCCGAAGTCATGGACCGGATCAAGGCCGCCTATGTGGAACCGGTGGACGACAAGACCCTGCTGGAAAACGCCATCAAAGGCATGCTCAGCAACCTCGACCCGCACTCCGCGTACCTCGGCCCGGAAGACTTCGCTGAATTGCAGGAAAGCACCAGCGGCGAATTCGGCGGCCTGGGCATCGAAGTCGGCGCCGAAGACGGTTTCATCAAAGTGGTTTCGCCCATCGATGACACCCCGGCCTCCAAGGCGGGCATTCAGGCCGGCGACTTCATCGTCAAGATCAACGGCCAGCCGACTCGCGGCCAAAGCATGACCGAAGCCATCGACAAGATGCGCGGCAAGATCGGCCAGAAGATCACCCTGACCCTGGTACGCGATGGCGGTGCGCCGTTCGACGTGACCCTGGTCCGCGCCATCATTCAAGTGAAGAGCGTGAAGAGCCAGCTGCTGGAGTCCGGCTACGGCTACATCCGTATCACCCAGTTCCAGGTCAAGACCGGCGAAGAGGTCTCCAAGGCCCTGGCCAAGCTGCGCAAGGACAACGGCAAGAAACTCAGCGGTATCGTCCTCGACCTGCGTAACAACCCGGGCGGCGTGCTGCAATCGGCGGTGGAAGTGGTCGACCACTTCATCACCAAAGGCCTGATCGTCTACACCAAGGGCCGTATCGCCAACTCCGAATTGCGCTTCTCCGCCACCGGCAAGGACGAAAGCGAAGCCGTGCCAATGGTCGTGCTGATCAACGGCGGCAGTGCCTCGGCCTCGGAAATTGTCGCCGGCGCCCTGCAGGATCAGAAACGCGCCGTGGTCATGGGCACCACCAGTTTCGGCAAAGGCTCGGTGCAGACCGTGTTGCCGCTGAATAACGAGCGCGCACTGAAAATCACCACGGCGCTGTACTACACGCCGAACGGCCGCTCGATCCAGGCTCAGGGCATCGTCCCGGACATCGAAGTGCGCAGGGCCAAGATCACCAACGAGCAGGACGGCGAATACTTCAAGGAAGCCGATCTGCAAGGTCACTTGGGCAATGGCAACGGCGGCGCCGATAAACCGACCGGTTCCGGTGGCAAAGCCAAGGCCATGCCGCAGGATGACGATTACCAGTTGGCCCAGGCCCTGAGCCTGCTCAAAGGGCTGAGCATCACCTCCGGCCGCTGAGATGCGCCTGCGGTTGCTCCTCGGCCTGCTGTGTTGTCTGGCGGGTGTCGCTCACGCGGCGCCTGCCACGACGGCGGCCACACCGGCGAAGGCTTATCTGAGCCTGATCATCGATGACCTGGGGCAGAACCTGCTTCAGGATCGCCGCGTGCTGGCGCTGCCCGGCCCGGTCACTGCGGCAATCATGCCCGACACCCCCCACGCCACCGAGTTCGCCCGCGAAGCCCATCGCGCCGGCAAGGTCGTCATCCTGCACATGCCCATGGCCCCGGCCACCGGGCCATTCGCCTGGCATCCCGAGTTACCCATCGAAGAACTCGAGAAGCGCTTGAACGCGGCGTTCAAGGCTGTGCCGTATACCGCTGGTATCAACAACCACATGGGCAGCCGCATGACCGCCCAGCAACCGGCCATGGCCTGGCTGATGGCCGACTTGCAGCGTCGACACAAGTTCTTCGTCGACAGCCGCACCAGTGCACAAACCGTGGCCGCCGCCGAGGCGCAGAAGATCGGTTTGGCGAGCGTTTCGCGGGATGTGTTCCTCGATGACGAGCCCACTGAAGCCGCGATTTTCACTCAGCTACAAACGGCTATCAGCCTGGCGCGCAAGCAGGGTTCTGCGGTGATGATCGGGCATCCGTATCCGCAGACATTGGCGGTGCTTGAACGTGAATTGCCCAAGCTCAAGGCTCAGGGCATTGACTGGATCGATATCCAACAAATGATCAGCGTGCGCGGCAATCGCGCGACGGCGGCACATGGCAAGGATGGCCAGTACCGCCTCCCAACCGCCCGGTAATTGCTCGCAGCCCACTCCATTTCGCGATAACTATTTATACCTGTCGGCACACAGACGCGTGCCACGATAGCGCTCACCCCGAATTTCATCACCAAGGAATGGACATGAAATATCTCAGCTTGTTTTGCTTCACCGGCCTGATTGGCCTGCTGGCTATTTCCGCCGTGCAGGCCCGCGACCTGGGCGAAGGCGCTGTCAACGACTCACCGTCAAGGGCACTGCAAAACAGCGAACATTTTTATGAAATCTGGAGCGGCGTGGGACGACTCAGTCTCCACTCGGGCGAGACTTGCAGCGCCGTTCTACTGGATACGCGAAACAGGCAAGGCCGAGCCACCGGCCCTGCTTACCTGCTCACCAGCGGTCATTGCGTATTCTTTGGGTACGGTTCGGCGCGGACCAATCTGCCTTTGAAAGCCAGCGTCACCTTCCGCTACTTCCATGACGTACCACAGCGCAAGCGCCAATACGCCATCCGAACTGCCCGATGGAGCAGTCTGGTCGGGACCGATCTTGCAGTACTGGAAGTAGACGCAACATTGGCGTCGCTGATACAGGCCGGGATCAACCCGCTCAAGCTGGCCTCCCATCAAACCTACGAAAGTCAGGATGCGCTTAACGTTGGCGCGCCGGGCGGCTTTACCGAACAGGGGCTTCGATTGAGCGCCTGTGCTGAACAAACCGCCGGAACGTTTATCGATCACCCTGGGGTTTTCCCTTTGGCCATGAAAAACAGCTGCGATCTTCACGCTGGCAGCTCCGGTAGCCCGATGCTGATCCGCCGCACCAATGAAATCACCGGCATCGTCAGTAAAGTCGGGATCTCGCGCAATACCCCGGCGCCGCCCGATTGTAAGCACTCGACGTCTTGCAAGGCCGCCCGTTTCAACTACAGCTACTCGGCCAACTTCCTGCACAAGTGCTTTATTGACGGTGTTTTTACCCGCGATGGGGCGCAGTGTTCGTTGGAGCCGGTCGAACTGACTGTCATGGAGCCCTGGAAGCTCAAGTCATACGTTTATAGAACGCAAAATGCGGATGAGCAGATCGTATTGCCTACGTGGGACTTCAGGTTCTCCCTCGAGGCGCCCTTCTACCGCTACAAAACGGTCCATAACGCTCAGGATTGTCAGGCGCCACGCAACTATAGCGCCGCCATCCGCGCTGAAGATGCTTACATCAATACTGAAATCGGACCACAAAGCGGCGCCTATGCGCTCTGTATTATCGGTGTCGCCTCACGGGAACAGCAGCTGACAAGGGCGACATTGAATAACGTGTTTACAAGCGCCATGTACTTGAGCGCGACGCCGGACGCTGCGCTTCAGACCCCATCGAGGTAATTGCTACAGATAGCGCCCCATGATGTCGTCAACAATGCCTTCCTTGCGCAGTTGATCCAGCGCCGCTTGCAGCTTGGCGACGGTTTCGTCCGGCACGTCCTTGTTCAGCGCCAGGTAGAGCTCGGCGCTGTTGAAGCGCAGCACGGTCTTGAGCCCGTTCACGCCTTCCTGGCGCGCCAGGTAGCGGCCTGCCGGGTCACCCGTGGCCCACAGATCAATCTGGCCGTTGACCAGTTTTTTGGCGTTATCTTGATCGCGCAGCACAACAATCGGTTTCAATCCTTGCTTGGCCAGTGTCTCGGCAATCGCATCGCCCTTGTAGGCGCCGATCTTGTACTTGCGCGCCTGCTCCAGCGACTCGAGGGTGATCTTGCTATCGGCCTTGGCCAGCAGGATCCAGTCGTCCGGGCCGATAGGGCCGACCCACTTGAAGAGTTTCTCGCGGTCCGGCAACCGTGCTATCACGAACACGCCATAGCCAGGTTTTTCCAGGGCGAGTTTGTAGATTCGCTCCCAAGGGAAACGCAGTGTCAGGCTGTAGGTAATGTCGGCGCGTTTGAACATCTCGCGGACGATATCCACGGCGATGCCATTGATGTTCTCGTCCTGAGCAAAATTCTTGCCGTTCTTCGCCATGTTGTACGGCGGGAAGTTTTCCGTCAGCAACACCAGACCGGTGCCGGGATTTTCTTCGGCGTGAACTCCGTTGATGAACAACAGAGAAGCGCTGGCGAGGACAAGAAGAAGACGTTTAAGCATGTCGGGCTACCAGAATCCATGGCGTGCCCAAGAGTGCCTTGAGCCCGCCATACTGTCCACTGGCCTGTTTAACGCATCACGATGCCGCGATGAGCCATGTAAGCCTTGGCTTCCTGCACGGTGTATTCGCCGAAGTGGAAAATACTCGCCGCCAACACCGCGCTGGCGTGGCCTTCAAGGATGCCGTCGGCCAAGTGCTGCAGGTTGCCAACACCGCCGGACGCGATCACCGGAATCCCCAGCGCATCACTGATGGCGCGGGTGACACCCAGGTCAAAGCCGTTTTTCATGCCGTCCTGGTCCATGCTGGTCAGCAGGATTTCGCCGGCGCCGAGGCCTTCCATCTTCTTCGCCCACTCAACGGCGTCGAGGCCGGTTGGCTTGCGACCGCCATGGGTGAAGATTTCCCAGCGCGGGGTTTCGCCCGGACCGGACACTTTCTTCGCGTCGATGGCGACGACGATGCACTGCGAGCCGAAATGCTGAGCTGCTTCGCCGACGAATTCCGGGTTGAACACTGCTGCGGTGTTGATCGAGACCTTGTCCGCACCGGCATTGAGCAAGTTACGGATGTCCTGCACGGTACGCACGCCGCCGCCGACGGTCAGCGGGATGAACACCTGGCTGGCCATGCGTTCGACGGTATGCAGCGTGGTGTCGCGACCGTCGACGCTGGCGGTGATGTCGAGAAAGGTAATCTCGTCGGCACCTTGCTCGTCGTAGCGACGGGCTATTTCCACCGGGTCGCCGGCGTCGCGAATATTCTCAAACTTGACGCCCTTGACCACCCGGCCGTTATCCACGTCCAGGCAAGGGATGATGCGTTTGGCCAGCGCCATGGTGAGTCCTCAGCCTTTGTACGAATCGCAGAAAGCTTGCGCTTGCGCGACATCGAGGGTGCCTTCGTAAATCGCCCGGCCGGTGATGGCGCCGATGATGCCTGGCGCCTTGGCGTCGAGCAGCGACTTGATGTCACCCAGATTGTGGATACCGCCGGAAGCGATCACCGGAATCTTCGTCGCCGCGGCCAAAGCGGCGGTGTACGAAACGTTGCAGCCCTGCATCATGCCGTCTTTGGCGATGTCGGTATAAACGATCGCGGACACGCCGTCGGCCTCGAATTGCCTGGCCAGGTCGATCACCTGAATGGTGCTGATTTCAGCCCAGCCGTCGGTGGCGACAAAACCGTCTTTGGCATCCAGACCGACGATCACTTTGCCCGGAAACGCGCGGCAGGCTTCTGCAACGAAAGCCGGATCTTTCACGGCCTTGGTGCCGATGATCACGTAGCTCACGCCCGCTTTCACGTAGTGTTCAATGGTTTCCAGCGAGCGGATACCGCCGCCGATCTGAATCGGCAGGTTCGGGTAGCGCTTGGCGATGGCGGTGACTACTTCGCCGTTGACCGGCTGGCCTTCGAAAGCACCGTTCAGGTCGACCAGATGCAGACGGCGGCAACCGCCTTCCACCCACTTGGCAGCCATGCTCACCGGGTCATCGGAGAACACCGTGGAATCTTCCATGCGGCCCTGGCGCAGACGAACACAGGCACCGTCTTTGAGATCGATAGCGGGAATAATCAGCATCTGGCAAACCTTCAAATTCGAGTGTTCAGCTTGGCTCGGAAATCAGTTTTTCTCGAGCGCCCACAGGTCGCTTTCGATGCTTTCGAACCTCTCTTTGAGGTGCGTCTGCACATCGAAAATCGCCCTGTTGTAATAGTGCGGAGCAATTTCGCGGGTAAACAGCTCAAGGATTTCAGCCGCTTCGAACGACCCCAGGTCCAGCTCGAAGCGATCCTCCATGAAGCGTTTGATCTTGTGATTGGCCTCGTTCTCCTGCTCGGGAGTGAGGCTCAGGATCGGCGGCTTGCCCTTCTTGACGGCCATTTACCAGCGACCATCCCACGCCGCGAAGTTCTGCAGTAATTGCAGGCCATGGGTATGGCTCTTCTCCGGGTGGAACTGCACGGCGAAACGCGAGCCGTCGGCCAGCGCTGCGGCGAAATCGACCCCGTAGTGACCGCTACCCACCACCTGCCGCGCATTGCCGGCAGCGATGTAGTAGCTGTGCACGAAGTAGAAACGCGCCAGGTCCGGAATGTTGTGCCACAGCGGGTGTTCTACCGTCTGCTTCACTTCGTTCCAGCCCATGTGCGGCACTTTCAAGTGTTCGCCGTCTTCGTGCAAATCCTTGCCGAAGAACTTCACCTGACCCGGGAACAGGCCAATACAGTCCACGCCATCGTTCTCTTCGCTGCTGTCGAGCAAGGCTTGCATGCCCACGCAGATGCCGAGGAACGGACGGTCCTGGCTGACTTCACGCACCAGCGAGTCGAAGCCCAGGCGACGGATCTCCGCCATGCAATCGCGAATCGCACCAACGCCGGGGAAAACCACCCGGTCGGCTTCACGAATCACATCGGCATCGCTGGTGATCAGTACCTTGCCGGCACCGACGTGCTCGAGGGCCTTGGCCACCGAGTGCAGGTTGCCCATGCCGTAATCGATAACCGCGACCGTCTGCATTACAGAACGCCTTTGGTCGACGGCATCTGACCGGCCATGCGGTCATCCAGCTCTACGGCCATGCGCAGGGCGCGGCCGAAAGCCTTGAACACGGTTTCGATCTGGTGGTGGGTGTTGTGCCCACGCAGGTTGTCGATGTGCAGGGTGACGTTGGCGTGGTTGACGAAGCCCTGGAAAAATTCCTGGAACAGGTCAACGTCGAAACCGCCGACGGTCGCGCGGGTATAAGGAACATGCATCTGCAGGCCAGGACGACCGGAGAAGTCGATCACCACACGCGACAGCGCTTCATCGAGCGGCACGTAGGCGTGGCCGTAGCGACGAATGCCTTTCTTGTCGCCGATGGCTTTGGTGAAGGCTTGACCCAGGGTGATACCGACGTCTTCCACCGTGTGGTGGTCGTCGATATGCAGGTCGCCCTTGCTGACAATATCCAGGTCGATCAGCCCGTGACGGGCGATCTGGTCCAGCATGTGCTCAAGAAAAGGTACACCGATATCAAATCGGGCCTTTCCGGTGCCATCCAGGTTGATCGAGGCTTTGATCTGGGTTTCCAGAGTGTCGCGCTCGACAGACGCCATACGTTCGGCCATCACCAGCTCCGCAAAAATCATTGGGGCGAAAAAGGCAGCCATTATAGGGTCGCGGGCGCTAAACAGAAACACGAGAGGTGATATCACTGACGGACTGACTCCCCTGCTGTCGGGGATAGACATGTCAGTACAAGCAAAAAGATCGCAGCCTCCGGCAGCTCCTACACCGACCGCATCCACACGATGCTATGTGAACACTGACTGTAGGAGCTGCCGAAGGCTGCGATCTTTTCGGGCATAAACAAATGTGCCTGACACAAACCTGTCAGGCACAAACGGTGCTTAGTGAAACAACACCGCAGTCTTCTGCAACGTCACCCAAACACCCCATGCCAACGGAATGCCCACAACCAGCCACGCAGCCACCGCCAAAGGCTTGGTACCCGCATCCGCTTTCCACTCCAACACAGTGCTGGCGTCAGCACCTTTGTCGTGGCCCAGCGCTTGTTCGGCGGCCAGTTCGGCCTCGGTCATGAAGTACTTGTCGGCCACCGGACGCACCAGCAGGTTGCAGATGAAACCCAACACCAGCAGGCCCGCGAGGATGTACAGGGTGATGTCGTATGCCGCAGCGCGTTCAACGCCGATGCTCAGCTGATATTCACGCAGGTAGTTCACCAACACCGGCCCCAACACACCCGCCGCCGCCCACGCCGTCAGCAAACGACCGTGGATCGCGCCGACCATTTGCGTACCGAACAGGTCAGCCAGATACGCCGGCACCGTCGCAAAACCACCGCCGTACATCGACAGAATGATGCAGAACGCAGCCACGAACAGCGCAACGTTGCCCAGGTGACCGAGGTTCGGGATCAGCGCGTACAGGGCAAAACCCAGGGCGAAGAACACGAAATAGGTGTTTTTGCGACCCAGGTAATCCGAGAACGAGGCCCAGAAGAACCGGCCGCCGATGTTGAACAGACTCAACAAACCAGTGAAACCGGCAGCAATCGCCGCGATCGAGGCCAGTTGCGAAGCGTCCAGCTGACCGAATGTCAGGCCGTTACCCAACAACGTGCCGGCAAACACTTCCTGCAACAGCGGCGAAGCCATGCCGAGGATGCCGATACCCGCAGAAACGTTCAGGCACAACACCAGCCACACCAGACGGAATTGCGGGGTCTTCCACGCCACATTCACGTGCACGTGACGGTGAGTGATCATCGCGTTCGAGGCTTTTTTTGCCGGAGCAGTCCAGCCTTCAGGCTTCCAGCCGGTTGGCGGAACGCGGTAGGACAGCGCGCCACCGATCATGAACACGAAGTAGATCGCGGCCATTACCAGGAAGCTCTGCCATACGCCCACGCTGGTTGGCGAAGCGAAGTGCCCCATCAGCGCGGCTGCCAGTGGAGCACCCACCATCGCGCCTCCACCGAAGCCCATGATCGCCATGCCGGTTGCCATGCCGCGCTTGTCCGGGAACCACTTGATCAGGGTCGAGACCGGCGAGATGTAACCCAGCCCCAGGCCGATACCACCAATGACCCCGGAGCCGATCCACATCAGCCAGATCTGGTGGGTATAGACCCCCAGCGCCGAAATCAGCAGACCACCACACCAGCACAGTGCCGATACCACACCGGCCTTGCGAGGACCTGCGTGTTCCAGCCAGCCGCCCCAGATCGCTGCCGAGCAGCCAAGGAAGATGAAGAACAGGGTGTAGATCCAGCCGAGCATCGAGATCGGCCAGTCGCATTGAGACGAAAAGACCTGAGCGATGAAGCTCATGTCCGGCGCGCAAGTCACGGCCTTGGTGACGCCCAAGGCTTTGGACAACGGCAACCAGAACACCGAAAAGCCGTAGGCCATGCCGATGCACAGGTGGATGGCCAGAGCGGCCGGTGGTACCAGCCAACGGTTGAAACCGGGCCTGGCGATGATGCGCTCCTTGGACAGGAACGCGGGCTGGTCGGCTTTGATGCCGTCCGCCGTGATGCTCGTAGTCATGGTGTTTCCCCCAATTATTAGTATTGTTCGCCAGCCGTACTTCACCCCCAGCCTTAATGCACGCAGGCATGACTTTTTTTAGGTGAAGCTCCATTTTGGTGCGACATCACGTCGCAGAAGGGACGGACGAACGGGCAGAGGTTACCATTTGCAGGTGACAGAAAAACCAAACTGATATCACCTTTTTGTACGTCGTCCGATCTCGTACCACTGAACGAACATGTGTTCACCCGCATTAACTTTTCAAAGGAAGCGCCATGCCGATCATTGTCGAGCTGCTGAACGAAGCCACTTACCAGGATCAGCAAGATCTGCAGAAGATCTACCGCGACGCACCGGACTGGCTGTTTGCGCCATTCACAGGGGATAGGCAGTTGATCGAAGGCTGCCTGCAGGACGGTTCGCTGATCGCCGGACGATTCAACGATCGGCTGTTGGGTGCGGCACGCTTGCAACGACACCAGGACGCTTGGCATCTGTCCCATTTATGCGTACGAAAAATCACTCGTCGCCGTGGCGTTGCCGAGCGTCTGGTGAACGAAGCGCAGAAAATGGCGTCGCAATCGGGCGCGACATTACGGCTGTTGGCGCCTGCCGGGCACCTCGAAGCTCAAGCGCTGGCGGCTAAGCTGAAGGTGCCGCTGGATGAGCTCCCGATGTGATCGCTGACCGGTCAGCCACTTCGGAGCGCTATACTCCCCGGCTAAATTTCGAATTCGACTAATACAAGGACTCGCCCATGAAAGCGTTCGGCAAAATCCTGGGTCTGGTACTTCTCGGGCTGTTGCTGATCATTGTGGCGCTGGGCTTTGCCCTGACCCACCTCTTCGATCCCAACGACTATAAAGACGAGATTCGCCAGATTGCCCGCGACAAGGCCCACATCGAGCTGACGCTCAATGGCGATATCGGCTGGAGCCTGTTTCCCTGGCTAGGCCTGGAATTGCACGAAGCCAGTGTTGCGACCCTGGCCAAGCCTACCGAACCGTTCGCCGACTTGCAGATGCTCGGCCTGTCGGTCCGCGTGATTCCGCTGCTGCGCCGCGAAGTGCAAATGAGCGATGTGCGCGTCGAAGGCTTGAACCTGCGCCTGAACCGCGACAAGGATGGCCACGGCAATTGGGAAGACATCGGCAAGGTCCCGGCGCCTGCCACCCCGAGTACCTCGGCCACGCCGCCCGCCGCCACCGGCGAACCCGCGCCAACGACTACCGCTCAAGCAGAAAAACCGGCCCAGCCGATCCGCCTGGACATCGACAGCCTGACCGTTAACAACGCCCGCGTTGAATACAGCGATGAGAAAACCGGCAAGCAGTTCAGCGCCGAAAGCATCCAGCTGAGCACCGGCCCCGTGCACGACTCGACCAACATCCCGGTCAAACTCACCGCATTTCTCGGTACCAACCAACCGGTTCTGCGGGTGCGGACCGAGCTGGCCGGCGAGTTGCGTTTCGAGCGGGCGCTACAGCGCTACAAATTCGAAGACATGAAACTCTCCGGTGAAGTCGCAGGCGATCCGCTGCAAGGCAAGACCATGACCTTCGCCGCTCAAGGTCAGTTGCTGCTGGACAAGGCCGCCAACGTCGCCGAATGGACCGGCATCAAAATCTCCGCCAACCAGCTGCGCGCCTTGGGTGAACTGAAGGCCAACGACCTCGACAAGACCCCGCAAATCAGCGGCGGCCTGTCGATTGCCCAGTTCGATCTGGCGAAATTCGTCGACAGCATCGGCCAGAAACTCCCGGCGATGGCCGAAGGCAGCCTGAGCAAAGTCGAACTGGCCAGCCAGGTTGCCGGCACGCCGACCAGTTTGTCCCTCGACAACCTCAACCTGAAACTCGACGACAGCACTTTCAGCGGCCGCATTGCTGTCGAGGACTTCGCCAAGCAATCGCTGCGACTGAACCTCAAGGCTGACACCTTCAACGTCGATCGTTACTTGCCACCAAAATCCGCCGAAGCCAACAGCGCGAAACAGGTGCGTCAGGCTGAAGTGGCCAACACCGAGAACGAGGCCATGGCCGGCGCAGGCAGTTCACCGCTGCCACCCTCACCGACCAAAGGCCCGTGGAGCACCGAGCGTCTGTTGCCGGTGGAGCGTCTGAGCAAACTCGACGTGAACGCTGACCTGACCTTCGGCCAGCTGACCCTCGACAAACTGCCGATTCAGAATGCGGCCCTCAAGGCCACAGGCCTTGGCGGCCTGCTGACGCTGGAGAACCTGCGCGGTGACCTGTACGACGGCAACTTCGAAGCCAAAGGTACCCTGGACGTGCGCCAGCAAGTGCCGGCGCTGAACATGCAGACGCGCATCAGCAAAGTGCCTGTAGAAAAAATCCTCGAAAGCCAGGGGAAAAATCCCCCGGTTCAAGGCATGGTTACACTCGATAGCACGCTGACCAGCAGCGGCAATAGCCAGAGCGTGCTGATCGATAACCTCAACGGCAACGCCAGTTTCGTCATCAACAACGGCGTGCTGCTCAATGCCAATCTTGAACAGCAACTGTGCAAAGGCATCGCCACCCTGAATCGCAAAACCCTCACCGGCGAGCCACGGGGCAAGGACACACCGTTCGAAGAGCTCAAGGGCAACCTGACCTTCCACAACGGCGTGGCCAGCAACCCCGACCTTAAAGTGCGCATCCCGGGTATGACCGTCAACGGTAACGGCGACATCGACCTGCGGGTGCTGGGCATGGATTACCGCGTCGGCGTGATCGTCGAAGGCGACAAGAGCGACATGCCGGACCCGGCCTGCCAGGTCAGCGAGCGCTTCGTCGGCATCGAGTGGCCACTGCGCTGCCGTGGTCCGCTGGAACTGGGTGCCAAGGCTTGCCGCGTCGACAACGAACGCATGGGACAAGTCGCGAGCAAACTGGCTGGCGAGCGGATCAGCGAAAAAATCGACGAAAAGCTTGGCGATAAAGTCAGCCCGGAACTGAAAGACGCGCTCAAGGGGCTGTTCAAGCGATGAGAGCCGAGCAGTTTTCAACGGCGGTACTGGATTGGTACGACCGCCACGGCCGCCACGATTTGCCTTGGCAGCAGGGCATCACCCCTTACCGGGTATGGGTCTCGGAAATCATGTTGCAGCAAACCCAGGTCAGCACTGTGCTGAACTACTTCGACCGTTTCATGGCGTCGTTGCCGACGGTCGAAGCCCTGGCCGCTGCGCCGGAAGACGAAGTGCTGCACCTGTGGACCGGTCTCGGTTATTACACCCGCGCGCGCAACTTGCAGAAGACCGCGAAGATTATCGTTGCCGAATATGGGGGCGAGTTTCCCCGTGATGTGGAAAAGCTCACAGATCTGCCGGGTATCGGCCTGTCCACCGCTGGCGCGATTGCCAGCCTGAGCATGGGCCTGCGGGCGCCGATCCTCGATGGCAACGTCAAACGGGTGCTGGCGCGCTTTACCGCGCAAGAGGGTTATCCGGGCGAGCCCAAGGTTGCCAAACAGCTGTGGGCCAACGCTGAGCGCTTTACGCCACATGATCGGGTCAACGCCTACACCCAGGCGATGATGGACCTGGGCGCCACGCTCTGCACCCGCAGCAAACCGAGCTGCCTGCTCTGCCCGCTGGAAAAGGGCTGCGAGGCGCACATGCTTGGCCTGGAAACCCGCTACCCGATTCCCAAACCACGCAAAGCCGTGCCACAGAAGCGCACGCTGATGCCGATGCTCGCCAACGGTGAAGGGGCAATTCTGCTTTACCGTCGCCCTTCCACGGGCCTGTGGGGCGGTCTCTGGAGCCTGCCGGAACTCGACGACCTCGACGACCTGCAACATCTGGCTTCGCAGCACTCGCTGGAACTGGGCGACCAACAGCCACTGCCGAGCCTGGTACACACCTTCAGCCACTTTCAGTTATCCATCGAACCCTGGCTGGTTCAGGTTCAGGAGGCTGGCCATCACGTGGCCGAGGCCGACTGGCTCTGGTATAACCTCGCCACCCCGCCGCGCCTGGGCCTTGCCGCCCCGGTCAAAACCTTGCTCGAACGCGCGGCCGCCGTATTGAACGCAGGAGAGTCGTCATGACCCGCACCATCATGTGCCGCAAGTACAAAGAAGAATTGCCCGCCCTGGAACGCGCTCCATTTCCGGGCGCCAAAGGTCAGGACATTTTTGACCACGTCTCGGCCAAGGCCTGGGCCGACTGGCAGAAACACCAGACCCTGCTCATCAACGAAAAACGCCTGAACATGATGAATGCCGAAGATCGCAAATATCTTCAAGGCGAGATGGACAAGTTCTTTTCCGGCGAGGAATACGCCAAGGCTGAAGGCTACGTTCCGCCGGCTGAATAACCCCGCTTTTTCGGGGGGTGGATCGTAAGCGACGGTAATAATTAAAATTTTTTTGAAAACTTTCTTGACGACCCCCTGAAAAACCAGTTTAATGCGCCCCGTTGCCCAGATAGCTCAGTCGGTAGAGCAGGGGATTGAAAATCCCCGTGTCGGCGGTTCGATTCCGTCTCTGGGCACCAAATACCGAAAACCCTGAATCGCGAGATTCAGGGTTTTTTTATGTCTGGGATTTGATGGCGCTCGATTTCCGGCTGTCTTCTACGACTGATTCCTACAGGCGGAGGCCTTAAAACAGCCGCACGTTTGCGCTTTAATACTCGGAATTTCTTTTCTGAAAAGGGCAGAAGCCTATGGCATCCCTGACCAAGCAACAAAAGCGAGCCAAACGCGCCAAGGTAAAAGCCAAGCAACAGCGCGTAGCCCGAAGCATTCACCACCCTGCCCTGTTCGACGATTTGTCTGATGAACCAGATGCCTATCCGGCTGAGTTCTTCGAAACTCTGTTTACCCAATTTCATGAAGCGGAAAACCAAAGCCGCAAAGCGCTGTTTGTCGCGCTATTCATCGCTCTGGCCGATGTCATATCGGCAGCCCCCGACCTTCAACAGGAACTGGTCGAGACGGGCGATGCTTGCGAATCGATGGCGATGCTCAGTCAATCCTTTTTGATTGATTATCGGGAGTGGGCTTATGGCGCCACAGAGGCCGAAACCCTGGAATGGCTTACCAGGCCTGATGTACTTGATGATTTCAATCTGGCCGCGGAAGAAGCGGTTGCCGAGTTGGCAGCAAATCTATCCGAAGACGACGAATAGTCCCGCTCGCTACGGACAAACCGAACAGGTGATGCCTCGCACTCATCCTCGAAGCTCTGCACAACTGTATTGCCCACAAGGAATATCAATCGCGCACGCAAATTATTGTTACCGGACGCATCGACCGGCTAGTGTTCGAAAACGCCGGCGACTTCTTCGAGGGCCAGCCCGAAGACTATTTTCATCGGTGAGCAGACTCCGATTTGATACCGCAATCCGTGGCTGACCCAGGCCATGGTCAATCTAAGCATGATCGACACCATGGGCTTCGCCATCCGCACCAAGACCCTGTCACAGCGCAGCCGCTATTTTCCGCTTCAAGCACTATGGCTCAGCATCCCGTGACGAGTGGTCACGCTGATCCTAGACAAACTTCAGACGCTTTAGACGAAAAACAGAAGCAGAACAAATTCCGCAACC
This sequence comes from Pseudomonas sp. TE3728, assembly GCF_056279145.1. Lineage (NCBI taxonomy): Bacteria > Pseudomonadati > Pseudomonadota > Gammaproteobacteria > Pseudomonadales > Pseudomonadaceae > Pseudomonas > Pseudomonas sp. TE3728. The sequence continues at coordinate 4,535,675 of NZ_JBWBQT010000001.1, read as the reverse complement.
TGCTGAACGCTATGTCGACTTGCGACAATCATCGAAAAATCAGGGCGATTTACACAAAGGCCGATGGATTCCAAAGCCCGAACCAAGCATCTTTATCTAGACAAACTTTAGTCAAACTAAAGACAAACTCCGCCGCCGAGCCGAGTACCGTCTCCGGGACACCAAAACCCTGAACCGTAAAGATTCAGGGTTTTTTTATGCCTGGGATTTGATCAGGCGTCGCGCAAGTCGTCTCTCTTTGGCTAGTTTTCACTACCCCAATGGAAGACAAGATTGCGAGCAGCGCCACTTCCTACCTCCGCCGTATCACGCCGCTCCTCACCATTGCGTGTCGCGATGACTGTGTACTTGCCAGGTGGCAGTTGTACGTAAACCAGCGGCCCGGCCTCACTCAGGGTCAGTACGGGCTGCCCCGGGTCTTTCTGAATGACCAGATTCACATCCGGAACATATTTGTTCTCCACACCGGTAGAGAAGGTCATGTGTAGGTTGTAGCCCTTTGTTTGCTGGATAGCTTTAGCCTCATCCTCTCCGATACCGCCGGACAGGTAGGTAATCCCGTTTTGCTGTTGCTGCTGGACTTGCACGCCTGAGGGATCGATCGGTTCAAGACTGGCGGCGTTAAGCACGACTGGAAGCATCAATACGCCAACAGCGGCGATGGGCAGCATGAATGAATGGACGTACTTCATGATGGCGACTCCCGGGTTACGCAGAACCCAATCGTTACTCTTTTTAGATTTGTTGCTAAATGTTCAAGTTTTAGATCGATTTGAACTTGGGATCACTGCGAATCGGACTACGTGATGTGCTCCTCATGCATGGGCTGTCGTCGGCCCGGTCCTGCAAAGCAAATTCGCCTTTCCTTCCGATTTACCAGCAACGCCCGGCATCGCGGACTATCACTCCCTTGCCATCCTCTTCCGCCTGTTTCCTTCAGCCGCGGAAAATCTCATGAATCCTCTCAAACCCGGTAACACTCAAGATCCACAGATCACTTCACTGCTCGGCAATCTTGGCGAGTTGATCCGTGAAGCGCGTCAGAAGGTGCTGCGAGCGGTCGATACCGTTCAGGTGCAAACCTGTTGGCAGATCGGACGGCATATTGTGGAGTTCGAGCAGGAAGGCGCTCGACGGGCGGTGTATGGCAAGCAGTTGCTGTCGACGCTGGCGAAAGTACTGACGGAGCAATTTGGGAAAGGTTTCGACGCTTCCAACCTTCGCTACATGCGCCTGTTCTACCAAGCATTCCCAATTCGTGACGCACTGCGTCACGAATTGAGCTGGACCCATTACCGCAGGCTGCTACGAGTCGACAATGACAATGCTCGCCACTGGTACATGAACGAATCTGCTCTGCAGAACTGGTCAAGTCGCGCCCTTGAGCGCCAAATCAATACCCTCTATTACGAACGCTTGCTGGCGAGCCGCGACCGGGCTGCCGTCAAAAGCCGACACCAACATCCAGCAAATGAACGCCAGCCCTCGGGAGTTCATCCGTGACCCCGTGCTACTGGAGTTTCTCGGCCTGCCCAATGCGGGCTTGATCCAGGAAAGCGAACTTGAACAAGCCTTGATCGATCAACTCCAGGGTTTCCTGCTCGAATTGGGCAAAGGCTTCGCCTTCATCGCTCGCCAGCAACGCATCAGTACCGAGAGCAAAGACTTCTACATCGATCTGGTGTTCTACAACTACCTGCTCAAGTGCTTCGTCATCTTCGACCTCAAGCGCGGCGTACTGACCCACCAGGATGTTGGCCAGATGGACATGTACGTGCGCATGTACGACGATCTCAAGCGCGGACCGGAGGATAGTCCCACCGTCGGTCTCATTCTCTGCGCGCAAAAAGATGAATCGGTGGTGCGCTATTCAGTGCTGCAAGGCAACGAACAACTGTTCGCCAGTACCTACAGACTGGTGCTGCCGAGCGAGGAGGAACTTCGCACAGAACTGGATCGGGAATGGGCGGTGCTTGAGGAGCGGTTGCTCAAGCAGAGGCTCCGATAAGCACCGGTGGATTGTTCATAAACGGCGTGAAGACTATGGTGGTTCGCTAACCGCAAAGGTTCAACGCCGATGAATTTGCAGGAAATGCCCTCACTGGCCCCGACGCAACTTGAATTGCCGTTACCCACCGGCACACCTGGTGACTCTTTCAAGGAGCCCGCCTCCGACGGCTTCATCCTTGGCGGTTTCACCTGGCGGCATACGAATCAAGACCCAACCCGTGCGGTGGTGATCATCAACGCGGCGACTTCAGTCCGCTGCCGACACTACTCGCGCTTCGCCGATTACCTGTTCGCCAACGGCTTCGACGTGATCACCTATGACTACCGCGGCATTGGCGAGTCGCGCCCGGCGTCGCTGAAAGGGCTTGATGCCTCTTGGTCCGACTGGGGCGCGCTGGATTTCGAGGCGATGCTGCAAAGGGCACAACGCGAGTTTGCAGGACAACCCATCAATGTCGTCGGCCACAGCTTCGGCGGTTGTGCGGCAGGGTTGGGCGCCTCGGGGCATGTGATCCGACGCCTGGTGACGGTGGGTGCGCAGTTCGCTTACTGGCGCGACTATGCCCCCGCCCATCGCTGGCGAATGTTTGGGAAGTGGCACGTGACGATGCCATTGATGACCCTGCTTTATGGCTATTTTCCCGGCAAACGCCTCGGCTGGCTCGAAGACACCCCGGCCGGTGTAGTCCGCGACTGGAGCATGCCCACCGCCCGATACGAGAAACGCCCCAGCGGTCGTGTCATCCACGCCAAAAACGGTCAGCTCCCCTTCGCCAATGTCACCGCCCAAACCCTGGCCATCAGCCTCAGCGACGATCCGTATGGCACCATTGCGGCCATCGAACGCCTGCTCAGCTACTTCACTGGCAGTACAAACACCCACCTGCGAATCACCCCTGAAGACATCGACGAAGAAGAAGTCGGACATTTCGCCTTTTTTCGTAGCGCATACCAAGCCACACTATGGCCCATTGCATTGTCCTGGCTGCGAACCGGCGAGCTGGCCCCCGATACACCCGGGCGGCGAGTGCCACGCAGTTGATGGATGCGCCCCCTCAACGAATTACGGAACGACGCCCATGGCCTCCGCCAACAAGCAGAACAAACGCGCCTCCCGCGCCAAAGCCAAGGCCAAGCAGAACCGCACCCAGCGGGCCGCTGCGCCGGTCGAGCTGGACCCGAACGACGATCGCATCGACTTCGAATCGGTAGACCTGACCGAACTGTTCAAGAAAATGATCGACGCCGAAAAAATCAGTCAGCGAGCGATGTGCGCAGCCTTCCTCGAAGACCCGCTGCTGGAACTGGTGTACGAGCAGGAAGGCGAAGAAGGCGCAATGGACTTCATCCTCGCGGCACTGATCGAATACCGCCAATGGTCCACCGAGACAGACGAAGCCGGCGCCCTGGCGTGGATCGAATCTGCGGCCTTCCAGGCTGACTACGTGGCGGCGTCCGACACCATCGCGGCCCAAACCCAACAGAAACCAGACTGAGTTCCCATGGCATCCCTGAACAAGCAACAGAAACGCGCCAAACGCGCCAAAATCAAAGCCAAGCAAATCAATATCCACGGCAGAAAACCCGCCGCGCTGGACGATGACCTGGGCGACATCGGTGAGCCGATCCCGGAATACACCTTGGCGATGTTCAGCAAAATGCGTGACGCCGAGGCTACCAGCCGCAACGACATGCTGCTGACCCTGCTGTCAGACCTCGCCGAAATCATCAGCGACCATCCAGAATTGCTGGACATGGAAAACGCCGACAACGAAGCCATGGCCGCCACACATTTGGCCGCCGACATGCTGATCGACTACCGCATGTGGGCTGATGGCATGGACCGCGACGCCGCCCAGGCCTGGCTGACCGACCCGCAATTCATCACCGACTTTGGCGATGCGCTGGACAGTTATCGCCAGTCGCTGGACCTGCCAGTGGAAAAGGCCGAGTAAGGCTACCCCAGAAATAAAAACGGCCGCTTGTCATCACTGACAGCGGCCGTTTTGCGTTACGCGGTACGAATCAGTTCAGCACCACCGCGCCCACTTTCTGCAGCTTGCGACGGCGAGCCACAAACAATCCGGCAGCCACTACCAACAAGCTCAACAGACCGGTCGCGAGGATCTCCACGCGATGGGCTTCCTGGAACAGCATGATGGTCAGAGCCGCGACAATGAATACGATCACCGCGTAGGTCAGGCCCGGGAACAGCCACATGCTGAAGGCGATTTTTTCACCGCGAGCCATACGCTGTTTGCGCATACGCAGTTGCGAAATCGCGATCACCAGGTACACCAGCAACGCGATGGCGCCCGAGCTGGCCAGCAGGAATTCGAATACAGCGGCCGGCGCCACGTAGTTAGCGAACACTGCAAGAAACGCAGCTGCAGTCGACAGCATCACGGCCCAATAAGGTGTGCCGCTGCTATTGGTGCGCTGGGAAACGGCCGGCGCATCGCCGCGTTTGCCCAACGAGAACATCATGCGCGAAGCAGTGTAGAGCGCCGAGTTGAGGCAGCTGGTTACCGCAACCAGAACCACGATATCGACGATCAGCTTGGCATTCGGGATACCCATGCGCTCCAGCACAGTCTGGTAGGAACCGACACTAGCCAGAATCGGGTCATTCCATGGCACCAAGGCCACAACGATGAAGATGGAGACGAGGTAGAACAAGCCAATCCGCCAGATCACCGAGTTGGTAGCCTTGGAAATCTGCTGGCCAGGGTTCTTCGATTCCGCGGCCGCGATGGTCACGATCTCAGTGCCCATGAAGGAAAACATAGTGGTCAGGATGGCACCCAGCACTGCGCCCATGCCGTTTGGCAGGAAGCCTTGAGTGTCAAACAAATGCGACACGCCGCTGACCTGGCTGGTCGGCAGGAAGCCGAAGATTGCCAGAATGCCAAGACCGATAAAGCCGATGATCGCAATGACTTTGACCAGGGCGAACCAGAACTCGAATTCTCCATAGTTCTTCACACTGAACAGGTTGGTCACGGTCAGCAGCAAGGTGATAACCAAGGTGAAGGCCCAGATCGCCACGTTCGGGAACCAGGCATGCAAAATGGTCGCGGCAGCATTAGCCTCCAGCGGGATGACTAAAACCCAGAACCACCAGTAGAGCCAGCCGATGGTGAAACCGGCCCAGTGACCGATCGCGCGATCGGCGTATGTCGAGAAGGAACCTGTGTCTGGCGATGCAACGGCCATCTCGCCAAGCATTCGCATGACCAGAACCACTAGGGCACCGGCGGCCGCGTAAGCCAACAGCACGGCCGGGCCAGCAGCGGCAATGGCGTGGCCGGAGCCGACGAACAGGCCGGCGCCGATAACCCCGGCGATCGACAGCATGGTCACATGACGCGGTTTTAGCCCCTGTTCAAGGCCATTGGAGGAGCTTTGGCTACTGCTCATTAAAACTACCTTTGCAAGTAAAACGATGACATCGGCCCGGTCTGAAATCCCTTCTCGTAAAAAGAATCCAACAGGGCGTTTCTTATTCTGCACGCAATAATTGCGCCAAAATGTTTCATACGCCCGTTACCCGGGGCCTGCACGCTGATCGAGCAGTTATCGCAAGTCATTGAGATTAATGGCATTTCGCCAGAGCGTTACTCTGCCACCCACTTCAGTAACGAATCTGCGCACCAAAAACACATCAAGAAATACAGGTACGCACAATAAAAGTGCAGTTCGGGTACGTTTGTCCGGTTGGCGCTTCCAACACCCCGCCAAAGCTGGCAACATCGCGCCTTTTTTTACGCGACAGCCACGTCCAAGCGTGTTCAAACGGCTGTTCGGTTGTTGATGGGGCGACAGTCTGCTGTGCCGATGCGACAACCTGCCACATGCCACCCGTTTACCGTCCGTAGCGCTGTTGGCTGCCATTCGAACGCTATGCTAGCTTGGCCGCCTCGCCAGGAAGGCCGCCAATAGCAGGAGCGCAAAACACTATGAGGAACGCACATGGCTGAGGCCACGCCCGCGCTTGAAATCCGCAACTTGCACAAACGCTACGGACAGCTTGAGGTGCTCAAAGGCATCTCGCTGACCGCCCGCGACGGCGATGTGATCTCGATCCTGGGTTCCTCCGGTTCCGGCAAGTCCACGTTCCTGCGTTGCATCAACCTGCTGGAAAACCCGCATCAGGGCCAGATCCTGGTGGCCGGCGAAGAACTCAAGCTCAAAGCCGCCAAGAACGGCGAACTGGTCGCTGCCGACGGCAAGCAGATCAATCGCCTGCGCAGCGAGATCGGTTTTGTATTTCAAAACTTTAATCTCTGGCCGCACATGAGCGTGCTCGACAACATCATCGAAGCCCCGCGCCGCGTACTCGGGCAGAGTAAGGCCGAAGCCATTGAAGTCGCCGAAGCCTTGCTGGCCAAGGTCGGCATCGCTGACAAGCGCCACGCCTACCCGGCGCAACTCTCCGGCGGTCAGCAGCAACGCGCGGCTATCGCCCGCACCCTGGCGATGCAGCCCAAGGTCATTCTGTTCGACGAACCCACCTCCGCCCTTGACCCGGAAATGGTCCAGGAAGTACTTAATGTCATCCGCGCATTGGCCGAAGAAGGCCGCACCATGCTGCTCGTGACCCATGAAATGGGCTTTGCCCGTCAGGTTTCCAGCGAAGTGGTGTTCCTCCACCAGGGCCTGGTAGAAGAACAAGGATCGCCGCAGCAGGTGTTTGAAAACCCGCTTTCGGCACGCTGCAAACAATTCATGTCCAGCAACCGCTAACGGAGCTACCCGCATGCAGAACTACAAAAAAATCTTCCTGGCCGCTGCTGTCACCCTGGCCTTCAGCGCCGGTGCCGCCGCCGAGACCTTGAAGATGGGCATCGAAGCGGCCTACCCGCCGTTCAACAACAAAGATGCCAGTGGCAATGTCGTCGGCTTCGACAGAGAAATCGGTGATGCCCTGTGCGCCAAGATGAAAGTCGAGTGCACCGTGGTCACGTCCGACTGGGACGGCATCATTCCGGCCCTGAACGCCAAGAAGTTCGACTTCCTGATCTCCTCGATGTCGATCACTGACGAGCGCAAGCAAGCAGTGGACTTCACCGCCCCGTACTACTCCAACAAGCTGCAGTTCATCGCACCGAAAAACGTCGATTTCAAAACCGACAAGGAGTCGTTGCAGGGCAAAGTGATCGGCGCCCAACGCGCAACCCTGGCCGGCACCTGGCTGGAAGACAACATGGAAGGCGTCGAAATCAAACTCTACGACACCCAGGAAAACGCCTACCTGGACCTGACTTCGGGTCGTCTGGACGGCATCCTGGCCGACAAGTACGTCAACTACGAATGGCTGAAAAGCGAGGCCGGCCGGGCTTACGAATTCAAGGGCGACCCGGTTGAAGAAAGCGACAAGATCGGTATCGCTGTGCGCAAGAACGACCCGATTCGCGAAAAGCTGGACAATGCGCTGAAAGAAATCGTCGCTGATGGCACCTACAAAAAGATCAACGACAAGTACTTCCCGTTCAGCATCTACTGATTCTGACCTGCCTGGCCGGCGCCGTTCTGTGACGGTGTCGGTCCTTCGCCTTGCCTGCCGCGATTTGAATAGAAATCCATGATTATCGACCTCTACGGATTCGGCCCGGCGCTTGCCGCTGGTGCGCTGATGACTGTGAAACTGGCACTCTCGGCCTTGTGCCTGGGGCTGGTGCTCGGTCTGCTTGGCGCCTTGGCCAAGACTTCCCCGTACAAGCCGCTGCAATGGCTTGGCGGCACTTATTCCACGCTGGTTCGCGGCATCCCGGAATTGCTCTGGGTGCTGTTGATCTACTTCGGCACAGTCAACCTGATGCGTGCCTTGGGCGAGTTCTTCGGCAACCCCGACCTCGAACTCAACGCCTTCGCTGCCGGTGTGATTGCGCTGGGGCTGTGCTTCGGCGCCTACGCCACGGAAGTGTTTCGCGGTGCGATTCTGGCAATCCCAAAGGGTCACCGTGAAGCCGGCGTGGCCCTGGGCCTGTCGAAATTTCGCATCTTTACCCGGCTGATCATGCCGCAGATGTGGCGCATCGCCCTTCCCGGCCTGGGCAACCTGTTCATGATCCTGATGAAAGACACTGCGCTGGTCTCCGTCATCGGCCTGGAAGAAATCATGCGTCACACACAAATCGGCGTGACCATATCCAAGCAACCGTTCACCTTCTATATGGTGGCCGCCTTCATGTATCTGGGTCTGACCATTCTGGCCATGACCGGCATGCACTTTATGGAACGACGTGCCGCTCGCGGCTTCGCGAGGAGCACCCAATGAACTGGGAAGTCATCATCAAGTGGCTGCCAAAACTGGCTCAGGGCGCGACGCTGACCCTGGAACTGGTGGCCATCGCCGTGATCGCCGGGTTGCTGCTGGCGATTCCGCTGGGCATCGCTCGCTCGTCACGACTCTGGTACGTGCGGGCATTCCCCTACGGCTACATCTTCTTTTTCCGCGGTACGCCGTTGCTGGTTCAGCTGTTCCTGGTCTATTACGGCCTGGCGCAGTTCGATGCGGTGCGTAACAGCTCGATGTGGCCGTACCTGCGCAGTCCGTTCTGGTGCGCCACGGCGACCATGACCCTGCACACCGCGGCCTACATCGCCGAGATCCTGCGCGGCGCGATCCAGGCCATTCCACCGGGCGAGATTGAAGCGGCGCGGGCGCTGGGCATGTCCCGGGCCAAAGCGCTGTTCTACATCATGCTGCCGCGTGCGGCGCGCATCGGCCTGCCGGCCTACAGCAACGAAGTGATCCTGATGCTCAAGGCCAGTGCCCTGGCCAGCACCGTGACCTTGCTGGAATTGACCGGCATGGCTCGCACCATCATCGCCCGCACCTACTTGCCGGTGGAGATCTTCTTCGCCGTGGGCATGTTCTATCTGCTGATGGCTTACGTGCTGGTTCGTGGCTTCAAGCTGCTGGAGCGCTGGCTGCGCGTCGATGCCTGCCAAGGGCGTTGATTCCTGCGTGCTGACGGGCGAGGCCCTGCTCGCCCGTTTCACCGCGCTGGATGCTTTTCTGATCGAGCATCAGGCGCTGTGGAAGCCTCGACCGTTTACCCATCTGCAACTGCCTTGGGAAGCGTCCTACCCGGAGTTGGCGTTTTGGCTACGCGGCCGGTCGCTGGAGGATGCGGAAAGCAGTCATAACCAACCTTGTTTGCTCGATGCGCCGGAGCCATTTGCTTCATTGGCGGCGATGTCTGCTGAACTGAGCACGGTGGGTGAATTACCAGCTCGTACACTTGAAGCGGCAGGTCATCGATTGAATGTGGATGTGCCGGGACGTAAGTGGCAGCAGATTGAAGCGTTCGCCGGTCGCCTGCAGTTCGCTCAAGCACCGACGCATTGGCTGGATTGGTGTTCGGGCAAGGGCCATTTGGGGCGACGCCTGTTGCAAACCGGGCAACAACTGACCTGCCTGGAGTTCGACCCGGCGCTGGTCGCCAGCGGCCAGGCGCTCAGCCAGCGTCATCAGTTGCATGCGTTGCACGTCGAGCAGGATGTGCTCGCGCCAGGCGCAGCCTCCTTATTGAACGCCGATCACACGCCCGTAGCGCTGCACGCCTGCGGTGATCTGCATGTGCGACTGATCCAGCTCGCCAGCGCCGCCGGTTGCAAACAACTGGCCATCGCACCGTGCTGCTACAACCGGATCAGTCTGGGCACCTATCAGCCGCTTTCCTGTGCGGCTGAGCGCTCCGACCTACGTCTCTCCCTTGATGATCTTGCGCTGCCGATGAGCGAAACCGTCACCGCCGGCGCTCGCGTCCGACGCCAGCGCGACACCTCCATGGCCCGGCGCCTGGCGTTCGACTTGCTGCAACGGCAACTGCGCGGCGTCGACGAATACCTGCCAACCCCCTCCCTGCCCAGCGCCTGGCTGGACAAGCCTTTCGCCGATTACTGCCGCGATCTGGCAGCACTCAAAAACTTATCCACAGTGGATGCCCCAGATTGGACTACACTCGAAACCGCCGGTTGGCAGCGATTGGCTGAAGTCCGCAATCTGGAGCTGCTGCGAGGCCTTTTCCGACGGCCGCTGGAGCTGTGGCTGGTACTTGATCGGGCACTTTTCCTTATTGAACAGGGTTACGCCGTTCGTCTCGGCACCTTCTGTAAAACTCCACTCACGCCGCGCAATTTCCTACTCCTTGCAGAACGTCCTTAAATAGCCACAGCCTGTGGATAACTCTGTTGATGGAATTATCGTGGATCCAATATCCAAGCTGTTTTACGCCTTAAACACTGCTGGTCATTTTTTGTTCACACAAATAAAAAACCCGCAAAACAGGCATTTGCGGACAAATGAGAACGAGTCTACAAAATCGTAATGAACAGGCAATCGCCCCTAGCCCATTGTGCATAAGCATTTCATCAAAACGACATAACCGCCGAATACCGGACATCCATAGCGGAAAATTGCACCTTGCAACGTCCCTTGCTATACACGCATACAAGGACGCCGACAGTGCGGACATGAACAAGAAAAATCTGACCGACAGGATGCGACCGTGACGTTCATTTCTTACGCCCAGAATTTCGAAGACATCCGCCTGTGGCGCGCCCTCAAATACGTCGAAAATGGCTTCTATATCGATATCGGGGCCAACCACCCCACCCAAGACTCCGTCACCAAGGCCTTCTATGACCGCGGCTGGACCGGCATCAACGTCGAACCCATGCCAAATTATTACGACGCCCTGTGCGAACAACGCCCCAACGACATCAACCTGCAATGCGTGGCCGGCGAAAGTGCCGACGACCTGACCTTCTACGGCATCGCCGGCACCGGCCTGTCGACCCTTGACCCGGCCCTGGCCCAGCAACACAAAGACGCCGGCATGGACGTGCGCAGCCAAACCGTCAAATCCCGCACCCTGGCCTCCATCTGCGAACAACACGCCGGGAACCGTCCGATTCACTTCCTGAAAATCGACGTCGAAGGCCACGAAGAAACCGTCCTGCGCGGCATGGACTTCACCCGATGGCGACCGTGGATCATCCTCATCGAAACCCCATGGGAACGCGACCAGACCTGGGAAACCCTCGTCACCGGCGCCGGCTACCAGTCCATCCTGTTCGACGGCATCAACACTTACTACCTCGCCGAAGAACACCTGGCCCTCAAACCCGCCTTCGACATCCCGCCATGCAACCTGGACGAATTCCAGTTCTGCCGCGGCCACAACTTCAGCCACCCCATCACCGACGCTGAAAACCACCTCGCCGCCGCCCTGCAACGCGCCGAACACGCCGAAGCGCAGTTGCGGGCGATGCAAAACAGCCGAGCCTGGCGTGCCCTGCAGAAGCTCAAGAAAGTGCTGGTTCGCGCCTGACCGAACGCCGGCGTAAAAATAGTCTGAATTCAGGGGTTTACAGAACCAACCCAATCGCTATAATCGTCGCCCTAACATGCCGGTATAGCTCAGTTGGTAGAGCAACTGACTTGTAATCAGTAGGTCCCGGGTTCGACTCCTGGTGCCGGCACCATACAAGGTTCCAGAGAAGGCTTTCAAAATCTCTGGAACCCCCGAAAAACCCGCCTTCTGGCGGGTTTTTTCGTTTTGGGGTTCCGTCAGGTTACGTCAAAATCTGGTGGATTCCAGCAGTTTTAGGGGTAATGTTAGGGGTAAGGTAATTCGATAAAGGGGGAGTACCCTTATGTCGCGCACCACTGCTCCACTCTCCGATTCGGCTTGCCGCTCAGCGAAGCCCACCGACCGCGCCTACAAGCTTTTCGACGGCGACGGCCTCTACCTTCTAGTCCAACCCAATGGCCGTAAAGGCTGGCGTCTCAGGTATGTAAAACCTGATGGACGCGAAGGACTAACCTCGTTCGGCAGCTACCCCGTGGTCGGACTCGCCGATGCGCGCAACAAGCGCCTAGAGGTCAAACGGATGCTGGCAAAAGGCATCGACCCCATAGAGACCAAACACCAAGCCAAGACGCAGGCCGCAATAAAAGGCCGAACCTTTGAAAGCGCCGCACTGGACTGGCACAAAGCGATGTCTGCCAAATGGGCACCGGGCCATGCCAAGACGGTTCTGAGCCGCCTCAAAACCCATGTCTTCCCGCTGATCGGTGCTCGCTCCATTGTCGATCTGGACACCCATGACCTGATGCAACCTCTGGAAGCGATCCAGAAACGCGGCACGATTGACGTCGCTTTAAGGGTACAAAACTACCTGCAAAGCATCATGCGCGAGGCGAAACGTGCTCGACAGATCGCCGCAAACCCTGCCTCCGACCTTGAAGGTTTGATCAAAGCTCCGAGGGTGATTCACCGCCCTGCTTTACCCTTATCGCGTCTGCCTGAATTGCAGGAGCTTATCGACACCTACAGAGGCCGCGCACTTACCCGGCTGACGGTCATGCTCTCGCTGCATGTGTTCGTCCGCTCCAGCGAACTGCGCTTCGCCCGCTGGAGCGAGTTCGACCTCAAGCGCGGCACCTGGGAGATACCGGACACTCGACCCGCGTTGGACGGAGTGCCCTTTTCAACAAGGGGAACGAAGATGGCCGGGGACATCCACCTTGTACCCTTATCGCCACAAGCCGTGGCTCTGCTTGAACAGATCCAGGTCCTCTCCGGCAAATTCGATCTGGTGTTTGCAGGCGATGCCAAGCCTTGGAAGCCCATGTCTGAAAACACGGTGAACAGCGCACTCAGAAAGATGGGGTACAACACCAAAGCCGAAATATGCGGGCATGGGTTTCGGTCGATGGCCTGTAGCGCGCTGATTGAGTCAGGGCTGTGGTCCGAGACAGCCATTGAAAGGCAGATGAGCCACAAGGAGCGGAATAACGTCCGCGCCGCTTACATCCACAAGGCCGAGTTCATTGAGGAGCGCAGGCTGATCATGAACTGGTGGAGCCGGTACCTAGAGGCCAACCGGCAGGAGCATGTCACTCCACACGAGTTCGCGAACCAGACCGGAGCGAACGTCACTCGCCTAAAAGCAAAACGTGGCGCAACCGAGTAAGCGTTCGGTCTTCATATCTCAGTGATCCGCTTGTCCACGCGGGTCCATCCAAACAGGGCTGCAAAGCCGCCCTGCTTGGATGGACCTCACTTAAAAAATCTAAAGCCCACGCAACTGTCTGTGGAAAACCACAGATTTCCACCGGTGGATAATTTCATCCACAGCCGCAGAATTCCCGAGAACTCGAGCCTTGACCCGAATTATCCACAGGCGTAGAAAAGATCGGGCAAAGCGCTGTCGTTGACAGCAACCCCAGGTAGCCAGAACCTTTAAGGCTACGCCACACCGTGGTGGTTCTCCCAAAGTGCGATTAGCGTCCGGCGGCTCGCACGGTCACAGTGATGTGATGGATGCCTACTTTTACCAGCGTGCCCACTGCGGCAACTCATTCCCTTTCATAGCTGCCCTGCAGCAACCTATCCGCTTGGCCATTTCCTTGCGCCAACCTGCGCCCGTCTCTTTCTTCCGGAAAGAGACGGGCGCTCCTACCGCTGCTGCAGCCCAACTCGTACAAGGCATTGCGGCATTTCCCCTCGTGACAATCGGCGTGACAAACACCGAAGTCACCAGCAACAGCGACGCAGATGATGGTGCCGCAGCCCAGAGAATGGACTGCACCTGACTGACAGTCAGGCATGCCCCGGTCATCGCATCACTGCTTTTACCTGACTCAGGATCTCGCGGCGTTGGATTCGTCAGCCGATGCAGCCACCACCCGCCCACTTCCTCGGAAGTGTTCAGGAGGCCAGATCATGAGATGCCCAAGCTCCCGGTCGTAAAGAGCCGCCAGTCCCGCGTTAGTGGACAACCCTCACAGGTCGCAGGGGCCTTGATCCCTGATAACACTCAGCATTCTTGGCGGGATGACGTGGGGAAAGTTTTAAAAGTTTTGGTTTCGAGAGGAGTTTGCTCATGGCATTGGTAGGAAGGCGAGACGGGCGCAATTTTGGCTATGGTCGGCAGCTGAGCTATGCGGGGCCACAAGCATTACGTGATCTTTTTGGCGGCGGGCATTACGGCACGGTCAAAGCGCACAGTGATCGGTGGCAGGCATTTGTGCGGTGGTGTCGGTCGAAGGATGGGCCAGGGTTTAACGATGCGCGGCAGATAGATCGGCAGACCTTGCTGGACTACGCCGGACATCTGCGTCAGCAAGTTGAACAAGGCGCTATAGGCATCGCCACCGCGCAAAACCGGTTGTCCAGCGTGAACCGGACCCTGGCTGCGCTTCGCGGTGATCAGTATATGAGAGCGCCAAGTCCAAGTAAGGCGCTGGGAATGCAGCGCTCCGGTATCCGCAGTGAAGTACCTCAAGGCCAAGACCGCGCACAAGTGAAACGGATCGTTGAAGTGCTATGTGAACATCAGCAGCCACGAGTCGCTGCCATCGTGCAGTTGGCACGCGAAACCGGGATGCGTTTACGTGAGGCCATTTTAGCAAACCTGCCCCGGCTGCAACGTGAGGCCAAACAACTCGGCAGGATCAACATCCAGGACGGCACCAAAGGCGGTCGTTCGGGCGCATCAGCCTCTCGCTGGATTACGGTAAGCAATAAGATCCGCTAGGCACTGGCATTCGCCCATCAAGTTCGCCAAAAGGTAGCCGCAACCTATTGGCCCCGAACGAAAGCTACCTAGACTTCCTAACGAGCACCGTCCGTCCCGCTCGAGACCTCCTCCACACGCATGAACTCAGAGGCTTTCATGAGCTGCGGGCGGCTTATGCGTGCGAACGCTACGAGGAAATCACTGATCACCTCGCGCCCATCAACGGTGGTAATTGCTACCAACTCAACCAACACCTCGATCAGTTGGCCCGAGTACAAATCAGCTACGAACTTGGTCACGGTCGTATCGACGTGGTTTCGGCTTACATTGGTGGTCGAGCATGAGCAAAACATTTGATATGGAACTGTTCCTGGCGAGCGTACTGACTGGATCGTATACCACACGTCAACGTCACCTTCGGCAGGCAAAGATAATCCAAACGACAATTGTTAATCGCTGGAACCTGGAAAACCCGTGGATATGGCAACGAAAGCACCTTATATGGTTCCTAAACAACAGCGCGAATAATAAGTCAACCTCCACCCATTATTATTACGTACTGACCGCTCGTTTGATCGTATCTCGGTTAAAAAGAGGGTGGCGGTTACCGAAATAACCATACGAAATTTCTTGGGACGATGCTTACTCTGGAGAAGTCATGCTAAGCTCTGATGCACCAATTAAAAGCGAAAAACTCAACAACAAATTACAACCGGCCAGCAATCAACATTACTCCTTTAAAAGTCACCATGAACAAAAAAGTTATTTTATGTGCCTGGATCTGCGCAACATCTATAATTCAGATTTTTTTGGATAAAGTTATTTTCCCAGAAAATGACAAAATACAATATAGAGAGATGGAACTCTACAGACCACGAGCGGATTTCGAATACAAATTAACTGAACTGTTAAAAAGTATACGCACCAACCAGTATTATGAGAAGTTAAACATTGAAGATACAAAACGAACAATTGACACAGCCTATATACATACACTTCTTGAGTATCATCGAGAGATCGTTCAGCTCTACGACGTAGCGGGATCAAAAGAAATTCTATTAGCGCTTCAAGAAATGGGTACCGATATTGTACGAATGTCTAAGAGCATTGGATATAATACTTGCGTTCCCAGCGATCAGTTTTCCAACTTCAATACTTCTGCAAAAGAGATAGCTCCGCTAATAGATAAATTAAGTTCCATCAAAGAAAACATATTAAACTTTGACGAAAAAATTCGTAAAGCTAAACCTGATCATCTCGAAAACGGAAAGTTTGATACTGAAGCAGCGGCAGAAAAGGTCAGGCTATTGATCGAGCTTATGAAAGATCCATATCTATATGTTAGATTCAACAACAAAGACCCAATTTCTGATTTCCAAAAATACATAAATGACTTCGACACCATACATGAGACATATAGAACCTGTGCTGCCAACTATGCAGAGAGAAACGAACACAACAACCACATTAAATTGTTTTATCAAATTATGACCTTCTTAATTCTCACCATACTTATGTATAGAAAAGACTTGTTATAAATATTCAAATATTCAAGAAATATCATCCACGTTGATTAGTAATGCTTTACATAGCCATGACTGACCAACACACCGTTCGCCTTTGGTCGAGTAGAGAGAGAGCGCTTACAACCCATGCAAACTTAAACCCATTGACCTGCCTAAAACATACCAAATATCTTGTCACTTTACTTTTACCAAGTCGGTACAATTCGGGGGAGATCATTGGCCACCCTGGATACTTAAATTGATTTCTCCATTGCTAAAGTAAAATTAATGGCGAGATTAAGGCATATCGCTTTTTGGCATAGCATTGAGCAAACTGTCACTTGTAGCCCATGGTTTTACAGTAGTCACAGATTTACGATTCGGCTTAATTTTTTGTTTCCGCACCGACCCCCATTGATAAATAAGTTCTTGTTCGTATGCCTCTACATCCTTGAATGCAGCTTCTCCGATATGTGCAATGTAGAGTGAAAAATCAGATCGTAACATTCCAGCAATCAAGTGCATATATCCACTGTTATACCTAGCAGAAGCTGTATAACCAGAACTTTGACTTGTACCGAAACTCTTAGCTTTACCTATATAAAAAGGCCTATCTCCATCTTGAGGATGGTGGAATACGTACAAACAGAAGCACTGACGCTTAGCATCTTCGAGTGTATCGTATGTAAACTTTTCCCAAACCAGTTGCATTGGTTTACCCCGACATCAAACTACAATCATTATAAAAACAGTGCGGCAAAACTTCAGATTTGTTTTCGAGTAAATCTTACCATGCTATAAATAACTAACTCCCCTTAGGTACTACAAGAGTCACAAAACCAAACTTGCCCTCACTGAACCTCTCAATCAATGAGTACCACTCGCAAAAAAGCCCCTAGGAAACGAATACCTTGAATGCCACATCATTATTTGCCGAAGTTGCTGTCCATGAGTCTAGCAACTGGAATGCCTGAAGACTTTCATGTATGCATTCATTACCGCGACTCACTTGATTAGAAAAATGAGTCCGAGAAAAAGCGTTTCCGATCACAATCCAAATTTCTTTTTCCACCCGTAAAGAATTTCTTCGTTCAGTAAACACGCGCCACGCTTCATCAACCACAGTCTCATAACCCACCCCTAATCTCGCCATATAAGCGTCGGGGGCTTCCTTATGAATCAGCCGCACTCGCTTTAGGAGGTCAGGGTGAGTTAGATCTAATCGCCACGGAGCGCCTAGCAATCGATGATTCCCAAACTTAAGATCCTTATTAGGACTTATCAAAACCTCCATATTTTTTATTGCTTGCCCACCTACTTCTGCAATTGCACCCGCTGAGGATCGCGGCTGCAAAGTATCTCCACACTTAACATGTATAAATACCAACTTTGTTTCAGAACTGGCAATAAAATCTGCAGGCTCTGTATTTAAATCAGTGCAGAGCAAATAATCAATATCAGGTATATGCGAGAAAAATGGACCATATTCAGCCACACGCATATTAGAGTCATTTACATTTCGAATTTTGTCTATTAAAAAAAACACGGAATTAGGTAGAAAAGCGTTTTGTACCAACCCAGCGGAACCTCCTTTTTCATCCATTCCGGGCGAAAGTAACTCGTTTACCTTTATAATTGAGCGACCTATGGCGGATTTATCTAAGTCAAATCCTGCCTCAAGTGGTAGTCTAAATTTATAATATCGTCCTTGGTAGAACGCTGATGAATTTATATACAGAATCCTCTGCAATCCAGCAGTAAACACTTCCGTCATCGACTGTCCAGAGAAAAACTCCTGCCCGGAATCAGATATCTGTTGATTAAGAAGCCTGTAGTTACTATCTAAAACAAGTCTAGGTGCGTGTGTATTTATGTCATATGACAAATAGATATGCACATCCCCTAGTTCCGTCCGATAAACAAAACTATTAGAGCCAGACACATACTCTAGATAAATAATATCATTAATTAAATTAAACTCCTGCCCATTTAACGCAAACATCAGAGGATCGGAAAAATCACAAAAATCAAGAATGATGCTTGCAGGCTCACACTCCGGAGGGTTAGCAACGGGCTTCGCGAAAGAATTTATTAAATTACTTTCGACGACCCTTCCGCTATTTATCACATCTACAACATCATCTATCCACGCAGCTAATCCGCGCAGACTTAGGTTCCTATTCTTCTGATCAGAAATTCGTCCAGATCCTACACCGAGGTAATAGCTACTTTGTGCAACACCATTCTGCGATAGATTATCAACCATAAGTGTTGACAGTGCATAGGAGGCGTTGGACTGCGCCGAGTGAATATCTTCGAGATTACGTCCTCGCCATGAGACTCCTTCTGGACGCCGCCTAGCTTCGCCTATGGCCATACTTGTGGCCGACTTGGTTCTAATGCGGTCAGTTCTTGCTCCGAGGGATAGAATTTCCTCCAGTGAAATTACACCGCCAAGACCAATTTCAGCTTCACTCGAATAGTTAACGCCTCTACTATCATAAACAACGAATAGGTCACCAAGCTCTCTACAAATTACAACTTGAAGCGCCGGCTCAAAAAATAAAGAATCCTTTAAAAACCTTGAATTACTAAAACTTATGCTTAGAGCAATTGAAAAACCTAGAGACTCTCGAATTACGACAAGCTCACCAGCCATAGTGAGCTTCCAATATAAGGCATCTATAAATTTAGCCATCGTAAAAGCAGGCGTCTTCTTTATAAAACAGAGAGATGCCAGAGGAATAGTTAAGCTTTGTTCCACATCGAAATTATCAATATCAAATTTCTTCCTAAAGCCTGAGTCAAAATAACTTACATCAGGGAAGGCATCAAGATACCTCTTTAGGAGCATTGATGTATCAAGTGACTTTAAGAACGAAACACAATTATCGCGAACACTAATATACTCATCAAAATCTAGGAAATTTCTCCACAAGCTCGAGTTGGAGTTCGAGTTTATTTCCAACGTAAACGCATCATAATTCCGATGTGCCCGAACAACCCGCCCGACTGTTTGCACAAGCTCTCGACCACTACGGACGGCATATGTCAGAACCAGAATTTTTGCTTGTGGAATATCTATACCTTCATCAAGTTTTCTCTGATGAATAATCACATCATAACTGGAGTTTTTAAGTGACCTAGGAACTGTAGATTTAAAGTTCTCTCTTGCATCGCCTGAAAACTGTTGGTGGACAGCCAATACAGAAAACTCCGGAGAAAATAATTCGGCGTATAACTCTATAGCTTCAACATTTTCGCATTTTACAATACACTTGGTATTAGGCTGTTGCTCTAAAAGTTCTTTTACACGCGGAAGCAGTCTTTCATAAGCCATAGACTCCCAAACCGGCTCACAGAGAACATTGTCTTCAAGCGCATGTTTGTATGTATAAACATAGCTCCATTCGGGAGCAACATCAAATTTAAATAAATCGTTTCTATATGGCGTAGCAGTTATTATGACTTTATGGGCTCTAAATGACCGTGATATTTCACTCCAGATTGGGGACGGCTCGGAATGTCCCTCATCCACAATTACCAGATCCACAGCCTCAACTAACGCACTTAAAGCCACCTCAGATAGCGACGACAACATCTGAAAAGTAGTAACATTTATACTTTTATCTTCAGTAAGTGCCACACCATCAATTACTGTTTTCAATTCAATATCATATTCAGGCAGTCTATCAGTGAAAAACTCCCCTGAAAGCTGCTTAACCAGTTGCTCCCGTACCGCCGAACGATGGCAAATAACTAATATTTTCTGCTGTTGCCCAAAGTGGGCTAGAACAGAAATCACTCCTGTTTTACCACCCCCGGTGGGCATGCTTACCAAGCATGAATGGCGAGTTTCTGGTTGGTTAAGGTAATCGAATGCCAGCTCAAGCGCATTTTTCTGGCCTTTACGAAGGACATTCCAAAGGTCGTCGTTAACTTCTACAGCCCCGAACTCCATTTCTGATCTCCATACCCTACGCTCAGCACCGGGATAGTTAGCTGAGTCGGAAAGCATACCGGCACAAAGCTACTACACCCACATATTTTTGACTATTCACTACCAGCCCTCCCTTCAATGCAATTCGCTTCTGCAAATTAAACGAATATCGCTCATTTTCATCAGGAGGGCTCAAAAAGTCAGATGCGTGCGTCTTCACCTAGCTAGAGGTAGATTTAGGGGTATATCCAAGACTAGCCGCCTATAAAAAACTTTATTTACAGATAGTTAGGTATAGGTTCGACTCCTGGTGCCGCACCATACAAAACAAAGCCCTCGCAGCAATGCGAGGGCTTTGTTGTTTCTGGGGTTGGAGAATCTGCTTCCACCCGACCTTGATAGCCCCACCAAATTCGCCTGCGCGCCTGCCATTACACATTCGCTTCAGCATGACGTTGACGAGCGACTGCACCCACCTGAAATGCACACCAACACACCCGCCAAGCCTAGGTTGGCATTGTCTGCATGCTCAAATCGTGCGGGTCTTTTTTGCTCGAACCAGGGATACGACGATTTCCATCTGGGAAAATAAAGTTGTCCCTTTTCCACTTCTCAGGGGTTGTTGTTCCCGGATGCAGCTCCTGCCTGGGGCCCTTTGCCGAGCAAGGGGGCGGTTTCCACTTCCAGCATCAGCAGCACCATTTCCGTCAACTGGGCGTCGGACTTCTGTCCGGCATAGAGGTCATGGAGTGCTTTGGCGAAGGGGATGCGCAGGTCTTGGTTTTCTTCGCGGCCGGTATCGCTGTATTGCATTAGTTCGCTGATGGCTCGCAGCACAGCCGCTTGCCACCGAGCGGTGGTCCTGGGACCATCGCTGGTGATTGCAATCAACTTATCCTTCGTCAGCTGGCGAAGGGCAGGTTCGCGCAACGGCTTAAGCGGCTTTGGGTTGCGAGTGATCTTTGACATACCGGACGATACTCAGCGTTTCCTGCCGGAACTGCTCGTAATCGATCTGCTGGGCGTTAATAAAGGTGCTGCCCATCATGGTCAGCGAGCCCATAAAGCTGGCTTCGGAAATTTCCTCATCGCTCGCGCCAAACAAGCGCGCGGCTTCGGTATGGAACAGGGCGCAATACTTGCAACGGGTCGCCCCGGAAACCGCCAGACCTATCAACTCCTTGTACTTATTAGGAATCTTGGTATCCGCCAGCCAGAAGTCCCGGGCCACGCCCCAGAATCCGATCGCTCCGCCTTCCGGCATCTGCTTGATCCACTCCGGTACCAGACCCAGGGTCTGCTCAATTTCCTGATAGGTATCACGAATGGCCATTTGACACCTCCTTACCTCTGGAGAGACATCTGCTACAGAGATACAACTAGTTTAGTTCGCTGGCGGCCATGCCAGAGCCGGAAGCAGCACGACTCCAGCAATGAATTCTTAAACATCGTAGAAACAACAGGATGGATTTAGTTTTTTTGGGCGCAATGACGTGCCACTAAGTACCTGAAGTTATAGAACTTGGTGGATTAGCTCTGATCGCTCGTATGTGAAATACGAATCCCGTCCGCATCGCAAGCGCTAAGCACTTAGCTGTTTAATCCAGTCAAGGCTCGCAACAGTGGAACCGGAAGGACGGTATTCACACCCGATCCATCCTGTGTAGCCACGCTGCTCCAGCGAGGCGAACAAAGCTGCGAAGTCGATGTTCCCTGTTCCCGGTTCGTGACGCCCCGGGCAGTCGGCTATTTGCACATGGACTGTTCTGTCATAAAACCGAGCCAGAACATCTACCGCATCTCCGGTCAAAAGCTGAGCATGGTAAAGATCGAGAATCAGCCCGACACTCGGGAAGGTCTCCAGCACCTGTTGCGCCTTGCTGAAGTCAGACATGTAATAGCCCGGCATCTCTTGCGTACAAATGACTTCGATAAGCGGCCGCAATCCCTGATCCTCGAAGTACTTGACGGCATACTCCAGGTTGCCTCCGAAGATAGGTCCTGCGTCATCCTGCGCCGTAACGCCAGACATGATGTGGACATCCGAACATGCCAGCGCCTTTGCATAGCGGGCGGCCTGGAGCAAACCGTGGCGAAACTCTTCTTCCTTGCCCTGCAAGGCAGCGATGCCTTTGGTAACGCCCGCCGGTGCGGCGAACTGAATCAACGGCAGACTGTATTGCGCCAGGTGGTCTGCCAGGAGGCTCGCGTCGAATTCATAGGGCGACGGGAACTCCACTGCCCGAAAACCCGCTGCGGCGGCGGCTTCGATGCGTTGCAGAAAAGGCAATTCATTGAATTGGAAACCGAGATGAGCGTTGAACTTGAGCATTAGGTAAATATCCATCCTTGGGAAGAAACGAAATCATCGGCTTGGAGCATCCTTCGCTGCTCCAGCACTGCATCAAAACAAAGCACTTGCAGAAATGCGAGGGCTTTGTTGTTTCTGGGGGTTCGTGGGGCTAACAGCATCGGCCCGAACAGTCAGCACAAGAAGTCTCTCAGCCACTAATGAGCAGATCTCCCTCTGCTACGCTTCACAAGCCACTGCTTTCCTCAGTTGTGATTTCCGGTAACTACGTGGCACCACACGACCGAAAGAAACACCAACGAGTAAGGAACACTCCCATGACTCTTCACAAAATAACCCTGGCGGGTGCGCTGTTGTTCACTCTGGCCGGCTGCAACTCCATCGCCAGCAGTACCAACACGCTAACCGATGAGCAGATCAAATCTCAGAGCGCCGGCGCGTTGGGCTATTCACCTTCTGACTTGAGTATTGTCAGCCGTCGTACTGAAGGCACGAATACTTATGTCGCGCTTAAAACCAATGATAACCAGCAGTTCAACTGCATCATTAACGGCGGCAACCTGCTGACGCTGGGTATGACCAATCCGCCGTCATGCGCGAAGAAAGGTGAACCGATCAAGGTAGCGCCGTTCGGAGGTTAATGATTCAAGGATGAGAGCGCTGGTCGTCGTCCTTGCTGTGAACAGCGCCCTACTCCTGAACCGCTCTCAGTGCCCCGCACTCTGCCCACCATCAACATGCAAGATCTCGCCGGTGACAAAGTTGGCGCTGTCCAGATACACCACAGCCTGAGCAATATCGCTGATCTCTCCCATGTGCCCCACCGGGTGCAAACTTCCCAGTGCTTCGTGGGTTTCCTCACCATGCATCGGCGTCTTGATGATGCCCGGGGAAACCGCATTCACCCGAATGCCACGCTTGGCGTACTCAATGGCCAAGGATTTCGTCGCCGCGTTCAATCCACCTTTGGTCAATGAGGCCAATACCGACGGCACACCGTCAATCGCGTGGTCCACCAGGCTGGTGGTGATGTTGACGATGTGGCCGCTGCCCTGTTTTTCCATCTCGGTGATCGCGAGTTGGGTGATGTAGAAGAAACCATTCAGGTTCACCGACAGCACAGCAGCATAGTCCTCGGGGGTGTAGGCAGTGAATGGCTTGGCGATGAAGATCCCGGCGTTGTTTACCAAGGTGTCGATACGGCCGAAACGTTCGATCGTTTCACGGATGACTCGCTGGGCGATCACCGGGTCGCCGATGTCGCCGGCAACGGTGAGGATGTCCGGGTCGGTGGATGGCTGGATCGAACGCGAAGTGGCGACAATCCGGTAATCGAGATCACGGAAGGCCTTGACCATGCCTGCGCCGAGACCTTGAGAGGCGCCAGTAATAGCGATGACTTTTTTCGAATTGCTCATGATGAACCCTCTACTACTGAATGATGGTTTTGACAGACGCGGTCATGACTGCCCTTGCGCCTCAGCCAGTTGCTTGCGGTATTGGGTAGTGGTGATCCCGGCATAGCCCCAGTTATCGGTGTCGACTTCTTCGATCACGATGTGGGTCAGGTCCGGGCGTTTGTTGAGGACGCGTTCCAGGGTTTCAGTGATTTCGGCGATCACCTGAGCTTTCTGCTCGGAGGTAACGCCATCGCGGGTGATGCGTACGCTTACGAAAGGCATGAGGAATCTCCAGTGACCCTCTCATCGGAATTGATGGGGAGGCATTGGAGAGGAATGTAGGAGGTTGGATCAGGGGGATAAAGGTGGGGACGGGAACATCATTAGTGACGTGGTGTAATGAGTTTATTTTGATGACATGCCTTGAACCTTTTCTTTCGCTACGAAAGTTCAGAAAGATTGCTGATCTGAACGCTCGCAGGCCACACTCAAACCTTTATGCTAAATTATGGCTGGTCAATAATTATGGCTTATCCATAAAAAAAGGTAATCGCATGAGCAGCATTTTTCAGCGCCCTGAACTGGCTGAACAGATGGCAAATCAGCTTCTCAATCCGGGAGTTCTCGATGAGGGTCTGCGCTCAGGTTTGTTTCTGTCCGGCCTGCGCAGGACCGGTAAAACGACATTCCTGAGGAACGACCTCATCCCGGCCCTGGAAGAAGCAGGTGCTCTGGTCATTTACGTCGACTTATGGAGCGACACACTGGCCAATCCCGCAACGCTCGTGCATGACGCTATCCGTCAACGCTTGGAAGAACTCCAAACGCCCGGCTCCAGTCTGCTCGAAATGCTCAAGCGTGTTAGCGGTGTCGATGTCGGTGCAGCCGGATTCAAGTTTGGTTTCAAGCTCGACAGCATTGGCAATGCAGGTGGGCCATCGTTGGCACAGGCGCTGACTGAGGTGGTCGATCAAGCGAAAACAGACTTGGTGCTGATCATCGACGAAGTGCAGCATGCCATTTCCTCTGACGACGGCAATCAGTTGCTCCTGGCACTTAAAGCGGCTCGTGATGCAATCAATCCACGCCCGAATACACCAGGCTACTTTCTGTTCATCGGAACAGGATCGCACCGGGCGCAAGTCAGTGAACTGACCGCAAAGCGGAACCAGGCGTTTGCCGGTGCAACGTCGACGGCTTATCCGGTGTTGAAAGGTGATTATGTTGAATACCTGCTCAACCGCCTCGCAATGACGGTGAAGAAGGAAAAGTTGCCGTCTCTCGAGGTTGCCATTGAAGCATTCAACACCTTGGGGAATCGACCTGAAGAAATGCTCAAGGCGCTACGGCAGTTGATGCAGCAAGAAGGTGATCCCGATCTTTTTCTGCCAGTAATTGCCAGTACTTTGCGCTCGGCAGCGGCCAATATTGAGCTTGAAAAAGTGGAGCAGTTAGGCAGTCTGGCTCAGGCTATTTTCAACAAAATCGCATCCACAGAAGGCAATGCACGGGGGATATTCTCCATTGATGCAGCGGCTGAGTATTCGAAGACTGTCGGTCGAGAGGTGCGTGTTGAAGAGATTCAGCCGGTGGTAATTGCGCTGGTAGCCGAGAACATCATCATGCGCAGAGGGCATGGGATTTATGCGATTACAGATCAGTTTGTTCAGGAAATCTGGCTGGAAGAACGAGCGTTGATTGATGCTAGTTAGCGCTGGAGAGGAATGAGCAGACCTCCGCTACGAGGTGCAACAACATCCCCAGCCAACGAATTAGCCGAACCCATCTGCTTCCCAGCGAAAAGAGATTTTCGCAGCCCCAAAAAACGCCGACACACGGTCAAATAACCCGTTGACACCCGCGTCACACGGGAAGAAAATTTAATCGAGAGCGCGAAACCGACTGCCTTCAGGTGGCGATAGTCGATGTAGGAGCCCCGTTGATGACCTGAAAATCAGCGCTCGGGTAAACCTCTCCTCCCCTGCTTGAGGGAGCACAATATCAAGCACCTATTCATGAAAGCAGCTTGATCAGGCTGCTTTTTTTTGCCTTGGAAAAAGGTTTAGCTGCTGCCAAAAAACGCCCACCCTCCCCCCATCCGGGCCTTTTTTGCCCCCTGATCACCTACCCTCCACCAAAAACCCGATCCTGTGTAAGCCTCAAACCATCGGACGCAGAATCATTTCGCTACTAAACTCGGGACAAGCATGCTCAGGTGCAGGATCATAGCCAGCACGCGACCGACGCCCACCCGGCGGCCAGGTACACAACAATAGCCAGCCCACTTTAGAGGGCATTACCCAAATGGATAGCAGAACCTTACGTAACCTCATGCGCATTGTGCAGACCGGCTCATTGTCGGCGGCGGCAGAGCATTCCTGTTTGACCGTGCAGGCATTGGCCGCGCAGTTGAACAAGGTTGAAGAGCAGTTCGGTTTTCGGTTGTTTCGTCGCTCCAACAAGGGGCTGACCCTGACAACGCAGGGCACGGAGCTCACGCCCTACATGGACAAAGTGTTGGTCGCCACGCGGCAACTGGAAGAAAAAGTCGCCGCGCTGAAGGTGCCTGGGCAGCGCACGCTCAAGGTTGCGCTTAACACCACGCTCTCAGCTGACTTCAACCGGCGAATGATCGGACGCCTCATTGAGGTGTTTCCTGATTATCAACTGGAATTCAGCTACGCCGAGTCGATGGAAAACCTCAGCAAGTTGAAGAATGAGGATTTCGACCTGGCCGTGCTGATCGGCCCGCAACAACCGGGGTTACCCAGCATTGCCCTGCCCCATGTACAGGTGCAGGTGGTCGGTGCTCATTGCGGACAGGAAAACGATCCGCTGATGCTGCTCGGCAATAAGTTTCAGGTTCGGCCTGCCGATGATTGTCCGTATTCCCACAGCTTCTTGCGTTTTCTCGACGCCGGCCTTGGTAATTACGAGTCAGGCAAGCGGATGATCTATTCCTGCAGCGAGACCCTGACCCTGTCGTTGATCACGCAAATGGACGGCCTCGGCATGGTTTCCCGTGAAGCGGCGCTGCGTAACGGCCTGACCATTTTCCCGGGTTTCGAGGATTCCCTCGAAGTGCGGTTGGCGGTCAATAATCCCGAGTTATCGGGCCAGGCCTTGAACGACGTGGTTGCTCTGTCACTACATGAACGACCCGAGCGCAATGTACGCAGCCGTCCCAACCGCCACACTGAGAAAGAGGTTTTTGCTGAAATACGCACATAACAACGTCGGAATCGCTGCATAGAATTCCGGGCGATCGAGCTGCACCTGCTGATCCTTGATCAACAGCGGCGTAAGGCTGATTGCAGCGACGATCGCCACCGGCAGGTATTCCAGCGCCCTGGCGACGAAGGGCGGCCAATGGTCGGTGTTCACTTGCAGCGGCAACGCACGCGGCAGGAACGTCACGGCCATCATTAGCACGACGACCAGGATCAGGAACGTTTGGTCAGGCATACACCCACCCCGCAGCCCACAAATGTGGCGATGAACACGTTGAAGGGTGAATTGCCGATCAGGCTCAGGACACCCATGCAGGCGACCGCGGCCAGTGCGGCGATCAGTTTATTGCGGGTGTTGCACAGCGATACCAGCACGTAGAGCATCATCGCGGTCAGCGCATAGTCGAGCTGATATTTGATCAGGTGCGCCGCGTACTGCGCGCAAATTGCTCCCAGCAAACCACCCAGTACCCACGACGTGTGGCAATACAGATTGAAGCCGATCAGATAACGCACATTGACCGGCGTGCCCTTGCCCAGTTTGACGCTGTGGAAGGCGAACGATTCATCGGTCAGCCCGCCGGCATAACACCAGCGCTCGAGACGACTGAGCCCCATCGCCTGCAAGGCCTTGGCCATGTAGACCGACATCAGCATGTGCCGTGCATTGATCAGAAACGTGGTGAGGATGATGGTGGTCAGCGACGCGCCGCTGGAGATCAGCGCCAGGGCGGCGAACTGCGAGGCACCGGCATAGACGAACAGGCACATCGCGACCGGCAGCCACACGGGCAATCCGGCATTGACGGCCATCAAACCGAACACAAACGACACCGTGAAGTAGCCCGCAATAACCGGGCTCGCTTCAGCAAACGTGCGCGAGGGCTGGGGCTCGACCATCAGCGGCTGGCTGCTGGACGTCTCATTCATAAGTCCCTCTCAAAGGTCGTTTCGCCACGCGGCTCGCAAAAGCCCTGGGCACTCCAAAAACGTTTGCCGGCAAGGTTAGCATCGTCAACGAACAGGAACATCCGCAGCACACCGACCCGTTTCATGTCTGCCGACGCCGCTTCCACCAGACGCTGACCGACGCCCTGGCTGCGATACACCGGGCTCACCGCCAAGTGATTGATGGTGCCACGGCTGCCGAGCATGCCGCCCAACACCGCGCCGACTACTTCGCCACGGATATCGAGCGCGAGGAACGCAGCAGTGGTTTTTTGCACCAACACACCGCGCAGGCATTTGGCGTCCTGCCATTCACAGAACGACACTTCTTCGAATTGCCGAAAGAAGCACTCCAGGCGCTGGGCATCCTTGGCCGTCGCGCGCTGCAGCATCACCGGTGCAGGGCACTCAGCGATGTGCAACATGGGGTCTAGCTGTTCAGCGAACAATGTCGAAAGCGGTCCCGGGCCGCGAGAAGGAAATGGCCAGAATCTGACGATAGGCCATTTCGTGGGCGTGGGTGTTACGTGCCGGTGTCACGTAGTGACGCATGTCGCGATCGAGGAAGTAGGTGGTGTCGAGGATTTCCAGATAGGTCGTCGCCGCCAATTGTTCCTCTTGGGCCGAATACAAACGGCTCTCCGCCCCATCCACGTTATTGCGACCCCAGAAATGCACACCGCTGAACGGATAACCGTCGCAATGAATGCCTTCAGGGGTGATTTCCAGTTGCTTGCCTGGCTTGATCTCAATGCGGATCTGATGGATCTGGCATTGCCAGATTTCGTCGTGCAACTCCGGCGGCAATACGTGTTTGTACACCTCGAAATCCGCATCAATGAGGCTGCGCATCACCGGCGAATTGATGACTTCGTTGGAGAAATCCTGGAAGTGCCGCTCAAGTCCACCGACGTAGCTGTTGTTGGCCTTCGATTGCACGTAGGCGCGGTGTTCCAGCTGCGTCAAGTCACGGGTGACCGGGTTGTATTCGAAATCGCTGTAACGACGGAAACGCATGCCCGCATCGGCCTGGCCGTAATAGCTGTCCGGCTCCATGCTTTCCCAACTTTTGGTCAATCTGACGAAGTCGGAAAAATGACCGAACAGATTAAAGTCAGCTCCCTGGACGTTGACATATTTGTCGCGCCGTAGCGATTCGCCAACTTCTCTGTTTAAAACGATCATTACTAGGTCTCCGCTGCATTTAGCGGCTTAATCTAGTAGGTGCAGGATTTGCGGCCCATGAGAAAGAATTTCAGGCATATCAAGCGTTGATTGAAACGCGGTATGAAGTTGCTTTAATTCGACTTTCTGCGATCGAAAACAGCCATTTTTTGTATTTTCCTACGTTCATGAGGCGAAAAAAACCCTGAACCAGTCAGGGTTTTTATCGAGTTTGAACAACTCAGTCGATCATCAGAAGATGTTGATCGGGTAATCCACGAATACGCGCAATTCGTTGCCGCTGACGTTGTACTCGCTGGATTTGTGCGACACGCGCAGGATCGAGCTGCGTACCTTCACGCTCAGATCTTTGGCCGGGCCACTTTGCACGACGTACTTGAACTGGTTGAAGATCTCGCGCTCGGTACCGCCCTCGCTGGTGGAGGTGGTGATGTTGTCACCGCGCACGTAGGCAACGTTGTAGCTCAGGCCAGGAACGCCAAAAGTGCTGAAGTCCAGGCCATAGCCCAACTGCCAGCTGCGTTCGTCTTCGGCATTGAAGTCAGACCAGTAGGAATTCGCCAGGTAGATGGTATTGCCGCCGTCGCCGACGCGACCTTGATCCTTCTGATAGCCGCCGTAGGCATAGCCCAGGTTGCTGTCGCCGGTGCTGCGTTGGTGAGCGAGAGTGAACGAATGCGGACCGGTGGCGAAGGTCGCTGCCAAGCTCCAGATCTTGTTGTCGTCGCCGGTAGCACCGCTTTCGCGGACGTAGGAATCGTCCAGCTTGGTGCGGTAGCCGTTGAAGTCCAGGGTCAGGGACTGATCCTTGTCGATCGGGAACACGTAGTTGGCGTTCACGTACTGCTTCTTCAATACATCTTCGACGTCGGACGCGTACAGCGCGGCCTTGAACTGTTCGGTGAACTGGTAACTACCGCCCAACACGTTGATCGACTTCAAGCCACCGCTGTCACGGCCTTCAGCACTTTTGCGCGATTCGGCGGTGAAGCGACCTGCGTTCAGTTCCAGACCTTTGATCTCCTTGGAGGTGATCAAAGTGCCGGTGTAGCTTTCTGGCAGCAGGCGCGAGTTGTCATAGTTCAGCACCGGCAAGGCCGGCATCTGGTCGCCATAGGTCAGCGTGGTGCTGGAGAGACGGAATTTGACTGCTGCGCCACCCTTCGACAGGTCGTCAGCCGCGTTGCCGCTGTCGCCCTGTTTGAAAAAGTCGATACCACCGGCGCCGCTGCGGCCTTTGCCGCCATCCAGACGCAGTGCGTACAGACCGAAAGCATCCACACCGACACCAACGGTGCCTTGGGTGAAACCGGACGAGAAAGTACCGATGGCCGCTTGGCCCCATTCGGCTTTGTCCGGGTTGCCGTCTTTATAGTCACGATTGATATAGGCGTTGCGCAGCAGCACTTTGAGGCTGCTGTCTTCAACAAAACCCTTGGATTCAGCCTGGTCGTTAGCCATGGCCTGAGTGGCGCTCAACATCCCCAGTGCGATCAGGCTGATTCGCTTGTTCAACATGTTATTTTCCTTATTACGGGTTGATACGCGCTGTGTCGAACCACTGAAATGGCGCTATCGCGCTCTTTTTTCACCCAAAAACAAAAAGGCCCGCCCACGAAAATTCGCGGCGGACCTTTTATTGTTTTGTGAGTCATGGCGGTTAGCCACAGGCGTTGGGCGCATCCTATCTGCGCCCTTAATAAGGTGTCAATTTCAGGAATCGTCTGTGAATAGGCGAAAATCGTCTAAGAAATCACTTGTCAGCGATAGCCAATTGCACGGTGTGGCTGTCGACGAATTGTTCGAAATGCGTGACTTTGCCGTTGGCCAGGGTCCACAAGTGAGCGACCCGAGCATTCATCGGGCGGCCGGTGGCTTTGTAGATTCCGCTGTAATTGCCGTAGGCAAACACCTTGTCGCCCTGTGCGACGTAGTGCTCGACCTTGAACTGAAAATCTTCCCACTCGGTGGCCAGGCGCTTGAACACGTTTTCGACAATAGCGTCGAAACCGACATAGGTCCCGGCGTACGGGAAACCTGCGGCCTCAGTCCAGCGAGCGTCATCGGCCAGCGCCGCGGCGGTATTGCGAGCGTTCTCCTGGGAGTTGGCGCCTTCGTAGGTGCTTTTAATCAGGCTCAGGTTATCCATGGTGACTCCAGGTGAAATCAATGGGCGCAGCCGTCGAGGCCACAGGTTTGAAACGCGGATGAAGACTCTTTCGCCGCAAACGACTGATCCAGCCATTGGGCGAAGGCTTGCGGCTTGCCGAGCCAAGGGCCGATGTCGACCAGGGTGAGCTGGCCATCCTGTTCCAGCGCAAAAGTCGGAAAACCCTGTCCACCGACCTTGGCCAGGAGTGCGCGGCTGTCCTTGATATGGCGCTCGGTGTCAGCTTCATTAAATGCCTGTTGGAACGCCTCGGGTTCAAGGCCGGTCTGTGTGGCGAGTTCCAGCAGCACGGCGTTATCAGCGATGCGTCGACCTTCCACGTAATGAGCCGTCTGCAAACGCCCCAGCAATGCTAGCCCGCGGCCAGCGATCTGCTCGGCTGCCAGCACAGCGGCAATCGGCGGCGCGGAATCGAACACTGCCGTCTCATCGCGCAGCAAACCTTCAAAATATGCCTCACCAAACGGCTGGCCGGTGTACTCGGCGATGCGTCGGTCATGGGGCATGACGTAATTGCGCAGTTGTGACGAAACGGTCTGGCGGTTGGCGCCGGTCATCATGCCGCCACCGTGGGCGATTACCGGCAGCACGCTTTGGGCGGCCTGCACCAGTGGCTTGGCGCCGTAACACCAGCCGCACAATGGGTCGTAAATGTAGTGAAGGATCATGGGAAGACTCCGGCAACAAAGTAGGAAAACTCAATGCCGGCAGATTAGTCCCCAGACAGTTTCGGAAAAACGCTGGAATGGCTTTCAGTCTGTTTCATGAATCGGTCGAATGCGACTTCGTATTTTTCGCATCAATCACGACACAACTTGAAACAATCAAGCAAAGACACCCTTCAAGAATAATTAACGAAAGTAAATAACAAGCATTACCATTCGCACCCTCGAATTTCTCTACCCTTCCGGATGCGCTTCAGATGCCTGCCCCCTCCCGCCTTACGCCCATCACCCTTGGGCTTTCCGCTTTTCTGTCTGCCGGTTTTGCCTGCGCTGCCACGACCGTTTTACCCGAGACCTCGATCAGCGCCGACGCACAAGTTGACGATCCGCGCGTAAAGGAAACCAGCACCGCGACTCGCACGGCGACACCGGTACGTTACGTGCCGCAGGCCATCGATTCGGTAAAAACGGCAAACGTGGTGGATTACGGCACCAACGATCTGGGCACCGCACTCAGTGGCATCCCCAACGTCAGCAGCGGCGCCGACACCCGCTTCGACAGCCTGCGCATCCGTGGATTCGACGCCAGCAACGACTTCTACCTTGACGGCATCCGTGACGACAGCCAGTACGTGCGCGATTTGCACAACATCGAACGCATCGAAGTCCTCAAAGGCCCGGCGGCGGTTTTGTATGGCCGTGGCAGCCAGGGCGGGATCGTCAACCGGGTCAGCAAGTTGCCGGAGTTTGGTCGCCGCTCGACCCTTGAAGCCCAAGGTGGCAGCGACGATCTGCGCAGCCTGTATGCCGACCTCAGCACCGACCCGAGCGAGAACATCAGCCTGCGCCTGAACATGGGCAATATGGACCAGAACAGCTTTCGCGATGGCGTCAGTGGCAATCGCCAACTGTTCGCGCCGTCCATGAGTTGGCAACTGACGCCCGACCTCAATTGGTTGGTGCAGTACGAATACAGCCGCTACAACCGTACGCCGGATCGCGGCATCCCCGGGGTCAACGGGCGCCCGGCGGACGTCGGGCCGGAGACGACCTACGGCAGCGAGCACGATTTCATCGACGACAAGTCGCAATCCCTGCGCTCGAAACTCAGCTACGAACTCAGCGACAACTGGCAGCTGCGTCATACGTTGGGCATATTCAAGCTCAACAGCGATTTCGACAACACTTACCTGACCAGTTATACCCCCGCGACCAACAAGGTCACGCGCCAACACTGGCAGCAGGAGCTGACCACCCGCAACGTCTATAACAACGTCGAATTGGAAGGCGGCTTCGATACATTCGGCCTGGAGCATCGCCTGCTGACCGGTATCGAGATCGGCAGCCAACGGCGCGATCCGACGTTGTATAACGCAGCAACTTCGGGGCGCGGCAGTTCGCCGGTTCCGGCGCTGGACCTGTACAACCCCAATCGCGACTTGCGCCATACCGGACGCATGCAGGTGTCGAGCAGCACGCACACCGAAGTCGAAAGCCGTGCGGTGTACGTACAGGACCAACTGCGCCTGAACGATCAATGGCAACTGCTGGCCGGTTTGCGTTACGACACCTTTGATATCGAGTCGACCAACAAGCTGCGAGACATTTCCGAAGATCGTGACAGCCACAGCACCAGCCCGCGTGTAGGCGTGGTCTGGACACCGCTGCACAATCACTCCTTCTACGCCTCCTGGACCAAGACCTTTTCCCCGGTCGGTGGCGGCTTGATCGGCATCACCCCAGGCGCGGCCAGCAACGACCTGAGCCCTGAGCTGACCAAACAGAAGGAAATCGGCGTGAAGAGCGACTGGCTCGACGATCGCCTGAGCACTACGCTGGCGATCTACGAACTGGAACTTTACAACCGTCGCACCAGCGACCCGAACGATCCGACCGTGACCTTGCTCACCGGCCTGCAACGCTCCCGCGGAATCGAATTGACCGGCACCGGCAAGATCGCTGGCAACTGGTACGTGCGCGGTGGCGTTGGCGTGCAGGATGCAAAAGTCGAGAAAGACAACAATGGCTTTGAAGGCAAACGCATCAGCAACGTGGCCAAGCACAACGGCAGCCTATTCCTGACCTGGAAACCGGAAATGGGCTGGTACGCCGAAACCGGTTTGACCCTGGTCGGTCAGCGTTACGCCGACAACCTAAACACCACTGTGCTGCCAGGCTATGGCCGTTGGGATGCATTGGCCGGGTTCCGGCAGAAAGATTGGGATTTGCGGGCGGCATTGAACAACATCACCGATCGCGAGTATTACTCGTCGGCCACCAGCGCAGCGCAGATCCAGCCGGGCGCACCACGGAGCCTAGTCGTGACCGGTACTTACAGTTTTTAAGAGCAAGATCAAGAGATCGCAGCCTGCGGCAGCTCCTACGCCGATCTATGTAGGAGCTGCCGCAGGCTGCGATCTTGATGTCCTGACAAACGCCAATTTTTCCAACAGGCATAAAAAAGCGCCGCCTTCCCGGCAGCGCTTTTATCAATCCGTTGTTTTTCTTCTTATCCTTCCATCACATCCCACAGTGCGTCCAGTTCCGCCTCGCTGAATAAACCAGCAGGGTAGCGCTCGATCATCATCCGGCGCGGATCAGGTTCTCTGATCTGACGCGTTCCATTGGACTTCAACCATTGCGCCAAGACCTGGAGCGATTCGCTGTTAACTGCCAGGGGATGCATTGCCCGCTCGCTCACGACGTTCATTTCGGCGTTCATCTCAGCGCTCTCTCCTGGTTTGTGAGCGGCTAACTTATCCAAGGTTTATGACAGAACATCGAAGTTCTCTCCCTCCCCATGTTGCGCCATCGAAGATACAAGAGCTGTGCCAACGTTTTCCAAGTGTCGACAAGTGGATACAAAAAAGCCCGCAGTCCTGATGGGCTGCGGGCTTTCTGTGAAATAACGACGCTAAAGCGTTGCTCAATCGATTCTTCAATCAACTCAAGCTGTTACGACCTCACTCACTCCTTGTGCGGCGCGGGTTGTTGTTGGGTAAGGCAGTGGATGTTACCGCCCCCCAGTAACAGTTCGCGCCCCGGCACCATGACCACTTCGTGCTGCGGGAACAAAGTCTGCAAAATCTCTTTGGCCGGACCGTCCAATGGGTCGTCGAAGCTCGGCGCGATAATGCCGCCATTAACGATCAGGAAGTTCACATAAGAGCCGGCCAGACGAACAGTCGGATTGCGTTCCTGAGTGCCATCCACCGGATCGACACCTGCGCACTCTTCTTCGGTGGCATACAGCGGCCCCGGAATCGGCATCTTGTGCACCGTGAATGGGCGCCCTTTGGCATCGGTGCTGTTTTGCAGCACGTTCATTGCCGCCTGGCAGCGCGGGTAGTTCGGGTCCTGCGGGTCATCGGTCCAGGCCAGCAGTACTTCGCCCGGACGCACGTAGCAGCAGAAGTTATCCACATGGCCGTCGGTTTCGTCGTTGAACAAACCGTCCGGCAGCCAAATGATTTTATCCACAGCCAGATTTGCACTGAGCACCGCTTCGATTTGCGCACGGTCCATGTGCGGGTTGCGATTGCGGTTGAGCAGGCACTCTTCGGTGGTAATCAGGGTGCCTTCACCATCGACATGGATCGAGCCGCCTTCGAGCACAAAACCTTCGGTGCGGTAGCGGGGGCTGCGCTCGATTTCGAGGATCTTGCCCGCCACTTGCGAGTCACGGTTCCACGGCGAATACAGACCACCGTCAAAACCGCCCCAGGCATTGAAGTCCCAATCCACACCACGGACTTCGCCGCGGTTGTTGATGACGAACGTCGGGCCAGTATCCCGAACCCAGGCGTCATCGCTGGACATCTCCACCAAACGAATATTCGGCACGTCGAGTCGGGCCCGAGCATTTTCGTACTGGCCAGCGGAGACTGCCACGGTCACCGGTTCGAAACGCGCGATGGCCTTGGCCACCGCCACGTGCGCGGCTTGCGCCGGTTTGCCGCCCAGGCGCCAGTTGTCCGGGCGCTCGGGCCAGACCATCCAGGTCTGGGTCTGGGGCGCCCATTCAGCGGGCATGTAAAAGCCGTCGGTGCGAGGGGTGCTGTTCAAAGTGGTCATGGTTCAGGACTCCAGGGAACCGTCGAGGGTTTTGATCGCGCCGTACAGGTTCGGGCGACGGTCACGGAACGAGCCCCATGCGCTGCGGATGTGCTCCAGCTCATCGAGGTCGAAACTGTGAACCAGAATGCCTTCTTCTGTTTCATTCAGCTCCTGGACTTTCTCGCCAAACTGGTTGGCGATGAACGACGAGCCGTAGAAGGTGATGTCGTAGCCGTCCTGCTCTTCGTTGCCGATGCGGTTGCTGGCAATCAGCGGCATCAGGTTGGCGCCGGCATGGCCTTGTTGCACGCGCTGCCAATGGTCACGGGACGAAATGGTCTTGTCGTATGGCTCGCTGCCGATGGCGGTCGGGTAGAACAGGATTTCCGCGCCTTGCAGCGCCATGCTGCGGGCGCACTCAGGGAACCACTGATCCCAGCAGATGCCCACGCCGATTTTCGCGTAGCGGGTATTCCAGACTTTGAAGCCGGTATCGCCCGGGTTGAAGTAGTACTTTTCGTGGTAGCCAGGACCATCCGGGATATGGCTTTTACGATAAATCCCGAGGTTGCTGCCGTCGGCATCGATGATCGCGATGCTATTGAAACGTGCGCGGCCAGCCAGCTCGTAGAAGCTGATTGGCAGAACAACCTGCAGTTCTTTGGCGACCTTCTGGAAATGCTTGATGGCGACGTTGTCTTCGACCGTCGTGGCCAGCGGCAGGTAGTCAGGGTTCGGTTTCTGGCAGAAGTACGGCGCTTCGAACAGCTCCTGGATCAGGATGATTTGCGCGCCTTTCGCCGCGGCCTCACGGACCAGCTTTTCAGCGGTCTCGATGTTGGCTTCAAGGTCCCAGGAACAGGCCATCTGGGTAGCGGCGACGGTAACGATACGGCTCATGAATCATCTCCTGGGCAAGTGTTGAGGGTCGAGGGTGGCATCGACCGATGACAGAAAGAGGCAGCACCGGGCATGGTTCATCCACACCGTGGGCAGTGGCGACTTTATAGCCGATAAAAATCGGCTTTTAAAGCGATAAATATTCTTTCTTTCGAAAAAAACTCACTAAAAGCCGATAACAATCGGTATTTCGCGATTCCAATGTAGGAGCTGCCGAAGGCTGCGATCTTTTGATCTTTAGCGATATCACCAATGCCAAAAATCAAAAGATCGCAGCCTTCGGCAGCTCCTACAGGGGGCCGCAGCGCTGCTTATAGGCCCTCATCCAAGGCTTTGGACAGCATGTCGACAAAGAAATCCACGCTCTGACGCGACGTAACCATCGGCGGCTTGATCTTGAGAATGTTCAGGTAATCGCCCGTCGGCTGCATGAAGATCCCCAGCTCACGAAGGCGATCGCACAACACCGTGGTTTCTTCGGTCGCGGGCTCCAGGGTTTCTCGATTGCGGATCAACTCCACGCCCAGATAGAAGCCGGAACCATGCACCGCTCCCACCAACGGATGCTGGTCAATCAACGCTTCAAGGCGTTCTTTGAAATACCCGCCCACAACCTGCGCGTTCTCCCAGAGTTTTTCTTCTTCCATCACATCCAGCACTGCCATGCCAATCTGGCAACTGACCGGGCTGCCACCGGCCGACGAGAAGAAGTAACCCTCGGCCTCCAGCGCTTCGGCAATTTCCCGTCGGGTAATGACTGCGCCCAACGGTTGGCCGTTACCCATGCCTTTGGCCATGGTGATGATGTCCGGCACCACGCCCTGTTCTTCGAAGCCCCAGAAGAATTTGCCCATGCGGCCGTAACCGACTTGCACTTCATCGGCGATGCACACCCCGCCCTGAGCGCGGACCAGCGCATAGACCTGCTTCAAATAGCCCGGTGGCAGCGAGATACCGCCGGCATTGCCGTAAACCGGCTCGCAGATGAAACCGGCCAGTTGGCGTTTCTGTTCGGCAATTTTCGCCAGGTTATGTTCGACGCTGCGCACGTAGTCCGGTGCGCTGTCGATGCCACGAAACTCACCGCGATAGGTGTTCGGCGCGGTGACTGGATGCACCCAGTCCGGACGGCTGCTCAAGGCCTTGGGGTTGTCGGCAATCGAGGTCGAAACCGCGTCCGCCGCGACTGACCAACCGTGATACGCCTCCAGCACGCTGAGCATGTCGCGACCGCCGCTGTAGGCCCAGGCCAGACGGATCGCCAGGTCATTGGCCTCGGTGCCGCTGTTGACCAGAAATACGCGATCCATGTTGTCCGGTGCCAGCTTCAACAAACGCTCGGAAAACTCGGCAATCGCCGCGTAGTGAAAACGCGAATTGGTGTTGAGCAACGACCACTGCCGGCTGGCGACGGCAGCCATGCGCGGATGGCCATGACCCAAGACCGCAACGTTGTTGAGCATGTCGAGGTAAGAGCGACCCTGCATGTCGATCAGGTGATTGCGCCAGCCTCGCTCGATGCGCGGCGGGTCTACGTAATAGTGTTTCTGGGAGCGAGCGAAACTCGCGTCACGGCGGGCGAGCAATGTCTGCGGGTCGAGCTCTTCTTGCGCATCACAGGCCAGGCCCAGCAACACGGCAGGTGAAGGACATAACGCCTGCCAGGCTGCGGCGCGCGATGGCGTACAAAACAACGGCGCGTCGAGCTGAGCACTTCGGCACAACTGCACGATCAACGGCCCGCTGACTGAGCCCAGCACCTGGCCTTTGACCAGCGCCGCGCTACT
Source organism: Pseudomonas sp. TE3728 (assembly GCF_056279145.1). NCBI lineage: Bacteria > Pseudomonadati > Pseudomonadota > Gammaproteobacteria > Pseudomonadales > Pseudomonadaceae > Pseudomonas > Pseudomonas sp. TE3728. The sequence goes on along the minus strand of NZ_JBWBQT010000001.1, from coordinate 4,497,028 downwards.
GCGTACCGATGGAGCCACACCCCACAATCGGACGCTGAGCTCTGGGCCATCCAGTTGCAGCAAGTTCTCCCCTTCGACATGGATAACGCCGGCGAACGGCGCTTCGACCGTCGTGCCATCGGGCACTCGCAACGCAACGTGTAGCGGGAAAGTATCGGGTTCGCTGGCACAGTCCGGGCGAGTGCGGGACAGACGATACTGGCCATATCGACTGGCCGCCAGACCGTGAGCTGCGGCGGCCTCAGTCAGCAGACGCAGGTCGATCCCCTCTTGCTCCCAGTTACCCGCCTCGAAATGCGGACTGAGCACGCCCAGATCGATCAACGCAAATTCACGCCCCACCAGACTCGGCAACAATGGCGCGAAGCTTTCACTGCCGATGCTCGGCAGGCTTTGACCGACTGCGGTAAGAATCGCCGCCTCCATCAACGCCAACGGCACCGATGTGGCAACACGGAAAATTTCCCACTCATGGGTCAGGTTGTCGCGACTGTACTCATTGCCCGGATCAATGCTGACCTGCTGCTCGCCACTCAGCACCAGCACTGCCGAGCGGGCGACGATCAGCGGCCAGAGCGCCAGCAACTCTTCATGCTGCAACGGATTGACCGCGTGATAAGCCCGAACCGCCGGCAAAATGCAGAACGGATCGCCATCGGCATGGTGCAGCAGCGCGGCGCAGGTCACCGACAGATCGGTGATCCGCCAGGTACGGACCAGGTCGCCGAAATCGATCACGCCCTGCAACTGCCATTGGCGCTGCGAATCCCGCTGCCAGACTACGTTGTCGTCGGTGATGTCCATGTGAATCGCCTGCACCGGCAGCTTGTCCACCAAGGGCTGCAAGTGGCGCTCGGCCTGTTCGGCGCCTTCAGCAATCAACGCTCGTTGCCGCTCATCCTTGATCACCGGCAGCAGATGCGCGATTAACGCATTGGCGTGGCGAGCGTCCCATTGCAGGGTGCGCTCAAGGCCTGGGTGATTGAAACCGGCCAGCGCCAGGTCCATTTCGCCGCAGAGCCGACCAAAACCGGCGACCACTGAATGGCTTAGATGATTGAGGTGCGTCAGGGATTGGCCGTCGATGTAATCAAGCAAACGCACGTGCACCGCTTGGCCCCCAACTTCAAGGGAGAGCAGGTCTGCGCCATTTTTTGCAGGAATCACTCGCGGCACCTGCACGCCAGAATGTTCACCCAGATGCTTGAGTCCTGCGTGTTGGGCTTGCAACTCCAGCGCCGAGTAATCACCACGGCAGATTTTCAGGACGAAACGCCCCTGCTCGCTGTCGACGCGGAAATTGAGATCCTGCTGGCTCCCAAGAGCCTGCAACCGCCCGCTCAGCCCGTAATGCTCTTTCAGCAGCTCTATCACTTGCGCCGCAGACACCTGCGGGCTGGGCAGACTGGCACGGTGAATCAACGTGGCGAGCGGCATACAACGACCCCTGAAATTTTATTAGGCGCTTATATCGCCATTGCTTGGGGCGATACGCAACCCCTTATACCGGTCAGAGAGTCGGCATTGGGGATGGTTTCCGGTCAGCGATTACTCAGATGAACTTTCCTACAGCAATCTCGGATTGCCTTTCACTGTTCCTGATTCCAACCTATAGCCACAAAGGATTCTTCAACCGCCCAGGATAAAGTCGCCACCATGACGATGCGTCGCCTTGCACTCTCAAACAAAAAAATCCGAAACATCCCACGTCGATTGAAAGGCCTCGCAGTCTGGGCCTCTCGCTTCGAGGGTTATTTTCCGGACGATCTGACTCTCGAACAGAAATACTGCAACTGGAAAATTCCGGTTATCACGACACTGGTAGAGGGTAAACAAGCGACCACTGCCATACGCAAAGAATGCGCTCAACAAATGATCAATGCAGCGCATCACATACGCCAGGCTAGACCGGAAAATGCCATCGACTGTCGAGTAATCACGGTTATCTGCCTGCCGGACATGTTCACCAGCGAAATCTGCATTTACACCAATCTGGACTACCACCGAAGTCACATCCCGCTAATCGATAGTGAATACTGCCCAGCGGACAAAAGCCTCGCAGCGCAATGGGGTCTCGTCCTTCCGGACGGGATGAAAGAAAGAGGTTTGCGCTTTACCGCTGAAGATTGCGACGGACAACCCTATGAGGCCGAGCAGTGGTATTTCGGTGAGGTCGATTAACAGGTGAGAGATCACCAGTTTTTTTACTGATGGAAATACAGCAACTTCACGAATTTTATCGCCTGAACCACCGCCCCACTCGCACCCGCCGCCACTTTGCGTAAGAATGTCGGCCATCAACGCCTAATGCTGGAGAAACACCATGAATGTAGTCACCACCGACCTGCCCGGTGTTCTGATCATCGAACCCAAGGTATTTGGTGACGAGCGCGGTTTCTTCTATGAGAGCTTCAACGCCAAGGCTTTCGAAGAAGCGACTGGCCTGAACACCCAATTCGTTCAGGACAACCATTCCCGCTCGCAAAAAGGTGTACTGCGCGGTTTGCATTACCAGTTGGAGAACACTCAGGGCAAACTGGTCCGGGTCACCGCCGGTGAAGTGCTGGACGTGGCGGTGGATATTCGCCGCAGCTCGCCGTATTTCGGCAAATGGGTGGCGGTACGCCTGTCCGCCGACAACCATCGCCAACTTTGGGTACCTGAAGGTTTTGCCCATGGTTTCGTGGTACTGAGCGATTTTGCCGAGTTCCTCTACAAGACCACCGACTACTACACTCCGTCGGCCGAGCGCAGCATTCGCTGGGACGATCCTGACCTGGGCATCGACTGGCAGCTGGACGAAGCACCGAAACTGTCCGCCAAGGATCAGTCCGCCGCGTTCTTCAAGGACGCTGAAGTCTTTTCCTGAATTCCTGTGTGAATTTTCACCGCCAGCGCGCACTTGATCCCAGGTGCGCAGACTGCGCCCGCAAGCCTAGGCATAATGCGTCTATACCCATAGGCGCTTGATGCTCATGACACCAACTCTCCCCCGCAGACCCCGCTGGCGTAGCCTGGCGCTACTCGCGTTGTGCCTGGCGCCCTTGCTGTGGCCGCTGGAGCATTTGGCCGAGCGGTACTACCGCAGCGAACTGGCCGGGCAGAACCGTCAAACCCTCGACCTCTACGTCGCCAACCTGCTGGGCACTCTGCATCGGTATGAAGTGTTGCCGCAGATTCTCGGCGAGCTGCCCGCCCTGCGCGCGACATTGGCCGCACCCGACGAGGGCGTGATTCAGGGCAATGCCAATCGCCTGCTGAAAAACATCAGTGCCCAGACCGGCGCCGAAGTCATGTACCTGATGGACACCACCGGCAAGACGCTGGCGGCCTCCAATTGGGACAAACACGACAGCTTCGTTGGCCGCAATTTCGCTTTTCGTCCTTATTTCAGCGAAGCCATGGCCGGGCGTCTGGGGCGCTTCTTCGGCCTGGGCACCACCTCGGCCAAGCGCGGTTACTTCTTCGCGGCGGCGATACGTGATCGCGAAAAAATCATCGGCGTGCTGGTGGTCAAGGTCGACCTCGACCACACCGAAAGCCTCTGGGGCAAAACCCCGGAACAACTGTTGGTGACCGACCACAATGGCGTGGTCATCCTCACGTCACGGCCCGAGTGGCGTTTCCGCTCGACCCGTCCATTGAGCGACGCAGAACGCGAGGCCATCACCGCGATTCAACCCTACCCGACCCGCGATCCCAAGCCATTGAATCTCGACGCCAACGCCTGGCTGACGCAAACCCGGCAGATCGAAGAAACCGGTTGGAGCGTCAGTATCCTTGCGCCGCGCACCCTGATCGATCGTCCGGTACGCACCGTCGTGGCCATTGGCGGCGCAACGCTGCTGGTATTGATGCTGCTGCTGGGCTTGATGATGCAGCGCCGACGCCATTACCTGGAGCGGATCGCCTTCGAAGGCAAGGCCCGCCAGGAACTGGAAGGCCGGGTCGCCGAACGGACCAGCGACCTCGAAGGCCTCAACCGTCGACTCAAGCAGGAAGTGCTGGAGCGCGAACACGCTCAGCAGGAACTGGTGCGCGCGCAGGATGACCTGGTGCAGGCCGGCAAGCTCTCGGCGCTGGGGACGATGTCGGCGAGCATCAGCCATGAACTCAACCAACCGCTGGCGGCGATCCGCAGCTACGCGGAAAACGCCGAAGTGCTGCTCGATCATCAGCGCACCGAGGATGCTCGCGGCAACCTCAAGCTGATCAGCGAATTGACCGGGCGCATGGCCTCGATCATTGCCCACCTGCGCGCCTTCGCCCGACGTGATCGCCACGCCCCGGAAAGTGTTGCCCTGCAACCGGCACTGGACGACGCGCTGGCGTTACTGGCCAAGCGTCGGCGCAGCATGGAAGTCGAGCTGATCCGTGACCTGCCGGCTGCCACCCTATGGGTCGAGGCCGGGGAAACGCGTCTGCGTCAGGTACTCGGCAATCTGCTGGCCAATGCCCTCGACGCCCTGACGGAAAAAGGCCCGCCGCGTAAACTCTGGTTGAGTGCCGAGTCCACCGCCGACGGTGTCAATCTGTACATTCGCGACAACGGCCCCGGGTTCTGCCTGGAAGCGCTGGGTCGTGCCGGCGAGCCCTTCTACACCACCAAGACCCGCACTCAGGGGCTTGGCTTGGGACTGGCGATTTGCGACACCCTGATGCGCGCCTTCGGTGGTGAATTGTCGTTCTCCAACCACAAGGAAGGTGGCGCCCTGATTACCCTGAAGTTGCGCGCAGGCTCACCGGGCGTGAGCCTGCAACCGTCCGAGGACCGAAGTGCATGACCATCGACAACCGCATCCAGGTCGTGTTGATCGACGACGATCCCCACCTGCGCCAGGCCCTGAGCCAGACCCTGGACCTGGCCGGCCTGAAAATCCTGCCGCTGGCTGAAGCCAAAGGCCTGGCCGGGCAACTGGAGCGTGACTGGCCGGGCGTAGTGGTCAGTGACATCCGCATGCCAGGCATGGACGGCCTCGAACTGCTGACCGAACTCCACGCCCAGGATCCGGAGCTTCCGGTGCTGCTGATCACCGGCCACGGCGATGTGCCGCTGGCCGTTCAAGCCATGCGTGCCGGAGCCTATGATTTTCTGGAAAAACCTTTCGCCAGCGACTCCCTGCTCGACAGCGTACGTCGTGCCCTGGACCTGCGCCGGCTGGTGCTGGACAACCGCAGCCTGCGTCTGGCCCTGAGCGATCGCAACGAACTGAGCGCTCGGCTCGTCGGGCAATCAGCGCCGATGCTGCGCCTGCGTGAGCAGATCGGTGCACTGGCGGCGACCAAGGCCGACGTGCTGATCCTCGGCGAAACCGGCGCGGGCAAGGAAGTGGTGGCGCGCGCGCTGCACGACCTGTCGAGTCGGCGTAACGGTCCATTCGTGGCGATCAACGCCGGGGCCCTGGCCGAGTCGGTGGTGGAAAGCGAGCTGTTCGGTCACGAGCCCGGTGCGTTTACCGGCGCGCAGAAACGTCGCATCGGCAAGTTCGAATTTGCCAATGGCGGCACGTTGTTCCTCGATGAAATCGAAAGCATGAGCCTGGATGTGCAGGTGAAATTGCTGCGCTTGCTGCAAGAGCGGGTCGTCGAGCGCTTGGGCGGCAACCAGCTGATCCCGCTGGACATCCGCATTATCGCTGCGACCAAGGAAGACCTGCGTCAATCCGCCGACCAGGGCCGCTTCCGTGCCGACTTGTATTACCGCCTGAACGTCGCGCCGCTGCGCATTCCGCCGCTGCGTGAGCGGGGCGAAGATGCGCTGATGCTGTTCCAGCATTTCGCCGATGAAGCCAGCGCCCGCCACGGTTTGCCACCCCACGAATTGCAGCCGGGACACCGGGCGCTACTGCTGCGCCATACCTGGCCAGGCAACGTGCGAGAACTGCAGAACGCCGCCGAACGCTTTGCCTTGGGTCTGGAACTGGCGCTGGACAACAGTGCGCCGGATGGCGGCGTCGGCAGCACGATTGAAGTGGTCAGCGGCGGCCTGAGCGAGCAAGTGGAGAACTTCGAGAAGAGCTTGATTGCCGCCGAACTGGCGCGCTCGCACAGCTCCGTGCGCAGTCTCGCCGAAGCGCTCGGCATTCCGCGCAAAACCTTGCATGACAAACTGCGCAAGCATGGTCTGAACTTCGCCGATGCCGGCGCCGGCAGCCACACTGACGACCTTGATTGAGCTACCGTAAAATCATCCCCTTCACACAAAAGGCCCGTGAATGAACCGCGACAGTCGTCACCTGGAATCGATCCTCCATTCTGACATCCCCCTCACGCGGGACATGGGCCTCAAAGTGCTCGACTGGCACGACCAACAACTGCGCCTGCACCTGCCGCTTGCGGCCAACGTCAATCACAAGAGCACCATGTTCGGTGGCAGTCTGTATTGCGGCGCAGTGCTGGCCGGCTGGGGCTGGCTGCATTTGCGTTTGCGTGAAGAAGGCATCATCGAAGACGGTCACATCGTGATTCAGGAAGGGCAGATCAGCTACCCGCTGCCGGTCACCATGGACGCGACGGCGATTTGCCAGGCACCGAGTGCGGCAGTCTGGAAGAAGTTTCTGGCGATGTATCAGCGGTACGGGCGGGCGCGATTGACGTTGCATTCGCGGATCGTGAATACCGGGAGTGAAGAGGATGCGGTGCGGTTTACCGGGCAGTACGTCCTTCACCGGTAAAGCAAAAGATCGCAGCCTCGTTTCACTCGACAGCTCCTACAGAGAAACGCGTCCCCCGTAGGAGCTGTGTAGGAGCTGTGTAGGAGCTGTCGAGTGAAACGAGGCTGCGATCTTTTGATCTTTGATCTTTGATCTTCAACCCCGAGCCAAAGCCAGCAACTTCTCCCGCCATGCCGCCTTGGCCGGCAGCGCCAGGAAAAACTCATTCAACAACGACTCCCGCGCCGGATAGCAGAACGGCTCACCGCTCAAATCCAGCACCTCTCCACCTGCGCCTTCCAGCACACCTTGCGCAGCCGCCGTGTCCCACTGCGAAGTTGGCGCCAACCGCGGATAACAATCCGCCGCGCCTTCCGCCAGCAGGCAAAATTTCAGCGAGCTGCCGATGTTCGCCAGTTGCAACTCACCCAGGCTATCGCTCAATCCCGCGAGTAACCGTTCCTGCTCAGGGCTCGAATGCCGACGACTGGCGACCACCGTGAAAAGCTCACCCGCAGCCGGGACCTCGCGAACCTGAATCGGCAACGGCTCGGCGCCTTTATCACCACGCCAGGCACCCAACCCTGCACCGCCGACATAAAAGCGCCCGTTGGTCGGCATCGACACCACACCAAACACCACACGCCCCTGCTCGATCAGCGCAATGTTGACAGTGAACTCTTCGCTACCGGAGATGAACTCCTTGGTCCCGTCCAACGGGTCGACCAGCCACCAGCGCTGCCACCCGGCGCGCACGCTCCGGGGGATATTGGCGTCCTCTTCGGACAGCACCGGAATGCTCGGATCCAGCGCTGTCAGCCCGGCCAGAATCACGTGATGAGCGGCCATGTCGGCGGCGGTGACCGGGGAATCATCGGACTTTGCAGTGACAGCAACGTTGACGCGCCAGAACGGCAGGATCGCCTCGCCAGCCTTCAAAGCCAGTTCAACGACTGGCGCCATCAACGGATGGGAAAAATTCAAGCTCACGGTAAAAACACCCCACGTTGAGTCAGTAAGTCACGGGCCAGATACAGCGCCGCCAAGGCACGGCCCTCGGTGAATCGTGGATTCTGCACCAAAGACGACAATTCACGCAGGTTGATCTTTTCCACCCCCATCGGCTCGGGCTCGTCACCCTCCAGGCGTTCTTCGTACAGCTCAGTGGCCAGCACCACCTGGATCCTCTGGCTCATGTAGCCCGGTGACAATGACAACTCGGTCAAATGCTCAAGCTGTCGCGCGCCATACCCGGCCTCTTCCATGAGCTCCCGCTCGGCCGCCGCCAACACGTCTTCGCCCGGCTCGATCAAACCTTTGGGCAGGGACAATTCGTATGCATCGGTGCCGCCGCAGTATTCCTCCACCAACACCGCGTGCTCCGCGTCGAGCATCGCCACGATCATTACCGCACCATGACCGGTGCCTTTGCTGACCAGACGCTCGTAAGTACGCTCCACGCCATTGGAAAAGCGCAACTTCAGCTCTTCGACACAGAACAAACGGCTGGTGGCGACAATGTCGCGGGCGAGTACGGTGGGTTTCTGGCGCATGAGAGGCTCCTTGGCGTAAGCGGGTTACTATACCCGGCCTATCCTGATTGTTTATCCCGGATATCTTTTTTACCGCTGGAGAAGTTTTATGTCCCTGCTGCCCTGGCATGACATCGATACCGTTTTGCTGGATATGGACGGCACGCTGCTGGACCTGCACTACGACAACCATTTCTGGATGGAGCACCTGCCCCAGCGTTATGCCGAGCTGCACGGCGTGAGCCGGGCCATGGCGGAGCTGGAATTGCAGCCGCTGTTCGAACGCAATGCCGGCCAGTTGCAGTGGTACTGCCTGGATTTCTGGAGCGCCGAGCTGAAGCTGTCGGTGCGCGAACTGAAACTGGAAACCGCGCACCTGATCGCCCTGCGTCCGGATGCGGATACATTTCTGGCGGCGATCAAACGGGCCGGCAAACGCGTGGTATTGATCACCAACGCCCACCGCGACTCGCTGTCATTGAAGCTGGAACGAATTGAACTGGCGCCGTATTTCGAGCGGTTGATCAGCTCTCACGATTACGGTTTCCCCAAGGAAAACCCGCAATTCTGGGATGCCTTGCAAGCCGACATCGGCTTCGATCCGGCGCGCAGTCTGTTCATCGACGATACGTTGCCGATTCTGCGCAGTGCGCGCAATTTTGGCGTGGCGCATCTGCTGGCCGTGAGCGAGCCAGATAGCCGAAAAGGGCCGAAGGACACGGCCGAGTTTGCGGCGGTGGGGGATTATCGGGAGCTCATCGCAGGGCTCTGATTCCCTGTAGGAGCTGCCGCAGGCTGCGATCTTTTGATCTTGGCGGTATTAAAACTGCCGAAGATCAAGATCAAAAGATCGCAGCCTTCGGCAGCTCCTACGGCCTCACATTATTCGGGAATCCGCAACGACTGCCCCGGATAGATTTTGTCCGGGTGCGACAGCATTGGTTTATTGGCCTCGAAAATCTTGTTGTACTTGTTCGCGTCGCCGTATTCGGCCTTGGAAATCGCGCTGAGGGTGTCGCCCTTTTTCACGGTAACGAAACGAGCGGCCTTAGCCACCGGTCCGGTCACAGTAATCTGGTCATCAACACTGCCGACACCGGCAATATTGCCCACGGCCAACAGAATCTTTTCCTTCTCTTCCTGGCTCCCCACTTCACCGGTGACGATGACTTTGTCGCCCTCGATGGTCGCCTGAACATTCGGATTACCCAGGCCGACCTTGCTGATGTGTTCCTTCAACTGCTCGCTGGCATTCGCATTGCCAGGCGTCAGCAGATCAATAAGTTTTTCGCCTGCTTCTTTCACAAAGCTAAAAATACTCATGGTGCACTCTCCTTGGGGTTTAGGTTCCAGACGCCAAAGACTAGACCAGCCTTGCAAAGCCCGGTTCCTTACCGACCAATGACCCAACCCCGCGCAGGCGGTAGAATCGCAAACCTTGCCCGCGCCCTGGAGCGAAGATGGACATCAAGCAGCTCAAATTCCTCATCGCTCTCGACGAAACCCGGCACTTTGGCCAAGCCGCCGCGCGTTGTCACATCACTCAGCCGACCCTGTCCATGCGCCTGCGCAGCCTCGAAGAAGAACTCGAACTGCCGCTGGTCAACCGCGGCCAGCGCTTCGAAGGTTTCACCGCGCCGGGCGAGCGCGTGCTGGCGTGGGCGCGTACGGTGCTGGCGGCCTACGACGGATTGCAGGCCGAAGCGGCAGCCTGTCGCGGCAACCTCGTGGGTACGTTGCGTCTGGGCGTGGTGCCGCTGTCGAGTTTCGACCCGGTACCGCTGATGCAGCGCCTGCACGCCGAGCACCCGAACCTGCGCTTCGAACTCTCGGCACTGAGTTCCGAGCAGATCCTCGAACAGTTGGCGAACAACCGTCTCGACCTCGGCGTGTCGTACCTGGAGCGTCTGGACGGTGAGCGTTTCGATTCCCTGGCTTTCAGCGAAACCCACATGGGCTTGCTCTACGATCAGCGTTTCTTCAGTTTCGGTGACGCGCCCTTAAGCTGGAAATCGTTGATTGAACTGCCGTTGGGCATGCTCACCAGCGGCATGCATTTTCGCCAGTCCATCGACCATAACTTCCACAGCCGTGGCTTGGCCCCCCAACCGTTGCTGCAAACCGATGCGGTCCACCAATTGTTACAAGCGGTACACGGCGGCCTGTGCTGCGCCGTGATGCCATTGGAAGGTGGTCTGGAAAACCTCACCGATCACTTGCGCCTGCAGCCTATAGAAAGTGCCCAGACCCTCGCCCGGCTGGGGCTGATCATGCGTCGTAGCGCTCCGCGTTCGGCGCTTGCAGAAGCCTGTTTCGCGATCTATCAGCAATCAATGATCGGCTCTTGATCGACGTCATCTATCGGCAGATCAGTAATAGCAATTAGACACGACCCCCTGACCCGCCTAGGCTTAAAACTGACCAACCCATCGGTGATACCTGATGAACGCCAAGCGCCCTGCCCGCGCGGCGCCTGCTGTTGAAACGCCCGCGACCGTCGCCAGTCAGACATACAGTTACTGCAACCTCGAATACACCGAGTCGGCCAGCACCGCGCTGGCCGAGGAAGTCGCGTTGGCGATTGCCTATAACGGCATCAGCCAGGCCGTCATGTTGGTCACACCAACGGATCTTGAAGACTTCATCGTCGGCTTCAGCCTCGGCAGCGGCATCATCGAAGACGCCTGCGATATCTACGACTTGCAACTCAGCGGCACGGGCTCGGCGCAATACGCGCAAGTGACCATCGCCAATCGCGCCTTCTGGAACCTCAAGCAGCAGCGTCGGCAACTGGCTGGCACCAGTGGTTGTGGTCTCTGCGGCGTGGAAGCGGTTGAGCAAGCACTGCCCGACCTCAAAGTCTTGCCCGGCGCCCCACTGCCCCCGACCGAATGGCTGGACGGCCTGCGCCAGCGCATCGGCGAATTCCAGCCGCTGGGCCAACATTGCGGCGCGGTACATGCGGCGGTGTTCATGAACGGCAACGGCGAATTGTTGCTGGGCCGTGAAGACATCGGTCGACACAACGCCCTCGACAAGCTGATCGGTGGGTTGATCCGCCAGAAGATCCCGATCACTGGCGGCCTGGCGATTGTCACCAGCCGTTGCAGCCTCGAATTGATTCAGAAAGTTTTACGCGCCGGCATTCAGACCCTGGTCAGTTTATCGTCGCCCACGGGCCTTGCCGTGCAATGGGCCCGTCGACACAACCTCAACCTCATCCACCTGCCGCAGAAAAGTGCGCCGCGGGTCTACAGCCCCGCGACGGAGAATCAAGCGTGAGTCAACATCGTCAAGCCGACCAGAAACCCGTCCCCCGCTACAAGCCCTACAAAGGCCCAGCCGGTGGCTGGGGTGCGCTGATCAGCGTCGCCCAGGCCTGGTTGACCAGCGATAACGCGCTGAAAAACCTGCGCATAATGCTCAAGACCAACCAGAACGGCGGCTTCGACTGCCCCGGTTGCGCGTGGGGCGATTCTCCGGAAAAGGGCATGGTGATGTTCTGCGAGAACGGCGCTAAAGCGGTGAACTGGGAAGCGACCAAACGCCGTGTCGACGCTGCATTCTTTGCCAAACATAGCGTCACCTCGCTGCTGGAACAGAGCGACTACTGGCTTGAATATCAGGGCCGCCTGACCGAGCCGATGAGCTACAACGCCGAAACCGATCGCTACCAACCCATCAGCTGGGATGATGCCTTCACCCTGATCGCCAAACATCTGCGCGGCCTGTCGAGCCCGAATCAGGCCGAGTTCTACACCTCGGGCCGCGCCAGCAACGAAGCGGCGTTCCTCTATCAATTGTTCGTGCGCGCCTATGGCACCAACAATTTCCCCGATTGCTCAAACATGTGTCACGAAGCCAGTGGTGTTGCGTTGGCGCAGAGCGTTGGCGTCGGCAAAGGCACCGTGACCTTCGATGATTTCGAACACGCCGATGCGATTTTCGTCTGGGGCCAGAACCCCGGCACCAATCACCCGCGGATGCTCGAACCCCTGCGCGAAGCGGTGAAACGCGGCGCTCAGGTGGTGTGCATCAACCCGCTGAAAGAACGCGGTCTGGAACGTTTTCAGCATCCACAGCACCCACTGGAAATGCTCACCAACGGCGACAAGCCGACCAACACCGCGTACTTCCGCCCGGCACTGGGCGGCGACATGGCGATCATGCGCGGCATGGCCAAGTTCCTGCTGCAATGGGAGCGCGATGCGCAGAAGGCTGGTGAGCCTGCGGTGTTCGACCACGACTTCCTCAATGAACACAGCGTCAACGTTCTGGAATACCTCGGCATCGTCGACGACACCCCGTGGGAGCAGATCGTCGAGCAGTCCGGCCTGCCCCTGGTGGAAATCGAGCAAGCGACGCGCATGTACGCCAAGGGCAAGAACGTGATCATGTGCTGGGCGATGGGTATCACCCAGCATCGCCATTCGGTGGCGACCATCCAGGAAATCGCCAACCTGATGCTGTTGCGCGGCAACATCGGCCGGCCGGGTGCCGGCCTGTGCCCGGTGCGCGGCCACAGCAATGTGCAGGGCGACCGGACAATGGGCATCAACGAACGTCCGCCGGTGGCATTCCTCGACGCTCTGGAGCGGCGCTTCCAGTTCAAGGTTCCCCGTGAAAACGGCCACAACGTGGTCGAGGCGATTCACGCCATGGCCGACGGCCGCTCGAAAGTCTTCATCGGCCTGGGCGGCAATTTCGCCCAAGCCACCCCCGACAGCGCGCGTACCTTCCAGGCTCTGGCCAGCTGCGAACTGACCGTGCAGATCAGCACCAAACTCAACCGTAGCCATTTGGCCCACGGTAAAGACGCGCTGATCCTGCCGTGCATGGGCCGTACCGACATCGATATCCAGGCCGAAGGCGCCCAAGCGGTGACCGTGGAAGACTCATTCAGCATGGTCCACGCCTCCAACGGTCAGCTGCAGCCACTGTCGAACCAGATGCGCTCGGAGCCTGCAATCATCGCCGGCATCGCCGCCGCAACCCTGGGCAGCAAACCGGTGGACTGGAACTGGATGGTGGCCGATTACAGCCGCATCCGCGACCTGATCGCCGACACCATCCCGGGCTTCCGGGGCTTCAACGAGAAAATCCAGAACCCGGGAGGCTTCTACCTGGGTAACAGCGCCGGCGCACGTCGCTGGAATACCCCATCGGGTCGGGCCAACTTCCGTGCGAACAGGCTGCCCAAACACCTGGTGCACGAACGCACCCGCGCCACCGGCGTGCTGCCGGACCTGATCATGCAGTCGATGCGCTCCCACGATCAGTACAACACCACGATTTATGGTCTTGATGACCGTTATCGCGGGGTGAAAGGTCAGCGCGACGTGCTGTTCGTCAATGAAGCCGACATCATTCGCCTCGGGTTCAAACCCGGGCAGAAGGCTGACATTGTTTCGATTTGGGATGATGGCCGTGAGCGTCGGGTGAAGGGTTTCACGCTGCTGGCGTTTGATATTCCTGCCGGGCAAGCGGCCGCTTACTATCCGGAAGTGAACCCGCTGGTGCCGCTGGAAAGCACTGGAGATGGCAGCCATACGCCGACATCGAAGTTTGTGGCGATTCGCTTGGAAACGGCGAGTGAGACTGGGTTGATTTTGGCCAAGTCGGCTTAACGCGGCGTCTGAGCTGACGCCATCGCGAGCAGGCTCGCTCCCACAGACCTGCCAATACATCCGCCAGGAAGATGTTTGCTAGCATTGCGTTTGAATCAATCCAGATCAGACACGAGTGCTCAGCATGCAACTCCCGGACATGAACCTGTTGGTCGCCCTCGACGCCTTGCTCGATGAAGGCAGTGTGGTAGGCGCTGCACGGCGGATGAACCTCAGCCCGGCGGCGATGAGCCGGACGCTGACGCGGATTCGCGAGGCCATTGGCGATCCGATTCTGGTGCGCGCCGGTCGAGGCCTGGTGCCGACGCCCAAGGCACTGGAGTTGCGCGAGCAGGTGCGGGAGCTGGTGGAGCAGGCCGCTTTGCTGTTCCGCTCCGCCGATGAGGTGGATCTGGGCAGTTTGCGCCGGCGGTTCAGCATTCGTGCCAATGATTTCTTTGTGGGCGTTTACGGCGGCAAGCTATTTGACACGATGGAACGCCAGGCCCCGCATTGCGAATTGCGCTTCGTTCCTGAGGGCGATGGAGACGACGAAGCGTTGCGCGAAGGACGTATCGATTTAAGCGTCAGCAACAATCGTCCGCTGATGCCGGAAGTGAAGGTGCAGAACCTGTTTTCCACGCACTTTGTCGGGCTGGTGCGTGAAGATCACCCGTTGTTCGACGAAGAAATCACCGCTGAACGGTACGCCGGGTTTTCTCATATCAGCATGTCCCGTCGCGGGATCGCCCGCGGGCCGATCGACACGGCGCTCAACGCCTTGGGGCTGGAGCGGCGGGTGGCGGTGATTGCACCGAGTTTCCATGCCGCGATGTTCGCCCTGCCGGATTCCGATCTGATTCTGCCGGTGCCCAAGGAGGCGCTGCTGAGCGTGCGACGCCTGGGCTTGAAACTGCGCTCGTTCACCCTGCCAATTCCGTTACCGACCCTGATGCTGACCCAGGCCTGGCACCCGCGTTTCGACAAAGACCCGGCCCACCGCTGGATGCGTGAAACCCTCAAGACCTGTTGCGATGAAACATGGCTGGCGGCACAGCCGGTTTAAAGATCAAAAGATCGCAGCCTTCGGCAGCTCCTACCGGGGATGTGTGTTCGCCATGCTTTTGTAGGAGCTGCCGAAGGCTGCGATCTTTTGACCTGACGATTGCGTATCGCGCACTTATAAACTGCCAATAAGTCAATTTTCGTCAACGTTACCCCTCCCTAAAATGCTTCGGTATTCCCCTTCCGGAGCTTGCAGTACATGACTTCCCTCACGGTCACGGCGCCTCTCGCTGCGGCCAAACCAACGGCCGCCGCCGCGCCACCGGTCTTCGGCCCGCGAATCATTATCGGCCTGGTGGGCGTGTTACTGGCGGTGCTGGTGTCGGGCCTGAACGAGATGGTGACCAAAGTCGCGCTGGCCGATATCCGCGGCGCGTTGGCCATCGGTTACGACGAAGGCACCTGGCTGGTCGCCAGTTACACCGCGACCTCGGTGGCCGCCATGGCGTTTGCCCCTTGGTGTGCGGTGACGTTCTCGTTGCGGCGCTTCACTCTGTGCGCGATCAGTGCGTTCACCCTGCTGGGTGTGTTTTGCCCGTTCGCCCCGAATTACGAAAGCCTGTTGGTCATGCGCACCTTGCAAGGTCTTGCCGGCGGCGCGCTGCCGCCGATGCTGATGACCGTTGCACTGCGATTCCTGCCGGCCAACGTGAAACTCTATGGCCTGGCCGGTTATGCCCTGACGGCGACCTTTGGCCCCGGTCTCGGTACACCGCTGGCCGGGTTGTGGACCGAGTACGTCGGCTGGCAATGGACCTTCTGGCAAATCGTCGTGCCGTGCCTGTTTGCCATGGCGGCGGTGGCCTACGGTTTGCCCCAGGATACGCTGCGGCTGGAACGCTTCAAGTCATTCAACTGGCGGGGCTTGCTGCTGGGGTTCCCGGCGATCTGCATGCTGGTGATCGGCATCCTGCAAGGCAATCGGCTGGACTGGTTCGAGTCGAGCCTGATCTGCGGGCTGCTCGGCGGCGGGCTGCTGTTGCTGATGCTGTTTCTGATCAATGAGTGGTCGCAACCGATTCCATTCTTCAAGTTGCAGATGCTCGGCATCCGCAACCTGTCGTTCGCGCTGTTGACGCTGGCCGGCGTGCTGGTGGTGTTGCTCGCGGTGGTCCTCATTCCCTCCAGTTACCTGGCTCAGGTCCAGGGTTATCGCCCGGTGCAGACCGCGCCGATCATGCTGCTGGCGGCTCTGCCTCAGTTGATCGCGCTGCCGTTGGTGGCGGCGCTGTGCAACCTGCGTTGGGTCGATTGCCGCTGGGTGCTGGGGATCGGCCTGAGCATGCTGACGCTGTCTTGCCTCGGTGGTTCGCAACTAACGTCGGCGTGGATTCGCGACGATTTCTATGCCCTGCAATGGCTGCAGATTTTCGGTCAGCCCATGGCCGTGCTGCCGCTGTTGATGCTCTCCACCGGCAGCATCACTCCGATGGAAGGGCCATATGCCTCGGCCTGGTTCAATACCGTGAAAGGCCTGGCGGCGGTGATTGCTACGGGTGTGATCGAGGCACTGACCACCGCAAGGCTGCATTTCCACTCGACCATGCTGGTGGACAACCTTGGTAACTCGCCCCTGATCCAAAGCGACAACGCAGGCCTGGCTCACCGACTGCATCAACAGGCCCTGGTGCTGACCTCCTCCGACCTTTATCTGTGCATGGCCGGCGTCGCCGTGGCGCTGATCCTGCTGATTTTCTGGCTGCCGACGCGGATCTATCCATCGCGCGCGCCGACTTGAATGCTTCACTGAAACAGAAGGTTTTTATGACGACTCAATCAAAGAAAAAAGTCGCTGTCGGCGTTGCCGCAGTAATGGCGCTCGGCGTGTTGATTTACCTGCTGGCGCCGGGCTTGTTCGGCAAGCGTACACAGCAGAGCACTAACGACGCTTTCGTCTCGGCGGACTTCACCCGGGTGGCGCCGCGCGTGGCGGGGTTCATCAAGGACGTGCTGGTGGAAGACAACCAGCTGGTCAAGGCCGGACAGCTACTGGCGTTGATCGACGACCGCGATCTACGCGCTGCCGCTGAAGCCGCTGACGCTGAAACCCTGGTGGCCAGGGCGCAGTTGCAAAACGCTCGGGCTACCCTTGAGCGCCAGACATCGGTGATCGCTCAGGCCCAGGCTACGGTGGTTTCAGCAAAGGCTGAAATGGCCTTCGCCGAGCATGAACTGAACCGCTACAACCATCTCGCCGGGGTCGGCGCCGGCACGGTGCAAAATGCTCAGCAAGCACGCACACGTATCGATCAGGCCTCCGCCCGTTTGGCCAATGCCACGGCGGTGCTCGCGGCGGAACGTAAGCAGGTGGAGATCCTGACCGCCCAGCGTGATGCGGCCGAAGGCGGGCTGAAAAGAGCACAAGCGGCGCTGGAAATGGCCAGCTATGAGCTGTCCTATACGCGCATCGTTGCACCTCAGGACGGCATGGTCGGCGAGCGCGCGGTACGGGTCGGCGCCTATGTCACACCGGGCAGCAAGATTCTGGCCGTGGTGCCGTTGGAGCGGGCCTATGTAGTCGCCAATTTTCAGGAAACCCAACTGACTGACGTACAGCCGGGGCAGAGCGTGCAAGTGCATGTCGACAGCCTCGGCGGCGAAGCCCTGCGCGGCCGCGTGGAGAGCATCGCACCGGCCACCGGCGTGACCTTCGCCTCGGTCAAACCGGACAACGCCACCGGCAACTTCACCAAGGTTGTGCAACGGATTGCGGTGAAAATCATACTCGAGCCGGGTCAGCCATTGGCCGAGCGGTTGCGGGTGGGGATGTCGGTGGAGGCCAGTATTCATACGGCAAGCACTGGCGAACATGAGGTCGCACAACGATGAACTTCGCTAATCGCACGTCCCTGTGGCGAGGGAGCTTGCTCCCGCTGGGCCGCGAAGCGGACCCAAAATTTGCGAGTGCTGCGCACGCGAACGGGAGCAAGCTCCCTCGCCACAAGGTCAGCATTCGTTCAGTCGCTATTGTATTGAGCCTGCTTTCGTTGAGTGCCTGCACCGTCGGCCCGGACTTCCAGCGCCCTCACGCGCAGCAAGTCGCCCAATGGTCGAAACCGGTCAAAGCCGCCGCCAGTCAGGTCGTTCCCAACGAGATGGATGAACGCTGGTGGGAGGTATTTCACGATCCGAAACTCTCGGCCCTGACCCAACGCGCCCTGACCGACAACCTCGACCTGAAACTTGCCGGCAGCCGTTTGCAGCAAAGCCGAGCCGCGCGCCAGGTAATCACCGCCGACCGCTATCCCAATACCGCCGCCACCGGCAGCTACGGGCGCAAACGCAACAGCAGTGAAGGCCTGAACGATCCGTCGGGCCACAACGGCGACTCGGCGTTCAACCTGTGGGACGCCGGCTTTTCCGCCTCCTGGGAGCTGGATTTCTGGGGCCGTGTGCGCCGCGAAACTGAAGCCGCCGACGCCACGCTGGAAGTGGCGGAAAACGATCGTCGCGGTGTGCTGCTGTCGGTGCTTGCCGAAACGGCTCAGGACTACATTCAGCTGCGCGGTGTGCAAAGCACGCGGACCGTCACCGAGCAAAACCTCGACGTCGCCCGGCATAGCTTGAAACTCTCGCAACTGCGCCTGGCCGACGGTGTTGCCACAGATCTGGACGTCGCCGAAGCCGCTGCGCAAGTCGCGGCCATCGAATCACGTTTGCCGGCGCTGGAGCAGCGTCAGTCGCAACTGATCAACGCCTTGAGCCTGTTGATGGGCGAACCGCCGCAAACGCTGTCCGCCGAGTTATCCACCGACGCCCCGGTGCCGCAAACCCCGCGTCAGGTCGCCATCGGCTTGCCGTCGCAATTGGCCGAGCGCCGCCCGGACATACGTCAGGCCGAAGCCCGCCTGCATGCCGCGACCGCCAGCATCGGCGTGGCCAAGGGCGACTTTTATCCGCGGATCACCCTGTCGGGCAACATCGGCTCGCAAGCCCTGCAATTGAGCGATTTCGGCTCCTGGGGCTCGCGCTCGTTCGGCATCGGCCCGCAGTTCAGCCTGCCGCTGTTCGACGGCGGTCGCCTGCGCGGGATGTTGTACCTGCGCAAAGCCCAGCAACAGGAAGCGGCGCTGGCCTACCAGCAAACCGTGCTGCGGGCCTGGCATGAAATCGACGATCAACTCACCGCCTACAACGCCAGTCAACTGCGCCGCGACAGCCTCGCCGAAGCCGTGCGCCAAAACCAGATAGCCCTGCGCACCGCGCAACAGCAGTACGTCGAAGGAGTAGTGGATTTCGTCAACGTCCTCACCGTGCAAGGCGAGTTGCTGGCGACCCAACAGCAGTGGGTCGAGAGCTCGACTGGGGTGTCGTTGGCGATGGTTAGTTTGTACAAAGCGTTGGGTGGGGGATGGGAGTCGGTGTATCCGGTGGGAGGCGCCGTTACCAATAATCCGGTTTGATCGCGGGCGCCTTATGAGTCGCCACGCGAACTGGAAACTGGTGCAATTGCAGCTCTTCTGAGGTTACGACACGTCGCATCCAGTGTGAGTGCTCCTTTAAGGAGCCAGGCGATGGACGGTTTAACTCTGCTCGATGAGGAAGAATGACTCCAACTCTCATGCCAGGGAAATCTTCTTGAATGGCTCTCAGGGCTGGAGTCATGTCTGTGTCACTGGATACCAGGACTAGCTGTTCGATTTGCTCATCGGAATGGAGCTGGGCCTGTCTTGCTGCGGTGCGATACATGCTGATTGCGATGTGGACATCCGTTTCTTTTTCTTCAAGCTTCCAGATGTCGATTTTGTCTTGGCGAGAGGCAGCCGTTTTTCTGTCAATGAAGCGAGGTGCTTTAGCGGGCTCAAGTTTATGACGACCATAGTGAACGGCAACATTGGTCGTTTTTAAAGCACGTACATAAGTGTCTTGGGCTTCTTTGGAGACTCTGCCGCGAGTGGCAAGTTATGGTTTGACGGATGAGGTGAAGTAATCAACCGAGATGAGTGAGCTTTGTGGGTTCTCGATGTGGGCGACATGACCCAGCAAGCCTTTGAGATTGAGCCATTTGTATGGAGTACCCGCAAGCAATCCATAGAACACGTTGTAGCCATCAACAAAGAAAGCGGTACGCACAAACTCAATCCTCAGAAACGAAAAAACCGGCCTAGGCCGGTTTCTTCACCCCAACTGCCAGTGAATTTAATCTCTGCGTACGGGGTTCAGTGGGGCGATCCTAAATCGAGTTAGCGATGACGTCAACCGTTGGCTGACCAAGGCGTCATTCGGATGGACATCTCCAGCGCCGGCAAGCCAGTTTTGTAGATTTGCCTGGTTGATCGTCAAGCCATTCCTGGACTCATCTATTAATGATTGTTACGGCGAAAGGGCAGAGGTGCCGTTGAGTTTGTACGCGCCGAAGTGTCTATTGCCAATTTCGTTTTTGATCGAATGGTTGTTCCTGATTTCATGTGGGATTTAATACCGATGCTCATTGACCCAGGAATCAAACGACCGCCTTGAAAGTTTTATCCTTTTTGAAACATTACATTTCCAACCAATAATGCCCATCCGCTTGACGCTCACGCCCGCTGTCATAGACTCCGCTCATCCGTCAGGGAGTTACGGTTATGCGGCGTTTTCGTGTTTGGGTTGCAGGACTAACCTTTGTAACGTGCGTAGTACAGGCGCAAACGCCTGCGCCAGACGATCCATTGCTGGAAAGCAACGCGGTTGGCGGGAATGCGTCGGTCAGCAATGAAGCCCGTGGTGTGCTGCGGGCCCGGGATCAGGCGGTGCTGGCCAGCGAGTTGTCGGGGCGGATTGTCGAGTTGCCGTTCAGTGAGGGCGAGTCGTTCAAAAAGGGCGACACCCTGGCGCGGTTTGACTGTTCGGCTTATCAGGCTCAGCTCAACGCGGCTCAGGCCGCCAGCCGTGGTGCTGGTGAAGAGTTGGCCCACAACAAACAACTGGCGGCATTGAATTCGGTCGGACGCTTTGAAGTGGCGCGGGCCGAGGCAAAGGTCAGCGAGATTCAGGCTCAGTCTCAGGTCTATCAGGTTCAGGTCAAACGCTGCAGCGTGGTTGCGCCATTCGATGGTCAGGTCGTCGAACGTAAGGTCAAGCGCTACGAAAGCGTTGCCGCCGGCGCGCCGTTACTGGACGTGGTCGATAACCGCACCCTGGAAATTCACCTCTTGGTCCCGTCGCGCTGGATGGGCAAGCTCAAGCCCGGCCAGACATTCAGTTTTGTCCCCGATGAAACCGGTCAGCCGCTGGATGCCACGGTCAAACGCCTCGGCGCGCGAATCGATGAAGGCAGCCAGACTTTGCTGCTGGTGGCGGCGCTGCCCAACGCCAACGGTCTGTTGGCCGGCATGAGCGGAACGGCGCATTTCGCGGAGCTCAAATGAACGCCCCGGTGACCGGCGGCGCCGAGCAGGTGTTCGCCAGGTTTCTCGACCTCGAACGCCAGACCCGCGCCGCGCGCACGCCTTCGCAACTGGCTTACAGCCTGGTCAATGACGGTCAAGCGCTGTTCGGTTTCCGCCATGCCGCGCTGTTGATCGCCGGCAAGGTGCAGGCGGTTACCGGTGTTAGTGCCGTGGAACCGAATGCGCCGTTCGTGGCGTTTGTCGAGCAAGCGGTCGCACAGCTGTTCAAGCTTGAGGTGCTGAAACAGGCGCGGGTGATTGCGCCTGATCTCCTTAGCGAATCGATTCTGGCCGACTGGCAAAGTCTGTCAGCCGCTCAGGTGTTTTGGCTGCCGCTGATCGATCATCAGGGCGAGGTGTTCGGCGGTCTGTGGCTGGCGCGGGATGTGCCGTGGAACCCTTCCGAACAAGTGCTGCTGTCGCAACTGGGCGACACCTACAGCCATGCCTGGCTGGCGCAGCAACCGCGCAAACCCTGGCGACTGCGCTGGACGCGCAAGCGTCAGATGGCGCTGCTTGCCGTGTTGTTGCTCGGGTTGCTGATTCCGGTGCGCCAATCAGTGTTGGCCCCGGCCGAAGTCGTCCCGTTGGGCGGTCGGGTGGTCGCCGCGCCGCTGGACGGGGTGATCGCCGAGTTTCTGGTCAAACCCAATCAGGCGGTGAAAACCGGCGACCTGCTGCTGCGCTTCGAAAGCACCACGCTCAAGGCTCAGGCCGATGTGGCCGAGCGCGCCCTGGGCGTTGCCGAAGCGGAACTCAAGGCCAATTCCCAACGTTCCTTCGCCGATGCCGAGTCCAGTTCGAAAATCGATCTGCTGGCGGCGCGAGTGGAGCAGAAGCGCGCCGAACGGGATTACGCCCGTGAACTGCTCAAACGCAGCGAAGTACGAGCGGAGCGGGACGGTATCGCGGTGTTCGCCGACGCCGAACGCTGGACCGGCAAACCGGTGCAAACCGGCGAGCGGCTGATGGAAATCGCCGACCCGAACCAGGCCGAATTGCGCATCGAGTTGGCCGTGGGCGATGCGATTGCCCTGGAACCGGGCGCACAAGTCGCGCTGTTTCTCGACAGTGATCCGCTGCAGCGGCACTTGGCCAAACTCGAACGTTCGGCCTACGAGGCGCAGCCCACCGCCGCCGGGCAACTGGCTTATCGACTGGATGCGACGTTCGACGCCGCGCCGCCACGTATCGGCCTGCGCGGCACCGCGAAAGTCTTCGGCGACCGTGCGCCGCTGGCGTTGTACCTGTTGCGCCGACCGCTGGCCGGGTTGCGTCAGAGCGTGGGCCTGTAGATGAACTTGCCGAGCCTGCGGGCGGACCTGCAATTGACAACGGCAGCCCCGGCCCTCGACGGGTCGCCGCGCTGGACCCTGGCCGACCCGGTGCGCGGGCGTTATTTCAAACTTGGTGCGGCGGCGATGCGCTTGCTGCGCCATTGGTCCCTAGGAGATCCGGAGCACGTGCTGCGTGCCGCCAATCGCGAACCGGGGCTACCGCTGGATGGCGCGGCGCTTGAGCAATTGCTGGAGTTTTTGCGCGGCCACGATCTGATCAGCGCTCTCGACCCGTCGCAGCGCGCCAGTTACAGCCTGAAAGCCGCGGCCCAGCGCCAAAGCCTGTGGCAAATCCTGCTGCATCAATACCTGTTTTTCCGGATTCCGCTGTGGCGTCCGGACGCCTTTCTCAATCGCGCCTGGCCGTGGCTGGAGCGTTTCGGCCCGCGTGCATTGCGCTACGGATTGCCCGCGACTCTGGGGCTTGGGGTGTTTCTGGTGTCGCGGGACTGGCAGCGGTTTATCGCGACCTTTCCTCACCTGTTCAGCCTCGGCGGTGCCCTGGCGTTTGCTGTGGCGCTGTTTTTCGCCAAGCTATGCCACGAGTTCGGCCACGCCTTCATGGCCAAGCGCGCCGGTTGTCGGGTGCAGAGCATGGGCGTGGCATTCATTGTGCTGCTACCGATGTTTTACACGGACGTCAGCGACGCCTGGCGCGTCAATGACCGCCGTGCGCGGTTGCTGATTGGTGCCGGCGGGGTGCTGGCGGAACTGGTGCTGGCGTGTATCGCGCTGCTCGCTTGGTCACTGCTGCCTGACGGCCCCGGACGTACGGCGGCGTTCATGCTCGCCAGTGCGACCTGGATCACCACGCTGGTGATCAACCTCAACCCGTTTATGCGTTTCGATGGCTACTTCTTGCTCAGTGACTTTTGGGAAGTGGACAACCTTCAAGGGCGGGCCTTTGCCTTGTGCCGCTGGCGGCTGCGCGAGTTTTTGTTCGGCTACGCAGCCCCGGCGCCGGAGCCTTGGTCACCGAAGATGCAGCGGCGTTTGTTGATCTGGGGGTATGGCGCGTGGCTGTGGCGCGCGGCGTTGTTTTTCGGGATTGCGCTGGCGGTCTATCACCTGTTCTTCAAGGTGTTGGGGATTTTCCTGATGCTGGTGGAGTTGGTGTGGTTCATCTTCCTGCCGATCCTGAGCGAGTGGCGGCAATGGTGGAGCCGTCGCGAACAGGCGCATGCGCCTCGGGTACTGTTTAGCGGTCTGGTGTTGCTTGGGCTGTTGCTGCTGCTGGCGCTGCCATGGCGCAGCGCGGTGGAGTTGCCGACAATGCTTGAGGCCGGACGCGCCAGCGCCCTGCACGCGCCCGTGGCGGCGCGGGTCAAAACGGTGAATGTGCACGACGGCCAGGTCGTCGCTCAAGGTGAGGTGCTGATCGAGCTGGAATCCCCGGATCTGGATTCACGCCAGGCCATCGTCCGTCGCGAAATCCAGATTCAGCAATTACAGATGCGTCGTCAGGCCGGCCGTAGCGAAACCGCGGCCGACGCCGGAATCGTCGAGCAGCGCCTGGCCGAAGCCGTGGCCGAATACCGAGGCTTGGCCGCCCAGCGCGAGCGTCTGTTATTGCGCGCGCCCCATGCCGGCAAGGTGCGCGATCTGCTGCCGCAGTTAACGGTCGGCCGCTGGCTTTCGACCAAAAATCCTTTGGCTCGGGTGGTCGAAGACGGTGCGCGGTTGCGCGGTTATCTGGCCGAAGCCGAACTCTGGCGTGTCGCCCCGGGTGCCAGCGGACGGTTCATCGCCGATGATCCGATGCACCCGGCGATCGCCGTGCAATTGAGCGAAATCGACACCAACGGCGTGGCTTATGTCGATCAGGAAGCGCTGACTTCCGATCACCACGGGCCGATCGCCGTGCGCCGCGATCAGCATCAGCGCGCCGAACCGGTACAGGCGCAGTACGGCGCGCGGTTGAGCATCCTCGAAAATACCCCGACGCCGGTGCAGCCGTTGCGCGGCATTGTGGTGTTGCAGGGCAGTGGCGAGTCGTTATTGGGCGTTGCCTGGCGACGCATGGCGGCGCTGGGAGTCAGGGAAAGCGGTTTCTAAGGAGGAACAGCGATGGCGAAAACCGATTCAGTGGCAGCGGACGGCTTGGTAGTCAGGCCTTCGCGGACCAGCGATGGACCTTTTCTGCACAGCCTTTACCAAGCGGCGCGGCCGGACCTGCAATGGATCGACGGTGAGCAGGAAGTGGTTGAGCAGGTGGTTGCCCAGCAATTCAGGGTGCAGGAACAAGGACTGGGGGAGAACTTCCCCAACGCCATGCATTATGTGATCGAGAAACTCGACACGGCCATCGGCGCACTGACCACCGACTTTGGCCCCAATGAAATTCGCGTGCTGTACCTGGCGTTTATCCCCCAGGCCCGCGGCAAGGGTTACGGTCGGACGGTGCTGCAAGGCGTGCAAAAAGCTGCGCAGCAAATTCGCTGCCCGGTGGCGACGGTGGTCTGGGCCAATAACCTCCATGCTCGCCAGCATTACCTGTCGCTGGGGTTTCAGGTTGAAGAACGCAACCCGGCGGCAGAGCGGTTGGTGTGGTACCCACAGGGTTGAGCCCGGGGCAAGGTCCCCTCGCCACAGGCTCGCTCCCACAAAAGCTCGATACCGAATTCGAAGAGAACCACCATGAGTAACCTGACAATCGTCCCTCTCAGCTGCGCCCTCGGCGCGCAAATCAGCGGCATCGATATCAGCCAGCCGCTGAACGTTGAGCAACGCGATGCCATCGAGCAGGCGCTGCTCAAGCATCAAGTGCTGTTCTTCCGCAACCAGCCGATCGAGCCGCAGCAACAAGCGCGATTCGCCGCCTATTTCGGTGAGCTGCATATTCATCCGATCTACCCGAACGTGCCGGAGCAGCCGCAAGTGCTGATCCTCGACACCGCCGTCACCGACGTGCGGGACAACGCGATCTGGCACACCGACGTGACCTTCCTGCCGACCCCGGCCATGGGCGCGGTGCTCAGCGCCAAACTGCTGCCCGAATTTGGCGGCGACACGCTGTGGGCCAGTGGTATTGCGGCGTATGAAGCGCTGTCCGCGCCGATGAAAACCTTGCTCGAAGGGTTGACCGCTACTCACGATTTCACCCGTTCGTTCCCGCTGGAGCGCTATGGCAATACACCGGACGCGTTGGCCCAGTGGGAAGAAGCCCGGCGCAAGAACCCGCCGCTATCTCACCCGGTGATTCGCACGCACCCGGTGAGCGGGCGCCGGTCGCTATTCGTCAATGAAGGGTTCACGTCGAAGATCAATGAGCTGTCGGAAACGGAAAGCGAGGTGATTCTGAAATTCTTGTTCGCCCACACCACACGGCCGGAATTCACCATCCGCTGGCGCTGGCAGAAAGACGACATCGCGTTCTGGGACAATCGTGTGACCCAGCACCACGCGGTGGATGATTACCGCCCGGCACGGCGGGTGATGCAGCGGGCGACGGTGTTGGGGGATGT
The DNA here is from genome assembly GCF_056279145.1 of Pseudomonas sp. TE3728. NCBI lineage: Bacteria > Pseudomonadati > Pseudomonadota > Gammaproteobacteria > Pseudomonadales > Pseudomonadaceae > Pseudomonas > Pseudomonas sp. TE3728. The sequence continues at coordinate 4,471,000 of NZ_JBWBQT010000001.1, read as the reverse complement.
GCCGTTTTAAGATCAAAAGATCGCAGCCTTCGGCAGCTCCTACATTAACTGCGTTCGCCACAAATATTGCGGTCGAACATCGATCCTGTAGGAGCTGCCGAAGGCTGCGATCTTTTGCTTTTTAGGGTTATTCAGCCGTCGAAGGCTTCTCCCAAAGATTGACCCCACCCTCCTGGGCAAACCGGTCAATCTCCGCCAGTTCTTCCACGCTGAAACTCAGATTCTTCAACGCCCCGACGTTCTCGATAATCTGCTCCGGCCGGCTCGCGCCTATCAGCGCCGAGGTCACCCGTGGATCGCGCAGGGTCCAGGCCAGCGCCAGTTGCGCCAAGCTCTGACCACGGCGCTTGGCGATTTCATTGAGCGCCCGCACATGGGCGATGTTGGCTTCGGACAGGTGCGACGCCTGCAACGAACCACCCCCCGGACGATTGACCCGCGCATCCGCTGGCACGCCATTGAGGTATTTGTCGGTCAACAGCCCCTGAGCCAATGGCGTGAAGGCGATCACGCCGGTGCCGAGTTCATCGGTGGTGTCCAGCAGGTCCTTTTCCACCCAGCGGTTGAGCAGGTTGTAGGCCGGTTGATGGATCAGCAATGGTACTTTCCACTCCTTCAGCAACCCGGCGATTTCACGGGTTTTCACCCCGGAATAGGACGAGATGCCGATGTACAGTGCCTTGCCCTGCTGCACGGCAGTGGCCAGTGCGCTGGCGGTTTCTTCAAGCGGCGTGTCCGGGTCAAAGCGGTGGGAATAGAAGATGTCTACGTAATCGAGGCCCAGACGTTGCAGGCTCTGGTCGAGGCTGGCCAGCACGTATTTACGCGAACCACCGCCCTGACCGTAAGGGCCGGCCCACATGTCCCAACCGGCCTTGCTGGAGATGATCAACTCGTCGCGGTACTGCTTGAAGTCTTCACGCAGCAAACGACCGAAGTTGATCTCGGCGCTGCCATACGGCGGGCCGTAATTGTTGGCCAGGTCGAAATGGTTGATGCCCAGATCGAATGCCGTGCGCAGCAACGAACGCTGGGTGTCGATCGGCGTGCTGTCGCCGAAGTTGTGCCATAAGCCCAGAGACAGTGCCGGCAGCACCAGCCCGCTGCGCCCCACGCGGCGGTAAGGGATGGAATCGTAGCGGTTTTCGGCAGCGGTGTAGGTCATCGAATCCTCTCTTGTCGGTCTTGAATGGGGTATCGACTGCTTTGCAAGTTGCCCAGCATACGCCCAGACAAACGCCAGAAAACCCCGGATTCGACTAATTGCTGAAACGTTTCACAGATTTTATCTTCAGGGTCAGCCCAATCGCCAAGATCGCAGCCTTCGGCAGCTCCTACGCTCGACCGCATATCACTGTAGGAGCTGCCGAAGGCTGCGATCTTTTGATCTTCGCTTGACTTCAAACGGCATCCGAAAACACTTCCCCCAACCAATCCACAAACACTCGAACCCGTGGCGACATGTGTTTGTTATGGGGATACAACACGGAAACCGGCATCGGCGGCGGTGGTGTGTTGACCAGAATTTCCTGCACCAAACCTTGGGAAATCAAAGTTTCCATTCGGTAATGCGGGCACTGGATCAGGCCCAATCCGGCAATCGCCGAGGCCGCGTAGATTTCCGCACCGAACACTGACAGCGCACCATCGATGGCCACTTCCTTGAGTTCGCCATCGACCATGAATTCGAACGGAAACAACTTGGCGGTGGTACGTGAAACGTAGTTCACCGCGCGGTGGCGGCTCAGGTCATCGAGGCTTTTCGGTTCGCCATATTTGCGCAGGTAGGCAGGACTGGCGCAGGTAATCTGTCGCAGGTTGGCGACACGTTTACCGATCAGTGCCGAGTCGCCCAAGGTGCCGGCGCGCAACACGCAATCAACGCCTTCGGCGATCAGGTCGACGAAGCGATCGGCCTCGCTGATGGACAGGTCGATGTCCGGGTAGCGCGCCATGAATTGCGGCAACGCCGGGATCACGAAGTGCTTGGCCAAGGTGCCGTGCAGATCCACTCGCAACCGCCCTTTCGGCGCTACGCTGCGAAATGCCAGTTCGGCCTCTTCCAGTTCCGCCAGCAACTGCACGCAACGCAGGTAATACGCCTCTCCATCCAGTGTCGGACGGACCTTGCGGGTGCTGCGCTCCAGTAAACGAGTGCCGAGCCAGGCTTCGAACTGATTCAGCGTGTGGGTCAGCGTCGCCCGTGGCAGATTCAGGTCATCGGCCGCCAGGGTGAAGCTGCTGCGCTCGTAGATCCGCACGAACACCTTCATCGCTTTGACTTGGTCCACGGGTCACTCCTGGCGCTGGATTGTTGGTGATTATTGAACAGTCAAGGCAACTCTCATGCATTTATCGGCCTGAGTAAACATGTGAGTCTGGCTCCCACTTCAAACCACTCCAAGGAATCAACGCCATGACTGCTCAAACTTCGAAAGTTGCCATCGTGACCGGCGCCTCCCGCGGCATCGGCGCTGTCATCGCCAGGCAACTGGCCAGCGAAGGTTTCGCCGTCGCCATCAACTACGCCAGCAGCGCCACTGAAGCCTCAAAACTGGTGGTGGAGCTGCGTCAGGCCGGGCATCAGGCCATAGCGGTCAAGGCTGACGTGGCCAATGCCGACGACGTGCGCCGGTTGTTCGACGAAACCGAAACGCAATTGGGCAAGGTCGATGCGCTGATCAACAACGCCGGCATCCTCAAAGTGATGCCGCTGGCGCAGCACACCGACGAACTGTTCGACCAGACTTTCAACATCCACGCTCGCGGCACCTTCAACACCTTGCGTGAAGCGGCGACGCGTCTGAACAGCGGCGGCCGGATCATCAACTTCTCCAGCAGCACCGTTGGCCTTAACTTGCCGGGCTACGCGGTGTACATCGCCAGCAAAGCGGCTGTGGAATCCCTGACCCAGGTGTTCGCCAAGGAAATGCGCGGGCGCAACATCACCGTCAACGCGGTGGCGCCTGGCCCGGTGGCGACTGAGCTGTTTTTGCACAGCAAGAGCGAAGAGCAAATCCAGACTTTCGCCAAGATGCCTCCGCTGGAGCGTTTGGGTCAGCCGGAGGATATTGCTCGCGTTGTGTCGTTTCTGGTGGGGCCGGATTCGGCTTGGGTCAATGGGCAGATTTTGCGGGTGAATGGTGGGTTGGTTTAAGCGCAGCGGTGCCTATGCTCAATAAGTAGCAAGGACACCGAGGTGACCCCATCGCGAGCAGGCTCGCTCCCAAAGATGACCGAGCTCTCATCCAGCAACGCGGTTGAATGTGGGAGCGAGCCTGCTCGCGATGGCTGCCTCAAAAGCAATGCATACCTGAAGGGTGGACTCACCATGCACACAGCAATCATCATCTTCTTCGGCCTGGTCCTGCTGGCGCTGATGCTGTTCATCGGCGAGAAAATCGGTTTCCCCCGCCAGACCCTGGCCTACAGCTTTGTCGTGCTGTGGCTGGCGTTGACCTTGATCAACGGCGCGGTCGGCATGGTCAACGCCGGCCAGCCGTTGAGCACGGAACTGGTGGTGGGTAGCGCGGTATTCGGCGTACCGGTTGCGGCGCTGGTGTTGTTCATGACGATGAGCACTGACGCCTGACAAGACGTCAGCGCCACCCTTCTCAATCAACGCACCAGGTGCAAGAACTGCATGTGCCGCTCGTACTGGTCGAGGATATCGTTGATGACCTGCTCCTTGGTGTAGCCCACCAGATCGTAATCCTGACTGCCCTCTCTCAAATGCACTTCGGCGCGGTGGTAACGACGGTTGTTGAGTTGCTTGGAACCCATGCCGCCACGGGCGAACGATGGCGTGAAGTACCCGCGCATCTGCACCTGATAGATGAACGGATGCAGTTCGCCGTGACCGATCTCCAGGCTGACGTTGTCATTGGCCGGATCGGGCTGAGTGACCACGTGCAAGCCCTTCTCGACGAACACAGCCGTCACTTCTTCAATCGCCGGGCGCACCGTCGTATCGAGGAAGCGATAGACCTCATCGCGCGACGGGAAATGCACCGCCTGACTCAAGCGCTGACGCCAACCTCCGCGTCGCGAGCCGGACACCGGCGCGAGGGAATGCAGTTGCGCGATCTGCTTCTGCGATTCCAGATAAAACGCCTTGTGCAGCCCCCACATCATCAGCAGCAAAATCAACGAGAACGGCAATGAGGTCAGCACCACCGCTGACTTCAAGGCGTCGATGCTGCCGGAGAACAACAGCGCGCTGGTCACCAGCGCCGTCATCGCGCCCCAGAACACTCGCAGCCATTTCGGCCCGTCTTCATCCGGGTTACCGCCCTTGGCGGACAACGTCGACAACACCACAGTGCCGGAGTCGGCGGACGTCACGAAAAATACGAAACTGATGAACACCGTGACCGCAATCACGGTTTTGCTCCACGGGTAGGTTTCCAGCAGCAGGTACAGGGTCATCGACGGGTTGTCGACGGCCGACATACCGAGCGCGCTCATGCCGTGGTTGAGAACCTGGTCGATGGCGCTATTGCCGAAGATCGACATCCACGCCAAGGTGAAACCCAGCGGGATCAGCAACACGCCGAAGACGAATTCGCGGATCGTCCGACCCCGGGAAATCCGTGCGATGAACAGGCCCACGAACGGCGACCATGCAATCCACCAGGCCCAGTAGAACACCGTCCAGCCGCCCAGCCAGTCGCTCGGCTTATCGTAGGCGTAGAGGTCGAAACTCTTCATCGGCAAGGCGCCGAGGTAGTCGCCGATGTTCTGGATCAACGTGTTGAGCAAGTGCTGGGTGGGGCCGGCGAATAACACGAACAGCAGCAGCGCACAGGCCAGCAGCATGTTGATGTCGGACATCACCCGTACGCCTTTATCGACGCCGGACACCGCGACGATGATCGCCGCGCCCATCATCAGCGTGATCAGGCCGACCTGAATCCACTGGGTGTGGGCGATGCCGAACAGGTAATCGAGGCCCGAGTTGAGGTGCAATACGCCAAAGCCCATATCCGCGCCGAGGCCGAACACCGTGGCAATGATGCCGAAGCCGTCCACCGCGTAGCCGATCGGGCCGTTAATGCGCTTGCCGATCAGCGGGTACAGCGCCGAACGCAGAGCCAGCGGCAGGTTATGTCGATAGGCGAAATAGGCCAGCGCCATGCCGACGAAGGCGAACACGCCCCAACCGTGCAGGCCCCAGTGCAGAAACAGAATCTGCATCGCCTGACGCGCCGCATCCGCCGTACCAGCCTCACCTTGCGGCGGTTGTGCCAAGTGCGTCAGCGGTTCGGACACACAAAAGAAAAACAGCGTGATGCTGATCCCGGCGGCGAACAGCATGCCGGCCCAGGACAGGTAGCTGAATTCGGGCTCGTCGTGGTCGGCACCGAGCTTGATCTTGCCGTAGCCAGACAAGGCGGTGACCACCACGAAGACCAGATACAGCGTCATCGCGAGCATGTAGTACCAGCCGACCGTATTGGCCGCCCAGTTTTGCGCTTCCAGAAGCCAGGCACCGGCCTGTTCGGGTATCGCCATGACCACAACGGCGAACAACAGAATAAAGGTCGCCGCGAAATAAAAAACCGGCGGATTCATGCGGACCTGGCCGCTTGTGGGGGTGGACGGTGCACTCATGAAAATTGCACCTCAAGGGGATGAAACAGGGCAATCAATAACGGACTCGGCAAAGGCAAGCCTCCTGTTGTGAGCGGGCAGCAAACCGACGGTTTAACTTGAATGAGCGTTCAAGTTAAACATGGATAGGGGGCTAAGGACTAATCGCAGGGCTCGGCGGTAGTTTTCGTACGCTAGCTCAAGGATGGGTATTACGCGGGGTTTGGGGGATTTTGTAGGAGCCGTAGGAGCTGTCGAGTGAAACGAGGCTGCGATCTTTTCAAGGTCAAAAGATCGCAGCCTCGTTTCACTCGACAGCTCCTACAGCCAGTGAAGACTGTTTATCTGTCTACTTCTGCGTCCCATCATCATGCTGCAAATTCGCCTGGCTGAGGTTGCACCCCGCCGGCACACTGCGGGTCAGCCAGACGTTGCCGCCGATGGTCGAGCCTTTGCCGATGGTGATCCGCCCCAGAATCGTCGCGCCGGCATAGATCACCACATCGTCCTCGACGATCGGATGGCGCGGATGGCCCTTTTGCAACTGGCCGTCTTCATCCGCCGGGAAGCGCTTGGCGCCCAGGGTCACCGCCTGATAAATCCGCACGCGCTCACCAATGATCGCGGTCTCGCCGATCACCACACCCGTCCCGTGATCGATGAAGAAACTGCGACCGATCTGCGCCCCCGGATGGATGTCGATGCCGGTGGCCGAGTGGGCGATTTCCGCGCTGATCCGCGCCAGTAGCGGCAAGCCGGCGCGATACAAATGATGGGCCAGACGATGGTGAATCACCGCCAGAATTCCCGGATAGCAGAGCAACACTTCATCGACACTGCGAGCCGCCGGGTCGCCGTGATAGGCCGCCAGCACGTCGGTGTCCAACAGAGTGCGCAACCCCGGCAAAGCCAGTGCGAAATCCTGAATGATCTGGATGGTTTTGGCTTCGACTTCAGTGTCGGCCTGGGCACTGTGGCGCGCGGCGTAACGCAGTTCGAGCCGCGCCTGAGCCAGCAACGCGTTCAGCGCCACGTCGAGTGTGTGGCCGACGTAGAAATCTTCACTCTCCTCGCGCAAATCCACCGGGCCCAGACGCATCGGGAACAGCGCACCGCACAAGGCTTCGAGAATATCCGCCATGGCCGCTCGGGACGGCAACTCGCGACCGCCCTGCTCGCCGCTGGCACGGCCGTTTTGTGCGCGCCACTGCTCGCGCGCCGTACGCAGTTGGCTGACGATGGTCTGCAATTGCCAATGGCTGGAACGCTCGCTCACGGTAAAAACTCCTCACGGGCGGCCGGACTGTCTGGCCGCATTAACCGCGATTACTTTACGGCAACGGCTTGCAGCCGAATTAAGAACCAATAGTGCTGTGCTCAATACTTTTGGCTATAAGCGATTGGCAGTTGCCCCACTAAATACCCGTGCCTATAGTCCTGACATCTTCCTCCGCCAGTACGGACCCATGATCAAACAACAGCTTGCCCGCTTTAACCGCCTCGACCTGCTCGGTCATCCTACTCCCCTGGAAAAACTCGAACGCCTGTCGACCTGGCTGGGCCGCGATGTCTACGTCAAACGCGATGACCTGACGCCATTGGCACTGGGCGGCAACAAGCTGCGCAAACTCGAATACCTGGCCGCCGATGCCTTGGCCCAGGGCGCTGATACGTTGATCACTGCGGGCGCGATCCAGTCCAACCATGTGCGCCAGACGGCTGCCATTGCGGCCAAGCTTGGCCTGGGCTGCGTGGCCCTGCTGGAAAATCCGCTCGGCATCGACGACAGCAACTATGTCGGCAACGGCAATCGGCTGTTGCTGGACCTGTTCGATGCCAAGGTCGAGCTGGTGGAAAACCTCGACAACGCCGACGAGCAATTGGAAGCGCTGGCCGGGCGTCTGCGCAGTAACGGCAAGAAGCCGTATCTGGTGCCGATTGGTGGCTCGAATGCATTGGGCGCTTTGGGTTATGTCCGTGCAGGCCTGGAACTGACCGAACAGATCAAGGACACCGGGCTGAATTTCGCCGCCGTGGTGCTGGCGTCCGGCAGTGCCGGTACCCACAGCGGCCTGGCGCTGGCCTTGAGCGAAGCAATGCCGGATTTGCCAGTGATCGGCGTGACCGTTTCCCGTAGCGATGAAGATCAACGACCGAAAGTCCAGGGCCTCGCCGAGCGCACGGCCGAGCTGCTCGGCGTGAGCCTGCCGGCGAATTTCAAAATCGAACTGTGGGACGAGTATTTCGGCCCGCGTTATGGCGAGCCGAATGCCGGGACACTGTCGGCGCTGAAGCTGCTGGCGAGTCAGGAAGGGTTGTTGCTGGATCCGGTGTACACCGGCAAGGCCATGGCCGGTTTGCTCGACGGCATCGGGCGCCAGCGCTTCAATGACGGCCCGATCATCTTCCTGCACACCGGTGGGGCGCCGGCGTTGTTTGCCTATACAAGTTTTTTGTAAGGATCGAAGATCAAAAGATCGCAGCCTTCGGCAGCTCCTACATGGATAGGGGTTAACCCGGAATTTGCGGCGCGCATGATCCATGTAGGAGCTGCCGAAGGCTGCGATCTTTTCGAAGACATCTGATATCTCCAAAAAGAATAACAAATTTAATATTTAGTATTTTCCTATCTAAAGGCAACATCATATAGTCACGCCGCAGGCGAATTTGCAGCAAGACGCATAAGCTGCTTTAGGGCAGGATATCGCAGTCGTTCAAATCCCGAATTTGCCAACTTTCCTTAAGCGTCTTCCATAAGAAAACACAGGGGCTTGTCATGAATTTTTCCGCATTACGTCGAAATCTGCTGGTGGGTTCGCTGGGCCTGGCGCTGAGCGCCGGCCTGCTCGGGCAGGCAGTGGCTGGTGAGCAGCTGCAAAAAATCAAGGATGCAGGCGTGATCAACGTCGGTCTGGAAGGCACTTATCCACCGTTCAGCTTCGTCGATGCCGACGGCAAACTGAGCGGCTTCGAAGTCGAGTTCTCCGAAGCCTTGGCCAAAGAGCTGGGCGTGAAGGTCAAACTGCAGCCGACCAAATGGGAAGGCATCCTCGCTGCGTTGGAATCCAAGCGTCTGGACGCGGTGATTAACCAGGTGACCATCACCGAAGAGCGCAAGAAGAAGTACGACTTCTCCACGCCTTACACCGTTTCCGGGATTCAGGCGCTGACCCTGACCAAAAACAAAGACACCATCAAGACCGCCGCCGATCTGGCCGGCAAGAAAGTCGGCGTGGGCTTGGGCACCAACTACGAGCAGTGGGTGAAAGAGAATGTGCCTAAGGCTGACATCCGCACCTACGAAGATGATCCGACCAAGTTCCAGGATCTGCGCGTCGGCCGCATCGACGCCATTCTGATCGACCGCCTGGCCGCGCTGGAATATGCCAGGAAGGCCAAGGACACTGCCGCCGCCGGCGAAGCGTTCTCCCGCCAGGAAGCCGGTATTGCCCTGCGCAAAGGCGAGCCTGAGCTGCTGGCCGCGGTGAACAAAGCCATCGACAAGCTGCGTGCCGACGGTACGCTGAAAAAGCTGTCGGAAAAATACTTCAGCGCTGACGTCACTCAATAATGGGAGAAGCTTTCCAACTTGCGCTGGACTCCGCGCCCTTTCTGCTCAAGGGCGCGTACTACACGGTCATCCTGAGCCTGGGCGGAATGTTCTTCGGCCTGCTGATGGGCTTCGGCCTGGCGTTGATGCGGCTGTCGCGCTTCAAACTGGTGAGCTGGATCGCCCGCATCTATGTGTCGTTCTTTCGCGGCACGCCGTTGCTGGTGCAACTGTTCGTGATCTATTACGGCTTGCCGCAACTGGGCATCGAACTTGATCCATTGCCAGCGGCCCTGATCGGCTTCTCGCTGAACATGGCCGCCTACGCCTGCGAAATCCTGCGTGCCGCCATCAGCTCCATCGAGCGCGGCCAATGGGAAGCTGCCGCCAGTATCGGCATGACCCGCGCGCAAACCCTGCGCCGGGCCATCCTGCCGCAAGCGGCGCGCACGGCCTTGCCACCCTTGGGCAACAGCTTTATCTCGCTGGTCAAGGACACGGCGCTGGCAGCCACCATTCAGGTGCCGGAGCTGTTCCGTCAGGCACAGCTGATTACCGCTCGCACCTTCGAAATTTTCACCATGTATCTTGCCGCTGCGCTGATCTACTGGGTTCTGGCGACTGTACTGTCGCACCTGCAGAACCAGTTGGAAGCGCGGGTCAATCGGCACGACCAGGAGTCCTGACCCAATGATTGTCGTGGAAAAACTGACAAAGCAGTTCAAGGGTCAGGTGGTGCTCAACGGCATCGATCTGCAGGTGAAGGAAGGCGAGGTGGTGGCGATCATCGGCCCCAGCGGCTCGGGCAAGACCACCTTCCTGCGTTGCCTGAACTTTCTCGAGGAGCCTAGCAGCGGCCGGATCAAGGTCGGCGACATCGAGATCGATGGCAGCCGCCCCCTGAACCAGCAGCAGAGCCTGGTACGGCGCTTGCGCCAGCACGTGGGTTTTGTGTTCCAGAACTTCAACCTGTTCCCCCATCGCACGGCCCTGGAGAACGTGATCGAAGGCCCGTTGGTGGTGAAAAAGATCCCGCGCGCCGAAGCCGTTGCCCTGGGTAAAAAGCTGTTGGCCAAGGTCGGCCTGGCGGGCAAGGAAGACGCTTACCCGCGACGCCTCTCTGGCGGTCAGCAACAGCGTGTGGCGATTGCCCGGGCGTTGGCGATGGAACCGGAAGTGATCCTGTTCGATGAACCGACCTCGGCGCTGGACCCGGAACTGGTGGGTGAAGTGTTGGCGACTATCCGTGGCCTGGCCGAGGAGAAACGCACCATGGTGATCGTTACCCACGAAATGGGCTTTGCCCGGGACGTGGCCAACCGTGTGGTGTTTTTCGACAAGGGTGTGATCGTCGAACAAGGCGAAGCCAAGGCACTGTTTGCCAACCCGAAAGAGGAACGGACGAAACAGTTTCTCAGCAAGTTTCTTAATAACGCTTAGTGCTGCCCCACTCGAAAACTGTCAACTTCCATGGATGGAAGTGACATTAACTCCGCTTTATAAAAGCAAATAGCATCTTTCAACGACTTACACCATTCGCCCCCACCCTAAATAACTTCCCGGCCTCCCATGCGGTACATATATATGTCCTGCAACAGATTCATATCGCCTAAAATTTACAAAATACCCTGCTACCCACGCTCAGAGGGTTGCTGCCTAAGAGGCATAAAACCCACCAAATACCCCACTTTATTCGACAGAGTGATGCGGTTTATTAACCCTACTGCGTAGGAGCTTTCTGAATCACGCAAGAACTAACCTTTAACCAACCCACGCTATTGACACCTATTCAAACGCACTCTTATCTAGTTCCCAACAGGCAACAGCCATCACACTCATTATTATTTAATCGCGCCAATAGCGAATCGTTTTGTTGCTTGGTAATTCACGCCTTTCGATCTTTCAGAAATGGACTTCGCGGCAAAGCCTCAAGGAGAGAAACCCATGACCAGCACTTCCAACAAACCTGAACTTGCAGCCCCGACCCTGGCGCAAAGCCACAAGGCCGGTATCAACATCACCTCGGCCGCTCATCTTATGATCGACGTGCCACCCTACCCCGGCATGGATGAAGGCGATCTGATCGAGCTGTTTTGGGACAACTGCTATGTCGCCTCCAGCGTGTTGGGGGCCGACCATGACAGTAAAGCCGTGAGCCTGCGGGTGCCGGAAAGCTTCATTGCCAATGGTTCTGCCCGCGTCCATTACAAGGTCATGCAGGTGGGGCAAGGGCCAGCGGTATCACCGGCGGCGCGCGTCCAGATCAAACTCGATTGCCCGGGCGGCCTGCCCTCGCCCCTTTGCGATGAGGAAAACCAGAGCCTGGCGCCGGTGTTTATCCCCGAGACCATTCGCCGTCAGGGGGTCAATCCGAACCAGGTCAAGCGCGGTGTCCCGTTGACCATCGAACCGTACCTGAACATGGCCGCCGACGACGAAATCACCTTGCGCTGGGGCGACGTGCGCATGGACCTGCCCAAGCTCAAGGCTTGCGATGTGGGTCAGCCGATTCAGGTGTGGGTGCCCCCGGCGATCATTGTCGAAGCCGGCGAAGACCTTCGACTGGAAGTGACCTACTGCATCCTCGACCGCGTGGGAAACAACTCGCGGTGGGCACCGGCCCGCACACTGAAGATCGGTTGCGCCAATCCCTACCTGAAAGTGCCGCCGAAAGAAGCGCTCATGGCTGCTGAATCCCGAAAGAAGTGAAGCCCCTGTAGCAACACTCCTGTTGTGTCATGAGGTTTTTTTGTGGCGAGGGAGCTTGCTCCCGCTGGGGTGCGAAGCGCCCCTGAAACCGACAAACGCGTTCTTTCAAATTGAACCCCGTTAACGGTTTTTGCGACTGCTGCGCAGCCGAGCGGGAGCAAGCTCCCTCGCCACAGGGGCTCCGACCACTTGGGCGAAGTCACCCTTCTATGCATATTCCTAAAAGTTAGTTCATTAATTATTTATACACGTTTAGGGTATATACACCGGACCACCGGACATTCGTGTTTTTCGTTCGCCGCAACCTGCGGCGCTTTCATGAGATGTGAGGTAGGTATGGTCCGGAACACAATCACCCCAGTGCAAATCGCCAGGGCATTGCGTGCAGCCAAGGAGCGGCACTGATGTCCAGTCTGGCAGACGCAATCGTCCAGAGTGATCTGGACATCGCCCCATTGTTGTTGCCCGCGCAGGTCTTGCGCAACGACGCACAAGCCATCAAGGCTGCCCACGAGCTGGCGCAAGTCGCCCGCCTGCAAGCAGCCAAACGTGACCAGCAACGCAAGTTGCCGTGGTCGGAAATCGAGCAGTTCACCCGCAGCGGTCTGGGCAGTATTTCCATCCCGCGAGAATACGGTGGCCCGCAGGTTTCATTCGTCACCCTGGCCTCGGTGTTCGCGATCATTTCAGCGGCCGATCCTGCGTTGGGGCAGATCCCGCAGAACCAGTTCGGGATTCTCAACCTGATACTCGGCGCCGCCACCGAGTCGCAGAAAAAGCAGCTGTTCAAAAGCGTCCTCGAAGGCTGGCGGATCGGTAACGCGGGACCGGAGCGCGGGACCAAAAACACCCTCGAGCTCAAGGCGCGGATCAGCGCCGACGGCGATGGCTTCGTCATCAACGGGCAGAAGTTCTATTCCACCGGCGCATTGTTCGCCCACTGGGTGGCCGTCAAAGCGCTGAACGACGACGGCAAGCAAGTGCTGGCCTTCGTCCGTCGTGGTACCCCGGGGTTGCGCATCGTTGATGACTGGTCGGGTTTCGGCCAGCGCACCACCGCCAGCGGCACCCTTTTGCTCAACAACGTGCGGGTCGACGCCGAGCTGGTGGTGGATAACTGGAAGATCAACGACAGCCCGAATACTCAAGGCGCCGTGTCGCAGTTGATTCAAGCAGCCATCGACGCCGGCATTGCCCGGGGCGCCATCGATGACGCCATCGAATTCGTGCAAAAACGCGCACGCCCCTGGATCGACGCCAAGGTCGACCGGGCCAGCGACGACCTCTACGTGATCGCCGACATCGGCAAGCTGAAAATCGAACTGCATGCCGCCGAAGCGTTGTTGCGCAAGGCCGGGCAAATACTCGATCAGGTCAACGCCGCGCCGCTCACCGCCGAGTCCGCTGCGCGCGCCTCGATTGCCGTGGCTGAAGCCAAAGTGCTGACCACCGAGATCTCGCTGCTGGCCAGCGAAAAGCTCTTCGAACTGGCCGGCAGCCGCGCCACCCTCGCCGAATTCAACCTCGACCGCCACTGGCGCAATGCCCGAGTGCACACGCTGCACGACCCGGTGCGCTGGAAGTATCACGCGGTCGGCGCTTACCACCTCAATGGAACATTGCCTGCGCGGCATTCCTGGATCTGACGACCAGAACCTTTTTGACCAGATCCCTGGAGAAACACATGACTCTTTCTCACCACGTCGCGGTCATCACCAGCGATGAGCAAGCCCTGATCGTCGCCAGTGACCTGGCCGACGATTTCAAACGCGACAGCGCCCTGCGCGACCGCGAGCGTCGTTTGCCGTACCCGGAACTGGAAGTATTTTCCCGTTCGGGTCTTTGGGGCATCAGCGTGCCAAAGGAATACGGTGGCGCCGGGGTTTCCAACGTCACCCTGGCCAAGGTCATCGCGTTGATCGCCCAGGCCGACGGCTCTCTCGGACAAATCCCGCAGAACCATTTCTATGCCCTCGAAGTGCTCCGTGTGAACGGCACCGACGAACAGAAAAAGCGCCTCTACGCAGAAGTGTTGGCCGGCCAGCGCTTCGGCAATGCACTCGCGGAACTGGGCACCAAAACCGCCCATGATCGCGTCACCAGTCTGACTCGCGATGGCAACGGCTACCGCATCAACGGCCGCAAGTTCTACGCCACCGGCGCGATTTACGCCCAGCGCATCCCCACGTCAGTGGTGGACGAAAACGGCGTGCAGCAATTGGCCTTTGTCCCGAGCAACAGCAAAGGCCTGACGGTGATCGACGACTGGAGCGGTTTCGGCCAGCGTACCACCGGCAGCGGTTCGGTGGTGTTCGAGGATGTCTACGTCGCCGCCGAGGACGTGATCCCGTTTCAAAGCGCGTTCGAGCGCCCGACCACCGTCGGCCCGCTGGCGCAGATTCTCCATGCCGCCATCGACACCGGCATCGCCCGCGCCGCGTATGAAGATGCGCTGCATTTTGTGCGCACCAAGACCCGGCCGTGGATCGACGCCACTCATGAAAAAGCCACCGAAGACCCGCTGACCATCAAGAGCTTCGGCCACTTGAGTATCCGTCTGCACGCCACCGAAGCCCTGCTGGAACGCTCCGGCGAACTCCTCGACCAGGCCCAGGCCGACACCAACGCCGAGACCGTCGCCGCTGCGTCGATTGCCGTCGCCGAAGCCCGGGCCATCAGCACCGAAATCTCCCTCGCCGCCGGCAGCACACTGTTCGAACTGGCCGGCAGCCAGGCAACCCTGGCCGAACACGGCCTGGACCGCCACTGGCGCAATGCCCGGGTGCATACCCTGCACGACCCGGTGCGCTGGAAATATCACGCCATCGGCAACTACTACCTCAACGATGAAAACCCTCCATTGCGAGGGACCATTTGATGGCTGATGCCAAAAAGAAAATCCTGCTCAACGCGTTCAACATGAACTGCATCGGGCACATCAACCATGGCCTGTGGACCCATCCACGGGACACCTCGACCCAATACAAAACCATCGAATACTGGACTGAACTGGCTCAGTTGCTGGAACGCGGACTGTTCGACGGTTTGTTCATCGCCGACATCGTCGGCGTGTACGACGTCTATCAAAACTCGGTGGACGTGCCGCTTAAAGAGTCGATCCAGTTGCCGGTCAACGACCCGCTGCTGCTGGTTTCGGCCATGGCTGCAGTCACCAAAAACCTCGGCTTCGGCCTGACCGCCAACCTGACCTACGAACCGCCATATCTGTTCGCCCGGCGTATGTCGACGCTTGATCATTTGAGCCGTGGACGGGTCGGCTGGAACATTGTCACCGGCTATCTGGACAGCGCCGCCAAAGCCATGGGCCTGAGCGAGCAGGTGGAACACGACCGCCGCTACGACCAGGCCGACGAGTACCTGCAAGTGCTCTACAAACTCTGGGAAGGCAGCTGGGAAAACGGCGCGGTGCTCAACGACCGAGAGCAACGGATCTACGCCCAGCCGGACAAAGTGCACAAGGTCGAGCACAAGGGCGAGTTCTATCAGGTCGAGGGCTATCACCTCTGCGAACCGTCGCCGCAACGCACGCCAGTGCTGTTCCAGGCCGGCAGTTCCGATCGCGGTTTGCTGTTCGCCGGTCGGCATGCCGAGTGCGTGTTCATCAGCGGTCAGAACAAACCGGCGACCCGGGTTCAAGTGGACAAGGTGCGCGCCAGCGCCGTCGAGGCCGGGCGCAATCCCTGGGACATCAAGGTGTTCATGGGCTTGAACGTGATCGTTGGCGAGACAGAAGAGCTGGCCTGGGCCAAGCACGCCGAGTACCTGAGCTACGCCAGTGCCGAGGCCGGTGTGGCGCATTTTTCGGCGTCCACCGGGATCGATTTTTCCGAGTACGAACTCGACGAACCAATCCAGTACGTGAAAAGCAACGCCATCCAGTCCGCCACCAAGAACCTGCAAAACAACGACTGGACCCGCCGCAAACTGCTGGAACAACACGCCCTCGGTGGTCGCTACATCACCGTGGTCGGCTCGCCGCAGCAGGTGGCCGATGAACTGGAATCGTGGATCGCCGAAACCGGCCTGGACGGCTTCAACCTGACACGGATCGTCACCCCGGAAAGCTATGTGGACTTCATTGAGCTAGTGATTCCGGAGTTGCAACGCAGAGGGTCGTACAAGACCGCTTACGACGACGGCAGCCTGCGGGAAAAGCTGTTTCACGAAGGGGCGCATTTGCCCGAGCAACATACGGGCTCAGCGTTCCGGCGCTGATCCCTGTGGCGAGGGAGCTTGCTCCCGTTTGGCTGCGCAGCAGTCGCAAAACCTGCTGACGAGTTTCAACTGACTGACCTCATTGAATGGTTTTTGGGCCGCTTCGCAGCCCAGCGGGAGTAAGCTCCCTCGCCACAAAGGTGTGCAACAAATTTAATCATTGACTGGAAGACATCTCATGATCAAAAAACTGTTCAACCACCCAGTCAAAGCACTGGCCCTGGCCCTCGGCCTCTTCAGCTCCATCACTTTCGCCGCCGACGCACCACTGAAAGTCGGCACCACCGCCGCCTTCGCCATTCCCCTGGAAGCCGCCGTAGAAGAAGCGTCCAAACAAGGCCTGAAAGTCGAACTGGTGGAGTTCAGCGACTGGATCGCCCCCAACGTCAGCCTCGCCTCGGGCGACATCGACGTGAACTATTTCCAGCACATCCCGTTCCTGGAAAACGCCAAGGCCGCCGCCGGTTTTGACCTGGTGCCGTTCGCCCCGGGCATCATCAACAACGTCGGCCTCTACTCGAAGAAATACAAAAGCTTCGACGCGTTGCCCGAAAGCGCCAGCGTGGCCATCGCCAACGACCCGATCAACAGCGGTCGCGGCCTGCAACTGCTGGCCAAGGCCGGGCTGATCACCCTCAAACCGGGTGTCGGCTACAAGGCCACCGAAGAAGACATCATCGCCAACCCGAAGAAAATCAAAATCCTTCAGGTCGAGGCCGTGCAACTGGTGCGCGCCTACGACGATGCCGATCTGGTCCAGGGCTACCCGGCCTACATTCGCCTGTCGAAGACCTTCGATGCCAGTTCCGCCCTGCTGTTCGATGGCCTCGATCACAAGGAATACGTAATCCAGTTCGTGATCCAGCCGAAAAGCAAAACCGATCCACGCCTGATCAAATTCGTCGACATCTACCAGCATTCGCCAGCTGTTCGCGCGGCGCTGGATAAAGCCCACGGCAAGCTCTATCAAGCCGGCTGGGAAAGCTGAGCATGACGGCCGCGATCCAACGGCGACTGGAACTTCCGGAGCCACATAACGCCACACAAACCGAACTGCACCCAGACCTCAATCGCGCCCATGTGCGCTTCATCGGCCTGGGCAAAACCTACAACGGCCAGCAAGGTCCGGTGGCGGCCTTGCACGGCATCGACCTGGCGATCCAGCGCGGTGAAGTATTCGGCATCATCGGTCGCAGCGGTGCCGGCAAGTCATCGCTGATCCGCACCATCAACCGCCTCGAACAACCGAGCAGCGGGCGGGTGCTGATCGATCAGGTGGACATCGGCGAGTTCGATGAAGACCGCTTGGTGGCGCTGCGGCGGCGGATCGGCATGATCTTCCAGCACTTCAATCTGATGTCGGCCAAGACGGTTTGGCAGAACGTCGAATTGCCGCTGAAAGTCGCCGGCGTACCTAAGGAGCAGCGCGAGCAGAAAGTCCGCGAACTGCTGGAACTGGTGGGCCTGCAAGAGAAACACAAAGCCTACCCGGCGCAGCTGTCCGGCGGGCAGAAACAACGCGTCGGCATCGCCCGCGCACTGGTCCATGATCCCGAGATTCTGCTGTGCGACGAGGCGACTTCGGCGCTGGATCCGGAAACCACGCAATCGATCCTCGGCCTGCTGCGCGAGATCAATCAGCGCCTGGGCCTGACCATCGTGCTGATCACCCACGAGATGGCGGTGATCCGCGACATCTGTGATCGGGTCGTGGTGCTGGAACACGGGCGAATCGTCGAGCAAGGGCCGGTCTGGGAAGTCTTTGGCAACACGCAGCATGAGGTCAGCAAGACCTTGCTCGCGCCATTGCAACACGCTCTGCCGGAAGAACTGCAAAGCCGCTTGCGTCCACAGCCGCAGTCTTCGGATGCCGCTGTAGTGTTGCGTTTGCAATTCACCGGTAGCGCCAGCGAGGAGCCAGACCTGGCGGCGCTGTTCAGCGCCCTCGGTGGTCGCGTGCGCTTGCTGCAAGGGGGCGTGGAACGGATTCAGGGGCATGCCCTCGGGCAATTGCTGCTGGCGGTGACCGGCTCGTCCCTCGGCGCCGAGGAATTGCGTCAGCGCGCCGGCCACTGGGCGCAACAGGTGGAGGTGCGGGGTTATGTGGTTTGATCGCTTGCTTCAGGGTTTTATCGACACGTTTTTGATGGTGGGTGTGTCGTCGTTGATTGCGCTGCTGGCGGGCATTCCGTTGGCGGTGATTCTGGTCACCAGTTCCAAGGGCGGGATCTACGAAGCACCGGCGTTAAACCGCGCATTGGGTGCATTCGTGAACCTGTTTCGCTCGATTCCGTTTCTGATTTTGATGGTGGCGCTGATTCCGTTTACCCGGTTGATTGTCGGTACCACGTATGGCGTTTGGGCTGCCGTGGTGCCACTGACCATCGCCGCCACGCCGTTCTTTGCACGCATCGCCGAGGTCAGTTTGCGCGAGGTCGACCATGGGCTGATCGAAGCGGCGCAAGCGATGGGCTGCCGGCGCTGGCATATCGTCTGGCATGTGCTGTTGCCCGAGGCGCTGCCGGGGATTGTTGGTGGTTTCACCATTACGTTGGTGACGATGATCAACTCGTCAGCCATGGCCGGGGCGATTGGGGCTGGTGGGTTGGGGGACATCGCTTATCGGTATGGGTATCAGCGCTTTGATAGCCAGATCATGTTGACGGTAATTGTGTTGCTGGTGGTGTTGGTTGCGGTGATTCAGTTGGGTGGGGACCGGTTGGCGCGTGGACTCAACAAGCGCTGATCGAGATAGCAGCCGCGATGCTCACCTTGTAGCAGCTGGCGAAGCCTGCGTTCGGCTGCGAAGCAGTCGCAAATCCTGCTTTCACAGTCTTCCTGAAACACCGTGAACTCTGATTTCACGACTGCTTCGCAGCCGAACGCAGGCTTCGCCAGCTGCTACAGACCGCGTTACGTCTTAACTGACTGGCATTAAGACAATCCCCTCGCCGAAGCGTAAGTTTTCTCACAAGAAAATCAGAGTGCCAGCAGGCCCGATCCCTTTCATTTGCAGGACGTTTCCTAGATCATTCCGCTCGCTTGCGCCGACAGAATCTGGTGGCTAGTCTCGGTTCGTCACTGCTCATCAGTGATCGGGTTTAGTCGCCCGGATCTTTCCAGGCGCACAGCGCCACCTCATGTCAGGTGTTTTTCATTGCCTGAAAGTTATGGTGGCTGTGCGCAGGGCACCCTCGGGTGCGCCGGTATTGCCTGGAGACCGGTCGACTAACCTGCGTGCAGCCGCCACCCCTATTCGTTTAGTCGCGATAACGGTTGGCTCCAATTAATTCCAGGAGTTTTACCAATGAAAAAATCCGTACCCGATCCACCTCCCGAAAACCCCACCAACGAAACCGCCACCGACGACCTGCTCAGGGATCGATCGGCGCTCTACCGTGCGATCGATTTCCACCTCACCGGCAAGCAACCCACAGCACCCGATGAATTACGCTTCTACAACGTCAGCAAAGACGTGAGCTTCGAAGACGCCCAGCTTTATGTGGCGGATCTGTTGCGCTGCGCCTCGGTCACGGCGTATCAGTGCGGCGATCAACTCAAGGGGGCCGATCGGGCATTGGTGTTCTCCGTCTGGCATTTGCTGGAGATTGCCAAGGCGATGGTTGATCGGTCCATTGAATGCCTGGGGATGAAACAGAGTTGAGTCTGGCTGAAGTCATTGGTCGCCAGTGATACCGCTTTCGCGAGCAAGCCCGCTCCCACATTCGATCTTCGGTGAACATGGAATTTGTGTTCGACGCGATCCAGTGTGGGAGCGGGCTTGCTCGCGAATGGCTGCGCAGCAGCCCCCGGCGTCATGGCGTATATTCGACGAATCCCAATTACCTGCGCAGCCAACCATGAAACAGACTCCCGACGACCTGGAGCAGATCACTTCCACCACCCTGGGCCATTACAACGCGGTGGCCGAGGACTTCCGTGAAGGCACTCGCGATCACGATGTCAGCCAGAACATCGATGCCCTGTTGCGGCATATCCAGGGTGAGGCGCCGTTCAGCATTCTCGATTTTGGCTGCGGCCCTGGCCGTGATCTGAAAACCTTCACCCGCCTGGGCCACAGCGCCGTCGGGCTCGACGGTTCTGAAAAGCTTGCACAGATGGCCCGGGAGGACAGTGGTTGTGAAGTCTGGCAGCAAGACTTTCTGAAACTCGATTTGCCGGCCGAACGCTTCGACGGAATTTTTGCCAATGCCGTGCTGTTTCACATTCCGAGTCAGGAGTTGCCTCGGGTGCTGAAGCAACTGCGCGGGGCGTTGAAACCGGGCGGTGTGTTGTTCAGCTCTAATCCGCGTGGCGAGAATCAGGAAGGCTGGAACGGGCCGCGTTATGGGGCTTATTACGATCTTCAGGTGTGGCAGCAAATGCTGACTGAAGCGGGGTTTGTGGAGCTTGAGCATTACTACCGGCCAACGGGGCTGCCGCGGGAGCAGCAGCCTTGGTTGGCGAGTGTCTGGCGTAAGCCTGTGTAGCCTGTCAGGACGCCATCGCGGGCAAGCCCGCTCCCACAGTGATTTCTGGCGTTCACAAAATCCCTGTGGGAGCGGGCTTGCCCGCGATGAGCGCGCAGCGCTCGCCTCTATGCCTCTTTCTTCGGCTCGCGAACCTTGTACCAGGCCACATACAACGCCGGCAAAAACAGCAGCGTCAGCAACGTGGCGATGATGATCCCGCCAATCATCGCGTAGGCCATCGGCCCCCAGAACACTTCCCGGGCAATCGGGATCATCCCCAAACTCGCCGCCGCCGCCGTCAACAATATCGGGCGGCGCCGGTGTTCCGTGGCCTGCACCACCGCGTCCCACGGCGTGTAGCCACTCTTCTCGAAAGAGTCGATCTGGGTCACCAGAATCACCGAGTTGCGGATGATGATGCCGATCAGCGCCAGAATCCCCAGGATGGCCACGAAGCCCATTGGCGTGCCGGTCGGGATCAGCGCCAGCACCACGCCGATCAGGCCCAGCGGCGCGACGCTGGCCACCAGGAACAGCTTCTGCACGCTGTGCAACTGGATCATCAGGAAGGTCGCCATCAAAAACAGCATCAACGGCACGACCTTGGCGATTGGCCCCTGGGCCTTGCCGCTTTCCTCCACCGTACCGCCAGTGGCGACTTTGTAGCCCACCGGCAAACTGGCGGCGAACTTGTCGATGTCCGGCTTTAGCTGTTGCACCAGGTCGGTCGGCTGAATCTCGTCGCGCACCGCGGCCTTGATGGTGATGGTCGGTTTGCGATCACGACGCCACACCAGCGGCTGTTCGAGTTCATACCGCACCGTGGCAAACGCCAGCAGCGGAATCGACGTGCCGCTCGGGGTGACGATCTGCAAGTTCTCCAAGGTTTTCGGACTGCCGCGTTCGGCATCCTCGGCACGACCCACCACGTTGATCAGGTAGATATCATCATCGACCTGCGTGACCGGTAAGCCGACGACGATGCTGTTCATCAGGTTCGCCACATCCTCCGATGACAGCCCCAGTTGCCGTGCCCGGTCTTGGGCGATGTCGATGCGCAAGACTTTGCCCGGCTCGTTCCAGTCGTAAATGATTTCGCCGATGTGCGAGTTCTTATCCAGCTCGGTGGCCAGGGCAATCGCATGTTTGCGCACCTGATCGATGTCTTTGCCGCTGACCCGGTACTGAATCGGCCGCCCCACCGGCGGGCCCATTTCCAGCGCCTGGACGTAACTGCCGACACCGACGAATTCTTCGCGCAGGCGCTTTTGCAAACGCTCGGTCAGGGCCGTGCGCGATTCCAGGCCTTTGCTGACGATCACCAGTTGCGCGTAGTACGGGTTCTGCAATTGCTGGTCGAGGGGCAGGTAGAAACGGATCGCCCCCTCGCCGATGTAAGTGCTCCAGCGCACGATGTCCGGGTCGTCCTTGAACGTCGCTTCAAGCTTGTCCACCACCTTGCGGGTTTCGGCGATCGAGGCGTTTTGCGGCAGGTTCAGGTCGACGAGAATTTCCGGGCGGTCGGAGGACGGGAAGAACTGGTTCTGCACGAACTGCATGGAAAACACCGAGAGCACAAACAGCGCCACGGTGATGCCGATGGCCCACCAGCGATTGCGCATGGCCCAGAGCAGGCCGCCATTGAACGCCCGACCGATGCGCCCAGGCTCTGCGTCGTGAGGTTTCACATTGGCGCTCAGAATGTGCACACCGAGTACCGGGGCGAACAGCACGGCGACGATCCACGACACCAGCATCGCCACTGCGATCACCGCGAACAGCGTGAAGGTGTACTCACCGGCCGAGCTTGCGTTCAAGCCGATCGGCACAAAACCGGCGACGGTGACCAAGGTGCCGGTGAGCATCGGGAATGCGGTCGAGGTGTAGGCGAAGGTCGCCGCCTGCTCTTTGGTTTCGCCCATTTCCAGGCGCGTGACCATCATTTCCACGGTGATCATCGCGTCGTCCACCAGCAGGCCGAGGGCGATGATCAGCGCACCGAGGGAAATCCGCTGCATGGTGATGCCGCTGTATTCCATGAAGAGGAAGACCATCGCCAGCACCAATGGAATCGAACACGCCACCACCAGCCCGGCACGCACGCCAAGACTGACGAAGCTGACGATCAGCACGATCACCACGGCTTCGAACAACGCACTGGTGAAACCGCCGACGGCTTCTTCCACCACTACAGCCTGGTCGGAAACGGTGTGTACACCGACGCCCACCGGCAGGTCCGCCGTCAGCTCAACCATGCGCAGGTGCAGCGCCTTGCCGAAGTCCTGAATGTTGCCGCCCTTCTTCATGGCGATCGTCAGGCCAATGGCCGGCTGGCCGTTGAAACGAAACTCCGGGGTGGCCGGGTCGACGTAGCCACGGCTGATGTTGGCGATATCGGCCAGTCGATAGAAGCGATCGTTGAGCTTCAGGTTGACATTGGCCAGGTCTTTTTCAGAGGCAAACTGGCCCGAGGTCCGCACCGAAATCCGCTCCGGGCCGGCCTCGATCACCCCCGCCGGCGTTACCGCATTCTGTGATTGCAGGCTCTGCACCACTTGGCGCTGATCGATGCCGAGGGCGGCGAGTTTGCGGGTGGAAAAATTCAGGTACAGCACTTCATCCTGCTCGCCGACCATCTCGACCTTGCCCAACCCCGGGACTTCACGGATTTCGGCACGCACCTGTTCCACGTAATCGCGCAACTGGCGCATCGACAGGCCATCGGCGGTAAAGGCATACACCGAACCGAACACATCGCCGAACTCGTCGTTGAAACCCGGCCCTTGCAGGCCCTTCGGGAAGTCACCGCGAATGTCGTTGATCTTCTTGCGCACCTGGTACCAGATTTGCGGGATGTCCTTGGCACTGGTGGTGTCGAGCAGGTTAACGAACACCGTTGATTCGCCGGGGCGGGTGTAGCTTTTCACGTAGTCGAGCGAGTCGAGTTCTTCGAGTTTTTTCTCGATCCGGTCGGTGACCTGCTTGAGGGTCTGTTCCTGGGTCGCGCCGGGCCAGCGAGTCTGGATCACCATGGTTTTGATGGTGAACGAGGGGTCTTCTTCGCGCCCCAGGTTCAGGTACGAAAACACGCCCATCAGCAGCGCGACGAACATCAAATACCAGACAAACGACTGATGTTTGAGGGCCCACTCGGATAAGTTGAAACTCCCTTTCATTGCGGGCTGTCCTCGTCAATTTTCACTTTCTGCCCCGGTTTGAGGCTGTTCACACCCGCGCTGACTACCCGCTCGCCGGTTTTCACGCCGTTGGCCAGGACCACCGTGGCATCGGTCCGGCTGATCAGGCTGACCTCCCTTGGCGAAACGGTTTGCGTCTGTGGATCAACAACCCAGATCCGCAGTTTTCCATCGACCTCCTGCAGCGCACTCACCGGCAGTTCGAGGCGCGGCTTGATCGCGGAGCTGAGGGTCACGCTGATTGCCGTGCCGAGGCGAAACCCTGGTGGCGTATCGGCCAGGCTCAGGCGGGCACGACGGGTGCGGGTCGCGCTTTGCGCCTGGGGTTCGATCTCGCGCACGATGGCGGTGCTGGTGATGCTCGGGTCCAGTTGTGAAGCCACCTGGAACACCACGTCGGCTGGCAACTGATCGACCAGGGTATCGGGCAGGTCGATCACCGCTTCCTTGATGTCCGGCTGCGCCAGGGTCACTACCTGCTGGCCAGCCGTGACCACTTGCCCGGCTTCAGCGTTCCACGCGGTGACGATGGCTTTGTGATCGGTGCGCAGCTCAACGTAGTTGAGTTGGTCCTTCGCCTGATCGACGGCGGCCCTGGCTTGATCGAGGGACGCCTGGGTGGTTTTCAGGTCGGTCTGGGCGATGTCCAGCTGCGCCTGCGCACCAACCCCGCGATTGAACAGTTCCTGCTGACGCCGGGCGTTGGCCTGAGCGTTGATGAGCTGCGCCTGAACCCGCGCCAGATCACCCTGGGCGGAGCGCAACTGGTTCTGCTGATCGGTGGGGTCGAGGGTCGCGAGCAACGCGCCCTTCTGCACTTCAGCGCCGACATCGACGTTACGGCTGGCGATACGCCCCGGCACCCGGAAACCGACGTTGCTTTCGTAACGGGCCTGGATGCTGCCGGCAAACCGGCCGAGGTTTTCTTGATTGAGCGCCTTCACTTCCACCGACAACACCGGCCGAACCGGTTCTGGCGGCGCTTCCTCCTTGGAGCAAGCAACCAGTAGTGCAACGGCGGACAACAGCAACAGGCGCTTCATGGCTGGGCTCCTGTCGCTGAAGGCTGGTAAGTGTTTTCGACAATCTCCACGCGCACGCCCGGATGCAGTAACTGGCCGCCCGCGGTGACGACTTTTTCGCCCCCGTTGAGGCCAGCGCTGACAATGACTTTGCCGGTCAGGTAACGGCCGACGGTGACGGTGTGCAACTGCGCCTTGCCCTCGGCATCCACCAGCCACACGGCCGGGTCACTGAGGTTTTTGGTCAGGGCCGCCCAGGGCAATTCCACTGCGGTTTTGCCCACCGGCTTGGCGGTGGCGCTCACCACCGACCCCAGCTGCATGCCCTCGGGAAGGCTGTCGAGGGTGACTTTGACTTGCACTGTGCCAGTCTGCGCCGAGACTGCCGGCGTGACTTCCCGAACGGTGCCCGTGGTCTTGATTTTCGGGTTGTCGAGCAGGCTGACCACAATCGATCTATCCGACGGCGGCTCAGTCAGCAGTGATTCGTACACGTTGAACACCGCGTCACGCTCGCCGTCCCGGGCCAGGCTGAAAATCGGCACTGTGGCTTGTACCACTTGGCCGACTTCAGCCTGGCGCGCGGTAATCACCCCCGGCGCATCGGCAATCAACGCGGTGTAGCTCAGTTGATCACGGGCGTTGGCCAGCTGCGCTTGAGCGGCGGTCAGCGCGCTCTGACTGCTGCGCAAGGCGGCTTGGGCGGAGTCGTATTCGCTCTGGCTGGTGTAGCCCTTGGGCAGGAGTTTTTGTTGGCGAACGAAGGCGGCGGCGGTTTGTTTGACCCGCGCCTGTTCGGCAACGACCTGGGCCTGGGCAGAGTCGACGCTGGTTTGCAGGTCCTTGGGATCGAGCTTGGCCAGCACTTGTTTGGCCGAAACCCGGTCACCGACATCGACCATGCGCTGGATGATCTTGCCGCCCACACGAAACGACAGTTCGGTTTGTACTCGCGCCTGGACGTCGCCGGTGAGTGTCACTGCGGCGGCGTAATCGGTTGGCTTGACCTCTTGCACGAAGACTCGTGGGCGGTCCTTCTCGACGGGCTTTTTATCGCCACAGGCGGTCAGCAGGACGATGAGGCTCAGGCCAACCATGAATTTCAATCCGGGACCTGCCATGCAAACTCCTTTGCGCTGTACAAACGTGCCAGTGACGATACGACTGTGAGCTTAGAACAGTGTTCCACCTTCGCCCGCGCAGATAACCATTTCCCTGTAGGAGCTGCCGAAGGCTGCGATCTTTTGACATTAGCGGTCGTGATATCGCCGGAAGATCAAAAGATCGCAGCCTTCGGCAGCTCCTACAACGTAAATTCGCCAACGGGGTTATCCTGATGCCGATTTGGGGCTTAGAGAACGTTTTCCATGCTCAAAACCCTCGCGGTGGCTAATTACCGCTCGATCAATAAATTGGTGATTCCGCTTGGCCGGTTGAACCTGATCACCGGCCCCAACGGCAGCGGCAAGTCCAATCTCTACCGCGCCTTGCGCCTGCTGGCGGAAACCGCTCAGGGCGGGGTGGTCAATGCGTTGGCACGCGAGGGTGGGCTGGATTCGACGTTCTGGGCAGGTCCGGAAAACATCACCCGACGCATGCGCAATGGGGAAGTCCCGATCCAGGCGACCGTGCGACACGGCGCCAAACGCCTGCGCCTGGGGTTTGCCGGTGAAGATTTCAGCTACTCGATCGCGCTGGGCCTGCCAGAGCCAAGTCATTCCGAGTTTTCTCTGGACCCGGAAATCAAAAAGGAATGCATCTGGTCCGGGCCGTTCTATCGACCGGCCAGCCTGTTGGTGGATCGCGATGGCGCGCTGATCCGCGCTCGGGTCGGTCGCGACTGGGAAGTACTGGCCCAGCACACGCCGAACTTCGACAGCCTGTTCGATCAGGTCGGTAGCTTGCGCACCTCGCCGGAAGTCTTGCAGCTGCGTGAGTTCATCCGCCGCTGGCGCTTCTACGACCACTTTCGCAGCGACGCCGACGCACCAGTGCGCCAACCGCAACTGGGCACCCGCACGCCAGTGTTGCACCACGACGGTCGCGACCTCGCTGCAGCGTTACAGACCATCCGCGAAATCGGCGATCCCGAAGCTTTGCAGGCAGCGATCAGCGATGCATTCCCCGGCGCAACGTTAAACATAGCGCCGCTGCAGGGCGGACGGTTTGCGATCGAGTTTTATCAGGAAGGCTTGTTGCGGCCCTTGTCCGCCGCCGAGTTGTCGGATGGGACATTGCGCTATTTGTTGCTGGTTGCGGCATTGCTGACGCCTCGGCCGCCGACGTTGATGGTGTTGAACGAACCGGAAACCAGTCTGCATCCGGACCTGTTGCCGGCGTTGGCGCGGTTGATCATTCGAGCGTCCGAGCAGTGTCAGGTATGGGTGGTGTCTCATGCGAGACGGTTGATCTCGGCGTTGCAGCAAGACCCGGAATGCAATTGCATTGTACTGGAGAAGGATTTCGGCCAGACCGGGATAGTCGGGCAGCGGATGCTGGATGAGCCGGTGTGGTATTGGCCGGATTGAGCGGCGTCTTATCTGGCTGATTTGCTGCGGCAGTGGGAAATTGCTGATGGTGTTGCGCAAGGCGCTGAAGGCGCGGGCGGCCTGAAACTTTAAAGCAAAAGATCGCAGCCTCGTTTCACTCGACAGCTCCTACAGGGATACGCATTTCAATGTAGGAGCTGTCGAGTGAAACGAGGCTGCGATCTTTTGATCTTGGCGTAATAAAAAACGCCGACGCTGTATTAGCCGTCGGCGTTTGAAACCTTGAAGAGGTTTGATACTGCGATCAATCAGAACGCCGGCAGTACCGCGCCGCTGTATTTCTTGGCGATGAACGCCTTCACTTCCGGGCTGGTCAGGGCCTTGGCCAGTTTCTGGATGGCGACGCTGTCCTTGTTGTCTGGACGCGACACCAGGAAGTTCACGTAAGGCGAATCGGCACCTTCGATCACCAGTGCATCTTTAGCCGGGTTCAGACCCGCGTCCAGCGCGTAGTTGGTGTTGATCATGTCCAGGTCGACCTGATCCAGAACACGCGGCAGCATGGCCGATTCCAGCTCCTTGAACTTGAAGTTATGCGGGTTCTTGGCGATGTCTTTCGGGGTGGCCACGGCGTTTTTCGGGTCTTTCAACTCGATCAGGCCAGCCTTCTGCAGCAGGATCAGGGCCCGGCCGCTGTTGCTGCCTTCATTGGGGATGGCGATGGTTGCGCCGTCTTTCAGCTCAGCCAGGCTTTTGACTTTTTTCGAGTAGCCGCCAAACGGTTCGACGTGCACGCCGATCACGGTCACCAGGTTAGTGCCTTTGCCTTCGTTGAAGTTTTTCAGGTACGGCAGGGTCTGGAAGTAGTTGGCGTCCAGACGCTTCTGGTCGACCTGCACGTTCGGCTGAACGTAGTCGGTGAAGACTTTGATCTCCAGGTCCACGCCTTCTTTGGCGAGGGTCGGCTTGATCAGTTCAAGGATCTCGGCATGTGGAATCGGGGTCGCCGCCACCACCAGTTTCTCGCCAGCCTGGGCCAGGCCCGCGGTCAGGGCAGCCGCCAATGCGGTAAACAACAGAACCTTTTTCATGCAGTGTCCTTATCGAAATTCGCGGCCATCATCGACGACGGCTGATTAGTACGAGTGCCAGTGATGTGCTATCGCTGGCGTGACGCGGACAATACCGGGATTTTTTATTCCCTAACAATATCTTTTATTCACTTTCATATTCCATTTTGTTCATAAAACCGCCACGCCCGATGTAGGAGCTGCCGAAGGCTGCGATCTTTTGATTTTGGCGATTTCAAAGGCACCGAAAATCAAGATCAAAAGATCGCAGGCTGCGCCAGCTCCTACACAAGCCCGGTGTCTTTGAGCAGTTTTTTCAAGGCGTCTTTTTCGACGGCGGAACCGTTGCCGAGGATTTTTTTGAGTTGCTGTTCGATCTGAAGCAGCGATACCGATGCCTCGGGCAAATTCAAATGCTCCGGCAAAATCTCATCGCCGGTACTCACCAACAACGCAAAGTGGATAACGTTCTCCAACTCCCGGGTGTTGCCCGGCCAACTGTGCTGCTCCAGCAGATGCTGTGCGGCGTCGCTGATCAATGGCACCGGCAGGTCGAGGCGTTGGCTGTAGATGCCGAGGAAGTATTCGGCCAGCGACAAAATATCACCCACCCGTTCGCGCAAGGCTGGCAGTTCGAGCTGGCCTTCGCTGAGGTAGTGATAGAGCCGCTCATGGAATTTTCCGGCAGCCACGGCCTGAGCCAAATCGATGCTGGTGGCGGCCACCAGACGTACGTCCACCGGGCTTGGCTGCTGAGCGCCAACGCGAGTGACTTCGTGGTTTTCCAGGGCTGCGAGCAGCTTGATCTGGATTGGCAACGGCAAGTCGCCGATCTCGTCCAGATAGAGCGTGCCGCCATTGGCCGAACCGAACCATCCCGCACGACTGCTGGCCGAACCGCTGTAACTGCCGGCGGCATAGCCGAACAGTTCAGCGTCGGCGTAGGTCGGGCTGATCGCCCCGCAATTGACTGACACGAACAATCCACCACGGTCACTGGCGCGATGGATGTGCCGCGCCAGCAGTTCTTTACCGCTGCCGGTTTCACCGCGGATCAATACCGAGATCGAACGTGGCGCCAGTTGTTCCAGCTCCTGGCGCAACTGCCGGGAACGCGGATCGACGAACACCAACGCCTTGGCGCGAATGCTCAGCGGGCTTTTTTCCGCATCAGGAAAGGTCAGCAGCGGCTGACCGAAGGTTTCATGCAAGCTCATGGCAGACTCCCGCCCCAAAACCGCCGGGAGGCGGGGGCGTTTTCTTAAAAAAATAAAGGGTTCAAGCGCGACGCAGGGCGTGTTGCTCCATGCGGTTTTGCAGACGATAGAGGTACGCAAAACCCTGCTCCCAACGCTGATGACCGGACTTCACGTTGATGTGCCCGGCCCCCGATAAAATCCCCGCCTCGGCGCCCCAGTTACGTGCCAGCTCAAGCGCTCGTGGCGCACTCACGGCACTATCGTTATCGGAGCTGACGATCTGGCTCGGGAACGGCAGCAACGTTGTCGGAATCGGTGCGAAGTTGCGCAAGGCCGGAGCACAGGCCGGGCGTTCGACGTCCGCCGGCGCGACCAGCAAGGCGCCGCGCACCTGACGCAAAAACTGCAACGGCGCCGTAGCGGCCCAATGCGCAACCGTGATGCAACCCAGGCTATGGGCGATCAGAATCACTGGCGTGCTGTCGGCGGCAATCGCCTCGGCCAGTGCCGCGACCCAGTCCTCACGACGAGGCGTCAGCCAGTCGGCCTGCTCTACACGCGCACTGTTTGGCAGGCTGTTCTGCCAATGGGTTTGCCAATGATCTTCTGGCGATCCTTGCCAGCCCGGCACAATCAGGTAGCGAATTGATTCGTTGCGCATGGGGGAGCTCTCCTGCTG
This sequence comes from Pseudomonas sp. TE3728, assembly GCF_056279145.1. Taxonomy (NCBI): domain Bacteria; kingdom Pseudomonadati; phylum Pseudomonadota; class Gammaproteobacteria; order Pseudomonadales; family Pseudomonadaceae; genus Pseudomonas; species Pseudomonas sp. TE3728. The sequence continues at coordinate 4,440,785 of NZ_JBWBQT010000001.1, read as the reverse complement.
CGTGTCTGTTCGTGACCGAGTATAGGGAGGAGAGTTATATTCGTTAAGGAATAAGAAGCTATTTATTAAGACCAATATCGAATATTAAGCCGATCACCTATGGGAGCGAGGCTGCTCGCGATAGCGGTAGATCAGTCACCATCAATGTTGCATGTGACGACGCCATCGCGAGCAGGCTCGCTCCCACAGGGGTTGGTGTTTGCCAAGAAAAAAAAGGGGCCGCACCCTGCCAAGGAGACGGCCCCGGAAATCGGAAATCTATTAACGCGCGGTAATCACCGACAAATCCCTGCCCCCTCGGGTAAACGTTTAGCGCAAAAAGGTTTCGGTTCAATGAATCTTGAAATCGACGGGCAAACTGACCTAGCCGTTCTGGGCGATTTCATTCCGTGCACCAATCGGTGGATGAATCATTGGGCCAGCCGCTTATTTCTCAAAGTAATTTTTAAAATTATACTTAGATAAAAATAGAATATTAAAGGCCATGAGAGTGCCACGCCACGTCATACTAGGCTTGTAGCCAACAGACATATGGCGATGCTTTTAAAAAATTGAAATTATTCGTAGAAGGCATGAACTTACGAAAGAATCCAGACGAATACTGACAAAAAAATAATTCAAATATTTTGCAAAAATTGGTTATGGCGCTCACAAACCAAAACAGGCTGATGCACTGTTAATGCACCAGCCTGTTGACAACTACAACAACTCTTATTGCTTGACGAACTCTCCGCCCAACAATACTACATCACCATCAAAGTTATTACGCGCACCCGCAGCCCGAAGTCGGGAATAGTTATGATCCGGTGAAAACAGTGCCCAAGCCTGATACCCAGTGCCATCATTCAAACCGGTAAAGGTGATGATGGTCGGTTGCCCGGTGCTGTTCTGAAAGTGGTAGTGCCCATAACTGACTTCGTAGTTCACATCACCTTGACTGAACGAGCCACTGAATGTGCCATTCGAATCATTACCATCGGTAATTACCAGTTTGGCGCCGGTGTTGGAGTTCACGTAAGTACCATTAATGCTCGACATGGTTCGACTTCCTTTATCGTTTAAATAAGTATCTTCCGATGAGAGCAAGTTTCCTCCTGGAAACTCACGCCACTGAGCATGGTTCGCCCCTTGAACTTTGTCCATGCAAGAAAGCCATTATTTTTCTACAAAAATGCAATAAGCACTATGCAAACACTTCATAACCTATTCCAAATTCAAGCACTCATTAACTCTCTTTGTTCTAAGTCAGAAATCGCTATACATCCCTTCATTGACGACATAAGCGGTTCATCGTGGTCACGCCCGCTCCCACAGTGGGTCGGAGTGAACACAAAATTTGTGGCCAACTCAAAACCTGTGGGAGCGGGCTTGCCCGCGAAGAGGCCCTGAACCACACCCCATCAAGCCCTGACTGAACGCATCTCTTCTGCCACCACCGACTCCTTGCGCACAAACCGGTTCGCCCGCCCGAACGTGCCGAAATCATTGAACCGCACCCCCATCTCGCGCATCACCTTGTGCGCCACCGGGACGGTCATCTGCCGAATGTAAAACGGCTCCTTCACCACAAAATGATGGATCCCGTGGCTGCTGCCGAAGTTGAAGCAGAACGCCTGCAACGGCCACATCCACCAAGGGTTCAGCACCTGAGTCTGCTGAATCATATTCCCCGGCTCCACGTCACCGTAGTAGTGCATGTTCGAGCTGACAAAATGCAGGCAGAACGTGCGCAATACGTTGGGGCCGATGATCACGACGGCCGCGATGTCGATCACCTGCATTACCGCCAAAGTAGTCGCCGACCATTCGATGGGCGCCCCCAGCAAATGCGCAATGCCGTTGGCGACGTGAAAACCGAGAAACACGTACCACGCTCCCCAATGCACCAGCGCCAGCGGTGCGTAAACCTTCAGAAAACGCTTGATGATGCTGAATTTGTGCGCCCGGGTCTTGGCCCGCAGCATGCGGATGAACGCCGACATCACGTTGTCGCCGACCATCAATAGCCGCGCGATTCCCCACGGCTCACCGTTGGTGATCGCCCGCTCTTCCATGTCGGCGTCGGTGCCGGACACCTTATGGTGATTGAGGTGCAAATGACGGCGGATCCAGGGATTGATGGTGCTCGGTCGCGCCAGCCATACCAGGCCCATCATCAGGTTGTGCGGCACGCGCTGTTTGCGGAAGTACATGCTGTGGATCAGGTCATGCTCCAGCTCATGAGTCAGCGAGGCGAAAAACGCGTTGAGCAACAGGCATACCCACCAAGCCATGTACCCGGTGATGTACAGCGCTGCGGAGGCGATCATGCCGACCAACGCGAAAGCCAGAATACCTGCGCCCAAGGCGTCCTGATGGTTGAGAATCGGGTAGCGCTGACGCAGTTCGACGCCTTTGGCCAATACCACCTGGCGAATATGCGCTGATCGCTGTGCTGCATTCAGTCGCTGGGGACTTGCACAAGTACCGTCCATGCTTCCATCCTCTGGTTATTGATGTTCGCATCCTGCCTTGCGATGCTGTACGGAGCGGTAGCCGTGAACGCCAACCTGTTGACCGGACGCGCCATTCAACATGACTGAACCGACCTCCCTCGCCAGCTGGACCCGTGCCCTGCGCAAGCAGCTCGAAGCGCTGGGTCTCGACAGCACTACCCTGTGCCAACAGGCGGGGCTCGACCCGCAGTTGATGGACGACCCGAACGCCCGTTACCCGTTGTCCGGCACCACGCGCCTGTGGCAAATCGCGGTGCAGGTCAGCGGCGACCCGGCGATTGGCTTGCGGGTGTCGCGTTTCGTCAGCCCCACCACCTTTCATGCGCTGGGTTATGCGTTGGTGGCCAGTGGCAGCCTGCGGGAAGTTTTCGAGCGCATCGTGCGTTATCACCACGTGGTCAGCGACGCGCTGGATCTGGAACTGATCCGCGCCGAGGATCGCTACTACTTCCGCCTGAAAATCCCCCAAGGCAACCCCGCGCCAGCCTTCGAGGCCATCGACGCCTTCGCGGCGATTTACGTGCGCACCTGCCGCAATCGCCTGGGCCGTGACTACGCCCCGCTGGCGGTCTACCTGCGTCGTCCGGAACCGGCCGACCCGCACCAATGGCACAAAGTGTTCCGCTCGCCGGTGTATTTCAACGCCGATGAAGACCGACTGGAATTCGCCCTGGTGGATTTCGACAGTCACCTGGACGACGCCAACCCGGAACTGGCCGAACACAACGAAACCGTGCTCAAACGCACCCTGGCGCAACTCAAACCCCTGACCTGGGAGCGCAAGGTTCGTGACGCCATTGAAGAGCAATTACCCGAAGGCGAACCGTCGGCCGACCGCATCGCCCAGGCGCTGCACTTGAGTCTACGCAGCCTGCAACGGCACTTGGCGGATGAAGGTTGTCGGTTCGATACGCTGCTCAATGAAAGCCGGGAAAACCTGGCACTGCTGCATCTGCGCGACCCACTGTGCTCGTTGGGCGAAATCAGTTATCTGCTGGGGTTCGCCGACACCAGCAGCTTCAGCCGCGCGTTCAAACGCTGGACCGGAATGACGCCGGGGCAGTTTCGGGATGGGTTGCAGTGACAGATCCGAGAGGTGTTTTGAGTTTTCCGGCCTCTTCGCGGGCAAGCCTCGCTCCCACAGGGTTTTCGGTTGCTGTGATTCACCCAGAACCACTGTGGGAGCGGGCTTGCCCGCGATAACCATTTCTCAAACACCACTGAAACCGCTATCGCCCGCGATCCCGCCGCAACAGCTTGCGCACCCGCTTCACCAGTTCACTGACGGCAAACGGCTTGAGCAGGTAATCATCTTCATGCAATTCCAACCCGCGCAGCCGATCTTCAATGCCATCCTTGGTGGTGAGGAGCAGCACCGGCGTGTCGCCGAGCTTGCGGATCTGTTGCAGCAACTGCCAGCCGTTGAGTCCCGGCAGCATCACGTCGAGGATGATCAGTTCGTATTCGCCGGATTCGATAAAGCGCCGGCCGTCCATGCCATTGAGCGCCACATCTACCGCGTAACTCGCTTCGCTCAAGCCTTTGGCCAGGAGGCTGGCGGTCTCGGGTTCGTCTTCCACTAGCAACACACGCATGGCACACCTCGATTGTCGTCGTCACAGGCTAGGCGCGTTCGCGGATAAAGCCCATCAATACCGTGGTGATTTCAAAAGATTGCAGTCTTCGCAGCGCCTACAGGTGCACGTCAAATCATCGCCAACGCCCGCAACCGCTCGGCATCCAGAATCTCGATCTCGCCGTACTTGAGATCCACAACCCCTTGCCCCTGCAAATCCTTGAGGAGCTGGTTGGTGGTCTGGCGCGACAGCGACAGCATCGACGCCAGTTGCTCCTGAGGCAGTTGCAGAACACGGCGCGGCGGGTCGATTTCACCGTAACCCTCGGCGATCATCAGCAAGCGATGAGCCAAGCGTGCCGGGGCAGGCATCAGGCTCAGCTGTTCGAGGTTGATGAAGGTCAGGCGCAGTTTGTGGCTCATCAACAACGCCAGTTGCCGCCAGTAAACCGGTTGTTGGTCGAGTACCTTCAGTAGTGTCGCCTGCGGGATGTGCAACAACGTGCACTGGCCAACGGCGTAGGCATCGTGTGTTCGCGGTTGGCCATCGAACAGGCAGATTTCGCCGAACCAGTGCGGGGCTTCCACCAGGCTCAGTAGCGCTTCCTTGCCCTGCTCGCTCACCGCGCCAATACGCACCGCCCCTTCGAGCACTGCATACAGCCCGCACGGCGGATCACCGCGTTTGAATAGCAGTTGCCCCGACGGCAGGCGCCGAACCCGGGCCGCAGCCAGCAGACTATCCTGTAAAGGAACAGGTAAATGACTGAACCACTGCCCCGTATCCAGGCGCGAACGCCAAACCTGCATGTCCATGAAAACTCCTGGAGATTGTCGCCTGGCTGACAGAGCGAGAGATGTAACCCGGGGCATCATCCATCACCCTACAGGAGGAATAACAATGAAAAGCCTCGTTGACCATCTCAGTCAATACGCCGCCTACCACCGTGACCCGCGCAATATTGCCAGCCACTTTATCGGTATCCCGCTGATTGTAGTGGCGGTTGCGGTGTTGCTGTCGCGGCCGCAATGGGGCGCAGGCTGGATTTCGCCGGCAGTGCTGGTCGCGATGGCATCGGCGTGGTTTTACTTGCGCCTGGAGGTGCGTCTTGGGGTGTTGATGACCGTGTTGCTCGGTCTGTGTATTTGGGCGGGTCAGGTTCTCGCACAGCAAAGTACGCTGGTGTGGCTGGCCAGCGGCATCGGGATGTTTGTGCTGGGGTGGGCGATTCAGTTTGTCGGTCACCACTATGAAGGACGCAAACCGGCGTTTGTCGATGATGTGACCGGGTTGATTGTCGGGCCGCTGTTCGTGGTGGTTGAGTTGGCGTTTTTGCTCGGAATGCGGCGCGAGCTGAAAGAGCAGATCGAGGCGCGAGTGGGTGGTGTGCGGATCAATCCGAAAAAAGCGGCGGCTTAGGCCGCTTTAAAAGATCGCAGCCTGCGGCAGCTCCTACAGGGTTTTCGGTTGGCCACAAATGTGTGCTCAACCCGGATCCACTGTAGGAGCTGCCGCAGGCTGCGATCTTTTGATCTTAGAGGTTGGCGACTTTCTGCCAGACCTTGGGCTTGAAGAACAACGTCTCACCCTTGGCCAATCCAACCAGGCTGTCATGGTCTTTCACCACTTCAGCCTCGATCAACTCGCTCTGGCCTTCGACCTTCAACGTCACCCGCGTGGTAGCGCCCAACGGACGAATATCCCGCACTTGCGCCGCATGGTGATCTTCCAGCTCATGCCGCGACAGCGACACTTCGTGGGGACGGAACAGCACGTGCCGGTCTTCGCCCAAATGCAGACGGTTCGAGTCGCCGAGGAAGTGATAGACGAAATCGCTGGCCGGGTTTTCGTAGACGTCGCCCGGTGAGCCGATCTGCTCGATCACGCCCTTGTTCATCACCACGATACGGTCGGCGACTTCCATCGCCTCTTCCTGGTCGTGGGTCACGAACACCGAAGTCAGGTTGATGTCTTCGTGCAGCCGTGCAAGCCAGCGACGCAGCTCTTTACGGACCTTGGCATCCAGCGCACCGAAGGGTTCGTCGAGCAGCAAAACCTTCGGCTCCACCGCCAAGGCACGGGCCAATGCGATGCGCTGACGCTGGCCGCCGGAGAGTTGTTCCGGGTAACGATCGGCCAACCAATCCAGTTGCACCATGTTCAGCAGTTCGTGGACTTTAACCGCGATCTGGCTCTCGCTCGGGCGTTGGTTTTTCGGCTTCATTCGCAGGCCGAACGCGACGTTGTCGAACACCGTCATGTGCCGGAACAGAGCGTAGTGCTGGAACACGAAACCGACATTGCGATCACGCACGTCGTGGCCGGAGACGTCTTCTCCGTGGAACACGATGTTGCCCTGATCCGGGGTTTCCAGGCCGGCGATGATCCGCAGCAACGTGGTCTTGCCGCAGCCGGACGGCCCCAGCAACGCCACCAGCTCGCCGCTTTGAATGTCCAGGCTGATGTTGTCCAGCGCCTTGAACGCGTGGAAGTTTTTGCTGACGTTACGCACTTCGATCGACATGACTTATTCCTCCGCGGCGCTGGCGCGCAGGCGGTTAATACGGTTTTCGCTCCACTGCTTGAGCAGCAGGATGAAGAGCGCCAGGATCAGCAACAGGCTCGCCACGGCGAACGCGGCCACGTGGTTGTATTCGTTGTAGAGGATCTCGACGTGCAGCGGCAGGGTGTTGGTCACCCCGCGAATGTGCCCGGAAACCACCGACACCGCACCGAACTCCCCCATCGCTCGCGCAGTGCAGAGCACCACGCCATAGATCAGGCCCCATTTGATATTGGGAACGGTGACGTGCCAGAACATCTGCCAGCCATTGGCGCCAAGCAGGCGCGCGGCCTCTTCCTCCTGAGTGCCTTGTTCCTGCATCAGCGGGATCAGCTCACGGGCCACGAACGGCACGGTGACGAAAATCGTCGCCAACACGATGCCCGGCAAGGCGAAGACGATCTGGATGTCATGATCCTGCAACCACGGACCGAACAGCCCCTGGGCGCCGAACATCAACACGTAGACCAGGCCTGCGATCACTGGCGACACCGAGAATGGCAGGTCGATAAGCGTCACCAGCATGCTCTTGCCACGGAACGAGTATTTGCTCACGCACCACGCCGCACTGACACCGAACACCAGGTTCAGCGGCACCGAGATCAGCACCGCAATCACGGTGAGTTTCAACGCCGACAAGGCGTCCGGCTCGAAGATCGCGGTGAAGAATGCACCCAGGCCCAGTTTCAGGCCCTGGGACACCACGATGAACAATGGCAACAACAGAAACAGTGCAAAGATCAGCCAGCCGAGGCCGATCAGGAGTCGCCGCGACGTGGCACTGCCACGGCGGGCGGCGTTCGAGGAGGCTGCTGCAATAGACGATTGGGACATTTTTCGCGCCTCCTTATGGGGTTTCGATGCGCCGCTGCAGCAAGTTGATCAGCAGCAACAGGACAAAGGAAACCACCAGCATCAGTACACCAATGGAGGTGGCGCCGGTGTAATCGTACTGGTCGAGTTTGACCATGATCAGCAGCGGCAGAATTTCGGTTTTCATCGGCATGTTGCCGGCGATGAAAATCACCGAACCGTACTCGCCGACCCCACGGGCAAAGGCCAAAGCAAAACCGGTCAGCCAGGCTGGCAGCAGCGCCGGCACCAGAATATGGCGGAAAACCTGTAACGGTTTCGCCCCCAGGCAAGCCGCCGCTTCCTCTACTTCACGGGGGATATCAGCCAGTACAGGCTGTACCGTACGTACCACAAATGGAAGCGTCACAAAAGTCAGCGCCAGCGTGATGCCGAGGGGGGTGTAGGCGATCTTGAAACCCAGGTCCGCAGCGAACTGACCCACCAGGCCAGCGGGGGTGTACAGCGCGGTCAGCGCGATACCGGCCACCGCAGTGGGCAATGCGAACGGCAGGTCGATCATCGCGTCGATGACTTTTCGCCCCGGGAACGTGTAGCGCACCAGCACCCAGGCCAGCAGCGTGCCAATGATGCCGTTGATGATCGCGGCATAGAGCGCGGTGCCGAAGCTCAGCTTCAACGCCGCCAGCACCCGTGGCGCCGAGATGATGACCCAGAACTGCTCCCAGGTCAGTTGAGCGGCATGCACGAACATCGCCGCCAGTGGAATGAGCACAATCAAGCTGAGGTACACCAAGGTGTAGCCCAGCGTCAGCCCGAAGCCGGGTATGACGGGGGAGATACGACGCGACATAAAAGTCCTTGGTTGAGAACGCGCTAAGCCCCGACGGTGAAATCGGGGCCTGTTGGCTAATGCCAGCCAGTTAAGGATTTGGACACTGCAGTCCCTGTGGGAGCGAGCCTGCTCGCGATAGCGGCGGGTCAGCCAACATTTATGCTGAATGTACCGCCGTCATCGCGAGCAGGCTCGCTCCCACAGGTTCAGCACCTTAACTGCCTGGAATCAGGTCCATTGACTGATCCATTTCAGGTTACTGCGCCTGATAAATCTGGTCGAACACGCCACCGTCATTGAAGAATTTCGGTTGCGCGGTTTTCCAGCCACCGAAGTCCTTGTCGATGGTCACCAGTTCCAGTGTCGGGAACTGTTTGGCGTACTTGGCGGCCACCTCTTTGTCACGTGGACGATAGAAGTTTTTCGCCGCGATTTCCTGGCCGGCCGGGCTGTACAGGTGCTTGAGATACGCTTCAGCAATGTCGGTGTTGCCCTTTTTCTCGGCGTTCTTGTCGACCACGGCCACCGGTGGTTCGGCCAGGATCGACAGCGAAGGCACGACGATGTCGAACTTGTCAGCACCGCCGTCTTCTTTCAAGGCCAGGAAGGCTTCGTTTTCCCAGGCCAGCAACACGTCGCCCTGACCATTGTTGACGAAGGTGATGGTCGAACCGCGAGCACCGGTGTCCAGCACAGGCACGTGTTTGAACAGAGTCTGCACGTACTCTTTAGCCTTGGCTTCGTTACCACCATTGGCTTTCAGGCCATAGGCCCAGGCCGCGAGGAAATTCCAGCGCGCCCCGCCGGAGGTTTTCGGATTCGGGGTGATGACTTCCACGCCGTTTTTGGTCAGGTCGCCCCAGTCCTTGATGCCTTTCGGGTTGCCCTTGCGCACCAGGAACACGATGGTCGAGGTGTAAGGCGTGCTCGCTTCCGGAAGGCGCTTCTGCCAGTCGGCCGGCAGGCTCTTGCCGAGCTTGGCGATTTCGTCGATGTCACCGGCCAGGGCCAGGGTCACCACGTCGGCCCGCAGACCGTCGATCACCGCCCGGCCCTGCTTGCCCGAACCACCGTGGGACTGCTGGATTTTCACGTTGTCGCCAGCGTGGTCTTTTTTCCAGAAGTTGATGAACTCGGCGTTGTACTCCTGGTACAGCTCACGGGTCGGGTCATACGACACGTTGAGCAGCTCGTAATCCTTGGCAACCGCGGAACCCGCAAAAAGGGCACTGGCCAGGGCGGCCAAAGCAAAATGACGAATCGACGACATGGTGAAAGCTCCTGGAATTCTTGGTGTGTTGGCTTTTCTTATGGATTTCTGGAATCGGGTTGCCTGTTCAAAGATCGCAGCCTTCGGCGGCGCCCACAGGCGCGTAGGAGCTGCCGAAGGCTGCGATCTTTTGATCTTTCGTTTCAGCTCGGTTTGTTGCCCGGGTTCTGCAATCGGAATTTCTCTTTGCGTTCGATCTGAACCACCTGGGCGTTGTGCACGGTGATTTCCACCGCGCCAAAGCGCAGATCGCGTAAAGCGCTTTGGATCTCACGCAAAATGGTGGCTTCGTCCTGCCCGTCAACACTACGTAGGGATGCGCTCATGGTGCTGCTCCTTAATGAGATATGCCTGGCAGTGGCGGGCACTGCTTACGGCGTGAGAGCAATAGTAGATAGGCGCATATATTCTTAAAAAGACTATTTAAGAATTTTTATATAACCAAAAGACTGATTGTTCCCATGCTCCACGTGGGAATGCCGCCCGGGACGCTCTGCGTCCCTGATCGAGAGGTGACGCAGAGCGTCACTGGATGCATTACCACGCAGAGCGTGGGAATGAACATCAAGCGCTCATCCAATCACTGGCGCCCGGCCCAATCCAATAATGTCGCCGGCACTGGCCGCCCAAACCAGTACCCCTGCCCCAGATCGCAGTCGTGTTCGAGCAGGAAACTCGCCTGCTCGACCTGCTCGATCCCCTCGGCATGCACTTGCAGCCCCATGCTCTGCGCCAGCGCAATAATCACCCGCACAATCGCCACGTCATCCTCATCACTCGGTAACCCTGCGACAAATCCCTGATCGATCTTGAGCTTCTGCACCGGCAGTCGCTTGAGCCGCAGCAATGATGAATAGCCCGTACCGAAATCATCAATGGCCAGCCGCACGCCCAACTCGCGTAAACGATGCATCTGCTCCAGCGCCACTTCCGGGTCTTCCATCACCGCGCTTTCGGTGACTTCCAGCTCCAGATACGCCGGATCCAGGCCCGTGTCGTGCAGCACCTGGGCCACTTGCTGATACAACTCGCGGCGGGCAAACAGGCGAGAAGAAACGTTCACCGCGACAAACGATAACACCACGCCCGCCGCTTGCCACTGGCACATCTGCTGGCAGGCCTGACGCATGATCCAGGCATCGATCTCGGCAATCAGCCCGGTGCGTTCGGCAATGGGGATGAATTCAGCCGGCGACACCAACCCACGTTGCGGATGCTCCCAGCGCACCAGCGCCTCGACGCCGATCAGGCGACGGGTTTTGAGGTCATGCACGGGCTGGTAATAAACCCGCAATTGCTCCTGCTCCAGCGCCTGGCGCAATTGGAACGCGATCTCGACGCGCTGCTGGGCATGCGCAGTCAATTCTTCGGTGTAGAGGGCATAGCCATCGCGCCCAGCGCTCTTGGCCTTGAACAGCGCCGAATCGGCGTTGCGCAATAGCTGCTCGGCGCTCAAGGCATCGCTGGGGAACAGGCTGATGCCAATGCTGGCGTTGATGAACAGCGAATGCCCGTCGATCTGGAACGGCTCTTTAAGGCCATCGATGACCCGCTGAGCCAGTGCCGCGGCGTGCCCCGGTTGCGGGCAGTTTTCAGTCAATACCGCAAATTCGTCGCCACTGAGCCGTGCCAGCGTGATGCCCGGGTCGAACAAGGCATTCAGGCGCTCAGCTATGGCCTTGAGCAACCGATCACCGACACTGTGACCGAGACTGTCATTGATCAACTTGAAATGATCGAGGTCGATCATCAACAACGCACAACCGCGCTTATGGACCTGCGCCGAAGCCACGGCCTGCCCGGCGCGGTCGGTGAGCAGCAGGCGATTGGGCAGATCGGTCAGCGGATCGTGATGGGCCAGGCGCGTCAGTTCATGTTCGGAGTTCTTGATCGCGCTGATGTCGGAAAACACCGCAACGTACTGGCTGAGCCGACCCTGCTCGTCGCGAATGAGGCGGATCGTCTGCCATTGCGGGTAGATCTCCCCGCTTTTACGACGGTTCCAGATTTCCCCGCTCCACTCGCCGAGGCTGTCGAGTGTCGTGAACATCGCTTGGTAGAAACCCGGCGGGTGATGACCCGACTTGAACATGTTCGGTCGTTGCCCCAGCACTTCCTCGCGCTGGTAGCCGGTGATTTCCATGAACGCCCGGTTCACATGGACGATCAACCCGTTGCTATTAGTGACCAGCACCCCTTCACGGGTGCAATCGAACACCGCTGCCGCCTGACGCAAACGCTCCCGGTCGGCATTGCGCTCGCGCAATTTGGCGCCGACACCCAGGCAGCGAAACAATCGTGCCCGTGCAATGAAGATCAGCCCGGCACTGAACGCCACCCAGGCATAACCGTTGATCAGCTGCCAGCGCAGCAGGTCGGTGGAATTATCGAAGAACCTGTTCAATAAATAACCACTAAACTGGAGCCAGGTTACGGAAAGCAAAAGGTAGAGCAGCGCTGCACGCAAAGCATCGCGATAGGTGGCTGACATTAGAGCGTCCATGTCCCTGTAAAAAGGCTGGAATTATAGATTAAAGACACATCCAGCCACTCTTATCTGAAAGGGCGACTGGTTTTATCTGTGGGCTAAGTGATAATGCAACGGCTGTTTTTTTCTTTATCGAGGGTCCTATAGGCTATGTGGTACGAAGGTTTTCTTGGCTTATCGCCCTGGTCACTGGTGGCAGTCACCCTGCTGATGACCCATGTGACGATCGTCGGCGTCACGGTTTATCTGCATCGCTATTCAGCCCATCGCTCGCTTGAGCTCAATGCCGGCCTGAAACATTTCTTCCGCTTCTGGCTGTGGTTGACCACGGCGCAGAACACCCGCGAGTGGACAGCTATCCACCGCAAACACCACGCCAAATGCGAAACCGTCGACGACCCGCACAGCCCGGTCATCAAAGGGCTGTCCACCGTTCTGCGCAAAGGCGCCGAGCTGTACCGCGCCGAAGCGGAAAACCCCGAAACCCTGCGCATCTACGGCAAGAACTGCCCCGAAGACTGGATCGAACGCAACCTCTACAGCCGCTTCCCGCTGTTGGGTGTGGCGATCATGGGCGTCATCGACCTACTACTGTTCGGCACCATCGGCATCACCATCTGGGCTATCCAGATGATGTGGATCCCGGTATGGGCCGCCGGCGTGGTCAATGGCCTGGGCCATGCCATCGGCTACCGCAACTTCGAATGCCGCGATGCGGCGACCAATCTGGTGCCTTGGGGCATCCTGATCGGCGGCGAAGAACTGCATAACAACCATCACACCTACCCTAACTCCGCCAAACTGTCGGTGAAGAAATGGGAATTCGACCTCGGCTGGGCCTGGATCCAGGTTTTCAGCTTCCTGCGTCTGGCCAAGGTCCAGCGGGTTGCGCCGATCGCCCACCGCGTTGAAGGCAAAGGCAGCCTGGACATGGACACTGCCATGGCAATCCTCAACAACCGCTTCCAGATCATGGCCCAGTACCGCAAGCTGGTGATCGCGCCGCTGGTCAAGCAAGAGCTGGAAAAGGTCGATCACTCGGTCCGTCATCAGTTCCACCGGGCCAAGCGTTTGCTGTCGCGGGAAACCAGCCTGCTGGACGACAAGCACCATATGCGCATCCAGACCATGCTCGAGCACAGCCAGGCGCTGAAGGTAATTTACGAGAAACGCCTGGCCTTGCAACAGATCTGGGTCAAGACCAGCTCAAATGGTCACGACATGCTGGCTGCCATCAAGGATTGGGTACACGAGGCCGAGGCCAGCGGGATTCAATCCCTGCGTGACTTCGCCGGCCAGTTGAAAACCTACTCCCTGCGCCCTGCCAACGCCTGATCCTCTGATAACGGCTTGCCTCTGCTGAAGAGGCTTGCCTGGCGAGGGAGCTTGCTCCCGCTCGGCTGCGCAGCAGACGTAAAACCTGACGACGCGTTTTAGTTGAAAAAAACGCGTCGCCAGTACCGCCCAGCGGCCTCCTCCCCCATCACCACAAATACCGGGAACTTCGCTCCAAATCCCCTATCTCAAAGACACTTCGCCATCCAGGCGGGCTCTGTTTCTGGCCGCTGTCGACATAGCGGCATGCCCTTTGAGATTTGTGCCGATGGTCCATAAAAACCTACAAGACACATCCCTTCCACAGTGGCCCGAGGCCGCGCAAACCCTGATGGCGCTGATGCATGCCCAGGGTGAAGTGGCGCGCCTGAGCGAACGCGAACAGCTGTTCAGCTCGCTGCTGGTCAGCGTCAACGCCGTGCTTTGGGCATATAACTGGGAAACCCGCCAGGTGCTTTACGTCAGCCCGGCCTATGAACGGATTTTCGGCCGCCCCGCCGGTCTGTTGCTGTCCGACTACAACCACTGGCGCGACAGCGTCTATCCCGACGATCTGGACTACGCCGAGCGCAGCCTCGCGCAGGTGCTGGTCAAAGGCGCCGTTGAAGACCGCGAGTACCGCATCATCGCTGCCGACGGCCAGGTGCGCTGGCTCAGCGACAAGTGTTTCATCAACCGTCAGGCCGAGCCGGGTCAACCGGTGATCATCGTCGGCATTGCCGAAGACATCACCGAAAAAAAGCAGATGGAAGCCCAGCTGCAACATCTGGCCAGCACCGACGTGTTGACCCAAAGCAGCAATCGCCGACACTTCTTCGAATGCGCCCATCGCGAATTCGAGCAGGCGCGGTTGAACGGTGCGCCGATGGCGTTCCTGCTGCTGGACATCGATGACTTCAAAGTGGTCAATGACACCTACGGCCATCAGGAAGGCGACAAGGTGCTGCAACGCATCGCCGAGAGCGGTCGCGCGGCCCTGCGGCGTGGTGATCTGTTCGGACGGATCGGCGGTGAAGAATTCGCGGCAGTGTTTCCCGGCTGCGCACCGGACATGGCCATGCAAGTGGCCGAGCGCCTGCAACGGGAAATTCAGCGGTTAAGCTTCAACCATGACGACCAGACCTTCGGCATCACCGTCAGCCAGGGCCTGAGCAGCCTCACACACGAGGATGAAAGCATCGACAGCCTGTTCGCCCGCGCCGATGCGGCGATGTACCAGGCCAAGCGCCAGGGTAAGAACCGGATTATCTCTGGCTGAGCCCAAAATTCCGGTTCAACACCAAACCAATGTGGGAGCGAGCCTGCTCGCGATGAGGTGCTGACATTCAACATTGATGTTGGCTGATCAACCGCTATCGCGAGCAGGCCCGCTCCCACAGGGTTTCGTGTCAGATTCACTTCTTGCGCAAACGCATCAGCTCCGGCAATCCGATCTTGAGCAATCGCGCTGTGCGGCTCTTGGCCAGCACCTCGATCCCCTCATGCTCGGTCAGGCGCGCCAGTTGCGCGGCCATGTTCATCACCAGCGCTTCTCGGGAGTAAACCCCGCCACCGAACTGGTAAACCGCCGCAATCAGCTCCCGCAGCTCCAAGGGCAGCCGCCAGCGGGTCCGTAGCGCCGAACCATAGGCCGCGCCGAACTCGGCCAATGCATCGCCGACTTCCTGCCATTCATCCAGCTCACCGCCAGCTTCCTTCCACTCCTGCAAACAACGCAGCAACGCCAGGTCGCCGAGGCAATGCAGCATGCCTGCGCAATAACAGCGCGCCTGATCCAGATCCAGCAAACGCGCCAGTGTCCGGGCGTATTCGGCGGTGTGCAGCGACAACTGCCAATAACGCTCGGCATAGTCCGCCAGCTGCGGATCACTGAGCCGGGCACTGCGTTTGAGAGCGAGCCCCAGAATCAGGTTCATGCTTTGCCCGGTGCCCAAGCGTTGCAGCGCCTGGGCCAGGGTTTGCACAGCGACACCATGATGCTGGGCTGCGCTGTTGGCGGCGGCGATCAGGACAGCGGTAATTTGCGGATCAGTGCGGATTTCGTCTTCCAGCCGCGTCAGATCGAGGCCATTGGGGTTGAGGCTACGTTTGATCGCCACCTGCACATCGGTCATCAACGGCGCACCCTCCGCCAGTTCGCGACGTCGCTCCAGGTACACCGACAAGGTCATGCCTGGCGCCAATGACGGCGCCTCACAGGACACCTCTTCGCCGGCGTTCAGCAACAAATCCTGCAGGCGCTGGGTCAGGTTTTCGATGTTCAAGGGTTTGGTCAGGTACGCCGTGGGCGCCAGGGGCAAGACTTCGCGCACGCTGGCGCTGTCGTTGCGGCTGCTCATCAGAATGAAGGGCAGCGGCGGATTACGCTTACGCTGCCGGACGCTGCGCAGAACATTCAGGCCATCAACGCCAGGCAACTCCCAGTCGACGATCACCAGGTCATAAGGGTTTTCCGCCAACAGCTGCAAGGTTTCCTGGCCATCGGCACACAGGTCCAGCCGCGCGTCGCAGCGCACATTCAACAACACCTGCTTGAGCAGGTCGCGGGACCAGGGGTCGGCCTCGGCAATCAGCACACGCGGCACAGCGGGTAACACCACAGCAGTCATCGCACACTCCAACGGCAATGCTTGCACCTTAGTCAATGATGGCCATTCGATACAGCTCAATTGCCCTGATGTGTTTCAAGCACCATAAAAAAACCCGCCGAAGCGGGTTTTTTGTCGATCAGATCACAAATCAATCAGAGCTCAGAGAAGCACTCTTCGATGATCGCCAGACCTTTGTCCAGTTGCTCGTCCGGCGAGGTTAGCGGTACCAGTACGCGCAGAACGTTGCCGTAGGTGCCGCACGACAGCAGGATCAGGCCCTTGTCACGCGCCTTGGCCACAACCGATGCCACAGCAGCAGCGTTCGGCTTGTGGCTGTCGCCGTCGACGAACAGCTCGACCGCAATCATCGCGCCCAAAGCACGTACTTCGCCGATGACCGGGTATTTGGCCTGGATGGCTTTCAGGCCAGTTACCAGACGCTCGCCAACCGCTTTGCAGCGATCCAGCAGGTGCTCTTCTTCGAACACTTCCATCACGGCCAGGGCCGCGGCGCAAGCGATCGGGCTACCGGCGTAAGTACCACCCAGGCCGCCTGGAGCGATGGCGTCCATGTATTCGGCCTTGCCGCACACACCGGCCAGCGGGAAACCGCCAGCGATGGATTTGGCGAAGGTGGTCAGGTCGGCAGCAACGCCCATCTGTTCCATGGCGAAGAAAGTGCCGGTACGGCCAGCGCCAGTCTGTACTTCGTCAGCGATCAACAGAATGCCGTGCTGGTCGCACAAAGCGCGCAGACGCTTCATGAACTCTTTAGGCGCGACGTAGAAACCACCTTCGCCCTGAACCGGCTCGATGATGATGGCAGCGATGTCACGCGGCTCGGCGTCGTTCTTGAAGATGCGTTCGATGCTGGCGATCGAATCGTCGATGCTCACACCGTGCAATTCGTTCGGGTACAGCGCGCGGAAGATGCCGCCTGGCATCAGGCCCATGCCGGCCGAGTAAGGCACGACTTTACCGGTCAGGCCCAGGGTCATCATGGTGCGACCGTGGTAAGCGCCGGTGAACGCGATCACACCGGCACGGCCAGTGGCTGCACGCGCGATCTTGATGGAGTTTTCCACGGCTTCGGAGCCGGTGGTCACCAGCAGGGTTTTCTTGGCGAAATCACCTGGCACCTTGGCGTTGATTTTTTCGCACACTTCCACGTACGGCTCGTACGCCAGAACCTGGAAGCAAGTGTGGGTCAGCTTGTTCAGCTGTTCGGTCACGGCGGCGATGATTTTCGGGTGCACGTGACCGGTGTTCAGCACGGCGATACCGCCGGCGAAGTCGATGAACTCGCGACCTTCAACGTCGGTCACGGTGGCGTTCTTCGCGGACTCGGCGAAGATCGGGTGAATCTGGCCAACACCGCGCGGTACAGCGGCTTCGCGGCGTTTCATCAGGGATGCGTTAGTCTTGCTCATAGTGTCCTCATTCACCGCTCATCGGGCGGCGTGGTTCAAGGAAAATGCGGCGGGGAGGCAACTACGACAGCATGCGATGATCGACTGCCACAGCTTTCCCGGCCACAGAGAAAATTCCGTTTGAAGCGCGCAAAGGGACAGCGCTCTCGTGCCCTTTGCGCTTGAAGCAATGCCTTGCCTTAGATGCCCAGGCAGAGGTATTTGATTTCCAGGTAATCCTCGATGCCGTACTTGGAGCCTTCACGGCCCAGGCCCGACGCCTTGATGCCGCCGAACGGCGCGACTTCGTTGGAGATCAACCCGGTGTTGACGCCGACCATGCCGTATTCCAGGGCTTCAGCCACACGGAACACACGGCCCAGGTCGCGAGCATAGAAGTACGAGGCCAGACCGAACTCGGTGTCGTTGGACATCGCGATCACGTCAGCTTCATCTTTGAAGCGGAACAGTGGCGCCAATGGACCGAAGGTTTCTTCCTTGGCCACGGCAGCGTTATTCGGCACGTTGGTCAGGATGGTCGGCTCGAAGAAGTTGCCTTGCATGCTCTTGCCGCCCGCCAGCACGGTGGCGCCTTTACCGACGGCATCAGCAATGTGCTCTTGCACCTTGGCCACGGCTTTTTCGTCGATCAGCGGGCCAGTGGTGGTGCCGTCTTCCAGACCGTTACCGATCTTGAGTTTGGCCACGGCCACTTTCAGTTTTTCGGCGAACGCGTCGTAGACCGAATCCTGGATGTACAGGCGGTTGGCGCAGACGCAGGTCTGGCCGTTGTTGCGGTACTTGGAAATGATCGCGCCTTCGACGGCCTTATCCAGGTCCGCGTCGTCGAACACGATGAACGGCGCGTTACCGCCCAGTTCCAGCGAGACTTTCTTGATGTCCTTGGCGCACTCGGTCATCAACTGACGGCCAATTTCGGTCGAACCGGTGAAGGACAGTTTGCGCACGATCGGGTTGCCGGTCAGCTCGCTGCCGATATCGCCGGCGCTGCCGGTCACCACACTGAACACGCCGTTCGGAATACCGGCACGCTGAGCCAGTTCAGCCAGGGCGAACGCCGAGAACGGGGTTTGCGAAGCAGGCTTGAGCACCATGGTGCAACCAGCGGCCAGGGCCGGGCCGGCTTTACGGGTGATCATCGCGGCCGGGAAGTTCCACGGAGTAATCGCAGCGGTCACGCCGATCGGCTGCTTGATCACGATCAGGCGCTTGTCTGGCTGGTGGCCCGGAATCACGTCACCGTAGACGCGTTTGGCTTCTTCAGCGAACCACTCGATAAAGGAAGCGGCGTAAACGATCTCGCCCTTGGCCTCAGCCAATGGCTTGCCTTGCTCCAGAGTCATCAGGCGCGCCAGGTCGTCCTGGTTCTCGATGATCAGTTCGAACCAGCGACGCAGCTTGTTCGCGCGTTCCTTGGCGGTCAGGCTACGCCAGGCCGGCAGCGCTCTGTCAGCGGCTTCAATCGCACGGCGGGTTTCGGCAGCGCCCATTTTCGGCACAGTGCCCAGAATTTCGCCCGTTGCCGGGTTATTGACCTTGATCGTCTGACCGTTGTCCGCATCGACCCAAGCGCCATCGATAAAGGCTTGCTGGCGGAACAACTGGGTGTCTTTAAGCTGCATGTCGGCTTTCCTTAACAGCACCGCGGCAAACGCGGAGCGAATTATGATTGTAGAAAGGCGCCTTATAGGCTGCCGTCAGGGAAATCATTCACCGGGCTGAAGCACATAAATAGCGCACAAATCGAACTCGTGCGGTTCAGCACCCAGACAAGAGCGTTTGAAATCTCAAACGAATCCTAGGATCAAAGGGGGTAAAGGACAATAGGCTGTTCGAAAAAAAGAACGAAAACGCCGCATTTGCCTATTTTTTCAGATCAGCGTAGCAAACGCAGGTTACGCTTTTGAAAAAGGCAGACGATTCAGCAGCATGGACGCCCGCAGCGCATATGAGTATCATGGCGCCCGCATCGCACCAGTAGCTCAGCTGGATAGAGTACTGCCCTCCGAAGGCAGGGGTCGTGGGTTCGAATCCCGCCTGGTGCACCATATGTAGAAACGAGAAAGCCTCAGATCTTTAGGGTCTGGGGCTTTTTTGTGGGTGATGGGAAAGCTATATGCAGCAGGATTTCTTTGAACGGAACTGTGGCCTTCGGCCGAACAAGCACCTTCTGATCTGTTGCATAAAAAACTGTAACTCATTGGAGGGATAGCCTCACGCTTTGGACCCTATTAATCAGTTACGAGTAAGGAATTTCGTTGCCATCGCAACAGAAGAACACCAACAGGCCTCAGATTATAGATCGCCAGTTACTAAACCACTGCAACTAACACAGGTGGTTGTGGCGCCCCCGTCAAATCCCGAAGTATTGGTAGCAGACGTTGGCAGCCAGCGGCACATCGGCGAAGTAGAAACCTAAAGACGGCGGCCTTCAGGAACGCTCGATCGCTAAAACCACATCCAGTGAGATACTGCTCATAGCGACTCACTGCATCAGCCACGTCATCGTCTCCTGCAAATTGAAGGGTTGCAGTGAAACAATAGGTTCGAAAATCACTGAGCCACTGATTGAAAGTGATGTCATCTAAAACATCGCGCTTCCAACGCTCTTTGATATGGAAGATCTCATCCCAAGTCTCAACCGCCTCGTCCATCGGAAAAAACTCGATCACCCAATCAGTAACAATGGGGCCAGGCGTCAATTCGTCGACAACGCTGTTACTTAGCGAGACTACTAGTCCGTTCGTGACATAGGGATCACACGCAAGTCGGCGCTGACCGTCGCTGCCTCGAAGTGGATCCTGCGCGCGCTTGTAGGTTGCATTGCAACGCCCGCCCATTGGAGCCAAGTTTCGAAGGTTCGCGGCGGCAAAAGGATACTTAGAACGCGGGATGTAGTGATCTAAATCTTCTTGCGGCGCTCCTGGTGCATCAAGACCTTCGCACCCACAGAATGGACACACACGTGCAGGAATACTCCCGCACAAAGCTTTGTACTGGCGCTGACGAATCTCATACTCAGTCAGCAGACCAAACGCAAAAGTGAAAAGAGCTTTCGCCGGTTGCTGAGCAGCAGCTGGAAGATCCGCGAGTTCATCACAATCGCAATGGCGAGTCAGCAGATCTGAGATTCTATTCTGGCCTTCGAGCGCCTCAAGGACAATTTGACGCTGCGCCGGAGTAAGTGCCCTAATAGCTTTTGCGTAATCCTTCAGCCGTTTTGCAAGGCCCGTTCTCCCTGACAATTTTACCCGATATGCGTCAGGAAGAATGTTAGGCCAACTTGGCATTCTCTTCCGCTCATCAACGAGTTCATGTATGCGCTGTACTGCGGCTACGAGACTGTCGTGTAACCAGTTCTCTGCGGTGACCGCAATCGGGTAGCCAAAAAGCATATCAGTCCCCCGACTTCCGTCGCAGTTGGCGTACACGATCCGCGAGCATTATTTTTTCGACCGAATCCCCCAGTTCCTGCATGCGATCATGTATCACCTGCGGATCATCCGATGCTTTTAGTTCTTCAATCATCGCCTTGGGAACGTCAGAGATTGGAGGTCGTATTTCAAAGCACTCCGCCAGAATCGAATCGAATGTCGTCCCGAACGTTTCGACATCGGGATGACGTACTTCAATCTTCCCAGTTTCTATATTCTTTCTAAAAATTAGCACGCGCTCCTTTGGCATGTCGGAGGGCACAAATGGTGAGTGTGTTGTCAGTAGACAGTCTTGCCTGGATGCCGGGCACTCATCTTTACGAGCACCGCTCGCTGTTGGAAGACTAAGTACCTTCGACATGAGTTTCACCCGCCATTGCGGATTAAAGTGAGACTCTGGCTCATCTAAAAGGAAGAGCACCTCTGGGAAAGAAATCATGCACATCGTCCCCAGGAGCTGCACCTGCTGATGCTCACCATCAGAAAGAGAAACGTAATCAACCGTTCCTCGGTCCCCCTGTGCGTCGAACACGACCCGCTCGAATCTAAATACCTTGTCCTCATCCTGCGGTTCGGGCAAGCGAGAAGCGAATTTGCGCATTTGAGCTTCACGCTTGAATCTTTCACGAGTAGCTTTGGGAATGGCGAGATCATTAAGCATCGCGAGTTTGTGAAGTGCCGCGTATAACTCCAGAGCACTAGACCAAAAGGTGGCGAATGCTTTACGAGTCTCATCCGTCACAAAAAAATCGAACGTGTAGCTATCACTGTTAGGCTCATGGTGATAGCACGTAGCGCAGCGCCGAAGCTGATCTAGGTACGTCTCCAACTCACCGGTGAGCTGTATTCCTTTCCGTCTGTACTTGCTTTTCTTTGGCGCTGTAGTCTTGGGTGCCGCAGAGTGTGCAAGCTGAACAACACATCGAAAAGAGTGAAGACCTTGGACACGCGCATCGTTCAATAAAGCGTCTCGCTGCTCGACAGCTCCTAATAGAAGGTTAGCCACCAACACTTCTAAGTGAGTGCCATAATCGATCAGCATCAACCTCGTATCAGGAACTGATTCTGACTCCATTGACTTATCTAACGCACGACGGGTCACTTCGTCGGCATAGCCGCTACGGGAAACTAGAAACGGCAGACTAAGAGTCTCATTTGCCCCAGAAGTATAACCAACGACCTTCGTTGGCAATAACGCTACAGTCGAGCGGTCAGTTAAATTGCAATCTATCCAGTCACCGCCCTCCATTTTTTTGGCAAGTGTTATTATCGGCTTTTTGCGCCCGTGCAAAAGCCGGCTAGCAAGGACATGCACAGGTTTATCTTGCCCGGGAACCGAGATTAGATACTCAATCTCGAACAGCAAGTCTTCATTGCCTTCTGTGCGCTCCTCGCTGGGAACTGAAGCATGAAATAAAGATTGAAAAGCTTCCGCGATTACCTGAATGAGCTGAGACTTACCCGCCCCATTAGGGCCAATGAGGCAGAGCGGCTGAAACTCAGACACACTGCTATATGAGTCTCGCAGGCGTACATCGAGACCGTCCAATAAGCCGCCACATGACTTTGCAGCAATAATGTGTACGCGTAGAAGTTTCATCCGCGCACCAGCTTAAATTTCATTGATTTCGCATTGTCATCGAAGAACTGCTTGAAACCAGATTTTTTATCGGCAAGCAGCCTGAAAAGTTCTTCCTTGAGTGACTCGTAGTCGCGAGAAGCCACTTGACTGAGCTCTTCGAACGTAAAGCCATCTTTCGGCATTTGGCCAACGATGTCTGACAGCTGATCCTTGGATGCGGACTTCAACAGCGCTCTCCTCAACGGCTTTTGATTCTTTGCAATGGGCTTTTGATTCGCCGCCATAACCGCGATGCGTTCGAGCATTTGACTGGCGGGTTCATCCGTCAGGTCTTGCCGCACCAATTCGCCACGAAATGCTTTTGCGAGTAACGCAGGGATCAATCCTTCAACCTGCGCGCTAGCGTTTTTATACTTAGCTTCAAGCGTATCAGCCAGTACAAAGAGGGATTCAACACGACGGACGATTTCCGCCTGTTCGTCGGCGGGAGGAATAGGTAGCAAAAAGTTACGGCATTGCGTAAGTGAAATGTTTGACTGACCGGCAGAGCCTCTTGTCTCGTGGGCGATTTCGGCAATGTTTGAACCTTCACAAAGAACGCAATACAACCAACCCGATGAAATCCGTTCGTTCGGTCTGAACAATGTAATCGCTTGGTTGATATTCCATTCCGGATACGTATTGGGAACGACAGCCACCTTTCCAAGCGGCGGCCCCACTATGTTCATCAACACATCTCCTGGGATAGCGAGCGACTTGGACATCGAACCCATGTGAATTTCATGCGTTATGTACTGAGGTTTGTAGTCGAAGGATACCTTCTGATTGACGATGTTATAAACCTTCAGAAAGGGTATGCCTGTCTGGGAAAACCCTTCTCGCGGTGTACCGCCACTTTGAACTTTCGAGCAAACATCCGCCGCACGTTCATGGGGCCATGCTGGCGGTAACCCGCTTCGCCACTCTTCAGTTAACGCCCCACTTCTGGCGGATGTTAAGACTGCCTGCCTGAAGCGCTTAAGTAACGATGGCACGCAATCTAGTACGCGGCGGCACGCATCAATACGGATCAGCAGAGCATCGAGCTTATCGGCGATACGCTTTTGCTCAGCAAGCGGAGCCAACAGAATGGGCGTTTCCCGCAGCTTAGGCTGCGAAAGATTGCGCATAGATTCACTGGTTCCGGTAGCTTGGGACTCCATGTGCATACGTGCACCGTGCGACCGCAACGCCTGTAATAGGTATCGAGGATCTACAGCTTCCCGCCTGTACAGCACGCGCAGGATTTTGTCCGGAAGCATTAGATACTCGTAGTCGCTATCAACTAATACTGGAGCGCCAACCAGAGCGGAAGTATTCGCCCGCGAAATTAGTAAATCACCAGCACGAACTATTTCGTGCTGTAGGGGAAGGTCAGCGGGGAAAAGCGCTTTATTCTTTTCTGGTTGAAAGCGCCCCCATGTCACTGCGCTGATCTTTAACACACCAAATTCGCCTTTTTGCGCAGGCGTACCTGAAGCTTGAAGACTCCTACCTGTCTCAAAGCCATTGATAAGCTGCCCCAAAGTACACTCAGTCCAACCCGGTGGCAGCCTGATCACGCCTCAACCTCAAATAGATCCTCGCCCAATTCAGCCAGGATTCCGCGCAACTCGTCCAAGGCCAGTTCTAATGCCTCCATTGCTTCACGCGCAAGCACAGCCGGTTCAGGTAGAACTTCACTTACCCCCTCGCTTTCATCCTTCAGCCATGCAAGATCGAGATTGTCCTCTCGAGCTGCAATCCATTCACGGCTGAATACGCGCCAACGCCCTAGCTCGCCCTGATCCTGACGTCTGGCCAAGCTTGCTGGCTGGCCCCACGGGTCGTCGCCAAAGGCCGACTCGAACTCCGCGAAGTTTTCGCGCGTAAGCTGAATGCGTTTGCCATACTGCGGCATATTGGTTCTTAAGTCGTATACCCACACTTGCTTAGTATTGGCCCTGTCCTTCTTACCGCGAGTAAAGAACAACACATTCGTCTTAACTCCTTGGGCATAAAAGATGCCTGTAGGTAGGCGCAGAATAGTGTGCAGATTGCACTTATCCATTAAGTCGCGTCGGATCTCGGCGCCCACATTGCTTTCGAACAGCACATTGTCGGGCAACACCACCGCAGCACGACCACCCGGCTTCAGCGAGCGCACGATGTGCTGCACGAAGCAGAACTGCTTGTTGCTGGTTCGGAAGGTGAAGTCAGTACGTGTAGGTAGGCCGCCCCCCTTTTTGGTACCAAAGGGAGGATTGGTCAAAATCAAGGTAGCGCCACCCTTGGCCAAGGCCTCACCATCGGGCCCCAGTGTGTCGCCATAATGGATGCCTCCATCCACAGGGCCGCTATCACCAGCACTCTCAATGCCGTGCAGCATGAGGTTCATCAATGCCAAGCGGTGCGTATCCTGCACATGCTCCATGCCGAAGAATGTGGCACGGCGCAGCTTACGCTGCTGGGACTCGGTGAGCGCGTCAAAGTCGTGGTGCTTTTTCAAGTAATGGTGCGCGGCAATTAGGAAACCACCAGTTCCGGCAGCCGGATCCTGTATACGATCGCTCAGCTTCGGCTGCATGACCGACACCATGCTATCGATCAGCACACGTGGAGTGAAATACTGTCCTGCGCCACTTTTTTTCTCGTTGGCGTTTTTTTCGAGAAGGCCCTCATAGATGTCACCTAGACCCTCTTGGCGGGCGCTGTACCAGTCGATCTTGTCTATTTCGGTAACCAAGGTGGACAGCGTAGTTGGTTTATTTATAAAACTACTAGCATTGGTAAAAATTTCTTTAACCAGCGGCGAGCCATGGCTACCCAAGCGAATCAACGTGACTTTATAGAATTCAAGGCGCTCCAGGGCGCTATGCGCTAGCAAATCAACCCAGTGGCATTTTGCAGGCAGCTGGCTCGCCTGGCCGGTCTCGTCTGCCATTTTCAGAAACAATAAATAAGTGAGTTCGGTGACGTACTGATGATATGTCACCCCGTCATCCTTGAGGACGTTGCACAGGTTCCAAAGCTTGCCGACAATGTCTTGGGTAGTCATACGAAATAAACTGAGAATAAAGCAACGAGCAACCTAAACAGGCCGCCAGCTGGGCAGGGATTTGTCGCCAAAGGCATAGTTGAAGCTTCCAAAGGTTGCAGCTAATGCCCGTCGAATATTTTGCCCAGAAGCGCTAAACCACGGCCAAGGGGCGTACCTATCGAAATCGCTCAGCGGTGGACGGTCGAAAAGGAGATGACCTGCTCTGAACAGCAATTCTCTTAAAAAGAGCTTGCTATAGCAGCCTGAAGTGTCTCAGTTCTGCCGAAAAATTGAAACAAGTGGCACAGATCACAACCAATTTCACTCGCTTTTGGCTCTAACGTGCGCCGACCCATCGTAAAGCCCGAAAGCAGCGCCTGAACGCACCTCAATACCGCTCGACTTCCGCCTTTAATCGAACGTTTCAGTCCGCAATCGGCACGATGATGAGCATGAAAGAACTGCCACCAGCGTGTCCTATCTCCTGGGCAAAGGGGTTATTTCCCTGTCACACCGGAGGTTTTATACCGTGGAGCGGTCATAGATCGTTGCGGTGCGCGTTGTGAACGGCCGGGTTGCGGAGCAAGTCGCTCGTATACTGGCTTCCTGGACGTCCATCATATACTGAGCGTTGAAGTCAGTGATCGAGTTTCAAACTGCGTTGCACTGCCATAGGGATGCACATTTCTCGGCGGATAGAGAAAGCTTGAACGACTCATTGCTCGTGGTCGCACGGCATCGACGCTAGTAGCCGTTGCATGCCTCAGCAATTGCCAGCATTCATCAGCATGTATGCCCACGTGTATGCCTAACCGAAACAAAACCAGCCACCCCCTTGCAAACGGGTGCCGCAGAGCTCAGTTCAAACGACGCCTGGGGGGCACCATATGTAGAAATGAGAAAGCCTCAGTCCGCAGGGGGCTGGGGCTTTTTTGTGGGCGCTGTATTTAGGGCGTCTAGCCGGAGTTGGTCGAGCCGCATCCGACCCGCAAGCAAAATATCGGCAATCACTCTTGAAAATGCCGACGCTTCTCGCTCCGAAGGCTCGGTTCTCACTACAAAACAAAAAATCGTGGAGGAGCGGCCTTCAATTGGGCTTGTTTATGAATTTGGTGGCGGCTGAATGTAAACGATTTGCTTATCTCGCCCCACTAACAAGCCGATGATAAGGAAGATAACTCCTAGGAAGAAGCCAACAAACCCTAGAAAGCCACTCACCAAGGTGCCACCGATGGCTGCTCCTGCCGCTTCCGCGCCCGAGTGAGCACCACTAATGGTGGCGATATGGCTACCCGTGAAAATGATACCGGATAAGGGGAGCATGAATGCAGCGATGCCTGAGGCGATTAGAAGTCGACGCCATGCCTTGCCAGGAGTGGGAGCGTAAACAGCTATGGCTGCTGCAATGATCCATGTTACGAAGAAAGCAATGACTCCTTTCAATCCGCTAACACTTGGCGATGCTGCGATTGCGATAACTACGAGCATCGAAACAAGAATGGCTAATATTAAACCTCCAACCAACCCTGCAAGAACCTTCATCGTGAGCTCCTTTTATTTGACGAGGCACTGAATATGCTCTTGTGCTGTATAGCAGCAGAACGCCACTGCTGCCATGCCGGGCGAGCTACTTGAGAATGCAGTTGTTCGGTTTAACCAAACAACTGCTACTGATAAAAAACCGCCGAAGCTGTTTTTGCGTTCTGTCCCCCCGGTCAAGACCTTATCGTCCTCGAAGTCGCCGCCTTCAGAATCATCCCTCTTCCGGCTGATTCTGAAGAAAATCCCTACGACTCTCGGAGGTTGCAGGAGATCAGCCTGCACGTTACCCTTCTGCCGTCGCTGCCAATTCAGCGACCGGGCTTGGTAACCCGAGAGTTAAGCGCAACAGCGCCCTCATTCAGATTTGCAGGCGTTTTTTTATGCCCGCAATTTTGAGTTATGGCGGCTGTGCGTGGGACGTCTTCGGGCGTGCCGGATTCCTTGACTCCCGGTTTACCAACCTGCGCACAGCTGCCACCCATTCGCTTGGTAACGAAAAAGTGGCAGTTCCTCGTCAAGGAGCTAGACCATGCGCAATATAAATCCGTACGAAATTAGGCTTATCCCTCACCGCGATTTCGAATCGCGCCCCCACCGCACCTCCGTCAATGGAGGTGGCAAATGACTGAACACTCAGAAGCAAAAACCATCGGCTACACGCCCTGCCTCTACTGTGCAGACGATCCGCTGTTTCATGTCAGCGCTGGGGTGCCTATTAGCAAAGCATTGGCGCAAGCGTCCGACCTGTTGTTCTTGGCCAAGTCGTTTGCTGAGGATGCTGCTTACGCGAAAGACACCGACCGCCACGCGTGGGCCGCGCATTATCTGACTGCGATGGGTAAGGCAGTGATTGATGATGTGGTGAAAGTTTTGACGCAACCACCGCAGGCGGCGACGCCACAAACCGCAGAATAGCGGCAACTCACCCTTGAATTGCGCCCCGATTTTTCGGGGCCTCCAAAACTGCCAGATGTGAGCGGAGGCGTGTTGATGCTGAGCTCTGGCGTCTACCTCTCATGCAACTGCATAGCCGTGCAATAGCAGTGGTCAAGCATGCGCCCGGTGTTGGTCAGAGCTTGGCGCAAGTTTCCAGATAATCAGTGACGGCCTCTTCAAATGCATTTCGAAGCTCCTGCACCGACTCGCCATGAAACCCAACGACATCTCTAATACCAGCAATACGGCCCACAAACAGGCCATCTTCCTGGCTGTATTCAATTCGGGCGGCATAGCCTTTGTAATTCATTACGTTCATGCCGTGACTCCTGCTTGTTCAGGGAAAGCCCGCGCATCACGAATCTGGTAGGGCTTTGCTTTCTTGTCCGGGTATGGTCAGTGAAAGATCCCGACCACACCGTTCAGCTCAAAGCGTACCCGGGACCCACCGCGATTGGTAAGGCGGAAAATCCCAGGCAACAAAAAACCCCTGAGCAGTCTCAGCACCGAAGCGCATCAACCGACAGGGGCCGTGTTGTGGGCGATTGTAAGGGTTGAGGACTTCTCGTCAACCGCCGGTAGGCACTGGTGATCCAGTCAAGGTAGAGGCAACCGTCAAGGAAAACTTGACAGTTCAAATCGCTGCCTCGCGTCAGGTCAGCTGCGTCACTACCAATGATCATCGCCGTAACAAACCATTTCTTGGGTAGTTTCTTGGGTAGTTCTTAGTAGTTCTTGGGTAGTCGGCGGCATTGCTGCTAGCGCTCCCCCCCACACCTGTTGCGTAAAACACGCATAAACACACCTTGATGAACTCCAGATCAAACAGCGTTTCTTTAATGGTAAAAAAACTGTCGAAGCGGTTTTCTCATTCTGTCGTCCAGTCAAACTCGTCGTAATCATCATCCTCTTCGTCCTCGACCACTTCATCATCAAGAACGTCTTCCTCAAGCGCTTCTTCTGCCTGCTTCGCCAGAAGAAACTCCTTACGACTCTCAGTCACTGCTCGCCGTAATTCCTCACCCTTCACCGGGCAGTTGAGCATTTGGGCGATGCGGTCGATTTTTTTTGCCACGGCATCCTCCAACGCATCGGCTATAGGCCGATAGTGCGCGCTTTCGGGTGTCGATGCCAAATTTGCCGACCGCTGTTCACCTCATTTCTTCTGCAAATCCTTGAGTCGGGCCGTGAGGTTTTCCTTGGGGAAGCGCTTGTGCAATGTCGCCATCAGCGCCTCGGCGGCTTGTGTCTGACCGGTCTCTTGCAGGCGTATCACTTCATGTAATTGATCATCCAGTGACTTGGCCGGCGCGGCTAAGCGTTTGCTGATTTTTGCTTCGTCAGCCATTTCGCTATTGATCGACTCGCGCTGCAACGGTGCAGAAAACTCCACCATTGGCGCAGCTGGCGCGGGCGCGGACATAGCACCGGCCGGTGCAGCCTGGGAGCGAGCAGCGGGTTCATTCGCTTCAGCGGCTTCCTGCTTGGCAACCGGTGCAGATGCTTTTGGCGCAGGGGCAAAGTCATAACTCGGCAGTTGCTCCGGCGTGCGTTGTACCAGCGCCAGCATCAGGGCCACGCCAACGAGGCTGGCGAATGCCACTTGCCAACGGGGTTGTTGGCAAGCGCGGAGCCAGCGCTGCCACAGGTTCGGCTTCGGTGTGGGGGCTTCGCGATGGGCCGTTGCGAGGATGAAGGCGTCGAGATGCGCCGGTGGTTCGCCGCTGCTGTGATCGCGAAAATGCTTGAGCACTTCATCGTCGGGCGATGGCGGTGTTTGTCGGGCGTCAGTCATGTCAGTACCTCCTCGGCCAGCAGCCGACGCAGTTTTTGCTGGGCGTAGCGCAAGCGGCTTTTAACGGTTTCCAGCGGTGTTTCGGTAAGGGTGGCGATCTGCGGCAGGTCGAGGTCGCCGTGGGCGCGCAGCAGGAACACTTCGCGCTGGTCGGCGGGCAAGGTTTGCAGGGCGGCTTCGAGGCGTTGGCTGTCGCGGCTCAGGCTCAGCAGTTGTTCGGGGTCGGCCGCGTCATCGATCAGGGCGTGAGCCTGTTCGTCATAGCTGTCGTGCAAGGGGTTGTGGATGCCGTGTTTGCGCCAGTGATCGATCAGTCGGTTGCGGGCAATCTGGTAGAGCCAGGTACGAAAGTTCGCCCGGCCTTGTGGCTGACTGGTGCTGCGGATCAGGCTCAGCCAGGTTTCCTGGTACACCTCTTCGGCCAGTTCGGGCTTGCCGCTGAGGCCGAGGAGGAATCGATAAAGGCCCTGACGGTGGCGGGCGTACAAAACTTCGAACGCCGGCCCGTCGCCCGAGCGATAACGCGCCAGCAGCGATTCATCGCTGCTGGCGGTTGAGCTGATTTCAGGATCGGACATGTCAGTGCTGGCCTCTTTCACTCTATCCGGTTGTCGTTGGGCTGTTGATTCGAGGCGGTCGGGGCCCGCAGGCTTTGCGCCAACTCCACCAATTGCACGAATTCACTGCGCAGGCCGAATTGATCATCGCCCCGTGCGCCACGGGCCAGGGCTTCGGTGTCTTTCAGGCTGAAATTACCGGTATAACGCCCGTCCTTGAGCTGCTGGGAAAAGGCCGCGACGGCGGCAGCAAAGCGCAGATCATCGCTGGCGGCCGAGAGTTTGCCGGCCTCACCCTTCAGTATTGGCCGCTCGCTCAAGCGACTGTTCCCACCTTCCGGCAACTGATAACGCACTCGCAGCATCGCCATTTCCCCGGTTTTTGCGGAAACATCGGCCCCAGCATTGCCATAGCGCAACGGCTCCAGCCAGCCCTTCTCGCCCTTGGGGACAATTTCATACAACGCGGTCACCGTATGCCCTGCGCCGATTTCTCCGGCGTCGATTTTGTCGTTGCTGAAATCCTCGCGTTTCAAGGCGCGATTCTCATAACCCAACAGCCGATATTCGCTGACCTGCGCCGGGTTGAACTCCACTTGCAGCTTCACGTTTTTCGCCACCACCGCCAAAGTCGAACCGAGCTGATCCACCAGCACTTTGCGCGCCTCGCGCAGGTTGTCGATGTAGGCGTAGTTACCGTCGCCAGCGTCGGCCAGTTGTTCCATCAGGTGTTCATTGTAGTTATCCACACCAAAACCCAGGGTGGTCAGAGAGACGCCGGTCTTGCGTTTATCCACAGCCATTTGCTTGAGGCTGTCGAAGTCGCTGATGCCGACGTTGAAGTCACCGTCGGTGGCCAGCAGGATGCGGTTGATGCCTTTGGGGATAAACGCCTGCTGGGCCATTTGATAAGCCAGTTCGATACCCGATGCTCCGGCGGTCGAGCCGCCTGCGGTCAATCGATCGATGGCGGTACGAATTTTCGCTTTTTCCCGTCCGGAAGTCGGCTCCAGCACCACGCGAGATTCTCCGGCATACACCACCAGTGAAACCCGGTCCTGCTCGCGCAGTTGATCCACCAGCAATTTCAGGGTGCTTTTGACCATGGGCAAGCCTTCGCGCCGGTCCATCGAGCCAGACACGTCCACCAGAAACACCAGGTTCGCCGGGGCCAGTTCCGCCACCGCGCGATCGGATGCCTTGATGCCGATACGCAGCAATCGGGTATGCGGGTTCCACGGTGATGGCGCCAACTCGGTGGTCACGCCGAATGGCGAGCCATCGGTGGGCAAGGCGTAGTCGTAAGGGAAGTAATTGACCATTTCTTCCAGCCGCACCGCCCCTTCGGGAGGCAAGCGCCCCTGATTGAGCAAGCGCCGGACGTTGGCGTAAGCGCCGGTGTCGACATCGGCACTGAAGGTCGAGACCGGTGCTTCGGCCACGCTGTGAATCGGGTTATCGGCCAGCGCCTGATATTGCTCCCGCTGCTCATCCCGATAGCCCTGTGGATAAGCCTCACCGGCCGGCATGGGCGCGAAAGCGACCGACGGTGCCGGTCGCGCGCTGCGCTTGGCCATCGCGGTATCTGCCATGATCGCCTCGCTACGCACCAACGCTTCAGTTTTCAGCGCCTCTTGAATCGGTGGCGCAACCGCTGCCGGGCTGTTCGTCTCAGAGTCTGGCGTGGATGAAGCGCCGCAACCGGCAACGGCCAGCAACAACCCGGCGGCGAAACCCTGGGCGGCCGGGCGGAGGTAGTGCAGAGGGAGGGACATGGGGGCTGACCTCAGGAGGAAATTGACTCATTCATCCTCTGAGACGGACAGCCCGGCAGGTTCGGGTTAATCGCCGGAAAAAATCTTCAGCGGTGATAACGCCGCACCACGCTGCTGTTTTTCAGCACATGGCCTTTGATTTGTTCCATCAGCTGCGCGCGGGTCAGGCCGGCAGGCAAGGCGTCTGGCGCCAGGTCCAGGGCGTAAAGCTGGATGATGTAGTGATGGGAGCTGTCGCCAATGGGCGGGCAAGGGCCGATGTAACCGGTGGTGCCTTTGCTGTTGCTGCCGCCCACGCCTTCGAGGGCGGATTTGGCACCGACACCGGCCGGGATCTGACGTGTCGCGGCCTTGATCCCGTAATGAATCCAGTGATCGACACCCAGGCCTTTCTGACCGTCCGGATCGTGCATGACGATGGCGTAACTGAGTGTGCCGGGAGGGCCGGCGTTCCAGCTCAGGGCCGGGGACTGGTTCTTGCCGCCGCAACCGCTGGCATCGCTGGCCGCCGCCGACGTGAACAGACGATTGTCCGAAACGCCGGGAATGCTGAGGGTGAAACGCTCCTGGGCCTGCGCCGGAAACTGCACGCAAAGGGCGACTGCAACGGCCGCCAGCCAAGGGTTCAAAAAGGTCAATCGGGTCATACCGGAGCACCTTGTGCGGGTGAGGCCGTCGTCGGCTGGCAAACTATAGCCGGACCGTTCGTGCGCTGGCAGCAGAATTGGCTGAACCTGGGAATAAGCGCCAAACTCCTAAGTGAAACACTTGCCAGGAGATCGATCATGGCCCTGCATCGCGTTGCCCGTTTCGCCGATGTGCCCCAAGACCGTGGCCTTGAAGTCCGGATCGATAAGACGAAAATCGTCTTGCTGCGGCTCGGCGATCAATTGCGCGCCTATCAGGGCAAATGCCCCCACGCCGGGGCTCCCTTGGCCAAAGGTGCGCTGTGTGAGGGGCGGCTGATCTGCCCGTGGCACAAGGCAGCGTACCGGCTCGAAGACGGCGCGTTATGCGAGCCACCGTCCCTGGACAGTCTGCGACGCTACCCGCTTGAAATCCGCGACGATGAGGTCTGGGTCGATGACCAGCCGATGCCCACCGCGAGCACCCCACCGGCGGACGATAAGCGAACCTTTGTGATCATCGGTGCCGGTGGTGCAGGTACGGCTTGTGCGGCGGCGCTGCGGGAGAAAGGTTTCGGCGGCCGGGTGGTGTTGATCGACCGCGAGTCCGAGGCCGGTTACGACCGTACGGTATTGAGCAAATTCGTGATTGCAGGCGAGATGCCGCCGGACGAAGTGCCACCTCTGCGGGATGAAAATTTTTATCAAGAACAGCGCATTGAACGGATAAACAGCGATGTGATGGGCCTGGATGCAGAGAACCGGACTCTGCGCCTGGCCGATGGTCAATCGTTGAGCTATGACGCCGCCGTGATTGCTACCGGCGGCATACCCAAAACCCTGTCGCTGCCTGGCGCCGATCTGCCGCAGGTATTCGTGCTGCGTTCGAAGGCACAGGCGCAGCGGATTCTGACGAGTGCAAAACCCGGTCAGCGGGCGGTGATTGTTGGTGACAGTTTCATTGCTCTGGAGTCCGCCTCTTCCCTGCGTCAGTACGGCCTGGAGGTCACCGTCCTGGCCCGCCATGCCATCCCGTTCGAGGCGCACTTCGGCGATGCCGTCGGCAAAGCGATTCGTGCCCTGCACGAGGCCAACGGCGTGGTGTTTCATACCGATGGCGAAGCGGCCCGGATCGAAGGCGCAGGCAAAGTCGAAGCAGTGCTGCTGGACAATGGTCAGCGCTTGCCGGCGGATCTGGTGCTGGTCGGCATTGGCGTCACCCCGGCAACGACCCCGTTTGCCGATTTGCCCAAAGAAAAGGATCTGTCGTTGAAGGTCGACGGCGGGATGCGCGTGACCGACGGGCTCTGGGCCGTTGGCGACATTGCGACCTTCCCGCTCAACGGCCAGCCCCAACGGATCGAGCACTGGCGCCTGGCCCAGCAACAGGCGCGGATTGCGGCGGCGAATATGCTCGGCGGCGATGAGCGCTACCTCGATGTACCGTATTTCTGGACCTGGCACTTCGGCAAAAACTACGACTACCTCGGTCACGCCCAGACTTGGGACGAGGTCGAGTTCAAGGGTGACCCTGACCATCCACCGTTTATCGGCCTGTTTGGCAAAAACGGCGTGGTGGCGGCGGCCGTTGCCTGCGACCAGGAGAGGGCCATGGCAATGCTTGCCGAACGGATGAAACAACCGCTGTCGGTGGATGAGGCGTGGCGGCTGATTCGGGATGTTGGCTGACCGACATCTTCCGCATTCCCCCGTAGGAGCTGCCGCAGGCTGCGATCTTTTGATCTTTGGCATTTTCAAAACCGCTGAAAATCAAAAGATCGCAGCCTTCGGCAGCTCCTACATAGAGCCGGCCATGCAATGCACTGAATGACACAACAGGAACATACTAGGCTCATACGTGGCTCATTGGCTCGCGGTTGTCGTCATCTTCGGCTGGCAGGCGGATTACCAGCGGATGCTCCAGCGGCGCCAAAGGCGGCGGTAGGTCAGCCGGGGCGACCGGGATGAAGTGCGTAACGACATGGCTGACATCGCCATCCTGATCGTTATGAATGGTTATCGAGCCCGGCGTGCGCAGTTTCGCCAATCGGTCGCCAGTCAGCTTGAAGCTTTTGCTGAGCCCCTGATCATCCACCGCCGGCGCCGGCAAACGGCGCTGGGCGAAGCTCTTGCTTTTGCGCTGTTGATAACGCGCCCATGTGATCAGGATCACCGCGTTCAACAACGCCACCCACAGGTAAATCTGCAACGTGCCGAGGGCGTCGAAAAACGACGCATCGATGCGCGGACCGGCATGGGTATCGATCAACGGCCACAACCCCCGCACCAGTAAATACAGCAGACCGATCCAGGCCAGCACGGTTAAGAAGACATCGATCACGACCAGAAAGGGCCGCTGCCGGGTTCTGATGATTTTCATTGGATGACTTCCTCTTCATCGTCATTCAGCGGCTTGATGCCCCGGTCCGGACTGACCCAACGCGCGCGCTTCTGATGTTGACCGAACAGCACTTTCGGGAAGCTGACCAGGGTGGTAAGCAGGCTGATGAACCAGAACACCAGCGGATACCAGACCACCCAGAACATGGTCTTGCCGAGGCCCTTTTCGTAACGGCGATCGATCAGGATGCTGACGGCGAATTGCACCAGGCAGACCACCGCCAGCAGCAGCCCGGTAAACGCCGGTGGCATCAGGTGATCGACGGCAATGGCGGGCGGCATCTCGATGAATTTGCCGACACCCCAGAAAATCACCGACAGCAGAAAGGTGAAGGCCCAGCCGGTGGACAGGCAGTATTCGAACAGCAGCGGCCAGAGGTAACGATGGCGGTATTGCCAGATGCCACGGATGTTTTTGAACAGCACCTCGGCGCCGCCCTGGGCCCAACGCAGACGCTGTTTCCACAGGCCGCCGAGGGTTTCCGGCATGAGGATCCAGCACAATGCGCGGGGCTCGTAGAAAATGCTCCAGTGATCCAGTTGCAGCTTCCAACTGATGTCGATGTCTTCGGTGATCATGTCCGGGCTCCAGTAACCGACCCGGTTCAGCGCCGTGCGACGGAAGGCGACAATCACTCCGGAGACGGTAAAGATCCGCCCGAACACCCGTTGGGTGCGCTTGATCAGCCCGATGAT
This sequence comes from Pseudomonas sp. TE3728, assembly GCF_056279145.1. Lineage (NCBI taxonomy): Bacteria > Pseudomonadati > Pseudomonadota > Gammaproteobacteria > Pseudomonadales > Pseudomonadaceae > Pseudomonas > Pseudomonas sp. TE3728. Next base: position 4,404,987 of record NZ_JBWBQT010000001.1, on the reverse strand, counting down.
CGACGAGAACTCGCCGACCTGCACGCGGCCGATCAAGGTCGAACGGGTGCGGATTCGCGGGTTGCCGGTGACGGCGCCGAGGCGCGCGTTATCGAGCATCGGCGCCACCAGGTATGCCGCGGTGTTCGGCGCCAGCAGCGCATCACCGTCGATGCACACCAGATACTCGCTGCGCGCCGCAATGGCGCCCATGCGCAGGGCCACGGCCTTGCCCTGGTTCTCCGCCAGGTGCAGCACCCGCAGACGCGGATCCTGCAACGCCAGTGCATCGAGCACCGCGGCGGTGTTGTCCTTGGAGCCGTCGTTGATCGCAATCACTTCGATGTTCGGGTAATGCTGGGCCAGTGCCGCGTGGATGGTATCGGCCGCGTTGTCGCCTTCGTTGTAGCAAGGGATCAGGATCGAGATCAGCGGTTCGCCGGCCAGCGCTGGCGGCAACGTATCGTCCTGCCACGGCCAGTGCCGCTCCCAATGCAGCCAGAAATACAGGCCGCCGGCGATCCACAACCCCGACATGAACAGTGGATAAAAGAACACGAAGTCCATCAGGAATTGCCCGGTGAGCAGAAAGATCAGCCCGAGGGGAACCCCAAGGACGATCGCCAGAACCAGCAGGGCTAGAAGTCTGTCCAGCATGTTATGGATTCCACTTGTTGGAGAGCGCGGGCCGCACGGTTTTCAGGTCCGGCTGGTTCTCGAGGAAGTTGTCCGGGTAGTAGCCAAAACTGGTGGCGCCCTGACGCTTGAGGCGGCCCATCCACTCAGCCAACTGTTCGCCGTCGATGTCGGCGTCGGTATTTTTCGTCCAGTCACGGGCCTGCAATTCAAACACCGTGCGCTCGAGTGCGCCGGGGCGCGACTTGACCGTTGCCACCAGCGTTTCGAGCCAAGGGCCGGATTGTTGGCGGCTCTGTTTTTCCATGAATGGCATGGCCATCGGCGCCGTCCAGTCGTAGGCGCTCAGGAAGTCATCGAGGTTCTGCGCGAACCACGCTTCACTCTCGGGGTTGAGCATTGGCTCGGCGAAAATATTGCGCGCCGTTTTCACTTGCGGGCCACGAATGGCGCGAACCTTGGCGGTCAGTTCGTGAGTGAAATCGATCAGGTAGCGGCTCTTGAATCGCGTCCAGCGTTGCAAGGTGGCCGGATCGTCACGCAGGGCGGCAATCGAACCCGGCAGACCGTTGGCGGCATAGACCTTCAGGGCTTCGGGGCCGGCGTCTTCGAAGTCCGACAGCACCGCGTCATCGTGATAGAGGACGCCGTCGACCGAGGTCAGGCGCGCCATGTCTTCGTAGATTTCACCGATGATGCGCCGCACGTTCGGGTCGAATGGCGACAAGCGTTTGTACTGGTCCGGATCGATCGAGGTGACGCCGCTTTTCGGGTCCCAGCGAGTGACCCGTGGCAGCTTCGAATCCAGGGCAAAACTCAGCACCGGCATCCAGGCATAGACTTTGACCTGAGCCCGAGTGCGCAACTGCCAGGCCACGCGGTCGAAGATATCGGCGCGCATCGGCAGGTGCCGGTTGGGGAAATACAGCGAGTGCACCAGGCCATCGCCGGCAGGGTCGGCGAAGGCTTGCAGAAACACCGTATTGGCGCCCATGTCAGCCATGCGCTGGATCAGTTTGCCGAGGTTGATTTCCTGTTGGGCCGGGTCCGGGTCGTAGACGTTGTCCAGGTCCACATGCACCACGCGCATCGGCGATTCGGCCTGCACCGAGACGATGCTGTTGGCGAAGTGCTCACCATCTGGATCGGAGGCCACCAAAAAGCGCGGGCTGCTCATCAGGTTGTCGAGGGCATCGAGGCCGTCTTCCAGAGTCAGGGCCATCTGATAGCCCTGTTCGTTGATCACTTGCAGCGAGGTGCCGTCCGCCGCGCCGTACGGCCAGACCCAGACACGGGGCTTGTAACCGGTGACCTTGCGGATCTTCTCCGAGATGGCCGCCACGTCGGCGCGCATCCGGGCCTGGAATTGGGCTTCGGTTTCATAGCGACCGCTAGCCGCGTCATAGCGCCGGGTCGCGGCCGCCGGTTGCAGGTTGCCTTGCGGGTTGGCCAACACGCCTTTGTGGCTAGCGTCGGTGTGGGCGGCGATTTCCACCAGGCCGGATCGGGAAATCTCGCGGATCTGCTCCCAGGTCAGGAAGTCCGAACGCTTGCGCGGTGTGCCGGCGAAATCCACCGGCTGGTTCAGCGGCGTATCGATCCATACCCCGACCGGCGCCAGCAAGGCGGGCCAGTTATAGGCGCGCAGCACCGGCAACACGCGGGTGTAGAAGCTCGAATAGCCATCGTCGAAACTCAACACGATCGCCCGTGGCGGCAGCTCGGGGCCGCCGTTGCGCGCGGCCATGATCTGGTCGACGGTGACCGGCTTGTAGTTGTTCTCCCGCAGCCAAGCCAGTTGCTCGAGCAGACGCTCGGTGCGCACGGCCACCACCGCCTGATCGGGGTCGCGGTCCTCGACGTCGTGGTAAGAAATCCCCAATACGTGATTTTTTGGCCACGGCTTTTCATTGGCCGGCATCGGGCGTTCGGACGGCGGTGCGAAGGCCGGGGCTTGCTGGGCACAGGCGCTGATCAACAGCGCTCCCAGCAAAAGGATGAAACGCGAAATAAAAGGCATCTTCAAACTCTTCTAGAAGCGGTAAGTGAGGTCGACGAGCAGGCGCAGATCGGTTTCGCGGTCGCCGTCATAAGGCCGGTTGATCACGCTCAGCAGGCCGCCCACCTCGAATACGTCGTTCCAGCTGTAGCGCTGGCCGTAACCCAACAGGCCGACGCCGCCGGTGCCGTGATCGCGCTGGCTATAAGTGCCCGCACCGGCCTGGAATTGCTGGCTCCAGGAGGTTTCGTAGCGGTGGTAGAGCACGTGATTGACGTTCACCGTCGGCAGCACGCTGAAGTCGGATTTGGGGTTGAAATACGGCACGTCGTCGGACTTTGAGTTACGGCTGGTGCCGACCTCCAGGCCGAGGTCGACCTGCAACCCCGGCGCGCGGTAAACACCCTCGCGACCGGTGAGCAAGGCTTCGACACGGTTGTTGCCGTCGCTGAAGTGCGAGGGGCTGAGCGCCAGTCTCCACTCACGGCTCTCATTGGCGCGCCAACGGATGAAACCGCTGCCGCCGTTGGCGGTGATGTCGCTGTTCAAGGCTCGCAACGGCGTTTGCGCCGACAGGTATTCGAGACTGCCGCCGTACTGCCAGTGATCGTCGATGTCTCGGGCAATCGCCAGGCGCGCGCCCTGTTTGTCACCGAAGCCATAGGAATGGTTGGAGACTTCCGCCTCCAGGGTCATATCGCGAGTCCGGCGTTCTAGCCCGACGCGCTGAAAACGATGGTGGCCGGTGCCTTCCTGGAAGTCGCCGGTGGCGTAACCGGCACCGACGAACACGCGCCAGTCTTCATCGATAGGTGGGCTATACAGCGTGGTTTCGAGGCCGAAATCGCGACTGCCGTTGACCGCCCCGGCGTCGTCGTTGCCCCCGCCATAACTCTTGCCTCCGTAGGCCTCCACCCGCAGCTCGGCCATGTCATGGACCGCACGTTGGCGCTGCAAACGCTGGACCTGACGGTTGTCCGGAAAACGCGCGACCACATCGTCGGTCAGCGCATTCATCTGCCGCCATTCCTGCAAGTCCATGGCGGTGTGACCTTGCGCAACTTCCAGCCCGATGTCCCGCGGCGCCATGCTCTCGGTTTCCTTGAGCTGATTCTCGGCGCGCCGTGGCCAGTCCCGGGCCAGGTACAGATCGGCCTGGGCCAGACGCAGGCCGAGGTTGCCCGGGGCCTGATCCACCAGCGTCTGCAAACGCTGTTCGCCCGACGGCAGATCAGCGCCGTAGGTGCCGGCCTGGGCGGCGAGTTGCTGCGCGTCCATCCATTCATCGTTGGGATTGCCCACCGGCAAGCCCTTGAGCTCGATCCGTGGCTTCTGGGTCTTGGCCAAGTCCTCGGCGACCTGACGTGCTTCATCGGCCTTGTCGCTTTCGAGCAAGGCGTAATAGAGCGCGGTACTGTCTTCCAGACGGTCGCCGACGTCGGCATCCGGCGCGACCAGCACCTGACGATACAAATCAGTGGCGATTTCTGGCTGACGCTGGTCCAGATAAGACGACGCCACCCAACGCAGGGCATAGGTCGGAATATTCACGCCTTCGGCGAGCAATTTCTGGTATTCGGCGATCACATCAGCGGTGCGCGCGCGGGCCTTGAGGGCGCCCATGCGATCGATTCGCCAGCGGATGACGTCATCGTGGGCCTGAGGATCCGGCGTCCAGGTCGTCAGCAACTGGTCGTAATCGGCCAGAGCCCGATCAGCGATCAGATAACGTTCTTTTTCGCTGCGGGTGGCCAGCTCGGCCAAACGCACGCGTTCTGCGGCCAAGTCACCTTCAAGGCGGCGCAACGTGACCGGATCCAGCAACCCCGGCCGCTGACGCGCCAGGCGCAAGGCCGGTTCCGGCAGGCGGGCGCGTTGCAGGGCAATCACGTATTCCCGAGCGACGTCGGGCTTGCTGCCGGCGCGGACGAAGGCCTGATCGTATTCAAACAGCGCGTCGTAGATGGCTCCGGCGCGGGTCAAGGCGTAGGCCAGGGCCAAGCGGCGGGAAGGGTCATCCGGTTTCGCCGCCACCAGCGCCCTGGCGCGGGCAACCGCTTCATCAGGTTTACCGGCATCGGCCTGGGTCATCGCCAACCCCAGCTGCAGGTCGGCATTTTTCGGGTCAAGGGCCAGGGCCTTGTTGTATACCTGGGTCGCCGAGTCCCAGCGCTTGAGGTTGCGATAGGCACGCGCGGTGGCGGTCAGGGCCTGAACCGGCAGCGCCCGGTTGTGCCCCTGGGTTTCATAAACCCGAACCACTTCAGCGTCCAGACCTGCCCAGCTGGCGATCTGCAAGTGATCGCTGATCTGGCCGGTGGTGGCCTGGTTGACTGGCACCTGGCGCAATACAGCCAGCGCAGGCGTGTAGTTGCCGGCTCGTGCATCGCGAACCATTTGGTCATAAGGCGTATCGGCGAACGCCAGCACCGGCCACAGCAATTGGCCGCACAGGGCAACGCGAAACAAGGGGCGTAAACCACGATGAATAAAGGGACCAGCAATACACGGCATTCGTCAGCATCCTTACATGGCCAGCCGGGTCGCAATGTCCCCTTGCCCATTTGTAGCGGAAAGCCGGATCGAAAGACCCGGCCAGGCTTTATCGACGCAATTTTGCATGCAAGCGAAGTCAACTATTCAGAGCACAATAATTGTTCAGATTCGTGATGTTCAGGCCTTCTCTGGTACCAGTCAGCCAAGCGCAGCCCCTGTGCGAGCCTGCTCGCGATGACGGCGGTACATTCAGCATCAATGTTGGCTGACCCGCCGCTATCGCGAGCAGGCTCGCTCCCACAGAGGTTGCAGTGTTCATGTTCTTGACTGACAGGGCATCAGGGCCTCCTTCCCCCTCACCTCCTTTCGAAACCCCAGACAGCAAAACGCCCGGCGTCTGCGTGTTGCAGAGGCCGGGCGTTGCGGTGAGGCCTGCAGTTTTACTGGATGCTGACGTCGCCCGTGCCGCCAAGTTTGCTCATCACGAAGCCGACAAATTCTTCGAGGGTCATTTTCTGGCCGTTGAAGTCCACCTGATTGTTGGCGTAGTGCAGCTTGGTGACGACGTTGTTACCGTCCAGTTTCGCCAGTTGGGTGCCCACCGCCATGCTGCTGAACATGTCGGCGGTTGCGCTCGCCTGATCGGCAATGAGCTTGGCGTCGGTCTGGCCGTCGATTTGCGACTGCACGGTGAGCACGTCAACCAGCATTGGCTTGGACACCAAGAGGTTGAAGTCCAGCAGCGCAATCAACTGCTTGACCAACTGGTCTGGCGGCAAGTCCATGGACTGCGGTTTGGTCAGATCCAGCACCAGGTTGGCGCGGCTTTCGCCGTTGGTGGTGTTGAACGAGAGGTTTTCCAGAGCCACCTGGGGACCTGCGGCCAGCAGTTTCTCCAGGCCGGTCTTGACCTGCGCCTCTTCGGCCGGGGTCAGGTTCAGCTCCGGCGCCGGTAGACCGGCGGCAGCGGCTTCAGTGGCGGCCTTCTCGTACGGTTGCAGTTTGGTCTGGTAGATCTGCATCAGCGACATCGTTGACGGGATGTCGAGGTTTTTCAGGCTCATGGCCATTTGTGCAGAGCCGATAACCTTGCCGTTCAAGGACACTTCACCGACCTTGTAATCGGCACGCCCCGAAGCGTTGGTGCCCGATTCCTCGGTCTTGTTCTTCATTTCAAAGTTCTTGACGCCGAGTACCGACTGCTTGGCCCCGAAGGTGGTCTTGCTGTGGGTCAACTCGACGGTGTTTTCGCCGGTGTAATAGCCGTACGTGCTTTTGTTCAGGTTACTGGCCACGGTCAAGCCGTTGAGCTCGACCTGCACCGGGGTCTGATCTTCAGCCACGGTAGTCAGCTTCAGGCTGTCCATATAACCGTCTGCCTTGACCTTTTGCGCCTGGGCGCTGGCGGCTACATCGAGTTTCATACCGGAAAAGGTCAGATTGGATTTGTCATCCAGTGCGGTTTCCAGCGGCAGAAACTCGAGGGTGCCCTTGGTGGAATTGTCGTAGCCGATGTTAACCACGCCTTTGACCGGGGATTTGTCCTTGGCGGCAGCGAACCACTTTTCGGTCAGTGGGGTCTTTTCCAGCTCGTAGTGACTGGTCGCCAGGACCGGCAACCACTTCAGCGACACCAGACGCGAGAACGGCAGCGGACCGTGTTCGATGCGGTCGACGAACAGCAACTCGACCGGTGCTTCACCAAACATTTCGCCCTCACCCTTGAGGCGGTAGTGCGCGGTGCTGCTGAACACATGGCGATCCAGCGACACCAGTTCCAGCGACGCCGTGCCGTTGGAACCAGCCAGCGCGACTTGCAGCTCTTTGTTGGCGTCGGTGATCGAGGTGTTCAGCACCCCATCGAGTTTGCTGCCGGTGTACCACGCACCGCCGGCACTGATTGCACCGATGGCCACGACAATTCCTAGAAGCACGCCTGCTGATTTATTCATGAAGTACCCGTTCAATGTCCGTTGCTGAAAGTGTGGTCGTCTTCCCTGAACCCATGGCGGGTCGCGGTCACGACTGCGCTGAAAGTGGGATGGAGATTAGCATTTGCGCCGCAAAGCGGCTCAATGATTAAAGGTGAAAGAGTGTCTATGGGATATTGCTGCTTGTGGCCAACTGGCAAGGGTTGAGAGTTTCGGCGGTCATTCGATCGCCTTCGCGGGCAAGCCTCGCTCCTACAGGATTTGTGTCATTTGCGAAATTTGCGCACGACACAAATCCTGTAGGAGCGAGGCTTGCCCGCGATGGCGTCAGTCCAGCCAACCTCAATTCACGAATACTGCACTTCAATTTCATCAAGCTGATGATCAAAGCTTTTGAGCCGCGCCGTCCACGTATACACCAGCACTTCAAAATCCCGATTGATCACCGCCCCGCCGGTCACTTCCGCGCGCGGGTCGCAGAAATCCAGCTGATAGCGTTCACGGGCCATGGCGTTGGCGACATCGGACAGCTCTCGCGCATTGTTGAGCCAGTGCCACCCTTCATCGGCCACTTGCTTGTCCAGCGCCAGGCATTGTTTTTTCAAGGTTTCGAGGCTTTTTTCCAGCGGCGTGCCGGTGAGTTCGCCCATGACTTCCTGGAACGTGCGCCCCGGTTGCCAGTAACTGCCCCAGAAATACCGGTCGAACACCGTTTCGACGCGACGCAAAGCCACCTTGGTGTCCCAGATCAGCACCAGGGTCTTGCCTTGTTCAAGTTGTCGCTTCTTGATGCGCTGGTTCTGTAATGAAGCCCAGGCGACCACCACGATAGCCATCACGGCGATCAACGCCGCCGCGCTGTCGAGGAATATCAGCGCCGTGTCGAGCTGGTGGGCCAGCATGACGCCGTAGAAATAGGTGGCCGACAGCAAAACCAATGCCGCAATGGCGCACCAGAAGCCGGGAGCGTAAGGGTTTTTCATTATTAGATCCCCATGATCAACGCAAGCCTTGATCGACGGGTTCGCCACGCGCCCCCATCAAGTCAAAGCATAGCAACGGCCTCAGGGTTTGCCGGGGTGTGACCCTTGCGTTCGTCCGCTTTCCCGACCGCCACCCAAAGCAAGGAACAAATCGTTCTGGCTCATGGCGACTTGGGTATGGCCGAGGCCAGTTGCGCCGTACGTCGGGTCGACGCTTGAGCAGCAGCAAAAATAGGAGAGGTCTGAGAACTATCAGCGTTTCTTGGCTCGGTCGTACACATCGCTGCGTTCGCGCTTACCAATCGCCACCACAGAAACGACTACGCGCTCATCAAAAACTTGATACACAAGCCTGTATCCCGATGACTTCAATTTGATTTTGTAGCAATCAGGCATCCCATGCAGGGAGTCGGAAGGGATTCGAGGCAATTCAAGTCGTTCCGCCAATTTCTTTTTGAACTGCTCACGCAATGTATGCCCCAGCTTGTCCCACTCCTTGCGTGCGGAGGGCAGGAATTCAAGCTTATAGGTCATCCAGGTTTACCGGGACCGGCTTTTCATTTCTACGAGAGCGAACAATTTCCGCCAACTCGAAGTCATCGAGGCGCTCCATCATTTGCTCGAAAACATCGGCCGGAACCATGTATCCCATCACTCGGTTATGGTTCAGCACTGCCACAGGCCCACCGTGAGCACCGCTCAGAACTGCAGATGGGTTTTTCTTCAACTCAGACACGCTAACCGCCATGTCGGCCAGAACACTTTGCATAATTAAGACCTCAATTGAGGTCTTGATTCTGGTCTATTACCTGTTTCTGAGCAACCCTGGAAAAAGCTGACAAATTAAGTTTTTACTCGGATTTTTTTACCATTCACCAGTTTTTTTACATTTCGCCATTTTTCTCCAGATTTTTTTACACCCCCCGCCCCTTCCTCAGCAGCACATCCAGCTGATCCACCACCTCAGCCCAATCCGCATCATCCAGAATCTCCTCACGCAGCAGCTCTGCCTGGCTCTCGTTCCAGAAGAACGCGTCCGCCAGGTGCAGTTCGGGCTTGAGTGGTGAATGGGTGGCGATGAATTTATCAATGCTTTCGGCGTCATCCGGCAGGCCGAGTTGTTTGAACAGGGATGGGAGGCTGTGGGTTGGGGATTCCATGTCTGGTTCCTTCTTGATGGCTGAATGGGGTGACCGCTGCGCGGTCAATCGCGAGCAGGCTCGCTCCCACAGTTGATTGCGTTTCAATGTGGGAGCGGGCTTGCCCGCGATGACGGCAGTTATGTCGACTGCTATGCCGACTGACTCAACTCGCACACCTCGGCATGCGGCACCATTTTCAGAAATTCCGGCACGCTCATATGTACCAGATTGCTGTGGTTGCCGGCTTCGAGGTAGATGTCTTTCTGCCGGGTCAGCAGTGGGTCGATGACCATGTCCATTCCATAAGACTCGCCCAGTGCAGGCACGGCACCGCGTTCGCAATCGTCGAACAGGTGCGGCAGGTTGCTTTCACGGGTGACTTGCCATTCGCCGCTGCCACGTACTTTGCTCAGGTCCAGGTGACGGCTGGCGGGCAGTACGGCCATCAAGTAGTGGCCGTGGCTGTCGTCAAGAATCACCGATTTGGCGACCCGTTCGGCAGGAATGCCCGCGAGCCGAGCCGTTTCAAGGCTGCTGGCCGAGTGCGGGTGAGAAACGATGTCATATTCGCAGTGAGCCTTGTCCAGGCTGTTCTGCACGGTTTTTGCCATACGCATGATGCACCTCGGTGTCCGCAGCAACGAATCACGGACGATGGTTAACTTTTTTGTCTCCATTAAAAGTCTAGGCCCACCGAGGGGTTCCGACGGGAAATCCGCCCGTCGGACGCTTTCGACAACGGGTCAAAATTCATACCAATGCAAGGTCAACTAGACTTGTATACAGAGCCCTGAACGGCTCGCGGACGGATGACTCTCCCGGAGGGTCAAGTGAACATGCGTTGCTGTGCAATTGCGCTGTTGCTGGCCCTGAGCGGACCGGTTTTCGCGGCGGACACTCTCGTGGTGCTGGTTCCCGATCCCCTCGGGCTCTGGTTGATCACCTTCGGCATTGCGTTTCTGATCGCCGAGGCGGCCTTGCCCAATTACGGCGTGGTCGGCTTGGGCGGCCTTGTGATGTTCGTGATTGGGGCGGTGATTCTGACTAACGCCGAAGTCCCTGTTCCGTTGATGATCGGCTTGGGACTGATCAGCGCACTGCTACTGATTTTCCTGGTGATCCGCGCCTTGAAAACCCGACCGCGCCGCAACGTCAGCGGTGACGCCGAAATACTGGGCGCCGTAACGCCGATAACGTCGTTGCAGGCCGGTAACGCTTATATCGGCTGGGTGCACCTGCAAGGCGAGCAATGGCAGGCAATGAGCGAAACACCGCTGCAACCGGGTCAACAGGTCCGGGTAGTGGCACGTAAGGGTCTACTGCTGGAAGTGGTCGCGGCTGACGCGGCGCCCGTATGAACAATGATGGCGGAGAATAGTCATGGGTCTGCAACTGGGTTTTGCCGCGCTGCTGTTACTGCTGATTGCACTGGCGGGGTCGACCTTCCGCATCCTGCGCGAATACGAACGCGGCGTGGTGTTCCAGCTCGGACGCTTCTGGCAGGTCAAGGGCCCTGGCCTGATCCTGCTGATTCCAGTGGTCCAGCAAATGGTTCGCGTCGACCTGCGTACCGTGGTGCTCGACGTACCGCCGCAAGACGTGATCACCCGCGACAACGTCTCGGTCAAGGTCAATGCGGTGCTGTATTTCCGCGTGCTCGATCCGCAAAGGGCGATCATTCAGGTCGAAGACTTTCTCATGGCCACCAGCCAACTGGCGCAGACCACGTTGCGGGCGGTGCTCGGTAAACATGAACTCGATGAATTGCTGGCCGAACGGGAACGGCTGAACGTCGACATCCAGCAAGTGCTCGACGCGCAGACCGATGCCTGGGGCATCAAGGTGGCCAACGTCGAGATCAAGCACGTGGACCTCAACGAATCGATGATTCGCGCCATCGCCAAGCAGGCCGAGGCCGAACGGGAACGTCGGGCCAAGGTGATCCACGCCGAAGGCGAGTTGCAAGCCTCGGAAAAACTCATGCAGGCGGCTGAAATGCTCGGCCGTCAGCCGGGGGCCATGCAACTGCGTTACATGCAGACGCTGAGTTCGATTGCCGGGGACAAGAGTTCGACCATCGTCTTCCCGCTGCCGATCGAGTTGCTCAAGGGGATGGCGGACTTGTCGTCAAAATCTTGAGGAAATAATCTGCCGGCACAAAAGATCGCAGCCTTCGGCAGCTCCTACAAAAGCTCGGGGTACTCCTGTAGGAGCTGCCGAAGGCTGCGATCTTTTTCCAATGCCTCATAAGGCTCCCGCGCCCACTGATTCACCCGATCACGAAGCAGCACCGAGGCCTCTCGACGCTTGTCATCGCTGTCACCAACAAACCCCTGCGACGGCTGCTTGGCATGTTGCCCCACCGTCGCAAACACCTGCTTGCGCTGCTCGACATCCAATGCAAAGAACGTTGCCAACCGCCCCGCCATGGCCTGCGGCAGTTCGCTGTAGTTCACCGCCAGGCCGCCAAACGCCCGGCATTGCGTCAATCCCTGCGCCAGCAACCGCCCCAACCGCCGGGCGATGTAATCCTCACGGCCGCTGAACGGAAATTTCTCATCCAGCATGCTCGCCCCGATCATCCCCGGCACCATGTGCGTGCCCGGGCGACGCAGATGCGAAACGGCGATTTCCAGTGGATCGCGATAAAGAAACAACCACGGCGTTTCGGGGAAGCATTCGCGCAGTAACGGCAGTTCACCTATATTCCAGGCGTCGAGTTTGATCACCAGCCGTTGCTCCACGCCAAGCCGACGTTGCCCGTAAGCAGACAGCACCCCTTTGATGGCAGCACGGCGCTCGATGGCGGGCAAATCACTGCGCAACAACGCATCCAGCGGCGGTGGCTCGCTGACGACAATGTGGCTGTCGAGTTGCGCCAGCATCTGGCTGATCAGGGTCGAGCCACAACGGGAAGCATGGAAGATAAACGCACTCGGGGCCAGCCCAGGGCTGCAAACCTGCCAGTCAGCGAGGGTCGACAATGCAGATTTCCGGCGAAACGCCTGATTGAACGGCAGTCGCAGCGCGTCTTCCACGGCCTCACGAAAAAACGGCTGATGCAGCGGCGTGTCACCGAACCAGCACCAGTCGACTTGCCATTGCCCGGCCTCTTGCCACACGCGAATCGGCAACCAGCCTTCAAGGCTCAGGCGCTCCATTGTTGATTCCATTGACGGCGACCGTCGCGCATCGCTGCGCGCAGTTCTTCAGCGGTGAACGCAAGTCCACGCTCGGCGGACAGTTCCAGGGTACGGACGATAAAGGCTTCGTTGTCCTGCAACCCCTGCAAGGACTTGCACAGCTGCGGATCGCTGGCCACCAACGCCTGGAACTGCGCTAAAGCGTCATGACCGATTTGTGGCGACGGCGTGGTTGCCAACCCGTCGAGAATCGCTTGCTCCAGCCAGGTATCGGGCCGGCAATCGAGCACCAGATGAACCCGTGCCCGGATATCGCGATTGTCCACGCGATGCGGCCGCGACAGGTCGAGAAACCAGCATTCGCCAGCGGCCATCGGCATGCGCTGGCGGTCCAGCAGAAAGTCCACTCGGGGTGGACTGAGCAACGGGATATGCAGACGCAAGTCAGCGTCTGGCGCGCCCAGGTCATAGTCGCGATGTTCATGGATACGCCCGCCCGGGCCGAGCCGCAGCAGACGCGCGCAGACGATCTGCAGCGGCAGATCCCGCAGCCCTTGCTGCCATCGAGCATCTTGCAGCCAAGGCGCACGCAACAGCGTCTCGCCGCGACCGGGCGACAGTTCAGTCAAGGCATCGGCCGCGCAAATCAGTGCCACGCCGCTCCAGTCGCCAGCGTAATAATCGCTATTGAAGTGACTGAGCCAGTCGCCCTCGCCAATCGCCGTCAGTGCCTGCAACAGCAACGGTAAATCCACCGTTACCGGCAAGCGGGAGAAGGCCGGCCGACTCATCGTTTCGGCAGCACCGCGCATTCGCCGAGCCAGGTCAGCAAACGGTCGAGACAGGCCTCGACCGACTGCGCGCCTGTGTCGAGCACCAGCGACGCGCATGGCGGTGGTTCGTAAGGCGCGGAAATACCGGTAAACCCCGCCAACTCACCCCGTCGAGCCCGGGCGTAATGACCTTTGGGGTCACGCTGTTCACACACCGCCAACGAGGCGCTGCACCAGACTTCACGGTAATCCTCCCCCAATCGTCGGGCGAACAATTCACGCAACTCCACCAAAGGCGCGATCATCGCGAGGATGACGATCTGCCCGTTTTCGACCAACAGTGCCGCGAGTTCACTGGCGCGGCGGATGTTTTCCAGGCGATCGCTGTCGGTAAACCCCAAATCGCGATTGAGCCCGACCCGCAGTCCGTCGCCATCGAGCACCACACTCTGCACGCCGTGCTCGAACAACTCGGCGTGCAGCGCCTGGGCCAATGTTGACTTGCCCGCGGCCGGCAAACCGGTCAGCAAAATTGCCGTGCCGCGATGGCCGTTGCGGGTCTCCCGTTGGGCGCGGCTGATGCTCGCCGTCGGCGCCAGCAGATTATTGGACCGGGGCATGGGCCACCGGCACTGAGATGTTGCCCGCCGCCCAGGCCTCTTCGCGATTGGCCAGGGCCGTGGCGATGGACTGGACTTCGGTCGATTGCACTTCGTCCGGCAGCGGGTCGAGACCGGCGCTGGCGAAGATCTGCCCGTAAGCGTTGCGCAGGTCGGCGTAAGACAAGTCGCGTCGCAGATCGGCCTGCAAGGTGTTCAGCTCGCCCTGGATCAGGTCCAGTTCGCCCAGCCCGGCCGCCTGATAACGATTGCGCAGCTGGCCGACGATTTGCCCATCGATGTCTGACAGTTGCTGATTGGTCTTGAACTGCCGCATCGCCTCGCGATAGTTGGCGTTGGCCACGTAAAGCTGCGCCAGTATGGCAATCGACATCGCCTGCCTGCGCGCCGCGGCGACTTCTTCACCGGCCTTGGCAACGTCAATCGCGGCGGGCGCGGAAATCACATTGAACAGGTTCCAGGTGACTTTCACCCCATAATCCGCCCAGCCCTGCTCCACCAAAAACGAGTTGCTGTCGTAATGCCCACCAGCGGCAAACTCCAGCCCCGGCAGCAGACGCAGCATGGCTTTGCGGGTTTCGGCGGCGCTGATCCGGGTCTGGTAGTCCTGCTCGCGCAACTCCGGCCGACTGGTCAGGGCTTCCTGTTCCAGGCTGGCGAGATCGACGTTGAGTTCCGGGATGACGTAATCGTCCTGGGTCGCCAGCGTCAGCTCGGTGCTCAGCGGCAGGTTGATCAGGGTCGCCAATTCGGTTTTCGCCAACGACAGTGCGCGGCGTTGTTCTTCCAGTTGGCGGGTGGCTTCGATCAGCGAGCGTTGATAGCCCAATGCCTGAATCGGATCGCCAATACGCTGCTCGCTCATGCTCTGGCTATTGGTGCGAGCGGTTTCGACCCGGACCATGAGGCTGTCGATCTGTTTGAGCAAACGTTCGGCGGCCATGGCTCGCCAATAGGCCGAGCGCACGTCCTGCACGATGGTGTTGATAACCTTGCGCCGACGCTCCTGGACGATCAGTCGCTGGTCGCCCTGTTGCTTGGCGCTGATGTAGCTGACACCAAAGTCGAGCACGTTCCAGACCATGGTCAGGTCCGCCACTTCACGGTCACGGTCCTGGGAGGTCGACGGTTCCAGGGACTGGGCCCCGGTCTCGACGCTCTGGCTGCTGGAGGCGCTGACGTTGTTACGCCCCACGTAACCGGCGTCCAGCGCCATGCGCGGCAACATGTCGAAGCTGGCGAGGTCGAGTTGGCGCTTGGCCAAGGCCTCTTCCATGATCTTGAGCCGGCCTTCGAGGTTGTATTTCACCGCCCGGGCCATGGCCTGGTGCAGGGTCAGCGGGCCGCTGAGAGGCTCCTGCCCCTTGTACATGTTTTGCAGATCGCTTTGGGCGCGCTGTTGGCTGACGCTGCGTTCGATCGGTTCACTGGTGACTGCACACCCGCTGATCGCCAGCGCCAGCAGGCTGGCGCCGAATAACTTCTGACTTCTCTTCATCCTTGGAGCCCCCGGGTGCCGCCCTGCTTTAATGGTTTTTTCAGGCCTGCATTTCACTGATGCCGACCTGGTGCAAAGCCGCGGCCAGGCTTTCGATCTGCCGCTGCTCGGTGTCCTTGAGTTGTTGCAATTGCTGACCAAGACTCGGTGCGCCAAACACGCCGCGCAGCCCTTGGGAAGCATCTCCCATCCTGATTGAGTTATGGCCGAAGGCGTTCAGCGAGTCCCCCTCGTTGCCCGTGTCCTGATTGAACAAATTTGACAGCGTGCTGCTGCCAAAGACCCCGCCGTCGCCGCCGCCAAAACCGAGGAAGCCGTGACCTGAGCCATCGCCACCGTTTTCACTGCTGCTGAATACCTGCGCGATAAAGCTAGGCGTCAGCGCCCCGTGGCTCATGAAAATATCGCCCAAAGGCCGAATGCCGTTGCCGATCACTCGCTGTTCAAACAGCGGGGTAAAGGTCAGCGGCGAGCCGAGATCGCCAGTGGGCGCAGTGAAGATGATCGGTTGTAATGGCACGTTGGGCAGATCGGGCACGCTGACAGGAACCGTGACCCGGAACTCGGGTTCCGGCGGCACCACGACAGGCGGGGACGACGGTGCAACGACCGTATTGATCGCATAGCTGTTCGATAGGCTGACACCGCTGCCCGTGTTGCCTGCTGAATCGCTGACGCCAGCGACGTTCAGGCTGATCGCATTGTTGCCACTGCTGACATTCGCGTTCGGCGTCAGGGTCGCGGTCCAGGTTCTACCGCCATCGCTGCTGCTCAAACCGGACAAGCTGCCGTTCGCCACGCTGACGTCGGACAGGTCGAAGTCACTCACTGCTTCGTTGAAGGTGAAGGTCACCAATGAGGTCTGGCCCACGCCCAGGTTCGGGCTGGCAACCACCACCGTGGCCGTCGGCCGTTCGCCGTCGATGGCGTAGTTGTTGGATACCGCGACGCTGGCGCCGATGTTACCCGCCAGGTCCGTCACGTTGCTGGTGTCCAGTGCAATGAAATTGCTCGGGTCGGTGATGCTCGCGGTGGGAGTGAACGTTCCGGTCCAGGTCTTGCCGCCGTCGCTGCTGGCCAGATTGGTCAGCTCGCCGTTAGTGACGCTCAAGTCCGACAAATCGAAGTCGCTGACCGCCTCGCTGAACGTGAAGGTCACCAGCGTCGTCTGGCCAATGCCCAGGTTCGGGTTGGCAACCACGATGGTGACGGTCGGGCGGGCCGCATCGAGTGCGTAGTTGTTGGAAATGGCGATGCTGGCGCCGGCATTACCCGCCGCGTCGAGCACATTGCCGGTGTCGAGCAGGATCAGGTTGGTCGCATCGTTAAGGCTCGCGGTCGGTGTGAGTGTGGCGGTCCAGGTCACACCGCCGTCGCTACTGGCCAGGTTGGACAGCACGCCATTGGCCACGCTGAGGTCCGACAGGTCGAAACCGGACACCGCTTCGCTGAAGGTAATGGTCACCATGGTGGTTTCACCAATGCCCAGCTTATTGTCCGCCACCACAATGGTCGCGTCAGGGCGAACGGTATCAATCGCGTAGTTGTTGGAGTCGGTCACGCCGACGCCGCTGTTGCCCGACGCGTTGGTCACACCGCT
Organism: Pseudomonas sp. TE3728; assembly: GCF_056279145.1. Lineage (NCBI taxonomy): Bacteria > Pseudomonadati > Pseudomonadota > Gammaproteobacteria > Pseudomonadales > Pseudomonadaceae > Pseudomonas > Pseudomonas sp. TE3728. The sequence continues at coordinate 4,388,187 of NZ_JBWBQT010000001.1, read as the reverse complement.
GTTGTTCAGGCTGATCAGGTTAGTGGTGTCCGTCACGCTGACCGCAGGTGTAAAGGTCGCGGTCCAGGTCACGCCACCATCGACGGACGAAACGTTGCTGAGGGTGCCGTTGGCTATTGTCAGGTCAGCGTTGTCAAAACCACTGACCGCCGAGCTGAACGTGATGGTGACCAACGAGGTTTCCCCGACCTTCAGCGCATTATCGGCAACCACGATGGTCGAGGTCGGCACTTCGGTTTCCACCACATAATTGGCCGAGTTGGTGGTGCCAGACCCGGCATTGCCGGCCAGGTCCGAGATGCCGCCGTTGCTCAACGTGATGAGGTTGCTGGTATCGGTAATCCCGGCGGTCGGGGTGAAGGTCCCAGTCCAGATGATGCCGCCGTCGCTGCTGCTCACCGCGCTCAATGTGCCGTTGGCGATACTCAAGTCAGCGTTGTCGAAACCCGTTACCGCCTCGCTGAAGGTGATGGTCACCAGCGCGGTTTCGCCCGGTTTCAGGGTCGTGTCGCTCAGCACGATAGTGGCGGTCGGGCGTAGGCTGTCGATGGCGTAGTTATTCGAATCGGTGGTCCCGGTCCCCGTGTTGCCTGCCCCGTCGATCACTCCGGTGTTGTCCAGGGTAATCAGGTTGGTCGAGTCGGTGATGCTCGCCGTCGGCGTCAGGGTGGCGGTATAGGTGATGTTATCGCTGGTGCTCAGATTGCTCAGGGTACCGTTGCTCACGGTCAGGTCTGCGGTGGTAAAACCGGTCACCGCCTCGGAAAACGTGATGGTCACCACCGAGGTTTGACCTACCGCCAGCGCCGCGTCCGCGACCACGATGGTGGCCGTCGGACGCACGGTGTCGATGGCGTAGTTGTTGGAATCGGTGGTGCCGCTGCCGACGTTGCCCGAGCCGTTTTGTACACCGCTGTTATCCAGGGTGATGACGTTGCTGGTGTCGGTGATGGCAGTGGTCGGCGTGAAGGTCGCGGTCCAGGTAATGCCGCCGTCGCTGCTGCTCACGGCGGTCAAGGTGCCGTTGGCGATGGTCAGGTCGGCGTTGCTGAAACCGATCACCGCTTCGGAGAAGGTAATGGTCACCAGCGAGGTTTCACCGACGCTCAACGCAGTGTCCGCGACGACGATAGTGGCGGTCGGCAGCACCGTATCGATGGTGTAGTTGCCGGAGTTCGTGGTGCCGCTGCCGGTGTTGCCGGCCAGATCGGCCACACCGGTATTGGCCAGGGTAATGACGTTGCTCGGGTCATTCACGCCGACGGTTGGCGTGAAGGTCGCGGTCCAGGTGATGCCGCCGTCGCTGCTGCTCACGGCGGTCAAGGTGCCGTTGGCGATGGTCAGGTCGGCGTTGGTGAAACCGCTGACCGCTTCGCTGAAGGTGATGGTCACCAGCGAGGTTTCGCCCGCTGTCAGTGTTGTGTCGGCCAGCACAATCGTGGCGGTCGGGCGGACGGTGTCGATGGCGTAGTTGTTGGAATCGGTGGTGCCGCTGCCGGCGTTGCCCGCCAGATCCGCGATGCCCGTATTGTCCAGGGTGATCAGGTTGGTGGTGTCGTTGATGCTCGCGCTCGGCGTGAAGGTCGCGGTCCAGGTGATGCCGCCGTCGCTGCTGCTCACCGCGGTCAGGGTGCCATTGGCAATGGTCAGGTCGGCGTTGGTGAAACCAACGACCGCTTCACTGAAGGTGATGGTCACCAGCGACGTTTCGCCGATTCTCAGCGCCGTGTCCGTCACCACGATGGTTGCCGTTGGCCGCACGGTGTCGATGGCGTAGTTGTTGGAATCGGTGGTGCCGCTGCCGGCATTGCCCGAAGCGTTTTGCACACCGCTGTTATCCAGGGTGATCAGGTTGGTGGTATCGGTGATGGCGTTGGTCGGTGTGAAGGTCGCGGTCCAGGTGACGCCGCCGTCACTGCTGCTCACAGCGCTCAAGGTGCCGTTGGCGATGGTCAGGTCGGCGTTGCTGAAACCGCTGACCGCTTCGCTGAAGGTAATGGTCACCAGCGACGTTTCACCGATGTTCAACGCATTGTCGGCGACCACGATGGTGGCCGTCGGCAGCACCGTATCGAGGGTGTAGTTGCCGGAGTTGGTGGTGCCGCTGCCTGTGTTGCCGGCCAGATCGGCCACACCGGTATTGTTCAGGGTGATGACGTTGCTCGCATCATTCACACCGACGGTTGGCGTGAAGGTCGCGGTCCAGGTGATGCCGCCGTCGCTGCTGCTGACCGCGGTCAAGGTGCCGTTGGCGATGATCAGGTCGGCGTTGGTGAACCCGCTGACCGCTTCGCTGAAGGTGATGGTCACCAGCGAGGTTTCGCCCGCTGTCAGTGTTGTGTCGGCCAGCACAATCGTGGCGGTCGGGCGGACGGTGTCGATGGCGTAGTTGTTGGAATCGGTGGTGCCGCTGCCGGTGTTGCCCGACAGATCAGCCACGCCGGTGTTGTTCAGGGTGATCAGGTTGGTGGTGTCGTTGATGCTCGCACTCGGCGTGAAGGTCGCGGTCCAGGTGATGCCGCCGTCGCTGCTGCTCACCGCGGTCAGGATGCCATTGGCAATGGTCAGGTCGGCGTTGGTGAAACCAACGACCGCTTCACTGAAGGTGATGGTCACCAGCGACGTTTCGCCGATTCTCAGCGCCGTGTCCGTCACCACGATGGTTGCCGTTGGCCGCACGGTGTCGACCGCATAGTTATTGGAGTCGGTAGTGCCGCTGCCCACGTTACCGGTGGCGGCAGCCTGCACGCCGGTGTTGTCCAATGTGATCAGGTTGGTCGCGTCGGTAATGCTGACGGTCGGGGTGAAAGTGGCGGTCCAGGTGATGCCGCCGTCACTGCTGCTAACCGCGGTCAATGTGCCGTTGGCAATCGTCAGGTCGGCGTTGGTGAAACCGGTCACGGCCTGGTTGAAGGTGATGGTCACCAGTGACGTTTCACCGATTCTCAGCGCATTGTCGGCAACAACGATAGTGGCGGTCGGCAGCACCGTATCGAGGGTGTAGTTGCCGGAGTTGGTGGTGCCGCTGCCTGTGTTGCCGGCCAGATCGGCCACACCGGTATTGTTCAGGGTGATGACGTTGCTCGCATCATTCACACCGACGGTTGGCGTGAAGGTCGCGGTCCAGGTAATGCCGCCATCACTGCTGCTCACCGCACTCAGCGTACCGTTGGCGATGGTCAGGTCCGCGTTGGTGAACCCGCTGACCGCTTCGCTGAAGGTGATGGTCACCAGCGAGGTTTCGCCCGCTGTCAGTGTCGTATCGGCCAGCACAATCGTGGCGGTCGGACGCACCGTGTCGATGGCGTAGTTGTTGGAATCGGTAGTGCCGCTGCCGGCGTTGCCCGACAGATCAGCCACGCCGGTGTTGTTCAAGGTGATCAGGTTGGTGGTGTCGTTGATGCTCGCGCTCGGCGTGAAGGTCGCGGTCCAGGTGATGCCGCCGTCGCTGCTGCTCACCGCGGTTAGGGTGCCGTTGGTAACGGTCAGATCCGCGTTGGTGAAACCGCTGACCGCTTCGCTGAAGGTGATGGTCACCAGCGACGTTTCGCCGATTCTCAGCGCCGTGTCCGCAACCACAATAGTGGCCGTCGGGCGTACGGTGTCGACCGCAAAGTTGTTGGAATCGGTAGTGCCGCTGCCGGCGTTGCCCACCAGATCCGCCACGCCAGTGTTGTCCAGGGTGATCAGGTTGGTCGCGTCGTTGGTGCTCGCGGAGGGTGTGAAGGTCGCGGTCCAGGTGATGCCGCCGTCGCTGCTGCTCACCGCGCTCAAGGTGCCGTTGGCGATGGTCAGGTCGGCGTTGGTGAAACCGCTGACTGCTTCATTGAAGGTGATGGTCACCAGTGAGGTTTCGCCGACTCTCAGCGCATTGTCCGTCACCACAATGGTTGCGGTTGGACGAAGCGTATCGATCGCATAATTGTTCGAGTCGGTGGTACCGCTGCCGGCGTTGCCCGCCAGATCCGCTACGCCGGTGTTGTTCAGGGTGATCAGGTTGGTCGTGTCATTGACGCTCGCGTTCGGGGTGAACGTGGCGGTCCAGGTGAGGCCGCCGTCGCTGCTGCTGACCGCCGTCAAGGTGCCGTTGGCGATGGTCAGGTCGGCGTTGGTGAAACCGCTGACCGCTTCGGAGAACGTGATCGTCACCAGTGAGGTTTCACCAATTCTCAGCGCGGTGTCCGTCACCACGATGGTCGCCGTTGGCCGCACGGTATCTATGGCGTAATTGTTCGAATCGGTGGTGCCGCTGCCGGCGTTGCCCACCAGATCGCTGACCCCGGTATTGTCCAGGGTGATCAGGTTGCTCGTGTCAGTGATGCTCGCGCTCGGCGTGAAAGTCGCCGTCCAGGTGATGCCGCCGTCGCCGCTGCTCACCGAGGTCAAGGTGCCGTTGGCAATTGTCAGATCGGCATTGGTGAGATCGGTGACCGCCTCGTTGAAGGTGATGGTCACCAGGGACGTTTCGCCGACTTTGAGGGCCGTGTCGGTAAACACGATGCTGGCGGTCGGGCGTACGGTGTCGACCGTGTAGTTATTGGAGTTGGTGGTGCCGACGCCGGCGGTGCCCAGACCGTTTATCACCCCGGTATTGTCCAGGGTAATGACGTTGGTCGTATCGGAAAGACTGGCGGTCGGCGTGAATGTTGCCGTCCAGGTAATGCCGCCATCGCCGCTGTTTACCGCCGTCAACGTGCCGTTGGCGATGGTCAGATCCGCATTGGTGAGACCGGTCACCGCCTCGGAGAAGGTAATGGTCACCAGGGACGTTTCGCCGATGCTCAGTGTGGTGTCAGCGATCACAATCGTCGCGGTCGGCGGTGGCGAATACGCGGTGTTGAGTACACCACCGTCGTTGTAGATGGTCGCGACAGAGGTCGGCGAGGTGCCGGTTGTACCTCCGCCCTGCGCGGTACCGCCGGCACCACTGGCCGCGGCATTACCGGCCAGGGCCGCGAAGTTGGCGGCTGTGATCAGCAGCGTGCCTTTGTTCCAGATCGCACCGACGCCACGGCCACCAATGCCGCCATTGCTGGCATTGCTACCCTGACCACCGCCACCGCCACCGCCGCCACCAGCGCCGATGTTGTTGCTGATGGTCGACGTGCCGACGATGGTGATGGTGCCGCTGCTGGCGTTGTAGATCCCGCCCACCGCGTTGCCGCCGGCGCCACCCACCTTGTCCCAACCGGCCCCGCCGCCACCGCCGCCAATGGAAAGCGTGCCATTGGTGGCCGATGCACCGTTACCACCGTTGCTGTAATTGGAAACGCCTATGCCGCCAGCCCCGCCAGTGGTGGTACCGCCGCGACCGCCCATGTGGGTGGCGTCATAACCGCCGCCGTAACCACCAACACCGCCGCCGCCCGCCTGGCCGCCCAATGTGCCGGTGCCCGGCCCTGCCGAACCGCCATGCCCGCCGCCCTGGCCGCCCAAACCGCCGCCACCGCCACCGCCACCGCCGTAAAAAGCGCCGGTGACACCGCCGCCCCCGCCGCCGCCGGAAGCAGCGTTGGAGGTCACGGTAACGTTGTTCAGGGTCAGAATCCCTGCGTTGAAAATCCCCCCAGCCATCGAGCCCGTGGCACCGTAGCCTCCGTTGCCGCCCGTGCCCGACACCAGGCCGCGGGTGATCACCAGGCCATCGAGGGTCACGGTACTGCCAGCCGAAACTTCAATCACTCGGGTCTGATACTGACCATCGAGAATCACGTCAGCCGCACCGTCGTTGTTCAAGTCGCCATCAACGGTGATGTTCTTGTTGATTAGCAGCTCGGACGTCAGCTGCACCGTCATGCTGCCGTTGAAGGTGACAATATCGCCGTTCTGCGCCGAGGCGATGGCCGCGCGCAGCGAACCGACGCCCGTGTTGGCGTTGTTAGTGGCGGTCCAAGTAGCCAGACCCCACTGATAGTCGGTCATGGCCGTGGTCGAGAGGACGTTGGCGCTTTCGATGTTGCCAGTGGCGATTTCCAGATCCCAGTCGCCACCGAGCCCGGTGCGATCGCTGGAGGCGGCCACATCGCGGCCGGTCAATTGAGCCAGCGAGTCGATAAAATTCAAGCCGCGCTCGCCGTCGGCGGTATAGCAGCCGTAAATCAGGATGTCGCCGCCAACGTTTATGTCCTTGCCAATTTCCGCCAGCACCGCGCTGCGGTCCGCGACGTTGTCGGCAGACAAGTAGCTGTTGCCCAGCCACAAATCGCCCGCATTGCCGTGAGCAATGATCTGCACCGAGCTGATGCCCTGATGGCCGTCCAGATAGTCAGCGATTTGTTGCAGGCCATCTTTGCTGGCATCCAGCTGAACCACCTGGGTACCGGGAGCAATACCCTGAAGCAGACTGCCAGCGTCCTTGACCCGCGAATCGACGAACACCACGCTCTGCCCCGGCACCGCGGCGGGTGCTGACGCCGGTGTGGCATCGGCCTGGCCGTGGGTGTCTTTGCTGGCGACCGGTTGATCGGCTGTCGGTGCCTTGACCACCTCGGCGGTGGCATGGCTGTCGGCCTGGGCAGTGTCGGCGACCGTGGCGGCCACCGCGCCATCGAACAGCATGCGCGGCTCCAGGGACATGATCATTGGCGAGGCCAGCGCTCGTGCGCCTTCGGTAACCCGCGACTTGCCTTTGCTCCACCACATGCTGCTCACCCGGACTCGAACTTTCTGAGGCATCAATGAAAACGCCGCGATCAACTGATCGCGGCGTCGGCCTTCATACGAATGACATTGGCGGCGCTGGCTGAGCCATCGAGCCAAAAAGACAACTCGGCGTACTGCTTGAACAGGTCCGGCGGCAGGATCGTTCGCCTGGATTGCAATTGGACCTTGGCCTTCACCTTATGCAGCCCCGAGAGACCGAGCGCCTGGTCGAATTCCGGGGCGTCGTAGGCCAAATGATCGAAATCATGTTCGAACCAGGGTTCGCCGATGAAGTTGTAGACCAGGCGCATCACCCGCTCAGGCGCCTGGCTCAGCAGGTCGTAATCGATGATCAGCAACGAATCGGCGTGTTCGCCGTAATAGGCTTCCTTGAGGGCGGCCCAGGAAAACCCCACCAGCCGATTGCGCTGGGCCAGGGTTTCGCAGCGGCTATAGACCGTGTTGCGTTCGACCGCATCGCCGAACAGCTTGGTGTTTTCGAAGGGGTTGGCGCGGTACAGGCGCTCGATGCTGTCCATGACCCAAGCGACATTGCGCACGCAGGCAATGATTTTGGCTTGAGGGAACAGATCGCTGATCGCCGGCAGGCGCGAACTCCACAGGCGGTTCGTGTCGAACACCACCGGTTTGTCGGCCTTGTCGGCGTAGTAAGAATCGAACAGGCCGCGCAACAGACGGCGACGCAGGTCGGTGTCGATCACCGCACCGAATTCGCTGCCGGCGCTGCACTGTTCCAGAACACCGGAAAAGAGCGCACCCACGGGGCTGGTCATGCCGGCATGAAAGCGCGGATTCTGCAAAAGAATGGCAGAAAGCAGGGTCGAGCCTGAGCGCGGCAAGCCGGAAATAAAGTGAAAGTGCTGCATCCATTCACCCGTCGTAAGTCCTTTTGTATGACGAGCGTAGACCATGAATGGTGTTGCGACTAGTGGTGCTTTGATATCAAATCTGAGCTAAATCGACTGAAAAAACGATTGATATAACCGGCTGAAAGATGAATCGATTAAGCCTGTTAACACGACCTACTTCAGCACAGACAAGCGTGCCCTGGGCGCCTCCCGCCCCGGTTTCACTCAGGCGTTGCCAATCCTGGGGCAAAGGCGCGACGATTCGGTCGCCGGGGGCGAAGTGCTGGTTCACATAGCTGACCATGACACTGATCTGATCGCCGGTATCCACCGTGGCATTGTTTTTCAGCCCCACCAATTCGACGCCGACAAACAGCATCAGTACAGCCAGCGCCACTACCTTGAAGTCCGCGTACAAACGATCGATGGCCAGCGCCACAAGCATCGGCAAGCCCAAGGCATAAGCGCTCAGGTAGCGTTCGATGAATACCGGCGATATGAACGACACCGCAAATACCAACAACAACGGGAGAACGGTGTAGATCAGCGCCAGCACACTGCCACGGAAAACACTGCGATCGCGCGCCAGCGCCACGCCCGCCAGGCCCAGCAGCGCCAGTGGCAACGCAATAAAAATCAGTGTGGGCAGGTTCTCGCCATCGTCCTGGATCAGGAACGACCAGATCATTGAAGGCAGTGAGCCGAGCGTGACGGGCGCCTCCCACCCCACGTCGCCATTGGCTTTGAGCTGATCCATGTGCTGCACCAGATCGAACAGATTGGGCAGCCATGGCAGGTACAACGCCACAATCGCCATGTTGGCCAGCCACCAGCCAGAGCGCTGAATGTGCCGCAATCGATAGCCTGGCTGCACACGGATCAGTCCCAGATACAACCAGTGACACAGCACGCAAAACGCCGTGAAGTAATGGGTGTAGAACGCCGCACTCATCAGCAGAGTATAAATCACCAGGTAACGTGTGCTTTGCGGCCGCCTGATCCAATACATCAAGGCGATCGTGGCACCGATCAGCCACAGCCCCAGCAACGAATACATGCGCACTTCCTGGCTGTAATGTACCGCCGTGGGCAGCAGCGCCAGCAGGACCCCGGCCAGCAACGCGGCACGGCGGGTAGCGAGCAAGTCCACCAACCAGACGCCGAGCCCCACCGTGACAATCCCCGGCAGCGCACTCAGGCTGCGAATCGAAAAAATGCCATCTCCGAACAGGTCGATCCAACCGTGCAGCAGCATGAAATACAGGGGTGGATACACATCATGAGCCGCGTGCTCCCAGATCCCGGCCAGGGAATACTGGCTCAGCAACAGGCTGGACCCTTCGTCGCCCCGGATCGCTGCCGCCGTCAGGTGGTAAAAACGCACCAGCGTGGCCAATACCAGGATCGGCAACAGCCAGTGCTCCCGCGCCCATTGCAGCAAGCGACGGGCAGCCGCCCACGACCCCGGCATCGCATGCGGGTCCTGAGTATCGCCCAGCGGTGTTTCTCTGCGCGCCTCCATTACCTCCCCTTGCAACGGCCATGTGAAAACCGAAGCTTCCCCAGCACTGTAGGACAGGCGAGAGCCCGACGTCGATGCTGGCCTTGCGACGGACGACGTCCGGCAATCATTCCGATCAGCGTCTACGCTTTGGCGTGGCGTGACCCAGCCACGGAGATGAAAGGAGACGGCTGATCAGCGCGAACTGCCGGATAACCGGGCCTGCAACGTGACGTATCAGACACTAACCTGAGGGATGAGGAACCATGGAAGTATTCATCGGCACTATTCAGTCTTTCGCCTTTAACTTCGCGCCCAACGGCTGGGCCCTGTGTAACGGCCAGACGCTGAGCATCGCGCAATACAACACAGTTTTCGCACTGCTGGGAACCTACTACGGAGGCAATGGCACCACCAATTTCATGCTGCCCAACCTGCAAGGTCGCATGCCGGTCGCCATGGGCAACGGCCTGGGCCTGACCCCGCGCGTCATCGGCGAAGTTTCCGGCACCGAGAACGTCACCGCGACCATCAATAACCTGCCCAACCACACCCACGCCTTGTCCGGGCTCACCGCCACCACCACCCTGCAACTGGCCAGCCCGGCGAGCAACCCGGTCACCAACCCGACCGCCACCAACGCCTACATCGGCGCCTCCGGCGGCGGGCCGGGCTCGGCGAGTATTTACTCCGATCAGCAAGGTGCTGCGGCCGTACCGCTCAAGGGCGTGGCCACTACGGTAACGGGGGAAATCTCGTCCGCCGGCAACGGCTTGCCCATGGAGGTGATGAACCCGTTCCTGGTGCTCAACTTCAGCATCGCCCTGAACGGTCTTTTCCCTTCGCGCAACTGAGGGTCTGGCAGGGGGATGCAAATCCCCCGGCCACACTTTTGCTGATGGAGTGATGCCATGCTGCAACAGGTTCAAAGCCAACACTTTCAGGCACTGCTGGGTAAGACGGGGACGCTGCGACTGCCCGATGGCAGTGAACTGCCGATCCATATCGACACCCTTGCAGAAACGCCCCGCTCACAGCTGCCAAACAGCGAGCGCATGCCGTTCAACGTCGAGTTCAATAGCCTGCAACCCACTGACTTTGTCGATGGCTTGTGTGTGATGGAATTGCCGGAACTGGGCCGGGTAGAAGATATTTTTGTTTCGCGAGTACCGACCATGGGGCGTGATCCGCAACTGGGGTATTTCTACATCGCGTTCAACTAAAGAGCGACGCCTATTGCCTTATGTAGGAGCTGCCGCAGGCTGCGATCTTTTGATCTTGCTCTTTCAAGATCAAAAGATCGCAGCCTGCGGCAGCTCCTACGCCAGATTGTGGTGGGCTCGACCCCGGGGCTTGCCCCTCGCCATAGACCCGCTCTACTCAGTGAGCCTGACCATGCCACGGCACCAGTTTGCGTTGCAGGGCACGCAGGCCCATTTCCATGGCGAAAGCGATCAGCGCGATCACCAGAATCCCCAGCACCACCACATCGGTGACCAGGAATTGCGCGGCCGATTGCACCATGAAGCCCAAACCACTGGTGGCGGCGATCAACTCGGCGGCCACCAATGTCGACCAACCCACACCCAGACCAATCCGCACGCCGGTCAAAATGTCCGGCAAGGCACTGGGCAGAATCACATGCCGAATCAGCTGCGCCCGAGTTGCACCCAACGACTGGGCGGCGCGCAATTTCGCCGGGTCGACGGTGCGTACGCCAGTGGCGGTGGCAATCGCGATCGGCGCGAAGATCGCCAGGTAGATCAACAAGACTTTCGACAACTCACCGATGCCGCACCAGATCACGATCAGCGGCAGATAAGCCAGCGGCGGAATCGGGCGATAGAACTCGATCAGCGGATCAAGAATGCCGCGAGCGATGCGGTTGTGGCCGATGGCGATGCCGACCGGCACGGCGGTCAGCACGGCGAAGCCCAGGCCCAGGCCAATACGGCCAAGGCTCGCGCCCAAATGCTGCCACAAGGTCGAATCCATGTAGCCGGTGGTTACCAGCAGCCAGCCTTTTTGCAGCACGGCGGAGGGTGGCGGCAGGAACAGCGGTTCGATCAAACCTGTGGCCGTGACGGCCCACCAAATGGCAACGAGAGCGACCAGCGTCAGCGCGCTGATCCAGCGCGTGTTCAAACTGCGACGCAGCGCAATGACCGTCGAGCCCGACTTCACCGTATCGGCGGGAATTTCATAGGTGCTCATGCGCGCTCCTGCCGCTGGACGCCACTGCGTTGGGAGAACACTTTGGCGAGCACGTGTTCGCGGGTTTCGATAAAGCGCGGATCCGACTTGATCGAGCGAGCCGACTCACCGGCGGCATAACGCTGACCGAAATCCAGGCTCAGACGCTCGACGATTTGCCCGGGGTTGGGCGCCAGCAGAATCAGATCCGTGGCGAGGAACACCGCTTCTTCAATGTCGTGGGTAATCAGGAACACCGGTTTGGCGGTGCGCTGCCAGACTTGCAGCAACAGCTCCTGCATCTGTTCGCGGGTGAAGGCATCAAGGGCACCGAAGGGTTCATCCATCAGCAAAACCCGAGGGTCTGCTGCGAGGGCGCGAGCGAGGCCGACACGTTGTTTCTGCCCGCCCGAGAGCTGCCAGATTCGGCGATTTTCGAAACCGCAAAGGTCCACCATCGCGAGCATTTCCCGGGCACGGATTTCGCGTTTGTCCCGGGCGATGCCAGCCAGTTCCAGACCGAAGCCGACGTTGGCCAGCACGTCCTGCCAAGGCAGCAGGGCGTCGTCCTGGAACACCACGCCGCGCTCGGCGCTCGGGCCTTTGACCGGCACACCGTCAAGGGTGATGCGCCCGGCGCTGGGTTCGACGAAACCGGCAATCAGGTTCAACAGCGAGGTCTTGCCACTGCCGGACGGGCCGAGGGCAACCAGCAACTGCCGGGGTCCCAGGCTCAGGGAAATATCCGCCAGCACAGGTTCCGCTGCGCCGGGATACTGTGCGCAGATGCGCTCCAGCTGAAGCAAAGCCATCGCGGTTAACTCCCGATCAATTGGTGATGTATTTGGCGCTGACGTACGGCGCGTAATCCGGCAGCACAGCCTCGACCTTGCCCTGTTCCTTGAGGAACACCGCGGTGTCGGTGATGGCCTTGGTGGTCGGCGCGCCGAGGGTGAGCACCTGATCAGCCGCGAGCGGGAAGACGTTGCCTTGCAGCAGCAATGGAATGTCGCTGGCCTTGGCACCGGAGAGCTTCACCAGTTTGTCGACGTTGCTTTGGTTGGCGAGCCAGGCTTTTGGATCTTTGCGGTAGTCGGCGTAGGCATCGAGGGTCACTTTGGCGAACGCGGTGACGATTTCCGGGTGCTTCTCGGCGAAATCCTTACGCACGATCCAGGCATCGAAAGTCGGTGCGCCGAACTTGGCCAGTTCGCCCGAGGTGATCAGCACTTTGCCGTTCTCCTTGGCCACGCCGAGGGCCGGGTCCCAGACGTAGGTGGCGTCGATATCACCGCGTTTCCATGCAGCGATGATTGCTGGCGGCGCGAGGTTGAGCACGGTGACTTTCGATGGGTCGATGTTCCAGTGTTTCAGCGCGGCCAGCAGGCTGTAGTGGCCGGTGGAAACGAACGGTACGGCGATTTTCTTGCCGATCAGGTCTTGCGGGGTCTTGATCCCGGAACCGTCTCGCGCAACCAGCGCTTCGGCGGCGCCGATCTGGGTGGCGATGAGGAAGGTTTCTACCGGAACTTTGCGGGTGATTGCCGCCGTCAGGGGGCTGGAACCGAGGTAACCGATTTGCACATCGCCGGAAGCGATGGCGGCGATGATGTCGGCGCCGCTGTCGAATTTGCGCCAGTCGATGGTGGCGTTGGTGGCTTTTTCGTAGGTGCCGTCGGCTTGGGCGACTTTGGCCGGGTCAACGGTGGTCTGGTAGGCGACGGTCACATCTGCCGCCTGAGCCAGGAAACTCGCCGAAGCCAGGAATGCGGCGGCCAGAAGGCGAAGAGGAGAAGTCAGTTTCATCGGGAAAGCTCCTTGTCAGGCGACCGAGAGTCGGCGTGAAAAGGAGACTAAATGATATAAGAATACGAAAATAAATAACTTTTTCGAATTATCTTATGAGCGGAAAATTCTAAAGATCAAAAGATCGCAGCCTTCGGCAGCTCCTACAAAGGTAGCCCGTGGATCCAAAATTGCGTGGTGCGGGCAAAAAAAATCGCAACCTTGGCACCGTCCAGTAGGAGCTGCCGAAGGCTGCGATCTTTTGACAGGCGCCGCTTAGTTACTGATCGCCAGAATACTCGCCTGATACGACCCGACAAACACATCGAAATCGCCGACTTCGTTCTGTTCCAGCTCCACCTGCTGAGCCAGCGACGAACGTGCCAACTCTTCAAATCTAGCTTGTTCTTCGCCTGAAAGTGGCTCGCTGCGGAAAAACTCTGCATGCACCTGACTCTGACGCAAGGAGAACTGAGCAAAGCTTTCCTTGTGCTCGGCCATCGCCGCCAACACCTGAGCCGATGGCGTCAGGGACGGGTCCTTGACCTTGGCCAGCTGTGCGTCCAGTGCTTTGCTGTGAGTTTCGCCGCCATGGCTTTGGTCCAGTAACGCCGCCAATGGCGCAATCTTTTCCAGCAATTCGCTTGCCCATTCCTTCAGGTCTACCGGGTGCCCGTCGCGTTGCAACTGCAGGCCCGGACGACGACCTTCCTTGACCACGCTGAGGAAGTTCGACGTCGCATTGCCGCAGCTGGTGCTGGTCAGCAACGGGCTGTCGTTCAGCGCGCAGTACAACAGGAACGCATCAAGGAACCGCGACTCGGTGAGGTCGATGCCCATCGGCAGGAACGGGTTGATGTCCAGGCAACGCACTTCGACGTACTGAATGCCGCGGGCCACCAGCGCCTGGATCGGCCGTTCGCCGGTGTAGGTCACGCGTTTCGGACGGATGTTGGAGTAGTACTCGTTTTCGATCTGCAGGATGTTGGTGTTGAGCTGAACCCACTCACCATCCTGGTGTGTTCCGATCTCGACGTACGGCGGATACGGCGTGGCCACGGCTTTGCGCAGGCTGTCGGTGTAGCTGGTCAGATCGTTGTAGCAGGGCGTCAAACCGGCTTGGGCGTTGCTCTGGTAACCCAGGTCACTCATGCGCAGGCTGGTGGCGTACGGCAGGTATAACGTGTCCGGGTCCAGTTGTTCCAACTGATGCGAGCGACCGCGCAGGAAACCGGCGTCCAGCGCCGGCGAAGCACCGAACAGGTACATCAGCAGCCAGCTGTAGCGACGGAAGTTGCGGATCAGCGCGATGTAGGCCGACGACTGATAGTCGCGGTCGGTGCCGTCAAAGCCTTCAGCCTCTTTGAGCAGGGGCCAGAGCTTTTCCGGCAGGGAAAAATTGTAGTGGATCCCGGCGATGCACTGCATGGTCTTGCCGTAACGCAGCGCCAGGCCCTTGCGATAGACGTACTTGAGCTGACCGATGTTGGAGGTGCCGTAATAAGCGATCGGGATGTCTTCCTCGGCCGGCAACGGGCACGGCATCGATGGACTCCACAGGTACTCGTTGCCGAGCTTGCTGTAGGCAAACCGATGGATCTTATCGAGGCTCGCCAGGGTATCCGCCGGGTCTGGCAGGGCCGGCGTGATGAATTCCAGCAGCGACTCGGAATAGTCGGTGGTGATTTGTTCGTTGGTCAGCGCGGAACCCAAATCTTCCGGGTGCGGCGTTTGCGCCAGGCGCCCTTCGTCTGTCACGCGCAGGCATTCACGTTCGATGCCGTGAAGGCACTGTTCGAGCAGAGAGAGGTTAGCGCGCTCGCCGAGCAGAGCCAGGCGGCGGTTGAGAAGTTCGCTCAAGTTGGATTCCTTCACGCGTCAGTCGCCCCAATATGGGGGTGGGCAAGACGGTCTACAAGGGTGAAGTTAAAACTGGCGTTTTCGCCTGGTTTTGAGCCTGACAGGCCATATGCCGATTATTCAAGAACCGCACGATCCCTGTGGGAGCGAGCAGGCTCGCTCCCACAAGTTTCTTAGCGCCGAAATTAACTCAAATTGATGGCATTCATCTACAGGACAGCGAACGTGCCTTGTGCTTTTGCGACGAGTTTGTCGCCTTGCATCACGTCGGCTTCGACCACCAGCGTGCGCCGGCCCGGATGGATCACCCGTGCCGTGCACATCACTTCACCGTCGGCGACGGCGCGGATGTAGTTGATCTTGCACTCGATGGTTGCGCTCTGCTGGTCAAAGCCGTGGGTGCTGGAACAGGCCAGCCCCATGGCAATGTCCACCAGACTGAACAAAGCCCCGCCATGCAGCTTGCCGCCGCGATTGCGCAGTTCTGGCTCAAGCCCCAGGGCGACTTGCGCCACCCCGGTTTCCAAGCTGTGCAAGCGACATCCCAGCAGCTTGAAAAACGCGCTTTCGGTCAAGCCGGCCGGGATCTCCATCAGCGTTTTTTCAACTGTTTGGCGTTAGCGAACAGCGAGGCCATGGCGTTGTTGGCCGGGGCTGCTGCCGTGGTTTCCTTGCGCGGTGCAGTGTTCTGGGATGGGCGTGGTGCCGAACCCGGACGCGCGCCACGGGCACCGTCGATTTTCTCGCCTGGGGTGTCGCTCATGCGCATCGACAGGCCAACGCGTTTGCGCGGGATGTCGACTTCCATGACCTTCACCTTAACCACATCACCGGCCTTCACCGCTTCGCGCGGATCCTTGATGAACTTCTCCGACAGCGCGGAAATATGCACCAGACCGTCCTGATGCACGCCGATGTCGACGAAGGCGCCGAAGTTGGTCACGTTGGTGACCACGCCTTCGAGGATCATCCCCAGTTGCAAGTCCTTGAGGTCTTCGACGCCTTCCTGGAACTCGGCGGTCTTGAACTCGGGACGCGGGTCGCGACCGGGTTTTTCCAGCTCTTGCAGGATGTCGGTGACCGTTGGCAGACCGAACGTTTCGTCGGTGTACTTCTTCGGATCGAGACGCTTGAGGAAGCTCGCGTCGCCGATCAGCGAGCGAATGTCGCGATCAGTTTCAGCGGCAATGCGCTGCACCAGCGGATAGGCTTCCGGGTGAACCGCGGACGAATCCAGCGGGTTGTCGCCATTCATTACACGCAGGAAACCCGCAGCCTGTTCAAAGGTTTTTTCACCCAGACGCGCGACTTTCTTCAACGCCGCACGGGTTTTGAACGCGCCGTGCTCATCGCGGTGGCTGACGATGTTCTGCGCCAGGGTCGCATTGAGGCCGGAGATGCGCGCCAGCAGCGCCACGGAAGCGGTGTTGACGTCGACGCCCACGGCGTTCACACAGTCCTCGACCACCGCGTCCAGGCCGCGTGCCAGTTTCAGCTGCGACACGTCGTGCTGGTACTGGCCGACGCCGATGGATTTCGGATCGATCTTCACCAGCTCGGCCAGCGGATCCTGCAAACGACGGGCAATCGATACCGCGCCACGGATCGATACGTCGAGGTCCGGGAATTCCTTGGAAGCCAGTTCCGACGCCGAGTACACCGATGCGCCGGCCTCAGAGACCATGACTTTGGTCATCTTCATGGCTGGATATTTTTTGATCAGCTCAGCGGCGAGCTTGTCGGTTTCACGGCTGGCGGTGCCGTTGCCGATGGCGATCAGGTCCACCGAATGCTTGGCGCACAGGGCGGCGAGCACGGCGAGGGTCTGGTCCCACTTGTTGTGCGGCACGTGCGGGTAAACCGTGGCGTGATCCAGCAGCTTGCCGGTGGCATCGACCACGGCGACCTTGCAACCGGTGCGCAGGCCCGGGTCAAGGCCCAGGGTGGCGCGCGGGCCGGCCGGGGCCGACAGCAGCAAGTCGTGCAGGTTGTGTGCGAACACGTTGATTGCTTCGGTTTCTGCGCCGTCACGCAGCTCGCCCAGCAGGTCGGTTTCCAGGTGGGTGTAGAGCTTGACCTTCCAGGTCCAGCGCACTACTTCGCCCAGCCATTTGTCGGCGGCACGGTTCTGGTTCTGAATGCCGAATTGCTGACCGATCATGCCTTCGCACGGGTGCATGGTGCCCGGCAGTTCATCGCCGACTTTCAGCGCGGAGCTGAGAATGCCTTCGTTGCGGCCACGGAAAATCGCCAGCGCGCGGTGCGATGGCATGCTTTTCAGCGGTTCGTCGTGCTCGAAATAGTCGCGGAACTTGGCACCTTCCTCTTCCTTGCCGGCGATCACGCGGGCACTGAGGGTGGCTTCCTGCTTGAGGTAGTTGCGCAATTTGTCCAGCAGGCCGGCGTCTTCGGCGAAGCGCTCCATGAGGATGTACTTGGCGCCTTCAAGGGCGGCTTTCACATCAGCCACGCCTTTTTCGGCGTTGATGAAACGCGCGGCTTCGGTTTCAGGGTTCAGGGTCGGGTCGTTGAACAGACCGTCGGCCAGTTCGCCGAGGCCGGCTTCCAGGGCGATCTGGCCCTTGGTGCGGCGCTTCTGCTTGTACGGCAGGTACAAGTCTTCGAGACGGGTCTTGGTGTCGGCGAGTTTGATGTCGCGTTCGAGTTGCGGGGTCAGTTTGCCCTGCTCTTGAATGCTGGCAAGGATGCTGATCCGCCGTTCGTCGAGTTCTCGCAGGTAGCGCAGACGCTCTTCCAGATGACGCAACTGGATGTCATCGAGGCTGCCGGTCACTTCTTTCCGGTAGCGGGCGATGAAGGGCACCGTGGAGCCTTCATCGAGTAGCGCGACGGCCGCTTCGACCTGTTGTGGGCGTACACCGAGTTCCTCGGCGATGCGGCTGTTGATGCTGTCCATAAAACCACCTGACAAATTGTGAAAGCAGGCTCGCAGGCGCAGAGATAAAGGCTCGGCGAGTCTGGTTGAGCGGCCTGACGTGCGCCGCTACCTGAGCCAACAGGCTTCCCGTTGACCCGTGAAATCGAACAATTACTGCCGGCGCCATGAAAAAAAAGTGGCTGCTTACAGTAACGATCAGATGTTGCCTGACACAAAAGGCCGCGCATTATAACCAGCGTTCTATCCATTCGGGGCATCGCGGGTTGTAGGCACAATGCCCGGTTTTCTGGCGGTGAAGGAAAAATCTGCTAACAATGCACACGGTGCGTATAACGGCAGCTACGCCATAATGCGCGCCGAGATCAAAGGAGCATCCAATGAGCAGCACTGCAAACATTGCTGAAGGCGAAAAAATTCTTATTGTTGACGACGATCCCGGGTTGAGCAGCCTGCTGGAGCGCTTTTTCGTCAGCAAGGGCTACCGTGCCCGCGCCGTCCCGAACACGGAACAAATGGACCGCCTGCTGGCGCGTGAAGTGTTCAACCTGGTGGTCCTCGACCTGATGCTGCCCGGCGAAGACGGCCTGACCGCTTGCCGCCGCTTGCGCACGGCGAACAATCAGATTCCGATCATCATGCTGACCGCCAAGGGCGATGAACTTAGCCGCATCAAGGGCCTGGAACTGGGCGCCGACGATTACCTGGCCAAGCCGTTCAACCCGGATGAGCTGATGGCTCGGGTCAAAGCGGTTCTGCGTCGTCAGGCGGCACCGGTGCCGGGCGCACCGGGCAGCGAAGACGAAAGCGTGACCTTCGGTGACTACGAATTGTCCCTGGCCACCCGCGAACTCAAGCGCGGCGACGAAGTGCATATGCTCACCACCGGTGAGTTTGCGGTGCTCAAGGCGCTGGTCATGAACGCGCGTCAACCACTGACCCGCGACAAACTGATGAACCTGGCCCGTGGCCGCGAATGGGATGCCCTTGAGCGTTCCATCGACGTGCAGATTTCCCGTCTGCGCCGGATGATCGAGCCCGATCCATCCAAACCACGCTACATCCAGACTGTCTGGGGCGTGGGTTACGTGTTCGTTCCGGATGGCGCCGCCACGAAGTGATCGGTGATTTGTAGGAGCGGGTCTTGCGGGCAAGGGATCAGATGACCTTTCCCGCAGACCCGTGATCCGCAATATGCGAGCATGCTCGCTCCTGCAAGTATGTAGCGGTTACTCATGAAAACCCCTGTTTGGTTCCCCCAGAGCTTCTTCTCCCGCACCCTGTGGCTGGTGCTGATCGTCGTCCTGTTCTCCAAGGCGCTGACCCTGGTTTATCTGTTGATGAACGAAGATGTGCTGGTGGATCGCCAATACAGCCATGGCGTCGCCCTGACGCTGCGTGCCTATTGGGCCGCCGACGAAGAAAACCGCACCAAAATCGCCGATGCCGCGACCCTGATTCGGGTGGTGGGTGCCGGTGTGCCGGAAGGCGAACAACACTGGCCTTACAGCGAGATCTACCAGCGCCAGATGCAGGATGAACTGGGCGCCGACACCGAAGTGCGATTACGCATGCACTCACCGCCGGCGCTGTGGGTGCGCGCACCCAGCCTGGGCGATGGCTGGCTGAAAGTGCCGTTGTATCCGCACCCATTGCGCGGCCAGAAAATCTGGAATGTGCTCGGCTGGTTCCTCGCCATCGGTCTGCTGTCCACCGCCTCGGCGTGGATTTTCGTCAGCCAGCTCAATCAACCGCTAAAACGCCTGGTCTATGCCGCGAGGCAACTGGGCCAGGGCCGCAGCGTGCGCCTGCCGATCAGCGATACACCGAGCGAAATGACCGAGGTTTATCGCGCCTTCAACCAAATGGCTGAAGACGTCGAACAGGCCGGCCGCGAGCGAGAACTGATGCTGGCCGGGGTCTCCCACGACCTGCGCACGCCCCTGACCCGTTTGCGGCTGTCCCTGGAACTGATGGGTGCCCACAGTGACCTGACAGACGACATGATCCGCGACATCGAAGACATGGACGCGATTCTGGATCAGTTCCTGGCATTCATTCGTGACGGACGTGATGAGTCGGTGGAAGAAGTGGACCTGAGCGATCTGGTTCGCGAAGTTGCCGCGCCGTATAACCAGAACGAAGAGAGAGTGCGCTTGCGCCTGGAACCGATCCAGCCGTTCCCGCTACGGCGGGTGTCGATGAAACGGTTGCTGAACAACCTCATCGGCAATGCCTTGCATCACGCCGGCAGCGGCGTCGAAGTGGCGGCTTATGTGTCCGGGGATACCAGTGCGCCGTATGTGGTGCTGAGCGTCATGGACCGTGGAGCGGGAATCGACCCGTCGGAGCTGGAGGCGATCTTCAACCCGTTCACCCGTGGCGATCGGGCCCGGGGTGGTAAGGGGACCGGGTTGGGGTTGGCGATCGTGAAGCGGATCGCTTCGATGCATGGCGGGAATGTCGAGCTGCGCAACCGCTCCGGTGGTGGGCTGGAAGCGCGGGTGCGGTTGCCGCTTGGGTTGATGTTGCCGCGGGATGCGGTCTAACGGCTTTAAAGATCGCAGCCTCGCTTCGCTCGACAGCTCCTACGGGGGATCGTATTTTCCTGTAGGAGCTGTCGAGCGAAGCGAGGGTGCGATCTTTTCAGACTCACCCCTTCCCTTTGGTCCGAGTCATATTCGGCCCGCCATTCTTCTCCAGATGCTCAATAATGATCCCCGCCACGTTCTTCCCGGTGGTGGTTTCAATCCCTTCAAGCCCCGGCGACGAATTCACTTCCATCACCAGCGGGCCATGGTTGGAGCGCAGGATATCCACCCCCGCCACCGCCAACCCCATGACCTTCGCCGCTCGCAACGCAGTCATTCTTTCTTCCGGTGTGATCTTGATCAGGCTCGCACTGCCACCGCGATGCAGGTTGGAGCGAAACTCCCCCGGCTTGGCCTGGCGCTTCATCGCCGCGATCACCTTGTCGCCGACCACGAAACAACGAATGTCCGCGCCGCCGGCTTCCTTGATGTATTCCTGAACCATGATGTTTTGCTTCAGGCCCATGAAGGCCTCGATCACCGATTCCGCCGCCGTGGCCGTTTCACACAGCACCACACCGATGCCCTGAGTGCCTTCCAGCACCTTGATCACCAGCGGCGCCCCGTTGACCATCTCGATCAAGTCGGGAATGTCATCCGGAGAGTGGGCAAAGCCGGTGACCGGCAAACCGATCCCCCGACGCGACAGCAATTGCAGCGACCGCAGCTTGTCTCGCGAACGGGCAATGGCTACCGATTCGTTGAGCGGAAACACCCCCATCATTTCGAACTGGCGCAGCACCGCGCAGCCGTAAAACGTCACCGATGCACCGATCCGCGGAATCACTGCATCGAAACCCTCCAGCGGTTTGCCACGGTAGTGGATCTGCGGCTTGTGGCTGGCAATGTTCATGTAGGCGCGCAAGGTGTCGATCACCACCATTTCATGGCCACGCTCTATACCGGCTTCGACCAGACGACGGGTGGAATACAGACGCGGGTTCCGCGACAGCACAGCGATCTTCATGCAACACCTGTGGAGAAGGTAGATACCGGGAACACCGGCTTGTCTTGTACATATTTAATGCCCGGATTGACCACCAACTGGCCGTCGATCAGGGCTTTGGAACCAAGTAACAGGCGATAGCGCATGGACTTGCGGCAGGCGAGGGTGAACTCGACCCGCCAGACCCGATCACCGAGGGCCAGGGTGGTGCTGACCACATAGCGCATCTGCGCGTGGCCGTTGGAGCTTTTAATGGTTTTCCTCGTTACCAGCGGGGCTTCGCAGCGCCGGTGCCGCAGTTGCACCACCGTGCCCAGGTGCGCAGTGAAGCGCACCCACTGTTCCCCGTCGCGCTCGAATGGCTCGATGTCGGTGGCATGCAGGCTGGAGGTGCTGGCGCCGGTGTCGATTTTTGCCCGAAGGCCAGCGACTCCCAAATCCGGGAGCGCCACCCACTCGCGCAGACCGATAACGGTCAAATGGTCAAATGTCTTCAAAAGTGCTCAACCGGCAAAAACCGCTCAGACCGCGTGCGGCCGAATTCGCGGTATTCACGCAGAATAATGGGTAAAAGGCGACAGTTATCTACTGCCCGAATTTCCATCCCTCAATGTGCGGGGAATGCCTGCATTCTAATCCACAGCGTGGTGATTCATGGCACGACAGAAACGGTAGTACAGTTCATCGATATTTCAGAATGAGGTCATCCAATGGCACAAAAAAGCGAAGAGGACGACAAGGTCCGTCTCGATAAATGGTTGTGGGCCGCGCGTTTTTTTAAAACACGTGCCTTGGCCAAGGCCGCGATTGAGAGTGGCAAGGTGCATTGCCGGGGCGAGCGCTGCAAGCCAGGCAAGGAGCCGAGGGTCGGCGATGAGTTTCAGATTCGCACCGGCTTCGAGGAGCGCACGGTGGTGGTCCAGGCGCTGTCGATTGTGCGCCGTGGCGCGCCGGAGGCTCAGGCGCTCTATGCTGAAACCGAGGCCAGCATTGCCAAACGCGAAGCGGCTGCGGCCATGCGCAAGGCCGGAGCATTGGGCGTGAGCACCGATGGCAAACCGAGCAAGAAGCAGCGCCGGGATCTGTTCAAGTTTCGCGGTAACAGCAACGACGAGTAGTGATCGCCGTCGGGCACAGACTTGCAATCGCGCACCTGTGCAGCCATATGGGTGTACTCGACAGCGGCCAAATGAAAATACCGTTCGTCGAAAACCGAGGTTTGACCTTGCTTGGAACAACCCCGGATTGTTCATAAAATGCCCTTACGGCTGAACGTTGCCCGCCCAGAAATGCGGAAATGACGCGTTTTTTCTTTTTTGTCACCCTTTCAGATACCCAGACCTATGACCCATCTATCGGATAACGACTACACCCAACGCTTCATCTTCGATGACAGCGACACCCGCGGCGAGCTGGTTGGGTTGGAGCGTAGCTATGCCGAAGTCCTCGCCAAACACGCCTATCCGGAGCCGGTCGCACAACTGCTGGGCGAGTTGATGGCAGCGGCAGCGTTGCTGGTTGGCACCTTGAAGTTCGATGGCTTGCTGATTCTGCAGGCCCGTTCCGAAGGCCCGGTGCCGTTGCTGATGATCGAGTGCTCCAGCGAGCGCGAAATTCGTGGCCTGGCTCGTTACGAAGCCGACCGGATTGCCCCGGATGCGACCCTCGCCGACCTGATGCCCAATGGTGTCTTGGCGCTGACCGTCGACCCGACTCAGGGCCAGCGCTATCAGGGCATCGTCGATCTCGACGGTGAAACCCTGGCCGATTGCTTCACCAACTACTTCGTCATGTCCCAACAAACCAATACCCGCTTCTGGCTCTATGCCGATGGCCGTCGTGCCCGTGGCCTGTTGCTGCAGCAACTGCCTGCCGACCGTCTGAAAGACGAAGAAGAACGCGCCGCCAGCTGGCAGCACATCACCGCCCTGGCCAGCACGCTGACGGCCGATGAATTGCTGAGCCTGGACAACGAAACCGTGCTCCATCGTCTCTACCATGAAGAGCAAGTGCGCCTGTTCGATGTGCAGAAACTACGTTTCCGTTGCAGCTGCTCTCGGGAACGCTCGGGCAATGCGCTGGTCAGTTTGGGTCTGGAAGATGCTCAGAAGCTGGTCGTCGAACATGGCGGCCGTATCGAGATCGATTGTCAGTTTTGCAACGAACGTTACCTGTTCGACGCAGCCGATATCACCCAATTGTTTGCTGGTGCAGGGGTCGATACGCCGTCAGATACCCGTCACTAAAACGTTTCAGCGCAGGTAAATTCACTGCTTAACGCCGGAATAACGCCGTTCTGACGGGAGGACCCTACACTTTTTGGGCTTTTCTGGCATAATCCGGCCCACTTTTTTCGCGGTAGTAGTGCACGACTTTCTACTACAAAACGTTTGGAGCACTCGGCCACTGGCCGACGGGGAACCTCATGACGCAAGCCAATAACGCCGTGTACACCGATCTGAGTGTTGATGATCTGGTTAAAGAAGCCCTGAATCGCGGTGAAGGCGAGCTTGCCGATACCGGCGCGCTGGTTGTTCGCACCGGTCACCGTACCGGCCGTTCGCCAGTCGATCGTTTCATCGTTGAAGAGCCCACCACCCAGGACGCCATCGCCTGGGGCCCGATCAACCGCAAGTTCCCGGCCGACAAGTTCGATGCCCTGTGGGCTCGCGTCGAGGCCTTCAACAACGCGCAAGAGCATTTCGTTTCCCACGTGCACGTAGGTGCTGCCGAAGAGCACTACCTGGCCGTGAAGATGACCACCCAGACTGCCTGGCAGAACCTGTTCGGTCGTTGCCTGTTCATCAACCCGGCCCAGTACAACCCGGCTGGCCGTGAAGAGTGGCAAGTTCTCAACGTTGCCAACTTCGAGTGCGTGCCAGAGCGTGACGGCACCAACTCCGATGGTTGCGTGATCATCAACTTCGCCCAGAAGAAAGTGCTGCTGGCGGGCATGCGTTACGCCGGCGAAATGAAGAAAGCCATGTTCTCGGTGCAGAACTTCCTGCTGCCGGCCGCCGACGTGCTGCCAATGCACTGCGCTGCCAACATCGGCGAAGCGGGAGACGTGACCCTGTTCTTCGGTCTGTCGGGCACCGGCAAGACCACCCTGTCCGCCGACGAAAGCCGTTACCTGATCGGTGACGACGAGCACGGCTGGGGCGAGGGTGTGGTGTTCAACATCGAAGGCGGTTGCTATGCCAAGTGCATCGACCTGTCCGAGAAGAACGAACCCGTCATCTGGAAAGCCATCAAGCACGGCGCAGTCCTGGAAAACGTGGTGCTGGACGACGCCAAGAAGGCTGACTACGCCGACGGCAGCCTGACCCAGAACAGCCGCGCCGCCTACCCGCTGGAGCACGTCGAGAAGCGTTCCGAGAAGAACCTCGGTGGCGAGCCAAATGCTGTGATCTTCCTGACCTGCGACCTGACCGGCGTCCTGCCACCAGTCTCGATCCTCAGCGAAGAACAAGCGGCCTACCACTTCCTGTCCGGCTACACCGCTCTGGTGGGCTCGACCGAAATGGGTTCCGGCAGCGGCATCAAATCGACCTTCTCCACCTGCTTCGGCGCACCATTCTTCCCGCGCCCGGCCGGCGAATACGCAGAACTGCTGATCAAACGCATCCGCGGCTTCGGCTCCAAGGTCTACCTGGTCAACACCGGCTGGACCGGCGGCGGCTACGGCGTCGGCAAACGCTTCAACATCCCGACCACTCGTGGCGTGATCGCAGCGATCCAGAGCGGCGCGTTGGTCGGTGCCGAGACTGAGCACCTGGACACCATCAACCTGGACGTGCCACTGGCCGTACCGGGCGTTGAGACTGGCCTGTTGAACCCACGTAACACCTGGGCTGACAAGGCTGCTTACGATGAAGCCGCTAAAGCACTGGCTGGGTTGTTTGTTGAGAACTTCAAGAAGTTCGACGTGAGCGACGCGATCAAGGCTGCTGGGCCGAAGTTGTAAGTATCGGTAGTGGTTTGAGGTAAGAGAAAGCCGCCCTTTGAGGGCGGCTTTTTTGTGGGCGCGATTCGGACCATCAGAAATACAACTGCCATTATTCCAGCTGAAAAAGCGTTAAACAGCCAGAATAATGCCACTTACGCGTTCGAGCAGATGCCTTCCAACTCCTGCGTATCCCACCGTTGGACCTTGATCGCTCGATAGAGCATGCCAATAGTCAACGGCACCTTGTCACCGCGCCCCTTCGCCCGACGCTTGAGAAACACATCAAACCCTTCCGGCTGAAAGTAGCGATAGGCGTCGTAGTCCACGAAGTCGATGGCGAACTGTTCCTCCAATGCTTCCATCAGATGTCGCGCATCAGCGCCGTCGCAGCCTAGGTCGAAGTTGATCGAGGTGGTGAGGCTGATGGTTTTGCGTTCGGGTAGGCCGAGTTCTTCGTGCAGCAGCTGCATGAGCAGGTGCATGGTGTGGTCGTCGGGGAAGTTGGGGCCGAGGTTCATGATGGCGTCCAGTTGGAGAAAAGGCTGGCGCTGATGCGCTCAGCGCCCCCTTTCAATTAACGAGCGGTTGAGTCGACCTGTCGGAGAGTTCTTGTAGCCTTCAAAATTTAGGGTGATCCGGCGGTTGACCTAGTCATGGCCATTGTTGTCTCGCATGCAGTATCCGCATTATTTCTACCGTTTCAGCCAAGACCACATAGACCATAACGTAATTTGGTGTGGCGACTATTTCATGAGTGCCAAGAACTATGCCCTTTCTATAAAGCTTTGGTTGCTGGCCCGCTTGCTCTGCTTTGAGCTCAAAGACTTCGTCTAAAGCAATGGCCGCATCAGGGTTGTCCTGGCAAATATAATTCATGATGTTGTCCCGGTCAGTCATCGCCGAGGGACGCCAAACTACCTGCATCAGCGGGCTCGTTGACGTATGGCGTCACGTTTGGCAGCAAAGATTCGGCGTACCTCTTCGTCGCTTACGCTTGGCCTGGGATCATCAATGCTGGCCTGAACCTGCTTCTTGAACCACTCCTCGTAAGCAGCGGCTTCGTGAGCGTGCTTCATTGCCTCGGAACGGTCAGGGCGAGAATAGGTTTTTACTTGTAGAGGGTCATAGCCCGATGTATCGACATTGAAATGACTGATGCCTATTCCTTGCAAATAGATCACTAGGGTTTCGAGTCGCTTAAATAGGCGAATTTGCTGGCTGCGTTGCGCCGCCAGGGAATGTGTCTGTGATCCATGTTGAACTTGAACCGCCCACCCACCTTGCTTGGCAAAAATGTGAGTGGCGTTAACAGCGCCGCTTTCAACCAGTTTGACGAGCGCGGTGTGATCGATCGTTTCGGTTGTCATAAGAAGGAGCCCATGGCTGATCAGTGGCTCACATGCTACGCAATCAATAATAGTTTGCAATCTTCTGCCTCCATTAAGGATGTAGGTATTTGTATCCTTTTTGTGGGCAGCCAGCGCAGAGTGAAGCTGGCATGCCCCATGACCACGGTGTCTTAGGATGGTGCTTTCCAGCCCATCATGCGTTGCTGGGCGACTTTAAGCAGGTCGCAGCCGTCCTGTGTCAGTAAGTAGATCGCGTGGGTGATGTGCGGAATGTCTTCGACGTCACCGTGTTTGAAGCATTGGCAATGCAGGGTTTGGAGCAGGTCGCTGGAGGCTCGGATGCGCTGGAGGGCGGCTTCGAGAATGTCCTGGGGGTTTGCCTCTGTATCGATGATCAGGGGCGGGGAATCGGTGAGGTTGGTTTGCAGCGGAAGGTAACGATCGTTTGTAGACAGAGTCCATGTTTTCATTGGTTTTAGCCTCAAATGCATCAGGAAGAACCGCCACCGCCGTGACCAAGCGATGGGAGGCGGACTGTGTTCGGGTTGGTCAACCGATGAGGCTCACATCCCGGCACGCCCGAGGGCGTCCCAAACACAGCCACCATATAGCGTGCAGGCACTTGAAGTGCCGGCAGCATACAACGGACGCGTAGATATGAGCCATTCGGGTGACCAAGCCCGAGTCGCTGATTTGGCAGCGACGGTCACGACTATAGGTGCGAGCCACTGGGCAGCGATAGACGACAAGGAGTCCCCGCTTGTAGGAACCGGATGAGCCTTGGCTAGGCCGTTTCTATAGGAATTTTCCGCGACGCAATTTCTCGTATTTTTCCGCCATCCCGCGCCATCACCTCAACAAATATGCTGATACGCCGCAACATCCAGCACGCTGGTCGTCAGCCCAGTCGCCGGCGTGTAGATCGTGCCTTTCACCGCCGAGAAGTTGACCCCTTTGCTGCCCAGTGAAACGTAGCGTTCGCCTTGATCCAGTTCGGTGAAGTAGGTGTAGGAGTAGTTGTGCATCAGCCGGTACTTCGCTTCGGCGTCGACCATGGCTTTGCCAAGGTTCTCCAGATCGGCGTGGGTCAGGTTCAACGACTTGTCCAGTTGCACGCCCCAACGCTGGAGGCAGACTTCGGCAAAATGGCGGACGAACCGGCCTGGCTCGGCCAGGGTTTTCGGGCCGCTGACGCCGTCGGGGGAGGCGTTGCCTGCCACGGTGGCGTGACGACCGGGTATGGGGTAAATGTGGGTTTGGGTGCCGATGGCAGTTTGCGGGATGACGCAGCAGAAGCCTTTCGAGCGTTCGTCCCGGGCATAGAAACCTATATATTCTTTGACGTTGGCACCGAGTTTGACTTTGTCGTCCTGGAAGTTGCTAATGCCAGGCACCGGATCAATCGCAAAGATATTCACCGGAATGTTTTTAAGTGCGGTGTCCTTGAGCATGGCGTTGGCCAGCATGTGGCAACTAATGCCGCCGCGGCTCCAACCCACCAAATTAACCTGCGTAGGAATAACACCGTCCTTGCGGAAGGTTTTAATGATCTGTTCTTGCAACGCCTGCTGGGTCACGCTGCGATCGCCATAGTTGTATTTGCGCCAGAACCACGAGCCTTGAACTTTCACGTCTTCGATGGGGATGCCGGCCGCTTTGAGGCGGTTGTATTCTTCTTCGGTCAGTTGCTCGCGCTGCCAGTCACACTGGCCTTTGATGATGTTGATCGCATGCTGGACGTTTTGCTCCCAGCCTTTGCCGAACAGTGTGCCGCTGAGACCGTACTCCTCGGATTTGGTAAAGAGATCGTCGGCTTGCAGATTACCGCTGCCGGGACCATCGACCACGATCCATTCGGCGAACTCCCTGCCTAGATGGTGGGAGGCAAGTGTCGATACCAGTTCGCCATCCCAGTAATTTTCATTAGTGGTGTCGAATTTAGTTGAGCCGGTGCCGCAGAAAAAAATAGATAATACAGTCATTTGTGTTGCCCTTGTTTGATGTAAGAGCTGGCACGCTAGTTTGTATTGTTTGAATGGTGAAGTGATTAGTTGTTGCTGTTTTTGTGCGAGGTGTTAGTTGTTGTTTGAAAGTATTATTTGATGAGTTGTTTGGCGGTTTCAAGAAGTTGGCAGCCATCCTGGGTCAGCAAGTAAAGCGCGTTGACGATATTGGGAATGTCTTTCACGTCGGCCTGTTTGAAGCACAGGCAATAGAGTGTTTCGAGCAGGTCGCTGGCGGCGCGGATGCGTTGCTGGGCGGCGTCGAGAATCTCGTGAGGATTGGCTTGGGTGTCGATGACCAGCACGGGGGGTTCGCTGTAGCTGGTTTTGAGCGGGCGATAGCGGTTGGTTAACGGTTGGAACGTGTTCATCGAGGTCAGTCCTGTGGGAAATCGGGCAGGCTCGCCGGCGGGCCGACACAGTGTTTTCAGCCGAGTCGGAAACTATAGAGGGCGGCAGCGAGGCGTCGCAATAAGACGTAAATGGACGGGTTTTGTAGGGGGTTTACCGGCGCTATCGACCTTTGCCTACGCACGTTCCGACTATTTTTTAAGCTTTTCCCCCGAGAGGTCGATATTCCTACGGGATTGTCAGGCGTGGCGCACTGAACCTCCGTAGGGTGCGCGCCAGATTTTGTAGGACGTTTCGAAACGTCTGAGTCGACTCTTAAAGGGAATTAGGTATGCAATGGCTACGTATGGCCTCGATTTTGTTGTTATGGGCCGGTGTTTGGCGGATCGCGGGCGCTACCGATGCGGGTCATTCGCTGGCTCTTGAACATACCGGTTGGCCCGATGCCCTGACCACCCAGGCAGATGTCGACACTGCATCCCGCGCCGAGGTGTTGATGGTGGGCAAGGCGCTGCTGGCCAGCGAAGCGCTGGATGAACAGGGTCTGAAACAGCGACTGGGTGTGCAGGCTGTGAAGCTCAAATCGGTCAGACAAGTGCGTGACGGGTTGTGGGATCGGTTGCTGGTCACCTACCGCAATGCCAGTCAGGACTGCGACGGCGAACTCTTCTGCCCACGTGTGCGCAACGTCGCTGATTTGCGTCAGTTGGCGGCGGCGTTCACGGGCGAAATCAGCCCGGCTTATGCAGTTTGGGCGAGCAAGAGCCGAGTGTTTCATGAGCAGGCGCTGGATGAGCAGTTGCGGGTGGCGGTGTTGGTGCCATAGCCACCCGACATGGGTTAATGATGACTAGGTCTGTGAGGCGCCGCCCAGAGTTGTGGGCGTAGCGAGGAGCGGAGGTTCGTCAGGGAGCTTCATGCACCCGCTCAGCAGCAGAGATGCAAAGACAAGGACAATGGGTAAAAACTGAGTGTATGGCATGGTTGTTCCTTCATAAGAATCCGCGTGCGGGCGTCCTGCCTTGATGAAAACTTCGCGGATGATGGTTTTTCTCGGGGTGAACCTTACCGGCTGACAGGGGCTGATGTCAGGGGGGCAAAGTGCCTCGTTTGTTTCAATCCGTGGCGAAGGAATCAATGGGGTGACGCTGTATCATCCAGTATCGTTTTTACCCCCGACCTTTTCTCGACCCGCTGCGTTCGCCAGCTAGGCTTTGGGCTTCGCAGCGGTCAACGGAGTGACAGCTTATGCACAACACCCTGGAACAGGTTTTCGGTTACCCACAGTTTCGACCCGGCCAGGAGGCGGCGGTCAGTGCTGTGTTGGCCGGGCGCTCGGCGGCGGCGATTTTCCCGACCGGTTCGGGCAAGTCTCTTTGCTATCAACTGCCGGCCTTGTTGCTGCCGCACCTGACGTTGGTTGTGTCGCCCCTGTTGGCGTTGATGCAGGATCAGTTAGCGTTCTTGCAGCGCCACGGCATTGCGGCGGGCAGTATCGATTCGGCCCAGAGCCGCGATGACGCCAGCGATGTGATGGCCCGGGCAAAGTCCGGCGAGCTGAAGATTTTGATGATTTCCGTGGAGCGCCTGAAGAACGAGCGCTTCCGCCATTTTTTGCAGCAGGTGCCGATCTCGCTGCTGGTGGTGGACGAGGCCCACTGCATCTCTGAATGGGGCCATAACTTTCGCCCCGATTACCTCAAGCTGCCGGACTATCAGCGCCAGTTCAACATTCCTCAGGCGCTGCTGCTGACCGCCACCGCGACGCCCAAGGTGATCGCCGACATGCAGGCTAAATTCGCCATTGCCCCTGAGGATGTGGTGACGACCGGTTTCTACCGGCCCAACCTCAATCTGTTGGTGGAACCGGTACGCGGCCAGGACAAGCGACGACGCCTTGTCGAGTGGATGAGCCAGCGTCCCGGCCAGCCGAGTATTGTCTACGTCACCCTGCAGAAAACCGCCGAGCACATCGCCGAACATCTGGGGCGCAATGGCATTCAGGCCGAGGCCTATCACGCCGGTTTGCCGCACGAACAGCGCGAAGCAATCCAGCGGCGGTTCATGGGTGGGCAATCCAATTGCATCGTCGCCACCATTGCCTTCGGCATGGGCATCGATAAAAGCGATATCCGCAACGTGGTGCATTTCGACCTGCCTAAATCCATCGAAAACTACAGCCAGGAAATCGGTCGCGCCGGGCGTGACGGGCAGCCATCCGATTGCCTGGTGCTAGCCAACCGCGACAGCCTCAACGTGCTGGAAAACTTCGTCTATGGCGACACGCCGGAACGGGACGGCATTCGTTGCGTGCTCGACGAGTTGCAAGCCACTGCGCCCGAGGGGCAATGGGAGTTTCTGCTGGGACCTTTGGCCGATCAGAGCAACATTCGCCAGTTACCGCTCAAGACTTTGCTGGTGCAGCTGGAACTGCGCGCAATGATCGCCCCGCGTTATGCCTATTACGCCGAATACCGCTTCAAGTATTTGCAGGAACCCGAAGCATTGCTTGCCCGATTTGAAGGTGAACGAAAGGACTTCGTCTCGGCAATCATCCAGACCTCCAGCCGCGCACGGACCTGGGCCACGGTGAATTTCGATGCGCTGTATGAGCAGTATTCCGCCGAGCGCAGTCGGGTGGTCAAGGCGCTGGATTATTTTCAGGAAAAGGGCTGGGTCGAGGTCGAAAGCAAGCAGATGACCGAGGTCTACAGCCTACTGCAAGCGGACTTTGATTCCCAAACCCTGAGCGCTGAATTGCACGCCTACTTCACCCAACACGAGCGCACCGAGATCGCACGGATTCACGCCATGCTCGATCTGTTCGCTACCGACCACTGCCTGGGTTACCGCCTGGCCGAGTACTTCGGCGACGATCACGCACCCCGGCAGTGTGGGCATTGTTCCGTGTGTCACGGTCACGTGGCGCGATTGCCAGCGCCACCGGAATTGCCGGAGCTTGTGGATAAAAATTTCGAGGCGCTGTGTGGTGATTTTATCCACAGGCACGAGCAGCACACGGGGAGTGCTCCATCGGCAGAGCGCGTCACGCGGTTTCTGTGTGGGATCAGCGTGCCGCTGTTTACCAAGCTCAAGGCGCGCTCGATTCCGGGGTTTGCGGCGTTGGAGGATTATCCATATGCCGAGGTTCGGGGATGGGCTGAGGCGAACCTCTAACGTGTAGGAGCTGCCGAAGGCTGCGATCTTTTGATCTTTGGCGGTGCTGAAATTACCGAAGATCAAGATCAAAAGATCGCAGCCTTCGGCAGCTCCTACAGGGGGACTCAAATTTTCGACGTGCATCCATCCCCTGAATGTCGCTCATCACAGGAATAAACTTCAAAAAAGCCCGGCGCCTGACTATGGTGAGGACTGTCTTTGGATCGCTAACAAGAGAACAATCATGAGCCAGACACCGTTCGATATTCAGCGCGCCGCCGTGATCGGCGCCGGCACCATGGGCCGTGGCATTGTCATGTGCCTGGCCAACGCCGGGGTGCCGGTGCTATGGGTCGATAACAATCCGCAGATGCTTGAGCAAGCGCTGACCAGCGTGGCTGAGACTTACGCCCACAACGTGCGTCAGGGGCGGATCGATCAGGCCGAGGCGGATGCGCGCATTGCACGGGTAACGGCGGCTGCCGATTACGCAGCGATCCGCGATGTCGATCTGGTCATCGAAGCGGTCTACGAAAACCTCGAGTTGAAACAGAAAATCTTCCGCGAACTCGACGGCGTGATGAAACCTGAAGCGATTCTGGCCAGCAATACCTCGGCACTGGACATCGACGCGATGGCTGCTGTCACTCGCCGTCCGCAACAGGTCCTGGGCCTGCATTTCTTCAGCCCGGCGCACATCATGAAATTGCTGGAGATCGTGCGCGGCGCCCAGACGGAGCCGGCGGTACTCGATGCAGCCTTGGCCCTGGGCCAACGCATGGGCAAGGTCAGCGTGGTGTCGGGCAACTGTCATGGCTTCATTGGCAACCGCATGCTGCATCCGTACGTGCTCGAAGCGCGCAAGATGCTGCTGGAGGGCGCTTTGCCTTATCAGGTGGATGCGGCGCTGCAAGATTTTGGTTTCGCCATGGGGCCGTTCCGCATGTACGACGTGGTTGGCATCGACCTGGAGTGGCGCGCTCGGGAGTTGGCTGGCAAAGGCCAGGATGCGCCGGAGGTTCAAGTGGACAACCGCTTGTGCGAGCTGGGGCGTTTTGGTCAGAAGAGTGGCGATGGGTATTACCACTACGAACCGGGCAGTCGTCAGGCTGAGCACGATCTGGAAGTCGATGCGCTGGTGCTTGAAGTCAGCGAAGGGTTGGGGTTCCAGCGTCGCGAGATCGGCCCTGAAGAGGTTCTGGAGCGTTGTTTGCTGGCGCTGGTCAACGAAGGGGCGAAGATTCTTCAGGAAGGTATCGCGGCATCGGCGCATGACATCGACCTGGTCTATCTCAACGGTTATGGCTTCCCGGCGGACAAGGGCGGGCCGATGGCCTGGGCGGATCAGCAAGGGTTGGAAGCTATTCATCTGCGGTTGTTGCAGCTTGAGACCAAGCAGGGCGATCACTGGGCGCCGGCGCGGTTGATTGGTGAACTGGCGGCAGAGGGGCGAGGGTTCGCTGACATGTGATTTTATGTGGCGTTTGTGAAGGTCCCTTCGCGAGCAGGCTCGCTCCCACAGTTGATCTTCATTGATCACAGGTTTTGTGTACGACCGAGATCCAGGGTGGGAGCGAGTCTGCTCGCGAAGGGGAACGACGCGGTTTCACTTTAAACTAGCCATTCACCCCCAGGAACTGACGCTGATGTCCAACCCGATGCCCCAACGCACCGACTACCCGCACTTCCAGCCCATCACCACTCGCTGGCACGACAATGACGCCTACGGTCACGTCAATAATGTCACCTACTACAGTTTTTTCGATACGGCGGTAAACACCTACCTGATCGAAGTCGGCGGCCTGGATATCCATGACGGCGAGGTGGTGGGTTTTGTGGTGAGTTCGGCCTGCGACTACTTTGCCTCTATCGCTTTCCCGGACCGGATCGAGATCGGCCTGCGGGTCGGCAAGTTGGGCAACAGTTCGGTGCAATACGAATTGGCGGTGTTCAAGACAGGTGAAGATGATGCCTGTGCGGCGGGGCGCTTCGTGCATGTGTTCGTGGATCGGGGGTCGAATCAGCCGGTGGCAATTCCTGCCGGATTGCGCGGGGCGTTGGAGCGACTGGCGATCTGAGAGGCAAAAAAAATCGCAGCCCGAGGGCTGCGATTTTTTGATCTACCGGTAAACGAGGCGATTCAAGCCTCAGTCGCGATAGCGATGTTTATGCTTGCGATGGCCATAGGCATGACCACGACCTGGATGGCCGCGACGGTAGTAACCACGATCGTCATCATCATAACCACGACGATAGCGACGATCATCGTCGTCATCGCTCTTGTTGCCCATGTAGTTACCCAGCGCGCCACCGGCGCCGCCACCTGCTGCGGAGCCGATCAGGCTGCCGGTGGTGCCGCCCACGCTGCGGCCGACCACGTTACCGCCTGCTGCGCCCAACGCACCGCCAATGGCTGCTTCGCCACGGCTGCGTTTGTCTGCGCCGACTGCGCTACCACCCGCGCCGCCCAGGGCCGCGCCAATGGTTGAACCTGTATTGCCGCCTAACGATTGACCGACGACCGAGCCAAGAACCCCGCCCAATGCGCCGCCCACACCTGCTTCGGTGGTGCCGCCTGCAGAAGCGAAGCCACTGACCAGGCCAAGGGACAACAAGAGAATCGAGGAGAACTTCATAGAGGAACCTCAAGGGGATGACGGCGCGATCCTGAGGCTGTGTCATGGTTGTGACAATAGAAATCCGACGAGTAACACGACTTGAGCACAATTCTATAAGTTACTGTTTTTTGGGCGGAACTTAAGTGTTTTTCGCCGGTCTTTAACTACTTCGCAAAGGCCGTTTTGATACAGAAACGGCCTTTTTTGTGGGCGATTGGAAAGTGCGGACCGGAAGAATTTGGTGAATGCTCTACCGCCATCGCGATCAGGCTCGCTGCTACAGTGGAGTTTCGGTCGAACACAAATGCTGTATCCACTTGAAGACCGCGATGGGGCCAGATCAGACACCGCAGAACCTACCGCTGCATCCCCCACCGCTTCACCGTCACCCGCTCCAACGAATCAAACACCAGGTTCTCCACCAGCAACCCAATCAGGATCACCACCGCTAACCCGGCAAACACCTTGTCGGTATATAGCTCATTACGATTCTGGAAGATGTACCACCCCAAACCACCCTTGCCACTGGTAGCGCCAAACACCAGTTCGGCGGCGATCAGCGTACGCCAGGCGAAGGCCCAGCCGATTTTCAGCCCGGCAAGAATCGACGGCAACGCGGCCGGGATCAGGATGAACAACACGAAACGGATGCCCTTGAGGCCGTAATTGCGCCCGGCCATGCGCAAGGTTTCCGAGACACCGAGAAACCCGGCATAGGTGTTCAAGGCCAACGCCCAGAGCACCGAATGCACCAGTACAAAAATCAGGCTGTTCTGCCCCAGGCCAAACCACAGCAGCGCCAGCGGCAACAGGGCAATCGCGGGCAACGGGTTGAACATCGAGGTCAGCGTGCTCAGCAAATCGCGACCGAACCGGGTCGACACCGCCAGCGTCGTCAGGACAAACGCCAGAACGATGCCAATCAGGTAACCCTTGAGCAAAACAACCAGCGAAATCCACACCTTGCCCAGCAGTTCGCCGCTGAGCAGGCCGTCCTGCAGCGCGCTGGCGGTTTGCAAAAAGCTCGGCAGCAGCAGGTCGTTGTTCTGATATCGGGCAACGGCCTCCCAAAGCACCGCGAGCAAAATCAGGATCAGACTTTTACGCAGCCAGCCCTGCTGCCAGAGGCGCTGGCCGAGCGGTAATTCACGCTCCAGCGGTACGCTGGTCAGCGGCTGCAAAACAGTTTCGTACTCTTTACGCACAGATGATGAATTGCTCATCGGGCAATCCTCCAATGGCTCAATACGCGATGCGAATGTCGGCGAAATCCAGCGCACGCTCGGTTTCCGGCGACTGACCTTCATCGAACAACAGCCGATGAATCCGCCGCGCCGATTCCTGGAACGCCACGCCCCCCAAGCTGTGCAAGTCGTATTGATGGCTGTGGACTTCCGCCCGCACCCGACCCGGATGAGGCGACAGCAGCAAAATCCGGTTGCCCACCACCAACGCCTCTTCGATGGAGTGAGTGACAAACAGCAGCGTGAAACGCACCTCCTCCCAGAGCAGCAACAACTCTTCCTGCATCTTGCGTCGGGTCAGCGCGTCGAGGGCGGCGAAGGGCTCGTCCATCAACAGGATCTTCGGCTGCATCGCCAAGGCGCGAGCAATGGCCACGCGAGCTTTCATGCCGCCAGACAAGGTATGCGGATAGGCATCGGCAAACGCCGCCAGACCGACTTTGTCCAGATAGTGCAGCGCCCGCTCTTCAGCCTCTTTGCGCTTAAGGGTTTTGGAAGCGAGCAGCGCAAACATCACGTTCTGTTTGACGGTTTTCCACGGTGGCAGTTGATCGAACTCC
The DNA here is from genome assembly GCF_056279145.1 of Pseudomonas sp. TE3728. Lineage (NCBI taxonomy): Bacteria > Pseudomonadati > Pseudomonadota > Gammaproteobacteria > Pseudomonadales > Pseudomonadaceae > Pseudomonas > Pseudomonas sp. TE3728. The sequence continues at coordinate 4,351,671 of NZ_JBWBQT010000001.1, read as the reverse complement.
TGGAACACCACGATCCGGTCCGGCCCTGGCGCATCGACCCGCTGGCCTTGCAGGCGAATCTCACCCTCACAGGGCGGGATGAACCCGGCAACGGCTTTGAGCAACGTCGACTTGCCGCAGCCCGAAGGACCGAGCAGCACAAAGCGGTCCGCCGGATCGATCTCGAAACTGACCTGATGGGTCGCTCGAACCACCCGCGCAGGCGTGCGGTATTCCAGGCTGACCTGGTCGACCGACAGCAGCGCTTGAGCTGCCACGATCGGTTTGCTGACCGTGTGGCCTTGCAAAGGGGCGTTCATGTCGGTCAGCTCCCTTGCAGCGGTTTGGTGTCTTGGAAGAAGTAGTCCTTCCACGAATCCGGTTTGTTTTTGATCGCACCGACGCGGAAGAGGAACTCGGCCATCGGGTAGGTGTTTTTCGGCGTGATGCTGAACTCGAACTGCGGGTTGTCGATGATTTTCAGCAACGCCGCACGATCGATTTTGGCCTTGGTGACGCGGATGTAAGTGTCGGCCGCCGCACCTTTATCGTTCTGCGCAAACTCGGCTGCTTCGGTCAGCGCGGCGATGAAGGCTTTGTAGGTTTTCGGGTTCTCGTTGCGGAATTTCTCGGTGGCGAACAGCACCGTCGGCGAGTTCGGACCCAGCAAGTCATAGGTGTTCAGCACCACATGCACGTTGGGGTTTTGCAGCGCCTGATCCTGGAACGGCGGGTTGGAGAAGTGCCCACTCAACTCGGTACCGCCGGCGATCAGTGCCGCGGTGGCATCCGGGTGCGGAACGGCGATGGTGTACTTGTCGAGGCGATTGAATTCCTTGTCGCCCCATTGCTTGGCCGCCGCGTATTGCAGGAAGCGCGACTGCACCGAGACCCCGACCGCCGGCACCGCAATGCGGTCCTTTTCGGTGAAGTCGGCGATGGTTTTGACCTTGGGATTATTGCTCACCAGGTAGTAAGGGAAGTTGCCCAGGGAGGCCACGGCTTTGACGTTTTGCTTGCCGTGGGTGCGGTCCCAAATGGTCAGCAGCGGGCCGACGCCGGCTCCGGCAATGTCGATGGAACCGGAAAGCAATGCATCGTTGACCGCAGACCCACCGGAAAGCTGGGTCCAGTCGACCTTGATGTCGATGCCTTCCTGCTTGCCATACTTCTCGATCAGGTTCTGATCGCGCACCACGTTGAGCAGCAGATAAACGATGCCGAACTGTTCGGCGATACGGATTTCACCTTCGGCGCGAGCCACGGTCGGCGCTACCAGGCTGCCGGCGAGCAGGCTGAAACCCAGGCCAATGGCCGCAGCCAAGGGTGCAAATGGAACACGTTTGGACATGGGAATTCTCCGAAATCAGAAAGGCGCGTCGCCCTGGATGGTGGTGCGATACAACTTGCGGCGCAGATGACTGGGGCATCCGGCGGCGAGGTGAATCAGCGAACGGTTGTCCCAGAACACCAGGTCGTGGGCCTGCCATTGATGGCGGTAAATGTTTTGCGCCAGCACGCTGTGGGCGTAGAGCTCGTCGAGCAATTGTTTGCTCTCGTCTTCCGGCAAACCGACGATGCGGGTGGTGAAGCCCTCGCTGACGAACAACGCCTTGCGCCCGTTTTCCGGGTGGGTGCGGACGACGGGGTGAACCACTTCGGCAACCTGAGCGAGTTGCTCCGGCGTCAGGGTCGGGCGCCAATTGCCTTCGAATTTGCTCTCGCTGTAACGCGCGGTATAGGAATGCGCGGCCGAGCGCCCTTTGACCGCTTTGCGCAGTGCTTCGGGCAGGCTGTCCCAGGCTTTGTGCATGTCGGCGAACAGCGTGTCGCCACCTTCGGACGGCAGCTCCTGGGCATGCAGCATCGAGCCCAGGCTCGGCAGTTCTTTATAGGACAGGTCCGAATGCCAGAACTTGCCGGCGTCACCGAGGCCAATGGATTGGCCGTTCTCGATGATGTTGGAAACGATGAGAATTTCCGGATGCCCTGCCAGCAGGAACTGCTTGAGCACGTGAATCTGCAACACACCGAAACGGCGGCTGAAGGCGATCTGCTGTTCGGGAGTAATGCGCTGGTCGCGGAACACCACCACGTGATGATCCAGGTGCGCACGATGGACACGGGCGAAGTCCCGGTCGTTGATCGGGCGGGACAGGTCCAAGCCGATGATTTCAGCGCCGACGGCGCCGCTGAATGGGCGGATTTCGAAGGATTGCGACGCGATGGCGGCGACGCTGGTTGACACAGGCTTTGGAGAAAAAGAGACAGCTGACATAAAAATCACTCCCACGCACAGCGCGCTCAAGGGCGCGCATCGATCAGAAACTCACGGAGGTCCCGTGTTGGTTCGTGTCGTGCGGCGCGCCGATTGGTCGGCAGGTACGCAGGGGAGTGACTTTATAGGTATAATAATTGAAATTTAAATACCGTTAGCGAATAACGATATGGCCGGAAAATCAAAAGATCGCAGCCTTCGGCAGCTCCTACAGATGTGCGCGAAACCCTGTAGGAGCTGCCGAAGGCTGCGATCTTTTCAGACTCCCCCGCAAAACTACCGCTCGTGCAACGCCTCGGCCCGAGCCCGAATAATCGGCTTGAGCAGATAACTGAGCACAGTCTTCTTGCCGGTAATGATATCCACCGACGCCACCATCCCCGGGATGATCAACAACGGCTTCTCATCCGTCCCGAGGTGGCTGCGCTCTGTGCGCAGTTTGATGATGTAGTACGTGGTCTTCTTGTCTTCGTCAGTGATGGTGTCGGCACCGATCTGCTCCAGCTTGGCTTTCAGGCCGCCGTAGATGGTGTAGTCGTAAGCCGTGAACTTCACCGTGGCGTCTTGCCCCGGGTGCAGGAACGCGATGTCTTGCGGACGAATTTTGGCTTCCACCAGCAAGGTGTCATCCAGTGGCACAATCTCCACCAGATCGCTGCCCGGCTGGATCACGCCGCCGATGGTGTTCACCAGCAACTTGTTGACGATACCGCGCACCGGCGATGTCACCAGCGTCCGGCTAACCCGGTCTTCCAGGGCCTTGCCAGTGGCTTGGGCCTTGTTCAGATCGGTGCGTGCTTCGTTGAGTTGGGTCAGGGCTTCGCTGCGGAATTTGCCGCGAGTCTCGTCAATCTTGCGCTGCACTTCCTTGATCGCCGATTCGGCCCGAGGAATCGCCAGCGTAGTGGCGTCCAGTTGGCCGCGGGTTTCGACCTCGGCACGCTTGAGTCGCAAAACCTCCACCGGCGACACCGCGCCCTGAGCCACCAACGGCTCGGACATGTTGATTTCCTGACGTTGCAGCGACAACGCGTTGCGGTACTGAGACTGTTTGGAGGTGAACTCACGCAGCTCTTGCTGACGCTGGATCAACTGCTCTTTCAAGCCACCGATTTCATCGTACAGTTGCTGACGACGGCTGATGTACAGCGACTCTTCACTGGCAGCCTGAGTAGGAACAGCCTTGAGCACGTCGGCGGGGAAGTTCAGCGCACGGTCATCGACCTCGGCGCTCAAGCGCTCCACACGCAGCAGCATCGACAGCCGATCGGCTTCGGTTTCACCGACATTGGAGGCAAACCGTGTATCGTCCAGACGAATCAGCGGCGCGCCAGCCTCGACGATCTGCCCTTCGGTGACGAACAACTCGGAGACAATACCGCCCTCAAGGTTCTGGATTTTCTGGATCTTCGACGACGGAATCGCCTTGCCGTCGCCCTTGGTGACTTCATCGATCACCGCAAAGTTGGCCCAGAGCATCAAGAATACGAAGAAGCCGATGATCGCCCAGATCGTCAACCGCACCACGCGCGGGGCGTCTTCGATCAGCGCTTTGTTGACCTCGGGAAGGGGCTGGCCTTGCAGCGATGCGGAGCCTTTGAAGTAGCGGCGGATGGAATCCTTGACCCCGGACTTAAGCAACACTGATCTGCCCCTTCTTCAACGCTTCCATCACGGCGGCTTTCGGGCCATCGGCGAGTATCTGCCCACGGTCGATCACCAACAGACGATCCACCAGCGACAACAGCGAAGCCCGGTGCGTTACCAGCACCACGGTCTTGTTCTCAACCACCGCAGCGAGGCGTTGCTTGAGGCGTTCTTCGCCGGTGTTGTCCATAGCGCTGGTCGGTTCGTCCAGCAACAGGATCGGCGGGTTGAGCAGCAGCGCTCGGGCCAGGGCGACGTTCTGACGCTGACCACCGGACAGGTTCTGCCCACGCTCACCGACTTGCAGCTCATAACCTTGCGGATGCAGACGGGCGAATTCGTGGACGCCGGCCAGTTCCGCGGCTTGCAGCACCAATTCGTCTTCGACATAGCGCGCGCCCGAGACCAAATTGTCGCGCAGGGTACCGGCGAGCAACTGGATGTCCTGGGGCACGTAGCCGATGTTGTGGCGCAATTCGCTGACGTCGATCTGACGGATATCCACACCATCCACCAGTAGCGCGCCGTCGTCCGGCTGATAGAGGCCCACCAGCAGTTTGGCCAGGGAGCTTTTGCCCGAGCCGCTGCGACCGATGATGCCGATCTTCTCGCCGGGCTTGATGATCAGGTTGATGTTCTTCAGCGCGGGGTTCTGCTGATCCGGGTAAGTGAAGCTCAGCTGACGGCATTCAATGGCGCCTTGCAGCACTTTGCGGCTCAGCGGGCGCTCGTCGAAATTGCGCTCCTGGGGCAGCTCCATCATCTGATCGACCGAGGTCATGGTCACGCGGGCCTGCTGGTAGCGGGTCAGCAGGCCGGACAACGAAGCCAATGGGCTGAGGGCACGACCGCTGAGCATGTAGCACGCGATCAAACCGCCCATGCTCAGGTGGCCGTCGATGATCTGGTACACGCCGAAGACGATCATGATCACCCCGGCCAGTTGCTGGATCAGCAAGGTGATGTTCATCGCCAGACCGGACAGCATTTTCACCCGCAGCTCGAGGCGGCTGAGGGTGCCGATGGTCTGCTCCCACTGATACTGGCGTTCGCTTTCGGCGTTGTTGACCTTCACCGCATCGAGGCCGGCGAGGGTTTCGATCAGGCTCGACTGACGCTCGGCGCCCAGGGCCATGGTTCGTTCCATGGTCGCCACCAGCGGCTTCTGCAAGGCATAACCGATCAGCAAGGCAATCGGGAACGCCAGCACCGGAATCCACACCAGATGCCCGCCCAGAATCGCGATGACCATGAAGATCAGCAGCGTAAACGGCAGGTCGATCAGGCTGGTGAGGGTCAGCGATGCGAGAAAGTCCCGCAGGCTCTGAAACTCATGGATGTTCTGGGCGAAGCTGCCAACACGGGCCGGGCGGTATTTCATGGCCATGCCGACGATGCGCTCGAACAGCGTCGCGGAGATGATCAGGTCGGTTTTCTTGCCGGCCAGGTCCAGGCACAGGCTGCGCAGGCTCTTGAGGATCAGGTCGAACAGATAAGCGCCCGTGATGCCGATGGCCAGTACCCACAGGGTCGACTCGGCCTGGTTCGGCACCACGCGATCATAGACATTCATCACGAACAGCGGCGCGGCCATGGCAATGATATTGATCAGAAAACTGGCGGCGATGGCGTCGGCGTACAGCCAGCGCGAACGCTTGAGGGTGTCGCGAAACCACGAACGCGCGCGCGGGATCAGCGTGCCGTGGTTAACGTCGAATTTATGTTGGGGTTGGGCGAAGAAGACTTTGCCGCTGTAATCGTCGGCCAGCAGTTCACGGCTGACACAGACCTCACCACCATCGCTTTCGCTAAGCAGCAGGCGGGCCTGGTCTTCAGCGTGCCAGCCGAGCAGCACCGCGCTGCGACCGTCCTTGAGCAGTAACAGCGCCGGCATGGCAATCGCCGGAATCTGCTCCAGCTTGCGTTGCAGCACCCGCCCTTGCAGCCCGGCGCGAGCGGCCGCGCGGGGCAGCAGTTCGACGCTCAGGCGTTGTTTGGGTAACGGCAGGCCGGTGGTCAGCATCGCGGCGCTGGCCGGTTTCTGGTGCAAAGTGCAAAGGGCTAGCAGGCCGTCCAGTAACGGATCGTCATGCAGCGCGCGCGGATCATGAATGAGTTGAACTCGACTGACTTCTGATTCCACGCTCGACACTCTTGGCTAACGATTAAAATGAGGCAGGACTCAATTCATCCCGGGCAACTGAACCTTGGGCTTCACGTCGTTTTGCACAACGGATGCCAACGGTGCGACTACGCCCTGACTTTTGAGCAATTCGCCCATGGTCGCCTTGATTCGGTACTGAGTAAATAACTGAATGTTTTTGATCTCGGCCAGCCGACGGGAAGCGCTGAACAGCTCGTTTTCACTGTCGAGCAGGTCGAGCAAAGTGCGTTCGCCGAGGCTGAACTGCTTCTGATACGCGCTACGTACGCTGGTGCTGCGATCGACATATTGCTGGGCGATCGGCACTTGAGCGTTGGCGTTGTTCAGAGCATTCCAGGCCAGGCCCAGTTCTTCGTTCAACACACGCAGGGCATTGTTGCGAATATCCAGCGCCTGGTTCGACAAGTAGGACTTGGATTCCAGATCAGCCTTGTTGCTGCCACCGGCGAACAAATTGAAGCGCATGCGCAGCATGGCCTGCCATTCGTTGCTGTGACCGTTCTGACCGTCGAGATCGTTATCGGCGCTGCGACCCAGTTCGGCATCGAAGCGCGGATAGAAGCTCGACTTGGCGGCTTCGTACTGTTTCTCGGCGGCAGCGATATCGGATTCGGCGGAGCGCAGGATCGGGCTATTTTCCAGCATCTGCGCCCGGGCTTCATTCAGGTTGGCCGGCAACAACGCCATGAAATCGGCGGGCCGCTCCAGTTGATCGGGCATCTGGCCGACGGCGCTGAGGAAGTTGGTTTCGGCATCGGCCAGATTGGTCTGTTCAGTGATCAGGTTGTTGCGGGCCTGGGCCATGCGCGCGTCAGCCTGATCAAGGTCGGCGCCGCTGCCGACGCCGCGCTGGGTGCGCAATTTGATCTGGTCGAGAATCCGTTCGTGGTTCTTCAGATTGTCTTCAGCCAGGCGCACGAATTCGCGGCGAGTCAATACATCGAGATAGACCTGAGCGACGGTCAGCCCGGTACGTTCCGACGTGCCCAGCAAGGAATAAGCGCGGGAATTAACGGTGGCTTGTTGACGCCCTACTTCGCTGGACGTCGCAAAACCGTCAAATACCATCTGCGACAGACGTAAACTTGACTCGCTACGGTTCAACGTTTCCCAGTGGTTATTGTTGCCAGCGGCGCGGGTGGTGACGCTGTCAGTGCCTTCGCGACCGTAACCACCGAGCAGATCGACCCTCGGCAAGTATCCACCTTTGGCGGCCTTTAACTGATAATCCGCGGCCAATCGGCTGTTAACCCCTGCCTGAATTTCCGGATGAACATCCAGCGCCTGCTGCATGGCCTGCGGGAGGCTTTGCGCCTGAACAAAGCTGGCGGCAAGGGCGAAGGGTAGAACCTTGAACAGGTGCAAACGCATAGTTGGAATTTCCCGGGACTTCTTGTCTTGAATCACTGCAGAACGTGGCGCTGCATCGGATGATGGCAACCGGAATGACCGTATGTCGGAAAGTTCAAAATCGGAACTGGATCACACGCTGCAGGACAGGTCGCCGTTTAAATATCAATGTGACATTACTGGGACGATTGTTTAGGATGGCTCCCCTAAGGTCAATAGTTTGGCATAAAGTTAATTTCGAAAAAATATAGCCAAATTATTGACGATTTACGCGTCAAACTTATGTAGCAAATATCTTGAAAGTACGTCCAGCCCCGATCGGCGATCACGCCGCGCGGTCCATGGAGGTCAACTGAACGTGACACCCGGAGAGTCTTCAATGAGCAGTGTTGTTGCCATCGTCAAAAGCATTGTTGGTCAGGTTTTCGCGGTGTCGCCAGAAGGCATCCGCCGCGTACTCGTTGAAGGCGACCGGTTGTTGGTCGGCGATCAGGTAGACACCGGTGCCGCCGGCGCCATTACGCTCGAACTGGCTGATGGCCGGACCCTGGACCTGGGCCGCGACACTCAGTGGAGCGGCAGCGATCCGGATTCCAGCACCGACCTTGCGCAAGCCACTGCACAAGCCGCGCCATCGGTTGACGAATTGCAACAAGCCATCGCCGCCGGTGTCGACCCGACCACCGCTCTTGAAGCCACCGCGGCCGGCCCTACGGCTGCGAGCTCAGGCGGCGCTGCCGGTGGTGGCCACAGCTTCGTGGCCCTGGAGGCAACCGCTGCCCGGGTCGACCCGACTATCGGCTTCCCGACTGAGGGTCTCGCCACTGCCGCGCTAGCAATACAAGACACCACCGGCGGCCAGACTGCCGACACCAGCGCCAATGCCCTGCGCGAATCGACCCTGAGCCTGAGCGCCACGCCGACCATCACCGAGGCCGGTGGCGTGCTGGTTTACACGGCGACCCTGACCCAGGCGCCGCTGACCGACCTGACCATTACCCTGTCCAATGGCTCGGTGATCGTGATTGCAGCCGGCCAAACCACCGGCACCGTCAACGTTCCGTTGGCACCGAACGACACGGTTTATAACGACTCGACCCAGATCAACGTGACCGTCATCGGCACCACGGGCGGCAGCGGTATCGTGGTCACCCCGCCGACCGTTCCGGCCGTGACCCAGGTCACCGACACCGTCGACACCACCACCGTCACACTGTCAGCGGGCTCGACCGTCACTGAAGGTGGCCAGATCACCTACACCGCGACATTGACCAACCCGGCGCAGACGCCGGTCACCGTCACCTTGTCCAACGGTTCGACCATCACCATCGCCGCCGGCAACACCACCGGCAGCGTCAACGTTCCGACGCCGGCCAACGACGTCTATAACAATGGCAGTACCGTCAGCACCACGATTACCGGCGCGACTGGCGGCAACTTCGAAAACCTGGTGCCGAATCCAACCCCGGCCGTCACCACCATTACCGATTCCGCCGACACCACCACCGTCACGCTGACAGCGGGCTCGACCGTCACCGAAGGCGGTCAGATCACTTACACCGCGACCCTGACCAACCCGGCGCAGACACCAGTCACCGTCACCCTGTCCAACGGTTCGACCATCACCATCGATGCCGGCCAGACCACCGGCAGCGTGAACGTTCCGACGCCGGCCAATGACGTCTACAACAATGGCAGCACCGTCAGCACCACGATCACCGGGACTACCGGTGGCAACTTCGAGAGTCTGGTGCCGAACCCGACTCCGGCGGTCACCACCATTACCGATTCGGTCGACACTACCGGCCTGAGCCTGACCGCCACCGGCAGCGTCACTGAAGGTGGCCAGATCACCTACACCGCGACCCTGACCAACCCGGCGCAGACACCGGTCACCGTCACCTTGTCCAACGGTTCGACCATCACCATCGAAGCCGGTAAAACCACGGGTTCCGTGAACGTCAACACCCCGGCCAATGACGTCTACAACAACGGCAGCACCGTCAGCACCACGATCACTGGCGCTACCGGCGGCAACTTCGAGAACCTGGTACCGAGCACCACGCCTGCCGTCACCACCATCACCGACTCGATCGACAATACCGGCCTGAGCCTCAGTGCCACCGGCACCGTCGTCGAAGGCGGCCAGATCACCTACACCGCCACCCTGACCAACCCGGCCGGCACGCCGATGACCGTGACCTTGAGCAACGGCTCGGTCATTACCATCGAAGCGGGCAAGACCACCGGCAGCGTGACCGTCGATACGCCGGCCAACGACGTCTACAACAATGGCAGCACCGTCAGCACTACGATCACCGGCACCAGCGGCGGCAATTTCGAACAACTGACCCCGAGTACCGAGCCGGCGCTCACCACCATTACCGATTCGAAAGATGACACCGGCCTGAGCCTGTCGGCGTCCACCGAAGTGGCCGAAGGTGGTCAGATTCTGTACACCGCGACGTTGACCAACGCCGCCGGGACTCCGGTCACCGTCACGTTGAGCAACGGCGCCGTGATCACCATTGCCGCTGGCGCGACCACCGGCAGCGTGAGCGTCGATGCGCCTGCCGATGATGTTTATATAGATGCCGGCAAGGTCGAAGCCACCATCGCGGACGCTGTCGGTGGCAACTTTGAGAACCTGGTGACGGACCCGCTGGCAGCGGTCACCGAGGTGACTGACACTCTCGACACTTCGACGGTTAATCTGACGGCGACGTCTACTGTCGCTGAAGGCGGGACCGTGGTTTACACCGCGTCCGTCAACGCACCGGTCACCGGTTCGCCAGTGGTTGTCACTCTGTCCAATGGCCAGACCATTACTATTCCGGTTGGATCGAGCAGCGGTTCTGTCAACTTCGTTGCGCCAAACGATGCGCTGGCCGGTGGCAGCTCGCTGAGCGTCAAGATCGACGATGCGAAGGGCGGTAACTACGAGAAGCTGGAAGTTGACGGCAAGTCGGCTGATACCTCGGTCACTGACACTGCGGACACCACCAACCTGTCGCTGACCGCCAGCGGTTCGGTGGATGAAGGCGGTCAGATCACCTACACCGCGACCCTGACCAATGCGGCCGGTACACCAGTGACCGTGACCTTGTCGAACGGCGCCGTGATCACCATCGAAGCGGGCAAAACCACTGGTTCCGTGACTGTCGATGCGCCGAAGGACGACGTCTACAAAGACACCGGCACCGTCGAAGCAACCATCAAAGGCGCGACCGGCGGCAATTTCGAGAACCTGGTCGCCAGCGATACACCGGCGGTGACCACCGTCAACGACACCATTGATACCAGCACTGTTTCGCTGAGTGCCACTTTGAGCGTCGCCGAAGGCGGCACCGTGGTTTATACCGCGTCCGTGTCGGCACCGGTCACCGGTTCGCCAGTGGTTGTGACCCTGTCCAATGGCCAGACCATCACCATTCCAGTCGGATCGAGCAGCGCTAGCATCAACTTCACCGCGCCGAACGATGCCCTGACCGGTGGAGGTTCACTGAGCGTCAAGATCGACGATGCCACCGGCGGTAACTACGAGAAGCTGGAAGTCGACGGCAAGTCGGCGGATACCTCGGTGACCGACACTGCGGACACCACCAACCTGTCGCTGACTGCGACCGGTGCCGTGGATGAGGGTGGCCAGATCACCTACACCGCAACCCTGACCAATGCGGCCGGCACACCAGTAACCGTCACGCTCAGCAACGGTGCTGTGATCACCATCGAAGCGGGTAAAACCACCGGCTCCGTGACCGTCGATGCGCCGAAGGACGACGTCTACAAGGACGCCGGCACCGTCGAAGCGACGATCACAGGTACGACCGGCGGTAACTTTGAGAAGCTGATCACCAGCGATACGCCAGCGGCGACCACTGTTAACGACACTATCGACACCAGCACCGTTTCGCTGAGTGCCACCGCGAACGTCGCCGAAGGCGAAACCGTGGTCTACACCGCGACGGTTAATGCACCCGTCACCGGTTCGCCAGTGGTCGTCACCCTGTCCAACGGTCAGACCATCACCATTCCGGTCGGATCGAGCAGCGCTAGCATCAACTTCACCGCGCCGAACGATGCCCTGACCGGTGGAGGTTCACTGAGCGTCAAGATCGACGATGCCACCGGCGGTAACTACGAGAAGCTGGAAGTCGACGGCAAATCGGCGGACACCTCGGTTACCGACACCGCGGACACCACCAACCTGTCGCTGACCGCGACCGGCACCGTGGATGAGGGTGGCCAGATCACCTACACCGCAACCCTGACCAATGCCGCTGGCACACCAGTGACCGTCACCCTGAGCAACGGTGCCGTGATCACCATCGAAGCGGGTAAAACTACCGGTTCCGTAACCGTTAATGCGCCAAAAGACGACGTCTACAAAGACGCCGGCCAAATCGAAGTGACCATTAAAGATGCCGTAGGCGGCAACTTCGAAAACCTGGCGACCAATCCGGCAGCGGCGGTCACCGAGGTGACTGACACCATCGATACCAGCACCGTTTCGCTGACTGCCACTTCGAGCGTCGCCGAAGGCGGTACCGTGGTTTACACCGCGTCCGTCTCCGCCCCGGTCACCGGCTCGCCGGTGGTTGTCACCCTGTCCAACGGCCAGATCATCACCATCCCGGTCGGCTCGAGCAGCGGCTCTGTCAACTTCGTTGCTCCAAACGATGCCCTCGCTGGTGGCGGCTCCCTGAGCGTCAAGATTGACGGCGCAACGGGCGGTAATTACGAGAAGCTGGAAGTCGACGGCAAATCGGCGGACACCTCGGTGACTGATACCGCTGACACCACCAACCTGTCGCTGACCGCGACCGGTGCCGTGGATGAAGGCGGCCAGATCACCTACACGGCAACCCTGACCAATGCGGCCGGCACACCAGTCACCGTCACCCTGAGCAACGGCGCCGTCATCACCATCGAAGCGGGCAAAACCACCGGCTCTGTGACTGTCGATGCACCGAAGGACGATGTCTACAAAGACACCGGCACCGTCGAAGCGACGATCACAGGTACGACCGGCGGTAACTTTGAGAAGCTGGTCGCCAGCGATACGCCAGCGGTGACCACTGTTAACGACACCATCGACACCAGCACCGTTTCGCTGAGTGCCACTTCGAGTATCGCTGAAGGCGGGACCGTGGTTTACACCGCGTCCGTGACTTCTCCAGTCACCGGTTCACCGGTGGTCGTCACCCTGTCCAACGGCCAGACCATTACCATCCCGGTCGGCTCGAGCAGCGGCTCTGTCGACTTCGTTGCACCGAACGATGCCCTCGCTGGTGGCAGCTCGCTGAGCGTCAAGATTGACGGCGCAACGGGCGGTAATTACGAGAAGCTGGAGGTCGACGGCAAGTCGGCGGATACCTCGGTGACCGATACCGCGGAAACCACCACCCTCAGCTTGAGCGCGACGGACTCGGTCGCTGAAGGCGGTTCCATCGCCTATACCGCGACCTTGACCAATGCGGCCGGCACGCCGGTCACCGTGACCCTGTCGAACGGCGCTGTGATCACCATCGCCGCCGGTGCGACTACCGGTTCTGTAACCGTCGATGCACCTAAGGACGACGTCTACAAAGACGCCGGCCAGGTCGAAGTCACGATCAAGGATGCCGCAGGCGGCAATTTTGAGAACCTGGTGACCAACCCGGCGGCTGCGGTTACCGACGTCACCGATACCATCGACACTACGACGGTCAACCTGACCGCGACGTCTACCGTTGCCGAAGGCGGCACTGTGGTTTACACCGCGTCCGTCTCCGCCCCGGTCACCGGCTCACCAGTGGTCGTCACTCTGTCCAACGGCCAGACCATCACCATCCCGGTCGGCTCAAGCAGCGGCTCTGTCAACTTCGTTGCGCCAAACGATGCGCTGGCTGGCGGCGGCTCCTTGAGCGTCAAGATCGACGATGCCAAGGGTGGTAACTACGAGAAGCTGGATGTCGACGGCAAGTCGGCCGACACCTCGATCACCGATACCCAGGACACCACCACCCTCAGCCTCTCGGCGACTGACTCGGTGGCTGAAGGCGGCTCGATCGTTTACACCGCGACCCTGACCAATGCGGCCGGTACACCGGTGACCGTGACCCTGTCGAACGGCGCGATCATCACCATTGCCGCCGGTGCGACTACCGGCAGCGTGACCATCGATGCGCCGAAGGACGATGTCTACAAAGACGCCGGCCAAGTTGAAGTCACCATCAAGGAAGCCGCAGGCGGCAACTTCGAAAATCTGGCGACCAACCCGGCGGCTGCGGTCACCGAGGTGACCGACACCCTCGACACCTCGACCGTGAACCTCACTGCAACCAGCACTGTGGCTGAAGGCGGCACCGTGGTTTACACCGCGTCGGTCTCTGCTCCGGTGACCGGCTCGCCGGTGGTTGTCACCCTGTCCAACGGTCAGATCATCACCATTCCTGTCGGCTCGAGCAGCGCCAGCGTCAACTTCACTGCGCTAAACGATGCCCTGGCCGGCGGCGGCTCCCTGAGCGTGAAGATCGACGATGCCAAAGGCGGCAACTACGAGAAACTGGAAGTCGACGGCAAATCAGCCGACACCTCAGTGACCGACACCGCTGACACCACCAACCTGTCGCTGACCGCGACCGGCACCGTGGATGAAGGCGGCCAGATCACCTACACCGCGACCCTGACCAATGCGGCCGGCACACCAGTAACCGTCACGCTTAGCAACGGCGCCGTGATCACCATCGAAGCGGGTAAAACTACCGGCTCCGTGACCGTCGACGCACCAAAGGACGACGTCTACAAAGACGCCGGCACTGTCGAAGCAACCATCAAAGACGCGACTGGTGGCAACTTCGAGAACCTGGTCGCCAGCGATACCCCGGCGGTCACCACCGTCAACGACACCCTCGACACCAGCACTGTTTCGCTGACTGCCACCTCGAGTGTCGCTGAAGGCGGCACTGTCGTTTACACCGCGTCCGTGACTTCGCCAGTTACCGGTTCGCCGGTGGTTGTCAGCCTGTCCAACGGCCAGACCATCACCATCCCGGTCGGGTCGAGCAGCGCCAGCGTCAACTTCACCGCGCCGAACGATGCTTTGGCCGGCGGTGGTTCACTGAGCGTCAAGATTGACGGCGCTACGGGCGGTAACTACGAGAAGCTGGACGTCGACGGCAAGTCGGCGGACACCTCAATCACTGATACCCAGGACACCACCACCCTCAGCCTCTCGGCGACTGACTCGGTCGCCGAAGGCGGGTCGATTGTTTACACCGCGACCTTGACCAACGCCGCTGGCACGCCAGTGACCGTCACCCTGAGCAACGGTGCCGTGATCACCATCGCTGCCGGCGCCACCAGCGGTTCCGTGACCATCGATGCGCCGAAGGACGATGTCTACAAAGACGCCGGCCAAGTTGAAGTCACCATCAAGGAAGCCGCAGGCGGCAACTTCGAAAGTCTGGCGACCAACCCGGCGGCTGCGGTTACCGAGGTGACTGACACCATCGATACTTCGACCGTGAACCTCACTGCAACCAGCACTGTGGCTGAAGGCGGTACCGTGGTTTACACCGCGTCCGTGACTTCTCCAGTCACCGGCTCACCAGTGGTCGTCACTCTGTCCAACGGCCAGACCATCACCATCCCGGTCGGCTCAAGCAGCGGCTCTGTCAACTTCGTTGCGCCAAACGATGCGCTGGCTGGCGGCACCTCCCTGAGCGTCAAGATTGACGATGCCAAGGGCGGCAACTACGAGAAACTGGAAGTCGACGGCAAATCAGCCGATACCTCAGTGACCGATACTGCGGACACCACCAACCTGTCGCTGACCGCGACCGGCACCGTGGATGAAGGCGGCCAGATCACCTACACCGCGACCCTGACCAATGCGGCCGGCACACCAGTAACCGTCACGCTTAGCAACGGCGCCGTGATCACCATCGAAGCGGGTAAAACCACCGGCTCCGTGACTGTCGACGCACCGAAGGACGATGTCTACAAAGACACCGGCACCGTCGAAGCGACGATCAAAGACGCGACTGGTGGCAACTTCGAGAACCTGGTCGCCAGCGACACCCCGGCGGTGACCACCGTCAATGACACCCTCGATGCCAGCATCGTTTCGCTGACTGCCACTTCGAGTATCACTGAAGGCGGGACCGTGGTTTACACCGCGTCCGTGACTTCGCCAGTCACCGGCTCGCCGGTGGTTGTCACCCTGTCCAACGGCCAGATCATCACCATCCCGGTCGGCTCGAGCAGCGGCTCTGTCAACTTCGTTGCGCCAAACGATGCCCTCGCTGGTGGCGGCTCGCTGAGCGTCAAGATCGACGATGCCAAAGGCGGCAACTACGAGAAACTGGAAGTCGACGGCAAGTCGGCGGATACCTCGGTGACTGATACCCCGAACACCACCAACCTGTCGCTGACCGCCACTGAATCGGTGGCTGAAGGCGGCTCGATCGTTTACACCGCGACCCTGACCAACGCCGCTGGCACGCCGGTCACCGTGACCCTGTCGAACGGTGCAGTGATCACCATCGCTGCCGGCGCAACCACCGGCAGCGTGACCGTCGATGCGCCGAAGGACGACGTCTACAAAGACGCCGGCCAGGTCGAAGTCACGATCAAGGATGCCGCAGGCGGCAATTTTGAGAACCTGGTGACCAACCCGGCGGCTGCGGTTACCGACGTCACCGATACCCTCGATACTTCGACCGTGAACCTCACTGCAACCAGCACTGTGGCTGAAGGCGGCACCGTGGTTTACACGGCGTCCGTAACCTCACCGGTCACCGGCTCACCAGTGGTCGTCACTCTGTCCAACGGCCAGACCATCACCATTCCGGTTGGCTCAAGCAGCGCCAGCATCAATTTCACCGCGCCAAACGATGCCCTGACCGGTGGCACCTCCCTGAGCGTCAAGATCGACGATGCCAAAGGCGGCAACTACGAGAAACTGGAAGTCGACGGCAAGTCGGCGGACACCTCGGTGACTGATACCCAGGACACCACCAACCTTTCGCTGACCGCGACTGGGACCGTGGATGAGGGCGGCCAGATCACCTACACTGCCACCCTGACCAACGCCGCCGGGACTCCGGTCACCGTCACGCTCAGCAACGGCGCCGTGATCACCATCGAAGCAGGTAAAACCACCGGCTCCGTGACCGTCGATGCACCAAAAGACGACGTCTACAAAGACGCCGGCACCGTCGAAGCAACCATCTCCACCGCCACCGGTGGCAACTTCGAAAACCTGGTGCCAAGCACTGCCCCAGCAGTAACCAGCATCACCGACACCCTCGACACCTCGACCGTCACCCTGAACGCCACCGCTTCGGCAACTGAAGGCGGTACCGTCACCTACACCGCGACTGTCGGTGCGCCCGTGACGGGCAGCCCGGTCACCGTGTCCTTGGCCAACGGCCAGACGATCACCATCGAAGTCGGTAAAACCACCGGTACCGTGACCACCGCCGTACCGAACGACGCATTGGCCGGTCATGCTCCGCTGACCAACTCGATCACCAGCGTCAGCGGCGGCAACTACGAGAACCTGGTGGCGGATAAAACGCCGGTCAGCACCACCGTGACCGACACCATCGACACCACCAACCTCAGCCTGAGCGCGACCAACTCGGTCGCCGAAGGTAGCCAGATCACTTACACCGCGACCCTGACCAACGCCGCCGGCACTCCGGTGACCGTGACGTTGAGCAACGGCGCCGTGATCACCATCGACGCCGGCAAAACCACTGGCACCGTGACTGTCGATGCGCCGAAGGACGACGTCTACAAAGACGCCGGCCAAGTCGAAGCAACCATCTCCACCGCCACCGGCGGCAACTTCGAAAACCTGGTTACCAGCAACACCGCTGCGGTCACGACTGTCACCGACACGATCGACAAGACCGAAGTCAGCATCAACGGCAGCACCTCGGTGACCGAAGGCCAGACTGCCAGCTACACCGTTAGCCTGACTCACCCGGCACAGACCGAAGTGACCCTGAAAATCGTCTACAGCGGCACCGCCGCCGACGGTTCGGACTTCACCGGCGTGTACACCGTGAAAATCCCGGCGGGCGCCAGCAGCGCGAACTTCAACGTCGCGACGCTGGACGACAAGCTCACCGAAGGCACCGAAAACTTCGTAGTCAAGATCGACTCGGCCACCGGGGGCAACTTCGAAAATCTCGCGGTCAGCACCACCAACGGCAGTGTCAGCACTTCGATCATCGACAACGATGCCGCGCCGGTCCTCGACCTGGACGCCAACAACTCCAGCGGTGCCACCGGGGCCAACTACAACGTGACCTTCACCGAAGGCACTACCGGCCAAGGCGTCTCAATTGGCGACACCGACCTGAAAATCACCGACCCGGACAGCACGATGCTGACCGGCGCGACCATCGTGCTGACCAACCGTCAGCCGGGCGATGCGCTGAACCTGGGCAACAGCGTCAATGGCATCAGCATCAACGCCAACAGCCAGGACGGCACGGTCACCCTGACCCTGTCGGGCAACGCGACGCTGGCCGACTACATGCAGCAGATCAAAAACATCAGCTTCACCAACAGCAGTGAAGATCCGAGCACCGTGCCGCGGATCATCACCGTGACGGTGACCGATGGCAGCAACTACTCCAACACCGCGACCACCACCGTCAACGTGGTGGCTGTGAACGACGCGCCGACCGCCGCACCGGTTAACGTCACCGGCACCGAAGACACCCCGCTGATTCTCGGCTGGTCGACCTTCGGCGTCAGCGATGTCGACAGCGCAACCGCCAACCTGGGGGTGAAAATCACTCAGCTGCCGGGCGACGGCAAGTTACAGTACCTGGACGGTGCGACCTGGAAAGACGTGGCGACCAACCAGACCGTCAGCAAGGCCGATATCGACGCCGGCAAGTTGCGCTTCACGCCAGATGCCAACGAATCGGGCATCGATGGTTACGGTGGCAGCGGCCTGGGCAACAAACAGGCTGACTACGCGCAGATCAAGTTCCAGCCCACCGACGGTCAACTGCTGGGCAACACCGGCACGGTGAAAATCGACATCACACCGGTTGCCGACGCGCCATCCCTGAGCGTCGCGGACAACAGCGTCAAGTCCACCGGGCTGATCAAGGAAGTCTGGACCGGTCTGTCGGGCCTTGGCACCGATGGCAGCGGCGCATCTTCCAGTACGCTGAAATCGGTCATCGACGGCGCGGGTACACCGAACTCCAGTGGCACCGTGACCAATGTGCAGTCCAACGGCAGTGTCACGGCCGGCACCGCCTCGAAAACCTCTGGCCTTATTTACCTCGAAGCCGGCAAGACGTACACCTTCAGCGGTACCGGTGACGACAGCCTGTTGGTGACCATCGGCGGTAAAAACGTGGCCGCAATCACTTGGGGCGCGGGCGGTAACCTGAACGGTTCGTTCATCCCGACCACCAGCGGTTATTACACCCTGGACATCTACCACCACAACCAGAACGGCCCGGGCAGCTATGACGTCAACCTGTCGGTCAACGGCGGTGCGGCGGTCGACTTGAGCAGTGCCGGCGTGCCGCTGTATACCGGCGTGGCGGATCTGGCCGCTTCTGGCGTGACGGTTTCCGAACTGCACGGCAGCAATGGCGAAGGCTACTACGACGGCTACAAACTCAACGAAGGCGCCGAAGGCACCAGCGTTCACCTGTCCGCGATCAAAACGGCACTGACCGACACCGATGGCTCTGAAAGCCTGAGCGTGAAGATCAGCGGCATACCGGCGGGCTCGGTGCTCACCGATGGCACGGGCCATACCTTCACCGCCACCACGACCAATGGCGAAGCCAACGTCACCGGCTGGAACCTCGGCACGCTGACCGTTACTCCGCCGCCGTACTACAACGGCCAGTTCACTCTGACTGTCACCTCGACGTCCACCGAAGTCCAAGGCGGTTCGGCACCGAGTACCGCGCAGATCCCGGTCACGGTGTACCCGTCGGTCTATAACGCGGTGACTGCCACTGCCGCCGACGACACCATCACCGGTACCAACGGCAACGACATCATGATCGCCGACATCGGTGGGCTGACGGTGGTGCCGGGCACCAACTACAACATCGCCTTCATGGTCGACAGCTCGGGTAGCATGAGCCCTTCTTCGATCAGCGCCGCCAAGGATTCGCTGACCGCGGTGTTCAACACCCTCAAGCAAAGCATGGGCGGCAACTCCGGGACAGTGAACATCTTCCTGGCGGACTTCGATAACCAGGTCAACAAATCGGTGTCGGTGAACCTGAATGACCCGAACGCTCTGACCTTGCTCAAATCCGTGCTGGACTCGATGTCGTCCGGCGGCGGCACCAACTACGAGGACGTGTTCAAAACCACGGCCAACTGGTTCCAGAGTGCCGATGCGATGGCCAACACCGGCGCGAAGAACCTCACGTACTTCATTACCGATGGCAAGCCGACCTACTACCAGAGTGGCGAGCAAACCAACCCGACCTTGTTCGGCAATGTGAGGCTCGATGACGTCATCACCACCACCAATTACAAGTTGGGGCAGACTTATTCCGACTACCTGGACAGCACTCACTACCTGACCATCGACAGCGCCGGCAACGTCACGCTGCAGACTCAGCAAAAAAAGGGCAACTGGCACAGTTCTGAACTGGGCACTCTCCATGCCGAGGGCAACGGCACCTATGAGCTGTCCTATCGCGATGGCACCGGCTACAGCACCGATTCCACCGCCATCGACAACTCCTCCAGCGGCTTCGCATTGCTGAGCAACGTGTCGACGGTGGAAGCGATCGGCCTGAACACAGACGTCACCCTCGGCGACCTCAAGCCGTACGATTCGGATCAAACGCCACAAACCAACATCGACCCGAAAGACCTGGCCAACTCGATCATCGGCCATACCGAAGCGACGATGCCGGGTGCCGACACGGTCAACGGCGGCGACGGCAACGACCTGCTGTTCGGCGATCTGGTGAGCTTCAACGGCGTTACCGGTGAGGGTTATCAGGCCATGCAGGCGTTCGTGGCCCAGCAGACCGGCGTCGATGTCAGCAAAGTCACCACCAGCAACGTGCACCAGTACATCACCGAGCATTACACCGAGTTCGACGTCTCTGGCGCCCACGATGGTAACGACACGCTGCTGGGTGGCGCGGGCAACGACATTCTCTTCGGCCAGGGTGGCAATGACCTCCTCGACGCCGACAAGGGCAATGACATCCTGCTCGGCGGCAGCGGCAATGACTCGTTGATCGGTGGTCAAGGCAATGACATGCTGATTGGCGGTTCGGGTGCCGACACCTTCATCTGGAAGGCTGGCGATACCGGCAGCGACGTGATCAAGGACTTCAAAGCCAGCGAAGGCGACCGCATCGACCTGCGTGATCTGTTGCAGGGCGAAACCGGCAGCACCATTGATAACTTCTTGAAGATCACCACGGTGGATGGTGTGTCGTCCCTGCAAGTCAGTTCTGGCGGCAAGTTCAACGGCGCCGACGCAGCAGCGGCCGCCCCGGACGTGACGATCAAACTGGAAGGCAACAATTGGTCCAGCGCCAGCATCAACTCGTTGATCGCCGGCAGTGACCCGACCATCAAGGTCGATCACAACAACAGCTGATCAGCAGTCTGACGGCCGCCCAAACCGGGCGGCCGTCACGTTTGCGCCCACCTCACGGGTGACGATTTCGTCGTCGCACCGCATACTCGCCTGCGTTGGCCTATGCTGCTGACAGCACGACGCTGGTCCATTTCCGAGGGATGCTCAATGTTTTACGTGCAACGCGATGCGCAAGGTCAGTTAGTGCGCGTGGAAGCCACGGCCTACGCCGAGGCCACGGAAACGCTGCCGGCCGACCACCATGAAATCCAGGCCTGGTTTGCCCACGAAGTGGTTGAGACCAGCCTCAAGCAGCTCAAGCAGAGCGACCTGGAAATGATCCGGGTACTCGACGACTTGATTCAGGTGCTGACCCAAAAAGGCGTGATCCGCGTTACCGACCTGCCGGCCGCCGCGCAGGCCAAGCTGATGGACCGGACCCAGGCCCGTGAAGCGTTGGGCGGGTTGAGCCAGTTGATCGATGATGATGAGACGGGGTTGATCTGAATCCCCGGTAAAGCAAAAGATCGCAGCCTTCGGCAGCTCCTACAGGGGTACGCATTCCTCTGTAGGAGCTGCCGAAGGCTGCGATCTTTTTTTTTCGCGTCACCACAATGCTCTGAATTACACCTCGGCCCGAGCCTGCATCTGCGGCGACTCAAGGTGATCCAGCGCCCGTTCCACCAACAACTGCACGCCATCGGCCATTCGGCTGAGGGCCAAGGCGACTGAGCGCCGTGAGCCTTCCACATCGTCCGCCAGGTCGGCGGCGATGGCGCTGATGGACAGCAAGTCTTCGGAGGCGTTGGCCAGAAGGGCTTCGGTGTCGATGTCGGGGGAGACAGTGAAGAGGTGGCCTTTGCGGGGCTCAGGCGGATTTGGAGTTACTTTGAACATAAGAAATACCCTAAACAGTAAGTTGGAGCCGTCACCGTTCGCTTGCACGCGAATAGGGTGGCGGCCGTGCGCAGGTGTGCAAGACCGGGACTGTTTAGGACACCCAGCAGATCCGAGGATCTCCTGCGCGCAGCCGCCATAAAGCAGTGAACATCGAAATGCTCATTGAGAGGAATGGCAGCACGCTACCTAAACAGTTTGGTCGGACTTGCACGTCCGTGTCACCGATTATTCAGTGACAAAGCCAGACTAGCCCTGAGTTTTGGCCAAAACAAGTTCACCAAAACCGCTACAACTTGAAGGAAATCTCCTAGGACTTTGCTACCGGAATAATCGGTGTCTGCACTGGCGCCATCGCGAGCAGGCTCGCTCCCACAGGGATCGGAGGTGAAGCAGGATTGTGGTACGACACAATTTCACTGTGGGAGCGAGCCTGCTCGCGATGACGGCATCAGTTTCACTGCCAAGGCTTAGGCTCACCAAACAACTGCCCCTGAACCCCATACAACCCCATCTCACGAATCACCGCCAACTCCCCTTCGGTCTCGACCCGCTCGGCAATCAGCGGCAAATCAATGCTATGCGCCGCCCGCTGAATCGCCTCGATGAACAGACGCTTGTCACTCTCCTGATCAATCGCCCGGATGTAACTGCCGTCGATCTTCAGATACGCCAACCCCAGCCGCGCCAGATTGCCGATCATGCTGAAACGTCCACCAAAACGCTGCAGGCTCAGCGAGAACCCAAGTTCGCGCAGACGCCGCGTCAGCTGCTCCAGCACTGCTTGCTCGGGCAATTGTTCTTCGCCGATTTCCAGGGTCAGTCGTTCCCCGAGATTCGAATGCTGACGCAGGATCTCGAACACTTTGTTCAGCGCCTGCGGATCCGCCAGTGTCGCCGAAGACAGGTTCAGCGCCAGCGACTCTTCATGGTCGGCCATCTGTTCAAGCACCAGTTCCAGCATCAAACGGTCCAGCCGCGCGGTCCAGCCGAAACGCTCGAGCCACGGCAGGAAACGCCCGGCGGGAATGGTCTGACCTTGCTCGTCGAGCAGACGCGACAGCACTTTGTAATGCAGCACCACCTGCGTGTCGTGGCTGGCCACCACCGGCTGGAAGTACAGCTCGAAACGCTGCTGATCCAACGCCTGATCCAGCAAGGTGTGCCAGGCATGGTGGTCATCGCCAACCCGGGCCGATGCACTGTGATCGAGGCACGCCCAGCTCGGTTCGCCCTGACTTTCCGCCTGGGCCAGTGCCTGATCCGCCAACCCGATCACTGCTTGTGGCGAGTCGCCATGGGCAAACGGCGCCAGCCCGATTGAAGCCACCGACGCCACGTCCGTGGCGCCCGTCGCATGCAGGCTCGCCAAGGCGCTGTCGAGGTTACTCGCCAGTTGCAGCGCTTCTTCGCGCACCAGCCCCGGCGCCAGCACGGCGAACTCACCGCCACGAATGCGCGTGACGAGGTTCTGGGTTTCCGGGTACTTGGCGCACTCACGGGACAACTGCTCGCCAACCGCTTTGAGCAATTCGTCAGTGCGCTGACCGCCCAGCCGCTGGTTCAAACCAGCCAGATCCTTGACCCGCAACAGCAGCAAATAGCCGGAACTGGCCTGCTCGGCATTGCTCACTCGCGCGTTCAATTGCATTTCGAAATAGCGCCGGTTGGCTAGGCCGGTCAGGTTGTCCTGATAGGATTCGGCCCGCAGTTTTTCACTGCGTTCAGCCTGTTCCTGGAACAGCGCCTTGAGCTTCTCGACCATCTGGTTCATGGCCTGCACCACCCGCCGCAGTTCCGGGGTGCGCGGCAGTTCCGGCAGGCTGAGGAATTCGCGGCGAGCAATGGCGTGGGATTGCTTGACCATGTAATCGAGCGGCTTCAGTTGCCGACGCAGCAACAACGCGCCCAGCACCGCACTCACCGCGCCGCAGATCAGCAGCCAGCCAAGGCTGCCCAATGCGCTCTGCCACAGCTTGGCCAACGCGAACATCGGATGGCTGACCACCTCCACCCGCGCGGCCTGTTCCCAGCCACGGCTGACAAGCGCGTCGCCACCGGCCGGTTCCAGGCCGATCAGTTTGACGAACCAGTCCGGCACGTTGGTGACCGCCGGGATGCCGCTGCGCTCGACAATTGTCTTGTCATTGGTCAGATCGACCACACGGATGCTCGCGTAATAACCGCTGTCGAAGATCGAACTGACCAGCAGCTCGACCATCGCCGGGTCATCGATGTTCGGTGTCAGAGACAGCGCCAACGCCGTGGCTGCGTCCTGGGCATGGGAGCGCAACTGGTTGACGTACTGGGTACGCGAGCTTTCCAGACTGACCATGAAGCTGCCGGTGAAGGCGACCACCAGGAACAGACAGATAGCGATCAACAGCTGTTTGAACAAGGACATCTGAGCGCGTGCTCCTAGTTAGTCGTCTCGACCGGAAAACCTTCGGCCTGCATTTTCTTCAACACATCCTGCCAGCGGGACAGGCGTTTGGTGTCTCCGACCTTTTTGTTGCCCTTGGCACCCGGCAACCACAACCCTTCGGCATTGAAAGAGTAGACCGGCAGCAAATCGGTTCGCTGGCTGGCAGGCTTGATCCCGTCGATCAGGCTGTCGAGCACCAAAGGCATGGCCTCGGGGCTCGAATAGTAGGTCAGCACCATGTGCGCGCGGTTCAGGCGCAAAGCCTTAACGTAGGTGATACGCAGCTTGTCACTGGAGACACCGAGATGGCGCAGGCTGAAATACTTGGCGATAGCGTAGTCTTCGCAGTCGCCAGCGCCTTTCCATAAGCCTTCGATCGGCGTTTCCCAATAATCGACCTCGTGCCACAGGTCGATGTCTTCTTCGTAGCGCATCTGCTTGTTGAAGAACCGGTTGACCACGTTGAGCTGTTCCAGCTCGCCAATCTGCTTCTGCGTGGCCAGCAATTGCTGCCAGGCATCGATGCGCTGCTGCCCTTCACCCAAAGGCCCGTACAATGCCTGCGCGCGGCGGCTGATCAACGAAAAATCCCAGTCGGCATGCAGCCCGCCGAGCATGACGCCGGCCAGCAGCAGCGCGCAGCCTAGCCAGCGCAAAGTCCGAGGGATCGCGAAACGTACCGCCAATGCGAGGCATCCAGGGTAGGCAGGTGGAAGTCGGTTGATGGTGCAGGTTAGCCCGGTAAAAAACAATGGCACGGTGAGATCACCGTCAGCACGCTAGACTTTAAAGTAATGCGATCTTTTGCCCGTTTGACAACCTGTCAGCCAGTCACTAGGGTCCATTTGGATCCAGAATTTATCAGCCAATCAGGGTGCGTTTGTTGTGACACAGAAGCCTAGCCCTCTCAGCAGTATCAAGGTCAACGGGCCGATTCCCGCTCATCTGGCACGCTCGGTGATCGAAGAAACCCTGCGCGCGGCCATCCTGGACGGACGCCTGCCGCGCAGTACCGCCCTGCGCCAGCAGGAACTGGCTGACCTGTTCGGCGTAAGCCGCATGCCGGTGCGCGAGGCATTGCGCCAGTTGGAGGCGCAATCACTGCTTAATGTGGTCCCGCACAAAGGCGCCGTGGTGGCCCCGCTGATCGACAACGATGCGGTCGAGACCTACGCCTTGCGCTCGGTGCTGGAGTCATTCGCTTTGCGCCTGTCCATTCCGCTGCTCGATGACAGCGACCTGGCGCGGGCGGCCCAATATATCGAGCAACTGGAAGCGCAAACCGATTACTCCGAGATCGGCAAGCTCAATCGGCTGTTTCACATGTCGCTTTACCACAAGGCACCTAACCGCAAGCTTCTGGGCCTGATCGAACGCGAGCTCAATGAAGAAGAGCGCTTCCTGCGCTTTCATCTGTCGTCCATGGGGCTGGGTAAACTCACCCAAGACGACCATCGCGCACTGCTCGAGGCCGTGATGGCCAAAGACATCGATAAAGCGGTTGCGTTGCTGGAGCAGCATCTGGAAAAAGCCTCCGCCACCATGCGGCGGTATCTGGAACAGACGAAACGTTGATCGCTCGCCGGCGACCTGGCCGGCGTATCACTTCCTTACAATATTCCCCCTCTCCATCTCCGCTCTTGCCTGGCGCGGCGAAGCCGTGCGCGCAACCGGTCGCCGCCATCAGTTCAATGGCACTGCCATTGATTTAGGCTCACTCTTGCGTTTATCGATTCAAACAGACCAAAAGAAGTCAGCGCCTGACAGAAAACCAGGCGAATCGAAGCCAATACGCAAGGAGCGGCGCCAACAGGCGGGATAATCGGAAGTCCGACCGATGTCCCGCCCATAAAACATCAAATCTTGATTCCCTGTTCCCTGAAGTGCTCTGAGTGAGGCATTCACTCAATCTATTCAATTCTGATGAATACAAATCGGAAGGAGCCACTTCGCCTGAATAAAACTTATATAAAAAGTTTTATAAGGCCACTTCATGCCCAATAAACCACCCACTTCAAATAATTAAAATATCGCTTGCCGCCTACTTGTTTCGTGTATTAGTTTTTTCTTCGTCGAGCCGTTATCGACCGCTCCTGCTTCCGGAAAATCCCCACCAGGCAAGACCTGCAAGGCCGGCACGGGCATTCAGAGCGAATATTTAAACAACTTTGGTACTCCATGGATTTCGGTTCAAGCGCCCGCTCGTCTTTATAAAAAAGCGGGTGACCTTGCCGCCAAACAACATTGATGAGGTCGTTCATATGCAGCCCACCAAAGAACAACTTTTTCTGAAAAAACACGAACTTGGTCAACACCCTGTTTTTTCCGAAATAACATCAATTAACTTATTGCGCCGTTTTATGGAAAGCCATGTTTTCGCCGTGTGGGACTTCATGTCCCTGACCAAACGGCTGCAACGTGAACTCACTTGTGTCCACCTGCCCTGGCTGCCGCCGGCGGACCCGCAAGCTGCACGCCTGATCAACGAAATCGTGCTGGGCGAAGAATCGGATGACCGCCCGGGGGCGGGGTATTGCAGTCACTTCGAACTGTATCTGGACGCCATGCGAGAGGTCGGCGCGGACACCCGGGCCATTGAGCGATTCATCGCGTTGCAACAGGAGGGCGTTAGCCCCGAGACCGCGCTGGACAGTGTCGAGGTTGAACCGGCGGCGGCCCGGTTCGTTCGCCAGACCCTGCACACCGCCCTGCACGCCCCGGCCCACAGTGTGGCTGCCGCGTTCGTGCATGGTCGTGAGAGCGTCATTCCGCAGATGTTCCAGCGCATGCTGGATGCCTGGGGCATTGGCCTGGATCAAGCCCCGACGTTTCGTTACTACCTGCAACGGCACATCGAAGTCGATTCCGAAGACCACGGCCCGGCGGCGGAAAAACTGCTGGCACGGCTGATCGATGGCGACCCGCAGCGCGAAACCGAAGTGCTGGCCGCCGCGCTCGCCGCTGTCCAAAGCCGCGCCGCCCTGTGGGACGGCTTGCGTCAGAGCATGACCCAACCAGTTGCGCAGGTGACGCCATGAACGCCGTCCACTACCAATCCTTCGCTGACGCCTGGGAAAGCCGCGCCACGATCCGCACCCGGCCACGGCGCCGGCTCGAAGACGACGACAAACTGATCTTCCCCATGAGCCGCCAACCCCTGGTCCACAGCCAGACCTTTCTCAGCCACTGCCCGCAGCTGCGCGACTTTGTGCTGGTGCAGAGCCTCTACAAGTTCATCAACGACGTGGTGATTTTCGAGACCGAGCTGGTGGACAACACCGCCCGCCGCATCGCCAAGAACAGCTTCGGCATTGAGTTCCCGTTCGCCTGCCGCTACGACGCGATGACGGTCGTGGTAGACGAGGATTACCACGCACTGGTGGCAATGGATTTCATGCAGCAGACCATCGACATGACCGGTATCGCACCGATCCCGTTGCCCATGCAGATCGAACTCAGCCGCGCGATACCGGCGACGCTGGCCCAGGCACCGAAGCACCTGCTCAGCGCCGTAGAGCTGATCTGCATCGCCATTGCCGAAAACACCGTAACCAATGAAGTGGCGGCCTTCGCCCGGGACGATTCGGTCAAGGCTTCGATCAAGGGTTTGATGGCCGACCACCTTATGGACGAGGGGCGTCACGCCGGTTTCTGGACGCGGCTGGTGCAGATTTACTGGCGCACCGCCCCCGAAGAGGACCGCCATGCGATAGCGCGATTGATGCCGGGTTTCATCGCCCAGTATCTGGCGAGCGATCTGCAGCAGGCGTTCGATTTCGAGCTGATCGCTCACCTGTCCGTCGATGAATCGGTACGCCAGTCGCTGCGTGAAGACGCCAGTGCGCTGGCCTACCCCATCAACCGGTTTCATCCGCTGGTGGGCAACATCACGCGCTTCTTTCGCAGCAGTTCGATGCTCGCCTCCCCCTGCGTGCGCGATGCCTTGGCCGATTACCTGACCCCTTGAGGATCCGTCCATGAGACGCCTTGAAATTGCAGTGTCTGGCAGCAGCCAGGCAATGGCTGATCTGACCCTTGAACTTGAACTGCACGGCCATGGTGTCGTGCGTATTGAATCGCCGGCCAGTCACGGCCCGGTGGATTTGTTGATCGACGACGGAACGGCGCCGTGCGACGGCGTCCAGGCCCGGTCTCGCCTGGAGGTACGCGTCTCACTCGATGCCCTGGCGGACGAGACGTTGCCGCAGCCGGTGGTGGTTTTTCGCGACGGTGCGCAGCGACTGTTATGGCGGCAGGTTATCGCTCCTGAAAGCGGCGGCAACGGCCAGTCCCTGCGCCTGCGCACACTGGCAGCGGTCGTCGAAAGTGGCGCACGGCTGGTCAGCCAGTTTTCCCGGGATGAGGCCTGTTTCGATCATTGGCCCACGGCGGAGGTCGGCGCTGCCGAGTCACTATTGCATGGGCTTGATGCACTGGAGATGCTGGCCTTCGAACACCGCCTCAATGCGCCTGCGGTGCCGTGGCTGCTGGCCGCCGCCCAAGTGCCGGTGATGCACAGCATTGAGCAGCGCATGCTCGATGACGCGACGCAACCGGCCCTGTGGGTCGATGGTTTGCTCGTCGATTACAAGTCCTTACGCAGCCTGGCGCTGAGCTTGCAACAACCGATGCTGGACGTGCTGCGCCATCGCGGCGTAACCGACCGCCCGGTGGTGATCGGCGTGTGCCTGCCCAAGTCGCTGCAACTGTACGCGGCGATTCTGGCGGTACTGGGTTGCGGCGCGGTGTACCTGCCGCTGGACCCGCAGCATCCGGCACAACGTCGGCGCTTCATTCTGGAAAACGCCAACGCAGACCTGCTGTTGCACGACGGCGCCAGCGAGTTGGGCGACGTCTCGCTGCCGATGCTGGACATTCGCCGTCTGCCTTCGCCCAAGCCCGGCCTCCCGGCCTCGCTGATCCGCCGCACGGTGAACATCGACGAACCGGCCGTGGCGATCTACACCTCCGGCACCACCGGCCAGCCCAAAGGCGTGTTGCTCAGCCATCGCAACCTCAGCCATTTCTGCGCTTGGTACGCCGACCATGTCGGGTTACAGCGCAGTAGTCGGTCGTTGCAGTTTTCCACCATCAATTTCGACGCGTCGCTGCTGGATATCCTGCCGACCTTTATCCACGGTGCGCGACTGGTGGTGCCCAGCGACGACCAGCGCCGCGATCCACAGCAATTGGTCGAGTTGATTCGCGGGCAGCAAGTGACCCACGCCTTCCTGCCACCGGCGCTGCTGAGCGTCATGCCGCTGCAAGCACCGCTGGGCCTTGAGCACTTGATTACCGGTGGCGATGTCTGCGAGCCGTTCGTGATCGCGCAGCTCGCACCGCAATGCCGATTCCACAATATTTATGGCCCGACCGAAACCACGGTGTTGGCCACCACGCGGCAATTTTTCGTCGGCGATAGCAATCGCAATCTCGGCATCCCCATCGCCAATGCCCGGGTGTTGATTCTGGATGAGCAACTGCAACCAGTGCCTCAAGGCACACCCGGCGAGTTGTATATCGCCGGGCCGGGCGTCGGCCTGGGTTATCTGAACGACCCGGCGCTAACGGCGGCGCGCTACCTCAACCTGACGCTGCCCAACGGGCAGGCGTTGCAGGTTTATCGCACCGGCGATATCGGCCAGTGGACCGACGACGGGATCGAGCTGAGTGGCCGTCGTGATAACCAGGTGAAGATCCGGGGCTTTCGGGTCGAGCCCGAGGAAATCGAGCATTGCCTGCGCGAAAGCCAGCTGTTTCGTCAGGTGGCAGTGGTGGTCGATGAACGGCGGCGGATCCTGGCGTACCTGGTTCACCCCAGGGAAGAGCAGCCCGGCACCGCCCTCTCGGCCTTGCGCGAGCATGTGCAAAACGCGCTGCCCGGTTACATGCACCCCGGCGCCTACATTGAACTGCCACGCCTGCCTTACACCAGTAACGGCAAGGTCGATCGACGGGCTCTGCTCGCGACATCAATACAGGTCCAGGTCGCCAGTCAGCGGCGCCAGCCGCAGAACCCGTTGCAGATGCAATTGCGCCAGCTGTGGGCCGAATTGCTTGAGCTGCCGGTCGAGGAGATCGCCACCGATGAAAGCTTCTTCAACCTGGGCGGGCATTCGATTCTGCTGTCGCAGCTGCTGCTGAGCATCCGCCAGGTGTTCGGTCGCAGCCTGTCGATCAATCGCTTCATCGAAGCGCCCACGTTGCTGACCCTCGCCAAGCTGCTCGATGGCCCCGAGCAAAGCGCAGCTTCGACACTCAGCCCCCAGGCCTTCATCGATGCCGCAGCCGAACTCAACCTTGATCCGCTGCCGGTCAGCCAGTGCGGTGATGTGCATAAAGTGCTGGTGACCGGCGCCAACAGCTTTCTCGGGGTACACATCGTCGAGGCTTTGCTGGCCTGGGGCGCCACCGAGGTCGCGTGCCTGGTGCGCGAATCCGGCGGACAAAGCGCGGCCGAACGTTTCGCCCAGGCCCTGCGGGATAACCGTCTCACCCATCTGGACCTGAGCCGGGTCAGCGTTTACGCCGCCGACATCACCCAACCGCAATTGGGTTTGCCGGACGACGTTTACGCACGCATCGACCGCACCTTCGGCGCATTGGTGCACAACGCCGCCAACGTCAATCACGTCCTCGATTACGAGTCGTTGGCGCGGGATAACGTCGAGCCGATTTTCGAGTGCCTGCGACTGTGTGAAGGGCGCAGCAAGAAGATCTTCAACTTCGTCTCGACGCTCTCGGCGTCCAGCACGATTTCCGACGATGGCCGAGTCCTGGAATTGCCCGCCGCGCAGACACCGCCGATCTACATCAAGAACGGCTACAACCTGTCGAAATGGGTCGGCGAGCGGATCCTCGAACGAGCGCGGGAGCGTGGGGTGCGGGTCAATCTTTATCGCCCCGGCAACATCAGCTTCAACAGCCTCACCGGCGTCTGCCAGCCCCACAAGAATCGCTTGATGCTGATGCTCAAGGGCTCGATCCAGCTCGGCCAGGTGCCGGAATTGGCGCTGAATTTCGACCTGATGCCGGTGGATTTCCTCGCCCGTTTCATCGCCTTCCACGCCAGCCGTTACCAGGCCGAAAAAGCCGTATTCAATCTGCACAACCCCGAGCCGCTGAGCTGGAACGCCTACGTGGCGCCATTTCGCGAGACCGGTCGGGAATTCGCCATGGTCAGCGTCGCCGACTGGCAGCAGCAACTGAGCCGCGTCGATAGCGAAAACGCGCTGTTTGGCGTGCTGGGTTTCTACCTCAACGGCTTCGAAGAAGACATCGGCGACATCTCGATGATCGGCCACGACAACGCCCAGGCCGGCGTGCGGCAGATGGGCGCGCACTACCCGGAAAAATCCCCGGCGCTGCTGCGGCGCGGCTGCGACTACCTCAAAGAAATCAACTTCATCTGATTCACCCTGACCCTGCACGGAGCAAAACCATGAATACTCTGCAACCCGATACCCTGATCAAAAATCCTCACGGCTGCCACGTTGTGTCTTCGGTGGAAGTACCGGCCGATGCGGCGAAAGTCTGGGCGGTGGTCGGTAACTTTGCCGGCTTCGATCGATTCATTCCGGCGCTGTCGCACATCGAGATGACCGGCGAAGGCGTGTCGTCACTGCGCAAGAAATTCTTCAAGGACGACAACCACCTGGTGGTCGAGCAGCTCAACTCTCGGGACGACCAGGCACTGAACATGACTTGGACCCTCATCTACAACACCTTGGGCATAGGCAATTTGTGGGCGGCGATGAGGGTGGAATCCATCGGCGCAGACAAATCGCGGGCTATCTGGACCATCATCGCTGAACCGGCTCAGGGCGGTGCCGAAGCCCTGCCGGGGTTCAAGGATTTCCTTCAGGGGTTTGCCAATGATGCGATGGGGAACGTGTTGAAGCTGTTTGTTTAAGGCTTCAGTTCAGCGGTGACTGGTACACCGCTATCGCGAGCAGGCTCGCTCCCACAGGGGTTCTCAGTCGTTCACAAATGTTGTGATCACGGAAAATTCTATGTGGGAGCGAGCCTGCTCGCGATTGAACGATAACGCGGTAGAGCTGACCTCAATCAGATCTTGAAACTATCAACCAACTGCTTCAACCGATTGGCCTGCTGGGACAGCGCATCGCAATCCTTCAATGTTTCATTGAGGTTGGCCACGCTCTGCTGGTTCAACAGGTTGATCTGGTTGACGTCGACGTTGAGGGTTTCCACCACAGCGGTCTGCTCTTCGGTCGCTGCGGCCACCGACTGGTTCATGCCGTCGATTTCGCCGATGCGCTGGGTCACGCTGACCAGACGCAGGCCGGCCTGGTTCGCCACTTCGACACTCTGCTCGCTGGATGCCTGACTGGCATTCATCGTGGTCACCGCTTCGCGAGAACCGATCTGCAGCGAGCTGATCATCTTGTGGATCTCTTCCGCCGACTCCTGGGTGCGATGAGCAAGGTTACGCACCTCGTCCGCCACCACCGCAAAACCACGACCGGCCTCACCGGCACGGGCCGCTTCGATGGCCGCGTTGAGCGCCAGCAAATTGGTCTGCTGGGAAATACCTTTGATCACATCGAGAATGTGGCCGATGTTGTCGGTGCTCGCGTTCAGGGTTTCGATCTGCGTGCAGGACAAGCTGATTTTCTGCGACAGCTCGGTCATGGCCAGGATGGTTTTTTCCACCACCTGACGACCGTCATCGGCCTGCTCGCTCGCGCCGCTGGCGTGTTGCGAAGCATCGGCGGCGTTGCGGGCGATTTCCTGGGTGGCGGCGCCCAATTGGTTGATCGCCGCAGCCACACTGTTGGTGCGGGCGCTTTGTTCGTCGGAGCCGACGATCGAAGCGTTGGACGATGCCATCACCCGTTGCGACAGGTCATGAACCTGACGGGTCGCCGAGGACACTTCGCAAATCGACGCGTGAATCCGCTCCACAAACTGGTTGAAAGAGCCGCCCAACTCGCCGAACTCGTCTTTGCTTTCTACCACCAGACGCCGGGTCAGATCGCCCTCGCCCTGAGCGATGTCCTGCATCGCACGACCCATCGTGGTCAGCGGACGCATCAGCACGCTGATCAGCAGACTCAGCAGTACTGCAATGGCGGTCACGGCGATGAACATCGCGATCAGCGCCGAGGTGCGGAACTGGCTCAGTGGTGCGTAGGCCTTGGCCTTGTCGATCGACAGACCGATGTACCACTCGGCATTTGGCAAACCACTCACCGGCGTGAACGAGAGGATGCGGTCCTGCTTGTTCAGTTCTACTTCCTGATTGCCTTTCCCGATACGGACACTGGAGCCCGGATAGATGTCTTTCAGGTTCTTCATCACCTGATCCTTGTCCGGGCTGACGATCACCTGACCGTCGGCGCTGACGAGGAACGCGTGACCGATGCCACCGAAGTCCACCGAGTTGATGATCTTCACCAGGGTTTCGAGACTCAAGTCGCCTCCGACGACGCCCAGCAGTTCGCCTTGCTTTTTCACCGGCATGGCGATGGTCACCACTAACCCGCCGACCGCTGCCATGTAAGGCGGGGTCAGCATGGTCTTGTCGGCGACCACGGCTTGTTTGTACCAGGGACGCTGACGCGGATCGTAGCCGTCCGGCATCTTCGCGTCAGGGCGCTGGGTGAACACACCATTGGCCTGCCCGACGTAGGTGAACTGGAAGTTCGAGGTGAGGGCAGGTTGATCGACCAGCCCCGGCAAATCGGCATTGGCGCCTTGATGAGCGACGTTCTGCGCGAGATTTTCCAGGACCAGCACCCGGCCGCTCATCCAGTTCTGCACGCTGCTGGCGGTCAGCTCGCCGGCTTGCTCAACGGATGACTCGAGGTTTTGCCGAATGGTGTTTCGCTGCAAATAGTCGTTGTACAAAGTGAACAACGCAAAAGCCAGCACCACGACGCCTGAAGCGGCCAGCAGGATTTTATGGCTGAACTTGAGATTCATTTCATGGGCTTCTTATGCAAAAAGTGGGGATGCGTTCCGGTTTCAACATTCCATGTAACCGTGCAGACGGCATTCTTGGGCCGCTCTACTTTGGTGCACGCATGTCTCACCAATCTGTCGGCACGAGCGAGAGAAATCTTAGGGATTTGTACGAAACCCGTCAGATACCCGCCGAACGGCGTGCTAGAGCGCCCAAGTAGGGGTGTTTACTGACGGTTGCTCGAACGGCAGTTGCAAATTTTCCGACCCTTGATGACAATGCGACTAATTATCATTTGTGACGTCGGGCTGTCGCGTTCATGTCTTCACCTGAGTTTGCAGTACAGGCGCTTTACAGCAGCCATCACGGGTGGCTCAACACGTGGCTACGTGCGCGATTGGGCAATGCAGCCGATGCGGCGGATCTGGCTCAGGACACGTTCGTCCGGCTGCTGCAAAGAACCGAACGCCTGGAGCTCAAGGCCCCCCGCGCTTTTCTACGAACCATTGCCCGCGGCCTGGTGATCGACCATTGGCGTCGAGAGGAAATCGAGCGTGCCTACCTGGAAACCATCGCCCATTTGCCTGAGGCCGAAACCCCGAGCGCCGAGGCGCGGGCATTGGTGCTCGAATTGCTGGAAAGCATCGCCCGTATGCTTGAAGGCCTGAAGCCGAAAGTGCGTCAGGCATTTCTGCTGGCCCAGTGCGAAGGACTTACCCACAAGCAGATCGCCGAACACATGGGATTATCCCTGCGTTCGGTGGAACGCTATGTGGCTGACGCGCTTTATCACTGCTATGTGCTGCGGTATGAAGCGTGATGCCTGCGGATAACTCAGCACTGAACCGCCGCGGTGCGCCGCATCAGCAGGTGGTTAAACAAGCCATCCATTGGTTGCTGCGCCTGCGTAACAACGCGACCAATCCCAGACTGCGCCAACAATGCGACGTCTGGCGGGCGGAACACCATGAACACGAACTAGCCTGGCAACGGGTGCAGTCCCTGCAAGCCGAGTTGAGCAGTAATCTACGCGCGGTGCCCGGCGCTCAAGTCGCTTTCAATACTTTGGAAAACAGCGCACAGGGACTCGGGCGGCGCCAGGCATTGAAGCTGCTGTCGGGCGCATTATTGATGGGTTCGGCGGCATGGCTGGGCAAGGATGCGATCGGCTGGCAACAATGGACCGCCGACTTCGCCACCACAACAGGCGAGCGACGCGGTTTCCAGTTACCGGATGGCACGCGCCTGGAGCTCAACACCGCCAGCGCGGTGGATCTGGACTACACCGCGCGGCAGCGCCTGATCAAACTGACTCGCGGCGAGATCGTCGTGACGTGCGGTGGGGCAAGTGAAGGGGTTTCGTTTGATGGACCGTTGCGGGTGCAAAGCCGTCACGGTGTGTTCGAAAGTGTGGCGGCGCGCTTCATTGTTCGTCAGGACGCCGACTGCACGCAGCTCAGCGTCACCAGCGGCGTCGTCGCAATCCATTCGCCACGGGCCGCCGATGGCCTGCCGATCCACGTGCAGGCCGGGCAGAGTTATTTGATCGATCGGAGTCGAGCGCAGTTGGCACCGCCGCAGGACATGGATGCGGGGGCCTGGGTGGATGGCCTGATCGTCACCCGCAACATGCGCCTCGGGGATTTCATTAATGAAGTCGGACGTTACCGTCCCGGCTATCTGACCTGCGCGGCCGACATTGCCCACTTGCGGCTGTCCGGGGTTTTCCGTCTCGAAGACACCGACAAACTACTGGCCATCCTGCCGCAAACCCTGGCGGTGCGACTGCGCTATCGCACTCGCTATTGGGTGACGCTGGAGCGGCAGGCCTGAATTATTTTTGGCGGGTTTTCTGAACAAGTCCGGCTTAGTCAGTAAGCACTTCAACTCTGCCTTCAGCGACTTCCTACGGAAACCTACAATGACTGTGCGCGCCATCAGTAAGAACCCTCTCCATTTCGCCGCGGAATCGGGCGTATTGCGCCACGCCATCCGCGCGGCGCTGTTCTCGACCGCATTGGGTGTCGGCCTGCTGCCGACACTTGGCGTTGCAGCACAGGGCAGCGAAGCCAGTAGCCACCGCTACAACATCGCCGCCGGCTCCTTGAGCGATGTGCTCAACCAATTCGCGCGTCAGGCGGGCATCACGCTGTCGACGACTCCGGCTCAAACTCAGGGCCTTCAATCGCCGGGATTACAGGGCGACTATTCGGCGGATCAGGCGTTGAGTCATTTGCTCAACGGCACAGGGCTTGTGGCCGTCAGTCAGGATGGCAGCAGCTATGTGCTGCGGCCCGTCGCTGAAACCGAAGCCCTGGCGCTGCCCACCACCGACATCAAAGGCTTCGCCCTGGGTAACGCGCTGGGCAGCATGGATGGCTACAACGCAACGCACAGCCAGATCGCCACCAAGACCAGTACCGCGCTGCTGGAAACCTCACAAAGCGTGTCCGTGGTGACCCGCGAGCAAATGGACGACCAAGGCTCGCAAACCGTGTCCCAGGCGATGCGCTACACCCCGGGCGTGCTGACCAACCCTTACGGCGCGACCCACCGTTACGACTACGTGGCGATGCGCGGTTTCAACGACGGCTCGGTGGATAACATCTATCTCGATGGCCTCAAATCCATGGGTGACAGCGGCACCTACAGCACCATGCAGGTAGACCCCTATTTCCTCGAACGAGTCGATATTCTCAAAGGGCCGTCGTCAGTACTCTACGGTCGCAGTTCGCCGGGCGGGCTGGTGGCGTTGACCAGCAAGAAACCGTTGTATGAGCCCTATCATCAGGTCCAGGCCACGGTGGGCACCCAAGGTCAGCGCGGCATGGGTTTCGACTTCAGCGGGCCGGTGGATGATGACAAGCGCATCGCCTATCGCCTGACAGGGTTGGCGGATCAGTTCGACACACAGTTCGACCACAATGAGGAAAAGCGCTTCGCCCTGGCGCCGACGGTGAGCATCGATTTCACCGAAGATACCTCGCTGACGCTGCAAGCCTATCTGCAACACGATCCCGACGGCGGCTATCACGGCGGCGTCCCGGCCGATGGCACGATCCATCAGCGCAACGGCAATCGGATCTCCCCCAACTTCTTCGAAGGCGAGCCGGGCGTTGATGGCTTCCAGCGAGATCAACAGTCCTTCGGTTATCAGTTCGAACATCGCTTCAACGACGTCCTCACCGCTCGGCAGAACTTCCGCTATCTCGACTCCAAGGTGAAGATCGATCAGGTTTATGCCTATGGCTGGACCACTCCCACCAGTAACGAGTTGAACCGCTATTACACCGGCGGCGACGAAAAGCTCCACGCCTTTATCGTCGATAACATGCTGCAAGCCGAGTTCTTCACCGGCGCAACCAAACACACCGTGCTGATGGGCGCGGACTACCAGCGGCGCAAGACGGTCGTCGACTGGACCAGTGGCGGTCTTGCGCCGATCGATGCGTTCAATCCGGTGTACGGCAATTCGGCCATCGACTTCTACAGCCCGACCAGCTATCTGCGGCGCCTGGAACAGACTGGCGTCTACCTGCAAGACTTGATCGAGATGGATAAGTGGCGCTTCTCTTTGGGCCTGCGTCAGGACTGGGTTGAAACCTCCGATGAAAATCGGCTGGCTGAAGCGGGACGCCCTGTAGGCACGGAAATCAGTGACAAACGCACCAAGCTGACGGGCCGAGCCGGGGCGTTGTATCTGTTCGATAACGGTATTGCGCCGTACATCAGCTACTCCGAGTCGTTCAACCCGAACTCCTACGCGGACAGCGCCGGCAATCCTCTGGCACCGACCGATGGCACCCAGTGGGAAGTGGGCCTGAAGTACCAGCCGCCAGGCACCGACAACTTGTTCACGGCGTCGCTGTTCCGCATCGATCAGGAAAACCTGGCGACCAAACTGCCGCAGGAAAACTTCTATCGCGCTGTAGGCGCCGTCCGCTCCCAAGGTCTGGAACTGGAAGCGCACATGCAGCTGACCGATAACCTGAAAGTCCTCGGCAGCTACACCTTCACCGACATCGAGTATTCGAAGTCGATGATCAGTACGTTGAGCACTGCAACCGACGTGATCGAAAACAAGGGCAACTCACCGACTCAGGCGCCACGTCATATGGCATCGGTATGGGCGGACTACAAGTTCGACAGCGCAGCACTTGATGGCCTGCGTCTGGGCGGCGGCGTGCGTTATGTCGGCTACAGCTGGGCCGATGCGGAAAACACTCTGAAGGTGCCGTCCTACACGCTGTTCGATGCGTCTGTCGGCTATGACTTGGGCAAGGTGGGCTTGAAGGGCGTGGACGTACGTTTGAATGCGAACAACCTGACCAACGAGTCCTACGTGGCCTCCTGTGCCAGCCTGAACTTCTGCTACCTGGGTGAAGAGCGCAACGTCGCCGCTACCGTGAGCTACCAGTTCTAACGACTCGTTATCCAAAAAAGCCAGCCCCTGAATTCAGGGGCTGGCTTTGTCGTCTCTGCAGGAAAATTCCATGCGTGCATTTCTGGTTTTACTTCATCGC
Organism: Pseudomonas sp. TE3728; assembly: GCF_056279145.1. Classification (NCBI taxonomy): domain Bacteria; kingdom Pseudomonadati; phylum Pseudomonadota; class Gammaproteobacteria; order Pseudomonadales; family Pseudomonadaceae; genus Pseudomonas; species Pseudomonas sp. TE3728. The sequence goes on along the minus strand of NZ_JBWBQT010000001.1, from coordinate 4,312,886 downwards.
TACATTGGTTTGGCGACTGCGTTGTTTCTGCTGATGGCGGGGCTTACGGGCAGCATCCTGGCGTTCAATCATGAGCTGGATGAGTGGCTCAATCCGGGGTTTTATTCAGCGTCTGCCGAAGGTCAGCGTTTGCCGCCCGGTGCTTTGGTCGACAAGCTGCAAACGGAGCATCCGAGGCTACAAGTCTGGTACATGGAGTACCCGTCAGAACAGGCTCATACCGCATTGCTGGCTGCGGTACCGCGTAATGATCCTGCGACCGGAAAACCTTTTTCCGAGCCCAATCAGGTGTTCTATCTGGACCCGGTCAATGGCGAGCAGAAAGGGCAGCGGTTCTGGGGAGAATGCTGCTTTCAGCGGGAGAACTTCATTCCGTTCATTCTGGAGTTTCACTACAACCTGGTCCTGCCGAATAACTGGGGATTGTTGTTAATGGGACTGGTCGCGATCGCCTGGGTTGTCGATTGTTTCATCGCGCTTTGGCTGACGCTTCCACGTGGGAAACCGTTCTGGAAGAAATGGTCGACGGCCTGGAAGATCAAGGGTGGGCATGCCTACCGGCTGAATTTTGACCTGCATCGGGCGGGTAGGTTGTGGCTTTGGTTGTTGCTGCTACCGATTGCGGTCAGCAGTGTCGCCATGAACCTGCCGAATCAGGTCTTCAAGCCTGTGGTTTCACTGTTTTCGCCGATTGAGCCGAGCGTTTACGAGGCCCGCGGACGCATGCCTGCTGAGGAGTTGGGAGTTACGCGGCTGAGTTATCAACAGGCTTATGAACGTGCGTTACAGGAAGGGCAAAAGCTAGGGCTGACCGCTGCAATCGGGGAGTTGTATTACAGCTTTGAGTACAACTTTTATGGGGCAGGGTTTGGGCAGCATGATACCGAGGCCCATGGAAAGTCCTGGCTGTTCTTCCATGGCACGGATGGACGTTTATTGGGGCAGGAAATCGCAGGACAAGGCACCCTGGGAGAGCGTTTTTATCGGCTGCAATTGCCGATACACGGAGGGCGGATCATTGGGCTCACCGGGCAAGTCATGATCGCGGTGCTAGGTGTTTTGATTGCAGTATTGTCAGTGACGGGAATCTATATCTGGTGGCGCAAGTTGCTGGCTCGAAGGAGTAGCAAGGCACGTAAGAGCAGGATGTGCCCCATTCCAGATTGAGGTTTCTATAGCCCAGAAAGACAAAACCCCTGTCTGCATAAGCAGACAGGGGTTTCGGAATTCAATCTTGACGATGACCTACTCTCACATGGGGAAACCCCACACTACCATCGGCGATGCATCGTTTCACTGCTGAGTTCGGGATGGGATCAGGTGGTTCCAATGCTCTATGGTCGTCAAGAAATTCTGTGACCAGCCCGTTACAGCGGTAACGTGCCAGCAAAATCGGTGACTTCTACTAAAACAAAACCCCCACCTGCATACGCAGATAGGGGTTTCGGAATTTAATCTTGACGATGACCTACTCTCACATGGGGAAACCCCACACTACCATCGGCGATGCATCGTTTCACTGCTGAGTTCGGGATGGGATCAGGTGGTTCCAATGCTCTATGGTCGTCAAGAAATTCGGTAGCCAGGTCGTGGGCCCTTGCGGGTTCACGCTCCAGCGAATGGGTATGCGATAGTTTGGTGTTTTGTGAGTATCTCGAACTTTCGGTTCGTTTCGTCTTCACACACCGCAATCTGGTGCCTCTTCAGGTCAGCAAATTGCTTGGGTGTTATATGGTCAAGCCTCACGGGCAATTAGTATTGGTTAGCTCAACGCCTCACAGCGCTTACACACCCAACCTATCAACGTCGTAGTCTTCGACGGCCCTTCAGGGGACTCAAGGTCCCAGTGAGATCTCATCTTGAGGCTAGTTTCCCGCTTAGATGCTTTCAGCGGTTATCTATTCCGAACATAGCTACCCGGCAATGCCACTGGCGTGACAACCGGAACACCAGAGGTTCGTCCACTCCGGTCCTCTCGTACTAGGAGCAGCCCCTCTCAAATCTCAAACGTCCACGGCAGATAGGGACCGAACTGTCTCACGACGTTCTAAACCCAGCTCGCGTACCACTTTAAATGGCGAACAGCCATACCCTTGGGACCGGCTTCAGCCCCAGGATGTGATGAGCCGACATCGAGGTGCCAAACACCGCCGTCGATATGAACTCTTGGGCGGTATCAGCCTGTTATCCCCGGAGTACCTTTTATCCGTTGAGCGATGGCCCTTCCATACAGAACCACCGGATCACTAAGACCTACTTTCGTACCTGCTCGACGTGTCTGTCTCGCAGTCAAGCGCGCTTTTGCCTTTATACTCTACGACCGATTTCCGACCGGTCTGAGCGCACCTTCGTACTCCTCCGTTACTCTTTAGGAGGAGACCGCCCCAGTCAAACTACCCACCATACACTGTCCTCGATCCGGATAACGGACCTGAGTTAGAACCTCAAAGTTGCCAGGGTGGTATTTCAAGGTTGGCTCCACGCGAACTGGCGTCCACGCTTCAAAGCCTCCCACCTATCCTACACAAGCAAATTCAAAGTCCAGTGCAAAGCTATAGTAAAGGTTCACGGGGTCTTTCCGTCTAGCCGCGGATACACTGCATCTTCACAGCGATTTCAATTTCACTGAGTCTCGGGTGGAGACAGCGCCGCCATCGTTACGCCATTCGTGCAGGTCGGAACTTACCCGACAAGGAATTTCGCTACCTTAGGACCGTTATAGTTACGGCCGCCGTTTACCGGGGCTTCGATCAAGAGCTTCGCGTTAGCTAACCCCATCAATTAACCTTCCGGCACCGGGCAGGCGTCACACCCTATACGTCCACTTTCGTGTTTGCAGAGTGCTGTGTTTTTAATAAACAGTCGCAGCGGCCTGGTATCTTCGACCGGCGTGGGCTTACGCAGTAAATGCTTCACCCTCACCGGCGCACCTTCTCCCGAAGTTACGGTGCCATTTTGCCTAGTTCCTTCACCCGAGTTCTCTCAAGCGCCTTGGTATTCTCTACCCAACCACCTGTGTCGGTTTGGGGTACGGTTCCTGGTTACCTGAAGCTTAGAAGCTTTTCTTGGAAGCATGGCATCAACCACTTCGTGTTCTAAAAGAACACTCGTCATCAGCTCTCGGCCTTAGAATCCCGGATTTACCTAAGATTCCAGCCTACCACCTTAAACTTGGACAACCAACGCCAAGCTGGCCTAGCCTTCTCCGTCCCTCCATCGCAATAACCAGAAGTACAGGAATATTAACCTGTTTTCCATCGACTACGCTTTTCAGCCTCGCCTTAGGGACCGACTAACCCTGCGTCGATTAACGTTGCGCAGGAAACCTTGGTCTTTCGGCGTGGGTGTTTTTCACACCCATTGTCGTTACTCATGTCAGCATTCGCACTTCTGATACCTCCAGCAAGCTTCTCAACTCACCTTCACAGGCTTACAGAACGCTCCTCTACCGCATCACCTAAGTGATACCCGTAGCTTCGGTGTATGGTTTGAGCCCCGTTACATCTTCCGCGCAGGCCGACTCGACTAGTGAGCTATTACGCTTTCTTTAAAGGGTGGCTGCTTCTAAGCCAACCTCCTAGCTGTCTAAGCCTTCCCACATCGTTTCCCACTTAACCATAACTTTGGGACCTTAGCTGACGGTCTGGGTTGTTTCCCTTTTCACGACGGACGTTAGCACCCGCCGTGTGTCTCCCATGCTCGGCACTTGTAGGTATTCGGAGTTTGCATCGGTTTGGTAAGTCGGGATGACCCCCTAGCCGAAACAGTGCTCTACCCCCTACAGTGATACATGAGGCGCTACCTAAATAGCTTTCGAGGAGAACCAGCTATCTCCGAGCTTGATTAGCCTTTCACTCCGATCCACAGGTCATCCGCTAACTTTTCAACGGTAGTCGGTTCGGTCCTCCAGTTAGTGTTACCCAACCTTCAACCTGCCCATGGATAGATCGCCCGGTTTCGGGTCTATTCCCAGCGACTAGACGCCCTATTAAGACTCGCTTTCGCTACGCCTCCCCTATTCGGTTAAGCTCGCCACTGAAAATAAGTCGCTGACCCATTATACAAAAGGTACGCAGTCACCCAACAAAGTGGGCTCCCACTGCTTGTACGCATACGGTTTCAGGATCTATTTCACTCCCCTCTCCGGGGTTCTTTTCGCCTTTCCCTCACGGTACTAGTTCACTATCGGTCAGTCAGTAGTATTTAGCCTTGGAGGATGGTCCCCCCATATTCAGACAAAGTTTCTCGTGCTCCGTCCTACTCGATTTCATGACCAAGAGATTTTCGCGTACAGGGCTATCACCCACTATGGCCGCACTTTCCAGAGCGTTCCGCTAATCTCAAAGCCACTTAAGGGCTAGTCCCCGTTCGCTCGCCACTACTAAGGGAATCTCGGTTGATTTCTTTTCCTCAGGGTACTTAGATGTTTCAGTTCCCCTGGTTCGCTTCTTAAGCCTATGTATTCAGCTTAAGATACCTAACTTATGTTAGGTGGGTTCCCCCATTCAGACATCTCCGGATCAAAGTCTGTTTGCCGACTCCCCGAAGCTTTTCGCAGGCTACCACGTCTTTCATCGCCTCTGACTGCCAAGGCATCCACCGTATGCGCTTCTTCACTTGACCATATAACCCCAAGCAATCTGGTTATACTGTGAAGACGACATTCGCCGAAAATTCGCGATTAAACTCACAAATTTTACCTTAGCCTGATCCACTACCAGTGAAAGTAGTGTTCAGTCTATCTTTCTATCACATACCCAAATTTTTAAAGAACGATCTAGCCAAAGACTAGAAATCAACATTCACCATCGTCACGATGGAATGCTCATTTCTAAGCTTTCAACAAACAGAAGCAGTAGTGGTGGAGCCAAACGGGATCGAACCGTTGACCTCCTGCGTGCAAGGCAGGCGCTCTCCCAGCTGAGCTATGGCCCCGTATTTCTACAGGCGTTTCCCACACAAAATTGGTGGGTCTGGGCAGATTCGAACTGCCGACCTCACCCTTATCAGGGGTGCGCTCTAACCAACTGAGCTACAGACCCAATTTCGAGCTACTAAGGCCGACCTCACCCTGCTCTTAACCACGAAGCATGGGGTGCGCTCTAACCAACTCAGCTACAACCTGATACAGGCTGCTTCTTTATCGTCTTCTTCAATGAATCAAGCAATTCGTGTGGGAACTTATGGAGCAGCTGATGTCGTCGATTAAGGAGGTGATCCAGCCGCAGGTTCCCCTACGGCTACCTTGTTACGACTTCACCCCAGTCATGAATCACACCGTGGTAACCGTCCTCCCGAAGGTTAGACTAGCTACTTCTGGTGCAACCCACTCCCATGGTGTGACGGGCGGTGTGTACAAGGCCCGGGAACGTATTCACCGCGACATTCTGATTCGCGATTACTAGCGATTCCGACTTCACGCAGTCGAGTTGCAGACTGCGATCCGGACTACGATCGGTTTTCTGGGATTAGCTCCACCTCGCGGCTTGGCAACCCTCTGTACCGACCATTGTAGCACGTGTGTAGCCCAGGCCGTAAGGGCCATGATGACTTGACGTCATCCCCACCTTCCTCCGGTTTGTCACCGGCAGTCTCCTTAGAGTGCCCACCATCACGTGCTGGTAACTAAGGACAAGGGTTGCGCTCGTTACGGGACTTAACCCAACATCTCACGACACGAGCTGACGACAGCCATGCAGCACCTGTCTCAATGTTCCCGAAGGCACCAATCCATCTCTGGAAAGTTCATTGGATGTCAAGGCCTGGTAAGGTTCTTCGCGTTGCTTCGAATTAAACCACATGCTCCACCGCTTGTGCGGGCCCCCGTCAATTCATTTGAGTTTTAACCTTGCGGCCGTACTCCCCAGGCGGTCAACTTAATGCGTTAGCTGCGCCACTAAGAGCTCAAGGCTCCCAACGGCTAGTTGACATCGTTTACGGCGTGGACTACCAGGGTATCTAATCCTGTTTGCTCCCCACGCTTTCGCACCTCAGTGTCAGTATCAGTCCAGGTGGTCGCCTTCGCCACTGGTGTTCCTTCCTATATCTACGCATTTCACCGCTACACAGGAAATTCCACCACCCTCTACCATACTCTAGCTCGTCAGTTTTGAATGCAGTTCCCAGGTTGAGCCCGGGGATTTCACATCCAACTTAACGAACCACCTACGCGCGCTTTACGCCCAGTAATTCCGATTAACGCTTGCACCCTCTGTATTACCGCGGCTGCTGGCACAGAGTTAGCCGGTGCTTATTCTGTCGGTAACGTCAAAACAATTACGTATTAGGTAACTGCCCTTCCTCCCAACTTAAAGTGCTTTACAATCCGAAGACCTTCTTCACACACGCGGCATGGCTGGATCAGGCTTTCGCCCATTGTCCAATATTCCCCACTGCTGCCTCCCGTAGGAGTCTGGACCGTGTCTCAGTTCCAGTGTGACTGATCATCCTCTCAGACCAGTTACGGATCGTCGCCTTGGTGAGCCATTACCTCACCAACTAGCTAATCCGACCTAGGCTCATCTGATAGCGCAAGGCCCGAAGGTCCCCTGCTTTCTCCCGTAGGACGTATGCGGTATTAGCGTCCGTTTCCGAGCGTTATCCCCCACTACCAGGCAGATTCCTAGGCATTACTCACCCGTCCGCCGCTCGCCACCAGGTACAAGTACCCGTGCTGCCGCTCGACTTGCATGTGTTAGGCCTGCCGCCAGCGTTCAATCTGAGCCATGATCAAACTCTTCAGTTCAAACATCTTTGGGTTTTTAAGAAACCCTAAACTTGGCTCAGCAATCGTTGGTTACATCTTTGATTTCTCGCGGAGTAACTTGTGATGCTGATAATCTTGTTGACTATCAGTCTGACTCCACAAGCACCCACACGAATTGCTTGATTCAGTTGTTAAAGAGCGGTTGGTTAAGATCTTTCGTCTCAACCGAGGCGCGCATTCTACAGCAGCCTCTGTTACTGTCAAGCGGTTATTTTCAGAAGTTTTCAAAGTTTCGCTTGGGAATCTTCAACAACTTCAACCACTTGCGCTTCCGATCTCTCGTTAGCGGGAGGCGAATTCTACAGCGTTACTCGCTGCTGTCAACACCTCTTTTTCTCCGCTTTCGACCGAGAAGATCGAACCGTCAATAAGGCGAAAACACACTGCCTTACCGACTCCTTCTGGCTTCGATGAACTGAAGCGTAACCGCTGCCGAAAACTGCGTAACTCTTTGTTTACCAAGGAGTTTTCCGTTTCGACTGCGCCGGAAGTGGGGCGAATTATAGACCTCCAGAATCTGCCGTCAACCTCTAATTACGCTTTTCTATCAATAACTTGCGGAACGCCGGAAAACTGCGCATTCCCCTCTATATAGGAGAGCAAAACCAGCCCTGCTATATAGAAGGAATGCTCAGAGCACTCCAGACGCCTTGAACCCAGCAACGACTCCGGCATCCAGACCCAACACCCGCTGCAGAACCTCCAGCGTGTGCTCACCCAACAAAGGAGGCGCACTACGGTACTCCACCGGCGTCTCGGACAGACGTATCGGGCTCGCAACCTGCGGCACCATCCCGGCCAAAGCATGAGGCAGCTCAATAGCCAACCCCCGCGCCTGAACCTGAGGATCGGCAAACATCTGAGCCAGATCATTGATCGGTCCGCATGGCACGCCTGCCTGCTCCAGCTGCACCACCCACTCAGCAGTAGTCTTGAACACGGTCACCTGACGAATCAGCGGAATCAATACTGCTCGGTTAGCCACCCGTAATTTGTTGGTCGCAAAACGTGGATCATCCGCCCACTGCGGCTGACCAGCCACCTGCGCAAACTTGCGGAACTGCCCATCATTACCCACAGTGAGGATGAAGTCGCCATCGGCTGTAGGAAAGTCCTGATAAGGCACGATATTCGGGTGAGCGTTGCCCAGGCGTTTAGGCGCAACGCCTGTAGTCAGGTAATTCATCGCCTGATTGGCCAGACAAGCCACCTGAACATCCAGCAATGCCATGTCTATATGCTGACCGCCACCGCCCTGATCCCGATGAGCCAAGGCCGCCAGGATCGCTACCGTTGAATAGAGACCGGTCAAAATATCTGTCAGCGCCACACCGACTTTCACCGGACCCGCGCCTTCATCGCCTTCGGGACGACCGGTCAAACTCATCAGACCGCCCAAGCCCTGGATCATGAAATCGTAACCCGCACGCTTGGCATACGGACCTGTCTGACCGAATCCAGTGATCGAGCAATAGATCAGCTTCGGATTAATCGCCCTGAGCGACTCATAGTCCAACCCATAAGCCGCCAGACCACCGACCTTGAAGTTTTCAATGAGGATGTCCGACTTCGCCGCCAACTCACGCACCAACTGTTGACCCTCTGGCCGCGTGAAGTCGATGGTCACTGATTGCTTATTGCGATTGGCGGACAAGTAATAGGCCGCCTCGCTGGTGTTCTCGCCATAGGCATCTTTAAGAAACGGAGGCCCCCAGGCGCGCGTGTCATCGCCATTGCCCGGGCGCTCGACCTTGATGACTTCGGCGCCAAGGTCCGCCAGGATCTGCCCGGCCCAAGGCCCGGCAAGCACCCGCGATAAATCCAGTACCCGTAGATGCGAAAGCGCGCCCATGACCGTTCTCCTATTAATAGAACGCCTGGATGCCGGTCTGCGCGCGACCGAGGATCAGTGCGTGGACGTCATGCGTACCTTCATAGGTATTCACCACTTCCAGGTTGACCAGATGCCGAGCGACACCGAACTCATCGGAGATGCCGTTGCCACCCAGCATGTCGCGCGCCATGCGAGCGATGTCCAGGGACTTGCCACAGGAGTTGCGCTTCATCATCGACGTAATCTCGACGGCAGCAGTGCCTTCATCCTTCATACGACCCAGACGCAGGCAGCCTTGCAGCGCCAGAGTGATTTCGGTCTGCATGTCAGCCAGCTTCTTCTGGATCAACTGTGTGGCCGCCAATGGACGACCAAACTGCTTACGATCCAGGGTGTACTGGCGAGCGGTGTGCCAGCAGAACTCGGCAGCGCCCAGCGCGCCCCAGGAAATGCCATAACGCGCCGAGTTAAGGCAGGTAAAAGGACCTTTCAAGCCCCGGACATCCGGGAAGATGTTCTCTTCAGGGACAAACACGTTATCCATGACGATCTCGCCGGTGATGGATGCACGCAGGCCAACCTTGCCATGAATCGCCGGAGCGCTAAGGCCTTTCCAGCCCTTCTCCAGAACAAAACCACGAATGTCGCCCGCGTCGTCCTTGCCCCAAACCACGAACACATCGGCGATCGGGCTGTTGGTGATCCACATTTTGCTGCCGGTGAGGCTGTAGCCGCCTTCCACTTTACGTGCACGAGTAATCATCGCGCCCGGGTCGGAACCGTGGTCAGGCTCGGTCAGACCGAAGCAACCGATCCATTCACCCGAGGCCAGCTTCGGCAGGTACTTCTGCTTCTGTGCTTCGGTACCGAATTCGTTGATCGGCACCATGACCAGCGAGGACTGCACGCTCATCATCGAGCGATAGCCGGAGTCGACACGCTCGACCTCACGGGCAATCAGACCGTAGCTGACGTAGTTAAGGCCGCTGCCACCGTATTGCTCAGGAATGGTCGCACCCAACAGACCCACTTCACCCATCTCGCGGAAGATCGCCGGGTCGGTCTTCTCATGACGGAAAGCTTCGAGAACACGCGGCGCAAGCTTCTGCTGAGCGAATTGCTGAGCCGTGTCGCGAATCATGCGTTCTTCTTCAGTGAGCTGTTGATCCAGCAGCAGGGGATCGATCCAGTTGAAGCTAGCTTTACCGCCCATGAGTGAGTCCTCTCGAATCGGGTCAAATAACGTGGAGTGATCCTAGGCCGGGTTTGGCTTCACGACAAACGAGGATTTTGCATACTGTTGTGCTAATTTCTCACTCCATAACGTCGCAAAAATAGCCTATATGCGATGTATTAGTGAGGTTGACGTACATGCGCAGGAAGATCCCCAGTACAACCGCCCTGATCAGTTTTGAAGCTGCAGCGCGCCACGAGAGCTTTACCAAGGCCGCCCAGGAACTTTCCCTCACGCAGGGAGCGATTTGCCGACAGATCGCCAGCCTTGAGGAGTTCCTCAGCGTCGAACTGTTCCGACGCTCGCGGCGCGGAGTGAAGCTGACGGAGGCCGGGCTTTCCTACAGCCGCCGAGTGGCCACCCAACTCGACGCGGTTGAACGGGACACCTTGTCAGTGATGGGCCAGCAAGGCGCCAACGTGATCGAGCTGGCGGTGGTACCCACCTTCGGCACTCAATGGCTGTTGCCGCGACTCAAGGATTTTCAGCACAAACATCCGGAAGTGACGGTCAACCTCACCAACCGCACCCGCCCCTTCCTGTTTGCCGACACCGACTTCGACGCCGCGATCTATTTCGGCGACGCCGACTGGCCGGGTACCGAATCCCACAGGCTAATGGGCGAAAATCCGATGCCGGTGTGCAGCCCCACGTTACTGGGCAAAAAAACCAACCTGAGCCCCAGTGAAATCGCCGAACTGCCCCTGCTACAGCAGACCACACGCCCTTATGCCTGGCGCCAGTGGTTCAACTCTCAAAGCCTGAATATCCCGCGAGACATGACAGGGCCGCGTTACGAGCTATTCTCCATGCTTGCTCAAGCTGCAATGCACGATATGGGGATCGCGCTGATTCCACCGTTCTTGATTCAGCGCGAATTGACAGAGAAGCGTCTGGTGATTGCCAACGCCCAGGCACTATCGAGCATCAAGGCCTACTACCTGATGATTCCCGAGCGAAAGGTCGAATCAGCCTCTTTAAAGGCATTTCGCGATTGGCTGGTGAATCAGGCACAAGGCTACAGCCTAGAAGGATAAAGGCTCACACTTATTAGCTGACCACGTAGTCAGGAAAACAAAAGCACTACAGATATAAGTATTTGTCGCATATTGGCAGACTGTACTGAGGAGTAGCACAAACGTCCTACAAAGGCCTGAATACGTGGCCTTGAGCCTCCATTGGAAGGCAATGACACCTCATTCACCGTGCCGATGTGTAAATTCTTGAATTTTGGACAGAATCCTCACAAGCCACGGCCTGCAAGGGATCGCACCGATCGGTGCGACATTCGGTCACGGGGTGACTTGTAGTTAATTTTCCGTCACCCGTCATAATCCCTTGAAGGGCACAAAGTTCGCCTGCAAAATGCCGCGCCCCGCCCTGATTTAGCGGGATCGTGCTGATCGGCCGCCCCAGCCGCACCATCCGAAGTGCCTGGGTTTACTCAATAAGATCACGCAGGAGATTTGACGTGCACATTGGTGTTCCTCTCGAAACCCAGACGGGTGAAACACGGGTTGCTGCAACCCCGGAAACCATCAAAAAGCTGATCGGCCAGGGTCATAAAGTCACTGTGCAAAGCGGCGCCGGTATTAACGCCAGCGTTGTCGACAGTGCTTATGAAGCGGTAGGCGCGACCATTGGCAGTGCCAATGATACATTTGGCGCAGAGCTGATTCTCAAGGTGGTCGCCCCCAGCGACAGCGAACTGACGCTGATAAAAAGCGGCACCGTTGTGGTGGGCATGCTCAATCCGTTCAGCAATGAAACCATTGCCAAGCTGGCTGAGTGCGGCATTACCGCTTTCGCACTGGAGGCCGCGCCGCGCACCTCCCGCGCTCAGAGCCTGGATGTGTTGTCCTCCCAGGCAAACATCGCCGGTTATAAAGCCGTGTTGTTGGCCGCCCACCACTATCCTCGCTTCATGCCGATGCTGATGACCGCTGCGGGTACCGTGAAAGCGGCACGTGTGCTGATTCTCGGTGCTGGCGTGGCCGGTTTGCAGGCGATTGCCACGGCGAAACGTCTGGGTGCAGTGATCGAAGCGTCTGACGTACGTCCTGCGGTAAAAGAGCAGATCGAATCCCTCGGCGCCAAGTTCGTCGACGTGCCTTACGAAACCGATGAAGAGCGCGAATGCGCCGTCGGCGTCGGCGGTTACGCACGCCCCATGCCTGCCAGCTGGATGCAGCGCCAGGCCTTGGCCGTGCACGAGCGCGCCAAGCAGGCTGACATCGTCATTACTACTGCACTGATCCCGGGCCGCAAGGCGCCGACGCTATTGAGCGCGGAAACCGTGGCACAGATGAAGCCAGGCTCCGTGGTCATCGACCTCGCGGCCGCTCAGGGCGGCAACTGCCCGCTGACCGTGGCCGATCAGGTCGTGATCGAGAATGGCGTGACCATTTGCGGCCCGACCAATCTGGCCGGCGCCGTCGCGGCCGATGCTTCGGCACTGTATGCACGCAACCTGCTGGACTTCCTGAAGCTGGTCTTCAACAAAGAAGGCCAGTTTGAAGTGAACCTCGAAGACGACATCGTCGCCGCGTGCCTGATGTGCCGCGACGGCCAAGTCATCCGCAAAAACGCCTAAGCAGGGATTCAGACGATGGAAGAGCTTATCTCCCCCGGTATCTACAACCTGATCATCTTCGTGCTGGCGATTTATGTCGGTTATCACGTGGTATGGAACGTTACACCTGCACTGCATACGCCGTTGATGGCAGTGACCAACGCCATTTCAGCGATTGTGATCGTCGGCGCCATGCTGGCGGCCGCGTTGACCGTGACCCCACTGGGCAAGACCATGGGCACCCTGGCGGTGGCTCTGGCGGCAGTGAACGTGTTCGGTGGTTTCCTCGTAACTCGCAGAATGCTTGAGATGTTCAAGAAAAAAGCCCCGAAAGCCGTAAAAGAAGAGGCGCCCAAGTAATGAGCATGAATCTGGTAACGACGCTCTACCTGATCGCGTCGATCTGCTTCATCCAGGCGCTTAAAGGCCTGTCACACCCGACCACATCGCGGCGCGGCAATGTCTACGGCATGCTCGGCATGGCGTTGGCGATCCTCACCACGGTCGGCCTCATTTATAAGCTGGGTGCGGAGCTTTCTACTGCGGGCATCGGTTACGTCATCGTCGGTCTGCTGGTTGGCGGCACCGCCGGTTCGATCATGGCCAAGCGCGTTGAAATGACCAAGATGCCGGAACTGGTCGCCTTCATGCACAGCATGATCGGTATGGCCGCAGTGTTCATCGCCATCGCGGCGGTGGTCGAGCCGCAATCGCTGGGCATCGTCAAGGAACTGGGGGATTCGATTCCTGCCGGTAACCGCCTGGAGCTGTTCCTCGGCGCTGCCATCGGTGCAATCACCTTCTCTGGTTCGGTGATCGCGTTCGGCAAGCTGTCGGGCAAGTACAAGTTCCGTCTGTTCCAAGGCGCACCCGTACAGTTCAGCGGTCAGCACAAGCTGAACCTGCTGCTGGGTCTGGCGACGCTGGCACTCGGCATCACCTTCATGCTGACCGGCAATCTAAGCGCGTTTGCTCTGATGCTAGCCCTGGCCTTCGTGATGGGCGTGCTGATCATCATCCCGATTGGCGGTGCAGACATGCCCGTCGTGGTGTCGATGCTCAACAGCTACTCCGGCTGGGCAGCAGCGGGAATCGGCTTTTCGCTGAACAACTCGATGCTGATTATTGCCGGCTCGCTGGTGGGCTCAAGCGGTGCGATCCTCTCGTACATTATGTGCAAGGCGATGAACCGCTCCTTCTTCAACGTACTGCTCGGCGGTTTCGGCAATACGGCAGACGCTGCCGGCCCGGCAGGTTCGAAGGAAGCCCGCCCGGTGAAATCCGGCTCGGCCGACGATGCGACCTTCCTGCTGACCAACGCCGACACCGTGATCATCGTTCCAGGCTACGGCCTGGCGGTCGCTCGGGCACAGCACGCTCTGAAAGAGCTGACCGAGAAGCTGACCCATCGCGGCGTGACCGTGAAGTACGCGATCCACCCGGTCGCCGGCCGCATGCCTGGGCACATGAACGTACTGCTGGCCGAGGCCGAAGTGCCTTACGACCAGGTGTTCGAGATGGAAGACATCAACTCCGAGTTCGGTCAGGCCGACGTGGTGCTGGTGCTGGGTGCCAACGACGTGGTTAACCCGGCGGCCAAGAACGATCCGAAATCGCCGATTGCCGGCATGCCGATTCTCGAAGCGTTCAAAGCCAAGACCATCATCGTCAACAAGCGCTCGATGGCCAGCGGCTACGCCGGTCTGGACAACGAGCTGTTCTACCTGGACAAGACCATGATGGTTTTCGGCGATGCCAAGAAAGTCATCGAAGACATGGTTAAAGCCGTCGAGTAATAATCTTCGGCAACCTGAACGCCCCGACTCGTCGGGGCGTTTTTGTTTGTGGCTGTTACCGATCCTGTAACGGTGTTTTGTCTGAAAGGCCCAGAATAGACAGGCCGAATGCGACCTTGGTAGCGGGACGGACACTGATCAAATTCACTAGACTGCGTACCTTGCTTCCGTTGCCCGAGATAACAATCCATGTACCGTGACCGTATTCGCTTGCCTTCGTTGTTGGATAAGGTGATGAGCGCCGCCGAGGCTGCCGCTCTGATTCAGGACGGCATGACCGTCGGCATGAGCGGCTTTACCCGAGCCGGCGAAGCCAAGGCTGTGCCTCATGCCCTGGCCGAGCGTGCCAAGGTCGCGCCGCTGAAAATCACCCTGATGACCGGTGCCAGCCTGGGCAACGACCTCGACAAACAACTGACTGAAGCCGGCGTACTGTCGCGACGCATGCCGTTCCAGGTGGACAGCACCCTGCGCAAGGCGATCAATGCCGGCGAAGTCATGTTCATCGACCAGCACCTGTCGGAAACCGTAGAGCTACTGCGTAACCAACAACTCAAGCTACCGGACATCGCGGTGATCGAAGCCGTGGCAATCACTGAGCAGGGCCATATTGTGCCGACCACCTCGGTAGGCAATTCGGCCAGCTTCGCGATTTTCGCCAAGCACGTGATCGTCGAGATCAACCTGGCGCACAACCCGAATCTCGAAGGCCTGCACGACATCTATATCCCGACCTACCGGCCGACCCGCACCCCGATTCCGTTGGTGAAGGTCGACGACCGCATCGGCAGCACCGCCATCCCGATACCGCCGGAAAAAATTGTCGCGATCGTGATTACTAATCAGTCTGACTCGCCGTCCACTGTCTTGCCGCCGGACAGCGACACACAGGCCATCGCGGACCACCTGATCGATTTCTTCAAACAAGAAGTGGCTGCCGGTCGCATGACCAACAAGCTCGGCCCGCTGCAAGCCGGTATCGGCACTATCGCCAATTCAGTGATGTGCGGCTTGATCGACTCGCCGTTCGAAGAACTGACCATGTACTCCGAAGTGCTGCAGGATTCGACTTTCGACCTGATCGACGCCGGCAAGCTGAGCTTTGCTTCCGGCAGTTCGATCACTCTGTCGAGCCGGCGCAATGCCGATGTGTTCGGGAATCTGGAGCACTATAAGGACAAGCTGGTCCTGCGCCCCCAGGAAATCTCGAACCATCCCGAAGTAGTGCGGCGCCTGGGCATCATTGGCATCAACACTGCGCTGGAGTTCGACCTGTACGGCAACGTCAATTCCACCCACGTCTGCGGCACTCGGATGATGAATGGGATCGGCGGCTCCGGCGATTTCGCGCGCAATGCGCACTTGGCGATCTTTGTCACCAAGTCGATTGCCAAGGGCGGCGCGATTTCCAGCGTGGTCCCCATGGTCAGCCACGTCGACCACACAGAACATGACGTGGACATTCTCGTGACCGAAGTAGGTTTGGCCGACCTGCGTGGCCTGGCACCGCGTGAGCGCGCCAGGGTCATCATCGACAACTGCGTTCACCCGGACTATCGACCAGCCTTGAATGACTACTTCACTGCCGCTTGCGCAGTCGGCGGGCATACCCCGCACATCCTTCGCGATGCCCTGAGTTGGCACATAAACCTGGAAGAAACCGGGCGCATGCTGGCGGTGTAATTGATACAGATTGCAGCTGACGCAAACACAGTTTCGTCAGCTTGCGGTGACAACGCTCCATCACGTCAAAAACTGTACTGCTGTACCGGTCTTTTCCTACGGCATTCACCTACCTTTTGCGTTGAAATGATCAAAAACGCACCTGTTTAGTGCGCATAGGTACAGTTGCCTCAATTTCGACCAGTACACTGCCTTTTAACAGTTAACTGGTCTCTCACAATACAGGTGAACTGTATCTACAGAGACTGGCCAAACGGGAGGATCATTGGCATCAGTTAAACCACTACCTAATCCCGCCATAAGCGGAAGGATGTCAACCATGGAACGTACACTCAGTTCCGAACTGTTCTTCGAAGATACTGCTGCAAAAACCCAGGCTTCCATGCCTCTGCGCGTTATCGCCAACCTGATGCTGTGGCAGCGCCGCATCTCCAGCCGCCATCAATTGGCTCGCTTGGATTCGCGTCTGCTGGCTGACGCAGGGATTAGCGAAGCACAACGCTACGAAGAGCTGAGCAAGCCGTTCTGGCGCTAAGTTAGCGTCGCTGGCTCTGATCCTCCGGATCCACCGCCAGCAACCCGAATTGAACAAACAAAACCCGTCGTGGGAAACCACGACGGGTTTTGTCGTTTTGGAGCGTTCACATTGGGCCGTACAGAAGACATAACCCTCAATAGGTACAGTTTATACATTCAATAAATTGAACCAGTACAATTTCATCGGAGTGTGTCTGGGCCACAGGCGTAGGCTCGAACCCGACGGTTGCTGGGCCAACTCAATGATCAACAGCTCTCGGATCTGGGCATCAGCCATGCCGAGCGCCTCAACGAAGTGGACAAACCATTCTGGCGCTAATTTCCTCCCTTGGCAGACAGGGCTGTTCTAACCGATATGCACAGGCCTAATATCCAGATAGAACGTGGCGATCGCTTTGCGACAGGCGTCTGATCCTGAGCCACTTCTAAATCGGTCTATCCAAAGGAGCTACCCCATGTCCCGTCTTCGTTTGCTCAGCGCTGCCGCCCTGCTCGCCGTTGCTGCCAATTCCCACGCCACCAGCTTTATCGTGACCACCGATTCCATTGTCGGTGGACTGAAGGCGTCCTCTGACGCAACGTCGGATGTCTCGTCTTCCTTTCGCGACGATAAAATCGTCCGTGCAGCCCGTGACGATGCCGCTAGCTTCGTTGCCAGTGAAGGCGCCATTCGTGGTGTGAAACTGGAAAGTGCTCTCGGCCATATCCGCCAACAGGCTCCACAACTGAATGCGACCGACGCACAGCTGGCCCAGGCCATCCTGACGATCTAAGCGACAGCTCTGAAGCGGGGCACGCCCTGATGCTGATCAGTTAAACGCAACCCGTATGGGAGCGGGCTTGCTCGCGAAGGCGTCGCACATCCAACATTGATGTCGCCTGACAGACCGCTTTCGCGAGCAAGCCCGCGCCTACAAGTGTCCCAATGTTTCGGCGCTGGCTCTAGCCCGGGCATTGCGCTAGCCTTGGGACTCGCTTTTAGCTATCGAGTCTCATGCGTTTTCTTTCAAGTATTTCGATCACTGCGGTTTTTCTTGCGGCTTGCTGGTCGGGTTCGGCCCATGCCTTCGATGCTTTCAACCTGTCTACGCAAGGCACCGTGGCCAGTGGTTATGCCACCAGCATGGTGACCTCCGCGCCCTTCGACCATAAACTGCTGATCGCCGCCCGGGATGACGCTGCCGCGTTCATTGCCAGTGACGGTCAACTGCGAGGATCACAACTGGAGGCCGCGTTGATTTACCTGCGCCGGACCCAGCCAAAACTTCACGCCAGCGACCTTGAACTGGCGCAAGCAATTCTCGTCCAATAGTTATCCCTTGTTCCTCCGGAGTCGTTCCATGCGTAGCCCGCTGATTGCTGCCACCCTTGGCCTGCTGTTGTTGGCCAATGTGGCCCAGGCGCAAACCCTGGTAGCCACCAGTAACATCATCATTCGTGCTTCCGAACGCACGCTTGATTTCACTTCCGACACCACCACGTCCATCCGCGATTCGAAGATCGTCCGTGAAGCCCACGACGATGCAGCCAGTTTCGTCGCCAGCGAGGGTGAAATCCGTGGTGCGCACCTGGAAGCGGCCTTCGACACCTTGCGCACTCGCGTGCCGGAAGCCCGCGACGCCAGTGATCAGGTTCTCGCCGAAGCCATTCTCGCACTGTGAAGTCGCTCGGCGCCTGGCTGCTGGCCGGGGTTGTGTTGCTGCTTGGCAACACAGCTCAGGCCAGCCTGCAACTACGGCTCAAGACCGACGGTCTGAGCCCCGCGCAACAGCAGGCCAGTCAGGCGCTGCTCGATGAAGCCATGCAGGCGTTACCGCCGCGCTTCATCGAGCAACTGGACCGGCGCATTGACGTCGGCTGGACCGACGACATGCCGAGCGATGCTTACGGCCAGGCATCACTGGTGTCCGAACTCGACCTGAACCGCAATTTGCTCGCCAGCCTCACCAATGGCAGCGCCGCGACCCAAAAAACGTATCGTCCCCACGGCACCGTCCGCCGGGAAATGCTCGCCACGGTGTTGCACGAACTCACCCATATTTATGACCGTGCGCGTCTGTGGCCAGACGCCGAGCGCACGCTGATCCAGCGCTGCAAGCAACGTAACAACAGCTCCGGGCTGATCGGCATCCCCGACCAATGCCGTGGGCAGACGGAGCGACGCTGGACCCTCAGCGATGACCCTCGTCTGCTGGATTTGGCCGGCTGGCCGCAATACGTCGGTCGGCGCGGCGAGCGCGAACAACACAACCGGCAGATTGCCCGCAGCCCGGACATCTACGAGACGAGCAGCCCGAAGGAGTTCGTCGCGGTCAACATGGAGTACTTCCTTCTCGACCCAAGCTATGCCTGCCGTCGTCCTGCGCTGTATCGCTACTACAAAGAACATTTCGGCTGGGCGCCCGCCGCCAAAGACACATGCGCCCAATCATTCGCCTTCCTCAATGCGGGTAACGACTTCGCCAAGCAGCCTCTGGGTCAGGTCGATCCGGAGCGGGTTTACGCGGTTGACTATCTACTGGCAGAAGCCAACCAGAACTGGGTCAGCCGCTGGGGTCACAGCATGCTGCGACTGGTGATCTGTGCACCGGGTCGGCCACGTGGGCCGGATTGTCGACTGGATCTGGATCAGCATCTGGTGTTGTCCTACCGCGCCTTCGTCGGTGACCTACAGCTGTCGAGCTGGGATGGACTGGTGGGTAAATATCCGTCGCGCCTATTTGTCTTGCCGCTGGCCCAGGTGATCGACGAATACACCAAAACCGAACTGCGCAGCCTGGCATCGGTGCCGCTGAACCTGTCGCACAGCGAGGTCGAAGACGTGGTGGAACACGCCGCGGAAATGCACTGGAGTTACGACGGCAACTATTTTTTCCTGTCCAACAACTGCGCGGTAGAAGGCCTGAAATTACTGCGCAGCAGCACCAACAATGCGCAACTGGTCGGCCTCGACAGCATCATGCCCAACGGTTTGCTGGAAGTGCTCAAGGGCCGCGGATTGGCAGACACCAGCGTGCTGGATGATCCCCGCGAAGCACTGCGCCTGGGCTATCGCTTCGACTCCTTCCGCGAGCGTTATCAAGCGATGTTCGAAGTGCTGAAAAAGCATTTACCGATCAAGCAGGACAAGGTCGAGGACTGGCTGTCCTTGAAAGCTGAAGAGCGTCGCAAATGGATTGATCAGGCTGATTTGCGCACCAGTGCGGCGTTACTGCTGCTGGAGCAGGCCAGTTTCCGTCAGCAGATGGTGCTGGCCCAGGACGAAGTGAAGCAACGTTATCTGGGCGCTCGGGAATTGAAGAATGGCGGCATGGATAAGGCCAATGCGACCTTGCAGGAGATTCTCGCCAACAGCGGCTTCCTCAGCCGTCCGGCCGAACTGCTCGGCAGCACCGGTGGTTATGGTTTGCCGCAACCGAACGAGTGGACGCGTCTGCAGTCGGAAAGCAACCTGCGCCAGAAGCAGCTGCAAGCGCTGACCGGGGATCTGGACAAAGAAGTCAGAGCACTGCTCGAACCGAGCCGTGCCGCCGAGATGGCCGCCAACGAAGCCAACCTGAAGCAGGTTGGCGAACATTTGCGCAAGCTGCACAAGGCCGCGGGTGGGTTGGAGTTGCCCTGAAAGCAAAAGATCGCAGCCTTCGGCAGCTCCTACAGAGGTATCGCATTCCCCTGTAGGAGCTGCCGAAAGCTGCGATCTTTTTGTGGGCTCCAGAACGTAGTCCTGAAGCCCTCGGTCTTGCTGTTTAGTCTGTGCCGCGAGGCTCTAATTCCTCTGTATCAGGAACTTTACCTTCAGCTGACCCGTGCTTTACGCACGCCTTCGGACAAGGCTGCGCACAAGCTGAGTACGCCCTCCACAGCCTGATCCGGTGTTGAGGCATTAGCGATGTGATCGATCAGCGCCGACCCCACCACCACACCGTCAGCCAGACGCGCGATGGACGCCGCTTGCTCTGGAGTACGGATACCAAAACCGATGCTGATCGGCAGATCGGTATGGCGACGCAGACGGGTGACGGCTTCTTCGACATGTTCCAGAGTCGCCGCGCCCGCACCGGTCACACCCGCCACCGACACGTAGTAAACAAAGCCGGAACTGCCGTTCAATACAGTCGGCAAGCGCACGTCATCAGTCGTCGGAGTGGTCAGGCGAATGAAGTCCAGGCCCGCCGCCTGTGCCGGGTCGCACAATTCACCGTTATGCTCGGGCGGCAAGTCGACCACGATCAGGCCATCAACACCGGCCTCTTTGGCTTCAGCGATGAAACGCGGCACGCCGTACATGTGAATCGGGTTGAAGTAACCCATCAGCACCAGCGGCGTCTCGCTATTGCCTTCGCGGAACTCGCGAACCATTTGCAGGGTTTTCGCCAGGTTTTGTTTGGCGCCCAAGGCACGGATGTTGGCCAGTTGAATCGCCGGGCCATCGGCCATTGGATCGGTGAAGGGCATGCCCAACTCGATCACGTCGGCACCCGCTCCCGGCAAGCCTTTGAGGATCGCCAGAGACGTGTCGTAGCTCGGGTCGCCAGCGGTCACAAAGGTCACCAGGGCGGCGCGGTTCTGTTCCTTGAGTTCGGCAAAACGCGTTTGCAGGCGGCTCATCAGTGTTTCTCCTGCTTGGATTGCTCTTGTTGAGAGTGTTCCATGTGGTGCATCACGGTCTGCATGTCTTTGTCGCCACGCCCGGACAGGTTGACCACCATCAGGTGATCTTTCGGCAACGTCGGTGCGCGTTTGAACACTTCGGCCAAGGCATGGGCGCTTTCCAGTGCAGGAATAATCCCTTCCAGACGGCAGCATTTGTGGAACGCATCCAGGGCTTCGTCGTCGGTCACCGAGGTGTACTGGACGCGGCCGATGTCATGCAACCAGGCGTGTTCCGGGCCGATGCCCGGATAGTCGAGACCGGCGGAAATCGAGTGAGCGTCGATGATCTGGCCATCGTCGTCCTGCAACAGGAACGTACGGTTGCCGTGCAGCACGCCTGGCACGCCGCCGTTCAGGCTGGCCGCGTGCTTACCGGTTTCGATGCCGTAACCGGCTGCTTCGACGCCGATGATCTCAACGCTCTTGTCATCGAGGAACGGGTGGAACAGGCCCATGGCGTTGGAACCACCACCGATGCACGCCACCAGGCTATCAGGCAGACGACCTTCCTGGGCTTGCAACTGCTCACGGGTTTCCTTGCCGATGACCGCCTGGAAATCACGAACCATGGCAGGGTACGGATGCGGGCCGGCCACGGTGCCGATCAGGTAGAAGGTGCTGTCGACGTTGGTCACCCAGTCACGCAAGGCTTCGTTCATCGCATCTTTGAGGGTGCCGGTGCCGGCCACCACCGGGATCACTTCAGCGCCCAGCAGCTTCATGCGAAACACGTTGGCTTGCTGACGTTCGATGTCGGTGGTGCCCATGTAGATCACGCAATCGAGGCCGAAACGTGCGGCCACGGTGGCGGTCGCCACGCCGTGCATGCCAGCGCCGGTTTCGGCAATGATGCGCTTCTTGCCCATGCGCCGCGCCAGCAGGATCTGGCCGATGCAGTTGTTGATCTTGTGCGCGCCAGTGTGGTTCAGCTCTTCGCGCTTGAGGTAAATCTTCGCGCCGCCGCAGAACTCTGTCAGACGCTCGGCGAAATACAGTGGGCTTGGACGTCCGACGTAATCACGCTGGAAGTAGGCCAATTCTTCTTTGAACGCCGGATCTTCCTTGGCCGCCTCGTATTCGCGGGCCAGATCGAGGATCAACGGCATCAGGGTTTCGGCAACGTAACGGCCACCGAACGCGCCGAACAGGCCGTTGGCGTCGGGGCCGTTGCGCAGATTAGTCTGGGTCATGGGTCGCTCCAGTGGTATTCGAGAGGTGACGATGGGGTTCACTCTACCCCTGACATCCCGCACTGAAAACCGATAAGATCGCCGCAACCTGTCAGGAAAACTCACAGATACCATGAGCCACGACCTTCCTCCGCTGAACGCCCTTCGCGCCTTCGAAGCCACTGCCCGCCTGAACAGCGTCAGTCAGGCCGCCGGACAGCTGCACGTCACTCATGGTGCGGTCAGCCGACAGCTCAAGGTACTGGAAGAACACCTCGGCGTGAGCCTGTTCATCAAGGATGGGCGCGGCCTGAAACTCACAGATGCCGGTGTCCGTTTGCGCGATGTCAGCGGCGAAGCCTTCGAGCGCTTGCGCAGCGTTTGCGCCGAATTGACCCAAAGTACCGCCGATGCGCCGTTCGTGCTCGGCTGCTCGGGCAGCCTGCTGGCGCGCTGGTTCATTCCGCGTTTGGGGCGGCTCAATGCGGATCTGCCGGATCTGCGTTTGCACCTGTCGGCTGGCGAAGGCGATCTCGATCCACGGCGGCCCGGCCTGGACGCTTTGCTGGTGTTTGCCGAGCCGCCATGGCCGGCGGACATGCAAGTTTATGAACTGGCCAGCGAACGCATCGGCCCGGTCATGAGCCCACGATTCGTCGGCTACGAAAGGCTGCGGAACGCACCGGCAAACGTCCTGCTGACCGAACCCTTGCTGCACACCACCTCACGTCCGCAAGCCTGGCCGAGTTGGGCACAGCAAAGCGGCCTCGACGCCAAGGCGCTGAGGTACGGTCAGGGTTTCGAGCATTTGTATTATTTGCTGGAGGCGGCAGTGGCCGGGCTGGGTGTGGCCATCGCGCCTGAGCCGCTGGTGGCAGAAGACTTGAAGGCCGGTCGCCTGGTTGCGCCATGGGGTTTCTGTGAAACCCCGGCGCAACTGGCGTTGTGGCTACCCAAGCGCGCCGCGGACGGGCGCGCTCGGCAATTGGCGCAGTGGCTTAAAAACGAACTGCGCCAGGCATCTTAATTACCGCGTTTGCACAGCAGATAGGCCGCCAAAAGACCCAGCGCACCGACTGCGACACCGGCTGTAGTCCAAGGGTGTTCCTGGGCGTAGTCACGTGTCGCGATCCCGGTTTCACGGGTTTTGACCTTGACCTCTTCATAGGCATCGGAGAGCAGATGACGCGAATGCTTCAGCGCGTTCTCGGCGTTGATTTTCAGCGTTTTAAGGGTTTTACGCGATTCGTCCGAGGCGTCGTCCTTCAGGCTTTCCAACGATTTCAGCAGACTCTCGATCTCGGCTTCCATGCTTTGCAATGAGGCTTTACGTAACGATGTGTTGGCCATGGTAAATCTCCTGCATTGTTTGAGTTGCGTGTGTTGGTTGGGACTTCAGGGGTTTGAGAAAGTGCAGTAAATCTGAATTCCCCTCGAATTGGTCGACAGAAGAAATAAGAAAAATCACTGCTAGGCTGTATTTCACACCCTTAGGAGAACGCCATGACTGACCATCACACCTACAAGAAAGTCGAGCTGGTCGGCTCATCCACAACCAGTATTGAAGACGCCATCAACAATGCCCTGGCCGAAGCCAACAAAAGTCTGAAGTACATGGAATGGTTCGAAGTGACCGAAACCCGCGGGCACATCAAGGACGGCAAAGCTGCACACTTCCAGGTGACGCTTAAAGTCGGATTCCGGATTGCCAGTAGCTGAGCTTAAGCTAGTCTTCTGAACTTGCGCGCCGGCCGAATGCCATAGGGAATGGCAAAGCGCTACGTGGTGAGTGCATCCGGCCGATAGCTGGATGCGCTCCCCCTATTGATCCGACCAGGGAGTGCACCCCATGAAGAAGTTTATTTTGGCGATAGGTTTGTTGAGCCTTGCGGGAACAGCCTTTGCCCAAGGCAAGTCGTGCGACGAGCTGAAAGCCGAAATCTCAGCGAAACTGGATGCCAAGGGCGTTTCTAATTACACCCTGGAGATCGTCGACAAAGGCGCTGCTGCTGACGGAAAAATCGTCGGCACCTGTGAAAAAGGCTCCAGGCAAATCGTCTACAAACAGGGCTGACCGCCCTCGAAAATGAAAAAGCCGACGCAATGGCGTCGGCTTTTTTGTAGGCGCTGCTTCGTCTCAGCCCTTCATGACCTGCGCCAGCAACTCATAGGAATGCAGGCGATCGGCATGTTCGTACAGGTCACAGGTAAAAATCAGCTCATCGGCCTGCGTCTGTTCGATCAGCACTTCCAGCTTGGCGCGAATTTTCTGCGGGCTGCCGACCATGGCAAGCCCCAGGAAATCACCGACCGCTTCTCTCTCATGGGGCAGCCATAGCCCATCCATGGTCTTCACGGGCGGGCGTTGCACCAGGCTTTGGCCACGCATCAACGCCAGAATTCGCTGGTAGACCGAAGTGGCCAGGTAATCGGCCTGCTCATCAGTGTCTGCAGCCACCAGTGGCACGCCGAGCATCACGTAAGGCTTATCCAAAACCGCTGAAGGCTTGAAGTGGTTGCGGTAGACGCGAATCGCCTCATGCATGAAGCGCGGTGCGAAATGTGAAGCGAAGGCGTAGGGCAAACCGCGCTCACCCGCCAACTGCGCACTGAACAGGCTCGAACCCAACAACCAGATCGGGACATTCGTGCCGGTACCCGGCATGGCAATGATCCGCTGGTCTGGCGTACGTGGGCCGAGGTAGCGCATCAGTTCAGTCACGTCTTGCGGGAAGTCATCGGCACTGCCGGAGCGCTCACGGCGCAAGGCGCGAGCGGTCATTTGATCGGAGCCAGGCGCACGACCCAGGCCCAGATCGATCCGCCCCGGATACAGGCTTTCAAGGGTGCCGAACTGCTCGGCGATCACCAGTGGCGCGTGGTTGGGCAGCATCACGCCCCCCGAACCGACACGAATGGTCGAAGTGCCGCCAGCCAGATAGCCCAGCAGGACCGAGGTCGCCGAACTGGCGATCCCGTCCATGTTGTGGTGTTCGGCGACCCAGAAGCGGTTGTAGCCGAGTTTTTCCACGTGCTGCGCCAAGTCCAGGGAATTATGCAGGGACTGGGCCGCACTGCCGTTCTCCCGCACGGGCACCAGATCCAGGGTCGAGAACTTGATATCGGATAGTCGTTTCATAAACCTGCTTCTCCAATGGGTAAGCAGGTTTTTTCACGAACGAAAACCTGCCGAGTCTATAAGCGTGTTCTATGCAATGAGGGCATATACCCGAGTTTCAATAGAAGAGACAAAATTCCTACGCAATTAGAAGACTGATCAGATGAGGTGAACTTTGCCGGACGGTCTATCCTCAGAACCCTGGTAACCGAAAACCACGAAGGTGTGACGTTTCGCACCGGATCTTGAGGAGGCAGACATGGCTATCACAAAGAAAGCATCGGCTCATTGGGAAGGTGATCTGAAAACCGGTATCGGCTCGATTTCCACGGAAACCGGCGTTCTCAGAGACGCGCCCTACGGCTTCAAGGCCCGTTTTGAAGGCGGTAAAGGCACCAATCCGGAAGAGCTGATCGGCGCGGCTCACGCGGGCTGTTTCTCCATGGCGTTTTCAATGATTCTCGGCGAGGCCAACCTTAAGGCCGACAGTATCGACACCAATGCCGAAGTTACCCTGGACCAGGTAGACGGTGGCTTTGCAATCACAGCGGTAAAGCTGATTCTCAAGGCGAAAATCCCCGGGGCGACCCAGGCGCAATTCGAGGAACTGAGCAATAAAGCCAAAGAAGGCTGCCCGGTGTCCAAAGTGCTGAATGCGAAAATCAGCCTGGATGCGACGTTGGTCAGCTGATAGTGGGTTGATACGCTAGCTGAGATCGCAGCCTTCGCGGGCTCCCTTGCGCAGGTTGCGGTCTTTTTTTGTCCTGAAACATAACCTGACTGACAAAACTGTGGTCGAATAAATGACAGCAGCTTCAGCGCATCACCATGCGCGCTGCCTTAAGGGAGCTTCAACCATGAAACGTTTTGCCTTGGCGGTTATCTGTTGCACGCTGGCCACATCGGCCCTCGCGGCACCGAAATCCTGTGAGGAACTCAAGGCCGAGATCGAAGCCAAGATCCAGGCCAACAACGTCTCGTCCTATACCCTGGAAATCGTCACCAACGACGAAGTGCACGATCAAAACATGGTCGTCGGCTCATGCGAAGGCGGCACCAAGAAAATCATCTATCAAAAAAATGATCGCTGATTCGTCTCACATGACGCAGTTGGCCAGCCGATCTTCGGCGACAATTTCCCGCTTGGCATTGTAAAGCCGGGCGCTGGGGGTGAACGCTATAGAACGCGCTTCCAACAGGTAGCGTTGGCCGGCCTCGAAATGGTCGTAATTGATGGTCAGGTAGCACAGCCGCTCCAGCGGAGCATTCATCAAGCCCGAGCCACCACCAAATACTTCAAAATCGAAACGTACTCTCAGTTCATGGCTACCCGGGGTGACCTGGAAGTAACGCCCGTCGCTCAGCCGCTGATTGTCCAGCCGATCGGCCATCAGCAGTTTCCCGCCGGGGCTCGGCGTAGCGAAGTCGACCCAGGCCATCTGCGGATTGACCGCCGGTAACGGACTCGTGCAACCGACAAAGGCGCCTGCAGCGAGCAACAGCAACAACCTGCGCATGATGAATTTCCCAAGGACTGATCATTCAGCATAGCGTCGATCAAGTACGTTGGCAGCCTGCCGGTGTGCCCTGTCCAATCACTTTTCGCTGTTGATCATAGAGCTTCGCCCACGGCCGAAAGCCGATATACCCCGCTTGCAGCTGATACCGCTGACCGGCGTTGAAGTCCTTGAATTTCACATTCAACTGGCAGTCGCGCCACAGCGGCTCGGCGTCGGGGCCAATGTTGGTCGGCTGGACAGCAAACAAGTAGCGAACCGTCAGCTCATGGCTACCGGGCTGCACCTCGAAGTAACGCTTGTCGATGGAAGCCTTGTCATCGACTTCTACCGCTTGCAGCGCGGTGTCTTCCTGCCGTGTATCCAGATCGATCCATGCCTGTGAAGGATCAGGGGTGGGTAGTCCAGCACAACCGGCCAGCATCAGCAGGCCTCCCGTCAGCATCAACTTGCGCATAGCGGAGCTCCAATAGGCGGGATAGTCTTGCGGGCAGACTTTCCAGGGATGATTCATTGTGATCAGGCCGCGTCCAAGCCTTGGGTTACTTGATCGCGTTTTACGCATTTTGTTTCCGGGGATGTTTCTTTTGTTATTTAACGGCTGCACCAGCATCAGCTATTACGGCCAACTGGCCAGTGGTCAGTTGCACTTGCTGCGAGCACGGGAGCCGGTTTCCAGTGTGATTGCCGATCCCGGTCGCGATCAGCAATTGCGCGCGCATCTGGCCCAATCACAAAAGGCCCGGACATTCGCCAGCCAACACCTGCACCTGCCGGACAACCAGAGCTACCGCCTGTATGCCGACATAGGCCGACCGTTTGTAGTCTGGAACGTCTTTGCCACGCCGGAGTTTTCGCTGAAGCCGCAGAACCATTGCTTCCCCATCGCTGGTTGCGTCGCCTATCGCGGGTATTACAGCCAGAGTGCTGCCCGCGGTGAGGCCGCTTTGCAACGATTGCAAGGTATGGACGTGTCGATTGGCGGCGTCGAGGCCTATTCGACGCTCGGTTGGTTCAACGACCCGATCATGAGCTCAATGATGGGTTGGGGCGACGAACGGTTGGCCACGCTGATTTTCCACGAACTCGCCCATCAACGTTTTTATGTGAAAGACGACACCGAGTTCAACGAGTCCTTCGCCACCTTCGTCGAGAAGGAGGGCACTCGTCAATGGCGTGCATTCCGTGGCCTGCCACCGGATAACCGAGCGTTGGAGCAGCAACGCGATCAGTTCATCCAATTGGTTCTGGACGCCCGCAAGAGACTGGAACAGCTTTACGCCTTGCCGCTTCCTGCCGAGCAAATGCGCGAGCGAAAAGCAGCAGAGTTCGAACAATTGCGCCGTGAATACCGGACGCTACGCGACAGCCAATGGGCGGGGAACAAACGCTACGATGCCTGGATCAACACCCCGATGAACAATGCCCGGCTGTTGCCGTTTGGTTTGTATGACCAATGGGTGCCGGCGTTTGCCGCGCTATTCAGACAGGTCGAGGGGGATTGGGTGAGGTTTTATGCGGCGGTGGAGAAATTGGGCGCGTTACCGGTCGGGGAGCGTAAGGCGGCGTTGAAAGTGTTGGCCGGATCAGCGAGTCCCGGTGGCTGAGCGGGCCTCTTCGCGGGCAAGCCCCCACATTAGATCGGAGTATGCCAATGCCCTTTGGCAAGACATAAAACCCTGTGGGAGCGAGGCTTGCCCGCGAAGGCAATTCAACTAACGCTGCAAAAACGCCTGATGCATCTCTTCCAGCGTTTCAAAGTGATACGCCGGTGCTTCGGCGCTCAACTCTTCCCGGCTACCAAACCCATAACCCACCGCCGCTGCGTCCAGTCCATTGCTGCGTGCGCCGATCAGATCGTGTTTACGGTCGCCAATCATCAGGGTATTGGCCGGGTTCAGGCCCTCTTCGTTCATCAAGTGCGCAATCAGCTCGACCTTATTGGTTCGCGTGCCATCCAGCTCGCTGCCGTAAATCACTTTGAAATGCTTGGCGAAGTCGAAGTGCCGGGCGATTTTCCGGGCGAAAACCCATGGCTTGGAAGTCGCGATGTACAGCTGTCGCCCTTGCCCACCGAGGGTTTCCAGCAGCGGCGTGACGCCGTCGAACATGCGGTTCTCATACAGGCCGGTGACCTTGAAGCGCTCGCGATAGAAATTCACCGCTTCCCAGGCCTTGGGCTCGTCGAAGTCGTAGAACTGCATGAACGCCTGCAACAACGGCGGACCGATGAAGTGCTCGAGCTTGGTCAGGTCCGGCTCATCGATCCCCAGTTTGCCCAAGGCGAACTGGATGGAGCGGGTAATGCCTTCGCGCGGGTCGGTCAGCGTGCCATCGAGGTCGAACAGTACGGTTTGGTAATGCATGAAAATTCCTGAGCAATAGCGAGACACTTTCCATTATCAAGCGGCTTAGAGTTGGTCGTAGCCTTCGGCCAGGTGCAGATCCTTCAGCTTCACGTAGTTCTCCGCGCTGTAGGTGAAAAAGGCTTTTTCCTTGTCAGTCAGCGGCCGGATCTGTTTCACCGGGCTACCAACATAGAGGAAACCGCTTTCCAGGCGCTTGCCCGGGGGTACCAGGCTGCCAGCGCCGATGATCACATCGTCCTCGACTACCGCGCCGTCCATGACGATGCTGCCCATGCCGATCAGAATCCGGTTCCCCACGGCGCAACCATGAAGCATGACTTTATGCGCGATGGTCACATCGTCACCGATCAGCAGCGGGAAGCCATCGGGGTTGAATGGTCCGGCGTGGGTAATGTGCAACACGCAGCCGTCCTGCACGCTGGTGCGTGCACCGATTCGGATGCGGTGCATGTCTCCGCGGATCACTGTCAGCGGCCAGACGGAGCTGTCTTCGCCGATTTCGACGTCGCCGATCACCACCGCCGAGCCGTCGACAAAGACGCCTTTGCCCAGCAGCGGCGTGTGGTTCTGATACTTGCGAAGGGTCACGATAGGCTCTCTCTCTTTTGCTGATAGCTGCGGTGAGCGTCGATTGTAATTAAGATGGGGCCATGTTTCTTCCCGCATGTTTTCCAGCCAAGGTGCCAACCGTGAGCGTGAACAACCCTCTTCTGCAGTCCTACGACCTGCCGCCGTTCTCGGCGATCCGTGCCGAACACGTGCAACCGGCCATTGAAAAGATCCTGGCTGACAACCGCGCTGCCATCGTCGACATCCTGAAAATCCAGGGCAAACAACCGACCTGGGCCGGCCTGGTGCTGGCGATGGATGAACTGAACGATCGTCTGGGCGCCGCCTGGAGCCCGGTCAGCCATCTCAATGCCGTGTGCAACAGCGCCGAGTTGCGCGAAGCCTACGAGTCCTGCCTGCCGGCCCTGAGCGCCTACGCCACCGAGCTAGGCCAGAACCGTGAACTGTTTCAAGCCTATGAAGCGCTGGCCAACAGCCCTGAGGCCGCCGGTTTCGATGTGGCGCAGAAAACCATCCTGGAACACGCTTTGCGCGACTTCCGTCTGTCGGGTATCGACCTGCCTGAAGCCGAACAAAAGCGGTACGCCGACGTGCAAAGCAAACTGTCGGAGTTGGGCAGTCGCTTCTCCAACCAGTTGCTCGACGCCACCCAGGCCTGGACCAAGCACGTCACCGACGAAGCCGCCCTCGCCGGCCTGACCGAATCGGCCAAGGCGCAAATGGCCGCCGCCGCGCAAGCCAAAGAGTTGGACGGCTGGTTGATCCCCCTGGAATTCCCGAGTTACTACGCGGTGATGACCTACGCCCAGGACCGCGCCCTGCGTGAAGAAGTCTATGCCGCCTACTGCACCCGTGCGTCGGACCAAGGCCCGAATGCCGGTCAGAATGACAACGGCCCGGTCATGGAAGAAATTCTCGACCTGCGTCAGGAACTGGCAAAACTATTGGGCTTCACCAGCTTCTCGGAGCTGAGCCTGGCCACCAAAATGGCCGAGTCCAACGATCAGGTGCTGAGTTTTCTGCGCGACCTGGCCAAACGCAGCAAGCCATTCGCCGCCCAGGATCTGCAACAGCTCAAGGCCTACGCCACCGAACAAGGTTGCCCGGACCTGCAAAGCTGGGACAGCGGTTTCTACGGTGAAAAACTTCGCGAACAGCGCTATAGCGTCGCCCAGGAAACCCTTCGCGCGTACTTCCCGATCGACAAGGTGCTGGGTGGGCTGTTCAGCATCGTCCAGCGCCTGTACGGCATCGAGATCGCCGAGCTGAAGGGCTTCGACACCTGGCACCCGGACGTTCGCCTGTTCGAAATCAAGGAAAACGGCCAGCACGTCGGCCGGTTTTTCTTCGACCTGTATGCCCGCGCCAACAAGCGCGGCGGGGCCTGGATGGACGGCGCCCGCGATCATCGCCGCACGATCAATGGCGTGCTGCAAAGCCCGGTGGCGAACCTGGTGTGCAATTTCACCCCGGCCGACAGCGGCAAACCGGCCCTGCTGACTCACGATGAAGTGACCACCCTGTTCCACGAATTCGGTCATGGCCTGCATCATCTGCTGACCCGCGTCGAGCATGCAGGCGTGTCTGGCATCAACGGCGTCGCCTGGGATGCGGTCGAGCTGCCAAGCCAGTTCATGGAAAATTGGTGCTGGGAGCCGGAAGGTCTGGCGCTGATTTCCGGTCACTACGAAACCGGCGAGCCGTTGCCTCAGGATCTGCTGGAGAAAATGCTCGCGGCGAAGAACTTCCAGTCCGGCCTGATGATGGTCCGCCAACTGGAGTTCTCGCTGTTCGACTTCGAACTGCATGCCACCCACGGCGACGGCCGCAGCGTGCTGCAAGTGCTCGAAGGCGTGCGTGACGAAGTCTCGGTCATGCGTCCGCCGGCCTACAACCGCTTCCCCAACAGCTTCGCCCACATCTTTGCCGGTGGTTACGCGGCGGGTTACTACAGCTATAAGTGGGCTGAAGTATTGTCGGCCGATGCCTTCTCGAAATTCGAAGAAGACGGCGTGCTCAATGCAGAGACCGGTCGCGCCTTCCGCGAAGCGATCCTGGCGCGGGGCGGTTCTCAGGAACCAATGGTGCTGTTCGTCGACTTCCGTGGCCGTGCGCCATCGATTGACGCACTCTTGCGCCATAGCGGCCTGAGTGAGGACGCGGCAGCATGAGTGAGGAATCTGTGATTACCAAAAAACGCTTTATCGCCGGGGCGGTCTGCCCGGCCTGCAGCGAGCCGGACAAGTTGATGATGTGGAGTGAAGACACCGTTCCGCATCGCGAGTGCGTGGCCTGCGGTTATTCCGACACGCTGAATGAACAAGGCCTGTCGGTGCCCAAGGAATTGGGCACGCGGGTCAATACTTCGGCATTGAAAGTGCCAGATGCAAAGGTTCAGGCAGTGCAATTCTTCCCGAACCCGAAGCTGAAGAAAAAGCCAGACGAGCAACACTGAATTCTGGAAATCACCTTCCACTGCGCAATGCAGTGGGAGGTATTACTTACTCGACATGGGCCGATTTGAACCAGTTCTTCATCGAACAACTGGCAAACGGATTGGTGCTGCAATCACCATTGGCCAGCGCCGTACGAAGTTTGTCGATATCGGCCTGCATCATGTAACGCACACCATCCTTGAAATGCGTGCTGCCACCAAAGCCGCCTTGGGTCATTTCGTTCAGGGCATCTTCCTTGCTCCAGCCTTGCACCACCACCCGGTACATCGCGGCCATCAGGCCAGTGCGGTCCGAGCCGTGTTTGCAGTGCATAAGCACCGGCCCTTTTGATTCGGCAGTTTGAATCGCACGCAGCACCTTGAGTACATCCGCATCATCCACATGATTGGTGCGATAAGGCAGTTGTACTTGAGTGATACCGGGTGCGGACAACCAGCTTGAGTCCGGTTCGGGCAGGAAGTTGATTACAGTCCCGACGTTGAGTTTTTCCAGCAATTGCACCGCGCCAGCGTCAGGCAATGCGCTGCGATAGAGCATCGGGGACATCTCAAAGAGATTGTGTTGCATCTCCACTGGTTGAGCCCACTCCGCAGGTCGGGGCAAGGAGCTGTCGTCAGCGAGAGCTAACGTCAGGTTGAACAATGAGACCAGCGACAAACACATCGCAGATATATAACGCGCTAGAGGCATGTTTGGGTAACTGTTCAGGAAGAGGTGGGAAGATGGCACCCAGCTTCAGTCCTGAACGGTCAAAGGTCTGTGAGCTGACCGTCAAAGAAATGTGAATCAGTCTTTTGAAGTTGCGTTGGTGGGAAATCCAGGTTTTATCCGCCAACTCGGTTTATCTTCAGTACTTAACCAACGGCTACTTGCAATCACGCCGCTAAGCATTAAATAAAACAAACCAATCCTGCATGAACTTTCATGCAGGCCTGGCACTATAAAGTCAAGGATTTACAATACTGGAATAAGCCTTGGCCAAAGCCAACAGTTTTTCCTTGTCGTCGCTGTCGATATCACCATCGCCGTCCACATCGCTGTTGACCGACTTTATGCTGAACGACCCGCCGCCATCGCTGGAGACGGCTTCTACGTAGACCGAATCGACCAAGGCCTCTGTCTGTACCTCGTTGACCTCATCCCAACCCAACTCTTTACGGGCAAGTTGCATCGATACTCGCGCTTGTTGTGGATCGACAACACTGGGGGCCAGTAATTGCAAAAAGATACCACGCTGATTAAAAAACGACATAAATTAATTCCTTTTAATAAGTATCCACGAGACTTCGTGTGCAGTCGATAATACTGAGCTTATTAATTTCAGACTATCCGTTATATATTTCATCGAGTTGCAGCAAGATGCAATTATTGAACAGTTAATGCAGACGTTCGATGCTGATCAAATGCTCAGGTGCCGAACGGCACTGGCCGCTTTTCTCTGCCTCGTTTACTGTATGTACATACAGTAAAGAGTATCAATCGATGAACACTCCCCTGCCACCCCGCGGTCGCGGCACCGCCACCAACCCGCACAATCGCTTCTCGCCCAATCGTTCGGTGGCCGAGGATGACGGCTGGTATCAGGAAGCGCCGATCACCCAAGGTACCGAGGTGCGCATCGAGACGGCAAAAACCATCATCACCCGCAATAACTCGCCAGACCTGCCGTTCGATCGCTCGATCAACCCCTATCGCGGCTGCGAGCATGGCTGCATCTATTGCTATGCACGGCCCAGTCACGCCTATTGGGATCTGTCACCGGGGCTGGATTTCGAAACCAGACTGATCGCCAAGACCAACGCCGCCGACGTGCTGGAAGAACAACTGTCCAAACGCGGCTATCAATGCGCGCCGATCAACCTGGGCTCCAACACTGACCCTTATCAGCCGATCGAGCGCGAACACAAAATCACCCGTAAAACCCTGGAAGTGCTGCTGCGTTACCGCCACCCGGTGACCATCATCACTAAAGGCTCGCTGATTCTTCGCGATCTGGACTTGCTGGCTGAACTCGCCGAGCAAAGGCTGGCGGCGGTAATGATCAGCCTGACCACGCTGGATGATGAACTCAAACGCATCCTCGAACCACGTGCCGCGGCGCCCAAAGCGCGACTGCGGGCGATCCGGGTGATGCGCGAGGCCGGTATTCCTGTGGGGGTCTTGTGTTCACCCATGATTCCGATGATCAACGACAGCGAACTCGAAAGCCTGCTGGCCGAAGCTCATGCTGCGGGTGCCCAGAGTGCGGCCTACATGATGCTGCGCTTGCCGCTGGAAGTGGCGCCGCTGTTCGAAGAGTGGCTGGCCGCCCACTATCCTCAGCGTGCAGCTCATGTGTTGAGCCTGATCCGCCAGAGCCGTGGTGGCGAGCTTTACGACAGCCGATTCGGTGCCAGAATGCGCGGTGAAGGGCCGTTTGCCGACCTGTTGGCGCAACGCTTTGCCAAAACCATCAAGCGCCTGGGGCTCAATCGTCGGGAAGGTTTCAATCTGGATTGCGAATCCTTTTGTCCGCCGGGCCGCCAAATGTCGTTGATTTAAGGACAATTGGCCCTATGGTTGAGTAGTGAACACGACACCGCGTTTCGCGCCGGTCACGTTTTTTGTGACCTGGAACACTCGTTCTAGAGCGTTTTATTCAGTTTGAGTTAAGTTTCAACGGCTACCTTGTTCATCGAGTGACTGACGGGTCTGGCTCTTCGACCTGGATGTTTTTTAAACAGCCACTGGCTTCACATCGGACAAAACGGGAAAATTCCCCTGACTCCGCCAAAGAGGATGAATCATGAGTGACAAGGATAAACAGCCGTTGGCTGCGTCGGCTTCAGCCCAACCGGAGGCGGAAACCGCCGATGCAGCGCTGCAGCATATTGTTGACGGCTTTTTGCATTTTCATCACGAGATCTTTCCGCAGCAGGAAGAACTCTTCAAAAAACTCGCCACGGCCCAGCGGCCTCGGGCGATGTTCATCGCGTGTGCCGATTCACGCATCGTTCCCGAACTGATTACCCAAAGCGCTCCCGGCGACTTGTTCGTGACCCGCAACGTCGGCAATGTCGTGCCACCTTATGGGCAAATGAACGGCGGTGTTTCCACGGCCATCGAATACGCGGTGCTGGCCCTCGGCGTACAGCACATCATTATCTGCGGGCACTCTGACTGTGGCGCCATGCGTGCAGTGCTCAACCCGCAGAGCCTGGAAAAGATGCCGACGGTAAAGGCCTGGCTGCGTCATGCCGAAGTGGCGAAAACCATGGTTCAAGACAACTGCCATTGCACGGATGAAAACGAGAGCATGCACATCCTCACCGAAGAGAATGTGATTGCTCAGTTGCAACATTTGCGAACGCACCCATCAGTGGCCTCGCGCATGGCAAACGGTCAGCTGTTTATCCATGGTTGGGTCTACAACATCGAAACCAGCGAAATCCAGGCTTACGATGCGGATCAGGGTTGTTTCCTGCCGCTCGATGGCAGCCATCCCATTCCGGTGGCGACGCCCAAAGCGCGCTTCTAAATCCTCCTAAGTATGGTTTAGCCGAGGCTGCCGATCTGGCGGTACGGCTTTGCCACGCCTGAAAAAAACTCCGGGAGAGTCACAATGCGTGCCGCTCAACTAAAAGCTGTTCTGCCACGGGAGCTGCTGGCTTCGGTGGTTGTATTTCTGGTCGCCCTGCCCTTGTGCATGGGCATCGCCATCGCCTCGGGGCTGCCGCCGTCCAAAGGCCTGATCACCGGCATTATCGGGGGCCTGGTGGTCGGCTGGCTTGCCGGTTCGCCGCTGCAAGTCAGCGGCCCGGCAGCGGGTCTGGCGGTATTGGTGTTCGAACTGGTGCGCCAACATGGCATTGCCATGCTCGGGCCGATCCTGCTGCTGGCGGGTTTTCTGCAATTGGTGGCCGGGCGTTTGAAACTGGGTTGCTGGTTTCGGGTCACCGCTCCAGCGGTGGTGTACGGCATGCTCGCCGGGATTGGGGTGCTGATCGTGCTGTCACAGGTGCATGTGATGCTCGATGCCGTGCCCAAGCCTTCGGGGCTGGATAACCTGGCAGCCTTCCCCGCTGCGCTGATTCAGGCTTTGCCGTCGTTTGGCTGGCAGGCGGGTTTGCTCGGACTGTTGACCATTGCCGTGATGTGGCTGTGGGAAAAATTCCGCCCGCACTCCCTGCGTTTCGTTCCCGGAGCCTTACTGGGGGTTGGTCTGGCAACGGTCGCCAGCCTGGTGCTCGCATTGCAAGTCAAACGTGTGGAAGTTCCGGCCAACCTGGCGGAAGCCATCGATTGGCTGCGCCCGGCGGATCTGCTCAACCTTGCAGACCCTGCTTTGCTGATCGCTGCCTTCGCCGTGGCCTTTATTGCCAGCGCCGAAACCCTGCTCTCGGCCGCAGCCGTCGACCGCATGCACAATGGCCAACGCTCGGACTTCGACCGCGAATTGTCGGCGCAAGGTGTGGGCAACATGCTCTGCGGGTTGCTCGGTGCGCTGCCGATGACCGGGGTGATTGTGCGCAGCTCGGCCAACGTTCAGGCCGGCGCCACCACCCGACTGTCGACGGTGTTTCATGGCCTGTGGTTGTTGGCGTTCGTGTTGCTGCTATCGAGCGTGCTGCAAAGCATTCCAGTGGCAAGTCTGGCAGGCGTCTTGGTTTATACCGGTTTCAAACTGGTGGACCTCAAGGCTTTTCGCGGTCTGGGTCGTTACGGCCGGATGCCGATGTTCACCTATGCGGCGACCGCTTTGGCAATCATCTTCACCGACCTGCTGACCGGCGTGCTGATCGGCTTCGGCCTGACACTGGCCAAACTGGCCTGGAAGGCTTCGCGCCTGAAAATCAGCCTGATCGATCTGCCGGCGGACGGAGAGATGGAGCTGCGACTGGTGGGGGCGGCGACCTTCCTCAAGGTACCGGCGCTGACCCAAGTGCTGGGGAGCATTCCCGCAGGTGCAACGGTGCATGTGCCGCTCAATAACCTGAGCTACATCGATCACTCGTGTCTGGAGTTGCTTGAGGAGTGGGGCCGGGCCAATGCGGCGAAGGGTTCGAAGCTGTTAATCGAAGCACGGGGGTTGAAGCGCAGGCTTGAAGGACGGTTACGTACCACAACCGGAGTAGGCTCAGCCGCTTAAGCCACTTGTAAGAGCGAGCGGTGCGGCGATCCGACTTGCCCGCGAAGGCGGCGTGTCAGTCGACATCAATGTTGAATGTCACGCCGCCTTCGCGGGCAAGCCTCGCTCCTACAGGTATTGCATAGACTTAGGCCGCTGGCTGATCCAGCTCAAGGCCCACGCCCAATTGGCGCGACAGGCACGGCCAGCGCTTCCACGCAGCACCGGTGTCCGGGCTGTTGAGTTTCTCGCGGTAGGCCTCTACCGACTCCAGCGCGAAACTTTCATCGTTAAGCATCTCGTCCACAGCGTGATGCACCGCCTCATCCAGTTGATTGGCAAATTCCTCGCCGATCAGTTGGTGGGCAATCAGGTTGGCAACTGTCATGTCCAAGGGGATCAGTGGCTGGCCAAAATGCTTGATGTACAGATCGTTGACCTCTTCGACCAACCGATGCGCCAGATAGGCTTCGTCCAGCAGGCTGTCCAAGCCCACGTGACCGGCCATGATTGCCGGCGGCTGGAGGAAAAACTGCTCGGCGATTGTCAGCACCGGCTTGATCTGCGATTCGATGCCCGCTTCCCTGGCAACTTCATTGGCTGCGTCCAGCAGGTCCGGCACTTGTTCTATATACGCGGCCACAAAACGCGTCATTACGCCGTTGGCATCGACATCCGGCAATTGGATGGCGGAGTGAAGGTGCGGCAGTTGGGTTTCCAGTTGTCGAGTTAACAGGCCGGTCTCGGCCTCGTGTTGTTGGGCTTTTTGGATCTGCTCGCGCAATGCGGCGGTGTTCATGAAAACTCCAGGAAACAAGGCAATGAAATAGGGAAGACATAACTTAGCTGGCTTATGAAAAAGCCTAAGACGCATTTGTCATAATTATTTCATCCTTGAGACATCTACGTTATATCGATTTGCCACCACTCGTCTGCATCCTTCTCCATTCGTGACATGGAACGCAAGTCCAACCTGTTTCAGTCGATTTACGTCATCGCATTGCGAGGTGGCAGTCGCTGTCTATACTCGGATCTGAATGGAGTTAGCTGATGACGCCCGACTGCATATGCAGCAAGGCTCGGCGATTCAAGTTCGTAGTCTGAAAAAGCCGCTCCCTTGCCGCAGGTGAAAGCCGGCGGGATAAAAAGAACTATAAGGGGAACCCGCAATGATGCGACATCCACATGTCTGGATGGGCCTCCTGTTGTGGTCGATTTTCAGTCAGGCGCAAGCGGCCTGGACTGTGAATATGGCGCCTGGAGCGACTGAAATCAGTCACGCAGTATTCGACCTGCACATGACCATTTTCTGGATATGTGTAGTGATCGGCATCATCGTCTTCGGCGCCATGTTCTGGTCGATGATGGTCCACCGCCGCTCTACCGGGCAGGTGGCCGCAAAATTTCATGAAAGCACCACCGTCGAAATTCTCTGGACCATCGTGCCCCTGCTCATTCTGGTGGCCATGGCGGTTCCCGCAACCGCCACCCTGATCCAGATGTACGACAACACTGAGCCGGATATCGATATCCAGGTCACTGGTTACCAGTGGAAGTGGCACTACAAGTACCTGGGTCAGGACGTCGAATTCTTCAGCAACCTGAACACCCCCGCCGATCAGATCAACAACAAGGAAACCAAGGGCGAGCATTACCTGCTGGAGGTCGACAAGCCGCTGGTGCTGCCGATCGGTGCCAAAGTGCGCTTTCTGGTGACTTCCGCCGACGTCATCCACTCCTGGTGGGTGCCGGCCTTCGCGGTCAAGCGCGATGCGATCCCGGGCTTCGTCAATGAATCCTGGACCCGTGTCGAAAAGCCCGGCATCTACCGTGGCCAGTGCGCCGAACTGTGCGGCAAGGATCACGGCTTCATGCCCATCGTGGTCGAGGTCAAGGAAAAGGCCGATTACGAAACCTGGCTGGGCGAGCGCAAGGCGGAAGCTGCGCAGCTCAAAGAGCTGACCAGCAAGGAATGGACCCTCGACGAGCTCAAGGAGCGCGGCGACAAGGTCTATCACACCACCTGCGTGGCCTGTCACCAGGCTGAAGGCCAGGGCCTGCCGCCGATGTTCCCGGCACTCAAGGGCTCGAAAATCGCCACCGGGCCGATCAAGGATCACCTGAACATCGTTTTCCACGGCAAGCCCGGCACCTCCATGGCGGCGTTCGGTAAACAGCTGTCGGAAGTCGATATCGCAGCAGTCGTGACCTACGAGCGTAACGCCTGGGGCAACAACAAAGGCGACATGGTCACCCCTAAAGAAGTGCTGGAGCTGAAACAGGCGGAAAGCAAATGACCCGGTTAATTGCGCATGTAAGGAACCGCTCGGGGCATGAAGCCCCGGCCCGCCCAGCCCATCCGTTTGCAGGAGACAGGACATGACTGCTGTAGTCGATGACCATGTTCATACCGGCACCGCCCACGCCCACGGCCCCGCCAAAGGCCTGATGCGCTGGGTGCTGACCACCAACCACAAGGATATCGGCACGCTGTACCTGTGGTTTGCGTTCTCCATGTTCCTGCTGGGTGGCTCGTTCGCCATGGTAATCCGTGCCGAACTGTTCCAGCCGGGACTGCAAATCGTCCAGCCGGAATTCTTCAACCAGATGACCACCATGCACGGTCTGGTGATGGTGTTCGGTGCGGTGATGCCGGCTTTCGTAGGCCTCGCCAACTGGATGATCCCGTTGATGATCGGCGCGCCGGACATGGCCTTGCCGAGGATGAACAACTTCAGCTTCTGGCTGTTGCCGGCAGCATTCCTGCTACTGGTATCGACCCTCTTCACCCCTGGCGGCGGGCCGAATTTCGGCTGGACCTTCTATGCCCCGCTGTCGACGACCTATGCGCCGGAAAGCGTGACGTTCTTCATCTTCGCCATCCACTTGATGGGGATCAGTTCGATCATGGGGGCGATCAACGTGATCGCCACCATTCTCAACCTGCGCGCCCCCGGCATGACGTTGATGAAAATGCCACTGTTCGTCTGGACCTGGCTGATCACCGCGTTCCTGCTGATTGCAGTGATGCCCGTGCTGGCCGGCTGCGTGACCATGATGCTGATGGACATCCACTTCGGCACCAGTTTCTTCAGTGCCGCCGGTGGCGGAGACCCGGTGTTGTTCCAGCATGTGTTCTGGTTCTTCGGTCACCCCGAGGTGTACATCATGATCCTGCCGGCCTTCGGTGCCGTCAGCTCGATCATTCCGGCCTTTTCGCGCAAGCCATTGTTCGGCTACACCTCGATGGTCTACGCCACGGCGAGTATTGCGTTCCTGTCGTTCATCGTCTGGGCGCACCACATGTTCGTGGTCGGCATTCCGCTGGTGGGCGAGTTGTTCTTCATGTACGCAACGCTGCTGATCGCGGTGCCCACCGGGGTCAAGGTGTTCAACTGGGCCAGCACTATGTGGCAAGGCTCGCTGACCTTCGAGACGCCGATGCTGTTCGCCGTGGCGTTCGTCATTCTGTTCTCCATTGGCGGGTTCTCCGGGTTGATGCTGGCCATCGCCCCGGCGGACTTCCAATACCAGGACACCTACTTCGTGGTCGCGCATTTCCACTACGTACTGGTGCCAGGGGCGATCTTCGGGATCTTCGCCTCGGCCTACTACTGGCTGCCCAAATGGACCGGCCACATGTACGACGAAACCCTCGGCAAGCTGCACTTCTGGCTCTCGTTCATCGGCATGAAC
Organism: Pseudomonas sp. TE3728; assembly: GCF_056279145.1. NCBI lineage: Bacteria > Pseudomonadati > Pseudomonadota > Gammaproteobacteria > Pseudomonadales > Pseudomonadaceae > Pseudomonas > Pseudomonas sp. TE3728. The sequence continues at coordinate 4,271,809 of NZ_JBWBQT010000001.1, read as the reverse complement.
CTGGCGTTCTTCCCGATGCACTTCGTGGGCCTGGCGGGCATGCCGCGACGGATTCCGGACTACAACCTGCAATTCGCCGACTTCAACATGGTGTCGTCGATCGGTGCGTTCATGTTCGGCGCCACGCAGATCTTCTTCCTGTTCATCGTGATCAAGACCATTCGCGGCGGCGAGCCGGCACCGGCCAAACCGTGGGACGGCGCCGAAGGCCTGGAGTGGAGCATTCCGTCGCCAGCGCCGTATCACACCTTCACCACGCCGCCGGAAGTGAAATGAAACGCCTTGCCTTTGTGGGAGCGAGCTTGTGTGGCGAGGGAGCTTGCTCCCGCTCGGCTGCGAAGCAGACGCAAAGCTTTTGGGGCCGCTTCGCGACCCAGCGGGAGCAAGCTCCCTCGCCACAAAGGCCCGCTCCAACCGGGTTATCCGTAGAGGTTGGAAGCCATGGCTGACTCTATTTCTTTGAAGAAACTGGTCACTCGCCTGTTGCTGGTGGTGGTGGCGATGTTTGTCTTCGGCTTTGCCCTGGTGCCGATCTACGACGTGATGTGCCAGGCGTTCGGCATCAATGGCAAAACCTCCGGACAGTATGAAGGCGAGCAAACGGTCGACGTCTCGCGGCAGGTTCGCGTGCAGTTTCTGTCGACCAACGCCGCCGACATGGCCTGGGATTTCTATCCCAAGGGCGATGAACTGGTCGCGCACCCCGGGGCGGTGAACGAGATGATTTTTATCGCCCATAACCCGACTGATCGCCCGATGAGTGCTCAGGCAGTGCCGAGCATCGCGCCCAGCAACGCAGCCGCGTACTTCCACAAGACCGAATGTTTCTGCTTTACCCAGCAAGTGCTGCAGCCCGGTCAGCGAATCGAGATGCCGGTACGGTTCATTGTTGACCGCGACATGCCCAAGGAAGTGAAGCACCTGACGCTGTCCTACACGCTGTTCGACATCACCGCACGTCATCCGCCCGTGGCTGTTGCAGCAAGCACCGGCGGCTAGACGTTAAAGCGTGCCCGATAAGGAGAACAATAAATGGCAACTCATGAACATTATTACGTTCCGGCCCAGAGCAAATGGCCGATTATCGCCACGGTCGGCATGTTCGTCACGGTGTTCGGCCTGGGCACCTGGTTCAACGACCTGAAGGCTGCGCGGCCGGAATCCCACGGTCCGCTGATCTTTTTCGTCGGCGGATTGCTGCTGGCCTACATGCTGTTCGGCTGGTTCGGCACGGTGATCAAGGAAAGTCGCCAAGGGTTGTACAGCGCACAGATGGACCGTTCGTTCCGCTGGGGCATGAGCTGGTTCATTTTCTCGGAGGTGATGTTCTTCATCGCCTTTTTCGGCGCGCTGTTTTATGTGCGCAACATCACGGGCCCGGCACTGGGCGGTGAAGGCACCAAAGGCCTCGCTCACATGCTGTGGCCGACGTTCGAATTCACCTGGCCGCTGCTGAACAACCCGGACCCGAAACTCTTTCCTCCCCCCAAGGAAGTCATCAGCCCCTGGGGCCTGCCGCTGCTCAATACCGTGCTGCTGGTGAGTTCCAGCGTCACCGTGACCATTGCTCACCACGCCTTGAAGAAGGGCCATCGCGGCGCACTGAAAATCTGGCTGGCGTTGACCGTGTTGCTCGGTTGCGCGTTCCTCGGTTTCCAGGCCGAAGAATACCTGCACGCCTACCACGAACTGGGCCTGACTCTGGGTTCCGGCATCTATGGCGCGACCTTCTTCATGCTCACCGGTTTCCACGGCGCCCACGTGACCATCGGCACGATCATTCTGTTCGTCATGCTGATGCGGATCATGCGCGGGCACTTCGATGCCGACCATCAATTCGCCTTCGAGGCGGCGAGCTGGTACTGGCACTTCGTGGACGTGGTGTGGATCGGTCTGTTCGTTTTCGTCTATGTGCTCTGAGCCTTGGCTTTCATGACTACCAAGGCACGTGAGACACCAACTGCCCGCTGAAAAAACCCCAGGCGATCAAGCCGACAGTGGTGGCGGCCAGCGCAACACGAACACTCAAGGCGATGACCAGGCGATTCGAGTGGCTGTCGTCCTTGACCAGAAAAAACAGGCCGCTGAACAGGCTGACAACCGTGGCAATCAGCATCAGGACGATGGCTGCTTTGAGCATGGTGACACTCCGGGGGACAGGCGATGCATTTGAGTATAGCTATCGCGATTACCGACTTTCTGGCAACGCCATGAAACGCTTCCGGCCGGGCCTCTTGCCGACCCTGGTGGTCGCGATGCTGCTGCCTTTGCTGGTGTCACTCGGTTTCTGGCAGTTGAGCCGGGGCGCGGAGAAAAGCGCGCTGCTGCAAAGCTACGCCGAGCGCCGGGCGGCCGAACCGATGGCCAGCACTGAACTGCAACACACCGAAGATCCGGCCTTCCGCCGGGTTCGCCTGCACGGTCAGTTCGATGCCGAACATAGCCTGCTGCTGGACAACCGTCAGCGCGACGGCAAGGTCGGGGTCGAGCTGCTACAACCGTTCCAGGACCGGGCAACCGGGCTCTGGCTGCTGGTCAATCGCGGCTGGTTGCCGTGGCCGGATCGGCGCACACCGCCGTCATTCACCACACCGACTCAGGCATTGAGCCTCGACGCCTGGGTCTACGTTTCCCCCGGCGCAACGTTCCAATTGCATACCGACCCAGACACCACGACCTGGCCACAACTGGTCACCGCCATTGAACCGGCCAGGCTCTGGGCGGCGCTTGACCGTGATGGTTTCGCCTACGAATTACGCGCACAAAGCGGCCCCGCGACCTACCAGGCCGATTGGCCGGTGGTGGCCATGGGGCCGGAAAAACACTTGGCTTATGCCGTGCAGTGGTTCGCCCTGTCGATAGCCCTGCTCGGCCTTTACCTCTATCTCGGCTGGCACAACGCAAAGGAGAACAATAATGGGAGCGGCCATGAATCCACTCGGCATGTCTGAGGCGAAAACGCCGGTAAATCGTCGGCGCGGGCGCTTGCAGTTGTTACTGATCCTGTTGGGCGTGGTGGGTCCGATGATCCTCGCCACCGGCATGTACAAATTGCAGTTCTGGGTGCCGGAGGGCCGCAGTTATCACGGTGAACTGATCGGCAATGGCCAGACCCGCGCCGACATCGGCGTACCGGCGCAAGAAGACCGCTGGCAGTTGCTGGTGACAGCGCCCAAGGACTGTTCGGTGGACTGCCAGCAGCTGGTGTATCTGGCGCGCCAGATCCAGATCGGCCTCGGTCGCGATGCCTCCCGCGCCAGCCATGCGCTGGCCATCGCACAGCCGCTGAACAGCGATTACGAGACTAAACTTCAACGTGAGTACCCGCAGCTGCAACGTTATTCCCTGGACCCGCCGACCTACAGCAAAGGCGCTCAGAGCAATGACACCCCGCACCTGTGGATCATCGACCCTCACGGCAACCTGGTGCTGCGCTACGACCCGACGGTGAAGGGCAAGGACCTGCTCAACGACCTGCGCCATTTGCTGAAACTGTCGAACATCGGATAAGGGCATCGTCATGGCCAAACCTGGATTTCGCCTCGCGCTGTTTGCCACCTTGCTGGCACTGATTGTGGTGTTGCTCGGCGCCTACACCCGCCTGACCCATGCCGGTCTTGGTTGTCCGGACTGGCCCGGCTGCTACAGCTTTATCAGCGTGCCGAACAGCGAAGCCCAACTGGCCCATGCTGAGCTGCATTTTCCCCACGCACCGGTGGAAGCCAACAAAGGCTGGAACGAGATGCTTCATCGCTACTTCGCCGGCACATTGGGGCTGCTGATCGCGGTGCTGGCGGGCCGCGCCTGGACCCATCGTCATCATCCGGGGCAGCCGGTGAAACTGCCGTTGTTTGTCCTGGCGGTGGTGCTCGCCCAAGCGGCATTCGGCATGTGGACGGTGACGCTCAAGCTCTGGCCGCAAGTGGTCACCGGGCATTTGCTCGGCGGCTTTGCGACCTTGAGCCTGTTGTTTCTGTTGACCCTGCGCCTGTCCGGCGTGTTGCCGGCGCTCACCGTGCCACGGCGTTTGCAGCACTGGGCGACCGCCGGCTTGTTGCTGGTGATCCTGCAAATTGCCCTGGGTGGCTGGGTCAGCTCCAATTACGCGGCGGTGGCCTGCATCGACTTTCCAACCTGCCACGGGCAATGGCTGCCACCGACTGATTTCGCCAACGGCTTTCACCTGACCCAACACATCGGCCCCAATTACCTGGGCGGGCAACTGGACAGCGATGCCCGCACCGCGATTCACCTGACTCACCGTATCGGCGCGCTACTGGTCACCCTCGTTCTGCTCGGTCTGGCCTGGCAACTGAAGGCCGTCGGCATGACGCGCCTGGCCGCCATGGTGCTGATCGCCCTGGCCGCACAAATCACCCTGGGCATCAGCAATGTGGTGTTCCACTTGCCGCTGCCGGTGGCCGTCGCCCACAACGCCGGCGGTGCAGCGCTGTTGCTGACGATGGTGCTGGTCAATTATCACGCGCGAACCAGCCTGGTTCGGGTCAAGCATCAGCCCCCAGTACGCTGGCGTCTCAGCCTGCGTAAACACTCGGCCGGGCCCATAACAATAAAAGGAGAAATGCCATGGCGACCCTGATCGGCGAACGTCACAGTCAGGCAATCTGGCGCGATTACCTGGAGCTGACCAAGCCGAAAGTGGTGGTGCTGATGCTCATCACCTCGCTGGTCGGCATGTTCCTCGCGACGCGCGCCGGGGTGCCGTGGACGGTGCTGGTGTTCGGCAATCTGGGGATTGCCTTGTGTGCCGGCGGTGCGGCGGCGGTCAACCATGTGGTGGACCGGCGCATCGACGCGGTCATGGCCCGAACTCGCAAGCGGCCCTTGGCCGAAGGTCGGGTTTCTCCAACCGCTGCGCTGACTTTCGCGCTGGTGCTGGCGCTGCTCGGCCAAGCTCTGCTGCTGGCCTTCACCAACCCGTTGACGGCATGGCTGACCCTCGCCTCCTTGCTCGGTTATGCCGTGGTTTACACCGGCTTCCTGAAACGCGCGACGCCGCAGAACATCGTCATCGGCGGCCTCGCCGGTGCGGCCCCGCCGCTGCTCGGCTGGACCGCCGCCACCGGTCATGTCAGCGCCGAACCGTTGCTGCTGGTGTTGATTATCTTCGCCTGGACTCCACCGCATTTCTGGGCGCTGGCGATTCACCGCAAAGAGGAATACGCCAAGGCTGACATTCCGATGCTGCCGGTGACCCATGGCGAGCACTACACCAAAGTCCACATCCTGCTTTATACCTTTGCGCTGCTGGCCGTCAGCCTGATGCCCTACGTGATCCACATGAGCGGCGTGCTCTACCTGATTTGTGCCCTCGCACTGGGCGCGAGGTTTCTGCAATGGGCCGTGGTGCTGTACCGTGGCACTCGGCCGCACGCGGCGATCAACACGTTCAAGTACTCTATTTACTACTTGTTCCTGCTGTTTATCGCGCTGCTCGTAGACCACTACTTACTGTTGAACCTATGACTCGAACCCAGAAAACCGTCTTCATTCTCGTCGCCTTGATCGCGCTGATCCTGGGCCTGACCATCAATAAAGTTCTGACCGGAAAAAACCAGGGCGACCCGACGGCACTGATCGATGCGGGGATCATCCTGTTGCCCCAAAGCCGTAACCTGCCGGACGTGAAGATGACCGATCAGGACGGTAAGCCGGTGGCGATCAACGAGCTGAAAGGCAAATGGAGTGTGTTGTTCTTCGGCTACACCTTCTGCCCGGACATCTGCCCGACCACCCTCGCCCAACTGCGGCAGATCAAGAGTGAACTGCCGGCGGATGCTGTGGACAAGTTGCAGGTCGTTTTGGTCAGCGTCGACCCGAACCGCGACACGCCCAAGCAACTCAAGCAATACCTGGGCTACTTCGATCCACAGTTCATCGGGCTGACGGCATCCTCGGTCGAAGACCTTCAGAAGCTGGCCAATGCGGTGAGTATTCCGTTTATTCCGGCGGACACCAGTAAGCCGAACTACACCGTCGACCACAGCGGCAACCTCGCAGTGATCGGGCCGGACGGGACTCAACGCGGGTTTATTCGTGCACCGTTGAACAATCAGAAGCTGGTGGCGCAGTTGCCGGTGATGCTCAAGCGCGAATAACCAACACAATGGGAGCGGGCTTGCTCGCGAAGAGGCCATAACATCCAACATCAACGTTGACTGTTACACCGCTTTCGCGAGCAAGTCGGATCGCCGCACCGCCGCTCCCACAGGTACGGTGTTTCAGGCATAAAAAAACGGGGACGCAATCAATGCGTCCCCGTTTTTGATCGTTCCCACGCTCCGCGTGGGAATGCAGCCAGGGACGCTCTGCGTCCCCTTCAACGTCAGAACGCCGGCACTACCGCGCCTTTGTACTTCTCGAGAATGAAGGCTTTCACTTCCGGGCTGTGCAGGGCAGCAACCAGTTTCTGCATCGCGGCGCTGTCCTTGTCGTCCGGACGAGCAACGAGGATGTTCACGTACGGCGAGTCGCTGCCTTCGATAACCAGCGCGTCCTTGGACGGATCAAGCTTGGCTTCCAGCGCGTAGTTGGTGTTGATCAGCGCCAGGTCGACCTGAGTCAGCACGCGCGGGATGGTTGCGGCTTCCAGCTCGCGGAATTTCAGGTCCTTGGTGTTCTCGGTGATGTCCTTCACGGTCGACAGGATGTTGTTCGAATCCTTCAACTTGATCAGGCCAGCCTTCGCCAGCAGCAACAGCGCACGACCGCCATTGGTGGCGTCGTTCGGGATCACCACGTTGGCGCCGCCCGGCAGTTCGGTCAGCGCTTTGTACTTGCTGGAGTAAGCGCCCAGCGGCTCCAGGTGCACACCGGCAACGCTGACAAGGTTAGTGCCCTTGGCCTTGTTGAACTCATCCAGGTACGGCTGGTGCTGGAAGAAGTTGGCGTCCAGACGCTTCTCGGCCACCTGCACGTTCGGCTGGATGTAGTCGGTGAAGACTTTGACCTTCAGATCCACGCCTTCTTTGGCCAGGGCCGGTTTAACAAACTCGAGGATTTCCGCGTGAGGCACCGGGGTGGCCGCGACGGTCAGGGTGTCGGCAGCGTGTGCGGAAAAGGCTGCAACGGCAGCGAACGCGACGAGTAGTTTTTTCATTCAGCTAACTCCTTGTGAGGCGCCCGTTTGGCGCCTGCCAGCGAATGGCCGGCTCATGACTTATTTACGTGAGAAGTGGACAACCAATTTGTCGCCAACGGTTTGCAACACTTGAACCAGCATCAGCAGCAACACGACCGTCACAACCATCACATCGGTCTGGAAACGCTGGTAACCGAAACGGATCGCCAGGTCGCCCAAGCCGCCAGCGCCGACCACACCGGCCATTGCCGTGTAGGACACCAGTGTAATCGCTGTCACCGTAATCGCCGCGAAGATGCCCGGGCGGGCTTCCGGCAGCAAGGCATTGATGATGATCTGACGTGTCGTCGCGCCCATGGCCTGGGTCGCCTCGATGATGCCGCGATCCACTTCACGCAAGGCGGTTTCCACCAGTCGCGCGAAGAACGGCGTGGCGCCCACCACCAACGGTGGAATCGCACCGGCGACACCCAGGGAGGTGCCCGTGATCAACACGGTGAACGGAATCATCACGATCAGCAAAATGATGAATGGCAGCGAACGCAGAATGTTCACCACCAGCGACAACATCGCGTACACGCCTTTGGCTTCCAGCAACTGGCGCGGGCTGCACAGGAACAACAGCACACCCAATGGCAGGCCCAGCAGCACCGTGAACAACAGCGAACCGCCGAGCATCAGCAGGGTGTCGCCGGTAGCCAGCCAGATTTCGTACCAATCGATATTGGAAAAGAAACTCATCAGGACGTCCATTAGCGCAGCACCTCCATGTGGACGTCAGCGGCGGTGAAGCGGGCAAACGCCGCTTCCATGTCGCCACCAGTAACGGCCAGGGTCAATTGCCCGTAAGGGACGTCTTTGATGCGATCGATGCGACCGGCCAGGATGCTGTAGTCCACGCCCGTTTCCCGGGCAACGGTACCCAGCAACGGCGCATAGGTCGCTTCGCCCTGGAAGGTCAGACGCACGATGCGCCCCGGTACGTGAGCGAAGTCGTCGCGCTGTTCGCTTTCGTCGATTTGCTCGTCTTCCTGCACGAAGCGCTTGGTGGTCGGGTGCTTGGGATGCAGGAACACCTCGGCCACCGAGCCTTGCTCGACGATCTTGCCGGCATCCATCACCGCCACCTGATCGCAGACTCGACGGATCACATCCATTTCGTGGGTGATCAGGACGATGGTCAGTTTCAGCTCGCGGTTGATCTCGGCCAGCAGTTGCAGGACCGACGCCGTGGTTTGTGGGTCCAGGGCACTGGTGGCTTCATCGCACAACAGGATTTTCGGTTTGGTCGCCAGGGCGCGGGCGATGCCGACACGCTGCTTCTGACCACCGGACAATTGCGCCGGGTACTTTTTCGCATGGTCGGACAGGCCGACCCGCGCCAACAACTCCGCCACACGCCGGTCGATTTCACTACGGGACAGTTCACCGGCGAGGGTCAGCGGCAGCGCGACATTGTCGGCCACGGTTTTGGACGCCAGCAGGTTGAAGTGCTGGAAAATCATCCCGACCTGCTGACGGAAGCGCCGCAGGCTATTGGCGTCCAGCGCGGTGACTTCTTCGCCATCGACGATGATCTTGCCGCCACTGGCGTTCTCCAGGCGGTTGATCAGACGCAGCAGGGTACTTTTCCCCGCGCCGGAATGGCCGATCAGACCAAAAACCTGACCATTCTCAATCGTCAGACTGGTCGGGTGCAGGGCGGGAATATCCTTACCGGCGACGCGGTAAGTTTTGTGGACGTTTTGAAACTCGATCACGTAGCGAACCTTGTGGGGCGCGTTAGAAAAGGATCAGCGGTTAGCCGGGCGCGCATTTTAGCCTGTCCGTATAGAGGTTCTTAGCATTTATTTCGCATTCAACCAGCGATTTGGCAATAACGCGATCAAAGGTAGGGGGCCAAAGGCCAAGGCGATTCCGGCTTGAGGATCTTTATCGAACAGGAGGACGCCTTCGCGGGCAAGCCTCGCTCCTACAGGTTCAGTGATCAACGAACAAACGTCAAAACTGTAGGAGCGAGGCTTGCCCGCGAAGCTTTTAAGGCTTACGCGGACTCAAAACCATCTGCGCCGGAATGTTGCGCAGAATCTGTTTCTCCAGCTTCAGATCAAACTCCGAATCCAGCTTCTTCACCCGTTTGGTCAGCAGCGTGGCCAGCCATGGGTAATCCTGGGTGCGCGGAGCCTGAATGCTCACGTCGCACTGATAATTCACCACATCGGCAGCGATGGCATCCAGTTGACGACGAAGCTTGCTCATATCGCTGAGGTTCAACGCCACCGTAGTGCTTTCAGCCGTCGGGTCGATGACTTTGGCCTGAGGTTTGGCTTCGGCAGCCTTGAGAGCTGCTTCGGCTTTATCCAGTTCAGCCTTTCGCGCATGGACAATGGCACTGTTGACGCCACCGGTCAGCGCCGGGGCCATGGGCATCAGCACCCGGGCACGGCTGAGAGCGGTGGCTGCTGCATTCACATCACCTTTTTGCAGCACGATCTGGCTACGCAGCAAATAAGCTTCGGCCAATTGCCGCTGGTATTGCTCGAGGGATTGATCGTTGGGCGACTCGGCCTGCAAAGCCGCCAATTGTCCTTCGGCGGTGGCCAGTTCGCTGCTGGCCAGGCTTTGTTCCAGCTGTGCGATCGCCGTGGCCCGCGCATCGGGGGTCTCGGTGGCCGCCGGTGGCGTGCTTTGGCAAGCGCCCAGCAGCAGCGAAAATGCGACAAGGAGCAGATAACGGGAGGCGAACGGCTTCATTCCTGCGACTCTCTATTTGCGCAAAAAACGAGCAAGTCTACACCCCTCGACGGGGCAGGACAAAACTCAGCAGAAACAGCGCGGCGGCCGTCACCACAATCGACGGGCCGGCCGGGGTGTCCTTGAACCAGGACAACGCCAGCCCGCCACACACCGCGAGCATGCCCAGCAAGCTCGCGCCCAATGCCATCTGCTCCGGCGAGCGGGCGTGACGCTGTGCCGCAGCCGCCGGAATAATCAGTAACGAAGTAATCAGCAACACGCCGACGATTTTCATCGCCACCGCAATCACCACGGCGATCAGCAACATCAGCGCCAGGCGCAACGCCGCCACTGGCAAACCTTCCACTTTGGCCAGTTCTTCATGCACCGTAATCGCCAGCAAAGGTCGCCACAGCGTGACAAGCAAGGCGAGCACCGCCGCGCTACCGCCGAGGATCCACGCCAGATCGGTCGGACTGATCGCCAACAAGTCGCCGAACAGATAGGCCATCAGGTCGATCCGCACTTCATGCATGAAGCTTAGTACCACCAAGCCAAGAGAGAGCGTGCTGGGTGCGAGAATTCCCAAAAGCGTGTCAGACGCCAGGGGCTGCCTTTGTTGCAACGTCACCAGCAATACCGCCAGCAACAAGCAGCCTACCGTGACGGCAACGGTCGGGCTGATATCCAGCAGAAAACCCAGCGCCACGCCGAGTAGCGCCGCATGGGACAGGGTGTCGCCGAAATAGGCCATGCGCCGCCACACCACGAACGAACCCAACGGCCCCGCGACCAGCGCCAGGGCCAGACCTGCAAGCAGGGCAAAGAGCAGAAAATCAGCCATGCTTGCAGCTATCTCCATGAACGTGAGTCGACGGGCCCGCGCTGACCACCGAGCCATGCAGGTCGTGGGCGTGGTCGTGATGGTGATGATAAATCGCCAGGCTTTGTGCGTTTTTTCCGAACAGCTCGACGAATGCGGGATCGCCGCTGACCTGCTCGGGATGTCCGGAACAGCAGACGTGGCGATTCAGGCACACCACCTGGTCGGTGGTGCTCATCACCAGATGCAAATCGTGAGAAACCATCAAAACGCCGCAACCATGACGATCACGCAAGCGTGTGATCAGGCTGTAGAGCTCGGCTTGACCCGCCACGTCGACGCCTTGTACCGGCTCATCAAGCACCAGCAATTCTGGCTCGCGCAGCAATGCCCGCGCCAGCAGCACTCGCTGCATTTCGCCACCGGAAACACTTTGCACCGGGCTGTCGATGACCTGTTCGGCACCGACCTCCTTGAGGGCGGCCAACGCCCGAGTCCGGTCCACGCCCGGCACCAGACGCAAGAAGCGCAGCACCGAAAGCGGCAGGGTTGGGTCGACATGGAGTTTTTGCGGCATGTAACCGACGCGCAACTTCGGCTTGCGCCAGACGCTGCCGCTGTCCGGTTTCAACAGGCCGAGCACCGCGCGCACCAGCGTGGTTTTGCCGGCACCATTGGGGCCGATCAAGGTCACGATCTGCCCCGGCTCGACACTCAGCTCGATGTTGTCCAGCACGTTTTGCCCGGCAAAGGTGACAGCCACCTGTTCGAGACGAATCAGCGCGTTGCTCATCAAGCCCCCTGGCAACCCGAGCAGAGACCGATGACTTCAACGGTCTGGGCTTCGACGATAAATCCGACATCTTTGGCGCTATCGATAATCGCGTCGCTGATGGATTTCTGTTCGAGTTCGATGGCGGCGTGGCATTTGCGGCAAATCAGAAACTGCCCCTGGTGGGCGTGTTCCGGGTGATTGCAGCCGACGAAGGCGTTCAACGAGGAGATGCGATGTACCAAGCCGTTTTCCAGCAGGAAATCCAGCGCGCGGTACACGGTAGGAGGCGCGGCGCGACGGCCGTCCTGCTCGCTGAGCACCGCCAGAATGTCATAGGCACCCAACGGTTTGTGGCTTTGCCATACCAGTTCCAGCACTCGCCGGCGCAAAGCGGTCAGACGCAGCCCCTGACGTGCGCACAGGACATCGGCCTCAGACAATGCGCTATGCACGCAATGAGAGTGGTCGTGGGGACGGCTGGCAATCGGTGTTTTAGGCATGAGCGGCGACGAGTTTTGTGAGAGACGTTATTATGTTACCCGTTCTCGCCTCTTTGAGTGGTCATCGTGTCCCGACTTTTTTCTATCTTTGTCGCATTTGTCGCCAGTTTTCTGCTGATCGGCTCAGCTCAAGCCGAGGTTAAAGTCCTCACCAGCGTCAAGCCTCTGCAGCTGATAGCCGCGGCGGTGCAGGACGGCGTAGCGGTTCCGGAAGTTTTGCTGCCGCCCGGTGCCTCGCCCCATAACTATGCCTTGCGCCCATCCGATGTACGGAAAGTGCAATCGGTGGATCTTCTGTACTGGATCGGCCCGGACATGGAAGGTTTCCTGCCCCGTGTGCTGAAAGGTCGTACGTTGCCCAGCGTCGCGGTGCAAGACTTGCCTGGCCTGAAACTGCGACACTTCGCCGAAGATAACCACTCCCACGCCGAAGAAGCCGACGAGCATGACCACGATCACCGCCCTGGCAATCTGGATGCGCATTTGTGGTTGTCACCGATCAACGCCCGCGTGATCGCTACCAAAATGGCCGCCGATCTGAGTGCCGCCGATCCAGCCAACGCAGCGCGCTACCAGAGCAATCTCAAGGTGTTCGATGAGCGTCTGGATGCTTTGGACCTGCGCTTGAAGGCTCGTCTGGCGGGTATCGCGGGCAAGCCTTACTTCGTGTTTCACGAAGCCTTCGACTACTTCGAAGACGCTTACGGCCTCAAGCACACTGGCGTATTCAGTGTCGCAGCCGAAGTACAACCCGGCGCCCAGCACGTGGCGGCGATGCGCACTCGGTTGCAGGAAGTGGGCAAGACTTGCGTGTTCAGCGAACCACCGCTGCGCCCGCGCCTGGCAGAAACCCTGGTGGCCGGGCTGCCGGTGAAACTGGCGGAGCTGGATGCGCTCGGCGGGTACACGCCAGCGACCGCTCAAGGGTATGAGCAACTGCTGGAAAAGCTGGGGAATGATTTGGCGGGGTGTTTGGAGTCGTTGTAAGCCCCTAAAAAGATCGCAGCCTTCGGCAGCTCCTACAGCGGTACACAAAACCCCCGTAGGAGCTGCCGAAGGCTGCGATCTTTTGACTTTAAAGCGCGAACGGCAGCGGTGTGTGGACCTTCTGCCGCTGCATCAGCCGCAACTGAAATTCCATCGGATCGTGAATCAACACGTCCTGCCCGGCGAAAGACTCCGCGGCGATCAACCGCGACAACCAGAACCGTACGCACGCCACGCGCAGCATGGTCGGCCATAGCTCGGCCTCGGCAGCGGTAAACGGTCTTAGCGCGGCATAAGCGCCCAGCAATGCCCGCGCCCGAGCGCCATCAAGCTGCCCTTGCTCGTCCGAGCACCAATCGTTCAAGGCAATCGCCACGTCATAGAGCATCGGCCCGGAACAGGCGTTGTAGAAGTCGATCAACCCGGTCAGGTGCGTGCCTTCGAACATCGCGTTATCGCGGAACAGGTCGGCGTGGATGTTGGCCCGCGGCAGCGCCAGAATTTTCGTCTTCTGCTGTGTGATTTCATCCAGCGCCCGTTGCAGCAAATCGCTTTGCTCGGCATTCAGGTGCGAAAGCAACTGCGTGCCCTCTTCCAGCATCCAGTCCAGGCCGCGATCGGTTTTGCGTTTGATCATGTTGGCTTGGGTCGCCAAGTGCAGATGAGCCAGCAGCTCGCCGACCTGAGCGCAATGCTGCGCGTTGGCGTCCTTGATGTGCTTGCCCGCCAGACGGGGCTGCAACAGCGCAGGTTTACCGGCCAGTTCGCGCAACGCGACGCCGTCGGTGGTGCGCAGGGCATAAGGCACCGGCAGGTTGGCGTCGTGCAGCACGTCGAGCAGTTCGATGAAAAACGGCATCTCCTGCACCGGACCGCGCTCGACCAGAGTCAGGACAAACTCACCCTGCTCCAGGCTGATAAAGAAATTGGTGTTTTCGCTACCGGCGGCGATCCCCTGGAAATCAAGCAGGCGGCCAAGCCCGTAAGGGGCGAGAAAGGTTTCCAGCTCGGGCCGAGCCAGGGGGGTGAACACAGACATGGTTAAAACTGCCAGTACGGGCGCCGCGACTGCCGGCGCCGATTTAAGTTAGGAGCGGTTTACCACTCGAATATTTTCCACGACGGAATCAGCATATCCGGCTGGTCCGAGCGGATGAAGTTACCGTCGGAGCCATCAGCGCGCACCAGGAAATACGGTTTGCCGACTTTCGGGGTCACCTTGATGGCATACAAAAAACCATTTTGCCGATACTCCTGAATGGTTTTATCGCCTTCCGTGCGGATTGTTACATCCGGGTCTGCCGAGGGCGCTTCGTCCGCCGCCATGACAGCCAATGGAGTGATTGCAAACAAGCCAGCCAGCAACAAGCGATTTAGTGTGCGCATGATAACCTTGTCCCTTTGTCGTCAACGGTCCCGCTATTCTAGCGCCGGACCCGCCGAAAAGGTTGATCCTGCTCATGAGCCAAGCCCCCCTCGTCCTGGTGGACGGTTCTTCTTATCTGTACCGCGCCTTTCACGCGCTGCCACCGCTGACCACGTCCAAAGGCCTGCCGACCGGAGCGGTCAAAGGCGTATTGAATATGCTCAAGAGTCTGCGCAAGCAGTATCCGGACAGCCCGTTCGCCGTGGTGTTCGACGCCAAGGGCGGGACGTTCCGCGACGCAATGTTCGCCGAATACAAGGCCAATCGCCCAAGCATGCCCGACGACATGCGGGTTCAGATCGAACCGTTGCACGCCAGCGTCAAGGCCTTGGGCTTTCCATTGCTGTGCGTGGACAACGTCGAAGCCGACGACGTGATCGGCACCCTGGCCCGCAGCAGCGCGGCCGCCGACCGTCCGGTGGTGATCTCCACCGGCGACAAGGACATGGCGCAACTGGTCGACGGGCACATTACCTTGGTCAATACGATGACCGGTAGCGCGCTGGACGTGGAAGGCGTGAAGGAGAAATTCGGCGTCGCTCCCGAGCAGATCATCGATTATCTGGCACTGATGGGCGATTCGTCCGACAACATTCCTGGCGTTCCGGGTATCGGTCCGAAGACCGCTTCCGGCCTGCTGGTCGGTGTGAACGGCGGCCTGGCCGAGCTCTATGCTCAGCTCGACATCGTCCCGACCCTGCCGATTCGTGGCGCCAAGACCCTGCCGGCCAAGCTTGAAGAACATAAGGAAATGGCCTTTCTGTCTTATCGCTTGGCAACCATCAAGATCGATGTACCGCTGGACTTCGGCCTCGATGACTTGCATATGGGGCCACCGGATCACGATAAACTCGCCGAACTGTATTCCCTGCTGGAGTTCAAGAGCTGGTTCGAAGAGAACCAGCGCGATGCCAAGCGCGCAGGTCAGGACATTGTCGAGGTCGTCCAGGAACAGCCGGGGGCCGCCGAAGCGAAGTACGAAACCATCCTCGACCAGAAGCACTTCGAGGCCTGGCTGGACAAGCTCGACAAGGCGCCGTTGATCGCCTTCGTCACCGAAACCAACGGCAGCGATGCCCAACATGCACAACTGGTGGGCCTGTCGTTTTCCGTCGCGGCCAACGAAGCGGCCTACATTCCGCTGACCCATTCCTACATGGGCGTGCCGGAGCAACTGGATCGCGACACTGTGCTGCTGGCGCTGAAGCCGCTGCTGGAAAACCCGAATAAGCTGAAAGTCGGCCAACACGCCAAGTTCGAAACCAACATTCTCGCCAACTGCGCCATCGGTGGCGATCAGACCAACGGGATTATTGTTCAGGGCATTGCCTACGACACCATGCTCGAGTCTTACGTCCTGGACTCGACGGCCACCCGCCACGACATGGACAGCCTGGCGCTCAAATACCTGGGCCAAAGCAAGACCGACATTCAAGGGATCGCGGGCAAAGGCGTCAAACAGCTGACTTTCGACCAGATCTCTCTTGAGCTGGCAGGCCCCTATGCCGCCGAAGACGCTGACGTCACCTTCCGTTTGCACTTGGCATTGCAGGAAAAACTGGCAGCAACGCCAAGCCTGGGCAAAGTGCTCAACGAGATTGAAATGCCGCTGATGCCGGTTCTGGCCCGAATCGAACGCCAGGGCGCGCTCGTGGATGCCAACCTGCTGGGCATCCAGAGCGTCGAACTGGGCGAGAAACTGGTCGCCCTTGAGCGCGAGGCCTTTGCCATTGCCGGTGAAGAGTTCAACCTGGGTTCGCCGAAGCAACTGGGCGTGATCCTCTACGAAAAGCTCGGCTTGCCCGTACTCAGCAAAACCGCCAAAGGCCAGGCCTCGACCGCCGAAGCGGTGTTGGCCGAATTGGCCGAACAGGACTACCCACTGCCCAAGGTGCTGATGCAATACCGCTCGCTGAGCAAGCTCAAAAGCACCTACACCGACCGTTTGCCAGAGCAGATCAACACTCGCACCGGGCGCATCCATACGTCTTACCAGCAAGCCGTTGCCGCCACCGGACGTTTGTCGTCCATCGACCCGAACCTGCAGAACATTCCGATTCGCACTGCCGAAGGTCGCCGGATTCGTCAGGCGTTCGTCGCGCCGAAAGGCTACAAGCTGCTGGCCGCGGACTACTCGCAAATCGAACTGCGGATCATGGCGCATCTGGCCAAGGACGAAGGTTTGCTGCATGCCTTCCGCAACAACCTCGATGTACACCGGGCAACGGCCGCAGAGGTGTTTGGCGTCGAACTGGACGCGGTCACCAACGATCAACGTCGTAGTGCGAAAGCCATCAACTTCGGTTTGATCTACGGCATGAGCGCGTTTGGCCTGGCCAAGCAGATCGGCGTGGACCGCAAACAGTCCCAGGCCTACATCGACCGCTACTTCGCCCGTTATCCCGGCGTACTGGAATACATGGAGCGCACGCGCGCCCAGGCCGCCGAGCAAGGTTTCGTCGAAACCATCTTCGGCCGTCGTCTCTACCTGCCGGAAATCAACGCAAAAAACCAGGCTCTGCGCAAAGCGGCCGAGCGCACGGCAATCAATGCCCCAATGCAAGGCACCGCGGCGGACATCATCAAAAAAGCCATGGTAACGGTGGATAACTGGCTGACATCGTCAGGCCTGGACGCCAAAGTCATCCTGCAGGTACACGATGAATTGGTGCTTGAGGTGCGTGAGGACCTGATCGAGCAGGTGCGTGAGGACATTCGCGTCCACATGAGTAGCGCCGTACAGCTGGATGTACCGCTTCTGGTCGAGGTAGGCGTAGGCAACAACTGGGATGAAGCGCACTGATCGGCCTGAACGACGCCTGTGCTGCGGCCTTATGCCGCAGCACAAAATAACGAAGGGCTATAGTGCGGAAAATGACATCGATTATTTCCAATGGTTTTTGAAAATAGTCTGAACTAAATCCGTGAACCGCCACTCAGAGATACTGAATGGCTGGTGAAGCCCTTCGATGCTCCTATGTTGTGTTAAGTGTTGGCAGATATCTGGACCCCGCCCTAGCGGTCCGGAACTTGAACCCCGGAACTTCTCCCTCCCCATATGAAGTCCGGGGTTTTTTTTGCCTGGCTTTTCACCTGTAAAACCTTACTCGGCAGCTTCGCTGCCCTTGTCCGCCAACTCCATCCAGCCCGCCAGTACAGTGTAGGCGTCTTCCAGCCCCATGCGTTTGGGTGCCGAAAACAGCTGGATAGTAATCGTATCGCCCCAGCCCTTGCGGATTTGCGCCTGAACCTTGAGCAGCGCGTTTTTCGCCGCGCCATAGGTCAGCTTGTCTGCCTTGGTCAGCAAAATATGCATCGGCATGCCGCTGGCGACGGCCCAATCGAGCATCAGCAGGTCGAAATCGGTCATTGGATGACGGATGTCCATCATCAGAATCAAACCTTTCAAACTCTCGCGACCGCCCAGATAGGCTTCCAGGTGACGCTGCCAGTGCAGCTTCAGCGGGATTGGCACTTTCGCGTAACCGTAACCCGGCAGGTCGACCAGACGGCGTTCATCGTCTAGCTTGAAGAAGTTCAACAGCTGCGTGCGACCCGGAGTTTTCGAGGTCCGCGCCAGGCTGGCGTGTGTCAGGGTGTTCAATGCGCTGGACTTGCCGGCGTTGGAACGCCCGGCGAAAGCCACTTCAAAGCCTTCGTCGTCGGGACATTGGTCGACTTTGGCGGCACTGAGCATGAAGGTGGACTGTTGGCACAGACCGAGGATGGGGTTCTTGAGTTGCATGGGATTTCCGATGTGGGCGGCGCCGGGAATGGACGCGGCAAGCTGTGTCGTTTCCGTTTCAGTGACGCCAGTATATAATGCCGCAGATTTTGTGTGCGCTTTGTCCCAGCGTAGGATGAAGTTCACGAGAGCGATTAACCTTGATTGCGCATTAGAACGCAGCACGCTCTCAACCCTGAAAAGGTCGTTTTATGACGAAATGGCTGCTAGCTGCCGGTGTCTTGATGCCGCTTTACAGCGCTCAGGCTACACAGGATCCGGAAGCTGTGTACAACCGTGTTTGTGGTGCCTGTCATTCCGGCCAACTACCCATGGCGCCCCGCAAGGGCGATCAGGAAGCTTGGACGCCGAGGTTGGCGAAAGGTATGGAGACGCTGGTGCAACACGTGACCCAGGGTTTCAAGGCGATGCCGCCGCGTGGTTTGTGCATGGACTGCAGTGCCGAGGATTACCGAGCCATCATCCACTGGATGAGCGAGTAAACCCGGCCCATAACTCTTTAACCCTTAGCCGTAGTTGGATTAGCTGATGAACAAACTGATCGTGAGTCTGCTGTTGACCGTGGGGATCTCCGGCATTGCCCATGCTGCAGGTGATGCAGCCGCCGGCCAGGCGAAAGCCGCCGTATGCGGTGCCTGCCATGGCCCGGATGGCAATAGCATGGCGCCTAACTTTCCGAAACTGGCGGGCCAGGGCGAGCGTTATCTGAACAAACAGCTGCACGACATCAAGTCCGGCAAGCGCACGGTGCTGGAAATGACCGGCCTGCTGACCAACCTGAGCGATCAGGACCTGGCTGATATCTCCGCCTACTTCGCCAGCCAGAAAGGCAGCGTCGGTGCCGCCGATCCGAAAGTCGTGGCGCGCGGTGAAGCGTTGTTCCGTGGTGGCGACCTGGCCAAGGGTCTGCCAGCCTGCACCGGCTGCCACTCTCCGGACGGCAAGGGCAACGCAGCTGCGGGCTTCCCGCATCTGGGCGGCCAGCATGCTCAGTACGTCGGCAAGCAACTGACCGACTTCAGGAAAGAAGAAGGTGGCCGGACCAACGACGGCGATACCAAACCGATGCAGAGCATCGCTAAAAAGCTGAGCGACGAAGATATCGCCGCAGTCTCCAGCTATATTCAAGGCTTGCACTGAGACTCATCGAACAAGCGTTGCTGGAGATGTACATCTCTTGCAACGTTAACACTCGATTAATCCGTCGATGCAAACATAAAAAGGGTGGCTTTGGCTGCCCTTTTTTGTGGCCGCTGCCGTTACACTACAAACTCAAGCCCGCCAGGATCTGTCTGAAAACAGGTCGCGCGAGGCGACCCAATTGTCCAGGAGTAAAGCATGCGTAATCTGATCATCAGCGCCGCGCTCGTCGCTGCCAGCCTGTTCGGCATGACTGCCCAAGCCGCCGAAAAACCTGCAGCGCCCTATGTCGAGCTGAGCAATCCGGTCCCGGTGGCCGTGCCTGGCAAGATCGAAGTCGTGGAGCTGTTCTGGTACGGTTGCCCGCATTGCTATGCCTTCGAACCCGTCATTAACCCATGGGTTGAAAAGCTGCCTTCCGACGTGAACTTCGTGCGCATTCCGGCCATGTTTGGCGGCCCTTGGGACGCACACGGCCAGATGTTCCTGACCCTTGAAGCCATGGGCGTCGAAAGCAAGGTTCACGCCGCAGTTTTCGAAGCGATTCAGAAAGAACACAAGAAACTGACCGACAAAGAAGACATGGCGGACTTCCTGGCGACCCAAGGTGTAGACAAGGACAAGTTCCTGGCCACCTTCGACTCCTTCGCCATCAAGGGCCAGATCAACAAAGCCAAAGAGCTTGCAAAGAAATATGAAATCTCCGGCGTGCCTACCATGGTCGTCAACGGCAAGTATCGCTTTGACATCGGCTCTGCTGGCGGTGCCGAACAAGCGCTGAAACTGGCCGACCAACTGGTTGCCAAAGAGCGAGCGGCAACCAAGGCCGTCGCCAACTAAGCGCGGCACCTGCCATGCGCCGCTGGGGAACTGAACGCATCGTTGGCCTGCATCATCCGCAGGTCAACGAGCATCACCTGGAATCGACGGGGTTGCCCGTGGACAGCCGTCTGCGTTTGCTCAGTTTCAATATCCAGGTTGGTATCAGTACCGAGCGCTATCGGCACTATCTGACCCGCGGCTGGCAGCATCTGTTGCCGCACACCGGGCGTGCCGACAATCTGCAAAAAATCGGTAATCTGCTGGGCGACTTCGATCTGGTCGCCTTGCAGGAAGCCGATGGCGGCAGTCTGCGATCAGGTTACGTCAATCAGGTCGAACACCTGGCGCAGCTCGGCGCCTTCCCCTACTGGTATCAACAACTCAATCGCAACCTCGGTCATCTCGGTCAGCACAGCAATGGCGTGCTCAGCCGACTGCGCCCGTGGGCGATTGAAGATCATCCGCTGCCGGGACCCAAGGGTCGCGGGGCCATTCTGGTGCGCTTCGGCGAAGGTCCGGAGGCACTCGTGGTGGTGATGATGCACCTGGCGCTGGGCGCTCGCGCCCGTAGCCTGCAACTGGCCTACATCCGCGAGTTGATTGGCGGTTATAAACACCAGGTGCTGATGGGCGACATGAATACCCATGCCAGTGACTTGCTGCAAAACTCCCCGTTGCGTGATCTAGGCCTGCTCGCGCCGCAACTTGAAGCGACCTTCCCCAGCTGGCGCCCGCAGCGTTGCCTGGACCATATTCTGCTCAGCCCCACCCTGACCCTTGAAAAGGTCGAAGTGCTGGCACAGCCCATTTCCGATCACCTGCCGGTCGCGGTAGAGATTCGTCTGCCGGGTTCGCTCACGGCCGATGCATTGCCCGCGTTGAGTCCTGCCTGAATGAGCGACGAAGCACAGCGCTGGAAAGAGAAATACCTCAAAAGCATCGAACAACAAGAAAAACTGGAACGTCGATGGGACGCCCGGCTTGATCTGTTGCGTCGCGGGCTGGTGCGCAGCACCCTGGCCGCGGAAGGAACCGATCGCGCCGTTGATCAATGCATGAAGGAAATGCGTGAAGTCGTACGCACCGATGATATGGACGCCGGCCTGGCAGCCTTGCTGCCACGCCTGGAAAGAGCCGTGCTCGACTCCGAGCAGCGCCGGGAAACCCGGGTCAATCAAGTCAGTGCCGCCCTGACAGCGCTGGTTTCTCAGTTGCAAGCGTTGCCGCTGCCCCGGGAAGTGAGTCGGCCACTGAAGAATTTCGCCAAGCAACTGGACGGACGCGTAAGCCAGGCTCGCGAAATCCCGTTGCTGCTTAGCGAGCTGAGCGGCTTGCAAGGCAAAGCCTTGAACCTGCTGGAGAACCCTGCCGAACCTGATCGCCCGGGTTTTCTGCAGCGGTTGTTCAGTAGGGAAACGGAAGAGACCGCGCCACAGCTCGCCGTCCCCGAATCGCATATGCCTGCCCCGCAACCTGTCGAACCGGCTGCAGCCTCGCCGGCCGAGCCCCCACAAGCGACGGTCAATCTCGCGCCAGCCGCCGATAAACCGCAAGGGGTATCGCCAACCGTCGAAGCCGCGATGCCCG
Source organism: Pseudomonas sp. TE3728 (assembly GCF_056279145.1). Classification (NCBI taxonomy): domain Bacteria; kingdom Pseudomonadati; phylum Pseudomonadota; class Gammaproteobacteria; order Pseudomonadales; family Pseudomonadaceae; genus Pseudomonas; species Pseudomonas sp. TE3728. Next base: position 4,250,166 of record NZ_JBWBQT010000001.1, on the reverse strand, counting down.
CCGCTGCGCCCCCCGAGCCAGCGCAAATTGAGGCGCCCATAGCAATGGCGCCTGCGGCTGAAGTCGTGGCGTTTGAGCCACCCGTCCTTGAGCCAGAAGCTACGAGCAGCCAAGTCACGGAGCTACAAGCCCGCCCCGATATCGAGCAATCAGAAGAGCCGGTTCCGGCGATCGCCCTACCGGTCACTCAGGTTCTGTCGGCAATCAATCCCGATGAGCTCACTCCAATGGCCATCGATCCAGAGCCGTCCGGGCACGATATTCTGTATGCCCTGCCGGACTCGCCGGAGCCCTCCTATAGCTCTGTCGCCAAGCACATCGAGGACACCCTGCTGGGCCTGCTTGATGACCTGGCGCTGCCTGAGCGCCATCGTCCGCAAGCCGAGGCGATGCGCGATCGCCTTCAAAATGGCTTGAACTGGTACGAACTGCTGCCCATCCTCGATGACCTGGCCACATTGATGCTGGCAATCACCGACAGCGGCCAGCACGAATTCGAAGCCTATTTGAAGCAACTCAACGAACGCCTCGAGTCATTTCAGAGCAACCTGCAAGCCGCGAGCGAAGGCCACGCCGACAACCGATCGGCCGCGCGGGATATGGACACGCAGATTCGCGAGCAAGTCGACGGCTTGCAAAGCAGCATGCAGGAAGCGGCGGACCTTGATGATCTCAAGCATGTGCTGGAAAACCATCTCGAAGGCCTGCTCGGCACCATGGACCAACACCAGAAGCAGCGCGATGAGCGTGAGCAGGAAGTAGCGGCCCGTCTGCAATGCCTGGCCGAAAGGGTTGCCCACATGGAGCAGGAAGCCCTGGGCTACCGTGAGCATCTCGAAGAACAGCGTCAGAAGGCACTGATCGATCCACTGACGGGTCTACCGAATCGAGCAGCCTGGAGCGAACGCCTGGAGCACGAAATAGGTCAATGGCAACAACATGGCACTACCCTGTTACTGGCAATGCTCGACCTCGACCATTTCAAACGCATCAACGACAACTATGGCCATCTGGCAGGCGACAAGGTGCTGAAAATCATCGCCAGTGTTCTACGCAAGCGTCTGCGTGGGTCTGATTTCATTGCCCGATTTGGCGGTGAGGAGTTTGTGCTATTGATGCCTGCCACACTACCTATGGTCGGCGCAAAACTACTGGAAACCTTGCGCGCATCGATCGAAGCCTGCCCGTTCCACTTCAAGGGCGAGCGAGTCACCATCACCATTTCCATGGGATTGACCGCCTTCAGACCGGGCGAACACAGCGATGCGGTACTTAAAAGAGCCGATCAGGCGCTATATCGGGCGAAAAACAATGGCCGGAATCGAGTAGAAGCGGGCTGATAGCTAATTGTTCCATTTTGTTTAAAACAGCATTTTTTGCCATCTGCGCGCAAGGCAATACCGTTACACTGTTGCATTATTGTCTTGCGTGTACTGCCTCCCACCATGAAATGTCTTGCTCTTATTGCCTCGCTGCTTCTATTGGCCGGTTGTGCCAGCGGCCCCCGAATCGATACCAGCCACCGTTCAGCCAATTACGACAATCGTATTCAGTTCGTGGTGATGCATTACACCTCCGCATCCCTGGAAACCTCACTGCAATTGCTGACCCATGGCGAGGTCAGCAGCCACTACCTGATTAGCGACGACAAGCGCGCCACTATTTATAAGCTGATCGATGAAAATTTCCGGGCCTGGCACGCAGGCGAAAGCGAATGGCAAGGCCGGACCTGGCTGAACTCCAGTTCCATTGGTATCGAGATCGTCAATCAGGGCTTTGAGGACACCCCGAACGGGCGTCTTTGGTATCCCTACAGCGAAGCCCAGATTCAGTCGATGATCTTCCTGCTCAAAGACATCAGTAAGCGCCAAGGCATCAGCCCCCGTCATATCATTGGCCATAGCGACATCGCACCGATGCGCAAACTCGACCCCGGCCCACTGTTTCCCTGGAAGCGCCTGGCGGCCGAAGGCCTGGGAATATGGCCGAACGAGCAGGCCGTGGCGCGGCAGCAAGCGCAGTTCGCGGTGCAATTACCCAGCATCAGTTGGTTTCAGGCGCAGCTCGCCCGCTTGGGCTATGCCACGCCGCAAACCGGCGAACTGGATGTAGCGACACGCAATGTGCTGGCGGCCTTCCAGCTGCATTTTCGCCCTTCCCGTTTCGATGGGACACCGGACGCCCAGACCGCGGCGATTCTTCAGGTGTTGAATCAGACAAAATAATGACGCCCGCCCGACGGTCAGCGCTTTTTCCAAATCAGCAGCTATAACTCATTGGTAATTCTTCGGATATTCCATGATGCCTGCTGCTCGGGAGAGACTGCATAGCTGGTTCTATCGCCCTTGGTTTTTGGCGATGCTGGCTACTGCCTTGAGCGCAACACTTCTAACGGTTGGCAGTTTGTTCGTGGCGATGAATCAGGTCGAGCACAACGAAAGCCAGGAAATGAATGCCCAGGGAGAACACTTTCTGGTCCGGCTGGAGCAGCTGTTCGGGCAATTGCGCGAAAGCCTCGATGACCTGGAAGCCCAACCGCTGCGAGGTTGCGATGACGAAATGATCGCCACCCTGCAGCAGGTCAGCTTCAATTACCGCTTCGTTTATGAAGCCGCTTATATGGACACGTCGCGAATCTGCTCCAACCGCCCCCGCCAGGAAGGGGTATCGCTGATCCGACCGCCGGACATCAAGGGTCCCACCTACAGCTATTGGCTGAACACCACCACCGAACCCGATGAGAACCGCGCCGCACTGATGCTTGGGCGTGGCAATTTCCGGGTTGCGACGTCCCGCGGGCATTTGACCGACATGGTCGATCTGTCTCCGGGGAGCAGCCTGTTGGTGGTGCTCGACCATGGCACCCGGGCGATTCCGGTGCTCGGTGTCGCTCAGGCCTGGCCCCCCGCGGAGCCCTGGCCCCCGAAAAGCCCCGATGCGCTGCAAGTCACCCCTACCCGCCTGATTTACCGAATGCCCACTAACACCCCCGAATACCAACTGGTACTGATCACCCCACGTACCGGAATGCATGTACCGCCGGTATGGTGGTGGCTACTGCCGGCCAGCCTGGCGCTGAGTGCCTGTGTAGGCATTCTGGTGTTTTTGCTGGTACGCCAGCGTCAGTCGCTGGATGCCGAACTGCAAGGCGCTATGCGGCGAGGTGAGCTACAGGTGTTGTATCAACCGATCTTCGACCTCGACAGCCGCAACTGCGTCGGCGCTGAAGCCCTGCTGCGCTGGCGCAGGCCGGACGGCACGCTGACCAGTCCCGACCTGTTCATTCCGATGGCGGAGAATACCGGCCAGATTCGCCAGATGACCGACTTCGTATTACAGCGCCTGCTGGAACAGCTCGGGCAACTGTTGCGGTCCAATCCGCAGCTGTACATCTCGGTCAACCTGGCGGCCTGCGATGTCATGGTGCCGCGTATCGGTCAGGTGATGGCGCGATTGCTGAGCATGCACCGGGTGGCGGCCAGGCAAATTGCCTTTGAAGTGACCGAGCGCGGATTGGTGGACGTGGTGGTGGCCAGAGAAAACCTGCAAGCCCTGCGGGATGTCGGGCATCAAGTGCTGATCGACGATTTTGGCACCGGCTATTGCAGCCTCGCCTACCTGCAAACCCTACCGGTGGACTGCCTGAAAATCGACAAGGCATTTATCGACGCGCTGGGGCATGACGCCGCCAGCAGCGGCGTGGCACCGCACATTATTCGCATGGCTCAGGCCCTGCAACTCAAGGTGATTGCCGAAGGCATTGAACATGAAGCCCAAGCGGTGTTTCTGAGCAGCGAAGGGGTGAAATTCGGTCAGGGTTGGCTGTTCGCCCACGCCCTGAGCGCCGTGCAGTTCATCGAACTGATTACCCGTGGCCGCCGACTGACCACGCGACGCCAGGATGACGAAGCCTGAGAGGGCACCGGCTTATATCGCCAGCGCCATGTAGAACTGCGTCCCCTGCCCCGGCCGCGAATAGACACCCATCCGTCCGCCGTGCAACTGCACGATTTCCTTGCACAGCGCCAGACCCAGCCCGGCACCGCCCTTTTTGCGACCGACCTGAACGAAGGGCTCGAAGATCCGTCCCTGCTGGCCGTAGGCAATGCCTTCGCCGTTGTCCTCGACGCTGATAATCATCCGTTCACCATGGCGCCGAGCCTGCAAACGTATCAGTCCGTCGTGGGAAGTATGGCGCAAGGCGTTGTCGATCAGGTTGTCGAGCACCCGTTCCAGCTGCGCCTGATCGGCTTGCAACCGCGGCAACGGCCCCTGCACTTCCACCAGCAGTTCGATACCCTTTTCCTGCGCCAAGCAGGCAAAACGTGTCTGGGCCTGATCCAGCAAGTCTTCGATGGAGCAGGGTGCCAGGGTGAGTTTTTGCAGGCCGTTCTGATAGCGAGAGAAATTCAGCAAGTCATTGATCAACTGCATCAGGCGCTGCATTTCTTCGTTGACTGTGTCCAGCAGGTCAGCTTCGCGGGAGTCTTCGGCAAAATGCGTCCGCTCGCGGAACAGGCCGAATGCCATGTGCATCCCGGTAACCGGTGTGCGCAACTCATGGGAGGCGCGCAAGACGAACTCGCTGCGCACTCTTTCAAAGGCCCGCTGTTCGGTAACGTCATGCAACACCATCACGGCGCCGAGAATATGACCCTGGGTATGGCTGACCGGCGTCAGGCTATATGTCAGCAATCGCGACTCTCCATCGACTTCGATGCTCAGGTCGTCCGGCGCTCGTTCCAGGGTGCCACCGCGCAATACCAGTTGCAGTTGTTCATCCAGTTCGGGACGCTCAAGCGCCGTACCCAGCCCTTGGCCGAGACGATCGGTGTCCCAGCCTAACTGACGCTGAGCCACCGGGTTGAGGTGCTCAAGATGACCTTGACGATCAATGATCAGCAAACCGTCGTCGATGCTGTCGAGCACCGCTTGCAAGCGTTGCTGTCCGGCGAGCAGTTCGTCGATATTGGTAGCCTGGTGCTCACGCAAGGCCTCGGCCATGATGCCGAAACGCCGGGTCAGTTGGTTCATTTCCACCGCGGAGGAAATCGGCAGGGTCACTTCGAAATTACCCTGGCCGATGTTGTCAGCCGCTGCGGCCAAGGCCTCGATCGGAGCCCCGAACCGCCGGGCGATCGCATGGGCGGTAATGAAGCCGATGAACAACACCGCCACCCCGACCAACCCAAGCAGGCCGGCAATCAACAGTGCCCGCTCCCGGGCCTTGCGTTCGATCTCGGTGATGTTATTCAGTGCGCGTTTTTGTTCAGAGATCAAACCGTTACGCAACGCGTTGAATTTTTCCGCGAGATTCCCGTCACCACCGACTACCTGGATAGGAGCACTGGAAAGATCAAAGGATTGCAGTAGGTTCTGATAATCAGCCTTGGCCTTTTTGAAACCATACTGGGCACCTTCGCTGGACGGTTCGCGAGCAATGCCTTCGTCAAACAATTCAAGGGAATGCTGTTTGGACGCCTCGAACGCCGCAGGATCCGGTTGCTCGTCGAGCATGATGATCAGTTGATCACCCAGGGCCTGACGCAGCTTCAATCCCAGATCCAGCGTGACGAAGTTGTCACGGATCAGGGCTTCCTGAGTCCCTGCCATCTGCATCACGCCAACCAGCCCGAGCAAGAGCCCAAGCAGCGCCACCGTAATCAGTGCGGAAATACTCAGAAACAGCCGGGTGCGCAACGTCATCGCCAGTTTCATCGGTTACGACTCACAAGTTGTACTGCTTGCGTTTGCGGTACAGGGTCGAGGCATCGATACCCAAGGTTTTGGCCGCCTGATCCAGCGTGTCGGCCGTGGCGAGAACCGCGCCAATGTGAGCTTTTTCCAGTTCATCCAGGCTCAGCGCAGCACCAATGCGTGGCGTGTGGTTGGTCGGGGTTTCGGCCATGCCCAAGTGGCTGAGCTCTACCCGCTCCTGCGGACAAATAATGCTCGCGCGCTCCACCACGTTGCGCAGCTCGCGAATGTTGCCCGGCCAGCGGTAGCTGAGCAGCGCTTCGCGCGCCTCGTCGCTGAAACGCCGGGCTGGACGCGAGTATTCCTTGACGAAGCGCGCCAGGAAGCGGTCCGCCAGATTCAAAATATCTTCCCTGCGCTCGCGAAGCGGCGGCAGGTGCAAGGTGATGACGTTGAGACGATAGAGCAAGTCCTCACGAAAACGACCATCGCGAACCATGTCTTCCAGGTTGAGGTTAGTGGCGGCGAGGATTCGCACGTCGGCGCGACGGGTTACCGGGTCGCCCACGCGTTCGTATTCCTTGTCCTGAATGAAACGCAGCAATTTTGGCTGTAAGGTCAGGGGAAAATCGCCGATCTCGTCGAGAAACAACGTTCCGCCGTCGGCCTGATTGACACGACCCAACGTGCTTTCGCTGGCACCGGTGAACGCCCCCCGGCTGTGGCCGAAAAGTTCGCTGTCCATTAGTTCGGCAGTCAGGGACGGGCAATTGATGGTGACGCAGGACTTCTTCTGGCGTTTGCTCCAGCCATGAATTGCCCGTGACAGTTCACCTTTACCGGTGCCGGACTCGCCGAGAATCAGGATGTTGGCGTCAGTACTGGCGACCTGGCGTGCAGTTTCGAGCACCACTTTCATCGCCGGACTGTGGGAATCCAGCCCCTCCTTGGGTTTGCGCACTTCACCTTCGAGGGCTTCCAGACGCGCCGAGAGCTGCCGAACTTCCAGTTGTTTGGCAGTGGCCAGGCGCAACTGGTCGGGGCTGCAAGGTTTGACCAGATAGTCGGCGGCACCGGCCTGAATCGCATCCACGGCAGTGTCCACGGCCGAGTGAGCAGTGACAATCACCACCCGCATCCAGGGCGCCTGGATGCGCATCTGGGCCAGCACATCGAGCCCATTGTCTTCACCCAGGCGCAAATCGAGGAAGCACAGATCAAAAACCTGGCGCTGCAACAAGGCTTCAGCCTGAGCCGCGCTGGTCGCCGTAGCCACGCTATAGCCTTCGTCTTCGAGGCAATAGCGAAAGGTTCGAAGGATGGCGGACTCGTCGTCTACCAGCAGAATGCGGCCTTGATGCTCAGTGGCTGATTCCATGTTCCTACGCTCCTTTATTGTTGAAGTCGGTTAGGCCCGGAAAAATCGGGCAAGTTGCATGATTGATTGTGGCCGATTTCAGCCATATCAGCGGTGCTATCTACTTCACAACAAGATAACCCACTGATTTATTTAATTTTTTATTAATGAACCGTTCTTCGGCAATTGCCTGCGTCCCTTTCTGACATCCGCGCCCTTCCTTCAATTCCAAAAATATTGAAAGTTTTGGCGAATCCATCGTGCATTACGCACGGCCTTGAATGGGCCATCGTGCAGGATGCGTCCAAACCCATTTCCACAAACCATGTAACCAATTGATTTTAATCAGATTAAACCTGACAAAAAGGTGGCATGCAGGCTGCAGGTATCTGAGTAATCAGGGCATTTAATCAATCAGTGCCCGCCAACCTACCCCTAGAGGGAGGAACTTCAGGATGAATCGCCAAGGTGCCGCTCAATTGCGTATCTCGCCATTGCATATCCAGCAAGGTTTGTTTGCCCTGCTGACATTGTTGATCACCTTGATTGGCGGCCAGCAGTTCTTGCGCTGGGAACAGAGCCAGCAGCCAGAGACGCCGCACCTGTCGATTCCACACGCACCCCAAACCCATTTCAGCGCGGTCAGCAGCAACCTGGCTGACAGCGACTCGATGCGAATGATGGATGTCGACCAGGCCCAGCCTGTGGACGAGACGTCTCAGGAGCGTTGGGTGTTTTAAGTAAACGAACTTGGCGCGCTCAACGCGCCGGGATAAGCACCACAAGCAACACCTTTAAATAGAAGCGTAAGGAGAATCACCATGTTGAGCTGGGCAATCACATTCCTGATCATTGCCATCATCGCTGCAGTATTGGGCTTCGGTGGTATCGCGGGCACCGCCACGGGTATCGCCAAGATTCTCTTTGTCGTATTCCTGGTGATGTTCATTGCTTCCTTCTTCTTTGGCCGCCGCGGTCGAGGCTGAACATGAGCATTTCATTAAAGACAATGGCAGCCGCCCTGCTTCTGGGCGGCAGTGCCAATTAAAGAAGATCCAGACGGGTATTGAGTTTCGAAACACGAAAGAGGCCACAGCGCCTTTTTCCACTGCGCTACCCGAGGACGGTAGACGCATGACCAGGGGGTCGGGACGTTCTGACTGTTTCAGGGTCGGAGTGACCTACGGGTACAGGGAGTACCTGCGCAAGGGCCGGGTCAGGCAAAGCTGCGACGCAAGTTCGCCGGGGCCAGAGCGGCTCGACGAACTTGCGGAGAGCTTCAACGTGCAAAACGTTGATCTAGAGCATTCAGCTCATCTGCTATTGGTGCATATTCCCCGCAAAACCGTTTCGCGGTGTTTCTTCGTGACCGTATATCGAGAAAGCTCCGACTTTCCCGATAAGAGAATTCGCAGCCAAACGTAGGCTTTTTCCTAAATTTCCGCTTATTTAAAAACCTTCGTCCTGCGCTGAAATGGCCGGCATACGGCACTTATGCCCGCCTGAATGTCGCATTCAAACCGGTTGGGACGCGGGTTTCAGTAAGAAAATCTCATGCCGATTCGGCATAGGGTAGGCGTTTACGGCATTAGACGGCGCTTCCCTGCATCGGAATAGTTGCGCCTTTTTCGCTGCCTGAGAGCTGTAAATGCTCGCTCGCGGGGACCTTATACGGGGGCCGATGCAAGATTTGTTCGCCATTGAGCGTTTCAGTTCATGCATCAGCCTGAGTCAAACGCAAGTAAGGGTAAAGATATGAAGAAGGCAAAGCTTAGCCTCGCCTGGCAGATCCTCATCGGTCTGGTTCTGGGGATAGCAATTGGTGCACTGCTCAACCATTTCAGTGCCGAAAAAGCCTGGTGGATCAGCAACGTGCTGCAACCGGCAGGCGATATCTTTATCCGTCTGATCAAGATGATCGTGATCCCGATCGTGATCTCCTCGCTGATCGTCGGCATTGCTGGCGTGGGTGACGCGAAGAAACTCGGTCGCATCGGTCTGAAGACCATCATTTACTTCGAGATCGTCACCACCATCGCCATTCTGGTTGGTCTGGTGCTGGCCAACGTGGTCCATCCGGGCAGCGGCATCGACATGAGCACCCTGGGGACGGTGGATATTTCCAAGTACCAGGCCACTGCCGCCGAAGTTCAGCATGAACATGCGTTCATCCAGACCATCCTCAACCTGATCCCGTCGAACATTTTCGCGGCCATGGCCCGCGGCGAGATGCTGCCGATCATCTTCTTCTCCGTGTTGTTCGGTCTCGGTCTGTCGAGCCTGCAATCGGACCTGCGCGAGCCGCTGGTGAAGATGTTCCAGGGCGTATCGGAAAGCATGTTCAAAGTCACCCACATGATCATGAACTACGCCCCGATCGGCGTGTTCGCATTGATCGCGGTGACCGTGGCCAACTTCGGCTTCGCCTCTTTGCTGCCGCTGGCCAAACTGGTCGTTCTGGTTTACTTCGCCATCGCCTTCTTCGCCTTCGTGGTGCTGGGCCTGATCGCTCGTCTGTTCGGCTTCTCGGTGATCAAGCTGATGCGCATCTTCAAGGATGAGCTGGTCTTGGCCTACTCCACCGCCAGTTCCGAAACCGTGCTGCCGCGCGTGATCGAGAAGATGGAAGCCTACGGCGCGCCGAAAGCCATTTGCAGCTTCGTGGTGCCGACCGGCTACTCGTTCAACCTCGACGGTTCGACGCTGTACCAAAGCATCGCGGCGATCTTCATCGCCCAGCTCTACGGCATCGACCTGTCAATCAGCCAACAGTTGCTGCTGGTGCTGACGCTGATGGTCACCTCCAAAGGCATCGCCGGCGTACCGGGCGTGTCCTTCGTGGTGCTGCTAGCCACTTTGGGCAGCGTTGGTATTCCGCTGGAAGGCTTGGCGTTCATCGCCGGTGTCGACCGCATCATGGACATGGCCCGTACCGCGCTGAACGTGATCGGTAACGCCTTGGCCGTGCTGGTCATCGCACGTTGGGAAGGTATGTACGACGACGCCAAGGGCGAGCGCTACTGGAACTCCCTGCCGCACTGGCGCAGCAAGGAAAAGTTGCCGGTTGGTGAAATTTCCAGCAACTGATGCAAAAACCTGTAGGAGCATGGCTTGCCAGCGAAGAACGATAACGCCGTGTAACTGAAACACCGCAGTGTCCCATTCGCGGGCAAGCCTCGCTCCTACAGTACGAGGTAGCACGCACATTACGTGTATGACGCAATCTCGCAAACAAACCCCGGAGAAATCCGGGGTTTGTCGTTTCTGCCTACCCCGCTATCATTCGCCGCATTCTTCGGGGGATTTAACTGATGCTCAATGGCCTGTGGCTAAGCTTCTTCATCGTGGCTGCCGTTTCGGCACTGGCGCAATGGCTGATCGGCGGTAACGCCGGGATCTTCGCGGCGATGGTGGAAAGCATTTTCGCCATGGCCAAGTTGTCGGTCGAAGTCATGGTCCTGTTGTTCGGCACCCTGACCCTCTGGCTGGGCTTTCTGCGGATTGCCGAGAAGGCCGGGATCGTCGAGTGGCTGGCCAAAGCGCTGGGCCCGTTGTTCCTGCGGCTGATGCCGGGAGTGCCGGCCGGGCACCCCGCCATCGGCCTGATCACGCTGAACTTCGCCGCCAACGGCCTGGGCCTGGACAATGCCGCCACGCCAATCGGCCTCAAAGCCATGAAGGCGCTGCAAGAGCTCAACCCCAGCGACACCATCGCCAGCAACGCGCAGATCCTCTTTCTGGTGCTCAACGCCTCGTCCCTGACCCTGCTGCCGGTGACGATTTTCATGTACCGCGCCCAGCAAGGTGCGCCCGATCCGACCCTGGTGTTCCTGCCAATCCTGCTGGCCACCAGTTGTTCGACCCTGGTGGGCTTGTTGTCGGTGGCGTTCATGCAGCGTCTGCGCCTCTGGGACCCGGTGGTGCTCGCCTACCTGATTCCCGGTGCCTTGGCCCTCGGTGCGTTCATGGCGCTGCTGGCGACACTCTCGGCGACCGCTCTGGCGAGCCTGTCATCGATCCTCGGCAACGTGACGCTGTTCGGGTTGATCATGCTGTTTCTGGTGATCGGCGCATTGCGCAAAGTGAAGGTCTACGAGGCGTTCATCGAAGGCGCCAAAGAAGGCTTCGACGTGGCCAAGAACCTGCTGCCGTATCTGGTGGCGATGCTCTGTGCCGTGGGCGTGCTGCGAGCATCCGGGGCGCTGGATTTCGGTCTGGACGGGATCCGTCATCTGGTGGAGTGGGCCGGTTGGGACACCCGCTTTGTCGACGCGCTGCCGACAGCCATGGTCAAACCCTTCTCCGGTAGCGCCGCACGGGCAATGCTGATCGAAACCATGAAAACCTCTGGCGTCGACAGCTTCCCGGCGCTGGTGGCGGCGACGATTCAGGGCAGTACTGAAACAACCTTTTATGTACTGGCGGTGTACTTCGGCGCGGTGGGCATTCAGCGCGCGCGGCATGCGGTGGGGTGTGCGTTGCTGGCGGAGCTTGCCGGCGTGCTCGGCGCAATCGGAGTCTGTTACTGGTTCTTCGGTTAACCAAAAAACCTGTGGGAGCGAGCCTGCTCGCGATGGCGGTTTAACAGCCAACAGAATTGTTGAATGTGCCGACCTCATCGCGAGCAGGCTCGCTCCCACACTGATGTGTGTGTGTAGGTCTTCAAGGCCTCAGCGGCGGCGCAACTTTCTGACCTTGCTCCACCGTCCAAGCCACCACCTGCGCCGTCAATTGATCGCTGGCCTGACCAAAACCGGTCACCACCGCCGACACCTTCACATCGCTTAACGGCTGACGCACTTCAAAGCGTCGGCTGGCGAGGATTCGCTGGTCATACCCACGCACCAACAACGCATCCAGGCGCACGACCACGCTCGCCGCCGTGCCTTGGTACTCGGTCTGGAACGCTTGCAGGTTGCCGCCCAGTTCCAGGTCTGCCTGGAAATTACTGTCATCGGTGCTGAGCAACGGCACGCGACCGTCACGCTGGAAACCATCGAGCAGACGATTGCGCAACAGCACCGGTGCCGGATCGCTCCAGCGTGAAGCCTTGTAGCTGCTGATCAGATCACCCTGAGCGATTACGGCGATTTTCGGGTTGTTCAAGGCTTCGCTGGTTTGAGGCTTGGCCAGCCGCAACGACCAGCGCTGCGGCGTGCCGTGTTGGGCCGATGCTTCGCGCTGTGCCGACGGCAGTCGATAGACATCGGACGGCTCGGTCTTGGGGAAAATCGAACAGGAAGCGATCAACGCAAAACCGGCGAGGAGGGCGAGATGAGCCAGTTTCATGGCGTGAACTCCTTGTTCTTGTCACTGCCCAGCAGGTAACCGCTGGGGTTGGCCTCAAGCCGCTGGGAAATGGTCCGCAACGAACTCAAGGTGTCGCGCAGCTCGCGTACCGCCGGCGCCAGGCCATTGAGGCCCTGCATGCCGTTGTTGAGGGAATCCTGATTGGCGGAGAGCAACGTGTTGATGGTCGCGCTACTTTGTTCCAGGGACTTCATGGCTTGCTCGGCACTGCCGAACATCTGCTTGCCCTGATCGTTGAGCAGGCCGTTGGCATTGCGCATCAACGCGGTGGTCTGTTCCAGGGTGGCGCTGGCCTGCTTGCCAACCGAAGCCAGTTGCTCCATCGCCTGACGAATATCGCCGCGCTGATCGGCAATGGTGCCGGTGGTTTGCTCCAGGTGCTCCAGGGTGCTGCTGATACGCGCGACGTTCTGCGAGGAAAACAACTGATTGGCGTTGTGCATCAACACGTTCACGCCCGCCATCAGATCGTTACTGTCATTCATCAACCGGGCAATGGGCGAGGGCGATGCAACGATTGTCGGCAAATTGCCGTCCTTGCCCTTGAGCGTCGGACTTTGTGGCGTGCCGCCGCTGAGCTGGATGATCGAGGTCCCGGTGATCCCGGTCAGCGCCAGCTTGGCCTGAGTGTCTTCTTTGATCGGAGTGTCTCCGCCCAGGCGAATCCGCGCCAACACCCGGCGCGGATCGTTCGGGTCCAGGCGCAGCATCACCACGTCGCCGACCTTGATCCCGCTGTACTGCACGGCGCTGCCCTTGGACAAGCCGCTGACCGCCTCGTTGAAGACGATTTCGTAATCCTTGAATTCGGTATCGACGCTGGATTTGGCCAGCCACAGACCGAAGAGCAGGGCGCCTGCCACCACTATGACGGTGAACAGGCCAATCAATACGTGATGGGCTCGGGTTTCCATGTCAGACCTCGTTGAGCTGGTTAGCGGCCGTCAGCGCCGCGCGGCCGCGAGGGCCATGGAAGTATTCGTGAATCCACGCATCATCGGTTTCCGACACCTTGTCGATGGCGTCCGCCACCAGCACTTTCTTCTGCGCCAGCACCGCCACTCGGTCGGTGATGGTGTAGAGCGTGTCGAGGTCGTGGGTCACCAGAAACACGCTCAGGCCCAAGGCATCGCGCAGAGTCAGGATCAGTTGATCGAAGCCTGCGGCGCCAATCGGATCGAGGCCGGCGGTGGGTTCGTCGAGAAACAGGATGTCCGGGTCCAGCGCCAGTGCTCGGGCCAGGGCCGCGCGCTTGATCATGCCGCCGGACAGTGAAGCAGGGTATTTGTCGGCCGCCGACAACGGCAGCCCGGCCAACGCCATTTTTACTGCCGCCAGGTGCTCGGCGTCGGCACGGCTCAGGCCGGCGTGTTCAATCAGGGGCAGGGCGACGTTCTCGGTCACGGTGAGCGAAGAGAACAAGGCGCCTTTCTGGAACAACACACCGAACCGCCGTTCGACCAGCGAGCGCTCGTGTTCCGACAGGCTCGGCAAGTTCTTGCCGAAGACCTTCACCAGCCCTTCGCTGGGCTGACGCAGGCCGACAATGCTGCGCAGCAGCACCGATTTGCCGCTGCCGGAACCGCCGACCACCGCCAGAATCTCGCCCTTGTACAAGTCCAGGTCGAGGTTCTCGTGCACGCTCTGGCGGCCGAAGCGATTGCACAGCCCACGGACTTCGATCACTGCCTCTGAAGGCGCTCGGGGTAAACGACTCACCAGTCCATCTCCATGAAAAACAACGCAGCCACGGCGTCGAGCACGATCACCACGAAAATCGACTGCACCACACTGGACGTGGTGTGCGCGCCAACGGACTCGGCGCTACCGCTGACCTTGAAGCCCTCGAGGCAGCCGATGGCGGCAATCAGGAACGCAAAAATCGGCGCTTTGACGATCCCTACCAGGAAGTGCTGAACGCCAATGTCCGATTGCAGCAGTGACAGAAACATCGCCGGCGAGATATCCAGCGACAGCGCGCAGACTACGCCACCGCCGACAATCCCTGACAACATCGCCAGAAAGGTCAACATCGGCAGCGCCACCAGCAACGCCAGGACGCGGGGGACTACCAGCAACTCCATCGGGTCGAGGCCGAGGGTGCGGATCGCGTCGATTTCTTCGTTGGCCTTCATCGAACCGATCTGCGCGGTGAACGCACTGGCGGTGCGGCCGGCCATCAAGATGGCCGTGAGCAACACGCCGAACTCCCGCAGAAAAGAGAACGCCACCAGGTCCACGGTGAAAATACTCGCACCGAAACTCGCCAGCACCGTCGCCCCGAGAAACGCCACCACAGCGCCCACCAAAAACGTCAGCAAGGCGACGATGGGGGCGGCGTCGAGGCCGGTCTGTTCAATGTGAGCGACCATCGGTGTGAGGCGCCAGCGCTTTGGACGAAACAACCCGCGAGCGATGGTTTCCAGGATCAGGCCGACGAAACCCAACAGTTGCAAGGTGTCCTGCCAGACCGCGTCGACCGCACGGCCAATACGGGTCAGCAGTTGAATGCCGACGCTGATTTCCGGTTCTTTGATCGGCACGCAGAAATCGGTCAGCGAGCAGTACACCGTCTGCAACAAGGCGCGATCAGCGGAGGAAAGGGTGCAATCGGGGTGTTCGGCAGATTTGCCCAGACGCTCGGCGCCCAGCAACTCCACCAGCAATGACGCACCCGCCGTATCGAGCGCGCCGAGACCATTGAGATCGATGTGGGTGTTGTTGTCGTATTGGCCACGGAGCTTTTCACTCAGGCGGCTGAGATCGGCGTAATGGGCGAGCGTCCAGTCACCCGTGACCCGCAACAGGGCAGGGCTGTGCGAGGTGTCCAGTCGGGCACTGCCAGGCATTGTGCTGCTAGTCATAAGCTCCGTGCTTGTTCGGCTATTACGCAGATCTGACTAATAGCACGAACCGCGTTACTTTTCTTTGATGGGTGTGCTGTCCATGACTTTGAAGCGCAACACGCCAATCAACTGACCGTCTTCAGTCAGCACCCGAACCTGCCATTTGCCTGCGGGGTTGCCGGGGAAGTTCTGCTTGTGGGTCCAGGCGCGGTAGCCTTCCTTGCGCCCGCCGTGGATGTCCAGGGGAATACGGTCGACTTCTTTACCGTTGAATATCCAGACGTGATAAATCCGCTCGGCCAGACCCCGCGGAGCGTTGATCGCGGTGTACGCGTACAGCCCACCTCCGCGAATCTGCTCGGCGCTGACTTCTTCCAGGCTCTTGCCGGGGGTGCGGTCCTGCATTTGAGTGCTGATCGCCACATCGGTCATCCACAGCGTCGCCGGTGGAACCCAGGAGCGCAGCACCCAACCAGCGGCGCCGATGCCGACGGTGATGCTGAGGATCGCCAGCGCATTGCGCACAGTGCGAATCGGGAAGATCGAGGCCAGGCTCGGGAACGACAGCAGCATGGCAATGCCTAGCGCCAGCTTGAAGCTTTGGGCGGTGGTCAGGTGCAGGATGACGGGCAGGGCGGTCAACAGGGCCGCGAACAGGGTCAGTGTGTGCAGCGCCAGGAACGCCCAGCGGCGCGGTGCCAGCCATTTGTAGTAGAGCGGGTCAATGATCGAAATCAGCGCCGCCATGCTCAGTAATCCAGTGAAGAACAACTGGCCGCTGTTCCAAGTGGTGGTGATTAAAAAGAACGGCAGGACGAAGAACAGGCTTTCCTGATGGATCATCTGCGTTGCGTAACGCAGCAGTGGCTGGGGTATTTCGCGCTTGAAGACCCTGGCGAACAGCTTGGTGAGGCTGTTTTCCAGCATCAACCAGACCCAGCTGATCAGCATGATGGTGGTGATCCACGTCGCCAGACCTTGTTGGCGATCCACCAGCATGAAGCTGCCGACCCCTGAAATGAAACCGCCGAGCGCAATGACCCCGGGATAGCGCTTCATCAACTCCAGGAGGCGCTGTACGTACAGGGTCAGGTTCGGCATTCGGCGATTCACAATAGTCGTGGGGAAAATCCTCGACAGGGTACCGCCCGAGGGGCCCTGTGGCGAGGCTTGCGGTCACTTTGATCGAACCCAAAACCCTGTGGCGAGGGAGCTTGCTCCCGCTCGGCTGCGCAGCAGTCGCAATATCGGTGAATGCGGTGTGTCTGATAAACCAGGGTGCCGTTTTTCAGGGCCGCTTCGCAGCCCAACGGGAGCAAGCTCCCTCGCCACAGGGCCCCCTCACCACAGGGAAATCATTGCTTTCTGCGGTGAACGCGCCAACCCAATATTGCAAGCACCATCAGCCCAAATCCCCCGACAATCGTCCACATCACCTGGTCATAACTCATCAGCGGCTTCTCGATCCGCAGATACCCCGGTTGCAGCAGCAATTCGCGCATTGCCTTGTTCGCCTCGGCCAGTTTCACGTTTTGCAGTGCCTTGGCCGGGTTGATGAAATGGCCATCCTCGTAGTCGCCAAGGGCGCTCCAGTAATAGTCCGCCAGGGCGCTGTTGCCTTGCACGGCCCAGGCCTGGCGAGCGATGGCGGCTTGCTTGAGACGGGCGAAGGTGGCGGCGTCGAGGCCGTTCTTGAGCAGATCGGCTTTAAGCTCATCCAGCACCTGTTCCGCTGCCAGCACGTCGTCGCGATCGAGGTCGGCGTTCAGGCTCATGAAGCCCACCCCGCCAAATATCTCGCGCTCGGCCGAGGGACCGTAGGACAACCCATGGGCCAGGCGCAATTGGCGATAGAGCGCCCAGTCCAGATAGTCCTTGAGCAGGTCAAAGGTTTCGTCATGTAGGTCTTCCAGCACCGGCTCCGGCACCAGCCAATGCAATTTGGCACCACCGCCGACGAAACCGTTACTCAAATTGCGCTCGTGGGCCGCGCTGGCCTGAATGTCTGGCAGCGGCAGGTGAGCGCTAGGCTCAACCGCTTCGAGCGCACCATAGGCCCGTTCCAGATAGGCCGGCAGGAGGCGGTCGAGGTCGCCGACCACGATCAGGGTCATGTTGTTAGGCGCATACCAGTCCTTGCGCACCTTCTCCAATTGCTCGCGGGTCAGGTGATCGACTTGCGCGCGCTCGGGGCATTTGAGGCCCAGCTCCACCGCCAACTGATTACTGGCGGTATGACCCAGGTCCTGGCGATCCAGCCAGCGTTGCAGATGCGAGTAATGCCCGCCGTCTTCGCGCTCGACCACTTGCTTGGCGACGTTGATCGCAGGGTCGTCGATACGGGTCTGGGTCAGCAGCGCCAATAACAGGTCGAGGACCTTGCGCTGGTTATTCGCCGGAGCTTCGATGACGAAGGTCGTGTCGGCATTGTTCGTATAAGCATTCCACTCGCCGCCCAGGGCCTGCATGCGCTCTTCCAGACCGCCTTCGCCGGTGGCGTCGATGCCGCTGAACAGCAAGTGTTCGAGCAGATGCGGCAGCTCCTTGTCGGCACAGCTGAAATCATCCCGGCCTACGCCAACCACCAACCGGATCGCCACATGCCCGCGCTCCGTACCCGGTTTGAGGACCAATTGCAGGCCGTTGCGCAACGTGTAGCCCTCGACCTGAAAGCGATCCAGGGCGATTGAAGGCAGTGAACCGAGCAACAGACAAGCGAACAGCAGACAACGCATAACGAATTTCCGTACGACCCGCGTAAGTTCAACAGACTTCAGGCAACTGTGGACGTTCAGGGTGAATGAGTGATGTCAGTCAAATCGTCGACCGCCAGAGCACCGGTGTCCGACGTGCCCAACACTGCATAGGCGCTGCTGCAAAACAGTGAATTCAAGCGTCTCATGTCAGCAATCAGCTCCAGATGCAGTGAACTGGTCTCGATACTTTGTACGATCTTTCGGTTTAAACGGCTGACATGAGCGTGGGCCAGGCGGCGCTCCTGTGCGCGAAAGCGACGTTTCTCACGCAGTAACTGACGGGCACTTTCCGGGTCGGCACTAAGAAACACTGATAACCCCAGACGCAGATTGGAAATCAACTGACTGTGCAGCCCCGCCAACTCCTCCAGGCCCACCTCGGAAAAAGACCGGCGTTGCGAGGTTTTCTGCTGCTGAACCTTGCGCAGCATGCGCTCGATCAGATCGCTGGAGAGCTTCAGGTTGATCGCCAGCTCGATGGTTTCCGCCCAGCGCCGACTGTCCTGCTCGCTGAGGTCTTCGCGGGGCATTTGTGCCAGATAGAGTTTGATGGCGCTGTAGAGCGCTTCAACATCATCGGTCAGGCGACGAATTTCCTGGGTGACGGCGGTCTGCTTGCCGCGCAGCACGGCGAGCATGGCTTCGAGCATGCTGTCGACCAGATCGCCGATGCGCAGGGTTTCCCGGGCAGCATTGGCCAGCGCCAGACTCGGGGTGACCAATGCCGTCGGGTCAAGATGCCGTGGTTTGGCCGTGCCATTGATGTCCGGCCGCTCTGGCAGCAACCACGCACAGAGCTTGGCCATCGGCCCGACGCTGGGCAACAGGATCAGGCAACGCACGGTGTTGTAGAGCAGGTGGAAGCCGATGACCATTTCCTGAGGGCTGAAGTCGAGGCTGTCGATCCAGTGTACCAACGGGTCGAGCACCGGAATGATCAGTAGCAGGCCGATCAGTTTGTACAAGAGGCTGCCGAGCGCCACCTGACGGCCGGCCGCGTTCTGCATGCTGGTACTGAGGAAAGCCAGAATGCCGCTGCCGATGTTGGCGCCGATCACCAGGCCGATGGCCACCGGCAGGCTGATCACGCTGGCACCGGCGAGGGTCGCGGTCAGCAAAACGGCGGCCAGGCTGGAGTAGGAAATCATCGCAAACAGCGCGCCGACCAAGGCATCGAGCAGAATATCGCCGGTCAGGGAGGCGAAGATGACCTTCACCCCTTGCGCCTGAGTGATCGGCGCGGCGGCCTCGACGATCAGTTGCAACGCCAGAATGATCAGCCCCAGTCCGATACTGACCCGGCCCATCTGTCCGACCCGGGTCTGCTTGCGCGACAAAAAGAAAATCACCCCGAGGAAAATCAGCAGCGGCGAAAGCCACGACAAGTCGAGGGTCAGCACCCGCGCCATCAGCGCAGTACCCACGTCGGCACCGAGCATGGTCGCCAACGCCGGAGTCAGCGCCATCAGGCCCTGACCGACAAACGAGGTCACGAGCATGGCGGTGGCATTACTGCTCTGGACCATGGCGGTCACCATGATCCCGGCGACAAACGCCAGCCAGCGCCTGGACATGTTATGGGCGATCACATGACGCAAATTGGAGCCATAAACCCGCAAGATGCCGGTTCGGACGATGTGCGTGCCCCAGATCAAAAGGGCCACAGCGGATAGCAGATTGAGCAGGGTGAGCATACAGGCCCCCTGTGGTGGTAGCGCCCCAGTGGGGCAAATCAACGGTGCCGCGCGTTTTTCTACGTTCTGTACTTAAGCTGTAGTTGGCTAACGGTCTGGGCGCCAGCATCGCATAGCTAAAGAGGCGATTGAAACAAAACTGTCATGAAAACAGTTTGCTGTAGAGATGACAAAGGGGCCCGAAGGACGCTGCCGCTCAATTGAAAAGGTGCATGAACCCAACCCCTGTGGCGAGGGAGCTTGCTCCCGCTAGGCTGCGCAGCGGGGGAGATTTCAATTTGGGCAGCAGCGCTGCCGGTGGAATACCGACATCTGCGCCATCTGGTGGGACAAACCGCTGTATTTCAAGGCTGGGTGTATGTGCAAGACAACACCGGGTACACCAGTGAAGGCGGGAAAGTGACGTTTAGCCGGCTGGATATTGATCACAATACGTAATAGCGGATGGTTTTTGGTGCGGAAATGACGAAGGGCCAGACTTGGTGAGTCTGGCCCTTCGTGTTTATTTATAGGTGTACCTGGGAGGAGTCGAACTTCCGTCTCTCCCATGAAATGGGAGTATCCTATCCACTAGACGACAGGCACTGAACAAAACAACAATTCAAAATCACGGTTTCATCTTGCCTGCCGTTCACCCAAGTGCCTACTGTAAAAACTAATAGTTTTTTATAAATAAATGGCATTGGGTTAATAACCGATTGTGCTCATGACCACAGCGCCCATCTGTTTAAAAATTCAGACTCTTGATGCCGTGGCCGGGGAGGGGCATATGGTCGGGTCCGTGACGCGTGCAGCTGGTTTTCCAGACTTGCATTCCTTGTCATTGTCGTTTGACGCGAGTGGGGACGCTAACCATCGAAGTTCTGTGCGTCAACCTTTGAGGGTTCGGCATACCTTTTATAGCTGCGCGCGCGGGTGTGCTTGGGATGCAAAGAAAAAATCTGTCGGATAATTCCTCGATTATCTTGATGTGACTGGCGGTGAATCGAGCGCTGGATAACCTCGGTCCACCTGATTAGTGAGCAAAAAAATGTGGGAGCGAGCCTGCTCGCGATAAGGCCGTCACGTTCAACATTGATGTTGACTGACAGGCCGCTATCGCGAGCAGGCTCGCTCCCACAGATGTTGTGCACTGACTGATTCGTCAGTGCACAGCTTCAGGTTACTGCCCCGGAACATCCTTGCGCAGTTTCACTGGCTCCTGCTGCTTCCTCTTTTTCATCATCGCGGTGCGCATCTTGATGTTGATCGCTTCCACCGCCAACGAGAACGCCATGGCGAAGTAGACGTAGCCTTTTGGCAAGTGAACGTCGAGCGATTCGGCAATCAGCACGGTACCGACCAGCAACAGGAACGACAGCGCCAGCATCTTCAGCGACGGGTGCTTGTCGATGAACTCGCTGATGGTGCCAGAAGCCCACATCATCACTAGTACCGCTACGACAATCGCCGCAACCATGACCGGTACGTGGGACACCATGCCCACCGCGGTGATCACCGAGTCCAGCGAGAACACGATGTCGATGATCGCGATCTGGATGATGGTGTACAGGAAGTTGCCGCCCTTGCCCGAAGGCTCGTCGCCGACTTCATCTTCACCTTCCAGCGCGTGGTACATCTCTTGCGAGCTCTTCCACAGCAGGAACAGACCACCGAAGAACAGGATCAGGTCACGCCCGGAAATACCCTGGCCGAACACTTCGAACAGGTCGGAGGTGAGACGCATGACCCAGGTGATCGACAGCAGCAACAGGATCCGCGTGATCATGGCCAGCGCCAGGCCGAAAATCCGGGTGCGCGCCTGCATGTGTTTGGGCATGCGGCTGACCAGGATCGAGATCATGATGATGTTGTCGATGCCCAGGACGATCTCCAGGGCAGTCAGGGTGAAGAAGGCAACCCAGATTTCAGGGTTGGTCAGCCATTCCATGTGTATTCCTTTGAGCGAGTGTTTAAACCACAAAGGGCCCAGGCTTCAAACAACAAAGCCTGGACCCGTCATGGTGAGTCTTGGGCTTATAGAGTGCTGAACAGCGGGAAAATCCCCATCAGCAATGCAGCGACCAGTATGCACAGGCAAACCAGCACTGCCCACTTCAAGGTGAACCGCTGATGATCACCGAATTCGATACCGGCCAGCGCCACCAACAGATAAGTCGATGGTACCAGCGGGCTCAGCAAGTGGACGGGCTGACCGACGATCGAGGCACGTGCCATTTCCACCGCGGTTATACCGTAATGACTGGCGGCTTCGGCAAGTACCGGTAACACGCCGTAATAAAATGCATCGTTCGACATAAAGAACGTGAACGGCATGCTTACCAGCGCGGTAATCACAGCCAGGTACGGGCCGAGGAAATCGGGGATAACCGCCAGCAGGCTTTTCGACATGGCATCGACCATGCCGGTGCCCGACAGGATACCGGTGAAGATACCCGCGGCAAAGATCAACCCGACCACCGCCAGCACGCTACCGGCGTGGGCCGCAACGCGATCCTTCTGCATTTGCAGGCAAGGGTAGTTGACGATCATCGCGATACTGAACGCCACCATGAACAGCACCGGCAGCGGCAACAGGCCGGCGACCAGCGTGCACATCAGTCCCAGGGTCAAGGCGCCGTTGAACCAGATCAGTTTTGGACGACGGGCATCCGGGAACTGCGAAACGCTGATTTCGCTGTGATCGACTTCATCACCGACCAGGTGCAGTTCACCCAGACGTGCACGCTCGCGTTTACCGTAGAAGTAGGCAATCGCCAGGATCGCCACCACGCCGGCCAGCATCGCCGGAATCATCGGTACGAAAATGGCGGACGGGTCGACATGCAGAGCACTGGCCGCACGAGCCGTCGGGCCACCCCAAGGGGTCATGTTCATCACGCCGCCGGCGAGGATGATCAGACCGGCCATGATCCGCGGGCTCATGCCGATGCGGCTGTAGAGCGGCAGCATGGCGGCCACGCAGATCATATAAGTGGTCGCGCCGTCACCATCAAGGGAAACGACGAGCGCCAGTACGGCGGTTCCGACCGAAACTTTCAACGGGTCGCCCTTGACCAGTTTGAGGATCTTGCGCACGGCCGGATCGAACAGGCCGGAGTCGATCATCAGGGCGAAGTAGAGAATGGCGAACATCAGCATCACGCCGGTCGGCGCGAGTTTAGTGATGCCTTCGAGCATCATCGGGCCGATCTTCGGCGAGAAGCCGCCGAACAGGGCGAAGATGATCGGGATGATGATCAGAGCGATCAGCGCGGACAGGCGCTTGGTCATGATCAGGAACATGAACGTGATGACCATGGCGAAGCCAAGGAAAGTCAGCATAGGAATACTCCAGGCGTAGCGCGGCTAGGGAATGGCGAACCGGATGGGCTCAGCGCAGAACGGGAAGCACGAGACGTACGGGCGGAGTGACAGCGAAGAGGCGGGTAGTAGCGGACATCAGAATCACCATTGTTGTTGTTTAATGGACCGGGCGGGCGATAAAACACTCGCATTGGCCAACCGGTCTGTTGCCGGCAGTGAGGGCGATCCTAATCGGGGAAGCTTTCAGCCAGCTTTCGCGAGTGAAAGCATTGACCGAATGTACAACCGGTCGTCGGCCCGGTTGAAAGGCCGTAAACACGGGGTCAGGAGCAAAAGACATGGGCAAACTTCACACTGGCGGCTGCCACTGCGGACAAATGCGCTATCAATTCAGCGGGCCATTGCACGACATCGCTCACTGCCATTGCTCGATTTGCCGACGGGTCAGCGGCGGGATCGTGACCACCTGGATCACCGTGCCCGCCTCAGCATTTGCATGGGTGGCGGGTACGCCGTCCCGTTACGAGTCTTCGTCCACCTGCGTGCGATATTTCTGCCCAAACTGTGGGGCGCAATTGGCGCTGGTGACGCAGCTCAGCCCCGAGAGCATCGACGTGACCATCGCCACTCTCGACCATCCCGAGCAGGCGCCGGCCGAGCGGCATATCTGGACCGACAGTCGTTTGCCGTGGCTGCATCTGGACGAGCACTTGCCTGGTGAGGTCCAAGAACAACTCTGATCAGAAAACAGACAGGTTCAGCGGCCGGATTGCGCCCATCCAGATCGCGTGCTCGGTGTGGTCGAGCAGATCGTCGCCCGTGTCCGGGTGCAGGAATATCACTAATCCCTTGCGGTTGAGTGCCAGCCACGGCAACACCGCGCCGAGGTGTTGCGGCTCGAACGCCAATTGGCAGCTCCAGTCTGGATGCGGGCCGACCGGGCGTTCGTGCAGGCGACCCATCTTCAGCGGAAACAATTGCGCTGCCTGCTCACACAAGGCCCGTGCCTGCGGCAGGGTGCTGGCATCGAAATAGACATGGGCGTGGTAACCCTTGATCGTTTGCATCTGACTCCCTCTGAATCCTTGTCGAACCCTCGCCGCTTCCCGCAGGTCACACACCATATACGCCGAATAGTAGGGAGCACGGCCATGAAAAATGCCGAAACCCCGGTGGTGAAGGTAGTGCTTTATGGTGCCATGAGTAGCCTGGGCAGTGCGCTGATGGCTGAAATGCTGCGGCGCCAGCATGAAGTGATCGCGATTCTCGATGACCTGAACGCGCTCGCGCCGCGCCCGGGTTTACGCACCAAGGCTGGTGATCTGTTCGATGCCAAGCGGGTCAAGCAGAGCGTGGCCGGCTGTTCGGCGGTGATCTGCCTGCTCGATGCGCCAGGGTTGCCGATGAACAGTGAACACATCGAAAAATCCATCGTGCCCGGCCCGGTCGAAGAGGTGCTAGCGGTGGATGCACTGATCGACGGCATGCAGGCCGCAGGCATTTCCCGGCTGTTTGTGGTGGGCGATTTCGAGGTGCTGGACGACCCGGAAATCGAAGACCCGTTACAACGCCACGCCGCCGAAGAAATCCGCGAGTCTCTGCAAAGCAGCTCTTTGCACTGGACCTTGGTCAATGCACCACGCCGCGTGCCCGGGCTGACCATCGAGCATTTCAGTCACGTCAGCAGTAGCCTGGAACCAGGCCTGGCCGCTGCGCTGGAACGGCTGAACAGGGTAGCCACAGGGATTGCCGATGAGCTGCACCTGAACCTGCATGTGGGTGAGCATGTGAGTTTTATTGCGACGTCGGAATAGTAAAAGATCGCAGCCTTCGGCAGCGCCCACAGGCGCGTAGGAGCTGCCGAAGGCTGCGATCTTTTTGCATTCACACCGCAATCGAAGGCAAAGGAAGACCATTGAGCGATTGCGCACTGCTGGCCTGTTCCGCCATCAACCAATCCACAAACAGCTGAATCAACGCCCCACGCCGTTTGCGCTGGGGCAGGACCACGTAATAACCCAGCCTGGAAATCACCGTGTCGGCAATCGGGCGACACAAAAGACCTTGCGCCAACAAGTTATCCACAAGGTGCCGCCACCCGATCGCAACGCCCTGGCCGCCAATCGCCGCCTGAATCAGCAAGGTGTAATTGTCGAAGCGCAGTTGCCCCGGCGCTGGGGCCGAGGTGATTCCCAACTCGCGAAACACGCCGCTCCAGTCAAACCAGTTGCTGCTGTGTTCGCCTCGCAGGTGCAGCAGTGGAAACTCCAGCAATGACTGGGCCGGCAAGGGCAGGGCACGGTCCTTCAACAGCAGCGGGCTGCACACCGGAAACACTTCTTCGCTGAACAACCAATGGCTCTCGCCCTGCTTGAACCGGCCATCGCCGAACAGCACCGCCACATCAATATCGGTACGCAGCATGTTGTGGCTGCGTTCGCTGGTAACCAAGCTGACATCCACTTGAGGGTTGGCGCTATGGAAGCGGTGCAGACGCGGCATCAGCCAGTACGCAGCGAAGGCAAAATCGGTGGCCACTTGCAACACTTCGTGCTGTTTTTGTGCACTGATTGCGCTCAATCCTGCGTCGATATTCTGCAAACCGAGCTGAACTTGCTCGAACAGAATGGTCCCGGCCTCAGTCAGCTCAATACCGCGATAGATACGATCGAACAACCGTGTAGCGAGCTGTTCTTCCAATCGTTTGATCTGCTGGCTGATGGCCGGTTGCGTGGTGCCGAGCTCCACCGCGGCGGCGGTGAAGCTGCGCTGCCGGGCCGCGGCTTCAAAGGCACGCAGCAGGTCCAGGGACAAATCACCGAGGGCGTCATACATAAGCTGTGCTTATCCTAGTCATTGCCTGGCATGGGCTTTACCACAAAGATTATGGACTCCATGCTCGATCACAGCACTCTCACATAAATATCCACTATGGAATGCCGCGATCACATGAAGCGCAAAAATATTCTTTTCATCATGGCCGATCAAATGGCCGCGCCAATGTTGCCGTTCTACGGCCCTTCGCCTATCAGACTGCCGAATCTCAGCCGCCTCGCCGCTGAAGGCGTGGTGTTCGACGCCGCTTATTGCAATAGCCCTCTTTGCGCGCCGTCGCGTTTTACTCTGGTCAGCGGTCAGTTGCCGAGCAAGATCGGCGCCTACGATAACGCGGCCGACTTCCCCGCCGATGTACCGACCTATGCCCATTACCTGCGGCGCCTTGGTTACCGCACCGCGCTGTCGGGCAAGATGCATTTCTGCGGCCCGGACCAGTTGCACGGCTATGAAGAACGCCTGACCAGCGACATCTACCCGGCCGATTACGGTTGGTCGGTGAACTGGGATGAGCCGGATGTGCGTCCAACCTGGTATCACAACATGTCGTCGGTCCTGCAAGCCGGGCCCTGCGTGCGCACCAATCAGCTGGATTTCGACGAAGAGGTGGTGTTCAAGGCCCAGCAATACCTGTTCGACCACATCCGCGAGGAGGGCGATCAGCCGTTCTGCCTGACCGTGTCGATGACTCACCCACACGATCCGTACACGATTCCCAAAGCTTTCTGGGATATGTACGACGACGCCGACATCCCTTTGCCCGAGACACCTGCACAGGATCAACTTGATCCTCACTCCCAGCGATTACTCAAAGTCTATGACCTGTGGGACAAGCCGCTGCCTGTGGATAAGATCCGCGATGCGCGCCGTGCCTATTTCGGTGCGTGCAGCTATATCGACAGCAACGTCGGCAAACTTCTGCAAACCCTCGAAGAAACCGGACTGATCGATGACACCATCATCGTCTTCTCCGGTGACCACGGCGACATGCTCGGCGAGCGCGGCCTCTGGTACAAAATGCACTGGTACGAAATGGCTGCCCGTGTACCGCTGTTGATCAGTGCACCAGGGCAATTCGGGGCTGGGCGGGTCAGCGCAGCGGTGTCCACTGCCGACCTGCTACCGACCTTTGTGGAATTGGCCGGTGGCTCGCTGGAACCGGGTTTGCCGCTGGACGGCCGCTCGCTGGTTTCGCATCTGCAAGGGCAGGGCGGTCACGACGAAGTGTTCGGTGAATACATGGCTGAAGGCACCATCAGCCCGTTGATGATGATTCGCCGCGGCGCTTACAAATTCATCTACAGCGAAGACGACCCTTGCCTACTCTTCGATGTACATAACGACCCGAAGGAACAGGAAGAACTAAGTAAATCGCCGCAATATCGGCAGCTTTTCGAGGAGTTTCTCGCCGAAGCGCGGGCCAAATGGGATATCCCGGCGATCCACCAACAGGTGCTCGCCAGTCAGCGACGCCGGCGTTTCGTCGCCGACGCCCTGACCATCGGCAAGCTGAAGAGCTGGGATCACCAGCCGCTGGTGGACGCCAGCCAGCAGTACATGCGCAACCACATCGACCTCGACGATCTGGAACGCAAAGCACGTTATCCACAACCCTGCCAAAACCAATAATGTTAAGGGGAAGTCCATGCAAAGGTTATCCACAGTACTGACGGTCGGGCTTCTGGCTCTGGGCAGTGCCTCGGCCTATGCCGAGCAAAGCTGCGAGACGGTGAAAATGGCCGACCCTGGCTGGAGCGACATCGCTGCAACCAACGCCATCACCGGGTTTCTGCTGGACGGCATGGGCTACAAGGCCAAGGTCGACACGCTGGCAGTGCCGATCACCTTTGGCGGTCTGAAGGATGGCCAGGTGGACGTGTTCCTGGGTAACTGGATGCCGGCGCAGCAGGGTTTCTATGACAAGTTCGTGGCCAATGGCGACGTTACGCAACTGGCGAAGAACCTTGATGGCACCGAGTTCACGCTGGCGGTCCCGGATTACGTTTGGGACGCGGGTGTGCATAACTTTAATGACTTGAACAAGTACGCCGACAAGTTTGACAAGAAGATCTATGGCATCGGCTCAGGCGCCCCGGCGAACATTTCGCTGCAAGAGATCATCAAGAAGAATGACTTCGATATGGGTCAGTGGAAACTGATTGAGTCCAGTGAGCAGGCGATGCTGGCCGAAGTGGCTCGGGCGGTGAAGAAACAGAAGTTCGTGACCTTCCTCGGCTGGACGCCCCACCCGATGAACGTGCAGCTGAAAATGCATTACCTGAAGGGCGGCGAGAAGTACTTCGGTGACACCGGCAGCGTTTATACACTGACCCGCAAAGGTTATGCACAGGCCTGCCCGAATGTCGGCAAACTGCTCACCAACCTGAGTTTTACCCAGGAAATGGAGAACAGCATCATGGCTGAGGTGGTGAATAAAAAGGTCAGCAATGCCGAGGCGGCCAAGGCGTGGATCAAGGCTAATCCGGCGGTGCTGGATAAGTGGCTGGACGGGGTGAAGACAGTGGATGGAAAGGATGCGTTGCCGGCGGTGAAAGGCAAGTTGTAATAGTTACCTGTGGCGAGGGAGCTTGCTCCCGCTGGAGTGCGTAGCGCTCCCATTTCGGCAAAACACGGTTTATCTGTCTCACCGAGTTGTCCGGATTTGCGGCTGCTGCGCAACCGAGCGGGAGCAAGCTCCCTCGCCACAATGATCTGCCCACTGCAGACCAATGCTTTACCCTGACGATTTACCCCTTGCCGAGAGGACCCATGGCCTTCCCCAGCCGTCATTCACTCTTCCCCTTCCTGACCTGGTTGCCCCGGCAAACCCGCGCCAGCGTCGGCCGTGACCTGATCGTCGGCCTGAGTGGTGCGATTCTCGCGTTGCCACAATCCATTGCCTACGCCCTGATCGCCGGTCTCCCACCGGAATACGGGTTGTACGCCGCGATTATCCCGGTGCTGATCGCCTGCCTCTGGGGTTCGTCGTGGCATTTGATCTGCGGTCCTACGGCGGCCATTTCCATCGTCCTGTATGCCAGCATCAGTCCTCTGGCCGTCCCCGGGTCGCAGGACTACGTCACGCTGATCCTGCTTCTGACACTCCTGGCGGGCATTTTCCAGTGGCTGCTGGGTTTGCTGCGTTTCGGCGCCTTGGTGAATTTCGTCTCTCACTCGGTGGTGCTGGGCTTCACCCTTGGCGCAGCGGTGGTGATTGCCATTGGGCAACTGCCGAACTTGCTGGGGCTGGATGTGCCCAACCAGGCCACGGCGCTGAACAGCCTGCTGCTGCTGTTCAGTCATCTCAGTGAGGTGGACAAACCCTCGTTGGTACTGGGCCTGGCCACGGTCGGGGTGGGCATCGCGCTGAAACTGCTGGTGCCGCGCTGGCCGACGCTGTTGATCGCTCTGGCCTTGAGCGGATCGCTGGTGTGGCTATGGCCAGCGATGTTCGGCCATGTGCAGTTGGTGAGCGCCTTTGTCGGACGGCTGCCGCCCTTCAGCCCGCTGCCGCTGGATCTGGACCTGGTGTTGCGCCTGCTGCCCAGCGCGGTGGCGGTCGGCATGCTCGGGCTTGTGACGAGCCTGTCGATTGCCCGCTCCTTGTCGGCGCGTTCCCAGCAGTTGCTCGACGCCAATCAAGAAGTCCGCGCCCAGGGTTTTTCGAACATGGTCGGTGCGTTTTTTTCCGGCTCGCTGTCAGCTGGCTCCTTCACCCGCTCGGCCCTGAGCTACGACGCCGGTGCCTGCTCACCGCTGGCGGGGGTTTTTTCCGCGGTGTGGGTGGCGCTGTTCGCCATCTTCGGCGCGGTATTGATCGCGCACATCCCGATCCCGGCCATGGCCGGCAGCATTTTGTTGATCGCCTGGGGATTGGTTGACCATCGCGGCATTCGCGCCTTGCTGCGGGTCAGCCGTGCCGAGTTTCTGGTCATGGCGCTGACCTGTGTCGCGACGCTGTTGCTGGAGTTGCAAACAGCGATTTACGCCGGAGTGCTGGCTTCGCTGTTCTTCTACCTCAAACGCACCTCGCAACCTCGGGTGCAGCATTGGCGTGAGGGCGACGAAGACATTCTGCGAGTCGGCGGTTCGATCTTTTTCGGCGCCAGCCATTACCTGCAAGTGCGTTTGCAACGAATGCACGGCGCGCGGGTGGTGATCGAGGCGCAGCAGATCAACTTCATCGACTATTCGGGCGTGGAAATGCTGCACCAGGAAGCACGACGGCTGCTACGCCAGGATCGCAGCCTGACGCTGCGGCGGGCACGGCCGCAGGTGGTGGAGGAGTTGAGAAAGCTCGAAGGCGCGGAGAAGTGCCCGATCCGCTTCGAAGATTGAAACATCCCACCTTGGAATAAACACCGACCACTGTGGCGAGGGAGCTTGCTCCCGCTCGGGTGCGAAGCGCCCGCAGATTTTAGGATCGCTTCGCAACCCAACGGGAGCAAGCTCCCTCGCCACAGAGAACTAAGCGGCCAATTGCCGACGGAGTTCGGCCAATACCGGCGCGGTATCCGGTCGCACACCGCGCCACAGGTAGAACGCTTCCGCCGCCTGCTCGGCCAACATTCCCAAGCCATCCATCGCCACCGCCGCGCCGTGCTCGCTGGCCCAGCGGCAGAACGAGGTCGGGTCCTTGCCGTACATCATGTCGTAGCAAACCGTCTTGCCCGGCTCGATCAAACTGCTGGCAATCGGCGGTACATCGCCTGACAGGCTCGCCGACGTAGCGTTGATGATCAGGTCCACCGGCTCCTTCAACCAATCGAAACCACTGGCCGATACCGGCCCCAGATCCGCGAACAATTGCGCCAGCAATTCGGCTTTTTCCACCGTGCGGTTGGCGATGATCACTGACGCCGGTTGCTCCGCCAGCAACGGTTCCAGGGCCCCGCGCACCGCACCGCCGGCCCCGAGCAGCAGGATGCGTTTGCCCTTGAGACTGAAACCGGCATTGACCGTCAGGTCCCGCACCAGCCCGGCGCCATCGGTGTTGTCGCCCAGCAGGCTGCCATCGGCCAGTTTGCTCAGGGTATTCACCGCGCCGGCCCGCTGCGCCCGCTTCGTCAAGCTGTTCGCCAGGCGATAAGCGTCTTCCTTGAACGGCACCGTCACATTCGCCCCACGCCCTTCACGGAAAAATGCCCGGGCACAGCCGGAAAAATCATCGAGGGGCGCCAGCAAAGTGCTGTAATCGAGTTTTTGCCCCGTTTGCTCGGCGAACAAACGGTGGATCAGCGGCGACTTGCTGTGGCCAATCGGATTACCGAATACGACGTAACGATCCATCTACATTCCTCAACCGTAGGAGCTGCCGAAGGTTGCGATCTTGACGGCAACCCCGACGATGCAAAAACTCAAACCCTGGAATCAGGCCTTGGCCAACCAATCGCGGTCTTGCAGGAAGTACTCGGTCAGGCGCGCTTCTTCACTGCCCGGCTCGGCTTTCCAGTCGTAGGCCCAGCGCACTTGCGGCGGCAGCGACATCAGGATCGACTCGGTACGCCCGCCCGATTGCAGGCCGAACAGCGTGCCGCGGTCATAGACCAGGTTGAACTCGACGTAACGGCCACGGCGAAACTCCTGGAATTCACGCTGTTTGGCCGTGAACGCATCGTTCTTGCGGCGCTGCACGATTGGCAGGTAAGCGTCGATGAACGCATCGCCAATGGCGCGCATGAAGGCGAAGCTGGTGTCGAAGTCCCACTCGTTCAAGTCATCGAAAAACAAACCGCCGATGCCACGCGGCTCGTGGCGATGCTTGATGTGGAAGTAACTGTCGCACCAGGCTTTGTAGCGCGGGTAGACGTCTGGCCCGAACGGCGCGCAGGCCTGTTCGGCGACGCGGTGCCAGTGCACGCAATCTTCTTCATTACCATAATAAGGGGTCAGGTCGAAGCCGCCACCGAACCACCAGACCGGCTCTTCACCTTCTTTTTCAGCGATGAAAAAGCGCACATTGGCGTGGGACGTCGGTACATGGGGGTTGTGCGGGTGAATCACCAAAGACACGCCCAAGGCTTCGAAGCCTCGGCCGGCCAGTTCTGGCCGATGAGCGCTGGCGGAGGGTGGGAGACCGCTGCCAAAGACGTGGGAAAAGTTAACGCCGCCTTTTTCAATGACCGCGCCGTTTTCGATCACCCGGGTGCGACCGCCACCACCGGCAGGCCTGGTCCAGGCGTCTTCGACGAAACGCGCGCCGCCGTCTTCAGCTTCCAGGGCAGCGCAAATGCGGTCTTGCAGGTCGAGCAGATAGGCTTTTACGGCCTCGGTGCGGGTAGTCATGGCATCACCTTGAATCGGGCAAAGCTACGCGGCGTTCATACAGGCCGGCGGCAAATTGCTGCGTAGGATAACACCGCACCTTGTGCCGTCGCAGTTGACGAAGGTCAAGCTTGGGAGTTCGATAGGACGCTTGGCAAAATGATTTAAGGAAAGTGCAGATGGCAAAGCGTATCCAGTTCCGCGCCCATGGCGGTCCCGAAGTGCTTGAGCATGTCGATTACCAGCCTGCCGAACCCGGCCCGCTGCAGGTGCGCGTGACCAACAAGGCTATCGGCCTGAACTTCATTGACACCTATTACCGCGGTGGCCTCTATGCGCCACCCGCCTTGCCGTCGGGCCTGGGCGCTGAAGGCGCGGGCGTGGTCGAAGCAGTCGGAAGCGAAGTCACCCGCTTCAAGATCGGCGATCGCGTGGCGTACGGCAGCGGCCCATTGGGTGCTTATAGCGACGTTCATGTATTGCCGGAAGCCAATCTGGTACATCTGCCAGATGCCATCAGCTTCGAACAAGCCGCCGGCGTGATGCTCAAAGGTCTGACCGTGCAGTACTTGCTGCGTCAGACGTATGAACTCAAGGGTGGCGAAACCATTCTGTTCCACGCAGCAGCCGGAGGCGTCGGTTCCCTGGCCTGCCAATGGGCCAAGGCCTTGGACGTGAAGCTGATCGGCACAGTCAGTTCAGCAGAGAAAGCCGCCCTGGCGAAAGCCAATGGTGCCTGGGCGACCATCGATTACAGCCATGAAAACGTCGCACAACGCGTGCTGGAATTGACTGATGGTAAAAAAGTGCCGGTGGTGTACGACGGTGTAGGCAAAGATACCTGGCTGACATCGCTCGACAGCGTCGCGCCTCGGGGGCTGGTGGTGAGTTTCGGTAATGCTTCAGGCGCAGTGGACGGAGTGAATCTGGGGATTCTCGCGGGGAAGGGTTCGCTGTACGTGACCCGACCGACTCTGGCGACCTACGCCAACAACGCTGAAAACCTGCAAAGCATGGCCGATGAGCTGTTCGAGATGATCATCAGCGGGAAGCTTACGGTGGACATCAGTCAGCGGTATCCATTGGCTGAAGCGGCCAAAGCGCAGACCGAATTGTCGGCGCGGCGCACGACGGGCTCGACCGTTTTGTTGCCTTGAGGACGCCATCGCGAGCAGGCTCGCTCCCACAGTGGATCTTTGTTGAACCCAAAATCATGTCCACTGGAGACCTAATGTGGGAGCGAGCCTGCTCGCGATTGGCAGCGCTGCGGTCTTAATCCGGGCGCACAACGTGGCCGGTCGCCAGATCGCGAATGACGCTCGGATTCTTGCGCCCACCCAGATTGCCGCCCAGCACCCAATCAAGCTGCCCGCGGAAATACTGCTCCACACGAAGCCGCGTCCGCGCCGCCGGCCGCCCCTGAGGGTTGGCAGAGGTTGAAACCAACGGCCCGACCAACGCACACAAATCCCGCACCAATGGGTGATCGCTAACCCGCAACGCCACCGTTTCATGCACACCGGTAATCCACTGGGGCAACATATTTTGATGCGGCACCAGCCAGGTGTTGGGGCCCGGCCAGGTGCTGGCCATGCGGTCCATCCACAATTCAGGGAAGTCTTCGAAGAGGAAGTCGAACTGGCGAATATTGTCGGCCACCAGAATCAGACCTTTACCCACAGACCGTCCCTTGATCAGCAGCAGACGATCCACCGCCTCTTCGTTCCACGGGTCACAACCCAGGCCCCAGACAGCTTCGGTTGGATAGGCAATGACCGCCCCAGCGCGAACTTCTCGTGCGGCTTGTTGCACACGCCAACTGTTAACCATGAAAGACTCTCCGGAATAAGGCTCTGCGCAGTTTACCGATCTTCCATGCAAAACCTAGCGTCCCCGTGCAAGCCAGCGGCCACTTTCACAGACCGCACGGCCGTCCATTTCCAGTTCCGTCAGCGCTGCCAACACTTTCGACAATGCCCAGCCGCTGGTGATCGCCAAGGCTTCGCTGGTATGGGGCGCCGCGTGGAGCAATATAAGCAGCGGATGAGTCTCTGTCGTCTGCGGCGTTTCCGAGGATAACGGCAGCCGTTGCCAGCCGCGCA
This sequence comes from Pseudomonas sp. TE3728, assembly GCF_056279145.1. NCBI lineage: Bacteria > Pseudomonadati > Pseudomonadota > Gammaproteobacteria > Pseudomonadales > Pseudomonadaceae > Pseudomonas > Pseudomonas sp. TE3728. The sequence continues at coordinate 4,215,999 of NZ_JBWBQT010000001.1, read as the reverse complement.
AGGCTTCGAGGATGTGCTCGATGGTTTCTACCAGCACCGCACCGTCGCGGATCAGTTGATGACAACCCTTTGCCCCAGGGTGATGGATCGACCCTGGAATCGCATACACCTCACGCCCCTGTTCCGCCGCCAGCCTGGCGGTAATCAACGAACCGCTGGCAACACTCGCCTCGACCACGAGCACGCCGAGGGACAAACCGCTGATGATTCGATTGCGCCGGGGGAAGTTGCTGGGGGAAGGGCCGGCGTCCAGCGGGAACTCCGAAAGGACCGCGCTTCCCGAGGCAATCATGGCGTCCGCCAGTCGCCGATTGTGCTGTGGATAAAAATTTTCCAGCCCCGTTCCAAGTACGCCGACCGTTTGCCCGCCAACGTCCAGAGCCGCCTGATGCGCGGCAGCATCGATGCCCAGGGCCAGACCGCTGGTGATAACAAAACCGGCGCCGGCCAGCGTGCGGGAAAACGCGGTGGCGGTGTCCATGCCCGGTCGCGAAGCACGGCGGCTGCCGACCATCGCCAGCTGTGGTTTTTCCAGAATTACCGGATCGCCCGCGACGAATAACAGCGGCGGCGCATCGCTGATTTGCGCCAGCAACGCGGGGTAGTCAGGTTGGTCCCACATCAGTAAATGCTGGCCCGGGCGCTCTAACCAGGCTAATGCATGACTGGCGCCGTCACGGACTTCAATAGAGCGCCGGCCCTCCGCGCAAGTGAGCGGCAGGCCCAATGCACGCCAGGCGCTAGCCGGTGCGCTGATGGCTTTGGAGGCAGAGCCGAAGGCCTCAAGCAACTTCTTGAAACGCGCAGGGCCGAGTTCCGGCAAACGGTGCAGGCGTAAACGGGCTTCCAGTTCCGCGGGGGAAACGGACATACAGGCAGACAGTGACATAGATCATCCTTGATCGTTATAGAGTCCCATCGAATCGGGAATAAGCTGTGGATAACTCTGTTGGTAACTTGTGAGCAGGCTTAAGGATTTCGCACCTTGTCCATCACCGCCAAGGAGCGCGATGCGTTAAGGACAAGCCCGTAGCTGAGCTTGTCGTAGGTGCGGAATACCATCAGCAGCCCGGCCCGCTCGTCGGGAATTTTCAATGGCTGGCCGGTGATCCGGTCACGCACGGTTTCACCGGTTTTCATCACCACCAGCACATTGCCTTCGGCCAGGCCATCGCGCTGCCCCTTGTTCAGCGTGACGACATCCAGTGCGCCGATCTGGGTGACCCCTCGCGGCACATCAATGATCAAGCCGTTGATTTCGGTTGTCGGGGCACTGGGCATGAAGGTCGAATTGATCGAGCGTTCTTCGCCGCCGAATAAGCGGTCGCCGAGTCGCACTTCCTGAGTGGTGCGTTGCAGGGCCAGGGTGGCGACGTCGCCTTCAGTGGCAATGATTTCGCCGCCACCGATGTCATCGGCGTTGATCCCCAGAAACTCCTTGCTCTGCGGATCGGTGTAGACCTTGCCCTGACGGAAGATGCCGTATACCGGTTGTGCCGGGTCGAAATGACCACGCGCGAATATTCGATCACCGGTGCCGCTGAGCACCCGTTCGGCATCGCCGGCGACGATGTAGGGCGCCTTGTCGAAATCCTCTGCCTTGTCGACGATGCGATTGCTCAGCAGAAAGCTGTTAATCGATTTCAGCGGAATGCTCGGAATGGCGTCGGCCACCGGCGAGCTGCGGATTCGTGGCGAAAGCTTGATGGTACCCCGGGAAGCGCCGCGATTGAGAGTCAGGCGTGGCTGACCGTTGATGTAGACCAGCGACAGCGTATCGCCCGGATAGATGAGATTGGGGTTTTCGATCTGTGGATTGGCCTGCCAAAGCTGCGGCCATTCCCACGGTTCACGCAGGTATTTGGCGGAAATGTCCCAGAGTGTGTCCCCTGCCACCACGGTATATTGCTGTGGAAAACCTTCCCTGAGTTGCACTTGCCCGTGCGCAAAACCGGCCGAGGCCAGAAGGAGCAAGGCGAGTAGTGATTTCCTCATGCGGTGAATCCCTTTATTATGTACGTTCGCGTGAAACGCCAGAGCCCTCGTGGCTCGCTTCCGGCTCATTAATGAAAAGCCGGAAGCTACGTTCACAACGGTAGCCTGCATCCTCGGACTCGCCAGGCCATCGACCCGACTTTACCTCACACGTGCAGCAATTGAGCTTATGGCCATTTTAGACATCCTCGAATTCCCCGACTCGCGCCTGCGCACTATCGCCAAACCAGTGGCTGTAGTGGACGACGAAGTGCGTCAGTTGGTCGATGACATGTTTGAAACAATGTATGAAGCGCCAGGCATCGGCCTCGCCGCGACCCAGGTCAACGTGCACAAACGTATCGTCGTAATGGACCTCTCCGAAGACCGCAGCGAACCGCGAGTGTTCATCAACCCCGAGTTCGAAGTCCTGACTGACGAGGTGGACCAGTACCAGGAAGGCTGCCTTTCGGTGCCGGGTTTCTACGAAAACGTCGATCGCCCGCAAAAGGTCAAGATCAAGGCCCAGGACCGCGACGGCCAACCGTACGAACTGGTCGCTGAAGGCCTGCTTGCGGTATGCATCCAGCATGAATGCGACCACCTCAACGGCAAATTGTTCGTTGATTACCTGTCCACGCTCAAACGCGACCGGATCAAGAAGAAACTGGAAAAGCTCCATCGCCAGAACGCTTGATGCCCTTCTTTCAAAGGCTTGCTGCGGCAAGCCTTTTTCTTTTGCGACTGCTTTGTAATTGAGAGCTTCCCATGACTGAGCCACTGCGCATTGTCTTTGCCGGTACCCCGGAATTCGCCGCCGAACACCTCAAGGCTCTGCTCGACAGTCCTTACGAAATCGTTGCGGTCTACACCCAACCGGACCGTCCGGCAGGCCGTGGGCAGAAACTGATGCCGAGCCCGGTCAAGCAGTTGGCGCTGGAAAACAACATCCCGGTGCTACAGCCGCCAACCCTGCGCAACGAAGACGCTCAGGCTGAACTGGCCGCACTGAAACCGGATTTGCTGGTGGTGGTCGCCTACGGGCTGATCCTGCCGCAAGTGGTGCTGGATATCCCGCGTCTGGGCTGCATCAACAGCCACGCTTCCTTGCTGCCACGCTGGCGCGGTGCGGCGCCGATCCAGCGCGCTGTGGAAGCAGGCGACAGCGAAAGTGGCGTGACGGTAATGCGTATGGAGCTGGGTCTGGATACCGGGCCGATGTTGCTGAAAGTCACCACGCCGATCAGCGCCCAAGACACTGGCGGCAGCCTCCACGATCGTCTTGCGGAGATGGGCCCACCGGCCGTGGTTCAGGCGATTGCCGGCCTGGCTGCAGGCACCCTGGATGGCGAAGTGCAGGACGACAGCCTCGCCACCTACGCACATAAATTGAACAAGGACGAAGCACGCATTGACTGGAGCCGCCCGGCGGTTGAGCTCGAACGTCTGGTTCGCGCCTTCAACCCATGGCCGATCACCCATAGCACGCTGAATGGCGAAGCGCTGAAGGTGCTTGAAGCCGAAGTGAAAGACGTTCCTTCAGAATCCACGTTTTATCCTGTAGGCCAAATCCTCAGCGCGACCAAAGATGGTTTGCTAGTCGCCTGTGGTAAACAGGCGCTGTGCCTGACCCGTCTGCAATTGCCCGGCGGCAAAGCGCTGAACTTCAGCGACTTGTTCAACAGCCGTCGTGAGAAATTCGCCGTCGGCACCGTTCTTGGTCAAACGGCGGACGCTCAATGAATCCACGTCTGGCTGCCGCCAAGGCACTTGCTGCTGTTCTTAACGGGAAAGCCTCACTCAACAGTTCTCTGCCGACGCAAATGGACAAGGTCGAAGACCGCGATCGCGGCTTCACCCAGGACCTGGCGTTCGGCACGGCTCGCTGGCAGCCACGTTTGTCGGCGCTGGCGGCTAAATTGCTGCAAAAGCCGTTCAAGGCAGCTGATGCCGATGTCGAGGCGCTGTTGTTGGTCGGTCTCTACCAACTGCTCTATACCCGGGTTCCGGCCCACGCTGCCATCGGCGAAACCGTCGGTTGCGCCGACAAACTGAAAAAGCCGTGGGCCAAAGCCTTGCTCAACGCCGTTTTGCGCCGCGCCCAACGGGAAAGCGAAGCGCTGCTGGCCGAGCTGGAGCACGACCCGGTGGTGCGCACCGCTCACCCGCGCTGGCTGCAAAAATCCCTCAAAGCCTTCTGGCCTGAGCAGTGGGAAGCCATTTGCGCGGCGAACAACGCGCACCCGCCGATGATTTTGCGGGTCAACCGTCGCCATCACACCCGCGATGCTTATCTCGGGTTGCTGACCGACGCGGGCATCGCCGCCACGCCGTGCATTTACAGTCAGGACGGCATCATCCTCGACGCAGCGGCCGACGTGCGCAGCCTGCCAGGTTTCGCCGAAGGCTGGATCAGCGTGCAGGACGAAGCCGCGCAACTGGCCGCCGATCTGCTGGACCTGGCGCCAGGCCAACGGGTGCTGGACGCCTGCTGCGCACCGGGCGGCAAGACCTGCCACATCCTTGAAGTCGAGCCCAAACTGGCCGGCGTGGTGGCGGTAGATCTGGAAGCCAAGCGTCTGGTGCGGGTGCGGGAAAACCTTGCACGCCTGGGCCTGAGCGCCGAACTGATCGCCGCCGACGGCCGCGACACCGCGACCTGGTGGGACGGCAAACCGTTCCAGCGCATTTTGCTGGACGCGCCGTGCTCGGCCACCGGGGTGATCCGTCGTCACCCGGACATCAAACTGACCCGCCAACCCGATGACATCGCCGCGTTGGCGGTGCTTCAAGGCGAGCTGCTCGACGCCCTGTGGATAACGTTGGAAGTGGGCGGCATTCTGCTTTACGCCACCTGCTCCACGCTGCCGACCGAGAACACCGAAGTCATCGAAGCGTTCCTCGCTCGCACGCCGGGTGCCCGTGAACTCGATATCGCCAGTCAGGCCGGCATCAAGCAGCCCCACGGTCGCCAATTGCTGGCACAGGAAGGTGGCCACGACGGGTTCTATTACGCCAAGCTGATCAAGATTGCCGCCGCGCGCGGTTAACCGGTTTTAAGGAGTGAATGGATGAAAATCATCATCCTCGGCGCAGGGCAGGTCGGCGGTTCGCTGGCGGAACACTTGGCCAGCGAGGCCAACGACATCACCGTGGTCGACACCGATGGCGAACGCCTGCGTGACCTCGGCGATCGGCTGGACATCCGCACCGTGCAGGGTCGCGGTTCGCTGCCGACCATCCTGCGTCAGGCCGGTGCCGACGACGCCGACATGTTGGTTGCAGTGACCAACAGTGACGAAACCAACATGGTGGCCTGTCAGGTCGCGCACACTCTGTTTCACACACCGACCAAGATCGCCCGGGTCCGCGAAGCCGCGTACCTGACCCGCGCCGAACTGTTCGATAACGAAGCGATTCCGGTCGACGTGCTGATCAGTCCGGAGCAAGTCGTTACCAACTACATCAAGCGCCTGATCCAGCATCCGGGTGCGTTGCAGGTAATCGACTTCGCCGAAGGCAAGGCGCAACTGGTGGCAGTGAAAGCCTATTACGGCGGTCCGCTGGTGGGTCAGCAATTGCGCCAGTTGCGTGAACACATGCCGAACGTCGAAACCCGCGTTGCGGCGATTTTCCGTCGTGACCGGCCGATCCTGCCCCAGGGCGATACGGTGATCGAGGCCGACGATGAAGTATTTTTCATCGCCGCCAAAGCGAACATTCGCGCGGTGATGAGCGAAATGCGCCGCCTCGATGAGAGCTACAAGCGTATCGTCATCGCTGGCGGCGGGCAGATTGGCGAGCGCTTGGCCGAGGCCATCGAAAGCCGTTATCAGGTGAAGATCATCGAGATGAACCCGGCCCGCTGCCGCCATCTCTCGGACACCCTCGACAGCACCGTGGTGTTGCAGGGCAGTGCCTCCGACCGCGACCTGCTGATCGAGGAGAACATCGCCGACGCCGATATCTTCCTGGCGCTGACCAACGACGACGAAGCCAACATCATGTCGTCGCTGCTGGCCAAGCGCCTGGGCGCGAAGAAGGTGATGACGATCATCAACAACCCGGCTTACGTCGACCTGATCCAGGGTGGCGACATCGACATCGCCATCAGCCCGCAATTGGCGACCATCGGCACCTTGCTGGCTCACGTGCGGCGCGGCGATATCGTCAGCGTGCACTCATTGCGTCGAGGTGCGGCGGAAGCCATCGAAGCCATCGCCCACGGTGATGAAAAGTCGAGCAAGGTGATTGGCAAGGCCATTGAAAATATAGGCCTGCCGCCGGGGACCACCATTGGCGCGATCATCCGCGACGAAGAAGTGATCATTGCCCACGACAACACGGTGATCGAAGCCGGCGACCATGTGATTCTGTTCCTTGTGGATAAGAAGCATATTCGGGATGTGGAAAAGCTGTTCCATGTGGGGTTGAGCTTCTTCTGATGATCGTTCCCACGCTCTGCGCGGGAATGCCTCAACAGACGCTCCGCGTTCGGCTTTGAATGGGACGCAGAGCGTCCCGGGCTGCATTCCCACGCGGAGCGTGGAACGATCACTGACTGAGGAAGCACCGATGATCGAATCCCTGGAAAAAATGCTCGCCAAGGGTGTGGATAACTCGCTGCTGCGCTTCGGCCTGGGCAAGGGTTATCTGGATCTGGGTGAAAATGCCAAAGCCGCAAAGCATTTCCAGCGCTGCGTCGAGTTCGATCCGAAGTATTCGGCGGCCTGGAAGCTATTGGGCAAGGCGCATTTGGCGCTGGCGGATTACGCGGCGGCGCGTCAGGCCTGGGAACAGGGCCTGGAAGCTGCCCGCAACCATGGCGACAAGCAGGCCGAGAAGGAGATGATGGTGTTTTTGAAAAAGCTTGAGCGTCAGGCGCACTGATCAGAGGCAACTCAGGCTAAAGATCAAAAGATCAAAAGATCGCAGCCTGCGGCAGCTCCTACGGGGTGTACGCCGCGCCTTTTGTAGGAGCTGGCGAAGCCTGCGATCTTTTGATTTTTACCGGGGGTTATCCACAGCAACATCAGTACCAGCGTTCTTCGCCCGGCGGACGCTTCTTGAAGCGCTTCATGCTCCACATGTACTGGCTCGGATAAGCTCGCACATAGCGCTCGACCACCTGGCTCATCGCCGCACAGGAGGTTTCAGTATCGGTGCTGTACATAGCCTCCGGGGCGGCTTCGAGGATCACTTTGTAACCCGAACCGTCCGGTAGTCGCAGGGCATGCAGGAACACACCGACCGCTTTGCCGCCGGCCAGCATGTTCGGCACGAATTTACTGGTCAGGGCCTGAGTGGCGAAGAAAGGCACGAAGATCCCGGCGGATTCGGCCGGTTCCGGGTCAGCCGGAATGCCCACTGCCCCCCCTTTGCGCACTTCCTTGATCACGCTGAGGATGCCTTCCTTGGTGGAAGCGGCCACCCGGTTACCCAATTGCACCCGCTGCTTGCGCAGCAACTCATCCACCGCCTTGAGCTTGGGCGGACGGTAGAAAATGATCGGTTTGCACTGGTTGCAATAGAAGTGGTTCAACACTTCCCAGTTGCCCAGGTGGCTGGTGATGCCGACCACACCTTTGCCGGAGGCGAGGGCGTCTTTAAGCACATCGAGACCTTCGACTTCGCGCACCAGGTCGATGGAACGCTGAGCCGGCCAGATCCATGCGCAGGCGCTCTCGGTCAAGGACTTGCCGATGTCTTTCAGGCTCTGTCCGACTAAACGCTCGCGTTCGGCGGGGTCCATTTGCGGAAAGCACTTGGCGAGGTTGATCCGTACCACGTCGCGGGAACGGTTGGGGGTTTTCCACATGATCCAGCCAATTGCTGAACCCACCGCCTGCACTGCCCGCCATGGCAGCAGGGCAAACAGACGCAGAGCGCCTACCAGCAAGGCGCCTTTCAACTTATCCACAGGTCACTCCTGATCTTGTGCTGTGCGCGAGGCGGCTATTCTAACCGCCGTTCGCCAAGGTGGCGTAGCGATCGCAATCCCGGGTGTGGTCCATGACCATGCCCGAGGCCTGCATCAACGCGTAACAAATGGTCGGGCCGACGAACGTGAATCCGGCCTTTTTCAGGCCTTTGCTCATCTCGACGGCAACCGGTGTCACGGCCGGCACTTCACTGCGATCCTTGAAATGATTGATCACCGGCGCTCCGCCGACGAACGACCAGAGAAACGCCACCGGGTCCTCCAGCGCCAGCCAGGCCTGGGCATTGCGCCGGGCGGCATTGAGTTTGAGGCGATTGCGGATGATCCCCGGATCGAGCATCAATTCATCGATTTCCGCGTCGCTCATCTGTGCCACACGCTGCACGTCGAAGCCAAACAGCACCTCGCGATAACGCTCTCGTTTGCGCAACACAGTGATCCAGGAAAGCCCGGCCTGGAACCCTTCGAGCAAAAGCAACTCGAACAAACCCTGCGCATCGCGTAGCGGCGTGCCCCACTCCTGATCGTGATAAGCCATGTACAGCGGATCTTCGGTACACCAAAAGCAGCGTGGCATAAGGCTCCAGGGGGCGTGCGCAGGACCGAATCGGGTATACTCCCGCTCTTTAAATCGCAGCCCAAGAAACAGGTGAATTTCGTGAGCCAGCCTACGCCAGCCGTGCGTACCTTCCAAGACTTGATCCTCGCCCTCCAGCAATACTGGGCCGAGCAAGGTTGTGTGGTACTTCAGCCCTACGATATGGAAGTAGGCGCCGGCACTTTCCACACTGCCACGTTCCTGCGCGCCATTGGCCCGGAAACCTGGAACGCCGCTTATGTGCAGCCCAGTCGTCGCCCGACTGACGGCCGCTACGGCGAAAACCCGAACCGTCTGCAGCACTACTACCAGTTCCAGGTAGTCCTGAAGCCGAACCCGGACAACTTCCAGGAACTGTACCTGGGCTCCCTCAAGCACGTGGGCCTCGACCCGCTGGTGCACGACATCCGTTTCGTCGAAGACAACTGGGAGTCGCCAACGCTGGGCGCCTGGGGTCTGGGCTGGGAAGTCTGGCTCAACGGCATGGAAGTGACGCAGTTCACTTACTTCCAGCAAGCGGGCGGCATCGAGTGCTACCCGGTGACCGGCGAGATCACTTACGGTCTGGAGCGTCTGGCCATGTACCTGCAAGGCGTGGACTCGGTCTACGACCTGGTCTGGGCTGACGGTCCGTTCGGCAAAGTGACCTACGGCGACGTGTTCCACCAGAACGAAGTGGAGCAGTCGACCTACAACTTCGAACACGCCAACGTCGAGAAGCTGTTCGAGTTGTTCGACTTCTATGAAAGCGAAGCCAAGCGCCTGATCGAACTTGATCAGCCATTGCCGTTGCCGAGCTACGAAATGGTGTTGAAGGCTTCCCACACCTTCAACCTGCTGGATGCGCGCCGGGCGATCTCGGTGACCGCGCGTCAGCAATACATTCTGCGTGTACGCACCCTGGCGCGTTCCGTTGCGCAAGCCTACTTGCTGGCTCGCGCCAAGCTGGGCTTCCCGATGGCGACCCCGGACCTGCGTGATGAAGTACTGGCCAAGCTGGAGGCTGCACAATGAGTGCTCAAGATTTTCTGGTTGAACTGGGCACCGAAGAACTGCCACCCAAAGCCCTGAACACCCTGGCCGAAGCGTTTATGGCCGGTATCGACAAAGGCCTGCAAGCTGCCGGCCTGAACTACGAAACCAAAACCGTCTATGCCGCGCCACGTCGTCTGGCCGTGCTGATTACCGCGCTGGCGACCCAGCAGCCAGATCGCAGCATCAACCTCGACGGCCCGCCACGTCAGGCCGCGTTCGATGCCGAAGGCAACCCGACTCAAGCGGCACTGGGCTTCGCCAAGAAATGCGGCGTCGACCTGAGCGAGATCGATCAGAGCGGTCCGAAACTGCGCTACAGCCAAAGCATCGCCGGCAAGCCGACCGCGAGCCTGATGCCGACCATCGTTGAAGACTCCCTGAACGACCTGCCTATCCCCAAGCGCATGCGCTGGGGTGCTCGCAAGGAAGAATTCGTTCGCCCGACCCAATGGCTGGTGATGCTGCTTGGTGACCATGTCATCGACTGCACCATCCTCGCCCAGAAGTCCGGCCGCGATTCCCGTGGTCACCGCTTCCACCATCCTGAAAGCGTGCGCATCACCTCGCCGGCCAACTACCTGAGCGATCTGCGTGCGGCTTATGTGCTGGCCGACGCCAACGAGCGTCGCGAGCTGATCAGCAAGCGCACCGAAGAACTGGCGACGCAGCAGGAAGGTACGGCCATCGTGCCGCCGGGCCTGCTCGACGAAGTGACCGCGCTGGTTGAATGGCCGGTGCCGCTGGTGTGCTCGTTCGAAGAACGCTTCCTGGACGTGCCGCAAGAAGCGCTGATCACCACCATGCAGGACAACCAGAAATATTTCTGCCTGCTGGATGCCGACGGCAAGTTGCTGCCTCGTTTCATTACCGTGGCCAACATCGAAAGCAAAGACCCGCAGCAGATCATCGCCGGCAACGAGAAAGTGGTTCGCCCACGCCTGACCGACGCCGAGTTCTTCTTCAAGCAAGACAAGAAGCAAAAACTCGAAGAGTTCAATCTGCGCCTGCAGAATGTGGTGTTCCAGGAAAAACTCGGCAGCGTCTACGACAAGGCCGAACGTGTTTCCAGACTTGCCGCATTCATTGCTCAACGCATTGGCGGCAACGCTGCATGGGCTTCCCGTGCCGGCCTGCTGTCCAAGTGCGACCTGGCGACCGAAATGGTCGGCGAGTTCCCGGAAATGCAAGGTGTCGCCGGTTACTACTACGCCCTGAACGACGGCGAGCCGGAAGAAGTCGCCCTGGCACTGAACGAGCAGTACATGCCGCGCGGTGCCGGTGCTGAACTGCCGACCACCCTGACCGGTGCGGCCGTGGCCATCGCCGACAAACTCGACACGCTGGTGGGTATTTTCGGTATCGGCATGCTGCCAACCGGGAGCAAAGACCCGTACGCCCTGCGCCGTGCTGCGCTGGGTGTGTTGCGCATCCTGATCGACAAGAAGCTCGACCTCGACCTGAACGACGCCGTAGCATTTGCCGTGAATGCGTTCGGTACCAAGGTCAAAGCTGCCGGCCTGAATGACTCGGTGCTGGAGTTCATCTTCGATCGTCTGCGTGCCCGTTATGAAGACGAGGGCGTTGATGTCGGGACTTACCTGTCGGTCCGTGCCCTGAAGCCGGGTTCGGCGCTGGATTTCGATCAGCGTGTACAAGCGGTAGAAGCGTTCCGCAAATTGCCGGAAGCCGCAGCCCTGGCCGCGGTGAACAAGCGCGTTTCGAACTTGCTGAGCAAGGTCGAAGGCTCTGTTCCTTCGGTCGTTGAAGCCAAGTACTTCGACAATGCCAACGAGTTCTCCCTGTATTCGGCGATCCAGCAGGCTGACCAGGCTGTCCAGCCGATGGCTGCGGCGCGTCAGTACAGCGAATCGCTGGCACGTCTGGCTGCCTTGCGCGAGCCGGTGGATGCGTTCTTCGAAGCGGTCATGGTCAACGCCGAAGATGCCAAGGTGCGAGCCAACCGTTATGCGCTGCTGGCGCGTCTGCGTGGCTTGTTCCTCGGCGTCGCCGACATTTCGCTGCTGGGCTAAGGGGCTGCTGTTGAAACTGCTGATTCTCGATCGGGACGGAGTGATCAATTACGACTCCGACGCATATATCAAGTCGGTGGAGGAGTGGATTCCGCTCCCCGGTTCGATCGAAGCGATCGCGCAGTTGAGCAAGGCCGGCTGGACGGTGGCGGTCGCTACCAACCAGTCGGGCATCGCTCGCGGCTATTACGACATCGCCACCCTGGATGCCATGCACGCTCGCTTGCGCGAGCTGGTGGCGGAGCAGGGTGGCGAAGTCGGGCTGATCGTCTATTGCCCGCACGGGCCAGACGATGGCTGCGATTGCCGCAAGCCAAAACCCGGGATGTTGAAAACCATCGCCGCGCATTACAACGTTTCGCTGACGAATCTATGGTTCGTCGGCGATACTCTCGGTGACCTGGAAGCCGCCAGAGCCGTCGACTGTCAGCCAGTTTTGGTAAAGACCGGGAAAGGCGAAAAGACTCAGGGCAAGACCCTACCGGCAGGCACCTTGATTTTTGACGATCTGGCGGCGATTGCCGCGGAACTTATCCACAACTAAGGCTCTTCTGACATCCTGGCCAAGGACTGATCGGGAGTGCGCTTGAATAGGCGGGCAGTGCCCGCAACGGTAAATATCGCCATGTCGATACTGCAGGCCATCAGAACTTTCCTCTTTTACCTGCTGCTGGGCACCAGCTCTTTGCTTTGGTGCACCCTGAGCTTTTTTATCGCGCCCTTTCTGCCGTTCAAGGCGCGTTATCGTTTTATCAACGTGTACTGGTGCCGCTGCGCCTTATGGCTGAGCAAAGTCTTTCTGGGTATCCGTTACGAAGTGAAGGGTGCCGAGAACGTGCCTGACCAGCCCTGCGTGATTCAGTCGAACCACCAGAGCACCTGGGAGACATTCTTTCTCTCGGCCTACTTCGAGCCGCTGAGCCAGGTGCTCAAGCGCGAACTGCTCTACGTTCCGTTCTTCGGCTGGGCCATGGCGATGCTGCGACCGATCGCCATCGATCGCGGCAATCCGAAAGCTGCGCTCAAGCATGTGGCGAAGAAGGGCGATGAGCTCCTCAAGGACAAGGTCTGGGTACTGATCTTCCCGGAAGGGACTCGCGTTCCCTATGGCACCATCGGCAAGTTTTCCCGCGGTGGCACCGCGTTGGCCGTCAATGCGTCATTACCGGTACTGCCGATTGCACACAATGCCGGCAAGTTCTGGCCAAAAACCGGTTGGGCGAAACAGCAAGGCGTGATCACCGTGATCATTGGCGCGCCGATGTACGCCGAGGGCAGTGGGCCGCGAGCCATTGCCGACCTGAATGATCGGGTGCAGGTCTGGAACGAACAGATGCAGCGCGAGATGGGCTCGCTGCCAGCAGCCCCGGCGGCCCCGAGTGCGACCGATCAAGTGGCTGTCTGAGATTCTGTGGATAACCTGTGTACCGTTTTGTTGAAAAACACTGAATTTAGTTCTTAAGTTTCTGATTTACATACATATTTCTTATGCAAGTAAAAAATCCGAAAAGGTGCATAAGTTTATTTCGGACGTAAAAAAACCGGCTGATATAGCCGGTTTTTTTATGCCCGTTGACAGCGTCTGGATCACTCGCTCAATAGCGGTAACTGGATGCTGAACGTCGAGCCTTGCCCCACCACGCTGCGACAGGAAATCCTCCCGCCATGACGATCCACCACCGCCTTGACCATGGACAAACCCAGTCCCAGGCCGTCACTGTCGTGAGCCGAGTTAAAACGCCGATACTGACTGAACAACTCAGGAAGTTCATCGACAGCAATCCCTCGACCCTGATCGGCGATCTCGCACAGTAGCCAACCTTCGGCATAACTCACCCGCACTGAGATCCGCGAGCCCGCCGGACTGTACTTGATGGCGTTTTCCAACAGGTTGAACAGAGCCCGTGTCAGTAGCGATTGATCGGCCAGGACCAGCGCTTCAGCGTCTTCGTCGAGGTCATGCAGTAATTGAATGTTCTTCAGATGAGCAATGCTGGAGGCCTGATCGAAGGTATCGAGCAACAACATCGCGAACATGCTCGGCTGAAACTGATAGGCCTCGGACTCGGCTTTTGCCAACTGCACAAAAGCCTCGGTCAGGTTCAGCGCCTTGCGCACTTGTAACTCGATCTGGTTGAACACTTGAGTGTCACCGGGCACCTGATGCCGCTGGACGTCGAGCAAGGCGAGTATCGCCGAATGGGGAGCCCTGAGGTCATGGGACAAAAAGCGCAGCAGTACGGCTCGCTGTTCTTCGGCGTCGCGCTCGACGCTCAAGTCAGTGAGGCTCAGTAGCCAGCCAATTACAGAGTCGCCTTCGGCCGGCAACAGCGGTGCCAGGTCCAGACGCAGGCTGCGTGCCTGGGTGTCACGAAACTCCAGCGGCTGCAGGGTCGACAACGCAGATGGCATTCCGTTGGACGGCACCGGGTAACCCAGGTCATTCAGTTGCTCGAGCATGTCCTCGCCCACCAGGCCACGACCAAATACCTCTCGAGCCTTGCGGTTGGCCAGCAGAATACGCCCGTGCGGATCGCTGATCAGCGTCGCCACCGGCAGGTATTCAAGCCCATCGGCGATGAAACGTCGGGTATCGCGGGTCCGGCTCATAGCCTGCTCCAGCGCGACGATTTGCCCTTGCAGCACATCACCGGCCGGGGCCTGGGTGCGACGACGTTCGGGAAAGACTTTTGGCTCGCTGTCCAGGCGCGCCAGTTCCCAGCCGAAATAAGCGAGCACCGCGTTCAGCCTTCGCCAATTCCAGATCAGGTAGCCCAGCATCATCCCTAGCAGGCTCGACGCTGGTGACCACCACCAGCCAAGCCGCAACAGTACACCCGAGCCCAGCAGAGCGGCGGCCATTGCACCCAGGGTCAGCCATAAGGCGCGACGCGGACGCACCAGCAACAGGCCCAGCAACTCACCGACAATCATCACCGATAGCAACGCCGCCAAGCGCTGGTCGAGAACCACGATGTTGCGCTGTTGCAGCAGCCCGTTGAGGATATTCGCCTGAATCTCAACACCCGGTGTAGTGCCGAGGCTCGCCGATTGCGGTGTCACGTAGCGGTCGCCCAGGCCTGGAGCGGTCGAGCCGATCAGGATCAAGCGATCGCGCAGCAACTCGGGCGGAACTTCGCCGCGCAATACACTGACGTAGGGCACAGTGGGAAAGCCCGCGTCGGAATGGATGAAAGGAATCCGTATTTCATGGGCTCGCTGCCAGCCTTGCTCCGATGGCGAGGCCGGGGTGCCGGGCATCAGTGCATGTCCCTTGTCGCCAAGGGCTTCTTCGTACAGCAGCCAGGCCAGTTGCGGGCGTGTTTTTTGCGCCGGGCCTTCGCTTAAATACACACTGCGCACGATCCCATCAGCGTCCGCTTCGGCATTGATGTGCCCGACGCCTTTAGCGCAATGGCTCAGCGCAGCCACCGGTTCAATTTCTCCCAAGGGCTGCCCATAACGTGCGACGCCTTCACGCAACAGCGGCACGAAAACATTCCCGGCCCGACAGACAGCCTGGGCCAAAAGCTGATCGTTGCCGGGATGGCTATCGGGCTCGCTGAAGATAACGTCGAACAGAACGCCTTTAACGTTCGCGGCGCTGAGCCGATCCAGCAGTTGCGCGTGCATGGCCCGCGACCATGGCCATTGGCCAAGCTGCTGCAAGCTGTAGTCATCGATCGTGACGATGAGTATTCGCGGATCCACCGGCAGCGGACTCAACCGACGCAGGTTGTCATACAGCAGATTGCTCAGGGCCAGCCCCTGATTCATGGACAGCATCGCCGTCAGCGGCAACAGGATCAGACAGACCCACAGCCACTCGCGGACCATCCGCTGAAACAATCGCTGAGCCTGGGTCGGCTCGCGGTCATCCTTCCTTGGTCGTCTCTTCATCGGTCGTCGGCCAGGGCGCTATTGGACACGCGTGGTCCTGGGGTAATAGAAAATGTCATACACCCCAGTCTCTCCCTCTAACCCCTGAGCGTCATAGGCCGACAGGCGAACATGGTAGAAAAACGCTTTCAGCCCGCGGAACTTGACCTCTGGTGTGCTGGAAAACTGCTCTTGCTTGATGTCCAGAAAGGCTGCGTCGGTCGCCACTTGCGCCCGATAACGCTTAGCCCCTTCGATGGGCTTCATGATCAATTGCCAGACAGGCACATTCCCCGTCTGACCGGCCTGCCCTAACAAACGTGGAGCGGGTAACAAGTCGATTGGCGTCAGCGTGCCTTGTTTCTGAATACGTAAACCCTGGCGGGCCATGACCTGGACTTCGTCAGCTTCAACGCCCTTGGGGCGTTTGGCAACGGGCCGGGCAGAGCGGAAACCCAACGTTTTTTCATCACGATTGACCGCCACTTGCCCGTTCAACACTTCCAGCAGCGCCTCGCCACCGTCATCGTTGCGCACCCGAAAGTGCGTACCCCTCACGCCCAGTACACCGACCGGCGTGACGATCTGAAAGCGATCATGGTCGCTGGCACGTTTGATCACATACGACTCAACCTGGCCCTGCTCAAGAATGACCTGAGGGATCGAATGTTCTTCATTGAGGCGCAGGGTGATATGGGAACTGGAGGGCAACACTACCCGCGAACCATCACCCAGGGACAGGCTGACAAATGCCGAAGGCGCGGTTTTGACGCCTTCCTGCTCGTCGATCGACATACCTTCCTGCAGCGGCGTCTGCTTGCCTTTGGCGTCCAGCTTCCAGGCTTCGCCAGTCAGATGCTCGACCGTTGCCGGCAGCGGTTGACCACGGCATTGTTGATTTTGATCGATATAAGGCAAGCGTTTTGCTAAAGAGACTGCCGCCGATGCACTCTGGGAGAGCAATCCCATCAGGCCGGCAACCAGTAAAAGACAGACGCCAGAATGGCGTGGGAGCAATAAGGTCATGGGGTTCATGGATTGGCTTTTATGCTCTTATGAAAATCACGCCGGATAACGCACACAAGTATTTGACGCACGATACCTGAGCGGACGCTCTGGCAGATAGCCATGGGAGCAAAGGATATTGGAGATGACACATCCCTGTGTCGGAGCCGAGCAGGCACTCCGTGTGTTTCCCCTGAGCAGGGTACCGCCGAAAACCGGCGATCGACGGGCCTGCAAAGTGACTTGGCGCTCCCTGCGCCGGAGCACATCCCGATGCCCCTGTGCCGCTCAGCGACAACGAATTTACCGGCATAAATGACCTTCGCAGCAATTCGCCACAATTGTTCAGATTCGATCAATCAGCCTAAACTCCCGTAGGAATTTTCACTAACGAGATGAAGGAACCACTCGGCATGCGTGTCGCAATACTGGATGACGAGCCCGCTGAACTGCGCCGGGTTGAACAGACACTGCGACAGATCCCCGTCACGGGTGAGCAGGCGTGGACGCTGCATTGTTTCGAGCGGGGAGAGGACTTGCGACGGCAACTCCGGCGCGAAACCTTCGATCTACTGATCCTCGATTGGCAACTGCCCGATATCAGCGGCCTGGCTTTGTTGCGTTGGACCCGTGAACACATGGATGTGCCGCCGGCCGCGATCATGCTCACCAGTCGTGATACCGAAAGCGATATCGTCCAGGCGTTGAACGCCGGGGCCGATGATTACGTGAGCAAACCGTTTCGTCCCAACGAACTGATGGCTCGAGTCAGCGCGGTGCTTCGTCGGCATGGGCTGCAACGCGCGGCGGCCACCGAAATACTGACCTTCAATGACC
This sequence comes from Pseudomonas sp. TE3728, assembly GCF_056279145.1. Lineage (NCBI taxonomy): Bacteria > Pseudomonadati > Pseudomonadota > Gammaproteobacteria > Pseudomonadales > Pseudomonadaceae > Pseudomonas > Pseudomonas sp. TE3728. Next base: position 4,198,700 of record NZ_JBWBQT010000001.1, on the reverse strand, counting down.
TTGAATTCGACGACGCCGAACTCACCGTCACCCGCGCCTCCACCCCCATCAGCCTGACCGAACGGGAATACCGTCTCGCCCGTTGCCTGTTCGCCAATCTGGGCCGACCTTTGTCCCGTGAATACTTGTATGAACGTTTTTGGACCCATGAAGAAATAGCGTCCTCCCGTCCGCTGGATACTCATATTTATCGCCTGCGCAACAAGCTGGGCCTGACGGCCGATCGCGGTTGGCAACTGCTGACGATTTACGGGTATGGGTATCGGCTCGAGAGCGTGGCCACTGCTAGCGAATGACGACCTTTCGACGATCAATAAAAAAGGCCAACGCTAAGCGTTGGCCTTTTTTATTTTAGCGGTCCTGCCGGATCAGAAGTCCAGGTTGGAAACCGCCAAGGCATTACTTTCGATGAAGTCACGGCGAGGTTCGACCGCATCACCCATCAGGGTGTTGAAGATCTGGTCTGCGCCAATGGCGTCTTCGATTGTCACTTTGAGCATCCGGCGCTGGCTCGGATCCATGGTGGTTTCCCACAGCTGATCCGGGTTCATTTCGCCCAGACCTTTGTAGCGCTGGATGGTATGACGCTTGGTGCTTTCAGCCATCAGCCATTCAAGTGCTTCCTTGAATTCGGTGACCGGCTTCTTGCGCTCGCCGCGCTGGATGTACGCGCCGTCGTCCAGCAAGGTGCTCAATTGAGCGCCCAGCGATACGACCGTCTTGTAATCGTTACTGCCGAAGAAATCGCGGTTGAACGTGATGTAGTTCGACAGGCCGTGGGAGATCAGCTCGACCTCTGGCAGCCAGACGTTACGTTCACGGTCTTCACGCAGGCTGGCTTTGTAAACCAGGCCGGATTTCTCGACGGTGCGCAGGCGAACTTCGAACTGCGCCATCCAATCCTGCATCGCTGCGTGATCGGACAGTTGCTCCATGCTCACCGCTGGCAGGTAGATGAAGTGCTCGGTCAGTTCCTGCGGGTACAGGCGCGACAAACGCTTGAGGGTCTTCATCACCAGACGGAAGTCATTCACCAGACGCTCGAGGGCTTCGCCGGAGATACCCGGGGCTTCTTCATTCAGGTGCAGGCTCGCGTCTTCCAGGGCCGACTGCGTCATGTACTCTTCCATGGCGTCGTCGTCTTTGATGTATTGCTCTTGCTTGCCTTTCTTGACCTTGTACAGCGGCGGCTGAGCGATGTAGATGTAACCGCGCTCGATCAACTCCGGCAACTGACGGAAGAAGAAGGTCAGCAACAGGGTACGGATGTGCGAACCGTCGACATCAGCATCGGTCATGATGATGATGTTGTGATAACGCAGCTTGTCGATGTTGTACTCGTCACGGCCAATGCCGCAGCCCAGCGCGGTGATCAAGGTGCCCACTTCCTGCGAAGAGATCATCTTGTCGAAGCGTGCCTTCTCGACGTTCAGGATCTTGCCCTTGAGCGGCAGAATGGCCTGGGTGCGACGGTTGCGTCCCTGCTTGGCGGAGCCGCCAGCAGAGTCACCTTCCACGAGGTACAGTTCGGAGAGGGCAGGGTCTTTTTCCTGGCAGTCAGCCAGTTTGCCCGGCAGGCCGGCGATGTCCAGCGCGCCTTTACGGCGGGTCATCTCACGGGCCTTACGAGCCGCTTCACGCGCACGCGCCGCGTCGATCATCTTGCCGACGACCAGCTTGGCTTCGTTCGGGTTCTCCAGCAAGAAGTCAGAGAAGTACTTGCCCATTTCCTGTTCAACAGCGGTCTTCACTTCGGAAGACACCAGCTTGTCTTTGGTCTGGGAGCTGAACTTCGGATCCGGCACTTTTACCGAAATGATCGCTGTCAGGCCTTCGCGGGCATCGTCACCGGTGGTGGCAACTTTGTGCTTCTTCGCCAGACCTTCAGCTTCGATGTAGGTGTTCAGGTTACGCGTCAGTGCGGAACGGAAACCCACCAGGTGAGTACCGCCATCGCGCTGAGGGATGTTGTTGGTGAAGCACAACAGATTCTCGTTGAAGCTGTCGTTCCACTGCAGGGCGATTTCCACGCCGATGCCGTCTTCACGCTGGATGTTGAAGTGGAACACCTGGTTGACCGCAGTCTTGTTGGTGTTCAGGTATTCAACGAACGCACGCAGGCCACCTTCATACTTGAACAACTCTTCTTTGCCGCTGCGCTCGTCCTTGAGGACGATGCCGACACCGGAGTTGAGGAAGGACAGTTCACGAATCCGCTTGGCCAGGATGTCCCAGCTGAAGTGGATGTTCTTGAAGGTTTCAGCCGAAGGCTTGAAGTGGATCTGGGTGCCAGTGGTTTCGCTTTCGCCAACGATTTTCATCGGCTCTTGCGGAACACCGTGGACGTAAGTCTGTTCCCAGATCTTGCCGCTGCGGCGAACGGTCAGGATCAGTTCTTTGGACAGTGCGTTCACCACCGACACACCTACACCGTGCAGACCGCCGGATACCTTGTAGGAGTTATCGTCGAACTTACCGCCGGCGTGCAGCACGGTCATGATGACCTCGGCCGCCGAGACGCCTTCTTCTTTGTGCACGTCTACCGGGATGCCACGACCGTTGTCGCGAACGGTGATGGATTCGTCCGGGTGGATGATGATGCTGATGTCGTCGCAATGGCCGGCCAAAGCTTCGTCGATCGAGTTATCGACCACCTCGAACACCATGTGGTGCAGACCACTGCCATCGTCAGTGTCACCAATGTACATACCGGGACGTTTGCGTACGGCATCCAGGCCTTTCAGCACTTTAATGCTCGTTGAGTCGTACGTATTTTCTTCGCTCAATGCCTTCACTCCCGATGGTCGTGGGTCTGGGTGATACGGCCCTGTTCCACGTGGAACAGAGCGACTGGCGTTTCCGTCTGCCAGCCTTCCCTCAATAATTCGTGATCTACACAGGTGATAAAGACCTGGCAGCGTAAGTCTTCCAGCAAGCGGCAAAGCGCGCGACGGTGGTGCTCGTCCAGTTCGGACGGCAGGTCATCCACCAGATAAATACACTGGCCGCGACGGGCCTGGCTAACCAGGTGCCCTTGGGCGATCCGCAATGCACAGACCACCAACTTCTGCTGGCCACGAGACAAGATGTCCGCGGCGTTATGTGCGCCCAATCTAAGACGCAAATCAGCGCGTTGTGGTCCGGCTTGGGTATGACCCATTTGCTGATCCCGTTGAAGGGACCCGGCGAGCACTGCACTCAACTCACGGTCTTTGTCCCAGCCTCGGTAATAGCTGAGCGTTAAGCCCTCAAGCTCAACCAGTTCGCTCAAGGTCTGTTCAAAGACTGGTTTCAAGGCTTTGATGTAAGCGCGGCGGTATTCATCTATTTCAGCGCTGGCCTGGCACAGTTCCCTGTCCCAAACCGCTTGCGAAACGGCGTCAAGTGTACCATGTCGCAGCCAAGAGTTTCTCTGGCGCAAGGCCTTCTGCAAGCGCTGCCACGTGGACATGAATCGGGGTTCCACGTGGAACACACCCCAGTCGAGAAACTGTCGGCGAATCTTCGGCGCACCTTCCAGCAGGCGGAAGCTGTCCGGGTTGATCAACTGCAACGGCAGGATCTCTGCCAGTTGCGCAGCACTTCGGGCGTTCTGCCCATCGATGCGGATCTGGAACTCACCCTGCCGGTCACGAGATATCCCTAATGCGCTGTGTCCACCCTCGGCCAGTTCGACCTGGCCAAACACCGTGCATGCCAATTGCTCGTATTGAATTACGGGTAACAGACGGCTGCTACGAAACGAACGGGCAAGCCCCAGCAGATGAATGGCTTCCAGAACACTGGTTTTGCCGCTGCCGTTGGCGCCGTAAAGAATGTTGATTCGGGGGGAAGGGGAGAAGGTCACCGGGTGCAGATTACGCACCGCGGTGACCGAGACGCGACTTAAGGACATCTAGGTTCTGCTGAGCATGTTTACAGACGCATCGGCATGACAACGTAAGCCGAGTCGTCGTTGTCGGACTCTTGTACCAGCGCACTGCTGTTGGAGTCGGACAGAATCAAGCGAACCTGCTCGGTGGTCATCACGCCCAGTACGTCGAGCAGATAGCTCACGTTGAAGCCGATTTCCAGAGAGCCGCCGTTGTACTCAACGCCCACTTCTTCTTCCGCTTCTTCCTGCTCCGGGTTGTTCGCCTGGATCTTCAGCTGACCATTGGCCAGTTGCAGACGGATGCCACGGTACTTCTCGTTGGACAGAATCGCGGTACGGCTGAACGCTTCACGCAAGGCCTGGCGATCGCCGAGTACCAGCTTGTCGCCGCCTTTAGGCAGAACACGCTCGTAGTCAGGGAATTTACCGTCGACCAGTTTCGAGGTGAAAGTGAACTCGCCGGTGGTGGCGCGAATGTGGTGCTGGCCCAGCACGATGCTGACATTGCCGTCCGGTTCTGTCAGCAGGCGCGCCAGCTCAAGGATACCCTTGCGTGGCACGATAACCTGGTGGCGATCAGGTTGGCCGATATCGGCCTGCATCGAACACATGGCCAGACGGTGACCGTCGGTGGCCACGGCGCGGATAATCCCGGCCGAGACTTCCAGCAGCATGCCGTTGAGGTAGTAGCGTACGTCCTGCTGCGCCATCGCGAAGCTGGTGCGTTCAATCAGACGACGCAGTTTGCTTTGCTCAAGGCTGCAGGTCAGCGAGCCTGGGCCTTCTTCCACCGTCGGGAAGTCATTGGCTGGCAGGGTCGAAAGGGTGAAGCGGCTTCGGCCGGCCTTCACCACGAGCTTCTGCTCGTCGACCTTGATGTCGATCAGCGCATCGTTCGGCAAGCTCTTGCAGATGTCCATCAGCTTGCGCGCAGGCACAGTGATGGAACCCGGGTCCGCAGGCTCTTCGAGTTGTACACGACCGACCAGCTCGACTTCCAGGTCGGTACCGGTCAGCGACAATTGCTGGCCTTCGACAACCAGCAGCACGTTGGAGAGCACCGGCAAGGTCTGTCGGCGCTCGACGACGCCTGCGACCAGTTGCAGGGGTTTCAACAGGGCTTCGCGTTGAATGGTGAAATGCATGGTCTAGTCCCTTGCCTTAATAAGCTGCGCTGGTGTTCATCAAGTAGTCAGTGTACGCAGCAGGTTCTTATAGTCCTCGCGGATGTCCGCGTCGGATTCCTTAAGCTCGTTGATCTTGCGGCAGGCGTGCAAAACAGTCGTGTGATCGCGGCCGCCAAACACATCGCCGATTTCCGGCAGGCTGTGGTTGGTCAATTCCTTGGACAACGCCATGGCGACCTGACGCGGACGTGCTACCGAGCGTGAACGACGCTTGGACAGCAAGTCGGAGATCTTGATCTTGTAATACTCGGCGACGGTGCGCTGAATGTTATCCACAGACACCAGTTTGTCTTGCAGCGCCAACAAGTCTTTCAGGGATTCGCGAATCAGCTCGATGGTGATATCGCGGCCCATGAAGTGCGAGTGGGCGATCACGCGTTTGAGCGCGCCTTCCAGTTCGCGGACGTTGGAGCGAATACGCTGGGCAATGAAGAACGCTGCGTCGTGTGGCAGATCGACTTTGGCCTGGTCGGCCTTTTTCATCAGGATCGCCACGCGGGTTTCCAGCTCTGGCGGCTCGACGGCAACCGTCAAGCCCCAGCCGAAACGTGACTTCAGGCGTTCTTCAAGGCCTTCGATTTCTTTCGGATAGCGGTCACTGGTAAGAATGACCTGCTGGCCACCTTCAAGCAGGGCGTTGAAGGTGTGGAAAAACTCTTCCTGGGAACGTTCCTTGCGGGCGAAGAACTGAATGTCATCGATCAGCAACGCATCCACCGAGCGGTAGAAGCGCTTGAACTCGTTGATCGCATTCAGCTGCAAGGCCTTGACCATGTCCGCGACGAAACGCTCGGAATGCAGGTACACAACCTTGGCATTCGGATTCTTCTTTAACAGGTGGTTACCCACAGCGTGCATCAAGTGGGTTTTACCCAAGCCGACACCGCCATAAAGGAAGAGCGGGTTATAGCCGTGCTTGGGGTTGTCCGCCACCTGCCAGGCCGCAGCCCGGGCCAGTTGGTTGGACTTGCCTTCGACGAAGTTCTCGAAGGTAAAGGTGCGGTTCAGGTAACTGGTGTGCTTGAGCGCGCCTTCGACCTGCACCGTACGCTGTTCGGAGCGAACCGGGGCTTGTTGCGAACTGGCGCCTGCCATTGGATCGAAGCTGTCGCGAGACGGCTCTTCACTGACCTCGGCTACTTTTTGTGTCGCACGTTTGGTCGATGCAGCTGCCGGGGCTGGCGCCGGAGCGCTGACAGGCGCTTGAGCGGCCTGAGCCTGAGACGCCGCGGCGGCCAATGGAGCATTAGGTGCCGCACGCGGTGCCGAACTGCGTTTGCTGCCTATTAATAAGGAGAGCGCCGGCGCCAGGCCATTGCCATGCTCATCGAGCAGTTCAAGGACGCGCCCCAGGTACTTTTCATTGACCCAATCGAGAACAAAACGATTCGGCGCATAGACACGCAGCTCGTCGCCTTCGGCTTCGACCTGTAGTGGACGGATCCAAGTGTTGAATTGTTGGGCAGGCAGCTCATCGCGCAAAAGCTCTACGCACTGCTGCCAAAGTTCCACTGACACGGATATCCCCTAAGTTGAAAGCCGGTGAGGCAAAAACAAGCAGTCATTGTAGCGACCAGTCGTCCACTTATCCACATGCAGGTTGCGCACAGGGCATGATTTATCAATGCGTTAACCCTCGAAAAGAAGACCAACGGTATGTGCATAAGCTCTGTGGATAACCGCCCATGAGGGCACTGGACAAGTGGGGGCGAAACTCGGTGGATAACCTTCCTGTGGATAACTGGCCTTTCCACACACAGCTTATCCGACAGCGCAGCACAGGCTGACCACCGTTTTCCACCGTAGTTGTCATTCTCTGTACATCACGGTTTAGAAGGGCTAAAGGCAGTTATCCACAGATGAACGTGCCTCTAGCTTTTATAAGCTTTACAGAAAAGCTTTAAATAATTCCCTTCTTTATTTCTATATCTGGCGAACGACCTTCGCCGGGTAAATCGTCTGGAGATCTATTTATAAGGAAACGCTGGTTGGAAATTGACCTAGAGGCTTGCTTTCTCTAGAATCCCCGGTCTCTTAAAACGGGGGCCATTCCGGCCCGTTGTGGACGAACCAGGTAACACGACAATGAAACGTACTTTCCAACCAAGCACTATCAAACGCGCTCGTACCCACGGTTTCCGTGCTCGCATGGCTACCAAGAACGGTCGTGCCGTTCTGTCGCGTCGCCGCGCCAAAGGTCGTGCGCGTCTGGCAGTTTGATAAGCCGGCACTGGAGGTGAGTCAGGACTTCAGTCGGGAAAAGCGTCTGCTTACCCCCCGGCATTTCAAGGCAGTCTTTGACTCCCCTACCGGCAAGGTTCCGGGGAAAAATCTCCTGCTCCTTGCGCGCAATAACGATCTTGATCACCCCCGTCTCGGGCTGGTTATCGGGAAAAAGAGCGTAAAGCTCTCCGTCGAGCGCAATCGCCTCAAACGTCTGATGCGCGAATCGTTTCGCCTGAACCAGGATTTACTGGTCGGTTGGGACATCGTTATCGTCGCGCGCAAAGGTTTGGGTGACGTAGAAAGCCCCGAATTGATTCAGCATTTCGACAAACTCTGGAAACGTCTGGCACGCAGCAAGCCGGTACCAGCAGTCAAAACCGAAACTGTAGGGGTAGACAGTACCGATGCGTAAACTGGCACTCGTTCCGATCCAGTTTTATCGCTATGCCATCAGTCCCCTGATGGCCAGTCACTGTCGTTTCTACCCCAGTTGTTCCTGCTACGCGTATGAAGCCATAGAAAATCATGGCCTTCTGCGCGGTGGCTGGCTGACCTTTCGTCGTTTAGGTCGCTGTCATCCGTGGAATCCCGGTGGTTATGACCCGGTTCCATCTATCCCTACCTCCCGTTCTTCTTCGATGGCCGAGTAATCATGGATATCAAACGCACGATCCTGATCGTCGCCCTGGCAATCGTGTCCTACGTTATGGTTCTTAAATGGAACCAGGACTATGGTCAGGCTGCCCTGCCGACTCAGAATGTTGCTTCCAGTACTACCGCACCGGGCCTACCGGATACGGCGACTGGCAATAATGCTTCTGTCAGTGACGACATTCCACGCGCCACAAGCGATACCAGTGCAACTGCACCTGCTGAAACACCAGTAGCTGCAAGCAAAGACCTCATCCAGATCAAAACGGATGTGCTCAACCTGGCAATCGACCCACAAGGTGGCGATGTTGCCCAGTTGACGTTGCCACTGTATCCACGTCGTCAGGATCATCCGGAAATTCCATTCCAGCTGTTTGATAACGGCAACGAGCGGACTTATCTGGCTCAGAGTGGCCTGATCGGCACCAACGGTCCGGACGCAAGTCCTGCCGGTCGTCCGGTTTACTCCTCCGAGAAGAAGATTTATCAACTGGCTGACGGTCAAGACCAATTGGTCGCAGACCTGAAGTTCAGCAAGGACGGTGTCAACTACATCAAGCGTTTCACGCTGAAACGTGGCCTGTATGACGTAACCGTTTCCTACCTGATCGACAACCAGAGCGCTCAGCCCTGGTCCGGTGCAATGTTCGCGCAATTGAAGCGTGATGCCAGCTCCGATCCTTCTTCCAGCACCGCCACCGGCACCGCGACTTACCTGGGCGCCGCCCTGTGGACAAGTAACGAGCCGTACAAGAAAGTGTCGATGAGCGACATGGACAAGGCTCAGCTGAAAGAAACCGTCACCGGTGGTTGGGTTGCCTGGTTGCAACACTACTTCGTGACTGCGTGGATTCCGGTCAAGGGCGAAAACAACATCGTCCAGACCCGTAAAGACAGCAAAGGCAACTACATTATCGGCTACACCGCCCCGGCAATGACTGTCGCGCCAGGTGCAAAAGCCGAAACCAGCGCCGTTCTGTACGCAGGTCCGAAAAGCCAGGCTGTCCTGAAAGAGTTGTCCCCAGGTCTGGAACTGACCGTCGACTACGGCATTCTGTGGTTCATTGCCCAGCCAATCTTCTGGTTGCTGCAACATATCCACGCGCTGGTTGGTAACTGGGGCTGGTCGATCATCTTCCTGACCATGCTGATCAAGGGGATTTTCTTCCCACTGTCGGCTGCCAGCTACAAATCCATGGCGCGCATGCGTGCAGTGGCACCGAAACTGGCCGCGCTGAAAGAGCAACATGGCGACGACCGGCAGAAAATGTCGCAAGCCATGATGGAGCTGTACAAGAAAGAGAAGATCAATCCGCTGGGTGGCTGCTTGCCAATCCTGGTGCAGATGCCGGTTTTCCTTTCGCTGTACTGGGTTCTGCTGGAAAGCGTGGAAATGCGCCAGGCGCCGTTCATGCTGTGGATTACTGACCTGTCGATCAAGGATCCGTTCTTCATTCTGCCGATCATCATGGGTGCAACCATGTTCATCCAGCAGCAGTTGAACCCGACTCCTCCGGATCCGATGCAGGCGAAGGTCATGAAAATGATGCCAATCATCTTCACCTTCTTCTTCCTGTGGTTCCCGGCGGGTCTGGTGCTGTACTGGGTAGTGAACAACGTATTGTCGATCGCCCAACAGTGGTACATCACGCGTAAGATCGAAGCGGCTACCAAAAAAGCCGAGGCGTAACTTACTCTGTGGATAACCACTCAAAACGCCCCCTAGTGGGGCGTTTTGCTATCTGTCACTTTTGTCTGGATACCGGTTTATGAGCGTTCCTCGTGAAACCATCGCTGCCGTCGCCACCGCTCAAGGTCGCGGCGGGGTGGGCATCGTCCGTATTTCCGGGCCGCTGGCGAGTCTGGCGGCCAAAGCCATCAGCGGCCGTGAATTGAAACCGCGGTTTGCCCATTACGGCCCGTTCCTCAGTGCAAACGAAGAGGTGCTGGACGAAGGCATCGCGCTTTATTTCCCTGGACCGAACTCGTTCACCGGCGAAGATGTGCTTGAACTGCAGGGCCACGGCGGGCCGATCGTTCTGGATATGTTGCTCAAACGTTGCCTGGAGCTGGGCTGTCGTCTGGCCCGACCAGGTGAATTCAGCGAGCGTGCCTTCCTCAACGACAAGCTCGATCTGGCTCAGGCCGAAGCCATTGCCGACTTGATCGAGGCAAGTTCTGCACAGGCGGCACGAAACGCCCTGCGTTCGTTGCAGGGTGCGTTTTCCCAGCGTGTGCATAACCTCACCGAACAACTGATAGGCCTGCGTATTTACGTCGAAGCAGCCATCGACTTCCCCGAAGAAGAAATCGACTTCCTCGCTGATGGTCATGTCCTGAGCATGCTCGACAAAGTGCGCGACGAATTATCCACAGTGCTGCGTGAAGCCGGGCAGGGGGCCTTGCTGCGTGACGGCATGACCGTGGTGATCGCCGGCCGGCCGAATGCCGGCAAGTCCAGCCTGCTGAATGCCTTGGCCGGACGTGAAGCTGCGATCGTGACCGAGATTGCCGGCACGACCCGGGATATTCTTCGCGAACATATCCACATTGATGGCATGCCGTTGCACGTGGTCGACACTGCCGGCTTGCGCGATACCGATGATCAGGTGGAAAAAATTGGCGTCGAACGGGCATTGAAAGCTATCGGCGAGGCAGATCGGGTCTTGCTGGTGGTCGATGCCACAGCTCCCGAGGCCCTTGATCCCTTTGCCTTGTGGCCTGAATTCCTCGAAACCCGCCCGGACCCGGCAAAAGTTACCCTTATCCGCAACAAGGCTGACCTGACGGGGGAAGCGATTGCCCTGGAGGTCAGTGGCGATGGCCATGTCACAATCAGTCTCAGTGCCAAATCCGCTGGCATGGGACTGGAACTGTTACGCGAACACCTCAAGGCCTGCATGGGTTACGAGCAAACCTCCGAAAGCAGCTTCAGTGCTCGCAGGCGTCACCTGGAGGCACTGCGTCATGCGAGTGCGTCCCTTGAGCATGGCCGTGCGCAGCTGACGTTAGCGGGTGCTGGTGAACTGTTGGCCGAAGATTTGCGGCAGGCGCAGCAGTCTTTGGGCGAAATCACCGGCGCATTCAGCTCCGATGATCTGCTGGGAAGGATCTTTTCCAGCTTCTGTATCGGTAAATAGTCCCTTCCGCAGTTCACAGACAGGCCACTCGGGCCTGTCTGCTCTCTCCTTTTCTGAAATTTTTTTACCAGTGCCGAAGCAGATTCTTCGCTTGAGCGGATTTCCCTTGCCCGGAATTTGCTCATTTGGCGGCTTTTCTGTGGATTAAGCCCTGTGAATAAGTGCCGCTAAGGGCAGTTGATAACAGGGCCTCAAAACTGAAGATAATCACCTCTGTGGATAACCACCCCTTTCATCCACAGGCTTACACCGGTTATCCAAGGGCCTCCTTGGTACATGACCACAGGGTTTTGAATCTCTGTACACATTGAAAATAAAGGGCTGTACCAATCTATCCACAGAAAGGTGGCTCAGTAGAAATAAACATAAAAACAAAGATTTAATAAATTTCTCTCTTTTTAATTTCTATAACCCCGACTTCTCCACAGCTGGTTAAATTTTGTGCAAAGGGTTCTTTAGGAAGGGCGAAGTCCCTATACTTGCCGACCAGGTCCAAAAACCTGAGCTCAAACTATTTCCGGATTACCTGACTGAAGCAGGCACGAGGTGCGTGGTGGATTTCCCTTCCCGTTTTGAAGTGATCGTCATCGGCGGCGGTCATGCCGGTACCGAGGCAGCACTGGCGTCAGCACGTATGGGGGCAAAAACCCTGTTGCTGACGCATAACGTGGAAACCCTCGGTGCCATGAGTTGCAACCCGGCCATTGGCGGGATCGGCAAAAGCCATCTCGTTAAAGAAATCGATGCCTTGGGCGGCGCAATGGCCATGGCTACCGATAAAGGTGGTATTCAGTTTCGCGTATTGAACAGCCGCAAAGGCCCAGCCGTGCGTGCAACCCGCGCTCAGGCAGATCGGGTTCTGTACAAGGCCGCTGTCCGCGAAGCTTTGGAAAACCAGCCGAACCTGTGGATATTTCAACAGGCTGCTGACGACCTGATCGTCGAGCAGGAACAAGTGCGCGGTGTTGTCACCCAAATGGGCCTGCGTTTCTTCGCAGATTCGGTCGTGTTGACCACTGGCACCTTCCTCGGCGGACTTATCCACATCGGCATGCAGAATTATTCCGGCGGTCGCGCCGGTGATCCGCCGTCGATTGCGCTGGCTCATCGTCTGCGTGAACTGCCATTGCGTGTCGGTCGCCTGAAAACCGGTACGCCGCCGCGTATTGACGGTCGCTCTGTGGATTTCTCGGTGATGACCGAGCAAGCGGGGGATACGCCGATTCCGCTGATGTCGTTCATGGGTTCCAAAGAGCAGCATCCGCAACAGGTCAGCTGCTGGATTACCCACACCAACGCCCGTACCCACGAAATCATTGCTTCGAACCTTGATCGTTCGCCGATGTATTCCGATGCGGGGTTGATCGAAGGCATCGGTCCGCGTTATTGCCCATCGATCGAAGACAAGATCCACCGCTTTGCCGACAAGGAAAGTCACCAGGTCTTCATCGAGCCGGAAGGTCTGACCACCCACGAGCTGTACCCGAACGGGATATCCACATCCTTGCCGTTCGATGTGCAATTGCAGATCGTTCAATCGATCCGCGGCATGGAAAACGCGCACATCGTTCGTCCGGGCTACGCCATCGAGTACGACTACTTCGACCCGCGTGACCTGAAGTACAGCCTGGAAACCAAAGTGATTGGCGGTCTGTTCTTCGCTGGGCAAATCAATGGCACCACCGGTTACGAAGAAGCTGGCGCCCAGGGTTTGCTGGCCGGAGCCAACGCCGCACTGCGTGCGCAGGGCAAAGACGCCTGGTGCCCGCGTCGCGACGAAGCGTACATCGGCGTTTTGGTCGACGACCTGATTACCCTAGGTACCCAGGAACCGTATCGGATGTTCACGTCCCGCGCCGAGTACCGTTTGATCCTGCGCGAAGACAATGCCGACCTGCGCTTGACCGAAAAAGGTCGCGAATTGGGTCTGGTGGATGACGTGCGCTGGGCAGCGTTCTGCAAGAAACGCGAAAGCATCGATCTGGAAGAGCAACGCCTGAAAAGTACCTGGGTTCGCCCGGGTACCGAGCAGGGCGATGCGATTTCCGAGAAATTCGGTACGCCGCTGACCCACGAATACAATTTGCTCAACCTGCTGAGCCGTCCGGAAATCGACTACGCTGGTCTGATCGCTGTGACCGGTGGGGGCGCAGAAGATCCACAGGTCGCCGAACAGGTCGAAATCAAGACCAAATATGCCGGTTACATCGATCGTCAACAGGATGAAATCGCGCGTCTGCGGGCCAGCGAAGACACCAAACTGCCTGTGGATATCGATTACACGAACATCTCCGGTCTCTCGAAAGAGATCCAGAGCAAGCTCGGCGCGACCCGTCCAGAGACTTTGGGCCAGGCGTCGCGTATCCCGGGCGTAACCCCGGCAGCGATTTCGCTGTTGATGATTCATTTGAAAAAACGCGGCGCGGGCCGTCAGTTGGAGCAAAGCGCTTGAGTTCGTTGGTTACCTCGCAACACGCCGAAGAGTTATCCACAGGCGCGCGCCAGCTCGGTGTCAACCTGACGGAAGCCCAGCATGCACGGCTGCTGGGTTATCTGGCCCTGTTGATAAAATGGAACAAGGCCTACAACCTCACGGCCGTGCGTGATCCGGACGAAATGGTTTCACGGCATTTGCTCGACAGCCTGAGCATTATGTCCTTCATCGAAAACGGTCGTTGGCTGGATGTGGGCAGTGGCGGCGGCATGCCAGGGATTCCCCTGGCGATCCTGTTTCCCGAGTCGCAAGTGACCTGCCTGGACAGCAACGGCAAGAAAACCCGCTTCCTGACTCAGGTCAAACTCGAACTCAAACTGGATAACCTGCAAGTTATCCACAGTCGCGTCGAAGCCTTCCAGCCTGAACTGCCATTCAACGGGATCATTTCCCGTGCGTTCAGCAGCATGGAGAACTTCAGCAACTGGACTCGCCATTTGGGCGACGCCGAAACACGTTGGCTGGCAATGAAGGGCGTTCATCCCGCCGATGAGCTGATAGCATTGCCGGCAGACTTCCACCTCGATAGCGAACACGCCCTGGCCGTACCCGGTTGCCAAGGCCAACGCCATCTGCTGATACTGCGCCGCACGGCATGATTGGGAACACAAGCAAGAATGGCTAAGGTATTCGCGATAGCGAACCAAAAGGGTGGTGTGGGCAAGACCACCACCTGCATCAACCTCGCAGCTTCCCTGGTCGCTACCAAGCGTCGGGTGCTGTTGATCGATCTCGATCCACAAGGCAACGCCACCATGGGTAGCGGTGTGGATAAACACGGCCTGGAAAACTCGGTCTACGACCTGCTGATCGGCGAATGCGATCTGGCCCAGGCTATGCACTATTCCGAGCATGGCGGTTATCAATTGCTGCCGGCCAACCGCGACCTGACCGCGGCCGAAGTCGTTCTGCTGGAAATGCAGATGAAGGAAAGCCGTCTACGCAGTGCGTTGGCGCCGATCCGTGAAAACTACGATTACATTTTGATCGACTGCCCGCCGTCGCTGTCGATGTTGACGCTCAATGCGCTGGTTGCCGCCGACGGGGTGATTATCCCCATGCAGTGCGAGTACTTCGCGCTCGAAGGGTTGAGCGACCTTGTGGATAACATCAAGCGCATTGCCGAACTGCTGAACCCGAATCTGAAAGTCGAAGGCCTGTTGCGGACCATGTACGACCCGCGTCTGAGCCTGATGAACGACGTATCGGCGCAGCTCAAGGAACACTTCGGCGATCAGCTCTACGACACCGTCATTCCACGCAACATCCGCTTGGCCGAAGCGCCAAGCTATGGCATGCCGGCGCTGGCGTACGACAAATCATCGCGGGGCGCGATTGCCTATCTGGCATTGGCTGGCGAGATGGTTCGCCGTCAGCGCAAAAACTCACGCATCGCCGCTGCTCAGGCAACTTAAGGAATTCCCATGGCCGTCAAGAAACGAGGTCTCGGACGTGGACTGGATGCACTGCTGAGTGGTCCGACTGTCAGCTCGCTGGAAGAGCAAGCAGTACAAGCCGATCAGCGTGAGCTGCAGCACCTGCCCCTGGACCTGATCCAGCGTGGCAAGTACCAGCCGCGTCGGGACATGGATCCTCAGGCGCTGGAAGAGCTGGCGCAGTCGATCAGGGCCCAGGGCGTGATGCAGCCGATCGTGGTGCGCCCGATCGGCAGCGGGCGCTTCGAAATCATCGCCGGCGAACGCCGCTGGCGTGCCAGCCAGCAGGCTGGCCAGGAAACCATCCCGGCAATGGTTCGCGATGTGCCGGATGAAACCGCCATCGCCATGGCGCTGATCGAGAACATCCAGCGTGAAGACCTCAATCCGATCGAAGAAGCGGTGGCCTTGCAGCGTTTGCAGCAGGAATTCCAGCTGACTCAGCAACAAGTTGCCGAGGCTGTGGGTAAGTCCCGCGTCACCGTGGCCAATCTGTTGCGTCTGATTGCGCTGCCGGAAGTCATCAAGACCATGTTGTCTCACGGCGACCTGGAAATGGGTCATGCCCGTGCCTTGCTCGGTTTGCCGGAAAATCAACAAGTTGAAGGGGCGCGACACGTTGTCGCACGGGGGCTGACTGTGCGCCAGACTGAAGCACTGGTTCGCCAGTGGTTGAGTGGCAAACCGGAGCCTGTGGAACCGGCAAAACCGGACCCGGATATCACCCGACTCGAGCAGCGTCTGGCCGAGCGCCTAGGCTCTGCGGTGCAGATCCGCCACGGAAAGAAGGGTAAGGGGCAGCTGGTGATCGGCTACAACTCTCTTGATGAGCTTCAAGGTGTGCTCGCACACATCCGCTGAAACAATTCCTCATGTAGCGTGAAGTCGGAAATCACTACCTGACAGTTGAATAGGGGCAGAACCGCCCCTATACTCTGCGCGCATTTTGTCGGCACAAATTATGCCAAGTTATTGAATTCTGGCAGCCGACCATTGGGGAGCAAAAGAGATGGAAAACCGCACGCCAGACCGCTTGCCGTTCCATCGCCTGGCAGTTTTTCCGGTGTTAATGGCTCAATTTGTCGTTTTGCTGATTGCCGCTTTGGCGCTCTGGCAATGGCATGGAGTCGTTGCCGGGTACTCGGGACTCTGCGGAGGCCTGATAGCCTTGCTTCCCAATATTTATTTCGCTCACAGGGCATTTCGGTTTTCCGGCGCCCGAGCAGCTCAAGCCATCGTCCGGTCTTTTTATGCCGGCGAGGCGGGCAAACTGATTTTGACGGCAGTGCTGTTTGCATTGACGTTCGCAGGTGTGAAGCCATTGGCGCCGTTAGCAGTATTCGGCGTCTTCGTGCTGACCCAACTGGTTAGCTGGTTCGCTCCCCTGCTAATGAGAACAAGACTTTCGAGACCTTAGGGCGTTTGAGGCAACCATGGCAGAGACAACCGCTTCGGGCTATATCCAGCACCACTTGCAGAACCTGACCTTCGGTCAGCATCCAACTGGCGGGTGGGGTTTTGCCCACACCGCAGCAGAAGCCAAAGAAATGGGCTTCTGGGCTTTCCACGTCGATACGCTCGGCTGGTCGGTCGCGTTGGGTCTGATTTTCGTTCTTCTTTTCCGCATGGCGGCAAAGAAGGCGACGTCCGGTCAGCCTGGTGCTTTGCAGAACTTCGTCGAGGTTATGATCGAGTTCGTTGACGGCAGCGTGAAAGATACTTTCCACGGCCGTAATCCATTGATCGCGCCATTGGCCCTGACGATTTTTGTCTGGGTGTTCCTGATGAACGCCGTCGACCTGGTACCGGTTGACTGGATTCCGAAGCTGGCTGCCATCATTACGGGCGACCCGCACCTGGTCTTCCGTGCCGTTCCTACCACTGACCCGAATGCGACCCTGGGTATGTCCCTGTCGGTATTCGCGTTGATCATTTTCTACAGCATCAAGGTCAAGGGCATCAGCGGTTTCATTGGCGAACTGACCCTGCACCCGTTCGGCAGCAAGAACATCTTCGTTCAAGCCCTGCTGATTCCGGTGAACTTCCTGCTGGAGTTCGTGACGCTGGTGGCCAAGCCAATCTCTCTGGCACTGCGTCTGTTCGGCAACATGTACGCCGGCGAGCTGGTCTTCATTCTGATTGCTGTGATGTTCGGCAGCGGTCTGCTCTGGCTTAGCGGCCTGGGCGTAGTTCTGCAGTGGGCGTGGGCTGTGTTCCACATCCTGATCATCACCCTGCAGGCGTTTATCTTCATGATGCTGACCATCGTCTACCTGTCGATGGCGCACGAAGAGAACCATTAAGACCAGTCTCGACTAGTCTGATGTCCCACCCGGTAAAACGGGTGGGTGCCCGAACAGGGCTATGAAACGATTTGTTTTACCGCTTTAAAATCTAAAAAACCTAAACCATACGACGTAAAAGTCGGGAGGAAAGATGGAAACTGTAGTTGGTCTAACCGCTATCGCTGTTGCACTGTTGATCGGCCTGGGCGCACTGGGTACCGCAATTGGTTTCGGCCTGTTGGGCGGCAAGTTCCTGGAAGGCGCAGCGCGTCAGCCAGAAATGGTTCCAATGCTGCAAGTCAAAATGTTCATCGTTGCCGGTCTGCTCGACGCCGTAACCATGATCGGTGTTGGTATCGCTTTGTTCTTCACCTTCGCGAACCCATTCGTTGGTCAACTCGCTGGCTAATCACTCGAACCTTCGAGTTGATTGGTGTGATGTGCAACGAACGAGCGAGGTGTTGGCGTGAACATTAATGCAACCCTGATTGGCCAGTCCGTTGCGTTCTTCATTTTTGTACTGTTTTGCATGAAGTTCGTGTGGCCTCCGGTCATCGCGGCTTTGCACGAACGTCAGAAGAAGATCGCGGATGGACTGGACGCTGCCAGCCGAGCAGCTCGCGACCTGGAGTTGGCCCATGAGAAAGTGGGTCAGCAACTGCGCGAAGCGAAAGCTCAGGCAGCTGAAATCATTGAGCAAGCCAAGAAACGCGGTAATCAGATCGTTGACGAGGCTGTTGAAAAAGCCCGTATCGACGCTGACCGTGTGAAGGTTCAGGCTCAGGCCGAGATCGAGCAGGAACTGAACAGTGTCAAAGACGCGCTGCGTGCCCAACTGGGTGCACTGGCTGTCGGCGGCGCCGAGAAGATCCTGGGTGCCACAATCGATCAAAACGCGCACGCGGAGCTGGTAAACAAACTGGCTGCTGAAATTTAAGCGAGGGCGATCATGGCAGAATTGACCACGTTGGCCCGACCTTACGCTAAGGCAGCCTTCGAGCACGCCCAGGCCCACCAGCAACTGGCCTCTTGGTCAGCCATGCTCGGCCTGGCTGCAGCAGTGTCGCAAGACGACACCATGCAGCGCGTGCTCAAGGCCCCGCGACTGACGAGCGCAAACAAGGCCGCCACGTTTATTGACGTGTGCGGCGACAAGTTTGATGCCAAGGCACAGAACTTCATTAACGTCGTTGCCGAAAACGACCGTCTCCCGCTTTTGCCGGAGATATCCGCTCTGTTCGATCTGTACAAGGCTGAACAAGAGAAGTCGGTAGACGTTGAAGTAACCAGTGCTTTTGCATTGAACCAAGAACAGCAAGACAAACTCGCCAAGGTTCTCAGTGCACGACTCAACCGGGAAGTGCGCCTGCAAGTCGAGGAAGACAAATCCCTGATTGGGGGCATTGTCATCCGCGCCGGCGACCTGGTTATCGATGGCTCGGTTCGCGGCAAACTCGCGAACCTTGCCGAAGCATTGAAATCTTGAGTTTGAAGGGGCAGCAGAGCAATGCAGCAACTCAATCCTTCCGAAATAAGTGAAATTATCAAGGGCCGCATCGACAAGCTCGATGTGACCTCTCAAGCCCGTAACGAAGGCACTGTCGTCAGCGTATCTGACGGTATCGTGCGGATTCACGGTCTGGCCGACGTCATGTACGGCGAGATGATCGAGTTTCCGGGCGGCGTCTTCGGTATGGCTCTCAACCTTGAGCAAGACTCTGTAGGTGCCGTTGTATTGGGCTCCTACCAGTCTCTGGCTGAAGGCATGAGCGCCAAGTGCACCGGCCGCATCCTCGAAGTTCCGGTTGGTAAGGAACTGCTGGGTCGCGTAGTCGACGCACTGGGTAACCCGGTTGACGGCAAAGGTCCGCTGAACAACACCGAGACCGATGCGGTCGAGAAAGTTGCTCCAGGCGTGATCTGGCGTAAGTCGGTAGACCAGCCTGTACAGACTGGCTACAAAGCTGTCGATGCCATGATCCCTGTCGGCCGTGGCCAGCGTGAGCTGATCATCGGTGACCGTCAGATCGGTAAAACCGCTCTGGCGATCGACGCGATCATCAACCAGAAAGACAGCGGCATTTTCTGCGTCTACGTAGCCATCGGTCAGAAGCAATCGACCATCGCCAACGTTGTTCGCAAGCTGGAAGAAAACGGCGCACTGGCTAACACCATCGTCGTGGCGGCGAGCGCTTCGGAATCTGCAGCACTGCAATTCCTGGCTCCGTACTCCGGTTGCACCATGGGTGAATTCTTCCGCGACCGCGGTGAAGACGCGCTGATCGTTTATGACGATCTGTCCAAGCAAGCAGTGGCTTACCGCCAGATTTCCCTGCTGCTGCGCCGTCCACCAGGCCGTGAAGCTTACCCAGGCGACGTGTTCTATCTCCACTCCCGTCTGCTGGAGCGCGCATCCCGCGTTTCGGAAGAGTACGTAGAGAAGTTCACCAACGGCGCAGTGACCGGCAAAACCGGTTCCCTGACCGCACTGCCGATCATCGAAACCCAGGCTGGCGACGTTTCCGCGTTCGTTCCGACCAACGTGATTTCCATCACCGACGGTCAGATCTTCCTGGAATCGGCCATGTTCAACTCCGGGATCCGTCCTGCAGTGAACGCCGGTGTTTCGGTATCCCGTGTGGGTGGTGCCGCTCAGACCAAGATCATCAAGAAGCTCTCCGGTGGTATCCGTACCGCTCTGGCTCAGTACCGTGAACTGGCGGCATTCGCCCAGTTCGCTTCTGACCTGGACGAAGCGACCCGTAAGCAACTTGAGCATGGTCAGCGCGTTACCGAGCTGATGAAGCAGAAGCAATACGCACCAATGTCGATCGCTGACATGGCGCTGTCGCTGTATGCCGCTGAGCGTGGGTTCCTGACTGACGTCGAAATCGCCAAGATCGGCAGCTTTGAACAAGCGCTGATTGCTTTCTTCAACCGCGATCACGCCGAATTGATGGCGAAGATCAACGTGAAGGGTGACTTCAATGACGAAATCGACGCTGGCATGAAAGCCGGTATCGAGAAGTTCAAGGCCACCCAAACCTGGTAAGCCGCAGCGGGAGCCGCAAGGCTCCCGCTTGCTAACCTGATAGGTGTTACATGGCAGGCGCAAAAGAGATTCGCAGTAAGATTGCGAGCATCAAAAGCACGCAAAAGATTACCAGCGCCATGGAAAAAGTGGCGGTCAGCAAAATGCGCAAGGCACAAATGCGCATGGCTGCTAGCCGTCCTTACGCGGAGCGCATCCGCCAGGTTATTGGCCATCTGGCCAACGCCAACCCGGAATATCGCCACCCATTCATGATCGACCGTGAAGTAAAGCGCGTCGGTTACGTTGTGGTGAGCAGTGACCGTGGTCTGTGTGGTGGCTTGAACACCAACCTGTTCAAGGCCCTGGTCAAGGACATGGCGGTAAACCGCGAAAACGGCGTCGAGATTGATCTGTGTGTAGTGGGTAGCAAGGGTGCGGCTTTCTTCCGCAACTTCGGCGGTAACGTCGTTGCAGCTATCAGCCACCTGGGTGAAGAGCCGTCGATCAATGATCTGATCGGCAGCGTCAAGGTGATGCTGGATGCCTACCTGGACGGCCGTATTGACCGCCTGTCCGTGGTGTCCAACAAGTTCATCAACACCATGACGCAATCGCCTACCGTGGAGCAGTTGATTCCACTGGTGGCAACCCCGGATCAAGAACTCAAGCACCACTGGGATTATCTGTACGAACCGGACGCCAAAGAGCTGCTTGACGGCTTGATGGTCCGTTACGTGGAGTCGCAGGTCTACCAGGCGGTGGTCGAGAACAACGCGGCTGAACAAGCTGCGCGGATGATCGCGATGAAGAACGCTACCGACAACGCCGGTGATTTGATCAGCGATTTGCAGCTGGTCTACAACAAGGCGCGTCAGGCTGCGATCACCCAAGAGATCTCGGAAATCGTCGGCGGCGCTGCCGCGGTTTAACGGTTCAAATATTCAGAGGATCCAGCTATGAGTAGCGGACGTATCGTTCAAATCATCGGCGCCGTTATCGACGTGGAATTTCCACGCGACAGCGTACCGAGCATCTACAACGCGCTGAAAGTAGTGAGCGCGGCCGAAACCACCCTGGAAGTTCAGCAGCAGCTGGGCGACGGCGTGGTTCGTACCATTGCGATGGGTTCCACCGAGGGCTTGAAGCGCGGTCTGGAAGTCAATGACTCTGGCGCAGCCATCTCCGTACCAGTCGGTAAAGCGACCCTGGGCCGGATCATGGACGTTCTGGGTAACCCGATCGACGAAGCTGGCCCGATCGACACCGAAGAGCGCTGGGGCATTCACCGTCCTGCGCCAACCTTCGCTGAACAAGCGGGCGGCAACGACCTGCTGGAAACCGGCATCAAGGTTATCGACCTGGTTTGCCCGTTCGCCAAGGGTGGTAAAGTCGGTCTGTTCGGTGGTGCCGGTGTAGGCAAAACCGTAAACATGATGGAACTGATCCGTAACATCGCCATCGAGCACAGCGGTTATTCCGTGTTCGCCGGTGTGGGTGAGCGTACTCGTGAGGGTAACGACTTCTACCACGAGATGAAGGATTCCAACGTTCTGGACAAAGTGGCACTGGTTTACGGTCAGATGAACGAGCCGCCGGGTAACCGTCTGCGCGTAGCACTGACCGGCCTGACCATGGCCGAGAAGTTCCGTGACGAAGGTAACGACGTTCTGCTGTTCGTCGACAACATCTATCGTTACACCCTGGCCGGTACTGAAGTATCCGCACTGCTGGGCCGTATGCCTTCCGCAGTAGGTTACCAGCCGACCCTGGCCGAAGAGATGGGTACTCTGCAAGAGCGTATCACTTCGACCAAAAACGGTTCGATCACCTCGATCCAGGCGGTATACGTACCGGCGGATGACTTGACTGACCCGTCGCCAGCGACCACCTTCGCCCACTTGGACGCCACTGTCGTTCTGTCCCGTGACATCGCTTCCCTGGGTATCTACCCGGCGGTCGATCCACTCGACTCGACTTCGCGCCAGCTGGACCCGAACGTAATCGGCCAGGACCACTACGACACTGCTCGCGGCGTACAGTATGTTCTGCAGCGTTACAAAGAACTGAAGGACATCATTGCGATCCTGGGTATGGACGAGCTGTCGGAAGCCGACAAGCAGTTGGTAAACCGTGCTCGTAAGATCCAGCGTTTCTTGTCGCAGCCGTTCTTCGTGGCTGAAGTCTTCACCGGTGCATCGGGTAAATACGTTTCCCTGAAAGACACCATTGCTGGCTTCAAAGGCATCCTCAACGGTGACTACGACCACCTGCCAGAACAAGCGTTCTACATGGTCGGCGGCATCGAAGAAGCGATCGAGAAAGCCAAGAAACTGTAATCCCGGCGCCCGGCAACGGGCGCTAATTTAGGTTGAGGCAATCAGATGGCTATGACAGTCCATTGCGATATCGTCAGCGCGGAAGGGGAAATCTTTTCCGGCCTGGTCGAGATGGTGGTTGCGCACGGTGCACTGGGTGATCTTGGTATCGCCCTGGGTCACGCGCCGCTGATCACCAATCTCAAGCCGGGTCCTATCCGCTTGATCAAGCAGGGCGGGGAAGAGGAGGTGTATTACATCTCCGGCGGTTTCCTCGAGGTTCAGCCGAACATGGTCAAGGTTCTTGCCGACACCGTGCAACGTGCTGCCGACCTGGATGAAGCCTCCGCTCGGGAAGCAGTTCAGGCTGCCGAGAAGGCCCTGCATGACAAAGGCGCAGAGTTCGATTACGGAGCTGCTGCCGCACGTCTGGCCGAGGCTGCAGCTCAGCTGCGCACCGTCCAGCAGATCCGCAAGAAGTTCGGCCACTAATAGGCCATCGACTTATTGCGCGATTGATTAAAAAGGGTAGCCTCGGCTACCCTTTTTTCTTTTCCGACTTTCATCACCCGGTCGCAGCCGCTGACCCCCCAGGATTAGTAGCCTGTCATGTCTCTTGAAATTGTTATCCTCGCTGCCGGCCAAGGCACGCGCATGCGTTCGGCCTTGCCTAAAGTCCTGCATCCTGTTGCCGGTAACTCAATGCTTGGCCATGTTATCCACACGGCCCGGCAACTAGATCCACAACGCATCCATGTGGTGATCGGACATGGTGCTGAAGCGGTGCGCGAGCGTCTGGCGGCCGATGACCTGAATTTCGTCCTGCAGGATCAACAGCTGGGTACCGGACATGCGGTGGCCCAGGCTGTGCCGTTCATCGAGTCCGATACCGTGCTGATTCTGTACGGCGACGTACCCTTGATCGAAGTCGAAACCCTGCAACGGTTGCTCAAGCTGGCTGCACCGCAGCAACTGGGCCTGTTGACTGTCGAGCTGGATGACCCTACGGGTTACGGCCGCATCGTCCGCGATGCCGCCGGGAAGGTGACCGCCATCGTCGAGCATAAAGACACCACCGAGCTCGAACGTGCGATCACCGAAGGCAATACCGGCATTCTGGCGCTGCCTTTCAAACGTCTGGGTGATTGGGTAAGTCGCCTTTCCAATAACAATTCCCAAGGCGAGTACTACCTGACCGACGTGATCGCCATGGCGGTCAGTGATGGTCTGGTGGTGGCTACCGAACACCCCCATGACGCTATGGAAGTGCAGGGCGCCAACGATCGCAAGCAACTGGCCGAGCTTGAGCGTCACTATCAGCTGCGCGCCGCTCGTCGTTTGATGGCTCAGGGCGTGACCCTGCGCGACCCGGCACGTTTCGATGTGCGTGGTGAGGTCTCCATCGGCCGGGATGTACTGATCGACATCAACGTCATCCTCGAAGGCAAAGTAGTCATCGAGGACGACGTGGTGATCGGCCCGAACTGCGTGATCAAGGACAGCACCTTGCGCAAAGGCGTGGTGATCAAGGCCAACAGCCATATCGAAGGCGCGATGCTCGGTGAAGGCAGCGATGCCGGCCCGTTCGCTCGTTTGCGCCCGGGTACGGTGCTGGAAGCTCGCGCGCATGTGGGTAACTTCGTTGAACTGAAGAACGCCCATATGGGCGAGGGCGCCAAGGCCGGTCACTTGACGTATTTGGGCGATGCCGAGATCGGTGCGCGCACCAACATTGGCGCAGGCACCATCACCTGTAACTATGACGGCGCCAACAAGTGGAAAACCGTGTTGGGCGAAGATGTATTCATCGGCTCCAACAATTCGTTGGTGGCGCCTGTGGATATCTCAGCGGGTGCGACCACGGCGGCGGGTTCGACCATTACCCAGAATGTGGATAAGGCTCAGTTGGCCGTGGGGCGGGCTCGGCAGAAGAACATCGATGGCTGGAAACGGCCGGAGAAGATCAAGAAGAGCTGAGTTATCCACAGATTGAAGATCAAAAGATCGCAGCCTTCGGCAGCTCCTACAGGATGAACACGAATCCTTTTGTAGGAGCTGCCGAAGGCTGCGATCTTTTTTATGGGTTATCCACACATCTTTTTTCTGACGCTGGCTTGACGAAGTTTCGTTAATGGGTTTTGATTGCTTACGTTATCTTTCGAATCGAAACTTATCCAATCATGTCAAAGCGCAACACGCCCCAACGCCGCCACAATATCCTTGCCTTGCTCAATGAGCAGGGTGAAGTCAGCGTGGATGAGCTGGCCAAGCGCTTCGAAACTTCGGAAGTTACGATTCGCAAGGACTTGGCCGCGCTTGAAAGCAACGGTCTGTTGCTGCGTCGTTATGGCGGGGCGGTCACCATGCCTCAGGAACTGGTCGCCGATCTCGGCCAACCGGTTTCCAAATACAAGCAGGCCATTGCCCGTGCCGCCGTCACGCGAATCCGCGAGCATGCGCGAATCATCATCGACAGCGGCAGCACCACCGCTGCAATGATCCCTGAACTCGGTCAGCAACCGGGTCTGGTGGTGATGACCAACTCCCTGTATGTCGCCAACGCTTTGAGCGAACTCGAGCACGAGCCGGTGCTGTTGATGACCGGCGGGACCTGGGACCCGCATTCCGAGTCCTTCCAGGGTCAGGTGGCCGAGCAAGTACTACGCTCATATGACTTTGATCAGCTATTTATCGGTGCCGATGGCATCGATCTGGTGCGCGGGACCACCACCTTCAATGAATTGCTGGGCTTGAGCCGTGTCATGGCCGAGGTTGCCCGCGAAGTGATCGTGATGGTCGAGGCCGACAAGATCGGCCGAAAAATTCCCAATCTGGAGCTGCCATGGAGCAGCGTCCATACCCTCATTACCGATGATCGTCTGCCACTTGCGGCACGCGATCAGATTCAGGCCCGCGGCATTAATTTGATTTGCGCCGCCGTCAGTCAGGAGAACTAGCATGTGTGGAATTGTCGGTGCAGTCGCAGAACGTAACGTTACCGCCATCCTGCTCGAAGGCCTCAAGCGTCTGGAATACCGCGGGTATGACAGCGCCGGTGTGGCGGTGTACACCAATGATGAAAAGCTCTTGCGCACGCGTCGTCCGGGCAAGGTCAGCGAGCTGGAACAGGCGCTGATCGAAGAGCCTCTGGTCGGCCGTCTGGGCATTGCCCACACTCGCTGGGCGACCCACGGCGCGCCGTGTGAACGCAATGCTCACCCGCATTTCTCAGGCGATCTGGCGGTGGTGCACAACGGCATCATCGAGAACCATGAAGCCCTGCGCGAGCAACTCAAGGCTTTGGGCCACGTATTCACGTCGGACACTGACACTGAAGTCATCGCGCATCTGCTGCACGAAAAACTCAAGCTGCAACCCGACCTGACAATAGCCCTGAAAGCGACCGTCAAAGAATTGCACGGTGCTTACGGTCTGGCGGTGATCAGCGCTCTTCAACCGGATCGCCTGGTGGCGGCCCGCAGTGGCAGCCCATTGGTGATCGGTCTGGGTATGGGGGAGAATTTCCTGGCTTCCGACCAATTGGCGCTACGTCAGGTCACTGACCGTTTCATGTACCTGGAAGAAGGCGATATCGCCGAAATTCGCCGCGACAGCGTGCAGATCTGGGATATCGATGGCGCGCTCGTCCAGCGTGAAAGCGTTCAGTACCGCGACGGTGCCGAAGCGGCTGACAAAGGCGAATTCCGCCATTACATGCTCAAGGAAATTCACGAGCAACCGGTCGTAGTACAGCGCACTCTCGAAGGTCGCCTGAGCCAAAACCAGGTGCTGGTCGAGGCATTCGGTCCCCAAGCTGCCGAGCTGTTTGCCAAGGTACGCAATGTACAAATCGTCGCCTGCGGCACCAGCTATCACGCCGGCATGGTTGCCCGTTACTGGCTCGAAGAACTGGCGGGTATTCCGTGTCAGGTCGAAGTCGCCAGCGAATTCCGCTACCGCAAGGTAGTGGTGCAGCCCGACACCCTGTTCGTGAGCATCTCCCAGTCAGGTGAAACCGCCGACACTTTGGCCGCGCTGCGCAATGCCAAGGAGTTGGGATTCCTCGCCAGCCTTGCAATCTGCAACGTCGGCATCAGCTCTCTGGTGCGTGAATCGGACCTCACCCTGCTGACCCAGGCCGGTCGCGAAATCGGCGTAGCCTCGACCAAAGCCTTCACCACTCAACTGGTTGGCTTGCTGTTGCTGACCCTGTCTCTGGGTCAGGTTCGCGGTACGTTGGCCGAAGGTGTCGAAGCCACACTGGTTGAAGAACTGCGTCGCCTGCCGACCCGTTTGGGCGAAGCCCTGGCCATGGACAGCACCGTGGAAAAAATCGCCGAGCTGTTCGCCGAGAAGAACCACACCCTGTTCCTCGGTCGCGGCGCGCAATTCCCGGTGGCGATGGAAGGGGCCCTCAAGCTCAAGGAAATCTCCTACATTCACGCGGAAGCTTATCCGGCGGGCGAACTGAAACATGGCCCATTGGCGCTTGTGGATAACGACATGCCCGTCGTCACTGTGGCGCCGAACAACGAATTGCTGGAGAAGTTGAAATCCAACCTCCAGGAAGTCCGCGCCCGTGGCGGTGAACTGATCGTCTTCGCCGACGAGCAGGCTGGCATGACCAATGGCGAAGGCACCCATGTCGTCCATATGCCGCACATCCATGACATCCTGTCGCCGATCCTCTACACCATTCCGCTGCAGCTGCTTTCGTACTATGTGGCCGTATTGAAAGGCACTGACGTTGACCAGCCGCGTAACCTGGCGAAGTCGGTGACGGTGGAATAAGTTATCCACAGGTGATCGAAACAATTGATTTAAAACTGTCGCTAGACAATAAAAACTGTCGCAGAGGGAGGGAGCCGTCCCAGCTCCCTTCATCGACACAGGCTCCCTTCCTTCTGTTGCGATGGCTGTAACCCCGCTTTGACCCTCGCCCATGCCTTTGAAAATTCAGCTCGACGAATCACTCGCCTCTTATGTGCGGCGGAACCTATTCCTCAACTGGAACGTAGATGTCGCACCAATCTTTGATCAGCTCGCGACACGTCACGTGTTGAAGAATATCGAGTTGAAAAGACTCTCAGCGGCGATGGGTTGGCAAGGATGCAACGGCTTCAATCGGCTGATTCAGCAACGCCAATTAGTTAAGCCGTAATGCGATCTGTAGCAACTGCCCAGTTCACGAGGCTGCTACAGCAAAGAGTGCGTCGCGGCTGAAATTGCTTAACTGACCTTCATCGGGCTTATGAGGGTGAGGATTAGTATCGATAGGTTGCCTGCACTGAAAATATATTCGCACTGTTTTCGTAATTAGCACTGTATTCAGGTTGAAGGCCGGAGTTGTTCGGTTGGTTTACCGAGGCTTTGGATTCCCAGAGATAACCATAAGCAAAGTCTATCGTCAGATCGGGACTCGGCAAATAAGCGCCACCCAGGGTCACGACTTGGCGGTTACCAACCGGAACGCGCACGCTACGATCGGCATTGCTGATTGGCGACGGATCGTAGGCGTAGCCTGCACGCAGCAGCCATTGTTGGTTCAATTGAAAGGATGCGCCAACGGCGGTGGACCACGTGTCGTGCCAGTTCAATGGTTCGCCCACACGCTCCAGACCCGCACTCTGGCCAAGGGCGGAAACATCGCTGTTGATTGCCTCGATCTTTTTCAGTCGACTCCAACGTTTCCAGGTGGTCCCCAGGTATCCCGTCCAGCGACTATTGAAATGATGGGTGATAGAGGTGTCCACGGATTCGGGCATCGTGATGTCTATCTTGTTGTCATACTTTCCGTCCAGCGGGATAACGCTCGGGGAGCCGGAAACCTCGGTATGCCCTTTGAGGTGATAGCTCACCTTCGAGTGATAGTTAATCCCCCAACTCGTTGCATCACTCAAGTCAACCAAGAGGCCGACGTTGTAGCCAATTGCCGTGTCATCGCCTTTGATGGTGACCCGTGTGTCCTGGCCGTTGTTCAGGGCGCCGGTGGCCAGGTAATTCTGAAGTTTTGCATCGAAATGGTTTATGGTCGGTCCGCCACCAATGGACACGTAATCATTGATCCGATAGGCGATGGTGGGCTGCAGGGTTACCTCCTTGGTCGAGCTATAGGAACCCTGGTAGCGGCCCTGAAAACTGCTCTCGTATTCATTGATCAGACCACTCGGAGCATAGAGACCCAGACCAATCGAAAAACGATCATCAAGCGGCGTCGACATATAGGCGAAGGGCACGACCGCCAAAGGTACCGAGTCCCCCTTATTCGTTCCTGCGACACTGCTCTGCGCATCACTAATGTCGTCGCTCCCCGAGATGATCGCGGCCCCGCCGGAAATCTCGGTACGTTTCAACTTGGTCAAGCCAGCAGGATTTCCGTAGATGGTGCTGGCGTCCAGTGCGGAAGACGACCTTCCCGCATAAGCAGTTCCCGCACTGCTGGCACTTTGTTCGTTAAGAGCAATGCCATTGGCGCCTGCAATTGTAGAGGCACTGAGCAGTGCCATGACACTGGTGTACTTAATCCATGCAGCACACTTTCGCTGAGCGGAGAGACACGGGATCGCACGGCTATTGAGTTTCATTTTCCACCTCTCGTTTATTGTTTTTGTTGATTGCACGCAGGCAAGGCTTCGCCTTCCTGTGCACTTTTGAGTGCCGGTTGGAGTTGATCGAAGTTGTGTAAAAGACCCTGACGGAACACCGCCAGGGCACGACTGCTGGACTTACAAATGCGAGTCAGGGACTCATTCGACTTGGAAGCTATAGCGCCCCAAGAGCGGCGCCAGGATTTCCTGGTTAGTTTCGGCCCGGATGCGGGCGACATGCCCACGGCCAGAAGCGGTCATTCGTTCAGGCTGCGACCCTGACCTAATGAAGCCTTGTCTTCATCGCTGAGCCTTACCGCTTCGGCGATTTTTCCAGCGTCGAAACCGATCCACTCGATAAGCCGGCGCAGCAAGCCTGGCGCTTTCGCCACCAGCACCTGGCTGCGTGGAACCGTCACCAAGTCATGCCGCTGCTCGATGCAGTCCACCAGGGCGGCCACCACCTGCTCCAACGCGACGAACTGCCAGACCCCCTGATGGTTATTCCAGACCAGGGTGGAGGACGGCCCATCAACGATCGCCTCCATCATCGGCGTTTGGAAGAAGGTCGGGTGGAACGAGCCGACACTCACGCCGTGCTGACGAAGCTCCAGGCGCAAGCTGTCACACAGGGCCCAGACTCCGGCCTTGCTGGCGGTGTAGGCCGTGTTCAACGGCGAATGAACGAAAGCCGCCATAGACGAGATGGCCAGTAGATAGCCCTGGCGTGCCTTCACATGGGGCAGTGAAGCGCGGAAGGTGCGCGCCACACCGTTGAGGTTGATATCGATGACCCGGTCAAACGTGGCGGGATCGATATACTCCAGGGCTACCACCGAGCTGACGCCAGCGCCGGCGACCACCACATCAATTCCGCCGAAATGCTGCGCGGCCTCTTTCAGCGCCGTTTCCAGACTCTCAATTGAGCGCACGTTGGCCACCCAACCGACAGCGACATTAGGCCCGCCCAGGGTGACAGCCATTGCATTCAGGCTATCCAGATCGAGATCCAGCAAGACCAGCTTCGCGCCTTTGTCGCGCAGGGCCTGCGCGGCGGCCCTGCCGAGACCACCCGTGGCACCAGTGATGGCGATGACGCGGTCGTTCAACGAGTAGCTTTTCATGGGTGAACCTTAAGCAAGTAGTGGGGCATCAACTAGGGCTCTGGGTGCGAACGGTTTCTTCTTCCAATTGGTGGAGCAACCGTTGCAGGCGGGCATCGCGTGTCAGATGCCAGTCCGTGAAAACGTTGAACAGGCCGCGCAACAGTGAGATGGGCGCCCAGCGAGCCGGTACAACGATGCGCGGCTGGCGCTTTTGTAGACCGCGCACCACGCCACGTGCCACCTGTTCCGGTGCAATCGCCCGATGCAGGAAGGCCGGCAATAGGGTCTCGTTCATCTGGGTGGCGATGGCGTTGCCACCGAAGGCGACCTTGGCGATGGCGGTCGCCGTCCAGCCGGGATAGAGCACGCTGGCGCTGGCCCCGGTTGCACTTAACTCGGCGCGCAGCGAGCGGGCCAGCGACTCCACCGCCGCCTTGCTCGCGGCATAGGGCGCGTTGGCCATGCCGTTCAAGTAGGCATAGGTCGACGACGTGACCAGCACTTGGCCCCGATTGCGCACGACCTCCGGCAGTGCGGCGCGCATCGCGTGCCACACCCCGAACAGATCCACCTCAATGATGCGACGGAACTCCGCTTCGTCGCAGGTGCGTAGGGTCGCCGGTACGCCTCGCCAGGAGATGCCGGCATTGGCGAAGGCCACATCGAGACGGCCGAAACGCTCGACTGCTTGGCGTATCACTGCCTTTGCCGCCTCGGCGTCGGTGACGTCGAACGCCAGCGGCAACACACGTTGGCTGTTGAACTCCTGGGCCAGCTTGTCCACCGCCTCCTGCGAGGTATCGGTCAGCACTAGGCTGGCGCCCTGCACATACAGTTCGCGTGCACTGGCGGCGCCGATGCCGCCAGCCGCGCCGGTGATCAGAACCACTTTGCCTTGAAGGTCGTACATATTCTTATCTCTTCGTTGGGGGGCTTGGCACGTTGCGCTTGAGGAAGTCGAGTTGATCACCCACCACCTGCTCGAAGGCTTCGCCCACATAAATATCGAAATGCCCATGGGCATAGCGATGGATCTCATGACGTGGCGCGCGCCGGGCGTGACGCAGCGTCTGCTTCGCCGGTGCCACGCTGTCGGGATCGCACACGCAAAACAGCACGGGGGCCTGGATACGAGGTGTACTGCGCCCGGGGTAGTAGCGAATGATGTCCAGGGCAAAGCGCGCGGCGGCCTCTTTGCGGATACGCGCACCTGACGGGATCAGCCCGTTATAGCCACTCCAGGCATCCGGCGAAGTCATGAATGCCGTATCGCCAGGTTGACCGGCGAGCGGAACCAGAATGGGTTTGGCGCCGAACCACGAGCCGATACGGTCGACCAGGGCCAGCAAGGTGAGGCGAAGTGACACCAGGAGTTCGGTGGCAAGACTGGAGCTCAGGCCGTCGGTGAAGGGACATTGGGAAATGACAGCGGCCACCCTGGCATCGTCGGCGGCGGTGGCCAGCACATGCCCGCCACCGAACGAGGTGCCCCAGATAACGACACGCTGCGGGTCCACATCCGCGAGGCGGCGGGCGTGATCTATCGCGGCTTTCCAGTCTTCGAGCTGGCGGTTGATATCCAGCAGTTGGCGAGGCTCGCCCTCGCTGTCGCCGAAGTGGCGATAGTCGAATACCAGGCAAGCGTAGCCGGCGGCGGCGAAGCGGGCGGCAAAGGCCGGCAAGCGCATCTTGCGCGTCCCGCCAAGCCCATGCGCCATCACCACCACCGGGAAAGGTCCTGCACCCAGTGGGCGGTAAAAGTCGGCAACGCAACGCGAGCCGTTGGAGAAGAACTGGATTGTCGCTGGTGCCAGAAGATCGGTGATCGTGTTCATGAACGGCATCTGCTGGAATGGCTGGAGTGCCGTCATTCTCGGCCGCTGCCGTTAGGAAGGCTTGACGGTATCCGACGACTTGCTTGACACTTTGCGTCAAACAACAAAAGGCCAACCCACCCAAAGAGGCCCGATGAGCCAGCCTTTGTATAGGCGCGTGGTGCCCGAGACCTACGTGCAACTGCTCTATGAATACCTGGAGGCGCTCGGTCATGAGCCCGAGTCGGTGCTTGGCCAGCCCTGGCCCACACCTGCCCAGGAGGGTGTCGGCGGCGTTGACGTGGGATGCTGGGATCGCCTGCTGGTGACGGCGGCGCAGGCACTGGACGACCCGCTGCTGGGCCTACACGTCGGTCAAACCATCAGCGCCCGGCATATCGGTGTGCTCGGCTCGGTGCTGCTGGCCTGCGGTAATCTCGGTACGGCTCTGCAACGCCTGGAGCGCTACATTCGCCTGGTGTACGACGTCATTCCCATGACTCGCCGCGACGGCGACGGCTGGTTCGAACTGGTCTGGGATGTCAGCCAGTACCAGCCCGGACCCTTGGTGAACGAAACCGGTATGGTTGCCATAGTGCAGTTCTGCCGTGCCCTAGTGCGCGGCACGGCCAACCCGTTGCGAATCGATTTCAATCATCCCAGCCCCCTCGACACCAGCCCGTACGAAGCCTTCTTCGGCTGCCCGGTACGCTTCGGTCAGGCCGAGGCGGTCCTGCGTTTCTCCGCGCAACTGCTCGAACTGCCCTTTAAGAGCCCCGACCCGGCGCTGGTCTCCCTGTTGGAACAACATGCGGATCGCCTGCTGGCCCAGTTGCCACAGCAGGATGAATTCGTGGAACAGCTGCGCAAGACCATCACCCATGCCTTGCGCGAAGGTGAGCCGAGCATAGAGCGGATAAGCCCCCAACTGGGCACCTCGTCACGCACGCTACAGCGCCGTCTACAAGAGGCCGGCACCAGCTTTCGCTATGAGCTGAACTTGGTCCGCCACGAACTAGCGTTGTCGTACCTGCGCGATCCACGCCTGCAAATCGTGGATATCGCCATGCTGCTGGGCTATTCGGAGCACAGCGCCTTCACTCGCGCCTTCAAGGAGTGGAGTGGAAGGTCGCCCCATGAGGCGAGGCAACTCAACTCGGAGAGTTACTGAGCGGGGAGTCCATGGAATTAGGGAAGGCTTCGGGAGCAGGCTCAGTCTCTGTTCGGCCTCGGGACATCAGGCCCTTTTTGAGTGGTCCATTGAGTGGCCGCAGCCCGAGCCTAACGGCTTCCGGTTAGGGGTCGTTAGGCTTGTGTGTTTTGGGGGAAGGAATTTCTCACCTTGTTATCAAAATATATTGTTGAAAATCTGGGTTGCTTTAGAGGCTTGAGCTGTTAAGTGTCAGAATGTTTACCCAGTGGCTTATTCGGAAATGCAGTTTAGCACCAGCTTTTGTTAGGCCGCTGGTGTCAAAATATTTTGTTCGGCACCACCCAAATGATGAGATGCGCCTGACAGCTCCGATCAGTGCAGCCTTAAAGTGGCGTAATCGACGTATAGGCTCGCGGTAAATCCATCTACCCGTAACCGGGGACAAACTATGTTGTCTTAAATTTTAACCGCGAGACAAATTTTCTGGCGTACCGGATAAACTATCTTGTGATTGATATCACCGTGTACCAGCAATTTGCCCTAGCATTTAGGCTATTAGCCGGACAAACTATGTTGTCAGGAGCCAAATGAAAAGACCGCAGCTTTGGCTGCGGTCTTTTTTTTAGGATCAGCTATTTCAAGTCCACCAATACCGCACAAGATGAAAGAAGATCGGTGCCGCAAAACACACTGAATCCAGTCGATCCAGCATCCCGCCGTGGCCTTCGATCATGTGTCCCCAATCCTTCACGCCCCGATCACGCTTGATTGCCGACATCACGATGCCGCCGGCAAACCCGAGCAGGTTGATCAGCAGCGCAATCAAGAACGACTGCCACGGGTTGAATGGTGTGGTCCACCACAAGGCTGCACCAATCAGCGAGGACAGCAAAACGCCGCCGACAAAGCCTTCAACGGTTTTCGACGGTGACAGAGTGGGCGCGATTTTGTGTTTGCCGAACAATTTGCCGCAGACGTACTGCAGCACGTCCGACAGCTGCACCACGATCACCAGATACGCGATCAGCAGCAGGTTGCGGCCTTCATAACCGACGATGTCCAGGGTCAGCAGGGCGGGTACGAACGACACGCAGAACACCGCGATCATCAAGCCCCATTGCACTTTCGACGCCCGCTCGAGGAAGTGCGTGCTGTCGCCGCCGAGAGACGCAAGGATCGGCAGCAGCAAAAATACGTACACCGGAATAAAGATCGAGAACAGTCCGTACCAATCGGAATAGATCAGCAGATATTGCAGCGGCAATGCCAGGTAAAACGCTGCCACCAGCGCCGGGTAGTCGCTGCGTCGGGTGGGCATGAGGGTGAGGAATTCGCGTAGCGCATAGAACGATACTGCGTAAAACAGCAGGATCACCGCGCCGGTGCCCAGCCAAAAAGCGATGCCGATCACTACCACCATCACCCACCAAGCGTTGATGCGGGCGTTGAGGTTCTCGATGACTGCATTGGGCGTGCCCCGGGTGCGCAGTTTGAGGATCAGGCCAATCAGTGAGGCCAGCACCAGGATCATGCCGATCCCGCCGAACAGCATCAGGGTTTGTCTGTCCATGTCAGGAATGCTCCGGAGCGAGGGCCAGCAGTGCGTCGCGGCTGCGTGAAAGGAACTGCTCTTTGCTCTCGCCTTCAGTCAGTTGCAGGGGCGCGCCGAAACTGGTGGTACACAACAGCGGCAGTGGCAGCACTCGGCCCTTGGGCATGACCCGGTTGAGGTTGGCGATCCACACCGGAATCACCTGGGCCTGTGGGTAACGTTTTGCCAAGTGGTACAAGCCGCTTTTGAACGGCAGCAAACCCTCTTCCAGATTGCGCGTGCCTTCGGGAAAGATGATTAACGAATCACCCTTCTCCAGGGCGTCGAGCATGGGCTGCAACGGGTTATCCACAGGGTTCTTGCGCTCACGGTCGATCAGCACGCCGTTGAACACCCGGCTGATGATGTAACGGCGTAAGGCGCTCTTGTTCCAATAGTCGCTGCCGGCCACCGGTCGCGTAAGTTTGCGCAGGGTGGAAGGGAGCGAGGCCCAGAGCAGCACGAAGTCGCCGTGGCTGCTGTGATTGGCAAAATAAATGCGCTGCACGGGATCCGGCGCGCAACCCATCCACAGGCTGCGGGCGCCAGTAACGGTTCGGGCCATGGAGGTGATGAGGAAGGCGACCACAGGTTCGAACATTAACGATTTCCTTATCCAGCGAAGGGCAGCCAAGGGCTGGCCAGAATGACAGCCAAGGGTGGCAGTACTTGGGCGGCCAGCAGGACAGCCTGTTTGCGCAGCAGTTTAAGCCCCCCGCGCTGACGTTCGGTCCAGGGCCGGCCGGCACGGTTGGCCGGTTGCAGGCCGAGGTTTTGCAGGGCCTGATCGAGGGCTTGAGTGCGGTCTGACAAAGCGTCAGCGTCGCGGGCCATCAGGGTAAACAGGTCAGCGTCGAAGGCCACCCGCAGCGCCCAGTATTTTTGCCATAACCCGAGGATGATCAGCCAGGCGCTGAGGATCAAGAACGGCGTAGTCGGGGTGATCAGCAGCAGTTGCAGCAGGCCGAACAACACACCCAGCAAGGTCAGCCCTGTGGATAACTGGTCGAGGGTGCGGCCCCGGCGCAGCAGGCTGGCGACCACGTGCAGTTCCATATCAATCGGCATAGGCGCTCTCCAGGGCTTGGCGATGGGCCGGATGCAGCACCACTTGCGGGCGCGCGGCCTGGATCATCGCCACGGCGGCATCGACAGTGGCCACTCGACCGCTGTGCAGCAACCAGGCCGCGATAGCGGTGGCGCTGCGTGAATAGCCCAAAGCGCAGCAGACCAGCAAGGGACCTTGCTGGCGCAGATGTTCAATGGCCTGAGCGGCGGCGAGACATTGCTCAGCGCTGGGCGCGGTCAGGTCGAGTATCGGAACGCTTTGATAGGCGCGGCCTTTCGGGTTGAGCGGCAGCTCAGCGCATAGATCGACCACAGCTTTGAACGGCGCCAACTGATCAGCGTCGGGAAGCCTGCCGAGCCAAACGTTATCCACAACCTCATTGGGTTGCGGATGCTTGCGGGTCCAAAGCCGTGAGTTGATCCACGCCGCTGCTACGTAAGGCGCAAATAACCAACGGGCGGCCGGGCTAAGGCGGCCGTCAGCGCGTTTCTGAAACCCGGCGGCGTCCAGCAACGTGTAGTTGAGCGCCACCAACAGCAATGCCACGGCGGGCCAGATCAGCCACAGCCATCCGCCGCCCAGGCCAAAGGCTGGAAGGGCGAATATCACCGCGCCGACGCCATAACGCAGGGCCAGGCGCCAGCGTTTCGGGTCCTTGGCCAACCGCAGGCTACTCAAGGGGCTGGGCCGATCCAGTGGCCACAACCACACGCACAGCCAGCCGGCGAGGGCGCCTGTGGGTAAGTCGATAAAGTGATGTTGATAAGTGGTCAGCACCGAAATCCCGATCAATGCGAACCAGCCGTGCACCAGCCAGCGCCACAGCCCTTGAGAGTGCCGTTGGTACATCACCCACAAAATCACCAGCAGGGCGATGTGTAGCGATGGCGCCTGATTGAACGGCTTGTCGAACCCGGCCAGGACCGCGAACAGCCAGCCGAACACTCCATCCAGTTCAGGCCGTTCAAAGGTGAAGCGCAGCGGCCATAACAGGAAACAACTGATAGAGATCACTTGAGCACTCAGCAGGCGCAAGGCGTGGCGCTTGAGTTCATGGCGACTATTGGGCAGCAGCAGCGAAAAACCGTACAGCAGATCTATCGTCCAGTAGGGGACGATGGTCCAGGCCCAGAAGGGCATGGCGGTTTCCCAATCGAAAACGAAGGTGGCGACATCGCTGCGCTGGGCCGTGACCCACGTGGCAAAGCCGTAACTGGCGAAAAACAGCGGTGCCAGCACCAGTAACCAGAGCACGGCGGGTTTGAGCAAACCCGGCTCTCTCGGGGCCGCCCCCATCATTGCACCCGTTGCGCGAGGGACACGGTGAAGATCCCCCATTCATCCACTCGCTGGGTGATTTTACGAAAACCCGCTGCTTCCACCAGTTGATCCATTTCCGCCTGGCTGCGCCGACGCATCACCCACGCCTGGCCTTGACGGTGACTGGTGAGGGCGCGGGCGATCAGTTCCAGCTGCGGGTGCCAGGGCTGACCGGTGTAGACCAGATAGCCACCAGGCTCCACGGCCTCGGCCAGGCCCGCGAGAGAGCCGCCGACCAGTGCATTGTCGGCAAACAGTTCATACAACCCGGACACCACCGCCAGTGTCGGCTTTGGGTCCAGTGCCGCCAGGTCGGCGCGGTCGAACGCGTCGCCTTTCACGAACTGCGCGATGTCTCCAAGGCCTTTATCGCGAATCAGCGCACCACCGTCACGCACATTGATGTCGCTGTAATCGCGCAACAGTATCGATTCCGGTAGCGGGCTGACGCCTTGCAAGGCTTCGAGAATGTAGCGGCCGTGACCGGCGGCGATGTCGACGATGCGCACCGGTTGGCCTTCTTGACGCAGCTTGGCCATGGTCAGGCGTAGCAGTTCTTCGACGTTGAGTTTGCGCTGGCGAATGCCGCGCCAGCCAATGGAATTCAGGTAGTTCTGATCAATCATCCGCCCGAGCCCGCCCTTGCCGGTGGGCTGGTTGCGGTACACGTAGTCCAGGGTGCTGCCGGAGTCGAAACCGGTGTCGAAGCCCAGCTTCACCCCGTCAGACAGCCGGCTGCCCAGGCGCATGCTGGCGCGGGTCATGCGCCAGTACAGGTCGCGCATCGAGTTGTGCGGCAGCGGGGCAGCGAGGGATTCGGATTCGGTGCAGGTCAGGCCGATCTTGTCGGCATCAAGCAGCGAGGCGCGGTCCAGCGGGTACTCAAAGTTTTGCAGGATAAAGCGTTTGGCGCTGGCTACGGCCACAGCGCGATCACGTTCCCCAAGCGTGTCGTGGAAGAAGCCCGGGAGAATGTGTTTTTCCTTTTTCAGGCTGCCCAGGCGTTCGAAAAACTGTTCCTGGGGTTTGCGGTGGACCACAAAATCCGAGCCGGAAATCAGCAGTTGGGTCGGCACTTGAATCGCCTGCGCATCGGCCACCACACGGTCGGCGGCTTCATACAAGCCGAGCAGCACATTCACCGAAATCGCCTTGGTGATCAGCGGATCGCTGTCGTAGGAGGCGACGCGTTCCGGGTCGTGGCTGAGGAACTTGGCCTTGACGTAGCTGTTGACGAAAAAGTTGCCGCGAAACTTGCGCATCAGCGCCAGGCCCGAACGGGCGAAAGGGACGTAGAGCTTGACCTTGAATGCGGGCGACGCGAGCACCAGCGAGCGGATGCGCGGTGCATAGTCGTGGACCCAGGTCGAGGCAATCACCGCGCCGACGCTCTGGGCGATCACGGCCATGTTCTCTTCATCGATCTGGTGGGTCGCGTTCAGGTGATCGCAAAAGGTCTGCACGTCACGCACGCTGGTGGCGAAACTCGGGCTGTCACCGCGAGCGCCCGGCGACTGACCATGGCCGCGCGCATCCCAGGCAAAGAAGTCGAACGCTGGCAGGTCCAGTTCATCCATCAGGTGGGCGATACGCCCCGAGTGTTCATGGCCGCGATGAAACAGCAGCACAGCCTTGCGCGGTTCGCCCGGATTACCCGCCGTAGCCGGCCAATGACGGTAGAACAGTTCAACGCCGTCGTGGGTAGTGAAGGTCTGATTCTGAGTTTCACGCATTGCACTTTCCTTATGCTTGGGGGCCTTACGCTGAGGCCTTATGCCGAGGGAGCGTTTTCCTGCACTTCTTTCAGGCCCAGACGGACCCGGTTGACCAAGGTGTAAGCCAGCAGGATGGCGACCACCGCAAACACAACGTTAATCCACAACGCGTTGATCCAGCCGATGGCAATGCCGGTGGCCAAGACGCCCAGTACAAACGCGCGATCGCTCTTGCCCATCGGGCCGTCATAACGCCGCGAGGCGCCGACCATCGGCCCGAGGACGCCACTGTACTCGCTGAACAATGCCAGCAGCGTGACCAACAGCACAATCAACACGCTCACGTCGGGAATCAGGGCAAAAGGCAGGATCAGCGCGCTGTCGGCAACGATATCGCACAGTTCATTAAGGTAGGCGCCAAGGCGCGACTGCTGGCCGAATTCCCGGGCCAGCATGCCGTCGATGGCGTTCAGCGCCATCCGCAGGATCATCCACACGGGAATTAGCAGAAATACCCACAGGTGATTGGCGAAACAGGCAATCGCGACGCCCGTCACGACCGAAATGACGCCGGCCAGCACGGTGATTTGATTGGCGGTGGTGCCGTTATCGAACAATCGCTGAACCAGCGGTCGCAACAGATTCTGGAAGGCAGGTTTAAGTTGGTAGATGGAGGGCATCTGGATACGGTCTCAGCAATTGAAAGCGTGAACGTTCAGGGTTATACGTCACAATAATCAGAATGCCAGTAAAACTGCACGGCTCATCCTCTTCCAGCGATATCCAGGTCCAATCGGGAACTGTCGGCCTCGCGTTTTTCAGTGCTCAGGAGTTAATCCATGGACCGCTTCCAGGAAATGCAAGTCTTCGCCACCGTCGCCCAGGAACAAGGCTTCTCGGCGGCGGCGCGGCGTTTGGGAATGTCGGCGGCCAGTGTCACTCGCGCCGTGGCGGCGCTGGAAAAACGCATTGGCACTCAACTGCTGACACGTACCACCCGCAGCGTGCATTTGAGCGAGGCGGGTCAGCGTTATCTGGAGGATTGTCGGAGAATTCTCACCGAGGTGCAGGAAGCGGAGGATTCGGCGGCCGGGAGCCACGCCCAACCCCGTGGGCAACTGACGATCACGGCGCCGGTGTTGTTCGGTGATTTGTTCGTTACGCCGGTCATGGTCGGTTACTTGTCTCAATTTCCTGAAGTCAGCATCAACGCTCTACTGGTCGACCGGGTGGTGAGCATGGTCGAGGAGGGCATCGATGTGGCTGTGCGCATCGGTGAGTTGCCTGACAGTAATCAACATGCAATTCGCGTGGGCGAAGTGCGGCGGGTGATCTGCGCGTCCCCTGGATTCCTGACTGACCATGGTCGGCCCCGGCATCCTGCAGATTTGAGCGCAGGCCCGATCATCGCGACCTCGTCCATCGGTCAGCACAGAAGCTGGCCGTTCATTGACGCGGGAGAGCCAATCAGCATTCGTCTGGAACCGCGCCTTGTGGTCACCGCCAATCAGGCAGCTATTACGGCCGCCGCCATGGGGCTGGGACTGACCCGAGTGCTGTCGTATCAAGTGGCGAGCAAAGTCGCGGCCGGTGAGCTGGAAATCGTTCTGGCTGACTTCGAACTGCCGCCATTGCCCATTCATGTGGTCTACCAGGGTGGGCGCAAAGCCCCGGTGCGGGTCCGTAGTTTTGTGGACTTCGCGGTGAACGTACTGCGCGAACACCCGGCCCTGCATGGTTAGTTATTGCACTGGCTGAAATAATGGATTGCGTTTGCTGGCTATTCTGTTGTTTTGGTTGGGGATGGAAGATGGCCCCCTATCGGCGCTGATCTTCCTGGACGGCGCCACCACCCAGCGGAGTCGACCATGCAAGCGATCAAACTCTACAACTTCCCCCGCTCTGGCCACGCTCACCGTGTGGAGCTGATGCTGTCTTTGTTGCAACTGCCGACCGAGCTGATCTTCGTCGATTTGGCCAAGGGCGCCCACAAGCAAGCGGATTTTCTGGCGCTCAACCCGTTTGGGCAGGTGCCGGTGATTGATGATCAAGGCGTGGTGCTGGCCGATTCCAACGCGATCCTGGTCTACCTTGCGCTGAAATACGGCAACGGTCGCTGGCTGCCAACCGACCCGGTCGGTGCGGCCAAGGTTCAGCGCTGGTTATCGGTCGCCGCCGGGCCGATTGCCTTTGGCCCTGGCAGGGCAAGGCTGATCACTGTGTTTGGTGCGCCTTACAACGCGCAGGAAGTAATCGCTTACGCCCACAGCTGGCTCAAAGTGATCGATCAGGAACTGGGCGCAACGCCCTATCTGGCCGGTGGCGAGCCGACCATCGCCGACATCGCCGCGTACAGCTACATCGCCCATGCCCCGGAAGGCAATGTGTCGCTGGATGACTACCCCAACATTCGGGCCTGGCTGACACGGGTTGAAGCCTTGCCAGGGTTTGTTGGCATGCCACGCACCGTCGCCGGTTTGCAAAAAACTGCCTGATGTTCACAGCCCGCCTCAGTCGGGCTGTTCTTGTTGCGCGATGAGCGCAGGGGAGAAGTCGTTATGGAACGTTCACCTTGGCACGCAGGCGAGACACAGTTGCAGGCTCATGTGGGTGTCGCCGAGCGAATGGAGGAGTTAGGTCGTAGGGTGATTCGCAGCGAGATGCCGGATCAGCACCGCACCTTCTATCAGCAACTGCCGTTCATGCTGTACGGCGCGGTGGATGCTGACGGCAACCCTTGGGCCAGCATTCTGGAAGGGGCGCCAGGTTTTGCCCGTTCTCCAGAACCTGCGCTGTTGCAGTTTGGCAGCTTGCCTGGCCACGACGACCCCGCGCAATTGCAAGAGGGCGCGGCGATCGGTCTGCTCGGTATTGAGCTGCACACGCGACGTCGCAACCGTCTCAATGGCCGAGTTGGCGCTGTGACAGCGAGCGGCTTCGAGGTGACGGTGCAGCAATCTTTCGGCAATTGCCCGAAATACATTCAATTGCGCCAATTTCGCTCGGTGCCCTTGGCGGATCCGGCGACCCGTGTCGCGCAGCACCTCAACGGGCTGGATGACGCGGCCATAGCCATGATCGCCGGCGCCGACACCTTCTTTGTCGCCAGTTATGTGGACGTCGATGGCCAACGCTCGGTGGACGTTTCTCACCGGGGTGGCCAGGCCGGTTTCGTCCAGGTAGAGGGCAATCGCCTGACCATCCCGGACTTCGCCGGCAACCTGTTCTTCAATACGTTGGGCAACTTGTTGGTCAATCCTCGAGCCGGTTTGCTGTTCATCGATTTCAATTCCGGTGACTTGCTGCACCTCAGCGGTCGCACGCAAATCATCCTCGAAGGCCCGCAAGTCGAAGCTTTTCAAGGGGCCGAGCGGTTGTGGACATTCGAGGTGCAGCGCATGGTGCGACGGCCCGCGGCGCTGGCCTTGCGCTGGCGCTTTGACGGTGTGTCACCCACCAGTTTGCTGACCGGGACCTGGGCGCAGGCGAATGCACGCCTGCAAGCCCAGGGTTCAGAGCCTTCGGTGCTCGACCTTTAGAAAAAGATCGCAGCCTTCGGCAGCTCCTACAGGGTGTAAACAAATCCTGCGTAGGAGCTGCCGAAGGCTGCGATCTTTTGATCTTCAGGCAGTCCTACAAACGATGATTTTGGGGGGGATGTTTCCGACAAGTTTTGACGGTTGTCGGGTGGGAAGTGGAGTGGATAGGCTTTGGGGGTCGCTGCACATCAGCGATCGGGTGTGGAAACCCGAAGAAAAAACCAGCATGTCCCCATGGCATACTGTGGCGCTTTTTTATGGCCATAGTTTTGAGTTATGGCGGCTGTGCGTGGGAGGCCTTCGGGCCTGCCGGGTTTTTCTCCGTTTTTCTCGGTTTTCCACCCTGCGCACAGCTGCCACCTATTCGTGTGGAAACGAAGTAGAGGCAGCTCCAATGACTTAAAAGGAGATCTTGCCATGATTAAAGAAACACCGAATCCCCCAGAAACCGACGACGTTTCCCCCTACGAATCCCTCGATTCAAAAAAACTCCACGAAGCCGCTAACCGCGCGCTCGATCACTACCTCAACCCCTCCGCCCTCAAATCCCCCGCGGTCCGCAAGCCGAGCACGATGTTTATCGTTGCGCCGGATATCAAAGACGAAGACCTGTTGGCCCACACCTGTGAATCGTTGGCCCAGGCCAGTGTGATGGCGAGTGATTTTGCGGGGTATCTGGAAGGACCGCACCGGCACACGGCGATGGCGATTCAACAGATCGTCATGCTGGCAGAACTGGCGGTGAACCGGATGCTGGATAACGTTGCCATACCAAAACCTGCGCCACACAGCTGATCCCCTGTAGAAGCGAACTGTGGCGAGGGGGCTTGTCGGAACGCCGCATCGCCCCGTTTGAGTGCGCAGCACTCACAAGATCTTTGGTATGTCAGAGATTTTGGGGCCGCTACGCAGCCCAGCGCGAGCAAGCTCGCTCGCCACAAAAGCCTGGGACCCGGTCGGTGAGTTATCCACAGATCGCAGCCTTCGGCAGCTCCTACAGGGTGTAA
Organism: Pseudomonas sp. TE3728; assembly: GCF_056279145.1. Lineage (NCBI taxonomy): Bacteria > Pseudomonadati > Pseudomonadota > Gammaproteobacteria > Pseudomonadales > Pseudomonadaceae > Pseudomonas > Pseudomonas sp. TE3728. The sequence goes on along the minus strand of NZ_JBWBQT010000001.1, from coordinate 4,155,157 downwards.
ACAAATTCAGCGTAGGAGCTGCCGAAGGCTGCGATCTTTTGATCTTCGGGCAGTCCTACAAACAATGATTTTGGGGAATGTTTCCGACAAGTTTTGACGGTTGTCGGGTGGGAAGTGGAGTGGATAGGCTTCGGGGGTCGCTGCAAATTCAGTGATCGGGTTTGGTCGCCCAGGTTTAGAATGGCGCACTTTTATGCTTGCTTCATGGCGAGCTGTGCGTGGGAGGGCTTAGGCCCTGCCGGGTTCCATTCCCTGGTCGACCAACCCGCGTATGGTTCGCCACCCTTCTGCTTGGTCGCAGTGTTGGCGAACTCCAGTCCTCGAATGGAGTTTCACCATGTTCAAAGCAACCCCAAATCCCCCAGAAACCGACAACGTTTCCCCCTACGAATCCCTCGATTCCAAAAAATTCCACGATGCCGCTAACCGCGCGCTCGATCACTACCTCAACCCATCCGCCCTCAAATCCCCCGCGGTCCGCAAGCCGAGCACGATGTATATGGTCGCGCCGGATATCAAAGACGAAGACCTGTTGGCCCACACCTGTGAATCGTTGGCCCAGGCCAGTGTGATGGCAGGTGATTTTGCGGGGTATCTGGAAGGGCCGCACCGGCACACGGCGATGGCGATTCAACAGATCATCATGCTGGCAGAACTGGCGGTGAACCGGATGCTGGATAACGTCGGCGTACCAAAACCTGCGCCACACAGCTGATCCCCTGTAGATGCGAACTGTGGCGAGGGAGCTTGCTCCCGCTTGAGTGCGCAGCACTCACAAGATCTTTGGTATATCAGAGATTTGGGGCCGCTACGCAGCCCAGCGCGAGCAAGCCCCCTCGCCACAAAAGTCCGGTCCCGCAGGTTTAGGCGTAGGACAGGGATTTTTCTTCCAGCAGTTCTTCGTACAACGTCGTCCACTTGCGACCCATTTCTTCCGCCGTGAACAACTGCCGATAACGCGCCTCTGCCTTCACGCCCATTTCGGCTGCAAGCGTCGGGTTTTCCCAAAGTGTGCGCATGGCTTCACGGAACGCTTGTGGATGACTCGGCGGCACCACCAGCCCGGTTTCGTTGTGGATGTTGATGTAGCTGGTGCCGGTGCCGATTTCGCTGGAGATCATCGGTTTGCCGTACATCGCGCCTTCGAGCAGCGAAATGCCGAACGCTTCGGAGCGCAGGTGCGAAGGAAATACGATCGCGTAACTCAGTTGCAGCAGCGCGACTTTGTCTTCGTCGCCAAGACGCCCCAGAAAGTGAATATTGCGCAAACCCAACGCCGCGGCCTGGGCGTGCAGTTCGGCTTCCAGCGGCCCGGCGCCAACGATTACCACCGGGTAATCCACGTCTTTCAAGGCGTCGAGCAGAATGTGCAGGCCCTTGTAATAGCGCATCACGCCCACAAACAGGAAAAACTTATCCCCAAGCTTTTGCCGCCAATGGTCCATGCGTTCGTTATCGGCCTGTGGATAACCGGCCTTGTTCAGACCATAGGGAATGACGCGGGTCTTGTCCTGAAACTGCTGCAACACATCACTGGTGTGCAGATAGTTAGGGGAGGCGGCGACGATCCGGTCAGCGCTGGCGAGGAAGCGGTTCATCAGTGGCCGGTAAAGTTTGAGCAGGTGTTTCTGGCGAATGATGTCCGAGTGGTAGGTCACTACGCTGGGTTTGTTCATGGCGCTGAAGAAGTGCACCAGGTCCATGAACGGCCACGGGAAGTGGTAATTGACCACGTCTGCCTCAGCGGCCATTTCGCGAAATTGCTTGAAGACGCTGTAAGAAAAGCCTGTGGAAGCGAACTGAATGTCGAGTTTGGCCCGATGGACTTCGTGCTGCCCGAGTTGCACCACCGGCGGTGTCGGATCGGCACTGAGGGTCAACACCTGACTTTCAATGCCATGCTGGGCGCCGCTTTCACATAACTGGAAGATGACTTGTTCGATCCCGCCGACCGAGTCAGGCAGGTACGTCTTGAAAAAATGAAGAACTCGCATTCAACCTCCCATAGCCTGGCGGTAGGCGCGGGCGGTGATCTTCGCGCAGCGCTCCCAGGAAAAAAGCCTTGCCTGCTGCAATCCGGCTTTTCGGCATGCCTGCCAATGTGTTTGATCGTCGATCAGACGGCGCATGGCATCGCGCAAGCCGTCTGGATCGTCGGGTTCAATATAGTTGCCCGCAACGCCTGCGACTTCGGGCATGGCCGAACGTCGGGTCAGGATGACCGGCGTGCCGCTGGCCATGGCCTCCAGCACCGGTAGGCCGAAGCCTTCATAGCGCGACGGGAAAATCAGCGCCCGGGCGCCGGCCAACAGCTGCGCGACCTGCTCGTCGGGCAGGTAACCGAGCAAACACACATGACCATTGGCCAATGCCCGGCGCAGCTCATCGCTGAATTGTTCGCGTTGCCAGCCGGCCATGCCCACGATCAACAACGGAAAGCGCTGACGCAATGCTTCCGGAAGTTGGGCGTGGGCGCGCAGGGCCAGATTCAGGTTCTTACGTGGTTCCAGCGTGCCGACGCAGAGAAAATAATCCCGCATCTCGACCCCGTGGGCCTTGAGCATCGCATCGATGGCCTCGGGCTCGCGTGGGTGGAAACGTGCAGCCACGCCCAGCGGGGCAACTACAAAACGCTCGGCCGGCAGTGCGAAACAGGCTTGAGCCTCGTTGGCAATGTACTGCGAGTCGGTGAGAATCAGCTGCGCCTGTTGCACGCCATCGGCCAGTCGCCGCTCGATTTCTCGCAGGCGCGCCGGTGGTTGCGTCTCGGGATAGTGCAGGTGTGTCAGGTCATGCAGGGTGATGACCGTCGGGCCGTCGAACGACAACGGCCACAGACTGGGTTCGTGATAAAGGTCGATCGCCTGCGCGCGGCCTTGATCAAAGCGTTTCTGCGCCAGCCAGCGTCGAGCCTGATACGCCCCCGGTATCTGCCGCAGCAACGGCGTCAGGCGCGAGTAACCCGGCATGGCGGCATCGGGTAGCGAAGAACTCCAGCCCCAGCCATGGAACAGCGACAACTCGACATCGGGCTCACCGGCCAGGGCATTCACCAGTTCGGCGACGTAATGGCCGATACCGGTGCGTGGGGCCTGGAGGATTCGGGCGTTAAGGGCAATTCGCATGTTGCCTCTCTTGCACGACGGGTGTTTCCACAAGGTTGCGCAGGGTTCGCTCGGCCAGTTGCGCACTGGCTTCACGCCAGCCAATCCAGCGCCAGTCCGCCACATCGTGGGCGGCCGGGAATTGTTTGCTGCTCTCGAATCGGGCAACCAGATCGGCCAGGTTTTGTGGTTCGGCCAGGTCGAAGTACGCCATGAACTCGCCGCCTATTTCGCGGAAGACCGGGATGTCACTGCCCATGGCCGGCAAACCGCGTTGCATGGCTTCTACCAGTGGCAGGCCGAAGCCTTCGACGTAGGACGGAAACACCAGCGCACTGGCGTGGGAATAGGCATGTTCGAGGCTGGTGTCGCTCAGGTCGTTAAACATGAACAACCGCCTGTTCAGCTCCGGGTGATTGCGCATCCGGGCGAGCAGGGCATCGCATTTCCAGCCAATGCGCCCGGCGATGCACAGACGGGCAGTGGAGCCTGCGGCCCAGGCGAGTTCGAAGGCGTCCAGCAAGTAGTCGTGATTCTTGCGCGGCTCGATGGTGCTGACCATCAGGAACACCGGTTCGGGGGTATCGAACAGCCGGGTCAGGCGTGTTTCGACAGCGGCGGTTTCTTCGCGCAGGTCCAGCTCCGAGCCCAGGTGAAAGTAGTCGAACCACAAGGTGTCGGCTTTGGCAGGATCGACGCGACGATGCAATTCATCGCGCACCTGATCGCGCACCGTGGCGGAAATCGCCACGTAGCCGTCGGCGGTTTTGGCGATCCAATCGAACCACTCGTTGAAAATCTGCACCAGTCGCATGTCGTAGAACTGCGGGTGGGTCAGGGGAATCAGGTCGTAGATCACCGAGACAATGCCCACGCCTTCGCGTTTGAGTTGTTCGGCCAACGGGAAGAAATCGGCGTGCCAGGACGAATCCAGCAACACGAGTTGATCACCCGGTTGATGCTGCAGCGGCGAGCAACGTTTGGGCAGTTGATAGTGATTGATCTGATCAATCAGGCGCAGCGGTACGCTGAAACCCGCCAGCGCCGTGAGGCGGTAAGCCGCGTACAGCGCGCGCCGGGTCCATCGCGAGGTGCAGCGTTTGTCGAGGCGCTGGTGCAGTTGCCAGAAACGATGGGCCAATCGCTCCAGGCGCCCACCGAACTCCATCAGCCCATTGAAAAGCGGTGTGTCCAAAGGGGCCAGACTCAACACCCGGTAGAGCTTGCCCTTAAGCATCACCACCGGGATGCACTCAACGCCATCGACGCGTTCAGGCAACTGATTGATGACGTTGCGCACCACCCGCTGAATGCCCGAATTGACCTTGGGGTGCTGGAACACGTACGTGCACTCCACCAGTAGACGGGTCATGGCGTGTGCTCCGAAACAATCGATTCGGCGGCGCGAGTGATGGTGGTTTTCGCCCCCAGCCACGAACAGCCGACGAAGTCTTCGTGTCGGTTGTTGATCACATGGAACACCAAGCCGTAGTCGCGCCACTCGAAATTGCGGTCCAGGTGCGAGTCCAGTCGCGACAGGCTCAGGGCCACGGAATAGTTGCCCTTGCCCAGGCCCATGACGAAGGCAAAGCGGTAGGTCAGCCGCTCGCCGGCCTGCAGATCGGTGAGGGCGAGGTCCTGACGATGGGTATTGATGCCGTACATGGCCTGACCCAGGCGATCCTTGATCATGAAACCCAGCACCAGGCGTTCGATGTCCTGGCGCACTTCGACTTGCACCTCAAGCACTACCGACTGGCCGACTTCGGCGGCATCGATGGCACGTTCGCGCTCATCGAGCATGCGCACGCTGAGGATCCCGGCTTCACCGGTGCCGGAAACGGTTTGCACCTGGCCGTCCGCGAGCATTTCCTGACGCACCGTCTGGCCTTCGCGCTCGGCGAGCAGGGCGTTGTAGTAGTCCATGACGGCTTCGGGCTTGCCATGCATGGCCATGCGGCCGTTCTCCAGGAGAATCGCCGAGTCGCAGATCGACTGAATCGCCGAGCGGTCGTGGGACACGATCAGCAATGTGGTGCCGGCCCTGCGAAAGCTGCGGATGCGTTCGAAGCTTTTGTGCTGGAAGTAGGCGTCGCCCACCGACAACGCTTCGTCGACGATCAGGATATCCGGGCGCCGCGCGGTGGCCACGCTGAACGCCAGGCGCATCTGCATGCCGCTGGAATAGGTGCGCACCGGGTGGTCGATGGCTTCGCCGATTTCCGCGAAGTGTTCTATTTCCGGCATCAGGGTTTCGATTTCTTCGACCTGCATGCCCAGCAATTGCCCGGCCATGACCGCGTTTTGCCGGCCGGTGAAATCCGGGTGAAAGCCCATGCCCAGTTCCAGCAGGGCGGCGACGCGGCCTTCGAGCTGGATCTGCCCACAGGTGGGTTGGGTGGTGCCGGTGATCATCTTCAGCAAGGTACTTTTGCCGGCACCGTTGACCCCGACGATGCCCACCGCTTCACCGGGAGCAATTTCGAACGCTACGTCTTGCAGCACCCAGTGTTGGCGATGGCGGATCGGCGAAAACGGGATCAGCCACTCAGCCAGTCGGCTCCAGCGTGTGGGGTATTGCTTGTAGGCCTTGCCCAGGCCGGTCACGCGTATATATCCCATCAGAGTTCATCCACCATTTCGCCGACCCGCTGACGAAACAGTCGCAGCCCGATCACGCAGAACAACACACCGATCACGAAAATCGGCAGCAGCGAACGCCAGACCGGCCATTGGCCGTAGAGGAACAGGTTCTGGTAGCTGCCGATCAGGTTAGTCATGGGGTTGAGCTGCAACAACCGTTGCACCCACTCGGGCAGGATGCTCAGCGGGTACACGATCGGGGTCAGCCAGAACCAGAATTGCAGGCAGATGCCGAAGAATTGCCCGACATCGCGAAAGAACACATTCAACACGCCGAGGATCATTCCCAGACCGGCGCAGAACATGACTTGCAACGCCATCAGCGGGAGCAACGCCAGCAGAGCCATGCCCGGCAGGCGTCCGGTGATCAGCAGAAAGCCCAGGAACAGACCGATGATGATCGCGAAGTTGATGCCGGCGTTGAACAGCACGATCACCGGCAGACAGATTCTCGGGAAGCTGATTTTCTTCAGCAGGTTGGCGTTTTCCAGAAACATGTTCTGGCTGCGCAGAGTGATTTCCGAGAACAGGCCCCAGGTCAGCAACCCGGCGCAGAGGTAGATGCTGTAGGCCATACCGTCATCCACACCCGGCAAGCGTGCGCGCATGATGTGGGAAAAAATCACCGTGTAGACGACGATCATCGACAGCGGGTTGAGTACGGTCCATAGGGCACCGAACAGCGAATTGCGATAACGCGCTTGAAACTCTCGCTTGACGCTACCGAGGATGAAACCTCGATAGCTCCACAGCGAGCGATACAGGGAAAGCAGCATTCAAACCGTCCTGCCGTATTGGTCTTCGAAGCGAACGATATCGTCCTCCCCCAGGTATTCACCGCTTTGCACTTCGATGATCACCAGGTCGATCACGCCGGGGTTTTCCAGACGGTGCCTGTGCCCGGCGGCAATGAACGTCGACTCGTTCTTGGCCACCAGGTGCGATCCGGAACCGTTATTGGTGACCTTGGCCATGCCTTCGACCACCACCCAGTGTTCGTTGCGGTGGTGGTGCATTTGCAGTGACAACTTGGCGCCGGGTTTGACCACGATACGTTTGATCTTGAAGCGAGGACCTTCCTCGAGCACGGTGTAGGTGCCCCAAGGTCGGCTGACTGTGCGGTGCAGCCGATAGGCTTCGTGCTTTTCATCCTTGAGCTGCCGGGCCACCCGGCGCACATCCTGGGCGCGGTCGGCATGGGCGACCAGCACCGCGTCGGCGGTGTCGATGATGATCAGGTTATCCACACCCACGGCGGCGACCAACCGGTCTTCGCTCTGGACGAAGTTGTTGTGGCTGTCGATGAAGATCGCATCGCCGCTGGCGCGATTATTCTGCGCATCGGCCGGCAGCAGTGCCGCCACGGCGCCCCAGGAACCGATATCGCTCCAATCGAAATTGGCCGGTACCACGACCACTTTGTCGGAGCGCTCCATCAGGGCGTAGTCGATGGAGATGTCGGTGATGTCGGCGAAGTGCGTGGGCGACAGTTCCTGTTGCAGGCAACCGCCGGTTTCCACTGGCGCACTGGCCGCCATGCAGGCCCGAGCCTGTTCCAGCAATGCAGGGGCGTGAAGGTGCAACTCGGCCAGCAGCGTGGCGATCGAGAAGCAGAACATCCCCGAATTCCACAGGAAGTTGCCGCTCTCCAGATAATGCGTGGCGGTTTGCAGGTCGGGTTTCTCGACGAAGCGTTGCACCTTGGCGGCGCCTTTGTCGTCCAGCGGGGCACCGGTTTCGATGTAGCCGAAGCCGGTTTCCGGGGCTGTCGGCACCACGCCGAAGGTCACCAGATGACCAGCCTTGGCCAGCGCCACGGCGTGCTCGACCGCGCTTTTCAAGGCGTCTTCGTTGAGAATCAGATGGTCGGCGGGCATCACCACCATGATCGCGTCGTCGCCGTGCAGGGCTTGTAGCGAAAGGGCGGCCGCCGCGATGGCCGGGGCCGTATTGCGGCCCGTCGGCTCAAGCAGAAAATGCCCGCGATGGCGCTCCAGGCGCGCATCCTGATAGTGATCCTTGCTCTGGAAGTAATAGTCGCGGTTGGTCACCGTGACGATATCGCCCCAGCCATCGAGCAAGCCTGCCGCACGCCGATAGGTCTTGCTCAGCAGCGACTGACCGTCGGGCAGGGTCATGAACGGCTTAGGATGGCCTTCGCGGGACACCGGCCACAAACGAGTCCCGGCACCGCCGGAGAGAATCACGGGAATCAGCATGGCCTACTCCTTGGCAACGCGTTTCATGTCCGCATCCATCATCATGCGGATCAAGGTGTCCAGATCGGTTTTTGGCTTCCAGCCCAGTACGCGCTGGGCCTTGGCCGGGTTGCCAAGCAGCACTTCTACCTCGGCCGGGCGGAAAAACGCCGGGTCGATCTTCACGTAGTCGCGGTAGTTGAGGCCGATGTGATCAAAGGCGATGCGGCACATTTCGCGCACGGTGGTGGTCACGCCGGTGGCGACCACATAATCGTCAGGCTTGTCCTGTTGCAGCATCAGCCACATGGCTTCGACGTAGTCGCCGGCGAAGCCCCAATCGCGTTTGGCGTCGATGTTGCCCAGGCGCAGTTCCTGCTGTTTGCCCTGTTTGATGCGGGCGGCGGCGTCGGTGACTTTACGGGTCACGAACTCGATGCCGCGCAGCGGTGATTCGTGGTTGAACAGGATCCCGCTGCTGGCGTGCAGGTTGAAGCTTTCGCGATAGTTCACCGTGATCCAGTGGCCATAGAGTTTGGCCACGCCGTAAGGGCTGCGCGGATAAAACGGCGTGTTTTCATCCTGCTGTTCGGCCTGAATCAAGCCGAACATTTCGCTGGTGGACGCTTGATAGAAACGGGTGTGCGGACTGAACTGACGGATCGCTTCGAGCAGGTGAGTCACGCCCAGGCCGTCGACGATGCCGGTGGTTACCGGTTGATCCCAAGAGGCGGCGACAAAGCTTTGCGCGGCCAGGTTATAGACCTCGTCCGGCGCCGACTTGATCACCGCTCGCTGCACCGAGCAGGCATCGGCCATGTCGCCATCCAGATAAACGATATCGCCCTCGATCCCGGTCTCGCGAAGTCGCCAACGCGAATCGCTGCTGCGCCGCGCCACCAAACCGTGGACTTTGTAACCCTTGTCGAGCAACAGTTTGGCCAGATACGCGCCGTCCTGACCGGTGATCCCTGTGATCAATGCACTTTTTGTCATTCTTGTCGTACTCGCTTCTCCCAGTCGGACAGGATCGCCCGCAGGGATTGTTGTGTTGTGATTTCAGGCGTCCAGCCTGTGGTCTGGGCAAGCTTGGCATGGCTGCCACAAACGCGACGCTGATCCGCGCGGCGAAGACGCACCGGATCCTGAATCAGTTGCATATCGACCTGGGCGAGATTCCCCAGCTGCTCGATCAAGCTGCGAATGCTCTGCTCGCGCCCCGAGCAAATGTTGTAGACCTGTCCCGACATGCCGTTTTCCAGCAAGGCGAAGTAGGCCGACACCACGTCGCCCACATCGAGGAAATCGCGAGTGACGTCGATGTCACCGACTTCCAGTTGCGGTGTTTGCAGGCCTTGCTTGATTCGGCTGATCTGTCGCGCCGCGCTGGCAATGACGAAGCTGTCCTTCTGCCCGGTGCCGATATGGTTGAACGGGCGAGCGACCAGCACCGGCCAGCTTTCGCTCAGGCCCCATTGCAGGCTCAGGAACTCCGCCGACAGTTTGCTCACGGCATAAGGATTGCGCGGGCAGGGTGGCTGGCGTTCGGTGATGGGCAGATCGGCTTCGTTGACCTGGCCATAGACGTCACCGGAGCTGACGTACAGGAACGTACCGGCGAAGCCACGGGCTTTTAGGGCTTGAAGTAGGTTAAGGGTGCCCAGCAGATTGATATTCAGCGTACGTGCCGGATCACGAAAGGCTTCGGGGACGAAGGTCTGGCCGGCCAGATGAATGACCGCATCGGGCATCTCCGGCCACAGGCCTTCAAGGCTTTCTGGCTGTACGAGATCGTAACGGGAAGGGGCAGGCAGCAGTTCCCATTCCGAGGCATCAGCCTTCAGACGAGATTGGATGTGTTGTCCTACGAATCCACTCAGACCCGTTACGAACAGACGCTTTTTCAAGCAGCGGTCCCCTCAATTCTGAACTTCTGCCATTTCCCGCAGGCTTTAGGGAAAGTCTGTCAGACCGAAGAAAAACCTTCGTAGGAAGACAGGCGAAGTCGTTGTTGTAGTTGTTTGGTAGCCAATCTGTGCCAATTGCGCAGCAATTTCAACAGGTCTCACCGTGACCGGTCGGTTCTCGTTTTCGCAGGTCTATTTATTCTCGCCGAGCGGTTCACGAACCCTTAACGGATGTGTTTAGAATGCCCCTCGTCACGATCGCCCAGGGTTCGGCAGGGTTATTTTGAAACTCCGCGAAACTGACCACTAAAACAAGAACGTAGACGGACACGAAGACTATAGACGAGGGCAGGTACTTGCCGACTCAATCTGTGGTTTCGCCGTCATAGAGTGAGGTTGCCGGGATGGCGGCTTCATCGTGGGATGCCATGAATTTTATTCTTTACTCGGACGTCAACGACAGTTCCATCAGCCAGAGCCTCGGTCGTCCCGAATACAGTTATTACTTCGTGCTCAAGGCTTATCGCCCGGTGCTCGAAAGCCTTGGGCGGGTGTATGTGGTGTCCTCCACCGCCGAGGTCGATCCTCTCTACAGGCAACTGCGTGCCGCCGGCGAAAGCAGTCTGTTCCTGTCCTTCACCCCGCCGCAGAAAACCCCGAACGACCTTGAGTGCCCGACAATGTGCGTGGTGGCCTGGGAGTTCGATTCGATTCCCGATGAGCAGTGGGACAACGATCCACGGCAGGACTGGACCCGCATGCTGGCGCGCCAGGGCCGGGTGATTACGCTCTCCAGTCATACTGCCCGGGCGATCCGTCGGGCCATGGGCGAAGACTTTCCGGTGTTGGTCTTGCCGACCCCGTTGTGGGAAAACTTCGCGGCCATCCGTAACCGTCATACCAGCGCGGTCAATGCCGGTTCGACCCTCGACATCAAAGGCTGCATCCTCGATACCCGTACGCTGGGGCTGTCCGCCGACTCGCTGATTCCGCCACCGTTGACCGCTGAGCAACAGGCTGAACTCGAGGCCTTGCGCCCGCCGCCGCTAACCCTGAAGCGCCGCTTCGTTATCGCCAGGCACTACTTGCGCCTGTGGGCGCTGGACCTGGGCAAGGCGCAACCGGTGCCGGTCCATCGCACTCACTTTTTGAGCCAGTGGTACTGGGAGGGGATTCGCGATCTGTTGTCTGACCCGGCTCATTCCAGGCTCGCAAAATACTTCCCGCGCATTGCCGGTCCACAGTCGGTGCCGGTCCACGTACCCGCAGCCGTGGACCTTCCGGACACTACGGAGCAGGTTCAGACCCATGTCGACGGCGTGGTCTACGTCACCGTGTTCAATCCCAAGGACGGGCGCAAGAATTGGCATCAACTGATCAGCGCATTCTGCTGGGCGTTCCGTGACACCGCGGATGCCACACTGGTGCTGAAGATTACCCAGAGCGATCTGTCGTCCTATTACACCGAGTTGATGACCTTGCTGGCGCAACTGTCCCCGTTCGCCTGCCGGGTGGTGGTGATGCACGGTTACCTGGACGATCCGCAATATGCCCGGCTCTATGAGGCGGCGAGTTATTACGTCAACGCCTCGCGCTGCGAAGGCTTGTGTCTGCCGCTGATGGAGTTCATGGCCAGCGGCAAACCGGTGATCGCGCCGGATCACACGGCCATGGAGGATTACATCGATGAGCGCGTGGCGTTTGTGGTCAAGTCCAGCGAAGAGCTGACCATCTGGCCTCAGGACACCCGCATCATCTATCGGACCCTGCGTTATCGACCGGACTGGGGGGCGTTGAAAACGGCCTACGAAAACAGCTACCGGATCGCCAAGGAACAGCCGCTGGAGTATCAGCAGATGTCTCACGCCGCGGTCGAGCGCATGCACGATTACTGCGCCTTCGCTCCAGTGCAACAACGCTTGGCGGACTTTTTCGGGCTGGCGCCACACGGTGTGTCGGCAGCGACCGTCACGGATAACGCCTCATGCTGATCATCATTTATTCAGAAACCAACCAGCACACCATTGCCCAGAACCTGGGCCGTTCGGAATACAGCTACTACTTCGTGCTCAAAGAGTATCGACCGGTGCTGGAGCGACTGGGGCGGGTAGTGGAGGTCAGCGATCCGCAGACCGAAGTCGACGCCCTGTACCTCGACAGTCTGTCCCGTGGCGAAGACTGCGTGTTCCTGTCGTTCTCGCCACCGCATCGCACGCCGGTTCATTTTGCCTGTCCGACCCTGGCAGTGTTTGCGTGGGAATTCAGCACCATTCCCAATGAGCCGTTCGCCGGTGAACCGCGTAATGACTGGCGCACGGTATTGCGCGCGAGCGGTGCGGCAATCACCCATTCCAGCTACACCGTCAATGCCGTGCGCGAAGCCATGGGCGCCGACTATCCGATCGTCGCGGTACCGGCACCAGTGTGGGATCGCTTTGCCGCACGCGGTGCGCAATTGCAGCGTCAGCCAAAGGCCTGCCAGGTGCGATTGAAGATCAAAGGCTTGCTGGCGGACAGTCGCCAACTTGATCTGCGGGCCTTTGGTCCTGCGCATTTGCGTGCCGGCAAGGGCATCGACTTTCAGGCGCCCGCGGGTGAACAGGAGCTGGTGCTCGACGGTGTGATCTACACATCGGTGTTCAACCCCGGCGACGGGCGCAAGAATTGGGAAGACATGCTGAGTGCTTTTTGCGTGACCTTCCGCGAGGTAGAAGACGCCACGCTGGTGCTCAAACTGACGCATCACGATGCCGAAGAAGCGCTGACCGATATCCTTCATCACTTGTACAAAAACCAGTCCTACCGCTGCCGCATCGTGTTGATTTACGGCTACCTCGCGGATGCGGACTACGAACGTCTGGTGCAGGCCACGAGTTACGTGGTGAATACGTCCTACGGCGAAGGCCAGTGCCTGCCGCTGATGGAGTTCATGTCATGCGGCAAGCCGGCAGTGGCGCCGCGCACCACGGCGATGATCGACTATCTGGACGCGGACAATGCTTTCCTCATCGACTCCACGGATGAGCTGACGGCCTGGCCCCACGACCCGCGAAAGGCGTTTCGCACCCTGCGCTACATCACCAACTGGGCCTCGTTATGCACGGCCTATCGGGCCAGCTATGACGTGGCCAAAGACGACCCGCAACGCTACGCAAGGATGTCCGCCCACGCGGTGACCAGCCTGCAAAACTTTTGCAGCCAGGCAACCGCTGAACAGCGTCTGAAAGAATTCCTTGCCCGGCTATTCGAAACCCGCGCTGCGGCTGCCGTGGAAACCCCCGAGGCATGATCCGCGCATTGATGAGGCGGCTGCGTCCGGTGGCGCAACCCAAAGCTGTGCCTGCACCGGTTGCGCAAGACAGCGTATCGCCGCGCGATGTCGGCTTGCACGACGCCATCCTCGATGGCTGGTTTTTGAACGACAGCGGCGAATTGCTCAAGGGCTTTGCGATCACCGCGGACGACACTTTGCTGGATGTCGGTTGCGGTGAGGGCGTTGCGACGCTGTTTGCGGTACGTCAGGGCGCCTCAGTGATTTTCACTGACAGTGAACACGACAAGGTCCGAGACCTGGCCCGGCAAGTGGACGCGCAGACGGACAAACCCAACCTGGGGCTGGTCAGCAATAGCCTGCCGTTGCCGCTGGCCGATGGCTGCGCGAGCAAAGTCGTGTGCATGGAAGTGCTCGAACACATCGATCAGCCCGAGCCGTTCATGGCCGAGTTGGTGCGCATGGGCCGTCCGGGTGCGCAGTATCTGCTGAGCGTGCCGGCACCGGTGGGCGAGCATTTGCAACAGGGCATCGCCCCGGCCAGCTATTTCCAGTCGCCCAATCACGTACAGATTTTTACCCCGGAACGCTTCGCCGCGCTGGTGGAGGACGCGGGCCTGGTGATCGAGCATCGTCAGGCCACCGGGTTTTTCTGGGTGATGGGCATGATTTTCTTCTGGGCCAGCGAGCGCGCGGCCGGGCGCGACTTGGGCGGCGCGGTACGGGACCGGATTCAGGCGCCGTATCCGCCACTGATGGAGAGCTGGGCGAAAACCTGGCAAGACCTGCTGGCCCAACCCAATGGGCTGGCAATCAAGCAGATGCTCGATCAGTTCATGCCCAAGAGTCAGGTGATCATTGCACGTAAACCGATGGCGACCGATTCAAAGGCCGGGACTGCGTCATGAGCAGTCGACGGATTCTCGACATCGAGTTGTTGCGCGGGATCGCTGTGCTTGGCGTGCTGGTGCATCACCTGCAAACCATGCCATTTCCGGGTGGGCTGCCGGGTTTCGAATCGGGCACGGCCCACGGGCAATTCTGGTGGGGTGTGGACCTGTTTTTTGTCATCTCCGGGTTTGTCATCGCCCGAGGCTTGATTCCGCTGCTGCATGGTTGCCAGACACCGCAAGCCTTCTGGCTGGAAACCCGCGATTTCTGGATTCGTCGGGCCTTTCGTCTGTTGCCATCCGCCTGGTTGTGGCTGCTGCTGATGTTAGCGGGCGCACTGTTTTTCAATCATTCGGGCGCCTTTGGCACGGTGCAGGCCAATCTGCAGGCGACGCTGGCGGGCCTTCTGCAGTTTGCCAATTTGCGCTTCGCTGAAAGCTTCATGCGCTTCGAATACGGTGCCAGCTTCGTTTACTGGAGCCTGTCCCTTGAAGAGCAGTTCTACCTGCTGCTGCCCTTACTGATCCTCGTCTGCCGCAAGCGGTTGGTGTGGCTGTTGCTGGCCTTGGTTGCCGTGCAACTGTTCACTTGGCGTTCAGCGCTGTTGATGAGCATCAGGACCGATGCCCTGGCATTGGGCGTGTTGCTGGCGATGTGGAGCTCGAGGCCGAGCTATCTGACCTGGGAGCCACGATTGTTGCGCCGTCGTTGGTCAGGCCCGTTGACACTGATCGGCCTGGGGGCTGCACTGAGCGTGCTGGCGAGCACACCGTTCAACCTGGCGAGCTATCGGGTCGCCGCGATTGCCTTGTTGTGCGCGCTGCTGGTCTGGATCGCTTCCTACAATCGCGATTACCTGCTGCCCAAGGGCAAGCTCAAGCAAGTACTGGTCTGGTTGGGCGCCCGTTCCTACGGCATTTACCTGATTCACATTCCGGCGTTTTTTCTCGTGCGCGAAGGCTGGTTTCGTTACGAGCCCGCCGGTTGGCAGGACGTGGCGATGCAGCCGGCACTGGCGCTGTTTTGCGCCATGACCCTGATCGTGCTGCTGAGTGAACTCAACTACCGATTCATCGAGCTACCCATGCGCAACCGGGGTGCCCGTCTGTTGCATCACTTGCGCGTGTCCCGATCAGCCCTTCCATCCTCTGGAGCCACCTCATGCTGAGCCTTTTGAAGAAACTCACGGCGGGCACGTCCGCTGCCGCGCAGCCGCTGATGCCAGCACCCTCGGTGTCCGAGAAAGTCGACCCGTACATGCTCGGCCTGCACGACGCGATGCTCAGCGGCTGGTTCAACCAGCAAACCGGCGAGCTGTTCACCGGTTTCCCGGTCAGCCCCGAGGACACGCTGCTGGATGTGGGCTGCGGTGACGGGGGCAACGTTCATTTCTGCGGCATGCGCGGGGCGAAGATCATCATTGCCGACATCGACGCCGCCAAGGTCGAAGCGACTCGTCAGCGCCTGAGCGACACGCCGGCGCGGGGCATCGAGTGCCACGTCACGGACTGCAATCCGCTGCCGATTGCCGACGCGACCGCGACCCGGGTGGTGTCCACCGAGGTTATCGAGCACGTCGACGATCCGGCGCAGTTCCTCGCCGAACTGGTGCGGGTCGGCAAGCCCGGGGCGCTGTATTTGCTCAGTGTTCCGCACCCCAGTTCCGAAGACCTGCAAAAAGACATCGCCGCGCCGGAGTATTTCCAGAAGCCCAACCACATTCGCATCATCAGCGAAGAGCAGTTCAAGGCGATGGTCAGCGACGCCGGCCTGGAAGTCATCAGCCACAGCCAGTACGGGTTTTATTGGTCGATGTGGATGCTGTTGTTCTGGGAGGCCAAGGTCGATTTCAGCAACGCCGACCATCCGTTGCTCAACCATTGGGCCGACACCTGGCAAGCCGTGCTGTCCTCGCCACGGGGTGCGCAGATTAAACAGGCGCTGGATGCGGTTGTGGCGAAAAGTCAGGTGATCATTGCCCGCAAGCCAATGGCTGAGTAGGGTAATGAGCAGAGCGACAAAGGGCCTTCAGAGGCCCTTTTTGTATTTCAGGGATAAGGTTTTTCATGGCTTTTTTCACACGATTGATCGTTTTGCTGGCAGCGGTGTTGCTCAATGGTTGCGAGCAACCGGACGCGCCGCCGCTCGATCAGCAACTCTACGTCTGGCAACGCCAATGGACGCCGGCCCATGACGCCGCGCTGCGCGACAGCCGCGCCGATTTCTCGACCTTGCGCGTGCTGGCCTTGCAGGCCTTTCCGCAGGCTGGCTGGAGCCGGGCACGGATCGATCCGGTGCTGCTCAAGCGTGATGGCCGACCGCTGATTGCGGTGATTCGTCTGGATGGCCAGCTCCCGGCCCTGGATCAGGAGCAGGTCGCCGCACAAATCCAGCAAGTGCTCAGCGATTGGCAAGGGCAGGGGCTGATCCTCTCCGGCGTGGAAATCGACCACGATGCGGGCAACGTCCGGCTACCGGCCTACCGCGAATTCCTCACGCATTTACGCACCGTTCTGCCCGCTTCCTTGCCGTTGAGCATCACCGCGTTGCCGGCCTGGCTCGACAGCCCTGAATTGCCGGCGCTGCTGGCGACCGTCGACAGCAGCGTCTTGCAGGTGCACGCGGTGAGCGATCCACGGCGTGGCTTGTTCGACCCGGATCAGGCCCGGCAATGGGCCAGGGCCTGGAGCCGTGTCACGTCGAAACCGTTTTATCTGGCGCTACCGGCTTATGGCGTGGCGCTGTTGCCGGGGGACGGTGGTGCGCCGGTCGTGGAAAGCGAAGTGCCCATCGAGCGGGGCGGCAAACGCCGGGAGTTACTGGCGGATCCGCTGCAACTGAGCAAACTCGTCGCCGAGTTGCGCGCCGATCCACCGGCTCATCTGGCCGGGCTGATCTGGTTTCGCCTGCCGCTGGCCAATGATCGCAGGGCCTGGAGCCTGACGACGCTCATCGCCGTGGCGCGCGGCGATACGCTCGACAACCGCGTGGGGCTGAAGCTCTCGGCGCAGGACGGCCTCTACGACATCAGCGTCAGCAACCAAGGCAACCTCGACAGCGCATGGCCCGAACGCCTAACACTGGCGGTGCAGGGCTGCGATGGTGCCGATGCATTGGCCGGTTATGCATTGCAACAGCGCCCGGATCTGCTTACCTTCACCCGCCTGCGCGAGGGTCGAATCCCCGCCGGCGGGCAGCGCGCCATCGGTTGGGCCCGCTGCGCAACTATTGATCAAGGAGGTTCGAATGTTCACCCGTAACTGGCCCCGCCATCTGCTTTGCCTGAGCCTCAGCCTGCCGTTGGGTTCGGCGTTGGCCTGCGGGCCGGACTTCCCCATGCGCCTGCTGGACAACCGTGGCCAGTCGCTGGCGGAACTTCCGGAAGGCAACTTCAACTTTGAGATCAGTCGCCTCGGGCATGCCATCGCGGGACTGAAAAATGTCACGGCTGCCACCAACATTCCGGGGGACGGTTACGGCGATGCGCCGGATTACGCGGGGCAGCGCAACACCGCCGAACAGGCCGGCCTGACGCCTGAGCAGCAAGCGCTGGTGCAACAGCTGCGTAGCCTGACCGATGCCCGTCAGGTTGAAGAGCAAGGCGCGAGCCTGCCGACCGAGCACATGTTCTATCTGGCGGGCGCGGTGGCGTTCAACGCGGGTGACCATGGTTTGGCCGCCGAATATTTTCAGAAGGTGCTGGCGCTGCCGGCAGATCAACGCGCATTGCGCAGTACCTGGGCGGCTTACTCGTTGGGGCGGACGCTGTTTGCCATGAGTTCAGAGGCGGATGCCGGCTCGGACCTGTTGGCTCAGTCGCGCAAAGCCTTCGAGCAGACTCGTCAATTGAGTATCGACGGCTTCAGCGACCCGCTGGAACTGGGTGTTGCCAGCCTCGGCGAAGAAGCGCGAGTGGCCCTCACCGCTGGTGATTGGGATAGCTCCATCGAACTTTATGCGACGCAGAACCTCCACGGTTCGGCGGTGGGCTACAGCTCTTTGAAGTTGTTGATGGCCGATCTGATGGTAATGCCCGACGATCAACTGGCCGTGTTGCTCAAGGGCAAAGCGGTGCAGCAATTGGTGACGGCGTCGTTGATCAGTCGACTGGGCTGGTCATTCGGTGATCAACCACCGAACGAACAGAAACTGATCAAGCTGCTGCAAAACAGCACCCGTGGCAGCCTGGATAACGCGGATCGTCTGGCGGCGATGAATTATCAACAGGGCGATTACGCCAGTGCCAAAGCCTTCCTCGAACAGGCCGGTGACGGCGGCCTCGCGTGGTGGCTGCGGGCGAAACTGGCGTTGCGTGATGGCGACAAAAGCGCTGCCGCGGCGGCCTACGCCAAGGCCGCCCAGGCCTTCCCGCAGAATGAGTCCTGGGGCGAACGACGGACCCCGGACTGGGATTACGAAACGGTGCAGCCCAAGTGCCGGGTCGACGGCGAAAGCGCAATCCTGGCCCTGCAACGCGGCGATTATCTGCAAGCCTTTGACCAGCTCTATCGCAGCCAAAGCATTTATTGGTACGACGCGGCCACCGTTGCCGAGCGGGTGCTGACCCTCGATGAACTCAAGCAGTACGTCGACACTCAGGTGCCCGCACCGCCGCCGCTCAGCCAACAGGATCGCGACAATTATGTGCCGTTGCCGGTAGCCGCGAACCTGCGCAATTTGCTCGGGCGGCGTCTGTTGCGTGAAGGGCGTTATGACGAAGCGCCGGCTTACTTCGACAACGTCGATCTGCAGAACAAGGCCAAGGCGTATGGGCAGTTGCGTCAGGAGGCGGACGCTGCCTGGTGGCCGACCAAACGTGCCGCGGCGTTGTTCAACGCCGCTTCGACGGCGCGGCAATGGGGCATGGAGCTTCTCGGCTACGAAATGGCGCCGGATTACGCCACGTTCGGCGGTAATTACAGCCTTGAGAGCCGTGAGCTAAAGGTCGGCCCGTTAGTGGCTGAAGATGAGGTCGTGCGTCAGCAAGCCAGCGCCGCTCAACCCGATGAGCGCTATCACTATCGTTATGTCGCAACGGCTTTGGCCAGTCGTGCTGCCGATAATCTGCCTCATACCAGCCAGGCTTTTGCGGCGGTGTTGTGTGCGGCGGCGGGGTGGAACACCAGCCTTGAAGAAGAAAGTGCCTTCTACCAACGGTATGTGAAAGAAGGTCCGTACGTGGATTGGGCAGAGAACTTTGGTCACCAATGCCCTTATCCCGACTTTGAGAACGCCAGCAAACGTTATGTAACCCAAGCTACCGATGCTACGCGTTCGATGCTGCGGCCTTACAAGACGCCAGTGCAAGTAGGCGCTATTGTGGCGATCACGGCGGCGGCTTTGCTGCTGATCAGTCGCCGCCGTCGTAGAGCGCAATAACCCTCAAGCCTGCTGCACAAAAGTCAGCCGCACCGCAAAGCCGATCAGCAGGCTGCCGAACAACCACTGCTGCACCCGCTGGGCCGATGGACTGCGTTGCAGCCAGCGGCCCAGTGCGGCGCCGACCAACGCATAGGCACTGTCGAACAACAACCCGACACCGACCAGCATCACGCCCAGCGTTGTAAATTGCGCGAGCACTGGCCCGGCGTGAGGTTCGATGAACTGCGGCAACAGCACCGAACAGAACAGCAGCGCCTTGGGGTTGAGCAGATTGGTCAGCAAACCGCGCCGGATCGCCTCGCGCCAATGCGATTTTTCAGTCGTGGAACCTGCACTGTTCAAGCTCGGCAGCAGCGTGGTGCGCAGGCACTGAATGCCGATCCACAGCAGGTACGCGGCCCCGACCAGGCGCACCACGTCGAAGGTCCAGGGCGCCGTCTTGAACAGCGCCGCCAAACCCAGCGCCGCCAAGGCCACATGACAACCACGCGCTATGCCCAGCCCCAACGCCGTGGCCAGCGCCGCGCCTTTGCCCTGACGCGCGCCGGTCTGCAACAGCAGAATCATGTCCGGGCCGGGCAACAAGTACACCACCGCCAATGCCATGAAAAACAGCCAGAGTCCTGCCATGTTGCACCCCATTCGTTGTCGATTTGGTGAGGTCAGTCTATGGCTGAAGAGCAGGGCAGGTGGTTGCGTAGTCAGCTTCTAAAGCTTCGATATTTGGCATAACCTGCCATTTTGTGATGATCGAACTATCGGGATCTGCCAAACCATGAAACTAGACGCCTACGACCGCAAGATTCTCGCGGCGCTGCAACGGGACGGTCGCCTGAGCAACGTGCAATTGGCTGACGAAATCGGTTTGTCCGCCTCGCCCTGTTTGCGTCGAGTACGGATGCTGGAAGAAGCGGGAGTGATTCGCGGCTATCAGGCCAATCTGGATCGAGATGAAGTGGGCCTTGGGCTGACGGTGTTTGTCGGGGTCAAAGTTGAACGTCACAACGATGAACAGGCTGAAGCGTTTCGCCTGGCCGTGACGGCATTACCTGAGGTGATTTCGGCATTTCTGGTGTCAGGGGAATCGGATTTTCTGCTGCAAGTGGTGGTGCCGGATTTGCGCGCTTATGACCGTTTTCTCACCGGGCGATTGCTGAAATTGCCGGGTGTGAGCGACATTCGCAGCAACTTTGCGATTCACACGGTGAAGACCCCGGGGGCATTGTCGTTGGGGCATTTACCGCTTTAGATCGCGTCGACTGCATCGCGAGCAGGCTCGCTCCCACATTGGTTTTGTGAACGCCACAGATCAAATGTCGGAGCGAGCCTGCTCGCGATAGCGGTAGTTCAGTCTCCATCAACCTCCAGGCTTACATCTGTGTCGCCATCCCCTCCACATCCATTGCCGCCTGACGCAATGCTTCGGAGCGGGTCGGGTGTGGATGACAGGTCAGGGCGATATCTTCGGCCGAGGCACTGAACTCCATGGCTACGCAATATTCGCCAATCATCTCACTGACACTGGGGCCCACAAGGTGCACGCCGAGGACTTCGTCGGTGCGCTCATCGGCCAATACTTTGGCGAAGCCTTCGGTTTCGTGATTGATCTTCGCCCGGCTGTTGGCGGTGAAGGGAAATTTGCCGACCTTATAGGCGCGACCTTCGGCTTTCAGCTGTTCTTCGGTCTTGCCGACGCTGGCCAGCTCCGGTTTGGTGTAGATCACGTTCGGGATCAGGTCGTAATTGACCTCGCCGGCCTTGCCGACGATTTGCTCGATGCAGGCCATGGCTTCGTCTTCGGCCTTGTGGGCAAGCATCGGCCCAGACGTGACATCACCGATCACCCAGACGCCAGCGGCCTCAGTGCGGTGGCCCTTATTGGCGAGCATGCCGCGTTTGTCCGTGGAGAGACCGACGTTTTCCAGCCCCAGGCCTTGGGTATAAGGGCGTCGACCAATGGCCACCAACACGTAATCGGCTTCAAGTAACTCGGCGGTGCCACCCGCGGCCGGTTCGACGCTGAGCTGAACACCGCTCGCCGACGTCGTGGCGCTGGTGACTTTCGAACTCAACTTGAAGCTGATGCCTTGCTTGCTCAATGAGCGCTGAAGGGTCTTGCCTGCCTCGCCATCCACACCGGGGCAGATCCGGTCGAGAAATTCGACCACCGTCACTTGGGCGCCCAGGCGCCGCCATACCGAGCCCAGCTCCAGGCCGATCACCCCGGCACCAATCACCACCAAGTGCTTCGGCACTTCGCCCAGTGACAGTGCGCCGGTGGAGTCGAGAATGCGTTTGTTGTCGATGTCTACACCCGGCAGGGGAGTGGGCTCGGAACCGGTGGCGATGACGATGTCCTTGGCGCTCAGCTCGGTCTTGGTGCCCTGGCTGTCGGTCACCGTGACTTTGCCCGGCCCGTCGATGTGGCCCCAGCCCTTGATCCAGTCGACTTTGTTTTTGCGAAACAGAAACTCGATGCCCTTGGTCAGCCCGGTAACGCTTTCATCTTTTTGTTTCATCATCTGGGCCAGGTTGAGGACAGGTTTGACCTCAATCCCCAGGTTGGCGAATTCCGCCCCCATGGCCGCGTCGTAGAGTTCGGAGGCATGCAGCAGAGCCTTGGACGGCATGCAACCGACATTCAGGCAGGTCCCGCCCAGAGTGGCGCGGCCTTCCACGCAGGCTGCTTTCAGACCCAGCTGGCCGGCGCGGATCGCTGCGTTATAACCGCCGGGGCCTGCGCCCAGAATCACGACGTCATAGGTGCTCATAGTGGTACTCCTGATGAAAGGGGGCAGGATCGATAAAAGTAGCCTTTGGTAAAAATTACGAACGTAATATGTGCGTTTCGAGCCATTTCGGTCAAGGCTTCAGCTTGGCGACAGGTCCGGCGCTTTTAGATAGAGCAATTTACGACGAATATTTCACCACTTTCGTTATATCGTAACGAACTGTGATGTGAGCGATGGCTGGGGTGTTATGCAAGTCGATCTCGATGGCGATGGGGCACAAATAGCAGCGCTGCCGCGCTTTCAGCAGGCGGTCGTTCAAGGGCGTCGATTGCGGCAATTCGCAATGGGTTTGGGAGCCTTGGCGGCAATTGGGCTGGTACTGGCGTTTTTTGTCGGGCTATTTGCACCGCAGTCGCTCTGGCCGGCGTTGTTGGTCAATCAGAGCGCCGGTTTGCTGGTGCTGGTCGCCGGCCTGCAATCGGCCTGGTGGGTAACGCAGTGGCGCGCACGGGCGATGAATCCGGCATTGTCGGTGCCGGTGGTTGTCGCTGAGGAAGTCGTTGCCGCTGAAGGCTGGTACGAGCGGTTGCTGGACCGGATCAGCCAACGTTGGTTGCGCTTGCTGGGGCAGATCGGTGCGCCGACGCTATGGTTGGCTGGCTGGGCGTTATTGACGTTGTACAGCATCGAGCAAGTCTGGAATCTGACCTTGCCGCCCGCCGTGCTGGGATTGTCGGCCAGTGTCGGCGCCACACTATCGTTGCTGCTGGCTTTCGGTTTGCTGGTGCTGGAGCGGCAACTGGCACAGGAAAACGTCGCCCAGTGGCCCGAAGCAGGGCCGTTGGCGCAGCTGACACGGGTCGCGATTATTTGCCTGGTGCTCAGCGCACTGTGTTTGTTGTTCGGCAGCGAAACATCAGTCTGGCCGGCGCGTCTGGCGGTGCTGATCGGTTTGCTGCCGGGAATGGTCGCCGTCGAGTTGCTGCTGCGGGCCGTGTTGTCGCTGTTCAGTCCTCGTCGTGAACAGCTGGAACCGGCCTTGCTGGCTCGAAGCTTTGTCGCCGACATGCTGCGTTGGCCGCCGCAGCCTTTGCTCGCATTGCAGCACGAATTGCACAATCGCTTTGGTATCGACCTGCGACAAATCTGGGCCTTCACCTACATGCGCCGGGCGTTTTTGCCGGTGCTGGCAGTGGTGGCTATCGTCGGTTGGTCGCTCACCGGCATTCACGAAATTCCCCTGCAAGGGCGCGGTATCTACGAGCGTTTCGGCAAACCGGTGGAGGTGTTTGGTCCCGGTTTGCACGCCGGTTTACCGTGGCCGCTGGGCCGCGTGCTGAGCGTTGGAAACGGAGTGGTCCACGAGTTGGCCACCAGCGTTGGCGAAACGTCGGCGCCGGTCGCGGCCGAACCTGCCGAAGGCCCGGCACCGGCGATTGCCAATCGATTGTGGGACGCCAGCCATGTGAACGACAAATCCCAAGTCATTGCCAGCAGCCGCGCTGACAAACAGAGCTTCCAGATCGTCAACATGGACGTGCGCTTCATCTATCGCATCGGCTTGAGCGATCAGGCGGCATTAGCCGCAACGTACAACAGCGCCGATGTGCCAACGTTGATCCGCAGCACCGCCAGCCGGATTCTGGTTCACGATTTTGCCTCACGAACCCTCGATGGTTTGCTCGGCGAGGACAGGGTAGGGCTGGCCGAAGAGATCGGCCGTGCCGTGCAGGCTGACCTGCAAAAACTCGATAGCGGTGTGGAAATTCTCGCCACGGTGGTCGAGGCCATCCACCCGCCAGCGGGGGCAGCCAATGCTTATCACGGCGTGCAAGCGGCGCAGATTGCAGCTCAGGCGTTGATTTCCCGTGAGCGCGGGGCTGCGGCCGAGGCGACCAATCAGGCGCAATTGCAAGCCAGCCTCGCTCACGATCAAGCCACGGCCAGTGCTCATGAAATCAACTCGACCGCTCAGGCCGCCGACCTGAAATTTGCCGCCGAGCGAAAGGCTTATTCCAGCGCCGGCCAGGCCTTCGTGCTGGAGCAATACCTCAGCCAGCTGACCCAAGGTTTGGCCAACGCCAGGCTGCTGATTCTCGATCATCGTCTGGGCGGCAGCGGTAATGCGCCGACCATCGACCTACGTACATTCACGCTGCCGGCTGATCCTGCGCCGCCGCGTAATACCGTTCAGCCAGGAGCCGTCCATTGAGCCAGCCGACGCCTACACACAATCGCGATCACGATGACCACGCTGGCCACGATCACGGCCATGGCGGACATCACCACGGCCATCACCATCACCACCACGGTGATCCACACGAAGCTGGCCCTTTCCCGTGGCGGCGAATGGGTTGGGCGGCGCTGTTAGTGGCGTTTGCCATTGCGGCGGCGAGCCTGGTGCAAGTGCGCTCGGGGGAGGCCACGGTCATCACTCGCTTCGGCAATCCATCGCGGGTGTTGCTGGAACCCGGTCTTGGCTGGCGCTGGCCGGCACCGTTCGAAGCGGCGATCCCGGTGGATCTGCGGCTGCGCACCACCTCCAGCGGTTTGCAGGATGTGGGCACGCGCGATGGTTTGCGCATCATCGTGCAAGCTTACGTGGCCTGGCAGGTGCAAGGTGATCCGGACAACGTGCAACGCTTTATGCGCGCCGTACAGAACCAGCCGGACGAAGCCGCGCGGCAGATCCGCACCTTTGTCGGCTCGGCGCTGGAAACCACCGCCAGCAATTTCGATCTGGCCAATTTGGTGAACACCGATGCCAACCAAGTGCGCATCGCCGATTTTGAAGCGCAGTTGCGTCAGCAGATCGATCAACAGTTGCTCACCACCTATGGCGTGCGAGTGCTGCAAGTCGGCATCGAGCGTTTGACCCTGCCGTCGGTGACGCTCACCGCGACGGTCGATCGTATGCGCGCCGAGCGTGAAACCATCGCCACTGAACGCACGGCCATCGGCAAGCGTGAAGCTGCGCAAATTCGCTCGGCGGCCGAGCGTGATGCGCGAATCGTGCAAGCCGATGCGACGGTGAAAGCTGCAGACATCGAAGCCCAATCCCGCGTCGAAGCGGCGCAGATATACGGCCGTGCCTACGCCGGTTCGCCGCAGCTCTACAACTTGCTGCGCTCTCTCGACACCTTGGGCACTATCGTCACGCCAGGCACCAAACTGATTTTACGTACCGATGCCGCACCGTTCCGGGTGTTGGTCGACGGTCCGCCGACGCTCGATAACAAGTCCGGGTCGCAGCCATGAGTTTAGTTCCACGTGGAACAAATGAGTTGAGCAGCCCCTGGATTCAGGCCGGACGCTTGGCTTTTCTGGCGCTGTACGCCGTGACCGTGCTGGCTGCGTTGGCTTGGGCATTTTCCAATGTGCGGCAAATCGACCCGCAAAATCGTGCCGTGGTGCTGCACTTCGGCGCACTGGATCGGATTCAAAATGCCGGTTTGCTGTTGGCATGGCCGCGCCCGTTTGAGCAGGTCATCTTGTTGCCTGCGGCGGATCGGGTGATCGAGCGTCGGGTGGAAAGTCTGCTGCGCTCGGATGCTGCATTGCAGGCGGATCGAGTCGCGAGTTTCGCCACGCCCATCAGCGATGCGCTCGCCGGTTCCGGTTATCTGCTGACCGGTGATGCAGGCGTGGTGCAACTGGATGTGCGGGTGTTCTACAAAGTCACCGAGCCCTATGCCTTCGTTCTCCAAGGTGAACATGTGCTGCCGGCACTGGATCGGCTGGTGACGCGCAGTGCCGTGGCGCTCACCGCCGCGCGCGACCTGGACACCATCCTGGTGGCGCGACCGGAACTGATCGGCGCCGACAATCAGGCCGCTGAGCGCCGCGAACGTCTACGTGGCGATCTGGTGCAGGGCATCAATCAACGCTTGGCCGAACTGACGGCGACCGGGCAGGGGATGGGCATTGAAGTGGCGCGGGTCGATGTGCAATCGAGTCTGCCCGGCCCGGCGGTGAACGCGTTCAACGCGGTGTTAACCGCCAGCCAGCAGGCCGACAAAGCCGTGGCCAACGCGCGCACTGAAGCCGAGAAGTTGACTCAAAGCGCCACCGAACAAGCCGACCGCACGTTGCAAGTGGCTCACGCCCAAGCCAGCGAGCGCCTGGCAAAAGCCTCCGCCGACACCGCCACGGTACTGAGCTTGGCCAAGGCGCAACAGCAGGGCACCGACCCGCAAATGCTGCTGCGTATTTACCGTGAGCGGATGCCGAAGATTCTCGGGCAGGCTGGCTCGGTGACCACGGTCGATCCGAAAGATGATTCCCGCCTGATCATTCAGGGAGCAGCGCAATGACTGCCCAAACCGCCGCCGCGCCGAGCATGTTGTCCTCGGCTGAACAACGTAGCGCCGCGCGCCAGTTGACCTTGGCCATGCTTGCTCTGGGCTTGCTTGCGCTAGGCCTGATCTGGCGCTGGTTGTCGCCGGAGCAGACCGGTGTCAGTCAATTGTTGTTGGGTTTTGCTTCCTTGCTGGTAGCCGTGCCTGTCATGCGCTCGGCGTGGTATAGCCTGCGTTATCCGAGCCTGCATGGGATCACCGATCAACTGATCGCCCTGGCCATGCTCGGTGCCTGGGCCACAGGCGATCTGCTCACCGCGGCGTTGCTGCCGATCATCATGATCTTCGGCCACGTGCTGGAAGAGCGCAGTGTGATCGGTTCCCAGGAAGCCATTCATGCTCTGGGCAAACTGACTCGCAGCCATGCACGCAAGATTCAGGCTGATGGCAGCGTTGTTGAAGTCGACAACGGCACCCTCAAGGCCGGTGATCTCGTGGAGGTGCGTGCCGGTGATCGAGTGCCGGCGGATGGCCGGGTGTTGTCCGGTCAGGCAAGCCTCGACACCGCCTCGATCACCGGTGAGTCGGTGCCAATAGAAGCCGGTGTGGGCATGCCGGTGTTCGGCGGGGCGATCAATCTCGATGGCCTGCTGCGCATTGAAGTGACCCGCACCGGTCACGAGTCGACGCTGGGTAAAGTCATCGCGCTGATGCAAAGCGCCGAACGTTCCAAGCCGCCGATCACCCGATTGCTCGAACGCTACGCTGGCAGCTACATGCTGCTGGTGTTGTTGCTGGCGGCTGTGACCTGGTTCGTTACCAATAATGCCCAAGCGATGCTCGCAGTGTTGGTCGCGGCTTGCCCTTGCGCGCTGGTGTTGTCGGCACCGGCCACGGCCATTGCCGGGGTGGCGGTGGCGGCTCGGCACGGGATTCTGATTCGCAGCTCGGCGTTCCTCGAAGAGTTGGCTGACCTGACGTCCTTAGTAGTCGACAAGACCGGAACCCTGACATTCGGCACCTTGCGCCTGCAATCCATCGACAGTCCGCTGGAAGATCGCAGTCACGTACTGAAGCTCGCCGCCAGCCTCGGTTCCGCCAGCAGTCACCCGGTCAGCCGCGCCTTGGCCGGGTTGGTCACTCAGGAACATTTTCTGCTGCTCTCGGACATTCATGAGCGTCAGGGGCTGGGTGTCGTGGCGATGACCGAGCAGGGCGAAGCGGCCCTCGGTCGTCCGGAGCTGTTCGCACAATTGGGCATCGCCACATCAGCTGTGCCCGAACACGACGGCCCGATTGCCGGGCTGGCACTCAACGGTGAATTTCTCGCCTGGCTGTTGCTCGCTGACAGTATCAAACCCGAGGCACGGTTTGCCCTGAGTGAGTTGCGTGAACTGGGTTTGGGTCGTCAGTTGTTGCTCACCGGGGATCGGCAAAGCGTTGCGCACACGCTGGCCCGGGATGTGGGCATCAGCGATGTCGAAGCCCAGGCCTTGCCCGAGGACAAACTCAATCGTGTGCTGAAAGAAATCGGCAGCGGATTCCGCCCGATGGTGGTGGGAGACGGCATCAACGATTCCCTGGCGCTCAAGGCTGGTGTGGTCGGCGTGGCGATGGGCGCAGGCGGTGCGGACATCGCGCTGGCTTCGGCCGATATCGTACTGATCGGCAGCGACCTGCGCCGGCTCGGGACCTGTGTGCGCTTGAGTCGCCAATGCCGCCAAACCTTGCAAGTCAACGTGATCATCGGTTTGGGTTGGACCCTCGCCATCGTTGCGTTTGCCGCATTCGGCTGGCTTGGGGCGGCAGGGGCGATGATTGCCGCGCTGTTGCACAACTTGAGCACGTTATTAGTGCTCGGGAATGCCGGGCGTTTGCTACGCTTTCAGGAACCCCTACTCAAGCTTAAGGATGAGGTGTGAGCGTCTACAACTTTTCAGAACTGTGTACCGGATTTGTAGTCATCTAGGGTAAGGCGGTCATTTTCAACGATCGCCCGTTGGATGGTTTCAGTGTTGCAGGCAACACCGGGAATAGAAAAAGGCTATTAATTCGATAGCCTGCTATTTTTCAAGGATGGTCTACCCTCAGATTTGACGTCTGAAACAAGGGGGACTTTTCATGCTCGCGCAACTTCCACCGGCCTTACAGAACCTGCAATTACCGCTTCGCTTGCGACTCTGGGATGGCCATGAGTTCAATCTGGGGCCGACGCCCAGTGTCACCATTGTGGTCAAGGACCCCCACATGGTTACCCAGTTCACCCATCCTAGCCTCGACGCGTTGGGGGCGGCGTTCGTCGAGGGCAAGCTGGAACTGGAAGGTTCCATCAGCGACGTGATTCGTGTCTGCGATGAGTGGAGTCAGGCGCTGATCAACGAAGATCAAGATGCACAACCGGTGCGCACGGTTCATGACAAAGAGACCGATGCCAAAGCCATTTCCTACCACTACGACCTCTCCAACGCGTTTTATCAACTGTGGCTCGACAGCGACATGGCGTATTCCTGTGCCTATTTCGAGACCGGCAGTGAAACCCTCGAGCAAGCCCAACAAGCCAAGTTTCGCCACCTGTGCCGCAAGCTGCGGTTGCAGCCAGGCGAATATCTGCTGGATGTGGGTTGCGGCTGGGGCGGGTTGGCGCGGTATGCGGCTCGTGAGTTCGGCGCCAAGGTGTTCGGGATCACATTGAGTAAGGAGCAATTGGCGCTGGCCCGTGAACGGGTCAAAGCCGAAGGCCTGGAGGATCAGATCGAATTGCAACTGCTCGACTACCGCGATTTGCCTCAGGACGGGCGCTTCGACAAGGTGGTCAGCGTCGGCATGTTCGAACACGTTGGCCATGCGAATCTTGCCGAGTACTGCAAAACCTTGTTCGGCGCGGTGAAAGAGGGTGGCCTGGTGATGAACCACGGGATCACCGCCAAGCACACCGATGGTCGTCCGGTTGGGCGCGGCGCTGGTGAATTCATTGAGAAGTACGTGTTCCCCAACGGCGAGCTGCCGCACTTGGCGATGATCTCGGCCGAGATCAGCGAAGCGGGGCTGGAGATTGTCGATGTCGAGAGCTTGCGCCTGCATTACGCGCGAACCCTGGACCACTGGAGCGAACGCCTGGAAGATAATCTGGAAGCCGCCGGCAAACTGGTGCCAGAACAGGCTTTACGGATCTGGCGGTTGTACCTGGCGGGATGCGCCTATGCCTTCGCCAGGGGCTGGATCAACCTGCATCAAATCCTCGCGGTGAAAGCCCATCCCGATGGCAGCCATGAACTGCCCTGGACCCGCGACGACATTTACAACCCTTAAAGAATCGGTGAAATAAGCCGGGCGATCCGCATGCCGATCTGTTGCAGACGGTGGGTCTCCCGGCTTTCTTCTTTGGCGATTTCGTGAGCCTGGGCGAAGTCATCGTTGAGCATCTGTTCCACTTCGGCAGCAAACGCACTGTCGACCGTCAGCAACATCACTTCGAAATTCAGCCGGAACGAACGGTTGTCCATGTTGGCGCTGCCAATGGCGCTGATTTCGCTGTCGATCAGCACCACTTTCTGATGCATGAATCCCGGCTGGTAACGGAACAGGCGTACGCCAGCACGTACGGCTTCGAAGGCGTAAAGGCTGGACGCGGCGTAGACGATCCGGTGATCCGCCCGCGACGGCAACAAAATCCGTACATCCACACCACGCAATACTGCCAGCCGTAACGCGGCGAACACCGCTTCGTCGGGGATGAAGTAAGGGGTGGTGATCCACACCCGTTCCATCGCCGCATGGATGGCTTCGACGAAGAATAGCGAACAGGTTTCGTAGGAATCCGCCGGGCCGGTGGCCAGCAATTGGCAGAGCACGCCGTCATCCGGATAAACCTCCGGCAGGATCAACGGCGGCAGCGAACGGGCTGCCCAGAACCAATCTTCGGCAAAGGACTCCTGCATGCAGGCCACCACCGGCCCGCGCACTTGCACGTGGGTGTCGCGCCATGGCGCCAAGGGTGGTTTCTCGCCCATGTACTCGTCGCCGACGTTGAGCCCGCCGACAAAACCGACTATCCCGTCGACCACTACGATCTTGCGGTGGTTACGGAAATTGACCTGAAAGCGGTTGAGCCAGCCGCTGCGGGTGGCGAAGGCTTTGACCTCGATACCGGCATCGCGCAACGGTTGTACATAACCATGGGGCAGGGAATGGCTGCCGATGCGGTCGTAGAGCAAGTAAATCGCCACGCCTTCGGCAGCTTTCTTGGTCAGCAAGGTGTGCAGGCGTTGGCCGAGGCGATCGTCGTGGATGATGAAGAACTGGATCAACACCGCTTGTCGGGCGTTACTGATGGCGTCGAAAATCGCATCGAAGGTGGCTTGGCCATCAATCAATAGGTGTACTTCGTTATTCGCCAGGCACGGCATGCGCCCCAGTTTCGGCATGGCCCTCAACGACGCGTAGGCGCTGGAGGCACGAGCAGCCAGCGCCTCTTCTACCCAGGGGCGCCAGTTCAGCTCGGAGATGGCCTTGCGCATTTCCTCGTTGGCTTGCCGTCGGGCCTTGATATAGCCGTCGAAGGTGCTGCGGCCGAAGACCAGATAAGGGATAAGCGTGAGGTAGGGAATGAACAGCAGTGACAGGGCCCAGGCGATCGAGCCCTGAGCGGTCCGAACGGTCAATACGGCATGGATGGCGGCAATCGAACCCAGCGTGTGCAGGATTGCGATCAGATAACCGAAAACATGCGGTCCAAAATAATCCATGGGGCAGCCTTGCTCCTGAAGATTCAATGCTTAACAGACCATGTTCCGGGCAGAATGTCGCTATTTAATTGGCCCATGAACCGAAGCCCGTGGCTGACGTCTAACGGCCACTAATGATCAGGAGTTACTCGATGAACGTTCGTCTGCTGGGTTTGGCCATTGCGTTTGGTTTGACACTGCCTTTGGCTGCTCAGGCGCAGATGTTGCAGCCGGGCTTGTGGGAAATGACTTCAAGCAACATGAAGGTCGATGACCAGAACCTGCCCGATCTGCAACTGATCCTTGGCCAGATACAAAGTCAGATGACCCCTGAACAGCGCGCGCAGCTGGAGAAGCAGGGCATCACCATGGGCGGTAAGGGGATTCGGGCGTGCCTGACGCCCGAGCAGGTGAAAACCGATAACATTCCACTGACGGACCCACAATCGGGCTGCAAGCAGCAAATCACCGAACGTACCGGAAATCAGTGGAAATTCCGTTTCAGCTGCCCGAAGGCGCAAGGTGCGGGTGTCGCCACATTCCTCAGCGATCGTGAGTTCACCACCAAGGTCAACGGCACCTTCAACGCCACCGGCATTCAGCAGAAGGGTAGCCTCGATACTCGCGCTGTGTGGTTGGGCCAGGATTGCGGGACCGTTAAACCGCGGGCCTAAAAGCTTCGCGGGCAAGCCTCGCTCCTACGGGGTATCAATGTCGATCGTGCGAACGATACAGATGCTGTAGGAGCGAGGCTTGCCCGCGGAGGCGTCCGCTCAGGCACCTCCCGTCCTGGGCGGATTCAACAATTCACACACCGCCTCAATCCCTTTCTCCCCGAAATCCTCACCACTGCCGCTGCGCATGCTGACAAACCCGCCTTCCTTTTCCTTCTCTCCCACTACCAGCAGATACGGCACTTTCTGGCTGTGCTGGCGAATCTTGTGGCTGATTTTCTCGTTACGCAGGTCCGAGTTGGCGCGCAATCCGCGGCGGCGCAGCGTCTCGGTCACCGAGTGTGCATAAGCGCTCTGACGTTCATCGATGTTCACGACCATCACCTGCGACGGGGCTCGCCAGGTGTCCAGTTCCTGTTGGCTGGACCAGCATGTACCGTAGATCCGTTGCTCAGAGGTACCGCCAATATGATCCAGCGCAAAGGCCTGCAACACTTTGGTGGTGGGAACATGCGGACCTGCAGCAAAACTTTCAAAATCTCCCAAGCGATATAGCGATAACCGTTCGGTTGGTGTCGTCCGGGTAACTGTTTCCCGTCGGATCGAATGGTTGGTTGCCGCTAATGCATGCATGCGCGCTTCAATCAGGGGCAGCTCGGCCAACGTTAAAGAGCGCCGGAAAGCAAACTCATAAAAGAAACCGTCACCCAGCGACGTTCCGGCTCGCAACTGCACATTCGGATGAAGCTGTTTGACGGCCATGGCCAGCATCAGCGCGCAGGAACGGCGAAGGATCTCCAGGCCATCTGGCTCCTGAGGTGTGACGATACTCACCCGGGCATCGCCCTTGATCAGGAATCCACAATCCACCAACACGCCGTCGACCCGACCGGCCACCGCCGCGTTGGCCAACCCGAGACTGATACTCGCAGCGACTTCATACACAGTCAGTGGCTGATCGTACTCACGCAATGAACCATCGGGCAGGGTGATGTGGATCATGATCGTGTTCTCGAATGTTTTCGATAACGCGCGCTAGCGCATAAACCGTAGGGCTAAACCCTGGCAGCTGTCATTAAGACGTTGGTCGTGCCAGGCAATTTGCCCCGACACGACCGTAGTGGCGACGCTGTGGCGAAAACAGTGGTGGGTGAAGGGCGTCCAGCCGCATTGAGAGAGGATCGGTTGCCGGGAAACGGCAAGGCCATCAGGCTCGGGTTTGATCAACACCAGATCTGCCCAGTAGCCTTCGCGCAGGTAACCGCGGTCGGGGATGGCAAACAGATCGGCGACCCGGTGACTGGTCTTGGCCACGAGGGCGGTGATCGGCAATATCTCATCGGACACCAGCTCCAGCAACGCGGGCAGGGCGTGTTGTACCAACGGCAAACCGGACGGCGCCTGGCTGTAGGGCCGCTGTTTTTCAGCCCAGGTGTGAGGTGCGTGATCGCTGCCGATCACATCCAGTCGATTGCTCAACAATGCTTTGCGCAACGCATCGCGGTCGGCCTGAGTCTTGATCGCCGGGTTGCACTTGATCAGGTTACCGAGGCTCGGGTAGTCGCGATCATCGAACAGCAAGTGGTGCAGACAGACTTCGGCGGTGATGCGCTTCTGTGCCAGCGGCTGGTCTTCGAACAGCGCCAGCTCACGGGCAGTGCTCAAGTGTAAAACGTGCAGTCGGGTGCCGTGTTGCCTGGCCAGATCAACGGCCATTGAGGAGGAGCGAAAGCACGCTTCGGCGTTGCGGATCAGCGGGTGAGCGGCGGGCGGAAGGTGCTCGCCGAACAGCTCTCGCAGGTTCGCGGCATTGGTTTCGATGCTGGGTGTGTGTTCGCAGTGGGCCAACAAAATGGTCGGCACTTCGGCGAAGAGCCGCTCGAGAATCCGTGGATCGTCCACCAGCATGTTGCCGGTGGAGGCGCCCATGAACACTTTGACTCCGGCCACCTCACAAGGATTGAGCGCGGCGACGGTATCGAGATTGTCGTTGCTCACGCCGAAATGAAAACCGTAATTGGCCACTGAGCTGGTCGCCGCCCGACGCTTTTTGTCGGCCAGCGCGGCGAGGGTCAAGGTGGCCGGGGAGGTGTTGGGCATGTCCATGAAGCTGGTGATGCCGCCGGCAACTGCCGCCCTGGATTCGGTATGGAAGCTGCCCTTGTCCGGCGCTCCGGGGTCGCGGAAATGCACCTGGTCATCGATCATGCCCGGCAGCAGCCATTGGCCGTTGGCGTCGATTTCCACGGCGGCCGTTTCACCTTCGATACTGCTGGCGATCTTGACGATGCGGCCGTGGCTTACCAGCAGATCACCGTCGAACTCACGACCTTCATTGACCAGCCGGGCATTGCGAATCAGCACGCTGCTCATGGTCAGAATTCGTTTTGCAGGGCTTTGTAGCCCCGCACCAGATCGACGTTGGTGCGCGCCACGTCCTCGGAAAACTCCGAGGCGCTGACGCTCACCGGTGGGAACTGCGACAGGTCAGTGTTGGGGCCTATGCGTGTGGTGGAGGGCACGTAGAAGTCTTCAGGCAAGTCACGACCATCGACCACCGAGTTGTGCCGCACCACGCAACCGTCGCCCACCGTGCAGTTGAACAGCACGCTGTTGAACCCGATGAATACGCGATTACCAACGGTGCAGGGGCCATGCACGATGGAGCGGTGGGCGATGGAGCTGAACTCGCCAATGGTCACCGCCGCCCCCGACTTGGAGTGAATCACCACGCCGTCCTGGATGTTCGAATTGGCGCCGATGGTGATTGGTTCCATCTCGCCCGAATCATCCACTTCATCGGCGCGAATCACCGCGTAGGGACCGACGAACACGTTCGCGCCGATCACCACTTTGCCGCAGATGATGGCGGTTTTATCCACGTACGCGGACTCCGCAATCAGCGGCAGATCGCCGGAAGGATTCTTGCGGATCATGGCTTGCTCAACGCCTCATACAAGGTGTTGAGGTTGTATTCGAACAACCCGGCGAACGTGCTCGCCGGGCCTGTCGTCGCGAGGGCATCGGAGTACAGCGTGCCGCCGATATGCGCGCCGCTTTCATCGGCGATTTGCTTGAGCAGGCGTGCGTCCTTGATGTTTTCCATGAACACCGCTTTGACCTTGGCCTGACGGATCTGCGTGATCAGCGCAGCGACTTCGGCGGCCGACGGTTCACGTTCGGTGGACAAACCTTGTGGCGCCATGAAGTCGATGCCGTAAGCCTGACCGAGATAGCCGAAGGCGTCATGGGAGGTCACGATTTTGCGATTACCCGGCGGCAGCGAACCGAGCTTGGCTTTGGCCTCGGCGAGCAAGGCATAGATCTTTTTCAGGTAGGCCTGGCTGTTGTGTTCGTAGTCGGTTTTGTTGGCAGGGTCGGCGGCAATCAGCGCTTTGGTGATGTTGCTGATGTACAGCTCGGTGTTCGCCAGGTTGTGCCAGGCGTGTGGATCGGGAATGGTTTCGCCGTCTTCATCCAGCGAGCGTGGAATGACACCGCGGCTGGCACTAATGACCGCAGCTTTGGTCTCGGTGCTGGTCACCAGACGGTCCAGCCACGGCTCGAAACCTAGCCCGTTCTTGATGATCAATTTGGCTTTGAGCAATGCCTTGGCATCGTCCGGGGTCGGCTCATAGGTGTGGGCATCGGCGTCCGGCCCGACCATGTTGGTGAT
This sequence comes from Pseudomonas sp. TE3728, assembly GCF_056279145.1. Classification (NCBI taxonomy): domain Bacteria; kingdom Pseudomonadati; phylum Pseudomonadota; class Gammaproteobacteria; order Pseudomonadales; family Pseudomonadaceae; genus Pseudomonas; species Pseudomonas sp. TE3728. Next base: position 4,119,657 of record NZ_JBWBQT010000001.1, on the reverse strand, counting down.
CTGGATATGGTCGCCGCCGACCTGATGGGTCATGTCGGCGAGGATGCTGAAGCTGGTGACTACCTGGAGTTTTTCCGCGGCAGACAGCGACATCGACAGCATCAAACTGAACAGCACGAGTAAAGCGCGCATCGGGTAACACCTCATTGGGATGTGAGCAAAGGCGGGCGGCGCAGCAAGCCGTGCACCGGACCGAACACCACGGACAGCAGATACAAACCGCCAGCCACCAGCACGATCGCCGGGCCGCTGGGTAGCGAGTAGTAGAACGACAGCAACAAGCCGAACCAGACCGAGAGGCAACCGAGCAGCGCGGCGATGGCGATCAGTACCGGCAAGCGACGACTCCAGAAGCGAGAAGCCGCGGCCGGCAACATCATCAAACCGACCACCATCAAGGCACCGATAGCCTGGAAGCCGATCACCAGATTCAGCACCACCAGGGTCAGAAATATCCCGTGAGCCAGTGGCCCGAGGCGGCTGACGGTTTGCAGAAAGAGCGGGTCGAGGGTGTCCAGCAACAGGGGTTTGTAGATGAGGGCCATGGCGATCAGGCTGAAGCCCGAGACCCAAATCATGCCGGTCAACGTCGGCCCGTCGACCGCGAGTGCCGAGCCAAACAACAGGTGCAACAGGTCCAGCCGCTTGCCGGCGATACCGAGGATCAGCACGCCGCTGGCCAGCGATATCGGGTAGATCGCGGCCAGGCTCGCGTCTTCTCGCAGGCCGGTGCGGCGGGTGATCCAGGCTGCCAGTCCGGCCATGCTCAGGCCAGCGGCGAGGCCACCGATGGTCAACGCGGGCAGACTCAACCCGGCGAACCAGAAGCCCAATGCGGCGCCCGGCAAGATGCCGTGAGCCACCGCGTCACCTATCAGGCTCATGCGCCGCAGGATCAGAAACACCCCAAGCGGAGCGGTGCTGCACGCCAGTACGAGGCCACCAAGCAACGCCCGGCGCATGAATACGAATTCGTGGAACGGTTGCCAAAGCTGAGCGGCAGCGATCATCAAGCCACCTGCGTCTGGGGTTGTTGGTAAATCAGATCGGTACTGAGGCCGAGCACGCAGCCGCTGCTTTTGATCAATAGGGCTTGTGGGATGTGTTGGCGCACGGCGGCCAGGTCATGACACACCACCACCAGCGTTCGGCCTTCGGCATGCCAGGCGTGGATGTGTTTCCAGAGCAGCATCTGGCCGAGTTCATCGAGTGCGGCGTGGGGCTCGTCGAGCAGCAGCAAAGGGGCTTCGGCGAGACTCAACCGGGCGAGCAGCGCACGTTGCAGTTCGCCTCCGGAGAGGGCCATCAATGGGCGATGTTCCAGGCCGGTCAGGCACCAGTCTTCCAGCGCAGACTTGAGGCGTTGGCTGCGAATCTGTGGAGCTTGTTTGCTGCCCCAGAAACCTGCGGCCACCAACTCTTGCAAGCTGATGGGGAATTGCCGGTCCAGATGTTGTTGCTGAGGCAGGAACGAAAGGCCGCCTTTGCGTGGAACATCAATGATGACTTTTCCGGTCAGTGGCTTTTGCAAACCGGCGATGACTTTCAGCAGGCTGCTTTTACCCGAACCGTTGGCACCGATGACAGCGGTCAGACTTCCTTTGGGTAACTGGAAATCCACCGATGGAGTGAGCGGTTGACCGGGAGCGCCCCAGCGCAAGGCTTGGCATTGGATCATGCGGCCTCCCAATTCCAGCGACTTTCGGCGACAGCATCGTGGGCATGAAGACTTTCGGCGTGAACGACTCGCACGTGAAAGGCGTTGATTCCGACGGAGCGTTTCAGGGCCAGGTTCAAGCGTCGAGCGGCGTCTTCGCAGAACATCAGGTTCTGTCCATTGGCGAGGGCGAAGGCTTGTTCGTCGGCGCGTTTAACGGCGGTTTGCACTGCGGTGCCGAGGGCTGCCTCCGCATCGTTGATCGCGGCGATCAGCGGCAGGTCATCCAGGTAGTCGTCCAGACGCAGTTGCAATTGCGCATTGCTGCGTTGGCTATGCGGCGTGGCGACGATGCCTTTCGTGGAACCGAGCCAAGCCAGAACGTCAGCGTGTTGAAGCGCTTTGTTGGCAAAGTCATCCACGAATTGTTGTTGAATCAACTGCCGCGAAAGTGCTGCTGAGCACGGGCAGGTTGAGGAATAAGGAACATCGATTTTTAGTTCCACGTGGAACATCGCGTTTTTCAAACTGGCTTCGATGCTCACCGGATAAGTTTTCCAACCGGTTAGCGGACTGATGAGCGCGGGTCTTTTGAGCAATAGTTCGCTGTGAATTTTTAGGTAAGCGTTGTGGGAAAGTCCTTCATGGGTCTCGAGAAAATTCTGCAAGACTCGCCGCAATAACGCGGGCGAAAGGTTTTCCTGCTCAAGCATTTCCAACGCCAGATACAGCCGCGACATATGGATGCCACGTGCCTCTCCATCGTCGAGGCTAACGCCAGCGTCGGCCTTTGCGCTCAGTCGTTGGCCATCGAGTAAAACAGGAAGAGCAATGCCGCACATGCCCACCCAATCGAGTGGCAGGGCTTGGCGTGAGGCCTGCGCGGCGATATCCGGCAGAGTCAGCGCATTCATGAGCAGGTCCATCGTGGGAGTTGATTTGGCATGTTATATTATAACAATAAACTCGACGATGCCTTTTTCGTGAGCGGGCTTTCACCATGTTCAGACGTCACTTGCTCATGCGGACGCGGCGCCGCGTCTCACTCGGACGGTCTCGAGGCCTAGCAGCCGGTCATCCGGCTACACGTGAACTTGCCGCTACTGCCGCCGGAGCTGGAAAACCGATTGATGGTTGTCCAGCCAACCCGGCGGTTGTAGCCGACCCAGGCTTCGCCATCGGACGCGATGCCCGTGAAGAATGTCAGTTGCCCGTAGCGGCTGTTGGTTTGCGCCCATTGGCGTTTGCCGGCTACTTCGAAGCCGCGCAGATAGATCGTGCTACCGACGGTGTTAACGCTGTAGGCATTGCCGTCGGCATCCACGCAGGCCAGCAGATTGGCGCTGCGAGTGCAGTTGGCCAGGCTCGGGACTTGTCCCCAGGCATCGGCCGCGATCAGCAGCGAAAGGCTCAACAGCGAGAATTTCAGCGCGTTTCCCATGGCATTTCTCAAGGGGGCGGACGGGCTAAAGCATCGTGCCCTTTGTCGTGAGGAACAAGAGGGGAGTGGCTTATTTGTGTTGTTATACTATAACATAAAAATACACCCGCTCTGATGATCCATCTCCATGACTGAACAAGAACTCCTCGCTCAACCCGCCGCCGATTACATGAACGACGCCCAGCAAGGCTTCTTTCGCGAGCTGTTGCTGGCTCAGCGCAGCGAGCTGCAGGAGCGCATTGCCGGCGAGTTTGACGCGTTACGCGAGCAGGAACCCCACAGCGATCCCGCTGATATCGGCAGCGCCGAAGAACAGCGCCAGTGGCAACTGCGCCTGCTGGAGCGGGAAAAGAAGCTCCTGGACAAGATCGACGAAGCCCTCGAACACCTGGCTCGCGGTGAGTACGGCTGGTGTCGCGAAACCGGTGAGCAGATCGGTCTCAAACGCCTGCTGCTGCGACCCACCGCCACTCTGTGCATTGAAGCCAAAGAACGTGAAGAGCTGCGCGAACGCCATCAACGGGCGATTTGACCGGCCACATCCTGATGAGGAATACCTGATGCCCAATCGTCTCCCCGTGACCGTCCTATCGGGCTTTCTCGGCGCCGGAAAAAGTACACTTCTTAATTACGTACTACGTAATCGCGAAAATTTGCGGGTCGCGGTGATCGTCAATGACATGAGTGAGATCAACATTGATGGCAGCGAAGTTCAGCGCGATGTCAGCCTGAACCGTGCCGAAGAAAAACTCGTGGAAATGAGTAACGGCTGCATCTGCTGCACCTTGAGGGAAGATTTGCTCGAAGAAGTCAGCAAACTCGCCAAGGAGGGTCGTTTCGATTATCTGTTGATTGAGTCCACGGGGATTTCCGAGCCTCTGCCCGTGGCAGAGACCTTCACGTTTCGCGATGAAGAAGGGCAGAGCCTGGCGGACATCGCGCGGCTCGATACCATGGTCACCGTGGTCGACGGCATGAATTTCCTGCTCGACTATCAGGCCGCCGAAAGCCTCGCTTCCCGTGGCGAAACCCTGGGCGAGGAGGACGAACGCTCGATCACCGACCTGTTGATCGAGCAGATCGAATTCGCCGACGTGATCCTGATCAGCAAGATAGATTTGATCGGCAGTAACGAGCGCCAGGAGTTGATCGCGATCCTTGAACGGCTCAATTCCCAGGCGGAAATCATTCCGATGGTCATGGGCGAAGTGCCGCTCAAGAAAATCCTCAACACCGGGCGCTTCGACTTCGAAAAAGCCGCTCAGGCACCGGGATGGTTGCAGGAATTGCGCGGTGAACGCGTGCCGGAAACCGAGGAATACGGTATCGCCTCCACGGCCTATCGGGCGCGGCGACCGTTTCATCCACAACGCTTCTTCAACTTCATCGACCGTCCGTGGGTGAACGGTAAATTGCTGCGGTCCAAGGGCTATTTCTGGCTGGCCAGCAAACACAGGGATGCTGGTAGCTGGTCCCAGGCCGGTGGTTTGATGCGCCACGGTTTTGCCGGGCGCTGGTGGCGTTTCGTGCCGAAAAACCAGTGGCCGCAAGACGAAGAAAGCACTGCCGGGATCATGGAAAACTGGACGGCCGCCACCGGTGATTGCCGTCAGGAACTGGTGTTTATCGGCCAGAACATCGACTTCGCGCAACTCGCCGCCGAACTCGATAACTGCCTGCTGACGGATGCTGAAATGGCCTTGGGTGTCGAGGGCTGGCAGTTACTGCCCGATCCGTTCGGTCCTTGGCACGAAGAGGCGGCCGCCTGATGTTGGCGCCCAGTCTTAAACTGCGACCGGTCATTCGTCAGGTTCAAGGTGATACGCCAAAAGCGCTGACCGGAATTCTGGACGACGGCGTAAACCTGGCCCTCTGGCAACGCCAACTCCCGGCGCACATTACCGATTTCGGTCGCTTGTTGTTGTCCCTGAATGAGCCGCTGGCCGAGTCGTTGTCCCTGGAAATGCCCGGCGAGGACGCCGAACCCAATCTCCACGGTTTAGCCTCAGGCTTCAGCGATCTGGAAGGCTACGAAGGCTTTATTGCCGATGTTTCCTGGCTGGTCAGTGCTTTCACCTGCCTGTTGGGCGCCCAGCGTATCGGCCTGCGCCTGCGGGTTCTGGACAAAGCCATGTGCCCGCGTTTCCACGTCGATCACGTGCCGGTGCGGTTGATCACCACCTACGCAGGTATCGGCAGCCAATGGCTGAAAGAAGGGGCGATGGATCGCCGGCAATTAGGCAAACCTGAGGCCGAACCGCAGGACGAGTCGCTGATCCAGCAAATCTCCAGTGGCGAAGTGGCGTTGCTTAAAGGGGAGAAGTGGCACGGCAACGAAGGCTTCGGTTTGATCCACCGCTCGCCGCAGCCGGCGCCAGGCGAGCGTCGTTTGATCCTGACCCTTGACTGGCTGAGCTAGCCGCTCAAGGTTTGAGCCAGGTTCCCTGGCTCTGGGCTTCGCAAAACGGCTTCAGATACGCCGCATCGGTGGCCACGCCGTAATAGTGAATATCCTGCTGGTAAGGCATATTGGCGACTTGAGCGTTGCTGCACACCCCGAACGCGCCGGTAGGGCATTGATCGACGTACTGCACCTCGACTTTCTGCCCAGGCAGGTTCGGCTGGCAGAATCCGTCGGCGAACAGTTTTTCCGGGATGTTGCGGTTTTGCTGGCAGACCTTCACGTCGAGCCGCTCAGCCGTGCTGTGCACCACGCAAGCCTGGGCCAGCGCTTCGCCCGATGTGAGCGCCAGCAGCAACGACCATCCCATCAACCGCATTCTTTACCTCCTCAGAAAACCTCGACCATGTTGCAGAACATTCCCACCCACGTCATTGCTGGCCCACTAGGTGCCGGCAAGACCAGCCTGATCAAGCACCTGCTGGCACAGCGGCCCGCGGGTGAGCGCTGGGCGGTGTTGATCAACGAGTTCGGCCAGATCGGTCTGGATGCCGCGCTGTTGACCCAGGATGCCGATGGTATCGCACTGGGGGAAGTGGCCGGGGGCTGTTTGTGTTGCGTCAATGGTGCCCCGTTTCAGATCGGCCTCGGGCGGTTGCTGCGCAAGGCACGACCGGATCGACTGTTCATCGAACCCTCCGGGCTAGGGCATCCGGCGCAGTTACTCCGGCAATTGAGTGAGGTTCCGTGGCAAGGTGTCCTGGCGGTGCAGCCGTGCGTGCTGGTGCTGGATGCTCAGGCGCTGGCGGCCGGAAAACCGTTGCCTGAGGCGCAACAGCAAGCCTTGGACAGTGCCGGGTTGCTGTTGCTGAACAAGGCAGAAAACATCAACGACAGCGATCGCCAACGAATCGCCGCACAGTTGCCGATGCGTCCTTTGTACTGGACGCAGCAAGCCGTCTTGCCGTTGAGCGAATTACCGGGGCTCGGGGCTCAGGCTGTCGGGGGTGTGGATAACTTTGTTGTGCCCAAGGGATTGGCGCAGATGCCGGCTATCTGGACTGACCCCACGCTGCCGATTTGCTTGAGTCAGGTGCAGGAGGGTGGCTGGAGCGTTGGATGGCGGTGGCATCCGAGTCAGATTTTCGATGCCGTATTGATCGGGAGATGGCTTGAGCGCCTTGAATGGCGGCGGGCGAAGCTGGTTATCCACAGCGCCGAGGGGTGGGTGTCGGCGAATGCGCTGGATAACTCGTTACTGGATTGGCAGATCAGTGAATGGCGTCGGGATTCGCGTATTGAGTTGATTTTCAGTGAGCCGCAGGCTGTTGAAGAGCTGCAAAGAGATCTGACCGACTGTCTGTCGGGTTGAAGATCAAAAGATCGCAGCCTGCGGCAGCTCCTACGCGCCTGTGGGCGCTGCCGCAGGCTGCGATCTTTTGATTTATGGACGCCATTTTGTGTGTTCTTGCCGCCACTGACTCAGTTCAATCACCTCGGCTCTGGGCTTCGCGATATCGACCACCGGCGGAGTGTCGTCGAACGGCATCGGGTAGGGCGCGAGCTCGATCTGTGCGCTATGGGCGCCGAATTGGGTGATGGTGCCGGTGTGGCGGGTTTCGCCGGTCACGGTGAATTCGAAGTTATACACACGGGCCAGGCGCCGACGGCCATTGGCGTCTTTAATGAAGGCGATCTTCTTCAAGGCTACGTTGCCGTCCAGCAGCTCGATCCGAAGCTTGGCGCAATGCTGCATGACCCGCTCCAACGCACGTTCGCGCAAGCCGTGGTTGTGCCACAACCACGCGCCACCGGTGGCGAGCAGCATCAACACGAGGATATTTCCGAGGGTCAGCATCAACAGGGTGCTCCAACAAGATAGTGCCAGCTTAACTGCGTCGCCGGTCTGTCGTACAGGCTGCGTTTAGTCGCATACTGCGCGGCTCGAATTTCAATCGTTTGACGGAAAACTCACCGCATGAAACGTACGCCCCATGTGCTCGCCATCCAGTCCCACGTGGTGTTCGGCCACGCTGGCAACAGCGCCGCGGTTTTCCCGATGCAGCGGGTCGGGGTGAACGTGTGGCCGCTCAATACCGTGCAGTTCTCCAACCATACGCAATATGGTCAGTGGGCCGGGGAAGTGCTGGCTCCGCATCAGATTCCGGAATTGGTAGAAGGAATCGCTGCAATTGGTGAGCTGGGCAATTGCGATGCCGTGTTGTCCGGCTACCTCGGTAGCGCGGCTCAGGGCCGGGCGATTCTCGCGGGCGTGGAACGAATCAAATCGATCAATCCCAAAGCGGTATACCTCTGCGACCCGGTGATGGGCCATCCGGAGAAGGGCTGCACCGTTCCAGCCGAGGTCAGCGATTTTCTGCTGGAAGAGGCGGCAGCGGTGGCCGACTTCATGTGCCCGAATCAGTTGGAGCTGAACAGCTTCTCGGGGCGCAAGGCGCAGTCATTGTTCGATTGCCTGGCCATGGCGCGAGCGCTGCTGGCTCGCGGTCCGAAGGCGGTGCTGGTCAAGCATCTGGACTATCCCGGAAAACCGGCGGAGGGCTTCGAGATGTTACTGGTGACCGCTGAAGGCAGCTGGCACCTGCGTCGGCCGCTGCTGGCGTTTCCGCGTCAGCCGGTGGGCGTTGGCGATCTGACTGCCGGGTTGTTCCTGGCGCGCGTGCTGCAGGGTGACAATCTGCTGAGTGCCTTCGAATTCACTGCGGCGGCGGTGCATGAAGTGCTGCTGGAAACCCAGGCTTGCACCAGCTATGAGCTGGAACTGGTGCGGGCGCAGGACCGGATCGCCCATCCGCGGGTGCGGTTCGAGGCAACCTCAATCAGCCTGTAACCGGGTGGTTGTCCCAATCGCGAGCAGGCTCGCCCCCACAAGGTTATCGCTGTACCTGTGGGAGCGAGCCTGCTCGCGATAGCGATCTGAAGAGCGCTGGATAACTGTCTGCTCAGGCGTCGCCCTTGATGTCCTGATAACGCTTTTCCAGTTCCTGACGAATCTGCCGACGCTGCTGGGCCTGCATGTACCGACGCTTGTCTTCACTGTTCTGCGGTTGCAGTGGCGGGACTGCAGCCGGTTTGCGCTGGTCATCCACTGCGACCATGGTGAAGAAACAGCTGTTGGTGTGGCGCACCGAGCGCTCGCGGATGTTCTCGGTCACGACCTTGATGCCCACCTCCATCGAGGTGTTGCCGGTGTAGTTGACCGAGGCCAGAAAAGTCACCAGTTCACCAACGTGAATCGGCTCGCGGAAAATCACCTGATCCACCGACAGGGTCACCACATAGCGGCCGGCATAGCGGCTGGCGCAGGCGTAAGCCACTTCATCGAGGTATTTGAGCAGGGTGCCACCGTGGACATTGCCAGAGAAGTTGGCCATGTCTGGGGTCATCAATACCGTCATCGACAGCTGGGCGTTTCCGGGTTCCATAACGTACTCACGGGTCAAGGCAGGATTTCTGGGTTGCACCTCTGTGGGTGCTTGGTTTTTCAAACCAACAGTTATCGGGACGCCGGGCGGGGGGCTGCCGTCACGCCTGGCTCTATCTGTTTCCATATATTGCACCGTCTTCCCGTCGGAAGTCGCGATGTTACCCTTCAAAAGCCCACCCAAGGAGCCACATGCCATGCACGCCATCAGTTTCATTCAGGATCTGGCAGTGATCATGTTGATCGCGGGTGTGGTGACCGTGCTCTTTCATCGTCTCAAACAACCGGTGGTGCTCGGCTACATCGTCGCCGGCTTCATCATCGGCCCGCACACGCCGCCGTTCAGCCTGATCCACGATGAAGCCACCATCAAGACCCTCGCCGAGCTCGGGGTGATTTTCCTGATGTTCTGCCTGGGCCTGGAGTTCAGCTTGCGCAAGTTGTTCAAGGTCGGTGCCACGGCGTTCATCGCAGCGTTCCTGGAAATCGTCCTGATGATCTGGATCGGCTACGAAATCGGCCGCTGGTTCGATTGGAATACCATGGACTCGCTGTTCCTCGGCGCGATCCTGGCGATTTCCTCGACCACCATCATCGTCAAGGCGCTCAACGACCTGAAGATGAAGAACGAACGTTTTGCTCAATTGATCTTCGGCGTGCTGATCGTCGAAGACATCCTCGGCATTGGCATCATCGCGTTACTGTCGAGCATCGCGGTCAGCGGAACCGTCAGTTCCGGCGAAGTGTTTTCCACGGTCGGCAAGCTGTCACTGTTCATGATTGTCGCACTGGTTATTGGCATTCTGCTGGTACCGCGACTGCTGGCCTACGTGGCCAAATTCGACAGCAACGAGATGCTGCTGATCACTGTGCTGGGCCTGTGTTTCGGTTTCTGCCTGTTGGTGGTCAAGCTTGAATACAGCATGGTCCTCGGCGCGTTCCTGATCGGCGCGATCATGGCTGAATCGCGGCAACTGCTGAAGATCGAGCAATTGATCGAGCCGGTTCGCGACCTGTTCAGTGCCATCTTCTTCGTCGCCATCGGCCTGATGCTCGACCCGATGATCCTGCTGCAATACGCCTGGCCGATCGCGGTGATCACCGTAGCAGTGGTGCTGGGCAAGATGCTTTCCTGCGGTCTCGGTGCTTTTATCGCCGGCAATGACGGACGCACCTCACTGCGCGTGGGGATGGGGCTCTCACAGATTGGCGAATTTTCTTTCATCATCGCGGCGTTGGGCATGACGCTGCAGGTCACCAGCAACTTTCTCTACCCGGTGGCGGTGGCTGTTTCGGTCATCACCACGCTGTTGACGCCGTATCTGATCCGCGCGGCCGATCCGCTGTCGATCAAGCTTGCGGCAGTGATGCCGCAGCGTCTGAGCCGTGTGCTCGGGATGTATGGCGAATGGCTGCGCAGCATTCAGCCTCAGGGCGAGGGTGCACTGTTGGCGTCGATGATCCGGCGGATTCTGTTGCAGGTAGGGGTCAATCTGGCGTTGGTGATTGCGATCTTTTTCTCGGGCGCGTTCTTCGCCGAGCGCATGTCCGTTTACCTGCAAGCCTGGATCAGCGACCCGAGCTGGCAGAAAGCGTTGATCTGGGGTGGGGCGTTGCTGTTGTCACTGCCGTTCCTGATCGCCGCCTATCGCAAGCTCAAGGCGCTGTCGATGCTGCTGGCAGAGATGGGTGTGAAGCCGGAAATGGCCGGCCGCCACACACAGCGAGTACGTCGGGTGATCGCTGAAGTGATTCCGATCCTCTCGCTGTCAGTGATTTTCCTGCTGCTGGCAGCCTTGTCGGCCAGTATTCTGCCGACCAACAAGTTGCTGGTGCTGATCGTCATAGTCGCGGCCGCGGTGGCGGCGCTGCTCTGGCGCTGGTTCATCCGTGTGCATACGCGAATGCAGGTGGCCTTGCTGGAAACGCTGGATAACCAAAACGATTCGACCGGGCATTGATTACAGCGGGCAGACGGCTCAGCTTTCCAGCCAGACGTCCCGCGCCCAGTGCCATACCGATTCCCAGGTTTCTTCGGCGAGCAACTCTTCTTCAGCCAGCCACAGCACGACGGTGCCGTCTTCTTCGACCAGGTAGTAATTGTCACCGTCCTGGCAGATCGGAATCATGCTGCGATCGACGCCAGCGTCCCAGGCGTTGGCGGCAACGTCCGGCAGGTAGGTATGGGACTGCGGATCGGTGACAGTCACTGGCTCCAGGCTGCCGTAGACCACGTCGCTGACGGTCAGCAAAAATTCTCTGAAGACGAATGGGATATCGATGAACAGTTGCTCTTCGATTTCCACAATCTGATCTTCGTCAGGCAATTCCAAGGGGACCGGTACCGGTTCGTTGGCTTCACGCAGTTGTTCGATGATTTCTTCCACGTCCGGGATCCTCTTGCTTGATGGCGCGGTTTAGTTGGGGCGGTTTATACAGTAGCTCGCTATAGATGCAACCGCGAAATAGAAAACCCCGGCCGAGGCCGGGGTTTTATTACAACAGGTGAAACGCGGGAATTGATCAGCCGTTCTGGCGGATACCGGCCACCAGCCAAGGCTGGTTTTCGCCCTGTGCACGTTCCATGTTCCAGCTTTCGCTGAACACTTCGCCCTGATCAAAGCGCGAGGACTTCGATACACCGCTGAAGGTCAGGGTGGCGACAGTCTTGTCCGCACGGTCATCAACGCCATCCAGTTGTACCTGGAGGTTATCGATGTAGGTCGACTGGAAGCCGTCGCCCAGATCGGCACGTTCGCGCTTGAGGAACTCCAGCAGTTGCGGAGTCACGAACTCGGCGATCTTGTCCATTTCGTTGGCATCCCAGTGTTGCTGCAGGGACTGGAAGTGGTTGCGGGCCGCTTCAATGAAGTTGTGTTCATTGAACCAGGCTGGCGCGTTGATCACCGGACGAGCGGCAGCAGGTGCAGCCGAACCGCCGAAGATCGAACCCATGGCTGTTGGTTTCTGTTCGAACACTTCACGCTGCATCGGCGCGCCGGCTGGAGCCATGTGCTCCTGCTGCTTGCGACGACGAGCGGCGATGAAACGGAAGACCAGGAAGGCGATGACCGCCATGATCAGGATGTCGAAGATCTGCATGCCCTGGAAGCCGTCGCCCATGAACATGGAGGCCAGCAGGCCACCGGCGGCGATACCGGCCAGAGGGCCGAGCCAGCGCGAAGCACCGCTGGCCTTGGTGGCGGCGCCAGCAGCACCGGCCGCACCCGCAGTGGCAGCAGCGCCGCCGGCAGGAGAAGAAGGAGCCATCTGGCTGGTCTGGTGAGTCGGCGCAGCGCCGGAGCTCTTGCCACCACCAAAGCGCTTGGCGGCATTGGCGTCGAGGCTCATCGTCAGGCCAATGCACAACGCCATGGCGATGCTAAGAAAACGTTTCATAAAGGGAATTCCCAATTTGTGGAAGGCACGCGCGCCATGTTGCACAGCTGAAGTGTTGCTGGCTAGCGGCAGAGTGTTTCGGGCTTTTGCCTGACAGGTAGTGTTCAGCTTCCGGTCACGCAATAAGACTTGATAACTTTGGTCTGTAGGACGAGTAGATAAGTTCTGTAGGAAGGATGCCTAGTCGGCCTTGGAAAAAGATCGCAGCCTTCGGCAGCTCCTACAGGGTGTACACATTCCCATGTAGGAGCTGCCGAAGGCTGCGATCTTTTCAGCTTTTAAACGGCTTCCAGCTTGGCGTAACCCAGCATCAACCACTTGCTGCCTTCGCTGAAGTTCACCTGTACCCGCGCCTGAGCACCGGCGCCTTCGAAATTCAGGATCACACCATCGCCGAACACCGAATGCCGCACGGTCTGGCCGAGGCTGAACCCGGTGTCCGGGATCTCGCTGCCGCCGAACAGGCTGCTGGAGCTCTGCTGCTGGCCACCGCCGAACGGACGGCTGACGCTGTTGGACAGCCGCACTTCCTGAATCAGGCCTTTCGGCACTTCACGTACGAAACGCGACACCTTGTTGTAGGTCTCGCTGCCGTACAGGCGGCGGGTTTCAGCATAGGTCAGCACCAGATTCTGCATCGCCCGGGTGATACCGACGTAGGCCAGACGGCGTTCCTCTTCAAGGCGGCCGGGTTCTTCCAGGCTCATCTTGTGCGGAAACAGGCCTTCTTCCATGCCCACCAGGAACACGTAAGGGAATTCCAGGCCTTTGGCGCTGTGCAGGGTCATCAACTGAATGCTGTCTTCGTGTTCGTCGGCCTGGGTGTCTCCGGCCTCCAGCGAGGCGTGACCGAGGAACGCTGACAGTGGAGACTGTTCTTCATCCTCTTCCGGGTTTTCGAAGTTACGTGCGGCGCTGACCAGTTCCTCAAGGTTTTCGACCCGGGCCTGTCCTTTCTCGCCTTTTTCCGCCTGGTGGTAGGCGATTAACCCCGACTGCTCGATGACGGTTTGGGTCATCAAGTGCAGCGGCATTTCCAGGCACTTGGCGGCGAGGTCCTCGATCAGCTCCATAAATGCCCCTATGGCACCAGCAGCGCGACCGGTCAGACCTTTGTTGGCCACCAGCTGACGCATGGCTTCCCACATTGACACATGGCTGTGGCGTGCATGATCGCGGATCGCTTCGACGGTTTTTTCGCCAATACCACGGGCCGGAACGTTGATCACCCGCTCAAGGGCCGCATCGTTGCCACGGCCTTCCAACAAACGCAGGTACGCCATGGCGTTCTTGATTTCTGCCCGTTCGAAGAAGCGCTGACCGCCATAAATGCGATACGGAATGCGCTCACGCAACAAGGCTTCTTCCAAAACGCGCGATTGGGCGTTGGAGCGGTACAAAATCGCGATATCGCTACGAGCCAGGCCGGTTTTCAGCGCGCTTTCGATGGTTTCAACCACGTAGCGTGCTTCATCGTGTTCGTTGAACGCGGCGTACAGATTGATCGCTTCGCCTTCGCCGCCATCGGTCCACAACTCTTTGCCCATGCGCCCGGTATTGTTGGCAATCAGGGCGTTGGCGGCTTTGAGGATCCCGGCGGTAGAGCGGTAGTTTTGCTCCAGACGAATGATCTGGGCATCGGGGAAGTCGTCGGAATACTGATAAATGTTCTCGATTTTCGCGCCGCGCCAGCCATAGATCGACTGATCGTCGTCGCCGACCACCATCAGGCTGTCGCCACCCTTGGCCAGCAGACGCAACCAGGCGTATTGCACGGCGTTGGTGTCCTGGAATTCGTCCACCAGAATGTGCCGGAAGCGCTTCTGATAATGGGCGAGCAGGCCCGGGTTATCGCGCCACAGATCGAGGGCGCGCAACAGCAGTTCAGAGAAATCGATGACGCCGGCGCGCAGGCACGCGGCCTCGTAGGCTTCATAAATGCTGCGCATGGTCGCCAGGAACAAGTCGCCGCTGGCTTGAATATGTTGCGGACGCAGACCTTCGTCTTTCTGCCCGTTGATGAACCACTGGGCCTGTCGGACCGGCCAGCGTTGCTCGTCCAGACCCAGCTCGCGGATCACCCGCTTGACCAGCCGTTGCTGGTCGTCGCTGTCGAGAATCTGGAAAGTCTGGCTCAGGCCGGCTTCCTGCCAGTGCGCCCGCAGCAAGCGGTGCGCCAGGCCGTGGAAGGTGCCGACCCACATGCCGGCCGGGTTGATACCCATCAGCTGCTCGATGCGATGACGCATCTCGGCAGCGGCCTTGTTGGTGAAGGTCACCGACAGAATGGAGTGGGGCGAGGCGTTTTCGACCTGGATCAACCAGGCGATACGGTGCACCAGCACTCGGGTTTTACCGGAGCCAGCACCGGCCAGGACCAACTGACGACCCACAGAGGCAGCTACGGCCTGACGTTGGGCATCGTTGAGGGAGTTCAGCAGAAGGGAGAGATCATCGCGCATCGGGGCATTCTAGGGTGCGCCGTCACACCGGGCAAACCGAGCTTTGCATTAGCCGATGAAAGAAGCACCGATGACGACCGGTCGGTCACCGGCTGCAAGCATTGGCGGAGCTCGTCTGGCGGCTTTTTTACCGAGGTGGACGGCTCAAACTTTCGTCTATTTTGTGACCTTGGGCTGTTTGGTCCGGGCATTTGCTTGTGTATGCTCCGTCCACAATTCGGGCTCGCATGCTCACTATAAGAACAAGAACATTGCCTATGACCCTCAGCTCCGACCTGTCGGGCCCCTCTGTGGAGCCCCGGGTTATCCGCAAACAGTACGCCATGGAAATGGCGGTCGAACGCACGCGCCTGCTGTACCAGGGCTCGCTTTTGCCTACGCTGTTCATGCTGATCAACGGTCTGGTGTGCGCCGGCCTGCTCTGGAGCCCGCAGCGCTACTTCGTGGTGAGCGTCTGGCTGATCTGGTTATTGTCGCTGGTGGCGTTGCGGGTGATTCAAGTCGCGGCTTTCGATTCGGCGATTCCCAACCGTCAGGCCCATCCGGTCTGGCGTCGCATGTTCATGCTCGGCTCTGCCATGACTGGCCTGACCCTGGCCGGTGCCGGCATTGCGTTGGTGCCCGCGGACAATTTCATGCAGCAAGCCTGGGTATTCGGGCTGATCGGCGCCGCGGCACTCTCGGCCAGCGTTGCTTATGCCGTCAGCCTGCCGGCTTTTCTGTCCTTTACCTTGCCCTGTCTGTTACCGGCCATCGGCTATCTGTTCTGGGGCGGGGATGAGCAGGAACAGGGCTGGGGCTGGTTTGGGCTGATATTGCTGGGTTCGTTGAGCGTGGTCGCCTGGCAGGTCAATCGGCTGATCAACCAGGGGTTGTTGCGGCGCTTTCAAAATCAGGCCCTGATCGAGCACTTGCAGCAGGCGCAATGTCGCAGCGATCAGCTCAACCACGAACTGGCCAAGGAAATCGACCAGCGCCGCCGCGCCGAAGACGAATTGCGCGAAACCCAGGTCGACCTCGAAAATCGCGTTGTCCAACGCAGTCTGGAGCTGGACGCCGCCAATCAGGCCTTGAGCAAAAGCGAAGCGCGGTTGGCGCTGGCGTTGAAGGCCAGCGAACTCGGGTTGTGGGACTGGAACCTGCAGACAGACGAAGTCCATCACACTCAGCTCCAGGAGCTGTTCGGGCTAGAGCCGGAATACGTGACGGCGATGCTCCGCCACCTCAAGCCGAGGCTGCACCCCGACGACTTGCCAGCGCTTAAGAGAGCGCTGGTCGAGCATTTGAAGGGCCGTACCGAGGATTATCAGATCGAGTATCGGGTACGACATGGTGATGGCCATTGGGTCTGGATCGAGGACCGCGGGCGAGCAGTTGAGCGCAGCGAAAACGGCCGGGTGATCCGCATGGTCGGCACCCGCCGCGACATCAGTGCCAGCAAGGGCCTGGAAGAACAGCGCCAACTGGCGGCGATGGTGTTCGAGGCGGCCAGTGAAGGCATCGTTATTTTCGACCCGAATTACGCGCTGATTGCCGCCAATCAGGCCTTCAGCCGAGTGACTGGCTATGACATCGACGACATGCTCGGGCGTAATGTGGTCGAGCTACCCTGCAGTCGCGACGCCCGCCGGCATTACGCGGCGATTCGTCAGGCGCTGGAGCAGCACGGTAGCTGGCAGGGCGAGTTGGTCGAAACGCGCAAGAATGGCGAGTTGTATCCGCAATGGCTGCAACTGAACGCCGTGCGCGATTCACGGGGAAAAGTTAGTCATATTGTCGGCTTCTTCGCCGATCTGTCTGCTCGGCGTGAGTCCGAAGAGCGCATGCGTTACCTCGCTCATTACGACGAACTCACGGGATTGGCCAACCGATCGTTGTTCCGCGAACGGCTGCACGAAGCTCATCAGCGGGTGCGTCAGGGCGGTCGGCGCAGCCTGGCGTTGCTGCATATCAATCTGGATCGATTCAAGCTGCTCAACGATAGCCTCGGCCACGAAATCGCTGATCAGTTATTGCAGAAAATGTCCCGGCGCCTGGTCAATGCGCTGCCGGAAGCAGACACCATCGCCCGGTTGTCCGGCGATGAATTTGCGGTGCTGTTCGATGCCTACGGCAATCTGTCGAGTCTGGCGCGCATGGCAACTCGTTTGTCGACCAAACTGTGTTTGCCGATCACTGTCGACGGGCATGAGCTGGTGATGAGCGCGTCCATGGGCATCAGCCTGTTACCGGACACCGCGCGGGAGATTTCTGCGTTGGTGAGCCAGTCGAACATGGCCATGCAGCATGCCAAACACTTGGGCGGCAACAACTTCCAGTTTTATACCGACAGCCTGCAAGCCAGCACGCTCGAGCGTTTGCAGCTCGAGAACCAGCTGCGCAAAGCCATCGAAGAAAAGCAGTTGAAAGTGTTTTATCAACCGAAACTCTGCCTCGCCACCGGCCGGCTGAATGCCGCCGAGGCATTGGTACGCTGGCATCACCCGATCCTGGGCCAAGTGCCGCCGGGGGATTTCATCGGCTTGGCCGAGGAAACCGGGTTGATCGGCGCTATTGGTGAGTTCGTTTTACGCCAGGCCTGTTGGCAAGCCTGCGAGTGGCAGCGTCAGGGACTGGAGCCGATTCGGGTGTCGGTCAATCTGTCGGTGCATCAGTTGCGTCAGGGGAAACTGGTGAGCCTGGTGCGCCAAGTGCTGGAGGAAACCGGTCTGGCGCCGCACTACCTGGAACTGGAGCTCACCGAAAGCCAGTTGCTGGACAGCGTCGAGCACATCATTGCGACCTTCCAGCAGTTGCGCGACCTTGGGGTGAAACTGGCCATCGACGATTTTGGCACTGGCTATTCGTCCTTGAGTTACCTCAAGCGCATTCCGGTGGATTACGTGAAGATTGATCAGGCGTTTATCCGCGGTCTGGGGGAGAGCAGCGAGGATGCGGCGATTACCCGGGCGATCATCGCCATGGCCCATGGCCTGTCGCTGAAAGTGGTGGCTGAAGGGGTGGAGCGGCCGGAACAGCTGGAGTTTCTGAAAGTCGAGCGTTGCGATGAAGTGCAGGGGTATTTGATCAGTCGGCCGGTCGAGGCCGCCAACCTGGCCGAGCTTTTACGTCGCGACGCCAACCCTTTGTAGAAGCTGGGCTTCGCCAGCTGCTACAAGGACCGAGAGGGCTACATGGAGCGCATGGCGCATGAAATGGGGACATTGAGTTACGCATTGAGCAGGCAAAAAGCCGATTCATGTAGTATAACTACAAGCGTGCTACATCCCCGGCACCTGCCAATAACAGAGTCCAGCCCCTTGAATCTGCTGCAACACATCGCCCAGTCCCGCCACCTGTTACGCAAGTCGGAGCTCAAAGTCGCCGACCACGTGCTGCTTGACCCTGCGGCGGTGATGCACAGCTCCATGGCCGACCTGGCCCACAGCGTGGGCATCAGCGAGCCGACCATCGTGCGGTTTTGCCGCGCCATCGGTTGCTCCGGGTTTCAGGATTTGAAGCTCAAACTGGCCCAGAGCCTGGCGGCTGGCGCGAGCTTCGGGCAGTTCGCGATCCATGAAGACGATTCAGTCGCCGATTACAGCCTGAAAATCTTCGACACCACCCTGCATACGCTGATGGAGGTTCGCGAGAAACTCGATCCGGTGGAGTTGCAGAGGGCGGTGTCGCTCATGTCTCAGGCCCAGCGTGTCGAGTTTTATGGCTTCGGTGCCTCGGGCGCGGTGGCGGCGGATGCCCAGCACAAGTTCTTCCGTTTACTGCTGACTGCAGCGGCGTATTCCGACCCGCACATGCAGGCGATGTCGGCGGTCACTTTGAAGCCGAGCGACGTGGCGATTTGTATTTCCCAATCCGGGCGTTCCAAGGACCTGTTGATCACGGCCAATCTGGTGCGCGAGAGCGGCGCTTCGTTGATCACGTTGTGCCCGAGCCAGACACCGTTGGCCGAGTTGTCGACCGTCAATCTGGCGATCGATGTGCATGAAGACACCGAAATCTATACGCCGTTGACGTCGCGCATTGCGCATCTGGTAGTGATCGATGTGCTGGCGATGGGCGTGGCCATGGCCCGCGGCCCGAGCCTGGTCAATCACCTGAAAAGCGTCAAACGCAGCCTTCGCAGCTTGCGGCTGTCGCCCAAATCGGTGAAAGCGCTGGATGATTGATTCATCGGGAAATGCTGGATTTGTGGCGAGGGAGCTTGCTCCCGCTGGGCTGCGAAGCGGCCCCACAACCATCTTGCTGCAGTATTTCTGATAAGCCGCATCAAACGATTTACGA
This sequence comes from Pseudomonas sp. TE3728, assembly GCF_056279145.1. NCBI lineage: Bacteria > Pseudomonadati > Pseudomonadota > Gammaproteobacteria > Pseudomonadales > Pseudomonadaceae > Pseudomonas > Pseudomonas sp. TE3728. Next base: position 4,100,571 of record NZ_JBWBQT010000001.1, on the reverse strand, counting down.
CTGCTGCGCAGTCGAGCGGGAGCAAGCTCCCTCGCCACAGATAAGCGCTAAGCCAGTTGATTTCATCAGTCTGTAACTTACCCGCCGCCAAACCGTCATCCCTCGCACCTATCTTGTAACTCCCGTACTCGCCTTGGGAGACTCGAAATGGCTCAGCCCTACGAAGAACGCAACAGCGCCGTCAAAACCCGTCGTCAGCAAGAAGATCAGCGCCGCATGGAATTTCGCCGCGCGATCGAAGATCGCAGCGAGCGCCGCCAGCTTCTGGCCGAAATTGGCGAATTTCCTGACGAACTGGAACTCAATTACTGGCAGGCGGCTCCCGCAACTTCCCGTCGAAACGCTCAACCAGCGCGCTGATCTGCGCCCGTTCGCTGCGGATAAACGCAAGGAATGCATGGGCCACCGGTGACAGCCGCTTGGCCTTGGCCTGCACCAGGCACCAACTGCGGTACAGCGGCAGCTCTTCGACTGGCAACTCGATCAATCCGCCGGTTGCCAATTCAAGGTTCAGGGCGTGGCGTGTCAACAGCGCCACGCCCAGACCCGCCAATACGCATTCACGCTGCGCTTCGGCCGAGGCCACCTCCTGGGTTTGGGTGAAGTGCACACGTTTCTCTTTGAAGTACTCTTCGCAAGCCAGTCGCGTGCCGGAACCGTGTTCGCGCAACAGCAACGTGTAGGGCTCAAGATCCTGCAAGCGCAGCGGGCCCATGTGACACAGTGGATGATCCGGCGGCGCCACGGCGACAATCGGGTTGTTGAGGAACGGTAGAAACTCCAGCCCCATGTCCTGTGGAACCATCGACATGATCACCAGATCATCACGGTTATCCGACAGGCGCCGAATGACCTGGCCACGGTTGACTACCGTCAGTTGCAGGTTCACCTCCGGGTGCTGGCGCTTGAACGCGGCAAACAGGTGCGGCACGAAATACTTGGCGCTGGATTCCACCGCCAGTTTCAGCTGACCCTGCAATGAGCCTTGCATGTCCGACAGCTGCATATCGAGGTTTTCCAGGCGCCCGAAAATATCCCGGCTGGCGCGCTGCAGTGCTTCGGCCGCCTCGGTCATGTAGAGTTTTTTGCCGACATAATCGAATAAAGGTTGGCCGATCAGCTCTTCGAGTTGACGAATCTGTAGGCTCACGGCAGGTTGTGTGAGAGACATTTCGTCGGCTGCACGGCTGTAGGACCTTAAGTCGCACACCTCATTGAAGATCTGCAATTGACGCAACGTCATACGCATCAATGACTTACGCATTTTCTAGAGACCCTGAGCGGAGGCTGATGTCTCAACTATAAGTCTTTGCTTATGTGTAACCCAATTATTATTCATTTTTGTTAATCCCTTGCGAAGGCTAGTGTGGAGCTGCGACTGAATTGAAACATTTGGTCACGCGTCGACCTGGTGTGACAGGTCGTGGGTACCACCGGCTCAAGGGAACCTCCAAGTGATAAAAAAGATCCTGATCGCCAACCGTGGTGAGATTGCCGTACGAATCGTGCGTGCCTGCGCCGAGATGGGCATTCGCTCCGTCGCGATCTATTCCGACGCCGATCGCCATGCCTTGCATGTGAAGCGTGCGGACGAGGCCCACAGCATCGGTGCCGAGCCACTGGCCGGCTACCTCAACCCGCGCAAGCTGGTGAACCTGGCGGTGGAAACCGGTTGTGATGCATTGCACCCCGGCTACGGCTTCCTTTCGGAAAATGCCGAGCTGGCAGACATCTGCGCCGAACGCGGTATCAAATTCATTGGTCCATCGGCTGAAGTGATTCGCCGTATGGGCGACAAGACCGAAGCGCGCCGCAGCATGATCAAGGCTGGCGTACCGGTCACCCCGGGCACCGAAGGCAACGTGTCGGGCATCGAAGAAGCCCTGACCGAAGGCGATCGCATCGGTTACCCGGTGATGCTCAAGGCCACCTCCGGTGGTGGCGGACGCGGCATTCGTCGCTGCAACAGCCGCGAAGAACTCGAACAAGCCTTTCCGCGGGTGATTTCCGAAGCCACCAAGGCTTTCGGTTCGGCGGAAGTGTTCCTGGAAAAATGCATCGTCAATCCGAAACACATCGAAGCGCAGATACTCGGTGACAGCTTTGGTAACGTGGTGCACCTGTTCGAGCGTGATTGCTCGATCCAGCGTCGCAACCAGAAGCTGATCGAGATCGCTCCGAGCCCGCAACTGACGCCGGAACAGCGCGCCTACATCGGCGACCTGTCGGTGCGCGCGGCCAAGGCCGTGGGATACGAGAACGCCGGCACCGTGGAGTTCCTGCTCGCCGAGGGCGAGGTGTACTTCATGGAGATGAACACCCGGGTGCAGGTGGAACACACCATCACCGAAGAAATCACCGGCATCGACATTGTGCGCGAGCAGATCCGCATCGCGTCCGGCCTGCCGCTTTCGGTGAAACAGGAAGACATCCAGCACCGCGGTTTCGCGCTGCAGTTCCGAATCAACGCCGAAGACCCTAAAAACAACTTCCTGCCGAGCTTCGGCAAGATCACCCGTTACTACGCGCCCGGCGGTCCTGGCGTGCGCACCGACACAGCGATCTATACCGGCTACACCATTCCGCCGTTCTACGATTCCATGTGTCTGAAACTGGTGGTGTGGGCGCTGACCTGGGAAGAGGCGATGGACCGTGGCTTGCGAGCTCTGGACGACATGCGTCTACAGGGGGTCAAGACCACCGCCGCGTATTACCAGGAAATCCTGCGTAACCCGGAATTCCGTAGCGGCCAGTTCAATACCAGCTTCGTTGAAAGCCACCCTGAACTGACCAACTACTCGATCAAGCGCAAACCCGAAGAGCTGGCCCTGGCCATCGCCGCCGCCATCGCCGCCCACGCAGGCCTGTGAGGAATAGAACAATGAGCAAACAAATCCACGTTACCGACACAATCCTGCGCGACGCCCACCAATCGCTGCTCGCCACCCGCATGCGCACCGAAGACATGCTGCCGATCTGCGACAAGCTCGACAAAGTCGGCTACTGGTCGCTGGAATGCTGGGGCGGCGCGACCTTCGACGCCTGCGTCCGCTTCCTCAAAGAAGACCCGTGGGAGCGTCTGCGCCAACTGCGCGCGGCCTTGCCTAACACGCGTCTGCAAATGCTCCTGCGTGGCCAGAACCTGCTGGGCTACCGCCACTACAGCGACGACGTGGTCAAAGCCTTCGTCGCCAAGGCTGCAGTCAACGGCATCGACGTGTTCCGCATCTTCGATGCGATGAACGACGTACGTAACCTGCGAGTGGCCATCGAAGCGGTGAAAGCCGCCGGCAAACACGCTCAGGGCACCATCGCCTACACCACCAGCCCGGTGCACACTATCGAGGCCTTCGTGGCGCAAGCCAAGCAAATGGAAGCCATGGGTTGCGACTCGGTGGCGATCAAGGACATGGCTGGCCTGTTGACCCCGTACGCCACAGGCGAATTGGTCAAGGCATTGAAATCCGAACAGTCGCTGCCAGTGTTTATTCACTCGCATGACACGGCTGGCCTGGCTGCAATGTGCCAACTCAAAGCCATCGAAAACGGCGCCGACCACATCGACACCGCGATCTCCAGCTTCGCCTGGGGCACCAGCCATCCAGGCACTGAATCGATGGTTGCTGCCCTTAAAGGCAGCGAATTCGACACCGGCCTGAACCTGGAGCTCCTGCAAGAGATCGGCCTGTACTTCTACGCCGTGCGCAAGAAGTACCACCAGTTTGAAAGCGAATTCACCACCGTAGACACTCGCGTTCAAGTGAATCAGGTACCGGGCGGGATGATTTCCAACCTCGCCAACCAGTTGAAAGAGCAAGGCGCGCTGAACCGCATGAGCGAAGTGCTGGCGGAGATCCCTCGCGTTCGCGAAGACCTCGGCTTCCCGCCGCTGGTAACGCCGACCTCGCAGATCGTTGGCACCCAGGCGTTCTTCAACGTGCTGGCCGGCGAGCGCTACAAAACCATCACCAATGAAGTGAAGCTCTACCTGCAAGGCGGCTACGGCAAAGCGCCGGGCACCGTGAACGAAAAACTGCGTCGTCAGGCGATCGGCAGCGAAGAAGTGATCGACGTGCGTCCGGCCGATCTGCTCAAGCCGGAAATGACCAAACTGCGCGCCGAAATCGGTGCCGTGGCCAAGTCTGAAGAAGACGTTCTGACCTACGCCATGTTCCCGGACATCGGCCGCAAATTCCTCGAAGAACGTGCAGCCGGCATCCTCGTACCGGAGGTGCTGTTGCCAATTCCGGAAGCGGGCGGCGTGACGTTGGCCGGCGGCGAAGGCGTGCCGACCGAGTTCGTCATCGACGTTCACGGCGAAACCTACCGCGTCGACATCACCGGTGTCGGCGTCAAGTCGGAAGGCAAGCGCCACTTCTATCTGTCCATCGACGGCATGCCGGAAGAAGTGGTGTTCGAACCGCTCAACGAGTTCGTCAGCGGCGGTAGCAGCAAGCGCAAACAAGCCACTGCACCGGGCCACGTCAGCACCACCATGCCGGGCAATATCGTCGATGTCCTGGTCAAGGAAGGCGACACCGTGAAAGCCGGCCAGGCCGTGCTGATCACCGAAGCGATGAAGATGGAAACCGAAGTCCAATCGGCCATCGCCGGCAAAGTCACCGCCATCCACGTGGCCAAGGGCGACCGGGTAAACCCGGGCGAGATTCTGATCGAGATCGAAGGCTGAGTTAACAGCCTCGATATACCGCTTTAAACCTCGGGGGAGCATGTGCTCCCCTTTTTTTTTCGCCCGGTATTTGGGAGTGCCACAATCCTTGTGTCGGAGCGAGCAAGCAGGATCGCCGCACCGCCGCTCCCACAAGGCTTACTGTGCTGATTCAGTGAGGACAAGGCGAGTGAATCCCGAGTAGGAGCTGCTGCCGAAGGCTGCGATCTTTTCGCTAACCCCGCTTCAAATACGCCTTCCCATAATGCCGCTCCATCCGCGCCTGAATCAGCTCCAGTCCAATCGACATCAGCCAATAAATAATCGCCGCGGTCGTGAGCATTTCGATATAGCGATAGCTCGAGCGCCCATACGATTGGGCCAGGAACATCACTTCCCAAACCCCCATCACCGAGATCAGAGACGAATCTTTGAGCATGGAGATGAACTGGTTGGTGGTGGGCGGGATGATGGTGCGCATGGCCTGGGGCAGGGTGACGCGCCAGAAGATCACGGTTTCGCGCATGCCTAACGCCAACGATGCTTCGCGTTGGCCATGGGGGACGCCGAGGATGCCGGCGCGGAAGATTTCGCTCAGATACGCGCCGTAGTTCAGCGACAGGGCGATGATCCCCGCGGCGATGGCACCGGGCACGATGCCAAGTTGTGGCAGGCCGAGGTAGATCAGCAGGATCTGGATCAGCAGCGGCGTGCCGCGAAAGAACGAGGCATAGAAGCTCGCAATGCCGAACGCCACCGCGCTTTTCGACAGCCGCGCCAAAGCCGTGATGAAGCCCAGCAGTGATGACGCCACGATTGAGCACAGGCACAAGAACAACGTCAGCGCTGCGCCTTGCAGAAAGCCGTTGGGCGCCAGGTGCAGGCCGATCAGGTTCGGCAGTTTGTCGAGGATGATCGAGAACTTCAGGTCGAAGCTCAGGAAGAAACTCGCGAACAAACCGAACATCGCTACCCAGGTCAGGTACAGCCGCGTGCGAAAACCGAAAATCCGTTGCAGCAGCGACTCAGCCACCGGTTGCGGCGGCTGAGGTGGTTTGGGGAAAGAAGTCATTTGCTGATGTCGGCGCCGATCCATTTTTGCGACAGCTTGCTCAAGGTGCCGTCCTGTTTCAACTGGGCAAACACATCACGCACTTTGGCGTCCCACTGGGCGTCGCCTTTTTCGATGGCCACCGAGTTCGGCTCCGAGTACAGCGGCTCGCCGGCGAGCTTGAAGCGCTTGTCTTCGTTCAGGCGCGGTTGCGCGGTCACCAGGTTGGTGAGAATCGCGTCCAGACGAACGCCAGCGCCCAGGCCCAAATCCTGGAACGCGACGTTGTCGGTGTCATAGGGGGCGATCTGCACATTCTCGAACGGGTACTGCAATTGGATGTCTTCGGCGCCTTCGATCACCAGGTTTTTGTTCAGGTAGCTTTCATAGCTGGAGGCGCTGGTGAGGCCGACTTTTTTGCCGCTCAGGTCCTTGGCGCTGTGAATGCTGTCGTCCTTGGCGTTGACCACGATCACGGCGGGGGAGGCGTAGTACTCGACCGGGAAATCGAAGACTTCGGCGCGGGCTTTGCTCGGGGTCATGGAGCAGATGCAGATGTCGTAACGCCCGCTCCAGCGCCCGGCGGCGATCACGTCCCAGGACGGCGTTTCGAGGCGCAGCTTGACGCCCAGTTTGTCCGCCACGGCCTTGGCCACGTCGACGTCGAAACCGTCGAGCTGGTTTTGATCGTTGAGAAACGAGAAGGGTGGATAGCTTTCCATCAGCACGCCCACCAGTTCTTTCTTTTGCTCGATGCGGTCCAGTGTGGCGCCCGCAAAGGCTTGAGTGGAGGCAGCCAGAATCGTCAGGCCCAGGGCCAGCAGTGGTTGAAATTTCACAGTTGATCCCTGAAAAAAGAGGTTGTTATTAACCGTACGGTGCGTATTAAATAGTTATAAGAACGACTCTGATAGTGAGTTATTTTCATAAGCTTATGAGTGAAAAGCATATGGGCGCAGGCAGCACGGTAATTCTGGATGGCGGCATGGGTCGTGAGCTGCAACGCCGAGGGGCGCCGTTCAGGCAACCCGAGTGGTCGGCGCTGGCTTTGAGCGAAGCACCGCAAGCGGTGGAGGCGGTGCACGCGGCTTATATCGAAAGCGGTGCCAACGTGATTACCAGCAACAGTTACGCGGTGGTGCCGTTCCATATTGGCGAAGAGCGGTTTGCCGCTGAGGGTCAGGCGCTCGCGGCGTTGGCCGGTGAGCTGGCCCGTCGTGCAGTGGATGCGGCGGGCAAACCGGTGCGCGTGGCCGGATCATTGCCGCCATTGTTCGGCTCCTATCGCCCGGACTTGTTCGATGCCGCGCGGGTGACTGAACTGCTGACGCCTCTGGTCAATGGCCTGGCGCCGCATGTCGACTTGTGGCTGGCTGAAACCCAGAGTTCGATTGTCGAGGCACGAGCGATCCATGCCGGTTTGCCAAAGGACGGCAAACCGTTCTGGCTGTCGTTTACCTTGAAGGATGAAGACACCGACGAAGTGCCGCGTTTGCGCTCCGGTGAGCCTGTGGCTGAGGCTGCCGCGGTGGCGGCCGAGTTGGGCGTCCAGACTTTGCTGTTCAACTGCAGCCAGCCAGAAGTGATCGGCGCTGCGATTGATGCGGCACGGGAAACCTTCGAACGCTTGGGGGTGAGGATTCACATTGGCGCGTACGCCAATGCCTTCCCGCCGCAGCCGAAAGAGGCCACGGCCAACGACGGGCTGGACCCGTTGCGCGACGATCTCGACCCGCCGGGGTATCTGCAATGGGCGGCCGATTGGCAGAAGCGTGGGGCCAGCCATTTGGGCGGTTGCTGCGGGATCGGGCCGGAGCATATTGCGGTGTTGGCGCAAAAGTTGGCTTAAAAAGAAAGATCAAAAGATCGCAGCCTTCGGCAGCTCCTACATGGGAACGCATTCCAATGTAGGAGCTGCCGAAGGCTGCGATCTTTTGCTATTGGGACTTTACCGGCACTCCACCAGAGTTTTCATCTGCCCCGACCCCGTCTGGTTTTCATCAGACAGCCATCGCTCGAATCCCGCGCCAATCGCTGGCCATTCCGAATCCAGAATCGAATACCACGCCGTGTCACGGTTCTGCCCCTTGACCACCATGTGCTGGCGGAACACCCCTTCAAAAGTGAACCCCAACCGCTGCGCCGCATACTTGGAACGGGCATTGCCGTTGTTGCATTTCCATTCCAGACGGCGGTAACCCAAGGCAAAGGATTCCCTGGCCAGCAGGTAAACCGCCTCGGTACTTTTCGGGGAACGCTGCATCGCTGCGCCGAAGGTCACATGGCCGATTTCGATGCGACCCTGAGCAGGGACAATCGACATCAGGCTGAGAATACCTTGCACGTCGCCGCTGGCGCGGTCGATCACGGTGAAGAAATACGGGTCGCTGTTGGCCGCATGGTTGTTCAGCCAATCGTTGAAAGCGCTGCGTTCCGGGAAAGGCCCATAAGGCAAATAATCCCAGAGTTTCGGATCCGCGCCCGGGCCTTCGAGGGCTTCCCACAAACCGTTGGCGTGACGGGCCGGGTCAAGTTTTTCCAGGCGGATGAAACGCCCTTCGATCAGTTGAACCGAGGGTGGCGGAACACCTTTCCAGTCCGCGAGTGAAGTCGACATGCTGCTCTCCTTGAACCTTAAAGGCCTTTGCGAAACTGGATGAAACCGGGGCGTTCGGCGATGCGCTCGTAGAGCTGGATCGCGGTGGCGTTGGTTTCGTGGGTCAGCCAATGAACCTTGCAGCACCCATCCGCCTTGGCCGTGGTATAGACGAATTCGATCAGTTGCCGACCGACACCGGTGCCGCGGGTTTCTGGCGTCACCAGCAAGTCTTGCAGGTAGCAGGAGTTTTCGATGCTCCAGTTCGAGCGGTGGTAGATGAAATGCACCATGCCCACCGCTTTGCCATCGGCCCAGGCCAGCGCCCCGTGAGTCGGTTCGCTCGGGTCGAGCAGGCGCTGCCAGGTGCTTTGGGTCACCGCCTCAGGCAGTTCGGTGTTGTAGAAGCGCAGGTAGGCTTGCCACAGCGGCAGCCAGGCAGCGTGATCGTCGGCGGTGACCTGGCGGATGTCGATCTGACTCATATTGATTCCTTAACGCATCAAGTGGGCGAGGGCCTGGTCGTGCACATCAGGGCTGGCGGTCAGCCCCTCGCGCACACCGGCGATGTCTGCGGCACTACGGTTCTGGCTGAGCTTGCGTTTGCCCTCCAGCCGCTGGATCGGCAAGGCAAAACCGACGATGGCCTTGAGCATGCCGTCGATATAGTCGGCGGGGGCATCGGCAACCTTCCACGGCTGGGCGCGACCGGTTTCATGGCGCTCGGTCAATGCGCTGACCAGATCGCGCAGGCGATCGGCGTCGGTGAAAACTTCGGCCATGCCATAGGTGTGCACGGCGACATAGTTCCAGGTCGGCACGACTTTCCCGTGCTCGGCTTTGCTCGGGTAAAACCCCGGGCTGACGTAAGCATCCGCACCAGCAAAAATCACCAGCGCCTCGGCGCCGTTCTGCAATTCCCGCCATTGTGGATTGGCACGGGCGAGGTGCCCGTAGAGAGTGCCATTCGGGCCGTGGTCGACATTTAGCAGCAGCGGCAAATGACTGGCTTGCAGGCCCTGTTCACCGTGGGTGACCAAAACGCCAAGACGGGCGCCGAGGATGTGCTGATGCAGCTCATTCAAATCATTGATGGCGAAATTGCTGGGCGTATACATGGAAATATTCCTTGGCGAATGCCTGCATCCTAGGCAGGCTATTGGTCTGTTGTAAGAGCCATTAATGACCAATTTCATAGGTCCATTACCATGTCGAACACGCCGCTTCCCTCGTCGTTCAATCCGGCGGGTATCGAACTCGACCGCCGCCAGGGCCTGAGTCGTCAGCTCTATCAAGCGCTGCGGGTGCGAGTGCTCGACGGACGACTGGCCAGCGGCACACGACTGCCCGCCAGTCGCGATCTGGCGGCGGCGTTATCGATTTCCCGTAACAGCGTGGTCCGTGCCTACGATCAGCTTTACGCTGAGGGCTTCATCGAGGGGCGTGTTGGCGACGGGACTTATGTCGCGCAATTGCCTCAAGCCGCGATGTCGGTGAAGAAATTATCCACAAAAGTATCCACAGGGTTTTCAACAGGGTTACCCACAGCCTTATCCACAAATTGGCTGGATTTACCTGTGGTTTCATCCAGTAAAGTTATCCACAGCGGTGCTTTGGGCCGGGTTGAAAAGAACCATTTGACCTTGCCTCCCAGTGGTCCACCTCGGGCATTTCGTGTCGGCGTTCCAGCCTTCGATCTGTTTCCTTTCGAGGTCTGGGCCAAGCTGAATGCGGCTTTCTGGCGTAAGCCGGATTTAGAGCAACTGTGTTACGGCGACCCAGCGGGTGATACGCGATTACGTGGGTTAATTGCTGCGTATTTGCGCAGTTCGCGGGGCATGCAGTGCTCGGCTGAGCAAATAGTGATCACCAGTGGCGCACAACAGGGGATTAGCCTTTGTGCACAGTTGCTGGTCGAGCCTGGCGATGGGGTAGGCATTGAAAATCCGGGGTATCGAGCGGCGGGTCATGCGTTCGCTGTAGCCGGCGCGCGATTGCACGGAATAGCGGTGGACAGTGAGGGCATCGACTGCACTGAATTGGCGGCGCTCAGCGATTGTCGTCTGGCTTATGTCACTCCTTCGCATCAATACCCGACCGGGGTGGTCATGAGTCTGGCGCGACGTCTTGAATTGTTGGCCTGGGCCGAACGCACCCAAGGGTGGATCGTCGAGGACGACTACGATGGCGAATACCGTTACAGCGGCGCACCACTGGCGCCGTTGGCTGCACTGGATCGACAGGGGCGGGTGCTGTATGTCGGAACCTTCGGCAAGGTCGCATTCCCGGCATTAAGACTGGGTTATCTGGTGTTGCCGCCCGGATTGGTTGAGGCGTTCTCCCAGCGTCGTGCGGTGGACGTACGGCATTCCGAGGTGAGCACCCAAGCAGTAATGGCTGAGTTTATGGCGGCCGGGCATTTCCAGCGGCATATCCGGCGTATGCGCCGTGCTGCGTTGAGTCGGCGTAACGTGTTGCTCAATGGCTGGCCTGTGGATATCCCGGGCGTCGGTAAGCTGCCCAGTGTGGCGGCCGGTTTGCACGTGACGGTACGTGTCGACAGCGTGACTCGTGAGCGCGAATTGATTGAACAAGCCACCAGCGTCGGGGTGGAGATCAATGGTTTGAGCAGTTACTGGCTGCCAGACACGACGCTTCCCGAGGACCAGCGAGCGGGGCTGGTCCTGGGGTTCGCCGCAGTGCCGGAGACGGCTATCGAAGCGGCACTGGCGAAGCTCAAAAAGATCTGGCGCCCGGTGTGAGTCGCGCTGCCCGGATCAGGTGCCGGACTTGATCTTGGTCCAGGCCCGGGTCCGCGCCCGCTCGGCATCACGCGGCAGCGGTTGCAGGGTGTAGAGCGTACTCATCGCCGCTTCGGTCGGGTACAGGTTCGGGTTGTTGCGGATCGCCGGGTCGACCATTTCCGTGGCGTCTTTGTTCGGGTTCGGGTAGCCGACGAAGTCGCTGACCGGTGCAATGACCTGAGGTTGCAGCAGGTAGTTGATGAAGGTGTAGGCATCTTCCGGGTTCTTCGCGCCTTTGGGGATCGCCAGCATGTCGAACCAGATCGGTGCGCCTTCTTTGGGCAGGCGCATGTCGACGATCACACCATTCTTGGCTTCCTTGGCGCGGTTGGCGGCCTGGGAGAAGCTGCCGGAGTAACCGACCGCCACGCAAATGTCACCGTTGGCAATGTCGGCCATGTACTTGGACGAATGGAAGTAGGTTATGTAGGGACGAATCTTCATCAGCAGCGCTTCAGCCTTGGCGTAGTCCGCCGGCTTCTTGCTGTTGGGGTCCAGGCCCAGGTGTTGCAGGGCCAGCGGCAGGATTTCTGACGGTGAGTCGAGCAGGGCCACTCCGCACTGCTTGAGCTTGCTGATGTTCTCTTCCTTGAAGATCAGGTCCCAGGTGTCCACCGGTGCGTTGTCGCCCAAAGCTGCCTTGATCTTGTCCGGGTTGAAGCCGATCAGAATGGTCCCGTACATGTAGGGCACGGCGAATTTATTGCCCGGGTCGTTGGCTTCGATCAGCTTCATCAGCTTGGGGTCGAGGTGGTTCCAGTTTGGCAGTTTGCTGCGGTCCAGCGGCTGGAACACCCCGGCCTCGATCTGCTTGGCGAGGAACACATTGGACGGCACCACCACGTCGTAACCGGAGTTGCCGGTCAGCAGCTTGGCCTCCAGCGCTTCGTTGGTATCGAAGATGTCGTAGACCAGTTTGGTCTGGGTGTTCTGGGTCTTGAAATCTTCCAGCGCTTTGGGAGTGATGTAGTCGAACCAGTTGTACACCCGTAACGTGCGCTCTTCGGCGTGAACGGCACCACTGAATACGGTGGCGTATAGCACTGGAACGATAAAACGCTTGAGTCGGTTCATTTGTTCTGATTCCTCATTGGGCGCTTTCAAAACCTTCGAGAACGTTCACGGCATTGATGCCGATTTCTTCCACCGCGTAACCACCTTCCATCACGAATAGCGTCGGCTTGCCGAGGCCAGCGATGCGCGCGCCCATCGCCAGGTAATCCGGGCTGTCGAGTTTGAACTGGGAGATCGGGTCGTCCTTGAACGTATCGACGCCCAGGGACACGACGATGATGTCGGCGCCATACTTTTCAATCTCTTTGCAGGCTTGTTCCAGTGCCGCGCTCCAACGGTCCCAGCCTGACCCGGCGGGAAGAGGGTAGTTGAAGTTGAACCCTTCGCCCGGGCCTTCACCGTGCTCGTCTTCGTAGCCGAGGAAGAACGGAAACTCGGCTTCCGGATGGCCGTGGATCGAGGTGAACAGCACGTCGCTGCGCTCGTAGAAAATCGATTGGGTGCCGTTGCCATGGTGGTAATCGACGTCGAGGATCGCGACCTTTTTGTGGCCTTGATCGAGGAATGCCTGAGCGGCGATGGCGGCGTTGTTGAGGTAGCAATAACCGCCCATCAAATCGCTGGCGGCATGGTGTCCCGGTGGACGGCACAAGGCGAAGGCACTGCGGGCACCGCGCTGGATTTGCGCTTGGGCCGTGAGCGCAACTTGCGCCGCGCTATACGCCGCTTGCCAGGTACCGGCGGTAATCGGTGCACCGCCGTCGAAGCTGTAATAGCCGAGCTGGCCGTGCAGGCTGGTGGGCATGATCCGGCGCAGGGTGCGGGCTGGCCAGGTGTAGGGCAGCAAGTCGCCGTCGGTATTGAACTCGGTCCAGCGTGCCCAGGCCCCTTTGAAGAAGTCGAGGTAGTCGCGGCTGTGGATGCGCTCGATCGGCCCGAGACCGAAATCCTGGGGTGCCTCGACCGGGCCCAGATGGCGGGACTGTACGCGTGCCAACACATGGTCGGCCCGCGAGGGCATTTCGAAGCAGGGCATCAATTGCCCGTCCATCAATTCGCAACGGCCGTGATGCAAGTGGTGATCGTCCGAGTAGATCGTCAGCATTCTTGTTCTCCGCAGGCTGATTCGGTTGCACACAGTCTTGCGGCGGGCGGCGTTTGGGAAAACGGCAGGAAAGGCCAAAAGGGGATCGATATGGCCAAAAGATTTGACCGAAATTCGCCCCTTAATGGCACACCGGCGCCCACGAATGACGCATTCGACCCCTCTAGGAGCTAGGCTTGCCGCGAAGCTTTTGGCGTACTTGAAGACGCCATCGCGAGCAGGCTCGCTCCCACAGTAGTTTTGCGCCGCACACAAATACGGGGTTCTCTGAAGATCCAATGTGGGAGCGAGCCTGCTCGCGATGGCGGCATTCAGGACGCCGCTATCCTCAAGGCCGGAACTGACTCGGCGCAACGCCACTCCAGCGCACAAACGCATGGCGGAAACTTGCGGTCTCGCTGAACCCCAACGCCTCGGCAATCCGATAGATCGGCAATTGATCTTCGCAAAGCAGTCGCTTGGCCTGCTCGAAGCGCAATTCATCGAGCAGTTCCTGATAGCTACAGCCCAAGTCCTTCAGATGTCGCCGCAGGGTGCGCGCCGAGCAGTTCAACTGTTTGGCCAGCCCATCCAGGCCCGGCGCCGCGCTCAGTTGCGCAGCGAGTAGTTGGCGGATACGCCCGAGCCAGGCCTGGCGCCCGGTGAATTCGGTGTTTTGCTTGCGACAGCGCTCGGCCATGGCCTGGTGCGTGATGGCGTCGGCCAGAGGCAGAGGTTGTTCGAGCCAGCGTTTGTCGAAAGCAAAGGCATTGGACACAGCATCGAACTGCAAGGGGCAGTCGAATCGCTCGGCGTAGCGCGCCTGATAATCCGGCGCCGGGTATTCGAAGCGGGCACCGAGCAGGGGCAGAGAGTGGCCGAGCAAGTCTTCGCAGGTGACTTTCATCGAGACCAGGCAAAACTCGACATTGAACGGCGCCAGCGCCGGATTTTCCCGATAGTCGTCGGCGCTGAGCCAGATGCGCTCGCCATCCTCCTCCAGGCTCAACTCGAACAGTGTTCCCAATAGCGCCGGATAGTGCAGCGCCAACCGCAAGGCGTCACCTAAAGTGGCGCTGGTGAGTAAGGCGTACCCGAGCATGCCGTAGGACGAAACATGCATTCGCCGGCCCAGTTCCAGGCCGATATCGCGGCGTAACGCGACGGCGTTGGCGCAAACCAGCATCTCTTGGTTGGTGGTGATGCGCGTGTCCGCCCGGCTCAGATCCGCCGCGCTGATACCGCTGCCGGCCAGCAATGCTTCACTGGACAGGCCTTCGGCCTTGAAGGTGTTGAGCACCAGGGAGACGGCATTGAGGGTGGTGAGGTGAGAGTGGAGCATGGGTGCTTCCAGCGTTGGGCGTGCCGGAAGGGGAGCAAGTTATATGCCTGATGGCCCCTGTAGGAGCGAGGCTTGCCCGCGAAGCTTTTGGCGCACGTGAGGACGCCTTCGCGGGCAAGCCTCGCTCCTACAGGGTTTTGTGTTGTGTCAGCTCAGTTCACCGCACAGATCGAGTTCAACCAGCCGTCGAACTTCAGCGGATTCAAGCCCTGCACCCAGCAGCCCATGCAGCTTGCCAAACGCCGCCTCGCGAGTCATGCCGCCACCGGACAACACACCGGCGTCACGCAAGCGGCTGCCCGCCTCGTACACGTCGAGCTGCACACCACCTTCATGGCATTGCGTAACCGCGACCACCACCACACCTTTGTCCCGCGCCCGTTCCAGGCTGGTGAGAAACGCGGGGTTGTCGCTTGGCCCGGTACCGCTGCCATAACATTCCAGCACCAGACCCTGAATACCGCTGTGGAGCAGGCCATCCAGTTGCTCGGCACCGATGCCCGGGAACAGCGGCAGCACCGCGACCTTCGCCAGCTGTTTAGGCTGGTTGTAGTTCAGCTGCGTCGGCACGGAAGTCGCTTTCACGCCGCCGCCCTGACGCTCCAGCCGTTTGAACGGATGACGGCCGAAACTGCGAACCTTGGCGCAGCGGGTCGGGTCGAGCAGTTCACCATGGAAGTACAGATGAACACCCGGTGCCAGGCCTTGGCCAAGGGCAACCAGCGCGCCGCTGAGGTTTTCCCAGGCATCGCTGTCGGTCACGCCGGCGGGCAACATGGAGCCGGTGAACACAACGCGGGCATGCAAGCCGAGCAACTGAAAGCTCATGGACGCGGCGCTGTAGGCCAGGGTGTCGGTGCCATGCAGGATCAACACGCTGTCGCAGCCCTGGACATCAACGGCGTCGACCACCGCTTCACGCAGTTGCTGCCAGTAGGCGGGCGTCATGTTGGCGCTGTCGATCAGCGGCGCCATCTCGCGAAAGCGCCACTGCGGTACCACCAGTTCGGGTTGGCTGTGCAGATACTCGCGCATCCGCGCTTCGAAACCGGACGCTGGCGCCAGGCCATGAGCACTGGCTTGCATGCCGATGGTGCCGCCGGTGTAGAGCACCATGACGTGCTGGGCGGCAGGAAAAGTCGAGGCATTCATGGAGGTTCTCCGAAAACTGTGGGAGCGGGCTTGCTCGCGAAGGCTGCGATGCAGTCTTGCAGGCTTGAACCCTGAGCGGCAGCCTCATCAAGCTGCCACAACATACGACCGAGCATGACGCCGGTCGCAAGCTGTGTCACGCCGGGCGCAGGGGATGCGCCCGGTTTTTTACCGATCAGCGTTGCGCTGCGGTCACGCCTTGCGGCTCGGCTGCGGCCGTAGGAGCGGCGGCTGGCGGATTGGCCGGCCAGGCTTTCAGGTCCAGGTCCAGATCCGGGAACTTGCTCGAATCGAACACCGGGGTCTTGATGCCGGCGGCGCGCTGGTCATCGTAGTCACGCAGGATGCGCATGCCGACCTTGAACAGCAGGAACAGCGCGATCAGGTTCACGAACGCCAGCAGGGTCATGGTGATGTCGGCGAACGCGAACACCGTGCTGAGGTTTTCGATGGCACCCCAGAAGATCAGTACCAGTACCAGCGCGCGATAGGCCATCAGTGCCTTGCGGTTTTCGCCGATCATGAAGCGCAGGTTGTTCTCGCCCAGATAGTAGTTGTAGAGGATCGAGGTGAACACGAACAATGCCAGGGCCACGGAGATGAACATCCGGCCCCAGTCACCGACCACGGCAGCCAGGGAGTTCTGGGTCAGGGCAATGCCGTCGCCTTCGAAACCCGGGGTGTAGAAGCCCGACAGCAGAATCAGCAACGCGGTGCAGGTGCAGATCACGAAGGTGTCGAGGAACACGCTGAACGCTTGAACCACGCCTTGCGAGACCGGGTGCTCGACCGAGGCCACTGCGGCCACGTTCGGCGCACTGCCCAGGCCCGCTTCGTTGGCGAATACGCCGCGCTTCACGCCCATGACGATGGCGCTGCCGATCAGGCCGCCGAACGCCTGGTCCAGACCGAAGGCGCTTTTGACGATGGTCATCAACATGCCCGGAACATGGTCGAACTGCAGCACGATCACGTAGATGGTCACGCCGATGTACACCAGGGTTTTCACCGGTACCAGCAGGTCAGCGACCTTGGCGATCCGCTTGATGCCGCCGATGAACACCAGACCCAGCAATACCGCCAGGCCCAGCCCGGTATACGTGGTGTCGAGGCCGAAGGCATTGTTCAGCGAGTGGGTGACGGCGTGGGCTTGCAGGCCGTTGAAGGCAAAGCCGAAGGTGATCAGCAGCAGGAACGCCATGATCATGCCCAACCAGCGTTTCTGCAGGCCGTGCTGAATGTAAAAGGACGGGCCGCCACGGAACTGGCCTTCGGAGTCGCAGCGCTTGTAGAGCTGGCCGAGGGAGCACTCGAAGAAGCTGCTGGACATGCCGACCAGCGCGGTCACCCACATCCAGAACACTGCACCGGGCCCACCAAGGGTCACGGCGATGCCGACACCTGCGATGTTGCCCGCACCGACACGGCCGGCCAGGCTGAGCATCAGGGCCTGGAAGGAACTGAGCTGGCCAGCGCTGCTTTTGAGGCTGTCGCGGAACACCGCGAACATGTGGAAGAAATGGCGGAACTGAACGAAACGCGAGCGGATCGTGAAGTAGCTACCGAGCCCGACAATGAGCACGATCAGTACTTTCCCTGAGAGGAAGTCGTTGATGACTTCGAGCATGGATTATTCCTCGCTATTTTTTGTGTGTGCAGATAATGGTGGACCGACACATCGCGTTACACCGGCTTGCGCGTGGCACAACAAGTGGATCGAGGTTCGTTCCGGTTCCATATCGCGGGTTTTATTAGTTCGGGTTTCGCATGGGTTTGGGCCTCGTTACCGACGACCGCTCACGCGAAGAGGGCCGGCACTATACATAGGAGAGTGCCTTCCGTCTGCACGGTTGTGGTGCAAGCGATGAAACGAGAGCGCTGCAAAGTCAAAAAATCGCAGCCTTCGGTAGCCTCTACAGGGGGGGCTCAAACCCGGTAGGAGCTGCCGAAGGCTGCGATCTTGGCGGAACTGAAAGCATTCAGCATATTCGAAAATCCGCAAAAGGGTTAAAAAAAAGGGCTTGAGGGAATAAATCCCCAAGCCCTCAAAAGGTGAGAGGTGTCTAGTCCCTCGACCTGGTGAGCGTGCTCTTCAAAAGAGCCGGCGTTTGGTCAAGCCTTCAGAGGCACCAGACGCGGAGCAATCATGTTTTCCGGGCGCAGGATGTCGGCGAGCATTTCTTCGTCGAGCAAGCCTTCTTCGCGCACCAGTTCCAGCACGCCGCGGCCGCTTTCAAGCGCGATACGGGCAATGCGGGTGGCATTTTCATAGCCGATGTACGGGTTCAGTGCTGTAACCAGGCCGATCGAGTGTTCGACCAGTTCACGGCAGCGCTCTTCGTTGGCGGTGATGCCGACGATGCAGTGCTCGCGCAGCATGTCCATGGCGCGCTGCAGCAGGCGGATCGAGTCGAAGATCTTGAAAGCGATCAGCGGCTCCATCACGTTCAGTTGCAGCTGGCCGCCTTCGGCCGCGATGGTCAGGGCCAGGTCGTTGCCGATGATCTGGAACGCCACCTGGTTCACGGCTTCCGGGATTACCGGGTTGACCTTGCCTGGCATGATCGAGCTGCCTGGCTGACGCGCTGGCAGGTTGATTTCGTTGATGCCGGTGCGTGGGCCGCTGGACAGCAGACGCAGGTCGTTGCAGATCTTCGACAGCTTGACCGCGGTGCGCTTGAGCATGCCGGAGAACAGCACGAAGGCGCCCATGTCGGAGGTGGCTTCGATCAGGTCGGCGGCTGGCACCAGTGGGTGACCGCTGATGGTCGCCAGGCGTTGCACGGCCAGGTGCTGGTAGCGCGGGTCGGCGTTGATGCCGGTGCCGATCGCGGTGCCGCCCAGGTTCACTTCGGTCAGCAGCTCTGGCGCCAGAGTCTTCAGGCGTGCCAGGTCTTCGCCCAATGTGGTGGCGAAGGCGCGGAATTCCTGGCCCAGGGTCATCGGCACGGCGTCTTGCAGCTGGGTACGACCCATCTTCAGAACGTGGCTGAATTCTTCACTTTTGGCGGCGAACGACTGGATCAGGCTGTCGAGGCTGGCCAGCAGCGCATCGTGACCCAGCAGCAGGCCCAGACGGATCGCGGTCGGGTAGGCGTCGTTGGTCGACTGCGCCATGTTGACGTCGTTGTTCGGGTGCAGGTACTGGTATTCGCCCTTGCTGTGGCCCATGGCCTCCAGCGCGATGTTGGCGATGACTTCGTTGGCATTCATGTTGGTCGAAGTGCCAGCGCCGCCTTGAATCATGTCCACCACGAACTCTTCGTGGAAATCGCCGCGGATCAATCGGGCACAGGCTTCGCTGATAGCAGCGTGCTTGGCTTCGCTCAGGTGACCCAACTCGCGGTTGGCGTCAGCGGCGGCCTGCTTGACCATTGCCAGACCGACAACCAGTTTCGGGTAATGCGAAATCGGAACGCCAGAGAGGCGGAAGTTGTTCACCGCTCGCAGGGTCTGGATGCCGTAATACGCTTGAGCAGGTACTTCGAGTACGCCAAGCAGGTCTTTTTCTGTGCGGAAAGATGCAGCGGAGGACATGATAGAAATCATCTCGATATGGACCCGGTCTGTGCCGGAACACTGCAAATGCTAGGCTTGTGAAGAATTTTGGGCCAATGCTGTTAAACACTAGCCTATGCACATTCGGCATAATGCCCGTGTGACGCCGCGTGTGCGGCGAGCGTGCGACCTAAATTGGTGCGTGTCCGGGAGGGCGTGATGAATCTGGAAAGTAAATGGCTCGAGGACTTTAGTGCTCTGGCCGCCACCCGCAGCTTCTCCCAGGCAGCTGAACGACGCTTCGTGACTCAGCCGGCATTCAGCCGACGGATCCGCAGCCTCGAAGCCGCGCTGGGGCTGACCCTGGTGAATCGCTCCCGCACGCCGGTCGAGCTGACGGCGGCGGGGCAGCTGTTTCTCGTTACTGCGCGAACCGTGGTCGAACAGCTGGGTGAAGTGCTGCGCCACCTTCATCACCTGGAAGGCGGGCAGGGCGAGGTGATGCAGGTTGCTGCCGCTCACTCTCTGGCACTGGGTTTCTTCCCGCGCTGGATCGCGCAGTTGCGCAACGAAGGGTTGAACATCGCCACGCGACTGGTGGCCACTAACGTTGGCGATGCGGTGCATGCATTGCGCGAAGGCGGCTGCGATTTGATGCTGGCGTTTTACGACCCGGATGCGGCCATGCAAATGGACCCGGAGATTTTCCCGTCGCTGCACTTGGGGGACACCGAAATGCTCCCGGTCTGCGCCGCCGATGCCGATGGCAAACCGTTATTCGACCTGGAAGGCGAAACCAGCGTGCCGCTGTTGGCCTATAGCGCCGGTGCGTTTCTTGGACGTTCGGTGAACATGCTGTTGCGCCAGCGGGCGCTGCGATTCACCACTATTTACGAAACCGCCATGGCCGACAGCCTGAAAAGCATGGCGCTGGAAGGCCTTGGCATCGCCTGGGTACCGCGACTGAGCGTGCGCGCTGAACTGGCTCGCGGTGAGTTAGTCGTCTGCGGTGGCCCGCAATGGCATGTGCCACTGGAGATCCGTCTGTACCGCTGCGCATTGGTGCGCAAGGCCAACGTGCGGTTGCTCTGGCGCAAGCTTGAAGGTGGCGCGGCGCAGAGTTCTTGAACATGTCGACTAACCTTGTGGGAGCGAGCCTGCTCGCGATAGCGGACTAATATTCAACACAAGTGTCGACCGGGCCGGCGCCATCGCGAGCAGGCTCGCTCCCACAAGTGGATTTGTGCTGCGTTTCAGCTGACCTCCGAGTCAATAAAACCGGCACTTTGCGCCGTATGACAGATGGTCGTATCGGGGGCTGTTTATCTGCTTCATTGAGGTATACTGCGCGGCCTTCGGCCGGTTCGTCCGGCCATTTTTCGTACAATCAAGCCACGCATTTCTGCGTGGCTTGTTGTTTTTTGACGCGCCTGCGGGCGCCCAGAGAGAAGAGGCACGACGATGAGTGCACTGGTTGGCGTGATCATGGGCTCCAAGTCCGATTGGTCCACCCTTAGCCACACCGCCGATATGCTGGAAAAGCTCGGCATCCCTTATGAGGTGAAAGTGGTCTCTGCCCACCGCACCCCGGACCTGCTGTTCCAGTACGCCGAAGAGGCTGAGGCCCGTGGTATCGAGGTGATCATCGCCGGTGCCGGTGGCGCGGCCCACCTGCCAGGCATGTGTGCGGCCAAGACCCACCTGCCGGTGCTGGGCGTACCTGTACAGTCGTCGATGCTCTCGGGCGTCGATTCGCTGCTGTCTATCGTGCAAATGCCTGCAGGCATTCCGGTCGCCACCCTGGCCATCGGCAAAGCCGGCGCGATCAACGCAGCGCTGCTCTCGGCGAGCATCCTGGGCGCCAAGCATCCGCAATTTCATACCGTGTTGAAGAAATTCCGCGCTGAGCAGACAGACAGCGTCCTGGACAATCCAGACCCACGCATCGCCTGAGGTTGTTGACGATGAAAATCGGTGTAATCGGTGGCGGCCAGTTGGGTCGCATGTTGGCGCTGGCGGGCACTCCGCTGGGCATGAATTTCGCTTTCCTCGACCCGGCGCCGGATGCTTGCGCAGCCGCGTTGGGCGAACACCTGCGGGCCGATTACGGCGATCAGGATCACCTGCGTCAACTGGCCGATGAAGTCGACCTGGTGACCTTCGAGTTCGAAAACGTCCCGGCTGAAACCGTGGCGTTCCTCTCGCAATTCGTGCCGGTCTACCCGAGCGCCGAAGCCCTGCGCATCGCTCGCGACCGCTGGTTCGAAAAGAGCATGTTCAAGGACCTGGGGATTCCGACGCCCGCGTTCGCCGACATCCAGTCGCAAGCCGACCTGGACGCCGCCGTGGCTTCGATCGGTCTGCCGGCCGTGCTGAAAACCCGCACCCTGGGTTACGACGGCAAGGGCCAGAAAGTCCTGCGCAAGCCTGAAGACGTGGTCGGCACTTTCGCTGAGCTGGGCAGCGTTGCCTGCCTGCTGGAAGGCTTCGTGCCGTTCACTGGCGAAGTCTCGCTGATTGCCGTGCGTGCTCGCGATGGCGAAACCAGGTTCTATCCACTGGTTCACAACACCCACGACAGCGGCATTCTCAAGCTGTCCGTGGCCAGCACCGATCACCCGCTGCAAGCGTTGGCTGAAGATTACTCCAGCCGGGTGCTCAAGCAGCTGGAGTACGTCGGCGTGATGGCGTTCGAGTTTTTCGAAGTCGACGGCGGCCTCAAGGCCAACGAAATCGCCCCGCGCGTACACAACTCCGGGCACTGGACCACCGAAGGCGCCGAGTGCAGCCAGTTCGAAAACCACCTGCGGGCCGTTGCCGGTCTGCCGCTGGGTTCGACGGCCAAGGTCGGCGAGAGCGCGATGCTCAACTTCATCGGTGTCGTGCCGCCAGTAGAAAAAGTGATCGCGATCGACGACTGTCATTTGCATCACTACGGCAAGGCTTTCAAGGTCGGCCGCAAGGTCGGTCATGCCAGTCTGCGCTGTGCAGACCGTGAGACGCTGGCTGCGCAGATCCTCAAGGTCGAAGCGCTGATCGCCGAATAGTTTCATGTGGCAACGGCGGAACCTTCAGGGGCCGCCGTTCTCTGATGGCAGGATGCCAAAGTCTGTCTAGGCTATAGCCAATTAATCAGAGGGATATGCCATGGGAATTATCGGAACCATCTTTATTGGCTTGATCGTCGGCCTGCTGGCTCGGTTTTTGAAACCGGGCGATGACAGCATGGGCTGGATCATGACCATCCTGCTCGGTATCGGCGGTTCGCTGGCGGCCACTTATGGCGGCCAGGCCCTGGGCATTTACCGCGCTGGCGAAGGCGCAGGTTTCATCGGTGCGCTGGTGGGCGCGGTGGTATTGCTGGTGATCTACGGCCTGATCAAAAAAAGAACTGATTGAAGTGACAAGGCCCTCTCTGCGCCATCGCCGGAGAGGGCTAGAATGCTTGGCGTTCAACCGTCCTTTCTTTTGCCGAGCACTTTCATGCGCCGTCTTCTGTTGACTCTTTTCTTCCTGGGCAGTGGTTTGGCCCATGCCGGCGAACTGCCGGAAACCGACTGGCTTGAACTGATGCCCAAGTCGGACCAGAAGGCCCTCGAGGCCATGCCCGAAATCGATCACAACTCACCGGAAGCCAACGGCACCTTTACCCAAAAGGGTGGCATGAAGCAGAGCAAGGGCTTGCCAGCGGTGATGTACTCGACCAAAACCGTGCCGTCGATGAACGACAAGCACATCCGCATTGGCGGTTATCCGGTACCGCTGGAATCCGACGCCAAGGGCCACAGCACACTGTTCTTCCTCGTACCGTATCCGGGCGCCTGCATCCACGTGCCGCCGCCACCACCTAATCAATTGGTGTTGGTGCGTTATCCAAAAGGCTTGAAGCTGAATGACATCTACACGCCGCTGTGGGTGACCGGCACGCTGAAGATCGAGACGGTCAACAACGACTTGGCGGATGCGGCGTATGCGCTGGACGCGGCGCAGGTGCGGGTGGTGCAGGAGTCTGATCTCTAGCAGCCACCGAATAACTGTGGGAGCCAGCCTGCTGGCGATAGCGGTCCGTCAGATACTTTCAAGTTGACTGACACGACGCCATCGCCAGCAGGCTGGCTCCCACATTTCATTGCGGTATGGCTTAGAGCGGTTTTGCGCCGACACTGACGCCCAAGGTATGACTTGCCCCCGGTGCCAGCGTCACCACATCCCCCATCACATTCGCCGTTTCAATGCACAGCATGCGCTGCCAGCCATCATCGGCCATGTCGTTGAACGCTGCCGCGCGGTCGATCCAGGGGTTCCAGATCACTGCCGAACGCGAACCGCTGCTGGTCAGCTCGATGCGTCGCTCCCAGTGCGGGTCTACGATGCTCAGCTTCGGTGGGGTATTGAGATAGATGCGGTCGGTCTCGCCGGTAAAATGCAGATCACCGGTCTGGGTGACGGTTTTCCAGTCGTCCAGGGTTTCGATATAGCTCAAGCCATCCAGCCCTTCGACATGTACGTTGCGCACATCGCTGACCGCGAAATAGCTATGCAGTGCCTGGCTGATGGTGACGTGTTCAGCGCCCTTGTTCTCGCTCGTCAGGCTGATGTGCAACTGCTCATCCAGACGAATGCTCAGCTTCAAGTCCACTTGATGCGGCCAGCCTGGCAGGCCGCCTTCGGGGTAGGGCAGATTGAATTCCACCTTCAGGCTTTCGCCCTCGGTTTCGATGCCGAGCAACTCCCAGTCCATCGCCCGCACCAGACCATGGGCCGGCGGCGGTTCATTGCCGACGCGCATGGCCTGGACACTCTGCGGGTTGCGCGACAGGTTGCCGAACCACGGCCAGCACACCGGCACGCCGGCGCGGATGCTTTTGCCAGCCTTGAACACCGCCTCGTCGTTGAGCCAGATCAGCGGCGGCTCGCCAGCCAGTTGATAACTGAGGATGTGCGCGCCTTGCTGGGCCACCAGCAATTCGGCCTGACCGTGGCGGATACGCCAGCAGTTCAGTTCATCCAGTTTCACGGCTTCAACGTTGGGCGTGCTCATGGGGCAACTCTCGATCAGGAACAGGACTGCAATGGACCGCAAAACGGTCGCCGGGTTTAACGCCCACTTTTTTTACGGGCTCCGGTTTTTACGAGCTCCGGTTTAACGGGCTCTAGGCGGAACCGAGCGAGTCCGGCCGCTGCCGTCGATGGCGACGAACACGAAGACGGCTTCGGTCACTTTACGCCATTCGCTGGACAGTGGATCGTCGCTCCAGACTTCGACCATCATCTGAATCGAGCTGCGACCGATTTCCAGGGCCTGGGTATAAAAGGACAGCTGCGCGCCCACCGCTACCGGCACCAGGAACGCCATGCGATCGATCGCCACGGTGGCTACGCGACCACCCGCCACCTTGCTGGCCATTGCAGTGCCAGCCAAATCCATCTGCGCCACCAGCCAGCCGCCGAAAATATCGCCAAAGCCATTGGTTTCGCGCGGAAGCGCGGTGATTTGCAGGGCCAGGTCGCCTTGCGGGATTGGATCTTCTTGTTCGAGCTCTATCATGCCGGGGGTGCCTCTGACCCGTGACTCTTCATGTATGTAGCGGGTGAATAGCCGTCTTACGGCTCCGCGCGCAAAGTGCCTGCGCTCGGTCATGCTGCGTTAAAAACAGGCTCGGACGCTCATTTACAGCAGCAAACTCCGCGTCCTCGCCTGTTTTTGCCTTGCCTGACCTTCGCTCGGCGACTTTGCGCACTGGAGCCTTGGAAAAACGATTCAGCCCCGAACATACTACGTTCGTCACGTTTTTCGTAAGGCGCCTAAAGGGAAACTCTGCGAAATCGGCTGACAGGTGCCAACGACGGTTTCGCACAGCAACCCCTTACAAGCCGTTGCAATATTGGGAGTATATCGATCGGTAGACTCCGAGACGACCGTCCGGTTCTCATTTCGACCGTCAAATACGCGCCTCTATGTGCTTTTTCGAACAATTTGCTATCGTGCCGAACCTGCCCAAGCCTCCGCCAGCGTTGTTGAGGTTGCAGATCCGACTATAAGAGAAACCCTTGCCATGACCACAGCGCCCTCGAGCATCGCGCAGCCCAGCCAATCCGCACGCCCGTTGACCCGCAACGACTATAAGACGTTATCGCTGTCTGCCTTGGGCGGCGCGCTGGAGTTTTACGACTTCATCATCTTTGTGTTCTTTGCCACGGTGGTCGGCAAACTGTTCTTTCCCCCCGACATGCCCGAGTGGCTGCGCCTGATGCAGACGTTCGGCATCTTCGCCGCCGGCTACCTGGCACGGCCATTGGGGGGCATCGTCATGGCGCACTTCGGTGATCTGCTGGGGCGCAAGAAGATGTTCACCTTGAGCATTTTCATGATGGCAGTCCCGACCCTGATCATGGGCTTGCTGCCGACTTACGCGCAGATAGGTATGTGGGCGCCGATCCTGTTGCTGTTGATGCGCGTAATTCAGGGCGCGGCGATTGGCGGTGAAGTGCCGGGAGCCTGGGTATTCGTTTCCGAACACGTGCCGCAGCGTCACATTGGCTATGCCTGCGGCACGCTGACCAGCGGCCTGACTGCCGGTATTCTTTTGGGCTCGTTGGTCGCTACCGCAATCAACAGCATTTACACGCCGGTGGAAGTGTCGGATTACGCCTGGCGAATCCCGTTCCTGCTGGGCGGCGTGTTTGGCCTGTTCTCGGTCTACCTGCGTCGCTGGCTCCACGAAACCCCAGTGTTTGCCGAACTGCAATTACGCAAAGCGCTGGCCGAAGAAGTGCCGCTGCGCGCCGTGTTGCGCGACCATCGCGGTGCGATTCTGATTTCCATGCTGCTGACCTGGCTGCTGTCCGCCGCCATCGTGGTGTTGATCCTGATGACCCCGACCGTATTGCAGACGGTCTATCACTTCGCGCCAACCACCGCCCTGCAGTCCAATAGCGTGGCGATAGTGCTGCTGAGCATTGGCTGCATCATTGCCGGCGCCCTGGCAGATCGCTTCGGCGCGGGACGAGTATTCGTGTTCGGCTGCGCCGCGTTGCTGGCCAGCTCCTGGACCTTCTACCACAGCCTGGCTGAGCATCCCGACTGGCTGTTCCCGATGTACGCCATAACAGGCTTGCTGGTGGGCACCATCGGTGCGGTCCCCTATGTCATGGTCAAGGCATTCCCGCCCGTGGTGCGCTTCAGTGGCCTGTCGTTTTCCTACAACGTCGCCTACGCCATTTTCGGTGGCCTGACGCCGATGATCGTCAGCCTGCTGCTCAAGGAAAGCCCGATGGGGCCTGCGTATTACGTAGCGGTTCTGTGTGGCGTCGGGATTCTGGTGGGGGCCTATCTCTGGAAGAAGGGTCGCTGAGCCGACCGACGTCTTCGCGGGCAAGCCTCGCTCCTACAGGTCATGCGCCAATTTTGAAATGACACTAATCCTGTAGGAGCGCGGCTTGCCCGCGAAGAACGATAACGCGGTCTGCCTGCGAAAAAAGCAAATGCTGGCCTTTCATCCAATTGTCATATTTCAGCCATAGAGTGTTCACACGGCCTGCTGATACTTGGCCCGACTTAACACACCTATCTGCTAGGAGTAAGGCATGAAACTGAAGCGTTTGATGGCGGCAATGACTTTTGTCGCTGCTGGCGTTGCGACTGCCAACGCGGTTGCCGCTGTTGACCCTGCTATCCCGAGCTACACCAAGACCACTGGTGTGTCGGGCAACCTGTCCAGCGTCGGCTCCGATACCCTGGCCAACCTCATGACCCTGTGGGCTGAGAACTACAAAAAAGAATACCCGAACGTAAACATCCAGATTCAGGCTGCCGGTTCTTCTACCGCGCCACCTGCGTTGACTGAAGGCACCGCTAACCTGGGCCCGATGAGCCGCAAGATGAAGGACAACGAGCTGCAAGCTTTTGAAACCAAGTACGGCTACAAGCCAACCGCTATCCCGGTTGCTGTGGATGCCTTGGCGGTGTTCGTACACAAAGACAACCCGATCCAGCACCTGACCATGGAACAGGTCGATGCGATCTTCTCCTCGACACGTCTGTGTGGCGCTAAAACCGATGTGAAAACCTGGGGTGATCTGGGTGTGACCGGCGACCTGGCCAACAAGCCAGTGCAACTGTTCGGTCGTAACTCGGTATCCGGCACATATGGCTACTTCAAAGAAGAAGCCCTGTGCAAAGGCGACTACAAGCCAAACGTCAACGAACAACCAGGCTCGGCTTCGGTCGTGCAGTCGATCAGCTCCTCGCTGAACGGCGTGGGTTACTCGGGCATCGGCTACAAGACCGCCAGCGTGAAGACCGTGGCCCTGGCCAAGAAAGGCAGCACCGAGTTTGTTGAAGACACTGAAGAAAACGCCCTGAACGGCAAGTATCCGCTGTCGCGTTTCCTCTACGTTTACGTCAACAAGGCTCCGAACAAGCCTCTGGCCCCGCTGGAAGCTGAGTTCGTGAAGCTGATTCTGTCCAAACAGGGTCAGGAAGTGGTTGTGAAAGACGGCTACATCCCGCTGCCAGCCAAGGTTGCTGCAAAAGCACTGGCTGACCTGGGTCTGCAAGAAGGCGGTAACGTCGCAAAAAAGTAAAACCCTAGGTCCGGGCTAAACCCGGACCTGTGTAGGAGCTGTCGAGGGAACCGAGGCTGCGATCTTTTGATCTGGCTTTCCAACTGCAAGATCAAAAGATCGCAGCCTCGGTTCCCTCGACAGCTCCTACACACCCCCAATTTTCGATCCACTGCCAGTTACCGCTGGCGGCGGATTTGTTGCGTCACTGCATTGTCATCTTTCTGTCATACAGGATCGCTAGGGTGTGCGCATGAATGATCTGGCCAACTCCACCATGACTACAAATCCCCCCAAGCGAATTGACTTCAATACGCCTGAGCTGCAACGCAAGCGCCGTATTCGTGCGCTGAAAGATCGCCTGACCCGCTGGTACGTCCTCGTCGGCGGCCTCGCCGTTCTTGCCGCGATCACCCTGATCTTTTTCTTCCTCGGTTACGTCGTCGCGCCGCTGTTCCAGGGGGCCGACCTGACCGCCAAAGACGCCATCACGCCCGCCTGGATGCAAGACGCCGGCAAGCCGCTGATGATCTCCATTGAAGAGCAGAACCAGGTCGCCATGCGGGTTTCCGACAAGGGCCAGGCATTGTTCTTTGATATCGACACCGGCGCCGAACTGCGCCGCGTCGACCTGCCGATCCCGGCCGGTACCAGCGTGACCTCCATCGGTGAAGATCAACCTGGCCAGCCATTAGTGGCCGTGGGCTTGTCCAACGGCCAGGTCCTGGTGTTCCGTCACACCTATAAAGTCAGCTACCCGGAAGGCAAGAAAACCATCTCGCCGGCCATTGAATATCCATACGGCGAAACGCCAATCATGCTGAACGAGGCGGGCGGCGCTCTGGAGCACGTCAGCCTCAACGCTACCGATTCGACCCTGCTGCTGGCCGGCTCCACGGCCGCGCAACTGCATGTCCTGTCGCTGACCAGCGAAGAAAACATGATGACCGGCGAAGTCACCAACGAGCAGACGCGCGTTGAGCTGCCGCAAATGACCGAGCCGGTGAAGAACATCTTCATCGACCCGCGTCAGCAGTGGTTGTACGTGGTCAATGGCCGCGCTCAGGCCGACGTTTTCAGTCTGCGCGACAAGAGCCTTAACGGGCGCTACAAATTGCTTGAAGACGGCAATACCGAAGTCACCGCTATTACCCAATTGCTGGGTGGCATCTCGCTGATCGTCGGTGACTCCAAAGGTGGTCTGGCCCAATGGTTCATGGCTCGCGACCCGGATGGCGAGCAGCGTCTGAAGCAGATTCGTACTTTCCAGATGGGCGCTGCGCCGATCGTTGAAATCACCGCTGAAGAACGTCGTAAAGGCTTCGTTGCCCTCGATGCGTCCGGCAAACTGGGCGTGTTCCACAGCACCGCTCACCGCACTTTGCTGGTGGATCAGGTGGTCGACGGCCAAGGCCTTTTCGGCATGTCGCCACGGGCCAACCGCGTGATCGTGGAGCAGGGCGGCAAGCTGCAACCGTTGCTGCTCGACAACCCGCACCCGGAAGTCTCGTGGAGCGCGTTGTGGAGCAAGGTCTGGTACGAGAACTACGACGAGCCTAAATACGTCTGGCAATCGACCGCGGCCAACACCGACTTCGAGCCCAAGCTGAGCCTCTCGCCGCTGACCTTCGGTACCCTGAAAGCTGCGTTCTACGCGATGCTGTTGGCCGCGCCACTGGCCGTTGCCGCGGCGATCTACACCGCGTACTTCATGGCCCCGGGCATGCGTCGCAAGGTCAAACCGGTGATCGAGCTGATGGAAGCGATGCCGACGGTGATCCTCGGCTTCTTCGCCGGCCTGTTCCTGGCGCCGTATGTCGAAGGACATTTGCCCGGCATCTTCAGCTTGCTGATGCTGCTGCCGATCGGCATTCTGGTGGCGGGTTTCGTCTTCAGTCGCCTGCCTGAGTCTATCCGCCTGAAAGTGCCGGACGGCTGGGAAAGCGCGATCCTGATCCCGGTGATTCTGTTTGTGGGCTGGTTGTCGCTGTACATGAGCCCATACATGGAAACCTGGTTCTTCGGCGGCGACATGCGCATGTGGATCTCCCACGACCTGGGCATCACCTACGACCAGCGCAACGCGTTGGTGGTCGGCCTGGCCATGGGCTTCGCAGTGATTCCGAACATCTACTCCATCGCCGAAGACGCCGTGTTCAGCGTGCCTCGGGGCCTGACCCTGGGCTCCCTGGCCCTCGGTGCCACGCCGTGGCAGACCATGACCCGCGTGGTGATCCTCACCGCCAGCCCGGGCATTTTCTCGGCGCTGATGATCGGCATGGGCCGCGCGGTGGGTGAAACCATGATCGTGCTGATGGCCACCGGTAACACCCCGGTCATGGAAATGAACCTGTTCGAAGGCCTGCGCACCCTGGCGGCCAACGTTGCGGTGGAAATGCCTGAGTCGGAAGTCGGCGGCAGCCACTACCGCGTGCTGTTCCTCTCGGCGCTGGTGCTGCTGTTGTTCACCTTCATCATGAACACCCTCGCGGAACTGATTCGTCAGCGTCTGCGCAAGAAATACTCGTCGCTTTAAGAAAGGTAGAAGTCTGTGAAACAGAACTCCCTGAATGGATGGTTCAAGAGCGGCGCCCCCGGCGTCTGGATCAGCGGTGGCGCGGTGTCCATTGCGGTCATCATGACCATTGGCCTGCTGGCGGTGATTGCCGTGCGCGGCCTGGGTCACTTCTGGCCGGCGGACCTGATCCACGCCAGTTACGACGTGCCGGGCCAAGCCAACCACCTCGTCATCGGCGAAGTGGTGCAGAAGGAAGAAGTGCCACGCGAGCGCCTGAAAAGCGCTGGCCTGCCGGTGCCCGATCAAGGCCCGGAGTTCATGACCCGCGAGCTGATCAAGGTCGGCAACCGTGATCTGAACGGCACCGACTTCACCTGGATTGTCGGCGAGTGGCTGACCAACCAGAAAACCCCGCCTGAGCTGATGGCCATCGAGCGTCGCGAGTGGGGCAATTTCTACGGCTACCTGGTCAACGTCAAACAGGACGGCAAGGTCATCGCTGAAGGCGAGGCCGCATGGCCTGAGTTGCAGGCGCGCGTGGATCGCGTCAACCAGCTCGCCGCACAGCTCAAGACCCTGGAAAAGGTCGACATCGGCGCGATCAACGCCGGTCTCGAACGTGTGCGTCTGCACGGTCGCAAACTGGAATTGGCCGGCCGTCTCGACGCTGCCGCGCAAGCGGATCTGGAGTCCGAGCGCGCCGAACTGAATGCCCGTTATCAGGACATCGAAGCGCGTCTGAACGACCTGCACGCTCAGTTCAACCGCGATAGCCTGACCGCTCGCGATGCCAACGGTAAAGAAGTCGAAATCGGCATTGGTAAAGTGGTTCACGCCTACCAGCCGAACGCCATGGGCACCTTCACCAAGATTGGCTTCTACTTCAGCAAGGTCTGGGAATTCCTCAGTGATGACCCGCGTGAAGCCAACACCGAAGGCGGGATTTTCCCGGCGATTTTCGGCACCGTGATGATGACGTTGATCATGGCGATGATCGTGACGCCGTTCGGTGTGCTGGCGGCGGTCTACCTGCGTGAATATGCACGTCAGGGGCCGATGACCCGGCTGATCCGCATCGCGGTGAACAACCTGGCGGGTGTTCCGGCCATCGTTTACGGCGTGTTCGGTCTGGGCTTCTTCGTCTACGTGCTCGGTGGTTCGGTCGACCGGTTGTTCTTCCCTGAAGCACTGCCGGCGCCGACCTTCGGTACGCCGGGCCTGCTTTGGGCCTCGCTGACCCTGGCGCTGCTGGCTGTGCCGGTGGTGATCGTGGCCACCGAAGAAGGCCTGGCGCGGATTCCTCGCACCGTTCGCGAAGGTTCGTTGGCTCTTGGCGCGACCAAGGCCGAAACTTTGTGGAAGATCGTGCTGCCAATGGCCAGCCCGGCGATGATGACCGGCATGATCCTCGCCGTGGCCCGTGCCGCCGGTGAAGTGGCGCCGCTGATGCTGGTGGGTGTGGTGAAACTGGCGCCGTCGTTGCCGCTGGATGGCAACTACCCGTACTTGCACCTGGACCAGAAGATCATGCACTTGGGCTTCCACATTTATGACGTCGGCTTCCAGAGCCCGAACGTCGAAGCCGCGCGGCCACTGGTCTACGCCACCGCATTGCTGCTGGTGCTGGTGATCGCCACGCTCAACTTGTCGGCGGTTTATATCCGTAACCATCTGCGCGAAAAATACAAAGCACTGGATAGCTGATTCATGCAGCACTGATTTCTATGTGGGAGCGAGCCTGCTCGCGATGGCATCACCGCGGTTTCACAGTTAAACCGCGTCGCCAGCATCGCCAGCATCGCCAGCAGGCTGGCTCCCACAAAAACGAACCGAATTTGTTAGCACAGGGAGCCTCCCATGCAGCACGAAGCACATACTCACGGCATCAACATGTCGGCCCTGGGCCGCGACAAACAGAGCCTGAGCCTCGAGCAGGAAACCGTGGCCATCGAAGTACCGGGCCTGAGCCTGTTCTACGGCGACAAACAAGCGCTGTTCGACGTCAGCATGAACATCCCGAAACAGCGCGTAACCGCCTTCATCGGTCCGTCCGGCTGCGGCAAGTCCACGCTGCTGCGCACCTTCAACCGCATGAACGACCTGGTGGATGGCTGCCGCGTCGACGGCGCAATCAACCTCTACGGCAACAACATCTACCGCAAGGGCGAGGACGTGGCCGAGTTGCGTCGCCGGGTCGGCATGGTGTTCCAGAAGCCTAACCCGTTCCCGAAAACCATCTACGAAAACGTGGTTTACGGTCTGCGCATCCAGGGCATCAACAAGAAACGCATCCTCGACGAAGCCGTCGAGTGGGCGTTGAAAGGCGCGGCGCTGTGGGATGAGGTTAAAGACCGTCTGCACGAGTCGGCACTCGGCCTGTCCGGTGGTCAGCAGCAACGTCTGGTGATTGCCCGCACCATCGCCGTGGAGCCGGAAGTATTGCTGCTCGACGAACCATGCTCGGCACTCGACCCGATCTCCACACTGAAAGTCGAAGAACTGATCTACGAACTGAAATCCAAGTTCACCATTGTTATCGTGACCCACAACATGCAACAGGCCGCGCGGGTTTCCGACTACACGGCGTTCATGTACATGGGCAAACTGGTGGAATTCGGCGACACCGATACTCTGTTCACCAATCCGGCGAAGAAGCAGACCGAAGACTACATTACCGGTCGTTACGGCTAGGAAGCTGTTGTTGCTCACTGAACTGACGCTGCGGTCCACCGCACCTTACCGGACGCTCCAAGGACGCCAACATGATTAGTAAAGAAGGCCTTACCCATCACATCTCCGCGCAGTTCAACGCTGAGCTAGAGGAAGTGCGCAGCCACCTCCTGGCCATGGGCGGGCTGGTCGAGAAGCAGGTCAACGACGCGGTCACCGCGCTGATCGAAGCCGACTCCGGCCTGGCCCAGCAAGTGCGTGAGATCGACGACCAGATCAACCAGATGGAACGCAACATCGACGAAGAATGCCTGCGCATTCTGGCCCGTCGCCAACCGGCGGCGTCGGACTTGCGTTTGATCATCAGCATCTCCAAATCGGTGATCGACCTGGAGCGCATCGGCGACGAAGCCACCAAGATCGCCCGCCGTGCCATTCAGTTGTGCGAAGAAGGCGAAGCGCCGCGCGGTTACGTCGAGGTTCGCCACATCGGCGACCAGGTGCGCAACATGGTTCGCGATGCGCTGGACGCGTTTGCCCGTTTCGACGCCGACCTGGCGTTGTCGGTGGCGCAGTACGACAAGATCATCGACCGCGAATACAAGACCGCACTGCGTGAACTCGCCACCTACATGATGGAAGACCCGCGCTCTATCTCGCGGGTCTTGAGCATTATCTGGGTACTGCGTTCCCTGGAGCGGATCGGCGATCACGCGCGCAATATCTCGGAGCTGGTGATTTACCTGGTGCGCGGCACCGACGTGCGTCACTTGGGCCTCAAGCGCATGAAGGAAGAAGTTGAAGGCACAAGTGCCGAAACCGCTAATGTTCCGGGCAAAGCTGACGATAAGTAAGATTGCCCAAGAAAAGCGCCCGGCCTTTTGGCTGGGCGTTTTTGTTTGTGTGGCTTTTGAATTGAAAAGCAGCACCCGCGAACGAAAAGTCCCGGCGTGACTGAAGAGTTTTGGCAAAGTGCCATCAGCCAGCGTTATGCTTGCCGGGATTTTTAAAGGGGTGTTGGATGAGCAAGATCAGTGTGTTGGTCGTGGACGATGCGTCGTTCATTCGTGACCTGGTGAAGAAGTGCCTGCGCAACTACTTCCCGGGGATCCGGACCGAAGATGCAGTCAACGGCAAAAAGGCCCAGGCCATGCTGGCCAAAGAAGCATTCGACCTGGTTCTGTGCGACTGGGAAATGCCGGAAATGTCCGGTCTGGAACTGCTGACCTGGTGCCGCGAGCAGGACAACCTCAAGACCATGCCGTTCGTGATGGTCACCAGCCGTGGCGACAAAGAGAACGTCGTCCAGGCGATTCAGGCCGGGGTTTCGGGCTACGTCAGCAAGCCGTTCACCAACGAGCAACTGCTGACCAAGGTCAAGCAGGCATTGAACAAGGTCGGCAAGCTCGACACCTTGATGAACAGCGCGCCGACCAAAATGAACTCGGCGTTCGGCAACGACTCCCTTAGCGCGCTCACGGGTGGCAAGGCAGCCGTGGTCACGCCATCGGCGGCACCGGTCAACCCATTCGCCAAACCTGTCGCCGCCGCGCCAGCCCCGGCCGCCGCACCGTCTCGCGGCTTGCTTAACAGCCCGCCGATCAAGGCGCCTGCTGCCGCCGCAGCATCATCTGGCGGTCGTGGTCAAGGCCAACTGCGCCTGCCAAGCGGCACCCAGCAATGCGTGATCAAGGCCTTGAGCATCAAGGAAGCGCTGCTGGTGGTGAAACGCACCGACACGCTGCCGCAAGTCCTCGACAGCGCCGTGCTCGACCTGGAGCAGGGCGATAACGCTGAAATCGCCCGCCTCAACGGCTACCTGCATGCCATCGTCGCCTTCGAGCCGAAACCTGACAGCGAATGGCTGCAACTGACTTTCCGCTTTGTCGACCAGGATGCGCAGAAGCTCGACTACATCTCCCGCCTGATCGCCCGTGGCACCGCGCAGAAGCATTTCGTACCGGGCGCGTAAGCGTCGCCCCCAAAAGATCGCAGCCTTCGGCAGCTCCTACAGGTGATCGCATTGCCTCTGTAGGAGCTGCCGAAGGCTGCGATCTTTTGATCTTGCTTCTTTCCCCGATTTTGAAACATCTGTCGACTACGCTGGTCCATTTCAGCTGCTAGGCTCCTTTCCAGGCCTTACTCGACAGAATCTTGCCCATGCTCGCGCGCCTGCTGTTTTTCTGTGGTCTGTTCATGGCCTCCACCTCGGCTGTGGCCATGACGATTTACCGGTCCACTGACGCCAGTGGCGTGGTCTCTTACAGCGACCGCCCCAGCAAAGGCGCGAAGGTGTTCGTTTTTCGCGACCGGATGGTCGAGCGCCTTGAGCGGCAGGTGTACCTCGATATCAAGAAGCAGAAGGGCATGGACAGTGTGTTCGTGCGCAACGATCTGTATGCGCCGGTCGAGATCGAGCTGAGCTTTTCCGGGCTGAACAATGTCAGCGGCGCGCCGAGCCGACCGATTCGGCGGGTCATGCCGGCACGCAGCAGCATTCGCCTTGCGCTGCTCAAGGCGACGAAGGCCGGAAGGCCGCTGGCGTATACCCCGAAGTTCGAATATTCCCTGGGCGACCCCGCAGGGGCTGCCATGGCCTATCGATATCCATTGCCTTGGCGTGGCGGGCCGTTTCGGCTGAGTCAGGGCGCCAATGGCCAATACAGCCACTATGGGCCGAAGAACCGTTATGCGATGGACATCGCCATGCCCGAAGGCACGCCGATCATCGCGGCGCGCGGCGGGATGGTGGTGAAAACCGAGAATGGCCAGACCGGGCGCGGCAACGATCCGTCGGGCAATTTCGTGCGGGTGTTGCACGATGACGGGACCATGGGTGTGTACCTGCACCTCAAGAAAGGTTCGGTCAGCGTACGGGAAGGTCAGCGTGTGGTGGTGGGCAGTGCGCTGGCGCTGTCAGGCAATACCGGCAACAGCAGCGGCCCGCACCTGCACTTCGTGGTGCAGCGCAATACCGGGTTGGGGTTGGTATCGATTCCGTACCAGTTCAATCAACCGGTAGGCGCGTTGCCCAACTTTGCGTTGGGCAAGAAGTAAAACGTCAAAGTCAAAAGATCGCAGCCTGCGGCAGCTCCTACAGGGATTGGCGTACATCTGTAGGATGTTGCGGAAGGCTGCGATCTTTTGGGGGGCAATGCGGTTTACCACATTGCACTTAATCGAGCATCAACACCTTCGCCAAAATGATCTTCGGCCCTTTCATCTTCTTGATGATGATCCGCAAGCCTTCGACTTCCAGCACTTCTTCCTCTTCCGGCACCCGTTTCAGGGTTTCGTAGACCAGCCCGGCGAGGGTTTCCGCTTCGATATGGTCCAGATCGATACCCAGCAGGCGTTCAACCTTGAACAGCGGCGTATCGCCCCGCACCAGCAGTTTGCCCGGTTGATACGCGAGGATCCCGCGTTCGGCCTTGCGGTGTTCGTCCTGAATGTCGCCCACCAACACTTCCAGCACGTCTTCCATGGTCAGGTAGCCGATGATGTTGCCGTCGGCTTCCTCGACCAGAGCGAAATGCGAACCGCCCTTGCGGAATTGTTCCAGCAACTGCGACAGCGGCATGTGGCGCGACACGCGCTCCAGCGGCCGGGTCAGTTCGGCGAGGTTGAACGACTCGGGAATGTGATCCAGCGCGGCCAGTTCCAGCAGCAAATCCTTGATGTGCAGCAGGCCGACGAACTCCTGGCGCTCGCTGTCATACACCGGGTAGCGGCTGAACTTGTGGCGACGGAACATCGCCAGAATTTCCTTGAGCGGCGCGTTGAACTCCAGCGTGACCAGGTCTTCCCGGGAGTTGGCCCAGTCGACCACTTCCAGCTCGCCCATTTCCACCGCCGAGGCCAACACGCGCATGCCTTGGTCGCTCGGGTCCTGGCCACGGCTGGAATGCAGGATCAGCTTCAGCTCTTCACGGCTGTAATGGTGCTCATGGTGCGGGCCAGGTTCACCTTGCCCGGCAATGCGCAGGATTTGGTTGGCGCTGGCGTTGAGCAGGTAGATGGCCGGGTACATGGCCCAGTAGAACAGGTACAGCGGCACCGCCGTCCAGAGCGACAACAGCTCGGGTTTGCGGATGGCCCAGGATTTCGGGGCCAGTTCGCCGACCACGATGTGCAGGTACGAAATGATGAAGAACGCCGTGAAGAACGAAACGGCCTTCACCACCTCAGCGGAATCCACGCCCACGGCACTCAGCACGGGTGCCAGAAGGTGCGCGAACGCGGGTTCGCCGACCCAGCCCAGGCCCAGCGAGGCGAGGGTGATACCCAATTGGCAGGCCGAGAGATACGCATCGAGCTGACTGTGCACGGTACGCAGGATATGCCCGCGCCAACCGTGCTTTTCAGCGATGGCTTCGACGCGGGTGGAGCGCAATTTGACCATGGCAAATTCTGCCGCAACGAAAAAGCCGTTGAGCAAAACCAGGATCAGAGCAAAAAGAATCATGCCGAAATCGGCGAATATTGTTGCGAGGGTCAAGCCAGGGGAAGGGTCCATGATGGAGTTTTGCGGGTTCCGTGTATTCGAAAGGAAAGAAAAAAGTGCGCCTGAAGGGCAGGCACAAGTCAGCCAATGTAGCGGCTGACCGGGTAATTGCCTAGTGGCGGGTGCTGGCCGGTATCAATCGGCGGCACTGATGACGCGGGATTTTGTCACTTGGGCTGGCGCAAAATGGCAAGTAAACGTGCTGCCGTGGCCCGGCACACTGCTGATTTCCATACGTGCCCGGTGGCGCAGCAACACATGTTTGACGATGGCCAGCCCCAGCCCGGTGCCGCCGGTGTTGGAGTTGCGGCTGGAATCGACGCGATAGAAGCGTTCAGTCAGGCGCGGCAAGTGTTTGCTGTCGATGCCGATCCCCGAATCCTGCACGCTCAGGTGTGCGCCTTGATCGTCACCCCACCAGCGAATGCGGATATTGCCCTCGGCCGGTGTGTACTTCACTGCGTTGAACACCAGGTTGGAAAACGCGCTACGCAATTCTGCTTCGCTACCCTTGAGCAGAATCGTCGGATCGGCTTCCAGGGTGATGTGCTGATTGCGTTGACCGGACAGTTGCTGAGCGTCGCCCTTGATCGATTGCAGCAGGCTGTCGACGGCCACCGGTTGGTTGTCCGACGGGTAATCGGTGGCTTCCAGTTTGGCCAGCAGCAGCAAATCGTTGAGCAAAGTCTGCATGCGTCCGCCTTGCTGTTGCATCTGCTGCAGGGCGCGGGTCCAGCGTGGGTTCACTTCCTCGACGTTGTCGAGCAGCGTTTCCAGGTAGCCGCAGATCACCGTCAGCGGTGTGCGCAGCTCATGGGACACGTTGGCGATGAAGTCTTTGCGCATCTGTTCCAGCTGATGGATACGCGTCACGTCGCGCACCAGCATCAAGTGTTCGTTGTTGCCGTAGCGGGTGATGTACAGCTGAATGCGCAGGCGATCATTGATCGGTGAAGGGATTTCCAGCGGCTCGGCGTAGCTGTCCTGCTCGAAGTACTCCTTGAAGCGCGGATGGCGCACCAGGTTGGTCACGGGCTGGCCGCTGTCCTGGGGGGTCTTGAGGCCCAGCAGGGTTTCGGCGGCGCGGTTCCACCATTCCAGGTTGCCGTCGCTGTCGAGCATGATTACCGCGTCTTTCAGCGCAGCGGTGGATTCCTGGACCCGGTCGATCACCGCTTGCAGGCGTCCGCGCACTCGTTGGTCGCGGCGTTGCAGGTGGTAAATGCTGTCGAACACTTCGCCCCACAGGCCATAGCCATCGGGCGGTGCTTCATCGGGTTTGTGCAGGCGTAGCCATTCGTGCAAACGCAGCAGTTGCTTGAGGGTCCAGGCCAGATAAAGGCCCAGGCCCACGGCGAGGCTCCAGCCGTAGTAGCCGGAAATCAGGCCGATCACCAGGCAGGCGGTGACCAGCAACAGCATGTGGCGAATCAGGGTGCCATGCCAGTTTTGGTTCACGGAAAATATGCGTCCTTGTCAGCGAGTCTGGCGGTCGGCTCAGGCTTTGGTGGAAAACCGGTAACCGGTGCCGCGCACGGTTTGTACCAGATTTTCGTAAGCATCGCCGAGGGCTTTGCGCAGGCGACGGATGTGCACATCGACGGTGCGCTCTTCGACATAGACATTGCCGCCCCAGACCTGATCCAGCAACTGCCCGCGGGTGTAGGCACGTTCCTGGTGGGTCATGAAAAATTGCAGCAAACGGTATTCGGTCGGGCCCATCTCGGCGGGTTTGCCGTCGATGGTCACGCGGTGGCTGATCGGGTCCAGCAGCAGGCCGCCAACTTCGATCGGCGCTTCGCCATCGGTCGGGCCGGCGCGGCGCAGTACGGCTTTCAGGCGGGCCACCAGTTCACGCGGGGAAAACGGTTTGGTGATGTAGTCATCGGCGCCGACTTCCAGGCCCTGGATTTTGTTGTCCTCTTCGCCCTTGGCGGTGAGCATGATGATCGGGATATCCCCGGTCAGCTCATCGCGCTTGAGGCGGCGGGCCAGTTCGATACCGGAGGTGCCGGGCAGCATCCAGTCGAGCAAAATAAGGTCCGGCTTACGGTCGACGATAATGGCATGGGCCTGCTGCGAGTTCTCCGCCTCCAGGCAGTCATAGCCGGCCATTTCCAACGCAACGGCGATCATTTCGCGAATGGGCGCTTCGTCGTCGACGATCAGAATGCTCCTGCCAACCATGCGTTAATCCTCTTGTCATTTAACTGTCTTGCGCCGCATTAGATAACGGAATTATTGCAGTCGTGTGACAGTATTTTAGCCGCCCTGCGATTGTCGTGATCCTGAACTAAGCTCTAAGTCCGAATCCTGACAACCACAAGAGGAAGGTTTCCATGAATTACATTGCGCAATCCTGGAAGGCCCTGCTGGTCGCGGCCGCGCTAACGCTGCCGTCCCTGGCCTTCGCGGCAGACCCCGCCATGATGAAAGACGGCATGATGGTCGACCACAAGGGCATGACCTTGTACACGTTTGACAAAGACAAGGAAGGCAAGTCGATGTGCACGGGTGAGTGTGCGACGAATTGGCCGCCTTTGATGGCGCCGATGGATGCCAAGCCCACAGGTGACTGGACGCCGATCAAGCGTGACGACGGCACGATGCAATGGGCTTATAAAGGCAAGCCAATGTATGGCTACAAAATGGACAAAAAGCCCGGGGATACGGAGGGTGAGGGTAAAGGCGGCTTCTGGCACATGTATCGACACTGAGTGATTGCCAAAAAGATCGCAGCCAGACGTCAGCTCCTACAGATGTCATCCGGCGTAGGAGCTGCCGAAGGCTGCGATCTTTTCCAGACGTCAGCGCAATGCGTAATCCAGCACAATCCCCACGAAAATCGCCAACCCCGCCCAGTGATTGTGCAAAAACGCCTGGAAGCAACGCATCCGGTCCTTGCTGCGGGTGTACCAGAACTCCCATGCAAAACAACCCGCCGCCGCCAGCAGCCCGAGGTGGAACCAGCCGCCGAGTTCGAATTTCGACCCGGCCAGCAGCAGGCAGCCCAGCGCCAAGCCCTGCAGGATCAGAATGATCACCCTGTCGGCGTCGCCAAACAGAATCGCCGTGGATTTCACGCCGATCTTCAGGTCGTCATCGCGGTCGGTCATGGCGTAATAGGTGTCGTAGCCAACGGTCCACAACAAGTTGGCGATCCACAATAACCAGGCCGCCGCCGGCAGTTCACCAGTTTCGGCGGTGAACGCCATGGGCATGCCCCAGGAGAACGCCGCGCCCAGCACCACTTGCGGGTAGTAGGTGTAGCGCTTCATAAATGGATAACTGAACGCCAGAGCCAAGCCGCCCAGCGACAGCCACACGGTCTTCGCGTTAGTACACAGCACCAGCAAAAAACTCACGCCCATTAGCACCGCGAAGAACACCAGGGCTTCTTTGGAGCTGATCTTGCCGCTTACCAGTGGCCGCTGTTCGGTGCGTTTCACGTGGCCGTCGACCTTACGGTCTGCCCAATCGTTGATCACACAACCGCCGGCACGGGTCAGTACCACGCCGAGCACGAAAATCACGATATTGGCCAATGAAGGCGAACCTTCACCGGCAATCCAGAGTGCCCACAACGTTGGCCACAGCAGCAAGTAAATGCCGATCGGCTTATCCATGCGGGTCAACTGAATGAAATCCCAGGCCCGAGGATTCACGCGGTTCAGGGACTTGAGCAGGCTCTGGTACATCAGCAATTCTCCGGATGGGCGCGGGCGGCGCTCCACAAGGTCGGCAGGAAGATCTCGGCCACCAGCACGCTCAAGGCGCCGCGGTCGAAACGCGAGCGCCGGCCCCATAATTCAGACGCCTGAGCATCCATGGGTAGCCATGCCTGAGGATAGTGACAAACCTCAATGGCCCGGCGCTGAAATGCCTGATCACAAAACAGCAATTCGCCCAGCGAACGGCTGCCCAATTCATCCATATGCAATCCATCGCCCTGCAACGCGCTACGCGCTGCCACGCTGCGGGCAAACACCCAGGCTTCACCGTGCCCGCGCAGATACACCTCGCGCACCCAGCCTTCACTGCCTTCGGCCAGCTCCAGCGCTGCACATTCGTCGGAGCGCAGCGATTGCCAGCCTTCGAACAGCGGCGTGACGCTGAAGCCATCATTCGACAGGCGGATCAAGCGCCGGGTCAGCGACCCTTCATCGAACAGCCAATCGAGCGTAGACGTGTCGGGAAGGGGCGTCAGTTGGCTGCGAGGGAGCCAGACCGGTATC
The DNA here is from genome assembly GCF_056279145.1 of Pseudomonas sp. TE3728. Taxonomy (NCBI): domain Bacteria; kingdom Pseudomonadati; phylum Pseudomonadota; class Gammaproteobacteria; order Pseudomonadales; family Pseudomonadaceae; genus Pseudomonas; species Pseudomonas sp. TE3728. The sequence goes on along the minus strand of NZ_JBWBQT010000001.1, from coordinate 4,058,869 downwards.
GCGGAGGGGGATTTTGAGTGCGGCACAGTGAGTCATTATTGGCAGCAAATGAGGCGGCGAGCTTACCATGTCAGGCGGCGAATTTGATTGACCCCGCCTGCCGTTGCGCCGAACAGGCTTGCATCTGCCGGGCGCGATCAGTACAAAACGCCCTGAGCCGGACGGCAGCGCTCTACCCATCGACCGTTCGCGCCGGCAAAAGCCTGAATCCCGAGGAAATACCTGAATGAAAAAGTGGCAATGTGTGGTCTGCGGCCTGATCTATAACGAAGCCGAGGGCTGGCCGGACGACGGTATTGCGGCGGGCACGCCGTGGCAGGACGTGCCGGAAGACTGGCTGTGCCCGGATTGCGGCGTGGGCAAGATGGATTTCGAAATGATTGAAATCAACTAAGACAAGCAAGGAGCAAGGAATGAACGCACCTGTCGTGATCGTCGGCACTGGGCTGGCTGGCTACAACCTGGCCCGGGAGTTTCGCAAACTCGATGGCGAAACCCCGCTGCTGCTGATTACCGCAGATGACGGACGCTCCTACTCCAAGCCGATGCTCTCCACCGGCTTCGGCAAGAATAAAGACGCCGACGGCCTGAGCATGGCCGAACCGGGCGCCATGGCCGAGCAATTGAAGGCCGAAGTGCGCACCCACACGCGCATCAGCGGTATCGACCCAGGCCATAAGCGCCTCTGGATTGGTGAAGAGGCGGTGATCTACCGCGACCTGATCCTGGCCTGGGGCGCGGAAACCGTGCGGGTGCCGATCGAAGGCGATGCCGCTGACGCCGTTTTCCCGATCAATGATCTTGAAGACTACGCACGCTTTCGCGCGGCCGCGGCCGGCAAACGTCGGGTGTTGCTGCTGGGCGCCGGTTTGATCGGCTGCGAATTCGCCAACGACCTGATTCTCGGTGGTTACGAGGTGCAACTGGTTGCACCGTGCGAGCAGGTCATGCCGACCTTGCTGCACCCGGCGGCGGCCGCAGCAGTCCAGGCCGGGCTAGAAGGCTTGGGCGCGCGCTTCCACCTCGGGCCGGTGCTCAATCGCTTGCAGCGAGTGGCAGACGGCCTGGAAGCGCACCTGTCCGACGGCCAGGTCATCCCGTGCGATGTGGTGGTGTCGGCCATCGGTCTGCGTCCGCGCATCGACCTGGCGGCCGCTGCCGGGCTGCAGGTCAATCGCGGCGTAGTGGTCGACCGTCACCTGAAAACCTCTCACGCCAACATTTATGCCTTGGGCGACTGCGCCGAGGTCGATGGGCTGAATCTGTTGTACGTCATGCCCCTCATGAGCTGTGCGAGAGCGCTGGCCCAGACCCTCGCCGGAAACCCTACAGCGGTGAGTTATGGCCCGATGCCGATCACCGTGAAAACACCGGTCTGCCCATTGGTGGTTTCGCCGCCACCACGGGGCGAGGAGGGTGTCTGGACGGTCGAAGGGCAGGGCGCAGACATCAAGGTGCTGTGCCGCGACAGCGCCGGCAAATTGCTGGGCTATGCCCTGACAGGCGCGGCGGTGATGGAAAAACTCGCTCTGAACAAAGAGCTTCCGGCCTTGCTGGCGTAAATAGCGGTCGTTCTGTCGGAATCACCCCGCTTTTGCCCCCACAAAGGTCGCGGGGAGACTGGCGCCGCTCTGAAGCGCGTGCCATTCTCACTCCCGTCTGCCGCAGAGTAGAGCACCTGCGGCGCCTTAGGCGCTGTTCCAACGAGAACAGCACGGACATAACAACAAAAAACCGTCAAAGGGGCTTCACTAATGCGTAAACCAGAACTCGCCGCTGCAATTGCGGAAAAAGCAGACCTCACCAAAGAGCAGGCCAACCGCGTTCTCAACGCCGTTCTCGAAGAAATCACCGGCGCTCTGCACCGTAAAGACAGCGTCACGCTGGTGGGCTTCGGCACCTTCCTGCAACGCCATCGCGGTGCCCGTACGGGCAAAAACCCGCAGACCGGTGAGCCAGTCAAAATCAAGGCCAGCAACACTGTTGCGTTCAAGCCAGGCAAATCGTTGAAAGACAGCGTTAATCCGTAACACGCACCGACTTCCCGCACAGCGGGCGAGCGGGATAAAAAATGGGCACGCCAACGAGGTTGGGTGCCCATTTTTTCTGTCTGGCGGATCAGCCGACTCGGCTTTGTTTCCTGGCGAGAATCGCTGCTATTTCCGGCTCATTCAGGTGGTCCAGCGCTCGCTCCACCAACAAATGCACCCCATCGGCCAAGCGGCTGAGCGCCAGGGCTACGGAGCGGCGTGAACCGTCCACATCGTCGGCAAGGTCGGCGGCGATGGCGCTGATGGACAGGAGGTCTTCCGAGGCGTTGGCAAGAAGGGGTTCAGTGTTGATGCCCGGGCTGACGCTGAAGAGCTGGCCGTTGCGTTTGGGTGGTTTGGGGTCGGCTGGCGGGAAGTGATGGTCGAGGGCGCGCTCGGCGGCTTCGTTGAGTTTGTTTGAATCGGGGCTTTCGTAGGGGGAGACCGGGTCGGTGTCGGGTGGGTTGGGAGTAACCTTGAACATGATCTTCAATTCCTTGAGTGATGCTGACAACACTTCGCCGACTAAACGAAGGGGTGGCAGCTGTACGCAGGTTAGTCGGACCGGGGAATTGAAGAAGCCGGCGCACCCGAAGGTGCCCTACGCACAGCCACCATCAAATGCAGGTAGGAAATACCTGTCTGACGGACGCTTGTACAACTTCAATTACCAGCGGGCGACTAAACCCGACCACTGACGATCAGTGACACGAATCAAGTTACCGACCGGCCCCAAAGCGCACAAGCCGGCGGATTCTGGCGTAGCCGTAGGCAATGACGCAAGGTGTTGTAGCTTGCAGGAAGTAACCTTGAGGCGTTTTAAACAAGTGCGGGCAGGCACTAGAGCGTTTTGGGTCCTCAGGCACGGAGTTGAGTGAACCTTGAATAAAGAACGCAGGTATCAGAGAAAATTCGCCTCGCCATTTTTTGGATCAATCTCTTGACGCGAGGCTACTGCCAAGAGGAAAAGTCAGAAATATATATTTCATTTAGAATCAAATCCATAGGTATGTCCTTAATGCTATCGGCTATCTCATCATAAGGAGCGGGTAATACATAGGAAAATCCAAAGTCATCATCGATAATTACTGAACCATTAAAAACCCGTTGGCGCTTGGTAAGTTTTTTTATTTGGCCAAAAGACATTCCTGTAGAAAGTACACCTCTGTAAAGTCCTTGGTAATGTACATTGCAGCCAATTGAGAATATTGTTCCATCAGAAAGAGTTGCTATAGTGATGGTGTTATTTACTACATAAGCCACCCTCGTTTCACCGTCTGGTAGGCTATAGTTTTTTACCTTGATGCTATACGTTCTATATAATTCATCGATATAGCTGGAGATGTTTCCCCCTAATATGATGTTTGCTATGGAGTGTTTGGGTTTGATATCTGCTGTGAAGTCAATCATATTTAAGTTCCACCATTCATGAGAGTGCCATTAACATAAACTGGAGAGTCTTTTGTTAGGTCGAACCGCCCCATATCCGGATCATAAAGCCGGAACGTGTTGTAGTGCAGTCAGGTCTCTCGGTAGAAAAACTTATTCCCGTTTTTTATCCAAACATGCATGTTATGGTTTTCACTAAAAAGTAGAGCCGGAAGTTGTTTGGCTCTTCCGGCTCCTTTTCTAATCTAGTCTAGAAAGTCATCGTTTTCCAAATAATAAGTAACTGCTTTCAGTAGTTCTTCTTTGCTGGCGTTCGGATGATGTTCTGTTTTATTTTCAATGATCGCTTTGAGTATTGGAGACTCAAGGAATGTTCCGTATTTGTCATCGAGCTCCATTTCTTCGTCGTCATTTTTTGCAAGGTAATATTTTTTATTTAGGATGTCGTTTTTTGACTCCAAATCAAAATCAGTATCAACATATAACCATCCTACATTGGGTAGGTCATTACATTTTTGCAGAAGCTCGTCAAAGCCATTAATGGTTATCATAAGTACTCCTTATTTTCGACATTTCGTACCGCCGCCCCATTTATTTCGACCGCCTTTACCATCAGGGTGGTAGATTTTATGATACGTTTTATGATCATTGAAGTCGGCTGGCTGTAATGAGCCTGGTTTGTTTCCATGATGCCAAGTCATATTGGCTGGGGATGTTCCTCTGAACGTCCCATTCGGCCGTGGCTGCACATGCTCTACAGCACCAGGGTATTTAGTCTGCATTTGACGTTTAAAGTCCGGATCTGTTTGCATTCGTTTGTAAACAGATTCATTTGCGCGGCTAAAGTGCTCTGCGTCAGTCATTTTGTATTCGGACGCGTTCAGTGAGTGCTCATGGAATACATGATATTTCCCTAGGTCGCGAGATCCTTCACCATTGTATAGCCCAAGCGGATCTATCCAGGTCAGGGGGTTTGGGGCATAACTGTAAAAATTCAGTCCTCCCGCCAACCCAATCGGATCCGGCGTAGTAAACCGCCCCACATCCGGATCATAAAACCGGAACGTATTGAAATGCAGCCCCGTTTCCCGGTCCAGGTACTGCCCCTGAAACCTCAGGTGTCGGCCCTAGAGCCCTGGGCCATGGTCAGGCTTTTTTCTCTAAATAGAACTTCAGATATTTTTTTGGTCTTTCTTGAAAGGCTCGTGCCTTACCGAAGCTATAAGCATCGTCAAAGTATTTATAAGCCTGTGAATAATCTTTCAGTTCAAAGTAGACCATTCCCAAGTTGATCAACGGACCTGTATCGATATCTGACTCTCGGCCATCTAGGGTCTTTTGCGCCCAATTTTTAGCGGCTTCGAAGTCACCGTTGTCGAAGTGCAGGTTGAAAAAAGAACCTGTGACCCATGACGACAAAGGTGTCCATTCAAGTTTTGGCTCAGGAAGTAAGTCCCATGCTTTTTGGTACAAGGCCTGGGCTTCATTTTTTTTGTTTTGCTCATCGAGCTCATTGCCCGAGGCCATGATGGCCATTATTTCATCTGCCAACGTGGGGTTTTTATCTGCTAAATCTTTCATATAACAATCCTTTCCTAATATATGGGTTTTTCAGCTGGGCCGATAAAATCGCCGGAATCCCTGTATCGGTCCGTGAGTAGTGCACCTTTGGACCGGTTGTGGGAATAGTATTCCAGCTCATAGTTATCTGGGTCGCGCATCCATCCCCTCACTTCTTTGGTTTTGGCTCCATGGAAACCGCCTTTAGAGTTCCAATATTTAACGGCATCTGTTTTATGCGCCATGTCAGCGTCTTTAATCGAATACCATTTCTTGTCGGTGCTCTGGAATCTCATGTTTTTCCCGGAACCAATTATTTTACCTTCGGCTCTCATCCGCGCTATCACGGCTTTCCCCGTACGGCTGCTCTTCCCAGGCGTTCTGCCTACAGAGTTTAGGCGGCAAGACAGTCCCAGTGGATCGATCCATTCGAAGGGATTGGGGCTGTATACGTAAAAATTTAAACTGCCGTTTAGACCTATCGGATCCGGCGTCGTAAACCGCCCCACATCCGGATCATAAAACCTGAACGTATTGAAATGCAGCCCCGTCTCCCGGTCCAGGTACTGCCCCTGGAACCTCAGGTTCTGCTCTTCAATGTAATACGGCTCGCGCACCTCTTCTAACGTGTTGCCCCACACCCGATAAGTTGCCTGCCAGACGTTGTGGCCGTCCGCTTCGGTGAGTTGTTCCGGCAGGCCGTTGAGGTCGTTGTGGTAATAGCGGATTTTTTGCAGCGGGCCTGTCCCGTCAACCCGGGCGAGGGGATCGTAACCTTCGTCTTCGTAGAGGTAGAGGCTGGTCTGTTGATGGCGATGTTCCTGCAACAAGCGCAGGCCGTCCCAGGTGAAGCGGGTTTCTCCCAGTGGATAACCGTTGCTGTCGTGCTCGGTTTTTTCGATGCGTCGGCCCAGCGGGTCGTAGGTCATTCTGAGCACGCTGCCGTTGTCATTACGCACTTCAATCAATCGACTCTCGGCGTCGTAACCGAAGCGCTGCAGGCCCCGTTTAGCGCTGCGTTTTTCGATCATCCGGCCGAAGGCGTCGTAGCGGTAACGCTTGTCCTGGAAGGTCAGCAGTTTGTTGTGCATCACAAGCCCGGCGGCGGGCTGCGGGCCGTCCAGCAGGTTGGCGGCGGCGTCGTAGGCGAAGGTTTCGCGCTGGCCGTGCAGGCTGTCCTGGCTGGCGATGATGCGGCCGGTGGCGTCGTAGTGCAGCAGTTGGCGGTGTTGCGCGGCGGGTTGTTGGTCGAGTTTGCCGATCAGGTTGTCGGCGGGGTCGTACTCGAAATGTTTCTGCACGGCGGCCGGCATCAGCGAGGGCTGGCTGCTGTGTCGGCGTTGGCGTGAGCGTAAACGTCCGCTGCGGTCGTATTCGCTGCGGGTGCTGATCTGGCCTTGGGTGCGCAGCACTTCGCGGTGCAGGCGGTCGCGTTCGAAGTCACTGATGACCTGGCCGTCGAGGTTGATCTGGTGCAGGTGCCCGCTGCCGTAATACAGGCGGTTGATCCAGCGGCCGTCGGGCAGTTGGGTCTGGATCAGGTTGCCGAGTTCGTCGTAGTGGTGGTGCAGGCTGCCAGCCGCGCTCTGTTCTGCGAGCAATTGGCCGAGGGCATCGTAGGCGAAGCTCAGGGTTTGTGCGTTGCCGTGGTGGTCGGTGAAGGTGACGGCGGTGAGTTGGTCCAATGGGTCGTAGGTATAGTCGGTGCGGCCATCGTCGGTGATTTTGGCGATCAGCCGGCCGACAGCGTCGCGTTCCAGTCGATGAACGATGGGGGCCGGGGGCGTCTCGGGGACGATGGCCAAGCCGTTGCCGTAAGGCGCCGGAATAGCCGTCACCGCCGCGACGTTATCCAGCAGGTCATAGGTGTAGCGCTTGGCGCTGCCATCCAGATCCTGTTGTTCGGTCAGCCGATCGCCGGCATCCCAGGCAAACCGATAACTTTCGCCGTTCTCGTTGGTCAGCGCTTGCAGCCGCCCATAGCTGTCATACCCGAACTGCACCTGCCGGCCATGGGCGTCGGTGCGCTGGCGCACCTGGCCGCGACGGTTGTGTTGATAGAGCGTGGTGTGCCCGGCCGGGTCGGTATAACCGGTCAACTGGCCGCTGACGTCGCGCTGATACTGCTCGGTGCGCCCGTCCGGCAATTGGCTGCTGAGCAACCGCCCTTGGGCGTCATAGCTGAATTGGGTGCGTTCGCCGAGGGCATCGGTGATGGTTTGCAGATAGCCCCGATGGTCGTAGCTGAACCGCGTCGGATAACCCGAGCAATCAATGTGTTCGATCAATTGGCCGAATGGATTCCAACGCAGCTTTTTGCTTTTGCCGGTGGCGTCGATGATCTCGACGACCTGGCCGTGGGTGTCGTAGCGGTAGCGGGTGATGTGGCCCAGCGGATCGGTTTCGGCGATGCAGTTGCCGCGCTGATCGTAGCGATACTGCCAGCTGTTGCCGGCGGCGTCGGTGTCCACCAATGGCAAGGCCCAGTGCTCGAGCCAGAGGGTCGAGTCGCTGCGGCCTAGCGGGTCGGTTTCGCTGATCAGGTTGCCGGCGTCGTCGTAGCTGTATTCATAGCGACCGCCCTGTGGGTCGGTGGCGTTGAGCAACTGGCGCTCGTCGTTCCACTCGAACTGCCAGGTCTGGCCGAGGTTGTCGGTGTATTGGGTGATTTGGTGTTGAGTGTTCCAGCGCCGTGTACTGATGCGCTGCAAGCTATCGGTGATGCGCGTGACACCGGTGCCGAGGTCGTAGTCGAACTGGTAGGCGTCGCCTTCGTCGGTCCAGTGCCGGACCACGCGCCATTCAAGGTCTTCGATCAACGCCCATTCATAGAAACAGCGCAGCCCCGTGGGCAACTGATGCTCGACCATCCGCCGTCCGGCGTCGTAGCTGAAGCGCCGTTGTACCTGGCCAGCGGCGTCGCGCACTTCGGCCAGGTTGCCCGCTGCGTCGTAGCCATAACTGGCGAGTATTTCGCGGCGTTGATCGGGGTAGAGGCGTTCAACCCGAGCCATGCGGTCGCGTTCGCGAACCAGCTCGACCTGCACCAGATCGAAGGTGTCCCGCAGTCGCATCAAGCGTCCGGTTTCGTCATAGTCGAGGTAAATGCGGTTGTCGTTGCGATCGCCCAATTGATCAAGGCGCAGCAGCGCCGTATTGCCGGGCGTTGGATTGAACAAGCGATACACACCGTCATCGCTTTCAATCAACAACTGCCCATTAACATGGCGTCGAACACTAAGCCCTTCCCCCGCGCTGAACACCGCGCCGCCCAAGGGGATCGAACCCATGTCGATGCGCCGGCCCTGCTCATCGGTGTAGACCAGCGTTTCGCCGCCCTCGGGGTGAGGCAGGATTTCAACCCGCACCTCATAGGACACACTCCAACCCGCCCCAAACAACCCATCGCGACGTTCGTCACGGCTGTTGTAGAAGCGCTGCCAATCCATCGGCAAGATGCCGGGCAACACGAAATCCAGCTCGTCATCGCCACCCAGCACCTTGGCCCCGGTCGCCGCGTGCACCGGGTTCGACGAGCCCATGGCGGCGTTGGCCATGGCGCCCATCGCGCTGCTGACGGCCATCGACGTCGCGCCACCGATCAGCATGCACGGCAATTTGCTGAAGAACTTGCCTTTGCCGCCCTTGAGCATCAGCAACGCCGTGACCGCCAGCCCCACGCCCGGAGTTTTGCCGCTGCGGATCTCGCGCACCACCACCGAACCGCCGCCAATGGTCACGTTGGAGGAAATCAGCCCGGACGACACGACCTTGGCGTCGCAGGTACTGCGGTCGCCGCTACGCACGGCGGGCTGGCCGTTGATGGTGACCTTGTCCGAGCCCTCGGCCATAAACTGCGGCGGCATTGGCGGATGCTTCATGCAGACGAGCAGGTCCAGCGGCTTGGGTACCGTGCCGGGCGCGGGAGTGGCGACGGTGGGGCGCCACATCTGGGAGAAGAAGCTCTCGGCCATGTCCAGGTAGCTGGCTTCGGCTTCCGGCTCGGGTATTTCCAGCTCGGTGCCGGCGGGCGCGACATGGGACGGGATCGCCCCGGCAGCCCGGGCGGCGGGAATGTTGTTGGTGAGGGTGTTGGTGGAACCGGTGAGAATGTTCGCCTGCACCGTGGGTGGAAACAGCGCGTTGCTGAAGCTCTCGCACAGATTGCTTAAGCCTTTGTCGGCCCCGGTCTTGCTCATGGCGAGGCCGACGATCGTGCCCACCACCAGGCCGAGCACGAAGCACCCCAGCCCGCCGGTGACGACGGTGATGCCGGTGGCCGCCACCACGGCGGCAGTGGCCAGCGCGGTAATCGCGATGTTGGCTGCTACCTCGAGCACACCGCCGAGGATGTCGGCCATCATCGAGGTGTGATCGAGCGCGTCGCCCAGCCGGGCGGCCCAGAGTGCATCAGACATGCAGGGTGCTCATCAGGCCGGAACGTCGAACAACAGCGAACTCTTGATGATCGCCCAATGCGCGGCTTCGGCATCGCCAAGTTTCTCGGCCTTCGCATAGCTCAGGGCGAGCATCTTGCGGGTGCCGGGCAACACCAGTGCCAACTGGTATTGGAAAACTTTGTCGTTGCCCTTGTTGAACTGGCTGCGCAACTCGATGCCTTCGACTTCCTGGCTGGCCCCCAGACGCACGGCGACGCCCGGTTGAAAACGCAAGTCTTGCACTTGTTTTTCCAGACGCTTGAGCTGGTCGTCGAAGTTGCTTTGCAAGGTTTCGCCCTCGGCCAGCAAGCTGCGGCTGACAATCAGCGAAGTGCCCAGTTCAGGGAACTTGAGGATGTTGATCGACGCGTCTTGCAGTTCGCCTGCCGGCAGTTGGAACTGGAATTCATTGATTCGGTAAGTCATGGAACACAGATCTCGTGATTAGCCCTTGGGCTTGGGAAACGCGGCATTGATGTTGGCGTCGATGCTGGCCTTGACGCCTTGGCCATCAGGCGTGGCGCCAGCGCCGCCGCCGTTGTTCAGGTGCAGCACGCCGCCGGTGTTGAACTCGGCGTCACCGCTGGCATAGAAGCTGATCTGCACGCCGGTCAGGTTGATCTGGCCGCTGGCATTGAGCTCCAGGATGCTTTCACCACAGACCAGCCGCAGGTTCTCACCCACTTCAATGACGTAGCTCTGGCTGATGCTGTCGGTCTTGCGCTGGCCCACCGAAAGAATGTCTTCCTGTTTGACGATACGCAGACGGTTGTTGCCGATGGTCACCGTTTCGTTATGCCCGATGCTCTTGTTGCGGTCGTGGCCCACCGAGTGGCTTTCATCCACCTCGACCACGATGTCCTGATTGCGCTCGGCATGGATGTACAGCTGCTCGGCGCCTTTCTTGTCTTCCATGCGGATTTCGTTGAAGTTCGCCGGTGTGCCGCCCTTGCTCGAACGGCTTTTCATGCCGCTTTGGGTGGCGTTTTCCGGCAAGTCGTAAGGCACGGTTTGTTCGGCGTTGTAGACGCGGCCAGTGATGATCGGCCGGTCCGGGTCGCCTTCGAGGAAGCTGACGATCACTTCCTGGCCGATCCGCGGGATCTGCATCGAGCCCCAGTTTTTACCGGCCCAGGATTGCGACACGCGAATCCAGCACGAACTGTTTTCGTTGGACTGGTCGTGGCGGTCCCAATAGAAATGCACCTTCACCCGGCCGAACTGGTCGGTCCAGATTTCCTCGCCCTTGGGGCCAACCACCAGTGCGGTCTGCGGGCCTTTGACGATAGGGCGGTGGGTGTTGGGCAGGGGACGGTAGCTTTGTTGCGCGTCGATGCAGGTCAGGCTGCTTTCGAACTGCGCCGAAGCGCCAATGCCGCCGGTTTCCCCGCTTTCCTGGGCGACGTAGTAACGGGCGCCGACGATCAGGTATTCGCGGTTCTGGTCCTGGCGGCTGAAGCCCGTGAGGCTGAACAGATGTCCCGACCCCAGGCCCCGGGCGTTGCCGGCGAACTCGACCTGTTCGTGCAGGGTCTGCAAGGCTTCGATGCGGGTGCGGGCGTAATGTTCGCCGTCTGCGCTTTGCACATAGGTGCCGGGATAGTCGTACAGCGGATAGTCGCCGGCGGTGTGCGGACGAGGCATGGCCGAGCGCACGTCAATTCGCGCGCTGGGGCGCTGGAAGTCATAGTCGTTGAGTTCCAGCGAGCCCGGCTGGACTTCCTGGGCCAGGTGCCAATCGTGAATGTGATCGCGTTCGCGCTGCTGTTCATTCTTGGGGTAGTAAGGCACCGAAGCGTAGCCGGGCACGCTGGTATGGGCGCCGTAGGCATCGGCCAACACCAATACATGACGACCCTGTTCATGGCGGAAAAAATAGTAGATGCCTTCCTGCTCCATCAGGCGGCTGACGAAATCGAAGCTGGTTTCGCGATACTGCACGCAGTATTCCCATTCGCGATAGGGCCGGCTCAGGGCATCTTCGAAATCGGAAAAACCCAGGTCGCGAAACACCTGCTTGATGATCTGCGGGATGGTCAGGTTCTGGAAAATCCGGCAATCGGAGGTGCGGGTCAGCAGCCATAGCCAAGGCCGCAGCGTGACCTGGTAGCTGGCGAACTGGCCCTGGTCGACGTTCTGGCTGCAACGGGCAACGATGCCATGGAAATAGCGCTCGCCACCGCCGTCCAGTTGCAGGCTCAGGCACATGGGTTTGCCCAGCAACTGATTGAGGTCGATGGCGTTGTCCAGCGAGTGCAATTGCAGCTCATAGTTGAACAGCCGCCCCAGCTCTTCGCCGCCGCCCATGTCCTTGAGCAACAGCACATCCGGCCCCAGGGGGCTGGTGATTTTTGCCAAGCGTGAGAGTTGCTTGAATAGCATTAATTATCCCTTGTTGCCGCCTCATTTCCCGTAGGAGCTGTCGAGCGAAGTGAGGCTGCGATCTTTTCTCGATACCACTTGAGTCTCAAGCCGAAGAGCCAGATCAAAAGATCGCAGCCTTCGGCAGCTCCTACAAAGGCGGTTTGGCCTTAGGCCGCGTCGCTGAAGTCGTAGTGCAATTCGTTATCCCGGGCGCTGATCCGCACGCCTGCCAGCGCTTTGCCTTCGAGCATGCGGGTGAGGAACTCGCGGCTCATGTCCGGCAACAGGCTGTTGGTCAGAATGGTGTCGATCATCCGCCCACCGCTTTCGGTTTCGGTGCAGCGGGAGACGATCAGGTCGATCACCGCGTCGTCGTAATCGAAGGCCACTTTGTGGGTGTTCTCCACACGCTTCTTGATGCGGTTGAGTTGCAGGCGGGTAATGGCCTTGAGCATCTCGTCGCTGAGCGGGTAGTACGGAATGGTCACCAAGCGGCCCAGCAATGCCGGCGGGAAAATCTCCAGCAGCGGCTGGCGCAGGGCCTTGGCGATCTCTTCGGGCTCGGGCACGTTTTGCGGGTCTTTGCAGACCTGGGCAATCAGCTCGGTGCCAGCGTTGGTGGTCAGCAGGATCAAGGTGTTCTTGAAGTCGATCACCCGGCCTTCACCGTCCTCCATCACGCCTTTGTCGAAGACCTGGAAGAAGATCTCGTGCACGTCCGGGTGGGCTTTTTCCACCTCGTCCAGCAGCACCACGCTGTAGGGTTTGCGCCGCACGGCCTCGGTCAGCACGCCGCCTTCGCCATAGCCTATATAGCCTGGTGGCGCGCCCTTGAGGGTGGACACGGTGTGGGCTTCCTGGAACTCACTCATGTTGATGGTGATGACGTTCTGCTCACCGCCATACATAGCTTCGGCCAGGGCAAGGGCGGTTTCGGTCTTGCCCACGCCGGAGGTGCCCGCGAGCATGAATACGCCAATCGGCTTGCTCGGGTTGTCGAGGCCGGCCCGGGAGGTCTGGATGCGCTTGGCGATCATCTGCAAGGCGTGGTCCTGGCCGATGATGCGTTTCTTCAGGTGCTGGTCGAGGTTGAGTACGGTTTCCAGTTCGTTACGGGCCATGCGGCCCACCGGAATGCCGGTCCAGTCGGCGACCACCGAGGCCACGGCCTGGTAATCCACGGTCGGCAGGATCAGCGGGGTTTCCCCTTGCAGGGCACTGAGGCGCTGTTGCAGGTCCACCAGTTTCTCTCGCAGGACGTGGCTGTCTTCACTGCCAACGTCGCGGTCTACCACGCCGACGCTTTCGCGCAGGGTGGCGCGGGTGGCGAGCAGTTCGTCCACCAGGGTTTTCTCTTCGGCCCAGCGGCTTTCGAGTTCGGCCAGGCGTTCGCGCTCGGCGGCCAGCAGGTTTTCGCTGTTGCTCTGGCGGGCGCCGATGACGATGCCGATGGCGTGCTCGCGGGCGATGATTTGCAGTTCGGTTTCCAGCGCCTCGATGCGGCGACGGCTGTCGTCCACTTCGGCCGGCACGGCGTGCAGGCTGATGGCGACCCGGGCGCAGGCGGTGTCCAGCAGGCTCACGGATTTGTCCGGCAACTGGCGCGCCGGGATGTAGCGGTGGGACAGCTTGACCGAGGCTTCCAGGGCCTCGTCAAGGATCTGCACCTGATGGTGTTTTTCCATGGTCGAGGCCACGCCGCGCATCATCAGCAATGCCTTGTCTTCGGACGGTTCGGCGACTTGCACCACCTGGAAGCGGCGGGTCAGGGCCGGGTCTTTCTCGATATGCTTCTTGTACTCGGCCCAAGTCGTGGCCGCCACAGTGCGCAGGGTGCCCCGGGCCAAGGCGGGTTTGAGCAGGTTGGCCGCGTCCCCGGTGCCGGCGGCGCCACCGGCACCGACCAGCATGTGGGCTTCGTCGATAAACAGGATGATCGGTTTTGGCGAGGCCTGGACGTCTTCGATGACCTGGCGCAGGCGCTGTTCGAATTCACCTTTCATGCTCGCGCCGGCCTGCAACAGGCCGACGTCGAGGCTGCGCAGTTCCACGTCCTTGAGCGCCGGCGGCACGTCACCGGCGACGATGCGCAGGGCAAAACCTTCGACCACGGCGGTTTTACCGACACCGGCTTCACCGGTCAGAATCGGATTGTTCTGCCGACGGCGCATGAGGATGTCCACCAGTTGGCGGATTTCTTCGTCACGCCCGACAATCGGATCAAGCTTGCCGCTGCGGGCCTGCTCGGTGAGGTCGACGGTAAAACGCTTGAGCGCTTCCTGCTTGCCCATGGCGCTGGGGGCCATGGCGCCGCTGGCTTCACCAGGCACGCTGCCGGCGTTGAAACCGTCGCTGGCGCTGAGCGCATTTTCCGGCGAGTCACCGACGTATTCGTCAAAACGCTCGCTCAGGGCCTCGACCTTGATCTTGTCGAACTCTGCCGACAGCCCCAGTAGCCCATGGCGCAGGCTCGGCGTCTTGAGGATGCCCAGCACCAGGTAACCGGTACGCACCTGGCTTTCGCCAAACATCAGGCTGCCGTAGACCCAGCCACGCTCCACGGCTTCTTCCACATGGGAGGACAAGTCAGTGATTGAAGTCGAGCCCCGTGGCAAACGGTCCAGGGCGTCGGTCAGGTCCCGGGCCAGGCGCGCCGGCTCGATATTGAACTGGCGGATGAGGCGGTGCAGGTCCGAGTTCTGCAGTTGCAGCAACTGATGAAACCAGTGGGCCAGCTCCACATAAGGGTTACCGCGCAACTTGCAGAACACGGTGGCGGCTTCGATGGCTTTGTAGGCCACGCTGTTGAGTTTGCCGAATAACGCGGCGCGACTGATTTCACCCATGCTCTTGGCTCCTTGAGGTTTGTGAGGTGTTGGCCTGCTCGGCGTAATGCCGGGCCAGTATTAAGTCCTTGGCATCTTTTTCGGGCTTGCCCAGCCAGGTATTGAAACCCAGGCGGAACTGGCGATTGAGTTGCAGCGCCGGTACTTCGGGCTGTTTCAGAATCAGGTTCAGATCCCAGTCCAGTTCATGGCCCAGGTATTCGGCCACCCAGGCCACCAGCTCATTAAAGGGGTGGCTACCGGGTAGCATGCCCATGTAGTCATCGAGCTTGAGTGGCCCCAGGCGAATGCGGAATTTGTGCTGGCGATCCCAGACGTAACGGCCCAGGCAAAAATCCACGCCCAATTGATGGGCGCTGACGCCGACGCGGCTGCGTTCCGGCAGCTCCAGCCATTGGCCGACGTACTCTTCGATCTCCACCGGCAGGCCGAAGTACTCGCTGAGAATGGCTTTCAAACCGTCCGGGTAGCGGGTTTGTGCCGACAGATGACCGCTGTAATGCAACTTCGCCGTGTCGGGGATCAGCCCTTGTTTGAGCAGGCTCGGCATGCCGCGGCCGCTCAGTGCTGCCAGGCGTGCCGACCAGTAGTCATCGTCCGGGCGGTCATGGCTGACCGTCGGCCGCGCTTCGGCCCAGGCCCGATAAAACAGGCTCAGCAGGCGGTGATGGAACACATCCAGGAAGCGCTTGCTGGTGCTGTCGGCGTTGTTGCGCTGGCGTTCGCGCACATATTCGGTGATGTGCAGCGGCAATGGGCCGTTGGGGCCGCCGAGGCCGAAAAAGAACTGCTCCAGGCGCGCCGGCGCACCGTCGACGCCCGGCTGTACCGACGCCAGGGTCGCCGGGGCGAAGCTGCAATCGGCCTGTTGCCCAAGGCGCAGCGGATCATCGGCCAGACGCAACGAATGGCCCAGGCGCGGCAGTTCAGGCGATTCGCACTCGATGCGCCGCAACGCCTGGAAGAAGTCGTATTCCCAGGGTTCCTGGTGCATCGCGTCCAGGGTACTCACAGGGTCGGACGGCGTCCGGGCTTGGCTTTCCATCGCATGATCTCGCCGCGTTCGGTGGTACGGATCACCGTCTCGGTAAAACTGTTGATCGACACGTAGCGTGCCAGGAAGCGCTCGAACACTGCACCGAGCAAGAAGACTCCAGTGCCGCGAAACGCGTTTTCATCGAATTCCAGGGTGATCTCCAGGCCACGACCAAACACGATCGGGCCGGGCATCGGCAGCCGTCGGGTGCAGGCCTTGCTGCTGACTTCGCGCAGGCCTTCGATCTGCAATTGCAACGCCGCGTCGTTGCTGTCGCCGTACAGGCGCAGCAGTTCGCGCAGGGCGGCGGCGCCCTGGCCTTGTTCGCTGAGGGACAAGTAATTCAGCGAAAGCTGGCTGATCAACCGCCACGCCTTGGCGTCGTGGGCATGGCTGGCGCGTGGGCGGCTCGGGCCTGCCACGCAGCGCACCGCCGCCACAGGTGCGCTGTCGGCCAGGGTGAAGTCGGTCTTGCTGTTGCCCACACTCATGAACAGCGGCAGGTCGCGGTTGGTGCACAACGCTGTTACGCCCAGTTGGCGCAGGTCGTGGCGATAAGGCGCCTGCTGGCTGTCCACCAGGCTGACGAAGGTTTCGCTGCCGATGTACGTCGAACGCGGGCCGTTGCGCCGCTGTCCGCTGGACAGCACGCGGGGTTCACGTCGCACCGTGTACCAGGCCTGATCGCGACCGTAGCGAGACGGATCGCGTACCGCATAGAACGGCAAAAAAGGCTGCTCCGAGCCGGTGCCGTGGCCGGTGAGGGTGGTCAGGGAATGAATCTCGAAATCCATCGGCCGGGTACGGTCGGCGATTACATGGTGTTCATTGACCCGTTCCGACAGGTGAATGCGATCCAGGCGCTTGGGAAACAGGTTGATGGCCGGGGTGCAGAACGGCAGGAACTGCGCGGCGCCGACGCTGCCTTCCAGGCTTGGATCGTGGCGGTCGAACAGCACGATCAATTCCAGTTCCTGGCCGTCGCAGCGTTTGACTGCCCGGCTCAACTGGGTGAAGTCGACAAACAGAAAGCGATGGGGCAGGGCGAAGTATTCCTGCAACAGGCGATAGCCCTGGAAGGCCCGCGAGACCACTGGCAGTGCGGCGTCGGTATCGTCGAATCCCTGGGAACGCAGTGCGTCCTGCGGCAGGCGTTCCACCCAATCACCGCCGGGCTGACGGGCGAACACGGCGCAGGCGTTGCCCAGCAGCTGTTCGTAGAGGCGGAAGGGCTGCTCGTCTGCTCCATTGAGGTACAGCGGCAGGTTGTCCAGGGACAGACTGTTGAACGGTAGTTCGGCGCCGGTGCGCAGGGTCAGGCGCAGGCCGGCCTTGGCCTTGGGTTCGCTGGCGGCCAGGCGCCCTAGCACGGCGGACGGGTTGCCGAAGTACTCGGCCTGGCTGACCTGCAACGGCCACAACGTCACCGCATGGGCGGTGCGGTACTCGCAGCAGGTTTGGGTTTCGCGGCCCAGGGCGGCGCGCAGGACCGTGTCCCGGGGCAGCGGGAAGCCGCTGCTCAGCGAGCCTTCAT
Organism: Pseudomonas sp. TE3728; assembly: GCF_056279145.1. Taxonomy (NCBI): domain Bacteria; kingdom Pseudomonadati; phylum Pseudomonadota; class Gammaproteobacteria; order Pseudomonadales; family Pseudomonadaceae; genus Pseudomonas; species Pseudomonas sp. TE3728. The sequence continues at coordinate 4,041,671 of NZ_JBWBQT010000001.1, read as the reverse complement.
CGGGGTCGGCCTGCAATTGCACCACGGTCATCGACGGTGTCGGCGCCAGGTAATGGGGGTACGCGATTTCCAGCAGGTTGTGGGTGAAGGTCGGGTATTCGGCATCGAGCTTGAGCTGTACCCGCGCCGTCAGATAAGCAAACCCTTCCAGCAAGCGCTCGACGTACGGGTCGGCGCAGTCCATGCCGGACAACGTCAGCCGACTGGCGATTTTCGGGTATTCCTGGGCGAACTCCGCTGCGCTTTCGCGCACGTGGTGCAATTCCTGGTTGTACAGTTCCAGCAGGCGCGGGTTCATGAGCGTCTCCGCTGATCGGCGTTGATCACTCGCACATGGCCGGATTCCAGGTCCAGGTCGGTTTGCAGCATCAGGCGCAGCGGCACTGGCTGAGCCCAGAGATCGCCTTCGATCTCGAAACTCAGGGCGTTGTGGTTCATCTCGGCGGATGCCCGGGCCCGCACGCGCAAGGTGTTACGCAGAATCCGCGGTTCGAACGTAGCGATGGCCTGGTGGATCAGCGCCTCAAGCGCCGCGATATCGACGTTCGACGCACTGTTGCCGGCCAAGGCTGGCAGCCCGAAGTTGACCACCGACGTGCCAGCCGGGGTGTGCAACGTCGCATCGGCGCTGAGCAATGAAGTGGTGTTAAGCAACCACGCCAGGTCGCGCAGCACCGAAGCTTTCAGTTGAGTCAGGGAGAGCACGCGCTTGTCGGCGCTTTCCTTGGGATTGCTCGGGTCGTCATCGGTCAACCGGTCCAGCAGGGACGGTTGCAGGCGATCGCGGGTAGCGATTTCGGTTACCACGAGAAATGTGCCACGAAACTTTTCTGGTCCATGACGCCGGTCATGCAGCCAGCACTATGAGCGACTTTCGACACTTCCATGGGCTGGCCTTTGATTTGGCGGATGGCTTGGTACTGAGCATCACAATCACGGCTCGGAGGGGGCTCGGGCGTGGAGTGCTCCACGATAATGATTTGGGCGTTGTTGAAGGTTTCGACCCGTGGCTGCCCCTTGCGGTCGACGCTCAGAAAACAAGGCCACGGCATGTCCAGTTTCAAGAGGCTTTGGTCCTGTTTGCGTAACGCACATTGCTGATCGTGGTTTTCCAGAGTCAATGTTTGTCCGGCAAAAATGACTTGGTTGCTGGGTGCCGCGAGTTGCTTTTGTTCGGCCCAGGCATTAGCGCTCAACAGGAGGCCGCTAGAGAGCAGAATCAACAGGGTTCGCTTAGTCATTTCAACCCTCAAAGCCAACCTGTCATGAGTGATACGCAAAGTCGTGGGCGATTGCATGTGAAGTCGCTTACCAAGTGAAAAGCGCTGTGTAGTCTTTCTGATCGCCTGCACCGCGCACGCAACTGGCACTGCGTGCGACGATCGAAGGTTCGAGCTGGCCGTTGATTTGACGAATGGCGCGGTACTCGGACCGGCATTCACGACTGTTCGCGGGGTCAACGTTCACATGCAGCACGATCACGATCGGTACGTTGTTGAAGGATTCGACGTGGGGTTTGCCCTGCCGGTCGACGGCAAATTGGCAAGGCCATGGCATCTCAAGTGGCAGCACGCTCTGGTCCGGTCTACGCAGGACGCAGCGCTGCTGGTCGTTTTCCAGCGTCAATTTCTGTTCGCCCAGGGCGACGACCTGATCCGCGGAGGCAGCCTGTTGGTCGGCACACGCGCACAGGCTCGCTAACACGCTGCACAGGGCTACCCAGTTTCGGCTGGACTTGATCATGAAAGCTCCCAGAACCAGATGGCTTTGGATCGGTAGGCAGGGTCGTTGTAGCGGCCAATAGTCAAGCCACGATTCCATAGGTCGATATGATCGCCGGTGCGACTGTCCGGTGACTCTCCTGCCTGCTGAAAACAATCCTTGAAGAAGATGAGCCCGGTCTTGTCTTGCAACTTGCGGCGTTCTTCGGCACTGCCACCGAGAATCTGTGGCCGCCCCAGATGATGCTTCCACAACCAGTTCGCCAGTGATTCGGCACCCCTGGCGTGCTCATGTGCACATTTGGGTTCGGTATAGGTGGATTTGTTGACCTTGATGGTCAGCTCTGCATTGAGCGTCATGCTCATGCGGATAGCACACTGGTTTGCCCAAGGCCCTTCACAGGGCTTTGCGTCAGGGTACTTAATCAGCAGATCGGAATACGCTTTCCACAAATTAATAAACGAAGGCTTGGCCATGACTCAGACACCGGAGGGAAAAGGATTGGATTCGAGCAAGCACCAAAACACCCCCGGCGCATAACACCGGGGGCATCTTCGATTACACCTTGACGTTCTGGCGGATGTTCCAGCCGAACTTGACCGGCCCGCCTTCCTTGGTGCCGTCGGCTTTTTGCGGCTGGTAATCCACCAGCACCTTGGCGAAGTTCAGGGTGAGGTTTTCGGTCAGGCGATCATCGCTACCCGAGCCGCCAGTGCTCAAGGAAGTGACCAGCACTTCTTCCAGGTTGATGATCATGTACTCGACCTGGCTTTCGCCGCCGGCCTTGCGCACGGTCAGCTTGACCTTGTCGATGTGCTTGCCGCTGGCGCAGTGCATCATCAGGTTCGGTGAGGCTTTGTCGACGTACTTGGTCAGCGACAGGTCCTGGATGTTCACCTTGCCGGCACCACCACCGCTGCCCACGTGCATGTTGCCGGACTGAGACATGCCCCAGCTCCAGTTCAAGACGTCGATCTCGTCCTTGTGGGCCTTGTCCATGGACTCGCCCTTGATGTCGCCGATCTTGATGAAAATATCAACAGCCATGTTTTCTCCCTGTGTGGTCTCTACCACATTGTTTGGTTAACGCCGACCTTGCGAAATCTGTTCTGCTGAAGGGGGTTCAAGGTGATCTCCAACCTAATGAAGACCCCTGTGGGAGCGAGCCTGCTCGCGATGGCGGAGTGTCAGGCAACACTGGTAGCGACTGATCCACCGCGATCGCGAGCAGGCTCGCTCCCACATTTACCGTGTACCGTTCAGCAGGTTTTTACGCGCCTTTGGCCGAAGGCAGCTTGGATACCAGGCGCAGCGACACGGTCAGGCCTTCGAGCTGATAGTGCGGGCGCAGGTAGAACCTGGAGTTGTAGTACCCCGGGTTGCCTTCCACGTCCTCGACGATCACTTCGGCCGCAGCCAATGGGTGCTGGGCCTTGGTGGTTTCGGTGGAGTGCGCCGGGTCACCGTCGACGTAGTTGAGGATCCAGTCCTGCAACCAACGCTGCATTTCGTCCTTCTCTTTGAAGGAGCCGATCTTGTCGCGCACGATGCACTTCAAGTAATGAGCGAAACGGCAGGTGGCGAACAGGTATGGCAGGCGCGCGGCCAGGTTGGCGTTGGCGGTGGCATCCGGGTCGTCGTACTCGGCCGGTTTCTGCAACGACTGGGCGCCGATGAACGCGGCGAAGTCGGTGTTTTTCTTGTGCAGCAGCGGCATGAAACCGTTCTTCGCCAGTTCCGCTTCGCGGCGGTCCGAAATGGCGATTTCGGTCGGGCATTTCATGTCCACGCCACCATCGTCAGTCGGGAAGGTATGCGCCGGCAGGTTTTCCACTTCACCGCCAGACTCCACGCCACGAATGCGCGAGCACCAGCCGAAGTGTTTGAACGAGCGGTTGATGTTCACCGCCATCGCGTAAGCGGCGTTGGCCCAAGTGTACTTGGAGCTGTCGGCACCGTCGGTGCTTTCTTCGAAGGCGAAGGCCTCCACCGGATCGGTCTTGGCGCCATATGGCAGACGCGCGAGGAAACGCGGCATGGTCAGGCCGATGTAGCGCGAGTCTTCCGATTCGCGCAGCGAGCGCCAGCCGGCATATTCCGGGGTGGTAAAGATTTTGGTCAGATCGCGCGGGTTCGACAGTTCCTGCCACGAGCCCATGCCCATCACGGTCGGCGATGCGGCTGCGATGAACGGCGAGTGCATGGCGGCGCAGACTTTTGACAACTCGCCCAGCAACTCGACATCCGGCGGCGACTGATCAAAGTAGTAGTCGCCCACCAGGCAACCGTAAGGTTCGCCGCCGAACTGGCCGTATTCTTCTTCATACATCTTCTTGAAGATCGGGCTCTGGTCCCACGCGGTGCCCTTGAATTTCTTCAGGGTCTTGTGCAGGTCGGTCTTGGAGATATTGAGCACGCGAATCTTCAGTTGCTCATCGCTCTCGGTGTTGTTGACCAGGTAATGCAGGCCACGCCAAGCGCTTTCCAGTTGCTGGAAATCGGGGTGGTGGATGACCTGGTTGACCTGGGCGGTGAGCTTGGCGTCGATGGCGGCGATGATTGATTCGATCGACTTGATGGCGTCGTTGGACACCAGGTCGGTCTGCGCCAGGGCCTGCTCGGCCAGGGTGCGCACGGCGGTCTCGACGGCTTCGCGAGCGCGTTCGGTCTTGGGTTTGAATTCTTGCAGCAGCAGGGAGGCGAACTCGCTGGCTTCTTCGGTGGTGCTCAGTGTCTGAGCGTCTGCACGTACTGAATCGGTCATGATCATTCGTCCTGATTAAGCCTGAGGCTCGGCTGGCTTCGGCGCACTGGCAAGCGCCTGGAGCAGCGCCGGATCCTTGATGGCCTTCATGATGATTTCTTCGGCACCGGTCTTGCCGTCCATGTAGGTCAGCAGGTTGGCCAGTTGGGTGCGCGCTTCGAGTAACTTGTTTAGCGAGTCGACCTTGCGCGCCACGGCGGCCGGGCTGAAGTCGTCCATGCTTTCAAAGGTGATGTCCAGGCTTAGGTTGCCTTCGCCGGTCAGCTCGTTGGGCACATGGAACGCGACGCGTGGCTGCATGGCCTTGAGGCGCGAGTCGAAGTTGTCGACATCCACCTCCAGGAACTTGCGATCGGCCACAGGTGCCAGAGGCTCGGCGGGCTTGCCGGCGAGGTCCGCCATGACGCCCATGACGAAGGGCAACTGGACCTTTTTCTCGGCGCCGTAGAGCTCGACGTCGTACTCGATCTGCACTCGAGGCGCACGGTTGCGCGCGATGAATTTCTGAGAACTTTGCTTCGCCACGTTGCTGCTCCTGGTCGCTCAAGCGACGGTGTTGGCGTCATCGGTGGTACCGGTGACGTGACTGCGTGATCCGTTCGCTTTTATTCGCTGTCTGGTCCGCGCAGGTTTTCAAATTGGCTCATGCCGTCGGGAATCAGGTTGCGCACGATGGCCGCAAAGTCGGCATGCACCAGATTCTTCGCCCGGTTCAACAGCACCGGCAGCGGGCTGGAGGGCTCATGACGGGTGTAGTACGCAAGAATCCGGTCCAGGCTGCGCAGCACGTCGTCGCGGTTGTTGATTTCGCCAGTGCTGCGCGGTGTGCTCGGCGCGGTGGCGTATTCAACCGGCGCGGGACTGTCGTCGCTGATGGCATCGGGCAGGGGGCTGTCGCCGCTCTGGGGGGCGAACTGGCCGAGAATCTGCAAGGCCATTTTGAGCGGTTGCTTCAACGGGCCAAGGTCAACGCCCTGGGCGGAGCCGATTTGTTCGCTGACCTGTTGCTCGATGGCCTCGGCGACGCTGCGGGCCTCGTGCAAAGCGGCGCGGGTGATTTCCAACTGTTCGGGATCGCTGTCCAGGAACGCCCCGGCGAGCTGCTCGGCGCCGAGGTTCTCGTCAGGGAAGCTTTGCAGGCCGCTGGCATTAGCGGCGGCGCGCAGGCTGACAGCACCAAAGGTTCGCGAACGGGCCAGGATGCTTTCGCGCAGCAGGCGAATGGTTGCATCGGACGTCAGGCCGGCGAGGGCATTGATGCGCACAGTGGGGTCGTTGTTGTCTTCGGCATCCAGACGCGGATGCAGGTCGGCCCAGTATTGCTTGAGCAATTCGCTGATCAGTGTCAGGACGCGAGCCAGGCCGGTAACGCCTTCAAGGGCAAGGGAGCTTTGCAAAAGGAAATGGGTGATACGCAGGTCTTTGCTGCGTTGCAACAAATCCAGACTTTGCTGCTGGATGCTGCGCCATTCAGGGGGGGCGGCAGGCAATATCGAATCGCCCATGCTGCGCTCGGGCTGGCCTTGGGAATCGCGTTCCAGGCGCAAAAAATCCGCGTCATATTCCAAATCTTCACCACAAGGCGAAGTCGCGGAAACGGCGGCGAGCAGCAAAGGCACTTCCACTGAATTTGATCTCCATATCGCCCGACTGACAGTCGGGCTGTTCACACGTTAGTTCCAAGTGGAACTTCACATGTTTCCTTGAGTGTAATGGCCCTTTGGATACGCAGTGATCTTAAAGTGCCATCATTGATATTCAAGAAGTTGTTCATTTTTGGTGTAGTACTTATGGCTTGTCAAGGTAAGCTATTTCCTCTGTGTGACAGATGTGAGGTGCTTAACAACCCGCGCGACTGATAGGTCGAAGCAGGCACTCATGCAGGTTTTTTTGTCACGCAGGCCGGTTAAGATCAGCAATCATGCTGGTAAAAAGCCGTTTCAAGGTTGTTTTTGCAAGGTTGTCGGAGCGAGTCTGGCGGGAGTGAATCCCGATTCGCCCGCGCGCAAAGTGTTCAGCAAGGAGGCAAGATGTCGCTGTGTTTGACTATCACTAGTTATCACAAAATTACCCCTGGCCAGTGCCCTGAGAAATCCATGGATCAGGGTGTGATGGCAATTGGCCGTAATTCTGATAATGACTGGGTATTGCCCGATCCAGAGCGTTTGGTGTCCGGCAAACATTGCGTTGTTCAATATAAAGATGGCCGGTATTACTTAACTGATAACAGCACTAATGGTGTGGAATTGGTCAAGGCCGGTATTCGTCTGCGCAAGGGCAACAGCGAGCCGTTGCAAGATGGCGAAGTTATCCGCATCGGTGATTATGAAATCCAGGCGCGTATCGATTTCAGTCTGCCGGTGACCGACGGCAACCCTTTCGCCGATTCGTCCAGCAGCTTCGAAGCCCTGATGGGGCGTCAGGGCGCCGTCGTGAATACGCCGACGTCGTTGCCCATGACGCCACCTGCACATTTTCAGGGCGTATCGGCCATGGACACGATGCCGGACCTGTTCGACTTTCTGACACCGACCAGCGTTCCGCCGGCCACCCAGCCCGACCATGTCCCGGCCGAGCAGCATGACTTCCGCCCACCGACTCCGATCCCCACCCCAACGCCCGTGGCCGGGCCTGCGCCGCTGGTGTCGGCCCCGGTGATTCCGGAAGATTGGGACCTGTTCAGCGACAAGCCTGCACCGGTGGCTATCGTCCCGCTGCCTGTTGCAGAGGTTGCGCCGCCACCCGTACCTCACATCAGGGTACCGATCGAACCGGCACCCCTTTGCGAACCGCCTGTGGCCGTCGTCGAACGCCTGGTCGATCCGGTCAGCCCGGCCGACAATTCTCAACCCGACCTGTTGCAAGCCTTTCTGCGCGGTGCCGGGCTGGATCAAGTGCGCCTGGACAAGGCTCAGGCCGAGGCACAAATGGAAAGCATCGGCCGCAGTTATCGGCTGATGGTCGAAGGCCTGATCGATGTCTTGCGCGCCCGTAGCAGCCTCAAGGGCGAGTTCCGCATTCAGCAGACGATGATTCAACCGGTGGAAAACAACCCGCTGAAATTCGCTCCCAACGTCGATGAAGCATTGCTGTTGCTGTTGCGCCACAGCAATCAGGCGTTCATGGCGCCGGACCTGGCAGTGCGCGACAGCTTTGATGACTTGCGTGCCCACCAATTGGCGGTGATGGCCGGCGTGGAAGCGGCGATCAAGCACCTGCTGACGCGCTTCGAGCCGGGGCAGCTGGAAGAGCGCATGGGCAAGCCCGGTGGCCTGTCGAGCATTTTCAGTGGCTCGCGACAGGCCCAGTACTGGCAGCAGTTCACCGAGCTCTACAGCAATATTTCCCGCGAGGCCCAAGAGGATTTCCAGGACCTGTTCGGTCGGGAATTCAGTCGCGCCTACGAAGAACACAGTACAAGGCAGCGCCGCGGCTGAGCGTCGCCATCGCATAGCGCCATTGATAGCAAAGAACGGAACAACGGATAGCTGAAACGTCATTGAGGACGCAGGATGATTCCCAGGTTTTTACTCGCAGTTGCCACCGCGCTTCTGCTGACCGCATGTGCCAAGGATGCGGCCAAACCCCAGCCCGAAGAGGCTGAGGCCGAGGCCGACACGGCCGCCGTCGAGTTGCACTTTCACGCCATTGCCGGGCTCAACCCCGGCGCTACTGGCCAGCCAGCCCCGGTCCGGGTGCGTATTTTCGAATTGAAAAATGCTGCCACCTTCGGCCGTTCCGATTATTTCGCACTGGCCGAACGGGCCCAGGCGACGCTCGGCGCCGATCTGATCGATCAGGACGAAGTGCTGATCCAGCCCGGCCAGCAGTTGAGCCTGCAGCGCGACCTCGACCCGGCCACCCGCCATATCGGCGTACTGGTGGGGTATCGCGAGCTGGATCAGTCGTTGTGGCGCGCGGTGATGAATGTCCCGCCGCGCCAATACACCGAATACCAGATCAGCCTCGACGTGCGAGCCGTGCGCAGCGCCGTCGTGGTTTCCCCATCCAGCCCTGCCCAATAAGCAATCGGAGCCCCCCATGTCCTGGAACAATCGTGTGGTCTGGTCGGAAGGCATGTTCATTGGAACGCAGCACTTTCAGCAGCATGACCGTTACCTGGAGAACCTCATCGACGCCCGGAGCCGCCCGTTGTCGGCCGGCGCCTGGGGTTTTTCCGAATTGCTGATCGACCAGGGCCTGCTGGCCCAGGGCAAACTGGCGATTATTTCAGCGCGCGGCCTGCTGCCGGACGGTACGCCATTCAACATCCCTCAGGATGACCTGGCGCCGAGCCCGCTGAACATCGACGATAATTTGCGCGATGGCCTGGTGTATCTGGCCTTGCCGCTCAAGCGCGCCGGGGCACGCGACACCGTCGATGAAGGTGAAGTGCCGGGCGCTGCGCGCTATGTAAGCCAGGTGCGCGAAGTGCGCGACGACAACGCCCCGTTCGAAAACCGCGCACCGGTGGCGGTGGGTTCGCGAGCGCTGCGATTGTTGGTCGCCCAGGATGGCATCAGCGACTACGCCGCCATCGGTCTGGTACGAATCAAGGAGAAACGTGCCGACCGGGCCTTGGTACTCGACGACACTTACATCCCGCCGCTGCTGGATGTGGCCGCATCCAAGCCCCTGGCCGCGTTTCGCAGTGAACTGCTGGGCCTGCTTCATCAGCGCGGCGAAGCCCTCGCCGGGCGGGTGGTGGCATCCGGTGCCGGCGGCGCCTCGGAGATTGCCGATTTCATGCTGCTGCAACTGGTCAACCATGCTCAGCCGTTGATTCAGCACTTGAGTCAATTGAGCCCGTTGCACCCCGAGCGGTTCTATAGCGAGCTGGTGAGTCTGGCCGGGGAATTCTCGACCTTTACCGCTTCCGGGCGGCGACCCCAGGAATACCCGCAGTACCAGCACGATGACTTGGCGCTGAGTTTCGCGCCGGTGATGCAAGCCCTGCGTGAGGCGCTGTCGATGTTGATCGACAGCAAGGCCACGCCGATTCCGATTGTCGAAAAAGCCTACGGCGTCCATGTCGCGATGCTGGCCGACAGGTCCCTGCTCGACAGCGCGAGCTTCATCCTGGTGGTGCGCGCCGACGTGCCCGCCGAAACCCTGCGCAGCCACTTTGGCCAACAGAGCAAGGTCGGCTCGGTGGAGCACATCCGCGACCTGGTCAACCTGCAATTGCCGGGCATTGTCCTGCTGCCGCTGCCGGTGGCGCCACGGCAGATTCCGTATCACGCCGGCTCCACCTATTACGAACTCGACCGGGGTAGCGAGCATTGGCAGCAATTGGCCAACTCAGGCGGTTTTGCGTTCCACATTGCGGGGCAATTTCCGGGGCTGAACCTGGCTTTCTGGGCGATCCGAGGATAAACCGCGATGAACAACGACGATCGTACCCAATTCATGCCGACACCCGGCGGCCGTGGCGCCGACCCGGCCCGCCCGGAGGCTGGTCGCGCCCAGCCCGCGCCACTGTTGATGCCGGCCGCGCCGCTTTTGACCAGCAAGGCCGAAGGTCTCAACCCCCTGGAAAGCGCCGCTGGCCCGTTGTTGGCTTTGCTGACCCGCTTGCGCAATACCATTGCCCACCCGGCACCGGCGAGCCTGCGGGCGCAATTACTGGCCTATCTGCGCCAGTTCGAAGAGCGCGCCGAGGCTGCCGGCGTGGTGCGCAACGATGTGTTGCTGGCCCGTTACGCCTTGTGCACCGCCCTGGATGAAGCGGTGTTGAGTACGCCGTGGGGTGGTGCCAGCGACTGGGGCAAACAGAGCCTGCTGATCACCGTGCATAACGAAGCCTGGGGCGGCGAGAAGGTGTTCCAGCTGTTGGAACATTGCCTGCAAAGCCCCCGCGAACGTTTGTATCTGCTGGAGCTGTTGTACCTGTGCATGTGCCTGGGTTTCGAAGGGCGTTATCGGGTCATGAACGATGGTCGCAGCCAACTGGAAGCCTTGCGTGAACGCACCAGCGCGGTCATCCGCAGCGCCCGTGGCGATTATGAGCGTGAACTGTCGCCCCATTGGCGCGGCGTCACCGTGGCCCGCGACCGGCTGGCGCAATTCATGCCGCCATGGATCGCCGTGGCCATCGGCGTGGCGTTGCTGCTGGCACTGCTGTTCGGCCTGCGCTTGAAACTGGCCGCCGATGCCGAGCCGGTGTTTAAAAATATTCATGCGCTGGGCGAGATCCCGGTGCAGGCCATCGACCGTCCGGTGGTGCAACCGAAACTGATCGAGCGTCCCCGCCTGGCAGGCTTCCTCGCTGATGAAATCAAGGCCGGTCGGGTCGCTGTGGAAGATGCCGTTGATCGTTCAGTGGTGACCATCCGTGGCGATGAGCTGTTCGCCTCGGGCAGCGCCAGCATCGTCGACAATTTCCAGCCGCTGATGCTGCGCATCGCCGATGCCGTTCGCAAGGTCAAGGGCCAGGTCCGGGTGACCGGCCACAGTGACAATCGCCCGATTGCCACCTTGCGGTTTCCATCGAATTGGGCCTTGTCCGAGGCGCGGGCCAATTCGGTACTGCAAATCCTTTCGGCCAAGACCGGCCAGCCCGAACGCTTCAGCGCCGAAGGCCGCAGCGACACCGAACCGTTGGCCTCGAACGCAACGACAGAGGGCCGCGCACGCAATCGTCGGGTCGAAATCACAGTGTTGGCGGAGGGGGTCGAGTGAAGGCGTTTTTCAGTTTTATCATCCGCTGGGTGATCCCGCTGCTGGGCCTGATCGCTCTGAGCCTGATCATCTGGTTTGTCGGGCCGCTGCTCGAATTGCTGGTGCCCGAAGGGCGGCGCTGGGCGCTGATCATTCTGGTGTTCACGGTGTGGATCGCCTACCGGGTGTTCCGCATCATCCAGGCACGCCGACAGGCCGCCGAAGTGATGCGCAGCCTGGCGGCGCAAACCTCGCCGGACCCGACCAGCATCGCCACAGCCGAAGAGCTCGAAACGTTGCGCCAGCGCATGGACGAAGCTCTGGCGCTGTTGAAGAAAGCCAAGCTGGGCGGTGACGAACGACGCAATCTCTATGAGCTGCCGTGGTACGTGATCATCGGCCCACCGGGATCGGGCAAGACCACCGCGCTGGTCAATTCCGGGCTGCACTTTCCCCTGGCCGCGCAGTTGGGCGCCGGAGCCGTGCGGGGCGTGGGCGGTACGCGCAATTGCGATTGGTGGTTTACCGATCAGGCCGTGCTGCTCGACACCGCCGGGCGCTACACCACCCAGGACAGCGACGCGACAGTCGATAAAGCAGCGTGGCTGGGTTTTCTCGGCCTGTTGAAAAAACAGCGGGCCCGGCGTCCGATCGACGGCGCGTTTATCGCCATCAGCCTCTCCGACCTGCTGCTGGGCAGCGACGCCGAGCGCGCCGCCCATGCCGCCGCGATCCGCCTGCGTATCCAGGAGCTGTACACGCAACTCGGTGTGCGCTTTCCGATCTACCTGATGCTGACCAAGCTCGATCTGGTGCCAGGGTTCATGGAGTATTTCGATACCCTGAGCAAGGAAGAACGGGCCCAGGTCTGGGGTATGACTTTTGCCCTGGACGACGGCAAAAACCATGACAGCCCACTGGCCCATCTGCAAAGCGAATTCACCGGCCTGGAACAGCGCCTCAACGATCGTTTGGTGGAGCGTTTGCAACAGGAGCGCGACCCGGCGCGGCGCGATCTGATCTACGGTTTCCCGCAACAGTTCGGCGCGTTGAAGGATTGCCTGCAAAGCTTCCTTGAGGGCGTATTCAAACCCAACGCCTTTGAAGAGCGGGTGCTATTGCGCGGGGTGTATTTCACCAGCGGCACCCAGGAAGGCAGCCCGATTGACCGGCTGATCGGCTCCATGGCCCAGAGCATGAACCTGGACCGCCAGCACCTGGCGCGCCAGAACGGCACCGGGCGCAGTTACTTCATCGAAAAACTCTTCAGCGCCGTGGCCTTTGCCGAGCGTGGGCTGGTGGGGGTCAACCCGAAAGTCGAATGTCGACGCAAGTGGATTGCCCGGGGTGTGCTGGCCTCGACCGTGGCCCTGGTGCTGGTGGTCGGGACCTTGTGGTGGGTCAGTTACCGCGCCAACCAGGCGTATATCACGCAAGTCGATCAGAAAGTCGCGCCCCTGGGCCAGGCCGTGCAGAACCTCAGCCCGGCACAACGGGACGTGCTTGCGGTGTTGCCTTTGCTCAACGCGGTGAAGCACCTGGCCGACGATTCGCCGAACTGGGCCGAAGGCCTGGGCCTGTATCAGGGCGACATGCTTGAAGCCGAGTCTGGCAGCGTCTATCGCAAGTTGTTGATCGCAGTCTTCGCGCCACGCTTGCTCACGCGCATCGAAGAGCAATTGCACGGTGGCGGCAATTCGGACTTCCTTTACGAAGGCTTGAAGGCCTACCTGATGCTCGCCGACAGCGAGCATTACGATGCCGACTTCATCAAGGCGTGGATCGCCCTGGACTGGGATCGCAGCCTGCCGCGCGACTTGCCGGCCGAGCAGCGTGTGGCCATGGAGGAGCACTTGCAGGCGCTGTTCGAGCGCCATCCGCCCACCGCACGTCTGGACCCGCGCCTGATCGACGACCTGCGTCGGCAGTTGCAGCAGCTGCCAGTGGCTCAGCGTGTCTATGACCGGGTCAAACGGCAGAAACTGCCGGACGGCATTCCGGACTTTCGTCTCAACGAAGCGGCCGGGCGTGATGCCGCGCTGGTGTTCAGCCGCAAGAGCGGCAAGCCGCTGGGCGAACCCTTGAGCGGCTTCTTCACGGCCAAGGGTTACCGCCAAGGGTTTTTGCTCACCAGCCTGAACCAGACCGGCACCCTGGCCGAGGAGCAGTGGGTGCTCGGTCGCGACCAGGCAGAACAACAGAACGTCGTCAGCCTGGCCGCCGACGTGCGCCGCCTGTATTTCCAGGATTACCAGCGCCAGTGGGATGCCTTACTGGCTGATATCGACTTCGTGCCGATCACCAGCGTGGCCCAGGCCGCCGATGTGTTGCGGGTGATTTCTGGCCCGACCTCGCCGTTGAAAAAACTGCTGGTAGCAGTGGCGAAGGAAACCGACCTGCAACAGGAAGAACGCCTGCTGGCCGCCAAGGGCGCGCCGGTGGAGGGCGGGGTCGACAAGCTCAAGGAGCGCTTGGGCAGCTTGCTCGGCCAGGAGCAGGCGACGCAACACACAGCGGATGCCAGTGAAGATCCCATCACCGCGCATTTTGCCGAACTCAACAGCATCGTCAGCAAAAACGAAGGCGAGCCGGCGGCCATCGACGGCCTGCTGGCCGACATGAATGCCCTGTATGTGCAGGTCAGCGCCATGGTCGGCGCCAGCGGCGACGCCTTGCTCGGCGAAGCCAAGAACCAGGCCGCCGCAGCTGCCACGCGGGTCAGCCTCAACGCCGAGCGGCAACCGCCGCTGGTGCAAGGCCTGGTCAAGTCGGTGGTCAACTCCACCACCAACAGCATGATGGGCGGGGTACGCAATCAACTGAACGCGGCCTGGACCAGCGAAGTGCTGAACATCTATCGCCAGTCCCTGGCCGGGCGTTACCCAATGTCGCCGGGCAGTGCGCGGGACGCGACCCTGGATGACTTCGGCCAGTTCTTCGGCGTGGGCGGGGTGATGGACAACTATTTCCGCAAATACCTGCAGCCGTACGTGGATACCTCGACCCAGGCCTGGCGTTGGCAGCCGGGCGCCGCACAGAAGCTCGGCATCGCCCCGGGCGTGCTGCAAACCTTCCAGCGGGCAGCGACCATCCGGGATGCATTTTTCCGTTCCGGCGGCACCCAGCCGATGGTGCGCTTCGAACTCAAGCCAGTGGCGATGGACGCCACCATCACCCAGTTTTTGCTCGACCTCGACGGCCAGCAATTGAGCTACGACCATGGCCCGAGCCGCCCGACCGCCATGCAATGGCCCAACCCCGGCAGCATCGGCGTGGTGCGGATTTCGATCATGCCGCCCTCGTCCAGCGGTCGTTCCGGGATCACCCTGGATGGGCCTTGGGCCTGGTTCCGCCTGCTGGAGCAATCGGACCTGACCGCCGGCAACTCGCCGGACCGCTTCAACCTGCGGCTGCGAGTCGACGGCGCCAGCGCCTCTTATGAGCTGCGGGCCAACAGCGCCTTCAACCCGTTCAAGAGTCGTGTGCTCAGTGGTTTCAGCCTGCCGGAGCGCTTATGAGCACGCCGGGCTTCTATGGAAAGCTGGCCAGTCGCGGGGACTTTGTCAGCCGTGGCTTGCCGCAGAGTTTTATCGGCCCTTGGGATTCGTGGCTGGCGGCGGGTCTGCTCGCCAGTCAAAGCCTGGGAGACCGTTGGCTGGATGCCTATCTGGTCAGTCCGTTGTGGCGCTTCATGCTCGGGCCCGGTTTATGCGGGCCGCAGGCCGCCGTTGGGGTGGTGATGCCGAGCATCGATCGGGTTGGCCGGTATTTTCCGCTGACCGTTGCTGTGCTGCTGGATCACGACGCTGATCCAGCGTCGGTGGTGGGTGGCTCGGATGTCTGGTTTGAGCAAGTCGAGCAATTGCTGTTGAGCACGTTAAGCGTGGAGGCGAGCTTCGAAGCCTTCGGTGCAGGACTGGAGATGCTGGGCGGCCCGGCGTACCTCCCACGCGCGCCAAGCAGCCGTTTTGCCGGCCTGCATCGTTTTGATGCCACCGACCCGAAGGCGCGAATGACCGCCCTCGCCGAACTGGCCTGCGAAGGCGCAAGCCTTTGGTGGGGCCAGGGTTCGGAGCGTATCGCCCCTGCTTTATTGCGGTGCCAGGGCCTGCCGGCCGCCGCTGATTTTGCGCAATTTTTGCTCGGCCAAGAAGGTGTTGTGTAGATGTGTCCAAGCGTTGGAAAGACGTTCAAGTCCGCAAGCAAGAGCCATGTCGGCATGGTCCGCCAGGTTAACGAAGATGCTTGCCTGGACCTGCCGGAAAACGGCCTGTGGGTGGTTGCCGATGGCATGGGCGGGCACGCGGCGGGCGACTACGTCAGCAGCCTGATTGTCGACAGTCTGCGTAGCATTGCCGTGGGCCGCTCACTGGATGAATACGTCGCGGCGCTGAAAACCGATCTGCTGCGGGTCAACGCTGCCGTGCGTGAAGAAACCGCCAACCGCGGCGTGACCATGATGGGCAGCACCGTGGTGGCGCTGGTGGCGCGTGACTTGCGCGGGGTGTGCCTGTGGGCGGGTGACAGTCGCTTGTATCGCCTGCGTAAAGGCCGGCTCAAAAGCATCTCGCGGGACCACAGTTACGTTCAGGACTTGCAGGACAGCGGCCTGCTCAGCGAAGCCGAAGCCCGGGTGCATCCTCGGGCCAATATTGTCACCCGCGCCGTCGGGGTCGGGGCACAACTGGAACTGGCGATAGTCGAGCTACTGTTGATGCCCGGCGACAGTTACCTGTTGTGCAGCGACGGGCTGAACAAAACCGTTACCGACCAAGAGATCAGTGAGGTGCTTGGCCATGATGAACCCAGTGAAATCGCCAGCAGCCTGGTGTCCCTGGGCCTGATGCGTGGCGCTCCGGACAACATCACCGTCATCGTCGTGAAGGTGCCGTCATGAATTCCACCCTGAGTATTCTGATCCCCGGTTATGACATCGACGGCGAGATCGGCGAAGGCGCCATGGCCAGCGTTTACCTGGCGACCCAGCGCTCGCTGGAGCGCAAGGTGGCGCTGAAGGTCATGGCTGCCGCGCTGGCGGCGGACCCGAGTTTCTGCGAGCGTTTCCTGCGCGAAGGTAAAACCTTGGCGCGTCTGTCTCACCCGCATACGGTCACCATCCATGACATCGGCCATGTCGGTGAGCTGTATTACATGGCCATGGAATTCCTGCCCAACGGCACGCTCAAGGAGCGCATCGCCGCCGGCCTGACGCCGGAGCAGGGCCTGATCTACATCCGTCATATCGCCTCGGCCCTGGGCTATGCCCATGGGCTGGGGCTGGTTCATCGCGACGTCAAACCGGCGAACATTCTGTTCCGTGCCGATGGCACGGCGGTGCTCTCCGACTTCGGCATCGCCAAGTCCATGGATGACCGCACCCAATTCACCCAGGCCGGTTTCGCCGTCGGTACTCCCAGCTACATGAGCCCGGAACAGGCGCGCGGCCAGGATATCGATGGCCGAGCCGATCTTTATGCCCTGGGCGTGGTGCTCTACGAAATCCTCGTCGGCAAACTGCCGTATACCGGCAACGACGCACTCTCCACGGCCCTGGCGCATTTGACCGAACCGTTGCCGGAGCTGCCAGTGCACCACGGTCGCTATCAAGAAGTGCTGCGCAAGCTGTTGGCCAAGGATCCGGCCGACCGTTTCCCGGACGCAGCGGCGCTGTTGCAGGCGCTGGATAATCTGCCTCGGGAATCGGTTGAAGCGACCACGATCCGGCCATTGCCAATTCCGGTAGTGCCGATTGCGGTGAGCAATGACCTGGCGGGATTGACGCCGGTGTCCATCGATATACCAACCGGCCCCGCGCAGCCACAACCTCGGCCCAATCCTGTTCCGCCGACTGTGAAGCCGACACCGTCGTCCACGGTCTCGGAACAGCGAAAGGGGCCGGTGTTCGCACTCGCCGCTGTCGCGGTGGCCGTGGCGCTGGTCTTGGGCGGCGCGGGTTATTGGTGGCTGTCCGGTGACGTCGAAGCCGACGCCAAGGTGCCGGTGGTTTCGGCACCGCCGGCCAGTGCGCCGCCGACCGTGGCGCCACCCGTAAAGCCCCCCGTGGCAACGGAGGTCGATGGCGGTCAGCGTCCGCTGCTGATGGCCGGCAAAAAAACCTTGTTCCAGCGGGTACTCAGCAAGCCGGGGGCGAAACTCGCCAGCGAACCGGGGGGCACACCCGACAAGGCCTTGCCGGCGTTCTCGGTGCTTTACGTCTATCAGCGCAAAGAGGTTGATGGCAGCCCGTGGCTGCGTGTCGGCGCCGCCACCGACGGGCGCAGTGACGGCTGGTTGCCGGCCGCGCAAGTCAGCGACTGGAAGCAAAGCCTGGTACTTAAGTTCACCGAACGCTCCGGCCGTGCGCCGGTGATGTTCCTGCGTCAGCCCGGCGAAGTGGAGAGGCTGCTGGCCGATCCGTCGGCGGCAAAAAACCTGCTGCTCAAGGCCCAGCAGAATCACGAAGACAACCAACAGGTGCTGGCTCTGGAACCGGCCGCCAGCGCGGTTCCGCAGAACCAGTTTTACCTATTGCCGATCTTCGATTCCCGCGAGAGCTTCGATGAGAACGGCCAGCCGGTGCAGTTGCTGAACGTGGCGTCCATCGACCCCGGCAATGCTCCAAAGGCCGCTGCCAACAACACGCCAATCACTACCGCTGACGCCGACGCGTTCCGCACCGCCGTGGTATTGGTCGTGGACACCACCGTGTCCATGCAGCCCTACATCGATCAGGTCCGCGACGTAGTACATCAACTGCAAACCCGCATCGCCGAGCGGGGCGAGCAGGACAGTGTCAGCTTCGGCCTGGTGGGGTTTCGAAGCAGCACCCAGAAAACCCCAGGCCTGGAATACGTCGCTAAAACCTTGATCACTCTGGACCAGGGCCGCGACCCACAGCGCTTCATGGACCTGGCGCGTCAGGTCAAGGCGTCCACGGTCTCCAGCCATTCGTTCAACGAAGATGCGTTTGCCGGTGTGATGGAAGCGGTCGAGCGCATGGACTGGTCCGGCTATGGCGGGCGCCTGATCCTGTTGGTCACCGATGCCGGTGCCTTGCGCAAGAACGACCCGTATGCCGCCACGCAAATGAACGAAGCCGAAGTGCGCCAGGCTGCGCTGGGCAAGCAGATCAAGATCTACGCCTTGCACCTGCTCAGCGATGCCGGCAAGAAAACCCACAGCGGTGCGCAAAGCCAATACCGCACCCTGACCGCCGACGCCAACCCACAGATCGGCGACCTGTACATTCCGGTGGCGGGCGCCGATGTACGCAAGTTCGGTGAGCGGGTGGACGAGATCGGTTCGGTATTTGCCGACCTGGTGCATCAGGTGCGTAGCGACAAGCCGCAAACCGTACCGCTGCTGAGCGCCGCGCCGAGCCTGAGCGACAAATCGGCGGCCGTCGGCTACGCGATGCACATGGACTTCCTGGGGCGTAGAGCCGCCAGCCAGGCGCCGCAACTGGTCAGCGCCTGGACCGCCGACCGCGACCTGACCAACCCGGCACTGCCGGCGTTCCAGGTGTGCGTGATGCTGACCAAGTTGCAGCTCAATGACTTGCAGCAATCGCTGAAACTGATTGTCGATGCCGCCCGCAAGACCCAGACCTCGCCGAAGAATTTCTTCCAGGAAATCGCCAGCGCCAGTGCCTACATGAGCCGCGATCCTTCGGCCTTGCGCAAGGGCGGCAACCTGGCCGATGGTGGGGTGCTGGGTGAGTACCTGGAAGGGCTGCCCTATCGCAGCAAGTCGTTGAACATGACCCAGGACTTGTGGCTTTCGTTGAGCGTGGCCGAGCAGGAAGACTTTATCGACGAGCTGGACTCGAAGATCCGCCTCTACGAAACCTTCCACAACGACCTGGCCAACTGGGTGCGTTTCGGCGATGCCGAACCGGGTGATGCCTTGTACCGCGTTCCGTTGTCGACGCTGCCGTGATGCTGAACATGAGCGCAGTGCACAAACACCGGGGCATCGGCAGCCAGCGTTACAGCCTGGTGATTCCACGGCTGCAACTGCATGCCGGTGAACAACTGGCGGTGGTCGGTCCCAGTGGCTGTGGCAAAAGCACGTTGCTCGATTTGCTGGCGCTGGTGCTGGCTCCAGATCAGGCCGGGCAGTTTGATTTTGCGCCTGGCCAAACCCCCACGGACATTACCGGGCTGTGGCGCGCAGATGCGCAAAGTGCCTTGGCGGACCTGCGCCGCCGGCACTTGGGCTACGTGCTGCAAACCGGTGGCCTGCTGGAGTTTCTGGACGTGCGCGGCAACATCGACCTGTCGCGCAAACTGCTCGGTTTGAAAGACGACGGCAGCGTGGATCGCCTGGCCGGGGTGTTGGATATCGTCGATCAACTGGGCAAGAAGCCGGGTGACTTGTCCGTCGGCCAACGGCAAAGGGTGAGTTGCGCCCGCGCCCTGGCCCATGGGCCGCGTTTGCTGCTGGCCGATGAACCGACCGCCGCCCTCGATCCGCTGAACGCGGAACGAGTGATGCAGTTGCTGGTGACCCAGGCCCGCGAACATGACGTGTGCTGCGTCGTCGCCACCCACGATGAATCACTGGCCCGGGCCAGCGGTTTGCAGGTGCGGCGCATCAGTTGTCATCGCGACGTTGATGGCGGTGTCACCGCCACCCTCGGGGAGGCCTGCTGATGCGCATCGCGCTGGTGGCTTCCCTGGCCTGGCAGGATTACCGCAACGATGCGTGGCTGTCGGCCTGTTCGGTTCTGGCGCTGGTGGCGGTGGTCGCACCGCTGCTGGTGCTGTTCGGCTTGAAATTCGGCCTGGTCAGCAGTTTGACCGAGCGCCTGGAAAACGACCCGGCCACCCGAGAAATCATTCCCTTGGGTGGCGGTCGGTTCAGTGCCGCGTTTATCGAACAGTTGAGCCGGCGCAGCGACGTGGCTTTCGCCTTGCCGCGCACCCGGCAGATTGCCGCGACGACGGATCTGACCGCTGGCGCTTCGACGGTGACCGTCGAAATGATCCCCACCGCCGCCAACGACCCCTTGCTCGGCAGTCTACCGGTGCCCCAAGGGCTGGATCAGGTGCTGCTCAGTCAGACCGTCGCCGAAAAGCTCGGGGCCAAGGCCGGTGATTGGCTGCAGGCCAGTGTCGGTCGGCAGGTGGCTGGTCGTGGCGAGGCGCAACGCACTCGCGTCCAGGTGCTGCACGTTCTGCCGCTGGAAGCCTTCGCCCGGGACGGATTGTTCGCGTCATTGGCGTTACTGGAAGCGGCTGAAGATTATCGGGACGGTCGTGCCGTGTCGGCGTTCAACTGGCCGGGCGAGTCGGTGGGTGTGACGGAGCAACGGGTGTACCCGGCGTTTCGTCTGTACGCCCGTCGTCTCACGGATGTCGAGCCGCTGCGTCAGTACTTCGCTGCGCAGAATCTGCTGGTCTCGACCCAGGCCCAGGCCATCGCCCAGGTGCAATCGCTGAGCCGCAACCTGTCGATCGTGTTCTGGATCATCGCCGGATTGGCTTTGTCGGGAGCATTTGCGGCGATTTTTGCCGGTGCGCTGGCGGCGGTCGAGCGCAAGCGTCGAGCGTTGTCGGTGTTGCGCCTGCTGGGGTTTTCCACGGCGGCGCTGTTGCTGTTTGTTGTGCTGCAGGCGCTGTACAGCGCCGGCCTCGCGGCCCTGTTGAGCGCCGGGCTGTATGGCCTGGCGCAATCGGGCCTGAACCATTTATTTGCGCAGGCGCCGGGCGAATACGCCAGTCATCTGCTGGCGCATCACTACGCGTGGGCCTTGGTAGCCGTGCTCGGCGTCAGCGTCGTGGCGGCGGCCTGTGGTGGCTGGCGAGTGGCGCGTATCCAGGCGTTTGAAGGAATCCGAGATGTATAAGTTATTGGGCGCCGCTATGGCGCTGAGCCTGGCCAGCATGGTCTGGGCCGATGAGAGCACCGACAAACTGGACAACCCCAAGCCGCTGGCCGACGACGTCAGCCTGCCGCTGCCGTGCGAAGGGCAGATGGTGTTCCGCTATGTGTACATCCTGGCGCAAGGCACTCTGGATGACCGCGAGATCAGCCTCGGCTATCCCTTCAGCGAGGGCGAGGCCGGTTATCAACAGTCGTTCATCTCCGGTTACCGCCGGGACTTTATCAACGGCCAGTTCACCCTCAAGGATCTGCCCAAGGATTGGGGCAAGACCATCACGCCGTTGATGCCCAAGACGGACGCCAAGACCCCGCTCAAACCGATGCTCTATTTCATCGGCAAATACGAAGTCACCGCCCGCCAATACGCCCAGGTCATGGCCCAGGCGCAATCGCTGGCCAGCGGCGAGCCGGCGCCGGCCTGCGAGGCACTGCAAGCCGAGGCGCCGCAAGGCATGGCCGGGCGTTTGCCCAAGGTGAAGTTGTCGCGCTTCGAGGCCGAACGCTTCTCGGCGGTGTACAGCGCCTGGCTGATGAAATACCACAAGGACCTGCTGCCGGTGAGCGGTCGCGGCACCTCGGCGGAGGACGGCGGGCTGGGGTTTGTGCGCTTGCCGACCGAAGTCGAGTGGGAATTTGCTGCCCGTGGCGGGCAGGCCATTAGCCGTCAGGATTTGGAAGGGCGCCTGTTTCCCCGGCGTCTGGAAGGCAGCGAAAGCGACGGGCCACTGGCCGATTGGGCGGTGTTCAACCAAGTCGCCGGCGGCACTGGTCAGGCAGCGCGGTTGATGCCGATCGGCACCAAACTGCCGAACCCCATCGGCCTGTTCGACGTGATCGGCAATGCCGCCGAAATGGTCCAGGAGTCCTTCCAGCTAGTACACGCCGGACGCCGCCAAGGCACCTACGGCGGCTTCGTGGTCAAGGGCGGCAACTATCTGGAAGGCGAAGGCACCTTGTTCACCGGGATGCGTCGCGAGTACCCGCTGTTCGCCGCCGACGGCACCGAGCAAAGCAACGAAACCACCGGATTCCGGGTGGCGATTGGCGCGTTGTCGGCGCCACGTTCGCGCTACAAGGAGCTGTTCGTCCAGTGGGAGAAAGAAGGTCGACTGGCTTCGCTGACCGATGCCATCGACGACGCCCAAGACCCGACCAAACGCCTGGACAGCATCATTGCTGCCAGCGTCGACCCGCGCCTGCAAGCGGAGTTGGGGCTGGTCAACGAAGAGCTCAAGCGCAACGTCTCGCTCATCGCCCAGCAGCGCGAGGAAGCGGCCGGCAACCTGATCCAGTCGGCGGCTCTGGTGGCCGAGACCGTCAACAACTACAACATTCGCCTGACCAATTTGCAGAAGAGTCGCCAGCAGGCCGTGGACGCCAAGGACGAGGCCAGCGCCAAGCTGTTCGCCACCGCCATCGACAATGGCCGCAGCGCGCTGGACGGCGCGGTGGCGATCTACATCGACAACCTGGCGACCGGCACGCGCTACACCGATGCCGTGATCCAGGCGCAGTTTCAACGCATCAAGGAAGAGTTGGAGCGCAAGCCGGTACTGGGCAAGAGCCTGGTCACGCGCGCAACGTTATTCGTTCGCCATGTCGGTGATTATCGTCAGCAACGACGAGCCGACCCGGCGGCGATATTGAAGGAATTGCTCGCATCGAACGCCCAGCGGTCTTGATCGTTCGTTGTACAGCGAGCTTGGAAGGGACTCAGGCGGCGGTTGGCCGTGCTGAGCTGGTCAAACTTAAAAGAGAACACAACTATGCTTTCCTCCCGTAAACCTGTTGCTTCGCTTTCCAAGCGTCACTTGCTGCTGATGGCCGTTGGCTTCAGCACCGTACTGACCGGTTGCGCCACATCGCCGACCTCCAAGGTCGCCTCGAGCACCAAGGTCGAGTACTACCCAAACTGCTACGAGCCAGTGCAGCACCTGCGTGCCACTGATTCGAACATGACCAAGTCGGTCGTCACCGGCGCGGCTGTCGGCGCTGTCGGCGGTGCACTGCTGGGCGCCCTGGTCGATTCCGAGAACCGTGGCCGCAACGCCGCCATCGGTGCAGCGGGCGGTGCCCTGGCGGGCGGCGCGGCCGGTTACTACACCGAGCGCCAGAAGCAGATCGCCGATGACAACCAGCGCATCGCGTCCTACGCCACCGACGTCAACAAAAGTGCCGCCGACATCGATCGCAGCACCGCGTACGCCAAGACTTCGCAGCAGTGCTACCAGAACGCGTTCACCAAACTGGTCGCCGACCGCAAGGCCAAGACCGTCAACGACACCGAAGGCCGCAAGCGCCTGGCAGAAATCGTCGCAGGCCTCAAAGAGTCCAACGACCTGATCGTCGCGGTGAACGGTAAAGCCAGCGAAGACCTGAACAACTACACCCAGGCCTACGAAAAAGACCTGCAGCAAGTCGGCGTGCAGCGCACTGACGTGGTCACCGTGGCAACCGCCGACACCACGCCAGTCGTGGCACCGACCAAGAGCAAAAAAGCGGTGAAACCGGCGAAAAAACCAGTGCTGCCAACCGTGCCGAAAGAAGCGGTCACCACCGAGAAAACCCTGCAGACCGCACAAGCCAAACAGGCGGAAAGCAAACAGGTCGCCAGCGCAGGCACCACTCAAGTCAACAGCATGTGCAAGAACCCGGACCTGGGCGACTGGGCACCGGTGCCTTGCCCGAATGCTTGATTGAGTTTTTGTAGGTCTTTGATCATTCCCACGCGCTTTGCGTGGGAGTGATCTGTACTGGTTACACCTTGGCGCTGTGCGCCGCCATCTCCTGCGTTTGCAGATGACCAAGCGCTCGTTTCACCGGCAAAGCTACACAATCGAATCAATATCCAGATGAAATGGCGTGCCTACGGCATGCCCTCCGGTCATTGCCGCAATGGCTGCGTCGTGGTCTTCGGCCACTGGTGGAATCATCGCCAACTGTTCCTGAACGATGTTTTCCGGATGGGCTTTCCAGCGCAGCAGATTTTCCTGTACCCACTCGGGCTGGTCGGCGTAGCTGCCATAAACATCAGCGTCGATGACTGTCCGCTTGTGCAGAGCTAGCAGACGGGCCTTGGTTTGGCCGATCTGTTCGACTTCTTTTTCAAGATCCCTTATCGCTTGGGCATCTCGCTGGGGATTGGCATGAGCACGGGAGAGTTTTTCGATTTTCGCTTTGAGTGCACTCAGCTGTCCTGAGACATTTGTCAGGGCGTCGCTGACCCATTGGAATTCAGTCAAAGTCACCAGCGAGCGTTTTTTTTCCAGCGCTTCCTGCCAGCGGCGCAGGCTGGCCCAGCAGCCGGGAATGTAGCTGCCGACCATAGAGTGATGGCCTCCATCTATCACCTGCCGCAGAAAGTTGCCGCGCTACGGTAAGCCATCAGTCTGTCGCAGCGCTTCGGCGTAACCATGATCGTTGATCGTGCTGCAACCCGGTTCCCAGAGGATGGAGGACCTGTGACCTTCGCCAAATTCCACCGGCATGAAGTGACGTAACTGACCGTGATGCCCATAGGGGGCACCCGTGAAGTTGATGATCCCGCCTACAAAAAATGCCAAACCACCCACCGGGTGAAGGGCAAGTACCGCCCCATGGGTGGCGTACATCGGAACGCGGTTGGACGGCGTGTTCATCCAGGTGGAAGGAACGCTCGGTACGGGGTCGTTGTGGAAAACGATGCGATGGTGGTTCAGTGGTTTTGCAGCTTCGATAAAGGTTGAGTCGGCGGTGCGGGGGGCGCCGTAGGTGTAAAGCACAATTTCCGGTTGATACCGATTATTGCGTCGCAGCATCTCAGCCAGTAACAGCGCTACCGCACCGCCGAGACTGTGTCCGCAAATCACCAGCTTTTGCCCGCTGTAGAACTTTTCCAAATACTTCACGGCAAACGTGTAGGCCACCTTCGCTGCCCGATAAAAACCGTTGTGCACTTTGCCATCCCCTTCCTCGAAGGGTACTTGGTGTGCATCCGCATCAAGCCAGGCGTCAGGTACTTTCTCACTGGTTCCCCTGACACTGATCAATATCAACTCGTCGTGATGGGTGATGAAAGCCTGTGTGTCCGAGCTTTCCTCTAGATTGCGATCATCAAGGAAATGCAGCTTGGCCGGGTTTTCCTGCTCATCACCCAATTTAGGGTCGTTAACCTCTGGGTACAACTGCGGGTCGAACGGCACCACTTCCAGACGTTTGGAGTAGGGCACCTCTTCATACAGCGGGTAGTACTTCTTCGTCTGCGAGGGATCGACTTTCCACAACTCATCAAATTGCGGCAGGGCATGACCGAACCAGTTGCCACTGCTGGGCCGCAGTGGAAATGTCACACTATCCGTTTCGACGGGTTGGGTATTCGGGTCTTGACCAAAGTCGGTGTAACTCAACGTCGACATCAGTGCCAGTTGATAGAGGTTTAGTGCGCAAAACTCGTTGCCAGTCGACAACATCGGCCGCAGCGCCCTCATCGGACGGACTTCCAGCACATGATGTTTGTTCGGCAGTAAGGCGATGCCTTTTGGCTTGGGCGGCGGCGGGGCAAACCCCAGTTCGGACATGCCCATGTCTGCTGGGGTCATGACAGCGCCCATTCCTCCATCCGTGGCACCTTTATTCTGAGGCGTGAATGATCTGGTTTTTGCGGGCTGTCGGAACAGCGTGTGTAACACCGTGTTGGGTGGGGAGCTGCGTGAGGCCAAGGGCGGCAAATGCGCAACGTGCTTGACCAGTTCGCTCACTTCAACCTGGTAATAGGCATCGGGATCTGCGAGGTCCTTCGCTGGATTTGCCAGAGTGCGTACGCCTGATTTGTCGACAAAGCGGGTTTTTTCGGCGCGTACTTGTAGTTCGGTGATGGGGAGCGGGTAGTGCGGTCTTTCACGTAAAAACGAGTATGTTTTTTCACTCCCTTGATATGGCTGATTCAGCTTGAGTAATACCGGGCCACAGAAGTGGTTGTCTACCTTTCCGGCCCCAGTTGCATCGAGCTTTCCGGTGTAGACGGCATCTTCGTAATCAGTAACCTCGTAGGGCAAACCGGCATAAGGCTTGCCATCACCGAACTCGTCCACTAATTGAAAGCTCGTCGAATGACCTCGCAGTGGGCAAGCGTGGATATTACCCCCCATAAATGGCACATCACTTACCGCTAAAGATTCAATACTCATGGGATTTGTTCCTTGTTTTCCGTGCATCCCGGGTAAATGGTGCAAGTCCGTTCATCCACCAACTTGAAGGTGCTGAAATCCTCGTGATTACCGAAGCAAAACGCGTATTGGTCTTCGAAGTTGTCGCCCATGCACCGTTTCCATCCACCGGGCACTTTCACCCAAGTATCACCAATCGCAGGTAGTTCTTCCTTGGCCAACTTGATCTTCAGCCTCACGGTTTTGCCAGGTAGCTGGTCCAGCGTGTATGCCGTGAAAGGACGACCTCGGGCGACATTTCCCTGTTCATCCATTTTTTTGCAGGTAAGCAGTTTTATCAGGTAGCGTTTGGGGCCGACTGTTCGAAAAGCCCACTGGCATTCACCAAAGAACTCACCTATGCCGTCAGTGTTGAAAGTGCCCATTTGTCGCTCTAACAACTCTGGACGCACGGCAATTGCGGCATAGTCAGTGCTTCTATCACTTCGTTCCGGGCCAAAGATGCCCGTCACCTCGACCTCCACACGGTTCAACGCCAGCGGACAGCCGCTCACGGTTCTGTAAAGCGGGATCTCGGAAGTCGCTTCGTATTCCATGTAGACCTTGTTGAAACCGAGATGAGTACCTTTCCCGCCCGGCACGGTGCACGTCTGCCCTTGGGCGGGCTCGTAGCTGGCTGTCAGTTCGTACTTGAAGTCAGGCGGAAAATCGGGAACGAAGGTGAAGCTGTCAGACTTGCCGAGCGCGGAACAACCGAGTGTCAGGGAGAGGCAACTGCCGAGGGTCAGGCTTTGAAAGATCCGTTTCATACAGGCGCATTTCCCTGCCAATAAAGCACTTGCTCATATACCCGCTCAAAATGCGCCGCTGGGTCTTCTTCGGGCTTGGGTAGCCAGGACCGGGGTGGAAGGTAACCCGGTGCCTTCAAGCACTGAGTCAGCAAAAAATGCACCTGCTCCGGTTGCTGCCAGCCCCACAAACGGGCCAATTGAATCTGGCCCCATAACCAGTCATCCACATTCAGCTGTGTGGCGAGGGTAGCCAGGGCTTCGGTGTGCTCGCGGACCAAGTAGCGGCGAGTGTTATCGAACTGCACGTTCGCGTAGACAATTTCCGGTGTCGGGGTTTTCAACCAGGCCGGAGCGAGCGGCAGTGGATGTTCGCCGGGGTCAGGGTTGTCAGTGACGGTCCATTGTTCAGCGTGCCAGTAGCAGACGCTGGCGATCGGTCCAAGGTATTCGGCGCGCTGCTCAGGTTGCAGATAGGTCAGGGCGCGCCCCAGTACGCGGTTATCATGGAAGCGATACACCGCTTGATTCGGTCGCTCACCGACTACCAACCGGTCGCGCCAGTGAATGACCAACGCATCAAGGTCAAAGTTGATCGCGCTCGCCAGCCAGCCCCAATGGCGCTCGGGCGAATCGAGCAGCGCCTGGATGAGCGGATGTTTGACGGTGCCAATATGGAAAAGAAAAGGGCCTGCTGGCGCCAATGAGTTGGCTGCCGTACCCACATACACATTGCGGTACTGATCGGCTCCCAGTTCCTTGGCCAACGCCATGCGCTCGTCGAGTTGACCGTCAGTGTCGAGCATCAGATAGAGATCCCGCCCGGATCGCGATTGTTCGTGTAGCCATCGTTCGAGTGCATTCATGCGACTTCTCCAATGCTGCATTGGCCAGCGAGACAAGCCTCGCAAAGCGGGCAGTAGTCCGCCGCCTGCTGGCGGGCGGCGGTGACGATAGACAGTGGGCTGGCGATGACGGGATTCGGATTGCTGGTCACAGCCTGAAGCGCCTGTAGTGGCGCAATACCCGCCAGTGGCGCACCGCCCTCGACCATGGCCACGCTGCTGAAAATCCCGCCGGCGTTGATGACGATGTGGTGACCACCCGCCTTGAGCGTCAGGCTCATGCCGGCATCGATCACCACATTAGTGGCGGTGACATGCGTCTGTTGCCCGGCCTGAATCACCAACGACCCCGCGGACGTCGTGCTGCTATTGCCGCTGATAGTGATCAGTTCATCACCGCCGATCACCGTGCTGCGCACGCCTTGGGTGGTGTGGAATTCCTCGCCCTTGATCAGGCTGGTGCTGTTGTTGTCCACCTGCTCGAAACGGTCGTTGCTGATCAGGCTGCGGCTGTCGTTGAGGATCAGTTGCTCGATGTCGCGTTGGGCGCGCAGGTAGATTTTTTCCTGCCCTGTGCGGTCTTCAATCGACAGTTCGTTGTAGCCGCCACTGCGCGGCGAGCTTTGGCTGCGCAGAACTGTTCTGGTCTTGTTCTCGGGCAACTGATGAGCGACGGACGTGACCTTGTTGACCACGCAACCGGTGATCAACGGTTGATCCGGATCGCCCTCCTGAAATGTCACGACCACTTCCATGCCGACGCGCGGGATGGTCACCGCCCCAAAACCTTCGCCCGCCAAACTGGATGCAACCCTTAACCAGCAACTGCTTTTTTCGCTGTTGAGTTCTGCCCGATCCCAAGGAAACTCGACACGAACCCTGCCGTACTCATCGCAAAAGATTTCCTCTCCGGGCGGCCCGGTGACACGCGCGGTCTGACAGACCAGCACAGGTTTTCGCACAGGCAGCGGCGGCCGATAAAACACATCCCAGGGAATCGCGCTGAAGCGGTTGCGGTAGCCCTGGGTAAAACCGTCCTCAGGTTCGGTAGCGCTGGTAACTGACTCTTCAAGCACCTGGGGTTGTTTTCCAGCGTGAGTGACACTGAGCAACAGCCATAGATCGTTGTAGGTTTCGCGTGGGTGTTGCGTCAGGCTAAAGAAATGACCGCTGCGCAGGGTCGGCTGGTCGCTTTCGCCTTCGGCCAATTGGTAATCGGTTCGGTGCCGTTCCAGCGCCTGCCGGGCGAGCTGTGTACCGCGTTTTTCGCTCTCGAAAAACAGCGGGTAGCGATAGTCTTCAAGCTCAGGAGTGAACTCGGCGGTGAAGCGACTTTCCAGCAACAGACTCGGGCGTTTCAGGTCGTAGTGTCGGCGGGTGGTCGTGCTGGGGCGGGTGCTGAAGCGCAGGGAGAACTGGCTGACCACCGAATGCTCCGCCACCAGGCCGGAGTCTTGCTGATAAGGGGTTTCGCCCAGCGTGGGGAAGAAGGTCTGGTCGTCGGTGAACACCAACAGGTGGCCTTCCCGGGAATGCTGGTGGTGCCAGGCGATGCCATCCTCGGCGCACAGCCGCTGAATGAACTCAAAATCACTTTCCCCGTATTGAGTGCAGTACTCGCGCTCGTGATTCGTTCCGATGTTAAAGGTGAACGCATCGGCCTGAATGCCATGCCCCTTGAGGACCTGAGCGATTATTTGCGGCACCGTCAGGTGCTGAAAAATCCGTTGGTTGTGGCTGAACTGCAAGTAGTAAAGCGCGGGCACCAGGGTCAGGTGATAACGGGTCAGGCGTTTACCGGCTTCACCGACGAGCGCATCTTCGATGCGGCCATGAATGCCTTCGCCATTGAGACCGAACTGGAGAAACGCCGGCTGGCTGAGCAAGCTTTCCAGATCGAAGTCAGGGTATTCGCTAACCAGCTCGATCTGGATCGAATACAAGGTGCTGATGGCTTCAGTGCCTCCAAAAGCCAGTACTTTGAAATCGTTGCGAACCGTTGGGATCAACAACGTGAAATGAGCAGCATTGGCCGGGGCGAACATGCGCTTATCCTTTTGCTTTCCGTGGCTCGTCCTTGAGCCGAAGAGGAGACAAATCGCGGTGCCCAAGCCATGCCCGGCGTGAGCAAACGCAAACTGTCCAGCACGCTAACAACAGAGAAAAAGAATGAATGTCGGACTCGTCCAGAAAGTACGTCAGAGTTTTCCGCATTTCAGAATGTTGCGGCAGCAATATGTGAATGGCTTTCGATACTTTTGTAAGAAGTTTGAGGCGAACTGAGTACGTATTTGTAGAAAATGGGTGAAACACAAAGTGCCATCATTTTGATGTTACTCCATATTGCTTATTGTCAGTTATCGCTATGTCCATGGATGACTGTAACTTTTAGGAAAGCTCCTACATTTTTTATGTTTTATTTTTGTCATGCTAGGTTCCGTTTCAGGGTGTGAATGTCCGGTGATTATTGGCTGGGTTGATGAACCGCTCTGGCTCAATGGTTACGGGGGTGATGCGTCGACGGAGGATAGGTCAAAACCGGCATCAGGGAATCCCCTGTCCCCTATAGGGTGATCTCCTACAGCAACAAAAAAGACGCAGTTTTATTGTTTAATTTGGTGCTTGCAAATGGCCATCATTGTGATTAGGATGCGCGCCTTGAAAGAGCGCGAACTCAATTGGATGAGACTCATCGCAGCTCTTTGATACTGTCCGGCGCCATTTCAACTCCAATGGCCGCATGACTGTAATTCTAATTAAAGGTCACGGATGTCCTACTCAAGCAAACTTTCCGCTCATTACCTTGAACTCGCAAAAGCCTCTGTTTCAAAGGAGAATTTCGCGGGTGAGGACGTTCGCTTTTCGAGCGAATATGAGGCGTTGGAGAGTGAGCTGGGTAAAGCCTCGTCCATGCACGAAAGCGGTCAGATCGACTGGCTGAAAATCCGCGAAAACAGTGAAAACCTGCTGCGCACGCAATCCAAGGATTTGCGTGTCGGCGCCTGGTTGACCTGGGCGCTGTACCAGCGTGAATCCTTCCCGGGGTTGCTGGCCGGCCTCGGTTTGCTGCACCACCTCTGTGAAAATCACTGGGCCGAGGTTCATCCGAAGAAGGCCCGCACCCGCGCCGCAGCCATCAGCTGGTTGGTGCCGCGTCTTGAGCAGGTGCTGAACGAAAACGTCGCGATCAAAGAGCAGTTGCCGCTGTTCCGCCGTCTGGTCGAGCATCTGGAAGGGCTCGACGCCGCGTGCACCGAGCATTTGGGCGACGACGCGCCGTTGCTGCTGCCGATTTCCCGTCGCTTGAAAAACATGGTCCAGCGCGCCGCCGACAACCAGCCGGAACCCGGTGTGGTGGGCGCCGCGGTCGCTCAGGTCAAGCAGGCCGCGACCCAGCTGTTCACCCCCGGCGCACCGATCGACAACGAAAAAGAAGCCCACAAGGCCCTACGTGCCCAGCAGGAAACTGCTCGTCCGTTGTGTGCCTGGTGGCTCAAGCAGAAAGCCACCGATCTGCGCGCCCTGCGCCTCAATCGCACGCTGCTGTGGCTGCCGATCGACGCGGTGCCCGAGCGTAACGCCGAGCAGATCACCGTTCTGCGTGGCTTGCCGGCGGACAAACTCAAGGCCTATCAGGACCGCTACGACCAGGGGAAATACGCAGATCTGCTGGTAGAGCTGGAGGCGAGCCTGGCGAAGGCGCCGTTCTGGTTCGATGGCCAGCGAATGGTCTGGGAATGCCTCCAGGGACTGAACGCCGAGATGGCGATGCGCGAAGTGGAAATCCACTTCGCGCTTTTGGTTCAGCGCCTGCCCGGCATCATCGAATTGCGTTTTCACGACGGCGCGCCGTTCGCCGATCCGGCCACCCGCGCCTGGATTGGCGCCCACGTCATGCCGCACCTGCAAAGCGCCAGTGCGCCGCGCAAGGTCGAGGTCGCCGATACCCAGCCGCCCTGGGAGCTGGCCCTTGAAGAAGTCTTGCCGGTTCTGCGCAAGGACGGTCTCAAGGCCGCCGTGCAGATTCTCAAGCAGGGCTTGCAAAGTGCCCACGGCGGACGGGTTCGATTCTTCTGGCAGTTCGCCCTCGCGCGGCTGTGTTTCATGGCCAAGAAATACGAACTGGCCAAGACCCAACTCGAAACCCTCGACCAAACATTACAGGACTCAGGCCTGCACGCCTGGGAGCCCGATCTTGCGCTGGAAGTGCTGCATTTGCTGCATAGCTGCTGCGAGTTGTTACCGCAGAACCATGCAGTGCGTGAACGCAAGGAAGAGATTTATCGCAGGCTGTGCCACCTCGATCTCGAAGTGGTACTCGAATAGGCCCCCGGGCCACAACCGCAAGGAGAAAAGCCATGGCCAAAGAAGGCTCGGTAGCCCCCAAGGAACGCATCAACGTCACCTTCAAACCCGCCACCGGCGGTGCTCAGGAAGAGATTGAACTGCCGCTGAAACTACTGGCAATCGGTGATTACACCCACCGCAAGGACGAACGCAAAATCGAAGATCGCAAGCCGATCAGCATCGACAAGATGACCTTCGACGAAGTGCTGGCCAAGCAAGAGCTGAGCCTGACATTGAGCGTGCCGAACCGTCTTCAGGAAGAAAGCGACACTGAAGAACTGGCCGTGAAACTGCGCGTCAACTCGATGAAGGACTTCAACCCGGCCTCGCTGGTCGAGCAAGTGCCTGAGCTGAAAAAACTGATGGAACTGCGCGACGCGCTGGTGGCCCTCAAAGGCCCGCTGGGTAACGCGCCTGCGTTCCGCAAAGCCATCGAAGGCGTGCTCGCCGACGACGAATCCCGCGGTCGCGTACTCGGTGAGCTGGGTTTGAACGCCACAGCCCAGGACGCCTGAGCCCCCATCAGCCAAGGAAGCCAACACAATGAGCACTAGCGCAGCACAGCAAAAAAGTAACGAGAACGGCGAATACAGCATTCTCGACAGCATCATCGCCGAAACCCGCCTGACGCCAGACGACGAAGCCTACGACATCGCCAAACGCGGTGTGTCGGCGTTCATCGAAGAGCTGCTCAAGCCGCAGAACAACGGTGAGCCGGTCAAGAAGGCCATGGTCGACCGCATGATCGCCGAGATCGATGCCAAGCTCAGCCGTCAGATGGATGAAATCCTCCACCACCCCGACTTCCAGTCCCTGGAATCGTCGTGGCGTGGCCTGCAGTTGCTGGTCGACCGCACCAACTTCCGCGAAAACATCAAGATCGAAATCCTCAACGTCTCCAAGGACGACCTGCTGGACGACTTCGAAGATTCGCCGGAAGTGATGCAATCGGGCCTGTACAAGCACATCTACACCGCTGAATACGGCCAGTTCGGTGGTCAGCCGGTGGGCGCGATCATCGCCAACTACTACATGTCCCCAAGCTCGCCGGACGTGAAACTGATGCAGTACGTGTCCAGCGTAGCCTGCATGTCCCACGCGCCGTTCATTGCTGCCGCCGGCCCGAAATTCTTCGGCCTGGAAAGCTTCACCGGCCTGCCGGACCTCAAAGATCTGAAAGATCACTTCGAAGGCCCGCAATTCGCCAAATGGCAGAGCTTCCGCCAGTCGGAAGACTCCCGTTACGTTGGCCTGACCGTGCCGCGTTTCCTGCTGCGTAACCCGTACGACCCGGAAGAAAACCCGGTCAAGTCGTTCGTCTACAAAGAAACCGTCGCCAACAGCCACGAGCACTACCTGTGGGGCAACACGGCCTACGCGTTCGGCACCAAGCTGACCGACAGCTTCGCCAAATTCCGCTGGTGCCCGAACATCATCGGCCCGCAGAGCGGTGGCGCGGTTGAAGACCTGCCGTTGCACCACTTCGAAAGCATGGGCGAAATCGAAACCAAGATTCCGACCGAAGTATTGGTTAGCGACCGTCGTGAATACGAACTGGCCGAGGAAGGCTTCATCTCCCTGACCATGCGCAAAGGCTCCGACAACGCGGCGTTCTTCTCCGCAAGCTCGGTGCAGAAGCCGAAGTTCTTCGGCATCAGCGCAGAAGGCAAGGCTGCAGAGCTGAACTACAAGCTCGGTACCCAACTGCCGTACATGATGATCGTCAACCGCCTGGCTCACTACTTGAAAGTGCTGCAGCGCGAGCAACTTGGTTCGTGGAAAGAACGTACCGACCTCGAGCTGGAACTCAACAAGTGGATCCGCCAGTACGTGGCCGACCAGGAAAACCCGAGCGCCGAAGTCCGTGGCCGTCGTCCACTGCGCGCCGCCCAGATCATCGTCAGCGATGTTGAAGGCGAGCCGGGCTGGTACCGCGTCAGCCTGAACGTGCGCCCGCACTTCAAGTACATGGGTGCCGATTTCACCCTGTCGCTGGTTGGCAAGCTGGACAAAGAGTAAGCGGAGCCTGACTCATGACTGGATACGGCAGCCTTTTCGAACGCCTGGGTGGCGACGCAGACAAACGCGTCGGCTGGAGCCGCGAGGTCTGCGCCATGGCGTCCGTGGCTGCCCATCTGGCCAAGATGCTCAGCACCCGAGCGGGCAGCGTGCA
Organism: Pseudomonas sp. TE3728; assembly: GCF_056279145.1. Classification (NCBI taxonomy): domain Bacteria; kingdom Pseudomonadati; phylum Pseudomonadota; class Gammaproteobacteria; order Pseudomonadales; family Pseudomonadaceae; genus Pseudomonas; species Pseudomonas sp. TE3728. The sequence continues at coordinate 4,007,340 of NZ_JBWBQT010000001.1, read as the reverse complement.
AACGCTGTCCGACTACGGGCTACCCGATCTCAATGACATGCGCCTGAGCCTGCACGACTCCCTGAGTCAGGCCCGTTTGGCCATCGAAAATTTCATCGAAGCCTACGAGCCACGCCTGAGCAATGTGCGTGTCATCTCCCTGCCGCGTGACAACGATCAGCTTCGCCTGTCCTTCAGCATCGAAGGCCTGCTGGAAGTTGATGGTTTCAAGCGCCAGGTCAGTTTCGCCGCGCGCCTGGATGGCAGCGGTCAAGTAAAGGTCAATTAAGGAGACTCCGATGTCCGGCAAACCCGCAGCACGTGTATCCGACCCCACCGCTTGCCCGCTCCCCGGCCACGGCACCAACCCGATCGTCGCTGGTTCCGGCGACGTGTTCTTCGACGGCCTCGCGGCCGCCAGCCAAGGCGATGCCTCGGCGTGTGGTGGTGCGATGGTTGGCGACCTTGCGACGACTGTTTTGATCAATGGTAAACCGGCGGCGACTGTGGGCTCAGCCGGCACTCATGGCAACAAGGTTACGGCCGGGTCCGGGACGGTAATTATCGGGAACTCGCATTCGCCGGCGCCGTTTGTGGCGCCGCTGCCGGTGGAGATCAAATGGCCGTTCGACGAGCACTTTGTAATCAATTGCAAAGACACCGGTGAGTCATTGGCTGGCGTTGCGTACACGCTAAAAACCGCTTCAGGAAAGATCATCAACGGTATTACCAGTGCTGATGGAAAGACTCAAAAAATTTCTTCCGGTCACGCTGAAGCTGTGGAGTTGGTGATTGAGCAGCAAACCGAAGTGATGATCGCGTAAGTATTTCGTTGTTTTTTTAGAAGTGAGTTTTTGACTCTGGGTTTTAAATTAAGGGTTTTGAAATGGCAGACACAGTAGTGGCATCTAGCTTGACTCCAGCGAGCAACAAAACTGGGCAGTCTACTGCTGTGCGTCATTTTAAAGTGAGCGATATTCCTGCTGCGATGGATAAGATGAAGTGGCCTGTGGCCGCGGCATTGATGCGTCACTGGTTTAAGGGTGAGCCATGGAAGAATGCCAGTGGCGGGATGGAGAAAGAAGAAAAAGAGCGTACTAGACCAGTGCCTGATCAGTACATCGAAGAAAATATAGTCAAGATGGACTGGGTGCTTAAATTTAAGAAGCCTAGTGAAACGCGTCAAGTGTTAAAAGAGGCATGGAATAACGAAAAAGCCATGCCTGAAATCCGCACAAAAATACTACGGACATTCGGCAAGTCTGGGCCAGGTTGTTATCCAGTGAAGTTCAATGGTAAGGGGCGTGCAGCCGAGAAATTCGGCTATTTTAATTCGCGATCTGTTAATTTCAGTCAGTTAGGTGGCGGTGAATTGGATGAGCTGCGTGGAGCATTGGCGAATTTCAATATGCGGGTTATCGCCGAAGGCGTTGTAAACGTCTTTGATAAGAAAGTCGTATTCGTCGCGGATCGCCTGGGTTACTACGTCGAAGATAACTATGATTTTAACGACGGTGACGATTTTGTCAGCCAACCTCTCGGATATTGGAATTTTGATGGTGTCGCTGGGGTTCTCGACGCTAACGCGCAAAACATGGCAATTGACCAAGAGACCGCTGGAATCGCGCGGTCATCCATATTCGGGATGAGTGAAGCATCAGAAAGACGGTTTGTGGAAGCAGCAAACAAACGATATTTCTTTATTCAGAACAAACATTTTGTGGAATACAGAAAGCTTCACTCCAAGGGTGGGGACTTCAGGCTTTTTTCTGATATTTTTTACGAAAGTATTGCTCCTGTTTCTATTGAGCTGGTGAAAAACTGATGAGCTCAAAGAAAATAGCTTTGTCACTATCCTTTTTGGTAATCGCGATCAGTGTTTTTTCTGTTTCGCTGAATAGCGTGCTTGAACGCAAGGCTAGTAGTTTTGTAGTTAGTGAATCAGGTAACTATCTAATTGAAAATGTGCCTGTTAGAGGTTTGCTCGTGCCCTTCGATGATTTGGCGTACTTGCGAATCACCGACAAAAGAGATTCAAACACAGTGTTTCGATCTCCTTTGTATTCGCGCAGCACTGTGGATATGAGTTCCCACGAGGATGATGTGATTGTGGGAATTGTCTGGATCGATTTTTACAAGCGCGATCAGCATTTTGGTATCAGGGTTCCGGACTGGAAAACGCATTGGCTCAATAGTTTTATCAGTAATACCCCATATGAAATTGTTGGGGGTGATTGAGGTGAGCGTCAGGGCGCTGGGAACGAAAAAGGGGACTGTCCCTAATATCCCCATAAACATGGCTGTCTTGTTATGTGGCTTGTTGATCGCTACTGCAATCATTGTGGTTGAAGTTTTAGCTCGTGCGCCAGACGTTTCGAAAAAAAGCCCGTCTGGGCAATATCTTATCGAGTCTGTTCCTGCAAGCTCGCTTTTGACTCCGCGAGACTTTGTCTATCTGCGATTCACCGATTTAAACAACCAAAATCAGGTTTACCGTACACCTCTTTTTTCCGAATTGGAGTTGGATATGCGCGCCGATGAAGATGAAAAAACGGTGGGTGTTGTATTTATAGAACTTGATAAGTCGAGCAAGTCTTTTACGTTGGGAATTTCCAGCCCGAAAAAGCACTGGTTGAATTTTTTTATCAGCAATACGCCTTACAGGGTTCTGGAAAATTGATGCTGGGGTCAGTGACCCAGCAAAAAGGGGACTGTCCCCGTCCCCGTTTTTCCGGGCGAACTGGATAAATATGGAATTTGGAATAAGCAGGTTGGCAAATAAATGAATAGTCAAATAGTCATAGGGTTCCTGATTCATTTTCTGGCATGTGCACTTTACATTGTCATGAATAATTATGCGGTGCCAATCTACAAAGAGATGGTGGGCGGGTTGACGTCTCGTGGTGTCGCTATCGGGATGGGGATGTATGTGATTTTTTACTTTTTTGTATTTTGTAATTTTATTATTGTTTTTGTTAAGAAGATACCAGTCAAAATTGGTATAGCCGTGTTTATGGTCTTGGCTATTTTGTATTACATGCTTCCACAATACCCTGTTCGAGGTATGGCATATAGTGCGCTGTCGGGGAGTTTGACTTTTATTGCAATTGCCATGTCCAGTCTGCTGGTGAGGGTTTGGACAAGGTTTTTCCAAAAACGTGAATCGCTGTGAGCAAGGTAGTGATATAGGTACAAAAAAGCGTTTAATTAATGGAGCTTGATGTGAATTCCAATTCGACACCGATGAGTTGCGCCGTTTCTAATGGTTCCCAGGTCGCGAAAATAACTTTCGGGGCTATTGCTTACTTGTTGGTGATCGTTTTGTATGTGTTTGTTCATGATCTTGGAGTTTCTTTTTATAAAGAACGAATGGGCGGCTTCACGGCGAGGGGTGTTGCTATTGGGATAACTGCTGAGCTGATGTTTGGATTTTTTATATTCATCAATGTAGTTGTTTTCGTGCTGCCTAGAATGGCTTTGAAGTTTGCAACGATAGTGCTGATGGTCGCGATCGTACTTTTCTATTTTCTTCCTGAGAATCCAGTTCGTGCGATGGCATACAGCATGCTGACAGGAGGTATGAGTGTCATCGCGTTATTCACACGCTCACTAGTTCATCGACTGATTGTCCGACGCTGGCTTCATGCTAGTGCGGTAACTTCACTAAATTCATGATCAGGCAACTACTCCATGTCCTTTAACCACTACTACCAAAGCGAACTCACCGCACTTCGCCAGTTAGGTCGTCGTTTCGCCGAGCGTAGCCCGGCGTTGGCGCCTTTTCTCGGGCAAGCCGGGCGGGATCCGGATGTGGAGCGGTTGCTGGAGGGGTTTGCCTTTCTGACCGGCCGCCTGCGCCAGAAGCTCGACGACGAGTTGCCGGAGCTCAGCCATTCCCTGATGCAGCTGCTGTGGCCCAACTACATGCGGCCGCTGCCGGCGTTCAGCATTTTGCAGTTCGATCCGTTGAAGCGTTCCGGGCCTGCGTTGAGGGTCGAGCGTGATACGCCGGTGGAGAGTGTGCCGGTCGATGATGTGCGCTGCCGTTTCCGTACGTGCTATCCGACCGAGGTGCTGCCGCTGGATCTGGCCGCGCTGACTTACTCGGTGAAGGGTGACGGTTCGCTGTTGAGCCTGCGTCTGGAGATGAGCGCCGATGGTCACCTCGGCGAGTTGGAGCTGAGTCGTCTGCGCCTGCACTTTGCCGGTGAGCGCTACATCAGCCAGATGCTTTACCTGAGTCTGCTGCGCAACCTTGAAGGTATCGAACTGATCCCGCTGGATGGCGCCGGCAAGCCCATCAACGGTGTGAGCGGCCAGCCGATGGCGTTCAAGATGCCCGGCGACCGCGTGCAGCCGGTGGGTTTTGCCGAAGAAGAGGCGTTGATCCCGTATCCGCTGAACACCTTCCGCGGCTATCGCTACCTGCAGGAATATTTCGCCTTCCAGGACAAGTTCCTGTTCGTCGACATCAACGGTCTGGACCTGCTCAAGGCACTTCCGGAAGACACGCTCAAGCAAATGCGCGGCCTCGAATTGCGCTTCGATATTCGCAAGAGCGGCATCATGCGTATGCGTCCGACCCTGGACAACGTGAAGCTCTACTGCACGCCGATCGTTAACCTGTTCGAGCACGATGCTTTGCCCATTCGCCTCGATGGCAAACAGGACGAATACCTGCTGTTGCCGGCCGAGTTCGACCTGCAAAACTGCGGCGTGTTCTCGGTGGAAACCGTGACTGGCTGGAAGCCCGGCGGCCTCGGTTATCAGGAGTACGTGCCGTTCGAATCCTTCGAACACGACCCGAGTTTCGATGTACCGACCAGCCGTCCGCATTACAGCATCCGCCAGCGTTCGTCCTTGCTGCACGACGGCCTCGACACCTACCTGAGCTTCGGCATCCGCCACACCGAAGCCCACGAAACCCTGTCGATCGAGCTGATGTGCACCAACCAGAACCTGCCGCGCAAGCTCAAGCTCGGCGACATCTGCATGGCCTGTGAAGAGACGCCGGAGTTTCTGAGTTTCCGCAACATCACCCCGGCCACCTCCAGTTTCGCACCGCCGCTGAACCGTGACTTCCTCTGGAAGCTGATCAGCAACATGTCGCTCAACTACCTCTCATTGGCCGACGTCAATGCGCTGAAGGTGATTCTCGAAACCTACGACCTGCCGCGCTACTACGACCAACACGCGGAAAAAGTCAGCAAGCGCCTGCTGGGCGGGCTCAAGTCGATCAAGCACCAACACGTCGACAGATTGCACCGAGGGTTGCCGGTACGCGGGTTGCGCACCGAGCTGACCATCGACCCGGAAGGGTATATCGGCGAAGGCGACCTGTTCGTGTTCGCTTCGGTTCTTAACGAGTTTTTCGCGCTTTACGCCAGTCTCAATTCGTTCCACGAGCTGCGGGTAAAAAGCACACAGGGAGAGGTGTACCAATGGACACCACGTATGGGCCTGCAGCCCCTGCTTTAAGCGGGCTGACCCGGGTAATACGCGAGTACTCGCTGTTTCAGGCCGTGCTGCTGGTGATTGACCGGCTGCGCGATGCGCACCCGTACCTGAGCGAAGACGACCTGTACGACCAGCTGGAATTCCAGGCCAATCCGAGCCTGGGTTTCCCTGGCAGCGACGTCGATCGCGTGGAGTTTTTCAAAGAGCATGGGCAGATGCGTGCGCGGTTGCGTTTCAACCTGATCGGCCTGGTCGGTTCCGGTTCGCCGCTGCCGGCGTTCTATGGCGAACAGGCCCTGGGCGACAGCGAAGACGGCAATCCGACCCGCAACTTCCTCGACCTGTTTCACCATCGCCTGCAACGGCTGATGCTGCCGATCTGGCGCAAGTACCGCTACCGCGCGAGCTTCCAGAGCGGCGCCCTCGACCCGTTTTCGGCGCAGCTGTTTGCCCTGATCGGCCTCGGTGGCGAAGAGATCCGCAAGGCCCAGGAACTGAACTGGAAACGTCTGCTGCCGTACCTCGGCCTGCTCAGCTTGCGGGCGCACTCGGCGGCGTTGATCGAAGCGGTGCTGCGCTACTACTTCAAGCACGCCGAACTGACCATCGAGCAGTGCATCGAGCGCCGCGTCGAGATCCTCGACGAGCAACGCAATCGCCTGGGCCGCGCCAACAGCATGCTCGGCGAAGACCTGGTGCTGGGCGAACACGTGCGCGACCGCAGCGGCAAATTCCGCATTCACATCCGCGAGCTTGACTGGCAACGCTTTCACGAATTCCTGCCGATCGGTTTCGGCTACCAGCCGCTGTGCGCGCTGGTGCGGTTCACCCTGCGCGACCCGCTCGATTACGACATTCGCCTGGTGCTGCGCCAGGAAGAAATCCGCGAACTGCGCATCGGTGAGCAGAACGCCTGTCGCCTGGGGTGGACCAGTTGGCTCGGCCGCGAGAAAGCGGACGGCGTGGTGACCCTGGGCAGCAAAATTCATTAAGGACAGATGACACATGATCAACGTAGACCTGCAACAACTGATCCAGGCGCTGGACGCCGAAACCCGTCGTGACCTGGAAAGTTCTGCCGAACGCTGCGTCGCCCGTGGCGGCAGCAAGATCCTCGTCGAAGACTTGCTGCTGGGCCTGCTGGAGCGCCCGCAAGGCCTGCTTGCACGGGCGTTGCAGGATGCCGAAGTGGACGCTGGCGAACTGAGCGCCGCGTTGCAATCGCGGGTCGAGCATAGCGCCTCGCGTAACCCGGTGTTCGCCCCGGAACTGGTGCAGTGGCTGCAAGACGCCTTGCTGGTGGCCAACCTCGAATTGGGCCAGAGCCAGGTCGAGCAAGCCGCGTTGATCCTCGCACTGTTGCGCAACCCGATGCGCTATGCCGGCAGCCGTTATCAGTCGTTGCTGGCCAAGCTGAACATCGAGCGCCTGAAAGAATTCGCCCTGTCGCAGAAAGAACAACCGGCCACCGGCAAACCCGCCGTGCCCGGCGAATCGCTGCTGCAGCGCTTCACCCACAACCTGACCCAACAGGCCCGCGACGGAAAACTCGACCCGGTGCTGTGCCGCGATGGCGCGATCCGCCAGATGGTCGACATCCTCGCCCGTCGCCGCAAGAACAATCCGATCGTAGTCGGTGAAGCCGGCGTCGGCAAAACCGCGATCGTCGAAGGCCTGGCCTCGCGCATTGCGGCCGGTGAAGTGCCGCAAGTATTGAAAGGTGTCGAGTTGCTGTCCCTCGACATGGGCCTGTTGCAGGCCGGTGCCAGCGTCAAAGGTGAGTTCGAACGTCGCCTCAAAGGCGTGATCGACGAAGTCAAAGCTTCGCCGAAACCGATCATCCTGTTCATCGACGAAGCCCACACCCTGATCGGCGCGGGCGGCAATGCCGGCGGCTCCGACGCGGCCAATTTGCTCAAGCCAGCCCTGGCCCGTGGCGAGTTGCGCACCATCGCCGCCACTACATGGGCGGAGTACAAAAAATACTTCGAGAAAGACCCGGCCCTGGCCCGTCGCTTCCAGCCGGTGCAACTGCACGAACCGACCGTCAGCGAAGCGGTGACCATCCTGCGTGGCCTGGCTCAGGTTTATGAGAAGAGCCACGGCATCTACCTGCGCGATGACGCGGTGGTTGCCGCGGCCGAACTGTCTGCTCGCTATCTCGCTGGCCGTCAGTTACCAGACAAAGCCGTCGACGTGCTCGACACCGCATGCGCCCGGGTGCGCATCAGCCTCGCCGCCGCCCCGGAAAGCCTGGAACGCCTGCGGGGTGAACTGGCCGAAGGTGGCCGTCAGCGTCAGGCCCTGCGTCGCGACGCCGAGGCCGGTCTGCTGATCGATCACGAAGCACTGGACGCTCTGGAAGATCGCCTGGCCGACGCCGAAGAAGAAATGGCCGCTCTGGAAACCCTCTGGATCGAGCAAAAAGCGCTGGCCGAGCGCCTGCTGGACCTGCGTCAGCAACTGGCCAAGGCCCGTGAAGCCGCTGCCGTCGAACCGACCATCACGGTTGAAGAAGACGCTGAAGGCACCGTGATTGAAACCCTGCCAATAGACGAAGCGCAAAGCGTCGCGTCCCTGGAAACTGCGCTGAACGAAACCCACCGCGCCCTGACCGATGCCCAGGTCAAAGAGCGTCTGGTGAGCTTCGAAGTCTGCCCGCGTTTGGTGGCCGAAGTGATCAGCGCCTGGACCGGCGTGCCGTTGGCGCAACTGGCCCGTGAGCACAACGCCAAAGTCGCGAGTTTCGCCACCGATCTGCGCACTCGCATTCGGGGTCAGGAGCAAGCGGTTCATGCCCTCGACCGTTCGATGCGCGCCACCGCCGCAGGCCTCAACAAGCCTGATGCACCGGTCGGCGTGTTCCTGCTGGTCGGCCCAAGCGGCGTCGGCAAGACCGAAACCGCCCTGGCTCTCGCCGATTTGCTGCACGGCGGCGATCGCTTCATCACCACCATCAACATGTCCGAGTTCCAGGAGAAGCACACCGTCTCGCGCCTGATCGGTGCGCCGCCGGGCTACGTCGGTTACGGCGAAGGCGGCATGCTCACCGAAGCCGTGCGGCAGAAGCCGTACTCGGTGGTGCTGCTCGATGAAGTCGAAAAAGCCGACCCGGACGTGCTCAACCTGTTCTACCAAATCTTCGACAAAGGCGTGGCCAACGACGGGGAAGGGCGCGAGATCGACTTCCGCAACACGCTGATCCTGATGACCTCGAACCTGGGCAGCGACCGCATCAGCGAACTCTGCGAAGACGGCGCGCGGCCGACCGCCGAAGTCCTCGAAGAAACCATTCGCCCGGTGCTCAGCAAGCACTTCAAACCGGCGTTGCTGGCGCGGATGCGCGTGGTGCCTTACTACCCGGTCGGTGGCCCGGTGCTGCGCGAGCTGATCGAAATCAAACTGGGTCGTTTGGGCGAGCGCCTGAATCGTCGTCAGCTCGATTTCACTTACTCCCAGGACCTCGTCGATCATCTGGCTGAACGCTGCACCCAAAGCGACAGCGGCGCACGCCTGATCGACCATTTGCTCGACCTGCATGTGTTGCCGCTGGTGGCCGACCGTTTGCTCGATGCCATGGCCACCGGTGAAAGCCTCAAGCGTGTTCATGCGACGCTCGACGGTGACGCCAGCGTGATGTGCGAGTTCGCCTGAGGTGGGTGTGATGTTCACTCAAGTGCCGCAACCGCTGGTCTATGCCGAAGCCTTGTTGGCGCAGTTCGCCAGCCTGTCGCGGGCGGCGGACGGTGCTGCGCTGCTGGGTGGCTTCGTGCGCGGTTTGGCCGAACTCAGCGGTTGTGAGCTGACGCAGCTGTACCTGCTGGACGCGACCCACACCTGCCTGGGGATGAACGCCGAGTGCCTGAACGGCATTCTGCAACCTCGGGAAGGGGCGAGCCTGCCGGCGGATTACAACGGTGAACAACTGCTGCAATTCTCCTTGTGCCAGAACCGCGTGGTGTGCCTCAGCGAGCTGAGCGGCAGCCTGCACGAAACCAGTTTCCTGCCGCTGCAAGCCACGCCCTGGCAGTCGCTGTTGTGCGTGCCGTTGGTCAATCAGCAAAAGGCTGTCGAAGGTTTGCTGCTGTGTGCCAGTCGCCGGCAGATCGACCTGCAAGGCTTTGCTGATTCCCTCGGTCAACTGGGCTCGTTCGTGCTCGGCCAATTGCACTTGTTGCAACGTTTGCGTCGGCCGGCCGGCGATACACGACCGGCGTCGGTCAGCGTCCCGAGCGTCAGCGGTTATGGCTTGATCGGCAAGAGCGCTGCGATGCGCCAGACCTATTCGCTGATCAGCAAAGTTTTGCACAGCCCGTACACCGTGCTGCTGCGCGGCGAAACCGGTACCGGCAAGGAAGTGGTGGCGCGGGCGATTCACGACTGCGGTCCGCGACGCTCCCAGACATTCATCGTGCAGAACTGCGCGGCGTTCCCCGAGAACCTGTTGGAAAGCGAGCTGTTCGGCTACCGCAAAGGCGCCTTCACCGGCGCCGACCGCGACCGTGCCGGGCTGTTCGACGCGGCCAATGGCGGCACCTTGTTGCTCGATGAAATCGGCGACATGCCGTTGTCCCTGCAAGCCAAGCTGTTGCGCGTGTTGCAGGAAGGCGAGATCCGCCCGTTGGGTTCCAACGACACCCACAAAATCGACGTGCGCATCATCGCTGCAACTCACCGGGATTTGGCGGTGCTGGTCAGCGAAGGCAAATTTCGCGAGGACTTGTACTACCGCCTCGCGCAGTTCCCGATCGAGCTGCCGGCCCTGCGTCAGCGCGAAGGCGACATTCTCGACCTGGCCCGGCACTTCGCCGACAAGGCTTGCGCGTTTCTGCAACGCGATGCCGTGCGTTGGTCAGACGCGGCGCTGGATCACCTGTCCGGCTATGCCTTTCCCGGCAACGTTCGCGAACTCAAAGGTTTGGTGGAACGCGCGGTGCTGTTGTGTGAAGGCGGCGAGTTGCTGGCCGAGCATTTCTCCCTGCGCATGGAAGCCATGCCGGAGGACAACAGTCTGAACCTGCGCGAACGCCTGGAGCAGGTCGAACGCAGTCTGCTGCTCGACTGCCTGCGCAAGAACGACGGCAACCAGACCCTCGCCGCCCGCGAACTCGGATTGCCGCGCCGCACGCTGCTTTATCGCCTCGGGCGCCTGAATATCAATTTGGGTGACTTTGATGGCTGACCCCATTTTTGAGCGGCGAAATCCTGTGGCGAGGGAGCTTGCTCCCGCTCGACTGCGCAGCAGTCGCAATCCAGCCAACACGGTCTGCCTGAATAAACGGGACAGCCGGTTTTGGGGCTGCTCCGCAGCCCAGCGGGAGCAAGCTCCCTCGCCACGAAGGCGCCGCTCAGGCCCTATGGCTAGAGCGCTCGGTTTTACCTCATTCGCTTTCTATAGCGCCGCCCAAACGGGTCGGCGCTTTGTGCTTTGTCTACCCCTGGAGACCCCTCTGATGCCTGTTCGTCACTGGCAAGCCGTCCTGCTGACCCTCGTCGTTCTATGCGGCCTCGGCGGCTGTAGCGGCAATTACAAATATAACGACAACACCTATCGCCCATTGGGTGATCCGCAGGCGGTCAATCGCGGCAAGTGACCGCAAGGAGTATCACCATGGAACTGGTTTTCGAAATGCTGAACACCAAGCAGTTCGTGCCCACGGATTTGTGCCAGAAGACCTTCAAGCAGGCCGGTGGCGTGATCGGCCGGGGCGAGGATTGCGACTGGATCATCCCCGACCGCAAGCGTCACCTGTCCAACCACCACGCGTTGATCAGCTACCGTGAAGGGACGTTTTTCCTGACTGATACCAGCAGCAACGGTATCCAGGACAGCGAGAGCGGTGCGCGTCTGCGCAAAGGCGAACCTATGCGTATCGAGCACGGCAGTGTGTACGTGCTGGGTGACTTCGAGATCCGCGCGCGACTGGTGCGCGACCCGGCGACCTTCGACGTTGAAGCCGGCCGTCCGCAAGCAGCCGGCAGCATCATTCCGGACGATGCGTTCCTCGACCTCGACCCGCTCAATGCCCTCGACCAGCAAGAGCGCGTGTACTCGGAAATCGATGAACTGATCTCCCCGAGCACCACTATCGAAGACACCCGTCAACGCGCCGACTACGCGCGCATCGACATGGAAAGCCTGATGGTCCCGGAGCTGATCAATGCCCCGGCAGAACCTGCGCCAGCGCCGCCGGCCAAAGCGGTCGAACGTCAGAGCGAAGGTTTCTGGGAACACTTCGGTGCCGCCCTCGGCGTGGATCTCAAAGGCCTTGACCACGACGCTCGTGAAGCCCTGGCGCTGAACGCAGCGCGCCTGCTCAAGCAGAGCGTCGGCGGTTTGCAGCAGAGCCTGCGCACCCGCAGTGAACTGAAAAACGAACTGCGCCTGGCTCAAACCACCGTGCAAGGCACTAACAAGAACCCGCTGAAATTTGCCGTCGATGCCGGCGAAGCGCTGGGCATTCTGTTGCAGGGCAACAAGCCGGGTCAGTTGCCGGCCGAGCAAGCGATCTCCCGTGCGTTCCGTGATTTGCAGGCGCATCAGGTGGCGTTGCTGACCGCCAGTCGCGCCGCCGTTCGCGGCACCCTGGAGCACTTCTCGCCGCAACAGCTGACCTTGCGCTTCGAGCGCGACAGCAAGCCGTTGCTCGCCACCTCCGGCAGCCGCTGGAGAGCCTACGGGCGTTATCACCAGGCTCTGCGTCTGGACGATGACTGGAGCGAACGCCTGCTGGCCCGCGACTTTGCCCAGGCCTACGAAGAACAGATCCGCCTGATTTCTACCCTTCACACCGACCACCAAGGATGATGCGCATGTCTCGCTGCTCGACCGCTTTTTTCAAGACGCTGACGGCGCTCATTGCCCTCGTGCTGTTGGCCGGATGCTCGTCGTTGTCGCCGTATTCCAAAGTGACCAAAGTCAACCTGAAGCTCACCGGCAGCGATCAGCTGAACCCGGACCTCAACGGGCGTCCGTCGCCGATTGTCGTGCGTCTGTTCGAGCTCAAGCACCCGGTGACGTTCGAGAACGCCGACTTCTTCAGCCTCTACGAACGCGCCAAGGAATCCCTGGTCCCGGATCTGGTGGCCAGCGAAGAACTCGAGCTGCGTCCGGGTGAAACCATCGAACTCAAACTCAGCGTGGAGGAGGGCAGCCGTTACGTCGGCGTGCTCGCGGCCTACCGCGACCTGCCGGAAACCAAATGGCGCTACACCGTGCAAATCACCCCGCTGGAAGTCACCGTGGCGGACCTGACCCTCGATCAGGCCGGCATCCGCAACACCCATGAAACGCTCGCCAAGGCGGATGACTGAACATGAATGCCCATAAAGTCATTTGGCAGGAAGGCATGCTGCTGCGTCCGCAGCACTTCCAGCACAACGATCGTTACTACGACCACCAGATGAAGACCCGTACCCAGTTGCTGGGCAGCTACATCTGGGGTTTCCTCAATCTGGAAATCGACTTGCAGTTCCTCAACATGGGCAAACTGGTGATCAGCCAGGCCTCGGGGATTCTGCCGGACGGCAGCCTGTTCGAACTGGGCGGCAACACCGAGCCGTTGGCCCTGGACGTGCCGCCGAACACTGGCAACACGCCGATCTATCTGGCGCTGCCGTTGGTCACCGGCAACCACATCGAATCTCGCCGCCCTGAGCAGTCCGACGTGCTGGCGCGCTACACCGCGTACGACGCGGAAGTCGCCGACTCCAATGCCGGCGACGACTCCGCCAGCCAGGTCAGCTGCGGTCGTCCGGACTTCAAACTGTTGCTCGGCGAGCAGCAGAGCGACCAGGCCTACGTGAAACTGAAGATCTGCGAAGTGCTCGACACCACGCCCGACGGCGTGATCAGCCTCGACCCCGACTTCGTGCCGACCTACATTCAGGCGCACTCGTCCAGCTACTTGCTGTCGTGCCTCAAAGAAGTCATCAGCATGCTCGGCCACCGGGGCGACACCATCGCCGAGCGGATCAGCTCCAACGGCAAGGTCGGTGGCGCGGAAATCGGCGACTTCATGATGCTGCAACTGATCAACCGCACCGAAATGCTGCTGCGCCATTACCTGGGCCTGGAACAGGTGCACCCGGAAGAGTTGTACCGCACGCTGCTGACCATGCTCGGCGATCTGGCGACGTTTTCCAGCGAGAGCAAACGCCCGCGTCTGGACAGCCGTTACCAGCACAGCGACCAGGGCGCGAGCTTCCGCAAACTGATGGAAGCAATCCGTCAGGTGCTGTCGATGGTGCTCGAACAACACGCCATCGAACTGATTCTGCAAGCGCGTCAGTACGGGATCATCGTGTCGCCGTTGCACGACCACAAACTACTGGGCTCAGCCTCGTTCGTACTCGCGGCCAGTGCCAACTGCGACTCCGAAGAACTGCGCCATCGCTTGCCGGCGCACCTCAAGGTCGGCCCGGTGGAGCGCATCCGCCAACTGGTCAACCTGCACCTGCCGGGCATCAAGGTCAAACCGTTGCCGGTGGCGCCACGGCAGATCGCGTTCCACTCCAACAAAACCTATTTCATCCTCGAACTCAGTTCCGAAGACCTGGCGCAACTCGAGCGCTCCGGCGGCTTCGCGTTCCACGTGTCCGGCGAATTCGCCGAGCTTGAACTGAAATTCTGGGCCATCAGGAACTGACCGACATGATCAAGGACATGGAATACAACCAGGACGACAAAACCGTCCTGCTCGACCGCCAGGGCCACGGCCCGGCGTCGAGTCCGCTGACTGACTTCGCTGCACCGCCGCGTTTTGAGCAGCTGGAAGAACGGATGATCTACGCCGCGCGCCTGCGCCCGGCCGAAGCGTTCAACATCAGCCTCAATTCGCTGGTGGCCGCGGCGTCCGAGCTGCTGTCGGAAGTGGTTCGACTCAAGCACAGCGACACCCGCGAAGACCTGTACGCGCTCAACGAGCGGCTGACCGCCGGGCTCAAACTGTTTGAAGTGCGTGCGCTGCATAACGGCGCTGAAAGCAGCCAGGTGATGGCCGCCCGTTACGTGCTCTGCACCGTGGTCGACGAAGCCGTCGTCACCACGCCGTGGGGCAACGAAAGCGAGTGGTCGCAGATGAGCCTGCTCAGCAGCTTCCACAACGAAACCTTTGGTGGCGAGAAGTTCTTCCAGCTGCTGGATCGCCTGTCGAAAAACCCGGTCAAGCACCTGCCAATGCTGGAGCTGATGTACTTGTGCCTGTCCCTCGGTTTCGAAGGCAAGTACCGGGTGCAAGCCCGCGGCATGCTCGAACTCGAAGGCATCCGCGATGCCTTGTATCGGCAGATTCGTCAACTGCGCGGCGATGTGCCGCGTGAGCTGTCGCCGCATTGGGAAGGCTTGAACGATCAGCGCCGCAGCCTGGTGCGCATCGTGCCGGCGTGGATGGTGGTGCTGTTCACCGTGGTCTGCCTGGTGGTGATGTATTCGGGCTTCGCCTGGGTGCTGGGCGAGCAACGCGAAACCGTTCTGCAACCTTACCAGCAGCTGGATCCGGTCGCGGTTCAGCCGCAGTCGAAGCCGTAAACAGGGACGTGTGATGAAAAAGTTTTTCAAGAAAGTCGGCGCATTCCTGCGCCAGACCTGGGTCTGGACCCTGCTGCTGGTGCTCTTTATCGCCCTGCTGGTGTGGTTCGTCGGGCCGCTGCTGGCGGTCAATGACTACAAGTTTTGGGAAGGTTCGACCTCCCGCCTGCTGACCATCAGTGTGCTGTTCCTGATCTGGGGCCTGACCATGGTCTTCGTCAGCTGGCGCGCCGGTGTGCGCAAGAAGGCCATCGAAGAAACCGAAGACGGCCAGGACCGTATCCGCCGTGAAGAGCTGATCGACGAAGAGCAGAAAGAACTTCGCGTACGCTTCAAGGATGCGTTGAAAACCCTGAAGACCTCGAGTCTCTATCGCGGTCGCAGCGAGCGCTGGCGCAGCGATTTGCCGTGGTACTTGCTGATCGGCCCGCAGGGCAGCGGCAAGACCAGCCTGCTGGACTTCTCGGGGCTTGAGTTTCCGATCAACAAGATCGACCGCAAACTCACCCGCGACACCCTCGGCACTCGGCATTGCGACTGGTACTTCGCCGACCACGGCGTGCTGATCGACACCGCCGGGCGTTACCTGACCCAGCCGGATGCGGAAGTTGATGGCAGCGCCTGGAGCACCTTGCTCGACCTGCTGCGCAAGCGTCGCCGCAACCGTCCGTTGAACGGTGTGCTGGTGACCATCCCGGTGGAAACCCTGCTGGGCGGCAGCGAGCAAGACCTCGACACCCTGGCTCGCCAGGTGCGTGCGCGTCTGCAAGACGTGCATCAGAAACTGCACGTCGACGTGCCGATTTATCTGGTGCTGAGCAAGGCCGATCGCCTGCTCGGTTTCGACGAGTTCTTCGATCAACTGACCCGCGAAGAAAGCGATCAGGTGCTCGGTACCAGCTTCCGCAAAGAGCAGAGCGGTACTGATGTGGCTGTGCTGCGCGCCGAGTTCGAAGAGCTGCTGCGTCGCCTGAACAGCCAGGTGATCATGCGCATGCACCAGGAGCGCGACACCCAGCGCCGTGGCCGCATCCTCGACTTCCCGCATCAACTGGGGCAAATCGGCGAGCGCCTGTGCCTGTTCGTCGACATGGCGTTCACCGGCAACCGCTACCAGCGTGTCAGCCAGTTGCGCGGTTTCTACCTGATCAGCGCACCGCACCTGACCGAACAGATGGATCAGACCACCGCCGGCATCGGCGCCAACCTGGGCATGAACGCCGGCGTGCTGCCGACTCTGCGCAGCGGCCGTTCGCGGTTCATTCACCACTTGCTCAGCCGGGTGATTTTCCCCGAGGCCGATCTGGCCGGTCTGGACAAGCGCGAGCGCAGCCGCATCCATTGGGGCCAACGTGCGCTGTATGTGGGCGCACTGGCGGCGCTGGCGCTGTTCGGCATGCTGTGGGCGGGCGGTTTCTCGGCCAACTATGAGCGTCTGGAAAACCTGCGTTCGTTGGCGCAAACCTGGAATCAGCAACGCTCGGCCCTGAGTGCGCGCGATGACTCCATGGCGGTGCTCAAGACCCTCGACACCCGCTACGCGGCGACCCAGGTCTTCCCGAACAAAGGTGACGTGTCGTACCACGAGCGCGGCGGCCTGTACCAAGGCGAAGACGCCAATCCGGTGGTCAACAGCGCCTACGAGCGTGAGCTTGAAGCGCAATTGCTGCCACGGGTTGCGACGCTGCTGGAAGGGCAGATTCGCGCCAACATGAAGGACCGCGAACGCCTGCTCAACAGCCTGCGTGCGTACCTGATGCTGAACATGAAGGATCGCCGCGATGCTACGTGGCTCAAGGATTGGGTCGCTACTGACTGGTCCTTGCGCTACGCCGGCAACACCGCGGTGCAGAACGGCTTGAACACCCACTTCGAGCGTTTGCTCAAGCAGCCGTTTATCTACCCGCTGAACGATCAGCTGGTGGCGCAGGCGCGTCAGGTTTTGCGCAGCGAGTCGCTGGCCAACGTGGTTTACCGGATGCTGCGCGAGCAGGCTCGCAATCTGCCGGAATACCGTTTCAGCCAACACTTGGGCCCGCAGGGTTCGTTGTTTGTCGGCACCGATTATGTGATTCCGGGGTTCTACACCCAACAGGGTTATCAGCAGTATTTCTCGGTCCAGGGCACGGCGCTGGTCACCGACATCCTGCGTGACAACTGGGTACTGGGCGAAGGCTCGGGCATCAGCGGCATGGACTTGCGTCGCCTGATGGTCGAGCTGGAGCAGCTGTATTTCCGCGACTATGCCAATTTCTGGAGCGAAGCGGTCGGTCAGGTGGCATTGCCACCGATCAACGACGCCGGTGAAGGGGCCGAGCAACTGGCGGGTCTGACGTCCGCCAACTCGCCGGTGCTGCAACTGCTGGTGGAAGTGCGCGAGAACACCCGTTTCCAGGTCATCGCAGACAGCGCTGATGAAGCCGCCGAGGCGGCTGACAAACTGGATGAGAAGGGCGGCAAGTTGGGCAAACTCGCTGCGGCCGCCGCGGACAAAGCGTCGGACATTGCGAAGAACTTGCCCGACACCGCGAAGAAATCCCTGCAACGTCGCTTCGAACCGCTGCACCGCTTGCTGGACGACAACAACGGCCCGGCCGCTGACCTGACCCCGGCACTGACAGCACTCAACGACCTGCAACTGCAACTGTCGAGCCTGGCCCGTGCCAGTGCGCCGGAACAGGCTGCGTTCGAAATGGCCAAGACCCGCATGAGCGGCCAGCGTGATGCGCTGAGCAACTTGCGCAATGCGTCGAACCGTTTGCCGCGCCCTGTCAGCGTGTGGTTCAACGTGCTGGCCGAAGACACCTGGCGTCTGGTGCTCAACGATTCCTACCAGTACCTGAACCAGCGGTATCAGAGCGAGCTGTACAGCTTCTACGGCAAGGCGATCAACAAGCGTTACCCGTTCAGCGCCCACAGCACCAGCGACGTTGCGATCAGCGACTTCCGCGAGTTCTTCAAGGTCCAGGGCATCGCCGACCGCTTCTTCGACAACTACATGCGTCCGTTCGTGAGTGGCGACCCAGGCAACTACCGCCTGCGCAGCATTGACGGTCACAGCATGCCGATCTCCAAGGTCTACCTCGACCAGATGGCCGCGGCACAAGTGATCCGCCAGAGCTTCTTCGCCAGTAACCCGGCCGAGCCGCAGGTGCAGTTCAAACTGGAGCCGTACACCCTCGACCCGGCCGTCAGCCGTTCCGAGTTCAAGTTTGGCGACAAGACTATTGAATACCGCCACGGCCCGATCGTGCCGGTGTCCTTCAAATGGCCGACCGACGCTGAAGACGGTCGCACCAGCCTGGTCCTCGACAAAATGACCGGCCGCCCGATCGGCATCGAGAAGAACTCCGGCCCATGGTCGCTGTTCCGTCTGTTCGATCTGATGCAGACCGAGTACCTGACCGGTCGCGACGTGCTGGTGCTCAAGGCTGACGTGGGTGGCCTGCGCGCCAACTACTTACTGTCGAGCCAGCGCACGCCGAATCCGTTCGACATGGGCGTGCTGCGTACTTTCCGTATGCCGGTGCAGCTCTGATGCTGGTTGCCAGTCCCTGGCGCAGCGCTGCGCGTACCGATCCGGGCAAGGTTCGGGCGCGCAACGAAGATGCTTTTCTCGACTGTCCACAGCAGGGGCTGTGGGTGGTCGCGGACGGCATGGGCGGTCATCAGGGCGGCGACATCGCCAGCCAGTTGATCGTCGCCAGCCTGGCGGAATTGCCGGTACAGGACGACTTCGACGAACGACTCAAAGGTATTCGCCAGTGCTTGCACTGGCTCAACCGCCGCTTGGGTCAGGAGTTGACCGTCACCGCCGGGCGCCACGACAGCATCATGGGCAGCACCGTGGTGGCGCTGCTCGTAGAAGGTAATCGCGCGGCCTGCATCTGGGCCGGCGACAGCCGCTGCTACCTGTGGCGCGGCCAGCGTTTGTATCAGCTGTCCAAGGACCATTCGCTGCAACAGCAACTGATCGACGAGCAGAACATGAGCGTCGAGCAAGCCCAGGCTCACCCTGCCGCTCACGCCCTGACCCGTGCGGTCGGGGCTGCCGAGCAGCTGACCCTGGACGTGCTCGAACTCGAGGTGTACCCCGGCGATGCGTTTTTGCTGTGCAGCGACGGTTTGTATCAAGGGCTGACTAGCGATGCCCTGGGCAACGCCCTGAGCCTGACCGCGCCGCACGTTGCGCTGGAGCGTCTGTTCGACGGCGCTCTGCGTGGCTCGGCCCGGGACAATCTGACAGCCGTGGTGATCCGCCAATGACTGAATTCATGCCGCTGATCGACGACCTGCTGGTGACCGAGGAAGAAGCCAATAACCTGACTTACTTCGCCTTCGCCACGCCTCTAAACGGAAAGCCGCATCAGGCCGAGCCTGCGCTGGCGCCGACCCGGGCCAGTATCGGCGAACTGCCGGACGTGCTGGCGGGACGTTACCGTATCGAGCGCCTGCTCGGTGCCGGTGGCATGGGCGCGGTTTACCGTGCACGGGACTTGCTGAGCGAACAGTTCGGCGATCCCGATCCTTACATCGCGCTGAAAATCCTCAGCGAAGAATTTGCCGAATCGCCGGACGCCAGTGCCTTGCTCTACTGCGAGTTCGCCCTGACCCGACGACTGCGCCACAACAACGTGCTGCGACCGCACACCTTTGAAGTGGATACCGACTGCCAGCGCGCCTTCATCACCATGGAACTCATGCGTGGGCTGACCCTGGACAAATTACTCTGCGAGCGGCCCCTGGGCTTGCCGTGGATAGAACTGCGCGACATCGCGCTACCGCTGCTCGACGCGCTGGCTTACGCCCATGCGCGCGGCGTGCTGCACGGCGACATGAAACCAAGCAACGTGATGCTCAGCGAAGACGGCGTGCGCCTGTTCGACTTCGGCCTTGGCCAAGCGCAAGAGGGCATCTTGCCCGGCCTGCCGCACCTGAGCCGCAACCGCTTCAACGCCTGGACCCCCGGCTACGCCGCTCCCGAACTGCTCGAAGGCCAACCGCTGTCGGCCAGCGCGGATGTGTACGGCGTGGCCTGCGTGATCTACGAACTTTCGGGCGGCAAACACCCGTTCCGCCGCTTGCCCTCGACCGAGGCCCGCGACGGGCACCTCGAACGCGAACTGCAAGCACCCAAGCATCTACCGAAACACTGCTGGCCAGCGCTGCGAACGGCGCTGGCTTTCGATGCGGCCAAGCGCACCATCACCGCCGCCCAATTGCGTGACGCCTTGGGCGCCACTTCGTCCTGGCTACAACGTCTGCGACTTCGGGCGTAACGGATGACATTCGAACAGGGAGCACTTTATGTTCAACCCAGCTAACGAAACGCACTTCAGCCTCACAGTCGAAGACTACGTCGGCGACCTGCAAGTGCTGTCGTTCACCGGCACCGAAGGCATCAGCCAGCCGTATCGCTTCGACCTCGAACTGGTCAGCGAAAACCCCGACCTGGACCTGGAAAAGCTCCTGCACAAGCAGGCGTTCCTCGCATTCGACCCGAAAGGCAGCGGCATCCACGGCCAGATCTACCGCGTCGCCCAAGGCGATGCCGGCAAGCGCCTGACCCGCTACAAAGTCTCCCTGGTGCCGCAGCTGCAATACCTGCATCACCGCACCAACCAGCGCATCTACCAGCAGATGTCGGCGCCGAAAATCATCGCGCTGATCCTCGAAGAACACGGCATCAAAGGCAACGCCTACAAATTCCAGTTGAGCCAGCCGTGCCCGGACCGCGACTACTGCGTACAATACGACGAAACCGACCTGCACTTCGTCCAGCGCCTGTGCGAAGAAGAAGGCATTCACTACCACTTCCAGCACAGCGAAAAAGCCCACCTGCTGGTATTCGGCGACGACCAGACCGTGTTCCCCAAACTCGGCCAGCCAACGGCTTATGTACAAGGCAGCGGCATGGTCGCCGATGAACCGGTAATCAAAGGCTTCAAACTGCGCCTGGAAACCCGCACCGGTCGTGTCACCCGCCGCGACTACGACTTCGAAAAGCCCAACCTGCGACTCGAAGCCGGCTATAAACCCGACGGCGAAAGCACCGAACCGGACCTCGAAGACTACGACTACCCTGGCCGCTTCCTCGACCGCGCGCGCGGCAAGTTCCTCAGCCAACGCGCCCTCGAACGCCACCGCGCCGACTACCAGCAAGCCGAAGGCCATGGCGACCAGACCACCCTCGCCAGCGGCCACTTCCTGGAAATCTCCGATCACCCGCGCACCGAGTGGAACGACCTCTGGCTACTCACCGAAATCGTCCACGAAGGCAAACAGCCGCAAGTGCTCGAAGAGTCCGTGACCAGCGACACCACCAACAACAAAGACGACTTCCACCAGGGCTACCGCAACCGCTTCCTCGCCACCCCGTGGAACGTCTTCTACCGCCCCGCCCTGGAACACCCCAAACCCCGCGTCCTCGGCAGCCAGACCGCCATGGTCACCGGCCCCAAAGGCGAAGAAATCCACTGCGACCAATACGGCCGCATCAAAGTGCAATTCCACTGGGACCGCGAAGGGTTGGCGGATGACAAAACCAGCTGTTGGATGCGCGTCTCCTCCAGCTGGGCCGGCGACCGCTACGGCGCCATCGCCATCCCGCGCATCGGCATGGAAGTGCTCGTCACCTTCCTCGAAGGCGACCCCGACCAACCGCTGGTGACCGGTTGCCTGTACCACAAGGAAAACCTCGTCCCCTACGACCTGCCCGCAAACAAAACCCGCACCGTATTCAAAACCCTCAGCTCACCGGGCGGCGGCGGGTTCAACGAACTGCGGATTGAAGACAAGAAAGGCGCTGAGCAGATCTTTATTCATGCCCAGCGGGATTGGGATGAAAACATCGAGCACGACCAGAAGATTCGCGTGGGGAATGAACGCCACGACACGGTGGTGAAGAACACCTACACCGAGCTGAAGGCGGAAGAACATCGCACCACGATTGCTGATCGCAAGACAGAAGTGCGGATGGATGATCACCTGACGATTGGGCAGAACCAGCATGTGAAGTTGGGGACTGCGCAGCTGACCAGTGCGGGGAAGGAAATACATCTCAAGGCTGGGGACAAGATTGTTATCGAGGCCGGGATGGAGCTCACGGTTAAGGCCGGTGGGAGTTTTATCAAGCTCGATGCCGGTGGTGTGACGGTTGTTGGGCCGGTGGTGAAGATTAATGCCGGTGGGTCGGCGGGGAGTGGGACTGGAATTGGGATTAAGCCGCCGGTGCTGCCGGGGGCTGCGGATAAGGATAAGGCGGGGAGTTTGATGGATCAGGCGGTGGGGAATGCGGTGCCTGAGCAGGTTAAGCCGAAGGCTTTTTTTGTGTTTTCTGAGTGATGAGTTTCGTGATGACAACAAACAAACACGTAAGGCAGATGAAGTGGTTTTCCATTGCACTGTTGAGCTTGGGGATGAGCTCCGGTGCCTTTGCCTCGTCGCCCCGCGACGCTCAATGTCCGAGCAGCAACTTTGCTGATTTCGTCAAAGCTTTTTCATCCGAACCAGAGGTACAGAAAGCTTTTATCGCGTCCCCTGTGAAGCAGGTTCACGTAATAGCTGATGGCAACATACCAAAGGTTGTTGAGCGGAGCCTGAAGGAGTTGGCCACCGACGAATTGAAAGTGCTGCTTCCGGAAAATGCCGCCAAATCGAATTTCACGATCGAGATCAATTTGCCGAACAGGGTGATTGTCCGCGATCAAACGGGCCAGTTTTTGAAGGTTTTCGTCTTCAAGCATGGCGATTGTTGGGTTCTAAACCGTGTTGAAGATTGGTCGCTCGAAGCGGTGATGGATGAAGTTGCTCGATCAGAGGAACCAGAGCCCGGTGAGCGAGAACTGAAGAAAGGCGTGATATTCGACAGGCTGGTTAATAAGGCATCTCCCGAGTCAGGTGTCTATTTGTACGCGGCGGCATTGGATAGCTATTTAGATGGCGCCCGAAAAGGTTCGGCCCAAGCTGCAGTCGCTGCTGCAGGAATCAGTCTTTCTGGGCAAGCACCGCGATTGGAGAACTCCAAAATACTGGAGCTTTTGATCCAGGCTTCAGAGCGCATTCCGGACGCGGGTTTGACGCTCGCAGATTTTTACTGTGATGAGGGTGAATACGACGAAAATCACGTTTGTATCAACCCGAAGCAGTCGATGGCCACATTGGAGCGTGCCGCCATCCAGGGGTCAACTAACGCACGGATTCGATTGGGCGAGGCGTACGAAATGGGCTCGTTAGTTCCTGCTGACCTTCCTCGTGCAATGGCGTGCTTTCGAGAGGCTCAAAAATCTGATCTTGAGGCCGGTACTAGTGCTGTTGACCGCTTGGCGACCCAAGGTGTCGTCAGTGATGGTTCAATTCAATGTATTAAAGCAGGAAGCTTCCGATGAGTACTGGACTACTTGAGCAGCGGGATAAATACCGCAGCGGTTATGAATATGGCCCCCATAAGGGCGACATCGATCATAATAATAACGGTAAGAAAGAGATTGATTGTTCCAATCTTTTGTACCAAATGCTGAAGGATGCGGGGTATACAATCCCGTACATGACAACGGCACAGCTAAATACGGACACTAATTATTTCGACGTAATTCCGCTCGCGAGTGTCGAGCCTGGTGATGTTGCACTTTGGATCGTATTTCACGGGCATACAGGAGTTATTGAAGACATCGTTAGCCCCAGTCGCGATAGGGGAAATTTTTTCGGGTCGCAATCCTCAAACGGACCGAAATCCGCAAAATACGGTGAAGGTAGTCGCTACTGGCCAATGCCAGAAAAGTTTTTGCGTCCAAAATCCCAATTTAGAGGTGCCCAGCCAGCGCCTACGGCTGCGCCAGCTCCTGCTCCAACAGCACAGGCCGCTTCGCCGCTGATGAATTTTCAGTATCCATTCCGCAAAGCTGACGGTGAGCAGTTCACCGACGCCGAAGATGTCTACAAAGCGCTCGAAAATGAAATGTCAGGGCATTACCTGCTGGGGAGCAACAAGTTTTGGCATGGTGGTATTCATATAAGCGAGCTGAGTGCGCCCCAATGTACGGGTGACCAGCCTGTTCGGTGTATTGCTGATGGGGTGGTGGTCGCCTACCGCTTAAATGAAAATTACGTCAAGTCAGAATTTGAGCAGGGTGAAACCAAGACAGACTTGAACTATTCAAGTTCATTTTGCTTGGTGAGGCATGACTATAAGGTACCTGGAAAGTCTAATGAAAAAGTTAGCGCGGTATCAGAAAATGTAATGACTTTTTTCAGTCTTTATATGCACCTTTTACCTTATGCGCACTATCCATCAGAGGCTAAGGTTGAGAGATTGAGGCCTGTATATTGGCAGGGTAAAGTCCGGGCCACAGTTACTGCGAAGGGCCTACAACTGCGTAATCCGCCAGAGTCACAAGTCAATGGCGCGAAAGCAGGTGACCCAATAAGCGCCGACATGATCTTGTGTACTTCTAGTGTTATTGAGTTTGATAGCGAAAAGGTTCTAAACTTAAATGTAAAAGGTAAACTGCTAAAAATGGCTGAGTGCACTTTTGTGCCTAGTAACTCAGAGACTCCTACCGGATTGAAAAAAGGTGGTTCAGTTCCACCTACATTCTGGGCTTGTGTGGAAAATGATAAGTCCAATCATCTTGTTGATTGGGCACCTGTTACACCAACAAATTTTGACAATGTGGTGCTTACGAATATTGCAATCAAAGCAGGAGATCCGGTTGGTTACCTTGGTTTAAATGAGGTGTTGGCAGGGCCTGCTGGCGGAAAATCAAGCAAACATCAGGTTCATCTTGAGGTTTTTAGTAGCGATGATATCGCTAGTCTTATAAAGAACTCGAAGGGGTTGACGAGTGGAAATCAGCATCTTGTTCTTGATGTTGGTACAGATTTATATAAGAAGTCTGAGATGGATGGCAAAGTATCATTCTCTCCAAAACAGTCACCTCTTACAGAAAAAATAATTGTTCCTGTGGGCAAGGCGAAAGTTGCGAAAGACTCAAGCGGGAAAGAGTGGTTTGGGCTTTCCATTAAAGGCGGGCCTTCTTCATTGGAAGGCTTCTTGAAAAAAGAAGGTGCCGCGATCCTTAGTCAGCATGACTGGGAAAAACTAGGATTCAGTATCGTCAAAGAAGGTAATGAAAGTGCTGATGGTTTTTTAGATGTTGATGCGATGCCGGATTTTTTTAAGACAATCTACTCCGAAATTGAGAGTAAGGGAGTGGCCGACGGTAATGTCACTGTTGAAGAATTGCAGGCGGCACTTCGAGATGCAGAACTCCGTAGTCGCTGGACTAAACTTATTGCCTATCATCCTACGGAGTGGCAGGCAAAATCATCTGAGCCGAAGTGGGCACGACTGAAGGAGCTTCTTTTAGAAACTCCCGCAGTACTGAAGCACGAGCAAGAAAGGATAGATAAACTTGTCTTCTGGGACGAAATGGCAGGGGCTATGCAGATTGCATTGCCAAAGTCTATTTACCACTTCCATCCAATAGCATTTATCGATAACTTGAAGAAAATCCATGTTATGACCCTTGAAGAGGCCCGTATTCGGGCTTTCTTGAGAATGCTGAAGATTGGGGAAGGGACTACTGGTCTGATAGGGTATGAGCATTTGTTCGGTGGAGAGTCCTTTATTAAGGACTATGGAAAAACGTTTGCAGATCACCCTGATTTAACAATGATTAAAACCGTTAAAAAAACGGGGAAAAAAATATGGTCAAGCGCCGCCGGTGCCTATCAGGTCATGGGGTATGTGTGGAAAGACAAAGGTACGATCAAGCTACGGAAAGAATATGGGATTACAAGTTTTTCGCCTGAGATGCAAGACAGATTTTGTGTCCTAGTGCTGAAGTTTCGCAGAAAGGCACTTGCTGAGATAATGCGTGGAGATATCAACGCTGCGATTGATTTGTGCAAGGAGGAATGGGCGAGTTTGCCTGGATCGCCTTATGGGCAGCCCACCGTGAAACTCGATGATACGTTGCGGGCATACCACGAACTTGTAGAACAAGAGTTAGCTGGTGAAAGTGACTTACCTATGAAGGTGGGTTTTATTTCAGATCTTATGGAGTAGGAGTTTTTGCAGATGTTCAAAGGTAGAGTAATTTTCTTTTTGTTGTTGTCTTTGTCGTCAGGAATAGCTGTGTCTTCTCCAGGCACTGAGTCGTATGTAAAGAAAGATGTAATGGATTGTGATGGAGTTAAAGTTGAGTTGGTATCAAGTTGCCAGAAAGATACAGTAGAGATATCCCAGGCGCATGGGGGGTTGCCTGTATGTACTGATCAGGTTATCAAGATCAATGGTAAAGAAAGTCGTCGTAAAATTGATAAAGTCTCTCAGCTCACAGATGCTGGGAGAAGTGTGAAGTCTTTATCAAATGTAGTTGTCTCTATGGCTTGTATAAAAGGTAGTAAGGGGAGCGTAGTTTCTATAGGTGGTTTTGGGGGGTGTGGTTCTTGCCCGGAGTGGCACGGTTATTACTCGAAGGAAGGAGAGTTGATTTATTATAGCTTTAGTAATTCATATCGCTCATTTGGTTCTTCTGGGTCTTTTGATGACTTAATTAATAAGTATGGCATTAAGGATAGGGATCTAATTGATGAGAGTCGGTTTGCACAAGAAGTGATATATGACAATCCTTGATTTCTTATGAGGTGTTTGAATCTGGGGCAGGGTACTTACGATTACTGTAGGGTTTTCGTTTGCCAACCCAATACAGGCACTTTCGAGGAGCTGTGTCCCGATTGCGGCGATGGTTTCGTCAATCTCCGGGTTGAGAGCAAGCGCGTTGATCAGTACTTGCTGGGAAATAAATGTGCCGAAGCAATGCATAACCCGGTTTCCGAAGTGCTGAGTCTGAATGAATCAAGGATTGAAAAAAGTGAAACGCGTTTTGCAGAGCTTTCTCTGCGCATTAGCTTGCTACGTCAACGTGCCGGGCTCTCCCGCGCTTGCTGCGCCACAAGTCCTAAAGGAAATCCCGGCAAGCTTGCTGGGTGACGCGTCGCGCCAAAACGTGTTTGTGCTGACGGGGGATGCGGATGAGGCTTTCCACCGATTGCTGATCGCGCCGGTGCAAGCGCGCAATGAGGAGATATTGCTCGATACGTCCAAGGCACTGCCTCTGATCAAGAGTCAGTACTCGTCTGATCTTCTGGATGGTTTTAGTGTCCGGGTTCTCAAAGGTCAGTCTGGTGCCATGACGGTTGTTAATGCACAGGATGAAGAGGTTCTGGTTAAGCAGCGGTTCGTTGAGGCAGGGGACTACATTGCGCTGGTGACCAACGAGGAAGCTAACGCGGTTTACAACTTCAATCTGTTGTTCGCGTTCAATAGAAACTCAAAGCAGTTTGAGCTGAAAGATGTGCTGCTGGTGACCAACAACGACTCCTGTGATCGATCGCTTGTCAGCGTAGCGGAGCTGCCCGCAGAGACATTCAGCTCAGTCACTCTTGCTTCTTTTGATGGGTTCGAAGCCCTTCAAAAATTGCAGGCAGCACTCGTTGGTGCTCCTCAGGGCGGTTATAAAAAACTGATGACCGTCGATTCGGCTGACCTGCTGGATATGGCGTTGGCAGCCTTCCGAAAGGGTGATAACAGTTCCTTCAAGGATGTGATGGGTTATGCATTGATGGGTGGTGGCGCGCATGACACTTGCTCTCCGGAAAGCTATATCGTCGGAAAGTACTACTATCCGCAGCGCCCTGGCTGGTCCAACGATCTCGGCTTTCTACTGGGCGAGGCGGGTTACCACGCTGAGTCCATTGAGCTGCTGAATGCGGTGATTGCGAACAATCCAGAGCGGACGGTTGCTTACCTGAATCTCGCTGATAGCTATTGGGCTGTGAACGATAAAGAGCGAGCGGTGGCGGCATACAAGCAATATGCATCGAGAATGTCTGGTGCGGGAAAAGCTTCGAAGATTCCTTCGCGGGTGGCTGAACGTAGCGCTGGAGTACCCGAATCATGATCAAACTCAAAACACTCTTTGAGCTGGTCGCAGTTGCTTCATTGGCTGCTTTGTCAGTTCCTGCGCACGCCCAGGAAGTCTGCAACCCCGACAGCTTTACCAATCGCGATTTGATCATTTGCGGTCAGCAGACTTTCGAGAAAGTCGATGCCTTGTTGAATGAGTACTACAAGAAAGCGCTGGCCAGTTTGGCGCCAGCCGACAAGAAACAACTGACCGATGTGCAGAAGAAGTGGGTGCGCTTCAAAGAGGCTTATTGCGAGGATATCTATCAATCCGCTGTGCCCGGCGCAGAGGCGCCCATCGAAAGGCTTGGGTGTCTGGTGCAAACAACCAATGCCCGGTTGGGTGAGTTGGTTTCTCTACAGACTGGCGTGCCAATTGATGGTTTTTACAAAGCTGCATCCGTCATGGCTGGGGAGAATCGGGAAAAAGGGTTGGTGGCCTCTATGGAGCGATTGGGAGGGGCTGATTTCGACGATCCGCTTTGGAGGCAATACTCTGATGGGCACTGTGAAATGAGCGAACGTGTGTTCCGGGAAGACTTCGCTTCTTGCGCTGTGCGAATGCGCTTTCAGCTGCCTCTGAACCGATCGAATTGAAATCAATGCAAGTGTTGTTTGTTGCGCTGCTGTTTCTCTTTCCTCTGGCGGCTCACAGTGAGGTCACAACGGAGGTTTATTGCTTCCGCTCGCAAGAGGGTAAAAGCATCAATTTCGAATTCAGAACCTATTACGACTCCGTCTCCAAATGGAGCGGCGCGGGGGTTAGGTATAGCAAGTCGAAGAAGGCCATTTCTCTAGTCCATCGAAGCACCGAGCAAGAAATCCTGGCAGAGGATCGGCCCTATGAATTCACGACAACTTGGGTGGAAGTTTCCGAGGGTGCCCTGACGGGTGAGTATGAGATGGTCAGTCAGGGGGCTCGGATCTATGGGATGACCTATACGAATTACAAATCCGGGAAGAAGTATTCGTTTGAGCAAGATATCAGTATGGACTCGCCACCCGAGACAGGCTGCCAGTGGTGAGCCAGGGGTCATCAAGAAAGGGGACTTAACGTCCCCTTTCTCTTTCCGCGATTTCGCTACGTCTTCGCCCGATGCTCCGCCGGATTCGGCGAATCAATGTGATCCAGCGCTCGCTCCACCAACAACCGGACCCCATCCGCCAATCTGCTGAGCGCCAAGGCTAAGGAGCGCCTTGCACCGTCCACGTCGTCGGCCAGGTTGGCGGCGATGGCGCTGATGGACTTCAGGTCTTCGGAGGCGTTGGCCAGGAGAGCTTCGGTGTCGGCTTGATCATAGATGTAGCTTCCTGGAATTAAGAGGCTGACACCGTTTCGCTTTGCACTTCGAAGAGGTGGCAGCTGTGCGTTGGTGTGCAAGACCGGTCCAGGTGCCCGGCAGACCCGAAGGTCTCCGACGCACAGCCGCCATAACGATCAGCGAGCATAGGAAAACGCTCGATGAATTGCTATCAACGATTATGCACCTGAACCGGACTTGCACGTCCGAGTCACCGATTTTGCGGTGACGAACAGAGGTTATCGATGAGGGACCAAGCTGCCTAGTTCATGGACAGCCCGGCGTTTTGAAGGAAATGTCCGATAAGTTTGAGGGCATCAAGATCAAAAGATCGCAGCCTTCGGCAGCTCCTACAGGAATGTGTTTCTTCAGGTGTAGGGCGGGTGTTGGGTGTGACGCGGAGCGTCATGGGATGCGTTCCTACGCGGGAGCGTAGGAACGATCAAGGTGGAAGCGGGGAAAGCGTGACTTGGTGGTCATCATGCTGGAAAAGCGGTTCATCTTCTTCTAACGCAACCCGACGGTGGCGTTCTCGCTTGAAGCCGCTACACTGCGCCAGCCGTTCACTTTTCTCTTGAGGCTGTGCGCATGAAATTTCGTTTTCTTCTGTGGATGCTGGGTTTGTTGATGGGTAAGGCCAGTCGGACTAATCCTGCGTTTCAGCAGCAGTTGGGTGACAAGGCATTGGTGTTTCAGCTACAGACCCTGGACGGGAAAGTGGCGCGGCATTTCTTTGTGAAGGATCAGCGCATTACCAGTAAGTCGGGTGTGTATGCCGAGCCGGCGTTTGCGATTGCCTTTAAAGACGCGGCGTATGGCTTTGCCACGATGCAGGCGAAGAACAAGCAGCTGGCGTTTATGACGGGGATTCAGGACAAGTCGATTCAGATCAAGGGCAACCCGGCGCTGGTGATCTGGTTTCAGGGGTTGACCAAGTATTTGAAGCCGCGGAAGGCGAAGGCTAAGGCTTGAGTTTCGCGTGATGCGGTGACGCGGAGCGTCACGGGATGCATTCCCACGCAGAGCGTGGGAGCGATCAGTGGGGTCAGGTAGACCGAGGTGGACTCATCGCGAGCAGGCTCGCTCCCACAGGATTTAGGTGATCTCTGTGGGAGCGTGGCTTGCCCGCGATGTTTTTAGGCTTGGCTGAATTGCGAAGCCAGTTCGCGCAACAGGACTTCTGCCTCAAGCACTTTGCTGACGACGTCGTTGGCTTTGTCGCGAGTCAAGCCAACACGCTCCAGCAATGCATCGGGGATGTCTTCGTCCGGGCCGGAGCCGATGCCGCGGCTGCGCAGCAGGCGCACGGCCAGGCAGACGAGGTTCGGGTATTCGGCGTAGTCGCCGTCGTAGCTTGGGTCGTGCTGGAAGCGCAGGGCGGTGGCCAGTTCGTCGGGCATGTCCCAGAAGCGCATCAGCCATGAGCCGATTTGTTCACGGCTGATGCCCAGCAGGTGTTGTTCCACGTAGCTGTGGCACAGGTGCGGGTTGACTTCCAGGTGGCGGCAGATCAGCGAGAAGTGCGGCGGAAACACGTGGGCCAGCAGCAGGTAACCGAAGTTGTGCAGCAGGCCGGCGAGGTAGGTCAGGCCTGCTTCCGGGCGCTGGGCGCGGGGCATGGCGCGGGTCAGGCCTTCGATGACGGCGGCGGTGTAGATCGATTGCTGCCAGTACGGCGTGGTGTGTTGCGGGTGGTCTTTGGGCAGGCTCAGGGTTTTGCCCAGGGCCAGGCCCAGCGCCAGGTTGATCACCAGGTCGAAACCCAATACCCGCACGATGGCGTCTTCCACTGAACGAATCTTGCCCGGCGAGGCGTAGTACGGCGACGCTGCCCAACTGACGACTTGTGCGGCCAGGGCCGGGTCGGTTTCGACCACGCCGGTGATGTCGTCGATGGTGGCATTGGGGTCGACCCGCAGTTTGATGATTTTCTGCGCGGTTTCGGCCAGCGGCGGAATCTCGATGGTTTCTTCCAGGCGCTGCTGGATGCGCCGTGCGGTGAACGCTTGCACGGCCTGGGTGATTTCCTCGCGGTCATCGTCGGGGCGATCGAGGTTTGGACGGATGCGGTTCACGGCTTCGCCGAAATTGCCGGCGCTGGCCTTGGTGAGCATGGCTTTGAAATCGTCGCTGGAGATTTCCAGCAGCACGCCCGGCTCGCCCGAGTTGATCAGCAACGTCGGTTCGCGCAGCAGGCTTTCTTCATACAGGCACGGCGAACTGGTGAGCGCCGGCAGGCCGGGCAGCAGGCTCAGGCTGTGTTTGCCGAGCATTTTTACCAGGCGTTCGGTGGATACAGCAGTCAACCGGCGGCCGGTGAGTTCGGCGAGGCGGTTGAGGTCCAGCAATTGGCTCTGGGGGAACAGCACCATGAGCGCGCCGACCGCATCGTCGAGCAAGACCGCCTGCACTTTACGCGCGGCGTTCAGGCCGTGATGGTCGAGGACTTCTTTGTAGGCGATGCCCAGCTTGCCGAGCAGCAGCCGAATAACAGACGGAGCGTGCGGGGTTTCGGGGGCGAGGGCAGCTTCTGTCATGGTCTGTATCCGTTTGCAAACAATTGCAGGAGTATAACCAGCTTGATTAACGC
The DNA here is from genome assembly GCF_056279145.1 of Pseudomonas sp. TE3728. Classification (NCBI taxonomy): domain Bacteria; kingdom Pseudomonadati; phylum Pseudomonadota; class Gammaproteobacteria; order Pseudomonadales; family Pseudomonadaceae; genus Pseudomonas; species Pseudomonas sp. TE3728. Next base: position 3,975,514 of record NZ_JBWBQT010000001.1, on the reverse strand, counting down.
CAGGGTCCAGAAACTGCGACAGTGCTCACACTTGGCCGTATTGCTGCCCATGGCGTAGCCAGCGGTCGAGCAGCGGGCTGACGTGATCCGGCCAGCGCTCGAGCAAAGCCTGGGCGGCGTCGCGCACGGCGGGCAGCAAGTCGGCGTCGCGCATCAGGTCCGCGACCTTGAATTGCAGCAGGCCGGTCTGCCGTGTGCCGAGCATTTCGCCGGGGCCACGCAGTTCGAGGTCTTTTTCGGCGATGACAAAACCGTCGTTGGTTTCGCGCATGATGCCCAGGCGCTGACGGCCGATCTGCGACAGCGGCGGATGGTAGAGCAGCACGCAATGGCTGACGGCGCTGCCCCGACCGACACGGCCACGCAGTTGGTGCAGCTGCGCGAGGCCGAGGCGTTCGGGGTTTTCGATGATCATCAGGCTGGCGTTGGGCACGTCGACGCCGACTTCGATCACGGTGGTGGCGACCAGCAGTTGCAGGTTGCCGGCCTTGAACTCGGCCATCACCGCAGCTTTCTCGGCGGGCTTCATGCGGCCGTGGATCAAACCGACTTTCAACTCGCCGAGGGCGGCGGTGAGGTCTTCAAAAGTGGTTTCGGCGGCCTGGCAGGTCAGCTCTTCAGACTCTTCGATCAGCGTGCACACCCAATAAGCCTGTCGCCCTTCGGCACAAGCGCCGCGCACCCGTTCGATCACTTCGACGCGACGGGTGTCGGTGACCAGCACCGTGTTTACGGGCGTACGGCCGGGTGGCAGCTCGTCGAGGATCGAGGTGTCGAGGTCGGCGTAGGCGCTCATGGCCAGCGTCCGGGGGATCGGCGTGGCGGTCATGATCAGCTGGTGTGGACACATCCGCCCGCCGACGCCTTTCTGTCGCAATGCCAGGCGCTGCTGCACGCCGAAGCGGTGCTGTTCGTCGATGATCGCCAGCGCCAGGTTTTTGAACTGCACCTCTTCCTGAAACAGCGCGTGGGTGCCGACCACCATTGGCGTACCGTTGGCGATTTGCTCCAGTGCGGCGACGCGGTTTTTGCCCTTGAGCTTGCCGGCCAGCCACGCGACTTCGATGCCCAGCGGTTCGAGCCAGCGCTTGAAGGTGATGAAATGCTGCTCGGCGAGAATCTCTGTGGGCGCCATCAATGCGACCTGATAACCGGCCTCTAGCGCTTGCAGTGCGGCGAGGGCAGCGACCACGGTTTTGCCGGCGCCGACGTCGCCCTGGATCAGCCGCAACATCGGCTCGTGCTGACTGAGGTCGTAAGCGATTTCGTTGCCGACCCGTTGTTGGGCGCCCGTTGGGGTGAAGCCGAGGTTGGCCAAATACTGTTGTGGCAGCTTGGTGGCTTTTGGCATCGATGGCGCGCGCAGGGCACGCATGCTTTCGCGAAGGCGCTGCTGGGATAGTTGATGGGTCAGCAGTTCTTCGAAGGCCAAACGGTGTTGGGCCCAGTGATGACCGAGGGCGAGCTCATCGACATCGGCATCGGCGGGCGGGTGATGCAGGTAGCGGATCGCATCGGCCAGCGGCGCCAGTTGATAGTCCCGGGCCAGTTCTTTAGGTAGCCAGTCGGGCAGGCTGCTGGGGCCAAGCAGGGTCAGGGTTTGCATGCACAACTGGCGCAAGCGCTGTTGAGTCAGGCCTTCGGTGAGCGGGTAAACCGGGGTCAGGGTTTCATCCACTGGCGGCGGCTCGTCGCCGGTGATGGCGCGGTATTCCGGGTGGTAGATCTCCAGCCCCGACGCACCGGGCCGCGCTTCGCCGTAGCAGCGAATGCGCGTGCCGCGTTTGAGGCCTTCTTTCTGGGCGTTGCTGAAATGGTAGAAGCGCAGGCTGAGCCCGCCGGTGCCATCTTGCAGACGGACAACCAGGCTACGGCGCCGGCCCATGACCACGTCGGCGCCGCTGACGGTGCCTTCGATCACCGCATCCTGACCCGGTCGCAAATGGCCGATCGGGACCACGCGGGTGCGGTCCTGATAACGCAGCGGCAGGTGGAACAGCACGTCCTGGAGATTCTCCAGGCCGACCTTGGCCAGTTTCTCGGCCATGGCTTCGCCGACACCCTTGAGTGCCGTCACCGACACTTGCGACAACTCGGTCATGGCAGCGACTTAACCGGCCACCACCGGCGCTGGCGGCTTGGCCACCGAGCACAGGCGAATGGAGTCGGCGAGGATTTCAATCGCCTTCGGCCGCGGAAAGCTCGCGCGCCAAGCGATGGCCACGGTGCGAAACGGCACCGGCGCGCTCAGTGGACGCACTTCGATCACGCCTGGGGCGTAGTGATGGCTGTCGACTGCCGACAGCGGCAGGATCGAAATGCCCAGGCCGGAGGCGACCATGTGGCGAATGGTTTCCAGCGAGCTGGATTCCACCGTGGTGTGCTTGGCGCCGTCGTTGCCTTTGGCCAGGGTCGGGCAGGCTTCCAGCACTTGATCACGGAAGCAGTGGCCTTCGCCGAGCAGCAGCAGGCTCTTGTCGTTGAGCAGAGCGGCGTCGATGGATTCTTTTTGGGTCCACGGGTGCTGGGCCGGCATCAGGACGTAGAACGGCTCGTCGTAGAGCTGCAAGGTCAGCACGTCGGCTTCGTTGAACGGCAGGGCGATGATGATCGCGTCGAGCTCACCGTTGCGCAGTTTGTCGCGCAGCACGTGGGTGAAGTTTTCTTCGATGTACAACGGCATCTGCGGGGCGACCCGGTGCAGTTGTGGAATCAAGTGCGGAAACAGGTACGGGCCGACGGTGTAGATCGCGCCGACTTTCAGCGGGGCGGTCAACTGGTTCTTGCCGGCCTGGGCCAGTTCGCGGATGCCTTGGGCCTGTTCCAGGACTTTCTGCGCCTGGGCGACAATGCCTTCGCCGACCGGAGTCAGGCGCACGGCGCTCTTGCTGCGCTCGAAAATCAGCACACCGAGTTCGTCTTCAAGCTTTTTCACGCCCACCGACAGGGTCGGTTGGCTGACGTGGCAACGCTCGGCCGCGTGGCCGAAGTGCTGCTCTTGGGCGAGGGTAACGATGTAGCGTAATTCTGTCAGAGTCATAGCAAGCGTCCATGAAGTTGCGGGCCAAGCATACCGGCTGCAATCGATAGACGCACGTTATCAGACTGAGTGGGTTGAGTGACACTGGGCAATGCAGGTTTGCCGTTGCCAGATATGCAAAAGGCACCTTTCGGTGCCTTCTATAGGTTGTTACATAACCCTGTGGGAGCGAGCCTGCTCGCGATGGCGGTTTAACAGTCAATGAGGATGTTGAATGCTATGGCCTCATCGCGAGCAGGCTCGCTCCCACATTGGTTCGGCAATGTCTTAACGACGGCGTTCCAGCGAGTAAACAAACGGTGCAACGATTTCGATGGAGCCGTTGTTCAGCATATCGGCCGGTGGTTTGGGCAGCGGCTGTGCGCGGCGGATCATTTCCAGGGTGGCCCGGTCCAGATCGGCGTTGCCGGAGCGGCCCACCAGTTCGAACGACAACACGTTCCCTTCGGCATCCACCACGAAGCGCAGACGGTTCAAGCCTTCCTTGCCCCGCTGCTGTGCACTGGCCGGGTACTTTTTGTACTTGGCCAAGTGCGCGAGCAGGGTGCCTTGCCAGCTGGCCTTGGCCGCTTGCTGCGCGGGCGATGGGCCGGGTGCCGGCTGAGCGGATTTCTCCGTCGGTGCCTGGGTCGGTTGCGCGTCGCTCGGTTTTTCCTCGGAAGGTTTCTCCTTCGGCGGTTCCGGCTTTTTCTCCACAGGCTTGGGCGGTTGAGGCTTGGGCTTGGGCTTGACCGGTTTCGGTACGGCGATCTCGGCCTTCGGCGCTTCAGCCAATTTCGGTATCGGCAGTTCTTCCACCGGGGCCGGTGGCTGTGGCGGCGTGATCACTTTCGGCGGTGCGGGCGGTGGCGGGGCCGGAACCGGCGCCAGCTCGACCATCATCGCTTGCGGCGGCAGCTCGATCGGCGGGCGCGACGTCCAGTTCAGCGCCAGCGCAATGGCCAGCGCATGAACGCCCAGCACCACGGCCAGGCTCCCGCTGTAACGCGTCAGCTTTTGGCGCGTGTTGATCATTTCTTGGCTGCCGTCTCGAGTCCGACCAGGCCGACCTTCAGGTAGCCGGCGGCGCGCAGGGCGTCCATCACGCTCATCAGGTCGCCGTAGTCCACGCCTTTATCGGCCTGGAAGAAGATCGTCGTGTCTTTCTTGCCCTGGGTCTTGGCGTCGAGTGTGGCACCGAGGGTCTCGGCCTTCACTTCGTCTTCGCCGAGGAACAGGCGCTGGTCAGCTTTTACGCTGAGGAACACCGGTTTCTCTGGCCGCGGCGCCGGTTTGGCGGTAGAGGCGGGCAGGTCGACCTTGATGTCCACGGTGGCCAGCGGCGCCGCCACCATGAAGATGATCAACAACACCAGCATCACGTCGATGAACGGCGTGACGTTGATTTCGTGGTTCTCGGCCAGATCGTCGTCTGCGCCTTCTTTCAAATGCAGGCCCATGGCCGATTACCCCACTTTCACCATGTGCGGTTGCGAGCTGCGCTGCTCGGTCGGCAGGTGGTCGAGATCACGGCTGACCAGCAGCAGGACTTCTGCCGAGGCGTCGGACACTTGTGCCTTGTAACCGGCGATGGAGCGGGCGAAGACGTTGTAGATGACCACTGCAGGAATCGCTGCAACCAGGCCCAGCGCGGTTGCCAGCAAGGCTTCGGCGATGCCGGGAGCCACGACGGCGAGGTTGGTGGTCTGGGTTTTGGCGATGCCGATGAAGCTGTTCATGATGCCCCACACGGTACCGAACAGGCCGACGAACGGCGCGGTGGAACCGATGGTGGCGAGTACGCCGGTGCCGCTGCTCATGTTGCGACCGCAGGCAGCGACAAGGCGCTCCAGGCGGAAGCTCACGCGCTCCTTGATGCCTTCCTTCTCGCGGCTGTTGGCCGACAGGCGCATTTCTTCCAGCGCGTCGTGAACCAGCAGGTTGGCGAGGGTGCCTTCCTTGGCTGCCGTTGCGCTGGCTTCTTTAAGGGTGGCGGCTTTCTTCAGGTGGACGATTTCAGTGCGCAGACGACGCTTGGCGCCCATCAGCTCGAAGCCCTTGGCGATCCAGATGGTCCAGGTGATGATCGAGGCGATGGCCAGGCCGATCATCACGATCTTCACGATGATGTCGGCGTTCTGGTACATGCCCCACGGCGACAAGTCATGGGCCATGCCCAGCGTATTGTCGGCTTCGAGGACTTCCGGCACGTCAGCGGCGTCTATGGCCTGGACCGGATCGGTCGCGGCAGGTGTCACGGCAGGCGCGGCGGGTGTTTGAGCGGCAGCAGGCTGGGTGGCCGGCGCTTGTGCATCGGCGAAGGCGGCGGTCGGCGCCAGCATCAGGCTGAGCAGCAGGGCGGCCACCGCGCTCCAGGCGCGAGGTCGTTTGGTTGGCGAAGCGGGGAATTGATTGGGTGTCATGCTGGCCGGACCTGAAAGGAAAAAAACGGTAAATGTTCTTCCAGGCCTCGTGAGGCCGAGAACAAAAGTGGCAGGCATTATTGCAAGTAATTCTTGTTAACAAAAGTAATAGAGTATCTTTTTTTCCTTCATTGCTAGCCGCGTGTCCTTTGCCGACGCTAGTCTGTAGCTTTCCGATAGGAGTTTTCTGATGTCCGCGCCTTCTGTTTTGATCGCCGGCTGCGGTGATGTCGGCAGTCGTCTGGCTACGCAATTGCTGGCTTGTGGGTGGGAGGTTCACGGCTTGCGGCGTGATGTCTCACGCCTGCCACAGGGCGTGATTGGCGTTGCCGGCGACTTGTTCAGTAAAGACTGCCCGGCGACTTGGCCAGTCGGTGCGGTGGATTACCTGGTGTATTGCGCGGCTGCCACCGATCACGATGAGGCGGGTTACCGCGCCGCTTATGTGCAGGGTTTGCAGCACGTGCTGGAATGGCTGAACGACTATGGGCAAGTACCCAATCGACTGCTGTTCGTTTCCAGCAGCAGCGTTTACGGCCAGCAGGATGGCGAGTGGGTCGATGAAACATCGCCGACGGTGGCGGGCGGTTACTCGGGTCGTTTGATGCTCGAAGCTGAGCAGGTGGCGCTCGATAGCGGCATCCCGGCCAGTCTCGTGCGCCTGACCGGTATTTATGGTCCGGGTCGAGAGAGGCTGCTGACCCAAGTCCGCCGCGGCTATCGCGTGGCGATCGATCCACCGTTGTACGCCAACCGCATTCATGTCGATGATGCGGCGGGATTGCTGGCGTTTCTGCTTGAGGCGGATCGACGCGGGATGGCGCTGGATGATTGCTATATCGGCGTCGACGATGCGCCAGCACCACTGGCAGAAGTGGTGGGCTGGCTACGAGAGTATTTAGGCGTGACCGAATGGGATGACGACGCGAGCGTGCGGCGCACTGGCAGCAAGCGCTGCAGCAATGCGCGGGCCAAAGCCTTGGGCTGGACACCGATGTACCCCAGTTACCGCGAAGGTTATGCCGCGATACTTGCTCAGGGGCGTTGAACTGAGCGCGCCTCTAAACAACAGGCGCCTGCGGGCGCCTTTGTTTTTGGGTCATTGTTTTACCAGCAGCCACTGGCGTGGGCCGGGGGTGAAGTGGGGGATTTCGTCTGGCCGGGATTGATTGATTGCCTGGAAAATCTCCAGTCGCTTGCCTTTGCGAACGAAAATCCATGTGTCACTCAGGTCGTCCATGCCCAGATACAAGGTGTCATTGCCTGCGCCTTGGCTGGCGCAATCACCGTCCAGGCATAACTCGTATCGATCGGTTCCCGGTAACCCTGAAACATGGCCATCTTCCGTAAACTCGACCCGCTGGCCTGCTCCGTGACTGTCGATGATTTTCCACTGCCCGCCCATATAGGCAGCGTTCAAGGCGCTCCGGAAGGTATCAACCCACCCTGTTTTCGTTTTGGCGGTCTTGCTGGGGCGACTGAACACCTGCTGGGGGACGTACTCCTTGGCCAGTTGAGTCAGTTGCTTGCCATCCAGGCGCAGCTCGTCAGTGCCGTAGCCGTTGTAGTCGACGGTCCAGGCATTGGGTGACGTTTGCAGCAGTTGGCCTTCGCCCCTCTCAAAACCGCTGCTCACTTGCGCCTTGCCGGTGTGGGTGTTGATGTCCCATTCCAGATTCCGGCCATGAGTGTTTAAGGATTCATGTAAAGACTGGCCTTGGGCCGCTGCATCGATGGCCGCCTGATTGATCCAGATACCGCTGATATCCGTTTCTGCGGGCATAGAGGTGCAGCCGCCCAGCAGCAACAGGCTTAGGATAAGTAGTTGGCGCATGATCAATCCTTGAGCAGGAGGCAAAGAATTCGACGGTGCAGGCTAAAGAAAAAGGAGCCCGTAGGCTCCTGTATTCTGTATCACTGTTTTTCCAGCAACCACTTACGATCACCCGGCGTAAACGAAGGCATCTCGTCCGCCAGTGCGGTATTCACCGTCTGGAAAATCTCCAGTTCCTTGCCCTTGCGCGCAAAGATCCAGGTATTGCCTTGGCCGTTCACCTGCAGCCAGATGTTGTCGTTGCCGCCGCTCATCGACGCGCAATCGCCCGCCAGGCACAGGGCATAACGATCAGCACCGGGCAGGCCGGCGACCTGGCCATCGGCCTGGAATTGCACGGTGTTGCCTTCGCCGGGGCCGCTGACGATTTTCCAGCTGCCGCCCATATAAGCCGAATACAGCGCTCGCTCGAAACTCGCGCCAATCGGTGCGCCTTCGGGTACCGGGACCGATGCACGGTCGAAGACTTGCTCCGGCTCGTTGTCGTTGGCGGCCTGGCTCAGTTGCTTGCCATCACGCTTCAGCTCGCTGGCGGAGCTGCCATAAAAGTCGACTTTCCACGCGCCGGACTCTTCGCCCAGCAGCTTGCCTTCGACGTTTTCAAAACCATTGGTGTAGCGGGCCTGACCGGCTCGGGTGTTGACGTCCCATTCCAGGTTCGGGCCATAGGCCTGGAGCGCTTCCCGCAGGGGGCCGCCCTTGGATGCAGCATCGATCGCCGACTGATTGATCCAGGTGCCGCTGATATCACGATCGGCAGGATCGCTGGCACAACCGCCCAAGAGAAGGGCGACCAGCGAGAGAGCTAGCGCTTGGCGCATGGTGGAATCCTTTCAAAACAAGATCGGCGCAGCCTTTAGCGGGCTGCGCCGCACGTTTACTCGATGACCAGAATGGCATCCATTTCAACCTGCGAACCCTTTGGCAGGGCTGCTACGCCGATGGCGGCGCGGGCTGGGTAAGGTTGCTCGAAGTACTTGCCCATGATCTCGTTGACCTTGGCGAAGTGGCTCAGGTCGGTGAGGAAGATGTTCAGTTTGACGATGTCCTTGAACGAACCACCGGCCGCTTCAGCCACGGCTTTGAGGTTCTCGAACACCTGGACGGTCTGGGCTTCGAAGCCTTCAACCAGTTCCATGGTTTTTGGGTCCAGAGGAATCTGACCCGACATGTAAACGGTGTTGCCAGCCTTGATCGCCTGGGAATAAGTACCGATGGCGGCCGGGGCCTTGTCGCTGTTGATAACGGTCTTGGTCATGTATGACTCCTTGTGAAGGGTGGGCTACGCGCGCATGCGGGTGATGCGAATCACCCCGGTCAGGGCGCGCAGTTTCTTGATCACGCGGGCCAGGTGCACGCGGTCGTGCACACTGACCACCAGTTGGACCACGCTGATACGACCGTCGCGTTCGTCCATGCTGATTTTTTCGATATTGCCGTCGGCCGCGTTGACGCTGCTGGCCAGCAGGGCGATCAGGCCGCGCTGGTGTTCCAGTTCGACGCGCAGCTCGACATTGAATTCGCCGGTGACATCCTTGGCCCACGAGAGCTGGATGCATTTTTCCGGGTTGTGGCGGATTTCGCTGATGTTGCGGCAGTTGTCCAGGTGCACCACCATGCCTTTACCGGCGGACAGGTGACCGACAATCGGGTCTCCCGGGATCGGCGTGCAGCACTTGGCATAACTGAGCACCAGACCTTCGGTGCCACGAATCGCCAGCGGACCTTCCGGGCTTGGCAATTGCTCGCCTTCGCCGAGCAGGCGACGGGCGACCACGTAAGCCATGCGATTGCCCAGGCCAATGTCTTCGAGCAGGTCTTCGATCAGTTCGAGGCGGTATTCGTGGAGCATCAACTGCACGCGCTCGGCCGGGACTTTTTCCAGGGAGCTGTCGAAGCCGTTGAGCACCTTGTTCAGCAGGCGTTCGCCGAGGCTGATGGACTCGGAACGGCGTTGCAGTTTCAGCGCATGGCGGATATGAGTCCGCGCCTTGCCGGTGACCACGAAGTTGAGCCATGCAGGGTTCGGCCGCGCGCCGGGGGCGCTGACGATCTCGACCGTGGAGCCGCTTTGCAGCGGTTCGGACAGTGGTGCGAGACGACGATTGATCCGACAGGCAATGCAGCTGTTGCCCACGTCGGTGTGCACCGCGTAAGCGAAGTCGACCGCCGTGGAGCCTTTGGGCAGCTCCATGATCCGGCCTTTGGGCGTGAACACGTAGACCTCGTCCGGGAACAGGTCGATCTTCACGCTCTCGATGAATTCCAGCGAGTTGCCGGCCCGTTGCTGCATTTCCAGCACGCCTTTGACCCACTGACGGGCGCGGGCGTGAGTGCTTTTGGGCTGTTCGTCGCCGCTGGATTTGTACAGCCAATGGGCGGCGATGCCGTTGTTGGCCATCTCTTCCATTTCACGGGTGCGGATCTGAATCTCGATCGGTACACCGTGCATGCCGAACAGCGTGGTGTGCAGCGACTGGTAGCCGTTGGCCTTGGGGATCGCGATGTAATCCTTGAAGCGCCCCGGCAACGGTTTGTACAAATTGTGTACGGCGCCTAGCACGCGGTAGCAGGTATCGACCTTGTCGACGATGATCCGGAACGCGTAGACGTCCATGATCTCGTTGAAGGCCCGACGCTTGCCGCGCATTTTCTTGTAGATGCCGTAGAGGTGTTTCTGACGACCGCTGACCTCGCCCTGAATGCCGTCGATGGCCAGGCAGTGGCTGAGAGATTCTTCGATCTTGTTGACGATTTCCTTGCGGTTGCCCCGGGCGCGTTTGACCGCCTGGTTGATCCGTGCGGAACGCATCGGGTGCATGGCCTTGAAGCCGAGGTCTTCGAATTCTATGCGGATGGCGTGCATACCCAGCCGGTTGGCGATGGGCGCATAGATTTCCAGGGTTTCCTTGGCGATCCGCCGGCGCTTTTCGCCGGACAATACTTCCAGGGTCCGCATGTTGTGCAGGCGGTCGGCCAGCTTGACCAGGATCACGCGAATATCGCGCGCCATGGCCATGGCCATTTTCTGGAAATTTTCGGCCTGGGCTTCGGCTTTGGTTTCGAAGTTCATCTGGGTCAGTTTACTGACCCCGTCGACCAGTTCGGCCACGGTTTCGCCGAACTGCGCTTGCAGCGCTTCCTTGGCAATACCGGTGTCTTCGATCACGTCATGCAGCATGGCCGCCATCAGGCTCTGATGGTCCATATGCATGTCGGCAAGAATATTCGCAACCGCGAGTGGGTGCGTGACGTACGCCTCACCGCTGCGGCGGCGTTGGCCATCGTGGGCTTGTTCGGCGTAGAAGTACGCTCGGCGGACCAGGTTGACCTGGTCCTTGCCGAGGTAGGTCGATAAGCGATCGGCGAGGGCGTCTATGCTCGGCATGATAATTCCTGCCGTTCGTTGTGACCCCGCGCCGTGCTACGTCGACCAGGCATGGACTTATACTGCCTCGTTGGACTCGTCCTCGAACGCTGCGAACAGCGGTTCGTCTTCGACGATTTCTGCGTTGGCGATGAACTCGTAGCTCATCAGGCCTTCAGCGATTTCACGCAACGCTACAACAGTAGGCTTGTCGTTTTCCCACTGGACCAGGGGCTCTTTGCCGCCGGTGGCCAGTTGACGGGCACGCTTGGTGGACAGCATGACCAGCTCAAAACGGTTTTCCACGTGGTTCAGGCAGTCTTCAACGGTTACGCGGGCCATGGTATTCCTCGGAGCGAATGCAATATGCGCGCTGCCCGGGTGGGCGAGCGGACTCAACAGTTTAAAAAATCACCAGCGATTAGGGAAGCGCTGATTTTTTGACCAGACTCTTCAACGCGCTATAAGTGCCAATGTAAAGCCCTTGCAGCGGTTTTGGGAAGAGCTGTTTAGCCGAGCAATTCAGCCAATAATTTGCCATGACGCTGCTGCTGACGCTTCTGATGCAGCTGATTGGCGCGGAAAATCGCCTTCAGATCGTCCAGTGCGTGGGCGAAATCGTCGTTGATAATCAGGTAGTCGTAGTCGACGTAGTGGCTCATCTCGCTGACGGCTTCACGCATCCGGCCTTCGATGACCTCGTTGCTGTCCTGGCCGCGATTGTTCAGGCGCTGACGCAAGGCTTCCAGGGATGGCGGCAGAATGAAGATCGAGCGGGCCTGGGGCATCAACTTGCGCACCTGTTCGGCACCCTGCCAGTCGATTTCCAGAATCAGGTCGTGGCCTTCGTCCAGGGTTTGCTGCAGGTGGCTTTGCGAGGTGCCATAGAGATTGCCGAACACTTCGGCGCGCTCGAGGAAATCCCCGTGCTCGATCATCTTCACGAACTCGCTGCGTTCGACGAAGTGATAGTTCACGCCGTTCACTTCACCGGGGCGCATGGCGCGGGTGGTGTGGGAGACCGAGACACGGATCTCCTGGTCGGCGTCGGTCAGAGCCTTGACCAGACTGCTCTTGCCCGCGCCCGAAGGGGCGGAAATGATGTACAGGGTGCCGGTGCTGTGGGTCATGTCGGGTTTGCCTTACTCAATATTCTGCACTTGTTCGCGCATCTGCTCGATCAACACTTTGAGGTTGACCGCCGCTTGGGTGCTGCGCGGGTCGAAGGCTTTGGAGCCCAGTGTGTTGGCTTCGCGGTTGAGTTCCTGCATCAGGAAGTCCAGGCGCCGACCGGCAGCGCCGCCGGACTTGAGCACCCGGCGAACTTCAATGATGTGAGTGCTCAGGCGATCCAGTTCTTCGGCGACGTCGCTCTTTTGCGCGAGCATGACCATTTCCTGTTCCAGTCGCTGCGGGTCGAGGTCGGCCTTCATGTCGGTAAAGCGGTCGAGAACTTTCTGGCGTTGGGTGGCCAGCATCTGCGGGACCAGCTCACGCAGGATCACCACATCCCCTTCAATAGAGGTCAGGCGCTCGTCGATCAATCGCGCCAGCTCAGTGCCTTCGCGCTCGCGACCGGCCTTGAGTTCTTTCAGGCCCTGATGGAACAGCGCCAAGGCTTCGGCATTCAGCGCTTGCGGGTCGGCGGCGTCGGCCACCAATACGCCGGGCCAGGCCAGGACTTCCAGCGGGTTCAGTGCGGCGGGGTTCTTGATCAGGCTGGCGACCGTCTCGGCGGCAGCGACCAGTTGCGCGGCGCGCTCGCGGTCCACTTGCAGCGGTTTGCCGGTGCTTTCTTCGGTAAAGCGCAGGGTGCATTCGAGCTTGCCCCGGGACAGTTCCTGGCGCAGGGCTTCGCGGACCGCGCCTTCGAGGTCGCGGAAAGATTCCGGCAGACGCAGGTGGGGTTCCAGGTAGCGGCTGTTGACCGAGCGCAATTCCCAGCTCAGGGTGCCCTGGACACCGGCTTTCTCTACGCGGGCGAAGGCGGTCATGCTGTGCACCATGGAGGTACCTCGCAATGCAGGTCGGCGCGTAACCCATGGTTGCGCGGACCCGCTATCTGTGAATTAAAGCCGACAGGCAGCAAAGGCGCAGGATTGTAGCGCAGTGGGGCGGATGCGCCCAAACACACGCTGTGACAAAGAGCTGCAGGCCGTCGGCTAAGCTCTATTCAGGGGCTTCAATCGTCGGGCGATTTTTTTAGAAGTGCCCACTCGCGGCCCGCGGCTCTATAATGCTCGGCAGTTTTCCGTCCTCCGTACAGGTAATCCCTATGAAACGTCCAAGTGGTCGCGCTGCCGATCAGCTCCGCTCGATCCGCATTACCCGCAACTACACCAAACACGCCGAGGGATCTGTACTGGTCGAGTTCGGTGATACCAAAGTCATCTGCACCGTCAGCGTCGAGAACGGCGTGCCGCGTTTCCTCAAAGGTCAGGGTCAGGGTTGGTTGACCGCCGAATACGGCATGCTGCCGCGCGCCACCGGCGAGCGTAACCAGCGTGAAGCGAGCCGCGGCAAGCAAGGCGGCCGTACGCTGGAAATCCAGCGTTTGATCGGCCGTTCCCTGCGCGCTGCGCTGGACATGACCAAGCTGGGCGACGTCACCCTGTACGTCGACTGCGACGTGATCCAGGCCGATGGCGGCACCCGCACCGCGTCCATCACCGGTGCGATGGTTGCACTGATCGATGCCTTGAAAGTGATCAAGAAGCGTGGCGGCCTCAAAGGTGGCGACCCGCTCAAGCAAATGATCGCTGCCGTTTCGGTGGGTATGTACCAGGGCGAGCCTGTGCTTGACCTCGACTACCTGGAAGATTCGGCTGCCGAGACTGACCTCAACGTGGTGATGACCAGCACTGGCGGCTTCATCGAAGTACAGGGCACTGCCGAAGGCGCGCCGTTCCAGCCGGAAGAGCTGAACGCGATGCTGGCACTGGCGAAGAAAGGCATGATCGAGATTTTCGAACTGCAGAAGGCCGCACTGGCCGACTGATCGGACCTGCTCCACGCAAGGAGGACGCCATGAGTGACGAGCAACTGCCGCTACCCACACCGAGCCGAGAGGTTCGTCAGTGGGCGATGTTTTGTCACCTGTCCGCCTTTGCTGGGGATCTGGCTGCCATTTGGCACGCTGATCGGGCCGCTGATTCTCTGGCAGATGAAGCGCGAGTCCGACCCGTTCATCGACGCGCAAGGCAAGGAGGCGCTGAACTTTCAGATCACCGTCGCCATTGCTTCCGCCATCTGCTTCCTGCTGATGGTGGTGATCATCGGGTTTTTCCTGTTTGGTCTGGTCGCGATTGGTGCGCTGGTGCTGACGATCATTGCTGGCGTTAAAGCCAATGAAGGGTTCCCTTACCGGTATCCGTTCACCTGGCGGCTGATCAAGTAAACGCCGCATCCCCTGTAGGAGCGAGGCTTTCCCGCGAAAGCGATTTAACAGCCAGCATCCATGTTGAATGTGATGACCTCTTCGCGGGCAAGCCTCGCTCCTACAGGATTGAGGCGTGCACAAAAAAGCCGACAATGAAGTCGGCTTTTTTGCATTTGCGAAAAGACGCTTAGATCGTCAGCGTCCAGTCGTAGTCCACGATCAGCGGTGCGTGCTGAGAGAACCGTGGCTGACGTGGCAGGCGTGCGCTGCGTACGAAGCGGCGCAGGCCAGGGGTCAGCAGCTGGTAGTCGAAACGCCAGCCCAGGTTGAGCATCTCGGCCTGTTCGTTGTCCGGCCACCAGCTGTACTGGTCGCCTTCACGGCTGACTTCGCGCAGGGCATCGACATAACCCATGTTGCCGACAATCTCGTCCATCCAGGCACGCTCAGGTGCCAGGAAGCCCGGGGATTGCTGGCTGTCGCGCCAGTTCTTGATATCCAGCTTCTGTTGCGCCACGTACAGCGAGCCACAATAAATGTACTCGCGACGTTTGCGCCGCTGTTTATCCAGATAACGGGCGAAGTCGTCCATTAGCTTGAACTTCTGGTTCAAATCTTCATCGCCGTTCTGCCCCGAAGGGAGCAGCAAGGTCGCGATGCTGACCTTGTCGAAATCGGCTTGCAGGTAACGCCCGTAGCGGTCGGCTGTCTCGAAGCCGAGACCGCTGATGACTGCCTTCGGTTGCAACCGCGAGTACAAAGCCACGCCACCTTGGGCGGGAACTTCAGCTTCGCAGGCATAAAGGAAGTAGCCATCCAGTTGGAAGGCTGGATCGTCCAGTTCAAAGGCGGAGGCGCGGGTGTCCTGCAGGCAGATGACGTCGGCATTCTGTGCTTGCAGCCAACTGAGCAAACCACGCTCGACTGCAGCCTGAATACCATTGACGTTCACACTGATGATCCGCATAAGTGGCCCCAAAAATCGCGTGCGGGTATGATACACGGCGTCTACCTAATTAGCTAAATCCGTGGTATTTGGGGTTTTTTTCATGCAAGCGTATCAGCGCGACTTCATTCGTTTTGCCATTGATCGTGGCGTTTTGCGCTTCGGTGAGTTCACCCTGAAGTCCGGGCGCACCAGTCCTTACTTCTTCAATGCCGGCCTGTTCAACTCGGGTTCTGCCCTGGCGCAGCTGGGTCGTTTCTATGCGGCAGCCATCGTCGAGAGCGGTATTTCGTTCGACGTGCTGTTTGGCCCGGCCTACAAAGGCATCCCGTTGGCGGCGACCACCGCCGTGGCGCTGGCCGAACATCATGGCCGTGATCTGCCATGGTGCTTCAACCGCAAGGAAGCCAAGGCCCACGGTGAAGGCGGCAGCCTGGTCGGCGCGCCATTGACCGGCGACGTGCTGATCATCGACGACGTGATCACCGCAGGCACTGCCATCCGTGAAGTAATGCAGATCATCGCTTCCCAGGATGGCGCCAAGGCTGCCGGCGTGCTGATCGCCCTGAACCGTCAGGAACGTGGCAACGGCGAATTGTCGGCCATCCAGGAAGTGGAGCGTGACTTCGGCATTCCGGTGATCAGCATTGTTTCGCTGAATCAGGTGCTCGAGTTCCTGGCGGATGACCCGCAGCTCAAGCAACACCTGCCGGCGGTTGAAGCCTACCGCGCACAATTCGGCGTCTAACCGCATCCCTTGTGGGTGCGGGCTTGTGTGGCGAGGGAGCTTGCTCCCGCTGGGCTGCGTAGCAGACCCAAGGATTTTGTGAGTGCTACGCACTCAAGCGGGAGCAAGCTCCCTCGCCACAAAAGGTGGATTGTCACAGGGATTGCAGGCAAAAAAAGACCCCGCTCAGCCAGGCTGAGCGGGGTCTTTTTGTTTGTGTGGCTTAGTGACGCTTGCGATTACTGATCAGCGTACCCACACCCGTGTCGGTGAAGATTTCCAGCAGAATCGCATTCGGCACTCGACCATCGATGATCAACGAGCTGCCCACGCCGCCTTGTACCGCTTCCAGCGCGCAACGAATCTTCGGCAGCATGCCGCCATAGATAGTGCCGTCGGCGATCAGGTCGTCGACCTGTTGAGTCGTCAGGCCGGTCAGAACCGTGCCCGACTTGTCCATCAGGCCGGCGATGTTGGTCAGCAGCATCAGCTTCTCGGCTTTCAGTGCCTCGGCCACTTTACCGGCCACCAGATCAGCGTTGATGTTGTACGACTCGCCGTTGGCGCCGACGCCAATTGGCGCGATCACCGGGATGAAGTCGCCTTTGACCAGCAGGTTCAACAGGTCGGTGTTGATCCCGACCACTTCGCCGACGTGGCCGATGTCGATGATTTCCGGCTGGGTCATTTCCGGCGTCTGACGGGTGACGGTGAGCTTTTTCGCGCGAATCAGCTCGGCGTCTTTACCGGTCAGGCCGATGGCGCTGCCGCCATGACGGTTGATCAGGTTGACGATGTCCTTGTTGACCTGGCCGCCGAGGACCATTTCCACCACATCCATGGTTTGCGCGTCAGTCACGCGCATGCCATCGATGAAGTGGCTCTCGATCGACAGACGCTTGAGCAGGTCGCCGATTTGCGGGCCGCCACCGTGAACCACCACTGGATTGATGCCCACGGCTTTCATCAGCACGATGTCGCGGGCGAAGCCGGTTTTCAGCTCCTCGCTTTCCATCGCGTTGCCGCCGTATTTGATCACCAGCGTCTTGCCGACATAGCGGCGAATGTAAGGCAGCGCTTCGGACAGGACCTTGGCGGTGTTGGCGGCGGCTTCGCGTTCGAGGGTCATTCAGGGCTCCGGGTGTTTCTATAGATCAAAACGGTAATTGGAGATCAGGTGCAACGCGTTTCAGCTGGACGTGGAACACATCCTTGATGCGCTGCAATTCAGCCTCGTCATCGGCCTCGAAGCGCAGCACCAGCACCGGTGTGGTGTTGGAGGCGCGAACCAGGCCCCAGCCTTTGGCATAGTCGACTCGCACGCCGTCAATGGTGGTCAGGTCGGCGCCTTCACCCCATTGCGCATCGTGCAATGCATCAATGATGCTGAATTTGCTCTCTTCGGTCACATGGATATTGATCTCTGGCGTAGAAATATCGTTCGGGAAGGTCGCGAACAACTCTTCCGCGGTGGATTTTTCCTTGCTGAGGATCTCCAGCAGCCGTGCGGCGGCGTAAATGCCATCGTCGAAACCGAACCAGCGCTCCTTGAAGAAGATGTGCCCGCTCATTTCGCCGGCCAACAGGGCGCCGGATTGTTTCATTTTCTTTTTGATCAGCGAGTGACCGGTTTTCCACATCAGCGGCCGACCGCCATATTCCTTGATCAGCGGGATCAGGCGACGGGTGCATTTGACGTCAAAGATGATTTCTGCGTTCGGGTTGCGCGCCACGACGTCGCGGGCGAACAGCATCAACAGGCGATCAGGGAAAACGATGCTGCCGGTGTTGGTCACGACGCCCACGCGGTCGCCGTCGCCGTCGAAGGCCAGGCCCAGGTCGGCGTTGGTTTCCTTGACCTTGGCGATCAGGTCCACGAGGTTTTCAGGCTTGCCCGGGTCCGGGTGATGGTTCGGGAAGTTGCCGTCGACTTCGCAGAACAGCGGGATGACTTCGCAGTTCAGGGCTTCGATCAGCTGCGGGGCGATCACGCCGGCCGCGCCATTACCGCAATCGACCACCACTTTCAGGCGGCGGGCCAATTTGATGTCCTGGACGATTTCGGTGTTGTAGCGGTCGAGGATCTCGACCTGGGTGATGCTGCCCTTGCCGCTGCTCAGGTTGTTGGTCTTGAGGCGTTCGTGCAGGGCCTGGATCTGTTCGTTGGCCAAGGTGTCGCCAGCGATGACGATCTTGAAGCCGTTGTAATTCGACGGGTTGTGGCTGCCGGTGAGCATCACGCCGGATTTGCCGGCCAGAACGTTAGCGGCGTAGTACAGCGTAGGGGTTGGCACCAGGCCGACGTCGCTGACGTGGCAACCGCTGTCGGCCAGGCCCTGGATCAGTTGTTCGACCAGTTCCGGGCCGGACAGGCGACCGTCGCGACCGACTGAAACGTTCGGTTCATCCTGGGCCAGGCTTTGGGAGCCGATGGCGCGACCAAGCCAATAAGCTGTTTCGGCGTTCAAGAATTCCGGGACGGTGCCACGAATGTCGTAGGCGCGGAAGATGCTGTCGGGGAACTTGGGTGCGACTTGGGCTGGGGTGCTCATCTGTAGGAATGCTCCATCTCGAAAGTGGCTGGACCCGCCAGCGAAAAACTCGTTGGCAGGCTCAAACTGAAGGGTATGACGGCGTTTTCCACTGAGAGTTCGTGGTGTGAAAAGGCCATGCCATCAGCATCGGCGAGCAATTGGCTGTTCAATGCCTTGATTTTCAGTGGTAAACCTTCCAGATGACGACTGTGCAATTTGTGGTGAGAGAGCTTGCTCCCGCTTGAGTGCGTAGCACTCACAAAAAGCGGTAATGACTCACAGAGTTTAGGGCCGCTTCGCTGCCCAACGGGGGCAAGCCCCCTCGCCACAGGGTTGCCATCTTTCGGATCAGTGGCTGCCGGAATGGCCGAAACCGCCGGTACCACGCTGGGTTTCGACGAACTCTTCGACCATTTCAAAATGCGCTTGAACGACCGGTACCAGCACCAATTGGGCCAGGCGTTCGCCTACCACCATGTTGAAATCGGTCTGGCCACGGTTCCAGCACGACACCATCAGCGGGCCCTGGTAATCGGAGTCGATCAGGCCGACCAGATTGCCCAGCACGATGCCGTGCTTATGGCCAAGGCCTGAGCGCGGCAGGATCAGCGCGGCCAAACCTGGATCGCCAATGTAGACAGACAGGCCCGTCGGAATCAGCAGGGTTTCGCCCGGCTTGATGACGGTGTCTTTTTCCAGCATGGCGCGCAGGTCGAGGCCGGCGGAGCCTGGCGTGGCGTACTGCGGCAGCGGGAATTCAGTACCGATGCGGGGGTCGAGGATCTTGGCTTGCAAAGCGTGCATGTAAATTAAACCTGGTTCAGACGTTCGGCGATAAAAGTGATCAGCTGGCGAGCAATCTTGCTCTTGCTGGTCTGGGCGAAGAGTGTGGCGTGCAGCTCACGGTCGATCACGCTGCAGGCGTTTTCTTCGCTGTTGAAGCCAATACTCGGGTTCGCGACGTCGTTGGCGACGATCAGATCGAGGTTCTTGTCTTTCAACTTGCGAGCAGCGTAATCGAGCAGGTGTTCGGTTTCGGCAGCGAAACCGACACTGAACGGACGGTCGGGACGGGTGGCGATGGTGGCCAGGATGTCCGGGTTGCGCACCATCTGTAGCAACAAGCCGTCGCCGTTCGTAGGGTCTTTCTTGAGTTTCTGTGGGGCGACGACTTCTGGACGGTAGTCCGCGACCGCAGCAGAGGCGATGAACAGGTCGCAAGGAATCGCCGCTTCGCAGGCAGCGAGCATGTCCCGGGCACTGACCACGTCGATACGCGTGACGCGATCCGGGGTCGGCAGGTGCACGGGACCTGTGATCAGGGTTACGCGGGCGCCGGCTTCTACCGCGGCTTCGGCCAGGGCAAAGCCCATTTTTCCGGAGCTGTGGTTGGTGATGTAGCGCACCGGGTCGATGTTTTCCTGGGTCGGGCCGGCGGTGATCAGCACGTGTTTGCCGGTCAGCGCCAGGCGCTGGAAGCAGTCTGCCGCGCACTGGGCGAGGTCGGTGGCTTCGAGCATGCGGCCCATGCCGACGTCGCCACAGGCCTGGCTGCCGGAGGCCGGGCCGAAGACCTTGAGGTCACGGCTTTCGAGGGTTTGCAGGTTGGCCTGGGTCGCCGGGTCGCGCCACATGGCCTGGTTCATCGCTGGCGCCACGGCGACCACCGCGTCGGTGGCCAGCACCAGCGTGGTCAGCAGGTCGTCGGCAATGCCTTGGGCCAGGCGGGCGATCAGGTCCGCGGTGGCGGGGGCGATCAGCACCAGGTCGGCCCATTTGGCCAGCTCGATGTGTCCCATCGCGGCTTCGGCCGCCGGGTCCAGCAAATCGAGATGGACCGGATGCCCGGACAAGGCCTGCATGGTCAGCGGGGTAATGAATTCGCTGCCGCCGCGGGTCATGACCACGCGCACTTCGGCGCCCTGGTCGATCAGGCGGCGAACCAGCTCGGCGCTCTTGTAGGCAGCAATACCGCCGCCGACGCCCAGAACGATGCGTTTCCGATACAGCCGCTGCATAGGTCTGCCTTTCATTTCGTTGATGACTGCATGGCGATACCCCCTCCCCAGGAGTGAAATCGCCCGCAAAAAAGATGGGCTACGATATCACAGCGACCGCTACGGAACAGCGGCGCCCACAGACATGGAGGTGTTATGAGCATTCGCGATTGGCCGGCGGCCGAGCGGCCGCGGGAGAGGTTACTGGAGTTAGGCTCGGGGAGTCTTTCGGACGCCGAACTGCTGGCGATTTTTTTGCGTACCGGCGTATCCGGCAAAAGTGCGGTAGATCTGGCGCGACACTTGTTGACTCAGTTTGGCGGCCTGCGTTCGCTACTGGAGGCTGATCAAAAAACATTCAGCAAACAATTAGGACTCGGACCCGCGAAATTCGCTCAGTTGCAGGCAGTTCAGGAAATGGGCAGACGGCATTTGGCTGAACGCTCGCGCTACAAGTCGGCGTTGGAAAATCCGCAGGCTGTGCGTGATTATCTGAAGTCGATGCTCCGCCATGAGCCCCACGAGGTGTTTGGCTGCCTGTTTCTGGACTCCAAGCACCGGGTATTGGCGTTCGAAGCGCTGTTCCGCGGCTCCATCGACAACACCAGCGTCTATCCACGGCAGGTGGTCAAACGCGCTCTGGCCCATAACGCCGCAGCGCTGATCCTGTGCCACAACCACCCGTCGGGCAATCCTGACCCCAGTCAGGCCGACCGAATGCTGACCAAGCGCCTGCAAGAGGCGCTGGACCTGATCGATGTGCGGGTACTCGATCATTTCATCGTCGGTGACGGCGATCCGCTGTCCATGGCCGAGTATGGGTGGATGTAGAGGACTAAGAACCCCTGTGGGATCGGGTTTGTGTGGCGAGGGGGCTTGCCCCCGTTTGAGTGCGAAGCACTCACAAAATCTTTGGTGCATCAGAGATTTTAGGGCTGCTTCGCAGCCCAACGGGGGCAAGCCCCCTCGCCACAAGCCCGCTCCCACAGGTTTTATGGTGACGCTAATTACTTTAGCTTGACCTTCGAATAGTCCTGCCGGCCAAACGGGCTGACCGAGTAACCCTGAACATCCTTACGTGTCAGCGCGAAGGCCGTCGGGTGCACCAGTGGCAGCCACAACGCCTGTTGCTGGATCTGCGCCTGGGCCTGTTCGTAGAGCTTGGTGCGTACACCTTGCTCGCCGGTGGTCTTGCCGGCGCTGATCAGCTTGTCCAGGTCCTGGTTGCAGTAACGGGCGAAGTTGGTGCCGGATTTGACCCCCGCGCAGGAAAACTGCGGCGTGAGGAAGTTATCCGGGTCGCCGTTGTCGCCAGCCCAGCCCATGAACAGTAGATCGTGCTCGCCGGCCTTGGCGCGGCGAATCAGTTCGCCCCATTCGATCACCCGAATTTCGGCCTGGATGCCGATTTCCGCCAGGTCAGACTGAAGTAATTGCGCGCCGAGGCTCGGATTGGGGTTCAGCAGGCTGCCGGAAGGGCGGGTCCAGATGGTGGTCTGGAAACCATTCTTGAGCCCTGCCTTGGCCATCAGCGCACGGGCCTTTTCGACGTCATGCGAATAGCCCGGCAAGCCTTTGGCGTAGCTCCAGGTGTTGGGCGGGTAGGGGCCGTTGGCGGGTTCGGCGGTGTCTTCGAACACGGCTTTGACGTAGTTAGCCTTGTCGAACGCGAGATTGATCGCCTGGCGTACTTCAGGTTTATCCAGCGGCGGATGTTGGCTGTTGATGCCAACGAAGGCGGTCATGAAGGCATCGGTCTTTTCGACTTTCAGGGTTGGCTCTTTCAGCGCCGCCTGTACGTCCAGAGGCTTGGGTGACAGGGCGATCTGGCACTCGTTGCGGCGCAACTTCTGCAACCGCACGTTGGCATCCGGGGTGATGGCGAAGATCAACGGGTCTACCGATGGCTTGCCGCGGAAGTACTCACTGTTGGCCTTGTAGCGAATCGAGGCATCTTTCTGGAAGCGCGTGAAGATGAACGGGCCGCTGCCGATCGGCTGGCTGTTGAGTTTCTCCGGGGTGCCGGCCTTCAGCAGTTTGTCCGCGTACTCGGCCGAATAGATCGAGGCGAAACCCATGCTCAGGGTGGGCAGGAAAGTCGAGTCCGGGTGGTCGAGGGTGAAGCGGATGGTAAGCGGGTCCAGTGCGTCGATCTTCTTGATCAACGCCGGTAACTGCATCGACTGGGCGTGCGGGAAGCCGCTCTGGGCGACTTTGTGCCACGGGTTCGCAGGGTCGAGCATGCGGTCGAAGCTGAACTTCACGTCTTCGGCGGTCAGTTCTCGCGTCGGGCTGAAGTATTCGGTGCGGTGAAATTTCACCTGCGGGTGCAACTTGAAGACGTAGGTCAGGCCGTCGGGCGTGACTTCCCAGCTGTCCGCCAGGCTGGCGACCACTTTGCCGCTGGCCGTGTCGAAGTCCACCAAGCGGTCCATCAGCACGTCGGCCGAGGCGTTGGTGGTGGTCAGCGAGTTGTATTGCACCACATCGAACCCTTCCGGGCTGGCTTCGGTGCAAACGCTCAGGGCGGCAGCCATAGCCTGTGGGCTCAATAGAAGCGGGGCGAGCAGCAGCGGTAGGGCAGCGAGGCGCATGGTCGGATTCCTTTACAGATCGAAGGCCCATCTGCAAGTGCAGTCTGGAAAAGGCTTACCCTAGTGGGCTCTTTTGCAAATGACTATCCCCTTTTTCATTTTAAGGGGACTATGGGCGCTTGTTTCGGTGATGCGGACCGAGGAAAACCCGGAATCGGTCGGTTGGCCGATTCTCTGCGACGAGCGGTCTTAATCGGCGACAGCCTTTATCCAAGGCGCCCGGTGGCCGAAAAATGGGGAATTTATCAAGTCCGCGCACACGGAATGTTGTTGCTCTCCAGTCTTTCTGGTATAAAGCAGCGCTCTTTTCTAGGGGCCCGGTTCCTTCACTGTAGGTGTAGCCGGTAAGACCTCTAAAGAAACGCGGCGCCTGGCGCCAAATGACTGAGAGATTAAGCGGCCAACCCATGCCGGGTTGGGCATGTGGTTTTAGAGGGCTGAGGCATGTCGAGAGTATGTCAAGTTACCGGTAAGGGTCCGGTGACTGGGAATAACATTTCCCACGCAAACAACAAAACCCGTCGTCGTTTCCTGCCGAACCTGCAGCATCACCGCTTCTGGGTTGAAGAAGAGAAACGTTTCGTGCGTCTGCGCGTATCTGCCAAAGGCATGCGTATCATCGACAAGCGTGGCATCACTGTCGTGCTGGCCGAAATCCGCAAAGCCGGCAAGATCTAAGGGAGCTAATCATGCGTGAATTGATTCGTTTGATTTCGAGCGCCGGTACTGGTCACTTCTACACTACCGACAAGAACAAGCGCACTACTCCGGACAAAATCGAGATCAAGAAATTTGATCCGGTTGTTCGTAAGCACGTGATCTACAAGGAAGGCAAAATCAAGTAATTGATTTTTCCTTACTTACGAAAAAGGCCCGTATCGCGAGATACGGGCCTTTTTTGTTGCCTGTCGGTTATGCGTTGGCTGCCAGTGCGCCTTCGCGGGCAAGCCTCGCTCCTACGGAGCCCACGAGCCTGTAGGAGCGAGGCTTGCCCGCGAAGAGGCCGGCCCAGCTAACACAAATCCTCAGGCCTTCTGTTCAAACACTACATAAATCTTGCGGCAAGGCTCCAGCACTTCCCAAGTACCACGAAACCCTGCCGGGATCACGAAGCGATCACCTACACGCAAGGTCTTGGCATTGCCATCATCGTCACGCAGCACTGAAACCCCCTGAACGATTTCGCAGTATTCGTGCTCGGTGTAGTTCACTAGCCATTGGCCGACTTCGCCTTCCCAAACACCCGCACTCATTTGGCCGCACGGGCTATTGTAGTGGTTATACACCGCTTGTTCGGGGTCACCCTTGAGGACTTTTGCAGGGTCGGGCCGATAACGATCGGGCTGGGTGTTGGCCTGGCTGAAATCGACGATATCCTGAATGCTCATGCCGGTATTCCCCCGTGATTGCGCTGGAAAATTGAAAGTCTATGTTTATTAAAATGAACATCGCAAGGCCGTTTGCCCGCCTTGTGTCAAATATATTGAAACTTCACCGGCCGCTGGTTTAGGGTAACGGTTGCCTTGAGCCGAAAAGCAGGCTGGCCGGGCAGAATTCCTGACAGCGCCCGCATAGAACGCGGGGCACTCGTATTCAATAAGAGGAGGACACTCGAATGACCACCCTGACTCGTGCCGACTGGGAACAACGGGCTCGCGATCTGAAGGTCGAAGGCCGCGCCTACATCAATGGCGAATACACCGATGCAGTCTCTGGTGAGACCTTCGAGTGCATTAGCCCCGTCGATGGCCGTCTGCTGGGCAAGATTGCCAGCTGTGACGCCGCCGACGCCCAGCGTGCCGTGGACAACGCCCGCGCCACTTTCAATTCCGGCGCCTGGTCGCGCCTGGCACCGACCAAACGCAAAGCCACCATGATCCGTTTCGCCGGCCTGCTCAAACAGCACGCCGAAGAGTTGGCCCTGCTCGAAACCCTGGACATGGGCAAGCCGATCAGCGATTCCCTGTACATCGACGTTCCCGGCGCGGCGCAAGCCCTGAGCTGGAGCGGTGAAGCCATCGACAAGATCTACGACGAAGTCGCTGCCACCCCGCACGATCAGCTGGGTCTGGTGACTCGCGAGCCGGTCGGCGTGGTCGGCGCGATCGTGCCGTGGAACTTCCCGTTGATGATGGCCTGCTGGAAGCTCGGGCCGGCGCTGTCCACCGGTAACTCGGTGATCCTTAAACCGTCTGAAAAGTCGCCGCTGACCGCGATCCGCATTGCGGCGCTGGCGGTTGAGGCCGGTATTCCGAAAGGTGTGCTGAACGTGTTGCCGGGTTACGGTCACACTGTCGGCAAGGCCCTGGCCCTGCACAACGACGTCGACACGTTGGTGTTCACCGGTTCGACCAAGATCGCCAAGCAACTGCTGATCTACTCCGGCGAATCGAACATGAAGCGCGTCTGGCTGGAAGCTGGCGGCAAGAGCCCGAACATCGTGTTCGCCGATGCGCCGGACCTGCAAGCCGCCGCCGAAGCCGCTGCCGGTGCCATCGCCTTCAACCAGGGCGAAGTCTGCACCGCCGGTTCGCGCCTGCTGGTCGAGCGTTCGATCAAGGACAAATTCCTGCCGCTGGTGATCGAGGCCTTGAAAACCTGGAAGCCGGGCAACCCGCTGGACCCGGCAACCAATGTCGGTGCGCTGGTGGACACCCAGCAGATGAACACTGTGTTGTCCTACATCGAGTCCGGTCACACCGACGGCGCCAAACTGGTGGCGGGCGGCAAGCGTATTCTTCAGGAAACCGGTGGCACTTACGTTGAGCCGACGATTTTCGATGGCGTGAGCAACGCGATGAAAATTGCTCAGGAAGAAATCTTCGGTCCGGTGTTGTCGGTCATCACCTTCGACAGCGCTGAAGAAGCCATCCAGATCGCCAACGACACGCCTTACGGTCTGGCCGCTGCAGTCTGGACTGCCGACATCTCCAAGGCTCACCTGACCGCCAAGGCTTTGCGTGCCGGTAGCGTGTGGGTCAATCAGTACGACGGCGGCGACATGACCGCGCCGTTCGGTGGCTTCAAACAGTCCGGCAACGGTCGCGACAAATCACTGCACGCGTTCGACAAATACACCGAGCTGAAGGCGACCTGGATCAAGTTGTAATGTGTAGCAGGGCTCCGGTTCATATCCGGGGCCCGATGCAACATAGATCCCTTGTGGGAGCGAGCCTGCTCGCGATAGCGGTCTGACAGTCGACGTCAATGTTGAATGTTGCTCCGTCATCGCGAGCAGGCTCGCTCCCACAGTGTTTTGCGCTGTACATAAAAATATCCACAGGAGCGTGGAACATGCGTTGGGCGACGTATTTCGCCGTTTTGGCATCTGTCTTGAGTGTCGGCCTGGCCCTGGGTGTCAGCATGCCGTTGGTGTCGCTGCGTCTGGAAGGCTGGGGGTACGGCTCGTTCGCGATCGGCGTGATGGCGGCGATGCCGGCTATTGGCGTACTGCTGGGGGCGAAGATCTCCAGCCACCTCGCGGCCCGTCTTGGCACGGCCAATCTGATGCGCCTGTGCCTGTGGGCCGGGGCGGTATCCATCGGTTTGCTGGCAGTGTGGCCGAGCTATCCGGTCTGGTTGGTGTTGCGGTTGATGATTGGGGTGATCCTGACCCTCGTCTTTATCCTCGGTGAAAGCTGGATCAACCAACTGGTGGTTGAGCAATGGCGCGGTCGACTGGTGGCGCTGTACGGCAGCAGTTACGCGTTGAGTCAGCTGGCCGGGCCGTTACTGTTGGGGGCGTTGGGCACCGAGCATGATTATGGTTTCTGGGTCGGCGTCGGTTTGCTGATGACGTCACCGTTCCTGCTGTTGGGCCGCGGCGGCGCACCCTCCAGCGAAGCTTGCAGCGTAACCCTCGGTGACTTGTTGACCTTCTGCCGCGGCTTGCCGGCGATTGCCTGGGCGGTGTCGCTGTTCGCGGCGTTCGAAGCGATGATCTTGACCTTGTTGCCGGTCTACTGTCTGCGTCAGGGCTTTACCACGGAAATCGCCTTGGCGATGGTCAGCACAGTGGTGGTGGGTGATGCCTTGCTGCAATTGCCGATTGGCGCGCTGGCCGATCGCTTGTCGCGACGTACATTGTTTACCGGTTGCGCGATGCTCTTGCTGCTGTCGAGCCTGGCGATTCCGTTGCTGATCGACACGCTGTTGATCTGGCCGCTGTGGGTATTGTTTGGCGCCAGTGCCGGCGGTTTGTTCACCTTATCGCTGATCTTGATTGGCGAGCGTTATCGCGACGATGCCTTGGTGCGCGCCAATGCCCATATAGCACAGTTATGGGGAATTGGTTGCCTGATCGGGCCTTTGGCAGCTGGTGCCGGGAGTCAGTGGATCAGCGGGCATGCCTTGCCGTTGCTGATGGCGGCGGGCGCGTTGGGGCTGGTGATTCTGGTATCGCGGCAAGGGGCGTTTGGTGTGGTGCAGCCGGTATAGATCAAAAGATCGCAGCCTTCGTCAGCTCCTACAGTTGAAATGCGATCCCTGTAGGAGCTGCCGAAGGCTGCGATCCTGGCAATTGAAGCTACAACATCCGCTCCAGGCCGACCATGCTGCTGAGCCATGAATTGAAGTGTCGCCACCAACCTCCCGGTTCTTTGGTCAATGTGTGCTGCTTGCCGTCATCTTCGGTGACCCAGACGATCTGACCCTTTTCCAGCCGGGCCTGATAGCTGAGGGCAGGCGCCATACCCTCCAGTGCCAGTTCGCGCACCCGCCCGGCGAGCTGCGGGTTGTCCACCAGTACCCCGACTTCGGTGTTCCACAGTACCGAGCGCGGGTCGAAATTGAACGAGCCGATAAAGGCTTTCTGTCGGTCGAAAATCATCGCCTTGCTGTGCAGGCTGGAGTCGGAACTACGGTAGGAGCTGCTGCCGCCGTGAAACAGGTTCGATCCGCTACCGCCGTTGTCTCCATTGTCGCCGGGCTGACGGCGTAATTCGAACAGCTGCACCCCATGCTCCAGCAAGGCTTTGCGATAAGGCGCGTAACCACCGTGCGTGGCCGGTACGTCGGTGGCTTCCAGTGAGTTGGTCAGCACACTGACCGATACGCCGGCATCGGCGCGACCGGTCAGGTAAACCAGCCCCGGTTGGCCAGGTACGAGGTAGGCCGAGACCATGATCAGCTCTTTGCTGACCCCATTGAGCTCGGGCGCCAACTGGGTGGTCAGCAGCAAGTGCGGGTCAGGTTCGCCATCGGACAGCACCTTGCTCGGTGCGTCCCACAATGCCTGGTTCCAGGCCCAGATCAGCTCCCGGCGCCAGACATCCAGACGCGGTTGAGTGGTGTAGGCCATCAACTGCTGATAAAGCGCGTGATTCTGTTTGCGCGTTTCCTCCAGGGATTCGTCCAGCCGGGTCCGGGTGTTTTTCAGATCCCTGGCTGTCGGCTTGGTCGAGAGAAACTGCTCGATCGGCTTGCTCAGGGCGCTGTTCCAGTACTGGTCGAAGCTGTGCCCCAGTTGCTCTGCAACCGGGCCGACACCAAGCATGTCGATGTCGGTGAAATTCAGGTTGGGCTCGGCATCGAAATACTCGTCTCCCAGGTTGCGCCCGCCAACGATCGCCGCGCTGTTGTCCGCCACCCACAGTTTGTTATGCATGCGCCGGTGTTGCTGCGACAGGTTAAAGAACCGGCCCATCGTTCGCGTAACGACGGTGCTGCGGCCCAGGTGCAGCGGGTTGAACACGCGGATCTGAATCTTCGGATGGGCGGCGAGGGTCGCGATGATCCGGTCCAGGCCATCGCTGGTGGTGTCGTCGAGCAGAATCCGCACCCGCACGCCGCGGTCGGCGGCCTTGAGCAGCTCGCTCACCAGTATTCGTGTGCTGATGCCGTCATGGACGATGTAGTACTGCAGATCGAGGCTGCTTTGAGCGTTGCGAATCAGCTCGGCGCGCGCGGTAAAAGCCTCGGCGCTGTCGGAGAGCAAGCGAAAGCCCGATTGGCCCTCATGGGGGGCAGCCTGTGCCTGGATCGACCGCCCGAACGCCGAGTTCGCCGCCGGTAGGGCCTGACTCGATTCGCGGACGACATCAAGGCTGGTGCAACTGCCGAGCAACAAGGCGAGCAACAAAGCGAAGGGCCGGACCGGAATGAGTATCAAGGCAGGATTTCTCGCGTCGGGGTCACGGAAGTATGGCACGGCATTGGGATCACACACGTTTGAAGGGTGGCATGACTGTGATTGATCGGATCCATCGGTGAGAACCGAAAAGAGCCACAGGTGCTGTCGTCGATGCCAGTTGATATGGCGACTTTTCCTACATAAAAAACCTACAAGAAACGGAATGATCGCCGGGTATTCGACGTGTCGGAAGAAGGCCTGATTTCCCGCTGCATTCGACGCGTTGGTGCTTTCATCCATTCACAGGTAAGTGTTTATGAAGAAGCTTTTTTTGATGGCCGCTTTAACAGCAGCCATCGCTCCATTAGCCGTTCAAGCGGCAAGTGTCGATCTGAACGTCAGCGGTACGGTCATTCCGACTTCCTGCATTCCTGCTTTCGCCGGTGGCAGTAACATCGATCTGGGGCGGATCTATTCCTCGACGTTGAGCGCGACAACACAAAACGATCTCCCGCCGCGAGACATCACTTTGAAGATCGCATGCGACGCACCCGCAGCGGTGGAGATTGCAGTCACGGATAATCGTGGTGGTACCAAAGTGCCGGGCCTCACGTTCAATAGCCGCACCGGTGATCACCTTTACTATGGCCTCGGCAGCACGAATGGCGTCGGCATCGGCGGCTTTGGCCTGCTGACCGGCCAGCCCTTGACCGATGGCAACCCGCAGACTTTCCTGGTGCGCTCTCCGGCCAATCCGGTATGGCGAGTTCCGGTCAGCGGCCTGATGTCCAACGCCCCGGTTTCCTATTCCTGGGGGCCTGGTGCAGCAGCCGGCCCGGCCGCCGCGCGTCTGCATGTCTTTCCTATGAAAGTGGCTGCGGCTATTCGCCCGACCTCCGAACTGCCCGCGACCACCGACGAGTTTCACCTCGACGGTTCGGTGACGTTCGACGTGTTCTACCTCTGAGCCGACGCTGCATAACGGGCTGACGGTCATACCGCTATTGGCCGTTTCCTGGCGTGTCATCGGGCATCGACAGGCATTGCGTTCGCCGTGCTGGTCGATGCCCTCTGGAGAATTTCATGTGTCCCCCTAAATCTTTGCAGGCGCTCGGTGCCATTGCGGCCCTGTGCCTGTCATTTTTCAGTGCGCTGGCGATGGCGGCTGGCATGGTGCCGCAAACCCCTGTCGTAATAGTCGATGAGGCATTGGGCGAAGCGACCCTCAATGTCAAAAACTCCGACGAACAACCGGCATTGCTCCACAGCACGATCGAACACATCGCAGAGGATGACGAACCGCTGTTGCTGCTGACTCCGCCCGTGGCCCGGGTTGAGCCTGGGCAGAGTCAGCAGGTCAGGTTCATCTTGCGCAGCACCAAACCTCTGGAAACCGAACGCCTGAAACGGGTGGTGTTCGAGGGGATAAAGCCTCGTCAAGGCGCAGACGGTGCTCGGCTCAGCCTGGGCGTGCGGCAGAACATTCCGGTGATCCTGCGCCCGGCCAACTTGGCAGTGGACCGCGCGCCCTGGAAACATCTGCTCTGGAGCGTTGTTGGCGACCGGGTGCAGGTGAGCAATCCCGGCCCCTATGTAGTGCGGCTCGCCAAATCGGTGAGCTTGATCCCCAGCGGCGTGATGCTCGATCTCGGGCGCACCTACATTCTGCCCGGCGAAGTACTGACGCTCACCGCCGTGTCGACGTTGGGCACCCATGTGCGGATTTTTCCCGCGACGACTTATGGATTCGCGGTCGACAGCCATGATGCGCCGTTGAGCAGCCGATAATGAGTCGCCGCAAGCCTTGGTATGGCGGCTCACGTTGCTGGGTCGGCAGTCTGGTTCTGGTGATTGATGTGACAGGAAAAGCCTGGGGCGAAACGCCGATCGAATTCGATCGCTCGGTGCTTGAGGCCCGGGGTATCGACCCGAAAGTCGCCGAGCATTTTCGCGATTTACCCCGTTTTCAGGCCGGCCGTACGCGAGTCCTCTTGCAGGTCAATGGCTCGCCCATCGGGCAGGTGCTGGCCACCTTCGATGACGAAGGCCAGTTATGCCTTGATGCGAACCTGCTCGATTATGCCGGTATTGCTGCGCCGCCAAGTTTGCCCGACAGTGCTGACGACAAAGCGTGTTTACGGGCAACCGAGGGGATAGCCGCTGCGCAAGTGCGACTCTCTCCAAGCCAGCAACAAGTGGCGCTTTTGGTTCCCACTGATCTGTTGCTCGCGCAGCCTCGGCTGCAGCGAAACTGGGCGTCAGGCGGTGTGGCGGGGGTGTTGAACTATGACGCGCTAGTAGTTTCCAGCTCAGGCGCGGACGCCTCCAGGCAGTATCGCAACCTGGGAACGGAACTGGGATTCAATGCCGGAGACTGGGTCGTGCGCAGTCGCCAGAATTACACCGCCTTCGAGGGGGTGGCGCGGTTCGAGACGTTGTACACCCAGGCATCGCGAACCTGGGAGCGTTATCAGGCCAATGTACAACTTGGCCAGCTCAATATGCGTTCGTCGCTGTTTGCCGGTGAGCCCTTTACCGGCATCCAGGTCCTGCCGGAAACAGCGTTCGCCTTGCGCAGTCAGGAAGGCCTCGGCGTCGGAACGGCGGTTGAAGGGATAGCTTACTCACCGTCACGGATAGAAGTGCGCCAAAGCGGTGTCGTGATTTACACCACCCTGGTTCCCGCCGGGCCATTCACCTTGCGTGATCTACCTGTACTCAGCCTTCAACTGGACCTTGAAGTCACAGTCATCGAAGAAAGCGGCGAACAGCGCCACTTCCGGGTGCCGGCAGCCAATGTGCGTCCGCTGAGTGGGTTGACTCCACCGGGCTTCGCCATCGCGGCGGGCCAGGTACGGCGGTTCACCCATGACGAACGTGAGACACCCTCGTTTTTTGCCGCCAGCAAGGATTGGCAGTGGGGCTCGGACTCGTTATTCACCGCCGGTTGGATGGGGAGCAGCGCCTATCAGTCATTGGGCTGGGGGGTGCAACATGCCTTGACGCGCGACTCGATGGTGAGCATTCAGCACTTGAGTTCGCGTACAGCATCAGCGGGGCAGGGTCAAAGCCTGCAGGCGACTTTCAGCACCTCGTTGGGCCCCGGCTTGTCCGCCAGCTTGACCGCATCTCAACGCAATAACGGGTTTCGAACCTTGGCGGACATCGGGTCGGAATCTCTGACCGATGACCCTTATGGCCGGGCAGAACGTCAATGGGGTGCTTCAGTTAATTATTCAGATCGGCATTGGGGCGCGTTCAGCGGTTCGATGACCCGCTATGCCATGGCCGGTAGTCCGGATCGATCGCGGATCAGTGCTTCATGGTCTCGAGAATTCGGTGCTGCCAATCTGTCGCTGAATGTGCAACGCGAAAGTGGTGACGATGCTCGCGGTACGGGCATTTACGCCACCCTTGGCTTTCCCCTCGGGCGAAACCGTAGTCTGAGGGTATACGGTCGTCAGGATCGCCAACAGGGGATGCGCACCGGCGCACGTTACAACGAGCAAGTCAGCGAGACCTCGAGCTACAGCATCAATGCCGAGCGGGCCGATACCGGCCAGACAAATCTCGACGGGCGCATCAGTCTGCTGCCTCGTTACACCAGTGTCGACCTCGGCTATTCGCGCAGCAGTGTCGGCACCCGTAGTTATGATTTCGCGTTGCGCGGCGGTGTGGCTGTTCACGAAAGTGGACTCACGCCATCACCTTATGCGCTGCGCGATACTTTTGGTCTGCTGAAGATTGGCTCCGATGCCGGGATAAAAATCAGCACGCCTCAGGGACCGGTCTGGACCGATGGCACTGGCAGGGCGGTAGCGGCCAGTCTGCCGGCGTACCAGAGCAGTCGTCTGGAAATAGACACCGTCAGCCTGCCGCGTAATGTCGAAGTGCTCAATGGTTTTCAGGAAATCGAAACCGGACGCGGCGCGGTACCTCGACTCGACTTTAAGCTGAGCAGCGCTCGCCGGCTGATGCTGCATGTGCGGACCGATGCCGGGCAGTGGGTCACCAAAGGAGGGGCGGTGTACGACAGCGAGGGTGTGTACCTGACCAGTGTGGTTGAGACCGGTCTGGTGTACATCGCCGATGCTCCTGAGTGGCTTGGGCTGCAATTGACGTTGCCCGACGATCGTCGCTGCCTGCTTGAGTTCGACACCCGCCAACTCCCGGAAACCACCGCGCCTTACCAGGCCGTCGAAGTGACTTGTCGGGCGGGTGAAAGTTGATCCAGAGGACGTTCATGAAAGATTTTGTCAGGCTGTGGTTGCTGGCATTGTGGCCGGTCGCGCTACCGAGTTACGCGCAGGCGGATTGCACGATGCAACTCAATCCCATGGTGCTGGATTATGGTTCGCATACCCGTGATGGCTTGCAGGCGTCAAATATGGGGTCGGCTCTGAGTTTCGGTATTCGGCGGATATATCTGAACGTGCAATGCGGCGAGCCGCAACCGATGACGCTGCGGTTCGAGGCGCCGGCTGTCGACGCGCAGCACTATCGGTTCGGGCCGGGCATTATGCAGCTGCGTCTGGTTGCTGCACGACTCGATGGCCAGGCAGTCAACTGGCTAAGAGAATCCGACGGCGCGCACAACGTAGCGCTGCTGCAGCCAGGCGATCGCATCCAACCCAGGCTCGACGGTCAGCCTCTGGCTGGCCAGCATTGGCGCCTGGAACTGGATATCGAAACCCTCGTCCCCCCACAAGCGACACGCGTTCGTGACATAACCCCGTTCCAGGCATGGGGGCGATTTCAGCTGGACTGATCGTTCAGCCTTCAGCTAGCAGTTTGATAGCTGTCGCACCGACCTTGCGCACGGCTTCTTCGATCTGCGGGGTTGTTTTGGCCGCGTAGTTCATCCGCAGGCAATTGCGATATTTGCCCGAGGCGGAAAAGATACTGCCGACTGCAATCTGAACGCCTTGATCATGCAGCGCCCGATTGAGTTTCAGGGTATCGAAGCCCTCCGGCAGTTCGACCCACAGCATGAAGCTGCCTTGCGGACGGCTGGCCCGGGTGCCAGCGGGGAAATAGCGGGTCACCCAGTCGATCATCGCGTCGCGATTGCGCTGGTATTGGGTGCGCATCTTCCGCAAATGCGGTTCGAAGTGCCCGGCTTTGAGGAATTCGGCAATCGCAATTTGCGGTTGCGGCGCGGTGGAGCCGGTGCTGATGTACTTCATGTGCAGCACCCGTTCCAGATAACGGCCCGGTGCGACCCAACCAATGCGCAGGCCTGGTGCCAGGGTCTTGGAAAAAGAACTGCAGAGCAGGACGCGGCCGTCTTCGTCGAAGGATTTGATCGTGCGTGGGCGCGGGTAGGTGTAGGCCAGTTCGCCATACACATCGTCCTCGATAATCGCCACGTCAAAACGCTGTGCGAGTGTCAACAGCGCACGTTTGCGCGCCTCCGGCATGATGTAGCCCAACGGGTTGTTGCAGTTGGGGGTCAACTGTATGGCTTTGATCGGCCATTGCTCCAACGCCAGTTCCAAAGCATCGAGGCTGATGCCGGTGAGCGGGTCGGTGGGGATTTCCAGGGCCTTCATGCCCAAGCCTTTGAGCGTCTGCATGGCGCCGTGAAAGCTCGGCGAATCCACCGCCACGATGTCACCCGGCTCGCAAATGGCGCGGATGCTGGTGGACAGCGCTTCGTGGCAACCGGTGGTAACCACCAGATCGTTGGCGCTCAACTGGCATCCGGAATCGAGCATCAGCCGCGCGATTTGTTCGCGCAATTCGAGGGTGCCGTAGATGTTGTCGTAATACAGGCCGGGCATGTCCTGCCGACGGCTGATTCGCGCCAGGCTGCGAAGCAGCGGTTTCATGGTCGGCGTGGTGATGTCCGGCATGCCGCGCCCCAGTTGCACGACGTCCTTGCGCGGTACGGCGCGGATCAGTTCCAGCACTTGATCCCACTGCGAAATATCCACCGGCCGTTGGGCCGGTCGGCCAACCGCTGGCAGCTCCGGCAGTTCGCGACTCACCGGTACGAAGTAACCGGACTTGGGTTTGGGCATCGCCAGACCAACGTCTTCCAGCACTCGATAGGCCTGCTGCACCGTGCTCAGGCTGACCCCGTGTTCGACACTCAGTGCTCGCACCGAGGGCAACCGGTCGCCGGGGCGATAGAAGCCCTGTTCGATACGGGTGCCGAGCAATTCGGCGAGATTGACGTAGAGGGTCATGGCGCAGTCTCGGTGTGAGTGATTCGGTTAACCAGTACAGATGAGGCAAAAATATGTGATTCAGAGGCAGAAACAGAAAATCTGTATGGAGTTAATACACCATCGTTGAATCTGTAATGCTTTTCGCCGTCCGCGCATCATGAAAGCTCTGGCTACCCAAGTAAACAGGAGCAATGAAAATGAACGGCTTGAGCGATGTGCGGCTGACGTTACACAGTCAGGAACTGGCGGCAGGGCAAAAAAACGGCGCACGCGAGGCGGTGATGCGCAACGCACCGTCCGGCCTGGGTCGCTGGGGTCTGTTCTGGCATCGTCTGCACACGCGCAAGGTGTTGCTGACGCTGACGCCGGAGCAGCTCAATGATGTCGGGTTGAGTCGGGAGCAGGCGCGGGAGGAGGGGCTTAAGCCGTTCTGGCGTCTGTGAGATGAACCGCGATCCCTTCTTGTAGGAGCTGCCGAAGGCTGCGATCTTTTGATGTTGAAACAAGATCAAAAGATCGCAGCCTTCGGCAGCTCCTACAGGGGGTCAGGCCAGTTCTTTAAGACGATGCCAAAGCATCCCCAGCGCCAGCAGTGGCGAACGCAAATGCTTGCCACCCGGGAAGGTGATATGGGGCACCTTGGCAAACAGATCGAAACCACCGCCCTGCTGGCCGCTAATAGCCTCAGCCAACAACTTGCCCGCCAGATGCGTGGCGTTCAGCCCATGACCGGAATAAGCC
This sequence comes from Pseudomonas sp. TE3728, assembly GCF_056279145.1. Classification (NCBI taxonomy): domain Bacteria; kingdom Pseudomonadati; phylum Pseudomonadota; class Gammaproteobacteria; order Pseudomonadales; family Pseudomonadaceae; genus Pseudomonas; species Pseudomonas sp. TE3728. The sequence goes on along the minus strand of NZ_JBWBQT010000001.1, from coordinate 3,939,710 downwards.
TGGGCGTAATACACATTCGGCTGCTCCTTGAGCCGACCGATCTGCGGCAGGCGATTGGCGCCGATACCGATCATCCCGCCCCATTGATAGTCGATTTTCACCCCGGCCAGTTGCGGGAACACCGCCAGCATCTTCGGTCGCATGTACGCGGCGATGTCTTTCGGGTCGCGTCCTGAATAATGGCAGGCGCCGCCGAACAGCAAACGTCGGCCGGCCGAAAGTCTGTAGTAATCCAGCGTCACCCGTTGATCACAAACCGCCATGTTTTGCGGTAGCAAGGCGTGAGCCTGTTCTGCACTCAAGGGTTCGGTGGCGATGATGTAACTGCCGGCGGGCAGCACCTTGCCGCTGAGTTGCGGGTTGAGATCGTTGAGGTAGGCGTTGCAACCCAGCACCAGCGTCTTCGCGCGAACTGTGCCCTGGGCGGTGTGGACTTTGACCTCGGGGCCGTAATCGATGCGGGTCACCGCCGATTGTTCGAACAGCTTCACACCCAATTGCCCGGCGGCTGCCGCTTCGCCGAGTGCCAGGTTCAAGGGGTGCAGATGCCCGGAGCCCATGTCGATCAAGCCGCCGACATAGCGATCGGAACCCACCACGCTTTGCATTTCGTGGGCTTGTAGCAGACGGGTTTCGTAACGGTAACCGAGGCTGTGCAGCTCGATGGCGTCTTCGGCGAAGCCTTCCAGTTCGTGAGCCTTGTTGGCGAGGTCGCAGTAGCCCCAGGTCAGGTCGCAAGGGATCTGAAAACGCTTGATCCGCTGTCGGACGATTTCCACCGCTTCCAGGCCCATCAGTTTCATCTGACGCACACCGTCGACGCCGATCACGTTGGCGAACTGATCGAGGCCGTGCCCGACGCCTCGGATCAACTGCCCGCCATTGCGTCCGCTGGCGCCCCAACCGATCTTGTGCGCTTCCAGCAGCACCACGCTAAAACCCCGTTCGGCCAGTTCGAGGGCGGTGTTCAGCCCGGAGAACCCGCCGCCCACCACGCACACGTCCGCCACCAGCTCACCTGTGAGTCCCGCAAGATCGGGCTGCGGCAGGCTGCTGGCGGCGTAATAAGAAGCCGCGTGTTGATGGCTCGAGGCAGGTTGCTGAACGGGGGCGTTCATGTGCGTCATCCTGGGGGCATGTGTTTGAAAAAGTTGACGGAGCATAAGCCGCCGCTTCGGACGCGGGCAACACCGGTCGGTTGGCGCTGTCTGAATCGGGGTTTTTGCGTCAGAATCCCGGTCTATTCCGCATTCGGTCACCGCTTCAATGAGTTGCAACAGTCAGAAAATTCGCACGCTGCGCCAACAGATTCCCTCTTTCGAGTGCGTGCCCGGCTGCCATGACTGCTGTGGGCCGGTGACCACCTCGCCCGAAGAAATGTCCCGCCTGCCGCGCAAGACCCGGGCGGAGCAGGATGCGGCGATGGATGAACTCAATTGCGTTCATCTGGGCCCCAATGGCTGCACGGTGTATGACGAACGACCACTGATCTGTCGGCTGTTCGGTACCACCAAAACGTTGCCATGCCCTAACGGGAGACGGCCGGTGGAGCTGATCCATCCGCGGGTCGAGAAGCAGATTCATGAGTACATGGCTTCTACCCGACAGGTGTTGGTTTAGCGTTGCCAGCTAAAAGATCGCAGCCTTCGGCAGCTCCTACAGAGGACCGCGTACACCCGTAGGAGCTGCCGAAGGCTGCGATCTTTTGATCTTTGCTTTTCAATCCGGAATCGGCAGGTTCAAGCTCTCTTTCACTTCTTCCATCACGATATAGCTCTTGGATTCGCGCACATGCGGCAGCTTGAGCAGGATGTCGCCCAGCAGTTTGCGGTACGAGGCCATCTCGGAAATCCGTGCTTTCACCAGGTAATCGAAATCCCCTGACACCAAATGGCATTCCAGTACGTGGGGCAGTTTCAGCACCGCGCGTCGGAACTCTTCGAAAGTATCGCCGGATTTGTAGTCGAGGCTGATCTCGACGAACACCAGCAGGCTACCCTTGAGGTGCTGCGGATTCAGGCGGGCGTTGTAGCCCATGATGATCCCTTCGCGCTCCAGTCGCCGTACCCGCTCGGTGCAGGGCGTGGTGGAGAGGCCGACCTTTTCCCCGAGCTCGGTGAAGGAAATACGCCCGTCCGCTTGCAGGATCCGCAGGATGTTGCGGTCGATCTTGTCCAGCTCACGTTTGGTCTGAGTGTTGGTTCGCATAGGGGATGCGCCTCCGTGAAAAGGGTTTTTGCCGAGAATTGTCGCCAAATATAGGCACTTATATAGTGAAAAGCACTGGCTAATCTTTTTTAAACTGCCCACATCTTCGGTCTGCACAATAAACGTCAGCGGTAAGCCGCGATGAGGGATATGAAAATGCGCGTTCTGGTCTTGGGTAGCGGCGTTATCGGTACCGCCAGTGCCTATTATCTGGCACGGGCTGGCTTTGAAGTGACGGTTGTTGACCGTCAACCAGCGCCGGCCATGGAAACCAGTTTCGCCAACGCCGGGCAGGTTTCGCCGGGTTATGCCTCGCCGTGGGCCGCGCCGGGCGTGCCGCTCAAAGCCATCAAGTGGCTGTTGCAGCGTCACGCGCCATTGGCGATCAAGGCCACCGCCGATATCGACCAATACCTGTGGATGGCGCAGATGCTGCGCAACTGCACTGCCAGCCGTTATGCGGTGAACAAGGAGCGCATGGTGCGCCTGTCCGAGTACAGCCGTGACTGCCTCGACGAATTGCGCGCCGAAACCGGTATTGCCTACGAAGGCCGCAGCCTCGGTACTACCCAACTCTTCCGCACCCAGGCGCAGCTTGATGGCGCCGCCAAAGACATCGCCGTGCTGAAAGAGTCCGGTGTGCCGTTCGAACTGCTCGACCGCGCCGGCATTGCCCGGGTTGAGCCGGCCCTGGCCAGCGTCACCGACATCCTCGCCGGTGCCTTGCGCCTGCCGAATGACCAGACCGGCGACTGCCAGATCTTCACCACCCGCCTGTCCGAAATGGCCACGAAACTGGGTGTGGAATTCCGTTTTGGCCAGGACATCCAGCGCCTCGACTTCGCCGGTGATCGCATCAACGGCGTATGGATCGACGGCAAGCTGGAAACCGCCGACCGCTACGTGCTGGCGCTGGGCAGCTACTCGCCGCAATTGCTCAAGCCGCTGGGCATCCGGGCGCCGGTGTATCCGCTCAAGGGTTACTCGCTGACCGTGCCGATCATCAACCCGGCGATGGCCCCGACGTCGACCATTCTCGACGAGACCTACAAGGTCGCGATCACCCGTTTCGACAACCGCATCCGCGTCGGCGGCATGGCGGAAATTGCCGGTTTTGACCTGTCGTTGAACCCGCGTCGACGCGAAACCCTGGAGATGATCGTCAACGACCTTTATCCTCAGGGCGGCGATCTGCCCCAGGCGAGCTTCTGGACCGGCCTGCGTCCGACCACTCCGGACGGCACCCCGATTGTCGGCGCCACGCCGTTCAAAAATCTGTTTCTGAATACGGGCCACGGCACGCTCGGCTGGACCATGGCCTGTGGTTCCGGTCGTTTGCTGGCCGATCTGATGGCGAAGAGAACACCTCAGATCAGCGCCGAAGGCCTCGATATTTCCCGTTATGGCAACAAACTTCAGGAGTCCGCAAAACATGTCAATCCAGCGCCAGCTCACCAATGAGCGCATGAGCCAGATCGTTGTCCACAACAGTACGGTGTATCTGGCAGGGCAGGTCGGCGATGACATGAGCGCCGGGATTGAACAGCAGACCCGTGAAACCCTCGCCAATATCGAGCGTTTGCTGGATCTGGCCGGGACCGACAAGAACCGTCTGCTGTCGGTGACGATTTACCTGAAAGACATCGATGCGCACTTCGCAGGCATGAATTCGGTGTGGGACCAGTGGCTGCCAAAAGGTGTCGCCCCGGCCCGCGCTACCGTTGAATCGAAGCTATGCGAACCGCAAATTCTGGTCGAGCTGTCGGTTGTCGCCGCGCTGCCATAACGCTCAGCCAGAAAGATCCCTCTCCCGGCGCTGTTGGCGGTTCACGCTGTCAGCCAGCGCCGGTTTTTTTTCAATGACCGACTAGAAGTCTGCCGCCATGCGTCCAGCCCGTGCCCTGATCGACCTTCAAGCCCTGCGCCACAACTACCGGATCGCCCGTGAAGTCACGGGGGCAAAAGCCCTCGCAGTGATCAAGGCCGATGCCTATGGTCATGGCGCGGTACGCTGCGCCCAGGCGCTGGAAGCCGAGGCGGACGGGTTTGCCGTGGCGTGCATCGAAGAAGCGTTGGAGCTGCGCGTCGCCGGCATTCGTGCGCCAGTTTTGCTGCTGGAAGGTTTTTTCGAAGCCGATGAACTGTCGCTGATCGTCGAGCATGACTTCTGGTGCGTGGTGCATTCGCTGTGGCAGCTCGAGGCCATCGAAAAAGCCGCGCTGAGCAAACCGATCACGGTATGGCTCAAGCTCGACTCGGGCATGCATCGGGTTGGCTTGCACCCGGCGGATTACCAGGCGGCCTATCAACGGCTGTTGGCCAGCGGCAAAGTGGCGAAGATCGTGCTGATGAGTCACTTCGCTCGCGCCGATGAGCTGCACTGTCAGACCAGCGCCGAGCAGGTTGCGGTGTTCGAGGCGGCGCGTCGGGGGTTGTCGGCCGAAATCAGCCTGCGTAATTCGCCGGCGGTGCTCGGTTGGCCGCAGATTCCGAGCGATTGGGTGCGCCCAGGCATCATGCTCTACGGCGCAACGCCTTTCGAAGAGGCCAATGCCGTGGCGTCTCGCCTGCAACCGGTGATGACCCTGGAATCGAAAGTGATTTGCGTGCGTGAACTGCCGGCTGGCGAACCGATTGGTTACGGCGCGAAATTCGTCACCCCCAAGCCGATGCGCGTTGGCGTGGTGGCGATGGGGTATGCCGACGGTTATCCACGTCAGGCTCCGACCGGTACGCCCGTGATGGTCGCCGGGCAGCGCAGCCAGTTGATTGGCCGCGTGTCGATGGACATGCTCTGCATCGACCTGACCGACGTGCCGCAAGCTGGCCTTGGTTCGACCGTCGAATTGTGGGGTAAAAATATCCTCGCCAGTGACGTCGCGACGGCCGCTGGCACGATTCCTTACCAGATCTTCTGCAACCTGCGTCGAGTGCCGCTGCTCTATTCCGGGGCCTGACGAAAAACGTTCCCGACCGAAAGTCGCTTCGCCAAACAGGATTCAGGCCCAAGTGTTGTAAATACTGAACGCTGTCGCCATGATAACGCTCAATATTTCTACAACCTGAACCCCTGGAGGCTCCAGCATTGGACGTCGGTGAACGACTGCAATCGATCCGTAAGCTCAAAGGTCTTTCCCAGCGTGAGCTCGCCAAACGCGCGGGTGTTACCAACAGCACCATTTCGATGATCGAGAAGAACAGCGTCAGCCCCTCGATCAGTTCGCTGAGGAAGGTACTTGGCGGGATTCCCATGTCCATGGTCGAGTTCTTTTCCGAAGAAATCCTGCAGGAAATCCCGACTCAGATCGTCTACAAGGCCCACGAGCTGATCGACATTTCCGATGGGGCAGTGACCATGAAACTGGTCGGTCGGGCTCACCCGAGCCGGGCTATCGCGTTCCTCAATGAAATCTACCCGCCAGGCGCCGACACCGGTGAGGAGATGCTCACCCATGAGGGCGAGGAAACCGGGATTCTGGTGGAAGGTCGGCTGGAACTGGTGGTCGGGCTCGAAACATTTGTGCTCGAAGCCGGCGACAGCTACTACTTTGAAAGTACCAAGCCACACCGTTTCCGTAATCCGTTCGATGCTCCGGCGCGACTAATCAGCGCAGCCACTCCAGCGAATTTCTAAGAGAAGAGGCGTCCTGCCCGGATTGCGCAGACGCCCCTGCTGTATTTCCTTCCCACGACAAGACCCCTTCGACTTTGGGGTTGTTTCAGTGTGACGGGCTTACCGCTATACTTGCGCCCGCCTGCGAACCGTGGCCGTGGGCGTGACTAGCCACCATTGAGGGTGTACGCGTGAACCTAATTATGAAAATGCTGGCCGCACCAGCAACCGTATTGGCCCTTTGGGCAGTCAGCGCACAAGCTGCGACCAACGACGATATCGCTAAACGTCTTGAACCCGTTGGCCAGGTTTGTGTGCAGGGCAAAGAGTGCAAGGGGATGGAAGTCGCTGCTTCTGCGGGTGGCGGTGATGCCAAAACCCCTGACTCAGTGATTGCAAAACATTGCAACGCATGCCACGGCACCGGCCTGTTGGGCGCGCCGAAAATCGGCGATGCCGCCGCCTGGGGCGAGCGCGCCAAGAAAGAAGGCGGCCTCGACGGCTTGCTGGCGAAAGCAATCTCCGGCATCAACGCAATGCCGCCAAAAGGCACCTGCGCCGATTGCTCTGATGGCGATCTCAAGGGCGCCATCCAGAAGATGTCCGGTTTGAAATGACTGGAAATGCGGTAGCGTAACGACAAAGAGCGAGTTCATAGCTATTGAACTCGCTCTTTTTATTTGAGTTCAGGTATTTTTTAAGTCGTTGCCGCCTGAAGCTATCACCGGAGTGCTTTTCGTTTAGCAGTTAAAATCCCTCCTTCCGTAGTTGTGACTTGGTCCTCAAGCCAGAGTGGCATTTCAATACCATTCGTCGGGAAGTGGATGAGGGTTCTACTTACCTGTCAGATTTGACAGTAGACAATTTTACTTGCTCTCCCCTTAATACCTTGGCGTGATTATTTTAAGGAAGGAGATACGGAAATGAACACACCAACAGAACCTAAAAAATTCAATGCCAAAGGTAATGTAGAAGCATCAATAGTAGAGGATCCAGATTTCTACAGTGAAACAGTGAACGTCTACCAATCTGGACTTACATTTACGATTGCCGGAAATCCCCAAGAAAACGAAATAAGGACGATGGACTTCCATTTTCGTCGTCATACTTCTTTTGAAGATGGCTCATATGAAATTCCTTTTATTGATCAATACAATTATGTCAGATATGTTCATCCTGGCGTAAACTACTATTACACTGGGAATAATTCTAAGATTTTATATCTTACGGTGAAGAATAACGGCACTCATTACAGCGGATATTTTGAAGGCGTAGAGTTCACTAGCCACGAAGATTCGTGGCCAATAGTGACGCGCATGATTTCGGCCTCTTTTGACGTTGAAATCGGCGATCAACAATCCTGAGTGTTACAAGAGTCGATTGTTTTAGTTAATAGATTGAGGGGAGTTCTGAAGCTTTTGATTGTTCTCGCTGCTTGAGTTAAAAACAGGGTTTATTGAACAATAGAACTTCCCTTTTTTTATTTTGTGAGTTGTTTTAGCGTGTATTTCGGGGGGGCGAAAATATTCAGCAACCGTTTTCAAGCTTTCCTGAAGTAGGGCGATGTGAGTCAGGTCGACAAACTTCAAAAGCGCACTTTTGCCAAGCCAAACTAACGCTTTATTATTCGAAATAGATGTTCAGCTTTGGCGTCACTCTTGATATCTGTCTGGGATGTCCATCTTTCTGAAATATCATTGAAATTTGATTGGGGACTATTCTTTGCAGCAAATCCCCGGCAAGCTCGATCCAACCCCAACTCATGGAACGGCGGGAGGATCAGATGGTGCAGTTGTGTTCTATCGAGCAGGCGGTCGATGACGTCCTGGCGCGGTTGCCGGCGCATATCCACATGGGATTGCCGCTGGGGCTGGGCAAGCCCAATCACTTCGTCAACGCGCTGTATCAACGGATCGCGCAACTGCCCGAGCGGCAGCTGACGATTTACACCGCCCTGTGCCTCGGACGCCCGCCATTGGGCGATGGCTTGCAAAAGCGCTTCCTCGAACCTTTCATCGAGCGAGTGTTCGGCGATTATCCGGAGCTGGATTTTCTCGCCGACCTGCATCGCGACAGCCTGCCGGCCAACATTCACGTCCATCAATTCTTCCTGCAGCCAGGCAGCCTGCTGAACAGCGCATCGGCCCAGCAGGATTACGTCAGCAGCAATTACAGCCACGCGGCCCGGGACATCAATGCCGCCGGCTTGAACCTGATCGCGCAACTGGTCGCCAGCCACAGCGAGCATCCCGATCGCCTGAGCCTGAGCTGCAACCCGGACATCACCCTCGATCTGTTGCCGATGATTGCCAAGCGCCGGGCGGCGGGGGAAACGATCCTGATGGTGGGGCAGGTACACAACGATTTGCCGTATATGCCCGGCGATGCGGAAATCGGCATCGACACCTTCGACCTGCTGATCGACGCGAAGGACAACACCACGCTGTTTTCCACGCCGAACATGCCGGTGGGTTTTCAGGATCATTTCATCGGTCTGCACGCCAGCACGCTGGTGCGCGACGGCGGCACCTTGCAGATCGGCATCGGCGCCATGGGTGATGCCCTGACGGCAGCGTTGCTGGCGCGGCAGGCTGACAGTGACGGTTACAAGGCGTTGCTGGCAGATCTGAATCTCAGCCAATGGGCGCAGTTGATTGAGCGCGAAGGGGGTATCGAACCGTTCGCCAAGGGCCTTTACGGTTGCAGCGAAATGTTCGTCAACGGCTTGCTGGTATTAGCGGACGCCGGGATCGTGCGGCGCAAGGTCTACCCGGACGTGGCGACCCAGCAGCAGGCGAATGCCGGGACGCTGGACGAGGCCGCGCAGACTGACGGCATCTCGGTGCATGGCGGGTTTTTCCTCGGGCCGCGCAGTTTCTACGAGCGCTTGCGCGAGTTGCCGCAGGCTAAGCGGCTCGAATTCAACATGACCCGCATCAGCTACATCAACGAGCTCTACGGTCAGGAAGAACTCAAACGCTTGCAGCGCCTTGATGCGCGCTTCATCAACACTGTCTTCACCATGACCTTGCTCGGCGCCGGCGTGGCCGATCAACTCGAAGACGGGCGGGTGCTGAGCGGTGTCGGCGGGCAGTACAACTTCGTCGTCCAGGGCCATGCGCTGGAAGGCGCGCGTTCGATCCTGCTGCTGCGCAGTTGGCGTGAGTCGGGCGGTGAAGTCAGTTCGAATATCGTCTGGGAATACGGTCACTGCACGATCCCACGGCATTTGCGCGATATCGTCGTCACCGAATACGGCATAGCCGATTTACGGGGCAAGACCGACGCGGCGGTGATCGAAGCATTGCTGAACATCAGCGACTCACGCTTCCAGCCGGGGCTGATCGAGCAGGCGCAGAACGTTGGCAAATTGCCGAAGCATTTTCGCCTTGATCCACGCTTCGCTGACAACAGTCCGCAGCGCTTGCGGGCCATTCAGGCGCGGCATACGCAGTTGTTTCCAGAGTATCCGTTGGGCTGTGATTTCACTGCAGAGGAGAAGGATCTGTTGCGGGCGCTGAACTGGCTGAAGAGCAAGTTCAAGCTCACGGAAATTCTGGAACTGGGCAAGGCAGCGCTGGATGCGCCGGAGCCTTCATCGTTTCCCGAACATCTGGAGCGGATGCAGCTGACCAACCCGGAAGGGCTGAAGGAGGATTTGTTTCAACGGCTACTGCTCACCGGCCTCAAAGCCACCGCACAGTAACAGCCAACAAAAAAACACTGTGGGAGCCAGCCTGCTGGCGATGGCGTCGTATCAGTCAAAACCTTCATGACTGACAGACGGCCTTCGCCAGCAGGCTGGCTCCCACAGGGGAAATGCGGTGTTGCTGGCTAGTCGATGAACGTCACGACGCCGCCAGCCAGCGACTGAACGCGGGCCAACGATTCAACGCGATAACCCTGGGCATCCAGTTCTGCACGACCACCCTGGAACGACTTCTCGATCACGATACCCAAACCGGCCACGGTCGCGCCGGCCTGTTTGATGATCGAGATCAGCGCTTGCGAGGCCTTACCGTTGGCCAAAAAGTCGTCGATGATCAGCACGCGGTCGCTGCTGGTCAGGTGGCGCGGGGAGATCGCCACGGTGCTTTCAGTCTGCTTGGTAAACGAGTAAACGGTCGCCGATAGCAGGTTTTCAGTCAGGGTCAGGGACTGATGCTTGCGGGCGAAAATCACCGGTACGCCAAGGTTCAGGCCGGTCATGATCGCCGGCGCAATGCCCGAGGCTTCAATGGTGACGATCTTGGTGATGCCCGAGTCCTTGAACAGCGTGGCGAATTCGTCGCCGATCAGCTTCATCAGGGCCGGGTCGATCTGGTGGTTCAGAAAGGCGTCGACTTTCAGGACCTGGTCGGAAAGCACGATGCCTTCTTCGCGAATTTTCTTGTGCAGTGCTTCCATGAAGCTTTCCTCTACTGACGCCATGTGCGCCTGGCGTGTAAAAAGTGTGCGGTTAAAAAGTGCTCAATTCTAGCGCTTTAACATCGCGCGTATATCCGCTAATGCGGTATTACCGCGGACGGCTTTGACTTCAACAGGGGTGTCGTCATTGCCTTCCCAGGCCAGGTCGTCCGGCGGCAGTTCATCGAGGAAGCGGCTGGGCGCGCAGTCGATGATCTCGCCGTATTGTTTACGCTTGGCGGCGAAGGTGAACGCCAACGTCTGACGCGCCCGGGTAATCCCGACGTAGGCCAGGCGGCGTTCTTCTTCGATGGTGTCGGCTTCAATGCTGGAGCGGTGCGGCAGGATTTCCTCTTCCATGCCCATGATGAACACGTAGGGAAACTCCAGACCCTTGGAGGCGTGCAAGGTCATCATCTGCACGCCTTCGGCGCCGTCTTCCTCTTCCTGCTGACGCTCGAGCATGTCGCGCAGGACGAGTTTGCCGATGGCGTCTTCGACGGTCATCTCGCCTTCTTCGTCTTTCTCCAGGGTGTTCTTCAGCGCCTCGATCAGGAACCAGACGTTACCCATGCGGTAATCGGCGGCCTTGTCGCTGGAGCTGTTGGTGCGCAGCCAGTTCTCGTAGTCGATGTCCATGACCATGCTGCGCAGGGCGGAGATCGGGTCCTCGCCGGCGCATTGCTCGCGGACCTTGTCCATGAAGCGCTTGAAGCGTGACAGGCGATCGGTGAAGCGCGTGTCCAGATGCTCGCCCAAACCGATTTCGTCGGTGGCAGCGTACATCGAGATTTTTCGCTCCGTGGCGTAGTTGCCCAGCTTCTCCAGCGTGGTCGAACCGATCTCCCGGCGTGGGACGTTGATCACCCGCAGGAAGGCGTTGTCATCGTCCGGGTTCACGATCAGGCGGAAGTAGGCCATCAGGTCTTTCACTTCCTGACGTCCGAAAAAGCTGTTGCCGCCAGACAGGCGATACGGAATCTGGTGGTGCTGCAGCTTCAGCTCGATCAGCTTGGCCTGGTAGTTGCCGCGATACAGGATCGCAAAATCGCTATATGGTCGATCCGTGCGCAGGTGCAGGGTCAGCAGTTCCACGGCCACGCGCTCGGCTTCGGCGTCTTCGTTGCGGCAACGGATCACGCGGATTTCGTCGCCGTGGCCCATCTCACTCCACAGCTGCTTTTCGAACTCGTGCGGGTTGTTCGAGATCAGCACGTTGGCGCAGCGCAGGATGCGACTGGTGGAGCGGTAGTTTTGCTCGAGCATGACCACTTTCAGGGACGGATAGTCGTCCTTGAGCAGCATCAGGTTTTCCGGGCGGGCGCCGCGCCAGGCGTAGATCGACTGGTCGTCGTCGCCCACCACGGTGAACTGGTTGCGTTTACCGATCAGCAGTTTCACCAGCAAATACTGGCTGGCGTTAGTGTCCTGGTATTCGTCCACCAGCAGGTAGCGGACCTTGTTCTGCCATTTTTCCAGGATGTCGTCGTGTTCCTGGAACAGTTTTACCGGCAGCAGGATCAGGTCGTCGAAGTCCACCGCGTTGAACGCCTTGAGCGTGCGCTGGTAATGGGTGTAGACGATGGCGGCGGTCTGTTCCTTGGGGTTGCGTGCGTTTTCCAGGGCTTCGGGCGGCAGGATCAGGTCGTTTTTCCACGAGCCGATCATGTTCTTGATCTCGTCGACGCCGTCGTCGCCCGAGTATTCCTTCTGCATGATGTCGGTCATCAGGGCTTTGACGTCGGTTTCATCGAAGATCGAGAAACCCGGTTTATAGCCCAGCCGCACGTGTTCCTTACGGATGATGTTCAGGCCCAGGTTGTGGAAGGTGCAGACCGTCAGGCCGCGGCCTTCACCACCCTTGAGCAGCGTGCCGACCCGTTCTTTCATCTCGCGCGCGGCCTTGTTGGTGAAGGTCATGGCGACAATGTATTGGGCGCGGATGCCACAGTTCTGGATCAGGTGCGCAATTTTGCGGGTGATCACGCTGGTCTTGCCGGAACCTGCGCCGGCGAGCACCAAAAGAGGGCCGCCGACGTAGCTCACGGCTTCTTGCTGCCGGGGATTGAGTCGGGACATACGAAATCAGGGAGTCATTAGCGAAATGGGCCGGCATTTTAACAGGCTCAGCGAATTGTGCTGCTCTCTCCGACTTGTGACGTAACACGCGATCTCTAATTGCCGGTTTTGATACTTTCACGCAGGATGCGTAGTGAATTTGCGTCTAATGTTCGTATTCAAGACGCAAAAGCCGTGTTTGATAACCGATGTCATTTGGTCATTGGTTACCCGCGCGGCATAATGCCCGCCGCCTACATCTTTGCAGAGTCTAGGAGCTAGCTTGTCTACGCCTGTCGAACCCTTGCGTTTGCTGCTACTGGCCGAAGAGCCAGCGTGGGCAGCGTTGTTGCGCGAGTGTCTGGCTCCGATGGGGAGTTCGGCTGTGCTGCTCAGCGCGCCGAGCTGGGAGTCGGTCAGTAGCCTGTTCGATGACAACCGCAGCGCGGTGTTGTTGACGATTCCCGCTCTGCAGCCAGCACCCGGCCGTTGCAACCTGCCGACGGTGTTGCTGCTCGAACACGAGCCGCTGGCGCCGCCCGACGGTGTGAGCGACTGGCTGGTGCGCAATCTGCTGGACCCCGGCATGTTGCGCCGCTGCCTGCGCCATGTGCGTGAGCGCGGCGTGCTGGAAAACACCTTGCAGCGCCTGGCCGAGCAGGATCCGTTGACCGGTATCGCCAACCGTCAGGGTTTCCAGACCTTGCTGGCGGCGCGCCTGGCCGACAACGATGGTCGGGGCCTGGCCCTCGGTCACCTCGACCTCGACAACTTTCGACACGCCAACGACGCGCTCGGTCATCAGGCTGGCGATCGGCTGATCCTGCAAGTGGTCTCGCGGCTGAAAAGCCAACTGGAGGCCAGCGATCAACTGGCGCGGCTGGGCAGCGATGAGTTCGCCCTGCTGATCGACACCCGCCGCGCCCCTCAGCGCGCCGAATGGATGGCCGAACGCATTACCGAAGCCCTGTCCGAACCCTATTGGATCGACGGCGAAAGCCTGTTGATCGGTTCCAGCCTCGGCATCGCCCATGCACGAGCGCAGGCCGGCGCCGACCCGTTGATGTGGCACGCGCACATTGCCATGCAGCAGGCCAAGAGCACTCAGGGCTGCACGTTTCACGTCTTCAACGAACGGATCAATCGCAATGCCCGCAGCATCGCCGACCTCGAAAGCGAACTGCGCCGGGCCTTGCGCCGCGATGAACTGGAGCTGCATTACCAGCCACGCCTGAACCTTGAAGACGGCCAGATCGTCGGCCTCGAAGCATTGGTGCGCTGGCGTCATGGCGAACGTGGCTTGCTGCCCCCCAGCGAATTCGTGCCATTGGCCGAGCAAAGCGGCTTGATCGTGCCGCTGGGTTACTGGGTGATTTCCCGGGCCCTGCGAGACATGCAAGCGTTGCGCGAACGAGGTCTGCCAGCGCTGCACATGGCAATCAACCTGTCGTTCCGGCAGTTTCAGGACAGCCAGTTGCTGTCGACCCTGAGCCGGCTGATTGCCGAGCGAGGCGTCGAGGCGCAATGGCTGGAATTCGAGCTGACCGAAACCGCGGTGATGCGTCGCAGCGATCTGGTCAAGCAAACCATGGACGCCCTCGGGCGTTTGGGCGTGCGCTTCTCGCTGGACGATTTCGGCACCGGATTCTCTTCGTTCGTGCACCTCAACAGCCTGCCGATTGCGTTGTTGAAGGTCGACAAGAGCTTTGTCGGCGGCATGGAAGAGCGGGAAGAGAATCGCAAACTGGTGCACGCGATGATCAACCTGGCACACAACCTCAACCTCGAAGTGGTCGCCGAAGGCGTGGAAACACCAGAGCAGCTGGATTTGTTGCGCGGCTTTGGTTGCGATCAAGTGCAGGGGTACCTGATCAGCAAGCCGTTGCCGTTGGCGGAGCTGGTTGAATATTTGACCTTCGGTTCCAGTCAGCAGGTTGTGGTTGAAGCCGTTTAAAAGATCGCAGCCTTCGGCAGCTCCTACAAAAGCGCGGTCGTGCGCGATCCTGTAGGAGCTGCCGAAGGCTGCGATCTTTTGATCTTAATCTGGCTGAATCACCTGAAAGCTGCCTTGCGCTGATGGCTCACGCCGAATCATCCGCTTCATCTTCCACTCAAACGCCAGTGTCAGGCTCACCGCCGCACACGCCAGCCCCAGCGCCAGACCCCACCAGACCCCCGTTGGCCCCCAGTTCAAATGGAAGGCCATCCACCAGGCGGCCGGTGCGCCGATCAGCCAATAGCAACCCAAACCCACCAGGAACGTGGTCTTGGCATCCTTGAGCCCGCGGATGCAGCCCATGGCAATGGTTTGTGTGCCGTCGAACAGCTCGAACCACGCCGCCACCGCCAACAGGCTCACGGCCAGGTTGATGACTTCGCGGAACGCCGGGTCGTTGTGGTCCAGGAACAAGCCGATCAATTGATGCGGCAGCAGCCAGAAGACCATCGCAAAACCCAGCATTGCCGCCGCACCAAAGGCGATCCCGACCCGTCCGGCCAGCCGGGCATCGAGCAATTGCCCGGCGCCGTAATGTTGGCCGATGCGCATGGTGATCGCGTAGGAAAGCCCCGCCGGAATCATGAACGCCACCGAGACGATTTGCAGGGCGATCTGGTGCGCCGCCAGTTGCGTGCTGCCCATGGTGCCCATGCACAGCGCTGCGAAGGCAAAGAGGCCGACTTCCACCGCATAGGTGCCGCCAATCGGCAGGCCCAGGCGCCACAATTCCTTCAAGTACTGACGGTTGGGCCGCGACAGACCCTGGCGCAATGGATACGCGTCGTAGGCCGGATGCCGACGAATATGCAGCGCGAGCGCCAGCGCCATCAGGTTGGCAACGATCGCCGTGACCAGACCGATGCCCACCAGACCCATTTTCGGCAGGCCGAACATGCCAGTGATCAACGCATAGTTGAGCAGGAAGTTGGCCACGGTGCCGGCGAGGCTGATGACCATTACCGGTGTCGCCCGGCCGATGGCGCTGGTGAAACCGCGCAGCGCCATGAAGCTCAGGTAGCCGGGCAGGGCGAACGGCAGGATCAACAGAAACTGGCCGGCAGCCTGGACGTTGGTTTCGGTCTGGCCGAACAGCAGCAACACCGGTTTGAGGTTCCACAGCAGCAAACCCGCCACCAGCGCCATTAACCAGGCCAGCCACAAACCGGCCTGGGTCAGCCGCGCCGCGCCGATAATGTCGCCCGCGCCCTGACGGATCGCCACCAGGGTGCCGACGGCGGCGATCACGCCGATGCAGAAAATCGATACGAACGAATACGTCGCCGCGCCCAGGCCGCCGCCGGCCAGTGCTTCGGGGCTCAGGCGCGCCATCATCAACGTGTCGGTGAGGACCATCAACATGTGCGCCAACTGCGAGGCAATCAACGGCCCCGCCAGCCGCAGGATGGCCCAGAGTTCACTACGCGCTGGATGCTGCATGATCATCACGCTCGATATCAAAGAGAACAGGAAACGTCGATTCTCGGCGCTCTGCGGGGTTTGCACAAAGGGATAAAAAGGATGGGTGGCATGATTAAAACTCATGCTGTGGAGTTTCTGATAAGTTGGTGCGATCGCGCTAAAGGAGCCTGCCTGATGTCCCGTCGTCTTCCTCCCTTGTATGCCCTTCGAGCATTCGAAGCAGCAGCGCGGCATAGCTCGTTTACCCGCGCCGCCGAAGAACTGTCGATCACCCAAAGTGCGGTCAGTCGGCACATTCGTACGCTCGAAGAGCATTTCGCCTGTCGGCTGTTTCATCGCAGCGGGCGCAACCTGCAACTGACCGAATCGGCGCGGCTGATCCTGCCCGGCATTCGCGAAGGCTTCACCGCCCTCGAGCGGGCCTGCAATACCTTGCGTGCCGAGGACGACATTCTGCGCATGAAAGCCCCATCGACCCTGACCATGCGCTGGCTGTTGGCGCGGCTCAGTCGTTTTCGGCACCTGCGACCGGGCAACGAGGTGCAATTGACCAGCGCCTGGATGGACATCGATAGGGTGGACTTCAACCATGAACCCTTCGACTGCGCCGTCATCCTCAGCAACGGACATTTCCCCCCGGACTGGGAGGCGACTTTCCTGTTCCCCGAAGAGCTGATTCCGGTGGGTGCGCCGAATCTTCTGAAGGATCAACCGTGGGACGTTGCACGCCTGGCCAGTACCGAGTTGCTGCACCCGACGCCGGACCGCCGTGACTGGCGCAATTGGCTGGAGCGCATGGGCCTGACCGATCAAGTCTCGCTCAAAGGTGGGCAGGTGTTCGACACGCTGGAGTTGGGCATGATTGCCGCCGCCCGAGGTTACGGCGTGTCCATGGGCGATTTGCTGATGGTGGCGGAGGATGTTGCGCAGGGACGTCTGAGTTTGCCGTGGCCGACGGCCGTCGCCAGTGGTGAGAATTATTATCTGGTTTGGCCGAAAACCCGCCCCGGCGGCGAACGTTTGCGCCGCCTCAGCGATTTCCTGCAGGGCGAAGTCCGGGCCATGGAATTACCGGATGTCGAACGCTTGGGCTGAATCGATGGAGCCGCCGCAATGGCGGCCTTGAGCCATATCCCCGTTAATTACTCAAGTATTCAGCTTTGCCGCCGAAAATCTGCTGATAGGACCTTCGTGCAGGTTCCGCGTTTTCCCCACCATCAGAAATTTTGCCGAGTGTGCGATGGGATCAGAATGATCCGGCCACTGGGTCAGGAGCTGTCATGTCTCAACCTCGTGCTCGGATTGCCTCACAGCTGGGTCTTGCGCTTGCCGTGATTCTGGCGATTGTCATCAGTGGCAGTACCGTGTTCGCCCTGCGCTCGCTGGATACCGCGAACCTCGCCACCCGCGAAGAGCATCTGGCCAGTGAGGCCCGCTTGCTTGCCGATCAGTTGAGCACCTTTCACGGCACTTTGCGTGAAAGCACCCAGCGCCTGGCCGGTCTGTTCGAGAAGCGCTTCAGCGCCGGTTTGAGCGTGCATCCGGATGAGCCGGTGAACGTGGCGGGTGTGCAGACCCCGGGCCTGCACTTGGGCAGTGAAGTGTTGAACAACAACTTCGCGGAAGTCGACGAGTTCAAGCAGATGACCGCAGGCGTCGCGACCGTATTCGTGCGCAGTGGTGAGGAGTTCATTCGGGTCAGCACGAATGTCACCAAACAAGACGGCAGCCGTGCTATTGGCACGCTGCTCGACCACGCGAACCCGGCTTACGCCCGTTTGATGGCGGGGCAGAGTTATGTGGGGCGAGCGTTGCTTTTCGAACGCTTCTACATGTCGCAGTACACCCCCGTACGCGACAGCAGCGGCAAGATCATTGCCGTGCTGTACGTAGGATTCGATTACACCGACGCGCAGAACGCGCAGTTCGCCAACCTCAAACGCTTCCGCATCGGCCAGACCGGCTCCCTGGCGTTGCTGGATGAACAAGGCAAATGGCTGGTGCCGATTGCCGGTGTACAAGCGCTGGATCAGGCGGTCCCGAGCATTGTCGGTCTGGCCAAGACGCCGGGCAAAGGCGACTTCTGGAACGACACGTCGCAAGATTTTTACAGTGTTGCCGTGCCGTTCGAAGGCGGGCCGTGGTCGGTGGTGGCGAGCATGCCGAAAACCGAAATCCGCGCGGTGACCTGGAGCGTCGGTATTCAATTGGCGATCGGCAGCCTGCTGGCGATGTTGCTGGCAGTCGGCTCGGCTGTCTGGTTGCTGCGCAGCAAACTGGCGCCACTGGGTGATCTGGTGCGTCAAGCCGAAGCCTTGGGTGCCGGTGATTTGAGTGTGCGCCTGAACGTGTCGAGCAATGACGAAATCGGCCAACTGGCCCGCGCCTTCAACCAGATGAGCCAGGCCCTGTCGACCATGGTCGAGCACATCCGTAAGGCCTCGGGAGAGGTCAACAGCCGTGCCCAGGCGTTGTCCGGTTTGTCCGGTGGCGCTTATGAAGGGATGGAACAGCAGTCCGGCGAAATCACCAGCATGGCCGGCGCCGTAGAAGAATTCAGCGCCACCTCGTTGAACATCGCCGACAATATGGGCAACACCCAGCGACTGGCGCAGGAAAACGCACAGCAAACCCAGATCGGTCGTACGTCGATGGACGAAGCGTCCTCATCCCTGGAGCAAATCGCCGGTGCACTGAACAGCACCGCGACGGTGATCAATACCTTGGGGCAGCGCTCCCAGGAAATCGGCGGCATTGTCGGGGTGATTACCGCGATCGCCGAGCAAACCAACCTGCTGGCGCTCAACGCCGCCATCGAAGCCGCCCGCGCCGGTGAACAAGGTCGTGGGTTTGCGGTGGTGGCCGATGAGGTGCGCAACCTGGCCTCACGTACCCGCCAGGCCACAGACGAAATCTCCGGGATGATCCAAAGCATTCAGCAGGAAACCGGCAACGCCATTAGCACCATGGAGCAGGGCAACGTGCTGATGCAGGAAGGCCTGTCGCGCAACGCCAACGTCGCTTCGGCGCTGGCACGGATCGATGAACAAAGCCGTTCGGCCGGTCAGCAATTCGCCGCCATCACCACCGCGACCCAGGAACAAAGCAGCACCGCGACCTTGCTCAGCAGCAATCTGCAAAGCATCGCCTTGGCGAACAGTGAACAGCGCGAAGTGGTGTCGAACCTGGCTGTGACTGCTAAAGAGCTGGAGAAGCTGGCGGCGGACTTGCGGCATGAGGTTGACCGGTTTCGTTGAGTCGCTGCCGAAATCGCCATCGCGAGCAGGCTCGCTCCCACAGTTGATCTCGGGTGTTCACAAATTTTGTGTTCACTTCGATCCAATGTGGGAGCGAGCCTGCTCGCGATGGCATCGACTCAATTCCCGATTTGCCAAATCTGCGGATCAATTCCTCTCTAGTGGTCGTCCTTGGAATTTAGCACCAGTGTCTCGATTTTTATGCTTGCTGAAACGTTTCTTCAAGTCTATAAAATTGGCACAACTCCAAGAAAGGCTGCTGCCATGACCCCGCTCAAACTCTTCGTTGCCCTCAGCGCACTGTCCGCTGCATCCCAAGCCTTGGCCTGGGATTACGTCCTGCTCGACACTGACAAAGCCGCCCAGAACTGGCAAATCACCAGCCAGCAACTCGGCGTGAAAACCGACAAACCCTTCAGTGTCACCCTGCGCACTTTGCACGGGGGGCGGCAGGAGGGCGTCAGTATCGTCGACATCGATAACGGCACAATGAAACTCTCGGTGGTGCCGACTCGTGGCATGAACGTCTTGCAGGCCTCGGTCGGCAATGTGCGCATGGGCTGGGATTCGCCGGTCAAGGAAGTGGTCAATCCAGCCTTCATCGAACTCAACGGCCGCGGTGGCCTGGGCTGGCTGGAAGGTTTCAACGAACTGGTCACCCGCTGCGGCTACGAATGGGTCGGCCACCCCGGCATCGGCAACGGCGAACTGCTGACCCTGCACGGTCGCGCCGCCAACATTCCTGCGAACAAAGTCACCCTGCACATCGATGAAAAACCGCCGTACGCCATCACCCTGCGCGGTGAGCTGAAAGAGCAGGCGTTCAAGAAAGTCGACTTCTCCGTCGCAACCGAACTGGTTACCGAACCCGGCAGCGTAGCGTTCGCCCTCAACGACACCCTGACCAACAACGGCGACTATCCGAAGGAATACCAGGCGCTGTATCACAGCAACTTCAGCACCCCGTTCCTGGAACAGGGCGCCCGCTTCGCCGCGCCGGTGAAACAGGTGTCGCCGTTCAACGACAAGGCCAAAGGCGATCTGCCGGACTGGCAAACCTACCGCGCACCGACCAAGGACTACGACGAAACGGTTTACAACGTGGTGCCGTATGCCGATGCCAAGGGCGATACGTTGACCGTGCTGCATAACAAGGCCGGTAGCCTGGGGGTTTCGGTCGGCTTCAATACGCAAACACTGCCCGTGTTCTCCCTGTGGAAAAACACCGATACCCAAGGCCAGGGCTATGTCACGGGGCTGGAGCCGGGGACGAGTTTTTCCTACAACCGCCGGTATCAGCGGCCTCTGAACCTGGTGCCGACGATTGGGCCGAAGGAACAGAAGCAGTTCGGGATCAGCTACAGCTTGTTGGCGGATAAGGCGGCTGTGGATAAGGCGTTGCAGCGGGTGAGCGAGATTCAGGGTGGGCGGGAGACTGAGGTGCGGCAGACGCCGTTGGTTGATCTGACCAAGGGGTGATGCTGACTCTATGCCTTGGGCCACTGGCCGCTTGACGCTGCTCTACCTGGTTTTCAGCGCATTGGCCAGGCGCAGCATGGCGGCTTCGATTTCATAAGCGGTCAAGGACGAGTAACCCAATAGCCAACCTTGTTTCTTCTGATCGCCGGCGTACAACCGGCTGAGGCCGGAAAGCCGCACGCCCGCGCTGGCTGCCTGGCGGATGGTTTTTTCCTCCGACCAGCCATCATGCAGCAGGCAGGGAATTTGCAGCCCGCCCTGGGGGCGCAAGGCGGTCACGATGCCGTCCAAATGCTTGCCAATGGCGTCGAGCATGATGGTTCGGCGCCCGGCATAGAGCTTGCGCATGGCCCGGACATGGGCGTTGTAATGGCCGTCTTCCATAAAACGCGCCAGGGTCAGTTGCAGGATTTGGGGCGTATGGCCGTCCATCATGCTGCGCGCGTAGGTGAAGGCTTTGATCAACTCGTGGGGCAAGACCATGTAGCCCATTCGCAACCCGGGGTAGAGGGTCTTGCTGAAGGTGCCGAGGTAGAGAGTGCGCTGGTACTTATCGAGGCCCTGCACGCAGGCGGTCGGCTGCCCGTCGTAATGAAACTCGCTGTCGTAGTCATCTTCGAGGATCCACTTGCCCTTCTCTGCGGCCCAGTTGATCAGCTCGAGCCGGCGTTCCAGCGGCAAGGTCGCGCCGGTGGGGTATTGATGAGAAGGCGTGACATAGACGCAGTTGGCGCCGCTGCGATCGGCGTACAGCAGGTCGGTGCGTATGCCCAGTTCATCGACATCGATGGGCAGAACCTTGGTCTCGGCGGTTTCAAAGGCTTTCCTGGCACCAAAATAACCCGGGTTTTCCAGCAGGATCGGTTTGCCGGCGTCCACCAACAACTGCGCACACAGAAAGAGGGCTTGGCGAGTGCTGCTAAGCACCAGGATCTGGTCGGCGGAGCACTTGGCCCCACGTTCGAGGTTCAAGTAGGTGGCGATGGCCTTGCGCAGCGGCTCGGCACCTTGCGGGTCGCCGTGCAGCAGCACGTTGGCGCGATAGTCCTTCATCACCTGGCGTTGCAGGCGCTCCCAGACATCGGTGGGGAAAGTGCGGGTTTCCGGCAGGCCGGTCGCAAACGCCTTGATCACCTGCTGATCAGTCACACCGCCACTGTCGAAGATCATCCGCCCGCGCTGGCTCAATCCAGCCCCCGGTGCCGCCTGGTTGCTTTTGACTTCTTGCGCCTTGATGCGTCGGCGGGCTGCGCCGCGCAATTCGGTACCCAGCGTTTCACAGACATAACTGCCAGCCCCCTCGCGCCGCACGATAAAACCGTCGCGGTGCAGTTGCACATAGGCGTTCTCAACGGTATCGCGGGCAATCCCCAGTGACTTGGCCAAAACCCGAGTCGCAGGCAGCTTCAAGCCTGGGTCAAGGGCGCCTTCGAGGATCAATGCACGTAATGCGCGTTGAATCCGCTGGTGCAGATCCAACAGCTGAAACTCGACATCGCTGAGGCGCATTTTGAGCGTTTCCAGTTCGAACGTTCTAGCCATGCGGTCTGCCCTGATTGAATAAATTGGCCTGTAGTAGCAGGCCATCCTATCCGTAGAATCCGCCCCTCGCCACTGCCTCTGCGCTCGGTCATTTCAGCGCTATAAATCCCCTCGCCCGGGCCAACACCTCGTTTTGCAAGGAGCAAAGCAATCGTGTCTTCTTCAGCATCCCCATCGCCCCTGCGTTTACGCGATCTTCTGCATCCGATCGTCGCCGGGCTGATTTCAGTCATCGTCAACTATGGCGGCACGTTCATCCTGGTTTTTCAGGCTGCCAAAATCGCCGGGCTCAGCCCCGAGATGACAGCGTCGTGGGTATGGTCGGTGTCAATTGGCGTGGGTATTACCGGGCTGTTTCTCAGTTGGGTGAGTCGTGAGCCGATCATCACTGCCTGGTCGACACCCGCCGCGGCCTTTTTGGTCGTCGCGCTGTCGACTACGCCCTACGCCGAGGCAGTAGGTGCGTACATCATTTCAGCCGCCGCCTTCGTGCTGCTGGGTTTGTCCGGCTGCTTCGAAAAAGTCATCCGCCTGATTCCGCCGGGTGTGGCTGCGGGTCTGCTGGCCGGCATCTTGTTGCCGTTCGGTATCGGCGCATTTGGTGGCATGAGTCTTGACCCGGTGTTGGTCGGGTTGCTGATTGCCGCTTACGTTGTGCTCAAGCGCTTTACCGCGCGCTACGCGGTGGTGGGCATTCTGGTGCTGGGGTTGGCGTTTCTTCTGACGCAGGGCCGTGTAGAACTGTCGGGACTGGCGCTGCAATTCGCGGCTCCGGTATTCACCCAGCCTGAGTTTTCGATCAATGCGCTGCTCAGTGTGGCGCTGCCGCTGTTTCTGATCACCCTCACCGGCCAGTACATGCCGGGCATGCTGGTACTGCGCAACGATGGTTTCAGTACCAGCGCTAACCCTATCCTGACTGTCACGGGGCTGGGCTCACTGCTGATGGCACCCTTCGGTTCCCACGCCTTCAACGTCGCGGCGATCACTGCGGCCATCTGCACCGGCAAGGAAGCCTCGGAGGATCCGTCCAAGCGCTGGGTCGCCGGGGTTGCCGCGGGATTGTTCTACATCCTCGTAGGGATTTTCGGGGTGACCCTCGCTGCAGTGTTCATGGCGTTCCCGCCCACCTTCATTACGACGCTGGCCGGGCTGGCCCTGCTCGGCACTATCGGCGCCAGCCTGACCAGTGCCATGGCTGACGTCAAAACCCGCGAAGCCTCGCTGATCACCTTTCTGGCGTGCGCCGCGAACATCACCTTGCTGGGAATCGGTGGGGCGTTTTGGGGATTGCTGATCGGTCTGGCGGCCTACGCCTTACTCAATGGGCGCTTGCCGCGTCGCGAGGCAGTGGTCATTCCGGCTGCCGACGCTGTTGCGACGACCAAAGGAGTCACCCACTGATGCTCGATCAATTGGAAGAAACCGTCACCCTTCACGAGCGTCATGACCGTTACCCACAGGCCACCAGCGTTGAGGACTTTCGCCGCAACCTGGCAGCCGTGCAGCAGCGAATCGCCAATGCCTGTCAGCGGGTCGGACGTGATCCGGCGAGTGTGCGCCTGCTGCCGGTCAGCAAAACCTTTGACGAAGCTCATCTGCGTCTGGCCCACGCCGCCGGCTGCCGGCTACTGGGTGAGAACAAAGTGCAGGAAGCGCAGCGCAAATCGCAGGCCATGGCCGATCTGGCCGATCTGCAATGGTCGGTTATCGGCCACCTGCAAACCAACAAGGCCAAGCAGGTGGCGCGTTTTGCCAGTGAGTTTCAGGCGCTGGACAGCCTGCGAGTGGCCGAGGCTCTGGATCGTCGCCTGCACATCGAGGGGCGCCAGCTGGATGTGTTCGTTCAGGTCAATACCTCCGGCGAAGCCAACAAATACGGCTTGGCGCCCGAAGCCGTCGCGGACTTTTTGTACGCCCTGCCGGCGTTCTCTGCGTTACGGGTGCGTGGTTTGATGACACTGGCGCTGTTTTCGGCCGACGTGGTCCGTGTCCGCCCTTGCTTTGTACGGCTGCGCGAACTGCGCGAGCGCTTGCGCCAGCACGCCCCGGCGGGCGTCGGGCTGGAGGAACTGTCCATGGGCATGTCAGGTGATTTCGAAATCGCCATTGAAGAAGGGGCGACCGTGGTGCGTGTCGGTCAGGCCATCTTCGGCGCACGTGCCATGCCGGATGCCTACTACTGGCCGACCGCGGATGCCCGTCCGGGAAGTGATGAGCACACAGGAAGCCATCCGATGCCCTCTGCACCGTTGTAAACCGGCTTACTTTCCCAACCAAGGACCCCTTCATATGTACGACTCAACGCTGACCCTTGAAGCATTCGACGCCGAGCTGTGTGAGGCGATTCATAGCGAAGAACATCGTCAGGAAGACCACGTCGAACTGATTGCTTCCGAAAATTACGCCAGCCCTCTGGTGATGAAAATCCAGAGCACCGTGCTCACCAATAAATATGCCGAAGGCTATCCAGGCAAGCGCTACTACAGCGGCTGCGAATATGTCGATGTGGCCGAGCGCCTGGCCATCGAGCGGGTCAAGGCCCTGTTCAACTGCGACTACGCCAACGTGCAGCCGCATGCGGGTGCACAGGCGAACGCCGCGGTATTCCTGGCGTTGATCAATCCCGGCGATACGGTGATGGGCATGAACCTGGCCCAAGGTGGCCACCTGACCCACGGCAACCCTTCAAACTTCTCGGGCCGTCATTACAAGATCGTTCCTTATGGCCTTGACCCGGAGACGGGCTTTCTTGACTACGACGAGATGGAGCGTATCGCGCTGGAAACCCGGCCGAAGATGCTGATCGGTGGTTTTTCCGCCTACTCCCGGTACAAAGACTGGGCGCGCATGCGGGCGATTGCCGACAAGGTCGGAGCCATTTTCTGGGTCGACATGGCCCACGTCGCAGGGTTGGTCGCCGCAGGAGAATACCCGGACCCATTGCCGCATGCTCATGTGGTCACCAGCACCACGCACAAGACCCTGCGGGGCCCACGGGGTGGCTTGATTTTGTCCAAGGGGCAAGATGATGCCTTCTACAAAAAACTCGATTCTGCGGTATTCCCGGGTGTTCAGGGCGGCCCATTGATGCACCAGATCGCCGCCAAAGCCGTCGCTTTCAAGGAAGCACTGAGGCCCGAGTTCAAAACCTATCAGACCCAAGTGGTGATCAACGCCCGGGCCATGGCGGCCGTGCTGCAGGAGCGGGGTTACAAGATCGTCTCCGGTGGCACCGACAATCACATGATGCTAATCGACCTGTCCGACAGGCCCTATACCGGCAAGGAAGCCGATGCGGCCCTGAGCAATGCCTACATCACCGCTAACAAGAACTCGGTGCCCAACGACCCGCGCTCACCGTTCGTGACTTCCGGGCTGCGCATCGGTACCCCAGCCATCACCACCCGTGGTTTCGGCGTGATCGAATGTGAACAATTGGCGGGCTGGTTGTGCGACGTACTGGAAGCCCTGGAAAACGGCGACAGCGAAAGGGTCGGGCACCACGTGCGCGAACAGGTGGTGGAGCTCTGCCGCCGTCATCCTGTCTATCGTTAACCCTGTTACTCCGGGCTATTACCAGGCTGATGTCCATCATTGGGCGAAAAACCAGGCGCGCGGCAAGGCGCCTGGGACGAACGGGTGCATCCGATGCCAACCTGTTGCGTCTCTAGCTGGGGGCTGATGGCCGATATTGCAGTGCTTCGGCGACGTGGCTGCGACTGATAGCGTCTACTTGTTCCAGATCCGCCAGGGTGCGAGCAACTTTCAGTAGGCGGTGAGCTGCACGAAGCGAAAGGGTTAGTCGCTCGCAGGCGCTTTCCAGCCAGCCTTCATCTGCTTTGGATAACGCGCAATGCAGGCGTAGCCCTGGCAGGTCGAGAAAGGCGTTGGCGCAGCCCTGACGCTGCTGCTGACGCTCCCGGGCCTGGGCGACCAGGGCAGAAGCGCTGGCAGTGTCGTCACCGGCCTTGATCGGGTTCAGCGCCGTGCTTTCCCGGGCTACGGTCAAATGCAGGTCGATGCGGTCCAGCAGTGGTCCCGACAGTTTGTTGCGGTAACGCTGGACCATGTCCGGCGTACAACTGCATTTACCACTGGGCTCGCCAAGATATCCACAGGGGCAAGGATTCATCGCCGCGACTAGTTGAAAGCGTGCCGGGAAGCGTACGCGGTCCTTGGCACGGGAAATCACGATGTGGCCGGATTCCAGTGGCTCTCTCAACACCTCCAATACCTTGCGATCAAATTCCGGAAGCTCATCGAGGAACAGCACGCCATGGTGGGCGAGGGTGATTTCGCCGGGTTGCGGTTTCGAACCGCCGCCTACCAGCGCCGGGCCTGAAGCGGAGTGGTGCGGCTGTCGGAAGGGGCGCTGTGGCCAATGACTCAACGGCACACAACTGGCGACCGATTGAATCGCCGCGACTTCCAGTGCTTCACTCTCGGCCAATGGCGGTAATAGCCCTGGCAGACGACTCGCCAACAACGTTTTTCCCGTTCCTGGCGGTCCGCTGAACAGCAAGTTATGAGCGCCCGCCGCCGCAATCAGCAAGGCTCGCTTGGCCGCAAGTTGCCCTTGCACTTCGTTCAAGTCTGGATAGGGTTTGCTGGCGTAGAGCAAACCGTTGGAAGCGTAGGGGGCGATGGGCGTGTGGCCATTGAAATGCGCGACCGCTTCCAGCAAATGATCCACCGCAATCACCTTCAACCCCGAAGCCAGGCAGGCCTCCTCGGCATTTGCCCGCGGCACCACCAGCGTGCGCCCGGCCTTGCGCGCCGCCAGCGCTGCCGGCAACACCCCACGAACCGCCCGCACCGCGCCCGACAGCGCCAGCTCTCCCAGGCACTCCACATCATCCAGCGTCAATGTCGGCACTTGCACACTGGCCGACAGAATTCCCAGGGCAATCGCCAGATCGAACCGCCCGCCATCCTTTGGCAGGTCGGCCGGGGCGAGATTCAAGGTCTGCTGAAATGTAGCTTGGTCGATGAGCAAGGTAGCTGAAACCTGCTATCCCTAAGTACATGCCCTGTCATCCCCACTCTGGTTGAGCAAAGCTATGTGTCCAAGCCTTTCAATCCCCTGCACCAACATAGTGTATGGCCGCACGTACTTCAATGAGGTCGAGATGGAGTGGGACGAAGCAGTCCTACCAGAAGGGGCATGGTTTATAGAGGCAATAGAAGCTTTTTTTGCTGTACGGTCAGAAAGAAGGTCCCTGGCCGGACATGTTCATTCTTTGAGGTATGTCGTCAAGCTTGCAGAGGCGAGTCAGGAAATCGCTGTGCTGCTCAAACCCACCAAGGATGAAGTCGATGTGAGCCAAATGTCATATCTTTTCGGATTGATAGAGTCGGCTCTCAAATCGGAAAATATGTCCGAGAGGCATAAGTACACTGTGTCGAAAGATTTTAGGCATGTTTGCTGTAAAGGACTGGGGCAGATTTTTCCCGACAGCGAACTGGATAGACGAGCATTAAAGTTTAAGACATCACTTGTATACCCGAGAGCTCCGAGTACTTTGCTTAGTGACTACCTAGTAGAGGGTGCAGATGGGCTCTGTAAAGAACCTTTGGGCGCCTTGTCTCATGAAACTTACCAAGAACTGTATATTAAGACGAAAGAGAAAGTTTCCGCGGATCTAGAGCGCCTTAAAAGTGCTTGTTACGAAGATGTACAATTCTTTAAAAAGGCACGCGATAAGCTCAATGCCCTGAAAGAGCAGCGCGCTCCTCGTGAATTGATAAAATTGGTCGAAAGGCAAATTATACACAAAGCAATTAACTCTAAGTGGTTTCAAGAAAGGGCTAAGTATAGTGATGAACAAATAGTCTCGGCTTATATGGAGGTCTATGAGTCTAACGGAGGCGAAAGCTTACAGTTCGAGCAGTCGCAGTTCTTTTCTAAACTTGACGAGGTCTTGAAGCGTGTCCTGGGTGACTACTCACCATATTTCAAGAAGTCGGGTCTCTGTCTTCATATACCGTATAGATGTATTGGTGCAGAACTTCAGTCGATATTTATTTTGTTGCTGTGCACAAGTGGTTGGAATGCCGGGGCGCTTATCGGCATGGAGAAAGATAACGTTGAGGACAAGGGTCGATATTGGAAGCTGCAGGGTTTCAAAGAAAAGACGGATGATTTCACACCGTCCGTCTACATTGAAAGTGATATGAAGCCAGCATATGACGCAATGAAAACTCTAATGTGGCACAGGGATTCATTGGTGAAGCAGGGTCTAATAACGCCAGAGGAACAGTTATTTTGGTTTGTTGGAGTAAATAAAGCAAGTTATGCAAAGCAGGCTATAGGGATCATACCAAAGAAAAATTTCTATTCTAGGCATCGAATACCTCCTTTCTCGTATGGTGATATAAGAAATCAAGTATTTGAGAGAGACAGGCTGGAGGGGAGAAACGTTGAGAGCATTCGGCGTAAAGCTGGGCATCGAAGCAGAAATACAACAGTAGGTTATTTAGATAGTCTAGTAAGTCGCAGGATGTTTTCATCAATGAATCTTGAGTTTTCACGCAGGCTCGAGAGCACGGTGATATTCAGATTGGTGGAAAGTGGTAAAGGTAATTTTGAATTTGATGCTGGTCGCGTTAAGCCGGAGCTCTTTAGTGCGATTGGAGATGGTTCCTATTGCATCGATAAGTTTAATCCGCCAGATAATGCTCTAGTCTTCGACGGAGTGTGTGCCGCGTTAACCTGCCATTGTAGCGGGGGGTGTAAGAATCGGAAAATCATAATTGACAATAATTCGATAAGAGATTTGGTGCGCAAAAAACACTATTATTTGAATAACTGGCGCCGCCTTGAAAGTAGCAATTCAGCATCATTTCAAAAATACCATTTTGATGCAATGGCCTATGTGTTGAGTCTTTTTGATTATATTAAGAATTCAAGGTATAAAGCGATCCTAGATGAGGCGGAAGAGGCGGTGAGAAATGAGTAAGCAATCGGCGGGCTTCAGTGTTTATGTAATAGAGCAAATAGAAAGGCTTGGTCTGCACCCTGATCTAAAACTTGATGCAGTTGGGGTTGTAAAAATAAAGCGCCATGACACAAGAGTCGATGAGCCACATAAAGATTTCGCTGTATTCGACCTTAAAATATTTTGGCTTCCTCCTAACGATGTTTATGATTTGCCAACCTCGTTATTGTCCAGAGATGATTTGACCTGCGCAGTTATACTGTTCTTGAACGATTTTATGTTCAGGACTAGATCTTCCAAAGGGCGCCATGATCGCGCAAGGGTACAAGCAAGGCAGTGCATAAAGTTTTTTGAATATTTTTGGATGATGAACTATCTACAGTTGTCTTCAGTTCCTCACGATTTTATGCGTACGTTTGCAGAAGTTATCTCGCAGATTGGGTGGATAGGGATTTTAAATATAGAGGCAAGGATTGATCGTGTTGTCTCCCAATCCACCGGCTCGATTTTATCTAAAAGTGAATTTGGATGTGCGCTATCGACCAATATAGACGGAGCAGACTTCGGACTAATTTTTCAGCATTACAATTCGAGGTTTTCGGAAGGAGATTGTTTGGAGTTAATTATGAAGCCGCTTGGTTACAGCTCTATGCGGCACCTTCTTGGGGCATTGAATAATCTTCACGGATTGGCGGGTGGTATTGGCCTTAAACAATATCCATATTTGAATATTCTTGCACTTTGTAGAGCCTTAACGTCTATTCCTTTAAGGACGCCAAATATAGGTCCAAAAGATGCTGCGTCATTATTCGCTGGATCCTTCGAAATTATATTGTCATTGGCTGATGGGTTGGTGTTGTTGCTCGGAAATATTTCTAAGTCGGTGATTAAGAATTTTAAGCTAGGAAGATTCGAACTGGGTTCCGAAATAGAGAAAATTGTATTGGAGTCTGGGATGGATAAATTGATCCCCCCCAACAAAATAGGGAAGGGTAATAATGTTAATGTTGGCGGTAATTATGTCTGTGGTTTGATTTTGTTGTTGATGAATGCATGCTTTGTTGTATTGGCTGTTTGCAACGCACGTAGACGCGATGAAATACAGCACAAAAAATTCGGTGTTCATTATGGCTGCGCTACGGTCATGAGTGAAGAATTGGATTTGTATGTTGCCGAGTTTTATATTGAAAAAACGCTATTAGATTATTCTGTTTTTTTTATAAACGGTATCAGCTATCGCGCAATAAAGGTGCTCGAGTTAATTCAGGATCAGTTTACAAAGGTTGATCGTGCGCTTGGACGGGAAGCGGAAATCATCAGTGACAGAGAAAAAAACCTTTTTTGCTATCGGCGTCTTGGTGAGCGTGAGGGCATAGGCCAGGAGCCATGCTGGTTCATTTTTAGTGACTCGAGGCGTGGTTATGTTGCGCAGTTCTTTGATTATATTTTTCCTGAGGGTCACTCACTTGAAGTGTCTGCACATATGTTTAGGCGCCTTTATGGTCTTTTGTTTATGTATCGGCATGAACTTCCTGAAGTGCAGGCTTTATCGTATCAGTATCAACACGACTGCTTTACGGCAACCGTTACATATATAACTGATCCAGCGGTTGAGGGAGAATTAAATTCAATTTTCAATTTATATGGGGTCAATCCTGCGACAGTACGAAAGGCTTACACTGAACATTGCGAGGATCTGGAAGAATCTCTTTTGGATGTAGCAAAAGACCGAATGGCAGAGCTTGTAGAGTACACGTTGAGTGGTGGAAATGGGCGTGGTGGTTTTACAAAGTTTTTGAAAACCGTATACAGGAAGTATTTGAACTCAGTGGAGTTTGTCAACCTTACTAGTAACGAGCAAGCTAAAGTGGTATCTGATCGGTTTTTAAGTAGGGGGCATCTTCCTAACCCTTTTCGCCATAGTCTATGCGTGGCATCGCCGAGCAGGCACAGTACATCTGCTCGCTGCAGCTCCCCAGTGACCAAAATACTGCGCCCTGAGTTAGCTAGCCCTACAGTGTGCCATGGTTGCCCATTTCAATATTTAAATGAGTACCATATACAAAATATGGTTAAAGATCATGTGTTTTTACTTTCAGAGTTAGATCGTGCACAAAAAGGTTCAGCTATAGCACAGCATTTAATTCGTGAGATAGCGAACCTCGATAGAATCATACAGTTTCATAGTGAGAGTAAAACTCATGAATAGAGGTGAGATCAATAAGCAAGCAGCACTGCAAAATATAATACTCAAAAAGGAAATTCTTCAGACGTGGACGCAATCGATACCCCTCGATTCCGAAGGCAGGGCTGAATACTATCCAAATACAATTAGACAATTCAATGGGTGGGATTTATCTCAAAATAGCCCTGTAGTCCGTAGTTTTCTTCCTCCTATTTTTAGAAATGCTAATGATACTATAAATAATTATCCGGCGTTGAGAGCAGAAGTACAGGTAACGATCGCATTACTGGCGAAAACTGTGCATAAGACTCGCGATAAAGGGGAGCGTTTAAAGGGGCTTAAACGTGAGATTTCAGAGCTCAACAATTATATTCGTGCCCTAGAAGAAGAATTGATTAGCCTCCGGATGGAACATTCAGATTGGACTCAGAGAACCATCGCCTCCCAGGAAAAATACCAAGCGCTAGTAGATGATTTTCGCAGTTTTCGAGATTCCTCGGGAAAAGAATACGAAGCCATTAAAAATGAGAATTGCGAGTTGAAAAAAAAATTGACGAAGGTAACGGGTTTGCGAGTAGTCCATAATGCCCCCAATAAAAATTAGCTGGCTCGATGTAAAAGGGGGACGCTACGTTGTGGCGCGATGGCGAAACAACGGAAAAATAATTCTGGAATTAACGGATTATTCCATTTACTTGGGTCGTCAATGTGCCTTGTCCAATTTAACGGTTGAGACAGCCATATATAATGTCGTAAGGCTTATGAGTTTCTGTTGCGAGAACTCTGTCTGGTTGACAGATATAGACGATGTGAAACTTAGGAAGTTTCGGGAGTCAGAATTCGAACGTTTGAGAGATCGAATAGGTCATCGAGTCTCTGAGAAGGTGCAAAGACGAACTGTCAATAGTCGCCTAAAATCCGTTTACAATTTTATGTTATGGTATCAGGAATATCGCCTTGGTCCGAAAAATTTAATTGGTCCATCAGGCTGCAACATTCGTTCAAGTATGAACTCATCTGCTGGTAAACATGACAGGAACCGCACGCAAAAACTGATGTACCCCTTACTATTCCCGTTAAGTGGCGCTTCAAGCAAGCATCGACCAGTGAAGGCTGCAACTGGTAAGGTCAAAGAAGAAATGGTTTCTCATTTCAATAACCTCACTGATGACTATCTTGCTTCGCGCAACACTTTGGTTCTCGATATTGCTGATACTTTGGGAATGCGCAGGGCATCTATTAATTCACTGACTTGCGCGCAATTTTTTACAGCCTTGGAAAATGAGGAAGCCTTAGTTGATCTAGTTGTTGTGCCTTCATCTCAAAAATTTGGCTATCAGTTTTCGTATATTTTTCCTTTTCAGTTAGTTTCGTCCATCCTCCAATATATCGAGGGGCCTCGAAAGGCGCTCCTCGGACGACTCAAAGTGCCGGCATTTGTTACACAAGATAGGCTTTTTATTTCAAGTAGGACCGGTAAGCCACTTACGAATAGAGCCATAACAGGATTTATCGCATCGGCCATGCGTTTATCGGGTATGCCGAAAGGATCAATACATGTATTTCGTCATAAATTTATAAACGACGAGGTTGAGCGTGAAATTATGCTTAGAATAGAACTAAAGTTGGACACCTCTATTGAGTCCGTTGCGGCAGCTGTAGCTCTTAAAGTTGGTCAGGCAAACCATAATTCGCTCTATACATATATTTCTGACGCATTTTCTAGGCTTGATAAAAAGCTGCCAAAAGACACTAAGTCAAAAATAAAACATTTAGAGAAAGAAATTTCTGAGCTTAATCGACAATTGCAGCTTTTGCGTGAATTGACCGTGAATCAATAACGCGATCTTATTTTTATGACACTCTGATCCTAAAGTAATTTGTTTGACACGGTCTAGCCGGGTAAAACCATACTCTGAAAATCTAAATATCGTGCATCTGCTTTTTTGCGTCGAGCGCCTGATATGAGATCTAGATGAAGGCGGCTTCAGGTCCTCAAGTTCTCTTTTAGACCAGGTTTGACGGTCACAGTCAGGCAACCAGGTCTGCGCCTTTGCTCCCAATAGGAATGTGTCAAAAAGTCTTGTTATTTCAACGGCACCGACTCTCCCTCTGACAATGTGATCGATTACGGGGCAATTTAGGCCATGCACAGGGCCTGATGGATTGCGTCGTTGAGCACGTCGAATGCAAATGGGTCGTCGAGTCGAGTGCACTTCGCATGTTATGCCCGAACACAATATTTATGACACTCCCGAATGAACAGCCACCGAACTCTTTTGAGCTTTATCCTAGGCCGTCCTCTACTAAACATCTCCTACCCTCTACCCTCAGTCGAACAGAGACGCAGGTAAGAATCTAATCCTTCAGGGCGGTCTTAAGCCGTTCTCGCAGTACCGGCAACTCCGACGTGGTCAAGGGAGGAGGTGAGAGCTTGGGAGAGTTAAGTGTGCGCGGAGAACGATCAGATGATTTTTGCCGATGAACGGCCGCTTTCAGATTGGGAGTTGGCAAAAACGTCAAACGCAGGCTCGCTTGCGTCGGAAGCGAGGCCAGGGACGCGCCGCATTTGTAGGTTTTGAAAATAGATGCAAATTTTTCGAGTTAAATGCGACCGACTTGGGCTTTTGTCATCTGGCTCCGTTCCAAGCAGGAGAAGGATCGATGAATGCTAATCCATCGAAGGCACAGAGCGATTCGCAGATTTACTAGGCGAAAGTGCCGCTGCAATAAGCTCTTCCAATGCTTCTACCAACTTAGTCACAGCTGGCTCACATCCTGGGGCAACTCGAAGCAGCTCGTCCACTTTTTGCCCTAAGCTCGCGGTACCGGTTGAATACTGCTGCGGATCTTCTTTAATTTGCAGAAATGTGCATATTTTATGCAAATTTTTGCCGATGCTGCTCATCTGCCCCCGCTCGTAACGAGAAATCTGAGAATGGTGTACGTTGACGGCGCGGCCAAGGTCTACAAGCGTAAGACCTTTGCTTAGGCGGGCTTGACGAATTTGGCCCCCAACGAGGGCTACGTCTGATGAGGAGTTGAATTTTTTTCCCATAATGTGCAAAATATTTGCACATATTTTCACAGAAGGCGAGCAGTATGGCGGTCTACGTGGATTCAGAAGAGATCCTGTGGCGGGGCAAACTCTGGTGCCACCTGGCAGCGGATACCCTGGATGAACTTCACTCGTTCGCCACTCGGTTGGGCCTGCGCAAAAGCTGGTTCCAATCCAAGGGCTATCCGCACTACGATGTGACCGTTTCGGTGCGTGAGCGCGCGCTGAGAATGGGGGCAATCGATGCTGATCGCGAGACAATCGTCGGTCGCTGCAAGCAGCTGAAGATGGAGCTACGGCAGCAGTTGCTGGCATTAGCCTGAAGCAGCATAAATATGATCAAGGAGGATAGATGGCGCCCGTACCTCAGCCGCGCCCTGTGGCACTTACCGTAGCCAAGTACATGCTCAAAGCGCGGGAGAGCATGCGCTTCCAGGACGATGCCGATAGCCTCCAATACATTCGTTTCGGATATTTTGGCGAGATTGGTGGCTTACTTTCCTCCGTGAAAAAAGCAGGTCGTGACCGCTTGCAGGCCGCACAAAACGACTTGGCCGCAGAAGAACTGGGCGACGCGCTGTGGTACTTGACCATTGCGGCGCACCTTCTGAAAATCCCCGCCGACGCTCTCGGGGAGCACTGCATCCTTGTCCTTCGCGATGAATTCGGCGAAAGCAAGAAAGCTCCCGCGCCGCCCATTACGTTCCGTCAGATAGACGGTCTTATCGAAACACAGCGCGATGAGGATACAATCCCCCGCCCAACGCAGCTGGGTAAGCTTGCGCTAAGCGCCGGCGTGCTGGCTGAAATGTCGCATGCCAGCTTGGCAAGTATGGCGCCACCCAAGCGCGAGGCTTATTTCGGACAGCTGTTGTCGGAGCTCGCCAAGACCTGCTCCAGCTTCAACCTGAACCTTGAAGATGTGGCCTTGGGAAACCTGGAAAAAACGGCCAGTCGCTGGCCAAGTGACCAGAAGCGTGAATTTCCACTTTTCGATGAAGGCTTTCCGGAGCATGAGCAGTTCGAGCGCGAATTCACTATCGAATTCATTGAACGCGGCGAAGGCCAGAACAAGCATGTGGTTCAGCGCCTGAATGGCGTCTATATCGGTGACCGCCTTACAGACAACAGCAACGAGCCTGACGACTATCGCTTCCACGATGTCTTCCATTTGGCTTATGTGGCGTATCTGGGTTGGTCACCAGTGTTGCGAGCACTGCTCAAGCGCAAACGGAAATCCGACCCCGCCAAGGATGAGAACGACGATGGCGCTCGCGCAGCGATCATTGAAGAAGGCATCGCCACTTGGATTTTCGATCACGCGAAAAAATATGACTACTACGCAGCAACTCAACCTGGACGTCTCGACTACGGCCTACTCAAGCAGATCCAAGGGATGGTTCGGGGTTACGAGGTTGAGCGATGCAAGCTTTGGCAGTGGGAGCTTGCCATCATCGAAGGTTTCAGAATGTTCCGCGAACTGCGCGAGCATCGAGGAGGCTCGGTGGTAGTCAACATTACTGAAGGGACGCTGACTTTTCACAAGCCCCTCAAAGAGGCCTAAACGCAATGACCCCTACATCCTTCGTAAAGGCCTTGTCTGAATTCAGCCTCGACAATGTGTTCAACCCGTACGCAGACACCTGCCCTGTGCATGATCGCGCGGGCGCGGCCGCCTCTCGTCGCAAAAACCTGAAAACCTATCTTCAGGCTGTATCCGATCTAGGCACCGACACCATCTGGATGGGTCGTGATCTGGGATATCGCGGTGGACGTCGGACCGGGCTGGCCCTTACCGACGAATTCCACCTTTGCGAAATGACACGCGTGTATCCAGGATGTGAGTCACAACAGGCAACCCGAGGACCAGCAATCGCCGAACGGACTGCTGCAGAGATCTGGGCCGTCCTGAAGGCCATCGATATTCCTCCCCTGCTGTGGAATGTGTTCCCATTTCATCCACATGAACCCGGCAACCCATTCACCAACCGCAAATTCAGCGCAAAAGAACTGGCTTTGGTGGATGAGCTTAATAGCGAGCTTTTCAGCTGGCTTAGGATCAGGAAGATTATCGCGATTGGCCAGGACGCCGCGCACTATGCGTCGCGCTTCGGCCTGCCCATAGAAACCATTCGCCATCCGAGCTACGGGGGAGTCCGAGACTTCCGCGCAGGGATGGCCAAACTTTACGATCTGCACCCTCAGTTTTCCCAAGAAAGTCGTCAGGCTTCGCTGCTCTGACGATTGCCTTCAACCAGGTAGAGCAGCCAAGAGATCTTTGGTGACACTCACCTTGCCAAAGGTCTCCGTATCCAAATACGCATGCGTTGCGATACAGGTAAGCACTCCACACTCATATTTGGATTCCTTGCCCACAAACGAGTGAAGCTGGCTCAACCCGACAAGGTTGCCCAGCGCACGCTGGCAGTACCACTGAGAGCGGTAGATCGCGGTCAGATCCAGCTTGCCATCTGTAATTTTGAAGCTCAGATGACTCAAGCAAGGGACGTTGAGGGGTTTTGCATCTCGAGATGGGTCGAACACCGGTAATTCATACCCATGTCCGTCGAGTGGCGGTGCCAGATCAATATCGGGATCGCTGACCCCCAGCTCGAACGCCGATTGATACTTGGTACCGTTGTGCGTTTGAAGCAGACGCTCAATCAGGTCGTCCAATGGATTGATGGTCCCTGTCCCGTTTCGGCTCGGACGACTCATCATGCGCTGAGCATACGTGCCCCACGAACTGCGCTTTTTGCCCTTGGCCAGCAACGCCAAGTAATTTGTGTATAGCTCAGGGCGAGAAAATCGTCGGGCCAACCCATTGGGGAAAATGGTGCCCGCCACGGTCTCGACACTCAGGTCCTCACGACTGCTGCGCAACACCGCATCCACAGCCTTGATGATTTTCAGATCATCCTTGCCCAGCTTCTGAGGAGCGCTGATTTCCAGGATCAAATTCCGATCCTTGCGCTGCTTGCATCCCGCCAGATGTCGCGCCGCAGCCACCCAAGCCTGCCCCAAACTTTCAGATGCGATCAGTTTTGCCATTCTCTACTCCAAAAGCACATTCGGCATGCGCGCTTACATAGGCGCCTGAAATCCAGGCGTGTCCGTCTACACCCCATTGGGGGCCCCAGCTATTGCGCACGTAGAACCATGGCGCACTATTTCCATCTTCATGCCCCACGCCAATAGCGACTACCGCATGCAGAAGCCCTGGCATGACCTGTTCACCGAAAGCCACCAGGCCCCCTTCAGGTTTGAAGAATTCGGGCGTTACCCGCAGACCCAATCCGATCGGCTGACCGGCACTTATAAAACAGGCGATATCGGTAGGGTCAGCCGATACACGCTGCAATAAGTCACCGTAGTGCTGAAGTCCCGAGGGCAGATCGGAAATTGGGAACGAAGGCTCTTCAGAGCAGTAGGGGAACGCGGCTTCCTCAGGCTGACCGACACGAGATGCCTCTCGCATCGCATCAAAAGTGATTCCGCCGCCCGGCGCCCACCCCGGCGTCAAAATGGCGGCCGCCCGATAAAGGTATTCAGGACTCAAATCGGCGGGAGATTTCGGTCGATTCAGATCCGATAATGCAAATGCCAGGCAGGTCGGACGTCGCCCCTGAGGCCTTGCTGGCGAACCGAAGCCATCGAGCAACACCTTAGGGACGATCACGCTAGCCCGTCCTTGAGCAACTGTTTACGCGAGTGCGGTGTCAGCCCGAGATTCAACGGCTCAAACTTGGCGCATGATCTGAATGTATCGGTGGCTGAGCTCGAGGCATCCCATGGCGCGCGCTCCGAGAGCCGCACGCTTACGGGCTCTGAATCGCTAGTCCTTCCGCCAGTAAGGAGGTAGTCCATCATCTCTGTACCGCCGAAAACCGGCGACTTACCCACTGAAGACGTCGAGGGTACAGTCAACGGCTCCAGCTGAAATCCCTGCGCCTTTAACTCTTCGGAATCGGCTTCCCAGAGATATCCTGACGGTGCACGGCTTGGCAATCGAACAACCAGCTGGTCATCCGGGCGAGGCTCAAGGATTGAAGTTCGATCATCGCTGTCGAGCAGCCACACCTCTTTGCGGGTATCCACCAAACGGTCGCCGAGCAGCGCTTTTTTGATCATCGCGGGCTTGGTCCGCAACATTTCCCGGACTTGATCAGTGCTCATGACGCCATGCCGGCTGAGCGACCATGCCGCCGCTTCGTAGCTGACCCCCATGCGTAACGCCAGTTGATAAAGGACGTCAGGCCGGAACAGCGCCTGCTTGGTCCATTGCTTGCGCTGCATGATTTTGACGATCAGTTTGCGAGGCACCAGCAGGTTGTACCCGAACTGATCCGCTTCCTGCTCGACGAGCGCAGCCTGAGAACCGTAATAGATTTTCTCGTCGGCACTGCTTCCGTGGCCCATGAAAAAATGACCCAGCTCGTGGGCACAGGTCATATGAACCAAGCCTGCTGGGCGATCCACATTGACCAATATTCCAGGCGTTTCATCACCCAGAAACGCCCCGAGCAGCTTCTCCATAGGGCGCAGCATGACCATCACCCCAGAATCAGCAGCGATCTGGAAAGGGTCTATTCGCGTGTATCCGTCCTGCTCGATGCGGGCCATCGCACCGCTCTCATCGATGACCTCGACCGCACGCTGTGCGGCTCGCAAAACAACATCGCGGAAGCCCATTCACTGTCCCTTGTGCTTGAGAAACTCGGCGAAGCGAGCTACCTCATCAATATCCTGCTGCGAAAGTCCATTTACTGCTCTGGCCAGAAACGCGAGCTGAGTGGGACCGGAAGGCATTGGGTCTCTTCCGGTCATCAGGTACTCCATAGACTTGCGATAGAGTTTGGCCAGTTTGCTCAGCTCCGTGGCCTCAACCTTACGGTTGCCCGATTCTATGTTGGTCACAGCAGGGCGAGATAGCCCAAGCGCATGAGCCACCTCATCTTGGGATAGCCCGACGTATTCCCGAGCATCCCGCAGGCGCTCAGCCAGGCGAAGCCTGTCTTGATCCTCCATCAACGAGCTATTCATGGGTCTTGTCCTTCAGATGCTTAAGGATTCCCGACGTGACCAAGTTGACGAACTGTTCTTTGGTTTCGTAGCCGCCGTTGCGGATCACGACATCCACCGGAATTTTGACTTTCAACATTTTCCCGATATCAACAAGCGCCTCGATAGCCATTACCGATTCCATCGGCGCACCCAAGTCATCAACCGACAACGGGTCATCAACGATTTCGAGCGCACGCTTATCCCAAAACTGGCCAAGGTGTTTCTCAATTTCGTCTTTCATTTCGATGGTTCCGAGGTAAGAAAATCGTACATTCGATGTTTGAATTTAAGTCGATGCTGTGGAATTTGCAAGGTCTTCCGTTGCGCCAAGCTCTGGATTCAGTTTCCCAGCGTCGTACTCCACCTTGTTAAACAGGAAAGCGTCCGCGAAACCCGTCGAATGAGACCCACTGAACGCCATCACCGAAGTTCAGGCTGGCAACCACTTCTATGTTGCCAGCATAACTTTCAGCCTTAAGGGCCTGCTCAACATCCGTAGCTCGGTTGTGGATCTGCGATGATTGCTTTCGCATCTGCACCATCGACGAACCAATGAAGTCTCTCTAACCTCACAATCTGGCGCAGTACGTCGGATACCGTACCGACCCGCGCTCATCGATCATCGATGCGCTGTCGACCATGGTCATCAACGGTACCCAGGTCAAACTCTATGCCTGGTACGACAACGAATGGGGCTATGCCAACCGCACTGTCGAACTGGCCAAAATGGTCGCTCTGGCAGTCTAAGGAGCGGTCATGAAAGCGTTGTCAGCCCTCGCTCCGGAAGTGCGGCAGTACCTGCTCGTGACGGGCAACTACTGGGCCTTCACCCTCACCGACGGCACTTTGCGCATGTTGGTGGTGCTGCATTTTCACGCATTGGGCTAGCCCTCTTCAAATCGCGGCGTTGTTCCTGTTCTACGAACTCTTTGGTGTGATCACCAACCTGGTGGGTGGCTACCTTGGCGCCCGGTTGGGGCTGAACCGCACCATGAACATCGGGCTGGGCATCCAGGTCGCTGCGCTGTTGATGCTGACAGTTCCTGTGGCTTGGCTGACCATCCCATGGGTGATGGGCGCTCAGGCGCTGTCGGGGGTCGCAAAAGACCTGAACAAGATGAGTGCCAAAAGCTCTATCAAGCTCCTGGTCCCCGATGGGCAGCATGGCAAGCTCTACAAGTGGGTGGCGATCCTCACCGGCTCGAAGAACGCACTCAAGGGCGTCGGCTTCTTTCTGGGTGGAGCCTTGCTGGCATTGATCGGCTTCAAAGGTGCCTTGCTGGTCATGGCGGGTGTCCTGGCACTGATCTGGATCAGCAGCTTGATCCTGTTGAAGAAGGACCTGGGCAAGGCCAAAGCCAAGCCCAAGTTTCGCGACATCCTGTCCAAGAGCCGGGCGATCAATATCCTCTCAGCGGCCCGAATGTTCCTGTTCGGCGCCCGCGATGTCTGGTTTGTGGTGGCCTTGCCGGTGTACCTGAGCAGCGTCTTCGGCTGGGACTTCTGGAAGGTTGGTGGCTTCCTTGCGGCCTGGGTATGGCTACGGCATCGTGCAGTCCTTTGCGCCCAACATCACCGGCAAAAAACGTGGGCACGTACCTTGCGCTGGCGGGGCTGCCCGCGGCAATTGCCCTTGGGCTGAACACCGGGCTGTCGCAACAGGTGGTGCTACTAGGCGGATTAATGGTGTTCGGTGCGCTGTTCGCGGTGAATTCGTCGCTGCACAGCTACTTGATCGTGTCCTACGCCAAGGAAGACGGCGTGTCGCTGGATGTGGGTTTTTATTACATGTGGAACGCCAAGGGGCGGTTGATAGGCTCGGTGCTCTCCGGTTGGGTTTATCAGGTGTATGGGCTGAGTGCGTGTTTGTGGATATCGAGCGCATTTGTGCTGCTTGCAGCTTTGATTTCAATTGCATTGCCTCGTCATGCGTCTAGTGAACGACCGCTTCGAGGCAAGGTGTATGGAAATTAGCGAAATTATGTCCGGAGCATAAACTCGCTAATTTCGATACATATGCTGGTTGGGAACTTGAACAAGCTTGTCGCTAGCTTCGATTTAATGCCTGTAATGCTGGCTTAATTCTGGTGCGGTTTTATCGCCTGAGTAAGGTCCCTTAGCATGCCGTTTATGCGATGCATCCAATTGTAAGAGCAATTTTCAGCGACTACACTCCAGCCCATGAAACGCTATCTGCGGTTTTGCATCATCTTCATGATCAGCTTGGCGCTTCCCCTCAGCGGGATGGCGGGCGTTCAGGCACCGACAGAACCCTGCCCAATGAAGACGATGGGCATGGCGATGATGGACGACATGGGCATGGACTGCTGCAATGATATGAAAAGCCCTTCCGAGCACGGTAAACCTTGTAAGCCGGGCCAGGAATGCAAGACGGGCGGCATGCTGCAAGTCTCGATCTTCAAGCCTCCTGTAACCGTATTCAGTCCTGTAGTGCTTTCCTTCTTCATCGATTCTCTACCCGTACAGAGCCCGTCCGGGGTATGGCGACCGCCTCGCGTTTGATTCCTGTCCCACATTGAGCCTCATTCCGCGTTAGCGGGATGGACTAGCTGCGCGCATGTCTTTTGACGCGAGCAGTGGATGATCACAGGAATCGTAAACATGAACTCCAAGTGCTATTGCACAGGTTGGTCCCTCGTGGCCGGTCTGGCGGCAAGCGTACTGGCATTGCCGAGCTTCGCTGCCGCATTGACACTCGATGAAGCGTTGCGGCTGGCGGAAAACAATGCACCGTCGCTGACCGCACAAGACGCCAAAATTCAGGCTGCCAGCAGTGCAGCCATCCCAGCTGGTGAACTTCCGGATCCCAAGTTACTGCTGGGTGTTCAGAACTACCCCATTGGCGGTCCGGATCGCTGGAGCATCGACCAGGACTTCATGACCATGCAAATGGTCGGGGTCAGGCAAGAAATGCCCAACAGCGACAAACGCAAAGCGCGTATTGAAGTTGCCGATGCAGCTGTTGATCGCGCCGCTGCGGAGCGTCGAGTCGAACGTCTGAAAGTACGCCAGTCCACGGCGTTGGCCTGGATCAGCAGTTACTCAGTTGAGCGCAAAGATGTGCTGTTCCAGGACTTCTACAAAGAAAACCGCCTGCTGAGCGATACCGTCCGGGCCCAGATTGCCGGTGGCCGCGCTCAACCCGCCGATGCGGTGACACCCAAGCAGGAAGCAGCTCAACTGGCGGAGCAACAGGACGATCTGATTCTCCAGAGAACACAGGCTCGAGCGGCCCTCAAACGCTGGATTGGCTCCGCCGCCAACGACAAGCCTGTGGGCAGCTTGCCTGAATGGCCCGTCGATACCTCAAGCTACTCCCATAAACTGCAACATCATCCCGAGTTAGCAGCGTTTGCGCCGATGACCCGCGAGGCGCAAGCCAAGGTTCGTGAAGCCGTGTCGGAAAAGCAGTCGGACTGGAGCTGGGAACTGGATTACCAGCGCCGTGGCCGTGAGTTTGGCGATATGGTCAGCGTGCAATTTTCCTGGGACCTACCGCTGTTCCCTGACTCTCGCCAAAATCCCAAAATCGCAGCCAAACAGGCTGAACTCAGCCAGCTTGAGGCCGAGCGCGAAGCCCTGTCACGCGAACACACTCAGCAACTGGAAAACGAACTGGCTGACTATGAGCGCCTGAATCGTGCTGTGCGCCGCAACCAGGAAAGCCTGTTGCCGCTGGCCAAGGAAAAGGTCGAACTCAGCATGGCCAGTTATCGTTCCGGCAAAGGCGATCTGGACGCCGTTGTTGCCGCCCGACGTGAACTCATTGAAGCCCGCCTTAAACAGATCGACGTGGAAGAGCAGCGAGCACTGACCAGTACGCGGCTGTATTTTGCTTATGGGGAGTCCAGCCAATGATCCTTAAAAAAGGGAACGAGACATTGCTGGTAGGCCTCTCGCTGGCATTGGGTGTTGCCGGTGGCTACTGGTTCGCGCAGCAGCGCATGAGCGGAGTACCAGTTTCCACCCCAGAGCAGAGCCTCAATTCACCGGGCGAACGTAAAGCACTGTATTGGTACGACCCCATGTACCCGCAGCAAAAGTTCGACAAGCCGGGTAAGTCTCCCTTCATGGACATGCAACTGGTCCCGCAGTACGCCAGCGGTGCAAGGGATCATGCGAGCGTCAGCATCGATCCAAGTCTGACCCAAAATCTCGGTCTGCGTTTTGCGACAGTCACCCGTGGGATCTTTGATTCCAGCCTCGACGTCATAGGAGTCTTGGGATTCAACGAGCGCGATGTAGCGGTGATTCAGGCCCGCACCACAGGCTTTGTGGAGCGGGTCTATGCCCATGCTCCCGGCGATGTACTCAAAGCCAACGCGGCGTTGGCGGATATTCTGGTGCCTGAGTGGGCCGCTGCCCAGACAGAGTTTCTTGCCCTGAGGCGCAATGGAGATGCTGACTTGTTGGTTGCGGCCCGACAACGACTGCGGCTCACAGGGATGCCGGCAGCACTGATTACTGAGGTAGAGCGTGGCGGTAAGGTTCAGCCGTACCTGACTCTTACCAGCCCCATTGGCGGTGTGCTGCAAGAATTGAACGTACGTGCGGGTATGACCGTGGCGACTGGCGATACTCTGGCACGCGTCAATGGCTTGAGCAGTGTCTGGCTAGCCGTGGCCGTTCCAGAATCGGATGCCGGATCAATCACAGTGGGGCAGGCGGTCGAAGCGCGACTGCCAGCCTTCCCAGGGACAACGCTCAGTGGCAAGGTCAGCGCGATTTTGCCCGAGACCAATCCGGATACTCGCACCCTTCGTGTGCGAGTGGAGCTACCCAACCCGGACGGACGCCTCAGACCGGGTTTGACGGCGCAGGTACGCCTGAATCGTTCGACCGAGCAGAGTGTGTTGTGGGTGCCGAGCGAGGCGGTGATTCGCACGGGCCGACGTGCCTTGGTGATGCTCGCCGAAGACGCAGGCCGCTACCGCCCTGTTGAAGTGCAACTCGGGCAGGAAAGTGATGGCAAGACGGCGATATTGAAAGGCCTGGAAGAAGGCCAGAAGGTGATTACGTCTGGCCAATTCCTGCTCGACTCAGAGGCCAGTCTTAAGGGCATCGTTGCAAGCTCGGAGGTAGAGTCATCACCCAGCGCAGCAGCCTCCAGCTTTCATGAAGCGGATGGGCAGATTGTTGAGATCAACGATAAAGAAGTCACGCTTGCCCATGGTCCCTTCAAGACGCTGGGCATGCCTGGTATGACGATGACGTTTCCACTCGCTAGTCCGGCGCTGATGCAGGGCCTCAAAACGGGCGATAAGGTTCGGATTGCGGTTAGCCAGACCGATGATGGTTTGCGTGTTGAGCGTCTGAACAAATCGGGGAGCCAGCCATGATCGCTGCCCTGATTCGTTGGTCAGTGGCCAACCGATTTCTGGTGCTACTGGCGACGCTGTTTGTCACGGCTTGGGGCA
Organism: Pseudomonas sp. TE3728; assembly: GCF_056279145.1. Taxonomy (NCBI): domain Bacteria; kingdom Pseudomonadati; phylum Pseudomonadota; class Gammaproteobacteria; order Pseudomonadales; family Pseudomonadaceae; genus Pseudomonas; species Pseudomonas sp. TE3728. The sequence continues at coordinate 3,895,042 of NZ_JBWBQT010000001.1, read as the reverse complement.
TTTGGTCGGTGCAGAGCACGCCCATCGATGCGCTGCCAGATCTCTCGGATGTTCAGGTGATCATCCGCACCCCTTATCCTGGACAAGCGCCGCAGATCGTCGAGAACCAAGTGACGTATCCGTTGGCCACTACCATGCTCTCAGTACCGGGAGCCAAGACTGTGCGTGGCTATTCCTTCTTCGGTGACAGTTTCGTTTACGTGCTGTTCGAAGACGGCACTGACTTGTACTGGGCTCGCTCGCGGGTGTTGGAGTATCTGAGCCAAATACAAAGTCGCTTGCCGGCCAGCGCCAAGCCGGCGTTGGGACCGGATGCGACGGGGGTGGGCTGGATCTATCAGTACGCACTGGTGGATCGCAGTGGCGGACACGACCTGGCGCAGTTACGCGCACTTCAGGACTGGTTCCTCAAGTTCGAACTCAAGACTCTGCCCAATGTTGCAGAAGTTGCCACCGTGGGCGGCATGGTCAAGCAGTACCAGGTGCAGCTTGATCCGCTCAAACTGGCCAGCCTCGGCATCACTCAGGCTGAGGTGACCGAAGCTATCGGCAAGGCCAATCAGGAAACAGGTGGCGCTGTGCTGGAGATGGCAGAGACCGAGTTCATCGTGCGCGCTTCGGGCTATCTGAAGACGCTCAATGACTTCCGGGCGATCCCGCTCAAGCTTGGCTCGGGCGGTGTGCCGGTGACCCTTGGCGATGTCGCCACAATCCAGTTGGGACCGGAAATGCGGCGTGGTATTACTGAACTCGACGGCGAAGGCGAGACCGTCGGCGGCGTGGTGATTTTGCGCAGTGGCAAGAATGCTCGCGAGACCATTGCGGCAGTCAAGACGAAACTCGACGAACTGAAAAGCAGTCTGCCGGCCGGGGTGGAAATCGTCACCACCTACGACCGCAGCAAGCTGATCGACCGTGCTGTGGAAAATCTCAGCCACAAACTAATCGAAGAGTTCATCGTCGTCGCGTTGGTGTGTGGGATCTTTCTCTGGCACCTGCGCTCATCCCTGGTGGCGATCATCTCCCTGCCTGTTGGTGTGTTGATTGCCTTCATCGTCATGCGCTATCAAGGCATCAACGCCAACATCATGTCCTTGGGAGGGATTGCCATCGCCATCGGCGCCATGGTCGATGCTGCTGTGGTGATGATCGAGAACGCTCACAAGAAGATTGAGGCTTGGCACGTGGCCAATCCTGGGGAGGAACTGAAGGGTGAGCGTCATTGGCACGTGATGACCGAAGCGGCGGCAGAGGTCGGGCCTGCGCTGTTCTTCTGTTTGTTGATCATCACCCTGTCGTTCATTCCGGTGTTCACCCTGGAAGCTCAGGAAGGACGACTGTTCGGCCCTTTGGCTTTTACCAAGACCTACGCCATGGCCGCAGCGGCGGGATTGTCAGTGACCTTGGTGCCTGTGCTGATGGGTTACTGGATTCGAGGACGAATTCCCAGTGAACAACAAAACCCGTTGAACCGCTGGTTGATTCGGATCTATCAGCCAGCTCTGGACGCAGTCTTGCGTCGACCAAAGATCACGCTGCTGGTGGCGCTGTTGGTTTTTGTCAGTGCGCTATGGCCAATGTCGCGTCTGGGTGGCGAGTTTCTCCCACCGTTGGATGAGGGTGATCTGCTCTATATGCCTTCGGCTCTTCCAGGGCTGTCGGCGCAGAAGGCGGCGCAACTGCTGCAACAGACCGACCGCCTGATCAAAACGGTGCCCGAGGTCGAACACGTCTTCGGTAAAGCGGGGCGTGCCGAAACTGCCACCGACCCGGCACCGCTGGAAATGTTCGAAACTACGATTCAGTTCAAACCACATGAGCAATGGCGTCCAGGCATGACCCAGGAAAAGTTGGTGGAAGAACTGGATCGAGTGGTACGAGTCCCTGGGCTGACGAATATCTGGATACCACCGATTCGTAACCGTATCGACATGCTGGCCACGGGGATCAAGAGTCCAATCGGAGTGAAAGTTGCCGGCACCAACCTAACGGAGATCGATGCCGCAACTCAGGCCGTCGAGCGAGTGGCCAAGGGCGTACCCGGCGTCAGTTCGGCTCTGGCCGAGCGACTGACCGGTGGCCGCTATATCGATGTGGATATCGACCGCAAAGCCGCCGCCCGTTATGGACTGAATATCGCCGATGTGCAGTCCATCGTGGCCGGCGCTATCGGTGGTGAAAACGTCGGCGAGACCATTGAAGGGCTCGCACGCTTCCCGATCAACGTGCGTTACCCACGGGAGTGGCGTGACTCGCTCGGTGCCTTGGAGCAATTGCCGATCTACACCCCACTAGGGAGCCAGATCACCCTCGGCACTGTGGCGAAGGTCAAGGTCACGGACGGCCCCCCGATGCTCAAGAGTGAGAACGCTCGGCCTTCAGGCTGGGTGTACATCGATGTGCGTGGTAGGGACATTGCCTCGGTGGTCGCCGATTTACGCCGGGTCGTCAGCGAGCAGGTCAAGTTGCAACCCGGTATGAGCTTGAGCTACTCGGGACAGTTCGAATTTCTCGAACGGGCCAACGCACGACTCAAACTGGTGGTGCCTGCCACGCTGTTGATCATTTTCGTGTTGCTCTACCTGACATTTGCCCGCTTCGATGAGGCCTTGCTGATCATGGCCACTCTGCCATTCGCCCTTACTGGCGGGGCATGGTTCCTCTATCTGTTGGGATTCAACTTGTCAGTCGCCACCGGGGTCGGCTTTATCGCCTTGGCCGGTGTTTCCGCCGAATTTGGCGTGATCATGCTGCTCTACCTGAAGAACGCCTGGGCCGAACGTGAAGACCTCGGCGACAGCACTGAGCGCGGTCTGGTTGCGGCGATTCGTGAAGGCGCCGTGCAGCGTGTGCGACCCAAGGCCATGACCGTGGCCGTCATCATTGCCGGCTTGTTACCCATCTTGCTGGGCAGCGGGACCGGCAGCGAGGTGATGAGCCGAATTGCTGCACCCATGGTCGGCGGTATGGTCACGGCACCCTTGCTTTCCCTGTTTGTCATTCCGGCGGCCTATCGCCTGATGCGTCGCCGCCACCTCTCAGTTGAACCCATCAACCCTCAAGGAAAAGTCGTATGAAACTGACCCTGATTGCAGTTGCAAGCACCGTATTTACGCTGTCTCTTTCGGCCCACGCAGAGGATATGCCGGGCATGAAAATGGACGGAATGGAGGGCATGCAGATGGAGCAGAAAACCGAACAGGCTCCAGTCGCTAACGCCGAGGGAACGATCAAGGCTATCGATACTACGAAGAATACGGTGACCATCTCCCACGGAGCTGTTCCAGCCGTACAGTGGCCGCCAATGACCATGGCGTTTTCTGTAACGGTGGATCAACTCAAAGGCCTGACAGTCGGAGACCACGTTTCGTTTTCGTTTCGGCTAGAGGGTGGCCGAGCCACCCTTGTATCCATCAGAAAATAAAATAATGGAAGTGACCGGCATGCTTGCTTACACCGGTCACCACCGGTTAATCCATTGGGTGGAAAAAGAGGTAGGTCCGAAGAATGCTCAATGACTGCTTCTGGCCGATTTCTGCCTGTCGCCACCCTCAGTTATGTGGCTTGGGCTGGCGACCAATTAACATTGAGAGCGGTATGGAGTGATGATGTTAAATCCAGTCCGGGATACAACTACCGACCCCTAATGTTTGAGGCTTCATTCGACACGAACCTGTTGGGTGATCCGCGGTAACCGAATGCGGTTTAATGCCCAGGTGGGCAAGCCAAGTGGAAGTACTCACTTACATCGACTTGACCGATACCACTTCCACAAACCTGAATTTTTTTCTGGCCGTCTTGGTAGCTTCTTGTTCTGCAACTAGGGAGCTCAGCGTATCGGCCTCATGTACCATCTCGTGCATCTCGCCTTCAAATTCATTTCCCACACGGAGCGTGACTCTCAACCTAGGTGTGAAGCCTTTTGAGACTGTCTTTTTCTTCGCTGCCTTCACCGGTTGCACGATCACAACATCCGGGACTGTGTCCTGCACGTCAGAGTGAATTGCCGGCGCAGAGGGCTCAGGATCACCGAATAGCGCCCGGCGCATCTCATCTTCCATCAATTCTGTATTCATACCATTTCTCAGAAAGGTGTTATCTATAACCTGGTCGATTCTATCAGGATGGCCAGATTCTATTGTAAACGCTGGGATGAGACCTCAAGTGGTAAGGGCCAGCAGATACTGGCGAGCGTCAGCGTCTCCATCTGCCGCCAATCATTGCGGGCAGCTGTCGGCCAGAAGCAATGGGATGGACTCCTCCTCACTCAGCATCTTGAGTGCCAGACTGAAGGTGCGAACCACAGTCAATAGTGAGAAGGAGTCCACACATGAAGCTTATGCGCATTGGGGTCGACTTGGCCAAGAACGTGTTTCAGATTCACGGTGTGGATCGTCATGAGCAGCCAGTCTGGCGGCAGCGTTTACTTCGCGATCGCTGGCTTCAAACGGTGCTGGAGAAGATCGAGCCTGGTTGTAAATCGGCGTGGAAAGTTGTGGCGGTGCACACCATTGGGCACGGCAGCTACAGGCACGCGGATTTAGGGTGAGACTGATCGCGCCGCAGTTCGTCAAACCGTACGTCAAGAGCAACAAGAACGACGCCAACGATGCCGAGGCAATCTGTGAGGCGATGAGCCGCCCCAGCATGCGCTTCGTCGCCGTCAAGACTATCGAACAACAGGATATTCAGGCGACGCATCGCATCCGGGCCGGCTTAATCGAACAGCCGACGCATCGGCCGTCCGTTTGCAACAGCTGCGTGGCGTCGGCCCGATGATTGTCACGGCGCTAGTTGCTGCCATCGGTGATGCCAGTCATTTTGCTAACGGCCGACATCTGGCCGCCTCGCTAGGGCTGACGCCAAAGCAATACAGTTCTGGCGGCAAGGATCGACTGCTGGGCATCAGCAAAAGTGGGAATGCTTATCTGCGAACGCTGATGATCCACGATGCGCGGTCGGCACTGCGCACAGCCAAATCCAAAGACGATCGACTCAGCCAGTGGGCGTCCGTTTAGCCGAGCGCTCACATCCCAACGTGGCTCCCAATCGCTTCTACGTGTTTTACGCACCTGGACATTAGAGGTTTTTACCGACGCCGGCTCGACCCGTTTGCCATTGCTCGGGTTGGTTCGCAATCGTGATGTGGGGTGATTCTCTCGGGATGAATAGGTCAGGCCCCTGCCCGATCCGGTTGGTAATCCGTTGCGCAGCATCGACTAAGCCATCCGCGCAGTTCACCTGTTCATCCATACAGTTAAGATATTGTTGTCAATGTTCATTATTGGGCCTCGGGTTAGGGTCTGGCAATTTGATGGTTTCTATCCGGCTCAATACTGCCGATCTGCAAGAGCTCGCTGGCTTGAAGAAGGCTAACGGCTTTACTGAAATAAAAGCCCTGCGCCGTTAAAGGCGAGCCTGTAGAGATCAATGAGTCGCGTTGTTTTTGAGTTTCCACGCCTTCGGCGATGACCCCGATCCCCATTTCACGGGCGAAGTTGATGATTGCGCGTAGGGTTGTAGCGCTGGCCGGGTCGCGGATGGCGTCGTCGATGAAGTTCTGGGCGATCTTGATGTGGTTGATCTTATAAGTCTTGAGGTAGTCAAACGACGAGTATTCGGTGCCGAAATCGGCGATGGCGACTTTCACCCCCAGCGCGCACAAACGCGGCAGCACATCGTTGTGGCTCCACTTGGTCTGCGCCAAGGTCGCTTCGGTGACGTCGAACCGCAGATCCCAGGGACAAATGTTCCAGTGTACAGTGGTGCGCAGCACGTCATAAATGAGGTCCGGGCCGCTTTTTAGCTGGGCTAGGGACAGGTTGATCGCGATCACCGGCGGCGCCATGTCCCGGTCCCGCCACTGCCGCATCTGCTGGCAGGCCCGGTCCAGCAACCAATGCCCCAGGGCAATGATGGCGCCGGTTTTTTCCGCGGCGGGCAGGAAGATGTCAGCATTCAGCAGCCCCCGCTGAGGGTGGTTCCAGCGCACCTGGGCCTCCATACCCAGAATCCTGCCTGAACTCAGGTCCACCTCGGGCAGGTAGTGCAATTCGAGTTCGTTCCGCTCGATGGCCAGTTTCAATTCGTTGGCGATAGTGAACCGGTCAAGCACTTCCTGATTGATCTCCTCGGAATGAAAGTTGTATTGGTTGCCGCCCTGATCCTTGGAGCGGTACAGCGCCATGTCGGCCTGGTCCAGCAGGCTGTCGGCACTGACGCTGCTGCTGGTATAGGTGCTAATCCCGATGCTGATCGAGTTGCGCAGGTTGTTGCCATCGATCGAATAGGGATGCACCAATGTCTCGCGAACCTTGGCGGCCAGGGTCGCCGCCTGGGTCGGGTCGCTGACATTGAGCTGAAGAATCGTGAATTCGTCACCGCCCATGCGTGCCACCACGTCGTTTTCTCGCACACAAGCCTTGATGCGACGGGCAACCTCCTGCAACAGCAAATCCCCCACTGTGTGGCCGAAGCTGTCGTTGATCCGTTTGAAGTGATCCAGGTCCAGATAGAGAACCGCAAACCCCGTCGCGCCACGGCGGGCGGCGGCGAAGGCTTGGTGCAGACGCTCGTTGAGCGTCGCGCGGTTGGCCATCCCGGTCAGCGCGTCGGTACGTGCCTGCTGGGTGATGTGTTCTTCGGCCTGCTTGCGTTCGGTAATGTCGATGATGATCCCTTCAACTTCGAGCAAACGCCCGTCGTCATCGCGTACCGGCACATAGCGATTTTCCACCCAGCGCCACAAGCCATCACCGGTACGTAGGCGGAACTCGATGGAGGCGCCAGCGGCATGCCGGTCCAGAACCTGGGCCATGGCCGTGTCGAGTTTTTCCAGGTCTTCGGAATGAATCAACTCTCGAGCCCAGTTGGCAGAGGCCACCAGATTGGCCGCGACATGACCGAACTTGGTGATGTTGTGAGAGATATACGTCAAGGGGAAGGATGGTTCCCCGCGCAGCCGATACAGAATGGTCGGGCTGTTCTGCACAATGATGTTAGCGTCGGACAGCTCGCGGGTCCTTTCTTCGACAGCCTGTTCCAGCAGGTTCATTTTAAGGGCGGCGTCTTCGGCCATTTGCCATTTGACCGTCAGCGCACAGGCCATCTGACGGATCTCGATGGCATCGAAAGGCTTTTTCAGGATTAGCAGGCGATCACCCAGTTCTAGGCGTTCGGTGATGTTTTCCCAGGAGTGATCGGAATACGCGGTGCAGAGTACGACTTGCAATTTGGGGTCGACCTGCCAGAGCCGTTCGATGGTTTCCAGGCCGTCCCAGCCGGGGGGCATGCGCATGTCGATGAAGGCCATGGCATAGGGTAGGTCCTTGGCCAAAGCTGCTTCGACCTTGTCCAAGGCTTCGAGGCCCTGAAAGGCGGAGTCGAGTTCAAAGACTTGCATCGCGGCGGCTGGAGTGCTGCCAAATAGGACTTCTTCAGCAGACGCCCAGCCATTTTCGGGACTCGCTGCCGGGCCGAGAGTCTTGCGGAAATCGTCATGAATTGACGGCATGTCGTCCACGATCAAGATGCGCCGATTGACGCAAGTTACCAAGCTGCTCATTCGGCCACTCCAATTAAGTTCTGGATATAAAGAAATGAATACATACAGGTTCCATCCTTCGTGGCCATTAATGCCAGCGTAAGCATAGCTCAACGAATTCACTTCGATGGCAAAGTAGCGACTATTGAGTAAAGAGCGAAGCAACTGGTAAATTCAATATTGAAGGCTAGATTCCCATTTAAGTCAAAAGTGATGTATTGAATCTTGCACTTAACTAAATTCTAGGGGCGGTAAGACTCACCCTGAACCAAGGTTCAATCAGTTTGGCCGACATCTCAATCACGATTTATGTAGCAGTGATCGAGCGCAATATTGGAATGGTTAGTGGCGAGTCCAATCACCTAGTCAGCTAAAACCGCCTCCTCCCACGATAAACCGTGCCACAGGTCCACTGATTACACGAAAGGTAGCCCTTCGTCTCAAGGAAGCTGACTTGACATGTTGTTTGTCCCCTTGGCTGGATGTTTTTTCCTTGGGTGCTAACCTCAACTCGAGAATCCCCCCTCAAAAGGATTGAGGTTGTGAATGGACTTAGGTTTTTGGCGGTCATGAGCATGATGCTCAGTGCGACGGCATTGGCTACGGAGTTTCAGGTTGAAGTCCGGGTCAATGTGCTGCGCGGATGCCAGTTGGTCGGTCAACAGCGCGAGGCGGGCGTCGAGCAATTAGGGGTGCTCGACTTCGGCAGCGCCGCGCGCCTGGATGACCCGGCCGGGCCGTTGGGGGCAGCATTGTTTAACACACGCCTGCCACGCCTCGAATGCAATCCCGATACCCCTTACCAATTACAGGTCGACGGCGGACTGCATGGCGGCGTCGGCGAGGTCCGTTATCTGGCGGGCAGCGCAGAGCACAGCAAACCCATTCCTTATCGCCTCTATCAAGACGCCGCACGGCAGATTCCGCTGCCGGTGAATGTGCTCTTGAGTGGACGGGTACCGGATTCAGGTACGGTGGATTTGCCTCTGTATGCCCGTATCGAACGGTTGGCCGAGATCCCCCGCGTCAGCCGTTATTCCGATCTCTTGAAAGTGACCGTGAGCTGGTAACAGGCATTGAGTGACACCTGCCCGATGGATTCGGGCAGTACAAGGAAACGTCGTTCGCAAGCGGACGGCCAATGTTTGAATCCTGATGGAATTAGGATCGGTGCGAGACGATGAAGAGTTGGGTGGTGATAGCCCTTGGCACAGTTCTACTGCTGGCTGAGGAGGCGCAAGCGGCGATGAGCGGGCAGATTGATGCGCGGCTCACCATCATCGCCAGTTGTGAAGTGACCAATGGCGCCACCAACCCTGGCAGTTCGGTCAGCGATTTCGGCCTGCTGGATTTTGGTGCGCAAGGTCCGACCTGGACCAACCCGATCAATGCCAACCTGAGTGATGCCGGCAACGGCACGCTGGAAGTCTCCTGCAATCCTTCGGTCACCGGTTTCACCGTGACCATCGATGGCGGCACCCATGGCGACGGCACCACGCGGCGTCTGAGCAACGGTACCCAGACCATTCCTTATCAATTGTTCCTCGATGCTTCCGGTGGCGACAGCTACAGCATCGGTCAACAACGCAATTTCGCTGTTACCAATGGAGCCCAGATACCAATCCCGGTATTCGGCTCGGTGGTAGCGAATACCCGCGCGGTCCCAGCAGGAGTCTATACCGACACCCTGAAGGTCACGCTGGATTGGTAAACCTCAGAGGATGAACATCATGCATATGCTTGTATCAAGGATTGGTTTGTCGGTGCTCGTTCTGGCGCTGGCCAGCAATGCTCAGGCAGACACGACGACCGGTCAGATCACCTCCAGCATGACCCTCAGCAACAGTTGTCAGGTCAACGGTGCTGGGGGGACTAGCGGGGTGGACTTCGGTGCACTGGACTTCGGCACCACCGGCAGTCTATTCACCACGGCGAACGGTGCAGTGCTCGCCGGTGGCGGCGGCGCGCTGTCGATTCTCTGCTCCAGCGGCACCATACCGACCGTCACAGTCAGAGCTGGCACCAATGACGGCGAATCTGTCGGGGGCACCCGAGCATTGGCCGATGGTAGCGGCAATTTCGTGCCTTACGACCTGTACACCGACGCTGGTCGTACACAGGTCCTGGCGATCGACGGGGTGATCGCGCTTGCAGAAAGTACCGGTGCAGCCCAGACCGTGAACATCTATGGCAAGGCCCTGGGCAAGGCAGGCTTGCCCGCCGGTACCTATACAGATTCCGTCGCTGTTGAATTGACCTTCTAGTGCGATGGCCAATTATGGTTGTGCCGCCTTGATCCTGCTCTGCGCGGCCAGCTTGCCATTGCCATTATCGGCGGTGACCAGCGAGAGCTTTCAGGTGAGCGCAACAGTGACGGCGGGGTGCCTGGTGACGGGTGGTGGTTCCAATTATGGCGACCTCAACTTTGGCACCCAATCGGCGCTGGCGACCAACACCGTGCAAGTGCAATTGAGCGGCGGTGTGCAGTTGCAATGCACGCCAGGCGTGACCCTGAACATGAGCGTCGATGGTGGCCAGTACAACAGCAGTGGGCGGCATCTGCAGCTCAATAGTGGCAGTGCTCGGGTGGCTTATCAGTTGTTCAGTGACGCAGCCTTCAGTGAGAGCCTGGGTATCGGTCAGAGCGTTGCAGTAGCCTACAGCGACGCGAATAACATCCGATTGCCTATTTACGGACAAGTACAGTTACCGGGTGATCAGCCTGGGGGGACTTATAGCGACGTGCTGCAGGTGCTGCTGTCTTGGTAGTTCGGCGATTTAGATCAAGCCTGTCAGGCATAAGGAGTAGGCATATGTATTCACCTTTCCGCAGGTTACCGGTCGCGCGTTGCGCTGTGCTGGCGATGGTCTTGCTGGGCGGGGTCAAGGTGCAGGCGGCCAGTTCGGTGCTGATCTGGCCGATTGATCCGGTGCTCGAGGCTGATCAACAAGCGAGTGCGCTGTGGCTGGAAAATCGCGGCAATGAAACGGCCAATCTACAGATCCGCGTGTTTGCCTGGAGCCAGAATGGTTTCAGCGATCAATATCAGAACCAACGCGATGTCATTGGCAGCCCGCCGGTCGCGAAGATCCAACCCGGCCAGAAGCAGCTCGTGCGCCTGACTCGTACCCGCGACATACCGCCGGGGCAGGAGTTGGCCTACCGCATCATTATCGATGAAATCCCGTCGGCCAGACCCGTGACGGCTGAAGATGGCAAAACCGCTGCAGCCATTCGGTTCCAGATGCGTTATTCGGTGCCGCTGTTTGCCTACGGCGTCGGTTTGTGGAGCAAAGAAGACATGACCCGAAAACGCGACCCCAAAGGTGCCGGCGTGCCTGATCTGAGCTGGCGAAAAGTGGTGGTCGATGGCCGTTCCTACATGGAGGTGCGCAATCAGGGCGCGGTGCATGCACGATTGACCGATGCTGCGTTCAAACAGGGTGGACAGACACGGCCAGTGGTTGAAGGGCTGCTCGGCTATGTATTGCCGGGAGCGATCATGCGTTGGCCAGTATCAGAACCGGTAAGTGGGGATCAGGCATTGCAAGCGCGGGTGAATGGCGCGCCGCAGGTTCAGAGTATTGCGCCAAGGCAGTGGTAGCAGTGTGGACCGTACCCCCTAAATTATCAGTTTACGCAAAATCCGGAGCTGCCGCAGGCTGCGATCTTTTTGGGGCTGTCAGGACTTGACTGACAGTCACCAAACCAAGGCCGTGTGCCACAGGAAGGAAGTGTCCATTGACGGACCTAAAGCAGTGGTGAGCCAGGATCGGGCTCGTGATGTCAGGCCTCCGCTGTGGGTCGCGACCGGGTTGTGCTGTCTGATATTCGTCCACCATGGTCTGGCGGGTGACCTGCCGCCACCGCCCAGCGGCACGGAGTCGATTGCCGACGCACAGTTGTTTCTGGAACTGGTGATCAACCAAATGAACACCGGGCGTGTGGTGGCAGTGCAGCAGCGTGGCGGGCGCTTCTTTGTACCGGTCGCGGCGTTACGCGAAATCGGTATGAAATTGCCGCAAGCACTCAACGCTGAGGTCGCCCTCGACAGTCTGCAAGGTTTGACAAGCGACTATGACAGACAGGGGCAGCGGCTTTTGTTGACCGTCCCGCCGGACTGGTTGCCGGAACAATTTGTCGGCAGCCAAGAGGCGTATCCGCGCACCGCGGCGTTGAGCAGTTTTGGTGCCTTGCTCAACTACGACTTGTACCTCAATGACACCGACGACAGCGGCACCTACCTTGCGGCCTGGAACGAAGTGCGACTATTTGACAGTTGGGGCACGCTGTCCAACACCGGGCAATACCGGCGCACGATTTCCGGAATCAGTAACGACACCCTGAACAATGGTTATCGGCGTTACGACACCACCTGGCGTTATTCCGATGATGAACGCCTGCTGACTTACGAAGCGGGCGACCTGATCAGTGGTGCCTTGCCCTGGAGCAGTTCGGTGCGTTTGGGCGGTGTGCAAGTGTCGCGCGATTTCGGCGTGCGTCCGGATCTGGTGACCTACCCCTTGCCACAGTTCGCCGGGGAAGCGGCGGTGCCGTCCTCGGTCGACCTGTTCATCAACGGCTACAAATCCAGCAGCGCCGAGCTGCAGCCCGGTCCTTATACGCTGACCAACATTCCGTTCATCAACGGGGCCGGCGAAGCGGTGGTGGTCACGACCGATGCTCTCGGTCGACAGGTCTCGACCACCGTGCCGTTTTATGTCACCAGCACCCTGCTGCAAAAAGGTCTGATGGACTTCTCGGTGGCCGCCGGTACCCTGCGCCGTGACTTCGGGATCCGCGATTTCGGATACGGTCCGGGTGTGACCTCCGGCAGCCTGCGTTACGGCCTGAGCGACAGTCTGACCCTCGAAAGCCATGCCGAGGCCTCGGACGCGCTGGCCCTTGGTGGCGTTGGCGGCAACCTGCGCCTGGGCAATTTCGGCGTGCTCAACACGGCGGTCAGTCAAAGCCGGTTCGACGGCAATAGCGGTCAGCAAGTCAGCCTCGGTTATCAATACAGCAGCCAGCACTACAGCGTTGCCTATCAGCGTATGCAGCGCCGCGACCAGTACGCCGACCTGACCGTGGTCGACAGCCCCTTTGTCAGTCTCAGCCAGCGTAGCGAGCAATTGACCCTGAGTGTCAGTCTCAATGGCTGGGGCAGCCTCGGCGCGGGCTATTTCGATGTGCGGGCGGCGGATGATTCGCGCACCCGGTTACTCAATCTGACCTGGAGCAAACCATTGTGGCGCAATACCAGTTTTTACTTGTCGGCCAATCGAGAGATCGGCAATAGCGACTGGGCAATGCAGGCGCAACTGGTCATTCCCTTCGACCTGCATGGCAGCCTGAGTGTGAGTGGCGAGCACAGCAAGACCGGTGAAAACCGCCAGCGCGTCAATTACAGTCGCGCCGTGCCCAGCGCAGGCGGCGTGGGCTTCAACCTCGGTTATGCCCACGGCGAAGGCCCGGATTATCGTCAGGCCGACCTGACCTGGCGCTTGCAATCGGTGCAATTGCAGGCTGGGGTTTATGGCACTAGTGAGGCCGAAACCCGCTGGGCCGATGCCAGTGGTTCGCTGGTATGGATGGACCACCAAGTGTTCGTCGCCAATCGTATCGATGATGCCTTCGTCGTGGTCAGCACCGGTGGTTATGCAGATATTCCGGTGCGTTACGAAAATCAACGGGTGGGTCAGACGGATAAGAATGGTCATCTGCTGGTGCCATGGAGCAGCGCCTATTACCGCGGCAAATATGAAATCGACCCACTGAATTTGCCGACCAATGTGCAGAGTTCGAATGTTGAACAACGGGTCGCGGTGCGCCGTGGCAGTGGTTACCTGCTGGAGTTTCCACTGAGCCGGATCATTGCCGCGAGTATCGTGCTGGTGGACGCGCAGCAGCACGAATTGCCCTTGGGCAGCCGCGTGCGGCATGAGCAGAGCGGAACGGATGCGGTGGTTGGTTGGGACGGGCTGGTCTATCTGGAAAACTTGGAAGCGCACAACAGTTTGCAGGTGACCTTGGACGATGGCCGGACCTGCCAGGTGCAGTTCGCGCTGGACATGCAACAGAACCAGGTGCCGTTGATCGGGCCGCTGCTGTGTCAACCGCATTGAATGGAACAGGGAGGTAGGTGTGCAATTTTCTGATCGATGGCCGGGCAAACTGCTCGGACTGCTGGCGATTTTTCTGCCATTTCAGGCTTATGCCTTGTGCTCGGTGGTCAGCACTTCACCGGCGGGTTTTGGCTCGCTCAGTTCGATCGCGGTGCGTACCACTTCACAACCCAGTTCCACCACCAATGCCGGTTTGAGTTGCACCGGTTCGTTGGTGTCGCCGTTGGCCAGCGACGATCATTTCTATGCCACCATCACGTCGGCGACCTCAGGGTTGGTCGGGCCGACCAGTGATGTGATCGGTTACACGCTGTTTGCCAACAACAGCACCAGCCATCCGATCACTCGCGGCGTGGCATTCGACTTCGCGAGAAACTCGATCATTGATGACCTCGGCCTGCTGTCTAACCCTGTCGTGGCCAAAACCGTACCAATCTACCTGGAGACGATTATCGGTAGCAACGTGGCGGCCGGGGTTTACTCTGAAACCCTGAACATTTTCTGGAACTGGGATTATTGCTACGACCGTGATGGAGGCGGCAGTTGTCAGGGGCGGGACATCAACAGCGGTTCCACCAGCCTGACTGTCAATATGACCGTGGCCAACGACTGCACGATCACTGCGCCGAACATCAGTTTTGGCAGCGCTCCAGTTATCAGTGCGTTCGCCACCGTCACTGGCCAGACGATCAACCTGGTCTGCACCAAGGGCAGTGCTTACACCGTGGGCCTGGACGATGGCCAGCATGCCGTCAGCGTGGGCGGGCGCAGACGGATGATCTCGGGTAGCAATTACCTGGCTTACGACATCTTCAAGAGCGCCGGAACCACCCGTTGGGGTAGCGTCAGCACGGCGCGCCGCGCCAGTTCCGACGCCGAGGTCAACCCTGGCAACGGCCTGGGCACTGGCAGCCAAGTCTTCAACTACAACGCCAAAATCTACACCGACCAGAGCACGCCACCACCGGGAACCTATCTGGACAGTGTGGTGCTGGATGTGGGGTTTTAGAAAGAACTTGGATACAGGATTGCGACCGTTGTAGCAGGGGGCGCGAGCCTGAGTTCGACCAGACTCGCGTTCAAGAGCGGGATTCTCGATTTAATACATAGAGATCAAGAGTCCGAAAAGGAGCAATCCTCCCATACTTAAAAAAATGATCGAAGTAACGATTTGTGAGTCCATTCTAATAGTTCTCCAAGAGCGCAGGCAAAAATGAGTGATGCAGGCTCGTCTAGCCTAGACCATAAAAAATTAATAATGATGCTTCTGGATTGGATTAGGTGGCCTGAGAACGTTTTTACACAGCCTGGGCCAATAGCGGACGGTCCGCTGAGTTAGATTGGTTCTACTAAGGAGGAAGGGGTTAGGGCAAAATTATGGCAGATTTAGGGCTGCCATAAACCGCTGTACGCCATTGGCAGAGAGGAAAAATACCTATTTGATGGTCTGGAGCGGTTCTCAGGAATGTGCGAAGGGGTTCGAATCCGTGTCCGCCCAAAGGTCACGCCAATTAGTGCATACGACCATTGTGGTCGTTTAGCGCCACAGAAGACGCCCCTCTACTGTCCGATCAAGGTTTCAAGAATCTAGGGGTAATTTCATTCGATCAACTGAAGTAGGCCGCAGAATATTATGGCCATGCGAGATAACCGGGTCCAGTAACGTGCAGATTGACGCAGGCACTCAAAAAATAGCTCTAGATATTTTTGACTTCCGAATGCAAAGCCAAGCAGCAGTCTGTGATATATCACGAAACTAGGCGCTCAATGCTGGAGGCTACAGGATAGGGACTGTCGATACCTATTGTAGTGGTCTAATGAAACCGGACACCCATTTAGGCGAGAATGCTCGCCAGATCGAGGTGTCAGATGACCAAACAACGCCGTTCCTTTTCTGCTGAATTCAAACGCGAGGCTGCCGACCTCATGCTCAAGCAAAACTACAGCTACATCGAAGCCAGCCGTTCACTCGGCGTCGGCGAGTCGGCGCTACGCCGCTGGGTTGAGCAGGTTCAGAAGGAACGCCAAGGCGTCACCCCGCAAAGCAAAGCGCTGACCCCGGAACAGCAAAAAATTCAGGAGTTGGAAGCCCGGATCGCCCGCCTTGAACGGGAAAAATCGATATTAAAAAGGCTACCGCGCTCTTGATGTCGGAAGATCACGAGCGTACGCGCTGATCAACAGCTTAGTGTCCATGAGCCGATTGATTGGCTGTGCAAAGTGTTTGAGATCAATCGATCAAGTTATTACGCCCACCGCCTCAAGCGCCGAATGCCTGATGTCGAACGGCTTCGGCTGCGCAGTCGGGTGAGCGAGTTGTTTTCACAAAGTCGCAGCGCTGCCGGCAGCCGTAGCATTCTCTCGTTGATGCGTGACGATGGTGAGCAACTCGGTCGGTTCAAAGTGCGCAGCTTGATGCGTGAGCTTGAGCTCGTGAGCAAACAGCCAGGTTCTCATGCCTATAAACGAGCGACAGTCGAACGGTTGGATATCCCGAACATCTTGAATCGGGAGTTCGATGTCCCGGCAGCCAACCAGGTGTGGTGCGGCGACATCACCTACGTTTGGGCCCAGGGGAAATGGCACTATCTGGCGGTCGTGCTGGATCTTTGCGCGCGCCGGGTGGTGGGCTGGGCGTTGTCGGAGAAGCCGGACGCCGAGCTGGTTATCAAGGCGCTGGATATGGCTTACGAGCAACGAGGAAGGCCTCAGGGTCTGCTGTTTCACTCGGATCAAGGGTCGCAGGGCGAATTCAACCGGTCGTCGCAACACCTTTGATCGAGGTGTTTATGGGGCGACCCGCAGGATGGATGCAAAAATTGACGGGCCGGGGAGCGATGCGTTCGCCAGGGGCGCCGTCACTTCGTAGTGAGATCGAGCGGCTGTTTTGGGTGCAGATCGCAACCGGCATCACAAGCGAAAAGGCAGCACAGGTTGTTGGCATCTCATCAGCGGTAGGCACACGCTGGTTCCGTCATCGGGGCGGGATGCCATTATTCATGTCGAACCAGATATCAGGAAGGTACCTATCGTTCGCAGAGCGAGAAGAGATTGGGTTGCTTCGGGCGCAAAGTGTTGGCGTGCGTGAGATTGCCCGTCGCCTTGGACGAAGCCCATCGACAATTTCACGGGAGCTGACGCGTAATGCTGCAACTCGCTGCGGTCGGTTTGAGTATCGAGCTTCAGTCGCGCAATGGAAGGCAGAGCTGGTGGCCAAGAGGCCGAAGCCAGCGAAACTGGTGACTAACCCGCGACTGCATCACTACGTGCAAGACCGTCTGGAGGGTAAGGTTCACGACGCTGATGGCCGTGAGATTGCTGGGCCTCGACAAGCGCCCTTCAAAGGCCGAAATAAACCACATCGCAGTGACCGTAAATGGGTCAATGGCTGGTCGCCCGAACAAATTACCAACCGGCTCCAGATCGATTTTCCGGACGATGAATCCATGCGCATCTCTCACGAAGCCATATATCAGGCGCTCTACATTCAGGGCCGAGGGGCTCTCAAGCGCGAACTGGTGAGCTGCCTGCGCACAGGGCGAGCATTGCGCGTGCCGAGAGCCAGGGCGCAGGCCAAAGCGTGGGCGCACGTCAGCGAGGATGTCATGATCTCAAGTCGCCCTGCGGAGGTGGAAGACCGAGCTGTACCGGGGCATTGGGAGGGCGACCTGATTATCGGTCTGAATCGTTCTGCGATTGGAACGCTGGTCGAACGCTCAACTCGATTTACCATGCTCGTCCATCTACCTCGCGAGGAAGGTTATGGGCTAATTCCCCGGACGAAGAACGGTCCGGCGCTGGCCGGCTATGGGGCTGTTAGTATGGCCAATGCATTGAAAAAGACGGTGACTAATCTTCCCATCGAACTGTGGCGATCTTTGACCTGGGATCGTGGGAAGGAGCTGTCGGATCACGCTCGATTTAGCATCGAGTCTGGAGTGAAGGTTTTCTTTGCTGACCCCCATAGTCCATGGCAGCGCGGCACGAACGAAAATACGAACGGCCTTCTACGGCAATACTTCCCGAAAGGCACCGACCTGTCTCGTTGGAGTGCCCAAGAGATCCAAGCAGTAGCCCACGCACTTAACACGAGGCCCCGAAAAACACTCGGCTGGAAAACACCTGCCGAAGCACTGAATGAGTATCTAAAATCTGTCCAACAATCCGGTGTTGCGACGACCGGTTGAATTCGCCCAGTATGCGAGTCGTTTATTTCGCCAGCGATTGTGGCGTTATCGCATGCGCCAGAGCATGAGTCGCCGGGGGAATTGCTGGGACAACGCGCCAATGGAGCGCGTGTTCCGCAGCTTGAAAACGGAATGGATACCGGCCACGGGTTACAGAACGGCTCAAGAAGCCCAGCGCGATATCAGCCACTTCTTGATGCATCGGTACAACTGGGTTCGCCCCCATCAATTCAACGGCGGGCTGGCGCCAGCTCGGGCCGAAGAAAAACTTAACGTCGTGTCCGGGATTAGTTGACCACTACACTTGCGAGTGATCCGCAAGGTCGGTTCCTTTCGGGAAGTACTGCCTTAACAACCCGTTGGTGTTCTCATTCGATCCCCGTTGCCAAGGACGATGGGGATCGCAGAAGTAGACCTTTATGTCGGTAGCCACCGTAAAGCGCTTATGGTCAGCCATCTCTTTGTAGAGTTCTTGGGGTAAGTTACGGGCGTTTTCGATCAGGGCGCTGATGACTGTCTCGCTATCCTTACCGTCAAATTTCACCAGCATTACCTAGCGGGTATGACGCTCAACAAGAGTGGCAATTTGGCTGTTCCTGCTACCGCACAGCAGGTCGCCTTCCCAGTGACCTGGCACCGCCCGATCCTTCGCCGCGGCCGGGCGTTCGCGGATCGATACCGCGTCAGTGATTCGACCGTGATTTTCTTTCTTTTGCGTGTGATGGCGCGAGCGACGCATAGCCCGCGTGCGCCGTAAATGCTCAAGCAACTCCTTCTTCAGAGCCCCGCGAGCCTGTATGAAGAGCGTGCGATAGATCGTCTCGTGTGACACCTGATAGCTCGTATCGTCCGGGTAGGTACGCTTCAACCAAACGACAATTTGTTCCGGTGACCACTGCAATTGAAGCTTGTCTGCAACAATTTGCGCCACCGTTCGGTTCTCAACAAGTTTGCAGACCTTAGGTCGATTTGCGCGATCCCAGGCAGCCTGATCAGCTCGATTAGCATCCTTGGCCACCGTTGCGTCTGATCTCACGACTGATCGTAGAGGCTGCTCGCCCTAGCAGTGCGGCCATGGAACGGATCGAGTTACCTGCCACCACTGCACGCGAAATCTCTTCGCGCTCAGCCAACGTCAGCGCCAATCTGGACCTGCGGCGTACAGCGGGTCTGATACCGCCTGTTTCCGCCAAGATGCGCTGTATCGATGGATGGTTTCGATCAAATAGTTGGGCGATGTGCTGGAGAGAGTCGCCTTTCTGCCAGTGATCCCACATCAGTTTTTCTGGCTTTCGGTGTAATAGATCCGAGGTCTCTGCTTCATCTGCAACACTCCTTCTGCTTACACAGAATTTAGTTGTGTTGCATCGACCGGTTGAATCCACAGTTGATTTCCGTCAGTCGTGACAGGCAGAAATCGGCCGACAGCAGTCACTCGCGAGCGGCTATTCGAAACGTTTCTGATCGTTTAAGGCTATCGTTCGGCAGGCAGTTAACTAGACTCCGATCTTCAAGTAGGTTGGACTTATGGGAAGGCAGGGGCTAGCCATGCCGGGAGAAGTACTACGTGACCAAGCTGGTGCCAAATCGAGGTGGATCTATGAAAGGCAAGCGCAAAGCAAAAACAACAAAGTGGTTACTTTCCGAGCAATGCAGGGTTGAAGCTTGTGTGATTCTTGATAGCCGGTCTGCAAAAGCTAGCCGATTTTTGGACTTAGCTCTTTCCGTTGGTCCAGATGCCGAGCCGTGCGGATTGTTGGCGGGTAGCCTGCGTCATTCATAGCTAAATGTTTCTGATGCGGCTTACAATCATCATCCATTGGCTTTAGGCGATCAGCGACTGTGGAAATGATAAGATCTTAGAGATTTTCACGGCAGGATTAGCTTGATCGGCAAAGCTCTAAACGCTAACGGAACCAGATCCCAACACACGGACCGTTTCCACCACCAAATCAGCAGGATCGCAATGTAACGCGCTAGCGAGGGACAGGAGTGTTTCTAATGTAGGCTGGTTATGTCCGCGTTCCATCAAGCTGATGTAATTCCGCTGATAACCACACTGAAGAGCTAGTTGCTCCTGCGTGAGGTTTGCTCGCTTTCTCACATTTCGTAAGACTAATCCAAAAGCTGTAGCGACGTTCACAAACCCCTCCATTGAGGGGAGGAACTGTGGTCCACCTTGCCGTTACAGTCTTCACAGTATAATGTGAATTTTGCCCTAACCTTACAGAAATACGAGAGAACCAATGTTCAACGTAGTGGATCAATTCGGCATGCTTTGGGACGTTCTCGGCGACAGCGAGGAATTTTATGATGCAGAACGTACTGTCCGTCGTGTTGAGTACGATAGAGGCGATCCGATCTTTTTGATTTTCTATTGGCATGGCGATGAGTCAAATACCAGTCGGCGGCTTTCGATTGTAGCCGATGCTCAAGAGCTTCAAAATATTACGCGCTCCTACTCATTCAGCCAAAAAGTGGGTATTGATCAAGTGTTTATCGCATTACCAGAAAGAGTCACGAAAGCGTCGCCCTGGGTAATTGAAAAGCTTATATCTGCTAGTTTTTTAATAGATCACGATACTCGGGGCTTTGGGTATCGCTACGAGACGGATAAAGGTACTTATATCGACAGCTTGTCCTTAGATACATGCAGTATGGAATCATATTCGCTGTACTCGATTTGAATGTTAAAAAATGTTGAAGCTACATTCTCCTTTTATGTGTCAGAAAATAACGTAACGAATGGCTGACGCAAAGTCATGCTTTGCCATGTAACGTGCGGGAATTAACACACTATGAAATTTGCAAGGTACACAGATCAAGCGATTGCAAAAGAGGTGGGAGCGTATATCCAGGCAATACGTCTGAAAAAAAATATGAGCTTGGAAGATTTAGCAAAAGGGTCTGGTGTAAGTCGTCAGACTCTTAACCTATTGCTTAATCATGGGAAGGGGACGGTGGTAAATTTGATAGCTATTCTTCGAGCTGTGAAGGAGCTTGAGCGATTGAGTTCATTGCTGGAAGAAGTGCGCCCTAGCCCGTTGCAAATTGTCTTAATGGAAGGCCGGAAACGTCAGCGTGCTACGGGTAGTCGCAAAGCATCTGATAAGAAGGATGTCGACGTTCCTATCCCGAAAAATCGCGATTGGTAACTGGACGCCTCGGTCCGATTCAGCCTCCACTGTCACTCACTTTGTTCATTTTTTAAGAAAAGTGCTTGACTACATTAGATACGCCGCGCCGGAAATTGCAGGCCGGAATTGATGATCGCGCTGCGTACCCGATCCTTGCTTTCCTTCACCGCCGCCTCAGGCAGCCCGACCATGGTCAGCGACGGTAAGCCGTTGGCCAGGTGCACTTCTACGGTGACGGCGGGTGCTTCCACGCCAACCTGGGCGCGACTGTGGACGATGGAGAGGGACATGGTCGTTCCTTGAGCTGACGAGGACCGCTTCCTGCGGTTTTTTGAAGGGTAGTCGTGGGCGGATGATTTAGCGTGGCGGCGGAGTAACCAAACTTTCGCAGGATGTTGCTGGGGGAGCTGATTCCAGTCAGTTAAGCCGTAACGCAATCCGTAGCAGCTGGCGGAGCCTGCGTTCGACTGCGCAGCAGTCGTAAATGCAAGTTGTGCGGTCTGCCTGATGCACCGCGTGATCTGATTTCACGACTGCTTCGCAGCCGAACGCAGGCTCCGCCAGCTGCTACAAGGGTTTATGTAGCGGCTGGTATTTAGGCGTAATCAGCGGCGGCAGCTATTTTTTTTGTAGGACCGGTCTTGGATAAATGAAGGACTTCGGTGAAAGCTCAAGGACGCACTTGTCGGATCGACGTGGCTGCTTATGATCACAGCTGATCGAGCCCTCAGGAGGGGAAATGAGCAATTCTGGAATGCGGCCGATTCATCCTGGCGAAATCCTTGAAAAGGAGTTTCTAGTGCCTCTGGGCATTACGGCGGCTGGGCTAGCTAGCTTGTTGAATGAAGGCGCGGGTGACGTGAGAGCCCTTGTGATGCAGGAGGATGGTATCAGTCCTGAGCTCGCAATGAAGCTCTCGCTCTACCTGAAAACCACGCCCGAGTTCTGGCTAAACCTGCAATCGACCTACGATCAGCGCAGAGCCGAAATCGAGCGTGGGTGAGCTTCGGGTAATTAAAAAGACTGCAGCACCCGCGAAGCACGCTTCCACCACGGCGCATTGACCGGACTTCGCGGTCGTTCCTCATTCGGCAGCAGCTGCGGAACATCCTGCAACCGAATCCACGGCTGGTTATTCCAGTGCAGCAAATTCAACGACATCTGCGGCCAATTCAGCAGGCTCAGTATCGGGCGTTCGGTTGAGGTGGGTTGTTGGGCGTCTCTGAGGGCTGGCACTACGTCGTGGGTCAGCCATTCGCGCAGGCCTCGGTATTCGGGGCAGTAGTGGTAGATCAGTAACGCGTAGACGCCGGATTCGCTGATCAGCAGAGTGTTTTCGATGGCTCCGTGGATGAGCATTTGTACGGTTTGGTGTTGGTCGGGATCGAGTTTGCGTAGCGCTCGTTCGTCGAGGAAGAGACGTAGCAGTCGGCCAAGGTCTCGGGCGCTGAACCAGGGTTGGTTTTCCAGGAGGAGGGCGTGGAGGTGGAGTTTGTGGCGGGTGAAGATGTGTGGAGTCAGATAGTTTTCGTCCATGGTGCAGTTCTCGGGGTCGAGTGGAGAAAAACTGCCTCTGATCGTCGCCAAACGAAAAGGGTGGCAGCTGTGCGTGGGTTGGCGAACCGGCGACACCCGAATTCCGGCAGACCCGAAGGTCTCCCATGCACAGCCGCCATAAATCAAGACGGGAAATTTCCCTGTCCGAATGTGTCGTGCTGCATCGGGGTATCCAGGTCGCCAAACCCAGTGCTGAACATTCAGCATTGGGTGAGCTTAGAAACCGGGGCTTTGCGGCGCAATCGGACGGCGGTGGTTTTCTTGTAGGACGTTGCCGGGGTTATTGAGGGCTTAAAGATCAAAAGATCGCAGCCTTCGGCAGCTCCTACAGGGGTGGTCTGTCCAGTGTGGATGGCTGGTAGACCGAGGCGACCCCATTCGCGGGCAAGCCCGCTCCCACAGGGGATCGCATTTCACAGAGGGGTTGGTGCGTTACTCGGCAGGTGGATTGAGCTTCGCTTCCAGCTCCGCCACTTTCGCCTCCAGGCTCTCCAACCGTGCCCGGGTGCGTGCCAGTACGACCATCTGGCTATCGAATTCTTCCCGGCTCACCAGGTCCAGCTTGCTGAAGCCGCTCTGCAGCAGCGCCTTGAACTGGCTTTCGATTTCGCTTTTTGGCAGTGGGGTGTCGCCGCTGAAGAGGCGGGAGGCGGTGCCGCTCAGGGCGTCGAGGAAGTCTTTGGGCGCGAGCATGGGGAATGTTCCTATCAACAATGGCGGGCAGTGTACCACGCAGTGTCTATAGTCAATCTCGGCAGCTGCGATGCACGCTTTTCGCGCAGTCGAGTGGGCAGTCGCGCACTGTTGTTGTGCGTAACGGTTGCCTTAATCGGGCGGAAGGCTCTTGGGCCGCGGCCAAGACATTGAAATCAATGGGTTTTGGATAGATGGCAAGCTTTCTGCTTAGTCGCTGGTGACCCATGCACTGATGCAGTCGCTGTGACGAATGCAGTGCGCCAAGCGGAACGGGGGAAGTTTCGTGCGGAGTGGTTAGCTGGCGTCGGACGGGCAGGTAAGGCCGAACGATGCGTTACAAAGCCAGGCACTGCGCTTAGACTTGAGTCGGGTTTGTTTTCCTGGGGCAAGTCCACCAATTCGGGAGAGAGTTTTCATGAAGCTAGTCACTGCCATCATCAAGCCGTTCAAACTGGACGACGTGCGCGAGTCGCTGTCCGAGATCGGCGTGCAGGGCATTACCGTTACTGAGGTCAAAGGCTTCGGTCGGCAGAAGGGTCACACCGAGCTGTATCGCGGCGCGGAGTACGTGGTCGATTTTCTGCCCAAGGTGAAGATCGATGTCGCCATTGACGACAAGGATCTGGACCGGGTTATCGAGGCGATAACCAAGGCTGCCAACACCGGCAAGATCGGTGACGGCAAGATCTTCGTGGTCAATCTGGAACAGGCGATTCGCATCCGTACCGGCGAAACCGATACCGACGCAATCTAAGCCGCCACAAACCCAACGCCCCAGGAGAAAACAATATGACTCTGCGTAAAATCGCAGGGCTAGGAGCCCTGTTGTCCCTCGTAATGCCCGGCCTGGTCATGGCGGCAGACGAAGTGGCGGCCCCAGTCCTCAACTCCGGCGATACCGCCTGGATGATGACCTCGACAGCCCTTGTGCTGTTCATGACCATTCCCGGTCTCGCGCTGTTCTACGGCGGCATGGTTCGCTCGAAAAACATTCTTTCCGTGATGATGCAGTGCTTCGCCATTACCGGTCTGATCAGCATTCTGTGGGTCATTTATGGCTACAGCATTGCGTTCGACACCACCGGCATGGAGCAGGGCGTCGTCAACTTCAACTCGTTCTTCGGCGGCATGGGCAAGGCGTTCCTCGCCGGTGTCACGCCTTCGAGCCTGACCGGCCCCGCGGCGCTGTTCCCCGAGGCGGTCTTCATTACCTTCCAGATGACTTTCGCCATCATCACTCCAGCGTTGATCGTCGGTGCTTTCGCCGAGCGGATGAAGTTCTCCGCCATGCTGATCTTCATGGGCATCTGGTTCACCCTGGTTTATGCACCGATCGCGCACATGGTCTGGTCCGGTAACGGCGGCCTGATGTGGGACTGGGGCGTTCTCGACTTCGCCGGCGGCACCGTGGTGCACATCAACGCCGGTGTGGCCGGTCTGATTGCCTGCCTGGTGTTGGGCAAGCGTAAAGGTTTCCCGACCACCCCGATGGCCCCGCACAACCTCGGCTACACCCTGATGGGCGCCGCGATGCTGTGGTTCGGCTGGTTCGGCTTCAACGCCGGTTCCGCTGCCGCCGCCAACGGCACTGCCGGTATGGCGATGCTGGTCACCCAGATCGCCACCGCTGCTGCGGCGCTGGGCTGGATGTTTGCCGAGTGGATCACCCACGGCAAACCAAGCGCACTGGGTATCGCTTCGGGTGTTGTGGCCGGTCTGGTTGCAATCACTCCGGCGGCAGGCACCGTGGGCCCGATGGGCGCTCTGGTGATCGGTCTGGCGGCGGGTGTGGTGTGCTTCTTCTGCGCCACCACCCTGAAACGCAAACTCGGTTATGACGATTCCCTGGATGCCTTCGGCGTGCATGGTATCGGCGGTATTCTCGGCGCAATCCTGACCGGTGTGTTCGCGGCACCATCGCTGGGCGGTTTCGGCACCGTTACCGACATCGCTGCTCAAGTCTGGATTCAATGCAAAGGCGTTGGCTTCACGGTGATCTACACCGCGATCGTCACGTTCATCATCCTCAAGGTCCTGGACGCTGTCATGGGTCTGCGTATCACGGAGGAAGAAGAAGCTGTCGGCATCGATCTGGCGCTTCACAACGAACGCGGCTACAACTTGTAAGCACGCGCATGAAAAATTTGCCCGGCTTGCCGGGCATTTTTTTGTCTGGAATTTGTCAGTGAAGGAAGGGCTGAAAGGTTTTTTCATACACGTTCAGTCCCGTTTACGACGGGCGTTTTTCTGCGGCCAATGGCTTACACGATTGAAGGAATATTAGGGCCTTTGTTTTTTTCCAGAGCGCGCTAGAATGCGCCCCGAACGTGCGGAGAACAGTATGTGGCAACAGACTCTGATCACCTTGCGAGCACGGTCCCGGGGCTTTCATCTGGTAACGGACGAATTACTCGCCGGCTTGCCTGAACTCAAGGCGTGTCGGGTCGGTCTGTTGCATTTGTGGCTACAGCATACCTCGGCGTCGTTGACCATCAACGAGAACGCCGATCCGGCGGTACGTCGCGACTTCGAACGATTTTTCAATCGTCTGATCCCACAAGGAACAGACGGCTATGAGCATAACGACGAAGGCCTGGACGACCTCCCGGCGCACTTCAAGGCCAGCGTACTTGGCTGTCAGCTCAGTTTGCCGATCTCGGCAGGCCGACTGGCGTTGGGGATCTGGCAAGGTGTTTATCTGGGCGAGCACCGTGATCACGGCGGTGCCCGTAAAGTCCTCGCCACCGTGCACGGTGAAGGGGCATGAAAACCGCTGGTTACCAGTGGTGGTTGATTTTTTTCCGGCAGCCGTCGACAGACAGCAAAGCTGGGCTATAACTAATCTGCTTTTCGCAAGTCATGAGGTAGAACATGAGCGACGATGATCTGGAAAACGACGACCTCGAAGTAGGCGACGAAGACGAAACCGAAGAAGGCCTTGAAGCGGCGGCAGAAGACGTCGCTGAAGACGACAGCGGTGATGTGCCCGTTCCGACTGCCAAAGGCAAGGTCAAGGCTGCGGTATCGGTCGATGAGCTGCCGAGCGTCGAAGCCAAGAACAAGGAACGCGATGCCCTGGCCAAGGCCATGGAAGAGTTTCTGGCACGGGGCGGCAAGGTGCAGGAAGTGGAGGCCAATGTGGTCGCCGATCCTCCCAAGAAGCCTGATAACAAGTACGGCAGCCGGCCTATCTAAGCGCCTGCTTCTTGCTTGCTGAAAAAGCCCGCCGTCGCTGCGGGCTTTTTCATGGGTGAAACAAAATCAAAAGATCGCAGCCTTCGGCAGCTCCTACATTATTGATGGTGTACACCTGTAGGAGCTGCCGAAGGCTGCGATCTTTTCGAGATCACCTCAAAACTAAACTGTATTCCACCGCGCCAACAACCCCGGCAACTCGTTCAGGCTACGAATCTCTGCATCTGGCGCCTTCTCGGCTTCCCACACCTTGCCCGCCGGGTTAAACCAGATCGCACGCAACCCCGCCTGCTGGGCGCCGGCAATGTCATCGCCGGGATGGTCGCCAATATGCACCGCTGTTTCGGCAGTCGCGCCGCCACGCTGTAGCGCTTCATGAAACAGTCGCGCATCGGGCTTGGCGATGCCGATGTCTTCGGCGCACAGGGCAAACTTGAAGTAGTCCGCCAGCCCCAATCGACGCACATCGGCATTGCCGTTGGTCACCACGCCAAGCGCATAGTGATTGGCCAGAATTTCCAGGGTCGGTTGCACCTCCGGGAAGATCTCCAGCTGATGCCGTGCATGCAGAAACACTTCAAAACCCTGATCGGCCAGGTCGGATGCTTCAGCATGTCCATAACCGGCTTCTTCCAGTGCATGGAACAGCACCCGCCGACGCAAGGCACTGATGCGGTGTTTGAGGCTCGGTTCGTGGCTCAGCACCCGTTCGCGAATCGACCACAGGTGTTCCACCGGCACTGCGCCAAGGCTCGGTGCTTGCTCGGTCAGCCATTCACGCAATACGACTTCGGCGCTGGCGATCACCGGGGCGGTGTCCCACAGGGTGTCGTCGAGATCGAAGGTGATCAATTGGATGGTCATGAATCATCGCCTTTAATGCGTTTGGCCCGTGGATGGGCGCTGTCGTAGACCGTCGCCAGGTGCTGGAAGTCCAGGTGGGTATAGATCTGGGTGGTCTTGATGTCCGAGTGGCCGAGCAGTTCCTGCACCGCCCGCAAGTCCTGAGAGGACTCCAGCAAGTGGCTGGCGAAGGAATGTCGCAACATGTGCGGGTGCAGGTTCTGCCCCAGCTCGCGCTCACCGGCAGCCTTGACCCGTACCTGGATCGCCCGAGGGCCGAGGCGTCTTCCTTGCTGGCTGACAAACACTGCGTCGTCCGCCGGGTTGGTCATGGCCCGCAGCGGCAGCCACAACTCCAGTGCTTCGCGAGCCTTTTT
Organism: Pseudomonas sp. TE3728; assembly: GCF_056279145.1. Taxonomy (NCBI): domain Bacteria; kingdom Pseudomonadati; phylum Pseudomonadota; class Gammaproteobacteria; order Pseudomonadales; family Pseudomonadaceae; genus Pseudomonas; species Pseudomonas sp. TE3728. The sequence goes on along the minus strand of NZ_JBWBQT010000001.1, from coordinate 3,867,381 downwards.
GCCCACTGGCAACAGTCGAGTCTTGCTGCCCTTGCCGAGCACCTGGACCATTCCTTCAGCCAGATCCAGCTGATCAAGATTGAGCCCGGTCAATTCAGAAAGCCGCAGGCCGGAGGAATAGAACAGTTCCAGAATCGCCTGATCCCGACGCGCCAGAAAATCATCCTCTACCGCGCCCTCAAGCAATTGCAGCGCGCGGTCAGTGTCGAGGGTTTTCGGCAGGCGACGTTCGCCCTTGGGCGGTGCCAGGCCATTGGCCGGATCGTGGTCGCACAGTCCTTCGCGGTTCAGATAGTGATAGAGCCCACGCACCGCCGACAGCAACCGCGCCAGACTGCGGGACGATTGGCCTTGGGAGTGCAGGCGCGCGATCAGGCTGCGCAGGCGCTGGATGTCCAGTGCGGCCCAGCTGTCGATGTTCTGTTTGGCGCACCAGCCCAGCACTTTGTCGAGGTCGCGGCGGTAGGCGTACAGCGTGTGCGGCGACACCTGCCGCTCACTGCGCAGGTGTTCGCAGTAAGCGTCCAGTTGTCGTTCCATGGTCAGCGTACCGAGCGCAGGGAGCTGTTGACCCGTGGCAGCACGCGGCCCATGACTTCGGCGATGTAACTCAGGAACAGCGTGCCCACCGAGCTCTTGTAGTGCTGCGGATCGCGGCTGGCGATGGCCAGGACGCCATGGATGCCCTGATGGCTGATGGCGACAACGGCGGTGGAGCCGATCTGCTTGCGCTGTTCTTCACCGAACAGGAAGTCCAGTTCATGCTCGCGCAGGCTGCCGCTGACGCTTTTGTCTTCCGAGAGCAAACCGCCAATGGCCGTTTGCGCCTCGGCATGCGTCACCCACCGGCCCACCGGCATCGGGTTGTCGCCGAGAAGGATCAGACTGACGAAGGGCACCTGGAAGTCTTGCCGCAGGCTGTCTTCAACGCTGATCACCACATCTTCCAGGCTGGTGGCGTCCATCAGCGCGAGGATCAGGCGGCGGGTCTTGTCAAAGAGTCGATCGTTGTCGCGGGCCACGTCCATCAAGTGCGAGAGGCGATGACGCAACTCGATGTTGCGGTCGCGCAGAATCGTCATCTGGCGTTCGACCAGCGAAATGGTGTCGCCGCGCTGGTGCGGAATGCGCAGGGCCGGGAGCAGTTCTTCGTGCTCGATGAAGAAATCCGGATGAGCCTCCAGGTACGCGGCAATCGCTGCCGCCTCAAGGCTTTCGGAAGGGGATTCGTCGGGCTGTAGGGCGGGAACCTGGGGCTTGTCGGTCATGGATTTCGCTCACTCAAAGACGCACTTGTCCTTCGTATACGCGCACTGCCGGGCCAGTCATCATGACCGGTTGGCCAGGGCCTGCCCATTCAATGGACAGACGCCCGCCGGGCAGGTCGATCAATAGCGGCGAATCCATCCACCCCTGGCTGATCGCGGCCACTGCGGCAGCACAGGCGCCGGTTCCGCATGCCTGGGTTTCCCCGGCCCCGCGTTCCCAGACGCGCAACTGCGCGCGGCTCCGGTCGATGACCTGGAGAAAACCGACATTGACCCGCGCCGGGAAGCGCGGGTGATGTTCGATTTTCGGCCCCAGTTCATGCACCGGTGCGTTGTTGATGTCGCTGACCCGCAACACGGCATGGGGGTTACCCATGGACACTGCGGCCAGTTCGACCATGGTGCCGTCGACGTCGACCTGATAGCTCAGGGACTGGCTCGGGGCGTCGAATGGAATCTCGGCCGGCACCAGGCGCGGGGCGCCCATGTTGACGCTGATCTGGCCATCGTTGCGGATGTCCAGTTCGATGATGCCGCTTTTGGTCTCGACGCGAATCAGCCGCTTGGCGGTCAGGCGCTTGTCGAGCACGAAGCGGGCGAAACAGCGCGCACCGTTGCCGCACTGTTCCACTTCGGAGCCGTCGGCGTTGAAGATCCGATAGCGGAAATCCACGTCCGGGTTGCTGGGCGCCTCAACGATCAGCAACTGGTCGAAGCCGATGCCGGTGTGCCGATCGCCCCATTGCTTGGCGTGCTTGGGCAGGATGTGCGCGTGCTGGCTGACCAGGTCGAGGACCATGAAATCATTGCCCAAGCCGTGCATCTTGGTAAAACGCAGCAGCATGGTTTTACTCCGGCAGCAGGCTTTCGCCAGCAAACAACTCGGCTACCGTCTCACGGCGACGCACTTCAAATGCCTGATCACCGTCCACCAACACTTCAGCGGCGCGGCCACGGGTGTTGTAGTTGGAACTCATGACAAACCCATAGGCACCGGCCGAATGCACGGCCAGCAGATCGCCTTCTTCCAGGGCCAGTTGACGATCCTTGGCCAGGAAATCGCCGGTTTCGCAGATCGGGCCGACGATGTCGTAGGCGCGAGCGGCGCTGTTGCGCGGGCGCACGGCGGTGACGTCCATCCAGGCTTGATACAGCGCCGGGCGGATCAGGTCGTTCATGGCCGCGTCGACGATGGCGAAGTCTTTGTGCTCGGTATGCTTGAGGTACTCGACCTGGGTCAGCAGCACGCCGGCGTTGGCGACGATGAAACGACCCGGCTCGAACACCAGCGCCAGGTCACGACCGTCGAGACGCTCGCGCACGGCTTTGATGTAGTCGGCAGCCAATGGCGGCTCTTCATCGCGATAACGCACGCCCAAACCACCACCGAGATCGATGTGGCGCAGGTAGATGCCGCAATCGCCGAGGCGGTCGACCAGGCCCAGCAGGCGGTCAAGGGCATCGATGAATGGCGGTAGGGTGGTCAGTTGCGAACCGATGTGGCAATCGACGCCGACCACTTCCAGGTTAGGCAGTTGCGCGGCACGGATGTACACGTCTTCGGCGTCGGCGATGGCGATGCCGAACTTGTTCTCTTTAAGACCAGTGGAAATGTACGGGTGGGTGCCGGCGTCGACATCCGGGTTCACGCGCAGCGAGATCGGCGCGCGAACGCCCAGCTCGGCGGCCACTACTTGCAGGCGTTCGAGCTCATCGGTGGACTCGACGTTGAAGCAGTGCACGCCGACTTCCAGCGCACGACGCATGTCGTCACGGGTCTTGCCGACACCGGAGAACACGATCTTGTCAGCAGTGCCGCCAGCGGCCAGCACGCGTTCCAGCTCGCCACGGGAAACGATGTCGAAACCGGCGCCCAAACGTGCCAGGACATTCAGTACGCCCAGGTTGGAGTTGGCCTTGACCGCAAAGCAGACAAGGTGCGGCATGCCGGCCAGCGCATCGGCGTAAGCCAGGTACTGGGCTTCGATGTGGGCGCGGGAGTAGACGTAAGTCGGTGTACCAAAGCGCTCGGCGATGGCGGACAGGGCAACACCTTCCGCGAACAGCTCACCGTCACGGTAGTTAAAAGCGTCCATAGCGTTCCCTTAGTAGACGTCGTGCTTGTGGGCTTTCGACGGAGTCTGCTGCGACGATTTGGCTTGCTCTGCAGGGTCCTGGTTTTCATCAGGCAGGTACAGCGGGCCTTTTTGACCACAAGCCGATAATAAGCTGACAAAAGCGACGAGCGAAGCGAGCGCAGCAAGGGAAGAGATCAGGCGCTTCATGGCGAAATCCTTGAAAATGCGTTAATTGCGCCGGAGTATACCGGCCACCCGGCAGCTTGCCTATGCGACGCGGCTCCCGTCCGGCGGGGCTTGGCACGATGTCGGTCAGCCAAGCGCAATCCCTGTGGGAGCGAGCCTGCTCGCGAAGGCGTAGTGTCAGTCAGCATTGATGTTGAATATGATGGCCTCTTCGCGAGCAGGCTCGCTCCCACAGGTTTCGTGATCGCCATGGGTCGTTATCCTTTGCAATCACCGGAGCTCGCCCGTATCTTGCGGCGCTTGAGCGTGAGTAGACACTTTTTGAGGTTCCCGCAATGAGTTTGACCGAAGCCCGTTTCCACGATCTGGTCGATGCCACCCAGCAGACGCTGGAGGATATTTTTGACGAGAGTGACCTGGATATCGATCTGGAGAGCTCGGCCGGTGTGCTCACCGTCAAGTTCGAAAACGGCAGCGCGCTGATCTTCAGTCGCCAGGAACCGTTGCGGCAGCTGTGGCTGGCGGCGGTGTCCGGCGGCTTCCACTTCGACTACGACGAAGAGAGCGAGCGCTGGATGTGCGACAAGAGCGAAGAGCAACTGGGCGAAATGCTTGAGCGCATCGTCAAGCAGCAAGCCGACGTCGAACTCGATTTCGAAGGCCTGTGAGATCGTGACCCAGCCGACACCCGTTCGTCCGCCCAAACCGCTTTACAGCAATGTCAGCCCGGCGGTGCCTTCGCCGTGCAGCGGTGTATGCCGGCTGGATGAGCAGAAGGTTTGTCTGGGGTGTTTCCGTCATGTCGAAGATATTCGCGAATGGCGCTCGGCGGATGATGAGCGGCGGCGGGTGATTTGTGCGCAGGCCCTCGACCGCAAAACCAAAGGCTAACCCGACCCCTGTAGGAGCTGCCGAAGGCTGCGATCTTTTGATGTTTATAAGTCGCGCCGATGGAAGATCAAAAGATCGCAGCCTTCGGCAGCTCCTACAGGGGCGTGGGGCCTTCGGGCCATGACTTGTATATTTATTGAGCTGTGATAGTGTCCAGAGACGCCTCAACCCATCGAGGCTCGTGAAAACCCCGCCTTTTTCTGGCGGGGTTTTGCTTTTTTCGTGCAGAAGAAAGGAGTCTGCCCTGATCATGACCGCACCTTCCATCACCCTTACCCGTCTGGACGTGCAACGTCTGGAGCGCCTGATCGACAGCCTGGATGACACGCTGCCGGGCGTTATCGCGCTGCAAACCGAACTGGATCGCGCCGATACCCTGGTCGGTCACGATGAAGTGCCCGCCGATGTCGTGACCATGAATTCCCGTGTGCATTGCCGTGAAGAGAGCAGCGGCAAGGACTATCACCTGACCCTGGTTTACCCCAAGGATGCCAACGCCGACGAAGGCCGGATTTCCATTCTGGCGCCGGTGGGCAGTGCTTTGCTGGGCTTGAAAGTCGGTCAGCACATCGACTGGCCGGCTCCGGGCGGCAAAACGCTGAAACTGACCCTGCTAGAAGTGGAATCGCAGCCTGCCGAGGGCGGCCACTTTCCGGAATAAACCCCTCAGACCTGCTCGAGCGCCTCGTTCAGTGCGCGTTCCAGGTCGGCCTTGTAGCGCAGATACAGCTGGCTTGAACCCTGACCATCACCGAGCAGGCCCGACAGGTCCAGGTCGGTGATGTAGCAGCGATAGCGTTCGGTCTTGCGGCGCTGCTCGACGATTTCCCGGGCGACCACGCTGAACAGTTGGTCGCCATATTCCAGCTCGGAAAATTCCCGCTGATTGCAATACAACGTGACCTGCACCTGCCCTGGTGCGGCTTTGCCGACGATGGCTTGTACGTCATAGAACGGTTTGTCGACCGGATTTTGCGGTGCTGGCCGAGCTTCGACCCGACGCGCCCGTGCGGTGCCTGAAGGCAACAACTGGTAATACAAAGTCTCCAGACTCAATGGCTGGGCGGCGTCCATCGGTAGCAAGGCATCGCGCCGGTACTGGATCGATTGCAGGAAGCGTTGCAGCGGCACCAACAGGCTTTGTTCGTCGTGATAAGGCAAGCGCTGCTGCCACAGGGCATTGAATTCATCCAGAACATACACATCGGCCTGGTGTTCGTTGATCCGGTAGAACACCTGAACGCAGTCGGGTTGCCCCATGGGCAGGATCAGCGCCAGGTCGTGGTCTTCCAGTGCCATCGGGTCCAGATGAAACGGGCTGTAGCTCGCCAGTTCTTCGCCGAGGTAATCGAACAGCGCCGGCAGGGTGGTGAGGGCAATGTGATTGACCTGGCCCGGCACCAGCTCCAGCACGTGGTAGTGCTGCTGGACCTGAATCAGGTAACGATGATTGAGTTTGCTCAGCAGCAGGGTCTGCGCGGTGTCGAGGATTTCTTCGACTCGCCGGGCAATGAATTGGGCGCGGTTGTGGCAGAAACAGCGCACCCGCAGCTTGGGCTGTTGTGGCCCGTCCGGCAGGGTATTGAGGTAATCGCGCAGGCAGTCGAGCAGGGCGTGGGGACCGTCAAAGCGGCTGACCAGCACTTCGTTCCAGCTATTGAGCGTGACCTGATCCAGGGTCAGCACCAGGTTTTCTCGCACGCCGGCGTAACTCAGGGAATCGGTGCGCTCGGTGGTCATCAGGATGTTCAGGTCGCGATGGTGCTTGAGCGGGTCGATGCCGACGTTCACCAGAATCAATACTTCGCTCGGCACACTGGCGTGCAGCAAAGGCTCTTCGGCGACAGTGGTCAGAGGCAGGGCGATGCTTTGTTGCAGGCTGCCGAGCAGGTTGAACAGTTCGAACTCGCTCAAATCGCTGGTGCCGGGGTGCAGGGCCAGGCGGGTGCTGCTGTCGATCACGCCGTTGCGGTGGCACCAGGTGAGCAGTTCCAGCAGTTGGCGGCTGCGTTTGATCGGCGCGAAATGCTCCCATTCGTGGGCGGCCAGGCTGCCGTTGTACAAGCCCCATTGGGTCTGCCCCGGTTCTTTCTTGTTTGGCGCCTGCACCAGTGTCAAGGTGTCTTCGGCCAGATCGGGGGCGATGCCCGGGTTGATGAATTCGACCTTGTCGGCCTTGCGCTCGAAGGCCGCGTACAGCCGCCGGCCCAGCACATTGAGGTCGCGCTTGTTGATCAGGCTGACGGTCTGCTCGTTGCGGGCAAACTGCGTCAGGAAGCGGTAGCTGTAATTCAGCTCGCCAACCAGGGCTCGGCGTTCGGCGCTGACCTGGCGGACTTTCCACTGGCTGCGGCTGTCGAGCAACGCGAGCTGACGCTGATCCCACTGCCATTCATGGGCCAGGCGTTCGAGCAACGAACGCTGCCAGTTCTGGGTGCGACCACTGCTGCCGGTGAGTTTGCGATTGACCTTCAAGTACAGCGCGCGGCGTACCAGCTCCAGGCGTTCCGGTTCGCCCCGGGCCGTGAGGTATTCCTCGATGCGACGGTACACCACGACGTATGGATCCAGTTCGTCGAGGTCCAGTTGATTGGCAAATACCGCCTGCTTGAAGCGCAGGCTCAGGCAGTGGACCTTGGGGTGTTCGCTGGCATAGACCTCGGTCAGCAGCAGTTTGAGCACTGATTTGTAGGGTGATTCGATGCCTTTGAACAATTGCCAGAGCCCGGCACCGATGAATTCCCCGGGCGGGATGTACGCCAGATGCCCCAGGTCCAGAGTCTCGTCGGCACGGATGAAGCGCTTGGATAACAGCGTGTGGGTATAACGGTCGTACGCCGCCTCTTCATAAACCGGCACCAGCCACCAGATGGGTGTACGGCCAGCCAGCCAGATCGCGGTGCGGTAGAACTCGTCCAGCAGCAGATAGTGCTGGGTGGTGCCACAGTCTTCCGAACTCAGTTGGGTATCGCGCTCACCGAGTATGAAGCGAGCCGGGTCGATCAGGAAGAAATGTGCCTCGGCACCCTGGCTGGCGGCCCATGTCTCAAGCAACTGGCATTTCTTGCGCAGTTCTGTGAGCTCGCTTTCGCTCAAGTCCGGCCCGTGACAGACCCAGACGTCCATATCGCTCTGATCGGCCTGGGCCAAGGTACCGAGGCTGCCCATCAGGAACAGGCCGTGAATCGGTCGTGGCGGATTGCTGCCGTGGCGCGGCTTGTAGGAAAACGAGCGGGTCAGGCGCTGGGCTTCGGCAAGGGCGTTGGCGTCAGGTTCGAAATTCGACAGCCCGGCCGGGGTGCTACCCGAAACATAACCCGGCAACAGCGGATGATTGACGTGGAAAAACAGCGGCAGCAAGGTCAGCACCGTTTGCTGGCGGGTTGACAACCCTTCCATGGCACGGGCCATGCGGCCCTCGTTGAGCTTCAGAAAACGGGCGCGCAGCTGGCTGAGAACCTTGCGGTCGATTCCCTCGTCCAGATCGGGGCGGATTTCATGGGTGCGGGTCATGTCAGCTCAATCCGGCTCGCGGGGCTCGGACGTGGAGGGCTCGGGATGAGGGGCAGTTTAGCGCCTCGGCCCCGGGACTTTTAAGCTGATTTTGTATTTCTGGCGTCAGGTTTCTATCGCACGGCGACAGCGGGCACCAAAGTGTGCCCGCGGAAATCCCGTGACAGAGGTTTCCGTGGGCGATGCGGTGAGGCTCAGGCTGTTTCGCGCACGGACAGAATGGTTAGAACGGTTTGCACATTTTGTGCAGCGTCACGCCCCAGGCTGGTCAGATAACCGCCATCGGGCTGGGTGATCAATTCTTTATCGAACAGTCTTTGGGCGGCGGCAATGGCTTTCGGGGCAGCGGTCTGATGAATTTTCAAACCTTCCTGGGAACTGTCCAGGTTGAAGAGGGCGAGGATTTCCAGTTCGGCAACCAACTCAGGGGTAAGCGACATAAGGACTCCAGACTTTCTAGGAATTGGACGATAGCGCTCCTAAGGTGAGCCCACTCGCGCAGCATGTCCAGTGCTCGTAACAGGGTTTTTTCGCCTTGGGGTGGTTTCCAGTTTAGTCAGCGTCTGGGGTAAGGCGGTACTGATTGGTGACAATCTATGTGGAGGCGGGGTTTTGTGGCGAGGGAGCTTGCCCCCGTTCGGTTGCGTAGCAGCCGCAAAGCTTTTGGGGCCGCTTCGCGGCCCAACGGGAGCAAGCTCCCTCGCCACAGGCAAACCCCCTGGCCATAAGAGCCCCGTGACAGGGCTGGCTTATTTCTTTTCCGGTGGCAACTCTGGCAGAGCGCGCAGCGCAGCTTCGTACCATTCGGTGTTGAACGCGCGGTCTTCTTCGAGGATCGCGTCGATTTCCACCGCCAGCACGTGGGCCATCAGGTTGAGGATTTCTTCACGCTCGTAACCGACCAGGGTCAGCTTGTTGAAGGTCGCCTTGGCCGCTGGCGGGTTATCGCTTTCGATCTGGTTTTCGATGGCTTCGATCAGGGTGTTTTCGGCGAACTCTTCTTCGTCGATCTCGATATCAGTTGGCTCGCTCATGGCAGGCTCCTCAAGTTAAGGCGGCCAGTTTACCTGCATTCAACGTTGTGATGCTGCTGGCAAGAAGTGCCCGGGCGTTCTATAACTGGCGCTGCCAACCCCCTGCACGGCCTGGAGGCTAACGAATGCTCAAGCTTTATGGATTTTGCGTCAGCAACTATTACAACATGGTCAAGCTGGCGTTACTGGAGAAGGGATTGCCATTTGAAGAGGTGCCATTTTACCCAGGCACTACCCCCGAGACGTTAGCCATCAGCCCTCGCGGAAAGGTCCCGGTGCTGGGCGTCGAACAAGGTTTCATCAACGAAACCAGCGTGATTCTCGAGTACATCGAGCAGAGCCAGAATGGCAAGGCGTTGCTGCCGAACGAGCCTTTCGAGCGAGCGCAGGTTCTGGCCCTGGCCAAGGAAATCGAGCTGTACATCGAGTTGCCGGGCCGCGCGTGCTATGCAGAGGCGTTCTTCGGTATGGCCGTGCCGGACGCGATCAAAGAGAAAACCAAGGCCGAGTTGCTGCTGGGCTTTGCTGCCCTGAGCAGGCATGGCAAGTTCGCTCCCTATGTGGCGGGTGACAGTCTGAGCGTGGCTGACTTGTATTTCCTCTACAGCGTGCCGATGGCCCGTGCCGTGGCGCAGAAGCTGTTTGATATCGATCTGTTGGCCGAAATGCCGGCGGCCAGGGCGCTGCTGGAGCGTCTGGAGCACAATCCGCATGTGCAGCGGATTGCGGCAGACAAGGACGCAGCAATGCCCGCGTTTCTGGCGATGGTCGCGTCCAAAAAGTAGACGTGTAACGATCTTGAGAATGCCTTCGCGGGCAAGCCTCGCTCCTACGGTCTGTAGGAGCGAGGCTTGCCCGCGAAGCTTTTAACGGCTGGCGAGCAACGCCTGGCCGCGAGCCACGGCTTTCTTGACCTGCGCCGGCGCAGTCCCGCCGATATGGTCACGGGCATTCACCGAGCCTTCCAGGGTCAGCACGGCAAATACATCCTGCTCGATCTGATCGCTAAACTTGCGCAGTTCTTCCAGGCTCATTTCCGCCAGGTCCTTGCCGCTTTCCACGCCATACTTTACCGCGTGGCCAACGATTTCGTGGCAATCACGGAACGGCAGGCCACGACGTACCAGATAGTCAGCCAAGTCGGTGGCGGTGGAGAAACCGCGCAGGGCCGCTTCGCGCATCATCGCGTGTTTCGGCTTGATCGCCGGGATCATGTCGGCGAAGGCGCGCAGCGAATCGCGCAGGGTGTCGGCGGCGTCGAACAGCGGTTCCTTGTCTTCCTGATTGTCCTTGTTGTAGGCCAGTGGCTGGCCTTTCATCAGGGTCAGCAGGCCCATCAGCGCGCCGAATACCCGGCCAGTCTTGCCGCGAACCAGCTCTGGCACGTCCGGGTTTTTCTTTTGCGGCATGATTGAGCTGCCGGTGCAGAAACGATCCGGCAGATCGATGAACTGGAACTGTGCGCTGGTCCATAGCACCAGCTCTTCGGAGAACCGCGACAAGTGCATCATCGCGATACTCGCGGCCGAGCAGAACTCGATGGCGAAGTCGCGATCGGACACGTTGTCCAGGGAGTTACCGCCGACCGCGTCGAAGCCCAGCAGTTGAGCGGTGTACTCGCGATCGATCGGGTAAGTAGTGCCGGCCAGTGCGGCGCTGCCCAGCGGCATGCGGTTGGTGCGCTTGCGGCAGTCGACCAGACGCTCGTAGTCGCGGCTGAGCATTTCGAACCAGGCCAGCATGTGATGCCCGAAGGTCACTGGCTGCGCGGTTTGCAGGTGAGTGAAGCCCGGCATGATGCTGGCGGCTTCGCGCTCGGCCTGCTCCAGCAGGCCTTGTTGCAGACGGGTTATTTCGCCCAGGATCAGGTCGATCTCGTCACGCAGCCACAGGCGGATGTCGGTGGCGACCTGGTCGTTACGGCTGCGGCCGGTGTGCAGCTTTTTACCGGTGACGCCGATGCGGTCGGTCAGGCGCGCCTCGATGTTCATGTGCACGTCTTCAAGGTCGATGCGCCAGTCGAACTGGCCGGCCTCGATTTCACCCTGGATGGTGTTCAGGCCATCGATGATGCTGTCGCGCTCGGCATCGGTCAGCACGCCGACCTTGGCCAGCATGCTGGCGTGGGCGATCGAGCCCATGATGTCGTGGCGATACAGGCGCTGGTCGAAGGTGACGGAGGCGGTGAAGCGGGCGACGAAGGCGTCGACGGGTTCACTGAAGCGGCCGCCCCAGGACTGATTGGTCTTGTCAGTGCTCATGAATTCGCTCGTATCGGCTTGAAGAAAGATGGCGTGAAACGCTGACGCGGATAATAACAGGGTTGCCAATCCTGTCGCTGACACTGGTCGACAGGTTTTTTTCTTATCGCGCCACCCCTGCTCGAAGCAAGCGATGCGGAAATTGCGCAACGATATTTCTCAATTGAGCAATATCGTCCCGGCAACCGTCTACAGTTGGACAGAGGATCAGCGCACTTCTCGATGCTGCAGCTGACTATAGAGAGAAGAGGGGTGTTCATATTGTGTATCAGCAAACCCTACGGCGATGCCTCGCCAGTGCGGGCCTGGGCCGCCAGTCACGCGGCAGATAAAAATTTAGCCGCCGGTCTCGCGGCACTTTTTGGCCCTCGCGCTAGTCTTAGCGTGGATCGCGGTGACGGACGTCACTTCACCTGTCTACGCTATCCTTGTGCGAGACTCACGCAGGAATCCAGCGCAATATGAATGTCCTGATCGTTGATGACGAACCCCTGGCCCGCGAGCGCCTGAGCCGAATGGTCGGCGAACTCGAGGGATACAATGTCCTGGAGCCCAGCGCCACGAACGGCGAAGAGGCGTTGGCACTGATCGACAGTCACAAACCGGATATCGTGCTGCTCGATATTCGCATGCCGGGCCTCGATGGCCTGCAAGTGGCTGCACGATTGTGCGAACGCGAAACCCCGCCCGCCGTGGTGTTTTGCACCGGGCCCGATGAATTTGCCGTGGAAGCCCTGCAGGCTAGCGCCGTGGGCTATCTGGTGAAGCCAGTGCGCACAGAACAGTTACACGAAGCATTAAAGAAAGCCGAGCGACCCAATCGCGTCCAGCTCGCGGCCTTGACTCGCCCGGCGGCCGAAACCGGCAGCGGCCCGCGCAGCCACATCAGCGCCCGCACCCGAAAAGGCATCGAGCTGATTCCGTTGGGTCAGGTGGTCTACTTCATCGCCGACCACAAGTACGTCACCTTGCGTCATGAAGGTGGTGAAGTGCTGCTCGACGAACCACTCAAGGCCCTCGAAGACGAATTTGGCGACCGTTTCGTGCGGATCCACCGCAATGCACTGGTGGCTCGCGAACGCATCGAGCGGCTGCAACGCACGCCCCTGGGGCATTTCCAGCTGTTTCTCAAAGGCCTGAACGGCGATGCCCTGATCGTCAGCCGACGCCATGTGGCCGGCGTGCGCAAAATGATGCAACAGCTTTAAAGGTGGATTTGCAGCCTGTTACCGGACATCAAGGGCCAGGGAGGCCACGCAGTTTCTGATACAAGTCAAAGTGGATTTGGCTGAGCTGTTATTATCTGCCGTATCTATTCAAGTACGGATTGATCCATGTCCTCTCGCGAAATCCGCATCGCCACCCGCAAAAGTGCTCTCGCCCTGTGGCAGGCCGAATACGTCAAGGCTCGTCTGGAAGAGGCCCATCCGGGCCTGCTCGTGACGCTGGTGCCTATGGTCAGTCGCGGCGACAAGCTGCTCGATTCGCCGCTGTCGAAAATCGGCGGCAAGGGCCTGTTCGTCAAGGAGCTGGAAACTGCGCTGTTGGAAAACGCAGCCGACATCGCCGTGCATTCCATGAAAGACGTGCCGATGGACTTCCCCGAAGGCCTCGGTCTGTTTTGCATCTGCGAGCGCGAAGACCCGCGCGATGCCTTTGTCTCCAATACCTACACCAGCCTGGATGAGTTGCCGCCAGGCAGCATCGTCGGCACCTCCAGCCTGCGTCGTCAGGCTCAGCTGCTGACCCGCCGCCCGGACCTGGAAATCCGCTTCCTGCGCGGCAATGTCAACACTCGCCTGGCCAAGCTCGATGCCGGCGAATACGACGCCATCATCCTCGCCGCGGCGGGTTTGATTCGCTTGGGCTTCGAAGACCGCATCGCCTCGGCCATCAGCGTCGAAGACAGTCTGCCGGCCGGTGGCCAGGGCGCGGTCGGTATCGAATGCCGTAGCGCCGACACTGAGATCCACGCGCTGCTGGCGCCACTGCATCACCAGGACACGGCCACTCGTGTTACTGCCGAACGTGCTCTCAACAAACATTTGAATGGCGGCTGCCAGGTGCCAATCGCTTGCTACGCCGTGCTTGAAGGCGAGCAGATCTGGTTGCGTGGTTTGGTGGGTGATCCGAGCGGCGGCCTGTTGCTCAGCGCCGAGGCCCGTGCGCCACGGGCTGATGCCGAGGCATTGGGTGTGCAAGTGGCCGAAGACCTGCTGAGCCAGGGCGCCGCCGACATTCTGAAAGCAGTCTATGGCGAGGCAGGGCACGAGTGACTGGCTGGCGCCTGTTGCTGACACGCCCTGCGGATGAATCGGCGGCGCTTGCCCGTGTGCTGGCCGACGCGGGGGTTTTCAGCAGCAGCTTGCCGCTTTTGGATATCGAGCCGATTCCCGCCTCTGACACAATGCGCGAAGTGATTCAGAACCTGGATAGTTATTGCGCAGTGATCGTGGTCAGCAAACCGGCCGCCAGAATCGCTGTCAATCTGCTCAACCAGTATTGGTCGCAACCACCGTGCCTGAAGTGGTTCAGCGTGGGCGCGGCGACGGCGCAGATTCTCGAGGATCGCGGGCTGGATGTGAGCTTCCCGGTCGACGGCGACGACAGCGAAGCCTTGCTTGAGCTTGCGCCGTTGCGCGAGGCTGTCGCCGGTCCCGATCCGCGAGTGCTGATCCTGCGGGGGGAGGGTGGGCGTGAGCTGCTGGCTGAGCGTTTACGCGAGCTTGGTGCTAGTGTCGAGTATCTGGAGTTGTACCGACGCGGTTTGCCGCAGTACCCGTCGGCAACGCTGCCAGACCGGGTCAAGGCGGAACGCTTGAACGGGCTGGTGGTCAGCAGTGGACAGGGTTTTGAGCACCTGCACCGATTGGCTGGCGATGCCTGGCCGAGCATGTTGCGGCTGCCGTTGTTTGTTCCAAGCCCCAGGGTCGCCGAGCTGGCACGTGCCGCCGGGGCCCAAACAGTTGTGGATTGTCGTGGCGCCAGTGCCGCGGCCTTGCTGGCGGCGTTACGGGAACACCCCGTGCCCGTTTTCTAATGCAAAGGATGGATACGTGAGCGAAACAGCCTTGCCTAAAGATGACGTCCGGCCCGTGCTTGATGCACCGGCTGATGCACCGGTTGAAACTGCGCCACCTGCTGTTGAGCAGCGCCGAGGCAACGGGTTGGCAATCGTCGCGCTGCTGTTGGGCGCTGCCGGTGTTGCCGTGGGCGGTTGGGGAGTCTGGCAGGTGCGTCACCTGCAAGCCAATAACCAGCAACAGTTGACTCAGGTACAGGCGTTGAACGATCAGGCGCAGAGCCTGAAGCTCAACGAGCAACGCCTGACGGCTCGCCTCGAGCAAATGCCGGCCGCCGAGGAGCTCGACGCGCGCAGTCGTTTGGTCACTCAACTCCAAGGCGATCAGCAACGCCTGAATCAACGCCTGGAAACCGTCCTCGGCGCGAGCCGCAAGGATTGGCGTCTGGCCGAAGCCGAGCACTTGCTGCGCCTGGCCAGCCTGCGTCTGTCGGCATTGCAGGACATCAGCAGCGCCCAGGCCCTGGTGCAGGGCGCCGACGAAATTCTTCGTGAACAGAACGACCCTGGGGCTTTCGCCGCTCGCGAGCAAGTGGCCAAAACCCTGGTAGCCCTGCGCAGTACCGAACAGCCGGATCGCACCGGGTTGTTCCTGCGACTGGGTGCCTTGCGTGACCAGGTGATCAACCTCACCGAGTTGGCGCCTGAGTACAAGGATCGTGGCGAATCCCTGCTGGGCCTGACCGCTGATGGCGACGGCGCCAGTCGCTGGGCGCAATGGTGGGATCAGATCTCGCGTTATATCCGCATCGATTTCAACGCCGACAAGAATGTCCGGCCGTTGCTGGCAGGGCAGAGCTTGAGCCAGGTGCGTCTGGCCCTGAGCCTGGCGCTGGAGCAGGCGCAATGGGCCGCGCTCAATGGCCAGGCCGCGGTTTACACCCAAGCGCTGGCCGAAGCCCGGGATGTGCTCAAGAACAACTTCAACCCGGACAACCCTCAGAGCAAAGTCATGCTGGAGCAGGTGGCCGAGTTGAGCAAGCAGCCAGTCACGGTGGTCACGCCAGATCTGACGGGCACGTTGAATACGGTTCAGGCCTATCTTGAGCGTCGTAACATCAACGCCGAGGAGTCGGTGAAACCTCTGGCCAAACCTGCCGCAAGCACGACGCAGGAGGCCACGCCATGAAGCGCCTCTATGTGATCGTGTTCGTGGTCATCGCGGCGGCTGCCGCGCTGGGGCTGGCGATTGCCGAGCATTCCGGCTACGTGCTGATCGCCTACAAAACTTTCCGTTACGAATCGAGCCTGTGGGCCACCCTCGCCCTGGTGGCTGTGCTGTGGCTGGTGTTCTGGGGCATCAAGGCGCTGATCGAGCTGGTGACGACTTCCGGTGGTGTGGTCAATCCATGGTCCCGGCGCAATCGCAGTCGGCGGGTGCAAGTGGCGATAGAACACGGTCAGCTGGATTTGGCCGAGGGCCGCTGGGCCAGTGCGCAGCGTCATTTGTATCGCGCAGCGGAAGCCGAGCGCCAGCCGCTGCTCTACTACCTCGGTGCCGCCCGCGCCGCGAACGAACAAGGTCACTACGAGCAAAGCGACAACCTGCTGGAGCGCGCCCTCGAGCGGCAGCCCCAGGCCGAGCTGGCGATTGCCTTGAACCATGCCCAGTTGCAGACTGACCGCGGCGACACTGAAGGCGCGCTGGTAACCCTGCAAGCCATGCACGAGCGTCACCCTCATAACGTCCAGACCTTGCGCCAGTTGCAGCGCCTGCTTCAGCAGCGGGGCGACTGGTCGGCAGTGATTCGCTTGTTGCCGGAGTTACGCAAGGACAAGGTATTGCCACCGGCCGAACTGGCTGAGCTGGAGCGCCGTGCCTGGGGTGAAAATCTTTCGTTGGCGGCGCAGCGGGAAGAGGACGGAACGGTCGGTTTGCAATCGCTCAATCGCGCCTGGCAGCAACTCACCGCCGCTCAGCGCCAGGAACCGCAACTGGTGCTGGCCTATGCCGAGCAATTGCGACAACTAGGGGCACAGGTCGAGGCAGAGGAAGTCCTGCGCACAGCCCTCAAGCGCAAATACGACAGCCATCTGGCACGCCTTTACGGGCTGGTTCGCGGCAGCGATCCGGCCAGGCAACTGCACACCGCCGAGGGCTGGCTCAAGGATCATCCCGCCGACCCGAGCCTGCTGCTGACATTGGGCCGTTTGTGCCTGCAAAGCAGTCTGTGGGGCAAGGCCCGGGATTATCTGGAGAGCAGCCTGCGCGTGCAGCGCAACCCTGAAGCCTGCGCCGAGCTGGCGCGGTTGCTGGCGCAACTGGGTGACACCGAACGCAGTAATCAGCTGTTCCAGGAGGGCTTGGGTCTACTGGATGAGCGTTTGCTGGCGGCACCGCTGCCAGTGTCGGCTCACGCCTGATTCCCGCGCCAGACCTTATGTAGGAGCTGCCGAAGGCTGCGATCTTTTGATGTTCTTATAAGAGCGCAGTCGCTTCGAATCCGCCAGTGTTTCAGCGTTGTAGTCCTTCGCCGGCAAAGTCCTACAGAGGACTACATCAAATCCTCTCGACACTGTCGGGAATTCCCTACACTTCTGGTGAAGTGTCCGTGGGGGCCTGCCTTGAAAGGCTGCTGCGCTTTCCTCTACCGTAACCGCCTGTCTCTACTGTTACGGAAAAGCCATGTCTTTGGCCTGCTCACGCTCCTTGTTTTTCATGGTTTTCATTGCAGGTGCCCTGGCCTTGGGCGTTTCCTATCACCTGGAATATGTGGTCGGTCTCAAGCCATGCGGGTTGTGCCTGTTGCAGCGGGTTTGCCTGGCGCTGCTGACGGGTGTCTGCCTGGCGGCTTCAGTGCAGGGACCTGGACGCTTTGGATCCTTCCTGTATTGGTTGCTGGGTCTGTTCTGCAGTCTGGCGGGCACCATCACGGCGTGGCGGCAGGTGGTGTTGCAGAGCGATCCGGTGCATCAGTTATCGACATGTTCGCCTGATCTGGCCGATCTGTTCGCCAGTACACCCTGGTTGTGTGTCGTGCAGCGAATGTTCCAAGGAACCGCCGATTGCGCGGAAATTTCCTGGACGCTGTTCGACCTGAGCATCCCGGAGTGGAGTTTGCTGTTCTTCGTTGCGATGATGATTCTGGGCGGGTATCAGTTGCTGCGCCTTGTCTGGATCGCGTGTCAGCGACCGCTCAGCGGCGAGTCGTCGCACCGGGCATTGGCGGGTGATTAAACACTTGTATGAACTTTATCTCCTGCGTACCTTGAAGCCATAAGCGCGCGGGCATAATCTGGCCCGCACGTGTCATTGGATTTATGTTGCTCGAATGACGCTCTGCCTGGTCGATTCTTGATCTTCAAGTGTGCGACAGGTGTAGAGCAGCATGACCCACAAGGGAAGAGAGAATCACCATGCTCGAAAGTTGTCAGAATGCTCAGGAACGTTGGGGTGGAGTGCATCTGCTGATCGATCGCTGGTTGCAGGAGCGTCACGAACTGGTTCGGGCCTATGACGCTCTCGGCGCCAAGCCCGAAGCTTTGGGCGAGAACCGAAAACCGTTGCAGGAATTCTGCGGTGTGCTGGTTGACTACGTGTCTGCCGGGCATTTCGAGATCTACGAACAACTGACGGGCGAAGCCAAGGCGTTCGGTGATACTCGTGGTCTGGAGTTGGCCGAGACAATTTACCCGCGCATCGACGTCATCACCGAGAAGCTGCTGGCGTTCAACGACCTGTGTGACGCCGGCAAGTGTGTCGCGGAGAAATTCAAGGAACTGGGTGGCTTGTTGCACGAACGCTTCGAACTGGAAGATTGCCTGATCGAAGTGCTGCACACCGCCCACAAGGAAGAGGATTCGGTTCAGGCCTGAACCTTATCCGGCAACACCCTCAAAACGGTGCGCAAATGCGCGCCGTTTTTCGTTTCCGGTTTTCAGCTTTTAGCACCGCGCAATTCGACCTCGAATACCAGTGGCGTGAATGGCGCAATCAGGTCGCCGGCACCGTCGGCACCATAGGCTTGGGCCGATGGGATCACCAGGCGCCATTTCGCGCCGACCGGCATGTTTTGCAGCGCACTGCGCCAACCCGTGATCACACTATCCAGACTGAACCACTGCGCCTCGCTGTTTTGGTCGAACACTGAGCCGTCAGGCAGGCGTCCGATATACAGCACCTGGACCTTGCCATTCGGACCGGCCTTGGCACCGGTGCCCGGCGCCAACTCTGTCAGCAATATTCCATCGGCCAGTTCGCGAACGCCGGGTTTGGCTTTTTCTTCAACGAGAAACCGTCGCTCGTTTTCCAATGCCAATTCGCTTTGCGGCTCAGGCGACTGCATGGCAACCCGGGCTTCATGCTCAGCCAGAATCTGTTCGATCCGCTCATCTTTCAGTGCCAGCGGCTTGCCTTGGTAGGCTTGCTGCAAACCTTCGAGCAGGGCCTGAAGTTGCAGGTCCGGAACTTCCTGGCGCAAGCGTTCGCCAAGGCTTGCGCCCAAGCTGTAAGCGAGATCGTGAGTGTCATTTGCGGCGGTTTTTTCGGCGGCCTGGGCCACGGAAAAAAACACGCACAGCGATAAAAATAGGTAGCGCGACATGGGCACTCTCCGACCTGAGATGCGCAGGATTATGCCAGTGTGAATGCGTTCAAAGGTGAACTGGTTTTGCGCAAGCACAGAACATTTTTACTTCGTTGCAACGTAGTGCTTTCGATACTGTCAACATGCCCTAGCGGCGGTTGCAGCAGAGGTCTAGTATGAGCCGCATTCACGTCAGCCAGGAGGTAAACCATGTCGGCCACCAAGAAGCCAGTAAATACTCCGTTGCACTTACTCCAACAACTCTCGGGCAGCCTGCTCGAGCATTTGGAAAACGCTTGTTCCCAAGCCTTGGCTGATGCTGAAAAACTGCTCGCCAAACTGGAGAAGCAGCGCGGAAAAGCACAGGAAAAGTTGCACAAATCCCGGACCAAATTGCAGGACGCTGCGGCGGCCGGCAAAGCCAAGGCGCAAGCCAAGGCCAAGGAGGCGGTGAAAGAACTTGAGAACTTGCTCGATGCCCTCAAGGATCGCCAGTCCGAAACGCGCAGCTACATCCTGCAACTCAAACGCGACGCTCAAGAAAGCCTGAAACTGGCCCAGGGTGTCGGTCGTGTCCAAGAGGCTGTCGGCAAGGCGTTGTCCCTGCGTTCGGCCAAGCCTATTGCGGCTCCTGCCAAGAAAGCCGCTGCCAAACCGGCTGCTGCAAAAGCACCGGCCAAGTCTGCTGCCAAACCGGCTGCCAAAGCACCGGTGAAAGCCGCAGCAAAACCTGCCGCTAAACCTGCGGCGAAAAAAACAGTCGCTGCAAGCGCTGCAAAACCGGCTGCAAAACCTGCCGCCAAGCCAGCCGCTGCCAAAACAGCTGCCGCTAAACCGGCTGCAAGAACCGCTGCTGCTAAACCCGCGGTGGCGAAAACTGCAGCGGCGAAAGCAGCTGCCAAACCGGCCGCAAAACCAGCTGCAAAAACTGCCGCTGCGAAACCTGCTGCCAAGCCAGCCGCGAAATCAGTCGCGACTAAAACAGCTGCCAAGCCAGCTGCAAAAGCTGCAGCCAAACCGGCTGCCAAAACTGCTGCTGCAAAACCTGCTGCAGCCAAGCCAGCTACTGCTGCAAAACCTGCCGCAGCGAAACCAGCAGCCAAACCTGCCGCTGCCAAACCGGCTGCAAAACCAGCGGTGAAGAAACCAGTTGCCGCCAAGCCGGCCGCCGCGCCAGTTGCCAAGCCAGCCAACCCGGTTCCGGCGGCAACGTCTGCTTTAGCAGCAGCCACCTCGACAACGCCGCCAGCGCCAACGCCGGCCGCCGCATCGATCGCAGCAACCACCCCAACCAGCGCTTCCTAAGTGCCGGTTACCGCGACGCGCAGCTGATGCAGCGCGTCGCGGTCCAGGTGGGCGGCGCCTGCCGTTACACCTTCCAGCCAGGCCGATAGATCGGTCGCCTCACTTTGCGGCCAACTCAGCGCCGATCGTTCCAGTCGCACCAACAGATGTCGCTCGGCATCCAGTTCGAGTGCCTTCACTTGCTCGCGCAACGCATTCAGTTCGCTATCGCCGATGGCAACGACTTTCCAATTCACCCGCAAGGCTCGCAGCGGTTGCACCACGTCTGCGTCCCACGGCTCCGCCACGCTACGCAGTTGCTGCAATCGGTCTTCGTTACAGGCGACGCCACGTTCTCCCAGCCATAACCCGCAGAGCAGCAAGCACACATTGATACCCGCCGACTGCAATTGCAGGCATGCGGGTTCAACGCCGGGACGGGCGTAAGTGCCAAGGGAAAAGCTCCACAGGTCAGAGGACATAGTGCTACTCGCGCCAGTTGCGAGCGAAGCTGGTAGACTCCGCCGCCATTATGATTCGACTTCAGAACCTCACTTTACAGCGTGGCCCGCAACGTCTGCTAGAAGACGCCGAGCTGACCCTGCACGCCGGCCACAAAGCCGGCCTCATCGGTGCCAACGGCGCCGGCAAATCGAGCCTGTTCGCCTTGATTCGTGGCGAACTGCACCCGGACTCGGGTGACTGCTTCCTGCCGGCCGACTGGCGCATCGCCCACATGCGTCAGGAAATCGAGACACTCGAACGCCTGGCGGTCGACTACGTGCTCGATGGCGACCTGCGCCTGCGCGAGGTGCAACGCGACCTCGCCGCAGCCGAAGCGGCCCATGACGGTGCCGCTCAGGCCCGCCTGCACTCGGAACTCGACAGCGCCGACGGCTACACCGCCGATGCCCGGGCTCGAAAGCTGCTGGCCGGCCTTGGGTTCACCAACGAGCAGATGGATCGGCAAGTGGGAGATTTCTCCGGTGGCTGGCGGATGCGTCTGAATCTGGCGCAGGCTTTGATGTGCCCTTCGGACCTGTTGCTACTCGACGAACCGACCAACCACTTGGACCTCGACGCCATCATCTGGCTCGAAGAGTGGCTTAAAAGCTACCCCGGCACCTTGCTGCTGATTTCCCACGACCGGGACTTCCTCGATGCCGTGGTCGATCACGTAGCCCACGTCGATCAACGCAAGATCACCCTGTATCGCGGTGGTTACAGCGCTTTCGAACGCGCCCGTGCCGAACGTCTGGCCCAGCAGCAACAGGCTTACGAGAAGCAGCAGGCGCAACGTGCGCACATGGAAAGCTACATCGCCCGCTTCAAGGCCCAAGCCACCAAGGCCCGTCAGGCCCAGAGCCGGATTAAGGCACTGGAGCGGATGGAAGAGCTGTCCGCCGCCCACGTCGATTCGCCGTTCGACTTCGTCTTCCGCGAGTCGACAAAAATTTCCAGCCCGCTGATCGACCTGTCGGATGCTCGACTGGGTTACGGCGACAAAGCCGTGCTGGAGAAGGTCAAGCTGCAACTGACCCCCGGCGCGCGGATCGGTTTGCTTGGCCCGAACGGCGCGGGTAAATCGACCCTGATCAAAAACCTCGCCGGTGAGCTTGAGCCGTTGGCCGGTCGCCTGACGCGTGGTGAAAACACCGTCGTTGGCTACTTCGCCCAGCATCAGCTGGATTCTCTCGACTCCAAGGCCAGCCCGTTGCTGCACTTGCAGCGCCTGGCGCCGACCGAGCGGGAGCAACCCTTGCGCGACTTCCTCGGAGGGTTCGACTTCCGCGGCGCGCGTATCGATGAGCCGGTACTGAATTTCTCCGGCGGTGAGAAGGCGCGTCTGGCCTTGGCATTGATCGCTTGGGATCGACCAAACCTGTTGCTGCTCGACGAACCAACCAACCACCTGGATCTGGAAATGCGTCTGGCGCTGACCATGGCCCTGCAGGAATTCAGTGGCGCGGTACTGGTGGTCTCACACGATCGCCATCTGCTCAAAAGCACCACTGACAATTTCTATCTGGTGGCAGACGGCAAGGTCGAGGAGTTCGACGGCGACCTGGAAGACTACGCCCGTTGGCTGGTCGAATATCGTCAACGCAATGCCCCGGTCAGCAATACCCCGGTCAATCCGGACAAGACCGACAAGAAGGCCCAGCGCCAGGCTGCCGCTGCGTTGCGTCAGCAACTGGCACCGCACAAGCGTGAGGCTGACAAGCTTGAAGCCGAGCTGGGCAAGCTGCATGAGAAACTGGCAAAGATCGATGCCAGCCTTGGCGACAGCGACATTTACGAGCCGATGCGCAAGAACGACTTGCGTGATCTGCTGGCTGAACAGGCCAAGCTGAAGGTGCGTGAAGCCGAGCTGGAAGAAGCCTGGATGGAAGCGCTCGAATTGCTCGAAAGCATGCAGGCGGAGCTGGAGGCACTGTCCTGATGGAAGCCTACAAGCTGCCGCTGCCGGCTGGGTGGGGCGAGCCGCTCTGGCTGGTCGTGCAAATTCTGCTGATCCTGCTGGCCGGTTATATCGCCCAGCGCGTCGTCGCTAAATGTCTGACTCGATTGGGTGAGCGCTACCCGTTTCCGCCGCAGTTTTTCATGCCGCTGCGCGGCGGTTTGCGCTGGCTGATCATGGGCAGCGCGCTGATCTTCGTGCTGGAGCGCCTTGGCGTGTCGGCCACGGTGCTCTGGACGGCGTTGTCCGGTTTCGTTGCGGTGGCCGCCGTGGCGTTTTTCGCCATGTGGAGCGTGCTGTCCAACCTGCTATGCGCAATTCTGATCTTCACCGTCGGCCCGTTCCGTATCGGCGATGTGGTCGAGTTGGTGGATACCACCGATAAGCCCGGCGTCAAAGGCCGGGTGGTGGCGATCAATCTGCTCTACACCACGCTGATCGAAGCCGAAGAACTCGGCACCGGCAGTGCCATGGTTCAAGTGCCCAACAGCCTGTTCTTCCAGCGCTCGGTTCGACGCTGGCGTGGGACGGATGTGTTTCCTTCGAACGGTTTCGAAAAATAGGCGTTACCTCTTAGATAGAGGTTGTCTGATAAACCGCCATCGCGAGCAGGCTCGCTCCCACAATGGTTTGCGGCGATCACAAACTCCATGTGGGAGTGAGCCTGCTCGCGGTAGGGGGCTGAAAGTTGTAAACGCTGGTCGGCAGTCGGCATGTCCTGTAAAAAATCGGTAGTCATCGGCCCAAAGGCGCATTAGCTTAGACGTCTGTCACGAGTCTGAATCGAGGTGTGCGATGCTGCTTCAAACATGGCTGGCGTTTTTTGCCGCCTGCTGGGTGATCAGTCTTTCTCCCGGTGCCGGCGCCATTGCGTCGATGTCCAGCGGTTTGCGCTACGGTTTCTGGCGCGGTTACTGGAATGCTCTGGGCCTGCAACTGGGCCTGGCCTTGCAGATCGCGATTGTCGCTGCCGGTGTGGGTGCGATCCTCGCGGCCTCCGCCACGGCGTTCTATGCGATCAAATGGTTTGGTGTGGCCTACCTGGTCTACCTCGCGGTCAAGCAATGGCGCGCGCTGCCCAATGACATGAGCGACGACGCCGCCATCCGGCAGATCGGCAAGCCAATGGCGCTGGTGTTCCGCGGTTTTCTGGTGAACATCAGCAACCCCAAGGCCTTGGTGTTCATGCTTGCGGTGCTGCCGCAATTCATCGACCCCCACGCGCCGCTGGTGGTCCAGTACCTGATCCTCGGCGTGACCATGATCTGTGTCGACCTGATCGTCATGGCCGGCTACACCGGGCTGGCGGCCAAGGTGCTGCGTTTGCTGCGCACGCCCAAGCAGCAACAACGCATGAACCGTACTTTTGCCGGGCTGTTCATTGGCGCGGCGGCGTTCATGGCGACCCTGCGCAAAGCCGCGGTGTAAAACCTTCAGGCACAAAAAAAGGCGACCTCTTCAGGTCGCCTTTTTCATTGTGGCGAGCGAGCTTTTGTGGCGAGGGAGCTTGCTCCCGCTCGGCTGCGCAGCAGTCGTAAAACCGGCTGATACGGGTTGCCTGACTACTGGGGCCGCTTCGCGGCCCAACGGGAGCAAGCTCCCTCGCCACAAAGCCTCTCGCCACAGATGGCCAGCCTGAGATCAGTGCAGAATGACTGGCGCCGTATCCTGCGGCAGGTTATTGCGCAGCGGCGCTTGCCTCGGCTGCTCATAGCCACCATCGCCACCGAGCTGTTGGCTCAATTGCGCAGCCACATCCTCACCCAGCGCCTTGGACACGTCACGTACCACCCGTGGACGGTTCAGCGAGATCTTGATGTCCCGACCATTCACCAGTTTGGTGTCCTGACCTTCGCCCATCGCCGTGAAAGCCGAGGTGATTTCAAAGGTCTTGGTGTTGATCAGGCTGAAGTCCGCCACCAGCGTCAGCCCCAGCACCGCCGAATAGCTATTGGTGTTGGCCAGCTCGTTCATGTCGCGGGTGAAGTCGATGTCTGACACGGTGCCGAACAGCACGTAGTCGGCACCCTTGAAGCTGCCGGCCTTGATCCGCTTGATCACGTCATACACGTCACCCTTGGACGATGCTGTGTAAGGCGTGCCCTGCACCAGCTGGAACATGCCGGTGCGCAGAATCTCGCCCTTGATGTCGCCGGTGAATTTACGCAGCTCGCCTTGCTCGATGTAGCTGCTGGTCGCTTCGATCTCGTTGTAACTCGAAGAGCCGCTGGCGCCGTAGTAACTCTGGCTGTGGTTGCTCTGTGCCGAAACGATGTGGATGTATTGCTCCACTCGCTCCTGATACGCCAGATCCGTCACCGCGACTTTCGGGGCCGCTTGCACGCTGAACGCGCAAGCCAGGGCCATCATGCCAATCCATGTGCGCATCGATTAACGCTCCGTGGTCTTGCGGATCTCTTTTTCGTCCATCCACTCGGCCAGGCCGCTTTCAACGTCGATCAACTGCAGGCTGAATTTGTAGAAGACGTCCTTGTAATCGCTGCTGCGCTTGACGATCGAGCTGATCGAACCTTCAAGACGGTATTGGGCGGCGATCATGTTGCCCGTCTTGGCCACGGTGCTTTTCTTGTACAAACCGCTCTGGTTTTGCAGCTTGAGCTGGTCAACCTGGCTTTGCATGGCGGTGTTGTCGCTGGCGAAGCGGGCAGTGCCGGACTTCATCAGTTGGGTCTTGATGCTGGTGGTGATTTCGCGGGTATCGATGTACTCGCTGGTCTTGTTCTTCACGTCGTAGACCTGAACCACCGGACGGCCTTGCAGGATGCCGGACTGGGCCAGGGAGCGGGTCATGGATTCGGCGATCATCTGCAGGTCGGTGGAACCGAACTCGTTGGTCACGGTTTCCACGGCCTTGGTGTCACCGTAGCTGATGTTTTTGCTGCCAAGCGTTGGCGAAGTGTTGGCGCAACCGCTGGCCAGGAGGGCGATGACGGCGATGAACGAAAAGCGTGCAAACATGGGAATGCTCTCTAGAACTGAACGAATAGGGTGTCGGGCTTAAGGCGTTTTGATTTCGAGACGGAAATCCACGGCTTTGGCGGTTGGCGCAATCGCCTGAATGAAACTGGTCTGCTCGCCGTACATCATCTGGCTTTTCCAGGTTTCTTCTTCGGCAACCGGGAAACCTTCAGGGCCGAGCCAGGCAAAACGGTAGTAGAAAGTCTTGTTGTTGTAGCTGGTGTTGCTCAGCTGCGCATTGACCGTCATGAAGCCGTTTTCCCGGGCCACGCGCATGGCGCCGACCACGATGTTCTTGAGCTTGCCCATGGCTACGACCTTGCTGGCCGCGCTGCCTGGCTCCGGCGGTGGCGGGGTGGCGCAGCCAGCCAGCAAGGCCAGGGCGACGACAGCGATGAATTTGAAACGCATGCAAAGACTCCGTTCTTAAGGTTGTTTGAGGCTGGCCACGGCGGTCGGGTTGGCGCTCGGGATCACGTGCGCAGCCACGCCGCTGGCGAATACTTGATTGCCCACGGCGCGCAGGGTGATGACCTGAAAGCGCTGATCGACGGTGACCTTGACCACCGAGCCGCCCACGGCGCTCGGCAGCGTGACGCTGTGCTCGCCTTTCTTCAAACGCAGACGCACCACCTGAGTGTTGTCCGGCAGCGTGCGCCACGTACGGGTATCGGCGCCTTCGAGTACAGCTGAAGTGATGCCGACGGCAAGACCCGCCAGCGGGTTGGTTTCATTGATCTGCTTCTGTGCCACACCACGGGTGATCGCCCGCACGGTGGTGCGCAGGATGATGCCTGGCATGTCATCACGCAGCGCGCGACGGGACATGGCAGTGGTGCTGTTGAGTTGCGTCAGGTCCAACTGCTGACCGTCCACGCCGATTTGGGCGAACACGGCGGTGGAGGTATCCGGCTTGATGATCGGGAACGACAGCGGCGTAATTACCACGTTATTGCTGATCGGCAACGGCAGCGGAATGCGGATCGAGTCGCGGGACGGCGCCAGACCGCTTTGCACCACGATCAGGATGTCGCTGTCCTCGTTCCTGGCGGGTTTATCGAGATTCACCAGCGCCTGCTCCAGCAGTGGCGTGTTCGGACGCAGCTCGGCAGCCTTGCGATAACCTGGTGCCGCCAGATCTTTCTCGCCCAGGGCTTCATAGACGAAGCCGGCCAGATAATGGCTGAACGCACTCTGGTAGCTGTTTTTCAGGCTGACCACTTCCGGCGCGTCGAGGCTCGCCACCGGATAACCCTGCAAATCCTTGTACTGGGTTTTGACGCCTTCTTTCTCAGCTTGCTCTTCGCTCTTGAGGTATTCCTTGTCACGCAGGTCGGCAATCACCGCTTCACGTTCGTGAGTCTTCTTGATCGCGGTGCGCGCGCCATCGAAGTCATTCACCGCCAGCAGGTTGAGGGCCATCTGCGTGGTCAGCATGACTTTTTCGTAGTCGTAGCCTTCGTAGCGACGAACCTTGTCGTTGACCAGGAAGCTGCCGAACTGAGCCAGGTACTTGTCGGTGTCGAGCTTGACCGCGTCTTCCCACTTGCCCACCACCTGATCGGCACTGGTCCAGGCGTTCTGGCTGCCGGACAAGTCGCCCTTGGCGCGCAGCAGTTCACCTTTCTCGAAGTAATAGAGCAGGTCTTTGTCTTTGCTGGTGTTGTTCTTTTCCAGCAGGGTCAAGGCGGCGTCGACGTTGCCGGAGGCCAGTTGCTGGTTGGTTTGTGCAAGTTCCGAATCGTAGTTACGAAAGGCCGAGCAGCCGGAAAGCAATGTGACAGCGCTGAGCGCGATCAAGATGGGGGAACGGAATGCCATAAGGGGTACGTCTTCCCTGAGTTTAAGCAGCCGCGTGCTGGTCGGGCTGTTGGGACCCATCGGCAGGGCTGTTGGCCTCCTGCCAATTCCTCATAAAAAAAGGAGCTTAAATGCCATATCGCAATAACGACGGCGCGGCATTATAAACAGGGATGCTGGCCATGTAATGGCTTTTTAATCGCATCTTTTCACAAAGTGCCACTACTTATTTCAGACCGGGCACCACAGTGCTTTCCCAGGAAATTTCAACAAAGCTTGAGCGAAACTGATTGGAAGTGAACAATGTGTTACTTCGTATTTCCATTTGAGAGTTATTCATGACTGCCTCCTCTCGTTTTCTGGCGTGGCTCGTGCTGCCGATGATCGCGCTCTGCAGCTTCAATGCGCTGGCCGAAACCGCAGAAGGTGCGCCCAAGGCCCTGCATTTGCTCGATTACATCGGCGCCGATTATCCGGCGACGGTGGAGGCGGGCAACGTCATCGATGAGTCTGAATACCGCGAACAGCAGGAATTCCTGAAAGTGCTGCAAGGTTTGATCGCCGATTTGCCGGCCAAACCCGAACGCGCAGAGCTGGAGCAGGGCGTCGGCAGCCTTGGCGCTGCCATCGCCGCTCGCAAGGATGGCGCGGATGTTGCCCGTCAGGCGCGGCAGCTGGGGGCAAAACTGGCGGTGACCTATGAGGTCAGCCAGGCCCCGGTTATCACTCCAGATCCGACTCGCGGCGCGCCGCTGTATACCCAGCAATGCTCGGTGTGCCATGGCGATGCGGGCGCTGGTGACGGCCCGGCGGGTGTCGGCATGACGCCACCGCCGGCCAATCTGCGCGATGCCGTGCGACTGGACCGTCTGAGCCTCTATGCGATCTACAACACGTTGAGCATGGGCGTTGAAGGTACCGACATGCCGGCTTTCGCCGATCAGTTGGATGATCGTCAACGTTGGGACCTGGCGACCTATATCGCCAGCTTCAGCGCCGATCCGGCTGCGGCCAAATCCGAGAAAACCTACAACATCGCCGACCTGGCACGTCAGACGCCAGCCGAAGTGCAGGCCGCTGAAGGTCCGCAAGCGGCCGCCACTTTCCGAGCGCAACGAGCGCAACCGCCCCAGGTCAAGCGTGGTCCGGGACAGTTGCTTGATTACACGGCGGCCACCCTGGACAAGAGCATCGCAGCCTACCGCGCCGGCGATCACGATCAGGCTTATGACTTGTCGGTAGCGGCCTATCTGGAAGGCTTCGAACTGGTCGAAAGCTCTCTGGACAACGTCGACGCCAACGTGCGCAAAGACACCGAAAAATCCCTGATGGCGTACCGTCAGTCCTTGCAGGACGGTTTGCCGGTGGCCCAGGCCGAGCAGCGCCTGGAAGCGGCCAAAGCCAAGTTGAAAGAGTCCGCTGGCCTGCTGGGCAGTGATGGCTTGAGCTGGTCGCTGAGCTACATTTCCGGTCTGTTGATTCTGCTGCGTGAAGGTCTGGAAGCGATTCTGGTGCTCGCGGCGATCCTCGCATTCCTGCGCAATACCGGTCAGCAATCGGCGGTACGCAGCGTCAACATCGGTTGGGGCCTGGCACTGCTGGCCGGGCTGGCGACCTGGGCGGTTGCGGCTTATGTGATCGACGTCAGCGGCGCCCAGCGTGAACTGCTGGAAGGCGCGACGGCGTTGTTTGCCAGTGTCATGGTGCTCTGGCTCGGCGTGTGGATGCACGACCGTCGCCACGCAGCGGCCTGGCAGGATTACATCAAGAGCAGCCTGGTGAGTGGTGGCGGGCGTTTCGGCTTTGCGATCCTGGCGTTCTTCTCGGTGTATCGCGAACTGTTCGAAGTGATCCTGTTTTACGAAACCCTGTGGTTGCAGGCCGGGCCGGCAGGACACAACGCCGTAATGGCGGGCGGCGCAACGGCGCTGGTAATGCTGATCGGTCTGGCCTGGGTGATTCTGCGTGGCTCGGCGAAACTGCCGCTGGCGTTGTTCTTCAGTATCAATGCCGGTTTGCTCTGCGCGTTGTCGGTGGTGTTTGCCGGCCATGGCGTGAAGGCGTTGCAGGAAGCCGGGATCTTCGGCACGCGGCCGGTGCCGTTCTTTGACTTCGACTGGCTAGGGATCCACGCTGATGCGTATTCCCTGAGTGCTCAGGTCGTGGCGATCATTGCGATCATCGTGTTGTACAGCCGTAGCCGGATGGCCGAGAAGCGGCGGGTGTCGGTTTCTTAAAAGCATTCGCTGCGCTCATAATCGCGAGCAGGCTCGCTCCCACAGGATTGCGTATAACCTGTGGAAGCGAGCCTGCTCGCGATTTTTTGGAAGAGGAAAACACTATGCGCGTGTGGATCGATGCCGACGCCTGCCCTCGGGCAGCCAAGGATCTGGTGGTGAAGTTCGCCCTAAAGCGCCAGTTCGAAGTGGTGCTGGTGGCCGGCCAGCCGCAGATTAAACCGGGCCTCGCGCTGGTGAAGTTGATCGTAGTACCCAGCGGCCCGGATGCCGCTGACGATTACCTGGTGGAACACGCGGCGCCGGGTGAGCTGGTAATTTGCAGCGATGTGCCGCTGGCGGACCGGTTGGTGAAGAAAGGCGTGGCGGCGCTGGATCCGCGGGGCAAGGAGTTCGATGCGCAGAACATGGGCGATCGGCTGGCGGTGCGTAACCTGTTCACCGATCTGCGCGAGCAGGGCCAGATGAGCGGCGGGCCGGCGCCGTTTGGCGAGCGCGAGAAGCAGGCATTCGCCAATGCGCTGGACCGGATACTTACGCGGTTGTCGCGCAAAGCCTGAAAAGATCGCAGCCTGCGGCAGCTCCTACATGGACCGTGACCGACGCAAATTATGGGTCAGTGCAAAAATCCTGTAGGAGCTGGCGAAGCCTGCGATCTTTTGATCTTGCTTCTTTACTCGTCGTTCTCGTGGGTCAGTTCCAGCACGCGGTCGACCAGTTTGTTGATGCCGGAAGCGGCCTCGCTTATCGATTGCGCCAGCATGTACGCCGGCGTGCTCACCAGCTTGCGCGCCTTGTCTTCGACGATGTCGGTCACCGCGCACTCGGCATGGGTAGCGCCCATCTTGTTCATCGCGGCGGCGGTATCGGCATCGTTGCCGATGGTGCAGGTCACGCCCGGGCCGTAGATCTTGGCCGCCAGGGCCGGCGAGATGCAGATCAGCCCCACCGGCTTGCCGGCCTCGGCGAACGCTTCGGTCAACGCCAGAACGTCAGGCTGAACACTGCATCCGGCACCCTCGACGGCAAAGTTCGACAGATTCTTGGCCGAGCCGAATCCGCCGGGAACGATCAGCGCATCGAAGTCTTCGACGCTGGCTTCACGGATATCCTTGATGTTGCCCCGGGCGATCCGTGCCGATTCCACCAGCACGTTGCGCGCCTCGGGCATTTCTTCGCCGGTCAGGTGGTTGATCACATGCAACTGCGCGATATTGGGTGCGAAACACTGCACCTGGGCGCCGCGCTGGTCCAGCCGCAGCAGGGTGATCACGCTTTCGTGGATTTCGGCGCCGTCGTACACGCCGCAGCCGGAAAGGATCACTGCAATTTTTTTGCTCATGGGCTTTTCTCCAGATTCATGGCGTTAAATGTCCACTAATTTGTCACTCGTTGCCATAGGGTTAATACGCGGCTACACCTAATCTCTGCTGAACGATTCTGATCAGGGCGCGTCATGGACTTCATTCTGTATGCGGTGCCGTTTTTCTTTGTGTTGATTGCGGTCGAGCTGCTGGCCGACCGTTGGCGCGGGGTGAGCAATTACCGCGTGGCAGACGCGATCAACAGCATCAGCACCGGCGTACTGTCGACCACCACGGGTCTGTTGACCAAAGGCGTCGGTCTGGTGACTTATGCCTTCGCCCTGAAGCATCTGGCCGTGATTGAGCTGTCGGCCGACAGCGTCTGGGTCTGGGTGTTTGCTTTCGTCTTCTACGACTTCTGCTACTACTGGCTGCACCGCATGGGCCACGAACGCAACATCCTCTGGGCTGCCCACTCGGTGCATCATCAGAGCGAGGATTACAACCTCTCCACGGCCTTGCGCCAGACCAGCACCGGGTTTGTGTTGAGCTGGATTTTCTACCTGCCCATGGCCGTGCTCGGCGTTCCACTCGTGGTGTTCGTCAGCGTTGCGGCGCTGAATCTGCTGTACCAATTCTGGGTGCATACCCGGCACATTCCCAAGCTCGGCTGGTTCGAATGGGTCTTCGTCACGCCGTCCAATCATCGGGCTCACCATGCACAGAACGCTCTTTACATGGATCGCAACTACGGCGGGGTGTTCATTATTTGGGACCGTCTATTTGGCTCGTTCCAGGAAGAGGACGATAACGAGCCGGTGATTTTCGGCGTGACCACACCGCTGGCGAGCTGGAATCCGTTGTGGGCGAACGTGCAGTTCTATGCGCAGCTATGGGATGACGCACGGCGCGCCGAAAGCGGATGGGACAAGCTGCGGATCTGGTTCATGCGCACCGGTTGGCGGCCGGCAGATGTGGCGGCCAAATACCCGATGAACAAACCGGACCTGAGCCAGTTCCGCAAATTCGAGGTACCGCTGGACGGGCGCCAACAGTGGTATGTGGCGCTGCAGTTCTGCGTCTACATCGCCTTGGGCAGCTACTTGATGAACCTGGAGCAAAGTCTGCCAACCGCAGCCCTGGTGTTGGGCTGGGGCGCCGTTGCACTGGGGCTGTTTGTGTTGGGCGTGGCCCTGGAAAATCGCCCGCAGGCGTTGAAGCTGGAGCTGTTGCGGCTGGCGTCGAACCTGCCGTTGGTGTGGCTGGCGCCAATGGTCGGGTTATGGCCGGACAGTGTAATGGGCAATGCGGTGGGCTGGGTGGGGCTGCTCAGTTACAGCCTGCTCAGCGGGATCGGTCTCTATTGTTGTAGAAACCGCTTCACTCGATGGGCGTCGTAGGTTCGCTGGACTTGGCCTGTTCGGCTTTCAACGCTTGCTCGTCGGCATAGATCTTCTTCGCCAGACGGGCATTCTTGAAGCGCCGCCGCAGCCACAGGCAAAAGCCCAGTACCAGCAAGGCGCCCAGCACCCACAGCTCATACTTCTTGACGCTGCCCAACATGCCTTCGAGCACTGCGCCGAAATGATAGGCGGCGGAAGCCAGCGCGGCGGCCCAGATGGCTGCGCCAATCCCGTTGAGCAGCAGATAACGTCCCGGCGGATAGCCCGACAGACCGATCGCCACTGGCATCACGGTGCGCAGTCCATAGACAAAGCGGAAGCTCAGCACCCAGATGTCCGGGTGCTTGCGGATATGTTCCAGCGCCCGATCGCCCATCAGTTGCCAGCGCGGTTTGCGCGCCAGCAGTTTGCGCCCGTGCTTGCGTCCCAGGAAATACCACAGCTGATCGCCGGCATAACTGCCGAGGAATGCCACGAGCATCACCACCTTGATGTCCATGTATCCACGGAACGCAAGGAAACCCGCGAGCACCAGGATGGTTTCGCCTTCGAAGAACGTGCCGAGAAAGAGGGCGAAGTAGCCGAATTCCTGAAGAAATTGTTGGAGCATTGTCTGGGTGCTGGCGAAATGAACGCGCAGCCTAACCCCTCGGACACATTCAGGAAAGTGTCAAAATGTGTCTCGACGTGAACATTTCCTACAAGGACAATGGAATGCGGCTTCCTGAAGCACAACTGTCATCCGTTCGTCATAATGGCCGCTTATAACTGTCACGCTCGCCCGCCAGCGCGGGCTCAGGAGTCTGCCGTGAGCTTTACCCCCGCCAATCGTTTGTTTCCTGCAACCCGCCTGCGTCGCAACCGTCGTGATGATTTCTCGCGTCGACTGGTCCGTGAAAACGTACTGACCGTCGATGACCTGATCCTGCCGGTGTTCGTGCTGGACGGTGAAAACCGTCGCGAAGCGGTGGCGTCGATGCCGGGCGTCGAGCGCCTGACCATCGACCTGTTGCTGGAAGAAGCGGCCAAGTGGGTTGAGCTGGGGATTCCGGCCCTGGCATTGTTCCCGGTGACGCCGTCGGAGCTCAAATCCCTGGACGCCGCTGAAGCGTGGAACCCCAACGGCATCGCCCAGCGCGCCACCCGAGCCCTGCGTGACCGGTTCCCGGAGTTGGGGGTGATCACCGACGTCGCCCTGGACCCGTTTACCACCCACGGTCAAGACGGCATTCTCGATGAAGAAGGCTACGTGCAGAACGACATTACCGTCGACGCACTGGTTAAACAGGCCCTGTCCCACGCCGAAGCCGGCGCTCAGGTGGTGGCGCCTTCGGACATGATGGACGGGCGCATTCAGGCGATCCGCGAAGCGCTGGAGCTGGCCGATCACGTCAACGTGCGGATCATGGCTTACTCGGCCAAATACGCCAGCGCCTATTACGGCCCGTTCCGTGATGCGGTGGGTTCGGCGCTGAACCTGGGCAAGGCCAACAAGGCCTCCTATCAGATGGACCCGGCCAACAGCAACGAAGCCCTGCACGAAGTGGCGGCGGACTTGTCAGAAGGCGCGGACATGGTCATGGTCAAGCCAGGCATGCCGTATCTGGATATCCTTTACCGGGTCAAAGAAGAATTTAAAGTGCCGACCTTTGTCTATCAGGTCAGCGGTGAATACGCCATGCACATGGCAGCGATCCAGAATGGCTGGTTGAGCGAAGGGGTTATCCTCGAATCCCTGACCGCTTTTAAACGTGCAGGCGCTGATGGCATCCTGACTTACTTTGCCGTCCGTGCTGCTCAATTGTTACGAGAGCAAAAATAGCCCTCCCAGGAACATTCGATGA
Organism: Pseudomonas sp. TE3728; assembly: GCF_056279145.1. Taxonomy (NCBI): domain Bacteria; kingdom Pseudomonadati; phylum Pseudomonadota; class Gammaproteobacteria; order Pseudomonadales; family Pseudomonadaceae; genus Pseudomonas; species Pseudomonas sp. TE3728. The sequence goes on along the minus strand of NZ_JBWBQT010000001.1, from coordinate 3,833,230 downwards.
ATACCGAAGGACTCACTGAAGTTGCCGTAAAAGACGCTCAACCTGTGGTGGAGCCAATCGCCGAAACCCCGCCGGAGCTGGAGCCTGCTCCTCCCGCGGTGGTGGCCGAGCCCGTTGTTGCGGCGCCAGCGATTGCCATTCCCGGCCTGGATGACAGCAGCCTGTACATCCATCGTGAGCTCTCGCAACTGCAGTTCAACATCCGCGTGCTGGAACAGGCGCTGGATGAGTCCTACCCATTGCTGGAGCGGCTGAAGTTTCTGCTGATCTTCTCCAGCAACCTGGACGAGTTCTTCGAGATTCGTGTGGCCGGCCTGAAGAAGCAGATCACCTTCGCCCGTGAACAGGCTGGCGCCGATGGCCTGCAACCGCACCAGGCCCTGGCTCGCATCAGTGAACTGGTGCACGGCCACGTCGATCGCCAATACGCGATCCTCAACGAAATTCTGTTGCCGGAACTGGAAAAACATCAGGTCCGCTTCATCCGTCGCCGCTACTGGACCACCAAGCTCAAGACTTGGGTTCGTCGTTATTTCCGCGACGAGATCGCCCCGATTATCACCCCGATCGGCCTCGACCCGACGCACCCGTTTCCGTTGCTGGTGAACAAGAGCCTGAACTTCATCGTCGAGCTCGAAGGCATCGACGCCTTCGGTCGCGACTCCGGTCTGGCGATAATCCCGGCGCCGCGTCTGCTGCCGCGGATCATCAAGGTGCCGGAAGAAGTCGGCGGTCCCGGCGACAACTATGTGTTCCTGTCGTCGATGATCCACGCCCACGCCGATGACCTGTTCCAGGGCATGAAGGTCAAGGGCTGCTACCAGTTCCGCCTGACCCGAAACGCCGACCTCGCGGTCGACACCGAAGATGTCGAAGACCTGGCCCGCGCCCTGCGCGGCGAGTTGTTCTCCCGTCGTTACGGTGACGCAGTGCGGCTGGAAGTGGCCGATACCTGCCCGAAACACTTGTCCGACTACTTGCTCAAGCAGTTCAACCTGCATGAGACCGAGTTGTATCAGGTCAACGGCCCGGTCAACCTGACCCGGCTGTTCAGCATCACTGGCCTGGACAGTCATCCGGAGCTGCAATACAACCCGTTCACCCCGCAGATCCCGAAACTGCTGCAAAACAGCGAGAACATTTTCAGTGTGATCAGCAAGCAGGACATTCTGCTGCTGCACCCGTTCGAGTCGTTCACCCCGGTGGTCGACTTGCTGCGTCAGGCAGCGAAAGACCCGCACGTGTTGGCGGTACGCCAGACGTTGTATCGAAGCGGCGCCAACTCCGAGATCGTCGATGCGCTGGTGGACGCTGCGCGTAACGGCAAGGAAGTGACGGCAGTGATCGAATTGCGCGCGCGGTTCGATGAAGAGTCCAACCTGCAACTGGCCAGCCGTCTGCAAGCGGCCGGTGCGGTGGTGATTTACGGCGTGGTCGGTTTCAAGACCCACGCCAAGATGATGCTGATTTTACGCCGCGAGGCGGGCGAGATTGTCCGCTACGCCCACTTGGGGACCGGCAACTATCACGCGGCCAACGCCCGTCTGTATACCGACTACAGCCTGCTGACCTCCGACGATGCCTTGTGCGAAGACGTCGGCAAACTGTTCAGCCAGCTGATCGGTATGGGCAAGACCCTGCGCATGAAGAAACTGCTGCACGCACCGTTCACGTTGAAGAAGGGCATGCTTGATATGATTGCCCGGGAGACGCAATTCGCCCTCGACGGCAAACCGGCGCACATCATCGCCAAGTTCAACTCGCTGACCGACCCGAAGGTCATCCGCGCGTTGTATAAGGCCAGTCAGTCCGGGGTGCGTATCGATCTGGTGGTGCGTGGCATGTGCTGCCTGCGACCAGGCATCGCCGGCGTGTCCCACAACATCCACGTGCGCTCGATCATCGGCCGCTTCCTGGAACACACCCGGGTTTTCTACTTTCTCAACGGTGGCGAAGAGCAGATGTTCCTGTCCAGCGCCGACTGGATGGAGCGCAACCTCGACAAGCGCGTCGAGACTTGCTTCCCGGTCGAGGGCAAGAAGCTGATTTTGCGGGTCAAGAAAGAGCTGGAGCTTTATCTCACCGATAACACCCACAGCTGGAGCCTGCAGTCGGACGGTCGCTACATCCGCAACACGCCGACCGGCAACCAGAACCCGCGCAGTGCCCAGGCAACCTTGCTTGAGCGTTTGGGTAGCCCGATTCTGGCAGTTCGCTAAGACCAGTCTCCCGGGTAGCCATTCAAAGGCTGCCCGGGGACGAATTCCCCCGTAGGAGCTGCCGAAGGCTGCGATCTTTTGATCTTGGCGCCCATTCAGACAACGAGTTGTCTGTGGGAAAGATCAAAAGATCGCAGCCTGCGGCAGCTCCTACGGGATTTTCGGCAGCCTTCTGATTAGCGCACGTTCAGCACGAAGCTGACGCGAGTCAGCCATTCCGCTTCGAGGGCGAAGTCGGCCTGGGTCAGTTGATTGTCGTCCAGCCAGTGTTCCGGGAACAACACGTCCAGGCTGTCGCCATTGGCGTGCAGCACGACCTGTGGCATTTCCTGGATACCGCGGATGTGATGGAACAGAATCGCAAAACGCAGTAGCACGCACAGGCGAATCAGCTTGATGCCGTCGTCGCCGAATTCGGCGAACTTGTCCTTGGGAATGTTGCGTCGGTGGCCACGTACCAGTAGCGCGAGCATTTGCTGGTCTTCGCGGGAGAATCCGGCCAGGTCCGAGTGCTCGATCAGGTAGGCGCCGTGCTTGTGGTACTGATAGTGGGCGATGTCCAGGCCCACTTCATGGACCTTGGCGGCCCAGCTCAGCAGTTCGCGCCAGACACCGTCATCCAGCTGCCAATCCTCGGCCACCTGATCGAAGGCATGCAGTGCCTTGCGTTCGACCCGAGCGGCTTGTTCCAGGTCAACGTGGTAACGCTCCATCAGCGAGCTGAGAGTGCGCTCACGCACGTCTTCATGATGATGACGGCCCAACAGGTCGTAGAGCACGCCTTCGCGCAGGGCGCCTTCACAGTGGTCCATGCGTTGCAATTCGAGGGCGTCGAAGATCGCTTCGAGAATCGCCAGCCCGGCGGGGAAAATCGCCCGGCGGTCGGGCTTGATGCCTTCGAAATCGATTTTCTCGGCATCGCCGAGTTTGAACAGCTTGCGCTTGAGCCAGGCCAGGCCTTCGGCATTCACTTCGCCAGTGCCATGCCCGCCGGCCTTCAGCGCCATGCCAATGGCGCGAATGGTACCCGAGGAGCCGATGGCTTCATCCCAGGTCAGGCGGTGCAGGGCGTGCTCGATGCTCATGATCTCCAGCCGCGCCGCGGTGTACGCCTGGGCATAGCGGGCCGGGGTGATCTTGCCATCCTTGAAATAGCGCTGGGTATAGCTGACGCAGCCCATTTGCAGGCTTTCGCGCAGCAGCGGTTCGAAGCGCTGGCCGATGATGAATTCGGTACTGCCGCCGCCGATGTCGGCTACCAGGCGCTTGCCCGGCGTGTCGGCGAGGGTGTGGGAGACGCCGAGGTAAATCAGGCGCGCTTCTTCACGGCCAGAGATGACTTCTACCGGATGGCCAAGAATTTCTTCGGCGCGGTGGATGAATTCGGCGCGGTTACGGGCTTCGCGCAGGGCGTTGGTGCCGACGATCCGCACCGTGCCGGGCGGCATACCGCTGATCAGTTGGGCAAAACGCTTCAGGCAATCGAGCCCGCGCTGCATGGATTCTTCGCTGAGTTGGCGCTCTTCGTCGATGCCGGCGGCCAGCTGAACCTTCTCCCCGAGACGTTCGAGAATCCGGATTTCGCCGTTCTGGGCCTTGGCCACGACCATGTGAAAGCTGTTGGAGCCCAGGTCGATTGCGGCGATCAGGGACAGATTCTTGGCTTGGGATTGCGGCATGGTCAGGGGGTCTCGGTCGATAACCTCGACATCCTGCCACGATCAAACGCTGCCGCCAACGCGTACGGTTCAAAGCTTTGATCCGACGCAGGAAAGTGGGTGACCGCTGCGCGGTCAATCGCTAGCAGGCTAGCTCCCACATTGGAATGCGTACCCCTGTGGGAGCTAGCCTGCTAGCGATGAGGGGATTAAAGACACTGAGACTCTTTCAGGCTGTCGCTTCAACAGTGCCAATGAAATTCGCCAGCTCCGCTGTCTGCGGGTTGGCAAACAACACCTTCGGATCCCCCACCTCATGCACCTTGCCATGGTGCATGAACACCAATTTGTCCCCAACCTCTCGGGCAAAGCGCATTTCATGGGTGACCATGATCAGCGTCATGCCCTCCTTGGCCAGTTGCCGGACCACGCTCAGCACTTCGTTGACCAGTTCCGGGTCCAGCGCCGAGGTGATTTCATCGCACAACAGCACCTTCGGCGACATCGCCAGCGCCCGGGCAATCGCCACCCGCTGTTGCTGGCCGCCAGACAGTCGGTCGGGAAAGGCATCGAATTTCTCCCCCAGCCCCACCCGTTCCAGCATCTGCCGCGCCAGTTCGGCGGCTTTGGCTTTCGGCACTTTCTGCACCACTTGCGGCGCGAGCATGACGTTTTCGCCCACAGTGAGGTGCGGGAACAGATTGAACTGCTGGAACACCATCCCGACTTTCTGCCGCAGGCTGCGCAGGTCGGCGCGGGCGGCGTCGAGGTATTCGCCGTCGACTTCGATCACGCCGTCATTGATCGACTCCAGACCATTGAGGGTGCGCAGCAAGGTGGATTTGCCCGAGCCGCTACGGCCGATGATCGCCACCACCTGGCCTTCGTCGACACTCAGGTCGATGCCTTTGAGCACATGGTGGTCGCCGTAATACTTATGCAGGGCGGAAATTCTAAGCAGAGGCATGCAGTCTCCTTTCCAGATAGCGCGCACTGAGGGACAAGGGGTAGCAGAGCAGGAAGTAACCGAGCGCCACCAGGCCGTAGACCATGAAGGGCTCGAAGGTCGCGTTGGCGAGCATGCCGCCGGTCTTGGTCAGTTCGGTGAAGCCGATGATCGAAGTGACGGCGGTGCCTTTGACCACTTGCACGGAGAAGCCCACGGTCGGCGCCACGGCGATGCGCAAGGCTTGCGGCAGGATCACGTAACGCAGTTGCTCCAGCGGATTGAGCGCCAGGCTCGACGAGGCTTCCCATTGGCCATTGGGAATCGAATCGACACAACCGCGCCAGATCTCCGCCAGGTAAGCGCTGGTGAACAGCGTCAAGGCAATCGCCGCGGCCATCCACGGCGAAATCTCCACACCAGCCAACGCCACACCGAAGAACACCAGAAACAGCTGCATCAATAGCGGCGTGCCCTGGAACAGTTCGATGTAGGTGCGGGCGAAGTGGCTGGGCAGGGATTTTTTTGAAATCCGCATCACCATGATCAGCAAACCGATCAGCCCGCCGCCGATAAACGCCACCAGCGACAACGCCAGGGTCCATTGCAGGCCCGTGAGCAGGTTGCGCAGGATGTCCCAGAAGGTGAAATCGCTCATTGGCTGCTGCTCCTTGCTATGTAGCGCCGGCCGATCCAGTTCAGCAATTGGCGGATCAGCAGCGCCATGCACAGGTAGATCAGTGTGGTCAGGGCATAGGTTTCAAAGGCGCGGAAGTTGCGCGATTGAATGAAGTTGGCGGCGAAGCTCAGCTCTTCGGTGGCGATCTGCGAGCAGACCGCTGAACCGAGCATCACGATGATGATCTGGCTGCTCAGGGCCGGCCAGACCTTACCCAGCGCCGGCAACAGAACCACGTGGCGGAAGGCTTCGAAGCGAGTCATCGCCAAGGCCGCCGCGGCTTCCAGCTGTCCGCGAGGGATCGCTTGAATGCCGGCGCGGATGATTTCGGTCGAGTAGGCGCCAAGGTTGATCACCATCGCCAGCACCGCCGCCTGCCATTCGGAAATCTGCAGGCCCAGCGACGGCAAACCGAAGAAGATGAAAAACAACTGCACCAGGAATGGCGTGTTGCGGATCAACTCGACGTAGACCCCGAAAATGCCGGCGAACGGGCGGATGTTCCACGCCCGCACCAGCGCCCCGACGATGCCCAGGCCAACCCCGAACACCGCGCCAATCGCCGTCAGCTCAAGGGTGAACAGCGCACCGCGCAGCAGCAGGTCGGTATTTTCCACCACCGGCAAGAAATCGAACTGATAAGCCATAAATCGTCTCCCGCGCGAACGATCAGAGATCGGCCGGCAGCGGCTCTTTCAGCCAGGTTTGCGAATTTTTTTCCAGCGCACCATCAGCCTTGGCCGTGGTGAGGATGTCATTGACCTTGGCCAGCAATGCCGGCTCGTTTTTGTTCACGCCAACGTAAACCGGCGAATCCTTGAGCTTCACTTTCAGCGCCGGCACACGTTTCGGGTTTTTCTCACTGATTGCCACCATCACCACGTTGCCGCTGGCGATCAGGTCGACTTGCCCTGCGAGGTAAGCGGCGATGGTCGAGTTGTTGTCTTCGAAGCGTTTGATGGTCGCGCCTTCGGGAGCGACTTTGGTCAGTTCGATGTCTTCGATGGCGCCACGGGTGACGCTGATGGTTTTGCCCTTGAGATCGTCCAGGCCCTTGATGGCGGCGTCTGGCGGGCCGAATACGGCGAGGTAGAACGGCGCGTAGGCACGGGAGAAGTCGATGACCTTTTCGCGCTCAGGGTTCTTGCCGAGGCTGGAAATCACCAGGTCGACTTTGCCGGTGGTCAGGAACGGAATGCGGTTGGTGCTGTTGACCGGGGTCAGCTCGAGTTTGACCTTGAGTTGGTCGGCCAGCAGTTTGGCGGTGTCGATATCGAGGCCGCGAGGTTTCATGTCCGGGCCGACCGAACCGAACGGCGGGAAGTCCTGGGGCACGGCGACTTTGAGGGTGCCGCGCTTGACCACATCCTCCAGACCGTCGGCGTGGGCGGGTGCCTGGCTCAGCATCAGGCTGGCAAACAAGGCGGCGAGGAGGACGCTGTAACGCATGGTCATGGCAAATCTCCGGATCGGCGGGAAGTGATTTCTGCGGATCGACAGAGCACGGGCCATGCCAAGATTGGTTTTTGGGGGGCGCAGGCCACGGTTTTGCTGGTGTCGCTCGGTCTTACTGGTCTGAACAGTTGAGTGGCATTTCGCACCCTGATGGCGCACCCGTGAAAATTCCCGAACCCCCATGGGGCACGACTTGCCGGACGTCGCGAATAGCTTTACAACTAGCCGCTCATTGGCCTGGCTCGTCTGAAAAAACCATGAACTCGATCTCCCGCGCCGTACCCGAAGTGGCGCTGCAAGCCATCCGCAAACTGATCACCGAGCAAGGTTTCGGGGCGGGGGATGCCTTGCCCTCACAACGGGACCTGGCGGTGCAATTGGGGGTCAGTCGGGCGTCGTTGCGTGAGGCGTTATCGTCCCTGAGCGCACTGGGCGTGATCAGTATCCAGCCGGGCAAGGGCGTGTTTGTGCAGTCACCGGTCGATCTGCCCCGGGGCGATGCGGCGCCGGGCTGGCCGTTCGCGGCTCAGGCATCGCCGCTGGACATCTTCCAGTTGCGCTACGCGCTGGAAGGTTTTGCCGCCGGGCTGGCGGCCGTGACCCTGAGCACTGATGAACTTGATGTCCTGGAAGACAATGTCGCCGCCATGCGCAACGAACTGCGTGCCGCCGACTTCGATGCGGCGGCACGCCTGGACTTCGAGTTTCACCGGCGCATCCTCCTGGCCAGCGGCAATCAGGCGATGCTGAGCATTCTGACCGCCAGCGCCGACATCTTCCTGGAGAGCCAGAAGCTACCGTTCATCCGGGCCGAACGGGCCATGGAAACCTGGCAGGAACACCGTAAAATTCTCCGCGCACTGGCTCGTCGGGCCTCTGGCGCCGCGCAGAAGGCCATGCAGGAGCATGTGCGCAACGCCGCCCTGCGTACCGGAATTGCTTTCGTCGCTCCCGCCACCTCATGACTTGAGCTATACCCAAACTCATGGGCCACCATAGCGAGACTCAATCATCTGCGGCTTCCTGAACACGGGAAGGGCGGCTATGATGGGCCACGTTTTTTATTGCTTACAACCCGGAGACATCCATGAGCAGCGATCTTATCAAGCACGTCACCGACGCGAACTTCGAAGAAGAAGTACTGAAGGCTGCTGGCCCTGTGCTTGTTGACTACTGGGCTGAGTGGTGCGGCCCTTGCAAAATGATCGCCCCGGTTCTGGACGAGATCGCTGGCACCTACGCTGGCAAGCTGACCGTCGCCAAGCTGAACATCGACGAAAACCAGGAAACCCCGGCCAAGCACGGCGTGCGCGGTATCCCGACGCTGATGCTGTTCAAGAACGGCAACGTCGAAGCCACCAAGGTCGGTGCGCTGTCGAAGTCGCAACTGGCTGCTTTCCTCGACGCCAACATCTAAGCGTTGTTATAAAGCGTCATGAAAAGGCCCCGCATAATGCGGGGCCTTTTCGTTATTGAGGGCTAGACGCTCCGAAACTCAGGTGGTACATTCGGCCCCGCACTGGTTTCTCCACTGCCCCCTGCTAGCCGTCGCCGACGCACTCCTTTTCGAATTAGTACGCGATCCTGTCGCCTTCTCTGCGGCGCGGCCTCATTAAGCCAAAAGCTTAATTTCCCCCCTCCATAAATGATTACGTCATTCCTATATGAATCTGACTGAACTCAAGCAAAAGCCGATTACCGAACTGCTCGAATTGGCCGAACAGATGGGCATAGAAAATATGGCCCGTTCGCGCAAGCAGGACGTGATTTTCTCCCTGCTCAAAAAGCACGCTAAAAGCGGCGAGGAAATCTCCGGTGATGGCGTGCTGGAGATTCTCCAGGACGGCTTCGGCTTCCTGCGCTCCGCTGACGCTTCCTATCTCGCCGGCCCAGACGACATCTACGTCTCGCCGAGCCAGATCCGCCGCTTCAACTTGCGCACCGGTGACACCATCGTTGGCAAGATCCGCCCTCCAAAGGAAGGCGAGCGTTATTTCGCACTGCTCAAGGTCGACACGATCAACTACGATCGCCCCGAGAACGCGAAAAACAAGATTCTCTTCGAGAACCTGACCCCGCTGTTCCCGACCGTGCGCATGAAGATGGAAGCCGGCAACGGTTCCACCGAAGACTTGACCGGTCGTGTCATCGACCTGTGCGCCCCGATCGGCAAAGGCCAGCGCGGCCTGATCGTTGCACCGCCGAAAGCCGGTAAAACGATCATGCTGCAGAACATCGCGGCGAACATCGCGCGTAACAACCCTGAAGTTCATCTGATCGTGCTGCTGATCGACGAACGTCCGGAAGAAGTGACCGAGATGCAGCGCACCGTGCGCGGCGAAGTGGTTGCCTCGACGTTCGACGAGCCGCCAACCCGCCACGTGCAGGTTGCCGAAATGGTGATCGAGAAGGCCAAGCGCCTGGTCGAACACAAGAAGGACGTGGTGATCCTGCTCGACTCCATCACCCGTCTGGCGCGTGCCTACAACACCGTGATCCCGAGCTCCGGCAAGGTGTTGACTGGTGGTGTCGATGCCCACGCCCTGGAGAAACCGAAACGTTTCTTCGGCGCTGCGCGGAACATCGAAGAAGGTGGCTCGCTGACCATCATCGCTACCGCGCTGGTTGAAACCGGCTCGAAGATGGACGAAGTGATCTACGAAGAATTCAAAGGCACCGGCAACATGGAACTGCCTCTGGATCGCAAGATCGCTGAAAAACGTGTGTTCCCGGCCATCAACATCAACCGTTCCGGTACCCGCCGCGAAGAGTTGCTGACGGCCGACGACGAACTGCAGCGTATGTGGATTCTGCGCAAGCTGCTGCACCCGATGGACGAAGTCTCTGCCATCGAGTTCCTGGTCGACAAGCTGAAACAGACCAAGACCAACGACGAGTTCTTCCTGTCGATGAAGCGCAAGTAAATCGCAGAAAGTCAGCAAAAGCCGGGGAAACCCGGCTTTTTGCTATCTGATTTTTGATGAACCGGCAGTTCGTGGTTCTGAATAGAGGGGTTCGGCGCTAAACTGCCTGCCCCGAACGCCACGGCCAACATGAGGCTCACGCATGCAGTATCGCGACTTGCGCGACTTTATCAGCGGCCTGGAAAAGCGCGGCGAACTCAAGCGCATCCAGGTTCCAGTGTCCCCAGTGCTCGAAATGACCGAGGTCTGCGATCGAACGTTGCGCGCCAAGGGCCCGGCGCTGCTTTTCGAAAACCCTACCGGTTATGACATTCCCGTACTAGGCAACCTGTTCGGCACCCCCGAGCGCGTGGCGCTGGGCATGGGCGCAGAAGCGGTCAGCGAGCTGCGCGAAATTGGCAAACTGTTGGCGTTCCTCAAAGAGCCCGAGCCGCCGAAGGGCCTGAAGGACGCCTGGTCAAAGCTGCCGATCTTTCGCAAGATCATTGCCATGGCACCGAAAGTCGTTAAAGACGCGGTCTGCCAGGAAGTGGTCATCGAAGGCGACGATGTCGATCTGGCGATGTTACCGGTACAGACCTGCTGGCCGGGCGACGTCGGTCCGCTGATCACCTGGGGCCTGACTGTCACCAAAGGTCCGAACAAGGATCGCCAGAACCTCGGCATCTATCGTCAGCAAGTGATCGGCCGCAACAAGGTGATCATGCGCTGGTTGAGCCACCGTGGCGGCGCGCTGGATTACCGTGAATGGTGCGAGAAACACCCCGGCCAGCCGTTCCCGGTCTCCGTGGCCCTGGGCGCTGACCCGGCAACCATTCTGGGGGCTGTGACGCCGGTGCCGGACAGTCTTTCCGAATATGCTTTCGCCGGTCTGTTGCGCGGCAACCGCACCGAACTGGTGAAGTGCCGCGGCAACGACCTGCAAGTGCCGGCCACTGCTGAAATCATTCTGGAAGGCGTGATCCATCCGGGTGAAATGGCCGACGAAGGCCCGTATGGCGACCACACTGGCTATTACAACGAAGTCGACAGCTTCCCGGTGTTCACCGTCGAGCGCATCACCCATCGAATCAAACCGATCTATCACAGCACCTACACCGGCCGTCCGCCGGATGAGCCGGCGATTCTCGGTGTGGCGCTGAATGAAGTGTTCGTGCCGATCCTGCAGAAGCAGTTTCCGGAGATCACCGACTTCTACCTGCCGCCCGAAGGCTGTTCGTACCGCATGGCCATCGTGACCATGAAGAAGTCGTATCCTGGGCATGCCAAGCGGGTAATGCTCGGTGTCTGGTCGTTTTTGCGACAGTTCATGTACACCAAGTTCGTTATCGTCACTGATGACGATATCAACGCACGGGACTGGAACGACGTGATCTGGGCCATCACCACGCGCATGGACCCCAAGCGCGACACGGTGATGATCGACAACACGCCGATCGACTACCTCGACTTCGCCTCGCCGGTTTCCGGCCTGGGTTCGAAGATGGGGCTCGATGCCACGCATAAATGGCCTGGCGAAACCACTCGCGAGTGGGGCCGGGTCATCGTCAAGGATGAAGCCGTTACCCAACGGATCGATGCCATCTGGAATCAGTTAGGAATAGATTGATGCGTGTAACCTTGCAGCCCTCCGGAGCAGTGCTAGAGATTCTGCCCGGCGAGCGGATTCTCGATGGCGCGCGGCGCCTGGGCTATGAATGCCCGCAAAGCTGTCGTAACGGCAATTGCCATGTGTGTGGCGCGTTGCTGGTGGAAGGGCGGGTCGAACAAGCCGGCGATGTGCGTGACCATGGCGAGTTCTACACTTGCATTGCAGAGCCGCTGGAAGACTGCATCGTGCTGTGGGATGGCGTGCTCGCGCTGGGAGAATTGCCGGTGCGCAGCGTGTCGTGTCAGGTTATTGAATGCAGGGATGTTGGCGGCGATACCTGGCGCGTGCGTCTGCGTGCGCCGGCGGGCAAGCCGCCGCGCTATCATGCCGGTCAGTACCTGATGATCGAGCGAGAGAACGGCGAGAAATCCGCCTTCTCCCTGGCCTCTGCACCGCATTCCGGGCGCGATCTGGAAATTCATGTACTGGCGCGCGAAACCAGTGCGCTGAGCCTGATCCAACAGCTTCAGCGCAACGCGATGGTGCGCATCGAAATGCCGTTCGGCGATACCCATCTGGCGGAACTGCCGGACGGTCCACTGGTACTGATTGCTGCCGGTACCGGCATGGGCCAGATCCACAGCCTGATCGAACATTGCCGGGCCGCGGGGTTCAAGCATCCGGTGCATCTGTATTGGGGCGTGCGTCGTCCCGAAGACTTTTACGACATCGAACATTGGGATGAATGGGAAAAACTGCCCAATCTGTTCCTGCATAAAGTCGTCAGCGATCAGTGTGGCTGGGGAGGGCGCTGCGGCATGTTGCATGAGGCAGTGTGTGAAGATTTCCCTGACCTGAAAGCCCTGCATGTCTATGCCAGTGGCTCTCCGGCCATGGTCTATGGCACGCTGGATGCCCTGGTCGAAGCGGGGATGGATGCCCATCAAATGCGCGCGGATGTGTTCGCTTACGCCCCCCGATCTTGATTCGCGATCTTAAATCGTTATAACTCACCATATAGCCGATCGGTATTTATAGATTTATATAAATGCCGGTAGGTTATATCTCATTCAGGCAATAAGTTTTAGAGCGCCGCCCTGGCACTTAAATTGCGTTGAAACATATGTGCCTTATTGTTACAGCGGTGCGTTCTATTAAGTAATTCTTCACCCGCGGGGAGCTGAACGCTATTCGCCATGAGCGCCATTGAATCTGCTTTTTTGAATCTGGCTTACCCTCCGCAGCTCGATCTGGGGCCGCAGCTCACGCACGAACAATTACTCGGCTCAATGCAGGCGACCATGGCGCGCCACAAGGGTGGGCCGGTCTGGCTATTCGCTTATGGTTCGCTGATCTGGCGCCCTGAATGTGCGGCGGTTGAGCGAGTGCGCGGTCGTGTGCATGGCTACCATCGCGGTTTATACCTGTGGTCCCACGAACATCGCGGTACACCGGAAGTGCCCGGGCTGGTATTTGGCCTGGATCGCGGCGGCTCATGCAGCGGGTTTGCCTATCGCTTGCCCGAAGAACAACTCGACGCTTCGCTGTATGCACTCTGGCAGCGTGAAATGCCATTCCCGTCCTATCGCCCACATTGGCTCAACTGCCGTCTCGAAGACGGAAACCAGGTCCAGGCATTGGGATTCGTATTGGAGCGGCACCTGCCCAGCTATGCCGGCAACTTGCCGGATCATGTGCTGAGTCAGGTATTCGACAGCGCTTGCGGGCGTTACGGCACCACTCGCGAATATGTCGAGCAGACCGCTCACGCCCTGCGTAGCCACGCCATGCCAGACCGGAATCTGGAGGCGCGGCTCAAGCGCTGCAAATCAAAGACCGATCAGGCGATCGCTTCGCGGCTCTGACTGGCGACGTTCTTGTGGCCCAGGGTGGGCGCCAGAAACGCCATCGCCAGCAGGCAGGCGACGACCAGCAGGATGAAGCCGCCATCCCAGCCGAAGTAGTCCACCGTGTAGCCCATCAGGGCACTGGCCGCGACTGAACCACCCAGGTAACCAAACAAACCAGTGAAACCGGCAGCCGTGCCCGCGGCTTTCTTGGGCACCAGCTCCAGCGCCTGCAGACCCACCAGCATCACCGGGCCATAGATCAGGAAGCCGATGGCGAACAGCGAGATCATGTCGACCATCGGATTACCCGGCGGATTGAGCCAGTAAACGATCGTCGCAACGGTCACCAGTGCCATGAACACCATGCCCGTCAGGCCACGGTTGCCCCGGAAGATCTTGTCCGACATCCAGCCGCACAGCAGCGTGCCGGGAATGCCTGCCCACTCGTACAGGAAGTAAGCCCAGGACGTCTTGTCGAAGTCGAAGTGCTTGACCTCTTTAAGGTAAGTCGGCGCCCAATCCAGAATGCCGTAGCGCAACAAGTAGACGAAGACGTTGGCCAACGCGATGAACCAGAGCATTTTGTTGCGCAGCACATATTTGACGAAGATGTCCTTGGCGCTGAATTCTTCTTCGTGGCTGGCGTCGTAGCCTTCCGGGTAATCGTTCTTGTACTTCTCGATGGGCGGCAAGCCCGTCGATTGCGGGGTATCGCGCATGACAATGAAGGCAAATACAGCGACCAGCAACGCCACCGCTGCCGGTACGTAGAACTTGCTGTGCCAGTCGTTGAACCAGCCCATACCGAGTATCGCCAGAGGGCCGATCAAGCCGCCGCCGACGTTATGCGCGGTGTTCCATACCGAAACCACACCGCCGCGTTCTTTCTGCGACCACCAGTGCACCATGGTGCGCCCGCTCGGTGGCCAACCCATGCCTTGCGCCCAGCCGTTGATGAACAACAGGATGAACATCATGGTCACGCTGGACGTTGCCCACGGTGCGAAACCGAAAACGAACATCACCCCAGCGGACACAATCAGGCCAAAGGGCAGGAAGTAACGAGGGTTGGAGCGGTCGGACACGATGCCCATCAAAAACTTGGAAAGGCCGTAGGCGATTGCAATCGCCGACATCGCCACCCCGAGTTGGCCTTTTGTATAGCCTTGGGCGATCAGATCCGGAAATGCCAGGGTGAAGTTCTTGCGCAGCAGGTAGTAACCCGCATACCCAATGAAAATCCCGGCGAAGATCTGCCAGCGAAGGCGTTTGTAGGTGTCGTCTATTTTTTCTTCAGGCAATGGAGCCTGATGTGCGGCAGGACGAAAGAAAGCAAACATTCAAAGGCTCCAGATTTCTTGTTTTGACTGCGGATGCGAATGTTACAGTTTCGTTACCGAAAATAGCACCGGTTCGCATCAGCCAAACAGTGGAAATGTTGGAGATTGCATGTTCTTTTATGAACATGTCGCTCAGGTATAAATGCAGGGCGGTATGGGGATGGCGTAACCGGGTCGCAGGGCTGCGACCCGGTTCGGGTCAAGCAGGTCAGGCAAACAATCAGCGAACCTGAACCACCACTTTCCCGACCGCCTTGCGCTGGCCAAGATCATTGATGGCCTGCGCCGCATTACTCAGCGGATAAACCTGAGACACCAGCGGCTTTAGCTTGCCCTCGGCAAACCAGCCAAACAACTGCTGGAAGTTTGCTGCGTTGTCCTGTGGTTGGCGCTGGGCAAAGGAGCCCCAGAACACGCCGACCACTGCTGCGCCTTTGAGCAGTGCCAGGTTCACTGGCAGCTCAGGGATTCGTCCGCTGGCGAAGCCGACTACCAGTAGACGGCCGTTCCAGGCAATGGCGCGGATCGCCTGGTCGAACAGGTCACCACCCACCGGATCGTAGATCACGTCGGCGCCTTGGCCGTCGGTCAGGCGTTTGATCTCGTCCTTGAGGCTGGTTTCGCTGTAGTTGATCAACTCATCGGCGCCGGCTGCCTTGGCCACCGCGAGTTTTTCCGCGCTGCTGGCGGCAGCGATCACCCGGGCGCCCATGGCTTTGCCGATTTCCACCGCGGCAAGGCCGACGCCGCCGGAGGCGCCGAGTACCAGCAAGGTTTCGCCAGGTTGCAGGTTGCCCCGTTGTTTGAGGGCGTGCATCGACGTGCCGTAGGTCATGCTGAATGCGGCGGCGGTGTTGAAGTCCATCGAGGGCGGGATCGGCAGCACGTTGTAGCCCGGCACCGCGACCTGCTCGGCAAAGCTGCCCCAGCCAGTCAGGGCCATGACCCGGTCACCGACCTTGAGGTGGCTGACCTTTTCGCCCACTGCGCTGACCACGCCGGCCGCTTCGCCACCCGGAGAAAACGGGAAGGGCGGCTTGAACTGATATTTGCCCTCGATGATCAACGTGTCCGGGAAATTCACCCCAGCCGCATGCACATCCAGCAGGATTTCATTCTTCTTCGCGACAGGACTGGCGACGTCTTCCAGCACCAGCGATTCGGCAGGGCCGAAGGCTTTGCACAGCACGGCTTTCATCAGGGCTATTCCTTTGGGAGTGATGGCCGATAAGTGTAGGTGTGTGAGTCATCGGGTCAACGAGCATGCCCGACCCTGATAGTCAGCCATAAGCTTGTGCTTGAGCGGCGGGTCGTTATGCTTGGCCGCAAACCGGATAAGGAGCGAATTGTGAAAGCGTGGATCATGTTGATGCTGGCCCTGTCTCTGCCTGTGGCAGCGATGGCCGAAGAAGCCAAAGAAGGTGAGGCCCCGAAGGTCAACTACATCACCCTGAGCCCGCCATTCGTGGGCAACTATGGGTTGGACGGTACGCCGAAGCTCAAGGTCTACAAGGCCGATGTGGCGTTGCGGGTGACCGGTGACGAGGCGACCAAAGCGGTAAAGGCCAATGAGCCATTGATCCGTAACAAGCTGGTGGCGTTGTTTGCGCAGCAGACCACTGAAGCCATGAACAACGTCGAAGCCAAGGAAAAGCTGCGTCAGGAAGCCTTGAAGCAGACTCAGCAAGTGATGAACGACGAAACCGGCAAGCCAGTGGTTGAGGATTTGTTGTTCAACAACCTGATCATCCAGTAAGACTTCTGTTGTCTGATTGATTGCCAAGATCGCAGCCTTCGGCAGCTCCTACGCCGAACGAGTTTCCCTGTAGGAGCTGCCGAAGGCTGCGATCTTTTAACGATTTTCAACGTAATGCGATAACCGTCGCCCATTGCTCAGCGGTGACGGGCATCACTGACAATCGCGAGCCTTTTTGCACCAGTGGCATCTCGGTCAACGCCGTTTGCTGCTTCAGATAATCCAGCTTCAGCACCCTGGAAAACGTCTCGACGTGAGCAACATCAATCGCGCTCCAGGCGTTTTTCTCGGCAGTGGCCTTCGGATCGAAGTAATGACTCTCAGGCTCCAGCGCCGTCGGGTCCGGGTACGCGGCTTCGACAATCTTGCCGATCCCGGCAATCCCCGGCTCCGGGCAGCTGGAGTGATAGAAGAAAAACTCGTCACCCACCGCCATGGCCCGCAGGAAGTTACGCGCCTGGTAGTTGCGAACCCCGTCCCAGCGCGCTCGGCCAAGCTTCTCCAGGTCTTTGATCGAGAGTTCGTCGGGCTCGGATTTCATCAGCCAATAGGCCATGGTTTTGCTCCTTGCGAGGTGAGTGGGCAAGCGGTCGGGCAATTTTATGACAAACCGACAGTCGGTTGACGCCAGCGTTTGCGTGTCGGTTCACGTTGTCGCAAAATGCCGGCCTTCTAAGCTTGACGCTGCTGCACGGCCTACACCTACAACGGAAACCGCTGCTGTCATCGTGTTGATGTGCCTTTGGGGGGCAATCGATGAAACGCAAACCGGATTTACTATGGATTTTGGTTATTTTATTCGGCCTTGGTGTCGTGACCACCGGCTATGCCCAAAGCCTGTGGAACAACAAACCCGATGCTCCGGTCGAGATCGCGCAGCAACAGCCGTCGGCCTTCAAGCGCTGAACCTGTCTTTCGACGCCGCTGAAATCAGTGGCGTCTAGTCCGCGAAATACCATGCCTTGTCCGTGACCGTTCCCTGCAGCGGCACATCCCAGCTCGCCTGAGCCAATCGTTGAACCTTCTGACATTCATGGGCCAGGCCCAGAAGCGTCGGCTTGCGCCAGTTTTTGCGGCGCGCCAGGTACGCCAGGCTTCGATCGTAGAAACCACCGCCCATTCCCAGGCGTCCGCCGACATCGTCAAACCCCACCAGCGGTAACAACACCAGATCCAGCGCCCAGACTTTGCGTTGTCGGGCGATGTTGTGGCGAGGTTCGGGGATGCGAAAACGGTTGGGTTTGAGCTTTTCGCCGGGGCGAATCCGCTGGAACACCATTTTGGTTCGCGGCCAGGCACTGAGCACCGGCAGATACGTCGCCTTGCCCCGACGTTGCGCGGCACGCATCAGCAGGCGCGGATCGATTTCACCGTCGTTGGGCAGGTACAGAGAGATGTGTTTTGCGCGGCGGAACAGCGGGTGCTGGATCAATTGCTTATACAGCCCGCGAGCGGCCTCGCGCTGCTGACTGGGTGTCAGTGCGCGGCGGGCCTTGCGCAGCATGCGTCGAAGTTGCGGGCGGGGCAGCAGCGCAGGTTCGGTCATGGGTTCAGGCTTCAGAAGTGCGAGTACCAAAGCGTACCCGTAAAAAAGCCGATGCCGGTATTTAAACCGGCATCGGACTGGAATCAGGCTCCCCGGATGAACCGCTGTCGACTTAGCCCTTGAACCCGAAAGTTCAAGGTGGAAGATGCAGTAGGCTTTAAGGCTTTCCGTCTAGCGGACATGCACACCAGCCCAACGTGCAACCTCCAGGGTAGTGCGAATCGGCTCAGGGACGTCGTCAACTGGCAAGCACCCCAGGGAGTGATGCGAGTATACCCCAAGCGGTTTCGCGTTTCAGCCCTTGGTGACATCCGGATCGGTCGACAGCACCAGATCGACGCGGTCCAGCAGATCGCGAACCTGCTCGCGGGTCGAGCCGCTGGCCTGCACATCCGGGCGTTCTTCCTTGTGCAGAAGATCGTGCGTGATGTTCAGCGCGGCCATCACGGCGATGCGGTCGGCGCCGATGACTTTGCCGCTGCTGCGAATTTCGCGCATCTTGCCGTCCAGGTAACGGGCAGCGCTCACCAGGTTGCTGCGCTCTTCCTGGGGGCAGATGATCGAATATTCTTTGTCGAGGATCTGCACGGTAACGCTATTGCTTGAACTCATGAGTCTTGCTCCAGGGCCTTGAGGCGCGAAATCATCGATTCGACCTTACGCCGGGCGATTTCATTTTTTTCAATGAGATGCGCGCGTTCCTCGCGCCAGCTCTTTTCCTGAGCTAATAGGAGTCCATTCTGACTCTTTAGTTGCTCGACTCGAGTAATTAGCAGCTCGAGTCTGGCCATCAGCGCTTGCAGGTCGGTGTCTTCCATTTTGTCCACTGGTTGTGTCTGATGCGTGATAGCTGGCGGACAGCCTTTAATAGTCTTGGCGAGTCTGTCGATGTAGGATACAAGGCCTTCATTCTAGACATAGCGCCGTCTGGCGCCTAGCTGCCCATGCCCATTCAGAATTCTCCGTACCAAGCCTTCGCCACCCTGCTGAGCACCAGCGGCCATCCCGTCTCGCCTGCCGAACTGCACGGCCTGTTGCTCGGTCGCAGTTGCGCCGGTGCCGGCTTCGAAGCCGACAGCTGGTTGGCCGACGCCGCCGAGCTGCTCGAAGGCGAGCCACAAGACAACGTTCGCAACGCCTTGATCGGCCTGCAAGAGATGGTCAAGGGCGAGCTTACCAGCGACGACATGACCGTTGTTCTGCTGCTGCCGACCGACGACGCGCCGCTCACCGAGCGCGCGGCTGCACTGGGCCAGTGGTGCCAGGGCTTTCTTACCGGCTTCGGTCTGACCCGCCGCGAATATGCCTTGAGCACTGAAGCCACCGAAGTGCTGCAGGATCTCGCCGCCATTGCCCAGGTACAGGACGCGC
The DNA here is from genome assembly GCF_056279145.1 of Pseudomonas sp. TE3728. NCBI lineage: Bacteria > Pseudomonadati > Pseudomonadota > Gammaproteobacteria > Pseudomonadales > Pseudomonadaceae > Pseudomonas > Pseudomonas sp. TE3728. Next base: position 3,813,895 of record NZ_JBWBQT010000001.1, on the reverse strand, counting down.
TGGAAGAGTCCGACGACGGCGAAAGCGACTACATGGAAGTGATGGAGTACCTGCGCGTCGCTCCGTTGCTGCTGTTCACCGAAACCAAGAAAACCGACGAAGCGGCTGCCAAACCGTCGTTGCATTAATCGCGTGCCAGGGAAAGCCGTCTGCCCATGATTCATATCCCGAAATCGGAATACAGCCGTCGCCGCAAGGCCCTGATGGCGCAGATGGAACCCAACAGCATCGCCATCCTGCCCGCCGCCGCAGTGGCCATCCGCAACCGCGATGTCGAGCACGTCTACCGTCAGGACAGCGATTTCCAGTACCTCAGCGGTTTCCCCGAGCCTCAAGCCGTCATCGTCTTGATGCCCGGCCGTGAGCACGGCGAATACGTGCTGTTTTGCCGGGAACGTAATGCCGAACGGGAATTGTGGGACGGCCTGCGCGCCGGCCAGGAAGGCGCGATCCGCGACTTCGGCGCCGACGACGCATTCCCCATCACCGACATCGACGACATCCTGCCGGGCCTGATCGAAGGCCGCGACCGGGTGTATTCGGCCATGGGCAGCAACCCGGAATTCGATCGGCACTTGATGGACTGGATCAACGTGATCCGCTCTAAAGCGCACCTCGGCGCCCAGCCGCCGAACGAATACGTTGCCCTGGATCATCTGCTTCACGACATGCGCCTGTATAAATCGGCGGCAGAAGTGAAGGTGATGCGCGAAGCCGCACGGATTTCCGCCCAAGCCCATATTCGTGCGATGCAGGCCAGCCGTGCCGGTTTGCATGAGTTCAGCCTCGAAGCCGAGCTCGATTACGAATTTCGCAAGGGCGGGGCGAAGATGCCGGCTTACGGCTCGATCGTCGCCGCCGGGCGCAACAGCTGCATCCTGCATTACCAGCAGAATGACGCCGTGCTCAAGGACGGTGATCTGGTGCTGATCGACGCCGGTTGCGAGATCGACTGCTACGCCAGCGACATCACCCGCACCTGGCCGGTCAACGGCAAGTATTCACCGGAGCAGAAGGCGATTTACGAGTTGGTGCTGGCTTCCCAGGAAGCGGCGTTTGCCGAAATCGCACCGAACAAACACTGGAATCAGGCGCACGAAGCCACGGTCCGGGTGATTACCACTGGTCTGGTGAAGTTGGGCCTGTTGCAGGGCGACGTCGACGAGTTGATCGCCAGCGAAGCCTACAAGGCGTTTTACATGCACCGCGCCGGCCACTGGCTGGGCATGGATGTGCACGACGTTGGCGAGTACAAGGTCGGTGGCGAATGGCGCGTGCTGGAGGTCGGCATGGCGCTGACGGTCGAGCCGGGCATTTACATTGCGCCGGACAACCAGAACGTGGCGAAGAAATGGCGCGGCATTGGCGTGCGCATCGAGGACGACGTGGTGGTCACCAAAACCGGTTGTGAAATCCTGACGAACGGCGTGCCGAAAACGGTCGCCGACATCGAGGCATTGATGGCCGCAGCACGGACACAAGCGGCATGAGTCGAGTCAATCTGGCAATCATCGGCGGTGGCCTGGTCGGCGCCAGTCTGGCGTTGGCGTTGCAGGCCGGGGCCAAGGCCCGTGGCTGGAAGATCGTGCTGATCGAACCGTTTGCCCCCGGCGACAGCTATCAACCGAGTTATGACGCCCGTTCTTCGGCGTTGTCCTTTGGTGCCCGGCAGATTTATCAACGGTTGGGTGTGTGGCAGGAAATCTCCCGCCGCGCCGAGCCGATCAAGCAGATTCATGTCTCCGACCGTGGACGTTTCTCCACCGCGCGGCTGTCGGCGATGGAAGAGGGCGTTCCGGCGCTGGGTTATGTGGTGGAAAATGCCTGGCTCGGCCAGTGCCTCTGGCACAGTCTGGACAAGGACGTGATCAGTTGGCGTTGCCCGGCGGAGGTCACCGGCATGGAACCGCTGACCGACGGCTATCGCCTGACGCTCAACGATGAAACCCTGGTGGAATGCGACCTTGCGGTATTGGCCGATGGCGGCCGTTCCGGCTTGCGTGAGCAACTGGGAATCGGCATCAAAAAACGCCCGTATAACCAGAGCGCACTGATCGCCAACATCACCCCCAGCGAAGCGCACAACGGCATGGCCTTCGAACGTTTCACCGACGATGGCCCGATGGCCTTGCTGCCGTTGCCGGACAATCGTTGCGCGCTGGTCTGGACCCGTTTGGGTATGGATGCGCAACGGCTGGCAGCCCTTGATGACCGCAGCTTTCTCACTGAGCTGCAGGGCATCTTCGGTTATCGCCTCGGCACGTTGAAGCAGGTCGGCGCACGGCATTTGTATCCACTGTCGCTGATCGAAGCCGAGGAACAAGTCCGCCCGCATCTGGCGATCCTCGGCAACGCCGCCCACAGCCTGCATCCGATTGCCGGGCAAGGGTTCAACCTGTCGTTGCGTGACGCCCAGGCGCTGGCCGACAGTTTGTTGGGCAGCGAGACATCGCCCGGCGATTTCGCCACCTTGCAGGCCTACCGCGAGCGTCAGCGCATGGACCAGAACCTGACCGTGGGCTTCTCCGATCAGGTCACCCGGTTATTCGGCAGCACGCAGCCGCTGGTTTCCCTGGGCCGCAACATCGGCCTGCTCGGCCTCGATTTGTTGCCGCCGGCCAAACGCTGGTTCGCCCGGCAGGCCATGGGCCTGGGTACGCGTCCCGATGATTAAGCGAAAACCAGGCAGGGTGCACCTGCAAGTCGATATTCATGACGGCGCGAGCACTTGGGTGACGCGGGTCGAGAAAAACCTTTATGAGCGGCTCAAGCCGCAAGCGAGACAGGCTTAAAGCATGGAAATGCGCGCAGATCTGCTGATTGTCGGGGCCGGAATGGTCGGCAGTGCCCTGGCGCTGGCGTTACAAAACAGTGGACTCGAAGTCCTGCTGCTGGACGGTAGCCCCCTGAGCGTCAAACCCTTCGAGGGGCAGGCTCCGTTCGAACCGCGGGTGAGCGCTTTGTCGGCGGCCAGCCAGCGAATACTCGAACGTCTGGGCGTTTGGGATGGCATCGTCAGCCGGCGCAGCAGCCCCTATACGGACATGCATGTCTGGGATGGCAGCGGCACCGGGCAGATCCATTTCTCGGCGACCAGCGTGCATGCCGAAGTGCTCGGGCATATCGTCGAGAACCGCGTGGTTCAGGACGCCTTGCTCGACCGACTGCACGACTGCGATCTCGGGATGCTGGCCAATGCGCGTCTGGAACAGATGCGCCGCTCCGGTGACGACTGGCTGCTGACCCTGGCCGATGGCCGCACCTTGCGGGCACCTTTGGTGATCGCGGCGGATGGCGCCAACTCGGCCGTTCGGCGCCTGACCGGTGTTGCGACTCGCGAATGGGATTACATGCACCACGCGATCGTTACCAGCGTGCGCAGCTCAAAACCCCATCGAATGACTGCGTGGCAACGATTCACTGACAACGGTCCGCTGGCGTTTCTGCCACTGGAGCGGGACGGTCAACAGGATTGGTGCTCGATCGTCTGGTCGACCACGCCGAGCGAAGCCGAACGCCTGATGGCGCTGGATGACGAAGGCTTCTGCAAGGAGCTGGAACGGGCCTTTGAAGGCTGCCTCGGCACAGTGCTCAGCGTCGACCCGCGTTTGTGTGTGCCGCTGCGTCAGCGTCATGCAAAACGTTACGTGGCTGAAGGCCTGGCGCTGATCGGCGACGCGGCCCATACCATTCATCCGCTGGCCGGGCAGGGCGTGAACCTCGGTTTCCTCGATGCCGCGGTGCTGGCCGAAGTGCTGCTGCAAGCGGCCGCGCGTGGCGAGCGGTTGGCGGACGTGAAAGTGCTCAGTCGTTTCGAGCGTCGGCGCATGCCCCACAACCTGGCATTGATGGCGGCGATGGAAGGGTTCGAGCGGTTGTTCCAGGCCGATCCGTTGCCGGTACGCTGGTTGCGTAATACCGGGTTGAAGATGGTCGACCAGATGCCCGAGGCCAAGGCGTTGTTCGTGCGTGAAGCGCTTGGGTTGATTGGGGATCTGCCGGCGTTGGCCAAGGCTTGATTGCCCCTGCAGGAGCTGCCGAAGGCTGCGATCTTTTGCTCTTGATCCTTTCTGGGCCTTTGAAAAGCAAGATCAAAAGATCGCAGCCTTCGGCAGCTCCTACTGCAACATCCGGTAACGCCTCCACCCACTGTCCGATTGAGATGCGAAATGTGAGTCCTTATCATTCGCTCTCACTTCCCCATTCGAGAGACCGCTTCCATGTTGGCACCCAAGCGTCTACTGACCGCACTGGCACTGACCCTGATTGGCAGCACCGCCGCCCAGGCCGCTGACGAGGTGGTGGTTTATTCCTCGCGTATCGATGAATTGATCAAGCCAGTCTTCGATGTCTACACCCAGAAAACCGGCGTGCAGGTGAAGTTCATCACCGACAAGGAAGCGCCGCTGATGCAGCGGATCAAGGCCGAGGGCGAAAACGCCACTGCCGACCTGCTGCTGACCGTCGATGCCGGCAACCTCTGGCAGGCCGAGCAGATGGGCATCCTCCAGCCGTTCACTTCCAAGGTGATCGACGCCAACATCCCGTCGCAATACCGCGCGTCCTCCCATGCCTGGACCGGCCTCAGCCTGCGGGCACGGACCATCGCCTATTCCACCGACCGGGTAAAACCCGGTGAACTGACCACCTACGAAGCGCTGGCCGACAAGCAATGGGAAGGTCGCCTGTGCCTGCGCACGGCGAAGAAGGTCTACAACCAGTCCCTGACCGCCACCATGATCGAAGTCCATGGCGCCGAGAAAACCGAGAAAATCCTCAAGGGCTGGGTCAACAACCTGTCCACCGATGTGTTCTCCGACGACATTGCCGTGCTGGAGGCGATCAACGCCGGCCAGTGCGACGTCGGCATCGTCAACACTTACTACTACGGCCGTTTGCACAAACAGAAACCAGACCTGCCGGTGAAGCTGTTCTGGCCGAATCAGGGCGACCGTGGCGTGCACGTCAACCTGTCGGGCATCGGCCTGACCAAACACGCTCCACACCCAGAAGCCGCCAAGGCGCTGGTGGAGTGGATGACCACGCCTGAAGCGCAGAAGATTTTCGCTGACGTGAACCAGGAATTCCCGGCCAACCCTGCCGTTCAACCTTCAGCTGAAGTCGCGAGCTGGGGCAAGTTTAAGGCCGACACCTTGCCGGTGGAAATCGCGGGCAAGCGTCAGGCTGAAGCGATCCGGATGATGGATCGGGCTGGCTGGAACTGAGTCTGCTGTTGTAAAGGTCAAAAGATCGCAGCCTTCGGCAGCTCCTACCGGGTGTACATCATCCCAACGTAGGAGCTGCCGAAGGCTGCGATCTTTTTGCATTTTTTCCTTACACTTCACGATTTCCTTGCGAGACACCTTCCTTGGCCCACCCCGCCCAACGCCGCTGGTATCCCTTGGTCTTCGCCATTGCTGCGCTGGTCCTGCTGCCCCTGAGCGTCCTGCTTCTTTCCTGGCAAACCATCGATCAGCAGATCTGGTCCCACCTGTGGGACACCCAGATGCCGCGACTGCTGGGCAATACCCTCACGCTGGTCCTCGGTGTCGGTTTCGGCGTAACGCTGCTGGGCGTCAGCCTGGCCTGGTTCACAAGCCTCTGCGAGTTTCCCGGGCGGCGTTGGCTGGACTGGGCGCTGATGCTGCCCTTTGCGATTCCTGCTTATGTGCTGGCATTTGTTTTCGTCGGCCTGCTGGACTTCGCCGGCCCCGTGCAAACCTTGCTGCGCGAATGGTTCGGCAGTGGCCTGAGGCTGCCCCGAGTGCGCTCCACCGGCGGTGTGATTCTGGTACTGGTGCTGGTTTTTTATCCGTACGTTTACCTCTTGGCACGTAGCGCATTCCTGGCTCAGGGCAAAGGCTTGATGGAAGCAGCGCGAGTCCTTGGGCAATCCCCGTGGCAGGCGTTCTGGCGAGTGGCATTGCCGATGGCACGTCCGGCCATTGGCGCGGGCGTGGCGTTGGCGCTGATGGAAACCCTGGCGGATTTCGGTGCCGTGTCGGTGTTCAACTTCGATACGTTCACCACCGCTATCTACAAAACCTGGTACGGCTTTTTCAGTCTTTCCACGGCTGCGCAACTGGCCAGCCTGTTGCTATTGGTGGTGATGGTCGTGCTGTATGGCGAGCGCCGTGCCCGCGGGGCCAATCGGGCGAGCAACGAACGGCCACGGGTCAAGGCGTTGTATCACCTGCGCGGGCTCAAGGCGCTGGCGGCCATGAGCTGGTGCGGTCTGGTATTTGCCTGCGCCTTCGTCATTCCCGTGCTGCAACTGGTGGTGTGGTTCTGGCAACGTGGGCGCTTCGATCTGGATGAGCGTTATGCCGGATTGATCATCCATACCCTGTACCTGGGCGGCATGGCAGCATTGATCACCGTCAGTGTCGCTCTGGTGCTGGCCTTTGCCCGTCGATTGGCGCCGACCCGGGCGATCCGCTCCGGCATCAGTCTGGCCAACCTTGGCTACGCCTTGCCAGGCTCGGTGCTGGCGGTGTCGATCATGCTGGCGTTCAGTTACCTGGATCGCGAACTGGTGATCCCGCTGTCAGGCTGGCTTGGCGGCGCGGGCAAACCGTTGCTGTTGGGCAGTCTGTCGGCGTTGTTGCTGGCCTATCTGGTGCGTTTTATCGCGGTGGCCTATGGCCCGCTGGAAAGCAGCCTGGCGCGAATACGGCCCTCTTTGCCCGAAGCAGCACGTAGCCTTGGCGTCAGTGGGCCACGACTGTTTTTCAAAGTGTATCTGCCGCTGCTGCTGCCGGGCACATTGAGCGCGGCGTTGCTGGTGTTCGTCGACGTGCTCAAGGAAATGCCCGCGACCCTGCTGATGCGCCCGTTTGGCTGGGATACGCTGGCGGTGCGGATCTTTGAAATGACCAGCGAGGGCGAGTGGGCGAGAGCCTCGTTGCCAGCATTGACCCTGGTGTTGGTCGGGCTGTTACCGGTCATCGGATTGATCCGACGTTCGGCGCACCGAAACGCGTAGGTGTCAGTCCTACACCTTGCGGCTACAATGCGCGGCATTCGGTGCGGTCCGTCCTCGGATCGGGTTGCTGAAATCGGCTGAAAGCCATTTATTTCAAGGCATTTCATCCCATGCAGCGCCTGCCCGCACCTTCGCCACGCCCGGAAGGAGAAACCCATGGGACAGCGTACGCCTCTGTACGACCTTCATCTCGCCCTCGGCGCGAAGATGGTCGATTTTGGCGGTTGGGATATGCCTCTGCATTACGGCTCGCAGGTCGAGGAACACCATCAGGTGCGCCGCGATTGCGGGGTTTTCGATGTATCCCACATGACCGTGATCGATGTTGACGGCCCCCAGGCCAAGGCCTGGCTTCAGTATTTACTGGCCAATGACGTCGAGCGTCTGCACAGCCCCGGCCGTGCCTTGTACAGCGCCATGCTCAACGAGCACGGCGGCATCGTCGACGACATGATCGTCTATCGTCTCGAGGACGGTTATCGCCTGGTGGTCAACGCCTCCACCCGTAATCAGGACCTGGCCTGGATGCAGGCTCATCTCGGCGACTTCCAGGTGCAGCTCAACGAGCGTTCCGAGCTGGCGATGCTGGCCATTCAAGGGCCTCACGCCCGGCACAAGATTGCCGAACTGGTGACTCAGTCCCGCGGCGCGCTGATTCAGCAGCTCAAATATTTCGAAGGTCAGACCGACGGTGACTGGTTCATCGCGCGCACCGGTTACACCGGTGAGGATGGTCTGGAAATCGTGCTGCCGGCCGATCAGGCACCAGGCTTTTTCAACGATCTGGTGGGCGCGGGTATTTCCCCGATCGGCCTCGGCGCGCGCGATACCTTGCGTGTCGAAGCCGGCATGAACCTCTACGGTCAGGACATTCATCAAGAAGTTTCGCCATTGGCCTCCAACATGGCCTGGAGCATTGCCTGGGAACCGGCCACGCGCCAGTTCATTGGCCGCACTGCCCTGGAAGCCGAACGGGCCAATGGCGTACAGCACAAACTGGTGGGTCTGGTCCTGGAAGAACGTGGGGTTTTGCGGGCGCATCAGGTGGTTCGCATCGCCAATGTTGGCGAAGGGGAGATCACCAGTGGTAGTTTCTCTCCTACGCTTAGCAAGTCGATTGCACTGGCGCGTGTACCGGTGGCCACCGCCGACCGCGCCGAAGTGGAAATCCGTGGCAAGTGGTACCCGGTTCGAGTGGTCAAACCGACCTTCGTACGCCACGGCAAAACCTTGATCTAACTTTTTTTGGCGGGCAATGACCGCTGACATTTTTCTTGAGGACACAGAACATGAGCGAAATCCCTGTCGACCTGCGTTTTGCCGAAAGTCACGAATGGGCCCGTCTAGACCATGATGGCGGCGTGAAAGTGGGTATTTCAGACCATGCTCAGGAAGCCTTGGGTGACGTAGTGTTCGTTGAGCTGCCGGAAATCGGCAAAGTGTTCGCTGCCGGTGAGGCTGCGGGTGTCGTCGAGTCGGTCAAGGCCGCGTCGGATATCTACTCGCCAGTTTCCGGCACAGTCATTGCCGTCAACGAAGAGTTGGCCGACAACCCGGAACTGGTCAACAGCGCGCCTTATGACAGCTGGTTCTTCAAGCTCGAGCCAAGCGATACCACCGAACTGGACAATCTGCTGCTCGATGCAGTTGCCTACAAGGCCATCATCGGCGAGTAATGCTCGCCCCGTGTAGGAGCTGCCGAAGGCTGCGATCTTTTGATCTTGTTTTTAAAAATCAAGATCAAAAGATCGCAGCCTTCGGCAGCTCCTACACCGTTCTTGTATGACTCTCAATGGCTCCCCGACATCGACTGCTATGCTGGTTTGACCGCATTGCATCGACGCCGAGCGCCAGTCAAGAGAGAGCCCGTCATGTCCCAGTTGCCGTCCCTGAGCCAGTTACGCGACCCCAATACCTTCCTGCGCCGCCATCTGGGCCCCGATGCCGCCGAGCAGCAGGCGATGCTCGACAGCCTTGGTCTTGGCAGCCGGGTCGAACTGATCGAGCAGACGGTTCCGCCGGGAATCCGCCTCAACCGGCCGTTGGATCTGCCGCCGGCCCTCGACGAAGAAGCCGCGCTGGCCAAGCTGCGGGGCTACGCCGAGCAGAACCAGGTCTGGACCAGCCTGATCGGCATGGGATACCACGGCACTCTCACGCCGGCCGTCATCCTGCGCAACGTGCTGGAAAATCCCGGTTGGTACACCGCCTATACCCCCTATCAACCGGAGATCGCTCAAGGCCGGCTCGAAGCGTTGCTGAATTTCCAGCAGCTGACCATCGACCTGACCGGCCTGGAACTGGCCAACGCCTCGTTGCTGGATGAGGCCACGGCGGCAGCTGAGGCCATGGCACTGGCCAAGCGCGTGGCCAAATCCAGAAGTAACCTGTTTTTTGTCGATGAGAATTGCCACCCGCAGACTATCTCCGTCGTGCGGACCCGAGCCGAAGGGTTCGGTTTCGAGTTGATCGTCGATGCTGTGGATAACTTGAAAAAACACCAGGTGTTCGGCGCGTTGCTGCAATATCCCGACACCCACGGTGAAGTGCGCGATCTGCGTCCATTGATCGATCATCTGCATGCCCAGCATGCCTTGGCCTGTGTGGCAACCGATCTGCTAAGCCTGCTGTTGCTGACCCCTCCGGGGGAGTTGGGCGCCGACGTGGTGTTCGGTTCGTCCCAGCGATTCGGCGTACCCATGGGTTACGGGGGGCCCCACGCGGCGTTTTTTGCCAGTCGCGATGAGTACAAACGGGCGATTCCCGGGCGGATCATCGGCGTGTCGAAAGATGCGCGCGGAAACGTCGCTCTGCGCATGGCCCTGCAAACCCGCGAGCAACATATCCGCCGGGAGAAGGCCAACTCCAACATCTGCACCGCTCAGGTGCTGCTGGCCAACATCGCCAGTTTCTACGCGGTCTACCATGGCCCGGAAGGGCTCAAACGGATTGCCCAGCGCGTCCATCGGCTGACCTGCATCCTCGCCGCCGGCCTGGAGCGTCACGGGATCACCCGTCTCAACCAGAATTTCTTCGACACCCTGACCCTGGAGGTGGGGGGAACTCAGACGGCGATCATCGAAAGTGCCCAGGCGGCGCAGATCAATTTGCGCATTCTCGGCCGTGGGCAGCTGGGCCTGAGCCTCGACGAAACCTGTGACGAAACCACCGTGGCGAAGCTGTTCGATGTGTTTCTCGGTGCCGATCATGGGCTCAACGTCGACGACCTGGACGCTGAAACGCTGGTATCCGGCATTCCTGCCGGGTTGCAGCGCAGTACACCTTATCTGCGTCATCCGGTGTTCAACGCTCATCACAGCGAAACCGAAATGCTGCGTTACCTCAAACAGCTGGAAAACAAAGACCTGGCACTCAATCAATCGATGATTCCGCTGGGCTCTTGCACCATGAAGCTCAACGCTACCAGCGAGATGATCCCCATCACCTGGCCGCAGTTCGCCAACCTACATCCGTTTGTGCCGAAAGAGCAGGTGGTGGGTTATTCCTTGATGATCGAGGAGCTGGAGCGCTGGCTCTGCGCGATCACCGGTTTCGATGCAATCTGCATGCAACCCAACTCGGGCGCTCAGGGCGAGTACGCCGGGTTACTGGCGATTCGCAAATATCACGAGAGCCGCCATCAGGGCGCGCGGGATATCTGCCTGATCCCGTCATCGGCCCACGGCACCAACCCGGCTTCGGCACAGATGGCCGGGATGCGGGTGGTGATCGTCGAGTGCGATGAGGCGGGTAATGTCGATCTGGATGATCTGAAGGAAAAGGTCACGGCGGCGGGGGATAAACTCGCCTGCCTGATGGCGACTTATCCTTCGACCCACGGGGTTTACGAGGAAGGCATCAGCGAGATCTGTGAAGTTATCCACAGCCATGGCGGTCAGGTGTATATGGATGGTGCCAACCTCAACGCGCAGGTTGGATTGGCACGGCCGGCAGACATCGGTGCCGACGTGTCGCACATGAACCTGCACAAAACCTTCTGCATTCCCCACGGCGGTGGCGGGCCCGGCATGGGGCCGATTGGCGTTCGGGCGCACTTGGCGCCGTTCGTTGCCAATCACCCGGTAGTGCCCATCGACGGCCCGCTGCCGGAGAACGGCGCGGTGAGCGCGGCACCTTGGGGCAGCGCGAGCATTTTGCCCATCAGCTGGATGTACATCGCCATGATGGGGCCGCAACTGGCGGATGCGAGCGAGGTGGCGATCCTCGCCGCGAATTACCTGGCGCAGCATTTGGCCGGCGCATTTCCAGTGCTCTACACCGGGCGCAACGAGCGAGTGGCCCACGAATGCATCCTCGACTTGCGGCCGCTCAAGGCGCAGACCGGAATCAGTGAAGAGGACGTTGCCAAACGCCTGATGGACTATGGCTTCCATGCGCCGACCATGTCATTCCCGGTGCCGGGGACGTTGATGGTCGAACCGACCGAGAGTGAATCGAAGGCGGAGCTGGACCGTTTTATCGGCGCGATGCTGAGTATTCGCGCGGAAATCACCGAGGTGCAGAACGGCAACTGGCCGGCGGAGGACAACCCGCTGAAGCGTTCGCCACATACCTTGGCCGACATCACCGGGGTTTGGGAGCGCCCGTACAGCATCGAGCGGGCGGTGACGCCGGATGCTCACACCAAGGCCCATAAATATTGGCCGGTGGTGAACCGGGTGGACAATGTCTACGGTGACCGCAATCTGTTTTGCGCGTGTGTGCCGGTGGATGAATACCGCTGAATTTACGGAACACACAAACCCAATGTGGGAGCGAGCCTGCTCGCGATAGCGGCCTTATAGTCGACATTTCTGTTGAGTGTGCTGGCCTCATCGCGAGCAGGCTCGCTCCCACAGTGAATTGCGTCAGGCAAAAAAATGCCGCTCATGAGAGCGGCATTTTGTTAAGCAACGAACCTTATTTCGAGGCGATGGCATTCTTCGCCAGGATGGCGTTCGCCAGTTCCATGTCCGTGGCTTGCAGGCCAGGGTTGTCGGCGCGGACTTTCTGTATCGCAGCTTCCAGATAGGGGCCGCGAATGGCGCCGTCACTGGCGACAAAGCTGCCGGCGTCGTCCTGGGCGGCGACGACCAGCTTGTGATCCCTGGAGGTCAGGTAGGAGGTACCGGTGGTGGCACCGGAAGTAAGGACGTTACGCAAAAAGCTGTCATCAGCCATCGCCGAACCGACTGGAAGGGACAACACGGCGAAGGTAGCGACAGCAAGTTTGAGACGCATAAAAGGTGACTCCACTGGGTTTTAACTGCGGGCTTTGATTGCCAATAACCCAATCGAGTTCCGTGACGACTGTAGGAGCTGCCGCAGGCTGCGATCTTTTGATCTTGTTTTTAAAGCGAAAATCAAAAGATCGCAGCCTGCGGCAGCTCCTACGAGGAATGCAGGCTTCGCAGCTGCTACAAACAAGGAGTGTGTAGCGGTTGAAATGGCCTACTTCTGCTCACTTTGGGGCGTCACTCGCAACACCTCTTCGACCGTCGTCAAACCCGCCGCCACTTTTTGCGCCCCCGACAAGCGCAAACTGCGCATGCCTTCCTTGAAGGCCTGACGCCGCACCGCGAGCAAATCGGTATCAGGGTTGATCAGCGCTTTGATGCCATCAGTCAGTTGCATGATTTCGTACACGCCGGCGCGGCCGCGATAGCCGGTTTCGCGGCATTCCAGACAACCGATGGCGCGTTGTGCGTTACCTGGCAGTGGCGCTTGCCAAGGCCGGGTCAGGGTTTGCCAGTCGTCCTCGCCCAAAGTTAATGGCGCCTTGCAATGCGGGCAGAGGGTCCGGACCAGACGCTGGGCCATGACCCCGAGCACCGTGGCCTTGATCAGGTAATGCGGCACGCCGAGCTCCAGCAGGCGGCTGATGGCGCTCGGGGCGTCGTTGGTGTGCAACGTCGACAGCACCAAGTGGCCAGTGAGTGCGGCCTGAATCGCCATCTCGGCGGTTTCGAGATCGCGGATCTCGCCAATCATGATGATGTCCGGGTCTTGCCGCATGAGTGCGCGCACGCCGGCGGCAAAGGTCAGGTCAATGTTGTGCTGGACCTGCATCTGATTGAATGCTGGCTCGACCATTTCGATCGGGTCTTCAATGGTGCAGAGGTTGACCTCCGGCGTCGCCAGTTTCTTCAGGGTGGTGTACAGCGTGGTGGTCTTGCCTGAACCAGTCGGCCCGGTCACCAGAATGATGCCATTGGGCTGGCGGGTCATGTCTTGCCAGCGACGCAGGTCATCGGCGGAAAAACCCAGCTGATCGAAGTCCTTGAGCAGCACTTCCGGGTCGAAGATCCGCATGACCATTTTTTCGCCGAACGCGGTCGGTAATGTCGACAGCCGCAACTCGACTTCGCCGCCATCCGGGGTTTTGGTTTTGACCCGGCCGTCCTGGGGTTTGCGCTTTTCTGCGACGTTCATCCGCCCCAGGCTTTTCAGGCGGCTGACGATGGCCATGGTCACCTGCGGCGGGAATTGATAGACGTTGTGCAGCACGCCGTCGATGCGAAAGCGCACCGTGCCTTGCTCGCGCCGGGGTTCGATGTGGATATCGCTGGCCCGTTGCTGGAACGCGTACTGGAACAGCCAGTCGACGATGTTGACGATATGCGCATCGTTGGCGTCCGGCTCCTGGTCGCTGGCGCCGAGGTTGAGCAACTGTTCGAAGTTGCCCAGGGTGCTGATTTGCTGGTCGGCGTTGGTGGCGCCGCTGACCGATTTGGCCAGGCGGAAAAACTCCACGCTGAAGCGCTGGATGTCCACCGGGTTGGCCACTACGCGCTTGATCGGCACCTTCAGCACGTGGGTCAGGTCGGCTTCCCAGCTGCTGACGAAGGGCTGGGCGCTGGCCACGGTGACGGCGTCGCGGTCGATGGATACCGCCAGAATCTTGTGGCGTTGGGCGAAGGCATAGGACATCAACGGCGTGATGGCCGCGACGTTGATTTTCAGCGGGTCGATGCGCAAGTAAGGCTGACCGGCCCGCTGAGACAGCCAGAGCGTCAGGCTTTCCAGATCGAGGTGTTTGCCGGGACAACTGAGGTCGTCCAGGTGTTGGCTGGCGATGAATTCCAGCGGGTGCTGTTGACCATTTATGGCGTGACGGCGGCGGGCGTTGAGCGCGTGCTCGGCCGAATCCTGGCTGATAAAGCCTTGGGCGACCAATTCACGCAGCAAATCATTGAGATCCAGCCAGCGGTCCTGAGTGGCGAGTTGAACGGACATGCGGGCTCCTTTTGAACAACCGTTCGCAAAGGATAGTCGCGCACCCGCAGACCGTTGGGCCACTACCCGACCAAGGCGTGACGTTTCTTTTCAGCCTGCCGCCTGAGCCGGCTCTTCCCACGCAGAATCAGCCGCTTGCAGGTTTACCGAGCAGACGCTGATCAGGTTACGTAATTTTTCCGCGATCACTTGAGCACGGTGCCAGCTCAGGCCGTCCATGACGATGTCGATCGACAGCAGATCGTCCATGCGCTGTACGTTGACCTGCTGCGGCGTCAGAAACTGCAAGGCGAAAAGATTGAGCGCCCGACACAGCAGATCCGGCTCGGCCTCGGCCAGTAATTGATAGTGAACGCGGCAGTGGGCGTTGCTGACGTTCCAGACATCGGCGCGGGCAGGTGAGGTGTTCACGGCTTCTAAATGCGGCATGGTCGGTCTCCAAAATCACTGGAGGAATTTTTACATTCGGTGCCGGGCATTTCTTATCTATGATTGGGCTTATTGATCATTTATCGAATCGATCAATTCGATTTGGTACCCACTATAGGTTTTTCTATGCACAGCGAGCTGGATGGCTACGACCGCAAGATTCTCGCGTTGCTGCAAGAGGACGCTTCGCTCTCCAGCGCGCAGATCGCCGAACAGGTGGGGCTCTCGCAGTCGCCGTGCTGGCGGCGGATTCAGCGGATGAAGGAGGAGGGGATCATTCGCGCTCAAGTGACGTTGCTTGACCGCAAGAAAATCGGCCTTAACACGCAGATCTTCGCCGAGATCAAACTCAACGCCCACGGACGTTCGAACTTCACCGAGTTCACCGAGGCGATTCGCGGTTTTCCCGAAGTGCTGGAATGTTATGTGCTGATGGGGTCGGTGGATTTCTTACTGCGGATCGTCACGGCGGACATCGAGGCTTATGAGCGCTTCTTCTTCGAGAAGCTGTCGATGGTGCCGGGGATTCAGGAGGTCAACTCGATCGTGGCGTTGTCCGAAATCAAGTCCACGACGAGTTTGCCGGTCTGAAGTTTTTGCGGTGAATGTGCTGGCCTCATCGCGAGCAGGCTCGCTCCCACATTTGATCTTCAGCGAACACAAAATATGTGTACGACAGATAACTCATGTGGGAGCGAGCCTGCTCGCGATGGCGGTATCACAGACGCAGCAAAGTTTTCCAGGCTCGATTCTGATACACCGCGATCGCCTGCTGCTTACGCGCATCCAGCGATTCATCGGTAATCGGCTCGTTGGCCAGTTGCGTCAGTTTGTTCAACTCACCGTACAGGCGATCCATTTCCGGGATCTCCAGTACGCCGCGGGCATGGTGCAGCCAGGCCTGGATGCGCTCGATACGCGGCAGTTGCTCGGCCAGGTCTTCCGGCTGTTGCTGGTAACGCTGCAATTGCAGCGAGTTGGCTTCTTCGCCCAGCATGCGCGGCAGCCAGCTGCCCAGTTGTGCAGCACCCTGGCGATTACCGCGGACGTTGCGATCGGCGGCCCAGGTGCGGGCCAGCAACCAGCGCGAAGTGTTCAGTGAGAACAGGCCCCAACGTGGGTCTTCCAGCTCTTCGAGGAACTGCTCCGGCGCAGCTTTACGTACGTCTTCGTCGTCCAGGCCGGCCTGTACCAGCGGTCGCCAGTCTTCCAGCAGGGCATCCAGCGCGACCCGCAGATCGTGAGTCGACTGACGCGGTGCGGCCTGACCGAGGCTGCTGATCAACGCGCGCATTTCAGCGAGGTTCTCGACCCAGTCCTGCAACAGGCGCCAGTGGCCATTGAAACGATATTGCTCGGCCAGACGCTGGCTGCTGCTCAGCAAATGCCAGCTCAACGCGGCGAATGCATCGTCCAGCGGCATTTCGGCGGTGATCTGCGGCGCTGCCAAGCTCAGTGAGTAACTGTTGGCGTCGAACAGGCGATAACCGCGCTCGGCCTTGCTGATGTCACACGGCATCAGCGGGAGGGTCGCTGCCAGTTCGGCAGCCAGTTCCAGCAGCGCGGCCGGTTCGCCTTCGCGCAGCTCCAGCTCCAGCTCGCAGATTTCTTCTTTCTGCTTGCCGACCACTACGTGGCCCAGGTCCAGCGCGGCTTCGATGACCACTTTGGTCTTGCCACGGCCCCAGGCGATTTCTGCGCGTTCGCGAACGAAATCGGTGGTGAAGATGGCTTTCAGGGTTTTCTTGTCCAGCTCGGCCAGCTCTTCGGGCCAGCATTCACCGTCGAGTTTCTTCACGTCGAGCTTGGCTTTGGCCAGAGGCCAGTCGTACTCGTGACGCTCGGACAAACCGGCGACGCTCTGGCCACGGGTCTTGAGGGTCTGAATCACTTCGTCGCCATCGCGGCGCAAGCGCAGGGCAACCTTGGCGCGGGCCAGGTCGCGCTCAGGCGTGTCGAAGTACTGGTTCATCAACTCACGGCGTTCCCAGCCACTTTTGTTGCGTTTTTTCAGTAACGGGTGCTCGCGCAGGGCGGCGAGGGTTTCGCGGCTGACGCGGAGTTTGATTTCGGTTTCTTTCTGCATGGCCGGAAAATCCAGGATCGGGAGCGCAGCCGGGGGAATGTGTGGCTGCCAAGGTCGTGCAGTGTACAGGACTCATTCGAGATAGGGTCTGTTGACACCCTACGCGCCGCGACGGTTTATTCCTGTCGCCGGATGGTTCTATGATGGACTTCAATTCGGGAGTTGGGAGTCAGCGATGCCTTTGCCGTCCATGAAAGATCAGTTCGCTGCGCTGATCGCCGCGCCGTCTGTCAGCTGTACCCAACCCAGCCTGGATCAAACCAATCGGCCGGTCATCGACTTGCTGGCGACTTGGCTCGGGGACTTGGGTTTTGCCTGCGATATCCAGCAGGTCAGCCCCGGCAAATTCAATCTGCTGGCCAGTTTTGGCTCGGGCCCCGGCGGGCTGGTGCTGGCCGGTCACAGCGATACGGTGCCCTACGACGAGGCGTTGTGGCAGACCGACCCGCTGAAACTGACGGAAGTGGACGGTCGTTGGGTCGGCTTGGGCAGTTGCGACATGAAGGGCTTTTTCGCCCTGGCTATCGAAGCCGTCAAACCCTTGCTCGACCAACCGTTCAAGCAACCCTTGCTGATCCTCGCCACCTGCGATGAAGAGAGCTCGATGTCTGGCGCTCGCGCTCTGGCCGAAGCCGGGCGGCCCTTAGGTCGCGCGGCGGTGATCGGCGAGCCGACCGGGCTGAAGCCGATCAGGATGCACAAAGGCATCATGATGGAACGCATCGACATTCTTGGTCAGAGTGGCCATTCCTCGGACCCGCGTCTGGGTCACAGCGCCCTCGAAGCCATGCACGACGCCATGGGCGAACTGCGCGGCCTGCGCCTGGCGTGGCAGCGCGAGTTTCGTAACCCACAGTTCAGCGTGCCGCAGCCGACCCTGAATTTCGGTTGCATCCATGGGGGCGACAATCCCAACCGAATCTGCGGCCAGTGTTCGCTGGAATTCGACCTTAGGCCTTTGCCAGGCATGGACCCCAAAGCGTTGCGCGCAGCGATTCTGCAGAAGCTCAATCCGATTGCCGAACGGCATCAAGTGAAGATCGATTACGCACCGCTGTTCCCCGAAGTGCCCCCCTTCGAGCAGGCCGAAGACTCGGAATTGGTGAGGGTCGCTGAAAAGCTCACCGGTCATCGCGCCGAAGCAGTGGCGTTCGGCACAGAAGCGCCTTATCTTCAGCGTCTTGGTTGTGAAACACTGGTATTGGGACCGGGCGACATCGCCTGCGCACACCAACCGGGGGAATACCTCGAAATGTCACGTTTGCAGCCTACCGTGCATCTATTACGTCAACTGATTGAACATTACTGCCTGACACCGGCCAAAACGGTGTAGGAGCTGCCGAAGGCTGCGATCTTTTGATCTTTGCATTTTAAAAACAAGATCAAAAGATCGCAGCCTTCGGCAGCTCCTACAGAGAGTGTGTATAAATTGCCGATGTCCCAACCCGTATTCATGAGGAGAGCGCGCGTGTCGCCAAGCCTGTTCCGACGATAACCATCAGCCCGCTGTGCGTTTACTGCTTTACCCTTTTTTCGGCTGCTATTTATTACAGGCCCAGGTTCATGCCCGAATACGTCAATTGGCTTCGTCACGCTTCGCCTTACATCAACGCCCACCGCGATTGCACTTTCGTCGTCATGCTGCCCGGCGACGGCGTGGAGCACCCGAACTTCGGCAACATCGTCCACGACCTGGTGCTGCTGCACAGCCTGGGTGTGCGACTGGTGCTGGTTCACGGTTCGCGCCCGCAAATTGAAACCCGCCTCGCCGCTCGCGGCCTGACTCCGCATTACCACCATGGCATGCGCATCACCGATGCGGCGACGCTTGAGTGCGTGATTGATGCGGTCGGTCAACTGCGCATCGCCATCGAAGCCCGGCTGTCCATGGACATGGCCTCATCGCCAATGCAGGGTTCGCGCCTGCGGGTGGCCAGCGGCAATCTGGTCACGGCACGGCCGATCGGCGTACTTGAAGGTGTCGACTATCACCACACCGGCGAAGTGCGCCGGGTCGACCGCAAGGGCATCAATCGCCTGCTGGACGAACGCTCCATCGTGCTGTTGTCGCCGTTGGGTTACTCGCCGACCGGTGAAATCTTCAACCTCGCTTGCGAAGATGTCGCCACCCGTGCAGCTATCGATCTGGGGGCGGACAAGCTGCTGCTGTTCGGCGCCGATTTGGGCTTGATCGACGAAAATGGCCGGCTGGTCCGCGAATTGCGCCCGCAGCAAGTGCCGGCGCATTTGCAGCGTTTGGGCAACAACTATCAAGCTGAGCTGCTGGATGCGGCCGCTGAAGCGTGCCGGGGCGGGGTGGCGCGCAGTCACATCGTCAGCTACGCCGAAGATGGCGCGCTGCTGACCGAACTGTTCACCCGTGACGGTGGCGGTACGCTGGTGGCCCAGGAGCAATTCGAAGTTGTACGCGAGGCGGCCATTGAAGACGTCGGCGGTTTGCTGGACTTGATCAGCCCGCTGGAAGAGCAGGGCATTCTGGTACGGCGTTCCCGCGAGGTGCTGGAGCGTGAGATCGAGCAGTTCAGCGTGGTCGAACGCGAAGGCATGATCATCGCCTGCGCCGCGCTGTATCAGATTGCCGATTCGGATGCGGGGGAGTTGGCGTGTCTGGCGGTGAACCCGGAGTACCGCCATGGCGGTCGCGGAGATGAATTGCTGGAACGCATCGAAACCCGCGCCCGGGCTCAAGGGCTGAAAACCTTGTTCGTACTGACGACCCGGACGGCCCACTGGTTCCGTGAACGGGGCTTCGTGCCAAGCAGCGTCGAACGCCTGCCATCGGCGCGGGCGTCGCTTTACAACTATCAGCGTAATTCGAAGATCTTCGAAAAAGCCCTCTGACGGGGGGCTGTCCGTGTTGGCTTTTGTGGCGAGGGAGCTTGCTCCCGCTGGGCAGCGAAGCGGCCCCAAAACCAGCGAACGCGTTATGACTGATTCACCGCGTTGTTGGATGGGGGAGTCCTCCGGCCTCCAGCGGGAGCAAGCTCCCTCGCCACGGGTTTGGGATGTTATTCAGTGACGAATTTCGCGCTGACATACGGCGAATAATCCGACTGTATCTCGACCTTCTCTTGTCCCCTCAAAGCACTTCGCCCTTTCGCCCTTCGCCTAGGCTGGAAATGCCGAGCTGACCAGCAGCTCCGGCACATCATTGGCGCCGGTTATCGCGGCGTAAATCCTTGCGAACGCCCCAATACGTCGGCGGAAAAAGAAAATATCAGCGATACACAAACTGTAACAATTTGACTAGATAGTGCGCGTTTGGCCATCATGGCGTCGCCTTTTCGAAAGTGATTGACGTATGGGGAATACGTCGAAAGCTAATCGATCTAGAAAAACGTCAATAAATACCATTTAGGAATTAGCTTATGAGCCGATACCGTGTATCCCGGTTCGGATCCCGGTCATAACGGTATATTCCTAAAAGATATTAAAAAGAATGAAATAATTCTTTTTGGATTTATATGGAGATCATTACCCTGCAGGGACCAAATCATTGCGGTTAGACCTTGGTCGTAGACACACATGGTTACGATTGACTTGTCAGTCATGGACCAGTGCTAATCGCGCATCTGTGGATCTGGGGCGTTAGACCCGAGACCAAAGAGCATAAAAATTAGAACGAGAGGAGCGAAACAATGAAGAAGTCCACCTTGGCCCTGGCAGTGGCCGTAGGGGTTTTGGCGCAGCAGGCAGGCGCCGCCGGTTTCATCGAAGACAGCAAGGCGTCCGTCAGTTCCCGTACCCTGTATTTCAATAACGATAACCGTGAAGGCGGTTCCGATCAGCGCGAAACAGCTACCGGCCTGAAGTTCGACTATAAGTCCGGCTTCACCCAAGGCGTTGTAGGTTTTGGTATCGACGCCCAGGCCTTGGTCGGTATCCACCTCGATGGCGGCAAAGGTCATCACCCGGATAACAACTCCTTTGTTCCAAGCGACACCGACGGTTCGGCCGTACACAATTGGAGTCGTCTGTCTGGCAACGTAAAGGCACTTTTCTCGAAGACCGAGGCTCACTTAGGTGGTGCCCTGGCGCCTAACCTGCCAATTCTGATCGCGAGTGATGGTCGTCTGCTGCCACAAACCTTTGAAGGCGGCACTATCACCTCCAAGGAAATCGACAACGTAACCTTCAACGGCGGTCAATTGGAGCATGCCGTAGGCCGTGCGGGAACCAACAGCACCGGCCTGGCAGTGAGTGGCGGTACTCAGGACAGCAACCAGTTCCGTTATGGTGGTGCGGACTGGAAGGTCACCAAAGACCTGACCCTGCAGTACTACTACGCCAACCTGCAAGACTATTACAAACAGCACTTCCTGGGCGCGGTACATGTTTTCCCGATTACCGAAGGCCAGTCGTTCAAGACTGACTTGCGTTACTTCGACAGCAGCTCAGATGGTCGCAACGGTGACGCCGGCTATCGGTTCAACAACAACGGTGGCTATGCCAAGACCCCGGGCGAGGTCGATAACAAGACCTGGAGCGCCATGTTCACCTATACCCTGGGTGGCAGCGCATTCTTGTTGGGACACCAGCAAGTCGGTGATGACGGCGGCTTCGTCTACCTGAACCAGGGCAGCCTTTTGAATGACAGCGGTCGTAACGAAGGGGCTGGCGGCTCAAGTTTCTACCTGTTTACCGATAGCATGATCCATCAGTTTGTCCGCGCAGGTGAGAACACCACGTTCGGTCAATACTCCTATGATTTCACCGCACTGGGCGTTCCGGGTTTGAAGGCTGCAATTGCCTACCTCCACGGCGATGACATCAAATCCGCCACTGGTGGAAGCGATTCGTCCGAGTGGGAACGCGACATGCGCCTGGACTACGTTGTCCAGCAAGGCCCTCTGAAAGGCTTTGGCACTACCTTGCGTCACGGCACCTACCGTGGCAGCAGTACCGGTATCGCCGATCAGGATCAGACTCGCCTGATCTTCAACTACACTTACAACTTCATGTAAAACGTAGAAAAAAAAAGCCCCGCCCGGCATCTCGCCGGGCGGGGCTTTTGCGTTTTCAAAGCGAGGTCACCCCCGTAATCCCGCCTTGAAAATCCACTCTTTGCAGCAACTCAAGGCCTTCTCGAACCTTGTCGGCGATGTTCGTCCTCATGTGCATTCAGGTCCAGTGAACAGATATTTAATATTCACTTATGATCTAAATAAATCGATATTTATTCTTTTTGTTCTCTAAGGAATGCGGGCACTGTTGAGCTCAACAAGCACTCACAAGGAGCAGCACCATGAGCCTCAGACTTGGCGATATCGCCCCCGATTTCGAACAGGATTCCAGCGCCGGCACTGTCCGTTTCCACGAATGGCTAGGCGATAGCTGGGGCGTGTTGTTTTCCCATCCGGCGGACTTCACGCCAGTGTGCACCACCGAGCTGGGCTTCACCGCCAGGCTCAAGGATGAATTCACCCAGCGCGGCGTCAAAGCCATTGCTCTGTCGGTGGACCCGGTGGACTCGCATCACAGGTGGATCGAGGACATCAACGAAACCCAAAACGCCATCGTCAACTTCCCGATCCTCGCCGATGCGGACCGCAAAGTGTCCGACCTGTATGACCTTATCCATCCGAATGCCAACGACACCCTGACCGTACGTTCTCTGTTCGTGATCGATCCGAACAAGAAGATTCGGCTGACGATTACTTACCCGGCGAGTACCGGCCGTAACTTCAATGAAATTTTGCGGGTGATCGATTCGCTGCAGCTCACCGACAACTACAAAGTGGCCACCCCGGCCAACTGGCAAGACGGTGATGAGGTGGTGATCGTGCCGTCGCTCAAGGACGAAGATGAAATCAAGCGACGTTTTCCCAAGGGTTATCGCGCGGTGAAGCCGTACCTGCGCCTGACGCCACAGCCGAATCGTTAAACGTCAAAAGATCGCAGCCTTCGGCAGCTCCTACATGGATTGGCGTACACCTGTAGGAGCTGCCGAAGGCTGCGATCTTTTCCAGGCATCAACCAAAGCAGGGGATTTTTGGCCGTTTCGACGGCCTTTTTTTTGTCCGGAAAAAGACAATTGCTATATTCATTTAAAGTATAACAAAATGAATAAATATGATTTATGGATATATAAATCAGCTGTTAAGGTCACTCTATCAACGCGAGATCGCAAGCCGCGAATCGCTAACGCCGCTCAAGGAATTGTCTGAATGCTGGTCGTCTCACTCGGTGGCAGTCCCAGCCCACGCTCCCGTTCCGGGGTTTTGCTGGAGCGCTCGCGACGCTGGTTGCAAGAGCAAGGTGTGGAAGTGGTGAGTTACCAGGTACGGGACTTCCCGGCCGAAGATTTGCTGCATGCCCGCTTCGACAGCCCGAAAGTGATCGACCTGTTGCAACAGATTGAAAACGCCGATGGCTTGCTGATCGCCACGCCGGTTTACAAGGCGTCGTTCTCCGGTGCGCTGAAAACCTTGCTCGATCTGCTGCCCGAACGTGCCCTCAGCCACAAGGTGGTTTTGCCGATGGCTACCGGCGGCAGTATCGCCCACATGTTGGCGGTGGATTACGCGCTCAAACCGGTGCTCTCGGCGTTGAAAGCCCAGGAAATGCTGCAGGGGATTTTCGCCGTGGACAGCCAGATCGCTTACGGCGAAGGCAGCGCCCAGGCGCAATTGGCGCCGGAGCTGGCGCAACGATTGTTTGAAGCGCTGGAGCAGTTTTTCAGCGCCATGGCTCGTCGGCCCAAGCCGCTCGATCCGAACCTGTTGAACGAACGTTTGTTGAGTGCTCGCTGGAGCATTTAAGCCAGCCCTCAAACCACATCTGAATTTGAAGTACTCCACCTTACTGGCCCGCTAACGGGCAAGCAGGTGCAGCCAAAACCCAACTGCAAAAAGGAGAGCGCTATGCGCACTGTCATTTTGCGTCGTGGTCTGGTCGCTCTGTTTGCTGCGGCTGTAACCTTCGGCGCCATTACTCAAGCTCAGGCCGAGACACTCCGGATCGGTTATCAAAAGTACGGCACTCTGGTGCTGCTCAAAGCCAAAGGTACTCTGGAAAAACGCCTCGCCGCCCAAGGCGTGGACGTGCAATGGACTGAATTCCCCGGTGGCCCGCAACTGCTCGAAGGCCTGAACGTCGGCTCCATCGACTTTGGTGTCACCGGTGAAACGCCGCCCGTATTCGCCCAAGCCGCCGGCGCCGATCTGCTTTATGTCGCCTACGAACCACCAGCGCCACACAGCGAAGCGATCCTGGTGCCGAAGGACTCGCCGATCAAATCGGTGCAGGACCTCAAGGGCAAGAAAGTCGTGCTCAACAAAGGCTCCAACGTGCATTACCTGCTGGTGCGTGCGCTTGAAGACGCCGGCCTCAAATACACCGACATCCAGACCGTGTTTCTGCCGCCAGCCGATGCCCGTGCCGCGTTCGAGCGTGGCAGTGTCGATGCCTGGGTGATCTGGGACCCGTACCAGGCCGCCGCCGAACAGCAACTGCAAGCACGCCCTCTGCGCGACGGCAAAGGCCTCGTCGACAACCATCAGTTCTACTTGGCGACCAAACCTTACGCGCAGAAAAATCCTCAAGTGATCAAGGCTCTGGTGGAAGAAGTACGCGCGGTTGGCGAATGGTCCAAGGCCAATCCCGAGGACGTGACCAAGCAAGTTTCGCCACTGCTCGGCCTGCCAGCGGACATCACCCTGACCTCGATGAAACGCCAGGGCTACGGCGCGCTGTTCCTTACGCCGGAAGTAGTCGCCGCCCAGCAAAAAATTGCCGACAGCTTCTACCAGCTCAAGCTGATTCCCAAACCCTTGAGCATCAAAGACGTGATCTGGACGCCACCTGCCACCGTGGCCAAAGCGCCGTAATTCGATTTCCTGAGGAGACCACTCCATGAGCCTTAATATCTTCTGGTTCCTACCTACCCATGGCGATGGCCATTACCTTGGCACCGCTGAAGGCGCTCGCGCCGTCGACCACGGTTACCTGCAACAGGTCGCGCAAGCGGCGGATCGTCTGGGCTTTGGCGGGGTGCTGATTCCCACCGGGCGCTCCTGCGAAGACTCGTGGCTGGTAGCCGCGTCGCTGATCCCGGTGACCCAGCGTTTGAAATTCCTTGTCGCCCTGCGCCCCGGGATCATTTCCCCGACGGTGGCGGCGCGTCAGGCCGCGACACTGGATCGTCTGTCCGGCGGTCGGGCGCTGTTCAACCTGGTCACTGGCGGCGATCCGGAAGAACTGGCCGGCGACGGTTTGTTCCTCAGTCACGAAGAGCGCTATCAGGCTTCGGTGGAATTCACTCGCATCTGGCGCCGGGTGCTGGAAGGTGAAACCGTTGATTACGACGGTCAGCACATCAGCGTGAAGGGCGCCAAGTTGCTCTATCCGCCGATCCAGCAACCGCGCCCGCCGCTGTATTTCGGTGGTTCGTCGGAAGCCGCCCAAGACCTCGCGGCAGAGCAAGTCGAGATGGTTCTGACCTGGGGCGAGCCACCGGCCGCCGTGGCAGAAAAAATCGAGCAGGTTCGTGCCAAAGCGGCGAAGCTCGGTCGCACCGTGCGCTTCGGTATTCGTTTGCATGTGATTGTTCGCGAAACCAATGCCGAGGCATGGCAAGCGGCGGATCGACTGATCTCGCATCTGGACGATGACACCATTGCCCGTGCCCAGGCGTCTCTGGCGCGTTTCGATTCGGTCGGCCAGCAACGGATGGCCGCGTTGCATGGTGGCAGTCGCGACCATCTGGAAGTCAGCCCCAACCTTTGGGCCGGTGTTGGTCTGGTGCGCGGCGGTGCCGGTACGGCGCTGGTCGGCGACGGTCCGACCGTGGCCGCTCGGGTGAAGGAATACGCGGACCTGGGCATCGATACGTTCATCTTCTCCGGTTATCCACACCTGGAAGAGTCCTATCGGGTGGCTGAGTTGTTGTTCCCGCACTTGGATATCGAGCGTCCGGAACTGCCGAAAAGCGCCGGTTACGTCAGCCCGTTCGGCGAGATGGTAGCCAACGACATTCTTCCCAAAGCCGCGTCCCAGAGCTGAGGCGCCGCCATGAAGAAAATCATCCACAACCTCGCGCCCTGGGCGCTGCCGGTCTTGTTACTGGCGGTGTGGCAGTTGTCGGTGTCGGCGGGCTGGTTGTCGACGCGGATTCTGCCGGCGCCGATCGCGGTGATCGAAGCCGGTGTGAGCCTGGTCAGCAGCGGTGAAATCTGGACTCACTTGGCCATCAGCGGCTGGCGCGCGGCGCTCGGTTTCGTCATCGGCGGCGGCATCGGTCTTGCGTTGGGCTTCATCACTGGCCTGTCGACGTGGGGCGAACGCCTGCTCGACAGTTCGGTGCAGATGATCCGCAACGTGCCGCACCTGGCGTTGATTCCGCTGGTGATCCTGTGGTTCGGCATCGACGAGTCGGCGAAGATTTTTCTGGTGGCGTTGGGTACGTTGTTCCCGATTTACCTCAACACGTATCACGGCATTCGCAACGTCGATCCGGCGCTGGTGGAGATGGCGCGCAGTTATGGCTTGTCCGGTTTCAGCCTGTTTCGCCAAGTGATTTTGCCGGGTGCGCTGCCATCGATTCTGGTCGGTGTGCGTTTTGCGCTGGGCTTCATGTGGTTGACATTGATCGTGGCGGAAACCATTTCCGCGAGCTCGGGCATTGGCTATCTGGCGATGAATGCCCGGGAGTTTTTGCAGACCGACGTGGTGGTGCTGGCGATTCTTTTGTACGCGGTGCTCGGCAAGCTGGCCGACCTTGCGGCGCGTGGGCTTGAACGCGTGTGGCTGCGCTGGCATCCGGCTTATCAGGTTGCCAAGGGAGGTGCCGCATGACGGCTCAACAACCTCCACGCCTGCTGCGCGGTATTCCGCTGGTGGTGCGCAAGCTGCAAAAAACCTTCGGTTCACGGCAGGTGCTGCGTGAAATCGACCTGCACATTCCGGCCGGGCAGTTTGTCGCGGTGGTCGGGCGTAGCGGCTGCGGCAAAAGTACCTTGCTGCGCTTGCTCGCCGGTCTCGACAAGCCCACGGGGGGGCAGCTGCTTGCAGGCGCAGCGCCACTGAATGATGCGCGGGAGGACACTCGACTGATGTTCCAGGAAGCACGTCTGCTGCCGTGGAAAAAGATCATCGACAACGTCGGTCTCGGGCTCAAGGGCAACTGGCGGCCGCAAGCATTGCAAGCGCTCGAAGCGGTCGGCCTGGCGGATCGCGCCAACGAATGGCCGGCAGCCTTGTCCGGCGGGCAGAAGCAGCGTGTGGCTCTGGCTCGCGCGTTGATTCATCAACCGCGCTTGCTGTTGCTTGACGAACCGCTGGGCGCATTGGATGCCCTGACCCGAATCGAAATGCAGCAGCTGATCGAACGGCTCTGGCGACAGCATGGCTTCACCATGTTGCTGGTGACCCACGACGTCAGCGAAGCAGTGGCGATTGCCGATCGGGTGATCCTGATTGAAGAGGGCGAAGTCGGCCTCGACCTGCATGTGGAACTGCCGCGCCCTCGGGTCCGTGGCTCCCATCGGCTGGCGGCGCTGGAAACCGAAGTGCTCAACCGCGTGCTGTCCCTGCCTGGCCAACCGCCAGAACCGGAACCTGTTTCACCACTGCCTGCGCAATTGCGTTGGGCTCAATAACTTAAAGATTCATCCAACGACAGGAATCAACATCATGACTATCAAAGCCATCAACGTTCGTAACCAGTTCAAAGGCTCGATCAAGGAAATCGTGCTGGGTGACGTGCTGTCGGAAATCGACGTGCAGACGGCCTCCGGCATCGTCACTTCGGTGATTACCACCCGTTCGGTGAAAGAGCTGGAACTGGTGGTCGGCAGTGAAGTAATCGCGTTTGTGAAATCCACCGAGGTGTCGATCGCCAAGTTGTAAGTGCGTGCGTAAACAACAACCCTGGAGGGTGTGAGCCCTTCGGGGTTTTTTATGCATGCAGATGTAGTGATGGTGTATCCGAAGTCGCCAAGATCGCAGCCTTCGGCAGCTCCTACAGAGGAATGCGTGCCCCTGTAGGAGCTGCCGAAGGCTGCGATCTTTTAAAGCACTTCGCGCTTGGGCAAATAGGGCGGCAGATAAAGCCCCAGATACGCATCAAACACCCGCATCCCTTCCTCGGCCATGCGCGACGTGATCTGCCCATGCTGTTGCACCGAGCGTGCATACACCCGATCGCCCAGCTCCATGGCCAGCGCAAATACATCGACATCACTCGGCAGGCTCGGCAATTCGAAGTGGTGGTCGAACAGCTTGTGCATCAGGTCGCCGAGTTCGATGTCGTGCTGGCGGTCGGCCTGGGTGACTTCAGTCAGGCCGTGCTGGGCGAGGATCAGTTGGCGGGCGGCGGCGTCTTCGTCGTAGATGGCGAGCATGCGTTGTTCCACCAGGCGTGACAGATCACGCCAGCCGTTGAGGGCATGGTGATCGATGGGTGCTTGCAGGCAGGCGCGGAATGCGGCGTGGACGTCGGCGGTCAGGGCTTCAAGCAGGGCCGGGACGCTGGCGAAAAAATGGTAGACGGAGGAGGGCGGGATCTCCGCGCGTTCGGCGACGCTGTAGATCGACAGGCTGGCCACGCCCTCGGCGGCCAGCAACGTGCGGGCGGCATCGAGTATCGAATCGATCCGGGCCTGACTGCGGGCGCGGGGTTTGCGAATGGTGGCGGTGCGCGTCATTGAAGTCTCCTGCGGGGCAGCGGGCATTGTACGAGCAGGGTTTGATGTTGTCTGCCCGGACGCCATCGCTAGCAGGCTAGCTCCCACAGGGATTTCCGGTGTACACAGAATGTATGTTCACTGGAGATCAACTGTGGGAGCTAGCCTGCTAGCGATCCGCCGAAGGCGGCCATAAAAAAACGCCGCTGGCTGCGAGAGCCAACGGCGTTTTTTCAGATCGGCAATCCGCTTAAACGGTATGCAGGTACCAGTTGTACTCAAGGTCGGAGATGGAGTGTTCGAACTCCTCCAGCTCGCTCTCTTTACAGGCGACAAAAATGTCGATGTATTTCGGATCGATGTACTTGGCCATGACTTCGCTGTCGTCCAGCTCACGCAATGCATCACGCAAGTTGTTTGGCAGGCTTTGCTCGTTCTGCTCGTAGGAGTTGCCTTCCACGGGTGCGCCCGGCTCGATCTTGTTGGTCAGACCGTGATGTACACCGGCCAAAACAGAAGCCATCAACAGATACGGGTTGGCGTCGGCGCCGGCGACACGGTGTTCGATGCGCACGGCATCGGAGGAACCGGTCGGTACGCGGATGGCCACGGTACGGTTGTCCAGGCCCCAGCACGGCGAGTTCGGCACGTAGAACTGTGCGCCGAAACGACGGTAGGAGTTGACGTTCGGGCAGAGGAAAGCCATCTGCGCCGGCAGGGTCTCGAGCACACCGCCGATCGCGTGACGCAGTGCGGCGTTCTGCTCGGGATCCTCGCTGGCAAAAATGTTTTTGCCATCTTTATCAAGAATCGAGATGTGGACGTGCAGACCGTTACCCGCCTGGCCTGGGTAAGGCTTGGCCATGAAGGTGGTGTCCATCTCATGGTCGTAGGCGATGTTTTTAATCAGACGCTTGAGCAGGACCGCATAGTCGCAGGCCTTGATCGGGTCGGCCACGTGGTGCAGGTTCACTTCGAACTGTGCCGGGGCACTTTCCTTGACGATCGCGTCGGCAGGGATGCCTTGCTCTTTCGCACCTTCCAGAATGTCCTGGAGGCAGTCGACGTATTCGTCGAGGTCGTCGATCAGGTAGACCTGTGTCGAATGCGGGCGTTTGCCGGAGATCGGCGAGCGCGGCGGTTGTGGGCGGCCGTTCACGTTCTCCTGGTCGATCAGGTAGAACTCCAGTTCGAACGCAGCGCAGATGGTCAGGCCCATCTCGTCGAACTTGGCTACGACTTGTCGCAGGACTTCGCGCGGGTCGGCGAAGAAAGGATCACCTTCGAGTTCGTGCATGGTCATCAGCAGTTGCGCGGTCGGGCGCTTCTGCCAGGGCTCATTGCACAGGGTGTCGGGGATTGGATAGCAGATTCGGTCAGCATCGCCGATGTCCAGGCCCAGGCCGGTGCTTTCCACCGTCGAGCCATTGATATCCAGAGCAAATAGAGAGGCCGGCAGGTTGATGCCTTTCTCGTAAACCTTGTGGAGGCTGGTGCGTTCAATGCGCTTGCCGCGCACCACACCATTCATATCCGCAATCAGAAGGTCAACGTACAGAACCTCAGGATGTTCCTTAAGGAACGCGTTCGCTTCGTTAAGCTGAACGGCACGCGGGGGTACCGACATGATGCAACACCTTTGTTGTTAAAAATATCAATCATTGATCTCTTCGGATTCCAGTCAACCCGAACGGCATGCCGAAGTCAAGCGAGGCCTTTTTTGCCCTAAAAAAGCACTCGCGGGGCTTTTTTGAGGCACTTTGGGGCGTTTTTTTGCCTTCAGTCGTCTTGGCGCCCGCGAGCTTGAGCGGGCCGTGTTGTATTTTTTACGGGGGTGTTGTGTAAAAAAATGAACAAGGCTAAGCTCGATTTAAACCCATAACAGCAATAATACCGGGGTGCTTCATGTCTCGCCTGCCGTTAATCGGCGTCACCGCCTGCTCAAAGCAGATCGGTCTGCATGCTTATCACATCAGTGGCGACAAATACGTACGCGCCGTGGCTTCAGCTGCCAAGGGCCTGCCGTTGATTCTTCCATCCCTGGCGGATCAGCTGGCGCCGTCCGAAATTCTGGACGCTCTGGACGGCATTCTCTTTACAGGCTCTCCTTCTAATATAGAACCGTTTCACTATAACGGCCCGGCCAGTGCGCCAGGTACTGCTCATGACTCTGCACGCGATGCCACCACTCTCCCGCTGATCCGCGCCGCTGTCGAGGCCGGTGTTCCCGTGCTCGGCATTTGCCGCGGCTTCCAGGAAATGAATGTGGCGTTCGGCGGCAGTCTGCATCAGAAGGTTCACGAGGCCGGTCCGTTCATGGATCACCGTGAAGACGACAGCCTGCCGCTGGAAGGGCAGTACGCGCCAAGTCACCCGGTGCACGTTCAGCCAGGCGGTGTACTTGCCAGGCTGGGCCTGAAGAGCGAGATTCAAGTCAATTCGATTCATGGTCAGGGTATTGAGCGTCTGGCGCCTGGCCTTCGTGTGGAAGCGGTGGCACCCGACGGGTTGATCGAAGCCGTCTCTGTTATCGAAGGCAAGGCTTTTACTTTAGGTGTGCAATGGCATCCCGAATGGCAGGTAAGCTTGAATCCTGACTACCTTGCGATCTTCCAGGCATTTGGCGATGCCTGCCGCAAGCACGCTCTACAACGCGACGCCGATGCGTCAAACAACGCCTGACTTATAAGAGTCAGGAAACTCAGCCTAAGAGGCATTTATGAGTAACAACCTCGACCAGCTCACCGATTGGTTGAAAGACCACAAGATCACAGAAGTCGAATGCATGATTGGCGACCTGACCGGCATCACCCGGGGCAAGATCTCGCCGACCAACAAGTTCATTGCCGAAAAAGGCATGCGCCTGCCCGAAAGCGTTCTGTTGCAGACCGTGACTGGCGACTATGTCGAAGACGACATCTATTACGAACTGCTCGACCCGGCCGACATCGACATGATCTGCCGCCCCGACCAGAACGCTGTGTTCCTGGTGCCTTGGGCCATCGAGCCCACCGCCATCGTGATCCACGATACCTACGACAAGCAGGGCAATCCGATCGAGCTGTCGCCGCGCAACGTGCTCAAGAAGGTGTTGAAGCTCTACGCCGACCACGGCTGGCAGCCGATCGTGGCGCCGGAAATGGAGTTTTACCTCACCAAGCGCAGCGATGACCCGGACTACCCGCTGCAACCGCCGATTGGCCGCTCCGGTCGCCCGGAAACCGGTCGCCAGTCGTTCTCCATTGAAGCGGCGAACGAATTCGATCCGTTATTCGAAGACGTCTACGACTGGTGTGAACTGCAGGAACTGGACCTCGACACGCTGATCCACGAGGACGGCACGGCACAGATGGAAATCAACTTCCGTCATGGCGATGCCCTGTCCCTGGCCGACCAGATTCTGGTGTTCAAACGCACCATGCGTGAAGCCGCGCTCAAGCACAACGTGGCGGCAACCTTCATGGCCAAACCCATGACCGGCGAGCCGGGCAGCGCCATGCACTTGCACCAGAGCATCATCAGCATCGAGACCGGCAAAAACGTTTTCTCCAATGAAGACGGGACCATGAGCCAGTTGTTTCTCAATCACATCGGCGGCTTGCAGAAATTCATTCCTGAGCTGCTGCCGCTGTTCGCCCCCAACGTCAATTCGTTCCGCCGCTTCCTGCCGGATACCTCGGCACCGGTGAACGTGGAGTGGGGCGAAGAGAACCGCACCGTGGGCCTGCGAGTTCCGGATGCCGGGCCGCAGAACCGTCGGGTGGAAAACCGTCTGCCGGGTGCCGATGCCAACCCATACCTGGCTATCGCTGCCAGCCTGTTGTGCGGGCTGATTGGCATGGTCGAAGGGCATAACCCGAGTGCTCCGGTCGTGGGTCGTGGTTACGAGCGGCGCAACCTGCGCTTGCCATTGACCATCGAAGACGCCCTGGAACGGATGGAAAACAGCAAGACCATCGAAAAATACCTGGGCAAGAAATTCATCACGGGCTACGTCGCGGTCAAGCGGGCCGAGCATGAAAACTTCAAGCGCGTGATCAGTTCGTGGGAGCGGGAGTTCCTGCTCTTCGCCGTCTGATGCGCCGGGCGCGGCTGTAAATCGCCGCGCCTTCACTGGAATCCAAGGAGAATTCGCATGACCAGCAACAACCCGCAAACCCGTGAGTGGCAAACCCTGAGCAGCGATCACCACCTGGCCCCGTTCAGCGACTTCAAACAGCTGAAAGAGAAAGGCCCGCGGATCATCACCAGCGCCAAGGGCGTTTACCTCTGGGACAGCGAAGGCAACAAGATCCTCGACGGCATGGCCGGCCTGTGGTGCGTCGCGATCGGCTACGGTCGCGATGAGCTGGCCGATGCCGCCAGCAAACAGATGCGCGAACTGCCTTATTACAACCTGTTCTTCCAGACCGCTCACCCGCCGGTGCTGGAGCTGGCCAAGGTCATCGCCGACGTTGCGCCTGAAGGCATGAATCATGTGTTCTTCACCGGTTCCGGCTCCGAAGGCAACGACACCATGCTGCGGATGGTTCGCCATTACTGGGCGATCAAAGGCCAGCCGAAGAAGAAAGTCATCATCAGTCGCAAGAACGGTTATCACGGTTCCACCGTGGCCGGCGCGAGCCTGGGTGGCATGACGTACATGCACGAACAGGGCGACTTGCCGATCCCGGGCATCGTCCACATCGCACAGCCGTACTGGTTCGGCGAAGGCGGTGACATGACCCCGGACGAGTTCGGTATCTGGGCGGCCAATCAGCTGGAAGAGAAGATTCTGGAAGTCGGCGTCGACAACGTCGGAGCCTTTATTGCCGAGCCGATCCAGGGCGCCGGCGGCGTGATCATCCCGCCAGACAGCTACTGGCCACGCATCAAGGAAATCCTCGCCAAGTACGACATTCTGTTCGTCGCCGACGAAGTGATCTGCGGTTTCGGCCGTACCGGCGAGTGGTTCGGCAGCGATTTCTACGACCTCAAACCCGACATGATGACCATCGCCAAGGGCCTGACGTCCGGCTACATCCCGATGGGCGGTCTGATCGTGCATGACGACGTGGTCGAGGTGCTCAACGAAGGGGGTGATTTCAACCACGGTTTCACCTATTCCGGGCACCCGGTGGCCGCTGCGGTAGCGCTGGAAAACATCCGCATCTTGCGCGATGAGAAAATTGTCGAGCGCGTGCGCACAGAAACGGCACCTTATTTGCAAAAGCGTCTACGGGAACTGAGCGATCACCCGTTGGTGGGGGAAGTGCGTGGAGTCGGTCTGTTGGGGGCCATCGAACTGGTTCAGGACAAAGCCACCCGCAAACGTTACGAAGGCAAGGGCGTTGGCATGATCTGCCGCACGTTCTGCTTCGAAAACGGCCTGATCATGCGCGCCGTCGGCGACACCATGATCATTGCTCCGCCACTGGTGATTACACCGGCTGAAATCGACGAGTTGGTGACCAAGGCGCGCAAGTGCCTGGACCTGACCCTGAGTGCGTTGCAGGGCTAAGTGCTAGGCTCTGAGCGAGGTGCAATGTTTGCACTTCGTTCCGTGCAAACAAAGGATGGGTCTTTCCTTGAAAGCCAGCCTTGGATCTTGCCAGACTAACGGTTGTTCGGATGCCCGTTAACCGGCCACTGAGCACGTGGTTAAAAAGAAAAATTGGAGCATTACCCATGAAGGCATTAGGTATGAAGATAGCTGGCAAGACCCTCCTCGCCATGTCCCTGATGGGCGTGATGGCGGGCGCCGTTCAGGCCGACAACAAAGTGCTGCACGTGTACAACTGGTCCGATTACATCGCGCCGGATACCGTCAAGAAGTTCGAGGCCGAGTCGGGTATCAAAGTTGTCTACGACGTGTTCGACAGTAACGAAACCCTTGAAGCCAAGTTGCTGGCAGGCAAGTCCGGCTATGACATCGTCGTGCCGTCGAACAACTTCCTGGCCAAGCAGATCAAGGCCGGCGTTTACCAGAAGCTGGACAAGTCCAAGCTGCCTAACTGGAAAAACCTGAACCCGGATCTGCTTAAAGCAGTATCGGTAAGCGACCCGGGTAACGAACACGCGTTTCCTTACATGTGGGGTTCGATCGGTATCGGTTTCAACCCTGACAAGGTCAAGGCTGCACTGGGTGCCGATGCGCCGACCAACTCCTGGGACTTGCTGTTCAAACCTGAAAACGCTGCCAAGTTGAAGTCGTGCGGTATCAGCTTCCTCGATTCGCCAACCGAGATGATTCCGGTGGCGTTGCATTACCTGGGCTATCCAACCGACACCCAGGACAAGAAACAACTGGCTGAAGCCGAAGCGCTGTTCCTGAAGATTCGTCCTTCGGTGGGCTACTTCCACTCGTCCAAGTACATCTCCGACCTGGCCAATGGCAACATCTGCGTCGCCGTGGGTTACTCGGGTGACATCTACCAGGCCAAGGCGCGCGCCGCTGAAGCCGGTGACAAGGTGAAAGTCAGCTACAACATTCCCAAAGAAGGTGCCGGCAGCTTCTACGACATGGTCGCCATCCCTAAAGATGCCGAAAACGTCGAAGGCGCCTACAAGTTCATGACCTTCCTGCAGAAGCCGGAAATCATGGCTGAAATCACCAACGCCGTACGTTTCCCGAACGGTAACGCGGCGTCTACCGCACTGGTCGATAAAGAAATCACCAGCGACCCAGGCATCTACCCGCCAGCGGAAGTGTTGGCCAAGCTGTACGCGATTGCCGACTTGCCGGCCGCGACCCAGCGGATCCTGACTCGCAGCTGGACCAAGATCAAATCCGGTAAATAAGTAATAAACCCTGTAGCAGCTGCCGAAGGCTGCATCCAACCGCGCAGCGGTTGCTCTCAAGAACGCGGGAAGGTCCTTCGGACCTTAACGCAGCCTTTGGCAGCTGCTACAGGGTTCTGCATAAAAGTTTTGCTGGAACGGTTTTTCGAGGGTAAGTTGCGCGCCGGTTTTGTTGCCAGGCAGCCATGGCTGTCATGTAACGCGGGGCAACTTGGGCCCAACTAATTTTAGAGGACCTCCACTTGCCTATTTTTTCTTTGTTGCGCAATGCACTGCTGGTCGGTGCCGGGCTGACACTCGCTGTCAGTGTTCAGGCCGCTGGCACAGTGCATATTTATAATTGGTCGGACTACATCGGTGAGACCACTCTGGCCGACTTCCAGAAAGAAACCGGCATCAAGCCGGTATATGACGTATTCGATTCCAACGAAACCCTGGAAGGCAA
The DNA here is from genome assembly GCF_056279145.1 of Pseudomonas sp. TE3728. Lineage (NCBI taxonomy): Bacteria > Pseudomonadati > Pseudomonadota > Gammaproteobacteria > Pseudomonadales > Pseudomonadaceae > Pseudomonas > Pseudomonas sp. TE3728. Next base: position 3,778,289 of record NZ_JBWBQT010000001.1, on the reverse strand, counting down.
GTTGCTGGCCGGGCGTACCGGATATGACGTGGTCGTGCCGTCCAACCACTTTCTTGGCAAGCAGATCAAGGCCGGGGCTTTCCAGAAGCTCGATAAATCGAAGCTGACTAACTATTCCAACCTCGACCCGGTACTGCTCAAGCGCCTGGAACAGAACGATCCGGGCAATCAGTACGCCGTACCGTATCTGTGGGGCACCAACGGCATCGGTTACAACGTCGACAAGGTCAAGGCCGTGCTGGGCCTCGACAAGATCGATTCGTGGGATGTGGTGTTCGAGCCGCAGAACATCAAGAAGCTGCACAGCTGTGGCGTGGCGTTCCTCGACTCCGCCGATGAAATGATGCCCACGGTCCTCAACTACATGGGCCTGAACGCCAACAGTACCAACCCTGAAGACTACAAAAAGGCCGAAGCCAAATTGCTGGCGGTGCGGCCTTACGTGACGTATTTCCATTCGTCCAAATACATCGCAGACCTGGCCAATGGTGACATCTGTGTGGCGATCGGTTTCTCCGGCGATATGTTCCAGGCCAAGGCCCGCGCGGCTGAAGCCGGCAAAGGCATGAACATCGCCTACTCGATTCCGAAAGAAGGCGGCGCGCTATGGTTCGACATGCTGGCGATCCCCAAGGATGCGGCCAACGCCAAAGAAGCCCATGCCTTCATCAACTATTTGCTGAAACCCGAGGTGATTGCCAAGGTCAGCGATTCCGTAGGCTACGCCAACCCGAACCCCGGGTCGGACAAACTGATGGAACAGTCCATACGCACCGACGCATCGGTCTATCCACCGCAAGCGGTCCTCGACAAGACATACGTCTCCATCGAGTTGCCACCGAACATTCAACGTTTGATGACGCGCAGCTGGACCAAGGTCAAATCGGGCAAATAGCTTCAAACTATCCAGGTTCGCCACGTTGAGCGAACTGCAAATTCTGTTGGGAGTTTCGTAAATGGCAGTTGCCTCCGGCGCCTATAAGAAAGCCCTCGAGGGCGATCAGACACCTAAACAGGTGCTGGTCAAAATCGACCGGGTCACCAAAAAGTTCGACGAGACGATTGCCGTGGACGACGTGTCCCTGGAAATCAAGAAAGGCGAAATCTTCGCCCTGCTCGGCGGCTCGGGTTCGGGCAAATCCACCTTGCTGCGGATGCTGGCAGGTTTCGAACGGCCCACGGAGGGGCGCATTTACCTCGATGGCGTAGACATCACGGACATGCCGCCGTACGAGCGGCCGATCAACATGATGTTCCAGTCCTACGCCTTGTTCCCGCACATGACCGTGGCGCAGAACATCGCCTTCGGCCTCAAGCAGGACAAGCTTCCCGCCGCTGAAGTCGATGCACGTGTGGCCGACATGCTCAAGCTGGTGCAGATGAGCCAGTACGCCAAGCGCAAACCGCATCAATTGTCCGGTGGCCAGCGTCAGCGTGTGGCGCTGGCGCGTTCTTTGGCCAAGCGACCGAAGCTGTTGCTGCTCGACGAACCGATGGGCGCGCTGGACAAAAAACTGCGCTCGCAAATGCAACTGGAACTGGTCGAGATCATCGAACGGGTTGGCGTGACCTGCGTGATGGTGACCCACGACCAGGAAGAAGCCATGACCATGGCCGAGCGCATCGCGATCATGCACCTGGGCTGGATCGCCCAGATCGGCAGCCCGATCGACATCTACGAAACCCCGACCAGCCGCCTGGTCTGCGAGTTCATCGGCAACGTCAACATCTTTGACGGTGAAGTGATCGACGACGCCGAAGGCCACGCGATCATCACCTGCAAGGACCTGGACCGGCAGATTTATGTGGGCCACGGCATCAGCACTTCGGTGCAGGACAAATCCGTGACCTACGCGATCCGTCCGGAAAAGCTGCTGGTGACGCCGACCATGCCGACCTGCGAATACAACTGGTCCAGCGGCAAAGTGCATGACATCGCCTACCTCGGTGGCCACTCGGTGTTCTACGTCGAACTGCCGAGCGGCAAGATCGTCCAGTCGTTCGTCGCCAACGCTGAGCGCCGTGGCCAGCGGCCGACCTGGGGTGATCAGGTTTACGTGTATTGGGAAGATGACAGCGGCGTGGTACTTCGCTCATGAACCTGCGCAAATTCAAACGCCGGCTCAATCGAATAATTCCCGGTGGCCGTCAGTTGGTCATCGGGGTTCCGTTCATCTGGCTGTTCATGTTCTTCATGTTGCCGTTCTTCATCGTCTTGAAGATCAGCTTCGCCGAAGCCGACGTGGCCATTCCGCCGTACACCGAGATCTACAGCTTCATCGACCAGAAGCTCCAGGTGCTGCTTAACCTGAGCAACTACGCGATGCTGGGCGATGACGAGTTGTACATCGCCGCTTACCTCGGTTCGCTGAAGATGGCGCTGATCAGCACCGTCCTCTGCCTGTTGATCGGCTACCCGATGGCCTACGCCATTGCCAGTGCCCGCAAAGAACTGCAGACGGTGCTGGTGTTGCTGATCATGATGCCGACCTGGACCGCGATCCTGATCCGCGTGTATGCGTGGATGGGCATCCTCAGCAACAACGGCCTGCTTAACGGCTTTTTGATGAGCATGGGCTGGATCGACGAGCCGCTGCAGATCCTCAACACCAACCTCGCGGTTTACATCGGGGTCGTTTACTCCTATCTGCCTTTCATGATCCTGCCGCTCTACGCCAACCTGGTCAAACACGACACCAGCCTGCTGGAAGCCGCGTCGGATCTCGGTTCGAGCACCTTCAACAGTTTCTGGAAGATCACCGTGCCGCTGTCCAAGAACGGCATCATCGCCGGCTGCATGCTGGTGTTCATCCCGGTCGTGGGCGAGTTCGTGATCCCGGAACTGCTCGGCGGTCCGGAAACCCTGATGATTGGTAAGGTGCTCTGGCAAGAGTTCTTCAACAACCGTGACTGGCCGGTGGCATCAGCGCTTGCGGTGGTGATGCTGGCGATCCTGATTGTGCCGATCATTCTGTTCAACCGTAGTCAGGCCAAAGAAATGGAGGGCAAGGAATGAAGCGCTTCCGTTTCTCAAGTTTCATGCTGGTAGCGGGTTTGCTGTTTATCTACGCGCCGATGCTGATCCTGGTGATCTACTCGTTCAACGCCTCGAAACTGGTGACGGTGTGGGGCGGCTGGTCGATCAAGTGGTACGTGGGGTTGATGGACAACACCCAACTGATGGGCTCGGTGGTGCGCTCGCTGGAAATCGCCTGCTACACCGCGATTGCAGCGGTGGCACTGGGGACGCTGGCGGCGTTCGTGCTGACGCGAATCACCCACTTCAAGGGCCGCACGCTGTTCGGTGGCCTGGTCACCGCACCGCTGGTGATGCCGGAAGTGATCACCGGTCTGTCGCTGTTGCTGCTGTTCGTGGCCATGGCGCAGATGATCGGCTGGCCGCAGGAACGCGGCATCGTCACCATCTGGATCGCCCACACCACGTTCTGTGCGGCGTATGTGGCGGTGGTGGTGTCGGCGCGCTTGCGTGAGCTGGACCTGTCCATCGAAGAGGCGGCCATGGACCTGGGCGCACGGCCGTGGAAGGTGTTCTTCCTGATCACCATTCCGATGATCGCGCCGTCGCTGGCGGCGGGCGGGATGATGTCGTTCGCCTTGTCGCTGGATGACCTGGTGCTGGCGAGCTTCGTGTCCGGTCCGGGTTCCACGACCCTGCCGATGGAAGTGTTCTCCGCGGTGCGCCTGGGCGTGAAGCCTGAGATCAACGCCGTGGCCAGCCTGATTTTGCTGGCGGTGTCGCTGGTGACGTTCCTGGTCTGGTACTTCAGCCGTCGTGCCGAAGAGATTCGCAAGCGTGCGATCCAGCAGGCCATCGAGGAAGGCGCCGCCGATTCCTGGAAACAACCGGACGTGCGCCGGGCCCAGGCGCCGGAAGCGGTTTGAGCTTGATGCCGGGTTGACCACGTCTGTGTGGCCAACCACAGATCCAATGTGGGAGCGAGCCTGCTCGCGATAGCATCACCTCGGTTTCCTGCTTGCACCGAGTTGCCTGCATCGCGAGCAGGCTCGCTCCCACAGGATCTGTGGCAGACACAAAATTTATGTTCACTGAAGATCCCTTGTAGGAGCGAGGCCTGCTCGCGATGAGGCCCGCCGTCACACCACAAAATTAATGAGCAGCCCTGGCCGGCAACAGCTTCAAGGTACTACGGGTATTGGCCGTCACTTCTTCATCATTGAAATGCGCCTGGTAGTAAACCCCCTCGATATACGCCTCGGCCTGGTCGTCATAGTGACGGTCGAACGGCACGCCGCTCTGGCCGACCGGGTTGATGGTCAGGCTGTGGGCGGGGTCGGCGAAGTCGATCAGCCGCCGCGTCGACGGGCCGTAAGTCACAGGCCACGGCGCCGTGCCGATCTTCGCCGAGAGGTTGTTTGGCACTTCGTGGGTGCCGGGCGCCGCGAACGGCCCGACGTTGAAGATCCGCTCCAGCGGTTTTTGCGTCCCCAGCGGATGGCCGTGAGTCAAGGTGTGCGCCTTGCCCCACTGCCATTGTGTGGAGTCGTCGCCCAGGGTGGTTTTGAGGTGAGCCATGCTCGCTTGCCAGGCAACCTTGACCGTATCGGCGCGGGTTTCCTTGCCGGGGGTGTTGCGGTTGTCCCACCACGGTGAGTCGGCGGAGGCTGCCAGCCGCGGTAGTGCGGCATCGATCACCCGGGTCGGCAGCAGCGTTTCGAAGAAGTCGTTGCCCAGTTCATCGCGCATCGCCGCGTCGGTGAGGTTGAACAAAAACTGGTTGAACAGCGTGGCACTGATGGAGTCCAGCGGATAATCGCCGCTCCACTGCGTCAGTTGCTCCACGAATTTGAGCTCGGCGGGATCGCTCACCACTTCATGCAGTACCGGTAGCAACGGCGCCAGCAAGCGCGGACCGTAGTCGGTGGTGGTACCCAGTTGCAGCTTCTGGCTGGACTCGTTGTCCCACTTCACGTTCTTGTCGCTGAGCTGACGATTGAGCTGCTGACCGCGATCAGCGAGGTTGTAGTAACCGGGAATTTCCATGCCGGTCGGCGACACCGGTTGGAAGTTGGCCGAGACGATATAGCCCCGCGCGGGGTTCTCTTCCTGTGGGTTGGCGCTGAACGGGTAAAAACCTTCCTTGTCCGCCTGAGGGGTGCTGCCGTCGAGGATGAAACCGGGCTTCACCCCGGCCGGGCGCTTGGGCAGCAGCGCCGAGGCCCACCAACCGATGTCGCCCTTGGCATTGGCGTAGACGATGTTCAGCCCCGGAGCCTGAACCTTGGCCGAGGCGGCGCGGGCCTTGGCCAGGGTGTCGGCGCGGTTGAGCTGGTAGAAGCCGTCGAGGATCGGATTCGGCGTCTCGAGGAAGGCCCACCACATGGCGACCGGCGTTTTGCCGGCGGCAGTGCCGAGCGCATCGTTGATGATCGGGCCGTGGGGCGACTGGCGCAGGGTCAGGGTGACCGGTGACTGGCCTTTGACCGCGATCTGTTGTTCGGTGTTGACCATGTCGACCCACTGGCCGCGATACCAGACCTGGTTCGGGTTGTCCGGGTTGACCTTCTCGGCGATCAGGTCCAGATCGTCGTTCTGGAACATGGTCAGGCTCCAGCCGAAGTCCAGGTTGTGGCCCAGAAACGCAAACGGCACCAGCGCCTGATGGTAACCGTAAAGCTCGAAACCCGGCGCCGACAGGTGCGCTTCGTACCACACCGACGGCGCCGAGAAGCGAATGTGCGGGTCACCGGCCAGCAGTGGCTTGCCGCTTTTGCTGCGGCTGCCGGAAATCACCCAGGCATTGCTGCCTTCGAATTGCGGCAGGCCATTGTCGGCCAATGCCTGCTCACTCAAACGGGCGAGGGCGTTCAGATCCTTCCAGTCATTGGCGGTGAGGGCCGGTGCAGGGTTGGCGCGTCTTTTGGCCAGCACGCCCTTGGGCTGCCAGTCGAGATCAAAGATATTCAGATACTCGGCGCCCAGTTGGTCACGCACGTAAGTCAGCAAGGGTTCGGTGCGAAACGCCGCGGCAAAGCTGTAGGCCATGTAGCCGGCGATGCTGATGCTGTCTTCGGCAGTGAAAGGGCGCTCGGGGATCCCCAGCACATCGAACTCTACCGGCGCAGCGTGGCTGTCCTGATATTGATTGATGCCGTCCAGATAGGCTTGCAGGGCCTTCCAGGCCGGCGACTGACGATCCAGCGCGGCGACGTAGCTTTCAGCCCGCTCGCGGATGCGCAGGCTGCGAAACAGTTTGTCGGTGTCGATCAGTTTCGGGCCGAGGACTTCGGCCAGCTCACCACGGGCCAGGCGCCGCATGGCTTCCATCTGGAACAGTCGGTCCTGGGCATGCACATAGCCAAGGGCGCGGTAGAGGTCGGTTTCGTTTTCGGCACGGATATGTGGCACGCCGCGCACGTCGTAGCGCACGGTCACCGAACCTTGCAGGTGCTGCAATTGCACCTGGCCCTGGCGCGTCGGTTGCTTGCTGTACACATACCAGCCGCCCCCGGCGACGAGTACGACAATCAGCAAGGCAAGTACGGTCAGGACGCGTTTCATGGTGACTCCTTGTTCTTACGGGATTGCCGCCAGTGTGGGCTGCAAACGTGTAGCACAGACCTCCTGTGCCGGGCATCGCGGTCCTGGAAAAGTCAGGAATGCCTTACTTCACCTCAGCAGGCCACGGACAGTAGCAACCCACCGCCAGCGTATGGGTGGCGTTCACCGCCCGGCCTTCATTCAGCGCTTGCAGAATGGGCTCGATAAAACTGTTGCTCGAATTGCAGGTCAGGCCTTCGCTGTACGGCCCGAAATACGCCAGCCTGCCACTGCGGTCCCAGATCGCCACCGCCGGGCTGGCAGGGATCTGTTCGGAACCTGGCAGGACAGTGATGGTTTTAAGGCGACTCAACGTGCCGGGCAATTGACCATGGCTGCCGGGTTTTTGGACCGCATAGAACTCGACGCCCTGCGGTACATACCGCTCGACCAGTTCGGTCAGGTGTTGTTGGTTGCCGACATTGCACGGGCAGGCCGGGTCCCAGAAGTGCACCAGGCGAATGGCGCCGGGGCCGGCAAGTTCGTCTGGCAGGCGCAATGGGTCGCCGGAGAACACCGCAGTGTGCGAGCTGAAGGCACGCAAGTAGCGCCCCTGAAACCAGTCATAGGCGGCCCACAGCACGCCGGCACACACAAGGGCGAGCAGGCTGGCAAGCAATGTGGTGCGGTAGTCCGGGCGCATGGGTTTCAATCCTCGAAGGTCGGCTAGCTTGCCATGCTTGCCGCGACAGATGAATATCGCAGGCCCATAAAGTCAGTTTCGCGCTCTGGAATAGCCCATGTCTGCCACTTTCGACCCCGATCATTTGCGTGCCAGCCTGCGGCCATTGGCCGAGTGGCAGCCGCTGTCGACCGAGGCCATGGCCTATCAGCATTTTTATGGGCTGGATTTCCCCCGGCGAAACCTGCGCAGTGGCCTGGGGCGTTTCGAGGTCGATGGTTATGAAGTGGTCAGCCAGCTCTGGTGGCCCGAACGGGCGAAGGCAACGCTGTTTTTGTTTCACGGTTTCTACGATCACACCGGGCTCTATCGGCATGTGATCGAGTGGGCGCTGGACCAGGGTTTTGCGGTGATCGCCTGTGACCTGCCGGGGCATGGTTTGTCCAGTGGCGAACGGGCGAGCATCAAGGACTTCGCCGAGTATCAGAGCACCCTGCAAGGGCTGTTGGCCGAGGCGCAATCGCTGGGCCTTCCGCAGCCCTGGCACCTGTGCGGGCAAAGCACCGGCGGGGCGATCGTGATTGATCATGTGCTCAATCAGGGCGCGAACAGTCCCGCCCAAGGGCAGGTGATTCTGCTGTCGCCACTGGTGCGGCCGCGAGCCTGGGGTTGGTCGCAGCTCAGTTATTACCTGCTCAAGCCGTTCGTAAAAGGCATCGCCCGGCGTTTCAGCGAGAACTCCAACGACCCCGACTTCCTGACGTTCCTGCAAGCCGATCCACTGCAGCCGCTGCGCCTGCCAACGGCCTGGGTTGGTGCGCTGGGGCGGTGGATCAAGCGTATCGAAGCGGCCCCGAGCAGCCCGCGGCAGCCGCTGATCGTGCAGGGGCAGGCGGACATGACCGTGGATTGGAAGCACAACCTTGATGTCTTGCGGGATAAGTTCGATCGGCCGCAGGTGCTGATGTTGCCCAAGGCGCGGCATCATCTGGCGAATGAGTCAGCGGGATTGCGGCAGGAGTATTTCGGGTTTTTGAGCAAGCGGATGAGTCGTCAGAATCGATGAGGCAAGATCAAAAGATCGCAGCCTTCGGCAGCTCCTACAAAAGCATGCCGTGCACCCCGTAGGAGCTGCCGAAGGCTGCGATCTTTTCGGGAGCGGCGCTATTTCACTGGGCAAGGCTCGACGTACTCTGCCCCACCGCCAACCCCGCCCGAATCGCCGCCAATGCCGCCTGGTAGTAAGCCTTGCCTTCAGTGGACTCGGCGAATGTTGCGAACTCTTCCAGTTCTTCATCCGACAGGTCGCGATAGACATACAGCAGCGTGTTGTTCAGGTCAGCGCCGATCTGCTCCATCAGGCGCTGGCGCTGGCCGTTCAACATGCCTTGAGCCTGACCGCCACCGAGCAGGCCGGGGATCATCGAGCTCAGGCTGTCGGCCGCCACGCCCGCAATCGCCAGGCTGACTTCAGCACCGGCCTCGCGGGCAGGCAGGGCTTGGGCCAGGTGACCAATGATCAGCTGACGGGTATCGCTGGCCTGCATTTTCGGCAAGCCCTTGGCGTTTTTGGCCAATTGATCGCGACGGGTCGCCAGCAGTTCGGCGGGCGACGATCTTCTTGCCCAAGGGCGATTGGAAGAAGGTCAATGCAGGTTTCGGATCGGCAAGCTTTTTGCGCAGCTGCGCTTCGGCACGCTGATCCATGGCTTTGGGCGCAAAGCGCTGATTACTGTTGTTGAGCAGAGCCTGAAACACCGCCGGCGGCAGGCTGTTCTGGTAACGCTGCTGAGCGGCAGAGAGAGCATCGTTGAAATGCGCACGTTGTTCTGGCCAACCGGCGACCTTGTACAACTGGTCGTGGCCGTCTGCCCAGGCGGGCAAAACACAGAACATCAGCAGTGAAAAAAGCAAACGGCGCATAGGGACTCCTGTCAGCAGGCGACTATTCTCCGTGCGGCATTCGTACTTGTCGAGAATTCGTATCAGGTTGCGTGCCTTATCCGACCAATCCTCCGCTGCGCGGCTCTGTCGGATTTGCGGGTACAGGAATACTATGCGCGCCATGCAAATATCCTCTGATCATCCGCTGCTGTTACGTATCGTCGACGACCTGGCTGAGCGCGGCTGGTCGCAGCAGAATATTTTCCTGCCTCTGGATCTGACCCAGGCGCTGGCGGCCGAGTGTCGCAAACGTGCCGCTGAGGGCGAGCTCGCCCCGGCCGCCGTAGGGCGCGGGCCGTTTTCGGAGATCCGCGAGGGCATTCGCGGTGACCATATCCAATGGCTCGAACCCGGTCAGGTCGAGGCCTGCGACAGTTATCTGGGGTTGATGAACAGCCTGCGTGAGGCGATGAATCGCAGTTTGTTTCTGGGTCTGGAAGATTTCGAAAGCCATTTCGCCCTGTACCCGCCTGGCGCTTTCTACCTCAAGCATGTCGACCGTTTCCGCGATGATGATCGGCGCATGGTCTCGGCGGTGATCTACCTCAATGACGCCTGGCTGCCCGAGCATGGCGGTCAGTTGCGCATGTACCTGGACGAAGGCGTCGAACATGATGTGGTGCCCACTGGCGGATGCCTGGTGGTGTTCCTGTCGGGCGAAGTCCCCCACGAAGTCCTGCCCGCAACCCGAGATCGCCTGTCGTTGACGGGCTGGTTCCGCCGTCGTGGCAACGAGCCGTTCTGATCATGCAAAAGATTCTGGTAAGCCGCTGTTTGCTTGGTCACCGCGTCCGTTACGACGGCGGCGCCAGTGGACCGTTCAATCTATTGGAGCAGTGGATTGCCGAAGGCCGGGTGGTGCCGTTGTGCCCGGAAGTTGCCGGTGGTTTGCCGACGCCAAGAGCCGCGGCGGAGATTCCGGGCGGGCAGGGCGGTGAAGTGCTTGATGGCCTTGCATCGGTCCTCACCACTGAAGGCGAGGACGTTAGTGCCGAGTTTCTTTCGGGGGCTTATCAGGCGCTGGAGCTGGTGCAGCAGCACGGCATTCGTATCGCCGTGCTCAAGGCCAACAGCCCGTCTTGCGGGAATCTGTTGACCTATGACGGGACGTTCAGTGGCGTGAAGGTCAACGGTGAGGGTGTTACCGCGGCATTGCTCAAGCGCCATGGCGTGCAGGTTTTCAGCGAGCTGGAGTTGGCTGAAGCGGCGCAGGCACTGGCAACCCTCGACTAACGACAAACCCAGATCCACTGTGGGAGCGAGCCTGCTCGCGATAGCGGTCTTACATTCAATATCAATGTTGACTGTTATGACCCCATCGCGAGCAGGCTCGCTCCCACAGGTTTCTCCGCGATTTCAGGGTTTCGGCGCCACACTCGTATCCGCCCCGAACCACTTCTGCGACAACGCTTCCAATCGGCCATCTCCCTTGATCCGCTGCAAGGCGTTTTCCAGGCTGGCATGGAACGCCGGGTTACCCTTCTGAAACGGAATGGCCATGCTCACAGCCGGGGCGGCTTTCGGCTTTTCTTCCGTCAGCGACTGCACCAACAGGATTGAACGCGGCTGCTCTTCTTTCTGCGCGATCAATTGCGCATTGGTGTGAATGTAAGGTTCGGTGAAGTCGAAACGATCCTTCAGCTCCGGGGTCTGTGCTATGTGATTGATGGCGACGTCGTACTTGCCGCTTTCGACGCCGGCCAGCAGGTCGACGGAATCGGTGACGACGAAGTCGGCCCTTACATCCAGCTCACCGGCCAGCAGTTGACCCAACTCGACCTCGAAGCCGGTCAGTTTGTCATCATCCTTGTAATTGAAGGGCGGGGTATTGGCCTCAAGGGCAATGCGCAGTTCGCCGCGGTCGTTTACATCGTCCATCAGTTCGGCATGAGCCAAAGGGCTCAAAAGGGGTAGCAGGCAGATCAGGCCAGGCAAAAAGCGCATGGTCACTCCTTTGAATTCATTTATCGCGACGCGCTGTTCAGGCTCGCTTTGCTATGGTTGTCGTGTGCCTTCGACAACGAATGGCCGTGAAGTTGTCACGGTCGAGCGAATTTTACGGAAAAACTGGAGAAGAGAATGAAAAGCTTTATGTCACGAGCAGCGCTGGCTGGACTGTTGCTGGGTGCATCGATGCTGGCAACGGCTGCCACACCTGCTCCCAAAGGTGCACAAGTGTCCATCGTTTCTCCTGCGGACGGAGCCACGGTTCCGCAAACTGTCGTCGTCAAGTTCGCTGTCGAGAACATTGCGCTGGCGCCGGCGGGCGATGTCACCAAGAACACAGGCCATCACCACTTGCTGATCGATGTCGATAAACTGCCAGCCGCCGGTGCACCGATCCCCAACGATGCCAACCACCTGCACTTCGGCAAGGCGCAGACCCAGGCTGAAGTAAAGCTGACGCCGGGCAAACACACCTTGCAGCTTGAGCTGGGCGACAGCGGTCACATGCCGTTCGATCCGCCGATCGTGTCGGAGAAAATCACCGTCAACGTTAAGTAACATCAGTCACGCCCATGAAAAAGGAGACCCGAAGGTCTCCTTTTTTGTCACTCAAGTCACTATCAGAACAACACGCGGCAACGAATGGTGCCGTTGATGTGCTGCAGCTTCTCTTGCGCCATTTCCGAGTATTCGGCATCGACGTCGATCACGACGTAGCCGACTTTCTCGTTGGTCTGCAGGAACTGACCGGAAATGTTGATGCCGTTTTCGGCGAAGACCTTGTTGATCTCGCTCATCACACCCGGAATGTTCTCGTGGATGTGCAGCAGACGGTGCTTGCCAGGGTGAGCCGGCAGGGCCACTTCCGGGAAGTTCACGGACGATACCGACGTACCATTGTCGCTGTACTTGACCAGTTTTTCCGCCACTTCCAGACCAATGTTGGCCTGCGCTTCAGCGGTGGAACCACCGATGTGCGGGGTCAGGATCACGTTGTCCAGGCCGCGCAGCGGGCTTTCGAACTCTTCTTCGTTGGAGCGCGGCTCCACCGGGAATACGTCGATGGCCGCGCCGATCAGGTGCTTGTCCTTGATCGCGTCCGCCAGGGCGTCCAGTTCAACAACAGTGCCGCGAGCAGCGTTGATCAGAATGCCGCCCTTCTTGATGGCGCGGATTTCCTTCTCGCCGATCATCCACTGGGTGGCTGCGGTTTCCGGAACGTGCAGGGTGACGATGTCGGACATGCCCAGCAGCTCGTGCAGGTTGCCGACCTGGGTGGCGTTACCCAGTGGCAGCTTGGTCACGGTGTCGTAGAAGTACACCTGCATCCCCAGGCCTTCAGCCAGAACCGACAGCTGAGTACCGATCGAGCCGTAACCGACGATGCCAAGCTTCTTGCCACGGATCTCGAAGGAGTTGGCTGCACTCTTGATCCAGCCGCCACGGTGGCAGGAAGCGTTCTTCTCAGGGATGCCGCGCAGCAACAGGATCGCCTCGGCCAATACCAGCTCGGCTACGGAGCGAGTGTTTGAGTACGGCGCGTTGAATACCGCGATGCCGCGTTCGCGAGCCGCGTTGAGGTCGACCTGGTTGGTGCCGATGCAGAAACAGCCGACAGCCACCAGTTTCTTCGCGTGATCGAAGATCTCTTCGGTCAGTTGAGTGCGGGAGCGAATGCCGATGAAGTGCGCATCAGCGATCTTTTCCTTGAGCTGGGCTTCCGGCAGAGAACCTGTGAGGTACTCGATGCTGGTGTAGCCCGCCGCCTTGAGGACGTCGACAGCCGATTGGTGGACGCCTTCGAGAAGAAGGAACTTGATCTTGCTCTTATCGAGAGAAGTCTTGCTCATCTGCGTAAACCTGTATCCCGGAGAAAAATGGCAGGAAATGGTCAACAGATGCTGACCCGGACGGCAAGAAAGCCGTCGCCGCAGGACAGCCGTTGGGCACTATGCTGCGGGGTCGATATGCTAGCATATGCACCCCGCTAAACACTCATTCCTGCGACGTGAAGCGTTCTCAGGATGACCATGAATTGTTCGAGAGTTCTGTCGATGACCGATCCTGCGCTGATTGATGAGCTGAAGACCCTGGTTGAGTCTGGCAAGGTCCTGACCGACGCCGACTCCCTGAATGCTTACGGTAAGGATTGGACCAAGCATTTCGCCCCGGCCCCGACCGCCATCGTGTTTCCCAAGACGATCGAGCAGGTCCAGGCCATTGTCCGTTGGGCCAATGAACACAAGGTTGCGCTGGTGCCCTCTGGTGGTCGTACCGGGCTTTCGGCTGCGGCCGTGGCAGCCAATGGCGAAGTGGTCGTGTCCTTCGACTACATGAATCAGATCCTCGACGTGAACCTGACTGACCGCACGGCCGTTTGTCAGCCGGGCGTGGTCACCGAGCAATTGCAGAACAAGGCTGAAGAGCACGGTTTGTATTACCCGGTGGACTTCGCGTCGGCAGGTTCCAGCCAGATTGGCGGCAACATCGGCACCAATGCCGGCGGGATCAAGGTAATTCGCTACGGCATGACCCGCAACTGGGTGGCCGGCATGAAAGTCGTCACCGGCAAGGGCGATCTGCTGGAACTGAACAAAGACCTGATCAAGAATGCCACTGGTTACGACCTGCGCCAGCTGTTCATCGGCGCCGAAGGCACGCTGGGCTTTGTGGTCGAGGCCACCATGCGTCTGGACCGTGCGCCGAAAAACCTCACCGCGATGGTCCTCGGCACTGCCGATTTCGATTCGATCATGCCGGTATTGCACGCGTTCCAGAGCAAGCTTGACCTGACTGCCTTCGAATTCTTCTCCGATAAAGCCTTGGCCAAGGTTATGGCGCGCGGTGACGTACCGGCGCCGTTCGAATCCGATTGCCCGTTCTACGCGCTGCTGGAATTCGAAGCGACCACCGAAGAAGTGGCCAATCATGCCCTGGAAACCTTCGAGCACTGCGTCGAGCAGGGCTGGGTACTGGACGGCGTGATGAGCCAAAGCGAAACCCAGTTGCAGAACCTTTGGAAGTTGCGCGAGTACATCTCCGAAACCATCTCCCACTGGACGCCGTACAAGAACGACATTTCGGTCACTGTGTCGAAAGTCCCAGCGTTCCTGAAAGAAATCGACGCGATCGTCGGCGAACATTACCCGGATTTCGAAATCGTCTGGTTCGGCCACATCGGCGACGGCAACCTGCATTTGAACATCCTCAAGCCGGACAACCTGAGCAAGGACGAGTTCTTCGCCAAATGCGCGACCGTCAACAAGTGGGTGTTCGAAACCGTGGAGAAGTACAACGGTTCGATTTCCGCCGAACATGGCGTGGGCATGACCAAACGTGACTACTTGACCTACAGTCGCTCGCCGGTTGAGATCGAGTACATGAAAGCCGTCAAAGCGGTGTTCGACCCGAACGGCATCATGAACCCGGGCAAGATTTTCGCTGTTTGACTTTTGAATTTAAGAGCTACGAAACAGGAGTCGGTAATGAGCTATCAGCACCAGTATGTCGACGGTACGCGTATTCACTTCCCGTTGGGGAAAGTGGTGTGCATCGGCCGTAACTACGCCGAACACGCCAAGGAGCTGGACAACCCGGTGCCTACTGAGCCACTGCTGTTCATCAAACCGGGCAGTTGCGTGGTGCCGCTGGAAGGCGGTTTCAGTATTCCGACCGAACGTGGCTCGGTGCATTACGAAGCGGAAATCGCCGTGTTGATCGGCAAGCCACTGTCGACCAAGCCGAGCCGTGAAGAAGTGCTGGATGCCATCTCCGGCATCGCCCCGGCTCTTGACCTGACCCTGCGCGACAAACAGGCCGAGCTGAAGGCCAAGGGTCTGCCGTGGGAAATCGCCAAGTCCTTCGACGGCGCGGCAGTGATTGCGCCGTTCGTGGCTGGCAGCACCTTCGCCGACCTGAGCGACATTGGTATCCGCCTGACCATCAATGGTGAAGTGCGCCAGGATGGCAACAGCAAGGACATGCTGAATCCGATCGTGCCGATGATCCAGTACATGGCCGGCTGCTTCTCGCTGCAGGCCGGTGATGTGATCCTCACCGGTACGCCGGTGGGTGTTGGCCCGCTGAATGTCGGTGACGAACTGGTGCTCGAACTGCCAGGCGCCAGCCGCTTTACCAGCAGCGTCCGCTAAAAAAGCAAAAGATCGCAGCCTTCGGCAGCTCCTACACCAATCTCTGTAGGAGCTGCCGAAGGCTGCGATCCTTTGATCTTGGCTGCCCGCAAAGGGCTTTCCCGCCATTTCCCGTTTTTTTCACATGTTGTCCGGATAATTCCAAGGCTGCTGGCGTCTGAGCCAGTCCCAATGTGCTATTACCCATAGCCTGAATTTCTGGAACGCATCCCTGCATGGCCACCCAACCGCTGTCCAAGCTGAAAACTGCCCGCCGCTCGCGCTTTGTCATGCGTTGGTATTCCTGGCTTTTGCTGGTAGCGGCTGCTGTGTATGGCCTCGTGTTTGCGATGCACTGGGATGATCGCGGCGTGCTCTGGGTGATGGAGCGCTTTGAAAGCCCGGCCGAGCGAAAAGAGAGTATCTGGCTGCCGGACTACCGGGCGGTGATCGACGCCAAGTTGCTGCCGGGCATGGAGAAGGACGAAGCGTCAGATGTTTCTTATGACCCGCAGACCAAAACCCTGTTTGCGGTGATGGGCAAGAACCCGTTCCTGGTCGAGCTGACGTTGCAGGGCGATGTGTTGCGCAAGATGCCGCTGGTGGGTTGGGGCAACCCGGAAGCGGTGGCGGTCATGGGCAACGGTTTACTGGCGATTACCGATGAGCGCAAACACCTGCTTTCCATCGTCAAGGTCGATGCCAATACCCGGGAACTGAATATCGCCAGTTTTCCGAAATACGACCTGGGCCCGTCGAAAAACCAGAATAAGGCCTTCGAGGCGATCGTTTGGGATGCGCGTAACCAGCAACTGCTGCTGGGCGAAGAGCGTCCGCCGGCGCTGTTCAGCTGGAAAAGCGATGGCAGCCAAATCCTCAAGGGCGACAAGCAAAAGCTGGCCAGCGACGAACTGGATATCCGCAACCTGTCGGCCCTGGCCATCGATCCGCGCACGGGCCACACCCTGGTGCTGTCCGCTGATTCGCATTTGTTGCTGGAATTGGACGAGAACGGCGAGCAGGTTAGTTTCATGACCCTGCTAGGTGGTTTCAATGGTCTGAAAAAAACCATTCCCCGTGCCGAAGGCGTGACCATGGACGAAGCGGGCACGTTGTACATGGTGAGTGAGCCGAACCTGTTCTATCGCTTCGAAAAACACCCGTAGGAGCTGCCGAAGGCTGCGATCTTTTGATCTTTTGGCGCAGGCAAAATTGTTGAAAGTCAAAGATCGCTACGGGTTCGGCAATTGTCGTCAAAGGCCATTGGCCATTAAGCTTGAATTCATACTGCCGTGGTATTTCATCCACCCGTCTTGTTTCCGAGCCCGCCTGAATGCGCCGACTTGCCCGTCCCAAACCCCTGATACTGATCCTGTCGGTCATTGCGCTGATCATGCTGGTTGCCGTCGGCCAATACCTGCGCCTGTTCGAGCGCACCTGGTTCAATGTGCAGACGCTATGGCAGCCGATGAATGCCCAGTCCATTGGCCTGGATCAATATCAGGTAACGATCGAGGCGCAAGTCATTGAGGGGCTGGACGATGATGTTTCGGCGCTGACCTTCGATCCCGTGCGCAAAAGCCTGTTCACGGTTACCAACAAAAATGCCGAACTGATCGAATTGTCCCTGGAAGGCAAAATCCTGCGGCGTGTGGCACTGATCGGGTTTGGCGACCCGGAGGCGGTGGAGTTCATCAGCGCTGACACTTACGTGATCACCGACGAGCGCCAGCAACGGTTGATCAAGATTCATCTGGAGGCGGACACGACGTTCCTTGATGCCGCCGACGCTGAACAGATCACCCTCGGCGTGCACATGCGTGGCAATAAGGGTTTCGAAGGGTTGGCCTATGACTCGGTGGGCAAGCGCTTGTTCGTCGCCAAGGAGCGCGACCCGATGCTGATCTACGAAGTGCAGGGCTTCCCGCACTACAACCCGGAGAAGTCCTACGCGGTGCATGTGGTGAACAACCCCAAGCGCGATGCCGGGATGTTCGTGCGAGACCTGTCGAGCCTGCAATACGATGAGCGTAGCGGCCATCTGCTGGCGCTGTCCGATGAATCGCGACTGATTCTGGAACTGGATGTCGATGGGAGGCCGCTGACCACCCTGTCACTGAGCAAGGGGCGTCAGGGGTTGCAGAAGACTGTGCCGCAAGCGGAAGGCATCGCCATGGACGATGACGGTACCTTGTACCTTGTCAGCGAGCCGAACCTGTTCTACGTCTTCAAAAAAACACCGCAACCCTGATGGGCACACCCAACAACCAATGTGGGAGCGAGCCTGCTCGCGATAGCGGTCTGTCATTCAGCATTGATGTTGAATGAAATGGCCTCATCGCGAGCAGGCTCGCTCCCACAGGTTTTGCTTTGTGTATGCCTTATTGGGCGCGCAGGGTTTTCACGCCTTCGCTCGTCCCCAGCAGCAGCAAATCGGCCGGGCGGGCTGCGAACAAACCGTTGGTGACTACGCCGACGATGGCATTGATCTGTGTTTCCAGCTCCACCGGGTTGGTGATCTGCATGTTGAACACGTCGAGGATGATGTTGCCGTTGTCGGTCAGCACGCCTTCACGGTAAACCGGGTCGCCGCCGAGCTTCACCAGTTGGCGGGCCACGTGGCTGCGGGCCATCGGGATCACTTCCACCGGCAGCGGGAACGCACCAAGCACCGGCACCAGTTTGCTGGCGTCGGCGATGCAGATGAAGGTCTTGGCCACGGCCGCAACAATCTTCTCGCGGGTCAGGGCCGCGCCACCACCCTTGATCAGGTGCAGGTGCTCGTCGCTTTCATCGGCGCCGTCGACGTAGAACTCCAGGTCGCTGACGGTATTGAGCTCATACACCGGAATGCCGTGGCCTTTGAGGCGGGCGGCGGTGGCTTCGGAGCTGGCGACCGCGCCATCGAACGCGCCTTTGTGCTTGGCCAAGGCATCGATGAAGCAGTTGGCGGTGGAGCCGGTGCCGACCCCGACGATGCTCTTGTCGTCGAGTTTCGGAAGGATGAAGTCGACGGCGGCCTGAGCCACTGCCTGTTTGAGTTGATCCTGGGTCATGCGGGCTCCGAAGTGCCGAAGAGGGGACGAAAGGCCGGCATTATAGGCCTCGCGAATGGGACAGGTCATTGTCCAATCGGCAGACGGAGCAGATTTGCTTTTGTGGCGAGGGAGCTTGCTCCCGCTGGAGTGCGAAGCGCTCCCCGGCACTCTTTCAGACGTACCGCACAAGCAGGTTTTACGGCTGCTGCGCAGCCGAGCGGGAGCAAGCTCCCTCGCCACAATGAGTCTCTTGCGCTCCCGAGCGGCTAAAACCACCTGTTTAGTGTGGTCGCCCGCCCAAAAGCCGGGTTAGACTCCTTGGCCCTGCCCAACCCGCTCAGTGATGCTTTCCGATGCTCGAACAGTACGTCAAAAAGATCCTCACCTCGCGCGTTTATGACGTTGCCGTAGAAACCCCATTGCAGACTGCCCGCCAGCTCTCCGAGCGGCTGGGCAACGATATCTGGCTCAAGCGTGAAGACTTGCAGCCGGTGTTCTCGTTCAAGATTCGCGGCGCCTATAACAAGCTGACGCAGCTGAGCGATGAAGAGCGCGCTCGCGGCGTGGTCACCGCGTCGGCGGGCAACCATGCGCAAGGCCTGGCCCTGGCGGCCAAGGTTCTGGGCGTGAAAGCGACCATCGTGATGCCTAAGACCACCCCGGAAATCAAGGTCGAAGGCGTGCGCTCGCGTGGCGGTAAAGTGGTGCTGCACGGGGATTCGTTCCCGGAAGCCCTGGCCTACTCGCTGAAACTGGTCGACGAAAAAGGCTACGTCTACATTCACCCCTACGACGATCCTCACACCATTGCCGGGCAGGGCACGGTGGCCATGGAGATTCTGCGCCAGCACCCGGGGCGTCTGGATGCAATCTTCGTCCCGGTGGGCGGCGGCGGGTTGATCGCCGGGATCGCGGCATACGTGAAGTACCTGCGGCCTGAAATCAAGATCATCGGCGTCGAGCCGGACGACTCCAACTGCCTGCAAGCCGCCATGGCCGCTGGCGAACGCGTGATCCTGCCGACCGTGGGCCTCTTCGCCGACGGCGTCGCGGTGGCGCAGATCGGCCAGTACACCTTTGATATCTGCAAAGACTACGTAGACGAAGTGATTACTGTCAGCACCGACGAGATCTGTGCGGCAATCAAGGATATCTACGACGATACCCGCTCGATCACTGAACCTGCCGGCGCCTTGGGCGTGGCCGGGATCAAGAAGTATGTCGAGCAACGCGGTGTCACCGGCCACACCTTCGTGGCCATCGATTCCGGTGCCAACGTCAATTTCGACCGCCTGCGCCACGTGGCCGAGCGCGCTGAACTGGGCGAGGGTCGTGAAGCCATCATTGCCGTGACCATCCCCGAGAAACCGGGCAGCTTCAAGGCGTTCTGCGAAGCCATCGGCAAGCGCCAGATCACCGAATTCAATTACCGCTACAACACCGGCAGCGAAGCGCACATCTTTGTTGGCGTGCAGACGCATCCGGAAAACGACCCGCGCAGTGCGCTGCTCGCCAGTCTCACTGAGCAGGGTTTCCCGGTGCTCGATCTGACCGACAACGAACTGGCCAAGTTGCACATCCGCCACATGGTCGGCGGGCGTGCCGCCCAGGTGGTCGATGAAGTGGTGCTGCGCTTCGAGTTCCCGGAGCGTCCGGGTGCGTTGTTCAATTTCCTCAACAAGCTCGGCGGGCGCTGGAACATTTCGATGTTCCACTACCGCAACCACGGCGCGGCCGATGGCCGTGTAGTCGCGGGCCTGCAAGTGCCGCACGACGAGCGTCATCTGGTACCGGCCGCGCTGGAAGAAATCGGCTACCCGTACTGGGACGAAAGCGACAACCCGGCCTATCAGCTGTTTCTCGGCTGAGCGGCTACGCTGATCGGCAGGCCATAAGGAAATCGAACAATGGAAACGTTAACCGCCCTGAAAATCGCTCATAGCGTGGCGACGGTGTTGCTATTGATCAGTGTGCTGGGGTTGGCGATCTGGGTCTGGCGCGCCCGCCGTAACGGCGACGCGAGCGCTCACACTCGTACCTTGCAACGACCGCTGGTGTTCATCTGGCTATTGATGGGCCTGGCACTGCTGAGCATGCCGTTCACCGGTTGGTGGATGGTGCATCTGGTGGGCTGGCCGTTGGGGCAGACCTGGCTGCTGGCCTCGAGCGTGCTGTACAGCGTGGCGGCGCTGGCATGGTTCTGGTTGCTGGTGCGTTTGAATCGCTTGCGCAAAGCGCCGGGCGGAGTGGGGCGGTTCAGCCTGGGTCTGGCGTTGCTGGGTTTTGTGTGTTTTGTGGCAATTGCCGGGTTGATGGAGGCCAAGCCGGTGTGAAGCGAAAAGATCGCAGCCTTCGGCAGCTCCTACATGGAATGTGAACACCTGTAGGAGCTGCCGAAGGCTGCGATCTTTTGATCTTCAATC
Organism: Pseudomonas sp. TE3728; assembly: GCF_056279145.1. NCBI lineage: Bacteria > Pseudomonadati > Pseudomonadota > Gammaproteobacteria > Pseudomonadales > Pseudomonadaceae > Pseudomonas > Pseudomonas sp. TE3728. The sequence continues at coordinate 3,757,605 of NZ_JBWBQT010000001.1, read as the reverse complement.
GCGCAACGAAATCACCGGCCAACCCCGCTTCTCGGCCTCGGCCCGCAGATTCACGTCTGGATCAACAGCAATCGGATTCGCCACCTTTTCCAGCAACGACAAGTCATTCATCGAATCGCTGTAGAAATAGCTGTCTTCCAGATTGTGGCCAGTCTCTTCCAGCCAACGATTCAACCGGGTCACCTTGCCTTCACGGAAGCACGGGACATCGGTGCTGCGTCCGGTGTAACGGCCGTCGATCATTTCGCATTCGGTGGCGATCAGGGTTTCAACGCCTAAACGTGCTGCAATCGGCCCGGTCACAAAGCGGTTGGTGGCGGTGATGATCACCAGTTTGTCGCCGGCCTCACGGTGTTTGGCCAGCAGTTCGATGCCCTTGGGCAGCACGATCGGTTCGATGCAGTCGCGCATGTAGTCCAGGTGCCATTGATCCAGCGTGGCCATCTCGGTGCGGCCGAGAACTTCCAGGCAGAAGTTCAGGTACGCGTCGTTATCCAGCTTGCCGGCCAGGTAATCCTGATAGAACTCGTCGTTGCGTGCCTTGTAGGCGACGGCGTCGAGGAAACCGCGTTCGCACAGATAATCGCCCCAGGCGTGGTCACTGTCACCGCCCAGAAGCGTGTTGTCCAAGTCGAATAAAGCCAGCCGCATTGCAGTTACTCGCTGAAAAGTCTGTAGAAAGGTGTCCAGAATACGGACTTTTCACAAGAGTGCACATAAGGTAGGTCGGCTCGTTGCTGCTTTCACAACCTTTGTGGAACAATGCGACGACATGCGTTTGCGAGGTTGTTGCCGTGATCGACCCCGATGGTTTCCGCCCCAATGTCGGGATCATTCTGACGAATGATGCCGGCCAGGTGCTATGGGCTCGCCGTATCAATCAAGATGCCTGGCAGTTTCCACAGGGAGGGATCAACCCCCAGGAGACGCCGGAAGACGCCTTGTACCGCGAGTTGAACGAAGAAGTGGGCCTGGAGCGCGAAGATGTTGAAATACTCGCCTGCACCCGGGGCTGGTTGCGCTATCGTTTGCCGCAACGTCTGGTCAGGACGCACAGCCAACCGCTGTGCATCGGCCAGAAGCAGAAATGGTTTCTCCTGCGCCTGATCTCCAACGAGCAGCGGGTGCGGATGGATTTGACCGGTAAACCGGAATTCGATGGCTGGCGCTGGGTCAGTTATTGGTATCCGTTGGGCCAGGTGGTGACATTCAAGCGCGAGGTTTATCGCCGCGCTCTCAAAGAGCTTGCCCCGCGCCTTTTAGCGCGCGACTGACGACGGAGTTCGACCCCGAGCCATGCTCAATACGCTGCGCAAGATCGTCCAGGAAGTTAACTCCGCCAAGGATCTCAAGGCGGCGTTGGGGATTATTGTGTTGCGCGTCAAAGAGGCCATGGGCAGCCAGGTCTGCTCGGTCTACTTGCTTGACCCCGAGACCAATCGCTTCGTGCTGATGGCCACCGAGGGCTTGAACAAGCGCTCGATCGGCAAAGTCAGCATGGCACCCAACGAAGGTCTGGTCGGCCTGGTCGGCACGCGTGAAGAACCCCTGAACCTCGAAAACGCCGCGGATCACCCGCGCTACCGTTACTTCGCCGAGACCGGTGAAGAGCGCTACGCCTCGTTCCTCGGGGCGCCAATCATTCACCACCGTCGCGTTGTCGGCGTGTTGGTCATTCAGCAAAAAGAACGCCGCCAGTTCGATGAAGGTGAAGAAGCCTTCCTCGTGACCATGAGCGCGCAACTTGCCGGCGTTATCGCCCACGCCGAGGCCACCGGTTCGATCCGTGGCCTGGGTCGGCAGGGCAAAGGTATCCAGGAAGCAAAGTTCGTCGGGGTACCGGGTTCGCCGGGCGCGGCGGTCGGAACCGCGGTCGTCATGCTGCCGCCGGCCGATCTGGATGTGGTGCCGGACAAGACTATCGCCGACATTGACGCAGAGCTTGCGCTGTTCAAGACCGCCATCGAAGGCGTGCGCGCCGACATGCGTGCCTTGTCCGCCAAGCTGGCGACCCAGCTGCGGCCTGAAGAACGGGCGCTGTTCGACGTTTACCTGATGATGCTCGACGATGCCTCGCTCGGCAGCGAAATCACCACGGTGATCAAGACTGGTCAGTGGGCTCAGGGCGCGTTGCGTCAGGTGGTCACCGAACACGTCAACCGATTCGAATTGATGGACGACGCCTACTTGCGTGAGCGCGCCTCGGACGTCAAGGATCTCGGTCGGCGCTTGCTGGCTTATCTGCAGGAAGAGCGGCAGCAGACCCTGGTCTACCCCGACAACACCATTCTGGTCAGCGAAGAACTGACGCCGGCGATGCTCGGCGAGGTGCCGGAAGGCAAGCTGGTCGGTCTGGTGTCGGTACTCGGTTCCGGCAACTCCCACGTGGCGATCCTGGCGCGCGCCATGGGTATTCCGACGGTGATGGGCCTGGTCGACTTGCCGTACTCCAAGGTCGACGGCATCCAGATGATCGTCGACGGCTACCACGGTGAGGTCTATACAAACCCCAGTGACGTGCTGCGCAAGCAGTTCGCCGAGGTGGTCGAGGAAGAGAAACAGCTGGCCCTCGGGCTGGATGCATTGCGGGACTTGCCGTGTGTAACGGTCGACGGTCACCGCATGCCGCTGTGGGTCAACACTGGCCTGCTGGCGGACGTGGCACGGGCGCAGAAGCGCGGTGCCGAAGGCGTGGGTCTATACCGCACCGAAGTGCCGTTCATGATCAACCAGCGCTTTCCGAGCGAAAAGGAGCAGCTGGCAATCTATCGCGAGCAGCTCGCCGCGTTCCATCCGCAACCGGTGACCATGCGCAGCCTGGACATCGGCGGCGACAAGGCGCTGTCGTACTTCCCGATCAAGGAAGACAACCCGTTCCTCGGCTGGCGCGGCATTCGTGTGACCCTCGACCACCCGGAAATCTTCCTGGTGCAGACTCGCGCAATGCTCAAGGCCAGCGAAGGCCTGAACAACCTGCGTATTCTGCTGCCGATGATTTCCGGCATCCATGAACTGGAAGAAGCCCTGCACCTGATTCATCGGGCCTGGGGCGAAGTCCGCGACGAAGGCACCGACGTGCCGATGCCGCCGGTTGGCGTGATGATCGAGATTCCGGCGGCGGTGTATCAGACCAGGGAACTGGCGCGACAAGTGGACTTCCTGTCGGTCGGCTCCAACGACCTGACCCAGTACCTGCTGGCCGTGGACCGCAACAACCCGCGGGTGGCCGATCTCTACGACTACCTGCACCCGGCAGTGTTGCAAGCCTTGCAGAACGTGGTGCGTGATGCCCATGCCGAAGGTAAGCCCGTGAGTATCTGCGGCGAAATGGCCGGTGACCCGGCGGCGGCGGTGTTGTTGATGGCGATGGGCTTCGACAGCCTGTCGATGAACGCCACCAACTTGCCGAAAGTGAAGTGGATGCTGCGTCAGATCAACCTGAGCAAGGCCAAGGAATTGCTGGCGGAGCTGATGACCATCGACAACCCGCAAGTTATCCACAGCTCACTGCAGTTGGCGCTGAAGAACCTTGGGTTGGCGCGGATGATCAATCCGGCTTCGGTCAAGACCCTCTAACCGAGTGGACGCAAAAAGATCGCAGCCTTCGGCAGCTCCTACAGGTGTACGCAAAACCCTGTAGGAGCTGCCGAAGGCTGCGATCTTTTAGATTTTGATCTCTACTTCCCCAAGATGCCCCCCATACGGCCCGAAACTCCTTTCGACCATATGCCTTCCCCCATCCGCCTGAACAATCAACGCCGTGCTCGCCCGTGTCCCGTAAGTCGGGCTCTTGATAAACACGCTCGACAACAACGTCTCGGTAGCCTGCCCCACGCCAGTGTCCGGCAGTTCGGCAAGCGGTGCCGTCTGCGGATCGCTTAGCAAAGCCAATAGCGCCTGCGGCTGCGGATCGTCCAACACCTCGCTCAATGCTGCCTTGGCCTTGAGCACTTTCGGCCACGGCGTATCCAGCCCTGCGTTAGATAACCCATAAATGCCCGGTTGGAGCATGACTGCCTCCGTCTCCCGGGCATTGAAGTGCCATAGCTCGTTGGCATTGCCAATCAACAGATTAAACCCGGCATATTCAGGTGAACGTCCGACAACGTCCGTTAAATAGTCGTCAATCGACATGTCCCCGCTGAGAAACTGCGCCACCAGTTCGCCTCGCGACTTGCGCGCCGGCGGCTGAAGGGGATCACGGATGTTGGTCAGCGCGGCGAAGCGCCCATTGGCGCCGACCCCGAGCCACGTACCGCCAGCCTCAAGGTCGCGACCGGCGTACACGTGCGGGGCATGTGGCCATTGCGCCAGGGGCTGGCTGGGACGGGCATAGAATTCGTCGCGGTTGGCCGCCACGATCAGCGGCTGGGCATGACCTGGCCGCCAGGCAAAAACAATCAGGCACATAAGGTGGTCCTTGTGTGTTTTTTGCTCACTCTACGCAGACATCGCTCATCGATCCATCGCCATCCACAGTGGAGCCAGAGGCCATGCTTCCGTTACCATGCCGCTCCTGATTCGGGATGCTTGGGGATGTGGCCATGGAATTTCTGCTCTATCTGGCGCTAGGCGCCTGTGCGGGCGTGCTGGCCGGGCTGTTCGGGGTAGGCGGCGGGATCATCATTGTCCCGGTGCTGGTGTTCAGTTTCACCTTGCAGGGATTTGATGCGTCGATCCTGACGCATCTGGCAGTCGGCACCTCCCTGGCGACGATCATCTTTACGTCGATCAATGCGGTCCGCGAGCATCATCGCCGCGGCGCCGTACGTTGGCCGATTTTTGCCTGGATGACGCTAGGTATTCTGATCGGTGCCGGTTTCGGCGCGCTGACTGCCGAAGCGATTTCCGGGCCGAATTTGCAGAAGATCATTGGTGTATTTGCGCTGATCATCGCCGTTCAACTCGCTTTGGACTTCAAACCCAAAGCCAGCCGAACGGTGCCGGGCAAAGTCGGTCTGACCGTGGCTGGCAGCGTCATTGGCTGGGCCTCGGCGATTTTCGGGATCGGCGGCGGCTCGTTGACCGTGCCGTTCCTGACCTGGCGCAGCGTGCCGATGCAGCAGGCGGTGGCCACTTCGTCGGCCTGTGGCCTGCCAATCGCCCTGGCCAGTGCATTAAGTTTCATGATTCTGGGGTGGCACGATTCACTGCTGCCGGCCCATAGTCTCGGTTTTGTTTATTTGCCGGCGCTGCTGGGGATCGCCCTGACCAGCATGGTATTCGCCCGCCTCGGTGCGCGACTGGCTCACACGCTGTCGCCGCGCTTGCTGAAAAGACTGTTTGCCGCTTTGCTGTTTTGCGTCGGCTTGAGCTTCTTGCTCTGACGCATAGCGCAATCCTGGCTTAATCCTGGCGTGACAGCGTCGCCCGGGCATTTGAAGGTTTCAACTCTAACGAGGAGTCGCAATGCTGCCTTACCCGCAGATCGACCCGGTGGCCCTGGCCATCGGTCCGCTGAAAATCCACTGGTACGGCCTGATGTACCTGATCGGCATCGGCGGCGCGTGGTGGCTGGCATCACGCCGGCTGAACCGCTTCGACCCGACCTGGACCAAGGAGAAACTCTCCGACATGGTCTTCTGGATGTCGATGGGGGTCATTGTCGGTGGACGTTTGGGTTATGTGCTGTTTTACGATCTGAACGCCTATCTGGCCAACCCGACCCTGATCTTCGAAGTGTGGAAGGGCGGCATGTCGTTCCACGGCGGGTTTATCGGTGTAATGCTGGCGGCGCTGTGGTTCGGTAAAAAGAACGACAAGTCGTTCTTCCAGCTGATGGACTTCGTCGCGCCGATGGTGCCGATCGGCCTGGGTGCCGGGCGCATCGGTAACTTCATCAACGCCGAGTTGTGGGGCAAGGCGACCGACGTGCCGTGGGCGATGGTCTTCCCGACCGATCCGGCGCAACTGGCGCGTCACCCGTCGCAGCTGTACCAGTTCGCGCTGGAAGGTGTGGCGCTGTTCGCGATCCTCTGGCTGTTCTCGCGCAAGCCGCGGCCGACCATGGCGGTGTCCGGGATGTTCGCGCTGTTCTATGGCATCTTCCGCTTCATCGTCGAATTCGTTCGCGTGCCAGACGCGCAACTGGGTTATCTGGCCTGGAACTGGCTGACCATGGGCCAGGTGCTGTGCGTACCGATGATCGTCGGCGGGCTGTTCCTGATCTGGCTGGCTTATCGACGCGCTCCGGCGGCCCCCGCAGCTGCTGTATAAAAAGCAGGCGCTATAAATTCGAACCCCGGGGCGACGGTCCCGGGTTCAAGGACACAGGTAATTCATGAAGCAATATCTCGAACTGGTCGCCCACGCCATCAAGAACGGCACCAAACAGGCCAACCGTACCGGCGTGAACACCATCAGCTTTCCGGGCGCGATGCTGCGCTTCGATCTGCAGGAAGGTTTCCCGGCGATCACCACTCGCAAGATGGCCTTCAAATCCGCCATCGGCGAGATGTGCGGTTTTCTGCGCGGGGTGAACAACGCCGCCGAATTTCGTGCGCTGGGCTGCAAGGTCTGGGACCAGAACGCCAACGAAAACGCGCAGTGGCTGGCCAACCCGTTCCGTCAGGGTGAAGACGACCTCGGCGAGATCTACGGCGTGCAATGGCGCAAATGGCCGGCGTACAAGCAGATTCCGGTCAGCAATCAGGCCGCCATCGAGCAGACCCTGAGCCAGGGTTATCGTCAGATTGCCGAAGGCGAAGAAGACGGTCAGGCCTATGTGGTGCTGTACAAGGCGATCGACCAGGTCCGCCAGTGTGTCGACACCATCATCAAGGACCCGGGCAGTCGTCGCATCCTGTTCCACGGCTGGAACGTCGCGCAGCTCGACGAAATGGCCTTGCCGCCGTGCCACTTGCTGTACCAGTTCCACCCGAATGTCGAGACCAGGGAAATCTCCCTGACCCTCTACATCCGCTCCAACGACCTGGGCCTTGGCACGCCGTTCAACCTCACCGAAGGCGCCGCGCTGCTGAGCCTGATCGGTCGCCTGACCGGTTACACACCGCGCTGGTTCACCTATTTCATCGGCGATGCCCACGTCTACGAAAACCACCTGGACATGCTCAACGAACAGCTCAAGCGCGAGCCGTTCCCGATGCCCAAACTGGTGATTTCCGACCGCGTGCCGGAGTTTGCCAAGACCGGTGTTTATCAACCGGAATGGCTGGAGCAGATCGAGCCAAGCGATTTCTCGCTGGAAGGCTATGAACACCATGCGCCGATGACCGCGCCGATGGCGGTCTGAAGCGTCACGCCAACCCCCTGTAGGAGCTGCCGAAGGCTGCGATCTTTTGATCTTTGACGGTATTGAAGCCGCCGAAAAACAAGATCAAAAGATCGCAGCCTTCGGCAGCTCCTACAGAGTTGTGGTGTTCTTAGTGGCCGTGACTACGCCCGACATGGGAATGCTCAACCTCCGTCGCCACAACCCCGCCGCTCACTTCCAATCGCTGCAAAATCCCGCACTGATCGATATCCGGCCCTTCGCTGCAGCGTTGGCGCAGGTCGAGCAGTTGTGTCTGCAAGGCCAGCAAACCATCGATTCGAGCCTTCACATGGTGGATGTGTTCGTCGATCAACGCGTTGACGTTTTCGCATTGATCCTGCGGGCTGTCGCGCAGGGCCAGCAGGCTGCGGATTTCCTCGAGGGTCATGTCGAGGGTGCGGCAGTTACGGATGAAAGTCAGGCGCTCGGCGTGGGCCTGGGTGTAGACGCGGTAATTGCCGTCGCTGCGGGCCGGCTCCGGCAGCAGGTTTTCGCGCTCGTAGTAGCGGATGGTTTCCACGGCGCAGTCGGTGAGTTTCGCCAGTTCTCCGATTTTCATCGCAACAATCTCCAAAAGGGTGCTTGACCCTATAGTGGCTACAGGGTCTTTACTTGGCAACAGGCACCTTCATGGACGCGACCAATGAGCGATTCTCTTCACACCCACAAACCCGGGCACGATCACAGCCACAAGCTGCAGCCTGTGCACAAGCATGAGCATGGCGGCCACGGGGATTCCTGCTGTTCCTCCAAAGCAGCAGCGCCGTCGCTGATCAAGTTGAGCGAGACGCCGACCGCCGGTGCGCGGCTGAGCAGTTTCCGTATCGAGGCCATGGACTGCCCGACCGAACAGACGCTGATCCAGAACAAACTCGGGAAGCTGTCGGGTGTGCAGCAACTGGAATTCAACCTGATCAACCGGGTGTTGGGCGTGACCCATGACCTGCCAGGCACCGCGCCGATCATCGATGCGATCAAGTCGCTCGGCATGCACGCCGAGCCGCTGGAGCCGGGCGTCGAAGCGCCAATTCCGGCGCCTGAGAAAAAGCCCTGGTGGCCATTGGCATTGTCCGGCGTCGGGGCGCTGGCCGCCGAGCTTATCCACTTCACCAGTGCGGCGCCAAACTGGGTGGTGGCAGTTATCGCGCTGATCTCGATTCTCAGCGGTGGCCTCAGCACTTACAAAAAGGGCTGGATCGCCCTGAAAAACCTCAACCTGAACATCAACGCGCTGATGAGCATCGCGGTGACCGGCGCGATTCTGATCGGTCAATGGCCGGAAGCGGCGATGGTGATGTTTCTGTTCACCGTGGCCGAATTGATCGAAGCCAGGTCTCTGGACCGGGCGCGCAACGCCATTGGCGGGCTGATGCAGATGACCCCCGAGCAAGCCACGGTGCAGCAGGCCGACGGCAGTTGGGTCGCACAATCGGTCAAAAACATCGAACTGGGTGCGCGGGTGCGGGTGCGTCCCGGCGAGCGGATCGGTCTGGACGGCGAAGTGCTGTCCGGCAACTCGACCATCGATCAGGCGCCGATCACCGGTGAAAGCCTGCCGGTGGAGAAAGCCATCGGCGACAAAGTATTCGCCGGCACCATCAACCAGTCCGGTTCGCTGGAATACACGGTAACCGCGGCGGCGAACAATTCGACCCTGGCGCGGATTATTCACGCCGTGGAACAGGCTCAGAGTGCACGCGCCCCGACCCAGCGTTTCGTCGACGCCTTCTCGAAAATCTACACCCCGGCAGTGTTCATCCTGGCCCTGGCCGTGGCGGTGATTCCGCCGCTGTTCATGGATGCGCTGTGGTTCGACTGGATCTACCGGGCGCTGGTGTTGCTGGTGGTCGCCTGCCCGTGTGCCTTGGTGATTTCCACCCCGGTGACCATCGTCAGCGGTCTCGCGGCCGCGGCGCGCAAAGGGATTCTGGTCAAGGGTGGCGTCTATCTGGAGCACGGTCACAAACTCGATTACCTGGCCCTCGACAAGACCGGCACCCTCACGCACGGCAAACCGGTGCAGACCGACTATGTGTCCCTCGATCCAATCGCTGATGCAATTGCCCCGGCCATTGCGGCGGCACTGGCCGGTCGTTCGGATCACCCGGTGTCGCTGGCCATCGCCAGCGCGGCTGTGGATAAGCATCCGGTGCCACTGACTGTGGATAACTTCGAAGCTCTGGCGGGGCGTGGTGTGCGCGGCGAGATTAACGGTGAGCTCTACCACTTGGGCAATCACCGCCTGGTGGAAGATTTGGGCCTGTGTTCGCCAGCGCTGGAAGAGCAGCTGTTTGCTCTGGAGAAACAGGGCAAATCCGTGGTGCTGTTGCTCGACAAGTCGGGTCCCTTGGCGCTGTTTGCCGTCGCGGACACCGTGAAAGCGTCCAGTCGCGAAGCGATCCAGCAGTTGCATGAGTTGGGCATCAAAACCCTGATGCTGACCGGCGACAATGTTCACACCGCTCAGGCCATCGCCGCCCACGTGGGCATCGATCAGGCGCAGGGCGATCTGTTGCCGACTGATAAGCTGCAAGCCATCGAAACGCTGTATGCCCAAGGCCATCGGGTCGGGATGGTCGGCGACGGCATCAACGACGCACCGGCTCTGGCGCGGGCCGAGATCGGTTTCGCCATGGCGGCGGCCGGCACCGACACCGCCATCGAAACCGCTGATGTCGCCCTGATGGACGACGATCTGCGCAAGATTCCGGCTTTCATCCGCCTGTCGCGGCAGACTTCGAATATCCTCAAACAGAACATTGCCCTCGCATTGGTCATCAAAGCGATCTTTCTTGGGGTAACCTTCGCCGGGATCGCCACCATGTGGATGGCGGTGTTCGCTGACATGGGCGTGAGCCTGTTGGTGGTGTTCAACGGTTTGCGCCTGTTGCGCAAATAGACGATGAGGGAAGGGTGTGCTGAGTGCCGAGCTGAAGGCGTTTTACATGGTTGCCCGGTTGGGCAGCATTACCCTGGCGGCGAAAAAGCTCGGCCTGAGCCAACCGACGGTAACGACCCAGATTCGGCATCTGGAAAGCCAGTACTCGGTTGAGCTGTTCTACCGTGGCGGTCGCCGCCTCAGCGTCAGCGACGAAGGCGCGCGGTTGTTGCCGATGGTCAAGGCGCTGTTGCAGCAGGAAGCCGACATTGAGTTCTTCCTGCGCAACAGCGGTCAGGTCCAGGGCACATTGCGCATCGCTGCCACGGCGCCGTATTACATCCTCGATCTGGTGAAGACCTTTCGCGAGCGCTTGCCGCAAGTGGAGGTGTCGGTGGAAATCGGCAACTCCCAACAGGTGCTCGAGGCGCTGGAGGATTACCGGGTCGATGTCGCGGCGTCCTCGCAGCTGCTGGACGATGCGCGGTTGATCCGCCGGGTGCTCGGCAGCGATCCGTTGGTGCTGGCGGTGCATCGCAATCATCCGCTGGCGGTGCATGATCATGTGTCGCTCAGTGCCTTGGCGGGGCATACCTTGTTGATGCGCGAATCGGGCTCGACCACTCGGCGCTTGACCGAAGAGTTGCTGGCCGGCGCCGGGGTGAGTTTCGGGCCGCTGCTGGAGATTGGCAGCCGCGAGTCGATTCGTGAGGCGGTATTGCGCAACATTGGTATCAGCATCATTGCTCGGCAGGAAGTGCCTCACGATCCGCAATTGCGGGTGCTGAGCATCGAAAATGCGCCGCAGATTCCTGAGTATCTGTATTGCCTCAAAGAGCGAAAAGGTGCGCGGCTGCCGGCGGCGTTTCTGGGGTTGGCGCAGGAAATGGCCCCGGCATAAAGGTTGTGGTGACCGGGCTGTCCCCATCGCGAGCAGGCTCGCTCCCACAGGGGGAATGCATTTCAAATGTGAGAGCGAGCCTGCTCGCGATGGCGTCCGTCCGGTCGCCGCCGCATCCAACCCAAATCCCCGAATACCACTATCGGTCGTTTTTGCCTCGCTGCCACATGACGGACGCATTGCAAACCTAGGATGGCCCTCATCTGCTTGATGAGGTCTGTCCATGAACCACTCGACTGCAACTGCCCTGACCAACCCCGGTGCGCCGATGAAAGTGCGCGGTGTGCAGAAACGCTTCGGTGCGTTCACCGCGCTGGATAACGTCTCCCTCGACGTGGCGGCCGGTGAGCTGGTGTGCCTATTGGGGCCGTCGGGCTGTGGCAAAACCACCTTGCTGCGCTGCATCGCCGGCCTTGAGAAACAAGACAGCGGCGAGTTGTACCTCGGCGATCGCGACGTTTCCCACCTGGCACCTCAGGCTCGGGATTACGGCATTCTCTTCCAGTCCTACGCCCTGTTCCCCAATCTGACCGTCGAAGCGAACATTGCCTACGGCCTAGCCGGCATCGGTCGCGATGAAGTGCGCCAGCGCATCGGTCAGATGCTGGAGCTGGTCGGCCTGATCGGCAGTGAGAAAAAATACCCGGGTCAGTTGTCCGGCGGTCAGCAGCAGCGAGTCGCACTGGCTCGAGCCCTGGCGCCGGCCCCTTCATTGTTGCTGCTGGACGAACCGATGTCGGCGCTCGATGCCCGGGTCCGCGAGCATCTGTGCACCGAACTGCGCCAATTGCAGCGCAACCTCGGCATCACCACCCTGATGGTTACCCACAATCAGGATGAAGCCATGCTGATGGCCGACCGCATCGCCGTGATGAACAACGGCAAGGTCGAGCAGTACGCCACACCGCAGGAAATCTACGACCGCCCGGCCACACCGTTTGTGGCGGAGTTCGTCGGTCAGGGCAACTGGTTGCCATTCCACCGGAGCAGCGACAGTCATGCCCAGGTCGGCGGGATGAACATGCGTCTGGCCGAAGGCAGCGCTAAAACCGCGTCTGGACGTTTGTTCTGCCGCCCGGAAGCGATCAACGTCAACCCGCCGGTGCATGAAGAAAACCTGTTCTCGGCCAAGGTTCGCGAGATTACTTTTCTCGGCAACCGCTGCCGCATGAGCTTCGAACTCGATCAACTGCCGGGTCATGCGCTACTGGCGGAACTGGCGCCGGAAGCCATGCCGCGTCTTGGCGCGCAGCAGATCATGGTCGCCTTGCCGCCGCGCAGCCTGCAGGTGTTTGCCTGATGAGCGCGAACGTCGCGCTGCCGATACCGCACAAGCAGGTTCGGCAGACCTCCCGTGCCGAGATCGGCGATCGGCTATTCGTGGTCGGCGGCAAGGTTCTGTTGCTGGTGTTGCTTGGCGTTGCGGTGTTGATGCCGTTACTGGCGATCTTCTGGCGCGGTTTCAGTTCCGAAGCCGGGCAGGGCGGTGGTCTGGTGGCTGCCCGTGAACTGCTGACCAGTGCGAATTTCCACTGGTTGCTCGGCAATAGTCTGAAAGTGTCTGTCAGCGTCGCGGCCATTGTCGTACCGCTGGCTTATCTGTTTGCCTACGCGCTGCAACGTACATTGATTCCCGGCAAAAGCATCTGGCGCGGCATGTCGCTGTTGCCGCTGATGGCGCCGTCGATGCTGCCGGGCATTGCGCTGGTTTACCTGTTCGGCAACCAGGGCATGTTGCGCGGTTTGCTCTCGGACAATATCTACGGCTTCTGGGGCATTGTTCTGGGCGAGGTCATCTACACCTTCCCACACGCCTTGATGATTTTGCTGTCGGCGCTGTCCCTGGCGGATGCACGACTGTTCGATGCAGCTTCCAGCATGGGCGCCAGTCCGGCGAAAGCTTTTCGCAGCATCACCTGGCCGGCGACCCGTCAGGCGGTGTTCGCGGCGTTCTGCCTCGTCTTTACGCTGACCATCACCGACTTCGGCGTGCCTGTGGTGGTCGGTGGCGACTATCAAGTGCTGGCGCTGGAGGCCTACAAAGCCGTGGTCGGCCAGCAGCAATTCGGTCGCGGTGCGTTGATCGGCATGGTCCTGCTGTTGCCGGCGCTGTTCAGCTTCGGTGTCGACGCCTGGCTGCGTCGGCGTCACGGCGACTCCATGAGCGGTCGGGCGCAGGTCTTTCAACCGGCGCCATCGACGCTGCGCGACGCTTGTTATCTGGCCATCGTGCTGTTGATCTGCGCGGTGTTGTTGCTGGTGTTTGGCATGGCGGTGTTCTCATCACTGGTGAAGTTCTGGCCGTACAACCTGTCGCTGTCGCTCAATCATTACCAGTTCAACGACACGGCAGGTGGCGGCTGGCTGGCCTATGGCAACAGCGTGAAGATGGCGTTGTGTACGGCGTTGATCGGCAGCGTACTGATCTTCACCGGGGCTTACCTGATGGAAAAAACCAAGGGTCAGCGCGGACTGAATCTGACACTGCGCATGCTCAGTTTCGTACCGATGGCGGTGCCGGGTCTGGTGCTGGGCCTGGGTTACGTCTTCTTCTTCAATCTGACCGGCAACCCGTTGCATGTGCTCTACGGGACCATGACCCTGCTGGTGGTCTGCACCATTGCTCACTATTTGACCACCGCACAAATGAGCGCCACCACCGCGCTGCGCCAACTCGATGCCGAGTTCGAAGCCGCCGCGCTGTCGCTCAAGGCGCCGCTGTACCGGCACTACCTGCGGGTCACCGTGCCGATCTGCCTGCCGGCATTGCTGGACATCGTGCGTTACCTGTTCGTCTCGGCCATGACCACCGTTTCGGCGGCGATCTTCCTCTACAGCCCCGATACCATCCTTGCGGCGGTGGCGGTGCTGAACATGGACGACGCCGGCAACGTCGGCGGCGCGGCGGCGATGTCGACCCTGATTCTGTTCACCTCGGCGGGCGTGTCCCTGCTGCTGGCCTGGGCTTCGCGAGGTTTGTTGCACCGCTCCCAGGCCTGGCGGCAGACCGCGCCCAGTCATTGATTTACCCCCCCACACCTCAACTCAAACAGGAAAAGATCATGTTCAAGCCTTTGGCCCTGGCCGCTGCTGTCCTCACCGCTTTCAGCCTGAATGCCTTTGCGGCGAAAACCGAGTTGACGGTGTACACCGCCCTCGAAGCCGAACAACTGAAGACCTACAAAGAGGCTTTTGAAAAGGCCAATCCGGACGTCGAGATCAAGTGGGTGCGCGATTCCACCGGCATCATCACCGCCAAACTCCTGGCCGAAAAAGCCCGCCCGCAGGCTGATGCGGTGTGGGGCCTGGCGGCGTCGAGCCTGGCGATTCTCGATCAGCAAGGGATGCTGCAAAGCTACGCACCGAAAGACCTGGGCAAGATCGGTGGTAACTATCGCGACGCGGCCAACCCGCCAGCCTGGGTCGGCATGGACGTCTGGGCGGCGACCATTTGCTTCAATACCGTCGAGGCCGAAAAACAGGGTTTGAGCAAGCCCGTGAGCTGGCAGGACCTGACCAAGCCTGAATACAAAGGCAAGATCGTCATGCCCAACCCGGCCTCGTCCGGCACCGGTTTCCTCGATGTCAGCGCCTGGCTGCAAACCTTCGGCGAGAAGCAGGGCTGGCAGTACATGGACGACCTGCACCAGAACATCGGCCAGTACGTTCACTCCGGTTCCAAGCCGTGCAAGCTTGCGGCCGCTGGTGAATTCCCGATCGGCATTTCCTTCGAATACCCGGCCGTTCAGTTGAAGCGCCAGGGCGCGCCGCTGGACATCATCCTGCCGAAAGAAGGCCTGGGCTGGGAGATCGAAGCCACCGCCGTGATCAAAGGCACGCCCCACGAAGACGCGGCGAAGAAGCTGGCGGACTTCTCTGCAAGCCCGGCGGCGATGGAGCTTTATAAAGAGAACTTCGCCGTGCTCGCGCAACCGGGTATCGCCAAGCCGCAGACCGAACTGCCGGCGGATTATGAGCAGCGACTGATCAAGAACGACTTTGCTTGGGCCTCGAAGAATCGTGACGAAATCCTGACCGAGTGGCGCAAGCGCTATGACGGCAAGTCCGAGAAAGTGGCGGCTAAGTAAATCTTCGTAGGCTGACAGGGCCCCATCGCGAGCAGGCTCGCTCCCACATTGGATCTCCAGTGGATGGAGATTTGGGGTTGTCCCCAATCAACTGTGGGAGCGAGCCTGCTCGCGATAGCGGTCGTGAATTCAGGACAAAACCCCATGACACAACACAGCGACATGCTGATCGTCGGTGCCGGCATCCTCGGTCTGTCCCACGCCTACGCCGCCGCCAAGCGCGGTCTGAAAGTCACCGTTTTTGAACGCAGCGAAACCCCTTTGGGCGCCTCGGTACGCAATTTTGGCCAGGCACTGGTCACCGGCCAGCCACCCGGCCCAATGCTTGAACTGGCCAAGTCCAGCCGCGACATCTGGGGCCAATGGGCACAACTGGCGGGCCTGCAGCTCAAGCGCAACGGCTCGTACCTGTTCGCCCGCACCGAAGCGGAAGAACACCTGTTGGAAGCCTTCTGCGCCGGCCGCGCCATGCAGCACGGTTACCGCGTCGACCTACTGCGTGGTGCGGCGTTGCGCGATTTATACGGCGGCCAGTTCAGCCATCACCGTGCCGCGCTGCACGGCATGGACGACCAGCAGCTGTATTCGCGCGAAGCGATTCCGGCGTTGATCGACTACCTGCGCCGCGAGTTAGGCGTCGAGTTCCACTTCTCTACGCTGGTGCGCGACATAGAGCCGGGGCGCTTGCACAGCACCGCCGGTACCTTCAGCGCCGAGCAGATCATCGTCTGCTCCGGTCACGATTATCAAACGCTGCTGGCCGAGCCGATTGCCGAGTTGAATCCGCAAATCTGCCGCCTGCAAATGCTCCGCGCCCGACCGCAGATTAACCTCAACCTGCAACACGCACTGCTCACCGGCCTGAGTTGCGTGCATTACGGCGCCTTCGCCGATCTGCCGGAAGCCGCCGCGGTGCAGGCGCAGATTCTGCGTGAGGCACCCCATCTGCATGAAAATGGCATTCACCTGCTGATCAGCCCGACGCCTTACGGTGAGTTGATCATCGGCGACTCCCACCATTACGGCAGCGATCCATCACCGTTCAATGCCGAGCAGGTGGATGACTGGATGATTGAACTGGCCGAGCAGACATTGGGCTGCAAGGTGCAAGTGATCGAACGCTGGCAGGGCGTCTATGGTTCACGCGGACCGGGGCCGTTCTCCTTTCTGCAGCCGATGCCAGGTGTGAGCGTGGCGCTGATGCACACCGGTGTCGGCATGAGCGTCGGGCCGGCGATGGCCGAACGTAACGTTGCGACTTTATTGGGAGACAGTTGATGGGCCGCCATGAGCAAGTGATCGCCGAGGTGTTCGGTCTGTACGAGCGTTTTGGCGACAACGATTACATCGGCGAACCGGTGTCGCAGATCGAGCACATGTCTCAGGCGGCGGAACTGGCGATGGCCGAGGGGTTCGATGATGAAGTGGTGCTGGCGGCGTTCTTTCATGACATCGGGCATCTCTGCGCCGAGGGTGCCGAGAGCATGGGTGGTTTTGGGATCGTCAGCCACGAGCGACTGGGGGCGGATTACTTGCGTCGCGCCGGCTTCAGCGAACGCCTGGCGCGGCTGGTGGAGTACCACGTTCAGGCCAAGCGTTATCTGACGCTCAAAGAGCCCGGGTACTACGAGCGCTTGAGCGAAGCTAGTCGGCGCACGCTTGAGTATCAGGGCGGGGTGATGACGGCTGCCGAGGCTGAGGCGTTTGAGCAGGATCCGTTGTGTGCCGTCAGTTTGCAGATGCGTCAGTGGGATGAGTTGGCCAAGGAGATGTGGGTGCCGGTGATGAATCTTGGGCTGTTGAAGGAGAAGGCGTTGCGCCTGCTAGCCGCGTAGAGCCTCGGAACCGAGTGGCTGCCATCGCGAGCAGGCTCGCTCCCACATTGGATCTGTGAACGACGCAAATCCCCTGTGGGATCAGCCTGCTCGTGATGGGGCAATCCAAACACCAAAATTACCCCGGTTTTTACAACTGCTGCGCCAACACCTCAATCTGCTCCTGCCGCTCCCCCTGACTCAACTTCGAATTCGGATTAAGCGACGACCACTGCGGATGCGCCCGCGCCTTGTTCAGCGCTTCCGGCAGTTTGCCTTCGCGCCAGGTTTTGTCCTGTGGTGTGGCGACCTGAATGCTGTCCATCGCTGCGTGTCCACGGGAACTCAGCGCTTGTAGCAATTGCCGCTGACGCAACGCCAACAACCGTAGCACGCCGTCGTCGACGGTCAGTTCTCGCTGCCCCTTTATCTTGCCCAGCAAACGGCTGCCGTAACTGCGGGCAGTTTGCAGGGCGCCACCGGCAATCGCTCCGGCCAGTGCCGCTGCGCCGAGGGTCAGGCCGCCCACCAGCAGATCGACCCCGGCCCCGGCCGCCGCGCCGGCCGCGATGCCGCCGCCGACCCGCACACCGAGCTGCTTCAGGGTTTCCGGGTTGAACAGGTCATCGCCCCAGCGGCCATCGAGCAGCGGCAAGTCACTGGCCGCCGCATCTTGTGGGCGGAAGGCGTAGAGCTTGAGCAGCGCCTCGACGCAGCGTTGTTCGCGCTGACGCACCGCTTTGCGCAGTTCGCTGATCGCTTGCTGTTCCTGCTCCACCTCGCTGACCACACTGCGCCGGCAGGCGGCGCAATCGATCAATAAATCGGCGATCAGCCGCACTGCACTTTGCTGACGGGCCAGGCGTTGGGCCTGCTGGTCGGCGATCAAACGCTCAAGCTGTTCGCGGGAGTTTTCCAGCAGCAGCGCGAGGCTTTCGTAGAGTCGACGTTCGCCATCTTCCGGTGGCGCGACGCTGTCGAAACGCACCAAGGCATGTAAACCGAGACGCGCCAGGGCTTCACGCCAATCAGGTTCGCGATGCTGGGCGCTGCTGACAAAATTCAGCACCGGCAACAGCGGTTTGCCGCAACTGGCCAACACTTCCAGTTCGTCGCGGTACTTGGCCAGCACCGGTTCCCGGGCGTCGATCACATAGAGCCCGGCGTCCGAGGCGAGCAGTTGCCGCAGCACCTTGGCTTCCTGTTCGAAGCGCTGCCGGGCTTCGCTGCCCTCAAGAAAACGCGCCAGTCGTGCCGGGCCGTCGAGGCGTTCGCCGGGGCGTTCCAGGCGCTCGAGGTAGTCGAGCAGGGCGATGGCGTCTTCCAGGCCCGGAGTGTCGAAGAGATCGAGCAACGGCTCGCCGTCTACCGACAATCGCGCGCCTTCGACGTGGCGAGTGGTGCTGGGGCGATGGGACACTTCGCCGAAGCCGACGTCTCGCGTCAGCGTTCGCAGCAACGAGGTTTTGCCGACATTGGTGTGGCCGACCACGGCAAGCTTCAAGGGCTGTTTCCAGGCATCAGTCATGACCCGTCTCCAGCCAGTTCAACGGCGCGCAATCGGCGAACGGCAGGTCCAGTTGTCGTAGCGCAACATGCCAGTCGCCCAGGCGTTCGGCATCCAGCGCTTCGCCGGGCGGCGCTTGCAGCAACCACACACGGGTGGCGGTAGCGCTGCGAGACAGTTCGGCAATCAGCGCCAGACTGCCACGGTCCGGCGAACGCCGTGGGTCACAGGCGATGGCCAGCCGGGCCGGGGGAAAACGACTCAACTGTTCGAGCAGTTTGTGCCGGGATTCGCGGCTGTCGAGGACGCCAGCGTTGTTGACGTTTTTCGGCAACTGCGGCGGCCAGGGGCGTTGGTCGTCCAGCTCGATGGCCACCAATAGCGAGCCATCGCTTTGCAGATCGCTGGCAGCGCTTTCAACCCGATGAAGTTGTTCTGGCGCAGCATCGCTGATGCCCAGGCGTTCGCTGGTGGGCATCAGCCGTTCGCGCAGTTGGGCGTAGCCGGGCAGGTTCAAATCCAGATGCAGGGCTGCTTGACCGGTTTTCCAGCGCCACAGGCAGAACAATGCGAGCAGCAATCGCGGCAAAACACCGTACACCAGCAGAACCCCAACCAGCCACGCCGCCCAGGCCTGTCGGGCACTTTCGATGTTCAGCGCAGCATCGCCGCTGGCCCGGATCATCTCCACGCTGGGCACACTGAAACCGAGCAAGGCCGGCAGGGCGCCGAGGGCTTGGGTCATGGCGACGAAGGTGTCGCCGCCGAGAAGGGTGGTTTCCCAGACGAAGCCGTAACGCCGGGTCGCCATCAGCGTCAGCACCATTACCAAGGCGCTGAGCATCGCCAGCAACCACAACCCGTTGACCAGCACGCCCAGCGTCCAGCGATTGAGTTTCTGCCGTTGCAGCAACAGCAACAGGGCCGGCGCCAGTTGCGCGGCGTTGGCATCGCGGGCGAGTTTTTCACTGAGCCACAACCACAAGCGTCCAAGGGCGGCGCCCTGTTCACCGGCAAACACCAGACCCAGGGCCCAACTCAACAATAGAATCAGATTCAGCCCGAGCAGACTGCCCAACGCCCAGAACACATTGACCGGGGACTGGCCGTCGCCCAGCGCGGCAAACGCCAGGCCGGCGCCGCTGATTATGGCGAGAACGGCCAGCACGATCAGCGCCAGTCGCGCGCCTTGCAGCCAATGTTTGAGGGCGTGGGTCTGCCCGTCGCGCTCGGCCAGCCACAGGGCGCGGCGTTGAATGCGCGTCGGCAGGTCGCCGCCGGCGCTACGGGCGATTCGATTGGCTTCCAGATCGTCCAAGGGGCCGGCGTGTTCTTCACGCAGGCGCACGGTTTCGCTCAGCCAGAGGTTTTGCAGTGGGGTCAGTTCAGTCACGCGGCATCCCGTCGCTTAATTGAGCGGTGAGCATAACCGCTGTGACGCTTATCGGGGTAAGGGAGGCTCTGGTATCCTCGCCGACATGACTAAATCACTCCCCCTCAGCCTGATCGCAGCCCTCGGTGAAAACCGTGTGATCGGCGTCGACAACAGCATGCCCTGGCACTTGCCGGGGGACTTCAAATACTTCAAGGCCACCACCCTTGGCAAACCGATCATCATGGGGCGCAAGACCTGGGATTCCCTCGGTCGTCCTCTGCCGGGCCGGTTGAACATCGTGGTCAGCCGTCAGGCGGATCTGCAGCTGGAAGGCGCGGAGGTTTATCCGTCGCTGGAGGCTGCCGTCGTTCGGGCGCAGGAATGGGCGAACGAGCAGAGCGTCGATGAGGTGATGTTGATTGGCGGGGCGCAGTTGTATGCGCAAGGGTTGGCACAGGCTGATCGGCTGTACCTGACGCGTGTGGCGCTGAGCCCGCAAGGGGATGCGTGGTTTCCGGAGTTTGATTTGAACCAGTGGAAGCTGGTGTCGAATGTTCCGAATCCGGCGGAAGGCGACAAGCCGGCCTACAACTTTGAAGTTTGGGAAAAGGCCTAAAAGCATCGCCAGCAGGCTGGCTCCCACAGTGGGTTTGAGGTGAAACACGGATTGCGTGAACACGCAAAACCCCTGTGGGAGCCAGCCTGCTGGCGATGAGGCCAGATCAGGCGCTAAAAATTTAAGCGTGAGCCAACTCCGAATGCTCATCCGCATCCAGCAGTTCTTTATCCGTCTGCTGCATAATCTGGCTGGTGATCGCCCCAGCGGTGATCGAACCACTCACGTTCAACGCCGTACGCCCCATATCAATCAGCGGCTCAACCGAAATCAGCAACGCCACCAGTGACACCGGCAAACCCATGGCCGGCAGCACGATCAACGCGGCGAAGGTCGCGCCGCCACCAACCCCGGCCACACCGGCCGAACTCAGCGTCACAATCGCCACCAACGTCGCGATCCACAGCGGGTCCAGCGGGTTGATGCCCACGGTCGGCGCGACCATCACCGCCAGCATTGCCGGGTACAGACCGGCACAACCGTTCTGGCCAATGGTTGCGCCAAACGAAGCGGCGAAACTGGCGATGGACTGTGGAATCCCCAAACGGCTGGTCTGAGCTTCGATGCTCAGTGGAATGGTGGCGGCGCTGGAGCGGCTGGTGAAGGCAAACGTCAGCACCGGCCAGATCTTGCGGAAGAAGCGCAGCGGGTTGATCCCGGCTGCCGACACCAGCATGCCATGGACCACAAACATCAAGCCCAGGCCAATGTAGGACACCACCACAAAACTGCCGAGCTTGAGGATGTCTTGCAGGTTGGAGCCGGCAACCACTTTGGTCATCAGCGCCAATACGCCGTACGGGGTCAGCTTCATCACCAGACGCACCAAGCGCATCACCCAGGCTTGCAGGGTGTCGATGGCGTTGATCACTTTCTGACCTTTCTCGACATCATCCTTAAGCAGTTGCAACGCTGCGACCCCAAGGAACGCGGCGAAGATCACCACGCTGATGATCGAGGTCGGCTTGGCGCGAGCCAGGTCGGCGAACGGGTTCTGCGGGATGAACGACAGCAGCAGTTGCGGCACATTCAGGTCAGCGACCTTGCCCGCATAGTCGCTCTGAATGGTTTGCAGGCGAGCCATTTCCTGGGTGCCGGCGACCAGGCCTTCGGCGGTGAGGCCGAACAGGTTGGTCAGGCCGATGCCGATCAGCGCCGCGATGGCGGTGGTGAACAGCAGCGTGCCGATGGTCAGGAAGCTGATCTTGCCCAGCGACGAAGCGTTGTGCAGGCGCGCCACGGCACTGAGGATCGAGGCGAACACCAGCGGGATCACGATCATTTGCAGCAACTGCACGTAACCGTTGCCCACCAGATCGAACCAACTGATCGAGGCTTTCAATACCGGGTTGCCCGCACCATAAATCGTGTGCAGAGCGACACCAAATGCCACGCCCAGTACCAGCGCGAGCAGAACCTTTTTGGCCAGGCTCCAGGTGGTGTGGCGGGTTTGCGCCAGGCCAAAGAGCAAGGCGAGGAACACCAGCAGATTGAGAATCAGCGGCAGATTCATAGAGGCTCCATAGACTTGTGCCAGCCACCTTCGTGTGTGACTGCGAACCGGCAAGCCTAACAGCTTGATATGTAATGATTTAATATCAAAAACAGCGGTTGACTGTCGTTTTTGGAATAAGCCGATGCCGCTGTGAGGAATGCAGTTGGCGGAATCAGGATGCAAGCGGTCGCGGGCAGGCGGGGACTGTCATACAGATTTGTTAGCGTCGATATCTTTGAATCAGGGAGAAACGCAGATGAAGCTCGCACCGAAATTTCTGGCTGCCGTATTCTGCTTGGGCCTTGCCGGCCAGGCGTTCGCTACGGACCTGAAACACTGGCCAGCCGATCAGGCCAAGGCGCTGGACGTGATGATCGCGGCCAATGCCAACAAAGGTAACTTCGCGGTGTTCGACATGGACAACACCAGTTACCGCTACGACCTCGAAGAGTCCTTGTTGCCGTTCATGGAAAACAAGGGCCTGATCACCCGCGAGAGCCTCGATCCCTCCCTGAAACTGATCCCGTTCAAGGACACCGCCGACCATAAGGAAAGCCTGTTCAGCTATTACTATCGCCTCTGTGAAATCGACGACATGGTTTGCTATCCATGGGTCGCCCAAGTGTTTTCCGGCTTCACGCTTCAGGAGCTCAAGGGCAACGTCGATGAGTTGATGGCGTCTGGCAAACCGGTGCCGAGCACTTATTACGATGGCGACGTGGTCAAGACCATCGACGTCAACCCGCCGAAAATCTTCACCGGTCAGAAAGAGCTCTACAACAAGCTGATGGAGAACGGCATCGAGGTCTATGTGATGACCGCCGCCTCCGAAGAACTGGTGCGCATGGTCGCCTCCGATCCGAAGTACGGCTACAACGTCAAGCCGCAGAACGTGATCGGCGTGAGCCTAATGCTCAAGGACCGCAAGACCGGCGAGTTGACCACGGCACGCAAGCAGGTCACCGCGGGCAAGTATGACGAGAAGGCCAACCTGGGCCTCGAACTGACCCCGTACCTGTGGACCCCGGCCACCTGGATGGCGGGTAAACAGTCGGCGATCCTGACGTATATCGATGAATGGAAAAAACCGGTCCTGGTGGGCGGCGATACCCCGACCAGCGATGGCTACATGCTGTTCCACAGCGTCGACGTGTCCAAGGGCGGTATCCATTTGTGGGTCAACCGCAAAGACAAATACATGACCCAGATTAACGGCATGATGGCCAAAAACGCAGCAGCCCAGGCGAAAGAAGGGTTGGCGGTGACGGCGGACAAGAACTGGGTGATCGTCAAACCTGAAGAGATTCAGTAAGCACCGAGGATCCAAATGTGGGAGAGAGCCTGCTCGCGAAGGCGGTGTGTCATTCAGCATTGATGTTGACTGACCCGGCGCTTTCGCGAGCAGGCTCGCTCCCACAGTTGATCTCCAGTGTTTGGGGGATTTTGGTCAAAAAAATGCCCCGCACTTGGCGGGGCATTTTTTTGTTCGACGGTTAAGTATTACAACCCGTCAAGCATCGCCTTGTTACGTACCGCACCCTTGTCGGCGCTGGTGGCCAACAGGGCATAGGCTTTGAGCGCCGTGGTCACTTTACGTGGGCGCACTTCCACCGGTTTCCAGCCTTTCTTGTCCTGCTCGACACGGCGGGCGGCCATTTCTTCATCGCTGATCAACAGGTTGATCGAGCGGTTCGGAATGTCGATCAGTACCTTGTCGCCATCCTGTACCAGACCGATCGCGCCGCCAGCAGCGGCTTCTGGCGAAGCGTGGCCGATGGACAGGCCCGAAGTGCCGCCAGAGAAGCGGCCGTCGGTGAGCAGGGCGCAGGCTTTGCCCAGGCCTTTGGATTTCAGGTAAGACGTCGGGTAGAGCATTTCCTGCATGCCCGGGCCGCCTTTCGGGCCTTCGTAACGAATGATCACGATGTCGCCGGCCTTCACTTCATCGGCGAGGATGCCGCGTACGGCGCTGTCCTGGCTTTCGAAGATCTTCGCGTTGCCTTCGAAGACGTGGATCGACTCGTCGACGCCGGCGGTTTTCACCACGCAGCCGTCCAGAGCGATGTTGCCGTACAGAACGGCCAGGCCGCCTTCTTTCGAGTAAGCATGTTCGACACTGCGGATGCAGCCATTTTCACGGTCGTCGTCCAGGGTTTCCCAACGGGTCGACTGGCTGAACGCGGTTTGCGTCGGGATGCCTGCCGGGCCGGCCTTGAAGAAGTGATGCACGGCTTCGTCGGTGGTCTGGGTGATGTCCCACTTGGCGATGGCTTCTTCCATGCTGCGGCTGTGCACGGTCGGCAGGTCGGTGTGCAACAGACCTCCACGGGCCAGGGAGCCGAGGATGCTGAAGATCCCGCCGGCACGGTGCACGTCTTCCATGTGGTACTTCTGGATGTTCGGCGCGACCTTGCACAGTTGCGGCACATGGCGGGAGAGACGGTCGATGTCGCGCAGGTCGAAATCGATCTCGGCTTCCTGGGCCGCGGCCAGCAAGTGCAGGATGGTGTTGGTGGAACCGCCCATGGCGATGTCCAGGGTCATGGCGTTTTCGAACGCCTTGAAGTTGGCGATGTTGCGCGGCAACACCGACTCGTCGTTCTCGCCGTAGTAACGCTTGCACAGCTCGACAATGGTGCGGCCGGCCTGCAGGAACAGCTGTTCGCGGTCGCTGTGGGTGGCCAGGGTCGAACCGTTGCCCGGCAATGCCAGGCCCAGGGCTTCAACCAGGCAGTTCATCGAGTTGGCGGTGAACATGCCGGAGCACGAGCCGCACGTCGGGCAGGCGCTACGCTCGTACTCGGCGACTTTCTCGTCGGAGGCGCTGGAGTCGGCGGCAATCACCATGGCATCGACCAGGTCGAGACCGTGGCTGGCCAGTTTGGTCTTGCCGGCTTCCATCGGGCCGCCGGACACGAAAATCACCGGGATGTTCAGGCGCAGGGCGGCCATCAACATGCCGGGGGTGATCTTGTCGCAGTTGGAGATGCAGACGATGGCATCGGCGCAGTGGGCGTTGACCATGTATTCGACGGAGTCGGCGATGATCTCGCGGCTCGGCAGCGAATAGAGCATGCCGTCGTGGCCCATGGCGATGCCGTCATCCACGGCGATGGTGTTGAATTCTTTGGCGACGCCGCCGGCCCGTTCGATTTCGCGAGCGACCAGTTGCCCCAAGTCCTTGAGGTGCACATGACCCGGTACGAACTGGGTAAAGGAGTTGGCAATGGCGATGATCGGCTTCTTGAAGTCGTCATCTTTCATCCCCGTGGCGCGCCACAGTGCGCGGGCACCGGCCATGTTGCGGCCGTGGGTGGATGTTTTCGAGCGGTAATCAGGCATGAAGCACTCCGGGCGGCTAATCAGGTATCAAAAGGGGAAGTGAGCTTCTATTGACGTCTGGAACACTCAGAAATGGCCGTGTGTCCGGAAGTTGCCGATAACTTTGCGGGATCGCCGCGCGCTTCAGCTTGAGCTCATAAACCCGCCGGGGGATGAATGGCGATGAATCTCGCGATTCTACACCGCTGGCGTCAGGAGGGAATGCCGGAAAACGTTGATCCAGCGCCGATGAAGCATATGGGGTGACGATCGGCGGCGTTATTCGATGCCTGGGCTGGCTCTTGGGGTTTTGGCACGTTGATTGATACGACTGTTGAGCGCCAGCGCCACGCTGCTCAGGAGGACGAAGCTGTATCCAAGGGTGGATTGCAGGTTGGCCGGCCCCAAGCTGATGAGCGCACTGATCAACCCGCCGCAGATGAAAATCACCGTGCTGCCGGCCGACGCCGAGGTTCCCGCACTTTCAGGGAACAGGCTCATGGCTTTGGAGGTGGCGGCCGGTCGGGCAATGGTGGTGCCGGCGGTGCAGATGAGCATCGGTACCAGGACGGTGACCGATGACAATGCAACGTGGTTTGAAAGGTAAAGCATGATGAGACCGGACAGCAGGATCAGGCTCAACCCGCTGATGATCTGATGACGGGGACTGATGCGTTTGCACAGCACAATCGCAGCCATGCCGCCGACGATGTAGGCGCCGCCGTATACCAGCAGGATCAGCGAGTAGTCATAGGCCGATAACTGGAGTTGGTCCATGAAGATCAGCGGCGAAATCACGATGAATGAGAAATGGCAGGCGAAAGCAAAGCCTGAAATCAACCAGTAGGGCAGGAAGTCGGCATCACGCAGGACCCCACTGTAGGACTGGAGGATATTCGGCCGCGCGCGGGTTGCTGCCGGGCGGGTATTGTCGAGAAACAGCCAGGCTTTGAGCAGTACCACGCCGGCCAGTGCGGTAAACACCCAGAAGCTGCCCTGCCAGCCCAGCGTGGCTTGCAGGAATGTACCGGCCAACGGCGAGACCGAGATGAAAATGCCGGTGGCGGTGACCATCAGGATCCGCAACCGGTCACGTTCCTCACCCTCGAACAGATCCTGAATCAGTGCTTGTGACAGCACGAAACACCCGCAGCCGAGCGCCTGAATGACACGCAGCAACAGGAAATGGACATAGTCCGTGGTCAGTACGCAGCCCACCGCCCCCAGCATCGAAACGGTGATTCCGGCGAGCAACAACCTTTTGCGTCCGATCACATCCGACAGCGGCCCGATCAGCAGTTGAGAGGCGGCGATGCCGACGGCAAACAGACTGATCGACAGCGCAACGTCGGCGGACGTGCTGCGAAAGTGTTCGGCGAGTGCAGGGAACGAGGGAAGCAGGACATCCAGCGGGAATACGCCAAGCAGCACCATTGCCAACAACAGGCTGACCGCCCCACGACGCTGTCTGGCGGTTGCCGCAGAATGTCCTTCATTCATCGATAAGTCCTGCCTTCATGAACAGCTGCTGGTTGTATGGCAGGGCGAAGAATCCGGCTTTTTTCAAAGCATCAAGCGTCGCGCCACTGCCGGATCGCGCACGCTGAAGGGTGGCTTGGCGGCTAGTCAGTTCTCCGAGAATCTCTGTGACGGCGGTCTCGTCGATACCCGCGCTGTGCAGGCTTTCCCGCATCCATCGCTCATCGGCTTCGAAGAAAATCCGGACGATGTCCAGCAGCAGCCTGCTGGCGAACGTGCGTTGACGGCTGTTCAGGGTCAACCACAGGTAATGGAACACTTCAGAGAAATAGCGGCTGTGAAGCGCCTCGTCCGAGAGGTGGTCCCTGAGCATTGCCTCGACGCTGGACACCAGGTCGTTACGGCAGATGTCGAGCAGATCCTTGGCAATGATCGTCTCCGACACGAACCCGACGAGAAACCAGGCCAGTGCCCTGTTTTTTTCAGGTGTGCGGTCGAGCAAGGTGTTCAACCGCGTGATGCGGTGAGGCATGACCGGGCGCGGACTGATCCCGTAAACCCCGGCAACCTGCTCGGCAAGGCTGTTGGAGAACAGTGCGTGATAACCCTCGTCGGTATAAAGCTGAAGTGCGGCGGTCTTCATCCGCGGGGGGACGCAGGCTTTCAGTTCACCGTGGATGATGGTTTCCACGGATCGGTTGACGATGCGGTGTTCGAGCAAGGTGGTGTAGTCGAGGAAATACACCAGATGATTGGCCGACAGCCGATGGATGACGGTTTGGCCCAGCGCTTCGATAGCCGGGTGCTTCAGGTATGCGAGGAAGGCCGGAGGAAACCAGTGGCGTGTTTCCAATTGTTATTCCAGGTCTGGCGGCAATAGATAGTCGTGCTCGCTGGTTCGCACCGACGCGCGGGTATTCCAGTCACCGAGGGTGAAACGCCGCGCCCAGGAAAGGGGGCGATCTACCGGCGCAATGATGGGGGCGGTCATTGTTGCGGCTCCCGACTGCTCAGCAGATCCTTCAATTCCTTGCACATCACTTGTCCGTCGCTGTGGCCACAGCCAACAAAAAACAAGGGTTGTTCTGGATTGTTCTCAAGCCCCAGCAATGTTTCGACCTGATCG
The DNA here is from genome assembly GCF_056279145.1 of Pseudomonas sp. TE3728. Classification (NCBI taxonomy): domain Bacteria; kingdom Pseudomonadati; phylum Pseudomonadota; class Gammaproteobacteria; order Pseudomonadales; family Pseudomonadaceae; genus Pseudomonas; species Pseudomonas sp. TE3728. Next base: position 3,729,732 of record NZ_JBWBQT010000001.1, on the reverse strand, counting down.
TCCGTCAGAGCTCCTGTCAGCCATGTGTTCAGCCCCAGTGCAGTGGCCACCAGTTGAAAGGTCTGGGAAACATGCCCCGCCTCCACGAAAGCCATTCGGTAGGCTCGTGAGTGTTCATATTTCCACCACAACTTGTCGAAGCGAGCGGTAATGAACAGACCCACCGGCAGGTTATTGATGAAATGTTGGCCACACAGCAACTGCCCCAGGGGCGAATCAGGTGCCGGGTTGATGAAGCTCAGTGCATGGTCGACGGGATGATAGGCGTAGAACCCGGGTTCAAGGCCGCTGACGTTTTGTACATGAAGAAAGCCTTCGCAGGCATTCAGCCCGCCGCCGGACGGGCTGCTGCGTCGGGCACCGAGACCTTCGACAATGGTTTCGTCGACGTCATTTTCGCGTTCATGCAAGTAGCCCAGGGACAGGTAAAGCAGTGTGCCGACATCTTCTAGCGAAACCGCTTCATCCGTGAAGGTGCGGCAGGTTTTGCGGCCGATCAGGACGCTGGCAAGCGAACCTTGCGGCAGGCAGGAGGTTTTTGGCAGGGCAATCAGCTCGCGCGCCTGGTGTTCTTTGAGCCTGGTGCCCGGCGCGGGTGCGGCCAGTACTTCGGTGCAATGGTCCAGATAGTGCCTCGACCATTCATGAATGTTCTGAGGGACATGTTCGCAGGGAATGTTCTTGGTGCCGATATGGAATATCTTCGACAGTTCATCCCAACCCCATTCAATAGTGTCTTGTGTTGAATGGGTCAATATTCCGGAGTTCAGAAGTTGAGTGTCTATTCTATTGCTGTCGTCATACAGTTTGGGGTTATTGATAAGTTGTGCAAGTCGGGTTGAATATTCCAGGTTAAGTTCAAATTGTTTATGGTTTTTGTAATCCCAGACTATTTGGCCGGGCGTACGCGGAAGTATGAACAAGTATGGGTTTATCTGCATGATGGACAGTTCGCTCTGGACATGACTACAGAAAACGCTGGGTAGCCGGCACTCCCCAGCGCTTCATTTACTTAGCGGGTTTTTGGCGCAACCAGAAAAGCCAGGTTAGCGATTTTGTTTGTTTCCAGAGTAATTGCTTTCATGTTTTTGACTCCTTGTCATTGATAGTGAGTGTCACTTCGCGGTGACAACTCAATCATAGGCTGTAATGAGCCCTTATCAAGGGGATATTAAGTAGGAAGGTTCTAGTAATTTTGTCGGAGCGATCTGACGGTAGGAGTAAGTTTGTAAGTTATATTCTTTTAAATAAAGGATGCAGGGAAACGTCCTGCAAGTCAGTAGGACCGCAAGAGTAAGAAGCAGAGGCTGAAGAGTGGATGGTGTGGCCTTGAAACGGCTGACGGAGAGCCTGTTGGCTCCCCGTCAAACCAGCGTACTCAGCTGTTTGGCAGCAGACGGCAGGTGATGCTCTTGATGTAGCGAGTCTCGGCAATCGCTGGGTGTACCGGGTGATCCGGGCCCTGACCGCCGCGCTCCAGCATCTGGATGTTGCGGTCCAGGTGACGGGCGCTGGTCAACAGAATGTTCTGCAGATCGTCTTCCGGCAGGTGCATCGAGCACGAAGCGCTGACCAGGATGCCGTCCTTGCTAAGCAGGCGCATGGCTTGCTCATTCAGGCGGCGGTAGGCGCCTTCACCGTTTTTCATGTCTTTCTTGCGTTTGATGAAGGCAGGAGGGTCGGCCACGATGACGTCGAAACGCTCTTCGCTGGCTTTCAGTTCCTTCAGGGCTTCGAATACGTCGCCTTCGATGCAGGTCATTTTTTCGGCGACGCCGTTCAGTGCGGCATTGCGCTCGACGCCGTCGAGGGCGAAGGCCGAAGCATCGACGCAGAACACTTCACTGGCGCCGAACGCCGCCGCTTGCACGCCCCAGCCGCCGATGTAGCTGTACAGGTCGAGTACGCGCTTGCCTTTGGCATAAGGGGCCAGGCGCGCGCGGTTCATGCGGTGATCGTAGAACCAGCCGGTTTTCTGTCCCTGGATGACTGGCGCTTCGAATTTCACGCCGTTCTCTTCCAGAGCAACCCATTCCGGCACCAGGCCGAATACGGTTTCGACATAGCGGTTGAGGCCTTCGGCATCACGGGCAGCGGAGTCGTTCTTGAACAGAATGCCGCTTGGCTTGAGCACTTGGGTCAGTGCCGCGATCACGTCGTCTTTGTGAGCTTCCATGGTCGCCGAGGCGATCTGCACCACCAGGATGTCGCCAAAACGGTCGACCACCAGGCCTGGCAGCAGGTCGGAGTCGCCGTAGACCAGGCGATAGAACGGCTTGTCGAACAGGCGATCGCGCAGGGACAGGGCAACATTCAGGCGATGCACCAGCAGCGACTTGTCCAGCGGCAACTTGATGTCACGCGACAGCAGGCGGGCGCAGATCAGGTTGTTCGGGCTCATGGCAACGATGCCCAGCGGCTTGCCGCTGGCGGCTTCGAGGATCGCCTGGTCGCCAGCCTTGAAACCGTGCAAAGGCGTAGCGGCTACATCGATCTCGTTGCTGTAGACCCATAGGTGGCCGTTTCGCAGGCGACGGTCGGCGTTGGCTTTAAGGCGCAGGCTAGGCAGGGACATGACGTCGCTCCGGAAAAAAGAGCGGGAGTATAGCGTGTTGCGCAAGGGCTCGGCTTGGCGGATGGACATGCGGTGAGGGGGGCTGCAACTTGTGGGAGCGAGCCTGCTCGCGATGACGGCAGTACATTCAACATCAATGTTGGCTAATCCGACGCTATCGCGAGCAGGCTCGCTCCACAGGGAGTGCATTTGTTCTGGGCAATAAATGAAATTTCGGCGACATAGCTGCGAGTGTGTCAGATCCATCTTTTTAAGGGTTAGAATCCCCGCCTGACCCGGAGTGTGTACTTATGTCCCAAGAGTTGACGACCGAACAGATTCAACAGTCCCTGCAAGGCATCAGTGTGCCGCCTCAGCCGCAGATCATGGTGGATCTGCAGATGGAGCAGTACATGCCCGACCCGGATCTGGAAGTGATCGCGAAGCTGATCTCCCAGGACCCAGGCCTCTCCGGCGCCTTGCTGAAAATCGTCAATTCGCCGTACTACGGCTTGAGTAACAAGATCACCGCGATCCAGCGGGCAGTGAATCTGTTGGGCAGCCGCTCGATCATCAACCTGATCAATGCGCAGTCGATCAAGGGCGAGCTGAACGATGATGCCATCGTTACACTCAACCGTTTCTGGGATACGGCGCAGGACGTGGCGATGACGTGCCTGACCCTGGCCAAGCGCGTCGGTGTCCAGGCCGGTGATGAAGCCTATGCGCTGGGCCTGTTCCACGATTGCGGCATCCCGTTGATGATCAAGAAATTCCCCGACTACATGAAAGTGCTGGAACAGGCCTATGCCAATGCCAGTGCCGAATGCCGGGTGGTGGATACCGAAAACAAGCAATACAACACCAACCACGCCGTGGTCGGGTATTACACCGCCAAGTCCTGGCGCCTGCCGGAACATGTCACCCAGGCCATTGCCAACCATCACAACGCCCTGGCCATTTTCAGCGATGAATCGTCACGCAACACGCCGCTGAAAAACTTGCTGGCGATCCTGAAGATGGCCGAACACATTTGCACCTCCTTCCGGGTACTGGGCAACCAGTCCGAAGACCACGAATGGAACAGTGTCGGGCCCCTTGTGCTCGATTACATCGGCCTATCGGAATACGATTTCGAAACCCAGAAACAAGAGATTCGCGACCTCGCCACGCGTTGAGTGTCGAACCTCGCCTGATTCGAGAGCCCCATGCCTGAACTGCCGGAAGTCGAAACCACCCGCCGCGGGATTGCACCGCACCTGGAAGGCCAGCGCGTCAGCCGGGTGATCGTGCGTGAGCGCCGTCTGCGCTGGCCGATCCCCGAAGACCTGGATGTGCGGCTGTCCGGTCAGCGCATCGTGCTGGTGGAACGGCGCGCCAAATACCTGCTGATCAACGCCGAAGTCGGCACGCTGATCAGTCATTTGGGGATGTCGGGCAATCTGCGGCTGGTGGAAGTCGGCCTGCCGGCGGCCAAGCATGAGCATGTGGACATTGAACTGGAATCGGGTCTGGCCCTGCGCTATACCGACCCGCGACGCTTTGGCGCGATGCTCTGGAGCCTGGACCCACTCAACCATGAACTGCTGATTCGACTCGGGCCGGAGCCGTTGACTGACCTGTTTGACGGCGAACGTCTGTTCCAGCAATCCCGCGGGCGTTCCATGGCGGTCAAACCGTTCATCATGGACAACGCGGTGGTGGTCGGCGTCGGCAATATCTACGCGACAGAAGCGTTGTTTGCCGCCGGCATCGACCCGCGCCGTGAAGCCAAGAGCATTTCTCGGGCGCGCTATTTGAAGCTGGCGATTGAGATCAAGCGCATCCTTGCCCTCGCCATCGAGCGCGGGGGCACCACGTTGCGGGACTTTATCGGTGGCGACGGTCAACCGGGTTACTTTCAGCAGGAACTGTTCGTGTACGGCCGTGGTGGTGAACACTGCAAGGTCTGTGGCACAGGGCTGCGGGAAGTCAAGCTTGGGCAGCGCGCCAGCGTCTTTTGTCCGCGTTGTCAGAGCTGATACCGGCTACGGTCTATAGTCAGTGTTCACACTGCCTAGCCGAAGGACCGTGCCATGAATCCGTTTCGAACCCTTGTTGTTGCGCTGCTGCTGAGCGTCGGTGCGTCCGCGCTGGCGGCTGAGAACGGCAGCGGCGATCCGCGTTACACCATCCAGAACCCACCGGCCTACGCCATGCTTGGCGACTTGCTGATTGCTCGACCTTTGTTGGTGGCGGCGACGGTGATCGGTGCCGGGGCGTTTGTGCTGTCATTGCCGTTTACCGCGTTGGGTGGCGGCATTGGCGATGCGGGGCAAGCGTTGGTGGTCGATCCGGCGAAAGCCGCATTTGTGCGGTGCCTGGGGTGCATCGGGGAGGGGTTTGAACAGCAGGAGTGAGGCAGAATCAAAAGATCGCAGCCTTCGGCAGCTCCTACTGGTGTACGCATTCCAGGGTAGGAGCTGCCGAAGGCTGCGATCTTTTCAGGCTTTCAAGCCTTACCGGTAATCTTGCGGTACTTCTCCATCAACTGTTCTTCAGTCTCCGGATGAGCCTCGTCCAGCGGGATGCAATCCACCGGGCAGACCTGCTGGCACTGCGGTTCGTCGTAGTGGCCGACACATTGTGTGCACAGGTTCGGGTCGATCACGTAGATCTCTTCGCCCTGGGAGATGGCGGCGTTCGGGCACTCGGGTTCGCAGACGTCGCAGTTGATGCAATCGTCGGTGATGATCAGGGACATGCTAACTCCAGCCAGGGCGGCAGGCCCGGGCGCAATAAATCAATGCGCACAATTGTGCCGCATTGGCGCCCGCAGTGCACGCGGGCGCGATCAAGTGCAGCGATCGAAGATTGCGGTAGCCGTAAAAGATCGCAGTCTTCGGCAGCTCCTACTTTTTAAAGCGTAGGGTGAGGGCGTCGGCCACCGCCGGGTGGACGAACTTGGTGATATCGCCACCCAGGGCTGCGATTTCACGCACCAGCGTCGAGGAAATGAACGAATAACGCTCGGACGGCGTAAGAAACAGGCTTTCCACATCCGGTGCCAGTTGGCGGTTCATGTTGGCCAGCTGGAATTCGTATTCGAAGTCCGATACCGCGCGCAAACCACGCAGGAATACGTTGGCGTTCTTCTCTTTGGCGAAGTGCGCGAGCAGCGTCGAGAAGCCGACGACTTCAACGTTCGGCAGATGTTTAGTGACCTCGCGGGCCAGCTCCACACGTTGTTCCAGGGGAAACAGCGGGTTTTTTTTCGGGCTGGCAGCGACGGCGATGATCACATGATCGAACAGGCGCGAGGCGCGTTCGACCAGATCGCCATGGCCCTTGGTAATAGGGTCGAAGGTACCTGGGTACAACACTCGGTTCATCGCGTCGTCCTGGCGGGAGTCCGTTGGGGAGTCGGATGGTATCGCAGCCTTCCCGGTCGGCCAAGTCGCCTGTTGGGTAAGAAAGCACTATAGACGATGGGAATATTCCGCGTTTTCATGGGTTTTTCAAACGTTCGGCCAGCGAAGTAGCCAATTGTGCCGTCAGTCCGTAGACCGACAATTGCGGGTTTGCCCCAATGCTGGTGGGGAAAAGCGAGCCGTCATGAATCGACAGATTGGCGAGTTGGTGATGTTGGCCGAGGCTGTCGGTCACGGCATTTTTCGGGTCTTCACCCATGGCACAACCGCCCATCACATGAGCACTGCCCAGGCGCGTGCGATACAACTCAAGGCTCAGGTCATCAATCAGCGTGCGTGCTTCGGCCAGGGTTTTCACGTAACGAGCGTCGGCGTGCATCGGCATCACGGCGTTGGCGCCACCGGCGAACTGGATCTCGGCCATGCTGTGGAAAGCCCGGCGCAACCCGTCCCAGGCGTAGGGTGAAACCTGATAGTCGAGCACAGGTGTGCCGTCACCGCGCAATTCAACGCCGCCGCCAGGGCTGTCCGGGTGAAAACCGTCCCGCAGCAATGCCAGCATGGCGTGGGTGTGCGGCAGGTTTGCCATATGCCGGGCGCTTTCCGTGCCAAAACCACCGAGTAACGTGCTGGCCAGCGCCGGATGCAGGGGTGGAACTTCAAGTTTGTAAGACATCTTGCCGGTGGCGCCATCCTGCCACTGGAAATGGTCGGAGTAGATCGACTGCGGCGCGCCGTAGAATGGGTTGATCACCTCATCAAACAGCCCGGCCGACATGTTTACCAGGTGTAGGAACGTCCGTTTACCCAGCCGCTCGTGAGGATCCGGCGCTTCGGAGCGCAATAGCAGCGCCGGGCTGTTGATCCCGCCGCCGGCCAGTACGTAATGCCGCGCCTTGACCGTAATCGTGCGTCCGGTGGGCGCGACGCAACGCTCATCCATCGCCACGCATTGCAGCCCCGTAACCCTGCCGTCTTTGAGCGACAGCTTTTCTGCACGGGCCAGATAGAGCAGCTCGCCACCTTTTTCCAGGGTCGCCGGGATGGTCGTGACCAGCATCGATTGCTTGGCATTGGTCGGGCAACCCATGCCGCAGTAGCCGATGTTCCAGCAGCCGCGCACGTTGCGCGGAATCACATGCCAGGCGTAGCCGAGTTTTTCGCAGCCCTTGCGGATGACCTCGTTGTTGGCGTTGGGTGGCACCCTCCAAGGGGCGACACCCAGGCGTTGCTCCATTTTCTCGAACCAGGGCGCCATCTCGGCCGGCGTGTGGCCTTTGACGTCGTGCTCTTTGGCCCAGTGTTCCAGCGTCGGGTCCGGGGTGCGAAAGCTTGAGGTCCAGTTGATCAGCGTGGTGCCGCCCACTGCCCGGCCCTGGAGGATGGTGATCGCACCGTCCTTGCTCATGCGCCCGATGCCTTCCTGATAGAGGCTGGTGTAGGCCTGGTCTTCGAGCATCTTGAAGTCGCTGCTGGTCTTGAGCGGGCCTTCTTCGATCAGCAACACCTTGTAGCCGGCGGCGCTGAGGATTTCGGCGGTGGTTCCACCGCCGGCACCGCTGCCGATGATTGCCACGTCCGCTTCGAGGGTCAGGTCCTCGGTCAGTTGGGCGCCGTTGTAGGTTTTCCAGCCACGGGCCAGGCCTTCGCGGAACGGATCGGGTACGGGCATGTCTGGGGTTCTCTTATTATTTTGGATTCTGTGGTGAGGCAGCAGACGCTATCGCGAGCAGGCTCGCTCCCACATGGATCGCGTAACCCCTGGGAGCGAGCCTGCTCGCGATAGGGTCGCCACGATTTCAAACCGTAGGCGGCCCCGGATACCCGCAATGCGCCCACGACTCCGCCCGGCTGTACCACGCCATCATCACCATTTGCAGCAACGAGCTGTGGCCCATGCGCAGCAGGCTCAATGAGCTGTTTTGCCAACGGTCGAAAAAGTGCCGGATCTGTTCGCTGCTGGCGTTTTCCCAGCTACCCCAGATCCCGGTCAGTGGCCCGCGAGTCACGGCCATTCCCAATACATCGAACAATTGCCGGGTCAGTTTGAGCATTTCCGGCGACAGGTGATTCAGGCCGTTATCCAGGCTGTGCAGAGTCTCGGCGACGGCGGTCGGCATTTTTTCGACGGCCACGGCGCCGCCGAGCATCACTGGAATCACTGCCCGCAGAAACAGCAGGTCGCCGCTGCGCAGAATCGCGAAACCGCTGGCCGGCGTATTCGACGAGCAGCCGCTGAGGCTCGCGCCTAATCCGGCCGTGGCCAGAAAGGCGCTGGCGCCGAGGCTGAATTTAAGCAGGCCGCGCCGTGACAGCGCGGGTGTATCGGACAGGCTTGGGCTCATTGTTGTTATTACCCAGCGGTGAGGATGTTTAGCGGATAAACAGCTTCTGGATCAGTTTCTGAATGGACTTGCCGTAGGGCGGATAGATCAATTTCGCCGCATTGAAACGCTGTTTGATCAGCACGCCTTTGGCCTTGCTGAAGGTCAGGAAACCCTCGTGGCCGTGGTAGTGGCCCATGCCCGAGGCACCAATGCCGCCAAACGGCATGTCGTCCTGAGCAACGTGCAGCAAGGTGTCATTGAGGCAAACGCCGCCGGAATGGGTTTCGTGGAGGACGCGGTTTTGCTCGCGCTTGTCGTAGCCGAAGTAATACAGCGCCAGTGGGCGAGGCCGTTGGTTGATGTAGGCAAACGCTTCATCGAGATCCTTGTACGGCACGATTGGCAGCAACGGGCCGAAGATTTCGTCCTGCATCACTGTCATGTCGTCGCTGACGTTGAGCAACAGGCTATGGCTCATGCGTCGGCCCTGGCCCTGATCGAACAGCGGAATCAGCAGCGCGCCCTTGCTGGTGGCATCGCTGAGGTAGCCATTGAGCCGTGCCAGCTGCCGGTCGTTGATGATGGCGGTGTAGTCCGGGTTGTCGGCCAGCGTCGGATAAAACCCGCGAACAGCCTGACGATAGGCTTCGACGAAAGAGCCGACGCGGTCTTCCGGCACCAGCACGTAGTCCGGGGCGACACAGGTTTGCCCGGCATTGAGGGTCTTGCCGAAAGCGATGCGTTCGGCGGCGTCCTTGAGCGGCACATCGCGGGAAACGATGGCCGGGGACTTGCCGCCCAGCTCGAGGGTCACCGGGGTCAGGTTCTCGGCCGCCGCGCGCATCACGTGTTTGCCGATGCTGGTGGCGCCGGTGAACAGCAAGTGATCGAAACGCAACCGTGAGAACGCCACACCGATATCAGCCTCGCCCAGCACCACGCAGACCAGGTCCTGGGGAAAGATTCGGCCCAGCAACTCCTTGAGCAGCAAACCGGTGGCGGGGGTCGATTCGCTGAGTTTGAGCATCACCCGGTTGCCTGCCGCCAACGCACCCACCAGCGGCCCGATGGCCAGGTAAAGCGGGTAGTTCCACGGCACGATCACTCCGACCACGCCCAACGGCTGATAAACCACTTTGGCCGACGCTGGTTGAAAGGCGAGGCCGACTTTGCGTCGCGAGGCTTTCATCCAGTCTTTGAGGTGCCGGCTGGCGTAGTGAATGCCGTGCAGGCTGGGCATCAGTTCGGCGAGCAGGGTTTCATCGGCGCTGCGGTGGCTGAAATCCTGGCTGATCGCATTGATCAGGGCCTGGCGCTCGTTGCTCAGCAGGTCCTTCAACGCCTTTAGCCATTGTTGGCGCTGAGCTGCGGGTGGCATCGGGTTGGCGGCATACGCCGCGCGTTGAGCATCGAACAGGGTTTGGAGTTCGTCCAGAGGCTGCTGCAGGTTCTTCAGGTAGGCAATGTCTGCAGGCATGGTCGGCTCCGGATTTATTGTAATGAGGAACTTTTTAGAGTCTATACTCTAGAAAGTCAAATAGCACTTTGGTACAGCTTTGTTTTATCCATGCGCGGATAGGTCGTAAGATGCCCCTCATCGCACTCTGAATTAAAGCTCAAGCCATGGCCCCTCGGATCAAAACCAGCGAGCGCATCGTGCAGAACAGCCTGGAGCTGTTCAATCAACAGGGCGAGCGCAGTATCAGCACCAACCACATTGCTGCCCACATGGAAATTTCCCCGGGCAACCTGTACTACCACTTCCCCAACAAGCAGGCGATCATCGCCGTGTTGTTCAGTGAGTACGAAAACCTGGTGGACAGCTTCCTGCGTCCGCCCCAGGGCCGCGCAGCGACAGTCGAAGACAAGCGCTTCTACCTCAAGGAACTGCTCGCCGCCATGTGGCAATACCGCTTCCTGCATCGCGACCTCGAGCATTTGCTCGACAGCGATCCTGAGCTGGCTGCCCGTTACCGGCGTTTTTCCCAGCGCTGCCTGATCCAGGGCACACACATCTACGCGGGTTTCGTCGAGGCCGGCATTCTGTGCATGGACAAGGTTCAGATCGAATCCCTGACCCTCAATGCCTGGATCATTCTCACCTCGTGGGTGCGTTTTCTGTGCACGACGCGGGAAAATTCCAACCATCTGAGCGAACAGGCCATCAAACGAGGCGTGTATCAGGTGCTGGTGCTGGAGGCCGGGTTCGTCACCGATCAAGCTCACGATGCGGTGAATGCACTGTTCGAAGAGTTTTATGTGCCGCTGGCCCAGGCGCTGGAAGAAGTGGGATAAAGAGTGCAGTAGGATTCGAGACAGACAAAATCACAGGAGCCCGTTATGCCCATTGCGCAACTGATCAGCCCGCAAGCGTTGGACCTGAAAAAGGAGACGCTGGGGCTGGTGATTCTGGATTGTCGTTTTGCCCTCGAAGACCCTGATTACGGGCAGCGCAGCTACGCCGAAGGGCATATTGCCGGATCGAGCTTTGCCGATCTTGAGCGTGATTTGAGCGGGACAGTGGTCAAGGGGATTACCGGGCGTCATCCATTGCCTGAGCCCGCCGACTTGATCGAACGCTTTCAAGCCTGGGGCATCAATGCCGACAGCGAAGTGGTTTTGTACGATGACGGTCCCGGCGCCTACGCGGCGCGGGCGTGGTGGTTGCTGGCGTGGCTGGGTAAACGCGACGGTGTGTTTATTCTCGATGGCGGGCTGAAAGCCTGGCACGCCGCCGGATTGCCCCTGAGTCTTGATCCGCCGTCGGTTACCCGTGGCACCTTCACCGGGACGCCGGATGCTTCGTTGGTGCTCAGCACCGAACAACTCCAGCAACGTCTCGGCCAGTCCGCGTTAACCTTGCTCGACGCCCGCGGCTTGCCGCGCTTCAAGGGCGAAGTGGAGCCGATCGATCCGGTTGCCGGACACATTCCCGGCGCACAATGTGCCGCGTTCACCGATAACCTGGGCAGCGACGGGCGCTTCCTGCCGGCCGAACAGCTCAAGCAGCGGTTTGCCGCGAAGCTCGGTGATCGTTCACCGACGGAGTTGGTCGCGTATTGCGGTTCCGGCGTGACCGCCTGCCACAACCTGTTCGCCCTGTGCCTGGCGGGTTATCCGTTGGGGTCGTTGTATGCCGGGTCGTGGAGCGAGTGGATCAACGATCCTGCGCGAGGCGTCGCCAAGGGCGAATGAAAGATCAAAAGATCGCAGCCTTCGGCAGCTCCTACCTGAAACGCATCTCCCTGGAGCTGCCGAAGGCTGCGATCTTTTAGCGGCACATTGTTATTCCAGGCGGGCGCTGCGATACGCCCCCGGTCCTACGCCGTAAACCTGTTTGAATTGCCGGCTCAGATGGCTCTGGTCGGCAAAACCCAGTTGCGTCGCGACTTCCAGTGGCAGGCAGCCGCGCTTTAACAGCGCCCGGGCCCGGGCGATACGCTGCTGCATCAACCAGGTGTGTGGCGGCATGCCGGTGGCCCTGCGGAATACTCGGGCGAAATGGAAGGGCGACAGGTTCACCGTCGTCGCCAGTTCTTCCAGCGAGGGCGGCGCCGCCAAGCGTGATTGCAGCAGCTCCTTCGCCAAGGTCACCGCCCGGTGTTCCTTGCCGGGTTTACCGGCAATTGGAACGGCTGCGTGACGTTGCAACAGCGACAGCATCATTTCCCGCCAAGCCGTTTGCTGCTGCAGCGCCGTGGACGGGCTCTCCAGCAAACAATGCAGTTGGCAGAATCCCTTCACAAGATCCGGATCGCGATACAACGTGGCACCAAACGCCGGCAAGGTATCGGTCGGCAGTTCGAGCTCGTCCAGCAGTGAAAGAATCTGCCCACTGTCGGGATAAAACGCCCGGTACAACCAACCGTCTTCGGTGCCTTTGTGGCCGGTGTGCAGTTCATCCGGGTTGATCAGCACCAGGGTGCCGCTGCCCGCCAGATGCTCGGCACCTCGATAGCGATAACGCTGGGCGCCAGCCATGATCATGCCGATCACATAGCCGTCATGCACATGGGGGGCGAAGCGGTGTTCGATGTAGCGTGCGGACAACAGCTCGACCCCGGCCAACGGCGCCGTTTGCCAGAAGTGAATCGACTCGCCCTGATCCAGCCCCATGGGTTACTTGCGCCCTGTGGTGGCGAGCCATTGGGGAATGCGCCGTTCCAGGTAATAACCCGGCTGCCGAAACGTGCCCTCGACGAAGCCGACATGCCCGCCCTTGGCCTGCAACTCGAATTGAGTGCAGGCAGACAATTCGTCGGCATGCGGCAGGCTATGAGGAAAGACAAACGGGTCGTCGGCCGCCTGGATAATCAGGGTCGGTGTGCGAATCTCCCCAAGGAAATAACGACTCGAAGCGCGGCGATAATAATCCGCGGCATCGGCGAAACCATTCAGCGGCGCGGTGACCCGGCCATCGAAGTCCCAGAAGGTGCGCATGTTTTCCAGCGAGCCCAGCGCAGCCAATGCCGCCAAGCCATCCTGATGCCCTTCATGCTGGAACCTGCGCTGCTTGTTCTTGATGTACGCGACCATCTCCCGCATGAAATGCGCTTGATAGAATTTTGAGAAACCCTGGCTGATACGATCGGCGCACTGATCGAGCCGAAACGGCACCGACACCGCCACCGCGCCAAGTACGCCGCTGTTGCTGCCGGTTTCGCCCAGGTGCTTGAGCAACACATTGCCGCCCATGGAATAACCGACCGCATACAGCGGTGCGAGAGGGCGCTGGGTTCGCAGGTGCTTGATGGTTTCGGCCAGGTCTTCGCTGGCCCCGGAATGGTAACTGCGCGGCAGCAGATTGGGTTCGCCGGAACAGCCTCGCCAGTTCAGCGCGACGCTGGCCCAACCCTGGGCGCCCAGCGCCTTCTGCACACCGGCCACGTAAGGTGAATTCGATGAGCCAGTCAGGCCGTGCAGCACCAGCACCAGTGGCACATTCGCGCTGTGGGGGCCATGCCAGTCCAGGTCAAGGAAGTCGCCGTCTTCGAGCCATAAGCGTTCGCGCTCGCGGTCCAGGTGTGTGGTTTTGCGCCATAGCGGTCCCCACAAGGTTTGTAAATGCGGATTGCCCAGGCCGTAGGCGGGGGTGAAACGTTCTGGCAGATGGGACACGATTGCTCTCGATGCAGCGGTGCTTACCCGCAGCGTTAACTGACTGAGCTTCGCACCGTTTTTACAGGCCGGACTAACCGGCGATCCCTGCCATACGTTGCCACAACGCGTAGTAAACCCGTCCTGATTTTTGCTCCCGATGCAGGCGCCAATTTTCTGGCAAACCCAATATCGACGGTGCCGTTTCGCTTTCAGTGTAGACCCACGCATCGTCACTCAGCCACTGACGCTCTTCGAGCAAAGTGCAAACGGCAGGCAACAGATTCTGATTGAACGGCGGGTCGAGAAACACCAGATCGAACGCCGTGGCCGGTTGGGTTTCGAGATAGCGCAAGGCGTCGGCGGTTTGTACCTGGCCGGTCGTGCAACGCAGGGTGCCCAGATGTTCCTTGATGCTCGCTACCGCAATGTTGCTGGCATCCAGTGCCTGGCCCATTGCTGCGCCACGGGACAAAGCCTCGAGAAACAATGCGCCACTACCGGCAAAGGGGTCGAGTACCTTGGCCCCGGCGACATAGGGCGCGAGCCAGTTGAACAGGGTTTCACGGACTCGGTCCGGCGTTGGACGCAAGCCTGGCGCATCGGGGAAGCTCAGCTTTCGGCTGCCCCATTCACCGCCGATGATGCGCAGTTGATTCACACCGTTATGCACGTTGTGAACAGGTTTTTTAGGACGCGATGGACGAGGGCCGGTCATCAGTTATTTCCTGTGTCGCGTTGTTGTCTGAAAGCGGGCCAGGCAAGGCGCAGTCCGCTGGTAATGTTTGTTCCCTTGCCAAGGACTGCAACGCAGCCTGGCCCGCTTTCAGACACAACCCGAAGGGCCGGGCCTGCTGTGGCGCAGGGCTGCGTTACTCGGAGCTTATTTGGAATGACCAAACCACGCTCCTCGCGCCTTGCCCTGCACCACAGCAGGCCCGGCGCGACACAGGAAACAACTGATGACCGGCCCATCATTAATGCTCCGGAACCCCGAGCGGTTGCTCGGCAGGTTTGTCAGTAGGGGCCGGTAACGGCTTTTGCGGCACGGTCGGGCCAGCGCTGACGATGACTAGTTTGTCCGTGCTCAGGTGTTTGTTCAATGCGGTTTTGACTTGCTCGACGGTCAGGCTCTGGGACTGTTGCATGAAGTCTTCCAGGTAGCTCAGCGGCAAGTTGTAAAAACCCATGGCGCCGAGCTGCCCGACGATATCGGCGTTGCTGGCGGTGGACAGCGGGAAGCTGCCGGCCAGTTCACGCTTGGCATCGTCGAGTTCTTTCTCGGTGGGGCCGGTTTTAAGGTAGTCGGCGAGCACGTCCTGCACCAGTTTCAGCGTACCTTCGCTCATCTCGGCGCGGGTTTGCAGGTTGATCATGAACGGCCCGCGAGCCTGCATCGGGCTGAAACCCGAATACACGCCATAGGCCAGGCCGCGCTTCTCGCGCACTTCGCTCATCAACCGGGTGCCGAAGCCACCGCCGCCAAGGATCTGATTGCCCAGCGACAGCGCTGCGTAATCCGGATCGTCACGGTCGATGCCCAGTTGCGCGATCATCAGGTTGGTTTGCTTGGACGGAAACTCGATGTGGCCGATGCTGGGCTTGGGGTCGGTCGGTTGTTCGATTTTCGCCAGGGCCGGCCCTTTGGGCAGGTCGGCGGACACTTGTGCGGCAACCGCCTCGGCCTCGGAGCGGGACAGGTCGCCCACCAGCGCGATCACCACGTTACCGGCGGCGTAGGCTTTCTGATGGAAGGCCCGCAACTGCGCCAGGGTAATCGGTGGAATGCTTTTCGCCGTGCCATCGCTGGAATGCGCGTACGGGTGATCGCCATACAAGCGGTTCATCAGCTCCAGGCTGGCGAGTTTGCCGGGGTTCTGTTTCTGGTATTCGAAGCCGGCCAGCATCTGGTTCTTGATGCGTGCAAAGGAATCGGCGGGGAGGGTCGGTTTGCCGACCACTTCAGCAAACAGCTTCAAGGCAGGCTCGCGTTTATCCGCGGCACTGAGGCTGCGCAGCGAGGCAATCGCCATGTCTTTATAGGCGCCGTTGCCGAAGTCGGCTCCCAGGCCTTCGAAGCCCTGGGCAATAGCGCTGACATCCTTGCCGGCCACACCTTCATTGAGCATGGCATTGGTCAGCAGTGCCAGGCCGGGAGCATCGCCGTCCTGGCTGCTACCGGCAGCGAAGATCAGGCGCATGTCGAACATCGGCAGCTCCCGGGCTTCGACGAACAATACCTTGGCGCCTTCGGCGGTGTTCCAGGTTTGCACGTTCAGCGAGCGATGGCTTGGGGCCTTGCCGTCGAGTTCTGCCAACGATTGCAGTTTCTGGCTGGCTTTTGCTTTGTCGAGGGCTTCGCTGGCGCTGGTTTTGTCAGACTTGGAGAAATAGAAGACGCCAGACCCCAGCAACGCAATGACGATCAGGCCGATCAGGGCCAGGCGCGGTTTTTTACGCTCACTCATGAGTCGTCTCCTGTGGCAGTACATGGGCGACGCTGAGACGTGCGCGAGTGAAGTACAGCTTGGCGGCCTTCTGGATGTCTTGCGGGGTCACGCTTTCCAGTTCGGCGAGTTCGGTGTCCATCAGTTTCCAGGACAGCCCGACAGTTTCCAGTTGGCCAATGGCGGTGGCCTGGCTGGTAATCGAGTCACGCTCGTAGACCAGGCCGGCAATGACCTGCGCTCGCACGCGCTCCAGCTCTTCAATGGACGGCGCGGTGGTTTTAAGCTGTTCAAGCAGTTTCCAAAGGCCGGCTTCCGCCTGGGCCATTGTTTTCTTTTTCTGGGTGTTCGGCGTAGCCGACAAAGTGAACAGACTGTCGCCGCGGGTGTAGGCGTCATAGCTCGACGAACCGCCGGACACCAGCTCTTCGCCGCGTTCCAGTTGCGTCGGGATCCGGCCGCTGTAGCCGCCATCGAGCAGTGCGGAAATCAGGCGCAGAGCGTTCACCGAGCGCTTGTCTTCAGCGGTGGCGATGCTCGGCACATTGAAGGCCAGCATCAGGCTCGGCAATTGAGTCTGCACATGCAGGGTGATCTTGCGTTCGCCGGGCTCGGCCAGCTCCAGCGGGATTTTCGCGGATGGCACGGCGCGCTTGGCGATCGGGCCGAAGTAGCGCTGGGCCAGGGTTTTGACTTCGTCCGGGGTGACGTCACCGACCACCACCAGAGTGGCGTTGTTCGGCACATACCAAGATTGATACCAGTGGCGCAGTTCTTCGATCTTCATGCGGTCGAGGTCCGCCATCCAGCCGATTGTCGGCGTGTGATAACCGCTGGCGGGGTAGGCCATGGCCACGAAGCGCTCGTAGGCCTTGGACATCGGCTTGTCATCGGTGCGCAGGCGACGTTCTTCCTTGATCACCTCGATCTCGCGGGTGAACTCGTCGGCCGGCAGGCGCAGATTGGCCATGCGGTCGGCTTCCAGCTCGAAGGCCACGCCCAGGCGGTCACGGGCCAGTACTTGGTAATACGCGGTGAAGTCATCGCTGGTGAAGGCGTTCTCTTCGGCACCGAGGTCGCGCAGGATCAGCGACGCTTCGCCGGGGCCGACCTTCTCGCTGCCCTTGAACATCATGTGTTCCAGCGCATGGGACAGCCCGGTCTGGCCTGGGGTCTCATAGCTTGAGCCGACCTTGTACCAGACCTGGGAAACGACGACTGGCGCACGATGGTCTTCGCGCACGACAACCTTCAGGCCGTTGTCGAGGGTGAATTCGTGGGTGGGTTGTGGATCGGCAGCCAGGGCTGAAAGTGGCAGACAAACTGTACTGAACAGCAGGCCTGCAGCGCGGCGGGCTAGAGCATTCATTCGTTTTTAAACCTGTTGGGCTGCCCGCTTGGTCTTAGCGTCGGCGGGCGAGAGGGTGCTAGGATACTGATCCGTTTTACTGGCGGCCACGCCTATCAGGCCTTTACGTTTGATCAGGTTGTATGGGTTTACGGCTTGGGCTTTGAGTTTGTCAGCTAAACTCTGCGTTTTCGCCGACGATGCCGTTCCAGTCCTTCGTATTAATCAACCTTTGAGGTGCCGTTGGTACCTCGACAAAATGTTGCGCGTGAACAAGCTGGATGAATCGCAGTCTGTTCTGCATCGAATTATTTATTGCCGAGGCGCCCTTTGGCGCGTCGCTACCGTGAGATAGCCGTCCTCCATGTTTGGTTCCAACGACGACAAGAAGACCCCAGCTGCGGCTGGCGAGAAGAAAAGCCTGTTCGGATGGCTGCGCAAAAAGCCGCAGGAACCCGTTGTCGAACAGCCACAACCACTTCCTGAGCCAACACCTGCGCCAGTCGTGGAAGAAGCTCCCGCGCCGGTTGTCCTGCCGATCGCCGAGCCGGTGCTGCAATCCGCGGCCGAGCCTGTTCCTGTTCCTGAAACCGAAGTCGTGGCCCCGTTGCCGCTGACGCCTGCCGCCGAGCCGTGGCTGACGTTGCCGGTGGCGGAAGAGCCGGTGGCATTGGTCGAAGATGAGCAAGCAGCTCATATCACGCCGCCGATTCCGGCCCCGACTGCGTTTGCGCCTGAGCCGGTTCAGGCGCCAGTGGTTGAGCCTGTGTTCGTGGCCGAGCCTGCACCGGTTGCTCCAGAGCCTGTAGCGCCGGCATTTGTTGCTCCTGCTCCGATTGTTCAAGCGCCAGAGCCTGCACCTGCACCGGTTATCGCTCCTGTCGCCACCACGCCTGCACCCGTCGAAACTCCGGTCGAGCCGGTGCGAACCGAAGAGACCAAGGCTGGTTTCTTCGCCCGTCTCAAACAAGGCTTGTCCAAGACCAGCGCCAGCATTGGCGAGGGCATGGCCAGCCTGTTCCTCGGCAAGAAAATCATCGATGACGAGTTGCTCGAAGACATCGAAACCCGTCTGCTGACCGCCGATGTCGGCGTCGAAGCGACCTCGGTGATCATTCAGCGCCTGACCCAGAAAGTCGCCCGCAAAGAGCTGGCTGATGCCGACGCGTTGTACAAATCCTTGCAGGCGGAGCTGGCGGCGATGCTCAAGCCCGTCGAGCAGCCACTGAAAATCAACTCGCAGAACAAGCCGTTCGTGATTCTGGTGGTGGGCGTCAACGGCGCCGGCAAGACCACCACCATCGGCAAACTGGCGAAGAAGCTGCAGCTGGAAGGCAAGAAAGTCATGCTCGCCGCTGGTGATACTTTCCGTGCCGCCGCGGTCGAGCAATTGCAGGTCTGGGGCGAGCGCAACAAGATCCCGGTGATCGCCCAGCACACCGGCGCCGACTCGGCTTCGGTCATCTTCGATGCCGTGCAGGCCGCCAAGGCCCGTGGCATTGACGTGCTGATCGCCGACACCGCCGGTCGCTTGCACACCAAAGACAACCTGATGGAAGAACTGAAAAAAGTTCGCCGGGTGATCGGCAAGCTTGATGCCGACGCGCCCCATGAGGTGCTGCTGGTGCTTGACGCCGGTACCGGCCAGAACGCCATCAACCAGGCCAAGCAATTCAACCAGACCGTCGAACTGACTGGCCTGGCGCTGACCAAACTCGATGGCACCGCCAAGGGCGGGGTGATTTTCGCCCTGGCCAAGCAGTTTGGCTTGCCGATTCGCTATATCGGCGTCGGCGAAGGCATCGATGATTTGCGTACTTTTGAAGCAGAACCCTTTGTCCAGGCATTGTTTGCCGAGCGGGAGCGTTCATGATTCGTTTCGAACAGGTCGGTAAACGCTACCCGAATGGTCACGTCGGCTTGCATGAGCTGAGTTTTCGAGTCCGTCGGGGTGAATTCTTGTTTGTCACCGGCCATTCCGGCGCCGGTAAAAGCACCTTGTTGCGCCTGCTGCTGGCGATGGAACGTCCGACCACCGGCAAATTGCTGCTGGCAGGGCAAGACCTGAGCACCATCAGCAATGCGCAGATTCCATTCCTGCGCCGTCAAATCGGCGTGGTGTTCCAGAATCACCAGCTGCTGTTCGATCGCACGGTGTTCAACAACGTCGCGTTGCCGCTGCAGATCCTTGGCCTGTCCAAGGCCGAAGTCGTCAAGCGCGTGGACTCGGCCCTGGAGCGCGTGGCGCTCTCGGACAAAACCGATCTCTACCCCGGCGACCTGTCCACCGGCCAGCAACAGCGGGTCGGCATCGCTCGCGCCATCGTTCACCGTCCGGCCTTGCTGCTGGCGGACGAACCGACCGGTAACCTCGACCCGCGTCTGGCGGCAGAAATCATGGGCGTGTTCGAAGACATCAACCGTTTGGGCACCAGCGTGCTGATCGCCAGTCACGACCTGGCTCTGATTGCCCGCATGCGTCATCGCATGCTCACCCTGCAGCGTGGCCGATTGATCGGCGACGGGGAGGCTGGCGTATGAGTGCAACACGTAGCCCCAAGGTTTCCGAGCGCGTGGCCCCGAAAGCCGCCGATCCGCAACCGCAGCAGCAGAAGAAAAAGCGCGACGATGACGATGGCCCGGATTTCCCTACGCTGTTCCGTGCCTGGATCGAAAGCCATCGCGCCAGTCTGCTGGACAGCTTGCGCCGCTTGGGCAAACACCCGATCGGCAGCTTTTTCACCTGCATGGTGATGGCAGTTGCCCTGAGTTTGCCGATGGGCCTGTCACTTTTGCTAAGTAACGTCGAGCGTCTCGGCGGTTCCTGGCAGCGTGCGGCGCAGATTTCCCTGTACCTGCAACTCGATGCCAGCCCTGAACAGGGCGAGTCATTGCGTGAGCAGATCAAGGGCATGCCGGGCGTGGCCGAAGCCGAATACGTGGGACGCGATCAGGCGCTGGAAGAGTTCCAGCAGCAGTCCGGGCTAGGCGAAGCGCTCAAGGAACTCCCGGAAAACCCGCTGCCGGGCGTGGTCCTGGTGACCCCGAACGAGGTCGACAAGCCTGCGCTTGAAGCATTGAGACAAAAACTTTCCGAATTGCCGAAGGTACAACAGGCGCAACTTGATCTAGTCTGGGTCGAGCGTCTGGCAGCCATCCTCAAGCTGGGCGACCGATTTGTCTTCGGTCTGACCGTGCTTTTGGTTTCTGCATTACTTTTGGTGATAGGCAATACCATTCGTCTTCATATTGAAAACCGCCGCACAGAGATAGAAGTGATTAAACTCGTCGGCGGCACTGACAGCTATGTGCGCAGGCCCTTTCTGTATATGGGCGCGCTTTATGGCTTTGGTGCGGGGATTCTTTCCTGGGGTGTATTGGCGTTCGGCCTGAACTGGCTGAACGACGCGGTGGTTGGACTGGCCGGTTTGTACGGCAGTGATTTTGCGCTGGCCGGAGTGCCAGTTGCCGACGGTCTATCGCTCTTGCTTGGCGCGGTGCTGTTGGGGTATATCGGTGCATGGATTGCAGTCGCACGCCACCTGCGGGAGCTTGCGCCAAAGTAATATCATTTTGCTCGTATTGACCTTTCAGCGTTTATGGGAACTTGTCTTTTGGTTTCCGGTCAATTTTCGCAGTGCTGAACTGCACGAGTTATGTAAGTCGGAGGTTTTTTCGTATGACCAATTCTTTGCAGCCTGCATATGCTCTGGTCCCGGGTGCGAACCTGGAGGCCTATGTGCACACGGTGAACAGCATTCCATTGCTGACGCCGGAGCAGGAGCGTGAACTGGCCGAGAGTCTCTATTATGAGCAGGATTTGGGGGCGGCTCGGCAGATGGTGCTCGCCCACCTGCGTTTTGTCGTACACATTGCCCGTAGCTATTCCGGCTACGGCCTGGCCCAGGCTGACCTGATCCAGGAAGGCAACGTCGGCCTGATGAAAGCGGTCAAGCGTTTCAACCCGGAAATGGGTGTACGCCTGGTGTCCTTTGCGGTGCACTGGATCAAGGCGGAAATCCACGAGTTCATCCTGCGCAACTGGCGGATCGTGAAAGTCGCGACCACCAAGGCCCAGCGCAAGCTGTTCTTCAACCTGCGCAGCCAGAAGAAACGTCTGGCCTGGCTGAACAACGAGGAAGTCCATCGTGTGGCGGAAAGCCTCGGCGTAGAGCCGCGGGAAGTGCGCGAGATGGAAAGTCGCCTGACCGGCCATGACATGGCCTTCGACCCGGCCGCGGAAGCGGACGACGACAGTGCATTCCAGTCGCCGGCCAACTACCTGGAAGACCACCGGTACGATCCGGCCCGTCAACTGGAAGACGCCGACTGGAGCGATAACTCAAACCACAACCTGCACGAAGCGCTTGAAGTGCTGGACGACCGCAGCCGCGACATCCTCTACCAGCGCTGGCTGGCAGAAGAAAAAGCTACGCTGCACGACCTGGCGCAGAAGTACAACGTGTCGGCCGAGCGTATTCGTCAGCTCGAGAAGAGCGCGATGAACAAGCTCAAGTTGTCGATCGCCGCATAACCGCAGCTCAGGCATAAAAAAACGTCCCGATCATTGATCGTCGATCATTGATCGGGGCGTTTTTGTTGGTGCCCGATTTCCGGTTTTGCGTCGACCTTGTGGGAGCGAGCCTGCTCGCGATAGCGGTTGATCATTCAGCATTCATAGCGACTGACCTGACGCTATCGCGAGCAGGCTCGCTCCCACAGGGGGCTTCGATATCATTGGGCCCAAGGTGCCCGGCGCGAATCGTTGAGCCCGAGCAGATAACTGTCCCCGCCCAACTGACTCATCTGCTGGCGAATCCACCCGGCCCGTCTTGCAACGTAAGAGGTTGGATGACTGGCGCTCCACACCCGCGGGTTCGGCAGTACCGCAGCCAGTAAACTTGCCTGCTGTCGGGATATCGAGCGAGCGCCTACACCAAAGTGATGCCGAGCCGCCGCTTCGGCGCCAAACACGCCTTCATCCCACTCGACGCTGTTGAGGTACACCTCAAGAATCCGCTGTTTGGGCCAGAGCACCTCGATCAGCCCGGTAAACCAGGCCTCCAGGCCTTTGCGCAGCCAGCTGCGGCCAGACCACAGAAACAGGTTCTTCGACACTTGCTGGCTCAGAGTGCTGGCACCACGAATCGAGCCGCCGCGCTCGTTATGCGCAAACGCTGCCTGAATTGCGCCGAAATCGAAGCCCCAATGCTCGGGAAACTTCTGATCTTCGCCGGCAATCACTGCGACTTTCAGGTCGTCAGAGATTTCATCCCAGGGTTTCCAGGTGCGTTGCAGGTCGATGGGTTCGCCGTCGAACCAGGATTCGATCTTGCGCTCGACCATCAACGCCGTTCCCGGTGGCGGTACCACCCGGAACAGCAACACCAGCAATATGCTGCCAGCCGCGAACCAGAGCAGGGCCTTTGTGAAACGACGGAAAATTAACTGCAGCATAGAGATGGCTTGGCCGAACCCGTTGAGCCGGCCATTATACAGACCCTGTTGATCGAGTCTGACTGGAGTTCTTCATGTTGCGTGGCTTCCTGATGCTGGCTGCTTTTTTCGGCTTCACCGGTGTTGCCTTGGGCGCATTCGCCGCCCATGGCCTGAAAAGCCGCCTGAGCGCCGAGTACCTGGCGATTTTCCATACGGGCGTCACCTATCAACTGGTGCATACCCTGGCGCTGCTGGGTGTGGCGCTGCTCGCCACGCAAATTCCCGGTCGACTGATTACTTGGGCCG
Source organism: Pseudomonas sp. TE3728 (assembly GCF_056279145.1). NCBI lineage: Bacteria > Pseudomonadati > Pseudomonadota > Gammaproteobacteria > Pseudomonadales > Pseudomonadaceae > Pseudomonas > Pseudomonas sp. TE3728. The sequence continues at coordinate 3,706,804 of NZ_JBWBQT010000001.1, read as the reverse complement.
GCGCATCCTTTGCTATCGGCATTCTGTTGTTTTCCGGCAGCCTGTACCTGCTGACGATCACCGGCATCAGCAAGCTCGGGATCGTTACGCCCATCGGTGGCCTGGCGTTCCTGGTCGGCTGGGTTTGCCTGGGGCTTGCCGCCTGGCGGCTGTAGGAGCGAGGCTTGCCCGCGAAGGCGTCGTATCAGTCACCTTCTTCGTTGACTGACACCATGCCTTCGCGGGCAAGCCTCGCTCCTACGGGATCGGGTTTCAAGACGAATGGCTTGGGTCGGCCTGAGTGATCGGGCTAGAATGCCAGCCCCTAAAAATGATGGCGGCATTCGGTATGCGCATTCAATTGAACGGCGAATCCCTTGAACTGCCCGACGGTGAAACCGTTGCGGCCCTGCTGACCCGTCTGGAACTGACCGGACGCCGGGTGGCGGTCGAGCTCAATCTGGATATCGTCCCGCGCAGCCAGCACGCAGAAACCACACTGAACGACGGCGATTCCGTTGAAGTGGTCCATGCCATCGGCGGCGGCTAGTCGCCCGGCCCTGATGGGCACAGAATTCTGCAAGAACCTCACCCCTACAGAGGATTTCCCATGAGCATCGTTCGTAGCGACAAGCCCTTCGTCCTGGCCGGTCGTACTTACCAGTCGCGTTTGCTGGTAGGCACCGGCAAGTACCGCGACATGGAAGAAACCCGCCTGGCCATCGAAGCCTCGGGTGCCGAGATCGTCACCTTCGCCGTGCGCCGCACCAACCTCGGCCAGAACCCGGGCGAACCGAACCTGCTCGAAGTCCTGTCGCCGGAACGCTACACCTTCCTGCCTAACACCGCCGGTTGCTTCGACGCTACCGAGGCTGTGCGCACCTGCCGTCTGGCCCGTGAGCTGCTCGGCGGCCACAACCTGGTGAAGCTGGAAGTGCTGGCGGACCAGAAAACCCTGTTCCCCAACGTGATCGAAACCCTCAAGGCCGCCGAAGTGCTGGTCAAGGAAGGTTTCGACGTGATGGTGTACACCAGCGATGACCCGATCATTGCCCGTCAACTGGCGGAAATCGGCGTTATCGCGGTGATGCCGCTGGCCGGTCTGATCGGCACGGGCCTGGGGATCTGCAACCCGTACAACCTGCAGATCATCCTCGAAGAAGCCAAGATCCCAGTGTTGGTGGATGCCGGTGTCGGTACCGCCTCCGACGCCACCATCGCCATGGAGCTGGGTTGCGAAGCGGTGCTGATGAACTCGGCAATCGCCCATGCCCAGCAGCCGATCATGATGGCAGAAGCCATGAAACACGCCATCGTTGCAGGTCGCTTGGCCTACCTCGCCGGCCGCATGCCGAAAAAACTCTATGCCAGCGCCTCCTCGCCGCTGGATGGTCTGATCAAGTAAGAGCCATTGATGACTGAATCAAACGAAACGCCTATCCAGCAGGAAGAAGGCGAAGAGCGCCAACACCGTCGCATCAAGAGTTTCGTGATGCGCGCCGGGCGCATGACCGAAGGCCAGCAGCGCGGTCTGGACCAAGGCACACCGCTGTTCGTACTGCCTTTGGCCGATGAGCCGGTGGACTTCGATCAGGTGTTCGGGCGTTCGGCGCCACGTTCGCTGGAAATCGGCTTTGGTATGGGCCATTCGCTGCTGGAAATGGCCGCGGCCTCGCCGGAGCAGGATTTCATTGGCGTTGAGGTTCACCGGCCGGGTGTCGGCGCGCTGCTCAATGGCGTGCTGACACAGGGGCTGACCAACCTGCGCGTCTACGATTGCGATGCAATCGAAGTGCTCAACCGTTGCATCGCCGACAACAGCCTCGATCGCCTGATGCTGTTTTTCCCGGACCCGTGGCACAAGAGCCGTCACCACAAGCGTCGTATCGTTCAGGCGTCGTTCGCCGAACTGGTGCGCAGCAAGTTGAAGGTCGGCGGTGTGTTGCACATGGCCACCGACTGGGAACCGTACGCCGAGTACATGCTGGAAGTGATGAACGTCGCCCCGGGCTACCGCAACCTCGCCGAAGACGGCAAATGCGTCCCACGCCCGACCGAACGCCCGATCACCAAGTTCGAACGCCGCGGCGAACGCCTTGGGCATGGCGTGTGGGATCTGAAGTTCGAAAAACAGTCCTGAGCCCTACGCAATAAAAACTGTGGGAGCGAGCCTGCTCGCGATGGCGTCATAACATTCAACATCTTTGTTGACTGTCAGACCGCTATCGCGAGCAGGTTCGCTCCCACAGTTGTTTTCGGTTGTAACTGAAATCAGCGGCGGTCGGCTACAACGCCAATCAACACCAGCACCACCAACAACACCGGTGCCAGGCTGTAGTTGTTGAACTGGCTCAGGCCTTTGATGATCCATGGCGTTGCATAGATCAGCGCCACGCCACTGCCGACCATGCACAGCAGGGCCATCAGCGGGACGCGCAAAGCGCCGGCGATGCTGCCCAGGCGTTGGTCGACCCAACCTTTGATGTCGGCGCCAAACAGCACCAGCAGGCAGCCCACCAGCGCCAGAGAGATTTCCGACAGGTTGCTACGGCTCCAGCGGGACACGGTGGCGAGCAGGTCGAGTACCAGATCCATTCGATTTCCTTATGTCAGAAATTTTTGCAGCAAGTCATTGAGAAAGAGTTGTCCGCGCAGCGTGGCCGCCAGACGTGACGGTTCGACCTGCAACAAGCCACTTTGTTCGGCCTCGCGACGGCCTTCGGCGAGGCTTTCCAGAGGTAACCCGGTGCGCTCCGGATACAACTGCGCTTCGACGCCCTCGGTCAGGCGCAAGGCGTTCATCAGGAACTCGAACGGCAGTTCTTCGTCGGGCAGCGCTTTCTCGCCAGCCTTGAAGCTTTTGGCCGGATTGAGGTAGTCCTTCGGCAGGCGGGTCTTCCAGGTGCGCACGATGCGCCCGTCCGGGTGACTGAGTTTGCCATGGGCGCCGGCACCGATGCCGATGAAGTCGCCAAAACTCCAGTAATTGAGGTTATGCCGCGCCGGACGGCCGGGCAGGGCATAGGCCGAGACTTCGTATTGCGCGTAACCGTGTTCGGCCAACAGCGCCTGACCGGCCTCCTGAATGTCCCACAGGGTGTCGTCTTCCGGCAGCGTTGGCGGCTGGTTCCAGAACACCGTGTTCGGTTCCAGCGTCAGTTGATACCAGGACAGGTGCGTCGGCTTCAGGGCAATGGCCTGGCGCAGGTCGTTCAGGGCATCGTCCAGGGACTGATCGGGCAAACCATGCATCAGGTCGAGATTGAAGTTATCGAAACCGGCCTGGCGGGCCATGCCGGCGGCACGTACGGCTTCATCGCCGTTGTGAATTCTCCCCAGGGCCTTGAGTTTCTCTTCCTGAAAGCTCTGGATGCCGATCGACAGGCGATTGATGCCCAGCGCCCGGTAGGCGCGGAATTTCTCCTGCTCGAAGGTTCCGGGGTTGGCTTCCAGGGTGATTTCAATGTCGCTGGCAAACGGAATTCGTTGCTCGACGCCCTTGAGCAGGCGACCCAGCGCCTTGGCACTGAACAGGCTCGGCGTGCCGCCACCGAAGAAGATCGAACTCAGCTCACGGCCATAGACCGCATGCAGGTCTTGATCGAGGTCGGCCAGCAGGGCGTCGACATATTCTTCTTCCGGCAGCACGGGGCTGGCGGTGTGGGAGTTGAAGTCGCAATAAGGGCATTTGCGTACACACCACGGGATGTGGATGTACAACGCCAGGGGCGGCAGCACGGGCAGGGCCGCTCGAGGCGATTGGGCGGCGCCGCCGAAGATCAGCGGCGACGCGGACGAGTCATGGGTCATTTCAGGCCCAGACGCTGGCGCAGCAGATCCATTGCACGGGCGCGGTGACTGATCTGGTTCTTGTCGCTCGGGCTCAGTTCGGCGCTGGAGCACTCGCGCTCCGGCACCCAGAACAGCGGGTCGTAGCCAAAACCGTGTTCGCCGCTGGCCTGGGTCAGGATGCGCCCATGCCACAGGCCTTCGCAGAGAATCGGCAACGGATCGTCGGCATGACGCACCAATGCCAGCACGCAGACGAATTGCGCGCCGCGCTCGGCTTCGGGCACGTCTTGCAAGACGTCGAGCAGTTTGGCGTTGTTCGCCGCATCGCCGTTACCGTCAGCATAGCGGGCCGAGTAGATACCCGGCGCACCGCCAAGGAAATCCACTGCCAGCCCCGAATCATCGGCCAAGGCTGGCAGACCGGAAATGCGCGAGGCATTACGGGCCTTGAGAATGGCGTTCTCGACGAACGACAGGCCGGTTTCTTCAGGCTCGACGCTGCTGAACTCGCCGATCGAGCGCAAGTGCACCGATTCGCCGAGCATGGCCTGGAGTTCCTTGAGTTTGCCGGCGTTGTGGCTGGCCAGTACGAGTTGGGTGAAATTCATCATTGGCCAGGGAAAAGCTCTTGTTGGAAACTGATGGTGTTGGTTTTGTCGCCGGTCTGCACTTTGATGTCAAAGGTGCGGATTTCCTGCTGATCCACCGGGAACTGGGCGATGTAGTACACCGCACCTGTTTCGGTGATCTGTTTGAACTTCAGCGGGATGCTTTGGCTGGTCAGGTCTTTGACCGTGCCGCTGACCTGAGCCGTCTGTGGTTTACCTTCCTTGAGTACCGAGACGTTGATCACGCCCTGATTCTTGCTGCGAGTCAGCTCCGCCGCTTTGGCGATCTCCGGCGTCAGGAAGGTGGAATTGAAGGTGTTGTAATGCACCGTCACGTCGCCAAAGGTTTCCTTGCGCTCGCCCTTGATGACGTCGGCGGCCATGGCGGTGACGCTCAGGCAGGCAGTAAGTAAAAACAGTGCTAGACGACCCATGATCGTTCTCCTCGAAGTGTCGTGATTCAGACCGCGACCTTGTGGTCCGGCAGACCGGGGCTGCTGACGCGGTAGATGCCGATCTCACCTAACAGATTAGGCCATAGCTTACTGGCCCACCCATGCCGATGCTGTTGATCCACGGCAAGCCGATCAATGACCTTGGCTTCACGTTCGCGACACAGCGCTTCAAAGTCTTCGAAAGTGCAGAAGTGGATGTTCGGCGTGTTGTACCAGGTGTACGGCAGAAACTCCGAAACCGGCATCCGGCCCTTGCTCGCCAGGTACCAGCGGCAGCGCCAGTGACCGAAGTTGGGGAAGGTGATAATGCACTGGCGACCGACGCGCAGCATTTCGTCGAGGATCCTGTCCGGGTAGTGCACAGCTTGCAGGGCCTGGGTCATGACCACGATGTCGAAGCTGTTGCTGGCGAAGTTGCCCAAGCCCTTGTCCAGGTCCTGCTCGATGACGTTGATGCCCTTGGCCACGCACTCGGCAATGTTGTCCGGGTCGTTTTCCAGGCCATAGCCGGTAACCTGTTTGTGGTCACGCAGCCAGGTCAGCAACTCGCCATCACCGCAACCGAGGTCGAGCACGCGGCTGCCGGCGGGGATCCATTCCTGGATGATTTCCAGATCGGCTCTCATGTCTTCCTCAAAGCGCTATACGGTTCATGTAATTGCTGAAGGCCTGCAAGTAACGCGGGATCGGAATCAGGAAGGCGTCGTGGCCTTGCGGAGCATCGATCTCCAGGTAGCAGACGTCTTTCCTGGCCGCCATCAGCGCGTCCACCAGTTCCCGCGAGCGGGCAGGGGAGAAGCGCCAATCGGTGGTGAAAGACATCACGCAGAACCTGGCCTGGGCATTGGCGAAGGTTTTCGCCAGGTCATTGTCGAAGTTCGCCGCCGGGTCGAAGTAGTCCAGTGCCTTGGTCATCAGCAGGTAGGTGTTAGCGTCGAAACGTCCGGAAAACTCTTCGCCCTGATAGCGCAGGTAGCTTTCGACCTGGAACTCGACGCTGTGGAAGTCGTAGTTGAGCTTTTCGCTCTTCAGGCCGCGACCGAATTTCTCGCCCATGGAGTCGTCGGACAGGTACGTGATGTGCCCGACCATCCGCGCCAGCATCAGCCCGCGCTTGGGGATTACACCTGCTTCCTGGAACGAGCCGCCGTGGAACTCCGGGTCGGTGAGGATCGCCTGGCGTGCGACTTCGTTGAACGCGATGTTCTGCGCCGACAGTTTCGGTGCCGAGGCGATGGCCAGGCAGTGCCGCACGCGGTCCGGGTAGGTGATGGTCCACTGCAAGGCCTGCATGCCGCCGAGGCTGCCGCCAATCACCGCCGCCCATTGATGGATGCCGAGCAAATCAGCCAGACGCGCCTGGCTGTGGACCCAGTCTTCCACAGTCAGGACCGGGAAGTCGGCGCCGAATGGCTTGCCGGTTTCCGGATTGACACTGCTGGGGCCGGTGGAACCATTGCACCCGCCGAGATTATTCAGGCTGACCACGAAGAACTTGTTGGTGTCGATCGGCTTGCCGGGGCCGATGCAGCTGTCCCACCAACCGGGTTTGCGGTCGTCGGGGCTGTGGAAGCCGGCAGCGTGATGGTGACCGGACAAGGCGTGGCAGATCAGCACGGCGTTGCTCGCCGTAGCGTTCAGCGTGCCGTAGGTTTCGTAGATCAGGTCATAAGCGGGCAGCGAACGTCCGCAGGCCAAGGCCAGGGGTTCACTGAAGTGCGCCACTTGCGGCGTCACCAGACCAACAGAATCGGGGGGGAAGGCAGCTGGCATCGACCCTGCTCTCATTGAAATGAGGCGTAAGTCTAAAGACCGCTGTGGCTAGCGGCAAGCAAAGGCCGGGCCTGATTTTTTCCCGATGTACCTGTGGCGAGGGAGCTTGCTCCCGTTGGGGCGCGAAGCGGCCCCGTAGGAGCTGTCGAGTGCAACGAGGCTGCGATCTTTCCCCTACCAATTGAGTTCAAAGCGAAAGATCAAAAGATCGCAGCCTTCGGCAGCTCCTACAGGGCGCAGCCCAGTAGGGATAAATCCCCTCGCCACATTGGTCAGGCCGGGCGCACCAGATCCGGCAAATCCGGCAGCTTCTTCGGCGAACAAATCCGCACCCGTTTCTGCCGGTTCAGCTCTCCGCTGATCAAACTCACCTGACTCTTGGAAACCCCGAACGCCTTGGCCAGAAACGCCATCAGGTACGCATTGGCCTTGCCTTCAACCGGCGGTGCGGTCAGGCGGATCTTCAGGCGATCGCCATGCAGCCCGCAGAAATCATCGCTGCGGGCCGCAGGTTGCAGGTGACATTCCAGAATCAGGTCATCACCGTCCCAGCGAAAATAGCTCATCAGATCAGGCCGAGCAGCCCCTGCGGCATGAGGGCATAGTACGCAAGTCGCGGGATCAGCCAGCTTTGCAGTAACTGGATCGCGATAAACGCGAAGATCGGCGAGATGTCGAGGCCGCCCAGGTTCGGAATGATACGGCGGAACGGGGCGAGTACCGGTTCGGTGATCTGCTGTACCAGCTCTGCGCCCGGATTGTGGCTCCCCGGGGCGACCCAGGACAGGATCACGCTGATGATCATCGCGTAGAACAGAACACTCAGAAACAGCGAGAAGACTGCGATCAGTGCCCAAGGCACTAAAAACAGCAAGTCGACCTCGAAGCCTTTGAGCAGCAGGATGACCGCTATCAGCACCATCTGCACGATCAACGCCAGTACCAGTGACGACATGTCCAGCCCGAACATGCTCGGGATGACCCGGCGCAGGGGCTTGAGCAGCGGTTGAGTGGCTTTCACGATGAACTGGCAGAGCGGGTTGTAAAAATTCGCCCGAACCAATTGCAGGATGAAGCGCAGTAGCACGATCAGCAGGTACAGGCTGCCCAGGGTTTTGATGATGAAAATGGCAGCGTCATTGAGTCCGAGCATCATTGATTCCTTTGTAAGAGCTGATTAGCGACCGAGTTGCTCAGCCATCTCGGCCGAGCGGTGCGCAGCGGCGCCGAGTGCTTTTTCTACCAGGGCTTCGAAGCCGTCGGCCTGGAACGACTTGATCGCCGCTTCGGTGGTGCCCGCAGGCGACGTCACGCGACGACGCAGTTCAGCCGCGTCGACATCGCTGGCGACCGCCATGTGTGCAGCACCCAAAGCGGTTTGCACGGTCAGTTGCGCGGCGATGTCCGCTGGCAGGCCGAGCTTCACGCCCGCGGCGGTCATGGCTTCGATCAGCAGGAAGAAATATGCAGGGCCCGAGCCGGAAACGGCGGTGACCGCGTCCAGTTGCTGTTCTTCGTTCAGCCACAGGGCAATGCCAACCGCCGACAGCAGCTCTTCAGCTTGCTGGCGTTGCTCGACGCTCACTTCGCTGGTGGCGAACAAACCGCTTACGCCCTGACGCAGCAGCGCCGGGGTGTTAGGCATGCAGCGCACGATGGGCTGGGCGCCAAGCCAGTTGTGCATGCTGGCGCAGGTGATGCCTGCCGCAATCGAGACCACCAGTTGATTCGGCGCAAGGCTTGGGCGAATGGCTTCGCACACGGCTTTCATCGCCTGGGGTTTGACCGCCAGCACGATCACGTCCACGCCCTGAATGGCGTCGGCGTTGTCGGCGAACACTTCGATGCCGTGTTCGGCACTCACGCGGGCACGGGTTTGTTCACCCGGATCACTGGCGCGGATTTGCGCGGCGTCCAGACCTTTGGCGCGCAGGCCGCCGATCAGGCTGGCGGCCATGTTGCCGGCTCCGATAAAGGCAATACGAGTCTTGCTCATGTCAGGTCCTTATAAAGAGAGGTGTCAGCCATTGTTCAAGACTGGCCGTAGTCGCGGGCACCAAAAAGGGCCGTTCCGATACGGACCCAAGTGGCGCCCATGGCAATGGCTGACTCGAGGTCGTGGCTCATGCCCATGGAAAGTGTGTCGAGTGGCAGGTTCAGGCTGGCTTGCAGGCTCTGTACGGCAGCAAAAGCCGCGTCCTGGGCGGCGCGATCTTCAGTCGGCTCGGGAATCGCCATCAAACCGCGCAATTTCAAGCGCGGCAGAGCGCTGATCGCATTGGCCAGGGCGGGCAGGTCAGCCGGGGTGCAGCCAGACTTGCTGGCTTCACCACTGACGTTGACCTGGATGCAGATGTTCAAGGGAGGCAAATCGGCGGGACGTTGTTCGGACAGCCGTTGTGCGATTTTCAAGCGATCCACGGAATGCACCCAGTCGAAATGCTCGGCGATAGCGCGAGTCTTGTTCGATTGAATGGGGCCGATGAAGTGCCAGATCAAGGGCAGGTCGGCCAATTCGAGCTGTTTGCCCAAGGCTTCCTGCAGGTAGTTTTCGCCAAAGTCGCGGATCCCGGCGGCGTAGGCTTCACGCAGGGCTTCGGCGGGTTTGGTCTTGCTCACGGCCAGCAGCTGGATGCTGTTCTCATCGCGGTGGGCGGCTTTGGCTGCTGCCTGGATGCGTGAACTAACCTGAAGAATGTTGTCTGCTATCGTGGACATCAAGAGGCGCCAGCGGTCTGAAGGTTCGCGGCATTCTACTGGAATTGAGGAGCGCTATGGATATCACTGAGCTGCTGGCTTTCAGCGCCAAACAAGGCGCGTCTGACCTGCACCTGTCCGCCGGCCTGCCACCGATGATCCGTGTCGACGGCGATGTGCGACGCATCAACCTGCCGGCTCTGGATCACAAGGAAGTGCATGAGCTGATCTACGACATCATGAACGACCTCCAGCGGGTGGACTTCGAGAAGCATCTTGAAACCGACTTTTCCTTCGAAGTGCCCGGCGTGGCGCGTTTTCGGGTCAATGCCTTCAACCAGAATCGGGGGGCGGGCGCGGTATTCCGGACCATTCCGTCCAAGGTTCTGAGCATGGACGATCTGGGGATGGGGGAAGTGTTTCGCAAGATTACCGAAGCCCCCCGGGGCCTGGTGCTGGTGACCGGCCCGACCGGTTCGGGCAAGTCCACCACATTGGCGGCGATGATCGATTACCTGAACAACCATCGCCATCACCACATCCTCACCATCGAAGACCCGATCGAGTTCGTCCATGAATCGCGCAAATGCCTGATCAATCAGCGCGAAGTCCATCGCGATACCCGCAGCTTCGCCACGGCGCTGCGCTCGGCCCTGCGCGAAGACCCGGACGTGATTCTGGTGGGGGAGATGCGTGATCTGGAGACTATTCGGCTGGCATTGACTGCCGCCGAGACCGGTCACCTGGTATTCGGCACGCTGCACACCACGTCGGCGGCGAAAACCATCGACCGGGTGGTGGACGTGTTTCCGGGCGACGAAAAATCGATGGTGCGCTCGATGCTTTCCGAGTCATTGCTGGCGGTGGTGTCGCAGACATTGATCAAGAAAATCGGCGGCGGGCGAGTTGCCGCCCACGAAATCATGCTTGGCACTTCGGCGATCCGTAACCTGATCCGCGAAGACAAGGTGGCGCAGATGTATTCGTCGATTCAGACCGGAGGGTCGCTGGGGATGCAGACGCTGGATATGTGCCTGAAGGAGTTGGTGACCAAGGGCGTGATCAGTCGCGAGCATGCGCGGGAGAAGGCGCGGTCGCCGGATAATTTTTGAGAAGGGAGGCCGTCTGAAAGCAAAAGATCGCAGCCTTCGGCAGCTCCTACATGGGAATACGTGTTCCCGTGTAGGAGCTGCCGAAGGCTGCGATCTTTTGATCTTGCTTGAAATCAGCGCTGAACAACCCGCAATGCGTTCTGTTCTTTCGGCAGAACCCGCTTGGCAACCACGTAGTGGCTTTCCCAATACGGTTTCTTCAGGGTGTCGATGCTCACCGACTTGCCACGGCGGGGTGCGTGGATGAAGCGGTCGTTACCCAGGTAGATGGCAACATGATTGACCCGGCGGCTCTTGATGTTGAAGAAAATCAGGTCGCCTGGCTTCAGATCATTGCGATCGACCTTCTCGCCATGACCACTGGCCATGGCGTTGGAGGTACGTGGCAGGTCAAACGTGGCGTCATTGAACGCGTATTTCACCAGACCGCTGCAATCGAACCCTTTACTTGGGCTGCTGCCGCCCCAACGATAAGGCGTACCGAGCACGTTTACCGCGCGGCTCAACACGTTGCTGCTTTCCTTGCTGGCCATCGGCGGGACCAGCTTGCTGTTTACGCTGCTCAATTGGCTGGAGCGTTTTACTGTTTGTTTGTTTTTGCTCGAAGGAGCAGAAACGTGGGATTTTGGGGTGTAACCATTAACGCTAGGAAGACGTTGCTCACGATTGGTGGCGTGGGCGGCCAGGGGCAATAATAGGCAAATGGTTAGCCATGTCTTGAAAAATGGACGCATTAGGCAAGGCTCATATGGGTGAACGCGCAACTTTATAACAGCTTTTTTGGCCCTTCCGAGGCCGTTGGTCGATTCAAACGGCGGGCCGCGGAACTAAAAATCGGCAAAGTTGACGTGGGTTGTCTGACAAAAGTCAGGTATTACAAGGCTTTGGCAGGAGTGAAGTTAGCATTTGCCGTATGTCGGCCGCCTGTAAAAAAGTCACAAAGAATTCAAGAATATTTCTCTATCGTGTGAGTCGAGGTCATCCATGAACACCTATCAACACCCCGTTTCAGAGCAAGACACACACAGCAAAGTGATTGGTTACCTGTTGTGGATTTTCGGTTTTACCGGGGCTCACCGCTTCTATTACGGCAAGCCGGTGACCGGGACAATCTGGTTTTTTACCTTCGGCTTGCTGGGTATCGGCTGGTTGATCGACCTGTTTCTGATCCCCTCCATGGACCGTGAAGCGGACCTGCGCTTTACCGCTGGCCCCATCGAATACAACGTTGCGTGGATTCTACTGACGTTTCTGGGGGTATTCGGTGTGCACCGGATGTATCAGGGGAAATGGATCAGCGGGTTGCTGTATCTGGTGACAGGCGGGTTGTTCTTTCTGGGGGTGTTGTATGACTTCTGGACGTTGAATGACCAGGTGTCGATTCGCAATGCCCAGAATAGAGGCGCCTTCCAGTAAGCCTTCGCGAGCAAGCCCGCTCCCACATGTGTTTTCGGTCGTACACAAATTCTGTGTTCGCTGAAGGTCAAGTGTGGGAGCGGGCTTGCTCGCGAATGCAGGCAGCGCGGTGTTAAGCCTGGTGACTGATCCGTCCATCCACCAGGGTGTAACGCACCACACCCGGCAAGCTATGGCCAACGAACGGACAGTTTTCGCCCTTCGACAACCAGTTCTCACCGGCCACGGTCGAGGCTGCAGGGTCGAACAGCACGATATCTGCCGGCCCTCCCACCGCCAATTTTCCCGCTGGTAAACGCAACGCTTCGGCAGGACCGGCGCTCAAGCGTGCGAGCAGCGTCGGCAAGTCGAGCAAACCGTCTTCCACCAAGGTCATCGCCAGCGGCAGCAGCAGTTCAACACTGCTGATGCCCGGTTCGGTGGCACCGAACGGCGCCAGTTTGGCATCGCGTTCATGGGGCTGGTGATGGCTGGAGATGGCTGACACCACCCCCGACTTCACCGCTGCCCGCAGGCCGTCGCGGTCCGCACGAGTGCGCAGCGGCGGTTGGACGTGATAGAGGCTGCTGAAGTCGATCAGCGCTTCGTCGGTGAGGATCAGTTGATACAACGCCACGTCCGCCGTGACCTTCAGGCCACGGGCCTGGGCTTGGGCGATCAGCGCCACACCGCGGGCGCTGGTGAGCTGGCTGAAGTGCGCACGCACGCCGCTTTGCTCGACCAGCAGCAGGTCCCGGGCCAGGGCCACGGTTTCAGCGGTTTCCGGAATGCCCGGCAAACCGAGGAAACTCGCCGTCGGACCTTCGTGAGCCAAGCCACCTTCGGCCAGATCATGGTCTTGCGAGTTGAAAATCACCGTCAGATCGAACGTCGCTGCGTATTCCAGCGCCCGACACAGGGTGCGGGTGTTGCGGAAGCTCTCCAGACCGTTGCCGAAGGCCACGCAGCCGGCATCGCGCAAGGCGACCAGTTCGGCCAGCTGTTCGCCATCCAGGCCTTTGCTCAGGGCGCCGATCGGGAAGACTTTGGTGTTGCCGGCTTCGCGGGCGCGGTCGAGGATCAGTTCGGCCACGGCCGAGGTGTCCAGCACCGGTTTGGTTTTCGGTGGGCAGCACAGGCTGGTCACGCCACCGGCCGCCGCGGCGCGGGTTTCGCTGGCAATCGAGCCTTTGCGGCTGTAACCCGGCTCGCGTAGGGCGACGTTCAGGTCAACCAGGCCGGGGGCGGCAACCAGGCCTTTGGCGTCGATGGTGTCTACTGCAACGAAACCTGCTGGAGCGGCGCCGAGGGCGACGACCTTGCAGGCTTCAACGTGGATATCAGTCACTTGATCCAGGCCGCTGGCCGGATCGATAACGCGTGCGCCGAGAATGCTGAGCTTCACTGGGCGTTCTCCTGCTCGAATTGGCGCTGGGCTGTTTGCCCGCTCATGGCCATGGACAGCACAGCCATACGAATCGCGATGCCGTAGGTCACCTGGTTGAGGATCACCGAGTGCGGGCCGTCGGCCACCGCCGACTCAATTTCCACCCCGCGGTTGATCGGCCCCGGGTGCATGACGATGCAATCCGGTTTAGCCCCGGCCAGACGCGCGGTGGTCAGGCCGAACAGGCGGTAGAACTCGCCTTCGCTCGGCAGCAGGCCGCCGGTCATACGTTCACGCTGCAGGCGCAGCATGATCACCACGTCGACGTCTTTCAGGCCTTCGGTCATGTCGGTGTACACCTTCACGCCGTATTGCTCGATGCCGATCGGCAGCAGGGTTTTCGGCGCAATCACGCGGATGTCCGGGCAGCCAAGGGTTTTCAGGGCCAGCATGTTCGAGCGCGCTACCCGCGAGTGCAGGATGTCGCCGACGATGGCTACCGAAAGGTTTTCGAAGCCGCCCTTGTGCCGACGAATAGTGAGCATGTCGAGCATGCCCTGGGTCGGGTGGGCGTGACGGCCGTCGCCGCCGTTGATGATCGCCACTTGCGGGCAGACATGCTCGGCGATGAAGTGCGCCGCGCCGGAATCACCGTGACGCACGACAAACATGTCGGCGGCCATGGCTTCCAGGTTGCGCAGGGTGTCGAGCAGGGTTTCGCCCTTGCTCGCCGACGACGTGGACACGTTCAGGGTGATCACGTCAGCCGACAGCCGCTGAGCCGCCAGTTCGAAGGTGGTGCGGGTGCGGGTGGAGTTCTCGAAGAACACGTTGCACACGGTTTTGCCGCGCAGCAACGGGACTTTCTTCACCGCCCGGGCGCCAACCTCGAGGAACGAGTCGGCGGTGTCGAGGATTTCCGTCAGCAGCTCGCGGCGCAAACCGTCGAGCGAGAGGAAGTGGCGCAGCTGGCCCTGTTCATTGAGCTGCAGCGGGCGCTTGGTTTCTAGAGGCGTCATCGCGAGGGGGACTCTCAATAGGGCGAATTAAAGGGCGAGGTCTTGAAGTTCGAGCTTGAGTTCCGGGCCGGACAACTTCACGCGCTCATGGGCTGCCAGCGACAGCGTCGCGCCAACCACGTTCGGCCGGATCGGCAGTTCACCGGCGTCCAGGTCCAGCAGGCATACCAGCGTCACGCTGGCCGGGCGGCCGTAGTCGAAGAGTTCGTTCATTGCAGCGCGGATGGTCCGACCGCTCATCAGCACGTCATCGATCAGCACCAGGTGCTGGCCTTCGATCTCGAACGGTAGCGCCGATGGGCGTACTTGTGGGTGCAGGCCGTTCTGGCTGAAGTCGTCGCGGTAGAACGAAACGTCCAGGGTGCCCAGGGGCGAATCGCTGCCCAGTTCATCGAGCAACGCCTGCGCGACCCAGACGCCACCGGTCCGAATGCCGATGTAGCGCGGTTCACTGATGCCACGGTTTTCCAGATAAGCCTTGAGACGGATCGCCATCTGGCTGATCAGTTCGGCGGGATTGGGCAGGCTCATGGTTTGCTCCTTCTTTGTCCCGAGCCGGATGCTGCTTGAGGGGTGGCTCGGGTTGTAGCTAAGGGAGACGCCGCAGCGGCTCTTCAGAATTAGGTGCGGTCAGGATTCGAACAGCGCGGTGTTTTCGTCGAGCCAGCCTTGCAACAGCAGCGCGGCGGCGATGGCATCGACCGGGTTGTCGCGGTAACTGCCTTTCTGGCCGCCACGGACCAGGCGTTCGCCCTTGGCCTCGAAAGTGGTCAGGCGTTCGTCATGCGTATAAAAGGGCAGGTTGTAGCGGCCGTTCAGGCGCCGGGCGAACTTTTCGGCCCGCAGGCACATGTCGCTCGGCGTGCCGTCCATGTTCAGCGGCAGGCCGACCACCACAGCGTCGGGTTTCCATTCTTTAATCAGGGCTTCGACCTGATTCCAGTCAGGAATGCCGTTTTGTGCCTTCAAGGTGCACAGCTCGCGGGCCTGACCGGTAATCACCTGACCGACCGCAACGCCGATCTGTTTGGTGCCGTAGTCGAAACCCAAAATCAACCGCAGGGCCATCAGGCGTGCCCCGCCTGGTTGGTAAGCAGGCTGAGATTGACGCCCAGGTGTTTGGCCGCCGCTTCAAGACGTAATTCGCTGCTGGTGTTGAACAGGATGTCGGCATCGAACGGGCAGGTCAGCCAGGCGTTGTCGGCCAGTTCGGCTTCCAGTTGCCCGGCTTCCCAACCGGCGTAGCCGAGGGTGATCAGGCTTTTCGCGGGGCCGACGCCGTCGGCGATGGCGAACAGCACGTCCTGGGAGGTCGACAGGGACAAGTCGCCTTCCAGATCAACGGTCGCCTGAAAAGATTTGCCCGATGGGTGCAGGACAAAACCGCGATCGGTTTGCACCGGGCCACCCATAAAGATCGGCACGTGCTGGCAGAGCACTGGTGGTTCGATATCGGGGCGCAATTGCTCGAGAATATCGGCCAGGTTCAGGTCCTGCGGGCGGTTGACCACCAGCCCCATGGCACCATTGGCCGTGTGCTCGACGATGTAGGTCAAGGTGTGCGCAAAGTTCGGGTCGGCCATGTGAGGCATGGCGATCAGGAAGTGATGCTTGAGGTAGCTGGGGCTGACGTTCTTCATGAGCGCTAGTGTGGCGTTGGAGGGGCGAACTGACAAGCCGAGGATGCCGCAATTTGGCAGTCGGCATAGACCAAATGTGGGAGCGAGCCTGCTCGCGATGACGGCGGTACGTTCAAAATTGAGGTGTCAGGCAGACCGCCATCGCGAGCAGGCTCGCTCCCACAGGGATTTGTGGGGTGTCAGTTGCTGGAGAGCTTGTCCCCACGCGCAAACTTCCACGTCCGAATAATTTCCAGACGATCGATGTCTGACAGATCCCCGGTAAACGGTGCAAACGGCGCCGCGAGCCTTACGATGCGCTGCGCCGCCTGGTCCAGCAGTGGCTGGCCGGACGATTCCAGCACCAGCACTTCATACAGCGAGCCATCGCGGTTGATCGAGACCATCAGTCGCAAATTGCCGTAAATCTGTTTGCGCCGGGCTTCGTCGGGGTAGTTGAGGTTGCCGATGCGCTCGACCTTCTTGCGCCATTCATCTTTGTACCAGGCACCCTTGTCGCGCATGGTCGATGCGGCACTCAAGCGGTGGATGCGCGGGCGCTTGGCGTAAAGCTGTTGTTCACTGGCCAGTTCCGCTTCCAGGCTGGCGATGTCGCTGGACAGCTGCGCGCTGTCGAAGGTCGGTGCCACGACCTTGGGTTTGGTATCGGTCTTGATCTCTTCGCGCTTGGTCGCGGTTTTTTTCGGTTTCGGCGCGACGGTCGTCACGGCTGCCTTGGGGGCTGCTTCAGGCACTGGCGGCGTGGCGGTTGGCGGTGGGGTGACTGGCTGCACCTTGTTGTCCTGGAAGGGCGCGACCTCGGTGGTCTTGGGCGTCGCCTTTTTTTCCAGGGTGCCGCTGCCTTCCTGATTTTCCTGGGCGAGAAAGTCAGCTTTTTCCGGCTTCTTTTCGCTTTTGAACGTGGCGAGGGTGATTTCCAGGGTTTTGCTGATTTGCTGGGGTTCGACCATGGAGAACCCGACGCCCAACAGCAAGGCCAGGTGGATCAGCACCGCGAGAAACAGGGTGAAACCGAGGCGATCAGCCGGACGCACGCCACGGTGGGCGAGTTCAGGGGGCAGATCGGACGGGAGTGTCATAACAAGAAAACCAACATCGCGTTTTTTACAAGCCGGGGATGATAACGCAATGTTGGTTGTCTCTATCAACGAGCCTTGAGCTTCTGATCGATGGCATCCATCAGAAGGCCACCAATGTCGGTGCCGAACGCGTTATCGATCTCGCGAATGCAGGTCGGGCTGGTGACGTTGATTTCGGTCAGATGCTCACCGATTACGTCGAGACCGACGAACAGCAAGCCCTTCTCACGCAGGGTCGGGCCGACTTGCGCGGCGATCCAGCGATCCTTCTCGGTCAGCGGTCGGGCTTCGCCACGGCCACCGGCGGCGAGGTTGCCACGGGTTTCACCGAGCGCGGGAATCCGCGCCAGGCAGTAATCCACTGGTTCGCCGTCGATCATCAGGATGCGCTTGTCGCCATCAATGATCGCCGGCAGGTAACCCTGGATCATGATCTGCTGCCGGCCATGCAAGGTCAGGGTTTCGAGGATTACCGACAGGTTCGGGTGGCCAGCGGTGTGACGGAAGATCGACGAGCCGCCCATGCCGTCCAGCGGCTTGAGGATCACGTCACCGTGATGGTCGGCGAATTCACGCAACACGTCGGGGCGACGGCTGACGATGGTCGGCGGTGTGCACTGCGGGAACAGCGTGGCGAACAGCTTTTCGTTGCAGTCACGCAGGCTTTGCGGCTTGTTGACCACCAGTACGCCGGCATTTTCCGCTTGTTCCAGCAAATACGTGGAATAGACGAATTCCATGTCGAACGGCGGATCCTTGCGCATCAGGATCACGTCCAGATCGCTCAGCAGTGCATCGCTTTCGGCGCCCAGCTCAAACCATTTTTCCGGGTTGGCGAACACCTTCAGCGGACGCATCCGCCCGCGAGCCTCGCCTTCAGCCTGATACAAATCGCGCTGTTCCATATAGAACAGTTCCCAGCCACGCTTTTGCGCGGCCAGCAGCATGGCCAGCGAGCTATCCTTTTTATAGGAGATGCTGGCGATAGGATCCATGACAATCCCGACGCGAACGCTCATGGGGTTTTCCTCGAAATTGGGGTGGAAAGTGTTGTGAAAAAGTGGCGTCAGAGTGGCGCTGAGTGTGTTCCCGGTCAAGGAAAAACCACCGCCAGGGTCGCCCGATAGATTGGATGGGGAGACTGTGCTAAAAAGACTGCCATGCCCTGTTGGCCCTTAAGTATCAAGGGTTTCGAGCCGGCGATGAGCGGCAAACGGACAAATTGATTCACAAAGGCGACGGTAGAGCCACTATGGAACAGCATTCCAGCGCCTTGAAGGTCATGGTGATCGATGATTCGAAAACGATTCGTCGCACCGCCGAAACGCTGTTGAAAAACGTGGGCTGTGAAGTCATCACCGCAATCGATGGTTTCGATGCCCTGGCCAAGATTGCCGACAATCACCCCGGCATCATCTTTGTCGACATCATGATGCCGCGTCTGGATGGTTATCAGACCTGCGCTTTAATCAAGAACAACAGTGCGTTCAAGTCCACGCCAGTGATTATGCTGTCGTCCAAGGACGGGTTGTTCGACAAGGCCAAGGGGCGGATCGTCGGTTCCGACCAGTTTTTGACCAAGCCTTTCAGCAAGGAAGAACTGCTGAACGCGATTCAGGCCCATGTACCGGGCTTCACCGCCGTTTCGCCGCAGTAGGACACGCACAGTGACACTCGGCCATGGGGCCCGGTGTCGACAAGAATGGGGAAGACCATGGCACGTATTCTGATCGTCGATGACTCGCCGACCGAAATGTACAAACTGACCGGCATGCTCGAAAAGCACGGTCATGAAGTGTTGAAAGCCGAAAACGGCGCCGACGGCGTGGCGCTGGCCCGTCAGGAAAAACCCGACGCGGTGCTGATGGATATCGTCATGCCCGGCCTCAACGGTTTCCAGGCGACCCGTCAGCTGACCAAAGACCCGGAAACCGGGCACATTCCGGTAATCATCATTACCACCAAGGATCAGGAAACCGACAAGGTCTGGGGCACGCGCCAGGGCGCCAAGGACTACCTGACCAAACCGGTCGACGAAGAGACCCTGATCAAAACCCTGAACAACGTGCTGGCCGGTTGATCGTCCGGTCATGACCGAGTCGCTAACGGCTTTCGAACTGCTGCTGCAGATTGACCAGCGCTGTCGTCTGCTGGCGGCGGACCTGCCGTCCCAGCAGACCCGACAGGACAGCTGGAGCGGCATCGGCTTTCGCTTGGGCGAGCATTGGTACGTCGCGCCCATGGGCGAAGTCAGCGAAGTCCTGCACGAACCGCGCGTTACCCAATTGCCGGGGGTCAAGCCCTGGGTCAAGGGCGTGGCGAACCTGCGCGGGCGCCTGCTGCCGATCATGGATTTGAGTGGCTTCATCGGTCATGAACTGTCGAATCTGCGCAAGCAGCGGCGGGTTTTGGTGGTGGAGCACAACGAGGTGTTTGCCGGGTTACTGGTCGATGAAGTGTTTGGCTTGCAGCACTTTGCCCAGGACAGCCTGGAACCGGTAGATACCTTGAGCGGCCCGATTGCACCGTTCATCAAAGGCCGGTTTCAGCGTGAGCAGAATTGGCAGGTATTCAGTCCGTTTGCGTTGGCGCAGTCACAGAGTTTCATGAACGTAGCGCTGTAAACCCTGTGGGAGCGAGCCTGCTCGCGATTGAACGATAACGCGGTGCTTCCTGATACATCGCGGCGCCTGAATCGCGAGCAGGCTCGCTCCCACAGGTTCTTCGGCAAGCTTTACAGGGTGTTGGTTAACAGGCGAGAACCGATGATAAAAGCAAAAACAGGCAAGCCAGAAGGGTCGCGCAGTCGGTCGCAGATCATTGCGCTGTTCATCGCGTTGATCGTCTTCATCATGCTGCTGTTCGCCAACTTCGCGTACCTCAACACCCAGGCGAATTACGATAAACAGTACATCGGCCACGCCGGTGAGCTGCGCGTGTTGTCCCAACGCATCGCCAAGAACGCCACCGAAGCCGCCGCCGGCAAGGCCGCGGCGTTCAAGTTGCTCAGCGATGCACGCAATGACTTCGCCCAGCGTTGGGGTTACCTGAAGAAAGGCGATCCTTCCACCGGCCTGCCGCCGGCACCGTCCACCGTGCGCCCGGAAATGCGCGCCGTGCAGCTGGATTGGGAGCGTCTGCTGAAAAACACCGACGCTATCCTCTCCAGCGAACAGACCGTGTTGTCCTTGCATCAAGTCGCCGCAACGCTGGCCGAAACCGTGCCGCAGTTGCAGGTCGAGTATGAAAAGGTCGTCGAAACCCTCCTGCAACGTGGCGCCCCGGCCACTCAAGTGGCGATGGCCCAGCGTCAGTCGCTGCTGGCCGAGCGGATTCTTGGTGCGGTGAATACCGTGCTGTCCGGTGATGAAAATTCGCAGCAGGCGGCCGACGCTTTCGGTCGCGACGCGGCGCGTTTCGGCCTGGTGCTCAACGGCATGCTTCAAGGCAACGCGGCGCTGAAAATCAGCCAGGTCGAAGACCGCGATGCGCGCGCCCGGTTGACCGAGATATCCGAGCTGTTCGAATTCGTATCCGGTTCGGTGGATGAAATCCTCGAAACGTCGCCACAACTGTTCAAGGTCCGTGAATCGGCCACCAACATTTTTACCCTGTCGCAAACCCTGCTCGATGAGGCTTCGCAACTGGCCAGCCGTTTCGAAAACCTCGCCGGCGGGCGTAACACCGGCACTATCGGTGGTTATGTACTGGGCTTGCTGGCGCTGATGTCGATCATCCTCATCGGCCTGGTGATGGTGCGCGAAACCAACCGTCAACTGCGTGAAACCGCCGAGAAGAACGAGCGCAACCAGAACGCGATCATGCGTTTGCTGGACGAAATCGAAGACCTCGCCGACGGCGACCTGACCGTGACCGCCTCGGTGACCGAAGACTTCACCGGGACCATCGCTGATTCGATCAACTATTCCGTCGACCAACTGCGCGATCTGGTGGCGACCATCAACCTCACTGCCGGCCAGGTCGCCGCCGCTGTGCAGGAAACCCAGGCCACTGCCATGCACTTGGCCCAGGCCTCGGAGCATCAGGCGCAGCAGATTTCCGAAGCCTCCACGGCCATCAACGACATGGCCCAGTCCATCGATCAGGTCTCGGCCAACGCCGCCGAATCCTCTGCGGTGGCCGAACGCTCGGTGGAAATCGCCAACAAGGGCAACGAAGTGGTGCACAACACCATTCATGGCATGGACAATATTCGCGAGCAGATTCAGGACACCGCCAAGCGCATCAAGCGGCTGGGTGAGTCTTCTCAGGAAATCGGCGACATTGTCAGCTTGATCGATGACATTGCCGATCAGACCAACATCCTCGCCCTCAACGCGGCGATTCAGGCCTCCATGGCCGGTGACGCCGGGCGCGGTTTTGCGGTGGTGGCTGACGAAGTGCAGCGTCTGGCCGAGCGTTCGTCCGCGGCGACCCGGCAGATCGAAACGCTGGTGCGGGCGATTCAGGCCGACACCAACGAAGCGGTGATTTCCATGGAACAGACCACCACCGAAGTGGTGCGCGGCGCGCGTCTGGCGCAGGATGCCGGGGTGGCCCTGGAAGAAATCGAAGGTGTATCGAAGACCCTAGCGGCATTGATCCAGAGTATTTCCAACGCCGCGCAGCAACAGACTTCGTCGGCCGGCCAGATTTCCCTGACGATGAACGTGATCCAGCAGATCACCACGCAGACCTCGTCCGGCTCCACCGCCACCGCCGAGAGCATTGGCAACCTGGCGAAAATGGCCAGCCAGCTGCGGCGTTCGGTGTCCGGTTTCACCTTGCCGGCCAAGTCTGCGGACAACGCTTGAACCGCCTCTGGGCGGATGCATCTTGATTGGAGTGGTTATGGGTGATCGGCACGACTATGTGGCCCTCGAGTGGGTCAAAGGCGAGATTGCCGAAACGCTGAAACAGGCTCATCAGGCGATCGAAACCCTGATCGACGATCCACAGGCGACGCACACGCTGAGTGAGTGTCTGGCCTGTGTCCATCAGGTTCACGGTAGTTTGCAGATGGTCGAGTTTTACGGCGCGGCCTTGCTCGCCGAAGAGATCGAGCAGTTGACCAGCGCCCTTCAGCAGAACCGCGTCAGCCATCGCGACGAGGCGATCCACCTGTTACTGCACGCCCTGGGGCAATTGCCGACTTACCTCGACCGGGTGCAAGGCGCCCGTCGTGACTTACCGCTGGTGGTGTTGCCGCTGCTCAACGACCTGCGCAGCGCCCGTGGCGAAAGCCTGTTATCGGAAACCAGCCTGTTCAGCCCGCAACTGCCGGAGCTGCTACCTCTGGGCCCAGAGGCCTTGGCGCTGCTGGAACCGTCCGACTTGCCGAATGTGCTGCGCAAATTGCGGCAGATGTTGCAGATGGCCCTGGTCGGTTTGTTGCGCGAGCAGGATGACGAAACCCACTTCGGTTATCTGGCCCGGGTGTTTGCGCGCCTCGAAGCGCTGTGCGACAACGCGCCCCTGAGCCCGTTATGGCAAGTCGCTTCGGCGCTGGTCGAGGGCATGCGTAATGGCTCGATCGCCAACAGCCCGGCGTTGCGCAGCTTGTTCAAGGACGCCGATAAAGAGCTCAAACGTTTGCTCGAACAAGGCATGCCTGGAATCAATCAACCGGCACCGCCGCAGCTGCTCAAGAGTTTGTTGTTCTATATTGCCAAGGCCGAACACCCCACCGGGCAGATGCTGACCATGAAAGATCGCTACTCACTTGACGACGCGTTACCCGACGGCGCGATGGTCGATGAAGAACGGGCACGACTGGCCGGCCCTGACCGCGACGCCATGCGCTCGGTATTGTCGGCGCTGTGCGAAGAGCTGGTGCGGGTCAAGGAGCGCCTGGACTTGTTCGTGCGCAGCGACCGTCAACACACCTCGGACCTCGAAAGCCTGCTGGCGCCTTTGCGGCAAATCGCCGACACCCTGGCGGTGCTCGGTTTCGGCCAGCCACGCAAGGTCATCATCGATCAACTGGCGGTGGTGCTGAGCCTCGCTCAGGGCCAGCGTGAACCCAACGACGCGACCCTCATGGACGTCGCCGGGGCCTTGCTCTACGTCGAAGCGACCCTGGCCGGCATGGTCGGCACCGTGGAGCCGCAAAGCCAGGAAGACAGCCGTCTGCCGACCACCGATCTGACGCAGATCCACCAGATCGTGATCAAGGAAGCGCGCATTTGCCTGCAACAGGCCAAGGACATGATCGTCGACTACATCGACGCCGACTGGGACCGCCAGCATTTGCAACCCTTGCCGGCGTTGCTGACCCAGGTGCGCGGTGCGTTGGCGATGATTCCGTTGGCCCGCGCGGCGAGCCTGGTCGAGACCTGCAACGGCTTCATCCGCGAACATCTGCTGGTGGACCCGGGCCAGCCCGGCTGGGAGCAACTGGACAGTCTGGCCGACGTCATCACCAGCATCGAATATTACCTGGAGCGCCTCAGCGACGACCCCGAAGCACCGGGGGAACACCTGCTCGATGTCGCGGAAAAAGGCCTGGCCTCGCTCGGCTTCTTCCCCATTGAACAGCAGGTGCCGATGCTCAAGGATGTGCTCAGCCCCAGTGAAGCGCTGGTTATGCAGGACATGCAGGAGCTGGATGACCCCGAAACCGTTCAGTCCCTGGCCGATGTGCTGGCCAGCCCCGTATCGTCCGTCAACCCGCCAGCCCTGACCACACCGGGCAGCCTGTTGCCGCCGCCCGCCGGTGAAGAGCCGGTGGACGATGAGCTACGGGACGTCTTCCTCGAAGAGACTGACGAGGTGCTGGAAATCCTTGAGGAGTATCTGCCGCGCTGGTCGGCCAACCCCGACAGCACATCGGCCTTGAGTGAACTACGCCGCGCCTTCCACACCCTCAAAGGCAGTGGCCGAATGGTCCGCGCGCTGGTGCTGGGTGAATTGGCCTGGGCGGTGGAAAACCTGCTCAATCGCGTGCTGGAACACAGCGTTGCACCTTCGCCTGCGGTGCAACAACTGGTGGGCGATACGCTGAAGCTGCTGCCGGATCTGGTGGCCGAGTTCGCCGCCAATGCCCAGCGCCAACGCAACGATGTCGATCAACTGGCCGCCCGCGCCCATGCCCTCGCCAAGGGTGATAAACCGGTGCCCGATGAGGATGTGCAGGATGTCGCGGCGCTCGATCCACTGTTGCTGGAGATCTTCCGCAACGAAGCCGAAACCCATTTGAGCAGCCTCAATCGCTTCCTCGACCAAGCCGCCGAACACGTACCGCTTCAGGCCAGCGACGAGTTGCAGCGGGCGTTGCACACCCTGAAGGGCAGCGCCTCGATGGCCGGCGTGCTGCCGATTGCCGAGCTGGCGGCGTCGCTGGATGAACTGGCCCGGGAGTACAAGGCGCACCGGATTGCCCTAGACCTGGACGAAGTTGAATTGCTGCTGGAAGCCGAAGGGCTGTTCCGCCTTGGGCTGCGACAACTCAAGAGCGATCCGCTGGCTGAAATCCCCGACGCCCGCTCGCTGATCGAGCGCACCCACGCAGTGCTGGCCGAGCGTCTGCACAGCCTGTTGAGCACGCCCAATACGAAGCTGCGGATCAAGCGCGATCCGCAACTGATCAACAACTTCCTTGCCCAGGGCATGGACATCCTGCTGGACGCCGAAAGCCTGTTACAGCGCTGGCAGCAGCATCCCGGCGAGCGACAGGAACTCAGCGCGCTACTGGACGAACTGACCACCCTCGGCGAAGGCGCGCACCTGGCCGATCTGCATCCGGTGGATGAACTCTGCGAAGCTTTGCTCGACCTGTATGGCGCTGTGGAAGAAAGCAGCCTGGCGGTCAGCGACCGGTTTTTTCATGAGGCGCAAAGTGCCCATGAAGCGCTGATCAATATGCTCGACGAACTGGCCGCAGGCCAGGAAGTCACTGCGCAACCGCAGCGGGTGCGTGCCTTGCGCGACTTGCTCGATGAGAGTCTCGATCCCTCGTCCATGGGCCTGATCCGCAGTGACGGCAGTCGCACCCTGAGCATCCGCGAACTGGGCAGCGCCACCGCCGAGCTGGAGCAGAGCGCGACGCAGGTGGAGCTGGACGACGAAATCGTTTCGATCTTCCTTGAAGAGGCGGTGGATATCCTCGAAAGCGCCGGCCAGGCTTTGCAGCGCTGGCTGAGTGCCCCGGACAACGCCGCGCCGCTGTCGTCCTTGCAGCGCGATTTGCACACCCTCAAGGGCGGTGCGCGGATGGCCGAGGTCGAGCCGGTCGGCGATCTGGCCCATGAACTGGAAAACCTTTACGAAGGCCTGGTGGACCGCCGTTACAGCCACAGCGAAGCGCTGGCGCAATTGCTGCAACAGAGCCATGACCGACTGGCCCTGTTCCTTGATCAGTTGCAGCACAACCGTCCGTTGGGTGATCCGGGTGAGTTGATCGCGGCCATTCGTGAGTTTCGCCAGGGCAATGCCGGCAGCGCCGAGGCGATCGAACCAGCGGTCAGCCATGACTCGGCGGGTCATGATTCCGAGCTTCTGGAGATCTTCCTCGAAGAAGGTTTCGACATCATTGAGAACTCCGGCGCGGCGCTGTTGCGCTGGCAGGCCGAGCCGTCGAATCGCCAGGAAATGGAAACCCTGCTGCGCGACTTGCACACCCTCAAGGGTGGCGCGCGGATGGTGGAGATTGTGCCGATTGGCGACCTGGCCCATGAGCTGGAATTCCTCTACGAAGGCTTGTCGGCGGGCGTGCTGCAACCTACCGCCGAGCTGTTTTCGCTGTTGCAACGCAGCCATGACCGACTGGCGCAGATGCTCGACGCCACACGCGCCGGTCAGCCATTGCCGCCGGCCGATCGGCTGATCGACGCGATCAAGAATTTCAGCCATCCGGCAGTGCCCGAAACATCGGCACCCGTGACGCTGCCCGTAGCGCCCAAAGCCGAGCCAACCGCGCTGCAACCGGAAGGCACCGATACGGTCAAGGTTTCGGCGGAGTTGCTCGATGATCTGGTCAACCTGGCCGGGGAAACTTCAATCTTCCGTGGCCGCATCGAACAACAGGTCAACGATGCACGGGTGGCCCTGAGCGAGATGGAAACCACCATCGAGCGCATGCGCGATCAATTGCGCCGCCTCGATACCGAAACCCAGGGGCGGATTCTCAGCCGTCAGCAAGTCGACGCCGAACGCCTGGGCTACGAAGAATTCGACCCGCTGGAGATGGACCGTCACTCGCAGCTGCAACAGTTATCGCGGGCACTGTTCGAGTCTGCCTCCGACCTGCTCGACCTCAAGGAAACCCTCGAGCGGCGTAATCAGGACGCGGAAAACCTGCTGCAACAGCAGGGCCGCATCAACACCGAATTGCAGGAAGGCCTGATGCGTACGCGCATGGTGCCGTTCGAGCGAATGCTGCCGCGCTTGAAACGCATCGTTCGGCAGGTCGCCAGCGAACTGGGCAAGGACGTGGACTTCATCGTTGGCAACGCCGAAGGCGAGATGGACCGCAACGTCCTCGAACGCATGGCCGCGCCGCTGGAACACATGCTGCGCAATGCCGTCGACCATGGGCTGGAATCGGCCGAGGTGCGTATCGCGGCGGGTAAACCGGCCCAAGGCAAGATCACCCTCGACCTGTCGCGAGAGGGTGGTGACATCATTTTCGACATCCGCGACGACGGTGCCGGCGTGCCTTTGGACGCCGTGCGGCGCAAGGCGATCAAGCGCGGGTTGCTCGACCCGGACAGCGACATCAGCGACCGCGACGTGCTGCAATTCATCCTGCAACCGGGGTTCTCCACCGCCGAGAAAATCACCCAGATCTCCGGGCGTGGCGTGGGCATGGACGTGGTTCACGAAGAAGTCCGGCAGCTCGGCGGCAGTATGACCATCGACTCGGTGCCAGGGCAGGGTGTGCACTTCCGGATTCGCTTGCCGTTCACCGTATCGGTCAACCGCGCGCTGATGGTGCAGTGCGGGGAGGATCAATACGCGATCCCGCTGAACACCATCGACGGCATCGTGCGGGTGTTGCCCAACGAACTCGAAGGACATTACCGGCTCGATCCGCCGACCTACGAATACGCCGGGCAACGTTACGAGTTGTGCTATCTCGGCGAGCTGCTGAAAACCAGCACCCGCCCAAAACTGCTGGGCCAGAGCCTG
Source organism: Pseudomonas sp. TE3728 (assembly GCF_056279145.1). Lineage (NCBI taxonomy): Bacteria > Pseudomonadati > Pseudomonadota > Gammaproteobacteria > Pseudomonadales > Pseudomonadaceae > Pseudomonas > Pseudomonas sp. TE3728. The sequence goes on along the minus strand of NZ_JBWBQT010000001.1, from coordinate 3,679,740 downwards.
CCGTTGCCGGTATTGCTGGTGCAATGCAACGAGCGGCACGTCGCGGTGCAGGTGGATGCCATGGCCGGCACCCGGGAAATCGTGGTCAAAAGCCTTGGCCCGCAGTTCGCCGCGGTGCAGGGTTTGTCCGGCGCGACAATTCTCGGCGATGGCCGGGTGGTGCTGATTCTCGACTTGCTGGCGCCGATCCGCGCGATGCAAGCGCGGGTGCCGCAACGACCAGTGACACAGGACGTAGAGCCCGAATCGCAACGGCCGCTGCTGGTGCTGGTGGTCGACGATTCGGTCACCGTGCGCAAGGTCACCAGCCGTTTGCTGGAACGCCACGGCATGAACGTGCTGATCGCCAAGGACGGTGTCGACGCCATGTTGCTGCTCGAAGAACACATGCCCGACCTGATGCTGCTGGACATCGAAATGCCGCGCATGGACGGCTTCGAAGTGGCGACCCAGGTGCGCGCGGACGAGCGCTTGCGGCATCTGCCGATCATCATGATCACCTCCCGTACCGGCCAGAAACACCGCGATCGTGCCATGGCCATCGGCGTCAACGACTACCTCGGCAAGCCGTACCAGGAATCGGTGCTGCTCGACAGCATCGCCCGGTGGAGCAAAACCCATGTATGAACACCGCTCCAGCAACCTCACTGGGCTGCTACTGCCCCTGGCTGACCGCAACCTGATCCTGCCTAACGTCGCTGTCGCTGAACTCATCGATTACCAACCCGGCGCCTTCGACCTCGACACACCTCCGTGGTATCTGGGGTTGGTGAAGTGGCGGGATCGGCAGATTCCGTTGCTTAGTTTTGAGTCGGCGTGTGGCAACAAAGTGGTGATCGGTGAGCGAGCACGGATTGTCATCCTCAACGCCCTCGGCGGGCGGCCAGAGTTGAAGTTCATTGCGCTGCTGGTGCAGGGGATTCCGCGGTCTTACAAGCTGGATAGCCAGTTGAGTTATGTCGATGTGCCGTTGTGCGCGCTGGAGCAGGCGGCGGTGCAGGTGGGGGAGCAAGTGGCCAAGGTGCCGGATTTACTCGCGCTGGAAGAACTGCTTGTCAGTGCCGGTCTGGTCTGACCGGATCCCTGTGGCGAGGGAGCTTGCTCCCGCTGGGTCGCGAAGCGGCCCTAAAACCTGCAATCGAGGTGTATCAGGTACACCGAGAACAATGGTTTTACGACTGCTTCGCAGCCGAACGGGAGCAAGCTCCCTCGCCACGGGGGTTTCTGCGTTAAACCCCAGCCCGAGCCTTCATCTGCAACGACTCATGATGATCCAGCACTCGCTCCACCAACAACTGCACGCCATCTGCCAAACGGCTGAGCGCTAAAGCTACAGAACGGCGTGAGCCTTCTACATCGTCCGCCAGGTCGGCAGCAATGGCGCTGATGGACAGCAGGTCTTCGGAGGCATTGGCCAGAAGGGCTTCGGTGTCGATATCGGGGGCGACGGTGAAGAGCTGGGACTTACGGCGTTTGGCCGGTTTTTCGTGGGGTGACGGGAAGTAATGGGAGAAGGCGCGGTCGGCGGCTTCCTTCATTTTTTCTGCATCGAGGGATGCTTGGGAATCGGTCCCGGATTCTGGCGGGTTGGGAGTAGCTTTGAACATTGTGTATCTCCAGTAATGAGTTTCAGCTGCTCCATCGGTTCCAAGCGAAGGGGTGGCAGCTGTACGCAGGTTGGAACCCGAGGTGGAGAAAACCCGGCAGACCCGAAGGTCTCCCGCGTACAGCCGCCATAACGGAATACACACATTAAAGGTGCGCAAGCATACGTCATGAGGGGCGCTTTTGCGTCTTCTACACCTCGGGGTTCCAAACCCGGTCGCTGAATTGGCAGCGACACGCAAACGATAAAGATCAACGCAAAAGCGCACCAGTCAGCGGGTTCCGGCATTGCTGTAGGCAGCAACGCCAGACTGCGTAGCCTCTCACCGTTCCTGCGGACAAACTTCTAAACACAAAACCTCAGGCGGTCGGACCTTCCAACAAGCCCCTGGCCACAAAGGTTTCTGTATCAGGTTGAAGATTCCCAAAAAGGGACCTAGCGTTCCGCGTCCTCAACCCGACGCTCTACACCCCCGACGACTGGGCCGCCAAACTGGTGGCTGAAAATAGTTTTGTCGTGCGGGTAGCGCAGCAGGACAAGATCAATCTGATGGGGGGAAACCCTGTAGGAGCTGCCGAAGGCTGCGATCTTTTGATCTTCCGGTGCGAGCAATGACGTAAAGATCAAAAGATCGCAGCCTGCGGCAGCTCCTACAGTGAGATTGGTGTCACCCTCAAAACCTGTGGGAGTGGGCTTGTCCGCGAAGAATGATAACGCGGTCAGTCTGACAGACCGCTAAAGCCTGTATTACGGCTTAAGTGACTGGCATTAGGCCTCTCACCTATCCTTCTGGTCCTCACTCTTCAGTCTGGTCAATACGATGACTCCGTTGGTGCTTGAAAAGAACGCATACCAGGAATTCCATGCAATGCATCGTGCAGGAAACTTCAGCGGCCAGCGGCTTGGGCAAGCGTTCTACAACCACTTCAAACTGCACCGTCTTTCTGACCAGCAGCAATTGAAAGGTTTGTATGAAGCTGACGGGAAGTCGGCTCTCAAGATCATCGAACGAGTATTCACGCTCAGTTAGTACCTTTTTATGCCTGCGAGAGATTGGTTGGCTGTCGGGCCCCATCGCGAGCAGGCTCGCTCCCACAGGGGTGACGCGTTCCAATGTGGGAGCGAGCCTGCTCGCGATGGCGTCGGCACTGACAACCATTACCCTGACCGTAACAATCCAACACGCTGCTTGATTGATGCTCCCACCCAACGCTCCTAAGGTGACCCCCACGACAGCGAACCCGTGGAGTGGTCATGACAACAACAATATCCCCCGACTCGCGATGGACGCGGCGGCGCAGCGAAAAGCAGCGGCGCCTCGAATTGGTGAAGGGGCTTGCCGACGGTGTGGTGTTGCCCACCGACAAGATCGTTGCGGCGCTGGAGGCGTTGATTTTGCCCGGCGACCGTGTGGTGCTGGAGGGCAATAACCAGAAGCAGGCGGATTTCCTCTCCCGCTCCCTGGCCAAGGCCGATCCGGGCAAGCTGCATGACTTGCACATGATCATGCCCAGCGTCGGGCGTTCCGAGCACCTGGACCTGTTCGAGCGTGGTATCGCCCGCAAGCTCGACTTCTCTTTTGCCGGCACCCAAAGCCTGCGCATCAGTCAGTTGCTCGAAGACGGCCTGCTGGAAATCGGCGCGATCCACACCTACATCGAGCTCTATGCGCGACTGGTGGTCGACCTGATTCCCAACGTCGTGCTCTCGGCCGGTTTCATGGCCGACCGCGCCGGCAACATCTACACCGGCCCGAGCACCGAAGACACCCCCGCATTGATTGAACCGGCGGCGTTCAGCGATGGCATCGTCATCGTGCAGGTCAACCAATTGGTGGACGACGTCAGCGAACTGCCCCGTGTCGACATCCCTGCGTCTTGGGTCGACTTCGTGGTGGTGGCCGACAAGCCGTTCTACATCGAACCGCTGTTCACCCGCGACCCACGGCACATCAAGCCTGTGCACGTGTTGATGGCGATGATGGCGATCCGCGGGATCTACGAAAAACACAACGTCCAATCCCTGAACCACGGCATCGGTTTCAACACCGCGGCCATCGAACTGATCCTGCCGACCTACGGCGAATCCCTCGGTTTGAAGGGCAAGATCTGCCGCAACTGGACCCTCAATCCTCACCCAACCCTGATCCCGGCCATCGAAAGCGGCTGGGTCGAAAGCGTGCATTGTTTCGGCACCGAGCTGGGCATGGAAAACTACATCGCTGCCCGGCCTGATGTGTTCTTCACCGGCCGCGACGGCTCCCTGCGCTCCAACCGGATGTTCTGCCAACTGGCCGGACAGTACGCGGTGGACCTGTTCATCGGCGCAACCCTGCAAGTCGACGGCGACGGCCATTCCTCCACTGTGACGCGCGGTCGCCTGGCCGGTTTCGGGGGGGCGCCGAACATGGGCCACGACCCGCGCGGTCGCCGCCATGGCACGCCGGCCTGGCTCGACATGCGTCACGACGATGCACCTGAAGCCTTGCTGGAACGCGGCAAAAAACTCGTGGTGCAAATGGTCGAGACCTTCCAGGAGGGCGGCAAACCGACCTTCGTCGAAACCCTCGATGCCGTGGAAGTGGCGAAGAAAAGCGGTATGCCGCTGGCGCCGATCATGATTTACGGCGACGACGTCACCCACCTGCTCACCGAAGAAGGCATCGCCTATTTGTACAAGGCCCGTTCCCTCGAAGAGCGTCAGGCGATGATCGCGGCCGTGGCCGGGGTGACCGCCATCGGCCTGCGACACAACCCGAAAGACACCGCCCGTATGCGCCGCGAAGGCCTGATCGCTTTGCCCGAAGACCTCGGCATCCGCCGCACCGACGCCACCCGCGAGCTGCTCGCAGCGAAAAGCGTGGCCGATCTGGTGGAGTGGTCCGGTGGCCTCTACAACCCACCCGCCAAGTTCAGGAGCTGGTAATGCACGCATTCAACCTGCAACCGAAAACGTTAACCCTGGCCGAACGGCTGGCGGATCTGGCGGTGGACGCGCTGATCGACGAAGCGGATCTGTCGCCGAAACCGGCGCTGGTGGATCGTCGCGGCAATGGTGCGCACACCGATTTACACCTGAGCCTGATGCACGCCTCGGCGCTGTCGTTGTGGCCGGCGTTCAAAGCAATGGGAGAAGCGGCCATCGAATTTGGCGAAGTCGGTTTACCCCTGCGCGAAGCCCTCGGGCGGATTGGTCGTAACGGTGAGCAAACGATGCTCGCCACCACCGACGGTGTGAATACTCATCGTGGGGCGATCTGGGCGTTGGGGCTGTTGGTTGCTGCGGTGGCGCTGGAGTGCACGAATACCAAAGCCAGCGCCGTGACCTTGCGCGCCGCACGTCTGGCCTTGCTCGACGACCGTTACGCGCCGCGTCCTCTGAGCCATGGCGCTCAAGTCGCCCAGCGTTACGGTGCTCGCGGTGCACGCGAAGAAGCACAGCTTGGTTTCCCGGCAGTGATTCAACGCGCACTGCCGCAACTCAAACGCAGCCGCGCCGCCGGCCATGGCGAACAGAACGCCCGGCTCGATGCCTTGCTGGCGATCATGACGACACTGGCCGACACCTGCGTGCTCTACCGCGCGGGCGAACAAGGCCTGCAGACCATGCAACTTGGCGCTCAAGCGGTGCTCGACGCTGGCGGCAGTGCGAGCCTGGCCGGTCGCCGCCGTTTGCATGAGCTGGACCAACAATTAATCGCGTTGAATGCCTCGCCCGGCGGCGCTGCGGACTTGCTCGCAGCCTGCCTGTTTATCGACCGTATCGACTCGGGCGACGGCGTCCTCCAGGGAGCGTTTTGATGGAAACCTTATCCTTTGAATTCCCCGCCGGGCAGCCGCCACGGGGCAGGGCGCTGGTGGGCTGCGTGGGCTCGGGCGATCTGGAAGTGCTGATCGAACCGGGGCTGGCCGGCAAGCTGACGATCCAGGTGCAGACCTCGGTCAACGGCAGCGAACAACGCTGGCAGCATCTGTTCGCGCGGATGTTCGACGGCCAGACACCGCCCGCGATGGCGATTGATATCCACGATTTTGGCGCCACTCCCGGCGTGGTGCGTTTGCGCCTGGAACAAGGCTTCGAGGAGATCAGCCATGACTGACAGCGCAGCGCTTCTCAGCAAACATAGCTTCGTCGAACTCGGCGCCCGGCAACGAGCGAAAGCCTTGCTCGACGCGGGTACTTTTCGTGAACTGCTCGACCCGTTTCAGCGCGTCATGTCGCCATGGCTGTCACGCCAGGGCGTGGTGCCGCAAGCCGATGACGGCGTGGTGATCGCCAAGGGCAGCATCGGCGGTTTGCCGGTGGTGATCGCTGCCATCGAAGGCGCGTTTCAGGGCGGCAGCCTGGGAGAAGTCGGCGGAGCGAAGATTGCCGGTGCGCTGGAACTGGCCGCCGAGGACAACCGCAAAGGCATTCCCACTCGCGCCGTGTTGCTGCTGGAAACCGGTGGCGTGCGTTTGCAGGAGGCCAATCTCGGGCTGGCGGCGATTGCCGATATTCATGCGGCGATTGTCGATTTGCGCCAGTACCAACCGGTAGTTGGCGTGGTCGCCGGCAGCGTCGGTTGCTTTGGCGGCATGTCGATTGCCGCCGGGTTGTGCAGCTATTTGCTGGTGACTCAGGAAGCGCGCCTTGGCCTCAACGGCCCTCAAGTGATCGAGCAGGAAGCCGGACTTGAGGAATACGACTCCCGCGATCGCCCGTTTATCTGGAGCCTGACCGGCGGCGAGCAACGTTTCGCCAGTGGTCTGGTGGATCGCTACGTGGCTGACGACGTGGCGCAGATTCAGCTGCAGGTTAGCGAATTGCTCCAGCAGGGTTTGCCGGCGCAGCAACGTAGTCGCCAGTCCGAATGGTTTCTGCAACGGCTGGCCAGCCTGGATGCTGAACCACAAATCGAACCGGCGACGGTTCGCGATCTGTATCAAGGAGAGCGCTCATGAGTTCGTATTCCCTGAGAGGCTTGAACTGGTTCAACGCCTTGAGTGCCGGCGCGAAACCGGTCGCGGATTTGCCGGCGTCGTTGAAAGTCGCCGATGGTGCGCTGGGTGACCAGCCCGTGCGATTTATTGCGGTGGTGGCCGATCCCGACAACCGTTTCGTCCGCGCCCGCAATGGCGAGGTCGGTTTGCTGGAAGGCTGGGGCCTGGCCAAAGCGGTGGATGACGCCATTGCCGCGGATAACGACAAACCTCAAAAACGCGCCTTGATCGCCATCGTCGATGTGCCGAGCCAGGCTTACGGCCGGCGCGAAGAAGCCCTCGGCATTCATCAAGCCCTAGCCGGTGCTGCGGACAGTTATGCCCGCGCCCGACTGGCCGGGCATGCGGTGATCGGTTTACTGGTGGGCAAGGCGATGTCTGGCGCCTTCCTCGCTCATGGCTATCAGGCCAACCGGCTGATCGCGTTGCGCGATCCGGGCGTGATGGTGCATGCGATGGGCAAGGCGTCGGCGGCGCGTGTGACGTTGCGCAGTGTCGAAGAGCTTGAAGCCTTGGCCGCCAGCGTGCCGCCGATGGCCTATGACATCGACAGCTTTGCCAGCCTGGGTCTGCTCTGGGAAACCTTGTCGGTGGATCAGATTGAGCAGCCGACGACGGCGGATCTGGCGCGGGTGAACGAGTGTCTGGTTCAGGCGATTGAAGATGTCGGGGCTGGTCGTCGCGATTTGAGCGGCCGCTTGGGTGCGAACAATCGCGCCGCGTCGAGCAAGGTTCGCCAACTGCTGAGAGAGCAGTGGTGAGCACGCTTCTGGCCCACGACCTGCTGTGGGGGATGACCCCGGAGCAGTTGCCTGCGGATGCGCCTGCGTGGGTGATCGAGTCGATCAGCGCGGGTCAGCCGGTGGTGGTTCGGCGTGCGATGACTGCGCCGGATCAAATCGCGGTCGGCGTGCGCGGACGCTTGCGTGAGCAGCGTTATGCAACGTCGATGGCGATCACGGCGATTGCACGTCGGGTAAGGCCGGAAGAGCTGTGTCATGTCGAGGCGACTCGGGACCTGCGGGCCCTGCGAGCGCTGGCGCAATTGCGACCAATGCTCGACGCCTGCGGTTGGGTGTGGGGTGTCAGCGGCAGCGCCGGGTTTGAATTGGCCAGTGGTTTTGCGGCGTTGCATGAGCGCAGCGATCTGGACTTGATCCTGCGTACACCGCAACTGCTGGGCCGTACTCAAGCGCAGGAATTGGTGACGCTTCTCGGCGCCGCTGAGTGTCTGGTCGACATGCAATTGCAGACACCTTATGGCGCTGTGGCCTTGCGTGAATGGGCCGGCCCGTCGCAGCGGGTGCTGCTCAAAAACGCTCAGGTCGCCTGCCTGGTCACCGATCCCTGGAACCCGCAGGAGCAAGCAGCGTGAGCAGTTTGCTGGTGTTCCCCGGTCAGGGCGCGCAACAACCGGGCATGCTTCATCGTTTGCCTCGGGAAACGCTGATCGAGGCGAGCGAGGTGCTGGGTGAAGATGTTTTGTTGCTCGATTCTGCCGAGGCGTTGCAGTCGACGAGGGCGGTTCAGTTATGCCTGCTGATCGCCGGAGTCGCCGCTTCACGTCAGTTGTTATTGAGCGCGGATTACGTGGCCGGATTGTCCATCGGCGCCTATCCAGCGGCGGTGGTCGCCGGCGCCTTGAGCTTCAGCGATGCGCTGCATCTGGTCAGCCTGCGCGGTGAGCTGATGCAGCAGGCTTATCCTCAGGGCTATGGCATGACCGCGATCATCGGTCTGGATCTGGCGACGGTGGAAAGGTTGCTGGCGCAGGTTCACAGCGTCGATACACTGGTTTACCTGGCCAATATCAACGCCGATAACCAGGTAGTCATTGCTGGCAGCGACGAGGCGATGAAAGCGGTTGCCGAGTTGGCGAAAGGGCGTGGCGCCGGTCTGGCCAAGCGTCTGGCGGTCAGCGTGCCGTCCCATTGCCCGCTGCTGGAAGCACCGGCAAAAACCCTGGCCGAAGCTTTCGCCAAGGTGCAGTTGAAAACGCCGACCGTGGGTTACCTGAGCGGCAGTCGCGCCCGGCCCGTTATCAATCCCGAGGCGTTACGCGACGACCTGGCCTTCAACATGTGCCGTGTGGTGGATTGGCGCGGCACGGTACAAAGCGCCTACGAGCGCGGCGTACGTCTACAGATCGAACTGCCGCCCGGTGCGGTGTTGACCGGGCTGGCGCGCCGGGTGTTCGAGCAGGGCACCGTGATTGCCTTCGACGGTGCGCGGCTCGATACCTTGCAGGCGCTGTTGCGTGAGGAGGGAAGACGCCAACCCTAGAACTCAGGCTGCGAACGACAAAAACAACAATTCCGACGATGCACTTTGAGGACTACAACAATGATTATTTACGGTGTGGCGCTGTTGGCGATCTGTACGCTGGCAGGGGTGATCATGGGTGACATGCTCGGCGCATTGCTGGGCGTGAAATCCAACGTCGGCGGGGTCGGGATCGCGATGATCCTGCTGATTTGCGCGCGGTTGTGGATGCAAAAACGCGGCGGCATGACCAAGGATTGCGAGATGGGCGTCGGCTTCTGGGGCGCCATGTACATTCCGGTGGTGGTGGCGATGGCCGCGCAACAGAACGTCGTTACCGCTCTACACGGCGGCCCGGTGGCGGTGCTGGCGGCGATCGGTTCGGTGGTGCTCTGTGGCTGCACCATTGCCCTGATCAGCCGGACCCACAAAGGTGAACCCTTGCCCGATGAACCGGCGGACATAACGTCGGTTGGCGCACCGGCAGGAGGTCGCTGATATGTGGGATCTCATCGAGAAAGGTCTGGAACATAACGGTCTGATCACGGCGTTCGCCTTCGTTGGCGTGATCATGTGGGTGTCGGTGGTGTTGTCCAAGCGCCTGACCTTCGGACGGATTCACGGCTCGGCGATTGCCATCGTCATCGGCCTGGTGCTGGCCTGGGTCGGCGGCACCATGACCGGCGGGCAAAAAGGCCTGGCGGACTTAACGCTGTTCTCTGGCATCGGCTTGATGGGTGGCGCGATGCTGCGTGACTTTGCCATTGTCGCCACGGCGTTTGAGGTGCAGGCCACGGAAGCGAAAAAGGCCGGGATGATTGGTGTTATCGCGCTGCTGCTGGGCACGATTCTGCCGTTCATTGTCGGGGCGAGCATGGCCTGGGTATTCGGTTATCGCGATGCGATCAGCATGACCACCATTGGCGCGGGCGCGGTGACGTACATCGTCGGGCCAGTGACCGGGGCCGCGATTGGTGCCACGTCCGATGTGATGGCGTTGTCGATTGCCACCGGGCTGATCAAGGCGATTCTGGTGATGGTCGGCACACCGATGGCGGCGCGCTGGATGGGGCTGGATAACCCGCGCTCGGCGATGGTGTTTGGCGGCCTGGCCGGGACGGTGAGTGGGGTGACCGCAGGGTTGGCGGCGACGGATCGGCGGCTGGTGCCGTATGGCGCGTTGACCGCGACGTTCCACACCGGGCTTGGGTGCTTGCTTGGGCCTTCGTTGCTGTACTTCATTGTTCGCGGGATTGTCGGCTAACGAATGACTGCTTCTTGTGGCGAGGGAGCTTGCTCCCGCTGGGTTGCGCAGCAGCCCCAATTTCTGACACCAAGGTGTATCAGGTAAATCCGGTGGTCTGATTTTGCGGGCGCTACGCACCCGAGCGGGAGCAAGCTCCCTCGCCACACTCAAGCCTGCCGATTGGCATACATCCGACACTCCGCCAGCAACGCCAGCAAATTCGGGTCACGCTCCTTGGCCTTCAGGAACACCACCCCGATGTGCTGCTGTAACCGATACTTTTCCTGCAACGGAATCAGCTTCACCCGGTTCTCATACACCGCCGCAATCCTTCCCGGCAGCAACGCATAACCGACCCCGGAGCTGACCATGCTCAGCAGGGTGAAGATGTCGTTGACCTGCATCGCCACCTTTGGCTCGAACCCCGCCTGCTTGAACACCCGAATACCGTCCTGGTGCGTGGCGAAGCCTTGGGTCAAGGTGATGAATGTCTCGTCGCGCACCTCGGCCAGATCGACTTCGGTCCGCTGGGCAAAGGGCGAATCCGCCGGGGTGGCGAGGAAGATGTCATCGGAAAACAACGGAATCTGCTCGCAGTCCGGGTCATTCACGCTGTCATCCAGCGACACCAGGATCGCGTCGACTTCCATGTTCTTGAGCTTGTACAACAGGTCGATATTCGAGCCCAGGATCAGGTCGATATTGAGTTCGCTGCGGCGAATTTTCAGGCCCATGATCAGCTGCGGCACGGTCTTCACCGTCAGCGAATACAGTGACCCGAGTTTGAAACGTTCGGCGGAGAAACCGGCCGCTTCGCGGGTCAGGCGCACGCTTTCGAGCACGTCCTGAATCAGCTTCTGCGCCCGTTCTTCCAGCACATAAGCGCTTTCGAGTGGGGTCAGGTTGCGGCCTTCGTGTTTGAATAGCGGGCAACGCAGGGCGCTTTCCAGAGAGTGGATAGCGCGGTGCACGCTGACGTTGCTGGTTTGTAACTCGGCAGCGGCGCGGGTCAGGTTGCCGGTGCGCATGAAGGCCAGGAACACCTCGAGTTTTTTCAGGGTCAACTCTTCATCGATCAGCATGGGCGTGACTCTTATTCGAATCGTTCGATTGTGCCCAATTGGCTGACGTTTGGCTCGATGGCTTTCGTAGGAGCTGCCGAAGGCTGCGATCTTTTGATCTTCGGCATCTTTAAGGGCACCTAGAATCAAGATCTGAGGTTTGGCTCGATGGCTTTTGTAGGAGCTGCCGAAGGCTGCGATCTTTTGATCTTTGGCATCCTAAGATCAAGATCAAAAGATCGCAGCCTCGTTTCACTCGACAGCTCCTACACAGCTCCTACACAGCTCCTACACAGCTTCTACGCCGGTCCTACAGGGCTTTGTGTTAATGAATTTTTAAGGTGAGCAACGCATGTATCACGGGGAAAGATTGAACGCCTGGACGCATCTGGTCGGGGCGGTGGCGGCGTTTGTCGGCGGCGTGTGGCTGTTGGTGATTGCCAGTATGGATGGCAGTCCGTGGAAGATCGTCAGTGTGGCGATTTATGCGTTTACCTTGCTGGTGCTCTACAGCGCCTCGACCGTGTACCACAGCGTGCGCGGGCGCAAGAAAGCGATCATGCAGAAGGTTGATCACTTTTCGATCTACCTGTTGATTGCCGGCAGTTACACACCGTTCTGCCTGGTCACCCTGCGCGGGCCGTGGGGCTGGACGTTGTTCGGGATCGTCTGGGGGCTGGCGCTGATCGGCATCCTGCAAGAGATCAAACCCCGCTCGGAAGCGCGGATTCTGTCGATCGTGATTTACGCGGTGATGGGCTGGATTGTGTTGGTGGCGGTCAAGCCATTGCTGGCGGCGCTGGGGCCAGTCGGCTTTACCTGGCTGGCGACGGGCGGGGTGTTGTACACCGTGGGGATTATCTTTTTTGCCCTCGATAATCGCTTGCGGCATGCGCATGGGGTCTGGCATCTGTTTGTGATTGCCGGGAGCTTGCTGCACTTTGTGGCGATTCTGTTTTATGTCTTGTAGATCGCACTGCAGCTCAAAATCTGTAGGAGCGAGCGGTGCGGCGATCCGACTTGCCCGCGAACAAGGCCCCCGCGATATATCAGGTACACCGCGTCATCGTTCTTCGCGGGCAAGCCTCGCTCCTACATTAGGGGACACAAGCGATCCAATTGCGCCTGCGCCCGTCGGCTGAACACCTGCAACAAGTCGCTCAAGGTGTGTGGCGGCGGTTCATCTGCGCGGGTCACCGCGTACAGGGTGATCGGTAGCGCCGGCGCCAGAGGGCGAATCGCCGTGGTGGCGGGGGACGCGCCGAGCGCGGTGAACGGGTCGATCACTGCTAGCCCGGCACCGGATTCAACCATCGCCCGCGCCAGCGAATAAGTCTGCACCGCGATGCGTACCCGGGGTGGCGGATCGACCGCCTCAAGGTAGCTGTCGAGTCGGGCGGCCAGCGGGTCGGCGCTGGACAGGCCGATCAGCGGCGCACCGGCCAGTTCGATCAACGGCAGCGGTTTACCGTGAGTGTCGTCGGCCCAAAAGCCCTTTGGCGCCAGCGCCACCAGCATCCCGCAGGCCAGGGCCTGCGCCTTCAGGCCTGGATGATCGGGCAGTTGCAACGTCAGAGCGACATCCACTTCGCGCATCAACAGGTTCTGCATCAGCTCACGGCTGTGGGCGCTGGACAATTCGCAGGCGATTTGCGGGTAGCGTTGCGTCCATTCGTTGATCGCCGGCGGCAGCAGCGACAAGGCCAGCGCCGGGATCGCGCCGATCCGTACACTGTGGCCCGGCTCGCGGCGCAGGCTCTGGGCCAGACGTCGCACGCCTTGCAGGCTTTCGGTGACCTTGTCGACCTCGCGCTCAAGCTCCAGGGCTTCGGGCGTCGGCTGCAATTTACCGCGCACCCGCAGGAACAACGCAAAGCCCAGTTGCTGTTCGGCGTGTTGCAGCACTTTGCTCACCGCCGGCTGCGACACGTGCAGCAACTGGGCGGCGCCACTGACCGAACCGGTCTGGCGAATGGCCTGGAAAATTTCGATGTGTCGCAGTCGCATGGCAAGTCCATAACCTTTGTTTATGGCTCAGGCATCTTTATGCATTGTTCAGCGTCTGTCACCTGGTCCTAAGCTGAGGGCACGTTTCAACAACGCTTAAGGACTGACATGGCTCAGCGGGTTTGCATCATCGGTGGCGGCGTCATCGGGCTGACAACGGCTTACGCACTGGTTCGCGACGGCATCGACGTGACGCTGATCGAGGCCCGGGATTCGTTTGCCAGCGAGACCAGTTTCGCCAACGGCGGCCAGTTGTCCTACCGCTATGTCGCGCCACTGGCCGATGCCGGCGTACCGTTGCAGGCACTGGGCTGGATGTTGCGCGGTGACTCGCCGTTGAAGCTGCGCCCGCGCCTGGACCCGGCGCAATGGCGCTGGATGGCGGCCTTTCTGGCGGCTTGCCGGCGTTCGGTGAATCAGCGCAACGGCGCCCATCTGCTGCGCCTGGCGCTGCTGAGCCAGGCCACGCTGCAAGGCTGGCGCGACGAAGACCGTCTCGACGGTTTCGACTGGCGGCGCAACGGCAAACTGGTGACGTTTCGGGAAGCCGCGAGTTTCGAGCATGCGCGCCAAGGGCTGGCTGATCCGCGACAGCAACAGGTGTTGTCCCGGGCCGAGTGCGCACAGTTGGAGCCGGCGCTTGCCGATGCGCCGTTTGTAGGGGCGATCTACACGCCCGATGAAGAAGTCGCCGACTGCCATGCGTTCTGCCAGCAACTGGTGGCCCGGCTCAAGGCGTCGGGGCGTTGCGAGTTTTTGCCGGGGCGCACGGTCACCGGCATTCGCCATGGGGACGGCGCGGTGCAGGCTGTTGAAATGGGCGCGCAGGTATTGCCGGTCGAGCAACTGGTGATCGCTGCCGGTCATCGCAGCCCGGCGCTGGCGTTGCCGGGCATGAACCTGCCTCTGTATCCGCTCAAGGGCTACAGCCTGACCATGCCGATCCGCGCCGAACACCGCGCGCCAGAGCTGAGCATCACCGATTACAACCGCAAGATCGTTTACGCCCGCATCGGTGCACAACTGCGGGTGGCGGCGATGGTCGACATTGTCGGTTTCGACCCGGCACTCGATCCCAAGCGTCTGGCGCTGATCAAACGCCAGGCGCAGGAAACCTTGCCCAATGCCGGCGATTATGACGCCGCCATCGAATGGGCCGGCATGCGCCCGGCGACCCCAAGCGGCGTGCCGTTGATTGGCGCCACGGCGTACCGCAACCTCTGGCTCAACCTCGGCCATGGCGCCTTGGGCTTTACTTTGGCCTGCGGTAGCGCGCGGCTGCTGAGTGAGTTGATTGCCCGGCGCGCACCCTCGATCGAAATGCAGGGCCTCGCACCCCGCGTCGCCTGACTGGAAAAGGAAGAACCGATGAGCATCAAGCGTTTCAACAGCAACAGTCGACTCTCTGGCGCCGTGACCTTTGGCGAACTGGTGTTTCTATCGGGCCAGGTGCCGGGTGACAGCCGCGACGCTGCAGGCCAAACCGCAGAGGTGCTGGCGAAAATCGATGGGTTGCTGGCCGAGGCTGGCAGCGACAAGGATCACTTGCTCAACGCGACCATTTACCTGAGCGACATTGGCCGCGACTTCGCCGCCATGAACGAGGTCTGGTCACAATGGCTGTCGCCGGACAAGGCACCGACCCGCACCACGTTGCAGGCGCAACTGGCCCATCCAGAGGTCCTGGTGGAAATCACCGTGATCGCCGCCCGCCGCTAATTCGATCTACCCACAACGGAGAATAACAAATGCAAAAAATCACGTTGATCGGCTGCACCCTCGGCCTGCTGTTCGCCAGTCAGGTCCAGGCCAATGAAGCGCCGCTGACCGGCACGCTGAACAAGGTCGCCAATGCCAAGAGCATCACGCTGGGCTATCGCGATGCGTCGGTGCCGTTCTCTTACGTGGGTGATCACACGGGGCAGCCGATGGGCTATTCGGTGGACCTGGCGAGCAAGATTGTCGAGCGCATCAAGCAAAAACTCGAACTGCCGGATCTGCAGGTGAAGTACAACCTGGTGACTTCGCAAACACGCATTCCACTGGTGCAGAACGGTACGGTCGACCTTGAATGCGGCTCCACCGGCGTGACCGCCGAGCGCATGCAGCAAGTGGCGTTTTCCTACGGGTTTATCTATGTGAAGGGGCAGTTGCTCACGGCGAAGGACAGCGGCATCAAAAGCTTCGCCGACCTGCGCGGCAAGAACGTTGTGACCACCGCCGGCACCACCAATGAGCGGTTTCTGAAGAGCTACAACGTCGATCACAAGATCGACATGTTCGTGATCAGCGCCAAGGACCATGGCGAAGCCTTCCAGATGCTGCAGTCAGGGCGGGCGGCGGCGTTCTATATGGACGATGCGTTGCTTTACGGTGAACGCGCCAAGGCTCGTGATCCGCATAAATGGGTCGTGGTGGGCGAGGAGCAATCGCGGGAAATCTACAGCTGCATGGTGCGCAAGGGCGATCCGCAATTTCTCGAGTTGGTGAATTCGACGCTCGCCGATTTGTACAGCTCAGGGGAAATCAATGGCATCTACAACCGCTGGTTCCAGCAGCCGATTCCGCCTAAAGGTTTGAACCTTGAGTTTCCGATGACCAGCGAGTTGAAAGCGATCATTGCGAAGCCGGTGAGTGATCCGGTGCAATAGATCAAGATCAAAAGATCGCAGCCTTCGGCGGCGCCCACCGGGCGCGTAGGAGCTGCCGAAGGCTGCGATCTTTTAAAAATCCCCCCACAACTGCTGAGCCACCGCCAACGCCACCACCGGTGCGGTTTCAGTGCGCAACACGCGAGGGCCGAGGCGGGCGGCATGAAAACCGCCGGCCTTGGCCTGTTCGACTTCAGCGTCGGACAACCCGCCTTCCGGGCCGATCAGAAACGCCAGTGTCGCCGGTTTCGCATGGCTCACCAGCGGCTCGGCCACCGGGTGCAACACCAGCTTCAATTCGGCTTCCGTCTGTTTCAACCAATCGGTCAACAGCAGCGGCGGATGAATCACCGGTACCTGTGAACGCCCGCATTGCTCGCAGGCGCTGATCGCCACCTGACGCCAATGCATCAGGCGTTTGTCGGCGCGCTCGTCCTTGAGGCGGACTTCGCAGCGGTCGGTGAAGATCGGGGTGATTTCGCTGACGCCCAATTCGGTGGCTTTCTGAATCGCCCAGTCCATCCGCTCGCCACGGGACAAGCCCTGGCCGAGATGGACCGCTAGCGACGATTCGACCTGCCCGGCGAAGCTTTCATCGATTTGCACTACGACGCGCTTCTTGCCGACTTCCGCCAGCGTGCCGCGAAACTCATGGCCCGAGCCGTCGAACAATTGCACCGCATCACCCTCGGCCATGCGCAGCACGCGGCTGATGTAATGGGCCTGGGCCTCGGGAAGCTCGTGTTCGCCGATGCTCAAGGGGGCGTCGATAAAGAAGCGGGACAGTCTCATGCTGGGTCTCTGTAAAAAGTCGAATGTAGCAGCGTGCGCAATCAGCTTTTGTGGCGAGGGAGCTTGCTCCCGCTGGGTTGCGAAGCAGCCCCGAACCCGGCGACCGCGTTTTGTCAGTTAAAACGCGCAAACCGGGTTACGACTGCTTCGCAGCCGAGCGGGAGCAAGCTCCCTCGCCACAGGGTTACTCAGTGGCTGTTAGCCCGGATCACGGTAGCCCGGATGAAAGTCCTTCGGCACTGCCACGCTGATGCTGTCACGGGTAGCGATGTCGATGCCTTCGCTGGCCACCTCGGCCAGAAAATCGATCTGCTCCGGGGTAATCACGTACGGCGGCAGGAAATACACCACGCTGCCCAACGGCCGCAGTAAAGCACCACGCTCCAGCGCATGCTGGAACACCCTCAAACCACGACGTTCCTGCCACGGGTAAGCGGTCTTGCTGGCCTTGTCCTTGACCATCTCGATGGCCAGGACCATGCCGGTCTGGCGCACTTCGGCAACGTTCGGGTGGTCGACCAAGTGCGCGGTGGCGGTGGCCATGCGTTGGGCCAGAGCCTTGTTGTTCTCGATGACGTTGTCTTCTTCGAAGATATCCAGCGTCGCCAACGCCGCCGCGCACGCCAGCGGATTGCCGGTGTAACTGTGGGAGTGCAGAAAGGCGCGCAGGGTCGGGTAGTCGTCGTAGAAAGCGCTGTAGACCTCATCGGTGGTCAGCACCGCCGCCAACGGCAGGTAACCACCGGTCAGGGCCTTGGACAGGCAGAGGAAATCCGGGCGGATGCCGGCCTGTTCGCAGGCGAACATCGTTCCGGTGCGGCCGAAGCCGACGGCGATTTCATCGTGGATCAGGTGAACGCCATAACGATCACAGGCGTCGCGCAGCAACTTCAGGTACACCGGGTGGTACATGCGCATGCCGCCAGCGCCCTGAATCAGCGGCTCCAGAATCACCGCGGCCACGGTGTCGTGGTTGTCGGCCAGGGTCTGCTCCATGGCGGCGAACATGTTGCGCGAGTGTTCTTCCCAGCTCATGCCCTCGGGGCGCAGATAGCAATCGGGGCTCGGCACCTTGATGGTGTCCATCAGCAGGGCTTTGTAGGTTTCGGTAAACAGCGGCACGTCGCCCACCGCCATCGCCGCCATGGTCTCGCCGTGGTAACCGTTGGTGAGGGTGACGAAGCGCTTCTTGTTCGGCTGGCCGCGGTTGAGCCAGTAGTGAAAGCTCATTTTCAGCGCGACTTCGATGCACGACGAACCGTTATCGGCGTAGAAGCACCGGGTCAGGCCTTCGGGCGTCATCTTCACCAGACGCTCCGACAACTCAATCACCGGCTGATGGCTGAAACCGGCGAGGATCACGTGTTCCAGCTGATCGACCTGATCCTTGATGCGCTGGTTGATCCGCGGGTTGGCGTGGCCGAACACGTTGACCCACCAGGAGCTGACCGCGTCGAGGTAGCGTTTGCCTTCGAAGTCTTCCAGCCAGACGCCTTCGCCGCGCTTGATCGGGATCAGCGGCAGCTGTTCGTGGTCTTTCATCTGGGTGCAGGGATGCCACAACACCGCGAGATCGCGTTGCATCCACTGATTATTCAGGCCCATGTTCAGTCTCCTCGAGGCGGCTCGCTTGGTGCGCGGGCAAACAATCGCGCAAGCCTATGCAATGCGCGTCATCGGGACAACCCATTGTGTCGATTGAGCTACTTTGTATAAGGCGGTAGACGTCGCTGGCGGCGTTTTGATGGCTGACGTATTCTTCGCGGTTCTTTGAGTCGTCTGACTCGTAAAACCGCTATTTCCTCGTGTATTTCCGGAGTTCGCTGAATGTCTGCTGGTTGGCTGCGCGCCTGTGCGCTGGTGATGTTGGGGCTGTTCAGCGTTTCGGCGCTGGCCAAGGATAAAACGGTGATCGTGGTCGGCGGCGGGCTCTCGGGCCTCACCGCGGCGTACGAGCTGCAGAACAAAGGTTGGCAGGTCACCCTGCTGGAAGCCAAACCGACGTTGGGCGGTCGCTCCGGCATGGCCACCAGTGAGTGGATCGGCAACGACAAGACCCAACCGGTTTTGAACAAGTACATCTCGACGTTCAAGCTGACCACCACGCCAGCCCCTGAATTCGTGCGGACGCCGAGCTACCTGATCGACGGTGAATATTTCACCGCCGCCGATCTGGCGACTAAACAGCCGGCCACCGCCGAAGCGCTGAAACGCTACGAAAAGACTCTGGATGATCTGGCGCGTTCGATCGAAGACCCGCAGAACCCGGCCGCCAACAGCACACTGTTCGCACTGGACCAGATCAACGTGTCCAACTGGCTCGATCGCTTGAATCTGCCAGCCACTGCGCGTCAGTTGGTGAATCAGCAGATTCGTACCCGCTATGACGAACCTTCGCGCCTGTCGCTGCTGTACTTCGCACAACAGAGCCGCGTCTACCGTGGCGTTGCCGACCGTGACCTGCGCGCCTCGCGTCTGCCTGGCGGCAGCCCGGTGCTGGCTCAGGCCTTCGTCAAACAACTGAAAACCATCAAGACCAGCTCTCCGGTTTCGGCCATTACTCAGGACAAGGACGGCGTGACCGTGAAGGTCGGCAGTGTTGGCTATCAGGCCGACTACGTTGTGCTGGCCGTGCCATTGCGGGCACTGAACAAGATCCAGATGACCCCGGCGCTGGATGCCCAGCACCTGGGCGCCATCAAAGGCACCAACTACGGCTGGCGTGACCAGATCATGCTGAAGTTCAAGACGCCAGTGTGGGAAAGCAAGGCGCGCATGTCTGGCGAGATCTACAGCAACACCGGCCTGGGCATGTTGTGGGTCGAGCCGGCCCTGAAGGGCGGCGCCAACGTGGTGATCAACCTGTCCGGCGACAACGCGCGTGTGATGCAGGCCTTCGGCGACAAGCAGATGGTTGATCAGGTACTGATTCGCCTGCATGCGTTTTATCCACAGGCACGCGGTTCGTTCACCGGTTATGAAATCCGTCGCTACAGCACCGATCCGTCGATGGGTGGCGCATACCTGGCCTTCGGCCCGGGTCAGATCAGCAAGTACTGGCGCCTGTGGGAGCGTCCGCTGCAACGTGTAGCCTTTGCCGGCGAACACACCGACGCCTTGTACCCAGGCACTCTGGAAGGCGCATTGCGCACCGGTCAGCGTGCGGCCAGTCAGGTAGAAGACCTGGCGGCGGGCAAGTCGTTTGAACCGGTGAAAGTTGTTCCGGCGGCGACCGCAGCAGCGGCAGGTGCAGTGGCGGCGAAGAAAGGTAACTTCTTTACCAACCTGTTCGGTGGTTCTGACGACAAACCGGAACCGGCCAAGGCGCCAGCACCCGTGGCACCGGTTGCTCCGGCACCCGCCCCTGTACCTGCGCCGACTCCAGCGCCAGCACCGGTTGAGGCGCCGAAGCCTGCGGCACCGGTGAAAGCAGAACCTGCCAGGAAAGCGCCGGCCAAAGCGCCAGTGAAAAAGCCTGCGGCCAAAACCGAGTCCAAAAAAGCCCCGGTCAAGGCGACGGTGAAAAAGACTGAGCCGGTGAAGAAGCCAGCGGTCAATACTGCTGCGAAGACCCCAGTGACGAGTGAAACCAAGACGCAGTAAGTTCTGGAATCAAAAAAAAGCGCGGCAGTGATGCCGCGCTTTTTTTATATCTTGCGTATGTCGCTCTAACGCCGGTTGCTGTGTGCGTTGACGCTAAGCCAGATCAACGATATGGACTTCGTCGCTTTGGTAGTCGCTGATATAGGCACGGTTATGTTGATCAAGAACCATGTCATACGGCCCGCAAGCATCAGGAATGGCAGTCCTGCGGACAATCTCACA
Source organism: Pseudomonas sp. TE3728 (assembly GCF_056279145.1). Lineage (NCBI taxonomy): Bacteria > Pseudomonadati > Pseudomonadota > Gammaproteobacteria > Pseudomonadales > Pseudomonadaceae > Pseudomonas > Pseudomonas sp. TE3728. Next base: position 3,659,308 of record NZ_JBWBQT010000001.1, on the reverse strand, counting down.
AGTGTCGGTATTAACTTCCACGACCTCTTTTCCAGTTTGATCAACGGCATAAGCATTTTTGTCGCCGAACACTATTTTTCCTTCGCAATTCACAAAATCGAAAAGCCTGGTGGTCGATGACCGGGTGTCCAGCACGGTGAGTTTTTGAGCGTCCAGGCCCACGATATAGACTTTCCTGCCATCGGGACTGACGCTAACCGCTGACGGATACCTTGCGGTTCTGATGATGTTAATGACTTCGAACGTCTTGCTGCTGATGACCGTGAGCGCGTCTTGATAAGGGCCGTCAGGAGAGTTGGTGCTGGAAATATACAGGCGCGAATTGTCCGGGCTGATATCCACACTTATGGAGGGAGAGGGCAATCCTCGCACTCTGCTTACGGCATAAGTGCGGGTGTCAATAATTGCCAGCCACTCTTTATCTTGTCGAACGGTGACGTAAACATGCTTCCCGTCCCGGCTTACTACGATTGCCCAGGGATGCCTTCCCACCCCGACGTGACCCACCTTATAGGTTTTGGTATCAATAACCGAAACCGAACTTGAACCGTAGTTGGTCACGTAAGCCCTTTTACCCCGATGGCCAAGAGCGATACTTTGGGGGTAACGCTCGACGGCAATGGTGCGGATTACCTTTTTGTTCAGGGTGTCGATGACTGACACATTGCCTGAAATGTAATTGCAAACAAAAACCCGGGACCCATCGTCGTTGATGGCTATCCCTCGCGGTCCTTCCCCTACGGGTATCGAATTGGATCGGTTGCGCGTAATGACGGGGGATGAGCTCGAATGGTGACTCATGGTAGAACTCCTGTTCAGACGCTCGGACAAACGCCCGAGATCAGGTTCATCAATGACCTGCAATGTTGGCTACTGTCAGATATGACAGTTCTGACGAGTGGTAAAGGCTTTTTTAAGTGGGAATGGGGACGGCATTTGTAGGTTTTTTCGTTCGGTTAACACTCTCTTAACATCTCAACCGCAAGGTCTTGATCGTATTTCTCGATATTTCAGAGCGAAATTTTCCGCTTTAAATCGATAGATAACTCGATAGTCTTGGGCGAAGTTCTTACAGGATTTGGGCAATGCAACTACGTAACTCTTCTTCCCGCTACGGTTGGATCAGCATCTTCGTGCATTGGGGTGTGGCGCTCGCGGTCTATGGTCTGTTCGCGTTGGGGTTGTGGATGGTGGGTCTCGACTACTACAGCGCCTGGCGCAAAGATGCGCCGGATCTGCACAAGAGCATTGGCCTGCTGTTGTTCGCGGTCATGTTGCTGCGGGTGTTGTGGCGCTTCATCAGTCCACCGCCGCCGGCCCTGCAAAGTTATAGCCGCATGACGCGTCTTGGTGCCGTGTTCGGCCATGCCTTCCTCTATCTCGCGCTGTTCGCTGTGATGATTGCCGGTTACCTGATTTCCACCGCAGACGGTGTTGGGATCCCGGTGTTTGGCCTGTTTGAAGTGCCTGCACTGGTTTCCGGACTACCGGACCAGGCAGACACCGCGGGTGTGATCCATTTGTACCTGGCCTGGGCGCTGGTAATTTTTTCCGGCCTCCATGCGTTGGCAGCATTGAAACACCACTTTATCGATCGTGATGCGACCCTGACACGAATGCTGGGTCGCAAAGCCTGATGTTCAACCTCGACTCCAAAGGAATAGAAAGCATGTTGAAAAAGACGCTCGCCGCCCTGGCAATCGGTTCTGCTCTGCTGTCCGCTAACGTAATGGCGGCCGATTACGTTGTCGACAAAGAAGGCCAGCACGCCTTCGTTGACTTCAAGATCAGCCACCTGGGGTACAGCTACATCACCGGTACCTTCAAGGACATCGACGGCAAGTTCAGCTTTGACGCTGCCAAGCCTGAAGACAGCAAGATCGAGTTCAATGTGAATACCGCCAGCGTGTTCACCAACCATGCCGAACGCGACAAGCACATCGCCAGCAAAGACTTTCTGGACGTGGGCAAGTTCGGCAAGGCGACTTTTGTTTCCACCAGCGTCAAATCCACCGGCAAAAACGCCGCTGGCAAAGACACTGCCGACGTAACCGGTAACCTGACCTTGCTGGGTGTGACCAAGCCAATCGTGGTCAAAGCCACCTTCCTGGGTGAAGGCAAGGATCCATGGGGCGGCTACCGTGCCGGCTTCGAAGGCACCACCAGCATCAAGCGTTCCGATTTCGGCAAGCAGAAAGAACTTGGTCCACAGTCTGACGCGGTCGAGCTGTACATTACGTTTGAAGGTGTGAAAGCGAAGTAATGCTGAGACGTAGGAGCTGCCGAAGGCTGCGATCTTTTCAGAATCACCGCTGATAAGGGCAAGATCAAAAGATCGCAGGCTTCGCCAGCTCCTACAAAAGCAGTTTGCAGCGCCCAAAAAAATGCCCCGGATCGTGAGAACCGGGGCATTTTTCATATCAGCGATAAATCAGCGATTGCGTGTCAGCAAGGCTGGTTTTTCGCCGCGTGGACGGCCTGGCAGTTGATCCAGTTGCTCAGGTGTCGGGAAGCGATCGCTTTTCGACTCCTTGTGAATGATCTTCGGTGCCGGGCCCCGCGGGTTCTGCACGGCCGGTTCCGAACGAGGCTGCTCATCACGGGCCGGGCGGCGGTTGCGGGACTCTTCGCGACGGGCCTGGCCGTCACGTGGGGCACCGTTGCGTGGGCCGCTGCGCTTGGCCGGTGGGGTGCCGGTGGTTGCGCCGCTGCTGTTGCGCGGACCATTTTGGCGACCTTGTGGCTGACCGGTACGCGGAGCACCTGCGCCTTGTGCCGGAGCGCCCGGACGGCGGCCACGGCCCTGGGCCGGTTTGGCTTGAGGCACGTAGTCGACGCGGTTGCCGAAGTTATCGACATCGTCGTCCAGGAACTCGTCCGGAGCACGGTCTGCGGCGGCACGAGGTGCCGGACGCTGTTGCTCACGGGCCGGGGTGCCTTCGCGAGGCTTGTGTTCACGGGCAGGGCGATCGCCACGGCCAGTGGCAGCAGGTTTTTCCTTGCCGCCCTTGTCCTTGCCTTTGTCTTTACGACCGCCACCACCACCGCTGCCGTTCGGGCCATCGCCGCGCGGGCCACGTGGGTTGCGCGGATTACGCACATCCGGACGCTCGCGAACTTCAGGTTTCTCGGCTTCCACAGCGCTGGAGTCGAAGCCCATCAGATTGCCGTCGGCAATCTTCTGCTTGGTCATGCGCTCGATGCTTTTGAGCAGCTTTTCTTCGTCCGGAGCGACCAGCGAGATCGCCTCGCCCGAACGACCGGCGCGGCCGGTACGGCCGATACGGTGCACGTAATCTTCGTCGACGTTCGGAAGTTCGAAGTTGACCACGTGGGGCAACTGGTCGATGTCCAGGCCGCGAGCGGCGATGTCGGTGGCGACCAGGATGCGCACTTCACCGGCCTTGAAGTCGGCCAGGGCTTTGGTGCGGGCGTTCTGGCTCTTGTTACCGTGGATGGCGACGGCGGTGAGGCCGTGTTTGTCCAGGTACTCGGCCAGGCGGTTGGCGCCGTGCTTGGTGCGGGTGAACACCAGCACCTGTTCCCAGGCGCCAGCGGTGATCAGGTGCGCCAGCAGCGAACGCTTGTGGTTGGCTGGCAGACGGAATACGCGCTGTTCGATCCGCTCGACCGTGGTGTTCGGCGGCGTGACTTCGATGCGTTCCGGGTTGTGCAGCAGCTTGCCGGCAAGGTCGGTGATGTCTTTGGAGAACGTCGCCGAGAACAGCAGGTTCTGGCGTTTGCTCGGCAGGCGGGCGAGGACCTTTTTCACGTCATGGACAAAGCCCATGTCGAGCATGCGGTCGGCTTCGTCCAGCACGAGGATTTCCACGTGGGACAAATCGACGCTGCCTTGGCCTGCGAGGTCGAGCAGGCGACCGGGGCAGGCCACCAGCACGTCGACACCGCGGGACATGGCCTGAACCTGTGGGTTCATGCCGACGCCGCCGAAGATGCAGGCGCTGACGAACTTCAGGTCACGGGCATAGACCTTGAAGCTCTCGTGCACCTGGGCCGCGAGTTCGCGGGTTGGGGTCAGGACCAGCACGCGCGGTTGGCGCGGGCCGTGACGCTGGGATTTGTCCGGGTGACCGTTGGGGAACAACCGCTCCAGAATCGGGAGGGCGAAACCACCGGTTTTACCAGTACCTGTCTGTGCCGCAACCATCAGGTCGCGACCTTGCAACACGGCGGGAATGGCCCGCTGTTGCACCGGAGTAGGCTCGGTATAGCCCGCTGCCTCGATGGCGCGGACTAAAGCCTCGGAGAGACCGAGGGAAGCAAAGGACATGAGTAATCCTGTTTTAGTTAGGGCTTGGCCCAATGGGAGTCTTGCCTGGCGCGAATCGCGTTTAAGAGGACGCAATCCCGTCCGGTCCTGCTGGGCCTCGAAGGCTCGTCTGGAGCGCTCGCGCGGGCTGAAAAGCTGCGCTGTAGCGGGATCGAGATGCCTTGAACAAGTCCGAGCGTCCGGGCGTGAGCCTGGCGGGAAGGCCGGAGTATAACAGAGCAATCACTGCGCGCCGCTTTCCTGCTGCTCAACGGTTTTTCCGTCGGTTGCGGTGGCGCTGGCGGCCCGTGCTTCGGGGGGCGGGCCGGCGCCGTAGCGGGCGCTCAGTTCGGCGTAGGCCGGCTCGCGCTTGAAGCGCTTGAGCTCGGCACCGAAACGCTGCACCAACAAATCCATCCCGGCATTGCGGCGTACCGCCAGAAACTGGCTTTGCTGGCTGATGATGATCGGGTTCTCGGTGATCTTGTCGCGGATGTTCAGTTGATCGAGCAAATGCTGGCCAACCCGGCGATCAGTGATCAGCAGGTCGATGCGGCCGCGCACCAGTTTGCCGAAGTTGGCTTCATGGGTGGGTGCCGGCTCTTGGGTGAACAGCGTCGATTCGCTGAAGTCCTTGCTGTACAGGTAGCCCGGCGAGGTGCCGATGGTCAGGCCTTTCAGATCGTCCAGGGTGCGAAACGGATACGGTCGCTCGTTGGCGTAGAACATCACGAACTCGACTTGCGAGAGCGGTTCGCTGGGGTAGAGCAGGGTCGCGTCGCGTTCAGCGCTGTGGAAGATATCCAGCACGCCATCTGCCTGGCCTTGCTCAAGCATCGACAGGCAGCGTTTCCATGGCAGGAACTGCCATTCCACGTCGATTCCGAGGCGTTTGAAGACAATGGCGGTGGTTTCATAGTCAAGCCCCAAAGACTTGCCGTTTTCCTCATACACGTAAGGTGCCCAGGGCTCGGTGACAATACGCAACTTCTCGCCCCGAGCAGTGAGGCTCAGGCAAGTGAACAGAAGCACGGTCAGTAACTGAGCGATCAAAGGCATGGGGTTGAGATTACGACGAGAAATCATAAAGAGCCAGAAACCGGATCCAGAAGCTCTGGTTCAGGGTATGGCTGCACAATAAAGGGGCGCCGGAAAGCAAAAGATCGCAGCCTTCGGCATTTCCTACAGGGGGATACGTACCTCTGTAGGAGCTGCCGAAGGCTGCGATCTTTGATCTTGCTTTAACGACGATTAACGCGGCAACTTCAGGTTATTCCACACCGCCAGGCTCGGCTCAGCCTGGTTCAGCGTGTAGAAATGCAGCCCTGGAGCGCCACCCTGCAGCAGGCGTTCGCACATCTGGGTGATGACTTGCTCACCAAAGCCTTGAATGCTTTGGGTGTCGTCGCCGTAGGCTTCCAGTTGCTTGCGGATCCAGCGCGGGATTTCCGCACCGCAAGCGTCGGAAAAACGCGCCAGCTTGCTGTAGTTGGTGATCGGCATGATCCCTGGCACGATCGGGATGTTCACACCCTTGGCCTGTACACGCTCGACGAAGTAGAAATAACTGTCGGCGTTGAAGAAGTACTGGGTGATCGCACTGTTGGCGCCGGCGTTAGCCTTGCGCACGAAGTTGTTGAGATCGTCTTCAAAGTTGCGCGCTTGCGGATGCATCTCCGGGTAAGCGGCGACTTCGATGTGGAAATGATCGCCGGTTTCTTCACGAATGAATTCAACCAGGTCATTGGCGTGACGCATCTCGCCGCTGGCCATGCCCATGCCCGAGGGCAGGTCACCGCGAAGCGCAACGATACGCTTGATGCCGGCTGCCTTGTACTGGCTCAGCAGGCCGCGCAGGTCGTCCTTGCTATCGCCCACGCAAGACAAATGCGGTGCGGCAGGGACTTTGACTTCGCTTTCAAGCTGCAACACGGTGTTGAGGGTGCGATCACGGGTCGAACCGCCAGCGCCATAGGTGCAGGAGAAGAAGTCGGGATTGAAGGTCGCCAGGTGACGGGCAGTGGCGATCAGTTTTTCATGCCCAGCATCGGTCTTCGTCGGGAAGAATTCGAAACTGTAGCGACGGTCTTGGGACATGGTCATATCCTTGGAAACACGTAAGCCGGACGCTGGCCCCTGTAGGAGCTGCCGCAGGCTGCGATCTTTTAAGATCAAAAGATCGCAGGCTTCGCCAGCTCCTACAGAGAGCGGTCAGTCAGCGCCAATCAGTAGCGGTAAGCGTGCGGCTTGAACGGGCCTTCGACGGTCACGCCGATGTAGTCAGCCTGTTGCTTGGTCAGTTGAGTGACCACGCCACCGAAACCGCGGACCATTTCCAGGGCCACTTCTTCGTCGAGTTTCTTCGGCAGTACTTCAACGGTCAGACGCTCGGCTTTCTGGGCTGGCGACAGGTCGGCGTACTTCTGGCCGAACAGGAAGATCTGCGCCAGAACCTGGTTGGCGAACGAACCGTCCATGATGCGGCTTGGGTGGCCAGTGGCGTTGCCCAGGTTAACCAGACGGCCTTCGGCCAGCAGGATCAGGTAGTCGTCGTTCTGAGCGTCGAAAGCGCCCGGACCGGTGCGGTGAACCTTGTGAACCTGTGGCTTCACTTCTTCCCATGCCCAGTTCTTGCGCATGAAAGCGGTGTCGATTTCGTTGTCGAAGTGACCGATGTTGCAGACCACAGCGCGCTTCTTCAGGGCTTTGAGCATGTTTGCGTCGCAAACATTGACGTTGCCGGTGGTGGTCACGATCAGGTCGATCTTGCCCAGCAGCGCTTTGTCGATGCTGGCTTCGGTACCGTTGTTGATACCGTCGATGAACGGCGAAACCAGTTCGAAACCGTCCATGCAGGCTTGCATGGCGCAGATCGGGTCGACTTCGGAGACTTTAACGATCATGCCTTCCTGACGCAGGGACTGGGCCGAGCCCTTGCCCACGTCACCGTAACCGATGACCAGCGCTTGCTTGCCGGACAGCAGGTGGTCGGTGCCGCGCTTGATCGCGTCGTTCAGGCTGTGACGGCAGCCGTACTTGTTGTCGTTCTTGCTCTTGGTCACCGAGTCGTTGACGTTGATGGCCGGGATTTTCAGCTCGCCCTTGGCCAGCATGTCCAGCAGACGGTGAACGCCGGTGGTGGTTTCTTCGGTGACGCCGTGGACGCGGTCCAGGATCGCCGGGTATTTCTTGTGCAGCAGCTCGGTCAGGTCGCCGCCGTCGTCGAGGATCATGTTGGCATCCCAAGGCGCGCCATCTTTGAGGATGGTTTGCTCCAGGCACCATTCGTACTCTTCTTCAGTTTCGCCTTTCCAGGCGAAAACCGGGATACCGGCAGCAGCGATAGCGGCAGCGGCCTGGTCTTGAGTCGAGAAAATGTTGCAGGACGACCAACGCACTTCGGCACCCAGGGCAACCAGGGTTTCGATCAGCACGGCAGTCTGAATGGTCATGTGGATGCAGCCGAGAATCTTCGCGCCTTTGAGCGGTTGCTCGGCGGAGTATTTGCGGCGCAGACCCATCAGGGCTGGCATTTCGGATTCGGCGATGATGGTTTCGCGACGGCCCCAGGCGGCCAGGGACATGTCGGCGACTTTGTAATCGTTAAAATCTACAGGCGTGATAACAGCGCTCATGATGAGCCTCCATTCGTAATGTATGCGAATGGGCGCCGTTGTGCGTTTAGTGTCTGGCCGTGGCCAGTCAACGCCCCATCCGAGCCTGACAGGTCGAACCTGCTGCAGCGCCCCTCGGACAGGTGGCGGGAAAACGGTAGCAAGTGAACATTACCGTTTTGAAACGGGGGCGATTATAGCGGGCTATGCTGATCTTCCAAAGCGTTTCTGTTGGTCAATGCCCGAACGGTAATCGAGACCATAGTCGATGCTTGATAGAGCTCTAGTCCGGGCTCTGCCATGATGGCCGGCATCAATCGGCAAGACGGTCAGGAGTGAGTATGAATTTCCACACCCGCAAATGGGTAAAACCCGAAGACCTCAACCCCAACGGCACGCTGTTCGGCGGCAGCCTGTTGCGCTGGATCGACGAAGAAGCGGCGATCTACGCCATCGTCCAGTTGGGCAATCAGCGTGTGGTCACCAAGTACATTTCCGAAATCAACTTCGTCAGCGCCTCGCGCCAGGGCGACATCATCGAACTGGGCATCACCGCCACCAAGTTCGGTCATACCTCGATCACGCTGACTTGCGAAGTGCGCAACAAGATCACCCGCAAGAGCATCCTGACGGTAGAGAAGATGGTTTTCGTGAACCTGGGCGAAGACGGCCTGCCCGCGCCGCACGGCCGGACCGAGATCAGGTACGTCAAAGACCAGTTCAAGGATGATGACATCGGCGGGTAAGCGAACCCCGGAAATCGGCGGTTAACCGATCCCGTAGGAGCTGCCGAAGGCTGCGATTTTTTGATCTTGGGAAGGTGTGGATTTTCAGGATCAAAAGATCGCAGCCTTCGGCAGCTCCTACAGAACGGACCTGACCCCGGCGTGTCGTAGTTAAACGACCACCACTGGTTCAGGAGCTTTATGCAGACGCCTCAAGACGGCAAGACCCCGGACCTCTCGGCGCAAGAACAGCGCGAGGTCGACAAGAACCAGCCACCACGCGCGGCGGTGCTGCACGAAATCATTCGCACCCAAGGTGATAAGGAACTCGAGCGCAGCGTTGCGGCGCTGTGGTGGTCGGCCCTGGCTGCGGGCTTGACCATGGGCTTGTCGCTGATGGGCATGGGGCTGCTCAACTCGCGTCTGCCGGACGGCGAAGGCTTCAAGGTGATCGCCAGTTTCGGTTACTGCGCAGGTTTTCTCGCTGTGATTCTCGCCCGCCAGCAACTCTTCACCGAGAACACCCTGACGGCCGTGCTGCCGATCATGAGCAAGCCTACGCTGGGTAATTTCGGTCGGTTGCTTCGGCTGTGGTCGGTCGTGCTGGTGGGTAACCTCTGCGGCACTTTGCTGGTGGCGTATGTGATGCTGCACCTGCCGATTTTCGACACCAAGACCGATCTGGCCTTCCTCGACATCGGGCGCAAGGTCATGGAGAACGACGCGAGCAAAATGTTCGCCAAAGGCATCATCTCCGGCTGGATGATCGCCACCATGGTCTGGATGATCCCGTCCATGGAAAGCGCCAAGATGTGGATCATCATCCTCATCACCTATTTCATGGCGCTGGGAGATTTCACCCACATCGTGGTCGGATCGGTCGAGGTCTCGTATCTGGTGTTTGCCGGCGAGTTGCCGTGGAAGGATTTCTGGCTGGTGTTTGCAGGACCCACGCTGGTGGGGAACATCATCGGTGGCAGTTTTATCTTCGCGCTGATCAGTCACGCGCAGATTCGCAGTGAAAGCGGGCCGCCGAAGAAGAGCACGGATCAAACCCCGGATCCACGCAAACCTAAAGAGGAGTGAAGTGAGGTGCACCGCGTAAGCTTCATCGCGAGCAGGCTCGCTCCCACCGGGAAATACGCTGTCCAAGTGGGAGCGAGCCTGCTCGCGATAGCGGTTTGCGCAACTATGCAGTCAATCAGCCGGACACATTGACCGCGACAGCACTGCGACGCTGCAGGTAGATGAAAAACAACGCCGTCAGTACCGTCAACCCACTGACCAATGCGCCGGTCCACGGCAAGTCCGCCAGGTCCGCGCCACTGGCTACAACCAGTCCGCCAATCCACGCACCGGCTGCGTTGCCGAGATTGAATGCGCTTTGATTCAACGTCGACCCGAGGTTCGGCGCTTCATGAGCCTGATCGATGATCAGCAATTGCAGGATCGGGCACAGCGCAAACGCGAAGATACCCCACAATACCAGCGTGATCGCCGCCGGGATCACTGAGTGACTGGTCTGACTGAAAGCGGCCAGCACGACGACCACCGCCAGTGCCATACCCACCAGAGAAGGCAGCAAGCGACTGTCCGCCAACCGGCCGCCGAGCATGCTGCCCGCCGTCAGACCGACCCCGAACAATAGCAACATGATCGTCACGCCATGCGGGCTGACACCGGTGATGTCTTGCAGGATCGGCGCGATATAGGTGAACACGCTGAACAGACTGGTGGACGCCAGCACGCTCATGCCCAGCGCCAGCAGCACATTGACCTTGCCCAGCACTTTGAACTCGCTGGCCAGGTTGGCCTTGTCCATGGGGATGTCCTTGGGCAGCCAAACCCACTGTGCGATGGCCGCAATCACTCCAATCACCGAGACCGCCCAAAATGTCGAGCGCCAGCCGGCGTATTGCCCCAGCGCGGTGCCCAATGGAACGCCCAGCACGTTGGCCAGCGTCAGGCCGGTGAACATCATGGCAATCGCCTGGGCTCGTTTGTTCGGTGCCACCAGACCGGCGGCGACCACTGAACCGATGCCGAAAAACGCGCCGTGGCACAGCGCCGTGATCACCCGCGCGGCCATCAAAGTGGCGTAGTTCGGCGCCAGGGCGCAGAGGATATTGCCGAGAATGAACATCAGCGTCATGCCGAGCAATGTGGCTTTGCGCGGCATGTTGGCGGTCCCGACCGCGAGGATCGGCGCACCGAACACCACGCCCAGGGCGTAACCGGTGATGAGCAGCCCCGCGTGAGGAATGCTCACGGCGAGGTCGCGGGCGACATCGGGCAGCAAGCCCATGATGACGAATTCGGTGGTGCCGATGCCGAAGGCGGCAACAGCCAGTGCAAGCAAGGCGAGTGGCATGCGCAAGGTCTCTGTCGGTAGTCTTGACGCTTTGATCAGGCATACGCAGGCCGACGACCGTTCTCGGTGAGAGCGGGCAGAGGCAGGAATTATTGGAATTAGGTGTGCGCAACTGAGTGCGGCGTGGTCGCTTGCAGTATAAACAGCTGCGGACATATGGCGAATCAATTCTCTGCCCCGCCCATGTAGGAGCTGCCGAAGGCTGCGATCTTTTGATCCTGAAAATCAAAATCAAAAGATCGCAGCCTTCGGCAGCTCCTACGGGGTGGGTGGGGGGGAAATAGGGAGTGTGCCGTGCTTGCGACGGTTCTGGTGTTGGTGGCAGCGCTGTTGCACGCGGCGTGGAATACCCTGATCAAATTCAGCGCGGAGCGGCTGTTGGTGGTGGCCTGCATGGACAGCGTGGCGCTGCTGTTTGTCGCCCTGATGCTGCCCTTCGCGGAGCTGCCGCCACTGGAGATGTGGTCGTGGATTCTCGCGTCAGCGGCATTCGAGTTGCTCTATCGCTACCTGTTGATCCAGGCCTATCGGGTCGGCGATCTCGGCCTGGTCTATCCGTTGATGCGTGGACTGTCGCCGCTGGTGGTGCTGGCACTGACGCTGATCTTCGCCGGGGAAGTGCTGACGGCTCAGCAGATCTTCGGCATTTTGCTGATCCCGCTCGGCATGTTGTGCCTGCTCTGGCAGGGCGGTGGCGGGGTGCGTCTGCCGTGGTCGATGCTGCCGGTGGTGGCGCTGATCGGGTTGTGCATCGGTTGTTACACCTTCATCGATGGCCAGGCCCTGCGGCGCTGGTCCCATCCATTGGATTACCTGGTTTGGGTCACATTACTCAGTGCCTGGCCGTTCCCGTTGCTGGCGCTGGTGCGTAAGCGCCCGGCGTTCATGCTGTTCTGGCGCGAGCAGTGGCGGTTGGGCTTGGCGGTCGGGTTTTGCGTACTGTTCAGCTACGCTCTGGTGCTGTGGGCGATGCAGCTCGGCTCGATTGCTGAAGCCGCGGCGCTGCGCGAAATCAGTGTGATTCTGGTGGTGCTGTTTGGGATGCGCTATCTGAAAGAACCTTTCGGCAAGCCCCGGCTCTTAGCCTGTGGGCTGGTGCTGATCGGCATGTTGGTGATGAAGTTTTAGTCACCCTTGATGGAACTCGACTCTCTATAACTTGAAAGAAGGGACTGCGTTATGACGGTTGCTCTGTGGTGCATTTTGATTGCGATCTGCTTGCCATATCTATGCACAGGCGTCGCCAAGTTCAGCGGCGGCAAGTTCGGGCTGAAAGAGAATCACGATCCGCGGGCGTTTCTGGATTCGCTCCAAGGCGTGGCCAGGCGTGCGCATTCGGCGCAGTTGAACAGCTTCGAAGTGACACCGGCGTTTGCGGCGGCGGTGATCGTCGCGCACCTGGCCGGTAATGCCGATCTGGTGACGATCAATGTGCTGGCGGTGTTGTTTATCACCAGTCGGCTGCTCTACATCATTTGCTATCTGGCGGACTGGGCGATTCTGCGGTCGTTGGTGTGGGCCATTGGAGTGGGGTTGATTGTCAGTTTCTTTGTGGTGTCGGTTTAAAGGCAAGACCAAAAGATCGCAGCCTTTGGCAGCTCCTACAGGAATCGATGTTCGTCCGCGATATTGCGGCGCACGCGGTCAATGCAGGAGCTGGCGAAGCCTGCGATCTTTTGCTTTTAAAGTGTGTCAGCCACCTGCGGCACTTGCGGCAACGCCGCCCCTTTTGGCCAAAGCATCCAGATCTGCCCCTGCTGTTTCATGTCGCCGGCCAATTGCCCGGCCGCATCCCCCGTGCCCCAGAACAGGTCCGCGCGGACCTCGCCGGCAATCGCGCCGCCAGTATCTTGCGCGGCCACCGGACGTACCAGTGCGCTGCCATCCGGGCGTGTGGTCGATAACCACAACAGGCTGCCGAGTGGAATCACCTTACGGTCCACCGCCGCGCTATAACCTGCGGTCAGCGGGACATTCAGCGAGCCGCGCGGTCCTTCGTTGCTGTCGGGGTTGCGGGTAAAGAACACGTAGCTGGGGTTACTGCCGAGCAGTTCGGGAATGCGCGTCGGATTAGCCTTGGCCCAAGTGCTGATAGCACCCATGGTCACGTCTTCTTTCTTCAGCTCACCCTGGTCCACGAGCCAGCGGCCGATGGGGCGATACGGGTGGCCGTTCTGATCGGCGTAACCGACACGCAACTGACGACCGTCATCAAGCTGGATGCGACCCGAACCCTGGATTTGCAAAAACTGCAGGTTCATCGGGTCGGTCAGCCAGGCAATCACCGGCGCCTTCACGCCTTTGGTTTCAATGGTTGCCGCATCGTCGTATGGCTTGAGTACGCGACCTTCGAGCCTTCCCCGCAGGCGCTTGCCTTTGAGTTCCGGATAGATACTGTCCAGCGAGACGATGATCATATCCTCGGGTACACCGTACACCGGGATGTTGGCTTCCTCGGTCTGGGTCAGACTGCCGGGGTACACCGGTTCGTAGTAACCGGTAATCAGGCCGTTGGGGTTGTCATTGGCGGCACGCAGGCCATAGACGTCCAGGTTCTGTTTGAGGAAACCGCGGATGTCTTTGGCGGTTGGCTGCACATTGGCGGAAGCCGCACAGGTGCCGCCCCAGACCGGGTCGGCCTTTAGCCGGATGCAGGCGCTGCGCCACGAGCCGAAGCCGGCGACGAGGTCGTTGTCGGACACTGCCGGAAGCGCTTCCCAGGTGGCGCTGGAGTAGGTCGCCAGTGCGTGGGTTTTCGGTTTGCTGTCGCCGCCGGTGCAACCTGCCAGCACGGCCACCATCGGAAGGGTCCAGGCCAGATTGTGACGCCATGCCTTGAAACGGCTGTTCATGGAGTAATTCCTTTGTCGGTTGCCTGAGTGCTCCATGCGCTCAAACAACCCGTATTGATAATAGGGCTATTGGTCTTTGCCGGTGACGCGAGGATACTGGCCGCCGTTTCCAGTGACCTGAAGCCACCATGATTCTTAAAAGACTTTCCGTTGTATTGCTGGCCTGCCTGACCTTGTCCGCCTGCGGGGGTGTCGACCCGAACTCGCCGCTGGGTCAGCGCAAGGCGATCTTCAAGCAAATGCTCAAGATCGGCGAAGACCTGGGCGGTATGTTGCGTGGGCGTATTCCGTTCGATGGCCCGAAATTCGTCGACGGCGCCGTGAAACTCGACGCGTTGTCCCGTGAGCCGTGGAAACATTTCCCGCAGGTGCGCGAAGAGGATCACACCAGCGCCAAGGACGATGTCTGGCAGAAGCAGGCACGTTTCCAGGAGCTGGCCCGCACCCTTGAAGGCGCCACCGGTGAACTGGTGATTGCCAGCAAGGTTCAGCCCTACAAGGTCAGCAACCTGGGGCCGGCGGTGCAGAAAGTCGAAGATGCCTGCAGTGCCTGCCATAAAGAGTTTCGGGATCATTGATTGCAGAAAAGATCATTTATTTATCCAGCTCATCCAGTGCTTCCTGCAACTCCTTGCGTGATTGAGCCAGTTTGTCTTTGCGCTTGTTGATCTTCTCGGCGTCGCCTTTTTTCATCGCCTTCTCGAGGTCGGCCTGACGCGTGCTGACTTCGTGCTTGGCGTCGAGCACCTTGTTTTCCCGTTCCTTCTTCAAGGAAGCGTCGGTGCAATGGGCAGTGACTTCGTTCAGGGCGGTTTCCAGGCCTGCCTGTTGATCGGCGTTGCCGCGGGACTTGGCCAGTTCGATCTGGTTGATGATGCCTTGTTTTTTGGCGGCGCAGCCGGTCAGGCCCGGGGCATCTTCGTCGGCCATCAATGGAGCGGCCATCACGCTGCACAGGGTCAACACGGCAAGCGGTGAAAGAAGTTTCATAAAAGCTCCAGGTGAAAAATTCGATATAGCGATGGGCTGTTTGAGCGCATCGGCACCTTTGGGTTCCCGGTTCTCAGAGCGGGCTGGCGTCTAGAAACCGTCAATCCCGGCAACACGTAATGTCTCACTCAAGGCCAGGACCTGCGGGTCGCGGAAAAATGCGCTCAATTGCGCTGCGCGCCCCGGGCCGATGCCGGCTTCGGCCTGCCATTGTTCGGTGTTTCGTTGTGCCAGCGCCTGCCATGAGTCGGCGAGGCGTGCCTGGCCAGTCGGCGGCAAACCCAGGGCTTTGAGCCAGCGAGCGAATGGGCGTTGCCGGGCGCTGTTGAAACTGTCCAAAAGGCGAGCACTGCTGCGCTCACCGAAGCCGTCAATCTTAGCAAGCTCTTGCTCATCAAGGGTCAACCAATCGACCAGGCTGTCGAGGCGTTCGGCCTTGAGCAGTTTCTCCCAAGTGCCCGGCCCGACATGAGGCAAGGCCAGCCCCTGTTTGCCACTGAGCCAGCTCAGACGTGCGAGGAATTGGCTTTCGCATCCGGGTGTGGGCTGCCAGCAGCTTAAAGAATGAAACTCTGCCGCCAGCGGTACGTTCAATGCCGGGCGTTCGGTGCTGCGCAATACGACCCCATCGAGCCTGGGGATGGTCAGCCCCGCCAGGCTGATGGCGACCTGATCGCCGGGTCGGATGTCCAGCGCTTCCCAGCGTTGCAGGGAGCTGACACTGACGCGCCTGATCTGCCGGTCGTCGAGCATCACCGGTATCAGATCCAGCACCGGTGTGATCCGGCCGGTTCGTCCAATTTTGAAGTGGACCTTGCGCACCTCGGCCAGCGCCTGGGCAAAGGGGTATTTCCAGGCGACGCTCCAGTAAGGCGTTTTCGCCTGCCAGCGCTCGGCCGGTGGGCGTTGGTCCTGGCGCAGCACGACCCCATCGCTGGCAAAGGGCAGGGGCGAGCGATACCAGTGATCGCGCCAGCGTTCGGCATCGGCAAATGCCTCGATCGGCTGACTGTAGGGTGCCGTACTCGGGAACCCCAGCTTGTCCAGGGCTGCAACCCGGTCGGGCAGGCTTTTCGGGCCTTGCGGCCAGTCCCAGACAAACAAACCGATACCGGCGGCCTGCTCGGCGCTCAGCGCCTTGCGTGCCATCAACCCGGCCACCGTGGCGCGGGCATTGAGGCTGCCGGCCTCGGCTTGTACGTGTTCGGTCAGGCGCCAATAGAGTTCGCCTTGGAGCAGCAAGTCCAGCGACTGCGAAAGTTTTTGAGGGATGGCGGCGATCTGGCGTGCCGAGGCAGTCCAGTCCTGGCCGTTTACCCCGTCCCCCCGACTGATCGCCCGGTGCAACCAGCCATTGCGATAAATCAACGTCACCGCCACACCGTCAACCTTGGGCTGAATCCACACCTCGCCCCGATCTTTCAGCCAGGCTTCGACGGCGCGCCCATCGCGCAGTTTTTCCAAACCGGTGTGGGCGATGGGGTGAGCAACCGTGCCGCCGGCCGTACGCAATGGTTCGTCGGAGGGGGCTGAATCAAAACACTCGCGCCATTCGGTCAGTCGTGCACGGGACTGATCATAGAGTTCATCGGCGATCAGCGATTGGCCTTCACGGTGGTAGCTATCGTCCCAGCGATCGATTTGCAGTTGCAGGGTGGTGATTTCTTTCTGTGCGCGAACCGGTGGCCAATCGGGGCATTCGGCGGCATTGGCGGTCTGGCTGGCGAAGGTCAGCAGGAAAGCGAAAAACAGGCGCAGGTTGGGGAGCATCGAGAGCGTCCTTGCTCAGTGGGATGCTTGAAGGCTAGTCAGTTTTCGGGTGTGAGTTGCGAGGGTGTAATTCTGGGTGTTTCCAAATGCGAAGATCAAAAGATCGCAGCCTTCGGCAGCTCCTACAGGTGTACGCCAAGGCTGCGATCTTTTGAGCTTTCTCATGAAAAAGCCCCGCACGGCGAACCGTGCGGGGCTTTGGGTACCGCAGGAAAAGTCTTACAGGCCGGCGGCGACACGCAGGTCGTCGGCGCGGTCGGTTTTTTCCCAAGTGAAAGTGGTGAACGTATCGTCGCCCACAGTCTTGGTAGCCGGAGTGCGACCGAAGTGGCCGTACGCAGCGGTTTCCTGGTACATCGGGTGCAGCAGGTCAAGCATGGTGGTGATCGCGTATGGACGCAGGTCGAACACTTCGCGAACCAGTTTGACGATCTTGTCGTCGCTGATTTTGCCGGTGCCGAAGGTGTTCAACGAAATCGACGTAGGCTGGGCAACACCGATCGCGTAGGAAACCTGAATCTCGCAACGCTCGGCCAGGCCGGCCGCGACGATGTTCTTGGCCACGTAACGACCGGCGTAGGCCGCCGAACGGTCAACCTTCGATGGATCCTTGCCGGAGAACGCGCCACCGCCGTGACGGGCCATGCCGCCGTAGCTGTCGACGATGATCTTGCGACCGGTCAGGCCGCAGTCGCCCACCGGGCCGCCGATGATGAATTGGCCGGTCGGGTTGATGTGGAACTGGGTGTCTTTGGACAGCAGTTCGGCAGGCAGTACGTGCTTGACGATCAGTTCCATCACGCCTTCGCGCAGGTCTTTGTAGGACACGTCAGGGTTGTGCTGGGTCGACAGTACAACGGCGTCGATACCGACAACCTTGCCGCCTTCGTAGCGGCAAGTCACTTGCGACTTGGCGTCTGGGCGCAGCCAAGGCAGCAGGCCGGATTTACGGGCTTCAGCCTGGCGTTGAACCAGTTGGTGCGAGAAGGTGATCGGCGCTGGCATCAGCACGTCGGTTTCGTTGCTGGCGTAGCCGAACATCAGGCCCTGGTCGCCGGCGCCCTGGTCTTCAGGCTTGGCACGGTCAACGCCCTGGTTGATGTCGGGGGACTGCTTGCCGATGATGTTCATCACGCCGCAAGTTGCACCGTCGAAGCCAACATTGGAGCTGTTGTAGCCGATGTCGAGAATCACGTTACGGACGATGTCTTCCAGATCGACCCAGGCCGACGTGGTGACTTCACCTGCGATGATTGCAACGCCGGTTTTTACCAGTGTCTCGACCGCTACACGGGCGAATTTGTCTTCAGCAATGATGGCGTCCAGCACCGCATCGGAAATCTGGTCGGCGATTTTGTCCGGATGCCCTTCAGACACGGACTCGGAGGTGAAGAGGGAGTATTCGCTCATCTCGATTTTTTCCTGAATTTACCGATGGTGAGTGTCGCCAGTCGGTCGCTGAAAATGGCGGACCTGAATCTGGAAACCATTACGTAAGCCTACATAGAGGCTTTCCCCGGGAATGAGTCCCGCAGCGGTGGCCCAACGGGCCAGATCGTCCTGTTCAAACCCCAACCACAGATCACCGCAGGCCTCCCTGGCCCAACTCTGGTTGTGGCTACATAACTCTGTCACGAGCAGGCTACCGCCCGGTTGCAGCAAGTCGGCCATGCGCTTGAGTGCTTCGGCCGGTGCGGCGAAATGGTGCAGTACCATGTTCAGTACAACGCAATCAGCCTTGAGGCTTACGCCGTTCAATGCATCGGCCAATTGCAGGCTGACGTTAGCCAGCATTTCACGTTCGCAGACTTGACGGGCCAGATCGAGCATCGCCGGGCTGTTGTCCAGCGCCGTGACTTGAACGAAACGATGCGCCAGCTCCGGCAGAAAACCGCCATCGCCGGGGCCTACTTCGATCGCCGTGGCGCCAGGGCCGAAACTCAGCTTGTCGAGCAGTGCCACCACGCTTTCGCGGTATTGCGCCAGGCCGGCAATCAAGTCTTGCTGGGCGCGAAACTTCTCTGCGACCCGTGAGAAAAAGTCCTGGCTGGCCGCCGCTCGCTGCCCGTGGACCTGACCGATCCGCGACTGAACGTCAGTCGGCAGGGTCAGGTTGTCCACTTCTTCCAGCAGTGCGGCATGCAGCTTGCCGCCCAGCAGATCGGTGTGGGGCAGGGCGCGGCGGTAGAAAATCGCATTGCCTTCACGACGGGTCGCCACCAGATCGGCCTGGGCCAAAACCTTGAGGTGATGACTCATGCCAGACTGGCCAATGCCGAAGATCTGCGCCAGTTCAAGTACGCCGAACGAATCGTTGGCCAGCGCGCGCAATACATTCAGACGCAGAGGATCGCCGCCGGCCTTGCACAGGGCCGCCAGTTCATCGCAATCGTCATGTCGAATGGAAGGCACGCGTAAATTCATAAGGCCAGCAGTCTAGTGACGGTCGGAAATCATCGCAATAGCAATATCAAAAAGTTTTGATATTGCTCGATGGGTGGCACTTTTCAGCGTTAGGTTTAGTCAGCAAACGAACAGCGGAAAGGTTTCATCAGTCGAATACGCTGTTATCCATTGGAAAAACGCCTTCGGATGACTATCTGTCATTGCCCCGAAGGCGGTCGGTGAGGGAAAATGCTCGCCTTTTTTCCGTTTCGTTTTATTAACTCTCGATTCAATATCCGCAGGAGAACAGCGATGCCCAGCCGTCGTGAGCGTGCCAACGCCATTCGTGCCCTCAGCATGGATGCCGTGCAAAAAGCCAACAGCGGCCATCCCGGTGCCCCTATGGGTATGGCGGATATCGCCGAAGTACTTTGGCGTGACTACCTGAAGCACAACCCGAGCAATCCATCGTTCGCCGACCGTGACCGCTTCGTGCTGTCCAACGGTCACGGTTCGATGTTGATCTACTCGCTGCTGCACCTCACCGGTTATGACCTGTCGATCGATGACCTGAAAAACTTCCGCCAGCTGCACAGCCGCACTCCGGGTCACCCGGAATACGGCTACACCCCGGGCGTCGAAACCACCACCGGCCCACTGGGCCAAGGCCTGGCCAATGCCGTGGGTTTCGCGTTGGCGGAAAAAGTCCTGGCGGCGCAGTTCAACCGTCCCGGCCATAACGTCGTTGATCACCACACCTACGTATTCCTGGGTGATGGCTGCATGATGGAAGGCATTTCCCACGAAGTCAGCTCCCTGGCTGGCACCTTGGGTCTGGGTAAACTGATTGCCTTCTACGATGACAACGGCATTTCCATCGACGGCGAAGTCGAAGGCTGGTTCACCGACGACACGCCGAAGCGTTTCGAGGCCTACAACTGGCAGGTGATCCGCAACGTCGACGGTCATGACCCGGAAGAAATCAAGATCGCCATCGACACGGCCCGCAAAAGCGAGCAGCCGACGCTGATCTGCTGCAAGACCACCATCGGTTTCGGTTCGCCGAACAAGCAGGGCAAGGAAGACTGCCACGGTGCCCCGTTGGGTGACGCGGAAATCGCTCTGACCCGTGAATCACTGAAGTGGAACCACGGCCCGTTCGAAATCCCGGCCAATATTTATGCCGAGTGGGACGCCAAGGAATCCGGTCGCGCTGCCGAAGCCGAGTGGGATCAGCGCTTCGCTGCTTACTCCGCGGCCTTCCCGGAGCTGGCCAACGAACTGATTCGTCGTCTGAGCGGTGATCTGCCAACTGACTTCGCTGAAAAAGCGGCTGCTTACATCGCTGAAGTCGCGGCCAAGGGCGAAACCATCGCCAGCCGTAAAGCCAGCCAGAATGCCCTGAACGCGTTCGGCCCGCTGCTGCCGGAACTGCTGGGCGGTTCGGCTGACCTGGCCGGTTCCAACCTGACCCTGTGGAAAGGTTGCAAAGGCGTCACCGCCGAAGACGCCAGCGGCAACTACATGTACTACGGCGTTCGCGAGTTCGGCATGAGCGCGATCATGAACGGCGTGGCCCTGCACGGCGGCCTGGTGCCGTACGGCGCGACCTTCCTGATGTTCATGGAATACGCCCGCAACGCGGTGCGCATGTCGGCGCTGATGAAGAAGCGCATCATCTATGTGTTCACCCACGACTCCATCGGTCTGGGCGAAGACGGCCCGACTCACCAGCCGATCGAGCAACTGGCCAGCCTGCGCTGCACGCCGAACCTCGACACCTGGCGTCCAGCCGATGCCGTTGAATCGGCAGTGGCCTGGAAATGCGCGCTGGAGCGTGACGACGGTCCGTCGGCACTGATCTTCTCCCGTCAGAACCTGCAGCACCAAACCCGTGATGCCGTGCAGATCGAGTGCATCAATCGCGGCGGCTACGTGCTGAAAGACTGCGCAGGCGAGCCTGAGCTGATCCTGATCGCCACCGGTTCGGAAGTCGGCCTGGCCGTTCAAGCCTTCGACAAACTGACCGAGCAAGGTCGCAAGGTGCGTGTTGTTTCGATGCCGTGCACCAGCGTCTTCGAAGCCCAGGACGCCGGCTACAAGCAAGCGGTTCTGCCATTGCAGGTCAGCGCGCGTATCGCCATCGAGGCCGCCCATGCGGACTACTGGTACAAGTACGTGGGCCTGGAAGGGCGTGTGATCGGCATGACCACCTACGGCGAGTCGGCGCCTGCGCCTGCCTTGTTCGAAGAGTTCGGCTTCACCCTGGAAAACATCCTGGGTCAGGCTGAAGAGCTGCTGGAAGACTAAAACACGACGCGGTGGCCCTGGCTGCCGCGTTTCCCTGTAGGAGCTGCCGAGAGAAACGAGGCTGCGATCTTTTGATCTTGTTTTTTTAGATCAGGATCAAAAGATCGCAGCCTCGTTTCACTCGACAGCTCCTACCAGGGAATTGTGTTGTTAATGAGACTTCGTCTGCTTGCGTCTATCGAGAACCCCATGCCTCAACCGCGTCCTTACAAAGTTGCACTCAACGGCTACGGCCGGATTGGTCGTTGCGTCTTGCGTGCGTTGTTCGAGCGAGGCTCGACGGCAGGGTTCGAAATTGTCGCGATCAACGATCTGGCCGACATGGCCAGCATCGAATACCTGACACGCTTCGACTCCACACACGGGCGGTTTCCCGGTGAAGTGAGGGTCGAGGGTGATTGTCTGCATATTAAAGGCGACTGCGTGAAGGTCCTGCGCAGTGCCACCCCCGAAGGCATCGATTGGGCGTCACTGGGCGTCGATCTGGTGCTGGAGTGCTCCGGCGCTTACCACACCCGTCAGGATGGCCAGCGCTTCCTCGACGCTGGCGCGTCACGGGTGCTGTTCTCCCAGCCGATGGCCAGCGAGGCAGATGTCGACGCCACCATCGTCTATGGCGTGAACCAGGATTGCCTGACCGGCGATGAGCTGCTGGTATCCAACGCTTCCTGCACCACCAACTGCGGCGTGCCGCTGTTGCGCCTGCTGGATCAGGCCATTGGTCTGGAATACGTGTCGATCACTACCATCCACTCGGCGATGAACGATCAACCGGTCATCGACGCCTATCACCACGAAGACCTGCGCCGCACCCGGTCAGCGTTCCAGTCGGTGATTCCGGTGTCCACTGGTCTGGCGCGAGGCATTGAACGCCTGCTGCCGGAACTTGCCGGGCGAATTCAGGCCAAAGCCGTGCGGGTGCCGACGGTTAACGTGTCCTGCCTCGACATTACGATGCAGACCGTAAGCGATACCGACGCCACCGAGGTCAACCGGATTCTGCGCGAGGCCGCCACCCATGGCCCGCTCAAGGGCCTTCTGGCCTACACCGAGTTGCCTCACGCCAGTTGTGATTTTAATCATGACCCACATTCGGCCATCGTCGATGCCAGTCAGACCCGCGTTTCCGGCCCTCGGCTGGTGAACATCCTGGCCTGGTTCGACAACGAATGGGGTTTTGCCAATCGAATGCTGGACGTTGCAGAACACTATTTGCAAACAGCTGCACCACAACCAAAACCTGCTCTCTAAAACAGCTATCCAGGAAATGCGACCCATGACCGTGTTGAAGATGACCGACCTCGATCTGCAAGGTAAGCGCGTACTGATCCGCGAAGACCTCAACGTCCCAGTCAAGGACGGTGTTGTCACCAGCGATGCGCGAATCCTGGCTTCGCTGCCGACCATCAAGCTGGCCCTGGAAAAAGGCGCGGCCGTGATGGTCTGCTCGCACCTTGGCCGTCCGACCGAAGGCGAGTTCTCGGCCGAAAACAGCCTCAAGCCAGTCGCTGACTACCTGAGCAAAGCCCTGGGCCGCGAAGTGTCGCTGGTGTCCGATTACCTGGGCGGCGTCGACGTGAAAGCCGGCGACATCGTGCTGTTCGAAAACGTGCGCTTCAACAAGGGCGAGAAAAAGAACGCTGACGAACTGGCCAAGCAATACGCCGCCCTGTGCGACGTGTTCGTGATGGACGCCTTCGGCACCGCTCACCGTGCCGAGGGCTCGACCCACGGCGTG
Organism: Pseudomonas sp. TE3728; assembly: GCF_056279145.1. Classification (NCBI taxonomy): domain Bacteria; kingdom Pseudomonadati; phylum Pseudomonadota; class Gammaproteobacteria; order Pseudomonadales; family Pseudomonadaceae; genus Pseudomonas; species Pseudomonas sp. TE3728. Next base: position 3,636,283 of record NZ_JBWBQT010000001.1, on the reverse strand, counting down.
GCCAAGTTCGCCAAAGTCGCTGCTGCTGGCCCGTTACTGGCCGCCGAACTGGACGCACTGGGCAAAGCCCTGGGCGCCCCGGCTCAGCCAATGGCCGCTATCGTTGCCGGTTCCAAAGTGTCGACCAAACTCGACGTGCTCAACAGCCTGAGCCAGATCTGCAACCAGCTGATCGTCGGCGGCGGCATCGCCAACACCTTCCTGGCCGCTGCGGGTCACCCGGTCGGCAAATCCCTGTACGAGCCGGATCTGCTGGATACCGCCCGTGAAATCGCTGCCAAGGTCAGCGTGCCACTGCCGGTGGACGTGGTGGTTGCCAAGGAATTCGCTGAAAGCGCGACCGCGACTGTCAAGCTGATCGCTGACGTGGCCGCAGACGACATGATCCTGGACATCGGCCCACAGACCGCGGCGAATTTCGCCGAGCTGTTGAAGTCGTCCAAGACCATCCTGTGGAACGGCCCGGTGGGCGTGTTCGAATTCGACCAGTTCGGTAACGGCACCAAAGTGCTGGCCCAGGCCATCGCAGAAAGCTCGGCGTTCTCCATCGCTGGTGGCGGCGACACTCTGGCAGCCATCGATAAATATGGCGTTGCCGAGCAGATCTCCTACATTTCTACCGGCGGCGGCGCGTTCCTCGAATTCGTCGAAGGCAAAGTGCTGCCGGCCGTTGAAGTCCTGGAAAGTCGGGCCAAGGCCTGAGGCCGCGCATTTGACCAGGCAAAGGAGTGTTCACATGGTCAGGATCTTAATGCTGTTGATTGCCGCGGGTATGCTGGCGGCTTGCGGGAGTAACCCGAAAGCCACGCCGGAACCCGCGCCACAGTCACAGGAAAAAGGCTGCTACCAAGCGGATTGGCAAGCGGAAACCAACCCGGTGATCAACAAGCGCTCCGGGCCCGACGGCTTGGACAAATACGAGACACAGGTCCCGGCCAAGGAACATGGTTGCCCTTGAGGGGTCAGACTCTTTACTCAAGGCGGGCGGCGTGCGCCGTCAGCCGAGGAACACGGATGAAAGGCTTTATCGCCGTTGCGGCATTGGCATTGCTGGCAGGTTGCGCCAATTTGAACCTGTTCAACGCTGCCGAGCCAGCGGGCAGCTGGACCACCTGGACCTGCGACAGCCAGGCCAAAGTGCTCTGGCGCTACACTGACATCAACCGCAAGGAAGTCGACGTTCGCCCGGGCGGTGCTGATCAGGTCTACCGTTTGAAGCTTGAACCGGGCGCCGAAGGTTCGCTGTACAGCAACGACATGCTGGCATTTCACGTAAAAGGTGAGGAAGGCCTGGTTTACTGGGTCGCCACCAATGATTTGATTGGCCGCGGTTGTAAAGCCGAGTAATTGAAGGCTTGCGCAAAACCTGTAGGAGCGAAGCTTGCTCGCGAAGAGGTCATCACATTCAACACATGTGGTGTCAGTTAAAGCGCTTTCGCGAGCAAGCTTCGCTCCTACAGGAAATCGTCAGCTGTTAGAGATAGACGCACCACCGAATTCGCAGCCCGGGCCAACCCCCGATCTGCAATAACTTGAATAGCCGCCGCCGCTACGGCAGGCTGGCACGATTAACGACCCTCAACCGGGAGAGACACACACAATGGCACTTATCAGCATGCGCCAGATGCTGGACCACGCAGCCGAGTTCGGCTACGGCGTTCCAGCCTTCAACGTCAACAACCTTGAGCAGATGCGCGCCATCATGGAAGCCGCTGACAAGACTGACTCCCCGGTGATCGTCCAGGCTTCGGCCGGTGCTCGCAAATACGCAGGCGCCCCGTTTCTGCGTCACCTGATCCTGGCAGCCATCGAAGAATTCCCGCACATCCCGGTGTGCATGCACCAGGACCACGGCACCAGCCCTGACGTCTGCCAGCGTTCGATCCAACTGGGCTTCAGCTCGGTGATGATGGACGGCTCCCTGGGCGAAGATGGCAAGACCCCGACCGACTACGACTACAACGTCCGTGTTACCCAACAAACCGTGGCCATGGCTCACGCCTGCGGCGTTTCGGTAGAAGGCGAGCTGGGCTGCCTGGGTTCGCTGGAAACCGGCATGGCCGGTGAAGAAGACGGCATCGGCGCCGAAGGCGTTCTGGATCACAGCCAAATGCTGACCGACCCGGAAGAAGCCGCTGACTTCGTCAAACGCACCCAGGTCGATGCCCTGGCCATCGCCATCGGCACCAGCCACGGCGCCTACAAGTTCACCAAGCCACCTACCGGCGACGTGCTGGCCATCGACCGCATCAAAGAAATCCACAAACGCATCCCGAACACCCACCTGGTAATGCACGGCTCGTCTTCGGTTCCCCAAGAGTGGCTGGCGATCATCAACCAGTACGGCGGCGACATCAAAGAAACCTACGGCGTACCGGTTGAAGAAATCGTCGAAGGCATCAAGCACGGCGTGCGCAAGGTCAACATCGACACCGACCTGCGCCTGGCCTCCACCGGTGCGATGCGTCGCCTGATGGCTACCAACCCAAGCGAGTTCGATCCGCGTAAGTTCTTCGGCGCGACCGTGACCGCAATGCGTGATGTGTGTATCGCACGTTATGAACAGTTTGGTACGGCGGGTAATGCTTCGAAGATCAAGCCGATCTCGTTGGAAGCGATGTATCAACGGTATTTGAAGGGTGAGTTGAACGCTAAGGTCAACTAAGCCTTCTGCGTTTGAGTTGCACGAAAAACCCGCCGAGAGGCGGGTTTTTTTGTGGGCGTAACCTTCACTTTAAGATCGGGGGTTAATTTATTTCTGTTATCGCCAAAACGTATTAAAAACTGTTATTTCTTGCAGGTGATCTGATCGCTGCGATTGCCTATTCTTTTCCATGCAATTCCAAGGAGGGAGTGGATTAGAAGTGTTGCATTTTTCTCTCTTTCTTCTCTATCTATTTTTTGTTGAGGTCGAAAATGAAATCTATAGAAAAACATATGAGTGCTCTGGATCTGGAAAAGCTAAAGAAGGAGGAGTTCAAGCTGGCAGGAATCGTGACGGCGACGGTAGTGGATTCTGAAGGCAAAGAATCTAACTTCCAATCAGAATCTATTTATGGGAACTATTATAATGATGAGAGAGTTTATGTTAGAGCTGCAGGAAGTGACCGCCTATTAGATATTTATTTCGTGATTCCGAGAGAGTTTATTGGCGATAATCCTATTACGGATGAGGGGTATATTATGTTTCAGGTTCAGTCCTCACCTTCGGCGCAATGGTATGCTCAGTATGGAACCGTGAATATCGAAAATAATATTATTACTGATTACCGTGGTAAATTTAATGTGCGCAAACGTAAGGAGGGTGATCCTGATATGTCGGCTGCTCTGAACGGAAGTTTCAGCGTTAACTTTGAGGCAAAGATGAGCAGTAAGTAATGACTGAATGCCGGTAAAGGGGGTGGAAAGGGGATTATTTAATTGTCCCCTTTTTGTGACAAGCCAAACTGTAAAAGGGGACTGACTGTAAAAGGGGACAGATCTATTTAATCGATGGCTACCAACCCAAGCGAGTTCGATCCGCGTAAGTTCTTCGGCGCGACCGTGACGGCGATGCGTGATGCGTGATGCGTGATGTGTGTATTGCACGTTATGAAGCGTTTGGTACGGCGGGTAATGCTTCGAAGATCAAGCCGATCTCGTTGGAAGCGATGTATCAGCGGTATTTGAAGGGTGAGTTGAACGCTAAGGTTAATTGAGCCTGAGCCTGAGCGTTAAACAGCGTTGATAAGAAACCCGCCGAGAGGCGGGTTTTTTATTGGAAGCAAGTTTGCTCGCCTTGCTCCAACCAGAGACGCGATTACTCCTTCAATTCGACGTGGTCCAACGCCTGGTTCACCGCCAGTTCGCCGAGCATGACCACTTGGGCGATGCCCAGTAGGGTCTTGCGATTGGACCTAAAAGGGGACAGATCTATTTGATCGTCCCCTGGAACACCTAATCGAGTTGTTTCGCAGGCCTACCTCGAGCTCGATGCGATATTCGCAATCCAGTGATTTGTTCAATTTCGTCTATAAATCGAGGATTGCCTGTCAGTTGGCCGCGCTGGAGGGCACCTCTGATCAACTGCAATTCTGAGGACGGAATCGTCTGTTCCATAAATGAGGTATAGCGAGCCAAGCGCTCGGTATAGCTTTTGCCGAGTTCGTTGAAGCAAAGGTCTTCATCCAGCCAATGGTTTTCTGTAGTTTCGTTGAGACGCAGGTGCAAGCTCGACCAAGGGTAATCTTGAGCATGCTGCACCATTTGCGCTCGCACCGGGTTTAGCTCGATGTATCGACTACAAGCCAGCAGGTAGGTGTCGGTTTGAACCACGCTGGATTTGTATCGACTCTCCCACAAGGTACCGGAGCGTCCCTCCAGCTTGTTGCGATACCGAGTCGCGCGGCCCGCCAGGCCTTTCATCAATTGCCCGAGACTCGCAACGGAGTCTCCAGGTGCGAGCAATAGATGGACATGGTTGGTCATCAAGCAGAAGGCATACACTTTCACGTCGAATAGCGTTTTGAGTTCTCGCAGATCGTCGAGGTAGCGCTGATAGTCGCTCGGCTCGGCGAACACAACCTGCCGGTTGTGGCCGCGTTGCACGACATGGTGCGGATAATTGGGTAACACAATACGTCCCATTCTGGGCATATAGCTTCCTACTTCCTTGTAGTGATGGGGGAAGCGTAGCAGCAATGGACGTGCTCCTGCCGGAAAAGCTGTTTCCAGTATTTCTTTAAAGTTATAGCTGTTATCGCAAAGGCGTATTAAAAACAGTCATTTATTACAGGGCTTTAATGCTGGCTCCTGCCTATTGTTTAAATGCGTAAGGCGAGAAGCGAGGTAGATTAAATAGATCTGACCCCTTTTTCAAAACTTATTAAAAACTGTAATTTATTATAGGTGCTTTAATGCTGGCTCCTGCCTATTGTTTAATGCCTAAGGCGAGAAAGACAAGCGAGGTAGATTAAATAGATCTGTCCCCTTTGTTGTCTAGAGCCTGAGCGTTAAGCTGCATTGATAAAAAACCCGCCGAGAGGCGGGTTTTTTATGGGCGGAATTTTATCTGGGCGCTGTCTGTTTTTGATGTCTTGTTAGTTCAGCTACTTCAGGTGCAGCGTTTTGACTTATCCCCTGTAAATCGAAGATGCCATCCTTAATATCTAAGTCACCCTCTTCTGAACTCGCAACCCCGTGAAATGTTCCTTTGAAATGTGCAGTCTTAGAATCAGATGACGTTAAAGTGAAATTACCACCTGTAATCCGACCCCCAGCAATACTCAAGCCATCATGGCCTATGAGTAGTGCTAGACAGTTGACTTTATTTTTACCAAATGCAGAACTTCCCGTGAATGTGCTGGGGAAGTCGATTCTCAATACGTAGTATTTATCCGAACGGTCATCCTTAGTAGTGCCGTGTATGGTGCGAGTTTCACTTTCCCCGAATAGATTGGCTTTTAAGTTAACCAGGCTACCGTTGATGGTGGCAGAAAATTTTCCTTTCGTACCATTTCTATCATTGCTGCTCATAGTGCTAACCCCTTGCGTAGAGTGGTCTGATCATGGTGAGTTCTCCTGCTCGCAAGAACAACTGTCAAATCTGATAGTTGTTTAGATGTTTTTGTAATTAGAAAAGGTGGTCTTGCTATAGAAAGGTAGAAAATAGGAAAGAGGACAAGTAGGGAGGAAAGAGGGAGGAAAGGGGACAGATCTATTTAATTGTCCACTAGAACACCTAATCGAATTGTTTCGCAGGCCTACCTCGAGCTCGATGCGATATTCGCAATCCAGTGATTTGTTCAATTTCGTCTATAAATCGAGAATTGCCTGTCAGTTGGCCGCGCTGGAGGGCGCCTCTGATCAACTGCAATTCTGAGGACATGAGGTATAGCGAGCCAGGCGCTCGGTATAGCTTTTACCGAGTTCGTTGAAGCAAAGGTCTTCATCCAGCCAATGGTTTTCTGCAGTTTCGTTGAGACGCAGATGCAAGCTCGACCAAGGGTAATCTTGAGCATGTTGCACCATTTGCGCTCGCACCGGGTTTAGCTCGATGTATCGACTACAAGCCAGCAGGTAGGTGTCGGTTTGAACCACGCTGGATTTGTATCTACTCTCCCACAAGGTACCGGAGCGTCCCTCCAGCTTGTTGCGATAGCGCGTCATGCGGCCTGCCAGACCTTTCATCAGTTGTCCGATAAGAAAAGGGGGCACCCATTAGCCGGTCTCAAGTCAAGGTTAAAAGCCTCCGCACCCTGCGGTTTTTAACTGCAGGGATTGCTCTTTAACTCAACCTGATCGGTTGAACCCGTCGAACCCGTTTCCTCTTCATTGGCTACGACCGAGTCGTGCCTGACACCCATGTGGATCAAGCGGTAGCGATACAGCGAGCACCGCCCTGGCAGTCAACTGCCCCAGAGAAACGTTGGTGCCGCCAATGTGGCCAAAACGTGTCACAGAACTGTGGCTCGTGCAAAAACACGTCCAGTCTCAGCGGGCTCACATGGCGGACGACCCGGTACAACACACTCAGGCGGTGACAGCCGGTCGCCACTCAGATTTCATGGTTCACGCCCAGTCCCTTTTTGGTTGATCGGCCATCACCTTAATCCGCCCCTTCAGGCGAAACAGCGCTTGGCATCAAATGGCTGTTTCTCCTTCAGGATGTGATAACTCGCCCGCGCCAGTTTGTGCGCCAGCGCTTTCGTGGCGACCACGGCATTGGTCTTGGCTTTCTTTTTCTCGAAAAAACGTTTGGCCTCTTCACTGAAACGCCGAGCAAAATTCGCCGCTTCGATAAAGGCCCAAATCAAGTAAGCGTTGCCGTTCTTGGTGTTGCCTTCGCCCTTTTTCTTACCATTGGAGTAATGCGCACTCTTTACGCACCGGGCATAGGAGGCGAAGTTGCCCACATCGGCAAAGCGCTCGATATCACCGGTTTCCAGCATGATGACCGTGGCCAGCACTTCGCCGATTCCAGGCATCGTTTTTAACAAGCAGAACTCCGGCCGCAGGCGAGCTTCATGCAGTAGGCGGTCCTCAAGGATATCAATCTGAGCCTGCACTGCCTGGATGATCGCGACATTGGCTTTCATCGCCAGAGCGACATCCGTGGTCAGGCCAAGTCTGTCCACGGATGTCGCTGACAGGCCTTTGACTTCATTGCAGCTCAACCCGTGGCCAAACTGGCGCGCCATGATGTTCTCCACCGCAAGAATGTGCTGCGTCCTACTGCGGACCAACTGAATACGTTTACGTGCCAAATCGCGCAGTGCCCGTTCTTGCGGCGGATGGATATAGCCGGTCGGCAATATCCCGAGTCGCAATAAATGCGCCAGGAACGCCGCATCATCCTTATCGTCAGAATGCTTTAAACCGTCGTAGCGTTGCATCGCCACGGGGTTGGCCAGCTTTACCTCGAAGCCTGCCGCCTTGAGACCATCGACCAGCCAATACCAGTTGTAGGTCGACTCGACCACGACACCGAGCAATTCGGCACGATGCGGTTCGAGCAGCGGGAGGATTTTTGTCAGCTCATTAGGACAGCGCCGACTGAGCAGGACCCGGTCCGTTTCGTCGGTAACCACTACAACGCTGTTGTTTGAATGCAGGTCTATGCCACAGAATTTCATCACGGCCTCCTCACAGCAAAAGTCTAAGTTCGCACCTTGAATTTTGCGCCACCTCCGTGAGGTGGGGAGGCCGGCTAGATGATTCTCAGATTTATTTAATCGTCCCTTGTTCAGTGAGTTGAGCGCTAAGGTGAATTGAGCCTGAGCGTTAAGCTGCGTTGATAAAAACCCGCCGAGAGGCGGGTTTTTATTGGGGGCAAGTTGTTCGCATCAGCCGAGCCGCGATTACTCCTTCAATTCGACGTGGTCCAGCGCCTGGTTCACCGCCAGTTCGCCGAGCATGACCACTTGGGCGATGCCCAGCAGGGTCTTGCGATGGGAGGTTTCCAGCAGCGCCGCGAAATTGTTGAGCATGGTGGTGGCCGAGCCCAATGTTTCGCTGGCGTTGGCCAGCAGGGATTCGGTGTTGTACTTCGGATTGGCCAAGTACATGGGCTCGGGTTCGTTGGTGGTGGCCATGATTTTTGCGGCCGGGTTGAGGTAATGGTCGAGGGCGCGTTCGGCGGCTTCGTGGAATTTTTTTGAATCGGGGGATTCGTAGGGGGATGCCGGGTCTGTGACCGGCGGATTAGGCGTTACCTTGAACATAAGCTGAAAACTCCTGAATGGAGCTGCTTACCTTCTCTACTAAAAGAAGGGTGGCAGCTGTGCGCAGGTTAGTAGACCGGGGAGTTATCAGCATTAACCGGCGCGCCGAAGCGCCCTGAGCACAGCCACCATCACGTTCAGACAGGAACATCTGATGGACAGAGCTTTGCACCTAACTGAAAAAACACCACGGGCTACTAAACCCGATCACTGGAAATCAGTGACGCGAATCAAGTTACCGGTGGGCTTCAAGGCGCACAAGCCGGCGGATTCTGGCGTACCTGTAGGCGGTGACGCAAGCCGTTGTAGGCTTCATGAAGTAACGCTGAGTGTCTTTAAACGTTGGCGTTTAAGTGGGGCCAGATGCCGGTCAGTGAAGAGATGGCGTTGGACATAAAGCACCTGTGGCGAGGGAGTCTTGCTGCTGCTGGGGCGCGAAGCGGCCCCCTAAAAAGAGGGACTGCTGCGCAGCCCAACGGGAGCAAGCTCCCTCGCCACAATGGGTGGATTCCTGCGAGGTTTTCGGAGCTGAAGATCAAAAGATCGCAGCCTTCGGCAGCTCCTACGGCGCGCGCGAGGGCTGCGATCTTTTAGGGATTAGGTGTCGTGATCGATATCCAGCTTGCTGAACGTCACTTCCCCGCCTTCGCTGGTGTACCCGGTGTTGTCCTGCACATAGACACCGGCCTTGAAGTACAGCGGTTTATCACGCCACATCGCGCTGATGTCGGTGTCCCACTGGTAGCCCGCCGCACTGATGCCCAATGCGCCGCCGGGGCTGAGGTGGATGAGGTAGGAAAATTCACGATCGAGTTTTACGCCAGTGGCGATGGTGATGACCCGGGCGGTGTCGTCGTCGGGGTGCATGCGGACTTTGGCGACGATGTTTCCGGTCTCGCTGTAGTCTTTATATTGATATTCGAGTTTTACCATCGGCTTTTGGCTTTTGTAGGCGTGGATCTGGCCAATGACGATCTTGCCCGTGCTGGGTACCTTGCTGACCGTAAGGGTCGCACGCAGAAAGTTGTCCGCGTCGGGGTAGTACCAGTTTTTCAGCGTGCCATTGCTGTAGGTTTCACGCAGTTCGGTGCGAGGGTAAATCGCGTTTTCAGTGCGGGTGCCGGTTACCGGGGACCAGAAAAACAAGGTGCCGGTGTCGGAGTGGAAATATTGATCCTTGAAGCCGTCCACCAGTTTGGTTGTTTCAACGGTGTACGGCGGACTGCCGACAGGAACGCTGAGGTTCCAGGTTGCGAGATCGATCATATTCAAGCTTCCACTTTGTTCTGTACGCGCGTGCCAGAAGCTCTAGCCCGCGCCTTCGGGCTGTCTTTATAAGCGTAGAACGGTTGTTTGTTAATGCCCGTTTGGCAGATGGTTGACGTCAACATCCTGTCGAAATGCCATCTTTCCCGGTTTACGGGGCCTGTAGGACTGACCGTTAGTCGGCTATATGAAACTTACTGAAGTGATGGCACACCGGTAGCTTCTGCTTTTGTGGATCCAGGTCTAGAGTGAAGTCGCATTATGTGTCCGGTTTTCACAAGAGGCCGGCCTGAGGTCCCGAACAAGAGATGCAGCATGGAATGCGCACAACCTATGCCAGCTGAAGGCAGCTCAATCCTTTTAATTGTTGATGATTACCCCGAAAACCTGATCAGCATGCGCGCGTTGTTACAGCGCCAGGATTGGCAGGTCATCACCGCGGCTTCCGGGTTTGAAGCGCTCAGCCTGTTGCTCGAACACGATGTCGACCTGGTACTGCTGGACGTGCAGATGCCGGGTATGGACGGTTTCGAAGTGGCGCGCCTGATGCGTGGCAGTCAGCGAACCCGCCTCACGCCGATCATTTTCCTTACCGCCAACGAACAATCCCAGGACGCCGTGATCAAGGGCTACGCCAGTGGCGCGGTGGATTACCTGTTCAAACCGTTCGACCCGCAAATTCTCAAACCCAAAGTCCAGGCCCTGCTCGAGCATCAGCGTAATCGCCGTGCCTTGCAGCAGTTGACCCATGACCTGGAAGTCGCTCGTGCCTTCAATGCCTCGGTGCTGGATAACGCCGCCGAAGGCATTCTGGTGGTGGGGGAGGATGGGCTGATTCGCTTTGCCAATCCGGCGATGTCCCGCTTGCTCAATGCCACGGTGCATGAGCTTCAAGGCAAGGAGTTTCTGGATTTCCTGCAAAAGCCGCACATCCCGATCTGGGCCGACTCCGAATTGTTTGCCGGCTACAAGCGCGGTGAAACCCTGCGCCTGCACGATGCGTTGCTGCGTACCGCGCCCGGCCAGCAGGTGCCGGTGGCGTTGTCCTGCGCGCCTTTGCCCACCGAACAACGTGCCATGGTGGTGACGGTGCTGGACATGTCGGTGGTGCACCATCTGCATCAGCAGCTGGAGTTTCAGGCGGTGACCGATCCACTGACCGGGCTGCTCAATCGCCGGGGTTTCTATCAGACCGTTGAAAACCTGCTGCTGCGCGGCGAACGCTCCAATAGCACGTGGGTGCTGTTGTACCTGGACCTCGACGGCTTCAAGCGGGTCAATGATTCCCTCGGCCACGATGCTGGCGACCGGGTGCTGCGATGGGTGTCCGAGCAGCTTAAGGCGTGTCTGCGGCCCTTCGATATTCTGGCGCGGATGGGTGGTGATGAGTTCACCGCGCTGCTGGATCTTGAGCTCCCCGAGCATGCGGCAAAGATTGCCGAGAAGCTCATCGAGCGGGTGTCGATCTGTCAGCAGATCGAAGGCATGGACATCGCCTTGGGCGCCAGTATCGGCATCGCCACTTATCCCGATTGTGGGGCTAATCTCGACGGGTTGATGCGCGCGTCCGACATCGCCATGTACGAAGCCAAGCGTGCCGGGCGTCAGCAATATCGCTTCTACGATCACGAAATGAATGGCAGGGCGCGCTCGCGGCTGATGCTCGAAGAGAGCGTGCGCACGGCCATCGAGAACCGTGATTTCAACCTGGTGTACCAGCCTCAGGTGGCCATTGCCGACGGGCAGATTCGCGGGTTCGAGGCGTTGCTGCGCTGGCAGCATCCGAGTGTTGGCGATGTACCGCCGGGGCTGTTTTTGCCGTTGCTGGAAGAGGCGCGGTTGATCAGTCGCCTGGGCAGCTGGATTTACCATCGTGGGGCCAAACAGCGAAAAGCCTGGGAAATTTTGTTTGCCGAAGATCTGGTGCTGGGCGTCAGTTTGAGCAGCACGCAATTCGGTTTGCCCAATCTGGTTACCGAGCTGCGCCAGGTGCTGGAGCGCCATGGTTTGAAGGCGCGGCAGTTGGAGGTCGAGGTCACGGAAGAGGCCTTGATGCTTAACCCCGACGAAACCCGCAAGCAGCTGCGTTTGCTGCGCAATTTGGGAGTGCGGGTGGCGCTGGATGATTTTGGTTCCGGGGCTTGTTCGCTGGCGCACTTGCGCGACCTGGAACTGGACACGCTCAAACTCGACCGGCATTTGATCGCCCGGTTGCCGGGATCCGAACGGGATGCAGCGCTGGCGCGCAGTGTCATCGATTTGTGCAAACAGTTCGGTCTGTTAGTCATCGCTGAAGGGGTGGAGACCGTGGCGCAATATGAATGGCTGCAAGCCAACGGTTGCCAGTATGTGCAGGGGTTTCTGGTCGCGCGGCCGTTGATGGCCGAGGACACCCGTCACTTTGTCGAGCCGTTCGACTGGAGCGCGCTGACGAGTTGAATTCGTTACACTGGCGGCCTTTTCGTGACTCGTGTTGCCGCCCCAATGACCGCGTTGAAATACCTCCAGGCCTATCCCGCTACGTTGCAGGACCAGGTGCGCCAGCTGATCGCCGAAGGTCGGCTGGGCGACTACCTGAGCCAGCGATATCCGCAAAAGCACGGGGTGCAGAGCGACAAGGCGCTGTACACCTATGCCCTGGACCTTAAGCAGGAATACCTGCGTAATACCCCGGCGATCGACAAGGTGTTATTCGACAACCGTCTGGACCTGACCCACCGCGCGCTCGGCCTGCATACCGCGATCTCCCGGGTACAGGGAGGCAAGCTCAAGGCCAAGAAAGAAATTCGCGTGGCATCGTTGTTCAAGGACGCGCCCTCCGAGTTTCTGAAAATGATCGTGGTGCATGAGTTGGCGCACTTCAAAGAGTCGGATCACAACAAGGCGTTCTACAAGCTGTGCGAACACATGTTGCCGGGGTATCACCAGGTGGAGTTCGATTTGCGGGTGTACCTGACGTGGCGGGATATGCACTGAAGGATCAAGATCAAGATCAAGATCAAGATCAAAAGATCGCAGCCTTCGGCAGCTCCTACGCGCCTGTGGGCGCTGCCGAAGGCTGCGATCTTTTGATCTTCTTTTGACCTTCTAATAAGGAGCGCATGGATGGACGTGAGCAAGACCAAAAGCAGCTTCTACCGCCGGTTGTACGTGGCGTACCTGATCGACAGCGGGCTGGCCAGCAGCGTCCCGGCGTTGACCGAAGTCACCGGCATGCCTCGGCGCACGGCCCAGGACACCATCGCGGCATTGGCGGATCTGGATATCGTTTGTGAATTCGAGCAGGAAGAAGGCGCGCGCAACCATGCGGGGCGCTATCGGATTCGCGAGTGGGGGGCGATTGATCGGGGGTGGATCGAGCGCAATCTGCGGCAGATCAAAGCGGTGTTGGAGTATCCCTGAATTTCTGCGGCGACAGGGCTGACGCCTTCGCGGGCAAGCCTCGCTCCTACAGGGGCGGAAGTGGCCGACACATAATCTGTAGGAGCGAGGCTTGCCCGCGAAGAGGCCCTCAGGAACGACGCATCCCGATATGCGGAATGTCATCTTCCAGATATTCCTCACCCACCACCACAAACCCGTACCGCCCGTAATACCCCTGCAAATGCGCCTGGGCCGAGAGGTAGACGGGCACTTCGGGCCAGCGTTTGGCGGCCTGTTTCAACGCCTGGCTCATCAACTCATGCCCAAGCCCGGTGCCGCGTGCAGCGGGAGCAATGATCACTCGGCCGATTACCACATCGCCGCCCTGTAACTCCGGGTCGAGCAAGCGCAGGTAAGCCACCAGACGATCCCCGTCCCAGCCCATCAGATGGCAAGTGTCACCTTCCAGATCCTGGTCGTCGATGTCCTGATAAAGGCATTTCTGCTCGACGATGAACACCGCGGCGCGCAGCTGCAAAATGGCATAAAGCTGCTCTTTACCCAGATCGCTGTGGTGCTTGCAGACCCAATCGATTGTCATCTTCAGATTCCTTGAACAACGTGCTCCGATACTAAGCGTCCTGAGGCGGGATGTCTTTATGGCAAAAAAATCTGTGACAAAGGCCAAAATGCCATCATTCATTTCTCGCGAGATTGTCTTCTTTGTGTAATCTGCGATGCAGCGCTGTGCAATGTCGTCGATAAGCTAATGTTAGGACCTGGGTTTCGCCGCTAAAGGGGCCTTGGAGTTTTGGCTGAAAACACGTCGGGCAACCCGCCCGCTAAGGATTTTCTGGCATGCCGCGATTGCATCGAGCGTTTGCTTTGATTGGATTGCTGTTGCTGACACAGAGTGCGGCAGCGCAAAAGCTGCGCCTGGTAGCCGATGCCTGGCCGCCCTTTACCGACGCCACGCTGGTCAATGGCGGACTGGCCACGGACATCGTTAGCACCGCGCTGGCCCGGGCCGGTTATGCCAGTGATTTCGAACAGGTGCCGTGGGCGCGAGCCTTGTTTGGGGTAGGCGAGGGGCGTTACGACGTGCTGGTCAACGCCTGGTACACCGATGAGCGCACGAAGCTGGGGCAGTTTTCCGGCGAGTACCTGCTCAACCGCGTGCGCTTTCTCAAGCGCAAAGACACGCCGATCGAATTCAACAACCTGCAACAACTGCACACTTTCCCGATAGCGGTAGTACGCGGTTATGCCTATTCGCAAGCATTCGACGACGATGTGTCGCTGCAGAAAGTCCCCGTGCATAGCTTCGCCATGGCCGTGCGCATGGTCGCGGCCGACCGGGTCAAGCTGACTCTGGAAGACGAGTTTGTCGCCCGGTATTACCTGGCTCGGGAGTCATTCAAGGTACGCAATTCCGTGGAGTTTTTACCCAAGCCATTGAGCGAGAACAGCCTGCATATTCTGGTGAGCCTGAAGAACCCGCAGCATGAACAGATCGTTGCCGGGTTCGACCGTGAGATTGCGGCGATGAAAGCTGATGGGAGTTATGAGAAGTTGCTCAAGCAGCATGGGATGTGAGCGGGTTTTGTGGTGTGGCTGATGGCCTCATCGCGAGCAGGCTCGCTCCCACAGGGGTTGCGGTATATCGCTGATCTGTGCCTGACACAGATCCAATGTGGGAGCGAGCCTGCTCGCGATGAGGCCCGCCCAATCACCACAAATCTCAGGCTTCGCTAGTGTCTTTAATGAGATGCGCCGCCAACGTCCGCAACGGCCCCAGCTGCCGGCAGATCAACGCCAGTTGCGTCTGCACCAACCGCTGCCCTTCGTCGATCTCATCCGGCATTTGTTCCAGCCCATTGGCCAGCGCTTCTTCCTCATCACTCTGAATCGCAATCGGCTGTTTGCTCGCCAGGCCTTGGGCGATTTCGTCGAGGCTGGCAGCCAGGCTCACGCCGGCGCCGTCGATCAAATGCTCGCGCACCTCCGTTGGCAGTTGGGTTTCGCGGTGTGCCCCCAGCCCCGACAAATAGCTGAGCAAGGTGTGCGACAGCACCAGGAAACGGAACCCGACGTCCGCTTCCTTACGAAAGTGCCCCGGCTCCATCAGCATGTTGGCCAGCGTCGTCGACAATGCGGCGTCGGCGTTGTGCGCGTTGCGCCGGGCCAGGCGATAAGCCAGGTCGTCGCTTTTGCCGGCGGCGTATTGCTGCATGATCTGGCGCAGGTAAATGCTGTTGCAGGTGAGGGTGTTGGCCAGCACTTTGTTCAGGCGTCGACCCTGCCAGTCCGGCAGGAACAGGAATACCGCGAGCCCGGCGATCAGACTGCCGAGCAAGGTATCGAACAGTCGCGGCAGAAGCAGCCCATAACCATCGCCCACCTGGTTGAAACAGAACAGCACCATGAGCGTGATCGCGGCAGTCGCCAAGGTGTAGCGGGTGGTGCGATTGGTAAAGAACACCACTCCGGCAACGATCGCGAAGCAAGACTGGATCAACGGGTTCGGGAACAGATCGAACAACGCCCAGGCCACGGTCAGGCCGATGGCGGTGCCGATGATCCGCTGCCCGAGTTTGCGGCGAGTGGCGCCGTAGTTCGGCTGACAGACAAACAGCGTGGTGAGGATGATCCAGTAACCCTGCGACGGGTGGATCAAATGCACCATGCCATAGCCAATGCTTAACGCCAGGGGCAGGCGCAGGGCATGGCGGAACAGCAAGGACGTCGGCGTCAGCTGCGTGCGCAAACGTACCCAGACATCCTTGAGGCTGCGTGGCGAACGGTCGAGCAAGCTGCTGTCGGTGGCGTCTGCGAGCGCATCGGGGTTGCTGGCGTCGCTGAGCAAACGGTCGAGGGTACCGAGATTGGCGGCCAGCGCTCGCAACGAACGCAACAGGCCGCGCCAGGCCGGATTGCTCTGGATACGAAGGTGTTCGAGGGAGGCGTGCAGGTCGCTCAGGGCCTCGGCGAAGCTTGCGTCGTAGGTGAACGGCTGGCGCATCTGGATCGATTCGGCCAGCGCGCGGCAAGCCTTGCCTTGCTGGCGCAGCAGGCGCTGACAGCGGAACAGCACGTCGCTGTGGAAGAACGCTTCGGCCAGCGCGTTATAGGGGTAGTGCGAGGAACTGGCTCGCTCGTGAATGTCCTGGGCGAGGAAGTACAGCTTCAGATAACGGCTGACTTTCACCCCCGGCCGACCGTCGCCGACCCGATGCAGAATGATTTCCTTGGCGGCGTTCAGGGCTGCCACCACCCGACCATTCTGTTGGGCCAGTTCCAGGCGCTGCGCTTGCACGTCCATCTGCCGGATCGGTTCGAACAGCGACGATTTCAGCTTCAAGTAATAACCCAGTTCACGGAACAACCGCGCCAGGCTTTGCTGCACCGGCTGGTTGGAAAACAGCGCCTGCCACAGCACCGAGAGCAAGCCGTACCAGGCCGCACCGGCCACCAGCAGCACCGGTTCGTGCCAGAAATCAGTGACCGCGCCACCGCGCTGGTCCACGCCGATCATGGTGTAGACCGACAGAATCAACGTTGCCGAAGCAATCGCGCCATAACGTTCGCCCAGCGCGCCGAGCATGGTCAGGCAGAAGCTGGCCAGGGCAAAGGCGATGATAAAAAGGACGGGGTAGGGGAAGAGCAGTTCGACGGACAGGGCCGCGACCATGAAACACACCAGCGTCACGGCCAGCGCGTTGAGGCGACCCTGCCAACTGTCGTCGGTCTCGGCCAGGGCGCTGGCGATGATCCCCAGGAACAACGGGATCAGCAGCCCCATTTCATCCTGATACCAACACAGCGCCATGCTGCCGGTCAGGGCGATGAATACCCGCACGCTGTAGCTGAATTTATCCAGCGCCCAGAGGCGGCGCAGAGACTGCCGAAATGTGGTCGATGACATGAAGTGCGAAGGCCTTCCGAGGCAATGACGCTAAATTGAGCCACTAATGACGCCGACGCAATGGCGCCGATCACATCTGACAGCAAAATCTGTTCCTTCCCTGGCGAACATGGGTTTATCACCTTGAAATGAAATCCCCTGTAGGAGCTGTCGAAGGCTGCGATCTTTTGATCTTGCGTTTAAAAAGCAAAGTCAAAAGATCGCAGCCTCGTTTCACTCGACAGCTCCTACACAGCTCCTACACAGGCCTGCAGCGAGTGGTGTGGTCAGACGTATTGCGCGGCAGCGTAACCAGAGGCCCAAGCCCACTGGAAATTGAATCCGCCCAGATGCCCGGTAACGTCGAGCACTTCACCGATGAAATACAGGCCCGGGCTTTTCAGCGATTCCATGGTCTTGGACGATACTTCGCGAGTGTCAACGCCGCCCAGGGTCACTTCGGCAGTGCGGTAGCCTTCAGTGCCGGCCGGCACGACTTTCCAGCTCGCCAGTTTTTCGGCGATGTCTGCCAGTTCGGCGTGGGTGTACTGCTTCATCGGTTTGGAGACGAACCAGTTGTCCGCCAACAGGTTGGCCATTTTCTTGGTGAAGATTTCACCGAGCAGGGTTTTCAACTCGCTGTTGGGACGTTCGGCCTGCTGCTGTTGCAGCCAGGTCGGCACGTCGTGATCCGGCATCAGATTGATTTCCACCGTATCGCCGGATTCCCAGAACGACGAAATCTGCAAGATCGCCGGTCCGCTGAGGCCTCGGTGGGTGAACAGGATGTTTTCGCGGAAACTCTGGTCGTTGCAGCTCACCAGGCAGTCCACCGACGTACCGGACAGCTCGGTGCAAAGCGCCTTGAGCTGATCGGTGATGGTGAACGGCACGAGGCCGGCGCGGGTCGGCAGTAAGTCGTGACCGAACTGTTTGGCCACTTGATAACCGAAACCGGTGGCACCGAGGGTCGGAATCGACAAGCCGCCAGTGGCGATCACCAGGGATTCACACGTGACCTGGCCCAGCGTGGTATCCAGCAGATAACCGCTTTCCAGCTTCTCGATGGTCTGAATCGAGGTGTCCAGGTGCAGGCTGACGCCGACCTGATCGCACTCCTCGAGCAGCATTTGGAGGATGTCGCTGGATTTGTTATCGCAGAACAACTGGCCGAGTTTCTTCTCGTGGTACGGCACGCCATGTTTGGCCACCAGACCGATGAAATCCCACTGGGTGTAGCGCGCCAGCGCGGATTTGCAGAAGTGCTCGTTCTGCGAGAGAAAATTGCCCGGTTCGGTGTACATGTTGGTGAAATTGCAGCGGCCACCGCCCGACATGAGGATTTTCTTGCCGGCCTTGTTCGCATGGTCAAGCAACATCACTTTGCGCCCGCGCCCGGCGGCGGTCAGCGCACACATCAACCCTGCGGCGCCAGCGCCAATAATCACGACTTCGGTAGAGCGCAAAACGGTGTCCTCAAAAGAAACCTGTAGGAGCTGTGTAGGAGCTGTGTAGGAGCTGTCGAGTGAAACGAGGCTGCGATCTTTTGATCTTGATCTTGTTGTTGAGATCAAGATCAAGATCAAAAGATCGCAGCCTGCGGCAGCTCCTACAGGGGATGTTCGTTGTTCTTACAGAATGCGCACGCGCAGCGAACGGCCTTTGATTTTACCGTCGTTCAGGCGCTGCAAGGCTTGCTTGGCGATCCCGCGTTCCACGGCCACATAGGCCTGGAAGTCGAAAATTGCAATCTTGCCGACCTGGGCGCCCGGGATGCCGGCATCGCCGGTCAGCGCACCGAGAATGTCGCCCGGACGTACTTTGTCTTTACGGCCCGCACCAATGCACAGCGTGCTCATCACTGGCAGCAGCGGTGCGCCACCCTGGGACTTGAGGTTGCTCAGCTGATCCCAGCTCAACGGCGACTTCTGCAGTTGCTCGATGGCTTGGGCACGGTGGGCTTCGGACGGGGCGACCAGGCTGATCGCGATGCCTTTCTCGCCCGCACGGCCAGTACGGCCGACACGGTGGATGTGGATTTCCGAATCACGGGCCAGTTCGACGTTGATCACCATATCCAGCATATCGATGTCCAGACCGCGCGCGGCGACATCAGTGGCAACCAGCACCGAAGTGCTGCGGTTGGCGAACATGGCCAATACCTGATCGCGGTCACGCTGTTCCAGATCACCCTGCAGACCGACGGCGGAGATGCCTTTGGAGGTCAGGTGATCAACGGTTTCCTGAACCTGCTGCTTGGTGAAGCAGAAGGCAACGCAGGACGCCGGACGGAAATGCGCGAGGACTTTGACCACCGCGTCCATGCGCTCCTCCGGGGAGATCTCGTAGAAGCGCTGCTCGATCTGCGTATCGTCGTGGAACGCCTCGGCCTTCACGATCTGAGGGGTGCGCATGAATTTCGACGCCAGTTGCTTGATGCCCACCGGGTACGTGGCGGAGAACAGCAGGGTCTGGCGGCGCTCCGGGGTCTGGGCGATGATTTCTTCGATGGAATCGTAGAAACCCATGTCGAGCATGCGGTCGGCTTCGTCGAGGATCAGCGTGTTCAGGCCATGGAGCACCAGCGAACCCTTGCGCAGGTGCTGCTGGATACGCCCCGGGGTGCCGACGATGATGTGCGCGCCATGCTCCAGCGAGCCGATCTGCGGGCCGAAGGACACGCCGCCACACAGGGTCAGGACCTTGATGTTGTCTTCGGCGCGGGCCAGACGACGGATTTCCTTGGCGACCTGGTCAGCCAGCTCGCGAGTCGGGCAAATGACCAGCGCCTGGCAACCGAAGAAGCGCGGATTGATCGGGTTCAGCAGGCCGATACCGAAGGCGGCGGTTTTGCCGCTGCCGGTCTTGGCCTGGGCGATCAGGTCCATCCCCTTGAGGATCACCGGCAAGCTTTGCGCCTGGATCGGCGTCATCTGGGCATAACCGAGGGAGTCGAGGTTAGCCAGCATGGCGGCGGACAGCGGCAAAGTATTAAAAGCGGTGGCGATGGTGGTCACGGGACTGGCCTGCAAAACAAAATGTCGCGCAGTGTATCAGTCTCATGGCCATTCGCCTGAAGTTTCCGGACGAGAAGTCGTAGCAGCTGCCGAGGCATGAGGCTGCGTCGGGCTGCGAAGCGGCCGCCGAGGGTGGTTCTGCGGACACGCAACGTAGCCTCGTGCCTCGGCAGCTGCTACGGGTCAGTGCTCGATATCGTGCTCTCGGCTGACCATCCGTCGGCCATCCTTGGGCGAAAGCTGCGAGAAGATGGTTGCAGCCAGCATCGCCATGATTCCGACCGTCACAAATGTCAGCTGGAACGCGCCCAGAACCGTGTCCACGCCGTCATTGCCGATCTCCGCCGTGAAGCCGCCGAGCAGGGCGCCGGCGCAGGCCACACCGAGGCTCAGGGACAATTGCGCGACCACCGACAGCAAACTGTTGCCGCTGCTGGCGCTGGCGTCGTCGAGGTCGATCAGGGTGACGGTGTTCATCGCGGTGAACTGCAAGGAGTTGATCGCCCCCAGAACTGCCAGCTGAGCCAGCAGCAGCCAATACGGCGTCTGCTCGCTGACCAGGCCCATGCTGGCCAGCATGATCCCCAGCGCCAGTGTGTTGCCGGTCAGCACGCTGCGGTAGCCGAAACGTTCGATCAGCGGCCGCGCCACCGACTTGGCAACCATCGCGGCCGCAGCCAGGGGCAGCATGCTCATCCCGGCCTGTGACGGCGAATAACCCAGCGCCACTTGCAGCAGCAGCGGCACCAGAAAGGGCAGGGCGCCGCTGCCGAGGCGAGCGAACAGGTTGCCAAGGATGCCCACGGCGAAGGTCCGGGTCTTGAACAGCGAGGGCGCAAACAGCGGATTGTCGATGTGCCCGGCCCGCAGCCAATACGCCGCCAGACACGCCATGCCGCCAAACAGCAGCAACATCACCCGCAAGTGCGGCAGGTGCAGTTCGCCGAGGCCTTCCATGGCGATGGTGATCAATACCATCGCCGCGCCGAACAGCAAAAAACCCAGGCTATCAAAGCGCGTGCGTTCGCTGCCGCGCAGGTCAGGGATGAATTTCCACACCGCGTAGCAACCGAGGATGCCCACCGGCAGGTTTATCAGGAAGATCCAGTGCCAGGTCAGGTATTGCACCATCCAGCCGCCCATGGTCGGGCCCATCAGCGGGCCGAGCAGGCCGGGAATGGTGATGAACCCCATGATCCGCACCAGTTCCGAGCGCGGATAGGCGCGCAGCACCACCAATCGACCGACCGGCAGCATCAACGCGCCACCGAGGCCCTGAATCACCCGGGCGCCGATGAGCATGCTCAGCGTGTTGGACAAGGCGCAGAGCAATGAGCCGAAGCTGAACAGGAGGATCGCGCCGAAGAAGATTTTCCGGGTGCCGAAGCGATCGGCGATCCAGCCGGAGGCGGGGATCAGTAAGGCGACGGTAAGCATGTAGGCGATGATGACGCCCTGCATGCGCAACGGGTCTTCGGCCAAGTCCCGGGCCATAGCGGGGAGGGCGGTGTTGAGGATCGTCCCGTCGAGGGACTGCATGAAGAAGGCAATGGCCACAACCCACGGTACCCAGCGGGCGGTGACGGCATCGAGAGGTGGGCGGTTGGGCATGGGACCTCTTGTGGGGGCTGGTCGAGCTCGATCCCTGTGGTGAGGGATCCATTGAGATGAGAAACCTTTGTGGCGAGGGGGCTTGCCCCCGTTCGGCTGCGAAGCAGTCGTAAATCCGGCGAATGCGGTATGTCTGATAGAGCCGCGTTTGCTGATCCAGGGGGCTACTTCGCAGCCCAACGGGGGCAAGCCCCCTCGCCACAGGTTTTGTGTTTACAGCGTCAACGTCAGTCGGCTGACGAGCGCACCGGGCAATAACGCCGAGGCAGTCGCCCGCTGACTGTAGGTGCTGGCTGAAAGCAGCAATTCACGTTCCTCGGTCAACGCTTCGAGCTGCGAACCGAGCAGGCTGTAGACGCTGTCATCAAACCGCATGGTGCTGACCGGTGCCTGAATCTCGCCGTTCTCAACCCAGAAGGTCGCAAACCGCGTCATGCCGGTCAGGCGCGCCGCCGGTTGGTCCGAGTAGTTCAGGTACCACAGGTTGCTGATGTAGAGCCCGGTGCCGAGGCGCTTGAGGATGTCCTTCTGCTCCAGATCGCCGCCGTTCATGACCAGCGCCGTCGGGTATTCATGGCTGCTGGCGCCGTTGGCAGCGAGGCCGTATTCGGCGGCGCTGCGGGAATTGATCAGTCGGGCATTGGCCATGCCTTTGGCGATCAACCCCAGATCATCGCGGGGATAACCTTCGTCGGAAAACGCCGGGCTCAAGGAACCGCTGACCTGCTCACTCAACCATACGTTGGGGCTGAAGCAGGCTTCGCTGGCGTAGAACTTCTGCAATGGGCTCTGTTTGCTGGCAATCGCCTGGGCCGAAAACCCGCCCCAGCTCAGCATGCCCATGATTTCTTCCAGCGCTGCCGGCGCCAGGTAGGCGCGGTATTCGCCGGGCGGCAGCGTGCGCAACGGCCGACCCAGAAACGCCAACTGCTCGCGGGCCTGCTGGAAGCGCCTGGCAAAGCCTTCGCTGTTCCAGTCGTTCCCGGCATAGCTGGCTTTCACCGCCTGACCGTTTTCATGGAACAGGCTGAAATCGAAGTTGAAGCTGTTGGCCTGATGCCAGCCGAACGCGCCCGAGGAACTGGCGAAACCGCGACTGATCGGCCCGGCGGCATAGAAGCCGACCAGATCCAGCCCTTCGGCAGCTTGAGTGATTTCAGCGACCACTTGCTCGGTGTCCGGCAGCGGATGCTCCTGCACGTTGTTGCTCTGCCAGTCGTTCTGGTTAAGCAGCAGGTATGGATCCTGAGGCAACAGTGGCAGGGTTTCGCGCAACTGTTGCAGGCCTTCGGCCAGACGCTGAAGATCAACTTCGTGGTCGCCCGACAGCGTGATATTCAGATCGGCATGACGACCATCGTTAATCAGTTTGAACCCGACACTCGCCTGCTGCACCTGCCCGGCTTGACGGACTTTGGCATGGTTGAAGCGCACGAAGGCCGACGACTCGGCGGCGTAGCTGAGGGTGAATTGCTCCGGCGTGCGCAGTGCATCGCGCAGCCAATTGACCAGGTCCTTGAACGACTCGGCCTGGCTATTTGAAGTGCTCGTGGCAGTACTCATCAGGCATCTCCCCCAAACACATCCACATTGCTGAACACACAGGCCGGCGACGCATGGCCGACGCGGATCACTTGGTTCGGTTCGCCCTTGCCGCAGTTCGGCGTGCCTAGCACTTTGACGGTGTTGGCATCGCCGACAGCGCTGAGGCTTTTCCAGAATTGTGCGGAAATTGCCCGGTAGTTCGGATTCTTCACCACACCCTTGAGTTCGCCGTTTTCGATCAACTGGCCCCATTCGCAGCCGAACTGGAACTTGTTGCGCGCATCGTCGATGGACCACGAACGGTTGGTGCTCATCAAAATGCCGTGCTCGATGTTGCCGATCAGCTGTTCCAGCGGCTGATCGCCGGGCTCGATGTTGAGGTTGGCCATGCGGTCGATCGGCGGACGGTTCCAGCCGCAGGCGCGGCTGTTGGCAACGCCATCCATGCCGGCGCGAAATTGCGACAGCGCACCGCCCAATGGCCGCAGCAGCAAACCTTCCTTAATCAGAAATTGTTTGCTGGCGGCGCTGCCGTCGTCGTCATGGCCGTAGCTGGCGAGCTGTTCGGGGATGTCCGGGTCGAAGGTCACGTTGAGCAGTTTGGAGCCGTATTGCAGGCTGCCGAAGTCTTCTGCCTTGACGAAACTGGTGCCGGCGTAATTGCGCTCATCGCCCAGGATGCGGTCCAGTTCCAGCGGGTGACCGATGGACTCGTGGATCTGTAGCATCATTTGGTCAGGCATCAGCAGCAAGTCGCGGGGGCCTTGCGGGGTGTTTGGCGCCAGCAGCAATTGCAGCGCCTGATCGGCGACTTTCGGGCCGGCACCGATCAGGCCGCAACGGCTGATCACATCAAAGCCGCCCTGCTGGCCGAAGTTCTCGCGGCCCAGGCTACGGGTCTGGCTGTCGCTGCCGTCGAAGGCGGTGACGTCCATGCTCGGGTAGACGAAACGCTGGGCCTGACGCAATTCGGCACCGGCGCTGTTGAGGTAGATTTGCTCGACGTTGGTGATGCCGATGCTCGCCTGCCAGTTCACCAATCGCTCGTCCTTGGGCACGGCGGCAGATTCGGCGCCGAGCAACTGGTAGCAATCGCTCAGGGACGGGAAGGGCTGGTCGAGATTGGGTGATAAGTAGTCGGCGCGGTCGCTGGAGACGGCTTGCTCGCGCAGGTCGAGCAGGGCGTGAGGTTTGAGTCGACGGGCTTGTTGCTCGGCCTTCTCCAGTGCGGCCTGAAGGCCGGATTGGGACAGGTCGTTGGTCGCGGCGTAGGCTTCGACGCCGTTGACCCGAACGGTCAGCATCACGCCTTCATCACGGCTCAGACTCGGCGGTTCGGCGACGTTCTTGCGCACTGACAGGTACTGGCCAGACTCGCGTACATAACGCAGCGAAAAGAATTCAGCGCCCGTGCGCAAGGCAGCGAAGCGCTGCTTGAGCTGGGGGTGGAAATCGAACATTCGGGAACCTCCTTGGCATGGAGTTGCGATGCATCGGTATTGCGAGGGGGTGAAGCGTTTGCGTGGCGCTAGATTAGGCCTGGGCGGGGGGTAGATCAAGGGCGCAGCAGTGTAGGGAGGGATTGCAAGGATGCGTCAGGTCGAGATGTGTTGTCTGGTCGGGCTCTATCGCGAGCAGGCTCGCTCCCACAGGGACCCAGGTAGATCACAAATTTGCAATCCAACCCGGAACTTGTGGGAGCGAGCCTGCTCGCGATGGCTGCACCACGGTGTAGCGGTTATGGCGCGGTAGGGCTCACATCCCGCAACGGCTTGCCACGCACCGGTGCATCACCGGCCACGTAGTAAGCGGCGTTGCTACGCGGCAACGGCTTGCGACCGCGGATCTTGTCAGCGATTTTCTCGGCCATCATGATCGTTGGTGCGTTCAGGTTGCCGGTGGTGATGATCGGCATGATCGAGGCATCGACCACGCGCAGGGCTTGCATGCCATGCACACGACCTTCGCCATCGACCACGGCCATCTCGTCGGTGCCCATCTTGCACGAGCAGGACGGGTGGAACGCGGTTTCGGCGTGTTCGCGGATGAACTTGTCCAGCTGCTCATCGGTTTGCACGTCAATGCCCGGGCTGATTTCGCGGCCACGGAAGGCGTCCAGTGCTGGTTGCTGCATGATTTCACGGGTCAGGCGGATGCCATCGCGAAATTCCTGCCAGTCCTGCTCGGTGGCCATGTAGTTGAACAGGATGCTCGGGTACTCGCGCGGATCCTTGGACTTGGCCTGAATGCGACCACGGCTTGGCGAACGCATGGAGCCCATGTGCGCCTGGAAGCCGTGCTTTTTCACACCGTTGCTGCCGTTGTAGTTAATCGCCACCGGCAGGAAGTGGTACTGAATGTTCGGCCAATCGAATTCCGGACGGGTGCGGATGAAGCCGCCGGCTTCGAACTGGTTGCTGGCGCCGATGCCGGTGCCGTTGAACAGCCACTCGGCACCGATGGCCGGCTGGTTGTGCAGCAACAACGACGGGTACAGCGAGACCGGTTGGGTGCAGGCGTATTGCAGGTACAGCTCAAGGTGATCCTGCAGGTTTTCACCAACGCCTGGCAGGTCGTGGACCACCGGGATGTCGAGTTTCTTCAGCAGTTCGGCCGGGCCGACGCCGGAGCGTTGCAGAATCTGCGGCGAAGCGATGGCGCCGGAGCACAGCAGTACTTCTTTGCGGGCGCGGGCTTCAACGCGCTCTTCAGCGGCGCCGATCAGGTAACGCACGCCGACCGCGCGCTTGCCTTCGAACAGAATCTTGTCGGTCAGGGCGTGGGTGACGATGGTCAGGGTCGAACGCTTCTTGGCGACGTCCAGGTAACCGCGAGCGGTACTGGCGCGACGGCCGTTCGGCGTCACGGTGCGGTCCATCGGGCCGAAACCTTCTTGCTGGTAGCCGTTCAGGTCTTCGGTGCGCGGGTAACCGGCTTGCACGCCGGCTTCAACCATCGCGTGGAACAACGGGTTGTTGCCGGCTTTCGGCGTGGTCACGCTGACCGGACCGTCGCCACCGTGGTAGTCGTTCGGGCCGATGTCACGGGTTTCCGCCTTGCGGAAATACGGCAGGCAGTCGAGGTAGGTCCAGTCTTCCAGACCGGGCAGCTTCGACCAGTTGTCGTAGTCCATTGCGTTACCACGGATGTAGCACATGCCGTTGATCAGCGAAGAACCACCCAGGCCCTTGCCGCGACCGCATTCCATCCGGCGACCGTCCATGTGTGGCTCTGGATCGGTTTCATAGGCCCAGTTGTAGCGACGACCTTGCAGCGGGAATGCCAAGGCGGCCGGCATTTGCGTGCGGAAGTCGAGACGGTAATCCGGGCCGCCCGCTTCGAGCAGCAGGACAGTGACGCCTTCGTCTTCAGTCAGACGGGTCGCCAGGGTGTTACCGGCCGAGCCGGCACCGATGATGATGTAATCGAATTCTTGGGACATTGAATGCACCCTCTTTGAAGTTGGTCAGGTCGGCGAGTGCTGCGCACTCGATCGCCAGCAGGCTGGCTCCCACATTGGAATGCGTACTCCTGTGGGAGCCAGCCTGCTGGCGATGACGGCCTCGCAGGCGAAGCGAATATCGCCTTAGAACACCGAGGCGTAATCGCCCAGTTCGACCTGTACCGATTTGATGCGTGTGAAGTTGTTCAGCGAGCTGATGCCGTTCTCACGACCCACGCCCGACTGCTTGTAGCCGCCGACCGGCATCTTGGCGTCGGACTCGCCCCAGGCGTTGATCCAGCAGATACCGGCTTCCAGTTGATGGATCACACGGTGAGCGCGGTTCAGGTCTTTGGTGACGACACCAGCGGCCAGGCCGAACTCGGTGTTGTTGGCGCGACGGATCACTTCTTCTTCGGTTTCGTAGGTCAGGATGCTCATCACCGGGCCGAAGATTTCTTCGCGAACGATGGTCATCTCGTCGGTGCAATCAGTGAACACGGTCGGTGCCACGAATGCGCCTTTGGCGAATTCGCCTTCGGTCAGACGGCTGCCGCCGCACAGAACGCGAGCGCCTTCTTCCTTACCTTTGGCGATGTAACCCAGCACGCTTTCCATGTGGGCGAAGCTGACCAGCGGGCCGAAGTTGGTGTTTTCGTCTTCCGGGTTGCCGACGCGGATGCGGGCAACGCGTTCAACGATCTTGGCTTCGAAAGCGGCTTTCAGGTGGCTCGGTACGAACACGCGAGTGCCGTTGGTGCAGACCTGACCGGAGCTGTAGAAGTTGGCCATCATCGCGGTGTCGGCGGCGCGATCCAGGTCGGCGTCGTCGAAAATGATCAGCGGGGACTTGCCGCCCAGTTCCATGGTCACGTCTTTGAGCGACGAAGCGGAAGCGCTGGCCATCACCTTCTTGCCGGTGTCGGTGCCGCCGGTGAAGGAGATTTTTTCGATGCGCGGGTGTTCGGTCAGCCAGGTGCCGACTTCACGGCCACTGCCGGTCAGAACGTTGAACACGCCAGCCGGAACGCCAGCTTCGGTGTAGATCTCGGCCAGTTTCAGGGTAGTCAGGGAGGTGACTTCGCTTGGCTTGAAGATCATCGCGTTACCGGCCGCCAGGGCCGGTGCGGATTTCCACAAGGCGATCTGGATCGGGTAGTTCCATGCGCCGATACCGGCCACGACGCCCAGCGGCTCGCGACGGGTGTAGACGAAAGACGTGGTGCGCAGCGGAATCTGCTCGCCTTCGATGGCCGGCACCAGGCCTGCGTAGTACTCCAGCACGTCAGCGCCGGTGACGATGTCGACGTAACGGGTTTCGGAGTACGCCTTGCCGGTGTCCAGGGTTTCCAGGGCGGCCAGTTCATCGTTGCGCTCGCGCAGGATGTCGACGGCACGACGCAGGATGCGCGAACGCTCCATGGCAGTCATCGCAGCCCAGATTTTCTGACCCTTTTCGGCGCTGACCACAGCGCGCTCAACGTCTGACTGGGTCGCACGTTGTACGGTTGCGAGGACTTCACCGTTAGCCGGGTTGATGGCTTCGAAGGTGGCGTCGCTGCTGGCGTCACTGTAGCCGCCATCGATGTAGAGTTTTTGCAGTTCGAAACGGGCCATAAAGTCCTCGCAAGTGCATAAGTGGTTGGCGTTGACCACCGGGCGAGCCGTGTAGCAGTGGCGTCGCGGTCGGTAGCGGTTCAGGTGCTGAGCGGTTCTGTGTGCTCTAACTCACCTGCTTGGCCAGTTGGAAATCCATGTATTCGTAAGCGATCTGGTGCGCCTGCCCGGTGTCGAAAGCATCTCCCGACAGCGCGCCGCGCAACCACAAACCGTCAATGAGGGCTGCCAGGCCGCGGGCGGCGCTGCGCGCTTGATCAAGCGGCAACACACGGCGGAACTGGCAGCACAGGTTGGAATACAGACGGTGATCGTTGATCCGCTGCAACCGGTGCAAAGACGGGTGGTGCATGCTGGTGGCCCAGAAGGCCAGCCAGGTTTTCATTGCCGGGCCATTGACCTGGCTGGCGTCGAAGTTGCCTTCGATAATCACCTGAAGGTGAGCCCGTGGGCTGGTGTCCTCCAGCGCCTGACGGCGCGCGGTGACGTTCTCGCTCAGGACATTCATCAGATACTGCGCCGTGGCGGCGATCAGGCCGTTCTTGTCCTGAAAGTAGTGACTGATGATGCCATTCGAGACACCGGCCAAACGGGCGATCAGCGCAATGCTGGCGTCCCCCATGCCGACCCGATCGACCGCCTGTAATGTGGCTTCGATCAATTGCTGGCGGCGGATGGGTTGCATACCGACCTTGGGCATCTTGCACATCTCCTTAGGCCTTCCGGTGGACGAAAAACGGCTACCGGGTTAAAGGCCAGTCTATTTTGTTTTGATTGAACGTTCAATCAACAAAGAATAAGATCTGCGACAATTCGTCGCTGCCTACAGGTTTTTCCTACACGTAGTTGGCGGAAAAACGACATCTGAAAATGCTCGAAACCCACACGCTCAGGCGTTCAGGGGTTTCGGGCTTTTTTCGGGCTGTCTTTATATCACCCGCCGGTCGGCTGCCAACTAACCGAATGGTCGGGTAACGCGTTGCCTTGTGTTCTTCTCTCGCACTGCCTGGAGCATCTGTGCCATGAGTTCTGCCTCTCTAATAAAGACCCCACCCGAGAAGGTGACGGTCAACGGTTGGGTGTTTTACACCTCTACCGCGCTGATCCTGCTGTTGACCGCCATTCTGATCATTGCCCCGCAAGAGGCCGGCAGAATGCTCGGCATTGCCCAGGCCTGGTTGTCCCGCAGCTTCGGCTGGTACTACATGGTGGTGATCGCCGCTTATCTGGTTTTTGTGGTTGGCCTGGCGTTTTCGTCCTACGGCAAGCTCAAGCTGGGCAGCAAGGACGACACCCCGGACTTCAGCTACGGCGCCTGGGCGGGGATGCTGTTCTCGTCGGGTATCGGCATCTCGTTGCTGTACTTCGGTGCTTCCGAACCGCTGGATCATTACTTCAATCCGCCGGAAGGCGTGGCTGGCAGCAATCTCGCGGCTCGTCAGGCGGTGCAACTGACGTTCCTGCATTGGGGCCTGCATGGCTGGGCGATCTACGCACTGGTCGGCCTGGCCGTGGCGTACTTTGCTTACCGTCATAACCAGCCGCTGGCGTTGCGGTCGGCGCTGTATCCGCTGGTCGGCGAGCGTTGGGTCAAAGGCGCGGCCGGTCATGCGGTGGACGGCTTCGGCATGTTCGTGACCTTGCTGGGGCTGGTGACGAACCTGGGGATTGGTTCGCTGCAAGTATCGTCGGGGCTGGAAAACCTGTTCGGCATGGAGCACAGCAACACCAATCTGCTGATCGTGATCATCGTGATGAGCACCGTGGCGACCATCGCCGCTGTGTCTGGCGTGGAAAACGGCATTCGCCGTCTGTCCAACCTGAACATCGTGTTGTTCAGCGGTCTGCTGATTTTCGTGCTGCTGTTCGGCCCGACCCTGCACCTGCTCAACGGCTTTGTGCAGAACATCGGCGACTACCTGAACGGCGTGGTGCTGAAGACGTTCGACCTCTATGTGTATGAAGGCGACAGTGAGAAGTCCGACCGCTGGCTGGGCCTGTGGACTCTGTTCTACTGGGCCTGGTGGATTTCCTGGGCCCCATTCGTCGGCATGTTCATCGCGCGTATTTCCCGTGGTCGCACGGTGCGTGAGCTGGTGGCC
This sequence comes from Pseudomonas sp. TE3728, assembly GCF_056279145.1. NCBI lineage: Bacteria > Pseudomonadati > Pseudomonadota > Gammaproteobacteria > Pseudomonadales > Pseudomonadaceae > Pseudomonas > Pseudomonas sp. TE3728. The sequence goes on along the minus strand of NZ_JBWBQT010000001.1, from coordinate 3,606,215 downwards.
GGCGTGTTGCTGATTCCGCTGGGCTTCACCCTGGCATGGCTGTCGATCTTCGGTAACTCGGCCCTGGACCTGGTGATGAACCATGGGGCGGTGGAACTCGGGAAGACGGCGCTGGAACAGCCGTCGATGGCGATCTACCAGTTGCTTGAGCATTACCCAGCGTCGAAGATCGTGATCGGCGTGTCGATTTTTGTCGGTTTCGTGCTGTTCCTGACCCCGGCGGATTCCGGCGCGGTGATGATGGCCAACCTTTCCTGCAAGGGCGGCAATGTTGACGAAGATGCGCCGCACTGGCTGCGGATTTTCTGGTCGGCGGTGATCACTCTGGTGACCATCGGTCTGTTGTTCGCCGGTAACTTCGAAGCCATGCAAACCATGGTGGTGCTGGCCGGTCTGCCGTTCTCCGTAGTGCTGGTGTTCTTCATGTTCGGCTTGCACAAGGCCATGCGCCAGGACGTGCAAATCGAACAGGAGCAAGCGGAACTGGCAGCGCGTGGTCGTCGTGGTTTCAGCGAGCGTCTGACCCAGCTGGATCTGCAACCGAACCAGTCGATCGTTCAGCGTTTCATGGACAAGCGCGTCAGCCCGGCACTGGAAGACGCGGCTGTGCAATTGCGTGCTCAGGGCCTGGATGTGCAGACGTTGCTGGGTAAGGCCAAGCGCTGCATGGGCGTGCGGATCGAGATGGAAGAGGGCAACCCTTTTGTCTACGAAGTGAGCCTGGACGGTTATCTGGCGGCGGCAAGTGACACGGTGTCGGCCGAAAGTGCCGATGAACCGCGCGCACGTTACTACCGCGCCGAGGTGTACCTGCATAACGGCAGCCAGGATTACGATCTGATGGGCTTCACGCAGGATCAGATCACCCGTGACGTGCTCGATCAGTTTGAAAGCCATCGGCAGCTGCTTGGCCGGGTTTATAGCTGAGTAATCGAGGACGCGGTGTTTCGGTCCGAAGCACCGCGTCGGCTTCATCGCCAGCAGGCTGGCTCCCACAAGAGATGCAATCCAATGTGGGAGCCAGCCTGCTGGCGATGGGGTCTTCAACTCCAAAACTGCATTACCCGATATCCCATAAACAAAAACGCCGCGATCTCTCGCGGCGTTTTTGTGTCTGCTGCTTCTTACCCCAGGTTCTTGCCGAGCAGCGCGTGGTACAGCTCGCTGTCGCCAAGAATCCCGACAACCTTGTTGTTGTCATGCAACACCAGCTTATTGCCGGTCTGGTAACGAATCTGCAACGCATCGCGCATGCCGATGTTGGAATCCACCAATGTTGGCCGACGGCCCAAACCTTCAACCGCTTGCCCCGGTATCCAGTTCTGCAGGTCCAGGCTCGAACCGTTCTGGCGGGCGCCTTTGATGGTGTTGCCTTCGGCCAGGTCCAGCCACGAATCGCCGCCCGGATCCAGGCACACCGAACCGTTGATGCGTTTGCAGTTGTCCAGGGTGCGCATCAGGCTGCGACCGCACAATACGTTCAACGGATTGGTGTGGGCGACGAAGGTGCGCACGTAATCGTCCGCAGGATTGAGGACGATTTCTTCCGGTTTGCTGTACTGGATGATCCGGCCGTCTTTCATGATGGCGATACGGCTGCCGAGCTTCAGGGCTTCATCGAGGTCGTGGCTTACGAAAACGATGGTCTTGCTCAGTTTACGTTGCAGTTCCAGCAGTTCGTCTTGCAGGCCTTGGCGGATCAGCGGGTCGAGGGCCGAGAACGGTTCGTCCATCAGCAGAATGTCGGCGTCCATCGCCAGCGCTCGGGCCAGGCCGACACGCTGTTGCATACCACCGGATAGCTCATTGGGTTTCTTGTTGCGCCACTGGGTCAGGCCCACCAGTTCGAGTTTTTCATCGACCAGTTTTTTCCGTTCCTTCTCCGGCCGGCCCTGCATTTCCAGACCGAAGCTGATGTTCTCGCGCACCGTCAGCCAAGGCATCAGGGCGAACTTCTGGAACACCATCGCGATGCGCTTGGTGCGCATCATTTTCAGTTCCGCCGGCGTGCACGAGGCGATGTCGATCTGCTTGCCTTCGTGCTCGACGAACAACTTGCCACGGCTGACGGTGTTAAGGCCGTTGATGCAGCGCAACAGGCTGGATTTACCGGAGCCGGACAGGCCCATCAGTACGCAGATTTCACCTTTTTCGACGTCCAGGCTGGCCTTTTCGACACCGACGATTTGCCCGGTCTTTTTCAGAATCTCGTTGCGGGTCATGCCCTGGTCGAGGAGTTTGAGCGCCTCGCGCGGGTCTTTGGAGAAGATCACGTCCACGTCTTCGAAGCGAATAATGCTCATGCGTCACCCCCTACTTTAGCGTCGGGTTGTTTGCAGATACGGTCGAGCATGATCGCCAGCAGTACGATCGCCAGGCCTGCTTCGAAGCCCAGTGCGATATCAGCAGTGTTCAGTGCGTTGACCACGGGTTTGCCCAGGCCATCGGCGCCCACCAGTGCCGCAATCACCACCATCGACAACGACAGCATGATGCACTGGGTGATACCGGCCGCGATGCTTGGCATGGCGTGGGGCAGTTCAATTCGCGAGAGCAGCTGACGGCGCGAGCAGCCAAAGGCCTTGCCGGCGTCCATCAGTTCGTCCGGAACATCGCGGATACCCAGGTAGGTCAGGCGGATGGGCGCGGCAATCGCGAACACCACCGTCGAAATCAGACCCGGGACCACACCCAGACCGAAGAGGGTCAGGGTAGGAATGAGGTACACGAAGGTCGGCACGGTCTGCATCAGATCGAGCACCGGCCGCATCACTGTGTAGAACATCGGTTTGTGCGCGGCGACGATGCCCAACGGCACGCCGATCAGCACGCACACCAGGGTGGCGAACAACACCTGGGCGAGGGTTTCCATGGTTTCCTGCCAGTACCCCAGATTGAGGATCAGCAGAAAGGAGGCGATGACGAAAACGGTCAGGCCCCATTTGCGTTGGATGAAGTGTGCCAGTAGCGCGATGAGGCCGATCAATGCCAGCGGGTTGAACCAGGTCAGCGCAAAAGTCACACCGTGGATCATCGTTTCCAGTGACACGGCGATTGCGTCGAAGGTGCTGGCGCCGTTTTGCGTCAACCATTCAACGAAGCCCGCGATGTACTGGCCTAAAGGTATTTTCTGATCAATCAGCATGGTAGTGAACGTCCGCATGCAAGGGAATAAACAGCCCGGGCGAGCGAACTCGCCCGGCGTAAGCATTACTGCGCAAGCTTGGCTTTCACGGCCTCCAGGCCAGGTTTACCGTCAATGGTGGTCACGCCAGCAAGCCAGGTATCGAGCACCTGTGGATTCTTTTTCAGCCAGGCCTTGGCGGCCGCGTCAGGCTTCATTTTGTCGTCCAGGACGTTGCCCATCAGCGTGCTTTCCATGTCGAGGGTAAACACCAGGTTTTTCAGCAACTGACCGACGTTGCTGCATTCCTGTGCGTAACCCTTGCGGGTGTTGGTGTAGATGGTCGCCTGGCCGAAGTTCGGGCCGAAGTATTCGTCGCCGCCGGTCAGGTACTTCATCTTGAATCGCGTGTTCATCGGGTGCGGTTCCCAGCCCAGGAACACCACGGCGGTGTTGCGGCGCTGGGCGCGATCGACTTGCGAGAGCATGCCTGCCTCGCTGGACTCGACCACCTTGAAGCCGGCGTCTTTCAGGCCGAAGGCGTTCTTGTCGATCATGCTCTGGATCAGGCGGTTGCCGTCGTTACCCGGTTCGATGCCATAGATCTTGCCGTCGAGTTCTTTCTTGAACTTGGCGATGTCGGCGAAATCTTTCAGACCTTTGTTATACAACTCTTCGGGGACGGCGAGTGTGTATTTTGCGTTTTCCAGATTAGCGCGCAGGGTGTCCACGGTGCCGGCATCGCGATAGGCCTTGATGTCGTTTTCCATGGTCGGCATCCAGTTACCGAGGAACACGTCCATGTTCTTGCCGTCGGCCAGGGACTTGTAGGTCACCGGCACGGAAATCATCGTGGTTTTGGTCTTGTAGCCCAAGGCATCAAGAACGACGCTGGTGGTGGCGGTAGTGACGGTAATGTCCGTCCAGCCGACATCGGAGAAGTTTACGGTGCTGCATTGGGCCGGTTCTGCGGCTTGAGCCAGAAACGGCAGACTCAGCATGGCGGCCAACAACAACGACGGGGAACCTTTCATAAGGGGCGACTCCTTGGTGTTTTTTTTGGCAGTGTTCCGACTGGACCACCGCACTTATCTGTTGCGGTTGGATGGCGTTTTGGAGACAGCTCTACCACGGCGCCTTGCAATCGAGTCGATACGATCATGTACCAGTGAAAATCTGACGCCTACAGGGTGCGTCGTAACCAGTACAGGGATGGTCGCATCCAGTGTCGGTAACGTCGTTTACAGCTTTTTTCAGCCCGTTTTGCCCCGCTGATCCGCAAAAAAACGGCGAAAACACTGCGTAAGCGGCTTGCGGCGCTAGCGGGCATGAGTGCGTCGGTGTGAGACGTTGAACGACATGACAAAAGCCTGATGATGCGGCCATCTCGGCGGATTGCAGCTTGAGCGTAGCAGCTCCGTCACTGGGCGCTTTTGCGCCTGGAGCAGGCACATCCAGGAGTTCAGCAGTAATGGCTATCAGCGTTTTCGACTTGTTCAAAATCGGCATCGGCCCTTCCAGTTCGCACACCGTGGGGCCTATGCGCGCCGCGGCGCTGTTCGTGCAAGGTTTGCGTGAACAGAGTCTTTTGGAACAAGTAAGGCGTGTCGAAGTTCAGCTTTATGGTTCGTTATCTGCCACCGGCATCGGTCATGGCAGCGACAACGCGGTGATCATGGGGCTGATGGGCGAGTGGCCGGACGCGATCGATCCGTCGCAAATCGGCATCCGCATCGAGACCCTGCGTGAAACCGACACGCTACTGCTCGACGGTCGCTTGTCGGTTCCGTTCATCTGGGCCCGGGACATGCGCCTGATCGACGAGAACCTGCCGTTCCATCCCAACGCCATGACTCTGGTTGCCGAAGGCGATCACGGTGAACTGCATCGCGACACCTACTATTCCATAGGCGGCGGTTTTGTCGTCGATGAAGCACAGGCTTCCAGCGGCGTGGTGGATCTGGATAGCACCGTGCTGCCTTACGACTTCTCCAGTGCCGTCGAGCTGCTCAGTCTCTGCAAGCAGCACAACCTGCGCGTTGCAGAGCTGATGATGGCCAACGAGAAAGTCTGGCGCAGCGAAGAGGAAATTCGCGCCGGCCTGATGAAACTCTGGCGCGCGATGCAAGATTGCGTGGAGCAAGGCCTCAAGCACGAAGGCATCTTGCCCGGTGGCCTGAATGTGCGTCGTCGCGCGGCCAAACTGCACCGCAGCCTGCAAGAACTGAACAAGCCCAACGTGATCGGCTCGACCTTGAGCGCCATGGAGTGGGTCAACCTGTTCGCCCTGGCGGTCAACGAAGAAAACGCTGCTGGCGGGCGCATGGTTACGGCGCCGACCAACGGCGCGGCGGGGATCATTCCGGCGGTGTTGCACTACTTCATGAAGTTCAGCGAGGCAGTGACCGACGCCAACGTGGTCGATTACTTCCTCAGTGCCGCGGCGGTGGGGATTCTGTGCAAGAAGAACGCCTCGATTTCCGGTGCCGAGGTCGGTTGCCAGGGTGAAGTCGGTTCGGCCTGCGCCATGGCGGCGGCCGGGTTGGCGGAGATTCTCGGGGCCACACCGGAGCAATTGTGCAACGCGGCGGAAATCGGCCTGGAACATAATTTGGGCCTGACCTGCGATCCCGTGGGTGGGCTGGTGCAAGTGCCGTGCATCGAGCGCAATGCGATTGCCGCAGTGAAAGCGATCAACGCGGCGCAGATGGCGCTGCGGGGTGACGGTCAGCACTTTATCTCGCTGGATCGGGTGATCCGCACCATGCGTGATACCGGTGCCGACATGCACGACAAATATAAAGAGACATCGCGCGGTGGGTTAGCGGTTAGCGCGGTTGAGTGTTGAATCAGTAATACCGAGTCGCCTGCTTCGCGAGCAAGCCCGCTCCCACATTGGATTTGTGCATGACGCTGATTAAATGTGGGAGCGGGCTTGCTCGCGAAGGGGCCAGACCAGTCAAAACTGCGCACTAAGTGAACACCTGCACCAAAACGCGCCACCTTTTAGCGCGTCGCAAACAGGTAAGCCTGTCTCCCCCAGTCAGGGATCCAATTCAAGCCTGACCGTCCGTCACCTGTGCTTGCGGTGACACTCTCCCCAGGAGCGTCGCAGCCCTGTTCCCACAAGTGCTACCGATTTGCTCACAGGCAACGGGGTAGCGGGTTTGCGGCCTCTAATGGCACTTATGACCTCTTATCTCTGCGCGCCATATCTAGACGCATCGCGACGTCGTTTTCAGGAGTTATTGAACACGCATTCAAGTTTAGGCATGGCAATTGCTCTGTCATTACAAAGCCCGTCTCCCACGCGAGAACGATGGCAATAAAAAGAGCCTCCGCCTGAGGCCAACACCCGCTTTGTGTGAGGAGATACCGCGATGACGACGTTCAACTCCGGGGCTCAACCCCAGAACCGTGCGCCTCAATCCATCGGCTTTTTGCTGCTGGACAATTTCACGCTTATTTCTCTGGCCTCCGCAGTGGAACCTCTGCGCATGGCCAACCAATTGTCCGGCCGCGAGCTGTATCGCTGGACCACACTCACCGTCGATGGCGGTCAGGTCTGGGCCAGTGACGGACTGCAAATCACCCCCGACGCCTCCATGCACAAAGCGCCTCCCCTGGACACTGTCATTGTCTGCGGCGGCATCGGTATTCAGCGTACTGTTACCCGTGAACACGTGTCGTGGCTGCAAAGCCAGGCGCGTCAGCACCGTCGTCTCGGCGCGGTCTGCACCGGCAGCTGGGCCCTGGCTTGCGCCGGTCTGCTGGACGGTTTCGATTGCAGCGTGCACTGGGAATGCCTGGCGTCGATGCAGGAAGCTTTCCCGCGGGTGGCCATGAGCACTCGTCTGTTCACCCTCGATCGCAACCGTTTCACCAGCTCCGGCGGCACCGCGCCGCTGGACATGATGCTGCACCTGATCAGCCGCGATCACGGTCGTGAACTGTCGGCCGCGATCTCGGAAATGTTCGTCTACGAGCGCATCCGCAACGAGCAGGATCACCAGCGCGTGCCGCTCAAGCACATGCTCGGCACTAACCAGCCGAAGTTGCAGGAAATCGTCGCGCTGATGGAAGCCAACCTCGAAGAGCCGATCGACCTCGACGAACTGGCGGTGTACGTCGCTGTTTCGCGTCGTCAGCTGGAGCGGTTGTTCCAGAAATACCTGCACTGCTCGCCGTCGCGTTACTACCTGAAACTGCGCCTGATTCGCGCCCGGCAGCTGCTCAAGCAAACGCCGATGTCGATCATCGAAGTGGCGTCGGTATGTGGTTTCGTGTCTACGCCGCACTTCTCCAAGTGCTACCGCGAATACTTCGGCATTCCGCCGCGCGACGAGCGCGTGGGTTCCAACACCACGCAACAAGTGGCGATGATGCCGTTGCCGCAAGCGCTGGTGCTGTCGCCATTGTCCGGGCCGCTGTCGGCGTTGAGTCAGGCGCGCAATGAGTCGACTTTCGCGAGCGTAAGGCTCTAAACCGAGGCGCTCCATTCGCGAGCAAGCCCGCTCCCACATTCGACCGAGCTCTCTCAGGGGAACGCGGTCGAATGTGGGAGCGGGCTTGCTCGCGAAGGCGGTTTATCAGGCGCTACGGCTTTGCTGATACTCCGCCAGCGCAGGCAGCAATTGCCTGTCGATGGCCTGGCGCACGGCCGGCAGGATGGTCGCGCTGCTGGTATACATCTGCTTCACCATAGTGCGCAGCGTCATCGCCCGCTCATCGTTCAAGCCTCGCACCGCACACTCGCAAGCCTGCTCGGCTGTAGAGCCATTCGGCACTTGAAAACCCAACGATTTCAGCTGGCCCAACAGGTCTTCCTGGTCAATCAAATCGGCGTGCATCATGACGCAATCCTTCTTCAGGGAACGGTGTCGTGGCTCGATTCTGGTAGGGGCTGGGGATGGCGGCAAGGACGATTTGTCGCAATGGCCGCAATACCTATGAACAGGTCGCTTTCGGCTAACTTGCGAATGATGGGAGTGGGCACACTGGACTCAGCTGGCTTCACGAAGGTTTGGTCACCCTCGCGCAACAGCTCCTCAACAGTACCCTCCTCAGCTCCGATCCTGTCACGGCTTGATCGGGGTTTTTTTTGCCTGTGAATCAGCTGGAAACTTGGTGTCTGGGCGGGCGCCATCGCGAGCAGGCTCGCTCCCACAGGTGACCTGCAGCGGCCTCATTATTTGTGTACGACACAAATCCAATGTGGGAGCGAGCCTGCTCGCGATGAACGATGACGCGGTCTACCGTTGCAACACCAAAATCCGCGACAACAACTCATCCCGGTCGACATAACACCCCTGGAAATGCCGGCCACCGGTAGCGGGGTCGAAAGCGTTGCGGGCGTGCAGGGTGCGGCGGTTGTCGAAGCACCACAGCTCACCGGGTTTGAGCCGCGTCATTACCCGGAAGCGCGCCTCGCGGGTCATCGCAATGAAGCGCCGATACGCGCGATACAGCTTGGGCATCTGCTCGACTGAAGCATCGAACGGCCCACGCAGAAAGTTCGCCATGCGGATTTCCGACACCTGCCCGAAAGCATCCAGCGCGATGATTGGCGCCAGACAGCGGTAGTCGCTGTGGCGGTCCTTGTTGCGGAACTCCACGGGAATTTCACACAAGGCTTGAAACGCCTCGGGATCTTCCTGGCGCAAGGCTTGGGCGATGGCAAAACCGTCGACGAAAATGCTCTCGCCACCGTCTGCATCATTGACCAGGCAATGCAGAAATTGCAGCCCCGGTTGCAACTCTCGGGTTGGCAGGTCGCTGTGCAGCGGCAGGTTGAAGGCGGTGTAGGCATTGCTGTCGGCATCGGCCTTGGATTGCACGTTGAACAGCACACCGAAATTGCTCTCACGGATGAACGAAATCCGTTGGGCGATCAGCTTCAGCGAGCCCGGCTCAGTCGGTACGCCGCGAACCTGGGTCAGGCCGATGTCGCGCACGGCCAGCAACCATTGCAGCAAGGCGTCGTCGTCATCCATCAACGCCTGATAGTCGAACACCGGCAACTTCAGCTGGCTGTCCCATAGCTTGCTTTTCGGTTTGGTGGCCCGGCGTTCGGCGCGGGACTCATCGTCATACGCGTGAGCTCGCAGCCAGCCCGGATCGAAGCGGCTGAGATGGCCGTCCTGCCAAGCGACACACAGACAACCTTCGGCATCGATTCGTGCACTGTCGGGGATCAGATTTTCCGCGACATCGACGATTTCCAGCACTTGCTCGCGGGTCACCGAGTAGACGCACTGCGGGCACGGGCAGTTGTCCCGTAGCCATTGATGATGAAAAGGGCTGACCCGACCGTCCGCCCACTGCACTTGAATGCGGTCCGCCAGGGTGTGCACGGCGGTCAACGCGCTGATCAACGGATAGGTGCGGAAATCGGCAAAAGCGGCGGCGGTGTTCATGACGAGCTCCTTGTTATTTTTCGGGCGGTAAAGCGATCACTCGGCCGATGAAGGCGGGGGCGGGCAGGTCGGCTTGCTCGGCAACAATGGCTTGCAGCTTGCTCAAGGTTTCATCGCTGAACGGTGCGGATCGCGGCCCGGCGAGGTCGACGTGCAGCAGCATTTGTTCATTGCCCGCCAGCTCCTTGTCACCGCCCACCAGATGCAGGCTGTGGTAGAGGTGCAGGCGCTTGCGGTCATGGCCGATGATCTGGGTGTGCACTTCGACGTCGGCATCGAGCTTCACTTCGTGCAGGTAGTTGAGGTGCAGCTCGAGGGTGAACAGCGAATTGCCGCTGGCTTCGCGGTTGTTGCTGTCCATGCCCAGACGATCCATCAGCGCGTCGGTGGCGTAGCTGAAAATCAGCAGATAGAAGGCATCGCGGAGATGGCCGTTGTAGTCGACCCAATCGGGGATGATTTTGGTTTGGTAGGTGGTGAGGGTGGGCATGGTGAGTGATCCAAAATAAAGGGTGACTGGACTACCGCAATCGCGAGCAGGCTCGCTCCCACAGGGGATATTCTGGGTGACATGGATTGTATTCACACCTCAAATCAACTGTGGGAGCGAGCCTGCTCGCGATGGGGCCAGACCCGCTGGCCCGATAAGCATAGGGTTACTCGCTGAACGCCATCCCATGCTTCTCTTTGGTGGTCTTCACCGCTTCCAGCACCGCCAGCAAGCAATCATCACGATAGCGCTCCAGCGCCGAGATGCTGTGCTTACCCAGTTGATCACTGGTGCCATCCACCACATCATCAATCAATTTGTCGGTCAGCTCCGGTGCAGGCAGATAGGTCCAGGGCAACTGCAGCGCCGGCCCGAATTGCGCCATGAAGTGCCGCATGCCGGCGTCGCCGCCCGCCAGGGTGTAAGTCAGGAAAGTGCCCATGAATGACCAGCGCAGGCCCGCGCCAAAACGAATCGCATCGTCGATTTCACCGGTGGTCGCCACACCGTCGTTAACCAGATGCAACGCCTCACGCCATAGCGCTTCGAGCAAACGGTCGGCGATAAATCCAGGGACTTCCTTGCGCACATGCAGCGGGCGCATGCCCAAGGATTCATAGACTTTCATTGCCGCTTGAACCGCTTGCGGCGCGGTATTTTTGCCACCGACCACTTCCACCAATGGCAGCAGGTAAACCGGGTTGAACGGATGCCCGACCACGCAGCGTTCCGGGTGCGTCGAGCTCTCGTAGAACTCGCTCGGCAACAGCCCCGACGTACTGGAACCGATCAAGGCATTGGGCTTGGCCGCCGCGCTGATTTTGCTGTGCAATTCCAGTTTCAGCTCCAGTCGTTCTGGAGCGCTTTCCTGGATGAAATCCGCGTCGCGAACGCATTCTTCGATAGTGGCGACAAAGCGCAGACGATCCTGCGACGCGCCGGGTGCCAGGCCTTGCTTCTCCAGTGCGCCCCAGGCATTGGCGACGCGTTTGCGCAGCGCCGCTTCGGCTCCGGGCGCCGGGTCCCAGGCCACCACGTCGAGGCCGTGGGCGAGGGCGCGGGATACCCAGCCGCTGCCGATGACACCGCTGCCCAGAGCGGCGAAGGTTTTGATATCAGTGATAAAGCTCATGGTCACTTCCTGAATTTGGCTCGGAAAAAACTGTGGGAGCGAGCCTGCTCGCGATGGCGTCGGTACATCCGATGCATCAATTGAGGCAGGTAAACCGCTATCGCGAGCAGGCTCGCTCCCACAGGGGGAAAGTGCGTAAGGGTTAACCGCGCTTGGTCAGGCCCATTTTTGCCCGGCCTTCAGCTGGGGTCAGAACACGGGCACCGAGGCGGCTGAGGATTTCGCTGGCGCGCTCGACCAGTTGGCCGTTGGTCGCCAATACGCCCTTGTCCAGCCACAGGTTGTCTTCCAGACCGACCCGCACGTTGCCACCCAGCAGCACCGCTTGCGCCGCCATTGGCATTTGCATGCGACCGATGCCAAACCCGGCCCAGACCGCATCGGCCGGCAAGTTGTCGACCATGGCTTTCATGGTGGTGGTGTCGGCCGGCGCGCCCCATGGGATGCCCAGGCACAGCTGAAACAGCGGGTTATCGAGCAGGCCTTCTTTGATCATCTGTTTGGCGAACCACAGGTGGCCGGTGTCGAAGATTTCCAGCTCGGCCTTCACGCCCAGTTCTTGAATGCGTTTGGCGCCAGCGCGCAGCTGCGCCGGGGTGGAGACGTAAATGGTGTCGCCATCGCCGAAGTTCAGAGTGCCGCAATCGAGCGTGCAGATTTCCGGCAGCAGTTCTTCGACGTGGGCCAGACGGGTCAGCGGGCCGACCAGGTCAGTGTTCGGGCCGAACTCCATAGGGTTCTCGCCCGCGCCGATTTCCAGGTCTCCGCCCATGCCGGCGGTGAGGTTGACGATGATGTCGACGTCGGCCTCGCGGATACGCTCCATCACTTCGCGGTACAGCGCCACGTCACGGCTGAACTTGCCGGTTTGCGGGTCGCGAACGTGGCAGTGGACCACGGTGGCGCCAGCCTTGGCGGCTTCCACGGCGGCCGCGGCGATTTGTTTCGGGGTGACCGGCACGTGTGGGCTTCTGGCGGTCGTGTCGCCAGCACCGGTGAGTGCGCAGGTGATGATGACGTCGTGGTTCATGAGGCGGGTTCCTTACAGGCGTGATTTTTGGGTGTAGCTCAGGGCGTGACGATTCCGTTCGCAGCCCGGCCGGGCTGCGATTCGGTGGTTCATTTCGGGTTTATTTACTGGTCAGTTTCAGGTTTTCAGCCGCCGGTTTGCCGTCGAAGGTGGTCACGCCTTCGAGCCAGCGTTGCTTGTCTTGCGGGTGATCTTTCAGCCATTGCTTGGCCGATTCGAAAGCGTCTTTGTGATCGAGCAACGGCTGCATCATCCGGCTCTCGTCTTCGGCGGTGTAGGTCAGGTTGCTCAGCAAACGACCAATGTTCGGGCATTGCTCGGCGTACTTCGGCGCGGTGACCGTCCAGACGGTGGCCATGCCTTCGTTCGGGCCCAGAGCGTCTTCGCTGCCGGTGAGATAAGTCATTTGCACGTTGACGTTCATCGGGTGCGGTGCCCAGCCGAAGAACACCACGGCTTCCTTGCGCCGCACGGCGCGATCCACCGCCGCAAGCATGCCGGCCTCGCTGGACTCGACCAGCTGGAACTTGCCCAGGCCAAATTGATTCTTGGTGATCATCGCCTTGATCTGAGTGTTGGCGCCCGAGCCAGGCTCGATGCCGTAGATCTTGCCGCCCAGTTCTTTTTCGAACTTGGCGATGTCGGCGAAGGTTTTCAGGCCTTTGTCGGCGAGGTAAGTCGGCACGGCGAGGGTGGCGCGGGCATCCTTGAGGCTTGGTGCCTCCAGAACTTCGACCTGCTTGGCATCGACGAACGGGGTGATGGTCTGGGTCATCAGCGGGTTCCAGTAGCCCAGGAACAAGTCCAGACGCTGGTCGCGAATGCCGGCAAAGATGATTTGCTGGGAGGCGCTGGTCTGCTTGGTGTTGTAGCCGAGGCCATCGAGCAACACCTGGGTCATGGCGCTGGTAGCGATCACGTCGGTCCAGTTCACTACACCCATGCGCACGTTCTGGCACGACGCGGGTTCGGCCGCCATGACGCTGGCGCTCAAGAAAGCGGTACCGCTGAGTGCAAGAACACAGCTGCTGATCAGTCGTTTCATGTCGGGTTCCTCGGCAGGTCGTTATTGTGGGTCCGGTCATCTTTGTGTGCCGGTGATGCCAAGTTACGCAGCAAAGCCCCCGTGAAAACGCACTGCGGCGACCAGCTCTTGCACTGCAGCGACCTGCGCCCTTGAATGCTCGTTGCAAGTGGCGTATCAACGTCCACACGTTAACCGCCCTCTCGTTACCTGGCCTCTTTTTACCTGCTAAGCGAGTGCGCTCCATGTCCCAGGATTTCTACTTCTTGTTGATGCCGGGTTTTTCGGCGATCGGTTTTATCTCGGCCATCGAGCCGCTGCGGGTCGCCAATCGCTTTCGAGGCGAGCTGTACCGCTGGCATGTGTTGAGCGCCGATGGCGGGGCGGTGTTGGCCAGTAACGGCATGTCGGTCAACGCCGATGCAGCGCTGGAACCGCTGAAGAAAGGCGCTACCTTGCTGGTGGTCGCCGGTTTCGAGCCGCTGAAGTTCGCCACTCCGGCACTGGAGCATTGGTTGCGTCGCCTGGATAACGAAGGCGTGACCCTCGGCGCCATCGACACCGGCAGCTTCATCCTCGCTGAAGCCGGTCTGCTCGATGGCCATCGCCTGACCTTGCACTGGGAAGCCATCGACGCCTTCAAGGAGTCTTATCCACAACTCAGCGTCACTCAGGAGCTGTTCGAGATCGACCGCCGACGCATCACCTCTGCCGGCGGCACGGCCTCCATCGACCTGATGCTTGACCTCATCGGCCAGGCCCATGGCCCGGAACTGGCGATTCAGGTCAGCGAACAATTCGTGCTCGGGCGCATTCGCCCGCGCAAAGACCACCAGCGCATGGAAGTTGCCACGCGGTATGGCATCAGTAACAAGAAACTGGTGCAGGTGATCGGGGAGATGGAGCAGCACAGCGAACCGCCGCTGAGTACGCTGGCGCTGGCGGAATCGATCAAAGTGACCCGGCGTCAGTTAGAGCGGTTGTTTCGCCTGCATCTGAACGACACGCCGAGCAATTTCTACCTGCGGTTAAGGCTGGAGAAGGCGCGGCAGTTGCTGCGTCAGACGAACATGAGTGTGTTGGAAGTGAGTATTGCGTGCGGGTTTGAATCGCCGTCGTATTTCACCCGAAGCTATCGGGCGAGATTCGAGCGCTGCCCGCGTGAAGACCGACGACGGCTCGGAGATGGGCGGGAGCTGGTCTGAACTTAAGTTTTGACAACACCAGAGAATCCTGTGGGAGCGAGCCTGCTCGCGATGGCGGTCTGTCATTCAAGTTGATGTCGACTGATCCACCGCTATCGCGAGCAGGCTCGCTCCCACAGTTTTGATCTGTCTTACTTTTTCATCAGCGCCGAGCACGCCGCCTTGTAAGCCTCATGCTGATACTTGTTCAGCGTCTCCGGCAGTGCAAAGTCGAACTTCTTGTTCTGCGCATTGATGGTCTGCGGCGACAGCAGCGTCACCTCGCAATTTTCCAGCAGCTGGAAAATCCCCTCAATCTTGAACGTAGTCGGCCCACCGGCGAACTCGCCTTTCTTGCTGCGCTTCTTGATAGCGATCCGGTCGATTGAGTTCTCACGAACGAACGACGCCACCTGAGCGGCGAAGACTTTGACGTTGGCGGCTTCGTCGTCCTCGTCGAGGGCGATTTTCCTGGTGGCGAGGGCGACGTGACTGAGCGCCTGACCGTCGAGGGAGGCCACGGCGATGATCGCTTCGCTGCCTTTGATTTCGATGCCGCAGATTTTCATTTCAATCCCTTTTCCTGATGCTGGCGTTCAGCTTACAACGCTAGTTGGCTGGCGGTGATGCCAAAAGCTGCGGCAATTTTTTCACGGGTTGCCTTGCGGGGCTTGGCGACCGTCTCTTGCTGGGCGAAAGCCGGTTGGGAAATGCCCATGCGTTTGGCAACTTCATCCTGCGTAAGGTTCAGGTGTTCGCGCCAGGCGCGAATAGGCGTCGCACCATCGACGATGCGACTGACCACTTCGTGTGGGATCAGATCGGGCTCGATCTTCTGCGCCACATACTGCGCGTAGGGAATGACCACGAACGCCGGTTTTCCCTCCGCGTCGTTGATGATTTGAATCTCAGTAGGTGCGTTCATCGCGTTTTTTGACCTCTTGAATACTGACCACTTTGATCGCGCCATCCCAGTCGAACATAACCCGATAACTACCGACTCGCAGTCGATAGGCGTAGTCATGACCGACCAGTGCTTTGACGTTGCCTACATCAGGCATGCCAGCTTGCGCCGTGATGGCATCACGAACCTGGATCTGATGAACGGAATGCAATTTCAAGAGCTGCTTAACGGCCTTTCGAGTCCAGTGAATGCTGTTCATGGAAAAATATAAGTCTTTTATAAGATTTGCGAATCTTTGCTTATATTTTTCAGGTGGCCAACAAACGAAATTTGTCGGGATGTTGCTCGAAAAAACTGCTTTAACCCTTACCCGGCGGGAGTTGTAGGTTTGCTCGGTGAACCCTGTGGGAAAGGTCTTGATTGAAGGTAAAAGCTGGTAGGGCTACCAGCTTTCGACGGACGATTCAGGATCACTCCTGCCCAATCGACTCCAAAAACTCCGACCGCTCGTCACTCATCCGCGCCACGCAATCATTCTGCGCAATGGTGAACGCTTTGCTACCGCTGGTCGCCGGGAATGCGTCCACTGCGCAATCGGCATCCCGGGTTTTCAGCCATTGCTGTTGCGCGGTTTTGATTTTGGCGGTGATGTCGGTCAGTTGCGCCTTGTTGTTGCCGTAAAGCGTTTGCATGCGCTCGGTCAGGCTCTGATAGTTGTCGCTCAGCAGCTGTTCGGCGGTGGTTCTGCTGTAGGCCGAGCATTCCAGGGTCTGGATTTCGTTTTCGACGGCGTCGCAGGGGTTGTCGTCGGCCTCTTCAGCTGCGTGTACGCCAGTCGCTATCAGTGCCAAAGCCAGGAAGATCGATTTCATTGCGTCGCCGCCCTTAATTCAGTGATTACACCCAGTGATGCGGCGAATTCTGGCCCAAGCGGGCGGTGTTGGATAGGTAGGCAATGACGCCTGTTGACGACCCTTTGTCGCGGATTGACGCTTTCGGCAAACCCCCTGTCGTTTTTGCACCCGGCTACCCCTGCACCGAGGCATATGCTGGCCCCAAAGCGCCGGCACACGATTCGGCGCATGAATCGCTAATAGGGGACAGCCTGATGAGCCCAGCCGAATTGCACGCCGACAGCATCGTTATCGACGGGCTGATTATTGCCAAGTGGAACCGCGAGCTGTTTGAAGACATGCGCAAAGGCGGTCTGACCGCGGCCAACTGCACCGTGTCGGTGTGGGAGGGCTTCCAGGCCACTGTCAACAACATCGCCGCCAGCCAGAAGCTGATCCGCGAGAACAGCGACCTGGTGATTCCGGTGCGCACCACCGCCGATATCCGCAAGGCCAAGGAGCAGGGCAAGACCGGTATCCTCTTTGGCTTCCAGAATGCTCACGCGTTTGAAGACCAGATCGGCTATGTCGAGGTCTTCAAGCAGCTCGGCGTCGGTATTGTGCAGATGTGCTACAACACCCAAAACCTGGTCGGTACCGGTTGCTACGAGCGCGACGGCGGCCTGTCGGGTTTCGGTCGTGAAATCGTCGCTGAAATGAACCGCGTCGGCGTCATGTGCGACCTGTCCCACGTCGGCTCGAAAACGTCCGAAGAAGTCATCCTCGAATCCAAGAAGCCGGTTTGCTACTCCCATTGCCTGCCGTCGGGTCTGAAAGTACACCCGCGCAACAAATCCGATGAAGAACTGAAGTTCATCGCTGATCACGGCGGTTTCGTGGGTGTGACCATGTTCGCGCCGTTCCTGGCCAAGGGCATCGATTCGACCATCGACGATTACGCCGAAGCGATCGAATACACCATGAACATCGTAGGCGAAGACGCCATCGGCATCGGCACCGACTTCACCCAGGGCCATGGCCAGGACTTCTTCGAATACCTGACCCATGACAAGGGCTACGCCCGCCGTCTGACCAGCTTCGGCAAGATCATCAACCCGCTGGGCATCCGCACCGTGGGCGAGTTCCCGAACCTGACCGAAACCCTGCTCAAACGCGGCCATTCCGAGCGCGTGGTGCGCAAGATCATGGGCGAGAACTGGGTGAATGTCCTGAAAGACGTTTGGGGCGAATAAGCCACCGCACCTCTGAATACTTTCCCCCGGCCGTCCGTGCCGGGGGCAACACAACGAATTTTCTGGAGTTAAGTTTCCATGGCCAAGATCGCCCCGCAATTGCCAATCGAAGTCGACAGCGAAACCGGTATCTGGACTTCCGACGCCCTGCCGATGCTGTACGTACCGCGTCACTTCTTCGTCAACAACCACATGGGCATCGAGGAAGTGCTGGGCGCCGACGCCTACGCTGAAATCCTCTACAAGGCCGGCTACAAGTCCGCCTGGCACTGGTGTGAAAAAGAAGCCGAATGCCACGGCCTGGAAGGCGTCGCAGTGTTCGAGCACTACATGAAGCGTCTGTCGCAACGCGGCTGGGGCCTGTTCAAGATTCAGGACATCGACCTCGACAAAGGCACCGCCAGCGTCAAGCTCGAACACTCCGCATTTGTCTACGTGTACGGCAAGGTCGGGCGCAAGGTCGACTACATGTTCACTGGCTGGTTCGCCGGTGCGATGGACCAGATTCTTCAGGCCCGTGGCAGCTCGATCCGCACCGTTGCAGAACAGGTTTACGGTGGCTCCGAAGAAGGCCACGACGACGGTTTGTTCACCGTCAAGCCGTTGTAAGTCGAGGAACCCGCCATGGCTTTCGAAGCAATGTTTCAACCGATTCAAATCGGCAAACTGACCATCCGCAACCGCGTGCTCAGCACCGCGCACGCCGAGGTCTACGCCACCGACGGCGGCATGACCACCGACCGGTACGTCAAGTATTACGAAGAGAAAGCCAAGGGCGGGATCGGCCTGGCGATTTGCGGCGGCTCCTCCAGCGTGGCCATCGACAGCCCGCAAGGCTGGTGGAAGTCGGTCAACCTGGCCGACGACCGGATCATTCCGCACTTCCAGAACCTGGCCGATGCCATGCACAAGCATGGCGCCAAGATCATGATCCAGATTACCCACATGGGCCGACGCTCGCGCTGGGACGGCGAGCATTGGCCAACCCTGCTGTCGCCGTCGGGCATCCGTGAACCGGTGCACCGCGCGACCTGCAAAACCATCGAGCCGGAAGAAATCTGGCGGGTGATCGGCAACTACGCAAGCGCAGCCGCGCGGGCCAAGGCCGGTGGCCTGGACGGCGTCGAGCTGTCTGCCGTGCACCAGCACATGATCGACCAGTTCTGGAGCCCGCGGGTCAACAAGCGTACCGATGAATGGGGCGGCAGCTTCGAAAACCGCATGCGTTTCGGCCTGGAAGTGATCAAGGCTGTGCGCAAGGAAGTCGGTCCGGACTTCTGCGTCGGCATCCGTCTGTGCGGTGACGAGTTCCACCCGGATGGCTTGTCCCACGAAGACATGAAGCAGATCGCCAAGTACTACGACGACACCGGCATGATCGACTTCATCGGCGTCGTGGGCTCGGGTTGCGACACCCACAACACCCTGGCCAACGTTATTCCGAACATGAGTTATCCACCGGAGCCATTCCTGCATTTGGCCGCCGGTATCAAGGAAGTGGTGAAGGCCCCGGTACTGCACGCGCAGAACATCAAGGACCCGAACCAGGCGACCCGTATTCTGGAAGGCGGTTACGTCGACATGGTCGGCATGACCCGCGCCCACATTGCTGACCCGCACCTGATTGCCAAAATCAAAATGGGTCAGGTCGACCAGATCAAGCAATGCGTCGGCGCCAACTACTGCATCGACCGTCAGTACCAGGGCCTGGACGTCTTGTGCATCCAGAACGCCGCGACTTCCCGTGAATACATGGGCGTGCCACACATCATCGAAAAATCGACCGGTGTAAAGCGCAAAGTCGTGGTGGTCGGTGCCGGTCCTGCCGGGATGGAAGCGGCTCGCGTGTCGGCCGAACGTGGCCACGACGTGACCCTGTTCGAGAAGAAAGAATTCATCGGCGGGCAGATCACTACCGCGTCGAAAGCTCCACAACGGGACCAGATCGCCGGTATCACTCGCTGGTTCCAGCTGGAACTGGCGCGCTTGAAAGTCGATCTGCGCCTGGGCGTGGCGGCGGATGCGGCGACTATTCTCGACCTGCGTCCGGACGTGGTGGTGCTCGCCGTTGGCGGTCATCCGTTCCTGGAGCAGAACGAGCATTGGGGCGCGGCTGAAGGCCTGGTGGTCAGCAGCTGGGACATCCTCGACGGCAAGGTTGCGCCGGGCAAGAACGTGCTGGTCTACGACACCATTTGCGAGTTCACCGGGATGTCGACGGCTGACTTCCTCGCCGACAAGGGTAGCCAGGTCGAGATCGTCACCGACGACATCAAACCGGGCGTGGCCATCGGCGGTACGTCGTTCCCGACTTACTACCGCAGCATGTACCCCAAAGAAGTGATCATGACTGGCGACATGATGCTGGAGAAGGTCTACCGCGAAGGCGACAAGCTGGTGGCGGTGCTGGAAAACGAATACACCGGCGCCAAAGAGGAGCGGGTGGTGGACCAGGTCGTCGTCGAAAACGGTGTGCGTCCGGACGAAGAAATCTACTACGCGCTGAAGGAAGGCTCGCGCAACAAAGGCCAGATGGACATCGAAGCCCTGTTCGCGATCAAGCCGCAACCTTCGTTGAGTCAGGCAGGCGACGGTTACTTGCTTTTCCGCATCGGCGACTGCGTGGCCCAGCGCAACACCCACGCGGCGATCTATGACGCGTTGCGGTTGTGCAAGGATTTCTAAGCCACTGACGCATCCCCTGTGTAGGAGCTGCCGAAGGCTGCGATCTTTTGACTTTGTTTTTTAAGATCCAGATCAAAAGATCGCAGCCTTCGGCAGCTCCTACATCGACCGCGTTTCTCCAAGATGTTTTGGTGGGAGCTTCACCATGTTGAACACCCTTCTTCCAATCCTGTTGTTCGCTGCCTTGGGCCTGGCTGTCCTGGGCGCGTTGCGGCGGGTGGCTATGTGGCGTCAGGGCCGGGCTTCGAAAGTCGACCTGCTCGGCGGTCTGTTCGCCATGCCCAAACGCTACATGGTCGATTTGCACCACGTCGTCGCGCGGGACAAATACATCGCCAACACCCACGTCGCCACGGCCGGTGGTGCGGTGGCGTCCATTGTGCTGGCGATTCTGGTGCATGGTTTTGGCCTGCATAACCGCATCCTCGGTTATGCACTGCTGCTGATGTCGGCGGTGATGTTTGTCGGCGCGATCTTTATGTTCCTGCGCCGTCGCAACCCACCGGCCCGGTTGTCCAAAGGCCCGTGGATGCGCCTGCCGAAAAGCCTGATGGCGTTCTCGGCATCGTTCTTCCTGCTGACACTGCCGGTCGCCGGCATCCTTCCGGAAAACTTCGGTGGTTGGGTGGTCGCTGCGATCCTCGGCGTCGGTGTGCTGTGGGGCGTTAGCGAACTGTTCTTCGGCATGACCTGGGGCGGGCCGATGAAGCACGCCTTTGCCGGCGCACTGCACCTGGCCTGGCACCGTCGCGCCGAACGCTTTGGCGGCGGTCGTTCCACCGGCTTGAAGCCGCTGGACCTGAATGACCCGAACGCGCCACTGGGCGTGGAAAAACCCAAGGATTTCACCTGGAACCAGCTGCTCGGCTTCGACGCCTGCGTGCAGTGCGGTAAATGCGAAGCCGCGTGCCCGGCGTTCGCCGCCGGCCAGCCGCTGAACCCGAAAAAACTGATTCAGGACATGGTCGTTGGCCTGGCCGGTGGTACCGATGCCAAATTCGCTGGCAGCCCATATCCGGGCAAAGCAATTGGCGAACACGGTGGCAATCCGCATCAACCAATCGTCAACGGTCTGGTGGACGCTGAAACCCTGTGGTCCTGCACCACTTGCCGTGCCTGCGTCGAGGAATGCCCGATGATGATCGAGCATGTCGACGCCATCGTCGACATGCGTCGCCATCTGACCCTGGAAAAAGGCGCGACCCCGAACAAGGGCGCCGAAGTCCTGGAAAACCTGATCGCCACCGACAACCCTGGCGGCTTCGCGCCGGGCGGGCGGATGAACTGGGCGGCGGATTTGAACCTGAGCCTGCTCAGCGAGAAGAAATCCACCGACGTGCTGTTCTGGGTCGGGGACGGTGCCTTCGACATGCGCAACCAGCGCACCCTGCGTGCCTTCGTCAAAGTGCTGAAAGCGGCCAAGGTCGACTTCGCGGTGCTGGGGCTTGAAGAGCGCGACAGCGGTGACGTGGCCCGGCGTCTGGGTGATGAAGCGACCTTCCAGCTGTTGGCCAAGCGCAACATCCAGACTTTGGCCAAATACAGCTTCAACCGCATCGTCACCTGCGACCCGCACAGCTTCCACGTGCTGAAAAACGAGTACGGCGCCTTCGACGGCAACTACCTCGTGCAGCACCACAGCACCTACATGGCGGAGATCATTGGCGAAGGCGCCCTGAACCTCGGCCAGCACAAAGGCAGCAGCGTGACCTATCACGACCCGTGCTACCTCGGTCGCTACAACGGCGAATACGAGGCGCCGCGTGAAGTACTGCGCGCCCTGGGCATCGAGATCAAGGAAATGCAACGCTCCGGTTTCCGTTCACGCTGCTGCGGCGGCGGTGGCGGTGCACCGATCACCGACATTCCGGGCAAGCAGCGGATCCCCGACATGCGCATGGAGGACATCCGCGAAACTGGCGCCGAACTGGTGGCCGTGGGTTGCCCACAGTGCACTGCGATGCTCGAAGGCGTGGTCGAACCGCGTCCACTAATCAAGGACATCGCCGAACTGGTGGCCGACGCCTTACTCGAAGACGCCGCGCCGGGAAAGCCTTCGGCACCGGCCAAACGTGAACCTGCGGAGGTGCATTGATGAGCGACATTATCCGCCGCGACCCACGCGCCGAATGGATCGCCCGCAACCGTCTGCACCCGCTGCACGCGGCCATGCAACCGGCACAACACAGCTGGATGGGGCCTAACGGTGTCATCCGCAAGAACCCTCACGGGATCGGTTTTATCGGCCCCAACGGCATCAAGCGAATCGACCGCAGCGGCGCTCAGCAGGGCGGGGCGACCAAACGCTCGGCCGCGGTTGAAGTGCAATTGCCGCTGCATCAAGTGCCGCAACCTGCGTTCTACATCAGCGTGGTGCCGGACATGGTCGGCGGCCGCTTGAGCAGCCACGACCGCGATTTGCTTGGCCTGGCCCATCAGTTGGCCGGCAAGGACGGCGCGGTACTGGCGGTGGTCTTCGGTGAGCACAAGGAAAACGCCTTCGCCACGGCGGGCGTTGACCGCTTGCTGGTACTGGAAGGCGACGAATTCAGCGGTTATGCACCGGAGCAACGCGTCCAGGGCCTGCGGGCTGTGGATAACCAGTTCAGCCCCCGTCACTGGTTGCTGCCGGACAGCCGCAGCGGTGGTGGCGAACTGGGTCGACGCTTTGCCGCCGCACTGGGCGAACGCCCGGCCACGCGGGTCTGGCAGGTCAAGGATCAGGAATGCATCGGCCGCGCCGGTGCTGGTTTGCAGGACCTTGCACGTCCGGTCGCTCGCCTGATTCTGGCCGCTGCCGAATGCGCCGAACCGGTCAGCGAAACCCGTCACGAAGCCTTGCCGGTGGAGTTATCCACAGCGGTCGCCCGCAGCCTGTCGCGGATCGAAGATCTGGGCGCGGTGGCGGTGGACCCGGCGGCGATTCCGATGGCCGAAGCGGAGTTCATCTTCTCCGGCGGCAACGGGGTCAAGGACTGGGGACTTTTCCACAGGACGGCCGAAGCGTTGGGCGCGACCGAAGGTGCATCGCGAGTGGCGGTGGATGACGGCTTCATGGCTCGCGACCGTCAGGTCGGTGCGTCCGGTACTTGGGTGACGGCACGGGTTTATGTGGCGGTGGGCATTTCCGGGGCGATCCAGCACCTGCAAGGCATCGGTGCCTGCGACAAGGTGGTGGCGATCAACCTCGATCCTGGCTGCGACATGATCAAACGGGCCGACCTGTCGGTGATCGGTGAGAGCGCCGAGATTCTTCAAGCCTTGATCGATGCGGTAGAGGCTTACCGCAACGAAGCCAAGCGCGATGCGGCTTAAGGGAAGGAAAGGGTTATGAGCACGAAAATCATCAGCCTGGTGTCCATCGGCGCCCACCCGACCTCCGGCCGGCCACGCCGCGCCGAGCAGGATGCACGAGCGGTTGAACTGGGCCTGCAACTGGCTGGGGATAACCTGCAAGTGCTGCATGCCGGCGACGTCGCGGAACCGGCATTGCGCGCTTATCTGGGCATGGGCCTGGAGCAGCTGCATGTGCTGGAACAACCGGAAGGTGCTGACGCGCTGCCGGCGTTGACCGCGTATTTGCGTGATGCCGGGGCGCAAGTGGTGCTGACCGGCAGCCAGGCGGAAACCGGCGAAGGCTCGGGCATGTTGCCGTTCCTGCTGGCGGAAAGCCTTGGCTGGCCGCTGGTGGTGGGGTTGGCGCAGGTCGAATCCATCGACGGCGGTTCGGCGCTGGTGCTGCAGGCCTTGCCGCGCGGGCAGCGTCGGCGCTTGAAAGTACGCCTGCCGTTTCTGGCGACTGTGGATAACGCGGCGCCCAAGCCTCGGCAGAGTGCCTACGGTCCGGCACGTCGTGGGGTATTGCAGGCGGATGAAGTCGAAGTAATCGACGATGAACTGCTGGCGGTGGCCACGCTGCAACCGGCCAAGCCACGGCCAAAACGCTTGAAAGTAATCAAGGCCAAGAGCGGTGCAGACCGCATGAAAGCCGCGACAGCCAAGGCCAGTGGCGGAGGCGGGCAAGTACTCAAGGGCGTGACCGCGCAGGCGGGCGCTGAAGCCATTCTCAAGTTGTTGATTGAAGAAGGCGTGGTTCGCTAACAGTCCTGTGGAGTCCCGTAAATGGCAGTTGAGTTTCGTTCGGCCCTGCGCACGGATGCGCGGGAGATTGCTCGCTTGTTTCAGATTTCATCAGAAGGTGCGGCGGATTACATCTGGAGCCAACTGGCGCAGCCCGGCCAGGACCTGCTGGAGGTCGGTGCCAGTCGTTACGCCCGTGAAGATGTCGATTTTTCCTATCAGAACTGCCTGATCGCGCAGGCCGAGGGAGAGGTCATCGGCATGCTGCACAGCTACGTGATGCGCCACGATCCTCAAGCCGCTCCCGTGACCGATCCGGTCCTGGCGCCGTATGCCACGATGGAAATCCCCGACACCCTTTATATTTCGAGCCTGGCCCTGCATGAGGGCTGGCGCAATCAGGGCTTGGGCCAACAATTTCTCGCCTACGCTTACGACCGTGCCAACCGGTTGGGGCTCAACGGCTTGAGCCTGATCGACTATGCGGTGAACACCGGCGCCCGGCGGTTTTATGAGCGCCATGGCTTCCGGATCGTCGATACCTGCCAGATCACGCCCCACCCAATGATTCGGGTTACGGGTGAGGCTTATTTGATGTATCGGCCGTAAGTACATCGAACACCTGTGGGAGCGAGCCTGCTCGCGATGACGGACTGACATTCACCATCGATGTTGCCTCACCTGGGGTTGCGCATTTACCCACAATCCCTGTTAGCGCTTCTGTGGATAACATGTTCGCGCCTCGCTACACCCCATACCCAGCAAGCCCTTCAGCCCTCCGTACAAAAAACAACCAGTCTAAGCCACGGTTTTTTCGAGCTTTTTCCACAGAACGACTTCGTGCGTAAGCCGATACTTGCCCCCAATCTCTGTTGGCGCTTCTGTGGATAAGATGTTCGCTGTCCGCTACAGGCTATATAAACCGTGGCTTTCAGTGAGTTGATCAAATAATGTTCAATTTGCCGTTTCCCTTCGTTAATCCTCCCGCAAACCCCGAATTCTCACGGCTTTCAGCGGTTTTCCACAGAGCCTGCAAAGTTGCCCCCAAAGTCTGTTGGCGCTTCTGTGGATAAGGTGTTCGCCATCCTCTACACGTCATATAAACCGTGCCCTGCGGACTTCTGATCAAAAAACGATCAGCGGCTGCATAAAACCCTGCTTCCGGATAAGTCACGGTTTTTCTTCACTTTTTGTGAATAAATTTGGGCTGTCGTCCACAGTTGTCCCCAATAGCTGTGGGTGGAGATGTGGATAACTTGTTCGCTAAACCCTGCAAGCCACGGCCCCTATAGGCCACAACGCGATAGATCAGATTTCATACAGTTCTAAGGCCCTTCTTGACTTCGATCTGTCGCCTGTCTTCACTCTCATGGCACAAGGACAGCCGTCACTTATCCACATCTGGTTCAGGGAGAACGCGTGATGGATAGCCAGCCACATCGCTCGCACCCAAACCCTTGCGTGACCTGTGTACCGACACCCGCCACCTTGCTGCGTAAACGGATTCACCGTCGCGCCGCCAATCAGCGCGCTCGCCTATAGCGCCTGAAGCCTTTCCCCATACCCTGACGCCGCTGCCATTGAGGCCCGACCGTGCCCGGTGACCAGGCGTTTGTTCGTCTATCGATTGCAGGCAACCACAGAGTTGCCATCTGCCTGAGAGGAAATGACCCATGACACGGATCGCCACGCCCATCAGCGACATCAAGGAACATTACGACGTGATCGTCATCGGCTCCGGCTACGGCGGCGGGATCGCGGCGTCGCGCCTGTCCCGGGCCGGCAAGCGGGTGTGCCTGCTGGAGCGGGGCCGGGAAATCCAGCCGGGCGAATACCCCAACACGATGCTGGCGGCCACCGAAGAGCTGCAAGTCCATGACCCGGACGGGCACATCGGTTCGCGCACCGGGTTGTTCGACCTGCACGTCAATGCCCAGCAGAACGTGGTGGTCGGTTGCGGCTTGGGCGGCACGTCGCTGATCAACGCCAACGTCGCCCTGGAACCGGAGCCCGGCGTGTTCGACGATCCACGCTGGCCGCTGGCGGTGCGTGAACACCGCGACACGCTGCTCAAGGATGGGTACGCCCGGGCTCGGGAGATGCTCAAGCCCAATCCCTACCCAAGCACCTCTCCGGTGCTGCCGAAACTGGAAGCCAACAAAAAATCTGCGGACTACCTCAAGCAAGGGGCGCATTTCTACAAGCCGCCGATCAACGTGACCTTCGACAAACTGCCGAACAACCTCAACCACGTCGGCGTCGAGCAGCTGCCGTGCAACCACTGCGGCGACTGCGTGTCGGGCTGTAACAACAAGGCCAAGAACACCACGCTGATGAATTACCTGCCGGACGCCTGGAACCACGGCGCGGAGATTTTCTGCCAGGCCGAGGTTCGGCATCTGGAGCGCGACGGCGATGGCTGGATCGTGCACTTCCAATACCTGGACAGTGGCCGCGAGAAGTTCTCGGCACCGACGCTGTTCGTCAAAGCTGACATTGTCGTGGTGTCGGCGGGCACCCTGGGCTCCACCGAAATCCTCCTGCGCTCTCGGGACAAAGGCTTGTCGACGTCCAATCAGCTTGGCGAGAACATGAGCGGCAACGGTGACATTCTCGGTTTCGGCCACAACTGCGACCAAGCGATCAACGGCATCGGTTTCGGCGCGCATCCGGCCAGTGAAATGAAACCGGTCGGCCCGTGCATCACCTCGATCATCGACATGCGCACCGAAGGCGACTGGCGCAGCCGCATGGTCATCGAAGAAGGCTCGATCCCCGGCGCGCTAGGCCGGCCGATGGTGCCGAGCATGGCCGCTTTCGCCGGGTTGATCGGCAAGCCCACCGATGACAGTTTCACCGGCAAGCTCAAGTACGCGGAGCGCGAAACCGAAAGCTTCCTGCGCGGCCCATATCATGGCGCCCTGCACAACATGCAGACCTACCTGATCATGAGCCACGACGACGGCAAGGGGCGCATGGTGCTCGACAGCAAGGATCAGCTGCGCATCGACTGGCCGGGTGTTGGCGAGCAGGAAAACGTCAAACTCGGCAACGAGCGACTGCACCAGAGCACCAAGGCATTAGGCGGGATTTGGGTCGAGAATCCGATCTGGACCGAGCTGCTCAAACACAGCATCGTTTCCGTCCACCCGTTGGGCGGTTGCGTGATGGGCGAGGACGCGGAGCAGGGCGTGGTCAACCACAAGGGCCAGGTATTCAGCAGCGCCAGTGGCACCAATGTCTATGCCGGGTTGTATGTGGCCGACGGTGCGGTGATTCCGACTTCCCTGGCGGTCAATCCGCTGCTGACCATCTCCGCCGTGAGCGAGCGCAACATGGGCCTGCTGGCGGCCGATCGCGGTTGGCACATCGACTACACGCTGCCCTCGGCACCGCGCAAACAGGTGGCGCCACCGACCCTCGGCGTGCAGTTCACCGAAACCATGAAGGGCTATTTCTCCAAAGACTTCACTCAGCCTCAAGGCACTGATCTCAAACTCTACGAAGCGGCGGCCAAACGTGGCGAGTCGGAGAACTCGCCGATCGAGTTCACCCTGACCATCACCGCCAACGACCTCAACCGCATGATCAAGGAGCCGGAACACGCTGCGACGCTGGTCGGCACGCTCAATGCGCCGGGTCTGTCGCCGGAACCGCTGACCGCCAGCAATGGCGTGTTCAACCTGTTCGAGGAGTATCAGGAACAGGTCGGCGTGCGGCACATGAATTACGACATGAAACTGACCGCCGAGGACGGCAGCGATTATTACTTCAGCGCGTTCAAGACCGTGCCCGAAGACAACGGCGTGCTGAACGTCTGGCACGACACCAGCACCCTCTACGTGACGCTGTATCGCGGGTCGGACAAGACCGGTGAAGTGCTGGGTTCGGGGGTGATGCACATCCATCCAGCCGATTTCGCCAAGCAGATGACCACCATGAAGGTGCTCAACGCGCGCAACGAACGCGAGCGCATCGACGGTCTGGCGCGGTTCGGCAAGTTCTTCGCCGGCATCTTGTGGGAGAGCTACGGTGGGGTGTTCGCCGGCGACATCTACTTCAACCTCGATGCACCTGCGCGGCAGAAACGCCCATTGGATGCACCGATCCCGAGCGTGCAGTTCTTCCAGACCGAAGACAACGTACAGCTACGCCTGACCCGCTATCAGGGTGGCAGCAAAGGGCCGGTGATGCTGGTGCATGGCTTGGGCGTGGGCTCGAATATTTTCTCCACCGACACCATCCAGACCAACCTGCTGGAGTTCTTGTGCAAGCACGAGTACGACGTCTGGCTGCTGGATTTGCGGGTGAGCATTCTGTTGCCTGCAAGCAAGAAGGAATGGAACGGCGACCAGATTGCGCAGTACGACTTCAAGGCTGCCATCGCGCAGATTCAGCAGGCGACCAAGGCGGCGGACGTGCAATGTGTGGTGCATTGCTACGGCGCGACGACTTTCTTCATGTCGTTGCTGGCCGGGTTGCAGGGCGTGCGTTCGGTGGTGTGTTCGCAGATCGCCGCGGATACGGTGGTCGCCACGGCAACCGGGCTCAAGGCCGGTCTGCACCTTCCGGGGATGCTCGACGCCATCGGCATCAAATCCCTCACCGCGTATGCCGACAACAAGGAGAGCTGGTTCAACAAACTCTACGACAAGGCCCTCAACGGGTATGCCCGCATCGAGGCTCAGGGCTACTGCACCAATCCGGTGTGCCATCGCATCACCTTCATGTACGCGTCGCTGTACCGCCACGACACGCTCAACGACACCCTGCACGACAACCTGCATGAGCTGTTCGGCGAATCGAACATGCAGACCTTCGAGCACTTGGCGCTGATCCTGCGCAAAGGCCATCTGGTGGATTTCAAGGGCCAGGACGTTTATATGCCGCACTTCGACCGGCTGACCATGCCGATTTGCTTCATCAGCGGCGAAGACAACCAGTGCTACCTGCCGGAAAGCACGCTCAAGACCTATGAGCGCGTGTGCAAAGCCCATGGACCGGAGCGCTACAGCCGCCATGTGGTGCCGGGTTACGGGCATATCGACTGCATGTTCGGCAAGAATGCGGTGCTCGATGTGTACCCGATCATCCTGCAACACCTGGAGAAAACCGCTCAGGGTTGACGCACTCACCGTAGGAGCTGCCGCAGGCTGCGATCTTTTGATCCTGATCTTTTAAAGGCAAAAGATCGCAGCCTGCGGCAGCTCCTACGGGGGCGGTGTCGCGCGCGAAATGGACAAAAGGAAATGGATGCCATGGACAGTTACATCCGCTGGTTTCAACGCTTCATCTGGCTAGGCATCGTGATGAATATGGTCTTCGCGATTCCGGCGCTGTTCGCGCCGGCGTTGCTGACTTCGATGCTCGGGATGCCGCCGCAACTCTCCGATCCGTGGCTGGAAAACGCCGGCATGCTGCTGGTGGGGATCAGCCTGTTCTACATGCCGTCAGGCTTCAACGCACCGCGGTACGTCGTGCATTCGTGGCTGTGCGTGTTGTCGCGACTGGTCGCCGTGGCGTTCTGGATCTACCTGATCAACACCAGCAACCAGGCTCAGGTATTCGTGCCGATGCTGCTGGGTGATCTGAGCATGTTCCTGATCCTCGGGGTTCTGCTGTACCTGGGCAGCGCGCCGGCCAATCGGCCCCTGGCGTTACTTCGCGACGGCTGGCATGCGTGGCGCGTAGCCTGGGCGCGACGCTGGCAGCGGCACAGCTTCAAAGTCGCCACGCTGGTCGTGGTGCTGGCGCTGGGGTTTATCGGCTACGAAACCTGGTACCAGATGCTGCGGGTGGTGCCGGCAGAGCAATACGCCTCCGATGAGGACCACTACAAATACGGCGCCATCGGCCTGGGCATCGAAGCGCGGATTCCCTATTACCTGTTCGCCGTGTTACCGCAGATGTGCCCGGATAAGCTGCCGAAACCCGGCGGCTACGAAGTTTTCGGTTTCCTCTACGAGAACGGCAAGGACCTGCCGATCGGTATGGCCAAGCGGCAGATCGGCTACCCGACCGTGGAGCCCAACTGCGCCCTGTGCCACACCGGTTCCTACCGGGCCACTACCAGCGACGTCGCCATCCCGGTGGCCACCGCGCCGGCCAATACCCTGCAACTGCAGGCCTTCCAGTGGTTCGCCTACAATTGCGCCAGCGACCCGACATTCACCCCCGACGCGGTGATGACGGCGATCAACAGCAAGTTCCAGCTCGGGTTTTTCGAGCGCTTGTACAACCGTTACGTGATCATTCCGATGGCCACGAGCGCGCTGGTCAAGCAGAAACAGGCCTATGCCTGGCAACGTCTGCGCGCACCGCAAGGGCCGGGGCGCACCGACACCTTCAACCCGACGAAAATGGTGGTGTTCGGCTTCCCGGATGACTCGACCATCGGCACCGTCGACTTGCCGCAAGTGTGGAACCAGAAGCCTCGGGAGTCGCTGTACCTGCACTGGGACGGCAACAACAACGACATCCATGAGCGTAACTACGCGGCGGCCATGGCCGTGGGCGCAACGCCGGAGTCGGTGTTGCCGGCCAGCTTCAATCGAGTGACCAACTGGCTGCTGGGCCACAAGGCGCCAGCCTGGCCGTTCGCGCTGGATAAGGCCAAGGTTGCACAGGGCAAGCCGGTCTGGGAAAACAACTGCGCCGGTTGTCATGATTTCGGCCGCACCGACACCGGTCAGGTCACCACCAACATTGAGGAACTGGGCACCGATCCCCATCGGCTGAACTCGTTCACCAATGGTTTAGTGACGGCTTTCCATGGCTTCAAGAAATCACCGTTCGACTTCGGCGCCTATCGCAAGACCCAGAGCTACAGCAACACGCCCACCGACGGCGTCTGGTTGCGCGCGCCGTACTTGCACAACGGTTCGGTGCCGACCCTGTGGGACTTGCTGCAACCACCGGAAAAGAGACCGCTGGTGTTCTTCACCGGCTCCGATGTGTACGACCAGGACAAAGTCGGCTTCGTCACCAGTGGCCAGCAGATGAAGGCTTCGGCGGACTTCAAATACGACACGCGCCTGGAGGGCAACCACAACGGCGGCCACCTGTACGGCACGCAACTGTCGGAGCTCGATAAGCGGGCGCTCATCGAGTTCATGAAAACCCTGTAATTCCACTACGGATGGAGGAAGACGACATGTCATTGGTCAGTCATTGGGAACACGAGTACGTCAAGGTCAAGCTGCGCTTTCACGGCTTGTTCACCCGCCTGGAAATGGCCTGGAAAAAGCTCGTCAGCGAGCTTGAACCGGAGGAGTTCGAGGCCATCGTCGAGCTGCTGCAACGGGGCCACGATCAGGCGCAATACGTGCTCAAGCACGGCGATGTGCCAGACGATCAGCCGAGTGTGCCGTGGGAGTTGGCGCATGGCTTGTCGATCCTGCACATCGGCAACGCCAGCCCCTTGCCGCAATCGGTAGACGAACTGCAAACCCGAGTGCTCAAGGACGGCAGCTTGCTCGGTTGTCGCAAATGGGAACTGCTGGATCTGCTGTGGAGCGAGGCGCTGCTCAAGTGGATCGAGAACCTGCGGCATCACGCGCCGTTCGCTACCAACCCGGCGCTGATGCGCATGGACAGTGACGTGACCCTGGCCATCGCCGGCGACTGGGGCACCGGGCCGTTCGACAGCCATGCGCCGGCGGTGTCGGTGGCCAATCAGATGCAACTGGCTCAGGCCGATTTCACCGTTCACTTGGGGGACGTGTATTACGCCGGTACCCACTCCCAGGAAGACGTCGACATGGTCGGCTGGCCCATGGGCAAGCACGGCTCGTTCACCCTCAACTCCAACCACGAGATGTACAGCGGCGCTCATGGCTATTTCAAGGAATTGGCCAAGCGTTTTCCGGCGCAGCAGGGCACCAGCTATTTTGCGTTGTACAACGATGACTGGCTGGTGATCGGCCTCGACACGGCGTATGCCTCGGATCCGATTAACCTGTACATGGACGGTGCGCTGAACAAGGAGCAGATCGACTGGATGAAAGGGCTGCCTCAGCGCAAGAAAATCATGGTGCTCAGTCATCACCAGGGTTTCGACATTACCGGGCACAACAAGACGGCGCTGTATCAACCGGTGTGCGATGCCTTGGGGCGTGAGCCGGATTACTGGTATTGGGGGCATTTGCACAACGGCATCTGCTACGCCGCTCAAGGCGGGTTGCATGCACGCTGCGCCGGGCACGGGGCGATTCCCTACGGCAATGCCAGTGAGCTGAACGGGCATTCGCGGGTGCTGTGGTCGGAAACGCAAAATGCGCGGGATGAGGCGTACCCATTACGGGTGCTGAATGGTTATGTGAAGGTGCGGCTGGTGGGGGAGAACATCGAAGAGACGTTTATTGGGGAGGATGGGTCGGTGCGGTGGTCTTCGTCAGCCCATTGATTTGTGGTGACGGGTAGGCCGTCATCGCGAGCAGGCTCGCTCCCACAAGGGATCTTCAGTGCATATAGATCCAGTGTGGGAGCGAGCCTGCTCGCGATGCTTTTGCTCTTAGCCTTGAACCGGAACCCCTTTGAGGTAAGGCGCAGGCTCGGCCCCAAGGTTGTTCAGCAACCGCTCGCTGTACCAATCCACAAAGTTCACCACGCCAAACTCATAGGTCTTGGAGTAAGGCCCTGGCTGGTACGCGGTGGAGTTGATCCCGCGCTGGTTCTCTTCGGCCAGGCGACGGTCCTGGTCGTTGGTCGCATCCCAGACCTGGCGCATACGCTCCACGTCGTAGTCCACGCCTTCGACCGCGTCCTTGTGGACGATCCACTTGGTGGTGACCATGGTTTCCTGAGCGCTGATCGGCCACACAGTGAACACGATGATGTGGTCGCCCATGCAGTGGTTCCATGAGTGCGGCAGGTGCAGGATGCGCATCGAGCCCAGGTCCGGGTTCTTGATGCGGCCCATGAGTTTGGCGCAGCCCTGTTTGCCGTCCAGGGTCATCGACACGGTGCCCTTGAGCAGCGGCATGCGCACGATGCGGTTACGCAGGCCGAAACTGGCGTGGGCGTAAGGGATCTTCTCGGCTTCCCAGGCAGCGGCCGAAGCTGCGACGTGGTCCTTGAAGGCCTGGTCGGCACGCGGGTCGGTGACGTCGTCCCATTCCAGCAGGGTTTTCAACAGTTCCGGGTGCGACGCGTTGCAGTGGTAGCACTCGCGGTTGTTTTCCAGCACCAGTTTCCAGTTGGCTTTCTCCATCAAGGTGGTTTGCACCGCCACCTTGGTGTTTTCCATGTCGTACGGTTCCATGTAATGGCTGAGCGTCGACAGGAAGTCATCAATGGCTGGCGGGTTCTCCGACAGGCTGATGAAGATGTAGCCGCCAGCGGTCTTCACGTTTACCGGCTTGAGGCCGTACTGCTTCATGTCGAAGTCGGCGCCCATTTCGGTACCGGCGAACAGCAGGCGACCGTCCAGCTCATACGTCCACTGGTGGTAGTGGCAAACCAGTTTGGCGACTTTGCCTTTTTCACTGGTGCATAGCCGTGAACCGCGGTGACGGCAGACGTTGTGGAACGCATGGACCACGCCGTCGGCGCCACGAATCACGATGATCGGGTTCTTGCCGACTTGCAGGGTCAGGTAGTTGCCCTTGGTCGGGATTTCGCAGGTCATGCCGGCGATCAACCACTCTTTCTGAAAGATTTCCTGCATGTCGATATCAAACAGCCGCTCGTCAGAGTAAAACGGCTGCGGCAGCGAGAAAGTGCGCTCGCGCTCTTGCAGCATCTGCGCGGTGGCCTTGCGTGCGGGTTCCAGCGGATCGCCCAGGCTGATTTTTGCGGTGACGTCCATCGATTTGATCCTCAAGGCCATTCTGTGTGGCCGGCGAAAGTGGCTAATCAGGTTTGCTACGCAAGGTGTAAAGATTATGTCTTGGTATGGGGCGAGTGTGGGGCCGGCGCTCGCCAGAACCTTATCCATGGGCGACATGGCCCAATCTGTTCCCGACGCGCAACCCCCGGTAATTGGGGGCTGGTCGCGATAAGTATGTGAATGTCGCAGATAGGTAAATGGAGGGGCTGCGCTATACGCAGAATCGCCAACATAAAGGCCGGTAGTCGGCCGTGGAGAACAGCATGTCCAACAGCTTCCTGAATCCGGTAACCACCCAGACCTGGGCCAATGGTCGACACATTGTCCGTTGCGTCAAAGTCATCCAGGAAACCTGGGATGTGCGCACCTTCTGCTTCATGGCCGACCAGCCGATCCTGTTCTTCTTCAAGCCCGGGCAGTTCGTCACCCTGGAGCTGGAAATCGACGGCGTGCCGATCATGCGCTCCTACACCATTTCCAGCTCGCCGTCGGTGCCGTACAGCTTTTCGGTGACCATCAAGCGCGTGCCGGGGGGCAAGGTCTCCAACTGGCTGCACGACACTCTGCATGAAGGCCAGGAGCTGGCGGTGCACGGGCCGGTCGGGCTGTTCAACGCCATGGACTTCCCTGCGCCGAAAGTGCTCTACCTCAGCGGTGGCGTCGGTATTACGCCGTGCATGTCCATGGCCCGTTGGTTCTACGACACCAACGGCAATGTCGACATGGTATTTATCCACAGCGCCCGTTCACCGAAAGACATCATTTACCACCGCGAGCTGGAACACATGGCGTCGCGGATCGATAACTTCAGCCTGCACCTGATCTGCGAGAAGCATGGTCTGGGCGAGCCGTGGGCCGGTTATCGCGGTTACCTGAACCACAAGATGCTCGAACTGATGGCGCCGGACTTCCTCGACCGTGAAGTCTTCTGCTGCGGCCCGACCCCGTACATGAACGCGGTCAAGCGCATGCTTGAGGCGGCGGGTTTCGACATGAAGCGTTATCACGAGGAATCCTTCGGCGCGACGCCAGCGGAAGCCCGTGCCGATGCGGTGGAGCAAGCCGAAATCGCAGCAGACGCACCGGAAGTCGACATTGCAGATCTGCATCAGGTGGAATTCACCGCGTCCGGCAAAAGCATTCGCGTGGCGCCAGGGGAGACCGTGCATGCGGCGGCGGCCAAACTTGGCCTGCTGATCCCGAAAGCCTGCGGGATGGGGATTTGCGGGACGTGCAAGGTGATGAAGTTGGGCGGCGAGGTTGAAATGGACCACAACGGCGGGATTACCGAGGAAGACGAAGCCGAAGGGTTCATCCTGTCGTGCTGCAGCGTGCCGAAGGGCGACGTGCGGATCGAGTTCTAAGTAACGCTTCATCTTTGATGGCTGCCGAATATCCCTGTAGGAGCTGCCGAAGGCTGCGATCTTTTGATTTTGCTTTTTAGGATCAAGATCAAAAGATCGCAGCCTTCGGCAGCTCCTACAGAGCGTTGTGGATAGCCGTGCCGAGTCAGTCGACAAACAGATCCGTCATCAGTTTGTCGGTGGAATCAGGCGCAAACCGATACCCTTCAAAATCCGTCACCCCCTGCTCACCCAGAATCTCCTCATCAATCAGCAACCGCCCGGTGATGCTGCGACCACTGCTGCTCAGAATCGCGCAAGCAGCATCCGCCATGATCGCCGGCGTGCGCGCATGTTTGAACGACTCGCGTGACCCCAGCTGAAACTCGATGGCAGCCGTGGCGATCATGGTCTGTGGCCACAGGGAATTGACGCTGATGCCGTAGTTGGCAAATTCCTCACTCATGCCTAACGTCAGCATACTCATGCCGTATTTGGTCACCGTGTACGGGCTGTACTGGGCGAACCACTTGGGGGCCAGATTCAGCGGCGGCGACAGATTGAGAATGTGCCCGGCGGATTTCTTCAGATGGGGCAGGGCTGCCTGACTGCACAGCAGCACGGCGCGGGTGTTGATCTGGTGCATCAGGTCGAAGCGCTTGAGTTCGATGTGTTGCACACCGGTCAGCTTGATCGCCCCGGCATTGTTAATCAGCGCATCGATGCCGCCGAAATGTGCGCTGGCGTCGGCCATGGCCTGGCGCACGGCAACTTCATCACGCACATCAACCTGCAAGGCCAATGCCTTGCCTCCCGCGGCTTCAACTTCCGCCGCCACGCTGAAAATGGTGCCGGGCAGTTTGGGGTGAGGGGTGGCGCTTTTGGCGGCAATCACGATATTGGCCCCGTCCTTTGCTGCCCGCAGCGCAATCTCACGGCCGATGCCACGGCTGGCGCCGGTGATGAACAGGGTTTTGCCTTGTAATGTCATGCGTACGCTCCTGATTGTTGTTATCTGAGCGGATCGAAACAGCTCGCCAGTCAATGTAGACCAACTCTTGCGGGATCATTTTGCATGAAGGCTGTATGTGGCGAGGGGGCTTGCCCCCGTTGGGTTGCGCAGCAGCCCTTAATCCTGAGAGTGCGGTCTGTCAGGCAGACCGCATTGGTTGGTTTTTTACGACTGCTGCGCAGCTGAACGGGGCGATGCGGCGTTCCGACAAGCCCCCTCGCCACTGGGTTTTATTTCAATCAGATAGTAGAGATCGAACACAGAATCTGTGGCGAGGGAGCTTGCTCCCGCTGGGTTGCGAAGCAGCCCCAAAGCCTGAGCATGTGGTCTGTCAGGTAGACCGCGTTGGCTGGTTTCACGACTGCTGCGCAGCCGAGCGGGAGCAAGCTCCCTCGCCACAAAAGCTTGCGGGCTTCAGGCCGACATCACGTGCCGAATATCCGCCGCCAATTCCCGCACACGCTCTTCTTCGGTGTCCCACGAGCACATGAAGCGTGCGCCGCCGTTGCCGATGAAGGTGTAGAAGCGCCAGCCCTTGGCGGTCAGCGCGGCGATTGCCGGCTCCGACAGTTGCAGGAACACGCCGTTGGCCTGCACCGGGAACATCAGTTCCACGCCAGGAATATCGCTCACCAGTTCGGCCAGCAGCTGTGCGCAGTGGTTGGCGTGGCGGGCGTATTTGAGCCAGGCGTCGTTTTCCAGGATCCCGACCCACGGCGCCGAGAGGAAGCGCATCTTCGAGGCCAGTTGACCGGCCTGCTTGCAGCGGTAATCGAAGTCTTCAGCCAGTTTGTGATTGAAGAACAGAATCGCTTCGCCCACCGCCATGCCGTTTTTCGTGCCGCCGAAGCACAGCACGTCAACGCCGGCCTTCCAGGTCAGGTCGGCTGGCGAGCAGCCAAGAAATGCGCACGCATTGGAGAAGCGTGCGCCGTCCATGTGCAGGTTCAGGCCCAGTTCTTTGCAGGTGGCACTGATGGCGCGGATTTCTTGCGGGGTGTACACGCTGCCGACTTCGGTGGCCTGGGTCAGGGTCACGACACGGGGTTTGGGGTAGTGGATGTCCTGGCGCTTGAGGGCGATTTCGCGGATCGACTCCGGCGTCAGCTTGCCGTTTTCGGTGCGGGCGATGAGCAGCTTGGAGCCGTTGGAGAAAAACTCCGGCGCGCCGCATTCGTCGGTTTCGACGTGGGCGGTTTCCGAGCAGATCACGCTGTGGTAACTCTGGCACAGTGACGACAGGGCCAATGAGTTGGCCGCGGTGCCGTTGAAGGCGAAGAACACTTCGCAGTCGGTTTCGAACAGTTTGCGGAATTGATCGGACGCGCGTGCGGTCCACTCATCGTCGCCATAAGCGCGCTGGTGGCCGTGGTTGGCCTGTTCCATGGCAGCCCAGGCTTCAGGGCAGATACCGGAATAGTTGTCGCTGGCGAATTGTTGGCTCTTATCGGTCATGGCCGGCTTCCGTGGTCGAGGCTCTTATGGTGAAGAGCATCGTGGTCAATGATGGTGCGCACTTTACCGAAGATCGTCCGGGGAGCACACGGGATGTTGCTGTCAGAAAAATACACGGTTGACGGGCAATTATGCACATGACGCAACGGGATGGGGCGCTGGATCTGCTCAAGTGGCTGGCGCTGCTGAGCATGGTGCTCGATCACCTGCGATATGTCGGTTATTCCGTCGATATTCTGTATGTGCCGGGCAGGTTGGCGTTCCCGTGGTTCTGTCTGGCGATGGCGGCGAACCTGTCGCGAGTCCGTGCAGTCACGGCCGACGGCCAGTGGCGTTACCTCGGTTGGTTGTTGCTGTTTAGCGCTGTAAGCGAAATCCCCTACCGGATGTACATTCCTGATCTCAAAACCTTAAACGTATTGCCCACGTTGATTCTGGGGCTGTTGGTTGCGCTTGGCTGGCAGAACCGGATGCTTGAATCGCGACTATTGGCGGCCGGTGCCTTGTTGTTGGCGGCGCTGTTCCCGGAACGACTGATGTTCGGTTTCTTCGGCGTGCTGTTGCCGCTGGCGATGTTGCTGGTGATCAGGCGTCCCTGGTATTTCAGCCTGCTGCCGGGGCTGGTCTGCCTGGCGGCCAATCAATGGCAAGTGCTGTATTACGCCGCACGACTTCACAGCAATGCAGCCATCCTCGGCATTGCCGCTTGTCTGATTGCGCCATTGTTGGGGCTGTTGCTATTACGACACGCTCGAGGCATTCAACCACCGCCGATGCGCCGTTGGGCGTATGCGCTCTATCCCGTGCATTTCCTCGTGCTTCTGGCCTTGCGCCAACTCATCGCCTGACCCCTGTAGGAGCTGCCGAAGGCTGCGATCTTTTGATCTTCTATAGAGCAAAGTCAAAAGATCGCAGCCTTCGGCAGTTCCTACAGGGGCATGCAAAACCCTGCTCTCTCGGCCCATGTCGTAAACGCACCTTTGCGTGGCGTCCATAGGCATTTGACCTGTCTGCGCCGGTCATACCATCGCTTCCAAAGGGCACTGCCGTAACGCCAGTGCCTTACCGAGACGAATGGCGCATAGATGCCGCTGGGAGAGACGCGATGTTCAGCAAGCAAGACCAGATCAAAGGTTACGACGATGCACTGCTGGCGGCGATGAATGCCGAGGAGCAACGCCAGGAAGATCACATCGAGCTGATCGCGTCCGAGAACTACACCAGCAAGCGCGTGATGGAAGCGCAAGGCAGCGGCCTGACCAACAAGTACGCCGAAGGCTATCCGGGCAAGCGCTACTACGGTGGCTGCGAGCACGTCGACAAGGTCGAAGCCCTGGCCATCGAGCGCGCCAAGCAATTGTTTGGTGCCGACTATGCCAACGTTCAGCCGCACTCCGGCTCTTCGGCCAACAGCGCCGTGTACCTGGCCCTGCTGCAAGCCGGCGACACCATTCTCGGCATGAGCCTGGCCCACGGCGGCCACCTGACCCACGGCGCCAAAGTGTCGTCCTCGGGCAAGCTGTACAACGCCGTGCAGTACGGCATCGACACCAAGACCGGCCTGATCGATTACGACGAAGTCGAGCGCCTGGCCGTCGAGTGCAAGCCGAAAATGATCGTCGCCGGCTTCTCTGCCTACTCCAAGACCCTGGACTTCCCACGCTTCCGTCAGATCGCCGACAAGGTCGGTGCGCTGCTGTTCGTCGACATGGCCCACGTTGCCGGTCTGGTCGCTGCCGGCCTGTACCCGAACCCGCTGCCTTACGCCGACGTGGTCACCACCACCACCCACAAGACCCTGCGCGGTCCGCGTGGTGGCCTGATCCTGTGCAAGTCCAACGAAGAAATCGAGAAGAAGCTTAACGCTGCCGTATTCCCCGGTGCTCAGGGCGGCCCGCTGATGCACGTCATCGCCGGTAAAGCCGTGTGCTTCAAGGAAGCGCTGGAGCCTGGCTTCAAGGCTTACCAGCAACAAGTGATCGACAACGCCCAAGCCATGGCCGGCGTATTTATCAAACGCGGCTACGATGTAGTGTCCGGCGGTACCGATAACCACCTGTTCCTGGTCAGCCTGATCCGTCAGGGCCTCACCGGTAAAGAGGCGGACGCAGCACTCGGTCGCGCCCACATCACCGTGAACAAGAACGCTGTCCCGAACGATCCACAGTCGCCGTTCGTGACCTCCGGCCTGCGCATCGGCACCCCGGCGGTGACCACTCGCGGCTTCAAGGTTACCCAGTGCGTTGAACTGGCCGGCTGGATCTGCGACATCCTCGACAACCTCGGTGACGCCGATGTCGAGGCCAATGTCGCGCAGCATGTGGCAGCCCTGTGCGCGGACTTCCCGGTTTATCGCTGAGCGCGGTTTTGGAGTAAATGACTATGCAACGCTATTCGGGCTTCGGCCTCTTCAAACACTCCCTCAGCCATCACGAAAACTGGCAGAAGATGTGGCGCACGCCGACCCCGAAAAAGGTCTATGACGTGGTCATCGTCGGCGGTGGCGGGCATGGTCTGGCGACCGCCTACTACCTGGCCAAGGAACACGGCATCACCAACGTGGCTGTGGTCGAGAAAGGCTGGCTGGGCGGCGGTAACACCGCGCGCAACACCACCATCGTTCGCTCCAACTACCTGTGGGACGAGTCGGCGCACCTGTACGAACACGCGATGAAATTGTGGGAAGGCCTGTCCCAGGACCTGAACTACAACGTGATGTTCTCCCAGCGTGGCGTTTACAACTTGTGCCACACGCTTCAAGACATTCGTGATTCCGAGCGTCGGGTCAGCGCCAACCGCCTCAACGGCGTGGACGGTGAGCTGCTCGATGCCAAACAGGTAGCCGACGAGATTCCGTACCTCGACTGCTCCAAGAACACTCGCTATCCGGTGATGGGCGCAACCGTCCAGCGTCGCGGCGGCGTGGCCCGTCACGATGCCGTGGCGTGGGGCTTTGCCCGTGCCGCCGATGCCTTGGGCGTGGACCTGATTCAACAAACCGAAGTGATCGGTTTCCGTAAGGAAAACGGCGTGTGCATCGGTGTTGAAACCAACAAGGGCTTCATCGGCGCCAAACGCGTCGGTGTGGTCACCGCCGGTAACTCCGGGCACATGGCCAAACTCGCCGGTTTCCGTCTGCCGATCGAATCGCACCCGCTGCAAGCGCTGGTGTCCGAGCCGATCAAGCCGATTATCGACAGCGTAATCATGTCCAACGCCGTACACGGTTACATCAGCCAGTCCGACAAGGGCGACCTGGTGATCGGCGCCGGTATCGACGGCTACAACGGCTACGGCCAGCGTGGTTCGTACCCGGTGATCGAGCACACCATCCAGGCCATTGTCGAGATGTTCCCGGTGTTGTCCCGTGTACGCATGAACCGTCAGTGGGGCGGCATCGTCGACACCACGCCGGATGCATGCCCGATCATCTCGAAAACCCCGGTACCGAACATGTTCTTCAACTGCGGTTGGGGCACCGGTGGCTTCAAGGCAACACCTGGCTCGGGCAACGTGTTTGCCGCGAGTCTGGCCAAGGGTGAAATGCACCCATTGGCTGCACCTTTCTCCATCGACCGTTTCCATAGCGGTGCGTTGATCGACGAACACGGCGCTGCAGCAGTCGCCCACTAACAGGAGAAATCCCTATGTTGCATATCTTCTGTCCTCACTGTGGCGAACTGCGCTCCGAAGAGGAATTCCATGCATCCGGCCAGGCGCACATCCCGCGTCCACTGGATCCGAACAGCTGCACCGACGAGGAGTGGGGCGACTACATGTTCTTCCGCGATAACCCTCGCGGTCTGCACCACGAGCTGTGGGATCACGTCGCCGGTTGCCGTCAGTACTTCAACGTCACCCGTGACACCGTGACCTACGAGATTCTCGAAACCTACAAGATCGGCGCCAAGCCGCAGTTCACCGACAAGACCGACAGCCCGAAAGCGGCCGCCACGGCTCTGGGAGAGAAGGTATGAGCCAGATCAATCGCCTGTCCAACGGCGGACGCATCGACCGCAACAAAGTGCTGAGCTTCACCTTCAACGGCCAGGTCTACAAAGGCTTTGA
This sequence comes from Pseudomonas sp. TE3728, assembly GCF_056279145.1. Lineage (NCBI taxonomy): Bacteria > Pseudomonadati > Pseudomonadota > Gammaproteobacteria > Pseudomonadales > Pseudomonadaceae > Pseudomonas > Pseudomonas sp. TE3728. Next base: position 3,564,353 of record NZ_JBWBQT010000001.1, on the reverse strand, counting down.
AGGCGACTCCCTGGCCGCAGCCCTGCTGGCCAACGGTGTCGACATCATCGGCCGCAGCTTCAAGTACTCGCGTCCACGCGGCATCTTCGCCGCCGGTGCCGAAGAGCCGAACGCTGTGCTGCAGATCGGTGCGACCGAAGCCACGCAGATCCCCAACGTGCGCGCCACGCAACAAGCGCTGTATCAAGGCCTGGTCGCCACCAGCACCAACGGCTGGCCAAGCGTGAACAACGACATGATGGGGATTCTCGGCAAGGTCGGCGGCAAGCTGATGCCGCCGGGCTTCTACTACAAAACCTTCATGTACCCGCAATCGTTCTGGATGACTTACGAGAAGTACATTCGTAAGGCTGCCGGCCTTGGCCGTTCGCCGACCGAGAACGATCCGGACACCTACGACTACATGAACCAGCACTGCGACGTGCTGATCGTCGGCGCTGGCCCGGCGGGTCTGGCGGCTGCACTGGCGGCTGCCCGTAGCGGTGCGCGTGTGATCCTGGCCGATGAGCAGGAAGAGTTCGGCGGCAGCCTGCTCGATTCCCGCGAAAGCCTCGACGGCAAGCCTGCCACCGAGTGGGTCGCCAGCGTCATCGCCGAGCTGAAAAACACCCCGGACGTGTTGCTGTTGCCGCGCGCCACGGTCAACGGTTACCACGACCATAACTTCCTGACCATTCACGAGCGCCTCACCGATCACCTCGGTGACCGTGCCCCGATTGGCCAGGTGCGTCAGCGCATCCACCGGGTTCGCGCCAAGCGTGTAGTGCTGGCGACCGGTACTCACGAACGTCCACTGGTTTACGGCAACAACGACGTGCCGGGCAACATGCTCGCCGGCGCTGTGTCGACTTATGTTCGTCGTTACGGCGTGGCACCGGGCAAGAAGCTCGTGCTGTCGACCAACAACGATCACGCTTACCGCGTGGCGCTGGATTGGCTCGACGCCAGCCTGCAAGTGGTTGCGATCGCCGACGCCCGCAGCAACCCGCGTGGTGCGCTGGTGGAAGAAGCGCGCGCCAAAGGCATCCGCATCCTGACCGGCAGCGCCGTGATCGAGGCCCGTGGCAGCAAGCACGTCACCGCTGCTCGCGTTGCCGCGATTGACGTAAAAGCACACACCGTCACCAGCCCGGGCGAATGGCTCGAATGCGACCTGGTCGCCAGTTCCGGCGGTTACAGCCCGGTGGTTCACTTGGCATCGCACTTGGGCGGCAAGCCGATCTGGCGTGAAGACATCCTCGGTTTCGTACCGGGTGAAGCACCGCAGAAACGCGTGTGCGTCGGTGGCATCAACGGCGTCTACGGCCTCGGCGACTCGCTGGCCGATGGTTTTGCAGGTGGTGCTCGCGCCGCCAGCGAAGCCGGTTTCAGTGTGGTCGAAGGCACCTTGCCGAAAGCCCTGAGCCGTCTGGAAGAGCCGACGCTGGCGCTGTTCCAGGTGCCTCACGAAAAAGCCACTGCCCGTGCGCCGAAGCAATTCGTCGACCTGCAGAACGACGTCACCGCTGCCGCCATCGAACTGGCGACCCGCGAAGGCTTCGAGTCGGTCGAGCACGTCAAGCGCTACACCGCACTGGGCTTCGGCACCGATCAGGGCAAGCTCGGCAACGTCAACGGTCTGGCCATTGCCGCCCGTTCGCTGAACGTGACCATCCCGCAGATGGGCACCACCATGTTCCGCCCGAACTACACGCCGGTGACTTTCGGCGCCGTGGCCGGTCGTCACTGTGGGCACATCTTCGAGCCGGTTCGTTTCACCGCGCTGCATCACTGGCATGTGAAAAACGGTGCTGAATTCGAAGACGTCGGTCAGTGGAAACGTCCTTGGTACTTCCCGAAAAACGGTGAAGACCTGCACACCGCCGTGAAGCGCGAATGCAAAGCCGTGCGCGACAGCGTCGGCCTGCTGGACGCTTCGACCCTGGGCAAGATCGACATCCAGGGCCCGGATTCGCGTGAGTTCCTCAACCGCATCTACACCAACGCCTGGACCAAGCTCGATGTGGGCAAGGCCCGTTACGGCCTGATGTGTAAAGAAGACGGCATGGTGTTCGACGACGGCGTGACTGCATGCCTGGCCGACAACCATTTCGTGATGACCACCACCACCGGCGGCGCTGCACGCGTGCTGCAATGGCTGGAAATCTACCACCAGACCGAATGGCCAGAGCTGAAGGTGTACTTCACTTCGGTCACTGACCACTGGGCGACCATGACCCTGTCGGGGCCGAACAGCCGCAAGCTGCTCAGCGAAGTCACCGACATCGACTTGAGCAACGAAGCCTTCCCGTTCATGACCTGGAAAGAAGGTCTGGTCGGTGGTGTGCCGGCGCGGGTGTTCCGGATTTCGTTTACCGGTGAGCTGTCGTACGAAGTCAACGTTCAGGCCGACTACGCCATGGGCGTGCTGGAAAAAATCGTCGAGGCCGGCAAGCAGTACAACCTGACCCCGTACGGCACCGAAACCATGCACGTTCTGCGTGCGGAGAAGGGCTTCATCATCGTCGGTCAGGACACTGACAGCTCGATGACCCCGGACGACCTGAACATGGGCTGGTGTGTCGGTCGCACCAAACCGTTCTCGTGGATCGGCTGGCGTGGCATGAACCGCGAAGACTGCGTGCGTGATCAGCGCAAACAGCTGGTCGGTCTGAAGCCGATCGATCCGACCAAATGGCTGCCGGAAGGGGCGCAACTGGTGTTCAACACCAAGCAAACCATCCCGATGACCATGGTCGGTCACGTGACTTCCAGTTACCTGCACAACTCCCTGGGCTATTCGTTTGCCATGGGTGTGGTCAAGGGCGGCTTGAAGCGCATGGGTGAGCGGGTGTTCGCACCGCTGGCCGACGGCAGCGTGATCGAGGCGGAAATCGTTTCTTCGGTGTTCTTCGATCCGAAAGGCGATCGCCAGAATATTTGATGGCCTCGAGATCTGTGGGTGGGCTACCAATCGCTAGCAGGCTAGCCCCCACAGGGAAACGCGGTCGAATGTGGGAGCTAGCCTGCTAGCGATGACGGCAGTGCAGCCACCACAGGAACCAACAGAATTCAGGAAAGGTGCTTTATGACCGCAGCCAATGTTTACCAACAACGCCCAACCACCGGGGCCAAGGCCGAGTCGTCGCTGCATCATGCCGACCTCGCCAGCCTGGTGGGCAAGGGCCGCAAGAACGCCGGCGTGATCGTGCGTGAGAAAAAACTCCTCGGTCACCTGACCATCCGTGGCGATGGTCACGATGCCGCGTTCGCCGCCGGCGTGCATAAGGCCCTCGGCCTGGAACTGCCCGCCGCGCTGACCGTGGTGATCAAAGGCGAAACCAGCCTGCAATGGATGGGGCCGGATGAATGGCTGCTGATCGTGCCAACCGGTGAAGAATTCGCTGCCGAGAAAAAGCTGCGTGAAGCACTGGGCGACCTGCACATCCAGATCGTCAACGTCAGCGGTGGCCAGCAAATCCTCGAGCTCAGCGGCCCGAACGTACGCCAGGTGCTGATGAAATCCACCAGCTATGACGTGCACCCTAACAACTTCCCGGTGGGCAAGGCTGTCGGCACGGTGTTCGCCAAGTCGCAATTGATGATCCGCCACACCGCCGAAGACACCTGGGAACTGCTGATTCGTCGCAGCTTCTCGGATTACTGGTGGTTGTGGTTGCAGGATGCGGCGGCTGAGTACGGGCTTAGCGTCCAGGCGTAATTGTGGCGAGGGAGCTTGCTCCCGCTCGGCTGCGCAGCAGTCGTAAAACCTGAGTCCGCGTTCCTTCTGCAGGAATGCGGTTGCTGAAAAAGGGGTTGCTTCGCAACCCAGCGGGAGCAAGCTCCCTCGCCACAGGTCTTCGCAGTCGCGTAGGTATTTTCGAACAGGAGTCACCGCATTATGAGCCGCGCCCCAGACACATGGATTCTGACCGCCGATTGCCCTAGCGTCCTCGGCACCGTGGATGCGGTGACCCGCTTTCTGTTCGAGCAGGGCTGCTACGTCACCGAGCACCATTCCTTTGATGACCGGCTCTCGGGTCGTTTTTTCATTCGCGTGGAATTCCGTCAGCCCGACGGCTTCGACGAACAAGCCTTTCGCGCAGGTCTGGCGGAACGTGGTGACGCCTTCGGGATGGTCTTCGAACTGACCCCGCCGCATCACCGGCCGAAAGTGGTGATCATGGTGTCCAAGGCCGATCACTGCCTCAACGACTTGCTCTACCGTCAGCGCATCGGCCAGTTGTCGATGGACGTGGTCGCCGTGGTTTCCAACCACCCGGACCTCAAGCCGTTGGCCGACTGGCATCAGATTCCGTACTACCATTTTCCGCTGGACCCGAACGACAAGCCCTCGCAGGAGCGTCAGGTCTGGCAGGTGGTCGAAGAGTCCGGCGCCGAACTGGTGATTCTTGCGCGCTACATGCAGGTTCTGTCCCCAGAGTTGTGCCGCAAACTCGACGGCAAGGCGATCAACATTCATCACTCCCTGCTGCCGGGTTTCAAGGGTGCCAAGCCCTATCACCAGGCCTACAACAAGGGCGTGAAACTGGTCGGCGCCACGGCGCATTACATCAACAACGACCTGGACGAAGGCCCGATCATCGCCCAGGGCGTGGAGGCTGTGGATCATAGTCATTACCCCGAAGATTTGATCGCCAAGGGGCGGGATATCGAAGGGCTGACCCTGGCGCGGGCGGTGGGCTATCACATTGAACGACGGGTGTTTTTGAACGCCAATCGCACGGTCGTTCTTTAGATCGCCATCGCTAGCAGGCTAGTTCCCACATTGAAATGCGTACCCTTGTGGGAGCTAGCCTGCTAGCGATGGCGCCATAACAAACAACACAAGACACACAGGCAATAACCCGAGCAATCAACGCGCCGCCGCTCCATGGCGACGCGACCGCTACATAAAAACAACAGCGAGGTGAAAGCATGTCTGGTAATCGTGGTGTGGTGTATCTCGGCGCTGGCAAGGTCGAAGTACAGAAAATCGACTATCCCAAAATGCAGGACCCGCGCGGCAGGAAGATCGAGCACGGCGTCATCCTGCGCGTAGTGTCCACCAATATCTGTGGTTCCGATCAGCACATGGTGCGCGGTCGCACCACCGCTCAGACCGGTCTGGTGCTGGGCCACGAGATCACGGGTGAAGTGATCGAGAAGGGCAGCGGTGTCGAGAACCTGCAGATCGGCGACCTGGTGTCGGTTCCTTTCAACGTTGCCTGTGGCCGTTGCCGTTCGTGCAAAGAGCAACATACTGGCGTCTGCCTGAGCGTTAACCCGGCGCGTCCGGGCGGTGCCTATGGTTACGTCGACATGGGTGACTGGACCGGTGGCCAAGCCGAATACGCGTTTGTGCCGTATGCCGACTTCAACCTGCTGAAACTTCCAGATCGCGATCGGGCCATGGAAAAAATCCGTGACCTGACCTGTCTCTCCGACATCCTGCCCACTGGTTACCACGGCGCAGTGACTGCCGGCGTTGGCCCTGGCAGCACCGTGTACATCGCCGGCGCCGGCCCGGTTGGCCTGGCAGCTGCCGCTTCCGCTCGTCTGCTGGGTGCTGCGGTGGTGATCATCGGTGACGTCAACCCGATCCGCCTGGCCCATGCCAAGGCTCAGGGTTTCGAAATCGCCGACCTGTCGACAGACACCCCACTGCACGAACAAATCGCTGCACTGTTGGGCGAACCGGAAGTGGACTGCGCCGTCGATGCCGTAGGCTTCGAAGCTCGCGGTCACGGCCATGCCGGCGTGAAGCACGAGGCTCCGGCCACCGTGCTCAACTCGCTGATGGGCGTGGTTCGCGTGGCGGGCAAAATCGGTATTCCTGGCCTGTACGTCACCGAAGATCCGGGTGCAGTGGACGCTGCCGCGAAAATGGGCAGCCTGAGCATCCGCTTCGGTCTGGGCTGGGCCAAATCCCACAGCTTCCACACCGGCCAGACCCCGGTGATGAAGTACAACCGCCAACTGATGCAGGCGATCATGTGGGATCGCATCAAGATTGCCGACATCGTTGGTGTGGAAGTCATCAGCCTGGATGATGCGCCACGTGGCTATGGCGAGTTCGATGCGGGCGTGCCGAAGAAGTTTGTGATCGATCCGCACAAGATGTTCAGCGCGGCGTAAAGCTTGGAGCAAGACGGAAAAAGGGGCGACAGTGATGTCGCCCTTTTTTATGGAGCATCGCAGCCTGCGCTTTCAGGTTCTGCCGGATTGCTCACAGGCCTGTTCGGCGGGAGCGGGCGTGCCATTCATCGCATGGATTCAGGGTTTCACGACCCGGGGGAACATGCCAGCAGATGCCCGGTCAAATCGGCAGTTTTGCTGCCCTACCGGGTGGTTCTCATGGCACAAGAGGATGTCTGGATGAATGTTTCACGCGGTTTTGCGCTGGCATCGCTCATGGCTGTCGCTTCATTGACGACGCTGGCCGCCAGCCCGGCCTTTGCACAGTTCAGCCTCAGCGATGCAGCCAGTGCGATTTCGGCGATGCAGGGCGACCAAAGCAATGAGGGCGATGGCGCTGTGGCGGCGGCACCCAAGGCGGCCGGTTTGCTCAATACCCTGGGCTCGCAGCTCGATATCACCCCCGAGCAGGCCGTGGGCGGTGCCGGTGCGATGTTGGGGTTGGCCAGGAATCAACTCAGCGGCGACGATTTCTCCGAGCTGAGTAAAAACGTGCCGGGCCTCAGTCAAATCGCTGGCAACAGCGCCATCGGTGGCCTGAACGGGCTGGGTGGGCTGCTCGGCGCGGGTTCGGACAAGAATGCGTTGCTTGATGGCTTGCTGGGTAACGTCAAGGACACCAACGACCTGAACAACGCCTTCAGCGCGTTGGGCATGGACACTGGCATGATCGGCCTGTTTGACCCAGTGATTCTGCAATACCTCGGTCAGCAAGGCGTCGCCGGTTCGCTGCTGCAAAATCTTGGCGGGATCTGGGGCACTGGCACCGGCATAGGTAGCTGAGTCAGCCCTCGGCGCGTAGCGCCTTGATGCGCCGGTCCTTCTCGATCCAGAGCTGGTTGACCCAGTTCTGGACGTGTTCGCGAAACACCGGATCGTTTTCGTAATCGCCTTGCCACAGCGCCGGGTCCAGTTCGCGGGTCTGGATGTCGATGATCACCCTGGGCACGTTGCCGCTGATCAGATCCCAGAACCCAGGGATTTTCTGCTGTGGATACACCACTGTCACATCGAGAACGGCATCCAGCTGTTCACCCATCGCCGCCAGCACAAAAGCCACGCCGCCAGCCTTGGGCTTGAGCAGGTGGGTGAACGGTGACTGCTGTTGGGCGCTTTTCGCCGAGGTGTAGCGGGTGCCTTCCAGGTAATTGACCACCGTCACTGGCTGACGCTTGTACAGCTCGCAGGCCTCTTTGGTGATTTCCAGGTCCTTGCCGGCCAGCTCCGGGTTCTTTGCCAGAAACGCCTTGGTGTAGCGCTTCATGAACGGATAGTCCAACGCCCACCAGGCCAGGCCCAGGAACGGCACCCAGATCAGTTCTTTCTTGAGGAAGAATTTGAAGAACGGCGTGCGCCGGTTAAGCGTCTGGATCAGCGCCGGGATGTCGACCCAGGATTGATGGTTACCGATCACCAGATACGAGGTATCGCGGCGCAAATCATCGCCGCCGCGGATGTCCCATTGGGTGGGAATGCACAGTCTGAAGATCAGTTTGTCGATTTCGGCCCAGGTTTCGGCAATCCACATCACCGCCGTCGAGGCGTAATCGCGAAAACGCCCGGGCAAGAGCAGTTTCAGCAGGGCGAACACCATCAAAGGCCCGAACAGGACCAGGGTGTTGAGCAATAGCAGCAGGGTAACGAAACAGCCGGTGAGCAGGCGGCGCATAAGTCACTCTTGAAAGCGTGTGGGCGCGCCATGATAAGCAGCTTCGTACGGCAGGCCAAATCGATGGTGACGAATGTTTCACGCTTGTGGCGGTATGCTGCGCGCAGGCGGAAAAGATCGCAGCCTTCGGCAGCTCCTACAAAAGCATGCCGTACATCTGTAGGAGCTGCCGAAGGCTGCGATCTTTTGATCTTGAATGCGCCGAACGAATTCACAGGTAACGGTCTAAAATCCCGCTGCCCACTCTTCAAGGAAGCCCATTACGTGAAATCTCTCCTTGCACTGCTTTCCCTCGTGGCCCTTCCGGTCCTGGCCGCTGAGCCGACCCTGTACGGGCGTTACGAATACATCGCGCTGCCGGAAATCGGCGGCGAAGTCCTCAAGGCCAAAATGGACACCGGCGCCCTGACCGCGTCGCTGTCGGCCAAGGACATCGAAACCTTTACCCGCGACGGCGACGAGTGGGTGCGTTTTCGCCTCGCCACCAAAGGCGCGAGCAACAAGGTTTACGAACACAAGGTCGCGCGGATCAGCAAGATCAAGACTCGCTCCGAAGAAGACGACGATGACAAAGAAGCGATCGAACCCACCAAACGGCCAGTGGTAGATCTGGAACTGTGCCTGGGCAACGTCAAGCGCACCGTCGAAGTCAACCTCACCGACCGCAGCAGCTTCAATTACCCGCTGTTGATCGGCGCCAAAGCACTGCGTGAATTCGGTGCGGCGGTGAACCCGGCACGGCGTTTTACGGCAGACAAACCCGACTGCTGATTGACGGCGAATCAGCCTTGGGGCACCGTTCGGCAACTTAACTGCCGGGCTGGGATGCCATGCCTCATATCCTGATTGTCGAAGACGAAGCTGCGATTGCCGATACCCTGATTTTCGCCTTGCAGGGCGAGGGGTTCACCACCACGTGGCTGAGCCTTGGCGCGGCGGCGCTGGAGCATCAGCGGCAGACGCCGGCTGATTTGATCATTCTCGATATCGGCCTGCCGGACATCAGCGGCTTTGAAACCTGCAAGCAATTACGCCGCTTCAGCGAAGTGCCGGTGATTTTCCTCAGCGCCCGTGACGCAGAGATCGATCGGGTGGTGGGCCTGGAAATCGGCGCCGATGATTACGTAGTCAAACCGTTCAGCCCCCGGGAAGTGGCGGCGCGAGTCCGGGCGATTCTCAAGCGCGTGGCGCCACGACCGGTGGCGGAGGCGGCGCCAGCAATGTTTCGCATCGACAGCGAACGGGTGCAGATCAGCTATCGCAGCCAGCCGTTGAGCCTGACCCGCCATGAATTTCGTTTGCTGCAATGCCTGCTGGAACAACCCGAGCGAGTCTTCAGCCGCGAGCAATTGCTCGATGCGCTGGGCGTGGCCGCCGATGCCGGTTACGAGCGCAGCATCGACAGCCACATCAAGAGCGTGCGCGCCAAGTTGCGTCAGGTGAAAGCCGACGCTGAGCCAATCCAGACTCACCGCGGTCTCGGTTACAGCTATAGCCCGGGGCACAGCTGATGCCACTGGGAATCCGGATTTTTCTGGTTTATGTACTGTTCATCGGCCTGACCGGCTACTTCGTGCTCAACACCGTGATGGAAGAAATCCGCCCCGGCGTGCGTCAGTCCACCGAAGAAACCCTGGTCGATACTGCCAACCTGATGGCCGAGATCCTGCGTGACGACTTCAAGGCCGGCACCCTCAGCCAGAACCGCTGGCCCGAGTTGCTCAAGGCTTACGGTGAACGGCAACCGAAGGCAAATATCTGGGGCATGCCGAAGAATCAGGTCAACCACCGCATTTATGTCACCGATGCCAAGGGCATCGTGGTGCTGGATTCCAGCGGCATCGCGGTGGGCCAGGACTACTCGCGCTGGAACGACGTCTACCTGACCCTGCGCGGCGAATATGGCGCTCGTTCGACGCGCAGAAATCCGGACGATTCGAACTCATCGGTGATGCATGTCGGGGCACCGATTCGCGACAACGGCCAGATCATCGGCGTGGTGACGGTGGCCAAGCCCAACAGCTCACTGCAGCCTTACGTTGATCGCACCGAGCGGCGATTGCTGGCTTATGGCGCGGGGCTGATTGGCCTCGGTTTGCTGTTCGGTGCGCTGTTGTCATGGTGGCTGAGCGCGGCGTTGCGGCGACTGACCGCATATGCCCAGGCCGTCAGTGAAGGCCGTCGGATCGAGGTGCCGCATTATCGTGGCGGCGAGCTGGAACAACTGGCCACGGCGGTGGAACAGATGCGCACCCAGCTTGAAGGCAAAGCCTACGTCGAGCGTTATGTGCATACCTTGACCCATGAACTGAAAAGCCCGCTGGCGGCGATCCGTGGCGCGGCGGAGTTATTGCAAGGTGAGATGCCGCTGGCTCAGCAGCAGCGTTTCGTCAGCAACATCGACAGCGAAAGTGCGCGCATGCAGCAGTTGATTGAACGACTGTTGAACCTCGCGCAAGTGGAACAGCGCCAAGGACTGGAAGAGCGGGTGGCCGTACCGTTGGCGGGTTTGGTGGATGAACTGTTAAGCGCGCAGGCTGCGCGAATCGAAGGCAAGCAGTTGCGTGTGGAACTGCAAATTGCAGCGGATCTGAACCTGCTCGGCGAGCCGTTTCTGTTGCGCCAGGCGCTGGGTAATCTGCTGGAGAATGCTCTGGATTTCACCCCGGATCGTGGCTTGCTGCGATTCAGTGCCGCAAAGCTCGGTGAGCAAATCGAATTCAAGCTTTTTAACCAGGCCGAGGCGATTCCCGACTATGCGTTGCCGCGCTTGAGCGAGCGCTTCTACTCACTGCCGCGTCCGGACAGTGGGCGTAAGAGTACCGGGTTGGGGCTTAACTTCGTTGAAGAAGTGGTCAAGTTGCATGGTGGGGCGATGAGTATCGGTAATGTCGATGGCGGCGTGCAGGTGAGTTTGCATCTGCCTTTAGCCCGATAAAGATCGCAGCCTTCGGCAGCTCCTACATGGGTACGCGTTCGGCGTAGGAGCTGCCGAAGGCTGCGATCTTTTCAAAAATCCACACACTCTCCACATTCCCCCCACAAAACCCCCACACACCGACCCCAGACTTTCCCCATCCAAACAGGGAGAGTCCCATGAACCGTAGCCTGACCCTAAAACTGGGGGCGATTGCCCTTTTGATTCTGTTGCTGCTGATCCCGTTGCTGATGATCAACGGCGTGATCCAGGAGCGGCAGCAACTGCGCGACGGTGTGCTCGAAGACATCGCCCGCAGTTCCAGTTACAGCCAGCAACTGAGCGGCCCGCTGATGGTGGTGCCCTATCGCAAAACGGTGCGCACCTGGAAAACCAACGAAAAAACCAACCAGCGTTACCAGGACGTTCGCGAGGAACGCGGCCGTTTGTATTTCCTGCCGGAGCGCTTCGAACTGGACGGCCAGGTCCAGACCGAACTGCGTGCCCGGGGTATCTACGAGGCGCGGCTGTTCCACGCCGATAACCGTATCAGCGGGCATTTCTCGGTCCCGGCACAATTGGGCATCAAGGAAGACTTCGCCGATTACCGCTTCGATCAACCGTTCCTGGCCGTCGGCATCAGCGACATTCGCGGCATCGAGAATGCGCTGAAGCTCGAACTCAATGGCCAGAGCCTGGATTTTGTACCGGGTAGCCAGGTGGGCTGGTTGGGCGAGGGTGTGCATGTGATGCTGCCAGCGCTGGACACCCAACAGGCTACGGAACTAGCCTTCGGTTTCGACTTGCGCCTGCAAGGCACCGGCCAGTTGCAGGTTCTTCCGGTGGGCAAGACCAGCAAGGTTTCACTGGCCGCCAATTGGCCGCATCCCAGCTTCATCGGCAACTACCTGCCGGCCCAGCGTGAAATCACCGATCAGGGTTTCACCGCCCATTGGCAAACCTCGTTTTTCTCCACCAACCTGCAAGAGGCCCTGAGCAGCTGTGTGTCTGGGGGCCAGTGCGAGGCGTTCAGCGCTCGCAGCTTCGGCGTAAGTTTCATCGAGCCGGTGGACCAATACCTGAAAAGCGACCGGGCAATCAAATACGCGCTGCTGTTCATCGTCCTGACCTTCGCCGGTTTCTTCCTCTTCGAAGTGCTGAAAAGCCTGGCGATCCACCCGGTGCAATACGCTTTGGTGGGCGTGGCGCTGGCGTTCTTCTACCTGTTGCTGCTGTCGCTGTCCGAACACATCGGCTTTGCCCTGGCGTATCTGCTGTCGGCGAGTGGTTGTGTGGCGTTGATCGGGTTTTATGTCTGCCATGTGCTGCGCAGCGTGCGTCACGGCTTGAGCTTTTCGGCGGGGTTGGCAGCGTTGTATGGCTTGCTCTACGGTTTGCTGAGCGCCGAGGATTACGCGCTGCTGATGGGCTCGTTGCTGTTGTTCGGGCTGCTGGGCGTGTTCATGGTGCTGACCCGCAAGCTGGACTGGTACGGGATCGGGCAGAAACCGGCCAAGCCGCTGGCCTTCGATATTGGAGCCGTGGAATGAGCCGGTCGTTGGGGTTGCGCGAGGATCAGCGGGTGGGCGAGATGTTGGCGACGCGGATTGCCGGGTTGTTTGCACAGAGATCAAAAGATCGCAGCCTGCGGCAGCTCCTACAAGAGCATGCGTTCGGCGTAGCAGCTGCCGAAGGCTGCGATCTTCTGAGGCCGGCATGGCCGACCAAAGATCAAGCCTTGGGCATCGTCGCAATCATCGATGGCCGCTGACTCACTTCAAAATACCAGTCCGCCAGCTTCGGATTCTCTTTGCGCCATTCCAGATCCGGATGGCGCAGATCCAGGTAACCCAAGGCACAGGCCACACTGATCGCCGCCACATCGAAATGGCTGGTCAGCTCGGCAATCGCGTCGGCTTCCAGCAGGGAAAGGGCGCGACGAATCTTGTCGCGCTGACCGTCGAGCCATTCGTCCCAGTGCTTTTCCGGGACGCGCAGGGCCACTTCATAGCGAATCATCACCGCGGCATCCATGATCCCGTCTGCCAGAGAAGCCAGGGTCAGACGCCGCCAGCGTGCCGAGCCTTCACGAGGAATCAGCGGATTGCCGACGTGCTGATAGTCGAGGTAATCGAGGATCACCCGGCTGTCGTACAACACATTGCCGTCGGTCAGGCGCAGCGCCGGAATCTTGCCTAGCGGGTTGTCTTTGTTGAGGGCCAGATCCGGGCTGACCGGCGTGAGCTGGCTGGCTTGCAGCGCCACGCGGTTCGTTTGCCCGGTTTCGTGCAGCAGCACCATGACTTTGCGAACGAAGGGCGACGCGGGGTTGTGGAACAAGGTCATGCTGGGGGCGGACATGGCAACCTCTCGATCGTGGGCAGTGTCGGCAGCATAGCGCGTTGACCCGATAGCTCAAGATGGCTTTAACCCTTGTAGGTTTTTAGCGGTGTTGCAGAAATCCGCGCAAGGCGAGGACCGCGGGGATGCCCAGCCCGAGCCAGCTCAATGCATCCCACACGCCATCGCCCAGCAACGCGGCAAACAGCCCCGCGGCGCTGAGCAGGGCAATGACGGTGGGCGTGGCGAAGACCTTCCAGAAGTTCGACTGTCTCGGTCTCATGCCGGGCTCTCCACGTTTTCGAGTACAGGTTTCGCCACCTTGCGCCGCACCACCCACAGATAAACCCCACTGCCGAGCACGATGATGGTCAGCACATCGAGGATCGCCCAGAGGATTTTCATCGGCATGCCGCCGTAATCACCGAAGTGCAGCGGCTGCGACATGCCCATGGCGTCCATGTACCACGGCCGTTCGGCCACCGCCGTGACTTGCAGGGTGCTGGCGTCGATCAACACCGGCGTCAGCAGGTGCGAGGTCAGGTGAGTGCTGCCTTTCATAAACACGGCGTAATGGTGTTCGCTGGAAAACCGCGTGCCGGGGAAGGCGATGAAGTCGGGCTGCATGCCCGGCGCGACGTCTTTGGCGATGTCGAGCAAGCGAGTCGCAGGCGCCAATTGAGTCAACGGCGGCGCATCGCGGTAAGGCGCGATCATCGCGCTCAGGCTGTCGCTGCGCCACGCGGCGATCAACAAGTCGGCGCAGGCACTGATCACGCCAGTCACGCCGACCACCAAGGCCCAGGTCAGCGTCACCACGCCGATCAGGTTATGCAGGTCGAGCCAACGCAGGCGGGTGGATTTGTCGTGGCGCACGGTGGCGAACTTCAAGCGCCGCATGAACGGCAGGTACAGCACCGTCCCGGAGACAATCGCCAGCACAAACAGAATCCCCATGAACGCCAGCAGCAACTTGCCCGGCAGGCCAGCGAACATGTCCACGTGCAGGCGCAGCATGACCATCATCAGGCCGCCATTGGCCGAGGGCATTTCCAATGCTTCGCCGGTGCGAGCGTCGAGCATGAAGGTGTGGGACGCGTTCGGCTCGGTGCCGGCAGTGGGCGCCATGATCGCGATGACGCCGTTGGGGTCTTCGTCGTCGTAGCCGAAATACTGCACGACGTCGCCAGGACGATGCTTTTCAGCCGCTTGCACCAACTGCTGCGAATTCAGCTGCGGGGTATCGGCCGGCATGGATTTCAACTCGGCGGCATCGCCCAGCAGATGGTCGATCTCGTGGTGGAATATCAACGGCAGGCCGGTGAGGGCCAACATCAGCAGGAATACCGTGCAGATCAGACTGGTCCAGGTGTGAACGAATGACCAGCGGCGGATGGTTTTGCTTTTCATTTCACTTCATAGCCTTCAGAAATACCAAAGCCGTCCAGGTAGGACGGCTCGGGTCTTGGGCGTGTCAGTTCAGGCGATTACCACTTGTACGTAGCACTGGCGACGACGCTGCGTTGGTCGCCGTAGTAGCAGTAGAAGCTGTCGCAAGTGGAGATGTAGTCCTTGTCGAACAGGTTGGTGGCATTCAGTGCCAGTGATGCACCTTTCAGACTGTTATCCAGACGGCCCAAGTCGTAATGAACCGCCGCATCGAACACCGTGTAGGCATCAGCCTTGCCCAGCCAGGTGTTGCCCTGGTCGCCATAAGTATTGCCGGTATAACGTGCGCCGGCACCGATGCCGAAACCATCCAGCACACCGTTGTGCCAGGTGTAATCGGCCCACAGCGAGGCTTGCTGGTTAGGCATCAGTTGCAGGCGATTGCCCTTGAAGTCACCCTTTTGTACTTCGGACTTGGCCAGGGTGTAGGCGGCGATGACTTTCAGGTTGTCGGTGACGTCGGAAAGGGCTTCCAGCTCCAGGCCTTTGACCTTCACTTCGCCGGTCTGGCTGGTAATCGAGACATTGTCCGCGTTGGTCGTGGTGACGGAGACGTTTTTCTGGGTCAGGTCATAGACCGCAGCCGTCAGCAGGGTGTTGCTGCCTGGCTGTTGGTACTTGATGCCCAGTTCCCACTGTTTGCCTTCAGTCGGCTTGAACGACTCGGTTGGCGATGCCGTGGCTTTGCTGGTCGGCTGGAACGACTCGGCGTAGGACAGATAGGGCACAAAGCCCGAATCGAACACATAGCTGATCGCCGCATTGCCGCTGAATTTCTTGTCCCGTTCGGTGTTGGTGGCATCAGCCTTGTTGAAGAATTTGGTGCCCGTGTGGACCCAGTCCTCACGACCGCCGAGGGTCAGACGCCATTGGTCGAGGGCCATTTGGTCCTGGACGTACAAACCGGTCTGGTAGGTCTTCTGGTCGTAGTCATAGAACGCCGTCGAGCGCGCCGGGCGAACGATTGGCTGGCCATAGATCGGGTTGTTGACGTTGGTGGTCAGACCGTCGCCGAAGATCGAGGTGTAGTTGGTATTGGTGCGCTGGTGATCGAGGCCGATCAGCAGGGTGTGGCGGATGTCGCCGGTCGCGAAGTCGCCCTGGAAGTTGTTATCCACGGCGAACTGGCTGATGTCCTCGTCGACACTGGTGCTCGAACGGCCAACATTGCCCTCGGCATCCACTTGGGTGAACGGGTAGGCGCCGGGGGTGAGGGCCTGGAAGGACAGGTCCGACTTGGTGTAACGCAGGTTCTGCTTGAACTGCCAGACATCGTTCAAGCGATGTTCAAAGGCGTAACCCAGTGCGTAATAGGTGCGGTCGTAGAATTCCCAGTCCGGGTCGCCGAGGTTCTTGTGATGGGAAATCTTGCCGAGTGGCGAATGGATCTTGGTGCCTTGCACAGGCAGAAACTGGCTGGTGATGCCGGTATCGTCGCGGGTGAATTGCGTCAGCAGGGTGAATTTGGTGTCTTCGTCGATGTTCCAGGTCAGGCTCGGCGCGATGTTGTAGCGTTTGTTATCGATGTGATCGACCTGTGTGCCGCTGTCGCGCAATACACCGCTCAGACTATAGATAAACCGACCTTCGTCATCGATCTTGCCGGTGCTGGCGAAGTTAATCTGGCGATGATTGTCGCTGCCGTATTGCACCTGGATTTCGTTGCTCGACTCGGCGCTGGGACGGCGGCTGACCATGTCCAGCAGACCGCCCGGCGGGGTCTGGCCGTAAACCGAAGAGGCCGGCCCGCGCAACAGGGCAAGGCGATCAAGGTTCCAGGTTTCCTGTTTCGGATTGGCGTACACGCCTTTTGGCAGTGGCAGGCCATCGAGGAATTGTGTCGGTTCGAAACCGCGCACGAGCAACCAGTCGGCGCGGGTGTCGCTGCCGAAGCTGCTGGCGACGATGCCAGGCATGTAGCGCACAGCGTCATCGAGGTTTTGCACACCGCGATCTTCCATTTGCTGGCGGGTGGCGACGGAAATCGAACGCGGCGCTTCGACGAGCGCGGTGTCGGTCTTGGTGCCAGCGGCGGTGCGCGTGGCCACGTAACCTTCGACCGGGCTCCAGGCAGTTTCCGCATTTTCCAGGCCAATGACGGCGGTTTCCGGCAAGGCCATTACGCCCTCGGGTACGGCCACCAGGCTGTAGGTGCCGGCGCTGCTCTGTTCCAGCTGCAGACCGGTGCCGCGCAGGGCTTCACGCAGGGCGCCGGTGGCGTCGAACTGGCCCTTCACAGGCGCCGAGGTCTTTCCCGCCGCCAGCGACGGATTCAACGACAGCGCCAGACCGGCCTGGCTGGCGATCTGGTTCAGGGTGCTGGCCAAAGACGCAGCGGGCAGGTTGTAGGCGCGAACGCTGGACGCCTGTTCGGCGGCAATCAGTGGGCCGCTGGCCAAAGGGGCGCAAAGGGCAATGGCGACCGCCAGCAAACGGGGGCGCAACACGGTGTCTAGCGAACGGGGCATACAGCGGCTCCTGAATGGAAATATTTCTCAATTGCCTAGGTGCCGGACGAGAATTCAAAAGTGATAGGGCTGATTGAAAATAATTTAGATTCGGTGATTGCCCGCCTTTGTAGGAACCGTGTAGGAGCTGTCGAGTGAAACGAGGCTGCGATCTTTTGACTTTGTTTTTTAGGAGCAGATCAAAAGATCGCAGCCTCGTTTCACTCGACAGCTCCTACGGGCTTGGCCTCAGTCTTCGCCGCCACCGTTACCCACCATGGCGTGTGCTGTTCGATCTGCACCGGCAGGGTCGGTAAAAGCGCATTCAACGCCTTGTCGGTATCGTTCAGCGGGAAGCTGCCGGTGATGCGCAGGTCGGCGACCTCTGGCGTGACGCCAAGATGCCCGCGACGATAGCGGCCGAGTTCGTGGACCAGATCCTCCAATCGCGCGTTGTCCACCACCAGCATGCCGCGGGTCCAGGCATCGGCGCCGAGGTTGAGGGCGATGATGGGGTCCAGGCCATTGCTGCGCATCAGCACTTGCTGGCCTTCGCGCAGGATCTGTTCCTCGGGGCTCGATTCGGGATGGGCGGCTACCGCTGATTGCAACACGCTCAGGCGCGTTCCTTGATCTTCACGCTTGACCAGGAACCGTGTCCCCAGTGCTCGCATGCTGCCTTCGCGGGTCTCGACAATAAACGGCCGGGCATCGCCATGGCCGGTTTCGACGAGGATTTCTCCTTCCTGGAGGACGATCAGCCGCTGATTCTCATCGAAGCGCACATCCACTGCGCTGTGGGTGTTGAGGCTGATCTGCGTGCCGTCGCTCAGGCGCAGGGTGCGCTGCTCGCCGGTAGCGGTGCGCTGGTCGGCCAGCCAATAGTCGATGGGCAGATAACGATCACCGGCGAACAGCGCCAGGCCGATCACCGCGACGACGCTGGCCAGGCCGCTGCCAAGCTTGCGCACCCGGCGCCGGATGCTTTCGCGCGATTGCAGCAAGGCTGTGCGGGCCGGGCCGTTGGCGACGCTGAAACGCTGGTCGAGCATGCCCAACTGACGCCACGCCCGAGCATGTTCTTCGTGGGCGGCGTGCCATTTGGCGAATGCTTCGCGCTCGACCGCGTTACCGGAATCCAGCGACAGTTGCCAGGCAATCGCGGCATCCAGCACCTGCGCCGACACGGGCTTGGAACTGACCGGGCTCATACCGGTTCACCATACAACGCGATGTAGCACTGGCGAATGCCCTGGGCCAGGTACTGACGAACACGTGGCACCGACACCCCCAGACGCAGAGCGATTTCGGCGTGACCGAGGCCATCGAGACGGTTATAGAGAAACGCCGCCCGGGCCTTGCTCGAGAGCTTGCCCAGCAGATGGTCGATGGCTTTGAGGTCTTCGAGGATCAGTTGCTGTTCTTCCACCGAGGGTTGTTCGCCTTCGGGGATCAGCATCAATTCGGTGAGGTAGGCCTGTTCCAGTGCGGCACGGCGGAAATAGTCGAACAGCAGGCCTTTGGCGATCGCCACCAGAAATGCCCGAGGTTCGCGAGGCGCCTTCAGTTCGTCACGGCCCAGCAAGCGCACGAAAGTGTCCTGGCTCAGGTCTTCGGCCCGTTGCGGGCAGGCCACGTTGCGCCGTAGCCAAGCTAATAGCCAACCGCGATGGTCGCGATACAACGCACCAACGAGCTCACTCTGGGGGCTTTGGACTGACGACACGCAACATCACCGAAGGGGAAGTGTTAAGTAACGAGAATTGTTCGCGATTGTGGCAGAGGTGGGGGAGGTAAGCAATTGGCGCTGGTCGGGCGGTTTTGACCACAAAGTTCGAAGGTGAACACTAACCTGTGGCGAGGGAGCTTGCTCCCGCTCGGCTGCGAAGCAGTCCGCAAAATCAGCGAACACAGCGTGTCAGGGGGAATGTGGTGAATGGTTTTAGGGGCGCTGCGCGCCCCAGCGGGAGCAAGCTCCCTCGCCACAGAGATGTATGAAGGGCCTAGAACGAAGGAGCCTGCCGCCGCCGCTTCCACTGACTCAGCCGCTGCTGCAAATTCAACGGGCTATGAATCTGCTGCTGTCGCGCCCGGCTGAACAAAATCAGCACCAATTCCGCCGTCGCCAACGCATCGGCACTGGCGTTATGCCGCTCGAAAACCTCCAGTTTGAACCAGTCGATCCACTCGTCCAGCCCGGCCTCGCGAATGTGTGCCTGTGGACAAAGCAGCGGCGCGATGTCGGCCACGTCCAGAAACGGATGCTGCAACTTGTAGCCCAGATGTTCTTTTAGCGCACGCCCCAGCATGTGCTGGTCGAACGGCGCATGAAACGCCAACACCGGACTGTCGCCGACGAACTCCATGAACTCGAGCAAGGCTTGCGTGGGGTCGCTGCCGGCGGCAATGGCGCTCGGGCCCAGACCGTGAATCAACACGCTGGGGCCGAGTTTGAGTTCGGTGCATTGCAGCGTGCGTTCGAACTGCTGGCTGAAATCGATCGCCCCGTCCTCGATCACCACCGCGCCGATGGACAATAGCCGATCTTTATTCAGGTTCAGCCCGGTGGTTTCCAGGTCGAGTACTACCCAGCGTTGTTCGCGCAGGCTGCAATCGCCCAGCTCGGCCACGGCAGGCAAGCACTCCAGACGTTGTTGCAGTTCGCCGGGCAAAATGGGGCTTACCGGCCGCAGCCATGAAAACAGGCTCATAACTGATACCGCAGGGTCAGGCTGCTTTGCAGGCGTTGGGCCTGGCGCAGGGATTCACGCAGGATGCGTCGGTCCAGATGATTGAGGCTGTCGGGATCGACGCGGTTGGAGTAGGGAAAATTCTCCCGGGTCTGTAGCTGATGTTGCTGCATGCGGGTTTGCTGGATGAAGTGATACGCCTCTTCATACGCCGCGCCGTCCAGCCGCTCAATGACCTCTTTGTCTACCAGTTGGCGAAAGCGCTCCAGGGTATTGTTGGCGTCGATGCCGTGGGCCAGGGCCAGCACTCGAGCGCCATCGACGAAAGGGGTCAAGCCCTGGAGCTTCAGGTCGAGGGTGGCTTTTTCGCCATTCTTGCGAGCCAGCACGAATTCGCGGAAACGGCCTACGGGCGGACGGTTGCGCAGGGCGTTTTCGGCCATCATCCGCTGGAACAAGCGGTTGTCGCCGACCTGATCGAGAATGCCTTGGCGCAGTTGCTCGCAGCCTCGCTCGTCGCCCCAGACCACGCGCAGGTCGAAATAGATGCTCGAACCCAGCAGGTTTTCCGGAGTCGCCTCGCGGATAAACGCCGCAAAACGTCGCGCCCATTCGGCCCGGGACAAACACAGCTCGGGGTTGCCGGCCATGATGTTGCCTTTGCACAGGGTGAAGCCGCACAGCGCCAGGTTCTGATTGATCTGCTGAGCGATGGGCAGCAACTTGCCGCGAATTTCGGCGGCGTGGGCCGCGTCGCGGGCTTCGAACAGAATGCCGTTGTCCTGATCGGTGTGCAGCGTCTGCTCGCGGCGGCCTTCGCTGCCGAAACATAACCAACTGAACGGCACGCCGGGGTCACCTTTCTCGGCGAGCACCAGTTCGATCACCCGGCACACGGTGTGGTCGTTGAGCAAGGTAATGATGTGGGTGATCTGGGTCGAGGACGCGCCATGGGCCAGCATCCTCTCTACCAATTGGCCGATTTCGCCGCGCATCGCCACCAGGTTTTCCAGCTTCTGGGCACTGCGAATAGTCCGCGCCAGATGCACCAGATCGACCCGTTGCAGGGAAAACAGGTCACGTTCCGAGACCACGCCGCACAGGCGCTGATCCTTGACCAGGCAGACGTGGGCGATGTGCCGTTCGGTCATGGCAATCGCGGCATCGAAGGCGCTGTGGTCCGGCGTCAGGTAAAACGGCGCCCGGGTCATGTGTCCTTCGATGGCTTCATTGAAGTCGCTGGTGCCGTTGGCCACCACATGTCGCAAGTCGCGCAGGGTGAAAATGCCCAGCGGCGCCTTTTGCTCATCAACCACCACAATGCTGCCGACTTGTTGATTGTGCATCAGCGTTACGGCTTCACGTAGCGCAGTACTAGGACTGCAAGTCACCGGGTGACGCATGGCCAGTTCACCCAGTCGGGTATTGAGCGAGTACTGGGTGCCGAGGGTTTCCACGGCTTTTTGCTGGACTTGCTGGTTGACCTGATCCAGCAAACTGCTGACTCCGCGTAGGGCAAAGTCGCGAAACGGGCTGGAAAGTGCGAACAGTTTGATGAACGCCAGCTTATTCAGCTGTAGGCAAAAGGTATCTTCGGCCGCCAGATGTTCGGTGCGAGTCGCCCGTTCCCCCAGCAGCGCGGCGAGGGGGAAACATTCGCCGGTGGTGATTTCGAAGGTAGTTTCCGTCCCGCCCTTGGCCGTGTGCGGGCGTTCGCCCACGACCCGGCCCTGTTTGACGATGTAGAAATGCTCAACCGGGCCATCGGCGGGTTTGATGATGCTTTCGCCGGGGGCATAAAAACGCAGCTGACATTGCTCGACCAGATAGGCCAGGTGGGCGTTTTCCATCTGATTGAACGGCGGGAAGCGCTGTAGGAATTGCAAAGTGCCCTGGATGTTCTGCAACACCGCGGTTTTCCCTGCCTGGGTGAAGGCGTCCGCTTTACTCATAACCATTACCGCAGTCTTTTTCGAATTGTTGTGTCGGATTGTTCCAGCCATGGTCGACCCCTATGGGGCGGGTGCCCATTGGACGTAAGTCTAGGTAGGCAGTGCTACGGTCGGAATATGGGAAATGTCTGACACAACTGTGGGAAAAACCTCCTACATTGTCTATTGGAAAAGTTTCCGACGAAGTGCACATTGAAGTCTGCTGAGCGATGTCTGACCACTGTGTCAGGGATCGAATCGAAAACGTTGAGAAAGCCATGTCCGACCACGATATTTTGAGTGATGCCGAGCGCGAGGCGCTTAGTGCCGTCATGTTGGAACCCGACTTGCCGCCGCAACGGGTGCTGATCGTCGATGACGATAAAGACTCCAGGGAATTGCTGTCGGAAATTCTGGGGCTGGACGGCATTCACTGCATGATGGCGGCCAGTGGCGAAACGGCGCTCAAATTACTGGAGACGAAGTCATCAATCGGGTTGGTGATTACCGACCTGCGAATGGGGCACGTCGATGGTCTGGATTTGATCCGTCAAGTGCGGGAGTCGGCGCGTGCGGCGTTGCCGATCATCATCGTCTCCGGCGACGCCGACGTGAAGGATGCGATCGAAGCCATGCACTTGCACGTAGTGGACTTTCTGCTCAAGCCCATCGATAGCGGCAAACTGCTTGAATTGGTCAAGCATGAGCTGGGGATGGATGGCTAAAAGATCGCAGGCTTCGCCAGCTCCTACAGGATTTGTGTTCGCCTGATGATTCGCGGGTGTACACGATTCCCTGTAGGAGCTGCCGAAGGCTGCGATCTTTTGATTCTGCCTTTCAAATGAAAAAGCCCTGATCTTTCGATCAGGGCTTTTTCATATCCGGCGTCAGCGTTTACTCAAAGGCCATTGGCAGCCTTGAATTCGCGACGACGACGGTGCAGAACCGGCTCGGTGTAGCCGTTTGGTTGTTTGGTGCCTTCGACCACCAGTTCGACCGCCGCCTGGAAGGCGATGTTGCTGTCGAAATTCGGTGCCAGCGGACGGTACAGCGGGTCGTTGGCGTTCTGACGGTCAACCACCGGCGCCATGCGCTTGAGGCTTTCCATCACCTGATCTTCAGTGACGATGCCGTGGCGCAGCCAGTTGGCGATGTGCTGGCTGGAAATACGCAGCGTCGCACGGTCTTCCATCAGGCCGACGTCATTGATGTCCGGCACTTTCGAGCAACCCACACCCTGGTCGATCCAGCGCACCACGTAGCCAAGAATGCCCTGGGCGTTGTTGTCCAGTTCGTTCTTGATCTGCTCCGTGGTCCAGTCTGGATTGACGGCCAACGGGATGGTCAGGATGTCGTCCACCGAAGCGCGAGCACGTTTGGTCAGTTCGGCCTGACGGGCGAACACGTCGACCTTGTGGTAATGCAGCGCGTGCAGCGCGGCGGCGGTCGGCGATGGAACCCAGGCGGTGTTGGCACCAGCCATCGGGTGAGCGATTTTCTGTTCGAGCATTGCTGCCATCAGGTCCGGCATGGCCCACATGCCTTTACCGATCTGGGCGCGACCTTGCAGGCCGGTGCTCAGGCCAATATCGACGTTCCAGTTCTCGTAGGCGCTGATCCACTTCTCGGCCTTCATGTCGGCCTTGCGCACCATCGGGCCGGCTTCCATGGAGGTATGGATTTCATCGCCCGTGCGGTCGAGGAAGCCAGTGTTGATGAACACCACGCGTTCGCTGGCAGCCTTGATGCAGGCCTTGAGGTTAACCGTGGTGCGGCGCTCCTCATCCATGATCCCGACTTTGAGGGTATTGCGTGGCAAGCCCAGCACGTCTTCGATGCGACCGAACAGCTCGTTGGTGAACGCCGCTTCTTCCGGGCCGTGCATCTTCGGTTTCACGATATAGACCGAACCGGTACGGCTGTTCTTGCGCGAGCTGTTGCCGTTGAGGCTATGGATCGCGGCGAGGCAAGTCACCAGGCCATCGAGAATACCTTCAGGCACTTCGTTTCCGTCTTTATCGAGGATCGCGTCGATGGTCATCAGGTGACCGACGTTGCGCACGAACAACAGCGAGCGACCGTGCAGACTCAGTTCTTTGCCATCGACACCGGTGTAGGTGCGATCGGCGTTCATGGTGCGGGTAAAGGTCTGACCGCCCTTGGCGACTTCTTCCGACAGATCGCCCTTCATCAAGCCGAGCCAGTTGCGGTAGATCACCACTTTGTCATTGGCATCGACGGCGGCAACCGAGTCTTCGCAGTCCATGATGGTGGTCAGCGCGGCTTCCATCAGGATGTCTTTGACACCGGCAGCGTCGGTCTGGCCAACGGGGGTGCTGGCGTCGATCTGGATTTCGAAGTGCAGGCCGTTGTTTTTCAGCAGGATCGCAGTTGGAGCCGCTGTATCGCCGTGGAAACCGATCAGTTGCGCATCGTCGCGCAGGCCGGTGTTGCTGCCGCCTTTGAGGGCGACCACCAGTTTGCCGTCAATGATCTTGTAGCCTGTGGAATCGACGTGGGAGCCGGCAGCCAGTGGCGCGGCTTCGTCGAGGAAGGCGCGGGCGAAGGCGATGACCTTGTCACCGCGAACCTTGTTGTAGCCTTTGCCTTTTTCCGCGCCGTCCGCTTCGCTGATGGCGTCGGTGCCATAGAGCGCGTCATACAGCGAACCCCAGCGGGCGTTCGAAGCATTGAGCGCGAAGCGCGCGTTCATCACCGGTACCACCAGCTGTGGACCGGCCATGCGGGCGATTTCGTCATCGACGTTTTGCGTCGTTGCCTGGAAATCAGCCGCTTCTGGCAGCAGATAACCGATGTCTTGCAGGAAGGCTTTGTAGGCCACCGCATCGTGCGCAACACCTGCACGAGCCTGGTGCCAGGCATCGATACGTGCCTGGAAATCATCGCGTTTGGCGAGTAGGGCTTTGTTCTTCGGCGCCAGGTCATGGATGACCTTGTCGGCACCGGCCCAGAACGTGTCGGCGGTGAGGCCGGTACCGGGAATGGCTTCGTTGTTCACGAAGTCGAACAGGACTTTGGCGACCTGCAGGCCACCGACTTGAACGTGTTCAGTCATTGCTTGCCTCACTCTGCTCAGCTATTTCGCTTTTCAGCTCTTCAATTTTGACAATGAAGCCTCTGGCCATTTAAACCACAAACCCTTCTACCAGTACATGCCATTGCTGACGGCTGGGTTCGATCCGATCAACGGCTTTGCGGCCTTGCTGACAGGGCTTTCAGGGGTTGCGACGGACCTGCGGCAGACATCGATCCAGCGTTATGTAGTGCGCGCTGCGGCATACTACATGATGAATTGCGGTTGTGAAAATTAGACTAACTTATGTCGTTCTGCGACCCCATGACGCATTGCGGTCATGGCGAGGAACGGGATGTTCTCAAAAAACTATTGGATTGTTCCAGTTAAATATAAAAACTTGTACACATAATCTTCGAAGCCCTGCTATGGGGCACTGCTCTTTGTGGCGAGGGAGCTTGCTCCCGCTGGGGCGCGAAGCGGCCCTCTGCATCTCTCCGAACAGTCCGCATTTTGGCAATTTGGCGACTGCTGCGCAGCCGAACGGGGGCAAGCCCCCTCGCCACAACCAGCCCCTTGCCTATACTTGTTTTTCTATAACAAAAGTCATGACAAGAGGGCTGCGCCATGAACCACCTCGTACTCACGGTATTCGCTCTGGACAAGCCCGGGCAGGTCGAGCGCATTGCCCAATGCATTGCCGAGCATGGTGGCAACTGGCTGGAGAGCCGCATGTCGCGGATGGCCGGGCAGTTCGCCGGGATCCTTCGGGTGGGGGTACCGGCCGAGGCTTACGATGAACTGGTAGACGCCCTACAGGGACTGTCGGCCCAGGGGATTCGCGTGATGATCGCCGAAAGCGGCATCGAACAATCCTGCACCTGGAAGCCGATTGCCATGGAACTGGTGGGCAATGATCGTCCGGGCATCGTGCGAGACATTACGCGTCTGCTGAGCGAACAGGGCGTGAACCTGGAAAGTCTGGTGACCGAAGTACGCCCGGCGCCGATGAGCAGCGAGCCGCTGTTCCATGCCGAGGCGATTCTTGCGGTGCCACTGACCTTGTCGCTGGAGGTGCTGCAATCGCGCCTGGAAACCCTGGCGGACGATCTGATGGTCGAATTGGTGCTGCGCAGCGAACCCTGAAAAGGTTATCCAAGTTATACGTGCACCTGCCTGTGGATAACCTGTAGAGACACCTCGCCAGGCCACGTCGGCCGGTGCTCTTCAGGATCTGATCAAAAAACCAGCAGTTTCAGTGACTTGCGCACAAACGCCGGGGATCACACTGTGGATAACCTTGGGAAGGATTGATGCAGGCCACGGGATACGTGGCCTGTAGAGATTTGTACGTTTTCTGATCAGCTGCGGCGGCGCAGACTTATCCACGCATCGACGCTGTAAACCGCCAGACCGGCCCAAATAAAGATGAACGCCACCAGCGTGCTGGACGACAAGTGTTCGCCAAACAGCAGAACGGCTTGCAACAACACCAGCGTCGGCGCCAGGTACTGGAGAAATCCGAGGGTGGTGTAGGGCAAATGCCGGGCGGCGGCGTTGAAACACACCAGCGGCACCAGCGTCACCGGACCTGCAGCCACCAGCCACCAGGCTTCA
Organism: Pseudomonas sp. TE3728; assembly: GCF_056279145.1. Lineage (NCBI taxonomy): Bacteria > Pseudomonadati > Pseudomonadota > Gammaproteobacteria > Pseudomonadales > Pseudomonadaceae > Pseudomonas > Pseudomonas sp. TE3728. The sequence continues at coordinate 3,538,082 of NZ_JBWBQT010000001.1, read as the reverse complement.
GAGGTGGTCCAGAATTCGGCTTGCGCGCTGCTCGCCGTCGGATTGAACAGCAGCCAGGCGACAGCAATCGGCACCAGCATCCAGGTTTCCACCACCAGCCCCGGCAGCGCCTTGACCGGGGCCTGCTTGCGGATCAGTCCGTAGAAGCCGAAGGTCAATGCCAGCACCAGCGACACCCACGGCAGGCTGCCGACTTGCCACACTTGCTGCGCAACACCGATCGCCGCCAGGCCAACCGCCAGCCATTGCATGCGCCGCAGTCGTTCGCCGAGGATCAGCATCCCCAGCAGCACGTTCACCAGCGGGTTGATGTAGTAACCGAGGCTGGCTTCGAGCATTCGTCCGTTGTTCACCGACCAGACATAGGTCAGCCAGTTGGCGGCGATCAACGTGCCGCTCAGGGCCAGGATTGCCAGCCGTCGCGGGTTCTCACGCAGCTCGCGCCACCAGCCGGGATGCTTCCAGACAAGCAGCAGCAAAGCACCAAACAGCGCGGACCACAGCACTCGGTGGATGATGATCTCCACGGCGGGCACGTTGGCGATGGCTTTGAAGTAGATCGGGAACAGGCCCCAGATGATGTAGGCACTCAGGCCCAGGATGTACCCGCGACGCGGGTTGGCGGCTTGCATGAGAATCCTTGCTTAGGCAGCTAACAAAGAGGGGATTGTAAGGAGGTTGTATAGATGTGTCGTGTCTGAAAGCAAAAGATCGCAGCCTTCGGCTGTTCCTACGGAGGAATTGCGTACCCCTGTAGGAGCTGCCGAAGGCTGCGATTTTTTGATCTTGAATTTAAAAGAGCTTCAGTGGCTCTTCATTGAGCGCAGCCAATTGTTCACGCAGCGCCAGCACTTGATCGCCCCAATAGCGCTCGGTGCCGAACCACGGAAAGCTGCGAGGGAAGGCCGGGTCATCCCAGCGACGGGCGAGCCAGGCGCTATAGTGCATCAGGCGCAAGGCGCGCAGCGGTTCGATCAGCGCCAGTTCCCGCGGGTCGAAGTCGTGGAATTCGTTGTAGCCGTCCATCAATTCCGACAACTGCCCCAGACATTCCTGACGATCACCCGCCAACATCATCCAGATATCCTGCACCGCCGGGCCCATGCGGCAGTCGTCAAGGTCGACGATGTGGAACATCTCGTCGCGGCACATCATGTTGCCGGGGTGGCAATCGCCGTGCATGCGGATGTTCTGGTGCGGCGTGGCCTTGTAGACCTCTTCGACCCGCTTGAGCAGGTCGCGGGCAACGGACTCGTAGGCCGGCAGCAAGCTTTTGGGTACGAAATTGCCTTCGAGCAGGGTCGTCAGCGAGTCCTGACCGAAGTTCTTTACTCCCAGCGCTTCACGGTGTTCGAACGGTTTGGTTGAACCGACCGCGTGCAGCCGACCCAGCAGTTGCCCCAGGCGATACAGTTGATCGAGATTGCCCGGTTCCGGCGCACGGCCGCCACGGCGGGGGAACAGGGTGAAGCGGAAACCGTTGTGTTCGTGCAGGCTGGCACCGTTGTGAATCATCGGCGCGACCACCGGTACGTCGCATTCGGCGAGTTCAAAGGTGAATTGGTGCTCTTCGAGAATCGCTTCGTTGGTCCAGCGCTGCGGGCGGTAAAACTTGGCGATCAGCGGTTCGGAGTCTTCGATGCCGACCTGATAGACACGGTTCTCGTAGCTGTTGAGCGCCAGAATGCGGGCGTCGCTGAGAAAGCCGATGCTTTCGACGGCATCGAGCACGAGGTCTGGGGTGAGCGTTGCAAACGGGTGGGCCATGCTGACTCCTGCGCGCAGCAGGCTGCCGCGTCGGGCCAAACATGGTAGCGCAGACGGGGCTTCTTTAGGGGGATCGTTCCTATGGGATCGTTCCCACGCTCTGCGTGGGAACGCCTCGCCGGACGCTCCGCGTCCGATTTTGGGACGCAGAGCGTCCCTTGCTGCATTCCCACGCAGAGCGTGGGAACGATCATGAGGGGGCGCTTATCAGGCGCCGACGACCCCGCCATCCTCGCGGGAAATCGCCATCACCGAAGACCGCGGCTTGCCGTTGGGCAGATGCTCAGGGAACGTCGATCCACCGTTTTCCCCCGGATGCTGAATCCCGACAAACAAGGTTTTCTGATCCGGCGAGAAGCTGATCCCCGTCACCTCGCAGCCCACCGGGCCGACCATGAAGCGGCGGATCTCGCCGGTCACCGGGTCGGCACAGAGCATCTGGTTATTGCCCATGCCCGCGAAATCGCCTGCGTTGCTCGAGTCGCCATCCGTGAGGATCCACAGGCGACCGGCCATGTCGAAGCCCAGCCCGTCCGGGCTGTTGAACATGTTCTGCGGGGTGATGTTGGACGAGCCGGCCTTCGGCGTGCCGGCGTGGACGCCCGGGTTGCCGGCGACGACAAACAGGTCCCAGGTAAAGCTTTTCGAGCCGTGATCGTCACGGTCAGTGCGCCAGCGCAAAATCTGCCCGTAGACGTTCTTCTCGCGCGGGTTCGGCCCGCCCACCGGTTGCCCGTCCTCGCCACGCTTGGCGTTGTTGGTCAGCGTGCAATAGACCTGGCCATCCTTGGGGCTGACGACGATCCATTCCGGGCGGTCCATGCGCGTAGCTTTCACCACGCTGGCCGCGAGGCGGGCGTGAATCAACACTTCGGCCTGATCGGCGAAACCGCTGCTGGCGTCGATGCCGTTTTTGCCGTGAGTCAGTTCGATCCACTCGCCCTGGCCTTTCGGGTGATCGGCATTGCCGTCGCCCGCATCGAAGCGCGCCACGTACAAAGTGCCGTGGTCCAGCAGGTCGCGGTTGGTCTTGGGGTTTTTATGGTTGATCTTGTCGCGGCTGACAAATTTGTAGATGAACTCGCCGCGCTCATCGTCGCCCATGTACACCACGGCGCGACCGTCATTGGTTTCGGCCAGTGCGGCGTTTTCATGTTTGAAGCGGCCCAGCGCGGTGCGTTTGACCGGCGTCGACTGAGGATCGAACGGGTCGATTTCCACCACCCAGCCATGACGATTGAGTTCGTTGGGGTTTTTCGCCAGGTCGAAGCGCGGATCGTGTTGATGCCAGTTGATTTCTTTACTGGCCGCCACCGCGCCGTAGCGTTTCTGCGCGGCATCGAACTTCTGCTCGGCATTGCTACTGCCGAAGCAGTCGGTGAAGTTCTCTTCGCAGGTCAGATAAGTGCCCCACGGCGTCTTGCCGTTGGCGCAGTTCTGGAAGGTGCCGAGGACGTCCTTGCCGTGTTTGTCGGCGCTGGTTTTCATCAGCTCGTGACCTGCCGCCGGACCGCTCAGGCTGATCGGCGCGTTGCCGTGAATGCGCCGGTTGTAGCGCGAGCCCTGGACGAACTGCCACTGGCCGTTCTTGCGCTGCACTTCGATGACCGACACACCTTCGCAGGCCAGGGCCTTGCGCACATCTTCCGCCGATTGCGGCATACCGCCGTGGGGGTAGAGGTAGCGGTAGTTGGTGTATTCGTTGTTGATCGCCATCAGCGCCCGGTCTTTTTCACCGGGGAATTCGAACAGGCTCATGCCGTCGTTGTTGTCGCCGAACTGGACTTCCTGCGCCTGGGCCGTGCCGTTGCCGCTCGGGTCGAACGCCGGGCCATTTTTTTGCAATGGCTGGCCCCAGCTGATCAACACCGAAGATTTGTAGCCCGGCGGCAGGGTGATGGTATCGGTCGTGGCGGCGGCGATGCTGTCGAAACCCAACAGTTTGCTGGAACCGGCGCTGACGCTGGCGGCCAGCACGCTGCGACTCAGCAGGTTGCCACCGAGAAACATCGCCGCACCGCAGAGGGCGCCCGCGCTGATGAAGCCACGACGGCTGAGGCCGACCATTTTTTCGAGGTCGGTGGGTTGGTTGTCTTCTAATAAGCTCACATCAGGCTCCCTGCGGGTTTTTGCAGCCACCTTAATGGTGGTCGATGAAGCTTTTGTTGCAGCCGATGCTTTGATCTTCGTAGGAGCTGCCAAAGGCTGCGATCTTTTGATCTTAAATTCAGGATCAAAAGATCGCAGCCTTCGGCAGCTCCTACAGCGGAGTGCCCAGCAGAATGTTGGATGGCGCGAATTGCACCAGCACCGGTTTTCCGGCGGTGAGTTCGAGGGTCTTCAGGTGCAGCGGCTCGGCCAGGGCGCAGAGTGTCTGGCTGTTGGGCAGGCCGATGCGCACTTCGCTCGGGCCGTCGTCGGCGTCGAGGATTTCTTCGATCATGCCCTTCAGGCAATTGTTGCCGGGCGTTGCGGTTTGATCGATGCCCAGCAGTTCCAGCCAACCGGCCTTGATCAGCGCCACTACTTCGGTGCCGGTCTGCAGTTCCAGGCGCAGAGTGCTGTCGTGGGTGATCTGCGCATCGATCCGCAAACCTTCGGCCAGTTCAAGACGGATGCGGTCGTTGCGTCCTTGTGCATCGATCGCCACGACCTTGCCGTGCAGTTGGTTGCGCGCGCTGGTTCTGAGCATCAGGCGACCGAGCAGGTCCAGGTCACTGGCTTCTTCGGCGGCTTCCAGCACCTGAGTCTGCAAGGCTTGCAGCTTTTGATACAGGCGCAACACGCGCTCACCTTCGCTGGACAGTTTGGCGCCGCCACCGCCCTTGCCGCCGACGCTACGCTCCACCAGCGGTTTCTGCGCGAGGTTGTTCAGCTCGTCGATGGCGTCCCACGCCGCCTTGTAACTCAGGCCGGCGCTTTTCGCGGCGCGGGTGATCGAGCCTTGTTCGGCGATGTGTTGCAGCAACGCGATGCGCTGCGGGCGACGGGCAATGTGCTGGGACAACAACGTAGGCAAGGACATGGCGAGACGCTTTGGGCTGTGATGATGGGCAGGACGTTGGCGGCTGAAAGCCTGGGAGTCAAGTCAGACCCTATCCTTGTGGGAGCGAGCCTGCTCGCGATGACGGCTTAACATTCAACGTTGCAGCTGACTGTCAGACCGCTATCGCGAGCAGGCTCGCTCCCACACTGAATACCGTTGAGTCAGGTACCGTCGCCAGGTTTTGGGGTACGGGCCAGGCAGTAGACATCGACCCGCGCGGCGCCCGCGTCCATCAACAGGCGAGCCAGGGCCTGGGCGGTGGCGCCGGTAGTCAGCACATCGTCGACCAATGCGAAATGGCAACCCTTGATTGAGGCCGCGGGCGCCAGGGCAAAGGCGTTCCGCAGGTTCTTTTTACGGGCGTCGGCATTCAGCTCTTGTTGCGCGCTGGTGTCCTGAATCCTCAGCAACAGCGTTTCATCGCAAGGAATGTCGAGGCTGACGCTGAGCCAGCGGGCGAGCATTGCCGCCTGGTTGAAACCCCGCTGGCGCAGACGTTTGGCGGCCAGCGGTACGGGTATCAGCACATCGGGCCGATCCAGATCTTCATCGAAGCGATGTTGCAGAAACTGAGCGAGAAGTTCGGCGAGCAGGCGGCCAAACGGCCACTTCGCGCTGTGCTTGAAGCGGGTGATCAAACTGTCGATCGGAAAACTGTAAGTCCAGGGCGCGGCGACTCGCTCGAAGGCCGGCGGTTGTTTCAAGCATTGGCCGCAGGTCAGGCCCGTGGAAGGCAGGGGCAGGGCGCAGGTTTGGCAGTGCTCGCCCAGCCAGGGCAACTCGGTTTCGCAGGCCATGCAGATTGGGGTGATGTCGTCCGCGGCTTCTGCGCAGAGTAAACAGATTTGTTTGTTTTTTAACCAGATGTAAACCGGTCCTTCGTATCGTGGTTGACAGCGCATCGCTCTTCCTTAAATATGCCGAACATCCGTGTCGCGTCTGTGGGTATTCCATTCCCCAGCCGCTTGCCAAGCATAAACAAGGAAACGCCCATGAGCGCCAGCACCACTGCAACCCTGCGTCATGACTGGTCTTTGGCCGAAGTCAAAGCTCTCTTCGTTCAGCCATTCAACGACCTGCTGTTCCAGGCGCAGACGGTGCACCGCGCGCATTTCGACGCTAACCGTGTCCAGGTTTCGACGCTGCTGTCGATCAAGACCGGTGCTTGCCCGGAAGATTGCAAATATTGTCCGCAGTCCGGTCACTACAACACCGGCCTGGAAAAAGAAAAACTGATGGAAGTGCAGAAGGTCCTCGAAGAGGCCGCTCGTGCCAAGGCCATCGGTTCGACCCGTTTCTGCATGGGCGCGGCGTGGAAACACCCGTCGGCCAAAGACATGCCGTACGTGTTGGAAATGGTCAAAGGCGTGAAAGCCATGGGCCTGGAAACCTGCATGACCCTGGGTCGTCTCGATCAGGACCAGACCGTCGCCCTGGCCGAAGCCGGCCTGGATTACTACAACCACAACCTCGACACCTCGCCGGAGTTCTACGGCAGCATCATCACCACCCGTACGTACAGCGAGCGCCTGCAAACCCTGGCTTACGTGCGTGATTCGGGGATGAAGATCTGCTCCGGCGGCATTCTCGGCATGGGCGAATCTCTCGACGACCGCGCCAATCTGCTGATCCAGCTGGCCAACCTGCCTGAGCATCCAGAGTCGGTGCCGATCAACATGCTGGTGAAGGTCGCCGGTACGCCGCTGGAAAATGCTGACGACGTCGACCCGTTCGACTTCATCCGCATGCTCGCTGTCGCACGGATCCTGATGCCAAAATCCCACGTGCGCCTGTCCGCCGGCCGTGAAGCGATGAACGAACAGATGCAAGCCCTGGCGTTCTTTGCCGGCGCCAACTCGATTTTCTACGGCGAAAAACTGCTGACCACCGCCAACCCGCAGGCGGACAAGGACATGCAACTGTTCTCGCGTCTGGGGATCCTGCCGGAAGCCCGCGAAGAGCACGCCGACGAAGTGCATCAGGCCGCCATCGAACAAGCGCTGGTGGAGCAGAAGAGCAGCGAGCAGTTCTATAACGCGGCTGTCTGAAACCTTCACCGATTTCTCTGAAGGAATGCAAAACCCTGTGGGAGTGAGCCTGCTCGCGATAGCAATTAGATATTCAACACAGATGTTGGATGTCATGGCCTCATCGCGAGCAGGCTCGCTCCCACAAGGAACTGCGTAGAACCTGTGGGAGCGTGGCTTGCCCGCGATGGCTGCTGCTCGGTTTGCAGCCAAGTCCATTGTTCCTGCATCAGATTGTCAAATGACCTTCGAGGCCTGCATGTCTTTCGATCTCGCCGCACGCCTTGCTGCCCGTCGTGCCGAAAATCTTTATCGCCAGCGTCCATTGCTCGAAAGCCCCCAAGGCCCGGAAGTGGTGGTCGATGGTCAGCCGTTGCTGGCGTTCTGTAACAACGATTACCTGGGCCTGGCCAATCATCCGCAAGTGATCGAAGCCTGGCGCGCTGGCGCGTCGCGTTGGGGCGTGGGCGGTGGTGCTTCGCATCTGGTGATTGGTCACAGCGGCCCGCATCACGCACTGGAAGAAGCCCTCGCCGAGTTCACCGGCCGCCCGCGAGCCTTGCTATTCACCACCGGTTACATGGCCAACCTCGGCGCGGTCACCGCATTGATCGGGCAGGGCGATACGGTGCTGGAAGACCGGCTCAATCACGCGTCGTTGCTGGACGCGGGGTTGTTGTCCGGTGCGCGTTTCAATCGCTATCTGCATAACGATGCGGCCAGTCTGACCAAGCGCCTGGAGAAGGCCACCGGCAATACGCTGGTGGTCACCGACGGCGTGTTCAGCATGGATGGTGACGTCGCCGATCTGCCGACGCTGGCGCGGGAAGCCAAGGCCAAAGGCGCGTGGCTGATGGTCGATGACGCGCACGGTTTTGGTCCGCTGGGCGCGAATGGCGGCGGGGTCGTCGAGCATTTCGGTCTGAGTCAGGAAGATGTGCCGGTGTTGGTCGGCACCCTTGGCAAGGCTTTCGGTACGGCCGGTGCATTTGTGGCTGGCAGTGAAGAGCTGATCGAAAGCCTGATCCAGTTCGCTCGGCCTTACATCTACACCACCAGCCAACCGCCGGCGCTGGCCTGCGCAACGCTGAAAAGCCTGGAGCTGTTGCGCGGCGAACACTGGCGACGTGAACATCTGCAGACGCTGATTCGCCAGTTCCGTCATGGCGCTGAACAGATTGGCCTGGAGTTGATGGAAAGCTTCACGCCGATCCAGCCGATCATGATTGGCGATGCCGGGCGCGCAGTTCGACTGTCGCAGATGTTGCGCGAACGCGGGCTGATGGTGACTGCGATTCGTCCACCGACTGTGCCCGCGGGCAGCGCACGTTTGCGCGTAACCCTGACCGCCGCTCACAGCGAGGCGCAGGTACAGCTATTGTTAAATGGACTGGCCGATTGTTTTCAACAACTGGGACCGGAGCCAAGCCATGCGTGATCGTCTGATTCTGCTGCCCGGTTGGGGTCTCGGGATTTCGCCGCTGGAACCTTTGGCGGCTGCCTTACAGGGTTTGGACGAACACCTGCGTGTCGAGATCGAGCCGTTGCCGGAACTGGAATCGAGCGACCTTGAAGAATGGCTCGATGAGTTGGACTCGACGCTGCCACAGGATGCCTGGCTCGGTGGCTGGTCATTGGGTGGCATGCTGGCGTCCGAATTGGCGGCACGACGCGGTGACCGCTGCTGCGGCCTGGTGACCCTGGCGAGTAACCCTTCTTTTGTCGCCCATGAACAATGGTTAAGCGCGATGCCCGGTGAAACCTTCGATGCGTTTCTGGCCGGCTGCAAGGCTGACTCGCGCATGACGTTGAAACGCTTTTCGCTGCTGTGCGCCCAAGGTGCCGAAGACCCGCGCGGGATATCGCGGCTGTTGCTCGCTGGCGCACCGCATACGTCTTCGCCGGTGCTGATGAGCGGCCTGGAGTTGCTTGCCCAGCTGGATACCCGGCAAGCGTTGCAAGCGTTTCGCGGTCCGCAATTGCACTTGTTCGCCGGCCTCGACGGGCTGGTCCCGGCCGAAGCAGCGGGGGACTTGCTGACGCTGCTGCCGGATGTCGAAATCGGTCTGATTGAACAGGCCAGTCACGCGTTTCTTCTGGAAGACCCCCACGGTGTGGCGGGGGCGATTCAGGCCTTTTTGCATGAGTTCGGTGATGACTGATTTATCCCTTCCCAACCTGCCCGGCGGCTTGCCCGACAAACGCCAGGTGGCGGCGTCCTTTTCCCGTGCGGCGGCGAGCTACGACAGCGTGGCTGAATTGCAGCGCGATGTGGGCAGCGAGTTATTACGTCGGTTACCGGAAGATTTTGTTCCTGCTCGTTGGCTGGATATGGGCTGCGGCACCGGGTATTTCAGCCGAGCCTTGGCGCAGAAGTTTCCCGTGAGCGCTGGCGTGGCGCTGGACATCGCAGAAGGCATGCTCAATCACGCCCGTCCCTTGGGCGGCGCGACCCATTTCATCGCGGGCGATGCCGAGCGCTTACCGTTGCAGGACTCGACCTGCGATCTGGTCTTCTCCAGCCTGGCGGTGCAATGGTGCGCGGATTTCGCCTCGGTGCTCAATGAGGCGTATCGGGTACTGAAACCGGGCGGTGTTTTCGCGTTTGCTAGTCTGTGTGTAGGCACGCTGTACGAATTGCGCGACAGCTGGCGTCAGGTGGATGGCATGGTGCACGTCAACCGCTTCCGCGAGTTCGGTGTTTATCAACAGCTTTGCGCGGGCAGCGGCTTGAAGGTCGTCAGCCTCGAAACGCAGCCGCATGTGTTGCATTACCCCGATGTCCGCAGCCTGACCCATGAGCTGAAGGCGCTTGGGGCGCATAACCTGAACCCCGGTCGGCCGGGCGGTTTGACCGGCAGGGCGCGGATCCTCGGCCTGATCGAGGCTTACGAGCAGTATCGTCAGGCACAGGGACTGCCGGCGACTTATCAAGTGGTTTACGCCGTGTTGGAGAAACCCTTATGAGTGCAGCCTATTTCATCACCGGTACTGACACCGATGTCGGCAAGACCACCGTCGCCGCAGGTTTGCTGCATGCCGCGCGGTTGGCGGGCTTGAGTACGGCAGCGGGCAAACCGGTGGCCTCCGGCTGCGACCTGACGCCCAAGGGGTTGCGCAACGCCGATGCGCTGGCCCTGTTGGCCGAGTGCTCGATACCGTTGACCTACGATCAGGTCAATCCGGTCGCGTTCGAACCGGCGATTGCACCGCATCTGGCGGCGCGAGAGGCTGGCGTGGCATTGACCGTGCAATCGCTGCTAACACCGATGCGGCAGATTCTCGATATGCAGGCGGACTTCACGTTGATCGAAGGTGCTGGCGGCTGGCGAGTGCCGTTGGCGGATCAGGACAATCTGTCGGACCTGGCGATGGCGCTGGGTCTGCCGGTGATCCTGGTGGTCGGCGTACGGCTGGGTTGCATCAATCATGCGCTGCTGACAGCCGAGGCGATCGCCCGGGATGGTTTGCAGTTGGCAGGGTGGGTGGCCAACATCATCGATCCGAAGACGTCGCGCCTGGAAGAGAACCTCGCGACATTGGCCGAGCGCATCCCCGCGCCATGCCTGGGGCGAGTGCCAAAACTCAAGGCGGTGACAGCCGACGCGGTGGCCGCGCATTTGCAACTGGACCTGCTGGACTGAATTTGTTGGCTTGGGTTTTAGCTATGACAAGGCACTGTGCCATTAGTGTTTTTGTCGGGCCTTTTGTCGGCGTGTCTGGTTCAATGGCCGCTGTTGATCCTTTGTCGGACGAGTTCCCCCATGGAAATCTCAGGAAACACCGCTTTTTATGCCGGTCTGAGCACTATTCAGACCGGGCAGAACCGTGTCGATCAGGCGTCGGGTCAGATCGCCAACAACACCATCGAGCGTTCGGTCACCAGTCAATCCTCCGAGGTTCAGGTTGATCGCCTGCGTTCGGTAGACCGCAGCCAGCAATCGGACTTGGCCAGCAATATGGTCGAGATGTCCCAAGGCAAGTTCCAGGTGGAACTGGGCGTCAAAGTCGCCAAGGCATCCGATGAAATGCTCGGTACGCTGATCGATACATTTGCCTGAGCCCTCGCTGAATCCGCTACTCCAACGCCGCGCCTGTTCGCGGCGTTTTTCTGCGTAAGTCCTTCTGCCTCAACTAATCTCTCCTACATGGCGTGTTGCTCAGTCAACGGCGTTGCGCAACTGTGTGGCCGAGGTTTTCATGGTGCGATGACGAACGGCAAAAGATCGGCGCTTGACAAGAATTGGGCGTAAACGTATGTTTCAAACAACTGTTTGACCGCCACAACAAATCAACGCGGTCGTTCATTCCCGGTTACATCAGCAGAGGTTTATCGCTATGCCTGACTACAAGGCCCCCTTGCGTGATATTCGCTTCGTTCGTGACGAACTGCTCGGCTACGAAGCGCACTATCAGAGCCTCCCGGCTTGTGCAGACGCAACTCCAGACATGGTTGACGCCATTCTCGAAGAAGGCGCCAAGTTTTGTGAGCAGGTGCTGGCTCCGCTGAACCGCGTGGGTGACACCGAAGGCTGCACCTGGAGCGAGTCCGGCGTTAAAACCCCGACCGGTTTCAAAGAAGCCTACAAGCAATTCGTCGAAGGTGGCTGGCCAAGCCTGGCTCACGACGTAGAGCACGGCGGCCAAGGCCTGCCAGAGTCTCTGGGGCTGGCTGTCAGCGAAATGGTTGGCGAAGCCAACTGGTCGTGGGGTATGTACCCAGGCCTGTCCCATGGCGCGATGAACACCATTTCCGAACACGGTACGCCTGAGCAACAAGAGGCTTACCTGACCAAACTGGTTTCCGGCGAATGGACCGGCACCATGTGCCTGACCGAACCGCACTGTGGCACCGACCTGGGCATGCTGCGCACCAAAGCCGAGCCACAGGCCGACGGTTCCTACAAAGTGTCTGGCACCAAGATCTTCATCTCGGCCGGCGAACACGACATGGCCGACAACATCGTCCACATCGTTCTGGCACGTCTGCCGGATGCACCGGCCGGCACCAAAGGCATTTCCCTGTTCATCGTTCCGAAGTTCCTGCCCAACGCAGACGGCTCGATTGGCGCACGCAACGCTGTGACCTGCGGTTCCCTGGAACACAAGATGGGCATCCACGGTAACGCCACTTGCGTGATGAACTTCGACGCGGCCACCGGTTACCTGATCGGCCCGGCGAACAAAGGCCTGAACTGCATGTTCACCTTCATGAACACCGCACGTCTGGGTACCGCGCTGCAAGGTCTGGCTCACGCCGAAATCGGTTTCCAGGGCGGCCTGAAATACGCTCGCGATCGTCTGCAAATGCGCTCCCTGACTGGCCCGAAAGCGCCGGACAAAGCCGCTGACCCGATCATCGTTCACCCTGACGTACGTCGCATGCTGTTGACCATGAAGGCGTTCGCCGAAGGCAACCGTGCGATGGTTTACTTCACCGCCAAGCAAGTCGACATCGTCAAGTACGGCGTCGATGAAGAAGAGAAGAAGAAAGCCGACGCACTGCTGGCCTTCATGACGCCGATCGCCAAAGCCTTCATGACCGAAGTCGGTTTCGAATCCGCTAACCACGGCGTACAAATCTACGGCGGCCACGGCTTCATCGCCGAGTGGGGCATGGAGCAGAACGTTCGCGACAGCCGCATTTCGATGCTGTACGAAGGCACCACCGGTATCCAGGCACTCGACCTGCTGGGCCGTAAAGTGCTGATGACTCAAGGCGAAGCGCTCAAAGGCTTCACCAAGATCGTCCACAAGTTCTGCCAGACCAACGAAGGCAACGACGCGGTCAAAGAGTTCGTCGAGCCATTGGCTGCGCTGAACAAAGAGTGGGGCGAGCTGACCATGAAGGTCGGTATGGCCGCCATGAAAGACCGCGAAGAAGTTGGCGCCGCGTCGGTGGACTACCTGATGTACTCCGGTTACGCCTGCCTTGCCTACTTCTGGGCTGACATGGCGCGTCTGGCTGCCGAGAAACTGGCTGCCGGCACTACCGAAGAGGCGTTCTACACCGCCAAGCTGCAGACTGCGCGCTTCTACTTCCAGCGCATTCTGCCGCGTACTCGCACTCACGTTGTAACCATGCTGTCGGGCGCCAACAACCTGATGGAGATGAAAGAAGAAGACTTCGCGCTGGGTTACTAAGCCTCACGCTGTCGCTTCATAAAGCCGCTGCTTCCTCGGGAGCAGCGGCTTTTTTGTGCGCGCCAGACGCGCAACGCTGCAGTATCCATTAAGGCGTCGGGATAAAAGGCGTGCCGTCGCAATAGAAGTTCCCCGGCAAAACACCCCTGACCGGTACGGCCACCGGGGCTGACCGAATCGCGTGCCCCTGCGCATTGAGCGTCGTATAGAAGACGTACATTACCCCTCTGCCAATCTGCCCCATGGTCAATGGATACGGCACGTTCAAGGTCTGACCCTGCGTCGGAGCGTCGGCTGACAGCAAGGTGGAGACGGTGACTGGCGGATTGATCAGCGTCGAGCCATCGTCCTGTCGACTGAGTGCACAGTTCACAGTAACGGTCGCATTGGCCCGCAAGAGCACCGAGGGAGGGATATACACCTCAATGAAACGGTTGGAATAGGGCAGGTTGCCGGGTTGTGGGGAGTTGCAGGTGAGATTGCCGTCGTTCAGGTTTCTCACCACTGGCGGCAGCAACTGCATGAAGGTCGACAGATTGAAGATCAGATTCCTGGCGTCCAGCCCGTCGAAGTTTCGCCCGCCACTGATGATCCTGAACCTGACGGAGGCCGGCGTATCATTGGTGGTGGCTCCCGGAACAGCGGCTTGCACGCGTGCCGCAGGTACCACCAACCGCATCGGCAACGACTGCCCTGCATACACAACAACCAATGCCGCCAGCGCACCGACGAGCACCGTGATGGAGTCGCCGATCTGCAAACCGTCAACACTGTCCAGCCACACCTCCATCCCGGCCGGCTCACTTTGGTTGATATCCCCCAGAGTCACTGTGTTGTCGGGCGCAATCGCCAGAGGCACCCGGGGTATGGCGATGTTCGTAGGGGTGATTCGCACGGCTACCTTGATCTCAAGTATCTGCGAGTCCCGCGCACGGTTACCCGCCTGGTCAATGAGGCGGTAGGTCAGTTGCTGCGTGCCGTTGCCACGGTTGCGAATAGTGGCCGCCGACACGGGAATAAGGCGATCAGCCGGCAAGTCAGGCAGGGTAATCGGTGGGGTATACGGCACCTGCATGTGGACGTCGGTGTGTCCGTAGTAGAACACTCCGCGCAACGCTGTCTGGTTGTTGATCTCTGCATGTTCAGGAATCCGAAACAAGACAGGGTCATTGTTGGCCAGGTATTCATCGGTAATCAGTGGCGTCGCCAGATTCTCCGGCGGCAGTGGGCGCGGTGGTGTGATGGACAGGTAACCAAAAGGTGCAGTCTTCTTAATCAGCAACCGGGTGCTGGCGGTGGCGCTCAGTCGATTGTCGCCGTCATCCAGAACGTACGTGAGCCGATACTCGCCTTCACTGCCGACCTTACGGCGCGGTACAAGCACCTCGAAATTCCCGGTGGGATACGCCGCCATTTGATGGTGGGCAAGGATTTCATACTCACCCGGAGACGGTAACTCTGCGTATATCCGGATAATGGGGCGCGACCCGGCGGGACCGGGCTGTGGCAATGCCGGGATGACAATACGCAGGTCACGTGCCGCCGCCGTCAGGGGAATCAAGTTACCGGAATTGGGTATGGCTTCCGCCACGCTCAGCGGTAGCAGCCTGGGTATCGCATCACGAATCAGAGCAAGTGAAGTGGTGCTGACTGCCCCGATAATTGGCTCTTCCATACGTGTCACTCCTGTCAGGTTCGGACGACACTCTCCTATCCCGAAAGTGGTGGTCGGGCTCCGGTGAGTGGTGCAGGGAATTAAACGCCGTTAAAACAACGACCGATACTGTCAGAAATGACAGTTGTAAGTGGCGCGCATGTTGCATGAGGCATGGTATTGCCAAACGCCAGGCTCTGAAGGCTTTCCTGCTCCGGCGATCCAAAGTCTGTCAAAAGCCATGGTTGATCGATCTAATGGCTATCAGCCACTTTTTTTCTGAAATACCTGGCAAATCGCTCAGAAAAACCGAATTCCTGCCGTTATAGAGGGTGTGGTGTGATGCAGATCACATTGCGTGTGCCTAATTGCGCCAAGTGAAGGCACAATGCCATCCTTGATTTGCCCGGGCCGGAGCTCAACCCCTTGCCGCGTTCTTCTGCTGTTCATATCAACCATTTCCTGCCGTCGCTGGTCCTGTTACTGGCGGGGCTTGCCGCGGCCTACGTCAAGGATCTCAACGTCTTCTTCACCTCGCTGTTCAACGTGCTGCCTACGCTGGTGCTGTTGCTCGGCGGGGCGTATTGCGCAGTTTACCGACGTCAGCGTGAACTGTTTCTGATGGTCACGGTGTACATCGCCTACTTTCTGCTCGACACTCAGACCGACTACTACCGCGACAACGGTAAAGTCCGTGACGATGCCGCCGTGGTCTTCCATCTGTGCTGTCTGTTGCTGCCATTACTCTTCGGCTTGTTCGCCGCCTGGCAGGAGCGTACCCATCTGTTTCAGGACATGGTGGCGCGTTTCGCCGTGTTGCTGGCGTTCGGCAGCGTGGCGCTGGGGCTGGAACAGAGTTACCCACAGGCGCTGTTGATGTGGCTCTCGGAGATCCGCTGGCCAGCCCTGCATGGCGCCTGGATGAGTCTGATCCAGTTGTCCTACCCGGTATTCATCGCCTCGTTCCTGTTGCTGGCCTGGCAATACTGGCGCAACCCAAGACCTTTGCACGCTGCGCAACTGGTGGGGCTGTTGGGATTGTTCTGGATGTTGCCGAAGACCTTCATCCTTCCTTTCACCCTGAACATCATGTGCAGCCAGGTGATGTTGATGATTGCCGCTGCAGTTGCCCATGAAGCCTATCAGATGGCGTTCCGCGATGAGCTCACCGGCCTGCCGGGTCGCCGCGCCCTGAACGAACGCATGCAACGGCTGGGGCGCAATTACGTGCTGGCCATGGGCGACGTCGATCACTTCAAGAAATTCAACGACACCCATGGCCACGATGTCGGCGATCAGGTGTTGCGCCTGGTCGCCAGCAAGCTGTCGAAAATCAGCGGGGGCGGTAGGGCATATCGCTACGGCGGTGAAGAATTTGCTCTGGTGTTCGCAGGCAAAACCCTCGAAGAGTGTATGCCGCACCTGGAAGTCATCCGCGAATCCATCGCCACCTACAACATCCAGCTGCGCAATCAGGACAGTCGTCCCCAGGATGACCAGCAGGGACGCCAGCGCCGCGCGGGTTCAGGCGCCTCGAGTGTATCGGTCACCGTCAGCATCGGTGTCGCCGAGCGGTTGGAGCAGCGCACGCCGGAAGAAGTGCTCAAATCCGCTGACCAGGCGCTCTACAGCGCCAAAGGCGCGGGGCGAAACTGTGTGATGGCTTTCGGTCAGAACCGTCGTGGGGCGGTGCGCATGGACGCCGCTGCGGGTTGAGTGATGATGGCGCATTCAGCGTCTGGACTGTGATTGTGAGGCGTGGTGCGCGGCAGTAGGTTTGAGCAATCTGCTGCCGGAGAAATGACTATGCCTGAGTACAAAACTCCCCTGCGCGATATGCGCTTTCTGATCGACCACGTCTTCGATTTTCACAGCAACTACGCCGCGCTGGGCGCCACAGATGCCAGCCCGGACATGATTAATGCGATCCTTGAAGAAGGCGCGAAATTCTGTGAGAACGTTCTCGCACCGCTGAACCGAAGTGGCGACGAGGAAGGCTGCCATTTCGACAACGGCTTGGTCACAACGCCTACAGGTTTCAAGCAGGCTTTCGCACAGTACGTGGAAGGCGGCTGGCATGGTCTGGCGGCAGATCCGGCTTACGGCGGCCAGGGTTTACCCAGTTCTTTGGGGCTGGTCATCAGTGAAATGGTCGGTTCCAGCAATACCTCCTGGGGCATGTACCCCGGCCTGACTCACGGTGCGATGTCGGCGATTCACGCCCATGGCACCGAAGAACAGAAACAAACCTATCTGAGCAAGCTCACCGCTGGCCAATGGACCGGCACCATGTGCCTGACCGAAGCCCATTGCGGCACCGATCTGGGCATCATCAAGACCCGCGCCGTGCCTCAGGCTGACGGCAGTTACGCGATCTCCGGCAGCAAGATTTTCATTTCCGCCGGCGAACACGACATGAGTGACAACATCATTCATCTTGTGCTGGCCAAACTGCCGGACGCACCTGCCGGTACCAAGGGCATTTCGCTGTTTATCGTTCCTAAATTCCTACCCAATGCCGAGGGCGAGGCGGGCGAGCGCAATGGCGTTTCCTGCGGTTCGATCGAACACAAAATGGGCATCAAGGCCTCGGCCACCTGTGTGTTGAATTTCGACGACGCCAAGGGTTTCTTGATCGGTGAGCCGAACAAGGGCCTGAACTGCATGTTCACCATGATGAACCACGCGCGGCTCGGCACCGGCATGCAAGGTCTGTGTCTGGGTGAAGCAAGTTTCCAGGGCGCGATCAAATACGCCAACGACCGCCTGCAAATGCGCTCGCTGACCGGCCCGAAAGCACCGGAAAAAGTCGCCGACCCGATCATCGTTCATCCCGATGTGCGCAGAATGTTGCTGACCATGAAGGCCTTCAATGAAGGCAACCGAGCGCTGACTTATTTCACCGCGCAGTTGCTGGACGTCGCTCATCTGAGCCTGGATGAAACGGCGCGTCAGGATGCCGAAGACCTGTTGGCATTCCTGACGCCGATCTGCAAAGCTTTCATGACCGACACCGGGCTGGAGGTGACCAACCTCGGCATGCAGGTGTTTGGCGGCCACGGTTTCATTCGTGAGTGGGGCATGGAGCAGTTGGTTCGCGACTGCCGGATCGCGCCGATCTACGAAGGCACCAACGGCATTCAGGCGCTGGACTTGCTTGGGCGCAAAGTCCTTGGCAGTCAGGGAAAACTGCTGCGCGGCTTCACCAAAATCGTCCACAAATTCTGCGCGGCAAACGCTGAGCATCCGCAACTCGGCAGCTATGTGGCGCAGCTCAACAGTCTGAATCAGCAGTGGGGCGAGTTGACCGCCAAGGTCGGCATGGCGGCGATGAAAAATCCGGATGAAGTCGGCGCTGCCTCGGTGGATTACCTGATGTACAGCGGCTACATCATCCTCGGCTACCTGTGGCTACGCATGGCGTTGGTGGCCCAGGCGCAGTTGGAGGCGGGCGGCGGCAATGCGGATTACTGCCAGGGCAAGCTGGCGACCAGCGAGTTTTACTTCAAGCGTTTACTGCCACGTACAGCCGCACATCGGGCAGCCATCGAGGCGGGCAGCGATTGCCTGATGAAGCTGCCGGCGGAGTTGTTTGCGCTCTGAGGAACATTTGAAAAGCTTAGCGGGCAAGCTTCGCTCCTACGGTTTTATGTCGTTCACGTGAAATGCGTGCGACATGATCTGTAGGAGCGAGGCTTGCCCGCGAATGCGTTCTGGCAGGCGAGAACCATCTCAGCTGAAAGGCTGGTGACTAAAAATAACAAAACGGTCATGGGCTGACCCTATGTGTCGTAAAAGTTGTTGAGGTACACTCGGACACAACGAAATCACTATTCTACGAACCACCTGTTTAGATCTTGCGAGGTTTGCCATGGCTGACTACAAAGCGCCCCTGCGCGATATGCGCTTCGTCCTCAATGAAGTTTTCGAGGTCGCCAAACTCTGGGCCGAATTGCCTGCGCTGGCCGAGGCTGTCGATGCGGAAACGGTCGAAGCCATTCTGGAAGAAGCCGGCAAGGTCACCAGCAAAAGTATCGCGCCCCTGAGCCGCGCGGCCGACGAAGAAGGTTGCCACTGGGCCGACGGTGCCGTCACCACCCCGGCCGGTTTCCCACAGGCTTATCAGACTTACGCTGAAGGCGGTTGGGTTGGTGTCGGTGGCGATCCGACCTATGGCGGCATGGGCATGCCCAAGGCGGTTTCGGCGCAGGTCGAAGAAATGGTCAACTCCGCGAGCCTGTCGTTCGGTCTGTACCCGATGCTGACCGCCGGCGCTTGCCTGTCGATCAACGCCCACGCCAGCGAAGAGCTGAAAGCCGCGTACCTGCCGAACATGTACGCCGGTGTATGGGCCGGTTCCATGTGCCTGACCGAGCCGCACGCCGGTACTGACCTGGGGATTATCCGCACCAAGGCCGAGCCTCAGGCCGACGGTTCCTACAAAGTCAGCGGCACCAAAATCTTCATCACCGGCGGTGAACACGACCTGACCGAGAACATCATTCACCTGGTACTGGCCAAGCTGCCGGACGCACCGGCGGGGCCGAAGGGCATATCGCTGTTCCTGGTGCCGAAGTTCATGGTCAATGCCGATGGCAGCCTGGGCGCGCGTAACCCGGCGAATTGTGGTTCGATCGAACACAAGATGGGCATTCAGGCGTCCGCGACCTGCGTGATGAACTTCGACGAAGCCGTGGGTTACCTGGTCGGCGAGCCGAACAAAGGCCTGGCGGCGATGTTCACCATGATGAACTACGAGCGTCTGGGCGTCGGCATCCAGGGCCTGGCCACTGGCGAGCGCTCGTACCAGAACGCTATCGAATACGCTCGCGACCGTTTGCAAAGCCGCTCGCCGACCGGTGCGCAAAACAAAGATAAGGTCGCTGACCCGATCATCGTCCACCCGGACGTGCGTCGCATGCTGCTGACCATGAAAGCTGCGAACGAAGGCGGCCGTGCTTTCTCGACTTACGTGGCGATGCAGCTGGACACCGCCAAATTCAGCGAAGACGCCACCACCCGCAAGCGCGCAGAAGACCTGGTTGCCTTGCTGACCCCGGTGGCCAAGGCATTCTTGACCGACCTGGGTCTGGAAACCACGGTTCACGGCCAGCAGGTGTTTGGCGGTCACGGCTACATCCGTGAGTGGGGCCAGGAGCAACTGGTGCGCGATGTTCGCATTACGCAAATCTACGAAGGCACCAACGGTATTCAGGCGCTGGACCTTGTAGGACGCAAAATCGTCGGCAGCGGCGGGGCGTTTTACAATCTGTTCGCTGATGAGATTCGTCATTTCATCGGGACAGCCAATGCTGACCTGGCGGAATTCACCCAGCCGCTGAATGACGCGGTGGACACCCTCGACGAACTGACTGCGTGGTTGCTGGACCGTGCGAAAAACAACCCGAACGAGATCGGCGCGGCGTCGGTGGAGTATCTGCAAGCATTCGGTTACATGGCCTACGCCTACATGTGGGCACTGATGGCCAAGGCAGCCTTCGGTAAAGAAGCGCAAGACGAATTCTATGCGAGCAAACTCGGCACGGCGCGGTTCTATTTCGCACGTCTACTGCCGCGTATTCACTCATTGAGCGCGTCGGTAAAGGCAGGCAGCGAATCGCTGTTCCTGCTGGACGCAGGACAATTCTGATCCTTTGACGTTATGTAAGCATTCTCTTACATAACGTGCTGCTGTTTTCCCATAGGCGAAGATTGGATCCAGAGCTAATCTACTTCACATGGACGTCGCGCAGGAAGCGCAAAGCAACAACACGGACACGTAGGATTCTGCCAGGATGGCGGAGTGAA
This sequence comes from Pseudomonas sp. TE3728, assembly GCF_056279145.1. Classification (NCBI taxonomy): domain Bacteria; kingdom Pseudomonadati; phylum Pseudomonadota; class Gammaproteobacteria; order Pseudomonadales; family Pseudomonadaceae; genus Pseudomonas; species Pseudomonas sp. TE3728. The sequence goes on along the minus strand of NZ_JBWBQT010000001.1, from coordinate 3,517,636 downwards.
ATGGATGTCAGGGAAACAGTCTGCAAAGCCCCGCTTCGGCGGGGTTTTCTTTTGTCCGCAAAAAAGTATTCAGCTCAACCCATCCAATATCGCCGGGCTGCTCAGGTAATCCTCCAGATCTCTATTTCCTCCAGCAAAGTCCGCGACTAAGGGCTGTAATCCGAACTCACACTGAACCCTGAAGAACACCGCAGTGTCGATAAACTGTATGGCCCATAGAGCCAACATCAATCAGGAGCTACCTCATGGATTTTATACGCATCATCATCGCCATTCTGTTGCCGCCACTGGGTGTGTTTCTGCAAGTCGGTTTCGCTGGGGCGTTCTGGCTGAACATTCTGCTGACGTTGTGCGGTTACATTCCGGGGATCGTGCATGCGGTGTATATCATCGCCAAGCGCTGAGTCTGGCCGCGCCGATTAGATCGCATTCGCGAGCAAATACCTGCATTGAGCGAAGACTTCAGCCCGCCAACTCCATCACCCGCCGATAAAACAACCACTCCTGCTCCAGCGCATGGGCCTGATTGCCGGCCTTGCGAAAGCCATGGCGCTCGTCGGCGTAGTAATGCGCTTCGACCAGAATGCCGTTGTCCTGTAGCGCAGTGACCATGTCGCGGGTCTGTTGCGGCACCACCACGGCGTCCAGTTCACCCTGAAAGAAAATCACCGGAACGCTGATGTTGTTCGCGTGCAGCAATGGCGTGCGTGCGGCGTAGCGTTCGGCGTCTTGTTCCGGGTCACCGATCAACCAATCCAGATAATCACCTTCGAACTTGTGCGTAGCACGGCCTAGCGCAACGGGATCGCTGACGCCATACAGGCTGGCGCCCGCACGAAAGACCTTGTGAAAGGCCAGTGCGCACAACGTGGTGTAGCCACCGGCGCTGCCTCCACGGATAAACGCTTTGTCGCCGTCGATCAGTCCACGTTCGGCGAGGTAGGCCACCACCGCACAGGCATCTTCCACATCCACGTCACCCCAGCTCAGATGCAACGCCTGGCGATACGCCCGGCCATAGCCACTGCTGCCTCGGTAATTGAGGTCGGCCACGGCGAAGCCGCGTTGTGCCCAATACTGGATTCGCGGGTCGAACATCGGGTAGCAGGCTGAAGTCGGGCCGCCGTGAATGAACACCACCAACGGTGGTTTCGTGTCGTTGGTCATCGCCGGGTAGAAGAAACCATGGGCCTCGCCCGAGCCGCTCGGATAGCGCAGGGTTTGCGGGCGGCTGATCTGTTCGGCGGGCAGCGGTGCAATACCGCCGGCCACATCGTTGACATGGTGTGTTTCACGGTCGATGGCAATGATTGCCGATGAACTGACCGGTGAAGCGGCGATGCAGTAGATGAACTGCTTATCCTGTGCGAGATGGCGGAAACGGCTGTAGTCGCCAGTGAAATCGTCACGGGAACCATCGCCATGACAAAGCCCCAGTCGACCAAAACCACCCTCGGTCCAACTCGCCAGATAAGTGTCTTCGTCCAACGGCAACCAGGTGCAACCACCCAGTTGCCACGGCGCCGGTCCATGGTCGGCGGCAGCGCTTGGGAGTGGGCTCAAGCCGTTGCCGGACTCCACCCACGGCTGCCAGAAACCGCCGCGATCGGTCAGACAAAACAAACGGCTGCTGTCATCGAATCGAGGTTGTTGCAGTGACTCCTGGGCGCCGTCACCCGCCACACAGCGCGGTTGCGCAAAGGTGAGATCGCTCTGGCGTTCGGCAACCATCAGGCGGGTAGCGGTCCAGGGCTGATCCGGGCGATTCCACTCGATCCAGGCCAGACGTCGACCGTCAGGACTCACGGTCGGTGCAGCATAGAAATCGGCGCCTTCGGCCAGCAGATGACGTTGGCCGTCAGTCAGATTGATAGCCACCAGGCGATGTCGATCACGGTTCTCTTCCACCGCCAGCACCTGCCCGTTGGCGAAGTGCAAATCGCCGTAGCGGCATTCATTTGAAGTCAGCACCTCAGGAGCCTCACCCGTCAGCGATTGCCGATACAGCTGCTGATCGGCCTCGTTGACGAAAACCAGCCCGTCATCGGTCAGACAAAACGCGCCGCCGCCATATTCATACACCCGGCTGCGCACACTGAAGGTAGGCGGCGTCAGGCAACGAGCCTGGCCGTCGCGCCACCGCCAGATCCGGCAGGCGGCATCCTCGGGGCGGTATTCGTTCCAGAACAGGCCATGTTGCCCGACCTGTAACTCGGCGAAGTCGATGCCGGCCGCGACAGCCCTGGCGGCGCTCAAGGGTTCAGCTTTTGGCGATGAGGCGTGAGTTTCGTTCATTGCGAAAGGCCAGTTGTTCGATGGTCTGGGTCGCGTGTTCGGCTTCTTCGCGGGCCTTGAGAATCACGCCGTGATGTTCCGACTTGCTGCACACCGGGTCGGCGTTGCTCGCGTCACCCGTGAGCATGAACGCCTGGCAGCGGCAGCCGCCGAAATCCTTTTCTTTCTCGTCGCAGGAACGGCACGGCTCGGGCATCCAGTCGTAGCCGCGAAAGCGGTTGAAACCGAACGAGTCGTACCAGATGTGCTGCATGCTGTGGTCGCGCACGTTGGGAAACTGCACCGGCATCTGTCGGGCACCGTGACAAGGCAGGGCGGTTCCGTCCGGCGTGACGGTCAGAAAAATGCTGCCCCAACCGTTCATGCAGGCTTTCGGGCGTTCTTCGTAATAGTCCGGCGTCACGAAAATCAGCTTGCACGGATGCCCTTCGGCTTCCAGTTTGGCGCGGTATTCATTGGTGATACGTTCGGCGCGCACCAATTGTTCTTTGGTCGGCAACAGGCCAACCCGATTGAGCTGGGCCCAGCCGTAGAACTGGCATGTCGCGAGTTCGACGAAGTCCGCTTCAAGGGCAATGCACAGCTCGATGATCCGGTCGATCTTGTCGATGTTGTGCCGATGGGTGACGAAGTTCAGCACCATCGGATAGCCGTGAGCCTTCACCGCGCGAGCCATTTCGAGTTTCTGCGCGAAGGCTTTTTTTGAGCCGGCCAGCAGGTTGTTCACTTGCTCGTCGCTGGCCTGGAAACTGATCTGGATGTGGTCCAGACCGGCCTTCTTGAAGTCGCTGATTTTCTGCTCGGTGAGACCGATACCGGAGGTGATCAGGTTGGTGTAGAAGCCCAACTTGCGCGCTTCAGCGATGAGTTCGGCGAGGTCTTGGCGCACCAGCGGCTCACCACCGGAAAAACCCAGCTGCGCCGCACCCATCTCCCGGGCTTCGCGAAAGACTTTGATCCACTGCTCGGTGGACAACTCTTTGCCTTGCTCGGCGAAATCCAGAGGATTGGAGCAGTACGGACATTGCAACGGGCAGCGATACGTCAGCTCGGCCAGCAACCACAGTGGCAGGCCGATTTCAGGCTTGGGCGGTAACTTGATTGACGTGGAGTCAGGCAAGTTCGATCCAGTGCTGAGCACGGGCAACCTCCATGAATTGCTCGATGTCGTCACCGAGCTCAGGCACGCCGGGGAACTGCGCGTCCAGTTCGGCAATGATCGCCGCGACGTCCCGCTGGCCATCAATCAAGCCGCCAATCAGCGCGGCGCTGTCGTTGAGTTTGATCATGCCTTCCGGGTAGAGCAGCACATGGCCTTTTTGCGCCGGTTCGTACTGGAAACGGTAGCCGGTGCGCCATGTCGGGGTTTTGCTGCGATCGAAACTCATACGATGATTCCTTTATGCCAGACCCGCTGTTCGGTCACGCTGTGGTAGGGCGGGCGGTTCAGTTCGTAAGCCATGCTCATGGCATCGAGCATGCTCCAAAGAATGTCCAGTTTGAACTGGAGAATTTCCAGCATGCGCTCCTGGCCTTCCCGCGTAGTGTAGTGCTGCAAAGTGATCGCCAGACCGTGCTCTACATCCCGGCGCGCCTGGCCCAGACGCGTACGGAAATATTCGTAACCGGCCGGGTCGATCCACGGGTAATGCTGCGGCCAACTGTCGAGACGCGATTGATGGATCTGCGGCGCGAACAGCTCGGTCAGCGAACTGCTGGCGGCTTCCTGCCAACGGGCTCGGCGGGCGAAGTTGACGTAGGCATCCACGGCAAAACGCACGCCGGGCAGCACCAGTTCCTGAGAGCGCAGTTGATCCGGGTCGAGGCCGGCCGCTTGGCCGAGGCGTAGCCAGGCTTCGATGCCACCCTCTTCGCCGGGGGCGCCGTCGTGGTCCAGCAGGCGCTGAATCCACTCGCGACGAATCTCGCGGTCCGGGCAGTTGGCCAGGATCGCGGCGTCCTTGAGCGGGATGTTCACCTGATAATAGAAACGGTTGGCGACCCAGCCCTGGATCTGCTCGCGCGTCGCCCGGCCTTCATACATCGCCACGTGATACGGGTGATAGATATGGTAGTAGGCACCCTTGGCGCGCAGGGCCGCTTCGAATTCGGCGGGGGACATTGCGGTGTCAGTCATTGCGTTTCTCCGGGAAACAAACCTAGATGTGTAGCGCTTGTGCGGGCCTCATCGCGAGCAGGCTCGCTCCCACAGGGTTTCGCGTGGCAACCCCATCCAGTGTGGGAGCGAGCCTGCTCGCGATAGACCGCGCAGCGGTCTCGGTTTCCTACAACACAATACTCATGCCGTCATACGCCACTTCAACCTCGCGCCGAGCCAGCTCCGCACGCTCCGGCGAATCTTCATCGAGAATCGGGTTGGTGTTGTTGATGTGGATAAGCACTTTGCGTTGCTTGGGCAGCTGTTCCAGCACTTCGAGCATGCCGCCAGGGCCGTTCTGCGCCAGGTGGCCCATTTCCCGGCCAGTGCGGGTGCCGACGCCACGGCGCTGCATTTCGTCGTCGTCCCACATCGTGCCATCCACCAACAGGCAATCGCTGCTGGCCATGATCTTCAGCAGCGATATGTCGACCTTGCCCAGGCCCGGTGCATAGAACAGTTTGCCGCCGGTGCTCAGGTCTTCGACGATCAGGCCGATGTTGTCGCCCGGATGCGGGTCGAACCGATGCGGCGAGTACGGTGGTGCAGCGCTACGCAGGGGCAGCGGGGTGAAGCGCAAATTCGGGCAGGCCGGGACGGTGAAGCTCTGATCGAGTTCGATACGGTTCCAGTTCAACCCGCCATTCCAGTGAGTCAGCATGGTGAACAGCGGGAAACCGGTGCTCAGGTCTTCGTGGACCATGTCGGTGCACAAGACCTGATGCGGGCAACCTTCGCGCAGGCTGAGCAGACCTGTGGTGTGATCGATCTGGCTGTCCATCAGGATGATTGCGCTGATGCCGGTGTCACGCAGCGCGCGGCCCGGCTGCATTGGCGCAAAACTCTGGAGCTGGGCGCGGATGTCCGGCGAAGCATTGCACAGCACCCAGTTCACGCCGTCATCGGAAATAGCGATGGACGACTGGGTACGTGCCTCGGCCCGCAGGCTGCCGTCGCGAAAACCTGCGCAGTTCACGCAGTTGCAGTTCCACTGGGGGAAACCGCCGCCGGCGGCGGAACCTAGAATCTGGACAAACATGGCCGCTCCATCATTGAAAGCTGAAAATAAAAACGCCCCGGCGAGCCGAGGCGTAGCACTGCATTCTCTACCAGGCGGCAGAGCTTAGCGGCTTGCGAAGTACATGGTGACTTCGAAGCCGATACGCAGGTCGGTGTAAGCAGGTTTGGACCAGGACATAGAAGCGCTCCTTCAGGTGGATGGGACAGTTGAGACCTATACATATAGTCCACCTCCTGCTGGAGATGTTCAGATAGTTAGGTGGCTATGTTACTCAAAATTACAGAGCGATTGGCCACGAATCTTTGAGAAAGCTAATTGCAGCGCCGGTAATGATCATTTTGCCACTTGCCAAGGCGCCCCGGAACAAGGCCCGCTGGCCAGACAGCGCCATCCACCATCGGCCCGATTCAGTCGTTGGGCCGCCGCCAGCAAGGCTTCACGGTCGGTCATCAGAATTGCCTGAGGCAGACGCTGCAGGTAATCAGACGAATGGCCGGCCAGTTTGCCTTGCCAGAGCAGTTCGGCGGCTTGGGCATTGGGCAGGGCGATGCTGTCGAATTGATCGGCCAGGGCTTGGCGCTGAGCAATGAAGGTCGCGTCATCGATACTTTCGATCATCCCTTCCAGTTTGCTGAGGAACTGTTCGATGTGTTCCAGTAAATCCATGGGCGCGACGCTCGGCGATTGCACGCCGAACAGCAGCCCGGTCTGACCGTTTATCTGGCGTAGTCCGCTGAACACGGCATACCCAAGTTGCAACTCTACTCGGAGGCGCTGGTAGAACGGCGTCTGGCACACGTGTGCGAGCACACGCCAGGCGGCCTCATCGGCGATGTCATGGGTTGCTGTCGGACAGAAGAGTAGCAGCGCGTGTTCGCTGGAGCCGGTATCGACGGAGTTCCAGAGATGCTGCGACCGAATCGACGGCGGTGGCGTCAGTTGACTGTTCGCAGTGCCGGGAATACGACTCAAGGCAAGCCCCATTGCTGCTTGAGTCTGGGCAGACAGGCCTGTGGCCAGGCCATCCCAGCGTGCGCTCGACCAGAGTTGCTGTAGGTCATCTGAGGCTACGCTGTGCTCATGGCATAGATCGGGCAATGCTTTGAGAAGCTGTCGAATCGGCATCAATGCAACAGCCGCCGGCTCTTCCTGTGAGAAATCGGCATCAGGTTTTGTCAGTTCTTTCAGCGCATGTTCGAGGACTGTCGGCATCGGTTCCTGCAGGCCCGTCATTTTCAACAGCCATTCATTGCCTGATGTGCTGAAGGAAAAGTCGACACCGGCCTGACGCGCATCTTCGCGCAGCAACCGCAGGTTGTTTTCCAGATTCGACTGAAGGCGACTGTGAGGCGCGAACTCCAGGCGCCAGCGCAGATAAACCGCACCTTCATCCGTGTTATCCGGCAACGCCTGACTGAACTGCATCGGCGAACGTTCGCGGCGACTGCGTGAGCGATCCTGGGCAAACGTCCGCAGGCCGCGGTGGGCGCTGGTCTGGCCGCGAATCAATCCGGCATTCGGGGCTGGCGTCTCGGCGCGCAAAAACGGGTTGGGAGTCGGCAGTTGCCACTGGCCGGTAAAGTTATCCACAGCGCCGATTTGTTTGAGGATTGCCTTGAGGGCGACAACGCCCTGTTCGGACAGCCCGACTTCAAGCTGTTCGCTGTCTCGTCGGGCCAGTTGCAAGGCGCTGCTGACTTGCTGTTGGCGCTGCAGCAGGGCTGCATACTCTTCGCGCAATTCGGCCCAATTCTGATGAGAGGCAAAAAAGCCCAGCCAATCCAGGAGCCGTTCGCGAATCACGTTGTCCGGTTGCGTGGCGTGGGCGGATCGTGTGAATTCGATGTGCAGCAGGGCTTGGCCAGCGTAGTGATAGAGCAGCGCGGCTTTCAAGTTGTCCGCCATCCCATGCTCTCGCAGCTGCGCCACCAGGCCGCCGGGTTTTTCGGCGTTCAGCCAATGGCACAGGAACGCCAGCGCTTCGGGCGATGAGTCGGGCAGCGCTTCGAAGGTGAACAGCAGATCCAGTCGACGTTCTCCAGCCTGTTGATAACTATTGTCTGAAGAATCCATCAACAGGGTGGGTTTTGTCTGAGGGACTTTCTCGCCGGGGGGAATAGCAACGGCAAACGCCTGTGCCATCCGCTTCAATTCATCGAGACTCTGTGGGCCAGCCAAGCTTAGCGTCATCTGCCCGCTCTGATAAAACCGCTGATAGAAGTCCTTCAGCGCTTGCTGGAATTCGGGCTGCGGCACCGGCAGGCTGTAACGGTTTCCCGCGTGAAATGCCCGCAAAGGGTGAGCCGCCGAGAGCCCATCGAACAGCGCAAACTGCTGTTGGGCCGTCGCATCCCGCGACCAGGCGACAAATTCGGCATGCAGCACTTCCCGTTCCCGCCGCTGATCGTCCGGATTCATACGCGGATGAGCGAGCATGTCTGACAGACGCTCCAGCCCACCCCTGAACGCTTGAGGTGGCAGCTCGAAAAAGAAGTCCGTCGTACGTTCGCTGGTTCGCGCATTCACCTGCCCGCCATGACCTACCACGTAGGCCATCAGCCCTTGGCCTGCGGGAAAGCGCTCTGTACCCAAGAACAGTAAATGCTCAAGGAAGTGCGCCAGCCCCGGCCAGGCCAGTGGCACGTCGTGACTGCCAGCGGCGACCCGCAACGCAGCGGCGCAACGTTTCAAATCCGGCGCGTGACGCAGCGTCACCCGCAGGCCATTGGCGAGGGTTTCAGTGTGGAGGCGAGGGTGATTCAGCGCAGGCATGAGCACTTCCAGAACAGAGAAGCGCTAATGCTAGCGGATTAGGGCTTGTTCAGCTCGCCGTATAGCTCGGGACGGCGGTCGAGGAAGTAGCGATTGGCGGCGCGGGAATCGATCATCAGCTGACGATCCAGTTCACCGACAATCAGTGCTTCATCAAGTCCGGCCTGGGCGATGCGGCTGCCATCCGGCGCGGCGATGCTGCTTTGGCCGCAATACTGGATGTCGTCTTCGTGCCCGCAATAGTTGGCGTAAGCCACATAACACTGGTTTTCGAAAGCCCGTGCGCGGACGGTGACATCGGCAATGAAATCGTAGGGAATCATGTTCGCCGTCGGTACCAGGATCAGCTCGGCACCGGCCAATGCCAGGCGCCGGGCGTTTTCCGGGAACTCCAGGTCGTAGCAGATCAAAAAGCCAAGCGTCCAGCCGTTGAGTTCAACCAGCGCAAACTCATCCGGCCCAGGGCTGAACATCGAGTGATCGAGGTCGCCGAACAAGTGAGTCTTGCGGTAGTTGCACAACCGCTCGCCATGGGCGTCGATCAACTGCACGGCATTGTAGATCTGCCCGTCTTCGGTACGCTCCGGGTAGCCATACAAAATGGCGATCCCCGTCGTTTTGGCAATGCGCGCGATTTGCTGCGCCGATTCACCGTTATGCACCTCCGCCAGCACACTGACCGCATCGATGCCGATGTTGTAGCCGGTCAGGAACATTTCCGGCAGCACCAGCAAGTCCGCGCCCTTGGCCTCCAGCGCCAGTTGATGCAGGCGTTGCAGATTACCTGCGACATCCAGGGGCAGCGGTGGGCATTGGTAAAGGGCTACGCGCATTTCGGATTCCTCTTACTCGGGCAGGGCGATCGGACCGATCTCGTTGAACACATCTCCTGGACCCGGGTTTTCGGCGTGAGTTTCACCGCCGAAGTGTTTCATGATCCCCCACACCGCGTTGAGCGACGTCTGCACCGCGCCTTCGACCCATGCCGGCGTCCAAGAAACGTCGTCGCCGGCGATGAAAATCCCGCGCTGCTCGGCCGGCATGTCGTCCTGCATGAAGTGCGCGTACATGCGCTGATTGTAGCGGTAGTGGCCGGGCAGGGCGCCTTTGAAAGCGCCGAGGAAATGCGGGTCGGCTTCCCACGACACAGTGATCGGATCACCGATGATCCGCGCGGCGATGTCGACTTTCGGATAGATCTTCTTCAATGCATCCAGCGCCAGCTTCACGCGTTTTTCCACCGGGTGCGGGAGCATTTTCAGGGCGTCGCTCATCCACGAGTACGACAGGCAAATCACCCCTGGTTTGTCGTCGCCGTTATCGAACAGGTACGTGCCGCGGGTCAGGCGATCAGTGAGAGTCATGCTCATCAGATCGCGGCCTGTTTCCGGGTCCTTGTCCTTCCAGAATGGGCGATCGACCATCACAAACGTCTTCGACGATTGCATGTAGCGGGTGCGGTCCAGGGCCATCCACATCTTTTGCGAGAACAGGCTTTCGTCGCATTCGATCTGGGTGGTCAGCAGCCAGCTCTGGCAGGTGGTCAGTACGGCCGCGTATTCGCGTGTGTCGCCGTAGTTATCGGTGACCGTAAAACGCCCGTTCGGCGCGTGGGCAATTTTCTTCACGCCGGAACGTGGCGCGCCGCTGTGCAACGAACTGAGACTGGTGCCTTCAGGCCAATGCACGCAACGCTCCGGCACATGGCGCCAGATGCCCAGCGGCACTTGTTCCACGCCGCCGACTACCAAGTGCTGGTGATCGTCGCAGTTGGTCATCACCACGCGGAAGATTTCCAGCATCGAGTTGGGGAAGTCCGAGTCCCAGCCGCCAGTACCGAAACCGACTTGGCCGAACACTTCGCGGTGATGGAACGAGAGCTTGGCGAAGGCTTCGGAGGTGGCGACGAAATCATAGAACGTGCGGTCGTCCCACAGCGGCACCAAGGTGTTCCACAATTCCTTGAGGCGCGGCACGTCGCGGTCGCGGATGGCTTGCTGGATATCGGAGAACTGCGAGCCGGCTTCCAGAGCATCGGCCCAGGCGTCAGCGACTTCCTGGAACAGTGCAGGAAGATCCGACAGTTTCTGTGCGTAATGAGTTTTACCTTCCAGATCGATTACCGTGCTGCCCGACGCAGGCGTCAGCGGGTTCGGGAAGGGCTTGGTCTGGAGGCCGAGCTTGTCGACGTAGTGATAAAACGCAGTGGACGATACCGGGAAACGCATACCGCCGAGCTCGGCGATGATGCCTTCAGCGCCATTGAAGGCCTGCGAACGCAGACGGCCGCCCATCTTCGAGGCTTCGTAGACGACGGGTTTAAGGCCCAGCTTCATCAATTCGTAGGCGGCCACCAGGCCTGCAATGCCGGCGCCGACAATCGCCACTTCGGCGCCGTGATTGTGTGCCGGAATGCTGCCCAGCCCGGCCGGGTGCTCGATCCAGTCGTCGAAAGCGAAAGGAAAGTCCGGGCCGAAAACGGTGACCGGTTTTTTACCGTCTGCAGGATGGCGATTGTTCTTGTTCATGGCTGACCTTGCTGGCGACCTGACGCAGAGTGCGCGTCTGAGTATAGGAAAAGATGGCAGCCATTCTAGAGAGCGTAGAACACGTTAATAAGACGCAATGTGTCGTCATTTTGCTAATTACTTGATCAATATGACGACGCACCACTACACACTGTTCAATGTGGGAGCGAGCCTGCTCGCGATGAGGCTCGATCAGGCAATGGAATTATCGGTTGAAACTCAAACCGGCTGCCCCCGATCAATCTTGCTGCTCAAGATGATCGAAGTCGTCGTCTTCTCCACCCCGTCCACACTGCCGATCTGATCCAGCAACTGATCCAGCTGCTCCGGCGAATCGGTGCGCAACCACGCCACATAATCGAATTCGCCACTCACCGCGCACAACTGCTGAACCTGCGCCATGGCGCTGAGACGACGCAGCACTTCCTTGCCGGACCGTGGTTGCACCGTAATCCCGACGTATGCCTGCAATCCACCATCCACCACGCGCTGTCCCAGGCGCACACCGTAACCGGTGATTACCTTGGCCTTTTCCAGCCGCGCCAGGCGCGACGTGACGGTGGTGCGGGCGATGCCCAGTTGCCGGGCGAGCATGGCGACACTTTCGCGCGCGTTGATTTGCAAGGCCGCGATCAATTGGCGGTCGATTTCGTCAAGGACGGGAGGGCGGGTGTCAGGCAAAGGGGCATCTCCAGCGGTATAGAGCAATGGGCAGGCATGTTACAGGCACTCCATGCCCTCAACGGGTTAATTGGATGGACACAAATTGTCACTCGTAGTCGAATGCGCAACCAAGGGCTGTGAAAGCGAGGGGATCGAAATGAAGAGCATGCCAGCGGCTCTGCGAGACTATGCACTGCAGATTGCGAATCATGAAATGGGGCACTACGTAGTCGCCCGAGCCCTGGGCTTTGAAACGGGTGATGTGACCCTGAAAGTTACCATGGGCCTGACCCATCATGGAGGGGCCTCCATTACCTTGACGCGGTCAATTTCGTCGATCGACGGCATGAAGGAACATTTGGAGGCTCGGATAATGGTCCTCTTCGCCGGCTCCATGGCGCAGACATTACCTGCAAAGCAATCGCCCGAGAAACGCGTCGATAAGTCGAAAGCGGCAGCCATCCTGAAAGGAGAGTTTGGTGCGGAACAGGATCACGCAAAAATAAGAGAGTTGCGGTACTTGCTTCGAAATATCGCCTACCCCGATACGGATCCAGCATCGTCTGACAGCATCATTACTGAGCTGACAGATATTAATGATCGCTTGTGGTTGCGGACTCAAAAAATCGTGGAGGAATTGGCCGATACGATTACCGGATTGGCAGGGGTTCTGGTAGACCGCATGGTCCTCGTGGACCTGTGGGGGAGGGCCGGGGATTCGTATGAGGTTGTGTTGACGGGGGAAGTGCTTGAAGGGCTGGTGCCCGTGCAGGCGATACCAGCGTTGAGTGTTTGGGAGTAAGTATCCAGGTGGCCGCTGGGCGCAGTGAAGATCGGGCATTTCAAGGGATGAGCTGCCGCTATTGTTCGGATTCCATCGTCGTTCCTCAACAACAGAAACCTACGCGTCAGGCACAAAGAAGCCGCGAAGTGCGCGGCTTTGACTAGGGTGGTCAGCCGAATCAGCAGCCTGGCGTGGGCAACTCCGAGCCGATCGTGATAGCCGTGACCTGCACCGCCTGAAAGCTCTTCTGCGCCGGCGCATCGAACGTTCGCTCGCAGTTGAAACGAGTGTCCATGACAAAATCTTCGCCCTTGGCTTTAGTCATGCTGGCTTGCCACTGGTTGGAAGCTTGCAGCGCTTGATCGCTGACCAGTGCAACTTCCAATAACACTTGACGGAAACCCACCGCGCGCGGCCCGTCCCATAAGGCATAAACGGACGGCTCGGCAGCATTGCCACACATAGTCAAACAGTCAGCATAGAAATTGAGATCGCCAGCGGCTTCTTGAAAGTTACCGAAGGTCAGCGGCTTGTTGGCGGCTGGTGCGAACGAGTCACCGATGAAGGACTTCAAATCGGCCCGGCAGTCAGGTGAAAGCTCCATGCGCAACGCGTTGATCGTCCCGCCACCCGCCGTCGCCGTGATCTGACAGCCCTCGACCCTATAGGTGTGCTGATCACCGGAGCTTTTTCGCGCAATGCCCGCAACCGATTCAAAATAACGCAGGTTCGTGCCGAGCATTTCCCCGTTGAACACTTCGGCAATACTGGCCTTTGCCTGGGCAATTGCGGGGCTGCTGGTAGCAATCACCGCCGTGAACAGGCTCGTGAAAATGGCTTTCTTCATCTGCAAATTCCTTTTTGTCTCGATTGAGTCGAACATGTTCTTCGATGCCGAGGCGCAACCATAACCAAAGTTGATGAATATTGGCCAGTAGTGAGTGTTCGCGTGGGGAATCGTAAATGAGCGGCTGATATTCATATTCACAAGAAGCCTTGGTGAGAGCACCGGAGCTTTTGGTTTTCTATTGAATTATTCAGCTATTTTCCAGAACGGGTCTTGGTGCCAGTCTTGTGGAAACCCCATTGCTCGCTGATTCACATTTGGAAACTCTTGCATCAAGTCCCGCAAGCGATGATCCCAGCTGGTGTGTGGGCTCACTTGGCGCATCAGGTGACTGAGAATGCACAAAACCGAAAAAATCCGTGGATGCTGTGCCTGCTGAAGTAATGCAAGCGGCCACGAGAAGCCAGTTTTCTTAGGCAGTTCTGGCCGTATACCCAGCTCTCGATTCCACAGCCTCGCATGATGGGCGCAAATATTGCGGATGGTCGTCAATGTATGCAGCCATGACTGCAACAGTGGTGCTGGCAGTTCGAGGCATCTGGCGATGACTTTCTTGTCGGCGTCTCGCGCCAGACCTTTATAAAGATGTGACAGATCACCCAAGGTCAGTTCTTCCAGCATGGCCCATCCGGGCATCAGTGACGGCTGGTCGTACGTTACTGGATAGTGCCGCGCGTAGCTTTCCTTGGCTCGTTGGTGTTTTAGATGATCCTTTCGCCCTTCATCGGTTTGTAAGCGATCTATCCGTTGACACTCTTTTTCGTAATCGCGTCTAGCAGCATTTTGCTTGGTACGGATGGTTTCCAGCAATCGAGCATGGTCGTAGGAGTGCTGAAACAACCGCGCCTCCATGTACCAGTGCCCACCATGATTCGGTCCCATGTGATTGCTGATCAGTGAGCGAACTGCAACCTCGACGCGTTCGATGGCATCCATGACAAGTAGGCGCAGGCGACGGTCGAAATCATAAAGCGTGGTCAGGTCACGAAATCCAGCGCCTTTGCGGAAGGGGTGGTCTTCGTCCTCCGCTTGCTGGAAAGTTCGCATGTAGGGGGTTAGGCGGAAGAAACTCACTGCCTGTAAAAAGTGGCGAGCCCGTGTGTCATCCTGAATATGCAACCCACGCTGCTTGAGCAATTCGATCTGTGCGGTGATATCGATGACGGGCTTATGGAAAACTCTCATGCCCTAAAAGCTCCGGGCAAAAAAAACCCGCGCAATTTGTGCTTAGCTGCTGAAGCAACCATAGGCATGGCGGGTGTGTTGCGGGCAAGACTAGGTTCAACCGCATTGGTTTGCAAGTTTTTTGCTGAAGGCTCGATAGGCGGATGTACCTGGTTTTGCATGAGTGATCTCGATGCTCTTGTTGGCGGGGAACTGATCTTTTTCAGGTGAAAGCCACGCATTGCGTGGCTTTCTGATTGGTCCGACTAAACCTCGGATTCGTCTTTGGTCCGAGTCGGTCGCGGCGTAAGAACCTTTACCACATCATCAATCACCGCTTTGCTCATCGCCGTCAGATAGTGCGCGGCCCAGGCGTGCGTCCTCGGCAAATGATTTGGCGAGGAACAGCAGATCGGAGGCCTGAGTCAATGCGTCGAGGATGGGGACGCCAGCGCTGACGTGGAACAGTGGCTGATCCGAGCAATAGGTGAAGGGCGTGAAACCGATGGTTTTTAGTTCTGAAGTTGCGGATGGATTTGTTTTGGTCATGGTTTTACTCCTGGGTTCGAGGAGCTGCCCTTTTCGTTACCACACGAAAAGGTGGCAGCTGTACGCAGGGTGGTAAACCGGGAACCAAGGAAACCGGCACGCCCGAGGGCGTCCCACGCACAGCCGCCATATCAAGATCACAGGCATAAAAACTGCCTGTATCCGTAATGAGTGCACTGTTGCGCTGGTTTCACCGAGTTACCACACCCGATCGCTGCATTTGCAGCGACGTCCGGAGAGTATCCCGTCGAAGAAAAGCCCAACAAGGCGGAAAAGCGCCTAAACGCACCCATTACGCAATTCTCGGAGTTTGCCTACAAGGTCTGCGGGCGTCATCCGATATTGCGACACCTTCAGCAAAACAAACCTACACGTCAGGCACGAAAAAGCCGCGCAGTGCGCGGCTTTGAGTATGGTGGGCCCAGTAGGACTCGAACCTACGACCAAGGGATTATGAGTCCCCTGCTCTAACCAACTGAGCTATAGGCCCTCAGTAGGCCGCGGATTATAGCGATGGTTTCTCGGCTGTGCTATCCGAAAAATCCAATATGGCTGTACGAAGAAACGTCGCGGCGAATTCGTCCGGTGGCAAGGGCAGGCTGACGATGTAACCCTGGACCTGTTCGCAGCCTTCGGCGGTGAGAAATTGCTGCTGCGCCTGGGTTTCGACGCCCTCGGCGATGACGGTGAATTGCATGCTGCGGCCCAGGGCGATGATTGCGCGAACAATGGCCGCGTCGTGTGGGTCGTCGGGCAGGCCGCGGACGAAGGATTGGTCGATCTTGAGGATGTCCAGCGGCAGGCGTTTAAGGTAGCTCAGGGACGAATAGCCGGTGCCGAAATCATCGATCGCCAGTTGCACACCCAGGCGTTTGAGTTGATGCAGCACCGCCAGCGCTTCTTCGGCCTGGCTCATGATGAAGTTTTCAGTGATTTCCAGTTGCAGGAAGCCGGGATTGAGGTGGTTGTCTTTGAGTAATTGCTCGATCCGGCCGAGCAGGTTCGGCTGACGCAGTTGCGCGCCTGCGAGGTTGACTGAGAGTGGGCCCAGGCACTCATAGACCTGATTCCACTCGTACATCTGTCGGCAGGCTGTCTCAAGTACCCAATCGCCGATTTGCAGAATCATGCCGTTTTCTTCAGCCAGGGGAATGAAGTGCTCGGGAGGTACATCGCCAAAAGTGGGGTGATGCCAGCGGATCAGCGCTTCGGCACCCACCACTCGATGGTCATTCAGACTGATTTTGGGCTGGTAGTACAAAAACAGCTCATTGCGCTCGATGGCGCGCCGCAGTTCATGTTCTAGCGCCACGCGCTCACTGGCTTGGGCGGTGAGGTCGCGGGTGTAGCTTTCAACCCGGTTACGACCCTTGGCCTTGGAACGATACATCGCTGCATCGGCGTTCTTGACCAGCGTGGCGACGTCGCAGCCGTCCTTGGGGTACAGGCTGGTGCCGATGCTGGCGCTGATGAAAAACTCGTGTTCACCGGCCTGGAAAGGGGCGGCGAAGCAGTTCAACAGCTTGGTGGCAATGTTGTCGGCATCGCTGGATTGTTGCAGGCCCGGGAGCAGAATGATGAATTCATCGCCACCCAGCCGCGCCACGGTATCGATATCGCGCAGCTGCTCCTTGAGGCGCACGGCGATGCCTTTGAGCAGCAGATCGCCGACCGGGTGGCCGAGGCTGTCGTTGATGTGCTTGAAGCGGTCCAGGTCAAGGAACAGCACTGCGCCTTGGCCGCCGTTTTCCTGCTGGCTGTTCAGTGCGGTCAGCAGCCGACTCTCGAATAATGTGCGGTTTGGCAGGCCGGTCAGCGGGTCGTGGTGCGCCTGGTAGTCGAGTTTGGCCTGAGCATGCTTGAGGCTGGAAATGTCAGCGAACACCGCAACAAAGTGGGTGATGAATTTGTCCCGGTTGCGCACTGCGCTGATAGTCAGCCAGCTCGGGTAGAGCTCGCCATTCTTGCGCCTGTTGGAAATCTCGCCCTGCCAATGACCGTCGGCGGTCAACTGATGCCACATCGCCGCATAAAATGCGCTGTCATGCAGGCCCGAGGCGAGCAGGCGAGGAGTATGGCCCAGCGCTTCGCTCTCGCTGTAGCCGGTTATTTCGGTGAATGCACGATTGACCGCACTGATGTGCTGCTGGGTGTCGGTGATCAATACACCCTCGGCAGTGCTCTCGAACACTGTGGCGGCCTGCTGCAGTTTCTCCTGCATCAGATGCCGCTCGGTAATGTCCCGGGCAATGGTCAACATGCAGTCTTCATCGCCGATGGGCAACGGCCGGCTTGAAACCTCACAAAGCCGGATCTGCCCGTCTTTGCGGCGGATGTGGCAACTGAAGTCGCGCACAAAACCATCCCGGTGCAACAGCTCGAGCATCTGCTTGCGTTCGTTGAGATTGACCCAGATCCCCAGGTCCAGGGCCGATCGATCCACGGACATCGCGCTGTTGAAACCGGTAATACGGCTGAAGCCTTCGTTGACTTCCAACAGCAAACCGTCGCTCTGCCGGGACAAGAGCAAGCCGTCGGGAGACGCATGAAAGGCTTTGGCGAATTTCTCTTCGGAGGTTTGCAGTTGTTGCTGGGTCTCTTTGAGCTGACTGATGTCCCGCACGACGACCACCAGGGCCGGGGTCGTATCGAGATCGAAAGGCTCGGCGGAAATCAGGCCGGTAAACACCTGGCCATTGCTGCGGCGAAAGGGCATCTCCAGGTTGCGGATGCTGCCGGCCTGCAAACGCTGCAACAAACCTGGGCCCACGCCGGGTACGCCCCAGATGTTCAGGTCGGTGGCGGTCTGGCCTATGACGTCTTCGGCCTTGAGACCGATCTGTTCTTCGAACGCTTCGTTGACTTCCAGCAGACAACCGTCGGAAAGCCGGGCGATCACCAGAATATCCGGGCATTGCTGGAACACTGAAGCGAACTTCTGTTCCGACAGGCGCAACGCCTCTTCGGTGCGCTTGGCTTCGCTGATGTCGATCATCAGCCCGCGCAGTACCGGTTCATGGGCGTGCTCGATCAGGCTGACGATATCGCGGACCCACAGGCAGCGGCCGTCGGCGGTGATGACCCGGTAATCGACGCTGTGATCGCGCCCGGCTGCCACTTCACGGTCGCAGAAGGTTTGGGCCCGGGTCAGATCCGCCGGGTGGATGATGTTGCGCCAGAAGCCCGGAATCAGCCAGTGGGGCAATGGGTAACCAAGGAGCTCCTCAGCATGAGGTGACACGTAGCTGTAGGTGTAATCGCTGATCCGGGCTTCCCAGGCGATGGCCGAAAGACTCTCCACCAGCCCGCGATAATGGTATTCGCTGCTGCGCAGCTCCTGTTCCAGAGCGACCCGACGGGCAATTTCCGAACTGAGTCGGCGGTTGATCCGGATAACCACTGCCAGCACGATCATCAGAAACAGTAATCCAGGCAGGCCGTAAATCAGCACGTCGAGCCAGATGGTTCGATGGTCCAGGACGTTACCGACCCAATGTTCCTGGATAGCACTGATTTCACTGGGGGTCATGTCTGCCAGGACTTTGTCCAGGATGCTGACCAACAGCTTGTTGTTCGGTGGCACGGCCATCGCCAATTGGTAGCGATAGGGTGTTTCACCGCTGACGTAAAGCCCGTCGAGCTTGAGCTGGCGCAGGCTCCAGACACTGGAGGCGAGATCGCCTACTACGGCGTCGACGGCGTCGGTGGCGAGCGCTTGCAGCGCCGAGCTGACGTTGGGCATCGCCACCAGATTCAGGTCGGGATGGCGGGTGCGCAATAGTTCATGGGGGGCGTAGTTTTCCACCACGGCGATCTTCAGCCCGTACAGGTCTTCGAGTTTGCGCGGTTGGGGGCCTCCGACGTGAGCCAGAATGACAATCGGAAAGTCGAGATAGGGGCGGGTGAACGACAGATACGTCTGACGCTCGGGAGTCGACATAATGCCCGGCAAGATGTCTAGCTTGCCTTGTTTGGCCTGCTGCAAGACTTCAGTCCAGCTGACCGGCTCGATGGGCGTGAGTTTGATGGCCAGCCGTTGACGGATGACGTTGATGTAGTCCGCTGCCAGGCCCTGATAACGCCCGTGCTCGTCGCGAAACTCAAACGGCGGCCAGGACGCGTCCACGCCCAGGCGCAGTTCCGGATGAGCCGTTAGCCAGCTACGTTCTTCGTCGGTCAGAGTCAACGCGCCAGCCGTTGCGGTCCAGGTCATCAGCGACAGCAAAAAAAACACGGTCGGCCATCTGGGCATAACGGTCTCGTTACGGCTTGGGGGAATGCTTCGAGTGTAGACGGGCTATGCGGCGGGGGGGATGTACGGGGCATTTAATCTGCATAAAGCAAAACCCCCGGCCTGGGCCGGGGGTTCTGTGATCACTCGTCGAGGAAGGAGCGCAAATGCTCGCTTCTCGTCGGGTGGCGCAGCTTGCGCAGCGCCTTGGCTTCGATCTGACGAATCCGTTCACGGGTCACGTCGAACTGCTTACCAACCTCCTCAAGGGTGTGGTCGGTATTCATGTCGATACCGAAGCGCATGCGCAGAACCTTGGCTTCACGGGCAGTGAGGCCGGACAGGACTTCGCGAGTCGCTTCTTTAAGGCTCTCAACAGTGGCGACATCGATTGGCGACTGCATGGTCGAGTCTTCGATGAAGTCACCCAGATGAGAATCTTCGTCATCACCGATCGGGGTTTCCATGGAGATCGGCTCTTTAGCGATCTTCAATACCTTGCGGATCTTGTCCTCAGGCATTTCCATGCGTTCGCCCAGCTCTTCCGGGGTCGGTTCGCGACCCATTTCCTGCAGCATTTGCCGGGAAATACGGTTGAGCTTGTTGATCGTCTCGATCATGTGCACCGGAATACGGATGGTGCGGGCCTGGTCGGCGATCGAGCGAGTGATCGCCTGACGGATCCACCAGGTGGCATAAGTCGAGAATTTGTAGCCGCGGCGGTATTCGAACTTGTCTACCGCTTTCATCAGACCGATGTTGCCTTCCTGGATCAGATCGAGGAATTGCAGGCCACGGTTGGTGTACTTCTTGGCGATGGAGATCACCAGACGCAAGTTCGCTTCGACCATCTCTTTCTTCGCGCGGCGGGCCTTGGCCTCACCGATCGACATGCGACGGTTGATGTCCTTGATCTCGGCGATCGTCAAACCGGTTTCGGTTTGCAGCGCGGTCAGCTTCTGCTGGCAACGAATGATGTCCGGTTGCAGACGACCAATGGCTTCAGCGTATTTGCTTTTGCCTTTGGCCAGTGCGTCGGTCCAGCTTTCGTCGACTTCGTTGCCCGGGAACTGGCGCAGGAAGTCGGCACGCGGCATGCGGGCATCACGTACGCAAAGTTGCATGATCGCGCGCTCTTGCTGACGCAGACGATCCAGGGCACTGCGAACACGCTCGACCAGGCCTTCGAATTGCTTCGGCACCAGTTTGATCGGCATGAACAGCTCAGCCAGGACTACCAGCTCGGCAATTGCCAGCTTGTTGCCACGACCGTGCTTTTTCAGGGCCTTGCGGGTGATTTCCATCTGATCGGCGACAGCGCCAAAGCGCTGTGCGGCGATGACCGGATCCGGACCGCTTTCGGCTTCTTCTTCGTCATCGCTCGCTTCGGCGTCATCGTCGTCGGTGTCGTCGTCCGCTTTCACGGCTTTCGGGTCGACAGGCGGTGGCACTTCGGCTGCAGGCGGCGCAATGCCGTCGTCCGGGTCGATATAACCGCTCAGGACGTCGGACAGGCGGCCACCTTCGGTGGTGACGCGAGTGTACTCGGAGAGAATATGGTCAACCGTGCCAGGGAAGTGCGCAATTGCGCCCATCACTTCGCGGATGCCCTCTTCAATACGTTTGGCGATTTCGATTTCGCCTTCACGTGTGAGGAGCTCTACCGTACCCATTTCACGCATGTACATGCGCACTGGGTCGGTGGTGCGACCAATGTCGGTCTCGACCGCTGCCAACGCTGCTGCTGCCTCTTCGGCCGCGGCTTCGTCGGTATCGGCGTCGGCCAGCATAAGGGAATCCTTATCTGGCGCAACCTCGAATACGTTGATCCCCATGTCATTAATCATGCGGATGATGTCTTCCACCTGTTCCGGATCTGAAATATCCTCCGGCAGGTGGTCGTTGACCTCCGCGTAAGTCAGGTAGCCCTGCTCACGACCAAGTGTGATCAACTCTTTGATACGAGACTGCTGTTGCGCTTTTCCGGACATAACACCCTATCCACTGAAGGTCTTGGCGGGCAAAAAACAAGCCGAGGATTATACCTGAGCTATGACCTCACGCGCCAGTTGAGGTCGGGCTTGATGCGGAAACATTGCGACTTAAAAGGTCGCGCAGTTGATTTTTCTCTTCGGTGCTCAATTCACTTTGACGTGCTTTTCGAAGAAGTTGTTCCAGGTTTCGCTCGCGTTGGCGGGCTGACAAGCTAGTAATGGTGTCGAAAAACTGTTGTTCAAGGTTATCTCCATCAATCAGCCATTCCTTTTCTGCCAGCGCTTTGAGCAGTCGGCCTTGTTCGGTGCCGTGCCAGCGCGCAATCAGTTGAAATGAGTTTAGCTTGGGATTCTTCTGTACGGCTTCGAGCAGGGCGACCAACAGTTGTGTGTTGGTATGGTCCTCGGCAGCGAAGTGCCCGGCATCCTCGACTTTCTCAGCCAGTTGCGGGTGATGCAGCAACGTGCGCAAGGCGGCCAGGGTAGGTGGCTCTACAGCGGCCGGAATCCGTGGCGCACGCGGTTGATCGCGATCACCGCCGCGTTTGCCATTCTTGTCCCACGGCTTCTTGTCCCATTTCTTGCCGCCTGCGCCAGGCTTCTTCGGCGTCCACTCCTGCTGCGGCGCGTACATCTCTTGTGCCTGCGGCTGATGGTAGTCGCTGTAATCCGGCATGGCGTCGTAATCGATGCCTGGATCGTAAGCGGGTGGGGCTTCCTGAGGCTGAGGCGTGCTTTGCAACAGTTGGCTCACGGCTTCACCGCTAAGCCCGGTAATTTCGCTCAGGCGCTGGCGCATCAAGATACGCAGGTTGGCGCCCGGGACTTTGTCGATCAGCGGCGCGGCGAGGGTGGCCATATGGGCCTTGCCTTCGAGGGAGCGCGGGTCCGATTCTTCGGTCAGCTGTTGAAAAAAGTAATCGGCCAGCGGCTGGGCGTGCTGATTGATCCGTGCGCGGAAGGCGTCAGTGCCCTCGGAGCGGACCAGGGTATCCGGATCTTCGCCTTCAGGCAGGAACAGAAAGCGCGCCCGACGTCCGTCTTGCAGGCATGGCAGGGTTGCCTCCAGTGCCCGCCAGGCGGCATTTCGGCCCGCCTGGTCACCATCAAAGCAGAACAGCACGCTGGGCACGACGCGAAACAGGCGCTTCATGTGTTCTTCGCTGGTGGCGGTGCCCAGTGTTGCGACGGCATTGCGCAGGCCTTGCTGGGCGAGGGCGATGACGTCCATGTAGCCTTCGACGACGATGATTTCGTCGAGGTTGCGATTGTTCTTGCGTGCTTCATAAAGGCCGTAGAGTTCCTGGCCCTTATGGAAAACCGGAGTTTCGGGTGAATTCAGGTATTTCGGCTTGTCGTCGCCCAGCACCCGGCCGCCAAAGGCAATGATGCGCCCACGACTGTCGCGGATCGGGAACATCACGCGATCGCGGAAGCGGTCATAGCGCTTGCCGGTTTCGGCGTTCTCGATCAACAGGCCGGCATCGATCATGGCTTTTTGCTGCAGGGTATCGCTGCTCAAGTGCTTGTACAGATTGTCCCAGCCAGGCGGGGCAAAACCGAGACCGAAATCCCGGGCGATTTCACCCGTTAGTCCACGACCCTTCAAATAATCCACGGCGGCTTTGCGCGACGGATGGCTTTTCAGGGCTTGACGATAAAAGTCGGCGGCGGCGGTGAGTAGCGGATACAGCGGCGAATCAGTAGGCTGGCGCGGTTTGTGCGCCCGACCGCTTTCTTCGCGGGGAATTTCCATGCCGGCGGCTTTGGCCAGTTCTTCGACAGCCTGGACAAAATCCAGATTGTCGTGGTCCATCATGAAACCGAGGGCGTTACCGCCAGCGCCGCAGCCGAAACAGTAGTAGAACTGTTTGTCGGGGCTGACGCTGAAGGAAGGGGTTTTCTCTTTGTGGAACGGGCAGCAGGCAGTGTAGTTCTTGCCAGCTTTTTTCATTTGCAGGCGCGAGCTGACCACGTCGACGATGTCGGTGCGGTTCAGAAGGTCGTCAATGAAGCTCTGGGGAATTAGCCCGGCCATGGCGTTCTCGTCATCTGCGCTGAAATGGACCCAAAACGAAGGGCGGCCAAACGCGGGTCGTTGTTCGAGGCACGCAGGGTGTGCGGCTCGACCTGTGTCGTCTGCGTATCGCTGTCGGGAAGTGTATCTGCCGAAAATCCACTGACGTTAATACCAATCAGTATTCGACTATTTGAAAGTGTTTCGCTGAATCCGGCGACGGCCAGTCATTGGCCTCGGATAGCTCATAAGCGGGCACGCAAGAAGGTGCCTTGGGCTGATCGTCGTGAGAGGAATCAGTGGGTGTGCTCGTCAGTAGCCTTGGAAGGCTCGTCAGAAAAGACGTGCACCGCTGGCAAAAGAGCCAGGTCTGACGCTGTGAAGCAGATTTGTCTCGGTCGCGTCTGCGGCTTTGACGGTGAAGCATCAAGCGTTGTCCGCAAATGCCATTAGCCCGGCTGAGGGCCGGGCTTGGCAGAAGCTTGCTACGATCGTCTGTGTATTAGTACAGACGAACGGCGCGGCGCTGTTCGCGCTGAACTTTCTTGGCGTGACGCTTAACAGCGGCTGCTGCTTTACGCTTACGCTCAGAAGTTGGCTTCTCGTAAAATTCGCGGCTACGAACTTCAGCCAGTACACCGGCTTTTTCGCAGGAGCGCTTGAAACGACGCAGAGCTACGTCGAAGGGTTCGTTCTCTTTTACTTTGACGGCTGGCATCCAGAGCTACCTTCATTCATTACCGGGGTCAACATCCTCGCGGCAAAAGAGCACTTGAAGACGTCGGTTTTTAAGGGTTGCGGATGTTAACCCCTCATCGCTCGGAATGCAAAGCCTCTGATCGAAAACCGCTGGTAGGGGCATCACGCGACGACTATTATGCGCGCCTTCGAATTCAGCCTCTACAAGGCGCAAACCCATGCTAGTACTGGGATTAGAAACCTCTTGCGACGAAACCGGTGTCGCACTTTACGACAGTGAGCGCGGGTTGTTGGCCGACGCGCTGTTCAGTCAGATCGATCTGCATCGTGCCTATGGCGGCGTGGTGCCGGAGCTCGCGTCGCGTGATCACGTCAAACGCATGCTGCCCTTGATTCGTCAGGTCCTGGCCGAGGCCGACTGCGTGCCGACCGAGATCGACGCCATCGCTTATACCGCGGGTCCTGGCCTGGTCGGAGCCTTGCTGGTAGGGGCTTCCTGCGCCCAGGCGCTGGCGTTTGCCTGGGGCATTCCGGCCTTGGGCGTGCACCACATGGAAGGTCACTTGCTGGCGCCGATGCTGGAGCCGCAACCACCGGAGTTTCCGTTCGTCGCTTTGTTGGTGTCAGGTGGTCATACACAGCTGGTTCAGGTCGATGGGATCGGCCAATACACGCTCTTGGGCGAGACCCTCGACGATGCGGCCGGCGAAGCGTTCGACAAGACCGCGAAGATGATGGGCCTGAATTATCCGGGCGGCCCGGAGATCGCGCGTCTGGCGGAGCAGGGCGTTGCAGGACGTTTCACTTTTCCGCGTCCGATGTGTGATCGTCCAGGCTTGGCTTTCAGCTTCAGTGGCCTGAAAACCTTCGCCCTGAACACCTGGCAGCAGAGCGTCAGCGCCGGGGACGACAGCGAGCAAGCCCGTTGCGACATCTCACTGGCGTTCCAGCAGGCCGTGGTGGAGACTTTGACCATCAAGTGCAAGCGTGCCCTGAAACAGGCGGGTCTCAAGCGTCTGGTGATCGCAGGGGGCGTCAGCGCCAACAAAGCACTGCGGGTTTCACTGGAAAAAATGCTCGGCGACATGAAGGGCGATGTGTTTTATGCCCGTCCGGAGTTCTGCACCGATAATGGCGCGATGATTGCGTTTGCCGGTTGTCAGCGCTTGCAGGCCGGCCAGCATGAAAGCCTGGCGATCAGCGTGCAGGCGCGCTGGCCGATGGAGCAGTTGTCGGCGCTGTGATGAGCGGCGCTCATGTGCGGTATTTAAAAATGCCGTTCGCGCCCGGCAAACAGGTCGCGTAGATTGCCGCGATGACGCCAGACGATCAGGCCTGTGAGCGCGCTCATGGGCAGTAATGCCGCTGGTTCTTGCCAGGCAAGCAGTGGCAAGGTCAATGGTGTGGCAATCAGGGCTGCGAGTGAGCTGGTGCGGGTCAGGTAGAACGTCAGCGACCAGACACAGACCGCCAGCAGCGCGGCGGGCGGGTAGAGCCCCAGCAGCATGCCAGCCGCGGTGGCGACACCCTTGCCACCGCGAAAGCGGAAGTACAGCGGAAACAGGTGACCGATAACGGCGCAGACGCCAATCCAGGCCTGTTGTTGCGGTGAAAGGCCTACTGCACCTGCGATCAATACGGGTAGCAGACCTTTGTTCAGGTCGCCGAGCAAGGTCAGGATGGCGAGTTTCTTGCCGGCCAGACGCAACATGTTGGTGGCACCGGCATTGCCCGAGCCACTCATTCGCGGATCGGGGTTGCCGGTCAGGCGGCTGAGCAAAATGGCGAAGGACAGAGAGCCGAGCAGGTAGGCGAGGATCGCCAGTAACCAAAACATGCTAACTATTCCGGGCGAGGACGCCCTGATTCTAACGGCGCATTGCGCCCTTGTCGTGCAGTGGAGAGAAGTGCTTGGACAGAGTGTTTATCGAGGGCCTGGAAGTCGACACCGTCATCGGTGCCTACGACTGGGAACGAGGCATCCGACAGTGTCTGCGACTTGATCTGAGCTTCGCCTGGGACAATCGTCCGGCCGCCGCCGGTGATGACCTGGCCCTGGCGCTCGACTACGCGAGCGTTTCGTCGCGCATTCAGGCGTTTGCCGAGCAGGCGCAGTTCCTGCTGGTGGAGACCTTTGCCGAGCGTCTGGCGCAAGTACTGATGAGCGAATTCAAGATCACCTGGATGCGCCTCAAACTGACCAAGCCAGGTGCCATCCCGGCTGCCACGGGTGGTGTGGGCGTGGAGATCGAGCGCGGATGTCGCTGACTCAGGTATACCTCGGGCTCGGTAGCAATATCGAGCGCGAAGCCCATTTGCAGGCAGGCCTGGATGCCCTGGCGGGTTTCTTGGTGGATATTCGCTGTTCGGCGGTATTCGAAAGCCAGGCGGTGGGGATCAAGAGCGGGCCGTTTTTTAACTTTGTGGTCTCGGCCTTCACCGATCTGCCGCTGATGGAGCTGGATCGACGGTTGAAATTCATCGAGGCGGATAACGGCCGTTACGCGCCGGACCGCAAGGGCTTGCCGCTGGATATCGACGTGCTGCTCTTCGGCGATCTGGTGGGCAATTTCGATGGCTTGATCTTGCCGCGGGCAGAGATTCTGAAAAATGCCTTCGTGCTTTGGCCGTTGTCGCTGATTGCGCCGGATCGTGTGCATCCGGGCGTAGGCAAGAGCTTTGCAACCCTGTGGGAAGAAGCGCAGATCGATCAGGTGTTGGCGCCAGTGGCCTTTGAGTGGCGCGGCGAGCAGTTGACCCCTTCCGATATGCTGTAAAGCAAAAAGATCGCAGCCTACGGCAGCTCCTACAGGGGTTACCATTTCTCGGAGCTGCCGAAGGCTGCGATCTTTTGATCTGGCTTATGCTTGATCTTTGTAAGCCTTCAACGCCCTGAGCCGCTCGCCCTTGATCTCCTCGCCCAATTCCGATCCCTTGAACCCCTTCTCCAGCAACGGCTGAACGGCAACACTTCGCGCCGCAGTTGCCGCGCCCCGTAAATAATCCGCCTGTGGATAACTTCTCTGCTCCAGGCCTTTACGCCCTCGAGCGTCCATCTCGCACGCCGCGATAAATTCTTCAAAGCGCTGAGGTCGACGATAGACGTCGAAACTCTGCAACAACTCCAGCAAGGTCGACGGTTTCAGCTCCAGAGCACGATGGCCATGGGTGTGATACTTGCCCACTAGCAGCGCCAGCTCCTGACAGTCTTTCGGTGCCCTGAAGCGCTCATTGACCGCTTTGATCAGCTTCAGGCCTTTGTGCTCGTGGGCGATGTGGCGGGGCCATTCTTCCTCGGGCGTCAAACCTTTGCCCAAGTCATGCAGCAAGCAGGCCCAGCGTACGGTCAGCGGTTGTTTGTGCAGCGCCGCTTGCTCCAGCACGCTCAGGGTATGCACGCCCGTATCGATTTCGGGGTGATGGGCTTCGGGTTGCGGTACACCGAACAGCGCGTCGACTTCCGGCATCAGTACCTTGAGCGCGCCGCACTCGCGCAGCACCTCAATGAATACTTGGGGTTGGTCTTCCATCAGCGCGCGGGCGATTTCTTTCCAACTGCGTTCGGGCGTCAATGCCTCCAATTCACCGGATTCGCTGAGTTGACGCATCAGCTCCAATGTCTCGGGGGCGACGGTGAAACCCAGTTCCGCATAACGCGCGGCAAAGCGGGCAACGCGTAGAACACGGAGAGGATCTTCGGCGAACGCGGGGGAAACGTGACGCAGCAAGCGAGCCTCGAGGTCCCGTTGACCGTGGTAAGGGTCAGTCAGGTTCTGTTGATCGTCCTCGGCCATGGCGTTGATCGTCAGGTCGCGGCGAATCAGATCTTCTTCGAGGGTGACATCAGGGCTGGCGTGAAAGATGAAGCCGCCGTAGCCGCGCCCGTTTTTGCGTTCGGTGCGGGCGAGGGCGTATTCCTCACCGCTTTTGGGGTGAAGAAAAACCGGGAAGTCCGCGCCCACCGGACGAAAGCCCTTGGCGAGCATTTCTTCGGTGGTGGCGCCTACAACGACCCAGTCGATATCGATGACAGGTTTGCCCAGCAGGCGATCGCGGACCGCACCGCCGACTTTATAAATCTGCATAAAAAACCTCCGTTAGCCCGACAGAATAACCTTTGCGTCGAACTTCCGGAGGCAGAAAACAGGATCAAAGATGAATGACTGCCAAGTCCAGCCGGCCGTAATCCCCCTCGCCATGCTCGCTTCTGGGCGGAACATGGTGAGTTTTCATCACCTGATCCCCTTGCAGGGTTTCCAGGTGGATGTCGAAGCCCCAGAGGCGGTGCAGGTGCTTGAGCACTTCATCAGTGGAATCGCCCAGCGGTTTGCGGTCGTGTTGTTGGTGGCGCAAGGTCAGGGAGCGGTCGCCACGTCGGTCGATGCTGTAGATCTGTATGTTGGGTTCGCGATTGCCCAGGTTGTATTGCGCCGCCAGGGTTTCACGAATGGTTCGATAGCCGTCTTCGTCGTGTATCGCCGGAACCAGCAGATCGTCCTTCTGATCGTCATCGAGGATGCTGAACAGCTTGAGGTCGCGGATCACCTTGGGTGACAGGTACTGCAGGATGAAACTCTCGTCCTTGAAGCTGCTCATGGCGAATTTGATGCTGGACAGCCAGTCGGTTCCGGCGATTTCCGGAAACCAGCGATAGTCCTCTTCGGTGGGGTGTTCGCATATCCGGCGGATATCGCGATACATGGCAAAACCCAGGGTGTAGGGGTTGATGCCGCTGTAATAGGGGCTGTCGAAACCGGGCTGGAAGACCACGCTGGTATGGGACGTCAGGAACTCCATCATGAAACCATCGGTGACCAGGCCTTCGTCGTACAGGTCGTTCATCAGCGTGTAATGCCAGAAGGTGGCCCAACCTTCGTTCATCACCTGGGTCTGACGCTGTGGATAAAAATACTGGGCGATCTTGCGTACGATCCGCACAATTTCGCGCTGCCAGGGCTCCAACAACGGTGCGTGTTTTTCGATGAAATACAGGATGTTTTCCTGAGGTTCGGCGGGGAAGCGTGCATTGTCCTTGTCGCTGTACTTGTCCGCGCCTTTTGGAATGGTCCGCCACAAATCGTTGATCTGCTTCTGCAGATGCTCTTCCCGATCCTTCTGCCGACGGCGTTCTTCTTCGGCGGAAATCGGATACGGGCGTTTGTACCGGTCTACCCCGTAATTCATCAGCGCATGGCAGGAGTCGAGCAAGTCCTCTACCGCGTCGATGCCGTGGCGTTCTTCGCACTGCATGATGTACTGCTTGGCGAACACCAGGTAATCGATGATCGAACTGGCGTCGGTCCAGGTGCGGAACAGGTAGTTGCCTTTGAAGAAACTGTTATGGCCATAGCAGGCGTGAGCCACCACCAGCGCTTGCATGCAGATGGTGTTTTCTTCCATCAGATAGGCAATGCAGGGGTCCGAGTTGATCACAATCTCGTAGGCCAGCCCCATCTGGCCGCGACTGTAGGATTTTTCGGTGCTGAGGAAGTGTTTGCCATAGGACCAATGGTGATAACCCAAGGGCATGCCGACAGAGGCATAGGCGTCCATCATCTGCTCGGCAGTGATCACTTCGATCTGGTTGGGATACGTATCCAGCGCGTAGCGGGCCGCGAGACGACTGATTTCGCGGTCGTAGGCCTGGATCAGCTCGAATGTCCATTCGGAGCCGGTGGAAATGGGTTGGCGCTTCTGCTCTTTGGCGGTCATGTCACTAACCTGCGCTGGAAGAGTTCACGAAAGACCGGATAGATATCCCCGGCCGAGACCAGTTGCTGCTGGGCAAAAGTGTCAGAGAAGGCTTCGGCGATGCGTTCGTACTCGAACCACAAGGCCTGGTGTTCGCGCGGGGTAATCTCAACATAAGTGTAGTACTGCACGAACGGCATGATCTGATTGATCAGGATGTCGCGGCAGATCGGCGAATCATCATTCCAGTTGTCACCGTCGGACGCCTGGGCGGCATAGATATTCCATTCGTTGCTCGGATAACGCTCGGCCATAATCTCTTGCATCAGTTTCAGGGCGCTGGAGACTATCGTGCCGCCGGTTTCCCGGGAATAGAAAAACTCCTCCTCATCCACTTCACGGGCGCTGGTGTGGTGGCGGATGAACACGACGTCGATTTTGTCGTAGTTGCGCTTGAGGAACAGGTACAGCAGGATGAAGAAGCGTTTGGCGATGTCCTTGGTCGCCTGGGTCATGGAGCCGGACACGTCCATCAAGCAGAACATTACGGCTTTGGAACTGGGGTTCGGCTGCTTGATCAGCAGGTTGTACTTGAGGTCGAAGGTGTCGAGAAACGGCACTCGGTGAATGCGCGCGCTGAGCTTCTCGATTTCTGCTTCGAGATCCTGGATATCGCCGAAGTTGTCCGGTTCTTCCCGTTTAAGTCGCAGCAGTTCCTCTTTGACTTCGCGCAATTTCGCCCGGCTGCTGCCGGACAAGGCGATGCGTCGGGCATGGGCCGAACGCAGCGTGCGGATAATGTTGATCCGTGACGGGTTGCCCTCGTTGCTGATACCGGCGCGTACGGTCTTGAAAGTGTCGGTGCCGGTCAGGTGGCGTTTTACCAGGTTAGGCAGTTCAAGGTCCTCGAACATGAATTCGAGGAATTCCTCCTGGGTAATCTGGAAGACGAACTCGTCCATCCCTTCACCCGTGTTGCCGGCCTTGCCGGGGCCTCTGCCGCCGCCACCTCCCGGCGGACGGGCAATGTGCTCGCCGCTGGTGAATTCCTTGTTGCCGGGGTGCACGATGGTTTGCTTGCCGCCACGACCGTGGTGAAGCACCGGCTCGTCGATGTCGCGGCCGGGAATGCTGATCTGCTCGCCGTGTTCCATATCGGTAATGGAGCGCCGGCTGACCGCCTCTTCGACAGCCTTTTTGATGTGATCACGGTAGCGCCGCAGAAACCGCTGACGGTTCACCGTGCTCTTGTTCTTGCCATTGAGACGTCGGTCGATCACATAGCTCATGACTGCTCCTTAGAAGCTGTCCTGAAAGGGGCGAGCGTTAACGCAGCATAAGGCCAGTGCCGGAGGGTGTACACGCTCCCCTCAAGCGCTTTGATGCTGCCTGAACCTCGCTACCGCATTTCGGACACCTCCAGAGGCCTGTGTAACAGAAAAAGCGTAAACAGGCCTCGGGCTAACGACAACCGGTCTGACCGGCAGCGGGTTACTGTGATTTTCTGACCCGCAAGTACCACTCGGACAGCAGTCGTACCTGTTTGTCGGTGTAGCCCCGCTCGACCATCCGTGTGACGAAGTCATTGTGCTTCTGCTGGTCCTCTTTGCTGGCCTTGGCGTTGAAGCTGATGACCGGCAGCAAATCCTCGGTGTTGGAGAACATTTTCTTCTCGATGACCACCCGCAGTTTTTCGTAGCTGAGCCAGGTTGGGTTCTTGCCGTTGTTATTGGCTCGGGCGCGCAGTACGAAGTTGACGATTTCGTTGCGGAAATCCTTCGGATTGCTGATGCCAGCCGGTTTTTCGATCTTCTCCAGTTCTTCGTTCAGGGCTACGCGGTTGAGGATCTCGCCGGTTTCCGGATCGCGGTATTCCTGATCCTGAATCCAGAAGTCGGCGTACAGCACGTAGCGATCGAAGATGTTCTGGCCGTACTCGCTGTAAGATTCGAGGTAGGCAGTCTGGATCTCCTTGCCGATGAACTCGATATAACGCGGCGCCAGGTACTCTTTCAAGAAGCGCAGATAGCGTTCCCGGGTCTCGGCCTGGAACTGTTCCTGTTCGATCTGCTGTTCCAGTACGTAAAGCAGATGTACCGGGTTGGCGGCGATTTCGTGCGGATCGAAGTTGAAGACCTTCGACAGAATCTTGAAGGCGAAGCGGGTCGACAGACCGTTCATGCCTTCGTCGACACCCGCAGCGTCGCGGTATTCCTGGATCGACTTGGCCTTCGGATCGGTGTCCTTGAGGTTTTCGCCGTCATACACGCGCATCTTGGAATAGATGTTGGAGTTTTCCGGCTCCTTGAGGCGCGAGAGTACGGTGAATTGTGCGAGCATTTTCAGGGTATCGGGCGCGCAATGGGCCTTGGCCAGCGAGCTGTTGAACAGAAGCTTGTCGTAGATCTTCACCTCGTCGCTGACGCGCAGGCAGTACGGCACTTTGACGATATAGATCCGGTCGATGAATGCTTCGTTGTTTTTGTTGTTGCGGAAGGTGTGCCATTCCGACTCGTTGGAGTGAGCCAGCAGGATCCCGGTAAACGGAATCGCCCCCAAACCTTCGGTACTGTTGTAGTTGCCTTCCTGGGTGGCCGTCAGCAATGGGTGCAGCACCTTGATCGGTGCCTTGAACATTTCGACGAACTCCATCAAGCCTTGGTTGGCCCGGCACAGCGCCCCCGAGTAGCTATAGGCATCAGCGTCGTTCTGCGGGAACTCTTCCAGTTTGCGAATATCGACCTTGCCCACCAGTGCCGAGATGTCCTGGTTGTTTTCATCTCCCGGCTCGGTTTTCGCCACCGCGATCTGGTTGAGGATCGACGGATAGAGTTTCACTACGCGGAACTGGCTGATGTCACCGCCGAATTCGGCCAGGCGCTTGGTGGCCCATGGCGACATGATGGTATTGAGATAGCGCCGGGGAATGCCGAAGTCTTCCTCGAGGATCGCGCCATCTTCGGTGGCGTTGAACAGACCCAAAGGCGACTCGAAAACCGGCGAGCCCTTGATTGCGTAGAAGGGCACTTTCTCGATCAGTTGTTTGAGCTTTTCGGCCAGGGACGACTTACCGCCACCGACAGGGCCGAGCAGGTAGAGGATCTGTTTCTTCTCTTCCAGACCCTGGGCCGCATGGCGGAAATACGACACGATCTGGTCGATGCATTCTTCCATCCCATGGAAGTCTTCAAAGGCCGGATAGCGGCGGATCACCTTGTTGGAAAAAATTCGCGACAGCCTCGAATTGGTCGAGGTGTCGAGCAGCTCCGGTTCTCCGATGGCCAGCAAGAGACGCTCGGCGGCGGAAACGTAGGCGCTGCGGTCCTTTTTGCACAGCTCCAGGTACTCCTGCAGAGAGAGTTCTTCCTGGCGCGTGGACTCGAAGCGTTGTTGGAAGTGGCTAAAGATACTCATGACGTCACCTCGCTCGATACGTGGAGCCGACGCCGGATCACTCAGTCGATGCTGGCAGCAACCGAACAGGCAGTTGCTGTTTACCCCCCAGAACTCTCTCGGAGCTGACGACTCCGAAAGCTACTCCCGATGACCCGCGCGCCGGTGTACCGGCTCTCCCCTGTTTTGGATGGCCTGCGCTTAAGGATAGTTGGGAATTCGGAAGGTAAATGCAAGATGCGTAATAAGTTGTGGCAGACCGTTCGTCTGTCACCGCGCTAGCCCGCGGGGACCGGGGCTTGCGCGCATTGAAAAAAATTATTCGGAAGTGCCTTGCGCCGTTTCCGAAGGATAGGTCGTACGCCACAACTCGAAACCGCCATCCATGCTATAGACGTCGGAGAAGCCTTGGCTGACTAGATAGGCAGCAGCGCCCTGGCTGGAATTGCCGTGATAGCAGACCACTACCGTCGGCGCGTCCAGGTCAGCGCCCTGAATGAAAGCATGCAGAGAATGATTGTCCAGATGCTTCGAACCGGCGATGTGCAGTGCGGCAAACGTTGCCGGGTCACGGACATCGACCACCACCGCGCCTTGTTCGCGCAGGGCCTGGGCCTGTTCTGGGGGGATACGTTTGAATTCGCTCATGGCGGGCTCCTGTGGCTCGGCTGAAAGCGCAGTCTAGCGCGGGGCGCTGGCTGACGTTTGTTCGGGGATAGAGGCGGCGACTGGCGGCCGGGTATTACCTCGGGCGTCGCATTTACATTGCAGGCGCTCACCGGTGTCGACGTTCATCAGGGTCATGGCGCCACCCCAGACGCAACCGGTGTCGAGCGCAAACAGACCTGGCTCGTTGCACTGGCCTTCGAGCGCCGCCCAGTGGCCGAAGATGATCTTCAGGCCTTTGGTCTTGCGCTCCTTGTGGGCAAACCATGGCGCATAACCCGGCGGTGCGGTGTCGATGCCTTCCTTGCCCTTGAGGTCGAGTTTGCCGTCGCTGGTGCAAAAACGCATCCGGGTGAAATAGTTGGTGATGACTCTCAGGCGAGCCGCGCCTTTGAGATCGTTGTCCCATTTCACCGGTTCATTGCCATACATGCCGTCAAGGTAAGGCGCGAAGCGATTGTCATCGTGCAGGGCGTCTTCGACTTCGGCGGCGCACTTCAAGGCTTTGCGCAGCGACCATTGCGGCGGGATGCCGGCATGGACCAGGGCGATATCGCGCTGCTCGTCGTAATGCATGAGCTTTTGTTGCCGAACCCACTCCAGAAGCTCCCCGCAATCGGGTGCTTCAAGAATCTCGCGAAGCGTGTCGGCCTTCTTCAGGCGTTCGATGTTTTGCCCGACCGCCAGCAAGTGCAGGTCGTGGTTGCCGAGTACGCACACCAGCGATTCGCGGATGCTATAAAGGAAGCGCAAGGTCTCCAGCGACTGTGGGCCACGGTTGATGAGGTCACCCACCAGCCACAAGCGATCCTTTGCCGGGTCGAAAGCGACTTGCTTGAGCAGGCATTGCAGCGGCTTAAGGCAGCCTTGCAAATCGCCGACTGCATACGTCGCCATCAGTGCAGGGCTCCGGGTACTGCCAAGCGAAACGGAGCGATGACGGCGTCGAAGTGTTTACCGTCGTCGGCGACCATCTCATAAGTGCCCTGCATCGTACCGACTTTGGACGTCATGACAGTGCCGCTGCTGTAGGTGTGGCTCTTGCCCACGTCGATCAACGGCTGTTGGCCGACGACGCCTGCACCACGAACCTCCTCGACATGCCCGTCACCGTCGGTGATCACCCAATGCCGCGACAGCAGCTTGGCCGGTAACTCGCCATTGTTCTGCACGGTGATGGTGTAGGCGAAGGCAAAGCGATTTTGCTCGGGTTGCGATTGTTCTGCCAGATAGCGGGTGACGACGCTGACGTCGACCTGATAACGAGGATCGGACATGCAAAAGGCCTTAGAAACGAAGCGGGACGCGGGGCATAGCTGATAGAACTCAGTCTAGGCCAAGTATCGGGTAGTAAACCAGAGTGGCGTCCTACCCGATAGCGCTCATCGCCTTTCAGTCGGTGGCAGGCTTGTGTAGGACTTGTTCGCTGAGCTTGTCGGCCAGGCGAACGAAGGCCGCCAGATCGAGCTGCTCGGGGCGTAGGCTGCCATCGACGCCGGCGGCTTCGATTTCAGCGTTGCTCAGCAACAATTTCAGCGTGTTGCGCAGGGTTTTACGGCGCTGGTTGAAGGCTTCGCGCACGACGCGCTCCAGCAGTTTGTGATCTTTGGCTGGATGCGGCAGTACCGCGTGAGGCACCAGGCGCACGATGGCCGAGTCGACTTTCGGCGGCGGATTGAATGCGCCCGGGCCGACGTTGAATAGATGTTCGACCCGGCAATGGTACTGAACCATGATCGACAGGCGACCCCAGTCACCGCCACCAGGCCCCGCCGCCAGACGTTCGACCACTTCTTTTTGCAGCATGAAGTGCATGTCACGAATCAGGCTTGCGTTGTGTAGCAGATGAAAAATCAGCGGTGTAGAGATGTTGTACGGCAGGTTGCCGACCACTCGCAGGCTGTTCGGCGCGGCGTTCAGGCTGTTGAAGTCGAACTTCAGCGCGTCACCCTGATGCAGGTGGAAATTGCTCTTGCTGGCGAACTGCTGGTTGAGGATCGGGATCAGGTCCTTGTCCAGCTCCACCACGTCCAGTTGGGCGCCGCTGTTGAGCAGGCCTTCGGTCAATGCGCCCTGGCCCGGGCCGATTTCCAGCAGACGGTCTTCGGGTTTGGCGTGAATGGAACGCAGGATGCGATCGATAACGCCGGCATCGTGCAGGAAGTTCTGGCCGAAGCGCTTGCGCGCCCGGTGTTGGTAATGCTCGGTCATAAACGGGTCTCGGCCATCTGATAGGCGGTTTCCAGGGCGACTTGCAGGCTGCCGGTATCAATTTTGCCGCTGCCGGCCAGATCCAGGGCGGTGCCATGGTCGACCGAAGTGCGGATGATCGGCAAGCCAAGGGTCACGTTGACTGCCGCGCCGAAGCCTTTGTATTTCAGCACGGGCAGGCCCTGATCGTGGTACATCGCCAGCACCGCGTCGCAGTGCTCCAGATATTTGGGGGTAAACAGAGTGTCGGCGGGCAGGGGACCGCGAAGGTCCATGCCCTCGCCGCGCAGGCGCTCTAATGTGGGTTCGATGATGTCGATTTCTTCATGGCCCAGGTGACCGCCTTCACCGGCATGCGGGTTGAGACCGCAAACCAGGATGCGTGGCTGGGCGATGCCGAATTTTTCTTGCAGGTCGGCGTACAGGATCCGCGTGACCCGTTCCAGACGCTCCGGCGTGATTGCATCAGCAATCTCGCGAAGGGGCAGGTGAGTAGTAACCAGCGCTACGCGCAAGCCGCGGGTGGCGAGCATCATCACCACTTGCGCGGTATGAGTCAGGTCAGCGAGAAATTCCGTGTGCCCGGAAAAGGCGATTCCGGATTCATTGATCACACCTTTGTGCACTGGGGCGGTGATCATGCCGGCGAAATGCCCGTCCAGGCAGCCCTGGCCAGCACGCGTCAGGGTTTCCAGAACGAAAGCCGCATTGGCTTTGTCCAGTTGCCCGGCGATGACCTTGGTGTTAAGCGGCGTATCCCACACATACAGGCTGTTGGCCGGTGCGGGAGAATCCGGCCAGCTGTCCGGCGTTACCGACAGCAGATCAACAACCACGCCCAACTGCGCGGCCCGCTCGATGAGCAGGTCGCGGCTGGTAATGGCAATCAGAGGGTGTGGCTGAGCTTGCGAGGCGAGCAGCAGGCACAGGTCGGGACCTATGCCGGCCGGTTCGCCGGGGGTCAACGCGAAACGCTTGGGTTTCACTGCGTTGCCTGGTCTGCACCAGGAAGCTTGATTTCTACATACGCTTCGTCACGGATCTGACGCAGCCAGGTTTGCAGCTCTTCATCGTATTTGCGGTTACGCAGTACGGTCATCGCTTGCTGTTCGCGTGCCTGGCTGGTGCTGTCGGTGGCGCGGCGGCCAAGGACTTCCAGAACGTGCCAGCCATATTGAGTCTGGAACGGCTTGGACAGCTGACCTTGTGGGGTCTTGGCCATCACTTCGCGGAATTCCGGCACCAATGCATTCGGGTCGATCCAGTTCAGATCGCCGCCGTTGAGGGCGGAACCCGGGTCTTCCGAGAAGCTTTTCGCCAGCTCGCCGAAATCTTCGCCCGCTTCGATACGGGAATAGAGCGAATCAGCCAGAGCCTTGGTTTTTGCTTCGTCGCGGATCGGGCTTGGTTTGACCAGGATGTGACGCACATGCACTTCGTCACGCACCTGGGCTTCGCCGCCACGCTTGTCGAGGATCTTCAGAATGATGAAGCCGCCCGGGGTACGCATAGGCTGGGTAATGTCGCCAACAGCCATGGTGCTCAGCAGGCGATCGAACGGAGGTGGCAGTTGAGCAGCTTTACGCCAGCCCATGTCGCCGCCTTCCAGTGCGGTTTCGCTGGCGGATTTGGCGATTGCCAACTGACCGAAGTCAGCGCCTTGCTTGAGTTGCTGGTAAACCGCGTCGGCTTGTTTGGCTGCATTCTGAATCGCGTCGGAGTTGGCGCTTTCCGGCGTAGGAATCAGGATGTTGGCCAGACGGAACTCTTCGGACAGCTGCATCTTGCCCAGGTCGGACGCCAGGAAGTTCTTCACCTCCTGCTCGGACACCTGGATGCGTTCAGCTACACGGCGCTGACGCACACGGCTGATGATCATTTCGCGGCGGATCTGGTCACGAGCGTCGTCATAAGACAGGCCGTCGCGAGACAAAGCGGAGCGGAATTGTTCAATCGACATGTTGTTGCGCTGGGCAATGGTGCCGACAGCCTGGTTCAGTTCTTCATCGGTAATGCGAATGCCGGAACGCTCGCCGATCTGCAGTTGCAGGTTTTCGACGATCAGACGCTCGAGCACCTGCTGATCCAGCACGCCGGCAGGCGGTACGGCAGCCCCGCGTTTGGCGATGGTTTGCTGAACTTCGTGAACACGCTGGTCCAGTTGGCTCTGCATGACCACGTCGTTGTCGACGATAGCCACCACTTTATCGATGGACTGTACCGCGGCGTTGGCCGCGGTACCCAGGAACAGCGCGCCCAGCATCAGCGGGCGCAGACAATCAGAAAGCTTGGTCTTCACGTTCACGATAACCTTGGATGCCTTTGTCGAGGAAGCTCTCTACCTTGGCGCCAGTGAGGCCGCCGAGTCCCTTCAGAACAATTTGGAGGAAGACGCCGTGGTCGCCTTTTTCGTTTTCCGGGGCGTTCTGACTGAACTCGTCATAGCTGACCCAGTAACGGTTGATCAGGCGCAATTTCCAGCAGCAGTTGTCGTATTCGAAACCACCGAAGGCTTCCAGAGTACGGTTGCGGTTGTAGTCATACTGCCAGCGGCTGATGGCGTTCCACTGCGGCACGATCGGCCAGATCACCGAGAAGTCGTGCTGCTTGATCTTGTAGTAGTCCTTCACATAGCCAGGAGTGCCCGGAGTACCGTAGTCACCGCCGCCTACCGACCATTTACCGGTGTTCTGGTCATAACGGACCTGGTCATTGCGATAGCGATAACCGGCGTTGATGACCTTGTTCGGGTTGTCTTCAGGCTGGTAGTGGAACATCGCGCTACCCGAGCGAGGGCTGCGGCTGTCCGGGTCCCAGTTGTAATCGGCGGTGGTGCGCCAATCGCGGTTCCAGCGGTATTCGTATTCCAGCGCATAAGGCGAAACACTGGATTTTGCATCGTCGCGGGTTTTCGCATCGATACCTGGCAACTGTACTTCGCGGTCCTTGAAGTACAAGGCTTGGCCGACACTGATGCGTTGACGTTCGAAGCCGTTATCTTCAATCCAGCGGTTGGTCACGCCCAGCGACAGCTTGTTCTCGTCGCCGACACGGTCGGAGCCGGAGAAGCGGTTGTCGCGGAACAGCGAGGCGTAGTTGAAGGTGTATTCGCTAGTGTCGAATACCGGAATGTCTTCCTGGTCTGTCTCAGGTACATAGAGATAGAACAGGCGCGGTTCCAGGGTCTGACGGTAGTTTTTTCCGAACCAGGAAGTGTTGCGGTCAAAGTACAGGCCGCTGTCGATGCTGGCGATCGGTACTCCACGGTTCTGGTTGCTGCTGAACGTGCCGTTGACCCTGTCCTGCTCCGCGCTTTGCGAAGCAATGTCGCTTTTGCCCCTGCCGTCCAGATCCAGTTGATACTGCGTGTACTGGTACTTGAGCGATGGCTTGAGGAAGCCATACGTCCAGTTCAGCGGCAGACTGACACCTGGTTTGAGATTCAAACGGTCGCCGTTGGCGCGTGCCAGACCAAAGATGTTGTTATCCAGACGTGGCTCGGTGGTAATCCCGTCCTCCTGGACGAATGCTCCACTCTTCAAGTCGCGATCAAAGCGAACGATCTCGGTCTCGTAATCGAAGTTCAAACCTTCCGGATGATACGGCAGCTGCCCATTGAAGGTGATCTGCGGCAAAC
The DNA here is from genome assembly GCF_056279145.1 of Pseudomonas sp. TE3728. Taxonomy (NCBI): domain Bacteria; kingdom Pseudomonadati; phylum Pseudomonadota; class Gammaproteobacteria; order Pseudomonadales; family Pseudomonadaceae; genus Pseudomonas; species Pseudomonas sp. TE3728. The sequence goes on along the minus strand of NZ_JBWBQT010000001.1, from coordinate 3,478,316 downwards.
GATCATAAGGCGTGATGTTCGAAACGGTCGCCAGCTGATAAGCCTGGGCATTCAAACGAGCGGTGTAGCTGTCGCCACGATAGGTGACAGAACCTTGCTGATTCACGAAATCGGCACTTTTCACACCAATCTGATCAGTCTGCAAATCCTGGAAGTAATACGGATCGCTGATCTTGGTGTAATCGACCTGAGTCAATACGCGCGAGTCCAGGCCACCCTTGTGCTGCCAGTTGTACATGTAGCGGGTTTTTTCGTAGTCAGTCTGCAGCTTGCGATCGTCGTTCTCGTCGTTGAGGTACGCGGCGCCGAACTGACCTTCGCTGGACTTGGTCAGGTAGCGGAACTCGCCTTCCATCAACAGGCCGCGCTTGCTCATATAGCGCGGGTACAACGTGGCATCGTAGTTCGGTGCCAGGTTGAAGTAGTACGGGGTGACCAGCAGGAAGCCGGTATCGCTGCCGGTGCCAATGGTCGGTGGCAGGAAGCCGGACTGACGACGGTCGTCGATCGGGAAGTAGATGTACGGCGTGTACAGAACCGGAATGTCCTTGACCCGCAGCGTCACGTTGGTCGCAGTACCGAAACCGGTCGCCGGGTTCAACGTGATGTTGTTGCCCTTGAGCTGCCAGGCGTTGCTGTCCGGTTCACACGTGGTGTACGTACCATCCTTGAGGCGGATGATCGCGTTCTCGGCCCGTTTGGCATATAGCGCGTTACCGCGGATACGCGATTTGTGCATCACGTATTCAGCGTTGTCGACTTTGGCTTCACCCGTGTCGAGCTGCACGTCGGCGTGGTCGCCCACGATCAGTGCGCCGTTGTCGCGAACACGCACGTTGCCGCTCAGTTCGCCACGGCTCTCGGCCTGGTACAGGTTCGCTTCGTCGGCTTCTACCTGCATGCTGCCCTGACGCATAACGACGTCACCGGCCAGAGTAGCGACCTGCTCATCCTGCTTATAGCGAGAGGCTTTGGCACCGAGAAAGGTCGGAGCGTCACTTTTACTCGTCTTGTCATTCATGCCAGGACGAATCGGTTCGATATAGGAACCAGAGCAGTAAGGACCGGTTTCGGCCAATTGCGCTGCGGTGAGCTTCTCGCGCGGAACCCAGTCGAGGTGGCTGTAGTCTTCACTACGCGACTTCAAGCCGCGACCCTTGGACTCCGTAACCAGCACGGGTTTGGCGCCAGTATCTGCGCTGGAGCTGGTGTCTGCCGCGGCTTCGCCAGTGGCGGAAACTGCGCTGCCATCATGGACGGGGCGTGGCGGCAATGCAGCGGCCGGTGCCTTTGGCGCACAGTCCCAGGCACCCGAAGCAGAGACTGAGCAGTCATACTGTTCCGCAGCGACCACGAACGAAGTGGCTAGAGGTTGCAGGGCCAGCAGACTGCCGGTAACCAACAACGGAAATTTTTTACGAAACGCGGGGGATTTCAATGCCATCTTATTAGTCCGGGCTTCCTGCGTGCCATCTGCCCGCGGTGTGGGCCGCACGCCTCTCGATGGTCTGAAAAAGATGCTGGATAATAAAGCATGACCCGCTTGACGGCTAGCGCCGTCGGAGACCCTTGCAATGCCTGACCAAGATGTACGTTTGCAACACCTGAAAGTTTGGCTCGATGAACAGTTGGCTATCCTCTTTGCAGAACAAGGTTGGGGCACCGTGCCCCCGGCCACGTTGACTGCGGCCAGTAGCGACGCGAGCTTTCGGCGCTATTTCCGCTGGGAAGGCGCAGGCAGAAGTTTCGTCGTGATGGACGCGCCGCCGCCCCAGGAAAACTGCAAACCCTTCGTGGATATCGCTTTTCTGCTGGCGAAATCCGGAATAAACGTGCCGAAAATTTATGCCGAAGACCTCGAGCGCGGTTTTCTTTTGCTCAATGACCTGGGCAACAAGACTTATCTGGACGTGATCGACAGCGAAAACGCCGATGATTTGTTCAAGGATGCCCTGCAAGCGCTGTTGGCTTTCCAACAGTTGCCAATGGTGGCGCCGCTGCCGAGTTATGACGTGGCGCTGCTGCGTCGCGAGCTGGAACTGTTCCCCGAGTGGTACGTGAAGCGCGAACTGGGCATCGAGTTCGACTCGGCGCAACAAACACTTTGGCAGCAGGTCAGCGACCTGCTGATCGACAGCGCTCTGGCTCAGCCCAAAGTCCTGGTGCATCGCGACTACATGCCGCGCAATCTGATGCTCAGCGAACCGAATCCCGGCGTGCTGGATTTCCAGGACGCGGTCTACGGGCCGGTGACCTATGACGTGACCTGCCTGTTCAAGGACGCTTTTCTCAGTTGGCCTGAAGAGCGCGTGCGTGGCTGGCTGGAAGACTACTGGCAGCAGGCCGGCGCGCTCGACATCCCGGTTCAGCCAGACTTTGAAGACTTCTTGCGCGCCAGCGACCTGATGGGCGTGCAACGGCACCTGAAAGTCATCGGCATCTTCGCCCGTATCTGCCATCGCGACGGCAAGCCGCGCTACCTCGGCGACGTTCCGCGCTTCTTTGCTTATATAGACGCCGTCATCGCCCGTCGCCCTGAGCTGGCGGAGCTAGGTGAATTGCTGGCCAGTCTGCGTGCTGGAGCGACTGCATGAAGGCAATGATTCTGGCCGCGGGTAAAGGCGAGCGCATGCGTCCGCTGACCCTGACCACGCCAAAACCACTGGTTCGCGCTGGCGGAGTGCCCCTGATCGAATATCACCTGCGCGCCTTGGCGGCTGCAGGGTTTAGCGAGATCGTGATCAACCATGCCTGGCTAGGTCAGCAGATCGAAGATTATCTGGGCGATGGTTCGCGGTACGGCGTGAGCATCCAGTATTCGGCGGAAGGTGAGCCGCTGGAGACCGGTGGCGGCATTTTCCGTGCGTTGCCGTTGTTGGGTGACGAGGCCTTTGTGGTGGTCAACGGTGACATCTGGACCGACTACGATTTCAGCGTGTTGCATCAGCCCATCGCCGGGCTCGCTCATCTGGTATTGGCGGACAACCCGGCGCATCACCCCAGTGGGGACTTCACTTTGGTCGATGGCCATGTGCAGGACGGTCGGCCGGATGCATCAACCTTGACCTACAGTGGCATCGCTGTGCTGCACCCGCAACTGTTTGACGGGTGCTCGGCCGGCGCCTTCAAACTTGCGCCGCTGCTGCGCAAAGCCATGGCTGACGGGCAAGTGACCGGTGAACGCCTGAATGGGCATTGGGTGGATGTCGGCACCCACGAGCGCCTGGCTGAAGTAGACACTCTGATAGAAGCGAGACGCTGACATGTTGTGGCCAGGGACTCTGATTGGAGCCGGAGCGGGCTTTGCTATAGCCAGCATTCCGGGGGCCATGCTCGGCGCTTTATTGGGGCAGGCGCTGGATCGGCGCTTGCACCTGCAAAGCTGGGCGCATTTATGGGAGAAGTTCGGTGGTCGCTCGGTGCTGCGCAACGATGAGCTGCTGTTCGTGTTGCTAGGCCGATTGGCCAAGAGCGATGGACGGGTAGTGGATGGCCACATTCAGCAGGCGCGGCAGGAAATGCGTTCGCTGGAAATGACCGAGTCGGCACAACGTCGGGCGATTGCAGCATTCAATCGCGGTAAGTCGGGACACGACCGGTTGCGCGGTTATCTGCGACGCCTGAGTGCTCAACCCCATGCGGCGGAAGGGGTGTTGCGTGCCTGTTGGCGGATGGTCTGGGCGGATGGTCGCGCCGGTAGCAATGAGCGCGAGCTGATTGCCCAGTGGGGCAAATGGCTCGGCTGGACGTCGCATCAAGTGCAGGCGCTGGCCAGCGATTACGAGCCGCAGAAGCGACCGTTGGTCACTAGCGCGATCACGTATCAGGATGCCTTGCGACTGTTGGGAGTGTCTGCCACAAGTGAGCCGGCACAGATCAAGCACGCCTATCGACGCCTGCTCAGTCGGCATCATCCGGACAAGATTGCCGGCAGCGGTGCGACGGCGTTGCAGGTTCGTGAGGCCACGGACAAGACTCGTGAATTGCACAATGCCTATACGTTGATTCGTGAGCGGCGGGATTTTCGTTAGAGCAGCAGAGTTGTGTTGTCTCTGATAGCGCCATCGCGAGCAGGCTCGCTCCTACATTTGATTTTCGCCGGACATAGAATTTATGTTCGCTGAAGATCCACTGTGGGAGCGAGCCTGCTCGCGATGGCAGCGCCTCGGTCTATCAGTCCGCCGCCGGCTGCGGATTCAACCACCCGCGCACCCGCCGCACCAACTGCTCTTGCTCGGCCTTGGCATTCCCCGGCAAAGCCTTGAGCGACACCTGACTGAACCCCGAAGTTTTCAAGCGCTTGCTGGCCTGCAAACGTTCCAGCGCCGCGTTACGATCCACCGGCTTATCCATATAGAAGATGTCTGCGGCAGGCAGCTTCAAGGTGGGTGTGAGCTCAGCCAGTCCCGGTTTTGCTGTAACAGGCGTCTGGGCGGCAATCATCACGAATTTCTCGACTTGCGATGGCTGCTTCTCGCTCAGATAACGCGCGGCCCAGTAGGCGCCGGTACCATGTCCCAGCACGACGATACTGCGAGCGCTTTGCTGTTCGGCGTAGGCGATGGCGGCATCGATGCGCGCGAAGATTCGCTCGGCGTCAGCTTTGGCGTGTTCTTCGGTGGTTTCGACGATGGCCTTGTCGGTCACCTCCGCTTCGCCGCCGGCCGCCTGTTCGATGGGCGCCGCAGTCGTCGCGTCTTTGCTGCCGGCATCAGGCGTTTTGGGCGCTGGCGCCACTTCGACGATGCGTGGCGCAATGGCGTCGCTTTGCAGGTCCGGCAAGGTGATACTCAGGCTGCTCCACTCGGCGTCCGGCAATTTACGGCGCAATGGGCTGATCGCTTGCGGCCAGTCAACGGTTTCGCCGGCGCCCGGGATGATAATCACCGCGCCTTTGGGGTCGGCGGTATTGGCCGGTTTCCACAAGGCGAGGAAGCTGTCGGTGCCGGCTTGCAGTTGTTGCTGTTCCTGCGCAGGGATTTTTCGCTCAAGTGCTGCCGCTTCTTCCTGACTACGCTCAAGCAGCGGCTGGCGTTCAACCGGTTTTTCTTCTGCGGGTTTTTCCGCGGCGGCAGGTGCCGGGTCAGCCGCTTCGACGGAAAACGCGCAAGGCAGGATCAACGACAGGCACAATGCTGGCAGTGCCAGGCGGTAGACAGGGGGCATCGGATATTCCAGGCCAGAAGTTATTCCGGCAGCCTAATGGGTTGGTCAGTATTTGTCAGTGTGTGAGACTTCGATGATGCATTTTCGCTGCCTGTGGGTTATCGGCTGTTTGTGGTTTCCCTTGATGGGCTGGGCGGCGCCCGCGCCACCGGCGCACGTCGTGCAGCTGTTGCCAGCGCAACAGCAATGGCTGGCGCAGCATGGCGAGTTGCGGGTCGGAGTGGTGTTGCAAACGCCTTATGCCCAATACGATCGCCGCTTGCAGCGCCTGTCCGGGGTTAATATCGAGCTGATGAAGTGGCTGGCCAAGGCGCTCAAGATCGAACTGAGCTGGCGTAATTATCCCGATCTTGCGCAACTGGAAGCCGCCGCCCGTGAAGGCGACATCGATATCGCGCCAGGCCTGACGCAAACCCCCGTGGGTTTGCGGCTCTGGCAATTTTCCGACCCTTACATGCGGGTGTCGCAACTGGTGGTCAGCGACCAGAAAAGCACCGGGGCGGTAGAACTGGAAAAACTCGACAGCCAGACCCGCGTTGCCGTGCGCATGCCCAGCGTCACCGCCGATTATCTGCGCAGCAATTATCCCCATCTGAACTTGCAGGGCGTGCCTCTGGAGCGCCAGGCGCTGCAACTGTTGTTGAGTCAGCAGGCCGGTTACGCCGTAGTCGATGAAGCGCAGTTCGGGCGTCTGTCTGCCGAGCCCGAGTTCTCCGGGTTGGTGGTGGTGGGCGATATCGGGTTCCCGCAACTGCTGCGAGTGGCCACGCGCCGGGACTGGCCGGAGTTGGCCGGCATCGTCGAAAGCGCGTTGCGGGCGATCCCGGCCAAGGATCTGGAGCAACTGCACAATCAATGGGTGCAACCCAAGTATCCGCGGCTGTCCGAGTCGCCGGGTTTCTGGCAAAACCTCTGCCTGCTCTTGGTGGTGTTGCTGCTGAGCAGCATGGCCATTGTGTTCTGGCAGCGCCGTCAGCAACACAGTCTGGAGCAACGATTGCTGGCGGCGCGCGAAGACATTGCCCTGCGCGAGGCCAGCGAAGAGGCCTTGCGCCTCACGCAGTTTTCCATCGATCAGAGCACCGTCGGCATCCTCTGGGTCAACTGGGACAGCCATGTGCGCTATGCCAACCGGGCGGCTGAAACCATGCTCGGCTACCCGGTGGGCGGGATCATTGATCGGCCATTGATCGACTTCGAGCCCGGCTTGCACATGGACCGCTGGCTGAGCCTGTGGAAACGCGCCCGGACCAGTGACGACGCGCCGCAAAGTTTCGAGACCCATTGCGTGCGAGCGGACGGCAGTATCCTGCCGGCGGATGTTTCGTTGAGCTTCTTGCGTTTTCGCGATGGCGAATACCTGGTGGTTTACCTCAATGACGTCACCGAGCGTCGTCGCGCCCTGGCCGCGTTGCAGGAAAGCGAAGCGCGCCTGCAAGGGATCGCCGCCAACGTCCCCGGCCTGGTCTTTCGTCTGGAGCGCGCGCCGGTGACCGGGCAAATCGACTTTGCCTACATCAGTGAAGGCAGCGAGAGCCTGGTGGGCTACTCGCCCGCGACGCTGGCCCATCGCGACAAAGGCCTGCGCAGTCTGGTGCATCCGGACGACAGGGCCAGTTATCACCAGACTCAGGATCACGCGCTGGACACCGATAGTGACTGGTCGTGGCAGGGCCGGATTCTGACCCGTCAGGGCGAACAGCGCTGGGCCGAGATCAAGGCCATCACTCGCCGCCTCGATGACGGCGCCTATGTCTGGGACGGGATCGTCTGGGACATCACCGAGAGCAAGCGCATCGAACTGGAACTGGCCAGCTCCCGCGAGCAACTGCGCGAGTTGTCCGCCCACCTGGAGAGTGTTCGGGAAGAGGAAAAGGCCCGCATCGCCCGGGAAGTTCACGACGAATTGGGTCAGATGCTGACCGTGTTGAAGTTGGAAACGTCCATGTGTGAATTGGCCTACGCCCAGCTCGATCCGGGTCTGCACGAGCGCTTGAACAGCATGAAGCGGCTGATTGCTCAGCTGTTTCAACTGGTGCGCGATGTGGCCACGGCGCTACGGCCGCCGATTCTCGATGCCGGGATTGCCTCGGCCATTGAATGGCAGGCCCGACGGTTCGAGGCACGCACGCAGATCCCGTGTCTGGTGCAAGTGCCGGATAACTTGCCGGTGCTCAGCGATGCCAAGGCCATCGGGCTGTTCCGGATCCTTCAGGAAGCGCTGACCAATGTCATGCGCCACGCCCAGGCGCATACTGTTGAACTGACGCTGGTCCTTGAGGGCGATGAACTCTGCCTGACTGTCAGCGATGATGGCGTAGGATTTGTCGCCGCCACTGGCAGGCCGACATCCTTTGGAGTGGTCGGCATGCGTGAGCGAGTGTTGATCATGGGCGGGCAGTTATCGCTTGAGAGTGAGCCAGGGGAGGGTACGACCCTGAGCGTGCGAGTGCCGTTGGACCCCTAAAAGATCGCAGCCTTCGGCAGCTCCTACGCCGAACGCGTACCCCTGTAGGAGCTGCCGAAGGCTGCGATCTTTTCGGCGACAAGGCAATTTTTGAGGAGAGGCAAGTGATCCGTGTACTGGTAGCCGAAGACCACACCATCGTTCGCGAAGGCATCAAGCAATTGATCGGCCTGGCCAAGGACTTGCTGGTGGTAGGGGAGGCGAGCAATGGCGAGCAGTTGCTCGAGACCTTGCGCCATGTTCCCTGCGAAGTGGTGTTGCTGGATATCTCCATGCCCGGGGTCAACGGCCTGGAAGCGATCCCGCGAATTCGCGCCTTGAACAATCCCCCGGCGATCCTTGTGTTGTCGATGCACGACGAAGCACAAATGGCCGCTCGAGCGTTGAAGGTCGGCGCTGCAGGTTATGCGACCAAGGACAGCGATCCGGCATTGCTGCTGACGGCAATCCGCAAAGTCGCGGCGGGTGGGCGATACATCGACCCGGACCTGGCTGACCGGATGGTCTTCGAAGTCGGCCTGACGGATTCGCGGCCATTGCACTCATTGCTGTCGGAGCGTGAATTCTCGGTATTCGAACGTTTGGCCCAAGGCGCCAACGTCAACGACATCGCCCAGCAACTGGCCCTGAGCAGCAAAACCATCAGCACCCACAAGGCGCGACTGATGCAGAAACTCAACATCACCTCCCTGGCCGAACTGGTGAAGTACGCGATGGAACACAAGCTCCTCTGAAAACTGTTCACGATCACCCGTAGGAGCTGCCGCAGGCTGCGATCTTTTGATCTTGATCTTCGGCGATCTTGATGCCGCCAAAAGATCGCAGCCTTCGGCAGCTCCTACAAGGACCGTGTAGGCATGTCCATTTGCGACATGCACATCAAGCCGCTTTTGCCTGTTCTTGCGGCTTACAGCTCACCGCCTGTCGCGATCCCGAATCGACATATCCATCCCCGCCATCCTTGTAGGGCAATCCCTACCCCCAACCTTCCATCCGGCTGAGGCGATTCTCTCCTGCGCCCCGATTTGCGCCGCTCCCAGCGTCCACTAGGCTTAGTCCACAGCAGTCATCAATAACAAAGGTGTGGGTATGAGCCAGGTTGATTCAAGCGCAGGGGCCAGCGATATTCTGGTCAGCTTTCGTGGAGTGCAAAAGAGCTACGACGGCGAGAACCTGATCGTCAAAGACCTCAACCTGGATATTCGCAAAGGCGAATTCCTCACCTTGCTCGGGCCGTCCGGCTCCGGCAAGACCACCAGTCTGATGATGCTCGCCGGTTTCGAAACGCCGACCGCCGGGGAAATTCAGCTGGCCGGGCGCTCCATCAACAACGTGCCGCCGCATAAACGCGACATCGGGATGGTGTTCCAGAACTACGCGTTGTTCCCGCACATGACGGTCGCCGAGAACCTGGCGTTCCCGCTGACCGTGCGCGGTTTGAACAAGAATGATGTCAGTGACCGGGTCAAACGTGTTTTGAGCATGGTTCAGCTCGACACCTTCGCCCAGCGTTATCCGGCGCAACTGTCCGGCGGCCAGCAACAGCGTGTGGCCTTGGCCCGTGCGTTGGTGTTCGAACCGCAACTGGTGCTGATGGACGAACCTCTCGGCGCACTGGACAAACAACTGCGCGAACACATGCAGATGGAAATCAAACACCTGCACCAGCGCCTCGGTGTGACCGTGGTCTACGTGACCCACGACCAGGGCGAAGCCCTCACCATGTCTGACCGTGTGGCGGTGTTCCACCAGGGCGAGATCCAGCAGATCGCACCACCGCGCTCCCTCTATGAAGAACCGAAAAACACCTTCGTCGCCAACTTCATCGGCGAGAACAACCGTCTCAATGGTCGCTTGCACAGCCATACCGGCGACCGTTGCGTCGTCGAACTCGGTCGCGGTGAAAAGGTTGAAGCCCTGGCGGTCAATGTCGGCAAGACCGGCGACCCCGTCACTCTGTCGATTCGCCCGGAACGCGTGAGCCTCAATGGTTCGAGCGAGTCCTGCGTCAACCGCTTCTCGGGGCGGGTGGCGGAATTCATCTATCTGGGCGACCACGTCCGGGTTCGTCTGGAAGTCTGCGGCAAGACCGACTTCTTCGTGAAACAACCGATTGCCGAGCTCGATCCCGCGCTCGCTGTCGGCGACGTGGTACCGCTTGGCTGGCAGGTCGAACACGTTCGCGCGCTCGACCCACTTTTAGAGGCGCATTGATCGCCCCGGCTACACCAACACCAACCCTGCACGTGGAGAGAACAATAAATGTTGAGATCCCTGAAATTCACCGCCCTGGTCGTGGGCATGATGGGTGCGGCACACGCGATGGCGGCGGGCCCGGACCTGACCGTGGTGTCCTTTGGCGGGGCGAACAAGGCGGCGCAGGTCAAAGCCTTCTACGCACCGTGGGAAGCGGCGGGCAACGGCAAGATCGTGGCGGGCGAGTACAACGGCGAGATGGCCAAGGTCAAAGCCATGGTCGACACCAAGAGCGTGTCCTGGGACCTGGTGGAAGTTGAATCGCCGGAATTGTCCCGTGGTTGCGATGAAGACATGTTCGAGCAACTCGACCCTGCGCTGTTTGGCAAGTCCGAAGACTACGTCAAGGGCGCTATCCAGCCGTGCGGCGTGGGCTTCTTCGTGTGGTCGACCGTGCTGGCCTACAACGCCGACAAGCTGAAAACCGCTCCGACCAGTTGGGTCGATTTCTGGGACACCAAGAAATTCCCGGGCAAGCGCGGCTTGCGTAAAGGCGCCAAGTACACCCTGGAATTCGCCTTGATGGCCGATGGTGTTGCGCCGAAAGACGTCTACAAAGTGCTGGCCGGCAAGGATGGTCAGGACCGTGCGTTCAAGAAGCTCGATGAGCTCAAGCCGAGCATTCAGTGGTGGGAAGCCGGCGCTCAACCGCCGCAATACCTCGCCTCCGGTGATGTGGTCATGAGCTCGGCCTACAACGGCCGGATCGCGGCGGTACAGAAAGAAAGCAACCTGAAAGTGGTGTGGAACGGCGGTATCTACGACTTCGACGCATGGGCCATCCCGAAAGGTCTGGACGCCAAGCGCGCCGAAGCGGCGAAAAAATTCATCGCATTCACCGTACAACCGCAGCAACAGAAAACCTACTCGGAAAACATCGCCTACGGCCCGGCCAACACCCAAGCCGTGCCGTTGCTGGCCAAGGATGTCCTGAAAGACATGCCGACCACCCCGGAAAACATCGCCAACCAGGTGCAGATCGACGTCAGCTTCTGGGCTGACAACGGCGAGCAACTGGAACAGCGCTTCAATTCCTGGGCTGCCAAGTAGGAGCTGCCGAAGGCTGCGATCTTTTGATCCTGATCTTCAGCGGTCTCAGGCCCGCCAAAAGATCGCAGGCTGCGCCAGCTCCTACAGGGACCATGTACACCCCTGATTCATGGGGCGCACGCAAATCCTGTAGGAGCTGCCGAAGGCTGCGATCTTTTGATCTTGATCTTCGACGTTCTCAGGCCCGACAAAAGATCGCAGGCTGCGCCAGCTCCTACAGGGGCCGGAGGCTGTTTCAAGAACATTGATGCAATGCGGCATCACTCTGGGTGATGCCGCCCATCCAAAGATTTCCGGAGTACGCCATGGCTATCGCCGTTCCCGTGAACGCGGGCACTGACCCCACCTTGAAGCAGCGGCTCAAGCACGCCGAGCGGATCAACCGCTGGAAAGCTCAAGCCTTGATCGCGCCGTTGGTGCTGTTTCTGTTGCTGGTGTTCCTGGTGCCGATCGTGGCGCTGCTCTACAAAAGCGTCGGTAACCCCGAAGTGGTCGGCGCCATGCCACGCACCGTGGCGGCCATCGCCAGCTGGGATGGCCGAGGCCTGCCGGCAGAGCCTGTGTATAAGGCCGCCAGCGAAGACCTCGCCGAAGCCCGCAAGAATCAGACCTTGGGTGACTTGTCCAAGCGCTTGAACATGGAGTTGGCCGGCTACCGCAGCCTGCTGACCAAAACCGCACGCGCCTTGCCGTTCGCCACCGAGCCGACGTCCTATAAGGAAGCGCTCGAAGCGCTGGACGAGCGTTGGGGTGATCCAGCCTATTGGCAGGTCGTGCGCCGCAATACCAGTAATGTGACGCCTTATTACCTGCTGGCCGCTGTCGATCATCGTATCGACGACCTCGGTGAGCTGGCCCCGGCCACCCCCGATCAGGCGATCTACCTCGATATCTTTGCCCGGACCTTCTGGATGGGCCTGATCATCACCGTGATCTGCCTGGTGCTGGCCTATCCACTGGCCTACCTGCTGGCGAACCTGCCATCGCGGCAAAGCAACCTGTTGATGATTCTGGTGCTGTTGCCATTCTGGACCTCGATTCTGGTACGGGTCGCTGCGTGGATCGTGTTGCTACAGTCGGGCGGTTTGATCAACAGCGGGCTGATGGCCATGGGCATTATCGATAAGCCGCTGGAACTGGTGTTCAACCGCACCGGGGTTTATATCTCGATGGTGCACATCCTGCTGCCATTCATGATTCTGCCGATCTACAGCGTAATGAAAGGCATCTCGCCGACTTACATGCGCGCGGCGATTTCCCTCGGTTGCCACCCGTTCGCCAGTTTCTGGCGGGTGTATTTCCCGCAAACCTATGCCGGTGTCGGCGCCGGTTGCCTGTTGGTGTTCATCCTCGCCATCGGCTACTACATCACCCCGGCGTTGCTGGGCAGCCCGAACGATCAGATGGTCAGTTATTTCGTCGCCTTCTACACCAACACCAGCATCAACTGGGGCATGGCGACCGCGCTCGGTGGGCTGTTGCTGCTGGCGACCGTGGTGCTTTATCTGATTTACAGCCGGCTGGTGGGCGCCAGTCGCCTGCGTCTGAGCTAAGGGGAGAATGAAATGCTGAGTCCTTACATGTCGCCCATCGAACGGGTGTGGTTCTACAGCTTGCGGATTCTCTGCGGCTTGATTCTGTTGTTCCTGATCCTGCCGGTGCTGGTGATCATTCCGCTGTCGTTCAACTCGGGGAGTTTTCTGGTCTATCCGCTGCAAGGCTTCTCGTTGCAGTGGTACGAGGACTTTTTTGCTTCGGCGGAATGGATGCGTTCGTTGAAGAACAGCATGATCGTGGCCCCCGCGGCGACGGTGCTGGCGATGATCTTTGGCACGTTGGCGGCGATCGGCCTGACCCGCGGTGATTTCCCGGGTAAGCCACTGGTGATGGCGCTGGTGATTTCGCCGATGGTGGTGCCGGTGGTCATCATTGGTGTGGCGAGTTATCTGTTCTTTGCGCCGCTGGGATTGGGCAACAGCTTTTTCTCGTTGATCGTGGTGCATGCGGTGTTGGGTGTGCCGTTTGTGATCATCACGGTGTCGGCGACCTTGCAGGGGTTCAACCAGAACCTGGTACGGGCCGCTGCCAGCCTTGGGGCTTCGCCGCTGACCGCGTTCCGGCGGGTGACCTTGCCGTTGATTGCGCCGGGCGTGATTTCCGGTGCGCTGTTTGCCTTCGCCACCTCATTCGATGAAGTGGTGGTGACGCTGTTCCTTGCCGGTCCTGAGCAAGCGACCCTGCCAAGGCAGATGTTCAGCGGTATCCGCGAAAACCTCAGTCCGACCATCGCGGCGGCGGCGACGTTGCTGATTGCCTTCTCGGTGATCCTGCTGCTGACCCTGGAATGGCTGCGCGGCCGTAGCGAAAAACTGCGTACCGCCCAGGTCTGACACGGTCTCTGTAGGAGCTGTCGAGTGAAACGAGGCTGCGATCTTTTGATCTTGTTCTTAAAAGCAAAATCAAAAGATCGCAGCCTCGTTTCATTCGACAGCTCCTACAGGGTTTTGTGTGTTTTTCGGGGGCGTGGGTCATTCACGACCTGAATAGCAGACAAACCCCAATCCCCAGCTACTCTTGTGCCCAGCTCCCCTATCTATAAGAGGCTGCGCACATGAGTCTTTCCTCTTTCAAAATCGCTCACAAACTGATCACTGGCGCAGGTGCCATCGAGCAACTGGCGGCTGAGCTCACACGTCTGGACATCGATAACCCGCTGATCGTCACCGACGCCGCACTGGTCAAGTCCGGCACGGTAGAGCTGGCGCTGGCGCAGCTGGGCGAGCGCAGTTACGAGATTTTCGACCGGGTGCTGCCGGATCCGGAAATCGCCATCGTCGAAGATTGCATGCGGGTTTACCGTGAAGGCGGGCATGACGGATTGATTGGTCTCGGTGGCGGCAGTGCCATCGACATCGCCAAGAGTGTTGCAGCCTATGCCGGTTACCACGGCGCCCTGGAGGACTTGTTCGGCGTTGATCAGGTGCCGCGCAAAGGCCCGCCGCTGATTGCCATCCCGACCACTGCCGGCACCGGTTCGGAAGTGACCAACGTGGCCATCCTCTCCGACAAGATCGCGCAACTGAAGAAAGGTATTGTCAGCGATTACCTGTTGCCGGACGTGGCACTGATCAGCCCGCAAATGACCCTGACCTGCCCGCGCAGTGTCACCGCTGCCAGTGGCGTCGATGCGCTGGTGCACGCCATCGAGTCCTACCTGTCGCTCAATGCCTCGCCAATCACCGATGCCCTGGCCATTGGCGCGATCAAACTGATTACCAAAGCACTGCCCAAAGCCTACGCCAATCCATCCCATCTGCAAGCCCGCGAAGACATGGCCACCGCCAGCCTGATGGCCGGCATGGCGTTCGGCAATGCCGGGGTCGGCGCGGTGCATGCGTTGGCGTATCCACTGGGCGGGCGTTTCAACATTGCCCATGGCGTCAGCAATGCCTTGCTGCTGCCGTATGTCATGACCTGGAACAAGATGGCTTGCGTGGAGCGCATGCAGGATATTGCCGAGGCCATGGGGGTGAAGACCGCTCATCTGAGCGCCAACGAAGCGGCGGACAAAGCCGTGGAGGCGATGACCGAGCTGTGTGCAGCGGTAGAAATCCCGCTGGGCCTGCGCAGTTTCGGGGTGCCCGAGGATGCGATCCCGGCCATGGCCGTGGAAGCCGCCGGGATTGAGCGCCTGATGCGTAACAATCCGCGCAAGTTGAGTACCGTCGATATTGAGAAGATCTACCGAGCGGCCTATTAGTACCCAATCATCGCAGCACGGTGCGCGCGTCAAAGCATGAGGTATACAATGCGCGCCATCGTGATTCTGCTCAAAAAAGGTGCGTCATGCAGCCCTTCGTCATTGCTCCGTCGATTCTCTCCGCCGACTTCGCCCGCCTGGGCGAGGAAGTGGATAACGTCCTGGCCGCCGGCGCCGACTTCGTGCACTTCGATGTCATGGACAACCACTACGTGCCCAACCTGACCATCGGCCCGATGGTGTGTGCCGCGCTGCGCAAGTACGGCGTGACCGCGCCAATCGATGCGCACTTGATGGTCAGCCCGGTGGACCGCATCGTCGGTGACTTCATCGAAGCCGGTGCGACCTACATTACTTTCCACCCGGAAGCCACGCAGCACGTCGACCGTTCCCTGCAACTGATCCGCGAGGGCGGCTGCAAGGCGGGCCTAGTGTTCAACCCGGCGACCCCGCTGGACGTGCTCAAGTACGTGATGGACAAGGTCGACATGATCCTCTTGATGAGCGTCAACCCGGGTTTCGGCGGGCAGAAGTTCATCCCCGGCACTCTCGATAAGCTGCGTGAAGCGCGGGCGCTGATCGATGCCTCCGGGCGTGATATCCGCCTGGAAATCGACGGTGGCGTGAATGTGAACAACATTCGCGAAATCGCTGCGGCGGGCGCCGACACCTTCGTGGCCGGCTCGGCGATCTTTAATGCGCCGAACTACCAGGAAGTGATTGAAAAAATGCGCTCCGAACTGGCGCTGGCTCGCCCATGAGTGGTTTTGAGCAGCTGTTCCCCGGGCGTCTGCCGCGGCTGGTGATGTTCGATCTGGATGGCACGCTGGTCGATTCGGTCCCCGACCTCGCGGCGGCCGTGGATAACATGCTGCTCAAACTCGGGCGTCAACCTGCCGGTATCGAACCGGTACGGGAGTGGGTCGGCAACGGCGTGCACATGCTGGTGCGCCGGGCCTTGGCCAACCACATCGACGCCGAGGGTGTCGATGAGGTCGAGGCCGAGCAAGCCCTGGAATTGTTCAACGGCTTTTATGAAGATGGTCACGAACTGACGGTGGTTTACCCCGGCGTGCGTGACACCCTCAAGTGGCTGAACAAACAAGGCGTCGAAATGGCGCTGATCACCAACAAGCCGGAACGCTTCGTCGCGCCGCTGCTGGATCAGATGAAGATCGGCCGTTACTTCAAATGGATCATCGGTGGCGACACTCTACCGAATAAGAAACCCGACCCGGCCGCGCTGTTTTTCGTGATGAAAATGGCCAACATTCCAGCGTCCCAATCGTTGTTCGTCGGCGACTCGCGCAGCGACGTGCTGGCGGCGAAAGCGGCGGGGGTCAAATGCGTGGCCCTCAGTTACGGCTATAACCACGGTCGGCCAATCGCCGAAGAATCGCCGGCGCTGGTGATCGATGATCTGCGCAAACTAATTCCCGGTTGCCTGGATCCGGCCGCTGAGATAACGTTGCCCGACGCTGTTCAATCCCCTCCTGGAAACGCCATCGTGGTGGTCACTCGCAAACTCTGGATGAAAGTCATCAAGGCCCTGGCCCGCTGGCGTTGGCGCGCCTGACTTGTTCCTGGCCGGCGTACCGGCGCGTTTGCACACCTGACCGTTAGACCCTCAAGCCACGAGGCACCTCATGATCCGCGAAGAATTCCTGCGTTTGGCCGCTGCCGGCTACAACCGCATCCCGCTTGCCTGCGAAACCCTGGCCGACTTCGACACGCCGTTGTCGATCTACCTGAAACTGGCCGACGAGCCCAATTCCTACCTGCTGGAGTCGGTGCAGGGCGGCGAGAAATGGGGCCGTTATTCGATCATTGGCCTGCCGTGCCGCACCGTGCTGCGGGTTCACGATCACCACGTCAGCGTGACCCACGACGGCGTCGAGATCGAAAGCCACGACGTTGAAGACCCGCTGGCCTTTGTCGAAGCCTTCAAGGCGCGTTACAACGTGCCGACCATCGCCGGTCTGCCGCGCTTCAATGGCGGTCTGGTGGGCTACTTCGGTTATGACTGCGTGCGCTATGTGGAGAAGCGTCTGGGCAAATGCCCGAACCCGGATCCACTGGGCGTACCGGACATTTTGCTGATGGTGTCCGACGCGGTAGTGGTGTTCGACAACCTCGCCGGCAAAATGCACGCGATTGTCCTGGCCGATCCATCGCAGGAAGACGCCTTCGAACAAGGTCAGGCGCGTCTGCAAGCGCTGCTGGAACAACTCCGTCAGCCGATTACCCCGCGCCGTGGCCTGGATTTCAGCAAGCAACAGTCTGCTGATCCGGTGTTCCGCTCGAGCTTCACCCAGAGCGATTATGAAAAAGCCGTCGATACCATCAAGGAATACATCCTGGCCGGCGACTGCATGCAGGTTGTGCCGTCCCAGCGTATGTCGATCGACTTCAAGGCTGCGCCTATCGATCTGTATCGGGCGCTGCGCTGCTTCAACCCGACGCCTTACATGTACTTCTTCAACTTCGGCGACTTCCACGTCGTCGGCAGTTCGCCGGAAGTATTGGTGCGGGTCGAAGACAACCTGATCACCGTGCGCCCGATTGCCGGCACTCGTCCGCGAGGTGCCAACGAAGAGGCTGACGTGGCGCTGGAAAAAGACCTGCTGTCGGACGACAAGGAAATCGCCGAGCACTTGATGCTGATCGATCTGGGCCGCAACGACACCGGTCGGGTTTCGGAAATCGGTTCGGTGAAACTCACCGAGAAGATGGTGATCGAGCGTTATTCCAACGTGATGCACATCGTGTCCAACGTCACTGGCCAATTGAAGGCCGGGCTGACGGCGATGGACGCACTGCGGGCGATCCTGCCGGCCGGCACCTTGTCTGGCGCGCCGAAGATTCGCGCGATGGAAATCATTGACGAGCTGGAACCGGTCAAGCGTGGCGTCTACGGCGGCGCGGTCGGTTACTTCGCCTGGAACGGCAACATGGACACTGCGATTGCGATCCGCACCGCAGTGATCAAGAACGGCGAACTGCACGTGCAGGCCGGTGGCGGCATCGTCGCCGACTCTGTGCCGGCACTGGAATGGGAAGAAACCCTGAACAAGCGCCGCGCCATGTTCCGTGCCGTGGCTTTGGCCGAGCAGGCGCCAGACACCTGAGTTCATGCAATACCTGTGGGAGCGAGCCTGCTCGCGATGGGGCCAGCACTGCTGACATTGATGTTGCCTGACTCATCGCTATCGCGAGCAGGCTCGCTCCCACATGGATCTCACCACCATAAAAAACGCGGCGCCTGTGAGGGCACCGCGTTTTTTATTGCCTGCGGTTTAGAAATCCAACGCCACCCCAACGTTGATGCCCTGTTGGGTAAAGTCATCATCCTTGCGGAACGTGTAACCAGCACGCAGCGCCAGGTCGGCGGTCAACTTGTGGCTGACCCCCAGGCTCACGCGGTTCAAGTGACTCTGCGGCGTATAACCTTCCAGCGTAAAGTCGTTCGCCGGCAGGCTGTTGAGGGCGATGTTTACCTTCTGAACGTCATCTTCGTACTCACGTTCGTAGGCATATTCGCCAAATACCTGGGTCTGACGGGTGAAGTTGTATTTGCCTTGCAAACCGACACCCAGGCGTTTCGAATCTCGGGTCTGATCATCAAAGGTCAGCGCCGTGGAGCGGGTGCTGTTTTCCGAGTAGCCGTCGACTTCCACTTTGGCGTAATCGGCGCTGATGAACGGTGACAGATGCCATTCGCTGCCCGGTTGCGCAATGTCATAGCCAAGGCGAGTGCTGAAGGCCCAGAGGTGGCCATCGGTATCACCCTTTTCCCCACCTTCGCTGACACCCAGGTCGAATTTGCGTTCGAGGTTGTCGTAATCCAGTTTGCCACCGGTCAATGCGGCATCGGCCCACCAGCGATTCTGCTGAAACTGGGCGAAGGCGGTCGCCAGATAGCTATTGAGTTTGTAGTCCGAATCGTTACTACCGGCGTCCAGGTTCTGACGATAGAAGCCTGCTGCCACACCCACGCGCCAGGCTTCATTGAGGCGATAGCTGCCGCCGATATTCAGGTTGTAGCCGCTGCCATCGGCGCTGGCGCCGCTGCTTTGGCTATCGACATCCAGATGCTGTCCACCGCCGGCGACAATCGCGCGCCATTGGCCGACGGCCTGCCAGTTCTCCCAGTCGGATTGCCACTGGCTACGCAGTTCATCCTGATGGGCGCGTAAGGTGGCGTGGGCCATTTCCGGCAGCAGCGTCAGTTCCCAAGGCGCCGACAGCAAGGAATAGGCGTAATCGGCTATCAGCTTTTGCCCGGTTTCCGTGGGGTGAACCGAGTCGTTATAAATCAGCTTGCTCGGGTCCGGGGTGGCACTGTTGATGCCATACACGGCGTTCTCCGTACAACCGCTGCCGCTAAAACAGGTGGCCGTCAGGTTCTGGCCGGTGGCGAGGCCGAAACGCGCCGGGTCGGCGAAGGTTTCCTGCAACAGCAGTGGAATGTTCAGCGGGATGATTTCGGCATTGATCCCCGCCAGGCGTGTGACCAACTGTTGATTAAAGTCGGTACTCAGCTGTGAGATCGAGGCTTGTAATGGAGTGCCATTGACGGCGGGCGTCAATCCAAGGTCGGGCAGCAGCCAGACCACGATGTATTTGGCGCCGGCTGTTTGCAGGGTCTGCACGCTGTCGGCCAGTTGATTTGCCGCGGTGTTGGCCTGGGCGGTATTGAGTACGCGGCCTTGAAGGAAGTCGTTGCCGCCCCCGGAGATGTAATACAGCGCATTCGGATCGGCGCGGAAATTGTTCGTCGGCAGATAGCCTGGTCGGGTGCGTTCGCCCGTGGCGGATTCGGTAGTGATCGAATCCAGAATCTGGTCGGTGCGGTAACCGCCCACGGCCCAGTTGTTGCCATCCACCAGTCCTTCATTGGCGCGTACAGCCGAAGTCGAGGCGGCGGTCTGGTCTGCTGAGAACCCGAGACGTCCACCCAACAATTGCGTGGAGTTCAGCGAGCGAAATTCACCACTGCCATCCAGGTAGACCGGCCCGGTCCGGTTAGTAAAACGCTGGGTCGCACCGGCAGGGCCGCCCGTGTCGGTAAACTGCCCGGCATCGTTGAGGCTGTCGCCAAAGACGACGAAATTCGAATACGGGTTGGGCGCGGCGATCGCCTGGGAACAGGCCGCAGCGAGCAGGCATCCGGCGAGCGGTACAAACAACGTCTGTTTGATCATGAGCAAGTCCGTTTATTTATTGTTGTTGTAAACGAAACGACAGTACCAAAAGCTTTCGGCCCTTTGCCATCTATCGCGAACCCTTCGCTTGTTTCGCACCCTGTCGCCCCGACCATATTGCACGCTCTGCCCAGCTAAGTTACTGTGCCGAGACGTATGAATGAGACCTTCCCCGTGTTGATCGTCAGCAAACTCCTGGATCAAGTCATCAAGGCACACGCCCGTTGGCGTTGGCGCGCCTGAATCTTTTCTGCCGGCCTGGCCGGACCTGTACCGCTTTGCCTTCTTTACCTGTATGAAATGCCGCTTTGCTGGCGCCACTCCAGCACCTGACAAAGCGCAGCGCACTGCGGGTAAATCATTCGAAGGCCGTCTTAAAAGTCAGTGAATTCAAGAGGTTCTTAACGCCATGTTGCTGATGATCGATAACTACGACTCTTTTACTTACAACGTTGTGCAATACCTTGGCGAGCTGGGCTCCGAGGTTAAAGTCGTGCGCAACGATGAACTCACCATTGCCGAAATCGAAGCTCTCAACCCTGAGCGCATTGTCGTGTCGCCTGGTCCTTGCACTCCGACCGAAGCCGGTATCTCCATCGAAGCGATCAAGCACTTCGCCGGCAAACTGCCGATTCTCGGTGTTTGCCTGGGTCACCAGTCCATCGGCCAAGCCTTTGGTGGCGATGTGGTCCGTGCCCGTCAAGTCATGCACGGTAAGACTAGCCCGGTATTCCATGAGGACAAGGGCGTATTCGAAGGTCTGAATCGCCCGCTGACGGTCACCCGTTATCACTCGCTGATCGTCAAGCGTGAAACCCTGCCCGATTGCCTGGAACTGACCGCCTGGACCCAGCTCGAAGATGGCTCGGTCGACGAGATCATGGGCCTGCGCCACAAAACGCTGAACATCGAAGGTGTGCAATTCCACCCTGAGTCTATCCTCACCGAACAGGGCCACGAGCTGTTCGCCAATTTCCTCAAACAAACCGGCGGCACGCGCTAAGGACTTTCCATGGATATCAAGACAGCCCTGAGCCGTATCGTCGGCCACCTCGACCTCAGTACCGATGAGATGCGCGATGTCATGCGCGAAATCATGACCGGGCAATGCACGGATGCGCAGATCGGTGCGTTCATGATGGCCATGCGCATGAAGAGCGAAAGCATCGATGAGATCGTCGGCGCCGTGACGGCGATGCGCGAGTTGGCGGACAAGGTCGAACTTAACACCCTCGACGGCGTGGTCGATGTGGTCGGCACCGGCGGCGACGGTGCGAACATTTTCAACGTTTCCACCGCTTCTTCGTTTGTCGTTGCCGCGGCCGGTTGCACCGTGGCCAAGCACGGTAACCGTGCGGTGTCGGGTAAAAGCGGCAGCGCCGACCTGCTGGAGGCGGCCGGTATCTACCTGAACCTGACGCCGGTTCAGGTGGCGCGTTGCATCGACAACGTCGGCATCGGTTTCATGTTTGCCCAGACTCACCATAGCGCCATGAAGCACGCCGCCGGCCCGCGCCGCGAGCTGGGCTTGCGCACCTTGTTCAACATGCTCGGCCCGCTTACGAATCCGGCCGGTGTGAAACACCAAGTAGTGGGTGTATTCAGTCAGGCGTTGTGCCGGCCATTGGCCGAAGTTTTGCAGCGTCTGGGTAGCAAACACGTGCTGGTGGTGCATTCGAAGGATGGCCTGGACGAGTTCAGTCTGGCGGCTCCGACCTTTGTGGCTGAATTGAAGAATGACCAGATCACCGAGTATTGGGTCGAACCCGAAGACTTGGGGATGAAGAGCCAGAGCCTGCACGGTCTGGCAGTGGAAAGTCCGGCGGCCTCCCTTGAGCTGATTCGCGATGCCTTGGGCAAGCGCAAGACCGAGAACGGTCAGAAAGCCGCCGAGATGATCGTGCTCAATGCCGGTGCCGCTTTGTACGCCGCCGACCATGCCAGCAGTTTGAAAGAAGGCGTTGCTCTGGCGCACGATGCGCTGCACACAGGCCTCGCTCGGGAAAAACTTGAGGAATTGGGTGCATTTACCGCGGTATTCAAAGTGGAGAATGAGGGATGAGTGTGCCGACGGTTCTGGAAAATATTCTGGCCCGCAAAGTTCAGGAAGTCGCCGAGCGTAGCGCCCGTGTGAGCCTGGCGGAGCTGGAAAATCTGGCCAAGGCGGCCGATGCACCCCGTGGTTTCGCCAAGGCATTGATCGATCAGGCCAAGACGAAACAGCCGGCGGTCATTGCTGAAATCAAGAAGGCTTCGCCAAGCAAAGGCGTGATTCGCGAGAACTTCGTTCCCGCCGACATCGCCAAAAGTTACGAAAAGGGCGGGGCGACTTGCCTGTCGGTGCTCACCGACATCGATTACTTCCAGGGCGCCGATGCGTATCTGCAACAGGCTCGGGCGGCATGCAAGCTGCCGGTGATCCGCAAGGATTTCATGATCGATCCGTATCAGATCGTCGAGTCTCGTGCTCTGGGTGCTGACTGCGTGCTGTTGATCGTTTCCGCACTGGATGACGTGAAAATGGCCGAACTGGCGGCCGTGGCCAAAAGCGTCGGTCTCGATGTGCTGGTGGAAGTCCACGACGGCGATGAGCTGGAGCGGGCCTTGAAGACACTCGACACGCCACTGGTGGGCGTGAACAACCGCAACCTGCACACTTTCGAAGTCAATCTGGAAACCACCCTCGACCTGTTGCCGCGTATTCCGCGTGATCGTCTGGTGATTACCGAGAGTGGCATTCTCAACCGGGCCGATGTCGAGCTGATGGAAATCAGCGACGTGTATGCGTTCCTGGTCGGCGAAGCGTTCATGCGCGCCGAAAACCCGGGTACCGAACTGCAGCGCCTGTTCTTTCCCGAGCGTGGCATTCCAGTGAGCGGTTCTACGCTCGACTGATTACACGCAGACCGAGTCGACCCCATCGCCAGGCTCGCTCCCACAAGAGATCTACCAACATCAGAGATCCAATGTGGGAGCGAGCCTGCTCGCGATGGCGGCATAAGTAGCGCCATAGACTTCATGTCCAACGGAATACCTTATGACCTCACCAACCCCCCTGACCATCGAAGCCGGCCTGCTCGCCGAGCAGGACCTGCTGGCCCATGTGTGCAGCGGTGAGTCGGAATTCGGTCTGCTGTTCTGGCAACCCACTGACCGCGCATTGGTCATGCCTCGTCGCTTGAATCGACTGCCACAGTTCGAGGATGCCTGCGAAGTCTCCGCTGCCGCCGGCTGGCCGGTATTGCTGCGCGAAACCGGCGGTGAGCCAGTGCCGCAATCGGCCTCGACCATCAACATCGCACTGGTTTATGCGCCACCGTGCAGCGAAGGCGATTTGAACCGCATCGAAACCGGCTACCGGCGTCTGTGTGATCCGATCTGTCAGTTACTCGATGAGCTGGGCGGCACTTCGTCGTTGGGCGAAATTGAGGGTGCGTTCTGCGACGGCCGTTTCAACGTCAACCTCGATGGCCGAAAGATGGTCGGCACCGCCCAGCGGTGGCGCCAGAGCAAGGGCGGTCAGCGTCCGGTCGGCCTGGTGCACGGGGCGATGTTGATCGATGACGAGCGAGAGTCGATGGTCGCGGCGGTCAATCGCTTCAATGAAGCCTGTGGCCTGGAGCAGCGGGTTCGCGCTGAAAGCCACATCGCCCTGCATGAGAAGTTTGCCGCTCCTGAGGCACTGGAACGCCTCGATGCGCTGTACCGACAGTTGTTGGCAGAAATGCTCGGGGCTTAAATGCTCGGAGCCTGGTTTTCGAGCTTAGCGCGTGCCGAAGACCACCATGGTCTTGCCTTTGACGTCGACCAGGTTGCGCTCCTCCAGATCCTTGAGGACGCGGCCGACCATCTCACGGGAACAACCGACAATCCTGCCGATTTCCTGACGGGTCACTTTGATCTGCATGCCGTCCGGGTGAGTCATGGCGTCAGGCTGCTTGCACAGCTCCAGCAGACAGCGTGCAACGCGACCGGTCACGTCGAAGAACGCCAAGTCACCGACCTTGCGCGTGGTATTGCGCAGGCGCTGTGCGATTTGTCCGCTGAGCACGTAAAGAATGTCTGGGTCTTGTTGGGACAGCTCGCGGAATTTCGCGTAGCTGATTTCCGCGACGTCGCATTCGACCTTGGCCCGCACCCAAGCGCTGCGTTCCTGTTCCAGGCCCGCTTGCTCAAACAGACCCAGCTCGCCGAAAAAGTCTCCGGAGTTGAGGTAGGCAATGATCATTTCACGGCCGTCGTCATCCTCAATCAGAATGGTGACCGAACCTTTGATGATGAAAAACAGCGTGTCCGAGCGGTCACCGGCACAAATGATGTTGCTCTTGGCGGCATAGCGACGGCGCTGGCAGTGCATCAACAGTTTGTCGAGGTTCTTGATTTTGGGTGTGGGGGTAATAGCAACCATGGTTGTATCCCGAAAAGACTGCACGGTGTGTTTGTTTTTTATAGGCGCTGGCGAAGCCTGCGATCCTTTTTATTCGCTGCGAAGCTGGCTATGCGCCACTGATTTGGCGCCAGCTTAACAGACACATTCCTTCAAGATTCAAGAATTTGCCTACGACGCAGATGGTTATGTCCTAGGAAGGCGAAGCGCTGCCAATCAAGGGCCCTGTGCTAAGCTGGCGACCCTTTTTTAGACAGTGGAGTCTTGGCGATGAAGGCACGCATCCAATGGGCTGGCGAAGCCATGTTCCTCGGCGAATCCGGCAGCGGTCATGTCGTGGTCATGGACGGTCCGCCCGATGCCGGCGGTCGTAACCTGGGTGTCCGGCCGATGGAAATGCTCCTGCTGGGTGTTGGCGGCTGCAGCAATTTTGATGTGGTCAGCATCCTCAAGAAGTCCCGTCAGGCCGTCGAAAGCTGCGAAGCCTTCCTCGAAGCCGAGCGTGCGACCGAAGATCCGAAGGTTTTCACCAAAATCCACATGCACTTCGTGGTCAAGGGCCGCGGATTGAAAGAAGCCCAGGTCAAGCGCGCCATCGAGCTGTCGGCCGAGAAGTATTGCTCGGCCTCGATCATGCTCGGCGCGGCTGGCGTGGCGATTACCCACGACTACGAAATCATCGAGCTTGGTTGAATCGACGTGCAGACTCAGGTGATGCAAACTTTCTACGCGCGCAACATGCTGAACTAAGAGTTCCGAGTACAAAAAAGGCGACTACCTCGAGGTAGTCGCCTTTTTTATTGCGAAACGCGGTTCCTGTGGGAGCGGGCTTGCCCGCGATGGGGACGTCGCGGGTGCTGCAATACTTAGATCCGATACGTACTCTTGGTCATTACCTTGGCCAACAGACTCATGCCGAACTTCACCGGTGCAGGAAAACGAAACCCCCCGGCATCCAGCGCACTTTCGGCGTGGTGTTCTTCATCAATGCGCATCTGCTCGAGGATCGCCCGGGACTTTTCATCCTCGGCAGGCAGTTGCTCAAGGTGTTCATTCAGGTGTTTGCAGACCTGATGCTCGGTGGCAGCAACGAAACCCAGGCTGACTTTGTCGCTGATCAACCCGGCGACCGCGCCAATCCCGAACGACATGCCGTAGAACAGCGGATTGAGGATGCTAGTGTGGCTGCCCAACTGATGAATGCGTTGTTCGCACCACACCAGATGGTCGATTTCTTCTTCGGCGGCGTGCTCCATGGCGGCGCGCACTTTCGGCAGCTTGGCGGTCAGGGCCTGGCCTTGATACAGCGCCTGGGCACAGACTTCGCCGGTATGGTTGATGCGCATCAAGCCGGCGACGTGTCGGGTGTCCTCGTCGCTCATTTGCGCATCCGGCTGCACGATGGCAGGCGACGGACGGTAGGGCTGACCACTGAAGGGCAGCAAAGTACGCATCGCGGCGTCGGCTTGCAGCAGAAGACGGTCAATTGGCGAGTAGTGACGTTGGGTAGTCATGCTGACCTCCGGGAAGAATCTCGGCGGCCAGTTTAACTCAATCGGCCGGGGGAGGGTTTGCGCTGGGTCATGGCTGGTAATGGATTCATCTGACCTGGATAAAAACGATCTGTAGGCGCGAGGCTTGCCCGCGAAGCTTTTGGCGCACTTGAGGACGCCTTCGCGGGCAAGCCTCGCTCCTACAGGGAGATTGGTGAATCAGCCCGGCGGCCAGTGCATCTGGCGCTGACCCAGCACGTGCATATGAATGTGATAGACGGTCTGCCCGCCCAATTCATTGCAGTTCATGACTACCCGGAAACCTTCCTCACAGCCCAATTCCAGCGCCAGGCGCTGGGCCGTGAACAGAATATGCCCGGCCAAAGCCTTATCGTCCTCGGTGAGGTCGTTAAGGGTACGCACCGGTTTCTTCGGGACTACCAGGAAATGCACGGGGGCCTGTGGCGCGATGTCGTGGAAGGCCAGTACCTGGTCGTCCTCGTAAATGATCTTCGCCGGGATTTCCCGGTTGATGATCTTGGTGAACAGAGTATCCACAGCTGTTTTCTCCGTTGTTTGGGCTGGCCTGAGTGTAACCATGGGGCAGGTCAGAGCCCAGTCTTTTGCCTTGAGGATTGATCAGCGCGGGCAATAGGCTTTGTTGACCATGCCCGCGATTGTCCGGGTCAGCCAGCGTGAGCCGAGCCGCGGCAGGAACGCGAACCAGCGATTCAGGCGACCGGGAATAATAATGGCGCGATTTTTCGCCAGCGCGCGCACGGTATAGAGCGCGACTTCTTCTGGACTCATCAGCAGTTTGCTCTCGACCAGTTTGTCGGTGTCCAGTTGCGCGGTGCGGAAAAACGCCGTGCGGGTCGGGCCGGGGCAGAGTACCGACACCTTGACCGCGCATTTCTTCAGTTCGACGCGTAAACCTTCGGAAAAATGCAGCACGTAAGCCTTGCTGGCGTAGTAAGTGCTCATCCAGGGGCCGGGATGGAACGCCGCGACCGAGGCGACGTTCAGAATCTGCCCGCCGCCCTGCAAGGCCATGCTGTTGCCAATGGCATGGCACAAGCGAGTGAGGGCCAGGATATTCACTTCGATCAAGTCTTGTTCGGTCATCCAGTCCTGGGCCAGGAATGGGCCGCAGGTACCGATGCCGGCACAGTTGACCAGTAAATCGATTTGCCGGTCGCCTTCCTCCAGCTCCAGCAAAAAACCGGACAGCCTCAGCGGCTCGCCCAGGTCACAGGCACGAAACAGCACCTCCACACCAAAACGTTGAGTCAGTTCAATCGCAATGCTTTCCAGCTGATCACGCTGTCGGGCCACCAGAATCAGGTTGCGGCCGCGCCGGGCCAGCGCTTCGGCCATCGCCAGGCCGATGCCGCTGGAAGCGCCAGTGATCAGAGCGTAACGGGTCATGCAGTTCTCCATCGCAACAGCTCCGCGCCGGCGACGCAGGTGTCACGGGCGGGGAGCGCTGTTCATTCTTTCGCAGAGTCTACAGTGGGCTCGGCTGCTTCGGCTGCATCATCAGATGAATTTGGCGCTTGTTCGGCCTCATCGGCCGGCTCGACTTCAACTTCGTCGGGGATCACCGCGCTGCTTTGATAGGTGCTGTCGGTGGCGCTTTCGTACTCATCCTGGATCGCGGTGAGGCCTCCAGTCAGCCCGCCCACAAACATGATTGCGATAAACACCAGCCACAGCGAAGCCAGCACCCTGACCGCGTTGCTGTTGGGCGGTGGTGGTGCGCCATATCGGTTGGCCGTGTTGTTACCTGGCACGATCATTATGACAAACGGAAAAACGCTGCCCACGACCGGTACAAGGTTCAGCAGCCAAAGCCAGCCGGACCAGCCGATATCGTGCAGACGCTGCACACTGAACTGGATGCTGATGAAGGCGAGCACCACGACCAGGATAACGGCCAACAGACCCGCGAGGATCAAGCCAGCAGTCGAGTCTGTGCTAATGAGTGCAAAGCCGAACACCGCCAATACGGCGCCAACGCCAAGCGTCACCAGCGTAAGAGCCATCGTCCAGGCCAGAAAGCGCAAGCGACCGATGCGGCCAACGAAACTGAAGGCCTTGAGCGTAGAAAACTCCGGCAGTGCTTCGCCGACAGAGGCGCGGGGCGGTGCATAGGGAGAATCGGGATCTGCCGTGACAGGTTGGCTGTTGGCAGGAGCGTGTTCGTGAACGTCGGACAGGTTCAGCTCGATCGAGGGTTCTGTCTCGATTCGGGCATCGATCCCGGTTTTCGTCAGCGCCTGAAGGTAAGTCTGCGCATCGGCGTGGGACAGGTCGCGTTTGAGCGCAACCTGCCGGCCACTGAACAGGCGTTCGATGGCCGCGACGTCGCTCTTGAACAGCTCGGCGAGGTTGAGCTTCGCGGTGGTGACGTCCACACCTGGCAGCAGAGCGCCATCGAAGACGATCTTGAAACGGTTTTCGCTCATGGCCGGGCATCCTTGTCGCAAGAGTTTGTAATAGACGGTGTTGCAGCTATGAAGTGTAAGGCCCGCCTGTCAGCGCGGCCAGCGCTTGGGCAACGCCGCCGCCAGTTCCAGCGCCTTGCGGTATTCGGTGTCGAGACGTGCGACCAGTTGATCGACACTCGGCAGGTCCTCGATTTCTCCGACGCCCTGGCCTGCGGACCACACGGTTTTCCAGGCTTTGGCTTCATCGTTCAATGGCTTGAGCTTGGAGCCGAAGTCCACCTCGCCCTTGCCTTGCAGGGCTGCCATGTCGAAACCGGCGGCCTCAAGGCTCCGTCGCATGAAACTCGCCGGTACTCCCGACACCGCTGGAGTATGGACGATGTCTGCGGCTCTGGAAGTCAGGAGCATCCCCTTATACGCGTCAGGCGCATGACTTTCCGTCGTGCCGATAAATCGCGTACCGAAGTAGGCCAAATCCGCACCGAGCAACTGTGCGGCAAGAATTTCATGGCCATGGTTCAGGCAGCCGGCCAGCAACAGGGTCTTGTCGAAAAACTGTCGAATCTCGGCGATCAGCGAAAACGGGCTCCAGGTTCCGGCGTGACCACCGGCGCCCGCAGCCACGGCGATCAAGCCGTCCACACCGGCTTCGGCAGCTTTTTCCGCGTGGCGGCGCGTCGTCACGTCGTGAAACACCAGGCCGCCATAGCTGTGCACGGCGTCGACCAATTCCTTCACGGCGCCGAGGCTGGTGATCACGATCGGTACTTTGTGCTCGATGCAGATCGCCAGATCCGCTTGCAATCGCGGATTGCTGTTGTGGACGATCAGATTCACTGCATAAGGCGCGGGGTTTTCCAGTATCGCCAGTCCTGCTTCGATTTCTTCCAGCCAGGCCTTGAAACCGCTGCTCTCACGTTGGTTCAGCGCAGGAAAGCTGCCCACCACGCCATTGCGGCAGCAGGCGAGCACCAGCTCAGGATTTGAAATCAGAAACATCGGCGCTGCTACAACGGGCAGACGCAAACGTTGTTCGAGCAAAGCGGGCAGCGACATTGGAAGTACCCCGGGTGAATGATGCTTGTTGGATTAAAACGGCCGAACGACGACCAGAATTACGATAGCCAGCAATATCAGAACCGGCACTTCATTGAACCAGCGATAAAAGACATGGCTGCGGGTGTTTTCGCCACGGGCAAAACGTTTTACCTGTGCGCCGCACATGTGGTGATAGCCGATCAGGATTACCACCAGGGTCAATTTGGCATGCATCCATGCACCTTGGGTGAAGTAGGCGCTTGGGTTGAGGCTGATCAGCCAGATGCCGAATGCCAGAGTGGCGATCATCGCCGGGCCCATGATGCCCCGGTACAGCTTGCGCTCCATGATGCTGAAGCGTTCCTTGCTGACGGTGTCTTCGCTTTGGGCGTGATAGACGAACAGGCGGGGCAGATAAAACAGGCCGGCAAACCAGCAGACCATGCTGACGATATGAAGCGCTTTGAGCCACAGATAAAGCATTTTCAGGTATTCCCAGGTTCACGGTAGCGAAGATAGTAGGGGGTAGAGCGTCCACACGTCACCTTGACGGTTGTCGCAAGGCCCCGCGGCCCCTATTATCGACGGCTTTCCAGTGGGTTCGTTGAGGGCAGGTTTATGGTCAAGGTCGGTATCGTCGGCGGCACGGGTTACACCGGTGTCGAACTGCTGCGTCTGTTGGCACAGCATCCGCAAGCTGAAGTGGTAGTGATCACTTCCCGATCCGAGGCCGGCCTGGCCGTGGCCGACATGTACCCAAACCTGCGAGGCCATTACGACGGCCTGGCTTTCAGCGTTCCGGATATCAAGACCCTCGGGGCCTGCGACGTGGTGTTCTTCGCCACGCCGCACGGTGTCGCCCATGCCTTGGCGGGTGAGTTGCTGGCTGCCGGGACGAAGGTCATCGACCTGTCGGCAGACTTCCGTCTGCAAGACGCCGATGAGTGGGCCAAATGGTACGGTCAGCCGCACGGCGCGCCGGAACTGTTGGAGGAGGCGGTTTACGGCTTGCCGGAAGTCAATCGTGAACAAATCAAGCAAGCGCGCCTGATCGCTGTGCCGGGTTGCTACCCGACTGCCACGCAATTGGGTTTCCTGCCTTTGCTCGAAGCGGGTCTGGCGGATACTTCGCGGTTGATCGCAGACTGCAAATCCGGCGTCAGCGGTGCCGGTCGTGGCGCTTCTGTAGGTTCGCTGTACTCCGAGACGTCGGAAAGCATGAAGGCTTACGCCGTCAAAGGGCACCGTCACTTGCCGGAAATCCGCCAGGGCCTGCGTCGCGCAGCGGGCAAGGACGTGGGGCTGACCTTCGTTCCGCACCTGACGCCGATGATTCGCGGTATTCACTCGACGCTCTACGCGACTGTCGTGGATCGCTCGGTGGATCTGCAGGCGTTGTTCGAAAAGCGCTATGCCAACGAACCGTTCGTCGACGTGATGCCTGCCGGCAGCCATCCGGAAACCCGCAGTGTGCGTGGTGCCAACGTTTGCCGTATTGCCGTGCACCGTCCGCAGGATGGTGATCTGGTGGTGGTGTTGTCGGTGATCGACAACCTGGTCAAAGGCGCGTCGGGTCAGGCGGTGCAGAACCTGAACATCCTGTTCGGTCTGGATGAGCGTTTGGGCCTGTCCCATGCGGGCATGCTGCCGTAAGACTCTATCCCGCTCAGCAAAAAGGCCCGTCGAACGGGCCTTTTTGCATTTTGGTCTGACAATTGGGTTGATTGATATACCGTAACAATAGTTGACCGATTTTCTGGGAGAAGCGGATAATGCGCGTCATCACGCATTATGGCGGCGTAACGCCGGGAGATAGTCAGCATGAGCGTCGAATCCTTCACCCCCACGGCTTTGCAATTCACCCACGGTGCCGCGCACAAGGTGAAGAGCCTGGTCGATGAAGAGGGGAATGATCGCTTGAAGCTGCGCGTATTCGTTACGGGCGGCGGTTGTTCAGGGTTTCAATACGGCTTCACCTTCGATGAAGAAGTGGCTGATGACGACACCATCGTCGAGCGCGAAGGCGTCAGTCTGGTAGTCGATCCGATGAGCTTCCAGTACCTGGCTGGTGCCGAAGTGGATTACCAGGAAGGTCTGGAAGGTTCGCGTTTCGTGATCAAGAACCCGAACGCTACCACCACGTGTGGCTGCGGCTCTTCGTTCTCGATCTGATCGCACCCTCACCGCATTACCAGGCGCCGCAGGGTCTCAGGACTCTGCGGCGTTTTGCTGTCTGGGGTTTCCTCAGGCGGGGTAGATGGCGCCGAGTACGCGCAGGCCGCGGGCACCGGTGACACTCGGACGGTTGGCCGCGATACCTTCCAGGCAGCAATGGGCCAGCCAGGCGAAGGCCATGGCTTCGACCCAGTCCGGGTCTACACCATACGCAGTAGTGCTGCTGACTTTCGCGTTCGGCAACAGACTGGCCAGGCGCTTCATCAGCGTGGCGTTGTGCGCGCCGCCCCCACAAACCAGCAGCTCACGTGTATCCGATTGGGCGCTTTGCAATGACTCGACAATGGTCAGCGCAGTCAGCTCAAGCAGCGTGGCCTGTACGTCTTCGGCAGCGAAGGTCGGTAGCTGCGACAGATGCTGCATCAGCCATGGGAGATTGAATACTTCGCGGCCGGTGCTTTTCGGGCCCCGGGTCACAAAGAATGGATCACTGAGCAGCTCTTTCAACAGAACCGGTTGAACCTTGCCGCTGGCGGCCCATTGACCGTCACGATCAAAGTTATCGCCCCGTTGTTGGTGAATCCAGGCATCCAGCAGGACGTTCCCGGGGCCGCAGTCAAACCCGGCAACAGGCTTGCCGGGTTCGATCAGGCTGAGGTTGCTGAACCCGCCGACGTTCAATACCGCGCGGTTGCCAGGCCGTTCTTCAAACAGGGCTTCGTGAAAGGCTGGAACCAATGGTGCGCCTTGCCCGCCTGCGGCTACATCGCGGCTGCGGAAATCGCTGACCACGGTGATGCCGGTCAGCTCGGTGAGCAAAGCCGGGTTGCCGATTTGGACTGTGAACCCGCGCGCCGGCTCGTGGCGAATGGTCTGGCCGTGGCTGCCAATCGCGCGAATGTCGGCGGGTTCTAGGTTTTGTTGCTCGAGGAGGGTGTGAATGCCCTGTGCGGCCAGTTTCACCCAGTTCTGCTGGGCAATGGCGGAGCGGGCAATCTCGTCCGGGCCGCTGACGCACAAGCCAAGCAGCTCGGCGCGCAGGGAGTCAGGCATAGGGATGTAATGGGTGGCGATCAGCCTGATCGCCGGGGTTTGCTCTATCAACGCAATGTCCAGGCCATCAAGGCTGGTCCCGGACATCACACCTATATAGAGCGCCATGGCTTAGCGTTTACTCGAAGCCAGCTGGGTGGTTTTCTCTTGATCCATGCGCGCCATCAGCGGTTGGCTTTGCGCGAGGAAGCGTGAGCGTTCAGCTTTGGAGATCGGATCGGCCATCGCCACCTTCTGACCCAGCGGGTCGACGTGCACGCCATTGACCTGGAACTCGTAGTGCAAGTGCGGGCCGGTGGAGAGGCCGGTGGTGCCGATGTAGCCGATCACCTGACCTTGCTTGACGCTGCCGCCAGTCTTGATGCCTTTGGCAAAGCCCTGCATATGGCCGTATAGCGTGCGGTAGGTATTGCCGTGCTGGATGATCACGGTGTTGCCGTAACCGCCGCGACGACCTGCCAACAATACTTTGCCGTCGCCGGCAGCCTTGATCGGCGTACCGCGTGGTGCCGCGTAATCGACACCCTTGTGGGCGCGGATCTTGTTCAGGATCGGGTGCTTGCGGCCCATGGAGAATTTCGAGCTGATGCGGGCGAAGTCTACCGGGGTACGGATAAACGCCTTGCGCATGCTGTTGCCGTCAGCCGTGTAGTAGCTGCTGTTGCCTTGTTTGTTGGTGTAGCGCACCGCGGTGTAAGTCTTGCCGCGGTTGGTGAAGCGTGCGGAGAGGATCGGGCCGTTGCCGACAGCTTTGCCGTTGACGACCTTCTGTTCATAAATCACATCAAACTCGTCACCTTGGCGAATATCCTGGGCAAAGTCGACGTCATAGCCAAACACGCTGGCCATATCCATGGTGAGGCTGTGGGACAAACCGGCTCGGGCGGCAGATTGCGACAGCGAACTGTTGATCACGCCATGAACGTAGGCGGAGCGAACGGTGGGCTTGGCGGTAATGCGATTGAACGTATAACCCTTGTCATTCTTGGTCAGGCTGATGCTTTCCGTGTCGCTGACTTTGCTGTGCAAATTGGTCAGCTGGCCATCAGGGTTCAGTTCGAACTCAAGCTTCTGGCCATGTTTGAGTTGGCTGAACTGCTTGGCCTGCTTGTCGCCGGCCAGTACTTCATGCACCGAAGTGGCCGGAAGGCCGACTTTCTCGAACAAAGTCGAGAGAGTGTCACCTTTACTGACAATCACTTCTTTATGGCCTGGTGCCTTCTTCTCTTCGACGACTGGCGCGGGAGCAGGGGCGGGGGCGGCCTGGGCTGTTTCCTGAGTCTCTTCGGCGCTGTTTTCGATCTGCGCGAAGGGGGAGGCTGCCGGCTCATTTGTGGCTTGGACGGTGTCGGCGGCGTCTTGATCTTGTGTCAGTTGTTCTGCAGGGCTTTCCAGTTCAAGACTCAGGGTCGTCTTTTTGGCTTCAACATCACTGGAGGGGAATACCAGAAGCGCCAGGCTGAGAAGGGCGGCGATGCCACTTGCTGCGAGCAAGTGGGTCTTCGGGTAAAGCGGCGGCGCTTTAGACGGTTCTGTGGTCATAGGTAATTTTGACTTTGAAAAGATGAATTGGAAAAGATGAATGACATGATGAAGACGAAATAACTGTATAAAATATAACCAAATCATCTCTGAAGCAAGTCTGCGAGCTCTCTGTCCGTGGATTGGCGTCCGCGCGCCGGGCAAAACTTGTATTTGGTGCGCGATCTTGTATGGTTGTTCCCCTTTGAATCTGAGCCTTGCGGGTCTGTTATGAAGTCGGTTGAAGAGCAGCTAGCGCTGATCAAACGTGGTGCAGAAGAACTGTTGGTCGAGTCCGAGCTGATCGAGAAACTCAAGCGTGGTCAGCCGCTGCGTATTAAGGCAGGCTTCGATCCGACCGCGCCGGATTTGCACCTGGGTCACACCGTGCTTATTAATAAGCTGCGCCAGTTCCAGGATCTGGGGCACCAGGTGATCTTCCTTATAGGTGATTTTACCGGGATGATCGGTGATCCCAGCGGCAAGAGCGCGACACGTCCTCCGCTCACCCGTGAGCAGGTTCTCGAGAATGCTGAGACCTACAAGACTCAGGTCTTCAAGATTCTTGATCCGGCCAAGACCGAAGTGGCGTTCAACTCCACCTGGATGGATCAGATGGGGCCGGCCGACTTTATTCGCCTGACTTCGCAATACACCGTGGCTCGCATGCTCGAGCGCGACGATTTCGACAAGCGCTACACGACCAATCAGCCAATCGCCATTCACGAATTCCTCTATCCGCTGGTTCAGGGTTATGACTCGGTCGCTTTGCGTGCGGATGTCGAGCTGGGTGGTACCGATCAGAAGTTCAACCTGCTGATGGGGCGTGAGCTGCAACGTAGTTATGGTCAGGAGGCTCAGTGCATTCTGACAATGCCATTGCTCGAAGGTCTGGATGGCGTGAAGAAGATGTCCAAGTCGTTGGGCAACTATGTCGGTATCCAGGAAGCTCCGGGTGTCATGTATGGCAAGCTGGTCTCTATTCCGGATGCGCTGATGTGGCGTTACTTCGAGTTGCTCAGCTTTCGCTCCATGGAAGAGATCAATGCTTTTCGGGTTGACGTCGAAGCAGGCGCGAATCCGCGTGATATCAAGATCAAGCTGGCCGAAGAGATCGTTGCGCGTTTCCATGGTGAAGAGGCTGCGGCCAATGCTCACCGTGCGGCGGGGAACCGTATGAAAGACGGTGAGCTGCCGGATGATCTGCCAGAGATCGAGCTGACCGCTGCCGAGGATATGCCGATTGCTGCTGTTCTTAATAAAGCGGGCCTGGTGAAGAACTCCGCTGTGGCGCGCGACCTTCTCGGTTCTGGTGGTGTGCGTATAGATGGTGAGGTTGTTGATCGCACCTTTATATACGTACTGGGCGCGACCCATGTTTGCCAGGCCGGGAAGAAGGCATTTGCGCGTATTACGCTCAAATCCGAATAAAGCTGAAATCAGGGGTTGACGGCAGATTCTGGAAGTCTATAATTCGCCCCACTTCCGGCGCAGTCGAAACGGAAAACTCCTTGGTAAACAAAGAGTTACGCAGTTTTCGGCAGCGGTTACGCTTCAGTTCATCGAAGCCAGAAGGAGTCGGTAAGGCAGTGTGTTTTCGCCTTATTGACGGTTCGATCTTCTCGGTCGAAAGCGGAGAAAAAGAGGTGTTGACAGCAGCGAGTAACGCTGTAGAATTCGCCTCCCGCTAACGAGAGATCGGAAGCGCAAGTGGTTGAAGTTGTTGAAGATTCCCAAGCGAAACTTTGAAAACTTCTGAGAATAACCGCTTGACAGTGACAGAGGCTGCTGTAGAATGCGCGCCTCGGTTGAGACGAAAGATCTTAACCAACCGCTCTTTAACAACTGAATCAAGCAATTCGTGTGGGTGCTTGTGGGGTCAGACTGATAGTCAACAAGATTATCAGCATCACAAGTTACTCCGCGAGAAATCAAAGATGTAACCAACGATTGCTGAGCCAAGTTTAGGGTTTCTTAAAAACCCAAAGATGTTTGAACTGAAGAGTTTGATCATGGCTCAGATTGAACGCTGGCGGCAGGCCTAACACATGCAAGTCGAGCGGCAGCACGGGTACTTGTACCTGGTGGCGAGCGGCGGACGGGTGAGTAATGCCTAGGAATCTGCCTGGTAGTGGGGGATAACGCTCGGAAACGGACGCTAATACCGCATACGTCCTACGGGAGAAAGCAGGGGACCTTCGGGCCTTGCGCTATCAGATGAGCCTAGGTCGGATTAGCTAGTTGGTGAGGTAATGGCTCACCAAGGCGACGATCCGTAACTGGTCTGAGAGGATGATCAGTCACACTGGAACTGAGACACGGTCCAGACTCCTACGGGAGGCAGCAGTGGGGAATATTGGACAATGGGCGAAAGCCTGATCCAGCCATGCCGCGTGTGTGAAGAAGGTCTTCGGATTGTAAAGCACTTTAAGTTGGGAGGAAGGGCAGTTACCTAATACGTAATTGTTTTGACGTTACCGACAGAATAAGCACCGGCTAACTCTGTGCCAGCAGCCGCGGTAATACAGAGGGTGCAAGCGTTAATCGGAATTACTGGGCGTAAAGCGCGCGTAGGTGGTTCGTTAAGTTGGATGTGAAATCCCCGGGCTCAACCTGGGAACTGCATTCAAAACTGACGAGCTAGAGTATGGTAGAGGGTGGTGGAATTTCCTGTGTAGCGGTGAAATGCGTAGATATAGGAAGGAACACCAGTGGCGAAGGCGACCACCTGGACTGATACTGACACTGAGGTGCGAAAGCGTGGGGAGCAAACAGGATTAGATACCCTGGTAGTCCACGCCGTAAACGATGTCAACTAGCCGTTGGGAGCCTTGAGCTCTTAGTGGCGCAGCTAACGCATTAAGTTGACCGCCTGGGGAGTACGGCCGCAAGGTTAAAACTCAAATGAATTGACGGGGGCCCGCACAAGCGGTGGAGCATGTGGTTTAATTCGAAGCAACGCGAAGAACCTTACCAGGCCTTGACATCCAATGAACTTTCCAGAGATGGATTGGTGCCTTCGGGAACATTGAGACAGGTGCTGCATGGCTGTCGTCAGCTCGTGTCGTGAGATGTTGGGTTAAGTCCCGTAACGAGCGCAACCCTTGTCCTTAGTTACCAGCACGTGATGGTGGGCACTCTAAGGAGACTGCCGGTGACAAGCCGGAGGAAGGTGGGGATGACGTCAAGTCATCATGGCCCTTACGGCCTGGGCTACACACGTGCTACAATGGTCGGTACAGAGGGTTGCCAAGCCGCGAGGTGGAGCTAATCCCAGAAAACCGATCGTAGTCCGGATCGCAGTCTGCAACTCGACTGCGTGAAGTCGGAATCGCTAGTAATCGCGAATCAGAATGTCGCGGTGAATACGTTCCCGGGCCTTGTACACACCGCCCGTCACACCATGGGAGTGGGTTGCACCAGAAGTAGCTAGTCTAACCTTCGGGAGGACGGTTACCACGGTGTGATTCATGACTGGGGTGAAGTCGTAACAAGGTAGCCGTAGGGGAACCTGCGGCTGGATCACCTCCTTAATCGACGACATCAGCTGCTCCATAAGTTCCCACACGAATTGCTTGATTCATTGAAGAAGACGATAGAAGCAGCTTTAAGCTCCAAGCTGATAGCTCAACGCTAACAGTTACAAGCTCGAAATTGGGTCTGTAGCTCAGTTGGTTAGAGCGCACCCCTGATAAGGGTGAGGTCGGCAGTTCGAATCTGCCCAGACCCACCAATTTTGTTATGGGGCCATAGCTCAGCTGGGAGAGCGCCTGCCTTGCACGCAGGAGGTCAGCGGTTCGATCCCGCTTGGCTCCACCATAAACTGCTTCGACACGTTTGAGAGTTTAGAAATGAATATTCCGCTGTGAATATTGATTTCTAGTCTTTTGATTAGATCGTTCTTTAAAAATTTGGGTATGTGATAGAAAGATAGACTGGACGTTACTTTCACTGGTAACGGATCAGGCTAAGGTAAAATTTGTGAGTTTAATCGCGAATTTTCGGCGAATGTCGTCTTCACAGTATAACCAGATTGCTTGGGGTTATATGGTCAAGTGAAGAAGCGCATACGGTGGATGCCTTGGCAGTCAGAGGCGATGAAAGACGTGGTAGCCTGCGAAAAGCTTCGGGGAGTCGGCAAACAGACTTTGATCCGGAGATGTCTGAATGGGGGAACCCACCTAACATAAGTTAGGTATCTTAAGCTGAATACATAGGCTTAAGAAGCGAACCAGGGGAACTGAAACATCTAAGTACCCTGAGGAAAAGAAATCAACCGAGATTCCCTTAGTAGTGGCGAGCGAACGGGGACTAGCCCTTAAGTGGCTTTGAGATTAGCGGAACGCTCTGGAAAGTGCGGCCATAGTGGGTGATAGCCCTGTACGCGAAAATCTCTTGGCCATGAAATCGAGTAGGACGGAGCACGAGAAACTTTGTCTGAATATGGGGGGACCATCCTCCAAGGCTAAATACTACTGACTGACCGATAGTGAACTAGTACCGTGAGGGAAAGGCGAAAAGAACCCCGGAGAGGGGAGTGAAATAGATCCTGAAACCGTATGCGTACAAGCAGTGGGAGCCCACTTTGTTGGGTGACTGCGTACCTTTTGTATAATGGGTCAGCGACTTATTTTCAGTGGCGAGCTTAACCGAATAGGGGAGGCGTAGCGAAAGCGAGTCTTAATAGGGCGTCTAGTCGCTGGGAATAGACCCGAAACCGGGCGATCTATCCATGGGCAGGTTGAAGGTTGGGTAACACTAACTGGAGGACCGAACCGACTACCGTTGAAAAGTTAGCGGATGACCTGTGGATCGGAGTGAAAGGCTAATCAAGCTCGGAGATAGCTGGTTCTCCTCGAAAGCTATTTAGGTAGCGCCTCATGTATCACTGTAGGGGGTAGAGCACTGTTTCGGCTAGGGGGTCATCCCGACTTACCAAACCGATGCAAACTCCGAATACCTACAAGTGCCGAGCATGGGAGACACACGGCGGGTGCTAACGTCCGTCGTGAAAAGGGAAACAACCCAGACCGTCAGCTAAGGTCCCAAAGTTATGGTTAAGTGGGAAACGATGTGGGAAGGCTTAGACAGCTAGGAGGTTGGCTTAGAAGCAGCCACCCTTTAAAGAAAGCGTAATAGCTCACTAGTCGAGTCGGCCTGCGCGGAAGATGTAACGGGGCTCAAACCATACACCGAAGCTACGGGTATCACTTAGGTGATGCGGTAGAGGAGCGTTCTGTAAGCCTGTGAAGGTGAGTTGAGAAGCTTGCTGGAGGTATCAGAAGTGCGAATGCTGACATGAGTAACGACAATGGGTGTGAAAAACACCCACGCCGAAAGACCAAGGTTTCCTGCGCAACGTTAATCGACGCAGGGTTAGTCGGTCCCTAAGGCGAGGCTGAAAAGCGTAGTCGATGGAAAACAGGTTAATATTCCTGTACTTCTGGTTATTGCGATGGAGGGACGGAGAAGGCTAGGCCAGCTTGGCGTTGGTTGTCCAAGTTTAAGGTGGTAGGCTGGAATCTTAGGTAAATCCGGGATTCTAAGGCCGAGAGCTGATGACGAGTGTTCTTTTAGAACACGAAGTGGTTGATGCCATGCTTCCAAGAAAAGCTTCTAAGCTTCAGGTAACCAGGAACCGTACCCCAAACCGACACAGGTGGTTGGGTAGAGAATACCAAGGCGCTTGAGAGAACTCGGGTGAAGGAACTAGGCAAAATGGCACCGTAACTTCGGGAGAAGGTGCGCCGGTGAGGGTGAAGCATTTACTGCGTAAGCCCACGCCGGTCGAAGATACCAGGCCGCTGCGACTGTTTATTAAAAACACAGCACTCTGCAAACACGAAAGTGGACGTATAGGGTGTGACGCCTGCCCGGTGCCGGAAGGTTAATTGATGGGGTTAGCTAACGCGAAGCTCTTGATCGAAGCCCCGGTAAACGGCGGCCGTAACTATAACGGTCCTAAGGTAGCGAAATTCCTTGTCGGGTAAGTTCCGACCTGCACGAATGGCGTAACGATGGCGGCGCTGTCTCCACCCGAGACTCAGTGAAATTGAAATCGCTGTGAAGATGCAGTGTATCCGCGGCTAGACGGAAAGACCCCGTGAACCTTTACTATAGCTTTGCACTGGACTTTGAATTTGCTTGTGTAGGATAGGTGGGAGGCTTTGAAGCGTGGACGCCAGTTCGCGTGGAGCCAACCTTGAAATACCACCCTGGCAACTTTGAGGTTCTAACTCAGGTCCGTTATCCGGATCGAGGACAGTGTATGGTGGGTAGTTTGACTGGGGCGGTCTCCTCCTAAAGAGTAACGGAGGAGTACGAAGGTGCGCTCAGACCGGTCGGAAATC
The DNA here is from genome assembly GCF_056279145.1 of Pseudomonas sp. TE3728. Classification (NCBI taxonomy): domain Bacteria; kingdom Pseudomonadati; phylum Pseudomonadota; class Gammaproteobacteria; order Pseudomonadales; family Pseudomonadaceae; genus Pseudomonas; species Pseudomonas sp. TE3728. The sequence goes on along the minus strand of NZ_JBWBQT010000001.1, from coordinate 3,437,946 downwards.
GGTCGTAGAGTATAAAGGCAAAAGCGCGCTTGACTGCGAGACAGACACGTCGAGCAGGTACGAAAGTAGGTCTTAGTGATCCGGTGGTTCTGTATGGAAGGGCCATCGCTCAACGGATAAAAGGTACTCCGGGGATAACAGGCTGATACCGCCCAAGAGTTCATATCGACGGCGGTGTTTGGCACCTCGATGTCGGCTCATCACATCCTGGGGCTGAAGCCGGTCCCAAGGGTATGGCTGTTCGCCATTTAAAGTGGTACGCGAGCTGGGTTTAGAACGTCGTGAGACAGTTCGGTCCCTATCTGCCGTGGACGTTTGAGATTTGAGAGGGGCTGCTCCTAGTACGAGAGGACCGGAGTGGACGAACCTCTGGTGTTCCGGTTGTCACGCCAGTGGCATTGCCGGGTAGCTATGTTCGGAATAGATAACCGCTGAAAGCATCTAAGCGGGAAACTAGCCTCAAGATGAGATCTCACTGGGACCTTGAGTCCCCTGAAGGGCCGTCGAAGACTACGACGTTGATAGGTTGGGTGTGTAAGCGCTGTGAGGCGTTGAGCTAACCAATACTAATTGCCCGTGAGGCTTGACCATATAACACCCAAGCAATTTGCTGACCTGAAGAGGCACCAGATTGCGGTGTGTGAAGACGAACCGAACCGAAAGTTTGTGACACTCACAAAACACCAAACTATCGCATACCCATTCGCTGGAGCGTGAACCCGCAAGGGCCCACGACCTGGCTACCGAATTTCTTGACGACCATAGAGCATTGGAACCACCTGATCCCATCCCGAACTCAGCAGTGAAACGATGCATCGCCGATGGTAGTGTGGGGTTTCCCCATGTGAGAGTAGGTCATCGTCAAGATTAAATTCCGAAACCCCTATCTGCGTATGCAGGTAGGGGTTTTGTTTTGTCCGCAGGAAAATCTCGCTTGTAGGGTTTCTATGCAACAGCCCGGGGCATGGATATCATGCGGGCCTCATTGTGAGGCGAGACTTGCATGCTGACGTTGTTAAAGCTTCTTAAGGATGGTCGATTCCATTCGGGCCAAGCCCTGGGTGCTGCCTTGGGCGTCAGTCGTAGCGCTGTATGGAAGCAACTTCAGCACCTGGAAGCTGAACTCGGTTTATCCATTCACAAAGTGCGCGGTCGCGGCTATCAACTAGCTGCGCCATTGACACTGCTTGATCCTGCGGAAATAAGCGCGCAGGCGCCTTCTTGTGAGTGGCCCATTCTAGTCTTCGACTCAATTGACTCCACCAACGCTGAAGCCTTGCGCGCTATCGAGCGTGGCCAGCCTGCGCCATTTCTGGTGCTCGCTGAGCGGCAAACGGCCGGTCGTGGACGGCGTGGGCGCAAATGGGTCAGCCCATTCGCGGAAAACATCTATTACAGTCTGGTGCTGCGTATTGATGGTGGGATGCGGCAGCTGGAGGGCTTGAGTCTTGTTGTCGGGCTTGCCGTAATGCAGGCCTTGCGAGAGCTTGGTGTCTCGGGTGTGGGGTTGAAGTGGCCGAATGATGTTCTGGTGGGGCAGCAAAAAATTGCTGGAATACTGCTCGAGTTGGTGGGGGATCCTGCTGATGTGTGTCACGTGGTGATCGGTGTCGGAATAAATGTGAACATGCAGATGACCGATGAGGTTGATCAGCAATGGACGTCCATGCGCCTCGAGTCGGGTAAGGCAGTTGATCGCAATCATCTGGTTGCGGAGTTAGGGTTGATGCTCCAGGCCTATTTAAATCGCCACCAGGCCGGCGGGTTTTCGGCTATCCAGGCGGAGTGGGAGCAAAATCATCTATGGCAGGGGCGGGCGGTATCGTTGATTGCCGGTGTGAGTCAGATAGATGGGGAGGTGCTGGGTATCGATAGTCAGGGTGCCTTGCGCTTGAAGGTGAATGGTGTGGAGAAGGTCTTTAGTGGTGGCGAGCTCAGCCTGAGGTTGCGTGATGATTCTTGAGCTCGATTGTGGAAACAGTTTCATCAAATGGCGTGTGCTCGGCGAGGATGTCCGGCGGGTGATTGGCGAGGGGGTCGTTGATACAGATCTCGCATTGCTGGAGAGCTTGAGAGGGCTCAAGGGGCTCGCTCTCATGAATTGTCGTTTGGTTAGTGTCAGAACCGCCGAAGAAACCAGTGCACTGATTTCTCTGTTGGCCGAGGCTTTTGGCGTTTCCGTCGTGTGCGCGGCACCGGCTCGGGAGATGTCCGGGGTTCGAAATGGCTATGAGGAGTTCGAGCGGCTAGGGCTCGATCGCTGGCTCGCAATACTCGGAGGATTTCATCTGGCTTCGGGTGCTTGTCTGGTGCTCGACTTTGGTACGGCTGTTACGGCTGACTTTATTGCAGGGGGTGGTGAGCATCTCGGAGGATTTATCTGTCCGGGGATGCCTTTGATGCGCAACCAGCTGCGTACCCATACCCGTAGAATTCGCTATGGAGATCTTGCTGCCGAGCGCGCTTTGGAGAGTCTTGTTCCTGGGCGTACAACCGTCGAGGCGGTCGAGCGAGGTTGTTTGCTAATGTTGAGAGGGTTTGTCCTGACTCAGCTAGAGTTGGCGCGCAGCTACTGGGGAGAAGATTTCGCAGTCTTCCTGACTGGAGGGGATGCTGATCTGGTCTCCGAGATTGTGCCCGAGGCCAGGGTGGTTCCGGACCTGGTATTTGTAGGTTTGGCGATGGCGTGTCCCTTGTCCTGAGGTATTTATGCGTTGGTTGTTCCTGCTGTTGCTTGTTCTCAATGTGTTCTATTACGTCTGGCACCAACAGGAGGCTCCGCTTCGCGCGAAGGATGTAACGCCCTTGAGTTTGTATCGCGGCTCGCAGCAGGATATTCGTTTGTTGAGCGAGGCGACGGATACGGCTCGAGACAAAGGAAAATCCACGCAGGCGGATAGCAGTTGTCTCTATCTGGGAGGTTCTGCTCGACAGGACGTCGCCCAGGTAATCGAGCGTCGATTGAGTGACATGGGTATCAGGTTTCAGTCCTTGCCGAAGGATCTCCCCGAATATGCTGGTTACTGGGTGCGCATAGCCCCGGAAAGCCGGCGTTTGCTGGGTGACTCGCAGTTGCAAAACCTTTCTAAAGAATTCAATGAGTTAAAACATAAAATAATGCCGTGCGAGGGGGTTGCACCCGTCGAATAGTTTGCATAGAATGGCGCCCGCTTCGCAGTGAAGACCTTTAGCGGTCAGCAGTGTGGCGCGAGGTCAACGCAGCTAACCTCAGGTTTTTAATGAGAAAATGCTTGACAGAAGGCTGGCATGATATAGAATGCCGGCTCGCTTAGGAGGGGTTCCCGAGCGGCCAAAGGGATCAGACTGTAAATCTGACGTCTACGACTTCGAAGGTTCGAATCCTTCCCCCTCCACCATTTTTAGCGAGAGCTGCAAGCTCCGCGGGTATAGTTTAGTGGTAGAACCTCAGCCTTCCAAGCTGATGATGCGGGTTCGATTCCCGCTACCCGCTCCAAGTTTGCAGGTCCTGCAAAGTGTTACGCTCTTGTAGCTCAGTTGGTAGAGCACACCCTTGGTAAGGGTGAGGTCAGCGGTTCAAATCCGCTCAAGAGCTCCATATAACAAGGCAGATATGAAAATATCTGCCTTTGTTTTAATGGCTGATAGTACTTGCTTAATTCTTCTGCTAGGGGTGATTTCGATGGCTAAGGAAAAGTTCGAACGTAACAAGCCGCACGTCAACGTTGGCACCATTGGTCACGTAGACCATGGCAAGACGACCTTGACCGCCGCTCTGACCCGCGTCTGCTCCGAAGTGTTCGGTTCGGCAAAGGTTGACTTCGACAAGATCGATAGCGCCCCAGAAGAAAAAGCTCGTGGTATCACCATTAATACTGCTCACGTTGAGTACGATTCGGCTGTGCGTCACTACGCACATGTTGACTGTCCAGGTCACGCCGACTACGTAAAAAACATGATTACCGGTGCTGCGCAGATGGACGGTGCGATTCTGGTTTGCTCGGCCGCTGATGGTCCGATGCCGCAAACCCGTGAGCATATCCTGTTGTCCCGTCAGGTTGGCGTTCCGTACATCGTTGTCTTCCTGAACAAGGCTGACATGGTTGACGACGCTGAGTTGCTGGAGCTGGTTGAGATGGAAGTGCGCGATCTGCTGAGCACTTACGATTTCCCAGGTGATGACACTCCGATCATCATTGGTTCGGCGCTGATGGCGTTGAATGGTCAAGACGACAACGAGATGGGTACTACTGCCGTCAAGAAGTTGGTCGAGACTCTGGATAGCTATATTCCGCAGCCTGAGCGTGCTATCGATAAGCCGTTCCTGATGCCGATCGAGGATGTGTTCTCGATCTCTGGTCGCGGTACTGTTGTGACTGGTCGTGTTGAGCGTGGCATTGTCCGCATTCAGGAAGAAGTTGAGATTGTTGGTCTTCGTGACACTGTCAAAACTACTTGCACTGGTGTTGAAATGTTCCGCAAGCTGCTCGACGAAGGTCGGGCGGGTGAGAACTGCGGTGTTTTGCTGCGTGGTACCAAGCGTGATGATGTTGAGCGTGGCCAGGTTCTGGTCAAGCCCGGCACTGTCAAGCCGCATACCAAGTTCACTGCTGAGGTTTACGTTCTGAGTAAGGAAGAAGGCGGTCGTCACACTCCGTTCTTCAAGGGCTACCGTCCACAGTTCTACTTCCGTACAACTGACGTGACTGGTAACTGTGAGCTGCCAGAAGGTGTTGAAATGGTGATGCCGGGTGATAACGTTCAAATGACCGTTACCCTGATCAAAACCATCGCGATGGAAGATGGTCTGCGTTTCGCTATCCGTGAGGGCGGTCGTACCGTCGGCGCTGGTGTCGTAGCAAAAGTCATCGAGTAATTTGTTGTAATGTCTTTTTCGGGCCGGCATAATGGTCGGCCTGATTTTGTTTTAGGTCAGTAGCTCAATTGGCAGAGCGACGGTCTCCAAAACCGTAGGTTGGGGGTTCGATTCCCTCCTGACCTGCCAGATTCACTTGGTGTGTCTGGCTTTCTTTTCACAGGATCTTCATAGATGACTCCTAAAGCTGAAGCTCAAGGCTCTCGCTTCGATCTGCTCAAGTGGCTAGTAGTAGTCGCTTTGGTGGTTGTTGGCGTTGTTGGCAATCAGTATTACTCTGCTTCGCCGATCCTGTACCGCGTACTTGCTTTGCTTGTCATTGCTGTTGTAGCTGCCTTTGTAGGCCTGCAGACAGTCAAGGGCAAGTCTTTCTTTGTACTGGTTAAGGAAGCTCGCACCGAGATTCGTAAAGTCGTATGGCCAACTCGCCAAGAAACCACGCAGACCACGCTGATTGTTGTGGCTGTTGTCCTGGTTATGGCGTTGCTGTTGTGGGGGCTTGATTCCCTGCTCGGCTGGCTTGTTTCCTTGATTGTCGGCTAAGGGTGTCCCGTGGCTAAGCGTTGGTACGTTGTGCATGCTTACTCCGGTTACGAGAAGCATGTCATGCGCTCGTTGGTAGAGCGCGTAAAGCTGGCTGGCATGGAAGATGGCTTTGGCGAAATTCTGGTTCCCACTGAAGAAGTGGTTGAAATGCGTAATGGCCAGAAACGCAAAAGCGAGCGCAAGTTCTTCCCGGGTTATGTGCTGGTCCAGATGGACATGAACGAGGGTACTTGGCACTTGGTCAAGGATACTCCTCGGGTGATGGGTTTCATCGGCGGTACTGCTGATAAGCCTGCGCCGATCACTGATAAAGAGGCAGAAGCGATTCTGCGTCGCGTTGCTGATGGTAGCGACAAGCCGAAGCCGAAGACGTTGTTCGAGCCGGGTGAGTCGGTACGTGTCAATGACGGGCCGTTTGCTGATTTTACTGGCACGGTTGAAGAAGTTAACTACGAGAAGAGCCGGATCCAGGTGGCAGTGCTCATTTTCGGTCGCTCTACTCCGGTAGAGCTAGAGTTCAGCCAGGTCGAAAAGGTCTAGCTGAGCAAGCATCCCAACCCCGCAGCCCTAGGCTGTGGGGTTTTGTCGTCACTGGGATAAACGCGCAAGTAACCGGGGAGCCTTACGAGGCGTTCGAACCCGTAATTGGAGTGCCTCATGGCCAAGAAGATTACCGCTTACATCAAGCTGCAAGTGAAGGCCGCTCAGGCTAACCCAAGTCCACCTGTTGGTCCTGCTCTGGGTCAGCACGGCGTGAACATCATGGAATTCTGCAAGGCTTTCAACGCCCGTACTCAGGGTATTGAGCCAGGTCTGCCGACTCCAGTGATCATCACTGTCTACAGCGACCGTAGCTTCACTTTCGAAACCAAATCCACACCTGCTTCGGTTCTGCTGAAGAAGGCTGCTGGTCTGACTAGCGGTTCCGCTCGTCCGAACACCGTTAAGGTTGGCACCGTGACCCGTGCTCAGCTGGAAGAAATCGCGAAAACCAAAAACGCGGATCTGACTGCAGCTGATATGGAAGCAGCCGTGCGTACTATCGCCGGTTCTGCTCGTAGCATGGGCCTTAACGTGGAGGGTGTGTAATGGCTAAGTTGACCAAGCGTCAAAAGGCTATCGCCGGCAAAATCGAAGCAGGCAAGTCCTACAACTTTGTAGACGCTGCTGCTTTGCTGGCTGAGCTGTCGACTGTCAAGTTCAGCGAGTCGTTCGACGTTGCTGTGAACCTGGGTGTTGACCCGCGTAAATCCGACCAGGTCGTTCGTAGCGCTACCGTGCTGCCACACGGCACTGGCAAGACTGTTCGCGTTGCTGTGTTCACCCAGGGTCCAGCTGCCGAGGCTGCTCTGGCTGCCGGCGCTGACCGTGTAGGTATGGACGACCTGGCTGCCGAAATGAAAGGCGGCGACCTGAACTATGACGTAGTTATCGCATCCCCGGATGCCATGCGCGTTGTTGGTCAGTTGGGTCAGATCCTGGGCCCACGCGGCCTGATGCCTAACCCTAAAGTCGGCACTGTAACTCCAGACGTAGCTACCGCGGTTAAAAACGCCAAGGCTGGTCAGGTTCGTTATCGCACCGACAAAAACGGCATCATCCACACCTCCGTTGGCAAAGTCGGCTTCGATGCCGTCAAGCTGAAGGAAAACGTTGAAGCCCTGATCGCTGATCTGAAGCGTATCAAGCCAGCTTCCTCGAAAGGTATTTACGTCAAGCGCGTTACCCTGAGCACCACCATGGGTCCAGGTCTGGTCATCGACCAAGGCTCGCTCGACGCGTAAGACACAGGTTGGCGCAAGCGATTGCGCCAATTGAAAGATTGGGGTCCCTGCCTGGCGGGGGCTATCCAAGACCGTAGGCGACGCAAGTCTTAAACCTCAAGCCTACGCAGATGGTGCTCCCGGTTCCTTACCGAATCAGACACCAAAACGACATCCGGCTTCGGTTGGATGAAACGGTAACAAGCAGGAGTTAAACCCGTGGCAATTAAACTCGAAGACAAGAAGGCCATCGTCGCTGAAGTCAACGAGGCTGCCAATGTTGCCCTGTCTGCTGTTGTGGCTGATGCCCGCGGCGTGACAGTTGGCGCTATGACCGGACTCCGTAAAGAGGCTCGTGAAGCTGGCGTTTACGTACGTGTTGTACGTAACACCCTGCTCAAGCGCGCCGTTGCTGGCACTCAATATGACGTGCTCAACGACGTGTTCACCGGCCCGACCTTGATTGCATTTTCGAAAGAACATCCGGGCGCTGCTGCTCGTATCTTCAAAGAATTCGCAAAAGGTCAGGATAAGTTCGAGATCAAGGCAGCTGCGTTCGAGGGCAAGTTCCTCGCAGCTAATCAGATCGACGTACTGGCAAGTCTGCCGACCCGTGACGAAGCAATTTCTCAGCTGATGAGCGTGATTCAAGGCGCAACCAGCAAATTGGCTCGTACTCTGGCGGCCCTTCGCGACCAGAAAGAAGCTGCCGCAGCCTAAGGCTGAGCGACTCCTTTCAGCGTTTATTGTTTATTTCGATGGCCGCGTAGGCTGTCACCCCAATACAGGAATTTATAGTCATGTCTCTGACTAACGACCAAATCATCGAAGCAATCGGCGAAAAATCCGTTCTGGAAATCGTTGAGCTGATCAAGGCCATGGAAGAGAAGTTCGGCGTTTCCGCTGCCGCTGCTTCCGCTGGTCCAGCTGCTGTTGCTGCCGTTGTTGAAGAACAAACTGAATTCAACGTCATGCTGACCGAAGCTGGCGAGAAGAAAGTTAACGTGATCAAGGCAGTACGTGAACTGACCGGTCTGGGCCTGAAAGAAGCCAAGGCTGTAGTTGACGGCGCTCCTGCCATGGTTCTGGAAGCTGTTTCGAAAGACGCAGCTGACAAAGCCAAAGCAACTCTGGAAGAAGCAGGCGCTAAAGTCGAGCTGAAGTAAGCATCGACTTTGCACCTCCAGCCCGAGCGTTAAGCGAAAGGCTGATGGCTGGTGGCTCTTGCCACCGGCCTTTTTCCGTTATTGGCAGCCGACTGGGTCGGTGCTGATAACGAGCTGTAACCACCCGATGCGGTGGCGCAAACCATGGGGTTTGCACGATTTTCTGGCTGCTCCCGTCGGGAGGGGCCAAACAAGCAGGTGACCAAGCTGGGGAACGCTGATGGCTTACTCATATACTGAGAAAAAACGTATCCGCAAGGACTTTAGCAAGTTGCCGGACGTCATGGATGTGCCGTACCTCCTGGCCATCCAGCTGGATTCGTATCGTGAATTCTTGCAAGCGGGAGCGACTAAAGATCAGTTCCGCGACGTGGGCCTGCATGCGGCCTTCAAATCCGTTTTCCCGATCATCAGCTACTCCGGCAATGCTGCGCTGGAGTACGTCGGTTATCGCCTGGGCGAACCGGCATTTGATGTCAAAGAATGCGTATTGCGCGGTGTAACTTACGCCGTACCTTTGCGGGTAAAAGTGCGCCTGATCATTTTCGACAAAGAATCGTCGAACAAAGCGATCAAGGACATCAAAGAGCAAGAAGTCTACATGGGTGAAATCCCCCTGATGACTGAAAACGGTACCTTCGTAATCAACGGTACCGAGCGTGTAATCGTTTCCCAGCTGCACCGTTCCCCGGGCGTGTTCTTCGACCACGACCGTGGCAAGACGCACAGCTCCGGCAAACTGCTGTACTCCGCGCGCATCATTCCTTACCGCGGTTCGTGGCTGGACTTCGAGTTCGACCCGAAAGACTGCGTGTTCGTGCGTATCGACCGTCGTCGCAAGCTGCCTGCATCGGTACTGCTGCGCGCGCTGGGCTATACCACTGAAGAAGTGCTGGACGCGTTCTACACCACCAACGTCTTCCACGTGCAAGGTGAAAACCTCAGCCTGGAACTGGTGCCTCAGCGCCTGCGTGGTGAAATTGCTGTCCTGGATATCCTGGATGACAAAGGCAAGGTTATTGTCGAGCAAGGTCGTCGTATCACTGCTCGTCACATCAACCAGCTGGAAAAAGCAGGGATCAAAGAGCTGCAGGTGCCTCTGGACTACGTCCTGGGTCGCACTACAGCCAAGGTCATCGTGCATCCGGCAACCGGCGAAATCCTGGCAGAGTGCAATACCGAGCTGAACACCGAAATCCTGGCGAAAATCGCCAAGGCTCAGGTTGTTCGCATCGAAACTCTGTATACCAACGATATCGACTGCGGTCCGTTCGTCTCCGACACTCTGAAGATCGACTCCACCAGCAACCAGTTGGAAGCGCTGGTCGAGATCTATCGCATGATGCGTCCTGGCGAGCCGCCAACCAAAGACGCTGCCGAGACCCTGTTCAACAACCTGTTCTTCAGCCCTGAGCGCTATGACCTGTCTGCGGTCGGCCGGATGAAGTTCAACCGTCGTATCGGTCGTACCGAGATCGAAGGTTCGGGCGTGTTGTGCAAGGAAGACATCGTCGCGGTACTGAAGACTCTGGTCGACATCCGTAACGGTAAAGGCATCGTCGATGACATCGACCACCTGGGTAACCGTCGTGTTCGCTGCGTAGGCGAAATGGCCGAGAACCAGTTCCGCGTTGGCCTGGTACGTGTTGAGCGTGCGGTCAAAGAGCGTCTGTCGATGGCTGAAAGCGAAGGCCTGATGCCGCAAGACCTGATCAACGCCAAGCCAGTGGCTGCGGCGGTGAAAGAGTTCTTCGGTTCCAGCCAGCTTTCCCAGTTCATGGACCAGAACAACCCGCTGTCCGAGATCACCCACAAGCGTCGTGTTTCTGCACTCGGCCCTGGCGGTTTGACTCGTGAGCGTGCTGGCTTTGAAGTGCGTGACGTACACCCGACTCACTACGGTCGTGTATGCCCGATTGAAACGCCGGAAGGTCCGAACATCGGTCTGATCAACTCCTTGGCTGCCTATGCGCGCACCAACCAGTACGGCTTCCTTGAGAGCCCGTACCGTGTGGTGAAAGACGCTCTGGTCACCGACGAGATCGTGTTCCTGTCCGCCATCGAAGAGGCTGATCACGTGATCGCTCAGGCTTCAGCCACGATGAACGACAAGAAAGTCCTGATCGACGAGCTGGTGGCTGTTCGTCACTTGAACGAGTTCACCGTCAAGGCGCCGGAAGACGTCACCTTGATGGACGTATCGCCGAAGCAGGTAGTTTCGGTTGCAGCGTCGCTGATCCCGTTCCTCGAGCACGACGACGCCAACCGTGCGTTGATGGGTTCGAACATGCAGCGTCAAGCTGTACCAACCCTGCGCGCTGACAAGCCGCTGGTCGGTACCGGCATGGAACGTAACGTAGCCCGTGACTCCGGCGTTTGCGTCGTGGCTCGTCGTGGCGGCGTGATCGACTCCGTCGACGCCAGCCGTATTGTGGTTCGTGTTGCTGATGATGAAGTTGAAACCGGCGAAGCTGGTGTCGACATCTACAACCTGACCAAGTACACCCGCTCCAACCAGAACACCTGCATCAACCAGCGTCCGCTGGTGAGCAAGGGTGATCGGGTTCAGCGCAGCGACATCATGGCCGACGGTCCGTCCACCGATATGGGTGAACTGGCTCTGGGTCAGAACATGCGTATCGCGTTCATGGCATGGAACGGCTTCAACTTCGAAGACTCCATCTGCCTGTCCGAGCGTGTTGTTCAGGAAGACCGTTTCACCACGATCCACATTCAGGAACTGACCTGTGTGGCGCGTGACACCAAGCTTGGGCCAGAGGAAATCACTGCAGACATCCCGAACGTGGGTGAAGCTGCACTGAACAAACTGGACGAAGCCGGTATCGTTTACGTAGGTGCTGAAGTTGGCGCAGGCGACATCCTGGTTGGTAAGGTCACTCCGAAAGGCGAGACCCAACTGACTCCGGAAGAAAAACTGCTGCGTGCCATCTTCGGTGAAAAAGCCAGCGACGTTAAAGACACTTCCCTGCGTGTGCCTACCGGCACCAAAGGTACTGTCATCGACGTACAGGTCTTCACCCGTGACGGCGTTGAGCGTGATGCTCGTGCGCTGTCGATCGAGAAGACTCAACTCGACGAGATCCGTAAGGATCTGAACGAAGAGTTCCGTATTGTTGAAGGGCGCCACTTTCGAACGTCTGCGTTCCGCTCTGGTCGGCCACAAAGCCGAAGGCGGCGCCGGTCTGAAGAAAGGTCAGGAAATCACCGACGAAGTTCTCGACGGCCTTGAGCATGGTCAGTGGTTCAAACTGCGCATGGCTGAAGATGCTCTGAACGAGCAGCTCGAGAAGGCTCAGGCCTACATCGTTGATCGCCGCCGTCTGCTGGACGACAAGTTCGAAGACAAGAAGCGCAAACTGCAGCAGGGCGATGACCTGGCTCCAGGCGTGCTGAAAATCGTCAAGGTTTACCTGGCAATCCGTCGTCGCATCCAGCCGGGCGACAAGATGGCCGGTCGTCACGGTAACAAGGGTGTGGTCTCCGTGATCATGCCGGTTGAAGACATGCCGCACGATGCCAATGGCACCCCGGTCGACGTCGTCCTCAACCCGTTGGGCGTACCTTCGCGTATGAACGTTGGTCAGATCCTTGAAACCCACCTGGGCCTCGCGGCCAAAGGTCTGGGTGAGAAGATCAACCGGATGGTAGAAGAGCAGCGTAAAGTTGCTGAGCTTCGCACCTTCCTGGACGAGATCTACAACCAGATCGGCGGTCGTAACGAAGATCTGGATAGCTTCTCCGACCAGGAAATCCTGGATCTGGCGAAGAACCTGCGTGGCGGCGTACCAATGGCCACTCCAGTGTTCGACGGCGCCAAGGAAAGCGAAATCAAGGCCATGCTGAAACTGGCAGACCTGCCAGAAAGCGGCCAGATGCAGCTGACCGACGGCCGTACCGGCAACAAGTTCGAGCGCCCGGTTACTGTTGGCTACATGTACATGCTGAAGCTGAACCACTTGGTAGACGACAAGATGCACGCTCGTTCTACCGGTTCGTACAGCCTGGTTACCCAGCAGCCGCTGGGTGGTAAGGCACAGTTCGGTGGTCAGCGTTTCGGGGAGATGGAGGTCTGGGCACTGGAAGCATACGGTGCTGCTTACACTCTGCAAGAAATGCTCACAGTGAAGTCGGACGATGTGAACGGTCGGACCAAGATGTACAAAAACATCGTGGACGGCGATCACCGTATGGAGCCGGGCATGCCCGAGTCCTTCAACGTGTTGATCAAAGAAATTCGTTCCCTCGGCATCGATATCGATCTGGAAACCGAATAACACGTGACGCGAATCGAGAGCGGGGCAGGATTGCCCGCTCTCTGCTCCGCCAGGAGGAAAGGCCTTGAAAGACCTACTGAATTTGCTGAAAAACCAGGGTCAAGTCGAAGAGTTCGACGCCATCCGTATTGGATTGGCATCGCCTGAGATGATCCGTTCGTGGTCGTTCGGTGAAGTTAAAAAGCCGGAAACCATCAACTACCGTACGTTCAAACCTGAGCGTGACGGCCTGTTCTGCGCCAAGATCTTTGGCCCGGTAAAGGATTACGAGTGCCTGTGCGGTAAGTACAAGCGCTTGAAGCACCGTGGTGTGATCTGCGAGAAGTGCGGCGTTGAAGTCGCGCTGGCAAAAGTTCGTCGTGAGCGCATGGCGCACATCGAACTGGCCTCGCCAGTTGCCCACATCTGGTTCCTGAAATCGCTGCCGTCCCGTATCGGCTTGCTGATGGACATGACCCTGCGTGATATCGAACGCGTTCTCTACTTCGAGAGCTATGTCGTTATCGATCCAGGCATGACCACCCTTGAAAAGGGTCAGCTGCTTAACGACGAGCAGTACTTCGAAGCGCTGGAAGAGTTCGGCGACGATTTCGATGCCCGCATGGGTGCCGAAGCTGTCCGTGAACTGCTGCACGCTATCGACCTGGAGCACGAGATTGGTCGCCTGCGTGAAGAAATTCCGCAAACCAACTCCGAAACCAAGATCAAGAAGCTGTCCAAGCGTCTGAAGTTGATGGAAGCCTTCCAGGGTTCCGGCAACCTGCCAGAGTGGATGGTGCTGACCGTTCTGCCGGTTCTGCCGCCAGATCTGCGTCCACTGGTCCCGCTGGATGGCGGTCGCTTCGCGACTTCCGACCTCAACGATCTGTATCGTCGAGTGATCAACCGTAACAACCGCTTGAAGCGTCTGCTCGATCTGTCCGCTCCGGACATCATCGTGCGCAACGAAAAGCGTATGTTGCAGGAAGCCGTCGATGCACTGCTCGACAACGGTCGTCGTGGCCGCGCTATCACTGGTTCCAACAAGCGTCCTCTGAAATCCCTGGCTGACATGATCAAGGGTAAGCAGGGTCGTTTCCGTCAGAACTTGCTCGGTAAGCGTGTTGACTACTCCGGTCGTTCGGTAATTACCGTAGGTCCGACCCTTCGTCTGCACCAGTGCGGTCTGCCGAAGAAGATGGCTCTCGAGCTGTTCAAGCCGTTCATTTTCGGCAAGCTGGAAATGCGTGGTCTTGCTACCACCATCAAAGCTGCCAAGAAGATGGTCGAGCGTGAGCTGCCAGAGGTTTGGGACGTTCTCGCTGAAGTGATTCGCGAACACCCGGTTCTCCTCAACCGTGCACCGACCCTTCACCGTCTGGGTATCCAGGCGTTTGAACCGGTACTGATCGAAGGTAAGGCTATCCAGCTGCACCCTCTGGTCTGTGCTGCGTACAACGCCGACTTCGACGGCGACCAAATGGCCGTGCACGTACCGCTGACGCTGGAAGCCCAGTTGGAAGCGCGTGCGTTGATGATGTCGACCAACAACATTCTGTCGCCAGCCAACGGTGAGCCAATCATCGTTCCGTCGCAGGACGTTGTGTTGGGTCTGTACTACATGACTCGTGAAGCGATCAACGCCAAGGGCGAAGGTCGTGTGTTCGCGGATCTGCAAGAAGTTGACCGTGTGTTCCGTGCCGGCGAAGCCGCACTGCACGCTAAAGTCAAAGTGCGGATCAACGAAACCGTCAACGATCGTGATGGTGGCAGCGTCAAGAACACCCGTATCGTCGACACCACTGTCGGCCGTGCGCTGTTGTTCCAGGTTGTTCCACCTGGCCTGTCGTACGACGTCGTCAACCAGCCGATGAAGAAAAAGGCGATCTCCAAGCTGATCAACCAGTGCTACCGCGTGGTTGGTTTGAAAGAGACCGTGATCTTCGCTGACCAGTTGATGTACACCGGTTTTGCTTATTCGACCATTTCCGGCGTTTCCATCGGTGTTAACGACTTCGTTATCCCGGATGAAAAAGCCCGCATCATCGGTGCAGCCACCGACGAAGTGAAAGAGATCGAAAGTCAGTACGCCTCCGGCCTGGTAACCCAGGGCGAGAAGTACAACAAAGTGATCGACCTTTGGTCCAAGGCGAACGACGAAGTTTCCAAGGCGATGATGGCCAACCTCTCGAAAGAGAAAGTCATCGACCGTCATGGCGTCGAAGTCGATCAAGAGTCTTTCAACTCGATGTACATGATGGCCGACTCGGGCGCACGGGGTTCTGCTGCGCAGATCCGTCAGCTCGCCGGTATGCGTGGCCTGATGGCCAAGCCGGACGGTTCCATCATCGAAACGCCGATTACTGCGAACTTCCGTGAAGGTTTGAGCGTACTTCAGTACTTCATCTCCACTCACGGTGCTCGTAAAGGTTTGGCGGATACCGCGTTGAAAACTGCGAACTCCGGTTACCTGACTCGTCGTCTGGTAGATGTGGCGCAGGATCTGGTTGTGACCGAGATCGATTGCGGCACCGAACATGGCCTGGTAATGACTCCGCACATTGAAGGCGGTGACGTTGTTGAGCCGCTGGGTGAGCGCGTATTGGGTCGTGTTATTGCCCGTGACGTTTTCAAGCCAGGTACCGAAGAAATCATCGTTCCTGCCGGCACGCTGGTAGACGAGAAGTGGGTCGAGTTCATCGAGCTGAACAGCATCGACGAAGTGATCGTGCGTTCGCCGATCAGCTGCGAAACCCGCTACGGCATTTGCGCCAAGTGCTACGGTCGTGACTTGGCTCGTGGTCACCAGGTGAACATCGGTGAAGCGGTCGGCGTTATCGCTGCCCAGTCCATCGGTGAGCCGGGTACCCAGCTGACCATGCGTACGTTCCACATCGGTGGTGCGGCAAGCCGGACCTCCGCAGCCGACAGCGTTCAGGTGAAGAATGGCGGTACCGTCCGTCTGCATAACCTGAAGCACGTTGAGCGAGTGGATGGTTGCCTGGTTGCTGTGTCTCGTTCCGGTGAGCTGGCGATCGCTGATGACTTCGGTCGTGAGCGCGAGCGTTACAAGCTGCCGTACGGTGCTGTGATTTCGGTTAAAGAAGGTGACAAGGTCGACGCTGGCGCAATCGTGGCCAAGTGGGATCCGCACACTCACCCAATCGTTACCGAAATGAAAGGTACCGTGACCTACGTGGGCATGGAAGAAGGCATCACGATCAAGCGTCAGACTGACGAATTGACCGGTATGACCAACATTGAAGTACTCGACGCCAAAGACCGTCCAGCTGCCGGTAAAGATATCCGTCCTGCTGTGAAGATGGTTGATGACAACGGCAAGGATCTCTTGCTGCCGGGTACCGACGTAATTGCTCAGTACTTCTTGCCTGCTAACGCCCTGGTCGGTGTAGCGGACGGCGCGAAAATCGCGATCGGTGATGTTATCGCTCGTATTCCGCAAGAGACTTCGAAGACCCGTGACATCACCGGTGGTCTGCCGCGTGTTGCCGACTTGTTCGAAGCCCGTCGTCCGAAAGAAGCCTCGATTCTGGCTGAAGTCAGCGGCACCATCGCGTTCGGTAAAGAAACCAAAGGCAAGCGCCGTCTGGTTATCACCCCGAACGACGGTAGCGATCCGTACGAAGAGCTGATTCCTAAGTGGCGTCACCTGAACGTCTTCGAAGGCGAACAGGTAAACCGCGGCGAAGTTATCTCCGACGGCCCGAGCGATCCACACGACATCCTGCGTCTGCTGGGTGTTAGTGCGCTGGCCAAGTACATCGTGAACGAGATCCAGGACGTTTATCGTCTGCAAGGCGTGAAGATCAACGATAAGCACATCGAGACCATCCTGCGTCAGATGCTGCGTAAAGTTGAAATCGCTGAATCCGGCGATTCCAGTTTCATCAAGGGCGACCAGATGGAATTGACTCACGTTCTGGTAGAGAACGAGCGTCTGGCTGGCGACGAGAAGTTCGTTTCCAAGTTCACTCGCGTATTGCTGGGTATCACCAAGGCGTCGTTGTCCACTGAATCGTTCATCTCGGCGGCTTCCTTCCAGGAAACCACTCGCGTACTGACCGAAGCGGCGGTAACCGGCAAGCGCGATTACCTGCGCGGCCTGAAAGAAAACGTGGTCGTGGGTCGTTTGATCCCGGCGGGTACCGGTCTGGCTTACCACAGCGAGCGCAAGCGCCGCCGTGATGCTGACAAACCGTTGCGCGTAAGCGCCAGTGAAGTGGAAGCTGCACTGACCGAAGCGCTGAACTCAAGCGGTAACTGAGTTCTGCGATAAATGAGCGTAAGGCCCTGGCCGTTCCGTTCATCGAATCGAGACAATTTGTCGAGGTTGGATGAGCGGGGAGGTCGGGGCCTTGCCTTGACTGGGGGCAAGATCCTCTTTAGACTCTTGTACCCCTAAATTTGGCGGGAATTCGTTCCTGCCATTTTGCTTTTCTTGCAAGACAATAGCGTCGCAAGACAACAGTGGAGCTAGTAGATGGCAACTATCAACCAGCTGGTACGTCAGCCGCGTAAGCGTATCGTCGAGAAATCCGACGTGCCTGCGCTGCAGAACTGCCCGCAACGTCGTGGCGTATGCACCCGTGTGTATACCACCACGCCGAAAAAACCTAACTCGGCACTGCGTAAAGTATGCCGTGTGCGTCTGACCAACGGTTTCGAGGTTTCCTCGTACATCGGCGGTGAAGGCCACAACCTGCAAGAGCACAGCGTGGTACTGATCCGCGGCGGTCGTGTAAAAGACTTGCCAGGTGTTCGTTACCACACCGTACGCGGTTCTTTGGATACTTCCGGCGTTAAAGGTCGTAACCAGGGTCGTTCGAAGTACGGTACCAAGAAGCCTAAGTAGTAGTGGCTTTTTGTAAAAACTGATTTTCTATTTTTCTGAGTCGATAAGAGTAAGGTCGGAGGCGTCCCGAAAGGGCACCGATTCCGAGCGAACCTGAAGACCGTTTGAGGGCTTATCCATGCCAAGAAGACGCGTAGCAGCCAAGCGCGAAGTGCTTGACGATCCAAAGTACGGCAGCCAAATCCTGGCCAAGTTCATGAACCACGTTATGGAAAGCGGCAAGAAAGCCGTTGCCGAACGTATCGTTTATGGCGCGCTGGAAAAGGTTAAAGAACGCAAGAACAGCGATCCCCTGGAAATCTTCGAGAAAGCTCTCGACGCCATCGCTCCGCTGGTCGAAGTAAAGTCGCGCCGTGTAGGCGGTGCTACTTACCAGGTTCCGGTCGAAGTTCGTCCGTCCCGTCGTAACGCTCTGGCAATGCGCTGGTTGGTAGACTTCGCCCGTAAGCGCGGCGAGAAGTCTATGGCTCTGCGTTTGGCTGGCGAACTGTTGGACGCTGCCGAAGGCAAAGGTGCTGCAGTTAAGAAGCGTGAAGACGTGCACCGTATGGCTGAAGCCAACAAGGCTTTCTCGCACTACCGCTTCTAATTTTAGCGTCACTAATTTTGCGAGGGCTTTATGGCTCGTACTACACCGATTAACCGCTACCGTAACATTGGTATCGTTGCTCACGTGGATGCTGGTAAAACCACCACCACCGAGCGCGTCCTTTTTTACACTGGCAAAAGTCACAAAATGGGCGAGGTGCATGACGGCGCCGCGACCACAGACTGGATGGTGCAGGAGCAGGAGCGTGGTATTACCATTACTTCTGCTGCAATCACCGCCTTCTGGCAGGGTTCCGAGAAGCAGCACAAGGACCAATACCGCTTCAACGTCATCGACACCCCGGGCCACGTTGACTTCACTATTGAAGTTGAGCGTTCCCTGCGTGTTCTCGATGGTGCGGTCGTTGTGTTCTGCGGCACCTCGGGTGTTGAGCCTCAGTCGGAAACCGTATGGCGTCAAGCCAACAAATACGGCGTTCCACGTCTTGTTTACGTAAACAAGATGGACCGTGCTGGTGCGAACTTCCTGCGCGTGATCGGTCAGATCAAGCAGCGTCTGGGTCACACTCCGGTGCCAATCCAGTTGGCCATCGGTTCCGAAGACAACTTCCAGGGTCAGATCGATCTGATGTCTATGGAAGCTGTTTACTGGAATGACGCTGACAAAGGCATGGTTCCAGTTCGCAAACCTATCCCTGCTGAGCTGCAGGAACTGGCTGACGAGTGGCGCGGCAACATGGTTGAGGCTGCGGCCGAAGCCAGCGAAGAGCTGATGAACAAGTACCTCGAAGGTGAAGAGCTCACCAACGCGGAAATCAAGGCCGCTCTGCGTCAGCGTACTATCGCTGGTGAGATCGTTCTGGCTGTTTGCGGTTCTTCCTTCAAGAACAAGGGTGTTCCCCTGGTTCTCGACGCCGTGATCGACTACCTGCCTGCTCCTACCGACATTCCTGCCATCAAGGGTACTGACCCGGATGACGAGACCAAGGAAATGGAGCGTCACGCAGACGACAGCGAGCCGTTCTCGGCTCTGGCGTTCAAGATCGCTACCGACCCATTCGTGGGTACCTTGACCTTTGTTCGAGTTTACTCGGGCGTGTTGGCCTCCGGCGACGGCGTGATCAACTCGGTTAAAGGCAAGAAAGAGCGCGTGGGTCGTATGGTGCAAATGCACGCAAACGCCCGTGAAGAAATCAAGGAAGTGCGCGCTGGTGACATCGCGGCCTTGATCGGCATGAAGGACGTCACCACTGGTGAAACTTTGTGCAACGCTGACAAGCCAATCATCCTGGTTCGCATGGACTTCCCGGAGCCGGTTATTTCGGTTGCCGTAGAGCCTAAGACCAAGGACGACCAGGAAAAAATGGGTATCGCTCTGGGCAAGCTCGCTCAGGAAGATCCATCTTTCCGCGTTAAGACTGATGAAGAGACTGGTCAAACGATCATCTCCGGCATGGGCGAGTTGCACCTGGACATCCTGGTTGACCGGATGCGCCGTGAGTTCAACGTCGAAGCCAACATCGGCAAGCCTCAAGTTTCGTACCGTGAGCGCATCACGAAGAGCTGCGAGATTGAAGGCAAGTTCGTTCGCCAGTCCGGCGGTCGTGGCCAGTTCGGTCACTGCTGGATTCGTTTTGCTCCTGCTGACGAAGGTCAGGAAGGTCTGCAATTCCTGAACGAAGTAGTGGGTGGTGTGGTTCCTAAGGAATACATCCCGGCTATCCAGAAGGGTATCGAAGAGCAGATGAAGAACGGCGTTGTTGCCGGCTATCCGCTGATCGGCCTGAAGGCTACCGTGTTTGATGGTTCCTACCACGACGTCGACTCCAACGAGATGGCGTTTAAAGTGGCTGCTTCCATGGCAACCAAGCAACTGGCCCAGAAGGGTGGTGGTGAGTTGCTTGAGCCGATCATGGCGGTAGAGGTTGTTACGCCTGAAGACTATATGGGTGACGTGATGGGCGACCTTAACCGTCGTCGCGGCATGATCCTGGGTATGGAAGACACGGTCTCCGGCAAAGTGATTCGCGCCGAAGTGCCGCTGGGTGAGATGTTCGGTTATGCGACCGACGTCCGTTCCATGTCCCAAGGTCGCGCAAGCTACTCTATGGAATTCAAAAAATACAATACAGCTCCGTCGCATATCGTCGAAACTGTTACCAAAAAACAAGGCTGATTCAGCCCCTTTAGGCTAGGAGTTAATTGTCGTGGCTAAAGAAAAATTTGACCGTACCCTCCCGCACGTCAACGTTGGCACCATCGGTCACGTCGACCACGGTAAAACCACGCTGACCGCTGCTCTGACTCGCGTCTGCTCCGAAGTTTTCGGTTCGGCCGTTGTTGCTTTCGACAAAATCGACAGCGCTCCGGAAGAAAAGGCTCGTGGTATCACCATCAACACCGCGCACGTTGAATACAACTCGCTGATCCGTCACTACGCTCACGTTGACTGCCCAGGTCACGCTGACTATGTGAAGAACATGATCACCGGTGCTGCTCAGATGGACGGCGCTATCCTGGTTTGCTCGGCCGCTGATGGTCCGATGCCACAAACCCGTGAGCACATCCTGCTGTCCCGTCAGGTTGGCGTTCCGTACATCGTTGTCTTCCTGAACAAGGCTGACATGGTTGACGACGCTGAGCTGCTGGAACTGGTTGAGATGGAAGTGCGCGATCTGCTGAGCACTTACGACTTCCCAGGTGATGACACTCCGATCATTATCGGTTCGGCTCTGATGGCTCTGAACGGCCAAGACGACAACGAAATGGGCACCACTGCCGTTCGTAAACTGGTTGAGACTCTGGACAGCTACATCCCGGATCCAGTCCGTGTTATCGACAAGCCGTTCCTGATGCCAATCGAAGACGTATTCTCGATCTCCGGTCGCGGTACTGTTGTAACTGGCCGTATCGAGCGCGGTATCGTCAAGGTTCAGGATCCACTGGAAATCGTTGGTCTGCGTGACACTACCGTCACCACCTGCACCGGTGTTGAAATGTTCCGTAAGCTGCTCGACGAAGGTCGTGCTGGCGAGAACTGCGGCGTTCTGCTGCGTGGTACCAAGCGTGACGACGTTGAGCGTGGCCAGGTTCTGGTTAAGCCAGGTTCGGTTAAGCCGCACACCAAGTTCGAAGCTGAAGTCTACGTTCTGAGCAAAGAAGAAGGCGGTCGTCACACTCCGTTCTTCAAAGGCTACCGTCCACAGTTCTACTTCCGTACTACTGACGTGACTGGTAACTGCGAACTGCCGGAAGGCGTTGAAATGGTAATGCCGGGCGACAACATCAAAATGGTTGTCACCCTGATCAAGACCATCGCAATGGAAGACGGTCTGCGTTTCGCTATCCGTGAAGGCGGTCGTACCGTCGGCGCTGGCGTCGTAGCCAAAATCATCGAGTAAGCTCTTTTTTGAGTTAGCTTTGATGGGTTGAAAAAGCCTCCGCTTAGCGGGGGCTTTTTTATTGGGTTGACACCTATATGGGGCGTCTATAGAATTGCGCCTCCTTTTAACGGGCGTATTGCGCTCGGTGGGAATAGCAGCCGGAGTCTGAAATCCAATGCAAAATCAGCAAATCCGTATCAGGTTGAAGGCTTTTGACCATCGCCTGATCGACCAATCCACCCAGGAAATCGTGGAAACCGCGAAACGTACTGGTGCTCAAGTGCGTGGTCCAATTCCACTGCCTACCCGTAAAGAGCGGTTCACCGTTCTGGTCTCCCCGCACGTCAACAAAGACGCGCGTGACCAGTACGAGATCCGTACTCATAAGCGCGTTCTGGACATTGTCCAGCCAACGGACAAAACCGTTGATGCACTTATGAAGCTTGATCTTGCGGCCGGTGTGGAAGTGCAGATCAGCCTCGGCTAAGACTCGGTCTTAGTCGTGTAACGCTCTGAAATGGGCGGCCATAGCGGGTGAAAGCCCCGTACACTCATGAGGTTTACAACATGACTATTGGTGTAGTCGGTCGTAAATGCGGTATGACCCGTATTTTCACCGAAGAAGGTGTCTCCATTCCGGTCACGGTCATTGAGATCGAGCCGAATCGCGTCACCCAGTTCAAAACTGAAGAGACCGATGGCTATCGTGCAGTGCAAGTCACTGTAGGCGAGCGTCGTGCTTCGCGTGTTACAGCTGCTCAGGCTGGCCACTTCGCTAAAGCGAACGTTGCCGCTGGTCGTACCGTAATGGAATTCCGCCTTGAAGAAGGCGAGTACCAGGCCGGCGATCTGATCAACGCTGAAATCTTCGCTGCTGGTCAACTGGTTGATGTAACCGGTCAGTCCAAAGGTAAAGGCTTCCAGGGTACGATCAAGCGTTGGAACTTCCGCGGGCAAGATAATACCCACGGTAACTCCGTGTCCCACCGCGTTCCAGGCTCTATCGGCCAGTGCCAGACTCCTGGTCGTGTATTCAAGGGCAAAAAAATGTCCGGTCATATGGGCGCTGAGCGCGTGACCGTGCAGTCCCTCGAAGTAGTGCGCGTGGACGCTGAACGCAATCTGTTGTTGGTCAAGGGCGCTGTTCCTGGCGCTACTGGCGGCAACTTGGTTGTACGTCCAGCAGCCAAGGCTCGCGGTTAAGGGGAAGCTGACATGCAATTAAATGTAAATGACGCTCAAGCGATCGAAGTTTCCGAACTGACATTTGGCGGCGAATTCAACGAGACGCTGGTTCACCAAGCAGTCGTGGCCTACATGGCCGGCGGCCGTCAAGGTAGCAAGCAGCAAAAGACCCGTTCCGACGTTCGTGGTGGTGGTAAGCGCCCATGGCGTCAGAAAGGTACTGGCCGTGCTCGTGCCGGTACTATCCGTAGCCCAATCTGGCGTGGCGGCGGTACCACTTTCGCAGCTCGTCCTCAGGATCACACCCAGAAGCTGAACAAGAAGATGTATCGCGCAGCAATGCGTTCCATCCTTGCTGAGCTGGTGCGTACTGATCGTCTGGTTGTGGTTCAGGACTTCGCTGTTGATGCACCGAAGACCAAAGATCTGCTGAGCAAACTGACCGGCATGGGCCTGACTGACGTCTTGATCGTGTCTGAAGTGGTTGATCAGAACCTGTACCTGGCTGCTCGCAACCTGCCGCACGTTGACGTACGTGACGTGCAAGGTTCCGATCCAGTTAGTCTGATCGCATACGACAAGGTGTTGATCACCGTGTCGGCCGTGAAGAAATTCGAGGAGCTGCTGGGATGAACCAGGAACGCGTATTTAAAGTTCTGCTTGGCCCGCACGTTTCCGAGAAGGCTACGGTTCTGGCTGACAAGAAAGGCCAGTTCGTTTTCAAGGTTGCAACTGACGCAACCAAGCTGGAAATCAAGAAGGCCGTCGAAAGCCTGTTCAGCGTGAAAGTAGAGCGTGTTACTACCCTGAATGTTCTGGGTAAGAGCAAGCGCACTGCTCGCGGTCTGGGCAAGCGTAATGACTGGAAGAAGGCAGTTATCTCCCTTCAGCCAGGCCAAGATCTCGATTTCAGCAGCAGTGCTGAGTAAGGAAGGGGTGCATCATGGCAATCGTTAAATGCAAACCGACTTCCCCTGGCCGCCGTTTTGTGGTCAAGGTGGTCAACCAGGAGCTGCATAAAGGCGCTCCTCACGCACCGCTGCTCGAGAAAAAATCGAAGACTGGTGGTCGTAACAACAATGGTCGTATTACCACTCGTCACATCGGTGGTGGCCATAAGCAGCATTATCGTCTGGTCGATTTCCGTCGCAACGACAAAGATGGCATCTCTGCCACTGTCGAGCGTATTGAATACGATCCAAACCGTACTGCTCACATCGCTCTGCTGCTGTACGCAGATGGCGAGCGTCGCTACATCATCGCCCCTAAAGGCGTGAGTGCTGGTGACCAGCTGATCGCAGGTGCTTTGGCACCGATCAAGCCGGGCAACGCTCTGCAACTGCGTAACATTCCAGTTGGTAGCACCGTACACGGCATCGAATTGAAGCCAGGTAAAGGCGCGCAAATCGCTCGTTCCGCTGGTGCTTCGGCTCAGCTGATCGCTCGTGAAGGTGTCTACGTGACCCTGCGTCTGCGTTCTGGTGAGATGCGTAAAGTGCTGGCTGAATGCCGCGCGACCCTGGGTGAAGTCTCGAACTCCGAGCACAGCCTGCGTTCGCTGGGTAAAGCTGGTGCCAAACGCTGGCGTGGCGTTCGCCCAACCGTTCGTGGTGTTGCCATGAACCCGGTTGACCACCCACATGGTGGTGGTGAAGGTCGTACCTCTGGTGGTCGTCATCCGGTATCGCCATGGGGCTTCCCGACTAAGGGCGCGAAGACTCGTGGTAATAAGCGTACCGACAAAATGATCGTCCGTCGTCGCAAGTAAATAGAGGGATACGACAGTGCCACGTTCTCTGAAAAAAGGTCCTTTTATTGATCTTCACCTACTGAAGAAGATCGAAGTGGCGGCGGAAAAGAACGATCGCAAACCAGTTAAGACCTGGTCGCGTCGTTCGATGATCCTGCCACAAATGGTCGGTCTGACCATTGCAGTGCATAACGGTCGTCAACATGTTCCAGTTCTCGTGAACGAAGACATGGTCGGCCACAAACTGGGCGAGTTTGCCGGTACCCGCACATATCGTGGGCACGTGGCAGACAAGAAAGCCAAGCGTTAAGGGGTAAGGAACGATGGAAGTAGCCGCTAAGTTGTCGGGCGCTCGAATCTCCGCCCAGAAAGCCCGCTTGGTCGCCGACCAGATCCGCGGGAAGAAGGTGGGCGAAGCGCTCAACCTGTTGGCTTTCAGCAGTAAGAAAGCCGCCGAGATCATGAAGAAAGTGCTGGAGTCGGCCGTAGCCAACGCCGAGCATAACGAAGGCGCAGACGTTGATGACCTGAAGGTCAGCACCGTTTTCGTCAACGAAGGGCGTTCGCTGAAGCGAATCATGCCACGTGCCAAAGGCCGTGCTGATCGCATCGTCAAGCGGTCTTGCCATATCACTGTCAAGGTTGCTGACAAGTAACGGAGTCGAAGAGATGGGTCAGAAAGTACATCCCATTGGCATTCGCCTGGGAATCGTCAAGGAGCACACCTCCGTCTGGTACGCAGACGGTCGGACTTATGCGGACTATTTGTTCGCTGATCTGAAGGTGCGTGAGTATCTCCAAGACAAACTAAAAAGCGCGTCCGTAAGCCGTATCGATATCCATCGTCCGGCTCAGACTGCACGTATCACCATCCACACCGCTCGTCCAGGTATCGTTATCGGGAAGAAAGGTGAAGATGTTGAGAAACTGCGTCAGGACCTGA
This sequence comes from Pseudomonas sp. TE3728, assembly GCF_056279145.1. Taxonomy (NCBI): domain Bacteria; kingdom Pseudomonadati; phylum Pseudomonadota; class Gammaproteobacteria; order Pseudomonadales; family Pseudomonadaceae; genus Pseudomonas; species Pseudomonas sp. TE3728. The sequence continues at coordinate 3,412,659 of NZ_JBWBQT010000001.1, read as the reverse complement.
CCAAGCAAATGGGTGTGCCTGTGCACATCAATATCGAAGAGATCCGCAAGCCGGAGCTCGACGGTATGCTGGTTGCGCAGAGCGTAGCTCAGCAGCTGGAGCGTCGCGTAATGTTCCGTCGCGCTATGAAGCGCGCTGTTCAGAACGCCATGCGCATTGGTGCCAAAGGCATCAAAATCCAAGTGAGCGGTCGTCTCGGCGGTGCTGAAATCGCACGTACTGAATGGTATCGCGAAGGTCGTGTGCCACTGCACACCCTGCGTGCCGACATCGACTATGCCAACTACGAAGCTCACACCACTTACGGTGTGATCGGTGTAAAGGTTTGGATCTTCAAAGGCGAAGTAATTGGTGGTCGCCAAGAAGAACTGAAACCACAAGCACCAGCGCCTCGTAAAAAAGCTGCTAAGTAAGGGGTACGCCAAATGTTGCAACCAAAGCGTACGAAGTTCCGCAAGCAGATGACAGGCCACAACCGTGGTCTGGCTCAGCGCGGTAGCAAAGTCAGCTTCGGCGAGTTCGCGCTGAAGTCTGTAGCTCGTGGTCGTCTCACCGCTCGTCAGATCGAGTCAGCGCGTCGTGCTCTGACCCGTCACGTTAAACGTGGCGGCAAGATCTGGATCCGTGTATTCCCGGACAAGCCTATTTCCAAAAAGCCACTCGAAGTTCGGATGGGTAAAGGTAAGGGTAGTGTGGAGTACTGGGTTGCCCAGATTCAGCCAGGCAAAGTCCTGTATGAAATCGAGGGTGTTTCTGAAGAGCTGGCGCGTGAGGCTTTTGCCCTGGCTGCTGCAAAGCTGCCGCTCGCCACCGCCTTTGTTAAACGGACGGTGATGTGATGAAAGCGAATGAACTTCGTGAAAAATCCGCACAGCAGCTGAACGAGCAACTGCTCGGCTTGCTGCGCGACCAGTTCAATCTGCGTATGCAGAAAGCAACTGGCCAGTTGGGGCAGTCTCATCTGCTCTCGCAAGTTAAGCGTGACATCGCTCGCGTGAAGACTGTGCTCAACCAGCAGGCAGGTAAGTAATCATGGCTGAAGCCGAAAAAACTGTCCGTACGCTGACTGGCCGTGTTGTCAGCGACAAGATGGACAAAACCATCACCGTTCTGATCGAGCGTCGCGTTAAGCACCCGATCTACGGTAAATACGTTAAGCGTTCGACTAAGCTGCACGCGCACGACGAAACCAATCAGTGCCACATCGGCGACAAAGTCACTATTCGTGAAACTCGTCCTTTGGCCAAGACCAAGTCTTGGGCGCTGGTTGATGTTCTCGAACGCGCTGTGGAAGTCTAAGGACTAGGGGTCGGAGAAATTATATGATTCAGACTCAATCCATGCTCGATGTGGCCGATAACAGCGGCGCTCGCCGTGTTATGTGCATCAAGGTGCTGGGTGGCTCCCATCGTCGTTACGCTGGTATCGGTGACATCATCAAAGTTACCGTGAAGGAAGCAATTCCTCGCGGTAAAGTGAAAAAAGGCCAAGTGATGACTGCTGTAGTAGTCCGCACTCGTCACGGCGTACGTCGTGCTGATGGCTCCATTATCCGCTTTGATGGCAACGCTGCTGTTCTTCTGAACAACAAGCAAGAGCCGATCGGCACCCGTATCTTTGGGCCAGTGACCCGTGAACTTCGTACTGAGAAGTTCATGAAGATCGTCTCGCTCGCCCCAGAAGTGCTGTAAGGAGATCCGACATGCAAAAGATTCGTCGTGACGACGAGATCATCGTGATCGCCGGCAAAGACAAAGGTAAGCGCGGTAAGGTGCTTAAGGTTCTCGCTGACGACCGTCTGGTCGTTGGTGGTCTGAACCTGGTTAAGCGTCATACCAAGCCAAACCCGATGTCGGGCGTACAAGGCGGTATCGTCGAGAAAGAAGCGCCACTGCACGCTTCCAACGTTGCCATTTTCAACGGCGAAACCAACAAGGCTGATCGCGTTGGTTTTAAAGTAGAAGACGGCAAGAAAATTCGTGTCTTCAAGTCGACCCAAAAAGCGGTTGATGCTTGAACACTGCTAGGTAGAAGACCATGGCACGACTAAAAGAGATTTACTGGAAGGAAATCGCACCGAAGCTTAAGGAAGAACTTAAGCTTTCGAACGTGATGGAAGTTCCACGCGTTACCAAAATCACCCTGAACATGGGTCTGGGCGAAGCAGTCGGTGACAAAAAAGTCATCGAGCACGCTGTTGCCGACCTGGAAAAGATCACCGGTCAGAAAGTCGTTGTGACTTACGCTCGGAAATCCATCGCTGGCTTTAAAGTCCGTGAAGGTTGGCCGATCGGCGTCAAAGTGACTCTGCGCCGTGAGCGTATGTATGAATTCCTGGATCGTCTGCTGTCGATCTCCCTGCCTCGGGTTCGCGACTTCCGCGGCCTGAATGCCAAGTCCTTCGATGGTCGTGGTAACTACAGCATGGGCGTTAAAGAGCAGATCATCTTCCCGGAAATCGACTACGACAAGATCGATGCTCTCCGCGGTCTGGACATTACCCTGACCACCACTGCCAAGAACGATGATGAAGGTCGCGCTCTGCTGCGCGCTTTCAAATTCCCGTTCCGCAACTGATTGGAGTAGGAAAATGGCCAAGATGAGCATGAAAAACCGCGAGCTGAAGCGTCAGCTCACGGTTGCCAAGTACGCCAAAAAGCGTGCAGCACTGAAAGCTATCATCGTTGATCTGAACGCAAGTCCAGAAGCGCGTTGGGAAGCTACAGTAGCTCTGCAGAAGCAGCCACGTGACGCAAGCGCTTCGCGCATGCGTAACCGCTGCCGCCTGACCGGTCGTCCACACGGCGTTTACCGCAAGTTCGGCCTTGGCCGTAACAAACTGCGTGAAGCTGCTATGCGTGGTGACGTACCTGGTCTGGTTAAAGCCAGCTGGTAAGCACTGTCAAAGTCTCGGTGTTCGGGATCGCAAGATCCTGACCATCGGTGACCTTGAACTTGAATCAAGCCCCTATTGGGGCTTGATTCATTTGTGGGGTGTGTCTAGAATACCCGGCTCGCCTGAGCCCGTGCTTTTTTCGCGCGGATGTACTCGGCGACACGTAGTAGCCGCAAGGCTAATTTTTTGTGTATTAGGAGCGTCTAGCCCATGAGTATGCAGGACCCGTTAGCGGACATGCTAACTCGAATCCGTAATGCCCAGATGGCTGAAAAGTCCGTCGTAAGCATGCCATCTTCTACTTTGAAGGTAGCTGTTGCCAAAGTCCTGAAGGACGAAGGTTACATTGCGGGTTATCAGATCAGCAGCGAAATCAAACCACTGCTGTCCATCGAGCTGAAGTACTTCGAAGGCCGTCCGGTCATCGAAGAAGTGAAGCGCGTTAGCCGTCCAGGCCTGCGTCAGTACAAGTCCGTCGATGATCTGCCAAAAGTTCGTGGCGGTCTCGGTGTGTCTATCGTCTCCACCAACAAAGGTGTGATGACGGATCGTGCTGCGCGCGCTGCCGGTGTCGGCGGCGAAGTTCTTTGCACTGTGTTCTAAGGGGGGATAAGCATGTCACGCGTCGCTAAGAACCCCGTTAAGCTGCCAGCCGGTGTCGAAGTCAAATTCGCAGGCCAACAGCTTTCGGTGAAGGGTGCCAAGGGTACTCTCGAACTGAACATCCATTCGTCCGTTGAGATTGTTGAAGAAGCTGGTGAGCTGCGTTTTGCTGCTCGCAATGGCGATCAACAGACTCGCGCAATGGCTGGTACCACTCGTGCGTTGGTTAACAACATGGTCCAAGGCGTAAGCCAAGGCTTCGAGCGCAAGCTCCAGCTGGTCGGTGTTGGTTATAAAGCGCAAGCAAAAGGCACAGTGCTGAACCTGGCTCTTGGCTTCTCGCACCCAGTGGATTATGAACTGCCGGAAGGCATCACCGCTGAGACTCCTAGCCAGACCGATATCCTGATCAAGGGCATCGATAAGCAGCTGGTAGGTCAAGTGGCCGCCGAGATCCGCGACTTCCGTCCACCAGAGCCGTACAAAGGCAAAGGTGTGCGCTACGCGGACGAAGTCGTCCGTCGTAAAGAAGCCAAGAAGAAGTAGGGCATAGCAAATGACCGACAAAAAAGTTACTCGACTGCGTCGCGCTCGCAAAGCACGCCTGAAAATGCACGAACTCGAAGTCGTGCGTCTCTGCGTGTTCCGCTCGTCGCAGCACATCTACGCCCAGGTCATTTCGGCCGACGGCAACAAAGTCCTGGCAAGTGCCTCGACTTTGGATAAAGAACTGCGTGATGGCGCCACTGGCAACATCGACGCGGCCACTAAGGTTGGCCAGCTGGTCGCTACGCGTGCTAAAGCCGCTGGCGTCTCGCAGGTGGCTTTCGACCGCTCTGGCTTCAAGTATCACGGTCGCGTCAAGGCGCTGGCTGATGCTGCTCGTGAAGCTGGGCTGGAGTTCTAAGTTATGTCAAATAACGACCAAAAGCGCGACGAAGGCTACATCGAGAAGCTGGTTCAAGTTAACCGCGTAGCCAAAACCGTTAAAGGCGGCCGTATCTTCACTTTCACCGCGTTGACCGTGGTTGGTGATGGTAAAGGGCGTGTTGGCTTCGGCCGTGGCAAGTCGCGTGAAGTGCCTGCTGCGATCCAGAAGGCAATGGAAGCTGCTCGCCGCAACATGATCCAAGTTGATCTGAACGGCACCACTCTGCAGTACGCAATGAAGTCCGCCCATGGCGCTTCGAAGGTGTACATGCAGCCTGCTTCTGAAGGTACCGGTATCATCGCTGGCGGCGCTATGCGTGCTGTCCTCGAAGTTGCTGGCGTTCAGAACGTTCTGGCCAAGTGCTACGGCTCGACTAACCCGGTAAACGTGGTTCACGCCACTTTCAAAGGTTTGAAAGCTATGCAGTCTCCTGAATCCATTGCCGCCAAGCGTGGCAAAAGCGTCAAGGAGATCTTCTGATCATGGCTACCGTTAAAGTTACGCTGATCAAAAGCATGACCGGCCGCATCCCTAACCACAAACTGTGCGTTAAGGGTCTGGGTCTGCGTCGCATCGGTCACACTGTAGAAGTGCTTGATACTCCCGAGAATCGCGGGATGATCAACAAGGCTTACTACATGCTGCGTGTCGAGGGTTAATCGATGAAACTCAATGATCTGAGTCCAGCGCCGGGTTCCCGTCGCGAAAAGCATCGTCCGGGCCGTGGTATCGGTAGTGGTTTGGGTAAGACCGGTGGCCGTGGCCACAAAGGTCAGTCCTCCCGCTCCGGTGGCACCATTGCTCCAGGCTTTGAAGGCGGTCAACAGCCGCTGCATCGTCGCCTGCCGAAGTTCGGTTTCGTTTCCCTGAAGGCCATGGATCGCGCAGAAGTGCGTTTGTCCGAGCTGGCTAAAGTGGAAGGCGACATCGTCACCGTGCAGTCCCTGAAAGATGCCAACGTGATCAACGTCAACGTTCAGCGTGTGAAAATCATGCTGTCCGGCGAAGTTACTCGCGCTGTCACCATCGGAAAGGGAATCGGCGCCACCAAAGGTGCGCGTGCGGCTATCGAAGCAGCTGGCGGCAAGTTCGAGGAATAAATGGCTAAGCAAGGTGCTCTCTCTGCGCTCGGCAAAGGCGGTATGTCTGAACTCTGGGCTCGTCTGCGTTTTCTATTCTTGGCGATTATCGTCTACCGAATAGGCGCACACATCCCGGTTCCAGGTATCAACCCGGACCGACTCGCGGACCTGTTTCGACAGAATGAGGGGACCATTCTTAGCTTGTTCAACATGTTTTCCGGCGGCGCGCTGGAACGGATGAGCATCTTTGCACTGGGGATCATGCCGTACATTTCGGCATCGATCATCATGCAGCTGATGACCGCCGTCAGCCCGCAGCTGGAGCAGTTGAAGAAGGAAGGTGAAGCTGGGCGTCGCAAGATCGCCCAGTACACCCGCTACGGCACTGTCGTCCTCGCTCTCGTTCAGGCAATTGGCATGTCCATTGGCCTGGCGGGGCAGGGCGTTTCGTTCACTGGTGACTTTGGCTTCCATTTCGTCGCGGTATCCACGTTTGTGGCTGGTGCGATGTTCATGATGTGGCTGGGTGAGCAGATTACTGAGCGTGGTGTTGGCAACGGTATCTCGATGTTGATTTTCGCAGGTATCGTCGCCGGTCTTCCGAGAGCGATCGGGCAGTCTTTCGAGTCTGCGCGTCAGGGTGATATCAACATTTTTGCCCTGGTTGCCATCGGTTTGCTGGCAGTAGCGATTATCGGTTTCGTGGTGTTCATTGAGCGTGGTCAGCGTCGTATTGCTGTTCATTACGCCAAGCGCCAGCAAGGCCGCAAGGTCTTTGCTGCGCAGACTAGCCACTTGCCGTTGAAGGTGAACATGGCCGGTGTTATTCCGGCCATTTTCGCGAGCAGCATTTTGCTGTTCCCGGCTTCGTTGGGTACCTGGTTTGGTCAGTCTGAAGGTATGGGCTGGCTGCAGGACATCTCGCAGTCGATCGCTCCTGGTCAGCCGTTGAATATTCTGCTGTTTAGTGCAGGGATTATTTTCTTCTGCTTCTTCTATACGGCGTTGATGTTCAATCCGAAAGACGTAGCGGAAAACCTGAAGAAGTCCGGTGCCTTTATTCCGGGCATCCGTCCAGGTGAGCAGTCTGCGCGCTACATTGATGGCGTTCTGACTCGTTTGACCCTGTTCGGTGCTCTATATATGACGGCCGTGTGTCTGTTGCCCCAGTTCCTGGTGGTTGCGGCAAACGTTCCGTTCTACCTTGGCGGGACCTCGTTGCTGATCGTCGTCGTGGTTGTGATGGACTTCATGTCCCAAGTACAATCGCACCTCGTTTCGCACCAGTACGAATCCCTGATGAAGAAAGCCAACCTGAAGGGTTACGGCAGCGGCATGTTGCGCTGAGTACCCATAAGGTTCGAGGAGTTGGTGATGAAAGTTCGTGCATCGGTGAAAAAGCTGTGCCGTAACTGCAAGATTATTCGCCGCGAAGGTGTTGTTCGAGTAATTTGCAGCGCGGAACCGCGTCACAAACAGCGCCAAGGCTGAGTGTGATTGTGCTTCAAGCCCGGCAGCTAGTGCGCTGCCGGGTTGATTATTTGTTATTACAGCGATATTATCTCGCGCCCTATTTCTTGGCTTCCGGGGCGTAGGTAGCTGTCAATTGGAGTCCCACTGAATGGCCCGTATTGCAGGCGTTAACATTCCAGATAACAAGCATACTGTTATCTCGCTGACCTACATCTATGGTGTTGGTCGCACTACTGCACAGAAAATTTGTGCAGTGACTGGGGTAAACCCAGCCGCAAAGATCAAAGATCTGAGCGACGAGCAGATTGAACAGCTGCGTGGCGAAGTGGCGAAGTTCACCACTGAAGGTGACCTGCGTCGCGAAATCAACATGAAAATCAAGCGTTTGATGGACCTCGGTTGCTATCGCGGTCTGCGTCATCGTCGTGGTCTTCCAGTACGCGGTCAGCGTACCAAGACTAACGCGCGTACCCGTAAAGGTCCGCGTAAGCCGATCCGCAAGTAATCGCCCCAGCGAATCGACAGGAAATTAATCATGGCTAAACCTGCTGCTCGTCCTCGTAAAAAAGTTAAAAAGACAGTGGTTGATGGCATCGCCCACATCCATGCTTCTTTTAACAACACAATCGTGACCATCACCGACCGTCAAGGCAACGCTCTTTCCTGGGCTACCTCCGGTGGTTCGGGTTTCCGCGGTTCCCGCAAGTCCACCCCGTTCGCTGCTCAAGTAGCTGCTGAACGTGCTGGTCAAGCTGCGCTGGAATACGGCCTGAAAAACCTCGACGTTAACGTCAAAGGTCCAGGCCCAGGTCGTGAATCCGCAGTCCGCGCTTTGAACGGCTGTGGCTACAAGATCGCCAGCATCACCGACGTGACGCCAATCCCGCACAACGGGTGCCGTCCGCCGAAGAAGCGCCGCGTGTAATCCAGGAGATTGTAAAGAATGGCTCGTTACATTGGTCCAAAATGCAAACTCGCTCGTCGCGAAGGCACCGATCTCTTTCTGAAGAGCGGCGTGCGCGCGATCGAATCGAAGTGCAACATCGAAGCAGCACCTGGTATCCACGGCCAGCGCCGCGGTCGCCAGTCCGATTACGGCACCCAACTGCGTGAAAAGCAGAAGGTCCGTCGTATCTACGGCGTTCTCGAGCGTCAATTCAGCGGCTACTACAAAGAAGCTGCTGGCAAGAAAGGCGCAACTGGCGAAAACCTGTTGCAGCTGCTCGAATGCCGTCTGGACAACGTTGTATACCGTATGGGTTTTGGCTCTACTCGTGCCGAATCCCGTCAGCTGGTATCGCACAAGTCGATCAGCGTTAACGGTCAGACCGTAAACGTTCCGTCTTACCAGGTTCGTGCTGGTGACGTGGTCGCAGTTCGCGAGAAAGCAAAGAACCAACTTCGCATTGTCCAAGCTCTCGATCTGTGTGCCCAACGTGGCCGCGTAGAATGGGTAGAAGTAGACACTGAGAAGAAGTCGGGCGTTTTCAAGAACGTTCCTGCTCGCAGTGATCTGTCCGCCGACATCAACGAAAGCCTGATTGTCGAGCTCTACTCCAAGTAAGGGCTAGAAAATAGGTGCATCCATGCAGATTTCGGTAAATGAGTTCCTGACACCCCGCCATATTGATGTGCAGGTTGTCAGTCCAACCCGCGCCAAGATCACTCTCGAGCCTCTCGAGCGTGGTTTTGGCCACACCCTGGGCAACGCGCTGCGCCGCATCCTGTTGTCCTCAATGCCCGGCTGTGCAGTAGTCGAGGCCGAGATTGACGGTGTGCTCCATGAGTACAGCGCCATCGAAGGTGTACAGGAAGACGTAATTGAAATCCTGTTGAACCTTAAAGGTCTGGCTATCAAGCTGCACGGTCGAGACGAAGTTACGCTGACCTTGTCGAAGAAGGGTTCGGGGGTGGTTACCGCTGCCGATATTCAGCTGGATCATGATGTCGAGATCGTTAACCCCGATCACGTAATCGCTAACCTGGCGTCTAACGGCGCCCTGAACATGAAGCTCACCGTAGCTCGTGGTCGTGGTTATGAACCGGCAGACTCGCGTCAGAGCGATGAAGACGAAAGCCGCAGCATCGGTCGCTTGCAGCTTGACTCTTCGTTCAGCCCGGTTCGCCGTATCGCTTACGTGGTGGAAAACGCCCGTGTCGAACAGCGTACTAACCTGGACAAGCTGGTTATTGATCTGGAAACCAACGGTACCCTGGATCCTGAAGAGGCTATCCGCCGTGCTGCAACCATCCTGCAACAGCAGTTGGCTGCGTTCGTCGATCTCAAAGGTGATAGTGAGCCAGTGGTTGTCGAGCAGGAAGACGAGATCGATCCGATCCTGCTTCGCCCGGTTGACGATCTGGAACTGACTGTACGTTCGGCTAACTGCCTTAAGGCGGAAAACATCTACTACATCGGCGACCTGATTCAGCGCACCGAAGTAGAGCTGTTGAAGACTCCGAACCTTGGCAAGAAATCCTTGACTGAAATCAAGGACGTTCTGGCCTCCCGCGGTCTGTCCCTCGGCATGCGCCTCGACAACTGGCCGCCTGCAAGTCTTAAGAAGGACGACAAGGCGACTGCCTGATCGTCGTAATCACCGAACGTTGTGTTTGGTAAGGAATGAACCATGCGTCATCGTAAAAGTGGTCGTCACCTGAGCCGCACCAGCTCGCACCGCAAGGCCATGTTTCAAAACATGGCGGTGTCGCTGTTCGAGCACGAGCTGATCAAAACTACACTGCCAAAAGCCAAAGAACTGCGTCGCGTTGCTGAGCCGCTGATCACTTTGGCCAAGACAGACAGCCTGGCTAACCGCCGTCTGGCTTTCGACCGTACTCGTTCGAAAGCTATCGTTGGTAAGCTCTTCAACGACCTGGGCAAGCGTTACGCTACCCGTGAGGGTGGCTACCTGCGCATCCTCAAGTGCGGCTTCCGCACTGGCGACAACGCGCCTATGGCGTACGTCGAGTTGGTTGATCGTCCTGTCGGCGGTGAAGCTGTATCCGCTGAGTAAGACGTCAGTCTGAAACAAAGAACCGGGCCTAGTGCCCGGTTTTTTGTGCGTGTCAGAAAACGCGCTGTTCGTACAAGCTTCCTTGCGGTTCATGCCTTCAGTATATGAGCGGGATTGTTGGTAGTATTTTTCTATTGATGTCTGCAAATTAATGAATTTGTAGGTGCCATGATTGATGGTCAATACTCCCTCCCACGCCGATTAGCCGGCAGTTCCAAAACTGACAGAGGATGAGATCGCATGAGCCAAAACAAAACGCTTACGACCGCCAGTGGCGCTCCTGTCGCCGACAACCAGAATTCCCGCTCCGCCGGCCCTCGTGGCCCTTTGCTGCTCGACGATTTCCACCTGATCGAGAAGCTCGCGCATTTCAACCGTGAAAACATTCCTGAGCGTCGTGTACACGCCAAAGGTTCGGGTGCTTACGGTACGTTCACCGTGACTCGCGACATCACTCAGTACACCAGTGCCAAGCTGTTTGAGTCCGTCGGCAAACAAACCCCGACCTTCCTGCGATTCTCCACCGTTGGTGGCGAACGTGGTTCGGCTGACACCGAGCGTGATCCACGCGGTTTTGCCCTGAAGTTCTACACAGAAGAAGGCAACTGGGACATCGTCGGTAACAACACGCCGGTGTTCTTCATTCGTGATCCGCTGAAATTCCCTGACTTCATCCACACCCAAAAGCGCCTGCCGCAAAGCAACCTGAAAAGCGCGCAGGCGATGTGGGATTTCTGGTCGCATTCGCCTGAGGCGTTGCACCAGGTCACTATCCTGTTCTCGGACCGCGGCATCCCTGACGGCTATCGCCACATGCATGGCTTCGGCAGTCACACCTATAGCCTGATCAACGCCAATGGCGAACGTCACTGGGTGAAGTGGCACTACAAAACCAGGCAAGGGATCAAGAACCTCGCTCCGGCAGAAGCAGCACGCCTGGCGGGTACTGATCCGGATTACGCGCAACGTGATCTGTTCGGCGCCATTGAGCGCGGTGATTTCCCGAAATGGAGTGTCAATATCCAGATCATGACCGAGGCTCAGGCTGCGGCTCACTACGAGAACCCATTCGATGTGACCAAGACCTGGTCGCAGAAAGAGTTCCCATTGATCGAGGTGGGTGAGCTTGAACTCAATCGCAATCCGCTGAACTACTTCGCTGAAGTCGAGCAGGCGGCGTTCGGTCCGAGCAACATGGTCCCGGGTGTCGGTCTGTCGCCTGACCGCATGCTGCAAGGTCGCGTGTTCGCTTACGCTGACGCTCACCGCTATCGTGTGGGGACCAATCACCAGCAACTGCCGGTGAACGCGCCTCGCAGCCCGGTCAACACTTACCAGCGCGACGGCTCCATGGCGTTTGGCGCCAATGGCGGCGCAGCGCCGAACTACGAACCGAACAGTTACGTAGAATCACCGAAACAGGCACCGCGCTACGCGGAACCTGCCTTGGCCTTGAGCGGCGCGGCTGATCGTTACGATCATCGCGAAGACACCGACTACTACAGCCACGCCGGTGCGTTGTTCCGTTTGATGAGCGAGGAGCAGAAAAACCTGCTGATCAACAACATTGCCGGCGCAATGGCAGGAGTTTCCAGCGATGTGGTTGATCGCCAATTGCAGCATTTCTTCAAGGCCGACCCGGCGTATGGAGAAGCAATCGCAAAGGCACTCAACGTACAGCTTAACTAAGTCTAAACGATAAGCAGAACCGCCCTCATTTGGGCGGTTTTTGCGTTATTTAAGCTGCTTTTCTAAGAATATCTTCGCTTTTATAGCGTCGGGCGAGTGACCTTCCAGTCAGGTTGGTTCAAACTACAGACTTTAAAGCAGGGAGATGTAGGGCGATGCAAGGTCACCCAGACGTAATCGATTACCTCAACACGTTGCTGACAGGCGAACTGGCAGCCCGTGATCAATATTTCGTCCATTCGCGGATGTATGAGGACTGGGGTTTCACCAAGCTCTACGAACGTATCAACCACGAGATGGAAGAAGAAGCCGGGCACGCTGATGCCCTGATGCGTCGTATTCTGATGCTCGAAGGCACGCCTCGCATGCGTCCGGACGACCTTGATGTTGGCACCACTGTGCCGGACATGCTCGCCGCTGACCTGCGCCTGGAATACAAAGTCCGCGCCGCGCTCTGCAAGGGCATTGAACTCTGCGAGCAGCACAAGGACTACGTCAGCCGCGAGATGCTGCGGGTTCAATTGCATGACACCGAAGAAGACCACACCTACTGGCTTGAAAAGCAGATGGGTCTGATCAAGTTGATCGGTCTCGAGAACTACCTGCAATCCCACGCCTGATTGCACCGATACAAAAGCCCCTGTCACTGAGCAAGTGACGGGGCTTTTTTTGGAGCCGGATTCAGGCCCGATCACGCTCCAGCAGTGGCTTGAGATAGAAGCCTGTGTGGGACTGCTTCATCTCCGACACTTCCTCTGGCGTACCAACGGCAATGATCTGCCCACCCTTGGAACCACCTTCCGGCCCCAGGTCCACCAACCAGTCGGCGGTCTTGATCACGTCCAGGTTGTGCTCGATCACCACCACGGTATTACCGTGGTCGCGCAGACGATGCAGTACGTCGAGCAGTTGCTGGATATCCGCAAAGTGCAGGCCGGTGGTCGGCTCATCGAGGATGTATAGCGTCTTGCCGGTATCACGCTTGGACAGCTCGCGAGACAGTTTCACCCGCTGGGCTTCACCGCCGGACAGCGTCGTCGCCGATTGCCCCAGCTTGATGTAGGAAAGGCCTACGTCCATCAGCGTCTGAAGCTTGCGCGCCAAAGCTGGAACGGCGTCGAAGAATACCCGGGCTTCCTCGATAGTCATCTCGAGGGTTTCGTGGATGCTCTTGCCCTTGTACTTGATCTCCAGCGTCTCGCGGTTGTAGCGCTTGCTCTTGCAGACGTCGCACGGGACATAGATGTCCGGCAGAAAGTGCATTTCCACCTTGATCAGGCCATCGCCCTGACAGGCTTCGCAACGACCACCCTTCACGTTGAAGGAGAAACGCCCCGGTCCGTAACCGCGGGAGCGGGATTCCGGCACGCCGGCGAACAACTCGCGAATCGGCGTGAACAGCCCGGTATAGGTTGCGGGGTTGGAGCGTGGCGTGCGACCGATCGGGCTCTGGTCAATGTCCACAACCTTGTCCAGATGTTCCAGGCCTTTAATGCTGTCGTGAGCAGCCGCTTCCAGCGTCGTTGCCCCATTGAGTGCGGTAGCGCTCAAAGGAAACAGTGTGTTGTTGATCAGCGTTGACTTGCCTGAACCGGAAACACCCGTCACGCAGGTCAACAGGCCGATCGGAATCTCCAGATCGACATTGCGCAAATTGTTTCCGCGAGCGCCCTTGAGGGCCAACGACAACTTCTTGTTACGCGGCGTGCGTTTGGCTGGCACGGCGATCTTCACTCGCCCCGACAAGTACTTGCCGGTCAGCGAATCAGGGTGAGCCATGACCTCGGCCGGCGTACCTTCGGCGACGATATGCCCACCGTGTACACCCGCGCCCGGGCCGATATCCACCACATAGTCGGCCAGACGAATCGCGTCTTCGTCGTGCTCGACCACGATCACCGTGTTACCGATGTCCCGCAGGTGCTTGAGGGTGCCTAGCAACCGGTCGTTGTCCCGTTGGTGCAGTCCAATTGACGGTTCGTCGAGGATATACAGAACCCCCACCAGGCCTGCGCCGATCTGGCTAGCCAAGCGAATCCGCTGGGCCTCACCGCCGGATAGTGTGTCGGCACTGCGATCCAATGACAGATAGTCCAGGCCAACGTTGACCAGGAACTGCAAACGCTCGCGGATTTCCTTGAGAATCTTGTCGGCGATCTCGCCACGGCGACCGGTCAGTTTCAGTAAGCCGAAATATTCGCAGGCGTCGCCGATCGGCAGATTGGTGACAGCCGGCAAGGTCTTCTCGCCAACCCACACGTGCCGCGCCTCGCGACGCAGACGCGTGCCGCGGCAATCCGGGCAGGGCTGGGTGCTGAGGAATTTGGCCAGTTCTTCACGGACCGAAGCCGATTCGGTTTCGCGGTAGCGGCGTTCCAGGTTCGGCACGATGCCTTCGAACGGGTGCGAACGTTTGACGATGTCGCCACGGTCGTTCAGGTATTTGAAGTCGACGTTCTGCGAGCCACTGCCGTGCAGGATGAATTTCTGCTGATCGGCCGGCAGGTCGTTGAACGGCACTTCAAGGCTGAACTTGTAGTGGGCGGCCAGCGACCCGAGCATCTGGAAGTAATAGACGTTGCGCCTGTCCCAGCCGCGAATCGCACCTTCGGCCAGGGTCAGTTCACCGTTCACCAGTCGTTTGGTGTCGAAGAACTGTTTAACCCCCAGGCCATCGCAGGTCGGGCAGGCGCCGGCCGGGTTGTTGAAGGAAAACAGCTTGGGTTCCAGCTCGCTGATGGCGTGGCCGCAGATCGGGCAGGCAAAGCGCGCGGAGAAGATGATTTCTTCGCCGGGTTCGTCATCCATTGGTGCCACAAGAGCGATACCGTCCGCCAGTTTCAGCGCGGTCTCGAACGATTCGGCCAGGCGTTGTTGCAAATCGGCCCGGACCTTGAAGCGATCGACCACAACATCGATCGAGTGCTTCTTCTGTTTATCCAGTTTCGGCAACTCGTCCAGCTCGCAAAGCCTGCCGTTGACCCGGGCCCGTACAAAACCCTGGGCGCGCAGTTCTTCGAAGACCGAGAGGTGCTCGCCCTTGCGCTCGCGGATCACCGGGGCCAGCAGCATCAGTTTGCTGCCCTCCGGTTGTGCCAGCACCAGGTCGACCATCTGGCTGACGGTCTGGGCTTCCAGCGGAATGTCGTGATCCGGGCAGCGCGGAATACCAACGCGGGCATAGAGCAGGCGCAGGTAGTCGTAGATTTCGGTAATGGTGCCAACCGTCGAGCGCGGGTTGTGCGAGGTCGACTTCTGTTCGATGGAGATCGCTGGCGACAGACCTTCAATGGTGTCGACGTCAGGTTTTTCCATCATCGACAGGAATTGCCGGGCGTAAGCCGACAGCGATTCGACATAACGGCGCTGGCCTTCGGCGTACAGCGTGTCGAAGGCCAGGGACGACTTGCCGGATCCGGACAGGCCGGTGATGACGATCAGTTTGTCCCGTGGCAGGGTCAGGTCGATGTTCTTCAGGTTGTGGGTTCGGGCCCCACGAATCAGGATCTTGTCCAAAGTGGCCTCGCTCGGCGGGCGTCGAAAACGTAGGAGTATACGGCCAAATACTGGATGGATGCACACTGTCGAATGAGGGGCGCGCAGCCTTGCATGAAGACTGTGTCATCTATACGCGTCATAGCGTCGCGATATACCCCGTCAATCGATGGGACTGGTAGAATCGCCGCCGGTTCACATGAGGTTTTTCCATGCACGATCCCCACAGCGAACGCATGAGTGGCAGTGAGACCCGCGCAGCAAGCGGTCTGGCCCTGGTGTTCGCCTTCCGTATGCTTGGCATGTTCATGGTGTTGCCGGTTCTGGCGACCTATGGGATGGACCTGGCAGGAGCGACCCCGGCCCTCATCGGGTTGGCGATTGGCGCTTACGGCCTGACCCAGGCGATCTTTCAGATTCCTTTTGGCTTCATTTCCGACCGCATCGGTCGTCGTCCGGTGATTTACCTGGGGCTGATCATCTTCGCCCTGGGGAGTGTGCTGGCGGCCAATGCCGATTCGATCTGGGGCGTTATCGCCGGACGTATCTTGCAAGGTGCCGGGGCGATTTCTGCGGCGGTGATGGCATTGCTGTCAGACCTGACCCGGGAACAGCATCGGACCAAAGCCATGGCCATGATTGGCATGACGATTGGTCTGTCGTTCGCTGTCGCCATGGTTGTAGGCCCGTTGCTGACCCGTGTCTTCGGTCTGTCCGGGTTGTTCTTCGCCACCGGTGGCATGGCGCTGGTCGGCATCGTCATCGTGATGTTCATGGTGCCGCGTGCAACCGGGCCGTTGCAGCACCGCGAGTCCGGCGTTGCGCGCCAGGCGCTGATACCGACACTCAAGCATCCGGACCTGCTGCGCCTGGACCTGGGTATTTTTGTGTTGCACGCGATGTTGATGTCGAGCTTCGTTGCATTGCCCCTGGCCCTGGTCGAAAAAGCCGGACTGCCCAAAGAGCAGCATTGGTGGGTGTACCTGACTGCGTTGTTGATTTCCTTCTTCGCCATGATCCCGTTCATTATCTACGGCGAGAAGCGACGCAAAATGAAACGAGTTTTGCTCGGTGCCGTCGTGACGCTGATGTTCACTGAGCTATTCTTCTGGCAGTTCGGCGACAGCTTGCGGGCTCTGGTGATTGGTACGGTGGTGTTCTTCATCGCGTTCAATCTGCTGGAAGCCTCCTTGCCATCGTTGATCAGCAAGGTTTCACCGGCAGGCGGCAAGGGCACAGCGATGGGGGTATATTCCACCAGTCAGTTCCTCGGTTCGGCACTGGGCGGGATCCTCGGCGGCTGGATGTTCCAGCACGGCGGTTTGTCGGTTGTATTCCTCGGATGCGCCGGCCTGGCTGCCCTCTGGCTGGCCTTTGCTGTTACCATGCGCGAACCACCTTACGTCACGAGCCTGCGCTTGCCGTTGTCGCCCGAGGCGATCCGCGAAGCGGGTCTGGTCGAGCGCCTGAAGGCCGTCGTAGGGGTGACAGATGCAGTGATCGTCGAAGATGAAGCGGCGATTTACATCAAATTGGACACAGAACTATTGGATCGCACCACCCTTGAGCGCCTGGTGAACAACCCGGCCGGGGCAGCGTGCGTAGCCTAGGAGAACGTTATGGCCCGTGGGGTTAACAAAGTCATATTGGTCGGTACTTGCGGCCAGGATCCCGAAGTTCGCTACTTGCCTAACGGTAACGCCGTGACCAACCTGAGTCTGGCGACCAGCGAACAGTGGACCGACAAGCAAACCGGTCAGAAGGTCGAGAAGACCGAATGGCACCGTGTTTCGATGTTCGGCAAGGTTGCCGAAATTGCCGGCGAATACCTGCGCAAAGGTTCGCAGGTGTACATCGAAGGCAAGCTGCAGACCCGCGAGTGGGAAAAAGACGGTATCAAGCGTTACACCACTGAAATCGTGGTCGACATGCAAGGCACCATGCAACTGCTGGGCGGCCGTCCACAGCAGGGCGATCAACAAGGTGGGGGCAATAACTACCAGCAGTCCGCCCCGGCTCCACGCCAACAGGCTCCGCGTCCGCAGCAGTCGGCACCGCAACAGTCGCGTCCGGCTCCACCGCAGGCCGCACCGCAGCCGGCTCCGGATTTCGACAGCTTTGATGACGATATCCCGTTCTAAAAAAGCTGCTATCCAGTAAGTAATAAAAAAAGCGAAGCCAGTGATCTGGCTTCGCTTTTTTGTGGGCGCTGTTATCTGAACAAAGTGGTCACATTGGCCCGTGCCGAGTGCAGTTTCTTGTAGCTATCGATCAACCGCAGGTGCCTGTCGAGCCCCTCCAGTTTCAAGCTGGTCGGCGTCAAGCCATGGAAACGCACGCTGCCGTCTACCGATCCGATTGCTGCATCTGTCCGCTCATTGCCAAACATCCGGCGGAAATTGGCCTCGTAGTCTTCCAGTTCCAGGTCTTCGTCCAGCTTCATCTCCAGCACCACATTGACGGCCTGGTAGAACAGGCCACGCTCAACCGTGTTGTCGTTGTACTGCAGGAACATTTCTACCGCCTCTTTCGCCTCTTCAAATTGCTGCAAGGCGAGATAAATCAGCAGCTTCAACTCCAGGATCGTCAGCTGACCCCACGCTGTATTGTCGTCAAATTCGATGCCGATCAAGGTGGTGATGTCGGTGTAGTCGTCCAGTTCACTTTCCACCAGACGCTCAACCAGCGCTTGCAGTTCGTCTTCGTCCAGGCGATGCAGGTTCAGGATGTCAGTGCGGAAGAACAGCGCTTTGTTGGTGTTATCCCAGATCAGATCGTCCGCGGGATAGATTTCCGAATAGTTCGGCACCAGGATGCGGCATGCCTTCGCGCCGATATGCTCGTAGACCGCCATGTACACTTCCTTGCCCATGCCTTCGAGAATGCCGAATAAGGTCGCGGCTTCCTCGGCGTTCGAGTTTTCACCCTGACCGGAGAAGTCCCACTCCACGAATTCGTAATCCGATTTGGCACTGAAGAAGCGCCACGACACCACGCCGCTGGAGTCGATAAAGTGCTCGACGAAGTTGTTCGGCTCGGTCACCGCATGCCCTTCAAACGTCGGCTGGGGCAAGTCGTTGAGGCCTTCGAAGCTGCGTCCCTGCAGCAATTCGGTCAGGCTGCGTTCCAACGCCACTTCCAGGCTCGGATGCGCGCCGAACGAGGCGAACACACCGCCGGTACGCGGGTTCATCAACGTGACGCACATCACCGGGAATTCACCGCCCAGGGACGCATCCTTCACCAACACAGGGAACCCTTGCTCTTCCAGCGCCTGAATCCCGGCCAGTATCCCGGGGTACTTCGCCAGCACATCGGCCGGCACATCCGGCAGTGCAAATTCGCCTTCGATGATTTCGCGTTTTACCGCGCGTTCGAAGATCTCCGACAGGCACTGCACCTGGGCTTCGGCCAGCGTGTTACCGGCACTCATGCCGTTGCTCAGGAACAGGTTTTCAATCAGGTTGGACGGGAAATACACCACCTCGCCGTCCGACTGGCGCACGTACGGCAGCGAACAGATGCCGCGCTCTTCATTGCCCGAGTTGGTATCGATCAGATGGGAACCACGCAGCTCGCCGTCGCGGTTGTAAATCTTCAGGCAGTACTCGTCGAGAATTTCAGTTGGCAGCTCATCTTTACGGCCAGGTTTGAACCAGCGTTCGTCCGGGTAGTGCACAAACGCTGCGTTGGCGATGTCTTCGCCCCAGAACTGGTCGTTGTAGAAGAAGTTGCAGTTGAGTCGCTCGATAAACTCACCCAACGCCGACGCCAACGCGCCTTCCTTGGTCGCACCCTTGCCGTTGGTAAAGCACAGCGGCGAGTGCGCATCGCGGATGTGCAGCGACCACACATTGGGCACGATATTGCGCCACGAGGCGATTTCAATCTTCATGCCCAGGTCCGCCAGAAGGGCCGACATATTGGCGATGGTTTGCTCCAGCGGCAGATCCTTGCCCGCGATATAAGTGCTCGCTTCTGAGCTGGACGCAGGCATCAGCAACGCCTGGGCATCGGCATCGAGGTTATCGACTTCTTCGATCACAAACTCAGGCCCGGCTTGTACCACTTTTTTCACGGTGCAACGGTCAATGGAGCGCAGGATGCCCTGGCGATCCTTGTCGGAGATGTCCGCTGGCAACTCGACCTGGATCTTGAAAATCTGGTTGTAGCGGTTTTCCGGATCAACAATGTTGTTCTGCGACAGGCGGATGTTATCCGTGGGAATACTGCGCGTGTCGCAGTACAGCTTCACGAAATAAGCTGCACACAACGCCGACGATGCCAGGAAGTAATCGAACGGACCCGGTGCCGAACCATCGCCCTTGTAGCGGATAGGTTGATCGGCCACCACCGTGAAGTCATCGAACTTGGCTTCAAGTCGAAGGTTGTCGAGAAAGTTGACCTTGATTTCCATGGGGGATTACCAGAATAACGGCTAAACGAATGGCCGCCATTATCCGGTATTTCAGCCGTAAGTCTTGTGGGCATCTTGCTTATGTCCACCCTCGGCGATGGATGGGTCAGTCGAGTATCAGGTGCGGCAAGAACCGGCTCGAATCCTTGGTGATCAAACTGTTGTCTTCTCGCACGCCGATACCGGCCGCCTGATCGCCGATAACCCAAGAGCCAACCAGCGTAAAGCTGTCGCCAAACTTCGGCAGTGGGGCGAACTCCTGAAGGATAAATGGCGCGTCGGTGTAGGGTCCGTCCTCTTTTACGATCAGACCCTCAGCGGTTTGCAACTCGATGTTGGCGCCTTCCCGGGAGAAGAACGGTTTGCGCACCCAGCCTTTGGGCACCGCTTTGCTCGGGTCGGCATCCAGGTGCGCCGCGAGCAGGTTCGGGTGACCTTTGTTGAACTCCCACAGCAGCGGCAGGATGCCCTTGTTGGAAATGATGGATTTCCAGGCCGGCTCGAAAAACTGGGTGTCGCTCTGGGCAATCGCTGCACCAAAGGGCTCGTGGAAGATGAACTCCCAGGCATGCAGCTTGAACAGGTGCGGAATCCAGCGATCCTCCAAATCGACGAAACGTCCTTCGTGGGTGAGGCCGATGTCTTCGATATCGATGTGCCGTGATTCGATGCCGACCTTTTCCGCGATCAGGCGCAAGTAGTCGGTGGTGCCTTTGTCTTCGACCGAGTCTTTCATCGAGGCGAAATAGAAGGGCTGTTTGAGCTGCAGTTGGGCAAAGGCCTGATGCAGCTTGGTGTCGATGCTGTTGAACTGGTCGGCATGCTTGGGCAGCAAGCCGCGTTCGATGCATTGCTCCAGCCAGCCCCATTGAAACGCTGCGGCCTCATACAGGCTGGTCGGCGTGTCGTAGTTGAGTTCCAGCAACTTGGCGGGCCCGCTGCCGTTGTAGGAGAAATCCATACGCCCATACAGGTGCGGGTGACCTTCGAGCCATGAAGTGCGAACCATGTCGAAGAATGGCGCGGGAATGCTCAGGCGCTCCAGCAGCTCCTCGCTCTGAACCACGCGGGCCACCAGGTCCATGCACATCTCATGAATCTCGGTGGTCGGGTCTTCGAGATCGTTCTCGATCTGTTTGAGCGTGAACTGGTAATACGCGCTCTCGTCCCAATAGGGTTCGTCGTCGATGGTATGGAACAGAAAACCGAGACTTTCGGCGGTCTGTTTCCAGTCGTGACGCTCGGCGCAGAGGATCTTCTTCATGGTGCTCGTTCCTTAACTGCTCGATCGGCCAGCGCTGCTCGAGCCGCCCCAACCGCTGCGGGCGCTGGCTTTGCTGCCGAAGCCGCCACGGGAGGTGGACGAGTCCACAGACATCGACTTGCTGGTGGAACGGATTGAATCGGCGTAGCTGCTGCTGCCGTACCTCGCCTGATTGGACTTGGTAAAGGTTGAGCCTTTGGAAATCCGCTGGTTGAGCGTCGAGGAGCCATAGTTGCCGCGATCATCGCGGTAGCGGTAGACCGGCTCGGAGAAGTAGCTGTTGCGGTTGCTGCTCAGCATGTTGCCGATCAGCAGGCCGGTCAGCAGGCTGGTGCCGGAGAACCCGGAGCCTCCACTGTTCGCTTCCGAGGCGGGTAATTGAGCCTTGGCTGCGTCCACTTGGGATTGTGTTACCTCGCCAGCGGCAGTCAGTTCGAAACCACCCAGCTTGGGGACGAACTTGCCGGCGGAATCCTGTTGGCACCAGTCGGCGACAAAGTCGGCATCGCAATCGGCCTGGTTGTCGTAGACCGGCGCGATGCGGCGGTGCTCGGCCATGGCGCTCATGTAGGCGTCAGAGCAGACGTCTACCGGGAGCTTTTCATCGGCGCACTGCTGAACGGACTGGAAGTTGTACTTCTTCTGCACCGGGTAGGTTTTTTCCGCTTGCCCGCAACCTGATATCGCCATGGCGACCGACGCGGCCAGCGAGAGCTGAACGTACTTGCTTCGTTTCATCGGGATCTCCGTGGCGCAATCAGTTCTGGGAAGGGGTCATGCAGGCGGCGTTCAACATGCCGACGCTGATGGCCACTGCCGCGACATAGATACCCGCAGCGATTTCGCCTTTTTTAATCCGTTCAGAGGCGCCTTTAAGCACCAGGCTGGTCACCAGAAACGCCAGCAGTTGTACGAAAGCGGCGATCACTGCCCAGACGACGAAGTCCAGAATGCTGATCGAATAGGCGATCACATTGCTGGCCGGAATGGCGAAACCGATGATGGCGCCACCCAGCGCGATCGCGGCCGCAACGTTGCCCGAGCGGATCAGTTCGAATTCTCTGTGCGGGGTGATTCGGGTGTAGATGAACTGGAACAGCGCGAACAGCACGGTGGCGCCGAGGATGTACAACACAAACCCGAGCACGGCGGCTTTGTTCAGGGAGATGGAGAGCGCTTCAAGCATGGACTTCTTCCTTTTTAAAAAGTGTTCAGGTCAGTGGTGTACAACGAAATGCCCAGCGAAGTGCTCAAGCTGATGGTGCCTTCGGCGTCTTCTTCGACGGAAAACAGCAGAAATTCCCGGCGATCGGTCAGGCCGGTTTCGCGGGCATACAGCATCGAACGGTGCTCGATGCTGTAGGACTCATCCGGGTTTTTCAGGTGTTCGCTCAGCGCCACCAGTTCTGTCTGGCCGCTTTCGGTGCCCCATTCTCGGGTGTATTCGACACCGTTGTGGTTGTAGGTCGGCAGCCCGATCAGGCTCTGAGGGCCGGCCAGCCGACTCAGCTCCGCTTCACTGTTGATGGTGATGTAGTTGAGGTAATTGAACAGGATCACCGACTCGACCTGGCCGGCGATGTCGCCGGTGGTGTGCACTTGCAGCCAGTAGTCTTCGTCGTTCATGTAATAGCGCGACAGCCAGGTCGACTGCCCGAGATCAACCGTGCCAGCGCTCCAGATCTGTTGGGAGCCAGGGATGACCACGGTGGTGTTACCGTCGAGCAACAACTTCAGGGTGGTGTCGAACATCACCTCTTTGCCCAATGCCAGGCCCAGCGGACCGATGGCGGGCAGGGTTTCGTTGGCTGTCCATTTCGATTCCGTATTCGCTTTCGGGGCCTCAAGCCCCATCAACTGTTTAAACCATCCCATTGGTGATTTCCTTGAGGCGAGTGGAGGCGATGTAGAAGAGTTCGCCGCCCTCAACGCGAGTGGCGCCGGGCGGGTTGATCGAAGGCTGTCGGGCGCCTTTGGCGCGGTAGCCGATAAGGGTCGCGTTGTGCTGTTCTTTCAGCTGTGCATACAGATCGCCGAACGTGGCTTCAAAGGTCTCGGGCAGTTTCATCAGGTACTGCGTGGCGCCTTGACCCACGCATAGCAATTCATTGATGACCGCAGATGAGCCCGGATCCTGGGAGGCGCGTACCAACATCTCGATGGCCATGCTCGAGGTGCATTCCAGGCTGGGCGCGTAGGCGCTGGCAAGGGCGGCGATTTCGCTTTCATTGAAGTGGGCGACCACATGGCCGACAGGGCCCAGTTGATTGACTGCCAGCACGGTGGCCAGGGTCAGGTCGTCTGAATGGGTTCGCACCAGCACGCGTTCGGCACCGGGAACACCGGCCCGCAGCAACAGCGCGGCAGAGGACAGGCTTTCGCCTTTGATAAAGTCCGTTTTGCCCGGCATGGGATTTTCTTCGAGGTCGCAATCGCAAATGACGATCAGGTTGTCATTGGAGGTTTCGTCCTGCAGCAATAATTCAATGACCCGCTCGCTGGACGCGCCTTCCCAGCCGATGAGTACGGTATGGCCGACCTTGCCGGTGAAATCGCCTTTGCCTTTCATGCCTTTTCTCCATACATCGATGACACTGCTGGTGGTTTTGCCGATGGCTGCCGTCAGTAGCGCAATGCCCCCGAGCATGACCCAGGTAGCCACGAAAATTCGTCCCGCGGCTGTCTGTGGCGCAAGATCGCCATAGCCGACGGTGAGCGTGGTGGTGAGATAGAAATAGGTAAACGTGGCGGGGGCGGTGAGGTGTTGTTCGCCCAGAAGCACCAGGCCGATATAGGCCGTGCTCATGTGTATACCCAGCGCAATGGTCAGGCCTGCCCAGCCGAACCGATGGAAGAAGGACGAGGCGTACGTGCGCAATAAAAGGAAAATCGACATTACATCCCTGACTCCGTGGGGGCTCATTCCTGGCGACGTAATCGCTCTGGCGTCTGAGTGCTCAAGTGCGGTTACCGGGTGGCATTAAACCTGCTGCGCGGCGTAGATAACAGTACCTTGGCTGCAATAAATCCGGCGATCGCACCAAAGATATGCCCTTCGAAAGACATGCCCTGGCGGGGAAGGAAGCCAAAAATCAGGCCACCATAGAGCAGGACCACGACACTGGCTGTTATCAGGTTGCTCCAGCTCCTCTGGAACCAGGCGCGCGACAGGAGGTACGCCCACAGCCCGAATACCCATCCGCTGGCACCGATGTGAACGCCTGCAAAACCGAACAGCCAGACCAGCGAACCGCCCAGCAGAATAATGATGGCGCTGACGGCCATGAAGCGGCTGAGCCCTTCGACAATGACCAAAGTACCGAGGATCAAAAAGGCAATCAGGTTGGTGCTCAGGTGCGCAAAGGACCCGTGCAAGAAAGGCGAGGTGATGATGCCGACCAGTCCCTGCCATGTTCTCGGGACCAGGCCGAAGGCAATAAGGCTGTAGCCGGTCGCCACATTGAGCAGTTGCAGCGCGACCATGAAGAAGGCCACGCCTGCGATTGTCTTGAAACCCTTCAGGGCATCCATCCGTGACCTCAACTCGACTCGACTCGACTCGACGAAAATTGAAACGCAATCCATTGTGGGAGCGAGCAGGCTCGCTCCCACAGGTTATGCATTCGGCACTTGAGTCGGTTACTCAGCCGATTTTTTCTTCAGGCGTTCCAGAATCGCATTGGCGCTGCCTTCGTTCGGCGTGATGCCGGCATCGCGCAGCTTGCGCTCAAGGTCGGTGCCGGTCGACGCATCGGCCAGTTGGTCCTGGGCTTCCAGTTCCGCGGCGCGTTGCTGCTGCTTGGCTTGCAGACGGTTCAGCGTACCGACGGCGGTTTCCAGCTTGCCGTTGGCGCCGCCACTGGCGATCGAAGCACTGACCTGGGCTTTCTGTACGCTTTCACGCGCCTTGGCCATGTCCACTTGCTGACGCAGGCTTTTGATGCGGCTTTCGGCCTTGGTGATGTCTTTGCGCATGTTGTCCGCGTAACCGCCGAATTCGGTGGCCTGCTTTTGCTCGACATCCAGTTCATTGGTCAGGGTCGAAATGGCTTCGGCCACTTCCAGTGCCAGGTCTTCGCGGTTGGCCTGGATCGCGGCCAGGGCCTTGGATTCCAGATCCTTGATCTTGGCGTTGTGCTCGCTGACGCGATCAGCCGACAGTTTGTGCTTGGCCATGATGGTGACCAGCTCACGCTTGGCGTTGGCCAGCGCGCTGTCAGCATCGCGAATTTCCTGGTCGAGGATGCGCAGGGCCTGTTGGTCGACGATCGATTCGCCGACTTCGTTGGCACCGCCACGCAACGCGGTGAACAATTTGCTCCAGATGGACTGAGTCATTGGATATTTCCTGTTCCCGAAAAATTAGATGAAGAAACGTTCAAAGGCTTCGCTGGCGCGCTGGACGTTGTCGACGAGGGTTTTGACCTCGGTCACGACGTTGGTCAGGCTGGAGTCGGAGCTGAGTGCGCCGAACATGTTGTAAACGATCTGCCCGTTGGGCATGGACTCGATACCGATCGAGGACAGCGGGAACATTTCCCGGCTGCGCAGAACGGCATCGTTGAATGCCGGTACGTCGTTGATGGACTCGACATCGACCAGAACGGTATCCACGATGATCTGATCGCCAACCACCGCGATGTAAATCGGCAAGCCACCGAACTCGTTCATTTCCAGCTTGATGCTGGACTCGGAGCCTTGAACGAGGGAGAGGGTGATGTCGTTCGAAACCACTTCGTCGAGGGCCTGAAGGGCGCTGTAGAGGCGATCGATGTTCCAGTTATTACCTGCGCTCATGTAATTCTCCGACATGAATGAGCCAGCCAGGATCGGTTGGCGTAGCTGTTTCTCCATCTGCTTGAGCAGGCTTCGGTTTTCGGGAAGCACCCAAGTCTCGTGTTTCACATACCCGGCGGCACCCAGACCCGCACGCATCTGCTTCATATAGAAACTAGATGGTTTTTTCGCGGACGGTTTCGAGCGCTCTCCCTTTTGACTCGCTGAATCGGTAACAGATCCGGTAGGCGGATCTGATGGAGAGCTGCTTTTCATGATGCTGACCCCGTGGTGAAAAATCTCACGCGTGAGAAACACTACAGGCAATTTTTGCGGACCTCAATAGCTCACGCGTGAGATTTTCGAGCATCGCACAGGCATCGAAATTCTTGTGGGAGCGAGCCTGCTCGCGATGACGGCGGTACATTCAGCATCGATGCTGGCTGATCCGACGCTATCGCGAGCAGGCTCGCTCCCACAGGGTCCTCACTCAACCAGCCAGAAAATCATCGGTGGACACCACGCTGGCATAGGCAAAACCCAGGGCCGACATGAAGGCGGCGTGAACGTGTGCGGCCGGGACGGTGACGCCGTTGAATTCCAGGTCAAGGGTGGCGCAGGCGTCGTGGATCACTGTGACGGTATAGCCCAGGTCGGCCGCTGCGCGGGTTATGCCGTCGATGCACATGTGGCTCATGCTGCCGACGATTACCAGGTGTTCGATGCCTTGCTGGTCGAGGATGGCCTCCAGTTCGGTCTCGCGAAACGAGTTGACGAAGTGCTTGAGTACCACCGGCTCGTCGGCGCGGTTGAGGACTTTAGGGTGCAACTTCGCGCCGTCGGAGCCCGGAGTGAAGAACGGCGCGGCGTCGGAGGTGAATTCGTGGCGGATATGCACCACCGGATCACCGGCCTCGCGAAACGCCTGAATCATCCGTGCGGCGTTGTCTGCTGCGGCATCGGCGCCCACCAGCGGCCACTTGCCCCGGGGGAAGTAGTCGTTCTGGATATCGACTACGATGAGTGCTTGCTTGGCCATGGGTGTTTCCTCGAAGTGCTTGTTGGGTGTGAATCAAGTATTAGGTTTTGCTGGCCGTCCGAGGATTGGCCGCACCGACAATAGAAGGGGGAAAACTGACAATGGGTGTTGAAAAGACAGTCGCCGAACTGGGCGTGCTGATCTATCCAGGTGCGCAGATGGCGGCGGTGCATGGGCTGACGGACCTGTTCGGCGTGGCCAACCGGATCGCCACCGAGCATCAGTCGGCGCAGCTACCGTTGCTGCGGGTCAGTCATTGGCAGGTCGAGGGTGATCAAGTGCCCGAGCGGGTCTATGACACTGATCCCGGCCCGGCCGGCGCATTGGTTGCCGTATTGATCCCGCCCTCGGTCGGAGGTTTTTCCGACGGGCAGGCGCCCCAAGGCCTGATTCGCTGGCTTCGTCAGCAACATGGCAACGGTGCGACCCTCGGCGGGGTCTGTGTGGGTTCTATTCTGTTGGCTGAAAGCGGCTTGCTCGATGGCCGCAGCGCGACTACCCACTGGACCTCGGCCAAGGCTTTCGCCGAGCGTTACCCGGCGATCAAGCTCAAGGCTGACACGCCGATTGTCGATGATGGTGACCTGATCACCACCGCCGGCTTGATGGCCTGGTCAGAGCTGGGATTACGATTGGTGAACCGCTTGCTCGGGCCGAGCATCGCCACCGGCACGGCGCGTTTTCTGGTGGTGGAACACAGCGACAGCGCGAGCGAGTGCGGCAGTAATTTTTCACCGATTCTCAACCATGGCGATGCGTCGATTCTCAAGGTCCAGCATTGGCTGCAAAGCACCGGGGCGAACGATGTCTCATTGGCGGCAATGGCCGAGCGGGCGGGGCTGGAAGAGCGCACCTTCCTGCGGCGATTCCGTGCGGCGACCGGGTTGAAACCCACTGAGTACTGCCAGCACCTGCGGGTTGGCAAGGCGCGGGAAATGCTCGAATACACCAATGGCACCATTGATCACATTGCCTGGACCGTGGGTTATCAGGACCCGAGTGCGTTTCGGGCAACGTTCAAGAAGATTACCGGGCTTGCGCCGAGTGATTACCGGGCGCGGTTTGGTGTGTCTGCGACCGCAGCAGTGGCTCGGTAGCGAGCATCACTGCAGATCTGAAAATGTGGGAGCGAGCCTGCTCGCGATAGCGGTGTGTCATTCAACACAACTATGGAATGTCAGGCCGCTATCGCGAGCAGGCTCGCTCCCACATGGGTTAGGCGGCAGGTTTGAGTCGTGCAAAATGCCGGCAGCATTGAAAGGTGTCGTGCAGAATAAAACAGGCCTTGTGCTACCACCTATTTCGCAATTGGCTGATTTAAAAACCGTTTCTTTCCAGCCGCCATTGGCCTGATCTCTGCACCTCCTTCAGCTACATTTATCAAACGCAGATTGAAGGGGAACGCATGACCCCAACACGTCGCAACAAACTGGTGCTCGCCCATTCGGTGCGCCCCGACGCCTCGCTGCACGAAGTCGAAACCAATCGCGCGTTGGCCCGTTGGCTGGCGCAGGTCGTCGGGCTCGAATACGGCGGCAGTTACGACCCACAGCTGCATAGCGGCCGGGATATCTATCTGTTGCCGACCCAGACGCTGGTGGGTGTCGCTGCCGCCCGGCAGCTGGGGGTCAAAGGGCCGGAGGATTTGTGGGGCGGTTACGTCGACCACGCTTTCATCTGCACCAAAGCCATCAGCCATGGGTTGTTGAACCGCTATGCATTCGCGCCCGAAGGCTGGTCGTCGTTGTTTTCCGAACGGGTACGCAGCGTTGTGCTCGATGGCCTCAGCGTGTTCTCCCTGGACGATGCTCGCCCGGCAGCGGAGCACCTGCTCTACAGCGGTCCGATCCGCATGAAGCCAATTCATGCCTGCGCCGGACGTGGTCAGGAAGTGATCAAAAGCCTCGACCAGTTCGACGCCATCCTCGCGCGCCCCGATGCCAAAACATTGTTCACCGACGGCGTGGTGCTGGAACAAGACTTGACCGAGGTGGTCACCCATAGCGTCGGTCAGAGTTTTATCGGCGACAAAGTGCTGAGTTATTGCGGTGATCAATACTTGACCGAAGACGGTCAGGGCGAGCAGGTTTATGGAGGGTCCAATCTGTTGGTGGTGCAGGGTTATTACGAGGACCTGCTGGCGCTGGAGCTCCCGGACGACACGAGGCTGGCGATCCAGCAAGCGCAGGTATTCGACAGCGCGGCCGATGAAGCCTACCCCGGTTTCTATGCCTCACGGCGCAACTACGACATCGCCCAGGGGCTGGATTGCGATGGCAAACAACGCAGCGGCGTGCTCGAACAATCCTGGCGCCTGGGCGGTGCCAGCAGTGCTGAGGTCGCGGCACTGCAGAGCTTCGTCAACAACCCCGGCTTGCGCGCGATTCGCGTGTCGTCGGTCGAAACCTATACCGATCAACCGCTGCCGGCCAACGCCATTGAGGTCTATCGCGGGCCAGCGGAACACAGTGACTTTCTTCTCAAGTACGTAACGGTCAAATCCTATGACGGCTAGAAGCGAAACCATTGCGATCGACATCGATGATGAACAGATGAGCGGAACCTTCCTCAGCCCCAAATCGAAAGTCCCGGGTGTGCTTTTCGTTCATGGCTGGGGCGGTAGTCAGGAGCGCGACCTGGAACGCGCCAAAGGCATCGCCGGGTTGGGTTGTGTGTGCCTGACATTCGACTTGCGCGGGCACACCGGCGGGACCGGTATTCCGTTATCCCGGGTGACCCGCGAAGACAATCTGCGTGACCTGCTGGCAGCCTATGACCGCTTGCTCGCCCACCCGGCGCTCGACACGTCTGCGATCGCCGTGGTCGGCACCAGTTATGGTGGTTATCTGGCGGCGATCCTTACGTCGTTGCGCCCGGTGCGCTGGCTGGCGCTGCGGGTGCCGGCGTTGTATCGCGACGACTTTTGGCACACGCCCAAGCGTGAGCTGGACAAGCTCGATCTGCGCGATTACCGCAGCACGCGGGTCAGCGCCGACAGCAATCGCGCGCTGCATGCCTGCTCGCAATTTACCGGGGATGTGTTGCTGGTGGAGTCCGAGACCGACGCCTATGTGCCCCACGCGACCATCATGAGTTACCGCGCGGCGTGTCAGCAGACCCACTCGTTGACTCACCGGATTATCGACGGTGCCGATCACGCCTTGAGCGAGCCTGTCTCGCAACAGGCGTACACCTCGATCCTGGTGGGCTGGATCACGGAAATGGTGGTGGGCGAGCGGTTGAGCCTCATTCAGTCATCGTAAAGAGATCGCAGCCTTCGGCAGCTCCTACATGGACATGTGAATACCCGTAGGAGCTGCCGAAGGCTGCGATCTTTTGATTCTGCTTCTTAATTCTGAGGTTTTTTCGAAATCCGCAACGACCTGGCCTTGGCTTCCACCACCAGGTACATCACCACGGTAATCAGCAGCGGCAGCAGGAAATAGATCGCCCGATACGCGAGTAATCCCGCCACCAGACTTCCCCGTGAGGCCTCGTGTTGCAGCAACGCCACGAACACCGCCTCCAGCACGCCAAGCCCGGCCGGAATGTGGGTGATGACCCCGGCAATGGCGCTGATCAGCAACACGCCAAGCACCAGCGGATAATCCAGTTTGCTCGGTAGCAGGGTGAAGATCACCGCCGCCATCAGCGACCAGTTCAGTGCGCCGAGGGCCAGTTGCAGGACGGCCATGTGCAGCGACGGCAGGTTGATTTCCACGCCGCGAATCGACCATTCCCGTCGCCTGGAAAACCGACAGGCCGCCAGATAACCCGCGCTCAGCAGCAGCAATAACACGCCCACGCCTTGCAGGGCACCGCTGCTCAGCTTCCAGCCTGGCGGCATTCGCACCAGTCCGCTGCTGAACACCGTGCCGGCAATCACCATGTAGCCGAACCAGTTGGTCGCCAGGCTCAGCCCGAGGATTTTCGCGATGTTGCTTTTGCTCACGCCGAGCCGCGAATACAGCCGATAACGCATGGCGATGCCGCCGACCCAGGCGCTCAGGTTGAGGTTGAAGGCATAGCTGATGATCCCCACCGGCAGGATCTGTCGCCAGGTCAGATCCTGCCGGATGTAGGTGCGACCGATCAGGTCGTAACAGGCGTACACCAGAAAACTCAGCAACGTCAGTCCGGACGCGATGATCAGTGTGCGCACTTTGAAATCGGCGAGGGTATCGAACACTTCGCCCCATTCGATGCGTTGGGCGAGCATCGTGAACAGTACGATCAACGCCAGAAAAAACAGCATCGTCAGCGGCTTTTTCCAGCGGTGCCAGTGGGATTTTCGCGGCGTGTCGGAGTGAGGGGCAGGCTGCGCATCAGAATGGCTCATGCCTTATCGCTCCCGGTCGGATGAATGAAGGGTTTGAGGCGCGGTTTATGCGCCGGCAGCCAACCGGCCCATGCCGGGAAATGCTGCAGGAAGTGAAACACCAGAAAACCGATGGTCATGTGCCAGACCCGTCCGCGAGGCGCCTTGTCCGCCGACATGACCTTGCAGTGGTTGCTGCTCAATTCGTCGAGACGCTCGAACAGGTCGCGGTTGAAGGCTCGGTCGCGGATCAACACATTGGCCTCCAGGTTCAGGGCCAGGCTCAGCGGGTCGAGGTTGCTTGAGCCGACGGTGCTCCAGTCCTCGTCGACCAGGGCGACTTTGCCATGCAGGGGACGGTCGCAGTATTCGTAAATCGCTACTCCGGCTCGCAGCAGATAATCGTAGGTCATGCGCGCGGCGAGTCTGGCCACCCGCAAATCCGGCTGGCCCTGAAGAATCAGGCGCACCTCGACCCCTCGGCGCGCCGCATTGCGGATCTCTCGCAGCAGCCGATAGCCGGGAAAGAAGTAGGCGTTGGCGATCACCACGCGATGCCGGGCACTGCGCACGACCTGCAAGTACACCTCTTCGATATCGCCCGGGTGTTCGCCATTGTCGCGATACACCAGCCGCACCTGACCATCATGATCGCTGACCGCCAGTTCTGCGCGCCTCTGTCTGCGGCGTTGCCACCAGTACTTGGCCCGGGCCGGGCGACCGCTTTGCAGCAAGGCGAAATGATGAATGTCGGCCACCGCCGGGCCTTGCACTTCAACCGAATAATCCTGTTTGGCCTCGGGGCCGAAGTCGGCCAAATGGTCGGCGGAAAAGTTGATTCCGCCGAGGAACGCAATCGTGCCGTCGACCACCACAATCTTGCGGTGCAGGCGGCGGAACCAGTTGGTACGAATGCCAAAGTGACGCGGCGCGGGGTCGAATATTTGCAGGCGTACACCTGCATTGCTCAGGGCTGCGAGGTACTCCGTGCTCAGTTCGCCACAACCAAAACCGTCGAGGCTGACGGTGATGCGCACACCGCGTTGAGCCGCTTCAATCAGGATCTTCTGCAGCTCATTGCCGACCTTGTCCTCGAACACAATGAAGGTCTCCAGCAGGATTTCACTCTGGGCCTGGCGCAGCGCTTCAAACACCCGTGGAAAGTATTCCTCACCGTTCTCCAGCAATTGGACCCGGTTGTTACCGTGCCAACCGTATACGACGTTAACAACCGCCGGCTCATGTGCGGGCGGCGGTGTGGAAACGTGTTCGATCGTGGTTTTTTCCATCAATGGGCCGGTCATAGCTCGATCTCCACCGATAGCGGTGCATGGTCGGAAAGGTGTGACCAGGGCCGGGCCGCCAGTACTTGCGGATGGCTGGCCTTGAGGTTGCGCACGTAGATGCGGTCCAGGCGCAACGCAGGCAAGCGCGCCGGGAAACTACGCGCCGGTTTGCCATGCAACTCGGCAAAGACTTCACGCAAGCCGCAGGGCTTGAGCAGCGCATCAGCGCGCAGGCGCCAATCGTTGAAGTCGCCGGCGACCACCACCGGGGCATCTTCCGGCAACTCTTCCATACGTTGGATCAGCAGATTGAGTTGTGCCTTGCGATGACTTTCGCGAAGCCCCAGATGGACGCAAATGGCATGCACTTCCCGACCATCGCCGGGCATCCGCAGCACGCAATGCAGGATTCCACGGTTTTCATGGCCACTGATGGAAACGTCGAGGTTGTCGTGGCGAATGATCTGGAACTTCGACAACAGCGCATTGCCGTGATCGCCTGCCGGATAGACCGCGTTGCGCCCATAGGCAAATTGCGGCCACAGGGTATCGGCAAGAAATTCGTACTGTGGCATCGCCGGCCAATTGAGGTAGCGCTGTGGATGATGTTCGTGAGTGCCATGCACCTCCTGCAAAAACACCACGTCGGCGGACACACTGCGCACCGCCTCGCGTAACTCGGGCAGGATGAAGCGCCGGTTGAGCGCGGTGAAACCCTTGTGGGTGTTGACCGTCAGCACGGTAAAACGGCTCACGGCGCTGATAATGGGTTGCTGCTCATCCGTCGTGCCGACCGGTTCGGGAATGCTCATGGCAGCACTCCTTCGGCAACCGGCTCACCGGGTGCGGTGGCAAGGTCTTTGTCGAGATGCAAACGTTCAAGCAGACGGCGGGCATCGAAGGGCGCGCGGACTTTGATGTCGTTATCGAAATAGCAGAACACTTCACGGGATCTGCGTGTCTTGGGTTTTTGCCGAGGCGCGATCAATTGCGAATCTGCTGGTTGCTGTCCGTGATACCAGGCATCGATCCTGTCGCCCCAGCGTTTCAGCGCTTGGGGGGTATAACCGCTGGCGTAGAGTTCTTCGGCGCCGTGCAGGCGCAAATAGACGAAATCACTGGTGAGGTCTTCGCGATACGGCCATTTGCCGGCGGTGTCAGCAATGACTAGCGCGGTGTTGTAGCGTTTGAGCAGACGGACGAAAGCGGGATCGACAAAGCTTTCGTGGCGAATTTCCACGGCATGGCGCAGCGGTTTTTTACCGTAAGCCTTCATGCTGGCGTGACCGTTCAGGCGTGGCTCATGCTGGCGGGCGAGGGCGGCGGCCTGTTCCGTGTCGTGGGGTAATTGTTCGAGAAAGCTTTCGAACAATTCCGGGTCGAATTTAAAGTTGGGTGGGAATTGCCAGAGGATCGGGCCGAGTTTTTCCTTGAGTTCCAGTACCCCGGAGGCAAAGAAATTCGCCAGCGGCTTATGAATGTCCCGCAGGCGCTTGATGTGGGTGATAAAACGCGGCGCCTTGACGCTGAACACGAAGCCCGCCGGGGTTTCGGCGTACCACTGGGCGTAACGTTCGGGCCGTTGCAGGGCGTAAAACGATCCATTGATTTCGATGCTGTTCACTGCCCGTGAAGCGAATTGCAATTCGCGCTTCTGGGTCAGCCCCTTCGGGTAGAACTCCCCCCGCCAAGGCGTGTAGCGCCAGCCTGAAATACCAATATGAATCGCCGCCATGTCGCCTCCCGTCTATGTAGCCCTCGGACAGCCTCTGTCTTTTGATGACTGCCGGGCGGGCGAGAAAGTTTCGATGGGGCTACAGACGGTAAAACGAAAAGATCGCAGCCTTCGGCAGCTCCTACAGGGCTATGTGAACACCTGTAAGAGCTGCCGAAGGCTGCGATCTTTTGATTTATTAATGACTTATAACGATCCGGGTCGAACCCTCAGCCGGTTCGACATACACCGGACCCAACCGGTCAAGACGCCCACTCCAGGTGGTCAGTGCCAGTGCGACCAATACCACCAGGCCGCCGATCCACGCGGTATGAATCAGCCCCATGTGCGCCACGATCAAACCACCGCCCCACGCCCCACCGGCAATGCCGAGGTTGAACGCCGCAATGTTCAGGCCCGAAGCCACGTCCACCGCATTCGGGGTGTGATGTTCGGCCTGACGCACCACATACACCTGCAGGCCCGGTACGTTGCCGAAAGCAACGGCGCCCCAAACCAGCACGGTGGACAAGGCCAACCATGGATTTCCGGCAGTGAACGTCAGCACGAACAGCACGGCGGCGAGCAGGGCGAAGATGATTGTCAGGGCACTGATCGGACCGTGCTTGTCCGCCA
Organism: Pseudomonas sp. TE3728; assembly: GCF_056279145.1. NCBI lineage: Bacteria > Pseudomonadati > Pseudomonadota > Gammaproteobacteria > Pseudomonadales > Pseudomonadaceae > Pseudomonas > Pseudomonas sp. TE3728. Next base: position 3,378,023 of record NZ_JBWBQT010000001.1, on the reverse strand, counting down.
ATTTGCCGCCCCAGATGTTGCCGACGGCCACCGAGATGCCGTAAACCAGCAGCACCAGGCTGACAGTACTGGCGCCGAAGCCGGAAATGTCCTGAAGAATCGGCGCCAGAAAAGTGAAGGCAATGAACGAGCCGCCGTAACCGATCGCCGTCATGGCATACACCAGCAGCAGGCGCGGCTGCTTGAGCACCTGCAATTGCTGCAACAGCGAAGCCGGTTTGCTGTGGGCGATGTTTTTCGGCACATAGAGCAGGCTGCCGATGAAGGCGATCACACCCAAAGCAGACACGGCGAGAAAGGTTTCACGCCAGCCGAAATGCTGACCGATAAATGTCCCCAATGGCACGCCGGTGACCAGCGCCACGGTCAGGCCGGTGAACATGATGGCAATCGCGCTGGCGGCTTTCTCCTTCGGCACCAGGCTGGTGGCGATGATCGAGCCAATCGAGAAAAATACCCCGTGAGCCAGGCCCGTGACGATCCGCGCAATGATCAGCGACTCGTAGCTCGGTGCTTTCCAGGCCAGCAAGTTGCCGAGCGTGAACAGCACCATCAACGACAACAACAGCAATTTGCGTGGGACTTTGCCGGTAAGGGCGGTCAGCACCGGCGCGCCGATAGCCACACCGAGAGCATACAGACTGACCAGCAGACCGGCGGACGGCAGGCTGACACCGAGATCGGCGCCGATAGTAGGTAACAGGCCAACGATGACGAACTCCGTCGTCCCGATAGCGAAAGCGCTGAGGGTCAGCGCGAGCAAGGCAATGGGCATGGCTGCAACTCCGGTGGATTGATTGATGGAGCGCAGTGTCGGGGTTTGGGTCGTGCGGAAAAATACAGGGATGGGCATTTGATATTTGCGCATAGGTCAAATATTGAGCGAATGAAACCCTGTGGAGAGTCGGCTGGGCAATATGTGTGGTGTGCCAGGCATTCAATCAGCGTTTGAAAAAGCTTGTGGATAACAGCCATGGATACATTCGCGCAGACTTATCCACAGCAGGTTTTGATTCCCAAAAGGCATGTGGATGAGCCGGAAAATGACGGGCCGACACTGGAAGAATCGTCGGTGTTGTTGCCGGATCAGCCGCGTACCCAATAGCTGACTTGGTGACTGTAAGGGCCCCATCGCGAGCAGGCTCGCTCCCACATTGGCCGGTGCTGTGTCAGGCATTTCAGCATCATGCAAATCCCCTGTGGGAGGGAGCCTGCTCGCGATGGGGCCGGTCCGGACAACATCAATGCCGGATCAGTTTGCTACGCACCTCGTCACTGGCCTGCTGATCCAGCTCCAGCCAGAACTGCTGCTTGCCGGCGATCTCGGCGGCGGCCGGTATGCCGTCGCGATACACCAGTCGATTGCTCGCCAGCGCCGGCACTTTCGCGCCTGGCAACAGGGTGCCGGCGAGGTTCAGCGGATCCACCCCACACACCGCGATCAGACTTCCATCGTGAGGTCGCCGCCTGACTTCGCGCAGCAATGGAATCGCCTCGGGCAGCGCAAATTGTTCCCCCGCCAAGCCACTGACAAACCTCCCGCCACGAATCTCGCCCCTGGCCTCGAGCCGATGGAACGTGCGCAGCAATTCCCGCCAACTCGGCAACCAATCCGCCTCACGCTCCAACAAGCGCCAGAACACCACGCCATAACGGCGCAGCAAGGTCATGACGATGTGTTCCAGGGTGTCGCTGGGTGTGGGCGCCGGTCGTTGCTTATCCACAATCGGCGCGACAGCACCGCGGCGCAGCAACGCCCAGCGTCCGGCATCGTCCATCCCGCCGGAAAACGCTCCGCGCCCGCGTCGGCTGCTGCGATTCTGGCGTTTGCTGGCCGGGGTAATCAGCGCCCGCAGGCCGGCGAAGCTGTCGGCGTTTACCAGCCCGGCACCGACCAGTTCCTGCAAGGCGATTTCCAGTTCCGAGCGCAGCAGATGGGCTTCATGAATCAGCTCATCGAAAAACAGTGCGCCGTGCTGGCTGAGTGCTTCATGGACCTTTTGGGTTTTGGGCGACAGTTCGCTGACCGGCGTCTGTTCGGTCAAGCCACTCCACAATCCGACCTGACTGCGCGGCAGCAGCAGAATCGGCGTGCTGCGCAATGCGGTGCTGGTGCTCTTGTTGCGCGTGGTCAGGCGGGTCCACACCAGTTTTCCGCTGCGGCATAACTCATCCAGCCAGCTCGCCGAATAGTCTTTGAGCCGCGCCGGCAGAATGTCGCTGTCCCACGCCGAAGCGGCGGCGGGGTAGCCTTCGAACTGGCTGATAATCGCCGGCAACACCGCGCGGCCCTGGCCTTGGCTCACGGCGGAAAGATGCTGCCAGTCGAACAGAAAACGCATGAAATCCTGCAGAGCCACTGGCTCGATTTCCCGTCGCAGCCGTTTGACCGTGTAGCGATGAATCCGCGCGAGCAGATGCCGTTCGCACCATTCTTCATCAGGGGCGCCTGGGGTGAATTGCCCGCGCAGTACATAGCCTTCGCGCTCCAGTTGCGCCAAGGCCTGAGCGACTTGAATCGCCGGTAATCCAAGCGGTTCGGCAATCGCTTTCAGCGGCAACGGACCAAACGCACTGAGCCGTGCACGAATCAGTTCCAGCACTGCTTCGTCCGGCTCCCAGGTTTCATCGAAACCGGGCAATGCCTCCAATGGTGGAGCCAATGTGGCTTGTGGATAAATCGCCCTCAGGCAGGTCAGTCGTTCCAGCGCCAACCACAGCGATTGCTCAGCGTTGATCTGCAAACGGCTGGCGCGGCCACTGTCGGCCAGGGTGTTCAGCCAATCGAGCCAATTTGGATTGGCGTGGGCCTCGTTATCGGCGATGCACGCCAGGCTCATCAGCGCTTCATGCATTTCATCGATGCCGGTGGGCGTCGGCCAGGCTTCATCACGCACCGCAGTAATCGCCTCGGCGTCCAGCGCACCGAGATCATCGGTGGACTGCGGATCACTCCAGCGGCGGTTGAGCACTGCCTGAGTGCGGCGCTCTTCCAGCGGCGCATCGTCGAGAAAGGTGTAGGGGCGGGCGCTGAGGATTTCCGCCGCCAGTGGCGAAGGCGCTGGCAAGTCGCGACTGATCAGGCGGATGTCGCCCTGTTCCATGCGCCGCAATAACGCAAGCCAGCCTTCGCTGTCCATGGCTTCGTGCAGGCAATCGTCGAGGGTTTGTTCCACCAGCGGATGGTCGGGAATCTCGCGCTCGCCGGCGAGGTTTTCCACGCAGGCGATCTGATCGGGAAACACGCTGGCGATCAGGTCTTCGCTTTTCATCCGCTGGATCTGCGGCGGTACTTTGCGTCCACCGCTGTAGCGTGGCAGCGCCAAAGCGACCCCGGCGTTCCAGCGCCAGCGCACGCCGAACAGCGGGGCCTCGAGTACCGCTTGAATCAAGGTGTGTTCGGCGCTGTTGCTGTGCAGATAGCGCCAGACGTCATCCAGCTCGAAGCTATGACCGGTGGACAGCGACAAAACGATGGCGTCCTCACTGGCGGCGGCCTGCAATTCAAAGTTGAACGTGCGGCAGAAACGCTTGCGCAGGGCCAGGCCCCAGGCGCGGTTGATGCGGCTGCCGAACGGCGAATGGATGATTAGTTGCGTACCGCCGGACTCGTCGAAAAACCGCTCCATCAGCAGCGTGTCTTGCGATGGTAGGGCGCCGAGGGTCAGTCGCGCCCGGGCCAGGTAATCCACCAGTTGTTCGGCACTGGCGAGGTTCAGACCGAGGGTGTCGGTCAACCAGTCGAGGGCCGGCTGCAAGTTGCCGGGTGTGGCGCCGAGTCGCTCATCGAGTTGCGCTTGCAGGCGGGCCACGGCGAACGACAGTTCATTGCTGCGCCCCGGTGCTTCACCGAGCCAGAACGGAATGGTCGGCGGCTGCCCCTGGGCGTCTTCGACCCGGACCTTGCCGGTTTCGACCCGCAGGATTCGATACGACGTATTGCCCAACTGAAAGATATCCCCGGCGATACTTTCCACCGCGAAGTCTTCGTTGACGCTGCCGATGTTCAGCCCTTGAGGCTCCAGCAAAACGCTGTAGTCGGCGTTGTCCGGAATCGTCCCGCCGCTGGTCACGGCAGTCAGCTTGGCGCCTCGACGGCCGCGCAGGGTGCGGCTTACGGCGTCCCGGTGCAGGTAAGCGCTGCGAATACCCAGGCGCCCGTTGTAGCCCTCGGCGAGCATTTGCAGCAGTGCCTGATAGTGCTTTTCGTCGAGCGAGGCGTAAGGCGAGGCGTTGCGCAGCATTTCCAATAGCGCCTGTTCCTGCCATTCCTGACAGCTGACTTCCGCGATGATTTGCTGGGCCAGCACGTCCAGCGGTGCTTCTGGGATCAGCAACGTGTCGAGTTCGCCACGGCGCACGCAATCGAGCAGGGCGGCGCATTCGATCAGGTCGTCGCGGGTGGTGGCAAACAATCGGCCCTTGGGCGTGCCGCCGACCTGGTGCCCTGAGCGGCCGACCCGTTGCAGAAAACCGGCAATCGAGCGTGGCGAAGCGATCTGGCACACCAGATCGACGTCGCCGATATCGATCCCCAATTCCAGCGAAGCGGTAGCGATCAGCACTTGCAGTTCGCCGCGCTTGAGCCGTTGCTCGGCGTCGAGACGAAACTCTTTGGCCAGGCTGCCATGGTGGGCGGCAACGGCATCCTTGCCGAGGCGTTCGCTCAAATGTCGACTCAGACGTTCGGCCAGGCGTCGGGTGTTGACGAAAATCAGCGTGGTCCGGTGTTCACGGGCGAGGGCGGCGAGTCGGTCATAGACCAGTTCCCAGATGTCGTTGGCCATTACCGCCGACAACGGCACGGGCGGCACCTCTATATCGAGATCTCGTGGACGGGCGTGGCCGATGTCGATGATTTCGCAGTCGCGATCACGGCCAACCAAAAAACGCGCCACCGCTTCGATGGGTTTTTGCGTGGCGGACAAGCCGATACGCACCAGCGGTTGCGAGCAGAGCGCTTGCAAACGCTCCAGGCTCAGGGCCAGGTGACTGCCACGCTTGCTGGCGGCGATGGCGTGTATTTCGTCGACGATCACCGTGTGGGTGGTGCCGAGCATTTGCCGGCCGGAGTCGGAGCCGAGCAGCACATAAAGGGATTCCGGGGTGGTCACCAGAATGTGTGGCGCGGTTTTGCGCATGGCCGAACGCTCTTTTTGCGGCGTATCGCCGGTGCGAACGGCGGTGCTGATCGGCACGTCGGGCAAGCCCATCACCCGCAACTGTTCGGTAATGCCGGCCAGCGGGTTTTGCAGGTTGATCCGGATGTCGTTGGACAGGGCCTTGAGCGGTGAAACGTAGACCACCAGGGTTTCGTCCGGCAGGCCGTCCGGGCTCTCCAGGCCACGATGGACCAGATCGTCGAGCACGGCCAGAAACGCGGTGAGGGTCTTGCCGGAACCGGTGGGCGCGGCAATCAGGGTCGAGCGGCGCTGGCGGATCAACGGCCACGCCCGGGCCTGGGCAGCGGTGGCCGTTGCGAAGGTGTTACTGAACCAGGCGCTGACGGCGGGGTGAAAGCCCGACAAAGCAGCGTCCGTGGGGATGGGCAGATTCATGGAGTAATTTATGCGGGTGGGGGCGGGAAGATGCAAGTACCGCTCAGGATCTGGGTCGATCCTTATGGCCCCATCGCGAGCAGGCTCGCTCCCACATTGGATTTGTATGCGCCACACATCCCTTGTGGGAGCGAGCCTGCTCGCGATGGGGCCGGTTGCAGCACCGCAAATCCGGGCGATCTACACTTTACGGATGACGGTTGCGCACTAAACCCGCAAAATGCAACGATTCCGGCAATTATTGAGGACATCGCCTGCGGGTGCTGTCGATAAAGCCATCGTTCCAATCAGACTGGGCCTGCTGACTCTATGCGAATGCGCCTTATGTTACTGGGCGGCGGAAATGCCCTTGGGCAGGCGCTGATTCGCCTCGGTGCGGAGGAAGACATCGGTTTCCTCGCCCCCCGCCCACCACAAGACGGCTGGGACGCCGCGAGCCTGACGCAACTGCTCGACGATACCCGTCCGGATGCGTTGATCAATCTCGCCTACTATTTTGACTGGTTCCAGGCGGAAACCGTCAGCGAACAGCGTCTGGCCGGGCAGGAGCGAGCCATCGAACGGCTGGCCGAACTGTGCCAGCATCACAACATCGTGCTGCTGCAACCGTCGAGTTATCGCGTATTCGATGGCTCCCGGGCGACCGCCTACAGCGAAAAAGACGAACCGGTACCGCTGGGCCTGCGCGGTCAGGCCTTGTGGCGAATCGAGCAAAGCGTGCGCGCCACCTGTCCGCAGCATGTGTTGCTGCGTTTCGGCTGGCTGCTCGATGACAGCCCTGACGGCACCCTCGGGCGATTCCTGGCCCGGGCCGAGAAAGCTGAAGAACTGCTGATGGCCGATGACCGTCGCGGTAATCCGACGCCGGTGGACGACGCCGCCCGGGTGATCATTTCGGTGCTCAAGCAACTCGATTGCGCGGCGCCACTGTGGGGCACTTACCACTACGCCGGGCATGAGGCGACCACACCGTTGGCACTGGGGCAGGCGATTCTTACCGAAGCACGCGCCCTGCACCCGTTGGCCATCGAAGCACCGACCGCCCAGGCTCACGCCGCGCGGCCCGACGCCGCCGAAGAACCGCAACACGCGGTGCTGGCCTGCAAGAAAATTCTGCACACTTTCGGGATCAAGCCCCGCGCCTGGCGCGCGGCACTCCCGGGCTTACTGGATAGGTTTTATCGTCATGGCTGAAGGCCCTGTTTTAATCACCGGCGGTGCCGGTTTCATCGGTTCGCACCTGACCGACGCCTTGCTCGCCAAGGGGCACTCGGTGCGCATTCTCGATGACCTCTCCACCGGCAAACGCAGTAACCTGCCGCTGGAAAATCCCCTCATCGAACTGATCGTGGGCGATGTCGCCGACGCCGCATTGGTGGCGCAGGCGATGGTCGGTTGCAGCGCTGTGGCGCACCTGGCCGCGGTGGCCTCGGTGCAGGCTTCGGTGGATGATCCGGTGAAGACTCACCAGAGCAATTTCATCGGTTCGCTGAATGTCTGCGAAGCCATGCGTCAGACCGGCGTCAAACGGGTGCTGTTCGCATCCAGCGCGGCGGTCTACGGCAATAATGGCGAAGGCGAGTCGATCGACGAAGACACGCCCAAGGCGCCGTTGACGCCGTACGCGGCGGACAAATTGGCGAGCGAGCATTACTTCGATTTCTATCGTCGCCAGCACAGTCTGGAGCCGGTGATTTTCCGCTTCTTCAATATCTTCGGCCCGCGCCAGGATCCGTCCTCGCCGTATTCCGGGGTGATCAGCATATTCAGCGAGCGCGCGCAAAAAGGCTTGCCAATCACCGTGTTTGGCGATGGCGAACAGACTCGGGATTTTGTCTATGTCGAGGACTTGGTGGACGTGTTGGTGCAAGCCATCGAGAAGCCACAGGTCGAGGTTGGCGCCGTGAATGTCGGCTGGAATCAGGCGACGAGCCTCAAGCAAATGCTTGAAGCCCTTGAAGCGGTGGTCGGCAAGCTGCCACCCGTGAGCTACGGCCCGGCGCGCTCCGGCGACATCCGCCATTCACGGGCGAATAATCGGCGTTTGCTGGAGCGGTTTACCTACCCGCAGCAGACCCCGATGAGTGTTGGCTTGGCGCGGTTGCTGGGGCGCTGAGGTTTTACACAGTGTCTAGTCCTGAAAAAGGCGCCGTTGAAGGCGCCTTTTTTGTGGCCGATGCAATACCCGTGGCGAGGGGGCTTGCTCCCGTTCGACTGCGCAGCAGTCGCCATTATTGGGTCTGCTTCGCAGCCCAGCGGGAGCAAGCTCCCTCGCCACAAAAGCCGATCAAATGTTGCTTAAAATTTGTAACCCAAACCAACCATGTAGATGAACGGGTCCACATCAACGTCGACCTTGGCTCGGGTGCCCGGTGCGACGGCGTTGTTTTCCACGGTCGCAGTGGTGTCGATGTCGATGTAGCGCACCTGGGCGTTGATCATTACGTTTTCGGTCAGCATGTAGTCGGCACCGACCTGCCAGGCCAGCCCCCAGGAGTTTTCCGCCTTGAAGTTGCTGAAGCCGTTGGCGGCGGCTTCGCTGCCGACGTGCTCGTCGTAGATCCAGGTGTAGTTGATACCGCCGCCGATGTACGGCTGGAATGCGGACTTGGAATCCAGTGGGTAGTAGACCAGGCTCAGGGTCGGCGGCAGGTGTTTGAGCGTGCCGAGTTTGCCGTTGGCGGCGCCGAGGGCGGTGCCTTTGAGCTTCACGTCATGCTCGAACGGCGAGGCCGCGAGCAGTTCGATCCCCAGGTTGTTGGTGATCATGTAGGCGAAGTTCAAGCCCAGTTGGGTGTCGCTGCTCATGGTGGCCTTGCCACCCAGATCGGCGCCCTTCAGCGGGCCTTGATCGACCTTGACGCTGGAGCTGTCGGCTTCCGGGTTGACAGTGATCGCACCGGCCCGAACGATGATGTCACCGGCGGTGTGAGCATGGGCGAGCGGGGCTGCGAGCGCGAGGGCGAACAACGAAGCGCAGAGCTTGGACTTGTGCATGGGGGCTCCAAAGGACGTTAAAAATGTTCGATGTCCAATGGTAGGGATCCAACTGATACGGTCTTTTGATTCAGCTCAATGAAACAGTGATGGCCTTGATTTTTGCGGAACCTTCAAGGGCCTCATCGCGAGCAGGCTCGCTCCCACATTGGATCTGTGCATCAACACAAATCTCCTGTGGGAGCGAGCCTGCTCGCGATTGGCGGCCTGACAGCGACACAGAATTGCCGGATTCACTCCGGCAGCTCATACACATAAATCTTGTCCGCCTCCATCTGATACCCGGCATCCGCCAACTCGCTGGTGGATGCTTTCACCTGCAATGCACCTTCGATCCAGTACGGCTGATACAGCTCATCAAGCTTCACGCCGACTTCGCTTTTGACATGCACAATCTGGTTCGACGGAGGCGGCGGTACGTGGATGCAGGCGCCGAAATATGGCACCAGCAGAAACTCGGTAGTGCGGCCTTCTTCACTGACTTCCAGCGGCACGATGTATCCCGGTAAACGAATGTTCTTGCCGTCGAGGCTCTTCACCACCGGCGCATTCGGCATGTCCTGCTTGGCGGCCGGGGCCGATTCTGCGGACAACGCATCGCTCATCTTCGACAGGTCATGCAGCGGCGTCATGTTCGGCACTTCTGGCGCCGCATCCGGCGGAATCATTTCCGACCAGGTCAGGTCCTTTGGTTCGGCTGCCCACAGCGGAAGGGCAACCAGCATCAATAGCGCAAGCACAGCGCGGGGCATCATTAATGTCCTCATAGTCGGATCGACAGGCCATCGGCCAAGGATTGGCGATAAGCACGCCAGGCCGGCACGCTGCCCATCAGCAGCGCGGCGATCAGGATGCCACCGAGCAGCGTCCATTCATATTCACTCGGCCAGGCCAGCGGCAAGTACAGGCCATAATTCGCCTGCACGTAACCCTGCGCCACGGCGATGCACACATACAGCAGCGCCACACCGGCAATCACTCCGGACAACGCCAGGGCAAAGGCTTCCAGCACCAGCAGGGTCGCAATATGCCATGGCCGCGCGCCGACCGAACGCAGAATCGCCATCTCGCGGCGCCGCTCGTTGAGGCTGGTGAGGATCGCCGTGAGCATGCCGATCAACCCGGTCAGTACTACGAACAGCGAGACGACGAACAAGGCTTTTTCCGCCGTGCTCATCAAACTCCACAGCTCCTGCAATGCCACACCCGGGAGGATCGCCAGCATCGGTTCGCCACGGAATTCGTTGATCTCCCGTTGCAGCGCAAACGTCGAAATCTTGCTGTTGAGGCCGAGCATGAACGCAGTGATCGCTTGCGGCGTCAGGTCCATGTTGCGCGCCTGGTCGGCACTGATCCGGCCATTACCGCGCGCCGGCACGCCGTTGTGCCAGTCGACGTGAATCGCTTCCATCCCGCCGAGGCTGATATGCAGCGTGCGGTCCACCGGGGTCCCGGTGCGTTTGAGAATACCGACCACGGTGAACGGTTTGTCGTCGTGTTTGACCAGGCTGATCACCGCCACGCCATGGGCCAACACCAGTTTGTCGCCGAGCTTGTAGTGCAGCGCATCGGCCACTTCGGCGCCGAGCACCACTTCGAACGGATCGCTGGCGAAGGCACGGCCGTCGGCCAGTTCGAGGTGCTGTTGATGGCCGTACTGGTAATGCTCGAAGTACGCCTCGGTGGTGCCCATCACCCGATATCCGCGATGGGAATCGCCGAGGGACATCGGGATCGCCCACTTCACTTTCGGGTTGTTGGCGAAATGTTCAAAGCTGTCCCAGCGGATGTTGTTGGTGGCGTTGCCGATGCGGAACACCGAATACAGCAGCAGATTCACCGAGCCGGAACGCGCGCCGACGATCAGGTCGGTGCCGCTGATGGTGCTGGCGAAACTGGCCTTGGCCTCGGTGCGCACCCGCTCCACGGCCAGCAACAGGCAGACCGACAGGGCGATGGCGAACGCGGTAAGGATCGCGGTGAATCGACGGTTAGCCAGGCTGGCCATGGCTAGACGAAACAAATACATCTCAAACCTCGGACGGGGTGGCGGCGCGATTGAGATCGGCCAGCGACAGGTGGCGATCGAACAGCGGCGCGAGGCTCTGGTCATGGCTGACAAACAACAGGCTCGACCCGGCTTCGCGGCATTCGGCGAACAGCAGGCGAATGAAGTTCTCGCGGGCGTCGTAGTCCAGCGCCGAGGTCGGTTCGTCGGCGATCACCAGTTCCGGCTGACCGATCAACGCACGTGCGGCGGCGACCCGTTGCTGCTGGCCGATGGACAGCGAATCGGCGCGGCGGCTGAGGATGTTTTCATCCTTCAGGCCCAAGTGGGCGAGCAGGGTGGCCGCGGCTTGATCGACGCTGCCGTGGCGCTGTTTCGCCCGTTCTGCGCGCACTTTGGAGAAGTGGCAGGGCAACTCGACGTTCTCGCGTACCGAGAGAAACGGCAGCAAGTTGAACTGCTGGAAGATGTAGCCGGTGTGATCGACGCGGAAGTGGTCGCGGGCACCGGCAGAGAGTTCGGTCAGCTCCTGGCCAAGCAGGCGAATACTGCCGCGATCAGGCTTTTGCACGCCGCCGAGCAGGCCGAGCAGAGTGGTCTTGCCGCTGCCGCTGGGGCCTTTGAGGAACAGGGTTTCACCGGGTTCCAGGCGGAACGCCGGGATGTCCAGCAACGGCGGATGCCCGGGCCAGCTGAAGCTCAGGTCGGACAGTTCGATGAGTGCTTGGGTCATGGCGCCGATTTCATAAATGTTGATGACCTGTGTAGGAGCTGTGTAGGAGCTGTCGAGTGCAACGAGGCTGCGATCTTTTGATTTTAAAGATCAAGATCAAAAGATCGCAGCCTCGTTGCACTCGACAGCTCCTACAGTCCTCCCGCAGTCCCGCAGTCCCGCAGTCCCACGGGGATCGGGGTGGATCAGAATTTCAGGGCGGCCGCCTTGGCCGTCACTTCAACCCCTTGCTGCCCGCTCGGGCTGATCAGTTGTACCTGAATCTTCTGGGTGGCCGGGAATGTGTTGAAGATATTCGCCAAATCCAGGGTCTTCAGTGCGCCCGGAGCCGAGCAGCTGAATTGGTAATGGGCATGGATTTCGCTGTGGTCATGGTGATGCTCATGACCATCCTTGGCCTCTTCTTCTTCATCATGGTCATCGACATCCGGCTTGTCACCGAACAGCGGGCTTTCCAGTTCCTGAGTCGCGACCACGCAACCGGCGGCTTTTGGCAGATTGAACAGCACCAGCGGTTTTTCCAGCTGCGCGCGGACGGCGGCGACTTTGGCCTTGTCGGCGTCGGTGGTAGCGGCGTGTTCGAAACCCACCAGGTTCATCGCCGGGCTTTCCAGCTCCAGCTCCAGAGTCTGGCCATCCAGCGCCGCGTTCAGGCGACCGACGCCATGTTCGTGGGCGCTGAGGCTGCCATGTTCATCATGATCGTGATCATGCTCGACCGCTGCATGGGCGACAGCCAGCGGCAACAAGGCAAACGGCAAAGCGAGCAGCAGACGGCGCATGACGGGTCTCCAAAAAGTAAAATGAAAAGTTTGTTATGTAATCTTATAACGAAAGTGCGGAGAGTTTGACCGTCTGCTTGGCGTTGCGCAAGACCCATGGGAGCATGTGAGTCAGGTATGGGCAGGAGCAGACTCATGTTGCGAATACGCGGAAGCATCGGCGGCTGGCCGGTGGATTTGACACTGGAGCTCGATGAAGGCGACTGGGCGCAGCTCGGTGCGCAGTTGCAGGCAGCAAAACCCGAGGCCAGTGTTGCGCCCGCCAAACCGGTGAATCAGGACGATGCGCTGTGGCAGATCGCCCAAGAGTTGCTACGCAAGGCCGGACAATTGAGCGGGCCGGATTTGCTGGAGCAACTGGAAGGGTTGACGGGCAGCGCAGCGGCGGGCAAGCGTTTGTTGGTGCGCTTGCGCCACTGTGCAGACGTCAAAGTGGTGAGCGGCGGGGATACGCCGCTTTACCACTGGATCGAGCCAGCGTAGAAATCGGGTTCACACGGACGGATCGAGTAAGCCGCAAAAAAGATCGCAGCCTGCGGCAGCTCCTACGCGGGATCTGTATTTCCCTGTAGGAGCTGCCGAAGGCTGCGATCTTTTGACGTTAATAGAGAGCAGCGAACAACTTGCGACGGTACGTGGTCACCAGCGGGTGATCGTTGCCCAGCAGTTCGAACACTTGCAGCAAGGTCTTGTGCGGCAAGCCTTCGCTGTAGCTGCGATTGCGGATGAACAGCTTCAGCAAGGCATCCAGCGCCGCGTCGTATTGCTGACGGGCCAGTTGCTGGATCGCCAGTTGATAGACGGCCTCATCGTCCTGCGGATTTTTCGCCAGACGCGCTTTCAGGTCTGCCGCATCCGGCAAATCCCTGGCCTGACCGAGGAACTGGATCTGCGCCTTGGCGCCGGCCAGGGCAGCCTTGTGCTCATCGGTCTTGACCGCGTCGAGCACGATTTGCGCTTCACCCAGTTCGCCGCGCTCAGTCAGGCAGCGGGCGTAGAGGATCAGCGCCTTGGCGTTGGTGTTGTCTTCAGCCAGCAGCACTTTGAGCGTGGCTTCGGCATCGGCGAAACGGCCATCATCGAACAGCGCCTGAGCCTGTTCGAACGGGGCGGCCGCAGCGGGCGGCGGCATTTGCACGTGGGGTTCGAGCATGGTGCGCACAGCCGATTCCGGTTGTGCACCGGCAAAACCGTCCACCGGTTGACCATCCTTGAACAGCACCACCGTCGGCAGACTGCGAATGCCGAAGCGCGCAACAATGTCCTGCTCGATGTCGCAATTGACCTTGGCCAGCAGCAACTCGCCCTGATAGCTCTCGGCGATGGTTTGCAACATCGGCATCAAGGCCTTGCACGGCGCACACCATTCGGCCCAGAAATCCACCAGCACCGGTTTGTGAAAAGAGTTCTCGATCACCGACTGGTCGAAATCGGCAGTCGTGGCGTCGAAAATGTACGGCGTTTCCTGACTCATGGGGGATCTCTTTGGAAGCGTGAATATGCTCACTATAAGGGCTGGCGCAAAAGATCGCAGCCTTCGGCAGCTCCTACAGGATCGGGTTCACACGCGCACGACGCGGAACGCATACGGCCGGGGTAAAACGCGAACGGCGCAGGAGCGGCCGAAGGCTGCGACCCTTTGGCGACTTCAAGCACGCCGAGCATGGTAAAGGCTCACATGCCGAAACTCTTCGGGTTCGGCCAGATCCGGCAAGGTCATCGCTTCCAGCATTTCGATGCGCTGATACAACGGATGGCGAAAATCCCTCACGCGCGAATCCGCCACCAACGCTTCCCGGCCACGGCTGAGAAACTCGTCGAGCAACGGCAGGTTTGCCCGGTCGTACAACACGTCGGCCACCAGAATCAGATCAAACCGATCGGCCTCGGTGAAAAAGTCCGTCGAGTAGCTGAGCTGCACGCCATTGAGTTCGGCGTTCGCCCGACACGCGGCAATCGCCAACGGGTCCAGGTCACAGGCCACCACTTCCAGTGCCCCGGCTTTCACCGCCGCAATTGCGGCGACCCCTGAGCCGGCGCCGAAATCCAGCACCCGTTTACCTTCGACCCATTGCGGGTGCTCGGCGAGATAGCGAGCCACGGCCAGCCCACTGGCCCAGCAGAAACTCCAATACGGCGGTTCGTGAAGAATGCGCCGGGTTTCTTCCGGGCTGAAGGCGCGATCCATATTGTCGCCATCGATCAGCCAGAGCTTCAGCTCGGTGCCGGGTAACTCACAGGCTACAAGCTGTGCATCGCCAAGCAGTTCACCCAACGCCTGTTGCAGGTCGAGCGGTGCAATCATGGCGCTTTGACGAATTGCAGCTGACCCAATGCCTGGGTGGTTGGCTGTGTGATCATTTGCGTCGGTAGATGCAGAATCAACTGTCCGGACTGGCTGGCGCGACCACGAAGCTCGACGCGGGCACCGGCTGGAAAGGACTCGGGGTTGAAGCGCAGGCGAAATGGCAACACTTGATTGGTACCGATCAGGTTGGCACTGGCGAGCAATAGTTGCGGACGATCCTTTTCGTCGATCACCAGCAACGCCAGTTCGACTTCGGCACCGGCCGGCACGCCCTGCAGAGTGCCGCTCAATTCACGTTGATAAGCCGGCAGGGGGCCGAGTTCGGCCGACGCCTTGGCTTTCTTCTGCGCCTGTTGCGGTGCAGGGCCGGGCGTTGGCGGCTGGGGCTTGGGCGCATCGCTGCCACAGGCCACCAACAGGCTGAAAAGACTGAGCAAAATGAGTGGTCGTAAAGACATTGGCGGCTCCAGCAAGCGAAATCCATAGACAGCCAGTCTGTATACCGCAAACCCTATGGCTTGTCTTGCCACGGGGATGCGCTACCATGGCCCTCCCATTTTTTGTTGCCTGCCACCATGCACTGTCCCTTCTGCGGTGCCAACGACACCAAGGTCATCGACTCGCGTCTGGTCGCCGAGGGCGAACAGGTGCGCCGCCGGCGTGAATGCCTGGCCTGCGGCGAACGTTTCACGACGTTCGAAACCGCTGAACTGGTGTTGCCGCGCCTGATCAAAACCGACGGCAGTCGCCAGCCGTTCGACGAAGAAAAACTCCGTGCCGGCATGCAGCGGGCGCTGGAGAAGCGCCCGGTAAGTGTCGAACGCCTCGAATCGTCGCTGGTGCACATCAAACACAAGCTGCGCGCCACTGGCGAACGCGAGGTCAAATCCCTCGTGGTCGGCGAACTGGTGATGGCCGAGCTGAAGAAGCTTGATGAAGTCGCCTATATCCGCTTCGCTTCGGTGTACCGACGCTTCCAGGACCTCAACGAGTTCCGCGAAGAGATCGATCGCCTCGCCCGTGAGCCGGTGAAAGAATGACCACCTCCCCCGAACAAGCCATCCTCGACGCGCATTACATGGCCCGGGCCCTGGAACTGGCGCGCAAAGGTCATTACACGACGCATCCCAACCCCCGGGTTGGCTGCGTGGTGGTGCGTGACGGGCAGATTGTCGGCGAAGGCTGGCATGTGCGCACCGGCGAACCGCACGCTGAAGTTCACGCCCTGCGCGTCGCTGGCGACAAGGCGCGGGGCGCCACGGCTTACGTGACCCTCGAACCTTGCAGCCACCACGGCCGTACGCCACCCTGCGCCGATGCGTTGGTGAATGCCGGTGTGGCGCGAGTCGTTGCGGCGATGCAGGACCCGAACCCGGAAGTCGCCGGTCGCGGTCTGCAGCGTCTGGCCGAGGCCGGTATCGCCACCGAAAGCGGCGTGCTGGAAGGTGAGGCGCGCAAGCTCAATCAAGGCTTCCTCAAACGCATGGAACATGGTTTGCCGTTCGTGCGGGTCAAGTTGGCGATGAGCCTCGACGGTCGCACGGCGATGGAAAGCGGCGAGAGCCAGTGGATTACCGGGCCGGCGGCGCGTTCGGCGGTACAGCGTTTGCGCGCCCAGGCCAGCGTGGTGCTGACTGGCGCCGACACGGTACTGGCGGACAATGCGCGCTTGACCGTACGTGCCGACGAGTTGGGTCTGGACGCTGAACAAATGGCCTTGGCCATGAGCCGTCCGCCGCTTCGCGTGCTGATCGACGGTCGCCTGCGGGTGCCGCTGAACGCACCGTTCTTCAAGGCGGGTCCGGCACTGGTCGCCACGTGTGTCGCGGTGGAAGAACAGTACGCCAACGGCCCGGAATGCCTGATCGTGCCGGGCGACGATGGCCAGGTCGATCTGCATCGGTTACTGGTCGAACTCGCCAACCGTGGCGTCAATGACGTGCTGGTCGAGGCCGGCCCACGACTGGCTGGCGCGTTTGCCCAGCTCGGGCTGGTGGATGAGTTTCAGATCTTCATTGCCGGCAAGTTTCTCGGTTCCACGGGGCGGCCGTTGCTGGACTGGCCACTGGCGCAGATGAAGGACGCACCCGAGCTCAAAATCACCGAAATCCGCGCGGTTGGCGATGACTGGCGAGTCACTGCCATCCCTGTGCCATCGGCGAGCGTATAATTCCCGGCCATTGCTCTAGCGCTGGCTCTGTTCTCGAGGAGGACTCCATGTTTACCGGCATCATCGAATCCATCGGCAGTATTCGTGCATTGACCCCAAAAGGCGGAGATGTGCGGGTTTACGTAGAAACCGGCAAGCTCGACCTGAGCGACGTAAAGCTGGGCGACAGCATTGCCGTCAATGGCGTGTGCCTGACCGCGGTTGAATTGCCGGGCAATGGCTTTGCGGCAGACGTCAGTCGCGAAACCCTCGATTGCACCGCCATGAATGACCTGAAAAGCGGCAGCCCGGTCAACCTGGAAAAAGCCCTGACCCCGACCACCCGTCTGGGTGGGCATCTGGTCAGCGGTCACGTCGATGGCGTGGGCGAAGTGGTTGCCCGTACCGAAAATGCCCGTGCCGTGGAATTCCGCATTCGTGCCCCGAAAGACCTGGCCAAGTACATCGCCCATAAAGGCTCGATCACCGTCGACGGCACCAGCCTGACCGTGAACGCAGTCGATGGCGCCGAGTTCTTGCTGACCATCATTCCGCACACCCTGAGCGAAACCATCATGGCGTCGTACCAGCCAGGCCGCCGGGTGAATCTTGAAGTTGACTTGCTGGCACGTTATCTGGAGCGCCTGCTTTTAGGCGATAAAGCCGCAGAGTCTGACTCTTCGCAAAGGCCGTCCAGTAACATCACCGAAAGCTTTCTGGCCCAAAACGGCTACCTCAAATCCTGAAGATCAAATTTCGAAAGAAGGGGGGTGCCTTGTGGCGCTCAATAGCATCGAAGAACTGGTTGAAGACATCCGCCAAGGCAAGATGGTCATCCTCATGGATGACGAAGACCGCGAGAACGAAGGCGACCTGATCATGGCCGCCGAGTGCTGCCAGCCTGAACACATCAACTTCATGGCCAAGCACGCCCGTGGCCTGATCTGCATGCCGATGAGCCGCGAGCGCTGCGAACTGCTCAAGCTGCCGTTGATGGCGCCACGCAACGGTTCCGGTTTCGGCACCAAGTTCACCGTGTCCATCGAAGCCGCCGAAGGCGTGACCACCGGTATCTCCGCGGCCGACCGTGCGCGCACCGTGCAAGCCGCTGCCGCCAAAGACGCCAAGGCTGAAGACATTGTCAGCCCCGGCCACATCTTCCCGCTGATGGCCCAGGCTGGCGGTACGCTGGCCCGCGCCGGTCACACTGAAGCTGCCTGCGACCTGGCGCGCATGGCCGGTTTCGAGCCGAGCGGTGTGATCTGCGAAGTGATGAACGACGACGGCACCATGTCCCGTCGCGCCGAACTCGAAGCGTTTGCCGCCGAACACAACATCAAGATCGGCACCATCGCCGACCTGATTCACTACCGGATGATCCACGAACGTACCGTTCAGCGGATTGCCGAGCAGCCGCTGGACAGCGAATTGGGCCAGTTCAATCTGGTGACCTATCGTGATTCGGTAGAAGGCGACGTGCACATGGCCCTGACCCTGGGCACCGTGTGCGCCGAAGAGCCGACGCTGGTCCGGGTACACAACATGGACCCGCTGCGTGACCTGTTGATGGTCAAGCAACCAGGCCGCTGGAGCCTGCGCGCCGCCATGGCTGCGGTTGCCGAGGCTGGCAGTGGCGTGGTGCTGTTGCTCGGTCACCCGCTCGATGGCGACGTATTGCTGGCGCATATCCGCGAAACCGCGGATCACAGCGCAGTGAAAAAACCGACCACCTACAGCATCGTCGGTGCCGGTTCACAGATCCTTCGCGACCTTGGCGTGCGCAAAATGCGCCTGATGAGTGCGCCGATGAAATTTAATGCGATATCCGGTTTCGATCTGGAAGTTGTAGAATACGTGCCCTCCGAATAATGACCGGCAGTTTGCGGGCCTGTATTCGCGGTTAACACATCACTGAGGGACGCGTAGAAAACGCGTCCCGGCTCTTTAAGAGATCTAACGAATGACCCTGAAGACCATCGAAGGTACCTTCATCGCCCCTAAAGGCCGCTACGCTTTGGTAGTGGGCCGTTTCAACAGCTTCGTCGTTGAAAGCCTGGTCAGCGGTGCAGTTGATGCCCTGGTTCGCCATGGCGTGAGCGAAAGCGACATCACCATCATCCGTGCGCCTGGCGCCTTCGAAATCCCGCTGGTTGCGCAAAAAGTCGCTCAGAAGGGCGAGTTCGCGGCAATCATCGCCCTGGGCGCAGTCATTCGTGGCGGTACTCCGCACTTCGAATACGTGGCGGGCGAATGCACCAAGGGCCTGGCCCAGGTGTCCATGGAGTTCGGCGTACCGGTCGCTTTCGGCGTACTGACCGTTGACTCCATCGAACAAGCCATCGAACGTTCCGGCACCAAGGCCGGTAACAAAGGTGCTGAAGCTGCCCTGTCCGCTCTGGAAATGGTCAGCCTGCTGGCGCAGTTGGAGGCCAAGTGATTAGCGACGAAAGCGATCGTTTCAACCCGCGCGATCCAAAGCCTGCGGATGCCGGCAAGCCATCGAAAAGCGTCAAGCGTCGCGAAGCCCGTCAGCTCGCGACCCAGGCGCTGTACCAATGGCACATGGCCAAGCAGTCGCTGAACGAGATCGAAGCGCAGTTTCGGGTCGATAACGATTTCAGCGATGTCGACGGCGCCTACTTCCGTGAAATCCTGCATGGGGTTCCGGCACAGAAGGACCGGATCGACGCCGCACTGGCGCCATGCCTGGACATCACCATCGAAGAGCTGGACCCGGTTGAACTGGCGGTTCTGCGCCTGTCCACCTGGGAACTGCTTGAGCGTGTCGATGTGCCGTACCGCGTTGTGATCAACGAAGGTATCGAACTGGCCAAGGTCTTCGGTTCCACCGACGGCCACAAGTTCGTCAACGGCGTGCTCGACAAGCTGGCCCCGCGTCTGCGTGAAGCTGAAGTGAAGGCGTTCAAGCGCTAACCAGCGCTTGAATTTGCGATGGGTGAGTTTGAGCTGATCCGCAATTTCTTCGCCGCCGCGCCTTGTGCGCAGGGCGGCGAAGGCGTTGCTCTGGGGATCGGCGACGACTGCGCCTTGCTGGCTGTTCCCCCCGGGGAGCAGTTGGCGATTTCCACCGACACGCTCGTGGCCGGTGTGCATTTCGCAGACCCCTGCGACCCGTTTCTGCTCGGTCAGCGCTCGCTGGCTGTGGCGGTCAGTGACCTGGCCGCCATGGGCGCTGCTCCCATTGCCTTTACCCTTGCCCTGACCTTGCCGACGGTGACCACCGATTGGCTGGAAGCCTTCGCCCGTGGTTTGAACCTCATGGCGCAAAATTGCGGTGTGGCGCTGGTGGGTGGCGATACCACCCGCGGGCCGTTGAGCCTGACCATGACTGTATTCGGTCGGGTGCCGGCCGGTCTGGCGTTGACCCGCAGCGGCGCACAGCCGGGCGACTTGCTCTGCGTGGGCGGTGAGTTGGGGAATGGCGCGGGTGCATTGCCGTTGGTGCTCGGTCAGCGAATGGCTGACGCGGCCATCGCTGATCCGTTGCGGGCCCATTACTGGTCGCCGCAACCGCAGCTGGGTCTGGGCATGGCGTTGCGCGGCAGAGCCACTGCGGCGCTGGACATCTCCGACGGGCTGCTCGCCGACTGTGGGCATATTGCCCTGGCGTCGAAAGTCGGGGTTCAGGTGGAGCGCAGTAAACTGCCGTTGTCGAAGGCACTGCTGGCCTTTCTCGGTCAATCTGGCGCTGAGCAAGCCGCCCTGAGCGGCGGTGACGATTACGTGCTGGCCTTCACCTTGCCGCCCGCCGAGTTGCCATCATTGCTGGCGGACGGCTGGCCGATCCATGTGCTTGGGCGGGTAGTGGCGGGGCAGGGCGTGACACTGCTGGACGCCGACGGACACGACATCACCCCACCAATCCGGGGCTATCAACATTTTCGGGAGACACCGTGACAGATCATCCCAAACAGGTCCCGGCGGAGTTCGTACCGCCGTCGGTCTGGCGCAATCCTTGGCATTTCCTGGCGTTCGGCTTCGGCTCGGGCACCCTGCCAAAAGCGCCGGGCACCTGGGGTTCGTTAGTGGCGTTACCTTTCATTCCGTTGTGGCAGATGCTGCCCGATTGGGGTTATTGGCTGATGCTCGGCATCACCATGCTGTTCGGCTTCTGGCTGTGCGGCAAGGTCGCCGATGATTTGCGCGTACACGACCATGAAGGCATCGTCTGGGACGAAATGGTCGGGATGTGGATCACCCTGTGGCTGGTACCGGAAGGCTGGTATTGGTTGCTGGCGGGGTTCCTGATGTTCCGCTTCTTCGACATCCTCAAGCCCTGGCCGATTCACTGGATCGACCGGCATGTGCACGGTGGGGTCGGGATCATGCTCGACGACGTGCTAGCAGGCGTATTTGCGTGGTTGGCGATGCAAGGGCTGGTGTGGTTTTTCGTCTGAGGCGTCCAGTGAGAGAACGGGGAATGGCGCGGCGCGGGTTGCTGCTGATGGTTATTGCTGTGTTTTGCTCACTCGCCCGGGCGGAGGATGCACCGACGAAGCCGTCCGTGATTCATCTCGCCAGCGAAGCCTGGGAAGACTTTACCGCCGCCGATGGTCAGGGTTTGGGCTGGGAGGTGTTACGCAAAGTCTTCGAGCCGGCGGGCGTAAAACTGGATATTCGAACCGAACCTTATACGCGCGCCATGGGCTTGGCCCAGCGTGGGGAAGTGGACGCTTGTGTCGGTTCTTATCGGGAGGAGGCGAGCGACCTGCTTTATCCACGATGGAATTTCGATACCGACCACATCTACGCCTTGGGCTTGGCCAGCAATCCGGCGCCGACCCTGGATACCTTGGGCCGCTACCGATTGGCCTGGGTACGCGGCTACAAATATCAGGCTTATCTACCCAATGTGCAGCGCTATAACGAAGTCGTGCGGCGGACGGGAATTGTGTCCATGCTGACCCACAATCGCGCCGACTATTACATCGATGCATTGACCGAAGTCGATTACGTCCTTAGCCGAGTCACTGACACGTCGCAGTTTCGCCGCACGCATATCGCGGAATTGCCGCTTTACCTGTGCTTCGCCGATACACCTCGGGCTCGCACGTTGATGGCGCTGTTCGATCAGCGCATGGAAGTGTTGGTCAAAAATGGCCAGCTGAAACCGATTTTCGAACGCTGGAAGCAACCCTATCCGTTTGACTCGAACTGAGCACGGATCATGCGGCCGGAGAGGACTTCCCTGTGGGAGCGAGCCTGCTCGCGATGGCGGACTGTCAGCTACACAGATGTGACTGACAATCAGCTATCGCGAGCAGGCTCGCTCCCACAGAGGGGCAGGCGGATTCGATATCAAACTTTTTGATCGTTATGCCCCATAATTCAGCCTAAGCGTCTGTAGGAACGTGCTGTTACAATGCCGCCTCTGCGAATCTTCAGTACTTATAGATCAGGAGCACACCGGTGCCTGTCGTTTTTGTCGCCGCTTCCAAGCTGCCAACGCCTTTTGCGCAATTCACCATGCATGGCTTTCTCGACGAAGAGAACGGGCGCGAGCACGTAGTACTGAGCCTGGGTGAGTTTGCCGACGGTGCTCCGGTACTCGGCCGGTTGCACTCCGAATGCCTGACCGGCGATGCCTTGTTCAGCCAGCGCTGCGACTGCGGTTCGCAACTCGAGGCCGCCCTGCAGGCAATCGCCCGTGAAGGCCGTGGCGTGTTGCTTTACCTGCGTCAGGAAGGTCGCGGCATTGGCCTGCTGAACAAGATCCGCGCCTATGAATTGCAGGACGGCGGCGCCGACACCGTTGAAGCCAACGAGCGTCTGGGTTTTGCCGCCGACCAGCGCGACTACGCCATGTGCCTGCCGATGCTGGAGCACCTGGGCGTGAAGTCCCTGCGTCTGATGACCAACAACCCACGCAAGGTCAAAGCCTTGACCGACATGGGCATCGTGGTTGCCGAGCGCGTGCCGTTGCACACCGGGCACAACCCACACAACAAACTCTATCTGGCCACCAAGGCCAGCAAGCTCGACCATATGATGGGCAACGAGCATCAGGGCGAGGTTGACCGGGCGTGACCCGCGGCCAGGTACGGCGGCGACTGTCCGTCAACTGGTGGCAATACCTGGCGCTGGCTTTGGTGCCGCTGTTCGTGGCCAATGGTGTATTCGGCCAGAGCGAGGCGATTTTGCCGGTACTGGCGATGCCATTGTTCATCGCCGGTGTGGCGTCGATGTTTGTCAGCCTGAAGTTCTTTGGCGGTTATAAGCACGCACTGATCGCTACCCAGAAAACTCTCGACACTCCTGAAGAACCCAGCGCCTGGATTGCCCTGGCCGCGAAACGCCGTGCTGCGTTTCTGGTCGCCGGCCTGCCCGCCTGGATTGGTGCGCTGGCGGTATTCGTCGGTCTTGAAGCCGTTCCATTGGTGCTGCTGGCGCTGTCGACCACGGTGCTGTTCTACCTCTACCGTATCCCGCGTCAACTCGGCTGATGCGCAGCGTCTGGCTGGCGGTGTTGCTGCTGGCCGTCAGTGGTTCGGCGGCTGCAGTTGAACGGGTCGTCAGTCTGGCACCGTCGCTTTCTGAGATCGTCGTGGAGCTGAACTCGGCTGACCTTCTGGTCGGTGTGCTGGATGCTGGCGAACGTCTCGCTGAGCTCAAAGACATTCCTTCTGTTGGCAACTACGGCCAGTTGGACATGGAACGACTGCTCAGCCTCAAACCTGATCTATTGCTGTTGTGGCCGGGCAGTGTGGGGCCGGCCCAGCGTGAGCAGCTCAAACGGCTGAACATTCCCACCTATGTCGCCGACCCCCACAACCTCGAACAACTTACCGCCCAGATTGAAGTGATCGCTACGCAGCTCGGAAGACCGGAGCGTGGCGTTTCATTGGCCGAAAATCTGCGTCAACGACTCGACTCCCTGCGCCAGCGTTATCGAAGGGATGAACCGTTACGGGTGTTTTACCAAGTCTGGGACCGGCCCCTGTACACCGTGGGCGGCGGGCAGATCATCAGCGATGCTCTAGCGGTGTGCGGGGCGCGCAATGTGTTTGCCGATCTGACACAGCCTGCTCCGCAGATCAGTGTGGAGGCGGTGTTGCAGCGCAATCCCGAGGTGATTCTGGCCAGTGACCAGGCGCAGCTCGATGCGTGGAAGAGCTGGCCTCAGGTAACGGCGGTGGCGCGGGGGCAATTGCTGCTGGTGACGGACAAAGGCCTGGAGCGGCCGAGTGGGCAGATGATCGAAGCGACTGCCAAGTTGTGCCAGTTGATTGCGCCCGACCTTTAACCTGTGGCGAGGGAGCTTGCTCCCGTTGGGCTGCGAAGCGGCCCCAAAACCTGCCGGCGAGTTCTTTTCAGGTGTCCGAGTCAGCTTGGATTGCGGCTGCTACGCAACCGAGCGGGAGCAAGCTCCCTCGCCACAGTGATCGGATGATGGCTTCAAATATCCGGCGTCCAGGTCACCCCGAACATCCACGCCCGGCCTTCCTCGCGATACCCATACTGACTGCCATCATGGCTGTACAACGCCCGACTGTAGCCCTTGTCCAGCAGGTTATCGATCTTCAATTCCAGCTTGATCTCTCGATTCAGCGCCCAACTGCTGCGCAACCCCAACAACGCATACCCGCCTAACGGCTGCTGGTTGTTCTCGTCGTCATAACTGCTGCTCACCGCTTGCCAACTGGCACCGAGGCCGAGCCGGTCGAACTGCCGATCCAGGTCCAGGCTCAAAGTCCGCCGTGCACGACGGGCGAGGGTGTGGCCGCTGTCGCGATCCCGTGGGTCGATGATCGCCACGCCGAGGTTGCTCTGCCAGCCGAACAGCTCTTGTTTCAAGGCCGCTTCGAAACCGTTGATCCGCGCCGAAGCGACGTTTGCCGGGCGGTTGTTGCTGCCGAAAATAATCGCGTCTTGCAGATCGGTGCGGTACAGCGAGGCTTCCAGGCGACTGCTCTGCGTCAGCTGACTGCGCCATTGCAGCTCATAACTTTTCGAGGTCTCGGGTTTCAGGTCCGGGTTGCTGAAGTCCGGGTAGTACAGGTCGTTGAAGGTCGGCGCGCGGAAGCCTTCGCTGTAGGTCAACAGCACATCGTTGTCCGGGTTCAGCGGCAGTGTGAACGTGCCGCTCCAGCTGTTCTGGCTGCCGAACTGCTGGTTCTGGTCGCGACGCAGGCCCAGTTCGGTAGAAAAGCTGTCGGCTTGATAGCGATGCTGGATAAACGCCGCACGGTTCCAGCGGCTGTCTTCGTCGAACGCTGTGCTGCTGTTGATTCGGTCTTCGTACCAGTCGCCGCCGAGGATCAGGCTGTTGCGTTCATCCAGAGTCAGGTCGTTTTGCCAATTCACCGAATCGCGGTAGGTGTTGAACACGCTGCGCTCGTCGCTGAGCTTGTCGAGTGTATTCTCACGGTTTTCGCTATGGCCGAATTCGACGCGGGTTTTCCAAGCGTCGTTGATGCGCGCATCGACGTAACTGCTGACGCTGCTCACAGCGAACTCGCTGTAGGGCTGCTGCTGGACCGATTCAAAGGTGTTCATGTCGAAGCGGCCGAACGGATTGTCGAATGCGCTTCTGCCCTGGTTATCCAGCAGATTGGCGCCGACTTCGATGTCATCGGTGAGGGCGTGACTCAGGCTTAAGCTGACCGACTTATTGCGGTATTCATCGTGATCGCCATCGCTGGGCCAGGACTCATCAGTGCGATTGATGCCTGCCGTTTCATCAAGGCTGGCGCCCAGGTTGAAGCGGGTCTGCGCGTCACCGCCAGATACTCCGAGGCTGCGTTCCCAGGTCTGATGGCTGCCAACCCCCACGTGCATGCGTGGTTGCAGGCCTTGTTCGCCACCACGGCGGGTGAAGATCTGGATCACCCCGCCAATCGCATCGCTGCCGTAAATCACTGAACGCGAGCCGCGCAGCACTTCCACTCGCTCGACCTGTTCGATGTTGATGTGTTGCAGGTTGCTGTCGCCGGAGGTCGAGTTGCCGATGCGCTGGCCGTCGACCAGCACCAGACTTTGCGCCGACTTGGTACCACGAATGTAAACCCCCGGCAGACTGCCGCGCCCGCCGGTCTGCCCGACCTGTACGCCCGGCACCCGACGCAGCAGGTCAGTGACACTGCTCGGCTGCAGACGGTCGATGTCGTCGCGGGTGAACACGGTGTTGGCGGCGCTGCTGTCGTTGCGCGCTTCGACCTGACGGTTGGCGCTGATCAGCACGTCCGGCAGTTTCAGGGCCTGGTCGCGTTCGAAGGTGTCGGCCAAGAGTTGGCCGGCCGGCAGGAGGGTCAGCGCCAGGGCAAAAGGGGAGAGTTTCATGGATGATCCGAGATGAATTCAGATACGACGCAACCCCCGTAGGCGCTGCCGAAGGCTGCGATCTTTTGATTCTGTTTTTTCAGGTTTGGAGCCGCCGAAGATCAGGATCAAAAGATCGCAGCCTTCGGCAGCTCCTACAGGGGATCGGGTTTACAAGTTCAGCAGCTGCAGGCGCTGACGCACCGCTTCTTCGATCCCTGCCTCATCCAACCCGCATTCGGCCAGCATTTGCGCAGGCTTGGCGTGCTCGACGTAGATGTCCGGCAAGCCCAGGTGCAGCACCGACTTGAGGATATTTTCGCGGGCGAGAAACTCGCTGACCGCGCCACCGGCACCGCCCATGATGGCGTTCTCTTCGATGGTCACCAGCAGTTCGTGACTGCCAGCGATTTCGCGAACCAGTGCTTCGTCGAGCGGCTTGACGAAACGCATGTCGACCACGGTCGCATCCAGCTTCTCGGCGACTTTCAGTGCCTCGGCCAGTTGCACGCCGAACACCAGCAGGGCGACTTTGTTGCCCTGACGGCGGACGACACCCTTGCCGATTTCAATCGGTTCGAGGTCTTTCGCGATCGGCGCATTCGGGCCGGTGCCGCGTGGATAACGCACCGCCGCCGGGCCGTCGTACAGATGGCCGGTGCTGAGCATTTTACGCAGTTCGTTTTCGTCGCTCGGGGTCATCACCAGCATGCCGGGGATGCAACGCAGGAACGACAGGTCGAAGCTACCCGCGTGCGTCGGGCCGTCTTCGCCCACCAGACCAGCACGGTCGATGGCGAACAGCACGTCGAGGTTTTGCACCGCCACATCATGCACAAGCTGGTCGTAAGCGCGTTGCAGGAAGGTCGAATAGATCGCCACCACCGGTTTTGCGCCTTCGCAGGCCATGCCGGCGGCGAGGGTCACGGCGTGTTGCTCGGCAATCGCCACGTCGAAATAGCGCTCCGGGAAGCGCTCGCTGAAGGCCACCAGGTCGGAGCCTTCCTTCATCGCCGGGGTAATCCCGACCAGACGCGGATCGACCGCGGCCATGTCGCACAGCCATTCACCGAACACACCGGAATACTTCGGTCCGCCGGCTTTCTTCGGCGGGTTGGCCGGGGCGTCCAGGGGTTCGAGTTTGGTGATGGCGTGGTAACCGATCGGGTCGACTTCCGCCGGAGCGAAGCCTTTGCCTTTTTTGGTGACCACGTGCAGGAATTGCGGGCCTTTCAGATCGCGCATGTTGCGCAGGGTGGCGATCAGGGTCGGCAGGTCGTGGCCATCGATCGGGCCGATGTAATTCCAGCCCAGCTCTTCGAACAGCGTGCCGGGGACCAGCATGCCTTTGGCGTATTCTTCGGTACGACGGGCGATTTCCCAGGCGCCGGGCAGGCGCGACAGGACCTTTTTGCTGCCTTCGCGCATGCTCGCGTAAGTGCGGCTGGAAAGGATTTTCGCCAGATAGTTCGACAGCCCGCCGACGTTGCGCGAAATCGACATGTCGTTGTCGTTGAGGATCACCAGCATGTTGGCGTCCACTTCCGGCGCGTGGTTCAGCGCCTCGAAGGCCATGCCGGCGGTCAGTGCGCCGTCGCCGATCACCGCGATCGCCTTGCGATCACTGTGTTGCAGGCGGGCGGCAATCGCCATGCCCAGCGCAGCGCTGATCGAGGTGCTGGAGTGGCCGACGCCAAAGGTGTCGTACTCGCTCTCGGAGCGACGCGGGAAGGCGGCAACGCCGTCCTTCTGGCGCAGGGTGCTCATGCGCTCGCGACGGCCGGTGAGGATTTTGTGCGGGTAGGCCTGATGACCCACGTCCCACACCAACCGGTCATCCGGGGTGTCGAAGACGTAATGCAACGCGATGGTCAGCTCGATGACACCCAGGCCGGCACCGAAATGCCCACCGGTCTGACCGACCGTGTAGAGCAATTCCAGGCGCAACTCATCAGCCAGGGTTTCCAGCTCGGCTTCGCCTAACCGGCGCAGGCCGTCCGGCGTGTTGGCACGGTCGAGCAGGGGCGTGGTCGGGCGCTTGCGGGGAATCTCATGAAACGTCGTGGGCATCAGGCGAATCGTTATAGGTATAAAAGATGCGGCAGTTTACCTGATGCATCGCCCCCTGCCCACGCGTTGGTTTTTTTTGGCGGATACGCCGTCAGCTGCGGCGATCGACGATGTACCGGGCCAGATCGCGCAATGGCTCAGCCGCCGCGTCAAACGGTCGCAGCGCGTGCAGGGCCTGATCGCGCAGTTCCAAGGCGTAGGCCTTGGCCGCGTCGAGACCGAGCAGTGCCGGATAGGTCGGCTTGTCCCTAGCGATATCGGCGCCTTGGCGTTTGCCGAGGGTTTCGGTGTCACTTTCAACGTCGAGAATGTCGTCCTGGACCTGAAATGCCAGGCCAATGGCCTGTGCATAACTCTGCAGGGACTTCAGTTCGTCCTTCGCGGCATGACCGCTGGCCAGGGCGCCGAGCTTGACGCTGACTTCGATCAGCGCGCCGGTCTTGTGCCGGTGCATGTATTCAAGGGCTTTTTGATCGAGCTTCAGACCCACCGAGCCCAGATCGATGGCTTGCCCGCCGACCATGCCCGCCGGGCCCGCCGCCAACGCCAGGGCGCTGACCATCTGCAGACGGGTTTCGGCGTCGCAACTGTTCAGGCGCGGGTCGAGCAGGGCGCTGAAGGCCAGGCTCTGCAAACCGTCACCGGCGAGGATTGCGCAGGCTTCATCGAATTTTTTATGCGTAGTTGGCTGGCCGCGACGCAGATCGTCGTCGTCCATGGCCGGCAAATCATCGTGCACCAGCGAATAGGCGTGGATCAGTTCAACCGCACAGGCCGCGCCGTTGGCTTGCTCGGCCTTGCCGCCCAACGCCTCACACGCGGCGTAGGCCAGCAATGGACGCACGCGCTTGCCGCCGTTCATCACGCTGTAGCGCATGGCTTCGTAAAGGCGGGCGAGCTCAGGGCTCGGCGCGTTGAACAGGGTTTCCAGTGCAGAATTGACGCGAGCCTGGCTGGTGGCCGAATACGCCGCAATCATTCTGGCTGATCCGCGTCGAAGGGTTCCTCGGCCAGCTCACCATCACGCTCAAGCAGCACTTGAACCTTCTGCTCGGCCTGAGCCAATGCCGCCTGGCAATCGCGAGTCAGCCCGATGCCCTGCTCAAAAGCGGTCAGCGAGTCTTCCAGCGACAATTCGCCGTTCTCCAGACGCTCCACCAGCGTTTGCAGGTCAGCGAGGGATTGTTCGAAATCCAGTGCAGCTTTTTTGCGGGCCATGGCGGCTATTTCCGGTTGACGTTAAACCGGCGCGACACTAGCAGACATAGGGGTTATGGGCAAATGAGTGGGGCCTTTGACACCACAGTTTCCGGGTGAAAACACACCCTGTGGCGAGGGGGCTTGCTCCCGCTGGGGCGCGGAGCGGCCCCTAAACCAGACACCGCGTTTCTTCAGGCATACCGCATCCAGCAATTTGCGACGGCTTCGCAGCCGGACGGGGCGATGCGGCTGACTGAGCCGATTAAAAATGCTATTCGGCTCATGTGGTGAGCCGAATATGGCGCCTATTCGGCTCACCGCCCAGCCACCTCCGTGATTTCAGGTTGATCGGAGTGACAGGCGACACGGTGCTGACGGCGAGGATCAGATAGAGCAGTAGGCATTTGGTACGAGGTCCAGGGTCTATCCGATTCTTACAGTCATGACCTCCCTTAGCAGGTAGCCATCTCAGGCCTGAAACTACTGGAGGTAAGACGTTTGAGCGCAATATCTAGCGCCTGATCGTCGAACAGCTTGCTTTTGCGAGCGGCAGCAGCGGCTCCACCATCCCAATGCCTCAACGCTTCACGCACGGCAGGAACGGTCGGGGCAACCTCTTCCTGACTCAACAACCAATCGACCGTCGCTAACAACTCCATACCGAAGGGCGACTCGAAGCCGTCAATCAACTCGGCGGTGTGCTCCAAGGCCTGGGAGTACTCTTTGGCCTCTGTCTTTAGATAGGTTTGCAGAAAGGCTTTGCGGTCTTCGTCAAACCAGATCACATCATTAATACCCGCATCACTGATGCGTTTGTCGCAGTGCAGATAGCTGCCATCAAGATTATTAAGCAGATGCTCCAACCGATTGGCATACGGTCCATATTTATGTGCAACAAACTTAAGATTCAGCGGGTTTTCGGTGTCCGGCAGCTTTTCTATAGCGCGTTCAAGGAACCAGGCCAGCTTCTGAATCTCAAGCAGGCTGCATTCCATGCCTAAAACCCAATAGCGTCGAACCAATTCTGCAATGAGCGCGCGAGCAGGCGTGAGCTTCTCCACGCCGCTACGTTTGGCGACATTCAGATACTGATTGGAAGGTTCGAACACCAGCACATCTACATCCAGATCACTCAAAACTTCAACAATCTGTTCGCGGACCTCAGGCCATTTCAAACCACCATTGCCGGCACCTAGCGGTGGAACCGCAACGGACTTCACATGGTTTTCAATCAAAAAGCGACGCAGATCGTGTAAGCCTTCCGTTATCCATGCCATCTGCGACGGCGATCGCCAGTGACGCTTGGTAGGGAAATTTACGATCCAGCGAGGACCTTCCAGTTCGTTGACTGCCGTTACGTGAACCTTGCCTGTCTCTACCTCGCCAGCCTTGCAGGCCGCCGAATACAGACGGTAGTTCTCCGCGAAGCGCTCTTTGAACATCAGCGCGATACCTTTGCCCATCACACCGACGGTATTGACCGTGTTGACGAGGGCTTCGGTGTTGGCTTCCAGAAGGTTGCCTTGGGTAAATCTGATCATTGGAAATACCATCCCGGACGCGCATGAACAGATAACGTCAGGCCTCTAGCGGCCACGTCCTGCTCTATGCGTTCTTTCATTGCATCGTTGTAGCACATGATGCCAAGGAGTCCTGTAATCGGTAAGTGATGATGAATCAGCGCTTCGGCCTGATAACGCTCCATCTTTCGAGGGTCATCAGGGTCACGTTTGAAGTCGCGTCGTTGAAGGATAGACCAATCGATTTCGCCGAGATTCGCCAGATCGCTGTAATAGTCTGTCCAATCCGGGTAGGCATGTGCGTTTGTGAAGACAAACGGTAGGCCAAGCTGTTCGACGCGGTACAGGCTAGAGACCAGAATCACGATCTCGTCGTTGCTGCGCTGCTGAACACTCCACCCGGAGTGAATATTTTTCATCATCACAGAGAAGGGTGTGAAATAGAAGGGGACGTAGTCGGCCAGCACGCCTTCAGGTGGGATGAGTACACGGCGAGTTCGGCGCTTGTCGATCAGGTCAACGTTGCCAATATTCACGTACTGCGGTGCCTGCACATCCGAGTTTGCGCAATGCAGACCGTTGTCCAGAATCCAGGGCAGGTTATCGCGATGGACGATACGCCAAATCAGAGCCTTCTCTGGATTCAGACTGGTGTAGTTCATTGATAAAACATTCTCTGATTCGCGCCGGTGAGTACATTAACACCGGCCTCTCGCATTTTAGCCACGCAGAGTGCTTCGACCTCCTCGTTAGGCGTGAAGATTTTGAAGAAGGCGTTTGGTTTCACAACGCCAGGCGCCAGGCATTCCGCCATGCAGATGCTTTTGCAGTACGCGTCGTGATACTCCCGGCTGTTCATGACCTCCCACTCGATGGCTTCAAAACCCTCGTCGTAATCGAGTAACTGGATTGAATCGTTTGCCAGAGGGTGGCGAGGAATGACTTTCCAACCGTTTTGTTTCGCAATAGTCCTGTAAACGGAGATCAGGACGAAATTCACATCAGGGTTGTTACGTTGCACACTTCCGTCAAATGGATTTGCAGCAAACCAGTGAAAGGGCACATAGCTGTCAAGCTCAAGGGTTTTGCGCTTCTTCAGAATTTCACTGTCAGCTACATCTTTGAAGTCGGTGAGTTCAGCGCGAGGCTTTAGACCTCCCTGAAAAATGCCATCCAGGTTTTCAACCGAAGTGAGGTGGTATAAAAGCTTTTGTTCCTTGATATTTCTGACGTCTGGCATCGTGGTCTCCTTGACCTGCACAACTATCTAAACCCGCTTTAGCCCTATCTCTTCTGTGCGTTAACTGCGACCTTCCAAGTCGGGTGTACTTCGTGATTCTAGTGTGCCATCAACTTAAGCCATAAGCGTTGCAGGGGGAAGTGGCCGGTTTGCCCAAAACCGATCTCTCACTCTTCGTCAAAATAATCACGATCCAGCGCAGGCAACCGCAGCAATCGCGATGTAACACCCACCTCATGATCCATCATCAGATGCACCAGTCGCGTGCCATCCACCAACACAATCCCGTCCACCGATTTGGCAAAGTCGACAGCGTGTGCCGTGAAACCAGAGGTCGTGATGAATACTCCGCGTTTGGCTTTTTGCCCGGCGAGTGCACCGTAGAATGCCTGCAGCTCAGGACGACCCACTGTGTTCTGCCAGCGCTTGGCTTGAACGTAAACCTTCTCCAGTCCCAGCTTATCGAGCGAAATGATGCCATCAATACCGGCATCCCCAGACCCACCGACACGCTGCAGGTCATTGCGGCTAGCGCCGTATCCCAGGCGATGAAGCACATCCAGTACGATCACTTCGAAGCGGTTGGGGCTGACCTGTAACAAGTTATCCAATAGATCGGCCGCTGTAGCGTCGCGCAATTCCTGGAGGGCTTGTTCAAGTCGATCATCCGGGCTGGCGGTGGCGGAGGTGATGTCAGGTTCAACAGGTGTTTCGTCATCAAGCGGTGCGGCGTCGGCGGCGACCTTCAGCTTCACATTCATATAGCCAATGGCTAAATGTTCCACTGCGCCGGCCGGCAGAGGGGCTGGATGTTCCTTGGCGTAGGTCACACCGGCATCAGTCAATTTCCAATACCCGCGTTTGGCACAGCTGGAAAGGCCGGCACGCTTGAGCCGATCGTGTGCCCAGCCCGCTCTGTTCTTATAGGTCGTTTGCCCACTGGCGATCAGTTCTTCACGCTGCTCTAAAGTCAGTTGCAACATTTTTGCTGCAGCTTCATAGGCATCCCTGGCGGGAGCTCCATCGGGTTTCGTGGCGAGAAACCGCAGGATGGGCTCGATGAACTGATCGTAAGTTGGTACGGACATGGACGCTTCCCTGTGATGGCTACGGTTTTGTGCTGATTGGCGGGCGAGTATAAATTAACGGTCATTCAGGTATCCCCTGCGGGGATGACGTTGGCGCTGATAAAACGTAAGCCACTGTGTATAGAAAGGCCTTTGTCCTACAGAACATCCCTGCGCAATAAATTCCGCCGTCTGGCATACGCAAGCTTTGCCCAGACGTTATCATCCCCCACTTTTTAGCGCCTGCTCAGCGGGCGCGTGAGCTATGGAGCAACACACGGTGATCACCGGCGAACTCAAGAGCAAAATCGACGCTATCTGGAATGCCTTCTGGTCGGGTGGTATTTCCAACCCGATGGAGGTCATGGAACAGCTGACCTACCTGCTGTTTCTGCGTCGTCTGGATGAGTTGCACATTCTGGAAGAGAACAAAGCCAATCGCCTGAAACAGCCGATGGAGCGCCAGATATTCCCGGAAGGCCTGGATCCGCGCGGCTGCAATTACAACGACTACCGCTGGTCGCGCTTCAAGCATTTGGCCCCGGCGACTATGTTTGAAGTGATTGCCGACCACGTGTTTCCGTTCCTGAAAACCATCGGCAGCGACGACTCCACCTACAGCCACCACATGCGCGATGCGCGCTTTACCATTCCCACGCCCGCGTTGCTGGCCAAAGTGGTGGACCTGCTCGACGGCATCCCTATGGACGACCGCGACACCAAGGGCGACGTCTACGAATACATGCTCGGCAAAATCGCCAGCGCCGGGCAGAACGGGCAGTTCCGTACGCCACGGCACATCATTCAGTTGATGGTGGAACTGACCGCGCCCAAGCCTAACGATGTGATCTGCGACCCGGCCAGCGGCACCTGCGGCTTTTTGGTGGCGGCTGGTGAATACCTGCGCGACACCTATCCAAGCTTGCTGCTCGACGCCACTCAGCGTCAGCACTTTCACCACGGCATGTTCCACGGCTTCGACTTTGACAACACCATGTTGCGCATTGGCAGCATGAACATGCTGCTGCATGGCGTGGAGAACCCAGATGTTCGTTATCGCGATTCTTTGGCCGAAAACACTGCAGGGGAGGCTGAGCATTACAGCCTGATCCTGGCCAACCCACCGTTTGCTGGCAGTCTGGATTACGAAAGTACGGCGAAAGATCTGCAGCGCATCGTTAAAACCAAGAAGACAGAGCTGCTGTTTTTGGCGCTGTTTCTGCGCTTGCTTAAGCCGGGCGGTCGGGCAGCGGTGATTGTGCCGGACGGTGTGATGTTTGGCTCCAGCAAGGCCCATAAAGAGCTGCGTCGTATGATCATTGAAGATCATAAGTTGGATGGCGTCGTTAAGTTGCCGAGTGGGGTGTTTAAGCCTTATGCAGGAGTTGCGACTTCGATTTTGCTGTTCACCAAAACCAATTCTGGTGGTACTGACAACGTTTGGTTCTATGATTTGCAAGCTGATGGCATGAGCTTGGACGATAAGCGCCTTCCATTACTAAGCGAAGAAAAACTAGGAGTTGCACCGAGTGCTGAGCTGAGCGATGAGGAGCATGCAAAAAACAACTTGCCTGATGTGCTTGCCCATTGGAATGAGCGGAACGGAGCAGAGATTGACCGCCCGCGTACGGCGCAAAGCTTCTGTGTACCTAAGGCAGAGATAGTTGCTCAAAAATATGATCTCAGTCTCAGTCGTTATAAAGAGGTAGAGCATGAGGAGGTGCTACATCGTAGCCCCCAAGAGATCCTCGCTGATCTGAGCGTACTCGAAAATCAAATCCGTCAGGGGATGAATGACTTGCGGGAGGTTTTTAGATGACTCGTTTGGCCTCGGTTGAACTAAAGAACCTGCTTGAATCTATACAAACATGGAGTCCGCTCGCCGCAAAAGGTACAGAAAAGTTTACTTATATTGATTTAAGTGCGGTCGATCAAAGGCGCAAGAAGATAGTTGGTGCAAGAGAACTTTTTTGTAAGGATGCTCCAAGTCGAGCAAGGCAGCTGGTGAACTCAGGTGATGTTCTTGTTGCAACGGTGCGACCAAACTTGAATTCTGTCGCGAGTGTTCCGTCAGTACTATCTGGGGCAACAGTATCTACTGGTTTTTGCGTTTTACGTCCATTATCCGGGGTGCTAGATTCCCGTTATCTATTTCATTGGGTAAAGACCAAAGTATTTGTCGATAATATGGTCAGGCAGGCTAGTGGGGCTAGTTATCCAGCTGTGAGCGATCGAATAATTTTAAATTCGGAGATTCCTTTTACGGACCTTTCGGAGCAAAAAAGGATTTCTTCTGTTCTTGATCAAGCTGAGTTGCTGCGCGTTAAGTGTCATGAAGCCATTGAGGGGCTTGAAGCACTAATTCAATCAACATTTATTGATTTGTTCGGTCAGCATAAACAAACTCCTGTAACTATAGGAGACTCTCTTGAGATGCATTCAAGTGGATGGCAGTGGGAATTATTGACCGATGTCGCACGGTTGGCAACGGGTCACACTCCAGATAGACAGAATGCCAAATATTGGAATGGCGATATACCGTGGTTGTCATTGACAGATATTCGAGGGCTTGACTTATCTACTGCTCAGCAAACAGGGGAGTTTACTACTCAGGCCGGAATAGATAATTCGTCTTCCGTCAAACTTCCCAAAGGAACGGTTTGTTTTTCTCGAACAGCTTCTATTGGCTTTGTTACCTTGATGGGGCGAGAGATGGCAACCTCTCAAGATTTTTTTAATTGGGTTTGTAGTGATAGATTGGATCCGGTATATCTGATGTACTCTTTATTTATGTCCCGTTCAAGACTTCGTTTGTTGAGTAATGGTTCTACACATAAAACTATTTATTTTCCTACTGCTGAAAGTTTTCGTTTGTTAGTTCCGCCAATTGAGTTGCAAAAAAAATTCGCGCTCCAAGTAGTCGCTATTGAAAAAATAAAAGCTATTCAGCAACTACGATTGTCGGAGCTTGACTCCCTATTCGCCTCCCTCCAACACCGCGCCTTTCGAGGCGAACTCTAATCCATGCGAGGCTCCCTGCTCCCAGTCTGGTCTCGAACCTGGCGCGAGCTCTGGAGCCCCTTGGCGCGACACGGATCGGCGCCTGCCGATCTGTTCTGCGAGTTGTATCGGGCGCTGATGCCCGCCTTAAAAACACCACCGTCCCTGGCGGTCCTGGCCGAAATCATCGACGACCCTCCCCAAAGTGTTCGAGCCTTCCGCCGAATCACCACCGATGATCTGATCGACGAATCGGCACTGCTAGGCTTTCTACAAAACGCCTACGACGTACTCGATGAGTTGGCAGGGGATGCGCTGGCCAATGCGTACTTCAATCGCCTGGCCAACTTCATCGATACCTACAACCTACGTTACGAATTACGCCGCCCGTGTCAGCTGTACCCGACCATATCTGGCCTGTTCGCCAACCTGGTTCAAGGCTTGCGCGACAGCAACGCCAAACACCCGCACCTCCACACCCTGCAACGGGATTTCGACGAAGCCTTTCGTGATCTGCACGACAAGGGCGGCGAAGGGCGGATCAAAACCTGCCTGCAAAAACAGATCAATCTGCTAGAGGCGTTAGGCCGCGACAACCCTCGAGTCAACGAATACGCGCTGTCGAGCATCTGCGATCAACTCCCTCATTGGCCCCACGCCAAGGTGCGCAATGCGCTGAAAAGCCTCTATGGTTTCACCTGTGACTATCCGGGCATTCGCCACGGCGGCAAACCCGGCAGCGTGGAAGGCAATATAGAGATGCGCGATATGCTGGCACTTTGTATCCTGTTCACCGGATTCACTCCGTACCTGACCGACCGGTTAGACGTGGCCGCCATATTTCAAGGACGTTGATATGAGTAACTTTGCCTTCCTGCGTACTGAATGGCCCGGCCTCCATGCCGAAGCGGTTAAGGCGGAGGCGAACGTCTTGGCGGACCCTCGCTCCTCTTGCTTTTATGCCCGGCGCACTCTGGAGTTGCTGGTGGCGTGGCTGTTCCAGGCCGATCGTAGTTTGAAGCTGCCCTACAAAAGTGATTTGTCGGCGTTCCTGTTTGAGCCCAGCTTCAAGACCCTGACCGGGCCGATGCTCCACGCCAAAATGGAAGTCATCCGCAAGCGCGGTAACGACGCCGTACACAGCGCCCGTCAGGTCCGTGAGCAAGACGCCCAGGCCGTGCTCAGCGAGCTGTTTCACGTGGCCTATTGGCTGGGGCGGCATTACGCACGCAGTGCCGCTGGTAAGCCGGATGGTGCGTTGCGCTTTAACCCGGCGCTGTTGCCGAAGCCGGCAGTAACCGCTGCGACTCAAAGTCTGGCTCAGTTGCAAAAACTGGAAAGTGAACTCGCCCAGCGAGACGTCGCACTCGCTCAAGCACAAAAGAAAAACGCTGCTCTGGATCAAGAGCTCGCTTCGCTGCGCGCTGATGTCGCCGCTGCGAAAGTGGCGAATGCCGTTCAACCCGATACTCACGATTACAACGAAGCGCAAACCCGCGATCTGTTTATCGATCAGTTGCTGCACGAAGCAGGTTGGCCACTGGATGCCGCCCGTGATCGTGAGTTTGAAGTGGCGGGCATGCCGAACACGCAGAGCCAGGGCTTTGTCGATTACGTGCTCTGGGGCGACGACGGCAAGCCGATGGCCCTGATTGAAGCCAAGCGGACTCAGCGCGATGCCCGCGCCGGGCAACAACAGGCCAAGCTGTACGCCGATTGCCTGGAATCGATGTACGGCCAGCGACCACTGATTTATTGCACCAATGGTTACGAGCACTGGCTTTGGGACGACACCTCGTACCCGCCGCGCTTGATTCAAGGCTTCCATAAGAAGGCCGAGTTGGAACTGCTGATTCAGCGCCGTAGCAGCCGCAAGGCCTTGGGGCAGGCGACGATTGATCCGTTGATTGTCGAACGGCATTACCAGCTCAGGGCCATTCGCCGCATCGGTGAAACCTTCGAACAGGATCGTCAACGTAAAGCCTTGGTGGTCATGGCCACCGGCGCTGGCAAGACTCGCACGGTAATTGCCCTAAGCGATCTGTTGATGCGCTGCAATTGGGCCAAACGCATTCTGTTTCTGGCGGACCGTGTGGCATTGGTCAATCAGGCGGCTAATGCCTTCAAAAGCTTTTTGCCCAGCGCCGCGCCAGTGAATCTGGTCACCGAGAAGAACACCGAAGGGCGCATCTACGTTTCAACCTATCCAACGATGATGGGGCTGATCGACGAGAAGCAGGACGGACAGCGCCGTTTCGGTGTTGGTCATTTCGATTTGATCATCATCGATGAGGCTCACCGTTCGGTGTATCAGAAGTACCGGGCGATTTTTTCCTACTTTGATGCGTTGTTGGTGGGGCTGACCGCCACGCCTAAAGATGAGATCGATCGAAACACTTACAGCCTGTTTAACCTCGAGAGCGGCGTCCCGACGGATGCCTACACTTTGGAAGATGCGATTGCCGAGGGGTATCTAGTCAGGCCGCGCGGGGTGTCGGTGCCGTTGAAATTCCAACGTGACGGTATTACCTACGACCAGCTTCCCGAAGATGAAAAAGATCAGTGGGACGAACTGGAGTGGGGCGAAGAGGAAGAAGTACCGGATGAGGTGAGTGCCGACGCGGTGAACCGCTGGCTCTTCAACACCGACACAGTAGACAAGGTGTTGCAGACCCTCATGGAGCGTGGCCACAAAGTGGCGGGTGGTGACCGCTTGGGCAAGACCATCATCTTTGCCAAGAACAACGCTCACGCTCAGTTTATTGCTGATCGCTTCGATGAGAGCTATCCCGATAAAAAAGGCGCCTTTGCTCGGGTCGTGACCTATAAAACGGAGTACGCGCAGTCGTTGATTGATGATTTCTCAATCAAGGATAAGGCGCCGCACATTGCTATTTCCGTCGACATGCTCGACACCGGGATCGATGTGCCAGAAGTGGTCAACCTGGTGTTTTTCAAGATCGTT
This sequence comes from Pseudomonas sp. TE3728, assembly GCF_056279145.1. NCBI lineage: Bacteria > Pseudomonadati > Pseudomonadota > Gammaproteobacteria > Pseudomonadales > Pseudomonadaceae > Pseudomonas > Pseudomonas sp. TE3728. Next base: position 3,339,147 of record NZ_JBWBQT010000001.1, on the reverse strand, counting down.
CGCTCCAAAGCTAAGTTCTGGCAAATGGTCGGACGAGGTACGCGGTTGTGCAAAAACCTCTTCGGCCCAGGGCACGACAAAGAAGATTTCTTCATTTTCGATTTCTGCCAGAACCTGGAGTTTTTCAACCAAAACCCTGAGCCCACCGAGGGAACGCTGAGCGAGCCGCTGGGGCAGCGCTTATTCAAAGCCCGTTTAGAAATGTTGGCGGCCCTGGATCGGCGGCGTAGCAGTGTCGAACTCAAGGAGTCTCGTGGCACCTATTCGGTGGTGTTCAGCGATGATCAACTGCGTGAAGATATTGCCTTGTCGCTGCATGAGCGGGTGTGCTCAATGACACTGGACAACTTCGTTGTTCGCCCTAAACGACGTTGGGTCGAAATCTATTCCGCTGCAGGCATTTGGAAAGACATCGGAGAGACTCAATTACGCGAATTGGCCGAACATGTTTCAGGTTTGCCGACCACCTTGGCGGAAGAAGATGAAGAGGCTAAGCGCTTCGATCTTCTGTTGCTGCGATTGCAACTGTGCATTCTCAACGCGGAACCAGGTTTTGCCCGTTTGAGTGAGCAGGTTCAGGACTTGGCTCAGGCGCTGTTGGGTCAAACCAACATTCCAGCGATTGCCAAAGAAGTGCTAATGATTGAAGCCGTAGCGGGACCGGAATGGTGGGAAGACGTCACCGTTTCGATGCTGGAACAGGCTCGCCGCAAATTGCGCGGTTTAATCAAACTGTTGGAAAAAGGGCACGGCGTTACCGTTTATACCGACTTTGAGGATGAGCTGGGGCCGATCGAGGAGGTCGTAATGCCTTCGATGGTGAACCCTGCGAGTTTCGAACGTTTCCGCGAAAAGGCTCGTGTTTTTCTGCGTGCACATCAGGATCACTTGTCGTTGCAGAAGCTGCGGCGCAATCAACCGCTGACAGCTTCGGACCTTGAGGCTCTAGAGCAGATGCTGGTTGAAAGTGGTGCCGGTGCGGGAGAGATCAATCGTGCTAAAGAACAGGCCAAGGGATTAGGATTGTTTATTCGTTCCTTGGTTGGGTTAGATCGTGATGCTGCTTCTGATGCGCTGTCGGGGTTTTTGGCAGGTAAAGCTCTTAACGCCAGCCAGATCGAGTTCAGCAATTTGGTGATTCAACATCTGACCGAGCACGGCGTTATGAGCGCGTCTTTACTTTATGAGTCGCCATTCACTGATATCACCCCAAGTGGCCCGGATGGTTTGTTCGAGCCTAAGAAAGTTGATGAGTTGATTTTGGCATTAAGAAATATAGAGTCGATGGCTTTAGTTGCGTAGTTGCAGGTGTTTTGGTCTGGAAGATTTATTTTGAATAGCTGTTGCAGGTGAGGGCATATGAAAGGAATTAGTGAGAATGTAATTCGGGATTTTCTGAAAGAAAATTTGTCTGTGCTGGAGTCTGGACTCAGTCTTGTTCAAGATGAATTTTATATGAGAGGTCGTGAAGGTTCAGGTGGCTATATTGATATCCTTGCCAAGGATAAATATGGTCACTATGTATTTATTGAGTTGAAGCGGGCGGAATCGTCAGCTCGAGAAGCTTTGCATGAGGTGACGAAGTATCTTCAGTTGAGTAATTTAGCTGCCCACGAATGTCGGGTTTTCATCGTGTCGACTGCTTGGGGTGAGTTATCGTCATCACTGTCATTGTTTCAAAAAGAAATGGAGTATCCAATAGAGGGATATTTACTTGTTGTTGATGAAAGCGGCGTTCCGTTAAGCTCGACAAAATTCGACCCTGGGAAAGTGAAAGTCTGTCGTTTGGACTATCACAAAGAGCACTTGCAAGTCGTTTATGAGGAGTTGGATAAAGCGCGTGGTGCTTTTGCAAAACTAAAAAGGCATGTCGATCAATTTGCCGTTCCTGTAGCCGTTGCAATTTTTGTAAATCCAAATGAATTCGAAGAGGTAAAAGCTCGGCTATACCTCGCGGCCATTCGAGATTGGGATGACGCTACCGTTGTTGAAGCTGAAAAGCTAATTAAACAGACTGGCATCAACGCTGACAGAAAAGCAATAGACGGCCCGTGTAATGTCTATGAAGACTACTTGCGTGCATTAACCTGCGTGCTTGGTCGAGATTTTCTGGAACTGGATAGAGGTACTCCGAACAAACTGGCTACGTACAACTCAATTTGGGGTGTTGACGAGGTTTATTTCTCAAAAGAGCTCCTTCGGCATTTTCCTATCCACTCTCCCTCAGATTTTATTGAGAGCGCTTCACTAAAAAAAACAGGTGGGAAGGATTGGTTGGATATTGTTTTTAGTACACGGCAAGCACCTTCATATAAGAAAAATATAGAAAATATTGAGAGTTTTATTCGCCATCGACCATCATGGTATGAATTTATTTTGAGAAGTATAAGCGCGCTCGAAAGCGATCGGGATGGTATAGAGGTTGATTTGCAGATTTTTGATCCGCGGAATGTTGTGGCAAGCTTGGTAGGCTTTCATCAGACTCAAGATGAGTCATATCTTCCTCGATATTCTCTGACCGTGAGGGATTTGGATGGTAGTGACTTGATCTCAGTGATGGGTAGTTATGTTTGGAATGGCGCGGTGATTAAAAGCTCTCCCGAAGAGTTATTTTCGTCGTTGAATGTCAAGTATATTACGCACCTCGCGTTTGGATATGCAGGAAGTGTCGACTCACACATTTGTGATGCACTTGGTCTCTCCTATGCGACCTTTCAGGTTTTTCCTGAGCCGGTTTTATATACCGAAAAGGGGGCATGCGAAGATTTTGATAGTTTTTATAAGGCTCATGTTGAGTGGATTGAAGAAATTACCGCTGACGTAGCGCTGTTTAACTACAACTAAGATTTTGCGCGCTAACCATATACTTCAGAGTGTCACTTTCTTCCAGGCATTAAAAAGCCGGCTTGTGGTTAGCTTTTTATTAATATAACTGTTTGAAACTAAATAAGTTATCCAGCTTTTTTAACCTTAAGTTCCCCCATCTGTTCCCCCACTTTTTGGTGATTTTGCTAAATTTTTTTCCGGCAAAGACCGGCTTTTTTTGAGCCGATTTACCTGAGTTTTTTGTTGTTAAAAATTGAGTGGTCGCCACCAATGCCCATAAATCTTGCCTCCCGGAGGTATTAGGTGCGGGATAGCTCGGCTATCGTGGCTGTGCGTAAAGTACAGCTATTTCCCAGGAACGCTGATTCTCACCATGCGGTCACCCTCCCAGCAAAAATCAATACCGTCAAAAACGACTCGTCGCAAATGCCCAATGATATGATCTGCTTTTGGTTCTCCGTAAGCGGTGATAACCATGTTGACTGAAGAGCTCCAATCTATACCTTTCTCAGTAACAACGTTTGCGGTGGAGAATTTTTTGTAGCCGGACGCTTTGTTGTAAAAATGAATGGCAACAGCTTTTTTGTCTTTGTGTGTATAAGGTATTTGTATTCCGTCATATGTGTAGTTTTTGAAATAAACATCATCAAGGCTCGGCCCGTTCTGGCCTATTATAAGTTCTAAATCTATATCTTCTTGGTGTGCGCCGATTTGGACTCTCCCTATGCCTTTGTTCGCAACAATAAAAGGATCTGAAGGAACTCCAATGCTTACCAGGCGATCGCTTTCCCAGCGAAAGTCAATGCCGTCGAAAACAATTCTTCGCCGGTTATCGTCAATGTAATCTCTTATTGGCTTGCCATAAGCTCTAATTATAATGTCTGCTGTTGAGTTCCAGTCAATATGTTTGTCGGTTATGAAAGGGGCTGTGGAAAATTTTTCGTAGCCGTGCGGTTTGTTGAGAAAAAATATGGCTTGTATTTTTTTCTCTTTGTTTGAGTAACTTATTTGAATTCCACTTCCTATGTAATTCTTGAAATAGACGCTTTTGTATGTGCCACAAAGCTCGCCCTCTCCGAGAATATTCTCAACTGTTTTTTCTTTTGCTCCAACCTGGATTACCCCTAAGCCCTTTTTTGCAGTGATTGAGTTTTTTGAGTTGAGTTGTTGTTTTTTTTGGAAGAAGAGAAATAAATATTTTCTAGTTTTTTCTAAAAGTTCGCTTGGTTTCATGGGGCGTACTCTCGATTCTTATGAACCATGTTGATGTACTGAATCAGATCTATCAGTCCCGACAGTAGGCTAAGAGTAGTTGCTCAATACAGACTCATCCACCCTATATAGGCTTTCGGTCCAGAGCGTGTGAAAGCGCACCCGTGGGGTGTTTCAGATAAGGGGTTTGGAAATGAGAATCAACCTGAAACCGAGTTTTTCAATAAGTGTAGGGGGATTTACTGACCAATCGTCGAGGAAACGGGGATTTGTGCGACGTCAAGGCACTTTGCCTTTACCTTGCACCGAGTGCTGGATATTGTGACATCCATCAAACTCTAGGGCAGACCGCTGTTTCCCAAGGATGGCATCTTGAGCGCACCGAAAAATCGGCAGCGCCCCTACAAAGCCTCTCTTGTTATCGCGGCCAGCCGAAGCTGAGCATCGGTTTACCGTGCGCAGAAAAAACTCATCAGGCAGTTGCCCCAAAAAATAGCGGTGATCGACGTGAACTCAGGCCCTGAAGCATTGGCTATCCAGCGGTATGAACTTGTTCTGCAATGGATACTGGAACTGGTCCCCGCAGACGGGACGGCCGTTGGCAACAAGTCACTCAGGGATCGGATCGATCGGCGAGCTGAGCTTCAGAATTTTGCCGTCTCTGAGGAAGAGTACTGGAGCCTGCGCGACGAGCTCATTACCCAGGGACTGCTCAATAAAGGCGGCGGCCGGGGAGGGTCGGTTTATCGGTTCGATACCGAGTCCAAGGGACGTTCAAAGTCCATTGATCCAGCGCCTCTTACCGATTGGGATGACCTTGATACACCCCCAAGCGAGATACCGGAAAGCCTGGAGAAGCTGAGAAGCAGGCTTCTTGACCTCAGCGCCCGCAATCGGCTGCTGAACTTTTCACATGCACGCTCCAAACGTTTCGTACGGATTATTGATGAGTTGCCGGATCACCTGTTCGATACCTTGGCAGATGAAAAATCCATGCGATTTGCTGCTGTGCCTGAACCAACGGAAAGGCAGCTTCTTACCCATGGCTTTTTAAAGCTGGACGAAAAGACAGGCGCAGTTGTTGAGTTAAAGAAACAGCCTACGGCAGACGTCTGGGCGCAGATCCTGGGTATGGCGACCAGCTATGAGCTACCACTGCCTCCTGAAAGCGGGCAAACCGGTAAGCATTCTGACGACGCGATTCAGACGCTCTATTACCCCGCGGAGATGGAGTCGCGGCTACAGATTCTGTATACCCAGTCACGATCAGCTCTCGAGGAAACGGGGGCGAACATTCTTTATCTTGCGCTCGGGTTCCTGGAGTGGGATGACTCGGTCGCAGGTAAAGACAGCAGCCGACTGGCGCCGCTGATGTTGGTACCAGTAAACCTGGAGAAAGGTAAGCTCAATCCTCAAACCGCGACATTCGAATACCGCGTACATCCTACTGGCGAAGACATTCTTACCAACCTGTCATTGCGGGAAAAGCTTCGCGTTGATTTTGGGATCGCACTTCCGCGGATCACCGACGACAGCACGCCTGAGGAATACTTCGAACGCATTGTTGAAACGGTGCTGAAGGTCAAGCCTGACTGGAAAGTTCATCGTTATGCCTCGCTTGGCTTGTTCGAGTTTGGCAAGTTGATGATGTATCTCGACCTTGATCCAGGCCGTTGGAAAGACCAATCATTGCTGGATCATGGTCTGGTTAAACGGCTTACGGGAATGGACGGTTTGCCGGCCGATTCGTCAGGAAAACAAGGCGCATTTTGTGTCGAGCATTCAATCGACGACATTGATCAGGTTCACCTACAGTTTCCTCTAATAGATGACGCTGACAGTTCTCAGCACAGCGCATTGATAGACGTGATTCGCGGGGATGACCTTGTGATCGAGGGGCCGCCCGGTACCGGTAAGTCTCAGACCATCACCAACATGATTGCTGCGGCGCTGGCCCAAGGCAAAAAAGTGTTGTTCGTTGCGGAGAAGCGCGCAGCGCTTGAGGTGGTCAAGACTCGACTGACAAGAGCAGGCTTGGGCGATTTTTGTCTGGAGTTGCATAGCCATAAGAGTCAAAAGAGCGCTGTTATCGACAGCATCCGGCAGCGGATTCAGAACAGCGGTGGCTTTCGCTCGCCCAAGCAGCTGACGGATCTCATTGCCAACTATGAGCGATTGAAGCAGCAACTCAACAAGCACGTGCATCACTTGCATGCCCAATTCAAAGAGTCGGGGATGAGTGTTCACGAAGTGCTAATGCAGGCAACTCGTTTGCGTGAGGCATTGTCGATTAAACCTGCCGATATGCACCCACAGTCGGAGGTGCGAATCGATAGAACGCATTTGCAGGAGCAGGCCGGCTTTTATGCACACATCTATCGCAAGACGGCTGAGGAAGCTGGTCACACTGGCAAACTTGAAACGCACCCATGGTTTGGTAGCACAAAAACTCGCGTGACTGGCGCTGAGCGCTCCGCACTTCTAGAAAACCTCTCCCAGGCTCAGCAGGCGCTCAATCGTCTAGCCGCGTTCCGCCCTCAATTAGCAGAACAGCTGCAGGTATCTGTTCTGGAAACCTACAGCCCAGATCAGCTGCGAGGCTTAGCAGCTTCAATTCCGGTACTGGCATTACCTAAAGGTGATGAGGACTGGGATCTGTTGGGACGACTGGATATCGAGTCCTGTGAGGCATTGAAACTGTGGCTGCAAGGTATGGACTCCTTGTTGGACGAACAAGGCGTACTAGCTCGATCGTTGCGCGCGGATGTCATTGGCTCTGGGCAAGCGATAGCCTCTATCAAAAAAGCCTGTGCGGCCATACGTCTGCATAACGGCGATGAGGCCCTATCCCTCAATGCCTTGCTGGAAGTGATCGAAGAGGCTGAGGAGTTACTGGAACTGGCCCCACGCGTTCAAATGCTAATTCGGCTGTTAGCGGAGGGGGCTGCGGTTCAAGGCTTACGAAGCGATTTTATCGGTATTGAGCAAGTAGTGCTCTTTCTGCAAATGCTCGCGGCGATGCCTGAGGATTTGGCATCTCTTCGCCATAAACGCTTCGAAGACGAGGCCTTGGACAGTTTGCTCGTAGAGTTGGACAATGACATCCCTGTCATCAGGCAGTTGCAGGAGCTGGCTGCGAACCATTTCACTCTGGATCGATTGCCTGGTCATACGCGACTGGAAGACTTGAGTCGGGTTCTGGCAGATAAATCACTTTTTCGTTGGTTCAAGGGGCAATGGCGCTCTGCTAAAGCCGAAATCTTGGCTATGGCGCGACCAGGGCTCAAGTTGAACTCGCTTCTGGCGGTCTTGCCAGATGTCATCGCTTATCTGAAAAAACACAGTCAACTGAATGAAAGCAAAGTGCTCACCGAAAAGCTGGGTGAACACTTCCAAGGGCTTGATACTCCGATCGACGCACTCAAGCGTTTGCGGGGTTGGTACAAGTTCCTGCGTGCAGAATGCGGACGAGGGTTCGGTGCAAAAGTATGGGTTGCGGAGTACCTGCTTAAGGCAGATGGGGCACTACTGGCCGGCATTTCAAGCGATAGCGCAGAGCTCGAGCCCTATTTGTTGGATGTTCTGGAGCATCGACTGGACCTGGAAGAACTGTTGCCCTTTGACAGTCATGATTTGCGTTCGGAAGATTTGCTCGCTCCAGAGGGCCTGTATGCTCGCCTTATCAACGACATCGGAACCGCGCTACGTTCTTTGTTACCCGTAATCAGCGAAGAGAAGCCCACGATGGGGCAATTGCTGCAGCTGATTCAGACGGTGGAAAGTTGGCAGGCCCGCTCGGCAGCACTGCAAAGCGACTCGGTGCTACAAACCTGTTTGCTGGGCGAAGAGCTTCCTCGGATAGACAATCTTTCAGCTGCCCGACCTCGCTTGACGACTTGGCGGCATACCGTTGCCTTCGTTCAGCCCATTTTGGCGTTGCCGATTCGAGATCTTCTTATTCCGCAGTTGACCGCGTGTACGCCAAAAGAAGCCGAGGCGCTGATTCTCCATTGGCATCAAGAAGGTGCGGCACTCGCGCTAGCTGTAGAGGCCTGGGAGCAATCTTTGGAAGCTTTTTTCCACGGTGCTGCGGCTATTGCCGGTCAGTGGTGGCAGTCTATTGAGAAAGCAGATTTCGAGCCCATGGTCAGCCGTCTGGCCTGGGCGGCTCAGAACCCCGATTTGCTCGACCATTGGTTCGAGTACCGCCGTTTACGTTCGCACTTGGTTGAGCTGGGGTTCGAGACTGTCGTAGAAGCAATCGAAACGCAGAACCTGGTTTCTGAGCGCTGCATCGATGCCTGTCTGCTGGGGCTTCTTGATAGTTGGGCCTTGCAAATCCTTGAGCTTAATCCCGCACTGGGGCAGTTTTCGGGCAAAGAACAGGAGGCCATTCGCTCTCGGTTCGCTGATATCGATGAGCAGCTCAAGCATCTTCAACGTGAGCAGGTTTCGTCACGTATCAGTCAGAACAAAATTCCTGTCGGAAATAGTCATGGTGCGGTCAGAGACTTTACACAATTGGCCTTGCTGCAGCGCGAGGCTGAGAAAAAGACACGGCATGTCCCGATCCGTAGCCTGATGAACCGTGCAGCTGAAGCGCTGCAAGGCCTCAAACCCTGCTTCATGATGTCGCCAATGGCTGTCGCTCAATACTTGCCGGCAGGGCACGTCGAGTTCGATTTGGTCGTAATGGATGAAGCATCCCAAATGCGCCCGGAAGAAGCATTGGGTAGCATCGCACGGGGTAAACAGCTAGTGGTCGTGGGTGACCCGAAACAGCTGCCGCCGACGAACTTCTTTTCCCGCAATGGTGGCGATTCGGATACCGATGAAGCTGATGTTTCATTGGCCGAGGACTCGGAAAGCATTTTGGAAGCCGCCATGCCGCTGTTCAAACTGCGACGTCTGCGTTGGCACTACCGTTCCCGTCACGAGAGCCTGATTGCCTTCTCGAACAAAGCCTTCTATGAAAGCAATCTGGTGGTGTACCCATCTCCGCACCGTGAGTCCGCAGAGTTCGGTGTCAAGTTTGTCAGAGTGCCCCGCGGGCGTTTTGTCGAACAACGCAACATTGAAGAGGCCGAGGTTGTCGCCAAGGCCATTGAGCACCACGTAATTCACCGCCCCGATGAGTCGCTGGGTGTGGTGGCCATGAACGTCAAACAGGCTGATCAGATCGAGCGAATGCTTGAACAGCTGGCCAAACAAAGCCCACAGCTACAAGTCGCATTGGACCGTAATCAAAGTCAGGATGAGCCGCTGTTCATCAAGAACCTGGAAAACGTCCAGGGTGACGAGCGAGATGTTATTTACATCTCCGACCTACGGCCCTATGGAAGTGGGCGGTACTGTTCCTCAGCGTTTTGGCCCGATTAACGGTGCCAGTGGATGGCGACGTTTGAACGTGCTGTATACCCGCTCCAAGAAGCGCATGCAGGTGTTCTCCTCGTTTAGCTCGACTGATGTAGTGGTGACCGGTACTTCCAGCAGAGGCGTGCAGGCACTGCGTGATTTTCTGCATTTCGCTGAGTCCGGCCGCATGCCGCACATCAAAGAGTCTGAACGTGCTCCCGACAGTGATTTCGAGGTGGCTGTTATTGAGATGCTGTCTCGTCATGGCTATCAATGCGAGCCCCAGGTTGGTGTTGCTGGTTTCTTCATTGATCTGGCGGTACGTGATCCAGGGCAGCCCGGTCGCTACCTGATGGGGATTGAATGCGACGGTGCGGCATATCATTCGGCCAAGTCAGCGCGTGACCGTGATCGTCTGCGTCAAAGCGTGTTGGAGCAATTGGGCTGGAATATTCGGCGCATCTGGTCCGTGGATTGGTTCCGTAATGCCCGTGTGCAAATCGAACCCATCCTTCAAGAGCTTGCGCGGTTACGAACTGAGCCGGTCGAAGAGGCCGAAGAGCTGATTGAGAAGCCTGAAGAGCTGGCAATCCAGCAGGTAGCCGACGAGCAAAACGAGCATGCCGAGCGCATCACCGTAGACGGTAGCCATAGCCTGCGTGAAAAGCTTATCTGGTTGGACCAGAAGGTGATTCGCCCTGAGCTGCCTCACATACCGGATAATCAGCGTTTGCTTCGCTCCGCCATGGTGGAAGCCTTGCTGGAGTTCATGCCAGAGGATCGGGCCGAGTTTCAACAGCTGATCCCTGGTTATCTGCGTACGGGAACCAATCCGGCGGAAGGCAAATACATTGATGACGTGCTCACCTTGATTAGTGAGCACGAATAATTTGAAGTCCCAGCAACGCGGGGGGCGCTGGAGTAGTAAATGACGGATATCCCCACCCTTCGCGAGGCACTCCTCGCGGTGGTGCCTGCCGATGGCAATACCATTGGCAACCAATTACTTCTAGAGCGTCTGCATGGACAGTTTCCGCTGCCGACCGAGGAGAAGTTTTGGATTGTTCGCGATGGGTTGATCGAAGAAGGTGGACCACGATCGCAATGCGGGACGTTCAATCTCTTATGTCCTTACGGCAGCGTCCATGATCTTCCAAGTCGAGACATGATCAACTGGACTGTAAGGCGGTAGTAATAACGTGTTGCTTCACTGTGGTTTTCCACGTAGTGGCTCAGAAACCATGCCAGATGTTTTTGCTGCCACGTCCACGGATTGTCTCGTTGCCAGCGATCGCTAATGGCTGCCTGGATGATCTTCGCTTGTCGAAGATGCCGAAGGCGGGTGGTGTGCGAGCCGACCAAAATTCCATTAAGGAACAGCTTCATGTCGAATGGTTTGCTCATCTCCTGCCCCCTATGTAGGCAGAGACCACATCGATCCTGCCATGCCCCAGTTCGTGGCTGATTTGTTGACGAGCTTTTTTATCGAGGGCTCGGTCTTGTCGGTAGCCATCGCCACCATTGATTGGGGCTAGATAACCGGTGATTCGTTCATAGCGTTCACAGGCATAGACCGCGCGCAGTTCGTGAAAACCCTTAAGGTTAAGGTTATGCAGGATGTCCCTCGCTGGACGTACCGTTTGCCATGTGAACTGTGCGTAGCTTTCATTACGTGCCAGCAGGTTACGGCTGCCGATGGGGGAGGCGTCGTGAGCAATCTGCAGCGCCGTTCTGACTTGTTCAGTCACCGCAATCCAGCGTGGTGCGGAAGCACCGGATCGACCGCCTTTGGTGCCGTCCTGAATGTTGATCCGACCAAACCTTTCCGCCTCACGTTGCAGTCTCGGCAGGTTGGCTAGTATCGCTTCACGAAGGCGCATGCCGGTTACACGAGCCAAGTGCACGATGGCGCAGGCACGGTGTAGCTGTTTATCGCTGAGCGCCTGAGTAATGCGCTCAATGTGCTGCCGATCCTGCCCTTGTGGCGCGACGGTGCGGATCGTCGAGCGCTGCCGCCCTAATGCCTGGCTCGGGCTCGGGACTTTCACATGCTGATCACCGCGCAGCGCCGCCAGTGTTCGGTTAACGCTGGACAACCGGTTTTGCGCGGTGGCGATGCGGAGGTCGCCGTGGTCGATTTGCTGGCGAAGGTACTGGACATAGTTGAGTAGCGTCTGCCGATCGATTTGCCGCGCATCGTTGTAGCCAGGGCCTTGCTCGGAACGGCACCACTTAACGAACGCCAGCCAACGATCACTGTGGGCTTTGACCGTGGCGAAATGGCCGCCGCCGAACAGATCCTTGAGCGCCTGCGGACCGGCGTAGCTCAGTTGGCGTCCATAACCAAAGTTGCGACCGTCACGCCTGCCGATCAGGGCCATCTTGGAACTCCTTCTCATGTTGGAGCAGGTAAGCCAGCAGCTCGCGCCAGTGGCAGCTCACGAGGTGTAGTTGGCCCCAGTCACTGGGACGAAAACACAGTCGGTTGTCCAAGCAGAACAACTTGGCACCTTCCTGGTGTAGGCGCTCAACCAGATCGCTGATGTGTGAGTTGTTCCCTTGGTTTTTGGCGACAGCGGCGACAGTGGCGACAAGCCCCGTGGTACCTGGCGTGGAGCGTGGCGACAAAGTGGCGACAGTGGTGGCGACAAGTTGTAAATGATGAGCGTTTTTCGCCTGGTCGCGCCGGTTGCGTAGGGCTTCATTGAGTCGAAACATGGCGCACCTCGAAGTGGTGTCCGTCGGTGCCCAGCCATTGATGAGTGATCAACTCGACCAGCAGGGCCAACGTGTGATGGCTGCTTTTGCGGGCGAAGCGCGGGCCGTTGCGCAACAGATCTCGAACCGTGAAACGGCACCACTGTTTTTCCTGCAGCCAACGCAGCAGCCGATCGGCTTCTTCCCGCTGGGTGTTGATCGGTTCCTGCTCGGTCAGCCGTTGGATCTCGGTCAGGTAGTAATCCATCAGCGAGGAAGCGCGCTGGATGTGGGTGACCTCGATCAGGTCGCTGTCTTCCAGTACCGCAAAGACGCCGGCGATCCGTAGCAGATTGTCCGCGGCCTTGGAGGCACTGGGGCGCACGTTGGCCAGTTCGTCGAACTCGCCCAGTTGGGTTTCGATAGTGTCGTGCAGGTTGATCCAGGTTTGCCGGGCCAAGCTTCTCAGGGGCAGGGCTTTGGGGTGTAACGCGCCATCGCTGCCAATTGCCCAAGGACGTTGTAGCAGGTCGGTGATTCGTTGGGAGTAGCGTTTGAGGTTGATGTCTTGGGTGAGATCCACCGGCTGGTAAAAGCGCTGTCCGGCCAAGCTCTGTGGCCAGGTGATCAGGCAGCGGGCGAAGATGCCTTGGCCGTTGAGCAGCGGATCCTTGAGCAGTTGTCCCGCTAAATATGGTTGCAGCATTAGATGCAGGCTCAAGCGTCGGTCGTAGGCGCGTAGGCTTTCTCCGGCCATGGAGCGAGAGCGATCGATGGGGTTGCCGTCCCACAGCGAGGACAGAGTGGTCACGGCCTTGAGGCGGTTGTCCCGGCTCATAGTGCTGCTGCCGAGGAATTGGCCGCCCTCATCGCTGAACAGCCCCATGCTGGGCAGACCCAAGCACAGGCTTTTGGTCAGGGCTTCGATGGTCGGTTCGCTGCTGATCAGCCTTGGTGCTACGGGCTCTGGCTCTATCTGGATTGGCGTGTCGGTGTGGCCATCGATCGTTGCCATCTGCTTCTGAGATTGCGCAAGTGTGGCGCGATAGCGACTGAGTTTTTCGCGGTAGGCCTGCCATTGCAGGCGTTCCCATTCGCGGGCTGGCTGCAAGGCCAGCTTATCTACCGCCGTCTTGCGATCACCGGAAGCCGCAATAGTGAGCAGGTACAATGACAGCGGATAGACCCGGCCATCCAAATGCACATTGGCATGCCCCTGAGTGGCCAAGGCCGAGGTGGCCAGCACCGATTGCGCCGCCATGGCCTGCGGCACACCCATCACTTCGGCCATGCGCTCGACGGCCGGTCCCAGCAGATCACCGAGGGCAGCCACCGGATAATCTAATGGCGTCGGGTTGGCCTCCAGCAAGGGTTGCGGCGGCAAGCTCCAAGTTGATTGCAGCATCATCTGTCTCCTGTTCAGCAGTTGTTTCCCTCACGCTCCCGCCATGGATGTTGAGTGTTCTCAGGGATAAAGGCCCCTGCGACCTGTGAGGGTGTTCACTGACGCGGAACGAACGGCTCTGTACGACCAAGAGCGCGGGCATTTCCCATGAATCTGGCCTCCTGAACGCATCCGAGGATGCGGGCGGGTGGAGGCTGCACCGGCTGACGGGGCCGGTGCCGCGAGATCATGGGCGGGAGGAGGGCATCATCGTTGCAAACGCGGCATGCCTGACTGTCAGTCAGGTGCAGCCTGTCCTGTGCTGCGGCACCGTCGCCAGCGTAAATGCGAGACGTGTCGAATCGGTTTTGTCACGCCGATTGTCACGCGGTGAAGTGCCGCAAAGCCCGATCAGACGTGGGCTGCAGCAGTGTGATGAGCGCCCGTCTCTTTCCAGAAGAAAGAGACGGGCGCAGTCTGGCGCAGCGAGGTGGGCCAAGGGAGGAGGTTGCTGCAGAGCAGAAGTGACGAAGCAGGCAGTCTGCGGCACAGACACACAGGAGGGGTAGGCATCCATCACAAGGGGATTGTGACCGTGCGAGCCACCGGACGCTGATCGCACTTAGGATTGAACCACCACTGTGTGGCGTAGCCTCGAAGGTTCGGGCTACCTGGGCTGGTGCTGTCAACGACAGCGATCCATGCGCCAGTATCTACGCCTGTGAATAAAGTCGGTCAAGCCTTTAACCGACGCCGGCGACAAAAGTGGCGACTGTCGCCACATGTGTCGCCAACCTCAAAGCCACGGCTGACGGGACTTGTCGCCAGTGTCGCCGCTGTCGCCAGTATCCTTACCAATTAGCTGTTCGGCGGTAGGAGGAGTCGCATGTCAACCCACCGTCGTCGTTCCTATGAATCCCACGGAGATGCGACGCATGCATAGCGCTTGAATGTCGTGGTGATCTTGATATCGCGAGGCTAAATCTCCGGCAGGCGGCGTGAGCAAGCTCACTTGGCCGGAGCTTTTTGAGTAAAACGCGAAGGACCAGACGTGTGTCTGGTCCTTCGCCCCTCATGCTTCAAAACGGGTGGGTGTGGGAGGCGGCGAAGATGATTTCAGATTGGCCGTGCGATGCGTGAACAAATGCCTGCGACTAGCCCATACCGATTCAGTTCCCTATACGCGATGCCCTGAAGGGTAGCCTTCTGAATTAGCGAACGGTTTAGGCTGATTAACTTAGTAACTGAGACAGCAAGCTGTTCGGCTTCTTCAAACCGAACAGCGTATCTTTCCTCTTCTTTGTCCGTTCCTCCGCAGACTTTCGGATGCGTTTGAAGAGCTCGCTCCCAAATCGCTGAATCATTGGTGTATTAAGGTTAGGGTCAAACCAATGGAATGCGCGAATGTCGGCGATATCAGTAGTCAGCTCACCCCACCGCCAGAAATCTAAGGGGGCTGACGAGCTGACTGCTTGAATCGACCAAGTTTTCGCCCAAGTGTTGCGGTTGTAAGCAAAGCGGGCGTGTTCGGCGACTTGGCCTAAGAATCCAGGGCCCCAGTTACGAGCAAGGAGGGGGGATGATCCAGTCTCGTCATTCCGCAATCCTTCGACCATCAACGCCCGCGCGACGCGACCAGGAATGCCGGACTCTACTTCGCGTTGGATCCAGTTGAAAAGCCAGCGTGCGTGCCCTGCCGCTTCCGCAGCAAAAACCAAGGCCTCAAGGTCAGCATCTGTCGCTGCGCTATCAAAAGCCCTTTCCTTCAGCGCTGATAGGGCCTCGGCATCGCGTCCGGCAAACAAGGCTGTTATTTGTTGTGGAATGCGGGCATCCCCCACCACAATTGTGACGGGGCTTTGTGCGTCCTTGACATGGATTAGCAAAGCCGCAGCGGAATCAGGGTTAGTATCGGCCAACGCTTCCGAAAGACCCAAAGCGAAATTGCGGATAGTTGACAGCCGCTTCTGATCGGTCTCCGCGAGAATGCGACCGACCCAAGCAGCAGTATTTTCGGGAGCTAGCGACGCCAACCTCTTCAGAGCAACTAAGTCTGGTTCGCGAGCGAGTGCTTGCGCCCTCTCAATCTCTAGCCGTCGGAGATATGCGTCAGATTCTTCACGAAGCGCTTTTTGTCGGTTGGTGTACTCGTCAATACCCTGCCTAGGTCCCTCAGATTCGGTCGCAAGGTTTCGTAGCGCGTCGAGCCCCTGTTCGCGATCCTCATCCGCACGATCTTCCACATACCGACAGGTCTCTTGACCGCTTCGACCAACCTCAAGGAACAATCGACCGAGTTCTGGTTCCGGGGCTTGAATAGGGAGGAGAAGGCGCTCGATTGTCAGATCCATCTCAGTTACCAACCGGTCATCGAGGGCTCCACCAAGCTGTTCAGCCGCGAAGCCAACAAAGCCTGGGGCGATCAAGGCTGTGTCGCCATGACGTTCGAGTGAAACGATCGCGGCGGCCACGGCTCGTGCGCGCCAGAAGGCCTCTTCGCCTGCTTCAATGCAGAAGTCGCCTTGTTGTGCAGCAGCAATGATCCGTTCGTCGAGCACTGTGTCTCGGGCAACATAAGCAACTTCGGATGCGTAGGTAACGACGAGAGGATCGTCGTGCGTTAGAGCTCCACCCAATATGTCACGGCTCTGATTGGTCAGTGCTGAGCAATGAGCCGAGGCGAAAAACAATACCCTCCTGAGACGAATCGGATCAGATTCTGTCTCGGATAAGGCTGTTTCGAGTTCGGCGGCATCGAGAGCCTTGAATACATCGCGGAACGTGTACCAGTCGCCGACCTCTGTTGGAAGATCAAGATACAGTTGGAGTTGTTCATTTGCCGGAAAATGCGGGAGAAGGCTTAGGAGAATAGAACCCGTTACATGGTTTTTATCAGCCTCGTCTATCAGTTCAGGTTGCAGCACCAGTCGCTTGTAGCCATTGAGGACAGAGGTAAGAGTCTGAGTGTCAAACAGTGGACTAACCCGTTGTAGCCGCCAGCTTAGCTGACGCAAAGAGAGCTGACTTCGTGTTTCCATCGTGCGCGCTGTGGTGCGCAGTAGTGGGATGATCGCATCAGCTTCGAATCTGGCCAGCCCGGCAGTGATCCAGTCCAATTCAAGGTCTTCTTGATTCTTGGAGAACTGACTCCATACATTCGCTGGAGCTATCGCGTTGGCTGCTTGGATTGCATTGCCGAGGTTCGACGGGCGGGCTGACGAAGGGTCGAATGGATCTGTGGCGCAGTAGTTCTCGACGCGACGCCGTCGCTCGCCTAGCGGACGAGGGCTCAATCGATCTGCTTCCTCAGAAGAGGCAACTGTGCCAAGGACGCGCAGCGCAATCGCAGCAGCTTTCCGACTTACGTCAGAGTGTGGTGCGTTAAGCAGGGTCTCGATAGCGGCGCGTAAATTGCGTTCGAAAGCAGGGAAGTCATTTCTGTTCAGTCGAACAGCCCAGCTTAGTTCAGCCTCGGCGCGCTGAAAATCTCCGGTGAGCGACCAGGCGAAGGCCCAACCCAAGACACCTTCGGCAAAAGCCACTTGAGGCCGGCCCGCCATCAGAAGTGCCGCTGGAAAGTCCAACTGCATGGCCTCGGGTGCATCCACCTCCTCGCAAGACCTTGCAAGAAAGTCTTTTTCGACAGGCGTTAGGTGATTGAGCTTGTCTGAGATCCGCGCCGCATGTTCATGGAGGCGAGAGTCCTCTCCTTCGTTCCGAGCGCCCATTCGTCGTGGAGTTCGTGACCAGCGCGCGAGCCACCTCCCAATACGAGGCTCCACTTTCAATTCGACTCGTGGACGGTCTCTAGAGTTAAGAATCGCCCCGATTAACCACTGGCGTCGCCGAGCGTTTGTGTGCTCGTCAAAGCTGGCTTCGGTGGCGTCCAGCACCCCTTCAGGGCTGGCGATGGCATAGGCGGTAAGCGAGTCATATGCAGAGTCCGGAATATTTTGAAGATCTAGCCAGGCTGAGATCAGCGCCGCACGAGCCTTGGGCGGATAGTTCTCCTCGAAGCATGCGATTCCTGCGGCAGAGCGTAATGCCTCGCCTACGAGATCAAATCCTTGAACTTCCTCGACGATGCTATCAATCACCTCGGCTGGATTACGGCCCGATTTGCGAAGTTCGTCCTGCAACTCGCGAGCGACCAATAGGCCCAAGGCGAAAGGGACCGTGTCGGGCTTGAACTCGTAGAATCCTTCCTGATCTTCAACGACCCTAAGAAACGCGCCCTCTTCGATATCCGTTAGGTCGTGCTCGACTGAACGCCCATCGCCACGCTTAGCTGCTCCAGAATGTTCGCGCCAATCGTCGCGGTCGAATTGAATTCCTGGGTCTTCGAGAAGAGCTTTGGCATGAGATCTGAGCAACTTGTCGAAATCGCGAATGTTGTGAGCTATCAGATCCCCGCGTTCTTCGAGGCGTCGCCTCCAGTATTCCAGTAGCAGCCGTTCGATGGTGAGTTCATCGACCTGCGCTGAAAGGCGGTCCAGCAGATCGAGAGCAACCGAGCAAATGCGTGGATTGCGTATGAAAGTGCGTACACGCTCCGGGATGGTCTCGATGCAGATACCTCTCTGTAGCAGAAGTTCGTCTAGCTCCTCCGGCTTGTAGTCTCCGACCTTGACCGGCGTGACTGCGACGCCTGCCAGGCGTGGTGCAACTTCGCGATCCCAGAACCGCTCACGGCAGGTCAGGAGTAGGCGACCACCAAGCTTGTTTACCTCAGGGGTAAGCTTCACGATGGTATCGGCCCATGGCATGCCGCTTCTCTCGTTTAGCCCGTCGAGGACCACCAGGAAACGGAATTTTCCGGCTACTTGAATAGGTGGGTGATCTTGCCAGCGGTGTAACCGTCGTAGCCAACGCTTAGACTCCTCGCCCAGATCGCCCCCACTCTGTACGGCAATTAGCTTAGCTAAGGTCTTCAGCGGCTCCTTCGGTTCGATCAAATCAGCGACCTGCGTGCCGCCGATGACTAGGATGGGCTGGTCTGACGTTGTCACCCACCAGCGTGCGGCTAGCCAAGATTTTCCAGCGCCCTCCGGCCCAAGAATGGCGATGCACCCCGGTGCCTGCTGTATGGTTGAAAGAGCTGTATCTAGCGTCGATTCAATGGAGGGGCGAACAATGGCGGGGCGGCTGCGATCTAAAACTGTCAGGTATTGACCGAACGCCTGCTGCGAGGCAATGCGCTCCGAAAAGACCTGCTCACACCAAACTCGGTTCGCCTCTGCAAGTGCTGCGAGGCCAGAATATCCGGCGCTTGCATCTTTTTTTAGCTGATCACGAGCAAAAGCGAAGGCTGCGTCGGCCGCAACGTTCGCAAGTGCCGCATCAATCTTTGACGCAGTCGCAGACAACGTATGCTGTTCACACCATTGTGCGACCTTCGTTCGACTGGCTGCTAGAAGAACTGCCAATCGTGGGAGCGGCGTTTCCGTCCAGTCCAGCATTAGAAGACTGATGCCGCGATCTTCCAGCATTTGTTCGAGCTTTATAAGGACCCCGTCGCCCATTTCCGAAGTTGCACAAAGAGCCCAAAGGTCGACGTCGGAGGCGAGTTCATGCGCCGCAATCCAAATCTTTCCTGCAATGTCCTCAAGTCTGAGCGAATCTCGGTAGCGTTTTGCTTCCATCGCTATTGCGAAGTGAGCGCGAGGGGTCGTGGCGTCACGTCCAAACTGCGAGCCGCTCTTTGCGAGCCGGAATGTCAGCTTGGTCAAATCAGCGAGAGCGGTGGCGATAAGTCCTTCGAACCCACCAGGGCCGGCTGGCTGCAGCTCCAAGAGTTGATTACGTAAATCAACCAAAGATGCGTGAAGGTCTTTGCCGTTGATAGGTGATTGAGTCACGAGTCGTCTCGTCGTTGGTTGGGGAAACCCCATGGCTACTGAAGGGGGGCACACCGTTGTCAAACGGCCTTGGCGGGCCACAGCTATTGAGATGTTATCAACGTCACCGCAAATGATTCAAAGGAGACTTGCCATCCTGTACCGCAAATCGGTTATCGCCAAGGCGATAGGCGTTGTTGCCCGCGTCAAAGGCATGACTGAGCCGGCCCGTAAGTCGGGACTTTCTCGAGAATTGCTTTATCGCTCATTTAGCGAAAAGGGAAACCCGACTTTGAAGACCATGCTGGCCGTGATGCACGCCATGAGCGTGGATATGACCGATCGAGCGCATGTAGGGTCGCGATGGCCTAGGCAGGTATGGACGTAGCGTACTGCGCCCACAGCTCCATCAGCCCTCGACGTTTATCGAAGAAATCAGAGCGGGAATACGCACTTTCTGTTTCATCTCGCTCATCATGAGCCAGCGCCAGCTCACAGATTTCTCGAGAAATATTGGTCTGCTCGCCCGCCCAGTCGCGGAAGGTTGAGCGAAAACCGTGGCGGGTGATGCTTTCATAGCCGAGACCGTGCAACAGATTACGGATACCGTTGGCGTGCATGACACCGCTTCGGCCGCGACCTGGAAACAAGTATGGGCTCTCGCGGCCGAGCCTCGGGAGATTCTTTAGCAGTGAGACGACCTCGGGGGCGAGTGGGATCGCGAAGGCCTGACGGGTCTTCATTCGTTCGTCGGGTAAAGACCAGCGGCCAGCCTCAAGGTCAAACTCATCCCAGCGTGCAAATCGGACCATGTGTGAGCGGGCACCGGATAGGATCAGCAACTGAGTCGCGATAGAAACGTGGCTGGGATCCTTGTGCAGGATTTCCATGAGTTTTGGTAGGTCCTGCCATTTCAGTGCCGGGTGATGTTGGCGTTTGCGAGCTTTTTTCTTTTCGTGCCGACTGAGGAGATTTTCCAGATGACCGCGCCAGCGAGCAGGATTCTCTCCGGTCCTGAGGCCTCGTGCTCTTGCGGCGTCGAGTATTTGTTCGATTTGCCCTCGAACCTCATCAGCCGTCCGCGTCTTGCTTGACCAGAGTGGCTGTAAGGCCTTGATCAGATGTTTGGTCTCGATTTGGTCAGCTGATAGCGTCCCTATGGTAGGGAAAGCATAGAGCTCGAGTTTCCTCAGCCAACCCTTGCGCCATTTCTCCGACCAGCTTGATCCATGGGCGTCTCGGTAGTCAGTGGCCAGCTTCTCGAAGGTAATCAGCAGCGCCAGTTCCCGGCGTGCGGCTTCCCGCTGAGCGGCTTGTTCAGCCTGTCGTTTCGCGAGTGGATCAGTGCCATTGAGGATAAGCACTTTATTTTCATAGGCGGTTGCGCGGGCTTTTTTCAGGTTGAGCTGAGGGTAACTCCCCAGACCCATCTCCCTGCGTTTGCCATTCAATTGAAAACGAAGTACCCAGGTTTTTCGTCCTGAAGGTTTCACCAAAAGACGAAGCCCGTCACCGTCTTCGTACGTCCCAGCCTCAACCAAATTTTTGACTTGATTGGCGGTCAGTTTGCCCATTTTTTCGCCCTCTGTTCCCCCACTTGTTCCCCCACTTACGCGTGGAACGCCTCGGATCAAAACGGAAGTCACAGGAACGAAAATAGGCTGAAACCCTTGATCTAGCAAGGCTCTTGCGGTTTTCAGTAGATGAGGGTGGCTTTCAAAAAAGCATTAAAAAGCCGGCTTGTGGCCGGCTTCTCGGGGACTGGCTTGGTTTATTTTTGGTAAACCGCGCCAGCCTTCAAAACGTACACCCGGATCTTGCGTCCGGCTGTGGGACTTGGCGAGAAAGTGATCTGCCTTGTCGGTGCGATCTGAGCCGTGGAACGGGTCGATGCGCAAATGTGGGGCGCAGCATACTGATTTTTTTGAGGAATTCCCAGCGGGAAGTGCCGGGTAGAGCGATGGGGTATTTGTTGGCAGGAGAGTTTCTGTAGGGCCGGGCAGTTGGGTTTCGGGTTGATTGCCAGAATCGCAGCCTTCGGCAGCTCCTACAGGGGCCTGCATTTCCCTTTCCCACCGTAGGAGCTGCCGCAGGCTGCGATCTTTTAACGCTTAGAGGAAGGGCACCGACGGCCGGCGTTTGTTGAGCGTCGACCACCAGAATACCCACCCCAATACCCTGATGTTTTGCTTGTCGATCTGCTCGGCACTGAAGATCTCGTCTGGATACTCGGCTTTGTTATAGCTGCGCAATCGCAACGCATTCCCCGGCATCCGGTGCAGGTATTTGATCCGCAACATCCCGTCATGCTCGATCGCATAAATTTCCCCATCAATAACCTGCGTCAGCCCACGGTCGATCGCAAGCGTCGAGCCATCTTCAATCTTTTCGCCCATGCTGTTGCCGATCATGTGGGTACAGATAGCGTCAGCGTGCTTGATTTCCAGAGAGTCGAGGTGGCTGCGAGGCAGGCGGATGGATTGGCTGGGGTCTTTGACGACGTGGGTTTTGTTGGAGCCCGGGGCGGTGGCTGTTTCTATATAGAAGGGCAATTCGACGTCGATGGGCTCGATCACCGTGTAGATGCCGCGGATGGCCTGGGCGTCGAAGGTGTTGCCGGACTCGTCGAGTACGCGCAGGCGTGAGGACTCTTTCGGGCCTTCGCCGGTTTTCAGCCAGTCGCTGTTTACAGAGAGTAATCTGGCGACCTCTTCCATGCGGTAGGCGGGCACACCTCGGGTGTACCAGTTGTGGATATTTTGCGCTTCCGTGTCGAAGAAAGCGGCAAATCCAGTGGTTGTGATTTTCGCTGTTTCGAGGAGTGCTTTAAACCGTGGGCCGCTAGTGTTCTTTTTCATAAACACGAGTCTACTGGCGCAGGACGGGGGTTTGAATAAACGATCCGTTCAAATTTCGAGGGAAATTTAAGACTGGATGTAAGGCGCTTTTAGTGGAAATTAAACGAGAAAAAACCAATGCCCCCAAGCGTTAAGCGACCGGTTTAAAAGAGGCTTTGCAAGCGCGCACAAAAAACCCCGGATCAACCGGGGTTCTTCTTCAAACGTCGCAGCTAGAAGCTTACCGCGGCTTCTCAGCCTTTATAGGCAGCAACCGACTTGGTGATCGCGTCGCGGGCGGCATCTGCGCCGGCCCAGCCTTCGATCTTGACCCATTTGCCTTTTTCGAGATCTTTGTAGTTCGCGAAGAAGTGCTCGATCTGCTGAATCAGCAGCGGAGGCAGATCGGTGTATTCCTTCACGTCGACGTACAGCTGGGACAGCTTGTCGTGTGGAACCGCGATCACTTTGGCATCGCCGCCGCCGTCGTCGGTCATGTTCAGGATGCCGACTGGACGCGCGCGGATTACCGAGCCTGGGGCAACCGGGTAAGGGGTTACGACCAGCACGTCGAGGGGATCACCGTCGTCGGCCAGGGTGTTGGGGATGTAACCGTAGTTGGCCGGGTAGAACATCGGGGTGGCCATGAAACGGTCAACGAACAGGCAATCGCTGTCTTTGTCGATTTCGTATTTGATCGGCGCGTGGTTGGCCGGGATCTCGATCGCGACGTAGATGTCGTTCGGCAGGTCTTTGCCAGCCGGAATCTTGCTGTAGCTCATTGGGCGGTGCCCCCGTTAGTTGACCAAAAAAACTTGGCCGGATTGACCAAAAAGTGGCGGCGATTATAGGCATATTCTGCCACCGTTGCCATGCGCCAGAGGTCGTGTAGACCTTAGTCGTGTGCCTGATAGACCGGGTTTTCAGCCAGAAGTTGCCGTAGCCGGGCCAGCGGATCCTGCCGATAAAACAACTTCAGCTGCTCATAAACCTGTGGATATGCCTCATGCAGCAAGTCCGGGGCGCTGAAGAAATATTCGCTGGTGACGGCGAAGAACTCGGCGGGGTTTTCCGCTGCGTACGGGTCGATGGCGGTTTCGGCGTCGGGGTTGCGGTCCAGTTGCCGGTCGAGGTCGTCATAGGCTTCTTGCATGATTCTGGCCCAGTCGCTGACGCGCATATCGGTATGCAGCGGGGGCAGGCCATTGGCGTCGCCGTTGAGCATGTCGAGTTTGTGCGCGAGTTCGTGGATCACCAGGTTGTAGCCTTCCCAGCCACCGCTGGCCATTACGCCGGGCCAGGCGAGGATGATCGGACCTTGCTGCCAGGCTTCGCCGCTGTGTTCGCCGTCCCATTCGTGTTCAACGCCGCTGGCATCGCGATGGCGCTGGGGGCTGAGGAAATCGTCGGGGTAGAGGATGATTTCGTGAAAGCCCTGATACCAGTTCAGATCGCCCAGATGCAGCAGCGGCAATTGGGCCTGGGCGGCGAGCAGCAGGCGTTGCTCCTGGTGAAGCTCGACGCCGGGCAGGGCGGTCAGGTGTTTGTCTTGCAGGAACAGCACGCAGGCTTCCCGCAGCCACTGGTCTTCGGCTGCGCTGAGGCCATCGAGAAACCTCAAGTGATGGCGCACCCGTTGCCACATGTCGTCGGCAATCGGATGCCTGGCCAGGGTGCGCTGGCGTCGCCAGGCGCTAAGGGACCACATCGTGAGTCAGCGGGGTTCGGCTTTGGACGCGGCATTCCCGAGGCGGCTGCGGATCACGCTGATGATCATCGGCAGCAGCGACAGCAGGATGATGCCCACTACCAGCAGTGACAGGTTCTTCTTGATGAACGGTACGTTGCCGAAGAAGTAGCCGAGGGTGACCAGGCCGCCCACCCAGAGGATGGTGCCAAGGATGCTGAAGGCAAAGAAACGCGGGTAAGGCATTTTGCCAACACCGGCGACGAACGGGGCAAAGGTACGGATGATTGGCAGGAAGCGCGCCAGGGTCACGGTTTTGCCGCCGTGCTTGTCGTAGAAGTCGTGGGTTTGTTGCAGATAGTCGCGGCGGAATATTTTCGAGTTCGGGTTGCTGAACAGCTTTTCGCCGGCGGTGCGGCCGATCAAGTAGTTGGTGCTGTCACCGAGAATCGCCGCCAGCATCAGCAGGCCGCCCAGCAGCACCGGGTCCATGCTGCCACCGGCCGCCACGGCGCCGGCGATGAACAGCAGGGAATCGCCCGGCAGGAACGGCATCACCACCAGACCGGTTTCGCAGAAGATCACCAGAAACAGAATGGCGTAAATCCATGCCCCGTAGTTAGTTACCAGCAAGTCGAGGTAAACATCGAGATGCAGGATAAGGTCGATCGGGTTGAAATCCATGGAAAGCACCTGTGGTGATGGCCCGACTCTGCAGGCCTGTGCGGATGGCTTCGCGTAAGACTACAGCTAACTGTGATTTTTCTTACGAGCCGGAAGAATGGGCATTATACGGGGAGAGAAGTGAAAAACGCCTCGAGTTTGTAGCGGGGGATGTCGATGGAACGATCATAGGTCTGTTGGCATTGCACAATCTTTGTGGCGAGGGGGCTTGCCCCCGTTGGGTTGCGAAGCGACCCCTAAACCAGGTAGTCACGGTTTTTCAGATACACCGCATGCTCAGGTTTTACGACGGCTGCGCCGCCGAACGGGGGCAAGCCCCCTCGCCACAAAGGCCCCAGTGCTTACAGCTCCTCACTGATCGGCAACACGTAGTTCTTGAACTCGGTGTCTTCCCTGAACCCGATGGATTCGTAGGTTTTCTGCGCGACTTCGTTGTTGCTGCTGGTGGAAACGCGCATGCGCACGGCATTGGTTTCCTTGGCCATTTTTTTCGCGGTACGGATCAGGTTGTCGGCCACCAACTGGCGGCGGGCGTCTTCAGCGACGTAGATATCGTTGAGGATCCACACGCGTTTAAGCGAAAGAGACGAAAAGCTCGGGTATAACTGACAGAAACCCATCAGTTTGTTGTTGTCGTCATCGGCCAGGGCCAGGTAGATCACCGATTCCTTGCGCCGCAGGCGTTTCTCGAGGAACGCCCGGGACGAGTCCGGATACGGCAGGGAACCGTAAAACTCACGATATTTGACGAACAACGGGGTCAGCAGGTCGAGGTGTTCGAGGGTCGCTTGAATAATCCGCATGGTAGGTCTCGTCTTCAAGTGGCTGTCTTACGTGGTGACGGCGACGGGAAACCCTGGCGGCCGTGCATCGATCCTGCCTGAAACCTGAATAGAAACGCAATGCGGAAACGGTTCAGGTATCCGACGGGCTCAGTAGGAAATTACCTTTCATATCTGCACCAATGTCCGACTCCAGCGTCTGAACCTGGGCTTCGTCCTTCAGACTGACCCCCGATAACTGCCGCCGACAGGCTTCGCGCATTAAATACAGCAAGCGGTGTGCCGCCATGCCGTAACTCAAGCCTTCGAGCCGAACATTCGAGATGCAGTTGCGATAGGCGTCTGTCAGTCCGACTTTGGGATTATAGGTGAAATACAACCCCAGGCTGTCTGGCGAGCTCAAGCCCGGGCGTTCGCCGATCAATATGACCACCATCTTCGCGCCCAGCAGTTCGCCAATCTCGTCGGCCACTGCAACTCGGCCTTGTTCCACCAGAATCACCGGCGACAGGGACCAACCCTCAGCGGCTGTCTGTTCTTCCATGCGCGCCAGGAACGGCAAGGTATGGCGATGAACGGCCAATGCCGAGAGGCCATCGGCCACCACAACGGCCAAATCGATCCCGCCAGGATGGCTCAGCGCGTAGTCGCGCAGGATCTGCGCCGACTCATCACTCAACTTGCGCCCCAAATCGGGGCGCTGCAGATAGCTGTTCCGGTCCGTGGCGGCGCTGTGCAACAGCAAACTCTCACGTCCACGCTCGGCCAGTTGCGAACTGAGCCCCCTGTGGTCGAACGGCAGGTGCACCGCATCCCGGGCCTGTGCATGGGCGTACTGAAAATCCAGCTGTGCGCTGGTGGGCATACTGGTGCCTGTACGACCGAGGGCAATACGTGCGGGGGTCAGGCGACGCAGTTCCAGCAATGGGTTTTGCGGATCGACAGGTGGTTTATCCATCTCAATACTCATCCCAGTTGCGCCATGGCTTGGCGGAAGGCCGGCGGGAGGTTGTCGCCGAAGTGAATTTTGCCGTCTGTCTGGGTAAAGATGCCCATGTTCGCCAGCCAGTTTTCAAACTCTGGCGCCGGTCTCAGGCCCAGGGTTTTCCGGGCATAAAGGGCGTCGTGGAACGATGTGGTCTGGTAATTGAGCATGATGTCGTCGGAGCCGGGGATGCCCATGATGAAGTTGATCCCGGCCACGCCCAACAGGGTCAGCAGGGTGTCCATGTCGTCCTGATCGGCTTCGGCGTGATTGGTGTAACAGATGTCGCAACCCATGGGCACGCCCAGCAGCTTGCCGCAGAAGTGGTCTTCGAGGCCGGCGCGGATGATCTGTTTGCCGTTGTAGAGGTATTCGGGGCCGATGAAGCCTACGACGGTGTTCACCAGAAACGGTTTGAAATGGCGTGCCACAGCATAGGCGCGGGTTTCGCAGGTCTGTTGATCGATGCCGTGATGGGCGTTGGCCGACAAGGCGCTGCCCTGGCCAGTCTCGAAATACATCAGATTCTGGCCCAACGTGCCGCGATTCAGGCTCAAGCCAGCGTCATAGCCTTCCTGCAAGACGTTTAGGTTGATACCGAAACTGGCGTTGGCCGCTTCAGTGCCGGCGATCGACTGAAACACCAGGTCCAGCGGAACGCCGCGATTCACCGCCTCGATGGAGGTGGTGACGTGGGTCAGCACGCAGGCCTGTGTAGGAATTTCGTAACGCTGGATGATCGCATCGAGCATTTTCAGCATGGCGCAGATCGAAGCGATGCTGTCGGTGGCCGGGTTGATACCGATCATCGCGTCACCGTTGCCGTACAGCAAGCCGTCGAGAATGCTCGCGGCGATACCGGCCGGTTCGTCGGTGGGGTGATTGGGTTGCAGGCGTGTCGAGAGCCGGCCGCGCAAGCCCAGAGTGCCGCGAAATTTCGTGACCACGCGGATTTTCTGCGCCACCAGCACCAGGTCTTGCACGCGCATGATCTTCGACACGGCGGCGGCCATTTCCGGGGTCAGGCCTGGGGCGAGGGCACGCAGGCTCTGTTCGTCGGCGGCGTCGCTGAGCAGCCAATCGCGAAAGCCACCGACAGTGAGGTGGCTGACCGCTTTAAAAGCCTGTTTATCGTGAGTGTCGATGATCAGCCGGGTGACTTCATCGGCCTCGTAAGGAATCAGTACTTCTTGTAGGAAGTGAGTCAGCGGGATGTCAGCCAGGGCCATCTGCGCAGCCACTCGCTCGCCATCGTTGAGGGCGGCAACGCCGGCCAGAAAGTCCCCGGAGCGCGCCGGGCTGGCCTTGGCCATGACATCTTTGAGACTGTCGAAGCGGTAGGTCTGGGCGCCGACGGTATGGGCAAATACGGCCATGGGCGGTGTCCTCCTGATTCAATAAATAACTCAAATGCACCGCTGCCCCCTGTGGGAGCGAGCCTGCTCGCGATCGCTGTGTGTCATTCAACACATGTTTTGGATGTCAGACCGCAATCGCGAGCAGGCTCGCTCCCACATGGGAACTGCGTGCACTTCAATATGGCAGGCGCCGGGAATCAGCCCGGCGCCGGTGCAACTCAGACGCCTTCGAGCATCGCATCCGCCGGCGCATCGGAACGCTGCTTGGCCGTCAGTTGGAAATACAGGTAGCCGGCCGCCATGAACCCGAGGAACACACACCCGATCAAGGTGTTGAACCACGCCATCGCCACCAGGCACACCACGGCCAGAAACAGCGCGATCCCCGGCACGATAGGGTAGCCCGGTGCGCGGAAGGTACGCTCCAGGTTCGGCTCGGTTTTACGCAATTTGAACAGGCTCAGCATACTGATGATGTACATCACGATGGCGCCGAATACCGACATGGTGATCATTGCCGCCGTCAGCGTCATGCCCTGCAGGTTGACCAGGCCGTCGCTGTAGATTGCCGCGATGCCGATCACGCCGCCCGCCAGAATCGCCCGGTGCGGCGTCTGGAAGCGCGACAGCTTAGCCAGCCCTTTGGGCAGGTAACCAGCGCGAGCCAGGGCGAAGAACTGCCGCGAATAGCCAAGAATGATCCCGTGGAAACTCGCCACCAGGCCGAACAGGCCGATCCAGACCAGCATGTGCATCCAGGTCGAATCGTTGCCGACCACCGCTTTCATCGCCTGAGGCAGCGGATCGTTGATGTTCGACAGTTGACGCCAGTCGCCGACACCGCCCGCCATCACCATGACGCCGATGGCCAGGAACACCAGGGTCAGAATGCCACTGACGTATGCCCTGGGGATCGTGCGTTTCGGGTCCTTGGCTTCCTCGGCGGCCATGGCGGCGCCTTCAATGGCGAGGAAGAACCAGATCGCGAAAGGTATTGCCGCAAAGATGCCGGGGATCGAGGCCATGGTGAATTCGTTGGTACCCGACCAACCATTGAGCACGAAATTGCTGAAGCTGAAGCCCGGTGCGACCACGCCCATGAACACCAGCAACTCGGCGACCGCCAGCACGGTGACCACCAATTCGAACGTGGCAGCGATGCTCACGCCGAGGATATTCAAGCCCATGAACACGAAATAGGCACCAACAGCAGCGATCTTCGGGTCAAGTTCCGGGTATTGCACGTTGAGGTAGGCGCCGATGGCCATGGCAATTGCCGGTGGCGCAAAGACGAATTCGATCAGGGTCGCAATGCCGGCGATCAGTCCGCCTTTTTCACCGAAGGCCCGGCGGCTATAGGCAAACGGCCCGCCAGCGTGGGGAATGGCGGTGGTCAATTCGGTGAAACTGAAGATAAAGCAGGTGTACATCGTCGCCACCATCAGGGCGGTGACGAGAAAACCCAGGGTCCCTGCGGTGCCCCAGCCGTAACTCCAGCCGAAGTATTCGCCGGAAATCACCAGGCCGACGGCAATACCCCATAGGTGCAGGGTGCCGAGTGTGGGTTTGAGCTGTGTAGTAGAAGTCATAAGTCCTCTCTGTCTTTTTTATTGTTTGATCTGTTGGACTTTCGGGTATGGCATTTATGTGTGGAGCAGGCACGCAAAGCCCATGCCAGACAGGCAGGGCGATGATTGGTGTGTCGTTGAGGACGCCATCGCGAGCAGGCTCGCTCCCACAGGGTCAGGTGGTGAATCAACTTTCGGGGGTTGACCCAAATCCAATGTGGGAGCGAGCCTGCTCGCGATTGCCATCTGAAGGGCGACACCGAAACATCGGTATCGCCCCCGGTTTTTAGAAGAAGCCCAACGGATTGATGTCGTAGCTCACCAGCAGGTTTTTGGTCTGCTGATAGTGGTCGAGCATCATTTTGTGGGTTTCACGACCGACGCCGGACTTTTTGTAACCACCGAACGCGGCGTGAGCCGGGTACAGGTGATAGCAGTTGGTCCACACACGACCGGCCTTGATGGCGCGGCCCATGCGGTAGGCGCGGTTGATGTCGCGGGTCCAGAGGCCGGCGCCCAGGCCGAACTCGGTGTCGTTGGCGATGGCCAGGGCTTCGGCTTCGTCCTTGAAGGTGGTGATGCTCACCACCGGGCCAAAGATTTCTTCCTGGAACACGCGCATTTTGTTGGTGCCCTTGAGCAGGGTCGGCTGGATGTAATACCCGGTCGCCAGGCTGCCCTCGAGTTTTTCCACTTTGCCGCCGGTCAACAACTCGGCGCCTTCGCCCTTGGCGATTTCCAGGTACGAAAGGATTTTGTCGAATTGCTGCTCGGATGCCTGGGCGCCGACCATGGTGTCGGTATCCAGCGGGTCGCCACGTTTGATTTGCAGGACTTTGTTCATGACCACTTTCATGAACTCGTCGTAGATCGACTCTTGCACCAGGGCGCGGGACGGGCAGGTGCAGACTTCGCCCTGGTTGAAGAACGCCAGCACCAGGCCTTCAGCCGCTTTCTCGATGAAAGTCGGTTCGGCTTGCATGATGTCTTCGAAGAAGATGTTCGGCGACTTGCCCCCCAGCTCCACGGTGGACGGAATGATGTTTTCGGCGGCGCATTTCATGATGTGCGAGCCGACCGGGGTCGAACCGGTGAAAGCGATCTTGGCGATGCGCTTGCTGGTGGCCAGGGCTTCCCCGGCTTCTTTGCCGAAGCCTTGCACCACGTTGAGCACGCCGGGTGGCAGCAGGTCACCGATCAGTTCCATCAGCACGGTAATGCCCAGTGGCGTTTGCTCGGCCGGTTTAAGGACCACGCAGTTGCCGGCGGCCAGGGCCGGGGCGAGTTTCCAGGCGGCCATCAGGATCGGAAAGTTCCACGGAATGATCTGCCCGACCACGCCCAGAGGTTCATGGATGTGATAGGCCACGGTGTTGCCGTCGATCTCGGCGGCGCTGCCTTCCTGGGCGCGGATGCAACCGGCGAAGTAGCGGAAATGGTCGGCGGCCAGCGGGATGTCGGCGTTGAGGGTTTCGCGAACGGCCTTGCCGTTGTCCCAGGATTCGGTGATCGCCAGCACCTCCAGGTTCTGTTCGATGCGATCGGCGATTTTCAGCAGGACCAGCGAGCGTGCCTGGGCGGACGTGGCGCCCCAGGCATCGGCGGCGGCATGGGCAGCGTCCAGGGCCTTTTCGATGTCTTCGGCTGTGGAACGCGGGAATTCGGCAATAGGTTGGCCGTTGACCGGCGATGTATTGGTGAAGTACTGACCTTTGACAGGCGCGACGAACTCGCCGCCGATGTAGTTACCGTATTTGCTCTTGAACGAAACGATAGCGCCTTCAGTACCGGGGTGAGCGTAACGCATGGTGA
Organism: Pseudomonas sp. TE3728; assembly: GCF_056279145.1. NCBI lineage: Bacteria > Pseudomonadati > Pseudomonadota > Gammaproteobacteria > Pseudomonadales > Pseudomonadaceae > Pseudomonas > Pseudomonas sp. TE3728. The sequence goes on along the minus strand of NZ_JBWBQT010000001.1, from coordinate 3,308,123 downwards.
TTTCTCCTTGGCTTTTGTGCTTATAAGGGAGGACGCGCTAAAGCGCTGCATTAAGCGTAGAGCAAAGGTCGGGCCACTGCGCTGCAGATCAGGTAAATCAAGGCCTTGCGTGTTTTTTGTCGGACGAATGGGCAGCGTTTGTGACGCTTGCGGTACAGCCCCTGTGACACTTTGTACCGTTTGTGGCACGACCTGTGACTTAGCGGTCTTGCCAGCATTGCAATGCTGGCCAGGCTGGAGGATGCTCGGTGCTCATATGACTAAGTCATAAGGATCTACACCTTTGATGGCTGCCGCATACCCCTGTAGGAGCTGCCGAAGGCTGCGATCTTTTGATCTTGAAAAAATCAAAATCAAAGTCAAAAGATCGCAGCCTTCGGCAGCTCCTACAGGGGAGGGTGTAAACCGCTCGGGGAGAATAATAAGAAATGCACGATAACCATTTGAGTCGCCATGCCCAGCAAGTGCTGACCGTGACCCAAGGCAAATCCCACCTGCACGGTCCCGGCAGCGATCCGTCCATTGCCCGTTCCTGGCTGCGTTGTCTTGAGGATTATCACCTCGACCCGGCCCTGACCATGGCGCCGACGGTGCTGGAGCATGGTCGTGTGCTGGAAAGCCGCGAACGTTTGCAGCAAGTGCTGCAGATCGCCGGCACCGAAATGACCAGCCTACACCAGCAACTTTCCGGCGCTGGCCACGCGGTGCTGCTGACCGATGCTCGCGGGGTGATCCTCAACTGCGTCACCGCGCCCACCGAACGGAAGATTTTCGAGCGCGCCGGCCTTTGGCTTGGCGCCGACTGGAGCGAAGCCTGCGAAGGCACCAACGGTATCGGCACCTGCCTGGTGGAGCGCCAATCCCTGACCATCCATCAAGACGAACATTTTCGGGGGCGTCACACCGGCCTGACCTGCTCGGCGAGCCCGGTGTTCGATCCGCACGGCGAGCTGCTGGCGGTGCTCGACGTGTCTTCGGCGCGTCACGAGGTTTCGCGGCAGAGCCAATTCCACACCATGGCCTTGGTCAATCTGTCGGCGAAGATGATCGAGAGCTGCTATTTCCTGCGTTACTTCGACAATCAATGGTTGCTGCGTTTTCACTTGCAGGCCGAATCCGTCGGGCTGTTCAGCGAAGGGTTGCTGGCGTTCGATGGGGAAGGGCGGATCAGTGCGGTCAACCAGAGTGCGCTGAATTTGCTGGGGCATATTCGTGGTGGGCTGTTGGGCAAACCGGTGGAGGCGTTTTTCGACTGCTCGCTGGATGAGTTGCTCGGCCGTGCGAGCGCCAATGCCAGCGCCAGTTGGCCATTGCGCACCCGTGACGGGCGGCGGTTGTTTGCCGTATTGCGCGGGCAGCCGCGCAGTATTCCGGTGCCGGTGGTGCAAAGCCCGATGGTTGCCGAGCGCCCGCGCTTGTCAGGCATTTGCCTGGGCGATGCCGCGTTGCAGGAGGATTTCCGAAAGGCCTTGCGGGTGTTTGAACGGGACGTGCCGTTGCTGATCAATGGCGAAACCGGCTCAGGCAAGGAAGCTTTCGCCAAAGCCGTGCATCAGGCCAGTCAACGGGCAGCAAAATCTTTCGTTGCCCTCAATTGCGCGGCGATCCCCGAAAGCCTGATCGAGAGCGAGCTGTTCGGCTATCGCGGCGGCAGCTTCACCGGTGCCCGCAAGGAAGGCATGCGCGGCAAGCTGCAGCAGGCCGATGGCGGGACTTTGTTCCTCGATGAAATCGGTGACATGCCGCTGAGCATGCAGACCCGGCTATTAAGGGTGCTGGAAGACCGTCAAGTGGTGCCGATTGGCGGTGAGCCGGAATCGGTCAATGTGCGGATCATCAGCGCCACCCACCGCAATCTGCTTGAACGGGTGCAGGACGGCAGCTTTCGCGAAGATTTGTATTACCGGCTCAATGGGCTGGAAGTCGCATTGCCGGCGTTGCGCGAGCGTTCTGACAAATCGCAGTTGCTCGACTTTTTGCTGGCCGAAGAGGCGGGCGGGGAGACGGTGCTGATTGATGCTCCGGCGCGGCAGGCCTTGCTGGATTTTACCTGGCCGGGCAATGTGCGGCAGCTGCGCAATGTGCTGCGAACCCTGGCAGCGTTGTGTGACGGCGGCCGGATCGGGTTGGAGGATTTGCCGGCGATGATTCGCCAGGCTCGACCGGTGACGGCGTCGGCGGTTGAAGAACCGTCCGAGTATCCCCTGGACGATGCCGAGCGTTTGGCGTTACTGACTGTGCTGGAACAGCAGCGCTGGCATATGACGCATACCGCTGAACAGCTGGGCGTCAGCCGCAATACCCTCTACAGAAAGCTGCGCAAACACGGTATCGCCCGCTCTGTCTGACTGATTGAGTCCTGTGGCGAGGGAGCTTGCTCCCGCTCGGCTGCGCAGCAGTCGTAAAGTTGGCAATCGGGTGATCCGAATCTGGTTTTGGGGCTGCTTCGCAACCCAGCGGGAGCAAGCTCCCTCGCCACCAAAAGCGTGCCGGATCAGCCAAACGGTTGCCTCACGCTCAGCTAAAGAGTGCGATTTTCCCCTCCCTACGCTAACCTGCGGCCATGTTTTACGAGGTCGACTATGCACATTCATATTCTTGGTATCTGCGGCACTTTCATGGGTTCGATGGCGGTTTTGGCCAAAGAGCTGGGCCATCACGTGACGGGCTCCGATGCCAACGTCTATCCGCCAATGAGCACTCAGCTGCAAGCCCAGGGCATTGAGTTGACCCAAGGTTACGACCCGGCGCAGCTCGATCCGGCCCCGGACCTGGTGGTGATTGGCAATGCCATGTCCCGCGGCAACCCGGCCGTCGAATACGTGCTGAACAAAGGCCTGCCGTACGTCTCCGGCCCGCAATGGCTGGCCGATCACGTGTTGCAAGGCCGCTGGGTGCTGGCGGTTGCCGGCACTCACGGTAAAACCACCACCAGCAGTATGCTTGCCTGGGTCCTGGAGCACGCGGGCATGAGCCCGGGGTTCCTGATCGGAGGTGTGCCGCAGAATTTCTCGGTGTCGGCACGTCTGGGTGATACGCCGTTCTTCGTGATTGAAGCCGACGAATACGACAGTGCATTCTTCGACAAGCGTTCGAAATTCGTTCACTACCGTCCGCGCACGGCGATCCTGAACAATCTTGAGTTTGATCACGCTGACATCTTCCCCGATCTGCCGGCCATCGAGCGGCAGTTCCACCATTTGGTGCGGACCATCCCGAGCGAAGGCCTGGTGATTCATCCGACCACCGAGCCGGCATTGCTGCGGGTTATCGAAATGGGCTGCTGGACCCCGGTGCAAACCACCGGTGCCGGCGGTCAGTGGCAAGTCAAACTGCTCAGTGAAGACGGCTCGAAATTCGAAGTGATGTTCGAAGGCGCCGTTCAAGGCGTGGTCGAGTGGGACATGACCGGTCAGCATAACGTCGCCAACGCCTTGGCCACCTTGGCCGCCGCACGTCATGTCGGCGTCGTGCCGTCGATGGGCATTGCGGCACTGAGCGCGTTCAAAAGCGTGAAGCGGCGGATGGAAAAAGTCGCGGAAGTGCGTGGCATCACGATCTACGACGATTTCGCCCATCACCCGACCGCGATCGCCACCACCCTCGACGGTCTGCGCAAACGCATTGGCGATGCGCCGCTGATCGCGATCATCGAGCCGCGCTCCAACTCCATGAAGCTTGGCGCGCACCGTGATGGCTTGCCGGAAAGTGTGGTCGATGCCGATCAGGTGATCTGGTATTCCCCGGCCAACCTCGGTTGGGATCTGGGCGCCACTGCGGCGTTGTGCACTGTGCCGTCGATCGTCAGCGATTCGCTGGAAGGCATCATCGAGCGCGTGAAGAGCCAGGCTCAGCCCGGCACTCATGTGGTGATCATGAGCAACGGCGGCTTCGGCGGCCTGCACGGCAAACTCGCCGAGGCGCTGCAATGAACAACGGCCCGGAACGCATCACGCTGGCGATGACCGGCGCTTCGGGCGCCCAGTACGGCTTGCGTCTGCTCGACTGCCTGGTGCGTGAAGACCGCGAGGTGCACTTCCTGATTTCCAAGGCTGCGCAACTGGTGATGGCCACCGAGACCGATGTCTCGCTGCCGTCCAAACCACAGATGATGCAAGCCTTCCTCACGGAATACACCGGCGCCGCCGCCGGGCAGATTCGGGTGTACGGCAAGGAAGACTGGATGTCGCCAGTGGCGTCGGGCTCTGGCTCGCCAGCGGCGATGGTGGTGGTGCCGTGTTCCACCGGGACCTTGTCGGCTATCGCGACCGGAGCCTGCAACAACTTGATTGAGCGGGCTGCCGACGTGACCTTAAAGGAGCGCCGCCAGCTGATTCTGGTGCCCCGCGAGGCGCCGTATTCGAGCATTCATCTGGAGAACATGCTCAAGCTGTCGAACATGGGCGTGACGATTTTGCCGGCGTCGCCCGGCTTCTATCACCAGCCGCAGACTATCGATGACTTGATCGACTTCGTTGTGGCGCGAATTCTCAACTGTTTGAATATCCCGCAAGACATGCTGCCGCGTTGGGGCGAACACCATTTGAGCAGCGATGAATAAGCTGCTGATCATCCTGTTGGCTTTGCAATTGGCAGGCTGCGCCACCGCGCGCACCCTTGATGCGGCCAAGCCTGGAGCGCCGGTGGTGTATTCGGGGACGCGTCTGGATTTGTATGCGATGAACGGCGGTTGCTGCGCCATGGACCGATTTGGCGCCGAAGCGCCGAGTTATCCGGCTGTTGACCTGCCGGCCAGTGCGTTGCTCGACACGCTGCTGTTGCCGCTGTCGTTGTTGACGGTGATTGGCGTAAGTTTTCAAGCGACTGGCGGATTGTAAAAAGCAAAAGATCGCAGCCTTCGGCAGCTCCTACACATACCTATGTAGGAGCTGCCGAAGGCTGCGATCTTTTGATCTTACTTGCCCAACTTGCGCAACTCATCCGACTCGACAATCCGCACGCCATCCTGCTCTTCCAGCGCCAGGCGCCACATGGCGCGGGCCAGTTGGCAGGCTTCGATGCCGTGGTATTTGCCCGGAATCAATTTCGACAATGGGCCGGCAACCCGCTCGCCCAGTCGCGGCTCGACGCGATCGCCCAACAACAGCGAAGGCCGGCAAATGGTCAGCTGCGGCCAATTCTGCGCGCGCAATGCGTGTTCCATCTCGCCTTTGACCCGGTTGTAGAAAATCGAGGATCTGCGATCGGCACCCAAGGCGCTGATCACGATCAAGTGCCGTGCGCCCATTTCTCGCGCACGTTTGGCGAAAGCCACGACCATGTCCAGGTCCACCGCGCGAAACGCTTCCTCGGAGCCGGCCTGCTTGATCGTAGTGCCCAGGCAGCAATAGGCAATGTCGACACGACCGTTCAATTGCGGCAAAAACACCGTCGGGTCACCGACCGGGTTTTCCAAGTGAGGATGCTCGGCCAGTGGCCGGCGTGAGGGGGCTAATACCCGTGTAATCGTTGGCTCGTTGAGTAGACGGTCAAGCAAATGTTCACCGGTTAACCCGGTAGCTCCGGCAAGCAATACATGCTGAGGCGTCAAGTACATAGTCATTCCCCCTTGATACTATTCAGCTTAGTTGCTCTTTTCATCCTTGCTGATAGAGACACTTTGCAGTGCCTTTCGTGCCTGTTGTTTGCGCAACAGCTGCCAGTGGCTGAGAACGGTTTTCGGCGCCCAGATCTGTGGCTCGGAAGCTTCGAAGCTGTCGGCCAGTTCACGCTCGGCCACGGTGGCACTGGCCAGTTTGAAGGCTTGCTCCAGGTCGTCGGTCTGGTTCAGCGCCTGGGCGAACAGCGCGTCGCCGAAGTACGTGAAGTTGGCTTCTTCCGAACACCCAAAGGACACTCGATCGGCGCGTGAGGCGGTCATGATCAGGGTGCGTTCGTCCTTGAGGGCGGGAATGAAGCCACCGGAATAGCAGGATGAAATCACGATAATTTTGTCGCGCTTTTTCAGGGGCGCGAGGACGGCGGCGAGTTCGTCGGCGGGCAGGTCGGCCAGTTCCATGCGTGGCTGGTCGAGCACCAGTTCGTGTTCGCTGGTGCCGTGGCTGGTCAGGTAAATGAACAGCAGGTCTTCCGGGCCGCTGCGTTCGGCCAGGGTCTGGGCGGCGCGGCGCAGGTTTTCCCGGGTGGCCATCGGCCGGTCGCCAAGGTGATCGCGATGGTTGACCAGGCGGATCTGGCCGAAGGCGCCGAAACGGCTGGCGAGCATGTTGGCGACGTAGTCGGACTCGCGCAGGAACACGCTCTGCTTGCCATCGCCGCCGAGGGTCAAGGTGTACAGTTCGACCGCCGGGGTCGAGGCCGGGACGTTGGCCAGCGAATCGTCGAGCAAGCGCCCTTGGGCCAACAAGCCGAGTTCGAGAGGGTCGGGCAGCAGCTTGCCATCGGCGTCGCGCACGCGCTGACTATTGATCCAGGTGCCGCTCTGCACCGAGCCATCGGTCAGCACCAAAGTACCTTGGCCCTGATAGTTGTCGCTGTCGAACTGGCCGACATAGAAACTGCCATCGGCCAGGTTCAAGCGACCCTGACCGGTGAAACGCCAGTCGCTGAAGTGACCGATGTAGTGACTGCCATCGGCGCCGATCAACTCGCCCTTGCCGCTGAGCATGCCTTCCTTGAACTGACCGAGCCAGACATCGCCATCGGCGTTTTCGTAGCGGCCCTTGCCATGCAGTTGATTGTTCTTGAAGCCGCCGACATAGATATCGCCATCGGCGCTGTTGAAGGTGCCATTGCCTTCCAGCTGACCGTCGGCGAAATGCCCGGTGAACTGATTGCCGCTGGCATCGCTGCGCTGGCCTTCGCCGTTGGGTTTGCCGTGGGCGAATTGACCCTGGTACTGGCTGCCGTCTGCGAGTTCCAGACGACCGAGCCCTGAATATTGATCGGCCTTGAATTCGCCGCGGTAGGTCATGGCGTTTTCTTTGAGGGTGCCTTCACCGTCGCGTCGACCCGCCTTGAAACCGCCGGTGTAGCTGCTGCCAGTGGTGGTCAGCGTGCCTTGGCCGTCGAATAGCCCTTGCTGGAATTGCCCGCGATAGACCTCGCCGTTGCTGCCATGCCATTCGCCCTGGCCATGCCATTGGCCTTTGTCGAACTGGCCGGCGTACCAGCTGCCGTTCGGGTAATCGATGCGGCCTTCACCTTGCAGCAAACCATTGACCAGATCACCGCGATAGCGTCCGCCATCCGGCAGGCGGGCATCAGGGGGCAACAGCGATTCGCCATCGCCGCAAGCGGTGAGCAACAGGGTCAAAGCAAGGAGTGCAAGTGAGCGCATAGCGGGATCCGGGCAATTAGGCGACCGAGTATGCCGCAGCTATGTGTCGCATTTATAGAGACACGGCACAGACACGGCGCGAAACAGCGTGAGCTGCTTCGCATCCGGGATGCTTTACACGAAGCAGAGGGACAGAGGCTCGGCGATATATGCCGGTTTGTCCGACCCTTCAATTTCAAGCGTGGCGGTTGCCTTGAGCAACCATTGGCCGGGTTTCTTCTCGATGACGTCGTTCATGTCAACCTTGAGTCGAACCCTGGAATTGACCTTCACAGGCTGGATGAAACGCACGCTGTCCAGACCATAGTTGACTACCATCTTTGCGCCTTCGGGCAGGATGAGGATGTCTTCCATCAGTTTGGGGATCAGCGACAACGACAGGAAACCATGGGCGATGGTGCTGCCAAAAGGTGTTTGCGCGGCTTTGACCGGGTCGACATGGATGAACTGATAATCACCTGTGGCTTCTGCGAACAGGTTGATGCGTTCCTGGTCGATGGTGAGCCATTCGGAACGTCCGAGTTCCTTGCCGACATAATCTTTGAGCTCTGCAACTGGAACATTGGGCATTGAGACTCTCCTTGGGTCATCGGTTTTATAGTTTTCGAGTGGGGGGGATTTGCCCTCCCTGCGAACCACTTTAGATCAACATGGCAAATTGCTCCGGTCAACTATCCATGCTTTTGGCGAATGCCGATTCATAGCGTTGGCGTGCTTATAATGCCGGGCCCCTTCTTTGTGGGGAGCACGCGTGGGAGAGAATGGATGTTGTTACGTGGCCTGACCTGGCTGGTGCTTTTTCAATTGCTCGGCACCGCCCTCAACCATTTGTTTTTGCCGGTACTACCGGGGCCGATCATTGGCCTGCTGTTACTGCTGGGGTATCTGATTATTCGCGGTCAAGTCGGCGAGCCGCTGAACCTCGCGGCCAGCAGCCTGCTGCGTTATCTGCCGTTGCTGCTGGTGCCGCCAGCGGTGGGCGTGATGGTTTACGCCGCCGATATCGCCGCGGATTTCTGGGCGATCACCGGTGCGCTGGTGTTGTCGCTGCTGCTATCGATGGCCTTCGCCGGTGTATTGATGCAGCGCCTGGTCAAGCGTCACGCTCATCGCGAGGACGACCAATGATTTTCGATTGGCAGGGCGCCTGGGTAGCGGTGATTCATCATCCATTGTTCGGTATCGGCATTACGTTGGGCGCGTATCAATTGGTGCTGGCGGCATACGAGAAAACCCGCTGGATTTTTCTGCAACCGGTACTGGTCTCCATGTTGCTGGTCATCGTTGTCCTGGTGGGTTGCGGCCTTAGCTACGCCGAATACCGCAAGAGCACCGAGATCCTCAGCATCTTGCTCGGGCCGGCCACTGTTGCGCTGGCGGTGCCGCTGTACCTCAATCTGCGGCGGATCCGGCAGTTGTTCTGGCCGATATTTACTACGCTGGTGATAGGCGGCGTGGTCGCCACGGGCATGGGTGTGTTGCTGGGCTGGGGCTTCGGCGCCGAACACATGATCCTGATGACCATGGCACCCAAATCGGTCACCTCGCCGATTGCCATGCTGGTGGCAGAGCAGATTGGTGGCGTCGCGGCGCTGGCGGCGGTGTTCGTGTTGATTACCGGGGTAATCGGGGCGATCTTCGGGCCGAGTCTTTTGACCCGTCTCGGTGTCCACAGCCCAGAGGCTCGAGGCATGGCCCTGGGCATGACCGCTCATGCGGTCGGCACCTCGGTGGCCTTGCAGGAGAGTGAAGAATGCGGTGCCTTTGCGGCGCTGGCGATGAGTCTGATGGGCGTAGCCACGGCGGTATTCCTGCCGTTGGCGGTGTCGATGGTGGTGTAAGGAAATGTCTATGAGTCTGCCGCTTTTTCCGCTGAACACGGTGCTGTTTCCGGACTGCACCCTCGACTTGCAGATCTTCGAGGCGCGCTACCTGGACATGATCGGTCGCTGCATGAAACAGGGCGGCGGCTTCGGGGTGGTGTGCATCCTCGACGGCAAGGAAGTCGGCATCGCCCCCGAAGGCTACGCACGGGTGGGGTGCGAGGCGCTGATCACCGATTTCCATCAGCAAGACAATGGCCTGCTGGGCATTCGGGTGAAAGGCGGGCGGCGTTTCCACGTTGTGCGCACCGAGGTGCAGCGCGACCAGTTGATCGTCGCCGAAGTCGAATGGCTCAAAGATGAACCCGAACAACCGCTACAGGATGAAGACGCCGACCTGGTCGCGCTGCTCAAGGCCTTGGCGGAACACCCGATGGTCGAAGCGCTGAACATGGGCACCGAAGCGACGGGGCAGCAGTCGCTGGCCAACCAGTTGGCGTACCTGTTGCCGTTTGCCGAGGTGGACAAGATAGACCTGCTGCAACTCGATGATCCGCAGCAGCGGCTGGATGCGATTCAGGCGTTGCTGGATAAGTTGCAGGGTGACTTGTTTGCCTGACGTCCGCTAAAAGATCGCAGCCTGCGCCAGCTCCTACATTAAATTGACGTACACCCTGTAGGAGCTGCCGAAGGCTGCGATCTTTTGATCTTTTCAGTACGCGTATCTCAACATCGCATGCGGCATATGCCTCAACACAAAGAAACCGAACAACGCCACCAATGAAGGCAACACCAGCCACCAGATTTTCGGCGGCATGGCGTTGAGCGAAGTCTGGCGTTGAGTCAGCCAAAGGCTGGCCGCGCACACGCACGCCGCCAGCATCGCCCCGGCCAGCACATCGGTCGGCCAGTGCGCCCCCAGGTACACCCGTGAAAAGGAAATCGTCAGCGCTGGCAAGCAGCCCACCAACAACCAGGTCAGGCGCATACGCGGCGGTTGTCCGCGACCCGCCAGCACCGCGAGTGTCAAGAACAGCGCGAAAGAGCCCGAGGCGTGGCCGCTGGGCATGCTGTAGCTGGTCAGTGGGTCGCTCAGCACTTCCGGGCGTATGCGGGCGAAAAAGTGCTTGGTCGCGGTATTGCCCAGCGCGGTGAAAAGCAAAGTGCCGCCTGCGAAAAGCGCGTGCCGCCATTGTCGTGTCAGCAACAGCAAGACGGTCAGCAGCGCGCTGAACATGAACATGTTGCGGAATTCGCCGATCAGCGTGAACACCACGGCCACTTCATCGAGCATCGGGCTGCGGTGTTCCTGCACCAGCGTCATCACGCCTTGATCAAGAGCGCTCAGGTGCGGATAGCCAATAAACAGCCCCGCCAGAATCAGCAGGCTCATGCCGGTGATGAACATCGTGGCTTTGCGATGCCGGCGCAGGCTGCTGGTGGCACTCAGTCCCACCATCAGTGCAATGCTGCCCGCGACAATTGCGGCCTCGGGCCAGAAACCTTCCGGCAACGGCAATCGAATCGCCGCTCCCGTGGCCCAGCCGGGCAGCAGATACGCAACGCTCCAGCCTGCGGCGGCCAGCAAGCTGACGACGGCGAAGCGCGGGAATGGCATGTCGAACATCCCGGCGACCATCGGCAGCATCGGTCGTAGCGGGCCGATAAAACGTCCAACCAACAGACTGGCAATGCCATAACGCTGGAAATACGCCTCGGCCCCGGCCATCCATTCCGGATGATGGCGCAACCCCGGAAGACGCCGGATGTTCTGGTGGAAATGGCGCCCCAAAAAGTACGAAACAATGTCACCCAACACACCACCGAGCAAACCCAGCAGCAGCGTTTCACCCAATGACAACGCGCCACTGCCGGCCAGCACCGCCACGGCAAACAGCAATACTGTGCCGGGCACGATCAGCCCGGCAATCGCCAGGCATTCAACGCAAGCCACGATGAACACTGCCGCGGCCAACCACTGCGGATTGACCGTCAACCAACCGGTCACGCTATCGAGCCATGGGCCCATAAAAACAACTCCATTGAATAATCAATTGGCCTCAAGGGACAAACGCAATCTTCAAAACACTACAGGTCTCATGTGGGAGCGAGCCTGCTCGCGATAGCGGATTGTCAGACGACATCTACTTCGACGATCAGTCTGCTATCGCGAGCAGGCTCGCTCCCACAATGGATTTTCAATCATTCAGGACAGCAAAAAATAATCGCGCCCTTCGACCTGCCCCCGGCGCAGCGGGTTGCGCGTGCAATAAAGTGCGTAAGCCGCATCAACAAAACGGTACATCAAGTGCTCGTCACGCCCGTGGGGAATGCCCAGACGTGTGGTCTGGATAATGTGGCCGGGCGCCGGCCCGACATCTTCCACCAGCAGTACTTCATGGTCGAAGCGCTTGGCGTCCCAGACCGGAACCTTCAGCCCCAGCGCCTTGCAGAGCAGCGTCTGCCCGGCGCATAGCTTTTGCGAGGGGCGAGGGCGGCCCTGGGCATCGGGATTGTTCAATAGCATCTGCGCCAGACTCGCTGGCCCGCTCAGTTCATCGACCCACGGATAGGCTGATTTGATCAATACCGCATTACCCGGACCCTGAGCGCTGAAGTTCAACGAATCGCCACCGCGGGCGTAATACATATAGATGTGGCCGCCATCCAGAAACAAAGCCTTACGCTTTTCTGTGTAGCCAAGGGAGGCGTGGCTGCCTTTTTCTTCGCAGTAATAGGCTTCGGTTTCAATGATCCGGGCACTGAGCCACAGGTCGCCGACCTTATGGCGGATGATCTTGCCCAGTAAATCCCGGGCCAGCGTTTGGGCATCGCGGTCGAAAAATGCATCCGGCAGCCCCGTGGGCTGGCGCGTAGTGGATGCAGAAACAGGCAAGTTGGTCATGATGAACAGCGTTTATCAGGGCTGATTGAGTCGTGATGATAACAATATGCGGCTTAATCACGGCTGAACGTCGGCAAATTGCCCTCCATTTCGACCATCCGCCTGTCACCGCTGTTAGTCCCGGGACGCGACAGCTATAATCTGCCGCTTTACTCTTTACCAAGACCTTAGCAAAGACCATTGCAGACCATGACTGAGTCCGTTCTTGACTACATGACCCGTTTGGGTCGCGCCGCCCGCGAAGCTTCCCGCGTGATCGGCCGTGCCAGCACCGCGCAGAAAAACCGCGCCTTGCAGGCGGCTGCCAATGCGCTGGACGCTGCACGCGCCGAGCTGACCGCAGCCAATGAACTGGATTTGGCCGCTGGCCGCGCCAATGGTCTGGAACCTGCTTTGCTGGAACGTCTGGCACTGACCCCGGAGCGCATCGACGGCATGATCGTCGGTTTGCGTCAGGTCGCAGCACTGCCCGACCCGGTGGGTGCGATCCGAGACATGAGTTATCGCCCGTCTGGCATCCAGGTCGGCAAGATGCGCGTGCCATTGGGCGTGATCGGGATCATCTACGAATCACGGCCGAACGTGACCATCGATGCCGCCAGCCTGTGCCTGAAGTCTGGCAACGCGACCATCCTGCGTGGCGGCTCCGAGGCGATTCATTCCAACCGTGCCATTGCCGCCTGCATCCAGCGAGGGCTGGCCGAGGCCGATCTGCCGGCCGCCGTGGTGCAAGTGGTCGAAACCACCGACCGTGCCGCCGTTGGCGCGCTGATCACCATGCCCGAATACGTCGACGTCATCGTGCCCCGTGGCGGTCGTGGCCTGATCGAGCGGGTCAGTCGCGATGCCCGCGTGCCCGTGATCAAGCACCTGGACGGCATTTGTCATGTCTACGTCAGCGCCCACGCCGATCTGCCGAAAGCCCAGCGCATCGCGTTCAACGCCAAGACTTACCGTTATGGCATCTGTGGCGCCATGGAAACCCTGCTGGTGGATCAAGCAGTCGCCAAGGATTTCCTGCCATCGATGGCTGCCCAGTTCCGCGAAAAAGGCGTCGAGCTGCGCGGTTGCGAGCGTACACGGGCGATCATCGAGGCCGTTGCGGCCACTGAAGAAGACTGGCACACCGAATACCTGGCGCCGATCCTCTCGATCCGTGTGGTCGACGGTCTGGATCAGGCCATCGAGCATATTAATAAGTACGGCTCCCATCACACCGATTCGATCGTCAGCGAAAACCTGGCCGACACCCGGCGTTTCGTGGCCGAAGTCGATTCGTCTTCGGTGATGATCAATACGCCGACGTGCTTTGCCGATGGCTTCGAATACGGATTGGGTGCCGAGATTGGCATTTCTACTGATAAGCTGCACGCCCGCGGCCCGGTGGGCCTCGAAGGGCTGACCTGCGAGAAGTACATCGTGGTCGGTGACGGTCAGTTGCGCGGCCAGGAGTCGCTCTGACTTGGGCGACCTCGACCCGTCAGCCCAGGTGACCGCCAGCGAGCCCCAGCCTCGACGCATTGGCGTACTGGGCGGGACCTTCGACCCGGTGCACATCGGCCATTTGCGCGGTGCGCTGGAAGTCGCCGAATCGCTGGCGCTCGATGAGTTGCGTCTGACACCCAGTGCCAGGCCACCTCATCGCGGTACGCCGCAGGTGTCGGCGAAGGACCGTCTGGCGATGGTCAAGTGCGCGGTGGCCGGTGTGCCACCGTTGGTAGTGGACGCCCGCGAATTGCAGCGGGACAAACCGTCCTACACCATCGACACCCTGGAACTGATGCGCGCCGAACTGGCCGCCCCGGACCAGGTTTTTCTACTTTTGGGCTGGGACGCATTTTGCGGCCTGCCCACTTGGCACCGCTGGGAAGAGTTGCTCCAGCATTGCCACATCCTGGTGCTGCAACGCCCGGATGCCGACAGCGAACCGCCGGATGCCTTGCGCAACCTGCTGGCAGCGCGCTCGGTGAGCGACCCGCTGGCCCTCAAAGGGCCGAGCGGACAGATTGCATTCGTCTGGCAGACGCCGCTCGCGGTATCCGCCACCCAGATCCGTCAACTGCTGGCCAGCGGTAAGTCGGTACGTTTCCTGGTGCCCGACGCGGTCCTGGCCTACATCGATGCGCACGGGCTTTACCGTGCGTCGAACTGAAAAAGGGCGCGCTTCAAGGCACGTGAATGCGTGTATCGAAGCGCCCGAACACACGAGCAAAACGAGTTTTATATGACTGACAAAGACGTAAACAAAGTAAAGCGCAAGGGCACGTTCAAGAGCGCTCCGCTGCCAGTAGTGGCCAATACCGGCCCGGAACTGCGCGGCGAAGAGCTGGTCAAGGTGGCCGTAGCGGCCCTGGAAGACGTCAAGGCCCAGGATGTTCTGGTGATCGACGTTCGTGAAAAGCAGAGCATCACTGATTTCATGATCATCGCTACCGGTACTTCCAACCGCCAGATCGGCGCGATGCTGGATAAGGTCCGCGAGGCGGTCAAGGCCCAGGGCGTCAAGCCGTTGGGTGAAGAAGGCAAGGGCGACAGCGACTGGGTGCTGCTGGATATGGACGACGTCATCGTGCACATGATGACTGCCAGCGCGCGCCAGTTCTATGACCTGGAGCGTTTGTGGCAGGGTGCCGAGCAGAGCCGTGCCGGCAGCGCCGCGCACCACAGCCCGGAAAACACCCATGAGCATTTCATCAAGCTCAACAAAGACCAGCAATAAGGGACCGCTGTGCGACTGCGACTGATCGCCGTCGGTTCACGCATGCCCAAATGGGTGGAAGAAGGCTGGCATGAATATGCCAAGCGTCTTCCGTCCGAGCTGGCGCTGGAACTGGTGGAAATTCCGCTCAACACCCGCGGCAAGAACGCCGACGTGGCGCGCTTTATCCGTCAGGAAGGCGAGGCCATGCTGGCCAAGGTCGGGCCGAACGAGCGCATTGTCACCCTCGAAGTCCACGGCAAGCCCTGGAGCACCGAGCAACTGGCGGTCGAACTCGATCGCTGGCGGCTGGACTCGCGCACGGTGAATTTCATGGTCGGCGGCCCCGAGGGGCTGGCGCCGGAAGTCTGTGCCCGGGCGGATCAACGCTGGTCGTTGTCGCCGTTGACGCTGCCGCACCCATTGGTGCGGATTCTGATCGGCGAACAGCTGTATCGTGCCTGGACAGTCCTGTCCGGCCACCCTTACCACAAGTAGTTCTGCCCTCATGCCCCAGCCGATCCGCATCAAGGACCACGAAAAAGACGCCCGTCTGGTGCGTGGCCGCGTCGTGTTCGGGGCCATTGCAGTGGTGGCGCTGATTGGCGTGCTGATCGCGCGGCTGTATTTCCTTCAGGTGATCCAGTACGAGTACCACTCGACACTGTCGGAAAACAACCGCGTCCATGTGCAGCCGATTCCGCCGACTCGCGGGTTGATCTTCGACCGCAATGGCGTGGTGGTGGCCGATAACCGGCCCAGCTTCAGCCTGAGCATGACCCGCGAACGCTCCGGTGACTGGCAGCAAGTGCTCGACGTGATCGTTGAAGTGCTGGAGCTGACGCCCGAGGACCGGGTGATTTTCGAGAAGCGCATGCGTCAGGGGCGCCGACCGTTTGAGCCGGTGCCCATCCTGTTCGAGCTGACCGAAGAGCAGATCGCCCGCATCGCGGTGAACCAGTTCCGTCTGCCCGGTGTGGAAGTGGTCGCGCAACTGGTGCGTCATTACCCGCAGGGCGCGCACTTTGCGCACTCAGTGGGTTACATGGGGCGGATCAACGAGAAAGAGCTCAAGACGCTCGATCCGGTGAGTTACAGCGGCACCCATCAAATTGGTAAAACCGGCATCGAGCGGTTTTACGAGCCCGAGCTGCACGGTCAGGTCGGCTACGAAGAAGTCGAGACCAACGCCCGTGGCCGCGTGTTGCGGGTGCTCAAACGTACCGAGCCGATTTCCGGCAAGGACATCGTCCTGAGCCTGGACATCAAATTGCAGGAAGCCGCCGAAGCCGCGCTCGGCGGTCGTCGTGGCGCGGTAGTGGCGCTGGACCCGAAAACCGGCGAAGTCCTGGCGATGGTCAGTCAGCCGAGTTTTGACCCGAACCTGTTCGTCACCGGCATCAGTTTCAAAGCCTATTCCGAGTTGCGCGATTCCATCGACCGGCCATTGTTCAACCGCGTGTTGCGCGGTCTGTACCCGCCGGGCTCGACGATTAAACCTGCGGTGGCGATTGCCGGCCTGGATGCGGGCGTGGTCACCGCATCGACCCGGGTCTACGACCCCGGTTACTACCAACTGCCCAATTACGATCACAAATACCGTAACTGGAACCGTACCGGCGACGGTTACGTGGATCTGGATACGGCGATCATGCGGTCCAACGACACCTACTTCTATGACCTGGCGCACAAGCTGGGGATTGATCGGTTGTCGGCTTACATGAGCAAATTCGGTATTGGTCAGAAGGTCTCCCTCGACATGTTCGAAGAGTCGCCGGGGTTGATGCCGACCCGGGAATGGAAGCGCGCGACCCGTCGTCAGGCCTGGTACCCGGGCGAAACGCTGATTCTCGGGATCGGTCAGGGCTACATGCAGTCCACTCCGTTGCAGTTGGCGCAGGCCACGGCGCTGGTGGCCAACAAGGGTGTGTGGAATCGTCCGCATTTGGCCAAGACCCTCGAAGGTGCGAAGCCGGTGGACGAAAACCCGATGCCGGACATCATTCTGCGCGACCCGTCGGACTGGACCAAGGTCAACCACGGCATGCAGCAGGTGATGCACGGTGCCCGCGGTACGGCGCGCAAGGCATCCATCGGTGCTCAATACCGGATTGCCGGCAAAAGTGGTACGGCCCAGGTGGTCGCGATCAAGCAGGGCGAAAAGTACGACCGCTCCAAGGTTCAGGAGCGTCACCGCGACCACGCCTTGTTCGTCGGCTTCGCGCCGGCCGACAACCCGCAAATCGTGGTGTCGGTGATGGTCGAGAACGGCGAGTCCGGTTCCGGCGTCGCCGCGCCAGTGGTGCGTCAAGTCATGGACGCCTGGCTCCTGGACCAGGATGGCCGACTGAAAGCCGAATACGCCAGCCCTATCAGTGCGGAGGCTACGGCCCGTGAAGAGTAATTTCGATCGCATCCTCTCCAGCGAGGATGTGATGCGTCGCCGTGCGACGCTGTTGCAACGCATGCACATCGACGGCCCGTTGCTGATCCTGCTGTTGACCCTGGCTGCCGGCAGCCTGTTCGTGCTGTATTCGGCCAGCGGCAAAAGCTGGGATCTGCTGGCCAAGCAAGCCACCTCCTTCGGCATCGGCCTGGTGTCGATGATCGTCATCGCCCAGTTCGAGCCGCGCTTCATGGCCCGTTGGGTGCCGGTCGGTTATGTGATCGGCGTGCTGTTGCTGGTGGTGGTGGATGTCATGGGCCACAACGCCATGGGTGCCACGCGCTGGATCAACATTCCCGGGGTGATCCGCTTCCAGCCCTCGGAATTCATGAAGATCCTGATGCCGGCAACCATCGCCTGGTACCTGGCCAAGCGCTCCTTGCCGCCGCAACTCAAGCATGTGGGCGTCAGTCTGTTTCTGATCGGGTTGCCGTTCATTCTGATCGTGCGTCAACCCGACCTCGGCACTTCGCTGCTTATTCTCGCCGGTGGCGCGTTCGTTCTGTTCATGGGCGGCCTGCGCTGGCGCTGGATTCTCAGCGTGATTGCCGCGGCTGTGCCGGTGGCGGTCGGCATGTGGTACTTCATCATGCACGACTACCAGAAGCAGCGAATCCTGACCTTCCTCGACCCAGAGAGCGATCCGCTGGGCACGGGCTGGAACATCATCCAGTCGAAAGCGGCCATCGGTTCCGGTGGCGTATTCGGCAAAGGCTGGTTGCTTGGCACCCAGTCGCACCTGGACTTCCTGCCGGAAAGCCACACCGACTTCATTATTGCGGTACTGGGCGAAGAATTCGGCCTGGTGGGCATCTGCGCATTGTTGCTGATTTACCTGCTGTTGATCGGTCGCGGGTTGGTGATTACCGCTCAGGCGCAGACATTGTTCGGCAAATTGCTCGCGGGCAGCCTGACCATGACGTTTTTTGTTTACGTTTTCGTCAACATCGGTATGGTCAGTGGCCTGTTGCCGGTTGTGGGGGTGCCGTTGCCGTTCATTAGCTACGGAGGAACTTCGCTGGTGACGCTACTGTCAGCGTTTGGGGTTTTGATGTCGATCCATACCCATCGTAAGTGGATCGCACAGGTTTGAATAAGGTGAAGATTTCAATGCAAGTAATGCGTGGCTGGGCGACTCGATACGCACCCTGGGTCGGCCTGGTAAGCATCCTTGGTACCGCGCAGCAAGCGTGGGCCGGCGATTACGAAGGCTCACCGCAGGTGGCCGAGTTCGTCGGTGAAATGACCCGCGACTATGGCTTTGCCGGTGAACAGCTGATGGGCGTGTTCCGCGAAGCCGAGCGCAAACAGTCGATTCTGGACGCGATCTCCAAGCCCGCCGAACGGGTTAAACAGTGGAAAGAATATCGCCCGATGTTCATCACCGATGCGCGCATCGCCCGTGGCGTGGACTTCTGGCGTCAGCACGAAGCGATCCTGGCTCGTGCCGAGCAGGAATACGGTGTGCCGGCGCAGGTCATCGTCTCGATCATCGGCGTGGAGACCTTCTTTGGTCGAAATACCGGCAATTTCCGGGTGATCGATGCCTTGTCCACCTTGGGTTTCGACTATCCTCCCCGTGCCGAATTCTTCCGCAAGGAATTGCGTGAATTCCTGCTACTGGCCCGTGAAGAGCAGGTCGATCCGTTGACCCTCAAAGGCTCCTACGCCGGGGCCATGGGTTTGCCGCAATTCATGCCAAGCAGTTTTCGCGCCTATGCGGTGGATTTCGACGGCGACGGCCACATTAATATCTGGACCAACCCGGATGATGCCATCGGCAGCGTCGCCAGTTATTTCAAGCGTCACGGCTGGGTCGCCGGCGAACCTGTGGTCAGCCGCGCCGATGTGCGCGGCGATCAGGTAGATGAAGGTTTGACCGCAGGTATCGAGCCGACGAAAACTGTCGGGGAGTTGCGGGCGCTGGGCTGGTCGAGTCATGATGCGCTGCGCGATGATATGCCGGTCACGGCTTTCCGCCTGGAAGGTGACAATGGCCCTGAATACTGGATGGGTCTGACGAATTTTTACGCAATCACGCGTTATAACCGCAGCGTGATGTACGCCATGGCCGTACATCAACTGTCTGAACAGCTGGTCCAAGCACGGGGCGTCAAGTAATGCGGGCATTGCCTATGAATAAACCCCTGAAGCTCATGGCATTCGCCGCGTTGACGGTTCTGGTCGCCAGTTGTTCGACCAGTCGCGCGCCGGCTCAGAAGTCCCCGACCGCCGTTCGTTCGGCACCTGGCCTGGATATCAACCGGGCTCACAAGGATGGCGCACCCTGGTGGGACGTCGACGTAACGCGCATTCCAGATGCCACGCCGACCCTGCACAGCGGTCCTTATAAAGCCAACCCGTACACGGTGCTGGGCAAGACTTATTTCCCGATGCAAGAATCCAGGACCTACGTGGCGTCGGGCACTGCGTCCTGGTACGGCACCAAATTCCATGGCCAGAACACCGCCAACGGCGAAGTGTATGACCTGTACGGCATGAGCGCAGCGCACAAGACCCTGCCACTGCCCAGTTACGTTCGGGTGACTAACCTGGACAACAACAAGACGGTCATCCTGCGGGTCAACGACCGCGGGCCGTTTTATTCGGACCGGATCATCGACTTGTCCTACGCGGCCGCCAAGAAACTCGGCTATGCCGAAACCGGTACGGCGCGGGTCAAGGTCGAAGGCATCGACCCGCAGCAATGGTGGGCAGCCAAAGGTCGCCCGGCGCCTTTAATGCTTAACGAGCCGAAAGTCGCACAAAATAGCGCGCCGGTGATGACGGCATCGGCCGGCACCGTCGAGCAGTGGACGCCGCCGCCGCAGCAACACGCCGCGGCCGTAGTGCCCGTGCAGATCGATGCAAAAAAAAACGCTTCTGTACCAGCCTCTGGCCAGTATCTGCAGGTGGGCGCGTTCGCCAACCCGGACGCTGCAGAGCTCCTGAGATCGAAGCTCAGCGGGATGGTGAGCGCTCCGGTGTTCATCAGCTCGATCGTGCGTAACCAACAGACGCTGCATCGGGTGCGCCTGGGGCCGATCGGCTCGCCGGGTGAAATCCAGCAAGTGCAAAACAGCGTGCGGCTGGCCAATCTCGGTTCGCCGAGCCTGGTCAGCGCCGAGTAGTACCTGGTTCTTGTTTGACGGTTCGCTTGCGGTTTGGGGGGCGAACCGGGTTGTTGGCTCGTTGAAGAACAAAAGCCCGGCAAGGGTTGCAGAGTGAGCAACTGAACACGCGACAACTTTTTCGAGAGTTGTCTGATTAGTTTTGCCCTAGGGCAGTTTCCATTAGCGATTTCGAGAGACGGATGAACATCACCACCTTTGCCAAACGCCTGTGCCTGCTAGTCCCGCTGCTGCTCTCACCCGCGGCTTTCGCGGCCGAGATAATGCCGTCGCCACCGCAACTGGCCGCCAAAGCCTATGTACTCATGGACGCCAGCAGCGGCAACGTGCTGGTAGAAAACAATGGTGACCAGCGTCTGCCACCGGCCAGCCTGACCAAGCTGATGACCGCTTACATCGCGACCCTGGAAATCCGTCGTGGCCAGATCGGCGAAAACGATCCGGTGACCGTCAGCGAGAACGCCTGGCGTACCGGCGGTTCGCGGATGTTCATCAAGGTGGGTTCGCAAGTCACCGTCAGTGACCTGCTGCACGGCATCATCATTCAGTCGGGTAACGACGCCAGTGTTGCGCTCGCCGAGCACATCGCCGGCAGCGAAGACGCCTTCGCCGACCTGATGAACAAAACTGGCGCTGAGCTGGGCTTGACCAACACCCACTTCATGAACCCGACCGGCCTGCCAAATCCTGAGCACTACTCGT
Source organism: Pseudomonas sp. TE3728 (assembly GCF_056279145.1). NCBI lineage: Bacteria > Pseudomonadati > Pseudomonadota > Gammaproteobacteria > Pseudomonadales > Pseudomonadaceae > Pseudomonas > Pseudomonas sp. TE3728. The sequence goes on along the minus strand of NZ_JBWBQT010000001.1, from coordinate 3,287,118 downwards.
CAGCTCACGACATGGCGGTGCTGGCTCGCGCGATCATCCACGAAGACCCGGCTCACTACGCGATCTACTCGCAGAAAGAGTTCTTCTGGAACGGCATCAAGCAGCCTAACCGCAACCTGCTGCTGTGGCGCGACAAGACCGTCGACGGTCTGAAAACCGGTCACACCGACGAAGCCGGCTACTGCATGGTGTCGTCGGCCGTACGTGATGGCATGCGCCTGATCGCCGTGGTGTTCGGCACCAACAGCGATGTAGCCCGCGCTGCTGAAACCCAGAAGCTGTTGACCTACGGGTTCCGCTTCTTCGAAACCCAGACCTTCTATCAGAAAGGCGCCGAGCTGGCTCAGGCACCTGTCTGGAAAGGCACCACCAATCAAGTCAAGGCCGGCCTGGCTCAAGACCTGACCATGACCCTGCCGAAAGGCCAGCTGAAAAAGCTCGCCGCCAGCATGACCATGACCCCGCAACTGGTCGCGCCAATCGCCAAGGGCGATGTGATCGGTAAAGTCGAAGTGAAACTGGACGACAAAGTAGTGCACAGCGCCGACCTGATCGCTCTGGACGCGGTCGACGAGGGTGGTATCTTCCGCCGCATGTGGGATAGCATCCGTCTATTCTTCTACGGCTTGTTCAACTGAATTAGTGTGGACCTGCATGGCCCCGTTCCAATCCGGAGCGGGGCCATGTCCGTTGCCACGGCTTACGAGGCCGTTACGCCATGACAGACACTGAAGTAAAGGCGCCAAAAATCGAATTCCCCTGCGCGGATTACCCGATCAAGGTAATCGGCGACACCGGCGTGGGTTTCAGGGACAGGATCATCGCGATCCTTGAGAAACACGCGACCGTTGACCACAACACCTTTGCCGAACGGCAGAGTACCAACGGCAAGTACACGACCATCCAGTTGCACATCATCGCCACCGGCCAGGAACAGCTGTACGACATCAACAGCGAGTTGCGGGCTACCGGCTTCGTGCACATGGTGCTGTGATGTCTGGCACGCTGGGCTTTCGCGAGCTCGGTCAGATGGCTTACGAGCCGGTCTGGCATGCCATGCAGCGCTTCACCAACGAACGCGGCAGCGATGCCGCCGACGAAATCTGGCTGGTGGAACATCCGCCGGTGTTCACTCAGGGCCAGGCCGGCAAGGCCGAGCATCTGCTGCTGCCGGGGGATATTCCGGTGGTAAAGGTCGACCGCGGTGGTCAGGTGACTTATCACGGTCCCGGCCAATTGGTGGCCTACCTGTTGCTGGACGTGCGCAAGCTAGGGTTCGGCGTGCGTGATCTGGTCAGCCGCATGGAGCAATGCCTGATCGAGCTGCTGGCCAGCTACGGCGTGACCGCGGTGGCCAAGCCGGATGCGCCGGGTGTCTATGTCGATGGCGCGAAAATCGCTTCTCTGGGTCTGCGGATCCGCCACGGTTGCTCCTTTCATGGCCTGGCCTTGAATGTGGATATGAACCTGGAACCGTTTCGACGGATTAATCCCTGCGGCTACGCCGGGCTGGCGATGACCCAGCTGAGCGATCACGCAGGATCGATTGAATTTGCCGAGGTAAGTGCCCGGCTGCGCGCGCAGCTCGTCAAACACCTCGACTATGCTGAGCAGACGACCCTAACGGGCGGAATCGACTGATATGACTACTGATGCAGTGCAAACCATGATCCCGACGCTCGATGTCACCGAGCGTCCGGCCCCGCGTGCCAAGGTTGAAGCCGGCGTCAAGCTGCGCGGCGCCGAGAAGGTTGCACGCATCCCGGTGAAGATCATCCCGACCACTGAACTGCCGAAGAAACCCGACTGGATTCGCGTGCGCATCCCGGTTTCCCCGGAGGTCGACCGCATCAAGGCCCTGCTGCGTAAACACAAGCTGCACAGCGTGTGCGAAGAGGCGTCCTGCCCGAACCTGGGCGAGTGCTTCTCCGGTGGCACCGCGACCTTCATGATCATGGGTGACATCTGCACCCGTCGCTGCCCGTTCTGCGACGTTGGTCATGGTCGTCCGAAGCCACTGGACGTCAACGAGCCGGAAAGTCTGGCCATTGCCATCGCCGACCTGAAACTCAAGTACGTGGTAATCACCTCGGTAGACCGCGACGACCTGCGTGACGGCGGTGCCCTGCATTTTGCCGATTGCATCCGCGAAATCCGCAAACTGTCGCCGAACGTGCAGCTCGAGACCCTGGTCCCGGACTACCGTGGCCGCATGGACGTTGCGCTGGAAATCACCGCCGCCGAGCCGCCGGATGTGTTCAACCACAACCTGGAAACCGTGCCGCGCCTGTACAAGGCTGCGCGTCCGGGTTCGGATTACCAGTGGTCGCTGACCCTGCTGCAACGCTTCAAGCAGATGATGCCGCACATTCCGACCAAGTCCGGTTTGATGCTGGGCCTGGGCGAAACCGACGAAGAAGTCATCGAAGTCATGAAGCGCATGCGCGAACACGACATCGACATGCTGACCCTGGGCCAGTACCTGCAACCGTCCCGCAGCCACTTGCCGGTCCAGCGCTTCGTACACCCGGACACCTTCGCCTGGTTCGCCGAGGAAGGTTACAAGATGGGCTTCAAGAACGTTGCTTCCGGGCCGCTGGTACGTTCCTCGTACCACGCTGACGAGCAGGCGAAACTGGTCAAGGCCGAGCTGATGTCGTCCTGATCCCGTTTTGAGAGCAAAAAAAGCCCGCAAGGCTTCCAGGCCTTGCGGGCCTTTTTTTAGCAGTGCCCACGGCGATTACAGTCTTTTCCTGCAAACCGTGGTGCGATTGACCCTCTTCTGTTTATTCCCGTTCCTGACTACTGTGTGCTGAAGCGTTCACAGGGAGAATCATGGATGACTGCTCGACCGACCCACACTCTTTGTCCTCATGCCCCCGTTCCGGCCTTGCCGCCTACAGGGCTGATTGGCGTGATCGCGCCCGCCGGCCCCGCAGCGCTGGACACCGATAAAGCCATCGGCTGGATGCGCGCTCGCGGCTATTCGCTGCGCGTGTTTCCCGGCGTTTATGAGCAAGACGGTTATCTGGCCGGCAGTGATGATGTGCGGCTCAATGACTTGCATGGCGCGTTCGCCGACAGCGAGGTCGATGCCATCCTCTGTCTGCGTGGCGGTTACGGTACGCCGCGTTTGCTTGATCGCATCGATTTCGAATTACTGCGCAACAACGCCAAGCCGTTTATCGGCTACAGCGACGTCACTGCGCTGCACTTGGCCATCAGTCGTTATGCAGGCTTCGTGACGTTTCACGGCCCGATGCTCAACGCGGACCTGCTGGGTGACAAGCAGCAACCCACCGAGTTCTCGTTTTTCAACATGCTGCGCGGGCAGGTGAAGGCGGGCAGTGTGCTTTCTCACCCAGTGGCCTGGCCGTTGACCACCATCGAGCCCGGCATCGCTCACGGGCGTTTGCTGGGGGGCAATCTGTCGATGATCGCCGCGACCATGGGCACGCCTTACGAGATCGATGCCGAGGACGTCATCCTGTTCATCGAAGACATCAACGAGCCGCTGTATCGCATCGACCGCCTGCTGACTCATTTGCGTCTGGCCGGCACGTTGCACAAGCTGCGTGGGGTTCTGGTGGGGGATGTGGCAGGGGTTGATGCGATCGCGCTGAAGAAGTTGCTCAAGCAGACCTTTGCGCCGTTGCGCATCCCCGTGCTGGCCGGATGGCGTAGCGGGCATTGTGATCCGAATTTGACGCTGCCGATGGGCGCGCTGGTCAGGCTGGATGCGGGGGACAAGGCGTTGGTGCTGGAGCAGGATGTGGTGATCAGGTAACAACAGTCGCAAAAAAAGATCGCAGCCTTCGGCAGCTCCTACAGGCGTACACAAAACCTTGTAGGAGCTGCCGAAGGCTGCGATCTTTTGCTTCTAGCGGCTACGCAGGCCTTCCAGCAACTTGTGCGTCGGATAACCATCCGCCGGCCAGCCAAACGACTGCTGCGCGCTGCGGATCGCTTTGCGGGTATTGGCGCCGATAATCCCGTCGGCGGTCCCTGCGTCGTAGTTCTGGGCGCTCAGCAGGTTTTGCAGCTCGATTCGCTCGGTACGGCTCAGCGGCAAGTCATCTTTTGGCCATAGACCGCTGATCAAACCGCCACCATTGAAGCGCTCGGACAGCAGACTCACGGCCAAGGCGTAGGACGAAGAGTTGTTGTACTTGAGAATCGCGCGGAAGTTATCGAGGACCAGGAACGCCGGGCCGCGATAGCCTGCCGGCAACAACAGGGCGGCCGACAGGTGTTCGGAGCCTGCCGGAACCTGGCCGCCATTGGGCAGGGTTACCCCCAGTTGTCGCCACTCGGCCACACTCTTGCGAATCGCGCCATCGGCCAGGACGTAATTGAAGCCGCTCGCCAGTTGTACTTCGAAGCCCCAGGGCTGACCTTTCTGCCAGCCGGAGCTTTGCAGGTAGTGCGCGGTCGAGGCCAATGCATCAGCAGAGCTGTTCCAGATGTCGCGGCGGCCATCGCCGTCAAAGTCTACGGCGTGGGTGTTGTAGGTGGTCGGAATGAACTGGGTCTGGCCCATGGCGCCGGCCCAGGAGCCGAGCATTTTCTCGGGGGCGATATCGCCCTGTTGCAGGATTTGCAAGGCCGCGATCAGTTGCGCATGAGCAAAGCCCGGACGTCGACCTTCATAAGCCAGGGTCGCCAGGGAATTGATCACCGACTTGCTGCCCTGGAACTGACCAAAGTTACTTTCCATGCCCCACACCGCGACCAGAGCCTGACGGTCGACGCCGTAGCGCTGTTCGATGCTTTGCAGGATGTCGGCGTGCTCGCCGACAAGCGCCTGACCTTTGCGCACCCGTAGCGGCGACAGCGCGCCATCGAGGTACTCCCACACCGGGCGAGTGAATTCCGGTTGGCTGCGATCGGCACGGATCACGCTGTCGTCCACGCTGACATTGGCAAAAGCACGATCGAACAGGTCGGCGCGAATGCCGGCGGCGAGGGCGTCCTTACGGAAACCCGCCTGCCATTCGGCAAAGGTCTGGGTAGGCTGGATGTCGAGATTTTCACCGGTTGGAACCACCGGCGGAATGACCGCAGGGGCCGTCGCAACGGTGCGGGTCTGAAGCGGTTGGGCGTCGGCAGCGGTGGGTTTTTCCGCGCAGGCGACAAGCAGAACGAGGCTGGAGGCAGCTATCAGTTGGCGAAGAGGCCAACGACGGGAAATACAAAGGGGCATGCACAGGTCCAGAGGATACGAATCAGGTGCAGACCTTAACATGTTGAGCGATGGCTTGCCTTTCAGGCCGCCAGAAAGTAAGAAGCCTCCCAGCTGTTAGACTGGAAGGCTTCGCGGCGGTAGCTGCCTTTGCCCTTGCCGGCTCGTTCCTGACGGCTGCGGAACAGTGGCTGGGCGACGATGGATTTGGCCTTGTTGGGGCCATGTTTAGATGGCTTTTTGCTCATGATGATCTCTCGCAAGTGAGTGGGTTTTGCGGGGGAATGATCTGCCGAAGTGGGGATTCTGTCTATAGGGCAAATGCAGGTGTGTTTTGTAGGAAAGCAAGATCAAAAGATCGCAGCCTTCGGCAGCTCCTACATGGGGTCGCGTTCATCCGTAGGAGCTGCCGAAGGCTGCGATCTTTTGATTTTATTCGGCAGGCAACGACAATCTCTGCCCGGCCATCAACAGCGTCAACCGACTCAGACTCATCCACGGCGAACCCGCCGCCTGGCCTTTGATCTGCGCATCGATGCGCTGGGCTTCCAACAGCAACTGCGCCCAGCGTTGTGCCGAATAGCGTTGCAGCGCTTTGCTCATCAATGGTTTGCGTTTGTCCCAGATTGGCGGTCGGGCCTGGCTGAAGGCTTTGTCGAGCGGCACGCCTTGGCTGTATTGCAGCGACAGGTTGGCCAGCAGACGCAGTTCCCGGGCCAGCGCCCAGAGAATCACCGGCGGTTCGACGCCTTCGCCGCGCAACCCTTCGAGCATGCGCAGGGCGTGAGCGGCCTCGCCATTGAGAATCGCATCGGTCAAGCCGAAGACATCAAAACGCGCACTGTCGGCTACCGCTGCTTGCACGGTTTCGACGGTGATCTGGCCACCTTCGGCCATCAGCTTGAGCTTTTCGATTTCCTGGGCGGCAGCCAGCAGGTTGCCCTCGACCCTGGCGGCAATCAGTTCGACGGCGTCCTGGCTGGCGGAAAGCCCGGCCTGGGACAGGCGTTGACGGATCCAGCTCGGCAACTGGTTGGTGTCCACGGGCCAGATCTGCACGAACTGGGTCTGCGGGCCTTCGACCAGCGCCTTGCCCCACTTGGTCTTCTGCGCACTGCCGTCAAGCTTGGGCAGACTGATCAGCAACACCGTGTCTTCGGCGGGGCGCGAACAGTATTCGATAAGTGCCGCGGCGCCTTTGTCTCCGGGTTTGCCGGAGGGCAGACGCAGTTCCAGAAGACGTTTTTCGGCGAACAGCGACATGCTGGCGCCGGCCTGCAGCAGCGTACCCCAGTCGAAACTGGCGTCGGCGGCAAAGACCTGGCGTTCATCGAAACCTTGCTGGCGGGCAGCCGCGCGAATGGCGTCGGCGGCTTCCTGACACAGCAGTGGGTCATCGCCACTGATGACGTAGACCGGCGCGAGGGCACCTTGCAGGTGTTTAGCGAGTTGGGCGGGGGCGAGTTTCATAAGAAGAGGCAAACGGGGCGCCTGAGCGCCCCGTAAGGCTTATTGCTGCGGCAGTTCGATAGGCGACTGACGCGGCGTCTGCGCTTCAGCTTTCTGTGCCGCTTCCAGCGCGTCGGTTTCAGCCTTGGCCTTGGCGTCAGCGGTCTGCTGCAGCTGTTCCAACTGAGTTGGGGAGAGCTGTTGCAGGCGCAGCATCATGCGTTGAACCAGTTCACGACGCATTTCCTTGCGGGCATCGTTGGCTTCCTGGTCGGAACCCACCAGGTTGTTGCCGTCATGGATGAAGACTTTCTGCACTTCGAGCTTGTCGCTCAGCAGTGGCAGGTTGCTCTGACCCCGGATGTCGTAGTTCAGCACCATGGTCATCTGGTACTCGCCAGTACGACCGGCGCCTGCATAACTGAGGATGCGCTGGCTTTCCTGCTCATCGGTCAGCACCAGTTTGTGAGGTGCGCCGCTGTAGACCTTGACGCCACTGCTTTCCAGCACCTGACGCAATTGCGTTACGGTTTCGCCGTAGGCATTGCGGGCGCTCAGATCGAGTTCCTTGATCGCCAGTTCAGTGGTGCCGGTGCCGCGCAGCTGGAAACCGCAGGCGCTCAGCAGGACTGCAAGGCCCATCACCAGCAAATTGCGTTTGATCATCTTGTTGCTCCCCTTGAAACCATGTGGGCCGGTCAAGCGGCCCGAAAGGTTTTACTCGGCGCCAGGCATCACCTGGCGCCCGATCCAATTTAGCTGGCGACGATATTGACCAGTTTCCCGGGCACTACGATCACTTTGCGAATAGTCAGGCCATCGACGAAGCGCAGGACGTTTTCGTTGGCCCGTGCGGCCGCTTCGACTTCTTCGCGGCTGGCGCTGGCCGGCATTTCGAGGTGGCCGCGCAGCTTGCCGTTGACTTGAATGACAAGCTGCAGGCTGTCCTGTACCAAGGCGCTTTCATCCAGCACCGGCCAACCGGCATCGATGACCGGATCGGCGTGACCCAGGCGATGCCAAAGTTCGTGGCTGATGTGCGGGGTGATCGGAGCCAGCAGCAGGACTACGGTTTCCAGACCCTCGTGAATCAGTGCGCGATCCTGTTCGGTGCCTTGCGCGGCTTTTTCCAGCACGTTCATCAGCGTCATCACTTGGGCGATGGCGGTGTTGAATTTGTGGTTCTGGCCGACGTCGTGGCTGGCCTGCTTGATGGCCTGGTGGATCGAACGGCGAATGGCTTTTTGCTCGTCGTTCAGGCTGGCGACGTCCAGTTTGCCCGGCAGGCCCTGAGTGACGTGCGCTTGAGCCAGGCGCCAGACGCGCTTGAGGAAGCGGTGCGAACCCTCTACGCCGGAGTCGGACCATTCCGCGCTCATGTCGGGTGGCGAGGCGAACATCATGAACAGGCGGCAGGTGTCTGCGCCGAACTGGTCAATCATCGACTGTGGGTCGACGCCGTTGTTCTTTGACTTGGCCATCTTCTCGGTGCCACCGATTTCCACCGGCAGGCCGTCTGCGATCAGCTTGGCGCTAATGACCTTGGCCTTACTGTCGCGTTCAAGTTCGACATCCGCCGGGTTGAACCACGTGTAGGCACCGTTGGCTTCGCGGCGGTAGTAAGTCTCGGCGATCACCATGCCCTGAGTCAGCAGGTTCTTGAATGGCTCGTTGGAGCTCACCAGGCCTTCATCACGCATCAGCTTGTGGAAGAAGCGCGCATAAAGCAGGTGAAGAATGGCGTGTTCGATGCCACCGATGTACTGATCCACCGGCAACCAATGGTCGGCCGCCGATTTTTCCACCAGACCATCTTCATAGTGTGGCGAGGCGTAGCGGGCGTAGTACCACGAGGACTCGACAAAGGTGTCCATGGTGTCGGTTTCACGCTTGGCTGCAGCGCCGCATTTCGGGCAGGTGCACTCGTAGAACTCGGGCATGCGCGCCAGTGGCGAACCGGCGCCGTCCGGTACGACGTCTTCCGGCAGCACCACGGGCAGTTGATCTTCCGGGACCGGCACATCACCGCAGGTGTCGCAGTGGATGATCGGGATCGGGCAGCCCCAGTAGCGCTGACGGCTGATGCCCCAGTCACGCAGGCGGAACTGGGTGCGCGAGGCACCGAGGTTTTTCTTGATCAGCGCCACTTCAATGGCGTCGAAGGCGCCTGCGAAGTCGAGGCCATCGAATTCGCCGGAGTTGATCAGCGTGCCGTGCTCGCCGTACGCATCCTGCCAAGGCGCCGGGTTGGTGTCACCGGAACTTGTGCGCACCACGGATTTGATCGGCAGGTTGTACTTGGTGGCGAACTCGAAATCACGTTCGTCGTGAGCCGGAACAGCCATGACCGCGCCATCGCCGTAATGCATCAGCACGTAGTTGGCGACCCACACCGGGAGTTTCTCCCCGGTCAGCGGGTGTTCGACGAACAGCGAGGTCGGCAGGCCTTTTTTCTCTTGAGTGGCGACGTCGGCTTCGGCAACGCTGCCGCCCTTGCATTCAGCGATGAACGCTTGCAGCTCAGGGTTGTTCTGCGCGGCCAGGGTCGCCAAATGGTGTTCGGCGGCCACCGCAACGTAGGTTGCGCCCATCAGGGTGTCCGGACGGGTAGTGAAAACTTTCAGTGCGCCGGCTTCGCCGATGGAATCGACGTCGTACGGGAACTGCACTTCCATGCCGCGGGATTTGCCGATCCAGTTGCGCTGCATGGTCTTGACCTGCTCAGGCCAGCCCGTCAGTTCGTCGAGGCTTTCCAGCAGCTCATCCGCGTAGGCGGTGATCTTGAAGTAGTACATCGGGATTTCGCGCTTTTCGATCAGCGCGCCGGAACGCCAGCCGCGACCGTCGATCACTTGCTCGTTGGCCAGAACGGTCTGGTCGACCGGGTCCCAGTTCACAGTGCCGCTTTTTTTGTAAATCACGCCTTTTTCGAACAGGCGAGTGAACAGCCATTGTTCCCAGCGGTAGTAATCAGGCTTGCAGGTGGTCACTTCGCGCGACCAGTCCACCGCCAGGCCCAGGCTGCGCAGCTGGCTTTTCATGTAGGCGATGTTTTCGTAGGTCCACTTGGCGGGCGCTACGTTGTTCTTCATCGCGGCGTTTTCCGCCGGCATGCCGAAGGCGTCCCAACCCATGGGTTGCAGGACGTTCTTGCCTTGCATGCGCTGGTAACGGGAGATCACGTCGCCGATGGTGTAGTTGCGCACGTGCCCCATGTGTAGTTTGCCGCTGGGGTAAGGGAACATCGACAGGCAGTAGAACGTCTCCTTGCCTGGCTGTTCACTGACTTCAAAGGACTTTTGCTCGTCCCAGAATGACTGGGCGGCGGCTTCGATTTCACGGGGCTGATATTGTTCGTGCATGGCTACTTTTGAACTGAATAGGGGTGGCCTAATCCTCTTCAATGCAACGCTGGACGGTGATGACGCCAAATCGGCGTTTCGGTGCCCAGGCGAGCTGGAAGTGGAGTTACAGGAAGCGCCGTAGCATACATGACCGCACTCTACCGAGGGAAACCCTGATTACACGCAAGGACGTGGCCAATACCCGCTCCGAGGGCCGTTGGTCGCGGCACTCAGCCGGTTTTTTCAGCGAGGCTAAGCTCTAAAAGGGGAGTGAGTCTTATCTTCAATGAGGTGATGGATGGTTGAGTCACAGCAAAAAGCTACAAAACCGGAGCTGTACGAAAAACTGATAGACCGTCTCGCAATGGCGCTGGATACGGCCAAAACTGCCGGACGGCTGCGTGATGAGCGTCCCCTGGAGCTGGAACTGCGTGGTTTGAGCCCCGCAGAGTTTGAACTGGTCAAGGCCTATCTGGATCGTAGTGAACGTGAAACGCACGGATGCTTGTCAGCAGCAGTGAAGCAACTCGAGGCACCGCGTTCGGCCAAGATCATCTGGCTCAAGGATAAGGCACCCGGCAAAGGCGCGGTAAAGGTCCGGTCTTTGCAATTCAAGTAAGGGCACTTGAAGCCATGGAATATGGTTTTTTGAAACAAAGTCCTTCCACATTTGTTGTCGCATTGCGTCAACCCACCTAGGCTTCGGGCATCTATGGAGATGCCCGATGCCTTTTCGTTATTTCATTAAACAACTTCTTCTGCCGCCCGGCATTTTATTGCTGCTGCTGGTACTTGCCTGGTGGTGGCGCCGCTCAAGGCCGAGACTGGCGGGGTTGTGTTTCATCTTGGGCGTGGGCGGTTTCTGGTTGATGAGCTTGCCGGTCGTGGTGGAATGGAGTGCCAAGGCCCTGGAGCGCGAGCCGCCGCTGGCGCGCGAGGAATGGGCAACCTTGGGCCGACGGGCGGACGCGATCGTGGTGCTGGGTTCAGGGCGTGAGCGTGGCGATCCGGCTTGGGGCGTTGATCAGCCGACCGGCGTAGGCTTGGGGCGCGAGCGCTATGCCGCGCGCCTGGCCAAGGCGTCCGGCTTGCCGATTCTGACCAGCGGCGGCCTGCATTACGGCACGCCACCGACCGAAGCGAAGCTGATGGCGGACTCATTGCTCGATGATTTTGGCGTGACGGTACGCTGGCAGGAAGGGCGCAGCCGTACGACCTGGGAAAACGCGCAATTCAGCGCTCAGGTGTTGTTGCCGGAGGGGATCAAGCGGGTGGTGGTCGTGACTCAGGCCTGGCACATGCCGCGAGCGGTCTGGAGTTTCCAACAGGCCGGATTTGAGGTAGTGCCCGCGCCAGTGGGGTTTTTAGGCGTGGACAATGCCCGGCCGCTGGGTGGCTGGATGCCGGAGTTCAAATCAATCTGGCAGAGCGGGCAGTTGATGAATGAGGCGGTGGGGCAGATCGGGTATTCGTTGTTTTATCGTTGAAAAAGCAAAAGATCGCAGCCTTCGGCAGCTCCTACAGGGTGTACACATTCCCATGTAGGAGCTGCCGAAGGCTGCGATCTTTTTGCAGGCGGCGCGATACTTAAACGGTTTTCGCCATCCGGTTGGCCACCAATGCCCAACCAAACAACAACACGCAACTGATGATCAACGGCCACGAACGCCATTGCAGGTAGGGCGTCAGGTTGTGCATCGGCACCACTTCGCCATACAGGATGCCTTGTTCGAACTGCGGGATCTGCACAGTGATCTGGCCAAACGGGTTGATCAGGCCGGTCACGCCGTTGTTGGTGGCGCGGATCATCCAGCGGCCGGCTTCAAGTGCGCGCATCTGTGCCATCTGCAAGTGTTGCAGCGGGCCGATCGAGGTGCCGAACCAGGTGTCGTTGCTGATGGTCAGCAGCAAATCGCTACGGGCGGCGAGGCCGGCGGCGAATTCCGGGTAGACCACTTCGTAGCAGATGAACGGCGCAATCTGATAACCCTTGGCTTGCAGCAGCGCTTGATCGGCCGGCCCTCGGGCGAAGTCGGACATCGGCAGGTCGAAGAAAGCGATCAGGCCGCGCAAGACTTCCTGCAGTGGCACGTATTCGCCGAACGGCACCAGTTTCTGTTTCAGGTAAGTGCCATCGCCTTCACCGACGACGGTAATGCCGTTGAAATAGCGCTTCTCGTGATGGAGTTCCTGGCGAATCGGCACGCCGGTGATCAACGCGGATTTACGCTCGGCGGCGAAGCTTCCCATCATGTTCAGGTAGCCCTCGGCGGACTCCTTGAGCACCGGGACCGCCGTTTCCGGCCAGATCAGCAGGTCGACGCGTTTGGAACTGAAACTCATGTCGCGGTACAGCGCCAGCTGCGCATTGAGCTGCGAGGGGTCCCACTTCATGCTTTGTTCGATGTTGCCCTGAATCGCCGCGACGCTCAGTGGTGCGCCTGCCGGGCTGGTCCAGGCATGTTCCTTGAGCGCCATGCCGGCCACCCATGGGCCTGCCAGCAGTAACACGCCGACAGCGATGAAGCCTTTACGGCCAGTGCGTACCAGGCGCGCAGCGTTGTAGATCAGCGCTGCCGTCAGGGCCAGGGTGAAGGAAATCAGCCACATTCCGCCGACCGGCGCGAGCCCGGCCAATGGGCCGTCGAGTTGGCTATAACCGGAATAGAGCCATGGGAAACCGGTAAGGAACCAGCCGCGAAAGGCTTCCTGACCCACCCACAACGCCGCAAATGCCAAGGCATCGGCCAGCGGCGCTTCGTTACGGCGCAGCCAGCGCGCCCAAATCCAGGCGGGCAGGGCGAAGAACCAGGCAATCGCCGCGGTGAACAGCAGCATCAAGAATCCGGCCAGCAGCACCGAGGCGCCACCAAAGTTGTGGATGCTGTAGTAGATCCAGCTAGTGCCCGCGGCAAACAGGCCGAAACCGAAACACCAGCCACGGCCCAGGGCCTGACGGGGGTTCAGTTCACGCAAAGCGGCGTAAAAGAAACCGACCGCCAGCAATGCCAGCGGCCAGATATCGAACGGTGCCAGGGCCAGGGTGGTAAGTGCACCGGCCGCCATGGCCAGCGAGTTACCGGGCCAGCCGGGGCGGGTCATCCAGTGCATTTCTTTCCTTAATTTTTACCGGGCAATAGGTGTCAGACGCAGCAAGTGAATCCGACGGCTGTCGGCGTTCAGGATGCGGAAGCGATAGGCGCCGATTTCAGTGATTTCGTTGCGTTTTGGCAAGTGCCCGAACGCGCTCATCACCAAGCCACCGACGGTGTCGAATTCATCGTCGGAGAATTCGCTGTCGAAGAACTCGTTGAAGTTATCGATCGGCGTCAGGGCCTTGATCAGGAAGTCACCGCTGGGCAGCGGCTTGATGTAGCTGTCTTCTTCGACGTCGTGCTCGTCTTCGATGTCGCCGACGATCTGTTCCAGCACGTCTTCGATGGTCACCAGACCGGCCACACCACCGTATTCGTCAATGACGATGGCCATGTGGTTATGGTTGGCGCGAAACTCACGCAGCAGCACATTCAGGCGCTTGGACTCGGGCACGAAGGTCGCCGGGCGCAGCAGGTCCTTGATGTTGAAGCTGTCGCCGTTCTCCTTGAGGATCAACGGCAGCAAGTCCTTGGCCAGTAACACACCCATCACGTCATCGTGGCTTTCGCCGATCACCGGGTAACGGGAGTGGGCCGAGTCGACCACGGCCGGCAGGAATTCGCGAGGTGTCTGGGTCGCCTTGATGCTGATCATCTGCGAGCGCGGGACCATGATGTCCCGTACTTGCAGGTCTGCAACCTGGATGGCGCCTTCGACGATGGCCAGCGCTTCGCTGTCCAGCAACTTGTTTTGATGTGCGTCGCGCAGCAGCTCCAGCAGCTCCTGGCGGTTTTTCGGCTCGTGGGCAAAAGCCTGGGTGAGCTTACCCAGCCATGACTTCTGCCCGTTGCTCGATCGATCTTCGCTCATAGCGATTACTCTGAATCCTTTGTTGTTACGATTGGGGATGTGTCTGTTTCGTCGTCCGCATAAGGGTCCGGATGACCCAACTCTGCAAGCAACGTTCGTTCCAGTGCTTCCATTTCTTCGGCTTCATCGTCATCTATATGGTCGTAACCAAGCAGATGCAAGCAGCCGTGAATGACCAGGTGCGCCCAGTGAGCCTTTAATTTCTTGCCTTGTTCCGCCGCTTCGCGCTCGACCACCGCTACGCAGATCACCAGATCGCCGAGCAGGGGAATATCGAGAAACTCATCGGGGACATCGGCCGGAAACGACAAAACGTTGGTGGCGTAGTCTTTCTGCCGCCAGGTGAAGTTCAGTTCGCGGGCTTCCTCTTCGTCGACCAGACGGATGGTCATTTCGGAGTCGGCAGTACGCTGGCGCAGGGCCAGTTCGCACCATTGGCGGAATTCGGCTTCGCTTGGGGCAGACGCTTCGGTAGCCAGTTGCAGGTCAAGCTCAAGCATCGGGGCGAGTGTCCTTGGGAGAGGGCTTCGCCGTTTCGTCGGCTGTGCGATTTTCGAAGCGCTCATAGGCCTCGACAATGCGTTGCACCAACGGATGGCGCACCACGTCCTTGGGCATGAAGTGGGTGAAGCTGATCCCCGGAACGTCTTTGAGCACCTCGATCACATGATGCAGCCCGGATTTGGTGCCTTTCGGCAGGTCGACCTGGGTGATGTCACCGGTGATGACCGCAGTGGAGCCGAAGCCGATGCGGGTCAGGAACATCTTCATCTGTTCGACGGTGGTGTTCTGGCTTTCGTCGAGGATGATGAAACTGTTGTTCAGCGTACGACCGCGCATGTAGGCCAGTGGCGCGACTTCGATCACTTGACGCTCGATCAGCTTGGCCACGTATTCGAAGCCGAGCATTTCGTAGAGCGCGTCGTAGAGCGGGCGCAGGTACGGATCGATCTTTTGCGACAGGTCACCCGGCAGGAAGCCGAGCTTTTCGCCCGCTTCAACCGCCGGACGAACCAGCAGAATACGGCGAATCTGCTCGCGTTCCAGCGCATCTACCGCGCAGGCAACGGCCAGATAGGTCTTGCCGGTACCGGCCGGGCCGATGCCGAAGTTGATGTCGTTACCGAGGATTTCCTTCACATAGCGCACCTGATTCAAGCCGCGAGGGCGAATCATGCCTTTCTTGGTGCGCAAGGCGACGGACGGTTCGGCGGGGGAGTGGTTGTCCAGTTCCTCGACGGCCGATTCCTGCAGGAACAGGTGAACCATGTCTGGCGACAGCTCGGTACCTTTGGTTTCCCGGTACAAGCGGCGCAGCAGGTTTTCCGCGGAGGTGGTGTGCTTGGGCTCGCCGATCAGTTCGAACTGATTTCCGCGGTTGCGGATCTCGATCGCGAGGCGCTGTTCGATCAAGCGCAGATGCTCGTCGAATTGCCCGCACAGATTGGCGAAGCGGCGAGCTTCAAAAGGCTCGAGGATGAAACGATGTGGTTCTATGGGTGCGTTCAAGGTCGTATTTAGCCGCCCTGGGGCAATTATGATGAATCAAGGATAGCGCCAGTCGCCTGGGTACGAAAGCTCTTAAACAGACCAATGTTGAACACCGTCCTTGTAGGAGCGAGGCTTGCCCGCGAAGAACGATAACGCGGTCCGCCAGACAGACTGCGGTGCGGCCTTCGCGGGCAAGCCTCGCTCCTACAACAGCGAGCCCCGCAGCGAGTGCGGTTGCGCGGCATCGATGTGCACGTCGGCGAACTGGCCGATCAGGGTCGGATTGTCGCAGCGGAAGTTGACGATACGATTATTCTCGGTCCGGCCTTGCAGTTCACCGGGGTCTTTTTTCGAATAATCGGTGACCAGAATCCGCTGAATGGAGCCCACCATTTGTCGGCTGATCTCGAAACCTTGCTGGTTGAGGCGATGTTGCAGGGCGTTCAAACGTTCTTTTTTCAGTTCTTCCGGCGTGTCGTCGGCCAGATCGGCAGCCGGTGTACCCGGACGCTGGCTATAGACGAACGAGTAGGAAAAGTCGAAACCGACGTCTTCGATCAGCTTCATGGTCTGTTCGAAGTCTTTTTCGGTCTCGCCCGGGAAGCCGACGATGAAGTCAGAACTGATGCAGATCCCCGGCACGGCAGCCCGCAACTTGCGCAATTTGGATTTGTACTCCAGTGCGGTGTGGTTGCGTTTCATCGCCGCGAGGATCCGGTCGGAACCCGATTGCACTGGCAAATGCAGGTGTTTCACCAGCTCCGGCACGTCGGCGTGGGCCTGGATCAGGCTGTCGGAGAATTCCAGCGGGTGCGAGGTGGTGTAGCGAATCCGGTCGATGCCATCGACAGCGGCTACTACCCGGATCAATTCCGCCAGATCAGCCAGGCGCCCATCATGAGTGGTGCCGCGATAACCGTTGACGTTCTGCCCCAGCAAGGTCACTTCGCGCACGCCGTTTTCGGCCAGGTGAATGATCTCGGCAATCACATCGTCGAACGGTCGGCTGACTTCTTCACCGCGCGTATAAGGCACCACGCAGAACGTGCAGTACTTGCTGCAGCCTTCCATGACCGACACGTAAGCGCTCGGCCCGTCGATGCGCGGCTCGGGCAAGTGGTCGAATTTTTCGATTTCCGGGAACGAGACGTCGACTTGCGGCAGTTTGGTCAGGCGCGCGGCGTCGATCATTTCAGGCAGGCGGTGCAGGGTCTGCGGGCCGAATACCACGTCCACGTACGGAGCGCGGTCACGAATGGCCGCGCCTTCCTGGCTGGCTACGCAGCCGCCGACGGCGATGACCATTTCCGGGTTAGCCAGTTTCAATTCGCGCCAGCGACCCAGCTGGGAATACACCCGGTCCTGGGCGCGTTCGCGGATCGAGCAGGTATTAAGCAGGATCACGTCGGCGTCTTCAGCGCGAGCGGTGACTTCCAGGGCCTGGTGTTCACCCAGCAGATCGACCATGCGCGAGCTGTCGTACTCGTTCATCTGGCAACCGTGGGTTTCGATGTAAAGCTTCTTGGCCATGGATAGAGTCATCACGTGATTCAAAGAACCGCGCATTATAGGGAACATGCACCAAGGTTCCTACCGTTGCGCGTCCGGTGGCTATGCTATAGTTCGCGCCCTCATTTTTATCCCCGATGTGTTACCCGCCCACCATGACCAAACGTGAAGCTCCAATCTACAAGGTGATTTTCCTCAATCAGGGCCAGGTGTACGAAATGTACGCCAAGCAGATCTATCAAAGTGATCTGTGGGGCTTCCTGGAAGTGGAAGAGTTCGTCTTTGGCGAGCGCACGCAAGTGGTCGTCGATCCGAGCGAAGAGAAGCTCAAGGCTCAGTTCGAAGGCGTTGTACGCAGTTTTGTACCGATGCATTCGATCGTGCGCATCGACGAGGTCGAGCGTCTCGGCACGCCGAAAATCAGCGAAGCCCGCGGCGCGGTCGGCAATGTCATGCCGTTTCCGATGCCGATGCCTGAGAAGTAAGCCTTAGACCGAGTCGCCCCAATCGCGAGCAGGCTCGCTCCCACAATGGATCGTCTGTGAACACAATATTTGTGTAGGTCAGAGATCAACTGTGGGAGCGAGCCTGCTCGCGATTGGGGCAGTCAGAACAACACAGAATTCAGGGCAGTGGCGAAAACGGCGTACGCCCATCGGCGCTCTGCAATTCCATCAGGTATTTACGGAAAATTTGCCCCAGTACCTGGGTAGCGACTTCCAGATCTTCGCGGGGCATTTTTTCGGCGACTTCGTCGGCGGTGTCCAGCGCCTCTTCGGCGCCGTTGACCGCGGCCATTTTCAGCACGATATACGCCTGAACGTTATTGGCCGGTACGCCTTCGCCATGGAAGAACATGGTGCCAAGTTTGAATTGCGCCTGGGCGTGGCCTTGCAGCGAGGCCTTTTCAAAGTAGCTCAGGGCTTGATTGAGGTCGCGCGGCGCGTTTTTGCCGTCGTAGTAGAACTCACCCAACTCGTATTGCGCTTGCGCATCCCCTTCATCCGACGCTTTCTGACAGGCGGCGAGCGCTTGCGTCAGGTCTTGCGGCTGAGTATTGAGGGTGCAGCGACCCATCGCCGGGATCAACAACGAGTTGCCGCCTGCTTGTGCGAGCGCGAGCAGGGGCTGAAGGAGCAACAGGCAGCCCAATGCAAGGGTGCGGCCGGTGCGGTTCATGGGAATCGACTTACCTCTGAGGGGCGCGTGGACCCATCGAGGGATCCAATAAGCGCGCATTATGAAATAAGCAGGGCCAACCTTACAAAGTCTTTACTCGTTTTTCTGCTGCACGGGAAATATATCGCCCACTTTGCGGGGGATTATTGGCAGATGAGTAGGAAAAAGGGCGCGAATGTAGGTGAAAGCTGACATTGGCAATCGCCAACGTCAGCGTTGCAGCTTTATTTCAATGCGGCGAATGCACGCTCGGCGGCGTCCAGTGTCAGTTTCAACTCGGTTTCACCGTGGGCGATCGAGGTAAAACCGGCTTCGAAGGCGCTTGGCGCCAGGTACACGCCGCCTTCGAGCATCAGGTGGAAGAAACGCCCGAACAAGCCGGCATCGCTGGCCATCACATCCTCGAAGGTCACGATGTCGTCGGCGCCGCTGAAGTACAGACCGAACATGCCGCCGGCCTGAGTGGTCACGAACGGAATGCCGGCGGCGTCGGCGCGCTGTTGCAGACCATCAAGCAGACGGCTGGTGTAGTCGCTCAGCTCGGCGTGGAAACCAGGACGACTGATCAGGCGCAGCGTGGTCAGGCCCGCCGCCATCGCCAGCGGGTTACCCGACAACGTGCCGGCCTGGTAGACCGGCCCCAGTGGCGCGATTTGCTCCATGATCTTGCGTTTGCCGCCGAAGCAGCCAACCGGCATGCCGCCACCGATGATCTTGCCGAAGGTGCTCAGGTCCGGCGTGACGCCGTAGTGGGCTTGGGCACCACCGAGGGCGACACGGAAACCGGTCATCACTTCGTCGAAAATCAGCACCACGCCGTGCTTGTCGCACAGGGTCCGCAGGCCTTCAAGGAAGCCCGGTGCCGGCGGTACGCAGTTCATGTTGCCGGCCACGGGCTCGACGATGATGCAGGCCACGTCCTGGCCGACTTCGGCGAGCATGGTTGCTACCGCGTCGATGTCGTTGAACGGCAGGGTCAGGGTGTGTTTGGCGAACGCCGCCGGTACACCGGCCGAACTTGGTACGCCTTGGGTCAGGGCGCCGGAACCGGCCTTGACCAGCAGGCTGTCGGAGTGGCCGTGGTAGCAGCCTTCGAACTTGATGATGCTGTCACGGCCGGTAAAGCCACGGGCCAGACGGATGGCGCTCATGGTCGCTTCGGTGCCGGAGCTGACCATGCGCACCATTTCCATCGACGGCACGATCGAGCAGACCAGATCGGCCATTTCGGTTTCCATCGCGGTCGGGGCGCCGTAGGACAGGCCGTGTTCCAACTGTTTGCGCACCGCGTCCAGCACGTCCGGATGGCTGTGGCCGAGAATCATCGGCCCCCAGGAACCGACGTAATCCACATAACGCTTGTCATCTTCGTCGGTGACGTAGGCGCCTTCGGCGTGTTTGAAGAACAGCGGCGTGCCGCCAACACTCTTGAACGCACGAACAGGCGAGTTCACGCCTCCGGGAATGTGTTTTTGGGCATTGGCAAACAGGGTTTCGGAACGAGACATGATCGGGCTCTCAAAAATCAGGATTTGAACAATTCGTTAAAGGCGCGGGCACGACGTGTCACTTCAGCCGTGTTGTCGGCGCCAAACAGGCCATGCACCACCGCCAGCAAGTCGACCCCGTGGGCCACCAGTGGCGCAGCGTTGTCCAGCGTGATGCCGCCGATCGCGCAGATCGGCAGATGCAATTTGCTGCGGGCCTGATCAAGCAGTTCGAGGCCGCAGGCCGGTGCGCCGGGTTTGGTATTGGAATTGAAGAAGCGGCCGAAGGCGACGTAACTGGCGCCTTCTTTGGCGGCTTGCTCGGCGAGTTCGAGTTGCGCATGGCAGGTCGAGCCGATGATGGCCTGACGACCGAGGAGTGCCCGAACCGGCATCAGCGGGCCATCGGTCTGGCCCAGGTGCACGCCGACGTTCAGGCGTGCGGCCAGTTCGGCGTCATCGTTGATGATCAGATGAGTCTTGTAACGTTCGCACAGATCGCGCAGGGCTTCGGCTTCGCGCAGGCGGCGGGCCTCGTCGCTGCTCTTGTCACGGTATTGCAGCAGGGTGACGCCGCCTTCGAGCGCCGCCTCCACGTACGAAAGAAATTTCCCGGCCAGTAACTGGCTATCGGTAATGGCGTACAGGCCACGTAGTTTCATCGGACAAGCCTCATGGCGTTACGAACAGAAGTCCAGTGGCAAGCGGCGCGGCACGAACTGGCCTTTGCCCAGCTGCTCCGCATCACGCAAGGTGCGCCAAGTGTAGTCAAGCGCGGTCTTTACGGCACTGGCGAGGTGTTCACCCTGGGCCAGACGACCGGCGAGGGCGCTGGCCAGTGTGCAACCGGAACCGTGATAACTGCCGGGCAGGCGCTGGCAGGTAAAGGTTTCGCGGCGACCGTCGCGGCTGTACAGGCGATTGTGTATTTCATGTTCGTCGCCATGACCGCCGGTGATCAGCAGGTGTTTGACGAATGGCAGAAGTTTTTCAGCGCACTCGTCCGCGGTGCCTTCGGGCAGTTCGGCGAGAATGCGAGCTTCGGGAAGGTTGGGGGTGGCAATGATTGACAGCGGCAACAGGCGTTCGCGCATGGCGTAGCCGACTTCGTCCTTGCCCAGTCGTCCACCGCCGCCGGCGCGCAGCACCGGGTCGCAGACCACCGGCAAATGCGGGTGCGCTGAAAGCAGTTCGACCACAGTGTCGACCATTTCCAGGGAACCGAGCATGCCCAGTTTGACGGCGGCGACTTCGGAGTCATTGAGCACGGCGTTGGCCTGTGCCAACACCCATTCGCGATCGAGAACGCGGAAGTCAGTGACGTTGACGGTGTCTTGCACCGTCAGGGCGGTGACGGCCGGAGCCGCATGACAACCCTGAGCGAGCAGGGCTTCGATATCTGCCTGCAGGCCGGCGCCACCACTAGGGTCGTGGCCGGAGAGACAGAGGACAACGGGGCGAGAGCTGTAGATATTCATGGTGCGCGAGCTTACCACCAAACATGTTTTTTCGGTGCGCGCGCGCATCGACGCCGATTGCGCAACGAGCAAAAGATCGCAGCCTGCGGCAGCTCCTACATGGACTGCGTATCGATGCAAATCCGTAGGAGCTGCCGAAGGCTGCGATCTTTTGATCTTTCTGACCAAGCCAACAGCTCTAACTCAATGTATAGAGCTGGAACGCTTGTTCTAGAGCCTTTTCAGGAAAAATTTCAATGGTGCTCAATGGCCACCAACGGCTATGCTAGAGTGGATCCAAACCAATAACAGGTAATACCGGTTTTACGTCTACTCAAAAGGAATGGGGGGCTTCCTGACAGAACCGGACAGGCCACGCTGGGGCTTAAATGCGCTATTTGCTGATGTTGCTGTTGTGCTTGCCCCTCCTGGCGAGCGCCGTCGAATTCGACGAGTTCACCCAGAGCCTTCCCCTGGGCCGAACGATGCAGGTTTATGAAGACGCGGGCGGTCAGGCGACCATCGCCGATGTCCGTGCGCAAGCGGCGGCCGGGCAGTTCAAACCTCATGATAAAGCCACTCTGAACGCCGGTTATTTGCGTTCGGCGTTCTGGCTGAAAATCGATCTGCAGTACCGCCCGACCAACCCGTCGGCGCAACGGACCTGGTTGCTGGAACTGGCTTATCCGCCTCTCGATCACCTTGATCTGTACTTGGCCGATGCTGGCGGTGACTATCAGTTGGTCCGACAGACCGGTGATGCGTTGCCGTTCGCCACTCGCCAGATCCGCCAGAACAACTATCTGTTTGATCTGAGCTTTGCGCCCGAGCAGGCGAAAACCGTGTATTTGCGTCTGCAAAGCCAAGGCTCGGTTCAGGCGCCCGTCACCTTGTGGTCAAGCACCGCTTACCTCGAAGAGCAGCCGGTGCGGCTCTATGTGCTGGGGCTGATTTACGGTGTGTTGTTGGGGATGCTGGTCTACAACCTGTTCATCTTTCTCAGCGTGCGCGACACCAGCTACCTCTATTACATCGTCTATATCGCCTCGTTCGGCTTGTATCAGTTGTCGGTGAACGGCGCGGCCGTGGAGTATTTCTGGCCGAACAATCCCTGGTGGGCCAACGCCGCGACGCCGTTCTTCATCGGCTGCTCAGGATTGTTCGGCAGCCAGTTCGCCCGCAGCTTTTTGCAGACGGCCACCCACAGTCGCTGGCTCGACCGATTGTTGCTGGCGTTGATTGCGTTCAGTGCGCTGGTGGTCGGGTTGTCATTGATGACCAATTACGCCCTGGCCCTGCGTCTGGCGACGTTGCTGGCGTTGGTTTTCACCGTGGTGATTTTCGCCGCCGGGATTTTCGCCTGGTGGCGTGGCCTGCGGGTCGCGCGGTATTTCATCATTGCCTGGTCGGCGTTCCTGCTCGGTGGTGTGGTCAACACCCTGATGGTGCTGGGTTATTTGCCCAACGTATTCCTGACCATGTACGCCAGCCAGATTGGCTCGGCGATCGAAGTGGCGCTGCTGTCCCTGGCCCTGGCCGATCGCATCAACGCCATGCGCGAGCAACAGGCGCAAACGCTGTTTGATGCCGGCCAGAAGCTCGAAGTGTTGAACCAGCAACTGGCTCACAGCAACAAGCTCAAGGACGAATTCCTCGCCACCCTGACCCACGAATTGCGCACGCCCATGAATGGTGTGATCGGTTCGCTGGAGCTGATGCAGACCGTCGAGATGAACCCTGAGATGGAGCAATATCAGCAAACGGCTGCAGGTTCGGCGCGGGACATGATGCGCATGGTCAACGGCATCCTCACCCTGACCGAATTGCAGGCCGGCAAGCTCAAGGTCTATCCGGACACCTTCAGTTTGCGCGGTGTGGTCGAGGCCTTGCGTCTGCAGTTCGATGGCAATGCGGCGAGCAAGTCGCTGGACTTCAAGGTCGAGGTGACAGCCGGGCTGCCGGATCGCTTGCACGGCGACAGCGGCAAGCTGACGCAATGCCTGGAATGCCTGCTGGATAACGCGATCAAATTCACCCGGGTCGGCGGATTGGCTCTGCGGGTGACGGGCAAACCGGTGGCGCCCGATCGGCTGGCGCTGTCCTTTGCGGTGATCGACACTGGCATTGGCTTCACCGATTTGGACGAGGCAACGCTGTATCAACGCTTTTTTCAGGTCGACGGCTCGATGACCCGTGAATACGGTGGTTTGGGTGTTGGCCTGGCCATTTGTCGGCAACTGGTCGAATTGCTCGACGGGCGCCTGAGTCATCGCTCGGAACCGGGGCGCGGCAGTCGCTTTCAACTGGACGTCGAGTTCGAGCTGCCGGTGGTGGAATCTGCGCCCGCAATCACCCGGCAAACCACCGGCCTGCGTTTGCCTCAGGACTGCACGGTGTTGCTGGTCGATGACAACAGCATCAATCAATTGGTGATGCGTGGCATGTTGCTCAAGCTGGGGTTCCGCGTGCGCACCGCTAACAGCGGCGTCGCTGCGCTCGATCATTTGGAGCATGAGGCCGTTGACGCGGTGCTGCTCGATTGTCAGCTGCCGCCACTGGATGGCGCCTCGATCTGCGGTCGGATCCGCGCCTTGCCGGGTTGTGCCGAGTTACCCGTGTTCATGATTGCCCAGAATGCGGATCGAGCCTACTGCCCAAGCGACACCTTGGTCGACTACCTGAGCAAACCGGTGAAATTCGAAGATTTGCAGGCGGCACTCTATCGGCGGGTGCTCTGTCCGGGGCAAGGCGAAAGCGCCGACAGTTAGGCAGATATGCCACTTTGTTCAACCTCGGGGCGGTGCTTAACTGAAAGTCCCTTGGCTGACCAAAGGAGCCCCGTCATGAACCTGCATCAGTTCGCCGAAACCCACGAAGTCACCAATCAGCCGCCGTCGCTGGACGGCGCCAACCTCTATCGCATCGACCTGCCTTTGCAGGAATGGTCGCGGCGGTTCGATGCCGGTTGGGCCGAGTCGCGAATTGACGCTTATGGCGCATTGGCCGGCGGGCCGCTGATGGAGGCGGGGTTTGCGGCCAATCAGAACAAACCGGTGTTCGTCAGTCATGACCGTTACGGTCATCGCATCGATCTGGTGGAGTTTCATCCCGCCTACCACGAATTGATGCGCATGGCAGTGGAGCATGGCCTGACAGGTTTGCCCTGGACCGACCCGCAACCGGGCGCTCACGTTGCCCGCGCGTCCATGACCTATTTACACAGTCAGGCTGAAGCCGGCAGCGGTTGCCCGTTGACCATGACCTTCGCCAGTGTCCCGGCGATGCGCCTGCAACCGGATCTGGCCAAACAATGGCTGCCGAAAATCCTCGCCACCGAATACGACCCGCGCAACGTCGGCATGGCCCACAAGGCCGGGGTCACCATCGGTATGGCCATGACCGAGAAGCAGGGCGGCACCGACGTGCGGGCCAACACCACCAAGGCGTATCCGGTCGGCGCCAGTGGCCCGGGCCAGGCGTATGAACTGGTGGGCCACAAGTGGTTCTGCTCGGCGCCGATGTGCGACGCCTTCCTGACCCTGGCCCAGACAGACAAGGGTTTGACCTGTTTCCTGCTGCCGCGCCATCGCCCGGACGACACGCGCAATCAGTTCTACATCCAGCGGCTGAAGAACAAACTCGGCAATTGGTCCAATGCCTCCAGCGAGGTGGAGTTCCGTGGCGCCCTGGCCTGGATGGTCGGCGAAGAGGGCCGGGGTGTTCCAACCATCATCGAAATGGTCGCCATGACCCGCTTCGATTGCATGGTCGGCTCCAGCGCACTGATGCGCCAGGCCCTGACCCAGGCCAGCCATCACTGCGCCTATCGCAAGGTCGCAGGCAAATTGCTCAGCGAACAACCCTTGATGCAAAACGTGCTGGCCGACCTGGCCCTGGAAAGCGAAGCGGCGTTGGCTTTGAGTTTGCGCATGGGCCGGGCGCTGGATCATCTGGATGACGATCACGAAGCGAAATTCGCCCGACTGGTGACGGCGGTGGGCAAGTACTGGATCTGCAAACGCGCGCCCGCGATGATCAATGAGGCTGCCGAATGCATGGGCGGCGCCGGTTATGTCGAAGAAAGCATCCTTCCGCGTCTGTACCGTGAGGCCCCGGTCAACTCGACGTGGGAAGGTTCCGGCAACGTGCAATGCCTCGACGTATTGCGCGCATTGTCGAAAGAGCCGGGTGTGCTTGATGTGCTGTTCAGCGAGTTGGGCGACGGTCATGGCGACAAACGTCTGGCGGCGCACATCAGCCAATTGCAGGCCGCGTTCAAGGACACCGACGACATTCAATACCGCGCCCGCCAGCTAACCGAAGACATTGCCTTGGGGCTTCAGGCCAAGTTGTTGCTGGAGGCGGGGAATGCAGCGGTCAGTGATGCTTTCATCGCCAGCCGTCTGGGTTCGGCCGGTCGGGTGTATGGAACATTGCCGCGCGGGCTGGATGTGGAAGCGATTGTTGCCCGGTCGACGCCGCGAGGGTTTTGATCGACACCGAGCCAATGTGGGAGCGAGCCTGCTCGCGATAGCGGCGTGACAGTCGACTTCAATGTGGGATGTTGCTCAGCAATCGCGAGCAGGCTCGCTCCCACATTGGGCCTCTGCGCACACATCTTGGTGTACGACCAACACGCCACTGTTCCCGTGAAGCGATGATGCAGGCAAGATGAAGGCCTGCAAGTCAGAACACAGGAAGCTGATCGTGACCGAAGCGTTTATTGTCGTTCAAACCGCCGAGCAAGCCGTGGATCGGCTTGCTGCCTTGCACGAGCGTGCAACCACCGCGCTGAATCAGGCGCTCAAGCGTTATCTCAAGGATCGCGTCGAACCGGACGCTGAACAGCGGGCTCTGTTTCGTTATCCCGAGTTGCGTCTGACCTACCTTTGCCAGGGCGAAGTCCCACAGACCACTCGCGCCTATGCCAAGGTTCAATTGCCGGGGACCTACAGTGTCACCGTCACTCATCCGGCAGCCTTCCGTAAGTACCTGCTGGAACAACTCGTCCCGTTGATGCACGACTTCACCGTGACCGTGGAAGTCGGCGTCAGCCAGCAGAACATTCCTTATCCGTACGTGGTCGAGCAGGGCGATGAGCTGGCCGGTTCCGGCGTTACGGCGGCGGTGCTGGCGCGAGTGTTCCCGAGTACGGATTTGTCGGCCGCCACCGATGGCATCGCCGATGGCTTGTACGACTGGGAAAACACCGACCCGTTGCCACTGGCCCTGTTCGACGCCGCGCGGGTGGACTTCTCCCTGCGCCGACTGGTGCATTACACCGGCAGCGACTGGCGCCATGTGCAGCCGTGGATTCTGCTGACCAACTACCACCGCTACGTCGACCAGTTCATCGTTCATGGCCTGGAACAATTGCGCAACGATCCGCGTTTTGTGCGCATGGTGTTGCCGGGCAACGTGATCATCGAAAAGAGCATGGACCACGGCGAAGCATCGGCGATTGCCGCGGGCGTGGTCTGGCATCGTTACCAGATGCCGGCCTATCACCTGATCGCCAGCGACGGCCATGGCGTGACCCTGGTGAACATCGGCGTCGGCCCGTCCAACGCCAAGAACATCACCGACCACCTGGCGGTACTGCGTCCGCATTGCTGGCTGATGATCGGCCACTGTGGCGGCTTGCGTCAGTCGCAGACCATTGGCGACTACGTGCTGGCCCACGCTTACATGCGTCGCGACGGGATTCTCGATCGCGTCGTGCCGCCAAACATTCCGATTCCGGCCTTGGCTGAAGTGCAGATGGCGTTGCAGCAAGCGGCGGCCAACATCACCGGTGAGAAGGGCGACGAGCTGAAGAAGCGCCTGCGTACCGGCACCGTGCTGACCTACGACGACCGTAACTGGGAACTGCGCTGGGCGCAGGAGCGTCCGCTGATCAACCTGTCCCGCGCCGTGGCGGTGGACATGGAAAGCGGCACTATCGCCGCGCAAGGCTATCGCTTGCGGGTGCCGTACGGCACGTTGCTCTGCGTGTCGGACAAACCGTTGCACAGCGAAATCAAACTGCCGGGTTCGGCCAACGCTTTCTATGAACGCGCGGTCAGCCAGCACTTGAAGATCGGCATCGAAGCGGTGGATCTGTTGCGCACCGAGCTCAACTCGCTGCACTCGCGCAAACTGCGCAGCTTCGACGAGCCGCCGTTCCGCTGATTTGCGATGGTCATTTAACGGTCAGGCTACTAGCATTGGCAGCCCTGACCGTTAGATGTTCTTCTCGCCATGTCTCGTCCTCCACGTCCCGTTTCCCGCCGCCCTGGCGTGAAGCCTGCGCCATCCTCTTCAGCCCCGCGCCGTCTCGCCAAAGCGCCGCCGGCCGAGCCGAAGCTGATTCTGTTCAACAAACCTTTTGATGTGCTGACGCAATTCAGCGACGGCGAAGGGCGGGCGACGCTCAAGGACTTCATCGAGATTCCGGGAATCTACCCGGCAGGGCGGCTGGACCGCGACAGCGAAGGCTTGCTGTTGCTGACCAACGACGGCCAGCTTCAGGCGCGAATTGCCGACCCGAAACACAAACTGGCCAAGACTTACTGGGTGCAAGTGGAAGGTGAGCCAACCGCCGAGCAGTTGCAGCGATTGCGCGATGGCGTCGAGCTGAACGACGGCATGACGTTGCCGGCCGAAGCGCGACCATTGGATGAGCCTGAACTGTGGCCGCGCAACCCGCCAGTGCGCTTTCGTAAAAGCGTGCCGACCAGTTGGCTGGAACTGGTGATTCGCGAAGGCCGCAACCGTCAGGTACGGCGCATGACTGCGGCGGTCGGCTTGCCGACGTTGCGTCTGGTGCGGGTCAGAATCGGTGACTGGTCAATCGAAGGGCTCGATCAGGGCCAGTGGAAGGAAGTGCCGGCGCGCTTATAGAGTGCCGGATTCGATCAGGCCGATGACTACGCTTTTGATCACGAACGCGGCCACGCCCAGCCCTAGTACGAAGAACAGAATGAACGAGCCGAAGCGCCCGGCCTTGGATTTTTTCGCCAGATCCCAGACGATGAAACCCATGAAAATGATCAGGATGCTGACCAGTCCAGTCATCATCCACTCTTCGAGTACTGCAGGATCCATTGAACATCTCCAGCGTGGGCGGGGCTAAAAGGCGCTGGAGTATACGCCATGGGGGATTGGCGGGGCATTGACCTGCGGCAGTGTGCCGCAGCTATTCGTCGCCCTGGCTGACGCTGGACTCGCTCTTGTAGGAGCTGACGAGTGAAACGAGGCTGCGATCTTTTGATTTTGCTTTTTAGAACAAGATCAAAAGATCGCAGCCTCGTTTCACTCGACAGCTCCTACAGGTCTCAGCTGCGTAAATGAGTCAGCGGCAACTCGGTGCTGTTGAGCACCTGGTTCAACACAAAACTCGACCGCACGCTGGTCACCCCTTCAATCCGGGTGAGATGCCCCAGCAGCAGTTTCTGATAGTGGTCCATGTCTGGCACCACTACTTTGAGCTGATAGTCCGCATCCATCCCCGTCACCAGGCTGCATTCCAGCACTTGCGGCAAGGTGCGAATGGCGGCTTCGAAGTTCTCGAAACGCTCGGGAGTATGGCGGTCCATGCCGATCAGCACGTAGGCGGTCAGGCTCAGGCCGAGCATCTTGCGGTCCAGCAGGGCGACTTGGCGGGTGATGTAACCGTCGTCTTCCAGCTGCTTGACCCGCCGCGAGCAAGGCGAAGGCGACAGGCCGATGCGTTCGGCCAGCTCCTGATTGGAGATGCGCGCGTCGCGCTGTAATTCAGCCAAAATGCTCAGGTCGTATCGGTCGAGTTTGCTCATCAATCAGGCCTTTGTCATAACTATTGCGGCGGATTATCTATCCTGAGTTAAAAATTGCGCAAGTGATGTTTATTTGAGCAATCTTCGCAATCCTCTGCCGCTGCTCCGGGCCTATTCTTATCACCAGAATCACTGCTCGGACAAACAGTCCAGTGCGGCTCGCCCAATCAGGCCAGCTGCGGTCGCCACCCCCACCGGGGCTGTGTCGGCCCCCGAGCTACACACTGTCCAGAAGACGGCGTGAGGTGAGCCGACGTCATAAGCGTCGAGCACGGACGAAGTTCTCAAAGGGAGGCCGACGGGTCTCCCTTTTTTCTTGCCCGGAATTTATGGGCGCCCCTCAATAAATAAGTTGCGTGACTGATAACCTGTTGCAGAACCGGCCTGTGCTTTCCCAGTCTTACGTACAGGCCCTAACCCGCAGTGAGGAAAAGCATGAAGTCGCGCATCTGGCGTTTGGCCGGTGTTGGTTTGCTATGTGTGAGTGTCACTGCGCAATCGCTGGCCGATGAGCCGCAAATCCGTGGGCCTGATGGCGGCCAACGCGGGCCGGATCATCAGGGTAAAGGCCAGGGCCATGACGGTAACAACCAGCCCCGGCCGCAGAACAACGAAATCATTCGGGGCGACAACAGCCGCCAGTTCGAGCTCCACGACCAGAATCAGGGCGGCGAGCGTCAGAACCGTCCGTCGCACGATCCCAATGTTCAGGGCCGACCGGCGCAACAACCCGGTAACAATCTGCCAATTCAGGGCCGGCCCGACACCGTGCGCCAGACCCAGGAACCCCGGCGTGGCTACTATCAGGACGAACAGCCGCGCAACTATGACAACCAGCACTGGCAGACTGGCGGGCAGGGCTCACGTCATGATGATCGTCGCTGGCCCGGTCGCCCGGATGGGCGCGGCAATGGCTGGGGCCCCGGCCCACAGTATCGCCCGGGGTACGTGATCGACCGCTTCCCGGAGCGCAACTACCGCGTGCCGTATCGTGGCCAGGATTATTTCTATTCCGGTGGTTACTGGTATCGCCCGCAAGGCCCGCGTTACGTGGTGGTTCAGCCGCCTCGCGGGATTCGGGTCAGCTACTTGCCCGATTACGCGCGTGAAGTGTGGATTGGCGGTGCGCTGTTGTTCCTGGCGGCCGGCGCGTATTACGCCTATCAGGAGAGCACTCGGGATTACGTCGTGGTCGAACCACCGGTGCAGCCGCAACCGGTGAGCAGTGGTTATGACGTGGTGGCGTATCCGGCCAACGGCCAGTCGCCGGAGGAGGTCAGTCGGGACGGTTACGAGTGTTATCGCTGGGCCGTGCAGCAGAGCGGTTTCGATCCGCGTGCCGTCACCTACCAACCGGCCCCGTCGGTGGTGCAAGTCTACCGACAGGCCCAGGGCAACTGCCTGAGCAGTCGCGGTTATCAGGTGAGTTACTGAGCCCTGGCGGCTTTCACCACTTCCTGCGGGTCGGCGTGCACCAGCACTTCGGCTCGCGGGTAGGCTGTGTGAATCGCATCGGCGGCTTGATCGCTGATGCCGTGGGCGACTGACAGAGTCAGCTCCCCCGGCAATTCCAGATGCAATTGCACAAACCACTGGTTACCCGAAATTCGTGTGCGCAGGTCGTGGGCGCCCAAAACCCCCGGTACGCTGCAGGCCAGTTCAAGCATGTGCTGGCTGACATCCGGCGGCAGCTCTTCATCCATCAGCACCGCAAAGCTTTCCCGGGCGATATGAATGGCGCTCCAGAGGATGTAGGCGGCGATCCCTAACCCAAACCAGGGGTCGACTTGATGCCAACCAAACCCGGCCAGCACCAGCGCCACCAGAATGCTGCCGTTGAGCAGCAAGTCTGAGCGGTAATGCAAGGAATCGGCACTCACAGCGTTGGAACCGGTTGCCTTGATCACCCGATGTTGCAACATCAGCAGGGCCACGGTCAGGGCGAGGGAAAACACAATCACCCCGATGCTGAGCCACGCGGCGCTTACCGGCTCTGGATGCTTCAACCGTTCAATCGCCTGCAAGGCAATCAGCACCGCACTGCTGCCAATGAACAGCGCCTGAGCCATGCCCGCCAATGATTCGGCCTTGCCATGCCCGTAGCGGTGATCGTCGTCGGCCGGGCGCAAGGCGTAATGCACGGCCAGCAGATTGAGCAGCGAGCTGACGCCATCGAGTGCAGAATCGGTCAGCCCAGCGAGCATGCTCACCGAACCGCTCAACCACCAGGCGATGGCTTTGGCGACGATCAAGATGCACGCCACCGCCACCGAGGCGCGCGTCGCCAGCCGTAGCAGGCGGGCGTGTTCGGTACTGCTGGTCATAAGTGCGGCTTTTCCTTTTTGGTGCACCGATTACGCGGCCGGTTGCAGGCCGAACATGGCCAGTTGCTGGGTGCTTCCCTTGTGCTGGATCAGGCGTGGATCGTCCAGCGGGAAGCTGCGGCCCAACTCGGCTTCGAGAATAGTCTGCAACTTGTGGTTATCGACCTTGCCGTCGGCACCGATGGCCTCCTTGAGTTTTTCCGGAGCCACCTGGGCGGTTCGGCCGGGCTCGTAGTAAATGGCGCCAGTCGCAAAGTCCACCGCAAAGGCAATCAGCCCCGGAATGATATAAAACAGCAGGCCCACGGCATCCAGCGCGACGATGACCGGGTCGATCTTGCCATCGATCTGACCGCGACGATCGGGGTAGAAAATCGTGCCGCAGGCGGTTATTTGGGTCAGCAAGCTCGCGACCAGTACACCGCCGATCAAGCGAAAGGGAGCACGCATGTGAAATCTCCTGGGTTATCTGGAAACGAAGGGGCGTCTATATGAATTAGGACCGCGACGAAGGCCGTTATACTCGCGGCGGCAGGGCGTGCCCACAGTAAATTGCGGTCGCGTCTCACCCCCCCCACTGGAATGGCTGAGGATTGAAGTTGTTTTTTCCAGATCGACAACGCGTAACGCCTGATGGATGTTATCGGGGTTCGGCCCTCCGGGCTGAAGCTGTGGGCGCGCCATGCTGCGTTGCGGGACTTGGCAAGGAAACGACCCTTACCGGCGTCCCGCGCCTTGCCTGGCACGCCCACAGCTTCAACGCGACTCGCAATTTACTGTGGGCACGCCCTGTGGAGCCAGCATGATTTCTTTGCCGATCGATGAAGTTTTACCCGCCCTGCGTGAAGCCCTTGCTACATGCCACGAAGCCGTGCTCGAAGCACCGCCCGGCGCCGGTAAAACCACCCGCGTGCCCTTGGCCTTGCTCGATGAGCCGTGGTTGGCCGGGCAGACCATTCTGATGCTTGAACCGCGCCGCTTGGCCGCACGGGCGGCGGCGGAGCGGTTGGCCAGTGAACTGGGCGAGAAGGTCGGCGAAACCGTTGGCTACCGCATTCGTCTCGACAGCAAAGTCGGCCCAAACACCCGCGTCGAAGTGGTCACCGAAGGCATTCTCACTCGGCGTTTGCAAGACGATCCGGCGCTCGAAGGCGTGGGCCTGCTGATCTTTGACGAGTTCCACGAGCGCAGTCTCGACGCCGACCTGGCGTTGGCCCTGAGCCTGAATGGCCGGGAGCTGTTTCGTGACGACCAACCGCTGAAAATCCTGTTGATGTCGGCAACCCTGGAAGGTGAACGCCTGGCCGGGTTGCTCGATGATGCGCCAATCCTGCGCAGCGAAGGTCGCATGTACCCGGTGACGATGCGTTGGGGCCGACCATTTCAGCCCGGTGAATTTATCGAGCCAAGGGTGGTGCAGACCATTCTCGACGCGCTGAACGATGAGACCGGCAGCCTGCTGGTGTTCCTGCCGGGGCAGGCGGAAATCCGTCGGGTGCATCAGCAACTCGCCGATGCACTGGGCGATAGCACACAGGTTCTGCTCTGCCCATTGCACGGTGAATTGGACCTCGCCGCCCAACGCGCCGCGATCGATCCGGCGCCCGCCGGCAAGCGCAAAGTGGTGCTGGCGACCAACATCGCCGAGACCAGCCTGACCATCAACGGAGTGCGCGTGGTGATCGATGCCGGGCTGGCGCGAGTGCCGCGTTTCGACCCCGGCAGCGGCATGACTCGCCTGGATACTCAGCGCATTTCCAAAGCCAGCGCCACGCAGCGCGCAGGTCGGGCAGGGCGTTTGGAGCCCGGCGTGTGTTATCGGTTGTGGTCGCAGGATCAGCACGAGCAACTGGCGGCTTACGCCAGTGCGGAGATTCTCTCGGCGGACCTCGCCGGACTTGCCTTGCAACTGGGGCGTTGGGGCGTGACGCCGGGGCAGTTGGTCTGGCTCGATGTCCCTCCGGCAGCAGCTTATGCACAGGCTCAAGATCTGCTTGAACGTTTGGGCGCGCTGGAGGGCGAGGCGCTGACCCGTCACGGTCAGGCCATGGCTGAACTGCCGGCCCATCCACGGATCGCTCATTTGCTGTTACGTGGTCAGGCGCTCGGCTTGGCCGACATGGCCTGCGATGTCGCGGCATTGCTCGGTGAGCGGGATATTTTGCGTGGTGCCGGTGCGGATCTGCATAGCCGACTGGTGCTGTTGTCCGGCGAAGAACGGGCCGCACGCGGCGCTCAGGGTGGTGTTCAACGGGCTCGGCAACTGGCGCGGCAGTATCGCGGTTACCTGCGGGGCAAAGCGTCGGAGCCGGTCAGCGATCCTGAACATCCGCGCTGGCTCGGCGCGTTGCTGGCGTTGGCGTATCCCGACCGAGTTGCGCAACAGCGGCGGGCCGGTGGCGCGGAGTATCGTTTGGCCAACGGTCGTGCGGCGCTGTTTGCTGAAGCGGATAGTTTGATGAAGCAACCGTGGCTGGTGATCGCGGATCTGGGCAGTCGCCAGGGCCAGCGTGAAGAACGGATTTATCTGGCGGTGGATTTCGATCCAGCGTTGTTCGATTCGGTGTTGGCCGAGCAGGTGCGTTGCGTCGATCAACTGGATTGGGATGAGCGCGAAGGCGTGCTGCGGGCCGAGCGTCAGCGCAAGGTCGGCGAATTGATCCTCAGCCGCGAACCGCTGACCGGGCTCGATGAAACTGCCCGCAGTCAGGCGTTGGTGAACCTGGTGCGGCGCAAAGGCCTGGAGCTGTTGCCCTGGACGCCAGAGCTGCGTCAGTGGCAGGCGCGCGTGGCGTTGTTGCGGCAGCTGGATCTCGGCAGTAAGGAGCAGAGCGAATGGCCGGATGTCAGCGACGCTGCACTGCTTAAAAGTCTCGAACACTGGCTGATGCCGTATCTGGGCAAGGTCTCGCGACTCAGTCACTTCGCCAATCTGGATCTGTCGAGCATCGTTCATAACCTGTTGCCGTGGCCGCTGCCGCAACGGCTCGAAGAGCTGGCACCGCATCATTTGAGCGTGCCGTCGGGCTCATCGATTCGTCTGGATTACAGCGAACAACCGCCGATTCTGGCGGTGCGTTTGCAGGAGTTGTTCGGCTTGGCCGAGACGCCGCGCATTGCCGGTGGCCGGCAAGTGGTCAAGCTTCATCTGCTGTCCCCGGCGCGGCGACCGGTGCAGGTGACGCAGGATCTGGCGAACTTCTGGCGCAGTACGTATGCCGAGGTGAAGAAGGATTTGAAGGGACGGTATCCGAAACTATCACGCAACGTTCACCAATTGTCATGTGCATGAAACGTTAGTGCATTGACATTATTGTTGGAAAATTATCACCCAACGTTTATCATTGACGCTCTAGCGAATTGGGTGTTCAGTGGCTGCTTTCGAAAACAAAGATCATGAAGGGCGTTTAGTTCTCATTCCCCAAGTAAGCGATGCTTTTGCTGATCTTCATTTTGGCGATGAACCTGACGGTTCAATCCCCGTAAACATTCTTGGTGTTGATAGCCAGATCCCCGGCTTTCAGGTAAATGAGGCATTTGGCGATGCTGCGGATAGAGCCATTTTCAACATGCCTTTTCTATTTCATCGCAGTGGTGAGCCTTGGAAAGAAGCAAATTCATTTCTTCTCAGCGTTGTAAAGAACAAACATGCAAACAGTCGTCCAGCTGACGAAGCAAGACGAAAGGCTAGTCGGTTACTCGACTATTTGATGTTCACTGAGAATAATAATATTCATTGGTTGGACTTCTCTGGGCGACGTATAGTTCATAGGCCGACTTATAAGTATCATCTGCATTTGTTCGAGCTCCCTGGGCGTGGGCCTGAGGTAGCCAATCAGTATACTGGTGTGGTTTATCAGTTCTATAAATTTGTCTCAATGCACTGGCACCCTATTGATATCACCAGGGTTGATTCGGTTCGCGAGATAAAGATTGCCGTTGAAAATAAGTATGGGATCACCCGGCAGATCACTGTAGAGAAAAGAAGTCAAACTCAGAAAACCAACAACGGTAAAGTGGTGCCGATTGGGTTTGTGGATGACGAGGGTGAATGCCTCAGGCCATTAACGAATTCGGAACTTTCAGATTTAATATCTCTCATCGATTCGGATGGATGGGATGCGCAAGAACGTCTAATTGTCCTGCTAGCCTTGATGGCCGGGTCACGAAAACAGACTGTTCTGACGCTTCGTGTAAAACATGTTGAGGCGTTGATGCAGGGCTTGCTTACCCCTGAGGGTACATACCTGTTGAAGGCTGGGCCTGGGACGGGGATTGATACTAAAGGCAACAAGCCTCAGACCCTGCATGTGCCTGAACAACTGGCCGAAGATTTGCTGACATATGTCAGAAGCGCATACGCAAAAAACCGTAGGAAACGCTTCCAGTTAAACTATGCAACAGATTTTCCTCAGCTTAAAAGTATTCCGGACGAAGACATGTACGTGTTTTTGTCGGAGCAGGCTAACTGCTATTACATGGCTTCGAATGACCCACGTTTTCCATTCATTAAGACTAGGCCGCTAGGTGCAGTAGCCGATACTCTTAAGAAGAAAATAATGCGATCCGTATCGTCCAGTTTTCCCCGCGATTTTACCTATCACTGGCTTCGCGCAACGTTTGCTTATCAACTGTATCAGCACTTGATTCCTCGCTTGAAGGACGGGAATCTGTTGCCTGGAGAGGATATCTCCATCATTCAGTCACGCATGCATCATGAGCGTCGCGAGACCACTGAGAACTACTTAAAGCTCTTCAAAATGACGCCTGACAAGCTTCGTGCCCAGGAAGATTATGAGGGGGCGCTATTCAAAATGTCCTCCTGTAGCGATCTGATTTTGGTTGATGATAATGCTTGATGCTTCACAGGTGCGTAAAGTTAATGTTGTTCGACTTCCTGATATTGCCGATCAACGAGAGATTCTTCATCCGGAACTGATGGCCCTCAAGCTTGATCATAGAGTAAGTCCGCTGGATGTCGGGATTTACGCATATTCTGTTCGCGCAAAGACGAGTAAGCCTAACAAATATTTGGTTGATGTAAGATCAGTGGTTCCGAGTCGACGTAAGTTGATTTTGACGTTTTTGGAAAATCATTACGTTTCGAACTCATCCCATAAGTCGATTGAGACAGATATCAAGTTTCTTGATCGTGCTGTCAACTGGTGTGATGAAAATGGCCATTCCGAGGTGTTCTGCAATCCTGTTGCCGCTCGAGCAGCTTATGTAGAATACTCGAACTTCCTTTTCCAGGAAATTCTTAAACCCAACGGTATGGCGCCACTTACAGCACAGCTTCGCCAAGGAATACTAAGACGCGCCCTCCAGCTCCAGTTTCCAGAAAGCAGTGAAAATATTATTTCTAGTGTTCCTCCTATCAAGACGAGGCGCGATGGGCTGGAGCCTCCTGAAGATGAGGATGTCAAAAATTACCTTGAGATCACCTTGAACATTGCTCTTCAGTTCTCAAGGTTTTTGCTTGACGGTGCACCCTTTCCGTTTAAATTTCAAGCGAGTGAATATCATGCTCATCTTTTTCCTGGCAATGGAAAGCATATTACTCCTTACACTAAGGGGAAGCATGAGTACCAAGCGTATAACTATGAAGAAGGGCGTATCTTTACTCTTGAGGAGTTGAAGGGTGCCTTTCCTAAGATTTCCTTGAGTGACCTTAGAAAGACTTTGGAACGTGCGGAAAACCTGATAGCCGAGGTTAATGCTGATCTATACCATCCGTTCAGGTTGCGAATCGCAACCATGGCTATGAGAGCTTATGCATGTTTGTTGAACTGCGTGGTTGGTGCTAACTCAAGTGAGTTGATTCAGTTTCTACATGATGATGCGGTAGAGCTTGTGAAATCGCCGTTGAAAAACGAGCTGTCGGCAGTAAAGCTAAGAGCTAAAGGCTTGAATGTCGCCTATACGGTTGGACGTGGGCCTGGTATGCAAATTTTGAGGGAGTATCTCAGGTTTAGGGAATGGTTTCTAAACCGTCGTAAGAGTGAGTTGCTTTTTTTTAAGTTGCTCGGATGGCAGTATGTTCCAAAAGAGCCTAGGCCATTAGAGGAGAACTTCTCGTCTAACTTTTTTAAGCGTATCGAAGGGGTTTTCGTGCCGAAGGGCACAAAAAATATCCCGCCCGTGTTGGTTCGTAAGTTTAAAAGTCTTACGCTTCATCAGTTAAAGCACTCGCCGCTTTTGGTGGGTGTGGTTATGAATCATAGTGCGCGAACTAATGTTCAGTCTTATGCCGGAACTACAGACGCTAATTCAAAGGCGGAGTTCGGAAAATACTGGGCGGCCATTAAAAAAGCCGCTGAGCGGATTAAAAATTCAGAAAACGTTCCAGGTATTTCCATTGCGGTAGGGCACTGTGATTCAATTAATAGCCCCGAGAAGGATATTCCGGTAGTTGCGATTGAGCCAGATTGTAAAACCCAGTATGGTTGCTTGTTCTGTGTTCACTATGTTGTTCATTCTGATGAGTTGGATGTTCATAAGCTCCTGAGCTTTCTGTACGTAATTGAAGGCGTGAGGGCCAATGCTCCCAATTTTGAGTTTTCGGAAGAAGTTTTCAAGGATGTAGTTATTCGCATTGATTTCATTCTGGAAGCTATTTGTAAGCGTTCCCCAGAAATGGCAAGTCTAGTTGGCTCTATGCGAAAAAGAGTTTTCAATCTGGGAATACTCACGCCTTTTTGGGAAAGGCGGCTGCAGCGTTATGAAAAGATGGGAATTTATATCTGATGGTTGACTTCTTTAAAGGTGTCGGTGATGAACTTCAGCCTTTCGACGCAGCAGGTTCGATTCCTGTCGATCCAACATGGAGGCCCGCGGCTGATTTTGTCATTTGTCGGGATGTCGATGGTGAAATTACGGCATGTTACGGCGGCGTTAAGTGGGATCTGAATCCGATAAGGCTCAAGGCCAATCGCATCGCCATGATTGGATTTGATAGTATTTTCAAACAGTACGAGGCTGGCCAGGATGGTCTTGTCAGGGAGGTGAGATATCTCCTGTTTTGCTTGTTTTTCTATGTTCAAACCGGACATCTAGGAAGGATGAGCGCGGGTATGCTTGGTCAATACTTTTTGACTTTACGAACAGCTGCGCGCTATTGCTATGATCAAAAAGCCAACCCGCTTGTAGGTGTCATCAGTCTCCAGCAGTTATTTTCTAATCCAGCCTATCTTAATGCCTATAGTAAATGGATGGCTAGGGAGAATATAGGGGTTACTCAGCGAAAGCTCACTAAGTCCCTTATTTCGCATATGGTCGCCATTGGCGAAGACCGTCTAGGCTACAAGCTGCATGGGGTCTTTAACATTGACTTTGGCGCTGCGTCAGACGTTCCTCATCAGCATCCTGTAATTCCAACAAGGATATACCTTGAAGTAATTAACTCTGTTGGCGATTGGATGGATTTGATTTATCCGAAGAGGAAAGCTATTGAGCGTTTCCTGGATTGCTTCATAAGTCCATATTACGGTTATACAGAAGACCATCAGAAAACTATTTCCGGAGGGCCGGATGTAATTGAGCTGGAATTTAATCAGGCTTTGCGGCTACATAAGCTTGATAAGGTTTTTTCCGGAGATTTGCATTGCGTTGGTCGAGGTGTATTGTCCTCGGCTATTTTAAAAATGCAATGGATTCTTAAGACGGTTATTCATATCTACACGGGTATGCGTGACCAGGAAGTAATGCTTCTGCCCTACAACTGTATCGATGTCGAGGAGGTGGTCGCCGCTACTCTTGATGAGGATGGAATTAGTCGAGATAAGCCGAAAATCGTGAAGGTGCTTTCGAGTACGACTAAGTTCACTGGATATCGCAAGTCCTCGTCTTGGCTGGCTACAGATGAGGTTGTACGTGCAGTTGAAATTGCTCGCTCCCTTTGTCGAGCGATCTCCAATTTATTCGGAGTTCGCCCAGAGGATATGCCTCTTTTCCTTAATCCAGCCATTATTAATCGGCGTGAAACGAAAGTAGGCGTGCCGACTTGGAACGACGTGTCGAAGCCGAAGTTTCTTTTGAATCGGCTATTCATCACAGAATCTGACTTTCAGGAGTTGCAGGCTACTGACCCTAGCCGAGACTTTTTGAATGCGGCAGGTTTCAGTATTGGTTCGCCATGGTCATTTACAAGTCATCAGTTTCGCAGGTCGCTAGCCTTTTATGGGAGTAACAGCGGTTTCATTTCTCTCCCGAGTCTTCGAAAGCAGTTCAAGCATCTGTCTGTTCAAATGACGCGCTATTATGCGAATAACTTCTCAAAGCTCAAAACTATTTTTGGATATTACGATGAGGAGGTAGGTGACTTTGTGCTGCCTAAGCATCATGTGCTTTTCGAATATCAAACCGGCATGCCTTTAAACATTGCATATGATCTTCTTGCTCACGCTTTCGGAGACGGTGCGCAACTTTTTGGGGGGGCTGGAAGCTACATTTCCAATCAGCGGAAAAGGATGGATGAGGGTGGTATTCATATTGCTACGCTGAGGAAGGAAACGGAAAAACAAGCATCGGATGGTAAGATTTCTTTTAAGGTTACTTTGTTGGGTGCCTGTACTTACACAGGAAAGTGCGATTCCTATCTTTTGGGGGATATAACATCGTGTTTGTCGTGTGCAGATGGCATCATTGAGCGAGATAAGCTTGAAGAGGCCATCGATGGCAGTGAGGAGGATCTTTCTCGATATGAGCCTGGCTCAGGCGAGTACCAGGTTGTTGAGGCCGAGTTGGCAAGCTTGAAAAAATTCCACCAGAAATTCATTCCCGTTGTTGAGGTGTAACGTATGACCGGCACTGGATTAGATGCTTGCAGGGAGGCTTTCGAGAGACTCAAGCTCGGTCAGCCTAGAGTTGCAGCCCATGTGGGACTGGATCCTACTAAAATTACTGCAGGTATTGTGAGTTTCGAGGCGGGCTTTGATCGTGGCTATCTGAAAAAAGACCGCAATAATCATAAGCCGTTAATTGCAGAGATTGAAGCGTATCGCAACAGCTTCGGTACAGTAAGTTCTTCTAAAGCGTTGCAGATAAAGCGAGCTAACGATAAAGCGGCAAAGGCTCATGGCGAACTCGAAGTTGTGAAAGTCCAGCTTTATCAAGTCATGACGCAGAACGTTCAGCTAGTAGAGCGGGTGCGTTACCTTGAAGAACAACTGAAGAGCCTTAATAACGTTGCTAAGCTGAATGTCAGTCAAATACGAAAGCAGCGTGAATGATGAAGTGCCGTGCGCCTCTTTTTTGCAGAGGCAACGATGTGTAAACGGCCAGTTTGTATCTTCCCCATGCTTCGTTATCTCGTGCCGCACTTATACGTCAGGCGCCGCCTGGCATTCGCTTATAATTCTCCCGTTTTATTAGCATCAAGGCCGAACCGCTAATTGAGATCCACCGGGTATACTGCTCCCCTGATTTGGGAGCCTCGATGATTTCTCTACCTATTGACCTCATATTGCCAGGCCTACGAGACGCCTTGGCCAACCGCAATGAAGTGATCCTTGAAGCGCCACCTGGTGCGGGCAAGACCACTCGAGTGCCTCTAGCGCTGCTGAATGAGCCCTGGCTTGGTGATCAGAAGATCTTGATGCTCGAGCCTCGGCGGCTGGCTGCTCGGGCCGCTGCCGAACGTTTGGCGAGTGAATTGGGAGAGAAGGTTGGTGAAACTGTCGGCTACCGCATTCGTCTTGAAAGCAAGATTGGGCCACGCACCCAGATCGAGGTAGTCACCGAGGGTAT
The DNA here is from genome assembly GCF_056279145.1 of Pseudomonas sp. TE3728. Classification (NCBI taxonomy): domain Bacteria; kingdom Pseudomonadati; phylum Pseudomonadota; class Gammaproteobacteria; order Pseudomonadales; family Pseudomonadaceae; genus Pseudomonas; species Pseudomonas sp. TE3728. Next base: position 3,246,187 of record NZ_JBWBQT010000001.1, on the reverse strand, counting down.
CCTGGCTCGCCGTCTCCAACACGACCCAGCACTGGAAGGTGTGGGAGTGGTCATCTTCGATGAATACCACCTCAGGAACCTGGACTCTGATCTCGCACTAGCCCTCTGCCTGAGTGGCCGTGAGCTGTTGCGCGATGAGTCGCCTCTGAAGCTGCTGCTCATGTCTGCAACGCTCGAAGGTGCGCGGCTTTCGAAAGTCCTCAACGACGCCCCAGTGGTCACCAGTGAAGGTCGGATGTATCCCGTCTCCTCGATTTGGGGGAGCCCATACCAACCCGGCCAGCCAGTCGATACGAGGATCACAGATACCTGCTTGACCGCCCTCAATGAGCAATCGGGGAGCATCCTGGTTTTCCTTCCTGGCCAAGCAGAGATTCGCCGGGTGGCCGAGTCCCTCAAAGAACAGCTGAGCAGCCGCCCAGACCTCGTAGTGTGCCCTTTGTATGGCGATCTTGATCTCAATGCACAGCGCTCAGCGATAGAGCCTGCGGCCCCTGGAACGCGGAAAATCGTACTGGCGACGAACATTGCAGAGACTAGCTTAACCATCGAGGGTGTCAGAGTGGTTGTGGACAGTGGTCTTGAGCGGGTGCCGAAATTCGATCCTAGAAGTGGTATGACCAGGCTCGACACCCAGCGCATCTCGAAAGCCAGTGCCACTCAACGAATGGGGCGTGCTGGCCGACTCGAACCGGGTGTTTGTTATCGCCTGTGGTCAGAGTCGCAACACGAGCAACTGGCTAGTTACAGCACTCCTGAAATCCTGCAGGCGGACTTAGCAGCTCTCGCGCTGCAGCTTGCACGCTGGGGGATGAAGCCAGATGAAATGACGTGGCTTGATCAACCTCCCTCGGCACCTTTCGCTCAAGCCAGAGATCTGCTGAAACGCCTAGGCGCGCTTGATGATGCCGGACAACTCACACCACATGGTGCGGCCATGAGTGAGCTGCCGGCCCACCCGCGTATTGCTCACTTGCTGATTAAAGGGAGCTCGCTCGGCCTGGATGATCTAGCTTGCAATATCGCAGCACTACTGGGTGAAAAGGATATTTTGCGCGGGGCAGGTGCTGACCTCCATACGAGGCTGAGCGCCTTGTCGGGTGAACAGCATTCACGTCGTAGCGGGGGCTCCCTGCAGAAGGTGAAACAATCCGCTCGCCAGTATCGATCCCTTTTGCGGGCAAAGGCTTCTGACCCCGTTACAGATCCAGATCACCCACGCTGGGTAGGGTGCCTCCTGGCCTTCGCATACCCTGATCGAATCGGTCAGCAAAGGCGTGCAAGCGCCTCTGAGTACCGCCTTTCTAATGGGCGCGCTGCGGTTTTCTCTGAGCCTGACAACCTCACCAAAAACGAGTGGCTAGTGGTGGCCGATCTGGGGAGCCGGCTAGGTCAGCGTGAGGAGCGGATCTACCTAGCGAGTGACCTTGATCCGGCGCTGTTTGATGACGAGTTAGCCGACCTTGTGAAGTCAGTCGATGAGGTCGATTGGGACGAAAGGGAAGGGCTGCTGCGTGCTGAGCGGCAACTGAAGGTAGGTCAGCTGGTTTTTTCTACGACTCCTTTGCCAAGCTTGGACGAGCAAGCCCGTTCGCTCGCGCTGGTCAACCTCGTAAGGCGAAAGGGTATCGAACTCTTGCCCTGGACTCCCGAGTTGCGACAGTGGCAAGCGCGGGTCGAGCTGCTGCGTCAGCTGGAACTCCAGAATGGGCAGGCCGGCAGCAAATGGCCGGATCTCAGCGATACCAATCTGTTGGAAACGCTTGAGGAATGGCTCACACCCTACCTAGGTAAGGTCACTAGGCTCAGCCACTTCAGCCAGTTGGATCTGTCGTCGATAGTCAGGAATCTGCTTCCTTGGCCGCTTCCACAAGAGTTGGAGGCCCAGGCGCCGCAGGCGATACAGGTGCCTTCGGGTTCGAACATCCGTATCGACTATTCGCAGCACCCGCCAATTCTCGCTGTGCGGTTGCAGGAGCTGTTCGGCCTGTCTGAAACACCTCGGATTGCTCAAGGTAAACAGCTGCTCACGCTGCATCTTTTGTCGCCGGCTCGAAGGCCTGTACAGGTCACCCAGGATCTCGCCAGTTTCTGGCGTAGCACCTACGCGGAAGTGAAGAAGGATCTCAAGGGGAGATACCCCAAGCATCACTGGCCTGATAACCCATTGGTGGCAGAGGCGACGGCCAGAGCCAAGCCCAGAAAGTCCTGAGTATGGAACTGACCCCAGCCTAACTCAGAGGCTAGGATGTAGGCCCAGAAAAGCTCCGAATCACCCTAAATTCATCTTCCGGGGCAGAGCCAGTTCTTCAGGCGCCTCACCGACGCCGCCCTCCACGTTTTTTCCGCCCAACACTGGCTTAATGAGGGATAGATGCGCGTGCGCTCCCGCGCCTGCTCGAGTATGAGTGTTATACAATACTTGCCGCTCTCCCACCCCTACAGCATTCACGCATGCAGGATGACAGTCCGTAGGTGTGGGCGGGCCAACTTATTTTCTGACGGTGAAATTCACGTTGACTGGGATTAGTCTGTTTGTTCGAACCAAGCTAGGTTCTGGCAAATGCCGGCCTTGGTCAGTAGCCCTTGAGTCCCGTCCAACCTTGAGCTGCACGCCTCTCCCTTTACTACTCCTCGGGCAACCTCTCCTGGTGATCCGTTTGAGCCGTCGTCAGGGTAGTAAATTAGGTCTGTGCCGTCCGGATGGCCGGTAATCTCACAGAACCTGTCGAATAGGACGACTAGAACATCACCAGTGGATGCCTTATTGGCGACCAGTATTTCATTCATGAAACCGATGAATTCATCTTTGGTAAAATCAATGATGCTGTCTTCATTATCTTGTGTCATCCGTTTCTATGAGTGTCGATGTGGTGTTTTGCTGCAACATGCTGGGCATGAACTGTTGGATCTAGCCATGCGGTGTCCGTGCCTATCAAAAAAGGCAGGACATTTCCCCCTGCCTCACTGAAGATGCTCCTCATGGATCAAGGCAGGGTGAAAGAAACATGGGATTATTCATACAGTTCTGGGCCTGGCTCTTCGAAGACAAAAGGTCGGCTTGGGAGCAGAAACAAGACCGCCTGGCCATCGATGCGTTCAACAAGCTCAAGAATTATTCAGTCAGTGATCGGGGTGGATTGTCCATGGATCCCGAGGAGCTTCGCGAGCAGGTTGTGACTGGTCGCAAAGAGCTAAAACACCTTGTCCAGCCATCGCCGAACAGTACAACGCACGCGCACCAATCCACCGCTCCTCTGATCGCCCATCAGGGTCACCCGGCGCAATGCGCGTCGAGAGTGGATGACTTTGTCGAAGTCGTGACCTGGCGCCGCCTGAGCTCAGGCGCATCCGCGCGCTACGTATGTCTCGAATCTTTGACAACAAAGCAATATGCCGTCGCTACTGCCGACCTCTTTTCGGAGCCTCTGGATAACCTCTTCGAAGGCCTCGTCGCCAAGGTCAACCATCGAGTCGCTAGCTCCATCACGTCTGGCGAATTTGAGTGGTTCGATACACCAAGGGAGGCCATGGATGCTTACGATGCTAACTTGTGAAATTCACTGAGCGTCAATGCTTGACGGTCGCAACCGTCACCGAGAAGACGGTTACGTTTGGTTGTTAGGACACAGAGCCAAAAGATGATTTATTGGCTCATTCAAAGGAAAGTCAAAGGTGGGTCAAGCGCTATGCAGGGCGAGGTAGGTTTTTGTGAGTGGCAACCATGGTCAATGCGAAGTGAGTTGCCTGGGAAGAATTTTCCAGGTGTCTACTTCATCGCTCGAAGCAGGCGCAAGCCGGACAACCATCGTATAAACAATGATTTCATTATCTATGTCGGTGAAACGACGGGCCAGACACTCGCAGACCGACTCCGCCAGTTCAATACGTCCGCGTTTAGTGAACGACCAGGACACTCAGGCGGCAACACCTTTCGGCTGACGCTGTTGGAAACCACTCCTATTGAGCACCTCTGGGTATCCGCTTGCCCGGTGGATATGGGCGATCCCTACACAACAGCCTACATCAAGCATCTTGAGCGTAAGCTGCTCTGGGAGTATGTGTGCACGTGGGGGCGCTATCCGGAGTGCAATCGTTCGTGATTGGATGGCCATGCTCGCCACTGTCCCAACCAAAGGAAAGCAATGATGTCTCGAGAATGGTACGTAGCTGGCCGGGTTTACCAAAAGGTTCGTGATCCGGAGAGCCTGCTGATTGAGGAGCGCGCCAAAGCCCATGCTGAGGCTGGCTACCCTCTACCGGAACTAGACTCTGCAATGAACGCCGAGAACATCATACAAGAGACCAAGAGAGCTGCTGGTAAAGGTATACCTGATTAGCGCAGGCTCATTTGCGGTAGGGGTACTTAGGACGAATGAATGTCCAACAATGGAGAGTATTAGGACGTGCTAGGTGAGGGTTACCTTTCAATATTGACGCGCACTTTTTCACCGTGTAATTAACATTTTAACCTAGGACGATCATGACCGACTCCAGCACCAGCATTAGCAAAGCCCTCACAACCAGCACCACCTTCGTCGATAAAGCAGTTGAATTTCGGCACTTCATACTGCTGATCTCCTTCCTGCTTGCACTAGATTCTTGTCTGATGATTTTTCACCAAAAAAACCTGCTGCAGTCGTTCAGCAAATTGGACGCTCCCGAGGTCAGCGCAGGAGGAGCATTAGTTTTCCTGGGGATTTTTGCGTTTCTAATGACATTGTTTTTTCCTGCTTTGCGAAAGGTATTAATCGCATTTACCACAGCGATCAAATTGATGCGGGGAACCAAAGGCAAGGAGATCAACCATGACTTTCGTGATACGTCCACGGCGCGCCGAGAAGCCCTCATTCATAGAGACAAGCTAATCATTGAGTTGCTGGACAAGCAGGAGGCACAGAGAAGGGATCACGATACCAACATGAACATTGCCTTTGGGCTGGTGCTGATGTTCGCCATCAACTTTATGAATCTAGGAACCTCCCAGGTGTTGTCGCTCACCCAAACGGCAGCCACGTTGCCGGGAGCCATCACCGGCTTCTGGGTCAATGCTTTCATCTTGGCGGCTTTGTTCACATTCACTGCATTCCTATTAGCAATGTTCGCCATGTCGCTGGCACCTGAAACTAGCGACAAACTCTACCTACCTGAGTCCAACGAAGAGAAGGCTGCGCGAATAGAAAGAGAAAAGAAAATGAGGCTGCCAAATGGTGTCTACCTAGGCTAAAGACTATCCATATTTTTTCACTGCCACGCTGTCACCCCTCACGGAGAAACGCGATGCCAAATTCAGACCTGCTCCCCTCCCTGCTTTTCAAGATCAACGAAAATCAGCTCGCCCTTGAGGCTGCCATCATGGAACTGACGCTATGGGTTGAGCAGCGGGAGTCGAGTGAGGTTGGAGGCAATGTGCGCGGCGCGTTGGACACGATCAGAAAAAATGAAGAATTCATCAACATGACGCTCGCTGTAATGATGACACCGGAGTAACTCACTCCATAAATCAAAGAAGCCTGTTGGGCACGGCCCGATCGCGAAAAGCGTTGAGTGCAATGTCGTCATTACGCCCATCACGCCGGGTGCTTTTCAAATACAGGTGCTATTCCCAGTGCCAGATGACCTACACAAAGCGCATTCCTTGACCATTTTTCTTTCATCAAGAGAACACGTGGCCGGCACAGTCGCTCACACTCGCAATTTGGACAACGGTGATTTGGAATTGTAGATCGATGTATGACAATCCATTTCTAGGCCATCTCGGTTTGCGCTGTTCCACGCATACCCGTCATGGCATCATCAAAACTCACGTAGGCTTATCTAAGGAAAATAATGAAGCTCAAGGGAAGAGATGGTGTCGAAGTTACGATCCCGGTTGGAGGCCATGGTTTACAGGGCCGGGACGGTAGAATGGTTGCCATTCCTAAAGGTGGTCACGGTCTTCAAGGACGAGATGGTCGAATGGTTGCGATCAAGTCAGGCGGCCATGGTCTGCAAGGTCGTGATGGGAGAATGGTTGCGATCCCCAAAGGCGGCCACGGCCTTCAAGGAAGAGATGGTCGCATGGCCGCTATTCCGGCAGGAGGGCACGGACTTTCAAGGGAAAGACGGGCGAATGGTCTCAATCCCCAAAGGTAAGCATGGCGTAGAGAATGATAAAGGGCGTATGCAAGCGAAAGGCTAAAAGGCTCAAATGGGCGCCGTCCTCTTTACCGGTAACAACTCATAGTAAATGGCCATTTCAAACCACATGCTCCGCCCCATAGCCCCGGCGTTGCCGACGACTATCGCTATAGCAACGGTGCTGCCGTGCTATATGGCAACTGCTAACTTCCGCCGCTCGCTCACACCCTCAGTTTTACCGCCGTGCAGGATGACAGTCCTCTGGTGTTAGCGGGCTTCTCGTCTACCCATTGGGGTCAATCGACCAACATTGGGGATAGATCGCGAAAGCTTGCCCCCATCTAGAGGGCATCCAGTTAAGCCAGTAATGGGATCACCAATCAGGCTCTGGCTCTGTACCCAAATGAATCGACATAACCAGCGCACGGCGGTAATGCAGTGGGGTAGCGTTTAACTCTAGGGAAAGAAGTCGGTCGGCCACACCGGTCAAGGTATCCATCCGCTCGCGCGGCACTGCTATATACGCAACCAACCGAGTCCCACTTGCTGCCATAGACCCTATTCCTTTTGGGGGGGCTATGTCCTGCATCAATCGAGGATCTGCGTAGAGCTGGCACTCGACCTCTGGGTATTTGAAACCCTCGGGGTAGAGCACTTCCCCTTTCAGCGTCAGGATCATATGTTCATGATAATGACCTTCGTTAGCCCTCGAATGATTGGCCAGGGCTAGGCTGAACGACCACGTTAAATCCCACCCGGACAGCTTAATTTGATAGAGGGTACGTTGCGTTTCGAGCCGGGGCCGGCCTCGCCGTGTTTTAGATTTTTGCTGGATTGTACGGGTCATAACGACCTCCACCAGACAAACGGCTAGCCTTGTGAAAAGGATCAACTAACTCCCCAGCTGACCTCAAAAGCATAGCCGTAGTGAACGCTGGAGTGCGATGAGCCGTAAACCGATGGAATGGAAGCTGGCCGAAATTGCTCACCAGAAAACGCCAAGCTCTGCACTTGACGCCTTCGCGACCAATTGTCAGAGGTTTTGTGAAACCACGGCGCGCCGATCAAACTGATGATGCTGCTAAGCAAACTTCACGATTTAGGTCTCACTCCGTCCCAGGGTGGAACATTCCCCGCGCAAATCCATCGAGTGAAAATATCCAATTTGAGGCATAACCACGTGCGGTCGTTGCAGCATAATGCCGCCCAGTTTTTTCATAATCGTGCTTCGCACCGCTTCAGCAACCGCAAAGCACTGCAGGGAATATTCAAATAATGTCGCAAGCCTCCAACAACCTCGCCGCCTACATCTGGTCTTTAGCCGATTTACTACGTGGTGACTTTAGGCAAAGCCAGTACGGTCGTATCATTCTGCCATTCACCTTGTTGCGTCGCCTCGAGTGCGTGTTGGAGGCAAGCAAGGCGGCGGTGCTGGTGGAGCATGCACGCGTCCAGCAACTCAATATCTCCGAAGAAGCCCAGGAAAAACTGCTCCTGCGTGCCAGCGGTGGACTGTCGTTTTTCAATACCTCGAAAATGGATTTGTCCAAGCTCGGTGAATCCGGCATCAAGGCAAACCTGGAGTCCTACCTGCAGGGCTTTTCCAAAGATGCACGGGAGATTTTCGAACACTTCAAATTTACCGAATTTCTCGGTCAGCTGAACGACGCCAACCTGCTCTACAAGGTTGTGCAGAAAGTACGGAAGACGGACTTAAGTCCTGCGGCTGTTTCCAACCACGACATGGGCCTGGTGTTTGAAGAGTTGATTCGCCGATTTGCGGAAAGCTCGAATGACACCGCTGGGGAGCACTTTACCCCCCGCGACATAGTGCGCCTCACCACCTCCCTGGTGTTTATGGAAGACGATGATGCGCTGACCAAGCCCGGCGTCATCCGAACCATTTACGACCCAACAGCGGGTACTGGAGGTTTTCTATCTTCAGGCATGGAATACGTACATGAGCTCAACCCACATGCGTTGATGCGCGCCTATGGCCAGGAACTCAACCCCGAGAGCTACGCCATCTGCAAAGCGGACATGCTGATCAAGGGGCAGGACGTCAGCAACATCAAGCTAGGCAACACCCTCTCGAACGACCAGCTTTACGCCACTAAATTTGATTACATGCTCTCCAACCCGCCCTTTGGCGTGGATTGGAAAAAAATCGAGCAAGAGATCAGTGAAGAGCACACACAAAAAGGTTTCAGTGGCCGCTTTGGCGCAGGTCTGCCACGGGTCAGCGATGGCTCCTTGTTGTTCCTAATGCACCTGCTCAGCAAGCTACGCGACGGTTCTCAGGGGGGTGGGAGGATTGGCATCATCCTTAATGGCTCGCCGTTGTTTACCGGTGGCGCCGGCTCAGGCGAATCGGAAATCCGCCGCTTCATTCTCGAAGCCGATTTGCTCGAAGCCATCGTCGCGCTGCCCTCCGACTTGTTCTACAACACCGGCATTTCGACCTATGTCTGGGTGCTGTCGAATAAGAAAGCCCAGGAACGTAAGGGCAAAGTACAGTTGATCAATGGCGTGAACCTTTGCGGAAAAATGCGTAAATCCCTCGGCTCCAAGCGCAATGAAATGGACGAGAGCGATATCGCCAAGGTGATCCGCGCCTTCGGTAGCTTTGCCGCAGTCGACGCCTACGAGCTGGACAAACAAGCCGCACAAAAAAGCAGTCGAGGCCGCCAGGCTGCCAACCCGAAAGTTGAGGCTACCAAGACCTTCGCCTGCAAAATTTTCAATAACCATGAGTTCGGGTATCGCCGCATCAGCATTGAGCGACCGTTGCGTCTGTCTTATCAATTCAGTGACGAGCGAGTGGCTACCTGTCGCTTCGCCCCTGGTGCCCTCAATAGCGCCATGCGTTGGGTCTATCAAGAGTTTAGTGCAGTAGAGGGTGAAAGCTGGAGCGACGGCGACAACTGCAAGCGTTACGGTGACCTAAGCACCAATGAAGACGCTGTTCGACGTTACTGCAAGCTGCACTTCCCCGATCTCAAAGAGAAGCACATCAAGGATCTACTCAACAGAACAACATGGATGGATCAGAAGCGGCTGCTACTCAAGGCACGAAGTCTGCAGGCCAGCATTGGCACCGTCCAGCATGACGACTTCAACACCTTTGACGAGGCCGTCAAAGCGGTCTGCAAGCAACAGGGTATTGTCCTAGACGCCAAAGACAAAAAACAAATCATCGATGCCGTGAGCTGGAAAAACCTAGAAGCGGCAAAGGTCATCAAAAAGGTGCATAAGACCAAAGAAAATCCCCTCTACGGATTGTTTGCCGTCAACGGTGAGGTACTGGAATATCACACCGATAACGACCTGCGTGACAACGAAAACGTAGCGCTGGATCCAAGTCAAAGCGTTGATGCCATTAATGAAGCTTACTTCCTTAAAGAAGTGCAGCCGCATGTGCCCGATGCCTGGATTGATGCCAGCAAGAAGGACGCCCAGGATCAGCAAGTTGGCATAGTAGGCTATGAAATAGCTTTTAACCGGTATTTCTACCAGTATCAACGGCCAAGGGAATTGCTCGAGATTGATGCTGATCTGGATGCTGTGTCAGCCGAAATTATGAAGCTGCTGCAAGAGGTGCATTCATAATGGCAGGGAAATATAAAGCTTACCCAGAATATAAAAACTCTGAGAATCCTTGGCTAGGTGACGTACCCAAGGACTGGGATCTAATACCGCTTAAATACTTGTCTCGCGTTAGTGGCGGGGGTACACCAAGCAAAGACAATCCCGAATACTGGAATGGCAACATCCCTTGGGTTTCGCCAAAAGATATGAAGACGCCCAGAATCCTATCAACTATCGATAACGTTACCGAAAAAGCGATAAAGGAATCGTCGACCAACTTATTAAGCAAAGGCGCTTTATTAGTAGTTGTTCGATCAGGGATTCTCCAGCATTCAATACCTGTAGCGATAAATGATGTTCCTGTCACTTTAAATCAAGACATGAAGGCGCTTCGATTCAATGGCAAGCTTAATGTCAAATACGCAATGTATCTTATAGTTGGCAACCAGAAGGCATTATTGCTTGAATGGAGAAAGCAAGGTGCCACGGTTGAAAGTATTGAACAGGAATATTTAGCAAATACGATATTTCCAGTGCCTAGCCTCAATGAGCAAGGCGAAATTATCAGGTTCCTAGACTGCGAAACCGCCAAAATCGATACCCTTATCGAAAAACAGAAACTGATCATACAACTACTAAAAGAAAAGCATCAAGCAGTGATTAGTCATGCCGTTACCAAAGGATTGAACACCGACGCCAAAATGTGCAACTCGGGTATTGAGTGGCTGGGAGAGGTGCCGGAGCATTGGGAGGTTAAGAGCTTACGCTATCTTGGTTTTTGTCAGAACGGGATAAACATCGGTGCTGAGTATTTTGGTTCTGGCTATCCATTCGTAAGCTACGGTGATGTGTACAGGAATGGGGTCTTGCCAGAACATGTAAGCGGATTAGTCCAGTCAAGCGAGAACGATAGGAAAGCATATTCCGTAATTGCTGGCGATGTAATATTTACAAGGACATCTGAAACTATAGATGAGATAGGGCTTTCATCTGTTTGCCTCTCAACAATAAGTGACGCTTCCTTTGCGGGATTTCTTATTAGGTTCAGACCAAAAAACCGGACATTAGACCCTGGCTTTTCCAAATACTACTTTAGAAGCATTCTTTTAAGGGGGTTTTTTACTAAAGAAATGAATCTAGTAACCAGGGCGTCCTTAAGCCAAGACTTGCTAAAAAAACTTCCTGTACCATTACCTGCTTTAGACGAGCAAAGACAGATAGCTAACTTTCTTGACAAGAAGTCACTAGCCTTCTCGAAGCTTATAGAGAATGCTGAATCAGCTATTAATCTATCAAAGGAACGTCGCACCGCCCTGATCTCCGCCGCCGTTACCGGCAAGATCGATGTAAGAGATTGGGGCGCGAAAAAACTTAGTCAAACCAACAGGGAAGTAGCCGCATGAGTGCATTGGGTGGCGGTAAGGCGAACGAACGAACCTTTCAAAATGATATGCTCAAGCGTCTCATTGCCAAGGGTTGGCTGCTAGGCCAAACGGAAAACTACAACCGTGAACTGGCCTTGTACCCGGAAGACCTGCTGGGTTTTGTCAAAGAAACCCAGGATGAACAGTGGCAAAAATTTTGCGCGCTCTACCCAAGCAACCCAGAGCACCACTTTCTTGAACGTGTCGCCACCCAACTGAATAAGACTGACCCCAATGCCGCCAGCAAAGACATGCGCACCTTCGGCACACTGGGCGTGTTGCGCCACGAACTACGTCACCGTGGCACCCGTTTCAGCCTGTGCCAGTTCAAGCCTGAGCACGATCTAAATCCCGACACCTTGGCCCGTTTTGCCAAGAATCGCTGCCGTGTAGTCCCCGAGTTGATTTACTCACCTTGGGCGAACAAAGCCCATCTCGAACAAACCGGAAGCAAGGCTCAAGCCTGGCGCATTGATTTGGTGTTGTTTGTAAATGGCTTGCCGGTGGCCACGCTGGAGCTGAAGTCCGAATTCAAACAGGCCGTAAAGAAAGCCATTAAGCAATATAAAACCACGCGTTTTGCCACCGACCCAATCACCAAAAAGCCTGAGCCTCTGCTGACCTTCAAGCGCGGTGCTCTGGTGCATTTTGCCGTGAGCCAGTACGAGGTTTATATGGCCACGCGGCTGGAAGGCGCGGAGACCTTCTTCCTGCCATTCAACAAAGGCACCACGGTCGGCGGTGCCGGTAACGATGTACCGGCAGACATTAACCAGTACGCCACCGATTACCTGTGGAACGAGGTGTTGCTACCCAGCAATCTGCTGTCGATTCTCGGGCATTTTGTGCATCTGCAAATTGAAGAGAAAGAAGATTGGGAAGGCCGCAAATACAAAAAAGAAAGTCTGATTTTTCCGCGTTACCATCAGTGGGACGTTGTGAATAAACTGGTCAATGCCGCTCGCACCGAAGGCCCGGGCCATAAGTACCTGATTCAGCACAGCGCCGGTTCCGGTAAGTCGAACTCGATTGCCTGGATAGCGCATCAGCTTTCGGCGCTTTATGACGACCAGGGCTGCAAGCAATTCAACTCCGTGGTTGTGGTGACGGATCGCACCGTGCTGGATGATCAGCTGCAAGACACCATCAACCAGTTTGAACATGTCGATGGTGCGGTTGGCCGTATCAATAATCAGGAAGGCGACGGCTCGAAATCAGAGAAGCTGGCAGCCGCGCTTGAGAACTCACAGCCGATTATTATTGTCACCATCCAGACCTTCCCCTACGTGCTGCGCGCCATCGAGAATAGCGTCAGCCTGAAAGAACGCAGCTACGCGATCATTGCCGACGAAGCCCACTCCTCGCAAACCGGTTCTACAGCACGCCAGCTGAAAGAAGTATTGATGATTGAGGCCAAGGCAGATGGTGAGGACGAACTCAGCTCTGACGACATTCTCGATGCCGCCGTGGCGTCACGCCGGGCGTCAAAAAACCTGAGTTATTTTGCCTTCACCGCCACGCCGAAAACCAAGACCCTGGAGCTGTTTGGCCGTTTGCCCAATCCGGAAGAGCAACCCTCTAAAACCAATAAGCCCGAGGCCTACCATGTGTACAGCATGCGACAGGCCATTGAAGAGGGTTTTATTCTGGATGTGCTGAAGAACTACACCAACTACAAAGTGGCCTACAACCTGGCGCAAAAAATCGATAAGGCCGATCAGGAAGTTGAGAGCAAAAAAGCCAAGGTCAAGCTCAACCAGTGGGTGCGCCTGCACGAGTACAACATCGCTCAAAAGGTGCAGGTGATCGTTGAGCACTTCCGCAGCAACGTCATGGGCCTGCTGGGTGGGCAAGCCAAAGCCATGGTAGTCACCAGCTCGCGCAAAGAAGCTGTGCGCTACAAGCTGTGTTTTGACAAATACCTCGTCGACAAGGGCTATCAAAAAATCCATGCCATGGTGGCGTTCTCGGGTGAGGTGGAATTTACCGAGAGAGACCCGAACGCTGTCGCGCTACTCGGCACCAAATACACCGAAAGCAACATGAACCCAAACCTCAAAGGCCGCGACATGCGCAAAGCCTTTGATAGCGATGATTATCAGGTGATGATTGTTGCCAACAAATTTCAGACCGGCTTTGACCAGCCCAAGCTCTGCGCTATGTACGTGGACAAAAAGCTCGGCGGCGTAGAGTGCGTGCAGACCCTGTCGCGCTTGAATCGTACTTATCCGGGCAAGGCGGAAGTCGGCACCTTTATCCTGGATTTCTTCAACGAGCCGCAGGAAATCCTCGACTCATTCCAGCCGTATTTTCAGACAGCGGAGCTGGCGGATGTTTCAAATCCAGACTTGATCTTCGATCTGTTTGAAAAGCTCAACGCGGCGGGAATTTATAAGTCGAGTGAGGTTGAGCAGTTCTGCGCGGCCTTTTTCGTAAAAAACAAAAGCAATGCGGCGATTGCCAATATTTGCAAGCCAGCGGTCGAGCGCTGGACGAAAAGCTACAAGCAGGCGGTTGAGGCCTACGCGCACTCGAAAGAAATATTTGAACGGATTAAAAAGACCCAAGATGCGGTGTTGATTGCCAACGCCGAAAACGACCTGAAGGAATGCAAGCAGGCCAAGGACGCCCTCGATATCTTCAAAAAGGATCTTGGCACCTTCGTGCGCTTCTATGAGTTCATGTCGCAGATCGTCGATTACGATGACAAACAGCTTGAAAAGCTCAGTCTGTATGCGCGGAACCTAAGCCCTATGCTGCGCGAAACCGCTGTGGATGAGGATGACATTGACCTCAACAGTATCGTGCTCAGCCATTACCGCGTTTCGAAAATACGCCAGCAAGACCTGAAGCTAATAGAAGACTCGCCCGACTATAAACTGGTGCCAGGTGAGGGGCTTGGTTCAGGAACGGCAAAGGACATCAAGGAAGAGCTGCTTTCGCAGATATTAGAACGGCTCAACGAGCTGTTTGTGACTGATCATCTGACTGAGAAAGACATGGTGAATTATGCCTACACCATCCGCGACAAGGTCAGTGAAAACCAACTGGTCATGCAGCAACTGGCCAACAATACTCCTGAGCAAGCATTGCTGGGTAACTTCGCCAGCGCGGTAGACGACGCAATTATGGATAGTGGCGATGCTCACCAGAATCAAATGATGCAGCTGCTATCTGATCCGGCTAAAGCCAGCAAATTTGCGAAGGTGGTTTTTGATTTGCTTAACTTGTCGTCGCAATGACTGGATGAAAAAATCGTAAAATGGCCTTTGACGGGTGTATACGCCGATCTTCAAACCTTTTTGCGTGGTTCCTAAAGGAATGCCTTATGCGTGGTTCAAGGAGTCGACTGAGTTGCCACCTGGTTCGAGTCATTGCCGTGAGTCAGGCGACTCTAGGTATACAAATCTGCAAGACACAAAAAAGCCCCAGTCAAGGGGCTTCTAAATTCAACCGGGCTACGATCTTCGCTGACGCTCTATCGTGTAAGCAGCTAATCAGGAGCGGAAACATTAACACAGCAAAACAACTGTACATCCATCCAGAATAAAATGCAACGAATGTCTTGCATCGTCAAGTGACACCATTGGGACGCAAGGCGAAGTAGCTCCCGTTTCGTGGTCATCTCCGGCCCTCGCAGTTCAAACCATCAGAATCATAACTTCATCACGCTCACTGCTGCCTACTGCAGCACAGGTGGCGTAAAGACGTAACGGCCCTGCCTAGCTTGCGCATTCCATGCCATCCGGCCACCCAGCCCACCAACATCCGGCCACCTGTTCCACGCTCATCCGGCCAGGCAGTCGGAGCGCAGCGACGCAGGTTTGCATTGTTAGTCTTAAGCCCCTGCCGCCGTCAATTTCGTTGCGCGCCTGCGCATCGATTCACCCTTCAGTTCGATCCGATAAGCGTTGTGCACCAGCCTGTCGAGGATCGCATCGCCCAAGGTCGGATCGCCGATCAGCGCGTGCCATTTGTCCACCGGCATCTGGCTTGTCACCAGCGTCGAGCGGTTGCCGTAACGGTCGTCCAGCAGTTCAAGCATGTCGCGCCTTTGTGCAGCGGTAAACGGCGCTAGGCCCCAGTCGTCCAAGATCAGCAGGTCGGTCTTGGCATAGCCGGCCATTAATTTGGCGAAGCGACCGTCTCCGTGGGCCAGGCCCAGTTCCTCCATCAGGCGCGGCAGACGCAAGTAGCGCACGCTGTAGCCGTCCCGGCAGGCCTTGTGGGCCAGCGCGCAGGCGAGCCAGGTTTTGCCTACACCGGTCGGGCCGCCGATGATCAGGTTCAAGCCATCGCGCAGCCACTGGCCGCTGCCCAGTTGCAGGATCATGGACTTGTCCAGGCCACGCGGGCTGCGGTAATCGATGTCTTCCAGGCAAGCGTTGTGGCGCAGTCGGGCGGCTTTGAGACGAGTGCTCAGGCGCGCATTTTCACGCTCGGTTAGCTCCCGGTCGACCATCAAGCCCAGGCGTTCATCGAAGCTGAGATCGTTGATGTCCGGTGTCGCATGTTGTTCGCCAAGCGCCTTGATCATGCCGTGCAGGCGAAGGGTTTGCAGCTTGTCCAAGGTCGGATTCGGTAGCATTTCGAAGCTCCTTTTTCAGGTCAGTGGTAGTAGCCGGGGCCGCGCAGGTTGATGTGTTCGTCGGGCAACAGCGGCAGGTTTTGCTGGGCCAGCGGCAGCCGTTCCAGCCCTTGGCGCAGGATCGATTCGAGGCTTTTGTAACTGCACGCGCCCAGTGCCAGCGCACGCTGACAAGCGGCTTCCAGCCGCTCTTCGCCGTGCTGTTTGCTCAGGCGCAGGATGCCCAGGCAGGCGCGGAAGCCCTGCTGCGGGTGGATTCGGCGTTCGAGGATGTAGGCGATGACGCCAGCAGTGTTGGGCCCAGTTTGCTCCGCCCAGCGGATCAACCGTTGCGGCGTCCACTCTGCATGTTCTCGGTGGCTCTTGGGCATGTGCTCGGTTTGGGTGGTGTGGCGACCTTTGTGCTGCGAGCGCAGATGGCTGGCCACGCGCTGGTTGGCGTGGAAGCACTCGACGGTCTTCTCGGTCAGCCGCACTTCGAGTTGGTGCTTCACCAACTGGTACGGTACCGAGTAAAAGTGGCCATCGACCTCGACGTGGTAGTCGATATGGACTCGCACTTTTTTCCATTCCGCGTAGATGTATGGGCGTTCCGGCAGCGCTTGCAGTGCCGGTTGGTCGATGCTTTCGAAGGCTGATCGGCGTGAGCCGGGCAGCTTTTTGAAGGGCTTGTTGTTGAGCCGCTCCAGCAGCACGCCGATCGCCGTGTTGAGTTCGCCCAGCGAGAAGAACTGGCGGTTGCGCAAGACCGCCAATATCCAGCGCTCGACCACTTGCACGCCGACTTCTACCTTGGCTTTGTCCTTGGGTTTTCGTGAGCGAGCAGGTAATACGGCGATGCCGTAATGCTCGGCCAAGTCGCGGTAGCTGGGGTTGATATCCGGCTCGTAACGGTGCGCTTTGGTGACGCCGCTGCGCAGATTATCGGGCACCAGGATCTGCGACGTACCGCCGAGAAAGGCAAAACATCGGACGTGTGAGCCCAGCCAGTCGGGCAGTTTCTGCGACCAGGTGGCTTCGGCAAAGGTGTAGCTCGATGCCCCCAGCACGGCGACGAAGATCTGGGCCTGACGGATCTCTCCGGTTCGCCGGTCGATGACCGGCGCGGTCTGTCCGGCGTAATCGACGAACAGCTTCTCGCCAGCTCGATGTTCCTGGCGCATGACCACGTCGACCTTGGCGGCCCAGAGGCGGTAGTGCTCGCAGAACCAGCTGTACTGGAAGCCTTGCGGGTGAGCGAGTCGATATTCCTGCCAAAGCAAAGCCAGCGTTACGCCGGGGCGGCGCAACTCGGCGTGGACATGAGCCCAGTCTGGTACCGGACGTTGATCACTGGGGACAGCGGGCGGCGGCGGAAAAAGATGCCGTTGCAACTCGGCGTCAGTCAGCGCAGAGGGCCAGGTCAGGCCGCTGGCAGCAAAGCGATTGAGGTACTCACCGACGCTAGCTCGACCTACTTGCAAGCTGATAGCGACCTGGCGGGCAGATAGGCCGACCTCGAATTTGAGACGTAGCACTTCTCGAATCTTACGCATGGATAACCGCTCCACGACGACCTCTCTGCTTCGATAAAAGAGGTCGATGGTAGTGAATTAATCCTGCGTTGCTGCCTGCCTTAAGGGTGGCCGGATGAGCGTGGAATGGGTGGCCGGATCACCGTGGAATCAGTGGCCGGATGTTCATGGAATAGGTGGCCGGATGGCCGTGGAATCCGCACCTAGCTCGCAGAAATACCTTGAGACTCGTCCTGCCAATTCCTCGCTTAAAGGTCGCGACGACGTAACGAGAATTCAGCGTCGTGAGCACCCAAAATTTTCCCTCTTTTTTTGCAAAGCAAATCTCAGACGTCCGCACAAAATGGCCGTCCGCGAACCACCCAAGCTCGTCGCGCCGCTTGTGGCCAAAGACAACGCCAATGGCTGAAAATGAGGAGATAAATACATCGCTTAGATAAGCTGTGATTGGCTCCTCGAACGATTGAGCATCTGCCAGGACAATGCGCTTCAGATGAAAATCTGTAAGGCGTTTACCATGCAGCTCTACGTTTATCGTATTCAGCATTTATCCGCTTCCAAGTGCATATTCATTGGGGTGTAACTCGATTTATGAAACGTAACATTGACAATGTTACAGTTGGAAAATCGTGTTACATCTTTGGGGAACCTTGCGTTTTTTCAGTAAATCTTCTGAAGGTTTGTCAGAGTGCTGGCATCGAAGGTTGGATCGTGAACATCGACGTACACGGCGCCGCTCTCAACCTCCAGTCGGGACACTGGGATCTCGTTTTTGTCATAGCCAACGGAAACAGACGTGAGCCTTTCCATCCGCCAGCTGCCGTTTTTATTGATCCAGGGCGGAGTGACGACCTGGAGCTCATCTATGACGAGGTCAGGGCCTTGCGCCGAGAGGAGTTCGAACAATTTGGTCTCGTCATTAAGCATCTCCACCTGGGAGATAAATCGATCCTCGTGACGCTGCTTAATGCTGACGTGATACCAGTGCGTCGCCAAACTCCGAGACACTTCATGCCAGTGGGTAAGTCCTTCCCCGAACATCCCAGGCAGGCCAGCCATATCAGTATTGTGAGTTCTGAACATATCGTGCCTCGGATTAAAATTCTCTTCGTAGCAATGCCTAAGCATGAAGGCAGTACAAAAGTCTTACTTATGGAACTTGCTAAAACGATCTGAGAGTTCCGCCGCGCCAACAGTTTTCCAAGACTCTGGATCGGATGTCTTTTTCAACATATTCCAGCCAGCCCACAAAAAAAACAGCGCGGCCAGAGCTGCCTCTACCAAGGCGACAACACTTGTATACTCCATTATCATCGGATGCTGCCCACCAATGAAGTTCATCATGGGTACAATAGAAACTAACCAGCCAACCGGAAATACCACACAAAAAGCCAAAACCGCATAAAAAACCATTAGAAGCGGAACTGTCAGCCGGATATGACTCGCGAACGACTTTGCGCCGTTTTCTTTCTGCATACCGTAAACAATGCCGGAATTTTTTTCCTTGTTTGCAGAGTTTTTGAACAGACCGTATAACGTTACGGTCTCTCTGGCATCCATCTCCTCATACATCCTTTTCGAGAGTGTAAGATTTGGAAGTACCTGGCCATCAATACTGATGATGGCTTTATAGCTATCTCCGTGATCCGAGTTAACCTTTATATAATCGACCTTGCCCGTTACTTTTACACAATCAAATCTGAACACAAAAAACTCCTAGTTTCATGATAGCCGTCCTAGCTCTAGACCGACAAAAATCTTAAAATTTAGACAAAGAGGCGCCATTAAGCTCGCGTGACTGCGAGCCTTACCAATATCAATGCTGTGATTGCTGCGGATACTAATATGCGTAGTGGTTTCTCAGCTCATTGCCTCGATTAGAAAAAAGAGAAGATTGTTTTTAAGCTTGCCACTCTCTCTTGGCCGTCCCCCATGAGCACGTACACGGTGTTCTTGGTTTCAAACATCACGCCATCAAACGAGATGGCCATGCTGCTTCGTACCCAGTCGCCGGGTTGGAAGCGGCCTCGACTGTCATGGACGACTTTGTGGGCAAATATGAATAGTGGGAGATGGCCCGCTGCATGGATCTTGGCCAAGTCGTCGACGGAAACGTCGACGTGAAAAATTATCCAGTCCTCGGTGAGGCAGTAAGGCTTGGATGGAAAATGTTCATGAACAGCCCCTATTAGAGCGTCTTGGGCGTCGCTGGAGCTCCGCCTCGTCGTGATCACGCCCTCGAAAACTTCCCCGTAAATCTTTGTGGCGTCCAATCCAGACTCCAAGCCAATAACAATTTATTGAAAATTCAGCAGCTCAGCGGGAGCCTCGCTACGCGCAGAGGCATGTGAACTCAACCGCTTCACCTTGGCCACATGAAGTAAGCGAGCCCTAGTTCGTTCGGATAAGGACTATAGTCCGTGTTTTAGAACGATGCAATATGGCTCCATCCTCGCTTTGAGCGAGGAACTCGGATGTCATTGGACGAAGCTCTCGCTGCGGTTGTGCGAGCCGTGCGCAGAAGCAGGGGTCTTTCCCAAGAAGATTTGAACACCGTGGATCGCTCCTACCTGGGCAGAATCGAAGGTGGGCGTGTCAAAGTGACCGTCGAAGTCCTAAACCGCATAGCGCTAATGCTTGGGGTTGAGGTTGGACTTCTGTTGCTTCTAGCATCTTCGCTACTCGAAAAAGAGCCTATCGAAGTAGTAATGCAAAGACTCAACGATCAGCTCGCGAGCCTTAAGGAAGGCAATGCTTTTGATGAAATGCTCACAACGAAGAGACCGGCCACCGGTCGTGATCGCAAAGTAGATGCTGCCCGTAACATCGCTTCTGCCCGAAAGATGAGGGCGGCTGGCGCCTCATTCGCCGCAATAGCGAAAGAGCTAAACCTCTCGACGTCAACTGTCCATGGCTACCTAAAGAGAAGCGAGTGATGAGATGTTTAGTCGCGCTCAGGGAAGCTTTGGCGAGCCTGCTGCAGGTAGTAGGAGTCATTGCCTGCCGTCCAGGCAAAAGATAGGGTTTTCTTGATCATGGATTGCCTCATCTAATTGGGTGATTTGGGGCTGCTGAGCAAGTTTCTGTCGATCCACCATCCACCTTCGAGCAAGGAATCCGATTTAATTTTCTGGCGCCCGGTGGGAGCGCTGTTGAAACTCTCCCAGTGCCCAGATCACGCCGCGATGATTCGGCAGGCGTAATGCTCCCCAAACGGCACATTAACCCTAATTTAAAGGCTTGATGCGCCGATTCCGGCACCTTATGCCGAGCGACGTTTAAGGGCGAACGACGCTGCATTCCCGGCGCCGGGCTGCCGATTCCCCTAAAAGGGATGAAGACCCACTGCCTATGGCCGAGGAAGGCCGGCTGACATTGCCTCGAGCTGCTCAGGGTTGAGCGCCACCTAGTCGCCATGCCGATTCCTCGGCCACGAAAGTTTTCCCTTGGTACAGGCGGCGTGCCTCCAGCCAACCTAGGCGTTCTTACTGCTATGCCGGCTCGCAGAAAAGTGGTCTGAAACCGGCAGCGCGAAACCTGATCGAGAAAAGAAATGACGCCATAGAATCGTCGGTTTCAAATGCTGAAAGTGGTTGTTTCAGAGAGGAAATGAAGTCATGCGAAGGGAGAGTGTTTCAAATTGTTTCAGGCCTGCAATGTCGCAACCCGCGATTTAGAAGGCCTGGCCATCCATACAGGGGAAAAATGGATCCAACCCACAGTTTGCGCACAAGTTATCCACAGCTTTGTCATCTTGCAATGTCAAAGTGACCACATTATCTTGTAGGTGATCTCGCCGATAACACTACATGTTGTGTTTTCTTGGAGAGTGAGCTGCGGATTCAGTAAAGACAGCGGGCATGCGTGCGAAGTTTGGTCGCCGAGCATACATACCCGCCTACCCTGAGCCAATGCGTACATTGGTGGGGCGCGCATTAGAGAAAAATCCGACTTGGGATGTCAACCATCCGGCTCGGTTTTCCGCTCAAGGGTTGCTCCTGCCTACGCAATCTTTATCTAGGTATAGGAGCACCTAATCGTGCCGAAAAATACTAAACAAACTTCGACTTCCGTGGCCAGCCTGGCCTCCAAAATCCTCCGCAACGACAGCTCCTCGGCCATTCAAAAAGAATTGGCAGGGTCGGCTATGGCTCAAGCCTCGACCGATAAGCAAACCGGTGCCGATATGGAGACCAAGGCCAGCCTCGTCCTAGACAGCAACAAGTACAACGCCACCACCAAGACCCTCGCGGCCTCGGTACTCGCCCAATCGAACAAAGAGCGGGGTGAGTAACATGGCTCAGTATTACGTCAACCGCAATGCACAGAGCAACGGTGACCATGAGGTGCATACCAGTACGTGCATCTTTTTGCCGGCACTCCACAACCGCCTTGATCTTGGGCATCACACCACCTGTGTAACTGCTGTGCGCCAGGCTCGTAACACGTACCCGCAGTCGAACGGTTGCCGGACATGCTCCTCGGTGTGCCACACCCAGTAAGTAGGGGCTAGAACTCAGGTTTCTGACTCTTGGGTGAGCCGGCTGCTTCATGGGCTGGCCCCCACCTTTATCGAGTGTGAGTTTTCCAGGAGTTTGCACTATGAGCTATTTGGTTTATTGCACGTTTGATTTGAAGAACGCTTCTTCGAAGGACTACGAGAACGCCTACGCAGATCTTCAGCGGATCGGCCTGGCGAAGGTGGTCAAGGCAGATGAAGGGCAGCATGTGGTAATTCCTACCACTTCGACGATGGGGTTCTTTAACGGCACCAGCGCGGCTGCTGTACGAAACGATGTCCGTAACTCGGTACAAGCTGCTTTCCGTGCGCGACTTTTGAGGTCTGAGATCTTCATTGTGGTTGGCGGTGATTGGGCCTGGGGCGCAGGGACGACTTAACGGCTTGCTGTTTTCGCCGACGGCTTCCTCGGAGATAGGGGCGTTGGAAAATTAACTGGCAGAAATATTCCCTCCAATGCCATCCGTAAATCATGAGCCCCGGGGTATCAATCAATGCATGCCACGCACAGAAGCGAAGCTGAAGTCTTTGAGGATCTGGCAACTCTGACGGCACAGCCTGGCTATGTTCATGCCATGGCTGGGATCTGTTATCGCGACAACCTAGTGTCGTTCCAAGGTGAGCATAAGCCCTCTGACCTTGAGCATCTCTTCGACCGTAAAAGACTCAACCGGAATGAAATAACTACGCTCTTGGGGCTGATGTTGCGTCACCCTCTAGATCTAACTGAAGTTGATGAAGCCACGTTTAGAAGCTATGCCTCACGTACTGATGAGTTGATGAGCGAGCTTCACGACACTATGACCGGTCTGATGATCGGCGAGCTTATGCCCCAGGCTCAGCAGGGCACGGCCATGAGTGATTTCTGGAAAGGCTCCATGATGAAGGAGCCGATTTTCTATGGCACCGAATCAGCGTACAGCTTCCAGTATCGAGATTTTTTTGCTGAGAAGCATGCCCCTGATGATGGATGGTTGGTTCGGGCCATGGGGTTTAGCAGTGCACAGGCACTGCGAGTGGCGAGTGCAATGTGTTCGTTGATGGACGCGAGAGCGACCAACGGAACGCGATTGAGTGGCGAAACCAAGATAGGGGAGCTACCTGCAGCCTCGGTGCTGGAGTTCTTCGAATTCACCGCACAAGAGATAGCTCAGCGTTCTGGTAAGGAGCTTGCTGTCGTTGAAGCAGTTTTCAAAGCGCTAACGTTCAGTGGCGACAATGGCCAATTTAATGAAGTCGGAGACTTTAATCAGGTGGCTGCAACCCCACTGCTGCCGACAGGGCGGGATTCAGTGCTGCTGTTCTCTCACTACGCGATCTACGAAGCGCTGTACGAGTCACCTTTCTTCTGGATGCACCAGGATACGGATTACAGGCAGCAGGCGTCCGACAATCGAGGCGCATTCACCGAACAATTCTCCCAGCGCCGCCTGGCAGCGGTTTTCGGAAAGGCAAATGTCCATACCAACGTCAATCTTTACGAGGGCAAGCGGATTGTCGCCGAGGCGGACGTGCTGGTCATCTTTGGTGACCGGATCATCATCGTTCAGGCAAAAGCCAAAAAGCTAACGCTCGCTGCCCGCAAAGGTAACGATGGGCAGATCAAGGCTGATTTCGCCGCTGCGATTCAGAAAGCCTACGACCAAGGGGCTGAATGTGCGACGGCTATCCTTTCTGGCAAATGCCGCCTAGAAGATGATCGTGGCCAAGCTGTCGTGCTTCCGGAGAAGGTTAAGGAGATCTATCCATTCTGCGTGGTATCTGACCACTACCCCGCATTGGCGTTTCAAGCCAGCCAGTACCTCAAATATTCTGCCGATGAGATTGTTCGCCCACCCTTTGTGATGGACGTTTTCCTGCTGGATGTCTTAGCTGAGATGCTGGACACGCCGTTGCGTTTTCTGAGCTACATCCGTATGCGCTTGGAGTCTACACATAAGCTCATGATGGGCCATGAGCTCACTGCTCTTGCCTATCATCTGCGATGCAATCTTTGGCTCGAAGACGAATACGACATGGTGATGTTGGAAGACTCCATCGCAGCTGATCTGGACTCCGCTATGACAGTGCGGCGAGAAGGGCTCCCAGGTCAGCGAGTCCCTCCAGGAATCTTGACCAAAATGAAGGGGACGTACTACGAACGACTGTTGGAGCAGATCGAGCGTCGTCCTGACCCAGCGGTACTAGAGTTGGGTTTCACTCTCCTGTCCATGGGAGAGGAGTCGTGTAATTCGGTTCACCAAGCCATCGAAGGGTTGATCAAGATGGCAAAAATGGATGGCAGACGACATGACTTCGTACTTGGGATGACTGAGCCGGGAACAGGCATCTGTTTCCATTGCAACCCGACGCCTAGCGAGGCGGCCATCAGAACCCTGGAGCTGCATTGCGCGAAGCGGAAATACGTTCAACGAACGGCGAACTGGTTTGGAGTTTCGGTAGGACTCCAGGGTGAAATTCAGTTCGGGATCACGCTTGAGTTTCCGTGGGAGCAATCGTCAGAGATGGATGATTTGACCAGGGAAATGAAGACGTCCTCGTCACTGAGTATGGCGATGAAAACTGTGGAGAGAGCACTTGCTCCGAAGAAATATGGACGCAACGACCCTTGCCCCTGTGGAAGCGGCTCCAAGTATAAAAAGTGCTGCCTGTAATAGTCTTCCTAGACGGCTCATCGAGGGCCTTTTCAGGTGGCCACATTTAGGAAGGAAATGCCATCAAACCCTCTTGGTCATAAACGAAGAGGGACTTGACCGATTTCAGCGATACCCGTCAGCGTTAAACCACCGGCTCGGGTACAGCTTTTAGATTCATCTGGGCTTCGAAGATGAGCAGGTCACTCTCTTCATTATCCTTCATGAGCCCGATGACCTTGGAGCTGACTTGGATCTCTCCATTGTTATCGAGGCGAACGTACCGGGGATATCGATCAAGCAACAGCTCGGAAAGTCCGCGACTGTATCCCTCACGGATCAGCTTGATCTTCGAGTCGTCGGTCGTGCCATATTTCATGCGCTTGTAAAAGCCTGAATCGATAGCCCCAACTCCATTCAGTACCTCAACAAATTTAAAAATCTTGTTGTCAAAAAAATCATCTTCTTCTTTCAGGCGAACGATAGCGAGATTGACTTTTTCTACATCATCCTTGGTTGAAATTCTGACCCAATAAGGAAACTGGCTGTTCCCAAACTTAGTGTCACCCCAGTTCGCAACATACACGTAGTCAGTACCTTTTTTCTCAGGAAGCTCGCGCCAGTATTTGAGTGTGTATCTCAATATTTGCCTGAGACTGTATTTTTTCAGCTTCCAATCCAGAAACATGGCGTAGAAATCTATAGTAGCCTTATTCTGGAGTCGCTTTAGGTCACTGTACTTCCTCTTGTCATCAAACTTGTCGACGAAGCAAGTCTTGATCTCCAGCAGCAGGCGGTCGGCGCTATCGATCAAACCATTCTCCTCAACCGATATGCTGATGGAGTTGTCAATTTCCTCCTCGGCGGCGAAGACATCAATCTCGCTAACGCTGTTGGCTATCAGTAGTCGGCCAACCTCAGTTTTGACATACTTGCATTCTTGGCCGGTGACTACTCCAGGCTGGAGGTTTTCAAGCCGTGCTACAGCGTCACGATGACGGTCTGTCATCGGGCCATCCAAGATGGTTGTCTCTTGAAGGAGAACATTGCTTACGCTGTCTTCGTCGACTTTCGAGACGTTCACGGCTTTTTCATAAAAAGTCTGGAGATTAGATTTCTTATTTGTGAAGCCATCGACACCCAAAAGGTAGATGCTCGACTCTAGCTTTTTGAGTGTGGTGCCCGCTTCGGGTGCGAATACCTCACTAAATCTATTAACACGGCCAATCAGGTTCTTGAATTGTGATGAGGTCAGATTTCCCCGGCCTTTTGAGTAGTCAAAAATAAACAGGCGCTCAATGGGTAGATTGACGCCTTCAAGCAGAGTGGAGTTGCACACCAGATACTTCATGGCCTTGGACTGGTGGAACAGGTTCTCTAGATAAAGCCGAATAGTGTCTGGGATCGAGCCGTGGTGGTACATTACGCCCTTACGTAAACAGGAGATCAGGCGATACCGTTTGTCGAATGCATCTTCAAGCTCATCGCAAGCTGTTTGAACTAATGGACATTCAATTTCAGGCAGCGTCTCGGCGAACTCAACCGCAAACTGCTCAATGCGCTTCTTTGTATTCCCATAAATAATATTTTTAGCTAGCGATTCGCGTTTAATTAAGTCAAAGCAGTTCTTGTGTGTCTTGTCGATTTCCAGCCATTGGTTGAGAAAGTGATCGTATAATTTGAGCTTGCCGTCGTTTTTCCCAGTCCTGAAATCTCTAACATAAAAACGCTCAGATTTGATGTATTCATCTACCCGAAAGCCCTTTGGTGTCATGTCTAGGTAGCGAACTCGAACGTTGAGTTCATTGCAAAGGAATGGGGTGAGGAATTTGAAGGAGGTGTGCGAGTTTCGTGCACCCAAGATACATAGCATTGTAGCCAGGAGTTCATTGCGACTATCGCCCTGAAGTAGATTGTGAGCCTCGTCGACAAAAACCATGTCGAATTTCAAGGTGCTATATTCGTTAAGTAGTCGATTCAGGCGCTCTTGCGTAAGAACGAAGATCCGATTGTTTCGTTCGGGCGAGTACATCTCAGGGTGCGTTACAACCTTGCCCAGCTTAGGAATGTCCGCATAAATTAATCGCTTCTTGGTCTGAGCTAACAGCGCTTTTGAAGGTACTAAGATAAGTATGCGTTTGAAGGGGTTGTCTTTGACGGACTTGATAATAAGCTCGGACTTTCCGTAAGAGGTCGGAGCGATGACAACCGACGAATTTTCGTATTCGTCCTGCACGAAGGTTCTCAGTGTATCCTGTTGCTCCGTGAGCACCATGCCCTGGTCACGGAATGTGTCTACATAACTGCTCACAATGTTTTGAATGAAAGAGCGATTCAGTCTTTCGTCTTGTTCAAAAGACTTTCCGAGCACAGCAGAAACCGGTAGCAGGCCACTGTTGATAGACACGTCATAAAGCGGCTCGTATCGCCCAGTTAGATTTCCATAAAATAAAGTAATTCTATAGCCTAGGCGCTTTATCTCAGGCGCCTTGTGGTTAAGCAGCAGGACTGCAATCGCAAGAAGCTTTACAGTATCCCCATCCGACATCTGGCTTCCACGAAGAAGCTCCATGTAGATGTCTTTGAAACGGGTTCTTGCTAATTCCTTAATAGTGAGCTCTTGCATTTAGCATCCTGCCTCTGCCCGGAGAAAGTCTTCCAGCTTCTGGAGTGTTCCCTTGTGAAGTGATAGTACCAAAACAGTTTTAAAAATAGGCGTTGCTGTCAGCGTAGTGGTGAAGTCCGCAATGCTCGTCTCCATAATTTTATGCGAGACATCGTTAAACAAAGCAGATACTAAGACTACGTTATTGTCTGAAGGTACTGCAGAGTTTCCGTAGGCTTTGTCACCTTCCATGCCCAAGATAGCGAGCACGGATTCTTTATAGCTTTTCTTGTCATTAATGGATTTTTGCGCGGCGTTCATGGCGTTAAGCCAATGATTCATTTCTGACTCTGCCAGTCGACCTTTAAGGTCATCTCGTGCTTTTGCGAGCATGGCCTTACTGGCTGCACACGAAGTTTTCTTCCCGGCTGCCCCTGACTTCACTTCCGTAATCCAAACCTCGTTGGACGATGGTTGATAAAGGATGAGGTCAAACCCTTTTCTGATGTGTTTTTCTTCCATATTGAAGAAAGGCGAAACCACATCAAAATCGTCAAACATCTCGAGGATTACGACATGTGCTAGCAGCTCCCCCAGCATGCCCGTGCGGGTATTCTGATCCTTTGTGGAGTAGCGATCCCAGAATGACTTAAGTGTGGCTGCGTATTTGAATACCACCATGCCCCGGCTGGCCTGGTCGGCGCCATGGCATATCCTGGTTAGGTTTGCCCTGAGGGTCTCCTTCAGATCATCGGAGAAGGTCTCAATGCAGCACATTGCGTACTGACCGGTTTGCTTGAAGTTCACGCCATCCATAACACGAATATCCAAAGGGGCCGCAGCCTCTGAAGTCCTCCCGCTGCTTCCAACGCAGCAGCCTGGGGGGCTGGCAGACACTTTTTGGCTGTGTTTAATTGGTCTCCTCTACTAGGTAGATGAGCCCGTCCGAGGACTGAAGAAGCCATAAAGGCACTGTGCCATTCCACGAAGTATAGCGAGATGCTCCTGTTGAAAGTAGAGACTAAAGTCTGTGGCGGCGGGGCTACTTTGGAGCATAGGCGATGCCTAGCGACTACGCATGCCACCTGCACAATCTCAGGAAGCGCGGTGCTGGTCTGACAAGCTTTACGGTTGTGTCGGCTGTGCGTGCCCATGAGGGGGGAGTCAATAGTTAGCGTGGGGCAGGGGGGGTAGGGCGTTTACGGGGTGTCAATGGTGCTGGATCTGCCAGGTGGTTTTAGTCAATCGCTGGTTAGCGAATTGACAGTCAATCAGTGTCGCGACCAGATTGGGGAAGCCCCTGGTTTTCCAGGGGATAGGTGGTGTCAATCTTCAGAGCGCTCATGTGGTGCGGGTCATTACTGGCCGGATGATCCACTGGTGGCCGAGGCGACGGCACGGATCAAGCCTCGTAAAAGCTGAAGATCAAAAGATCGCAGCCTTCGGCAGCTCCTACAAGGGATCGCATTCCAATGTAGGAGCTGCCGAAGGCTGCGATCTTTTTCACTAACGCCACAAATCTAAGGCGCTGCCGGCAACAGAAACCGCGCAATCACCGGCAAGTGATCGGAGATGCGCAACGTATCGTCCTGCCTCACCCGCGCCTCGACCCGTTTGAGGTGCGGGCTGTAAAACAGGAAATCGACGGTCCGGTCCGGGCCGTTCAAGCCTGGATCATTCGGGTAATGCGTCAACCATTGCGCTCGGTCGATACCGCTGGCTTCGTTGTTGGTGGGGATCATCGGGTATTTGTCCCACAACACATGCAGCGCGCTGTCGGCGGAGTAGGGCGTGCGTTGCTCGGTGGGCAGGCGTCGATACTGGCCCAACGGCAACAGGTTGAAGTCACCACCGATCAGCCACGGCGTGCCGCGGCTTTCGTATTTATCGAGGACCTTGGCTATGGCCGTCACCTGGCGCTGTAAGGTTTCGTCGAGCGCAGTGGTGGCACGGTCCAGGTGGGTGTTGAACACGGCCATTTGGCCGCCGTTGCTCAATGGCAGGTGAGTGACCAGCAAGGCGTTTTTCGGCTTGAACTGACGGCTGATGAAATTGGCCGGAGCGACCGGTAATTGCAGGCGTTCGGCGTGTTCGATCCGGTAGCGGCTCAGGGTTGCCAGTTGCCGGCCAACGCTGCCAAAGATGCGCGGTTCAGGCACGAAGTCGGCTTTCCAGTCGAAGGCTTGAGCGCTGCAGGGATACAGGTCAGTGACTCGATCCTGAAGCAATTTGAACTGGTGCTGGTAGTCACTGGCCTTGGCGCCGTCATCGAGTTCCTGCAACAGCACGATGTCCGGTTTCTCGTCGCGAATCACCCGCGCCACTTCGTCGAGGCTGAAGGCCATGTCTTCCGCTGTGGGTTTTTCATCGGTGCCGTTGGCCAGATCATTCCAGAACACATAGCGCTTGCCTGCCAGGTACTGGACGTTCCAGGTCATCACCTTCAGCGCCTGGCCGGGCACCAGCATCGGCGCCTGGGCGTTGCAACTGACCGGCAGCGCTTCTTTGGCTTCGGGGCGCCAGGTGAGGCTGTAGATCATCAATGCAATCAGGCCAATGGCAATCAGCACGCACAGCAGGGTGTAGCGCAGTAGACGGGTCATGGCTCGGCTTATAGCGTTACAAAAGATGGCCCCGAGCATAACCGAGCGCAAACGGCATGCCCATCAATTAGCCGAGACACATCGTTCTTCAAAGTGCCCCGTCAGCCTTCTCGGGCGCATCGCTAATCAGCATGAACAAGCGGAACACCACCACGCTGGTGAACAGCTGCAGAAAGCTGTGCGCGCTGTCGATCAGTAGCGAGATCACCGGGTTCTGCGGGTCAGGGTAAACCGCCAGCGTCGCACCCTTGAGCACCCACAGCGGGGCCATCACGCATAGAATGCACACCAGAATGCGCAGGAAATTTCCGCGGGTCAGGCGCAGGCTTTCTTTCATCGCCGCCAGCGGTGCCAGGCCGCGCAGCACCAGCAGGTACTCGCCGAACGCCAGTGTCACCATCAACCAGATCCCCGGCAGGAAATACAGCGACAGGCCGATCAGAATCAGCAGGGTATTGAGGGCGGTCAGCAGGGCGAAACGCGGCCACAGGGTCGCGGAAGTCGCCAGCAAGTCGCGGGTGCGCGGCGTTTCGCCACGGCTGCGGGCATCGAGAAACAGGATCAGCGCGGCGGTGTATAGCGGATACACCAGCAGGCCGACAATCACACTGATGCCGGGGAAACTGTCCGGCTCCGTGGAGTGGTCGACCACTTGTTGCAGCAGCGCCTCGACAATCACCAGCGGCAGGCACAGCTGCACGATCTGGCGCAAATTGCGCTTGAAGAAATACAGAGAGTCACGCAGTACATCGAACGGATTCATCAGTCGGTATCGCAGGTCGAAAGCAGGTGCCTCACTTTAACCGATGAACCCCTTTGGGGCGCAAACGTAAACGTTCGGTAAAGGTCATTGAAACATCCTGTATCAGCCCCATTACTGGTGAGCACCTTGTCCACCGTGGATGAGGGCGATGATATTCCCGGCAATCTATGAGGTCGCCATGAACAGCGAAGAACAAACCCTGATCGATGGACTGTTTTCCCGGCTGCAACAGGCCGAAACGGATTCAGCCCCGCGCGACGCCCAGGCCGAAGCGCGGATCAAGGAACACCTGACTCGCCAGCCAGCAGCGGGCTATTTCATGACCCAGGCGATTCTGGTGCAAGAGGCTGCCATCAAGAGCCTCGACGAACAGAACAAGCAACTCAGTCAACAAATCCAGCAATTGCAGGCTGAACTGCAATCGGCCAAGGCTCAGACGACGGCACCGGCGCCGAGCAGCGGTGGCTTTTTGTCGAGCATCTTCGGTGGCGCTTCCCGTGATTCGCAGCCTGCTCCGACTCACAGCGCAGCCCCGTCGACTGGCGGCTGGCGTGAACCGGGGCGGCCGTCGTTCAACTCGCAACCGCCACAACAAAACTTCGGTGCGCCGGCTACTCAGCAGAACTTCGGAGCGCCGCCCCAGCAAAACTACGCACCACAACAGGCCGCCGGCAGCAGTTTCCTCGGTGGTGCATTGAAAACCGCAGCGGGCGTGGCCGGTGGCGTGATGCTGGCGCAGGGCATCAGCAGTCTGTTCCAGCAGCATCAGCAGCCGGAAGTGGTTGAAGTCATCAAGGAAGAACCGGCTCAGGTCAACGATCAGAGCGACAGCGGCAATGATCAGCGCGTGGCTGACAACTCCAGCGACGAAGGCGGATTCGCCGACGCTGATTATAACGATGACAGCTCATCGTTCTTCGGTGGCGACGACGATTCCTTCGTCTGACACATCTGTGGCGAGGGAGTCTTGCTCCCTCACCACATGGCCGATTATTCGCGGAACAATCCTTCGGGCTGGCATACTGGGCAACTTTTCGGGCCTGGTGCCTGATCCTGCCCGCGCTTCGGCACGCTAATGAGGATGTACGGTGAAAAAAATCGCAGTGTTCGCCGATGTCCAAAACCTCTATTACACCGTGCGTCAGGCCTATGGTTGCCACTTCAACTACGCCGCGCTGTGGGCTGACGTCAGTAAAGAAGGGCAGATTGTCGAGGCCTATGCCTATGCGATCGATCGTGGCGACAGCAAGCAGCAGCAGTTTCAGCAGATCCTGCGCAATCTCGGCTTCATCGTGAAGCTCAAACCCTACATCCAGCGCAGCGACGGTTCGGCCAAAGGTGACTGGGACGTGGGCATCACCCTCGACATCATGGACGCCGCCGACCATGTCGACGAAGTGGTGTTGGCCTCCGGTGATGGTGATTTCGACATGCTGCTGGAACGCATCATCAGCAAGCACGGCGTCCAAGCGGTGGCCTATGGCGTACCCGGTCTCACCGCCAACTCGCTGATCCGCGCTGCCAGCCGTTACGTGCCGATCGAAGGCGCGTTGCTGCTCAAGAATTGATTTTTACGGAGTTGAAACAGGTTTGGAACGCATAGCAGTCATCGACTTTGAAACCACCGGGCTCTCCCCGAGCAGCAGCTGCCGGGCCACGGAAATTGCCGTGGTGATTCTTGAACAGGGACGCATTGTCGAGCGTTACCAAAGCCTGATGAACGCTGGCGTGCGGGTGCCGGCTTTCATTGAGCAACTCACCGGCATCAGCAACGCCATGCTGCGCACCGCGCCCTCGGCCGAGCAGGTGATGAACGAGGTCAATGAGTTCGTCGGCATCACACCGCTGCTGGCGCACAACGCTGCGTTCGACCAGAAGTTCTGGGACTACGAACTCGGGCGAATCAAACGCACACGCTTGCAGAACTTTGCCTGCTCGCTGTTACTCGCCCGCCGCCTGATGCCCGCCGCGCCGGACCACAAACTCGGCACCCTCACCACTTTCGCCAGCCTGCCCAATACCGGAAAGGCTCACCGGGCCATGGCCGATGCGGAAATGGCGGCCAACCTGACGGCGCACTTGGCTGAAGAGTTGCGGCGCAAGCATGGGTTGCGGGAGTTGTCCCATGATCTGCTGTGCAGCTTGCAGAAAGTGCCGGCGGCGAAGATCAATGAGCATCTGAAGCGGTATCGCGGGTTTTAAGAGCAAGATCAAAAGATCGCAGCCTTCGGCAGCTCCTACATGGGAATGCGATTATCTGTAGGAACTGCCGAAGGCTGCGATCTTTTGGCTTCACCCACCATTTTTCCCGTTCCCTTCCAACTGCCCCAACGGCACGCGCTTCTCGATGGCGCTGGACAGCACGATTGAGGTCTTGCTGAACCCGAACGTGGCGATCCGGTTGATCAACTCTTCCAGCTCCGGCATCGAGCCCACCGCCGCTTGCATGATCACGCACGGGTCGCCGGTGACGCGGTGGCATTCGGTGAGCTGTGGGATTTTGATCAGTTCGTCGTAGGTTTTCTGGTTGCCGTGCTGGTTGAGGCGCAGTTCGATGACGCACTGGATCGGCAGGCCGAGTTTGGCCATGTCGACTTTCGCCTGGTAGCCGGTGATCACCCCGCAGGCCTCAAGTTTGGCCACGCGCTCGGCCACCGCCGGAGCGGACAGGTTCACCTTGCGCGCCAGTTCGGCGTAGGACGCACGACCGTTTTCCAACAGGGCGCTGAGGAGCATGCGGTCGTATTTGTCCATCATGGCATTCCTGAAAAAAGACTGACTTTCGAAAGCACGGTTTATAGCGCTGAACTCCGTGTTTTGAAAAGTGTACCGGCGCTATAAACAGGTTTTGTAACTTATTTTCCGCCGCTGGCCTTTCTAGAATAGCGGCTCTCTTTGTCTTGTTCTCGAGCTGCCCATGCCTGGCCTACGCCGTTTTTCCTTACCGTTGATCGCTGCTTTTTTCGCGCTGTACGTGATTTGGGGATCGACCTACCTGGTGATTCGCATCGGCGTGCAGTACTGGCCGCCGTTGTTGCTGGCGGGTATCCGCTTCGTGATCGCCGGGACATTGATGTACGCGTTCCTGCGCTGGCGCGGGACTCCGGCACCGACGTGGGCACAGTGGAAAGCGGCGGGGATCATCGGGATTTTGCTGCTGACGTTCGGTAACGGTGCAGTGAGCGTGGCTGAACACACCGGTGTCGCCTCCGGCGTTGCCGCGTTGGCAGTGGCGACGGTGCCACTGTTCACTTTGCTCTGTGGATATTTCTGGGGCGCGCGTAATACCCGTCTCGAATGGGCCGGGATTGTGCTCGGGCTGATCGGTATCGCCATGCTCAACCTTGGTTCCAATCTGCAATCGAGCCCGTTGGGTGCGGCGTTGCTGATATTCGCGGCAGCGTCCTGGGCGTTCGGTTCGGTGTGGAGCAAACACTTGCCGTTGCCGCAGGGCGCGATGGCCAGTGCCGTGGAAATGCTGGTGGGCGGCGTGGTGTTGTTGATCGGCAGCGCGGTGAGCGGTGAGCATCTGGAGGCTATGCCGCCGATCGAAGGTTGGGCCGCATTGGCCTATCTGACGTTCTTCGGTTCGATCATCGCCTTCAACGCCTACATGTACCTGCTGAAACACGTGCGTCCGGCGGCGGCCACCAGTTATGCCTACGTCAACCCGGCGGTGGCGGTGTTGCTGGGCATCGTATTTGTTGGCGAGACCATTGGTATTGAAGAAGCGCTGGCCATGACAGTGATCATCAGCGCCGTGGTGTTGATCGGGTTGCCGCAGTGGCGCCGAGGTGCGGATCGGCCTAGCGTAGTGGTGCCGACAGAATCCCGTGCGAATTAGGGTAAACTGCGCGCCATTGCATCTTGTTTTGCACACTTGTTTTGAAAAACCCGCGCTGAATTTTCCTACGGTACTCCCATGACTTTCGCCACCCTTGGCCTGATCGAACCCTTGCTGCGCGCTCTCGAGACGCTCGGCTACCAGACCCCTACGCCGGTGCAGACACAAGCGATTCCGGCGGTGCTGGCCGGTCGTGACCTGATGGCAGCCGCCCAGACCGGCACTGGCAAGACCGCCGGTTTCGCCTTGCCGCTGCTGCAATTGCTGGCCATGGAAGGGCCGAAAGTCAGTGCCAACTCGGTGCGCGCACTGATCCTGGTGCCAACCCGCGAGCTGGCCGAACAGGTTCACGAAGCCGTGCGCCAGTACGCCGAGAACCTGCCGTTGAGCACGTACGCGGTGTACGGCGGCGTCAGCATCAACCCGCAAATGATGAAGCTGCGCAAGGGTGTCGACCTGTTGGTGGCGACTCCGGGCCGCTTGCTCGACCTGTTCCGCCAGAACGCGCTCAAGTTCAACCAGTTGCAAACCCTGGTGCTGGACGAAGCCGATCGCATGCTCGATCTGGGCTTTTCCGAAGAGCTGGGGAATATCTATAAAGCCCTGCCGAAGAAACGTCAGACGCTGTTGTTCTCCGCGACCTTCTCCGACGCCATCCGCACGCTGGCCGGGCAAATGCTCAACGACCCGCTGAGCATAGAAGTCAGCCCGCGCAACGTCGCCGCCAACACCGTCAAGCAATGGGTGGTGACGGTGGACAAGAAGCGTAAGCCGGAGCTGTTCATTCACTTGATGCGCAAGGGCAAGTGGAAGCAGGTGCTGGTGTTCGCCAAGACCCGTAACGGCGTAGACGCGTTGGTGGAAAAGCTCCAGGGCCTGGGCATCAATGCCGACGGCATCCACGGCGACAAACCTCAGGCGACCCGTCAGCGGGCACTGGATCGTTTCAAGGCCAGTGAAGTGCAGATCCTTGTAGCCACCGACGTTGCCGCCCGTGGCCTGGATATCGAAGATTTGCCATTGGTGGTCAATTTCGACCTGCCGATCGTGGCCGAGGACTACATCCACCGCATCGGTCGCACCGGCCGTGCGGGCGCAACCGGGCAGGCTATTTCGCTGGTGTGTGCCGATGAGGTGAATTTGCTGTCGGCCATCGAGACGTTGACCCGTCAGACGTTGACTCGTCAGATGGAGCAGGATTTCGAGCCTGAGCACCGCGTGCCGGATACCGATGCCAGCGGTCAGGTGGTCAAGAAGCCGAAAAAACCGAAGAAGCCAAAAACCTCCAGTGGCGGCAAGCGCAATTTGGGTAAGTGGGTCGAGAGCGGTGACGCTTCGGCGCCGGAGCCTTCGATCAAGCCTGTGCGTAAAGTGCCGGTGTTTAATACCGGGCCGCGTAAGCGTAAGCCTTGATCAGCGGCGGCGCCTGTTAGGCCGCCATCGCGAGCAGGCTCGCTCCCACAGGTGACCGAGTTCTTTCA
Organism: Pseudomonas sp. TE3728; assembly: GCF_056279145.1. NCBI lineage: Bacteria > Pseudomonadati > Pseudomonadota > Gammaproteobacteria > Pseudomonadales > Pseudomonadaceae > Pseudomonas > Pseudomonas sp. TE3728. The sequence continues at coordinate 3,210,505 of NZ_JBWBQT010000001.1, read as the reverse complement.
TAGGAATACGGTCAATGTGGGAGCGAGCCTGCTCGCGATGGACGCGACACGGTCTTCAATCCTTGCGCTGCAACCACTCCACCATCCCCAACCCCGCCGCTCGCCCGCTGGCGAAACACGCGGTCAGCAGATAGCCGCCGGTCGGCGCTTCCCAATCGAGCATTTCTCCCGCGCAGAACACGCCGGGCAGTTGCTTGAGCATCAAGCGTTCATCCATCGATTCGAACATCACGCCCCCTGCGCTGCTGATGGCCTCGTCCAATGGCCGGGTTTTCACCAGCGTCAGCGGCAATGCCTTGATCGCTTTGGCCAGCAATGCCGGATCGGTAAAGTAATCGGCGGGTGTCAGTTCCCGCAACAACGCCGCTTTCACGCCATCAAGCCCAAGTTGACTGTGCAGGTGTTTGGCCATAGAGCGTGAGCCGCGAGGTTTGCTTAGCGCCGCCTGGATTTTATCCACAGGCTTGCCCGGTAACAGATCGAGATGAATGGTTGCCGAGCGGTTTTGATTGATCGCTTCGCGGATTGGCGCCGACAGGGCGTAGATCAAACTGCCTTCAATTCCTGTGGCCGTGATCACACATTCTCCGAGTCGCGGCACGTCGTCATTGAGGCCAATGGCGATGTTTTTCAGCGGGCTGCCTGCGAATTTGCTGACCATCAATTCGCTCCAGGCCTGCACCTCGAAGCCGCAATTGCTCGGTTGCAACGGCGCCAGTCCTACACCGCGCTGTTCCAGCGCCAACATCCAGGCACCGTCCGAACCGAGACGCGACCAACTACCGCCACCGAGGGCCAACAGGGTCGCGTCGGCTTGAACAGTTTTTTCGCCTTCGGGGCTGTCGATGCGCAAGTCACCGTTGTGATCCCAACCAAGCCAGCGATGGCGGGTGTGGATAACTACGCCGGCATCGCGCAGGCGTTTGAGCCAGGCACGCAACAGGGGCGCGGCTTTCATGTCGGTAGGAAACACCCGGCCGGAGCTGCCGACAAAGGTTTCGATGCCCAGGTCATGAATCCATTGGCACAAGGCGTCGGCGCCAAAGGACCGTAACAGCGGCGCAATCTGCGGTGCCCGTTCGGCATAGCGTGAGAGAAACGCCGGGTAGGCCTCGGAATGGGTGATGTTCATGCCGCCGACGCCGGCGAGGAGGAATTTTCGCCCCACTGAAGGCATGCCGTCGTACAGATCGACCTTGATCCCGGCCTGGCTCAGCACTTCAGCCGCCATCAAACCGGCGGGGCCGCCGCCGATGATGGCGACGTGAGGGGGGAGGGAAGTGGAGGGCTGGGTCATGGAATGCGCTGCGGTATGGCGGGATAGGGCGGGCATTCTACCAGCCCTGTCCCTTGTGGGAGCGAGCCTGCTCGCGATAGCGATGGATCAGTCGACATCGATATCGACTGTGAGGGCCTCATCGCGAGCAGGCTCGCTCCCACAGAGATTGTGGGTGGATTCGAATGCTGGTTAAAAAACAACCACCGCTCTGTAGCCTATACCCTGCATGGGCTGCAGGCCCTTTCACTCAGGTTATCCACAGGCGGTTCCACAGGCATTGTGGGTAAAGACTCACACATCAATGACAACCTGATGACTGCCACACCCGTTGGGCGCTGTGATGGAGGATGCCATGACGGCGCGCCAGGGCCTTGCGGTCTTTGCTGTAACCGCCGCCGATCACGCCGACCACCGGAATATCCCGGCCCAGGCAATGGCGCATCACGCTTTCATCGCGAGCGGCGACGCCTTCGTCTGTCAGCTTCAGATAACCCAAGGCGTCGTCCTTATGCACATCGACGCCGGCGTCGTACAGCACCAGGTCCGGTTGGTAGAGCGGCAGCAAATAGTTGAGCGCGTCGTCCACTACCTTCAGGTAATCGGCATCGCCCATGCCCATCGGCAACGGAATGTCCCAATCACTTTCGGCTTTGCGTGCAGGAAAATTCTTTTCGCAGTGCAGGGAAACGGTTATCGCCTCAGGGGTGTTGTGCAGGATTCGTGCAGTCCCGTCACCCTGATGCACATCGCAGTCGAAGATCAGCACCCGATTCACTCGGCCACTTTCCAGCAGGTAATGGCTGATCACCGCCAGGTCATTGAAGATGCAGAACCCGGCGGGATGATCGTAATGCGCGTGGTGGGTGCCGCCGGCCAAGTGACAAGCCAAACCATGTTCCAGTGCCTGTTCGGCCGCCAGCAGCGAACCGCCGACCGCTCGCACCGTGCGCCGGGCCAGCGCTTCGCTCCAGGGCAAGCCGAGGCGTCGTTGATCTTCGCGGGACAATTCACCGCCCATGTAGCGTTCGATATACGCAGGGTCATGGGCGAGGGCGAGAATCTCTGGCGGGCAGAGGTCCGGGCGCAGCAAATCGGTGTCGCGGGTCAACCCACTGTCCACCAGGTGATCGCGCAGCAGGCGAAACTTGTCCATGGGGAAGCGGTGATCCGCCGGGAACTCGGGGCTGTAGTCTTCGTGGTAGATCAGTGGCAGGGGCATGGCAGATTTATACAGGAAGGCAGGTAGGAATGAGTGAACGATCCTACCAGCGATGTAGACTTGCGGCATGGAAACGGGGGAGGAGGCACGATGGAGCCGATACTGGAACTCGAAAGCGCACGACTGTTGTTACGGCAGTGGCGTGACGAGGATTTGCCGGCGTTTGCGGCGATGTGCGCCGATCCACAAGTGATGCGTTATTTTCCGGCACCCTTGAGTCGACTGGAAAGTGCCTCGTTGGTCGGGCGGATTCGCGGGCATTTTGCCGAGCATGGTTTCGGTCTCTGGGCACTGGAGCGCAAGGACACCGGGGCGTTCATCGGGTTTACCGGGCTGGGTGTGGTCGGCTTCGATGCGCCATTTACGCCGGCCATCGAAATCGGCTGGCGCCTGGCGCGCGAGCACTGGGGCCTGGGCTATGCCGGTGAGGCGGCGTGGACCGCTCTGCGCTGCGGGTTTGATCGGTTGGCGCTACAAGAGGTCGTGGCATTCACCACCAAGACCAATCTGCCATCCGAGAAAGTCATGCAAGCGATCGGCATGCACCATGCCCCCGGCGATGACTTCGAGCACCCGCGGCTTGCAGCCGATCATCCCCTGCGTCCGCACGTGCTGTACCGCATCACCCGTGAGCAATGGCTGCAAACCTTGCATGGATAAGCAGGCGCGGACGTTTACAATGGCCCTCATGTTGAACCGGCCATAAACTGAATCGACCGCCGCAGCCAAGACTGCGCGGCATTGCGTTGTGTGAGGAGAGTCTGAATGAGCCAAGTGTTGGAAGATCTGGTAGACCTGCTGACCCTGGAACCGATTGAAGAAAACCTGTTCCGTGGCCGCAGCCAGGACCTGGGTTTTCGTCAGTTGTTCGGCGGCCAGGTACTCGGCCAGTCCCTGTCGGCGGCCAGTCAGACCGTCGAGCCGGCGCGCCATGTGCATTCGATGCACGGTTATTTCCTGCGCCCGGGCGATGCCAAATTGCCGGTGGTGTATCAGGTCGATCGGGTGCGCGATGGCGGCAGTTTCAGCACGCGCCGGGTGACGGCGATCCAGAAGGGCCATCCGATTTTCACTTGCAGCGCCTCGTTCCAGTACGACGAAGAAGGCTTCCAGCACCAGACTGAGATGCCGCAAGTAGTCGGCCCGGAAAACTTGCCGTCGGAGCTGGAGCTCACCCAGCAGCGCGCGCACCTGATTCCTGAGCACATGCGCGAAAAACTGCTGTGCCCGAAACCGATCGAAGTCCGACCGGTGACCGAAAAAGACCCCTACAATCCGCAGCCCGCCGACCCAGTCAAATACGTCTGGTTCCGTGCCGACGGTGCCTTGGCTGACACCCCGGCGCTGCACAAATACCTGCTGGCCTACGCGTCGGACTTCGGTCTGCTGACCACCTCGATGCTGCCCCACGGCAAATCGGTCTGGCAGAAAGACATGCAGGTCGCCAGCCTCGATCACGCCTTGTGGTTCCACGCCGACCTGCGCGCCGATGACTGGTTGCTGTACGCCATGGACAGCCCATGGGCCGGCAATTCCCGCGGATTCTCCCGCGGCAGCGTGTTCAACCGTGCCGGGCAACTGGTGGCTTCGGTCACTCAGGAAGGCCTGATTCGCCATCGCAAGGATTGGGCATGAGCCTGGCTGAGGTGCGGCACTGGGTGTTCGACATGGACGGCACCCTGACGGTGGCGGTGCATGACTTCGCGGCGATTCGCGTGGCGTTGGCGATTCCCGCCGAACACGACATCCTGACCCACCTCGCTGCGCTGCCGGCCGATGAAGCCGCGGCCAAACACGCGTGGCTGCTGGAGCACGAGCGGGATCTGGCGCTGGGTTCGAAGCCGGCGCCGGGCGCGGTGGAACTGGTGCGTGAGTTGGCCGGGCGCGGTTATCGCCTGGGCATTCTCACGCGCAATGCTCGTGAGCTGGCGCATGTCACGCTAGAGGCTATCGGCCTGGCCGACTGCTTTGCGGAAGAGGATGTACTGGGCCGCGATGAAGCACCGCCCAAGCCGCATCCTGGCGGTTTACTGAAACTGGCCGAAGCCTGGAAAGTGCCGGCGAGCGAGATGGTGATGGTTGGTGATTACCGCTTCGATCTGGATTGCGGCCGGGCGGCGGGGACGCGGACGGTGCTGGTGAATCTGCCGGATAATCCGTGGCCGGAATTGACGGATTGGCATGCTGCCGATTGCGTGGTGTTACGAGAAATGTTGTTGGCTTGAAGGCCCCATCGCGAGCAGGCTCGCTCCCACATTTTGATTTGCATCCGACGCAGATCCACTGTGGGAGCGAGCCTGCTCGCGATGGCGTCAGATCAGACACCGCAAAACTCACTGCCCGAACAACACCTTCTGCCCCTCAGACGATGTAAACATCCCATCCCCATTGTGCCCAACCCCAGGCACTTCAATGAGCTGCTGGCTCAATCCTTGAGAATGGCGCCGTTTCAGATAATTGAAATAGTGGCGTCCACGAATCAATCGAGAAGCACCCTGGGCTTTGGCCTCGCAACTTTTATCCAGCGCCGGATGATTCGGGTCGATGTCCTGCTGCCCGAGTAAATAAACGATGTCACGTTTGACGTAGTTTTCTTCGAGTTGCGCAGGTGTTTGCCCATCGGCATAGGCGGGCAGATCCGCCAGCCCGTATTTCCAGCGATTGAAATTCGGACATTTCGCGTGACTGAACGCCACTGGCCGTTGCTCATTGAAGTAAGCGTACGACGAAGCATTGGCGATCACATAGCGTACCTTCACGCCCTCCGCGTCGAGGGCCGGCTGAGGGTGGCTGAGCAAGGCATAACGTTGAACCACCTGAGCGCCGCCGGAGTGGCCGGCAATGACGATTTGCTTCACGTCCGGAAACTGTCGCCGATCACCCAGTCGCGCGATGATTTCGTCGAGCGCCGCATAGGAGCTCAGCGTAAACGGCGCGGTGGATAAACCGCCGGCCATCCAGTCATTGCCTTGCCAGCGTAAAACACTGTCAGGCACCGGATGGCTCGCGACGTCGGTTTCGTTGAGAAACTGAGGGGCGAGCACCAAGGTGTTCGCGCTTTGCCCGGCCAGTTCGGCAGCGCGTTCGGCGCTTTGGCGATAGGTTTCAGCATCGCGTAATCGACCATGGACGATGATCACTACGCGTTCGATTTTTTCCGGTGTCGGGCCCATGCTCACCGCGATTTCCCCGGCGCTCAACAGCAGGCGCCCGGAACTGATCGCCTTGACCCCTTGCTCGGCAGCCTGGGTGCTTGCGCAGGTGATTAGCAGAGCCAGCAGCCACTTGCGCATCACAGACTCTTCGCCGCGAAGGTGTCGCACTGGCCGACTTGGCCCTGTGCGAACCCGGCCTTGAACCAGCGCACTCGCTGGGCCGAAGTGCCGTGGGTGAAGGAGTCCGGCACCACGCGGCCCTGACCCTGCTGTTGCAAGCGGTCGTCGCCGATGGCGTTGGCGGCGTTCAAGGCTTCTTCGATGTCACCGGGTTCCAGCCAGTTCAGACGTTTTTGCGCATTGTGGGCCCAGACGCCGGCCAAGCAATCGGCCTGCAATTCCTGACGTACCAGCAAACCATTGTCGCCTTCCATTTGCCGGCCCTGTTGGCGAGCGGCCTGAATCTTCGCGGAAACGCCGAGCAAAGTCTGCACGTGGTGTCCGACTTCGTGAGCGATCACGTAGGCCTGGGCGAAGTCGCCGGCGGCGGAAAAGCGTTGGGACATTTCCTGAAAGAAACTCATATCGAGGTAAACCTTCTGGTCAGCCGGGCAATAGAAGGGACCGGTCGCCGAAGTCGCCAGGCCGCAGGCCGAGTTGACGCGGTTGCTGAACAGCACCAGGGTCGGGTCTTTGTATTGCCGATCGGCCTGCTGGAAAATCTGGCGCCAGGTGTCTTCGGTATCGCCGAGGATCGAGCGCACGAATTCGGCCCCTTCATCATTGGCCGGTGGCGCCTTGCGGGTTTGGGTGGGGGCCGGGGCTGACTGTTCGCTCATTTGTCCGGTCAGTTGGCCGAGGATCTGCAGCGGGTCTTGGCCGGTGATCCAGCCGATCCCGACGATCAACAGGATGGCCGTCAGGCTCAGGCCCTTGCCTCCACCGAAGCGCATTCCACCGCCCCCACCACCGACATCATCGCCACGGGCATCGACCACGTTGTCGCTGCGTCGGCCTTTTTTCCAAAGCATGGGGGATCCTCTTTTTTACCTGATGAAGGCGCATGGTGATGAGTGTTGCCGGTGAGTAGGTATGGCGCCAGTCCGGTCGTCTGACAGCCCTTGGCGACTGGGGTTCTCCTAAGTGGCGACATTAGCGGTTTCATGGACGGACGGGTACTGCAGGTTCGGTCAAGACTGCTGCCGGACAGGTTCCAGATTTTGCTTCCTTCGAGTTGTCTTTTAGAATCAGTCAAATTTCATTTTGGAATCTCCCATGGCAGGCAGTCAGATAGAACGTGTTTTCAGCGTGCTGGAAAGCCTTACCGGTGAACCTCAAGGTTTACCGATGCAGACCCTGGCCGAGCAACTGGATATTCCCAAGAGCGCGACCCACCGTCTGCTCGCCGAACTGATTCGTTTGGGGTATGTGCGGCAGAATCCGCAAAACCTGCGCTATCACTTATCGACCAAACTGGTCGCCATGGGCTTTCGTTACTTGTCCGGCAGTGGTGCGGATATTGTCCAGCCAGTACTGGATCGGCTGGCCCGGGAGACCGGCGAGCTGGTGCGTCTGGGGGTGATCGAAGGCGAGCGTCAGACCTGGATCGCCAAATCCCAGGGCGCCCGTTCCGGCCTGCGTTACGACCCGGACATGGGGCGCGATGCGCCATTGTTCTATACCGCTTCCGGGCATGCGTGGCTGGCCAGCATGAGCGATGCCGAAGCGTTGTCGCTGGTTGAGCGCCAGGCCATCGAGACGCCCGAGGGCCTGGGGCCCAATGCGCCACGCTCCAACATCGAACTGCTGGAGCGGCTGCGCCTGGCGCGGGAGCAGGGCTATGCCTGGGTCGAGGAAAGTTCGGCGGTAGGCACATCGGCGATTGCTGCCGTTATCCGTCATCCCTTGCAGGGGCGAGTGATCGGCGTGCTCAGCATTGCCGGACCGAGCGCGCGGATGCCGGGAGCGCGACTGCATGAATTGGCACCGACGTTGTTGGCGTTTGCCCAAGAGTTGTCGGCAGCGAGTCAGGCGTCGGAACTCTTTAGCGGATAGCGCTTGCCCCCATCGATCCGGAAGTCGATTAAAAAACCGTGCGCTGTTCGCACACTTTCAGGCGGTGCGACTATAAGAATCTGGAACCGGGTTCTAAATTATTGGAATTATCCCGCCAGAAGAGAACCTCGCCTTGACGTCGTCTATCAGCACCCCGCTCTGCGGCGTCAATCATCCTTTCAAAGGCATCCTGCTGGTGGTGGTCGCCACCTTTCTGTTTTCCAGCCATGACGCCTTGTCGAAATACCTCTGCGGGTTTTATCCGGTCGCTATGGTGGTCTGGGCTCGCTACGTGATTCACACCTTGTTGATGGCCGGGATTTTTCTCCCGCAATCCGGGTTGCGCGTCCTGCGCACCAAGCGGCCATTGCTGCAGTTGATGCGGGCGTTGTGCTTATTGGGAACCAGCCTGCTGTTTACCGGTGCGCTGTTGTTCATCCCGTTGGCCGAAGCCACGGCGGTCAATTTTCTTGCACCGGTATTGGTGACGGCGTTGTCGGTGCCACTGCTCGGTGAACAAGTGACGCGCGGGCAATGGCTGGCGGTGATTTGCGGGTTCATCGGGGTGTTGATCATCGTCCATCCCGGCGGCGAACTGTTCACGCCTGCGGTGTTGCTGCCGTTCTGCTCAGCGCTGTTTTTCTGCTTCTATCAATTGCTCACCCGCAAGCTCAGCGAAATCGATAGCCCGACCACCAGCAATTTTTTCGCCGGGCTCTGCAATACGTTGGTGATGAGTGCGCTGGTGCCGTTCTTCTGGCAAGTCCCAAGCGTGGGTCATGGGGTTTTGATGGTGGCGCTGGGGGCGTGTGGAATGACGGCGCATCTGTTGTTGACCCAGGCCTTCCGTCACGCCGCGCCCGCGTTGTTGGCGCCGTTCGGCTATTGCCAGATTGTCTTTGCCGGTTTGCTGGGCTGGTGGCTGTTTTCCCACACGCCGACCCTGACTACGGTGATCGGGATCGTGGTGATTTGCTGCAGCGGGTTGACAGCGGCGTGGCAACAACGGCGTCGACAAGAGGAGGGCGGCAGGCCTGGAATCAGGCCTGCCGGGGGAAGGGAGTTTACGCGGTGACGGTAGGAATTTTGCGCGGTGCCATGAAGTACATCCAGATCAGTGCGATGAAGTACATCGCCGGAATCATGGTGAACAGCACGGTGTAGTTGTTGTGGGTGACCGTCAGAATGTGGCCGACCAACTGGGTCATGAACATCCCGCCGATTGCTGCGCACATCCCGCCGAAGCCGAACACCGTACTCATCATGTGCTTGGGCGTGTAGTCCATCACCAGGCTCCAGATGTTCGCGGTCCAGGCCTGGTGCGCACCGATGGCCAGGGAGATGGCGAACACCGCGAGCCACAGGTTGCTTGAGCCGGCGGCCATGACCACGCCGATGATGCAGCAGGCGAACAGGAACATGGACATCAATCGCGCCTTGATCGGGTTGATCCCGCGACCGATCAGAAACGAAGACAGAATTCCGCCGCCGACACTGCCGAAGTCAGCCGTGAGGTAGATGATGATCAGCGGGATACCCATCTGGGTGACGTTGATTCCCAGGTTGTATTGCTGATTGAGAAACGGCGGCAGCCAGTACAGGTAGAACCAGAACACCGGCGCGGTGATCGAGTAGGCGAGGGCGAAGGCCCAGGTGCCACGCATGCGCAGGATTCGCGAGAACGGTACGCGGGATTGTTCCGGCTCGACTTCCTTCTGGATGTAGTCCAGTTCCGATTGCTTGACGCTCGGATGATCTTCCGGGTTGAAGTACTTCAGACCCCAGAACAGCAACCAGATGCCGCCCAGTGCCGCCATGCACAGAAACGCGGCTTGCCAGCCCCAGGCGTGGAGGATCAACGGCAGCAGCATCGGCGTGAACATCGCACCGACGTTGGTCCCGGCGTTGAAGATGCCAGTAGCCACGGCGCGCTCGCCGGCGGGGAACCACAACCGGGTGGTTTTCACGCAGGCCGGATAATTCGCCGCTTCGGTCAGACCGAGAATGAACCGGCAGACCATGAAGCCCACCGCCGAAGTGGCCAGCCCGTGAGCACCGGTGGCCAGGCTCCAGAGCAGCACCGCGCAGAAGAACACGCGTTTGACGCCGACCCGGTCGATCAACCGGCCCTGCAGCACAAAACCGATGGCGTAGCCGACCTGAAACCAGAAGTTGATGTTGGCGTAGTCCATCGCCGTCCAGCTCATTTCCTTGGCCAGGATCGGCTGCATGACACCCAGGGCGGCACGGTCGATGTAGTTCAGCGTGGTGGCGAAAAACACCAGCGCCAGCATCCCCCAACGGGTTTTGCCGACCGCCATGGCGCCGCGGATTTTATCGCCGATGCCGCCAGTGGCGACGCCGATGGCCGGAGCCACGGGAGAGCTTTGAGAAGGAATCATATTTATGTGCCATCCGTTCAATGACTGACAAGCAAGGCTTGCCGGGACTTCAAGGGCGCGTGATCAATCGACGGCGCCAGGCGCGGGTGTGATTGATCGGCTGAGGTGTTTTCGTCGGGCTGACGACAACGGTTATTCAGCGAGCGGGACGATTCGGCCCAGAGGGCGAAAGGTTCGGATGGACGCCAGGCACGGCGTGAGGACGGTGGAGCAAGCAAACAAGGCGTTGAATGAGCGCATGAGCGTGTACCCGTTTTTTGAAATTTTTATGTGGTGTTCAGGGTCTTTGGTAACCGAGTCCATGGGGTCGTGGCCGGACTCAATGTGGTGTCGATGTTGCGCAGTGGACGAAAAATCGTCAATTCGCCAACTGCCATTGTGTTCGATAATCGCCCGCAAAACTAACCGGGTAGTACACTTTGAATTGCTGTGTGGATTCGTCAAGTCAATAATTTGCCCAAGACAAACGCTACCCCTGTAGGAGCTGCCGAAGGCTGCGATCTTTTGATTCTGGCTTTGAAGATCAAGATCAAAGGATCGCAGCCTTCGGCAGCTCCTACATCGAGGCGTGCCATGCCCCCCTGACAAGAAATTTCCCTACCACCGGGAGTCCCTACATGCAGCGTTCCATTGCCACCGTTTCCTTGAGCGGCACCCTGCCGGAAAAACTCGAAGCCATCGCTGCCGCCGGTTTTGACGGCGTGGAGATTTTCGAGAACGACCTTCTCTACTACGACGGCAGTCCGCGGGAAATCAGACAGATGTGCGCCGATCTCGGGATCGCCATCACGCTGTTTCAACCCTTTCGAGATTTCGAAGGTTGCCGCCGCGATCGCCTGCCGCGCAATCTGGAACGGGCCGAGCGCAAGTTCGATTTGATGCAGGAACTGGGCACCGACCTGGTGCTGGTGTGCAGCAACGCCTCGGCCGACTCCATCGGTGATGAGCAGATCCTGGTCGATGACTTGCGCCTGCTCGCCGAACGGGCCGGCGCTCGTGGTTTGCGGATCGGCTACGAAGCGCTGGCGTGGGGTCGACACGTGAACACGTATCAGCAGGTGTGGAACATCGTTCGCCAGGCTGACCATCCGAGCCTAGGCGTTTTGCTGGACAGTTTTCATACGCTGTCGCTCAAGGGAGATCCGAGCGCCATCACCGAGATTCCCGGCGACAAGATTTTCTTCGTACAAATGGCCGACGCGCCGATCCTAGCCATGGATGTGCTGGAGTGGAGCCGACACTTCCGCTGTTTCCCGGGGCAGGGCGAATTCGATCTGCCGGGCTTCCTTGCGCCCATCATCAAGAGTGGCTACACCGGACCGCTGTCGCTGGAGATCTTCAACGACGGCTTCCGTGCCGCACCGCCACGAGCCAACGCCGCCGACGGTTTGCGTTCGTTGCTGTATCTGGAAGAGAAAACCCGCCAACGTCTGGAACAGGAAGCCACGCCCCCGGCCAATCGCGATATTCTGTTCCAGACCCCAAGCGCCAGCGAATACAACGGCATCGAGTTTCTTGAATTCGCAGTGGACGAAAGCCTCGGTGCCAAGCTGTCCCATTGGCTGGAGCGGCTGGGTTTCGTCAAGGCCGGGCAGCACCGTTCCAAGAGTGTCAGCCTGTTGCGTCAGGGCGATATCAACCTGATCCTCAATTGCGAGCCTTATTCCTTCGCCCACAGTTTTTTCGAGGCCCACGGCCCATCGCTGTGCGCCACCGCCGTGCGGGTCCAGGACAGCGCCAGTGCGCTGGCCCGTGCCGTGGCTTACAAAGGCCAGCCCTATCGCGGCCTCGTTGGCCCCAATGAGCTGGAACTGGCGGCGGTGCGTGCGCCGGATGGCAGCCTGATCTACCTGGTGGACAAGGACGCCGACGTCTACGGCACCGACTTCAACCTGCAACCGACGGCCGTGGCCAGCGGTGGCCTCAAACACATCGACCACATGGCGATGGCACTGCCCGCCGACAGCCTCGACAGTTGGGTGCTGTTCTATAAAAGCCTGCTGGATTTCGAAGCCGACGATGAAGTGGTGCTGCCTGATCCGTATGGTTTGGTGAAGAGCCGCGCATTGCGCAGCCGTTGCAGTTCGATCCGCCTGCCGCTGAACATTTCCGAGAACCGCAACACCGCCATCTCACACGCGCTGTCGAGTTATCGCGGTTCCGGCGTGCATCACATCGCTTTCGATTGCGACGACATCTTTGCCGAAGTCAGCCGCGCCAAGGAGGCGGGCGTGCCGCTGCTGGATATCCCGCTCAACTACTACGATGACCTCGCCGCGCGGTTCGATTTCGACGATGAGTTCCTTAGCGAACTGGCCTATTTCAACGTGCTTTACGACCGCGACGCCCAGGGTGGCGAGCTGTTTCACGTGTACACCGAGCCGTTCGAAGGGCGGTTCTTCTTTGAAATCATCCAGCGCAAAAATGGCTACGCGGGTTACGGCGCGGCCAACGTGGCGGTGCGACTGGCGGCCATGGCTAAATCGCGAAGTGGTGGCGTACGTCAGGCAAAGTTGTAGGAAAATCGTAAACACGGGTACATAACTGCTGCCTCGCGACTTCCTTCACTGGGCGCGGCAGCCCATAATCGCCAGCTTGTGCAGTGATGGCCGTGAGCCCGCAATGACAATAATTACAGAACTCTCCGTAGCGCCCGAAAAGCCAATTGCCGAGCCTCGCAAGAGTCGCAAGAACAATCCGGAAAAGACCCGCGAGAACATTCTTCAAGAGGCCATTGTCGAGTTCGTTCAGCAGGGGCTTTCCGGTGCGCGCGTCGATGCAATTGCCGAGCGCATCCACACTTCCAAACGCATGATCTATTACTACTTCGGCAGTAAGGAACAGCTCTACGTCGAGGTGCTGGAGAAACTCTACGGGGATATTCGCAGCACCGAGAACCGTTTGCACCTGGCCGAACTGGCGCCGGTTGAAGCGATTCGACGGTTGGTGGAGTTCACCTTCGATCACCATGATCGCAACGTCGATTTCGTGCGTATCGTCAGCATCGAGAACATTCACAACGCCGAGTATGTGAAGCGCTCCGATGCGATCAAGGCAATGAACAACACCATCCTCGATTCACTGGGCGAGATTTTGCGTCGCGGTTGCGAAGAAGGTGTATTCCGCACCGACCTCGATCCATTGGATGTGCATCTGCTAATCAGCTCGTTTTGCTTCTATCGGGTGTCGAACCGTCATACCTTCGGTGAGATCTTTCAGATCGACTTGCCGGACGAAAGCATCAAGCAGCGTCATCGGGCGATGATTTGCGAGTCGGTTTTGCGATACTTGCAGGCCTGATTTGTAGGTCCCTTAAAAGATCGCAGCCTGCGGCAGCTCCTACAGGATCGGTTAAACGCCGATTACCCTGTAGGAGCTGCCGAAGGCTGCGATCTTTTGATCTTCAACCATTCATGCTCTGAAAATGCGCCAGCATCCGCTGGGCATCCGGCAGCACCCCGCTGAATAATTCAAACGCCTTCACCGCCTGAAACACCGCCATGTTGCCGCCATCCAGCGTCCGGCAACCCAACGCGCGAGCGTTGCGCAGCAGTTCGGTTTCCAGTGGGAAGTAGACAATCTCCGCAACCCACAGCTGCGCCCGAAGCAGCTCTACCGGCACGGGCATGCCCGGCAGCTTTTTCATGCCCATCGGCGTGGTATTCACCAATCCGTCAGCGTTACCCAACGTGTCTGGCAAATCATGCCCGGCGACGGCGCGACCGAAACCGAAATGCTGATTGAGGTTGTTCGCCAGCGACTGAGCGCGACTTTGATCCACATCGAAAATGCTCAGCCGCTGTACGCCTTCGCTCAATAGCGCGTGGGCCACTGCCGCGCCTGCGCCACCAGCGCCCATTTGTACGACGCGCTCAAGAGCAACGCCCTGCAAGCCACGGCGAAAGCCTTCGGCAAAACCCAGGCAATCGGTGTTGTGGCCGATGCGTTTGCCGTCCTTAAGCACCACCGTGTTCACCGCGCCAATACCGCGGGCTTCCGGCGACAATTCGTCCAGCAACGGGATGATCGTCTGCTTGCACGGGAAGGTGATGTTCAGCCCGGTGAAATTCATTCGTTCGGCTGCCATCAGCAGGTCGGGCAGGGCGCTGCTGTCGAGCTTCAGTTGATCCAGATCGATCAACCGATAGAGGTAACGCAAGCCCTGAGCGTCACCTTCATGCTCGTGCAGCGCGGGAGTGCGGGAAGCTTGAATGCCGGCACCGATCAGCCCGGCCAATACCACGGTGTTCTGTGTCATGACGCTTAACCTTCCAAACGATGGCTGAAATGCTCCAGCGCCAAACGATAGCCGTGGCTGCCGAAACCGCACATGACCGCAGTGGCGATGGACGAAACAAAGGAGTGATGCCGAAAGGGTTCACGGGCATGGACGTTGGACAGATGCACTTCGATCACCGGCAGTTCGCTGGCGACCAGGGCGTCACGAATGGCGACCGAGGTGTGAGTCCAGGCGGCCGGGTTGATGACGATCCCGGCGCAGCGGCCACGGGCGGCGTGAATCCAGTCGAGCAATTCGCCTTCATGGTTGGTCTGGCGAAACTCCACTGTCAGGCCGAACTCTTCGGCAGCACGACCGCACAGCGCTGAAATGTCCGACAGGGTTTCGTGGCCGTAAGTCGCCGGTTCACGGGTGCCCAGCAGGTTCAGGTTCGGGCCGTTGAGCACCAGAACGATAGGGGACATCGGATCTCTCCACATATTATTTTTGGCATTGGCCGAGGGTTTCAGCTTGTGGAGAGAAATTGTACTAACTGGTTAATAAGGTCAATTGAAGAGGACGTCGGATCTGGATTATTTGTGCGGTGATCGGACATGCGCAAAAAGATCGCAGCCTTCGGCAGCTCCTACAGGTGCGATCTTTTCAGCGCGGCAGATGCTCAACCAGAAAATCGATAAACGCTCTTAGCCGCAACGGCACATGGCGGCTTTGCGGATACAGCAGAGTGAAGGGACGGGAACGTCCGCCATAGGGCTCGAGCACTTCCACCAGCGAACCGTCCGCCAGTTCCTTTTCGACGATGAAGCGATAGGTTTGAAAAATCCCCGCGCCGCTTTTTGCCAGCGTCACACCGCCCAAAACATCATCGGAACAGCAGTAGTTGCCCTCGGCAAGAATCTCCCGCGGCGCACCGTTGTCGTTGAACAGCCAGGCAATCCGCCGCCCACTGCTGGGCAGTTCGTACTGGATGCATTCGTGCTGAGCCAAGTCATCCAGGGTCTGCGGGGTGCCGGCGCGCTTCAGGTAGTCAGGGCTGGCAATCATCACCAGCGCGGCGTCCTCCAACGGCCGTGCAATCAGCCCGGAGTCGGGAATGGCCCGCACACGGATTGCCATGTCATAGCCTTCGCCGACGAAATCGATGTTGCGATTGCTGATGTGTGCCTCGACTTTCACGGCGGGAAAGCGCGCCCGAAACGCAGGCAGCAAGGGCAGGATTCGATGATGGGCATAGGTCGTGGGAATGCTGATGCGCAATGTGCCAGAAGGTTCTTGCTGCTGCCCCATCACCTCGCGCTGGGCCTCGACCAGTTGTGCGAGCGCCTCGCGACACTCCTCGAAATAACGCCGGCCACTGTCGGTCAGCTTGACGCTGCGAGTGGTACGCGCAAACAGCCGCACGCCCAAGCGTTCTTCCATGCGCGATACCGAGCGGCTGACGGCGGCCGGGGTCACACCTGCCACCAGAGCCGCGGCAGTAAAGCTGCCAGCTTCGGCGGCCAGGCAAAACAGTTCGATGCTGCCTAATTGAAGATCGTCGAAATGTCGCTGCATGATTGATTACACCGGGAATCAAATGAAGTGTCTGTGTCTGTATTTATCAAATAAGAACGCACAAATACAGGGCCGGATTACCGGCCAGGTATTGGCGATGAAAGGATTGCTTACTCTTTTTTGCCTTGATTGGCGGAGCCCGATCGACCTGGAACGCTAGGCTCAAACGTGGCCAGTTGATCCAAGCGATCAGCGCCACTTATCGGATTCTTCAAGGAATGGCGAATCTTCGAACTCTATAACCTAACGGATGGGTTAGCATGAATGTATGCCGCTACAAAGGGTTTTCACTGGTGGTCATGTTGCGTGATGAGCATTGCCCGCCACACGTTCACGTCGACGCAGGCACATGGAGCGCGCGCTTCAGGTTCAGCTTCTGGCACAACGGTGTCGAGCTCTGGGATGTCGTCCCTCATTCGCATCGACCTCCTTTGGCTGTGCTGGAGGGATTGCGTCAGGCGCTCAGGCAACCTGCCCATTTACGGCGAGCTCGTGGCATCTGGTGGAACAAATTGCAGACGGCCTGCCTCGACAATCAGTTATGGGATTGGCAGGGCAATGAAGTGGTCGTGATGAAGTGGATTGGCAGCACGACTTATATGATTGGTTCGGCTCGCTATGAGCCGGAGAGCAACAAGACCCTGCTGAGCCTGATGGGAGCACCAGAAGGCGTGGAGATCGAATTATGAAAACGATAAGCGCAAAAATGCAGGTCGATCACCCCGTGACCGAAGGCGCTCTGGACGAAGCGATCGAGCGTGGTGGGGCACGCCGTCGTGCCGGGTTGAATGCAACGACGGTGATCTTTCTTGATCCATGTCTCGCCGTCGGCTTTGAGGATGGCAGCGGTGTGTTGTTGCCAGTAAAAAACTATCCGGAGTTCGATGGTTTTGAGACCGAGGATTTCGCCGGGCTGAAAGTCGGTTTCGCCGGAGCCGCGCTTTGTCATGAAGACAAGGAATTGCAGGTGTCCATCGCCGGTCTGATTTCTACGAGCAAACCGCTGATGGATATGGCCGCCTCGGTGATCGCATCGCGTAATGGTCGTCAGAGCAGCGCTGCGAAGGCCGAGGCTGCACGGGCCAACGGCAAGAAGGGCGGTCGCCCGCGCAAGGTCGATGCGGCTCCCTGATCGCCCACAAAAAAGCCGTCCAGTGGACGGCTGATTTGTATAGGGAGGCTGCGATCAACGACGGGTCAACAACACCCCGGATTCCATGTGATGGGTCCACGGAAACTGGTCGAACATCGCGCATTGGGTAATGCGGTGAGTATCGTGCAGCTGGGCGATGTTGGCCGCCAGGGTTTCCGGGTTGCAGGAAATGTAGAGGATGTTGTCGAAGCGCCGGGTCAGTTCGCAAGTGTCCGGGTCCATGCCGGCGCGGGGCGGGTCGACGAACACGCTACCGAATTCGTAGCTCTTGAGGTCGATGCCGTGCAGGCGGCGGAACGGACGAACTTCGTTCAGTGCTTCGGTCAGTTCTTCGGCAGACAAACGCACCAGCGTGACGTTATCCACTGCGTTTTCGCTCAGGTTGCTGAGCGCTGCATTGACCGAGGTCTTGCTGATCTCGGTGGCCAGCACTTTGCGCACACGGGTCGCAAGCGGCAGGGTGAAGTTGCCGTTGCCGCAATACAGCTCCAGCAAATCGTCGGAGCGATCACCGAGGGCGTCATACGCCCAGTTGAGCATCTTCTGGTTCACCGTGCCATTGGGTTGGGTGAACGCGCCTTCCGGCTGGCGATAGCTGAAGGTACGGCCGCCAACTTCGAGTTTTTCGACCACGTAATCGTGACCGATCACTTCGCGTTTGCCCTTCGAGCGACCGATGATGCTGACGTTCAGCTCGGCGGCCAGTTTCGACGCCGCTGCGTGCCAGTGCTCGTCCAGCGGGCGGTGATAGCACAGGGTGATCATCGCATCGCCAGCCAGCGTGGTGAGGAACTCCACCTGAAACAGCTTGTGGCTCAGGGCCGCACTCGCTTGCCACGCCGCCTTGAGTTGCGGCATCAACTGGTTGATGCGAAGGCTGGCGATCGGGAACTCTTCGATCAGGATCGGCGTGCGTTTGTCTTCCTGGGAAAACATCGCGTAGTGGCGATCACCGGCTTCGCGCCACAGGCGGAATTCGGCACGCAGGCGGAAGTTTTTCAGCGGCGAATCGAACACTGCGGGTTCGGGAGCACCGAACGGGGCTAGCAGATCACGCAGACGCGTGACCTTTTCTTCGAGCTGAACGGCATAAGCCTGGGAATCAAAAGTCATGCGTTGAACCAACCCAACTTGATCACGAACAGAATCGACAGAATCACCAGCGCCGAATTCAACTCACGGCCGCGACCGGACAACAACTTGATGGCAGTCCAGGAGATGAAACCGAAGGCGATGCCGTTGGCGATGGAATAAGTGAATGGCATGGCCAGGGCGGTGACCACGACCGGTGCGGCGACGGTGATGTCGTCCCAGTCTATTTCCGCCAGGCCGGATGTCATCAGTACGGCGACGAACAGCAAGGCAGGTGCGGTGGCGAAGGCTGGAACGCTGGCCGCCAATGGCGAGAAGAACAGCGCCAGCAGGAACAGGATCGCGACCACGATGGCGGTCAGGCCGGTGCGGCCACCGGCACTCACGCCGGCTGCGGATTCGATGTAACTGGTGGTGGTCGACGTACCCAGCAAGGAACCGGCCATGGCCGCGGTGCTGTCGGCGATCAGGGCGCGGCCCATTTTCGGCATGTGGCCGTCCTTGCCCATCAGGCCGGCGCGCTTGGCGACGCCGATCAGGGTGCCGGAGTTGTCGAACAGGTCGACGAACAGGAAGGCGAAAATCACGCTGACCAGACCGATGTCCAGTGCGCCCATGATATCCAGTTGCAGGAAAGTAGGCGCCAGCGACGGCGGCATCGACATCACGCCGCCGAACGGGGTGAAGCCCATCACGATCGAAACGATGGTCACCGCGAGAATACCGATCAGCACCGCACCGCGGACTTTCAGGGCTTCGAGGGCAACGATCAGGGCAAAACCCAGGGTCGCGAGAATCGGTGCCGGTTGCTTCAAGTCGCCGAGACCGACCATGGTCGCCGGGTTGCTGACCACGATGCCGGCGTTGTGCAGGGCGATGAGGGCCAGGAACAGACCGATACCGGCGGCAATCGCCGAGCGTAGCGCCAGCGGGATGCTGTTGATGATCCATTCACGGATGCGGAAGATCGACAGCAGGAAAAACATCACCGCCGAGATGAACACCGCGCCCAACGCCACTTGCCAGGTGTGGCCCATGTGCAGGACCACGGTGTAGGTGAAGAAGGCATTCAGGCCCATGCCCGGCGCGAGGGCGATCGGGTAGTTGGCGATCAGGCCCATGGTTGCCGAGCCGATGGCCGCAGCCAGACAGGTGGCGACAAACACCGCACCCTTGTCCATGCCGGTCTCGCCGAGGATGCTCGGGTTGACGAACAGAATGTAGGCCATGGCCAAAAAGGTCGTGACGCCCGCCAGAATCTCGGTCCGCACGTTGGTGTTGTGTGCCTTGAGTTGAAACAGCCTTTCCAGCATGTCTGCTCCCCGTGGCGCGCCCGGCGCCGTGAATGTATCGACCTCAACAGCAAAGCACAGGCCGCTACAGGCGCCTGGGTATTTTCTGTGGGTCGGAAAAAGCCGCGCATCATACCAGCAGCGTGGGGCTATGGCTGCTTATGGCTGCGATCGTCGTCGATGTTTTGCACAAAAGGGAACTGCGCCATACTGCGCGCTGTTTTTTGGGGGAGGGAGGGGGTAGATATGTATTGCATTAATAAGCGTGTGATTGCGGCATTTGGATTGCTGCTCAGCTGTTTCATCGGAGCGCAAACAGCCTCTGCGGCCATGGCTCAACCGTTGAGCCAGGTGAAGGTGCTCAAGGTCGAATCGCCATCCTGTGGATTTGAAAGTATTGCGGACGGCCAGGCGCAAACCCGTTGCGACCACAAAGGGCCAAACATCAAGGTTTATGTGCTGGAGGTCGGCTACGGCCGTGCAGCCCATGTCGCACTGGACGGTTTCGAGGTGAACGGCACCCGGACCCCTGTCTGTGCTTTTGATACCGGCAACCTGACCGAGTGCTCCGCCGGGAAAAAAACCGTCGGCTATCTGTACATCTTCAACCTGGCGGGCAAGCAGGACGGCACCTTCACGTTCAGCAATACCTCGATCAACGCCCCCGGCAACACGATGTCGACGCAGCTTTACATCAAGTAACGGCTGGGCTCGAACAAGGGTCAGGAAAGCTGACTACGCTTTAAAGACTATCCTGTGGACCGCGCCCATGACCTTTAGAGCCCTGATTACCCTCGCCGAGGGCATCGACGATCTGCAAACCGTGACCTTGATCGATGTGCTGCGCCGCGCCAAGGTTGAAGTGGTGGTGGCCAGCATCGAGGCACGGCGCATGCTCACCTGCGCTCGCGGCACCCGCTTGACCGCCGATGCGATGTTGGTGGATTTACTGGCCCAACCCTTCGACTTGATCGTTCTGCCTGGCGGTGCCGTAGGGGCGCAGCATTTGGCGGCCCACCAACCCTTGCAACAATTGATCAAGGACCAGGCCGCCGCCGGGCGCCTGTTCGCCGGTATTGCCGAATCTCCGGCGCTGGCGCTGCAAACCTTTGGCGTTTTGCGCCAGCGACGCATGACTTGCCTGCCCACGGTCAGCAATCAGCTGTCGGGTTGTAACTTCATCGATCAACCGGTGGTGGTCGATGGCAATTGCATCACCGCTCAGGGTTCAGGCGCCGCGTTGGAGTTTGCGCTGGCGCTGGTGGAGCAACTCTGCGGCAAAGCCACGCGGGCGACGGTGGCGGGGGAGTTGGTGGTCTAGTGAATGTCAGGCGTGGATAGCAATCGGTTCGATGAAGGGTTGCTCACGCTGCTCCGCTTGCCAGAGATCGTAGTCGATCTGAACCCCTAACCACATCCGGGCCTTACCGATTCCAGCCCGCTCCAGACGTACCGCCAGGTCCGGACTGATGGGCGCATGGCCGTGCAGCACTCGCGAAAGATGCGGGCGGGCGAATCCAAGGTGCCTGGCCAGTTCGGTGACGCTGATACCAAGCTCGGGCAATACATCCATCAAGAGTGTTTCGCCAGGGTGTGGCGGGTTGTGCATGGGCATGGTCCTGCCTCCTGTCAGTGGTAATCCAGATAGTCGACCAGTTCGATATCCGAACCAATAAAACGAAAAATAACCCGCCAGTTCCCCGAAATGCTGAGTGACCAATATTCGATCAGATCGCCCTTGAGCGGATGTAATCGCCATCCCGGAAGGTCGAGGTCGTCGGGGGCCACTGCGCGATCCATGAACTGCAGCATGCGAGCCAGACGTTTCGCATGATCTGCTCGAATCCCAGTTTCGTAGAAGCCACGAAGGCCTTTGTGTTGAAAGGATTTGATCATGTTCGAAGTGTAAGGCGATACATTACACTTGATGCACTATCTATGTATTGCACTTGGTCGGAGAAATTATGCTTTGTGC
Organism: Pseudomonas sp. TE3728; assembly: GCF_056279145.1. NCBI lineage: Bacteria > Pseudomonadati > Pseudomonadota > Gammaproteobacteria > Pseudomonadales > Pseudomonadaceae > Pseudomonas > Pseudomonas sp. TE3728. The sequence goes on along the minus strand of NZ_JBWBQT010000001.1, from coordinate 3,189,089 downwards.
TGATTTCCAGTCTTTTGCAAGCAATTACGGGACCTTCCTTTCCTGAGCTACATCAGGCCCTGACTGCTTCCTCCGGCACATGCATACGGTCGCGGTTGGCCAGGGTCGGGAACAGTTTGATCCAGGCTCCGGTCACCATCAGTGTGCCGATACCGCCCATGACCACTGCCGGCACCGTGCCGAACCAGTGGGCCGTCAAGCCGGATTCGAACTCGCCGAGCTGATTCGAAGCGCCGATGAACAAGCCATTCACAGCGCTGACCCTGCCGCGCATTTCGTCGGGGGTTTCCAGTTGCACGAACGAGGCGCGGATCACCATGCTGATCATGTCCGCTGCGCCCAATACCACCAGCACGGCGAGAGAGAGCCAGAACGAAGTCGACAGGCCGAAAGCGATGGTCGCCACGCCGAATACACCCACGGCCGTGAACATCACCCGCCCGACGTTTCGCTCCACGGCAAATCGCGCCAGAAACAGCGACATCAGCAACGCACCGACTGCAGGGGCCGAACGCAGCAGGCCCAGCCCCCACGGGCCAGTCAGCAGAATGTCTTTGGCGAACACCGGCAGCAGCGCGGTTGCGCCACCCAGCAAGACGGCAAACAGATCCAGAGAAATCGCCCCGAGAATGTCCGGGCGACTGCGAATGAAGCGGATGCCCGCCAGCAGCGAATCCAGGGTGGCCTTGCCCTTGTTCAGCGGTGTCTGCCGGGCCGGAAGGTTGAGCATCAGCGCACAAGCGATGAGGTAAAGAATCACCGTCGGGCCATACACCCAGACGCTGCCGAAGGCATAGAGCAAACCGCCCAGCGCCGGGGCGACGATGGTCGCTGATTGTTGGGCAGATTGCGCGGCGGCAACGGCGCGGGGGAATAACGCGCTGGGCACGATGCTCGGCAGCAAGGCCTGAGTCGTCGGCATTTCGAAGGAGCGGGCGGCGCCGAGCAGGAACGCGAGGATGAAGATCATCTCCCGGGTGACCTGGTCGGTCGCGCTGCCGATGGCCAGCGACAGGGCGATCAGCGCTTGCAGGGACTGGCAAATCGCCGCGACCTTGCGCCGGTCATAGCGATCCGCGACATGCCCGGTGTGCAGCATGAACAACACGCGAGGGGCAAATTCCACCAGCCCCACCAGGCCCAGATCGAGCACATTGCCCGTCAGTTGATACAGATTCCAGCCAATGGCCACGGTCAACATCTGAAAACCGCTGGCGGTGAATACCCGAGCCAGCCAGAACGCGATAAACGGGCGGTGATGACGTAACAGCAGGGGCGCTTGGCTGGGCATCTGAAGGCAGGTCTGGGCGAGGGGAAGGGAAGGGCGAGATTATCACCAACCTGTAACCAGAAGTTGCAAGGCTGGGAAATTTAGTTAGCTAGACACCGATCTATGGAGCATACGAAATCCCTGTGGCGAGGGGGCTTGCCCCGTTGGGCTGCGAAGCGGCCCCAGACCTAGGCAACTCATTTCTGCCAAGTACACCGCAGTAACCGGATTTACGACTGCTGCGCAGCCGAACGGGGGCAAGCCCCCTCGCCACAGTTAGTCCACCCATCCAAAAATGTATTGCAGCTCATGCCCAAACCCATGAGGCAACCTGTCACGCGGCAAAAGACCACACCGTCCATCGGCAAAAATGCGACTACTCTTTCAACGTTGCTTGATCCAGATCAAGACCCTTCGTGGAATTGATCCGGCGGCCAGATGGCCAGACTCCCTACGTTTGTGATGATGGTCCAAAAAGAACGAATTCGAATTCGCCACACTCCATATCCGTGGGGGCAGTGGGTGTAGGCCGCAAGCCTTCAGCCGGTATTACCTGACAGAGGAAGACTTATGTTCGGTTTGGAGGCACTTGATCTCGCCCGGATTCAGTTCGCATTCACCATTTCGTTTCACATCCTGTTCCCGGCCATCACCATTGGCCTGGCGAGTTACCTGGCGGTGCTCGAAGGCCTGTGGCTGAAGACGCACAACGACACTTACCGCGATCTGTACCATTTCTGGTCGAAGATCTTTGCCGTCAACTTCGGTATGGGCGTAGTTTCCGGTTTGGTCATGGCCTATCAGTTCGGCACCAACTGGAGCCGTTTTTCGGACTTCGCCGGTTCGGTGACCGGGCCGTTGCTGACCTATGAAGTGCTCACCGCCTTCTTCCTCGAAGCCGGTTTCCTCGGCGTCATGCTGTTCGGCTGGAACAAGGTCGGGCGCAAGCTGCACTTCTTCGCTACCGTCATGGTGGCCATCGGCACCCTTATTTCGACCTTCTGGATTCTGGCCTCCAACAGCTGGATGCAGACCCCTCAAGGCTACGAGATCGTCAACGGTCAGGTTATTCCGGTGGACTGGCTGGCGATTATCTTCAACCCGTCGTTCCCCTACCGCCTGATGCACATGGCCACGGCGGCGTTCGTTGCTACTGCCTTCTTCGTCGGTTCGTCGGCGGCCTGGCACTTGCTGCGCGGCAAGGACAACCCTGCAATCCGCACCATGCTCTCGATGGCGATGTGGATGGCGCTGATCGTTGCCCCGATTCAGGCGGTTATCGGTGACTTCCACGGCCTCAATACCCTCAAGCATCAGCCGGCGAAAATCGCTGCGATCGAAGGCCACTGGGAAAATGTCGGCGACGAACCGACGCCGCTGATTCTGTTCGGCTGGCCGGACATGAAAGCCGAGAAAACCAGATTCGCGGTAGAAATTCCGTACCTCGGCAGCCTGATCCTGACCCACACCCTGGACAAACAGGTCCCTGCGCTCAAGGAATTCCCGCCTGAAGACCGGCCGAATTCGACCATCGTGTTCTGGTCGTTCCGGATCATGGTCGGTCTGGGCATGCTGATGATCTTCACTGGTTTGTGGAGCCTGTGGCTGCGCAAACGCGACAAGCTGTATACCTCGCGGCCGTTCTTGTACCTGGCGCTGTGGATGGGGCCGTCAGGCCTGATCGCGATCCTCGCCGGTTGGTTCACCACTGAAATCGGCCGTCAGCCGTGGGTGGTTTATGGGCTGATGCGCACGGCGGATGCGTCCTCCGGGCACAGCTTCGTGCAGATGAGCATCACCTTGATCATGTTCGTTGTGGTGTATTTCGCGCTGTTCGGTGCCGGTCTTGGCTACATGATGCGCCTGGTGCGCAAAGGGCCGAAGATCGACGAAGGCAAGGAAACCAACGAAGGCGGCCCTGGCCAGAAACGCACACCAGCCCGTCCGCTGTCCGCAGCCGATGACAATGGTGACGCTGATCACAACCACAGCTTGAACAAGGAGATTTGAATCATGGGTATTGATCTTCCGCTGATCTGGGCCGTGATCATCATCTTCGGCATCATGATGTACGTGGTCATGGACGGCTTTGATCTTGGGATCGGAATTCTCTTCCCGTTCATCAAGGGCAAGAGCGATCGGGACGTCATGATGAACACCGTCGCCCCGGTCTGGGACGGCAACGAAACCTGGCTGGTATTGGGCGGCGCGGCATTGTTCGGCGCCTTCCCGCTGGCTTATTCGGTGGTGCTCTCGGCGTTGTACCTACCGCTGATTTTCATGCTGATCGGGCTGATTTTTCGCGGTGTGGCCTTCGAGTTTCGCTTCAAGGCCAAGGACGACAAGCGCCACCTCTGGGACAAGGCATTCATCGGTGGCTCGATCGCCGCAACCTTTTTCCAGGGCGTGGCATTGGGTGCGTTCATCGATGGGCTACCGGTGGTCAATCGTCAGTTTGCCGGCGGTTCACTTGACTGGCTGACACCGTTCACGATGTTCTGCGGTGCGGCGCTGGTGGTGGCTTACGCGCTGCTCGGTTGCACGTGGCTGATCATGAAGACCGAAGGCAAGCTGCAGGAGCAGATGCATGATCTGGCGCGGCCATTGGCCTTCGTGGTGCTGGCGGTGATTGGCATCGTCAGCATCTGGACACCTTTGGCCCACGCCGAGATCGCCGCACGCTGGTTTACCCTGCCGAACCTGTTCTGGTTCCTGCCGGTGCCGATTCTGGTGCTGGTGACCATGTACGGTCTGATTCGCGCGGTGGCCCGCAATGCGCATTACACGCCATTCCTGCTGACCCTGGTGCTGATCTTCCTCGGCTACAGCGGTCTGGGTATCAGCCTGTGGCCGAACATCGTGCCGCCGTCGATCTCGATCTGGGACGCCGCCGCACCGCCGCAAAGCCAGGGCTTCATGCTGGTGGGCACGCTGTTCATCATCCCGTTCATCCTGGGGTACACCTTCTGGAGCTACTACGTGTTCCGCGGCAAGGTCACCCACGAAGATGGTTACCACTAGCGACTACGGCGCTGGATTGATACCGGCGCCGTTGCAGAGGAGAAAACGATGATGGCTGGCAAACCCACTTTGCAAGAAATCGAAGCCGCCGAGAAAAAGCCGCTTTGGCAGCGGCTCGGCTGGCTGGCGATGATCTGGGCCGGCAGCGTCGTGGCACTGTTCATCGTGGCCACGCTAATGCGGATGTTCATGAATGCCGCGGGCCTGAGTACCCACTGAAATTCCCATCCCGTTGCCTTGCGGCACGGATTTATAACCCTCCTGCGATGGAGGGTTTTTTTTTTCGTGATTATTTGCGAGCTTTGAGAATCACGAACTTGGGTGTGGCCGCGACTTGCTCGACGCCGCGGAACAACCGCGCCAGCTTGCTGTGATAACCCAGGTGACGATTGCCGACGATGTACAGCGCGCCGCCCACCACCAACGATTCACGCGCCTGCTGGAACATCCGCCAAGCCAGGAAGTCGCCGACCACTTGCTGTTGGTGAAACGGCGGATTGCACAGCACCACGTCCAGGGATTGAGGTTCCTGCTCAGCCAACCCATCGCCGGCCCGCACGATGACGTCGCGATCGCCCAGCGCCGCGCGCCAGTTTTCAGTGGCCGATTGCACGGCCATGAACGATTCGTCCACCAGCGTGTAGTGCGCCTCAGGATTTTGCAGGGCACTGGTAATCGCCAGTACGCCGTTGCCACACCCCAGATCGGCAACCCGTGCTGCGCCGAGGTTCTTCGGCAAGTGCGGCAAAAAGGCCCGCGTGCCGATATCCAGCCCTTCGCGGCAGAACACATTGGCGTGATTGAGCAGTTCGATCGCAGGGTCGTCGAGTCGATAGCGGGTCGGGTAGGGGGAGGTCGCCGGCGCTTTGTCTTGGGGCGTGGCGATCAGCAGCCGAGCCTTCTTGACGGCCAACGAGGCTTGCACCGGGCCGATATAGCGCTCCAGCAGATCTCCCGCAGCGCGTGGCAAATGCTTCACCATCGCGGCTGCAATCACTTGAGCGCCAGGAGCCAGTTGCCCTTGTAGCCGGATCAGTTGCTCTTCCAGCAGGGCCAGGGTTTTCGGTACCCGGATCAATACCCGGTCAAACGGCCCGACGAATATTTCGTTGGCAGGCACCTTCGGCACTGCATCAAACGTCTGGCCATTGCGTATCAGGTTCTTTTCCAGCCCCTGAAACGCCAGAAACGAATCGCCGCTGCTGGTCACCCGAACCTTGCCCGCCAGGCTGGCGGCCAAAGCGCCGAAGCTGTCGTTGAGCACCAGCACGCGGGTATCGGCTGCCGGTTGTTGCCCGGCCAGATGAGTGAGCAGGTATTCGTCTGCGGCATCAAAGGCTTGCAACGGTTCGTTCTGCTGTTCTGGCTGGCGGATCAGATCGAGTTGAGCGAAGGGGGTTTCGAGCAGAGGCATGAGACGGGGCTCTGGGTAATCAACGGAGGATAATCAACGAGTGGCCCGCCGCTCAGAGGCATGTAGCGGGCGAACCATCCGAATGAACTGCGTCGTGGAATTTCACACGGCATCACTCAGGATGGATCGCGAATGGTACGGTTTTTTTGCTTGGATTACTCGCGGGGATTACCGGATTCAAACAGATTCAGATGACGCCCACTCTCGCGGCTCTGATCACTGCCGCAATTTTGTTGTTTACGCCGAATTTTCGGATGGCGCCGCGTATATGGAACTGTACCGTGCTTGGACTCAGGTTGAGGATGATCGCGACCTTGTCTGCCGTCTTGCCATCGGCTGAGTATTTCAGCACCTCGATTTCCCGGGATGATAAATGCACTGTGCCTGGTTTTGAGGGCGCAGGCAGTTCTTTCGCCACAAGCCCATGCAAGTGACGGCTAATGTACAACGCGTAGCCCAGATTTTTATACAGATCATGCGTCGTAATCGGACAGTTGCTTCTGGCCAGGCTCAGCATGCTGCAAAGCCCGTTCTCATCATGAACGGATTGGGACCAGCCATAGCGCAACCCTTGCTGTTTTTGTGCTTGCCACAGTGCTGGTGTTTTGTAGAAAACTTCTTCCTGCCAAAGAATCGGTAATTCGGAATGATTGCAGTGGGCTAGTATCGGGTCGACTTCACTGAAGTGCTCCTGTTCATATTTTGTGTTCCATTCGGTGGGGTAATTATTCAGATTGATCGTATGGCGGCGTATCCCCCTTACTTGGGATGTTATTGAAAATGCACAGAAATTAAAGCCAAGATTTTTAACGAGATTGAGAGAAATCTCGTACGCGGTCTCTATTTTCTGAGCGTAAGAAAGCTGCGTTAACTGTGATTCCTTCCACACTTTCATGGGGTAACTCCATTGCGGACTTACTGTCGTTGGTGCTGATTGGATCCGATATCCGGCACGCCACGATTGTAGGAGAATTCCTACATTCGTGGTGGATTTTTTTGCTCTTAAAAAAAATATGCAACTGCATAAACCAGTTCTTAGCTTACTAACGGATCAACAGGAATCAACTGCATATCATATTTGTATTTCTACTGTTTGGTGAGATGAGGCAAAAGCCATTACAAATCACCGGTGTTTATACCTTCTGCTTTGCGGGACACTGGCGTTATCTGTTGAATGGAGCGACCCAATGACTGCCAGTGCAGAGAAATTCACACGCCAGACACTGCTCGACGTCCAGCCGTTGACTCCAAACCTGTTTACCCTGCGGACCACCCGGGATTCTGGCTTTCGCTTTCGCGCAGGGCAATTCGCCCGGCTGGGCGTGACCAAGGCCGACGGCAGTACGGTTTGGCGGGCTTATTCCATGGTCTCGTCCCCCTATGACGAGTTCCTGGAGTTCTTCTCCATTGTCGTGCCGGGAGGGGAGTTCACCAGTGAACTGAGCCGGCTGGAAGTCGGCGATACGCTGCTCGTCGACCGGCAGGCCTTTGGTTATCTGACGCTGGATCGCTTCGTCGATGGCCGTGACCTCTGGTTGTTCTCCACAGGCACGGGGCTGGCGCCGTTTCTGTCGATCCTGCAGGACTTCGAGGTGTGGGAGAAATTCGAACGAATCATCCTGGTCTACAGCGTGCGCGAAGCGCGGGAGCTGGCGTATCAGGAGTTGATTGCAGGGCTGGCACAGCGCGATTATCTGGCCGAATACGCGCACAAGCTGCAGTTCATTGCCACCGTCACCCGCGAGCAGCATCCGGGGGCCCTGAATGGGCGGATCACGACACTCATGGAAAGTGGCGAGCTAGAGCGCACGGCCGGTGTAGCGCTGACAGCCGAGCATTCGCGGGTGATGCTCTGCGGTAACCCACAGATGATCGATGACACGCGCAAGTTGCTCAAACAACGAGACATGCGCCTGAGCCTCAGTCGACGACCCGGCCAGGTGGCAGTGGAAAACTACTGGTAAACAAACGGCGCCCTGAAGGCGCCGTTACTTGGGGCAATCAGTCATCAGGGCTGATTGTTCTGAGCCTTGAGCAGATCGCGAATCTCTTCCAGCAGCTCTTCTTCCTTGGTTGGAACCGGCGGCAGGGTGGGCGCAACGGCCTCTTCACGTTTCAGGCGGTTGATGGCCTTGACGCCCATGAAGATCGCGAAGGCGACGATGATGAAGTCGATCAGGCTCTGGATGAACTTACCGTATGCCAGCATCACCGCCGGGACATCACCGTTGGCAGCCTTGAGCGTAATGGCCAGGTCACTGAAGTCCACCCCACCGATCAGCAAGCCGATTGGCGGCATCACCACGTCGCCGACAAATGACGAAACGATTTTGCCGAAGGCGGCGCCGATGATGATACCCACGGCCATGTCGACCACATTACCTTTGACCGCGAAGGCCTTGAACTCACTTATCACGCCCATAGGTTATTTCCTTGTTACAGATGAGGTTGGTGAACGCAGTGTAAATCAGCAAAACGGCTGGCGCTCGAAACACCGCCTTACAATGCTTGCTCTTATCGACACATCTTCCGGCAATTAGTTTACAAAGTGCCACCATTCGCGCGCGACTAACCGCTCTAGACCGGGTATTCCAGAACCTTTTCGCTATCGGCTCGGTGCGGGATTTCTATTTATGTTTTGGCCTTTGGGTCACTAGCCTCTGTGGGGCGCACCTGGATGCGTCTTATAAAATCAGAGGAAACTTCCATGACAACTCCCCTTGGCCTCGGGGCTTTTCCCTTCCCTCGTACCCTTGGCGTTCTGACCGCCAGCCTGCTGTCCTTCTCCGTCAATGCTGCGACCTTGACCCGCGATAACGGTGCCGCCGTCGGCGACAACCAGAACTCGCAAACCGCCGGCGCGACCGGGCCGGTGCTGCTGCAAGACGTGCAACTGATCCAGAAACTCCAGCGTTTTGACCGTGAACGCATTCCCGAACGCGTGGTGCATGCCCGTGGCACTGGCGCCCATGGCACGTTCACCGTAACCGACGACCTCAGTGACCTGACCAAGGCCAAGGTGTTCGCCGGCGGCCAGAGCACGCCGGTATTTGTGCGTTTCTCCGCTGTGGTCCATGGCAACCATTCGCCGGAAACCTTGCGTGATCCGCGGGGGTTCGCCACCAAGTTCTACACCGCAGACGGCAACTGGGACCTGGTCGGCAACAATTTTCCGACCTTCTTCATCCGTGACGCGATCAAGTTTCCAGACATGGTTCACGCCTTCAAGCCAGACCCGCGCACCAACCTTGACGACGATTCCCGTCGTTTCGACTTTTTCTCCCATGTTCCAGAAGCCACTCGCACCTTGACCGAGTTGTATTCCAACTCCGGTACGCCGGCCAGTTATCGGGAGATGGACGGTAACGGTGTACATGCCTACAAGTTAGTGAACGCCAAAGGCGATGTGCACTATGTAAAATTCCACTGGAAAAGTTTGCAGGGGTTAAAGAATCTCGACCCTAAAGAAGTGACAGGTGTTCAAGGTCAAGACTACAGTCATATGACTAACGACTTGGTCGCCAATATTAACAAGGGTAACTTTCCTAAATGGGACTTGTACATCCAGGTTCTAAATCCACAAGACTTGTCCAAGTTTGATTTCGATCCATTGGATGCGACCAAGATCTGGCCAGGTGTGCCGGAACGAAAAGTTGGACAAATGGTGTTGAATCGTAATCCGGCGAATGTTTTCCAGGAAACTGAACAAGTGGCCATGGCCCCGGCCAATTTAGTTCCGGGTATCGAACCTTCGGAAGATCGCTTATTGCAAGGGCGAGTGTTCTCGTATGCCGATACTCAACTGTATCGTCTGGGGGCCAACGCTCTGCAGTTGCCGATCAATGCACCCAAAGTCGCCGTGAACAACGGTAATCAGGATGGCGCAATGAACATCGGCGCCAGCAGCACCGGCGTAAATTACCAGCCAAGTCGCCTGCTGGCCCGTGAAGAGCCGCCAACCGCGCGTTACAGCCAGTCGACCCTGTCGGGCAGCACGCAACAGGTGAAGATTCAGCGCGAGCAGAACTTCAAGCAGGCCGGCGATCTGTACCGCTCGTTCAACCAGAAGGAACGTCAGGACCTGATCGACAGCTTCGGTGGCTCACTGGCCAGCACCGATGACGCGAGCAAGCACATCATCCTGTCCTTCTTGTACAAGGCCGACCCGGAATACGGGACCGGGGTGGCCAAAGTAGCCAAGGGTGATCTGGCTCGGGTCAAGGCACTGGCGGCCAAACTGGTCGACTGATCCATCTGCCTGAAACGGGGCCTCATGCGAGGTCCCGTCTGATCAAGGAGTTGCGCCATGCGTTTTTATCTGTCTGTGTTTCTGGCGTGCTGGTCGCTCAGTGTGTTCGCCGGGCCTGATGTGCAAGCCTCGAAGAACCCTCAGGCGCTGAAAGCCCAACTACAGGATTACTATTTTGATGCCGCTCGACGCGGTGATGTGCCGATGCTCGAAACCTTCATCGAGGCCGGCTATTCCCTCGATACCCGCGACAGCAAGGGTTACACCGCACTGATTCTGGCCGCCTATCATGGCCAAAGCGCTGCAGTGGAGCGTTTGCTCGCTGCCGGGGCGGACGCCTGCGCCCAGGATCAACGCGGTAACACGGCGTTGATGGGCGCGATTTTCAAAGGCGAAGTGCAGATTACCAGGACTTTGCTGGCCGCCCATTGCAGTCCCGATCAACGCAATGGCGCAGGGCAGACTGCCGCGATGTACGCCGGGTTGTTCAAGCGCGTTGAGTTGCTGGACGCACTCAAGGCCAAAGGGGCGGACATGAACGCCGAAGATCCGCTGGGCAATAGTGCCGCGCGTCTGGCCAGCGGTGAAATCCGTACGGCGCCGCCGCGCTGATCCGCGCGAGCTGAGCTATCATCGCGGTTTTTGCCGGGAGTTCAGATGGCCAAGGCCAAGCGCATGTACGGCTGCACCGAGTGTGGCTCAACCTTCCCCAAGTGGGCCGGCCAGTGCGGCGAATGCGGGGCCTGGAACACGCTGACCGAAACCATGGTCGAGAGTGGCGGCGCCGCAGCCCCCAGCGGGCGCACCGGTTGGACCGGCCAGCAGGCGCAGATCAAAACCCTGGCCGAAGTCAGCGTCGAAGAGATTCCGCGTTTCTCCACGGCGTCCAGCGAGCTGGATCGCGTTCTGGGCGGCGGCCTGGTGGATGGCTCGGTGGTGTTGATCGGTGGTGATCCGGGTATCGGCAAGTCGACCATTTTGTTGCAAACCTTGTGCAACCTCGCCAAGAGCATGCCGGCACTGTATGTCACCGGCGAAGAGTCCCAGCAACAAGTGGCCATGCGCGCCCGGCGCTTGGGCTTGCCTCAGGATCAGCTGCGGGTGATGACCGAAACCTGCATCGAAACCATCATCGCCACGGCCCGGCAGGAAAAGCCCAAGGTGATGGTGATCGACTCGATCCAGACGATTTTCACCGAGCAACTGCAATCGGCGCCGGGGGGCGTTTCGCAGGTGCGCGAAAGTGCTGCATTGCTGGTGCGTTACGCCAAACAAAGTGGCACGGCGATTTTTCTCGTGGGCCATGTCACCAAAGAAGGCGCGCTGGCCGGTCCCCGAGTACTGGAGCATATGGTCGACACCGTTCTGTATTTCGAAGGCGAATCCGATGGGCGCCTGCGTTTGTTGCGGGCGGTGAAAAACCGTTTCGGCGCAGTGAATGAATTGGGCGTGTTCGGCATGACCGACAAGGGCTTGAAAGAAGTCTCTAACCCTTCGGCGATTTTTCTGACCCGGGCCCAGGAAGAAGTCCCGGGTAGTGTGGTCATGGCAACGTGGGAAGGCACCCGGCCGATGCTGGTGGAAGTCCAGGCGTTGGTGGACGACAGCCATATGGCCAACCCGCGCCGGGTAACGCTTGGTCTGGATCAGAATCGCTTGGCGATGTTGTTGGCGGTTTTGCATCGACATGGCGGCATTCCGACCCACGATCAGGACGTGTTCCTCAACGTGGTCGGCGGGGTGAAGGTGCTGGAAACCGCTTCCGACCTGGCCTTGATGGCGGCGGTCATGTCCAGTTTGCGCAACCGGCCGCTGCCCCATGATCTGCTGGTGTTCGGCGAAGTCGGCTTGTCGGGTGAAGTGCGCCCGGTGCCGAGCGGCCAGGAACGCTTGAAGGAGGCGGCCAAGCACGGCTTCAAGCGCGCCATCGTGCCCAAGGGCAACGCGCCGAAAGAGGCGCCGCCGGGATTGCAGATTATTGCTGTGACGCGCCTGGAGCAGGCATTGGACGCGTTGTTCGAATAACGTTCAGATCGATACAAAACCTGTGGGAGCGAGCCTGCTCGCGATAGCGGTGTGTGAGTCGACTTAAATGTTGAATGTCAGACCGCATTCGCGAGCAGGCTCGCTCCCACATGGGTATGGGATTGGCCTTCAGATTTCGATCAGGGCGCCCAGCTCACGCTCAAGCTCTTGCGGATCGCCCAGGTTGAACTCAATCAACCGCCGCAGTCGTTCAATCGATTCCAGGCTGATGTGTTTGCAGACAAACCCGAGTTGACCATGGTCATCGTGGGTCAACATCACATCCATCTTGATCTCTACGTCTTCATTAAGATGAATATCAACCAGGAAATGCCAGTCTGGATTACCCAGCCACGGCTCGGGCTTCTCGATAAGCAGCCCCTTGAGCGACAGGTCGATCAACTTCACCGGCCAGATGAATTCCCCCTGGCTCAGCTCGGTTCGGACATCGAATGCAAAACGTTTGAAGCGGCGACGATCAGCAGGGTGGTCACTCATGGCGCAATCCTCTGAATGTCCGCTGACTATAGACCCGCATGGTTAAAGCCTGCCAGCAAAGACAGGCTCTGGATCAATGTCGGGGTATGGCCTTTGCCGTCAGTAGCGCTAAACTCCGGATGGCTGTCTTTCTTGTCCACTCTGGCTGGAATCATAAAATGAAAAATAATAATAGCCTGCTACGCCACTTACCCTGGCTGCTGCTGGCAATCCTGGGAGCGTGCGCCCTGGGCGTAGTGGCATTGCGCCGAGGCGAGGCGATCAACGCCTTGTGGATTGTGGTCGCCGCGGTGGCCATTTATCTGGTCGCGTACCGCTACTACAGCCTGTTCATCGCTAACAATGTGATGCAACTCGATCCGCGTCGGGCGACACCCGCCGTGCTCAACAATGACGGTCTGGACTATGTGCCGACCAACAAACACATCCTTTTCGGTCACCACTTCGCAGCCATCGCTGGCGCAGGGCCGCTGGTCGGTCCGGTATTGGCGGCGCAGATGGGCTATCTGCCCGGTACGCTGTGGCTGATTGCCGGCGTGGTGCTGGCCGGTGCGGTTCAGGACTTCATGGTCCTGTTCATGTCCACCCGCCGCAACGGTCGCTCCCTGGGCGACATGGTCCGTGAAGAAATGGGCCGCATCCCCGGGACCATCGCGCTGTTTGGTTGCTTCCTGATCATGATCATCATCCTCGCGGTGCTGGCGCTGATCGTGGTCAAGGCCCTGGCCGAAAGCCCGTGGGGTATTTTCACGGTGATGGCGACCATCCCGATCGCGATGTTCATGGGCATCTACATGCGCTACATCCGCCCGGGCCGCATCGGTGAAATCTCGGTGATCGGCGTGGCGTTGCTGCTGGGTTCGATCTGGCTGGGCGGGCAGATTGCCGCTGACCCGGTGTGGGCCAAGGCGTTCAGCTTTACCGGGGTTCAGATCACCTGGATGCTGATTGGCTACGGTTTTGTCGCTGCGGTATTGCCGGTGTGGCTGATTCTGGCGCCGCGTGATTACCTGTCGACCTTCCTCAAAATCGGCACCATCGTCGCGTTGGCGATCGGCATCCTGATCACCATGCCCGAGCTGAAAATGCCGGCATTGACCCAGTTCATCGACGGCACCGGGCCGGTGTGGAAGGGTGGGTTGTTCCCGTTCCTGTTCATCACCATTGCCTGTGGCGCGGTGTCCGGTTTCCACGCGTTGATCTCCTCCGGCACCACGCCGAAGTTGCTGGATAACGAGGTTAACGCCCGTTACATCGGTTACGGCGGCATGCTGATGGAGTCCTTCGTGGCGATCATGGCCATGGTGGCCGCTTCGGTGATCGAGCCAGGCGTGTACTTCGCCATGAACAGCCCGGCGGCGGTCGTCGGTGGTGACGTGGTGGCTGTGGCGCAAGCTGTCAGTGGCTGGGGTTTCGCGATTACCCCGGAAGCGCTGCAAGCGGTGGCCAAGGACATCGGTGAAACCACGATCCTGGCGCGTGCCGGTGGCGCGCCGACCCTGGCGGTCGGTATCGCGCAGATCCTGCACAGTGTGCTGCCGGGTGAAAACACCATGGCGTTCTGGTACCACTTCGCGATCCTGTTCGAAGCGCTGTTCATTCTGACGGCGGTGGACGCCGGTACCCGTGCCGGGCGTTTCATGCTGCAGGATTTGCTCGGCTCCTTCGTGCCAGCGTTGAAACGCACCGAATCCTGGACCGCCAACCTGATCGCAACCGCCGGTTGCGTGGCGATGTGGGGTTACCTGCTGTATCAAGGCGTGATCGACCCACTGGGCGGGATCAACACCTTGTGGCCACTGTTCGGCATCTCCAACCAGATGCTGGCGGGTATCGCGCTGATGCTGGCAACCGTGGTGCTGATCAAAATGAAACGCCAACGCTACGTCTGGGTCACCATGCTGCCCGCGGTGTGGCTGCTGATCTGCACCACCACCGCAGGCTTCATCAAGCTGTTCGACGCCAACCCGGCAATCGGCTTCCTGTCGTTGGCGAAGAAATACAGCGATGCGTTGGCCAACGGCCAGATTCTGGCCCCGGCCAAGAGCATCGAGCAGATGCAGCATGTCATCTATAACGCTTACACCAACGCAACGCTGACCGCACTGTTCCTGTTCGTGGTGTTCAGCATCCTGTTCTATGCGCTCAAGGTCGGCATTGCTGCCTGGGGCACCAAAGAACGTACGGATAAAGAATCGCCGTTCCAGGCTCAGCCGGATGCGTAATCGAGGATTGCACCATGTTCAATGACCTGAGTCGCCTCGGTAAATACCTCGGTCAGGCTGCACGCCTGATGGTCGGCATGCCCGACTACGACAACTACGTCGAGCATATGCAAACCAAACACCCGGACAAACCGCTGATGAGCTACGAGATGTTCTTTCGCGAACGTCAGGAAGCCCGTTACGGTGGCAAGGGTGGGCCGAAGTGCTGTTGACCCGGTTGTCGGGTTAATAGCAATCCCTGTGGGAGCTAGCCTGCTAGCGATGGCGCCTGAACATTCAACATCACTGTTGATTGACAGTCCGCCATCGCTAGCAGGCTAGCTCCCACATTTGTTTTTGTGTTGATTTCTAATTTTGTGAAACAGGAGATTCCAGTTGTCCTCTCCCATCCCAGTCACGATTCTCAGCGGCTTCCTCGGCGCTGGCAAAACCACGCTGCTGCGCCACCTGCTCAAAGCCGAGCACGGCCTGAAAATCGCCGTGATCGAAAACGAATTCAGTGACGCCGGCATCGACACCCAGCTGTTGGGCGACGAGCCGGTGCAAGTGATGACGCTGTCCAACGGCTGCGTCTGCTGCACCATCCACACCGATTTGACCAAAGCGCTGTACCTGCTGCTCGAACGCCTGGACAGCGGCGAAATCGCCTTCGATCGTCTGGTGATCGAATGCACCGGTCTGGCTGATCCTGCCCCGGTGGCGCAAACCTTCTTCATCGATGAAGAACTGCGCGAGCGCTACATCCTCGACGGCATCATCACCCTGGTGGACGCGGCCCACGCCGACCTGCACCTGACCCAGACCATCGCCCAGGCACAGATCGGCTTTGCCGACCGTTTGCTGGTGAGCAAACGGGATCTGGTGGACGAACCGACCTTCACTGCCCTCAGCGAGCGTCTGACCCGCATCAACCGTCGTGCGCCAATCCGCGTGGTCGACCACGGCAAGATTGATCTGGCCGAACTGCTCGACGTGCGCGGCTTCAACCTCAATGCCGATCTCGGCGGTGGCGTGAGTTTGCGCCCGGTGAGCAAGGTGCCGTCCATCGACCGTATTTCCAGCCTGGTGTTGCGCACTGACAAGCCGCTGGATATCGACAAACTCAGTGAGTTCATGAACGAACTGCTGGAAGACCACGGCAAGCAATTGCTGCGCTACAAAGGTGTTTTGAACATCCTTGGCGAACCGCGGCGCATGGTGTTTCAGGGTGTCTTGAAGCTGTACGGATTCGACTGGGATACGGAATGGGCCGAGGACGAAACACGCGAAAGCGTGATCGTATTCATTGCCGATGATTTGCCGGAAGAGAAAATCCGTGAGGGTTTTGCGCGGGTGGCGGCGGAATAAAAGTTAAGTGCCCATTGCATTGGGCACTCTTTTGCGTCGTCGCAATGACGACTAAAGATTTCTTGTTAAAACTCAGAATTAATATTTTTTTTGCGTGTCCTGCGGGATAAGTATTGCTGTGTTGGGTTTGTTGTTTGCTGTGTGTGTTAAAGCATCGGATGGTTGTTTGTGATTTGGTTTTTAGTGGCGGGGTTAGAAGAGGGTGAAAGTTACATTTGGTTGGATTTCTAATCTTTCCTTGTTTCATTTTGGTGATACAGTTTTTAGGCGCCAATACTGGCGTTAACTTGTTGAGAATGGAGCGTTAAATGAAAGAGCAAATCATGGATCTGTCGGGTGAGTTCGATGCAGAATTTGAAGCCTACGTAAAAGCAGGCGACAACCAGATCGCGGGCGCAGAGGTCATGGCGACCACTGTATCGTGCGGCACCTTGGGCTGCACCGTTCTGGACTGCTAAGCAGGCAGTCACCTATGGCGAGTCGATGGCTCGCCATATCCGTTATAGGTGTCATCAAATGTTGGCTGACGTACTGACGTTTCAAGAACGTGAAATAACGGGCGCAGGTGTGTCGATAGATGTTGCCCTGTTGCATAAGACCATTGCGCAACTGCATGCAAATGATAACGCTCTTCTACATTATTTTGGTCTGGGTCGGCAGCAATTGATTCAGCGAATTGAAAGTAGTAACAGGTCTGTCGAGCGTGGCCAAGAGTCGCCGGTGCTCGTGTCTTTGAAACACGAAATTGATATTATAGAGTCGCTGGTACTGGACGAGCACGTAGGCGATGCTGGTCAAGAATGTTTTTACTGGTTTTATTATGGTTTTTACTGCTACTTCAAGAGATGCTTCGAAAAAGATTCGCGATTTATTGAGTTGTGTAACTTTGCGGATGTTGAAAGTTTGCTGGCGAGTGTCAAGTCTTACGTCATCGCAGGCGTCAAACGATTATCGGAAAAGTCTCTTGTCCATGCGCTGAATACGCGGATATTCGAAAATGCCGATCTGGACCTTCAGACCTTCAATCAGCGATTGAAAACCGGGTTAACAGGCGCGGTTCTGAAATCGTACCCGGTTCTGACACGTCTCTTGATCGAGCAGATCAACAGCACGGTGGCGTACCTGTACAAGGTCGTTTTTCATTTTGCCGACGACGCTGACCTACTCCAACGTACATTCAGCCTGCCTGGCAAACGGATAGACGCAATCAACCTCGGGTTGGGCGATCCGCATGCGGACGGAGAAACGGTCTGCTCTGTACAGGTCGGCAGTCAATCGCTGGTGTACAAGCCGCGGAGCAATCATGAGGCGTCGTTCTACAATGCACTGCTAAAGCGCCTTCATGAGCTGACCGGCGATGACGGCTTTGCCATCTATGCACCGATAACGGTAGCCAGAGAGGGACGCTGCTGGATCGAAAAAATCGAGAATCTGGCGTGCGCGACAGAGACCGACCTGTCGTTATTCTACCGGCGGATGGGGGCACAGATTGCGGTCGTTCACGCCTTGAACGGCATCGACTTCCACTACGAAAACATCATTGCCTGCGGCAGCAGCCCGGTGATGATCGACCTGGAGTGTCTGTTCACGGCGGCCATGGTTGATCTGAAGATCAACCTTCCACACACCCGTGCATTATTCAAAACCCTCAAACGCAACAGTCAGTCCGTCTTCTCGAGCGGTTTTGTCGCTTATTCGCCAGACGCCGACAATGATACCGGCGGGCTGACTCGGCAGAGAACGTTCATCTCGAAAAAGAAGCAGCTGACTCGTGAGCTAGGTTTCTATCGTTTGAAAACGGTCAAGGTCGACAAGGTTCCTGTGATCAGACACCTGCCGATTTTCAAGGGTGAGCCGCGTTCTGTGGATGATTACCAGCACGTGTTCTTCCAAGGGTTTGAAGATGCCTACGACCACGTCATGAACCATATCGACGCGGTACAGGACCTGATCACCGTGCGCATCAGCAAGCTGAAAACCCGTGTCCTGATAAAAAATACGCAGCGTTACGCCGACTTCATCGAACTCTCCCTTCATCCGCGCTTCATGCAATGCATGATTCAGCGTGAGGTGCTGCTGGCAACGTTGTGGGCAGAGTTGAACGAGACGCTCACTGGACATCATCTTCCACGGTACGAGTTGAACGATTTGCAGAAGGCCAACATCCCTTGTTTCACCATGTCTATCGGTTCAAGCCGGATAGTCGGTGCTGCAGGTGTGGAGTTGACGCAACTGGCGATCGAAACCCCTTTTGACAGTTGCCGACGCAAGTTGAGATCACTCTCGCCAAGCGATAAAGCCTTCCAGAAGTACATCCTTCTGGAGTGTCTGTTTCCCGTTTCCAACGACGCCTTGCCCCTGAACCGTAAACATCGATATCACGGAACGCCGGGGATGAGCTCGCCGCAGTACCTTGAAGGTGCCATGAGCATCGCCGGGGCAATCGAGCGCTTACGTATCAAGGGGGAGGAGGGAGATGTCGGGTGGATGTTCTTGAATACTCATCCGCGAACGCGGCGCAAATACATTTCTGCAATGGGCAATAGTTTGTACAACGGCATGGGCGGGCTTGCGATCTTTTACATGAGTCTATTCAGAGTCAGCGGCCAGGAACATTACAGGGACAAGGCTGATGAGATCCTGCATTCGATGGCAAAGTCCCATGGCCATTTTGACAGTGACATGACGGTCAGCGCCTATTTCGGATTGGCATCCTATGTGTACGTGCTGGTCAATTACCAACGTGTGACAGGGCAGCAGAGTCACCAGCAAACCATTGACGGGTTACTGCTCAAGCTCGCCGACTTTCCTCGCCCGGATGACGAGTACGACTTCCTCAATGGCTGGTGCGGCACGGTGACAATGTTGGCGAATCTCTACCTGTTGGAGAAGCGTGCGATGTTACTGCCCCTCATAAAAACGTTTACCGAAGCGATCAAGTCCCGACTGAGCTACGAAGACGGCAAATTTGTGCTCGATGACACTCGGGTGCCGCTGCTGACGGGGTTCTCTCATGGGATGTCCGGCATCCTCCATGCGCTGGCCAAGGTGTACGAGGTCACTCGGGATTCATCGCTCGTGCCGTTGATTACGCAGTTGCTGGAGGCCGAAAATCGTCTCACCGTCCAGGGCTTCTGGCTCGATCTGCGTGATTGCTCCAGACAAAGCTATATGAACAAATGGTGTCATGACGGCGCGGGTATTTTGATCTCCCGGTTGCAACTGAGCAGAGCGCTGGCAAATGTCTTGAGCCTCGACGCAAGGACGGCAGTCGAAGCGGATATCAAAACCTGTGAAAACAATCTCTGGGGGCATGGCCTGGGAAGCGGTTACAGCCTTTGTCACGGTGATTTCGGGAATCTTGTGTGCTTGCTGGATCTGTACCGTCGGGACGCAAACGACCGGGGCGTCGCCCGCGTGTTGCAGGCGTTTTCCGAGGCTGTGCACAACTTTTTCAATGAAGACTTTATCGGTAAAGACAGCATTCCCGATCTGGGGATGATGCTGGGCATTGCCGGGGTCGGGCAAGCCTTGCTGCATGCCCTGGATGCGCAGTTACCTAATGTTCTATCGCTCGAGTTTCAGGGCGCGGCATCAGTAGCGCCTGTTCAAGATGATCCAGTTGCCGGGTCATCAGTCGAACCGCTGCTGTGACGTCTGCGCGCTCCAGAGCCTGCACCAGCAGTGTGCTTTCATGCCATTCGCTATAACCGGGCGTGGGTACTTCATGTCGAGCAATGGCCAGCAATGTCACGGGGACCAGGCTGCCGAGGAAATGCGCCAGCGGTGCATTGCCGGCCATCTCGGCCAGTTGTAGATGGAATTCTCCAGACAGTCGAATTGCCGGGCCGCGCTCACCGCGCTCCATGCATCGGCGCTGCTGTGCGATCAGCTCACGCAGGCGTTTCAGATCTTCTGCTTGAGGCCGCTGACAGGCCAGTTGCACCAGCGTGATCTCGGTCAGGCGCCGGGCATGAAGGGTTTGGCGGGTTTGCTCGATGTCTGGCGCGGCTACCCGGGGCCGATGATTGGGGCGCAGGACAATGACCTGCTGCTGAGACAACTTCGCCAGCACTTGGCGAATGATGCTGCGGCTCACACCCAGCATTTGCCCCAGGCTTTCTTCGGTGAAGCGGCTGGCCGGGACGATGCGCTGCTCAAGAATGGCATCGAAGACTCGCGGGTAGACGTCATCCACCGAGGGCTTCTCGTAACGGGAGCGGGCGAAGGGCAGGGCCGTGAGTGTCTCGCGGTTGTGCGGCGGTGAGGCGAAGCTGTTCATGGCCTGTCTCCAGTTCGAAGAGGGGGGTCAACTGCCGAGGTGGTCATCCGGAATGTTCAATTCGATGCCCATCCGCTGGCCTTCGCGCAGGATGTGCCGACGCATCTCGGCGCTGGCCTGGGCGCTGTTTTTGCTGCGAATGGCCCGCACCACGGCTTCGTTTTCTTCAAGGCGTTCAGCCAGATGCTCTGGCGAATTGCGTAGCACCTCGGCGCTTTGCTTGAGGGCGTTGCTGGTTTGCTGCACAACGCTCTGGAAGATCGGGTTCGAGGTCAGGGTGAACAGTTCTTCGTGGAACGCGATGTAGGCGCTGACCCCGGCTTCGCTGTCGTTGGCTTCCAGGGCTTCGCGCATGTCCATCAGGGTCAGGCGCAGTTGCCCGACTTCCTTGCTGCTGATGGATTGTGCAACCAGGCCGACGATGAAGGGTTCGAGGGTGTAGCGCAGTTGCAGCACGTCTTCCAGGCTGGCCCCGGCCACCGCGCTGTCGTGGCGTTGGCTGTCGCTGAGATTGGCCTCCAGCACCACCACGCCTTTGCCCGGCATGGAGCGCACCAGCCCGAGGGTTTCCAGCACGATGACCGCTTCGCGCAGGCTCGGGCGGCTAATGCCCAGTTGCTCGGCCAGTTCACGCTGGCCCGGCAGCATCTCGCCGGAGCGCCACTGACCGCGGGCCAGGGCGGCCCGAAGTTTTTCTACCACCGAATTTACAACGGTTGACGAGGTAATCACTGTTCGCTCCAAGTCGTGATAAATGTGCCTGACCTTGGGCAGGCACACGTAGTTTAAAATTCCTGCTGATGCGCCGGGACCACCGGTTTCCTGGGCTGGAAGGTATAACCCACCTGACCGGAAAGCACTTTGTTCGCTCGCTGGATATCGATGTCCTTTTCCCAACGGGCGATAGCCACCGTGGCGACGCAGTTGCCGATCAGGTTGGTCAGCGCCCGGCCGATGCCCATGAACCAGTCCACTGCCAATACCAGCACCAGGCCGACCACCGGAATCGCCGGGATCGCCGTCAGGGTTGCCGCAAGAATCACCAGTGCTGAACCGGGAATCCCGTGGGCACCTTTGGAGGTGATCAGCGACACCAGCAGAATCGTCAGCAGGTCAGTCATGGCCAGCGGCGTCCCGGTGGCATTGGCGATGAACACAATGGCCAGGGTCAGGTAGATCGAAAAACCATCCAGGTTGAACGAGTACCCGGTCGGAATCACCAGCCCGACCGTGGAGCTGCCGATGCCCAGATGCTCAAGCTTGCGCATGATTTGTGGCAGCACGGCGTCGGAAGAAGCGGTGCCCAGGACAATCAGCAGTTCTTCGCGCAGGTACTTGAGCAACGGCCACATCTTCAGGCCGGAAAGGCGCATCACCAGGCCGAGAATCAGGGCCACGAAGGCCATGCAGGTCAGGTAAAACAAACCGACCAGGCTGCCCAGATGCTGCAGCGAGTCCAGGCCATATTTGCTGGTGGTGAAAGCGATGGCGCCGAACACGCCGATCGGCGCCAGGCGCACGATCATGCCCATGATGCGGAAGATCACGTGGCTGAGTTCGTTGATCAACCGGGAAATACCCGATGCCGCTTCGCCCACCAGGTTCAGCGCGCTGCCGAACAGCACCGAAAACAACAGGACTTGCAGGATGTTGTTATCGGCGAAGGCGCCTATCACCGAGGTCGGGATCAGGTTCATCAGAAATTGAGCGGTGGTTTGCATATGCTGGCCGCGCTGGGCGATGTCGCCCATATCGGCAGTCGAGAGCTGCTCCAGATGGATGTTCGCGCCGCTGCCGATGCCGGTCGTGAAGGCGAACACCAGGCCGATCACCAAGGCGATGGTGGTCAGTATTTCGAAATAGATCACCGATTTGAGGCCGATGCGTCCGACCTTCTTCAAGTCGCCGGCACCGCTGATGCCGCTGACCACCACGCAGAACACGATCAGACCAATAAGCATCTTGATCAGTTTGATGAAACCGTCGCCGAGAGGTTTGAGTTGGGCGGAGTATTCAGGAAGGGTCAGCCCGCAGACGATGCCGAGCACCAGTCCGAGAACCACTTGAAGGAAGATTGAACGCGAGCACCATCTGAGCATGGGAGGAATCCTGGTCGGTGTCCTGGCTGCCGTGCGCGATGCGCATCAGATTCAGGACTTAATTATTGTGGTCTTACCGGTATGTCCAGTGTAGGCGCAGTCTACGCTGGATTTTTTCAGGATTACAAGTGGAAGTCGACAAATTGGCATGACCGGTCTGACCAGTGGCCAAAGCCGCGTAGGAGATGCCAATCAAGATCAAAAGATCGCAGCCTTCGGCAGCTCCTACAAAAACCGCGTACACCCATGATTTCACGAATGTATACAACCTCTGTAGGAGCTGCCGAAGGCTGCGATCTTTTGATCTTTTGATCTTTATGGCGGACGAAAAAAAACCGGCCATCACTGACCGGTTTTTTCATTGCTGCGGTTTAGCGGGGCAATTAAGCGCCGTACACCGGCAGCTTCTTGCAGATGGCTTTGACTTTCTCACGAACGGCGTCAATCACCGCTTCGTTGGAAAGATCTGCCAGGATGTCGCAGATCCAGCCGGCCAGCTCTTTGCACTCTGCTTCCTTGAAGCCGCGAGTGGTCACTGCCGGTGTACCAAAACGCAGACCGGAGGTGACGAACGGGGAGCGTGGATCGTTCGGTACCGAGTTCTTGTTCACGGTGATGAACGCTTTGCCCAGAGCGGCGTCGGCGTCTTTACCGGAGATTTCCTGCTTGATCAGCGACAGCAGGAACAGGTGGTTCTGAGTACCGCCCGACACCACGTCGAAACCGCGCTCGATGAACACGCCGGCCATGGCCTGGGCGTTTTTCACCACTTGTTGCTGGTAGGCCTTGAACTCAGGCTGCAGCGCTTCCTTGAAGCAGATCGCCTTGGCAGCGATCACGTGCTCCAGCGGGCCACCTTGGGCGCCCGGGAATACCGCGGAGTTCAGCTTCTTCTCGATGTCGGCGTTGGCGCGAGCCAGGATCAGGCCGCCACGTGGACCGCGCAGGGTCTTGTGCGTGGTGGTGGTGACGACGTCAGCGAATGGAACCGGGTTCGGGTAGACGCCAGCGGCGACCAGACCGGCCACGTGAGCCATGTCGACGAACAGGTAGGCACCGACTTTGTCAGCGATTTCGCGGAAGCGCGGGAAGTCGAGGATCTGCGAGTAGGCAGAGAAACCGGCCACGATCATTTTCGGCTTGTGCTCAACCGCCAGACGCTCGACTTCGTCGTAGTCGATCAGGCCGTTGGCATCGATACCGTACTGAACAGCGTTGTACAGCTTGCCGGAGGACGAAACGCTGGCCCCGTGGGTCAGGTGACCGCCGTGGGCCAGGCTCATGCCCAGGATGGTGTCGCCCGCTTGCAGCAGGGCCAGGTAAACGGCGCTGTTGGCTTGGGAGCCGGCGTGTGGCTGAACGTTGGCGTAATCGGCGCCGAACAGTTCTTTGGCACGGTCGATGGCCAGTTGCTCAACCACGTCGACGAACTCGCAACCACCGTAGTAGCGCTTGCCCGGATAACCTTCGGCGTACTTGTTGGTCAGTACCGAGCCTTGAGCTTCCATCACCGCAGGGCTGGTGTAGTTTTCCGAAGCGATCAGCTCAATGTGTTCTTCCTGGCGCTGAGCTTCTTGCTCCATGGCGGCAAAAAGGTCGGCGTCGTACTTGGCAATAGTCAAATCACGGCTGAACATGGCGGTCCTCAAGGATCGGGGCAGAAAAGGGGGGCATTCTAACCCAATGGGTTTTAGATGGCATATGAAAGGACATCATGTCGCAGACAAGTGGTGTTCATGCGCCGGATTTGCGGTGTCTGGGCGGACGCCTTCGCGGGCAAGCCTCGCTCCTACAGACGTTGATATCCGTAGGAGCGAGGCTTGCCCGCGAAGGGGCCGCCCGCCTCACTACAAAATCTCAATCAAACATGAACAACGCATCATTGCTGAACTGCGCCTCAAACCGGCTCGCCGGCATCGGCCGGCCAAACAGATACCCCTGAACCTCATCGCAACCATGCTCACGCAGGAAGTCGAGCTGCTCGTGGGTTTCCACGCCTTCGGCGATCACCGCCAGATTGAGGCTGTGGGCCATGGCGATGATCGCCCGGGCAATTTGCGCGTCCTGTTCACCCGAGGGCAGGCCATCGACGAAGGTGCGGTCGATTTTCAGCACGTCGATCGGGAATTGCTTGAGGTAGTTGAGCGATGAATAACCGGTGCCGAAGTCGTCGACCGCAATGCTCAGGCCAAGGTTTTTCAACCCGGCGAGGATGTGCATCGCTTCGCTGACTTCGCGCATCAGAATACTTTCAGTCAACTCCAGCTCCAGGCACGCCGGCGGCAGGCCGGTTTCCTTGAGGATGGTGGCGATCCGCGTGCCGAGCTGACCGTCGGAGAACTGCCGGGCCGAAATGTTCACCGAAACCTTCGGCACCCGGACTTTGGTTTGATGCCAGGTCTTGAGCTGACGGCAGGCTTCGCTGATCACCCAGTCGCCGACGTCCACCACCAGCCCGAGCTCTTCGAGCACGGGAATGAAATCCCCCGGCGGTACCAGGCCACGTCGTGGGTGACGCCAGCGCAGCAGGGCTTCGGCACCGGTCAGGCGTTTGCCATCGCCGCTGAATTGCGGCTGGTAGTACAGCACGAATTCATTTTGCTCCAGGGCATGGCGCAAGTCGCTTTCCAGCTCCAGACGCTCCAGGGCGCTGGCGTTCATGTCGGCCTGATAGAACTGGAAGTTGTTCTTGCCACGCTCCTTGGCGTGGTACATCGCGGTGTCGGCGTTCTTCATCAACTGACTGAGTTCGCTGCCGTCCTGAGGGCTCAGGGCGATGCCGATACTGGCGGTGACAAAGAACTCGCGGCCTTCGAGCACGAACGGTTTCACCAGGCTGGCGAGGATCTGTTCGGCCACGTGGATCGCCCGGTTCAACGCGATCTCCCGGTTGACCCGCGGTTGCAGCAGCAAAGTGAACTCATCGCCACCCATGCGTGCCACGGTGTCGTCATCGTCGACGCAACCAAGCAGGCGCGTGGCCATTTCCTTGAGCATGCGGTCGCCGGCGGCATGGCCCAGGGAGTCGTTGATCGGCTTGAAACGGTCGAGGTCGAGGAACATCAGCACCACCCAGGACTTCTGCCGCTCAGCCGATTGCAGTGCGGTGTGCAGGCGATCCTGGAACAGCGTGCGGTTGGGCAGGTGGGTCAAGGCGTCGTAATAGGCGAGCCGGTGAATCCGTTGCTCGCTGGCTTTGCGCTCGCTGATGTCGCTGAAGAAACACACGTAGCTGGCCAGGTCGCCTTCATCGTCGAGTACCGCCGTAATCCCGACCCAGGCCGGGTAATGCTCGCCATTGCGTCGTTTGAGCCAGACTTCGCCTTCCCAGGTGCTGTGCTGATGCAATTGCTTGAGCACATAGCGCAGATGGGCTTCCTGCTGCTCATCGACGGTGAGCATGTTCGGCAACTGGTCGAGGACCTGGGCCACCGCATAGCCGCTGACGCGACTGAAAGCCTCGTTGGCCTGGACGATATAGCCGGCCGGGTCAGTGATCAGAATCGCCGAGGTCGAGTGCTCGAATACCGTGGCCGCCATGCGCAGGTCTTTTTCAGCCCGACGTTGCTGGCTGATGTCGCGGCCGACCCCTAGCACACCTTCAAAGGCACCGTGTTCGTCCCAGACCAGCACCAGACGCAGCTCGATGGGAATCTTGCGTCCGTCGGCCCGCAGGCAGTCGAACAGAAACAGCTGGGTCTGCACCTGACTGCGCAGCAGCGCCAGTTGTTCGGGTTTATCCAGCGCTTTGCTGACCCGGTCCATCAGGCTGTAGATGCCGGTCAGTTGTTGCGGGTTGGCGATGGTCGATTGCCAGCCGTTCTGGAATATCCAGTCGGCGTCGAAACCCAGCACGGCTTGTACCGAGGGGCTGACGTAATTGAGCGACATCTTGCTGTCGGTGGAGAAAATCACGTCGCTGATGCTTTCGGCGAGCATCCGGTAACGCTGCTCGCTGTCGCGCAGAGACTCACTGGCTTCGATCTGTTCGGTGATGTCTTTGGCCACGCCGATGATGCGCGTGACCTGATCGTGTTTGTCCCGCGCCAGGGCCTGTTCGCGAATGTCGAAACGCCGCCATTTGCCATCGCGATGGCGGAAACGCAGCTGGCATTGCATCAGTTGGGTGTAACCCGCGTGACGCTGGGACTGGCGTGAACGGTGGTAGTAGTCGGCATCCTCGGGGTGCAACAGGATTTCCCAGAAATACTCGCCCATCTGGTGCAGTTCGGTGCGGTTGTAACCCAGCGTTTGCCCCAGGTGATGGTTGCTGAAGATCATCCGCTGGCTGACCACATCCTGCACATACAGATGATCCGGCACGGTGCGCACCACGTCGGACCAGAACCCTTCGCGTTCCAGCAGCGACAACTCGATGAGCTTGCGACTGGTGATGTCGCTGATGCTCAGGATCACCGCCTTATAGTCGGCCTGATCTTCCGGCAGACGCAGCACCAGCCACAAATGCTGGTCACGACCATTGGCATCCTGGAGCTTGATTTCCAGCTCAAGCTGTTTTTGCTGGTGCAGCACCGCTTCGAGCACTTGATTGCCGATGGCCGTGCAGTCCAATGGGCAGCCGTTGATCAGCAGTTTCCAGGCTTGATCGCAGGAATTGACATTGAGCAGTTGCAGGGCGACCTGGTTGACCTCGGTGATGCGCAGTTCCTGCAGCAGTTGCTGGCGTTGCTCCGGTGTCTGGAGCCAGGCCTTCAACTGCTCGCTGCTGTTGAGTTGAGCCTTGTCGAAAAAATTTTTGAGTCCGGACAGGTCGAGCACACACAGCGCAACGCCGGTACCTTCGAAAATGTCCTGATAGCGTCGGCGGCCTTCATGCAACAGGCGTTGACGGCGACGAATGCTCAGCAGAGCGATGAACGGTAACAGCGAAAAGGCCAGGCCCAGCAGGCATTTGCCGATGAACGCCGGCAGCAGTTGTTCGAGCACCCGTTGGCGGTCGAACAGCCCGCGCAATTGCCAGTCGCTGCTGCTCAGAGGGACTGTCAGCACACTGTTGGCTAGTTCGTCCGCTGTCAGCACGGCCGGCTTGGCCGAGGGCTGGGTGTCTTCGCGGCTGATGATCTGATGATTGATGCGGTTTTCCACCAGCCACAGGGGGCGGATGCCGGCGTCGCCCTGCTTGGTCAATGAGGAGAAAAACGTCGGTGTCAGACGCAGGGCCCAATAACCGCGGCTGCTGCCGCTGGCTTGATGCAGGAGCAGATGCACCACTGAGCCGTCGTCGGCATTGCTGAAATAGTGGGCCTGGGCGCGGCTACGCTGAACCAGTTCGCCGAGGTAACTGGCGTCCTGGCTGTCGGCGGCACTGTCGCTGAGAATTTTCCCGGAGGGACTGAGCAACGCCAGGCTGCGCAGATCGGGCAGCGATTGTTGCAGTTTGCGCAGCAACGCCTGCTGTTCGTCGGGACTTTGTGGTTGTTCGATGATCGGTAGCAGGTTAAGGGCGATCTGGGCATTGAGCGCCATATTGAGGCTGACTTGCGCAGCCAGATCGGCGGAATAGTCGATGGTGTATTGGCGCTGGTTTTTCTGGGTTTCACGAAGCTGATCCAGCAGCTGCCAGAACAGCAGTGCGAGCAGCAACAGCACGAGGGTTGCCAGCGCGCCCTTCAGGGTTCCGCGCAGGGGCGAGCCGGTCGCAGGATTGAGTGCGCTCACGGACGATGGCGGAGAGACATTAGACAAACTGTAATCCTGCGGTTTGGCTGGACTGACGCGACGTGCACTATAAGCCGGACGCCCGAAGGGCGGCTAGCATGCCTTGAGTTGTGGCGAAGTGCCAGCCCCTCTCGGCTGGACTGCCTTCTATCAATGAGGTAGCTTTGCCGGTTACGCGGGAGCGTTCCAGCTCCTAGAGGTTTTTTCAGCGCGCACGCTTTGATACCCATCAAGCGAACGACGCGCATGGCCTGGCCGGGCATCGCCTGCGCTCCAATCATTCATCAGTCACTGACCCAAGGTTCTCCATGGCTCAATACGTCTTCACCATGCATCGGCTGGGCAAAGTTGTTCCGCCGAAGCGGGAAATCCTGAAAAACATTTCGCTGTCGTTCTTCCCTGGCGCCAAGATCGGCGTACTCGGTCTCAACGGTTCGGGTAAGTCCACGCTGCTGAAAATCATGGCGGGCGTCGATAAAGAGTTCGACGGTGAAGCCCGTCCGATGCCGGACCTGAATATTGGCTACCTGCCGCAAGAACCGATTCTGGACCCGACCAAAACCGTGCGTGAAGTGGTCGAAGAAGCGGTCAGCGTGATCAAGGACGCTCAGGCGCGCCTGGACGAGGTTTACGCGGCCTACGCTGAACCGGATGCCGACTTCGACAAACTGGCGGCAGAACAGGCCAAACTCGAAGCCATCCTGCAAGCCAGCGACGGTCACAACCTGGATCGCCAACTGGAAGTCGCCGCCGATGCGCTGCGTCTGCCAGCGTGGGATGCCAAGGTCGAAGTCCTGTCCGGTGGTGAAAAGCGTCGTGTGGCCCTGTGCCGGCTGCTGCTGTCCGCACCGGACATGCTGCTGCTCGACGAACCGACCAACCACCTGGACGCCGATTCCGTCGCCTGGCTGGAGCACTTCCTGCACGATTTCCCGGGCACCGTGGTTGCGATCACGCACGACCGTTACTTCCTGGACAACGTCGCCGGCTGGATCCTCGAGCTCGACCGCGGCGCCGGTATCCCGTACGAGGGCAACTATTCGGGTTGGCTCGAAGCCAAGTCCGATCGTCTGGCGGCCGAATCCAAGCAGCAATCGGCTCACGAAAAGGCCATGAAGGAAGAGCTGGAGTGGGTGCGCAAAGGCGCCAAGGCCCGCCAGTCCAAATCCAAGGCTCGTCTGCAACGCTTCGAAGAAATGCAATCGCAGGAATTCCAGAAGCGCAGCGAAACCAATGAGATCTACATCCCGGCCGGTCCGCGTCTGGGCGACAAGGTCATCGAGTTCAAGAACGTCAGCAAGGGCTACGGCGATCGCGTGCTGATCGACAACCTGTCGTTCTCCATGCCTAAAGGCGCCATCGTTGGCGTGATCGGCGGTAACGGTGCCGGTAAATCGACCCTGTTCCGCATGCTGATGGGCAAGGAAACACCGGATTCGGGCTCCATCGAAGTCGGCGAAACCGTACAACTGGCGTGCGTCGACCAGAGCCGTGAAGACCTGGATGGCAGCAAGACTGTGTTCCAGCAGATCTCCGACGGTTCCGACCAGATTCGCATCGGCAACTACGAGATCCCGTCGCGCACCTACGTTGGTCGCTTCAACTTCAAGGGCGGCGATCAGCAGAAGTTCGTCAAGGACCTGTCCGGTGGTGAGCGTGGTCGCTTGCACCTGGCCCTGACCCTGAAAGAGGGCGGCAACGTCCTGCTGCTCGACGAACCGTCCAACGACCTCGACGTTGAAACCCTGCGTTCCCTGGAAGAGGCCTTGCTGGACTTCCCGGGCGCCGCCATTGTGATCTCCCACGATCGGTGGTTCCTTGACCGCGTCGCGACTCACATCCTGGCGTACGAAGACGACTCGCAAGCGGTGTTCTTCGAAGGCAACTACACCGAGTACGAAGCCGATCGCAAGAAACGCCTCGGCGAAGCGGCTTCCCAGCCGCACCGTGTACGGCACAAGAAACTGGCCTGATTTCAGGTTGGTCGCATAGAAAAAACGGAGCCTTCGGGGCTCCGTTTTTTGTTCTTCTGTAGGAGCTGTCGAGTGAAACGAGGCTGCGATCTTTTGATCTTCCGCTTGGGATTGGAGCGGGCCTGAAAAGATCGCAGCCTCGTTTCACTCGACAGCTCCTACAGGCGAGATCGCGACGTCATCGAACTCACCCGGCCTCTATGGCCAACACCTCAATCACCAAATCCCCCGCCGGTCGCTTCCACAACACCTCATCGCCCACTTTCGCCCCGAGCAACGCCCGACCCAGCGGCGAGCTCCAATTGATCAAGCCATGGGTGGCATCCGCCTGGTCTTCTCCGACCAATTGCACGCGCTGCTCATGATCGTGTTCGTCGGCAAAGGTCACCCAGTTGCCGATCTGCACTTTGTCGGTCGAGGAGGCTTGTGCGACCACCTGGGCGCTTTGCAGGCGCTGCTTGAAATAGCGCCAGTCGCGATCGAGGTCGGCCTGGCGCTGCTTATCGGCCAGTTCGCCTTTGGCGCTTTCCTGATCAAGCAGGCTTTGCAGCTCGGCAACTTTTGCCTGAAGCTGCGCCAGGCCCGCTGGCGTGACGTAATTGGGCTGCGCGCTGACCTGCCGTTCGACTGGCTGATCGGCTTGCGCGGCGGCGTTATCTTCATTGACGAAGGCGCGACTCATGCTGTTCTCCCGTTATAGGGTTTGGGCCATGGTCGCAGGCATTAAGTTTCGACGAATGTCTGTAAACGACTTATTGCGAGCGATAGGCTCGCGCGGCGTCCCTGTCTTTCTCTTGTTGCCAGGCCCGTTCGCGCTCGTCCCAATGGCGGTCCTTGTACTCGTTACGATCCTCGTTTTCACGCATGGCCTGGCACTGACGGAAGCCATCGGTCCAGCCTTCGGCGTATTGCTTGTCCTTGAGGTAACGCGGGACATTTTTGCGAAACTCACCGGTGATCGCCCCAGCGGCTTGCCGGCCACTGCTGCAACCATCATCGAAGCCATCGGCGAATGCTGGCGGATAACCCTTGGCGATCAGATCCTCGTGGGTCGACTCGCACCCCGTGATCACTACCAACAACCCCAATACAGCCACGCAACGCCACATCCCGGACTCCTGGACCGTTCAACGGCCTATAAGGGAAGTTTAGAAGCGGATTTGTCGGGTGTATGTGAAAGGCTTGTGATTAATCTGTGGGCGCAAATCCCTTGTGGGAGCGAGCCTGCTCGCGATGGCGGTGGAACAGGCAGCATGGATGTTGAATGTGATGGTCTCATCGCGAGCAGGCTCGCTCCCACAGGGGGCAGATCAATAGTGATACCACTTCACCTCAAGCATCACTTCGTTTTCGGGCGAAGCCAGGTGGCTGAATTCGCGCTGGGCGCTCAGGCGCACACCCAGATTGCGCGACAGTTCCCATTGCTGATTCAGGCTCATGCTGCGGCGCACTTCGCCATTGGTGAAGTAATCACCCTTGGCTTCCAGGCTGAAATTGCCCAGGGGGTTTTTCCATAGCAGGCCGCTGTTGAAGCCCGCCGCCGGGGCGATGAAACCCGCGAAGTCGTTATTATGCTCCACACGCACGGTGCCCAAGGCAAAACCGAGCATATCGTCACTCAGTTGCCAAGTCCCGCCGCCACCGCCATTGACATGGCTGACCAGGGTTTCATCATCATGCTTGCCCGGTACGCGCTCCAGGCCGCCGGTGACTTGCCATGACAGCGGTTGCAACAACTCATTGCGCGGAGTCAGCGAGCGGATGGTCGCCAGATCCAGTTGCTGCAACTGCCAGTCATTGCCTTCGTATTGGCGCAGCTTCATCTGCAGAATTTCGATCTGCGCGCCGAGGGGGAAGCTTTCCATGTTGTCATTGAGGTCGTGATAGGCCATGCGCAGGCCATATTCGCCGAAGGCTTTGTCGCCTCGAGTGCCGATGCCGGCCTGCCAGGTGCGGGATTCGTGACCGTCCTCGGGCAAGCCAGGTTGCGGAATTTTCAGCTCCGGGGGCGGGTTTTGATTGATTGCGCGCAGCAATTCGAAACTGCGTTGAGCCCGTTGCGGGTCACGCTCCTGACCGTTGGCGCGATAACGCTCCAGACGATAAGCCGCATCGATGATCAACGCCTGGCGGTCGCGAGGTAGAGCCTTGAACGCCGGAGTCTGCAATTGTGTCTGGTCGGCACTGACGTTCAGCACCCACGCCTGCTCTTCAACGGTTAATGGCTCGGCACGGCTTAGCAGTTCACGCTCACGGGACGGGCGATACTCGATCGATTGCACCAGCCCGGCTTCTTTCACCGCTTTGACCGTGTCGGTAGGGATAGCGGTCAACGGGAATTGCTCGGTCAACTGCAGGTTCGGCCGCGCCACTTGCAGCAGTTCAAGCAGGCGGTAGGAACAGTTTTCGTCGAAGAAGAAGTAGTCGAACTGGATCTGCTTGAGTTCCCAGACGTGCTCGACCATGCGCTCGGTTTCCTGCTGCGTCAGGTTCAGGCGGTATTCCCACAGATCGCGGTTCTCGAGGCTACGGTATTCCGAGAGCTTTTCCTGATACGGCACCAACGCGAACAGCCCGGGATAGCCCCCCATCAGACCTTTCCAGGCGTACAGAATGCTGTTGTCCGAACCTTCGATGTAGGCGCCGAAGTTGATCGCGTAACTGAGTAGCGATGTCTTGTCACTCTGCACATTGGCCTGATCGATGCGCAGCAAGGTGTGGCCAAACATTGACGACGGGCTGTTCAGGTAGGCCGCCGGGAAAATCATCACCGCGCTATGAGGCGAAACGTCCTTGAACCATTGCTTGAACTCGGCGCAGTCCGGTGTCGGCATATCGCTGAGCGCCAGTTGCGCCTTGAGCCAGCGGGTGCGGGCCGGATAGACGCATTGGGCATGCTGCTCGCCGGCGCTGGCCGGGGCATACAGTGCCTGCACGGTCGCCGCCAGTTCACGGTCGGGGTGTTCGTTGCCATCGGGGGCGAGAAAGAATTTCTTGTCGCTGACATAGCTGCGCCAGCCACCGAGCTTGGCGGTTTCGTAATGCCCCAGGGAAATCCAGAAGGGGTCGTTGGCCAGTTGCTGCAAACGTTGATTGTCGATATGTGGCGCGGCGGACAGCGGGGCGCAGACACAGAGCGCCAGCCAGGCAAGGCGTTTGAGCATAGTAAGCAACTTAGCTTTTCGAAAAAAAGAGATCAGGGGAAAGACCCAAAGCACGACAGGTCAAAAAACAAAACCCGCTCCCCAAAAGGAGCGGGGTGGATCGAGCTTAAGCTTGAGTGGCGTACTTGGCCAGACGCGGGTCGCTTTTCAGCACGGCCAGGGTGTTGGTATGCACGTCATCAGCGGTCACGTCAGCTTTGCTGAAGATTTGCTGGAAGTGCTGATGAGTCACAGCGGCGAAGTGCGCACGGTCTTCCGGCGCCACGCCCAGTACCACGGCGTAAGTGGTCAGCGCTTCGCCCTGACCTTTAGCCATGTCTTCGGACAGCTCGTTCATCATGCCATTCATGGCGATCCAGGATTTGCCGCCATAGGTCAGCGACGCATTGGTCGAGCAACCGTTGGTACCGGAGGTCATACCGAACGTTGCGTTACCGGAAGTGCCGTTGGTGGTGGATGCCAGGAAGTGTGCCGGGGTGCCACGCTGACCTTCAAACAGCATGTTGCCCCAACCACAGTCCGGACCGCCTGGCGCCTGAGCCATGGCGTTGATGGATACAGCGGTGAAGAGAGTACCGAGAAGAATCCGTTTCATAGCTATGTTCTCTTTGTGTACCAATGGACAAGGTGCTGGCCCCCTAATGGTGCCAGTGGGCCGGTTATCATCCAGCCGCGCAGCTTGGAGTTTAGGCATGTTCGGCGGGTTCCGTTACTTTTTGCGAAACATTCCTTGAAAACACTGATTTTGACCCGCTCGGCCCGGGGCTGACGCTTTGTCTGAACTTTGGCTTGAGGCGCGCCTTGCCAGTGAGGTACGGGCAGCGCCAGAATGCCGCTATCTGCCCCGCCTGATGTAAGGAAGCCCGATGCCTGATCCTGTTGCTGCCAGCTTGCGTCTAGCGCCTGAAGCGCTGACCCGTCCGTTTTCCGCTGAACAGTTCAGCTTCTCTACCACCAATGATCTGGAGCCCTTCCGCGGTGTGCTTGGCCAGGAACGTGCGGTTGAAGCCTTGCAGTTCGGTGTGGCCATGCCACGCCCCGGTTATAACGTATTCGTCATGGGCGAGCCCGGCACCGGCCGTTTTTCGTTCGTCAAACGCTACCTCAAGGCCGAAGGCAAGCGCCTGCAGACCCCGGCTGACTGGGTCTACGTCAATAATTTCGATGAGCCGCGCGAGCCTCGTGCGTTGGAATTGCCGTCGGGCACCGCCGGTGCTTTCATCGGTGACATCAACGGTTTGATCGACAACCTGCTGGCGACCTTTCCAGCTGTGTTCGAGCACCCGTCCTACCAGCAGAAGAAAAGCGCCATCGACCGCGCTTTCAACCAGCGTTATGACCGTGCACTGGATGTGATCGAGCGTCTGGCGCTGGAGAAAGAGGTCGCGCTCTACCGCGACAGTAGCAACATCGCCTTCACCCCGATGAGCGAAGGCAAGGCACTGGATGAGGCTGAGTTCGCCCAGTTGCCGGAAGCCGAGCGCGAACGTTTTCATGACGACATTGCCGGGCTGGAAGAGCGGTTGAACGAAGAACTCGCCAGCTTGCCGCAATGGAAGCGCGAGTCGAGCAATCAACTGCGTCAGCTCAACGAAGAAACCATCACCCTGGCCTTGCAGCCATTGCTCGCGCCACTGTCGGAAAAGTACGCGGAAAACGCCGGCGTTTGCGGTTACCTGCAAGCGATGCAGGTGTACCTGCTCAAGACGGTGGTCGAGCAACTGGTGGACGACAGCAAGACCGACGCCATCGCCCGCAAATTGCTCGAAGAGCAATACGCCCCGAGCCTGGTGGTCGGTCATCCGTTCAGCGGTGGCGCGCCCGTGGTGTTCGAGCCGCATCCGACCTATGACAACCTGTTTGGCCGCATCGAATACAGCACCGATCAGGGCGCGCTCTACACCACCTATCGGCAGCTGCGACCGGGTGCGCTGCACCGGGCCAACGGCGGTTTCCTGATTCTTGAAGCGGAAAAAATGCTCAGCGAGCCTTTTGTCTGGGATGCGCTCAAGCGTGCCCTGCAATCGCGCAAGCTGAAAATGGAGTCGCCACTGGGTGAGCTGGGCCGGCTGGCCACCGTGACGCTGACACCGCAACACATCCCATTGCAGGTGAAAGTCGTCATCATCGGTGCCCGGCAGCTCTACTACACGTTGCAAGACCTCGATCCGGACTTCCAGGAGATGTTCCGCGTCCTGGTGGATTTCGACGAAGACATCCCGATGGTCGACGAGAGCCTGGAGCAGTTCGCCCAGTTGCTCAAAACCCGTACGTCCGAGGAAGGCATGGCGCCGCTGACCGCCGATGCGGTGGCGCGTCTGGCGACTTACAGCGCGCGTCTGGCAGAACATCAGGGACGTTTGTCGGCGCGGATCGGCGATCTGTTCCAGCTGGTCAGCGAGGCGGATTTCATTCGTGACCTGGCGGGTGACGACATGACCGACGCCGGGCACATCGAGCGTGCGCTCAAGGCCAAGGCCACCCGTACCGGGCGTGTTTCGGCGCGGATTCTCGATGACATGCTGGCCGGGATCATTCTGATCGACACCGATGGCGCGGCTGTTGGCAAGTGCAACGGGCTGACGGTACTGGAAGTCGGCGATTCGGCCTTCGGGATTCCGGCGCGGATTTCCGCCACGGTTTATCCGGGCGGCAGCGGCATCGTCGACATCGAGCGTGAGGTCAACCTTGGTCAGCCAATCCACTCCAAAGGCGTGATGATCCTTACCGGGTATCTGGGCAGCCGTTATGCCCAGGAATTTCCGCTGGCGATTTCCGCGAGTATCGCCCTGGAGCAGTCCTACGGTTATGTCGACGGTGACAGCGCGTCGCTGGGGGAGGCATGCACGCTGATCTCGGCCTTGTCGAAAACCCCACTCAAGCAGTGCTTCGCGATTACCGGTTCGATCAACCAGTTCGGTGAAGTGCAGGCGGTGGGTGGGGTCAACGAGAAGATCGAAGGTTTCTTCCGGCTCTGCGAAGCCCGTGGTTTGACCGGTGAGCAAGGGGCGATCATTCCTCAGGCCAACGTTGCCACGCTGATGCTCGACGAAAAGGTGCTGGCGGCGGTGCGCGCAGGGCAGTTCCATGTCTACGCGGTGCGCCAGGCCGACGAGGCTCTGAGCCTGTTGGTCGGCGAGCCAGCCGGCGCGCCGGATGAGAATGGCGCATTCCCTGAAGGCAGCATCAACGCGCGGGTAGTGGAACGCTTGCGGGTGATTGCGGAAATGATCAGCGAGGAAGACCTCAAGGAAGCCGAAAAGGAGTTGGCGCAGGAAGCGATGCTGGAAATCAAACCGGCTTGATGTGAAAAGCAAAAGATCGCAGCCTTCGGCAGCTCCTACAGGGAAACGCATTCGGCGTAGGAGCTGCCGCAGGCTGCGATCTTTTCAGCTAGCCTCAATTCTGGAGGCAACTCTTCGCCACAATTCTGGCGTCAATATTTGCGCAGTGACCACTCGGCACCTTCTGATTCTGGTTCGCGTGCGAGCCAGACTTTTCTTCTATTATCTGCTCAAGGATATCGACAGTAATCACTGGATCGAGACAGCCTTCCCGTGGAGGCTGAATACCGGATCTACCGAGGGTCGCCGCCATGTCGCGCAACCTCTGTCTCACCCGTCAATGCCTGGGCCTTGTGACCCGTATCGAATGTGCTATCCGCCCGCTGGCGGGAGATACGGGCATGTGGACCTTGCTCTTCGCCGCCGGAATGGCCGGCGAGCAGCCTTCTGCCATCAAGGCCCAAGGCCCGTTCCGTGGGCCGGTCGTGGCGGAATCGATCCTCGACACCATCGTTGAAAGTCTGACCTTGCATGGTTACGAACTGGCCGACGACCCGCAAATCTGGTGCCTGCATCTGCAAGCCCAGTTGCGAGAGATCAATGGTGGTCGTTACCGCAACCTTAGCGGACCAGAGTTTCGGCCCGAGCACTGAACAGGCTATTGATCAAGGCTGCCTGGCTCAGCCTTGTCGAGTTTGACCTCAAACCCATATTGCACGGTGGTGAGGTTGGTTCGCTGATAAGTTTCCAGACGTGTGGGCTGGCCATAGAAGTAATACACTGCAAATAACGCCGGGCCTTGCGCGCTCGCGTCGTGACTGACCGACAGAATCTCTTTCAAATAATTGCCGCTGTCGTCCTTGGCGAAAAAACGCCAGTCCTGGGCGGGAAACAGTTTCAAATCCACCACCAATGCATTCCCTTTGAACTTCAGGCCTTTGGGCAATTGGCGGGCGTCGTACGATTGCTGGTCGACAGTCGCCAGGAACTGCGGCATGGAGCCCACGGCGTAGGCCGGTGTTTCCGGAAACAGGTTCAGATCATAGGTGATGGCGCCGCGGATCGGATCGACCTCATACGCCTCCGGCGGCAGCTCTATCGGCCCATCGCGCTGGCCATTGCGGTCTTGGGTAAAGAACGTCACCGGGCTTTCGCCGGGATTGAAAGAGGTGCCGAGCAGTTCGTCATTGAAGCTTCTGGGGTGATTGAATTCGATGCGGGCGGCACTTGGGTCATC
The DNA here is from genome assembly GCF_056279145.1 of Pseudomonas sp. TE3728. Lineage (NCBI taxonomy): Bacteria > Pseudomonadati > Pseudomonadota > Gammaproteobacteria > Pseudomonadales > Pseudomonadaceae > Pseudomonas > Pseudomonas sp. TE3728. Next base: position 3,151,322 of record NZ_JBWBQT010000001.1, on the reverse strand, counting down.
AACCGACTGACTGATGCTGATGCTTTCTTTCAATTGCTCCTCGCTCAACGTTGCGCCCTTGAGCCAAGTCGCAGCCTGGTCGTCATACACCACCACCGGCAAGGTCAGCGGCTGGATGGTTTTTTCCGTGGTGTGCGGGTCGAAGCGGCGTATCGGCAGGTTCAGGTCCTTGTGGGTCACCGTGACCGCCGAGAAGTCCAGCAGGCTCACTTCGATGGTGTCGATCGGGCCGTTGAAGTAGACCTTGGTGTAATGCCGGGTTTGTTGTTGTTCAAACGCACGCTGCTCGTCATCGAGCTGTTTTTCGAACGCTTCGCTCCAGGCCTTCTGCTGTTGCATCTGCGCCAGTTGTTTTTGATAAAACGCAATTTGCGCGGCGGTTTCGTTGATCGCACCTGAACGAGAGAGGAATTGCCCGGTGGCGTCCCTGGCCTGAACGATCAATGGGGTGAGTGATATGTCACGTATCTCGGGGGCCAGCGGCGCGCTGTTACTGAATTCGATTTCGGCGTAGTTATTACCCAGTTTCAATAAGGTGACACTGAGATTGTCGTTGGTGCGAGTCTGGCCGACGTCCTTTTTCGTCAGGTCGAAACTGTAGAGTCGGCGTGGGGCGATGACTTCCACCTTGCCTTGCAGGCTCACCGGTTGTGGTTGGTTCTTCTTGTCCACCTCCAGGCCTTCGATGAAGGGGTAGGTCACCGTCAAATCATCGGGGTTGGTCAGGTTGGAGCTCGACGGGCTCAGCTGAATGCCGGGATCGGTTTCCGACCATTCCGGCTGGAACGCGATGACGCGCTTGTTGCTCAGGGTCACCGATTGCCATTCGAGGCCATGAGGAAAAAGGAACGCGCTCGGAATGTTGAAGTTGAAGGGGAATACCGGTTGCAGATCGGTCAGGTAATCCGAGCTGGACTCCTTGTGTAACACGAACAGACCGTTAATGTAGGTGTCGACCAGGGCCTGGGGTGTGGGGTAGTGCTTGAGCACGGCGAGGGCGTCTTCGCCGTATTCGGTGACCACTGGTTTGGTGTCGAGTTTGAGTTGTGCGCGCTCGAGTAACAATAGGGAACCGCCTAGCTCGGCTACGGCATCCTTGAGTTTGGGGTCCTCGATCGTCTCCAGGGATTGTTCGAACTGTGCGATCTTTTCTTCGAGGCTGACCTGGCGTTTCTCATCGCTGGGTGAGCAGCCACCGAGCAACAATGCGAAGCAAAGCCCGGCACTCGTTAACGGCAATCGCACATCCATTTCCAGTCTTCCTGTCCGACGTCGCTGACCTGTCAATCATCTGGACACTAGCAGAAAAACTTTGTCACACACACGCAGGTTACGGATTTTCCGGCGGTTTCTGGGTGTAACAGGTGGCTGTTATACTCGCCGCCATTTCCAGCCCCTTGTGTGAGATTCAATGGAACGCTTTATCGAAAATGCAATGTACGCCTCCCGCTGGTTACTGGCGCCGATCTATTTTGGTTTGTCCCTGGGCTTGCTGGCGTTGGCACTGAAATTCTTCCAGGAAGTCTTCCACGTCATTCCTAACGTGTTCTCGATGGCCGAGTCGGATCTGATTCTGGTACTGCTGTCGCTGATCGACATGGCGCTGGTGGGCGGCTTGCTGGTGATGGTGATGATCTCTGGCTACGAGAACTTCGTTTCTCAGCTGGATATCGACGACAGCAAGGAAAAGCTCAACTGGCTGGGTACCATGGATTCGTCTTCGTTGAAGATGAAGGTCGCGGCTTCCATCGTGGCGATTTCGTCTATCCACTTGCTACGGATCTTCATGGACGCCAAGAACGTCGATCCCGAGCATTTGAAGTGGTACGTGGTCATTCACATGACGTTCGTGGTATCGGCATTTGCCATGGGCTATCTGGACAAGCTGACCAAGCACTGATCTGCACAATTCTTTGTAGGAGCGAGGCTTGCCCGCGAAGACGGCGTAACAGACAACACTTATGTCGACTGACACGGCCCTTCGCGGGCAAGCCTCGCTCCTACAGGAAACGGTGTGAAACAGACGGGTGGTGTCGTCTGTGGCTTGTACTTTGGCCCGTCGAGGCATTCCATGTAGAGATCCTGGCCCGCCACCACGTGAGGTGCGCTCATGAATCTGCAAGAGCTGAATGCGTATGCCGTCGCCGGAAAGGTCGATGAGCTGAACCTGATCTCGATGGAAGGCGTGTTTTACGTGCTGGAGGCACGGATCCATGGCGCGGGCCATCCATTGCGCGATGCGCATGGCGAGATATTGCATCTGCGCTCGGTCGAGCATGCGCGTGAAGTGCTTCATGCCTTTCCCAAGTTGTCGTTCAACGTCGTGCATACCTCGGTTCAGGATGAAATGTGCGGTGCCAGCACCGAGGAAAGCCTGAAAGTACCGATCACTTTCCGTTCTGCGTGACAGGGCCGACACGGCTCATCAACGTGACGGCATCTGTGCTAGTCTGCTCGCCCTTTTGATTCCGGGCGCTCCGGGATGCGCTGTGCATGCACGGCAAGTTCCAGGGCCGTCCGCACAACGGAGCAGTGTCATGTCCGAAGTAAATCTGTCTACCGACGAAACCCGCGTCAGCTACGGCATTGGCCGTCAGTTGGGCGACCAGCTGCGTGACAACCCGCCTCCGGGCGTTAGCCTGGACGCAATCCTGGCTGGCCTGACCGACGCGTTCGCCGGCAAGCCAAGCCGTGTGGGTCAGGAAGAGATGTCCGCCAGCTTCAAGGTGATCCGCGAAATCATGCAAGCCGAAGCTGCAGCCAAGGCTGAAGCCGCTGCTGGCGAAGGCCTGGCTTTCCTGGCTGAAAACGCCAAGCGCGAAGGCATCACCACTCTGGCTTCCGGCCTGCAATTCGAAGTACTGACCCAAGGTGAAGGCGCCAAGCCGACCCGTGAAGATCAAGTGCGCACTCACTACCACGGCACTCTGATCGACGGCACTGTGTTCGACAGCTCCTACGATCGTGGTCAGCCTGCAGAATTCCCGGTAGGCGGCGTTATCGCTGGCTGGACCGAAGCCCTGCAACTGATGAACGCCGGCAGCAAATGGCGTCTGTACGTGCCGAGCGAACTGGCTTACGGCGCTCAAGGCGTTGGCAGCATTCCGCCGCACAGCGTACTGGTATTCGACGTCGAACTGCTCGACGTTCTGTAATGCCCGGCCTGTCGTTATGACGGGCTAATGTGGGAGCGAGCAGGCTCGCTCCCACAGTTTTTTGTGTTGTCTCATATTTCGATCTTGTTGTGCGGCTCATTCGTCGGGCGCAATGCCCGGGCATAGCAGAACAGAAACAGATTGCGCACCAGTTCCTTGAGCACCACCGGCTCGCTGGAACTTAAACCGTTGACGTCCAGATCACCCTGATCCTGCAGCTCGTTCAAAGCTTCTTCTTCAAGTACCGCACAGACTTCCCCGGTTTCCCGATGCAGGATTCTGAGGTAGGGGTGTGGGCGGTCCAGCCAGGCATCGATCAAATAAGTCATGAGTCTCATCTCCATTGATGGGTTTCAATGAGAATAATTCTTATTCATCAAATAGCAAGGGCCTATTGGCGGTTTGTGTTTTTTTCTGTGGGGAAATTGCTGAGTGTCAAAACGACTGGCGTTTGGCTATTGCGCGGGAATGCTGGGTGATTCGGGGAAGGGCGAAGCACCATCCCACGCCGGGCGCGGGATGGAATGCAGCAGATTCAGACTTTTCTGACGAACTCGGATTTGAGTTTCATCGGGCCGATGCCATCGATCTTGCAGTCGATGTCGTGGTCACCATCGCACAGGCGGATGTTCTTGACCTTGGTGCCGACCTTGACCACCAGCGACGTGCCTTTGACCTTGAGGTCCTTGATCACGGTGATGGTATCGCCGTCCTGCAGGACATTGCCGACCGAGTCCTTTTTCACGGTGTCATCGGAAGTCACTTCGGCTTCGCCACCGGCGGACCACTCGTGGGCGCACTCTGGGCAGATCAGCTGGGTGCCGTCTTCGTAGGTGTATTCGGAATTGCATTTTGGGCAGGGTGGCAGCGTGCTCACTAAAGCTCCTTGGATTCAGGATGGCTAAAAAGCGCACATTATATAGGGTTTTGTTGCAGGAGGGGGCTGACAGCAAAAGATCAAAAGATCGCAGCCTTCGGCAGCTCCTACGGGAGCTGCCGAAGGCTGCGATCTTTTGATCTTGCCGTTAATGTCAGTGCGTGCGGGCGACCGCGAACTCACTCAACTCAACCAGCGCATCGCGGTATTCGCTAGCGGGCAGGGCGTCGAGACACTTGATCGCACGGGCCACATAATCGCGGGCCAGTTGCGCGGTGTAATCCAGCGAGCCGGAAGCTTCAACAGCTTCGCGAATGCTTTCCAGATCTTCGATGCCACCTTTCTGGATCGCCTGACGAACCAGTGCGGCCTGCTCAGGAGTGCCTTCGCGCATGGTGTAGATCAGCGGCAGCGTCGGTTTGCCTTCGGCCAGATCGTCACCGACGTTCTTGCCCAGGGTTTCGGCATCGCCGCGGTAATCCAGCAGGTCGTCGACCAATTGGAAGGCCACCCCCAGGTGATCGCCGAAGGTGCGCAGTGCTTCGCTCTGTTCTGGCGAGGCGCCGGCCAGGGCCGCGGCACTGTGGGTCGAGGCTTCGAAGAGCATCGCGGTTTTGCCGCGGATGACTTCCATGTAGGTTTCTTCGGTGGTGCTGGCGTCGCGGACCTTCGACAGTTGCAACACTTCGCCTTCAGCGATGATGCGCGTGGCTTGCGAAAGGATCTTCATCACCGGCATGGAGCCCAGTTCGACCATCATTTCGAAGGAGCGCGAATACAGAAAGTCGCCCACCAGCACGCTCGGCGCATTGCCCCACATGGCGTTGGCGGTCGAGCGGCCACGGCGCATGCCGGACATGTCGACGACGTCGTCGTGCAGCAGGGTGGCGGTGTGCAGGAACTCGATGGTCGCGGCCAGCAGGCGCAGGTCATCGCCTTCGCGGCCGAGTGCCTTGCCGCACAGCAGCACGAGCAACGGGCGCAGGCGTTTACCGCCGGCCGAGGTAATGTAGTCGCCGATTTTCGATACCAGCGGCACTCGGGAAGTCAGCTGTTTCTTGATGATGCCGTCGACGGCGCTAAAATCGTCCGCCACCGCGCGGTAGAAAGCTTGGGGTTGCATCAGCGACAGTTGCTCCAGAAGGGTTGCGCGGCATGCTAGGACCCACGTCGGCGGGTGTCAAGGCACGATAGACGACCACTTGCAACGCTCAAGCAGCTTGCGTACAATCGCGCACCCTGAACTTCCTGGGCAGCACCTGCCTTACGCAATTGCAAACAGGCCTTCCAGCCTTATGCAGCCATGCCAGCCAATACCTCTTCTTATAAAGAGCTGGGTGAGCAGGATTATCGGAGAAATACCATGTCTTATGCAGTAATCGTTACTGGTGGCAAGCAGTACAAAGTTGCTCCAGGTGAATACCTGAAGATCGAAAAACTGGAAATCGCTACCGGCGAATCCGTTACTTTTGATCGCGTTCTGTTGGTTGCCAATGGCGACGACGTGAATATCGGCGCTCCAGTTGTTCCTGGCGCTACCGTTGTGGCTGAAGTGATCTCCCAAGGTCGTCACGATAAAGTCCGCATCATCAAGTTCCGTCGTCGTAAGCACCACATGAAGCGTATGGGCCACCGCCAGTGGTACACCGAGATCAAAATCACCGGTATTAAGGCTTAATTTCAGCCTAATTCCTCACTAGGAGAATTGAACTCATGGCACACAAAAAAGCTGGTGGTAGTACCCGTAACGGTCGCGACTCAGAAGCCAAACGCCTTGGCGTGAAGATGTATGGCGGCCAGGTTATCATTCCGGGCAACATCATCGTGCGTCAGCGCGGCACCCAATTCCACGCTGGCTACGGCGTTGGCATGGGCAAAGATCACACTCTGTTCGCTAAAATCGACGGCGTGATCAAGTTCGAAGTAAAAGGCGCCTTCGGTCGTCGTTACGTAAGCATTGTTCCGAAGACTGACGTCGTCGCGGCATAATTACGTAGTTGCTGGAAAAGCCCTGTCTTGCGACGGGGCTTTTTCGTTTGTGGGGTGAGTCTCTTGCAAAGCTGTTTGTGATGGGCTCCAGCGCTGTATTGGCGGTCGTTGATTGAGGTCGCTGCGCTCATTTTTGCAAGAGTCTTATGTCTAGGTTTTTTCGGCTCGTCCGTATGGCGAGAGGCGTTTTGTTATGAAGTTTGTTGATGAAGTATCGATTCGAGTAAAGGCCGGGGACGGCGGCAACGGTTGCATGAGCTTCCGTCGCGAAAAATTCATTGAAAACGGCGGCCCGAACGGCGGTGACGGTGGTGATGGCGGTTCGGTCTACATGGTTGCCGACGAAAACCTCAACACCCTGGTGGACTACCGTTACACCCGGCACTTCGATGCCGAGCGCGGTTCCAACGGCGGCAGCACTGACTGCACCGGCAAGAAAGGTGAGGAGTTGGTGCTGCGCGTTCCAGTTGGCACTACCGTTATCGATTCCGCGACTCAGGAAGTGATCGGCGACCTGACCAAGGCCGGCCAGCGCCTGCTGGTGGCTCACGGTGGCTGGCACGGTCTGGGTAACACTCGTTTCAAATCCAGCACCAACCGGGCGCCGCGCCAGACCACGCCGGGCAAGCCGGGTGAGCAGCGCGACCTGAAACTGGAAATGAAGGTGTTGGCGGACGTTGGTCTGCTCGGTTTGCCGAACGCTGGCAAAAGTACCTTTATTCGCTCGGTATCGGCCGCCAAGCCGAAAGTCGCCGACTACCCGTTCACCACTCTGGTGCCGAACCTGGGTGTGGTCAGCGTCGATCGCTGGAAAAGCTTCGTGGTGGCGGACATTCCTGGTCTGATCGAAGGTGCTTCTGACGGCGCAGGCCTGGGGATTCGTTTCCTCAAGCACTTGTCGCGTACCCGTCTGCTGCTGCACCTCGTCGACATGGCGCCGCTGGATGACACCAGTGCTCCGGATGCCGCTGAAGTAATCGTCAGCGAGCTGACCAAGTTCAGCCCGTCCCTGGCTGAGCGTGATCGCTGGCTGGTGTTGAACAAATGCGACCAGATCCTTGAGGAAGAGCACGACGCTCGCGTCAAGGAGATCGTTGATCGTCTGGAGTGGACTGGTCCTGTCTACGTGATCTCCGCGATCGCCAAGCAAGGCACCGAGCGTCTTTGTCATGACATCATGCGTTACCTGGAAGATCGTGCCGATCGTCTGGCTAACGACCCGGCCTACAAGGAAGAGCTGGCCGAGCTCGATCAGCGTATCGAAGACGAAGCGCGCGCGCAGTTGCAGGCGCTGGACGATCAGCGTGCCCTGCGTCGCAGTGGCGTGAAGTCGGTCCATGACATCGGTGACGACGATTGGGACGAAGAAGATGTGGATGACGAAGACGGTCCGGAAATCATTTACGTGCGTGACTGATTCGTTGCGATAAACTTAAGCGCCGCTCATTAGAGCGGCGTTTTAGTATCTGGAAATCGGTAGTCACGAATAACGTTACGGGCAGCGCTGGGTCGTGCTGTCCTCAAGCTAAGGTTGAAGATGATGCGGAGCAAGGTGACAGGTGCGCAGCGTTGGGTCGTGAAGATCGGCAGCGCTTTGCTGACGGCGGACGGCAAAGGCCTGGATCGCGCGGCAATGGGTGTCTGGGTCGAACAGATGGTTGCCCTGCACGAGGCGGGTGTTGAGCTGGTGCTGGTGTCCTCCGGGGCAGTGGCGGCGGGTATGAGCCGTTTGGGCTGGACCGTACGACCCAGTGCAATGCACGAGTTGCAGGCCGCTGCCGCCATCGGTCAGATGGGGTTGGTGCAGGCCTGGGAGTCGAGCTTCGCCGAGCATGGCCGGCATACCGCGCAGATTCTCCTGACTCACGACGATTTGTCCGACCGCAAGCGCTACCTGAACGCTCGCAGTACGCTGCGCGCGCTGGTCGAGCTCAAGGTGATCCCGGTGATCAACGAGAACGACACCGTGGTTACTGACGAAATCCGTTTCGGCGACAACGACACGTTGGCGGCGTTGGTGGCGAATCTGGTCGAAGCCGATTTGTTGGTGATCCTCACCGATCGCGACGGCATGTTTGACGCCGATCCGCGCAACAATCCCGACGCCAAGCTGATTTACGAGGCGCGTGCCGATGATCCGGCGCTGGATGCGGTGGCTGGCAGCACGGGTGGCGCGCTGGGTCGTGGCGGTATGCAGACCAAGTTGCGCGCTGCGCGTCTGGCCGCGCGTTCCGGTGCGCACACCATCATCGTCGGCGGGCGCATTGATCGCGTGCTGGATCGTCTCAAGGCAGGCGAGCGCATCGGCACCTTGTTGTCACCTGAGCGCGGCATGCTGGCGGCGCGCAAGCAGTGGCTGGCCGGGCATCTGCAAACCCGCGGCACGCTGGTGCTGGATGCGGGGGCGGTGACGGCGCTGTCCCAGGGCAACAAAAGTTTGCTGCCGGTGGGGGTCAAGCTGGTTCAGGGTAGTTTTCGTCGTGGCGAAATGGTGGTCTGCGTGGCGCCGGACGGTCGTGAAATTGCCCGTGGCCTGGCTAACTACAGTGCTCTGGAAGCACAAAAAATCATCGGTCAGTCGTCTGAGGCGATTGTCGGTCTGCTGGGTTACATGGCGGAGCCGGAACTGGTTCACCGCGATAACCTGATTCTGGTCTGAGGGAATACCTGAATGCGTGTGGCAAAAGGATTGTTGGGCTTGTTGTTGGCGATGCCGCTGTTGGTCTCGGCCGATGAAATTGGCCAGGTGTCGACGGTGTTCAAGTTCGTCGGCCCGAACGACCGTATCGTTGTCGAGGCGTTTGATGATCCGAAAGTGGAGGGCGTGACCTGCTACCTGTCGCGCGCCAAGACTGGCGGCGTAAAGGGTGGGTTGGGTCTGGCTGAGGATCGCGCAGAAGCATCTATTGCGTGTCGTCAAGTCGGGCCGATCAACTTCAAGGGTGAGCTCAAGGATGGTGAGGAGGTGTTCAAGGAGCGCACGTCCCTGGTGTTCAAGACCATGCAAGTGGTGCGATTCCTTGATGAGAAGCGCAATACGTTGGTGTATCTGGTTTATAGCGATCGTTTGATCGAGGGCAGTCCGCAGAATGCGGTGACGGCGATTCCGATCCTGCCGTGGGCGCACGCTCAATAAGCTAGCAAAGATCAAGGCGTGGGAGCGGGCTTGCTCGCGAAGACTGACTGACATTCAGCATCTATGTTGACTGTTACGCCGCCTTCGCGAGCAAGCCCGCTCCCACATTTTTTTGCGTGGCGTTTGCCAAATCGCAGGCAATAAAAAACCGACCCTGAGGTCGGTTTTTTAATGAGCGTGTCGCTTAGGCAGCAGCGGCAACGTTCAGGGCCTTTACGTGGCCATTCAGGCGGCTCTTATGACGAGCAGCTTTGTTCTTGTGGATGATGCCTTTATCGGCCATACGGTCGATAACTGGCACAGCCAGAACGTAAGCAGCTTGAGCTTTGGCAGCGTCTTTTGCGTCGATGGCCTTAACTACATTCTTGATGTAGGTACGAACCATGGAACGCAGGCTGGCGTTGTGGCTGCGACGCTTCTCAGCCTGTTTTGCACGTTTTTTGGCGGAAGGTGTGTTGGCCACCGTCGAGCTCCTCGAAAGACTTTTTAGGAAATAGCAAACAAAATAGGCCGCGAATCATGCCGATGAGTTGATGTCTTGTCAAGGGCGGTTGAGACGATCCGCTAAGTGGCAGGTATAGAGCGCCGGGATATTTCTTTCCGGCGTGCGACCTGTAAACTCGCGAGCTTTGGCTCTGTGCTGTTGCGGCGCGGAGTATCGCATAAGTGGGCGCGTTGTTCGCCTGCTGTTTATCGACAGGCATAAACTCTTTCAATGAATCTGCTCAAATCGTTGGCCGCTGTCAGCTCTATCACGATGGTTTCCCGGGTGTTGGGGTTCGTTCGCGACACCCTCATCGCTCGCGCATTTGGTGCGGGAATGGCGACCGACGCCTTCTTTATCGCCTTCAAACTGCCCAATCTGCTGCGGCGGATCTTCGCCGAGGGAGCATTTTCCCAGGCGTTCGTGCCGATTCTCGCCGAATATAAAAGCCAGAAGGGCGAGGAGGCGACGAGAACCTTCATTGCCTACGTCTCGGGCCTGCTGACGCTGGTGCTGGCGCTGGTCACCGCGCTGGGCATGCTCGCTGCGCCCTGGGTCATCTGGGCCACGGCACCGGGTTTCGTCACGACCCCGGAAAAATTCGAGCTGACCACCGATCTGCTGCGGGTCACTTTTCCTTATATATTGCTGATCTCCCTGTCTTCATTGGCCGGCGCGATCCTCAATACCTGGAACCGCTTCTCGGTCCCGGCCTTCGTGCCGACCCTGCTCAATGTCAGCATGATCATCTTTGCGGTGTTCCTGACGCCGTATTTCGATCCACCGGTCATGGCGCTGGGCTGGGCCGTTCTGGTGGGTGGCCTGGCGCAATTGCTGTTTCAGCTGCCGCACCTGAAAAAAATCGGCATGCTGGTGCTGCCGCGCCTGAGTCTGCGCGATAGCGGTGTCTGGCGGGTCATGAAGCAGATGCTGCCAGCGATCATCGGCGTTTCGGTGAGCCAGATTTCGCTGATCATCAACACCATATTTGCTTCGTTTCTGGTGGCGGGTTCCGTTTCCTGGATGTATTACGCCGATCGCCTGATGGAATTGCCATCCGGTGTGCTGGGTGTGGCGCTGGGCACGATTCTGCTGCCAACGCTGGCCAGGACCTATGCCAGTCAGGATCGCCACGAATACTCGCGGATCCTCGATTGGGGGCTGCGCCTGTGTTTCATGCTGGTGTTGCCGTGCGCCCTGGCGCTGGGGATTCTGGCTGAGCCGCTGACGGTTTCGTTGTTCCAGTATGGCCAATTCAGCGCATTCGATGCGGTCATGACCCAGCGTGCGTTGATTGCCTATTCCGTCGGCTTGCTGGGGATTATCGTGATCAAAGTGCTGGCGCCAGGCTTTTATGCGCAACAAAACATCCGGACTCCGGTAAAAATCGCGATTTTCACCCTGATCGTCACTCAGCTGTTCAACCTGGTGCTGATCGGTCCGCTGGCTCATGCCGGTCTGGCCCTGGCCATCAGCGCGGGCGCCTGCATCAATGCCGGGCTGTTGTTCTATCAGTTGCGCAAGCAGCAGATGTATCGGCCGCAACCGGGCTGGGCGAAGTTCAGTCTCAAACTGCTGGTGGCGGTGACGGTGATGTCCGCGGTATTGCTGGGTGCAATGCACTTCATGCCGGCTTGGGCGGAAGGGCATATGCTAGAGCGTTTGCTGCGTCTGGGCGCATTGGTGATCGCCGGCGTGGTGGTCTATTTCGGCATGTTGCTGTTGATGGGTTTCCGTTTGCGCGACTTCAATCGCAAAGCGCTGAGCTGAGGCTTTTGTCTCGATAAACACGGGCGGGCCGACGGTTTTGTCGGCTCGATCACTTTGGGTTACGGTGTTGCCTGTCGTCGGCCGCCGGGTGTGGTTATAATCGACCACTTTATGAGCAAGAAGCGCGTTATGCAGCTGGTTCGAGGCCTCCACAACCTGCGCCCCCAGCATCGGGGCTGTGTCGCCACTATTGGCAACTTTGACGGTGTTCACCGTGGTCACCAGGCTATCCTGGCCCGGCTGCGTGAGCGTGCGCTCGAGTTGGGCGTGCCCAGCTGCGTGGTGATTTTTGAGCCGCAGCCGCGAGAATTCTTCGCCCCGGACACCGCCCCGGCCCGTCTGGCCCGCTTGCGGGACAAACTGCAGCTGCTGGCCGAAGAGGGCGTCGACCGGGTGCTGTGCCTGGCGTTCAATCAGCGCCTGAGCAAACTCAGCGCCAGCGAATTCGTCGATACTATTCTGGTGGACGGCCTCGGCGTGCAGCATCTGGAGGTCGGCGACGATTTCCGTTTCGGCTGTGACCGGCTAGGGGATTTCGATTTCCTGCAACAGGCCGGCGTCCTTCAGGGGTTTACCGTCGAAGCGGCGCAGACCGTTGTGCTGGACGGCATTCGTGTCAGCAGCACTCAGGTGCGTAACGCCCTGGCCGCTGCCGATTTTGCCTTGGCCGAGCGGCTGCTCGGTCGTCCGTACCGGATTGCCGGGCGGGTCCTGCATGGCCAGAAGCTGGCGCGCCAGCTCGGTACGCCGACCGCCAACATACAACTCAAGCGTCGTCGTGTGCCGTTGAGCGGGGTTTATCTGGTCAACGTCGACATCGACGGCAAGACCTGGCCAGGCGTCGCCAATATTGGCGTGCGGCCAACGGTCGAAGGGGATGGCAAAGCCCACCTCGAAGTACACCTTTTAGATTTTGCCGGCGATCTGTATGACCGGCGTTTGACGGTGGTTTTCCACCACAAGCTGCGTGAAGAGCAGCGTTTCGCCTCTCTGGAGGCGCTTAAGACGGCGATCAATGCGGATGTCGCCGCCGCCCGTGCCCTGTCGCACCTAGCGCCAATCGCTAATGAAGAGCCTTAAATGACCGACTATAAAGCCACGCTAAACCTTCCGGACACCGCCTTCCCAATGAAGGCCGGCCTGCCTCAGCGCGAACCGCAGATTCTGCAGCGCTGGGACAGCATTGGCCTGTACGGTAAGTTGCGCGAGATTGGCAAGGATCGTCCGAAGTTCGTACTTCACGACGGTCCTCCGTACGCCAACGGCACGATTCACATCGGTCATGCGCTGAACAAGATTCTCAAGGACATGATCATCCGCTCGAAAACCCTGTCGGGTTTCGACGCGCCTTATGTTCCGGGCTGGGACTGCCACGGTCTGCCGATCGAACACAAAGTCGAAGTTACCCACGGCAAGAACCTGGGCGCGGACAAGACTCGCGAACTGTGCCGTGCCTACGCCACCGAGCAGATCGAAGGCCAGAAGTCCGAATTCATCCGTCTGGGCGTGTTGGGCGACTTCGCCAACCCGTACAAGACCATGGACTTCAAAAACGAGGCCGGTGAAATCCGCGCCCTGGCGGAAATCGTCAAGGGTGGCTTCGTGTTCAAGGGCCTGAAGCCTGTGAACTGGTGCTTTGACTGTGGTTCGGCCCTGGCTGAAGCGGAAGTCGAGTACGAGAACAAAAAATCCGCGACCATCGACGTGGCCTTCCCGATTGCCGACGAAGCCAAACTGGCTGCCGCGTTCGGTCTGCCATCGTTGGGCAAGCCCGCCTCGATCGTGATCTGGACCACCACCCCGTGGACCATCCCGGCCAACCAGGCGTTGAACGTTCACCCGGAATTCAACTACGCACTGGTCGACGTCGGCGACAAACTGCTGGTGCTGGCTGAAGAGCTGGTCGAGTCGTGCCTTGCCCGCTACAGCCTGGAAGGTCCGGTCATTGCGACCACCACCGGTAAAGCACTGGAACTGATCAACTTCCGTCACCCGTTCTACGATCGTCTGTCGCCGGTTTACCTGGCCGACTACGTCGAACTGGGCGCGGGCACCGGTGTGGTTCACTCCGCGCCAGCCTATGGCGTAGACGACTTCGTGACCTGCAAAGCCTATGGCATGGTCAACGACGACATCCTCAATCCGGTGCAAAGCAACGGCGTCTACGCGACATCGCTGGAGTTCTTCGGCGGCCAGTTCATCTGGAAGGCCAACCCGGCCATCGTCGACAAACTGACCGAAGTCGGCGCGTTGCTGTATACCACCACCATCGAACACAGCTACATGCACTGCTGGCGTCACAAGACCCCGTTGATCTACCGCGCCACCGCGCAGTGGTTCATCGGCATGGACAAAGAGCCTGCAACCGGCGAAACCCTGCGCAAGCGGGCGATCAAAGCCATCGAAGAGACAAAATTCGTTCCGGCCTGGGGCCAGGCGCGCCTGCACTCGATGATCGCCAACCGTCCTGACTGGTGCATCTCCCGTCAGCGCAACTGGGGCGTGCCGATCCCGTTCTTCCTGAACAAGGAAAGCGGCGAGCTGCACCCACGCACTGTCGAACTGATGGAAATTGTCGCCCAGCGCGTCGAAGTCGAAGGCATCGAAGCCTGGTTCAAGATGGACGCCGCCGAGTTGCTCGGTGAAGAAGCTCCGCTGTACGACAAGATCAGCGACACCCTGGACGTCTGGTTCGACTCGGGCACCACGCACTGGCACGTCCTGCGCGGCTCGCATTCGATGGGCCACGAGAGCGGTCCACGTGCCGACCTGTACCTGGAAGGTTCGGACCAACACCGCGGCTGGTTCCACTCGTCGTTGCTGACCGGTTGCGCCATCGATGACCACGCCCCATACCGCGAGCTGCTGACCCACGGCTTCACCGTTGACGAGTCCGGCCGCAAAATGTCCAAGTCTTTGGGCAACGTGATCGCGCCGCAGAAGGTCAATGACACCCTGGGCGCCGACATCATGCGTCTGTGGGTCGCTTCTACCGACTATTCGGGTGAAATGGCTGTTTCCGAGCAGATCCTGCAACGCAGTGCGGACGCCTACCGGCGCATCCGTAACACCGCGCGCTTCCTGCTTTCCAACCTCACCGGTTTCAACCCGGCCACCGACATCCTGCCGGCCGAAGAAATGCTGGCGCTGGACCGTTGGGCCGTGGATCGCACCCTGCTGCTGCAACGCGAGCTGCAAGAGCACTACGGCGAATACCGCTTCTGGAACGTCTACTCCAAGATCCACAACTTCTGCGTGCAGGAGCTGGGCGGTTTCTACCTCGACATCATCAAGGACCGTCAGTACACCACTGGCGCCAACAGCAAGGCCCGTCGTTCGGCGCAAACCGCGCTGTACCACATCAGCGAAGCGCTGGTGCGCTGGATCGCGCCGATCCTGGCGTTCACCGCTGACGAGCTGTGGCAGTACCTGCCGGGCGAGCGTAACGAGTCTGTGATGCTCAACACCTGGTACGAAGGCCTGACCGAATTGCCGGAAGGCTTCGAGCTGGACCGCGCCTACTGGGAGCGGATCATGGCGGTGAAGGCGGCGGTCAACAAGGAAATGGAAATCCAGCGCGCGGCGAAGGCCGTCGGTGGCAACCTGCAAGCCGAAGTGACGCTGTTCGCCGAAGACGCGCTGAGCGCCGATCTGGCCAAGCTGAGCAACGAACTGCGCTTCGTGTTGATTACCTCGACTGCCACCGTCGCACCGTTCGTGCAGGCTCCGGCCGACGCGGTGGTCACCGAAGTCGGCGGCCTGAAGCTCAAAGTGGTCAAATCGAGCCATGCCAAGTGCGCCCGTTGCTGGCACTGCCGTGAAGATGTCGGCGTGAACCCGGAGCATCCGGAAATCTGCGGTCGTTGCGTCGATAACATCAGCGGCGCGGGCGAGGTTCGTCACTATGCCTAATGCCGTTGGCCGTTTCGGACGGCTGAGCTGGCTCTGGTTGAGTTTGCTGGTCCTGGTCATCGACCAGGCCAGTAAGTTCTACTTCGAAGGCTCGCTGAGCATGTACCAGCAAATCGTGGTGATCCCCGATTACTTCAGCTGGACCCTGGCCTACAACACTGGCGCGGCGTTCAGTTTCCTGGCTGACAGCTCGGGTTGGCAGCGATGGCTGTTCGCCCTGATCGCGGTCGTGGTCAGTGCGGTACTGGTAGTCTGGCTCAAGCGCCTGGGGCGTAACGAAACCTGGCTGGCGGTCGCCTTGGCGCTGGTGCTGGGTGGCGCGCTGGGCAACCTGTACGACCGCATTGCCTTGGGCCATGTGATCGATTTCATTCTGGTGCATTGGCAGAACCGCTGGTATTTCCCGGCGTTCAACTTTGCTGACAGCGCAATTTCTGTCGGTGCCGTGATGCTTGCACTGGATATGTTCAAAAGTAAAAAGACCGGAGAAACCGTTCATGACTGAACAGGTATTGGCTGAGCAACGCATTGGCCAGAACACGGAAGTCACCTTGCATTTTGCATTGCGTCTGGAGAACGGCGACACCGTCGACAGTACCTTCGACAAAGCCCCGGCGACCTTCAAGGTTGGCGACGGCAGCCTGTTGCCAGGTTTCGAAGCCGCGCTATTCGGCTTCAAGGCCGGCGACAAACGCACCCTGACCATCGAGCCGGAAAACGCCTTTGGTCAGCCGAACCCGCAAAACGTACAGATCATCCCGCGCTCGCAGTTCAAGGATATGGAACTGTCGCCTGGCTTGCTGGTGATCTTCAACGATGCGGCCAATACTGAGTTGCCGGGTGTGGTGAAAGAATTCGATGACGCCCAGGTGACCATCGACTTCAACCACCCGCTGGCCGGTAAAACCTTGACCTTTGACGTCGAGATCATCAACGTCAAAGCGCTGTAACTTGTGGGAGCGAGCCTGCTCGCGATGGCGTCATCACCTTCAACATCAATGTTGACTGACGCACCGCTTTTGCGAGCAGGCTCGCTCCCACAGTAAGTTTTCGCTATTTCTTGCGCGCAAGACACGAGGCACAGCATGCAAATCAAACTCGCCAACCCCCGTGGCTTCTGCGCCGGTGTGGATCGGGCGATCGAAATCGTCAACCGCGCCCTGGAAGTCTTCGGGCCGCCGATCTACGTGCGCCACGAAGTGGTCCACAATAAATTCGTCGTCGAAGACCTGCGCGCACGTGGCGCGATCTTCGTTGAAGAGCTGGATCAGGTGCCGGATGACGTGATTGTGATCTTCAGCGCCCATGGCGTTTCCCAGGCCGTGCGCACCGAAGCCGCTGGCCGTGGCCTGAAGGTGTTCGATGCTACCTGCCCGTTGGTGACCAAGGTACACATCGAAGTCGCGCGTTACAGCCGCGACGGCCGTGAATGCATCCTCATCGGCCACGCCGGTCACCCGGAAGTCGAAGGCACCATGGGTCAGTACGATGGCAGCAATGGCGGCGCGATCTATCTGGTCGAGGACGAGAAAGATGTCGCCGAGCTGCAGGTAAACAACCCTGAAAGACTGGCCTTCGTCACCCAGACCACCCTGTCCATGGACGATACCAGTCGCGTGATCGACGCCCTGCGTACTCGATTCCCTGCGATCGGGGGGCCGCGCAAGGACGATATCTGCTACGCCACGCAAAACCGTCAGGACGCCGTCAAGCAACTGGCGGACGAGTGCGACGTGGTGCTGGTGGTCGGCAGCCCGAACAGCTCCAACTCCAATCGTCTGCGTGAGCTGGCTGAACGCATGGCCACCCCGGCCTATCTGATCGACGGCGCCGAAGACCTGCAAAAGAGCTGGTTCGACGGTGTCGAGCGGATTGGCATCACCGCTGGTGCCTCCGCTCCGGAAGTATTGGTGCGTGGCGTGATCCAGCAGTTGCAGGCTTGGGGTGCCACTGGGGCCGATGAGTTGGCCGGGCGTGAAGAGAACATCACGTTCTCGATGCCTAAAGAGCTACGCGTCCGCTCCCTGCTCTGAATCTTCTCCTCCCGCGCACAGCGCCTGTTCAGTCTTATCGCTGCGCAGGCTGACGCGTCCGGTCCGGGACAGCACCACCTGGTGCAGGCTGACCGGTTTGCGGCTGGCGCAAATATGTACCGTCCCCGCTTGAAAGGCCCCGCTGGGCAACTGCGGTTCGCCCAGGCTGCTGAATTGTACGAAATTCTTGACCGGCCGATTACCGACAATGGGCACTCGAGCGTCGCTCTGTTGCTCGACCAGCAGCGGATTGCTGCTGTCTTCCGGTCCTTTACCGCTGATATCCAGAATGATCCGCCAACCCTGGCCCCAGTCGCCGTTGATTCCGTGTATCACCACACTCTGATTGCGTGTGATAGCCGCGGTTCTGGCATTACGCATACCACTGACAATCGACTGCGCCGCCTGCTCTCGATGGTTCGATTCTGTCAGTGCAGCGAACGCCGGGCTGACCAGTTGCAGAACAATCCCGACAATTGTCAGTCCCATGAGCAGTTCGATCAGGCTGAAACCTTGCTGATGCATGTTATCTCCCTCCCTGGAGTGCTGCGGCCCGCGCGATCCCTGCGCGAGTAATGGCAAAACAACCGTACATCTGCCGGTCGAATGTTCTAGCGTGTAGAAGCAGGTATAGCCGACGGCAACGGAGGGCACCGATGGATCATCGTACAAAAGGTTTCACGCTGATCGAGCTGCTGATCACGCTCGCCGTGTTTCTGATCCTGATCAGCCTGGCTGTTCCGGCGTTTACCCGCTCGGTGCAAAGCACCAAGGCCGACACCGAGATCGGCGATCTGCAACGCGCGCTCAATTTCGCCCGGCTTGAGGCGATTGACCGGGGTATTACCACCCGGGTTCGCCCGACAGCAGGCGGGAGTGTCTGGACCGGCGATCTGACCGTTTATGACGGTACCGGCAATCCGGCCAATGTATTGCGGGTTGTTCCAGCGATGAGCAGTGGCGCCACTCTGACGCTAACCTCAGGAGTGACCGCTATTGATTTCAACAATCTGGGTGGTTTGTCGGCGCCGTCCACGGCCGTCGTGATCAGTTATGTACTGGGGGCACAGAGCAGGACGCTGAATGTGTGTTTGAACGGACGAATTCTATTGGGTGGAAGTTGCGGATGAGGGGTTGGAGCAAGCGCGCACAGGAGGGCATGACGCTGATCGAGGTACTGGTCGCGTTGTTGGTTCTGGCCGTGGGGTTGTTGGGCGCGGCGGCGATTCAGCTCAATGCGCTGAAGTACACCGACAGCTCGCGGATGACCAGCCAGGCGAGTTTTATCGCCTACGACATGATGGACCGCATTCGTGCCAACTCCGGCGCCGATTACACCGTCACGCCACCGACCTCCGGCAACCTGAGCGTGGCCCGGGATCAGGACCTTTACGACTTCACCAGCAACATCGTCAATTTCGGCGGCGCCACGGCGACCGGCAGCATTACCCGCAACCAGCGGGTATACACCATCACCATCACCTGGGACGACTCACGGGCCGCCAATACCGCTGACTCGCGCCGCAGTTTTGTCCTTACCAGCCGCGCCACCGTTGATCCGGCGACGACACCATGAACAGAAACAGCAAAGGTTTCGGTCTGATCGAGTTACTGATCGCCCTGGCGTTGAGTCTGGTCGTGGTTCTTGGCGTGGCGCAGATCTTCATCGCCGCTAAAAATACCTATGTCAGCCAGAACACTGCCGCCGGCATGCAGGAAGATGCACGGTTTGTCCTGAGCAAGATGATTCAGGAAATCCGCATGGTCGGCATGTTCGGTTGCCTGGGCACGATTATCGACGCGAGCTCGGCAGGGAGTTTCAATGCCAGTCAGATCACGCCGATCAGTTGGGACAATGCCAACCTCAAATTAACGCTTGTCACTGCCGATGTTGGCGGCAGTGGCGGGACGCCGACCTGGACGGTGGTTTCGGACTGTCGTAACACTGCAACGGCCTATTCCGGCCTACGAACGACCACATCCGGGCAATTGGCGTTTCCGATCCGGCGGTTGATTTACAGCTTCAGCAATAACCAATTGCTGATGGGTTCTGGTGTCGACACGCCGACCCAGCAGGTGCTGGTGAACAATGTCAGTGCCTTCAATGTGAGCTTCGGCCTCGCGAGTTCCGCCACGGATACGGCCGCCTCCAGCTACAGCAGCAACCCGTCCGATCCGGCACGGATCCGAAGTGTGCGACTGACCCTGACACTGAGCGACCCGAACCACCGGGTCAGCGATCAAACCTTCAACGTGGTTGCCGCCTTGCGCAACCGGTTGCCATGAGGGGAGAGCCGATGAGTATTGCTCCCATGACCCCTCACGCCCAGCGCGGCATGGCGCTGCTGGTCAGCCTGGTGTTTCTCCTGGTGCTGACGTTGATCGGGCTTTCATCAATGCAGAGCGCCACGTTGCAGGAAAAAATGGCCAGCAGCGTGATCCTGCGCAATCAGTCGTTCCAGGGCGCAGAAGCGGCATTGCGTGTTGGCGAAAGCGCGGTGCAACTGGACACCTATTCATTGCCGGTTTGCAGCGGTACCAGCCAATGTGCGCCGCCGGCCGAGGCGTCGGTCATTACCGCCGCCGGGTTCATCTCCACCTCGGGGGTGACCTGGATCGCCTCCGGCAGTGGCTTTTACGGGGTGCAGAACATCGGCACCACCCTGACGGCCGTGAACGTACCGAGCAACACGTCGGCAACGCTGTACCGGGTGACCGCTGTGGGCATCGCGGGCAATTCGCGCAGTGTGGTGGAGAGTATCTATGCGAAGTACTGAAACCCGCCCAGGCTGGCGCCGCTGGATGTTGCAGCTGTTCTGCGGCGCGGCATCGAGCCTTTATCTGGCAGCGCCGACTTACGCCTTCACGCCCTCGGATTCGCCGCTGTTGAACGCCGCCGCCGTGGCGCCCAATGTGATGCTGTTGCTCGATGATTCGCGAAGCATGAACAGCATTATCTGGGCGCCAGGCTTCGACCCGACAATTGCGCGCACCCCGGTGGCGATTTGCCTTTCGAATGGTTCGTGTTTGAAAGGCCGCGAACTTGACATGACCGATAACAATATTGCCCTGTCGAGTTTGACTCACGGGACATGTTCGAAGGATGGATGGTACGGTTTTTATAAAAACAGCCTTCTCGGTCTGGATTCACTTTGCCTGAAGCTTCCCGATCCGGTGGGACGCGAGGACACGCTCTATTCGGCGAAATACTTGTCGTACCTGATCAGCCTGGCCAACAACTCCGACCGGGATTTCACCGATGGCTCGATTCCCAATGACTACCGGATGAATGTAGCGCGCAACGTTTCCAAGGCGTTGGTGGCCAGCAACCGCTCGCTGCGCATTGGTCTGTCGACTTTTAACCTGGCGGTTGGCAACCATAAGAATGACGGCGGTTACATCGTCCGTTCGATCAGTGATCTGATGGCCGTCAGCGGCTCCGTGACCCAGGCTCAGGCCGATGCCAATTACAATGAATTGATCGCCGGAATCGACGAATTGAGCGCGCAGGCCAATACCCCCTTGGCTGAAGCCTATTACGAGATAACCCGTTATTTTCGTGGCATGACGCCGTACAACAATGCGACGCCCACCACCTACACCAGTCCGATTCAGTATCGCTGTCAGAGAAATTACGGCGTAGTAATCACTGGTGGTTTGCCGACCTTCGACCATACCTTTCCGACTGACGATCCACTCGGTGGCGGCGCATTACCGAACTGGGACGGTATCAGCAGTAACGATGGCGCCGATCGTTTCGGCGACAATGAGGGCGATACCCTGTTCCTGGATGACATCGCCAAGTTCGCCTTCGATATCGACATGCGCTCCACGGGGACCGATGCCACGGGCAAAAGCTGGAATGCCCCTGATTTTCCAAAACAAAACATGAGTACCTACACCCTGGGTTTCACCGCGGAAAACCAGATGCTGGCGGACGCCGCGACCTACGGGCAGGGCAAGTATTACCAGGCGACCGACGACGCCGAGCTCAACAGCGCACTGTCTTCAGCCCTGAGCGACATCACTTCCAAAGCGGGTTCAGGCGGCAGCGGTGTGGCCAATGGCACGACCCTGACCAGCAGTTCCAGCTACTTCCAGACCAGCTACGATCCCAAGGACTGGCGCGGGACCATCAAGTCTTTTGGCTTCACCTCGGCGGGCGCGGTGAACACGGCCGCGGCGCTGTGGACGACCGATACCACGATCGTGCCCGGTGCTACAGCGCCGACCTACCAGTCCTGGAATACCCTGACCAACGCCGTTGTTACCCTGGCCTATAGCAATTTCTCTACGGTCCAACAGACCTCCCTCGACCAGAGCCTGCCCGTCGGCATCACCGGCAGCGACCTGGTGGAGTGGAGCAAGGGCACCAACAAAACCGGATTGAAAACGCGCAGTGTGTTGCTCGGCGATATCATCAATTCGCCTCTCGTACTGGCCGCGCCCACGGACCAAACCGCATCCGATCTAGTGGGTGATACCACCTACAGCACCTACCTCGCCACTAAAGCCGCCAACATGAATTCCAGCCTGGTGGTGAACGCCAACGACGGTTTTGTAAACGTCATCAACTCGACCAATGGTGTCAGACGCTACGGCTATATGCCCTCCAGTGCGTTGCCATCATTGCGCTACATCGCTGATCCCACTTATATCAACGGTGTGAGCCACAAATATCTGGTCGACGGCCAGGTCGGTGTGTTCGATGCTCAACTCGATAGCGCCTGGAAAACCCTGGCGATTGGCGGAACAGGGGCGGGCGGCAAAACTTTCTATGCGCTGCAACTGTTCGACGCCTCGGTCGGTAATGTGACTAACGCGTTGTGGGAAATCAGTGCGCCGACAACGGCCAGTACGACGAATGTTTTCAATGATCTGGGTTATGCCTATGCGCGCCCCGAAGTGGCACGCTTGGCTGATGGTCGCTGGGCCGCGTTTATCTCCAACGGTTATGGCAGCAACTCCGGGGTGGCAGCACTTTATGTGGTGGATATCCGCGACGGCTCGCTGATCAAGAAAATCGTGGTCGACAGTACAGAAACCACTAACGGCCTGTCGTCGGTGAAGCTCAGGGTCAACTCGCAGAATGTGGTGCAGGCTGCCTATGGTGGCGATTTGAAAGGGCGGTTGTGGAAGTTCGATTTGAGTGGCGCCACCACCGACACCTGGGGCGTGGCGTTTTCCGGCAAGCCGTTGTTCACCACGGCGGGCGGCGCGACTCAGCCGATCACGGTGCAACCACTGCTCGCCGATCATGCATCGGGCGGCAAGCAAGTGTTTTTCGGTACCGGCAAACTCAACGAGAGCGCTGACAAGACCAACAAGGATCTACAAGCGTTCTACGCGGTATGGGATGCGGAGGGTGGCGCGGGGCAAATCACCGCTTCCAGCCTGCAGGCGCAGGCGGTGACCGGCGTGTTCTCTGGCAGCAGCGGGCAATTCATCACCACCAGCCAGAATGAGGTGACCTACCCGGCAAAGAAAGGCTGGTACTTGCCGCTGGTCTACAACAACCTACTGACCGGGGAGCGGGTGATCAATCAGGCCAGTCTCGTGGCAGAGCGAATCGTTTTTACCACAGCCAGTATGGATACCGTTGACCCCTGTGCCGGCTTCGGTACCGGCAAACTGGTCGAACTCGATGCGTTCAGCGGTAAGATGCTCAATTACGCGGTGCTCGATACCAATGCCGACGGGACGGTCGACAGCACTGACACGATTTCCAGCGGGGTGATTTTCACCGGTGGTATCCCGACCCTGAACGCGGTCGTCAATGACGCAACCCGCAAGGTTGTAAACGACTCCGGCGGTGGCGTGACCACTCTGGTGGAAAAATCCGGTGGCGGCAGCGGCCGTCGCATCATGTGGCGACAAATACAGTAAGTGAGAGTTGAGGCATGCGCAGATCCAACCGAGGTTTTACCCTGATCGAAATCATGATCGTGATTGCGATCATCGGGATCGTCATCACCATTGGCTATCCAAGCCTCACCGAGTATGTAAAAAAGGGTCGCCGTACTGAAGTGGCCGGGCTGCTTTCCGAGCAGGCCCAGATTCTTGAGCGCTTCTATTCGAAGAATAATGTCTACACCAATGCCACCGGCCTGAGCGCCGGTAATGATTTCTATACCATCACCCCGGCACTGACCGATCAGACCTTCCTGCTGACGGCAACACGCAAGGCTGGTTCGACCATGGCGAGCGACAAGTGCGGTGATTTCACCCTCACCAATACCGGCGTCAGAAGCATGGTCAATGCAACATCCGGCCTGACTACCAGGGATTGCTGGGGTCGCTGAGTTTCTCTTTCGGGCGCCCTTTGCGCCTCTGTCTATCTAACGGTTGGATCAGAACATGAGCAGGCAACAGCAAGTGGTGATTGTCGGCGGCGGCGTGATTGGCCTGCTGACGGCGTTCAATCTCGCGTCCGAAGTACAGAGCGTCGTGCTGCTGGACCGCTCGAATGTCGGTCAGGAGTCGTCCTGGGCCGGTGGCGGGATCGTTTCGCCACTCTACCCGTGGCGCTACAGCCCGGCGGTCACTGCGCTGGCTCATTGGTCCCAGGATTTTTATCCACAGCTGGCGGAACGTCTGTTCGCCGCCACGGGTGTCGATCCTGAAGTGCACACCACCGGGTTGTACTGGCTGGACCTGGATGACGAAGCCGAAGCGCTCGCCTGGGCCAAACGGGAAAACCGTCCGCTGCGGGCTGTGGATATCTCTGCGGCACACGATGCGGTGCCGGTATTGGGCGCCGGTTTTTCGCGGGCGATCTACATGGCCGATGTGGCCAATGTGCGTAATCCACGGCTGGTGAAATCCCTCAAGGCCGCCTTGCTGGCGCTGCCGAACGTGACGATTCATGAGCAGTGCGAGGTCAGCGGGTTTATCCGTGAAGGTGCTGCGGTGGTCGGGGTACAGACCTCGATGGGGGCCATTGCGGGTGATCAGGTGGTTTTGACTGCAGGGGCCTGGAGCGGTGACTTGCTGAAAAGCCTGGGCCTGGAACTGCCGGTCGAGCCGGTCAAAGGCCAGATGATTCTCTACAAGTGCGCGGCGGACTTCCTTCCAAGCATGGTTCTGGCCAAGGGTCGTTATGCCATTCCTCGGCGTGACGGGCACATTCTGATCGGCAGTACGCTGGAGCATGAAGGCTTCGATAAAACGCCGACCGACTCAGCGCTCGAAAGCCTGAAGGCCTCGGCGGTGGAGTTGATTCCGGCGCTGGCGGATGCCGAGGTGGTGGGGCATTGGGCCGGGTTGCGGCCGGGGTCGCCGGAAGGGATTCCCTATATCGGTCGGGTACCGGGGTTTGACGGGCTCTGGCTTAACTGCGGGCACTACCGCAATGGGTTGGTGCTGGCGCCGGCGTCGTGTCAGTTGTTTGCGGATGTGATGCTGGGTCGGGCACCGATTATCGATCCTGCGCCGTATGCACCGGCCGGGCGTATTTGACAGAAGATCAAAAGATCGCAGCCTTCGGCAGCTCCTACGTTGAATTGGCGGCGAACCTGTAGGAGCTGCCGAAGGCTGCGATCTTTTCAATCCAGCCCCAATTTCTTGAGCCTGTAACGCATCGAGCGAAACGATAGATTCAACCGCTGAGCCGCCGCCGTGCGGTTCCAGCGGGTTTCTTCCAGGGCCTGGAGGATGAGTTTGCGTTCGACGTTTTCCAGATAGGCTTCCAGATTGTCGATCTGCGTCAGGTCCGGCACGTCGCCGTCCGGGTTGCAGTTGCCTTCGGCCAGCCGCAGGTCGCTGGCTTCGATTTGTTTGTTCTCGCACAAGGTGTGCGCCCGCTCGAGCATGTTCTCCAATTCCCGCACGTTTCCTGGAAAACGATAGCTTTTCAGTGCGTCGAGGGCTTGCGGGTGGAGTTTTGCCGCGGGTTGGCCAGTGCCAGTTGCCAGTCGCTTGAGCATATTGTTGGCCAGAAGCTCAATGTCGTCGCGACGTTCGCGCAAGGGCGGTACCCGCAATTCGATCACATTAAGGCGGTAGTACAAGTCCTGGCGAAAGCGTTCGGCGGCGACTTCGGTATCGAGGTCTTTGTGGGTGGCGCAGAGAATGCGCACATCCACCACGGTTTCCTGTTGTCCACCGATGCTGCGCACGGCTTTCTCTTGAATGGCCCGCAAAAGTTTGACCTGCATCGCCAGTGGCAGGTCTGCCACTTCATCGAGGAACAAAGTACCGCCATGGGCGGCCTGGAATAGCCCGGGTTTGTCTTCGATGGCACCACTGAAACTGCCTTTGCGATGGCCGAAAAATTCGCTTTCCATCAATTCCGACGGGATAGCCCCGCAGTTCACCGGCACGAATGGGCGGGTGGCGCGTGGGCCTTGATCGTGGATCAGTCGGGCGACCAGCTCCTTGCCGCTGCCGGACTCGCCGCTGATGTACACCGGGGCCTGGCTGCGGGCCAGTTTGTCGATTTGTTTGCGCAGGCTGCGCATTGGCAGGGAGTCGCCCAGTAGGCGACGGTCGATGGTACTGCTGGCGCCGCCTGGCGCAGGCAAACTCAGCGCGCAGGTGACCAGTTCGCGCAGGCGGGTGAGATCGACCGGTTTGGTCAGAAAATCGAACGCGCCAGCCTTGAGGGCGTTGATTGCCGTTTCCAGGCTGCCGTAGGCGGTAATCATCGCCACTGGCACTTGCGCATAGCGCTGCTGGATGTGCTGCACCAGTGCCAGACCGGTGCCGTCGGGCAGGCGCATGTCGGTCAGGCACAGGTCGAATGTCTCCCGTGCCAGCAGTGCTTGCGCTTCTGCGAGGTTGCGGGCACTAAAGGTGTCGAGTTTCATCCGTCCCAGGGTTATTTCCAGGAGTTCGCGGATATCCGGCTCATCGTCGACGATCAGGATTTTTTGCCGTGGGCTCATGTTCAACTTTGTTTCCGTCCGTGAGCAAAGGTGATGCGAAAGCAGCCGCCGCCTTGGCGTGGTTTGAAGTCTAGGCGGGCCTGATTGCTTTCGCACAGCTCACGGGACAGATAAAGCCCCAGGCCAGTGCCCTGGCTGCTGGTGGTGAAGAACGGTTCGAACAAATGCGAGCGCTGGTCCGGCGCCACGCCGGGGCCATTGTCCAGGACTTCAAGGGTAGGCAACTGGCTGTCCGGGTCAATAAACAACTCGAGCCAGACCTGCGCCTGATCATGGTTCAGGGCACTATGGCGCCAAGCGTTGCGCAATAGATTGTCGAGAATCTGGGTCAGCTGATTCGGATCCATCAGGGTTGTGAAGTCCCCCGAACCGATTCGCAGGTGAACTAGCTGACGCTCGGTCGCACCCTCGCGGGTTTCGGCCACGAAGTGCTCCAGCCACGGCCGCAGATCCAGCCGTTGCGGCACGGTTTGCTGGCGACGGGACAGTTGCAGGACGTTTTCGATTACCCGATTCATTCGCTGAGAGTGGTCTTGAATAATCTGTGTCAGACGCCGATCCGCGCCGTTCAGTTCCTCGGATTCCTGCAGTAACTGCGCGGCATGACTAATGGCGCCTAGTGGATTGCGGATTTCATGGGCAATACCGGCAGTCAGGCGGCCGAGGGCGGCGAGTTTAAGTTGCTGGGCCTGCTGGGCGATTTGGGCGAGGTCTTCGAGAAAAACCAGCGTCTGGTGGTGCGGGCTTTGGTCCAGGGCAATGAAGCTCGGTTGCAGCTCCAGCCCATTGCTGGCGATTTTCAGGCTTTGCGGGCGCAAAGTCGGATTGTTGAACCACAGTTGGAGTCGCTCGACCAACGGCATCGAATGGTCGTCGATCAGTTGGCCATCGAGTTTTTCCTGCCCCAGCAAGGTCAAGGCGCTGTGATTGGCCAGTTGCACACGCCGTTGGTCGTCGAGCACCAGAATGCCCGTGCGCATACGTTGCAGGATCAGTGCGTTGAGGGCTTCGAGACCGAGCACTTCACTGGCCCGCTGCTCGGCCAGGGTTTCGCTGACTTCAACTCTTCGGATCAAGCCTTGCACCAGCAATGCCGCGACAAAACACAGAGCACCGAGCGTGCCGATTTGCAGGTAATCATTGGGACTGGTGGGGTGGCTGAAGCTCAGAAGAAAGCTCAAACCCACGATGCCGAGGGCGCCAACAGCCGCAATCAGCAGACCGATGCGCCCGCGCAGCAGGGTATTACTGATAACCACCGACACGATCAACAGGTTGCCGATGGCACTGGGCATGCCGCCAGCGGCATAGAACAGACCGCATAGCAGCAGGACATCGACCAGCGCCAGACCGAACAACTGCGCCGGGCGACGGGTGTTCTCCAGAAAGACCACCAGCAGGATATTCAGCACCAGGTACAACCAGCTGCCGTTGCGCAGCAGGTCGTCATTGGCAAACGTCAGCAACTGGCTGTCCATGTTGCTGGAAATCAACAGCACCAAGGTGATGCCGATGCTTAAACGGTAGAGGTGATAGAGGCGCAGCAGTCGCTGGGCCTGTTTGTTGCCGGGACTGGACGTCTCAGCGATCACTGGAACCCGGGCCTTGCTCAAGGTGAGCCTGGCTGCAATACCACTGTTGTTGAAGGCTCAGCGCGCGGTCGCGGGGCAGATGTACGCCGCAATGAGCGCAACGGACCATGGGTGGAGCATCTTGCTCTCGCGGCGTGTTGGCGCCCGAAACCGGGGCCTTGAACTTGCGCCAGAGCCATACTGCAGCGGCAATCAGTGCGATCCAGAATAATAAACGAAGCATGGTGAGCTGCTTTTTGAGTAGTGAATTGGCAGTTTAGCCAAGGACGGGGCGGTCGCACAGCGCAATACGCTCACCCCTGAAATCCGGTAATAAAAAAGGCGCCTCGAAAGGCGCCTTCTTGGCACAACACTCAGCGTCAGTCGAACACGCCGAAGGTCATGTAGCTGAACCACGAGCGATCGGCGTTGTTGGCTTCAGACTCGTGCTGCTCTTCTTCGATCACATCGCCGTTCTCATCTTTAGGCTTGAGCTCGTTCGGAATCGAGTCCTTGGCGTCCTGGAACTGTCTCTGCACGTCCTGGTTGGCGCGGGTTTCACCTGGCGGCAGCGGCGGACGGGATTCGATCAGGCCCAGAGTGGCCTTGCTCAGCCATGAACGGTTGTCGGCTTCGTCTTTCGATGGCACGAACTGACCGTCCACCAGGCTTGGGTGGTTCGGGTAGTTGAGCTTCAGGGTTTCGAGCGTGGTCGCGGCCAGTTCGTCCAGGTGCAGACGCTGGTAGGCTTCAGTCATCACCGCCAGGCCGTCACCGACCGAAGGGGTTTCCTGGAAGTTTTCCACCACGTAACGACCACGGTTCGCGGCGGCGACATAGGCCTGACGGGTCAGGTAATAGTCGGCAACATGAATCTCGTAGGAAGCCAGCAGGTTGCGCAGGTAGATCATGCGCTGCTTGGCGTCCGGCGAGTAGCGGCTGTTCGGGAAGCGGCTGGTCAGCTGGGCGAACTCGTTGTAGGAGTCGCGAGCGGCGCCCGGGTCACGCTTGGTCATGTCCAGCGGCAGGAAGCGCGCCAGCAGGCCGACGTCCTGGTCGAAAGAAGTCAGACCCTTGAGGTAGTAGGCGTAATCGACATTCGGGTGCTGCGGGTGCAGGCGAATGAAACGCTCGGCGGCGGATTTCGCAGCCTCGGGCTCGGTGTTCTTGTAGTTGGCGTAGATGAGCTCGAGTTGAGCCTGATCGGCGTAGCGACCGAACGGATAACGCGACTCCAGCGCCTTCAGCTTGGCTGTGGCGGCGGTGTAGCTATTGTTGTCCAGATCGTGCTGAGCCTGCTGGTACAGCTCGACCTCGCTCAGGTTTTCGTCTACGACTTCCTTCGATGAGCAAGCAGCGGTCAATGCGAGGATGGCGATCAGCAGCAGGTGTTTCACTTGCATGGCGGCTTGCGTCCCTATGACGGCCGCTGTCTTGGGCGGGGCCGTCCTGTTATGATGAGCGCCCCGTTGAAAAGCCTCGGGGCAAAAGACGCCGTATTTAACCACAAGCGCGCAGCCGAAACCAAAGGCTGTGCCGACGCCTA
Source organism: Pseudomonas sp. TE3728 (assembly GCF_056279145.1). NCBI lineage: Bacteria > Pseudomonadati > Pseudomonadota > Gammaproteobacteria > Pseudomonadales > Pseudomonadaceae > Pseudomonas > Pseudomonas sp. TE3728. The sequence continues at coordinate 3,121,964 of NZ_JBWBQT010000001.1, read as the reverse complement.
GTCTGAGCATGTCCGATAAAATTGAACTTCGCGCAGAGGTGCCGTCCGAATTGGGCGGCCAACGCCTCGATCAAGTCGCCGCACAATTATTCGCTGAGCACTCGCGCTCGCGCCTTTCCGCCTGGATCAAAGACGGCCGCCTGACTGTGGATGGGGCGGTTATCCGCCCGCGAGACATCGTTCACGGTGGCGCCATTCTTGAACTGACTGCCGAGCAGGAAGCTCAGGGCGAATGGATCGCTCAAGACATCGAGCTGGACATCGTCTATGAAGACGACGACATCCTGGTGATCAACAAGCCTGCGGGCCTGGTGGTGCATCCGGCTGCCGGCCACGCCGACGGCACCTTGCTCAACGCCTTGCTGCACCACGTGCCGGACATTATCAATGTGCCCCGCGCCGGTATCGTGCATCGCCTGGACAAGGACACCACCGGTCTGATGGTGGTGGCCAAGACCATTCAGGCGCAGACACAGCTTGTCACGCAATTGCAGAGCCGCAGCGTAAGCCGGATCTATGAGTGCATCGTGATCGGTGTGGTGACAGCCGGCGGCAAGATCAACGCGCCGATCGGTCGTCATGGCCAGCAACGCCAGCGCATGGCCGTGATGGAAGGTGGCAAGCAAGCCGTCAGCCATTACCGCGTGCTCGAGCGTTTCCGTTCCCACACGCACGTGCGGGTGAAGCTGGAAACCGGCCGTACGCACCAGATTCGCGTACACATGGCGCACATCAACTACCCGTTGGTCGGAGATCCTGCCTATGGCGGTCGTTTCCGAATTCCGCCGGCTGCTAGTGTGACCATGGTCGAATCCCTGAAAAATTTCCCGCGTCAGGCGCTGCATGCGCGATTCCTGGAGCTGGATCATCCGACCACCGGTAAACGCATGAGCTGGGAATCGCCGCTGCCGGACGATTTCGTCTGGTTGCTGTCGCTGCTCAAGCAAGATCGTGAGGCGTTCATCGGATGAATGACTGGCTGATTCCCGACTGGCCTGCGCCTGCCGGGGTGAAAGCCTGCGTTACCACCCGTGCGGGCGGCGTCAGTCTGGTGCCGTTCGACAGCCTCAACCTCGGCGATCACGTCGACGACAGCCCCGAAGCTGTTGCCGAGAATCGCCGTCGCCTCACCGATCATTTCTCTATTCAACCGGCCTGGTTAAAGCAGGTTCACGGCATTGTCGTGACCCAAGCGGATCCAAGCCTGGTAGCCACTGCCGATGCCAGCTGGACGGCAACACCCGGTATCGCCTGCGCGGCGATGACCGCTGATTGCCTGCCAGCGCTGTTCTGCGACCGCGCCGGCACCCGCGTCGCTGCCGCCCATGCCGGTTGGCGCGGGTTGGCGGCGGGTGTGCTGGAGGCGACCCTCGACAGTCTGGCCGTACCGCCTGAAGACGTGCTGGTCTGGCTTGGCCCGGCCATTGGCCCACAAGCCTTTGAAGTCGGCCCGGAAGTACGCGATACCTTCGTCCAGCAATTGCCTGAAGCCGCCAAAGCCTTTGTGCCGAGCCAGAACGCCGGCAAGTTCATGGCCGACATCTATGAGCTGGCGCGTTTGCGCCTGGCCGCTCGCGGCGTTACCGCTGTTTATGGTGGTGGTTTTTGCACCGTGACCGATCCTCGTTTCTTTTCTTACCGCCGTAGTCCACGCACCGGCCGGTTTGCCTCCTTGGTCTGGCTTGAACGCTAGACTTCTCTGATCTACATCAACACCACGACGCTTGAATCTCCCAGAATCGACCGCATCTATAGCGGTATCTGGCAGGTTTCTTCATTCAGGATGTTTATAGGTCCGGCCTGCTCAAAAGGAAGGTGACCCATGCGTATAGACCGTTTAACCAGCAAGTTGCAGTTAGCCTTGTCCGACGCCCAATCCCTGGCCGTCGGCCTCGATCATCCCGCCATTGAGCCGGCGCACTTGATGCAGGCCATGCTTGAACAGCAGGGTGGTTCGATCAAACCCCTGCTGATGCAGGTGGGTTTCGACGTCAACAGCTTGCGTAAAGAGCTGACCAAAGCCCTCGATCAGCTGCCGAAAATCCAGAATCCCACCGGCGACGTGAACATGTCGCAGGATCTGGCGCGCCTGCTCAACCAGGCTGACCGCCTGGCCCAGCAGAAGGGTGATCAGTTCATCTCCAGCGAGCTGGTGCTGCTCGCCGCCATGGACGAGAACAGCAAACTCGGCAAATTGTTGCTGGGCCAAGGCGTGAGCAAAAAAGCCCTGGAAAATGCGATCAACAACCTGCGCGGCGGTGAGGCAGTCAATGACGCCAACCACGAAGAATCCCGTCAGGCGCTCGACAAATACACCATCGACCTGACCAAGCGCGCCGAAGAGGGCAAACTCGATCCGGTGATCGGCCGTGACGACGAAATTCGCCGCACCATTCAGGTCCTGCAGCGCCGCACCAAGAACAACCCGGTGCTGATCGGTGAGCCTGGCGTGGGTAAAACCGCCATCGCCGAAGGCCTGGCCCAGCGCATCATCAACGGCGAAGTGCCGGATGGCCTGAGAGGCAAGCGTCTGTTGTCTCTGGACATGGGGGCTCTGATTGCCGGTGCCAAATACCGCGGCGAGTTCGAAGAACGCCTCAAATCCCTGCTCAATGAACTGTCAAAGCAGGAAGGGCAGATCATTCTGTTCATCGACGAACTGCACACCATGGTCGGCGCCGGCAAGGGCGAAGGCTCGATGGATGCCGGCAATATGCTCAAGCCGGCACTGGCTCGTGGTGAGCTGCACTGCGTCGGTGCGACCACGCTCAACGAATACCGCCAATATATAGAAAAGGACGCTGCTCTCGAGCGACGCTTCCAGAAAGTATTGGTGGATGAGCCGAGCGAAGAAGACACCATCGCCATCCTGCGTGGCCTGAAAGAGCGTTACGAGGTTCACCACAAGGTGGCGATCACCGACGGCGCGATCATCGCCGCGGCCAAACTCAGTCATCGCTACATCACTGATCGTCAGCTGCCGGACAAAGCCATCGACCTGATCGACGAAGCCGCCAGCCGCATCCGTATGGAGATCGACTCCAAGCCGGAAGTGCTGGACCGCCTGGAGCGTCGTTTGATTCAGTTGAAGGTGGAGTCCCAGGCGCTGAAGAAAGAAAGCGACGACGCGGCGAAGAAACGTCTGGAAAAACTGCAGGAAGAAATCGCCCGTCACGAGCGCGAATACTCGGACCTCGAAGAAATCTGGAACTCGGAAAAAGCCGAAGTGCAAGGTTCGGCGCAGATCCAGCAGAAAATCGAACAGTCCCGTCAGGAACTGGAGGCTGCGCGCCGTAAGGGCGACCTGAACCGCATGGCCGAGCTGCAATACGGGGTGATCCCGGACCTGGAGCGCAGCCTGCAAATGGTCGACCAGCACGGCAAAAGTGAAAACCAGTTGCTGCGCAGCAAGGTGACTGAAGAAGAGATCGCTGAAGTCGTGTCGAAGTGGACCGGCATCCCCGTGGCGAAAATGCTCGAGGGCGAGCGCGAAAAACTGATGAAGATGGAAAGCCTGTTGCACCAGCGTGTGATCGGTCAGGACGAAGCGGTGATCGCTGTCTCCAACGCGGTGCGGCGTTCCCGCGCCGGGTTGTCCGACCCGAATCGCCCGAGCGGTTCGTTCATGTTCCTCGGCCCGACCGGTGTCGGTAAAACCGAGTTGTGCAAGGCGCTGGCCGAGTTCCTGTTCGATACCGAAGAGGCGATGGTGCGGATCGATATGTCCGAGTTCATGGAGAAACATTCCGTGGCTCGACTGATCGGTGCGCCACCGGGCTACGTGGGCTATGAAGAGGGCGGTTACCTGACCGAGGCAGTGCGTCGCAAGCCTTATTCGGTGATCCTCCTGGACGAGGTCGAGAAGGCCCACCCGGACGTGTTCAACATTTTGCTGCAAGTGCTCGAAGATGGCCGTTTGACCGACAGCCATGGCCGCACGGTGGATTTCAAAAATACTGTGATCGTCATGACCTCCAACCTTGGCTCGGTGCAGATCCAGGAGCTGGTGGGGGATCGCGAAGCGCAGCGCGCGGCGGTGATGGATGCGATTTCCACGCACTTCCGGCCGGAGTTCATCAACCGGGTCGACGAAGTGGTGATTTTCGAGCCGCTGGCTCGGGATCAGATCGCCGGCATTACCGAGATCCAGTTGGGGCGCCTGCGTAGCCGCCTGACCGAGCGCGAGCTGAAGCTTGAGCTGAGCCCGGAAGCGATGGACAAGCTGATCGCCGTCGGTTACGACCCTGTGTATGGCGCACGGCCGCTGAAACGGGCGATCCAGCGCTGGATCGAGAACCCGTTGGCACAGCTGATTCTGTCGGGTCGATTCATGCCCGGCGATACCGCCAAAGGTGTCGTGGAGAACGACGAAATCGTTTTCGTCTGACGCTCGGCGGCAGTGCAATAAAAGGAGGCCTCGCATTGCGAGGCCTTTTTTTCGCCAGGCTGTTGAACTCAAAGGAAAAGGCTTGTAAAGTGCGCCCCGCAGTAAGTCGCCCTGAAGGGTTTCTGCTCCCCAAGCAGGAATCTGAAATAAGTTGCAAATCATTAACTTGAAAGCAATTTAGGGGGTTGACAGAGGTGCTTAAGATTGTAGAATAGCGCGCCTCAGACACACGAACGCAGCGATGCGATCGGGTCGAAGAGGTGAAGCAAGCTTCACAGTTGTAAATTGAAATACCAGTTGTAATTGAAATATGTAGTTCCGTGATAGCTCAGTCGGTAGAGCAAATGACTGTTAATCATTGGGTCCCAGGTTCGAGTCCTGGTCACGGAGCCAATTTCAAACCGGGGTATAGCGCAGTCCGGTAGCGCGCCTGCTTTGGGAGCAGGATGTCAGGAGTTCGAATCCCCTTACCCCGACCATTTTTGGGTCGTTAGCTCAGTTGGTAGAGCAGTTGGCTTTTAACCAATTGGTCGTAGGTTCGAATCCCACACGACCCACCATTTTTGAAACCAGTTAGCGCTGGAATCGAATCTTAAGATCAGACGCCAAAAGCTCTGTTCGCAGAAGGCGCCTTTCAAAGGTGCCTTTTTTTACCGGGGTATAGCGCAGTCCGGTAGCGCGCCTGCTTTGGGAGCAGGATGTCAGGAGTTCGAATCCCCTTACCCCGACCATATCAAAAATCCTCGTATCGAAAGATACGGGGATTTTTTTTGCCTGCTGTAAATGCAAAAAAGCCCTGCTTCTCGACGCAGAGGCAGGGCTTGGGCCTTCAGAGGCTTAACTATTGTCTTTCAGGTGCTCGAACAAGCCCTTTGGCATCTTTTTACCATTGGCTTCGTAGTTGGCTTTCACGTTATCAAAAGCCTCTTGTTCCGAGATTTGGCCGTCATGGTTGGTGTCGATCTTGTCGAAGTCAGCCTTGGGCGCCACTTTCAAAAACTCCGCGCGGGATACCTTGCCGTCATCATCGGTATCGGTCCGGGCCATCGAAGCATCGCCGCACTTGCCTTCGCCACATTTGCCTTCCGGCGTCTTCACGACCTGTTCCGCCGAGGCCAGCAGGTAGCCCTGAGTCAGCGGCTGCGAAGCGAATACGGAGCCGGACAACATCATGCCTCCGGCCAGAACAGCGCCGAGCAGGCCAACAGTGTTTTTGCTGAGAGTAGTGGTACGGGACATTACAAATCTCCTGGGTTGCACAACACAACCGCTCGATAAAGGACGCCACGTGAGTGCGGCGATGACCGAAGCAGGCAGTGCCTTGCTCGGGTGTGGCCATTTAGCGGGCGTGGTGTATCGCTACTGTGTCGCGCAAGGGGGGGCTTTGTAAGCGAAGGGATGGAATCAGTGGGGGAGATACAGTGAGACACAGATCTGCAGGGCGATGAATAAAAAATGGGAGCGAGCCTGCTCGCGATGAGGGATTAACATTCAACAGATGTGCTGAGTGTCAGACCGCTATCGCGAGCAGGCTCGCTCCCACAGTGGGTTGTGTTAGTGCAGCTTCAACCGCGGCTCAGTCCCGCGCCCAATTTTGCTTCCCAGCATCAACATCGCCGTGCGGAACGCGCCATATAGCGCCATCTGGTGCATGCGATACAGCGACACGTAAAACATCCGCGCCAGCCAGCCCTCGAGCATGACGCTGCCGGTCAGGTTGCCCATCAAGTTACCCACAGCCGAAAAACGCGACAGCGAAATCAGCGAACCATAGTCGGTGTACTTGTACTCCGGCAGGGCTTTGCCTTCGATCCGCAGTTTCAGCGATTTGGCCAGTAACGAAGCTTGCTGGTGCGCGGCCTGGGCACGCGGTGGCACATTGCGGTCGGTGCCCGGTTGTGGGCAGGCCGCGCAGTCACCGAAGGCGAAGATGTTCTCGTCACGAGTGGTTTGCAGGGTCGGCAATACTTGCAGCTGATTGATGCGGTTGGTTTCCAGGCCATCGATGTCCTTGAGGAAGCCCGGTGCACGAATCCCGGCGGCCCAGACTTTGAGGCTGGCGTTGATCACTTGGCCATCGGCGGTAATCAGGCTGTCTGCCGTCACTTCGCTGACTGCCGCATTGGTCATGACGTTGACCCCGAGTTTCTCCAGGGTTTTATGCACAGGGCCGCCGATCCGTTCCGGTAGCGCAGGGAGCACCCGTGGCCCGGCTTCGATCAGGGTAATGTGCATGTTTTCCGGTTTGATCCGGTCCAGGCCGTAGGCCGCGAGTTCATGGGCGGCGTTGTGCAGTTCCGCGGCCAGTTCGACCCCGGTGGCACCGGCGCCGACGATCGCTACGCTAATCTGCTCGACCTTATCGGTCTGCCCGGCGTGGGCGCGCAGGTAATGATTGAGCAATTGCTGATGGAAGCGCTCGGCCTGTTTGCGGGTGTCGAGGAACAGACAGTGCTGCGCCGCGCCCTGCGTGCCGAAGTCGTTGGTGGTGCTGCCGACGGCAATCACCAGCGAGTCGTAAGGCACTTCGCGCGCCGGCACCAGTTCCAGGCCTGCCTCGTCATAGGTGGCGGCCAGCTGGATTCTCTTCTGTGCGCGGTCGAGCCCGCTCATGCGCCCCAGCTGGAACTCGAAGTGGTTCCATTTTGCCTGGGCAACATAGTTGAGTTCGTCTTCGGAAGAGTTCAGGGAACCTGCCGCCACTTCGTGCAACAACGGTTTCCAGATGTGGGTCAGGTTCGCGTCGACCAGCATCACACTGGCCGTGCCGCGCTTGCCCAGAGTCTTACCCAGACGGGTAGCCAACTCCAGACCGCCGGCGCCGCCGCCAACGATGACAATACGATGAGTCATGGGGATATCTCGCAAGGCTAAAAGAAATCGGTGCAGTCAACCGAGCGAGCGCGATGCAGCTCATAGCGTCAGGTAACTGATAAGTCGGCTCAATAGGCCTAAACCAATGGTCACTGCCAACACCAACACCAGGAGCATCCACGGCCGGAAAGGCCGGCGCTCGACTTGGTGCTGGGACAGGTTCAGGTACTCTTCGACATGTTTCTGGTCGTCGGGGTTCAGGCGGCTGGTCATAAAGGCCTCGTCAGGTAGACGTTACTGAATGTGTAGACGCTACAGCGCGCAGCGATGTTGCGACCTATCCGGTGTGGAACGGAGCATAGTTGCCGGCGGGAATGGCGAATGATTCCACTTTGTAACACTCGGCGACCAACGCCTGCAACGGACTCACAGGCTGATCCCGACGTCGAAAACGATGCTGCGCCCCAGGTTGCTGCGCAGGAAATCCGGGGCTTCCGGGTGGGCGAACAACACTCGGGCGAAGGTCGGGCCGACCAGCGACAACGAACGCCAGCCCTGACGCAGGTATTCGGTGGGCGGCGGAAAGTGGCTGTTGAGGTCCAGCACTTCGCGCTTGAGGCTGGCGAAGGCGATGATGTCCAGCTCCCCCAGGTCCATGCCGCGCTCTTTGTAGTTGTGGGCTTTTTTGCGCAAGGTCGGCGCCAGTCTCAGCAGAAATTCATTGGCCGGGATGCGCCGGGGCTTGGCCTCGCGGCGCACTAGCTGGCTCAGGGAAAACGCGCTGCGTCGACGTTGCAGCTCGTCGCGCCATTCGTCGTTGAGGCGCCGACCCTCGTCGAGCACGAAGAACACTTCGAAGTTCGCGTCGCGGAACAATACGTCCGGTGGCTCCCCGGCGGGGGCAAATTCGTCGGCGCGATAGGGAATGTTCAGGCCTTGCAGCAGGCGCTGGCAAACCCAACGCTCACGCTCCCATTTGCGGGCATTGGAGAGGAACGTGTTGGCTTGCTCGGCCGCAATGGTCAGCAGGCGTAAATAATCTGAATCATCCATAGGCCCAAGCTTAGCGTTCAAATGTGATCTGAATAATAAGTCTGTCGCAAAAGAAAAAAGTCTGTCGGGATTTCTTCAGCCGTTTTTTCTGGCATGCCTATGGGTGTTTATCAGCGAATATCTTCTGCCGCCATATCAGGTCCTTGATTATCTGGCCCGGGTTCTTGTGCTTGATCCACCCATTCCCAGAACAGCTGATAGCCGACCGCGAGTATCACAGGGCCGATAAACAGGCCGAGGATACCGCCCGTGACCATGCCACCCAAGGCGCCGATCAGCACCACGGGCATCGGCACATCGACACCACGACCCAGCAGCAGCGGTTTGAGGACGTTATCGACCAATCCCGCGATGAAGACATAAATGGCAAACACAATGGTCGCCGTACTGGCACCTTCGCTCATGAAAACAAAGACGATGACCGGAAGGGTAATCAGGGTTGCCGGTAATTGCATGATGCCAAGAAGCAGCACCGCCAAGGCGAGAAGACCAGCGCCGGGAACACCCATGAATACAAAGCCGATGCCCACCAACAGCATCTGGATGAACGCGATACCGACCACCCCCAATGCCACTGCCCGGATGGTGGCGGTGCACAAATCGGCGATTTTCGGCCCCTTGATCGGACCGCTGAAGCGCGAAACGATTTGCACCGCGCTGCGGTGGCCGCTCTCGCCATACGCTAAAAAAATACCGGCAATAATCAGGGCAACGATGAATAAAAGGAGCCCCATGCCGACACCCGCAAGCTTGCTCAGCAGGGAGAGGCTGACACCTTTGATCTGCGGCATGAACTTGTGTGCCAGATCGGGCAGGTCAGTGGTGGCTTGCGCCCACAAGTTATAAAGAGGTTCGCCCACCAGTGGCCAGCTGGCTATCGCATCGGAGGGTGGCGGAATATGAAAACTGTCGGTTTTGACCATGGTCATGACCTTCTCCACGGAATCCGCAAGCGAGGCTCCCAATAAATAAATAGGCACCATAAGAATACTGATGACGATGAATACGATCAGCGTCGCGGTGATCCCGTCCTTGTTTCCCAGCTTGCCTTTGAATCTGATCTGCAAGGGGTAGAGGGTGATTGCCAGGATCACCGACCACAGCATCAGGTCGAGGAACGGGCTAAATATCTGAAAGCAGAACATCACCAGAACGGCAATCACTCCGGCACGAATCAGCACATCGAGCAGATCCCGGGAAAAAATCTTTTCGAGCATGGGCGTGGGAACCATTGATTACCTCCAGTAGAGAGTGGCAAAGGCTGCGTTCGGTAAGTCCAGCATAGACGGGCTGGCCGCGGGAGAGCCGGTAAACATGGATAACATTGATGAAGACCGTCGCTGAGTGTTTCCGCTGTCACTCAGTGATCCTGGTCCTCCCAATCCACCGGATGAATCATCAGATAGCTGTCGACTGCAGAGCCTATTGTTGGAAAGAATGCTGTTTCGCCAAGCCGCGCAAAAAGCCCGAATCGCTTCAGCTTGTCCTTGACCGGGTCCTTCATCTCGGCCACGCACAACTTGATACCCGCCGCGTGTAACGTTTCGTCCAGTTCCGCCAACATGTCGGCGGAGGTCACGTCCACGCTGGTGACGGGTTCCGCCGCAACAACCAGCCAGCGCACTGGCGTAGGCGATGCCGCCACGGCGTCCAGCACTCGGTCATGGAACAATTCGGCGTTGGCGAAAAACAACGGCGCATCCCAGCGAAACAGGACCAGGCCGGGTACAAGGCGCGCGTCGGGATAGCGCTTGATGTCGTGATAACCCTTCACGCCGTCCGCGCGTCCCAGGACGGCAGAGTAAGGACGCCAGCCATCCCACAGAAATTCGATGACGGCGATCACGATGGCCAGGCCGATCCCCTCGATCGCACCCAGCACGGCCACGCCGACGGTGCAGACGATTGACAACCAGAACTCCCAACGCTGGATTCGATAAATGCGTCGCAGGTCGCTGACCTCAATCAGGCCGATGGCGGAGGCGATCACCACCGCAGCAAGTGCGCTGGTAGGTAAATCCTTCAACAGGTCCGGCGCGACCATTAGCAACATGGCAACCGCAAGCGCGCCGACGACTCCGGTCAACTGGGTTTTGGCGCCTGCGGCTTCGGCCACGGGCGTACGGGACGAACTGCTGCAAATCGGAAAACCCTGAAACAATCCGGCGGCGAGATTGGTAAAACCGAGCCCCACCATTTCCTGGTTCGGGTCCACATAGGTACGGCTTCGTGCCGCATAGACACGTGAGAGCACGCTGGTATCGGCGAACGAAACCAGGGCAACGGCGCAACCACCGATCAGGACGGGGACGATGTCGTCGCGGGTGATCCAGGGGATGGCGAACGCAGGCAAGCCTTGCGGAAGAGAGCCGAGGACTGACACTCCCGCGCGCGCTGCAAGGTCCAGCACACCCACAACGACGGTCGCTCCCACCACGGCGATCAAAATGCCCGGCACGCGCTTGTTGCCCTTGAGCAGTAGAATCACCGCCAAGGTGGCTGCGCCGACCATGAAGGCGGTCCAGTTGGTTTTCCCCTCCATTACCGCCGTAGCGATCGCCCACAGGTTTCTCAGCGGGCCGTCGGATTCAATCGAAAAACCGAAAAACTTGGGCAGTTGGCTGATCAATACCGTCAGCGCGATCCCGTTCATGTACCCGTAGCGGATCGGTTTGGAAAGAAGCTCCGTGACAAAGCCCAGGCGCGCGATGCCAGCCAGGATGCACACCGCCCCCGACACAATCGCCATCATGCCCGCAAGGGCGATTGCACGGTGCGGGTCGCCACCGGACAGTGGCAGGACGACCGCGAGAATGACGGCAGCCAGCGAGGAATCCGGCCCCAGCACCAGAATTCGGCTGGGGCCGAACAGCGCATACGCGAGTAGCCCAACGATGGTCGCGTAAAGGCCATAGATGCCGGGTACGCCCGATGCCACTGCGTAGGCGATACCGACAGGCACCAGCATCGTGGTCAGCACCAGTCCGGCCACGAGGTCGTGCCGCAACCAGGTTATTTTGTAACCGCGCAGCGTGCGTAGTCCGGGCAGCCAGCGACTCCAACCGGTGTCGCCGCCGGTGTTGCGATGGGCAATGCGGCCCGGTTCCGGGACGGGAGGCGAAGCATCCGAATGGCTCATAGGACTGTGGCCCTTTGGTGTACAGCGCAGATTCGCTTGAACGTGCCGGTCAGAACTTTTCCGGAATTCGCCGCAGCGGATAATCCGGTTCACGATAGCCGCCTGATTTCTGCCGTTTGGGCAAAATCACCTTCGCGCGCGGTACATTCTTGTAAGGAATACGGCTGAGCAAATCAGAGATGATGTTGAGGCGGGCCCGCTTCTTGTCGTTCGAGTTGGCCACAAGCCACGGAGCATGATCGGTGTCGGTCGCCTTGAACATGTCGTCACGTGCGCGCGAGTAGTCATACCAGCGGCTGTATGACTTGAGATCCATTGGCGTCAGTTTCCAGATTTTGCGGCCATCCTTGATCCGCGCCTCGAGCCGGCGGGTCTGCTCCTCTTCGCTGACTTCCAGCCAATACTTGAACAGCATGACGCCCGAGTCGACCATCATGCGTTCCATGAGGGGGGCCAGGGCCAGGAAACGGGTCACCTGCTCATCGGTACAGAATCCCATCACACGCTCGACCCCTGCGCGGTTGTACCAACTGCGATCGAAGATCACCACTTCGCCAGCCGCGGGCATGTGCGCCAGGTAGCGCTGTATATACATCTGGCTCTTCTCGCGATCGGTCGGGGCCGGTAGCGCCACCACCCGAAAGACACGCGGGCTCACCCTCTCAGTGAGCGCCTTGATCGTCCCACCCTTGCCGGCGCCATCGCGCCCCTCGAAGACGATACAAATCTTGATGCCCTTTTGTTTCACCCATTCCTGCAACTTGACCATTTCGACATGCAGTCGGCGTAACTGCTCAAGATAGTCTTTGTTCTTCAGTTTCAAGGGTTCAGCGGAGTTGCTTTTAACAGGGGTTTTCTTCTTGTCCTTTGCCATGACCCAAGCCTCACCTATGCCAGTCGCTGACTGCCGATAGATAGACCCCTGCAGGTGCAGCTATCAGCTTGCAGATCGCGCATTGCTTCGAGCAAACCTGGCGTCAGTGGTGGACGGCCCTCTGCTCTTGACGTTCAACTTCATCACTAACCGCGTGAGTCTAGTCCATGAATCAACCCTCTACAGGGTTGCTACAGGGCCTTGCACAAAACGGATAGCGATCTGCGCAAAGCGGCTATTGCCCCGTGCACGGCGTCTCTACCCTCGGCTGTACGGACGTTAGCCGCGTTACCGACTCTTAAAAAAACAACAACAAGAGATAGATGCCATGCGCAAGATCAACGTACATGAGGTGATCGACAACGCTCGATTCAACCGCTTTCACTGGATGGTGCTGTTCTGGTGCGCCCTGATCATCATCTTCGACGGATACGATTTGGTGATCTACGGCGTGGTGTTGCCGATGCTGATGAAAGAGTGGGGGCTCAGTCCCTTGCAAGCTGGCGCACTGGGAAGTTATGCACTGTTCGGGATGATGTTCGGGGCGCTGTTTTTCGGCCCGCTGTCGGACAAGATTGGCCGCAAGAAAGCCATCACCCTGTGCGTGATGCTCTTCAGCGGTTTTACCGTGCTCAATGGTTTTGCCCGTAACCCCACCGAGTTTGGCCTCTGCCGGTTCGTTGCCGGGTTGGGCATTGGCGGGGTGATGCCCAATGTAGTGGCGCTGATGAACGAGTACGCGCCGAAAAAAATCCGCAGCACGCTGGTGGCGATCATGTTCAGCGGCTACTCGGTGGGCGGCATGCTTTCGGCGGGGCTCGGCATCGTGCTGATCCCGAGTTTCGGCTGGCAGTCAGTGTTTTACGTGGCGGTGCTGCCGTTGCTGTTATTGCCGTTGATCATGTACTTCCTGCCTGAATCGGTGGGTTTCATGCTGCGTCAGGGGCGCAATCAAGAGGCGCGCAACGTTCTGGAGCGGGTTGACCCGGCTTACGTTGCACTCGCCAGCGATCAGTTGCACATGAGCGAAGTGAAGGGCACCGGCACCCCGGTGTTGCAGCTGTTCCGTGAGGGGCGTGCGTTGCGCACGCTGATGCTGTGGCTGGCATTTTTCTGCTGCTTGCTGATGGTCTACGCCTTGAGTTCCTGGCTACCGAAACTGATGGCTAACGCCGGTTACAGCCTGGGCTCGAGTTTGTCGTTCCTGCTGGTGCTCAACTTCGGCGCCATTTTCGGCGCGGTCGGCGGCGGGGTGCTGGGCGACAAGCTCAACCTGCCGCGCGTGTTGGCGGTGTTCTTCGTCGTGGCTGCGGTATCGATCACCTTGCTGGGCTTCAACAGTCCGATGCCGGTGTTGTACCTGCTGATCGCCCTTGCCGGCGCCACCACCATCGGCTCGCAGATTCTGTTGTACGCCTGTGCCGCGCAGTTCTACTCCATGACCATTCGCTCCACCGGTTTGGGCTGGGCGTCAGGCATCGGCCGTAACGGCGCGATCGTCGGCCCATTGCTGGGCGGTGCCTTGCTGGGGATCAGCCTGCCGCTGCAACTTAACTTCATGGCGTTTGCCTTGCCCGGTGCGGTGGCCGCTCTCGCCATGACCGTGTTCGCCATTAGCAGCCAGCGCAGCGCCAAAGGTGCTGCCCGGACGCTGGCGCCGACCAGCGCTTGAGCCAGGCAGCGGGCGGCACGGCGTCATGCCGTGTCGCCTGCCTGGTCATCCACACTTTTTTCCGAACAAGAGCGGCCGGGCCTGTGCCACGGATCGCCTGACGAGTCTTGCGGCGAGGTTTCATGAAAGCGTTAATTCAGGACTTTTCCCTGTCTGCTGCCGTCGCTGGATTTATCGCCACGGTGATTTCCTACGCAGGCCCCTTGGTGATCATCTTTCAGGCCGCCGAGACCGCGCACCTCTCGCGGGAAGTGTTGTCGTCCTGGGTCTGGGCGATTTCCATCGGCAGCGCCGTGCTCGGTATCGGTTTGAGCCTGCGTTACCGCGTCCCGGTGATCATCGCGTGGTCGGCACCGGGCTCGGCGTTGCTGGTGGCACTGTTGCCGGGAATCTCCATGCCGGAGGCGGTGGGCGCTTACCTGGTCAGCAGCCTGATTATCTTTCTGGTCGGGGTGTCGGGGGCGTTTGACCGGATCATCGGCAAACTGCCCGCGGCGATTGCGGCGGCGATGCTGGCGGGGATTCTGTTCAGCTTCGGCACTGGGTTGTTCGTCTCGTTGCAAGGCAAGCCGCTGCTGGTGCTGGCGATGTTTGCCACGTACCTGATCTGCAAGCGGGTGATGCCGCGCTATGCGGTATTGATTGTGCTGCTGGTGGGCTGTTCGATGGCGTTTCTCACCGGTGATTTGCACCGCGAAGCGCTGGTGATCGGTTTGGCCACGCCGGTATGGATCACCCCCGCGTTCAGCCTGAGTGCAACGCTGAACATCGCCTTGCCACTGGTGATGGTGGCGCTGACCGGCCAGTTTGTTCCCGGCATGGCGGTGCTGCGTGCCAGCGGCTACCCAACACCAGCCGGCCCGATCATCGCCAGCAGCGCGTTGGGCACTGCGCTGTTGGCACCGTTCGGTTGTCACGGGTTGAATCTGGCGGCGATTACCGCAGCCATTTGTACCGGTCGCGAGGCCCATGAAGATCCGCGCAAACGCTATGTGGCCGGGGTCGTGGGCGGGCTGTGTTACCTGGTGCTGGGGATCTTCGGTGCCACGCTGGTTTCGTTGTTTTCGGCGTTCCCCAAGGAACTGATCGCGGCCCTGGCCGGGCTGGCGCTGTTCGCCGCGATAGCCGGGGCGTTGGCCGGCGCAATGGCCGTGCCGAGTGATCGCGAAGCCGCGCTGGTGACCTTTCTCACCACCGCCTCGGGCATGTCGCTGTTTGGTTTGTCCGCCGCTTTTTGGGGACTGATTTTCGGCATGGTCACGCACGTGCTGTTGAGTGCCCGGCGTCCCGCACCGGCGACTCAAGCGGCCCCTGCGCAGGAGGTGGCGCGCTGACCGAGTAAGTAATCGCAACCCCGATCCTTATCCGTTTTTACCATCCCCCGTGGCGAATCCGCCACGGGTGGAGCACTTCAACCTGTCGATCAATAACAATAAGAGAACAGCGATGAAACAGATTTTTCCAGCAACCGGTTCAGTGTTGTCCCTGGCGGTCGTCTCGGGTTTTTCCAGTGGCGTGATGGCCGCCGAGGGCGGCTTCATCGAAGACACCACGGCCACCTTGCAGGCGCGTAACTACTACTTCAGTCGGGACTTCTCGGACATCGTCGGGGCCAATCAACAGTCGAAGGCCGAAGAGTGGGCGCAGGGCTTCATCCTCAACGTCAAATCCGGTTATACCCAGGGCCCGGTCGGTTTTGGTGTGGATGTCATCGGCCTGCTCGGCCTCAAACTCGACAGCAGCCCGGACCGGGTCAATACCGGTTTGCTGCCGGTGCACGATGATGGTCGCGCGGCAGATGATTACAGCCGTCTGGAAGGTGCGCTGAAGATGCGTTACTCCAGGACCGAGCTGAAAGTGGGGGAGTTGCAACCCAACGTGCCGGTGCTGGCCTTCAGCGATATCCGGCTGCTGCCGCCCAGCTATCAGGGCGCAAGCATCAGCTCCAATGAAATCGATGGCCTGACCTTGCAGGGCGGCCACCTGAATTCAACCAGCCTGCGCAACGAGGCCGGCGACGAAAAGATGCAAGCCATGCTCGGTCATGTTCCGCAGCGTCAGGTCAGCAGCGATGGTTTCAACTTTGCTGGCGCCGACTACGCCTTCAATGACAAGCGCAGTTTGGTCAGTGCCTGGTTCGGGCAACTGGAAGATATCTACAACCAGCGCTTTCTCGGCCTCAAACACAGCCAGCCGATGGGCGACTGGACCCTGGGTGCCAACCTCGGCTACTACAATTCGCGCGAAGATGGCAAAAAGTTGCTGGGCAATATCGACAACCAGGCGTTCTTCTCGTTGCTGTCGGCCAAGCGCGGCGGCCACACGTTTTATGTCGGCTATCAGGGCATATTCGGCGACAGTGCCTTCCCGCGGGTGTTTGCCAACATCTCACCGCTGGGCAACGAGGTGCCGACCTACGAGTTCGCCTACACCGATGAACGCTCCTGGCAAGCGCGTTACGACTACGACTTCGCGGCCCTCGGCATGCCCGGCCTGACCAGCACCGTGCGTTACATCACCGGCTATAACGTCGACACCGGCAAGGGCTTTGAAGGCAAGGACCGCGAGCGCGATCTGGATATCGGCTATGTGCTGCAGAGTGGCAGCCTCAAAGGCCTCGGCATTCGTGTTCGCAATGTGATGGCGCGTTCCAACTACCGCAGCGATATCGACGAAAACCGCCTGATCCTCAGCTACACGTGGAAGCTGTTATGAGCCCGGGTGCAGTCACCCATGGCTTCGTACGTTACGCGATGGATCTGGCCCTGATGGTCGACATGCTCCATGGCGCATGCCGTCCATCCGGCCAAGACCTTCCAGCGCAATGTTGGGGCCTGGTTGCTCGTTTACGTCATCCCCAGCGAATTCGGCAGAACCAGAGAAATCCACGGGACATAGGTAATCAATACCAGGAACAGCAGCAGGATGATCAGCCAAGGCATTGCTGCACGAATGGTGGCGGTCAGTGACATGCCGGTCACCGCCGATGTGACAAACAGGTTCAGGCCCACGGGCGGCGTAATCAGACCGATCTCCAGGTTCACCACCATAATGATTCCCAAATGAATCGGGTCGATTCCCAACTTCATGGCAATCGGGAACATGATCGGCGCCAGGATCAGGATGATTGCCGAGGGCTCCATGAAGGCGCCAGCCACCAACAACACGATGTTCACCACGAGCAGGAATGTCACCGGTGTCAGGCCCGCGCCGATGACCCAGGCGGTGATTTGTTGAGGTAATTGCTCGGTGGTCAGTACGTGGGCGAAGAGCATGGCGTTGGCGATGATGAACATCAGCATGATGCTCAGCTTGGCAGATTCGAGCAGTACCTTCGGTATCTCGCGAAACGACATGTCCTTGTAGACGAACAGCGCAATGAACGCCGCATAGACCGCTGCCACGGCCGCTGCCTCGGTCGGGGTGAACATTCCGGAGTAGATGCCGCCCAGGATGATGAACATGAGCAGCAAGCCCCAAATGGCCTTGCGTGCCGCGCTCAACCATTCACGAACAGTCGCCCGTGGCATGGCAGGCAAGTTTTTCCTCACGGCGACGACGTAGATGGCCACCATCAGCGCTGTACCCAGCAGCAGGCCTGGCACCACGCCGGCCATGAACAGCTTGCCGACCGAGGTTTCCGTCGCTGCGGCATACACCACCATCACAATAGAAGGAGGAATAAG
This sequence comes from Pseudomonas sp. TE3728, assembly GCF_056279145.1. NCBI lineage: Bacteria > Pseudomonadati > Pseudomonadota > Gammaproteobacteria > Pseudomonadales > Pseudomonadaceae > Pseudomonas > Pseudomonas sp. TE3728. The sequence continues at coordinate 3,104,339 of NZ_JBWBQT010000001.1, read as the reverse complement.
AATCCCCAGGGTGCCGGCGTTGCACACAATCCCGGCACCGAACGCCTGTGGATAACCGGAGCGGACCATCCCGGCAATGGCGATGGAGCCCACGGCAGCTACCGTTGCGGGGCTTGAGCCGGACAATGCGGCGAACAGCATGCACGCCAGTACCGCCGCAATGGCCAGACCGCCGCGAATATGCCCAACGCACGCGTTGGCAAAGTCGATCAAGCGCCGCGCCACCCCGCCCGTGGTCATGAAGGCGCCGGCCAGCAAAAAGAACGGGATGGCCAGCAACGTGTAGTGCTCGGAGGTCTCGAACAGCTTGATGGCCAGTGAACGCACGGAGTCAGGGCTGAAAAAGATGATCGTCAGCGAACCGGCCAGGCCAAGGGAAATGGCGATCGGCACGCCGATAAACATCAGCGCGAACAGGGCAGCAAAGAGGAAGAGAATAGTCATTTTTTGTCATCCTCATGCTCGGTCAGTTTCATCACCTCCGCGGCCTCGTCGGCCAGGCCCAGGCCCGTTTGACGGTTTTGCACGATGCGCACCAGGATTTCGGCAAAGCGGATGAACACCAAGGCAAAACCCACCGGCACAATCAGCCCGATGTGCCATTGCATGATGCCGTAATGACCGAGGTCCTCGGCACCGATGCCGGCGATGAACAAGGTTTGAATCCATTCGAAACTGGCGACGCTGAGCAGGCCCGCATAAACCAGACTGCAGAGGCAGGCAATGATGCCAATGATTCGCTGAACCGGTTTGCTGGCCAGTTTCACCAAGGCATCGACACCAATGTGCCCGGCCGTGCGCACGCCATAGGACAGGCCAAAAAAGATCAACCAGGCGAACAAGGCCTTGGTCAGCGATATGCTCCACGTCATGGCTTGGGCCATCCCCATGACACTGTCGCCAATCGCGAACAAGGGTTCACTGGCGCTCTGCCACTGCTCGGCGAGGCTGTAGAAAACGCTATAGAGATTGTTAAGGATGACGTAGACGAACGTTACCAGCGTCATTGCCGCCAGCAGGAAAACGATAAAACCTTCTTCGAAGTGATCCCAGATTCGCCGTAAGGCATTCATGAGTGGCATCTCCCGATCGAGTGACGACGATGAAACAGGGGCCGCCCTTTCAGGCGGCGCCCGCCGGCAGATTACTGAGTCTGGTTGGCGGCTTCGGCGGCCTTGATCAGGTCGGCACCGATATCACCTTCAAACTTCTTCCAGACCGGTTTCATTGCTTCGCGCCACTCGCCACGTTGCTCTGGGGTCAGGGTGATGATTTCAGTGGTTTTGGCGTTGATGATGTTCTGTTTGGCATCCTGGTTCAGTTTCTCTGCGTCTTTGTTCACCTGAGTGGTGACCTCGACGATGATCTTGTCCAGTTCGGTTTTTATATCCGGCGGCAGGCCACTCCAGAACTTGGTGTTGGTGATCAACATGTAATCGAGCAAGCCATGGTCGGATTCAGTGATGAACTTTTGCACTTCGTGCATTTTCTGGCTGTAGATATTCGAGTAAGGGTTTTCCGCGCCATTGACGACACCGGTCTGCAAGCCCTGATATACCTCGGCGAAGCTCATTTTGCGAGGGTTGGCGCGCACCGCCTTGAATTGCTCTTCAAGCACGGCCGAAGCCTGCACGCGGAATTTCAAACCACGGGCATCGCCCGGTTTACGCAGCGCCTTATTGGCGGACAACTGCTTCATGCCGTTGTGCCAATAGGCCAGACCGGTGATGTTTTTGCTTTCCATGGACTTGAGAAGCCCCTGGCCTTCAGGGCTTCGCTGGAAGCGGTCGACTGCCGAGATGTCGTTGAACAGGAAGGGCAGATCGAACAATTGCAGCTTGGGTGTGTATTGCTCGAATTTGGCCAGCGACGGCGCAATCATCTGCACATCGCCCGACAGCAGCGCCTCCATTTCCTTGCCATCACCAAACAGCGAAGAGTTTGGATAAACCTCTACCTTGACCTTGCCGGACAGGCGTTCTTCGACGAGTTTCTTGAACAGCAGGGCGCCTTGGCCTTTAGGCGTTTGTTCGGCAACCACGTGAGAAAACTTGATAACGACTGGATCAGCCGCCAGCGCCAGGCTCGACGCGCCCAGCGCGAGTGTGCAGGCGAGCGCGCTCCACAATGATTTGAGCATTTGGACGTTCCTCTTGTTTTAGTTCTCGTGCTGTTCATGTCTGAAATGCGTTTGCACGGTGGACAAGAGGAGTCTAGGCAATAAATCACCATTGGTCGTCGGGGTAGGGGCGTTCTCAATTGATTCCCGGAGCGGCGGGGAAACTCATTGAGAACACCCCCTAGTACTTCCAGAAAACCGGGATGAACAGCACCAGAACGGTGAGGATCTCCAGTCTTCCCAGCAGCATGCCAATGGTCAGCAGCCATTTGGCCGAATCGGGCAGTGTCGAGAAGTTACCTGCCGGGCCAATGATCGAACCAAGGCCAGGCCCCACGTTACAGACGGCGGTGGCCGCGCCACTCAATGCCGTGGTCCAGTCCAGGCCGATGAGCGCCAACCCCATGGCGATCGCCCCGATGGTGATGGTGAAAAAGAATGAAAACGTCAGGAGTGAGCGGGCGATATCTTCATCGATGGGGCGATTGTTGTATTTCTTCTGGATGACGGCGCGAGGATGAATCAATTGTTTCAGGCTGCCCATGAGCAGGGCGCCAGCCACTTGAAAACGGAAGATTTTAAGACCGCCGGCAGTGGAGCCGGAGCAGCCGCCGACAAAGGTCAGATAAAAAAACAGCAACACGGAGAAGCTGCCCCATAACGTGTAATCCCCTAGCGCCACGCCGGTCGTCGTGACCACCGACGTCACGTTGACCGCCACGATCCGGAACGCGTCCCACCAGCCGTACTCGCTGTTCAAGCACAGCCAGGTGCCGAACAGCAGCCAGGTGATGAGCAAAAAACCAATGAAGCCGCGTACCTGATGATCTTTGAACAAGGCCTGTTTATTCCCGCGCACCATGCTCACGTACAGCGTAAAAGGCAGGCTGCCCAAAATCATGACAACCACCGACACCCAATGAATGGCCGGTTGCGTCCAGTGCGCCAGAGAAGAATCGGAGGTGGAAAATCCTCCTGTAGAAATCAGCGCCATTGCATGGTTGATGGCTTCGAACGGCGTCATTCCGGCTATCCACAGGGCCAGCGTGGAAACAGCGGTAAGCCCGACATACAGCCCCAGAATATATTTGGCGGCGACATGGGAGCGTGGTGTGACCTTCTCTGACCAGTCGGATGATTCGGTCTGAAACAGCCGCATCCCCCCGACCCGCAATAGCGGCAGGATGGCCACGGCCATGCCGATGAAGCCGATCCCGCCCAGCCAATGCAGCATTGAACGCCAGATCAGCAATCCGGGGGAGGCGGTGTCCAGACCGGTCAGAATGGTCGATCCGGTGGTGGTGATGCCGGACATCGTTTCAAAAAAAGCGTCGGTGTAGCTGATGTTCTGGATAAAGACCATGGGCAATGCGGCAAACATGCAGACGACCACCCAGCTGGCGGTCGTCAGCATGTACATATCGCGGGGACGCAACTGAGCGTTTTCAGGACGTCCCTTGTTAATCAGCAGCAGCCCGGACACCACGGTGATCAGGATTGACCACAGAAAGGCTGACATCTCATCGTTGCGTTCATAGATCACCAGCGTGAGCAGCGGTATCGCCATGCTCACTGCCAGTGTGATCAAAAAAATACCCAGGATGAAACCGATAAACCGCAATACCGCAATGGACATAAATAATGCCTGTCTTATTAGCGCCGCGCAGTATCGATCGGCTTGTCGTTTTGTCTCGTAAAGTTTGCGTAACTTTTTTTCGCTCCCTCGGATTTTCTATTCGTCGGGGTAGACGCGCGATACGGCCATTCAGAATCGCCGGTATAGACTGAGAGCTATCACGACGGGAGATACGCGTGAAATATAGAACAGTGTTGCTGCTCAGTCTTTTGCTTTTATGGGCCCAGGCGCCGAAGAAGGCACGCCCATGATCGGCGCCGAACTGCTATCACCACAAAGCCTCACAGTTGGCTGGCTTATTTACGTGCCGGCAACGATCTGGGCTGTCTGTCGAGCACCCTGGGTCGAACTGTTCAGCGACAGCCGCCGCCAGCATCTATTGTTCGGCACGGTGTTCGCGCTGTTCATGCTCTGGCTGGTGCGACGGGACTTCGACACCGGCGTGTCCTATCACTTCATCGGCATGACGGCGGTGACGTTACTGCTGGATTGGCCATTGGCGATTGTCGGCGGGTTGGTCGCGCAAACGGGATTGGTGCTACTCGGACGGCAGGACATGGCGGCGATGGGGGTCAACGGCGCGCTGCTGATTCTGCTGCCGGTGCTGGTCACCGAGTGCTGCGCCATCCTGGTGGAGCGCGCGCAGCCGCGTAATCCCTTTGTGTACATCTTCTGTTCGGGTTTTTTTGCCGCTGCGTTGTCGGCCCTGTTGTGCCTGACTCTGGCGCTCACGCTGCTGTGGTATGACGAACGTTTCGCCATGCCGTACTGGCTGACAGATTTTGTCGGCTACCTGTGGCTACTGATTTTCCCGGAAGCGTTTATCAACGGCATGGTGGTCAGCGCATTGGTGGTGTTCTGCCCCGAATGGCTGGAGACGTTCAATCGCACCCGCTACCTTTCGGCGCCCTGGAAAGACGACGATCCCAAATCTTGATCCACATCAAATCCAAAAAGCGTTGCCGAATCCATGCTCTGGAAAACCTTCAGGAGCAATGGCATGAGTGTGTATGAGTGGGCCCGGCAGGAGTTGCGTCAGAGTCTGGATGTGGCGCAAGAGGTGGGCTTCGATCCGGGGTTGAGCCTGCGTGCCTTGCTCAGTGCGGTAGTGCAGCAGAGCAAGGCGGTGCGCAATATAGAAGACCTGGCCGATGAGTTGCGGTTTCTCGCCGAGAACCTCGACGAGGGCCAGGACTATGGCTTTATGCGGCCCTGAGGGGCGGGATCAGTGGCGCGGGTCGAAGTCTTCGCTGAACATTTCGTCTTCGGCATCCGGGCTCACCGGGATCTTGTGTTCTTCCGACGCCCAGGCGCCCAGGTCGATCAGTTTGCAACGGTCTGAACAGAATGGCCGGAACTTGTTCTCCGGGCTCCATTCGACAGGGGCGCCACAGGTTGGGCAATCGACGGTAGGGGTTTGGCTCATGACTGGCCTCCACGCAAAGTAAGGTAAAAATGATGCAGGCGTTCGACCTCGCTGTGCAGCCAGGCGAGGTCGCGGTCGTTGACCACCACATCGTCGGCATGGCTCACGCGGTCCTGTCGGCTGGACTGGGCCTTGAGGATCGCCTGGACCTGCTGTTCGCTGGTCTGGTCACGCTGCAGGGTGCGTTCGATCTGTAACTGTTCCGGGGCATCGATCACCAAAACCCGTTGGGTCATGGCGTACTGCCCGGACTCGATCAGCAGCGGCGAAACCAGAATCGCATAAGGCGATTGTGCCTTGGCCAGATGGTGAGTGATTTCTTCGGCGATCAGCGGATGCAACAGCGCTTCGAGCCAGCGACGTTCATCCGGCACTTCGAAGATCAGCTTGCGCAGCGCCGCGCGATCCAGTTGGCCGTCGGCTTTCAGCACGCCGGGGCCAAAGTGCTCGGCGATCTTCGCCAGGGCCGGGCGACCGGGTTCGACCACCCAGCGAGCCGCATGATCGGCGTCCACCACATGCACGCCCAGATCGATGAAGTGCTGGGCGGCCGCGCTTTTGCCGCTGCCAATGCCGCCGGTCAGGCCGAGAATCCAGGGTTTTTCCACAGGGGTATTCATTTCAAACCGACAAACTGCCAATAGAAGCCGGTTATTTGACCACCCCAGAGCAAGGCAATCCAGCCGGCAATGGCCAGATAGGGGCCAAAGGGCAGCGGAGTCGAGGTTTTCGCATCCCGCAGGCGCAGCAAAATCACCCCGAAGACGGCGCCCAGCAGCGATGACAGCAGGATGGTCAGCGGCAGGATCTGCCAGCCGCCCCAGGCGCCGAGCATCGCCAATAGCTTGAAGTCACCGTAGCCGATGCCGTCCTTGCCGGTGATCAGCTTGAACAGCCAGAACACCGTCCAAAGCGCCATATAGCCGGCCACCGCGCCCCAGAGCGCGTCATGCAGTGAGACGAAGAGCCCGAAACTGTTGACGATCAACCCCAGCCATATCAACGGCAGCACCAGCACGTCCGGCAACAGCTGGTGTTCGGCGTCGATCAGGCTCATCGCCAACAGCCCCCAGCTCAGGACCAGCACCATGCAGGCCTGCCAGCCGAAACCGAAATGCCAGGCGACGAACGCTGACAGCACGCCGCAGGCCAGTTCGGTCAGCGGGTAACGTTTGCTGATCGGCGTCGCGCAGTTCGAGCATCGCCCGCGTAAAAACAGATAACTGAGCACGGGAATGTTTTCCCACGCTCGAATCCGATGGCCACAGTCGGGGCACTCGGAGTGAGGCAGTATCAGGTTGTAAGCCGGGCCGGGAGCTTCGGGTGGCAAATCCAGAACGTCATGGGCTTGCAAGCGCCATTCACGCTCAAGCATTTTCGGCAGGCGCCAGACCACCACGTTGAGAAAACTGCCTATCAGCAAACCGATCACCCCTGCGGTGATCACGAAGGCCAGCGAGTTGTGACTCAGAAATTCGTTCAAGGACATATCAGATCGCTGAGCCAAGTTGGAAGATGGGCAGGTACATCGCAACCACCAGGCCGCCGACGATAACCCCCAGCACCACCATGATGAAAGGCTCCATCAGACTGGTCAGGTTATCGACCATGTTATCCACCTCGTCCTCATAGAAGCTCGCGACCTTGTCGAGCATGTCGTCCAGTGCGCCAGACTCTTCGCCAATGGCCGTCATCTGGATCGCCATGTTCGGAAATATACCGGAGGTGCGCATCGCAAAATTCAGCTGCATGCCGGTGGAAACATCCTGCCTGATGCGTAATACCGCTCGCTTGAACACGATGTTGCCGGTTGCGCCTGCCACTGAATCCAGGGCTTCGACCAGTGGCACGCCGGCAGCGAACGTCGTCGACAAGGTGCGGGCGTAACGGGCCACGGCGGACTTGTACATGAGCGCGCCAACCAACGGCAGTTTCAGCAGCCAGGTGTCCATCCGGTCCCGAAAGCCCGGGGACTTTTTAAAGGCATGGCGGACGCCGAAAACCAGCGCACCCAACAGGCCGAGCACCATCCACCACCAGGCCTGCAGGAACTCCGACAAGCCGATGACCATCACGGTGAACGCTGGCAGTTCGGCGCCGAACCCCGAGAACACTGACTCGAACTGCGGCACAACCTTGACCAGCAGAATCCCGGTCACAATGATCGCGACGAACACCACCGCCAGCGGGTAGGTCATGGCTTTCTTGATCTTGGCCTTGAGGCTTTCGCTCTTTTCCTTGTAGGTCGCCACCCGTTCCAGCAGGGTATCCAGAGCACCGGCCTGCTCGCCGGCATCCACCAGATTGCAGTACAGCTCATCGAAATACTGGGGCTTTTTGCGCAGGGCCGCGGCGAAGCTGTTACCGGCCGCGACTTCCTGTTTTACCTCGTCCACCAGTTTGCGCATGTTCGGGTTATCGAAGCCCTCGCCGATAATGTCGAACGATTGCAGCAACGGTACGCCGGCTTTCATCATGGTCGCCATCTGCCGGGTAAACAGGGCAATGTCCAGGGCCTTGATGCGTTTGCCGGCACTGAAAATGGACGCGGTTTTTTTCCGCACCTTGCCCGGGTTGATCCCTTGCTTGCGTAACTGGGCCTTGATCAGCGCGGGATTCTGGCCGGTCAATTCGCCGGTCATTTTTGCGCCTTTTTTGTCTGTGCCTTCCCAGGCATATACGCTGATTTTCGCTGCTTTGACCGCCATGTTCAGTCCTTCGTGACCCGATTGATTTCTTCAAGGCTGGTGATGCCTTGCATGGCCTTGAGTAGGCCCGAAGTACGCAGGTCGTTGAAGCCGTCCTTACGCATCTGGATGTCGATTTCCAGTGAATTGCCTTCGGCCATGATCAGCCGTTGCAGTTCTGGGGTGTTCTTTACCACTTCATAAATCCCTACTCGCCCTTTGTAACCGTTATTGCACTGATCGCAACCAACCGGTTCATAGATCGTGAACGAGCCGATGCGTTCCTCGGGAAAGCCTTCTTTGACCAACGCCTCGCGGGGAATCTCGATGGGTTTTTTGCAATGACTGCACAATTTGCGCGCCAGGCGCTGGGCGATGATCAGGCTGACCGAGGTCGCGATGTTGAACCCCTGAATCCCCATGTTGTGCAAGCGGGTCAGGGTTTGCGCGGCGCTGTTGGTGTGCAGGGTGGAAAGCACCATGTGCCCGGTCTGGGCGGCCTTGATGGCGATTTCGGCGGTTTCGAGGTCGCGGATTTCACCGACCATGATCACGTCCGGGTCCTGACGCAGAAACGAGCGCAGCGCCTGGGCGAAATCCAGTCCCTGCCTGGGATTGACGTTGACCTGGTTGATGCCTTCGATGTTGATTTCTACCGGGTCTTCGGCAGTGGAAATATTGATGTCGACGGTGTTGAGGATGTTCAGCCCGGTATAGAGCGACACGGTCTTGCCCGAGCCGGTAGGGCCGGTCACCAGGATCATTCCCTGTGGCTGCTTGAGCGCGGCCATGTACAGGTCTTTCTGGTCGGGCTCGTAGCCGAGGGCATCGATGCCCATTTGGGCGCTGGACGGGTCGAGGATCCGGATTACCACTTTCTCGCCCCACAAGGTCGGCAGTGTGTTGACCCGGAAGTCGATGGACTTGCTTTTGGACAGGCGCATCTTGATTCGCCCGTCCTGGGGTTTGCGCCGCTCGGAGATATCGAGACTGGCCATGACCTTCAGCCGCGAGGCAATGCGGTTGGCCAGTTGTGTCGGCGGCCTGGCGACCTCCCGCAGCATGCCATCGGTGCGCATGCGCACGCGGTAGATTTTTTCATAGGGCTCGAAATGCAGGTCGGAAGAACCGCTCTTGATCGCGTCGAGCAACATCTTGTGGACGAAGCGCACCACGGGGGCATCATCGGCATCTTGCCCTCCGAGGGAGTCCTGTTTCTGCTCATCGACCGACTCGATGTCCAGCCCGTCAAGGTCGACATCGGCCATGTCTTCCAAGCCGGTGGAATGGTTGTCGAAGAATTTTTCGATGGCGTCGCTGAGCTTGTCTTCTTCCACCAGAATGGCTTCGGTGCTCAGCCCGGTGCTGAACTGGATGTCGTTGATGGCCTGGTGATTGGTCGGATCGGAAATCCCCACGAACAGCTTGTTACCACGCCGCCAAAGGGGCAGGGCGTGGTGCTGGCGGATCAGCTTCTCACTGACCAGCCCTCGGGGTTGGGTGTCCTTGTCCAGGCAGTTGAGGTCCAGCAGGGCCATGCCGAAATGCTCCGAGGCCACCTCGGCGACCTGCCAGCTTTTCAGCAGTTTGTTTTGCACCAGATAGCTGACCAGCGAAATTCGATTGCGTTGGGCTTGTTGATACGCCTGTTGCGCACTTTGGTCAGTGATCAGCTCGGCCAGTACCAATTGCTTGGCCAGACCGCTAAGGGCGATGTCATTCATTGGGATACCGGACGCAGACAGTGAATGACTTATAGCCTAGTCAAGCAGTGGAACCAAACCAGTCGGGGTGAGGTGACAAAAAGTGTCAGATAGTGCGGATCCTTGGAGTAGGAAGGGTCTTTGCCGCGATCTCGCGCCCAGCAGACAGGGACGCGCGCGGCTTGGCATGACCTGTGCTGTGCCTTGTTCAGATCATGAGATTTCGACTCATGCATGGAGCCTGTCTATGAAAAATCAAAAAGGTTTTACTCTGATCGAGCTGCTGATCGTGGTGGCGATCATCGGGATTCTGGCGACGTTTGCGTTGCCGCAGTATTCGAAGTACCAGGCGCGGGCGAAGGTAACCGCTGCGGTTGCAGAAATCTCGGCACTGAAGGTGCCTTTCGAAGACATCATCAATCAAGGCACTAACCCCACACTCGCTAATACCGGCGGTACTTTGACCACAGGTAATTGCACGGTTGCGGTAGCGGGTACTGCCTCTGACGGTGCGGGCACTATTGGCTGCACGATTCTCAACGCACCGGGGCCGGTGCTCGGTAAAACCATTACGCTTACGCGCTCACTCGCCAGCGGCTGGACGTGCGCTACGACGGTGGAGCAGGAATACGCGCCTAAAGGCTGCACTGCCGCGGCCGCTGCTGGCTGATCCATTGTCACTCTGCCAAAAGCCCCGCGTTTACAACGCGGGGCATTTTTTTGCTCGTCATTTGGGGGCCAATTCAATAATCAAGAAAATCCCCGACAATTCATGGCCTTAGGCCTGCGTTAAAACCCGCAAGTTGCATGTAGATAATTTCGCAGTCATGCAATTTGCATGATTCCGGAAATTGCCATTATGGTTAACCTATTGATTTAAAATATTTTATTTTTTATGTCGCTGTTGGCACAGCGTTCGCACTATCTCCTGTAACCCTGCTGACAAGACACGCAGCAGACTTTCCAGAAATACAGGAGTTACTCGTATGAAGAAGTTCGCTATCGCTGCCGCTACTGCTACCGCGTTGACCCTGACCATGGCCAACGCTGCATTTGCACAGACCACCCAAGCGACTCAGGCACCCATGATGCTGGCCGCCGGTGAAGTCACTGAAGCGAAAGAGGATGTTTCCGATACCTGGATCACAACCAAAGTCAAAGCAGACCTGGTCACCGAAAAAGGCATCCCAGGCACCGACATCAAAGTCGAAACCAACAAAGGCGTTGTTTCCCTGTCTTCCATGACCGTTCTGACAGACGCTCAGAAAACAACCGCCGTGGCTATCGCCAAGAAAATCAAAGGCGTCAAAGCGGTGTCCGCTGACGGCCTGAAATCCGAGTAAGGCAAGGCTTCTCGCCTGGACCGGGAGAAGGAGCGGTAGACGGGCCGAGTCATACGTCTGCCGCAACTTGAGAGTTCATGCGAAGGCCACAAGGATGTGGCCATTACAGGCCCTGGCATTCGTGTCGGGGCCTGTTCTATTGCGGGCTACGCAAAACAACTGTGGGAGCGAGCCTGCTCGCGATTGCTGACTAACATTCGACACGTACGTTGAATGACAGACCGCTATCGCGAGCAGGCTCGCTCCCACAGTTGAATGTGCCCCACTTCGGGTTGTGGTGCTCAATTCCCACGCTTGCTGGTGATTTGAACCAACCGGTTGCCTTCAAAGCGCAGGTACTGGTACATCCCGCTGTTGGGCCCGTAGGTCCATTCCTCGACTTGAAATTCTTCCCGTCGATTGGCGCTGCGCTTGTAGCCCAGCAAGTCGCGGGCAACGGGCTCTCCGCATTTTTGCAGCACTTCGCTGGACCTGTCCCCGACGCTGATCAATTGACTGCCACAACGCAAGGTCTCGGCCGCCGCTGCCTGGCTGGCAACCAGCAACAGAGCCAGGCTCAGAAGCCAATGTGCGCCCATCATTCGGCATCCAGATGCATGGGCGTGATAACGCGGCCATCGCTTTCTGCCTCGCCGAGGCTGGCGTCGATGAAGTACACGCGGTCATCGGCCAATTGCCCCTTGTCCACCAGATAATCCTTGATGCTGCTGGCCCGTTCTTGCCCCAGTTGACGCAACAGCACCTCGCTGGAACTCCAGAACGCGATCACGCCTTCCCGCATTTTTTTGCTGCGTTCTTCCTTGCCCAGATCCTTCCATTCGGCGGGTGGCTGGGTCTTGAGGCGTGTGCGGTAGATCCCTTCAAGCAGCGGGCCTTTCTCGTTGTCCGGTACGTCCAGCAACGAGGCTTGGGCCGGTACTTTGTCACCGCGACGCTGGAGCATCTTGTAGTAGTTGTACTGGTATTCCCGCTCCAGACGTTGCTCGGCAATCAGCGGGCCATCGCTGCTCTTGGCGGCAGTGCCTTCGATTTCCAGGCGCAGGGCCGGACGCTCCTTGAGCGCTTGGGACAGTTTGACCAGCGCCGCTTCGGCATCTTTGCTCAGGTCACTTGAGCCCGGTGCGAACGCCACGCTGCCCAAGTCTTCCGAACCACCGCCGCTGACCAGGCCGCCAATCATTTTGAATGGCGCTGCGGCCGCTTTCACGATCAGGTTGCGCAGGGTCTGCCAGATAATCGGCATGACACTGAACTGCGGGTTGTTCAGGTCGCCGCTCACCGGCAGTTCGATGGAAATCTTGCCGTCGACATCCTTGAGCAAGGCAATCGCCAGCTTCAGTGGCAGGCTCACCGCGTCCGGGCTGTCGACCTTTTCACCCAGTTGCAACTGCTCGACCACCACTTTGTTTTCGGCCAGGAGCTGGCCGTTGGTGATCTTGTAATGCAGGTCGAGATTGAGCCGGCCCTTGCGGATACGGTAACCGGCGAACTTGCCGGAGTAGGGCGTCAAAGTGGTCAGTTCCACCCGTTTGAAACTGGTGGCGATGTCCAGGCTGGCCATCGGGTCGAACGGATTGACCGAGCCCTTGATGGTCACCGGTGCATAGCGGTCGACCTTGCCTTTGATGTCGACGCTGGCCGGTTTTGCCTGTCGGCTGTCGATGGTGCCAATCTTCCCGTTGAGCTGTTGAATGGCTGTGGCGAAGTTCGGGGTCAGGCTGAAGTCGGCGAAGTTTGCCGAACCGTCATTGATGGCAATGCCGCCAATGTGGATACCCAACGGTTTTTCTTTTCCGGCTGCCGGTTTGGCCGCAGTGGTGGTTGTGGCGCCGGAGTCGGCCGGTTGCGGGATCAACAGGTCATCGACGTTGGTGGTGCGATCATCGTTGATCATGAAGCGTGCATAAGGCTGGAACAGGTTGACCTTGTCGATCGACAGGCTGTCGCCATGCTGGTAGTTCAGGCCTTCGAGCACCAACTGTTGCCACTTGAGGAAGTCGCGGGTTTTCAGAGTGTCGAGGGTATGCAGCTGATCGACCTGGGCTTTGCCTGTGACGCTGAACGCCAGCGGTTCGGTGCTTTTCAGGTCGACCGCCAGATCACTGCCCAGCATGCCGCTGCGCAGTTCGAGACGAATGAACGGGTTGATGTAGGACTGGGCGACGCGCAGGTCGATGTCCTTCGTCTGCACGTTCAGTTTGGCGCTGATCGGGGCCAGATTGACCACGCCGTCCGCTATGATCTTGCCTTGCTTGCCCACGCCGGTGTCGAGCTTGAGGTCGAAAGGTGAGCCATTGAGGCTGTCGAAATTTTGCAGGTCCAGGTTCAGCGGACCCACCTCCAGCGCGACCTCCGGTTGTGCCTTGCGGTCGGCCAGATGTACCTGATAGTCACGTAGCTGCACGTCTTTGAGCAGCACCTGCCAAGGCTTGCTCGGCGCAGTCGGTTCAGGCTTCGGCGAATCGGCTGCTGCCGGCGCGCTGGCTGGCTCGGCATTGGCTTTGTTGGCCGCTTTGGATGGCTGACTGGCGAACAGTTTTTGCCAGTCGAGTTGCCCGTCGGCTTCGAGGGCGGCCCAGGTTTCCAGTTTTTTGCTGCGGATCTTGCCGACCACCACTTGCTGTTTGGCCAGGTCTACGGTGGTTTCGCTGATGTCCAGTCGCTCGAGCTTCGCCAGCGGTCGACCATCCGGAGTCTTGATAGCGAAAGGCGCGACGCTGACGGCAACGTTGCTCAACAGCAGTTCGGTTTCCTTGGCCAGGTTGAGTTTGTAGTCGGTGCTGAGGCTGATGACGCCCTCTTCGAGTGCGAGTGGCACAGCATCACGCACATAGGGCCAGAAGGATTTCATCTTGCCGTCGGTGATTTTCAGCTTACCTTCGGAGGCGATCGGGATCAGGCTGAAATTACCGGTCCAGTCGATCTGTCCACCTGCCGGGCCGATGGCGACCAACGTCATGTCGGCACTGTCTTCAGGCAGGGTGCTGAGGTTTTTCAGTTCGAAATCGAGTTTGTCATAGAGGAACTCGATGGGTTCGCTGGGCCGTGCATCCTCGAAATGCAAGGAGCCGCCGGCCAGTTTGATCCGCTCCACGCGCAGGGGGAATGGTTTGGCGTCCGGATCGACCGGGGTCGGTTCGCTGGCGGGGATTTTGAACAGGCCGAGCAGGTTGAGTTTGCCGTCCTTGCCGAAAAGGATTTCGGTCTTGGGTTTGTCCAGTTCGATATCGGACAAGTGCAGCGCCTTGGTCCAGAGGCTATCGATCTGCAGGTTAGCGTACAGACGTTCGAAGCCCACTTGCTCTTTGCCCGGCTCGCCGATGACCAGGCCCCAAAGGGTGACTTCAAGGCTGAACGGATTGAGTTCGATCCGCTGAATCGTCGCGGGTGTCGTGGCGTAGTTGGCCAATTGTTGATTGGCAATCCGCAACGCGATGCCCGGCAAAATCAGAAACCCCAGCAGGCTATAAAGAGCCAGGGCAGTCAACAAGGCGCCGATAGCGCGAATCAATCCTTTGGGCATGTGCGGCTTCATTTGTCGGAATCGGAGTGCCTTGGAGTATGGCATGCGTTTGCGGTTCCGAAGCAACCAGGCTTTATAGGATTTATCTGATTATCGGTGCGAATTTTCAGAGCTGCAGAATCAGCGTTTTCAGTGGCGGCTGCTGATCCATCGATGGGAAATCGCTGCCCGGTGTCAGCGCTGTCCACTCGCGCACCGGGCGCCCGGCCTTCTCTGCGCAGCGCAAAACCTGCTCGCGCCAATCGTCCATGCTGACCTTCGCCAGGTTGTTGCAGCAGATCAGTACGCCATCGTCGGCGATGGTCAGCAGTGCCGGTTTGAGCAGGCTTTGGTAGTCGCGCAACAGGTCGACCGTGCCGAACGCACTCTTGGCCCAGGCCGGAGGATCAAGCAGCACCAAATCGTACTGACGCGGGTCCAGACGTTGATAGCTCGGCAGTTTCTGGCCGCGACGCTGGCTGATCGGCAGACCGGCCAATTGGCGAATTGCCGGAAAGTAATCGGACTGAATGAATTCCATCGTTGGCAATTGCGGGTTGAGCAAGCCGTTCTCACGACCGACCGCCAGATTGCCTTCGGCAAAGTCCAGGTTACACACCTCGCTCGCACCACCCACTGCGGCGCTGAGGCCGACGCCACAGGTGTAGGCAAACAGGTTCAGCACACTTTTGTTTTTGCTGTGCGCCTTGACCCAGCCGCGAGCGTTGCGCAGATCGAGAAACAGCAACGGGTCCTGGCCGGCGTGGCGCCCGCGAACCCGGTAGTTCAGTCCCCATTCGTGGCCGATCAAATCTTGCAGGGCGGCTTCGTCGGCGCGGTAGACGGTGTCTTCGCGGTCGATGCGCGAGTTACCACGGGAACGGTCGTTGTAGACCAGCAGGGTGTCGAGGCCCAACTGCTGATTGACGATCTCGTGCAGTTGCAGCAGAGCGTCACGCTCCAGCGCCTGATGAAAACTCTGCACCAACAGTTGCGGACCGTAGCGGTCGATGGTCAGGCCGCCGGCGCCTTCCTGGCTGCCGTGGAACAAGCGATAGCAATCGGTGCCTTGCTGATGCAACTCGGCAAGCAGGTCCTGACGATGATCGAGGGCGGCGCGCAGCGCCTGATTCAAGGAAGACATGCTGGGCGCCTTGCAGGAGGGAATTGGGGCGCGGGAGTTTAACAGCTTGGACGATGAAGAACCTGTACCTGTAGGAGCGAGGCTTGCCCGCGAAGACGGCGGGACAGTCAACATCAATGTCGCCTGACACACCGCTTTCGCGGGCAAGCCTCGCTCCTACAGGAATGTGATGGCCAATTCACAACATGGGCTCATTGGTTCAGCCGCTGATCGATCAGCCCTTGCACCACGCTCGGGTCGGCGAGGGTGGAGGTGTCACCCAGGCTGTCCAGTTCGTTGCAGGCGATCTTGCGCAGAATTCGCCGCATGATCTTGCCCGAGCGGGTTTTCGGCAGGGCCGGGGCCCACTGGATCAAGTCCGGTTTGGCGAAGCTGCCGATTTCTTTGCTGACATGCGCCAGTAACTGTTTCTTCAATTCGTCGTTGGGTTCGGTGCCATTCATGGGCGTGACAAAGGCATAAATGCCCTGGCCTTTGACGTCGTGGGGGTAACCGACCACGGCGGCCTCGGCGATGCTCTCGTGCAGCACCAGCGCGCTTTCCACTTCGGCCGTGCCGATGCGGTGCCCGGATACGTTGATCACGTCGTCGATGCGGCCGGTGATCCAGTAATCGCCGTCCTCATCGCGACGTGCGCCGTCGCCGGTGAAGTAATAGCCGGGGTAGGGTTTGAAGTAGGTTTCGATCATCCGTTTCGGGTCGCCGTAGACGCTGCGGATCTGCGCCGGCCAGCTGGACTTGATGGCCAGTATGCCGCTGCCGGCGCCTTTGATTTCCTTGCCGTGTTCGTCGAGCAATACCGGTTGCACGCCGAACATCGGTTGCGTGGCGCAACCGGGTTTGACCCGTTGGGTGCTGACCAGCGGGCTGAGCATGATGCCGCCGGTTTCGGTCTGCCACCAGGTATCGACAATCGGGCAGCGCTGCTCGCCGACTGTATTGAAATACCACTCCCAGGCTTCCGGATTGATCGGCTCGCCGACGGTGCCGAGCAATCGCAGGCTCTCGCGGGACGTTTCCTTCAACGGCTCGGGACCTTCACGCATCAGTGCACGCAGGGCAGTCGGGGCGGTGTAGAAGATGTTCACATGGTGCTTGTCGATCACCTGCCAGAAGCGCGAGGTGCTGGGGTAACTCGGCACGCCTTCGAAGATCAGCGTGGTCGCCCCGTTGGCCAGGGGTCCGTAGACGATGTAGCTATGGCCGGTGACCCAGCCGACATCGGCGGTGCACCAGAAGACTTCACCGTCGCGATAGTCGAACACGTACTTGAAGGTCATGGCGGCTTGCAGCAAGTAGCCGCCAGTGGTGTGCAGCACGCCTTTGGGTTTACCGGTGCTGCCGGAGGTGTAGAGGATGAACAGTGGGTCTTCGGCGTCCATCGGCTCTGGCGGGCAGTCGTCGCCAACGTCGCGCAAAGCCTGGTGGTACCAGATGTCCCGATCCTGGACCCAGCTAACCTGGCCTTGGGTGCGTTCGACCACGATCACGGTGTTCACGTCGGGGCAGCTTTGCAGCGCGGTGTCGACGTTCTGTTTGAGCGGCACGAATTTACCGCCGCGCACGCCTTCGTCGGCAGTGATCACGGTGCGGCAATCGGCGTCGAGAATCCGGTCACGCAAAGAGTCCGGGGAGAAGCCGCCGAACACCACCGAATGAATCGCACCGATTCGCGCGCAGGCGAGCATGGCGTAGGCGGCTTCGGGGATCATCGGCATGTAGATGCACACGCGGTCGCCTTTCTTCACGCCGCGGCCTTTGAGCACGTTGGCCAGTCGGCAGACGTTGTGATGGAGTTTTTTGTAGGTGATCTGGGTGGATTCGGCGGGGTCATCGCCTTCCCAGATAATCGCGATTTGATCGCCGCGTTTTTCCAGGTGACGGTCGATGCAGTTGTAACTGACGTTTATCTGTCCACCAGCGAACCAGCTCGCTTCACCGGTTTTCAGGTCGTAACGCTGGACGGTTTGCCACGGCGCGCTCCAGTCGAGAAAGCGTGTGGCCTGTTCGGCCCAGAAGGAGCTAGGGTGCTCGATGGATTGGCGGTACAGGCGTTGGTAGTCGTCTTGACTTAACTGTGCAGCCCGGCGGACGGCATCGGCTTTGGGAAACGTGCTGATATCGAACATGACGGTTCCTTATTCTTGTTTTGCGACAAGAGGGGAGCTGCGCGACCCTCGTAGGAGTTGCCGGAGGCTGCGATCTTTTGATCTTGTTTTTTACAATCAAGATCAAAAGATCGCAGCCTCCGGCAGCTCCTACAGTGATAGCGCACGCCACCGATTTTGCGGTAAACCCGGTGCCGTGGAACTGTCGATATTGCAAGCTGTAGGGGCAGGCAAACCGCCCCTTCAGCCTATCACCCGCGGTGACGACCGCGGAAGTAGTTGATCAAGCCTTGGGTGGAGGCATCGTCGGCCGGGGTTTCTTCGCTGCCGACCAGGCGGTTGTAGACGCCTTTGCCCAGCTCCTTGCCCAGTTCCACGCCCCACTGGTCGAAGGCGTTGATGCCCCAGACCACGCTTTGCACGAAGACTTTATGTTCGTACAGCGCCACCAGTGCGCCAAGACGACGCGGGCTGATGCGCTCGACGACCAGGGTGTTGCTCGGACGGTTGCCCGGGATCACCTTGTGCGCCGCCAGCTTCTGCACTTCGTCCTCGCTCATGCCCTTGTCACGCAACTCGGCTTCAGCCTCGGCGCGAGTCTTGCCGAGCATCAGTGCCTGGCTTTGCGACAGGCAGTTGGCGTACAGCCACTGGTGATGGTCGGACACCGGATTGAAGCTGACGATTGGCACGATAAAGTCGGCCGGAATCAGTTGGGTACCTTGGTGCAGCAACTGGTGATAAGCGTGTTGACCGTTGCAGCCGACGCCGCCCCAGATCACCGGGCCGGTATCGGTGGACACTGGCGTGCCGTCCTGGCGTACGCTCTTGCCGTTGGATTCCATGTCCAGCTGTTGCAAGTGTTTGGTGATGTTGCGCAGGTAGTGGTCGTACGGCAGGATCGCGTGGCTTTGCGCACCCCAGAAGTTGCCGTACCAGACGCCGAGCAACGCCAGCAGTACCGGCATGTTCTGTTCGAATGGCGCGCTCTGGAAGTGCTGGTCCATGGTGTAGGCACCGGACAGCAGCTCTTTGAAGTTCGACATGCCGATGGCCAATGCAATCGGCAAACCGATAGCCGACCACAGCGAGTAACGCCCACCAACCCAATCCCACATCGGGAAGATGTTTTCTTCGCGAATACCGAACGCTACCGCTGCCGCGTTGTTGCTGGAAACGGCGATGAAGTGACGGTACAGCTCGGCTTCCGAACCGCCCTGAGCCAGGTACCAGGCGCGTGCGGCCTGGGCGTTTTTCAGGGTTTCGAGGGTGTTGAAGGATTTCGACGAGACGATGAACAACGTGGTTTCGGCGCGCAGCTTCATGGTCAGTTCGTGGAATTCACTGCCGTCGATGTTCGCCAGGTAATGGCAGCGCACGCCTTTCTGGGCGTAGGACAACAGCGCTTCGGACACCAGCTCAGGGCCGAGGAACGAGCCACCGATGCCGATGTTGACCACGTCAGTGATCGGCTTCTCGGTGTAACCGCGCCACAAACCATCGTGGATACGGCCCACGAGGTCGGTGATCTGGTTCAGCACTTTATGCACGTCGGGCATCACGTTGACGCCGTTGACCGACAGCTTGTCGCCCACCGGGCGGCGCAGTGCGGTGTGCAGGGCGGGGCGGCCTTCGGAAGAGTTGACGATTTCGCCATCGAACAGCGCTTTGATCGCGCCTTTGAGGTCGACTTCGTTGGCCAGGCCCACCAGCAGATTGCGGGTCTCGGCGTTGATCAGGTTTTTCGAGTAGTCGAGAAACAGGCCGCAGCTGCTAAGGGTGAATTGAGTAAAGCGCTGCGGATCGGCATTAAAGGCTTCGCGCATGCTGAAATCTTGCATGGCTTGGCGGTGGTCATTCAGCGCTTGCCAGGCGGGCAGAGCGGTAACGTCGTGAGGGGTGCGGTAATACGCCATCGCTGCGGTTTTCCTTTTTACTTGAACGGCCTTTTGAACACTAAAAATCCCGGAGCGCTGCGGGTGGGCGTCCGGTCAACTGCGTCGACACGATTTCATGGCGCAGGGCGAATACAGTAAACCTCGCGCTGCAATCTGTCTTGACTTTGTCTGACCTGCTCCCGGTACTTTTTTAACATTTAAACAGGGAGCGGTCCGACAAACGGAAGGCTGACAGGGGCGTCGGCTCGATCAGGCGACCTGAACCGGAATGGCATTGCTGGTGTGGCTCAACTCGTTACCCGGCGCCATATAGAGCATGCGCGGCTTGAAGTTGAGCAGCTCGGCTTCGTTGTAGTGGGCGTAAGCGCAGATGATCACGCGGTCGCCGACCTTGGCCTTGTGCGCCGCGGCACCGTTGACCGAAATCATGCGCGAACCTTCTTCGCCACGAATCGCGTAGGTGGTAAAGCGTTCGCCGTTGTCGACGTTGTAAATCTGGATCTGTTCGTACTCACGGATGCCGGACAGGTCCAGCCATTCACCGTCGATGGCGCAAGAGCCTTCGTAATCGAGTACAGCGTGGGTAACTTCGGCGCGATGCAGCTTGGCCTTGAGCATGATGGCGTGCATGAGTGTTTCCCCAGGTCGGAATCGAACGGCGGGAGCGCCCACAGGCGCGTAGGAGCTGCCGCAGGCTGCGATCTTTTGATCCCACCGTTATTTTTTGATGTTGCTGTTTAATCTTTTGATCTTGTCGTTTAAACCGCAGCGTCAAGGTTCAAATGCAGGTTGTCGATCAACCGCGTCGTGCCCAGGAACGCTGCCACCAGAATCACCAGATCCCGATCTTCCGCCGTCGCCGGACGCAAGGTCAGCGCATGGCGAATTTCCAGATAGTCCACTCGCAGACCGGCGGCTTCGAGTTGCTTGATCTGCTCGTTGATCAACGTCGGGTAATCGCGCTCGCCCTGTTTAATTGCATCGGCAATATGGGTCAGGGTGCGATAGACCACCGGCGCGATGGCCCGCTGTTCTTCGCTGAGGAAACCATTGCGCGACGACAGCGCCAGACCGTCGGCCGCACGTACGGTAGGCTCACCGATAATCTGGATCGGCATGTTCAAGTCATGCACCAGGGCGCGAATCACCGCCAGTTGCTGGAAGTCTTTCTGGCCGAAGATCGCCAAGTCCGGCTGGACCATGTTGAATAGCTTGCTGACTACGGTCGCCACCCCTTCGAAATGCCCCGGACGGCTGGCGCCGCACAGGCCTTCGGACAGTTGCGGAACACTGACGCGGGTCTGACCGGCCATGCCATCGGGGTACATTTCTTCGACGGTGGGTGCGAACAGCAGATGGCAACCGGCCTGAAGCAGTTTCTCCTGATCGGCGGCCAGGGTTCGCGGGTACTTGTCGAGGTCTTCGCCGGCGCCGAACTGCAGCGGATTGACGAAAATGCTCGCGACCACGAAATCCACCCGTTGGGTGGCTTTGGTAATCAGCGCGATATGCCCGCTGTGCAGGTTGCCCATGGTCGGCACGAAGCCGATACGTTTGCCTTCGCTACGGGCGCGGGCCACGGCGGCCCGCAGTTCGCGTACGGTTTTTACGGTGTTCATGCAGAGAATCCGTGTTCGATGCCAGGGAAAGTCGCCGCTTTGACTTCAGTGACGTAAGCGCTCAAGGCTGCCTGGACGCTGGTTTGGCCAGTCATGAAATTCTTCACGAATTTCGGCACGCGGCCGGTAATGGACAAGCCCAGCATGTCGTGCAGGACCAGCACCTGGCCGTCGGTGCCACTGCCGGCGCCGATGCCGATCACCGGGATCTTCACCGCCTGGGAGATTTCTTCGGCCAGTTCGCTGGGCACGCATTCGAGCAGCAGCATGGCCGCACCCGCCTGTTCCAGGGAAATCGCGTCGGCACGCATTTGCCGCGCCTGGTTCTCGTTGCGGCCCTGGACTTTATAGCCACCCAGGATGTTGACCGATTGCGGCGTCAGCCCCATGTGCGCGCACACCGGGATGCCTCGTTCGGCCAGCAGACGGATCGAGTCCGCAAGCCACAATGCCCCTTCAACCTTGACCATGTGCGCACCGGCCTGCATCAACAGGGCGCTGTTGGTCATGGTTTGTTCGAGGGTGGCGTAAGCCATGAAGGGCAGGTCGGCGAGGATCAGGGCATCGGTGTTGCCGCGTTTGACGGCTGCCACGTGGTAGGCCATTTCGGCGGTGGTCACCGGCAGGGTACTGTCGTGACCCTGCAAAACCATGCCGAGTGAGTCGCCCACCAGCAGCACTTCAACCCCAGCCTCGTTGCAGGCGTGGGCGAAGGTCGCGTCATAGCAGGTCAGCATGGTGATCTTTTCACCTTTCTGCTTGAGGCTCTGGAGCGTGGTCAGGGTGATGGCTGGCATGAAAAAATCCTCATTACAGGCGCTTTGGAAACTACTGCGAGTAACGCGCGTGATTCGTCATTTATACAGGCGCACCTTCTTTCGTGGTGCTTGTAAGGCCTGGATTGCGCCCTTTGGCGCCGCGTTGGCGGCAGCGGGACGCCTATAGTCGTGAGGAGAACCCGGGAAGTCAATTGCGTGTGTTACCGCATTGTTACGCGTGGGGTGTTACCGGCGTTACTGATGCGATTCAGCAGGTCGGCAGGGATGATTTGCAGATTTTTTGTCCGACAAAAAACCAATGTGGGAGCGAGCCTGCTCGCGATAGCGGTCATTCAGTCAACATCATTGTTGAATGTCAGTCCGTCATTGCGGGCAGGCTCGCTCCCACAGGGATATTTTGTCAGGCGTGAGAAATGCGTTCCAACCCGACGAACGGGCAGGCAGTGAGTAATTCTGCGAGGCTGCGGCCATCGGCCAAGCGCAGATCCGCCGGTGCCAGCTCGGCCAGCGGATAGAGCACAAAGGCTCGCTCCTGCAAATGATAGTGGGGGACTTTGAGGCGAGGTTCGTCGATCAGTCGATCGCCGAACAGCACGATGTCCAGATCCAGCGTGCGTGGGCCCCAGCGTTCAAGGCGCTCGCGGCCCTGGCCGTTCTCGATGGCCTGCAGTGCATCCAGCAGGTCCAGTGGCGCGAGAGCGCTGTCGAGTGCGGCGACCGCGTTGGTGTAACGCGGTTGGCCGGGCAGCAGCGAATCGCTTTGATAAAACCCGGAAACCCCGACCAGTTCGGTTTGCGGCAATTGCGCCAGCGCTGCGACAGCGCTGCGCAACTGTTCGGCGGGGTCAGCCAGATTGCTGCCCATACCGATGTAGATGCGTTCCATGGCTTATTCGCCTGTAGCGCTCGGTGCGCCGGCCGCGCGCTTGCGTTTGGCACCGCCGCTGCGTCGACGTTTGCGTGGAGCACCGGTACCGTCGTCCTTGCCGCTGAGGTCGCGGATCATGTCCCGGCGTTCGCTGTCGTTGGCGTCCTGATAATCGGTCCACCATTCGCCCAGGCCATCGGTCTGCTCACCGGCGCTTTCACGCAGCAGCAGGAAGTCGTAACCGGCACGGAACCGCGGATTGTCCAGTAACAGGTCGGCGCGTTTGCCGCTACGCCGTGGCAAGCGCTCCTGCATGTCCCAGATCTCGCGGATCGGCATGGTGAAGCGTTTCGGAATGGCGATGCGCTGGCACTGCTCGGCGATCAATTCGTGAGCGGCTTCCTGCATCGCCGGAATCGGCGGCATGCCGCGTTCTTGCAGGCGCAACACACGGGCCGGCAGGGCAGGCCAGAGCAGGGCGGCAAACAGGAACGCCGGGGTGACCGGCTTGTTCTGCTTGATTCGCAGGTCTGTGTTGATCAGTGCTTCACTGATCAACGTATGGGTGTAGGTCGGGCTGTACTCCAACGCTGCCGCACTCGCCGGGAACAGCGGATCGAACAGCTGCAGGTCGACCAGCATTTCGAATGTGTCCGCGGCATAGCCGGAGAGGAACAACTTGAGCACTTCTTCGAACAGACGAGCCGACGGGATCTCACGCAACAACGGCGCCAGTTCGCGAATGGGCGTGGCGCTGTGTTTTTCGATGCCGAAATTCAGCTTGGCGGCGAAACGCACGGCCCGCAGCATCCGCACCGGGTCTTCCTGGTAGCGTTGCTTCGGATCGCCGATCAGGCGGATCAGGTGATTGCGGATGTCGTGTACGCCGTTGGCGTAGTCGAGAATGCGCTCGCTAACCGGATCGTAATACAAGGCGTTGATGGTGAAGTCGCGGCGTTGCGCGTCTTCTTCCAGAGTGCCATAGACGTTGTCGCGCAATATGCGCCCGCTTTCATTACGAGACGATTGGTTGCTGTCTTCGTCTTCGTCGTTTTGCGGGTGATTGGCGCGGAAGGTCGCGACTTCAATGATTTCGCGGCCAAAGTGGATATGCACCAGTTTGAAACGCCGACCGATAATCCGCGCGTTGCGGAATTCGGCGCGTACCTGTTCAGGCGTGGCGCTGGTGGCGACGTCGAAATCTTTCGGCGTGATGCCGAGCAGCATGTCACGCACACAGCCGCCGACCAGGTAAGCCTGGTAACCGGCGTTCTGCAGGCGTTCGACGATATTCACCGCGTAACGGCTGAATTGTGCCTTTTGCAGCGAATGTTGGCCGCTGTTGAGCACTTCAGGCGTACTGCGAATGTGTTGCGTATGACGCTTGGGAGAACGGAATGACTGGAACAACTTCTTCAGCATGGGATGCACTGTTTGAAGGAATGTTCGGCCATAACGAAGAATGACCGCATGATGGGCGGGGATTCTAGCATTTAGTCGGGGGATGGTGTAGGACACAGCAGATATGAGCTGCAAGCCACAAGCTACAAGAGAAAAGCGAAGCGCAGGCGGGGGAGGTTTTTCAAATCGCAGAAACCACAAGGGGAGCCGAAGCTCCCCAAGAAGTAGTTGCATGCTCTATTTTTATTATTGGTTTCGGGCTTCTTGTTTTTGTTGAGCGCCCTCGCCATGAAGTTTTCCTTCATGACCCTCCCAATCGGGAGCCAAGAGCAAACGGATTGCTTTGGTCGCTGTGTTGCTGTGATCGTTCGATCCAACCAGTTCAGGCACTGTCTTGAGACAGTTTTTTATTATTCTCGGCCTGGTCGTGGGGCAAGCCCCAAATGCAACGCCTCTCCAAAAGAATCAGTTAGCTACGCCTCTCGCCGTCTTGTTTTTATTGTGCGTGAGTCGATTCGTCTTATTTTTATTGTCTTGTACATTGCTTGTTATTGTTCTTGTACCAAACATATAGCAGGGTGCGTGCCAACTTTTGCGAGGCCCAGTAAAACAAGGGGTTAGGCGGGCTAATGGTGTTTTTCGAGGCCCAAAAAAACCGGGGCTTCGTTACCGTAAGCCCCGGCTTCTGTTACGCGAAAAAGCTGAGGTAACAGTTTTTTCACAATGTCATGTGTTACCCGCACATCCGACAGGTGCGGTTCAGCTCTCGCTGGCTACCCCGGTCTTGCGCCGCGGAATGCCCAGGCGCTGACGGCGCTCCCACAGACATTTGCGACTGACCCCGAGTTTGCGGGCCAGTTCGGTTTCGGTCATGTGGTCTTGATGCTCGAGAACGAAATGCTGGAAGTAGTCTTCCAGGGACAAATCTTCGGTCGGTTCGTGGCTGGTGTTACCGGCGCCGTTGCCCTGCTGCGGCGCCAGGCCGATGAAGTCGTCGTCATCCAGATCGCTCAGTTCGATGTCGATGCCCAGCAGCTCGGCGGAAATCTCCGGGCTTTCGCACAGGATCACCGCGCGTTCGACCGCATTTTCCAGCTCGCGAACGTTACCCGGCCAGGAATAATGCCGAATGGCCTGTTCGGCATCCAGGGCGAACTTCAGATCGGTACGGCCGACCCGTGCGCTCTGCCGCGCGAGGAATGCAGTGGCAATTTCATTGACGTCCGCACCGCGTTCGCGCAAGGCCGGCAGTTTCAGGGCGATTACGTGAAGGCGGTAATACAAGTCTTCACGGAACTGCCCAATCTTCGCCAGGCTCTTGAGGTCCCGGTGCGTCGCGGCAATCAGGCGTACGTCGACCTTCTGCGACTGCACCGAACCTACCCGGCGGATTTCTCCTTCCTGCAACACACGCAGCAGGCGGGCCTGGGCTTCCAGTGGCAGTTCGCCGATTTCATCGAGGAACAAGGTGCCGCCGTCCGCCGCTTCCACCAACCCGGCACGCCCGGCACTGGCGCCGGTAAAGGCGCCTTTTTCGTGGCCGAACAGTTCGGACTCGATCAGGCTTTCCGGAATGGCCGCGCAGTTCACCGAAATCATCGGCGCCTTGGCGCGTTTGGACAGGTTATGCAGGGCGCGTGCTACCAGTTCTTTACCGGTACCGGATTCGCCCTGGATCAGGACATTGGAATCGGTTGGCGCGACTTTGCGGATCTTGCTGTACAGGTCCTGCATCGGCGGGCAGGAGCCGATAATGCCGATTTCGCCGTTGCTGTTGTCGACACCATTTTTCGCGGCACCATTGCTCGTCTTGCCGACGACCGGTTCACCGCTGGCTTGCGCCGATTGCCGGTCACGCAGGATTCGCGCGACGGCCTGGAGCATTTCGTCGTGATCGAAAGGCTTGGCGATGTAATCCACCGCGCCCATTTTCATGGAGTCGACGGCCGAACGCAGGCTGGCGTAACTGGTCATGATCAGCACCGGAGTGCCCTGGCCAAGTTTGATCAACTCGGTACCGGGTGCGCCCGGCAGGCGCAGGTCGCTGACGATCAGGTCAAATGTGGGGATGCTGAAACGCTCTTGTGCTTCCTGCACGGATCCGGCTTCGCTGACCTGGTACTGGTTACGTTCCAGCAGACGGCGCAAGGCGGAGCGGATAATTGTTTCGTCTTCGACGATCAAAATGTGCGGCATTGATTCGATACTCTCGACGGTCTCAGTTCACAGCGGACGTCGCTTCGACATGACGCGGCAAAGTTACCCGGATACGGGTGCCGCGTTGGCTTTGAACATCAGCCGGGCTGTCGATGGTGATTTGTCCATAATGCTCTTCAACGATGGAATAGACCAGTGCAAGGCCCAGACCGGTGCCTTCGCCAGGGTCCTTGGTGGTGAAGAAAGGTTCGAACAGTCGGTCCATGATGCTCGAGGGAATACCACTGCCTTCGTCTTCGACGATCAGATCGACCGTGTGTTCGCCGGCTTCGCTTTTGACTCGCACCGCACTGCCCGGAGGCGAGGCGTCGCGGGCATTTGAGAGCAGGTTGATCAATACCTGGGCGAGCCGCTGCGGGTCGCCTTCGACCCAATGGTCGGGATCGCACAGGTTGTAGAACTGTACTTCGAAATTGCGCCGGTTCAAGGCCAGCAGGCCGATGGCATCCTGGGCCACTTCCGCCAGACAGACGGGCTCGTCACTGTGCTGATAACTGCCGGCGTGGGCGAAGCTCATCAGCGACTGAACGATGCGTGACACGCGTTTGGTCTGCTCGAGGATCTGCCCGCTGATTTCCGTGAGCTCGGTGTCGTCCTCACGCTCTTCGCGCAAGTTCTGCGCGAGACAGGCAATGCCGGTGATCGGGTTGCCGATTTCATGGGCCACGCCGGCCGCCAGTCGACCGATGCTGGCCAGGCGCTCGGAGTGCACCAGCTTGTCTTCGAGCATCTGGGTTTCGGTCAAATCTTCCACCAGCAGCACCAAACCACTGTTACCCGGCGCCAGCGGTTCATCGATCGCCGCTTTGTGCAGGTTCAGCCAGCGCGTCTGACCGTCGAGAGCCAGGTGCTGTTTGTGCAAATGCTCGTCCGGCAGATTGATGAAGCCTTGCAGCAGTTCTCTCCACGGATCGCCAATGGTGCTCAGGCGCGAACCGACCACACGCTGCGCGGCAATCCCGGTCAGTTCCTCCATGGCTTTGTTCCACATGAGGATTTCCTGATCCTTGGCCAGCGAGCACACGCCCATCGGCAACTCCTGCAAGGTCTGGCGGTGGTAGCGGCGCAGGGCATCAAGTTCGGCGGCAAGACCGGTGAGGCGCGAGTGGTAGTCCTCAAGACGGCTTTCGATGAAGTGGATGTCTTCGGTGACGTAGTTTTCGCCGCCAGCCTTGTAGGGCAGGAAGGTTTCGACCATGTCCTGCGCCACGCTTGGCCCCATCAGGCCCGAGAGGTTGGCTTCGATACGGTCCCGCAAACGGCGCAAGGCGTATGGCCGGCGTTCATCGAATGGCAGATAGAGGTCTCGCAGCGCCTGCTCGACTTCTTTCTGCGCAGCCTTGGCGCCCAATGGTTTTGCAAGCTGCGTGGCAAACTCCTGAGGCGAGGCCGCGTGCAGTTCGCGGCGTTGTGGGCGGCGAACGTTGTCCACCGCGCAGGCTTCGGCGGCGCTGGCCTCTTCGGGACTTGCGTTGGTGAACAACGAGATCAGCGTGAACATCAGCACGTTGGCGGCCAGCGAGGCGATTGCCGCCATGTGCCAACTGGTGTCGTCCAGCACGTAAATCATGTTCAACAGCGGAATGTAGAAGCCTTGCAGATTGCCGACTAGCGGCAGCAGCATGGTCACCAGCCACACCAGAATCCCCGCCAGCAGACCTGCGATGAAGCCGCGGCGGTTGGCGGTCGGCCAGTACAGCACCGACAACACCCCCGGCAGGAACTGCAGCGTCGCGACGAAGGCGACGATGCCGAGGTTAGCCAAATCCTGCTCGGCGCCCAGCATCAGGTAAAAACCGTAACCGGCCATGATGATCGCGACGATCAGCGCCCGGCGGGTCCATTTCAGCCAACGGTAAATATTGCCTTCGGCCGGCGGCTGATAGAGCGGCAGCACCAGATGGTTCAGCGCCATCCCGGACAGCGCCAGCGTGGTGACGATAATCAGGCCGCTGGCCGCTGACAATCCGCCGACATAGGCCAATAGCGCCAAGGCTTTGTTGTTGGCGGCGATGCCAATGCCCAGGGTGAAGTATTCCGGATTGGTCGTGGCGCCGAGTTTCAGGCCGGCCCAGAGAATCAGCGGCACCGCGAGGCTCATCAACAGCAGAAACAGCGGTAGACCCCAGCTCGCACTGACCAGTGAGCGCGGGTTGAGGTTTTCGGTAAAGGTCATGTGGTACATGTGCGGCATCACGATCGCCGAGGCGAAGAACACCAGCAGCAGCGTGCGCCACGGGCCTTCCTGCAATGGTGTGTGCAGGGCGGCGAGGGCGGTCTGGTTTTGCAGCAGCCACAGTTCCAGCTGTTGCGGCCCATCAAACACGCCATACAGCGCATACAGACCGACGCCGCCAATCGCGATCAGTTTGATCACCGATTCGAAGGCAATCGCGAACACCAGGCCTTCATGTTTCTCGCGGGTAGCGATGTGGCGTGAGCCGAAGAAAATCGTGAACAGCGTAATCAGTGCGCAGAAGCTCAGGGCCACGCGATGCTGCACCGGCTCGCGGGTGAGGATACTGATGGAATCGGCCACTGCCTGAATCTGCAACGCCAGCAACGGCAGGACGCCGATCAGCATGAAAATTGTCGTCAGTGCGCCGGCCCAGGTGCTGCGGAAACGAAACGCGAACAAGTCGGCCAGGGACGAGAGTTGATAAGTGCGGGTGATTTTCAGGATCGGGTACAGAAGCACCGGCGCCAGCAGAAACGCTCCGGAAACCCCGAGGTAGCTGGACAGAAAACCGTAGCCGTACTGATAGGCCAGGCCCACCGTGCCATAAAACGCCCAGGCACTGGCGTAAACGCCCAGCGACAGGGTGTACGTCAGCGGGTGGCGAATGATCGCCCGGGGGATCATGCCCCGTTCGCTGACCCAGGCCACGCCGAACAGCACCGCCAGGTACGCGGCGCTGATCAGGATCATCTGGGTCAGGCTAAAGCTCATCGGCATCTTTTTGGCTCTGCAGAATGAAGGTCACGACAATCAGAATCAGCCAGAGCAAATAAGGGCGATACCAGGCGCCCGTGGCGTCGATCCACCAATCCATGATGGCCGGGGAGAACAGATAAATCCCCACTACCAGGAGCAGGACCAAGCGATAGATGTACATCCCGGCCTCTCTTTTTTATGCGCGTGCCCGAAAACGTGCGGCGATGGTAACGGATGGGCGCGCCACTGCAAGTGGCATCACTGCAGTTGCGCTTCGGGCAACGTCAGTGTGCGCGGGATCAGCGATGCATCCCAGTGGGTAATCCCCCAGTTCAGCACTTGCCGTGGCGTGGCGTCATTCAGTTCGGTCGCAGGTTTGTGCCCCAGCGCCCGCAATGCGCGCAGTAACAGCGGCGTGGCCTGATCTTCGTTCAGCGGCGGCGAGCGATAGGATTTGCCGAGTTTGTGGCCGTCCGGCTGGGTAATCAGCGGGATGTGCAGGTAGCGCGGTTGCGGCAGGCCCAGCAGTTCTTGCAGATAGAGCTGGCGCGGCGTGGAATCCAGCAGATCGGCGCCGCGCACGATATCGGTGATGCCTTGCCAGGCGTCGTCCAGCACCACTGCCAGTTGATAGGCGTAGAGCCCATCGCGGCGGCGGATCACGAAATCACCCACCTCCCGCCCCAGATGTTGACGGAACTCGCCCTGCACCCGGTCGATGAAGTGGTATTCCAGTTCCGGTACACGCAGGCGGATCGCCGCGTTCTCGGTGCCGTGCCCCGCGTTGCGGCAGAACCCGGGATAGATGCCGTGATATGGCTCCAGTTGCTTGCGCGAGCAGGTGCAAGCGTAGGCCAGGCCCTGATTGAACAGGCGATGGATGACTTCGTCATAGGCCGCGTGCCGCTCGCTCTGTCGGACCATGTCGCCATCCCACTCGAACCCGTAGCTTTCCAGCGCCTTGAGAATCGCTGCCTGAGCGCCGGGTTCTTCGCGCGGCGGATCGAGATCTTCCATGCGCACCAACCAGCGGCCGCCGACCGAACGGGCGTCGAGGTAGGAGGCCAGTGCTGCGACCAGCGAACCGAAATGCAAGTGGCCGCTGGGTGTAGGAGCGAAACGGCCGATGTAGAGAGGGGAAGTCGTGGCAGTCATGGACGAATGTTACTTCTCTGGTCGTGCGCAAGTCCCTGTGGGAGCGAGCCTGCTCGCGAAGGGGGCATCAGCTCCAACATTAGTGCCTGACACACCGCATTCGCGAGCAGGCTCGCTCCCACAGGTTTGCTGCCAGGGCAAATGTCAGAAACAAAAAAACGGAGCGTTCGCACGCTCCGTTCTTCGTTCAAGTCGCCAAGATTACTTGCCGACTTGCTTTTCCTTGATTTCCGCCAGGGTCTTGCAGTCAACGCACATGTCGGCGGTAGGGCGGGCTTCCAGTCGCTTGACGCCGATTTCGACGCCGCAGGACTCGCACCAGCCGTATTCTTCGTCTTCGATCAATTGCAGGGTTTTGTCGATTTTCTTGATCAGCTTGCGCTCGCGGTCGCGGGCGCGCAATTCGAGGCTGAATTCCTCTTCCTGGCTGGCACGGTCTGCCGGATCAGGAAAGTTGGCCGCTTCGTCTTTCATGTGATCAACAGTACGGTCGACTTCCTGCATCAAGTCCTGTTTCCACTTGTTCAGGATCTTGGTGAAGTGAGCGCGCATGGGCTTGCCCATGTACTCTTCGCCCTTCACTTCTTTGTAGGGTTCGAAGCCGCTGATCGACTGGTTCTGCTGTTGCTTTGCTTGGGTGGGCATGAAATGGACCGCCTCTACTCTTGTAATCCATTGCGCAGGATTGCTCCATCACCGACACCTGCCGGCCCTGCGGCTGCAAGCGGGCGAACTTACCAGATCAAATCGGACCGCGCTACTCCCGGATGTCGAGCCCGCGGCCCGTGGGCCTTGCAAAAGATTGCAAAGCCTTGCCTGGTGGCTCTGGAGACCTGATCAATTATTGATTTTAGTCAAACCTGGAGCATACGCTTGAACCGTTTGAGACCAGCGTTATATGGGCTCTGACCGCTTTAGGTTCTCGCTCGTTCCTGCGCTTGGGTAGAATCGATTCTTTTCCCCGTTGTAAGGAAGGCTAATGGCTCTGTCCTACAGTGCGCGCAGTCGCGCTATCGAACCGTTTCACGTCATGGCCCTGCTGGCGCGAGCCAACGAGTTGCAAGCAGCCGGGCACGACGTGATTCATCTGGAAATCGGCGAGCCGGACTTCACCACCGCCGAGCCGATCATCCAGGCCGGCCAAGCCGCGTTGACGGCGGGGAAGACCCGTTACACCGCTGCCCGCGGCATTCCTGAGCTGCGTGAAGCCATTTCGGGCTTTTATCAGCAACGTTACGGGCTGAACATCGATCCGCAACGAATTCTCATCACTCCCGGCGGTTCAGGCGCGTTGCTGTTGGCCAGCGCCTTGCTGGTGGACCCAGGTAAACACTGGCTGCTGGCAGACCCGGGTTACCCGTGCAACCGGCACTTCCTGCGGTTGGTGGAAGGCGCGGCGCAACTGGTGCCGGTCGGCCCGGACGTGCGTTATCAGCTGACCCCGGACCTGGTGGCGCGCCACTGGGATCACGACAGCGTCGGCGCCCTGGTGGCATCGCCGGCCAACCCGACCGGGACCATCCTGACCCGCGACGAATTGGCCGGGCTCTCTGCAGCGATCAAGGCCCGCCACGGCCATTTGGTGGTCGACGAGATCTACCATGGCCTGACTTACGGCACGGAGGCGGCCAGCGTGCTGGAAGTCGATGACAGCGCCTTTGTCCTCAATAGTTTTTCCAAGTATTTCGGCATGACCGGCTGGCGCCTCGGTTGGCTGGTAGCGCCAGAAGCGGCGGTCGGTGAGCTCGAAAAACTCGCCCAGAACCTCTACATCAGCGCCCCGAGTATGGCCCAGCACGCCGCATTGGCTTGCTTCGAACCCGCCACCATCCAGATTTTCGAGGAGCGTCGCGCCGAGTTCGGCCGACGTCGTGATTTCCTGCTGCCAGCCCTGAGGGAGTTGGGCTTCGGTATCGCTGTGGAGCCGGAGGGTGCATTTTACTTGTACGCCGATATCAGCAAGTTCGGCGGCGATGCCTTCGCGTTCTGCCGACATTTCCTCGAAACCGAGCACGTCGCGATTACGCCGGGCCTGGACTTCGGGCGTTATCAGGCCGGGCATCATGTGCGGTTTGCCTACACCCAAAGTCTTCCACGTTTGCAGGAAGCGGTTGAGCGGATCGCTCGTGGTTTGCGGAGCTGGCAAGGCTGATGCGTTTTCATCCTCCCCTCGAAGAAGGTCGCTTGATTCGTCGCTACAAACGTTTTCTCGCTGATATCGAAACCGTTAGCGGCGAGTTGCTGACCATTCACTGCCCTAACACCGGTTCGATGCTTAATTGCCAAGTCGAAGGCGGGCAGGTCTGGTTCAGTCGTTCCAACGACCCCAAGCGTAAATTGCCCGGCACCTGGGAAGTCGGCGAAACCCCGCAGGGGCGACTGTTCTGCGTAAACACCGGGCGCGCCAACGGTTTGATCGAGGAGGCGTTGAGGGCCAATGTCATCACCGAGCTGAACGGCTTTACCGAATTGAAGCGCGAAGTGGCCTACGGTCAGGAGAGCAGCCGCATCGATTTCCGTCTCGACTACCCGAGCGGGCCAGCCTATGTAGAAGTCAAAAGCGTCACCCTGGGCTTCGATGGCTCGTTGGTGGCGGCATTTCCTGACGCCGTGACTCAGCGCGGGGCCAAGCATTTGCGGGAGTTGGCGCATTTGGCCCGGGACGGGATTCGTGCCGTGCAGTTGTATTGCGTGAACCTGACCGGCATCGACTCCGTGCGTCCTGCTGAAGAAATCGATTCGGCCTACGCGGCGGCGTTACGCGAAGCGGTGGCGTGCGGGGTCGAAGTGCTGGCGTATGGCGTGCACTTGACCCATCAAGAGATGGTGGTCGATCGGCGCCTGGAGGTGCTGTTAAACGGTTAGCCAGATCCCTTGCTCGTCTTCGCGACAGGGGATGGTGGTCAGGGATTGCCCGGCGCACGGGCCGGCGACACATTCGCCGTCTTCGATCAGAAACAGTGCGCCATGGGTGGCGCACTGGATCAGGCTGTTGCTGGGGTCGAGAAACTGGTCGGGTTTCCATTCCAGTCCGACGCCCCGGTGCGGGCAGCGATTTTCATACACATACACCCGGCCGGCCCGGCGCACGGCGAAGAGCTTTTGACCATCAACGTCGAAACCGCGACTGCTGGCGTCAGCCAATTCGGCGCCTGTGCAAAGAAGCTTCATGTCTATCCTCAAGTCCCGCAGCTCGTGAGCGGATATGTCCGAGCTTGACGTTCAAATGCAAGCAAATATCAAATGGCCGCTCACCCCCCAGGGCGATTGCCGGATGCCGAGGATACTTGGCCTGTTCTCTCGATGCCCGGCAAAACTTTTCAAGGAAGCTGTTTATGCGCCTGAGTGCGACCGGCCAATGACCGTTCTGGTTAAACCCCGTGCATTATTCATTGGCCTGAGCCTGCTGTGTTTGCTGGCGATCTGGTTGTCGCTGGCGTTGGGGCCGGTGAGTTTGCCGTTGTTCGACACGTTACGCGCGTCGTTGCGGCTGATGGGTTTACCCATCGCGCCCGACGGGTTGGAGCAGGCCGAGTTGATCCTGGGGCAGATTCGCTTGCCGCGAACCTTGCTGGGCCTGGCGGTGGGCGGCGTTTTGGCGCTGTCCGGTGTGGCGATGCAGGGCCTGTTTCGCAACCCTCTGGCCGATCCGGGATTGGTGGGAGTCTCCAGCGGTGCGGCATTGGGCGCAGCCATCGCGATTGTCGGCGGCTCGGTGTTCGGCGGTCTGCCGGAATCCTTCGGGCCTTACCTGTTGTCGGTGTGCGCGTTTCTCGGTGGGCTGGGTGTAACGGCGCTGGTCTATCGACTGGGGCGACGCAATGGCCAGACCAACGTCGCCACCATGCTGCTGGCCGGTATTGCATTGACTGCCCTGGCCGGTTCGGCGGTAGGGTTATTCACCTATCTGGCGGATGACGCGACCCTGCGCACCTTGACGTTCTGGAACCTGGGCAGCCTTAACGGCGCCAGTTATTCGCGACTTTGGCCGTTGTTGCTAGTGAGCACCGGTGTGGCGCTGTGGCTGCCGCGTCGGGCCAAGGCCTTGAATGCATTGTTGCTGGGGGAGTCAGAGGCCGGTCACCTGGGTATTGATGTCGAAAGGCTTAAGCGCGAACTGGTGTTCTGCACGGCACTGGGCGTCGGTGCGGCGGTTGCGGCGGCGGGGATGATCGGGTTTGTCGGTCTGGTGGTGCCGCATCTGGTGCGGCTGCTGGCCGGCCCGGATCATCGTGTGCTGTTACCGGCATCGGTATTGGCGGGGGCCAGTCTCTTGTTATTTGCCGATCTGGTGGCGCGGCTGGCCCTGGCGCCGGCCGAGTTGCCGATCGGGATTGTCACGGCTTTCATCGGCGCACCGTTCTTTCTGTATTTACTGCTCAGGGGGCGTGCCTGATGTTGCGCGCGCAGAATCTGCAAATCCGGCGAGGCCGAAAGATTGTCCTTACGGGCATCACGCTTGAGCTCAAACCGGGCGAAGTGCTCGGCGTGCTGGGCCCCAATGGTGCCGGTAAAAGCACATTGCTCGGCGCCCTGTGCGGCGAATTGCAGGCGGACCACGGCAGCGTCTGGCTCGATGAGCGCGAGCTGAATCATTGGGCCGGGGCGCAGCGAGCCCCGCGTTTGGCGGTGTTGCCGCAGGTGTCGACCCTGGACTTTGCCTTTCGCGTCGAAGAAGTGGTCGGCATGGGGCGTTTGCCTTATCAAAGCGGCCGGGTCAGGGATGACGAAATCGTCGCCGCCGCGCTGCACGCGGCCGATGCGCAGCACCTGAGTGGTCGTAGTTATCTGGCATTGTCCGGTGGTGAGCGTCAGCGGGTGCACCTGGCACGCGTCCTGGCGCAGCTGTGGCCGGGGGAGGCGGGGCAAACGTTGTTGCTCGACGAACCGACGTCGATGCTCGACCCGCTGCACCAACACACCACTCTGCAAGCGGTGCGCGAGTTCGCCAATCGTGGTGCCGCGGTGCTGGTGATCCTGCATGATCTGAACCTGGCGGCACGCTATTGTGATCGTCTATTACTGCTCGAAGGTGGGCGTCCCGTGGCGCTGGATACGCCGGAGCAGGTATTGCGCCCGGAACCGCTCAAGGCCGTGTTCGGGCTGGAAGTACTGGTGCAACCGCACCCGGAGCGTGGGCATCCGCTGATCATCGCCCGCTGAGCATTTCATCGAGGTGAGAACATGCGTGTGATGGTGATCCTGGCTGTGCTGTTACTGAGTGCCTGTCAGCATGTGCCGGTGGTATCGCCACCGGTCAGCGGCGAGATCCGGGACCTGCGCAGCGGGCAAACACTGACCGCGCAGGAACTGCTTGCACGGTTGGCCAAGCCTTTGCGGTTGATCGTCGGCGAGCAGCATGACAATCGTGATCACCATCAACTGCAATTGTGGTTATTACAGACGCTGAATGAGCAGCGACCCCAAGGCAGTCTACTGCTGGAAATGCTCACGCCGGATCAACAAGGGCGCGTCGATCACGTTAAGCACTCTTCACCGCTACCCGCTGACTTGCCCAATGCGTTGGCCTGGCAACCGGGTTGGGAGTGGAATCTGTATGGGCAGATCGTTGGTTTTGCCCTGACTCAGCCGTACCCGTTGCTGGCGGCCAATCTGGATACGCTTGAAGTCCGTAATGTCTATGCCAAACCGCCGACATTGAGCGGTTCGCGCTCCAACGCCCCGATGGTCAAGGAGACGTTGCTGGCACAAATCAGCGATTCCCATTGTGGCTTGCTGCCCACATCGCAAATGCCCGCGATGCTGGCCGTCCAGCAGCAACGTGACCGGCGGATGGCCGGGCGATTACTGGCCGCACCTGCGCCTTCACTGCTGTTTGCCGGCGCGTACCACGCACGCAAGGATGTCGGGGTGCCGATCCATGTGCAGGACTTGGGTGAGTCTGAAGCGCCGATGGTATTGATGCTGGCGGAGCAGGGCGCTGATATCACGCCGGCCATGGCCGATTACGTTTGGTATACGCCCGCCACGCCACCGCAGGATTACTGCGCGCAAATGCGTAAACAGTTCGGCAAGCAGTCAGGGCAGTAAAACCTGGCGAGTTTTCCACAGGCAAAAAAAGACCCGGCAAGAGCCGGGTCAAATAACCGTGATTAGCCTGATGAGGAGATAATCTGAGAGTCCGAACCAAGGGCTTTTCAGAATATCGACCAGTCTCGCGACCAGTTGTGATAATCATAGCGATTCTCATTACCAAGTCAACCGCTGATTTTCAATTTCTGTGGATCTCACCAGTTCCCTTGGTGAAGGCCTTGCAATCATTGCTCTTCAGGCTGTGTGCGTAAGCGTAATTACCCCTTCAAATCTTGTGGCGTGACGAGATAGCGTCCAGTTGTTTGTTCAAAGCTTCCTTGCGTTCGGCGGGAATGTCGTTCCAGTGAACATCCATCAGTGCGCCTTCGATCGCATACAACAACACCTTGGAAGCCCGAAAACCGCGCGTACGCACGGCCCGATAAGCATCCACAGCTCCCAGCCGACGCAAGTCCGATGCACTGTGGATGCCCACGGCATGCAGCCATTGCGCCGACGTCTTGCCAAGATTCTTCAGGTGTTGCAGTTCATCATTCATCAAGCCTCCTTGCGACAGCCGAACGGTGCGTGGGCGAGCCTCTCAGCAGTGTAGCCATCAGTAGGAAAAGCGTGATTGTTTGGTCGGTTTCGACGCAAAAGCTTCTAAGACGCGGGCTCTAGAAGTGGCGGGAAAAGGCTGCGAGTGCGGTCGGAAGGTGTGAGTTTCGGGGGGTAAAAAATGTACAAGTCCAGCGCAAGGCAGGGGCGCCGGACTTGGTAGAACGTCGCTTTTAGCGAGTGCGATAACGCAGTCGCGTACCGAAATTCATCGACATCAGAATCTCATCGGCACTCAGCTCTGGCGGAAAGTAGGCGCCGGATATCTGCGCGTGAGCCAGGCTAGCGCCTTCCAGGGATGAGTTGCGAAAGTCAATGCCGCGCAAGTCGGCGGAGCGGAAATAGGCATCGGTGAAGTCGACGCCGTCGGCGTTCAGTTCACGCAGATCGAGGCCACGGAAATCGCCACCGACCATGTCGATAGGTCCGTCTTTCGGGCGTTCGTTGTTGAAGCCTGTGATGTCGTCTTTGTGCAGCAAGGCATAAAGCGGGGTGTCGAGAAGTTTCGGCTGGCTCATGTCGCATCACCTGATGGTTTTATGGCGCCAGTATAGTGCCACTATTTGACAGCCGTGAAGCCGGTGAGGGCTTCACGGTTGAAATAGTTTCTTACAGGCCTGGCAGGCGTTGGCGAATCTGCGCAACAACGGTATCGAGCGTGCCACTTTCATTGGTCTGGACGCGTTTGCTGCAGAGAATTTCTGCTGGCGTCAGGGCCTCGCGGCTGGCTTGCTGGGCGGCGATAACGGCCAGGTTGGCGTCGGATGGATCGTTATTGTCTGCCTGACGTTGCTTCAGCCAGCTCTCGATCACCGCTTGCGGTGCGTCGCAGTCGAGGATCAGGAACGGCGCGCCCGTGGCTTCGGCGATTTTTGCCGCGCCGTCGCGTTGGTCGCGCTTGAGGTAGGTGGCATCGACCACCACCGGGAAACCGGCATGCAAAATTACACCGGCGATTTCATGCAGACGGCTGTAGGTGGCGGCGCTGGCGTCAGCACTATAGATGCCGGCCTGCGGGTCGTTCGGTACGGTTTGCTCGCCGAACATACGCTTGCGCTCGACGTCGGAACGCAGGCGAATGGCGCCGAGGGCTTCCACCAGGCGCATGGCCACGTGACTCTTGCCGACGGCGGAAACACCGTGGGTAATCGCCAGGAAACGCGAAGGAATGGTGCTGTAGCTTTCCGCCAGATTGGCGTAGTTGCGGTACTGACGCAGCGTGGTAGCGCGCTGCACCGGATCAGCCTCGGCCGGCATGCTGAACAGGCTGACCTTGGCGCGAACCAGTGCGCGGTAGGCTTTATAGAAGTTCAGAAGCTCCAGGCCCTGATAGTCGCCGGTCAGCTCCAGGTATTGGCTGATGAAACGGCGCGCCAGGCTTTTCAGACCGCGGTCTTCCAGGTCCATGGCCAGGAAGCCGGTGTCGGCGTAAACGTCGGTGAAGCGGAACGGTTCGTTGAACTCGATGCAGTCGAAGATCACCACGTTGCCGTCGATCACGGTGGCGTTGCCCAAGTGAATGTCACCGTGGCATTCACGAATGAAACCGTCGGCCTTGCGCTGGGCGAATAGCGGCTTGAGGCGTTCGAAGCTGCTTTCGGCCCAGGCTTGCAGCGCCTCGAGTTGCAGCAGATCGGCCTTGTCGCTGAGGAACGGACGGATCTGTTCGAAGTTCTGCCGTACCGGCGCCATCACGCTGTCCGGCGTGCCGGCTTCGTGCTCGGCAGGCACTTTCGGCGCGCTGAGGTGGAATTGAGCGATCTGCGCCGCCATCTCGTCGATGTGCGTGGTGGTCAGTTCGCCGTTGGCTTGCAAGGTGCTGAGCAATTGGCTTTGTGGGAACTGACGCATTTTCAGGGCGTAATCGACAACCGGGCCATCGCCACCCAGTTGTGGCGCCTCGGCGCTGCCAGTGATTGGCAACACTTCCAGATACAAATCATGGGTCAGGCGCTGGTTCAGGCGCAGCTCTTCAGCACAGAAATGCTCGCGAGCCTCGAGGCTGGTGAAGTCGAGGAAGCCGAAATTCACTGGCTTCTTCACTTTATAAGCGTAGGGGCCGGTGAGCAGCACCCACGAAATATGGGTTTCGATGACCTGAAACCCTTCTACGGGATGCGGGTAGAGGGCCGGGTTTTGCAGGGCAGCGATCAGGGACTGGCTCACAGGCGATCCTTCAGAGTCTGGGGAAAATTCAAGGCCGCCATTATGGCCGCAAGTCTGCCCGACGCAAACCTCAGCGGGCTTCTGTCGAGTATGAATAAAGTGCGTATAATCCGCCGCCATGACTCGTACTCGATCCCCCCGCACCCCCAAAAAACCACCTTCCAAGGGCATGCGCCCCTGGCTGGGCTGGGCCCTTAAACTCAGCCTGGTCGGCCTTGTGGTGCTTGCCGGGTTCGCGGTTTACCTCGACGCTGTGGTCCAGGAGAAGTTCTCCGGCAAGCGCTGGACCATCCCGGCCAAGGTGTACGCGCGCCCGCTTGAGCTGTTCACTGGCCAAAAGCTGAGCAAGGAAGACTTCCTCACCGAGCTCGATGCCTTGGGCTACCGACGCGAAGCCGTCAGCAACGGCCCTGGCGCGGCGGCGGTCAATGGCAATACCATCGACTTGAATACCCGTGGCTTCCAGTTCTATGAAGGCATGGAGACAGCTCAGCCTGTGCGCGTGCGCTTCTCCGGCGATTACGTGGCCGAGCTCTCGGCGACCAACGGTTCGAAGCTCTCTGTGGTGCGACTGGAGCCTCTGCTGATTGGCGGGATTTACCCTAAGAACCTTGAAGACCGCATCCTGATCAAGATCGATCAGGTTCCGCCGTATCTGCTCGAAACCCTGATTGCCGTAGAAGACCGGGATTTCTACAGTCACTGGGGCGTGTCACCGAAGTCGATTGTCCGAGCCATCTACGTCAACACCTCGGGCGGCAAAATGACCCAGGGCGGCAGTACGCTGACGCAACAGTTGGTCAAGAACTTCTACCTCACCAGCGAACGCAGCCTGACCCGTAAGCTCACCGAAGCGATGATGGCGATGTTGCTTGAGCTGCATTACGACAAGCGCGAAATTCTTGAGGCTTACCTCAATGAAGTGTTCGTCGGCCAGGATGGTCAGCGCGCGGTGCATGGTTTCGGTCTTGCCAGTCAGTTCTTCTTCGGGCAGCCATTGTCTGAGCTGAAACTGCATCAAGTCGCTTTGTTGGTGGGCATGGTTAAGGGGCCGTCCTATTACAACCCGCGTCGCAACCCTGAGCGGGCGCTGGAGCGGCGCAATCTGGTGCTCGATGTTCTGGGGGAACAAGGCGTTGCCACTACCGAGCAGGTTGAGGCGGCGAAGAAAATGCCACTGGGTGTGACCACTCGCGGCAAGTTGGCCGACAGCTCGTTCCCGGGCTTCCTCGACCTGGTTAAGCGTCAGTTGCGCGAAGACTACCGCGACGAAGACTTGACCGAAGAAGGGTTGCGGATTTTCACTAGTTTCGACCCGATCCTGCAGATGAAAGCCGAAGCCTCGGTCAACGACACGTTCAAGCGTCTGGCCGGGCGCAAGGGTTCCGATGAGGTTGAGGCGGCCATGGTCGTGACCAACCCGGAAACCGGAGAAGTCCAGGCCATGATCGGCAGTCGTCAGGCG
This sequence comes from Pseudomonas sp. TE3728, assembly GCF_056279145.1. Lineage (NCBI taxonomy): Bacteria > Pseudomonadati > Pseudomonadota > Gammaproteobacteria > Pseudomonadales > Pseudomonadaceae > Pseudomonas > Pseudomonas sp. TE3728. Next base: position 3,063,517 of record NZ_JBWBQT010000001.1, on the reverse strand, counting down.
GGTTTTGCCGGTTTCAACCGGGCGCTGGACGCAGTACGACCAATCGGCTCGTTAATCAAGCCGGCGGTTTATCTGACAGCCCTCGAGAAGCCGAGCCAGTACACGCTGACCAGTTGGCTGTCGGACGAATCCTTCTCGGTCAAAGGCGCGGACGGTCAGGTCTGGAAACCGCAGAACTATGATCGCCGTTCCCACGGTACGGTGTTCCTTTATCAAGGGCTGGCGCATTCCTACAACCTGTCGACCGCACGTCTCGGCTTGGCGGTGGGCGTACCGAATGTCTTGAAGACCCTGGCGCGTCTGGGGGTGAGTCGCGAGTTCCCGGCGTTCCCGTCGATGTTGCTGGGGGCCGGTGGCTTGACCCCGATCGAAGTGGCGACCATGTACCAGACGCTGGCCAACGGTGGGTTCAATACGCCGATGCGCGGGATTCGCAGCGTGCTGACTGCCGAGGGCGAGCCGCTCAAGCGTTATCCATTCCAGATTCAGCAGCAGTTCGATCCGGCGTCCATTTACCTGGTTCAGAGTGCCATGCAACGAGTCATGCGTGAAGGCACCGGTAGTTCGGTTTATAACGTGTTGCCGAAAACCCTGACCCTGGCCGGCAAAACCGGTACCAGTAACGATTCGCGGGACAGCTGGTTCGCCGGTTTCAGTCAGGATCTGCTGGCGGTGGTCTGGCTGGGGCGCGATGATAACGGCAAGACGCCGTTCACCGGTGCCACTGGTGCGTTGCAGGTCTGGACCAGTTTCATGCGCAAGGCCGATCCGCTGCCGCTGGACATGCCGCAGCCGGACAACATTGTTCAGGCCTGGGTCGATTCGCGCACCGGGCAAGGTTCTGAAGGCAGCTGCCCAGGCGCGGTGCAGATGCCGTATATTCGCGGCAGCGAACCACCTCCCGGTCCCGCTTGCGGTGGCGAAAACCCTGCTGAATCGGTGATGGATTGGGTCAAGGGCTGGATGAATTAAGCAAAGAGGGTTTCAAGTGAACAAGTGGTTGATTCCGGCGGTGACTGCCGTGGCTTTGCTCAGCGGTTGCTCTACCGTACAGCGCGGTTCGATTCCGGTTGTGGATTCCGGCACCGCCGTCTCCAACAGCGAACGGATTTCGGCGAATGGCGGTTTCCGGCAGTCGACGGTAAAGCGTCCTGCACAAGCCCAGACTCAGGCAATCCCGCAAGGGGACACTGGCGTTGTTGTGATGGTGCCGGGTGGTGGCGCCGTTTCCTCGGCCCCGATCAGCACTTCGCCGATTACCCCTGGCCCGATAACTCCGGGGCCGATCGATACCTCGCCGGTCCAGTCGGCACCGATCAATCAGGGCAGCTACAGCATGCCATCGACGCCGAGCGGGATTCCTTCGGCGAGCTCCGGCGGCCTGTCTGCCGATGAGCAACTGGACGGCCCGGTTCTGGCGTTGTTGACCACTGCTCAGCAGCAACAGGCCAGTGGCGACCTCAATGGCGCGTCTTCCAGCCTCGAACGCGCCCAGCGTGTCGCGCCGCGTGAGCCACAAGTGCTTTACCGTCTGGCCCAGGTACGTATGGCTCAAGGCGATGCGGCACAGGCCGAGCAATTCGCTCGTCGTGGCTTGACGTTCGCCAGTGGTCGTCCGGCCCTTCAGGCCAGCTTGTGGGAATTGATCGCCCAGGCGCGTGAGAAACAGGGTGACTCTGCCGGTGCAGCGTTGGCGCGTCAGAAGGCCAAGGTCTCGCTGTGATGGATGCACGCTTCCCGAAGATTGCCGAACAGTTGCTGTTGATCGAACGCGAACTGCGCGTTCAGGGCTGGTGGGACGAAGTTCCGCCATCCGCTGAAGCGCTTTCCAGTGTCGAGCCGTTTTCGGTGGATACGCTGAATTTCGAGCAATGGCTGCAATGGATCTTCCTGCCAAGAATGAAGTTGATCCTGGAACAAGACCTGCCATTACCCAACGCGTCGGGAATCCAGGAGATGGCCGAAATGGTCTTCGCCGCCCGCAACGTCCAGGGCAAGGATCGGAAGCTTCAGGTCTTGCTCAAAGAGTTCGACCTGTTGATCACCGTCTCTCGCTAACTCCAATCCGTTGTAGGAGCCGTAGGAGCCGTAGGAGCTGTCGAGTGAAACGAGGCTGCGATCTTTTGATCTTGTTCTTAAAAGCAAAATCAAAAGATCGCAGCCTCGTTTCACTCGACAGCTCCTACATGCAGTTTTTCCCAATCTGTTTCTGCGCTTCGGTGATGCGCTCCTGACGTTGTTGGTCGGTCAGACGGCGCATCTCACCGTCGACATCCTCCCGTAGTCGCGGATTGTTCTGCAGTTGAGCCAGGTTGGTTCGAGCCTGTTCGCAGAATACTTTTAGCTGGGCTTGCTGCTCGGCAACCTGTTTTTTCACCTTGTTGTCGATGGCCCGTTGATCGCCTATCACGTTGCTGCGCATTGGCGTGGCCGGTTTGTCGACGGGCGGGGCGGGCGTCACCACGAGGGTGGGCTCCTGGCCTGGGGGCGGTTGCGCATCGAAATGGGTAACGCCCTGGGCATCGACCCATTTATAGATCTGACCCGCCATGCACAAAGGGCTCAGGCTGATCAGCAAGCCGGCGGTGAAGAAGAACGTTCGCATGCCATTTCCTTGTCATGGGTGCGCAATCGAAGCTAACACAGTTGCGGTTTAAAGGTTTTTTCTTGCGTTCTCATGCGCTTAGTTCGAATAAAGCACATTGACGGCTTGACTTGCGATGGGCGAAACAGAAGAATCCAAAGTCCGCTGTAGAGGGACTGCCAGAAGCAGACCCACTCGGTAGATCATGAGGCGCACATCCGCGCCGACCTGTTACACCCGCAACGCGTTACCTCGCGCTGGGTGGGAAAGGCCCGCAACACTTGGGACGATCCCAATACTTGCTCAGTCAGTGCTGACGTAGTCGGCGACCACCGTCGCTCATGCTCTGCCGAGAAGTAAACCTATTAAGACCCGTCCTCTTGTATGTGGGCGGTATTCTGGCGTTTTAGAGGTGAACAACGTGGAGCTTTTATCTGGCGGTGAGATGCTCGTCCGCTTTTTGCGTGACGAAGGCGTCAAATATATCTACGGGTACCCGGGTGGTGCTCTTCTTCATGTCTATGATGCCCTGTTCAAAGAACCGGAAGTGACCCACATCCTGGTTCGTCACGAGCAGGCTGCGACCCATATGGCTGACGGCTATGCCCGTGCCACCGGTAAAGCCGGTGTGGTACTGGTAACCTCCGGCCCGGGCGCAACCAACGCCATCACCGGTATTGCCACGGCCTACATGGACTCCATTCCGATGGTGATCATTTCCGGCCAGGTGCCTAGCACCATGGTAGGCACCGATGCATTCCAGGAAACCGACATGATCGGTATCTCCCGGCCAATCGTGAAGCACAGCTTCATGATCAAGCATGCGTCGGAAATCCCGGAAGTCATGAAGAAAGCGTTCTACCTGGCGCAATCCGGTCGTCCTGGTCCGGTCGTTGTCGATATCCCGAAAGACATGACCAACCCGGCCGAGAAGTTCGAATACATCTTCCCGAAAAAAGCCAAGCTGCGTTCCTACAGCCCGGCCGTTCGCGGTCACTCCGGGCAAATCCGCAAGGCAGCCGAAATGCTCCTGGCGGCCAAGCGTCCTGTGCTTTATTCAGGCGGCGGCGTGATTCTCGGTGGTGGCTCCGCGCCGCTGACCGAACTGGCGAAGATGCTCAACCTGCCAGTGACCAATACCCTGATGGGTTTGGGTGCCTACCCTGGCACCGACCGTCAGTTCATTGGCATGCTCGGCATGCACGGCAGCTACACCGCCAACCTGGCGATGCACCATGCCGATGTCATCCTTGCAGTCGGCGCGCGCTTCGATGACCGCGTGATCAACGGCCCGGCCAAGTTCTGTCCGAATGCCAAGATCATTCACATCGACATCGACCCGGCTTCGATCTCCAAGACCATCAAGGCAGACGTGCCTATCGTCGGTCCGGTCGAAAGTGTCCTGACCGAAATGGTCGCGATCCTCAAGGAAATCGGCGAGACCCCGAACAAGGAGTCCGTTGCCAGCTGGTGGAAGCAAGTCGATGAGTGGCGCGGTGATCGCGGCCTGTTCCCTTATGACAAGGGCGACGGCAGCGTGATCAAGCCGCAGACCGTGATCGAAACCCTGTGCGAAGTGACCAAGGGCGACGCCTTTGTGACCTCTGACGTGGGTCAGCACCAAATGTTCGCCGCGCAGTACTACACGTTCAACAAGCCGAACCGCTGGATCAACTCCGGTGGCCTGGGCACCATGGGCTTCGGTTTTCCGGCGGCCATGGGCATCAAGCTGAGCTTCCCGGATGAAGACGTTGCCTGCGTAACGGGCGAGGGCAGCATCCAGATGAACATTCAGGAACTGTCGACCTGCCTGCAATACGGTTTGCCGGTGAAGATCGTCATTCTGAATAACGGTGTACTGGGTATGGTTCGCCAGTGGCAGGACATGAGTTATGGCAGCCGCCACTCGCACTCCTACATGGAATCATTGCCTGACTTCGTCAAGCTGGCCGAGGCCTATGGTCACGTTGGCGTGCGCATCACCGAATCGAAAGATTTGAAGTCGAAGATGGAAGAGGCGTTCGCCATGAAAGATCGCCTGGTGGTTATCGATATTTCGGTCGACACCAGCGAGCACGTCTACCCGATGCAGATCAAAGACGGCTCCATGCGCGATATGTGGCTGAGCAAGACGGAGCGTACTTAATCATGCGGCACATTATTTCCTTGCTTCTGGAAAACGAACCGGGCGCTTTGTCTCGTGTAGTCGGCCTGTTCTCGCAGCGCAACTACAACATCGAAAGCCTGACCGTGGCGCCAACCGAAGACCCGACCCTGTCGCGTCTGACGCTGACCACGGTAGGGCACGATGAAGTCATCGAGCAGATCACCAAGAACCTGAACAAGCTGATCGAAGTGGTAAAACTGGTCGACCTGTCGGAGAGTGCTCACATCGAGCGCGAACTGATGCTGGTCAAGGTCAAGGCCACCGGCGCCCAGCGCGCCGAGATCAAGCGCACCACCGATATTTATCGTGGGCAGATCGTTGATGTCAGCGCTAGCGTGTATACCGTTCAATTGACCGGTACCAGCGACAAGCTTGACAGCTTCATTCAATCGATCGGGACTGCCTCGATTCTGGAAACCGTACGCAGTGGCGTCACCGGGATTGCCCGCGGCGACAAAGTACTGAGCATCTAAACCAAATTAGCGAATGGCCTGAAGGGCCAGATATAAAGGGGAAATTCATGAAAGTTTTCTACGATAAAGACTGCGACCTGTCGATCATCCAGGGCAAGAAAGTTGCCATCATCGGTTACGGTTCCCAGGGCCACGCTCAAGCGTGCAACCTGAAAGACTCCGGCGTTGACGTTACTGTCGGTCTGCGTAAAGGTTCGGCTACTGTTGCCAAAGCCGAAGCCCACGGCCTGAAAGTGACCGACGTTGCTTCCGCCGTAGCGGCTGCCGACCTGGTCATGATCCTGACCCCGGACGAGTTCCAGTCTGCCCTGTACAAGAACGAAATCGAGCCGAACATCAAGAAAGGTGCCACCCTGGCCTTCTCCCACGGTTTCGCGATTCACTACAACCAGGTTGTGCCACGTGCTGACCTCGACGTGATCATGATCGCGCCGAAAGCTCCGGGCCACACCGTGCGTTCCGAGTTCGTCAAAGGCGGCGGTATCCCTGACCTGATCGCTATCTACCAGGATGCTTCGGGCAACGCCAAAAACGTTGCACTGTCCTACGCTGCTGGCGTTGGTGGCGGTCGTACCGGCATCATCGAAACCACCTTCAAGGACGAGACCGAAACCGACCTGTTCGGCGAACAAGCCGTTCTGTGCGGCGGTACCGTTGAGCTGGTAAAAGCCGGTTTCGAAACCCTGGTTGAAGCTGGCTACGCGCCGGAAATGGCCTACTTCGAATGCCTGCACGAACTGAAGCTGATCGTTGACCTCATGTACGAAGGCGGTATCGCCAACATGAACTACTCGATCTCCAACAACGCTGAGTACGGCGAATACGTGACCGGTCCGGAAGTGATCAACGCCGAGTCCCGTCAGGCCATGCGCAACGCCCTGAAACGCATTCAGGACGGCGAATACGCCAAGATGTTCATCAGCGAGGGCGCCACCGGCTATCCTTCGATGACCGCCAAGCGTCGTAACAACGCCGCCCACGGTATCGAAATCATCGGTGAGCAACTGCGCTCGATGATGCCGTGGATCGGTGCCAACAAGATCGTCGACAAAGCCAAGAACTAAGTCCCGAGCTTGTACGGAAAACGCGGCCTAGGCCGCGTTTTTTCGTTTGGATCCGCCGGTTCTGGTATAAAGCTGCATTGTTTGTGGCCGAACCGTCGTCCCAGACACCTGTCGAAACTTTCCACCCCGTTGCAAGGTAAATGTCCATGAGCGAACGTCCCGAAGAGCCAAAGCAGGCTTCTGACGCCGAAAGCCTTCTGCCCATCGATGAACACATCGAAGAAGGGCATGACGCTGAAGGTCGTAAAGTCCGGCATCGTGGTATCTATCTTCTGCCGAATCTGTTCACCACTGCGAACCTCTTCGCAGGGTTCTATTCCATCATCAACTCGATGAGCGCCCAGAGTGCCTTGAGTGCAGGTGATGCCATTGGCGCGAGCAAATATTTTGCGTTTGCCGCGATCGCGATTTTCGTCGCCATGGTGCTCGACGGCCTCGACGGTCGCGTTGCCCGTATGACCAATACCCAAAGCGCCTTCGGTGCGGAGTACGACTCGCTGTCGGACATGGTTGCCTTTGGTGTGGCGCCGGCATTGCTGGCATTCGGTTGGGCCCTGGGTGACATGGGCAAGGTCGGCTGGATGGTTGCCTTCATCTATGTAGCGGGGGCGGCGTTACGCCTGGCGCGTTTCAACACTCAAGTCGGCACCGCAGACAAACGTTACTTCATCGGCCTGGCCAGCCCGGCCGCCGCCGGTGTGGTCGCGGGCATTGTCTGGGCATTCAGCGATTACGGCATTCAGGGTTCCAAGATGTCGTTCCTGGTTGCACTGATGGTTGCCGCCGCCGGGATGCTGATGGTCAGTAACATCAAGTACAACAGCTTCAAGGAGCTGGACTTGAAAGGGCGCGTTCCCTTTGTCGCGATTCTCGCGGTGGTATTGGTATTCGCCGTTGTGTTCAGTGATCCGCCGCGTATCCTGCTGCTGGTCTTCCTTGCCTATGCGGCTTCCGGGCCGGTGCAGTACCTGTTGCGTCTTCGTCGCCACAAAAAAGCCGAGTGATGTAATTTCCCTCATACTCCGCAGTCTATGGGTACATCTGTCCTCCAAAGCTGCGGAGTTGTCATGCTGATCAAAGTCCCCAAAGCGTCTGACTGTCATGAGTCGGACGTCACGCCTGAATCCCTCTACTTTTCTCGCCGCAGTGTATTAGGTGCCGCCGTTGCAGGTTTGGCGGTGAGCAGTCTGCCGCGTTGGGCGAGTGCCGATGATGTTGCGCGTTATGCTGATGTCGAGCCTGGCAAGGCGCCCACCTGGTTTGCCGAAAAGCTTCCTTCTACCAAATGGGAGGCGGTCAACGTCAAGGACGAGGCGATCACACCTTTCAAGGATGCGACCCACTACAACAACTTCTATGAGTTCGGTACCGATAAAGGTGATCCCGCAGCCAATGCCGGTGCGCTGAAAACCGAACCCTGGAGCGTGGTGGTGGACGGGGAGGTGGGTAAGCCGGGGCGGTATGCGCTGGAAGACTTTATGAAGCCTTATCAACTGGAAGAGCGCATCTATCGTCTTCGCTGTGTGGAAGCCTGGTCGATGGTCATTCCGTGGATCGGTTTTCCTGTTTCGGCGTTGCTCAAGGAAGTCGAGCCGACGTCCAAAGCCAAGTTCATTCGCTTCGAGACCTTGCAGGATCCCAAGAGTATGCCCGGGCAGCGTTCCGGCTTTGCCTTGATCGACTGGCCTTATGTAGAAGGGTTGCGTCTGGATGAAGCAATGAATCCATTGGCGATTCTTGCTGTGGGCATGTACGGGCGTGAGTTGCCGAATCAGAACGGTGCGCCGCTGCGTCTGGTGGTGCCCTGGAAGTACGGCTTCAAGAGCATCAAATCCATCGTGCGGATCAGCCTGGTCAGCGAGCAGCCGAAAACTACTTGGCAGAGTATCGCCTCCGATGAATATGGTTTTTATGCGAACGTGAACCCGACAGTCGATCACCCGCGCTGGACCCAGGCACGGGAAAGGCGTTTGCCGAGCGGTCTGTTCAAGCCCAATGTGCGGGACACGCAAATGTTCAACGGCTACTCGGATGAAGTTGCTTCTCTCTATACAGGGCTCGATTTGCGGAAGAATTACTGATGCGATATCCGTTTTGGCGTATTGGCGTCTTCATCACTGCAGCGATTTGGCCAGTGCTTTGGTTGTATCAGGCCTGGGCGGATGTGCTGGGACCTGATCCAGGCAAGGTATTGGTTGACCGTCTGGGGCAGGGGACGCTTGTGCTGTTGCTCATTACATTGAGCATGACGCCTTTGCAGAAGCTCACCGGTTGGCCGGGATGGATAGCGGTTCGACGACAGCTGGGTTTGTGGTGCTTCGCTTATGTGGTTCTGCATTTGAGCGGTTACACCGCGTTTATCCTTGGCTTTGATTGGTCGCAGCTGGGTATCGAGTTGCGCAAGCGGCCCTACATTATTGTCGGGGTGCTGGGATTTCTCTGTTTGCTGGCATTGGCGGTTACCTCTAATCGCTACAGTCAGCGGCGTTTAGGTTCTCGCTGGAAGAAACTGCATCGATTGGTTTATGTGGTTCTCGGGCTCGGATTGCTGCATATGTTGTGGATCGTACGTGCCGATCTGAAGGAGTGGGTGATCTATGCATCTATAGGTGCGTTGTTATTGGTGCTGAGATTGCCGCCTGTAATCCGTCGGATTCCACGTTTAACAGCTAAAAAGCCCACCTCTGCAAGAAAAGCGTAATTAGAGGTTGACGGCAGATTCTGGAGGTCTATAATTCTCCCCACTTCCGGCGCAGCCGAAACGGAAAACTCCTTGGTAAACAAAGAGTTACGAAGTTTTCGGCAGCGGTTACGCTTCAGTTCATCGAAGCCAGAAGGAGTTGGTAAGGCAGTGTGTTTTCGCCTTATTGACGGTTCGATCTTCTCGGTCGAAAGCGGAGAAAAAGAGGTGTTGACAGCAGCGAGTAACGCTGTAGAATTCGCCTCCCGCTAACGAGAGATCGGAAGCGCAAGTGGTTGAAGTTGTTGAAGATTCCCAAGCGAAACTTTGAAAACTTCTGAAAATAACCGCTTGACAGTAACAGAGGCTGCTGTAGAATGCGCGCCTCGGTTGAGACGAAAGATCTTAACCAACCGCTCTTTAACAACTGAATCAAGCAATTCGTGTGGGTGCTTGTGGAGTCAGACTGATAGTCAACAAGATTATCAGCATCACAAGTTACTCCGCGAGAAATCAAAGATGTAGCCAACGATTGCTGAGCCAAGTTTAGGGTTTCTTAAAAACCCAAAGATGTTTGAACTGAAGAGTTTGATCATGGCTCAGATTGAACGCTGGCGGCAGGCCTAACACATGCAAGTCGAGCGGCAGCACGGGTACTTGTACCTGGTGGCGAGCGGCGGACGGGTGAGTAATGCCTAGGAATCTGCCTGGTAGTGGGGGATAACGCTCGGAAACGGACGCTAATACCGCATACGTCCTACGGGAGAAAGCAGGGGACCTTCGGGCCTTGCGCTATCAGATGAGCCTAGGTCGGATTAGCTAGTTGGTGAGGTAATGGCTCACCAAGGCGACGATCCGTAACTGGTCTGAGAGGATGATCAGTCACACTGGAACTGAGACACGGTCCAGACTCCTACGGGAGGCAGCAGTGGGGAATATTGGACAATGGGCGAAAGCCTGATCCAGCCATGCCGCGTGTGTGAAGAAGGTCTTCGGATTGTAAAGCACTTTAAGTTGGGAGGAAGGGCAGTTACCTAATACGTATCTGTTTTGACGTTACCGACAGAATAAGCACCGGCTAACTCTGTGCCAGCAGCCGCGGTAATACAGAGGGTGCAAGCGTTAATCGGAATTACTGGGCGTAAAGCGCGCGTAGGTGGTTCGTTAAGTTGGATGTGAAAGCCCCGGGCTCAACCTGGGAACTGCATTCAAAACTGACGAGCTAGAGTATGGTAGAGGGTGGTGGAATTTCCTGTGTAGCGGTGAAATGCGTAGATATAGGAAGGAACACCAGTGGCGAAGGCGACCACCTGGACTGATACTGACACTGAGGTGCGAAAGCGTGGGGAGCAAACAGGATTAGATACCCTGGTAGTCCACGCCGTAAACGATGTCAACTAGCCGTTGGGAGCCTTGAGCTCTTAGTGGCGCAGCTAACGCATTAAGTTGACCGCCTGGGGAGTACGGCCGCAAGGTTAAAACTCAAATGAATTGACGGGGGCCCGCACAAGCGGTGGAGCATGTGGTTTAATTCGAAGCAACGCGAAGAACCTTACCAGGCCTTGACATCCAATGAACTTTCCAGAGATGGATTGGTGCCTTCGGGAGCATTGAGACAGGTGCTGCATGGCTGTCGTCAGCTCGTGTCGTGAGATGTTGGGTTAAGTCCCGTAACGAGCGCAACCCTTGTCCTTAGTTACCAGCACGTGATGGTGGGCACTCTAAGGAGACTGCCGGTGACAAACCGGAGGAAGGTGGGGATGACGTCAAGTCATCATGGCCCTTACGGCCTGGGCTACACACGTGCTACAATGGTCGGTACAGAGGGTTGCCAAGCCGCGAGGTGGAGCTAATCCCAGAAAACCGATCGTAGTCCGGATCGCAGTCTGCAACTCGACTGCGTGAAGTCGGAATCGCTAGTAATCGCGAATCAGAATGTCGCGGTGAATACGTTCCCGGGCCTTGTACACACCGCCCGTCACACCATGGGAGTGGGTTGCACCAGAAGTAGCTAGTCTAACCTTCGGGAGGACGGTTACCACGGTGTGATTCATGACTGGGGTGAAGTCGTAACAAGGTAGCCGTAGGGGAACCTGCGGCTGGATCACCTCCTTAATCGACGACGTCAGCTGCTCCATAAGTTCCCACACGAATTGCTTGATTCATTGAAGAAGACGATAAGAAGCAGCCCGAAATTGGGTCTGTAGCTCAGTTGGTTAGAGCGCACCCCTGATAAGGGTGAGGTCGGCAGTTCGAATCTGCCCAGACCCACCAATTTTGTGTGGGAAACGCCTGTAGAAATACGGGGCCATAGCTCAGCTGGGAGAGCGCCTGCCTTGCACGCAGGAGGTCAACGGTTCGATCCCGTTTGGCTCCACCACTACTGCTTCTGTTTGTTGAAAGCTTAGAAATGAGCATTCCATCGTGACGATGGTGAATGTTGATTTCTAGTCTTTGGCTAGATCGTTCTTTAAAAATTTGGGTATGTGATAGAAAGATAGACTGATGGCCACTTTCACTGGTGGTGATCAGGCTAAGGTAAAATTTGTGAGTTTAATCGCGAATTTTCGGCGAATGTCGTCTTCACAGTATAACCAGATTGCTTGGGGTTATATGGTCAAGTGAAGAAGCGCATACGGTGGATGCCTTGGCAGTCAGAGGCGATGAAAGACGTGGTAGCCTGCGAAAAGCTTCGGGGAGTCGGCAAACAGACTTTGATCCGGAGATGTCTGAATGGGGGAACCCACCTAACATAAGTTAGGTATCTTAAGCTGAATACATAGGCTTAAGAAGCGAACCAGGGGAACTGAAACATCTAAGTACCCTGAGGAAAAGAAATCAACCGAGATTCCCTTAGTAGTGGCGAGCGAACGGGGACTAGCCCTTAAGTGGCTTTGAGATTAGCGGAACGCTCTGGAAAGTGCGGCCATAGTGGGTGATAGCCCTGTACGCGAAAATCTCTTGGTCATGAAATCGAGTAGGACGGAGCACGAGAAACTTTGTCTGAATATGGGGGGACCATCCTCCAAGGCTAAATACTACTGACTGACCGATAGTGAACTAGTACCGTGAGGGAAAGGCGAAAAGAACCCCGGAGAGGGGAGTGAAATAGATCCTGAAACCGTATGCGTACAAGCAGTGGGAGCCCACTTTGTTGGGTGACTGCGTACCTTTTGTATAATGGGTCAGCGACTTATTTTCAGTGGCGAGCTTAACCGAATAGGGGAGGCGTAGCGAAAGCGAGTCTTAATAGGGCGTCTAGTCGCTGGGAATAGACCCGAAACCGGGCGATCTATCCATGGGCAGGTTGAAGGTTGGGTAACACTAACTGGAGGACCGAACCGACTACCGTTGAAAAGTTAGCGGATGACCTGTGGATCGGAGTGAAAGGCTAATCAAGCTCGGAGATAGCTGGTTCTCCTCGAAAGCTATTTAGGTAGCGCCTCATGTATCACTGTAGGGGGTAGAGCACTGTTTCGGCTAGGGGGTCATCCCGACTTACCAAACCGATGCAAACTCCGAATACCTACAAGTGCCGAGCATGGGAGACACACGGCGGGTGCTAACGTCCGTCGTGAAAAGGGAAACAACCCAGACCGTCAGCTAAGGTCCCAAAGTTATGGTTAAGTGGGAAACGATGTGGGAAGGCTTAGACAGCTAGGAGGTTGGCTTAGAAGCAGCCACCCTTTAAAGAAAGCGTAATAGCTCACTAGTCGAGTCGGCCTGCGCGGAAGATGTAACGGGGCTCAAACCATACACCGAAGCTACGGGTATCACTTAGGTGATGCGGTAGAGGAGCGTTCTGTAAGCCTGTGAAGGTGAGTTGAGAAGCTTGCTGGAGGTATCAGAAGTGCGAATGCTGACATGAGTAACGACAATGGGTGTGAAAAACACCCACGCCGAAAGACCAAGGTTTCCTGCGCAACGTTAATCGACGCAGGGTTAGTCGGTCCCTAAGGCGAGGCTGAAAAGCGTAGTCGATGGAAAACAGGTTAATATTCCTGTACTTCTGGTTATTGCGATGGAGGGACGGAGAAGGCTAGGCCAGCTTGGCGTTGGTTGTCCAAGTTTAAGGTGGTAGGCTGGAATCTTAGGTAAATCCGGGATTCTAAGGCCGAGAGCTGATGACGAGTGTTCTTTTAGAACACGAAGTGGTTGATGCCATGCTTCCAAGAAAAGCTTCTAAGCTTCAGGTAACCAGGAACCGTACCCCAAACCGACACAGGTGGTTGGGTAGAGAATACCAAGGCGCTTGAGAGAACTCGGGTGAAGGAACTAGGCAAAATGGCACCGTAACTTCGGGAGAAGGTGCGCCGGTGAGGGTGAAGCATTTACTGCGTAAGCCCACGCCGGTCGAAGATACCAGGCCGCTGCGACTGTTTATTAAAAACACAGCACTCTGCAAACACGAAAGTGGACGTATAGGGTGTGACGCCTGCCCGGTGCCGGAAGGTTAATTGATGGGGTTAGCTAACGCGAAGCTCTTGATCGAAGCCCCGGTAAACGGCGGCCGTAACTATAACGGTCCTAAGGTAGCGAAATTCCTTGTCGGGTAAGTTCCGACCTGCACGAATGGCGTAACGATGGCGGCGCTGTCTCCACCCGAGACTCAGTGAAATTGAAATCGCTGTGAAGATGCAGTGTATCCGCGGCTAGACGGAAAGACCCCGTGAACCTTTACTATAGCTTTGCACTGGACTTTGAATTTGCTTGTGTAGGATAGGTGGGAGGCTTTGAAGCGTGGACGCCAGTTCGCGTGGAGCCAACCTTGAAATACCACCCTGGCAACTTTGAGGTTCTAACTCAGGTCCGTTATCCGGATCGAGGACAGTGTATGGTGGGTAGTTTGACTGGGGCGGTCTCCTCCTAAAGAGTAACGGAGGAGTACGAAGGTGCGCTCAGACCGGTCGGAAATCGGTCGTAGAGTATAAAGGCAAAAGCGCGCTTGACTGCGAGACAGACACGTCGAGCAGGTACGAAAGTAGGTCTTAGTGATCCGGTGGTTCTGTATGGAAGGGCCATCGCTCAACGGATAAAAGGTACTCCGGGGATAACAGGCTGATACCGCCCAAGAGTTCATATCGACGGCGGTGTTTGGCACCTCGATGTCGGCTCATCACATCCTGGGGCTGAAGCCGGTCCCAAGGGTATGGCTGTTCGCCATTTAAAGTGGTACGCGAGCTGGGTTTAGAACGTCGTGAGACAGTTCGGTCCCTATCTGCCGTGGACGTTTGAGATTTGAGAGGGGCTGCTCCTAGTACGAGAGGACCGGAGTGGACGAACCTCTGGTGTTCCGGTTGTCACGCCAGTGGCATTGCCGGGTAGCTATGTTCGGAATAGATAACCGCTGAAAGCATCTAAGCGGGAAACTAGCCTCAAGATGAGATCTCACTGGGACCTTGAGTCCCCTGAAGGGCCGTCGAAGACTACGACGTTGATAGGTTGGGTGTGTAAGCGCTGTGAGGCGTTGAGCTAACCAATACTAATTGCCCGTGAGGCTTGACCATATAACACCCAAGCAATTTGCTGACCTGAAGAGGCACCAGATTGCGGTGTGTGAAGACGAACCGAACCGAAAGTTTGTGACACTCACAAAACACCAAACTATCGCATACCCATTCGCTGGAGCGTGAACCCGCAAGGGCCCACGACCTGGCTACCGAATTTCTTGACGACCATAGAGCATTGGAACCACCTGATCCCATCCCGAACTCAGCAGTGAAACGATGCATCGCCGATGGTAGTGTGGGGTTTCCCCATGTGAGAGTAGGTCATCGTCAAGATTAAATTCCGAAACCCCTATCTGCGTATGCAGGTAGGGGTTTTGTTTTGTCCGCAGGAAAAGAGCACTCTGGCGACAATACAAAATTGCACAGTTATTTTCGAGTCAGGACACTAGAATAGGTCCAACTTTTTTGGAGCCAGAGCCTTTATGCCAGATCCGGTTGACGCCCCAGGGCTGTCAGATTTACCGCTGGACGACTTGGTAGCGTGTCATGAGTGCGACTTGCTGATGCGCAAGCCTGAGCTTGCTCATGATGAGAAAGCCATCTGTGTACGCTGCGGTTATGAGCTGTATGCCCATCGACACAATGTCGTGCAGCGCAGTCTCGCCTTGGTCATTGCCGCGCTGTTGTTGTTCATCCCGGCGAACTTTTTACCCATCATGCAGCTCCATCTACTCGGACAGTCGTCGCACGATACTGTCTGGAGTGGCGTTGTCGGTCTGTTCGATACCGGTATGCGAGGCGTAGCGGCAGTGGTATTCCTTTGCAGCATGGGGATTCCGCTGCTCAAGCTGCTTTGCCAGCTCTTCGTGTTGCTGAGTATTCGCTTCGATATCGGACGCAGTTATGGCCTGCTGCTCTACCGCATTTATCACCATCTACGGGACTGGGGAATGCTCGAGGTTTACCTCATGGGCGTACTGGTTGCGATCGTCAAATTGGCCGATATGGCGGCGATCACCGTAGGTCTTGGTCTGGTGTGCTTCATCAGTTTGTTGTTGGTTCAGGTCTGGCTGGAAGTAGTGATGTCACCGCACCAGATCTGGCAGGCTCTATCAGGAGAAGATGCCCATGCGGGCGATTGATGCAGGCATTCTGATTTGTGCCGAATGCCACGAGTTGAATAAACAGGAAGCCGATACCGACGAGCAGGTGTGCACTCGCTGCGGTGCGCTGGTTCACGCCCGCCGCCCGAACAGTCTGATGCGTACTTGGGCGTTATTAATCACGGGCGCGATTCTCTACATCCCGGCCAATGTACTACCGATCATGACCGTCAATTCCCTGGGGCAGGGCGATCCGAGCACCATTATGTCCGGTGTGATCCAGCTGGTTCAGCACGGCATGATTCCAATCGCTGCCGTGGTTTTTATCGCCAGCATCCTGGTACCCACGTTCAAGCTGGTGGGCATCGCATTGCTGCTGTTTTCGGTGCAGCGCCGTCAGCCGCTTTCGGCACGCCAGCGCATTCTGATGTACCGCTTTATCGAGTTCATCGGCCGCTGGTCGATGCTGGATATTTTTGTAATCGCCATTCTGGTGGCGGTTGTGAATTTTGGACGGCTTGCCAGCATCGAAGCCAATCTTGGCGCCATCGCCTTCGCCAGTGTGGTGATTCTGACGATGCTTGCCGCAGTAACTTTCGATCCCCGACTGATTTGGGATAACACGGAGTCGGACGACGACCATGACTGATTTGCCTAAAGCGAAAACCCGACCGGCCTCGAACTGGTCTGCCATTTGGGTGTTGCCCCTGATCGCCTTGATCATCGGCGGCTGGCTCGGCTGGCGTGCCTACAGCGAGACGGGCATCGAGATTCAGGTGCGCTTCGAAAGTGGCGAAGGCATTCAGGCCAACAAAACCGAAGTTGTCTACAAAGGCATGTCGGTCGGCAAGGTGAAAGCCCTCAAACTCGATGACGAAGGCAGCTCCAAAGGAGTGATCGCTACCATCGAGATGAACAAGGACGTGGAGCAATACCTCAAGACCAGCACGCGGTTCTGGCTGGTCAAACCGAGCGTGACCCTGGCCGGTATCACGGGCCTGGAGACGCTGGTCTCGGGTAACTATGTGGCCGTTAGCCCAGGCGAAGGCGAGCCGACCCGCAAGTTCAAGGCCCTGGCCCAGGAGCCTCCGCTATCGGACGCGCAACCCGGCCTGCACTTGACCATCAAGGCTGATCGCCTCGGCTCGCTGAATCGCGGCAGCCCGGTGTTCTACAAGCAGATTCAGGTCGGTCAGATCAAAAGCTATGTGCTGTCCGCAGACCAAAGCACTGTCGAACTCAAAGTCTTCATCGAGCCGACGTACGCCGGCCTGGTGCGTAAACATACGCGTTTCTGGAATGCCAGCGGCATCAGTATCGACGCCAACCTTTCTGGTGTGAAAGTACGTAGCGAGTCCCTCGCCAGCATCGTCGCTGGTGGTATTGCATTTGCCACTCCGGAAAATCGCAAGGACAGCCCGCCTACCGATCCAAGCCTGCCGTTCCGTCTCTATGAGGATTTCGATGCGGCCGCAGCCGGTATTCGGGTCAAGGTCAAACTCAGCGATTTCGAGGGCCTGCAGTCCGGTCGTACGCCGGTGATGTACAAAGGTATCCAAGTCGGCAATTTGAAAACGCTCAAGGTTGATCCCGACCTGTCCAGTGCGACCGCCGAGTTGACTCTAGACCCGCTGGCCGAGGACTACCTGGTCACCGGCACTCAGTTCTGGGTGGTAAAACCATCGATTTCGCTCGCCGGTATTACAGGCCTGGAAGCGCTGGTCAAAGGCAACTACATTGCCGTGCGCCCAGGCGACAAGGGCGGTGCGCCGCAGCGCGAGTTCGAAGCACGGCCCAAGGCGCCGCCGCTGGACCTGCGTTCGCCCGGCCTGCATTTGGTGTTGTTCACCGAAAACCTGGGTTCTCTGGAAGTCGGCAGTCCGATTCTCTACAAACAGGTCAAGGTCGGTTCGGTTCAAAGCTATCAATTCTCTCGCACCAAAAAGCAGCTGGTAATCGGTGTGCACATCGAGAAGGAATACGAAGGGCTGGTCAACGCTTCGACGCGTTTCTGGAATGCCAGCGGCATTACGCTCACCGGTGGATTAACCGGCGGCATCCAAGTCAAAAGTGAGTCGTTACAGAGCCTGATGGCCGGAGGCATCGCCTTCGAGACCCCGGAAGCCAAAGCGCCGTTGCAGAAGCGTATTCCACGTTTCCGCCTGCATGCCAACCATGATGAGGCAACGCAGAAAGGCACCATGGTGACGATCAAGGTCGATCGCGCCGATGGCCTGCGCAGTGGCACGCCGGTTCGATTCAAAGGCCTGGACGTTGGCAAGATCGAGGACGTCGACCTCAGTGATGACCTGCAATCAGTACTGCTAACCGCGCGGATCACTGAAGTGCCGGAGCGTATCGCTCGGGTCGGCAGTCAGTTCTGGGTGGTTAAACCTGAGCTCGGTCTGATTAAAACCTCGAACCTCGACACTTTGGTCACCGGGCAATACATCGAAGTACAACCGGCGCCGAAGAACCTCGGCCCACAGAAGACTTTCGTGGCCTTGACCAATCCTCCGGAAATCGCCAAGGAAGAGGCTGGTTTAAGCCTGGTGTTGAGCGCTGCTCGCCGGGGCTCGCTGAAGACTGGCGTCCCCGTCACCTATCGCGAAATCACGGTAGGCAAGGTGACCGGCTATGAACTGGGCCAGACGGCTGATCGAGTGTTGGTGCACATCCTGATCGAACCGAAGTATGCGCCGCTGGTACGCAGTGGCACGCGGTTCTGGAACACCAGTGGTTTTGGATTTGACTACGGCTTGTTCAAAGGCGCGACAATACGCACCGAATCGCTGGAGACGCTGGTTCAGGGCGGCATTGCGTTTGCCACACCGGATGGCGACCGCATGGGTGTTCCGGCGCGGGCTGAGCAAACCTTTCCATTGTTCGACCAGTTCGAAGATGAGTGGCTGACCTGGGCGCCGAAGATTTCGATCGGCAAGTAGTTATTGCGTCTGTGATGACGCCTTCGCGGGCAAGCCTCGCTCCTACAATGAAAAGATAAAAAAGGCCGCGATCCATTGGATCGCGGCCTTTTTATTGGTTTCGATTAAAGCGTCAAACCGCGTCCAGCTCCGGTTCATCCGCTTCAACATTAACGGCAACCTTCACCTCATCGTGGCGACGAATGTACTTCCAGTCCGCCTCGTCGATATAAATGCCGTTCGGGCCGCTGCCGCCTTCCAGGTCGATGGCGACACTGGCGCAAACTTGCGGCTTCACACTCGCCAGAATTGGCACGAAACCCAATTGCAGGCTGGTTTCCAGCAGTGCTGCCTGGTTCTTCTCGTCGATGTCCGCCGCTTCGTCGAGGTAGTACGGCAGGCGCACGCGACCGGCCTGATCGCGGTCCATCAAGTGCAGCAACAAGTACATGTTGGTCAGCGCCTTGATGGTCATGGTGGTGCCGTTGGACGCCGCGCCGTCGATGTCGGTGTGGATCACCGGTAGGCCGTTGACCTTGGTGATCTCGAACGCCAGCTCGAACAGATCCTTGAGGCCGAGCTGGTTGTGGTTCGCCGCCACCAGCCGCGCCAGGTATTCCTTGGCCTCTTCGTTCTTGTTGTCTTGATCGGCGCTTTGGCTCAGGTCGAAGACGGAAAGGGTTTCGCCTTCTTCGTACTGACCGGCGCTGTGGATGATCTGGTCAATGTGCTTGAGCGCTTCCTTGTTCGGCGCGAGCACGATGCGGAAGCTTTGCAGGTTGGAGACCTGACGCTTGTTGATCTCGCGGTTGAACAGCGCCAGTTGATGTTCGAGGCTGTCATAGTCGCTGCGAATGTTACGCAGGGTCCGGGCGATGTCGGTGACGGCTGCACGACGTGCCTTGCCGAGAGTCAGGGCTTCGTCGGTGCGGTGTGCGTACGCGTTGATCAGCAGTTGCAGGCGACGCTCCATATCGTCTTCGCTGTCGAACTTGGCCACGCCCTTGAGGCGAACCTGAGCATAGAGCGCGTCGATCTGCCCGTCGCTGCGCAGCAGGCCTTGCCAGCTGTCCTGATAGTCGTTGAGCAACGGCAGCAGGTTATCCATGGAGTCGTCGACCGGGTCCATGAACGGCGTGCCAAATGGCAGGTCCGCCGGCAACAGCTGACGACGGCGCAGGGCGTCGTCGAGGGTGCGTTGCTTGGCTTCCATATCGCCGATCTGCCGGCCGACCAGTTGCAGCTTGGCCGACAGTTGCTGGACGCGCTCGGTGAAGGCATCGCTGGAACGCTTCAATTCGTCCTGAGCAGCTTCCATCTGCGCCAACTGCTCAAGCTTGTCGCCTTCCTCGGCGCTCAGGGTTTGCGCGCGGCGGAAATCTTCCAGGGCTTTCTGCGCATCCAGCACTTGCTGGTATAGCGCTTCAGTCTGGGTCTTGCTGGCCGCGCGGTCGGCTGCCACGGCAGCTTGAGTTTTCAGCTGCTTGAGTTCTTTTTCCAGGCGGTCTTTCTGATCGCGCAGCGCCGCGCGGTCAGCCAGGGCTTGCAGGGCTGGAGGCTCGATGTGCGAGATGTCGATGGACAGGCCCGGCACTTCGAAGCGCTCGCCTTTGAAGCCATCGAGGATCAGTTCCATGGATTTGACCCACTGACCGTCCTCGTCCAGCGTAATGCCGTGTTCACCCAGCGGGAGGCTGAACAGTGCGCTGTTGAACAGGCGCATCAGGCGCTCGACGTCCTGCTGCGAAAACTCCTCGCGC
Organism: Pseudomonas sp. TE3728; assembly: GCF_056279145.1. Taxonomy (NCBI): domain Bacteria; kingdom Pseudomonadati; phylum Pseudomonadota; class Gammaproteobacteria; order Pseudomonadales; family Pseudomonadaceae; genus Pseudomonas; species Pseudomonas sp. TE3728. The sequence continues at coordinate 3,043,312 of NZ_JBWBQT010000001.1, read as the reverse complement.
AAACGGGCGTAGCTGTTGTTGTCGGCGTGATCGAGTTGTTGCTTGACCGACTTCAGGCGTTTTTCCAGATCCCGCAGACGCTCTTCGAGGTCTTCGGCACTGAACTGCCGCGACTGGGCCAGCGCACCGGCCAGTTCGTCGTGCGCGTCCTTGGCGGCGAGCAGTTGCTGCTCGAGGACTTTGACGTCATCGACCAGCGCGAAGCGATGCTTGAGCACCGACAACTCGCCGAGCCAGCGCTGGATGCCGGTGATTTCCCGCTCCAGACGCATCAGCTCCTGAGTGCCGCCGCGCTGATCGTTTTGCAGCGCGTCCTGCTCGTTGCGGTAGTGCTCGGCCTGAATCGTCAGTTCTTCCTTGCGCGCACTGGCGTAGTCCGACCAGGTGCCGAGCAGGGAGTCGAGCAGCGGCGACAGGCGATGCAGTTTGCCGCGCAGGATATTGCGCTGGGCCACGCCTGCGGCCAGCGCTTCAACCAGCGGGCCGGCGGTAACCAGCGAGTTGTAGTCCTGCTCCATGCGACGAACATCGCGGAAGGCTTCTTCGCACGCGGCGATGTAGTCGACGCTGCCGGAACGCAGGCTGTGTTCGAAGGCATCGAGGAACAGCTGCTTGAGTTTGGCCGCGGTGATTTCGCGCATGTGCAACAAGTTGATGAACAGTGCGCGGAAGGTCTTCAGGCTCTGCTCGCTGGTGGAGCGCAGCGGGATCAGCGTCAGGTCCAGCGGAATCGAGGTGTGACCGCCCACCAGCAAACGACGCAGTTCATCCGGCTTGAGTTCATAGGCTTTCAGGCCTTCGCGCTCAAGGTTGGTGAACAGCTCTTTCTGCCGCAGGCAGGTGTCGTCTTTCTGGTAATGGGCCAGATCGAGTTTGCCGGCGTAGGCAAAGAACTGGTGACCGAAACCGCCGCCCGGGCCGCGTCCGACCACGCCGATTACGTGCGGGCCGTGGGGCAGGGAGACTTCCACCAGGATGTAACTGGTGTCCGAGGCGAAGTAGAAACGCCGGGATTGTTCCAGGCTGTACTTGCCGAAACTCATGTCCGACATGCGTGCAAGAATCGGGAACTGCAAGGCGTTGATCGATGCGGATTTACCGAGGTTGTTCGCCCCGTAAACCGACAGCGGCTCTTCCAGCGGGAACAGGCCGAGGCTGTAACCGGCGGTGTTCAAAAGGGCAAAGCGGCGAATGCCGTAGCGTTCCTTGCTCATGCGTCGGTCTCCTGTTCTTCGGCAATGGCGCGGGCCAGGGCGTCTTCTTCGCTTTCTTCTTCGAAATCGCTGAGGTCTAGCGGATCATCGGTTTGCAGCAGCTTCTCGTCGCTGTCGTCATCGATCAGCACCGGGACCGGCAATGGCAACACGCTGTGCAGGCTGGCCGCCAGATCACGGTCCTGCTGAACCGACAGGCAAACATCAAGGAAGCGATGCATCGGCGGCAGGAAACGGTAAACGCCGTTTTCTTCGCTGGCGAAACCGAGCTGAGTCATGCGGCGCATGATTTTTTCTTCGAGTTCTTCGACGGTCTGCACTTCTGCCTGGATAAACAAGTCGCGGTATTTCTCCAGCAACGATGGCAACTCATCGCGGCCGAGGCTGCCGCCGTCGAGCACGGCGACCGGGTCACGGCCCTGATCGGCCAGATGCTCGACAAGGATGAAGGTAAACAGCGCCAGACGTTGCGCGGTCTTGTTTACTGCCGCAGCGGCAAGGTCCGGCACAAAGTAGTAGAAACCTCGGGTGTCGCAGACCAGTTCAAAGCCCAGTGCCTTGAACAGCTTGCGGTACTGGTCCTGGAAGTTCGACAATTGCGCGTACAGCTCCGGGGCGCGGCGGCTGACGTGGTAGCCCTTGAACAGCTCGCGAAAGATCGGCGCCAGTTGGGACAGTTCGGATAGATCAAGATGCATGTGGGATGCTCGCAGAATCCTCGGCGGCGGTGTCGCCGGCCGAGAGCAGGGCGAAGGAGCGCAGGCTGACCTGATGCTCGTGAGTGTGGTAATCGCGGCGTTCCAGACGCTCGCGTTTGAAGCGTTTTTCCCGCGACAGGCGCGAGAACCAGTAGAGCAATTCGTCGGTGGCGCCGTCCGGCTCCTGCTCCAGCAGCCAGGTCATCAGGTCCGGCATCGGCAGGGCGTCTTCGCAGCGTTCGAGCATTTCCCGAACCGTGCGTGGCGCGCGCGGCGCTTCGCCTTTCTGGGGCTTGTGGGCCTTGGGGAAGCGTGCCGGTTTCGGCTCGAAACGGGCCAGGGCATAAACGTAGGCTTCGACCTGACTGGCGCTGCCCAGAAACGTGCTTTGCGGACGGGTGAACATCGGCATCGCCGCTTGTGGCACCGCATCGATACCTTTACGACGAATGGCCGACAGGGCCAGCGCCGCGCCACGGGTCACGGCGTTGTGCCGGCGGGCTTCTTCACGCAGCGGCAGCAGCAGTTCACGGGCATGACGCAGCGTCAGTTGGGCGCTGGTCTGCATTTCGAGGATGCGTGCGTGGGTGCGCAGCAGCATGTCGTCGTCAACCAGATGGCCGAGGCGCTGCTGTTCGGAGAGCATCTTCAGCAGGACCGTTTCGACCTTGCGCACGCCTTGTTCGAAGGCGCCGTCGGCGTTCACCAGTTCAATCATCGGCTCGACGTATTCGTCCCAGGTCGCCAGCACTTCAGCGTAGCGCTGACGCAGCGGGATCTGCCGATCGCTGGTTTTCGCCCGTTCGGCGACGGCCACCAACGCCTGTTCGTCGTTGTCGAGTTTTTTCAGCACATCGCGCACGCGCATGTCGAGCAGACGCAATTGGCGCGCCAGATCGTTGCCGTCGCGAATGTCGAAGGCGTCCTGAATGTAACCGGCCAGGCGCTCGAGATGGCGCAAATAGGCTTCGATTTCCAGGCACAGGCCCAGACGGTGCTCACGGCGCAGGTAAGCGAGGAAATCGTGGATCTGCGCGTTGAGCTCGAAACGGTTCGGGCTTTTCGCCACGGGAACCAGAATGTCGAGGCGGATCCACACGTCGAGCAGGCTGGTGATGTCCTGTGGCGTACTGTCGAGTTGCTGGGCGGCCAGTTGCGTGCGCAGTTCGTTGAGGCTCAGGGTGCCTTGGTCGAAGTGCTCGCACAGTGGCTCCAGAAGTGCCCAGTGTTCAGCGAGGGCGCGCAAGACGCGCTTGGGTTCGATCATCGGAATGGCCGGCTGGTTGGCGATTAAAAGTCGCGATTGTACTGCATCACGCCCGTTGCGATTCACTCTCGGGACGGACAGTTGGCTTTCTATCGATCAAGCGCGGGCGATCTTGAGCGAAGGGCGGTAGAATCACTGCACTTTAGTTATCCACAAGTGGCCGACCTTTGCTTATCGAGTCCCGTCGCCGCGCTTATTTGACCGCCATGCAGGTGGTCAACTGGCTGCCGCGCACCGAATTGCCCTTTGCTGCGCCCTCGCGCCCCGAACTGCTGGAGATGCCCGAGCCATTGGTCGTCACCCCGGTTGCGCCGGCTCCCGTGGCCGAGGCACCGATGGAGCCCGTGGTCAAACCGGCCGAACGGGTAAAAATCGAAGTGCCACGGCCATCGTTGGCCAGCACCCGCACGAACGCCAAGGTCGAAGAAGAGGAGGCCCCGGTCGCGATCAAGGCACCGGTCGTGCCGCCACCGCGTTTCGCCCTTCAATTGCTGCGCACAGGTCGTTGCCTGTTGCTGGTGGAGTTACCCACAGGCGAAAGCTTCCAGACCCGCGATCCTGCCTATCTTTTGCTCAAGGACATGCTGCGCGCCGCCGGTCTGCCGGACAGCCCGCAGATCGTCGGCGAGCCGGTGCGCTGGCCACTGCTGGCTCGCGGCACCATGGATCAAGGGCCGGAAGCGGCTCGGGATTTCGTACAAGGCTTTCTGTCGGCCCGTCTCGAAGATGCTCCATGCGTCTGCCTGTGGCTGATCGGCTTGCCGGCGGTGCGTTTTGCCGGTGAGGCGAACGCCGAATCCTTCAACCGTGAACTTCAGGTCGAAGGCCTGGGTTCGGTCTGGGCCCTGCCGGGTCTGGAATTATTAATGGAAGAGCCACAGCGTAAGGCTGGTGTCTGGCAAGCCATGCGTCGGCTGATGGCGCGCTGGAAAGAATCGAATGAGTGACGCTGTATCGTTCCGCCCGATGACCGAGGCGGACCTGGACACTGTACTGAAAATTGAATACGCGGCTTACAGCCACCCTTGGACCCGCGGGATTTTTCTCGATGGCCTGGGCAAGTACCAGATCTGGCTGATGTTCGAAGGGCAGCAGCAGGTCGGTCATGGGGTGGTGCAGATCATTCTCGACGAGGCGCATTTGCTGAACATCACCGTCAAACCGGAAAATCAGGGCCGAGGCCTGGGTTTGACGCTGCTGGAGCATTTGATGTCGATTGCCTGCAAGGCAGAGGCACGGGAATGTTTTCTGGAAGTGCGCGACAGCAACCGGGCGGCATTTCGATTGTATGAGCGGTATGGGTTCAACGAGATCGGACGTCGACGCGATTACTACCCGGCAGTGGGGGGGCGTGAGGATGCGGTCGTCATGGCCTGCACCTTGGTTGACTGAAACACCTGTAGGAGCTGCCGAAGGCTGCGATCTTTTGATCTTTCCATGTCGCGGCAACAACAGATCAAAAGATCGCAGCCTTCGGCAGTTCCTGCGTTGGAGTCCGGTCAAATCTGTAGATCAACGCTTGCCATCCATTGGATCGCGCTGCGCCATCTCTGCTTCGTCCAACCCATTGCCCCCGCCGATGTCGTCCTCATCGACAATGCTCAAATCCCAATCCGCCTGGTCGCCTTCACCCTCTTCATGGGCGTCCCGCGCGCCATCTTCACGGATCAAGGTTTCCGGGCTCATGTCATCGTCGGTGGACTCATGGTCATTGGTCGAGCCTCCGGTCATGCCAGCTTCACGGACGCGTTCGTCGGACATCTTCTGCGCACGCTCGCGTTCGGGGATCAGGTCGCCGATTCTGGTGCCCGGTTCTTCCTCGTCGAAATCCAGCTCATGCACTGGGCCCATGCGGTCTTCGTTGTCGTCGATGGGCTCGGGTTGCGCCTTATCGAACGGACGTCGTGAATCAGTCATGGCATTCCCTCATACTGTAGGCCTTACTACAGTTGACCCACTGGGCTTGCGAGAATTCCACCGGCATGGAGCATCGGATAGCCATTAAATGCATCAGGGCATCATGGGGGATCTGCATCTTGCGCGTGACCCGGACAGACGGTTGTCTGTCAAACCAGCGCATCATTATCGAGGCTTCATTGCATGAACGAATTACAAGATCTGATTGATAACAATGAGCGCTGGGCAGACGCGATCACCCAGGAAGATCCTGATTTCTTCGCCAAGCTGGCCCGTCAACAAACCCCGGAATACCTGTGGATCGGTTGCTCCGATGCCCGCGTGCCAGCCAATGAAATCGTCGGCATGCTGCCGGGCGATCTGTTTGTGCACCGCAACGTGGCCAACGTTGTACTGCACACCGACCTCAATTGCCTGTCGGTGATTCAATACGCGGTCGATGTACTCAAGGTCAAACACATCCTGGTCACCGGCCACTACGGTTGCGGCGGTGTACGCGCCTCGATGCAGGACCGTCAGTTGGGCCTGATCGACGGCTGGCTGCGCTCGATTCGCGATCTCTATTATGAAAAGCGCGACGAACTGGCCAAGTTGTCCACCGAAGAAGAGCGGGTCGACCGCCTCTGCGAACTCAATGTGATTCAGCAGGTGGCCAACGTCGGTCATACCAGCATTGTGCAAAACGCCTGGCACCGCGGGCAGAGCTTGTCGATCCATGGTTGCATCTATGGCATCAAGGATGGACGCTGGAAAAGCCTGAACGCCACCATCAGCGGTTTCGAACAGTTACCACCGCAGTACCGTTTGCGTCCGGTCGAGGCGTTGTAAAGCCTTTTAGATGAGACTTCGTCGACGCCAGTGTTGAAAAAACTGTTCTCCATTGACGTTCGGCGACTCGTCATAGCCGATGATCCAGCCACGGCAGGACGGACAACCGCAGCGGCAGGCGAACTGCCGCAGCAGCTTGTCTTCTGTCGCGGCGAAATCCATCGTCAGCCGGTCACCCTTTTTGATGTCCTTGAGCGCCCATATCCACAGTTCGCTCATGTCGAGAAAGACGTTGGGGTCGCAGGAGTGGTTCAGTAGACCGCAGAAGCGCGGATCGTAGACGTGGATGCCTGGCGCCAGCTGCCGGGTGTGTCGGCAGCGATAGGGCAACAGATGTCCAGAAACCCTGCAGATTCGGCTGATGCGGGGGAACTCGCGCAGTGCCATGACAGCTATTGCCGATCCCTGAGTGTTGCAGATGATTTCAAAGTCGTCTTTGGAGGGGAATCCAAGGCGAAGGGGCAACTCTACAAACGGATAGATGCCATTTGATGGCGGTGGGGGTATTGCCTGTTCTGCATGAGCTCTCATAACAATCCTTGTCAGTCGAGTGCTACGACCGCCGTCTACTGACATCCTGTCAGCCCTGCAGCACATGGGTATGCCCCAAGACTCTCGCAAATGAAACCATCAGTCTACTGTCAAATATGACAGGCGAAAAAGGCTCTTTCCCGCGTCAGCCATGGCTCACGCGGGAAAGATTTTCATCGTTTACAAGTGTGAGGCAGGAGCAGAGGTCGCAAGAGACGGGCTCTTCAGCTGTTTCAGCTGGGATTTGACCGTCGTTGTTGCGCATTTGGCCACGGCCTGTTCAGGCGTCAGGTTGCGGATCGAGGTGTAGAACAGTTCGCAGGTTTTTTCTTTCTGGGTCACTTGCCAGGTTTGAGTACAGCTTTTCAGCTGAACGGTAGGGTCAGTGCCCGGTTTGCTGCCCATCCCGGCCTGCCAGCATGCGGCGCTCAAATCCTGGCCCATGACTTTCAGCCCTGCAGCGTCCGCCTTGGCCTGGGCATCGCTGCCGCTGTAGGCTTCGGGATCGGCGGCGTACCAGATGTAGCTCGGGTGATTGGAACCCAGTACGGGCACCTTCACACCCTCGCTCGGGCTGATGATTGCCAGACCGAGCACGTCCACGGTCGGCCCGTATTGTTGCTTGATCCAGTTACGCACCGGTGCGCCGAAAGCAACCATTGGCAACGCAGCGCCGCTGGCGTTCTGGCTGACGTCCTTGACCATGGTGGTCTGGTAATCCTTGAAGTAGTCGTAGACGCCTTCAAGGTCCTTACCGGCGCTGGATGGCGCGGCAATCGGCGCGATGTCGATGATGGTCTGATAGCCCGGTGTCTGGTCGGCGGGGATGCCATTGGCAGTCAGCAGCGTGGCCCAACGGTCGGTAGTCTTGGACTCCAGGTAGTCCTGGGCCTGGGTCAGCGAGTAATCCGGCGGGAAGTGCAGCAGTTCGACGCTTTTGCGATTTTCCAGCGCCATGCCCAGCGGAAGGAACAAGTACCAGTTGTAGGTCCATTTGCCATCGGCACTCAGTTTGCTGGCGCCGTTGTAAGCCAAATCCCCAGCCTGGAGCAGTGCGGTCAGTGGCTTGTCATAGCCTTTGGGCACACCGCTGATAGTGGCGTAGAGTTGCTTGTTGTCGGTTTTGACCACTACTTTTGCGGTGTTGTAGCCATCGCGTTGTACGCTTTGAGTCAGGTAATGCTCGACGGTCTGTTCCAGTGTCCAGTTGCGATAGCAGATGACGTTGCAGTTGTTGGGATAGGCGAATAGTCGGGTAACACGTTCGGTACTGCCCAGATTCAGATCGACATCGGCGTGAGCGGCGGCACTCAGGGTGAGTGCGGCCAGGGTGAGTCCTGCGAGTTTGAACATGCTCAGATCCTTTTCAGCGTGAGCCCTCGGAGGCAGGGCGGGTACATCTTGAAACTACTTGTGTCGAGCGGTCTAGTGCCCATCTGAAAAGATTTCCAGTCTAGGAGTGCCCTTCATACTGGAAGGTACGCGCTAGCAGCGAGGTATGGCATTGGGATTCCAGGGCTAGCGGGTTGTCCACAAGCGCATTTGCGTAGACCATGGGCGCCTTGGTTTTTTGCCTGCCAGAGTTCTTTTCCATGACTGCCAACACAGATGCGCGCCCGGCGCCCTTCACCCGCTCGGACTACAAAACACTGGGGCTAGCAGCCCTTGGCGGCGCGTTGGAAATCTACGATTTCATCATTTTCGTATTTTTCGCGCTGACCCTCAGCCAACTGTTCTTCCCACCCGAAATGCCTGAGTGGCTGCGTCTGCTACAAAGCTTCGGAATTTTCGTTACCGGCTACCTGGCGCGGCCGTTGGGCGGGATCCTGATGGCGCATTTCGCCGATCGACTGGGACGCAAGAAGGTTTTCAGCCTGAGCATCCTGATGATGGCGTTGCCGTGTCTGCTGATCGGGATCATGCCGACCTACGCCCAGATCGGTTATTTCGCGCCGTTGTTGCTATTGGGCCTGAGGGTCCTGCAAGGTGCGGCGGTAGGCGGTGAAGTACCGAGTGCCTGGGTGTTCGTGGCCGAGCATGCACCGGTCGGGCATCGCGGCTATGCCCTCGGTTTCCTACAGGCGGGGCTGACCTTCGGCTACTTGATCGGAGCTCTGACGGCGACATTTCTGGCACAGACGTTCACCCCGGCGGAAATCCTTGATTACGCCTGGCGCTACCCGTTTCTGTTGGGCGGTGTGTTTGGCGTCATCGGTGTCTGGCTACGTCGCTGGCTCAGTGAAACCCCGGTATTCATGGCGATGCAGGCCCAACGCGAGGCTACTGTGGAACTGCCGCTGCGCACGGTCCTGCGGGAGCACCGCCTGGCGATGCTGCCGGCGATGATCCTCACCTGCGTGCTGACCTCGGCCGTGGTGGTATTCGTGGTCATTACCCCGACCATGATGCAAAAAACCTTCGGCATGACCGCCAGTCATACCTTCGCCCTGAGTGCCTTGGGCATCGTATTTCTGAACATCGGCTGTGTGCTCGCGGGGCTGCTTGTCGATCGCATCGGCGCCTGGCGCACGGTGATGCTGTATAGCCTGCTGCTGCCTCTGGGTATTGGCGTGCTCTATACCTGCCTGATCATTGAAGGCCAGTGGCTCGGTCTGGCCTATGCAGTGGCAGGCCTCTCTTGCGGGGTAGTCGGCGCAGTGCCGTCGGTGATGGTCAGCCTGTTTCCGGCGCGGATTCGCGTCTCGGGGATTTCCTTTACCTACAACATTGCCTACGCCGCCTGGGCCAGCGTCACACCGCTGTTGTTGATCGGTCTGATGCCGTGGAGTCCGTGGATTTGTGTGATTTTCTGCGCAGTGATGGGGGCGGTGGGCGTCAGCAGCGCGGCGTATTTCGGCGCGCGAGTACCGCGAATTGGGCGCTGTTCGGTAGCTGGCGCGGTATAAAGGTGTTCGTGTTGCCACTATTTTTGTAGGACAACCCTGAAACACTCTTCAGAAAATATCCCCAAAGCCGATGGCTAGGCTGTATGCAGCTTTTTATCCCTGTCCATCGGTGCTTCCATGTTCAACAAACGCTTGAAGCAGGAGCTGTCGGCTCTTCGCGAAGAACTCTCCAGCCTTCAGCAAGTCAAGGAGAGCCTGGACAACGAAATGCTGGTCTTGACCCTTGATTCCGATGGCAGGATTCAATCGGCCAACCAGAATTTCATGGGTGAAATGCTCTACAAGGGCAACGAGCTGGACGGCCGGCACATCGAAGACATCGTCCCGGTTCATGTGAAGTCGGACGAATTCCACCGTCGCTTCAAGACTGCACTGACCCGTGGCGAGCATTTTGCCGGCACGGTTCGTTTATTGCGGGGCACTGGTGCCGAAGCCTGGCTGCGGTCGATCATGCAGCCGGTGCGCTCCGGGGATGGCCGGATCAAACACTTCTCGATTTACTCCAGCGACCTGACCCGCACCATCGAGGCGTCTCGTGAACATGAGAACCTGATCGGCGCGCTAGTGCGCTCGACGGCGGTCATCGAGTTCGACCTCAATGGCAACGTGCTGACGGCCAACGAGCGGTTTCTCAACGGCATGGGTTACAGTCTGGCGCAGGTCCAGGGCAAACATCACCGCACCTTCTGTGAACCAGAGGAATACAACAGCCCCGAGTATCAGAACTTCTGGCGCCGCTTGAACGCCGGCGAATTTGTGGCCAATCGTTTCAAGCGTATCGATAGCCACGGTCGCGTGGTCTGGCTGGAGGCGTCCTATAACCCCGTCGTCGATGCCAACAACAAGCTCTACAAAGTGGTCAAGTTCGCTACGGTGATAACCGATCAGGTCAATCAGGAGCAGGCCGTCGCCGAAGCGGCCAACATCGCCTACAGCACCTCGTTGCAAACCGACAGCAGCGCCCAGCGCGGTACCACTGTAGTGACTCAAGCGGTGGACGTCATGCGTGACTTGGCCAAACATATGCAAACTGCTGGCGAAGGCATCGAGGCGCTGAACGAGCAATCACTGGTGATCGGCACCATCGTCAAAACCATCAGTGGCATCGCCGAACAGACCAACCTGCTGGCGCTCAACGCGGCCATCGAAGCCGCTCGCGCCGGTGAGCAGGGTCGAGGTTTTGCCGTGGTGGCTGATGAAGTCCGGCAACTTGCCTCGCGAACCAGCCAGGCGACCGACGAAATTGTCGGCGTTGTGCGCCAGAACCAGGACATGGCGCGCAACGCCGTGGCCCTGATGACCGATGGCAGACTCCAGGCCGAACAGGGGCTGGCGCTGGCGGCGGAGGCAGGCACAGTGATCGTCGAGATCCAGGACGGGGCGCAGAAAGTGGTGAACGCGGTTGGGCAGTTTGCCAATCAGTTATCGACTTGATGCCCTGAATCCAGTGTCGGTAGCCCTAAAAAAGATCAGGCCTGCTTCACTGGCTTGATTAGGCTTTCGGCTGGTATCCCAAATAGATCATGAAGCTTCCAGATCATCGGAAGCGTCAACGTACGCTTACCGTTGAGCACTTCATAAACCCGGTTTGTCCGGCCAATGGCAGGTGCCAGATCAGCCGCGGACAGACCGGACTGCTCCATGCGAAATTTGATAGCGTCGATCGGGGTGGGCAGATCGACAGGAAATTGCTTCGATTCATAGGCCTCGATGAGGGTAATCATGATCTCGAAGTAATCGCCTTCGGGGGTACCCGGCTCAGGCTCATTGTTGAATAGTGCAGATACGCTTTTGAGGGCTGCACGATAGTCCGCGTCGGTGTGAATCGGATGAATGTTCATGGGTTATTCCATTTCGATGGTATCAGCGTCGATCCCATCGTATTGCTTGTGGGTGCCGACAAATTTTATGTATACGGCGCCGAAACGGTAGGCCACCGCGACTACTAGCCGAAAGTCATTGCCCTTGATGTTAAACACGACTCTGCGGCTTTTGAGAATGCTGGCGGTGGCAAAATGCGCCTTGATGTCAGCAGGCGTCTTCCAGTCCGCTTTCCTTGCTTCGTCAATCCAGGCCAGGAAAGGTTGTTCTGAGTCCGGGTATCTCTCCCAAAAATCTTTCAGGTGACTGATGGCGATAATTCTCATGACGTGATCCTAGTCCCGTGGTGGGACTTGTGCAAGTTTGTGGCGAAGTAGCCGACATGTGGGGAGTAAATTCGCCTCCTGTAATCAGGCACTCCCGATAGCTGATCTGATGAAGTGGATGAACAGACGAGATAAAAATGGTTTCCACACTCTATCCAAGGGAGAGCAATTTGAGGGTAGGAAAAGGCTACGCGAGAGACTTGATCAGGATTCTTCACCAATAAAAAAAGGCCTACCTCCCGGTAAGCCTTTCCTCAGTTTTGCGTACGACTCAATCCCCCAACGCTTCTCCCTCGCGTCGCGGATCGGCCCCGCCGGCCAACGCGGCTTTGCCCTGCGCATCCTTGACCTGAACAATCGCCTGAGTCCCGCTGGTCATGTCGATCTCGTTCACGTTGTGCCCTTTGTCCTTCAGTGCCTGAATCAGCTCTGTGCTGAACTGACCCTGTTCCAGTTCGGTCGGGCCGTTGCGGCTGCCGAAATTGGGCAGGCTGATGGCCGCTTGCGGGTCGAGGTTCCAGTCGAGCAGGCCGATGGTGGATTTGGCCACGTATTCGATGATCTGCGAGCCGCCGGGGGAGCCGACGGTAGCCAGGAATTCGCCGTTCTGACGGTCGAAGATCAGCGTGGGTGCCATGGACGAGCGCGGGCGTTTACCCGGTTCAACACGGTTGGCGACTTTTTGCCCATTCTCTTCGGGAATGAACGAGAAGTCGGTCATCTGGTTGTTGAGCAGGAACCCCTGGACCATCAGGTGCGAGCCAAATGCTGCCTCCACGGTGGTGGTCATGGACACGGCGCCGCCTTCGTCATCGACTGCTACCACTTGCGAGGTGGAGATGCGCAGTGGCGAGCGGTCCGGCGCATAGGCAACCCGAATGCCCGGCGGGGTACCGGGTTTGGCCTGCCCCATGCTGCGATCGCCAATCAAGGAGGCGCGGCTGGTCAGATAAGTCGGGTCGATCAGACCTTTTACCGGCACAGGTACGAAGTCGGTGTCGGCGACGTACTGCGCTCGGTCGGCGTAAGCCAGGCGTTCGGCTTCGGCGATCAGGTGCACAGCTTCCGGGGCGGGTTCGAGGCCTGCCGGTTTGCTGGTCTTGAGCGGTTTGAGTGGTGCCAGGGCAAAACGCGGGCCGCGGGATTCCAATGCCTGCAAGGTGCCAAGAATTTGCGCCACGGCGATCCCGCCCGACGACGGTGGCGGCATGCCGCAAACCTGCCAGCGTTTGTAGTCGGTGCATAACGGCGCGCGTTCCTTGGCCTTGTAGTCTTGAAGATCGTTTAGCGACAGGCTGCCGGGGTTGGCGTGGCCCTGAACCTTGGCGATGATCTCTTTTGCGATTGGTCCTTTGTACAGGGCATCGGGACCTTCCTTGGCGATGCGCTTGAACACGGCGGCCAGTGCCGGGTTTTTCAGCTGTGTACCGATGGCTTTCGGGCTGCCATCGGCATTCAAAAAGTAGGCGGCCATGTCCGGCGAACGCTGTATGAACGCATCTGCCGCGATCAACTGATGCAGTCGTGGTGAAATGGCGAAGCCTTGTTCCGCCAGTTCGATGGCGGGCCCGAACAACTTCGCCCACGGCAGACGACCGTGCTTTTGATGGGCCAGCTCCAGCGCCCGCAATACACCCGGCGTCCCCACCGAGCGCCCGCCGATCTGTGCCTGGGTGAACGGCATCGGTTTGCCGTCGGCTTGCAGGAACAGTTTCTCGGTGGCGCCGGCCGGAGCGGTTTCGCGCCCGTCATAGGTGCGTACAGCCTTGCCATCCCACAGCACAATCAACGCGCCGCCACCGATACCCGACGATTGCGGTTCCACCAGCGTCAACACCGCTTGCATGGCAATGGCCGCATCAATCGCCGAGCCGCCCTGACGCAGCATCTCCCGCCCGGCTTCGGCTGCCAGCGGGTTGGCGGCTGCGGCCATGTGTTTCGAGGCGTGCCGGGTCTGCAGGTCGATGCGATAACCGGAGGCGATTTCCGGCGCGACCGGCAGAGTAGAGACTGGCGGCGAAGAGGGCAGGGTATTACACGCGGCGAGGGTTAAAGCGGTGGCGATCAGCGAAAAAGCTGACAGGCGATAGCGACTCAAGTGGAAGGCTGAGAACACGCGGGGCACTCCGTCCATGGGATAAAATGTCTGGGGACTTTATCGGCCTGGGGGACGCGACGCAAATCAGGTCCGCTGTCCTGAAACAATGCCACTTTTCTCGAGGCATAAAAAAACGGCCTATCTTTCGGTAAGCCGTTTTTAGTACTTGGTGGTACACAGTCATTTGAACTAAAGCTGTAATTGGCTGTTTTTAATGTTTTTTATAAAAAAATATAATCATTGGCATACATATAGGCATACCCGGAGACTCCTTTACCCATTCAAGGTGGTTTATAGAGCTGCGAGCATTCGAGGTTGATGAGCTAGGGGCATGTGGTATTGATTTTCCTACTGGGCCTTCTATTTTGTTTCAGTTGCCGATAGGTGAGCGTTCGTCTGCCTGGCGCTCGATCATCCAGCCAGGATACTCTGCGCTTATGGCACTGGCGCGGTCCAAGGCGGCGATGTCCTCCGTTGTCAACCTCACGGTGCTGGCATGGAGATTGTCGTCCAGTTGGTCAAGAGTCTTGACACCGACAATGACACTCATGACCCCCGTACGCTGCAATAACCAGGCGAGTGCAATCGCTGAGATAGAGACGCCGTGGGACTGAGAGATGGGTGTCATCACTTCAATGAGTTCATATACTCGTTCGCGGTTTGCGGGAGGGAAGTCGAATGTTGAACGGCGTGCGCCGGCGGGTTCTTGTGTGGCTCGTGTAAATTTTCCGGATAACAGCCCGCCGGCTAATGGACTCCATACCATTATCCCCAAGCCCTGATCGTCGCAGAGTGGGATTACTTCGCGCTCCAGATCGCGACTAGTCAGATTGTAATACGCTTGCACCGTCTCGAAACGTGCAAATCCGCGTTGCTCGCTGGCGCCTAGGGCTTTCATGATCTGCCAGGCAGCGAGGTTGGAGCAGCCCAGGTTACGAATTAGCCCACGTGACACGCAATCGTCGAGCGCACGCAATGTCACTTCGATCGGTGTAATCGAGTCGAATCCGTGAATTTGATACAGGTCGATGTATTCGATGCCGAGCCGCTTCAGACTCCCAGCGACCTGGTCCAAGATATGGCCGCGTGAGAGCCCAGCAGCGTTCGGGCCGGGGGCCGTTCGGCCGAACACTTTCGTGGCGATGATTACGTCCTCGCGCGAGATATTCAGATCGCTCAAGGCTTGCCCCAGCATCACTTCGGATTGTCCTTCCGAGTAGACATCCGCCGTGTCGAAAAAGTTGATACCCGCGTCAATTGCGCGAGCGACCAGGGCCGTTGCGACTTTTTGCTCAACGGTCCCCACGCTGCGCCAGAAGCCCTGGCCTCCGCTGAAAGTCATCGTGCCTAAACACAGTTCGGAGACAAATTGGCCGGTCTTGCCCAACGGTCTGTAGCGCATGGCATGCATCCTTTCTGTCGTTTATCAATTTATTCAGGGTTCCAGAGCAACCCGAGGCGTGGTGTTGCAAGTAGCTGAGATTCTGGTCATGGTGAGCCAGACTGTGAATGCAGCTAAGTCCTGTTTTCTATCGAGATCGTCTGGAGTTTTGAATGGATCCCTTGTCTGACGTTCTTTCGCAACTGGATGCCCACAGCTCGTTTTTTACCGGTTTAGAAGCCGGAGGCGATTGGGCTATTCGGTTTCCCGCCCCTGACGGCATCAAGTTCAATGCGGTGATTGAAGGTTCATGCTGGTTAGTCGTCGAGGAAGAATTGCCTGTTTTGCTGCTCAAAGGGGACTGCTTCCTGTTGTCTAAGCGACGCCCCTTCATGCTGGCCAGTGATCTGGAGATTGAGCCTATCGAGTCGCAGGAGGTTTATCGCGACGCAGAGAATGGAATCGCGCGTTACCAGCAACGGACCGGTTTTTTTCTTATCGGTGGACGCTTCGGATTTTGTGAAGAAGCGAGACTGTTGTTCGATGGCTTGCCTGCGACTATCGTCGTCAATGGTGAGTCCGACCAGGCGTGTGTACTTCAGTGGGCATTGCTGCGACTGGCAAGCGAACTTCCCAGCACGCTGCCAGGTGCTTCCTTGATCGTTCGACAATTGGGGCACATGATGCTGGTGCACGTGCTCCGATTGTATCTCTCATCTGGGCAGGTGCATTCGCCGGGCTGGTTGATGGGCTTGTCCGACCTGAAGGTCAATGCGGCCATTCAGGCGATACATGCCGCGCCTCAGCGCCGCTGGACAGTCCATGAGCTAGCGAGGGTGGTGGGTATGTCGCGTTCGACTTTAGCGTTGCGTTTCAAGCAGAAGGTCGGCATGGGACCGCTCGCCTACGTGCTTCAGTGGCGAATGCAACTGGCCGGTCGTGAGTTGCGAAAACATCAGGGAAGCATTTCTTCGATCGGCCACTCGCTGGGCTATGACTCCGATAGCGCTTTCAGTAATGCCTTCAAGCGCGTCATGGCTTGCTCGCCTCGGGAGTACCGAGAGCGGCAGAACCTGGTTGCTGGCGTTGCATGATGAAATCGATAAATGCACGCAGTGCAGGCGCCATTTGGCGTTGGTTGGGGTAGTACAGATAGAAGCCGGGGAAGGTCGGAGTCCACTCTTTGAGAATGTGGATCAGCTTCCCTGTCTCTATAAGTTCTGCAACCTGGTGCCGGAACAGGTACGCAATGCCAACGCCATCAAGCGCGACTCGAGTCAGCATTTCCGGCTCTGTAACTACCAGCGGACCCTGGGCATCGATTTCCAATAGCTCGCCGTTACGCTCGAACTCCCAGCGATAGAGGCTGCCGTCCGTAGGCCAGCGGTAGGTCAGGCATTGATGGTTCGCCAAGTCCTGAGGTGTAATCGGGGTACCGCAGCGCGCCAGATAGTCCGCCGAAGCCACGACCATCATTTCTAGATGGCCGCCTAGCCCATGGGACACCATATCCCGGTCCAGCTTTTTGCCGAGCCTTACGCCCGCATCGAACCCACCGGCAACAATATCCACCAAGCGTTCGTCGGTGACTATATCGAATTGAATACCTGGGTAAGCCCTTAGAAAAGGTCCGATCAATGGCGCGAGATAATGGGTGGCGGCGACTCGGGTGGTGTTAATGCGCAAGACCCCGCATGGGCCGTCACTGGGCTCTTTCAGCCGGGCGAGTGCCGTATCCAGTGAGGTCAGGGCGGGAAGAAGGTCCGCCAGTAGCCTGGCCCCTATCTCGGTGGGAGAGACACTGCGTGTCGTGCGGTTGACCAACAGAACGCCCAGGCGTTCTTCCATATTGCGGATTGTCTGGCTCAGGGCGGAGGCGGACATCCCCAAGTGTGCGGCGGCGCGGACAAAACTTCCCTGCTGAATAACAGCGGCGAACGCTTGGAGTTGGGCGTATTCATTGCCGCGCATTGTGTCCACTTCCTTAATAGGCCATGCGGATAATAGCGCATTATCATATGGATCCAATTACGCAATACTGCTCCGCATCGAGCTTTTTACGTCGGCAATGGAGGTAGAACAGTGAGCAGATTTTCTGGAAAACGCATCTTGATTACCGGTGGCACTAGTGGCATGGGACTGGCAGGCGCCAAGCGTATTACTGAGGAAGGCGGCCGGGTCGCAGTCACCGGTTACCGCCGCGAGCATCTTGAAGAAGCCGCGGATATTCTGCCTTCTGATGCATGGGTGTTCAAAAACGATGCGTCGGATCCTGCTGCGACAGCGCAACTTGCAGATGTAGTGAGAGAGATGGGCGGACTTGACGGCCTGTGGCTGAACGCGGGCTACGCGCAAGTAGGCTCGATTGAGGACACAGATGCAGAGTTTTTCGATCGCATGATGAGCGTCAACGCGAGAGGGCCGTTGCTTCAAATAGCCAAGTTGAAGGACCTGCTTTCTCCAAACGCATCCATTGTTTTGACATCATCAACTTCGGCCTATGAATCAGCTCCCATGGCCAGCGTCTATGCGGCGACCAAAGGGGCGATGATTTCGATGGCTCGCTGCTGTGCCGCGGCATTGGGGGAGCGGGGAATCAGGGTCAATGTGCTGGTTCCAGGCCCGATAGATACCAACTTCCGAAACTTTATGCCAAACGAAGTTCGTCGGCAGTTCGAAGATGGGTTGGTCAACCAATTACCCTTGAGGCGAGTCGGTACCGCTGCCGAGGCGGCGGCGGTCGCGTTGTTCTTGTTGTCGGATGATTCGTCATACGTCACAGGCAGCCAATATGCCGTGGATGGTGGCTTGACGATGCGTTGAGGGTATCAACGCTTTGCTTGAGACTGATTGATGATGGCGTAGCGATGGGGTCAATTGAGAAATGATCAGCTCGACCCTCAAGTTTTTTAGATTCGTTTTACCCGATACGCAGTGAGTCAGGTGCACGCATGAAACTTTAGTTTCAACGTTGCGTCGTATGCAAATTTTCCAGGCGGTCAGCCGTAGCAGTAGAGAGTCAAATCTCTTATGAGTGGCTGTTAACTCGCTAAAAGGTATGCGTAAGGGATGACTTATGGGTAGCAACAATGGGTTTTTTCAGTGGTTGACGGATTATCGTCTGAGAATGCTGTCGGTAGATTCCTCGGCGCAAGCGCTAGATGTAATCAAGGGTGAAACGCTGTGCCACGGTTTTGACGTCTTTGTATTTGGCGTAAAAAAAGCGACACCGTTTACCCGACCCAATACACGATTGCGCGGCACCTATCCTAAGGCCTGGATGGATATCTATCGGGACAGGAATTACGGTGCGATCGATCCGACTATCGAGCAAGCGTTGCGCACCACCAGCATGGTGGTGTGGAACGACGAGTTGCGCGAGGAAAACCCGTTTTTTTTTAGCGAAGCCAAAGAGTATGGTTTGCGTGAAGGAGTTACCTTATCCAACAAGGGGCCCGATAACACCATCCGGTTTTTATCCTTTTCCCGTAGCCAGGGCGAAGTCTCTGAGGCAGAAGGGACGAAGATTGTTCTTGGCTTCAAGTGGATGATGGATATTCTCGTGGAAACCTTGATGCGCATCCATGACGATGTCCTGGTCGGTGAGGGTGCCAACCTGACCCGACGTGAAAAAGAGATACTGCAGTGGACTGCAGATGGAAAAAGCTCCGGGGAAATATCGATGATTCTGAAAATCTCGGAGAATACTGTGAACTTTCATTTGAAGGGTATTCAACGAAAGTTCCATGCGCCCAACAAAACATTTGCGGCTGCCTATGCCGCCGCGCAAGGTCTGCTTTGATGCTGGGACGTATCTCTTAGTATTAAATTGGTTGTAACGCGGAAAAATTAATAAATATTCCTGTGTGGGCGGATTTTCGGGCAGTGTCGGCCGGATGAACGTCCATGTGGCGTGTTGTCTATTGTGGCGGATCTTATTAAAGATTCCGCCTTTTTTTGTGCGTGTTTTTTGTGTTGCACCAATTTTTATCAATGGGCTATGTGCGGAGATTTAGTGAGGGATAAGTGTGTTTTATTTGATTTGGCCTACCTACCAATACTGGTAGGTTGTAATGTCTGGTAACACTTGTTACTTTTTGTTTCATCGTTGATTTATCAACTAAGCCGTTCGTTGATTTCTGGAGTAAGAACTTTCAGTTTCAGTGGTCGACGGCTTTTAAAAGTAGCGAGCAGCGTGCTGGCAACCTTGGTTGTCAAGGGAGGTAACTATGCAGGATTTTAGTTTCAGTCATATAGAAAATCACCTGGGGCCCGCCACAGATCGTTTCTTTGGAGGCGGTTTCAAGCATGTGGAGTATGGCACTAGGCACTTGAGCCTTACTGAGAGCACGGTGGTCTCAAGCGTCAGTTTGAGTTATCCAGCTGGCTGGTCAAAAAAAATCGGTAGCGGTGAACTCGTACCGCATTTGAGCACCATTGATGCTTTGGCAATTGCAATTAATCTGTGCCAAGACATTCTGCTGAAGACGTTCAAAAATATTGATTGTTTTTGGGTGAAGAAAATATCCATCAAGGCGGGAAAGAAACCAGAAGAAGATCTAAGTGATATCAAGGCGCAGATGACTGAAGAAAGCACGTGCGTTGATTCTCATGGGGATACGCACTTTCTTTTTGATGGTCGCGTTGGCGTGATGGCGCTGCAGTTGGAGGTGGTCATGCCCGCTGCTTATGAGGTCGACATTGACCGGGAGAGTGTCGGGAATAGTTATTATGCCCTGGGTTTCAGAAAGCGTACTCAATTAATCGACGATATTGTTTTCGACTCGCCACTCAAAGCTATATCGAAACTTATTGTTGTTGATGATGAGCCGGATTTGCCCAGTAGCGGAATTGAGGCCAATTACCCTCATGTCGTGACCCCTATTGATGCATTTGTCAGCCACTTGCAAATCGCTCAAGTACTTCTTTATAAACTTGATGGTTTGAAGCGTGGCGAATCGAACACCCTGTGGATGAGATCTACGCATATTACAGCCGAAGATCCCGCGAAGCGCAGCGCCACGGCCCGGGTATTAATGACTGAACTCAAGGGTGCCAATATTGTTTCGGTCAAGGGTGAAGACTGGCGAGTGGCCGAGATAGTTGGGCATTTGAGCGGTATGACTGTGTCTTGTTCAGTTGCGCATCTATTACCCCACTAGGAGTGCACCATGGGCGTTCGTATCGCTGGCTTGGGAGGCGCTCTGCCGCCTCTTGAAGTGACAAATGAAGACCTTGAAAAGCGACTTGATACGACCAGTGAATGGATTGTCAGCCGTACCGGCATATTGAAGCGTTATGCAGTGACGGAGGGGATTTCAACCAGTGACCTAGCTTACGAGGCGGCCCAAGCTGCTATAGAAAACGCTTCAGGCAGCTCGCGGATTGACATGCTGATCCTGGCCACAACTACACCAGATCGCCGCTGTCCGGCAACGGCGCCCAAAGTCGCAGAGAAATTGGGGCTGCGCGGCATCAGCGCATTTGACGTGAATGCCGTGTGTTCAGGTTTCATCTATGCCCTGCAAATAGGTACAGCCTCTATCAAGGCAGGGTTTGCCAAGCGTGTGCTGGTGATTGGTGCAGATGTTTTCTCCACCATCATTAATAAGGAAGACCGATCGACCGTGCCCATTTTCGGCGATGGAGCCGGAGCAATCATTCTCGAAGAGTCCGAGTTCAATGAGGTGCAGGACATCGAGACTGGCAGCGATGGGTCCCTGGAGGAACTAATCACCATTCGCGCCGGAGGTGTGGAATCGAAAGTTAATGCCGGAGCAGGGCATCCTGATGATCTTTACTTCTCCATGAGTGGTAAGGAGGTCTTCTCTCGTGCAATTAAGTGCATGAATGACTCGGTAATTGGTTTGCTGGAACGAAATAAACTGCGTATTCAGGATATCGATTGCCTGGTCCCTCATCAGGCCAATTTGCGCATTATCAGGACATTGGCCGAGCAACTCGGCGTGCCTTATGAGCGTGCGGCGGTTTCTCTGGATAAGTTTGGCAATACTTCGGCTGCGTCGATACCGTTGGCGCTGACTCAGGCGTGCATTGACTACACGCTTAAACGTCATGATCGGGTTGTCTTGACGGCGTTTGGCGGAGGCGTGACATGGGGCTCGGCGTTATTGAGCTGGCCAGAGTTGAATAGTGTTCCATTCATCAAAAAAATGAGCGCGATAGAGGTGACCCAATGAAAGAGAAATTGATTGAAGCCATCACTGTGATGTTGAAAGATAAGTATCAAGTTCCCGCTCTGCAATTACATGCAGAGGCAGTATATGAGGAGCTGAGCCTGGACTCACTGACGCTGTTAGAAGTCTCAATGGCTTTGGAACGAGGATTTGATATCAAAGTCCCGGATGGCACGATTCTACCAGAGCATACCATCACCAAGTCGGTGGATAGCATCTTGTTGAATAATGCCGCCTGATGATTATTGTCATTATCCGACATGGTGAAACGCCACAAAATTTGCGTGGCGTTTTTCAGGGGCAGTCTGATCCTGACCTGGATGAAGTCGGGATAGAGCGGTTTAAGGAAATTGGCAGGCTGCTCAAGGACGAGAAATGGGATGCCATTTATAGCTCTAACTATAAACGGTCTGTGGCCTCTGCAAATTTTCTGACCGCTGACGTCCAGGTGCCAAGATTTATTTCTACGGATTTTACGGAGCGCCACTTGGGCGAGCTGGATGGCGGGGCCAAGGAGCTACTCCTGGCTGCTGATCCTGAATTGTTGGAAAAGTTGATGACACTTGAATATACCCCATTCAAGGGGGAATCAGGAAGTTCAGCGCTGGAGCGATTTGTCCGGGGAATACAGGCTGTCGAAACTGAGCACTTTGGCCGGGTGGTTATTATTTCTCATGGCGGTATTGTTGCACTTTTTGCTTACTTCATGCTGGGGCTGCCACGGACTTCCTGTTTTCTGGAACATGGTCATGCTTTGATAGTAAAAGTTTCAGGGTCTGACATGAGTCTAGTGGGTATGAATGTGCCACCCGACTCAGTAGCATTTAATCTTCATGAATATTAGGAGTCAGCGATGAGTATCGATATTGTGGTGGTTTTCGGAGTGGAAATTAGCAACAAGGCGGAACTCGCCAGGCACTTCAACGCGCTTGCAGCTCATACGTTGACTGAGCCAGGCTGCGAGCGGTTCGAGTTGTATGAACAAACAGCTGAGGCCGATGGGTTTGTATTGATTGAGCGCTGGAAAGATGAGGCATCGATTGCTGATCACATGGGGATGCCCTATACCGAACACTTTCTAGCAAACGCAAAGCATATGATTGCTCGAAGCGAAGTGCATCGGCTCTCTGCGTTGGTTACTAGATGAGAGGGGAGTGTCCCATGGACTCGTCATCTGCTCTGGCCACGCCGACTTATGTCTTGGTGGTCGTGTGTATTGCGTTGTTTGTCATTCCCCTAACCATTACAGGCTCGGGTGTATTGGTACTGCCAATCTCCCAGGAGTTTGGGGCCAGCTACTTGCAGGCGCAGTGGGTCATCTGCTCGTTCATGGTGAGCTATGCGGCGTTCATGGCAATGACCGGTGTGATTGCCGATGCCCTTGGCCGCAAATTATCGTTTGTGGTCGGGCTTTTGCTCTTTGCGGTTGCCAGTGCTTTGGCGGCCAGCGCCAGTAGCCTGTTGGTATTGATCGTCGCAAGAGCGGTGACTGGCCTCGGTGCGGCGGGGGTCACGACGGCGGGGACCGCTATTTTAGCGTCCGTTTACTCAGGGCCTGCTCGGGTCAAGGCGTTTACGATATTTGGCACCTCATTAGGGTTGGGGCTGGCGGTCGGCCCGCTGGTGGCTGGTGGCACCGTTACCTTCCTTGAGAGTTGGAGACCGTTCTTTGCTGTAATCGCGGCCATCTTGGGTGTGATCTCAGTGCTCGGATTCCGCTTGCCGGAAAGCCGCTCCCAGGAACGTCACTCTGTCGATTGGATTGGAGGCGTCCTGTTCACCTGTTGCCTGGTTGTGTTTGTTTCGGCTTTTTCAATGGCGCCTGCAGCCGGCTGGACTGATCCTCAGGTGTTGAGTCTTCTGGTGATCGGAGTTGTGCTTGTACCGGTATTCATCAAAGTTGAGACCCGGGCACCGCACCCTATTTTCAACATGCAATTATTCAGTAACCGTCAGTTTCTCGCGGTTTGTATCACCCCGGTGTTTCTGGGTTTTGGTTACATCAGCCTGCTTTTTTATCTGCCGCAGTACCTAGCGGTCGTTGCACGCATGAGTGCGATCGAAGTCGGCATTGCACTTATGTTTTCGACGTTGCCATCGCTGTTGTTCCCGCTTTTTTTCAGCTTGATACGCCGTCAGTTACCGCTGAAAACGTTAATGGTCCTGACGTTTTTATTCATGGTAATCGGCCCACTGTCTCTTGCTTGGGTCATCGACCGCCCTACGCTGCTCACCCTGGCGCTGCCGCTGTTTATAACGGGTGGGTCATTTGGTGTTTCGCTCGCCTACCTCGATGGTGCAGCTGTCAGTGTTGTCTCCCCCCATCGTTCGGGGATGGCGGCGGGCATGTTCAATACCTTCCGTTTGGGAGGGGAAGCCTTGGCCATTCCTGCACTGGGCATGGTTGTCATTGCCTTGCTGAGTCTGCAAGCGGTTGATCGGCAGCGCGGATTATCCGTCTTGACTCAGGGAGACCTTGAGAGTGCCGCGAAGTTGTTGGCATTACCCAAGGAGTCGTTGGTGAGTTATCTGACTATCGCCATGCAGGGGACTTTGATCGTTGTTTCGATCGTTTCACTCGTAGGGCTGCTAGTCATTTTAAAGCTGTCAGCTCAGCGCATAACTGAAGGTGTCGAATATGCACGCTAAGGAGCAAGAGTCGAAAGTCCTGATAGTCGGTGCAGGCCCGGTGGGCATGTTACTGGCGCTGGAGTTAGCGTTATACGGTATTCGAGCTCGCGTCATCTCCAAGGAACCCCGTGTTTCACCCCATTCCAAAGCGACCATCGTATGGCCAAGGATCCTGGAACTGATGGACCGTACAGGGGTTTCAGAGGCAATCGTGCGCGAGGGGCATTACTTCGACCAGATGAACTACTACTCCAATAAAAAGCGAGTGGGCTTGATACGTTTCAATACGCTGACCGATACCCCTTATCCCTTTGGTATCACCATCCCGCAAGCGAAGACTGAACGGATATTGGAGACCGCCCTCAGGACCCAAGCTATTGCAATCGAATATGGGTGTGAGTTTGTCAGCGGCGAGCAGAATGATGACGGCGTCACGGTCACATTGCGCGACACGTCTGGAGTCGAGAGTCGTAGCCGTTACGATTGGGTTGTGGGGGCCGATGGCTTTCAAAGTGATGTGCGCTCGGCGTTTGAGTTTGATTTCAGCGGCTACTCCATGCCTATTCGCCTTGCGATCACGGATGCCGAGTTGACCGGGCAGACGACCAGCAGCGAAGCCGCCTACTACATGCACAAAACTGGAAACATGGTCCTAGCCCCGCTGGGTGACGGTGTGTTCAGAGTCGGCGCCAGTGTTCCCCAAGGCTATACCGGTGATCAGCCTGACCGGGAGTTTTTCAATACGCTACTGGAACATCGGGTGCCCGGAGTAAAAAAACTGGGCGAGATGAAGTTCAGCGGAATTTTCACTGCCCATGTCCGCACGGCCAATACGTTCAAGAACAAGCGTGTATTCATTGTGGGCGATGCAGCCCATGCGATGAGTCCTTCCGGTGCCCAGGGCCTCAATACCGGTTTTCAAGATGCTGTGAATCTGGGCTGGAAGTTGGGCGGCGTCATGAAAGGGAGTCTGTCGCCCGACATCCTAGAGTCGTATACACGGGAGCGGCTCGACTCCGTCAATCGGGTGTCGGCCTTGTCTACCAGTCTGGCCAAGATGAGCTTGTATCAATACACACCCCAAATTGCCCTAAGAGATGTTGCTTTCAGAGTCGCTTCGTTGACCAAGGTGCTCGAAAACTATGTTTCACCTCGGTTTGCACAGTTGGATTCGATTATTGGCTCGGATAGCAAAAACAGTTTCTCCGGCAAAAAGAAACGACTGTCTGCCGGTGACCGGATACCGCTGAGCTGGACAGAAAACTGGCAAGCGCCGGTACTTGCCAAAGATGCCTATTCCATTCTGCTGTGGCCCGGCAAAACGTACGTCTATGAGGCTTGGTCAGCCTTCAGTCGTGAAGTGAACTCAACAATGCCGGAGCATAAAGTCATCAACTTGGGAGCTATGCCTCTCGGGCGATTGCTCGATCGGTTGGGGCATCGACCGCAGAGCATCATTGTGCGGCCGGACGGACACATTCAATCCGTCATCCCGCTGGATGCATCAGCTTATTCAAAGAGTATCAACGCCATCACTCACGCTCTACCCCACAGTCTTTCACTCACCCCCAAACAGGTTGGATAACATGATCAAGAATCGAGTCGAGTTAACGTCGCCAGCGGATATGACCCCGGAGCAATTGGAGGTGTATGGTCGGTTTCCCTCCAACCTGACCCGCTCTTTACTACTAACGAAGGCCTCTGCCGGACCGCATCTGGCGTTGGGTGGATCATTCACGGTTGGGCTTATTTCTTTCCTGGATCGTGAAGTCCTGGTGATGCGGGTGGCCAAGTTGCTCGATAGTGCTTTCGAGCGCCTGATCCATTATCCACTGGCCATCAAGGCTGGTTTGACCGACGCCGAAATCGCTGATATCGAAGGCGGGCATTACACACAGATGGAACCCAAGCGCGTTGCACTTCTGATGTACGTGTCTGAGTGTACGCTCGATCACAAAGCCAGCGCAGAAGCGTTCTGGTCTTTGCGCGAGCATTACTCTCAAAACGAAGTGGCCGAAATCACTCATTTGGCCGGCCACTGTGCG
Organism: Pseudomonas sp. TE3728; assembly: GCF_056279145.1. Classification (NCBI taxonomy): domain Bacteria; kingdom Pseudomonadati; phylum Pseudomonadota; class Gammaproteobacteria; order Pseudomonadales; family Pseudomonadaceae; genus Pseudomonas; species Pseudomonas sp. TE3728. The sequence continues at coordinate 3,017,452 of NZ_JBWBQT010000001.1, read as the reverse complement.
ATGACCGCTATGTACCTCGCCAGCCTCGATGTCCCACTTGATGAATCCGAGACTTCCTGGGACAAGCTGGTCGCTCGCGATCCTGCCTGAAAGGGGAGATATCTATGTTGTATACGAAGCTAGGTCGTAGCGGTTTGACGGTTTCCAGATTGGCCCTCGGTTGCATGAGTTTTGGTGATCCTTCTCGTGGAACGCATCCCTGGACACTCAATGCTGGCGAAAGCGAACGCATCGTGGGCAAGGCGCTGGACCTTGGGATCAACTTCCTGGACACGGCCAATATTTACTCCCAAGGATCAAGCGAGGAAATCATTGGCGACGTGCTGGTCAAGCTCAATGCCCGGCACAACGTGGTACTGGCAACCAAGGTCTACGAGGCCATGTCTTGCGGCCCGTTGTCGGGCGGGCTTTCCCGGCATGCTATTTTTCACGAGATAGACTCAAGCCTTAAGCGCTTGCGTACGGATTACATCGATCTATACGTTGTGCATCGATGGGATTACAACACTCCCATCCAGGAGACCATGGAGGCGTTACACGATCTCGTGAAGATGGGGAAAATCCGATACATCGGTGCTTCATCAATGCACACTTGGCAGTTTGTTAAAGCACAGTATCTCGCCACGCTAAATGGCTGGACGCGGTTTGTCAGTATGCAGAGCCACTACAATCTTCTCAATCGTGAGGAAGAGCGAGAAATGCAACCTTTTTGTGCCGAAGAGGGTGTGGGGTTGACGCCATGGAGTCCACTAGCCAGAGGCAAGCTGGCACGCGCCAACGAACTGCAATCGCTGCGTAAAGAGACGGACAAAGTGCAATCTTGGCTCTATGAGTCGGCGGTGGAAAGTGATCGAAATATCATCGAGGTGGTTAGCTCGATTGCCAAGGAGCGTGGCACCACCAATGCTCAGGTGGCACTGGCTTGGCTGCTTGGCCAGTCGGCCGTAGTGTCGCCAATCGTTGGTGTGACTCGCGTGGAGCAGCTTGATGAATTAGTTGCGTCACTCAGCCTGGAGTTGGAAGTCGAGGAGCTTTCGCGATTGTCGGCTCCTTACACGCCACATTCGGCACCTGAGTACATGTAATCTTGCAATCGCATCCGGGCCAATGAATTGGTCGGCCGTTGCCGCGCTGTCGCTCTCATAGGCCTAGATGCGTGGGGTGTAATGCATTGATCAATCCGCGACCTAAACCAATGGGAAGCAGCCGTAGATTTCAATCAAGCGTCCCCACCGGGATTGGCCTCAAGGATGATTAGAAGACCATAGAAAGCCTTCATCGGAGGCGTCACCTCAATGTGCTGCGTTGATTGCAATGGCTGGCAGCTGTTGGCCAAGAGGGACATTCATAAAAGTTTAAATAGAACGCGGTGGTGATTCATTTTTCGAATCGTTGACTCGATCCGAAGCGTTGCTGATGCAAGAGTTCTCCCGGAGAAGTAGAAGTATTCTTTCATTCGCACTCCACCGTGACTTATTCTTGATTCGCTTCTAGGTCTTCGTAAAAAATTATAAAAGTCATAATCTTCAGTAATAATGTTTCGACCATTTCAACAACGAGCCAAAAAATGCAAAAGAGTTCGCTCAGCAAAATCGAAAAAATTCATCTCGGGACTCAGATTCTCGCCCAAGCCACGACGATCATCGCTGCGATAGTCGTCGCGGTGTGGGGATATTACTCCACCGTTTATGTGAATAAGGTAAAGGAAGTCACAGAGTACACCTTAAAGGACCTGGATCAAAAAACTACGCAAAAACCGCATATTCAGGTAAAGCTCGAATCAACGGTTCAGCCACTCATGGGCGGGCAGAGCATGCTCCAGGTTAAGGTGATTCTTTCCAACCTTGGCAATAAGGAAAGCAAAGTTGTTCTGGACGATGATGCCTTGACGCTGGTTTCCGTTGTTTTCAATGAAGGGAATCCAATGTACGACAAACCGATCAATCTTCTTTCTGGCCGCTATGCAGGAACCTTCAACCGTGCCCCGCTAAGATTCGTGAATGTTGGAGCTGGTGAGAGCTACGAGATCACATTCGTACAGGCTCTCGAAACTCCAGGTATTTACCTCATTCACTTTCTTGCCCTCAACGGTATAGATCCTACGGCGAATGACTTGTTAATCACAGGTGGCGTGCCATACCGGTATTCTGTTGGCGCAGACCAATACTTGGTTGTGAAGTAGGTATTCTTCCCCTCTGCGAGCGGCCGCTGTTGGCCGTTTTCTGCTACTCTCGATTAGCGGTACTCAGTCAAAAGATGGCACTCGCCAGCGTTTTAATTCAAAAAGGGAGCCATGCGAACATCAGGTGGTGTAAGTAATTGGGGGTTCGCCTTGTCGTAAAGCTTTTTTAGTTTCCCGTTATCGTTGTTGAAGGTGTTTCCGTTGGAGATAAAGATCCAGTCGAACAGGCCAGATGGGCTTGGAAGTGGTATAATTCTGGAGCCGCCAAACTCATCTCCAATAAAAAGCTCCCAGAGTTCACGGTCTTGTATTTCTGACCAATTGCTCAAGTGTTCTCCAGTTACCGTGTTCCATACAGTGCTGGCAAAATATGAGCAGTTCCCAAATGGCGTCCACTTATCGTTTAGCTTAATCGCTTCTAACAATGTCGCATGCTGGTTTTCTGTAATGGTCACCCGCCGATATGCACCAGGTTGCCGTCGAGTCTCTAAGTTGTAATTTACTCCTTCTCGAGAAACTCGGCTTCCGACATCTATACCTCCATCCCAAGTACCTACAGTCCAACGCTCTTGCCCGTTAGATGACTCATAGCTGAGCCAGCTATGCCCAAGAATATTCAATAGTAACGGCGAAGATTTTTGCCCCTCAATGCTCGAATGCACCGTTAGCTGACCCGCTACTTCGATTGCATTAGGTAGTTGAGCGTAAGCAGTGCCAACCCAGCAAGATACTAGTGTAATAAAAATGGATTTGCTAATAGCACGGTGCATAATCGAAGAGGCCCAAGGATAAGTAGATGGCTCAAAGCAATCTATGATAAGTAGGGTTTACATGGTCTGCGCATGAAGTGTATAGGTTTTGAGGCGTCGTGTGACATCGTGTTCAATGAAATGAAATGAAGCAATCATTTCCATGATTGTAGCGAGTAACTATAGCATATTGGTGTTTTTGAATGGCTCCATTTCGGCGATTTATGTTTGTCACCGTCGTAGACTATGGGTAATCAGTTGAGTAATAAAGTTATGGATAGAATCACGTTGTTAACGCCCGTCTGCTGAAGGCTGCCCCGGTATCCGCCCCCCCCCCCCCCCCGGGGCAACGAATTCGGTCCGATAATTTAGGAAGGCGTTCGTTATGCTGAGACCTGGCTTGACGATTCATCATTACCCCTGTGGTGGGCACTGGCGCAAACTGAAAGCCTCATCGCCCAGGTGATCCCCTGGAAGCGTTCGAAGGGCTTTCTACTCCGCTCTCAGCAGACGCTGTTCATGCAGCGTGAGGCCACCACTCAATCAAACAGCTTTGATGCCTGAGTGAGTAATTGACGCTTGAGCGCTTTGTTTTTCCCGCCAAACCCTCCGATCAAGCGATCTTTGATCGCGCCGATCGGAGGGTTCACTCGCTCTTTTTCGAAACTACCTCGTTCCACCCTCCCATTTCAAATTGATTAGCGTCACGCCGTCTTTGCCCGTCAGAAATTACTCATGATTGTTATCGAGTACAGCTCCAGTGTCGGAGCGGATCTTGTCGTGGGGCTATGGTTAGAGAAGTGGCGACACCGGCGACAATCCGTGCAGCACGGGCCCTACAGCGTGGCGACAGAAGTGGCGACAGTCACCACTTTTTGCACGCTTTGGCCGTGACGCTTGACCGTCTTTTCGAGCGGGTATAACAATTGGCGCAAGGATCGCTGTCGTTGACAGCACCTGCCCCGGTAGCCCGAACCTTTAAGGCTACGCCACTGGCGTGGTGGTTTCCCCCAAGTGCGATTAGCGTCCGGCGGCTCGCACGGTCACTCCCCAAAAGTGATGGATGCCTACTCGACTGATCTGTCCACTGCGGCAGACGATGAACCTACCTCGCTGCGCTGCAGCCACCTCACCTCTCGGCACACTTCGCTGCGCCAAACTGCGCCTGTCTCTTTCTCCTGGAAAGAGACAGGCGCTCGTACCACTGCTGCAAGCCACGTCGTACAGGGCATTGCCGCAACTCTCCTCGTGACAATCGACCTGACAAATCCGATTCGTCGCCATCCGCAACGACACAGGCACCGGTGCCGCAGCCAATGGAAAGGCTGCACCTGACTGACAGTCAGGCATGCCTCAGGTGTCCAGGTCTTTGCCTTCTCCCACCCAGGATCTCTAGCTGCCGAACTCGTCAGTCGGCACAGCCTCCACCCGCCCGCATTTTCTGATGCGTCTAAGGAGGCCAGATTCATGGGTTCATGCCCTTGCTCCCGGTCGTAAGGAGCCGTGCGTTCCGCGTCAGTGAACACCTCACAGGCCGCAGGGGCCTTGATCCCTGATAACACTCAACAGCCGTGGCGGGGTTACGTGAGGACAACCAGCAATGAACGAGGAGAGGGCCCATGCAGCAGTTAGATCCGAAGCTTGAACTACCACGACCGCCTCGACCGCTGGTTGAGTCGAATCCCGTGGCCCAGCCTTATCCGGTGCAGGCACTGGGTGGGATTCTTGGGCCTGCGGTCGGGCGTATGGCCGAGGTCATCAGCGTGCCCCAAGCACTGGCCGCGCAATCGGTCTTGGCCACCTCGGCGCTGGCCACCCAAGGTCATGCGGGCTTACAGCTCGACGGGAGGAAGTATCCCCTATCGCTGTACCTGATCACGGTGGCCGCGTCCGGTGATCGGAAGACCGCGGCAGACCGATGTGCATTGCTGCCAGCGCAGCAATGGGAGCGTGAACAGTGGCAACGCTACCGCGAACAGCTTGCCCGGTACCGTGTCGCACAGCGCCAGGCGCAGCGTATCAACCCTGCCGAATCCGACCCCATAGTAAACGTACCGCTTGGAGCGGAGCCCTCTGCCCCTCGGCTGATCACCACCGATCCTACTATCGAGGCCCTGATCAAGGGGCTCTGTCACGACCTGCCCAGCATGGGCCTGTTCTGTGATGAGGGCGGACAGTTCCTCGGCAGCAGCACCATGAGTCGGGATAACCGTTTGAAAGCGGTGACGACCTTGTCGTCACTCTGGGACGGCAGCCCGATTGATCGAGCTCGCTCCATGGCCGGTGAAAGCCTACGGGCTTATGACCGGCGTTTGAGCCTGCACTTGATGCTGCAACCGTATTTGGCCATGCAGTTACTCAGTGATCCGTTGTTGCAGGGACAAGGCATCCTCGGTCGCTGCCTGATGACCTAGCCCACCAGCCTAGCCGGACAACGTCGCTATCAGGCTGTCGACTTATCCAAAGACGCCGCCCTAAAGCGCTATTGTTCCAGCCCGTCAAGGTGATCGGCGTACCACTGCATCATTGTCGTACGTTGTTCCAGATACTGAGCCTTGTTATAGATCCCTCGGACACCTGGCGGCTTGTGACTGAGCTGGGCTTCAATGTGGTCTGCTGGAAAACCGTGCTCGTTGAGTACGGTGCTTGCAATATGACGGAAGCCATGTCCAGTCTGTCGTCCTTCGTAACCAAGGCGCCTTAGCGCCATCAGAAAAACGGTATCGCTGCGAGGCTTGGTTCGATCGCTTCGACCAGGGAATAGCAATGGGTACGCTCCCGTGATTATTCGTAGCTCATTAAGAGCGCTTAGTGCCTGCTTGCAGAGTGGTACAAGGTGTTCACGTCCTTTTTTACGGCCTTTGCGTTCAACGGGGACGGTCCAAAGGCGTTTGTCAAAGTCGAACTCAGCCCAGTATGCCTCTCGAAGCTCGCTGGGGCGGACAGCCATGAGAGTAAGCAACTGGAGGCCAAGCTGAACATCTTTGGCGTGAGGGTATGATCGTATTGCTCTGAGCAGTGCGGGAAGTTCCTCCAGAGAGACATGGGCGTAGTTCTCGGCCTTTCCCGATGACAGAAACTTATGAACCCCTTCTAAGGGATTGTTCATCGCCCTGCCGGTTACGCGAGCCAGGTCGTAAATGTCTTTGCAGTAAGCCCTCACGCGACTCATCTGCTCCAGGATTCCCTGACGTTCGAGCCCTCTCAAAAGCTCCATCCATTCCATCGACATGATGGAGACATAAGGACGGCTTCCGACAAAAGGGAACACGTGGCGTTCCAAGGCTCCAAGTACCCTCTTCGCTGTGCCGACATCCCAGCCATCCAAACGAGACGTATGCCATTCACGAGCCAAGGCTTCAAAGGTTTCGTTTGTTGCTGCTACCTCCGCAGCTTTTCTAGCTTTCTTGGCGGCGATCGGATTTTTGCCTTCTGCTGCATCCGATCTTAATTCGGCAGCCTTTTGCCGGGCAAGGGCGCCGCTGACTTCTGGGTAACCGCCAAGCCCGAGCCACGACCATTTGCCGTCGGGCTTCTTATAGCGCAACTCCCACGATTTCTGCCCGTTAGGCTTTACTCTGAAATACAGCCCTGAGCTGTCTAGCTCACGGTAGGCCCCCGCTTCAGGAGCGAGGTTGACTAGTGCGGTATCGGAGATGGGACGGCGTTTAATATCGCTGCGTTTCATCCGTGTATGCCTCCAGTTCAATTTTTATTGAGGCATACATGGGGGCATACAGGATGTGAAGGATGTGGATGGATCAGCTTGGACGTCCAGATACAAGAAAGCCCGCACTAGGCGGGCTTCTTGAGGTGATTTATAGACATCCTTGGATCTCTATAAATCGGTACTTGGTGGCTACACAGGGACTTGAACCCCGGACCCCAGCATTATGAATGCTATGCTCTAACCAACTGAGCTATGTAGCCAAGTGGCGCGCATTATTCACCTGTAATGGAAATGCGTCAAGCGTAAATCTAAAATATTTCTCCACACTTTCAACCGCTTATCCCGCAGGCCCGAAAAATCGGGCTAGCGGAGGGCGTCAACTGAGCTGAAATCTGCCGGTATTGGCACTCAAGGCCTTACTGCCCTGGCTTAAGGTGTCTGCCGCAAGGTTCACCGCCCGTGCGCCGTCAAGTAAGCGTACCGCCGCCTGATCGACTTGCTGGATGTTGCCGCTGACTTCATCGGCGGTGCTCGCTTGTTCTTCGACAGCGGTGGCGATCTGCGCCAGGGTGTCGGTGACGCTCTGCACCGCGCTGGCGATTTCCCCCAGGCGCTCGCCGAGACCGGTGACGGCTTGCGCATCCGTTTGGGCCTGGCCGCAGGCGGCTTCCATCAGGCTTACCGCTTCATTGACTGTGCTGCGCAAGCTGTCGACGGTGCCGGCGATTTGCGCAGTGGAGGATTGGGTGCGTTGCGACAGGCTGCGCACTTCATCGGCCACTACGGCAAAACCACGACCTTGCTCGCCGGCCCGTGCGGCCTCAATGGCGGCGTTGAGGGCCAGCAGGTTGGTCTGCTCGGCGACGCCGCGAATGGTATCGACCACCAATTGAATTTGCTGTCCTTGTTCGCTAACCCGACCCAATGCCGCTGCGGTGTCGTTCAAACGCTGATTGAGCTGCTGAATACTCGCTGTCGTGCGTTGGCTGTCACGGCTGCTGTCGGCGGCGATACGCTGGGTGTGCTGAGCGCTGCCTGAGGCCTGTTCGCAACTCTGGGCGACCCCTTGAGAGGTCGCCGCCAATTGCGTGGCTGCAGCGGCGATCTGGCTGATCTGCAGTTGCTGAGCTTCGACTTCCCCAAGGGCGCCACTCGAGTGATGGTTGAGGGTGCGCACCGCGTTGCTCAGTTGCAGGGTTTCGTGATCGACCCCCAACAGACTGTTGCGCAGTTGCACCACGGCGACATTCAAGGCGGTGCTGATCGCCGCCAGTTCGTCGCGGCCCTGCACCGGTACTTGCAAGCTCAGGTTGCCGTCACGCAGTGCTTCGGCCAGAAGCGTGATGCCACTGGCGCTGCGACGGATTGAAGCCTGCAGACAGATAAACAGGTACAGCGCGGCCAGCAGCAGGCAGCCAAAAATTATCGCCACCAGAATGAACTGGCGGATGGCCGAGCCGTGGTAATAATCCAGCCGTAGATCCAGAGAAACCAACGATTGCTGACGCAACGAGGCGAGGTCGCCGAGGAGGGCGTCGAGGCTGCGTTCAAAGTCTTCCGGCTTGAGGTTGATGCTGCCGCCGAAGACGCCCTCGTCCAGCACTTTCAAACCGGCGTCCAGGTGTTTGAGGCTGTCGTGGTATTGCCCGGCCCAGGTTTGCAGTGCGCTGGGCAGGCGTGTTTCCAGCAGGCCAGCTGTTTTAACAAGCTGCTCCCGCGCATCGCCGATGCGACTGCGCAAGTCCCGCAGTTGCAGGCGGCTTTGCAGGGTGAACTGCCCGGATACCACGGATGCCTGACCGACCGCGGCGAGGCGACCGACCCGTTCGATCAGGTCCGGTGCGTGTTGAGTGGAAATCTGCGTCAGCAGCCAGGTTTCCAGCCACGGTGCGAGGGTCAGGCGAGTGTCCATAGCAATTTGTTCGCGCAAGGCTTGCAGAGCACTCAAGGCATGGGTGAAGCGATCGTAACCGTCTGGCCACCAACCGACGTTGCTCAGGCTTTTCGAGTCCAGGCCGGTGAGGGCGGTTTGCAGAGCCTGGTAGCGGGTGAGGGTTTGACCCTCGGCGCCCTCGGTTTTCAGGGTATTGCCCAAGTCCGTAATGGCTTGGGCGACGGCCGGCTGAACCGCGTCGAACGCTGCCATCGCCGCAATGGTTGCGGGTGTCGGTTGGCGATTGGTTTCGGTGGCGCGCCAACGAGCGGCGCGGTCACGCTGGGCGGCGAGCAGGTTGTCGAGCGCATCGAGGGCGAGCAATTGCCGAACCCCGGCGCGTTCGCCAGAGATCAGGCTCAACTTGTCACGATAGTCCTGACCGATCATCCACAAGCTGCCCGCCAGCGGCAGGATAAACAACAGAAACAGCAGCTGAAATTTGCGCGCGAAGCCGAAACGCCCCAGCAGCCCGATCCCCGGTGATAAAAAAGCCTGCATGCCCCATGACTCCTCTGGACACCACGCACCATTGGCGTGCGTCGAGGTCATTGCGACCGCGACTTGTGCCCTTCTAAAAGGCCTCGAAAGTTCACCCTTGGTCCGCTCTGTAGGCCGACTCTGTAGCGAAACTTCCCATTCTCGGTCCCCTTTGTAAGGGGCCGCGTTGAAGCGGATAAGCAAGGCAAGATTCAGACCATGGCGTTGCGCTATCACCTTTTATTAAGGTCGTTAGCAGGCTAAGGGGATGGCGCAACCGCACTAAAAAATGGCACATTGACCGACCTGCCTGTGCGCACCCATCCGCAGTACGGAAACTCTCATGGCTATCAGCAACGTTCAGTCTGCCGCGACGTCGGCGCCCGCCACTTCACAAAGCAGTCCGCTGGTCATGCGCATCATCGGCGCGGTGGCGCTGGCGCATTTGATCAACGACCTGATTCAGGCGGTATTGCCGTCGATCTATCCGATGCTCAAGGCCAGCTATGGCCTGACCTTCACCCAGATCGGCCTGATCACCCTGACTTTTCAACTAACGGCCTCGCTGTTGCAACCATGGGTCGGTTACCACACGGATCGTCATCCCAAGCCCTGGCTGTTGCCGGCCGGTACCGTGTGCACATTGATCGGCATTCTGATGATGTCGGTGGTCGGAAGTTTTCCGATGATTCTGCTGGCGGCGGGGTTGATCGGTGTCGGTTCATCGACCTTTCACCCGGAAGCTTCTCGGGTGGCGCGATTGGCTTCGGGTGGGCGTTTCGGCTTGGCGCAGTCGACGTTTCAGGTCGGTGGTAATGCGGGCTCGGCCTTCGGGCCGTTGCTGGCGGCGGCGATCATCATTCCCTACGGTCAGGGTCATGTGGCCTGGTTCGGATTGTTCGCGCTGTTTGCGCTGTTCGTGCTGTATCGGATCAGTCGCTGGTACGCCAATCATCTGAATCTGTTCAAGCTCAAACAAGGTCAGGCAGCGACTCATGGCCTGTCGAAACGACGGGTGATCAGCGCACTGGTAGTACTCGGGCTGCTGGTGTTTTCCAAGTACTTCTACATGGCCAGCCTGACCAGTTACTTCACGTTCTACCTGATTGAAAAATTCGGCCTGTCGGTGGCCAGCTCGCAGCTGCATCTGTTCCTGTTTCTCGGTGCAGTAGCGGCTGGGACCTTCTTCGGCGGGCCGATCGGCGACAAGATCGGGCGCAAGGCGGTAATCTGGTTCTCGATCCTTGGCGTCGCACCGTTCACGCTGCTGCTGCCCCATGTGGACCTGTTCTGGACCAGCATCCTCAGCGTGGTGATCGGTTTCATCCTCGCCTCGGCGTTCTCGGCCATTGTGGTGTATGCCCAGGAGCTGGTGCCAGGGAACGTCGGAATGATTGCCGGCGTGTTCTTCGGACTGATGTTCGGTTTCGGCGGGATTGGCGCGGCATTGCTTGGGCATCTGGCGGATATTCACGGCATTGAATACGTGTACTTCCTGTGCTCGTTCTTGCCGCTGCTGGGGGGGTTGGCGATCTTCTTGCCAAGAACCCGAAAAGTCTGAGGCGGACCGGCAAAGTCAGCCGTTTCGATAGATATAGCTATACGCGTTAATCGCTGGTACCCCGCCGAGATGTGCATAAAGTACCTTCGACCCCGTCGGGAAAAACCCCTGGCGGACGAGATCAATGAGGCCTTGCATGGATTTTCCCTCGTAGACCGGGTCCGTCATCATGCCTTCCATGCGAGCGCACAAACGGATGGCTGCGTTGGTTTCTTCTGATGGAATGCCGTAGGCCGGATAGGCGTAGTCTTCTTTAAGGACAACATCGTCAGCGGTGATTTCCTGGCCAAGCCCGATAAGCTGCGCCGTATGCTGAGCGATTGCCAATACTTGTGCCCTGGTTTGCTCAGGCGTGGCAGAGGCGTCAATACCAATCACATTGCGAGCACGACCATCCTTGGCGAACCCCACCAGCATGCCCGCATGGGTGGAGCCAGTCACCGTGCAGACGATGATGTAATCAAATTTGATCCCCATCCTGGCTTCTTGCTCGCGTACTTCTTCGGCAAAGCCGACATAGCCGAGACCTCCATATTTGTGCATGGATGCACCGGCGGGAATAGCATAGGGTTTGCCTCCTTTGGCCTTGACGTCCTCCAGCGCCCGCTCCCAGCTCTCGCGGATACCGATATCGAAACCTTCGTCGACGAATTCAATCTCCGCTCCCAGCACGCGGCTCATCAGAATATTCCCAACCCGGTCGTAGACCGCATCCGGGAATGGAACCCAGCTTTCTTGAACGAGACGACACTTCATACCGAGTTTGGCCGCGACAGCTGCGACCTGGCGCGTGTGGTTCGACTGGACTCCACCGATGGACACTAACGTGTCTGCCTGCGAAGCGATTGCATCGGGAATGATGTATTCCAGCTTTCGGATCTTGTTGCCGCCAAACGCAAGTCCAGAGTTGCAGTCCTCACGTTTGGCATAGAGTTCGATATTGCCACCGAGACAGGCCGATAGACGATTCAGTTTCTCGATCGGCGTTGGGCCAAACATGAGTGGATAGCGTTCAAATTTTTCCAACATGACGGTTCTCCAGATCAGGGATGAGCCGTTTTTAGTCTAGCAGAGCACCTGTGAGGGAGTTGCGCGTTAGGCACCGCGATCCTAAAAAGCAAAATCCCCGTATCAGCGAGTGATTACGGGGATTTTCAGCCTATCGAGGTCCGTGTAAATCCACGGTTCCTGTTACACGTTAAAACGGAAGTGCATCACGTCGCCGTCTTTAACGATGTAGTCCTTGCCTTCCAGGCGCCATTTACCAGCTTCTTTGGCGCCGGCTTCGCCCTTGTACTGAATGAAGTCGTCGTAAGCGATGACTTCGGCGCGGATGAAGCCTTTTTCGAAGTCGGTGTGGATCACGCCGGCGGCTTGTGGTGCGGTGGCGCCGACGCGGACGGTCCAGGCGCGGACTTCTTCGACACCGGCGGTGAAGTAGGTCTGCAGGTGCAGCATTTCGTAGCCAGCGCGGATTACGCGGTTCAGGCCAGGCTCTTCGAGACCCAGGGCTTCGAGGAACATGTCTTTCTCTTCACCGTCTTCCAGTTCGGCGATCTCGGCTTCGATCTTGTTGCAGACCGGAACCACCATGGCGCCTTCTTCTTCGGCGATGGCTTTAACGATGTCCAGCAGCGGGTTGTTCTCGAAACCGTCTTCAGCAACGTTGGCGATATACATGACCGGCTTGGTGGTCAGCAGATGGAAGCCACGAATCACCGCTTTGTCGTCGGCGCCCATGTTCTTCATCAGCGTGCGCGCTGGCTTGCCGAGGGTGAAGTGAGCGATCAATTGCTCCAGCAGGCCTTTCTGGACTACGGCGTCCTTGTCACCCCCTTTGGCGTTACGGGCGACTTTCTGCAGTTGCTTCTCGCAACTGTCGAGGTCGGCGAAGATCAGTTCCAGGTCGATGATCTCGATGTCGCGTTTCGGGTCGACGCTGTTGGAGACGTGAATCACATTCTCGTCTTCGAAGCAGCGGACCACGTGAGCGATAGCATCGGTCTCGCGGATGTTGGCGAGGAATTTGTTGCCCAGGCCTTCACCTTTCGAGGCCCCGGCAACCAGGCCGGCGATGTCGACGAATTCCATGGTAGTCGGCAGGATGCGCTTGGGATTGACGATGACCGCCAGGGCTTCCAGACGCGGATCCGGCATCGGCACGATACCGGTGTTCGGCTCGATAGTGCAGAAGGGGAAGTTCTCGGCCGCGATCCCGGATTTGGTCAGGGCGTTGAACAGGGTGGACTTGCCGACGTTAGGCAGGCCGACGATGCCGCAATTGAATCCCATGGTGTTTCCCCGAGGAGTAAGAGTCAGGCCTTCTGGCTGTGCAGGTTTTTCATCGCACGGTTCCATTCACCGGCGAGGATATCCGGCAGCACGCCGAGGGCAAAGTCGATGCTGGCATCGAGTTTTTCCTGTTCGGCGCGTGGCGCACGACTCAGGACGAAATTTGAAACCATACTGGCAACGCCCGGGTGGCCAATGCCAAGCCGCAAGCGGTGAAAGGTATTCTGATTGCCCAGTTGCGCGATGATGTCGCGCAACCCGTTGTGACCGCCATGGCCGCCGCCCTGTTTGAGCTTGGCAACGCCCGGAGGCAGATCGAGTTCATCATGCGCCACCAGGATTTCTTCAGGCTTGATGCGGAAGAAGCCGGCAAGTGCCGCGACGGCTTGGCCGCTGCGGTTCATGTAGGTGGTGGGAATCAGCAGACGAACATCCTGACCCTGATGCGAATAGCGCCCGGTCAGGCCGAAATATTTGCGATCGGCCACAAGGTTGACACCCTGCGCGTGCGCGATGCGCTCAACAAAAAGGGCCCCTGCGTTATGCCGGGTCTGTTCGTATTCAGCGCCTGGATTTCCCAGGCCAACGATCAGTTTGATGGCAGTCACGATAGGGGCCCTTCCTTGGAGTGGTGGATAACATCGCCGCAACCAGTGTGTGCGGCGAAAGTGGACGACAAATGCTCATTTACCATTATGTAAACTCCGCGTTCTCGCCCGCTTTCTCGCTACGCTCTAGTCCGCGATGTTCCGGTCACTCCGGCGAACAGAGTGAGATTACTCTGCTGCGCCTTCAGTAGCTTCTGGAGCAACACGTGGAGCGTGAACGTTGGCAACAGCCAGGTCGTTACCGTGAGCCAGAGCAACAAACTCAACGCCTTTAGGGGCTTTGAGGTCAGACAGGTGAATGATCGCGCCGACTTCGGCATCAGCCAGGTCAACTTCGATGAATTCAGGCAGGTCTTTCGGCAGGCACGAAACTTCGATTTCAGAAACAACGTGCGAAATTTCGCCGCCTTTCTTGATCGGAGCAGCTTCGCCAACGAAGTGTACAGGCACGATAGCGGTCAGTTTCTGGCCAGCTACAACGCGTACGAAGTCGGCGTGCATCACGTGGCCTTTGGCCGGGTGACGCTGCAGGGCTTTGATGATTACGTTTTGCTTGGTGCCGCCAACGTTCAGCTCGATGATGTGGCTGTAAGCCGCTTCGTTTTCGAGCAGTTTGGCAACTTCTTTAGCCAGCATGCTGATGGATTCAGGGGCTTTTTCGCCACCGTAAACTACAGCTGGAACCAGGCTTGCGAGACGACGCAGGCGGCGGCTCGCACCTTTCCCCAGGTCGGAACGCACTTCAGCATTCAGAGTAAAATCGTTCATGTTGTATCTCCAAAATAACCACATTCGCCCCAGCGTTTGCGACCAGCGCTAAAGGCGATATGGGCAAAAAAGCCCCGCCCCGACAGGAATGCCGGGGCGGGGCGCTTTTCGTCAACGAGATGTAATGAAAAGGGCAGGGCCCTTAACGGAACATCGCGCTGATCGATTCTTCATTGCTGATGCGGCGGACCGCCTCGGCAACTACCGGCGCGATATCCAGTTGACGGATACGTGCACAGGCTTGTGCTGCAGCGGACAGCGGGATGGTATTTGTTACCACCAGCTCGTCCAGCACGGAATTTTCAATGTTTTCGATCGCCCGACCCGACAGCACAGGGTGCGTGCAGTAGGCGAAAACCTTGGCAGCGCCATGCTCTTTCAAGGCCTTGGCCGCGTGGCACAGAGTGCCGGCGGTATCGACCATGTCATCGACCAGAATACAGGTACGCCCTTCGACATCACCGATGATATGCATCACTTCAGAGTGATTGGCTTTCTCACGGCGTTTGTCGATGATCCCGAGATCCACGCCCAGGGATTTGGCAACAGCCCGTGCACGCACGACGCCACCAATGTCCGGGGACACGATCATCAGGTTTTCGAAGCGCTGATCTTCAATGTCATCCACCAGTACCGGGGAGCCGTAGATGTTATCTACCGGAATATCGAAGAAGCCCTGAATCTGGTCAGCATGCAAATCAACCGTGAGAACACGGTCGATGCCGACTACGGTAAGCATGTCAGCAACGACTTTCGCGCTGATAGCCACACGTGCGGAACGCGGACGGCGATCCTGACGGGCATAACCAAAGTAAGGAATAACAGCAGTGATACGAGTAGCCGAGGAGCGGCGGAAGGCATCAGCCATCACTACCAGTTCCATCAGGTTATCGTTGGTCGGAGCGCAAGTCGGCTGAATAATGAAAACGTCTTTACCGCGAACGTTTTCATTGATCTCGGCAGTAATTTCGCCGTCGGAGAACTTACCGACAGAGATGTCACCGAGAGGGATATGCAGCTGACGTACAACACGCCGAGCCAGATCGGGGTTAGCGTTCCCCGTAAAGACCATCATCTTGGACACGCGCAGTACCTGAAGGCTGAGGGTAACCTGGATGAGTATAGAAAAATGGCAGGGGCGGCTGGATTCGAACCAACGCATGGCAGGATCAAAACCTGCTGCCTTACCGCTTGGCGACGCCCCTGTATCTGTTGCAACGAGTACCCAGTACCCGATTCCTGTTAGAGCAGACTTTGCAGCTTGCGATGCAACATCGAAACGTTGCTTCCTTTTGCTACAAACCCTGTAAGGGTCTCTGTCAGAAGGGCCGAGACTTTATCAGCTTCAGCTTTGCTTGGGAAGCCCCCAAACACACAACTTCCAGTTCCGGTGAGTTTTGCTTCGGTAAATTTACCTAACAAATTCAATGCGTTACGTACATCTGGATAACGCCTTGCTACCACCGGCAAGCAGTCATTTCGACTGTTTCCCTTGGGAACGGGGCGCACTTTAATGGGAGGAGTGTTACGTGTCAACAGTGGATCTGAAAAAATTTCTGCTGTACTTACAGATACTTGCGGCACCAGTACGAGATACCACGGTTCTTCGGGCTCTACAGGGGTGAGTTTTTCCCCCACGCCCTCGGCGAAAGCCGCGTGACCGCGCACGAAAACCGGGACGTCGGCGCCAAGCGTAAGGCCCAGCGCGGCCAGTCGATCCTCATCCCAACCCAGTTGCCAAAGATGATTGAGGCCCAGCAACGTGGTTGCCGCATTCGAACTGCCGCCACCGATTCCACCGCCCATGGGCAGGATTTTTTCGATCCAGATGTCGACGCCCAGCGAACATCCGGATTGCGCCTGAAGTTTTTTTGCGGCTTTGACGATCAGGTTGCTGTCGTGAGGGACGTCGGCGAATTCGGTGTGCAACCGAATCACGCCATCGTCGCGAACGGCGAAGGTGATTTCATCGCCGTAATCGAGGAACTGAAAAATCGTCTGCAACTCGTGGTAACCGTCTTCGCGACGACCGAGGATGTGCAGCATCAAGTTGAGCTTGGCGGGCGAGGGCAATGTCAGGCGTGGCGCAGTCATGTTCACTGCCCCAGTTTGCGTGGTTGCCATTCCTTGATCACCAGCGTGACATCAAGGTCGGTGCCATGCAGTTTGATCCGCTCGGGCAGCCAGTAGCCGTTTTGCTCGGCATAACTGAGGTACTCGACCTGCCAGCCATCCTGTTCGAGATTGGCCAGACGGCTGTCGACGTCGAGGGTCAGGCGACTTTTGCTGTCCGGGGCCGGGAGCCCGCGAACCCACCATGCCAGATGGGATACCGGCAATTTCCAGCCCAGTTGTTCTTCAACCAGAGCTTCCGGGGTCGGCGCGTCATAGCGGCCCTGATTGGCCACTTCCAGCGAGACTTTGCCCGGACGACCGGTCAAACGGGCCGCGCCCCGACCCAGAGGACCGGAAAGGCGGATGTCGTAGTAATCCTGGCGTTGCAGCCAGAACAACGTGCCGCTGCCCGAATCTTTTGGCGCGCGGATGCCGATTTTGCCGTTGATCTGCCATCCATCAAGGCCGGTCAGTTGCTGTTTGTGCTCGCGCCATTGGGCCTTGTTGCCTTGACCCTGGACCGATTCGCGGGCAACGAAGCCCGCGCAACCGGCGAGCAGGGCGATGAAGCTGAAGATAATGAGGTGGCGCAAAAACATAATTTTAAAGAGTCTCTGATCCGGTCAGGCGTTTGATGGTGCCACGCAGGGTAGGGCTGTCGGGTTGTTCCTTGAGGAACTTACTCCAGATTTGCTTGGCTTCGCGTTGTTTGCCGTTGGCCCACAGGACTTCGCCCAGGTGCGCGGCAACTTCCTGATCGGGGAAGCGCTCCAGCGCCTGGCGCAAATAGCGTTCGGCTTCATCGAGGTTGCCCAGGCGGAAATTGACCCATCCGAGGCTGTCCAGGACGGCCGGGTCTTCAGGGGTGATCTGGTGCGCCTGTTCGATCAAGGCCTTGGCTTCGGCATAGCGTGTGGTGCGGTCGGACAGGGTGTAGCCGAGGGCGTTCAACGCCATCGCGTTGTTCGGATCGCGCTTGATGATCAGTCGCAGATCTTTTTCCATCTGCGCCAGGTCATTGCGTTTTTCTGCCAGCATGGCCCGGGTATACAGCAGATTCAGATCGTCCGGGTATTGCTGCAGGGCTTGCTGCAAGACTTTCCAGGCCTTGTCGCCCTGTTTGTTGGCGGACAAGGTTTCGGCTTCGATCAGATACAACTGGATCGCGTAATCAGGTTGCT
The DNA here is from genome assembly GCF_056279145.1 of Pseudomonas sp. TE3728. Classification (NCBI taxonomy): domain Bacteria; kingdom Pseudomonadati; phylum Pseudomonadota; class Gammaproteobacteria; order Pseudomonadales; family Pseudomonadaceae; genus Pseudomonas; species Pseudomonas sp. TE3728. Next base: position 2,999,913 of record NZ_JBWBQT010000001.1, on the reverse strand, counting down.
CGCCGCGCTCCGCTGCCAGACGGCTTTGAGCTTCGGCGGTCTTGCCGTTGTTCATCAGAATATCGGCAAGACGCAATTGCGCCGGCAGGTAATCGTTGCCCGGCCCGACCTGGGCGTATTCAATCAATGCGCCCTGCGGATCGTTACGCTCTTCCGCAATGCGCCCCAGGTTCAAGTGAGCAGAGTCGACGTGACTTTCCCGGGCGATCAAATCTTCCAGGTAGCCTTTGGCTTCGTCCCAGGCTTTGGCTTCCAGGCAGACCAGTGCCAGGGAGTAACGCAATTCGTCGTCTTCGGGGTATTGCTGCACCAGGCTCGAGAACTCGACCTTGGCGTCGTCCATGCGGTCCTGTTCAACCAGCATGCGCGCGTAAGTCAGGCGCAGGCGTTTGTCGTCCGGGTACTTCTTGATGCTTTTTTGCAGCAGCGGCAAGGCTTCATCGCCACGGTTGAGCCCTTGCAGCAGGCGCGCGCGCAGCAGGATCGGTGCTATTTCGCCTGCGTCCGGCGGATTGTCTTCGAGCAGGGTCAGGGCGCCCTTGGCATCGCCGTCCTGTTGCAGCAACAAGGCCTTGCCAAAAATCAGCTGGTTGTTGTGCGGATGGCGCTGCAGCAAGCGGTCAAAACCTTTCATCAGACCGTTGCGAGTTTCCTGGTCGGTATCGGCTGCGGACAGGGCGAGAAAATCGAAATGCGTGTCGCCTTTGCCTTGCAGGACTTTCTCCATATAGACCATGGAGTCGTCGTAACGCCCGGCGCGGGCGAGTTGCACGGCAGCCGCCCGTTGCGCCTCGAGATCGTCCGGGGCGTTTTTGGCCCAGACCAGTGCGGTGTCGAGGGCAGCCTGATCGGCACCCAGATACTCGGCAATGCGAAATGCCCGCTCGGAGATGCCCGGATCCTGGGTATTGATGGCCTGGGTCACGTAGTTGTCCAGGGCAATGTCGTAACGATTGCGCTGGCCAGCCAGTTCGGCGCTCAACAGGCTGAAGATGGTTTCTTCGCTGAACGAGCTGTAAACCTTGGGCTTTTCAGGGGCTGGAGTGCTGTCTTCGACCGGCGGCGTACCGTCCGATGAAACGGGCGCCAAGGCCTGGCAGCCGCTGAGGAAGACTAAAGCGAGGAGCAACGCGGAAGATCTATTCATATAGGAAAAGGACGACTAACCTGCGGTCGGATCATCATGACACAAGCCTTGAGCCAAACATAACCGCCCGGCCAATTTACCCGCGCGGGCAATTCCCGCAGGCCCGGTGCCCTTGTAAACGAGAACGGATCTCAGCCTTCGGCAGCTCTTGCGGGCGCGATGGATATCGAGTGGTTGTTCTGGCTCTGTCGAAGTAGGACAATTGTCGGCTTCACGTCACCATCAGCGACCTTGAATGGCCTTCCTTGCACTCGGTATTAACCACAAGACTGCTTCAGTAGACGTCCGCGAGCGCGTGGCCTTTACCCCTGAGCAGCTGGTTGAGGCCTTGCAGCAGCTCTGCCGACTCACCGACAGCCGCGAAGCTGCGATCCTCTCCACCTGCAATCGCAGTGAACTGTATATAGAACAGGATCACCTTTCGGCTGACATCATATTGCGCTGGCTGGCCGATTATCATCATTTGAGCCTCGATGAGCTGCGCGCGAGCGCTTATGTGCATGAAGATGATGCGGCAGTTCGTCACATGATGCGGGTTGCCTCCGGGCTCGACTCGCTGGTGTTGGGCGAACCGCAGATTCTCGGTCAGATGAAATCGGCCTACGCTGTCGCTCGCGAGGCTGGCACCATCGGTCCGCTGCTTGGGCGGCTGTTCCAGGCCACATTCAATGCGGCCAAACAGGTGCGGACCGACACCGCCATCGGCGAAAACCCGGTGTCCGTAGCGTTTGCCGCGGTCAGCCTGGCGAAACAGATTTTCAGTGATTTGCAACGCAGCCAGGCTTTGTTGATTGGCGCCGGTGAGACCATCACCCTGGTCGCCCGCCATCTGCATGAGCTGGGAGTGAAGCGAATCGTGGTTGCCAACCGCACCCTGGAGCGCGCGAGCATCCTGGCCGAGCAGTTCGGCGCCCACGCAGTGCTGCTCTCGGACATCCCGGCAGAACTGGTGCGCAGCGACATCGTCATCAGTTCCACCGCCAGCCAGTTGCCGATTCTCGGTAAAGGCGCGGTGGAAAGTGCCTTGAAATTGCGCAAGCACAAGCCGATTTTCATGGTGGATATCGCCGTTCCTCGGGATATCGAGCCGGAAGTCGGCGAGTTGGACGACGTTTACCTATATAGCGTCGACGATCTCCACGAAGTGGTCGCCGAAAACCTCAAGAGCCGTCAGGGCGCTGCCCAGGCCGCCGAAGAGATGGTGTCGGTCGGTGCCGAAGATTTCATGGTTCGCCTGCGCGAACTGGCGGCGGTGGATGTGCTCAAGGCCTATCGTCAACAAAGCGAGCGCATGCGTGACGAAGAATTGCTTAAAGCTCAGCGCATGCTCGCCAATGGCAGCAGCGCCGAAGACGTGCTGGTGCAACTGGCCCGCGGCCTGACCAACAAACTATTGCACGCACCGAGCGTGCAGTTGAAAAAGCTCTCTGCCGAAGGCCGCCTCGATGCGCTGGCCATGGCCCAGGAACTCTTTGCCCTCGGTGAGGGCTCATCGGATAGCTTTTCGGATAAGAAACCGCAATGAAAGCGTCACTGCTCAATAAGCTGGACATCCTCCAGGACCGTTTCGAGGAATTGACCGCCCTGCTTGGCGACGGCGAGGTCATTTCCGATCAAAACAAGTTCCGTACCTATTCCAAGGAATACGCGGAAGTCGAGCCGATCGTTGGCACCTATAAACAGCTGCTTAAAGTGCAGGGTGACCTCGAAGGAGCTCAGGCGCTGCTCAAGGACAGCGATCCGGACATGCGTGAAATGGCCGTGGAAGAAGTCCGCGAAGCCAAAGAGCAACTGATCGAAATCGAAGCCCAACTGCAACGCATGCTGCTGCCCAAGGATCCGAACGACGGACGCAACGTATTCCTCGAAATCCGTGCCGGCACCGGCGGTGACGAAGCGGCGATTTTCTCCGGCGACCTGTTCCGCATGTATTCGCGTTATGCCGAGCGACGTGGTTGGCGGGTAGAGATTCTCTCGGAGAACGAAGGCGAACACGGCGGCTATAAAGAAGTCATTGCTCGGGTCGAAGGCGAGAATGTCTACGGCAAGCTGAAATTCGAATCCGGCGCGCACCGCGTACAGCGGGTCCCGGCCACTGAATCCCAAGGCCGCATCCACACCTCGGCCTGCACCGTGGCCGTGTTGCCCGAGCCGGACGAGCAGGAAGCGATCGAGATCAATCCGGCGGATCTGCGGGTCGACACCTATCGCTCCTCCGGTGCCGGTGGTCAGCACGTCAACAAGACCGATTCGGCAATCCGTATCACGCACTTGCCGTCCGGTATTGTCGTCGAATGCCAGGAAGAGCGTTCCCAGCACAAGAACCGCGCCCGGGCGATGTCCTGGCTGTCGGCCAAGCTCAACGACCAGCAGACCAGCGCCGCCGCGAACGCTATCGCGAGCGAGCGTAAATTACTGGTAGGTTCCGGTGACCGTTCCGAGCGTATTCGCACCTATAACTTTGCCCAGGGCCGGGTCACCGACCATCGGGTCAACCTGACGCTGTATTCGCTCGACGAAATTCTCGCCGGTGGCGTGGATGCGGTCATTGAACCGTTGCTGGCCGAATATCAGGCCGACCAATTGGCAGCGATAGGTGAGTAAATGACGATCATTGCCAGTTTGCTGCGCGCCGCTGATTTGCCCGACTCGCCCACCGCGCGTCTGGATGCCGAATTGCTGCTGGCGGCTGCCTTGGGTAAATCCCGCAGCTTTCTGCACACCTGGCCTGAGCGGATAGTCCCGAGCGAAGCGGCACTGAAATTTGCCGAGTACCTGCAACGCCGCCGTAGTGGTGAGCCGGTGGCTTACATTCTGGGGCAGCAGGGCTTCTGGAAACTTGACCTGGAAGTCGCGCCCCACACGCTGATTCCGCGTCCCGACACCGAACTGCTGGTAGAAACCGCGTTGGAGCTGTTGCCGGCGACCCCGGCCAGGGTTCTTGATCTGGGCACCGGCAGCGGCGCCATTGCCCTGGCGCTGGCCAGCGAGCGTCCTGCATGGAAAGTCACCGCCGTGGATCGCGTGCTGGAAGCCGTGGCCCTGGCTGAGCGCAATCGCCAGCGGCTGCACCTGAACAACGCCACGGTGCTGAGTAGTCATTGGTTCAGTGCTTTGGAAGGCCAGCGCTTTCAATTGATCATCAGCAATCCGCCCTACATTGCTTCGACCGATCCGCATCTGGCGCAGGGTGACGTGCGCTTCGAACCGGCCAGTGCCCTGGTGGCCGGCGTCGATGGGCTCGACGATTTGCGTCTGATCGTCGATCAGGCACCGGATCATCTTGAGGCGGGTGGCTGGTTGATGCTCGAACATGGTTACGATCAAGCCGAGGCCGTGCGCGATTTGCTGCTGACCCGCGGCTTTGAAGAGGTCCACAGCCGCACCGATCTGGGCGGTCACGAACGCATCAGTCTGGGGCGCTTGCCGTGCTGAATGATCAGGAATTACTGCGCTATAGCCGGCAGATTCTGCTGCAACACGTCGACATCGACGGCCAGTTACGGCTCAAGGAAAGCCGTGTGCTGATTGTCGGCCTCGGCGGTCTCGGCTCACCGGTGGCGCTGTACCTGGCGGCGGCCGGTGTCGGTGAGTTGCATCTGGCGGACTTCGACACGGTTGACCTGACCAATCTGCAACGTCAGATCGTTCATGACACCGACAGCGTCGGCTTGAGCAAGGTCGATTCGGCGATCCGTCGCCTGACTGCGATCAATCCCCAGATTCAACTGATCGCCCATCGCACCGCACTCGATGAAGATTCCCTGGCGGCGGCCGTTGCGGCGGTGGATCTGGTGCTGGACTGTTCCGATAATTTTTCCACCCGCGAAGCGGTCAACGCCGCGTGTGTGGCGACGCGCAAACCGCTGGTCAGCGGCGCGGCGATTCGGCTGGAAGGGCAATTGTCGGTCTTCGACTCCCGTCGTCCGGAAAGCCCGTGCTACCACTGTTTATACGGGCACGGCAGCGAAGCCGAGTTGACTTGCAGCGAGGCCGGCGTACTCGGTCCGCTGGTGGGCCTGGTCGGTAGCCTGCAAGCCCTCGAAGCGTTGAAATTGCTGGTGGGGTTCGGCGAACCGATGGTGGGACGCCTGTTATTGATCGATGCCTTGGGCACGCGCTTCCGTGAATTGCGGGTCAAGCGTGATCCGGGCTGTAGCGTCTGCGGGTCAAGCCATGCGTGAAGCGCCGATTGCTGTATTCGATTCCGGCGTCGGTGGCCTCTCCGTGCTGGCCGAGATCCAGCAGTTGCTGCCCAATGAATCTCTGTTGTACCTCGGCGATTGCGGGAATATTCCCTACGGTGAGAAATCCCCGGCATTCATCCGTCAGCGTTGCAGTGTCATGGCGCAGTTCTTTCAGCAGCAGGGCGCCAAGGCGCTGGTGCTCGCTTGCAATACCGCGACCGTCGCGGGTGTTGCGGACTTGCGTTGCGATTTCCCCGAGTGGCCCATCGTCGGCATGGAGCCTGCGGTCAAACCGGCGGCTGCGGCGACGCGCAGCGGTGTCGTTGGCGTACTCGCCACCACCGGCACTTTACAGAGTGCGAAGTTCGCCGCCTTGCTCGACCGTTTCGCCGCCGATGTGCGAGTCATCACCCAGCCATGCCCAGGGCTGGTGGAGCTGATTGAAAATGGCGATTTGCACAGCGAGGCATTGCGTCAGTTGCTGCAAGGGTATGTCGATCCGCTGCTAGCTGAAGGTGCAGACACAATCATTCTTGGCTGCACGCATTATCCTTTCCTAAAGCCTCTGCTTAAGCAGTTGCTCCCCCAGAACATCAGCCTGATCGATACCGGTGCCGCTGTGGCCCGGCAGCTTCAACGATTGTTGGCAGAGCGTGAGTTGCTGGCCGAGGGGCCTGCTCGCGCTGCCCGGTTCTGGACGAGTGCGGATCCGGAACATTTCAGAAATATCTTGCCGGTTTTGTGGCATTCGACGGGTGTTGTGCAAAGCTTCGACTTGTAGATAAAAAAAGAGATGACACGAATAATTGAGCTGAACTTCTGATCAAGCTTCAACTTCTATAGCTTTGTCTGTTGGGCAGCATAAAAACCATACGAAATTGTTCGGAAAAGGATGTTTCTAATGAAGCGACTATTCTGCTTGGCCGCGATTGCGACCGCATTGATGGGGCACAGTTTTACCGCGCAGGCAGCGGGGGTGGAATTCGGGGTCGGCCAGACCAGCGATTCGACCATGACCTACCGACTGGGCATGCAATTCGACTGGGACAAGAGCTGGTTGCAGAGTGATATCGGTCGCTTGACCGGCTACTGGAGCGGCGCTTACACCTATTGGGAGGGCGATGAAACGTCGAGCAATCACAGTGTGTCATTCTCGCCGGTGCTGGTGTACGAGTTTGCCGGTCAAACCATCAAACCCTACGTTGAAGCGGGTATCGGTATCGCGGTGTTTGCCAACACTGAAGTCGAAGACAACAAACTGGGTAGTGCCTTTCAGTTCGAAGATCGTTTTGGGTTTGGTCTGCGCTTTACCGGCGGACATGAAGTCGGGATTCGCGCCACGCACTATTCCAATGGCGGGATCAGTAGTCCGAACGATGGCGTAGAGAGTTACTCGCTGCATTACACGATGCCGTTGTAACGTCAAAAGCTTCGCGGGCAAGCCTCGCTCCTACAGAGACAACCTTACCCTGTAGGAGCGAGGCTTGCCCGCGAAGACATCAGACCTGCTGACCTATCTCTAAAATCGCCCCTTTCACCGATACGCCGTCGCAATCCCCTGGCGTTCGGTGATGCATTCCGGTGCGCCCATTTCGAACTCCCGGCAAATCAGCGGACGTTTTTCGTAGATGGTGCACATCATGCTGTCGCGATCCAGCGCGGCGCACCAGCCGTCATCCAGTCGCAGCATGACTTCCCCGCCCCAATCGTCGGTATCGATAAAACGCTCGGGCACGCCGGTGTCGGTGATCAACATGACTTCAAGCTGACAGCAGCAGGCCGCGCAGGTCGAGCAGGTGACCGCCGGTTCGGCGATTTGCGTATGGGGAATAGTTTTCATGGCGCGCAGTGTAAGCCAGTGGGCCTACGCTGTGTGAAAGGTCTGACAGACGCTCAGACTTCATGGCAGATCTTCGGTTGGCGGATTGTTTCGCTCCATGCGCTTGCCGATTTCCAGTCCCGTCTGGCCGGGCTTTTGCGGCAGAGGCCAAAGGACAGGCATGAGCAGTTCCGGTAAAGGGAGCTCAAGTGGTCGATGCTTGAGCAGGTCGAAGAGGTACCGCGCAGCTTTGTCCGCCGACCAATCGAGGTGTTGTGAAACCTCGTTGCTCAGGGGGGTATCGATAAGTCCCGGGCGGACTATGGTCATTTCGATGTTTTCCGGTGCCACGTCGATGCGCAAGGACTCGAAAAGGTGACGCAATCCGGGCTTTGAATCGCCATAGGCTTCGGCCCGTGGCAGGGGCAGGTAGGTCACCGAGCTGGCCAGGGCCACCAGATGCGGCGCAGTGCCCGCTCGCAGCAGGGGGCGGGCGGCTTCGATGCAATAGCTGCTGGCAAGCAGGTTGGTGCGCACGATGTGCTCGATGATTGACGAGTCGAACTGATTGACGTCGACGTATTCGCAGGTGCCCGCGTTGAGGATCATGGTATCCAGAGAGCCCCATTCCTTGGCAATCTGCTCGCCGATTTCGCGCACCCGTTGGCTGTTGGTCAAATCACCGGCAACCACCAACACTTGGCCGGGATAGCGCTGAGACAGGGCTTTTAATGGCGCCAATGAGCGGGAGCTGACAGCCAGGTGGGCACCGGTTTTCAGTATTTCTTCGGCCAGCGCGGTCCCAATACCGTTGCTGGCGCCGGTCAACCAGTATCGCCTTGGAGGTGTACGACTCATCTCAATCCCCTTTGTCTTCCTGATTCAATTCCATGTTCATACGTAAAACTGCGCTATCAAAGCGATTCCGGTGGCGATAAACCCTGTCGCGACGGCAGGTTTTTGAACGCGGCCAAGGCCCGTTCGCGGGAAGTGCTCAGGTTGACAATCGGCGATGGATAATCCGTCATACCGAATAATCCGTCGAGTCTCGCGCGATTGTGCAGGTCTTTTTTATTCATTTCGTTGATCTGCGGCAACCAATGTTTGATGAAAACCCCTTCGGCGTCGAATTTTTCCGACTGGCTCAGGGGGTTGAAAATGCGGAAGTAGGGTGCCGAATCGGTGCCAGTGGACGAACTCCACTGCCAGCCACCGTTGTTCGCCGCCAGATCGCCGTCAATCAGATGCCGCATGAAGAAACGCTCGCCTTCACGCCAGTCGATCAGCAGGTTTTTGGTCAGGAACATTGCCACGATCATGCGCAGACGGTTGTGCATCCAGCCGGTTTCCAGCAATTGGCGCATGGCGGCATCAATGATCGGCAGGCCGGTACGGCCTTGCTGCCAGGCCTGGAGGTCTTCCGGGGCATCACGCCAGGCCAGGGCTTCGGTTTCCGGGCGAAAGGCGCGGTGCCGGGAAACCCGTGGGTAGCCCACCAGAATGTGTTTGTAGAATTCGCGCCACAGCAACTCGTTGATCCAGGTGATGGCACCGACCTTACCGCTTTCGAATTCCCCCTGATTGCTTTGCAACGCGGCGTGCAGACACTGGCGAGGGGAGATGACCCCGGCGGTGAGATAGGCCGAGAGCTGGCTGGTGCCGGGTTTTGCCGGGAAATCACGCTCGCTGTGGTAATAGTCGATCTGTGCGTCGACAAAGGTCTCGAGACGGCGTCGGGCCTCGGTTTCGCCGGCCGGCCAGAGAGCACGCAAACTGTCGCTGGGCGTGTCGAAACCCTCGACACAAGAGGGCGGTTCGTCGCTGGCGATACCCAGCGGCGCCTGGATGGCGGGGGCGGTAACCAATCTCGGCAATGATGCATGCAAGCGTTCGTAGCAGACCTTGCGGAACTGGCTGAAGACCTGGAAATAGGTGCCGGTTCTGGTCAGCACTGTGCCAGGCTTGAACAGCAGTTGATCAAGGTAGCGGTAAAAGTCGATGCCTTGGGCTTTCAGGATTTGGGCCACCGCGGCATCACGACGGGTTTCATGAATGCCGTACTCCTCGTTGACGTGCACTGCGTCGATCTTCAATTGCTGGCACAACTCGAGCAGGACCTTCGGTGCCTCATCCCAGCGGGACGCCTTGCGAATCAGCAGCGGGATGTTCAGGGCGCCCAGCGCATGGCGTAATTCGCTCAGGTTGCGCAGCCAGAAATCCACTTTGCACGGCGCGTCGTCATGCGCCAGCCATTGCTGTGGACTCAGCAAATACACCGCCACACTCGGGCCGCGGGCTGCAGCGGCCGAGAGGGCGGTGTTGTCGTGTAGACGCAAGTCGCTGCGCAGCCAGATCAATTGCATGGTGGTATCCGCACGATCCATTAAAAAAGCGTCATTAAATGAGCCCGCGCTGAATCAGGCCCTGATGGGCCGACAACGGGTCTTCGGCCAGGGACAAATCAGCAATGGCAGTGGTTTTTGCGGATAACTCGGTGTGGTGGATACACACCGTTGGTCCGGCAATCATTTTTGGGCAACTGACGCCATTCAAAAGTTTCGTCAGCTGCGAAAGATTCATGGCTTTGCTGGAATACAGCAGTACGCCGCGGGCTTGCAGGTGATCAACCGCCAGCGCAAGTTCGCCAGCGGGGAGCGGCCAGTCGAAGACTTCCACCGGACAATCGACGCTGCTGATCAGCCAGGCGGTGAGCCACAGATAAGGCTCCAGCGGCAGGTCCGAGTAATTGATCAGCAACAGTGGCGCGGTGCGCAACTGACGGTTGTTATGGTAGATCCTCGCGCCGAATTTGCTGCGCAACCAGGAATAAACAAACACCCGCTCCATTTGCGCGCCGAACTGGCCTTGCCAGCGCTGCTCCAGATCCGCCAGCAACGGCATCAACAATTTTTCACACAAGGTGCGTGGCGGATACAGCGCCATCGCCTGATTCACCGTGTCATCGAGGGTGCGTTCGGCCAGCTGAGTGACCGCTTGCAGCAGCGTCTGGCGCAGCACCAGCCAATCGTTCCCGACGGAGTCGGCAAGCCCCTGAGGCGTGTCGAGCAGTTGTTTGACCTGGCTGACAGCCACGCCGCGATTGAGCCAGGTAAGGATCGTCAGGATCCGTTGAACGTGTTCGGCACGGAACAACCGATGCCCCTTGGGCGTACGCTGAGGCACGATCAACCCATAGCGCCGTTCCCAGGCGCGTAAGGTGACGGCATTGACCCCAGTCTGTCGGGCCACTTCACGAATGGGCAGCCAACCAGCGTCCAGGGCCTTTTTGAAGTCGGTGCCGAGGTCTTCGCTGGCGCTGGTATCCGGTGGATTTTTCATTAAATCGCGTTTCGCAGGCTGAGGTTTTCCGGGTGCGGTTGCAGGTAAACCTGTTGCGCAATGTACGGATCCGGGTATTGGCGAAAGTAGTGTTTGAGCAGCATCAATGGCGCCACCAGCGGCACGATGCCCCGGCGGTATTGGCCGATGACGTGCTGCATTTCCTGTTTGTCTTCAGGGCTGATGGCCTGTTTGAGATAACCGCTGAGGTGCTGCAGCACGTTAGTGTGGGTGCGGCGTGTGGCGCACTTTTTCAGGGCCGCCATCAGCTCGCTGAAATAGCGCGGGCCGATCACTTGCAGATCGGTTTGCCCCATGTTACCCAGCAAGTTGCCCAGGGTTTTGTATTGCACCGGGTTGTGGGCCATCAGCAGGTATTTGTAGCGCGAGTGAAAGTCAATGAGGCCGCGCCGGGTCAGGCCTGTTTGCAGCAATTGCTGCCAGGCGCTGTAGGCGAACACGCGGGTGAGGAAGTTTTCCCGCAGCACCGGGTCGTTGAGGCGGCCGTCTTCTTCCACCGGTAAATCAGGATGCAATGCACAGAAGGCTTGGGCGTAGATGCCACGGCTACCGCCGTCCACTGGCGCGCCGTTGGCGTGGTAGACCTTGACCCGCTCCAGCCCGCACGAAGGGGATTTCTGCATGAAGATATAGCCGCAGATGCCATCCAGCTCCAGCGCCATTTTTTGACCGTATTCGGCCAGAGGTCGGGTGACGTTGATCTCTGGGTGGACGGTGCCGACAGCCTCCGGGTGCTCGGGGTTGCCGACCAGGCGGATCGGTTCGCGAGGGATACCCAGGCCAATGGCGACTTCCGGGCACAGCGGGACGAAATCGAAATACTCAGAGAGGATGCGGCTGCACAGAGGCGATGCCTTGTGCCCACCGTTGTAACGCACCTCGGCCCCCATCAGGCAAGCGCTGATGGCGATTTTGGGTTTCATGGCTGTAGGGGGCATCGGGGCGCCTCGAATCCAGACCTGTACAGATTATTGGATCTGTACAACATGACTTCATCATAGATTCAAAGGTGTACAAGTCAAAATTTTTGTATAAGCTTTTTGCAAAGCTGCTGTCCATGTCGACAGCAGCGATTCAATTCATTGCAGGTGTTCGTGCAGCCGACGGGCTGCTTCCTGGCCACTGAGCCAGGCACCTTCGACACGGCCAGACAGGCACCAGTCACCGCACACATACAAGCCCAGATCGGCATCGGCCAACGCGCCCCATTCATGGCTGCTGGCCGGCCGGGCGTACAGCCAGCGGTGAGCGAGGCTGAAGGTCGGAGCAGGCATGGCGTCGTTCAGCAATTCGGCAAAGGCACCGTGCAATTGCTCGATCACGGCATCCTTGGGCAGGTCGATATGCTGCCGGCTCCAGGCACTGGTGGCATGCAGCACCCACGTGTCGAGGGTGGTGTCGCGTCCCGGTTTGCTGCGGTTGCGCGCCAGCCAGTCCAGCGGACTGTCCTGCACGAAGCAACCTTCGATGGCGGTTTCCAGTGGCATGTCGAACGCCAGGGCGACGGCCCAGGTGGGTTCCATTTTTACCCCGGCGGCGGCGCCGGCGAGTTTCGGTGCGGCCGCCAGCAGCGCGGTTGCCTGAGGGGCTGGAGTGGCGATGACGACATGGCTGAACGGGCCGTGAGTGAAGCCCTCGGCGTCTTGCAGATGCCAATGTTCTTCACCGCGATAGACCTCAGTTATGCGGCAAGCGAAATGCACTTCCAGATCACCGAGCAGGCCGCGCGTGATCGCGCTCATGCGGGGCGTGCCGACCCAGCGTGTCTGTTCATCCGGCGAAGGTCTGAGCTGGCCGCCGTGAAAGGTATAGAGCTGCGGCGTCCATACGGCGACCCAGCCGTTGGTTTGCCAGCGCTGGACTTCGGTGACGAAGCGGCGATCGCGAGCAGTGAAATATTGCGCGCCCATGTCCAGAGCACCCGCATCGCTGCGCTTGCTCGACATGCGTCCGCCACTGCCGCGGCTTTTATCGAAAAGCTGAACGACATGCCCGGCCTCCGTCAGGGCCTGGGCGGCTGAGAGTCCGGCAATGCCGGTGCCGATGATTGCGATAGGTACAGTCATAGGGGCCTCGTTTACCTTTCTGTACAGACTACGCCGTGGTTCAAACCTGTACAATATTGTTTTTTGGTATAACTTTTAGCGTCCTCGTTCTGACAGCTTGGCCTATTGTTAAGCACAGAGCCTGCCCAATACCAAAGATCCCTGCTTATAAAAATAGACTAGTGATCCGGGTAAAACGCCACGCGAGGAAGATGTCATGCACATATTGCTGACCGGCGGTACTGGTTTGATAGGACGTCAACTCTGCCGACACTGGTTGAGCCAGGGACATCGCCTGACGGTGTGGAGTCGCACGCCTGCAAAAGTCGCCAAAGTCTGTGGCACTCAGGTACGTGGAATCGCACGGCTTGAGGACCTGGGTCAAGAACCGGTGGATGCAATTATCAACCTCGCGGGCGCACCGATTGCCGATCGGCTCTGGACGCATAAACGCAAGGCGTTGTTGTGGAGCAGCCGGATCACCCTGACCGAAACGCTACTTTCTTGGCTCGAAAGCCGCGAGCAGAAACCGCAGGTTTTGATTTCTGGCTCCGCGATCGGTTGGTACGGCGACGGTGGAGAGCGGGAGTTGACTGAAGAATCGCCACCGGTCATCGATGATTTCGCCAGCCAGTTGTGCGTCGCCTGGGAGGAAACCGCGCAACGCGCCGAAGCCTTGGGCATTCGCGTGATCCTCATTCGTACCGGGTTGGTGCTGTCCGCCGAGGGCGGCTTTTTGTCGCGGCTGTTGTTGCCGTTCAAACTGGGGCTGGGCGGGCCTCTCGGCAGTGGTCGGCAGTGGATGTCGTGGATTTATATCAAGGATCAAATCGCCCTGATTGATTTTCTTCTGCACCGCAATGAGGCCAGCGGTCCATATAATGCCTGCGCGCCCAAGCCGGTGCGCAATCGCGAATTCGCCCAAACGTTGGGTAGCGTGTTGCATCGTCCGGCGTTCATGCCGATGCCAACCCTCGTGTTGAAGGTGGGCCTGGGCGAGTTGTCATTGTTGCTGCTGGGTGGCCAGAAGGCCATGCCGGCTCGCTTGCTGGAAGCGGGCTTCACTTTCCAGTTCACTGATTTGCGCGCGGCGTTGGACGATGTGTCCAGCCGCCTTGAGAAATAGGACGTTGCATGACCGATCACGCGTTGCTTCTGGTCAACCTGGGTTCACCCGCTTCCACCTCGGTGGCGGATGTGCGCAGCTACCTCAATCAATTTCTGATGGACCCGTATGTGATCGACCTGCCATGGCCGGTGCGGCGTTTGCTGGTGTCGTTGATTCTGATCAAGCGCCCGGAACAATCGGCCCACGCTTATGCGTCGATCTGGTGGGCGGACGGCTCGCCACTGGTGGTGCTCAGCCGTCGTCTGCAACGGGCCATGACCGCGCAGTGGACCCACGGGCCGGTAGAGCTGGCGATGCGCTACGGCGAGCCATCCATTGAGTCGATGCTGGTTCGTCTGGCGACTCAGGGGCACAAAAAAATCACCCTGGCACCGCTCTATCCGCAGTTCGCCGACAGTACGGTGACGACGGTGATCGAAGAGGCCAGGCGGGTGGTCCGGGAGAAGAAACTCGACGTGCAGTTCTCGATTCTCCAGCCGTTCTACGATCAGCCGGAATACCTCGATGCGTTGGTGGCCAGTGCCAAGCCTTATGTGCAACAGGACTACGATCACCTGCTGCTGAGCTTCCATGGTTTGCCGGAACGGCACCTGACCAAGATCGACCCCACCGGTCATCATTGCTTTAAAAGCGATAATTGCTGTCAGAAGGCTTCGCCGGAAGTATTAGCCACCTGCTACCGCGCGCAATGCCTGCGCACCGCTTCCGAGTTTGCCCGGCGCCTGGGCCTGCCGGACGGCAAGTGGTCGGTGTCGTTCCAGTCGCGTCTGGGGCGAGCCAAGTGGATCGAACCCTACACCGAAGCGCGCCTTGATGAGTTGGCCAAAAGTGGTGTGAAGAAAGTCCTGGTGATGTGCCCGGCGTTCGTCGCCGATTGCATCGAAACCCTGGAAGAGATCGGTGATCGCGGGAAGGAGCAATTCCGCGAAGCGGGAGGGGAGGAGTTGGTGCTGGTGCCGTGCCTCAATGATGATCCGCAGTGGGCCAAGGCGTTGAACGCATTGTGTGAGCGGGCGCCGTTGGCGTTGTAAGAACATTGAAACAGGCGGGCTTGTTGTGGCGAGGGAGCTTGCTCCCGCTGGGTCGCGAAGCGGCCCCAAAATCCTTACAGCCGATGAAGGTTTTGTGAGTGCTGCGCACTCAAGCGGGAGCAAGCTCCCTCGCCACAGGGGATTGAGTCGCCTGTTACAACAACGGCTCTTCCACCTTCTTGTGCTTCCAGCTGTCATGGCCCGGCAGCAACAGGTTCAGCGCAATCGCCACCACCGCGCACAGCGCGATGCCTTTGAGGCCGAAATCGTCCGGGCCGGTACCGGTGCCGACCAGTACGCCGCCAATCCCGAACACCAGCGTCACCGAGACAATCACCAGATTGCGTGCTTCGCCCAGGTCGATTTTGTGGCGAATCATGGTGTTCATCCCCACCGCAGCAATCGAACCGAACAACAGGCAGAGAATCCCGCCCATCACCGGCACCGGGATGCTTTGCAGCAGGGCGCCGAACTTGCCGATGAACGCCAGGCTGATCGCAAAGATTGCGGCCCAGGTCATGATTTTCGGGTTGTAGTTTTTGGTCAGCATCACCGCGCCAGTCACTTCGGCATAGGTGGTGTTGGGCGGGCCGCCGAACAGACCGGCCGCGGTGGTGGCAATGCCATCGCCGAGCAACGTGCGGTGCAGGCCGGGCTTCTTCAAATAATCGCGACCGGTCACGCTACCCACGGCAATCACGCCGCCGATGTGCTCAATGGCCGGGGCCAGGGCTACCGGAACGATGAACAGAATCGCCTGCCAGTTGAATTCCGGCGCCGTAAACTGTGGAATCGCGAACCACGGTGCAGCGGCAATCTTCGCGGTATCAACCACGCCGAAATAGAACGCCATGGCAAAACCCACCAATACGCCGGAGATGATCGGCACCAGGCGGAAAATACCTTTGCCAAACACCGCGACGATCAAGGTGGTCAGCAGCGCTGGCATCGAGATCAACATCGCCGTCTGGTAAGGAATCAGTTCAGTGCCATCGCCGGCCTTGCCCATCGCCATGTTGGCGGCGATCGGCGCCATGGCCAGGCCGATGGAGATGATCACCGGGCCAATCACCACCGGTGGCAACAGGCGGTCGATGAACCCGGTGCCTTTGATCTTCACGGCAAGACCGAGGAAGGTGTAGACGAAACCCGCCGCCATCACACCGCCCATGGTCGCCGCCAGGCCAAACTGGCCCTTGGCGAGAATGATCGGCGTGATGAAGGCAAAGCTCGACGCCAGGAAAACCGGCACCTGACGCCCGGTGACGATCTGGAACAGAATCGTCCCCAGGCCTGCGGTGAACAGCGCCACGTTGGGGTCGAGGCCGGTGATCAACGGCATCAACACCAGCGCGCCAAAGGCCACGAACAGCATCTGCGCGCCAGACAGCACCGTGCGCCAGAGCGGATCGTTGAACGCTTGCTGCATGCTCAAGCGTCCTTCTGCTTGGTGCCGAAGATCTTGTCACCGGCATCGCCCAGGCCTGGGATGATGTAACCGTGTTCGTTGAGTTTTTCGTCAATGGAGGCGGTGTAGATCATCACGTCCGGGTGAGCTTTGCCTACAGCGGCGATGCCTTCAGGGGCAGCCACCAGGACCATCGCGCGGATGTCCTTGCAGCCGGCCTTTTTCAGCAGGTCGATAGTGGCGACCATCGAGCCACCAGTGGCGAGCATCGGGTCGATGATCATCGCCAGACGCTCGTCGATTTCCGGCACCAGTTTCTCAAGGTAGGTGTGGGCTTCGAGGGTTTCCTCGTTGCGGGCCACGCCCACGGCGCTGACTTTGGCGCCCGGGATCAGGCTCAGCACGCCTTCGAGCATGCCGATGCCGGCACGCAGGATCGGTACCACGGTAATTTTCTTGCCGGCGATTTTCTCGACCGACACCGTGCCGCACCAGCCTTCGATGTCGTAGCTTTCCAGCGGCAAGTCTTTGGTGGCTTCATAGGTCAGCAGGGCGCCGACTTCCTGAGCGAGCTCACGGAAATTCTTCGTGCTGATGTCGGCGCGGCGCATAAGGCCAAGTTTATGACGGATCAGCGGATGGCGGATCTCGAGGATGGGCATGGGAAAGGCTCCGGCGGCGGGCAAAAAAACCGGCCTAGATTAATCTATCCGAGGGTGTTGTCCTGTAGACATCCAGAACGTTAGTCCACAAACGCTTGATCTGGCCTCGCTTGATGCGTACCTTTGCCCGCTTTTCCTGAACCATCCCTGCCCCTCAAACCCCCTTGGAGAGCGCCATGTCCGCTGATCTCGAGCATATCCGTCAAATCATGCGAGAGGCTGACTGCCTGTACACCGAAGCTGAAGTCGAGGCGGCCATCGCCCGTGTCGGTGCACAAATCAACGATCAGCTGGCTGAGCGCAACCCGGTGGTGTTCTGCGTGATGAACGGCGGGCTGATTTTCTCCGGCAAGCTGCTGACGCATCTGAACTTCCCGCTGGAAGCGTCCTACCTGCACGCCACCCGTTATCGCAACGAAACCAGCGGCGGCGACCTGTTCTGGAAAGCCAAGCCGGAAGTCTCGTTCATCGACCGTGACGTACTGATCATCGACGACATCCTCGATGAAGGTCACACCCTGGGCGCGATCATCGACTTCTGCAAACACGCTGGCGCCCGCGCCGTGCACACTGCCGTGCTGATCGACAAGGACCACGACCGCAAGGCTCGCCCGGACCTGAAAGCCGATTTCGTCGGCCTGCCGTGCATCGACCGTTACATCTTCGGTTACGGCATGGACTACAAAGGCTACTGGCGTAACGCCAACGGGATCTTTGCTGTTAAAGGCATGTAAACAGGATGACTGCCTGGGGGCGATTGGCCGCCAGGCACGTTGAGGCTTGAATGCAAGGCCTCCATGCCTGGATGCGTGCGCAATTCGCTCGAATTGCGCGCTCAATTCAGCCCGGCGAGCCAATGTTCGCTTTTGCGTCGAGCCTGTTCCAGATTATTCACGTAGGCCAACTGTCGCTGTTCCCGATGGATGCCCGCGCGCCTGAGTTTCAGGCGCACCCGTGGAGCGGTCCCGACCAGAATCAGGCCGATACCATCGGTGCGGTAATCCCTGAGGATATTGTCGAAGGCAGCCAGTGCTGTCATGTCCAGCATGGGCACGGCACTCATCTCGACGATCACTACTTTGACCTCCGGGCTGAATTTACGTAGCACGCCCAAGGCTTTTTCCGCAGCGCCGAAAAACAGCGGCCCGCGTATCGCATAGCAACGAACATGCTCCGGCATATCTTGTAAGGATTGATGGAACTCGCGAGGCAGCTCGGCGGTGTCCGTGAGATCGCTCATGCGTTTGATGAACAAACCGGCGGCCAGCAGCAGGCCGACGGCGACGGCCAGCACCATGTCGAACAGCACCGTCAGGCTCAGGCAGGTCAGCAAGACCAGCACATCGCTGCGCGGTGCGATGCGCAAGGTGTGCATGACGTGCCGGGCTTCGCTCATGTTCCACGCCACCATCACCAGCAATGCCGCCAGCGCTGCCATGGGCAAATAGCTGAACAGCGGGGCGAGGACGAGTATCGCCAGCAGCACCACAGCACTGTGGATAATTGCCGCCAATGGCGAAAACGCCCCGCTGCGCACGTTGGTGGCGCTACGGGCAATCGCGGCAGTGGCGGTGATGCCCCCGAACAACGGTGCGACCAGATTGCCCAGGCCTTGACCCAGAAGTTCGGCGTTGGGGTCGTGTTTGCTACCCGTCATGCCATCGGCCACCACCGCGCACAACAACGATTCGATGGCGCCGAGCATGGCGATGGCGAACGCTGGCGCCATTAATTGGTGAATCAGGTCGTAAGACAAATGCAGCGGCTGACCATTGGGCCCCGGCAGATTCCACGGCCAGTCGAAGCCCGGCAGAAACGGCGGTATGCCGGGATGGCTGACGCCATCGACGATATAGCTGAAGCGCTCCCCCAGCGTCGCAACCGGTAACCCGACGCTTTCCAGTGCCACCCCCAGCAATGCGCCGACGGCCAGCGCCACCAGATGCCCCGGAATCCTCGGCACAAAGCGCGGCCAGACGATCAGGACTCCCAGGCACATAGCACCGATGATCCCGTCCCCCAGGCGGGCGCTGGGTAACGCCTGGAGCAGCGCACCTAGTTGCTCGATGTAATGTTCGGCATGCCCGGCGGTGGTCAGGCCCAGCAAATCCTTCAATTGGAGGGTGGCGATGACAATGCCGATCCCGGCGGTAAAACCCAGGGTCACCGGATAAGGGATGTACTGAATCAGCCGTCCGGCCCGAATCAGCCCCAAGGCAATCAGGATTACCCCGGCAAGCATGGTGCAAAGCAGCAGGCCACCCAGACCATATTGTTGGGTAATCGGCAGCAGTATCACCACGAACGCGGCTGTCGGCCCGCTGACATTGAAGCGCGAGCCTCCCGTCAGGGCGATCAGGGGCGCGGCGATCAGCACTGTATACAGACCTTGCTGGGGCGCTACCCCCACCGCAATCGCCAGGGCCATGGCCAGAGGGATGGCGATAATCCCGACCGTCACCCCGGCGCTGATATCGCCGCGCAAACGTCTGAGGCTATAACCTGCGCGCCAGGTCTGACGCCAGGCGGCGAATAATGGGGGCATGGAGAATGACATGGGGACTCCACAGTAGACGGCGCACCGTCGAAATAGGGCTGAAAGCTCTTTCAGTATGCCCGGCCTTGTGTTCCAGAGTTTTGATCTGGATCGGTTATTTGCCTGATTGATCATCGTGCTAGAGTGCTCGGCCCCGCCTCCGGAGCCTGTCATGAGCCTTTTGATCCGCAGCTGCGTCGTCCTGTTGCTGACCCTCAGCCTGCCCCTGGCCGCAGCCCCGTCGCCAATGCATTCGCAGTTTTTGCCTCCGGACGACTTGACCCTGCGCGACGCCGAGCCCGAGCAGCAACAACTGCTGCAGGTCACCGACTATTCGGTGGTGATTGGCAGCCAGCGCCAGTCCAACCAACAGCCGATCCCGGTCACATCGCCATTACTGATCCGCCTCAAGGGCAAATCCTTGAACAAGGGCGCGACCATCAGCCAGGTGCTGGTCAACTTCGATGGCGAAAGCAAAAGCCTGAAGAAGCCGATCTACGACGAAAAAAGCAAAACCCTGACGCTCTTCTACCCAATGGCCCAATACCGGGTGGTGATCGATTTGTTGCGCAATGACACGGTGTATTGCCAGTTCCTCAGCTACGCCAACGGCCATATCTGGGCCGATCTGCACACTGGCAGCGTTCGTCCGCGTTGAGCCTTACGCCCGGGCAGGGGTAAACTGCCCGCCCCGTGAAATGTCTGCGAGCTGGAGTCGGCAATGCGTAAAGATAAGAAGCAAGTGATTGGTGACGAGATCGGCGATGCACAGATCAAGCTGTTCCTCGATTTTGAGCCGGTCGACGCCACTTCACCGTCGCTGCACAAACTGATCAAGGCTTACCGTGGCCTGCGCATCGATGACTTCGAGCGTTTTCTGACGTTCTTTGTTGAAGCCGGCTATGACCTGAATGGCAAGGATGAGCATGGCAATGACTTCGTTGCCCTGATTCAGGATCAACGCAACGCGGCCGAGTACATCGAGTTGATCAACAAAGCTCGCGGCTAAGATCAAAAGATCAGGATCAAAAGATCGCAGCCTCGCTTCGCTCGACAGCTCCTACAAATAGTTCGCTCATACCTGTAGGAGCTGTCGAGCGAAGCGAGGCTGCGATCTTTTCAGCGGCACAAAAAAACGCCCCGCCCTCAATGAGGACGGGGCGTTTTTTATGCGGCCGAATCAAGCGTAGCTTTCGGTCTCGTTACTGGCTTCAACCAGTTCCAGCGCGACGTTGTTGTGCGCATTGATCTTGCGATACAGCGCAGCGTCGGTTTCCAGGACTTTTTCCCGAGCCGGGAAGATTTCCGCCAGCTTGGCAGCCCATTCACCGGAGGCTTTGTTCGGGAAGCATTTTTCGATCAGCTCAAGCATGATCGAAACAGTCACCGAAGCGCCTGGCGAGGCGCCGAGCAGGGCCGCAAGCGAACCGTCCTTGGCTGCGACCAGTTCGGTACCGAACTGCAGAACGCCGCCTTTCTTCGGATCTTTCTTGATGATCTGCACCCGTTGGCCAGCCACTTCCAGGCGCCAGTCTTCGGCTTTCGCTTCAGGGTAGAAACGACGCAGGGATTCCAGGCGCTGTTCCATCGACTGCATCACTTCGCTGACCAGGTACTTGGTCAGGTCCATGTTGTTTTTGGCCACGGCCAGCATCGGGCCGATGTTGCCGGCGCGGACTGACATCGGCAGGTCCATGAACGAACCGTGCTTGAGGAACTTGGTGGTGAAACCGGCGTAAGGTCCGAACAGCAGGGACTTCTTGCCATCGACCACACGGGTGTCCAGGTGCGGCACGGACATCGGTGGTGAACCTACCGCAGCCTGGCTGTAGACCTTGGCCTGGTGGTGCTTGACCACTTCCGGGTTGTCGCAACGCAGCCATTGGCCGCTGATCGGGAAGCCGCCGAAGCCTTTGCTTTCTTCGATGCCCGAAGCTTGCAACAGAGGCAGTGCCGCACCGCCAGCGCCGAGGAACACGAATTTGGCGTCGACGTCACGGCTGTTGCCGGTATTGACGTCCTTGATGCTGACAGTCCAGCCACCGTTGTTACGCTTCAGACCCGTCACACGCTTGCAGTACTTGACCTGGGCATCAGGTGCGCTGGTCAGGTGCTTGAGCAATTGGTTGGTCAGGGCGCCGAAGTTGACGTCGGTGCCGTTCATCACGCGGGTGGCGGCGAGGACTTCGTCAGGCGCGCGGCCCGGCATCATCAACGGCATCCACTCGGCCATTTTGGCCTTGTCTTCGGTGTATTCCATGTCCGAGAAGGCGTGATGTTTGCTCAGCGTCTTGAAACGTTCCTTAAGGAAGGAGACGCCGTCGTCGCCCTGCACGAAGCTCAGGTGCGGCACCGGGCTGATGAACGACTTGCACGAGCCGAACGTGCCTTTCTTGGTCAGGTAGGACCAGAACTGCTTCGACACCTCGAACTGGGTGTTGATATGCACGGCTTTCTTGATGTCGACGGTGCCGTCGGCGGCCTGCGGCGTGTAGTTCAGCTCACACAGCCCGGCGTGACCGGTACCGGCGTTGTTCCACGGATTGGAACTCTCCGCAGCACCGGAATCCATCAGCTCGACGACTTCCAGCTTGATCGCGGGGTCGAGCTCTTTGAGCAGTACCGCAAGGGTGGCACTCATGATGCCGGCCCCAACCAGTACTACGTCGACTGCTTCGTTATGCGCCATTTAACGCGTCTCCAAAATCTGCAGCACCAAATTGTCGGCATAGCTGCCAGGCGTTCCGGGGTGATGTCAGTGATGCCCCAGGTACCCATGGCCAGGATCGCCATGTCCGAATCTTCGCAATTTTTTGCAACTTCGACGGATGCATGCGGCTTGGCTTCAAGAGTCATATGAACTCATTTCGGCACGCGGCTGGCAATTCGACTTATGGTCGAGACATCCGTTTGTGCAACCAAATCCGTAGCGGACAGGCTTCAGGCTCCGGTGTTCGAGGAATACTCGGTCCTGTGTCGTTGGGCTGTTGTAGACGCTAATGGTGCATGTTCAGACGCAAAACTATTCATTTGCTCGCCACACTCTTGTGAAGTTGTGAAAACCCGTTTTTTTCACGCTCTTTTGAAGACGTGAACCTCAAAAAAGGGCTGTCCCAGCCGGG
Organism: Pseudomonas sp. TE3728; assembly: GCF_056279145.1. Taxonomy (NCBI): domain Bacteria; kingdom Pseudomonadati; phylum Pseudomonadota; class Gammaproteobacteria; order Pseudomonadales; family Pseudomonadaceae; genus Pseudomonas; species Pseudomonas sp. TE3728. The sequence continues at coordinate 2,977,467 of NZ_JBWBQT010000001.1, read as the reverse complement.
CACCGTGCCCGGATGGATTGCCGCCATGGGATACATGACAAGCAAAACGGGCAAACAGCTCAGTAACCGAGCGTAATGACAGCTCTGCAGATTCGCGAAAAGTGGTGTTTTGCTTAAGGAACAGCAAGCGCGCCAGCTTCACTCGATCTGTGTGGGCGGCTCTCTGTGGGCGGTGCGGGGGTGTCAATGCCGAGGCATTAACGATGCTGCGAGGCCCGATCAGGAGACGTCCTTATAATCGGGGGGAGATTGTATCTAAGAAACGCAGGGAAATGGTCGTGTTTAATGACTTTTATTAGGCGTCCGGTCAGGTGGTCAACAGTTGTTGTGCCCGCGCACGTGGCTGGCGCTGGCTGACACGGGCGCTGGCGGGCAGGGGATGGTGCAGCCAGTTGAGGCGGATTTCTTCGATTTCGACCCAGCCATCGCCCATGGGCTGCAGGCTGCACTGTTTGAATGCCTGGCAGCGGCCATCGCGGTCGAGCAGGGCAAAACAGCGATGCAGTGGACGTGGCGCGAACATTGAGATGAGAAAACGCATGGCAAAGTACCTTGTGGGGTGACTGCTATGAAGGTTGCCAGTGAGCCATGACGTGCATGTGTAAGGTCGGTGACAGATGTGTGACAGGAACCGCGCTGGGCCGGGTTTGTCAGAGATTTCAGTAATCGTTGTGCGGAGCTAGTTCGCCGCAGTGGCGCACCGCTATACTGTGGGCCTGTTTGTGCCTGATTCTGGAGAGAAGAGCATGTTGCAACGCCTGTTGTTCGGTTTGATCACTGTGACCAGTTTGACCCTCGTCGGCTGCGCCCACAGCCCGCAACAACTGAACCCGGAACCCAAGCTGACGGCTCAGCTGGCGCCGGTCGGCCGTGGTCAGCCGGTGGTGGTGCGTGTGGTGGATGGTCGTCCATCGCCAACCTTGGGAACGCGTGGTGGCCTGTATCCGGAGACCAGTGCAATCACCGTGCAGGGTGCGCAGATTCTGCCGAAGTTGCAGGCTCAGGCTGAAGCGGCCGTGCGCTTGCTGGGCTTTACCCCGACGGCCAATGCGCTGAATGCACCGCAATTGACCGTGACCCTGGCCGAGCTGAAGTATCAGTCGCCCAAGGAAGGCCTGTATGTGACTGAAGCAACGATTGGCGCGACGTTCCGTTCGGATGTGCAGAATGCCAACCGTCGTTACAGCGGTCGCTACGGTGCGTCGCTCGATCAGCGTTTTGGCATGGCGCCGAATCAGGAAACCAATACCAAGCTGGTCAGTGATGTGTTGAGTGATGCGTTGACCCGCTTGTTCAAGGATCCGACGATTGGTCAGGTGCTTGCTGAGTAACGATTCGCGGCTTGTTTAAAGAACCCGGTGTCAGTGATGGCGCCGGGTTTTTTTGTGTCCGCAGATTCATTGTGGAAGCGGGCTTGCCCGCGAAGGCGCCCTGACAGCCGACCAATCTCTCGCAGATGTACACGATTTCAATTGTGGGAGCGAGCCTGCTCGCGATGGCGGCGTGACAGGCGACATCAATGTTGCATGTGAGAAAGCCTTCGCGGGCAAGCCTCGCTCCTACAGGGCGCGACGCTCAAGCCGCCTGCGAATAAAAATCCAGAACACTCACCCCCGTCAGCAAATCCGTCTCCGGCAAATCCGCATGTTGATGCCCACCCAACGCGCAATACACCAGCCAATGCCGGTCCTGAACGTTGAAGGCGAGGCTGCCGACTAAGGTTTGTTGTTCGTCGCTTTGGGCAATGAGGTAGAGGCGGTCCTGGTTTTCGGCGTGGAGCATGACGGAGTCCGTGTCGGTTTCGAGGGGCGACAGACTGGCGGATTCAAATGACGGTGCCATGACACAGGACAGCAATCGGCTAAATGGTTTCGTTATTTGTCGGAAAGCCGGGGCAGGTTGGGGCAGTTTCGGTAGAATCCGCGCCGTGGTCGTCGGTCCGGCGTCTGCTACACCGGTTTGCCTGAGGTTTGTGATGTCGCTGCAATTGATTTCGCTTCTTACTGCTCATCCCGCCAAATTGATCAATTTGCTGGCCTTGCTGTTCGCCTTTCCGGGCGGCTGGTTGCTGCACGCCACCCGTCGCCGCGAACAGCGCGCCCTGGCCAGTATCGAGGCGCAGCGCCAAAGTCGTCCCAGCGAAGAGCCAACACTGGATTGGGCGACCCTGCGCATGAACCGTTTCTTCTACCGCTTCGGCTTCGCCTGCCTCGGGATGGCGTTGCTGGTGTCGTGGATCAGTACTCGCGTCTGAAAATCAAAAGATCGCAACCTGCGGCAGCTCCTACGGGGGATTGCGCATGTACTCGGTCAATGTAGGAGCTGCCGAAGGCTGCGATCTTTTGATCTTGCATAAAGAAACGGCGCCCGAAGGCGCCGTTGTCGTATCCAGCCAAAATCGCTTAAAGCGGCAACCCGGCCTTGACCCGATACTGATTACGCACCGGCGTCGCGTATTGCAACACCAGAAACGGACGATGCTCCTCAGGGCAAGCCTCCAGCCGGCGCTGCCATTCTTCCTGAGCCTTGGCCAGTTCGTCTGCCGCAAACACCTTGGCCGCTTTCGGCACCTGTAGTTGCGGGTCAGCATCTTTCCACTGCGCATACGCCAGGTAGTGCACCGGGAACAACCGATAACCGCTGAGGATTTGCTTGTCCATTTCGATCGCCAATTGCTTGGTATCTTCGAACAATTCGGTGATCGGCGCGGCGAAGTTCACGTGAACCCGGCCTTTGTAACCGGTGATACCTTTGGCGATGCTCACGTCATCCTCGCCCGGCACCTTGGTGTAGCTGCCGGTGGTGGCGCGGATGTACAGCTCGCGCGCCTTGGCCTGGTCGCACGGGTCGTATTCGTAGCTGATCGACACCGGGGTAAGGTTCAGCGAGCGGATGACTTCGCCGAACGGCTCGTCCTTGCGGCTCATGTGGAACATCTTGAGGATCGCCGACTCGGTACGGTCGTCGCCGTCCTTGGCCCGGCCTTCAGCCTGGGCGATCCAGATCGAGGCGCAGTCGTTACGGATCGAGTGGTTGATGTACGCCGACAACAGCTGATACGCCGCCATTTTTTCCCGGCGACCAGTGATCGAACGGTGCACGATGAAGCTCTTGTTCAGGCGCATCAAATCGCTGACAAAAGGCTTTTGCAGCAGGTTGTCACCGATGGCAATGCGTGGGGTCGGCAGGCCGGCGTGGTACACGGCGTAGTTGACGAAGGCCGGGTCCATCACGATGTCGCGGTGGTTGGCGATGAACAGGTAGGCGCTGCCGGATTTGAATTGCTCCACGCCGGTGTAGGTCACCCCGTCCGTGGCGCGCTCGATGGTGTGGTCGACGTAAAACTCGACTTTGTCCTGCAAGGTGGCCACCGACGTGATGCCGGCGAACTCACGGCGCAGCCGATGCGCTATAAGAGGTTTGAGCATCCAGCCGAAGGCACCGGCATAGCGCGGGAAGCGGAAGTGGATGAGGATATCTAGAAACGCCTTGTCGCCGAGCAGCCGGTTCAGCACTGCCGGGACTTCGCTGTCGTCGTAAGGTCGGATGGCATCGAATTCGCCCATCATGCTCTCTTGTTAGAAACGGCTAGGGTAAGTAAAGGTTTTGATCGAAAACCAACGGGGCACGGTCTGAAAAGTTAGCCAGACGAAAATAGCCCTGCAAATAGACCGGCGATTATACGCACAAGTCACTTGGGAGACCGCGATGCTGGAAACCGAGCGCTATGAATGCCCGTATTGCGGTGAAGAGGTCGAGGCTGTTCTGGACTTGTCCGGCGGCGATCAGACCTATATCGAAGATTGTCCTGTGTGTTGCCGTCCCATTACTTTTGTTTTGCAGACTGACGGTCATGAATGGTTGCTCGAAGTTCACAGTGAAAACGAGTGAGGGTCTATGCAGCGTATCTACGAACCGGAAAACCTGATGGAAGGCGAACTGCTTCAAAGCATGCTCGCCAGCGAGGGTATCGAGGCGCATCTGGTGGGCCGGGATTTGATCGGCGGTACCGGGGAATTGCCGATATTCGGCCTGCTGGGCTTATCGGTCGATAACGATCAGGCCGAATACGCTCGGGAGCTGATCACCGCGTACAATGCCGCGCTGCCGCTGTCCGGCGATGAACCGGAGAGTTTTCCCGGCACGCTGGTCTGTTAGGCTGACGTTCGTTTGATCAAGAGTCGTATTGCCCCATGTGTGGACGTTATGCCCTGTTTCGCTGGAACCCCGCCTTCGCGGCCCTGCCCGGATTCCCCGCCGATCAGCAGGCCCAGTGGAATATCTCCCCCAACGATTCGGTGTTGATGCTGCGTGCCGGCGCAGACGGGCAACGTGAGTTGGCCCGCGCTCGCTGGGGCCTGACGCCGCCGTGGCTGACCGACCTGTCCCGCACCCCGGCCCATGCCCGCGCCGAAACCGTTGCCGAACAGCCGATGTTTCGCGAAGCCTTGCGCTTGCGTCGTTGCCTGCTACCGGCCAATGGTTTCTATGAATGGCGTGGCACCACCCGCAAACGTCCGTATTGGCTGACCCCGGGGGAGGGTTCGGCGCTGTTCTTCGCGGCGATCTGGGAGGCGTATCCGGTGCAGGAGCAGGTGTGGTTGAGTACGGCGGTGATCACCCAGCCGGCTTCGAGTCAGCGTCGACCGTTGATTCTCGATGCGGCGGGGCAGCAAGCCTGGCTCAACCCCGAAACGCCGTTGCATGCCTTGCAGGCGTTGCTGGCCAGTGAGCCCGCGGCGTTGCGCGAGCGGGTACTGGCGAATCTGGTGAATGATCCGAAGCTTAATGGGCCGGAGTGTTTGACCCCGGGCTAAATGGGCGTTTGTGCTGGCCTCATCGCGAGCAGGCTCGCTCCCACATTTGATTTGCAGTGTTCACAAATAATGTGTTCACAGAAATATCCCCTGTGGGAGCAAGCCTGCTCGCGATAAGGTCCGCAGGACCTTCCGGCGATTGTTAAACCTTGAACTGATTGATCAACCGCCGCTGCTGTTCCGCCAACTTGGTCAAATCCGCACTGGCCGCGCTCGATTCATCCGCTCCGCCGGCCACTTCATTGGCCACTTGCCCGATGTTGATCACGTTACGGTTGATGTCGTCCGCCACCGCGCTCTGTTCCTCGGCGGCGCTGGCGATCTGGGTATTCATGTCGTTGATCACCGACACCGCCTGGGTAATGGTCTCCAGCGCCTCGGCCGCTTTCGCCGCGTGCTGCACACTTTCGTCGGTGCGGTTCTGGCTGTCTTCCATGACCCGCACCACATCGCGGGTGCCTTGCTGCAGATGCTGGATCATGGTCTGGATTTCTTCAGTGGCCTTCTGGGTTTTCTGCGCCAGGTTGCGCACTTCATCGGCCACCACTGCAAACCCACGACCCTGCTCACCGGCCCGGGCGGCTTCGATGGCCGCGTTCAAGGCCAGCAGGTTGGTCTGCTCGGCGATGCCGCGAATGGCCGTCAGGATCGCGTTGATGTTTTCGCTGTCCTTGGCCAGGGTCTGCACCACGCCGACGGCCTTGCCGATTTCCACCGCCAAAACGCCAATTGAATTCGACGTATCCCGGACGATTTGCATGCCTTGCGCCGCTGCCTGATCCGCATGGCTGGCGGCTTGCGCGGCCTGGGTCGCATTGCGCGCGACATCCTGGGCGGTGGCGGTCATTTCATGCACGGCAGTCGCGACCTGATCGATCTCGGCCATTTGTTTATGCACGCCGATGTTGGTGCGAATGGCGATGTCGGCGGTGTGTTCCGAGGAATCACTGACGCTCTGCACCGACGTCACCACTTGCGTGATCATCGCCTGCAACTTGGCGAGGAAAGTGTTGAATCCTTTGGCGATCGAGCCCAATTCGTCGGCGCGGTCGCTGGTCAGACGACGAGTCAGGTCGCCTTCGCCCTGGGCAATGTCGTCGAGCATCGCCACCATTTGCTTGAGCGGGCGAGCAATGCCATGGCCCACCAGCCAGATCACCAGCAAACCGATACTCGCGATCAACAGGCCGACCATGGCCATGCCAAAGGTGTCGGATTTGCGCTGTGCGTCCAGATCACCCTGAAGCTTTTGCAGGTCCGCCATCACCGCATTCAGTGGCAGCTGCAGCATCAAGGTCCAGCGGGCGTCGGTCTGGCCGATGCCGAAGGGCAGGTACAGCTCGATCCGGCCCTGGGCCTTGTCGACGGTGTAAGTCACTTCGCCGCGCTTGAGATTGGCCATGTTGGCAATCTGCGTGCTATCGAGAATGTCGCTGACCTTTTCGCCGAATTTGCTCGGGTCTTTGGTGTAGGCGACGATCCGGCCGTTACCGCCGATCAGGGCCATTTCACCGGCGCCGCTGTACAGTTTCTGATTCGCCCCCAGGAGCATTTCCTGGATGAAGTTCACCGACAGGTCGGCGCCGACGATGCCCTGGAATACGCCGTTGAGCATGATCGGTTCAATGAAGGAGGCGAGCATGACGATCTTGTCGCCGACCTTGTAGGGCGCCGGATCGATCACGCAGGATTTTTTGGTTTCCTTGGAGCACAGGTAGTACTCGCTGGCGCGCACGCCGGTGGACAGGGTTTTCTGGTCGTCGACGTCCACCAGTTTGTCCAGGCCCAGGCTGCCGTCTTCGTTGCGGAACCACCACGGCAGGAAGCGCCCGTTGCTGGCGTCGATGCCGACCACCGGGGTGTCGACGTAGGCCGCATCATTGTGGTCAAGTGCGTTTTTTTCCCAGCCGATGTAGGTGCCGAGAATTTTCGGGTTGCGGGCCACGTTTTCCTTGATCAGGCTGATCAGTTGCTCACGGCTCAGGCTCAACTGTGGCTGGCCATCGGCGCCCGGGGTACCGATCAACGCGTTGACGCGAACCAGCCCGCCGGCAATCAGCAGCGGTGCTTCGAGTTCGCGCTGGATCTGGCTGACCTGGGTTTGCGCCAGCGAGGTCAGGCGTTGTTCGATGACTTGTTCGAACTGCGCCTGAGTCCGTTGCTGGACCATGTCTTGGGTCCGGGCGCCGGAAAACAGCGCATACAGCACCAGGGCTGCAACGACGCTGAGCACAATGGCGCCGGCCAGGGCGGCAACGGAAAACTGGATCGACTTGAATTTCATGGGTGCTCCGCACGCAAGAGGACGTCTGCGGTGCTGTATCGGCAGGAAGCTGGAAGGTCATGAACGACGCATGACGAATTGGCTGTTTTGGAGTGCTGGATGTCGTAAATGAATCACTGCTGGCCGTGAGCGGCCGTGGCGGGCACTGTTATGTGAAATTTTTCCTACGGTGATAAGGGCTTTGTCTGAAATGTACGTGCTACACGTCCGTTGTATCTGGCGCCGATACAAATCCCCACCTAGGATACGCGGCATGTTTCCAGGGAGCTTCTTGATGAATAAGACATTGGTTTTGTGTGCACTGAGCGCAGGTCTGCTGCTCGCCGGTTGTCAGTCGGTCAACACCACTAGCGGTGGGGCCGTGGGCGTTGAGCGCAAGCAATACATGTTCAGCATGTTATCGACCTCTGAGGTCAACCAGATGTACGCCCAGTCTTATCAAAAGACCGTCGGGGAGGCGAACAGCAAGGGCGTGCTGGACAAAACCAGTAACAATGCCAAGCGCGTTCAGGCGATCTCCAATCGCCTGATTGCCCAGGCGCCGGTGTTCCGTCCGGATTCGGCCCAGTGGCAATGGGAAGTGAACCTGATCAAGAGCGACGAGCTGAATGCCTCTTGCGGGCCTGGCGGCAAGATTATTTTCTACTCCGGGCTGATCGACACCCTGCAACTCACCGACGACGAAATCGCCGCCATCATCGGCCATGAAATCGCTCACGCCTTGCGCGAGCACGGTCGTGAAGCGATGTCCAAGGCTTACGGTATCGAAATGGCCAAGCAGGGTGCTGGTGCGTTGTTCGGCCTGGGCGAGGGCGGCCTGGCTCTGGCGGACACCGTGGCGAAATATGGCATGACCTTGCCCAACAGTCGCGGCAATGAAAACGAGGCAGACTTGATCGGCCTCGAATTGGCTGCCCGTGCGGGGTACAACCCGAACGCGGCGATTACCCTGTGGAACAAAATGAGCAAAGCCTCGAATGGCGCGCCGCCAGAGTTCTTGAGCACTCACCCGGCGTCGGCCAGTCGGATTGCTGCCTTGCAGGCGGCGATTCCGAAGGTGATGCCGTTGTATGAGAAGGCCAGGTAATCCTGAGCCATGTATTTAGGCTACTGACGCCATCGCGAGCAGGCTCGCTCCCACATTGGTCCAATGTGCACCCAGGATCAACTGTGGGAGCGAGCCTGCTCGCGATGAACGATAACGCGGTCTAACAACCTACCGCGTCAAACCCACCCACTGCTCTGCATCGCCTTGTACACCGCAACAATTGCCAACACCAGGAACGCCGACGCCGCCAGGCGACGGATCAGGGTCAAAGGCAGTTTGTCTGCCGCAAAGTTACCTGCCAGTACCACCGGCACGTTAGCAATCAACATCCCGGCGGTTGTGCCGATGATCACCAGCCAGAGGTCCGGGTATTGCGCCGCGAGCATCACGGTTGCGACTTGGGTCTTGTCGCCCATTTCCGCGAGGAAGAACGCAATCAGCGTGGTCAGGAACGGCCCGAATTTGCGGGCGGTGCTGGCTTCGTCTTCGTCCATCTTGTCCGGCACCAGGGTCCACAGGGCGGTAGCGGTAAAGCTCGCGGCGAGGATCCAGTGCAGCGTCGCATTCGAGAAGAAACTGCCGAACCAGGCGCCTACCGCGCCGGCTGCCGCATGGTTGGCCAGGGTCGCGGCGACGATGCCGGCGATGATCGGCCAGGGTTTGCGAAAGCGGGCAGCGAGAATGAGCGCGAGCAGTTGCGTCTTGTCGCCGATTTCGGCCAAGGCAACGATTGCGGTGGGAACGAGCAGAGAGTCCAGCATCATCAGGGTTTTCCTAAGGGGCGGGTCGACACGGCTATGACACGTACAGCCTTCCCGCCCCGGGTAAGGTGTTCGTGTCATAGGTCTTGTCAAACCCAGCGATCCGTCTGATGCGGACGCTTGGGTCGCATACGCCATGGTCTTTTGACCAAGTATGTTGACGTATGCCGGACGAGCATGGCGCTCGTGGGAGACTACTCCCCTAGGACGGAGCGGATTCTGCCTAGGCAAATCCGATTGGGCAAGCCCCAATGTCGGTCGTTAAGCGGCAAAACCTGTAGGAGCGTGGCTTGCCCGCGAAGAACGATGATGCGCAATACCTGAAAAACTGCGGTGCATTCTTTGCGGGCAAGCCACGCTCCCACAAGGATCTTTGTCGCTCAGGGGCAAGCGTTTTTTTCGAAAGTGTTTTCAGCCGCGCTTGGCCCGATAGATTCGGAAACCTTGTCCTTCAGCCTTTATTGCACACACGCCCAAATGTTCTTCGATCAGCGGTTGATACTTCAGGAAGCTGTTGGCTACCAGCCGAAGCTCGCCGCCGTTTTTCAGATGTTTAGCCGCTTTTCGTAGCAAGTTCTCGGTGGCGAAGTAATCGGTGTGTACGCCGACATGGAACGGTGGGTTGCTCAGAATCGCGCTCAAACCCATGGGCGCGGCATCGATGCCGTCACCGGTCAGCACCTCCGCGTCCAGGCCGTTGGCGGCCAGGGTCAGGCGACTGCTGGCGGCAGCAAACGCGTCCACATCGAGCAGGGTGACCTGGTTGTGCGGATAACGCCGCTTGACCGCCGCCCCCAACACACCCGCGCCGCAACCGAAGTCCAGCAAGTGGCCGCTGGGCAGTTTGTCCAGATGTTCCAGCAACAGGGCGCTGCCGCGATCCAGTCGACCGTGGCTGAACACGCCCGGCAGGCTGATGACTTTCAATGGGCCTTCGGCCAGTGGCAGTTCATATTCCTGGGCCAGGCTTTCCAGTGACTTGGCTTCTGGTGCATTGGCCACGGTGACCTGCCAGAGCTGGCAATGCCGTGCGCTGTCGAGCTTGCGGGGTTTGCCGAAGGGGTTCAGCTGCTTGGCCGCGCCTTCGATACCGCTGCGTTTTTCGCCCACCAGGTACAATTCACGGCCGGCCAAACGAGAGGCGAGGGCGTTGAGGATGTAGTCGGTCAGGTCTTTGGACTTGGGCAGAAATACCACAGCGCTGTCGAACTCGCGCTCCGGCGCATTCACGCCGAAATGGCTGCGCTCGGCGAAACGGGCGTCCAGCGCTGCTTGATCGCCGGCGTGCCAGCACCAACCATGGGCATCGGGCAAGCGGCCCAGCAAATCATCGGCGGGCAAACCGGCCAGCAACACCGAACCCTGGAATAACTCGGCCTGACGAAGCAGTACTTCACTGCGCGGATCCATACTCTGCTCCTGGAAAAAAAGTGCCGCAGTTTATCAACTGACGACCCGCAGCGCTTGACCGTTGAAGTAGCCTTGGGCGTTTTCGGTCAACTGGCCAACGATTCTTTGCCGCGCCTCGCGACTGCCCCAGGCGTTGTGCGGGGTGACGATCAGCCGTGGAATATCCTGGGCCAGCAGCGGATTGCCCGCCGTGGGTGGTTCGACGCTCAACACGTCGGTGGCCGCGCCGCCCAGATGACCGTTGCGCAGGGCATCGGCCAATGCTTGCTCGTCAATCAAACCACCGCGCGCGGTGTTGACCACGAAGGCCCCGGGTTTCATCGAGGCCAGTTCGCGGGCGCCGATGAAGTGGCGAGTGTGTTCGTTGAGTGGGCAGTGCAGGGTCAGGGCGTCGATTTGCGGTAGTAGTTCGTTCAGCGGCAAACGATCCGGCCGGGCAGGGCGCCCCGGAATCTGCCCCAGCAACACGCGCATGCCGAACGCCTCGGCCAACCGCGCCACGGCACTGCCCAGTTCGCCATGGCCAAGCAGACCGAGGGTTTTGCCTTCCAGTTCGACGATCGGGTAATCCAGCAGACAGAACTGTTTCGCCTGTTGCCAGCGACCTTCGGCGACCGCCCTTTGATAGTCGGCCAGGCGCGTCGCCAGATTCAGTAACAACATGATCGTGTGCTGAGCCACAGACGGCGTGCCGTAACCCTGGCAGTTGCAAACAGTGATTCCGTGGGCGCGAGCGGCGGCGAGGTCGACGTTGTTGGTGCCGGTGGCGGTGATCAGGATCAGCCTCAATTCCGGGCTGGCCGCCATGGCCGCCGCGTCGATCACAATCTTGTTGCTGATCGCGACGCTGGCGCCTTTGAGGCGTCCGATCACCTGATCAGGCGTGGTCTGCGCGAACAGCTGCAATTCGCTGAAGCACTCGCGAAGTGGGTTGAGATCGAGATCGCCGAGGTCCAGGGACGGATGGTCGAGGAAAACGGCGCGGCGAGAGATCGTCATCAACTGTACCTTTTGTGCATTGAACTGAAGGCGTAATCTGCCGAGCCTACCAGATGAAATAAACTGTTACTCATTGTCTGGCCTGGCACAAACCTGTGGCGAGGGAGCTTGCTGTGGTGAGGAGGCTTACTGTGGCGAGGGGGCTTGCCCCCGTTGGGTCGCGAAGCGGCCCTAACCCAGGCGACCGTGTTTGTCAGGCATACCGCATTATCCGGTTCGCGACTGCTACGCAGCCGAACGGGGGCAAGCCCCCTCGCCACAGGTTTGACAGGTGCCACATGTTTGGCAGATGTCACAGAAAGGTGGCAAAGAGGGTGAAGTTTGCCTCGAAAAATTTTATTGATCGCCCTGCCCAAAAGGAGCCCCCATGTACTGGACAGAGTTCTTGACCGTTGCCCTGATTCACCTGCTGGCCGTCGCCAGCCCCGGCCCGGACTTCGCCGTGGTGGTGCGTGAGAGCGTGACCCATGGGCGCCGTGCCGGAACCTGGACGGCGCTGGGCGTCGGCTCGGCGATTTTCCTGCACGTTGGTTATTCGCTGTTGGGTATCGGGCTGATCGTGTCTCAGTCGATCGTGCTGTTCAACGCCTTGAAATGGGCCGCCGCCGCGTATCTGCTGTACATCGGCTTCAAGGCCTTGCGCGCGCAACCGGCCAAACGGGTGGCTGATGACCTGCATCAGGAGGCTGGCGAACGCACCGCGCGGGGCGCTTTCACCTCGGGCTTCGTGACCAATGGCTTGAACCCGAAAGCCACGCTGTTTTTCCTGTCGCTGTTCACCGTGGTGATCAACCCGCACACACCATTGGCGGTACAGGCCGGTTACGGGATTTATCTGGCAGCGGCGACGGCAGTCTGGTTCTGCCTGGTGGCGATGCTGTTCAGTCAACAGCGTGTGCGCACCGGTTTCGCCCGCATGGGCCACTGGTTCGACCGGACCATGGGCGCAGTGCTGATCGCCATCGGCGTGAAACTCGCGTTCACCGAGATGCATTGATCAAACACTACTCTGCCGAACTGCGCGGTCCCTCGTAGGAGCTGCCGCAGGCTGCGATCTTTTGATTCTGGGTAATTTCGATATCGCTGAAGATCAAAAGATCGCAGCCTTCGGCAGCTCCTACGCCTTCAGCTGCGCCCTCCGATATCGATAACGAATCCCCGTAAGTGCTGGCGTAAAGCTAGCATCTATACGTCTGTGCAAATCATCCCTTCGGCTGATTTGGCTGGCGTTCAAGGGCTCTAGAGTGCTTAGCTTTAGAAACCAAGACCGTGCAGTCAGAAAAGGGACTCTTATGTTGCAGACTCGCGTTATCCCCCCAGCCGAGGGCGCTTACCAGTATCCGCTGTTGATTAAACGGCTGCTGATGTCCGGTGCCCGTTACGAAAAAACCCGCGAGATCATCTACCGCGATCAATTGCGCTACAGCTATCCGACCCTCATCGAGCGGGTCGCGCGGCTGGCCAATGTGCTGACAGCCGCTGGCGTGAAGGCCGGGGATACCGTGGCAGTGATGGACTGGGACAGCCATCGCTATCTGGAATGCATGTTTGCCATCCCGATGATCGGTGCGGTGATCCATACCATCAACGTACGCCTGTCGCCGGAACAGATTCTCTACACCATGAACCACGCCGAGGACCGCTTCGTGTTGGTCAACAGCGAGTTCGTCGGGTTGTACAAGGCGATTGCCGGGCACCTGACCACCGTGGAGAAAACCCTGCTGTTGACCGACCTGCCGGAAAAAACCGCCGAACTGCCGAACCTGATTGGCGAATACGAGCAATTGCTGGCTGCCGCCAGCACGCAATACGACTTTGAAGACTTCGACGAAAACTCGGTTGCCACCACGTTCTACACCACCGGCACCACGGGTAACCCCAAAGGTGTGTATTTCACCCACCGGCAACTGGTGCTGCACACCATGGGGGTGTCGACCATCATGGGTTCCATCGACAGCGTGCGCCTGCTGGGCACCAACGATGTGTACATGCCGATCACCCCGATGTTCCATGTGCACGCCTGGGGTTTGCCGTATGTAGCGACCATGCTCGGGCTCAAGCAGGTCTACCCCGGCCGTTACGATCCCGAGTATCTGGTGGAGTTGTGGCGCAAGGAGAAGGTGACCTTTTCCCACTGCGTGCCGACCATTCTGCAAATGCTGCTCAATGCCAAAGCGGCGCAGAACACCGATTTCGGCGGCTGGAAGATCGTCATCGGCGGCAGTGCGCTCAACCGTGCGCTGTATGAAGCGGCCAAAGCCAAAGGCATTCAGTTGACCGCCGCTTACGGCATGTCGGAAACCGGGCCATTGGTATCTTGCGCGCACCTCAACGATGAGCTGATGGCCGGCACCGAAGACGAACGCACTACCTACCGGATCAAGGCCGGTGTGCCGGGGCCATTGGTCGAGGCGGCGATCGTCGACACCGACGGCAACTTCCTGCCTGCCGATGGCGAGACCCAGGGCGAACTGGTGCTGCGAGCACCGTGGCTCACCGAGGGCTATTTCAACGAGCCGCAGAAAGGCGCAGAGCTCTGGGTCGGGGGCTGGTTGCACACCGGCGACGTGGCGACCCTGGACAGCATGGGCGTGATCGACATTCGCGACCGGATCAAGGACGTGATCAAGACCGGCGGCGAGTGGATCTCCTCCCTGGACCTGGAAGACCTGATCAGCCGCCACCCTGCGGTACGCGAAGTAGCAGTGGTGGGCATCGCCGATCCGCAGTGGGGCGAGCGGCCGTTTGCGCTGTTGGTCGTCAGGGATGGGCATGAGATCGGGGCCAAGGAACTCAAGGAGCACCTCAAGCCGTTCGTTGAGCAGGGGCACCTGAGCAAGTGGGCCATCCCGAGCCAGATCGCCATTGTTACTGAAATTCCCAAGACCAGTGTCGGCAAACTCGACAAGAAGCGCATCCGCGTCGACATCACCGAATGGCAGGCTAACAACAGTACCTTCCTCTCGACGCTTTAAGCGTCATCTGGCGCGCCGAAAACGGCGCGCCAGACCCACCAAGCAAGCGCTTGGCTTGTGAAATCCGAATTTTCAGCCATCCTTGCCGTGCCGACATGTGTCGGACTGGCGAAAGGACTGTTCCAGAGTGGCCGGCAGCTGCAAATCACACTTTAGAGGGATCAAGCACTACTACCTGCTGGCTATAGTCCGCTCAAGGAATTTTTAAGAACGGAGCGCGCACAAAACGGGGCGATGCAACTTTGGCGTGACGTCGGAACCACTTGGCTTGCGGTCACCCACAACGTTTTTAAAAGTACTCAGCCATAACAATAATGCACATGGAGTAGCGTCGATGACATCAGTAAACCAGTTCTGGCGCCGGGCGAAACTGCCCCTGGCGGTCAGTCTTGCCTCTTCGCTCGCCGGGCCTGCATTCGGCGTCAGTTTCAACGTCGGTGAGATCGAAGGTCAATTCGACTCATCCCTGTCGATCGGAGCCAGTTGGTCTACTCAGAGCCCGAACAAAAACCTCATCGGCGTCAATAACGGGGGCCACGGCCTGTCCCAGACCTCTGATGACGGTCACAACAACTTCAAGAGCGGCGAAACCTTCTCGAAGATCTTCAAGGGCATTCATGACCTTGAATTGAAATACGGCGACACCGGCGTCTTCGTTCGGGGCAAATACTGGTACGACTTCGAGCTCAAGGATGAAAGCCGCGAGTTCAAAGACATCAGCGACAGCAACCGCAAGGAGGGCGCCAAGTCCTCCGGTGGTCAGATCCTCGACGCCTTCGTCTACCACAACTACGCCATTGCCGATCAGCCGGGTTCCGTACGTCTGGGCAAGCAGGTCGTGAGCTGGGGGGAAAGTACTTTCATCGGCGGCGGCATCAACTCGATCAACCCGATTGACGTGTCTGCGTTCCGTCGTCCTGGCGCCGAGGTCAAGGAAGGCCTGATCCCGGTCAACATGTTCTATGTATCCCAGAGCCTGACCGACAACCTGTCGGCTGAAGCGTTCTATCAGCTCGAATGGGACCAGACGGTTGTCGATAACTGCGGCACCTTCTTCTCCCAGCCGGACATTATTGCCGACGGTTGCGACGACAACCTGCGTGTGCTGAACAAGCGTTCGACCATTCCAGCCATCGCATTGGGCCCATTGGCCGCCGCGGGCGTCGACGTCAACGAAGAAGGTGTGCTGGTGCGTCGCGGTCCGGATCGCGATGCGCGGGACAGCGGCCAGTGGGGCGCGTCCTTGAAGTACATGTTCGAACCGCTCGACACCGAGTTCGGCGCGTACTTCATGAACTACCACAGCCGGGCGCCGATCTTCAGCGCCACAGGTGCTCCGCAATCGATCTACAACGGCGTGGCAGCTTTGCCGGCGGCGTTCCGCGCGCTGGGGCCGCTGGTGGTCGCCGGTAATTCCGAGTACTTCGTCGAATACCCGGAAGACATCCGTCTCTACGGCTTGAGCTTCTCCACCACGCTGCCTACCGGTACGGCGTGGAGCGGTGAGATCAGCTACCGTCCGAACGCGCCGGTGCAGCTCAACTCCACTGACATCCTGTTTGCCGGTGTACGCCCATTGGGCGGTGCCTTGGCCAACGCTTCGCTGCTCCCCGGTGTACCGGGTCAGGACCTGCATGGCTATCGCCGCAAGGAAATCACCCAGTTCCAGACCACGCTGACGCACTTCTTCGATCAGGTCATGGGCGCCAGCCGTCTGACTCTGGTGGGCGAAGTGGGCGTGACCCATGTTGGCGGCCTGGAAAGCAGCTCCGAAATCCGTTACGGCCGTGACCCGGTCTACGGTCCTGGTGAACTGCCGGCTACCGGCGGCCTCAACACCTGTTCGGCGATCCTCAACACCAGCACCATCAATGGTGCCGGCGCAGGTACTGCAACCAACAACCGCAGCCGTAATTGCGAAGACGAGGGCTTCACCACGGCGATGTCGTGGGGTTATCGCGGTCGCGCCATCTGGGAATACAACGACGTATTCGCCGGTGTGAACCTCAAGCCGAACGTGGCCTGGTCCCACGACGTGAGCGGTTACTCGCCTGGCCCTGGCGGCAACTTCGAGGAAGGTCGTAAAGCGGTGAGCCTGGGTGTCGATGCCGAATACCAGAACACCTACACCGCGAGCCTGGCGTACACCAACTTCTTCGACGGCAAGTACACCACCGTGGATGATCGCGACTTCGTTGCGCTCAGCTTCGGCGTGAACTTCTAAGCACTGTATTTTCAGGACGAACACATTTATGAAAATAACAAAGAGTCTGTTCCACGTTGGTGTTCTGGGCCTGTCGCTGCTGGCAACCGGCGTCATGGCGGCGGTCCCGGCAGCCGAAGCGGACAAGCTGGGCAAGAGCCTGACCCCGATGGGCGCCGAGATGGCGGGTAACGCCGACGGTTCGATCCCGGCCTGGAAGCCCATGCCGAAAAACGCCGGTAGCGTGGACAGCAAGGGTTTTCTGTCTGACCCGTTCGCGAGTGAAAAACCGCAGTTCACCATCACTGCGCAGAACGTCGACCAGTACAAGGACAAGCTCGCACCGGGCCAGTACGCGATGTTCAAGCGCTACCCGGAAACCTTCAAGATGCCGGTCTACCCGTCCCATCGCGGTGCCACCGTGCCGGATGAGGTGTTTGCCTCGATCAAGAAGAACGCCACCAACACTAACCTGGTGTCCGGTGGCAACGGTCTGGAAAACTTCGAAACTGCAATCCCGTTCCCGATTCCGAAAAGTGGCGTTGAAGTCATCTGGAACCACATCACCCGTTATCGCGGCGGCAGTGTGACCCGTCTGATAACCCAGGCCACGCCGCAGCCGAATGGCTCGTTCAGCCTGGTGTACTTCGAGGACCAGTTCGTATTCCGCGACAAGATGAAGGATTACGACCCGAAAAACCCGGGCAACATCCTGTTCTACTTCAAGCAGAAAGTGACCGCGCCGGCGCGTCTGGCCGGTGGTGTGCTGCTGGTACACGAAACCCTCGACCAGGTTAAAGAACCGCGTTCGGCGTGGGTCTACAACGCCGGGCAACGCCGTGTGCGTCGTGCGCCGCAAGTGTCCTATGACGGGCCGGGTACCGCTGCCGATGGCCTGCGTACCTCCGACAACCTGGACATGTACAACGGTGCGCCGGATCGCTATGACTGGAAGCTTGAAGGCAAGAAAGAGATGTACGTCGCCTCCAACAGCTACAAGCTCGACTCGCCGCAATTGAAGTACGCCGACATCATCAAGGCCGGCCATATCAACCAGGACCTGACTCGCTATGAGCTGCGCAGGGTCTGGCATGTGGTTGCGACCCTGAAGGAAGGTCAGCGTCACATCTACGCCAAACGTGACTTCTACATCGACGAAGACACCTGGCAGGCGGCGGTGGTCGACCACTACGACGGTCGCGGGCAACTGTGGCGTGTCGCCGAGGCTCACTCCGAGAACTACTACGACAAGCAAGTGCCGTGGTACGCCCTCGAAACCTTGTACGACCTGCAATCGGGCCGCTACCTGGCCCTGGGCATGAAGAACGAAGAGAAGTCGGCATATAACTTCGGCTTCACTGCCAGCACCGCAGACTTCACGCCGGCAGCATTGCGTCAGGAAGGCGTTCGTTAGTACGTTGTAAACCGGGGCCGCATCCTCGTAAAAACGCCCCGACTGGTTCGTAATGCTGTTCACTTAAGCATTTGAGTCTCAACAGGGCTTACTCGAAAATCCGATGCCAGACCTCTGGCATCGGATTTTTTATGTCTGTTCAACAAGACCTGCTCGACCTTGGCGATCTTTTCAACTTCTGCGATCTGAGTACCTTTACCCAACATATTCCGGTTGAATGGGTAGCGTCTGCACTGGATCTTTCCAGCCAGGCGACCATTCGCCGACGTCGCTTGCCCGCCGATCAAGTACTTTGGCTGGTACTCGGCATGGCGCTGTTTCGTGACGAGCCGGTTCACGAAGTGGCCAGACGTTTGAACATTTGTGCCCAAGGCCTGGCCTCTGACCAGCTATTGGCCCGAAGCGGTGTAACCGAAGCGCGTAAGCGGCTCGGTGCCGATCCTGTTGAATGGTTATTCCGCAAGACAGGTCATCAATGGGGCGCGGAGCGTTATACCGATGACGCCTGGCAGGGCCTGCAAGTGTTTGCGGTGGACGGTGCGCTTTTGCGTACCCCGGATACGCCCGAGCTTCGAGATCATTTCGGGTCGGGAAATACCCGGACCGATCGCCAGACTCCGTTCCCCATGCTGCGCTTGGTGGTGTTGATGAATGTGCGTTCGCACGTAATCCTGGATGCCCAATTGAGTCCTTACCGACGCAGTGAAATGCGCTTGGCCGACGAGTTTCTGCAGCAGATTCCCGATCACTCGGTGACGTTATTCGATAAAGGGTTCTGGGGCGCCGAACTACTGTCGAGCCTGAATAAAGCCGGCACCTATCGGCACTGGTTGATTCCGGCCAAAAAAGGCACGGTTTGTGAGGAAGTGGCTCGCTACAACCCGCACGATCGTCTGGTGCGCATGAAGGTCTCACCGCGAGCCAGAGCCCGAAATCCGGCCCTTTCAACGCATTGGGAGGCCCGCGAAGTCAGCTATGAAATTCAAGGCAAACTCAAGACAGTCATGACCTCGCTGCCGGCGAACACCTACAGCACCAAAGCCGTTGCCCAGCTTTATCAGGAGCGCTGGGAGATCGAGTTAGGCTTCAGAGACATCAAAAGCTCAATGCAACAGAACGCAGTGACCTTGCGTAGCAAAAAAGTCGACTTGATCTATCAGGAGGTCTGGGGGCTGTTGCTGGCTTACAACGTGGTTCGTCGGGAAGCCAGTCAGGCGGCAGTGACGTTTGGCCGGGCTCCCTCGGACATCCGCTTCAAGCCAGCCTGTCAGTACATCGCTGTCCAGCTGATCGTGATGGCAGCAGCCAATCCGATTTCAGCGACAGGGAGGCGGTTATCAGAGTTAAGGGCAGGTATTGGAGGATTGTTTCTGGATCACCGCCCAAGGCCTTCGAGGCCCAGGACGGTGAAGATTTCAAAGACCCGGTTTCCAGTGGATCGTAAGGCTGCTCCACTTAAGTGAACAGCATTACGACTGGTTCGGGGCGTTTTTTTTGCCTTCAAGAGATCGCAGCCTGCGGCAGCTCCTACAGGTTATGCGTATGTCGCAATGTCGCGGGTGTACTCGGTCTGTGTAGGAGCTGCCGAAGGCTGCGATTTATTGCTGACACTCAGGTGTTATGAGCTGGACATCTTTGTTCGTAGTCTTTTTGTAGCCATTTGTAGCAATAACCTTCAATAGCTCTTCGTTTACCGCTAGGCTGCGGACATCTGTAACGCCGCCATCAGCCTTTCAAACAAGAGCCGGCCATGACTGATCTGTCTCCATTTCCGGGCCCTGCAAGCGTTACCGTCGCCACATTGGACGGGCGCTTTTTCCGGCCTCCGCTGCCCGACGGCCATGTGCTGCGGCCACGTTTGTGCGAGCGTCTGAGCGCCGGCCTCGGTGGCAGGCTATTGCTGGTCAGCGCGCCAGCGGGGTTCGGCAAGAGTTCATTGGCGGTGGAGTTTTGCCAAGGGTTGCCGGGTCACTGGCAAAGCCTGTGGCTGGGGTTGAGTCCTCGGGACAGCGATCCCGGTCGTTTTCTTGAGCGCCTGCTCGAAGGTCTTCAGGAATATTTTCCGCAACTGGGCAGCCAGGCGCTGGGGCTGCTGAAAATGCGCCAACGTCATCAGCCGTTCGCCTTCGAAGAATGGCTGGACGGTTTGCTCGATGAACTGGCTGTACACCTTTCACCCGCTACGCCGCTGTTACTGGTACTCGATGACTATCATCTGGCCCAGGGCCCGGTGCTTGATCGTTGCCTGCAATTTTTTCTCAATCATTTACCCGATGGTCTGCTGGTCATGGTCACCAGTCGGCAACGTCCCGACTGGCATCTGGCACGCCTGCGACTGTCTAGGCAACTGCTCGAGTTACATGAACAGGATCTTCGACTGACCCACGATGAAACCCTGAGCCTGCTTGATCGGCACAGCATTTCATTGCGTGGCGAGGCGCTGGAGAGTTTGATCCAGCGCAGCGAAGGCTGGGTGGCCGGGCTGCGCTTCTGGTTGCTGGCGGCCTCCGAGGCGGGCAGCGAAGGCGCATTGCCCCAATCGCTGTACGGTGGGGAAGGGCTGATTCGCGATTACCTGCTCGAAGAAGTCATCGATTGCCTGCCCGCCGAGGTGCAGTCATTCCTGTACGACACTGCGCCCCAAGAACGCTTTTGCAGCGAGTTGTGCGACGCCGTGCGCGAAGCCCATGACAGTGCCGAGATCCTGCGTTTCCTGCTGGCGCATCAGGTGTTTCTGGTGCCGCTGGACGAACACGGTCATTGGTATCGCTATCACCACCTTTTTTCCGACCTGCTGCGTAGCCGGCCCACCGCCCAGGCGATAGTGCCGACGGCCAGCCTGCATCTGCGTGCCTGTCGCTGGTTCAACTCTCAAGGGTTACTCGATGAGGCAGTGGAGCAGGCGTTGCGTGCCGGGCATCTGGATGTTGCGGCGAATCTGGTGCAGAACCTCTCCGAAGAACAGCTGCTGGCCGAGCAGAACGTCGGCATGCTGCTGCGCTGGAAAATGGACCTGCCCGACAGCCTGCTGATCAGCACACCACGGCTGATCGTGCTCTATAGCTGGGCGTTGGGGCTGGCCTGCCAGCTGGACGCCGCCGAGGAGCTGGCCAGCCATTTGAGCCGCTTCTTGCCGGCGCCTTCGGCTACTGCGCAAAAATCCATGCTGGCGCAATGGCTGGCTCTGAGCGGCATCATCGCCCGGGGCCGAGGCAATCGCGAGCTGACGTTGCGCTATTGCACCGAAGCGCTGGAGAGCCTGCCGGCCAAACGCTATGGGCAACGCCTGATGTGCCTCTCTACATTGTCGAACCTGGCCATTGCCGACAGCGACCTCTGGCGTGCCCGGGGGTTGAATCGTGAGTCCCTTGAACTGGCACAACGAGTCGGTAATCCATTGTTCGAGGCGCTGGCCCATTACGACCGCGCCCGTGTGCTGCAGGCGCGTGGGGAGATTCTTCGCTCACTGGATGAAGTCCGCCAGGGGCTGCAACGCCTGCAAGGCTTATCCCCGCAACGGCTGTACGCAGTGCGCGCGCGGCTGATTTTATACGAGGGGTTTTTGCTGGCTCTGCGCTTGCAACCCCACGCTGCGCGGGCACGTCTGCAAGCAGGGTTGGGCGAAGCCCGGGCCTGTCGCGACATCAGCGTGCTGATTGGCCATTGCGTGATCGCACGGCTGGATGGGCACAACGGCGAATTCGCAAAAGCCTTCGCCGAACTCGCCGAGGCCGAGCGCCTGATGCACATCTGGGACGTCCCGCCGATTTACTACCTGGCGATGATCACTCTGGTCAAATGCGAACTCTGGCTGGCCCAGGGCCGCACCGACCTCGCCGAAGCCTGGCTCACGCGATTGGGTCAGACTTACAACGGCGAGCATCCGGCGGCCCCCCCAGAGTTCCATCCGCAACTGCCGCTGCACATTGAACTGCAACAGGCGGTGCTGGACATGATGAAGGGCCAGCCCATGCTCGCCGAAGGGCGATTGAATGCGTTGCATGAACACGGTCAGCACAGCGGCCGGCAGATGCTCAGCGTGATGGCGCTCAGTCAGAAAATCATCCTGTTGCTGGCGGGCGGGCGCGAATCCGAGGCGCGCAAGGCGCTGGCCCAGGCTTTGGAAGCGGCCGCCGGAGGCGTCCTGCAACCGTTTGATCCATTGCTGGCCGAGCACGCGGACTGGCTGCGCGGGCAACTCCAACTCTGTGCACCGACGGCCGTTTCGCAAAGTCTCTCGGAAAAACTTCCAGCCATGGCCGCTCGGCCGGTGGTGGAGTCATCGCCAGCTGCCGAACAGCTCAGTACGCGTGAACTGGCCGTCCTGCGACTGATCGCCCAAGGGTGTTCGAACCAGGAAATCAGCGATCAGTTGTTTATTTCGCTGCACACGGTGAAAACCCATGCCAGTCATATCAACAGTAAGTTGGGGGTTGAGCGGCGCACGCAGGCGGTGGCGCGGGCCAAGGAGTTGGGGGTTCTGACGTAGTCTTCTCGGCCAAGTTCTGCCTGTACAACAAAAACGCCCCGAACCAGTCGTAATGCTGTTCACTTAAGTGGAGCAGCCTTACGATCCACTGGAAACCGGGTCTTTGAAATCTTCACCGTCCTGGGCCTCGAAGGCCTTGGGCGGTGATCCAGAAACAATCCTCCAATACCTGCCCTTAACTCTGATAACCGCCTCCCTGTCGCTGAAATCGGATTGGCTGCTGCCATCACGATCAGCTGGACAGCGATGTACTGACAGGCTGGCTTGAAGCGGATGTCCGAGGGAGCCCGGCCAAACGTCACTGCCGCCTGACTGGCTTCCCGACGAACCACGTTGTAAGCCAGCAACAGCCCCCAGACCTCCTGATAGATCAAGTCGACTTTTTTGCTACGCAAGGTCACTGCGTTCTGTTGCATTGAGCTTTTGATGTCTCTGAAGCCTAACTCGATCTCCCAGCGCTCCTGATAAAGCTGGGCAACGGCTTTGGTGCTGTAGGTGTTCGCCGGCAGCGAGGTCATGACTGTCTTGAGTTTGCCTTGAATTTCATAGCTGACTTCGCGGGCCTCCCAATGCGTTGAAAGGGCCGGATTTCGGGCTCTGGCTCGCGGTGAGACCTTCATGCGCACCAGACGATCGTGCGGGTTGTAGCGAGCCACTTCCTCACAAACCGTGCCTTTTTTGGCCGGAATCAACCAGTGCCGATAGGTGCCGGCTTTATTCAGGCTCGACAGTAGTTCGGCGCCCCAGAACCCTTTATCGAATAACGTCACCGAGTGATCGGGAATCTGCTGCAGAAACTCGTCGGCCAAGCGCATTTCACTGCGTCGGTAAGGACTCAATTGGGCATCCAGGATTACGTGCGAACGCACATTCATCAACACCACCAAGCGCAGCATGGGGAACGGAGTCTGGCGATCGGTCCGGGTATTTCCCGACCCGAAATGATCTCGAAGCTCGGGCGTATCCGGGGTACGCAAAAGCGCACCGTCCACCGCAAACACTTGCAGGCCCTGCCAGGCGTCATCGGTATAACGCTCCGCGCCCCATTGATGACCTGTCTTGCGGAATAACCATTCAACAGGATCGGCACCGAGCCGCTTACGCGCTTCGGTTACACCGCTTCGGGCCAATAGCTGGTCAGAGGCCAGGCCTTGGGCACAAATGTTCAAACGTCTGGCCACTTCGTGAACCGGCTCGTCACGAAACAGCGCCATGCCGAGTACCAGCCAAAGTACTTGATCGGCGGGCAAGCGACGTCGGCGAATGGTCGCCTGGCTGGAAAGATCCAGTGCAGACGCTACCCATTCAACCGGAATATGTTGGGTAAAGGTACTCAGATCGCAGAAGTTGAAAAGATCGCCAAGGTCGAGCAGGTCTTGTTGAACAGACATAAAAAATCCGATGCCAGAGGTCTGGCATCGGATTTTCGAGTAAGCCCTGTTGAGACTCAAATGCTTAAGTGAACAGCATTACGAACCAGTCGGGGCGTTTTTTTGTACAGGCCGATTGTTGCGTGAGCGTCTAAGTGTCAGGCCACCAACTCGTTGGCGCTGAAGCTGTTCACACCGACCAGTTGGATTTCGAAGTCCGCACCGGTGTTGCCGCTAACGTTGCCCGACAGCACATGGTCGACGAAGCGAAGTTGGCCGGCTCCGGTGAAGTCATTGGCACCGATGAAGGTGAAGCCGTTGATGCCAGCACTGAGCAGGTTGGCATCAAACTGCGTCAGATCGATCTTGTCGCCCTGTGGACTGCTGAAGTCAGTGATGACATCACGCCGGTTGCCAATTCCCGTTTCGTTCCAGGCATTGAACACAAATGTGTCTGCACCATCGCCACCGGTCAGTGTGTCCGTGCCCAGGCCACCGATCAGGGTGTCGCCCCCCAGACCACCGTCGAGGATGTTGTCACCGGTGTTGCCGGTCATTCGGTTGGCCACATCGTTGCCGGTGCCGATGAGGTTGTCGGTGCCAAGGAATTGCAGGTCCTCGATATTGGTATTGATGTTGTAGTCGATGGACAAGAGCACCCGGTCGTGCTCGGTCAGCGAGGATCCCATGTCGAAGACAAAGTCGAAGACGTCGTCGACGTAGTAGGTGTCTGCGCCGTTGCCCCCCATCATGAAGTCTTGGCCCTCGCCACCGTCGAGGATGTCGTCACCGGCGCCGCCGTCGAGCCTGTCGTTGCCGGTACCGCCGACCAGCACATTGTTCAAGTCGTTGCCGGTGCCGCGCAGGTTTGCGCTGCCGATGAGGAACAGGTTTTCCAGCTTGTCGCCCAAGGTCCAGTTCACCGACGAACGCACGGTGTCGGTCTCGTTGGCCAGGGTGCTGGTTTCGGTAATGGTGTCGCCAAGGTTGTCGACGATGTAGGTGTCGTTGCCCAGACCGCCGATCAGGGTGTCGGTCCCGAGGCCACCGTCGAGGATGTTGGCGCCATCGTTACCGGTCATGCGGTTGTTGACCGCGCTGCCGGTGCCGTTGAGGTTGGCATTGCCGATGAGGATCAGATTCTCGACGTTGGCGCCAAGGGTGTAGTCGATGGCCGAGAACACCCGGTCGAGCGCGGTCAACGAAGCATCGGTCTCGATCACCACATCGCCGACGTTGTCGACGTAGTAAGTGTCGACGCCGTCGCCACCGATCAGGGTGTCGGCGCCGGCACCGCCGTCCAGGGTGTCAGCACCCCCACCGCCAATCAGCAGGTTAATGCCATTGTTGCCGTTCAATACGTTGCTCAGGCTATTGCCGGTGCCATTCAAATCGGCGCTGCCGGTGAGAATGAGATTCTCCAGGTTGTCGCCGAGGGTCCAGTCCATTGAGGCACGCACGGTGTCGATTTCACCGACCAGCGTACTGGTTTCGGTGATGGTGTCGCCGAGGTTGTCGACGATGTAGGTGTCGTTGCCCAGACCGCCGATCAGGGTATCGGAACCGAGGCCGCCGTCGAGGATGTTGGCGCCATTGTTACCGGTCATGCGGTTGTTGACCGCGCTGCCGGTGCCGTTGAGGTTGGCATTGCCGATGAGGATCAGATTCTCGACGTTGGCGCCAAGGGTGTAGTCGATGGACGAGAACACCCGGTCGAGCGCGGTCAGCGAGCCATCGGTCTCGATCACCGCATCGCCGACGTTGTCGACGTAATAAGTGTCGACGCCATCGCCACCGATCAGGGTGTCGGCGCCGAGGCCGCCGTCCAGGGTGTTGGCTTCGGCGTTGCCGGTCAGGCTGTTGTTCAGCGCGTTGCCGGAGCCGTTGATCGCGTTGCCGACCAACACCAGGTTTTCCAGGTTGGCACCCAATGTCCAGTCCAGCGAGGAGCGCACGGTGTCGGTCTCGTTGGCCAGGGTGCTGGTTTCGGTAATGGTGTCGCCAAGGTTGTCGACGATGTAGGTGTCGTTGCCCAGACCGCCGATCAGGGTGTCGGTCCCGAGGCCACCGTCGAGGATGTTGGCGCCATCGTTACCGGTCATGCGGTTGTTGACCGCGCTGCCGGTGCCGTTGAGGTTGGCATTGCCGATGAGGATCAGATTCTCGACGTTGGCGCCAAGGGTGTAGTCGATGGCCGAGAACACCCGGTCGAGCGCGGTCAACGAGGCATCGGTCTCGATCACCGTATCGCCGAGGTTGTCGACGTAGTAAGTGTCGACGCCATCGCCACCGATCATGGTGTCGGCGCCGAGACCGCCATCGAGGGTGTTGGCCCCGGTGTTTCCGGTCATGCGGTTGTTGACCGCGCTGCCGGTGCCGTTGAGGTTGGCATTGCCGGTGAGGATCAGGTTCTCGATGTTGCCGCCGAGGGTGTAGTCGATGGACGAGAATACCCGGTCGAGCGCGGTCAGCGAAGCATCGGTTTCGATCAGCGCATCGCCGACGTTGTCGACGTAATAAGTGTCGACGCCATCGCCACCGATCAGGGTGTCGGCGCCGAGGCCACCGTCCAGGGTGTTGGCTTCGGCGTTGCCGGTCAGGCTGTTGTTCAGCGCGTTGCCGGAGCCGTTGATCGCGTTGCCGGTCAACACCAGGTTTTCCAGGTTGGCGCCCAGTGTCCAGTCCACCGAGGAATGCACGTTGTCGATCTCGTTGGCCAGGGTGGTGGTTTCGGTGATGGTGTCGCCAAGGTTGTCGACGATGTAGGTGTCGTTGCCCAGACCGCCGATCAGGGTGTCGGTACCGAGGCCACCGTCTAGGATGTTGGCGCCATCGTTACCGGTCATGCGGTTGTTGACCGTGGTGCCGGTGCCGTTGAGGTTGGCATTGCCGGTGAGGATCAGGTTCTCGACATTGGCGCCGAGGGTGTAGTCGATGGCCGAGAACACCCGGTCGAGCGCGGTCAGCGAAGCATCGGTCTCGATCACCGTATCGCCGAGGTTGTCGACGTAGTAAGTGTCGACGCCGTCACCACCGATCAGGGTGTCGGTGCCCACGCCACCTTCGAGGGTATCGTCACCGGCACCGCCGCTGAGTGTATTGTTCCCGGTGTTGCCCACCAATACGTTGTTCTGGCTATTGCCGGCGCCGCCGAGGTTGTCGCCGCCGGTGAGGAACAGGTTCTCCACGTTGGCGGCCAACGTCCAGCTGACCGACGAACGCACGGTGTCGGTTTCGCCGGCCAGTGCGCTGGTTTCAGTGATGGTGTCGCCCAGGTTGTCGATGATGTAGGTGTCGTTGCCCAGACCGCCGATGAGGGTGTCGGCACCGAGGCCACCGTCGAGGATGTTGACGCCATCGTTACCGGTCATGCGGTTGTTGACCGCGCTGCCGGTGCCGTTGAGGTTGGCATTGCCGGTGAGGATCAGGTTCTCGATGTTGCCGCCGAGGGTGTAGTCGATGGACGAGAACACCCGGTCGAGCGCGGTCAGCGAGCCATCGGTCTCGATCACCGCATCGCCGACGTTGTCGACGTAATAAGTGTCGATGCCATCGCCACCGATCAGGGTGTCGGCGCCGAGGCCGCCGTCCAGGGTGTTGGCTTCGGCGTTGCCGGTCAGGCTGTTGTTCAGCGCGTTGCCGGAGCCGTTGATCGCGTTGCCGGTCAACACCAGGTTTTCCAGGTTGGCGCCCAGTGTCCAGTCCACCGAGGAATGCACGTTGTCGATCTCGTTGGCCAGGGTGGTGGTTTCGGTGATGGTGTCGCCAAGGTTGTCGACGATGTAGGTGTCGTTGCCCAGACCGCCGATCAGGGTGTCGGTACCGAGGCCACCGTCTAGGATGTTGGCGCCATCGTTACCGGTCATGCGGTTGTTGACCGTGGTGCCGGTGCCGTTGAGGTTGGCATTGCCGGTGAGGATCAGGTTCTCGACATTGGCGCCGAGGGTGTAGTCGATGGCCGAGAACACCCGGTCGAGCGCGGTCAGCGAAGCATCGGTCTCGATCACCGTATCGCCGAGGTTGTCGACGTAGTAAGTGTCGACGCCGTCACCACCGATCAGGGTGTCGGTGCCCACGCCACCTTCGAGGGTATCGTCACCGGCACCGCCGCTGAGTGTATTGTTCCCGGTGTTGCCCACCAATACGTTGTTCTGGCTATTGCCGGCGCCGCCGAGGTTGTCGCCGCCGGTGAGGAACAGGTTCTCCACGTTGGCGGCCAGCGTCCAGCTGACCGACGAACGCACGGTGTCGGTTTCGCCGGCCAGTGCGCTGGTTTCAGTGATGGTGTCGCCAAGGTTGTCGATGATGTAGGTGTCGTTGCCCAGACCGCCGATGAGGGTGTCGGCACCGAGGCCACCGTCGAGGATGTTGACGCCATCGTTACCGGTCATGCGGTTGTTGACCGCGCTGCCGGTGCCGTTGAGGTTGGCATTGCCGGTGAGGATCAGGTTCTCGATGTTGCCGCCGAGGGTGTAGTCGATGGACGAGAACACCCGGTCGAGCGCGGTCAGCGAAGCATCGGTTTCGATCAGCGCATCGCCGACGTTGTCGACGTAATAAGTGTCGACGCCATCGCCACCGATCAGGGTGTCGGCGCCGAGGCCGCCGTCCAGGGTGTTGGCTTCGGCGTTGCCGGTCAGCACGTTGCCGAGACTGTTACCGTTAAGGTTGATTGCCGCATTGCCCAGCAGTACGCCGTCTTCGACGTTGGCGCCCAAGGTGAAGCTGACTGATGTACGTACCCGATCATGGCCTTCGTTGGCAGACTCGATCACTTGGTCGTTGATGTTGTCGACAACGTAAGTGTCATCACCGACAAGACCGAAAAGCGCGTCCGCTCCGGCTCCGCCATCAAGGGTATTGTTGCCGATGTTCCCGGTGATGCGGTTTTCGCTGTAGTTGCCGGTGCCGTTGAGGTTATCGGTGCCGGTGAGGGTCAGCGCTTCGAGGTTAATATCCAGGGTGTAGCTGGTGAGCGCGTAAACGCTATCGTAGTCGTTGAACCAGCCCTCGACGATGACGTCAGCGGTGTTTTCAACGATGTAGATGTCATTGCCGTCGCCGCCGATCAATTTGTCGGTACCGAGGCCACCATTGAGGATGTTATCGCCCGAGTTGCCAGTCAGAACGTTGTTCAGTTCATTGCCGTCGAGGTTCAGAGTGGCGCTGCCCAGCAGTTCTCCGTCTTCAAAGTTGGCGTCGAGGGTGTAGCTGACAGAGGTGCGTACCAGGTCACGACCTTCGTTCGCCTGTTCGACCAGCGTGTCATTCAGGCTGTTGATCACGTAGGTGTCGTTGCCTGCCCCGCCTTGCAGGGTGTTGGCAAAATCGTTGCCGATCAGGGTGTTGTCTTTAATATTGCCCAATACATCAAAGGCGCCTAGACCGTTCAGTGTGACGTTTTCGAAGTTGCTCAGTGTGCTGCTGTTCAAATCGATGAGGGTATTGTTTTGCACGCCGTAGTTGAGAATCAGGGTGTCGCTGCCCTGATTGGCGTTTTCTTTCGCAAGATTCAGTTCGGCGACTTGATCAATGACGTAAACGTCGTTGCCAGCACCCCCGATCATTGTGTCCAGGCCACCCTGACCGTCGAGTACGTTGCTGCCGGCGTTACCGGTCAGGACGTTACCCTGGCTGTTGCCCACGACATTGACGTTTGCGCTGCCGCTGAGCTCAAGGTTTTCCAGGTTGTTACCCAGTGTCCAGCTCACCGATGTGCGCACGGTGTCGACCTCGCTCACGACGGTGCTGGTCTCGAGGATGACATCACCGACGTTGTCGACCACGTACGTGTCGTTGCCGGCGCCGCCAATCAGTGTATCGGCCCCTTCGTCACCGTCGAGGATGTTGTTGCCGGCGTTACCGGTGATCACGTTACTCGACGCGTTGCCGTAGCCATTGATATTGGTGCTGGTTTGCAGCGTCAGGTTTTCCACGTTCTGGTTGTTAAGCAGGTTGTAGGTGGCCGTGGAAAAAACCGAATCGATTTCGCTGGTTGAGGTTCCGGTCTCGAAGAGCCTGTCATCCCGATTGTCGACGTAATAGGTATCGTTGCCGGCACCGCCATACATCGAGTCCGTACCTGTGCCGCCATTCAGGACGTTGTCCAGGTCGTTGCCGCGCAGTATGTCGTTGTAGTTAGAACCAGTGGCATTTTCTATCTTGGCGCCGTAGGCAATGCCCAGACCGCTGATGAAAATAGATCCCCCAGTTCCAGTGAGAAGAGGCAGGCCGATGGAACTGTACGTGCCCTCATTTAAATTGATGCTGACGCTGTCCGCCTGGCTGCTCGCATCAATGGTGTCATTGCCGCCGGCATCCCAGATGGTCTCGAAAACCGGTTGGTAGGCTTCCCAGCTGTAGACATTGTCACCGGTTTGCCAATGGGTGTTGGCGCCGTACAGCGCCTGGATGGCGAGGATGTCCAGCACCATCGGCGTCGTCGGCTGATAGGAGTAAGAGTTGTTGTAACTCATGACCGTGTAACGGACATCGTCCAGTGCCGGGTCGAGAATCGTGCTATTTGACGAATTGGCGGAGAACGGATGCTTGAGACCCAGGGCATGACCGATTTCGTGGATGTAGGTCATAAAGTCATAAGTACCCTTGGTCGGGTACTCGTTGGCCGGCTCGCCGATCCAGACATCACCGCCCTGCGGAGTGTTGGAGGGGGTGTACGCCCAGGCAGCTGCTTGATTACCCATCAACCCATAGCCACCGAAACGCAAGTCGCCGACGTTCGAGATGTTGTCGGTGGTCTGGGTGAAGTTGATATTGGCCACTGCGCTCCAGGCCGCAAGCGCACTCATGATGCCGTTTTTCTGATCGCCGGAAAGGGTATAAATCGCGTTATATTCGTTATCGGCGCTGTAATTGATGGCGAAATAGGAAGTGTTTGGCTCGATAAAGCTGTAACTCAGGTTGGTCGGGCCGTCGATGGTCCAATTGGAGCCCACCCAGTAGGATCCGGAAAGCAGGCTGTCGAGCGCTTTATAGCCCGTCAATTTTGAAGAAAGACTTAAAGAGTAACCAAGAGGCGTAGGCATGCGAAAATTCCTGAGTGCGCTGCGGCCCTTCCCGGATGCGACCGCTACAAAAGTACGATTTTGCACCATAACTGATGCGTTGACATCATATGGCCACTATTTTTTATTTGGTGGCGTCAAATAACTGGCCCGACGAGCTGTATCGGCGGGTGACGTAGAAATTTAAGCAAAGCGCTCTGCATTTCGTTCAATAACAGGCCATCGACTTCCCATGACCATTGCGAATCCCACCCTCATCCGCGAAACCTTCCCCGTCGGCCCCCTCCAATGCAATTGCACAATCATCGGCGACCCGATCACCAAAAAGGCCATCGTCGTCGACCCGGGCGGCAATCACGAACTGATCCTCGCGCGCCTCGACGCCTTGGGCTTGAAGGTAGTCAGCATTATCCACACCCACGCGCACCTGGATCATTTCCTGGCTTCCGGGCAGCTCAAGGAGAAAACCGGCGCGACGCTGCACCTGCATAAAGAAGATCAATTCCTCTGGGACAACCTGGAGATGCAGTGCCAGATGTTCGGCGTGCCTTACACCCCCGTGCCATTGCCAGATCGCTGGTTGGCCGACGATGAGGAGCTGGCTTGCGGGTGTGGCGTGGCGTTGCACACGCCGGGTCATACGCCAGGTTCCATGAGCTTTTGGTTTTCAGAGGCTAAGCTGCTGATAGCCGGTGATACGCTTTTCAAGCGAGGGGTAGGGCGCACGGATTTATGGGGAGGCGATCAGGCGACTCTCGTGCGTTCGATCAAGCAACGGTTGTATACCCTCGACGAAGAGGCGACGGTGGTGACCGGTCATGGTCCGAACACGTGTCTGGGCGATGAAATGCGCGGTAACCCCTTTGTACGAGCCTGAAGATGCAGTTGTGAAAGGCACGACGGAATTTTTGGCGTTGGCCATGATCCAACGCCCGCAAAGGTTCATTGCTTAAGTCCGCTGCACCACAGAATGCAAAAAAAGTAGGAGCTCTCCATGTTCACCTCGCGTCGTTTGATTATTGTCGCTACTGCTGTGGCTTTGTTGTCCGGTTGCGCATCGCAGAACCCTTATGACAGCCAGGGTCAGGCTGATGGCGGCTCTACGGGCATGAGCAAAACCGCCAAATACGGTGGCCTCGGTGCCTTGGCCGGTGCGCTGGCCGGTGCTGCCATCAGTCACGATAACCGTGGCAAGGGCGCCCTGATTGGCGCCGCCGTGGTGGGGGCTTCTGCCGCCGGTTACGGTTACTACGCCGACCAGCAGGAGAAAAAATTGCGGGCCAGCATGGCCAACACTGGGGTTGAAGTGCAGCGCCAAGGCGATCAGATCAAGCTGATCATGCCGGGCAACATCACCTTCGCCACTGATTCGGCGAACATCGCGTCGGGCTTCTACCAGCCGCTGAATAACCTGGCGGGCTCGCTCAAGGAGTTCAACCAGAACCAGATCGAGATCGTCGGCTACACCGACAGCACTGGCAGCCGTCAGCACAACATGGACCTGTCCCAGCGTCGTGCCCAGAGTGTGGCGACTTACCTGACCTCCCAGGGGGTCAGCGGCGCCAACCTGACAGCGCGCGGTGCCGGGCCGGATAACCCGATTGCCAGCAATGGTGATGTGAATGGCCGGGCGCAGAACCGTCGCGTCGAGGTAAACCTGAAGCCGATTCCTGGTCAGGAGTATCAGCAGCAGGGCCAGGTTCAGCAGTATCCTTAAGTGTCTGACTGAATCCGGTTGTAAAAAAGCCCGCCTGATCCTCAGCAGATCGTGCGGGCTTTTTGTTGGCTCTGGCCCCATCGCGAGCAGGCTCGCTCCCACAGGTGACCGCGTACCGATTCAGCAACTCGGTCTAGTGTGGGAGCGAGCCTGCTCGCGATGAGGCCCGCACAGGAAAAGAAGACATCAGAAACAAAAAAGCCCTCGAACAATCGCTTGTCCGAGGGCTTTTTGTGTCGCGCGAAACCTGATTACTTCTTCAGGCCGTAATGCTCATCGAGCATGCCCGGCGCGTTCGGGGCTTTGGGGGCGTAGTCGCGAGGCGGTTCCTGATCGCGCGGTGGCGTCAGGCGTTCCCGTGGAGACTGCACCGCGTCGGCGTGCAGGGCGGCCAGCAAGCGTTGGCGAGTCTGCTCGTCCAGGGCCAGACGGTTGGCACCCTCGGCGAGATGATCCTGCACTTCCTGATAGCTCGCAGTCAGTTTCTTGACCAGGTTTGCAGTGCTGTTGAAGTGGGTGACCACTTCGTTCTGATAATTGTCAAAACGTTCCTGAATATCATCCAGCTGACGTTGCGTGCGGTTAGGCGCGGCATTCGGCACCAGGCGAGCGATCAGGAATCCAATGGCGACACCCACAACCAGGGCAAGAGTCGGCAACAACCAAACTAAGAGCGAGTGTTCCACGAGTCCTTCCTCTATAAACGGCTTTGCTTTACGTTAACGGCTCGAACCTGCGCTGTATACCGCGATTCACTCGCAATAGATTGGCACAGACAATTGGCTAGACGAGTCGACCCGATTCGAGGTCACGGAGTTCCTTCCTTGCTTATGCGCGAAACCCCTGTAGTGATTGATGGCCCGGTCGGCCAACTGGAAGCCCTGTATTTGGGTAACAACGAGCAACCACGTGGCCTGGCGCTGATCTGCCACCCGAACCCGGTGCAAGGTGGCACCATGCTCAACAAAGTCGTCTCGACCTTGCAACGCACCGCGCGCGATGCCGGTTTGATTACCTTGCGGTTCAATTACCGTGGCGTCGGTGCCAGTGAAGGCACGCACGACATGGGCACTGGTGAAGTCGACGATGCCCAGGCGGCGGCCGAGTGGCTGCGGGCCAGGCATCCTGAAATACCTTTGACTCTGTTCGGTTTTTCCTTTGGCGGATTTGTTGCAGCAAGTCTCGGCGGACGCCTGGAAGCCAAGGGCGAGCAACTCAAGCATTTGTTCATGGTGGCGCCCGCCGTCATGCGCTTGGGCGATCAGGATCAACTGCCGCAACAAGGTACATTGACCCTGATCCAGCCGGAAACCGACGAAGTCATCGATCCGCAGCTCGTTTACGACTGGTCCGACGCACTCGATCGCCCCCATGAGCTGCTGAAAGTGGCAGAATGCGGACACTTTTTTCATGGCAAGCTGACTGATCTCAAGGATCTGATCCTGCCGCGTCTTTCGAATTGATTGCAGTCTGACAAGCGATTACCCATGACGACTCGTACCCGTATCCTCACCGGCATCACCACCACCGGCACGCCGCACCTGGGCAACTACGCTGGCGCTATCCGTCCGGCGATCATCGCCAGCCGTGACAGCAATGCCGATTCGTTCTACTTCCTGGCCGACTACCACGCCCTGATCAAATGCGATGACCCGCTGCGCATCCAGCGCTCGCGTCTGGAAATCGCCGCGACTTGGCTAGCCGGCGGCCTGGACGTGGATCGCGTGACGTTCTATCGCCAGTCCGACATCCCGGAAATCCCTGAACTGACCTGGCTGCTGACCTGCGTGGCCGCCAAGGGCCTGCTCAACCGCGCCCATGCCTACAAGGCCTCGGTGGACAAGAACGTCGAAACCGGCGAAGACCCGGATGCCGGCATCACCATGGGCTTGTACAGTTACCCGGTGTTGATGGCGGCGGACATTCTGATGTTCAACGCCCACAAGGTGCCGGTCGGTCGTGACCAGATCCAGCACGTGGAAATGGCCCGGGACATCGGCCAGCGCTTCAATCACTTGTTCGGCCAAGGCAAAGAGTTCTTCACCATGCCTGAAGCGCTGATCGAGGAAAGCGTCGCCACCTTGCCGGGCCTCGACGGTCGCAAGATGTCGAAGAGCTACGACAACACCATTCCGTTGTTCAGCAGCGCCAAAGAGATGAAAGACGCGATTTCGCGGATCGTCACCGACTCCCGTGCCCCGGGCGAAGCCAAGGATCCGGACAACTCGCACCTGTTCACCTTGTTCCAGGCTTTCGCTACGCCGGCACAATCCGACGAATTCCGCAGCGAATTGCTCCAGGGCCTGGGTTGGGGCGAGGCGAAGAATCGTCTGTTCCAACTGCTCGACAGCGAATTGGGCGAATCCCGCGAGCGTTATCACCAGCTGATCGAACGCCCGGCGGATCTGGAAGACATGTTGCAGCTCGGCGCCAAAAAGGCCCGTTCGGTGGCGACGCCGTTCCTCCACGAACTGCGTGAAGCGGTCGGCCTGCGTTCTTTCGTCGCTCAGACCCAAGTCGCAGCGACCACCAAGAAGAAAGCCGCGAAAGCCGCGCGCTTCGTCAGCTTCCGTGAAGACGACGGCAGTTTCCGCTTCCGTCTGCTGGCGGCCGATGGCGAGCAACTGTTGCTGTCGCGCAACTTCGCCGACGGTAAAACCGCAGGGCAAGTGACCAAGCAACTGCAATCCGGTCAAGCCTTGGACGTGCGCAGTGAAGACCTGAGCTTCAGCGTCTGGCTGGAAGGCGAGTGCGTTGCCGACAGCCCAGCCTTCGCCGACAGCGCTGCTCGCGACGCTGCCATCGGTGCTTTGCGCGTTGCCCTGACACCGGTTCAGGAATAATCAACGGCTCGGTCCGACCAAGGGCCGATTGCCATTCCCACGGGCCGTCGCTACAGTGACGGCCCGTTTTTGTTGCCTTGCTAACGAATTATGACGCCCCTAGAACGATACCAAGCTGATCTGAAACGCCCGGAATTCTTCCATGACGCCGCGCAGGAAACTGCCGTGCGCCATTTGCAGCGCCTGTACGACGATCTGGTCGCGGCCTCGCAGAACAAACCGGGCCTGCTCGGCAAACTGTTTGGCAGGAAAGACCAGGTGCCGGTCAAGGGCTTGTACTTCTGGGGCGGCGTTGGTCGCGGCAAGACTTACCTGGTCGATACTTTCTTCGAAGCGCTGCCGTTCAAGGAAAAGACCCGCACTCACTTCCACCGCTTCATGAAGCGCGTGCATGAAGAGATGAAGACCCTGGGTGGCGAGAAAAACCCGCTGACCATCATCGCCAAGCGCTTCTCCGACGAGTCGCGAGTGATTTGTTTCGATGAGTTCTTCGTCTCCGACATCACCGACGCAATGATCCTTGGCACGTTGATGGAAGAGTTGTTCAAGAACGGCGTGACCCTGGTCGCGACCTCGAACATCGTGCCGGACGGCCTGTACAAGGACGGCCTGCAGCGTGCGCGTTTCCTGCCGGCCATTGCGCTGATCAAGCAGAACACCGAGATCGTCAACGTCGACAGCGGCGTCGATTACCGTCTGCGTCACCTTGAGCAAGCGGAACTGTTCCACTTTCCGCTGGATGACGCTGCCCAGGAAAGCCTGCGCAAGAGCTTCCGGGCCCTGACGCCGGAATGCACGGCAGCCATCGAGAACGACGTACTGGTGATCGAGAACCGTGAAATCCGTGCCGTGCGCACCTGCGATGACGTGGCCTGGTTCGACTTCCGCGAACTCTGCGACGGCCCACGCAGCCAGAACGATTACATCGAACTGGGGAAAATCTTCCACGCCGTGTTGCTCAGCGATGTCGAGCAGATGAGCGTCACCACCGACGACATCGCGCGACGCTTCATCAACATGGTCGACGAGTTCTACGACCGTAACGTGAAGCTGATCATTTCTGCCGAAGTCGAGCTCAAAGACCTCTACACCGGCGGTCGCCTGAACTTCGAGTTCCAGCGCACGCTTAGCCGCCTGCTGGAAATGCAGTCACACGAATTCCTGTCCCGGGCGCATAAGCCGTAGACAATTCGAAAAACATAAAAAAAGGGCCTGTATATGCAGGCCCTTTTTTGTGCGCTGTAGAAACTCTCTGGCACACCAAGATCCCTGTGGGAGCGAGCCTGCTCGCGATTGCGGTGTGTCAGTCACATCAATGTTTAATGTGATACCGCTATCGCGAGCAGGCTCGCTCTCACAGTTGGATTTGAGTATTACGCCGCTTGCTGAAACTGCTGCCGATACTGGTTCGGCGACAACTCCGTGTGCTGGCGGAACAGTCGCGCAAAGAAACTCGCGTCATCGTAACCGACCTCATAACTGATGGTCTTGATGCTCTTGCGGCTGCCGGACAACAAGCCCTTGGCCGTCTCGATGCGCAGTCGCTGCAGGTAATGCAGCGGTTTGTCGCCGGTAGCGGTCTGGAAACGACGCATGAAGTTGCGGATGCTCATGCCGTGTTCGCGGGCCACGTCTTCGAAGCGAAACTTGTCGGCGAAGTGTTCTTCGAGCCAGTGCTGGATCTGCAGGATGATCACATCCTGGTGCAGCTTCTGCCCGCCGAAACCGATCCGCCCCGGCGCATAGCTGCGCTGCACTTCATAAAGAATGTCGCGGGCCACGGCCTGGGCCACGTTGGCGCCGCAAAAACGCTCGATCAAATAAATGTAGAGATCGCAGGCCGAGGTGGTGCCGCCGGCGCAATACAGGTTGTCGGCGTCGGTCAGGTGTTTGTCCTGATTGAGCTGGACCTGCGGGAAGCGCTCGGCAAACGCATTGAAGAAGCGCCAGTAGGTTGTCGCTTCCTTGCCATCGAGCAGCCCGGCCTCGGCCAGCCAGAACACACCGGTAGCTTCGCCACACAACACGGCGCCGCGTGCATGCTGCTGACGCAGCCATGGCAGGACCTGTGGATAACGTTTGCAGAGCGTGTCGAAATCGTCCCAGAACGCGGGAAGGATGATGACGTCGGCATTTTCCAGGTCGCCGTCCACCGGCATGATCACATCGCTGAAGCTGTTCACCGGTTTGCCGTCGGGGCTGACCAGGCGGGTTTCAAACGCCGGTGTCAGGCCGTGGCCCAGTTGTTTGCCATAGCGCAGGCTGGCCAGATGGAAGAAATCCTTGGCTTGCATGAGGGTGGAAGCGAAAACCCGGTCGATAGCCAGGATGCTGACGCGCCGCAAGGGCGTGGAGACTTGGTTAGACATAATTCAACTTTATTCTTATAGGGGAAAGTGGTCACCAGACGGCTGGATCGTCTTATTTTTTGTCGGATGTGTCCAGTGTCCTGTATCGGAAGCGAGGCTTAGTCTCTAAAGGTCAATTCCGGCTAACAATAACCATAGGTGCCGCATGATCCCCAGAACCTTGTTCAGCTCCGAGCACGAACTTTTTCGCGACAGCGTGCGAACGTTCCTCGAAAAAGAGGCCGTGCCGTTCCATGGGCAATGGGAAAAACAAGGCTATATCGACCGCCAACTCTGGAACAAGGCAGGGGAGGCGGGGATGCTTTGTTCGCATCTGCCGGAAGAATACGGCGGGCTGGGGGCAGACTTTCTCTACAGCGCGGTGGTGATCGAGGAGGTCGGCCGCCTGGGGTTGACCGGCATCGGCTTCTCTCTTCATTCGGATATTGTTGCGCCTTACATCCTGCATTACGGCAGTGAAGCGCTGAAACACAAATACCTGCCCAAACTGGTGTCTGGCGAGATGGTCACCGCGATTGCCATGACCGAGCCGGGTGCCGGTTCCGACCTGCAAGGGGTGAAAACCACCGCTGTGCTGGATGGCGACGAATACGTGATCAACGGTTCGAAGACCTTCATCACCAATGGCTTTCTGGCTGATTTGGTGATCGTCGTGGCCAAGACCGATCCAAAGGCAGGAGCGAAGGGCACCAGTCTGTTTCTGGTCGAGGCCAACACGCCAGGCTTCGCCAAGGGCAAGCGTCTGGAAAAGGTCGGCATGAAGGCTCAGGACACCTCGGAGCTATTCTTCCAGGACGTTCGGGTACCGAAGGAAAACCTGCTGGGCCAGGCCGGGATGGGCTTCGCTTACTTGATGCAGGAACTGCCGCAGGAGCGTCTGACGGTCGCGGTAGGTGGCTTGGCGTCAGCTGAAGCGGCGTTGCAATGGACGCTGGATTACACCCGTGAGCGCAAGGCTTTCGGCAAGGCCATCGCCGACTTCCAGAACACTCGCTTCAAACTCGCTGAAATGGCGACCGAAATCCAGATCGGCCGGGTTTTTGTCGATCGCTGCCTGGAACTGCATCTGCAAGGCAAGCTCGACGTGCCGACGGCGGCGATGGCCAAGTACTGGGGCACTGACCTGCAATGCAAGGTGCTCGATGAGTGCGTGCAGTTGCATGGCGGTTACGGGTTCATGTGGGAATACCCGATCGCCCGGGCGTGGGCGGATGCGCGGGTGCAGCGGATTTATGCGGGGACCAATGAAATCATGAAGGAGATTATTGCGCGGTCGCTTTGATGCGGCAGTGATTGTCAGACCGCTATCGCGAGCAGGCTCGCTCCCACATTGGATTTATGTCAGACCACCATTTTGTGATCGGCACGGATCCATGTGGGAGCGAGCCTGCTCGCGATTGAGCCTATGAATCAATCAAGGTGCAGGATTCGGATGGTCCTGGTGAATCGCCTCGATCCCCGCCAACACTTCGTCGGAAAGTTTCAGCTCGAAGCTGGCAATGTTGCTGTCCAGTTGCTCAAGCGTGGTGGCGCCAATGATGTTGCTGGTGACGAACGGTTGCTGTGTGACGAAGGCCAGTGCCATCTGCGCCGGATCCAGACCGTGTTCACGAGCCAATGCCACATAACGGCTGCACGCTGCCTCTGACTGAGGATTGAAGTAGCGGCTGAAGCGGCTGTAGAGGCTCAGGCGACCTTTGGGCGGACGCGCGCCACCTTCGTACTTGCCCGACAGGAAACCGAACGCCAGCGGCGAGTAGGCGAGCAGGCCGCACTGTTCGCGGATGGCGATTTCCGCCAGGCCGACTTCGAAGCTGCGATTGAGCAGGTTGTAGGGGTTCTGGATCGATACGGCGCGCGGCCAGCCACGGGCTTCGGCGAGGGCGAGGAAACGCATGGTGCCCCACGGCGTTTCGTTTGACAGGCCGATGTGGCGGATCTTGCCGGCCTTGACCTGTTCGTCCAGTGCTTCGAGGGTGTCTTCCAGCGGGGTGAGGTTGACTTCGCTCGTGTGCTTGTAGCCCAGTTGTCCGAAGAAATTGGTACTGCGTTCAGGCCAGTGCAGTTGATAGAGATCGATGTAGTCGGTCTGCAAGCGCTTGAGGCTTGCATCCACGGCCTGGACGATGTTCTCGCGGTTGTGCTTGAGGTTTTTGTCGCGGATGTAGTCGATGGTGTTGCCGGGGCCGGCGATCTTGCTAGCCAGGATCCAGTCGGCGCGATCGCCCCGACTTTTGAAGTAATTGCCGATGTAGCGCTCGGTGGTGGCATAGGTTTCGGCCTTGGGTGGCACCGGGTACATTTCGGCGGTGTCGATGAAATTGATGCCCGCGCTCTTGGCTCGTTCGATCTGGGCGAAGGCTTCAGCCTCGCTGTTTTGCTCGCCCCAGGTCATGGTGCCGAGGCAGATTGCACTCACGTTCAGATTGGTTCGGCCTAGCTGGCGATAGTCCATCGAGTGCTCCTTGGGCAAAACAATCATAAAAGCAGGTTGAAATATTTTTCGCAATCTGCATAATTGCGCACCTCTTTCTGCAGTGGAAGTGATGCGCCGCCGCCGAAGAATCTTGCCGTTGAACGGACGCGCCGACCCGAGCCCCCGAAAGCGTCTGTATCCGGCTGCCTTTGACTTGTCAAAGTACGCACTATTCAGTAAGATCCGCCGTCTAATTTACAGGGCGGCCCCTGAGGCTATAAAGAATGAAAACTTTTACTGCTAAACCGGAAACAGTACAGCGCGACTGGTTTGTCGTCGACGCTGCAGGTCAGACCCTGGGTCGTCTGGCCACCGAAATCGCGAGCCGTCTGCGTGGCAAGCATAAAGCTGAGTACACTCCTCACGTTGACACTGGCGATTACATCGTCGTTATCAATGCCGAGCAGATTCGTGTAACCGGTGCTAAAACCACCGACAAAATCTACTACTCCCACTCCGGTTTCCCGGGCGGCATCAAGTCGATCAACTTCGAAAAGCTGATCGCTAAAGCCCCTGAGCGCGTGATCGAGACCGCGGTCAAAGGCATGCTGCCTAAGAACCCGCTGGGTCGCGACATGTATCGTAAGCTGAAAGTCTATGCGGGCGCTGTACACCCTCATACTGCTCAGCAGCCCCAAGAACTGAAGTTTTAACGGAATAGTTCATTATGTCGGCGACTCAAAATTACGGCACTGGCCGTCGCAAGACCGCAACCGCACGCGTTTTCCTGCGTCCGGGTACTGGTAACATCTCCATCAACAACCGTTCGCTGGATAATTTCTTCGGCCGCGAAACTGCCCGCATGGTAGTTCGTCAGCCGCTGGAATTGACTGAGACTGTCGAGAAGTTCGACATCTACGTCACCGTGATCGGCGGTGGTGTAAGTGGTCAAGCTGGCGCAATCCGCCACGGTATCACTCGCGCACTGATGCAGTACGACGAAACCCTGCGTGGCGCTCTGCGCAAAGCTGGCTTCGTTACTCGCGATGCTCGTGAAGTTGAACGTAAGAAAGTTGGTCTGCGTAAAGCGCGTAAGCGTCCGCAGTACTCGAAGCGTTAATTCGCTTTCGCGTTCAAAAAGAACGCCCAGTTTCCTCGCGAAGCTGGGCGTTTTTTTATGGGCGCGATTTATCGAGGAATTGCGCTGTGACAACTTGCCACATCCGCAGAAGCCCTATACTGCAAGGCTTGGCAGTGAAGCCCCTCGGTAATTACCTTGTCAGGATTGGGGCTTTTCATTACCATTCGGCAAAATTTTTATAAGTTCAGATTTTTACTTAGTAGACGCCTGATTTAACAGGCCACAAAGCTGATGGGAGAGGACTGAATGAGCAATGACGGCGTGAATGCAGGCCGGCGTCGCTTCTTGGTAGCAGCCACATCCGTGGTGGGTGCTGCAGGAGCGGTGGGGGCTGCGGTCCCGTTCGTGGGGTCATGGTTTCCCAGTGCCAAGGCGAAAGCCGCAGGTGCACCGGTGAAAGTGAATGTCAGCAAAATCGAGCCAGGTCAGCAAATGATTGCTGAGTGGCGCGGCCAGCCGGTGTTCATTGTCCGCCGTACCGAGGAAATCCTGGGGAATCTGAAAAAGATCGAGGGCCAGCTGTCTGACCCGACCTCCAAGAACTCGACGCAACCGACCTATGTCGACCCGGAGACGCGCTCGATCAAGCCAGAAGTTCTGCTGCTGATCGGTATCTGCACGCATCTGGGTTGCTCTCCGACTTTCCGTCCAGAAGTGGCACCAGCAGACTTGGGCAAGGATTGGGTAGGGGGTTATTTCTGCCCTTGCCACGGTTCTCACTACGATTTGGCTGGCCGCGTCTACAAGTCGCAACCTGCGCCTTTGAACCTGCCAGTTCCCCCGCATTCCTATGAGACCGATGACATCATTGTCATTGGCGTCGATACGGAGAAAGCGTGATGAGCAAGTTCATGGATTGGGTTGATGCGCGCTTCCCTGCGACCAAAATGTGGGAAGACCATCTCAGCAAGTACTACGCCCCGAAGAACTTCAACTTCTTCTATTTCTTTGGCTCCCTGGCACTGCTCGTTCTGGTCAACCAGATCGTTACCGGTGTCTGGCTGACCATGAGTTACACCCCGTCGGCGGAAGAAGCGTTTGCTTCCGTCGAATACATCATGCGCGACGTCGAGTATGGCTCGATCCTGCGTCTGCTTCACTCCACTGGCGCTTCGGCGTTTTTCATCGTGGTTTATCTGCATATGTTCCGTGGCCTGCTTTACGGTTCGTACCAGAAGCCGCGTGAGCTGGTGTGGGTGTTCGGCATGCTGATCTACCTGGCGTTGATGGCTGAGGCCTTCATGGGTTATCTGCTGCCGTGGGGTCAGATGTCCTACTGGGGTGCCCAGGTGATCATCTCGCTGTTCGGCGCGATCCCGGTCATCGGTAACGACCTGACCCAGTGGATTCGTGGTGACTACCTGATTTCCGGTATTACCCTGAACCGCTTCTTTGCCTTGCATGTGGTTGCCCTGCCGATCGTGATCCTCGGTCTGGTGGTGGTGCATATTCTGGCGCTGCACGAAGTCGGTTCGAACAATCCGGATGGCGTCGACATCAAGAAGCACAAAGACGAAAACGGCGTACCGCTGGACGGCATTGCCTTCCACCCGTACTACACCGTGAAAGATATCGTCGGCGTGGTGGTCTTCCTGTTCATCTTCTGCTCGATCGTGTTCTTCTTCCCTGAAATGGGCGGCTACTTCCTCGAGAAGCCGAACTTTGAAGTGGCGAACGCCTTCAAGACCCCTGAGCACATCGCTCCGGTCTGGTACTTCACACCGTTCTACGCGATTCTGCGGGCGGTTCCGGACAAGCTCCTGGGCGTAATCGCCATGGGCGCGGCCATCGCTGTGCTGTTCGTCCTGCCATGGC
This sequence comes from Pseudomonas sp. TE3728, assembly GCF_056279145.1. NCBI lineage: Bacteria > Pseudomonadati > Pseudomonadota > Gammaproteobacteria > Pseudomonadales > Pseudomonadaceae > Pseudomonas > Pseudomonas sp. TE3728. Next base: position 2,934,371 of record NZ_JBWBQT010000001.1, on the reverse strand, counting down.
TGGATCGCAGCCCGGTCAAGTCGATGCGCTACAAAGGCTGGCTGAGCAAGATCTGGCTTTGGGTGTTCTGCATCTCGTTCGTGATCCTGGGTGTGTTGGGTGTTCTGGCGCCAACGCCAGGCCGTACGTTGCTGTCGCAGGTATGTACCTTCCTGTACTTCGCCTACTTCATTCTGATGCCGTTCTACACCAGGCTCGAGAAGACCAAACCGGTTCCGGAAAGGGTGACTGGCTGATGAAAAAGCTATTTGCTGTACTGATTCTTGCGGCGATGCCTGTACTGTCCTTTGCGGCCGAACACGGTGGTCCTGAGCTTGAGAAGGTCGACATCGACGTTTCCGACAAGGCTGCCATGCAGGACGGCGCACGTACGTTCGCCAACTATTGCATGGGCTGCCACAGCGCGAAGTTCCAGCGCTACGAGCGTGTCGCCGATGACCTGGGCATTCCTCACGAGTTGATGCTTGAGAAGCTGGTGTTCACTGGCGCCAAGATTGGCGATCACATGAACATCGGCATGCAGCCGGCTGACGCCAAGACCTGGTTCGGTGCGGCGCCGCCCGACCTGACACTGGTGGCTCGTGTTCGTGGCACCGACTGGCTCTACGGCTATCTGCGTTCGTTCTATGAAGACCCGTCGCGTCCATGGGGCGTGAACAACAAGGTGTTCCCGAACGTCGGTATGCCTAACGTTCTTGTCGGCCTGCAGGGTCGTCAGGTGGTAGGCTGTAAACAAGTTCAAGTCGTCGAAGGTGGCAAGAAGCAATACGATCCGCTGACTGGCACCGCTTTGACCCATGAAGCCTGCGATCAACTGACTGTATTGCCGAAAACCGGCACGCTGAACGAAGAGCAGTTCGACGAGAAGGTCAAGAATCTGGTGACCTTCCTGGCCTACTCGGCCAACCCGGTGAAGCTGCAGCATCAGCGCATCGGTACCTATGTGTTGCTGTACCTGGCGTTCTTCTTCGTATTCGCTTACTTGCTCAAGCGTGAATACTGGAAAGACGTCCATTGATAAAGCTGTAAGCCATTGCTGTTAATCGCGCGCGCCCAGGGGCGTCTCTGAAGGTGTAACGAGTCTGGTGATCCAGGCGTTACGGGAGGCGCCCTCTGGGCGCGCGTGTTTTTCCGTTTCCGATAATTTCAACAAGCGAGGAGGACCGCCATGGGCGTGACCAATCGGTTGGCCTGTTACTCCGACCCCGCCGACCACTATTCCCACCGAGTGCGCATCGTACTTGCAGAGAAGGGTGTCAGCGCCGAGATCATTTACGTGGAAGCTGGTCGCCAGCCGCCTAAACTGATTGAAGTCAACCCTTACGGAAGCCTGCCCACCCTGGTCGATCGTGACCTGGCGTTGTGGGAGTCGACCGTGGTGATGGAGTATCTGGATGAGCGTTACCCGCACCCGCCGCTACTGCCGGTTTATCCCGTGGCGCGTGCCAACAGTCGTCTGCTGATTCATCGCATTCAGCGTGACTGGTGTGGCCTGGTGGATCTGATTCTGGATTCGCGGACCAAGGAAGCAGCCCGTGTCGTGGCTCGTAAAGAGCTGCGCGAAAGCCTGACAGGCGTGTCGCCGTTGTTTGCCGACAAGCCGTTTTTCCTCAGTGAGGAACAAAGTCTGGTGGATTGCTGCCTATTGCCAATACTCTGGCGATTGCCGATTCTGGGTATTGAACTGCCGCGGCCTGCCAAGCCGCTGCTTGATTATATGGAGCGCTCGTTTGCGCGTGAGGCTTTCCAGGCAAGTCTGTCTGGTGTCGAACGCGATATGCGCTAAGGCTTAAGGAGCCGCTATGAACTCCAGTCGACCTTATCTGGTCCGCGCGCTCTACGAGTGGATTGTGGACAACGATTGCACCCCGCACATGCTGGTCAATTCCGAGTATCCATCGGTGCAGGTGCCTCAGGGTTTTGCCAGTGACGGACAGATTGTCCTGAACGTTTCCCCGGCGGCCGTGCGTCATCTGCACATGGACAACGAGGCAGTCAGTTTCGAGGGGCGCTTCGGTGGCGTGCCGCACACCCTGTACGTGCCTATCGCATCGATCCTGGGTATTTACGCCCGGGAGAACGGTCAGGGCATGGTGTTCGATATGGAATCGCCTCTGGAAGACGAGGAAGAGATCGAGCCGGATGATGATGTTCCGCCACCCGACAGTGAGCCGCCGCGTCCCAGCGGTCGACCGAGTTTGAAGGTGGTGAAGTAATAAAAAAAGGCGATCCGAATGGATCGCCTTTTTTTATTACTTCACCACCTTCAAACCGTAGGAGCTGTCGAGTGAAACGAGGCTGCGATCTTTTGACTTGTCTTAAAAGCAAAATCAAAAGATCGCAGCCTCGTTTCACTCGACAGCTCCTACAGGCTTCTGCCAGCGCTTACAATCGCGTCAATCGATGTACTCAAACAACTTCACGATCTTCTGCACGCCAGAAACGCCTTGTACCAAATTGGTTGCCTGAGCCGCTTCCTGCTTGGTCAGCAGACCCAGCAAGTAGACGATGCCGTTTTCGGTCACAACCTTGATGCGCGAACCCGGGATGGAGGGATCGGTGAGCATCTGGGTCTTGATCTTGGTGGTCAGCCAGGTGTCGTTCTGACGCGCCAGCAGCGAGGACGGTTGCAGCACTTGCAGCTCGTTGTGCACCTTCTTCACGCGCTGCACGGAGGCGGCAACCTGTTCGGCCTTGGCCTTGAGGTCGGCACGAGGGGTTTGCCCGGCGAGCAGCACTACACCGTTGAAGCTGGTGACGACGATGTGCGAGTTGTTGTCCAGGTCCGGATCGGCCTTGGCGATGTTTACACCGGCCTTGGTTTCGATCAGGGAGTCGTCGATCTTGCTGCCGAAGGTGCGGGTGCCGCGGTCATCATCGATCGGCGCTTCACGGCTGGCGTTAACCACCGAGGTGCAGCCGCTGATGCCAAGGCACAGGGTCAAGGCCAGAAGGCCTAGGCGATTAGGGGTCATTCTTCACTCCCGAACAGTTGGCTGTCGATCAGATCGCAAAGGCAATGGATCGCCAGCAGGTGGACTTCCTGAATACGTGCTGTGACGTTGGCCGGTACGCGAATCTCGACGTCCTCAGGCAATAGCAGTGACGCCATGCCGCCGCCATCACGACCGGTCAATGCTACGACAATCATTTCGCGATCATGTGCGGCCTGGATCGCTTGAATTATGTTTGCCGAGTTGCCGCTGGTGGAAATCGCCAGCAAAACATCACCCGGCTGACCGAGGGCGCGGATCTGTTTGGAGAAGATTTCGTTGTAGCTGTAATCGTTGGCGATCGAGGTGATCGTCGAGCTGTCGGTGGTCAGCGCGATGGCGGGCAGGCTCGGGCGCTCGCGTTCGAAGCGGTTGAGCAGCTCGGAGGAGAAGTGCTGTGCGTCACCGGCGGAACCGCCGTTGCCGCAGGACAGCATTTTGCCCTCGTTGAGCAGGGCGTTGACCATGACCTGGCTGGCTTGCTCGATGTGCGGTGCAAGTACGTCCATCGCCTGTTGCTTGGTGTCGATACTGGCCTGAAAAAGCTGGCGAATTCGCGATTGCATGTCCATCTGTGTGACCTTAATTAGCGCGGCTACTCGGCACATGAATGTGCAGCCCGCAAAGCAAAGAGCAAAAGTGTTGGGTGAAAGTGTCCGGTTCGGGACGCAAGCGATCAGCTGTCGAAGGCATTCTGCAACCAGTTCAACTGATCAAGGTTGCTGTCGATGGCAACCACGTCGAAGCGGCAGGGGGAATTGGCCCAACGCGACTCGCGCTGAAGAAAATACTGCGCGGCAAAAATCAGTTTCTGCCGTTTGCGCCCATCGATGCTATCGAGCGCACCACCCCATTGGGTGTTTTTTCTGTAGCGGACTTCGACGAATACTACTGTATCGCCATCAAGCATGACCAGATCAAGCTCGCCGCGTTTACACAACCAGTTCTGCGCCAGCAGGCGCAGACCTTGTTGCTGAAGATGCTCGAGCGCATGACGCTCGGCATCTTTACCGCTTTGCTGGCGTGACCTGTCGGGCATCAGCGTGAGGTGTCCGGCAGGCGTTGAACCTGACCGTTGATGAACTCTGCCCATGGCAACTGACGCTCGACCCGTTGACTCTGAGTCATGCCCAGGCTGCCCGATTGACCCTGGATGCGGCTGTCCGGCAAGGCCTTGAGTTGCCCCAGGCGCGGTGCCAGGCGATAGGCGTCAACGCCCATCGCGTACAGACGGCCCAGGCTGCCGCCGGCTTGTGGCCATTGTGCAGTGACCTGTTTGCGCAGCGGGTCGTTGGCATCCAGCAGCCATGGGGTTTCGCAGAAGCGAATACCGTTCATGTCGTTGTACTGGTTCTGGTCGCCGCTGGCGCTGAACACGTGGGAGGTGGCGTAAACCGGCACGTCCCCGGCGTACTGGAAGTTCAGGGTCGGTTTGATTTGTTGAGCCTGTTGCGGCGTCGCGGCCAGGAAGATGAACTCGATGTCCTGACGACGCGAAGGTTGTGCGGCAACCTGCGAGCCAACGGTGCTTTGCAGGCTCTTGGCACGGCCTTCGCTCTGGCGCAGCTGGAACATGTCGGCAATCTGCTGGGCCAGTTGTACCGGCTGGTCGACGCGCTCGGTAGCGACAATGCTGCCACCGTTGGCTTGCCAATCCTGGCTGAACGCCTTGTAGACGCGGTCGCCCCATTCGCCTTTCGGCACCATGATCGCGGCGCGATGCAGGCCGTCGGCGCGTGCACGGCGAGACACTTCGCGGGCTTCGTCTTCAGCGGCAAGACCGAACTGGAACAGTTGGGCCGGACCTTGTGCGCCTTCGCTGTAGTTCAGGGCCAGGGTAGTGATCGGCAGTTGCGGGCGGGCGCTGAGCTGTTTGACCAGCGGCTTCTCCAGCGGGCCGACCACCAGTTGCACGCCATCGGCCTGGGCCTTGCGATAGAACTCGTCGAGGGACGTCAGGCGCGAGCTGTCATAGAACTCGATGGCTGGTGGCTTCTGCCCGGCTTGTTGCGCCTGGTAGTGCGCAGCCATGAAGCCTTCACGTAGCGCTTTGCCAACCGAACCCAGTGGGCCGTCTTGCGGCAGCAGCAGGGCGATCTTGCTCAGGGGCTGGCTGGCCAGCTCCTTGAGTTTGGTCAATGGCAACGGCAGCTGGATGGCGGCCGGGTGTTTTGGATTCTGCTCGCGCCAGTTGTCGATCGCGGCTTGCTGCTGTTCCAGGGTGCCGGCCGTTTTCACCACCAGCGCCAGACGGATCCAGCCGCCGAGGTCATCGTCGGTGGTCGGCTGCAATTGATCGGTCGGCAGCGAGGCGATCAGGGTCCAGATCGCTTCGTGGTTTTTGCTGGCTGCTTCACCTTCAAGCATCGGCGCAATAAAGATGCGCTCCCGTGCGGCGGCCAGAGTCTGGCCGTCGGCCTCAAGGGCGCGGGCATGAACGGTGCCGGTGCGAACCTGTTGTTCGACGGGCAGTTCGCTCAGGCGTTGCAGGCTCGGATGGCTCAGGGCAGTCAGCGCCGCTTTGGGCTGATTGCGGACCATGGCCAGTTCAGCCGCCAGGGTGCTGGCGAAGACTTGTTGGCCAGGCTTGAGTTGTTCCACCGGCACCTGTTGCAGGATTTGCGCGGACTGGCCGGCATTGCCCTGGCGATAAGCCAGGTCTGCCGCGCTCAGGCGCAACAGGGCGGCTTTTTCCGGATCTTTGCTTTTAGTGGCCTGCTCGAGCAGTTGCTCGATACTGGCATCCGGGGTCCGTGGAAGTTCGCCAAGGCTGGAAGAGGGCGAGCTGGCGCAAGCCGCCAGCAAGGCAGCGAGGCAGAGGGCAGTGAACAGCCGCAGGCAAGCGATCATGTAGTGTTCCTGATACTCGATCAAATTAGCGTGGAATTGTACCCAAGCGCTGGCCGGGGCGCGATGTTACTGGCGTGAATCGATCAATTTAGCTCGTACAAATGTTGCAGCACTGCACATAACGCTGGAAAACCCGCGGAGGGTGAAGCGTATCGCAAGCGCCGCTACGCGCTACAATGTCGCCTTTTTACCGATCATGAGGTGCGCGTTTTGACTGCTCTAGGTGCTTTGAATTCCGCTGCTGGCTCGCTTTATGTGGTGGCGACGCCCATCGGCAACCTGGACGACATCAGTGCGCGTGCGCTGAAAATCCTGCGCGACGTCGCCTTGATTGCCGCCGAAGACACTCGCCATTCCCAGCGATTGATGCAGCATTTCGGTATTCCCACGCCGCTGGCGGCCTGTCATGAGCACAACGAGCGTGAGGAGGGTAACCGCTTTATCACGCGTCTGCTGGCGGGCGACGATGTGGCGTTGATTTCCGACGCTGGGACGCCGCTGATTTCCGATCCGGGTTATCACCTGGTGCGTCAGGCTCGTGCCGCGGGAATCAATGTGGTGCCGGTTCCGGGGGCGTGTGCCTTGATTGCGGCATTGTCGGCGGCGGGCCTGCCGTCTGACCGTTTCATCTTCGAAGGGTTTTTGCCGGCCAAGGCTGTCGGCCGACGGGCTCGTCTGGAGCTGGTAAAAGAAGAGCCGCGCACGCTGATTTTCTATGAAGCACCGCACCGCATCCTTGAGTGCCTGCAAGACATGGAGCTGGTATTCGGCGCCGAGCGTCCGGCGTTGCTGGCCCGTGAACTGACCAAGACCTTCGAAACCCTTAAAGGCTTGCCGCTGGCCGAGTTGCGCGAGTTCGTCGAATCGGACAGCAATCAGCAGCGTGGCGAGTGTGTAGTGCTGGTGGCGGGCTGGACTGCCCCTGAGACTGAAGACGCTGTCAGCAGTGAAGCCATGCGTATTCTCAATCTGCTGCTCGAAGAGATGCCGCTCAAGCGTGCGGCGGCATTGGCGGCGCAAATTACCGGCGAACGCAAGAATGTGCTCTATCAGGTCGCGCTGGATAAACAGAAGGGCGAGTAAAACCGATGTGCAGCGCCGGCCAGAGGCTTTTAGCGCTTGTTCTTCGGCCGCTCTGCCGTTAATCTTCGCGGCGGAGAGTCGATCGGACAGTCGCTGCCCTCTATGAAAATTAGGGGGGGGAGGAAAGTCCGGGCTCCATAGGGCGAAGTGCCAGGTAATGCCTGGGAGGCGTGAGCCTACGGAAAGTGCCACAGAAAATAACCGCCTAAGCGCTTCGGCGCCGGTAAGGGTGAAAAGGTGCGGTAAGAGCGCACCGCACGTCTGGCAACAGTTCGTGGCTAGGTAAACCCCACTTGGAGCAAGACCAAATAGGGTCCCAAGGCGTGGCCCGCGCTGGGACCGGGTAGGTTGCTAAAGATGTCCAGTGATGGCCATCGTAGACGAATGACTGTTCAAGACAGAACCCGGCTTACAGATCGACTCTCCACCTTTTTTTCCTCGCTGCCGAGTCATTGGCAGCGATGTGTGTAATGGCAATTTCCCTCCCTGCTGAATCAATAGCAGAAGCGCTTTTGTAATACCGAAAAAATCTTACTCTTAACAAACTACTTTAACTTCTGAACGCAGCCTTCTGTGCTGATTCAAGTTATCGAGTGAATTCATCCGTCAGATTCTCGTTAACCCTCCTTTAACGCCGCTAAATCTCCGTTCTGTAAGGCTTTTCCTTTAATCCGCGCCTTGACGGTGTGGTGGGCGCATTCCTATAGTGTGCGCAAGTGGCGGAAAGTGGCATGAAGTGGGTTTTTTGAGCGTAAAACGCTAATATTTGGAGAAACGCTGACGTGTTTCGCGGAGCTAACGCTATCAGTCTCGATGCAAAGGGCCGTCTCGCAATGCCGAGCCGGTACCGTGACGAGCTGGTTTCGCGTAGTTCCGGTCAATTAATCGTCACCATCGATGCCGTTGATCCGTGTTTGTGTGTTTATCCCCTCGATGAGTGGGAAATTATCGAAACCAAACTGCGCGCACTGCCTTCGCTTCGCGAAGAGAACCGCCGCCTGCAACGTTTACTGATTGGTAATGCCGTCGACCTCGAGCTCGATGGCAGTGGTCGTTTTCTGGTTCCGCCACGTCTTCGCGAATATGCCAAGTTGGATAAGCGCGCGATGTTGGTAGGCCAACTGAACAAGTTCCAATTGTGGGACGAGGATGCCTGGGATGCGGTTTCTGCCGCTGACCTGGCTGCTATTCAACAACCGGGCGCCATGCCTGATGAACTGCGTGATTTAATCCTGTGACTATTGATAGCGGCTTTAACCACATCACCGTACTGCTTGACGAAGCCGTCGAGGCTCTCGCCGTACGTCCTGATGGCTGCTATCTGGACGGTACGTTCGGACGTGGCGGGCACAGTCGGTTGATCCTCAGCCAGCTCGGGCCTGATGGCCGGTTGCTCGGATTCGACAAAGATCCTCAAGCGATTGCCACCGGGCAAACGCTAGCGGCCGAAGACGGCCGCTTTGTCGTTGTGCAGCGCAGCTTTGCCGAGCTCGGTTCGGAAGTCGCCGAACGCGGTCTGGCCGGCAAGGTCAGCGGTGTTCTGCTCGACCTCGGCGTGTCCTCGCCACAACTCGACGACCCGGAGCGCGGCTTCAGCTTCCTCAATGACGGTCCGTTGGACATGCGCATGGACCCGTCCCGCGGGATCAGCGCCGCCGAGTTCGTCAACACCGCGCCGGTGGAAGAAATTGCCCGGGTGTTCAAGCAATACGGCGAGGAGCGTTTCTCCGGACGCATGGCGCGTGCCGTGGCCGAGCGTCGCGACATCAAGCCGTTCGAGCGCACTGGCGATCTGGCTGAAGTGCTGAAAGTCGCCAACCCCGCATGGGAAAAGGGCAAGAACCCGGCCACCCGTGCATTCCAGGGCCTGCGTATTCACGTCAACAACGAACTGGGCGATCTGGAAGCCGGCCTCGAAGCGGCGTTGGAATGCCTTGAAGTCGGCGGCCGTCTGGTCGTCATCAGCTTCCACTCGCTGGAAGACCGCATCGTCAAACTGTTCATGCGAAAACTGGTGAAAGGCGAAGCCGACAACCTGCCGCGCAACCTGCCGGTCCGTCACGTCGCTTTCGAACCGGTAATCAAAATCCATGGCAAAGCGCAGACCGCCTCGGAGGCCGAACTCAAAGCCAACCCACGTTCCCGTAGTGCCGTCATGCGTGTCGCGGAGAAATTGCGGTGAGCAAGCTTTTCGCCAAGCCACTTCCCGGCGGAAGCTTTTTCATGCTGCTGTTGTTTGCCGGCGTGCTTGTGTCGGCTATAGGCGTGTCCTATAGCGCGCACTGGAACCGTCAGTTGCTCAATTCGCTGTACGGCGAATTGAGCGTGCGCGACAAGGCGCAGGCGGAGTGGGGCCGGTTGATTCTCGAACAGAGCACCTGGACTGCCCACAGTCGAATCGAAGTCCTGGCCACCGAGCAACTGAAGATGCGCATTCCCGGCGCCGCTGAAGTGCAGATGGTGGCGCCATGATGAAACTCGAAGGCGCGCTCTTTCCATGGCGGTTCCGTCTGGTGGTCGGGTTGCTCGGCATCATGGTGGCGGCGATTGCCTGGCGCATCATCGATTTGCAAGTGGTCGACCGTGCCTTCCTTAAAGGTCAGGGCGATGCGCGCAGTGTTCGTCATATTCCAATTCCGGCTCACCGTGGTCTGATCACCGACCGTAATGGCGAGCCGTTGGCCGTGAGTACCCCGGTCACCACCCTGTGGGCCAACACCAAGGAAATGCAAACGGCCAAAGAGAAGTGGCCGGCACTGGCGGCTGCCTTGGGGCAGGACCCGAAAGCCCTGGCCGAACGTCTCGAAGCCCAGGCCAACAAAGAATTCATTTATCTGGTGCGCGGGCTGACCCCCGAGCAGGGCCAGGCTGTGCTCGATCTGAAAGTGCCGGGCGTTTATGGCATCGAAGAGTTCCGGCGTTTCTACCCGGCCGGCGAAGTCACCGCCCACATGGTCGGCTTCACCGACATCGATGACCACGGGCGCGAAGGCGTCGAGTTGGCCTACGACGAATGGCTGGCCGGCGTCCCCGGCAAGCGGCAGGTGATCAAGGACCGGCGCGGCCGGCTGATCAAAGATGTCCAAGTCACCAAAAACGCCAAGGCCGGCAAGCCCTTGGCGTTGTCCATTGACCTGCGTCTGCAATACCTGGCCAACCGCGAGCTGCGCAACGCGATCATCGAGAACGGCGCCAAGGCTGGCAGCCTGGTAATCATGGACGTGAAGACTGGCGAAATCCTCGCCATGGTCAACCAGCCGACCTACAACCCGAACAACCGTCGCAATCTGCAACCGGCGATGATGCGTAACCGCGCGATGATCGACGTGTTCGAACCGGGTTCGACCATGAAGGCGATCTCCATGAGCGCCGCGATTGAAACCGGGCGCTGGAAGCCGACCGATACGGTTGAGGTGTATCCAGGCACCTTGCAGATCGGTAAGTACACCATCAAGGACGTATCCAAGAGTGAAGGCCCGGTGCTCGACCTGACCGGTATCCTGATCAATTCCAGTAACGTCGGCATGAGTAAGGTCGCGTTCGATATCGGCGGCGAAACGATTTTCCGCCTGGCGCAGAAAGTCGGCCTCGGCCAGGATACCGGGCTCGGTTTCCCGGGCGAGCGCGTCGGCAACCTGCCGAACTACCGCGAATGGCGCAAGGCTGAAACCGCCACGCTGTCCTACGGCTACGGTATTTCCGTGACTGCGATCCAGTTGGTCCACGCCTTCTCGGCCCTGGCCAACAATGGTCGCCTTGCGCCGCTGACCCTGATCAAAACCGACAAGGCACCGCAAACCACACAGGTATTGCCGGAAGCTGTCGCGAAAACCATGCAAACCATGCTGCAACAAGTGATCGAAGCCCCGCGCGGTGTATTCCGTGCGCAGGTGCCGGCGTATCACGTGGGCGGCAAGTCGGGTACCGCGCGTAAAACCTCGGTCGGCACCAAAGGCTACGCCGAGAATTCCTACCGCTCGCTATTCGCCGGCTTCGGCCCGATGAACGATCCGCGCTACGCAATCGTGGTGGTGATCGATGAGCCGACCAAGGCCGGTTACTTCGGTGGTCTGGTATCGGCCCCGGTGTTCAGCAAAGTGATGTCCGGGACCTTGCGCCTGATGAACATCACCCCGGACAACCTGCCTGCCACTCAACAAGCGAACGCCGCACCGGTCGTTCCGCTGAAAGCTAATGGAGGGCGCGGCTGATGTCGCTGAGCCTGAACAAGATTTTCGCCCACGCCGGCCGCGATCTGTTGATCCGCGAATTGGCGCTGGACAGCCGCAACGTACGAGCAGGCGATCTGTTTCTCGCGGTTCCTGGTGGCAAGTTCGACGGGCGTGCGCACATCGCCGACGCCTTGCAACGCGGCGCTGCTGCCGTGGCTTATGAAGTCGAAGGCGCGACTGTGCTGCCGATCACCGACGTGCCGTTGATTCCGGTCAAAGGCCTGGCGGCGCAGCTGTCGGACATCGCCGGGCGCTTTTATGGCGACCCGAGCCGTCATTTGAACCTGATCGGCGTGACCGGCACCAACGGTAAAACCAGCGTGACCCAATTGGTCGCCCAGGCGCTCGACCTGCTGGGGCAGCACTGCGGCATCGTCGGCACTCTGGGCTCCGGTTTCTACGGCACGCTGGAAAGCGGTCTGCACACCACGCCAAACCCGATTGCGGTGCAAGCGACCCTCGCCGACCTGAAAAAGGCCGGCGCCAAAGCCGTGGCCATGGAAGTCTCTTCCCACGGCCTGGATCAGGGCCGCGTGACTGCGTTGGCATTCGATGTGGCGGTGATGACCAACCTTTCGCGCGACCATCTGGATTACCACGGCACCATGCAGGTCTATGGCGAAACCAAGGCCAGGTTGTTTGCCTGGGATGATCTGAAGTGCCGGGTGGTCAACCTGGATGACGATTTCGGTCGGCAACTGGCTGCCGATAAAGGCGAGTCGCGACTGATCACTTACAGCCTGGAAGATTCCAGCGCCTACCTGTATTGCCGCCAAGCGCAGTTCGACGACGAAGGCGTGCGTGCCACGCTGGTCACGCCGCAAGGCGAGCACCATTTACGCAGCACCTTGCTCGGCCGTTTCAACCTGAGCAACGTGTTGGCCGCGATCGGCGCCTTGCTCGGGCTGGACTACGCGCTGGACGAAATCCTCAAAGTGCTGCCAAAACTCGAAGGTCCGGCCGGTCGCATGCAGCGCCTGGGCGGCGGTACTCAGCCATTGGTGGTGGTCGATTACGCCCACACACCGGATGCGCTGGAAAAAGTCTTGATGGCCCTGCGTCCACACGCCAAAGGCCGGTTGCTGTGCCTGTTCGGTTGCGGCGGTGATCGCGATCGCGGCAAGCGTCCGCTGATGGCGGAAGTGGTCGAGCGTCTGGCCGATGGCGTACTGGTCACCGATGACAATCCGCGCACCGAAGACCCTACGGTGATTTTCGACGACATCCGCGCCGGTTTTACCGCTGTGGATAAAGTTGCCTTCGTCGCCGGCCGTGGCCAGGCGATTGCCCAATTGATCGCCAGCGCTTCGGCGGATGACGTGATTGTCCTGGCCGGTAAAGGTCACGAGGACTATCAGGAAATCAACGGCGAGCGCCACGCTTTCTCCGATCTGGTCGAGGCCGATCACGCCCTGACCGCGTGGGAGGTGGCCCATGCTTAAAGCCTTGAAACTGAGCGAACTGACCAGTGCATTGAATGGCCGTCTGATTGCCAGCGACGCCAGCTTCGACGGCGTCAGCATCGACAGCCGCGCAATCAAGCCCGGCCAGTTGTTTATTGCTCTGGCCGGCCCGCGTTTCGATGGCCATGACTACCTCAATGACGTTGCCGCCAAAGGCGCCGTGGGTGCCCTGGTCGAGCGCGAGGTTGCCGACAGCGCGCTGCCGCAACTGCTGGTCAAGGACACCCGCCAGGCCCTCGGCCAATTGGGCGCGATGAACCGCGCTGCGTTCACTCATCCGGTCGCGGCCATCACCGGTTCCAGCGGCAAGACCACGGTCAAGGAAATGCTTGCGAGCATCCTGCGCACGCGCGGTCCGGTGCTGGCGACCCGTGGCAACCTGAACAACGACCTCGGTGTTCCGCTGACCCTGCTCGAACTGGCGCCGGAACACACGGCGGCGGTCATCGAGTTGGGGGCTTCGCGTCTTGGCGAGATTGCCTACACCGTTGCCATGACCAAACCGCATGTCGCTGTGCTGAACAATGCCGGCACTGCCCACGTCGGTGAGTTCGGCGGCCCGGAAAAAATCGTCGAGGCCAAGGGCGAGATTATTGAAGGGCTGGATGCCTCGGGCATCGCCGTGCTGAATCTCGACGACAAGGCGTTCCCGATCTGGAAGGCCCGTGCCGCTGCCCGACGGGTGCTGAGTTTCTCTCAGCTGGATGCCACCGCAGATTTCCATGCAAGCTTCATCGTTTCCGATGCACGCGGCTGCCCTGCATTCGAACTGCACACGCCACAAGGTATTGCCCGGATTCAATTGAACCTGCTCGGCGGGCACAACGTCACCAACGCAGTCGCCGCCGCCGCGGCGGCTCACGCCCTGGGCGTGTCCTTGTCGCATATCGCTTCGGGGCTCAATGCAGTGCAACCGGTCAAGGGTCGTGCCGTCGCGCAACTGGCAACTAACGGTATGCGCGTGATCGATGACACGTACAACGCAAACCCCACCTCCATGTGCGCCGCCGTTGATATACTCGCCGGCTTTTCCGGTCGCACCGTTCTGGTGCTCGGAGATATCGGCGAGTTGGGCGATTGGGCGGAGCAGGGGCACCGCGATGTGGGCGAGTACGCTCGCGGCAAGGTTTCCGCGCTTTACGCGGTCGGGCCAATGATGACCCACGCCGTAAACGCTTTCGGCGAGCAGGCTTTTCACTTCAGCACTCAGGCTGAGCTGATCAAGGCCCTGGAAGCCGAGCAGGACCCAAACACCACCATTTTGATCAAGGGCTCGCGCAGCGCCGCGATGGAAAACATCGTCGCCGCTTTGTGCGGGACCCGTCTGGAGAAACATTAATGCTGCTGCTGCTAGCGGAGTATCTGCAACAGTTCTACAAAGGCTTCGCGGTCTTTCAGTACCTGACCCTGCGCGGGATCCTCGGTGTGCTGACCGCGCTGGTCTTGTCGCTGTGCTATGGCCCGTGGATGATCCGCACTTTGCAGAACCGTCAGATCGGTCAATCCGTTCGCAACGACGGCCCGCAATCGCACCTGTCCAAATCCGGCACCCCGACCATGGGCGGCGCGCTGATTCTTTCGTCCATCGGTGTCAGCACCTTGCTCTGGGCTGACCTGGCCAACCGTTACGTTTGGGTGGTGTTGTTGGTGACCCTGCTGTTCGGCGCCATCGGCTGGGTCGACGACTACCGCAAAGTCATCGAGAAAAACTCCCGCGGCCTTCCGAGCCGCTGGAAGTATTTCTGGCAGTCGGTGTTCGGCCTGGGCGCGGCGATCTTCCTTTATATGACTGCCGCGACGCCGGTAGAAACCACCCTGATCCTGCCGATGCTCAAGGACTACAGCATTCCGCTGGGCGCGGGTTTCATCGTCCTGACCTATTTCGTGATTGTCGGCTCGAGCAACGCGGTCAACCTGACCGACGGCCTCGACGGTCTGGCGATCATGCCTACCGTGATGGTCGGCGGCGGTTTGGGGATCTTCTGCTACCTGTCGGGTAACGTGAAATTCGCTGAATACCTGCTGATTCCTTACGTACCGGGCGCGGGTGAGTTGATTGTGTTCTGTGGCGCGCTGATCGGTGCGGGCCTGGGGTTCCTGTGGTTCAACACCTATCCGGCCCAAGTGTTCATGGGCGACGTCGGCGCACTGGCGCTGGGCGCGGCTTTGGGCACCATCGCAGTGATCGTCCGTCAGGAAATCGTCCTGTTCATCATGGGCGGCGTGTTCGTGATGGAGACCCTGTCGGTCGTCATCCAGGTTGCCTCCTTTAAGCTGACCGGTCGCCGTGTATTCCGCATGGCGCCGATACACCACCACTTTGAACTCAAGGGCTGGCCCGAGCCGCGCGTGATCGTCCGTTTCTGGATCATCACCGTGATTCTGGTACTGGTCGGCCTTGCCACCCTGAAGCTGAGGTAGAACGAGTGTCTCTGATCGCTTCTGACCACTTCCGCATCGTTGTCGGCCTCGGCAAGAGCGGCATGTCCCTGGTTCGCTTCCTGGCGAACCGGGGCGTGTCGTTTGCTGTCGCCGATACGCGGGAAAATCCACCGGAACTGGCCACGCTCAAGCGTGACTATCCGCACGTGGAAGTGCGTTGTGGCGAGCTGGATGTCGAATTCCTGTGCCGTGCCGACGAGCTCTACGTGAGCCCCGGCCTGGCGCTGGCGACCCCGGCCCTGCAGGCTGCCGCCGCCCGTGGCGTGAAGTTGTCCGGCGACATCGAGCTGTTCGCGCGTAACGCGAAGGCGCCGATTGTCGCCATCAGCGGTTCCAACGCCAAAAGCACCGTCACCACCCTGGTCGGCGAAATGGCGGCTGCGGCTGGCAAGCGTGTTGCTGTCGGCGGCAATCTCGGCACACCGGCGCTGGATTTGCTCAGCGACGACATCGAGTTGTACGTGATGGAGTTGTCGAGCTTCCAGCTCGAAACCACCGATCAACTCAACGCCGAAGTGGCGACCGTGCTCAATATCAGCGAAGACCACATGGATCGCTACAGCGGTCTGCCGGCCTATCACCTGGCCAAGCACCGGATCTTCCGGGGTGCCAGGCAGTTTGTGGTCAACCGTCAGGACGCCTTGAGCCGTCCGCTGATGGGCGAAGGTCAGCCGTGCTGGACCTTCGGTTTGAGCAAACCCGATTTCAAGGCCTTCGGGATCCGGGAAGAAGACGGCGAGAAATACCTGGCCTTCGAATTCCAGAACCTGATGCCGGTGCGCGAGTTGAAAGTTCGTGGCGCGCATAACCAGTCCAACGCTCTGGCGGCCTTGGCACTGGGGCATGCCGTCGGCCTGCCGTTCGACGCCATGCTTTCGGCCCTGCGCAATTTCGCCGGGCTCGAGCATCGCTGCCAATGGGTACGCGAGCTGAATGGCGTGAGCTACTACAACGACTCCAAAGCCACCAACGTCGGTGCTGCTCTGGCCGCCATCGAAGGCCTGGGCGCGGACATCGACGGCAAGCTGGTGCTGATCGCCGGTGGCGATGGCAAGGGCGCCGAATTCAAGGATTTGCGTGATCCGGTGGCGGGCAACTGCCGCGCCGTCATTTTGATGGGCCGTGATTCCGACAAGATCGGCGAGGCCATTGGCGATGCCGTGCCACTGATTCGCGTCGGCTCGCTGATCGAAGCGGTCGCGCAATGCCGCGCCATCGCAGAAAAGGGCGATGCGGTGCTGCTGTCGCCAGCCTGCGCCAGTTTCGACATGTTCAAGAACTACGAAGATCGCGGTCACCAGTTTGTCCGCGCCGTGGAGGACTTGGCATGAGCCTCCTGAATATCATCAAGCCGTACCCGTCGCCGATCATCACCGGGCGCGGCATCGACCTCGATTTCCCGATGCTCGCCGGTTGTCTGGCGCTGCTGGGCCTGGGCCTGGTCATGATTGCATCGGCATCCACTGAAGTGGCGGCGGTGCAATCGGGCAGTGCCCTGTATTACATGATCCGCCACCTGATCTACGTAGTGCTTGGACTGGGTGCCTGCATCGTCACCATGATGATTCCGATCGCTACCTGGCAACGCCTGGGCTGGCTGATGCTGATTGGTGCATTCGGTTTGCTGGTGATGGTGATCATCCCCGGCATTGGCCGTGAAGTGAACGGTTCGATGCGCTGGATCGGCTTCAGCTTTTTCAACGTTCAGCCTTCCGAGATCGCCAAGGTGTTCGTGGTGATCTACCTCGCCGGTTATCTGGTGCGTCGCCAGAAAGAAGTGCGTGAAAGCTGGATGGGTTTCTTCAAGCCGTTCATCGTTCTGCTGCCGATGGCGGGGCTGTTGCTGATGGAGCCGGACTTCGGTGCCACCGTTGTAATGATGGGGGCGGCTGCAGCAATGCTGTTCCTCGGCGGCGTCGGGCTGTTCCGTTTTTCCTTGATGGTTGTCCTGGCTGTCGGTGCGGTGGTGTTGTTGATTCAAATGCAGCCGTATCGAATGGCGCGACTGACCAACTTTGCGGACCCGTGGGCCGACCAGTTCGGTGCGGGCTATCAGTTGTCCCAAGCCTTGATCGCTTTCGGTCGCGGCGAATGGCTGGGCGTTGGCCTGGGCAACAGCGTGCAGAAACAGTTCTACCTGCCGGAAGCCCACACTGACTTCGTGTTCTCGGTCCTAGCCGAAGAACTGGGTGCCGTAGGTTCGTTGTGCACCTTGGCGCTGTTCGTCTTTGTCTGTATTCGTGGCATGTACATCGGTTATTGGGCCGAGAAGGCCAAACAATTTTTCGCCGCTTACATCGCGTATGGCTTGTCGTTCCTGTGGATCGGTCAGTTCCTGATCAACATCGGAGTGAACGTAGGCCTATTGCCGACCAAGGGCCTGACTCTGCCATTCCTCAGTTATGGCGGCAGTTCGTTGGTGATCTGCTGTGCCTGTCTTGGCTTGTTGCTGCGCATCGAGTGGGAGAGTCGAACCCACTTGGGCAGTGAAGAGATGGAATTCCATGAGAGCGACTTCGCCGAGGAGCCGACCCATGGGCGCTAACGTATTGATCATGGCCGGCGGCACCGGGGGCCACGTGTTCCCGGCACTGGCCTGCGCTCGCGAGTTCCAGGCCCGCGGTTACACCGTGCACTGGCTGGGCACGCCGCGCGGGATCGAGAACGATCTGGTGCCGGCGGCCGGCCTTCAATTGCATCGGATCAACGCCAGCGGTTTGCGCGGCAAGGGCAAATTGTCCCTGCTCAAGGCACCGTTCATGTTGCTCAAGTCGATCTGGCAGGCGCGGGCGATCATTCGTCAGCTGCGGCCAGTCTGCGTGGTCGGCTTCGGGGGTTATGTGACCGGGCCCGGCGGCGTTGCAGCCAAATTGTCCGGCGTGCCGGTGATCGTTCATGAGCAGAACGCCGTGGCCGGTACCGCCAATCGGTTGCTGGTGCCGTTGGCCGCCCGAGTCTGTGAAGCGTTCCCCGACACCTTTACCCTGTCGAGCAGCCGTCGCACCACCGGTAACCCGGTGCGTACCGAGCTGTTCCTCGAAACACCGCGACCTGCCCTGGCCGGTCGCAAGGCGCGTTTGCTGATCCTGGGCGGAAGCCTGGGCGCAGAGCCGTTGAACAAGTTGCTGCCTGAAGCCCTGTCGCAAGTCGCTCCCGACCTGCGCCCGGACGTGTTTCATCAGGCCGGCAAAAACCACGATGAAGTGACTGCAGAGCGCTATCGCGCAGCTGGCGTCGAGGCGCAAGTGCAGCCTTTCATCAAAGACATGGCCCAAGCCTATGGCTGGGCCGACCTGGTGGTGTGCCGCGCAGGCGCATTGACCATCAGTGAACTGGCGGCTGCCGGTCTGCCCTCGATGCTGGTGCCTTTGCCCCACGCGATCGACGATCACCAGACCCGCAACGCCGATTATTTGGCCCGTGAAGGCGCTGCCTTCCTGATGCCGCAAAGAACGACTGGCGCAGCGGATCTTGCCGCTCGCCTGACAGAGGTCTTGATGCAACCGCAACGACTCAACGACATGGCCACCGCGGCACGCCGCCTGGCCAAACCCGATGCCACTCGTAACGTGGTCGATACCTGCCTGGAGGTGGCTCATGGTTGAGAACAAGAAAGCCATGCCGCACCCGGAAATGCGCCGCATCCGTCGCATCCACTTCGTCGGTATCGGCGGCGTGGGCATGTGCGGCATTGCCGAGGTGTTGCTGAACCTGGGCTATGAAGTGTCCGGTTCCGACCTCAAAGCATCGCCGGTGACCGAGCGCCTGGAATCCTTCGGTGCCCACATCTATATCGGCCACCGTGCCGAGAACGCCACGAACGCCGATGTGCTGGTCACCTCCAGCGCCGTGAACACTTCCAACCCGGAAGTGGCCACGGCCCTGGAACGCCGGATTCCGGTGGTGCCGCGTGCCGAGATGCTGGCCGAACTGATGCGCTACCGCCACGGCATCGCCGTTGCCGGTACCCACGGCAAAACCACCACCACCAGCCTGATCGCTTCGGTGTTCGCCGCCGGTGGCCTGGACCCGACGTTCGTGATCGGTGGTCGTCTGAATGCCGCGGGCACCAATGCCCAGCTCGGCACCAGCCGTTACCTGATCGCCGAAGCCGACGAAAGCGATGCCAGTTTCCTGCACTTGCAGCCGCTGGTGGCCGTGGTCACCAACATCGACGCCGACCACATGGCAACCTACGACGGTGACTTCAACAAACTGAAGAAAACCTTCGTCGAGTTTCTGCACAACCTGCCGTTCTACGGTCTGGCGGTGGTGTGTCTGGACGATCCGGTGGTGCGTGAAATCCTCTCGCAGGTGAAACGTCCGACGGTCACCTATGGCTTTGGCGACGATGCCGACGTGCGCGCCATCAATGTGCGCCAACAAGGCATGCAGACCTTCTTTACCGTGCTGCGCCCTGATCGCGAGCCGCTGGATGTGTCGGTGAACATGCCGGGCAACCACAACGTGCTGAACGCGCTGGCGACCATTTGCATCGCCACCGACGAAGGCGTCAGCGATGAAGCCATCGTCCAGGGCCTGTCCGGGTTCCAGGGTGTGGGGCGTCGCTTCCAGGTGTACGGCGAACTGCCGGTTGAAGGCGGCAATGTAATGCTGGTGGACGACTACGGTCACCACCCGACCGAAGTCGCCGCCGTGATCAAAGCCGTGCGCGGTGGCTGGCCGGAGCGCCGTCTGGTGATGGTTTACCAGCCGCACCGTTACAGCCGCACCCGCGACCTGTACGACGACTTCGTCAACGTGTTGGCCGACGCCAACGTGCTGCTGTTGATGGAAGTCTATCCGGCCGGCGAAGAGCCGATCCCGGGCGCCGACAGCCGCAAGCTGTGCAACAGCATTCGTCAGCGCGGTCAGCTCGACCCGATCTACATCGAGCGTGGCATCGACCTCGCACCAATCGTCAAGCCGCTGCTGCGTGCCGGCGACATTCTGTTGTGCCAGGGCGCCGGTGATATCGGCGGTCTCGCACCGAAACTATTGAACAGTCCGTTGTTCGCTGGCGCGGTTGCCGCGCCAAGCGTGGGGAAGTTGAAATGACTGCTGCTTACGCCAACCTCGTCTCCACGATCGCGCCGAAAGACTTCGGCCGTGTCGCCGTGCTGTTCGGCGGCAAGAGTGCCGAACGTGAGGTCTCCCTGAAGTCGGGTAACGCGGTGCTCGACGCACTGCAAAGCGCCGGTGTGGACGCCTTCGGTCTTGATGTGGGCGATGACCTGCTGCAGCGTCTGCTGAACGAAAAAATCGACCGCGCCTTCATCATCCTCCACGGTCGTGGCGGTGAAGACGGCAGCATGCAGGGCCTGCTCGAATGCCTGGGCATTCCGTACACCGGCAGCGGCATTCTGGCCTCGGCACTGGCCATGGACAAACTGCGCACCAAGCAGGTCTGGCACAGCCTCGGTATTCCGACGCCACGCCATGCGGTACTGAGCTCTGAGGCCGATTGTATTTCGGCGGCCACGGAACTGGGCTTCCCTTTGATCGTCAAACCGGCCCATGAAGGTTCCAGTATCGGGATGGCCAAAGTGACCTCCGCGTCCGAATTGATCGACGCATGGAAAGCGGCCAGTACCTACGATTCGCAAGTGTTGGTCGAGCAATGGATTCAAGGTCCGGAGTTCACCATCGCCACCCTGCGTGACCAGGTGTTGCCTCCAATCGCCCTGGGCACAACCCACAGTTTCTACGACTACGACGCCAAGTACGTGGCTTCCGATACCCAGTACCGGATCCCGTGTGGCCTGGACAGCAATAAAGAAAAAGAACTCATGGACCTCACGGCCAAAGCCTGTGAGGCGCTGGGTATCGCCGGTTGGGGCAGGGCAGACGTGATGCAGGACGCCGACGGGCAGTTCTGGTTCCTGGAAGTCAATACCGCACCGGGCATGACCGATCACAGTCTGGTTCCGATGGCGGCCCGTGCCGCTGGCCTGGATTTCCAGCAACTGGTTCTGGCGATTCTGGCCGCCAGCGTTACCGGCAATGCTGCCGGTAACCAAGAGCCGACAAGAGGTTAAGACCATGCAAGGCGCTCAGCTACGTCATCAGCCTTCCGCACCCGGCCGCAAGCCGGTGCCGCGGGGTGCCAGCCGAATGGTGGCCAAAGAGCCGATGTCTGCGCGCCTGCCGAAAGCCAATTTTGGCTTTCTGAAAAGTCTGTTCTGGCCCGTGCTGCTGGTTGCATTGGGGTTCGGCACTTATGAAGGCGCACAGCGTTTGCTGCCGTACGCCGATCGACCGATCACCAAGATCGCGGTGCAGGGCGACTTGAGTTACATCAGCCAGCAAGCGGTGCAGCAGCGGATCGCCCCCTACGTGGCGTCGAGCTTCTTCACCATCGACCTGGCGGGCATGCGTACCGAGCTTGAACAGATGCCATGGATTGCCCACGCCGAGGTGCGTCGGGTGTGGCCGGATCAGGTGGTGATTCGCCTGGAAGAACAACTGCCGGTGGCCCGCTGGGGCGATGAGTCGCTGCTGAACAACCAGGGGCAGGCGTTCACCCCGCGTGAACTGGCGAACTACGAACACTTGCCACAGCTGTTCGGCCCGCAGCGGGCCCAGCAGCAAGTGATGCAGCAATACCAGGTGCTGAGCCAGATGCTCAGGCCATTAGGCTTCTCGATTGCACGCCTGGAGTTGCGTGAACGAGGCAGTTGGTTCCTGACCACCGGCGCCGGCAGCGCGGGCCCGGGAATCGAACTGCTGCTGGGACGCGGCAAGCTGGTGGAAAAGATGCGCCGCTTCATTGCCATCTATGACAAGACGCTCAAAGAGCAGATTACGAACATTGCGCGCATCGATCTGCGCTACGCCAACGGCCTCGCTGTTGGCTGGCGGGAACCTGTAGCGCCCACGACAGCCCAACCCGCTGTCGCGAAGAATTAAGAAGAGGCAGGACCCATGGCAAACGTGCAAAGCGGCAAAATGATCGTCGGTCTCGATATCGGCACCTCCAAGGTGGTGGCGCTGGTCGGCGAGGTCTCGGACGACGGCACGCTCGAAATCGTCGGGATCGGTACTCATCCGTCCCGCGGCCTGAAAAAAGGCGTAGTGGTGAACATCGAGTCCACCGTCCAGTCGATCCAGCGCGCGATCGAAGAAGCGCAGCTGATGGCCGGTTGCCGGATCCACTCGGCGTTTGTCGGCGTGGCTGGCAATCACATCCGCAGCCTGAACTCCCACGGCATCGTGGCGATTCGTGATCGCGAAGTCAGCTCCGCCGACCTTGAGCGCGTTCTCGACGCTGCCCAGGCGGTGGCGATCCCGGCTGACCAGCGTGTGCTGCACACCCTGCCGCAGGATTACGTGATCGATAACCAGGAAGGCGTTCGCGAGCCGCTGGGTATGTCCGGCGTGCGTCTGGAAGCCAAGGTTCACGTGGTCACTTGCGCCGTCAACGCCGCACAGAACATTGAAAAATGCGTGCGCCGCTGCGGCCTGGAAATCGACGACATCATTCTCGAGCAGTTGGCCTCGGCCTACTCGGTCCTGACCGACGACGAGAAAGAGCTGGGCGTGTGCCTGGTGGACATCGGCGGCGGCACCACTGACATCGCGATCTTCACCGAAGGCGCGATCCGTCACACCGCGGTGATCCCGATTGCGGGCGATCAGGTGACCAACGACATCGCCATGGCGCTGCGCACCCCGACCCAGTACGCCGAAGAAATCAAGATTCGCTACGCCTGCGCCCTGGCCAAACTGGCCGGTGCCGGCGAAACCATCAAGGTGCCGAGCGTCGGCGATCGTCCACCGCGCGAGCTGTCCCGTCAGGCCCTGGCCGAAGTGGTCGAGCCGCGTTACGACGAGCTGTTCACCCTGATCCAGGCCGAACTGCGTCGCAGTGGCTACGAAGACCTGATCCCGGCCGGCATCGTGCTGACTGGCGGTACGTCGAAGATGGAAGGCGCGGTGGAACTGGCCGAAGAGATCTTCCACATGCCGGTTCGCCTGGGCGTGCCCCATGGCGTCAAGGGCCTGGACGACGTGGTCCGCAACCCGATTTATTCCACCGGCGTTGGCCTGTTGATGTACGGCCTGCAGAAGCAGTCCGACGGGATTTCGTTCTCGGGCATCGGCAGCCGCGACAGCTACAGCAATGACGAACCGAAAGTCGCCTTGCTCGATCGCTTCAAGAGCTGGGTACAAGGCAATTTCTAAAGCTTTACCGCAACACCGCTTCAAACAGCAGTAGGCGAAAAAACTAGAGAATGTAAGGAGAGGGAAAATGTTCGAACTCGTAGACAACATCCCCGCAAGCCCGGTAATTAAAGTTATCGGTGTTGGCGGTGGCGGCGGCAACGCTGTCAATCACATGGTCAAGAGCAACATTGAAGGCGTTGAGTTCATCTGCGCCAACACTGATGCCCAAGCGCTGAAAAGCATCGGCGCGCGGACCATCCTGCAACTGGGCACCGGCGTGACCAAAGGCCTGGGCGCCGGCGCCAACCCTGAAGTAGGTCGTCAGGCCGCTCTCGAAGACCGTGAGCGCATTGCCGAAGTCCTGCAGGGCACCAATATGGTGTTCATCACAACCGGCATGGGCGGTGGTACCGGTACCGGTGCTGCGCCGATCATTGCCGAAGTGGCCAAGGAAATGGGGATCCTCACCGTTGCGGTGGTGACCCGTCCGTTCCCGTTCGAAGGTCGCAAGCGTATGCAGATCGCCGACGAAGGCATTCGTCTGCTGTCTGAAAGCGTCGACTCGTTGATCACCATTCCCAACGAGAAGCTGCTGACCATCCTCGGTAAAGACGCAAGCCTGCTGTCGGCTTTCGCCAAGGCCGACGATGTACTGGCCGGTGCCGTTCGCGGTATCTCCGACATCATCAAGCGTCCGGGCATGATCAACGTCGACTTTGCCGACGTGCGTACCGTGATGAGCGAAATGGGCATGGCGATGATGGGCACTGGCTGCGCCAGCGGTCCGAACCGTGCACGCGAAGCCACCGAAGCGGCCATTCGCAACCCGTTGCTCGAAGACGTGAACCTGCAAGGCGCACGCGGCATTCTGGTGAACATCACCGCCGGTCCTGACCTGTCCCTGGGTGAGTACTCCGACGTGGGTAGCATCATCGAAGCCTTCGCTTCCGAGCACGCAATGGTCAAGGTCGGTACCGTTATCGATCCGGACATGCGCGACGAGCTGCACGTGACTGTTGTTGCCACCGGTTTAGGCGCTAAAATCGAGAAGCCTGTAAAGGTCATCGACAATACCGTTCACACCTCGATGGCTTCCCAGCCACAACAACAAGCCCCTGTTCGTCAGGAACAGCCTGCGGTGAATTACCGTGACCTGGATCGTCCGACCGTCATGCGCAACCAGGCTCAGGCCGGTGCTGCGACTGCCGCGAAGATGAACCCGCAAGATGACCTGGACTACCTGGACATCCCGGCTTTCCTGCGTCGTCAGGCCGATTGATGAAATGTATCAGGGGTATTAGGGTGATTGGTGTTCAGCAAAGGTCTGGTCTGCTATCATCGCCAGCCTTTGTTGATACCAGTTCGCAATTTGCGCTGAAGCGGCCCATGCCATGATAAAACAACGCACCCTGAAGAATATTATCCGTGCCACAGGTGTCGGCCTGCACTCCGGGGAGAAGGTCTACCTGACCCTCAAGCCAGCGCCCGTCGACACCGGCATTGTGTTTTGTCGTGCTGACCTCGACCCTGTGGTGCAGATTCCTGCCCGCGCGGAAAACGTTGGCGAAACCACTATGTCGACCACGCTTGTTAGCGGTGACGTCAAAGTGGACACGGTGGAGCACCTGCTCTCGGCCATGGCTGGCCTGGGCATCGATAACGCCTACGTCGAGCTCTCCGCGTCCGAAGTCCCGATCATGGATGGTAGCGCTGGACCCTTCGTATTCCTGATTCAATCGGCCGGCCTGGAAGAACAGGACGCCGCCAAGAAGTTCATCCGGATCCTGCGGGAAGTGACAGTGGAAGACGGCGACAAGCGCGCCACTTTCGTCCCTTTCGAAGGTTTCAAAGTGAGCTTCGAGATCGATTTCGATCACCCGGTTTTCCGTGACCGCACACAAAGTGCAAGCGTGGATTTTTCCAGCACTTCGTTCGTAAAAGAAGTCAGCCGCGCCCGTACCTTTGGTTTCATGAGTGACATCGAGTACCTGCGCAAGCACAACCTCGCACTCGGCGGCAGCGTTGAAAACGCTATTGTGGTCGACGCGGATGGTGTACTGAACGAAGACGGCCTTCGCTATGAAGACGAATTCGTGAAGCACAAGATCCTCGATGCAATTGGTGACCTCTACCTGCTGGGCAATAGCCTGATTGGTGAGTTCAAGGGCTTCAAGTCCGGACATGCATTGAACAACCAGCTGCTGCGCAAGTTGATTGAGCAGACAGATGCTTGGGAAGTCGTGACTTTCGAAGACGCCAGCACTGCACCGATCTCTTACATGCGTCCTGTTGCGGCCGTGTAAGCAAAAAACCTCTCTAGTTTTTAAAGGCTGCCTTCGGGTGGCCTTTTTTTATGCAAAGATCAAAAGATCGCAGCCTTCGGCAGCTCCTACAGGGAAACGCATTCCAAATGCAGGAGCTGCCGAAGGTTGCGATCTTTTGATTCTGGCTTCTAATCCGCGAAAACCACCCGATTGCGCCCACTTTCCTTGGCCTGATACAGCGCCTTGTCTGCCGTATACAACAACTGCTCCAGGCTGATATCGGACGCTGTCGTCCAGGTACTGATACCGATACTGACAGTAATCGGCGACGTATCGCCCCCCACCAACGGCAACTGCTCCACTGCTGCGCGGATGGTGTCGGCAATCTGTTGCGCGCCGACGCTGTCGGTTTCAGCCAGAATCACCGAAAATTCCTCGCCACCGTAACGGGCGACCAGATCCGCCGGCCGTCGAACATGGGTGCCGATCACTTTGGCCACCCGGCGCAAGGCATCGTCGCCGCCCTGATGGCCATGGCGATCGTTGAACGCCTTGAAGCGATCGACATCGATCATCAGCACCGACAATGGCAGACCGGAACGTTGGGCGCGAAACCATTCATGGTGCAAGGCCTGATCCAGGCTTCGACGGTTGGCCAGACCGGTCAAAGGGTCGGTAGCGGCCAGTTGTGCCAGTTCCTGCTCGGCACTTTGACGCCGACGCAATTCCCGGCAGAGCAACCAGGTCAGCCACAGCAAGCTCACACACAGGGCAATGGTCGCGAAGCTGACCACCACCGCAGTGCGCTTCCAGGCCGCAAAGACTTCATCACTTGATAGCGCAACGATGACGATCAACGGCAAGTTCCCGACCTTGGAGAAGGTGTACAAACGCTTGTCCTGGTAGCGGGTGGACATGCTGGTAAAGCTGCCGTTGCCTTCTTTGACGATGCGTTGGAAATTGGGACGGTGACTGAAGTTTTTGCCGATCAGCTCTTCGGCCAGACGTGGTTGCTGAGCCAGAAGAGTCCCGTCCTTGCTGATCAGATTGACCGTGCTGTCGCGGCCGATGCTCAAACTGTTGAACAACTGATCGAAGTAACTTAACCGCATGGCGGCTTCGGCCACGCCCAGGAACTCACCTTGGGGGCCGTTCACCCGGCGGCTGAAACTGATACGCCAATCCTGTTCGGGCGACCTGGCTCTGAAGGGGGGACTGATGAACATGCCCGGGTCCGGGTTATTCACGTGAGACTGGAAGTATTCGCGATCGGCATAGTTGTCCTGCCTGGGCTCCACCGAGGCCGAGTCGGCGATCACGTCGCCCTTGTTGTCGAGCAACAAAATGTTGCCCTTGTACGGCGCGGCGGTGGCGCGGTCGAAATAGGCCAGATGACGAATGGCTGGAGAAACGCTTTTGAGGTCTTCTCGCTGGGAGGCAGCGATCAAACCCAGCAGGGACACATCATAGAGTTCGACATTGCGCAGCACGTCGGCGTCGATCAATTGCACGATATTGTTGGCGGCGCGAGCAGCGGACAATTCGGCATTGGCGCGTTCACGGATCAGCAGGAAGGTCACGATGCTGAGTATCGCAATCACCAACAACACACTGCCAAGAACCAGAAGCCGCTCCGATCGTGTCGAACGGATCGGATGTTGAGATTTCGCACTGCTCACACTCATGGTTCTGACTTCTGCAAATAAGGCGTTAAAGAGTTCTTTTACAAGAATCGGGCAGAGTCCCAGAAACCAGTCGCGTTCAGAGGCGACTATATAAATCCCGAATAAAAAAAAGGCCAGCAAAACATGCTGGCCTTTTGCTAATTGGAGCTTAGAAGACATTCTGCGGGTAGTCGATAATTACCCTGTGTGGATGGTTTGGCAGTTTTGTGGCGAGGGGGCTTGCCCCGTTGGGCTGCGAAGCGGCCCCTGAACCGCGTGAGATCCCGCCTCAGTCCGTGGTTGCCATCGCCGGCAGCGGTGCGGGCTTAGGCCGATGGAATAGCCGCTCAAGCCACAAGTATATGACCGGCGTGGTGAACAGCGTCAGCGCCTGGCTCACCAGCAAACCGCCGACTACAGCGATGCCCAATGGCTGGCGCAGTTCGGCGCCGGTGCCGTAGCCGAGCATCAGCGGCAGGGCGCCGAGCAAGGCGGCGAGGGTGGTCATGATGATCGGCCGGAACCGCGTCATACACGCCTCATAGATCGCCTCTTCCGGCGGCAGGCCTCGGTTGCGTTGGGCTTCCAGCGCGAAGTCGATCATCAGAATGCCGTTTTTCTTGACGATGCCGATCAGCAATACCAGCCCGATCAGCGCCATGATCGAAAAGTCCTGGCCGCAGATCCACAGCATGATCACCGCCCCGAGTCCCGCCGAGGGCAGCGTCGAAATAATGGTCAGCGGGTGCACGAAGCTTTCATACAGAACGCCAAGAATGATGTACACCGCCACCAGCGCCGCCAGAATCAGCCACGGCTGGCTGGCCAGCGAACTCTGGAACGCCTGGGCTGCGCCCTGGAAATTACCGCTGATCGCCACCGGCATGCCGATGTCGGTCTTGGCTTGGTTGAGCATGATCACCGCATCGCCCAACGCGATGCCGGGCGCCAGGTTGAACGACAGGTTGGCCGCCGGGAACATCCCGTCGTGAGCGATGGACAACGGGCCGATGGTTGGCGCATCGAATTTCGCCAGGGCCGACAGCGGCACCATTTCCCCGCTCAGCGGCGAGCGCAGGTAGAAATAGTTGAGGCTTTCGGCCTTGCCGCGCTGTTTGGTGTCCAGTTCCAGAATCACGTTGTATTGGTTGGTCTGGGTCTGGAACTCGTTGATCTGCCGCTGACCGAAGGCGTCGTACAGCGCTTCATCAACATCGCTGGCGGTCAGGCCGAAACGCGCCGCTGCACTGCGGTCGATGCTGATGTGGGTGATGCTGCCGCCCAGTTGCAGGTCGTTGGAAATATCGCGGAACGCCGGGTTGCCGCGCAGTTTTTCCGTCAGGCGCTGGGTCCAGGTGCTCAGGAGTGCCCCGTCGTTGCTCTTGAGCACGTATTGGTACTGCGCGCGGCTCGGGCCGGCGCTGAGGTTGATGTCTTGCCCGGCACGCAGGTACAGCACGATGCCCGGGACTTTCATCAGCTGCGGGCGAATCCGGTCGATGAATTGGCTGGCCGACACGTCTCGGTCGCCGCGTTTTTTCAGCGAAATCCAGAAGCGGCCGTTGGCGATGGTCTGGTTGCTGCCCGCAACGCCGACCGAGTGTGAGAACGTCTCGACGGCAGGATCGGCGGCGACGATTTCGGCCATTGCCAAGTGTTTTTTCACCATGTCGCCGTAGGAAATGTCCGCTGCTGCTTCGGTGGTGCCGAAAACGAAACCGGTGTCTTGTACCGGGAAGAAGCCTTTAGGGATAAATATGTAACCGGCGACGGCCAGCCCCAGCGATAGACCGAATACACCGATCATCAACTTCTGATGGGCGAGGGCGCGGCGCAGGCCTTTCTCATACAGCGCCAGCAAGCGCTCGCCGAAGCCCGATTGGCTGTGTTCCGGCGCACGCATGAATAGCGCGGCCAACGTCGGTGCGAGCGTCAGGGACACCACCACAGAAATCATGATGGTCGAGGTGGCGGTCAGAGCGAACTCCTTGAACAACCGCCCGACCACGCCGCCCATGAACAGCAGCGGAATGAACGCCGCCACCAGCGAGAAACTGATCGAGACCACGGTAAAACCGATCTCGCCGGCGCCCTTGATGGCCGCCTCGCGCATGCCGTCGCCGGCCTCCAGATGGCGGTGAATGTTTTCCACCACCACAATCGCATCGTCCACCACAAACCCGACGGACACCACGATCGCCACCAGCGTCAGGTTATTCAGGCTGAAACCCATGATGTACATCAGGGCAAAACTGGCGATCAGCGACACACCGAGCACCGACGCCACGATCAGGGTCGCCGACAACTGCCGCAGGAACAGCGCCATCACCGCCACCACCAGCAGGATCGCGATCAGCAGAGTGACTTCCACTTCATGCAGCGAAGCGCGGATGGTCTGGGTGCGGTCGATCAACACCTTGACCTGCACCGATGCCGGCAGCATGGCCTCCAGCGTCGGCAGGGCTGCTTGAATACGGTCGACGGTCTCGACGATGTTGGCCCCCGGTTGCCGGAAAATCACCAAGTTCACCCCCGGCTGACCGTCAGCCCAGGCCTGGATGTAGGCGTCTTCCGAACCGTTGACGACTTTGGCCACATCCTTGAGATGAACCGGTGCGCCGTCCTTGTAGGAAACAATCAGCTGACCGTATTCCTCAGGGTGGAACAATTGGTCGTTGGTAGACAAGGTCGAAATACTCGATTCGCCATACAACGCACCTTTGGCCAGGTTGAGGCTGGTCTGCTGGATCGCCAGGCGGATGTCTGCCAGGGTCAGGCCGATGGCGGCGAGTTTGTCCGCCGAGGCCTGCACGCGGATCGCCGGACGTTGCTGACCGGTGATGTTGATATTGCCTACGCCGTCGATCTGGCTGATCTGACGGGCGAGCAGGGTTTCCACCAGGTCACTGACTTCGGTGCCGGGCATTTGCGGCGAGTTGATGCTGAGGATCAGCACCGGGCTGTCGGCCGGATTGACCTTCCTCCAGTTAGGCAGGTTCGGCATGTCTTTGGGCAGTTTGCCGGCGGCGGTGTTGATCGCGGCCTGGACTTCCTGCGCGGCGGTGTCGATGCTTTTGTCGAGGGTGAATTGCAGGGTCAGAATGGTCGAGCCCAGGGCGCTGCTCGAGGTCATCTGGGTCACGCCGGGGATAGCGCTGAATTGCACTTCAAGCGGCGTAGCCACCGACGAGGCCATGGTTTCGGGGTTGGCGCCAGGCAGTTGCGCGGCCACCTGGATGGTCGGGAATTCCGCTTCCGGCAGTGGCGCAATCGACAGTCGCGGGAAGGCGATGACACCGAGCAGCACCAAGGCAAAGGTCAGCAGGACCGTCGCCACCGGATGATCAATGCACCATGCGGAAATCGAGCCATGACCCTTCATGGTTTCGGCTCCGATTGCACCACTTGCGGCGGGTCGGTCACTACCTGCACAGTCGAACCCGGTTTGAGCCGCGACTGCCCGTCACTGACCAGCACATCACCCGGTTTCACGCCTTTGATGAGGTCTTGGCCGCTGCCTTGATAAACGATCTGCACCTGAACGGCTTCGACCTTGTCGCCATTGACCCGGTAGACGAAATGTTGATCGGGGCCACGTTGTACGACGGTGGGTGGCACCACCAGCGCATTTTTATCCAGTGCTGTCTGAATCTTTACCGTTACCAGCAGGCCCGGCCAGAGTTTCTGTGCGGGGTTGGCGAACTCGGCCTTGGCGCGGATGGTCCCGGTATTGGCGTTGATCTGGTTGTCGATCAGGGTCAGGCGGCCTTCGCCTAGCAGGTTGCCGGTTTCACCGTCGGTGTCGGCGCCGATGTAAGCCTTGACCGGCGTGTGCTGT
This sequence comes from Pseudomonas sp. TE3728, assembly GCF_056279145.1. Classification (NCBI taxonomy): domain Bacteria; kingdom Pseudomonadati; phylum Pseudomonadota; class Gammaproteobacteria; order Pseudomonadales; family Pseudomonadaceae; genus Pseudomonas; species Pseudomonas sp. TE3728. Next base: position 2,903,376 of record NZ_JBWBQT010000001.1, on the reverse strand, counting down.
GGATCGTTGATCAGGCCTTGCAGGGTCGGCAACAGGTGTTGCGGCAGGGAAAATCCCACGGCGATCGGGTCGATCTGGGTCACGGTGAACAAGCCTTGGGTGTCAGTCATGCGCAGGAAATTGCCTTCATCCACTGTGCGAATACCGACGCGACCGGTGACCGGGGAGCGAATCTGTGTGTAGGAAAGCTGCACCAGAGCGGCATCGATCGATGCCTGATTGCCTTGGGCGGTGGCTTTGAGTTGGTTGACCAGGGCTTGTTGCTGGTCATAGGTCTGCTTGGACACGCCGTCGTCGACACTCAGCAGTTTGTAACGTTTGAGGTTGACCTGCGCCACTTGCAGTTGCGCCTGGCTTTCGCCCAGTTGCGCCCGGGCCTGGTCGAGGCTGGCGCGGATCGAGCGGTCGTCGATGGTGGCCAGCAGATCACCTTTGTTCACCAGTTGGCCTTCCTTGACCAGCAGTTTGGTGAGGATGCCGTCGATCTGCGGGCGCACGACCACGCTGTGCAGCGAAAGCACCGAGCCAATGCCGCTGATGTAGCGGGGCACGTCTTTTTCGGCGACGCTGACCACTCGTACGGGGATGGCGGTGGAGGGGGCCAGTTTGGTCGTGGCGGGTTTGGCGGCATACCACACGCCCAGCGCTGCCAGGGTGATCAGAAGGGCGGCGAACAGGGCGTTTTTTTTCTGAATTCGCATGCGAGTGGGGCGCCGGGCAGAGTGGTCGGAGTGTTGTCAGGCTTATACCTTCCTTTATAAACCTGTTAGCCCGTCAGGAGAGTGACTGCCGACCAATCCCTCGCGGGTGTACGCACCCCCCCGTAGGAGCCGCCGAAGGCTGCGATCTTTTGATGTTGATTTTCAAGACCAAAAGATCACAGCCTCGTTTCACTCGACAGCTCCTACAGTAATCCGTGTCAGACGAAAATTCGGTGTCAGACGTGGGATTGATCGTTCTCATGCTCCCGCATGGGAATGCTGCCAGGGACGCTCCGTGTTCCGCTTTGAATGTTTAACGGATGTGTCAAAACATGGAACTTTCCCACGCGTTTTTCAGGTTGTCGGCGGACGCGGGCCCAATAACCTTTGGCTGTCGCTGACAACTCAGCGATCGGGTGTGAGAAGCCCGGCAACTTATGGTCATCCAGTGTCTGTACACGCATAATCGCCGCCAGTTAATTAGCTGCCTGCAAATGCGTTATGGCGGCTGTGTGCGGGCGGACTTCGGTCCGGCCGGGTGTCCATAACCGGTCTTCTCACCTCGCACATAGCTGCCACCTCTTCGCCGTGTGAGAAGCGGCAAGTGGAGGCTCCAACGCTGGAGAAATTTTTCAATGGACAAGTTAATCCCTGACCCACCCTCCAACACCACCACCCCCAACGCGGAAGCTTCGCGCACCGAAGAATTACTCAAAGACCGCGAAGCCATAAAACGTGCCCTCGATTACTACCTCGATCCCCCGGCGCCATACACCGAAAAAAAGCGTCGCCCCAGCACCCTGTTCATGGTTGTCCCTGATGCCGATACCGAAAGCCTGCTGGCCCACGCCTGTGAATCGTTGGCCTCAGCGAGTGTCCTGGCCAGCGATTTCGCCAACAACCTGACCGGCCCGCAGCGCCATACGGCGATGGCGATTCAGCAGGTCATCATGCTGGCGGAGTTGGTAGTGAATCGGGCGCTGGATAACGTCGATCCGGCGTAGACACACCGCAAACAATGTGGGAGCGGGCTTGCTCGCGAAGACGGCGGTACATCCAACATCACCGTGACTGACACACCGATTTCGCGAGCAAGCCCGCTCCCACAGGATTTGTGTGTCATACACAGATTTTGTATCGCTGCCCTTGTGGGAGCGGGCTTGCTCGCGAAAGCGGCAGGTCGGTCAGCACAAAACCCGACGGACTCACTTGCGGCGTGAAGCTTGCGGCCCCCGACACAGGTATACTGCCGCCTTTCGCGGCTCGCCTACCGGGCCCGACTCTTTAAGCATCACCCGGAGCTTTCATGACTTCCCCGACACAACCGCCGGTTGCCGACGCTTTGAGCGACGACCAGGCAGACCTGCCAGCCAGCGTCGACTCCAGCGCAGACAGCGAAACCAAAGCGGCGATTCCAGCGTTCAAGTTTCCGTTCAAACCAGGGGAATTGGCTGCGGCGAAGAATGCCAGCCAGCCTTGGTACAAGAATGGCGCGAAGAATGGCCATACCAAGACTCCCGGCGCAGCACCTCCCGGCACGCGTCGTTCGATGGGTAAACGCTGATAGTCAGGCATTTTGTTGACGGGTAACTATTCCTCCCGCCAATGAGACAGTTCCCACAAGGACGCGCGATTACTCCGCTAGGAAAGACGGTTGTCATTCATCAAGAATTCATGCCCTGTGAATTTTTGATGAAGGTCGCCAGATGTCTCTGCTGAAAACCCTGTCCCTGCTCACTCTGGTGACCCTGACCACCGGCTGCGTGTCCTCTGCGGTCGATCCGCAGATCCGCTTCGGGGTCGAAGCCCTGGTTCCACCGTTCGAGAGCCGTAACGACAAAGGTGAGCTGGTCGGATTGAACATCGAGTTGGGCAACGCACTGTGTGCTGAGCTCGAATCCCGCTGTGTCTGGATCGATCAGGATTACGCGACTAACCTCCATGCCCTTGAAGCCGGCCGCTTCGACGTGATCATGCCGATGACGGCTACACAGGCGCGGCGCGAGCGGGTCGATTTCACCGACAATCTTTATCCCCTGAGCAGCCGTCTGGTAGCGCGCAAAGGCGCGACGTTGCAACCGGATGTGCAATCGCTCAAAGGCAAGCGTATCGGCGTCCTGGCGGGCACCAGTCGTGAAGCGTTCGCCAAGGCGCGTTGGGCGGACGCAGGCGTAACGGTGCGCAGTTTTCAATTCAACGATCAGTTGATTACCAGTCTTCTGGCGGGCGAGATCGATGCCACCCTGCAAGACTCCATCGAAATCACTCAAGCCTTGCTAAGCCAACCTCAAGGACAGGCGTTCGACTTTGCCGGTCCTGCCCTCAACGATCCGATGCTGGGCAATGGTGTGGCGATGGCTGTGCGCAAAAGCGACACCCGCTTGCGCGATAACCTGAATGCAGCCCTTGAGCGTCTCAAGCAAAATGGCCAGTACCAAGCGATAACCGAGCGCTACTTGCCACCAGCAGTACCCGATTCACCACGTTACTTTCCGAATGAAGAAGGCTTGCCATTTTCCGATGCGGTACAGGCTGGTGAGACCCTTTATCTTTCCGGGATGCTCGGTCTGGATGCTGATGGCCAACTGGTCAAGGGCGGGATTGGCCCGCAAATGACCCAGGCCATGGAGAACCTGCGCACCGAACTGCAACGTCGAGGCTCATCCCTCGCTCATGTGGCCAAATGCACGGTCATACTTGCCGATATCAAAGACTTCGATGCCATGAATGCGGTTTACCGCCGGACTTTCCCAGCCGATCGCCTACCTGCCCGGACAACGTTCGCGGCTAAAAAACTGCTGGCGAATGCTCGGGTGGAAGTCGAATGCCTTGCGGTAGCTGCTCGCTGACTCACCATCAGACAAGCCACTGTGCAACTAAAGTTGTGCAGTGGTTGGGTGTTTCAGGCTGCCCGCAACGAAATAAACGCATACCTAACCGGTGTATCGGTTGCCACCTGTGCACCCGCCGCCTGCACTTGCCCGGCAATATCCTCACCCGACACGTGAAACAGCCAATCACTACTCGACTCCATCTGCGATTGCGCTGAAATCTGATCGATAACCGTGGCAAACGCGTTCATATCCGGCAAATAAGCGGTAAATCCATCGCCCTTCAACGCTGTCGTCCGAATCCCCAATAACGCGCAAATCGCCTCCTTGGTCTGAATCTCATCGCGATCGGCCTGACGCGAGCGCTGGATCAATCCCGTCAGTTCCTGATCCACCAGCTTACCCCCGATGATCAAATCCGGCCCTGTTACCCAGGACTCGGGCGGGCATTCCTTGATAGATGGGTTGAGCGGGATGTGCGGGTTGATTTCCATCGGATAGATGCGGCACACCAGCGGTCGGCGTTCATAGATGCGGCAGAGGTTGTCTTCGTCAAGATTCCGGCAGGGGCCGACGTTGTACGCGGCAAAGGTGATCGCCACATACGCCTCACAGGCACCACTTCGAACCACCACCGAACGGCGTTCGGCGTGTTCACGTTGCTGCGCGGGCAGGCCCAGGCCATTGGCGAGGAAGGCCTCCACCAGCACGATCACCTGACCGCCATCGGCCGCCCACATCCGGGCTTCGGCCAGTGTCAGGGGCACGTGGTGGTCGTTGCAGCATTTGCCACAACCTACGCAGGAAAACGTTGTATTCATTGAACGGCCAGTCACCTGTGAGGGCATGAAATGGCGACAAAAAGCCACCGCAAGGGCCTGTGCCGAAGCAAGTTATGCGCCATTCACTGCGCTTTTGCTGTTGGGCGGATGGAGTCCCACTCGGTTACGTAGGCGGTTTTGCTTTTCTTGTTGTAGAGGCACAGCTCGGTGCCTTGCTGGCCTTTCATGTGTTTTTGCGGGTACTGGCCTTGCAGCAGGAGTGCGGTATAACCGACCCGATCATCGAACTGCGCGGCGTTGCCGATGGGTTTGACGTTCTTCAGGCCGCTGGTTTTGGTGCAACTGGCGAGCACGGCTTTGTCGTAGGCGGCCCAGGCTTCGGGACTGGAGGCGTGGGCTTGGGTGGCGAGGGCGGTGAGGCAGAGGAAGGTCAGGGTGGTGGCTTTCATGGTTTGGGCATCCTTGGCGTGTAGTGGCCGAGGTCGGAGTATGCCTGATGGTTTCGGGTGGTTGTGCGGGCCTCTTCGCGGGCAAGCCACGCTCCCACAGGGATCACCTGAATCCTGTGGGAGCGAGGCTTGCCCGCGAAAGCGGTGTCAGGTTGGAACCGGTTCCCGGCGGACCACATACATCCCGGCACTTTCATACAAACGCTGGGCCCGAAGGTTGTTTTCCAGCACCTTCAGATCCACAAAGCCTTCGCGACGTTGCTGAAACACCTTGAAAGCATTGAGCAGCAATGCACGGCCAAGTCCGAGGCCTTGAGCGCGCGGATGCACCACCAGGCTCTTGATGTAGGCACTGGTCCAGCACTGGGCGACGGCGACGATTCCTTCGGCGTCGAACGCGATGAAGCACAGGGACGGATCGTATTCGGGATCGGTTTCGAAACGCTGTTGCCAGACTTCCAGCGCCGGTACGCGACCGCCACCTTCTCGATAGCCGAGTTCCATCAAGTGATGGACGGCTTCGGCGAGTTCAGGACGGTACTCGGTCAACTCAATGCCATTTGGCCAAGTGCAAGGCGGCACATCCTCAGCGAGGTTGCGCCGCATCAGAAAACAAAAGTCCTCGGCCACCACTCAATGACCTTGTTCGGCGACGGCCTTGGCCGCCGCGATCAGGCATTTGGTCAGTTCCGGTGAGGAGAATTTGGTCAGCACCGCGTTGGCCCCGGCCAGTCGAGCTTTCTCGCTGTTCATCGCGCTGTCCAGCGAGGTGTGCAGCAACACATAGAGGTGCGAGAAGTCCGGTGTCTCGCGCAATGTGCGGGTGAGGGCATAGCCGTCCATTTCCGACATTTCGATGTCCGAGACGATCAGGTTGATCTGCTGGGCGGTGCCTTGCAGGTCCAGCAGGCAGTCGATGGCTTCCTTGGCGCTGCGAGCGGTGTGGCATTGCAGGCCGAGGTTGCGCAGGGTGTGTACCGATTGTTGCAGGGCGACCTGGCTGTCATCGACCACCAGGATTCGCGCGTTGCCGAGGACTTCGGCGTCTTCCATGCTCAGTTCGGTGGGGGCCGTTTCGATCTGCGCCGGAGCGATGCCGTGAATGACCTTTTCGATGTCCAGCACTTGCACCAAAGTGCCGTCGACCGAGGTCACGCCGGTGATGTACGAGCGCACGCCACCGGAGCCGAAGGGCGGTGGACGGATGTCGGTGGTCAGGCAATGGACGATCTTGCTCACCGCCTGAACGTGCAGGCCCTGTTTGGAGCGGCTGACGTCGGTGACGATCAGGCAGCCACCGTTCGGGTCTTCCAGCGGTCGCTCGCCGATGGCGCGGCTCAGATCGATCACCGACAGCGATGCGCCGCGCAGGGTGGCGATGCCTTTGACGTGGGGGTGCGACTCCGGCAGCTTGGTCAGCGGCGGGCAGGGGATGATTTCGCTGACTTTCAGCAGGTTGATCGCCATCAGCTTGCCGCTGCGCAAGGTAAACAGCAGAAGCGAAAGTGAATCTGCGCGGGCTTTGTTGGAAGACATAAAAACCTTCTGTGGAAAAAGGTGATGGGCGATTGTGAAGATCGCCAACAGCTATCGATGCCGGGTTATCGACTTGTTAGGGGTAGGCTTTAGTACCAATGAATGTTGGGTAGATCAAAAGATCGCAGCCTCGCTTCGCTCGACAGCTCCTACAAGGGATTGGCGTGCCGCCGAAGGCTGCGATATTGGCTTATTTCATACCCAACCGCTTGGCCATCCGTCCAAGGTTCGCCCGATCCAGACCCAGCTCCCGCGCCGCGCTGGCCCAGTTGTTCTGGTGCCGTTCCAGGCAAGCGCTGATCAGTTGGCGCTGATAATGCTCGGTGGCCTCACGCAAATCTCCTGCAATTAATGCCGCCGCCGGTGCCGCAACCACCGGTTCCGGTACGGGTTCAATGCTGCCGTTGGGCAAGTCCAGATCCGCCGCACTCAAACTGAGAATCTTCGGCCGTTGCTTGCAGTTACCCAACGCCTTCAACGCACTGCGACCAATCAAATGCTCCAGCTCCCGCACGTTCCCCGGCCAGTCATACGCCAATAGTGCCGCTTGCGCATCACTGGTCAGGCGCAGGCTGTTGAGGCCCATGCGTGAGCGGTTTTGTTCCAGGAAAAAGCCGCTGAGCAGCAGCACATCCCGACCGCGATCGCGCAGTGCGGGCACCAGTAGCGGGTAAACGCTCAAGCGATGATAGAAGTCGGCACGGTAGCGACCGCTGCGCACTTCTTCAGCCAGGTCACGGTTGGTCGCAGCGATCAATCGCACGTCGACCTGATGTTCCTGGTCCGACCCCAGCCGCTGCAATTGCCCGCTCTGCAGCACTCGCAGCAATTTGGCCTGCACCGTCAGCGACAGTTCGCCCACTTCATCGAGGAACAACGTACCGCCATTGGCCAGCTCGAACTTGCCGCGCCGATCATTCGTCGCGCCGGTGAAAGCCCCGCGCACATGGCCGAACAATTCGCTCTCCACCAGCGTGTCTGGCAGGGCGGCGCAATTGAGGCTGATGATCGGTTTGTCGGCCCGTGGGGACGCCGCGTGGATGGCTTGGGCCACCAGCTCTTTGCCGACTCCGGTTTCACCGGTGATCAGCACCGTCAGGTCACTGCCGCCCACCAGGCTGATCTCTTCCACCAGTCGTTTGTAAGTCTTGCTCTGGCCGATCATTTCACGGTTTTGCTGGCCGCTGGCCTGACGGTAAACCTCGGCACGCTGATGTTCGTCCTCAACGCGATTGGCCAGCCGTTCGATGCGCTCGGCGGCGTTGACCGTGGCGGCGGCGAGGCTGGCGAAGGCTTGCAGGGCGTCCAGTTCGATCGGTTCGAAACGTTCAGGGTCGAGCGCGTCGAGGGTCAGCAAACCCCACGGACGCTCGTCAATAAACAGCGGGCAGCCCATGCAGTCGTGGACCTCCAGATGTTCGTGAAGACCATCGACCAGACCGTCATAAGGATCGGGCAAATCACTGTCGGCGGCGAAGCGAGTCGGGCCGGGGCTGCTGAGCAACGCTTCGAAGCGCGGGTGTTCGCTGACTTTGAAGCGTCGACCGAGGGTGTCGGTGCTCAACCCGTCCACCGCCAGCGGCACCAGCCATTCGCCATCGAGCCGCAGCAGGGCCGCGGCGTCGCACGGGAGCAGGGCGCGCATGGCTTCGAGCAAGCGTCGGTAGCGCTCGCCTTCGGGCAGTTCGCGGGACAGGTCGGAGACCAGGGGCAGCAACGTCGTGAGCAGTAATTTTGCAGTCATAATGACTCCGTGTAGTCGGTGTGACTATAAAACGTCGCGTGTCGATATGACTACTGTGTTTTTAACCTACTGATTTATAACGTTTTAATTGTTGGCATGGAAACTGATAAGTAAAGGTTATTCATATAAAGCCCAGGGGTTGCTCTTATGCTTAGCGTTCAAGACCGTGCCATCATCAAGTCCACCGTGCCGTTGCTGGAAAGCGGCGGCGAAGCGTTGATCACTCACTTCTACCGCATGATGCTCTCCGAATATCCGGAAGTCCGTCCGCTGTTCAACCAGGCCCACCAGGCCAGCGGCGATCAGCCTCGCGCCCTGGCCAACGGTGTATTGATGTATGCGCGGCACATCGACCAGCTCGATCAGTTGGGCGACCTGGTGGCCAAGATCATCAACAAGCACGTGGCCCTGCAGATCCTCCCGGAGCATTACCCGATTGTGGGTAGCTGCCTGTTGCGAGCCATTTCCGAAGTGCTGGGCGAAGAGATTGCCACGCCTGAAGTGATGAGCGCGTGGGGCGCGGCCTACGGTCAATTGGCCGAGATCCTGATCGGCGCCGAAGCCAGCATCTACGACCAGAAGGCCCAGGCGCCGGGCGGCTGGCGTGGTGCGCGGGAGTTCATCGTGGTGGCCAAGGTCGAGGAGAGCGCGGAAATCATTTCTTTCTACTTCGAACCGGCGGACAAGGGCCCGATTCTCGCGGCAGAGCCTGGCCAGTACATCGGCATGAAACTGATCCTCGATGGCGAAGAAATTCGACGTAACTATTCGCTGTCGGCGCTGGCCAATAAGGGCCAGTACCGCATCAGCGTCAAGCGCGAAACCGGCGGCCGCGCTTCCAACCATTTGCACGATCAACTGCACGTCGGCGCAAGCATTATGCTGTTCCCGCCAGCGGGCGATTTCACCCTGACCGCCAGCGACAAACCGTTGGTGCTGATCAGTGGCGGCGTCGGCATCACCCCGACGCTGGCGATGCTCGAAGCGGCGCTGGCGACCGAGCGGCCGGTGCACTTTATTCACTGCGCGCGTAACGGTAGCGTGCATGCTTTCCGTGACTGGATCGATGGGCTGGCCGAGCGTCATCCGCAGCTCAAGCGTTTTTATTGCTATGCCGAAGACGATGGCATCAGCCCGGCGGCGGACAAGGTTGGCCTGTTGAGCCAGGAGCAACTTGGCGCGTGGTTGCCAAAAGAACGCGATGTGGATGCGTACTTCCTGGGGCCTAAAGGCTTCATGGCGGCGATCAAGCGTCACCTCAAGGCTTTGGGTGTGCCAGAGAAGCAGAGCCGTTACGAGTTCTTCGGGCCGGCTGCCGCGCTGGAATAACTCTCTGGGCGGTTGCTGAGGGCCGGGTCGGTGTTTCGCTAATTTGCGAAGCACCGACCCGGCTTTTTTTGCATTTGGCTAGCACCCGACCAGAGGCCGGGTATAAGGCTGTCTGCCCGATTGACGGATAATACGTAAAAGTCCAGTATGGAATTCTAAGTACAAAAAAGGTTTCCCCGTTTCATTTTTTCTTCTGTCTTGCCAAACCAACAACAACCCGCGAGAGAACGAATATGAAGAAATTCCCCCTCATCACCGGTCTGGCCCTGAGCCTGTTGGCGTGCAGTAGCTTGTTCGCCGCCGAGAAAGACCTGCGTATCGGTATCGAAGCGGCTTATCCGCCGTTTGCGTCCAAAACCGACAAAGGCGAGATTGTCGGCTTTGACTACGACATCGGCAATGCGCTGTGCGCGCAGATGAAGGTCAAGTGTGTGTGGGTCGAAGGCGAGTTCGACGGTCTGATTCCTTCCCTGAAAGTGAAGAAAATCGACATGGCGCTGTCGTCCATGACCATCAACGAAGACCGTAAGAAATCGGTGGATTTCACTCACAAGTATTACTTCACCTCATCGCGTCTGGTGATGAAGGACGGCGCAGTGGTGGATGACCAGTACGCCAGCCTCAAGGGCAAGAATATCGGCGTGCAGCGCGCAACCACCACCGACCGTTACGCCACCGAGGTTTTCGAACCCAAGGGCATCAACGTCAAGCGCTACAGCAACAACGAAGAAATCTACATGGACCTGGCAGCCGGTCGTCTCGATGCGATTTTTGCCGACACCATCCCGTTGAGTGACTTCCTGGCGATGCCGCGTGGCAAGGGCTATGCGTTTGTCGGGCCGGAATTGAAAGACCCGAAGTACGTGGGTGAGGGCGCCGGGATTGCCGTGCGCAAGGGCAACACGCAGTTGGTGGCGGATCTGAACAAGGCGATCGACGAGATTCGCGCCAGTGGCGAGTATCAGAAGATTTCGCAGAAATATTTCAAGTCGGATATCTACGGCGATTGATCAATCGCCATCGCGGGCAAGCCCGCTCCCACAGGTTCAGCGGTGTACTCATATTTGTGCACGACACGGACACTGTGGGAGCGGGCTTGCCCGCGATGAGGCCGGAACAGTCTCTGCAAATCTTTAGCCCTTCAATTCCTTCAAATGCTTGTACACCGTCGCCCGCCCCATGTTCAGCACATTGGCCACATAGTTGGAGGCGCTTTTGCCTTTGAAGGCGCCTTCGGCGTGCAGCGCCAGCACCAGTTCGCGTTTGTGGTCGCGGGTCAGCACGTTCAGGCTCAACTGACGCTCGCGCAGCCAGGCGTGCAGAAAGGTGTTGATCCGTTCCTGCCAGTCATCGCGAAACAGTGAGTCCGGTTGCGGGATCAGCTTGGTCGGCGACAGGAACAAATCCAGCGCCGCTTTCGCGTTCTCGAATAGCGAAATATTCAGGTTGATGCACAGGACCGCCAGCGGACGACCCTCGCTGTCGCGCAGTACGCTGCTGAGGCTGCGAATCTTCTGGCCGTCCCAGTTGAGCTTTTCGTACGGCCCGATGTTTCGTTCGCTGACCTCTTCGCTGAGCATGTCTTCCAGCGATGAGTCGTCGCCGATTTCCCGTTTGGACAGGTTGTTGGCGATGTAATCGACCTTCTGCGTGCGCAGGTCGTGCAGCACCACCTCGGCATGAGGGAAGAACAACGTGGCGATGGCATCGGCAATCGCGCGAAAGTTGTCCATGGACGTAGCGTCCAGTGCCGAGTCTTTTTCAGGTGCGTTCATACAGTGGAACTCCAGGCAGCGTCAGTGCCCCGTTAAAAAGGGGCACTGGAAGTTTGCCGCAATCGTGTGGACACGTCACCTGACGGGCAGGATCAGCTCAGGCGGGCGGGGGAGAGCATCTCGGCGTCCAGGCCGAAACGGGTGAGCTGCTCGGGCAAGGCTTCACCGCGTACCAGTGCAGCGCTGGCCTGGCCCATGGCCGGCGACGTCTGGATGCCGTAGCCGCCTTGCGCCGCGACCCAGAACAGCCCCGGCACCTGCTGATCGAAGCCGGACAGCAAATCCCCGTCGCGCACGAAACTGCGCAGGCCGGCCCAGGTGCGGGTCGGGCGGCGAATGGTCAAGGTGGTGGCTTCTTCGATCTGGTAAATGCCCATGGCGATGTCCAGTTCTTCAGGCTGCACGTCGTGCGGTTCCACCGGGTCGGCGTTGGCCGGTGAGCCGAGGAACATGCCGGCGTCAGGCTTCATGTAGAAGGATTCATCGAGGCTGACCAGCATTGGCCAGTCATGGATATCCAGGCCCTCGGGGCCGGCAAAGATAAAAGCTGCGCGGCGCTTGGGTTGCAAACCCAGCGGTTTGGCGCCGGCGAGCTCGCCAACCTTGTCGGCCCAGGCACCGGCGGCGTTGATGATGATTGGCGCGCTGAAGGTCTGAGTGTTGGTTTGAACCTGCCACTGCCCTTGGGCATCACGACTCAGGCTCAACACTTCGCTGTCGGTATGCACTTCACCTTTATTGCGCCGAATACCGCGCAGATAGCCCTGATGCAGAGCATCGGTATCGATGTCGCTGGCGGTCGGGTCGTAGATCGCGCCGTGGACTTTTTCCCGACGCAGGATCGGCAGGCGCGCACAGGCTTCGTCGGCGCTGAGCCATTGCATTTGCGGCACTGTGGCTTTGGCGCTCAGGTATTGATTGCTCAGCTCGGCCGGATCGCCGGTGAAGTCGACGGTCATCTCGCCGCGCGGGGTCAGCAATGGGTGTTCGCAGAAACCGGGCGGTGGAGCGTCGAAGAAGTCGCGGCTGGCCTGGGTCAATGCCCGAACCTGCGGTGTGCCGTAGGCGGCGGTGAACAGCGCCGCCGAGCGTCCGGTGGAGTGATAGGCCGGATGGGATTCGCGTTCGAGCACAATCACCCGCCCGTGCTGCGACAGCCAGAAACCGGTGGAAGCGCCGGCAATCCCGCCGCCGATGATGATGAAATCTGCCTGGCTCATGAACGTCTCCTGTGGGGCGCAAATGCCGAAATTGTGGAATTCCCCTGTAGGAGCTGACGAGTGAAACGAGGCTGCGATCTTTTGACTTTGCTTTTTAAAGGCAAGATCAAAAAATCGCAGCTTTCGGCAGCTCCTACAGGGGGGTGTGGTGTTAGCGCTGTAGTTGGTAAAGGGCATTGGCCAATGCGATGTCTTCCAGGCCCAGGCCGATGGAGCGGAAGAACACCGGGCGGTCGTAGTCGGGGCGCTGCACTTTTTCGCTGAGCAAGTCGGGCAGGTCACCGACAATCGAACGCTTGTCCCAGCCATGCTGCTCACCGGCGATCAGCATCTCGCCGGCCGAGCCCGGAGTGGTTTGACGATAGTCACAGAACACCTGCATGTCATTGAGGCTTTGCGGAGGCACCTCATGGGCGCGTGGGGCGTTGGTGCTGATGGAGGTGATCAGCGCCGGCTTGCTCAAAATTGACGGGTCGATTACCGGGCCGGCGGACGAGGTGCAGAGCATGATCACGTCGGCATCTTGAATTGCGGCTTCGCAACTGTCGACGAGGGTCAGCCGTGGATCGAGGCTTTCAAGCTGTGCCAGCGCTTCGGGATTCTTGCCGTTCAGGCTTGGCGAATAAAGGCTGATGCTTTGCCAGTCCCGCAGGCCCTTGACGTAGTGCAGGTGCGCCTGGGCAACGTTACCGCTGCCGATAATTGCCAGGCGCTGAGCGCTCAATGGAGCAAGGGCATCGACCGCCACCGCCGTCGTCGCGGCGGTGCGTGCGGTGGTCAATTCACCGGCATCGCAGAGCAGCAGCGGCTGACCGGTCTGCATCGACATCAGCAACGTCCAGGCGGTTACGAGCGGGCCTTGCTCGCGCACGATGTAAGGCGAGGTCTTGACGCCATAGACCCCGTCTTCGGCCAGCACACCCAGGTAGTTGATGAAGTCCCCGGCACCCTGTGGGAACTCCACCAGCTGTTGTGCCGGCTGCACGGCTTGCCCGGCGGCCAGGTCGCGGAACAGCTTGCGCAGGATCTGCGGCACGTCAACGTGTGCCAGCAGTTCGCGGGCTTGAGGTTGGGTGATTACATAAGGCGTGCTGGGCATGGTCGGCTCCGGGCGCTGGAAGTAAACTAATTTGTCCATTATGGACTTTTAGTTATCTCTAGCAAGTCCTGTTGAAAAAGCCGGACGAAAAAAAAGCGCAGTCCGTTGCCGGCTGCGCCTCTTTCTGAAAGGCCCGAGTTACGGGCGCTTGCGCTCAACCGCCCGCAGCAGGTGCGTCGGTGGCGTTTCACAACTGATCTTGCGACCCAGCAGTGCCTCGATGGACGGTAGCTGGTAGGAGTCGTCTTCACCGGCAAAACTGATGGACACGCCATCCGCGCCGGCACGGCCGGTACGACCGATGCGGTGCACGTAGTCGTCCGGGACTTCCGGCAGGGTGAAGTTGATCACGTGGCTGATGCCGTCGATGTGAATGCCGCGACCGGCCACATCGGTGGCCACCAGCACGCGGATCTTGCCTTCGCGGAAACCTTCCAGGGTCTTGATGCGCTTGTGTTGCGGCACATCGCCGGACAGTTGCGCCGCATTGACGCCATCGCGCACCAGGCGCTCTTCGATGCGCCGCACTTCGTCCTTGCGGTTGGCGAAGACCATTACCCGTTCCCAGCCGTTATCGTTGACCAGGTTGTAGAGCAATTTGTATTTGTCGGCACCGGCCACCGCGTAGATGTGTTGCTCGACGTTTTCGCTGGCCACGTTCTGCGCTTCGATCTCGACGATCGACGGGTCGGTGGTCCATTGCTTGGCGAGGTTCATCACGTCTTCGGTGAAGGTCGCGGAGAACAGCAGCGTCTGGCGCTCGTTCTTCGGCGGAGTCTGGCGAATGATCTGACGCACTTGCGGGATGAAACCCATGTCGAGCATCCGGTCGGCTTCGTCCAGTACCATGACTTCGACCATGTCCAGGTGCACGTCGCCACGCTGGTTGAAATCGAGCAAACGGCCCGGAGTGGCCACGAGGATGTCGCAGTGACGGGCTTCGAGGTGCTTGAGTTGCTTGTCGAAGTCCATGCCACCGACAAACGTCATGACGTTGAGGCCGGTGTACTTGGTGAGGTCGGCTGCGTCCTTGGCGATCTGCACCACCAGTTCCCGGGTCGGGGCGATGATCAGTGCTCGCGGTTCACCCATGTAGCGCTCTTTGGGCGGCGGGGTTTGCAGCAGCTGAGTGATGATCGAAATCAGGAAGGCAGCGGTTTTGCCGGTGCCGGTCTGGGCACGACCAATGGCGTCTTTGCCCGCGAGGGTGAAGCCGAGCACCTGCGCCTGGATCGGCGTGCAATACGGAAAGCCCAGGTCCTGAATGGCGTGCATCAGTTCGGGGGCGAGTTTGAAATCGTGGAAGCGGGTTTTGCCTTCCTGGGGTTCGACGACGAAGTCTTCGAGTTTCCAGGGAATAACCGGCGCTTTTGGCTTGGGTTCGCGACGCGGTTTTGCCGGTTTCGGGGCTTCGCTGCGCGGCTGCTCAGAGGCGATGGGCTCGGCTGCGGGGGCGGTCGGTGTGGTCACCGGCTCGTGCTTCGGTGCCGCTACGGTTGCGGTCCGGCCAGGCTGATTACCGTCGGTGCGGTGGCTGGGAGTATGAGAAGGAGCGCTGGAGACTGGCGCGAGCTGCTCAGTCTCGCTTTTACCGAACATTTTCTTGAGTGCTTTGAGCACGGTCATCTCATCAATTGGTTAAGGAATATACGCCGGCCAGTGTAATGCAAGAATCGGGCGCGGCGTAGTGGGATGGATCAATGGGTAGCTTTTAGCGCAAACGCTCGGCGAGCCAGACGCCAATGTCGCGGATTTCTTCGGGTAACACTTCGTGGCCCATTGGGTATTCCTGCCATGTCACGGTGACACCATGTTGCTTTAAATACTCGTAGGCGGTCCGGCCCATGGAGTTTTGCACAACGTCATCGTACTGGCCGTGCAATGACAGCACCGGAATGCGTTGCTGGCTGGCGGAAAGCTCCAGTTCATCACTGAAGGTCGGGGCATAAGTCGAGAGGGCAAGTACGCCACCCAACGGTCCCTGCCATTTCAGAAAGGCCGTGTGCAACACCACGGCGCCACCTTGGGAAAAACCGGCGAGAAAGATGCGCGAGGCGTCTATTCCGCTGGCCTTCTGCTCTTCGATCAAATCAAAGACCCGTTGCGCGGACACTTCCAGCTGCTCGCGACTGATCGCGCGCGCCGGGCTCATGGCCAATATGTCGTACCAGCTCGGCATTTCGTAGCCACCGTTAATAGTGACGGCGCGAGTCGGTGCCTGGGGCAAAACGAAACGGGTGCTGAGCAGGTTTTCCTGTAGCGCCTCGGCTACCGGCAAAAAGTCGTAGCGGTCGGCACCCAGCCCGTGAAGCCAGATTACGCACGCGTCTGCGGGCTTGACGGGTTGAAGAATCAGGGGCTCGGTCATGTCTGCTCCATTGTTGTGCGTGCGCTCTCATTAAGTGCGAGGTTCGAGTGCGCAATGGGTTGATCAGTTAAGAAGATGTCGCAAGGTTGAAAGTTTTGCTATTGATCTTGCGCTGAATCGCTTTAGCGAGCGGTCTGGTACGGGCTTTGCTATGGGGAAGCCTGTGCAACCAATCTCATGCCTTGCGGTAACACTATCAGTGTATGGCTGGTCATGGGATAGCAAAGAATCCGGTGATGGATGTTCGCCAGTGGCCGCTACGGGCTTCGCGAACGTGAAAGGGCTACAGCCCGTTCGGCCGATTGGTGAGAAGTGAGTTATCCATAATGTGGATTTTCTCCTACTAGACTCATAGCGACGGTCCTTACGTCGGTTGACCCTAAAAAAAGCCAACACGGGTCAGCAACGCCTCAAAAGGGTGCGACAGGGCTCAAGCTCCGACACAACAAGAGCAAAACTGGAGGTTTGAATGAAGTTATTGAAATCCACCCTGGCCATCGTGACTGCAGCCGCAGTGCTCGGTGTCAGTGGGTTCGCTCAGGCGGGTGCAACCCTGGATGCAGTGCAAAAGAAAGGTTTCGTACAGTGTGGTGTGAGTGACGGTCTGCCGGGCTTCTCGGTTCCGGACTCCACTGGCAAGATCGTCGGTATCGATGCTGACTTCTGCCGCGCTGTGGCTGCTGCCGTATTCGGCGACGCGACCAAGGTCAAATTCAGCCAGTTGAATGCCAAGGAGCGTTTCACTGCTCTGCAGTCCGGCGAAATCGACGTGCTGTCGCGCAACTCCACCATGACCAGCTCCCGTGATGCGGGCATGGGCCTGAAGTTTCCAGGCTTCATCACCTACTACGACGGCATCGGCTTCCTGGCCAACAGTAAGCTGGGCGTGAAAAGTGCCAAGGAACTGGACGGTGCAACCATCTGCATCCAGGCCGGTACCACCACTGAGCTGAACGTCTCCGACTACTTCCGCGCCAATGGCCTGAAATACACCCCGATCACTTTCGACACCTCCGATGAAAGCGCCAAGTCGCTGGAATCCGGTCGTTGCGACGTGCTGACCTCCGACAAGTCCCAGCTGTTCGCCCAGCGCAGCAAGCTGGCCTCGCCGAAGGACTACGTGGTTCTGCCAGAAACCATTTCCAAGGAGCCCCTGGGCCCGGTCGTGCGTAACGGCGACGACGAGTGGCTGGCCATCGTGCGTTGGACTGGCTACGCCCTGCTCAATGCTGAAGAAGCAGGCGTGACTTCGAAGAACGTCGAAGCCGAAGCCAAGTCCACCAAGAACCCTGACGTCGCTCGTATGCTGGGCGCTGACGGTGAATACGGTAAAGACCTGAAACTGCCGAAAGACTGGGTCGTGAAGATCGTCAAGCAAGTCGGCAACTATGGCGAGATGTTCGAGCGCAACCTCGGCAAGGATACTCCGCTGCAAATCGACCGCGGCCTGAATGCGCTGTGGAACGCTGGCGGCATTCAATACGCACCACCAGTGCGCTGATGGTTCTATCACCCGGTGGGCCAACCACCGGGTGATGTTCTGTTCCATTATTTCCGGGGCACTTCATGCAAAATTCAATCGGCGCACCTAAGCAGAGGCTCAGCCTCAGCGATCCACGAGTGCGTGCGTGGCTGTTTCAGATCATCACGGTTGTCGCCGTGGTCGGGATGGGTTGGTACCTGTTCGACAACACGCAAACCAACCTTCAGCACCGGGGCATTACCTCGGGTTTCGACTTTCTTGAGCGCAGTGCCGGTTTCGGCATCGCTCAGCACCTGATCGACTACACCGAATCGGACAGCTATGCCCGTGTGTTCGTCATCGGTTTGCTCAACACCCTGCTGGTCACCTTTATCGGTGTGATCCTGGCGACGATCCTCGGTTTCATCGTCGGTGTGGCACGGCTGTCGAAGAACTGGATCATTGCCAAGCTGGCGACGGTGTACGTAGAGGTTTTCCGTAACATTCCGCCGCTGCTGCAAATCCTGTTCTGGTACTTCGCCGTGTTCCTGACCATGCCGGGGCCACGCAACAGCCATAACTTCGGCGACACCTTCTTCGTCAGCAGCCGCGGCCTGAACATGCCCGCAGCGTTGGCGGCGGACGGTTTCTGGCCGTTTGTGGCGAGCATCGTCGTGGCCATCGTGGCCATCGTGCTGATGAGCCGCTGGGCGACCAAGCGCTTCGAAGCGACCGGCGTACCGTTCCACAAATTCTGGGCAGGCCTGGCGCTGTTCCTGGTGATCCCTGCGCTGTGTGCCTTGATCTTCGGCGCGCCACTGCACTGGGAAATGCCGGAGCTCAGGGGCTTCAACTTCGTCGGTGGCTGGGTGCTGATCCCGGAACTGCTGGCGCTGACCCTGGCCCTGACGGTGTACACCGCGGCGTTTATCGCCGAAATCGTGCGTTCGGGCATCAAGTCGGTCAGCCACGGCCAGACCGAAGCGGCCCACTCGTTGGGATTGCGCAACGGTCCGACCCTGCGCAAGGTGATCATCCCGCAAGCCCTGCGCGTGATCATTCCACCGCTGACCAGCCAATACCTGAACCTGGCGAAAAACTCCTCGCTGGCGGCCGGTATCGGTTATCCGGAGATGGTGTCGTTGTTTGCCGGTACGGTGCTCAACCAGACTGGGCAGGCGATCGAAGTCATTGCCATCACCATGAGCGTGTACCTGGCGATCAGTATCAGCATTTCCCTGCTGATGAACTGGTACAACAAGCGCATTGCGCTGATCGAGCGGTAAGGAAAAGCGCATGACGACTCATACTTTCAAACCCGACATGCCACCACCGAGCAGCAGCATCGGTATCGTGGCGTGGATGCGGGCGCACATGTTCTCCAGCTGGATCAACACCCTGCTGACGCTGTTCGCGTTCTATCTGATTTACCTGATAGTTCCGCCTGTCGTGAGCTGGGCGATTCTCGATGCCAACTGGGTCGGCACCACCCGCGCCGATTGCACCAAGGAAGGCGCCTGCTGGGTGTTCATCCAGCAGCGCTTCGGCCAGTTCATGTACGGTTACTACCCGACAGACCTGCGCTGGCGCGTAGACCTGACCGTGTGGCTGGCGGTGATTGGCGTGGCGCCGTTGTTCATCGCGCGCGTTCCACACAAGGCAATCTACGGCCTGAGCTTTCTGGTGCTCTATCCGATCATTTCCTACGTCTTGTTGCACGGTGGATGGTTCGGTCTGACCGAAGTGGCGACCAGCCAATGGGGCGGCTTGATGCTGACTCTGGTGATCGCTACCGTCGGTATCGTCGGTGCATTGCCGCTGGGTATCGTTTTGGCCTTGGGCCGGCGTTCGAACATGCCGGCGATTCGCGTGGTCTGCGTGACCTTCATCGAATTCTGGCGCGGTGTGCCGTTGATCACGGTGCTGTTCATGTCGTCGGTGATGTTGCCGTTGTTCCTGCCCGAAGGCATGAACTTCGACAAACTGCTGCGCGCGCTCATCGGTGTGATCCTGTTCCAGTCGGCCTACATCGCTGAAGTGGTGCGTGGCGGTCTGCAAGCGATCCCCAAAGGTCAGTACGAAGCGGCTGCAGCGATGGGCCTCGGTTACTGGCGCAGCATGGGCCTGGTGATTCTGCCGCAAGCCCTGAAGCTGGTGATCCCTGGCATCGTCAACACCTTCATTGCGCTGTTCAAGGATACGAGCCTGGTGATCATCATCGGCCTGTTCGATCTGCTCAACAGCGTCAAGCAAGCCGCCGCCGACCCGAAATGGCTGGGCATGGCCACTGAAGGCTATGTGTTCGCGGCCCTGGTGTTCTGGATTTTCTGTTTTGGTATGTCCCGCTACTCCATGCATTTGGAACGTAAGCTGGACACTGGCCACAAGCGTTAGGAGCGTAGTTTATGAGTGAAGCGATCAAACAGCCTGTGAGCCCTGAAGGCATTATTCAGATGCAGGGCGTGAACAAGTGGTACGGCCAGTTCCACGTGTTGAAAGACATCAACCTGAACGTCAAACAGGGCGAGCGCATCGTCTTGTGCGGCCCATCGGGTTCCGGCAAATCCACCACCATCCGCTGCCTCAATCGGCTGGAAGAACACCAGCAGGGCCGCATCGTGGTCGATGGCGTGGAGTTGACCAACGACCTCAAGCAGATCGAAGCGATCCGCCGTGAAGTCGGCATGGTGTTCCAGCACTTCAACCTGTTCCCGCACTTGACCATCCTGCAGAACTGCACCCTGGCGCCGATGTGGGTACGCAAGATGCCCAAGCGCAAGGCCGAGGAAATCGCCATGCATTACCTGGAGCGCGTACGCATTCCGGAGCAGGCGCATAAATACCCGGGGCAACTGTCTGGCGGTCAGCAACAGCGTGTGGCGATTGCCCGTGCCCTGTGCATGAAACCAAAAATCATGCTGTTCGACGAACCGACTTCGGCACTCGACCCAGAGATGGTGAAAGAAGTTCTGGACACCATGATCGGCTTGGCCGAAGACGGCATGACCATGCTTTGCGTAACCCACGAAATGGGCTTCGCCCGTACCGTGGCCAACCGCGTGATCTTCATGGACAAAGGTGAAATCGTCGAACAGGCTGCGCCGAACGACTTCTTTGACAACCCGCAGAATGAGCGGACCAAGCTGTTCTTGAGCCAGATCCTGCATTGATTGGCGCTTGGCAGTGAAATAAACCCGGACCGTGTTCCGGGTTTATTTTTTGTCTGGGTTTTGTGAGTCAGGAAGCAAGCGTGGCTTGGCGCTCCTGATCGAGGCTCGTTAATAAACGGCGCAAATCTGCACCTTCGCTAAGTGCTTGCACGTCATCCAGCAGGTGTGGGTGTCGATCCAGTAAGCGCATCAGCATGAATAGAGGCTGAGGTGGTGCCAGCTCGGCGCGCTCGTAGCGGGAGAAAGCATTGTGGCCGCCGCCGGAAAGTAATTTCACCGCTTCTTTCTGCGAGAGTTTCAGCTTGCGCCGGATACGCTTCATCTCGGAAGCCATGAGTTGATGGCAATCGATCAGCAGTTGATCACTAGCCTCCGAGTATCGCTCGGCGCTGTCGTCATCGAATTCGATTTCACCGCAGCCCCGACACTCGTAGCCTGAAATGTCGCCTATCTGACGTGTCATCTTTTTAAAATCGATAGTGAAGCTACGCCCTTCGAAATGCTGCAACCCATCCTGAGTACCGCAGCTGAAACATTGCTTTGCATTCATGCGTCTTTCTCCTTGAAGGAGATTACCGGAGGCCCACCACCGGGGCGGTAAGTCACTTTGATGTAAATCTCCAGACCGTGAGTCTTTATGTGATAGACGTCCTGCCAGATCCGGTGATCGGCAAAGGTAGTCATCGATTTGTACAACATTCTGTTTTCCAGCGCGCAGACGATTTGCAGCATTTGGGAAAGGCTTAAATCCATTCGCCGTCCGCCTTCCCGTGCGGCACCGGTAAATGCCTTTGTCCCTAATCTGACAATCTCCGCCTTGACCACTGCCAAGTCATAGTGGGGGGTATTCTTTTCCATAAGAAGCCGCTTGCCCTGTCCCTAAAATTACCCTTAAAGGGTAATTTTGACTAATCGAAAATCCCGCTCCTTCTCCTGCCCTTTGAACGTAGGCGGTTGCCGTCCTACGCGTAGCTGACTAACATGTCAGAAAATTCATCCTATGATTGGATGAAAGGGCGAATTCAATGTCAGAAAATTCTCCTCTCATAAAGCGGTCCTTGGTCGATCAGGCCCTGGATCAGTTGCGCTTGCGCATCACCGAAGGTGTATGGGCGGTCGGCCAGCGTTTACCTACCGAACCCGAGCTGTCCGCCGAGTTGGGCATCAGTCGCAATACCGTGCGTGAAGCCATGCGCGTATTGGCGTTTTCCGGGTTGATCGAAATCCGTCAGGGCGACGGCAGCTATTTGCGGGCGGTGGTCGATCCGCTCGACACCATAAAGGCGTTGTCCCGCTGCTCCCACGAGCAAGCCCGGGAGACTCGGCACATTCTGGAAGTCGAGGCCATCGGCCTGGCTGCGTTGCGTCGGACCGACGAAGACCTGGTGGCCTTGCGCGAGGCGTTGGGCGTCAGTGGCAGTCACTACCACGGCGATCTCGACACGTATATCGCTTGCGATCTGGTGTTCCACCGCCGCTTGGTTGACGCCGCACACAACCCGACCCTCAGCGAGTTGTATCGCTATTTCTCCAGCGTCATCGGCGCGCAATTGCGCGAAACCCTGAACATTTCCCCCCGACGTCAAGCAGTGTTCGACCTCCATATCGAACTGCTTGATGCCGTCGAGCAACGCGACCCGGAACGGGCCAAAGCCTTGTCGAGGCAGTTGATCAATGAACCTTGAAACCGAGAATCCCCTGTCCACCCAGCAGGCCAGCAACAGCAGCATCACTGAGCACAAGCGTACGGCGGAGCTCGAAGAGCTGTTGATCGACGCCGAGGCCGATGACGAACAGGTTCAGCAAACTCACCCGGTCCTTCAGCGGCCATGGCTGCTGTTGCTCGGCCTGATTCTGGTGGCGCTGAACCTGCGTCCGGCGTTGTCGAGCATGGCGCCGATGCTCAGCGAGATCTCGAAGACGCTGGGGCTCTCGGCTGCCCAGGCCGGGTTGCTGACAACCATGCCGGTACTTTGCCTCGGTCTGTTCGCGCCCTTGGCGCCGGTGCTGGCACGACGTTTTGGTGCCGAACGGGTGGTGTTGGGGATTCTTCTGATGCTGGCTGGCGGGATCATGTTGCGCAGTTCGTTCGGCGAGGTCGGCCTGTTCGCCGGTAGCGTGTTGGCCGGCGCCAGTATCGGGGTGATCGGCGTACTGCTGCCTGGCATTGTTAAACGCGATTTCCCGAAACAGGCCGGCACCATGACCGGCGTCTACACCATGGCCCTGTGCCTGGGCGCGGCCATGGCGGCTGGGGCAACCGTGCCGCTGAGCGAACACTTCGATAAAAACTGGGCCTTGGGTCTCGGCTTCTGGATGGTTCCAGCGTTGGTCGCGGCGATTTTCTGGTTGCCGCAAGTCGGTCAGAAACACGGCGCGCACCATGTTGCCTATCGGGTCCGAGGGCTGTTGCGTGATCCGCTGGCCTGGCAAGTGACCTTGTACATGGGCCTGCAATCGTCTTTGGCCTACATCGTGTTTGGCTGGCTGCCGTCGATTCTGATCGGCCGCGGGCTGACGCCAACCCAGGCCGGTCTGGTGTTGTCGGGTTCGGTGATTGTCCAGTTGGTCAGCTCGCTGGCAGCACCCTGGCTGGCGACGCGTGGCAAGGATCAGCGGCCGGCGATCGTGATCGTCATGGCAATGACCCTCGGCGGTTTGTTCGGTTGCCTCTATGCACCGATCGATGGCCTGTGGGGCTGGGCGATCCTGCTGGGGTTGGGGCAGGGCGCCACCTTCAGCCTGGCGCTGACCCTGATCGTGCTGCGTTCGCGGGATGCTCATGTCGCGGCCAACCTGTCGAGCATGGCCCAGGGTTTCGGTTACACCCTGGCCTCCATGGGGCCGTTCGCGGTCGGCGTGGTGCATGACTGGACCGGCGGCTGGAGCGCCGTGGGCTGGATCTTCGGCGTTATCGGTCTCGGAGCGATCATCGCCGGCCTCGGTGCCGGACGTTCGTTGTACGTTCAGGTTCAAAGCGAGAGAGTCTGACGTTTTGCGCACTGTCGGTATTCGGGCCACGAATGCCGATAGTGTTCCGCGCATTTGTTGACTATCGTGCAGGCAATCTTTCGATGCCACTTTGCAACCCGGAGAGCCTGCCCATGAGTGACGCTCACAACGCCTTGATCACCCGATTCTACCAAGCCTTTCAGCGGCTGGATGCCGAGGCCATGAGCGCCTGCTATACCGACGACGTGGTGTTCAGTGATCCGGCATTCGGCGAGCTGCGCGGGCGCGACGCCGGCGACATGTGGCGCATGCTCACCACCCGGGCCAAGGACTTCTCCCTGACCTTCGATAATGTGCGCAGCGATGAGCGCACGGGCGGTGCCCATTGGGTGGCGACCTACCTGTTCAGCCAGACCGGCAATACCGTGGTCAACGACATCCAGGCGCGTTTCGTGTTTCGTGACGGCAAGATCTGCGAGCATCACGACAGCTTTGATCTGTGGCGCTGGTCGCGTCAGGCGCTGGGTTTCAAAGGGCTGCTGCTGGGTTGGACGCCAATGGTGAGAAACGCCGTTCGTGCCCAGGCCTTGAAGGGGCTGAAGGCATTCCAGGCCAGTCGCTGATAAGATCGCCGCTTGTTTCCTACAAGCCTTGATCGTCACGTGAATACCTCAAGCGAATCTTCCGTCATTGCCGCCGAACCGCCGCTGCCCGTCAGCAAACCCTGGTTCGTCTACCTCGTTCGCGCGGCTAATGGTTCGCTCTACTGTGGGATCAGCGACGATCCCGTCCGCCGCTTCGCCACCCACCAAAGTGGCAAAGGAGCGCGCTTCTTCCTGTCCAGCCCGGCCGTGGCGCTGGTGTACACCGAAGTCTGTCGCGACAAAAGCGAAGCACTGCGCCAGGAACGATTGATTAAAAAACTCAAGAAAAGCGCCAAGGAATGTCTGGTGGCGAGCGCGGCTGCGGGCTTATCAATCTGACTGATAAGCGCCCATCAGGCAGATGGGTAGGCTGCTTGTGGATTGCGCGCTAAGCTGCGGGTTCCTTATCCGAGCGGCGGAGCCGAGCATGTCCGAGTTGATTCTTCATCACTACCCGACGTCCCCTTTCGCCGAAAAGGCCCGCTTGCTGCTGGGCTTCAAGGGGCTGTCCTGGCGCTCGGTGAACATCTCGCCAGTGATGCCGAAACCCGATCTGACGGCGCTGACCGGCGGCTATCGCAAGACGCCGGTATTGCAGATTGGTGCTGATGTCTATTGCGACACGGCGCTGATGGCGCGTCGTCTGGAGCAGGAAAAAGCCTTGCCGGCGTTCTTCCCGGAAGGCCAGGAAATGATCACCGCGACCTTCGCGGCATGGGTTGATTCAGTGGTGTTCCAGCATGCGGTCAGCCTGGTGTTCCAGCCGGCGTCGGTGGCGGTGCGTTTTGGCAAGTTGTCGCCGGAAGCGATCAAGGGATTCCTGGCCGATCGCGCCGGCCTGTTCAGTGGTGGCAGCGCTACACGGTTGTCCGCTGAACAGGCTCGGCATCAGTGGCCAACGATCATGGCGCGTCTGGAGCAGCAGCTTCAGCGCGAACAGGGCGACTTCCTGTTTGGCGAGCCGTCGATTGCCGACTTTGCCCTGGCTCACTCGTTGTGGTTTCTCAAGGCGACGCACGTGACGTCACCGTTGGTGGATGCTTATCCGGCCGTTTCGGCGTGGTTTGGTCGGGTGATGGGCTTTGGTCATGGCGCGTTCAGCGAGATGACTTCTGAGGAAGCGCTTGAAGTCGCGCGCAATGCCACGCCGGCTGCGTTGCCGGATGAGCAGTTCGATGAGCCGAACGGGTTCGAGGTTGGCCAGCAAGTGGTGATCGCTGCGACCGATTACGGCGTTGATCCGGTGGCGGGTGAGTTGTTGTTTGCGGGCAGTGAAGAATTGATTCTGCGTCGTGAAGACGAGCGGGCGGGTGTGGTGCATGTGCACTTTCCGCGGTTCGGGTTTCGCATCGAAGCGCGCTGATATTCTCTGACATGCTTTGGCGATAGGGAAAACGCCAAGATCGCAGCCTTCGGCAGCTCCTACATTGGGATGGCGTACACCCTGTAGGAGCTGCCGAAGGCTGCGATCTTTTGATCTTAAGGGCTATTCCAGCGCCGCAAGAACCTTGTCCGGGTCATACCCGCGTATCAACGTGCCGTTCACATCGATCAGCGGAATCCCGCGTCCTCCGAGCGCCTCATAGGCCTTGCGCGCCTGGGCATCTTTCTCGATATCGAATTCCTTGTATGGAATGCCCTTTTGGTCGAGAAAGCGTCGGGTCAGCTTGCAGTAGCCGCACCAATCGGTGGCGTAGAGCACGACGTTGGCCTTGGCCTGGGTCTGCTCGGACACCACCTGCGAGGGGTTAAACACCCGCTCGATCTTGCCCCAGTTCTGGTAAACCACGACCACCAGCAAGATCAGCAGGCATTTCTTCAATACACCGCCGAGCATCAGTTGCGTCGCTTGAGCTGGTCGGTCAATTGGGTCGGCAGGCCTTTAATGATCAGCGTACCGGCTTCTTCGTCGTATTCGATCTTCGAGCCCAGCAGGTGCGCTTCGAAGCTGATGGACAAGCCCTCGGCGCGGCCGGTGAAGCGGCGGAACTGGTTCAGGGTGCGTTTATCTGCCGGAATCTCGGGTGACAGGCCGTAATCCTTGTTGCGGATGTGATCGTAGAAAGCTTTCGGGCGTTCTTCGTCGATCAGCCCGGACAATTCTTCCAGGCCCATGGGCTCGCCCATTTTTGCCTGGCTGCTGGCGTAGTCCACCAGGGTCTTGGTCTTCTCGCGTGCGGATTCTTCCGGCAGGTCTTCGCTTTCGACGAAGTCACTGAAAGCCTTGAGCAGGGTGCGGGTTTCGCCGGGGCCGTCGACGCCTTCCTGGCAGCCGATGAAGTCGCGGAAGTACTCCGAAACCTTTTTGCCATTCTTGCCTTTGATGAACGAGATGTATTGCTTGGATTGCTTGTTGTTCTGCCACTCGGAGACGTTGATCCGCGCCGCCAGGTGCAACTGGCCAAGGTCCAGGTGTCGCGAAGGGGTCACGTCCAGCTGATCGGTCACTGCCACGCCTTCGCTGTGGTGCAGCAGGGCGATGGCCAGGTAATCGGTCATGCCTTGCTGGTAATGCGCAAACAGCACGTGGCCGCCCACAGAGAGGTTCGACTCCTCCATCAGCTTTTGCAGATGTTCCACTGCCACCCGGCTGAAGGCTGTGAAGTCCTTACCGCCGTCGAGGTATTCCTTCAGCCAGCCGCTGAACGGATGCGCCCCGGACTCGGCATGGAAGAAACCCCAGGCCTTGCCTTGTTTGGCGTTGTAGCTCTCGTTGAGGTCGGCAAGCATGTACTCGATGGCGCTGGACTCGGCCAGTTCGGAATCGCGGGCATGAAGAACTGCGGGTGTGCCGTCGGGTTTTTTGTCGATCAGGTGGACGATGCAATGACGGATCGGCATGGGCTTCTCGGCTGATTGAAGAGAGGAGGGCGTGCTCCCCCGAAAAAGCGCCCAGTGTACCGCAATCTCTGGTTTTGGCGTTGTAACCATGCCATAGCGCGCCCCCCGTAGGAGCTGCCGAAGGCTGCGATCTTTTGATCCTGTTTTTGAAAATCAAAGTCAAAAAATCGCAGCCTTCGGCAGCTCCTACAGGGGGAGATGGGGAAATTCCGGGTCATGGGGCGACCCTTATGCAGTTTTTTAGCGATTTAGAGCAATAAAGCTGACCAAATGGGTAGCTAGAGGCGGATATTTCCCCGTCTCTGTGCTAGTTTTGCCCGGTCTTACGCGAAGTCACTGCGTTAAGCGTGCATTCAGCATTTGTCAGGTCGAACCAAACCCTGATTTCGGTATCTATAACCCCGACTCGTCGAGGTTATGCCGAGGGTGCCAGATCCAGAAGATCGGGCTCGATGGCTGACACTGCACTCTGCAATCCATATGAATTTGATAGGGAAGGAACACTACAATGGCTCTTACTAAAGACCAACTGATCGCCGACATCGCTGAAGCTATCGACGCGCCAAAAACCACCGCGCGTAACGCTCTGGACCAACTGGGCCAAATCGTTGCTGATCAGCTGGAAAACGGCGGCGAAATCACCCTGCCAGGTATCGGCAAGCTGAAAGTGACTGAGCGTCCTGCCCGTACCGGCCGCAACCCTTCGACTGGCGCTGCCATCGAAATCGCTGCCAAGAAAGTTATCAAGCTGGTTGTGGCCAAAGGCCTGACCGACGCTGTTAACAAGTAAGACTTGTTAGAAAAAACCGTGCTCCGGAGCAATCCGGGCACGGTTTTTTTGTGTCTGAAATTCAGTGATTGACCGGCAAACACCTCTGAGCCAATTGTGGGAGCGAGCCTGCTCGCGATAGCGGTGCTTCAGTCACATTGATGTTGAATGTGCTGCCGCCATCGCGAGCAGGCTCGCTCCCACAGTTGATCTACGTCGGTCAGTTAATCAGCTTTTACGCGCCCAGCGTTCACGCCAGACCTGCTGCTCGCTTTTAGTCTGGAACGTCCAGGCGACAAAGCGGCTTTGCTTCTGCCCCTGAGACATTTCCACGACCTGGCTTTCCAATACACCGGCCTTTTTCAGTGCCGTCTGGATCGCAGGCAGGTTTGAGGCTTTCGAGACCAGGGTGCTGAACCAAAGCACTTTGTGTTGAAAATGCGCACTCTCGGCGATCAGTTGCGTCACAAAGCGTGCTTCGCCGCCTTCACACCACAGTTCGGCCGATTGACCACCAAAGTTTAGCACCGGCAGTTTGCGTTTCGGGTCGGCGCGGCCCAGGGCGCGCCATTTACGCTCGCTGCCCTTGGTTGCCTCATCCATCGAGGCGTGGAACGGCGGGTTGCACATGGTCAGGTCGAAGCGTTCGCCGGGTTCGAGCAGGCCCAACAGAATGTGCTTGGGATTGCTTTGCTGGCGCAGCTGGATGGCTTTGTTCAGCCCGTTGGATTGCACGATGGCTTTGGCGGCGGCCACGGCCGTCGGGTCGATTTCCGAGCCGAGGAAGTGCCAGCGATAGTCGCTGTAGCCGATCAGCGGATAGACGCAGTTGGCACCCATGCCGATATCGAGCACCTTGACCGGCGCACCGCGAGGAATTTCACCGTCGTTGACGCTGGCCAGCAGGTCAGCCAGGAAGTGCACGTAGTCAGCACGGCCCGGCACCGGTGGGCACAGGTAATCGGCCGGGATGTCCCAATGGGCGATGCCGTAGAACGACTTGAGCAGCGCCCGGTTGAACACCCGAACCGCGTCCGGGCTGGCGAAGTCGATGCTTTCCTTGCCGTACGGATTGATGATCACGAACTTCGCCAGCTCCGGCGTGGTTTTGATCAGCGCCGGGAAGTCGTAACGACCCTGATGGCGATTGCGCGGGTGCAGGCTGGCCTTCTCGCGGGGTTCCACGGCTTTGGCCGGGGTAGCGGAGTCAGGCTTCTTGCGCGCAGGTCTTGGTGTGCGGGGGGCGTTCATGGGCGTTGTCGATTCGGGTATGGCTAAAAGTGGCGGGTATTGTCCCACATTCGCTCCATGATGATGCATATCCCCCTGTAGGAGCTGCCGAAGGCTGCGATCTTTTGACTTTGATTTTCAGAAACAAGATCAAAAGATCGCAGCCTTCGGCAGCTCCTACAGGAGGGGTGGTGCATGGGGGAAGGGGCGGGCATAAAAAAGGGAGGCCGCTGCGGGCCTCCCGTTTTCATTGCGACTTGCCGTTACAGGCTGGCAATCCGCGCATGTTGCTCGGCCAACTTGCCCAAAGCCTGTTCAGCTTCAGCCAGTTTGGCGCGTTCCTTCTCGATGACTTCGGCCGGGGCCTTGTCAACGAAACCGGCGTTGGACAGCTTGCCGCCGACGCGCTGAACTTCGCCCTGCAAACGCAGGATTTCCTTGTCCAGACGAGCCAGTTCAGCGTCCTTGTCGATCAGGCCGGCCATTGGCACCAGCACTTCCATCTCGCCGACCAGTGCGGTGGCGGACAGCGGTGCTTCTTCGCCGGCTTTCAGAACGGTGATCGATTCCAGACGGGCCAGCTTCTTCAGCAGCGCTTCGTTCTCGGTGAGACGGCGCTGATCTTCGGCGCTGACGTTTTTCAGGAACAGGTTCAGCGGCTTGCCTGGACCAATGTTCATTTCGCCACGGATGTTACGCGTGCCGAGCATCAGGCCCTTGAGCCATTCGATGTCGTCTTCGGCGCCCTGATCGATACGCGCTTCGTTGGCCACTGGCCAAGGTTGCAGCATGATCGTCTTGCCTTCGATACCGGCCAGCGGCGCGACGCGCTGCCAGATTTCTTCGGTGATGAACGGCATGATCGGATGCGCCAGACGCAGCGCGACTTCCAGCACTCGAACCAGCGTGCGGCGGGTGCCGCGCTGACGTTCGACCGGTGCATTTTCGTCCCACAGCACGGGCTTGGACAGTTCCAGGTACCAGTCGCAATACTGGTTCCAGATGAACTCGTACAAGGCTTGTGCGGCCAGATCGAAACGGAACTGATCGAGTTGACGAGTCACTTCGGTTTCGGTGCGTTGCAACTGCGAAATGATCCAGCGATCTGCCAGGGACAGCTCGTAGGCTTCGCCGTTCTGACCGCAATCTTCGCCCTTGTCCAGCACGTAGCGCGCAGCGTTCCAGATCTTGTTGCAGAAGTTGCGATAGCCTTCGACGCGGCCCATGTCGAACTTGATGTCGCGACCGGTCGATGCCAGCGAGCAGAACGTGAAGCGCAGGGCGTCGGTGCCATAGCTGGCGATGCCGTCGGCGAACTCGTCGCGGGTCTGCTTCTCGATCTTCTTCGCCAGTTTCGGCTGCATCATGCCGGAGGTGCGTTTCTGCACCAGTTCTTCCAGCTCGATACCGTCGATGATGTCCAGCGGGTCAAGGACGTTGCCCTTGGACTTGGACATCTTCTGGCCCTGGCCATCACGCACCAGACCGTGCACGTAAACGGTCTTGAACGGAACCTGCGGCGTGCCGTCTTCGTTTTTCACCAAGTGCATGGTGAGCATGATCATCCGGGCAACCCAGAAGAAAATGATGTCGAAACCGGTCACCAGCACGTCGGTGGAGTGGAATTTCTTCAGGAATTCGGTCTGCTCCGGCCAGCCGAGCGTGGAGAAAGTCCACAGGCCCGAACTGAACCAGGTATCCAGAACGTCGTTGTCCTGTTGCAGCGCAACCTCCGGACCAAGGTTGTTCTTGGCGCGTACTTCGGCTTCGTCGCGACCGACATAGACTTTGCCCGACTCGTCGTACCAGGCCGGAATCCGGTGGCCCCACCACAGCTGACGGCTGATGCACCAATCCTGGATATCGCGCATCCACGAGAAGTACATGTTTTCGTATTGTTTTGGCACGAACTGAATGCGGCCGTCTTCAACCGCAGCGATGGCCGGTTCGGCCAATGGCTTGGTGGAGACGTACCACTGATCGGTCAACCACGGCTCGATGATGGTGCCGGAGCGGTCGCCTTTCGGCACTTTCAGGGCGTGATCGTCGACGCTGACCAGCAGGCCGGCGGCTTCGAAGGCGGCCACGATTTCCTTGCGGGCCTGGAAGCGGTTGAGGCCGACGTATTCGGCGGGCAGCGTGCCGTCGATTTGCTCGTTGACGCTGCCGTCGAGGTTGAACACCTGGGCCGCGGGCAGCACGTCAGCATTCTTGTCGAAGATGTTCAGCAGCGGCAGGTTGTGGCGCTTGCCGACTTCGTAGTCGTTGAAATCGTGGGCCGGGGTGATTTTCACGCAACCGGTGCCGAATTCAGGGTCGCAGTAATCGTCGGCGATGATCGGGATGCGGCGGCCAACCAGCGGCAGCTCGACAAATTTGCCGATCAGGGCTTTGTAGCGTTCATCGTTCGGGTTAACGGCCACGGCGGCGTCGCCGAGCATGGTTTCCGGACGCGTGGTCGCGACGATCAGGTAGTCGTTGCCTTCAGCGGTTTTGGCGCCGTCGGCCAGCGGGTACTTCAGGTTCCACAGGAAACCTTTCTCGTCGTGGTTTTCCACTTCGAGGTCGGAAATCGCCGTGTGCAGCTTGGTATCCCAGTTGACCAGACGCTTGCCGCGGTAGATCAAGCCGTCTTCGTGCAGGCGCACGAACGCTTCTTTAACCGCTTCCGAGAGGCCGTCGTCCATGGTGAAGCGCTCACGGCTCCAGTCCACGGACGAGCCGAGGCGGCGGATCTGACGGCTGATGTTGCCGCCGGACTGATCCTTCCACTCCCAGACTTTCTCGAGGAATTTTTCGCGGCCCAGATCATGGCGACTCTGGCCTTGGGCTTCGAGTTGGCGCTCCACCAGCATTTGCGTGGCGATACCGGCGTGGTCGGTACCCGGCTGCCACAGGGTGTTGCGACCCTGCATGCGGCGGAAACGGATCAGGGCGTCCATGATCGCGTTGTTGAAGCCGTGACCCATGTGCAGGCTGCCGGTGACGTTCGGCGGCGGGATCATGATGGTGTAGGACTCGCCCGCGCCTTGCGGGGCGAAGTAATTCTCAGACTCCCAGGTGTTGTACCAGGAAGTTTCAATGGCGTGCGGCTGGTAGGTCTTATCCATGCGCGGCGGGACCCTATTGGCATTTAATCAGGAAAAGCCGGCAAGTATAGCGGGGCGTGGGGCGTAGGGCGAGCAGGTGCGGACAGGGCGCCGATCAATAACAGCGCGAATCAAATATGGAGGCAATTTGGGGGAGGGGGCTTGCCCTGTAGGAGCTGCCGCAGGCTGCGATCTTTTGGCGTCTCCAAGAACACTGAAGATAAAAGTCAAAAGATCGCAGCCTGCGGCAGCTCCTACATTGGAGCGGTAGCGTTTATTCGTACTGGCTCAACAACCGTTCCATCCGCGCATCAAGACGGCGTTTGATTTCGGTTTCGATGTGCGGGGCGAAGTCGTCGATCACGTCTTGCATGATCAATAGCGCGGCGGCGCGCAGTTCGCTGTCCAGGTGCAGCAGGGCGTCGGGGCCTTTGCTCGCGGCAGGCGACGGTTGCGCGGCTGGGGCGGGTGGCGGTGTCGTTTCGACGGGTTGCGGCGCATTGCCGACAGTGTCGAACAGCATGGGGATCTGTTCCTGATCACCTTCAATGACCGTGTCGGTCAGCAAGGGCGGTTGCAGGTTGTCATCGCCGAGCAATTGGCGGATCGACTCGAGGTCATCCAGCAGATGCGCGGAATTTTGCTGCGGTTTTGGAGTGTCCATCGGAATGCTCAGAGTCGCTGTAAACGGTGATCTTGCAGAGGATAGCCCTGTTCGCGGTAGAAACGGAAACTCTCCCGCGCAGCCGAACGAATCGTCGGATCTTCCACCACCACTTCCGCCACGCGGGCGAACTGTTTGGCAAAAACCGGGACTTTCAGGTCGAGATTGACCAGCAGATCCTGATGCTGACCGCAGTCATCGCCAAGACCCAGGACAATCAAACCCTCCGGCTCGCTTTCGGCGGGACCGTGCGGCACGAAGCTCTCGCCCTTGAAGGCCCACAAACGCGCATTAAGGTCATCACGCTGGGCGGCATCGCTGCAGTGCAGGTAAATGCGGTGGCCCATGCGCCAGGCTTTTTCGGTGAGCTTGCAGGCGAAATCCAGCCGCGCCGAAGGATCGGCGCTGGGCAGGATATAGAAGTCGACTTTGGTCATTGCGGTTCCTGAGCCCTGGGCGGCGCCACTGGTCAGTGGCACCGCTCGGGGTCATCGGTTTCAGGCTTTGGCGCGGTCCAGCAGGTATTGGGTCAGCAGGGGAACCGGACGGCCAGTGGCGCCCTTGTCCTTGCCGCCGCTGGTCCAGGCCGTGCCGGCGATGTCCAGGTGCGCCCAGTTCAGGTTCTTGGTGAAGCGCGACAGGAAGCAGGCAGCGGTGATGGTGCCGGCTTTCGGGCCGCCAATGTTGGCGATGTCGGCGAACGGGCTGTCCAGCTGCTCTTGATATTCATCGAACAGCGGCAGTTGCCAGGCGCGGTCGTCGGCGGATTGGCCGGCGCTCAGCAGTTGACCGATCAGCTCGTCGTTGTTGCCCAGCAGGCCCGAGGTGTGGGAACCCAGTGCGACGACGCACGCGCCGGTCAGGGTGGCGATGTCGATCACCGCTTGCGGCTTGAAGCGTTCGGAATAGGTCAGGGCATCGCACAGCACCAGACGGCCTTCGGCGTCGGTGTTGAGGATTTCCACGGTCTGGCCGCTCATGGTGGTGACGATGTCGCCCGGACGCGAAGCATTGCCGCTCGGCATGTTCTCGGCGCAAGCCAGGATGCACACCAGGTTGATCGGCAGTTTCAGCTCAAGCACGGCACGCAAGGTACCGAACACGCTGGCGGCGCCGCCCATGTCGTACTTCATTTCATCCATGCCGGCACCCGGCTTGAGGCTGATGCCGCCGGTGTCGAAGGTGATGCCTTTGCCGACCAGTGCGTACGGCTTCTCGGATTTCTTGCCGCCGTTGTATTGCATGACGATCAGGCGCGGCGGCTGGGCGCTGCCCTGGCCGACGGCGTAGAACGAGCCCATGCCCAGGTCCTTGATCTTCTTCTCATCGAGGACTTCGACTTTCAGGCTCTTGAATTCTTTGCCCAGGTTCTTGGCTTGCTCGCCCAGGAATGTCGGGTGGCAGATGTTTGGCGGCAGGTTGCCCAGGTTACGGGTGAAGGCCATGCCATTGGCGATCGCGGTGGCATGGGCCACGGCCCGTTCGACTTCAGCCTGTGCTGCCTTGATGGTCACCAAGGTGATTTTCTTCAGGGAAAGCGGGTCGGCTTTCTGGCTCTTGAACTGGTCGAAGGTGTACTCGCCATCTACCAGGGTCTCGGCCAGCAGGCGGTTCTTGCCATAGCTGTCGCGGCCTTTGACCACGACTTCGTCCAGGGCCAGCACTGCATCGCTGCCGCCCAGGCCTTTGAGGGTGTTGAGGATGCCGGCGATGATTTTGCGGAACGGGCGATCACCCAGCTCTTCATCCTTGCCCACGCCCACCAGCAACACGCGCTCAGCCTTGAGGTTAGGCAGGCTGTGCAGCAACAGGCTCTGGCCGACTTTGCCGGCCAGGTCGCCGCGCTTGAGCACGGCACTGATAGTGCCACCGCTCAGCTCGTCGAGTTGTTTGGCAACGGCGCCGAGTTTGCGGCCTTCGCCGACGGCGACCACCAGCGTGGCGGTCTTCAACGTTTCCGGGCTAACGCTTTTTACAACCAGTTCCATGTCTGGGTCCCTGAATTAATGGTCAAAGTGCGCGACGCGCAGAAGCTTGCTTATAAGTAGAAGGACGCCGGTGCAGTGCCAGCGACAAAGGCCGCAGTTTGAACCTCGCTACCGGCGCCTGACAACCCTCGGGCGTGCGAACTTCGTTGGTTCAGGCGTCTGCTTGAGCGTGCGCAGTGACAGGCGCACCCAATCACAGGATAATGCGCCATCTTTTTCGGCGGCTCTGCCCTGCGGGCCGACCGATACGTTTGTTTGTTTGGCCGCTTAGCCTGACAACCCTGGAGTGTCTGGTTTGATTGTCTTCCGTTATCTATCCCGCGAAGTCCTGTTGACCTTGAGCGCCGTCAGCGCCGTGCTGCTGGTCATCATCATGAGCGGACGCTTCATCAAGTACCTCGCCCAAGCGGCCTCTGGCGCCCTGGATCCGGGCTCACTGTTCCTGATCATGGGCTTTCGTCTGCCAGGTTTCCTGCAGTTGATCCTGCCTTTGGGGCTGTTTCTCGGGATCCTGCTGGCCTACGGTCGTCTGTACCTCGACAGCGAAATGACCGTGCTGTCGGCCACCGGCATGAGCCAGCAGCGACTGTTTCGCATCACCCTGTTTCCGGCCACGCTGGTTGCGCTGGTGGTGGCATGGCTGAGCCTGAGCCTGGCGCCACAGGGGGCCAACCAGTTCCAGCTGCTGCTGAACAAACAGGACGCACTGACGGAATTCGATACCCTTGAGCCCGGCCGCTTCCAGGCTTTGCGCGACGGTACCCGTGTGACCTACACCGAGCAATTGTCGGATGATCGCGTCAATCTGGGCGGCGTGTTCATTTCGCAAAAGAATGTAAATTCCGACAAAAAGGACCGCGGGATTTCCGTATTGGTGGCCGAGAAGGGCCGTCAGGAAATTCGCCCCGACGGCAATCGGTATCTGATTCTCGACAACGGCTATCGCTATGACGGTAATCCGGGTCAGGCCGACTACCGCGCCATCAAATACGACGAGTACGGCGTATTGCTGCCCAAGCCGGACGTCAGCGACGAAGTCACCGACCGCGATGCGATGACCACCAGGTCCCTGCTGGGCAATGATGACATCCGCTCGCGCACCGAACTGCAATGGCGTCTGTCGCTGCCGTTGCTGGTCTTCATCGTGACCCTGATGGCGGTGCCGCTGTCGCGGGTCAACCCGCGCCAGGGCCGTTTCCTCAAGCTGCTGCCGGCGATTCTTCTTTATATGGCTTACCTGACCATCCTGATTGCCGCTCGCGGCGCCCTCGAAAAGGGCAAGATCCCGGCGGCATTGGGCTTGTGGTGGGTGCATGCGATCTTCCTGGTCATCGGCCTGGGCTTGCTGTACTGGGAGCCGTTGCGCTTGAAGATGGCGAGTCGCCGCAGTGCGCTGGAGGTGGCCCGTGGATAAGCTCGATCGCTACATCGGTAGCAGCGTGTTCATGGCGATCCTGGCGGTACTGGGGATCATTCTGGGTCTGGCAACGTTGTTTGCCTTCATCGATGAGATGGGCGACGTCAGCGATACCTACACGCTGGCGGATGTCCTGAGCTATGTGCTGCTGACTGCGCCACGCCGTCTGTACGACATGTTGCCAATGGCGGCGCTGATCGGTTGCCTGATCGGCCTCGGCAGCCTGGCCAGTCACAGCGAACTGACCATCATGCGCGCTGCGGGCGTGTCGCTCGGGCGGATCGTCTGGGCTGTCATGAAGCCGATGCTGCTTTTGATGGTGGTGGGGCTGGTGATCGGTGAATACGTCGCGCCGGCAACAGAAGTCACCGCTCAGGCCAACCGCTCGCTGGCTCAGGGTAGTGGCGATGCGCAAAGCGCCAAGCATGGTCTGTGGCACCGTCAGGGTGACGAGTTCATTCACGTCAACTCCGTGCAACCCAATGGTCTGCTGTACGGCGTGACCCGTTATCGCTTCGATGATCAGCGCCACATCCTGTCTTCGAGCTTCGCCAAGCGCGCGGAATTCGACACGGATCACTGGCAACTGAGCGACGTCACGACCACGTTGTTCCATGAAAAGAACACCGAAGTGGTGACGACTCCGGTGGAGCGTTGGGAGGTAGCGCTGAGCCCGCAACTGCTGAGCACTGTGGTGATGGCGCCGGAATCACTGTCGATCACCGGTCTGTGGAGTTACATCCACTACCTGGCTGACCAGGGTCTGAGCAATGGTCGTTACTGGCTGGCGTTTTGGGTCAAGGTGTTGCAGCCGCTGGTGACCGCTGCATTGGTGCTGATGGCGATTTCCTTCATCTTCGGCCCGCTGCGTTCGGTGACCCTCGGTCAGCGGGTCTTTACCGGTGTGTTGGTGGGCTTCACCTTCCGCATTGTCCAGGATTTGCTCGGCCCTTCGAGCCTGGTATTCGGTTTCTCGCCGCTGTTTGCGGTGCTGGTGCCGGCCGGAGTCTGTGCCCTGGCCGGGGTCTGGTTGTTGCGCCGGGCCGGTTGACCGCGGGTTATTCCCGAAAGGCTTGTCACTCAAAACGCCCCTGTCGCAAGACCGGGGCGTTTTTGTACGCGCCGTCTGACCTGCGAACGTGACGCTTGCGTCGTGGATCAGGTACAATTCCCGGCTATTTTTCGGCGGGCTATGCCTGCAGCCTTTTTGAGTGTTGATCCGTGAGTGATTTGAGTCATATCCGCAATTTCTCCATCATCGCCCACATTGACCATGGCAAGTCGACGCTGGCCGATCGCTTCATCCAGATGTGCGGCGGCCTTGCCGAGCGCGAAATGGAAGCCCAGGTGCTGGACTCCATGGACCTGGAGCGTGAACGCGGGATCACCATCAAGGCCCACAGCGTCACCCTTTATTACACCGCCCGCGATGGCATCAAGTACCAGCTGAACTTCATTGACACCCCCGGCCACGTTGACTTCACCTACGAAGTCAGCCGGTCGCTGGCGGCCTGTGAAGGTGCATTGCTGGTGGTCGATGCCGGTCAGGGCGTTGAAGCGCAGTCGGTTGCCAACTGCTACACGGCGATCGAGCAGGGCCTGGAAGTCATGCCGGTCCTGAACAAGATTGACCTGCCACAGGCCGATCCGGACCGCGTCAAAGAAGAAATCGAAAAAATCATCGGCATCGATGCCACTGACGCGGTCGAGTGCTCTGCCAAGACCGGTCTGGGCGTCGATGAAGTGCTCGAACGCCTGGTAACCACGATTCCTGCGCCGACCGGCAACTACGAAGATCCGCTGCAAGCGTTGATCATCGACTCGTGGTTCGACAACTACCTGGGCGTTGTTTCCCTGGTACGCGTGCGTCACGGTCGTGTGAAGAAGGGCGACAAGATCCTCGTCAAGTCCACCGGCAAGATCCACCTGGTGGACAGCGTCGGCGTCTTCAACCCGAAACACACCGCCACCGTTGACCTGAAGGCCGGCGAAGTAGGCTTCATCATCGCTGGCATCAAGGACATTCACGGTGCACCGGTCGGTGACACCCTGACCTTGAGCTCCACGCCAGACGTTGACGTGCTGCCAGGCTTCAAACGCATTCAGCCGCAGGTGTATGCCGGTCTGTTCCCGGTCAGCTCCGACGACTTCGAAGATTTCCGTGAAGCGCTGCAAAAGCTCACGCTCAACGACTCGTCCCTGCAATACACCCCGGAAAGCTCCGACGCGCTGGGCTTCGGCTTCCGTTGCGGGTTCCTCGGCATGCTGCACATGGAAATCATCCAGGAGCGCCTGGAACGCGAGTACGACCTGGACCTGATTACCACCGCGCCGACGGTAATCTTCGAGCTGTTGCTGAAAACCGGTGAGACGATCTACGTCGACAACCCGTCGAAACTGCCGGACCTGTCGTCGATCGAAGACATGCGTGAGCCGATCGTGCGGGCCAACATTCTTGTGCCGCAAGAACACCTGGGCAACGTCATTACCCTGTGCATCGAAAAACGCGGTGTGCAGGTCGACATGCTGTTCCTCGGCACTCAGGTACAAGTGACTTACGACCTGCCGATGAACGAAGTGGTGCTGGACTTCTTCGATCGCCTGAAATCCACCAGCCGCGGCTATGCTTCGCTGGATTACCATTTCGATCGTTACCAATCGGCTAGTCTGGTGAAACTGGATGTGCTGATCAACGGCGACAAGGTCGACGCCCTGGCGTTGATCGTGCACCGTGACAATGCGCACTACAAAGGTCGCCAGTTGACCGAGAAGATGAAAGAACTGATTCCGCGGCAGATGTTCGACGTGGCAATCCAGGCCGCCATTGGCGGGCAGATTGTGGCGCGGACAACCGTCAAGGCCCTCAGAAAGAACGTATTGGCCAAATGCTACGGTGGTGACGTCAGCCGTAAGAAAAAGCTGCTGGAAAAGCAAAAGGCCGGTAAAAAACGCATGAAGCAGGTCGGTAATGTGGAAATTCCACAGGAAGCCTTCCTCGCCGTGCTCAGGTTGGATAGTTAGGTCCTATGTCACTAAATTTCCCGCTGTTGCTGGTCATCGCCGTGTTCGTCTGCGGTCTGTTGGCGTTGCTCGATCTGCTGTTCCTGGCGCCACGGCGCCGGGCTGCCATCAACTCTTATCAGGGTAGCGTCAGCCAGGCTGACATGGTGGTGGTCGAGAAACTGAACAAAGAGCCGCTGCTGGTCGAATACGGCAAGTCGTTCTTCCCGGTGTTGTTCATCGTACTGGTGCTGCGTTCGTTCCTGGTGGAACCGTTCCAGATTCCTTCCGGCTCGATGAAACCGACCCTGGACGTCGGCGACTTCATTCTGGTGAACAAATTTTCTTACGGGATCCGCCTGCCGGTGATCGACAAGAAAGTCATCGAAGTCGGTGATCCGCAGCGCGGTGATGTGATGGTGTTCCGCTACCCGAGCGACCCGAACGTCAATTACATCAAGCGTGTGGTAGGCCTGCCGGGTGACCAGATTCGCTATACCGCAGACAAGCGTCTGTTCGTCAACGGTGAATCGATCGCCGAACAACTGGTCGGCTCCGAGCCGGGCACGTTGGGCAGCGCCGAGCTCTACAAGGAAAAACTCGGCATTGCCGAGCACCTTATCCGCAAGGAAATGAGCCGCTACCGCGCAGCGCCGGATCGTTCGTGGACCGTGCCTGCCGGGCACTACTTCATGATGGGCGACAACCGCGACAACTCGAACGACAGTCGCTACTGGGATGATCCGAGTATTCCCAAGAATCTGCTGGGCATGGTTCCCGACAAGAATATCGTCGGCAAGGCCTTCGCAGTCTGGATGAGCTGGCCGGAACCAAAACTCAGTCACCTGCCGAATTTCTCGCGGGTTGGCCTGATCAAGTAATCACACACGGCGCTGTTGAACACAGCGCCGAATGCATTTCTGGAGTCGGCATAATCGGCACCGGACGCATGAAAACAATGATATTCAGGACGTTATTTTTGAACACAGCGTTAATTGTCCCAAGCCTGCGCCGCACCACGGCGATGGCGGTGGAATCCAGCCACGAACTCAGCGTGGGTAAACCGTGAGCGTCTCCTTAAGCCGTCTAGAGCGTCAGCTCGGCTACACCTTCAAAGACCAGGAACTGATGGTCCTGGCCCTGACTCACCGCAGCTTTGCCGGGCGCAACAACGAACGCCTGGAGTTCCTC
Source organism: Pseudomonas sp. TE3728 (assembly GCF_056279145.1). Lineage (NCBI taxonomy): Bacteria > Pseudomonadati > Pseudomonadota > Gammaproteobacteria > Pseudomonadales > Pseudomonadaceae > Pseudomonas > Pseudomonas sp. TE3728. The sequence continues at coordinate 2,863,125 of NZ_JBWBQT010000001.1, read as the reverse complement.
GGTGATGCCATCCTCAATTTCGTCGCTGGCGAGGCGCTGTTCGATCGCTTCCCGCTGGCCCGCGAAGGCCAGTTGTCGCGTTTGCGCGCCCGCTTGGTGAAAGGTGAAACCCTGGCCGTATTGGCCCGTGGTTTCGATCTGGGCGAATACCTGCGCCTGGGCTCCGGTGAGTTGAAAAGCGGCGGTTTCCGTCGCGAGTCGATCCTGGCCGATGCCCTGGAAGCGCTGATTGGTGCGATCTACCTGGACGCCGGCATGGACATGGCGCGCGAGCGCGTGCTGGCCTGGCTGGCCGGAGAGTTCGAAGGCCTGACGCTGGTCGACACCAACAAAGATCCGAAAACCCGCCTGCAGGAATTCCTGCAGTCCCGTGGTTGCGAGCTGCCGCGTTACGAAGTGGTGGATATCCAGGGTGAGCCGCATTGCCGGACGTTCTTCGTCGAATGTGAAATCATCTTACTGAATGAAAAAAGCCGAGGTCAGGGTGTGAGTCGTCGTATTGCCGAACAGGTAGCGGCCGCCGCAGCACTGATTGCCCTGGGTGTGGAGAATGGCAATGACTGATTCAACCGCAACTCGCTGTGGCTATGTTGCCATCGTCGGCCGTCCCAACGTGGGCAAGTCCACGCTGCTGAACCACATCCTGGGTCAGAAGCTGGCGATCACCTCGCGCAAGCCGCAGACCACCCGTCACAACATGCTCGGCATCAAGACCGAAGGCGCCGTTCAGGCGATCTACGTCGACACCCCAGGCATGCACAAGGGCGGCGAAAAGGCTCTGAACCGCTACATGAACAAGACCGCTTCGGCGGCGTTGAAAGACGTCGACGTGGTGATCTTCGTGGTTGACCGCACCAAGTGGACCGACGAAGACCAAATGGTCCTCGAGCGCGTTCAATACGTGACCGGCCCGCTGATCGTGGCGCTGAACAAGACCGACCGTATCGAAGACAAATCCGAGCTGATGCCGCACCTGAGCTGGTTGCAGGAACAGCTGCCGAACGCGCAGATCATGCCGATCTCGGCCCAGCACGGGCACAACCTGGACGCTCTGGAACGAGTGATCGCCCAGCACTTGCCGGAAAACGATCACTTCTTCCCGGAAGATCAGATCACTGACCGCAGCAGCCGCTTCCTCGCCGCCGAACTGGTGCGCGAGAAAATCATGCGCCAGTTGGGCGCCGAGCTGCCGTACCAGATCACCGTGGAAATCGAAGAGTTCAAGCAGCAGGGCAAAACCCTGCACATCCATGCGTTGATCCTCGTCGAACGTGACGGCCAGAAAAAAATCATCATTGGCGACAAGGGCGAGCGCATCAAGCGCATCGGCACCGAGGCGCGCAAGGACATGGAGTTGCTGTTCGACTCCAAGATCATGCTTAACCTGTGGGTCAAGGTTAAGGGCGGCTGGTCCGATGACGAACGTGCGCTGCGTTCGCTGGGTTACGGCGACCTGTAATACCTGATCTGGATGTACGAGGATCCCCTGTGGGAGCGAGCCTGCTCGCGATAGCGGTCTGTCAGTCAACAACTCCGTTGAATGTTAGTCCCCCATCGCGAGCAGGCTCGCTCCCACAGTGGTTTTGGGGGTGTTTGTAAAACTGCGCTCCTTCATTGAGAACTGCGATTCCATGTCTCCAACCCAGCCCATCGCCCAACCCGCCTACGTCCTCCACAGCCGCGCCTACCGCGAAAGCAGTGCGCTGGTGGATTTCCTCACGCCGCAAGGTCGGCTACGGGCGGTGTTGCGCAGCGCGCGGGGCAAGGCCGGGACATTGGCGCGGCCGTTTGTGCCGCTGGAAGTCGAATTCCGTGGGCGGGGTGAATTGAAAAACGTCGGTCGCATGGAAAGCGCCGGTGTTTCCACTTGGCTCAACGGCGAGGCGCTGTTCAGCGGTCTCTACCTCAACGAGTTGCTGATCCGTCTGCTGCCCGCCGAAGACCCCCATCCCGCAGTCTTCGATCACTACGCCGCGACCTTGCTCGCCCTGGCCGAAGGCCGTCCATTGGAGCCATTGCTGCGCTCCTTCGAATGGCGTTTGCTCGACGACCTTGGTTATGGCTTTGCTTTGAACACCGACATCCACGGCGACCCTATCGCGCCGGATGGTCTCTACCGCTTGCAAGTGGATGCAGGCCTGGAACGGGTCTACCTGCTACAACCGGGTCTGTTCAACGGCACTGAATTACTGGCCATGGCCGATGCCGACTGGTCTGCGCCCGGAGCGCTGTCCGCTGCCAAGCGCTTGATGCGTCAGGCGCTGGCCGTTCATCTGGGTGGTCGTCCGCTGGTCAGTCGTGAGTTGTTTCGCAAGCCCTGATCACCCCGTATGCTGTGCACCGAACTTTCCCCTATTTCAGGAGCGCTTCCGTGACCACCAGCAATCGCATTCTTCTTGGCGTGAACATCGACCACGTTGCCACCCTGCGTCAGGCCCGGGGTACTCGCTACCCGGATCCGGTCAAGGCAGCGCTGGACGCGGAAGAGGCGGGCGCTGACGGCATCACCGTGCACTTGCGCGAAGACCGTCGGCATATTCAGGAACGCGACGTGTTGCTGCTCAAGGACGTGCTGCAAACCCGCATGAATTTCGAGATGGGCGTCACCGAAGAAATGATGGCGTTCGCCGAACGCATCCGCCCGGCGCACATTTGCCTGGTCCCGGAAACCCGTCAGGAGCTGACCACCGAAGGCGGTCTGGACGTGGCAGGGCAGGAGGCGCGGATCAAGGCGGCGGTGGATCGTCTGGCGAAGATTGGCTGTGAAGTATCGCTGTTCATCGACGCTGACGAGCGGCAGATCGAAGCATCCCGCCGTATTGGTGCGCCAGCCATCGAATTGCACACCGGGCGTTATGCGGATGCCGAGACACCAGCCGAAGTCGCTGAAGAGCTCAAGCGCGTGGCCGATGGCGTGGCATTTGGTCTGGCCCAGGGGTTGATCGTCAACGCCGGCCACGGTCTGCACTATCACAACGTCGAGGCTGTTGCGGCGATCAAGGGCATCAATGAACTGAACATCGGCCATGCGCTGGTGGCTCATGCGTTGTTCGTCGGGTTCAAGTCGGCTGTTTCCGAGATGAAAGCGCTGATTCTGGCGGCTGCTTTAAAGGGCTGAAAATCAAAAGATCGCAGGCTTCGGCAGCTCCTACAGGTGTACACAAAACCCTGTAGGAGCTGCCGAAGGCTGCGATCTTTTTGCAGGCGCCGCCTTAAAGCGGTGGGGTTTCCTGGCTCGGCTTGGTCTTGTCGACCCCCGGCACATGCAGGTTGCCTTCGGCGACCTGATTGCCTTCCAGCTGCGGCTGCGTGACCCACGTCAGGATGTCGTAATAACGACGGATGTTCGCCACAAAATGCACCGGCTCGCCCCCACGGGCGTAGCCGTAACGAGTCTTGCTGTACCACTGTTTCTGCGACAGACGCGGCAGGATTTTCTTCACGTCCAGCCACTTGTCCGGGTTCAACCCTGCCTTGGCCGCCAGTTTGCGCGCGTCATCCAGGTGACCGCTGCCAACGTTGTAGGCTGCGAGCGCGAACCACGTACGATCCGGCTCCTGGATCGACTCATCCAGTTGCTCTTTCATATAGGCCAGGTACTTTGCCCCACCCATGATGCTCTGCTTGGGATCGAGTCGATTGGACACGCCCATGGCTTGCGCCGTGTTCTGGGTCAGCATCATCAATCCGCGCACGCCGGTCTTGGACGTGACCGCCGCTTGCCACAGCGATTCCTGATAACCGATCGCCGCCAGCAGGCGCCAGTCGACTTTCTCTTTCTTGGCGTACGTCTTGAAATGCTGTTCGTATTTGGGCAGCCGCTGCTGCAGATGCTGGGCGAAGGTATAGGCGCCCATGTAACCGAGTACATCGACGTGCCCGTAATAGCGATCCTTGAGGCGTTGCAGGGTGCCGTTCTTCTTCACTTTGTCGAGGTAATCGTTGATCTCGTTGAGCAGGCTGTTGTCTTCGCCGGCGGCCACGGCCCAGCTCTGATTGCTGGCATCACCGAGATCGAAAGCGACCCGCACGTTGGGGAAGTACACCTGGTTCATCGCGACTTCGTTGGAATCGACCAGGGTCAGATCGATCTGGGCTTCGTCGACCATGCGCAGCAAGTCGACGACTTCAACCGCGTCGGACTCTTCGTATTCAATGCCGGGAAATTTCTTTTTCAGTTCTGCCAATTGCTCGGCGTGGGTGCTGCCCTTGAGCACCATGATCTTCTTGCCGACCAGGTCGCCTGCGTCGGTCGGCCGTGACTGGCCGTTGCGGTAGATGATTTGTGGGGTGACTTCGAGGTAGGAGTGGGAAAATCGCACCTGTTTTTTTCGTTCTTCGCTGCTGACCAGGCCGGCAGCAGCCAGCACCGGGCCATTGGGCTTGCCCACCTGATTGAACAGGTCGTCGAGGTTGTCGGCGGTTTCGATCTTGAGCTCGACCCCCAGATCCTCGGCAAAGCGCTTCACCAGCTCGTATTCGAAGCCGGTTTCACCGTTGCGATCCTGAAAGTAGGTGGCGGGACTGTTACGGGTAACCACCCGCAGCACGCCATCCTCCTTTACGCGCTCCAGCGTGTTGGGTTTATCAACACAGCCACCGAGCACCAGGAAGAGTCCGGTTGCGATCAGCCATTTGGCGTACCGCGGACGCAAAGCCGTTGGGGAAAACATCTGCGCAGTATACGCAAAGGACCACGAGCGCCATATCTCGACAGCGAAGGGCTTGTCTGCTAGAGAGTCTAAAACCCGCTTGGAGCCCGCAGGAATGGGCCCGGACAGCATTTTTTGAGATAAAAAATAACCCTCGGCGCGCGCCTGTTCAGGGCCCGAATACCCGGCCCGACGTTCGGGTGCAGCCGTGCGTACCGTTTCGGGTGATGTCGCGGGCGGTTTAGGCTAGAATGCACGGCCTCAAAGCACACCCCTTCCCGAGGCTGTCCCGAAGATGTTGATCCTGCGCGGCGCTCCTGCCCTTTCTGCCTTTCGCCACAGCAAACTCCTTGAGCAACTGAGCCAGAAGGTTCCGGCTGTCAGCGGCTTGTATGCTGAATTCGCTCACTTCGCCGAAGTTACCGGCGTCCTGACCGGCGACGAACAGCAGGTGCTCGCGCGCCTTCTGAAGTACGGCCCAAGCGTTCCAGTACAAGAGCCAACCGGTCGCCTGTTTCTGGTGTTGCCACGTTTCGGCACCATCTCGCCATGGTCCAGTAAAGCCAGCGACATCGCTCGCAACTGCGGCCTGACGAAAATCCAGCGCCTGGAGCGCGGCATCGCGTTCTACGTTGCCGGCCAGTTCAGCGATGCTGAAGCGCAGCTGATTGCTGACGGTCTGCACGACCGCATGACCCAGATCGTGCTGGACAACCTTGAACAAGCCGCCGGCCTGTTCAGCCACGCCGAGCCCAAGCCACTGACCGCGATCGACGTGTTGGGTGGCGGCCGCGCCGCGCTGGAAAAAGCCAACACCGAGCTGGGCCTGGCCCTGGCCGAAGACGAGATCGACTACCTGGTCGCAGCCTTCGTCGGCTTGAAGCGCAACCCGCATGACATCGAATTGATGATGTTTGCCCAGGCGAACTCCGAGCACTGCCGCCACAAGATCTTCAACGCCAGTTGGGACATCGACGGTCAGAGCCAGGAAAAAAGCCTGTTCGGCATGATCAAGAACACCTATCAGATGCACAGCGAAGGTGTTCTGTCGGCTTATAAGGACAACGCCTCGGTAATCGTCGGCTCCGTCGCCGGCCGTTTCTTCCCGGACCCTGAAACCCGTCAGTACGGCGCGGTGCAGGAACCGGTGCACATCCTGATGAAAGTCGAAACTCACAACCACCCGACCGCGATTGCCCCGTTCCCGGGCGCATCCACCGGTAGCGGCGGCGAGATTCGCGACGAAGGTGCAACCGGTCGCGGCGCCAAGCCAAAGGCTGGCCTTACCGGTTTCACCGTGTCCAACCTGCAGATCCCGGGCTTCGAACAGCCGTGGGAAGTGCCATACGGCAAGCCTGAGCGCATCGTTACCGCGCTGGACATCATGATCGAAGGCCCGTTGGGCGGTGCCGCGTTCAACAACGAATTCGGTCGTCCGGCCCTGACCGGTTATTTCCGTACCTTCGAACAATCGATCACCACCCCGCGTGGCGACGAAGTTCGCGGTTACCACAAGCCGATCATGCTGGCTGGCGGCATGGGTAACATCCGTGCCGAACACGTACAGAAAGGCGAGATCACCGTCGGCTCCAAGCTGATCGTGCTCGGCGGCCCGGCAATGCTCATCGGCCTGGGCGGCGGTGCTGCCTCTTCCATGGCCACCGGCACCAGCTCGGCGGATCTGGACTTCGCATCGGTACAGCGCGAAAACCCGGAAATGGAGCGTCGCTGCCAGGAAGTCATCGACCGTTGCTGGCAGTTGGGTGATAAAAACCCGATCAGCTTTATCCACGACGTCGGCGCGGGTGGTCTGTCCAACGCCTTCCCGGAACTGGTCAACGACGGCAACCGTGGCGGTCGCTTCGAACTGCGCAACATTCCAAACGACGAGCCGGGCATGGCCCCGCACGAAATCTGGAGTAACGAATCCCAGGAACGCTACGTTCTGGCGGTTGGGCCTGCGGACTTCGAACGCTTCCAGGCGATCTGCGAACGTGAGCGTTGCCCGTTTGCGGTGGTTGGCGAAGCCACTGCCGAACCGCAACTGACCGTGACCGACAGCCACTTCGGCAACAGCCCGGTAGACATGCCGCTCGAAGTGCTGCTGGGCAAAGCCCCGCGCATGCACCGTTCGGCCGTTCGCGAAAACGAGCTGGGCGACGATTTCGATCCGTCGACCCTCGAGATCGCCGACTGCGTCGAGCGCGTTCTGCATCACCCGGCCGTGGCCAGCAAAAGCTTCCTGATCACCATCGGCGACCGTACCATCACCGGCCTCGTGGCCCGTGATCAGATGGTCGGCCCGTGGCAGGTTCCGGTGGCCGACGTTGCCGTCACCGCCACCAGCTTCGACGTCTACACCGGTGAAGCCATGGCCATGGGCGAGCGTACTCCGCTGGCTCTGCTGGACGCTCCGGCGTCGGGCCGCATGGCCATCGGCGAAACCCTGACCAACATCGCGGCTTCGCGCATCGCCAAAATCTCCGACATCAAACTGTCGGCGAACTGGATGTCCGCTGCCGGTCACCCGGGTGAAGACGCGCGTCTGTACGACACCGTGAAAGCGGTCGGCATGGAACTGTGCCCGGACCTCGGCATCACCATTCCGGTGGGCAAGGACTCCATGTCCATGGCCACCCGCTGGAACGACGAAGGCGTCGACAAGACGGTGACTTCGCCGATGTCGCTGATCGTGACCGGCTTCGCCCCAGTGGCTGACATCCGTCAGACCATGACCCCGCAACTGCGCATGGACAAAGGCACCACCGACCTGATCCTGATCGACCTCGGTCGCGGTCAGAACCGCATGGGCGCTTCGATCCTCGCTCAGGTTCACGGCAAACTCGGCAAGCAGGCCCCGGACGTCGATGACGCCGAAGACCTGAAAGCCTTCTTCGCCGTGATCCAGGGCCTCAACGCCGACGGTCATTTGCTGGCTTACCACGACCGTTCCGACGGTGGTCTGCTGACCAGCGTCGTGGAAATGGCCTTCGCCGGTCATTGCGGCCTGAGCCTGAACCTCGACGGGCTGGCGGAAACCTCCGCCGACATCGCCGCAATCCTGTTCAACGAAGAACTGGGTGCTGTGATCCAGGTTCGCCAGGACGCCACTCCGGACATCCTCGCGCAGTTCAGCGCGGCGGGCCTGGGTGACTGCGTGTCGGTGATCGGTCAGCCGATGAACAACGGCGAGATCAGCATCACCTTCAACGGCGACACCGTGTTCGAAGGTCAGCGTCGTCTGTTGCAACGTCAATGGGCCGAGACCAGCTACCAGATCCAGCGTCTGCGTGATAACGCCGACTGCGCCGAACAAGAGTTCGACGTGCTGCTGGAAGAAGACAACCCGGGCCTGAGCGTCAAGCTCAGCTACGACGTCAACCAGGACGTCGCCGCGCCTTACATCAAGAAAGGCATCCGCCCACAGGTTGCCGTGCTGCGTGAGCAGGGCGTCAACGGTCAGGTGGAAATGGCGGCCGCGTTCGACCGCGCCGGTTTCAACGCGATCGACGTGCACATGAGCGACATTCTGGCCGGCCGTGTCGACCTGAATGAGTTCAAAGGTCTGGTGGCTTGCGGCGGTTTCTCTTACGGCGACGTGTTGGGCGCCGGCGAAGGCTGGGCCAAGTCCGCGCTGTTCAACAGCCGCGCTCGCGATGCGTTCCAGGGCTTCTTCGAACGTAACGACAGCTTCACCCTCGGCGTGTGCAACGGTTGCCAGATGATGTCCAACCTGCACGAGCTGATCCCGGGCAGCGAGTTCTGGCCGCACTTCGTGCGTAACCGTTCCGAGCAGTTCGAAGCTCGCGTGGCGATGGTGCAGATCCAGGAGTCGAACTCGATCTTCCTGCAAGGCATGGCCGGTTCGCGCATGCCAATCGCTATCGCTCACGGTGAAGGCCATGCCGAATTCGCCAGCGAAGAAGCGTTGCTGGAAGCCGATCTGTCGGGTTGCGTGGCGATGCGTTTCGTCGACAACCACGGCAAGGTCACCGAAAACTACCCGGCCAACCCGAACGGCTCGCCGCGCGGGATCACCGGTTTGACCAGCCGTGACGGTCGCGTGACCATCATGATGCCGCACCCGGAGCGGGTATTCCGCGCCGTGCAGAACTCGTGGCGTTCGGAAGACTGGAACGAAGACGCACCTTGGATGCGTATGTTCCGTAACGCTCGCGTTTGGGTTAACTAAGAGCGGGAGCTGATTGCCGTGTACAAGCTCGGTTTTTTTGTTCCGGCCAGTCATGTCGAGGTGGTCAAGAGTGCTGTGTTCGCTGCCGGTGGCGGGCGGATCGGGGCTTATGATCACTGCGCGTGGCAGGTGTTCGGGTTGGGTCAGTTTCGACCTTTGGATGGCAGTCAGCCGTTTATTGGTGAAGCGGGGCAGGTCGAGCAGGTTGAGGAATGGAAGGTTGAGCTTGTGGTCAGCGATGAGTTGATTCGGGCGGTGGTGGTGGCTCTGAAAGAGAGCCATCCCTACGAGACGCCGGCTTATGAGGTATGGCGGTTGGAAGACTTCTGATCTTCCTGGCCGCTGAAAATGAGAAACCCGCTGAAAGTGATTTCAGCGGGTTTTTTGTTGGCTGCGATTTAGGGCGTGGCGGCCTTAGAGCCGACCAGGTTCTTGTTGATTGAGTGTGCGGGCTTGCTCGCGAAGGCGGTCTGACACCCCCAACCAATCTCTCGAAGATGCACACGGCTCAATTGTAGGAGCGAGGCTTGCCCGCGAAGGCGGCCTGACAGCCAACCAATCTCCCCCAGATGTACGCCAACCCACTGTGGGAGAGAGCCCGCTCACGATGACGGCCCTACAGGCAGCGATGTTTATTGACCAGTAAAAACATCAGAACCTTCCCACAAGTCTTTCAGGTTGTCCGTCGGAAGTGGGCTCTCTAACCTTCCGATGTCGCTGCCAATTCAAGCTACCAGATAGTTTGTCAGGCGCCCCATATCAGTGCTTGAGGTTCAAAAATGGTATTGCCGGACGTAATCACTCCCCGCGTTAATACGAGCACTGCGTTAGGACAGGCCTTGATTTCGATGTTCAAATCCGTCGAAGCAGAGCTGGCACTTGAGAGCGCAGAATCAGGGGCGGTCAAAGTCATCGTGTTCGGTGGGTGCGCCGTTCACCTCTACACAAATCATCGTGTTTCCACAGACGTCGATGCCGAGATTTATGAAGCTTCTGTCCCTGAAGGCCTACATCTTCAGACCTTGCTCGCGGAGGTTCCTGAGCAATTTGTCGATGAGCGAACCGGTCGATTGATGGAGCTGAACTATGACCTTCAATACAACACAAGTTTTGGACCCATTCACGAGGATTACTGGGGACGGAGTATTCCTCTCATAGAGTTCCCGGTTGAGTCTCCGTTGCACGTTCACATTGCGGCACCTATCGACATTGCCATCTCCAAACTGGGCAGGGCCACAGATCAAGACGTTGGCGATATCATGATGCTTCTCCGGGCTGGCTTCATAGTGACCACCGAGCTTCGTCGACTGGCATTGCAGGCCATTGATGTATATGTTGGCAACAAAGAGCCACCAGCATCCGTTCTTACCCATATTTTGCAAGACTACTTGGAGAATACAGATGACGAAGCCCGCTAATGGCCACGTCCTCTCATCCGCCTTGGACACATTGGTCAAACGTCCTCTAAATCAAGCAGATGACGCGGCGCTTGTGAGCGCGGCCAAAGCTGTTTGGTACTCGAAATTGAATCTTGAGAATGAGGTGACAGCGTTCCTGAACTGTCACTCTGATGAAGTGGAAGTTCGACGTGCAGGCTATCTGCTCGAACGATTCACTCGCTTTGCCTGCGTGCCTGATAGCCGCGTGTCTGAAACCCTTAACGCTATTGAGCTATTTGCACACTCGACTTCCAAGCATGAAGTGATACCCCAAACAACCGTACCGCTTCGTCGGCGCCGTGATGAACTCGCCATTGCTTGGGGGCTGAATGAAGGCCTTGGTTTGAAGGCGCAATCCCTCATGCCTTTCCAGACTCGGCATTACGAGGCTGAACAGCGCGCTACGTTTTCCTGAGCTTAAGCTGCATTACAAGAACCCGGCCTAAGTCGGTTTTTTGCTGTCCGCCTGGATAAGTGATGGTGTTTATTTGTCAGGCAAAACAACAGAATCTTCCCACAAGTCTTTCAGGTTGTCCGTCGGAAGTAGGCTCTCTAATCTTTGGCCTTGAAGGTTGCCGTTAAGGGCGAATCTCAATCATCGTGCCGTCCGGCACCAAACCCCAAACCTCGCGCATGTCCATGTTGCGCATGGCGATGCAGCCGTCGGTCCAGTCCAGCGTATGGAACAGGTCTTCGGGGTTGTCTTCGGTGTCCGGGGTGCCGTGGATCATGATCATGCCGCCAGGCTCGACGCCTTCGCGCCGGGCACGGGCGGCGTCGCTGATATTGGGGTAGGAGATGTGCATCGCCAGGTTGAAACGGTCGCTGATCTTGCGCCAGTCCACCCAATAAAAGCCTTCGGGGGTGCGTTTGTCACCCTCCATCAGCTTTGGCCCCTTGGGGCGTTTGCCCAGGGAAATGCGATAGGTCTTGATCGGCCTGCCGTCATTGATCAACTGCAACTGGTGGGCAGATTTGAGAACCAGGACTTTTTCGATGACTTTGCCGTCCAGCGTTTCCGTGGAGGAAGCCTGGTTGACAGCGACGAACGACAAGCAAAAAACGGCAAGCAACCAGCGCATTGAAACGATATCCCTAAGAGGTGTCGCGATTATTAATTTTATAGATGCTTTTATGTGTAGGCGCGTTAAATGATGGCAGGCTGGACGAGCGGTGGGATCGATTCGGACCGCACGGGGTAGATCTCGGTCCGCCGGTCAGCGAAGAAGCATTCTAAGGTACGGCCCACCGTGCGGAAAGCCAGTTCGCCCCAAGGGATGTCGGCTTCTTCGAACAGTTGCACTTCCAGGCTCTCAGGCCCCGCGGAAAAATCCAGGTCCACCAGCTCGGCGCGAAAGAACACATGCACCTGGCTGATGTGTGGCACATCGATCAGCGTATAGATACTCAGGTTACGCACGCGGGCACAAGCTTCTTCGGCGGTCTCGCGAATGGCGGCCTGCTCGATGGTCTCACCGTTTTCCATGAACCCGGCGGGCAGGGTCCAGTAACCGAGCCGTGGCTCGATGGCGCGACGGCACAGCAACACCTTCGAACCCCAGACCGGCACGCAACCGGCGACGATATTGGGGTTTTGGTAATGGATGGTATGACAGCTGTCGCAGACAAAACGCAGGCGCGAATCGCCTTCGGGAATGCGCTGGGTTACCGGGTTGCCGCACTGGCTGCAAAATTTCATGCTTGGGTTCCTGAATGCTGCGCCTATCTTGGCGTGCAGCGGTGTCGGTCGGCAAGTTGTCGTTTCGCGACATGAGGCTGTTCGGGGCTTGGGCAGCCGATGCGATTGGTGCATGATGCAGGGTAAGGCACAGATCGAGAAGACTCATGCTGGACGAGCTACTGCACCGGGTAAGCAATCACACGCCGCGTACGCTGGAAACCGACCGACGTTTCCCCGAAGCCGCGGTATTGGTGCCCATCACGCGCAGTGACGAACCGGAACTGGTGCTAACCCTTCGCGCCAGCGGGCTTTCGACCCATGGCGGCGAAGTTGCCTTTCCCGGCGGTCGACGCGACCCCGAAGACCCTGACCTGATTTTTACCGCCCTGCGCGAAGCCGAAGAAGAAATCGGCCTGCCGCCGGGGCTGGTCGAAGTGATCGGCCCGCTGAGCCCACTGATCTCCCTGCATGGCATCAAGGTCACGCCCTATGTTGGCGTGATTCCGGATTTCGTCGAATACCAGGCCAATGATGCCGAGATCGCCGCAGTGTTCAGCGTACCGCTGGAGTTCTTCCGCAAAGACCCACGAGAGCACACTCACCGCATCGATTATCAGGGCCACAGTTGGTACGTGCCGAGCTACCGTTATGGCGAGTACAAGATCTGGGGGCTGACGGCGATCATGATCGTCGAGTTGATCAACCTGCTCTATGACGCGAAAATCAGCCTGCATCAACCACCCAAGAGTTTTATCAACACCTGAAGCCATCGTTCGCATGGCATGAGTCTGCGGCTGCCTGAGCCTTTGAGGACAATAAGATGAAATACCGCCTGGGCGACGCCCGCGTCGACACCCATCCGCAGAGTTGGGTCGCACCCAATGCCGTGCTGGTGGGCAAGGTCAAACTGGAAGAGGGCGCCAACGTCTGGTTCAACGCCGTGTTGCGTGGCGACAACGAACTGATCCTGATCGGCAAGAACAGCAATGTGCAGGACGGCACCGTAATGCACACCGACATGGGCTACCCGCTGACCATTGGCACCGGCGTGACCATCGGCCACAACGCGATGCTCCACGGCTGCACGGTGGGCGATTACAGCCTGATCGGCATCAACGCGGTGATCCTCAATGGCGCGAAAATCGGCAAGAACTGCATCATCGGCGCCAACTCGCTGATCGGTGAGGGCAAGGAAATTCCGGACGGATCGCTGGTCATGGGCTCACCGGGCAAGGTCGTGCGCGAGTTGACCGAGCCGCAAAAGAAGATGCTCGAAGCCAGCGCTGCCCACTATGTGCATAACTCGCAGCGTTACGCCCGCGATCTGGTCGAGCAGGAAGAATGAGCACCACTGAACGACCTGTTCCATCGCCGTGCGTGAACATTTGTGCGCTGGATGAGGATGACATTTGCACCGGGTGTCAGCGCACGGTGGAAGAAATCACCCGCTGGAGCCGGATGGACAACGCAGAGCGACGCAAGGTGCTGGGGTTGTGTCATGAACGGGCGAAGTCGAGTGGGTTGATCTGGATGTTGGGCAAAACACCAGACCTGTAGGAGCTGCCGAGTGCAACGAGGCTGCGATCTTTTGATCTTGCCTCTAAAAAACAACGTCAAAAGATCGCAGCCTCGTTGCACTCGTCAGCTCCTACGTTACCCTGTGCACCAAAATCGACAGGTACTCCCGCCCCATGCTCTTCCTGATCGCCTACATCAGCAGCGTCGTGCTGATCAATTACGCTTTTTCCAGCGCCCCGCACCTGGACATCATCTGGTCGGCCTGGGGTGGGCTGGTATTCGTGTTGCGCGACATGGTGCAAACCCGCTTTGGCCATGGCGCGATTGCGGCGATGTTGGTGGCGCTGGTGCTGTCCTATGTCACTTCCGACCCGTCCATCGCCTTGGCCAGCGCCACGGCGTTCGCCGTCTCGGAGTGCATCGACTGGCTGGTGTTCAGCATCACCAAGCGTCCATTGCATGATCGCCTGTGGATAAGTTCGGCGCTGAGCATCCCGCTGGACACCTTCATCTTCTTCGGCATGATCGATGCGTTCACTCCGGCCGTGATCCTCACCGCCATGGGTTCGAAGTTCGCAGGTGTGACAGTCGTGTGGCTGATCATGGCCTGGCGCTTGCGTAATCAGGCCGTCGTCGGCTGAAGCCAAACCCTCAGGTTCATGTAAAATGCCGCGCTTTCTCCCCATGGGAAGCGTGCCAGGCACCGCATCCCTCGATGATCCGCTTCTTGAGGACCTGAGATGACCCGTATCGGAACTCCATTGTCGCCAACCGCGACCCGCGTATTGCTGTGTGGCTGTGGTGAGTTGGGCAAGGAAGTGGTGATCGAGCTGCAACGCCTGGGCGTTGAAGTGATTGCCGTGGATCGCTACGCCAATGCGCCGGCCATGCAAGTCGCCCATCGCAGCCATGTGATCAACATGCTCGACGGCGCAGCCCTGCGTGCAGTGATCGAAGCCGAGAAGCCGGACTTCATCGTGCCGGAAATCGAAGCCATCGCCACCGCGACCCTGGTAGAGCTGGAGTCCGAAGGCTTCACCGTGATCCCGACCGCTCGCGCCGCGCAGCTGACCATGAACCGCGAAGGTATCCGTCGCCTGGCCGCCGAAGAGCTGGGCCTGCCGACGTCGCCGTACTACTTCGCCGACACCTTCGAGGACTACAGCAAGGCTGTCGACGATCTGGGTTTCCCCTGCGTGGTCAAACCGGTCATGAGTTCCTCGGGCAAAGGCCAGAGCCTGCTGCGCAGCGTCGATGACGTGCAGAAAGCCTGGGATTACGCTCAAGAAGGTGGCCGCGCTGGTAAAGGTCGCGTGATCATCGAAGGCTTCATCGATTTCGACTACGAAATCACCCTGCTGACCGTGCGTCACGTTGGCGGCACTACGTTCTGTGCGCCGGTTGGCCACCGTCAGGAGAAGGGCGACTATCAGGAATCCTGGCAGCCACAAGCCATGAGCCCGGTTGCTCTGGCTGAATCCGAGCGCGTTGCCAAAGCGGTGACCGAAGCCTTGGGTGGCCGTGGTCTGTTTGGCGTCGAGTTGTTCATCAAAGGTGATCAGGTCTGGTTTAGCGAAGTCTCGCCGCGCCCGCATGACACCGGTCTGGTGACCCTGATTTCCCAGGACCTGTCGCAGTTCGCGCTGCACGCACGGGCGATCCTGGGCCTGCCGATTCCCTTGATTCGTCAGTTCGGGCCTTCGGCTTCGGCGGTGATTCTGGTGGAAGGGCAGTCGACTCAGACCGCATTCGCCAATTTGGGCGCTGCGCTGAGTGAGCCGGATACCGCATTGCGTCTGTTCGGCAAGCCTGAGGTCAATGGCCAGCGTCGGATGGGGGTGGCGTTGGCGCGTGATGAGTCGATTGAAGCGGCTCGTGCGAAAGCGACCCGCGCTTCTCAGGCTGTTGTTGTAGAGCTGTAAACCGAGGCGCGCCTATCGCGAGCAGGCTCGCTCCCACATTCAACCGCATTCTTTCTGACAGAACGTGGTCCCCTGTGGGAGCGAGCCTGCTCGCGATGGCGGCCTGTCAGGCAACCCGATTCAAATCGTTATGCCGCGTCTCCTTCAGGCACAGCACCGCGATCAAGCTGAGCACCGCCGCCCCCGATACATACCCGCCGACATAACTCAAACCGCCCATCGCCACCAGTTTCTGCGCAAAGAACGGTGCCGCCGAGGCCCCGACAATGCCGCCCAGATTGTAGGCCGCCGACGCGCCGGTATAGCGCACGTGGGTCGGAAACAGCTCCGGCAGCAGTGCCCCCATCGGCGCAAACGTCACGCCCATCAGAAACAGTTCGATGCACAGGAACAGCGCCACGCCCCAGGTCGAGCCTTGGGTCAGCAGCGGTTCCATCAGGAATCCGGACAGGGTCGCCAGCACACCGCCGATGATCAGCACCGGTTTGCGCCCGAAACGATCACTGGCCCAGGCCGACAGCGGTGTCGCGGCCGCCATGAACAGCACCGCGAAACACAGCAGACCGAGGAAGGTTTCGCGGGTGTAGCCGAGCGTCGAAACACCATAGCTCAGCGAAAACACTGTCGAGATATAGAACAGCGCGTAGCACACCACCATCGAGCCGGCCCCCAGCAGCATCGGCGCCCAGTATTGGCTGAACAGCTCGACCAAAGGGATCTTCACCCGTTCCTGACGAGCCATGGCATTGGCGAATACCGGGGTTTCGTGGAGCTTGAGGCGTACATACAGGCCCACCATCACCAGCGCGGCACTGAGCAGGAACGGAATCCGCCAGCCCCACGAACGGAACTGCTCGTCGTTCAGGCTCATGGCCAGGGTCAGGAACAGGCCGTTGGCCGCCAGAAACCCGATCGATGGGCCGAGTTGCGGAAACATGCCGTACCACGCGCGCTTGCCTTTGGGCGCGTTCTCCGTGGCCAGCAATGCGGCGCCGCCCCATTCACCGCCCAGCCCCAGGCCTTGGCCGAAGCGCAGCACGCAAAGCAGGATCGGCGCCCAGGCGCCAATGCTGTCGTAACCCGGTAGCACGCCAATCAGCGTGGTACACACGCCCATCAGCAGCAGGGAGGCGACCAGTGTCGATTTACGCCCGATGCGGTCACCGAAGTGACCGAACAGCGCCGAACCCAGTGGCCGCGCAAGGAAGGCGATACCGAAGGTGAGGAACGCCGACAGCATCTGGGCGGTGCCGGAGGTTTGCGGAAAGAACACCGGACCGATCACCAGCGCTGCCGCAGTGGCATAGACGTAGAAGTCGTAGAACTCGATGGCCGTGCCGATGAAACTCGCGGTGGCTACTCGGGTGGCTGAGTTGGTTGGTTGGACAGGCGCGGTGGCGCTGAACGTTGTGCTGGTCGTCATGCGGTAATCCCTGACAGTCATGGGCCCCAGTGGAGCGAATTATTATGGTCGAATACCCAGGGATGTGGGTTGAGATACGGTCGCTGTTCAAGGTAGGAACAGTCGTCGCAGTGGTGCGGATATTGTCGATGATCTGGCCGGAACCTGCTGCGCGCGGGGTAAGCACGTGGTTCGGCGGGGCTTGGGTAAGCGACTTGATTATAGGAAGGCGGCTAACGATCTAACAAGGGCATGGATATTGAAAAAGATCGCAGCTCGCTTCGCTCGACAGCTCCTACAAAGGAACGCATTCCAAACTGTAGGAGCTGTCGAGCGAAGCGAGGCCGCGATCTTTTGCTGAGCTAACGGACGAGGGCAGGTACTGAGCTGGTATGCCAGATCAACACCCGCGTGACGCGATTGTCTTCCGTCTCCAGAATCTCCAGCCGATAACGCCCGATCTTCAGGCAAACCGCGCTGTCGGGGATTGTTTCCAGTGCCTCGGTCACTAACCCGTTGAGGGTTTTCGGACCATCGCTGGGCAGATGCCAGCCAAGGCTCTTGTTCAATTCGCGAATCGACGCCGCACCCTCGATGACCAAACGCCCATCGGCCTGCGGATGGATGTGCGGATTATCCAGGCTGTGCTGGCTTTCGAATTCACCGACGATCTCTTCGAGAATGTCTTCCAGGGTCACGATGCCCAGCACTTCGCCGTACTCGTCGACCACCATGCCCAAACGCCGCTGCTGCTTGTGGAAGTTCAGCAATTGCAGCTGCAGCGGGGTGCTTTCCGGTACGAAGTACGGTTCGTGACTGGCGGCCAGCAGCGCTTCCCGGGTCAGGCTTGAATCCGGCAGTAAATGACGGATTTGCCGGGTGTTGAGCACGGCTTCGACCTGGTTGATGTCGCTGTGGAATACCGGCAGGCGGGTGCGTCTGTTATGGCGCAGTTGCTCGATGATTTCTTCGAGGGAATCGTCCAGATTGATTCCGTCGACGTCACTGCGCGGTACCAGAATATCGTTGACCGTGATGTTATCCAGCGCATGGATACCTGACAGCGAATGCGGGCGACTGGCTGCGTGCTCGTGATCGTCATGCCGATCTGCTGGCGCCTCGTCTTCACTTTGTTGCACCACATTGATTTTGCGGGCGAATGGTCGCATCAGCAGTTGGCTGATGGCATTGAGCAGCCAGGCAGCCGGGTAGACGATCTTTAAGGGTATGCCGAGCAGTGTATTGCCCAGGCTCAGGACAGCATCTGGATAGCGCACGGCAAGGGTGCGCGGCAGGTAGTCGGCGAACACCAGCAGCACCGCGCTGGCACCGAGGCAGGCAATCCATACACCGTTTTGCGCCCAGGTGAAAATCGCCAGCAAAGTGCTGATGACCACTACCAGCGCGCGGCACAGGGTATTGCAGAGGATCAGGCTGTTGAGCGGGAAACTCAGCTTCGCAACGGGTTTGTCGCCCGAACGCGAGGCCGTGCGCTGGGCCAGCAGCTGCTGTTGTGCAATTTCGATGGCGGTAAACAGCCCCGACCATAAAATCAGCAGGGCCAGCACCGCGAGCATCGGCCCTATGGGCAAGTCGTCCATTAATGCCGCCCGTCAGATATGCAGAATGTATTCGCGGACCAGCTTGCTGCCGAAGTACGCCAGCATCAGCAGGCAAAAACCGGCAAGGGTCCAGCGGATGGCTTTGTGTCCGCGCCAGCCGAGGCGGTTACGCCCCCAAAGCAACACGCTGAACACGATCCAGGCCAGGCACGCCAGCAAGGTTTTATGCACCAGGTGCTGGGCGAACAGGTTCTCGACGAACAGCCAGCCGGAGATCAGCGACAACGAAAGCAGGCTCCAGCCGGCCCAAAGGAAACCAAACAGCAGGCTTTCCATGGTTTGCAGCGGCGGGAAGTTCTTGATCAGCCCGGATGGATGCTTGTGTTTGAGCTGATGGTCCTGAACCAGCAGCAGCAAAGACTGGAACACGGCAATGGTGAACATGCCGTAAGCGAGAATCGACAAGAGGATGTGGGCGAGGATGCCTGGTGCTTCGTCAATGATCTGCACCGTACCGGCGGGGGCGAACTGTGCCAGCACCACGGTGGCGGCGCCCAGCGGGAACAGCAATAGCAGCAGGTTTTCCACCGGAATCCGCGAGCAGGCCAGCAGGGTCAGGGCGATGACCGCTGCGGCAATCAGGCTGGCGGCGCTGAAAAAGTCCAGGGCCAGGCCGATCGGTGTCAGCAGATAGGTGATCAGGCTGACGCTGTGAGCCAGCACGGCCAGCACACCGAACGTGACCAGCAGGCGCTTGTTCGCCTTGGCGCCGGTGGCCAGACGAGTGCCTTGATAGAGAGTCGCAGCGGCATATAAGCAGGCGGCGGCGAGGGTGGTAAGCAAACTGGGTGACAAGGGGAGCATAAATCCTGTTAGGCAAGCCCGAAAGGCGCTGAGTTTGGCATAGAACCCCCATAGCACGAAAGACCATGCAACCTGACGGCGAGGTGTCCGCCAGACGCAGTCTTCGCTATAATCCGCGACCTGCCCACGCCGCAGGCTCGCCGAGCACATGTTTATTCCGGTCTGGGCCGCCATTATCCCGGTCTACACAGGGCCTGAAAGGATCGCGCAATGTTTGAAAACTTAACCGACCGTCTCTCGCAGACGCTGCGCCATGTCACCGGCAAGGCCAAGCTGACCGAAGACAACATCAAAGACACCCTGCGCGAAGTGCGCATGGCGCTGCTCGAAGCCGACGTCGCCTTGCCAGTGGTCAAAGACTTCGTCAACTCGGTCAAGGAGCGCGCTGTCGGCACCGAGGTGTCGCGCAGCCTGACGCCGGGCCAGGCCTTCGTGAAGATCGTCCAGGCCGAACTCGAAAGCCTGATGGGCGCGGCCAACGAAGACTTGAACCTGAGCGCCGTTCCTCCTGCCGTCGTGTTGATGGCCGGTTTGCAAGGTGCGGGTAAGACCACCACCGCCGGCAAGCTGGCGCGCTTCCTTAAAGAGCGCAAGAAGAAGTCGGTCATGGTCGTGTCCGCGGACGTTTACCGTCCGGCGGCAATCAAGCAGCTTGAAATGCTCGCGGGTGAAATTGGCGTCACCTTCTTCCCGTCCGACCTGAGCCAGAAGCCGGTCGACATCGCGCAAGCCGCTATTAAAGAAGCAAAACTGAAATTCATTGACGTGGTTATCGTCGATACCGCCGGTCGTTTGCACATCGACGAAGAGATGATGGGCGAGATCAAGGCGCTGCACGCCGCGATCAACCCGGTCGAAACCCTGTTCGTGGTCGATGCCATGACCGGCCAGGACGCCGCCAACACGGCCAAGGCCTTCGGCGATGCGCTGCCGCTGACCGGTGTGATCCTGACCAAGGTCGACGGCGATGCCCGTGGCGGTGCCGCGCTGTCGGTACGTGCCATTACCGGCAAGCCGATCAAGTTCATCGGTATGGGCGAGAAGAGCGAAGCGCTCGAGCCGTTCCACCCTGAGCGTATTGCGTCGCGCATCCTCGGCATGGGCGACGTGCTCAGCCTGATCGAGCAGGCCGAACAGACCCTCGACAAAGACAAGGCCGATAAACTGGCCAAGAAGCTGAAGAAGGGCAAGGGCTTCGATCTCGAGGACTTCCGCGATCAGCTGCAACAGATGAAAAACATGGGCGGCCTCGGCGGCCTCATGGACAAACTGCCGAACATCGGTGGTGTGAATCTGGCGCAAATGGGCAACGCCCAGGGCGCGGCAGAGAAACAGTTCAAGCAAATGGAAGCCATCATCAACTCCATGACCCCGGCCGAGCGCCGCGACCCTGAGCTGATCAGCGGTTCGCGCAAGCGCCGGATCGCCATGGGTTCCGGCACTCAGGTGCAGGACATTGGTCGCTTGATCAAGCAGCACAAGCAGATGCAGAAGATGATGAAGAAATTCTCCGCGAAAGGCGGAATGGCCAAAATGATGCGCGGCATGGGCGGTATGTTGCCCGGCGGCGGCATGCCGAAAATGTAAAAGATTCGCGCCGGCAGTTATGTCGGCGCTGCCCACATGGAAGTGGGATCTCCAGCAAACCCGCACTTGGCGGGAGCTGACTGGCCGTTTTCAACGACGGCTCTATAGCAAATCTGGATGGCGACCGAAAGGCCGCCGGAAAAAGACATTTGCAAAAGTCCGGATATTCCTTAGAATATGCGGCCTTTCGGGCACCTATGCCCGCTGTGCCTTTAGATTTGCAGCACCGACTACAGGAACGATGTTCACATGCTAACAATCCGTCTTGCCCTTGGCGGCTCCAAAAAGCGCCCGTTTTACCACTTGACCGTAACCGACAGCCGCAATCCACGCGACGGTTCGCACAAGGAACAGGTTGGTTTCTTCAACCCTGTTGCTCGTGGTCAAGAAGTTCGTCTGTCCGTGAACCAAGAGCGCGTAGCCTACTGGCTGAGCGTTGGTGCACAACCTTCTGAGCGCGTTGCTCAGTTGTTGAAGGAATCTGCTAAGGCTGCGGCCTGAGCAATATGAGCGCGACGCCAGCTGTTGCCGATGATTTGATCGTTATTGGCAAAATTTATTCTGTTCATGGCGTTCGCGGCGAAGTGAAGGTGTATTCCTTTACTGATCCGACTGAAAACCTGTTGCAGTACAAAACCTGGACGCTCAAGCGCGAAGGCAATGTGAAGCAGGTCGAGCTGGTCAGTGGACGTGGGAACGACAAGTTCCTGGTCGCAAAGCTCAAGGGTCTTGATGATCGTGAAGAAGCGCGTCTTCTGGCTGGTTATGAGATCTGTGTGCCGCGCAACCTGTTCCCTGAATTGACCGACGGCGAGTACTACTGGTACCAGCTGGAAGGTCTGAAGGTTATTGATCAACTCGGGCAATTGCTCGGGAAAATCGATCATCTTCTGGAAACCGGCGCCAATGATGTAATGGTGGTCAAGCCTTGCGCTGGCAGCCTGGATGATCGCGAACGCCTGTTGCCCTATACGGAGCAATGCGTGTTGGCTGTCGACCTTGCCGCAGGCGAGATGAAGGTGGAATGGGATGCGGACTTCTAAACGTGGCTAACCTGCGCGTAGAAGTGATCAGTTTGTTTCCCGAGATGTTCTCCGCCATCAGCGAGTACGGCATCACCAGTCGGGCGGTGAAACAGGGGTTGTTGCAGCTCACCTGTTGGAATCCGCGAGACTACACGACGGATCGACATCACACGGTGGATGATCGCCCATTTGGCGGTGGTCCGGGCATGGTGATGAAGATCAAGCCCCTGGAAGATGCTCTGGTTCAGGCCAAGGCAGCAGCCGGGGAGGCGGCGAAGGTAATTTACCTGTCCCCCCAAGGCCGTCAACTGACTCAGTCGGCGGTACGTGAGTTGGCGAATCTGGATGCATTGATCCTGATTGCCGGCCGCTATGAAGGCATTGACGAGCGTTTTATAGATGCTCATGTCGATGAAGAGTGGTCGATTGGCGACTATGTACTGTCTGGCGGCGAGCTGCCGGCGATGGTCCTGATCGATGCGGTTACACGACTGCTGCCTGGAGCTTTAGGGCATGCGGACTCCGCCGAGGAAGATTCCTTTACGGATGGTTTGCTGGATTGCCCGCACTACACCCGACCGGAGGTGTATGCGGATCAGCGTGTTCCCGACGTATTGCTAAGTGGCAATCACGCGCATATCCGGCGTTGGCGTTTACAGCAGTCCCTTGGTAGGACTTTTGAACGACGCGCCGATCTTCTGGAAAGCCGCTCGCTTTCTGGAGAAGAGAAGAAGCTGCTCGAGGAATACATCCGCGAGCGGGACGATAGTTAACAACGTATCGATGGTAGATCCGACGATTTACCTTAGGAGCACAGCATGACTAACAAAATCATCCTTGCACTCGAAGCAGAGCAGATGACCAAAGAGATCCCTACCTTTGCCCCGGGCGACACCATTGTCGTTCAGGTGAAAGTGAAGGAAGGCGATCGTTCGCGTCTGCAAGCGTTCGAAGGCGTAGTTATCGCCAAGCGTAACCGCGGCGTAAACAGTGCTTTCACCGTTCGTAAAATCTCCAACGGTGTTGGCGTAGAGCGTACTTTCCAGACCTACAGCCCGCAAATCGACAGCATGGCCGTTAAACGTCGCGGTGACGTACGTAAAGCCAAGCTGTACTACCTGCGTGACCTGTCCGGTAAAGCAGCTCGCATCAAGGAAAAACTGGCTTAAGTCCAGCTTCCGATGCAGAAGAGTCGGCCTGTTCAGGCTGGCTCTTCAAGAAAATGCCTCGTATCGAAAGATACGGGGCATTTTTCGTTATGGCTGCATATAAAGGTTGGCTAATGGCGGAACCTGTGGGAGCGGCGTTAAGGGGAAGACTTTTTCCGCACAAAAGAAAACGCCCCGAACAAGTCGAACAAGTCGGGGCGTTTGCTTGAAGTGCTGCGGCTTTTGAGCTTGGGCGTTTAGCGCTTCAGCGAAGCTGGCAGGTGTGGCTGGATCGCCGTCAATACTGCCTTGAAGCACTTGGTGTTGCCGGCGACGATGTGGCCTTTTTCAAGGAAGTCGTGACCGCCGGTGAAGTCGCTCACCAAGCCGCCGGCTTCCTGGATCAGCAGGGCGCCTGCAGCCATGTCCCATTCGGACAGGCCTGATTCCCAGAATGCATCGAAACGGCCGGCAGCCACGTAGGCCAGGTCCAGGCTCGCTGCGCCAGCACGGCGGATGCCGGCGGTCTGGCCTACCAGGGCGCGGAACATGCCCAGGTAGTTGTCGAGGTTGTCCATCTGCTCATCGCGGAATGGGAAGCCGGTACCCAGCAGGGCGCCGTCCAGGCTGGTGCGGCCGCTGACGCGCAGGCGACGACCGTTCAGCTGGGCGCCGCGACCACGGCTGGCGGTGAATTCTTCCTGGCGAACCGGGTCCAGAACAACAGCATGCTCCAGGCGGCCACGGTATTTGCAGGCAATGCTGACAGCGAAGTGCGGAATGCCACGCAGGAAGTTGGTGGTGCCGTCCAACGGATCGATGATCCACAGGTACTCTTCGCCTTCGATGCCGTTACCGGCGTGCATGCCGGTTTCTTCACCCATGATCGAGTGATTAGGGTAAGCCTTGCGCAGCGCATCGATGATTTTCTGTTCGGCGGCGCGATCCACCTCGGATACATAATCCTTGGCGTCTTTTTCGTCGACCTTGATGGTATCCAGGCGCTCGATGGAGCGGAAAATCAATTCACTGGCGCTGCGGGCGGCGCGCAGCGCGATATTCAGCATGGGCTGCATGGATGTGTCACCTAAGGTTGTTAAAGAAAGCCGGGCATTCTATCAGAAAGTTTCTACAGGTGAAGGTCGGTGTTCGCTTTCATAGCTTAACGGTGGGTTGAGCTGTAAGATTCTGCTCCCTATTAAAGTGTTCGAGAGCGTCTCCCTTGCTGCAAAACATTCGTGTCGTCCTGGTCAATACCAGTCACCCCGGCAATATTGGTGGGGCTGCGCGTGCCATGAAGAACATGGGCCTGTCGCGGCTGGTGCTGGTCGAACCGCGGTTGTTCCCGCATCACGAGGCCGATGCGCGTGCGTCCGGCGCCGGTGACATTCTTGAAAATGCTCAAGTCGTCGCCTCCCTGGAAGATGCTTTGGTCGGCTGCAATCTGGTGCTCGGTACCAGTGCTCGTGATCGTCGCATTCCCTGGCCGTTGCTCGATCCCCGCGAATGCGGCGTGAAGGTGGTGGAGGAAGCCGAGCGGGGTGCCGAGATCGCGTTGGTGTTCGGTCGTGAAGATTCCGGCCTGACCAACGAAGAGCTGCAGCGATGTCATTATCACGTGCACATCCCATCAGACCCTGAGTTCAGTTCGCTGAACCTTGGGGCGGCGGTGCAGGTGTTGAGCTATGAAGTGCGTATGTCCTGGTTGGCGGCTGCAGGTCAGCCGAGCAAGGTCGAGAAGGAAGAAGTGGCGTCCACCAAAAGTGGTGAACTGGCGACCATGGATGAGCTGGAGCGATTCTATGAGCACCTGGAGCAAACGCTGGTGGCCATCGAATTCCTCGACCCGGAAAAACCACGGCACTTGATGGCGCGTCTGCGCCGGTTGTACGGACGCAGCTCGGTCAGCCGGGCGGAAATGAATATATTGCGTGGCATCCTCACGGAAACCCAGAAAGCGGCCCGTGGCGAGCTTCTAAAGCGGAAGGATTAATGATGTTCGAGCGTTTGCGTGAAGATATCCAAAGTGTTTTCCATCGTGACCCGGCGGCGCGTAATACTTTTGAGGTTCTGACGTGCTACCCGGGCATGCACGCCATCTGGATCCATCGCCTGTCGTCAGCGTTGTGGGGCATGGGCTGGAAATGGCTGGCGCGTCTGGTGTCGAACTTCGGTCGCTGGTTGACCGGAATCGAGATTCATCCGGGTGCCAAGGTCGGTCGTCGTTTCTTTATTGACCACGGCATGGGCATCGTTATCGGTGAGACTGCCGAGATCGGCAACGATGTCACCCTGTATCAAGGTGTGACCCTTGGCGGCACCAGCTGGAACAAAGGCAAGCGTCACCCGACCCTGGAAGACGGCGTAGTGGTCGGGGCGGGCGCCAAGGTGCTCGGCCCGTTTACGGTGGGTGCCGGGGCCAAGGTGGGTTCCAATGCCGTGGTCACCAAGGCGGTTCCGCCCGGGGCGACAGTGGTGGGGATTCCGGGGCGGATCATCGTCAAGTCCGATGAAGAACAGGACGCCAAGCGCAAGGCCATGGCCGAGAAGATCGGTTTCGATGCTTATGGTGTTGGTGAAGACATGCCGGATCCTGTGGCTCGAGCCATTAACCAGTTGCTCGATCATCTGCAGGCTGTAGATGGGCGACTTGAAGGGATGTGCGGGGCGCTGAAGGACCTGGGTAGCAATTACTGTGCGAAAGATCTGCCTGAGCTGCGCGAAGAAGACTTCGCCTGCGTAAAAGACAAGGATCAGAGTCAGGCGTAGGAGCTGCCGCAGGCTGCGATCTTTTGATCTTTGCTTTAGAAAGGCAAAATCAAAAAATCGCAGCCTGCGGCAGCTCCTACAGGTCGTATTCAGACAATGGCAGCGCGCTCACCGGTGTGCCATTGCGCTATAGACCCTGTTATGATGCGCGCGCTCTTTTGCGGGTAAACCTGAGTAAAGCACTAGGTCTTATAGTTGACTTAAATACTCGGGAATTGCATACTCGCCCCATTCCGAATTCCGTGGTAATTGTCCATGCGACTGACTACAAAAGGCCGATACGCCGTGACCGCCATGCTTGACCTGGCGTTGCACGCGCAGCACGGGCCGGTGTCCCTGGCCGATATCTCCGAGCGCCAAGGCATCTCCCTGTCCTACCTCGAGCAGCTTTTTGCCAAATTGCGCCGCAGCAATCTGGTGTCCAGTGTTCGCGGTCCAGGCGGTGGTTACCAGCTGTCCCGCGACATGCAGGGCATTCAGGTCGCCCAGGTAATCGATGCGGTCAACGAATCGGTCGATGCAACCAAATGCCAGGGCCAGGGCGATTGCCATTCCGGCGACACCTGTCTGACCCACCACTTGTGGTGCGATCTGAGCCTGCAGATTCACGAATTTCTGAGCGGTATCAGCTTGGCTGACCTTGTAACTCGCCGTGAGGTGCAAGAAGTAGCCCAGCGTCAGGACCAGCGTCGTTGCAACAGCAAGGCGCCACGCCTGGACAAGATTGAAGCGTCCGCCGTCGAATGACAGCCAAAGAGCTAGCGGCACGCCAGCCAGCCTGATTTAGGAGATAGTCCATGAAATTGCCGATTTACCTTGATTACTCTGCGACGACCCCGGTTGATCCACGTGTCGCGCAAAAGATGAGTGAATGCCTGCTGGTCGACGGAAACTTCGGTAACCCGGCGTCCCGTTCCCACGTGTTCGGCTGGAAAGCTGAAGAGTCCGTCGAGAACGCTCGCCGTCAGGTCGCTGACCTGGTTAACGCCGACCCGCGTGAAATCGTCTGGACCTCCGGTGCCACCGAGTCCGACAACCTGGCAATCAAGGGTGCGGCGCATTTCTACGCCACCAAAGGCAAGCACCTGATCACCACCAAGATTGAGCACAAGGCTGTCCTCGACACCATGCGCCAACTGGAGCGTGAAGGTTTCGAAGTGACCTACCTCGATCCTCGCGAAGATGGTCTGGTCACTCCAGAGATGGTCGAAGCTGCCCTGCGCGACGACACTATCCTGGTGTCGATCATGCACGTGAACAACGAAATCGGCACCATCAACGACATTGCCGCCATCGGCGAACTGTGCCGCTCCAAGGGGATCCTGTTCCACGTCGACGCCGCTCAGTCCACCGGCAAGGTCGAGATCGACCTGTCGAAACTGAAAGTCGACATGATGTCGTTCTCTGCCCACAAAACCTACGGCCCTAAAGGCATCGGCGCGCTGTACGTCAGCCGCAAGCCGCGTGTTCGCATCGAAGCGACCATGCACGGCGGCGGTCACGAGCGCGGCATGCGTTCCGGCACCCTGGCGACCCACCAGATCGTCGGCATGGGCGAAGCTTTCCGTGTGGCCAAGGAAGACATGGCTGCCGAGAACGTACGCATCAAAGCCCTGAGCGACCGCTTCTTCAAGCAGGTCGAAGGCCTGGAAGAGCTGTACGTCAACGGCAGCATGACCGCCCGCGTACCGCACAACCTGAACCTGAGCTTCAACTACGTTGAAGGCGAATCGCTGATCATGGCGCTCAAGGATCTGGCGGTTTCGTCCGGTTCGGCCTGCACCTCGGCGTCGCTTGAGCCTTCGTACGTACTGCGCGCCCTGGGCCGCAACGACGAACTGGCACACAGCTCGATTCGCTTCACCTTCGGCCGTTTCACCACCGAAGAAGAAATCGACTACGCCGCGCAGAAAGTCTGCGAGGCCGTTACCAAGCTGCGCACTCTCTCGCCGCTGTGGGACATGTACAAAGATGGCGTCGACATTTCGAAAATCGAGTGGGCGGCGCACTGATATTCAAGTCGCCGCAACCGGGCCCCGTCAATCCACGATTGGCCGGGCTTCAAGAGCGACTCCTGATGAGTGAGGATTAAGAATCATGGCTTACAGCGAAAAGGTCATCGACCACTACGAGAACCCGCGCAACGTCGGCAAGATGGACGCGGAAGATCCTGATGTCGGCACCGGCATGGTCGGCGCTCCGGCGTGCGGCGACGTGATGCGCCTGCAGATCAAGGTCAACGAACAAGGCATCATCGAAGACGCCAAGTTCAAGACTTACGGTTGCGGTTCGGCGATCGCCTCCAGCTCCCTGGCGACCGAGTGGATGAAAGGCAAGACTCTGGATGAAGCAGAGACCATCAAGAACACTCAGCTGGCCGAAGAACTGGCTCTGCCGCCAGTAAAAATTCACTGCTCCGTACTTGCTGAAGACGCTATCAAAGCGGCCGTTCGCGACTACAAGCAGAAGAAAGGCTTGATCTGACTTTCAAGATTTGGCGACGAGTAAGGAGTCACCGATGGCTATCAGCATGACAGAAGCGGCTGCTCAACACGTGCGACGCTCCCTCAACGGGCGCGGCAAAGGTGAAGGGATTCGTCTGGGTGTTCGCACCACAGGCTGTTCCGGCCTTGCCTACGTGCTGGAGTTTGTCGACGAGGTGGTGGCAGAGGATCAGGTGTTCGAAAGTCACGGCGAGAAAGTGATCATCGACCCGAAAAGCCTGGCCTACCTGGACGGCACCGAACTCGATTTCGTCAAGGAAGGGTTGAACGAAGGCTTCAAGTTCAACAACCCCAACGTGCGCGGTGAATGTGGCTGCGGCGAAAGCTTCAACATCTGAGGCTGCGCGTGGGTACTCCTTGTCATTTCGCTTTATTTGAGCTGAAACCGAGCTTCCGTCTGGATCTCGATCAGTTGGCCACGCGCTACCGTGAGTTGGCGCGCGGTGTTCATCCGGACCGCTTTGCCGACGCTTCCGAGCGTGAGCAGCGGCTGGCGCTCGAGCAATCCGCGAGCCTCAACGAGGCCTACCAGACGCTCAAAAGCCCCCCCAAGCGCGCGCGATACTTGCTTGCGTTGAGTGGTGGCGAGTTGCCGCTGGAGGTCACGGTGCATGATCCGGAATTTCTTCTGCAGCAGATGGAATTGCGTGAAGAACTCGAAGACCTGCAAGACAGCGCCGACCTGGCCGGCATTGCCGTGTTCAAGCGCCGCTTGAAGATCGCGCAGGATGAACTGAACGAAAGCTTCGCAGCCTGTTGGGATGATGCAGCGCAACGTGAACGGGCCGAACGCCTGATGCGGCGCATGCAGTTTCTCGACAAGCTCACCTACGAAGTGCGCCAGTTAGAAGAGCGCCTCGACGATTAACCCAGTGCCGCTCCGGTCGCACGCCTGATATACAGATAAGTCCTGATCACGATGGCCCTACTGCAGATCGCCGAACCCGGCCAAAGTCCTCAACCGCACCAGCGTCGTCTGGCTGTGGGGATCGACTTGGGCACTACCAATTCGCTGGTCGCTGCGTTGCGCAGTGGTCTTTCCGAGCCTCTGGCCGACGCGCAAGGGCAGGTCATCCTGCCGTCTGCCGTGCGCTATCACGCCGATCGCGTCGAAGTCGGCGAGTCGGCCAAACTGGCTGCGGCGTCCGATCCTTTGAACACGGTGATGTCGGTCAAGCGCTTGATGGGTCGTGGTCTGTCCGACGTCAAGCAATTGGGCGATCAACTGCCGTACCGTTTTGTCGATGGCGAGTCGCACATGCCGTTCATCGACACGGTGCAAGGCCCGAAAAGCCCAGTCGAAGTTTCCGCCGATATCCTCAAGGTACTGCGTCAGCGTGCTGAAGCGACCTTGGGTGGCGAGTTGGTTGGCGCGGTGATCACCGTTCCGGCCTATTTCGATGATGCTCAGCGTCAAGCCACCAAGGATGCGGCCAAACTGGCCGGCCTGAACGTGCTGCGTTTGCTCAATGAGCCAACCGCCGCTGCCGTGGCTTATGGGCTGGATCAGCAGGCAGAAGGCCTGGTCGCCATTTACGACCTGGGCGGCGGTACTTTCGATATTTCGATTCTGCGCCTGACCGGCGGTGTGTTCGAAGTGCTGGCTACCGGTGGCGACAGCGCCCTGGGTGGCGATGACTTCGACCATGCAATCGCCGGCTGGATCATTCAGGGCGCCGGTCTGTCGGCCGACCTCGATCCGGGCGTGCAACGCAATTTGCTGCAAACCGCTTGTGCGGCCAAAGAAGCCCTGACCAATTGCTCGTCCGTCGAAGTCGCTTATGGCGACTGGAAGGCCGAGCTGGCCCGTGACGCCTTCAATGCGCTGATCGAGCCGATGGTCGCTCGCAGCCTGAAAGCCTGCCGTCGCGCGGTGCGTGATTCCGGTATCGAGCTGGAAGACGTACACGCTGTGGTCATGGTCGGCGGCTCGACGCGTGTGCCTCGCGTCCGCGAAGCTGTTGCGCAGGCCTTCGGTCGCGAGCCGTTGACCGAAATCGATCCGGATCAGGTCGTGGCCATCGGCGCCGCGATCCAGGCCGATACCCTGGCCGGCAACAAGCGTGACGGCGGCGAACTGCTGTTGCTCGACGTGATTCCGTTGTCCCTGGGGCTGGAAACCATGGGCGGTCTGATGGAGAAGGTGATTCCGCGCAACACCACCATCCCCGTCGCCCGGGCGCAGGACTTCACCACCTATAAAGATGGCCAGTCGGCCATGGCGATTCACGTCTTGCAGGGCGAGCGTGAGTTGATCAGCGACTGCCGCTCCCTGGCGCGTTTCGAATTGCGCGGGATTCCGGCGATGGTGGCGGGTGCGGCGAAGATTCGCGTGACTTTCCAGGTCGATGCCGACGGTCTGCTCAGTGTTTCGGCCCGTGAACTGGGTTCGGGTGTCGAAGCCAGCATCCAGGTCAAACCGTCCTACGGCCTGACCGACGGCGAAATCGCCAAGATGCTCAAGGATTCGTTCCAGCACGCCAATGACGACAAGGTCGCTCGGGTATTGCGTGAGCAGCAGGTCGATGCCCAGCGCCTGATCGAGGCGGTGCAGGGCGCTCTGGAAGTTGACGGCGAACGCCTGCTCGACGCCGAAGAGCGCATGGTCATCGAATTGCAGATGCAGGAACTGACCGAATTGATGAAAGGCACCGATGGTTACGCCATCGAGCAGCAGACCAAGCGTCTGTCGCAAGTGACCGATGCCTTTGCTGCCCGCCGCCTGGACTCGACGGTGAAAGCCGCTCTGGCGGGGCGCAACCTGAATGAAATCGAGGATAACTGATGCCGCAGGTCATTTTTCTGCCACACGAGAAGTTCTGCCCGGAAGGCATGGTTGTAGAGGCTGAGCCTGGTATTTCCATTCTCGAACTGGCCCATGAACACCATATCGAGATGGAAAGCGCTTGCGGCGGCGTCTGCGCCTGCACCACTTGTCACTGCATCGTTCGCGAAGGTTTCGATTCGTTGGAAGAGGCCGATGAGCTGGAAGAAGACTTTCTTGATCGGGCATGGGGTCTGGAAGCGCAATCTCGTCTAGCCTGTCAGGCGATCGTCGGGACAGAAGACCTGACCATCGAAATTCCGAAATATTCGCTCAACCATGCAGCCGAAGCGCCGCACTGATTCAAGGAGCCGACATGAGTCTGAAATGGGTTGATGTGCTTGAAATCGCGATCCAGCTGGCTGAATCCAGGCCAGAAGTGGACCCGCGTTTCGTGAACTTCGTTGATCTGCACCAATGGGTGCTGGCATTGCCGGAGTTCAGTGATGATCCGACCCGCGGTGGCGAGAAGGTGCTTGAAGCCATTCAGGCCGCCTGGATCGAAGAAGCAGACTGATTCTGCACCGTACGCCGTTAGGCAATACCAAAGAACCCGCGTATAATTCGCGGGTTTAATTTTTCGCAAATTACCGTTTCTGGAGTTACACCATGGCTGTTCAACGTACTTTCTCCATCATCAAGCCTGACGCTGTTGCAAAAAACGTTATCGGCGAGATCACCACTCGTTTCGAAAAAGCTGGCCTGCGCGTTGTAGCTTCGAAACTGAAGCAACTGTCCAAAGCTGAAGCTGAAGGCTTCTACGCTGAGCACAGCGCTCGTGGTTTCTTCAACGACCTGGTTGCTTTCATGATCTCCGGTCCGGTTGTCGTTCAGGTTCTGGAAGGCGAAAACGCTATCGCTCTGAACCGTGAGCTGATGGGCGCTACCAACCCTAAAGAAGCTGCTGCCGGCACCATCCGCGCTGACTTCGCTGATTCCATCGACGCCAACGCTGTACACGGTTCGGACTCCGAAGCCGCTGCTGCTCGCGAAATCTCGTACTTCTTCGCAGCTACTGAAGTAACCACTCGCTAAGCATTGGCTTAAGAGTGAAGGTGAATCCATGACTACATCGACTGTAAAAACCAACCTGCTGGGTCTGACTCAACAGGAAATGGAAAAATTCTTCGACTCAATCGGGGAGAAGCGTTTCCGTGCCGGTCAGGTAATGAAATGGATTCACCACCTTGGCGTTGATGATTTCGACGCCATGACGAACGTCAGCAAGGCCTTGCGCGACAAGCTCAAGGCCATTGCTGAAGTCCGCGGCCCCGAAGTGGTCAGCGAGGACATCTCCACCGATGGCACCCGTAAATGGGTAGTACGCGTGGCGTCCGGTAGCTGCGTCGAGACCGTGTACATTCCCCAGGGCAAACGCGGCACTCTGTGCGTTTCGTCCCAGGCAGGCTGTGCCCTGGATTGCAGTTTCTGCTCCACCGGCAAGCAAGGTTTCAACAGCAACCTCACCGCCGCCGAAGTGATCGGTCAGGTGTGGATTGCCAATAAATCGTTCGGCAGCATCCCGGCGACCGCCGACCGTGCCATCACCAACGTGGTGATGATGGGCATGGGTGAGCCGCTGCTGAACTTCGACAACGTCGTGGCCGCCATGCATCTGATGATGGATGACCTGGGCTACGGGATATCCAAGCGCCGCGTGACCCTGTCGACTTCGGGTGTGGTGCCGATGATCGATGAGCTGTCCAAGCACATCGACGTGTCCCTGGCGTTGTCGCTGCACGCACCGAATGACGCATTGCGTAACCAATTGGTGCCGATCAACAAGAAATATCCGCTTAAGATGCTGCTCGAGTCGTGCCAGCGCTACATGTCGTCCCTGGGCGAAAAGCGCGTGCTGACCATCGAGTACACCTTGCTCAAGGACATCAACGACAAGGTTGAACACGCCGTTGAGATGATTGAGCTGCTCAAGAACATCCCGTGCAAGATCAACCTGATTCCGTTCAACCCGTTCCCGCATTCCGGTTACGAGCGTCCGAGCAACAATGCGATTCGTCGTTTCCAGGATCAGCTTCACCATGCAGGCTTCAACGTCACCGTACGCACCACCCGCGGTGAAGACATCGATGCCGCGTGTGGCCAATTGGTAGGGCAGGTGCTGGATCGCACCCGTCGCAGCGAACGTTATATCGCCGTGCGCGAGTTGAGCGCCGAAAACGATATCGCAACGAACGCCGCGAACAATAATTAAGAGAGGATCTCTATGTCCCTGCGCTTCGCGCTGCTTGTGCTGTTGGCCAGCCTCTGTGCTGGTTGTGTCCTGTCGGGCGATTTCAACCCGATGAAGACCAGCAAGGGCCGTGATGAAGCGCGTGCTGCCTACGTGCAGCTGGGCTTGGGTTATTTGCAACAGGGCATGACCGAGCGCGCCAAAGTCCCGTTGAAGAAGGCCTTGGACCTGGATAGCTCGGATCCTGACGCCAACGCAGCCCTGGGGCTGGTGTTCCAGGCTGAGATGGAGCCGGAACTGGCCGATCAGCATTTTCGCAAGGCGCTGTCTTCTCGTCCCGCCGATGCGCGAATCCTGAATAACTACGGCAGTTTTCTTTTCGAAGAGAAACGTTACAAAGAAGCGTATGAACGCTTCGAACAGGCCGCCGCCGATACTTTGTATCCTGAGCGTTCACGGGTTTTCGAAAACCTGGGCATGACCGCTTCAAAGCTAGGCCAGCGTGATCTGGCCCGCCAGCAACTGGAAAAAGCCCTGCGTCTGAATCGCCAACAGCCACGTGCATTGCTGGAAATGGCTGAGTTGTCTTACGAAGACAGGCATTATGTGCCCGCGCGTGACTATTACGACCGTTTTAGCCTGCTTACCGAGCAAAATGCACGTAGTCTATTGCTCGGCGTTCGGCTGGCAAAAGTGTTCGAAGATCGCGACAAGGCCGCCAGTTTCGGCCTGCAATTAAAACGACTCTATCCCGGTACGCCGGAATATCAGCAATACCTGTCGGAGCAATGATGAAAGCGGCGCATCCCGAAGTTGTAGCAGCGAATCGCGTTAACCCCGGTGAGACTTTGCGCCAGGCCCGCGAAAGCAATGGCTGGTCGCTGGCCGAAGTGGCCCTCAAGCTCAACCTCACCGTCAATTCCCTGAGCAATCTGGAAGCCGGCGCTTTCGACAAGCTGCCTGGTCACACCTTTGCTCGTGGCTATATTCGCGCGTATGCCAAATTGCTCGGCATGGACCAAACCGTTCTGGTCCAGCAGTTCGACCAATCCACCGGCACCGACTCCCATGGCAGCAACGTCCACAGCCTGGGGCGTATCGAAGAGCCGGTTCGGGTTTCCCACACCATTTTGCGAATTGTCAGCCTGCTGTTGCTGCTTGCGGTGATTGGCGGTGGTTTTATCTGGTGGCAGGATCAAACTTCACTGCGTACCAAAGACCTGATTGGCCTGGCGCCGGAACACGTTGAAGTCGAAGGCGCTGACGGCACCACCCAGATCCATCCACTGGACGAGCCGGAAGACCAGGCCGTTGCGCAAGGTCAGGCTGAAGGTGAAACGCCGCTTGCGTTGCCTCAGGCCGAGACTTCGACCGAGGAACCAGTCAATGCCGAAACGAGTGCACCGGTTCCAGCGCCAGTCGTTTCAGCATTAACGCCTGCGGCTGCGGCCCACAGCACTGCTCCGGTTGTCGCAACACCGGCGACGCCAGCGACACCTGCCCCGGCAGTTCCCGCTGTACCGGCACCGGTTATCTCTGCTCCAATTGCTCCGACCGCCCCGGCTCCAGCTCCGGCAGCTCCGGTGGCCGGCCAAGGCCAGGTTCAACTGCAATTCACCGCCGATTGCTGGACGCAAGTGACCGATGGCACCGGCAAGGTGCTGTTGAGTGGTCTGAAGCGTAAAGGCGAAAATGTATCCGTTAGCGGCAAGCCGCCCTTTTCCGTGCGTCTGGGCTTCGCCCGTGGCGCGCAGGTCAGCTACAACGGGCAGGTGGTTGATGTCGCTCCGTTCACCAGTGGCGAGACTGCTCGCCTGAAGTTGGGTCAATAAGTCATGCACGGCGAATCTCCAA
Organism: Pseudomonas sp. TE3728; assembly: GCF_056279145.1. Lineage (NCBI taxonomy): Bacteria > Pseudomonadati > Pseudomonadota > Gammaproteobacteria > Pseudomonadales > Pseudomonadaceae > Pseudomonas > Pseudomonas sp. TE3728. The sequence continues at coordinate 2,827,991 of NZ_JBWBQT010000001.1, read as the reverse complement.
TCAAACGTCGCGAATCCCGCAAGATCTGGGTGGGTAATGTGCCCGTAGGCGGCGATGCGCCTATCGCTGTGCAGAGCATGACCAACAGCGACACCAATGACGTGGCCGCTACCGTGGCCCAGATCAATCGTCTGGAAGCCGCTGGCGTCGATATCGTGCGGGTTTCCGTGCCGGACATGGACGCCGCAGAAGCCTTCGGCAAGATCAAGCAATTGGTCAAAGTGCCGTTGGTGGCCGACATCCATTTCGACTACAAGATCGCTTTGCGCGTCGCCGAACTGGGCGTGGATTGCTTGCGCATCAACCCGGGCAACATCGGTCGTGAAGACCGCGTGCGTGCGGTGGTCGATGCCGCCCGTGATCGCGGGATTCCGATCCGCATCGGCGTCAACGCCGGTTCCCTGGAAAAAGACCTGCAAAAGAAATATGGCGAGCCGACGCCCGCTGCGCTGGTCGAGTCCGCCTTGCGTCACGTCGAACACCTCGAGCGCCTGAATTTCCAGGACTTCAAGGTCAGCGTGAAAGCCTCCGACGTGTTCATGGCCGTCGCCGCCTACCGCTTGCTGGCCAAGGAAATCGTTCAGCCGCTGCACTTGGGCATCACTGAAGCCGGTGGTTTGCGCTCAGGCACAGTGAAATCCGCCGTGGGCCTCGGTATGCTGCTCGCCGAAGGGATTGGCGATACTATTCGCATCTCGCTGGCGGCCGACCCGGTCGAGGAAGTGAAAGTCGGCTACGACATTCTCAAATCCCTGCACCTGCGTTCCCGTGGCATCAACTTCATCGCCTGCCCGAGCTGCTCGCGGCAGAACTTCGATGTGGTCAAAACCATGAACGAGCTGGAAGGGCGCCTCGAAGACCTGCTGGTGCCGCTGGATGTCGCGGTGATCGGTTGCGTGGTCAACGGGCCGGGCGAAGCCAAGGAAGCCCATATCGGCTTGACCGGCGGCACGCCAAACCTGATTTACATCGACGGCAAGCCGGCGCAGAAACTGACTAATGACAATCTGGTGGATGAGCTTGAACGCTTGATCCGTCAGAAAGCGGCCGAAAAGGTCGAAGCCGATGCAGCGGTAATCGCTCGCGGCTGAGCCTGACTAAAAAGCCGAACGAATTTAAGGATTTATAGTGAGCAAGTCTCTGCAAGCCATTCGTGGCATGAACGACATCCTGCCCGAACAGACGCCCCTGTGGCGTCATTTCGAGGGCACCGTCTCGCGTCTGCTGGATAACTACGGTTACAAGCAGATCCGCATGCCGATCGTCGAGTTCACCGAGCTGTTCAAACGCTCCATAGGTGAAGTAACCGACATCGTCGAAAAAGAGATGTACACCTTCGAAGATCGCAACGGCGATTCCCTGACCCTGCGCCCTGAAGGCACAGCGGCCTGCGTGCGTGCGGTGCTCGAACACGGCATCACCGGCGGCGGTCAGGTGCAGAAACTCTGGTACATCGGCCCGATGTTCCGTCACGAACGTCCACAGAAAGGTCGTTATCGCCAGTTCCACCAGATCGGTTGCGAAGTCTTCAACCTCGACGGTCCGGACATCGACGCCGAGCTGATCGTGCTGACCTGGCGCCTGTGGGGCGAGCTGGGTATCCGTGATGCGGTCAAGCTCGAACTCAACAGCCTGGGCACCAGCGAGTCCCGTGGTCGCTATCGTGAAGCACTGGTCGACTACCTGTCCGCTCGCCTGGATCAACTGGACGAAGACAGCCAGCGCCGTCTGAAGACCAACCCGCTGCGGGTTCTGGATACCAAGAATCCCGACACTCAAGCGGCGTTGGCCGACGCGCCAAAGATGGCCGATTACCTCGACGAAGAATCCCGCGTGCACTTCGAGGGCCTCAAGGCTCGTCTGGACGCCGCCGGCATTCCTTATGTGATCAACCCGAAGCTGGTTCGCGGGCTGGACTACTACAGCAAGACCGTTTTCGAATGGGTCACCGACAAGTTAGGCGCCCAGGGCACCGTATGTGCCGGTGGTCGTTACGACGGTCTGGTGGAGCAGATGGGCGGCAAGCCGACCACGGGCGTTGGCTTCGCCATGGGCATCGAGCGCCTGGTGCTGTTGCTTGAAACCCTGGAGCAGATTCCCGAAGAAATCTCCCGTCAGGTCGATGTCTACCTCTGCGCCTTCGGTGAAGCCGCCGAGCTGGCCGGTCTGGCCCTGAGCGAGCGTGTTCGTGATCAATTGCCCAACCTGCGCCTGCAAGTCAATGCCGGCGCCGGCAGCTTCAAAAGCCAGTTCAAGAAAGCCGACAAGAGCGGTGCGCTGTATGCATTGATTCTCGGTGACGACGAAATGGCCCAGCAAGTGGTAGGTTTCAAACCCCTGCGTGGCCAGGGCGAACAACAAAGCATTGCCTGGGATGCGCTTGCTGCACACCTGGCCACCTGCGTCGTGCAGGGTTGAAGCTGTCAAACAGCCGATTTAGCGATTAAGGAGTATTGGGGTGTCGAGTACCGAAGACGAACATCTGGCGGAGTTGAAGGACTGGTGGACACGCAACGGCAAGCCCCTGGTCACTGGCGGCCTGTTGGCGCTGGTCATCGTGTTCGGCTGGCAGGCCTTTCAGAAGTATCAGAGCAATCAGTCGCAAGGCGCCTCGATTCTCTATCAGCAATTGCTCGAAACCACGCTGACGCCTGACGGCAAGCCTGATGCTGCACGTGTTTCGGATCTGGCCGGCAAGCTCAACAGCGAGTTCGGCGGCACCGCTTACGCGCAATACGGCAGCCTGTTCGTGGCGAAAGTTGCAGTCGACAGCGGCAAGCTGGACGACGCAGCCAGCGAGCTGAAAGCCATTGTCGCCAAACCGGCCAACCCGGCACTGGGCGAAATTGCCCGTCAGCGCCTGGCGCAGGTGCTGGCCGCGCAGAACAAGGTCGATGAAGCCCTGAAACTGCTCGAAGGCGATGCCGACAAAGCCTTCCTGGCCACTCGCGAAGAACTCAAAGGTGACCTGCTGGTGCAGCTGGGTCGTACCGACGAAGCGAACACGGCGTATCAAAAAGCCAAGGCGGCACTGTCGGATGAAGCGGCGGTCGGTGGCCTACAAATCAAGCTGGACGACCTGGCCAAAGGGGATGCGTGACGTGATCCGTTGGAAACATGCAGCATTGCTGGCTCTGGCCATACTGGCCGCGGGTTGCAGCAGCAACAGCAAAAAAGAATTGCCACCGGCCGAGTTGACCGACTTCAAAGAAGAAGTGGTTCTGCAAAAGCAGTGGAGTCGTTCGATCGGTGACGGTCAGGGCGAAACCTACAACATGCTGGTTCCGGCGATCGATGGCGATACCATCTATGCCGGCGACGTCACCGGTGTGGTGATGGCGATGGATCGCAGCAATGGCGATGTCAAATGGAAGAAAGATCTCGAACTGCCTGTCTCCGGCGCCGTTGGCGTAGGTTACGGTCTGGTCATGATCGGCACGCTCAAGGGTGAAATCGTTGCCCTGGACGCCAGCAGCGGTGAAGAGAAATGGCGCGCTCGCGTGACCAGTGAAGTGCTCGCGCCGCCGGCCACCAACGGTGACGTTGTTGTGGTTCAGACCCAGGATGACCGTCTGATCGGTCTGGATGCCGCTACCGGCAACCAGCGCTGGTTGTATGACAGCACGCCAGCGGTTCTGACCCTGCGCGGCACCAGCGCACCGATCGTCACCAATCGCCTCGCGGTGGCTGGCCTGTCGACTGGTAAAGTGGTTGCTCTGGATGTTTCCAACGGCGTGCCGGTATGGGAACAACGCGTAGCGATTCCACAAGGTCGTTCGGAACTGGAGCGTGTGGTCGATATCGACGGTGGCTTGCTGCTGTCCGGCGGTACGCTGTATGTCGCCAGCTACCAGGGTCGCGTCGCGGCACTGGATCTGGAAAGCGGTCGTCAGCTCTGGCAGCGTGATGCTTCCAGCTATGCCGGCGTTGCTCAGGGTTTTGGCAGCGTCTACGTGAGCCTGTCTGCGGGCACCGTTGAAGGCGTTGACGAGCGTTCCACCACTGCCTTGTGGAGCAACGATTCGCTGGCCCGCCGTCAATTGTCGGCTCCGGAAGTGTTCTCCAGCTATGTTGCAGTCGGTGATATGGAAGGTTACCTGCACCTGCTGAGTCAGGTGGACGGTCGTTTCGTCGGCCGCGAGCGCATCGACAGCGACGGCCTGCGTGCCCGTCCGCTGGTGGTGGGTGACACGATTTATCTGTATGGCAACAGCGGCAAACTGGAAGCCCTGACCATCAAGTAAGAACTATGCTTGGGGTTTAACCCCCAAGCGGCTTCACCTGTGGGTATGAATGTGGGAGCGAGCCTGCTCGCGAAGGACGTCAACGATAATGTTTGCGGCCTGAATGAATGCGGTGCCTTTGCGTTTATCGCGAGCAGGCTCGCTCCCACAAAAGACCCCCAGTGATTGCCCCGAGCACCAGCCGCTGCCTCGCAGCGGCTTTTGTATTTTCTGAAATAACGAAGTGGAGAGCCGCATGGTTCCCGTAATCGCCCTGGTGGGCCGACCGAACGTCGGCAAGTCCACCTTGTTCAACCGCCTGACCAGGACTCGCGACGCCATCGTCGGCGACTTGTCCGGTCTGACCCGTGATCGCCAGTACGGTGAGGCCAAGTGGCAAGGGCGTTCCTACATTCTGGTCGACACCGGTGGTATCTCCGGTGACGAGCACGGTATGGACGAAAAAATGGCCGAGCAGTCGCTGCTGGCCATTGAAGAAGCGGATGTCGTTCTGTTCCTGGTAGATGCCAAGGCCGGTTTCACCGCGGCCGACCAGATGATCGCCGAACACTTGCGCAAGCGTAACAAGCGTTCTTACGTGGTTGCCAACAAGGTCGACAACATCGACCCTGAAATGGCCCGCGCCGAATTCGCCCCGTTGGGCATGGGCCACGCGATCCCGATCGCCGGCGCTCATGGTCGTGGCATCACCCAGATGCTGGAAATCGCCCTGAGCGACTTCCCGAAAGACGACGAAGAGCCGGAAGAAGGTGAAGAAGAGATCGTTGCCGAAGGTGAGGAAGCCAAGCGCATTCCTGGCCCAAGCGAAAAAGACGGTATCAAGATCGCCATCATCGGCCGCCCGAACGTTGGCAAGTCGACCCTGGTCAACCGCATGCTCGGTGAAGACCGGGTCATCGTTTATGACCAGCCCGGCACCACCCGCGACAGCATCTACATCCCGTTTGAACGTAACGACGAGAAGTACACGCTGATCGACACTGCCGGTGTGCGCAAGCGCGGCAAGATCCACGAAGAAGTTGAAAAGTTCTCCGTGGTCAAAACCCTGCAAGCGATCAAAGACGCCAACGTGGTGATCTTTGTGATGGACGCCCGCGAAGGCGTGGTGGACCACGACCTCAACCTGTTGGGCTTTGCCCTTGAAGCCGGTCGTGCGCTGGTTATCGCGATCAACAAGTGGGACGGCATGACGCCGAGCGAGCGCGACTTCGTCAAGGTCGAGCTGCAACGTCGGCTGTTCTTCGTCGACTTCGCCGATATCCACTTCATCTCGGCCCTGCACGGCACTGGCGTAGGCAACCTCTACGCGTCGGTACAGAACTCGTTCAAGTCCGCGGTCACCCGCTGGCCGACCAACCGCCTGACCCAGATTCTGGAAGATGCGGTCGGCGAGCACGCGCCACCGATGGTCAACAACCGCCGGATCAAGCTGCGTTACGCCCACTTGGGTGGTGCCAACCCGCCGATCATCGTGATTCACGGTAACCAGATCGAGAAGGTGCCGAAGTCTTACGTGCGTTACCTGGAAAACACCTATCGCCGTGTCTTGAAGCTGGTCGGTACGCCGATTCGCATCGAGTTCAAGGGCGGCGAGAACCCGTACGAAGGTAACAAGAACTCGCTCACCGACCGCCAGGTCAACAAGAAGCGTCGGATGATGTCGCACCACAAGAAAGCCGACAAAAAGCGCCGGGACAAGCGCTGATTCAATCGTTCGGCGTCATGCTTTTGTAGGAGCTGCCGAAGGCTGCGATCCTTTGATTTTACTTTAACGACAAGATCAAAAGATCGCAGCCTGCGGCAGCTCCTACAGGGACCGGTCAGAAAGAGGGTGCTCACCAGAGCGCCCTTTTTTTATGGGCGCCGTTTGGGCTATTCTCGAGCTCTCCCGTGCCGTCGTAGAGCCGGGTGTAGAGCCAGGGAATCACCGATGATCACCAGTAAGCTGCCGAATGTCGGCATCACTATCTTCACGCAGATGTCCCAGCTTGCGGCGCAAACCGGGGCGATCAATCTGTCTCAGGGGTTTCCCGATTTCGACGGCCCGCAAGCCCTGCGTGATGCAGTCGGTCGCCACATCGCCAGTGGCCACAACCAGTATTCGCCGATGACTGGCTTGCCGGTGTTGCGTCAGCAGATTGCGGCGAAGATCGCTCGCAGCTACGGCGTCCATATCGATGCCGACAGCGAAGTGACGGTCACTCCCGGCGCGACACAGGCAATTTTCTGCGCCATTCAGGCGGTGATCCACAGCGGTGACGAAGTCATCGTGTTTGATCCGGCCTACGACAGTTATGAACCTTCGGTGGAGCTGGCCGGTGGCCGTTGCGTGCATGTGCAACTGGGCCTCGACGATTTCAGTATCGACTTCCAGAAGCTTGCCGATGCGTTAAGCCCGCGTACGCGGATGATCATTCTTAACAGCCCGCACAACCCCAGCGGCGCGTTGATCAGTCGTGCCGAGCTGGATCAACTGGCGGCGTTGATTCGCGACCGCGATATCTATGTGATCAGCGACGAGGTCTACGAACATCTGGTATTCGATGGCGTATCTCACGTCAGCGTGTTGGCCCACGAAGAGCTCTACCGGCGCGCATTTGTGGTCAGTTCGTTCGGCAAGACCTACCACGTCACCGGCTGGAAAACCGGTTATGTCGTGGCACCTCCAGCCCTCACCGCGGAGCTGCGCAAGGTTCACCAATACGTCAGTTTCTGCGGCGTGACGCCACTGCAATACGCGTTGGCCGATTACATGGCCGAGCATCCGGAACACGTCGAAGAGTTGCCGGACTTCTATCAGGCCAAGCGCGATCTGTTCTGCGATCTGCTGTCGCCGTCGCGCTTCAGTTTCACCCGCGTGGCCGGTACTTACTTCCAGCTGGTCGATTACTCGCAGATTCGCCCGGACCTCAATGACGTCGAGATGGCGCTGTGGATGACCCGCGAACACGGCGTCGCGAGCATCCCGATTTCTGTGTTCTACCAGACGCCACCCGAAGGCCAGCGCCTGGTACGTCTGTGCTTTGCCAAACGCGAGGAGACCCTGCGTGAAGCAGCGGTAAAACTATGCGTGATCTGAGTGCTCTGCCCAATCTGAATGTCGCGCTGATCCAGACCACCCTGGCCTGGCATGATCGTCAGGCCAATCTGCAGCATTTCGAGCCTTTGCTGGAACAGGCTCGCGGCGCTGACCTGATCATCCTGCCGGAGATGTTTACCACCGGTTTCTCCATGGAATCGGAAACCCTCGCCGAGCCGGAAAATGGCCCCACCAGTAAATGGCTGCGGGTTCAGGCGGCGAAACTGGATGCGGTGATCACCGGCAGCATCATCGTCCAGGTGGCTGACGGCAGTCATCGCAATCGTCTGTTGTGGGCGCGGCCGGACGGGGAGGTGTGGCATTACGACAAGCGTCACCTGTTCCGCATGGCGGGCGAGCACAACCATTTCACCCCGGGCGAGCGTCAGGTGCAGTTCGAATTGAAGGGCTGGCGAGTGCGGCCGCTAATTTGCTACGACTTGCGTTTCCCGGTCTGGAGCCGCGACCCTCAAGACACCGACTTATTGCTGTACACCGCCAATTGGCCGGGCGCCCGGCGCCAGCACTGGAACCGTCTGCTACCGGCACGGGCGATCGAAAACCTCTGCTATGTGGCGGCGGTGAACCGCATCGGTACCGATGGAAAAGGCTTTGCGTATACCGGTGACAGTCAGGTGCTGGATTTCCAGGGGGAGACGTTGCTTGGCGCAGGCGATGCTGATGGTGTGTTCAAGGTCGTTCTGGACGCGGCGGAACTGGCGGCTTATCGTGCGCGTTTTCCGGCGAATCTGGATGCGGATACCTTCGAGTTCACTTGAGAATCGGGTGGTCCCGAAAAGATCGCAGCCTTCGGCAGCTCCTACAGGGGAATGCATTCCAACATAGGAGCTGCCGAAGGCTGCGATCTTTTGATCTTTCAGCAACACAAACAAAAAGGCCCCGAGGTTCTCACCCCGGGGCCTTTTGCATTGCAGCGCTGACTTACGCCGCTTTCGCTTCCGGCTGGCTCAGGGAGCGGTTCAGCGCGCTGAACAGGGCCTTGAAGCTGGCGGTGGTGATGTTTTCATCGATGCCGACGCCGTGCACCGCACGCTCACCGTTTACGCGCAGTTCAATGTAGGCCGCAGCCTTGGCATTGGTACCCGCGCCGATGGCGTGTTCGTTGTAGTCCATGATTTCCACCGGGATCGGCAGACCGGCCACCAGCGCTTCCAGAGCGCCGTTGCCCTTGCCACGCCAGTGCAGGTTGGTTTCGCCCTGGCCTTTGCTGGAGACTTCCACTTCCACGGCGCTGTGACCGTTTTCTTCCTGCAAGCGATGGCTGACCAGCGCGTACGGGGTGTTGGCCTGCAAGTACTCGCTGTGCAGCAACGCGTGGATCTGCTGGGCTGTCATCTCCAGGCCCAGACGATCGGTTTCACGCTGCACGACCTGGCTGAACTCGATCTGCATGCGGCGCGGCAAGTTGATGCCGTATTCCTGTTCCAGCAGGTAAGCGATACCGCCTTTGCCCGACTGGCTGTTGACGCGAATCACCGCCTCGTAGCTGCGGCCGATGTCGGCCGGGTCGATCGGCAGGTACGGCACTTCCCACAGGGCATCCGTTTGCTGCTGGGCGAAGCCCTTGCGGATCGCATCCTGGTGGGAGCCGGAGAACGCGGTGTGAACCAGGTCGCCGACATACGGGTGACGTGGGTGCACCTGGATCTGGTTGCATTCTTCGACGACTTTGCGCACGCCGTCGATATCGGAAAAGTCCAGTTCAGGGTTGATGCCCTGGGTGTAGAGGTTCAATGCCACGGTCACCAGGTCGACGTTACCGGTCCGCTCGCCGTTGCCGAACAGGCAACCTTCGACACGGTCGGCACCGGCCATCAGGCCCAGCTCGGTGGCGGCCACGCCAGTGCCACGGTCGTTGTGGGTGTGCAGGCTGATGATCACGCTGTCACGACGGTTGATGTGGCGGCCGAACCATTCGATCTGGTCGGCATAGATGTTCGGGGTGGCGCATTCGACGGTGGCAGGCAGGTTGAGGATGACCTTGTGCTCAGGCGTCGGGTTCCAGACTTCGATGACTGCGTCGCAGACTTCTTTGGCGAACTCGAGCTCGGTGGCGCTGAAGGTTTCTGGCGAATACTCGAAAGTCCACTCGGTTTCCGGCTGCTGGGCGGCGTATTTGACGAACAGCTTGGCGGCGTTTACGGCGATGGCCTTGACCCCGTCCTTGTCCTGATTAAAGACAATGCGGCGGAAGGAAGGGGAGGTCGCGTTGTACAGGTGAACGATGGCTTTCTTGGCGCCGCGCAGGGATTCGAAGGTGCGTGCGATCAAGTCTTCACGGCCCTGGGTCAGCACCTGGATGGTGGTGTCGTCCGGGATGTGGCCGTCTTCGATCAGCGTACGCACGAAGTCGAAGTCGGTTTGCGAAGCGGCCGGGAACGAGGCTTCGATTTCTTTCACGCCGACTTGCACCAGGGTCTTCCAGAAACGCAGCTTCTTGACCGCGTCCATCGGCTCGATCAGCGACTGGTTGCCGTCACGAAGGTCCGAGCTGCACCAGATCGGCGCTGCGGTGATGGTCTTCGATGGCCAGGTGCGGTCCGGGATATCGATGGTCGGGAACGCGCGGTATTTCGAAGACGGGTCTTTGAGCATGCTCATCGGGAAATCCTTATTGTGTGGGCCGAAAAAAGGCGGCCTGCCGGTGGATCAAAAGTTGGGATAAAGCGTAAGACGAGGCACCGCGATTCAGCCTGGCAGTCGTGCGCTGACGAGGCACAGGCTGCGGTGCTGGCGAAGCTGAATGAGGGTGTGAGAGGTTTTCATGCCTTCAACCCTAACCGCGGGAGGAAAGGATGGCAAGCAGTCGAAAAAAATTGAGAGGAATACTTGAAAAGCGGGGTTTTGCGCGATTTTATTGTGTTTTATTCGGCCGATCGTTGTGATTTTTGCGCGGGGTTTGATAGGTGCGCAATTACGCTGGTCGAGATATTTCAGTGCCTGGGAGTGCGTCATCGCTAGCAGGCTAGCTCCCACAGGGGAGTTGTGTGGTGAACACGGTCCAATGTGGGAGCCAGCCTGCTGGCGATGAGGCCAGTGGCCTCACAATGCTTCAGGGCTGAAATGCGCCAATGAAAATCGCCGGGTCCACCCGGGCGTCATTCAGGCTGACGTTCCAGTGCATATGCGGCCCAGTCGCCCGGCCAGTCGCACCGACTTTGCCGACCACGCCACCACGCGCCAGTTGCTGCCCAACCTTCACGTCGATCTTCGACATGTGACAGAACATGCTGATAAAGCCCTGGCCGTGGTCGACGAATACCGTATTGCCATTGAAGAAGTAGTTACCGATCAGGATCACCTTGCCGGCGGCCGGGGTCTTGATGGGTGTTCCAGCGCCCACCGCGAAATCCAGACCTGAATGGGGATTGCGCTCTTCACCGTTGAAAAAGCGGCGCACGCCGAACTTGCTCGACAGTGGGCCGTTGACCGGCTTGTCCAGCAGCAGGTTGCTCGGAGTGTTTGGACTGAAGGTGCGATAGGCGGCAATCTGCTCGGCCAGCTCCCCCTCGATGCGCTTGAGATTCTCCGGGTTCGGATTGACCTGCTGGGTATTCTTCAGGGTGATGTGCTGTTCCGGGTATTTCTTGCTGCCGACAGTGAAACTCAGGTTGCGTCCGCCGCTGCTGATGGATTGGGCGCCCGGCTTGACCGTCAGCGGCACGCCGACGATGGCCAGCCAGTTGTTCTGTTCCTTGACCACCAATACCGGTCTCCCCTGATAGCTTGCTTTGGGTGCCTGGGCGGAGCTGCCCAGATCCACCACCGCCACGCCACCCGGCACCGGTTTGTTCAACAGGCGGGTGATGTAACTGTCGGCGTGGGCGTTGAAGGTCAGGCACAGCAACAGCAGCGGAGCTAAAAAACGCGGCATGGATCAATCCAGTAAAGAAAGGGTGACAGGCGTCAGGTGATTGTCTTCGACTCGTACTTGCAGTTCGCCTTCACCCAATTTGGCTTTCAGGCGCTGGCCGGTGTGGGTTTGCGCGGCGCTGCGAATCGCGTTGCCGCGCTCGTCCAGCAGAATGCTGTAGCCACGAGCGAGGGTCGCCAAGGGGCTGACCACGTGCAGCGTCTGCATCTGACTTTGCAGTTGCAGGCGGCGAGACTTGAGCCCTTCACGCATGGCCCGAGGCAGGCGTTCGGCGAGGCTGTCGAGACGTTGGCGAAGCATCGCCAGTTGTCGCCCGGGATGTTGCCCGGCAAGGCGGGTTTCCAGGCGGATCAAACGTTCGCGACGGGTATTGAGGCTGCGTTCGAAGGCCCGGCGCATGCGCATGTCCAGATCATCCAGACGTTGTGCCTGCTGACGCAGTCGTTCGCCGGGATGGCGCAGTCGGCGTGAAATACCTTCCAGGCGCAGCCGGTCACGCATCAGGCGGTCGCGCATGCGCATCACCAGGCGCCGATGCAGGCTTTCGACGCGTCGCACCAGATCGCTGGAGTCCGGCGCGAGCAGTTCGGCCGCGGCGGACGGTGTCGGGGCGCGGACATCGGCGACGAAGTCACTGATCGAGACGTCGGTTTCGTGGCCGACGGCGCTGACAATCGGCGTCACGCAGGCATCCACGGCGCGGGCTACGGCTTCTTCGTTGAAACACCAGAGGTCTTCCAGCGAACCGCCGCCACGGGCCAGGATCAACGCGTCGAAACCGCGGGCGTCCGCCAGCTTCAGCGCGCGGACAATCTGCGCAGTGGCTTCGCGGCCTTGCACGGCGGTGGGGATCAGCGTCAGTTGGATCTGCGGCGCGCGGCGGCGGAACACACTGATGATGTCGCGGATCACCGCGCCGGTGGGCGAGCTGATGATGCCGATGCGTTGTGGGTGCGCCGGCAACGGCACTTTGCGTTCGGCGCTGAACAGGCCTTCAGCACTGAGCTTTTCCTTCAAGGCATCGAAGGCCAGGCGCAGGGCGCCATCACCGGCCGGCTCCACGGTGTCGAGGATCAGTTGGTAGTCACCACGGCCTTCAAACAGCGAAACCTTGCCGCGAACCTTGACCGCCAAGCCGTCCTTCAACGCCTGGCGAACCCGCGCGGCGTTCTGTCGAAACAGCGCGCAACGCACCTGGGCGCCGCTGTCCTTGAGGGTGAAATACACATGGCCGGACGCCGGGCGGGCGAGGTTGGAAATTTCGCCTTCGACCCAGATGTTGCTGAACACGTCTTCGAGCAACACCCGCGCGCGGCCGTTGAGCTGGCTGACAGTCAGGACTTCCCGGTCCAGGCCGAGTCTTGCAAAGGGATCTTTAATCATGGGGCGCATGATAAAGGCAATCTCCTGCGCAATGCACGATCCCCCTGTAGGAGCTGCCGCAGGCTGCGATCTTTTGATCTTGATTTTCGGCGAGGCTGAAATTGCTGAAGATCAAAAAATCGCAGCCTTCGGCAACTCCTACGCCGATCAGGTGAAGTGTTCGACAAATTGCTGAACCAGCGCCGTGGGATTTTGCCGGCAGGCGAGGGCGACGGTGCTGTGGCAATCCGGGTCGGCCAAGGGCAGGAAGTGGATATCCGGCGGCGCGATGTCCTGCATCGATTCCGGTAACAGCGCGATGCCGAACCCGGCCTGGATCAATTGCAGTTGCGTGGTTTTACGCGACACCACCCGAGCCGCTTGGGGAAAGAATCCCTGGCGCATGCACAACTCGGCGGACAAATAGCTCAGACCGCCACGCTGTGGATGAGGGATGGAAATAAACGCCTCATTCTTCAACTGCGCCAGATCGATGCCTTGCGCGGACTTATCCACAGCCAGCCGATGATTCGGTGGCACCGCCAGCAACAAGCGCTCGCTGTACAGCGGAACAATCTGCACCCCTTCACGCTGACGCAACACCGGCAGGCGCAACAGACCCACATCGAGACGACCTTCGGCCAATTCTTCCAGTTGCGCCTCGGAGGACAGCTTGACGATGTCCATGGACACGCCAGCGTGCCGATCCAGATAGTCGCTGATGCCTCGCAACAGCCGACCGCTCATAGGCACAGTGCTGGAGTGACTCAGGCGCAACACGCCCAGTTGACCACTGCCCACTTGGGTGGCCATCTCGCTGGCCTTGGTCAGTTCGTTCAGCAGGTTTCTGGCCCGAGGCAAAAAAGCTTCACCTGCCGCCGTCAAACGGGGCTGGCGCGCGGTGCGTTCGAACAGCGGCGTTTGCAGCCGGGTTTCCATGTCCTTGATCTGCCGGCTCAGGGCGGATTGAGCAATAAACAGTCGTTCGGCCGCAGCGCTGAAGCTGCCGCTCTCGGCGATTTCCACGAAGTAACGCAATTGGCGGGTTGAAAGCACGAGGTATGCCTTTTAGAGATGGGTGGTCGACGTTGAAGATATTAGTCGCAACGCTTGGCACTGGATAAAGTCATCGCAGGAATAAAAGGAAGCCGTATCGATGAATGTGCTGGAGTTATTGAACCAATGGCCGTGGGGTGCGGTGGATTGGCTGGTGATTGGGTTGGGCGTTGCGCTGGCCTACATCGTGTTCGGCATCGCCGGTTTTGGTACCGCCCTGGTGGCGGGGCCGATTCTGATCCTGTTCATGCCGCTGTCGAAAATCGTGCCGCTGCTGGTGTTGCTGGATTTCGTCGCGGCATTCGGCAATCTGCTGCCCTCGCGACGGGATGTGGCGAGCCCCGAATTGTTGCGACTGCTGCCGTGCATGGCGGCGGGCTGCACGTTGGGGGTGATTTTCCTGCTGAACCTGAAGTCCGATGTTTTGCTGCTGTTGATGGGGCTGTTTATCAGTACCTATGCGATTTACAGCCTGTGGATTAAAACCCGTCCGGCGCAATTGTCCGCCGGGTGGGCGGTGCCAATGGGCACCGTGGGCGGGATGTTCGGGGCGCTGTTTGGCAGTGGCGGCTTCTTATATGCAATCTATCTGAACAGTCGCTTGTCCAAGGATGCGGCCCGGGCAACCCAGAGTGCCCTGATCAGTTGCAGCACGGTGGTGCGTTTGAGTCTGTTTGCCATCGCCGGTGTGTATGCCGAGCTACCCTTGTTGGTATTGGCGCTGTGTTTGTTGCCGGCGATGGCGCTGGGGTTGTGGATCGGCCGGCGGTTGACCATGAAATTGTCCCGCGAAGCATTCGTGCGGCTGGTGACCTGGCTGGTACTGGCCAGCGGGATTGCCTTGATCGGGCGTTATTTGAGTACTTGACCGGATTTCGTCAGGGATTAAGCTGCCGGCCGCAAATCCTGTGGGAGCGAGCCTGCTCGCGATGGCGGAGGGTCAGGCAACAATAATGTTGGCTGCAATGGCCTCATCGCGAGCAGGCTCGCTCCCACAAGGGTGGATCATTCAGCATTTGTAGGCTTGCACCATGAATTCCCAAAGCATCATCGTCCCGAAAATCTCCACCCTGCCGGTACACGAACCCCGGGCCCGGGCGGTCGTGCGTTGGCTGGTGCGCAAGAACATCATTAAAGAAGAGCTGACCACCTGTGGTCGCACCGGCAATCGCATGGCCCACGCCATCGCCGATGGAGCCCGCGCCGTGGTCCTGCACCCTGACGCGCTGCCGTTCGGCGAGCCGGTCAATGGCCTGGAAATCATCACCAAACGCTGCATCTACACACCGGCCAAGGGGTTCCTCGAAGAAGCCGGCTGCGCCGAGTGCCGCAAGGAGATCGGCGAAGCATTGTTCGAAAGCCTGGAAGAGTGGATGCCGGGGCGCACCGATAACTTCACGTGTCCTGAATGCGGGCATGAAGATGACATCAACGGGTTTCTGTTCTTGCAGGAATGCGGCTTTTCCAACCTGGGTTTCATCTTCAACAACTGGCTCGAGGCCGGGTTCAAGCAAAGCTTCATCGACGAATTTGCCGATTGGCTGGATCAGCCTGTGAGTTGGGTCAAAGTCGAACTCTGAACGCGGGCGCCTTTGTAGGAGCTGCCGAAGGCTGCGATCTTTTGCTCTTGTTTTTGAAAATCAAAGTCAAAAGATCGCAGCCTTCGGCAGCTCCTACGGAGGCGTCGTTTTCCCGTATGTCAGTAATGCCAATAATAGACAGAGTTTTACATTGAACCCGAGGGGGTGTCTGACTATAATGGCGCGCTTCCATTTTCCCGCTCGGGAGCCCCCGCGATGCTGCGTATCAGCCAAGAAGCTCTGACCTTCGACGACATTCTTTTAGTGCCCGGTTATTCCGAGGTTCTTCCTAACGAAGTCAGTCTCAAGACCCGCCTTACCCGTGGCATCGAGCTGAATATTCCACTGGTTTCTGCTGCCATGGACACCGTTACTGAAGCCCGCTTGGCAATTGCCATGGCTCAGGAAGGTGGCATCGGCATCATCCACAAGAACATGACCATCGAGCAGCAAGCTGCCGAAGTGCGTAAGGTCAAGCGGTACGAGGCCGGCGTGGTCAAGGACCCGATCACCATCGAGGCTGACGCCACGGTTCGTGAACTGTTCGAACTCACCCGCCTGCACAACATCTCCGGCGTACCGGTACTGCACGATGGCGACCTGGTCGGCATCGTCACTTCCCGTGACGTGCGTTTCGAAAACCGCATGGACGCCTCCGTCCGTGAAGTGATGACGCCTAAAGAGCGTTTGGTCACGGTCAAGGAAGGCGCCAACAAGAACGATGTGCGCGAACTGCTGCACAAGCACCGTATCGAACGCGTGCTGATCGTCGACGACAAATTCGCCCTCAAAGGCATGATGACCGTCAACGACATCGAAAAAGCCAAGGCTTACCCGCTGGCCAGCAAGGACGATCAAGGTCGTCTGCGCGTTGGCGCTGCAGTCGGTACCGGTAAAGACACCGGTGACCGCGTAGCTGCCCTGGTTCACGCTGGCGTTGACGTGGTAGTGGTCGACACTGCTCACGGTCACTCCAAGGGCGTGATCGACCGCGTTCGCTGGGTCAAGCAGAACTTCCCTGAAGTGCAGGTCATCGGCGGCAACATCGCCACCGGCGCTGCCGCCAAGGCCCTGGCCGAAGCCGGCGCTGACGCAGTCAAGGTCGGTATCGGTCCTGGCTCGATCTGCACCACCCGTATCGTCGCCGGTGTCGGCGTCCCGCAAATCAGTGCCATCGCCAACGTCGCCGCTGCCCTCGAAGGCACTGGCGTTCCGTTGATCGCCGACGGCGGCATCCGGTTCTCCGGTGACCTGTCCAAGGCCATCGTTGCCGGTGCTTCCTGCGTGATGATGGGCTCGATGTTCGCCGGTACTGAAGAAGCACCAGGCGAGATCGAATTGTTCCAGGGCCGTTCGTACAAGGCTTACCGTGGCATGGGTTCGCTGGGCGCCATGTCCCAGGCTCAAGGTTCCTCCGACCGTTACTTCCAAGACTCCTCGGCAGGCGCCGAGAAACTGGTTCCGGAAGGCATCGAAGGGCGTGTTCCGTACAAGGGCACCCTGAGCGCCATCATCCATCAACTGATGGGCGGCCTGCGTTCTTCCATGGGCTACACCGGTAGCGCCGATATCGAAGAAATGCGCACCAAGCCTGAGTTCGTGCGGATCACCGGCGCTGGCATGGCCGAGTCCCACGTTCACGACGTGCAAATCACTAAAGAAGCGCCAAACTACCGCGTAGGTTGAGGCTTCCAGCAATAAGTTAAGTAACCGGGGCTGTTTTCAGCCCCGAGTTGTTTCTGATTCTCTTCACCGAACTGCATAGACGAGACTGACCACATGGCCCTCGACATTCACGCCCACCGCATCCTGATCCTCGACTTCGGTTCCCAGTACACCCAGCTGATTGCCCGCCGCGTGCGTGAAATCGGCGTGTACTGCGAACTGCATCCGTTCGACATGGACGACGAAGCGATTCGCGAATTCGCTCCAAAAGGCGTCATTCTCGCCGGCGGCCCCGAGTCCGTGCACGTAGCCGACAGCCCGCGCTGCCCGCAAGCGGTGTTTGACCTGGGCGTACCGGTCTTCGGTATCTGCTACGGCATGCAGACCATGGCTGAACAGCTGGGTGGCAAGGTCGAAGGTTCCGAGCTGCGTGAGTTCGGTTATGCCCGCGTTGACGTGGTCGGCAAGAGCCGCCTGCTCGATGGCATCGAAGACCATATCGACGCCGATGGCCTGTTCGGCCTCGACGTGTGGATGAGCCACGGTGACAAGGTCACCAAGATGCCGGAAGACTTCCACATCCTGGCCAGCACCCCGAGCTGCCCGATTGCCGGCATGTTCAACGATGCACGCGGCTACTACGGCGTGCAGTTCCACCCGGAAGTGACCCACACCAAGCAGGGCGGTCGCATCCTCTCGCGCTTCATCCTCGACATCTGCGGCTGCGAAGCCCTGTGGACACCTTCGAAGATTGCTGAAGACGCCATCGCCCAGGTCCGCGCCCAGGTGGGCACCGACAACGTGTTGCTCGGCCTGTCCGGCGGCGTTGACTCCTCGGTGGTTGCGGCGCTGTTGCACAAGGCTATCGGCGACCAGTTGACCTGCGTCTTCGTCGACAACGGCCTGCTGCGCCTGCACGAAGGCGAGCAAGTGATGGCCATGTTCGCCGAGAACATGGGCGTCAAGGTGATTCGCGCCAACGCCGAGGACCAGTTCCTCGACAATCTGGCAGGCGAAAGCGACCCAGAGAAGAAGCGCAAGATCATCGGCCGTACCTTCATCGACGTGTTCGATGCCCAGTCCAACAAACTGGATAACATCAAGTACCTCGCCCAAGGCACCATTTACCCGGACGTCATCGAGTCGGCTGGCGCCAAAAGCGGCAAGGCGCACGTGATCAAGTCGCACCACAACGTGGGTGGCTTGCCGGAAGAAATGAACCTCAAGCTGGTTGAACCCCTGCGCGAGCTGTTCAAGGACGAAGTCCGTCGACTGGGCCTGGAGCTGGGCCTGCCGTACGACATGGTCTACCGTCATCCGTTCCCGGGCCCGGGCCTGGGCGTGCGGATTCTTGGTGAAGTGAAGAAGGAATACGCCGACCTGCTGCGTCGCGCCGACCACATCTTCATCGAAGAACTGCGTAAAGCCGACTGGTACCACAAGGTCAGCCAGGCATTCGTAGTGTTCCAGCCGGTGAAATCGGTGGGCGTGGTGGGCGATGGCCGTCGTTACGCCTGGGTCGTTGCCCTGCGTGCCGTGGAAACCATCGACTTCATGACCGCGCGTTGGGCGCACCTGCCTTATGAACTGCTGGAAACTGTCAGCGGCCGGATCATCAACGAAATCGAAGGCATCTCCCGCGTCACCTACGACGTGTCGAGCAAGCCGCCGGCGACGATTGAGTGGGAGTGATGCCCCCGGCCTCAGGGCCGATCGGCTGAAACAAAAAACGCCTGGTGCTTATGTACCAGGCGTTTTTTTTGAGTTTTTCATAGTGCTCTGGAGCGAACAGCCACTCAGTCATGCTGACTGGAATTTTTGTTTTTGGTTGGAAAGCACCGAAGCAAGAGCCGTTGTTCCCAATAGATCGCAAAGGCTGGCGTAGGTATTAGAGAAACTGTGATCGAATCAAATCCGTATCGAACGGCGTTATCCCTTGCTCAGGTGCAAACACCGCCTGTGCCTGCTGCGGCGAAGCCACTCGTTCCCCGCGTGCTCGAACATGCAAGTCGAACAGGGTTTCCAAATCCGGCCGTGGTGTATGCACCAAAGCCCGCAGTATCAACGATACCAGATCTGTGCAAGCTCGGCCGCGCGCGCCGGCCCAATATGACGAAGCGCCTGGACGACGGCCCCGGCCAAGCTGCCCGGAGCAATCAAATGCTTATCCGCCCGCGTGGTCGTTGCCACCGTGCGCGGCGATGAACATGGCGACGGCCGACCGGCAATAGGATTCGATTTCGTTGTCGTCCTCTGCTCTCGCCTCATCGAAGCGCGCGATAATCAGGAGATCGGATCCTTTGAAAAGCGCGGCAAACAAGCGGGCGGACTGGAGAGGATCGGGCACGTTCAGAACCGCCTTCGCGTGCAACTGACGCAACAGGGCCTCGATTTGGGCGATGACATAGGCGGGGCCGGCTTCGTATTGGCGCTTGCTTAACGACTTTTGATTCGTCTTGTCGGCCATGATCATGGCTTCGACACTCCGCACGTCCGGGCTCAACAGCGTGCGAAGCAGGGTTGATCCCACCGCCATGAGCTGATCTTCGGCCGAACCGTCGAAGCCTTCAAAAAGGGCCTGTGGTGCAAACTGCTGGCAGTGGGCCGCGATGGCCGCGCTGAACAGCGCCTCCTTGTTCTCGAAGTGCCTATAGATGCTTAGCTTGGATATCTTCGCCCGCTGGGCGACCTTGTCCATGGTCGTCGCTTGAAAACCCAATTCCACAAAAAGTTCGCACGCGGCGTCGACTATCGTTTGGCCAAGCGCCTCGTTGGCGGGCCGGCCGCGCCGGGCCTGGTTGTTCTCGGTCATAAAAATTCCAGTACTTGACAGTATTCTAATTCTTGAATTAGGGTACTTCAAAGTATCTTAAAAGTGCAAGCCAATCTCCCTTCATCCACAACACGGAGCCTATCACCATGAATGACGTTATCATCATCGGCGGCAGCTTTGCCGGTCTTGCCGCAGCCCTGCAGCTCGGCCGTGCCCGCCGAAAGGTCACCGTTCTCGATACCGGCCTGCCGCGCAATCGCTTCGCCGACCACTCGCATGGCCTGCTCGGCCACGACCACAAGCCACCGCTGGAGATCCTGGCCGAGGCGCGGCAGCAGCTGGCGCGCTATCCCACGGTCAGGCTGGTCACTGCCCGGGCCGAGAGCATCTCCGGCTCCATCGACGATTTCTCCGTCCTCACTGGCGATGGCGAAAGCCTCAGGGCGCGCCGCCTGATCCTGAGCTATGGCGTCGCCGACCAGATGCCTGAACTTCCCGGCTTTGCCGAAGGCTGGGGCAGCTCCATCGTGCCCTGCCCCTATTGCGACGGCTTTGAAGTTGCCGGCCGGCATTGGGGCCTCGTCTGGTCCGGCCCGCCGTCGCACAACTACGTCAGGCTGTACCACGATTGGACCGACACATTGACGGTCTTCGCCAATGGTCACGACATTCCACCCGACATCCGGGCCGATCTGGCGCGCCGCGGCATCCCTGTCGTCGATGGCCGGATCACCGAAATCGACCATGACGAGAGCCATAACGCCACCGTCAGGCTCGACGCCGGCCCCCCTGTCGCGGTCGACATCCTGTTCGCGCATCCGCGCAACAAGCCGTCCGCGCGCCTGCATGAATCGCTGG
This sequence comes from Pseudomonas sp. TE3728, assembly GCF_056279145.1. Classification (NCBI taxonomy): domain Bacteria; kingdom Pseudomonadati; phylum Pseudomonadota; class Gammaproteobacteria; order Pseudomonadales; family Pseudomonadaceae; genus Pseudomonas; species Pseudomonas sp. TE3728. The sequence continues at coordinate 2,807,479 of NZ_JBWBQT010000001.1, read as the reverse complement.
GACTCGCCACGGTCGATACGCCCCTGGGCATCGCCCTCAAGGTCGACGAACGCCGCGAAACCAGCATGCCCGGCGTCTACGCCGCGGGCGACCTAGCAAACCCCCTCATGGCCTCGGTCACCCTGGCAACATCGTACGGCGCGACGGCGGGTATCTCCGCTCAGCAATCGATGCTGGTTTGAGAGCACAGATTCCCTTCTCCGGTTGCGTCGTCGCTTTCGAAGAGGTTGGCGTAGATCGGCGCGGTGAAGGACGGATCGTCGAGTTTGACGGAATGGTAGGAGGGGTTGTCCTTCGAGGTCCGGCGCCAGGCGGCACCGATCTCGGTCTGGTGCCTTATCGCTGCTGGAGGCGGGTTTAGAACGAATCAAAACGAGGAGATGTATCATGACAGAGCAAAATGCCTATCAGGTCGCCGACTGGAATGGCCAAAGCGGAGAGTACTGGGTCGCCAACCAGGCCCGGCTCGACGCCATGTTTGCGGTGTTCGGCCAGGCCGCGATCGAAGCCGCCGCGCCCACGACGGGTGAGCGCGTGCTGGACGTCGGCTGCGGCGCGGGCGCGTCGAGTCTGGCTCTGGCCGCCCGCGTCGGCGCGGGGGGCCAAGTGTTGGGCGTGGACATATCCGAACCGCTGATCGGCCGAGCGCGCGCGCTTGCGCCACAGGATACGCCGGCCCGGTTCCGGGTAGCCGACGCCAGCAGCGCCGAGCTGCCCGAGGGCGCGTTCGACATCCTGTTCTCGCGTTTCGGAGTGATGTTCTTCGACGATCCGACAGGGGCGTTCGCCCATATGCGACGCGCGCTCCGGCCGGGCGGGCGGGTCGCTTTCGTCTGCTGGCGCGGCGTGGCCGAGAACGATTGGGTGCGCCTGCCGATGGGCGCGATCAAGGGCATCGTCCCGCCGACCGCACCGCCCGATCCCGAAGCACCCGGCCCATTCTCGTTCGGCGATCGGGGGCGCGTGGCACGCATCCTGACAGCGGCCGGCTTCACCGATATCGCTATCGCGCCCTTCGATGCTTCCATCCCGTTCGGCGAGGGCGGGACGCGGGACGCGGCGATCGACGACGCGGTGAAGATGGCGTTCGAGGGCGGCCCGCTGTCGCTTGTGCTCGCGGATCAGCCCGACGACATCCGCGCCCGTGCCTCTGCCGCGGTTCGTACCGCCTTCGCGGGCCTCCCCGGCGAGCGGTCGGTGATGATCGACGGCGCGGCGTGGATCGTCATGGCACGCAATCCGGCAAGCTGACAGGGATTAATAGGGGAGATGCCCCCGCTCGGAAGCTTGTCACGCCGACGGACACGAAGGACGAATCGATCTTCCGCTATTTCCATTCTGTGGCCACTGCCCGCGTCGATCATGCAGCGTCGAAGGACAAGGAGATCGCCCAAAATGTGTTGCGTCAGCTCGATGCATTACCTCCTTGCGCGGATACGGCATTGCACGCCTACTGCAAAGGGCACAATGGCAGGCAGGAGCAGGTGGGAAATTTCGAGCGATCTCGGCTGTAGCTGATCGCCCCTAATACCTGAAAGGCCCCGTGAACGCGAGTTCACGGGGCCATTTGCGTTTCAGCGCCGGGCGACGTCTGAGAAGTAGAACTTATCCAGCGTATGCCGCGACTCGGTGTACTCGAATTGCCGGCCATCCTGCAAAAACGTCTGGTTACTGACCACTATCACATGGCTCTGGCCGTCGAGGTCCAGGTGTTGCTGGTCGTCCTTGCTGCGGGGCACCGCTTCGATGGTGCGCTGGGCGTAGGCGATTTGCAGTTGCAGGGTCTGCTCGATGAAGGCGTAGATTGAGTGCTCGGCAATGTCGCGGGACAAGCCGGGAATCACGTCGCTGACGAAATGGTTGATGTCGAGGATCACCCGTTTGCCGTCGATCCGCCGTACTCGCTTGATCCGCGTGATCAGGCTGCCTTCTTCGGCCTTGATGTGTTCGAGCAGTGGGCCTTCGAGGGGGATCTGGGTGAATTCGACCACCTCGGTGCTGACGTCATTGCCCAGTCGCGGGTAGGTTTCCTGGAAGCTGACGATACCGCCGAGCTGGAATTCGATCGGGTTGGTGGACAGCACGAAGGTGCCTTTGCCGTGGACTTTCTGGGCGAAGCCGCGCTCCTGCAATTGCTCGATGGCCTTGCGCACGGTGCCGCGACTGGCCTGATAGCTGTCCATCAGTTCGGTTTCGGACGGCAATCGGGCACCGCGTTCCAGACGATCGGTCGTGATGCTGGCAAGCAGATCGCTGTAGATCTGGTTGTATTTACTCATGGGGATGGCTCTGTGCCGCGCTGTGCTCAAGGTTTTGAACCTTAAGGGCAGGGTAGGGGTTTGTCCATGCGGGTTTAGGTTTCTTTGACTTTTGAGGTAGGAAATATCGCCGCTTGTCGGGTTCAGGATAAACAAAACCAAACTCGTCTGTACGAGTTGTTGCAATAACTCGTACAGACGAGTACTTTTCGCTTCGGCGTGCTGCCAATAACAAAAAACTACAGCGGAAGAATAAGCATGAGCCACGACTATCCGAATATCGTCACTGAGCTGCTGCACAGCCTCGGTGGCAGCGATAACCTCGAGCAGGCCGCGCATTGCGTCACACGCTTGCGCCTGGCCCTCAAGAACCCGGGCCTGGTCGACAGCGCCACGCTGAACCAGATCGATCTGGTCAAAGGTTCGTTCTTTACCGGTGGCCTGTTCCAGGTGGTGATCGGCCCTGGCGAAGTGGAAAAGGTCTACGCCGAGCTGCGCCGGCAAACCGGTCTCGCCGCCTCGACCATCGCCGACGTCAAACAGAAAAGCGCGGACAAGATCCACCCGATGCAGCGATTGGTGCGGGTGTTTTCCGACGTGTTCATGCCGATCCTTCCGGCGCTGATCATTGCCGGCCTGCTGATGGGCATCAACAACCTGATTGGCGCCAAGGGCATGTTCATCGAGGGCAAGACTCTGCTGGACGCCTATCCCAAGCTTGACGGGCTCTGGAGCCTGATCAACCTGATGGCCAACACCTCGTTCGTGTTTCTTCCGGCACTGGTGGGCTGGTCGGCGGCCAAGCGCTTTGGCGGCAGCGAAATCCTCGGCATCGTGCTCGGCCTGATGCTGGTGCACCCGGATCTGCTCAACGCCTGGAACTACGGCAAAGCGGTGGCTGGGCTTGAGGGGCAGAGCCTGCCGTACTTCGACATCCTTGGTCTGTTTCAGATCGAGAAGGTCGGTTATCAGGGGCAAATCCTGCCGATCCTGATGGCGGCCTATGTGATGAGCGTCATCGAAAAATGGCTGCGGGCGCGGGTGCCTAATGCCGTGCAATTGCTGGTAGTGCCGATCACCACCATCGTCGTCACCGGTGTGCTGGCCCTGGCGGTGATTGGTCCAGTGACCCGCCATCTGGGGATTCTCATCACCGAAGGCGTGGTGACCCTGTTCGACCTGGCTCCGATGGTCGGCGGCGCGATTTTCGGTCTGCTCTACGCACCGCTGGTGATCACCGGCATGCACCACATGTTTCTCGCGGTCGATTTGCAACTGATCTCGACCCAGGGCGGCACCTTCATCTGGCCGATGATCGTCATGTCCAACCTCGCCCAAGGCAGCGCGGCACTGGCGGTGTTCTACATGACCCGCAGTGTGCGGGATAAAAGCATGGCCTCGACCTCGGCGATTTCTGCCTACTTCGGCATCACTGAACCGGCGATGTTCGGGGTTAACCTGCGCTACAAATTTCCGTTCTATGCAGCCCTGATCGGCTCGGCGCTGGGCAGCATTTTCCTGTCGCTGAACAAGGTCCAGGCCTCGGCGATCGGCGTTGGCGGATTGCCCGGTTTCATCTCGATCATTCCGCAGTTCATTCCGATGTTCGTGGTCGGGATGGTGATTGCCATGGTCGTGCCGTTTGTTCTGACCTGCGGTTTGAGCATGAGGATTGTCCGGCCGGGGTATCGGGTCGCCTGACAGATCGCATTCGTACAAAATTCAAGAAGGAATCCCGCCATGCAAGACTGGCAACGTTCGGTGATCTACCAGATCTACCCGAAGAGTTTTCACAGCCACGCCGGCAACCCCACGGGGGATCTGCTCGGCGTCGTGGCCAAGCTCGATTACCTGCACTGGCTGGGTGTCGATTGCCTGTGGATCACGCCGTTCCTGCGTTCGCCCCAGCGCGACAACGGTTATGACATCAGCGACTACTACGCCATTGATCCAAGCTACGGGACCATGGCCGACTGCGAGTTGCTGATCGCCGAGGCCGGCAAACGCGGGATCAAATTGATGCTTGATATCGTGGTCAATCACACCTCGATTGAGCACACCTGGTTTCAGCAGGCCCGCAGCAGCCTCGACAACCCTTACCGCGATTTCTACATCTGGCGCGACCAGCCGAACAATTGGGAATCCAAGTTCGGCGGTTCGGCCTGGGAGTACGAAGCCCAGACCGGTCAGTACTACCTGCACTTGTTCGACCACACGCAGGCCGACCTGAACTGGGACAACCCCCAGGTGCGCGCCGAAGTGTTCAAGATGATGCGTTTCTGGCGCGACAAAGGCGTGGGCGGTTTCCGTCTGGACGTGATCAATCTGATTTCCAAACCAGCGGATTTCCCCGAGGACAACAGCGACGGTCGGCGCTTCTACACCGACGGCCCGAACGTTCACGAGTACTTGCAACAGATGCACCGCGAAGTGTTCGAAGGCCATGACCTGATCAACGTTGGCGAGATGTCGTCCACCAGCCTGGAACACTGCATTCGCTATTCGCGGCCGGAGTCGAAAGAGCTGTCGATGACCTTCAACTTTCATCACCTGAAAGTTGATTATCCGAACCTGCAAAAGTGGGTTCGTGCCGATTTCGATTTCCTCGCACTCAAGCGCATCCTCTCCGACTGGCAGACCGGCATGCAGGCTGGCGGCGGCTGGAACGCGCTGTTCTGGTGTAACCACGACCAGCCGCGTGTGGTCTCGCGTTTTGGTCACGACGGCGAACATCGGGTGGTGTCGGCGAAGATGCTCGGCACGGCGCTGCATTTCCTGCAGGGCACGCCGTTCGTGTATCAAGGCGAAGAACTGGGCATGACCAATCCGGGGTTCGATCACATCGATCAGTACCGCGACGTCGAAACCCTGAACATCTTCCGGCTCAAGCGCGAAGCCGGTAGCAGCGACGCCGACAACATGGCGGCGATCATGCAGAAGTCCCGGGATAACGGTCGCACGCCGATGCACTGGAACGCCGAGCCGAACGCTGGCTTCAGCGCGGTCGAACCCTGGATCGGCGTGCCGGCCAACGCAGCGCAAATCAACGTCGCCCACCAACTCGACGACCCGGATTCGGTGCTGCATCACTACCGTCAGTTGATTGCGCTGCGCCGCAGTGAAACGTTGATGTCCGACGGCGTGTATCGGCAGTTATTGCCTGAGCATACGAAAATCTGGGCGTATGTGCGTGAAGGCCATGGCGAGCGTTTGCTGGTGCTGAACAACTTCTATGGCGCGCCGTGCGAAGTCGAGCTGCCGCCAGAAGTGATCAACGAATCGATGGTGCAATCTCTGGTCATCAGCAACTACCCAGACTGCCCGCCGCGCAATCGGCAGGTGTTTCTACGGCCCTATGAGTCGTTCGTTCTGCGCCTGACTGACCACTAAAAAACACTAATTCAAAAAACACGCAGAACGCTGCGCGGGGGAGTTTTGCGCGCCGATTTTGCTGCATCACACAATAAAAATAATGAGGTGGTTCTTGAAAACAACAATAAATCGCAGCCTTGTAGCGGCGGGCGTGTACCTGGCGTTACCGTTATCGGCCCATGCGCTGGAGTTCGCCGGCTATGTGCGTAGCGGTGTCGGCACCTCGGTCAACAGCAGTTCGCAGTCATGTTTTCAATTGCCGGGTGCGCAGTCGAAATACCGCCTCGGCAACGAATGCGAACAGTATGCGGAGCTGGAGTTGCGTCAGGATCTGTTCACGCTGGACGACGGCTCGGTGCTCAGTGTCGACGGCATGGCCTCGCTGTATAACCAGTACGACCGCAGCCTGACGTTCAACGGCGACAACGGCTCGGTGCGCATGCCGCAGTTGTATGCGCAATGGTCGAACATGCCCAGCCTCAACGGCGGTTCACTGTGGGCCGGTCGGCGTTACTACAAACGGAACGATATCCATATTTCCGACTTCTACTACTGGAACCAGAGCGCCACCGGTGGCGGTATCGAAGATGTGCTGATCGGCGATCTGAAGTACAGCTACGCCTTCTCGCGCAAGGACAACCTGTACCAGAAGGACTACATCAACCGTCACGATTTCAACGTCGCCGGCTTCAACACCAACCCTGGCGGTGAGCTGGAGTTCGGCTTGAGCTACATCGACAAACCCGATAGCCGCGACGCTCACCACGGTTGGGCGATTACCACCCAGCATGTGCAGAAAGACTTTCTGGGTGGCAAGAATAAACTGGCCTTTCAGTACGGCGAAGGCCCCGGCACCGGGTTGGGCTATACCGGTAACGTGAGGCTGGACGACAACAGCAAAAGCTATCGCGTGGTGGAGTTCTTTGACTGGCAAGTGACGCCGCGTTTCGGCGGGCAGGTTGAAGCGGTCTACCAGAAAGACATTCGCCCGGACGGTGCCGACCAGAACTGGATTTCCCTTGGGATTCGTCCGGCCTATGCGATCACCGAGCAGTTCAAACTGGTGACCGAGTTGGGTCACGATCAGGTTGAAGCCACGGGCGGGACGCGCAAGCTGAGCAAGTTCACCTTCGCCCCGACGTGGTCGCCCAAGGGCCCGGAATTCTGGGCGCGCCCCGAGGTGCGTCTGTATTACACCTATGCCAGCTGGAACGAGGCGGCTAAACGGGCGGCCAATGAACTGGCTGCGGGTTCGGCGTTGTCCGACACCGGCGCTTTCGGCACGGCGCGACACGGTTCGAACGTCGGATTGCAGGTCGAGTATTGGTGGAAATAAACGCCGCATAACCCCGTAGGAGCTGCCGAAGGCTGCGATCTTTTCTCTTGGGCTCACTTGAATCTCAAGCGGAAGATCAAAAGATCGCAGCCTTCGGCAGCTCCTACCAGGTACCGCGAGATCGCAAGCGTCTTTTAAAGAACAAAACAGCAGGTGACGTCATGGCCACACCCCAACAATTGCAACTGCTGGCACCCTTGTCCGGCGTGCTGATGCCGCTGGATCAGGTGCCCGATCAGGTGTTTTCCAGTCGCGTGATCGGCGACGGTCTGTGTATCGATCCGACTTCGCAAACCTTATGCGCACCGCTGGCCGGCGTGATCAGCAATGTGCAGGTCAGTGGGCATGCCGTCAGCATCACCGACGACAATGGCGTACAGGTGCTGATGCACATCGGTCTCGATACCGTGAACCTGGCTGGAAAGGGTTTCACCCGATTGGTGGAGGAAGGTCAGCGGGTAATAGTGGGGCAGGCACTGATCGAGTTCGATGCCGATTACATTGCCTTGAACGCCCGCAGTTTGTTGACCTTGATGCTGGTGGTCAGCGGCGAGCCGTTCACCTGGCTGGCGCCCGAAACGGGTGTGGTGGAAAGTGGTCAGCCGCTGCTGAGGCTGCGTCCATCCGAAGTGGCAGCCGATGAGGGGACTGCGCAGGAGGGCGAAGCGCTGTTTTCCAAACCGGTGACGCTGCCCAACACCAACGGTTTGCATGCTCGCCCCGCAGCAGTGTTTGCCCAGGCAGCGAAAGGCTTTGCGGCGAGCATTTGCCTGCATAAACAGCAGGACAGCGCGAACGCCAAATCCCTGGTGGCGATCATGGCGTTGCAGACCGCCCATGGTGACGTCCTGCAGGTCAGCGCGGCGGGCGCGGATGCCGAAGTGGCAATCAAGACGCTGGCCGAGTTGCTGGCCGCCGGTTGTGGAGAAGCCGTGACGGTGATGGCAGAGGTTGAGACAGTTGCCGCGCAGGCCTCATCGCTAACGGTGCTGCGCGGCGTCTGTGCATCGCCGGGGTCGGCGTTTGGCCAGGTGGTGCAGATTGCCGAGCAGAGCCTTGAGGTCAGTGAATCAGGGGTCAGTCCTCAGGTTGAGCGTGAGCACCTGTCCCGAGCGCTGGCCAAGGCGGTTTTGGCCTTGCAGCAGTTGCGAGACAAGGCCACGGGTGACGCCCAGGCAGACATCTTCAAGGCTCATCAGGAATTGCTCGAAGACCCTGGCCTGCTGGATCAGGCACTGGCACTGATCGATGCAGGCAAAAGCGCCGGTTTCGCCTGGCGTGCGGCCACCGAGTCGACGGCCACCTTGTTCAAAAAACTGGGCAATGCCTTGCTGGCCGAACGGGCAGCGGATTTGGCCGACGTTGGTCAACGAGTGCTCAAGCTGATTCTCGGCGTAGAGGATCGTGCGATGGAGTTGCCGGACGGGGCGATTCTGATTGCCGAGCAACTGACGCCCTCCCAAACGGCTGGCCTGGACACGCGCAAGGTGCTGGGGTTCGCGACGGTCGGCGGTGGCGCCACCAGCCACGTGGCAATTCTCGCGCGGGCCTTTGGTTTGCCGGCGATCTGCGGCTTGCCGGTTCAGGTGCTGACACTGATCAATGGCACCCGGGTGTTGCTCGATGCCGACAAGGGCGAGCTGCAGCTGGATCCCGAGCTTGCCGCCATTGAGCAGCTGCAAGCCAATCGTCAGCGACAAAAGAAGCGCCAACAATACGAGCTGGAAAATGCAGGACTGGCCGCCTGTACCCGCGATGGGCATCATGTTGAAACCACCGCCAATATCGCATCCCTGGCCGAAGCCGAACAGGCCATGGCGCTGGGTGGCGAGGGCGTCGGTCTATTGCGTTCGGAGTTTCTTTATCTGGACCGCAACCACGCGCCAAGCCATGACGAGCAGGCATCCATCTACGGCGCCATTGCCCGCGCATTGGGGCCGGCGCGCAACCTGGTAGTGCGCACCCTGGATGTCGGCGGTGATAAACCCTTGGCCTATGTGCCGATGGAGCGCGAAACCAATCCGTTCCTGGGCATGCGCGGCATTCGTTTGTGCCTGGAGCGTCCGCAACTGTTGCGCGATCAGTTCAAGGCGATTTTGAGCAGCGCCGGGATGGCTCGCCTGCACATCATGCTGCCGATGGTCACGCAATTGTCGGAACTGCGGCTGGCTCGCCAACTGCTGGAAGAAGAAGCGCTGGCATTGGGCCTGACTGAACTGCCGAAGCTGGGGATCATGATCGAAGTACCCGCTGCGGCGCTGATGGCTGACCTGTTTGCGCCCGAAGTGGATTTCTTCTCCATCGGCACCAACGACCTGACCCAATACACCCTGGCCATGGACCGCGATCACCCACGGCTGGCCAGTCAGGCCGACAGTTTTCATCCTTCGGTATTGCGCTTGATCGCCACCACCGTGAAAGCCGCCCATGCCCATGGTAAATGGGTCGGAGTATGCGGCGCCCTGGCTTCGGAAAAACTGGCGGTGCCGCTGTTGCTGGGGCTTGGGGTGGATGAGTTGTCGGTGAGCGTGCCGTTGATTCCGGCGATCAAAGCGGCGGTTCGCGAGGTGGATCTGCTGGACTGCCAAGCCATCGCCCAGCAAGTGCTGGGGCTGGAAAGTGCCGAGCAAGTGCGCGAGACATTGCGGCTGCACCATGAGGCAACGGTCGATACTTCACTGGTTCTGGAGAACTGAACATGTTCGAGAAAATGCAGCGGGCGTTCTGGAAAGCGTTGACGCCGGACCTGGTGGTGGACGAGCCGAAAGTGGAGACTCAGCCTGTTGGCGGTTTGGCCGCGAATATCGTCGCCGCGCTTGGCGGAATGGATAACCTCAAGTCGCAACAACCGGTGGCGCTGACCCGGGTGCGGGTGGAATTGCGGGAGATGGCGCGGATGGATCGACAGGCTTTGGCGGCGGCGGGGGTGCCGGGGGTGATGACGCTGGAGGATGGGGTTGTTCATTTGATCACTGGTCTCCAAGCGTAACCGACCGTGGCGAGGGACTGCCTGTGGCGAGGGAGCTTGCTCCCGCTGGGTCGCAACGCGGCCCCTCTTCCGACGCCCCGTAGGAGCTGCCGAAGGCTGCGATCTTTTGATCTTGCCCTTGTGGCGAGGGGGCTCGCCCCCGTTCGACTGCGCAGCAGTCGCCAAACCAAACACCGCGGTATGTCTGACAAAACCGGATCCCTGGTTTTGGGGCTGCTGCGCAACCCAACGGGGCAAGCCCCCTCGCCACAGACAAGCCCCCCATCATTAATGTCGGCCGCTGCTACTCCGAAGACCGAGCCCGCAACCGTCGTCCAATCACATCCAGCACATCACAGCCATCGCGCAACGGAATGGCGCAGAGCAAAGCAAAGTCACTGAGAATGAAGGATTCGCACTCGACTGAACCGCGCATCGACATGTTCTCAAGCACCTGAGTGACGGCACGAATTCGATAGTCGGCAGCGTCATACAAAACATCGAGCGGCGCCTGGGTATCGACGAATAGGGTCGGCATGTCGGTGCAGTTGCCGGTGAGTGCCATGAAGCGGTTGTCGGGGTGGGGAATTGGGTTTTCGTAGGGTGGATCGGGGTGAAGACTTTTCATTTTTAAACCTCTGGTAGAAGTGGAGCTACCATCGGCCTTCCTACAGGCTTGGGTGGCAGCTATACGCGGGGTAGGAATATCGAGACCAGAGAACTCGACCACACCGAAGCGTGCCCGCGCACAGCCGCCGCAACTGATCTTACGGACACATATTGATGGCCGCAATTCAGGTGTCGACGCCAAAGCGTCCTCTCTAGTCTTGAAGGGTTCCTACACCCTGCCACTGAATTTTCAGTGACCACCAGAGACTATCGATGGAGCGCATTTCACACCAGTTCATGGAAACCGCTACGAGTTGAAGGAAACTTCCGATGACCTTGCCCAGAAATTTCACCGTCCTGTAAGACCGCCTTCGCGGGCAAGCCTCGCTCCTACGGAATCGAGGCAGACCGCTAAATATGGGAACGACTTTAATCCTGTAGGAGCGAGGCTTGCCGGCGATTGAGCGCGAAGCGGTCATAAAATCTATCTGCCTCAGAGATAACAGGCCTTACCTGGCGCAGAAAATAAGGCGCGGGGACTTTGCGGGGGATCGAGCAGGAAAGAAGTCGGGAAAGGTGGAAATGGATGTAGGGCGATTCGCTGATTAGCGGCGACTAAGTCACGTTCAGCGAAGCGGCCCTAAATTCTGTAATCGCATTGCATCAGGCACATCGCGCGAGCCCCAAAAGATCGAAGCCTTCGGCAGCTCCTACAGGGTGTACGCCGATCAAATGTAGCGCTGCCGAAGGCTGCGATCTTTTAAAGGGTTCACCACCGGCTGTGACCATCCGCCGCGCTGCCCTTACTGTTTCTCAACCGCAGGTGTATCGTATTCGCCTTTTGCAGGCCCCGCGCCTGTGGCTGATACGTGAGGTAGTTGAGTTCATGTCCTTTACCCGTCGACAAATACTCGGTGGCCTGGCCGGTCTTGTGGTGGTTGGCGTGGGGGCCGGTGGCGCGTCGCGTTACTGGCTGGGCAAGATGGCCGATGCTGACGCCGGCCACGACTATGAGCTGATCGCCGCACCGCTGGACGTCGAGCTGGTGGCCGGGCACAAGACCCCGGCCTGGGCGTTCGGTCCGTCGGCGCCGGGCACCGAGTTGCGCGTGCGTCAGGGTGAATGGCTGCGGGTGCGCTTCATCAACCATCTTCCGGTGGCGACCACCATTCACTGGCACGGCATCCGTCTGCCGCTGGAGATGGACGGCGTGCCGTATGTCTCGCAATTGCCGGTGCTGCCGGGCGAGTACTTCGACTACAAATTCCGCGTGCCCGACGCCGGCAGCTACTGGTATCACCCGCACGTGAACAGCAGCGAAGAGCTCGGCCGTGGACTGGTCGGTCCGCTGATCATTGAAGAGCGCGAGCCCACCGGTTTCAAGTACGAAAAAACCTTGAGCCTCAAGAGCTGGCACGTCGATGAAGAGGGCGCTTTCGTCGCGTTCAGCATTCCTCGTGAAGCGGCCCGTGGCGGCACGGCGGGGGGCTTGTCGACCATCAACGGCGTCTCGCAAGCGGTGATCGACTTGCCCGCCGGGCAGATCACTCGCGTACGCCTGCTCAACCTCGACAATACGCTGACGTACCGGCTCAACATTCCTGGCGTCGAAGCGCAGATCTATGCTCTGGATGGCAATCCGATTGAACCGCGCCCACTGGGCAAGGAGTACTGGCTGGGTCCTGGCATGCGCATTTGCCTGGCGATCAAGGCGCCGCCCGCTGGTGAGGAACTGTCCCTGCGCAATGGCCCGGTACGCCTGGGCACCTTCCGTTCAGTGGCGAACACCGATGCGCCGACCGAGTGGCCGCCGGCGCTGCCCGCCAACCCGGTGGCCGAGCCGGACCTGGCCAATGCCGAGAAACTCAACTTCAATTTTGAATGGGTAGGTTCGGTGTCGGTCAATGTCGAAAACGGCAAGCCGCCAAGCCTGTGGCAGATCAACGGCAAGGCTTGGGACATCACCGACAAGACCTGCGCCGATCGGCCGATTGCCAAGCTCGAAAAGGGCAAAAGCTATATTTTTGAATTGAAGAACATGACTCAGTATCAACATCCGATCCACCTGCATGGCATGAGCTTCAAGGTCATTGCCTCGAACCGGCACAAGGTCATTCCGTACTTCACCGACACGTACCTGTTGGGCAAGAACGAGCGTGCGCAAGTGGCGCTGGTGGCGGATAACCCGGGGGTCTGGATGTTCCACTGCCATGTGATCGACCACATGGAAACCGGCCTGATGGCCGCCATCGAGGTGGCGTGATGCGTCAGATACGCCCCGCAGCGATTATCGACCGCAGCCGTGATCGTGATTTCATGCGCGAAGCCCTGGCCTTGGCGGCTCAAGGCGCGGCGCTGGGTGAAGTGCCGGTGGGCGCGGTGCTGGTGCAGGACGGTGAAATCATTGGGCGCGGGTTCAATTGCCCGATCAGCGGCAACGACCCCAGCGCCCACGCCGAGATGGTCGCGATTCGCGCCGCGGCCCAGGCCGCCAGCAACTATCGCCTGCCGGGCAGCACGCTCTACGTGACCCTGGAGCCGTGCAGCATGTGCGCCGGGCTGATCGTGCATTCGCGGATTGCGCGGGTGGTGTATGGCGCGCTGGAGCCCAAGGCCGGGATTGTGCAGAGCCAGGGGCAGTTTTTTACCCAAGGCTTTTTGAATCACCGGGTGTTGTATGAGGGAGGGGTGTTGGCGGAGGAATGCAGCGCGGTGTTGACTGAGTTCTTCAAGGCACGCCGAGCAAAACCTTCAGAGTAAACACCGAACCATTGTGGGAGCGAGCCTGCTCGCGATAGCGGACTAACATCCAACATCTTCGTTGGCTGAAAGGCCCTCATTGCGAGCAGGCTCGCTCCCACAGGGGGATCTCCATTGGTAGGGAGATCGGGGTTTTACTTGCAGGCGACGATGACGGCACGCATCGGCGCCGGCAGCCCTTCGATGGTTTTGCTGTGATCCTGCGGGTCAAGGAAATCGCTCAACGACTGATACTTCATCCACTCCGTCCCGCGTTGTTCCTCGACCGTGGTCACGCTCACATCCACGCAACGCACATCGCTGAAGCCGGCGCGGCGCAGCCACAGTTCCAGTGCCGGCACCGATGGCAGGAACCATACGTTACGCATCTGCGCGTAACGGTCTTCCGGCACCAACACCTGCTGCTGATCGCCTTCGATCACCAGCGTTTCCAGCACCAGTTCACCGCCCTTGACCAGGCAATCCTTCAGCGCCAGCAAATGCTCGATCGGCGAGCGGCGGTGGTAGAACACGCCCATGGAAAACACGGTGTCGAAGCCTTCCAGGTTGGGAGGGAGATCCTCAAAGGGAAACGGCAAGTGCCAGGCATTGGGCTCGGACAGGTAACGCTGCACGGCCTGGAACTGGCAGAAGAACAGCCAGTTCGGGTCAACACCAATCACACTGTCGGCCCCGGCGCCGAGCATGCGCCACATGTAGTAGCCGTTGCCACAGCCGACATCGAGGATGCGTTTGCCTTTCAAATCCAGATGTGGCGCGACTCGCGACCATTTCCAGTCCGAGCGCCATTCGGTGTCGACATGCACGCCGAACAGGTCGAACGGGCCTTTGCGCCAGGGCGATAAACCCATCAGTGCGGTGCGCATTTGTGCGCGGGTCTCAACGTCGCAATCGGTGTTCAGTTTCAGGCCGTTCAACAAATCGACTTCGCTCGGCTGAATCTTCGGCAGCGCGTCCAGCGCGCTCTGCCAGCGTTCCAGGTCGCCGTGACCTTTTTCCATTTTCTTGTCGAGTTGCGCTTGCAGGGTGTTGGCCCATTCGGCCAGCGGAGTACCGGCCAGACGGCGGGCGAGGGGGGACAGATCAATCATGGCAAGGCAATCAACGAGGCAAAGTTAAGACACTGGAACCATGGCACGACTTTCGAGAACCCGGCGGCCAGCAGGCGTTCGCGGTGTTCTTCGAGGCTGTCGGGCTTCATGACGTTTTCGATGGCGCTGCGCTTCTGGGCAATTTCCAGTTCGCTGTAGCCGTTGGCGCGTTTGAAGGCTACATGCAGGTCGGTGAGCAGCGCGTGTTCTTCGGGGTCGTTGAAGCGAAGCTTCTCCGAGAGAATCAGCGCGCCACCGGGCACCAACGATTGGCGGATGCGCGAGAGCAACGCGGTGCGCTGGTCCGGGGCAATGAATTGCAGGGTAAAGTTCAGCGCCACCACCGAGGCTGGCTGGAATTCCAGGGCAAGGATATCGCCCTCGATCACTTCCACCGGCAGCAACTCCTGGAACATCGAGTCCTGGCCGTTGAGGTACTCACGGCAACGCTCGACCATGGCTGCGGAGTTATCCACAGCGATCACGCGGCAGCCGTCGGTGCGCACGTGACGGCGCAGGGCCTGGGTTACGGCGCCTAACGACGAGCCCAGGTCGTAGAGCACGCTGTTGGGTTGGGCAAACTGCGCGGCGAGCACGCCGAGGTTTTCCACGATGGTCGGATAACCCGGCACCGAGCGCTTGATCATGTCCGGGAACACCCGCACCACGTCCTCGTTAAAGGCGAAGTCAGGCACCTGGGCCAAAGGCTGGGCGAAAAGGCGATCGGATTCTTTGCTCACGGCGGTTCCAGCGGCGTAGGTGGAAAAGGCTGGCATTTTAGCCAAATTGACGGGGGGATGCGCGGGTTGTCTGATAAAGCGCCGGCTCCGGAGTCTTCACCGTCAGTGATATTGCTATCGCGAGCAGGCTCGCTCCCACAAGGATTGCACTGTACTTGTGGGAGCGAGCCTGCTCGCGATGGATTCAGCGCGGTTTCTGATCGAACGCCGAAGCTGTAATTCCCCATTGCCCCAGCCAGTAGCTGAGGATGATCACATAAGGCGCGGCGTTGAACGGTGATACAAACCGGTTAATGCCAATCACGCTGTCAGAAAACACAAACGCCACCGCGCCCGCTGCCGCCAGCAGCGCCGAGCGTTTGGGCACGTCGGTGCCGAGTCGGGCCAGGGCGCGCCAGAGCATGGCGCTGATGGCCAGCCCGTAGACGATCACCGGGATCAGCAGCGGTCCTAAGCCATTGGAAATCAGAATCCCCAGCAGTACCGCGCCCACGCTCAACGCAAGGATCAACGGCAACAGCGCCAGACGCCGGCAATCGCTCAAATAAGCCTTCAGATACGCCAGATGCGCGACCAAAAACGCCCCAAGGCCAAACACGAACAAATCCCCCGGCCATGCCAGTAACACATCGCCGATCAGGGAGAAAATCAGACCCAGGCTGATCCAGCGTCGATAGTCACTGGGCGGTGCGTCGTGCAACCAGCCGAGCAGGGCCAGCACCGGCAACGGTTTGACCAGCAGGCACAGCAGCGTGGCATGCACGCTCAGGCCATACAGAAAGGTCACTGCGCCCATCAGCGCCAGAATCAGCCAACCCACGATCAATTAACCGCGATGGCGCAGTCGAAGGTTTTGACCGCCGGCACTTCGGGCGCCCACGGCTGTGAATAGGTCAGTCGCAAGCGACCAGTGCCAGTGGCAAAGGCCTGGAAGCGCCAGGTCGAAAGGCCGGCGCTGCCGATGACTCCTGCGTCTTCCGGATTGCTGTAAACCTCGGGGCTGAGCGCGCGCAATACGCCACCGGCCGAATCCTGAATCGTCCAGCGGTAACCCGTGGTCGGGTTGCTGGGCAGGGTCAGGATCAGGTTTTGCCCGTTGTTCAGTTGCACCGGGCATTCGCTTTGTTTTTCCACGGTTACGTTGTGTTTCGGTTGCGTGGCGCAAGCGCTCAGCAGGGCAAGGGCGAGCGGGATAAACAGGCGGGTGGGGGACATTAGTCAGCGGCTCCGGCATTCATGACGAACGGCGAGCATAACTGAAGATGAGACAAAGTGTGACGGGGCATCGCGAAGTCAATGCGCTGCCCTTGTGGGGCAGCGATGCTATTGATTCCGTTGTGGGGATAATTTTGTTAATGCCTGTTAAAAGTCTACAAGGGCATTGTTCAGGTGGGTGATTTAACTACATCTTCGATACGGCATTTGAAGTTGCCCTCTAGTTCGCGTTTTTTTCCGCTGAATGTAGACTTTACCGTAAGCTTGAAGTCGGTTACGTGGTAGGAGCGCTCCGGAGTGCCCTCTCCGGTTGCGGTGATTATTAAATAGCCCTCTACGGCTTCGTAATCTTCGGGATGTCCCCCATTGATCTCGTTGAGATGTTCAAAGTAAGTCGCGCCCACGAAGGCGCCTTCTTTGATATTGTATGTCCCGGTTTTAATGTCGGATTTAAAGGCGAAGCGGATGGATTTTTCACTTTGGTGGTTTCGGTTGTTATAGAAAGTTAATGAAAAGCCCGACGGGGAATAGTAGAAGTCAACACTGGTCGAGTTGAAAGGAACTCGATTTGTTGTGTTCATTTTTATTTCGCCGTCTATTGCAATGTATTCATCGGCAGTGTTGTTTTGTAGAGTGATAGCCATAAACTTATTCCCTTTGAATATGAATATCGAGTGGGGAGTATGGCGGGGGCTCACGCAGAGGGGGACTGTCAAACTTGATAGTTTTTTATACGAAAACGTGATAACCAGTTTGATAGTTATTAATAAGCATCTGTGCTGTCGGGCTTTCCCCCCCCCGACAGCGCGTGAGGTATTAACTCAGAACAATATCTTCGCCACATCCGCAAAGCGCTTGGCAAAATGCACGGTAATCCCTTCCTTCAGATAATCCGGCAGTTCTTCAAAGCTTCCACGATTAGGCTCGGGCAGGATCAACTCGAAAATCTTCTGCCGCCGCGCTGCAATCACCTTCTCTCGCACCCCGCCAATCGGCAGCACATGCCCGGTCAGGGTCAGTTCGCCGGTCATGGCCACGCCTTTTTTCGGTGGCTGGTTGCGGGCCAGGGACAGCAGGGCGCTGGCCATGGTCACGCCGGCGCTCGGGCCGTCTTTCGGCGTGGCGCCTTCCGGTACGTGGAGGTGAACGAAGGCTTCGTCGAAGAACGTCGGATCACCGCCAAATTGCTTCAGATGGGAGCTGACGTAGCTGTAGGCAATTTCTGCCGACTCTTTCATCACTTCCCCCAGTTGCCCGGTGAGTTTGAAGCCACGGTTGAGGGTGTGAATGCGCGTGGCTTCGATCGGCAGGGTCGCGCCGCCCATGCTGGTCCAGGCCAGCCCGGTGATCACGCCGATGCCGGACAGCACTTGTTCGTTGCGGAACACCGGGCGGCCGAGTGAGGCTTCCAGGTCTTTCGGCCCGAGCTTGATCACCGCTTTCGGCTCGTCGATCAGCTTCATCACGGCTTTGCGCACCAGTTTGCCGAGGTTTTTTTCCAGCTGGCGCACCCCGGCTTCACGGGCGTAGCCATCGATCAAGGCTTTCAACGCGTTGTCGCTGATGCTCAGGCTACCCTTGGACACACCCGCTTTCTCAAGCTGTTTCGGCCATAGGTGACGCTTGGCGATCGCGACTTTCTCTTCGGTGATGTAACCCGACAGACGAATCACTTCCATCCGGTCCAGCAACGGGCCGGGAATCGAATCCAGGGTGTTGGCGGTGCAGACGAACAGCACTTTCGACAGGTCCAGGCGCAAATCCAGGTAGTGGTCGAGGAATTCGACGTTCTGTTCCGGGTCGAGGGTTTCCAGCAGCGCGGAGGCTGGATCGCCCTGGTAGCTCTGGCCCATTTTGTCGATCTCGTCGAGCATGATCACCGGGTTCATCACTTCGACGTCTTTCAACGCGTGGACCAGTTTGCCCGGTTGCGCACCGATGTAAGTGCGACGGTGGCCCTTGATCTCGGCTTCGTCGCGCATGCCGCCGACGCTGAAGCGATAGAACGGCCGGCCCAGGGTTTCGGCGATGGACTTGCCGACGCTGGTCTTGCCCACGCCCGGCGGGCCCACCAGCAACACGATGGAGCCGCTGATCTCGCCTTTATAGGCGCCGACCGCGAGAAATTCGAGGATGCGGTCCTTGATGTCATCAAGGCCGGCGTGGTGTTTGTCCAACACCTTGCG
This sequence comes from Pseudomonas sp. TE3728, assembly GCF_056279145.1. NCBI lineage: Bacteria > Pseudomonadati > Pseudomonadota > Gammaproteobacteria > Pseudomonadales > Pseudomonadaceae > Pseudomonas > Pseudomonas sp. TE3728. The sequence goes on along the minus strand of NZ_JBWBQT010000001.1, from coordinate 2,788,944 downwards.
CGCGTGTTTGAGGTCGAGTTTGTCCTCGCCGTACACGCCCCACGGCACTGAGGTCGCCCAGTCGAGGTAGTTGCGGGTCACCGCGTATTCCGGTGAACCGGTCTCGAGGACCGACAGCTTGTTCATTTCCTCTTCGATGCGTTTCTGCGCCTGAGGCGGCAACACCTTGCCCGTCAGACGTTGCTCGAACTGCTCGATGTCGGCGCTGCGATCATCCTTGGTCAGCCCCAGCTCTTGCTGGATGACCTTGAGTTGTTCCTTGAGAAAGAACTCGCGCTGGTGCTCGCCGATCTTGCGGTTCACTTCGGCGGAGATTTCTTTCTGCAGGCGCGCGACTTCGACTTCCTTGCGCAGCATCGGCAGGACTTTTTCCATGCGCTTGAGCATCGGCACACAGTCGAGCACTTCTTGCAGTTCGCTGCCAGTGGCCGAGGTCAGGGCGGCGGCGAAGTCGGTCAGCGGTGATGGATCGTTGGGGCTGAAGCGGTTGAGGTAGTTTTTCAACTCTTCGCTGTACAGGGGGTTGAGCGGCAGCAGTTCCTTGATCGCGTTGATCAGCGCCATGCCGTAGGCCTTGACCTCATCGGTCGGCTCAGTGGGCTGGTGCGGGTATTCGACTTCCACCAGGTACGGTGGACGATGGTGTTTGAGCCAGGCCTTGATGCGTACGCGGCTCAGACCCTGGGCGACGAATTGCAGTTTGCCGTTTTCGCGACTGGCGTGGTGGACTTTGACCAGGGTGCCGTATTCCGGCAGGGCTTTGGTGTCGAAGTGGCGCGGGTCTTCCTGGGGAGTGTCCATGAAGAACAGGGCCAGGGAGTGGTGGTCGGATTGGCTGACCAGTTCGAGGGTTTCGGCCCACGGTTCTTCGTTGACGATCACCGGCAATACTTGCGCCGGGAAGAAAGGCCGGTTGTGGATCGGGATGATGTAGACCTTGTCCGGCAGGTTCTGGCCAGGCAGGGCGAGGCCTTTGCCGGTGGAGTGGTGTTCGACGTTGTCTGTTTCGGCGTATTCGCTCGTGTCTTCGGGGAATTCTTGCTGGTCGGTCATGGGGCACCTGCGCAATAGGGTATGGGTCTTAGATGGGGCAGGTGGGGGGTGGTTTCAATGGGCCTGGATATTTCAGCGTGTGTGTTCAGCGCCCACAGGCGCGTAGGAGCTGCCGAAGGCTGCGATCTTTTGATTTTGATCCTGGTGTCTTTCCGAGACTGTCAGAAAATCAAGATCAAAAGATCGCAGCCTTCGGCAGCTCCACAGGGGATGGGTGACCTGAAACAATCGAGCACAAAAAAGGCGACCCCCTCTCAGGAGTCGCCTTTGCTTTAACTGCCGCTACCGCTTATTCCGACAGTTTGTACGCAATCACATAGTCACCCTGTTTGGTGCCCAGCGATCCGTGACCGCCCGCAACAACGAGCACGTATTGCTTGCCGTCTTTGCCGGTGTAGGTCATCGGTGTGGTTTGCGCGCCTGCTGGCAGGCGGCCTTCCCACAGTTGCTTGCCGTTTTTCACGTCGTAGGCGCGCAGGTACTGGTCGAGGGTGCCACTCAGGAAGGCCACGCCACTGGCAGTGGTGAAGGCCCCGCCCAGGCTCGGTACGCCCATGCTCAGAGGGATCGGAACCGGCGAGCTGTCGCGCACGGTGCCGTTCTTGTGCATCCAGATGGTTTTGTTGGTGGTCAAATCGACCGCCGCCACGTAGCCCCAGGCTGGTGCCTGGCACGGCAGGCCCATTGGCGACAGCAGGGCTTCGAGGATTACGCCGTAAGGCGCGCCTTTGTTGGGCTGCACGCCTTCGGTTTCGCTGACGCGAGGGCCTTGTTTGGCGATTTCGGCGGCCGGGATCAGTTTCGATTTGAACGCCATGTAGCTCGGGTTCACGAAAGCAATCTGACGCACCGGGTCAACCGAGATGCCGCCCCAGTCGAACACGCCGAAGTTACCGGGATAAACGATCGAGCCTTGCAGCGATGGCGGCGTGAACATGCCGTCGTAGCGCAGGGATTTGAAGTCGATCCGGCACAGCATCTGATCGAACGGGGTCACGCCCCACATGTCGCGTTCCTTGAGGGTCGGCGGCACGAAGTTCAGGTCGGACATCGGTTGGGTCGGCGAAGTGTAGTCGCCTTCCACTGCGCCTTGCGGCACCGGAATTTCCTTGATCGGCACGATCGGCTGACCATTGCTGCGGTCCAGCACGTAGATGCTGCCTTGCTTGGTGGACGCGAGCACCGCCGGTTTCACACCGTCTGCGGTTTTCAGGTCCATCAGGGTTGGCTGGCCACCGACGTCCATGTCCCACAGGTCATGGTGGGTGAACTGGAAGTGCCAGCGCACCTTGCCGGTGGCGATGTCCAGCGCGGTCAGGCCGGCGGCGTGCAGTTCCGATTCTGGGGTGCGTGCGCCACCGAATTGATCCGGGGTCTGGTTGCCCATCGGCAGGTAGATCATGCCGAGTTTTTCGTCGACGCTGAAGATCGACCACATGTTCGGCGAGTTGCGGGTGTAGACCTTGCCTTCGGCAATCGGCGTGGTGTCGTCCGGGTTGCCGCTGTCCCAGTTCCATACCAGTTTGCCGGTGTGCACGTCGAACGCGCGGATCACGCCGCTTGGCTCGTCGATGGAAACGTTGTCGGTCACGTGGCCGCCAATCACCACCAGGTCTTTGGTGACCGCCGGTGGAGAGGTGGAGTAATAACCGCCGGCGGTGAATTCACCGATGTTGGTCGTCAGGTCAACCTGGCCACCGTTGCCGAAGTCTTCGCACATTTTGCCGGTGTCGGCGTTCAGGGCGATCAGACGGGTGTCGGCGGTCGGCAGGAAGATCCGGCGCGGGCAGACGCTGGCGACTGGCGCGTTGGCAGTGCCGGTAGGGCTCTGCTCGGACGCGTAGGCGGCGTCATCGTGATAGGTCACGCCACGGCAGGTCATGTGCGCCCAACCCTTGAAGTTCGCCGCGTTTTGCGTGGAGAGCTTCGGATCGAAACGCCAGAGTTCCTTGCCGGTGTCCGGGTCCAGCGCGATCACCTGGCTGTGCGGCGTGCAGACATAAAGCATGCCGTTGGCTTTGAGCGGGGTGTTTTCGGCGGTGGTTTCGCCCGGGTCGTTCGGGCCAGGCAGGTCGCCGGTGCGGTAGGTCCAGGCGGGCACCAGTTTGTTGACGTTCTGCGGCGTGATCTGCGCCAGTGGCGAGTAGCGATCGCCATGGGCGCTGCGGCCGTAGGAGTTCCAGTCGCCATCGGGCATGGCCGGGGCGGTGTTGCTCATGCCAGGCACGGCGTCACGATCCAGTTCGCCTTTGATTTCACCGGGGTTGGTGAACAGGCTGGCCAGCGCGGCGATACCGGCGATGACCACGGCAGCGCTCAGCACGCCGGTGCCGACCGGGTTGAACTCGCCGGTACGCAACGGGCGACGGAACCATGGCAGCAGCATGACGATACCGAGGGCAAAGAGCAGCGCCAGACGTGGCACCAGTTGCCACCAGTCCAGGCCGACTTCCCACAGTGCCCAGACCGTACTGGCGAACAGCACTATCGCGTACAGGCTCAGCGCTGCATAACGGTCGGCAAGCAGCAGCCCACCGGTCAGCATCAGGCCGATACCGGCCAGCAGGTAATACAGCGAGCCGCCGAGCATGCTCAGCTTGATCCCCCCGGCCAGCAAGGCCAGGCCCATTAGTAGAAGCACGATACCGAGCAGGCTCGGCAGCAGACGGCTTCGACTGAAAGCACCATCAGCGCTCATAGTGTGGTTCTCCGTGACGTTTTAAGTAAGCCCGCGCAAGTTCACTGTAGATGACGATCTGGCGTGGGCAGGGTTCATAGAAATAAAGTGTTCGGTTGATGCGGTCCTTGTGGGAGCGAGCCTGCTCGCGATGGCGGCTTAACATTCGGCATTGATGTCGACTGACACACCGCCATCGCGAGCAGGCTCGCTCCCACAGGTTTTGTGCCGTTAGTTAGAACGATGACTGGATCTTGATCCCGCCAATCAGCGCGTCATCGACCTTGTCAACGCCACCGGGGTGGCGGATGTATTGCAGGTTCGGGCGCACGGTCAGCCAGTTCGTGACGTGCACGCCGTAATAGAGTTCGGCGCTGTATTCGGTGTCTTGCGGCGGCAGGAACGACGGGTCGTCATAGTCGAAGACGGCGCGGGCCTGATTGGTGGCCTCGGCGTTCTTGCGGTAGGCCGGGTTGACATGGACACGGGCCAGGGCAAAACCAATGTCGTCCCTGGCGCGGGCATCGAACAAGCCTTTGTAGACGACGCCGGCCTGGACGTAGTTGTCGATGGCATTGGTCTTCTTGTCGTGCATCGTGCCATTGGCAAATACGCTCAGGCCCCGAGAGTGGTCACTGGCGCGGCTGGTAAGCTGCTGCTGCACGCCCAGCCACACACCGTGCTTGCTCGATGCGCTGCGATAAGCCTCGCCACTCAGGGCTGCCGGCTGGCCGTTGCTGTCCTTGTAGACATCGGTGGCCTTGGCATTGCTGTAGTAATAACCGGCACGGTATTCACCCGGCAGGCCATTGAATTTCGGGGTCCAGACCAGTTCCACCGGCAGGATCGCGCCCTGTGTGCCGCTGCCGCTGAGCTTGAAACCATTATCGCGATCAAGGTTGGACGGGTTTTGCTCGTAAGCCCCGACTTGCGCGTACAACTCCGGCGTCAGGTGATATTTGACGCGCATCGCCCACTGGCTGACCGGCCAGTTGTACCAGATGTCGCCCACCCAGTTGCCGACCTGGGAGCCGCAGAACGCCAGGTTCTGGAAGTCGCAGGGGAAGCTGTTGAAGTCTTCGCCCTCGCCGAAGCGACCGACCTTGATGTCGAGCTTCTGATCGAAGAACTTCTGCTGATACCACATCTGTGTCAGGCGCCAGGTCTGGCCGCGGCCCCAGACTTCCTGAGCCGAGGTGAAACCGCCGACCCGCGGATCGTTGATCCGGTCGTTGCTGATGTTGTTGCCGTTGCGCTCGGTGATGGTCAGCTGAAATTCAGCGTCGTCCCAGCCGAGAATTTTCTGCAAGTCCAGATGAGTGCCAAAGCCGAACTGGTCGCTGTAGCGAGCGGTGCGGTCATGGTCATAACCGCCGTGCAGGTTGCTGCCCATTTCACCGGTGTAATCGACCTTGAAGTCGTAGCCCTTTTCCGAAAGTTCGGCACGAGTGCCGTTCCAGTCACCGAGCATCCACGGTGAGTCGCTATCGAAGGCCGGCGCAGCCTGGATGCAGGTGGCGAGACCCAACGCGGTGAATCCGCCCATCAGGATGAGGGCTTTTCGATTGGACACAGAGAGTAAGACAGCGCTGTCTCGCGGAGTTTGAAAATCAGGCATAGAGAAGGAATTCTTGGTTTTTTTCTAAGGGGGTGAACTGAACGCAGCGGGAATGCAGCAGGGGAGAAGCGTTTCAGCTGGACGGGCATAAGGATAATGTTCTGTTACACATAGAGAAAGGGCTTTTACTGACATGGATCATTTCGGATTTCGTAACAGTCGGTTGCGACCGGTCGCCGCAGTGCCAGGTGGTGCCAAAAAAAAAAAGCGGACTCAAGCGTCCGCCCCCTTATGTTTCAGTGCCGTTAATTCAACAGATAGACCGGGAAACACTCACACAAATGCATCACCCGTCGACGGACATTGTCCAGCAGCGCCGCATTGGTCGGTTGCTCAAGCAGGTCGGCAATCAGGTTGGCCACTTCGGCACACTCGGCTTCGCCAAAGCCCCGCGTGGTCAGGGCGGGTGTGCCAATGCGAATGCCGCTGGTGATCGCAGGTTTTTGCGGATCGTCGGGGATCGCGTTCTTGTTCAAGGTGATATGGGCGCTCTCGAGCAACGCCTCGGCATCTTTTCCGGTGATGTTCTTCGTGCGCAGATCGAGCAGGAACATGTGGCAATCGGTGTCACCTGACACCACCCGCACGCCCCGTCGAGTAAGTATGTTCGCCATGGTCCTGGCGTTGTCGATGACGCGTTGCTGATAGTGCTTGAACTCATTACCGAGGGCTTCGTTGAACGCTACGGCCTTGGCGGCGATGACGTGCATCAGAGGTCCACCCTGATAGACCGGGAATATCGTCTTGTCGAGCAACGCCGCATGTTCGCGTTTAGCCAGAATCAGACCGCCCCGTGGGCCGCGCAGCGTTTTATGAGTGGTCGAGGTGACGAAGTCGGCAATGCCGACCGGCGAGGGGTACAGGCCGGCTGCGATGAGTCCGGCGTAGTGCGCCATGTCGACCATCAGGTATGCCCCGATTTCATCGCATATTTTGCGAAAACGCTGGAAGTCGATGGTCCTGGAATACGCCGAGGCACCGGCAATGATCATTTTCGGCCGGTGTTCCCGGGCCAGGGCTTCCATCTCGGCGTAGTCGAGGGTTTCGCTGTGTTTTTCCAGGCCGTAAGAGTACGCGGTGTAGAACTTGCCGGAGAAGTTTACCGAGGCGCCATGGGTCAAGTGGCCGCCATCGGCCAGGGACATTCCCAGAATCGTGTCGCCAGGGTTGAGCACAGCGAGAAACACGGCCTGATTGGCCTGGGAACCGGAGTGCGGCTGGACGTTGGCATATTCGCTACCAAACAGTTTGCAGGCACGTTCGATGGCGAGGCTTTCGATCTCGTCGACCACCTTGCAGCCGCCGTAATAGCGCTTGCCCGGGTAGCCTTCGGCGTACTTATTGGTCAGCACCGAACCTTGGGCTTCCAGCACTTCTTCGCTGACGTAGTTTTCCGAGGCGATCAGCTCCAGGTGGGTTTCCTGACGGTTGCGTTCGCGGCCGATCAGGCGCGCGAGGGTAGGGTCTAAATTCTGCAGGCTCATGGAGTCTTCCTTTCAATAAGTGCTTCGGCCAAGGGGGCTGGCGCGTGATGTGGCAATACCCTTGACTGGCTTTTGCTGGTGTCGGAAAGAAAAATGGACGTGTCTTTCAGGCCCTGCCCGTGAAGTCGTGACGAGCGGTCATGGTCGGCTGCCCTCGGCGACGGTGCTGGCTTTGCTTTCTCGGGTGTAGGTCAGTACGAAATGTGCCACGAGCCCGAAGATCAGCCCCCAGAATGCAGCGGCCAGCCCCAGGAAACTCATGCCCGAGGCGGTGACCAGGAAGGTGATCAGCGCCGCTTCACGTTGTTTCTCGTCAGCCATGGCGCCGGTCAGCCCGGCGCTGATCGCCCCGAACAGGGCCAGGCCGGCGAGCGAGGCGATCAGCTCTTTGGGCAAGGCAGAAAACACCGAAGCCAGGGTCGCGCCGAAGGTGCCCATCAGAATGTAGAACACTCCGCAGGCGATCCCGGCGATGTAACGCTTGTCGCGATCTTCATGGGCTTCGCGGCCGGTGCAGATAGCGGCGGTGATGGCCGCAAGGTTAAAGCCATGGGAGCCGAAGGGCGCCATCAAAACTGAACCGATGGCCGTGACCGAAATGATCGAGCGCGCGGGGGTGTTGTAGCCCGAGGTGCGCAACACCGCCATGCCCGGCACGTACTGCCCGGTAAGGGTGACGAGGGCCAGCGGCAGGCCGATATTGATGATCGCGTGCCAGCTCCACTGCGGGGCGATAAAGATCGGGTGGGCGACATCGATGGTGATCGAACCTGTGTTGAGTTCACCGAACGAGGCGGCCACGGCGCAGCCGACAATCAATACCGACAGGATGGCGTAGCGCGGTGAAAAGCGTTTGAAGATCAGGTACGCCGCGATCATTGACAGCACCAGGCTCGGCTGCAGCTTGATCGAGGTGAAGAGTTCGGCGCCGAAAAGAAACAGGATGCCGGCGAGCATGGCGGCGGCGATGGCTTTTGGCAGGCGACTCATCAGTTTGTCGAACGCACCGGACAGGCCGACCACCGCGATAATCACCGAAGCCACCACATAGGCGCCGATGGCCTCGGGCAGGGAGACCGTGGGCAGCATCGACACCAGCAACGCCGCGCCTGGTGTCGACCAAGCCGTAATCACCGGAACCCGCAAACGCCAGCTCAATAACAGACCGGTAATGCCGCTGCCGATGGAAATCGCCCAGATCCAGGACGACACTTGATCATTGGGCAGGTGTGCCTCCCGGGCCGCCTGAAACACGATGATCAGCGGGCCGGCATAGGAAATGATCACGGCGATGAAGCCTGCAATGACCGCTGACAGGGATAGATCCTTTCTGAGTGTGTCCATGATGTCTCGACTTGGCGTGGCGGGCACGCGGTGATTCAGAATTGAGATTGAGTCGATTGATTCGATTCGAGATGAGTGTATTTGAATGAATTGAGTTGGTTCAATATGTGAGGAGATTGTTGCGAGATGTTTTTTTGCTATCAAGGGATATTTGTCAGATTTTTTTCCAAATAAGTATTTGATTTATAAATAAATATTGTTGTTGAAAAATATTTTTCATGAAAGATGATTTTCGATTAAATCGCCGAATCAATCGACTCAATTTATTGATTGAGTCCATTTATCAGTTGCCTAACCACCATGTGATATGCTCGGATATTCATCATTTCTACGATGGGTAGTGATCATTCATGTGGGTTCCTCAGCTAAGCGAGTTCAGCCAGCCGATGTATTTGTCGATTGCCGACGCGTTGGCGCGCGATATCAGCAACGGCGTGCTGAACGAAGGTGATCGTCTGCCGACTCTGCGGGAGCTGGCCACCACGCTGAATGTCACGCCCGGTACCATCAGCCGTGCCTATAGCGAAGCCCATCGGCGGCGTCTGGTGCAGGGGGAAGTGGGGCGTGGCACTTATGTACTCAACCAGAAGCAGTTGGAATTGCCGGCCAGCAACAGTGCCGTCTCGCTGAATCTTGGGCAGTCTGAATTACTGGATCTTTCGATCATCAAGCCTTACAGCGAAACCCTGGAATACTGGTTGCGCGGAGCATTGGTGGACATGGCCAAAAGCACGGATTTTGCCCATGCCCTCGATTACGCACCCGATGGCGGTCATCCGGCTCATCGCGAGGCGGGCGCGCAATGGCTGCGCCATTCGTTGCCCGATGCGCAATGGCAGCAAGTGGTGATCACCGCCGGCGCACAGCATGGTTTGATGGTCGCGATGAGTGCGCTGACCAACGCCGGTGATCTGGTGCTCTGCGAGGCGCTGTGCTACCCCGGCATCATTTCCCTTGCCCATGGGCTGGAACGACGTCTGCGTGGCGTGCCAATGGACGATGAAGGGATCATTCCCGAAGCGTTACGCGAACTGTGCCAGCGTGAGAAACCGGCGATGCTGGTCTGCGTGGCGACCTGTCAGAACCCGACGGCCGCAATCATGTCGCAAAAACGTCGGGCGCAGATCGCGGCGTTGGCCGAGGAGTTCGACTTCATCATTCTGGACGATGACATCTACGGTTTTCTGGCCACAGACCCGTCGATCAAACCGCTGTCGGCGTTTGCTCCGGATCGTTCGGTGTACCTGACCAGTCTGTCGAAGTCGGTCATGCCGGCCTTGCGGATTGGCTATCTCTATAGCCCGCCGAAACTGCTGTCACGCCTGACCTCCATGGTACGCAGCAGCGTCTGGATGCCGTCGCCATTGACCGCTCAGTTGGCCAGTAATGTGATCACGCAGGGGTTGGATAAAAAGCTGATCCGTATTCAGCGCAACGAAGCCGCCGGGCGGCAGGCGATTGCTCAGGAAATTTTCGCCAATTTCGAGCTCAAGACCCAGCCGTATTCCTACCACGTCTGGTTGACGTTGCCCGAACCCTGGACCAGTGACGAATTCACCATGCTGGCCCGTGCCAACGGTGTGCTGGTCCTCAGTGGCACCCAGTTCCAGGCCGAACGTAGCGGCATTACCCGCTGCGTGCGATTGGTGTTGATGTCGCCAACCAGCCAGGACGAATTGAGGTTTGCCCTGACCAAGCTGGCCAGTCTGATCGATTCGGACCCGCGTCGTTATTACTGAGTTCTGGCAGTATCTCCTGACGTTTGCCCCTCAGATGATGGCCAACTCGCCTACAGTTAATTCAGCATCTGACGAATGCCTCTGTCCGGAGCCCTTCCACCGGGCGAAAGCCTCCGCTAAGGTGCGCGGCTTCCCATCCTTTCATCGCTCGAAGGCCCGGCATGACCGAACAGAACACCAACCCCCTGCACGGCGTGACGCTGGAACAGATCCTCAACGCCCTGGTTGAACACTACGAATGGTCGGGGCTGGCCGAGCGTATCGATATTCGCTGCTTCAAGAGTGACCCGAGCATCAAGTCGAGCCTTACATTCCTGCGCAAAACCCCATGGGCGCGGGAGAAGGTCGAACGCCTGTACGTGAAGCTGATGCGCACCAAGCGACCGGTCTGAGCATGGTCATACCCTCGACGCCAGGTGCTGCCACGAGGCGTCGTTGTGTTGCCGTGGCGGCGATTCTGGGCTGGGCGGGCTTAACCATTCAGCTGTACCTGATTCTTTACTTACGCTGGAGTGTTGCGGCCAGTCTGCTGGGTGGGCTGGTGAGTTTTTTCAGTTTCTTCACCGTGCTGACCAACACGCTGGTGGCGGTGGTGCTGACCTGTGAACTGACGTCCCGCGAATCCGCTGCGCGCCGCTGGTTTCTGCAGCCATGGGTGTGCAGTGGGATTGCGGTGAGCATCGCCGTGGTGGGTGTGGCGTACAGCCTGTTGTTGCGCCATTTATGGCATCCCGAAGGCTGGCAATGGCTGGCCGACGAGCTGATGCATGACGTCATGCCGCTGCTGTTTCTGGTTTATTGGTGGTGCTGTGTGCCCAAAGGTACGTTGCGCCTGCGGCACATTGCGGTGTGGGTGATCTATCCGCTGGTGTACTTCGGCTATGCGTTATGGCGCGGGCATCTGCTGGCGGTTTATCCGTATCCGTTCATTGATGTGGACAAGCTGGGTTATCCACAGGTGTTTGTGAATGCAGGGGGATTGTTGGCGGGGTTTGTGCTGATTGCGTTGTTGGTGGTTGGACTGGATCGTCGTCTTCATCGTTAGTTGGAGTTCGTTGGATAAAGATCAAAAGATCGCAGCCTTCGGCAGCTCCTACATATGAATCGTGCACCCCCGTAAATCGTCGGGCGAACACAAATCCTGTAGGAGCTGCCGAAGGCTGCGATCTTTTACGATTTATTCTTCGTCGCTGTCATCCAGCCGCCAGTAGCCGACCGCTTTGACGAATTGCTCGTCCAGGCCATGCTCATCGAGCAATACCCGGCGGATCTGACGCGACAGCTTCGATTCGGTCGCCACCCACGCATACAGATTGCCATCGGGCACCTTGATCTGTTGCACGGTGGTCAGCAGGTTGTTTTTGCCTCCCTCACGCAGCACCCAGATCACATCGACCTGGGCTGCGCTTTCCAGGCGTTGTTGTTCGGCGCCGTTTTCCACTTCCACGATCACCAGCGCACGCCGGTTGGCAGTCAGGCCTTCGAGCCGGCGGGCGATGGCGGGCAGGGCGGTTTCGTCGCCGATCAGCAAATAGCTGTCGAAGATGTCCGGTACGATCATCGAGCCCCGTGGCCCGCCAATGTGCAGGAACTGGCCCGGTTTGGCCTGCTCGGCCCAGGTCGAGGCAGGGCCATCGCCGTGCAGCACGAAGTCGATGTCCAGCTCAAGGGTGTGCAGATCGTAGCGGCGCGGCGTGTAGTCGCGCATCGCGGGCATCGGCCCGTTGTCTTTGCCAGCACCGAGGACCAGGTTTTCCAGCGCCGCCTGTTCTGCCGCGTTTTGTGGGAACAGCAGTTTTACATGATCGTCCGTTCCGAGGCTGACGAAGCCTGCCAGATCAGGACCACCCAGCGTAACCCTGCGCATACGCGGGGTCAGGTCGACCACCCGTAGGACTTCCAGGCGACGGCGTTTGAGCTCATGCATGACGCGGTGAATGGAGGGCGATTGCAGGATCACGTCAGTCATTCGGCTTTCTCCTGAACAGGTTGAACAGCGGGGCCATCGACGATGGCCTTGGCAGTGTTGTTGAGCAGGTCGCGCACCCGCAGGATTTCTTCCGGGCTCCAGCGACCATGGTGCATTTGCAAGGCATGGCGCAGGTTGTGCACCGCTTCGTGAATTTCGGCCGGGCGGTCATGGCCGCGCAATGAGCGCTTGCTGACCTCGATGCGCATGCGCACGCCGTCCAGGGCAATCGCTTGTTCACTTAAAGACAGACGTCCGGCGTCGGTGATGCTGTAGCGTTTTTTTCCGCCTTCGGCATCGCCCAGGATCATTTCGCTTTCTTCAAGGAAGGTCAGGGTCGGGTAGATCACACCGGGGCTGGGGCTGTAAGCGCCGTCGAACATGCTTTCGATCTGGCGGATAAGGTCATAGCCATGGCACGGCTGCTCGGCGATCAGTGCCAGCAGCAGCAATTTCAGGTCGCCGGGGGCGAATACCCGTGGGCCGCGCCCACCACGTTCGCGGCCAGGGCCGGGGCGTTTCTCGAAGCCGTCGCGGCCTTCGCCGTGTTCGCGGTGGGGGGAATGATGGTCTCTCATTTTTGCTTGCTCTCGTCGTGTTTAGATACAACGTAAGATATATCTTAAGGCCGGAGCAAGCGCTTCAGACCAACGGCGCCTCTGTGCCCGGGACGAGAAAACAATCCGACGAGGAAAAAACACAAAGGAATTCATATTCTCGCGCCTGTTAATTACAGAGAATTAGTGTTAACTCTCTAATACGTGGACATTAACCTTTAATTTCAGGGAGTGTGGTACTTGTCTTACGGAAGTTGCACGGTGTTGGACAAGTAAAGCAGGTCGTGTTTTGCATGATTTGTAGTCCGTCTCTTACAGTCACTGTTTGATTATTTCAATATGTCGGGTTTTTTCACGCTGCAGCCATCTCCATTTGGCTACACGCTCATCAGAAGTTGCCTGCTTACTTTCAGGAGAGATTGCTTGATGATCTTCCGGCATTGAAAGTTCAACAAAACCTCTGGCGGTTATGTGGCCGATCACAGGTCTTCTGACTTCAATGAGCCAATTCTTAGATAAAAAGACAGGTATTAGATGATGTTCAAGAAAATTGCGATGACTGCTCCACTGGCCATTCTGGCGCTGAGTTCCTCCATGGCTTTTGCCGCCGGGGAAGCGCGACACTCCATCAGTCTGATCGCCACCGTTCCGGAAAACGGTTTCTACGTGACGCCTGTCGATCCGGATCTGGTCAACAAGGATCAGGACATGAGCCCGCGCACAGGCTCCAATACCCTGACGCCTTTGGTCGGCTACTTCGATGTACGCAACAATAATGGTTCGGTTCACGCCAGCGTGGAAAGTACGCCAATGCTCTACGGCGGCGCCAACACGATTCCTCTTACCGTTGCGTTCAATGGCGTTACGCTCACCACTACGCCGCAGTTGGTCGTCGGTGAACAAGAGTCCGATGCGAACTATCGCGCGGCGCTCAACATCAGCGCGGTGGGTACCGACCATCCTGCTGCGGACTACACCGGCACTGTTGCCATGAGTTTCGATGCCGTTCTTCCTATCATCACTCCATGAGTGTCTGACGTGACAGCAAACGCTTACTTGTCCAAGTAACGCAACCGGTCGGTAAATATTTTTTACCGGCCGGGCTTTAATCTATTGGTAATTAGAGTACGTGTTCATGTTCCCGATGACGCCCATCGCGGCTGCGCTTGCGTTGCTGCTTTGTAGTAGTGCATTTGCAGCGCCCGCCACTGTTGCTAATACGCCGAGAAGTTTGTTGTCTCAGGCCAAAGGTTTGCCGGCGGACTTCGAAGAACACTTCTTTGATGTTCCGTTAGCGGTTCGGGTTGAACTTGATCAACAGCCACTGGGCGAGGCGATGATTATATTGTCTCGCGATGATCGCATTACCTTACTTGAATTCACCGACACCAGTGACAGTAACATTGGTGCCGTCGAACGTGATGCCTGGGCAACTTACCTGAAGTCGGGCGTGGCCCTTGGCGCCTGCACGGGTGCGTGTCCGGAACAACTGCAGGCGATCCACTACAACCTGCAAAATTCATTGGTGTCCATCGGTACTGAAAACGCCGAACGCGACACCGAAGCCAAGCGTTACTACGACCAGCCCGAGGGTGGCAGCAGTGGTCTGATCGTGCGCAATCAGCTCAACCTCAATGGTGGGCAGGAACAGGATCTGGGCGGCCGTTTTGGCCTGGAGGCCAGTGGCAGCCTGGGCAATTGGAGCCAGACATTCAACATGCAGCTGGCCCGTCTCGGTGGGCCCGATGACAAGCTTTATCACGCCATACATGAACTCCATACCCAGCGTGAATTGCAAGGCAGCTTCTTTCGCCTGGGCTTCTTTACCCCCAATTCCGAAGGCCTGACCCGGCAGCCGCGCACTTTCGGCACCAGTCCCGATACTGCGATGGGCATGATGTTCGGCAGTTCCGACAGCCTGGCGATCGACACCCCGAAACCGAGCGTCTATCCGATCTATGTCACTGCCAACCGGCAGGCCTCGGTGGAAATTTTCCGCGACGGTTTGCTGATCAATACCCAATCGGTGCCGGCCGGCTTGCAAACCCTCGACACCCGGCCGTTGCCCGGTGGCATTTACGAAGTGGAAGTACGCCTGATCGAAGACGGTCAAATCACTTCGACGACCCAGGAGCTGGTGTACAAGCCGAACAACTGGCGCAACTTCGATGAGCGTTGGCGCTACAACCTGTTTGCCGGGCAGGAACGCAAACTGTTCAGCAACTGGGATCAACAGACCAGTGGTGATGCCACGGCGGGCGCGTCGATCAACTACCTGCTGCACCCCAGAGCCATTCTCGGACTTTCGTTGCGTCAGGTACGCGAAAAACTGCAATACGGCAGCTCCATCGACTGGACCCTGGCCAACAGCCTCAGCGTTTATGCCAATGTGTATCAGACCGAAGACCACGGCACCGGGGTCGATCTGCAAGGCTTGTACAACTATGGCTCTGGCAGCCTGGTGGTCAGCCATAACCGCAGCTGGCTCGACACCACTTACACCTATGACACCCTGCCCGACGGCACCCGGGTGCGCCAACAAAATGTGTTCACCGGCCAGACCAGCAATTCATCCCTGGCGCTGAGCCACCGCATCAGTCGCAAAAGCTCGGTCAACGCGCGGGTGTCCCACAGCGAAGGCAATGTCGAAGGCGTTGGCGTGGACCTGGGATGGACGCAGCGCGGCGAGCTGTTTGGCAGCGATGCCAGTTGGCGCCTGTCGCTGTTCGATCGTCCCGGTAGCTACAGCAGCGGCAATGATCGTAATCGCGGCGTCGACCTGAGCGTCAACGTCGCGCTGGGGGCACCGGGACAACAAATATCCGGCAGCATCGGTTCGCGCACGGCGCGCGACGGAAGCCGTGACAACAACGCCTCCCTGGGTTACCGCAAAGACCTGCAGGACCACGTGTTGCAGAGCGTTTCGGTGACGGCACTCACCGACACCTATGGCGTCGGCGTGTCGAGCCTGGCGAACTTTAGTACCGATACGATCCGGGGCGACGGGTTTGTGCAGCGTTCGTCCTACAACGGCAACTTTACCGGTGGCCTGAACCTGGACAGCACGGTTGCCATCGGCGCCCGGCAGATGGTGATGACCAGCCAGCCTCAGGGGCGGGGCGCCGGGATGATTGTCGATGTCGAGTCCGATATCGACGGCATCGCCTTACGCGCCGACGACCTCAGCGGCGGCAGCGCCGCCTTGCGACCGGGGCGCAATTTCATCCCCATCACCGCTTACAAGAACAGTTCAGTGAGTTTCGACTTCGAAGGCAATCACGTTCCGGCGGCGACCATCGAGCCGGCGCGCACCCGTTATCACCTGAACAAGGGCGGGGTGGAGTACCGCAAGGTGCGCGTGATGAAAACCCTGACCGTGCTCGGTCGTTTGCTCGACCCACAAGGCCGTCCCCTCAAGGGCCATCACGTGATCAACCACGCCAGCCGCGGGGTGAGTGAAGTGGACGGGTTCTTCTCCATGGAAATGAACGCCGGCTCGCCGACCCTGCAAGTGCGTTACGCCGATCAGTTGCTGTGCCAGTTCCGACTCGATACCGGCAAGTACCGCAGTGAAAACGACGTGCTGATGATCGGTGACCTGCGCTGCAGCCCGGACACCTTGGCGGACGCAACGTTTGCGCCTGAAACAGCGGGCTGATGCCGCTTACAGACATTAACTTTCGGACTATAAATTCATGGCTCATTCAAGGCGGTATGGCAAGTTTCTTGCGCTTTCGATCGTCAGTTTTTTGATCGGCTGTTTCCAACATTCGGCCGAAGCGGAGGAGGTGCTCATCACGGCGACGTTCAAGCCGGACCCTTCGAAACCGCATCAAAACAGGTTTGAAAACACAACCCCACCTAGTGGTTACTGTGCGACTTACCCGGGGGAATGCTCCGATAACCAGATGTTCAGCCTGCAAGTACCGATCGCGTTCAATTCCAGCACGGCGATTCCCGCTAATCATACTTCCCCACGTAGCGGGGCTATGTTGAAAGTGCCCGCGCAATGGCGGGAACTCACGATTTATCACGAAAGTACCCGGGAACCGCAGACGGTGAAGGTGCGGATTGTCGGCATCGGGTCCAAGTACGTGACTCAGGACGTAATGCAGCTGGTGGTGGGGGCTGATGACTACCGGATTGCCCACAATCTTTTATGGGGGACGAGCTGGGTTAACGCGCCCGCGCCATGCTTCTACAGTGGGGTAGGCGCATTCACAAACACAACCTACAAGTTCTTCTGGAAAACACCCTCACAGGGCGAATGCGCAAAACAGGCAAAGTTCGATGTGCCGTGGCTGCGCTTCGATAATCTGGACTTTGCCTATGAGCTTGAAACCCCTAACCCCTTGGGAATGAAAACAGGACAGTACGTTGGGGCACTGACCTACACCGTCGGCCCGGGCGGCGATTTTGATATGGGTGACGTCATGCTGCCGAGCAGTTCGGCGTTGACATTGAACTTCAGTCTCGACGTACAGCACACCCTCAAAGTCGACATTCCTCCCGGCGGCAACAAGGTCGAACTGGTACCGGAGGGTGGCTGGCAAAACTGGCTGCAAAACGGGCGTAAACCGGTGCGGCTGTTCCGTGACCAGACCTTCAATATCTCCGCATCGTCGCGGTTCAAGATGGAACTGAGCTGCTTCATCACCGGAACTAACAATTGCATGATTGTCGACCTGGTTTCAGGGCGTACCGCGGAGGTGCAGATATCAATCAGCTTGCCCAATGGTCTGACGGACCTTGCTGGGGAACCGGTCAAGCGCAAGCGTTTTTATCCTGGTCCGAGTAGGGCCGAACAGTTTCAACCTGCGTTCTATGTCGATCGGGCACCCGGCGTTTTGCACTTCGAAATCGATTCCTTCTACGTGAACTCAATGCTGCAAAGCGGCCGTGCGGCCACCTATTCCGGGACTGTCACGGTGATCTGGGATTCGGAAGTCTGATGGGCTGTGCATCGAGCGGTCGAGCCAGCGTTGTATTCAATGTCATGAGGTACAAGGTTATGAAGCGTCTATTTGCGCTGGTAAGTCTGGGCGGGTTTTCCCTGGCCGTTCAGGCGGCGCCCAACATCAACGTCGGGACGGTCTACGACTATCTGGATGGCGATAAAAGTACCTATTTGAAACGGGTGTTCAATGGTGGCGACAGCACGGCTTTCGTCAAGGTCAACATTCTGGAAATCATCTACGACGCCGATGGCACGCCCCGTGAAGTGCCGGTCAAGAGCCAGGCCGATGCCAGCGCCCGCGATGGATTGATGGCCAGCCCCGCGCGGCTGATCGTGCCCGTCAATGGCATGCAGGGTTCGCGTCTGCTGTACATGGGCGAGCGTGAAACCGAGCGATATTTTCGTGTGCGCTTCGTACCCGTGGTGCCGGAAAAGGAGGATGAATTCGCCGTTTCCGAGGAGGATCGCGACACCTACAAAAAGAACCTGTCGGCGGGGGTCAACGTGATGGCCGGTTTTGGCACGGTGTTCTTCGTGCGGCCGAAAAACACCCGTTACGACAGCGTGATCGATGATGGTCCGGGCACTTACAGCATTCGCAACAACGGCAACACCGTGGTGATAGTCGACGAGTTCAAGAACTGCTCGCTGAAGGTCGAGACCGAATGCGAGCCGACCACCAAGCACCACATCCTCGCGGGAAAGAGTTTTCAGTTCGAGAAAAAACCCGGTCGTGAGTACCGTTTCCAGCTGATTGAAGGCCAGGCCAAAAAGACCATGCGCATTGCCAGCCGGTAGCACCGACCCGTGTTGCTGCGGTTTTCTTTGATGAACAGGTACCAGACATGATCAAGCAATGGGCCTTCGCGGCATCGTTGAGTGCCGCGACGCTGATGAGCTCCCAGGTGTTCGCGGCGCGGGAAGAACATGAGTTCGAAATTTCGGTGAACATCCCCACCTTGGCGTTTTACGTGATACCGGCGGAAACGGACTGGATTCATCGCGAGCAGAGATTGCCGTGGAATCCTCATACTTCAACCTTGGGCGGTTTGCGCAAGTATTTCGACGTCAAGCACGACACCAGCGCAATTGAAGCGCGGCTGGAGAGCGAACCTTATCTATCCAACGGCAACGATGCCGAGAATATATACCTGCGCGTCAGCTTCAACGGTCAGGCGCTGAGTCACGACGCTCAGCCCCGGCAAGTGGTCTCGGCACAGGAGGCCATGGCGGGCAGTCGGGTGCGGTTGGACATCGAGCCGACAATCCCCACTGGAGGTTATAAACCGGGCAGTTACTACGGCAACGTGCTGTTGGTGTTCAGTGCCGTGGCGCCCTGAGCCCGTTAAAAAAACGTCCTCCATCCCATGACAGGGAGTCATGAGCGAGATGAAATCAATGAAGTTTTGCAAAACCCTCCTCCATGGCAGCGCGGGGTGGGTGTTGTTGTGTGCATTAACCGTTGAATCGGCGATCGGCGCGACCATGGACATCAGAGCATCGTTCAGGCCGGATCCGTCCAAACCCCATGAAAACAAGTTCACCAATGACACCCCGGTGAGCGGACATTGCGCACGTCAACCTGAATTCTGCAAGGAGCAGGGGTTGTTCTCATTGCTTGTCCCCATCGAGTTTCAGTCCATCGCCCCCATCCTGGCTGGGCATGCCGATCGCCGCAAAGGGGCAATGTTCAAAGTACCGGCCGATTGGCGACGGCTCACGATCAGCAAGGTCGATGGTCGTGCGGAGACATCGGAGGTCGAGGTTCGTATTGTTTCTATCGGTGGCCGTTACATTCTTCCCGATACGGCGCAAAACCTGGTCGGCGAAGGCGAACCCACCAACTTGCAAGGCTGGCATACCCGTCTGTGGGGGGACTGGACCTGGGCTCCGCCCGCGCCTTGTCAGCCTACGGGAGGCATGTATACGCAACCGAACAGCAGAACCTTTTTCTGGATGACGCCCACTGCCAGCGAATGTGCAATGACGGCTAATTATCGAATTCCGGGCCTTACTTATGACCAGATGCAGATTGGCTATGAATTGCGCACCCCCGATCCGCTGCACATGTCCTCCGGAATTTTCACCGGCAATCTGACTTACTACGTCGGCCCCGGCATGGATTTCGACATGGGTGATGTCATGCACCCCAACGACTCTACCCTGACATTGAGTTTTACCCTCAACGTTGAACATACACTCAAGGTCGATATTCCACCGGGTGGTAACAAAGTCGTGCTGGAGCCGGCTGGCGGGTGGCAAAACTGGTTGCAACATGGACGAAAGCCGGTGCGCCTGTACCGCGATCAGGTCTTCAATATCTCGGCGTCATCACGGTTCAAGATGCAAATCGGCTGCGAAATCCCCGGGCTGTACGACTGCATGATTCGCGACCCCGTTTCGCAGCGTGCCGTCCTGGTGGAACTCAGCGTCACCCTGCCCGATGGCTTGACCGATCTCGCTGGCGTACCGGTCAAGCGCCGTCGTCTGATACGTGTGGGTCAGGAGGAGCAGCAAAAATACCAGGCCCTGAATTATGTGAACAATCGGCCGGGCATCCTGCACTTTGAAGTCGCGAGCGAATACATGGATTACATGCTGCAACCTGGCGTCGCCGCCCACTATACCGGGAACATCGTCGTGATCTGGGATTCGGAAATATGAAAGGCCTTGGGCTAATGCCGGTAAGTTAAGACATTTGAGCGACGAAAATCCTGTGGGAGCGTGGCTTGCCCGCGAAGAATGCACCGCGGTTTTTCAGGTACTACGCGTCATCGTTCTTCGCGGGCAAGCCACGCTCCCACAGGTTCTGCGTCTTGACTTACCGGCTGACTGTTTGCCTCCAGGTACAGCAACTGGCAATGGTCGAAACGTTCAGGGCGTTATCAATGACCTGCCATTCTCAATGCTATTCGGGTCAGGCGTCGCGCCAGTTCCTTTTCGTCTTCGAAAAGGTCGTTGATCAATCGGTTGTACACCTCATCGGTCATTTCCTTGCCGGTGAACACAACCGACTCGGGAACAGCAAGCTGTCGGGCCAGTTCTTTGAGTTTTTCCTCGAGCTGGTTTTTGTATTCATCGGTGCGGTGCCGGGTATGAGCCCGTTCGCTTTGCGTCTGCCGCAAATCCGCCAGTAACCCGGCCTTGACCACCGCGTACAGCTCGGTGTTTTCCTCAAATGCTCGCGGGTGGGTCGTGCGCAGGTATTCAACCCAGAAGCGTTGCTCCAGTATCTGGTTCACCAGCCCGTCACCGTACCCCAGTGACAGCACCGCGCCGTAGGCTTGATCGATCATGCTCTCACTCACGCCAGCAACCGGCCGGTGAAGCATGCTTCGCGATTGCCAGGGCAGGTCCAACCGTCGGGCCAGACCAGTCTGGTAGGCGAGATAGACCTCGACTTCATCCGGTGTGAGACCGCTGTCAATTCGTTCCTGCATGTCCGCACGGGCAATCTCGTTCACATGATCCAGACGTGCCGCGCTCCGGGCCAGGGTCACCAGTTGACGTTCGAGCATCTGCGGCGAGGTGCTCAATGATCTGACTTCCGAGGCCAGCACTTCCAGCCCCATGTTGTTGAACAACTGAGCGCCGGCATCGGCGCAGTTAACGGGTGAGCTGGCCATGGTGAAGAGCCTGTTCCTGAGCTCGGCATCCATGTCGGCGGCATCAATCAGCCGCCATACACGCTTGGCCAGATCGGCTCGAAACTCGCCTCCCGCTCGATAATCAGCAGACAGGGTAAGGCCGCGAATCACCGTGAAGAATCCCGCCGAGTCCGGTTCATCGGCCAGATCACCCCAGGCCTCGCCACGGTATCGGCCAAGCCCGGGGGAGGGCGTCCACCATTCGCTGTCGTCCGTTACAGGCCAGAAGGCCAGATCGTTGTCGGTGGCAGGTGGATAGGCATGTCGGGGGCTGAGCCCCACGGACCTCCTGAGGTTTTCGTAGGCCAACCGGTTCACGTCACTGAGCGTTTGCGCGTCAAGCCGGGTGCGTGCGACCACAAAGGCATCGTTCGAGCCCGGGATCACATCGGGAATACGCGCCAGCGGGTTGTCCTGCAAGTCGAGGAAAAAACCGCGCGGTCGAGGTTTGCCGAAGGTGCCTCGGGGCCAGGTGTCGATGCCGGTGTCACGCAGGCTGACGATCATCAGGCCGGGCATGTGTCCGATGTCCGGTAGCGCGCCCAAGGGGTTGTGATCCAGCCTGAGGGTTTTCAGGTAGGTCAGGCGGCTGAGTTGTTCAACGCTTTGCGCTGTCAGGCGGATGTGGTTGTTGTTCAGGCGCAGGGTCGACAAAACGTGCATCGTGGTGATGCCCTGGGGTATTTCAGTCAGTTGACCGCCTCTGGCGCTTAATTCGTCAAGGTGCGCAAAGTCCTTCAACAGACCGCCCGGTTCGCTGGAGAAACGCGTGTTGTCCAGATTCAGGACCGAGACCTTGTCGAGAAACCGCTTGAGATCGGGCTTCTGTTTCCACCAGGTCTCAAGATTGACACTGCTCAGCTCCACCGATAAATCGAGACGATAACCGCTGTGGGGATGCAGGCTGCGCTCGTCGAACACCAGGCTTCGACGTTCGAAACACTCGATCAGCCGTTCGGCGATGTGGCGCCCGCCGCCGTCGCGGAAACCCTGAGGGTCAGGCCCCCAGACGTCGGGTTGCTGATAGCGCCACTGATTGAGGGTGACGCGCAGGTCGTCGAGTTCATCCTCAAGCGCCGAAAGGGCGGTCAGGGGGTCACCATGCGCGGTCAAGGCCTCGACAAATCGCGTGGCCTCCTCAGCGCTGAAGGTCGGGTAAAGGTCGCGAACCCGCCGATCCAGTGAGGCGGAACCGTCCTTGCTCAGGCCCCCACCCTGTAACAGCAGGCTGGTGATCCGGTCACGCTGCGAGCGAATCGGTAGTTCGGCGAGCGCGGTTCTGCGGACTTCAGGGGCAACGAGGATTTGCTTGAACCAGTGTTTGAGCGCTTTGCCCTGGCCGAGCTGGAAACCCAAGGCGTTGCGCTGATCCTGCGGCATTGCACGCAGCAACGACTCATAGAGGCTGCTGGCTCCGTAAAGGCGATTGTCCTCGTCGAACACTTCGTATTTGTTGCGTCCGCCGCTGCTGACGAGTGTCCTGACCCGGGTAGCAGATTGCGCGCCAACGCTGCAGCGCAAGCTACCGTGCGGGGAGCTGTCGCGGATGTCGACACGCAGGTCGGTGAATACGTCGCTGTGCAGTCTCAGCGTATTCAGGACCAGACGCTCGGTGTCCGCGGTTAACCCCGAATGCCCATAAAGGCTCTCGGTTGCCCGGACCGCGCGCACTTCGAAATTCAGTTCACGGGCCTGATTTTTTATACGCAACGGAAGGCGTTTTTCGCTGAGCATCGCGAGGCGTTCCGCACCCGTGGCGTTGGCCAGCAGTGTTTGGCTGATGCTTGACGGCAGTTCGGGGAACGCGTCTCTGAGCAGCCTCACTTGCGGATCGCGGGTTTTTTCCCGGGCGCGATACGTCCGTTTGGCCAACCTGTCCATGTCGCCTTCGACAAAGTCGGCCAGTTGATTGCGCAAGGCTTGTGCCCGATGCGCCGGTGGCACGTCGGGGCCGAGCATGACGGCGAGTTCGGGCTCCTCCAGAAACGCCACCACGCGTTCGGGCAACTGCCCGGCCATGACGTCCGCCAGGCTGATGCTGAGGATGTCCGATGGCAAGGCCTCAGGATTGCCATAGAGGCGATCTTGCGCCGAAGCACTGGATTGATGAAGCACGCGCAGGGCCTTGTCGTGTGGCCAACCGGGCAGTTCCGTCACGGTTTGCTCGAACCAGGCCGAAGCCGGATCAGGCGTCAGCGGCAGACCACTGCGAATCTGTTCTTCCAGCCGGGCGATATCTTCATACGCCTCGAAGCGTTTCAGCGCATCGGCCAGCAGCGGCGGTGGCGCGTCAGACTCGACGTACATCCGCCGCAACGTATCGTGATCGGTGCCGCTGATGGCGCGGATCTGCTCCAGTTCGCCGTCGCTAAAGCGCTCGACCGAATGCCCGAGCCGGCGCATCAGTTGGCGTTCACTCCAGGCTCCGGGCTGTTCGCCTTCATGCACGAAGGCACCCAGGCCATTGTGTGTCACCTGCGGCCGATAAACGTCCGGCTGCCGGGGATGAATCACCCGCAACCGGCCGGAGGGTTCTCGCTCGATCTCCAGCAGTTTGCCCTCGTGAGGCAAAATGGATTTGCCTTGATGCCGGTGCAGCCCCCAGGCATCCGGCGCCGAATCGGCGGGCAATGACAGGTCGTGCTGTTGATAGGGAGTGAGATCGGGATGCCACAGGCGTTGGCTGCCGTCAGGCAATTGCACCGGTTTCATCGCGTTGATGAACGGTGAGGAGAGGGAGTTGCCCAGCTCGGCGGCGCTGCCGAAGATACCGAACTGAACCAGGTTTTCGACAATGCCCAATACATGCCCGGCCGCTTCGGTGGTCTGGCCTTCAGCCCAGTCCACAACGCCTTCGAACACTTCATCCGTCAGTTGGTAAGCGGTGTACGCCAGCATCAGCTCACCGAGCACCGGCACGAACGGCGTGACCACGAACAGGGCCACATTGAAAATGTCCGAGAGCATCTTCTCCAGGTTATCCCACCAGGCCCAACGCGCCATGCGGTCGGCATCCTGGGTGGAGATCGCGAGGTCGCGGGCATCGTTGACGATCTTGTTGAGCCTGATCCGGAACAGGTATTGCCAAAGGTCGTCATGGGCCGGGTCGGGCGAGCGGTTTTGATAGTCATCGGTGATCGCCTGGACGCTGAAACTCAGGTTGGGATTGTCCACCGGCGTATCCCTCCAGACGGGGCCGCCGGCCTGCCGATCTCGTTGATGCCATTTCACCGTGCTCAAGCGTTGATTGAGACTGGCGAAGAAATGCCCTCGCTCCGTGTGGGGCACGAACTGGCTGAAGAACTGTTGATAACCGAACCCACCCGATGACTGTCCGTCGGCGGGTTTTTCTTCCCGCAGCTGGCGGGTCAGTTCGGCCATGAACTCGGCGGGCGAGGGGTATTCCTTGAGTGGGTGTTGGTTGTCGTGTGGCACATAGGCGATCAGGCGACCGGGAGAGCCACCCGGTCCCGGGTCGGTTGTGATCAACAGAATGCCCGCCAGCACCGTTTCCATCATGGCCAGGTTGTAGTAGCTCACGTGCTTGCCGTCCAGCCTCAAATCCTGTCGGCCATGGACCAGATCAAGGATGAGTCGATGGGCGTGTGCATCAATGTGTTTGTTCAGCAGTGCCAAATGCGCCGCTGCTTTCAACGCGGCTTTTTGGCTGGCAATGACCGCCGTGCGCACGTTGTTGGCGACCCGGGAGCTGCCGAATCCGAGGGCCTGACGCAGTGCCTGTTGATAGCGGGCGCCGATGTCCAGATCACGGCAGATGGCCTTGAACCCTTGGGCGGTAAGCGCGGCTCCCGTGATTCTGTGGTTGATGTGCAGCGTTTTCATCTGTCCGCGCGGGTCCGGCGCGTCAAGAAAAGCAAAGTCCGAAAATGTTTCGTCATCCGAGAAATTGTGCAGGGCCGCGTTCAGTAACGAGACCGTCCGGACCTTCGTGCCACCCTTGAAATCGTGCACCCACCATGGGCGGCCGACGGCGGCGTAAAGCCGCAGGTAGGTGTTCCTGACATCAATGTCGCCGTAGTGCTCGCTGAGCGTTTTTTTCAACAGGGGTTCGGCAAACGCATAAACATCGGTCAGGTTATCAAGCAGGGCGTCCACGGCGTTCTGGGTAGACCAGTGCTCGGATATCGCCTCTTTGAGCTGATGGTGAGCTGAGCGGGCATGGGTTTTGAACGGAGCGAAGTCGCGCTGGGCAGCCTTTAATGCGCGAGCGTTGACAGGGGAAATGTCGGTGATCCAGGCGGGCAGCGCCTGCGCGATCCAGGTGTCATTAATGCCGTCCTGGTTTTTGGTGTTGCGGCGTCTTTGATCAATCCTTGATAAATTCGTCATGTGCTAACCGTCTAAAGCTGTAATCAGGCTCTTCAGGTTAGGTAGGTACAGCGGTCGAAAAAAGCTCAAATACAGGGTTGGATTGCCCCGAAAGACGCCTCAATCCAACGATAAACAAAGAGCGAAAAATACAGGAATACCACCCTTTAACGTGCGGATGTGCCCAGTGCGGCCGTAGCTTGAGTGACGACCGGCAATCCCGTCCCGGTATGGCACAACGTGTGGGTGCCCGGTTGCAGATAAGGCGACAGGATCGGCGCCATGCCCTTGAGCACTTGCGCGGGCAACGCCGAGGTGAATTTGAAATTCTCCGCCGTGCGACCGGGAACATAGGCGGTGAGGGTGCCGAAATGCTTGTCGCCGATAAAGAACACAAAAGTTGCCGTGCGGTTGATCGATTTGGAGCTGAGAATCCGCCCGCCGGAACCGATGGCTTCAATGCGGTTGTCGCCGGTGCCGGTCTTGCCCCCCATGGCCAACGGGCTGCCATCGACCAGTTTAAAGCTGCCGGCCAGGCGTTTGGCGGTGCCGGCGTCCACCACTTGTGAGAGGGCTTCGCGCATCGCGGCGGCCACTTCCGAAGGCATCACTCGTTTGCCGACCTCCGAATTGTTGATCAGGCGGGTTTCATAGGGCGTATCTGCCGCGAAGTGCAGGCTGTCGATCCGCAATGTCGGCATCCGCACACCATCGTTGAGAATGGTGCCGATCAACTCGGCCAACGCAGCGGGGCGATCGCCCGAGCTGCCGATAGCGGTGGCCAGCGATGGCACCAGGTGATCGAACGGATAGCCGACTTTCTGCCAGCGCTGGTGAATGTCGAGGAACGCTTCGATCTCCAGCATGGTGCGGATGCGGCTGTCACGGGCGCCCTTGTGACGGCTTTTGAACAGCCAGCTGTAGACTTCCTGGCGTTCGAACTGGCTGGCTTTGACGATCTGGCTGAACTTGGCGTCGGGGTTATTCAGCAAGTAGCCGATCAGCCACAGATCCAGCGGGTGGACTTTGGCGATGAAGCCTTGATCCGGCAGGTCGTAGCTGCCAGGGCCGTAACTCAGGTAGAGGCGTTCGAGGCGTTCATCGGTCAGTTTTTCTTGAAGCTTGGCGCCTTTGAGGTGCGAGCGTACGAAGGTATTGAAGTCTTCCTGGTCGGCCTGGGGGAATAGATAACGATGCACCGCGGCCATGCGAATCGGCGTTGGGCGCATGCCGTCGAGAAAGGTTTCGAGCCGCGCCTGGGTGTCCTTGTTGCGGTATTTCTTCCAGAACTTCAGCAGGAATGAAGTGCCTTCTCTGTCGGCGAAGGAGGCCAGGTATTCCTGACGCCGCGGGTCGCGGTCGTCCTTGAGTAATTCGGCGCTGCTGTTAGGGCCCGCGTAGGTGCTGTAGCGCACCAGGTCACGCATCAGCCGAATGAACGGCAGGTTGATCGATTCGCGCAGAGCATCGCGCAGGGTCGGCAGGCGGCCGTTGTCTTCCTTGCGGAAGTTGACGAATGTGTGCAGTCCGCCGCCGGTGAAAAAGGCCTCGCCAGGGCTGGCGGAATATTTGCGATCCAGCGCGGCGCCGAGCATTTTCGGCAGGCTGCGGTCGGTGTTCTGAATCATGTAATCGACGGCCCAGCGGGACAGGCGATCCGGGTCGGCGACTTCGGTTTTCTTTAGTTCGGCGACGCTCATGCTGGCGTAGCGATCATGCAGTTCGGCCATGATCTGCAGGTAGGTGGTGAGCACGCGCATTTTTGCGGTGGAGCCCAATTCCAGTTTGCTGCCTTCATTGATGTCGAATGGCTGGTCGGTGCTGTCGGTTTGCACCCGCACGCGCGAACCGTCCGGGGTCAATTCGAACAGGGTGAAGCTATAGCGCACCTGCGCGGTGTTGGTGGGGGTGAGCAGGCGTTCGCCGATCAGGCCGATTTCCGCTGCATAAGCTGGATCGGCCAGATGCTTGAGGTAGGCGGTGGCCTGGGTTTGCAGCTCGCCTTGCAAGGTGCTGGTGGCGGACAGGTCGAGGCGGTCGAGATCATACAGCGGACGATTGAGTAAACCGGCCAGGCGGCTGCGCGCCACACTGATGCCTTTATTGGTTTCGATGGGCTGAATGGTGGGCTGGGTGGCCCAGTCGCGGTAAGTCACTTTACTGGCCAATGCCGCCGTGGCGAGTGGCGCATCGATCACGCCGTTTTGAGACAGCAGGCGAATATGGCTGTCGGTGAGGCTGGCCAATTCATCACGACCCTTGGTCAAGTAATGGGAAGGGCGGCGCTGAGCAATCATCAGTGACAGCATTTCGCGCAGGGCCAGGCCTTTTTCCGACAGACTTTTCGGGTCGGTGTCGGTGCTGGCCAGCCGTTCGTTGGCCTTGCTGAAGTCGGCGCCGTACCAGACACGCAAACCTTCGGCCATGCCATGCACTTCACCGTGGCCCGGTACCGCCGACAGCGGAACACTGTTGAGGTAGTCGCGAATCACGTTTTGTCGCGCCTGGAGGGTTTCCGGCCCCGCCTGATAGGCGCGCACGCTGGCGGAAATCATCTGGCGGATTTTTTCCGCGCCCGACACCGTCAAACCATCGGGCGAATGGCGATATTTCTCAAGTTGCGTGGCCAGCGTACTGCCGCCCGCCGACTGACCGGGCAGGCTCAACAGCTTGGCTACCTGGGACCACGCCGCCTTGCCGAACCGCGGCCAGTCCACGGCGGGGTTGGCCAGAGGCTGACGGGGATCGAGCAAAAAACGGTTTTCAATAAACAGCAAGCTGCTGACCACGACCGGTGGGATCGCGGCAAAGCTTGAATAGAGTTGCTGGGGGTACTTGAACTGGTACAGCGGGGCCGCGCGGCAATCGGTGATCGACAGCCCAGCCTGGATTTTTTCAGCATAGGGCACAAAAAAACCCTTGTCGGTGTAATTCATCAGTGCTGGGGAGAAGCGGGTTTGTGCCGCTATTACGTAATCGCGTTTGAGCAGTCGCGGTAGAAACTCATCCATGGTGCTGTAACCCAAACGCTGATCGAACGGGCCTGCGCCAGGGTAGCGAATCGCATCGCTGGGTCCGGGTTGCAGCTCGTACTTCAGCGAGGCTGCGTATTTGCTGATTTCCCGTGCCTGAAACTTGGAGGTGCGCATTTCCTTGGCCGCGGCGAGGCCCAGGACAATCAGGATAATCAGCAACAGCAACCAGAAAGCCCCCCAGCCGTGCCGGGAGCGACGGGGTTTCTCAGGTAAAGGCGCTTCATCCACTCGTTCAGTCGGAACCACGGTTTTACTCGAATCGGTTTGCCACAAAGCGCCCATAGTCGACTGATCCATTCACGCAGATTGATCGGACTTGCTTGAAGCTTAGACGGTGGTTGGCGTTGGTGAAAAAATTGTGAATAACCAGATATCGAGTTCCCGCTATTCCTTGTGGCTTGTGACCTGTGTGACTTGTGGCGAGGGAGCTTGCTCCCGCTGGGCTGCGAAGCGGTCCTATCCCTGCAAACGTGATCTGCCAGGTAAACCGGTGTGTTGGGTTTGCGACTGCTGCGCAGCCGAGCGGGAGCAAGCTCCCTCGCCACAGGGACGGTGATGTCGTCTGTAATAGCCGAGCTAGACGTATCAAAGAGCTAAATGCTGCCTGGATAGGGGCATGACGATGCACCATTGCTGTGCAATACTCGGCACCGTTTCAGTGGCGAATAATCCTGCATAAGTCAGGTAATGCCCCTCCGTAAACCCCGCTTTTGCCGAGAGTTATGGCTGAATGTTGTGATTTATAGAGTGAAAAACCCTGCTGGAAGCTTTTTATACTGCATGCCCGCTGATCTTGCAGGTTTTGGTCCTGCAAGACGTGTCTGCCCATGAAGCAGGCTCGGTTTCAACAGGCACTGGTTTATCGGTCGGTGCTTCGACACTCGGTGGTCACATCCAATAACAAGACGAGGTTGTACCTATGCCAGTCGGCAATCACCTGCCTCACGGCGAGACCGCTCAGGGCGGCCCGCTTAAACGCGAACTAGGCGAACGGCATATTCGCTTGATGGCGCTCGGTGCCTGTATCGGCGTCGGCCTGTTCCTGGGTTCGGCCAAGGCCATCGAAATGGCCGGTCCGGCCATCATGCTCTCCTACATCATCGGCGGTCTGGCGATTCTGGTCATCATGCGTGCCCTCGGCGAGATGGCGGTGCACAATCCGGTCGCCGGCTCGTTCAGCCGTTACGCTCAAGACTATCTCGGCCCGTTGGCAGGTTTTCTGACCGGCTGGAACTACTGGTTCCTGTGGCTGGTAACCTGCGTCGCGGAAATCACTGCGGTGGCGGTGTACATGGGCGTCTGGTTTCCCGACGTGCCGCGCTGGATCTGGGCACTGGCGGCGTTGATCAGCATGGGCTCGATCAACCTGATCGCGGTGAAAGCCTTCGGTGAGTTCGAGTTCTGGTTCGCCCTGATCAAGATCGTCACCATCATTGCGATGGTGGTCGGCGGCATCGGCGTGATCGCATTCGGTTTCGGCAACGACGGCGTCGCCCTGGGAATCTCCAATCTCTGGGCTCACGGCGGCTTCATGCCCAACGGCGTGCAAGGCGTGTTGATGTCTCTGCAAATGGTGATGTTTGCCTACCTCGGCGTCGAGATGATCGGCCTGACCGCCGGTGAAGCCAAGAACCCGCAGAAGACCATTCCCAATGCGATCGGCTCTGTGTTCTGGCGGATTCTGCTGTTCTACGTCGGCGCCTTGTTCGTGATCCTGTCGATCTACCCGTGGAACGAAATCGGCACCCAGGGCAGCCCGTTTGTGATGACCTTCGAGCGTCTGGGCATCAAGACCGCCGCCGGCATCATCAACTTCGTGGTGATCACCGCGGCGCTGTCGTCCTGCAACGGTGGCATCTTCAGCACCGGGCGCATGCTCTACAGCCTGGCGCAGAACGGCCAGGCCCCGGCCGGTTTCGCCAAGACCTCGAACAACGGCGTGCCGCGTCGCGCGCTGCTGCTGTCGATCGGTGCCTTGCTGCTGGGCGTGTTGCTTAACTATCTGGTGCCAGAGAAAGTCTTCGTCTGGGTCACCGCGATTGCCACCTTCGGCGCAATCTGGACCTGGGTGATGATCCTGCTGGCCCAGCTCAAGTTCCGCCAAGGCCTGAGCGCCAGCGAACGTGCCGGCCTGAAATATCGCATGTGGCTGTACCCGGTCAGTTCTTACCTGGCGCTGGCCTTTTTGGTGCTGGTGGTCGGCCTGATGGCGTACTTCCCGGACACTCGCGTGGCGCTGTATGTCGGGCCTGCTTTCCTGGTGCTGCTGACGGTGTTGTTCTACGTGTTCAAGCTGCAACCGACCAATGTGTCGCAAGGTGCGGTGCGTTCGGCTTCGTAAGTTGTAACGCCAGAAATGCAAAAGCCCCGGTTTAGATGACCGGGGCTTTTGCATTGTGGAAGATCAAAAGATCGCAGCCTCGTTGCACTCGACAGCTC
Organism: Pseudomonas sp. TE3728; assembly: GCF_056279145.1. NCBI lineage: Bacteria > Pseudomonadati > Pseudomonadota > Gammaproteobacteria > Pseudomonadales > Pseudomonadaceae > Pseudomonas > Pseudomonas sp. TE3728. The sequence goes on along the minus strand of NZ_JBWBQT010000001.1, from coordinate 2,758,096 downwards.
CTACAGGGTGTACACCATCCCAATGTAGGAGCTGTCGAGTGCAACGAGGCTGCGATCTTTTGATCTTAAGCTACCGACACCACAATCGAGCGATTCAACCGCTTGTTGAAATCCAGCCAGGCCCCCAGCAGCACCATCAGCCCGACCCCCAACATTGCGCTGAATACCTGCATCGCCAGTGCATTCGCGCCCAAGGCGTTGAGCATGTCCGCCAATGGCGCCAGCAACACGCCAAAACAAAACACTTCCAACGAATAACGACCCATGCGGCAGCTTTGTTGCGCCAGCCAATGTTGCGTCCAGCCATTGTCGGGCAACAACCTGGCGGTGACGTAGGCGAGGGCGAGGAAATGCAGCAGGCGTGCCGGCGAGAGGTGGGTCTTGCTGATCGGATAGAGCCATTCGCCGAGTGTCTGGGGCATGAAGGCGTCATGCACGGTCGGCCATTTCCACGACACCGCGATCAGCCCGGTCACCATCAGATAGGTCAGCGCGGCGATAAAAACCGGCTGCCGAATCAGCGGTCGAGGTTGCGGCGCCCGAGGCCTTTGCCCGTGAATCGCCGTCGCGCCACCGAGAATAAACAACAGTTGCCAGGCCATCGGATTGAAAAACCACACGCCACCGTCGGTGCCCGCCAGGTTCCACTGAAACCATGGCGCCAGTAGATACACCAGCACCGACAATCCCACCACGTATTCAGGCTTGCGCAACAGCATCGGCAGCACCAGCGGCAGGCCAAGCAGCAACAAAATATACAGCGGCAGCGGGTCCATCAGGTTCGGCTTGAAGCGCAGCAACAGCTCATCCATCAATGCCTGCTGCGGATTGCTGAGGAAGTACTGCAAGCCCATCTCCTGCACCAGGTCACGGGTTTCCACGTGGCTGTTGGCGAAAAACACGATACCCATCAGCAGCGCCAGCAAAAAGATATGCACCACATACAGCACCCAGGCGCGTCGCAGGATTTTTACCGTGGCGACCATGAAACCGTCGCGCCGGGCGATTTTGCCGTAGGCCAGCACGGCCGCGTACCCGGCCAGGAACACGAAAATCTCTGCCGCATCGCTGAACCCGAAATTACGCACCGTGAACTGCGCGAGCGGGTTCTGTGGCACGTGATCCCAGAAGATGAAGATCAAGGCCAGGCCGCGAAAAAAGTCGATTCGGTGATCGCGTTCAAACGTCATGATGGCGGGCTCTTGAACGGGTTGAGTAGGAGCGAGCGGCGCGCAGGGTGGCGTGATTCGCCGCCAATTGCAAAAGGCTGGATATTACCGAATGTCTCAGGGGGCTATAGCGAACGATCGGGATGGCGTGTCCGTCGGTCTGCCGGGCAGTTCGCGCACCAGAACGCCCCCTGATGGCGGTCTGCCGAACATCTACACTTCGATTTTCAGGAGTGTGAAACGTGAAAGTTTCGCTGATTGTTCCGGTATTCAATGAAGAGCAGGCGATCAGTCTGTTCCATCAGGCGGTGCGTCGCGAATTGAAACTTGACCCGTGTGAGGTCGAGATCGTGTTCATCAACGACGGCAGTACTGACCGGACGGCTGAGCAGGCCAAGGCGCTGGCACAGGTCGATGAACAGGTATTGCTGATCAACTTCTCGCGCAACTTCGGCAAGGAACCAGCGTTGTTTGCCGGCCTGGAATACGCCACCGGCGATGCAGTGATCCCCATGGACGTGGACCTGCAGGATCCGATCAGCGTCATCCCGCAGTTGATTGCCGAGTGGCAAAAGGGCGCCGATGTGGTGCTCGCCAAACGCCGCAATCGTGACAGTGACAGTTATTTGAAACGCCACAGCGCATCGCTCTTCTATCATTTGTTGAACAGGATTTCCTACACCCGGATCGAAGAAAACGTCGGGGATTTCCGGCTCATGGACCGCAAGGTGGTCAATGTGATTCGGGCGCTTCCCGAGCATCAGCTGTTCATGAAGGGCGTTCTGTCCTGGGCCGGATTCACCACCGCGGTGGTGGAGTACGAGCGAGCCCGGCGAGTGGCAGGACGCAGCAAGTTCAATGGCTGGAAACTGTGGAACCTGGCGCTGGAAGGCATTACCTCGTTCAGCACGGTGCCGTTGCGATTGTGGACTTACATCGGTGGCGGCATTTCGATCTTCGCGGTGCTGTACGCGGTGTACATGGTGCTGGACAAGATTTTCTTCGGGAACAATGTCCCCGGTTACCCCTCGCTGATGACGGCCATTCTGTTTCTCGGCGGCGTCCAATTGATCGGTATCGGCATCCTCGGCGAGTATGTCGGCCGCATCTATATCGAAGCCAAGCACCGGCCGCGTTATGTGGTCAAAGACGTCATTGGCGGCAAAGACCGGACCGGGCTTTAGCATGGGCAGGCTGAGCGACTTTTTCAGCAAAGAGCTCGGGCGTCGTCGGGTCTGGCTGTTTTTTTTGATCGCGACGCTGGTGTATGTCATTCCGCTGATCCTGGCGGACTATCCCTACATCGATGACAACTGGCGTTCGCTGTCGGCCGGTACGGCCTGGGCGGGGCAGGGACGGTTGTTCACCGAGCTGTTCTACAACCTGCTGACGTTCAGCGATGGCGCACCGAACATCTTTCCATTGCCGCTGTTGATCGCCACGCTGGCCATGGCTTTTGCATTGACCAGCCTGACCTTCCATTACTATCCACGGCCGACACTATCCTGCTGCCTGGTGCTGTTGCCGCTCTGGTACAACCCGTTCTTCCTGCAGAACCTGTCTTATCAATACGACGGGCCGGCCAATGCCTCGAGTCTGGTGGCAGTGATCTACGCGATCACTTTTCGTCATCCCTCGCGCATTCTGCAATGGCTGGTGCCGGCCTTCCTGATTGCGCTGGCGCTGGGGTTCTATCAGGTGAGCCTGAATGTGTTTCTGGGCCTGTGTTGCCTGGAACTGCTCAGGGGCGCGAATGACAAATGGGCGTGGCGGCAGTGGTACGAGTTGATCGGCTGGAAAATCGCCCAGGCAGGGCTCGGCGGGTTGATCTATAGCGTCACGGCTTATCCGTACATGAACCAGGATCGCGCCTTGCTGCTGAACTGGGCGGCGGCGCCCTTGCTGCAACTTGAAATCAACATCGGCCGGGTGCTGGAAAAAGTCGCGCTGCTGTTTCACGGTGGATTCACTTGGGTGTTCGCTGCGCTGCTGCTGTGTGCACTGGCGGGCAGCGTGCGGCTGGCCCGGAACGTGATGGAACGCCATGACACCGGGCTGAGAAAAATCGTGATGGGCCTGGTGTGTGTGCTGACAGTACCGGTCGTGACTTTACTGGTGTCGGGTGCTGCGCTGTTTTTCCGCGACTTCAATGAAGGCGCCAGAACCTTGATGGGTTTTGCGGTGTTGCTGATGCTGGTGTTCTATTTAACCCATCTGGCGCTGGCGCCCATCCATGAGCGGCTGCCGCTGCTGTTGGCGGTGCCTCTGTTGGCCATGCTTTCGTTGTCTTACGCCTATGGCCGCGTGCTGACAGTGCAGAACACCTTTGCGTCCAGCGCGTTGTTTTCCCTGGGGCATGACATTGCGGCCCATCGGCAATTGCACGAGGCCAAGCGTATTTATCTGGCGGTGAGTTATTCCGATCACTGGCTGGTGGGGGCCGCGGGGTCGTTCAAGCAGATGCCGGTCTTGCATTATCTGCTGAACATCAACTTCTTCATGCTGGCTGAAAACCTGCCGAAGGCGGGCATCACCAATGTGGTCGCGGAGAGGGAGCGGCGTAATGCGACCCTGGCCGGTTATCAGGGTTATCCGCCGTTGGTGGAGAGCAAGTTTTACCGCATCTATCTGCTGGGTGATTACGGTTTCATCGTCATGAAGGAGCCAACCCCGATCACCACGCTTCAGTGGTGAGCCTGGTGATTACCTCTTCGATCCCTCCCGAAAGCTTTCCATCCCGGATGGCCGATAGGGCAGGTCTGGTGGCGGTAATCGTCCTCGCGTTGCTCGCAAGGTTTCACTCCATCACCGTGCCGGTCATCTGGTACGACGAGGCCTACAGTATCTTGCTGGCCGAAGGCTCGCCTGCGTATATCTGGGCTACGACGGCACGGGATGTTCATCCGCCGCTTTACTATCTCTTGCTGCATTTGTGGATGTTGCTGTTCGGCAATGGCGTGTTGGCTGCGCGATCCCTGAGTGCGCTGGCGGATGTCGGTACGCTGTTGCTGTGCATCAAATTGATGAGTCAGGTGACGACGCGAAAGGCGACCTGGATAGCCGCCGTGTTGTTGGCGTTGCTGCCGATGTCGGTGCGTTATAGCCAGGAAGTGCGAATGTACACCTTGCTCGGCTTCTGGCTGATGGGCGCGACCGTGGCGCTGGTGTGCTGGGTCAAGGCACCGGATCAAAAACGTTATCCGGTTTTTTACGTGCTGCTGATGTCGGCTGCTTTCTATACGCACTACTTCGCCGCACTGTGCGTTCTGGTGCATTGGCTTTGTTGGTGGCGAGTGCGAGAGGGCGGTCGGCCCAGGGCAATACCGATTCGTGCGTGGGTCGTGGCCAACAGCGCAATCGTTGTGCTGTACCTGCCGTGGACTCCTCATTTCATCGATCAAGTGTTGCGAATGGACGGGCTCGAGTGGATACCGCCACTCACTTGGCAAACAGCACTGACCTTCGTTTGGCAATTGGTGATGATGGGGGATTCGGCCAGTTATTCATCCCTATGGCGTGTGTTGCCCACGGTGTTGATCGTTGTTTGCGCCGCTGCGGTGCTGCTCAAGGCTCGTCATGAGCGGCCTTTCAGCATCTTGCTGGTGGGCTATTTCTTTGTGCCGGTGCTGAGCGTGTTTCTGGTGTCGCTGATCGTGCCGGTCTTCAACGCCAGGTACCTGGTTTTTGCGGCTGTCGCGTTGCCCCTGATCGTTGCGCTCGCGCTGGATGCCTTCAGCCAACGCCATGCCGTTCTCGCCGCTGTCGCCATGGCGTTGGTTTTACTGGCAGAAGTACACGGGCTTTCGGCGGTCTATGCGCAAACCGATGAGATGAACGGGACGAGCATTCGCAAGGACGCAAGACTCGACGCCGTAGTCGCAGGGCTTGGCCGCGAAGTACGTCCGGGTGACGAGATCGTTGTGGATAACCTCTATTGGTACTTGCCATTCACGTACTACAACCCGACAGGTATTCAGCCGAAGTTATACGTCTTCAAATCACCGGCAGGCCGCTTGTGGGGAACCGCCGAATACGGTGGGTGGGCACTCATTCCCCGTCATTTGCGTTCGATTCTCTTCGACGATTTTTCAACCTTGCAACTGACTGCCAAGCGGATCTGGTGGGTCACGGGTTACGCTCGTCCTGAACACGACGCCTTGTTTCCCAGGCACTGGAAGCAGGTGCAGGTGCTAAAGGAAGGGGATAGCGAAGCCCGTTTGTTTCTCCGAGGGGAAGCGGCAACCCCCCTTGAGGTTGACGTCAGAACGCATCCATCAGCACAACAATACAATCCTTCGCCTGGTAACCATTGATCTGCGGCACCAGACGCCGAAAATGCTCAGACTGGCAATGAGCATCCAGCGCCGCCTTATTCGGCCATTGTTCGACGAAGATAAAGTGCCCCGGGTCTTTTTGATCGATGAACAGATCGTAAGCAATGCAGTCAGGTTCCAGTCGAGTCTTCTCGACCAGTTCGGCGTACCACGGGCGAACGGTTTCAATGTATTCGGGTTTGATGAAATCTTGAGCGATTACTTTCAGCATGGTGTTCTTCCTTGGTGCATGGGTATCTACACATCTTCCCGGATTTTGAGGGTGTACATATCCGTTTTTGCGGTAATAGCCACTTAGGGTTCCGCCCTTACGGCGGATCACTTGGAAAAGGGCGTAGCGGCTCAGGAGGGACAAGCTCAAACGGTTTCCCTGGGGTCGGACTCGGTAATGGTAGGCAGTGGCATACAGGCTTTTGTGGCGAGGGAGCTTGCTCCCGCTCGGCTGCGCAGCGGTCGCAAAACCTGCTGACGGGCTTTGTCTGACTGAGCGCGTTGTCTGTTTTGGGATCGCTTCGCGATCCAGCGGGAGCAAGCTCCCTCGCCACAGAGATCTCCTGCGGACAACAGAGATTTCCAGCTTACGGGCGATGGCAATAATGGAGCAACCGGGTAGGAGCTGCCGAAGGCTGCGATCTTTTGATCTTTGGCGTATCTAACTGACCTCAAGGTCAAAAGATCGCAGCCTTCGGCAGCTCCTACACACGGGGTGTTTATGCTGGCCAGGATTGGCGCACCGGCAACTCGACCCGAAAGGTGCTGCCCACCCCGACTTCGCTGCGTACCGAAATATCGCCCTGGTGTTTTTTCACGATGCCATAGGACAGGGACAACCCGAGCCCTGTCCCCTGGCCCACCGGTTTGGTGGTGTAGAACGGGTCGAATATTTTCTGCAGGTTGTCCGGCTCGATACCTATGCCCGTGTCCGCGACCTCGATCGACACCGTTTCACCTTCAAGGCCAGTGCGTAGCGTGATGGTGCCCCGTTCCGGCCCCATTGCCTGAGACGCGTTGACGATCAGGTTCATGATCACCTGATTGATTTGCGACGGCAGGCATTCGATATCGGGCAGCTGTTGAAACTCCTTCACCACATCGGCCTTGTACTTGAGTTCATTGGCAACGATGTTCAAGGTCGACTCGATGCCTTGTTGCAGATTGGCCCACTGCCACTCCTGATTGGAGTCCACGCGGGAGAAGTCCTTCAGGTCTTTGACGATCTGCCCGACGCGGCCGATGCCTTCCTTGGACTCCTTGATCAGCAGCGGAATGTCTTCGCGCAGAAAGTCCAGTTCCACCCGTTCACGCAACTTGCCGAGTTGCTCGATGACCTCGCTTGAGCCAATGGCGTTTTCCGCCTCCCGATAGGCATCGAGCATGTCCTGCAGTTGTTTGAAGTAGCCATCGAGGGCGCCTAGGTTGGAGGAAATGAAGCCGATGGGGTTATTGATTTCATGGGCGACGCCCGCCGCCAGTTGCCCCAGCGAGGCGAGTTTTTCCGACTGCACCAATTGGGATTCAAGCTGTTTACGCTCGTCGATTTCCCGCTGCAACGCCTCGCTGGCTTGCTTGAACTGGGCCGTGCGCTGATCCACCAGATGCTCCAGATGGCTCATCTGAATAGACGCCCGCTCGGTCATCTCCCATTTGGTGAGCAGGGTGTTGGCCATTTGCTGGACTTCAATGTTGTCGAACGGTTTTTTCAGAATCAGCAGGCGATCATGGGCATGCAAGCGTTCCAGCAGTTCATCCCAGGAATAGTCGGAATAGGCGGTACACACCACCACTTGCAGCAACGGATCTTTTTGCCACAGGTGTTCGATGGTCTGCGCGCCGTCCCAACCCTCGGGCATGCGCATGTCGACGAAGGCCAGCGCATAGGGGCGGTTTTCCTGTAATGCCTGGATGAGTTTGCCTAGCCCCTCCTGACCGCCATAGGCCGAATCCAGCTCGAACAGCAGGTTGGTGGATTTCGCTTCGCTGCCGAACAGCGCGGCCTCCATTTCGTCCAGCTCTGCATGCTGCGCTGATGTCGGGGTGAGGATCTTGCGAAAATCTTCATGGATGGACGGTGTGTCGTCGATCAGCAGAATGCGTCGGTTTGAAAGATCGCTCATGCTTCCTCCATGACGGGTTTTAACGGGATCTGCAAAGTGAACAGTGCACCTTTGCCCGGTCCGTCGCTGTGGGCGGTGAGATGGCCGTTCATCTCGATGGCGGCCAGGGCACAGCTGTGCAGACCGAAGCCGTGACCTTCCTTGCGGGTGGTAAAGCCATGGGCAAAGATCCGCGTCATGTTCTCCGGCGCGATGCCTTCGCCGTCATCCTTGACGCTGATTTGCAGGATCGTGTCTTCGACGACTTTCACCCCAAGGGTCATTTGCCGCGGGCGATTGCTGAGGTCAGTCATGGCGTATTTGGCGTTGCTGATCAGGTTGATCAGGATCAGCAACAACCGGTGTTTGTCGCCCATCACCTGCGGTACGTCACCGTACTCCTTGACCACCGTGACGTGATGCCGGATCAGGGCGCCAGCGTTCATCCGCAGGGCGTCTTCCAACAGTTCGCTGATGTGCAACGGCTCCACCAGGCTGTTGGCGCCCGCGTAGGATTGCTGGGTAGCGACGATGTCCTTGATGTGATCGACGCTTTTGCTCAGTTGCCCGAGTTCGTCGGCCATGCCTTGTTGTTCAAGGGCAATGGCATCCACCAGTTGGTTCAGGTAACCGGGCAGCAGTTTTCCTTTCTCGTCCTGGGTCAGGAAGGCGCCCAGGTCGTCTTGATGCGCGTTGATCAGCAGCATCGCCTTGCCCAGTCCCTGGGTCTTGCTGTTACGCAGCTTGCGGGTGACCAGGTCGGCCGAGATGTTCACGCTGTTGAGCACGTTGCCGACGTTGTGCAGCACGTTAGTGGCGATTTCAGCCATGCCGGCCTGGCGAGCGGTGTCGAGCAGTTCGCTCTGGGTATCCTTGAGTTCGCGGGTGCGCTCCTCGACCCGTTGTTCGAGTACGTCGTTGGCAGTTTGCAGTTCCTTGTTGACCCGATGGGTCTCCCCGAAGCTGCGCATCAGGCGAATGGCCAGGTACACCAGCACCATCACCAGCAGCGTTGAAAATACCAGCATGTAGAGGTGGTAGCGCCGGTTGGCTGCATCGGTTTGCTGCTGATCCTTGTTCAGCAGCGCAGTCATGTCGTCCAGCCGTGCGGCCACGGGAATGGCTTCGATATTCTCCAGCAGCCGATTGACCACGGGTTGTTCCCGCAGGATCAGCGCAATGTGATTGCTCAAGACATCGATCGGGCTATGAAACTGCTCCGGTAATCGTTCCTTGTTCACCCGCAGTTTGTTCAGCCCGACCAGGATATCGGCCGCTTTGTCGTCGGAGGTGACCTGGGCGAACTCCAGGCTGCTGAGCAGCAAGTCGTAGGTGTCGGTGGCGATGTTCTGTAGTTGCAGTTTGTCTTCGTCGACCAGTTGGGTAAGCGGTTCCTGGATGTCATCTTCGGCGGTGGGCAAAAACGCCAGTGAGTTACGCAGCACAGCGTTGTGCGATTTGAACTGCTCCACCAGCCGGGTTTTTTCCTGAATGGCGGTGTGGTAAGCCTCATGGCTGGCACGCCAGATCGGCGAGTCATTGCGACCATGACTGGATTCCATGGTCTCGAAGCGCTGCCACAGGAGCGTCATCTCGGTCAGCGGTGCAACCAGCGGGTCGTAGTTGTGGCTGATGGCAATCCTGGCCTTGAGAATCTCGGTTTCCCACTGCGCATTGAACTGTTTGATCCGGCCAATCAGGTCCCGGGACTCGGCGTACGTCGAGGTCTGGTCGGAGCTTGATTTGAGGTACAGAAACAGCAGTGTCGAGGCCAGTAACACGGCCACGCCACTGAGCAATAAAAGGTTGCGACGGTGGTACGTTTTCATAAGGATTTGCCTCCCCACTCACCGGTCAGGGTCTTGAGGAATTTGATGATCAAGGTCTTGTCCTGGTCAGAGGGCACGCGACCGAGCTGGAATCTGAACATCACGTCTACCGCGTCTTCGAGGGTCTTGGCCGAACCGTCGTGAAAGTACGGCGCGGTCACGGCGACGTTGCGCAGGCTCGGAACCTTGAACACGTTGCGATCTTCTTCATCTTTGGTGACCAGATAGCGGCCCAGATCGGCTTCGGTGGGGTTGCCTCGAACCTGGAAGTAATCGCCCATGACTCCGAATTTCTGGAACATGTTGCCGCCAATGTTTACCCCCTGATGGCAGGCGATGCAGCCGTAGTCCTTGAAGCGCTGGTAACCGTACTTCTCCTCGATCGTCAGAATCTCGGTATCGCCCAGCAGATATTGGTCGAAACGCGAGTTGGCGCTGATCAGCGTGCGCTCATAGGTGGCCAGGGCTTTTTGCACATTGTTCATGGTCACGCCGTCCGGGTAGGCCTTGGCGAAAGCGCTTTTGTAAGCCGGGTCGGCGGTCAGTGTCTGAACGACATGCTCCCAATGACTGCCCATTTCGCTGGGGCTCTGCACCACTTCGTGGACTTGTGTTTCCAGAGTGTCGGCGCGGCCGTTCCAGAATTGCCGGAAATTCAGACTTGCGTTGAACACGCTGGGGGTGTTGATCGTCAAGGGGGCGCCGTTGAAGCCGATGGAAAACGCCAGGACGTCGGCGCCTCCGTTTTCCAGACGATGGCAACTGGCGCAGGACAGGGTGTTGTTGACCGACAGGCGTGGCTCGTTGAACAACCGGCGACCGAGTTCGACTTGCAAGGGATTCTGCTGGGGCACTGCGGGCAAGGGTTTGAGCGGTTCGTCCAGCGGTGCGCCGCTGGCTATCAGACAACATCCGAGTAGAGGCGCAAGAAGCAGGTAGTAGAAGGAGCGCGACATCTTGTTATTCCTTGGCAAAGGGTGTCGTTGCACATCGATCATTTGGCTGCGAAGGAGTCGGGCTGCATGGATATCAGGTATTGCACGAAGGCCTCCGGCTCCACGGCTTTACTGAAGTAATAACCCTGGCCTTCCTCGCATTGGAGGGCCTTGAGAAAATTCAATTGCTCGAGGGTTTCCACCCCTTCGGCAATGACGGTCAGTTTGAGGCTCTTGCCCAGGCTGATGATGGCGCTGACCAGGGCCGCATCGTTGCTGTCACGGCTCAGGCCGCGAATGAATGACTGGTCGATTTTCAACACATCGATGGGAAACCGTTGCAGGTAACTCAGGCTCGAATAGCCGGTGCCGAAGTCATCGATAGCCAGCCGTACGCCCAATGCCTTGAGCCGATTCAGCGCGACCATCGTGGCATCGATGTTCTGCATCAATACGCCTTCGGTGATTTCCAGCTCCAGCAAGGTGGGGTCCATACCGGTTTGCTTGAGTATCTGTTCGACCCCTTTGACAAAGTCCCGCTGGCGGAAATCGATGGCCGACACGTTCACCGACATGCAGAGTTTCGGCAGACCTTTCGCCTGCCAGGCGCAGGCTTGTTGACAGGCCTGGGCGAGCACCCATTTGCTCAACGGTACGATCAAGCCGCTGTCCTCGGCCACCCCGATGAAATCTGTCGGGTAAACCCAGCCTTGCCCCGGCTTTTGCCAGCGGATCAATGCCTCGGCGCCGACCACCTTGCCACTGCCCAGGTCAAGTTTGGGCTGGTAGTGCAGGACAAATTCGTTGCGTTCCAGCGCCAGGCGAATACCCGACTCGATGCTCTGCTGTTCCCGGGCGCGCTGGTTCATCTCATCGATGAAAAAGCTGAAATCGTTCGGGCCGCTTTCCTTGACGTTGCGCATCGCGGTTTCGGCTTTTTTGATCAGCGCGATGGCATCGAAACCGTCCTCGGGATAGATGCTGATGCCCAGGCTGGCCGTCACGCTCAGGTCGTGGCCGGCAATGTGTTGAGGCGCGCGTATGGCGTTCAAGAGCTTTTCGGCGATGCCCTTGGTCTGTTGGGGGTGATGGATGTCAGCCAGGATCACCACAAACTCATCGGAGCCGTAACGAAACACCGAGTCGGATGCGCGCACGCAGGCCACCAGATTGTGCCCGACACGTTTGAGCATCTCGTCACCGGTCGGGTGACCCAAGGCATTGTTGATGCGCTTGAAGCGATCGAGCCCCAGAAACATCACCGCCAGTTGTTTGTCATGGCGTCGTGACAGGGCCAGTGATTGGTTCAGCCGGTCGCCCAGCAAGGTGCTGTTGGGCAATTCGGTCAATACGTCGTACTGCAACAAGTGCGACACCTTGAGCAGTTCATGGACCCGGGCCTCAATGGTTTGCTCCAGTGTTTGCACTTTCATGGCCGCGTCCTGCGCCATCTGCCACTTCCAGGTCAAGGCGCTGGCCATCTGGCGGATTTCCAGGCTGTCGAAAGGTTTTTTCAGTACCAGCAACTGATCGCCGAACTCCAGCCGCTCGGCCATGGCTTCCCAGGTGTAATCGGAAAAGGCCGTGCACAGCGCGATTTGCAAGTGAGGATCAGCCTGCCAGAGCCGTTCGATGGTTTCCAGGCCATCCCAGCCCGGGGGCATGCGCATGTCGGTGAACGCCATGGCGTAAGGCCGACCTTGTGCCTGGGCGCGCTTGACCAGTTCGAGTGCTTCTTCGCCCTGGTAGGCGGAGTCGAGCTGAAATACCAGTCGTGCCGACTGCGGGCTGCCGAACAGCGCGGCTTCAGTGCCAGCGAGCGTTTGTTCATCGTCGGTATCGGGGCCGAGAATCTTGCGAAAGTCCTGATGGATCGAAGGTGTGTCGTCGATGATCAGGATGCGCCGGTTGGCCTGGACAAACGGAGTCTTCATTCCTTGTCCTCCGTGGCACGCGGCGGGTCATTCGGCATCGCTGCGGTTGTGTGGCTGGCACGCAGGATGCTCCCGGCCTTCAGCAACTCGGCGGCCTGTTGGCTGCTGACCGCTTGGCTGAAGTAGTGACCCTGGGCGTTCATGGGTGAGCCGGTGGCCATCAGCGAACTGCGTTGCTCCTGGGTTTCTACGCCCTCGGCGATAATGCCGATCCCCACATCGCGGGCGAAGTTGATGATGGCCCGCAACGTCGTCGCGCTGGCCGGGTCGCGTGCGGCCATGTCGATGAAGGTCTGGGCGAGCTTCAGGTGATTGACCTGATAAGTCTTGAGGTAATCGAACGAGGAGTATTCGGTGCCGAAGTCGTCGATGGCGATTTTCACCCCCAGCTCACGCAGGCGCGGCAGTACATCGTTATGCGTCCATTTGGTCTGGGCCAGGGTCGCCTCGGTGACGTCGAAGCGCAGGTCCCACGGGCACAGTTCCCAACGCGCGGTGGTGCGCAATACGTCATAGATCAGCTCGGGACCACTCTTGAGCTGAGCCAGGGACAGTTTTATCGCCACCACCGGTGGCGCCATGCCTTCGTCACGCCACTGACGCATTTGCCGACAGGCGCGCTCCAGCACCCAGTGACCGAGGGCGATGATGGTGCCGGTCTTTTCCGCCGCGGGTAAAAACGCCTGGGCTTCCAGCAACCCGCGCTGAGGATGGTTCCAGCTGACTTGTGCTTCCATACCGAGGATCTTGCCACTGCTCAGGTCCACTTCCGGCCAGTAACGCAGTTCGAGTTCGTCGTGTTCGATGGCCGTTTTCAAGTCGTTGGCGATGGTCATGCGCTCGACCACTTCCTGATTGATCTCCTCGGAATGGAAGTGGTACTGGTTGCGGCCTTTTTCCTTGGAGCGATACAGCGCCATGTCGGCCTGGGTCAACAGGCTGTCGGCACTGAGGCTGATCGGCGCATAGCTGCTGATGCCGATGCTGACCGAAACCCGCACATCATTGCCGGCCAGGGAGTAGGGGAGCACCAGTGCATCGCGGACCTTGGCGGCCAGGGCCGCTGATTGGGTCGGATCGCCGACGTCCAGTTGTAGTATCGCGAACTCGTCGCCACCCAGTCGGGCGACCACATCGTTTTCGCGCACGCAGTTTTTTATGCGCCCGGCGACCTCTTGCAACAGCAGGTCGCCCACCGGATGGCCCAGGGTGTCGTTGATCCGTTTGAAATGATCCAGGTCCAGGTAAAACATGGCGAACGGTGTGGCCCCGCGCCGGGCGGCGGCGAATGCCTGGTGCAGCCGCTCGATCAGCGTCGCGCGGTTGGCCAGCCCGGTCAGCCCGTCGGTGCGGGCCAGCAGGGCGATTTTTTCCTCGGCCAGTTTGCGTTCGGTGATGTCGATGATGATGCCTTCGACTTCCAGCAAGCGGCCTTCATCATCGCGCACCGGGATATAGCGGTTTTCGACCCAGCGCCAGTCCCCGTCACCGGTGCGCATCCGAAACTCGATGGAAGCACCTGACGCATGGCGGTCCAGTACCCTGGCCATCGCCGTATCGACTTTTGCCTGATCGTCAGGATGGATCAGCTCCTGCGCCCAATTGGCCGACGCCACCAGGGCCGCCGCGATGTGGCCGTATTTGGTGATGTTGTGGGAGATGTACATCAACGGGAACGACGGTTCGCCCCGCAGCCGATACAGAATGGTCGGGCTGTTCTGCACGATGATGTTGGCGTCGGACAATTCCCGGGTGCGCTCTTCGACCGCGTGCTCCAGCAAGGACATCTTCAGCGCCGCGTCTTCGGTCATTTGCCACTTGGCGGTCAATGCGCTGGCCATCTGACGGATCTCGATGGCATCGAAGGGTTTTTTCAGGATAAGCAGGCGATCGCCCAGTTCCAGACGCTCGGCGATGTCTTCCCAGGAATAGTCGGAATACGCGGTGCAGAGCGCCACCTGCAGCTTGGGATCGACTTGCCACAGGCGTTCGATGGTTTCCAGACCGTCCCAGCCCGGCGGCATGCGCATGTCGATAAAGGCCATCGCGTAGGGCGAGTCATTCGCCAGTGCGCTCTCGACCTTGTCCAGCGCTTCGCGGCCCTGAAACGCGGAATCGATGACGAAACTTTGCAACGATACCGACGCAGGGGTACCGAACAGGGCGTTTTCAGCGCTGATCAGGCTGTCGTCTTCGATCGATGGCGGGCTGAGAATCTTGGCAAAATCCTCATGGATCGACGCGGTGTCATCGACGATGAGAATCCGACGATTAATGCGCGCAAGCAGCGTGTTCACTGACATGCGCCTGTACCGACAGCAGGTTGGTGCAATGAGCTCATAGAGGGTATCCCTTCCCTGATCGCTGGATGAAGCGGGTATCGTTCTGGATCCGAGTGATCTGAGCATAGTCGCCCGGCCAGAAATTCGCCCGGTTGACTGAAACGAATCATTTCCGGGGTCGGGCTGAAAATCATCTAGCCTGTAGGTCAGGCTCGGGAACGCTAGGACATTCGCCCCGCGCGCGACATAAAGACACACGTTTTCTTGAGGTAATGCCATGGAAGAGCAACTCCCCACGACAGTGACCGATAAACCCAAATTACTACTGGTCGACGATGAGGAGTCGATTCTCAATAGTCTGCGCCGTCTGCTACGCGGTCAGCCCTACGAGGTACTGCTGGCCACCAGCGGTGCCCAGGCGCTGGAGATCATGGCGCAGCAGCCGATCGATCTGGTGATGAGTGACGCGCGCATGCCCAATATGGACGGCGCCACGCTGCTGGCTCATGTCCATCAGCGTTACCCCGACACTCTCCGGATCATGCTGACGGGTTATGCCGATCCGTCGGCCATTATCAAAGCCATCAATGAAGGGCAGATTCATCGTTACATCAGCAAACCCTGGCACGATGAGGAAATGCTGCTGACCCTTCGACAATCACTTGCCTATCAGCATTCCGAGCGTGAACGCTTGCGTCTGGTGCAGGAGACGTGGGATCAGAACGAGAAACTGAAGCTGCTCAACGCCACCCTGGAAAAACACGTCGCGGCCCGCACCAGTGAGCTGCAGCAGACCGCCGACATGCTGGACCTGGCCTACGAAGAGCTCAAGCGCAGCTATGTCACGGGCACCGAGGTGTTTTCGTTGCTGGCCAACCTGCGCCTGCCGCCCGCCAAACAGACCAACCGGCAGATCATCGAGCTGGTGCGGGTGTACTGCAAACTGCATGGCCTGGACGAAGGCAGCAGTCGTGACCTGACCATGGCCGCGGCGCTTTACAACATCGGAAAATTGAGCTGGACCGACAGCATGATGAGCACGCCCTCGGACCTGCTGCATCACAATGACCGCGAGCGCTATCGGGGTTATCCGAAGCAGAGTGAGTCGCTGCTGATGACGCTCGATCCGATGAAGGATGCCGCTCGGCTGATCCTGCATCACCAGGAGCGTTGGGACGGCAGTGGTTTTCCGGATCGGCTCAAGGGTGAAGCGATTCCGTTCGGTTCGCGGTTGCTGAAACTGGCGGTGGATTTCATCGAGTTGCAGCGCGGGCTGATCCTCGAACGGCAGATGAACAGCGATGAAGCCCTGGTGTACATCCGCCAGTACGCCGGTCGCCTCTACGACCCGGAGCTGGTGGAGGATTTCATTCAGGTTTGCGCCACTTATCTGAGCGACGTGACACTGGCCGATCCGACGGTCAAGGTGCTGACCACCCGGGATCTGGCGGCGGGCATGATCCTGGCGCGCAATCTCAACGCCGACAACGGCATGCTGCTGCTCAATGCCGGCAAGGTGTTGAATGGGCCGCTGGTGGAGAAGTTGATCGCTTTCGAGGCGATGGAGGGTGCCAGGTACAGCATTTTTGTGAAAGTGCCGGAGGAAGTGGAGGGCGCGCTTCTCGAGACGAGTTAAGTGTTCAAGACTCAACACTGATCCCCTGTGGGAGCGGGCTTGCCCGCGATGAGGTCATCACATCCAACATTGATGTTGCTGACAGTCCGCTATCGCGGGCAAGCCCGCTCCCACATTATTTGGCGTTCGGCAGATAAGTTTTCGGCGTGACGAAGAACCGGCGCGCATGTGATCCTTGCGTCTTTTACCCAAGGCCAATCCTGATCCATGACACTTCCATCCGCCGCTTCGCCCCGCCTCATCCGCATCGCCGCTGCCCTGCTGATCGGCCCCGACGGTCGCACCCTGCTGGTGCGCAAGCGCGGTACCCAGGCGTTCATGCAGCCGGGAGGCAAGATCGAGGCCCATGAGCAACCGGTCCATGCCCTCGCTCGGGAGCTGGAAGAGGAACTGGGGCTGGTTATCGATCCGGCCCATGCCGCCTACCTGGGGCAATTCTCGGCACCGGCCGCCAATGAGCCGGGTTTTGTCGTACAAGCCGAACTTTTTCAATTGATCATCGACTCACACGTTTCCCCAGCGGCGGAAATCGAAGAAGTGCGCTGGATCGATCCTGCCACCGACGGCGATGTCATGCTGGCGCCATTGACACGGGACCAGATATTGCCGTTTTATCGAGCCTCACTGAACGAAACCGCTTGATCGTCCAAGGACGGAGGATGCCCATGATCCCGCTTCAAGATTTGCTGATTTTCGCCGCGGCGGCGCTGCTGATGGTACTCACGCCCGGGCCAAACATGATCTACCTGATCTCTCGTTCAATCTGCCAGGGGCGCAAGGCCGGAGTGACTTCGTTGCTCGGCGTGGTCGCGGGGTTTTTAGTGCACCTGTTCGCTGCCGCTGCGGGTTTGACCGCGGTGTTCGTGGCAGTGCCGATGGCCTATGAAGTGTTGAAGTGGGCCGGTGCGTTGTACCTGTTGTGGCTGGCCTGGCAGGCGGTCAAGCCCGGTGCGCGTTCGCCGTTCGAGGCGCAGCAGTTGCCGGCGGACTCGTCCCGCAAGCTGATTACCATGGGCTTTCTCACCAGCGCGCTGAACCCGAAAATCGCGGTGTTTTACCTGTCGGTGTTTCCGCAGTTCATTACCCCTGAGCACGGTTCCGTGTTCACCCAGAGCATCATCCTCGGCCTGACCCAGATCAGCGTGAGCTTCAGCGTCAATCTGCTGATCGCGCTGTTTGCCGCGGGCATCGCGTCCTGGTTCGTCAACAACCCGAACTGGCTGGCGATGCAGCGTTACTTCATGGGCTTCGTGCTATCCGGGCTGGCGGTGCGCTTGATGCTCGAGCAGCGGCGAGTGGCCTGAAATGTGGATTCAACGGCTTGATGCCAGCCATGCCCTGGATTACCGGGCGCTGATGCTTGAGGCCTATGACTTGCATCCCCAGGCGTTCACGTCCAGCGTGCGCGAGCGCGCGGTAATGCCGTTGAGTTGGTGGGAATCGCGCCTGACCGGCAAGCTGGACGTAGTGTTCGGGGCGTTCGAGAAGGGTGAGCTGGCGGGCATCGTCGGCCTGGCCTTCGAGCCGCGGGAAAAGGCCCGGCACAAGGCGACGCTGTTTGGCATGTACGTGACCGGCAAGGTTCGGCAGCGCGGGCTCGGCTATCAACTGGTTCAGGCAGCTTTGGCTGAAGCACAGACCCATCAGGGCCTGAGGCTGATCCAGTTGACCGTCACCGCCGGCAACGAAGCCGCCTTCAAGCTGTATCAGCGATGCGGCTTCGTGCAGTTCGGCCTTGAGCCGCTGGCAGTTCGGGTGGGCGAGGACTACTTCGACAAAATCCACATGTGGCGAGAGCTCACCGCTGAATCTTTGGCATAAGGGCTGTTGTGGCGAGGGAGCTTGCTCCCGCTGGGCTGCGAAGCGGCCCCAAAACCCGCAACCGCATGTTTTCAGACACTCCGCGTACACCGGTTTTACGACTGCTTCGCAGCCGAACGGGAGCAAGCTCCCTCGCCACAATTTTGAGTACTACTGAACACCAAGACCTGTCGCTGCTCGTTGCCCCAACCATTTCGGCTGACAGAGCATTAGCGAACTGCACTAACCCCATCCAGCGTCGAAAACGACGTGTCCTTTGCCGTCAGCAAAAAGTCGCGCATGTAGGGTGCATCCAGCATGTCGGCGCGAATTCCCGCGTAGAGCGTCGCGAACAAGCCTTTTTCCCCCAGCCGTTTAGCCTTCACGTAACCCCGTGAACTGTACTCATGCAGCGCCCAATGAGGCATGCCGCAGACGCCGCGACCGCTGGCCACCAGTTGCATCATCATCACCGTCAGTTCCGAGGTGCGCACCTGGGCCGGTTCGATGTCGGCCGGTTCCAGGAAGCGGGTGAAGATGTCCAGCCGATCGCGCTCCACCGGGTAGGTGATCAAGGTTTCCGTCAGCAGATCTTCGGGCACGATGTACGGCTTGCTCGCCAGGCGATGCTGGTTAGCCACCGCGAGCATGGCTTCGTAGGTGAACAACGGCACGTAAGTGATCCCGACCAGTTCCAGCGGGTCGGAGGTCACCACCAGGTCCAGATCGCCTCGGGCCAGCGCCGGCAGCGGGGCGAAGGAGAAACCCGAGGCCAGATCCAGCTCGACTTCCGGCCAGGCATCGCGGAACTGGTCGATGGTCGGCATCAGCCACTGAAAGCAACTGTGGCACTCGATCGCCATGTGCAAACGCCCCGCCGTGCCGCCGGCCAGCCGCGCAATGTCACGCTCGGCGCCACGCAGTAGCGGCAGGGTGGCGTCGGCCAGTTGCAGCAGGCGCAAGCCGGCACTGGTGAAGCGCACCGGTTTGGTCTTGCGCACGAACAACGGCATGCCCATGCGCTCTTCCAGCTCCTTGAACTGGTGGGACAGTGCCGACTGGGTCAGGTGCAGGCGGTCGGCCGCATCCACCAGGCTGTCGGCTTCGCGCAAGGCGTGCAGGGTTTTCAGGTGACGGATTTCAAGCACCGGGGGCTCCATGAGGAAAACTTGTGATCAACACGAAAAGGTTGAGTTTGTCTCATGTTGGGTGAGCTGTCGACAATAGCACCATGTTTTACAGCATCTTTTATAGAGAGAAATTTCACCATGGCTAAGGCCCACACACTTGGTTTTCCGCGCATCGGCGCCGACCGCGAACTGAAAAAAGCCCTCGAATCCTACTGGAAGGGTGATCTTGACCAGGACGCACTGAAAAGCGTCGGCCGCCAATTGCGCGCCACCCATTGGCAATTGCAGAAAGACGCCGGCATCGACCTGCTGCCCGTGGGCGACTTCGCCTGGTACGACCAGGTACTGACTCACTCCCTGACCTTCGGTGTCATCCCCGAACGTTTTGACAGTGCCAAGGATAAACGTGGCCTGCCCACCCTCGACACCCTGTTCGCCATGGCTCGTGGTGCTACTGCGGCCTGTTGTGGTGGTGAACATGACAAGGCGCAATACGCTCAGGAACTGACCAAGTGGTTCGACACCAACTATCACTACCTGGTCCCGGAATTCACCGCTGATCAACAGTTCAAACTGAGCTGGGAACAGCTGTTCGACGAAGTAGATGAAGCCAAAGCCTTGGGCCACAACGCCAAACCGGTGATCATCGGCCCGTTGACTTACCTGTGGCTGGGCAAGGCGAAGGGTGATGGCTTCGACAAACTCGACCTGCTGGAGCGACTGTTGCCGATCTACGGCGAAATTCTCGGTCGCCTCGCTGCCCAAGGCGTGGAGTGGGTGCAGATCGATGAACCGATCCTCACCCTCGACCTGCCACAGGCCTGGAAAAACGCCTTCGAACGCGCCTATCACATCCTTCAATATTCGCCGCTGAAAAAACTCGTGGCGACGTACTTCAGTGGCCTGGAAGACAACCTCGGCCTGGCTGTCAGCCTGCCAGTGCAAGGCTTGCACATCGATGCGGTGCGCGCGCCGGATCAACTCGGTCAGGTGCTGGATCGTCTGCCGACTTACAAAATTCTCTCGGTGGGTCTGGTGAACGGTCGCAACGTCTGGCGCTGCGAGCTGGAGCAAGTGCTGGCGCAATTGCAGCCAGCCCAGGAGCGTTTTGGCGATAACTTGTGGGTCAGCAGTTCCTGTTCGCTACTGCACAGTCCGGTGGACCTGGACCGTGAAGACACACTCGACCCGGAACTGAAAAGCTGGCTGGCGTTTGCCGTGCAGAAGTGCGGTGAAATCGCGGTGCTGCGTGATGCCCTCAACGATCCGCAATCGCCCAAAGTGCAAACCGCCCTGGCTGAAAGCCGCGCCATTGCGGCCAGTCGCGCTCAATCTCCGCGTATCCACAAAACGGATGTTCAGGCCCGAATCAACGCCATCGGCGCAGCGGACAGCCAGCGTCACTCGCCGTTTGCCAAACGCATCGAACAACAACAGGCACGGCTGAAACTGCCGGCGTTCCCGACCACCACCATCGGCTCGTTCCCACAGACCGCATCGATCCGTCTGGCGCGCCAGGCCTTCAAGCAAGGCAAGCTGTCGGCCAACGATTACACCGATGCTATGCACAGCGAAATCCGCCACGCTGTGCAAATCCAGGAACGCCTGGGCCTGGACGTGCTGGTGCATGGTGAAGCCGAGCGCAACGACATGGTCGAGTACTTTGCCGAACAACTGGACGGCTACTTGTTCACTCGGTTCGGCTGGGTCCAGAGCTACGGCTCGCGCTGCGTCAAACCGGCGATCATTTATGGCGACCTGAGCCGTCCGAAGCCGATGACGGTCGACTGGATCACCTATGCCCAGAGCCTCACCGACAAAGTCATGAAAGGCATGCTCACCGGTCCCGTCACCATGCTGATGTGGTCATTCCCGCGCGAAGACGTCTCGCGCAAAATTCAGGCGCAGCAACTGGCCTTGGCCTTGCGCGATGAAGTGGTGGACCTGGAAAGCGCCGGCATCAAGATCGTGCAGATCGACGAAGCCGCGTTCCGCGAAGGGCTGCCGCTACGCCGGGCGCAATGGCAGGAATACCTCGACTGGGCGGTGGAAGCCTTCCGCCTGAGTGCATCGGGTGTGCGCGACGAAACTCAGATTCACACCCACATGTGCTACAGCGAATTCAACGACGTGATCCAGTCCATCGCCGCCATGGACGCCGACGTGATCACCATCGAAACCTCGCGCTCGGACATGGAACTGCTGGAAGCCTTCGAAGCGTTCGACTACCCCAACGACATCGGCCCGGGCGTCTACGACATCCACTCGCCACGGGTGCCGGACACGGCCGAGATGGTCAAGTTGATGAGCAAAGCCGTGAAGCGGATTCCGGCCGAACGCTTGTGGGTCAACCCCGATTGCGGTTTGAAAACCCGCGCTTGGCCGGAAACCGAAGCAGCGCTGGTAAACATGGTTGCGGCAGCACGGCAGTTGCGTAGCCAGCTGGCGTGAAGCGCCAGGAAGGAGCGGGGTAATCCCGCTCCTTTTTTTCATCAGAGGTTTTCGAAGTGTGGCAGCGCGGCAGATTGTTTGCCGATATCGGCGTAAGGCAGGTTGGCGTTGTCCGCATGGGTGAGAAACCGATGTTCCGGTAATTTCAAATGGGCTTTCTCGAATGCGCCGAATGCAGGTGCGGCCTTGTTGTAATGGAAGTGGGCGTACCACAGCACTTTCGCGGGTGTTTGCGTCAAATCCCAGACTTCGTATTCCTGCATATAGTCAATTCGACCATTCGAGCGTTTGCCCAGGTTTTTGATCGGACTGGTTTTACGGATATCTACCACGTGGTGCGTGACGAGGTCGTCGAGCATGCCATCGGTTGGTTTTTTAATCAGCAGCGACTGACGGGTTCGCAGTGCGCGACCGGTGGCAATCAATTCGGTGGCCTTGTCGCGTAGCTGCTGGACAAGGGCATTGCCTGGGGCAATGTCCTCGATGCCAAGAGCGCGGCGTGTGAGTTCATTCGCCTCACTGACCATCATGTGCTCGAGGTCCACCGGGAGCATGTCTTGATCCGCGTAGGCTTGAACCCTGGCCTGGTAGGTTGCTTGTGATTGCAATCGGTGGCGGGCATCTGCCACTAACGGTTCAAGTTCTCTGCGAATGGAGTGGGATGGCTGTGGCTGTGGGTTCAAGAGGCGGAATTTGCCGTTGCTCCCTTGTTCCCAGATTTCCATGTACCCACTTCGTCCCGTCAGGATGTATTGCCGCTTTTGTTTAGTCGTTTCCCAGCGCTCCACCCCGATCAACAATTGGTCGCCTTCAGTGGTGAACACTTTTTTGTTGCTGCGCCCTGGAATAGTCGGTGCAGGCAAATCAAGCGCCTTGCGCGCTCTCTCGGCCATTTTCGCGATGCCGTCCATCAATGACGGCACGTCATCCAGATGAAAATGCTGAGGATAGCTGGCAGTCCAGGCATTCATATCCCGGCGAAATTGACTGTAGTACTCGATGCACTCTTGAAGGATCTGGTTACGCTGAGCCTTGGTAACATTGACTTCCGGCAGACTGAACTGGGTGAACAAGGCGCGGTCGACTTGGGCTCTTTTCACTTGCGCCTGGCTTTGGAGCCAGAACCAGGACACATCGTTGGCGGTGTCATAGCGTGTCACCATTTCCAGCAAGTTACCGGTTTTCAAGTAAAGGAGATTTGTCTCGCTGAGACGCCCGTTCAGCATTGTGACTTCCTGGGTCAGTTGGGCTTTGTGTGCCTTGACGGTAATTTTCTCGTACCAATAGTTAAGGTCCCGCATTTGGGCCTTGATGGTGTCGAGTTGTTTAATCGTTTCCAGCCGCAGCTTCCGGATATTCCCCAGCACCCGCAGCCGGTCGGAGAGCGCTGTAGCGGGCAATGTGTCCAGACTCTCTATCAGCGCATCGATACTGTTCAGCAGGGGATCGGTTCGATGATTGGCAAAGAACAATTGTTGCTTGTACCTGTCGGTCAGTAACGCCGCGTCATCGCTTTGCATTTGCACAAGCGCGCGCTTTTTGTTGCCGTGGCTGAGTGGAAGCAGATCTGCCAACGTCTGGTAGTGCTGTTTGGCTAACTCGATATCGGCGATGCAGGCTGTCTCAGCTTCGCGCATCAGCGCCTTGGGGCGCTCTGGATTGGCGTTGTAGGCTTGCAGGGCGGCTTTGGTGCGCTTTACCTGGGTATCGAATTGCAGGGCGAGCCTATCGGCCTCTACGGTCAATGCATGATGGCGACGATAAGCGTGGTCGATCCACCAGCGAGGCAACCGTTCGCGCAGAGCCTGAGGCCATACCGGATCAAGCGTATCCGCTAGGTGCCCGAGCATGTTGCCGCCACCGAGCCCCCCGCCTTCGAACGTAACGCCATAAACGCCGAAATAAGTATCCCAGTGGCCTGCTTCATCGAGCGCGATGGGCTGTTTGTAGGTTTTTTGACTATTGCCGCTCAAGCGCCAGTTGCGTGAATCCTTGCTGCGCTCGACCTGGAAAATCCGTCCCTGGCGCACGATAAAATCACCCTCGGCATGGCGGTAGATATTGCGATAGGTCCCCTGGGTTGCCGGCTGGAGTCCCGATAGGGAAATTGCCTGCTCATACTCGTAACCGGTGAAGCGTTCGGCCACATGCCGGGCCTGACGCATCGAGGGCACCTGTATCGCGGCCGCCGTTGTGCCCAACTTATGAAGCTGGCGCGCGCGCGTGATGGAGCGGGCTGTCCGGGAAAGCGCCGAGGTTGCAACTTCACCGGGAAGCAAATCCATGGCCGCGTCGATCAGCGACAACAGCACCGATTCGACCTCCGCCAGGCCGTCACCCACGTCTGCGCGTAAAAAGGCCGCCACCGCCTGGTTCGCGGCGATCCAGACATCGTAGAGTGAGATAGCGGTCCCGACGAAAGGCACCAGTCCAAAAGCCATTTTTATGTAGTTGAAGGCGCGCGGGCCTTTCAGTGCGTAACGCTCCATGTACAGCGCGTCGTTGGCGCGGGAGGTGCCGCGATGAGTTTCGATCAGGCGACCCATATGAGCATTGACCAGGTGGGCAGCCAACGAGGTGGTCGCCGGCCAGCGCAAGCCGACTCCGATCAACGCGTCGAAGTGTTTAAGCATGCTCTGCTTGATGCGGATTTCGTGGGCTCGTACGTCGCCCTGTAAGGCCCGGCCAGCCAGGTAGCCGACCCATTTGTCATGCAGACACAAGTTGAACAGGGCCTTGCGAGCGGTTTCCAGGCTGTCGTAACGGCGCAGGAATTGGCCATCGGGGCTGTCGGGCAGGTATAGCAGGGTGACCCCGCTGACCTGTTCCTCGATGAAGTTCACGCCAGACAACGTCACGGGGCCTTCATTGGGTGTGTCCTTGCCACCCACGCTCAAGTGGGCCGGCAGCAATACGATGCGCTTGCCATCGGTGCGCCAGGCTTGGGGGGTGTCGGCGTCGATGGCGATGTTCAGGACTTGCAAGTCGTTTTGGTCGATCTGCTTTTGCAGGCGGGCGGTCTCACCCTGCAATTTGAGCATCAGAGCCCAGGGCTCGATCAGGCTCTCGCGGCGATGCTCTTTGCTGAAGACGGGCTCGGTGGCCGCCCCTGTGAACGCGTCGCGGATCAGCGTTTCGTATGCCTTGGGCAAGTCGAGTTCCGGCAGGACCCTCATCAGATAATCACGGGTGATGCCGCTTTTCAGGGCCTGGGCTTCGGACTTGTTCGCCGCAGTAACCTCCACCTGCATGAAGCTCAATCGCAGGGGAAGGGGTTCCAGGTTCATCGACGGTGTGTTGTCTATATTGTGTTGGGCCAGGTCCTCGAGGGACATCCTGCTACGCGTCACACTTGGAGTCAGCACGAGTTTTTGCGGGGTTCCTGGCGCTCCGGGAGCGGCATCGAGATGCTTTGTCCATTTCACCGAATCGGGCAAGTCGAGCTTCACCTCGAAACGGCCCTTGATCGAGAAGTCCTTGCGCAGACGGGCGTGCAAGTGTTTACGGGTGAAGTCGTCACGGGGTTCCAGGGCGACTGTTAGCAGTTCGTGGCTGCGTTGCATCGCCGTGATGTACGCCTCGATCAGTCGCTTGAGCCTGATACGGTCAGCCTCGGTCAGTGCACTGAGCCAATTCGGCAGGTTGGACGCGAGGATATTGCTGCGGTCTTGCTCCTGCAGGTGGGCGAAAGCAAGGTTCCTGGCGGCGTGCACCGGAACCTGCAACGTGGCGCGGGCGTGTTTGCGCAAGATTTCCAGTTGTTCGGCACGCTGTGCGGCCTTGGCCGGCTCGGCGTGACGCTGGCGTAGCGCGCCGGCCTGTTCTTCGAAGTCGCTGGTCAGTTGGTTCAGCCCGTACGTCAGCGCGTCGCCAGGAATTTTATTCAGCTGCAATGTCAGTGCATTGTCCTGCTGATGAATCTGCAATACCTGGCGTTCAAGCTCACGACGGTTGGCGAATCGTTGCAGACCACCGCCGGTGCCAGACCAGTAGAGCAACACGCTGTGCGGCGAATTGGCATCGGCCAGCGCATCCGCTCGGGTGACGATAAATGCGCCGTTGAGTTCCTGGGCGGTGACCGTGGTTTTGTCACCGCTCTGTTCGGTCATCGATAGGGTCAGGCTGGCCGCGACCGGGTCCGGCCCTGGATTGTCGGGAGTGTCCAGCAAGGCTTTGAGCAGGCTGCACTCCTCGTCACTGAGTTGTTTAAGCGCCAGTTGGAGCCTGGCTTCAGCGTGCAGACCGGCCTTATGGGCGCTGTGCAGGGCGGTGAACGCCTGCTGGAACGTGACCACATCCAGTGGGCGCGATCGATTAAGCAACGCAGAGGCGGCCTTGTCTGCGGCTTCTTCGGCGGTTTCCAACGCGTTGAGCGAGTCCTTGAACGGTTGCAGGCCCTGGCCATCTCCTACCTCTGCCACCAATATTTCGAGCGCATCGCGCTGCTTGTTCAGCGCGGCCTGGCGCAGTGACAAGGGGATATCCGCATATAGGCTGCCAAATAGTGGCTGTTCACTGGCCACCGTGTCGCCATCGGCGGTTTCCAGCTTGGGGGGTGAGGCGAGAATGGCAGTCTTGCCGCGCTCTTGGTCAACCTGGTCAGCCAGGGCGAGGGATTGCGCACCGTGCTCCGCCAACCCGGGCTTGCCGCGGGTTCCGTGGCGTAACGCGCTGACCTGAGCCGGCTGGCAGGCCGCAAACAGGTCGCTTGCGCCCACGCCCATGGGGTCGGTTTTGGCGGTGTATTCAAAGCGAACGTTATCGGTGGGCAAGCCGGGCGGGACGAGTGCCTGTCGGAGAAGCCATGCCTCCATGTCTCTGCGTTGACTGAAAAGTTGAATTGCGACGGGCCGGCTAGGCAGATACAGCCATTGACTGCCGCTGGCCGCCTCGCCTGTGGTGATGACCCATGCGCCTGGGAGTTCGACTCTGAGGTTACTCAATACCAGGACCAATTGCTCGGTATGGACAGGCTGGCCGTCCAGCGTCAGAGCACCGAGGGGCGGATCGATGATCAACAACAGGGGTTTTAGCTGTTCCGCCGTCAGGGCTCTCTGGGCGAATGCCAGTTGGACGCTCGCTTCGAAATGCTGACGGTAAAGCTGTATTGCCCGTTGTTTGCGCGATACCGCAGTGTTGGGGGCACGCGTGTTCCAGTAGGTTGCCCAGCGCTCGCGGTGCGACTGTTCAGGGGTGAGTGTCTTGA
The DNA here is from genome assembly GCF_056279145.1 of Pseudomonas sp. TE3728. Taxonomy (NCBI): domain Bacteria; kingdom Pseudomonadati; phylum Pseudomonadota; class Gammaproteobacteria; order Pseudomonadales; family Pseudomonadaceae; genus Pseudomonas; species Pseudomonas sp. TE3728. The sequence continues at coordinate 2,731,297 of NZ_JBWBQT010000001.1, read as the reverse complement.
GTCGTTCGAGCATTTGCAGTGGCGTCAGGTTCGACAGGGGATGAGTCTGACTCAGACCGGTCACTTGGCAGCGCTCATCGAGCGTCGTCTCCAGTGTCGGGTGTTGCAGGACGAAGGCGCAGGCATCGGTGAAGCTGACCAACCGTTGCGGATGCTCCTGTGTGGCGACGAAGAGCAAGCCAGCTTGTTGTCCCGCCAGATCGAGTTTCTGTTTCAACAGTTGAGTGAGCGTGTCACGCATTCCCGGACTGGCGACAAGAAGCTCGCGCAAGCCCTCGCTGCTTTCGCGCCAGCGTGCCGAAGCATGCAGAAACAGGCTTTCGTCGTAGAGAGGCGGCAGCGCGGATGGGGTAGGTATGAGGATCGGCGCCGGGTTGGGGAGGTCGAAAAGAAGTCTATCGGTCATATCAACAGGGCTCGGTGCGAGGAGCGGCGGTTCCACTCCATTTGCGAGCCATTTAAGGAAAGTTCTCGGGGACGGTGGCGGTAAATAGTTATCGCATCAGAGGCGGATGTGATCGAACGCACCTCATGCAATCGAACTGTCGCGATGACCGCTCGGCAATCTTCATCAAACTGTCACGTAACTGTGGCAGCGCGCTTGAACAAACTTCATCAGACTCGCGCTCTACTGGAGTTCTGCGTTTCGGTGTTTTTCATGCGTGCTTTATTTTTATCGGCGGCCACATTTCTGGCCGCTTTATTGTTCAGCCTGTCGTCCCTGGCGGCTTCGCGGTGCGATGTCAATGTTCCGACCGAGCGGGTCGATCTGGAGCAGGTGAGCCTGGCTTACCAGAGCATTGGCCGTGCCTCGGACCCTGCGTTGTTGCTGGTGATGGGCCTGGGCGGGCAGTTGATTCACTGGCCGGACGAAGTGGTGGTTGCGCTGTGTCAGCAGGGGTTTCGGGTCATCCGCTATGACAATCGCGATGTGGGCCTCTCGACTTGGCGGCAGGCGCCGGTCGATGCCAACCTGACGTTCGAAGTGCTGCGCTACAAACTCGGCTTGCCGATATCGGCGCCGTACACCCTGACCGACATGGCCGACGATGCCTTCGGCCTGATGAGTGCCTTGCACGTCGAGCAATTCCACGTACTGGGCGCCAGCATGGGCGGGATGATCGCCCAGCATATGGCGGCCATGGCACCGCAGCGTGTCGAGAGCCTGACCTTGCTGATGACCAGCTCGGGGGCCGAAGGTTTGCCGGCGCCGAGTGCGGCGCTGGTGCAGTTACTCGCGCGACGTGGTGCGCCGAATCGTGAAGTGGCGCTGGAGCAACAGGCCGACTTGCTGGCGGCACTGGGCAGCCCGGCGGTGAGCGATGACCGGCAGGCGTTGTTGCAGCAAGCGGCGCAGTCTTATGACCGGGCATTCAACCCTGAGGGCGTGAAGCGCCAGATCATGGCGATCCTCGCTGAACGGAGCCGCGTGGCGTTGCTTAACCAACTGCGAGTGCCGACGCTGGTGGTTCACGGCACCGCCGATCCGTTGTTGCCGGTGATGCATGGCGTGCATTTGGCGGCGCACATTCGCGGCAGTCAGTTGAAGCTGATTCCGGGGCTGGCCCATCGTTTTCAGGAGGCGTTCAAGGCGCCGTTGCTGGCGGCGGTGTTGCCGTATTTGCAGGCCCACCGCGAAGACACCTCACATTGGGCGCAGATCGATCCGGTGGCCGAACACAATCTTCTGTAACACCCAGATCCAAACTGTAAGAGCCCTGTGGCGAGGGAACTTGCTCCCGCTGGGCTGCGAAGCAGCCCCAATCCTGCACAGGCTGCTGAGTCTCAGGTAATCCGCATTGACCTGTTTACGACTGCTGCGCAGCCGAGCGGGAGCAAGCTCCCTCGCCACAAAAGCGCCTCAATGACAGTGGAGGCTGCTTTACGTTGGAACGAAGTTATCCAGCATCCGGTTCACCGCCAGTTCACCCAGCATGACCGAGTTCTGGATGCCGAGCACGGTGTTGCGTTGCGGGCCGTTCAGCTGCCCCGCGAAATCACTCAGCATCACGCTCGCCGCTGCCAGCGATTCGCAGGCGTTGACCAGCAGGGTTTCGTCATTGGCGTCGGGGGCGACCAAGTAAAGGGTGCTGGGTTTGCGTGGGGTGTCTTTGGGAATGACCGGTTTGAGGTAGTAATCGAGGGCGCGGTCGGCGGCTTCGTTGAGCTTTTTGGAGCCCGGGGTTTCGTATGGGGAAACGTCGTCGGTTTCCGGTGGGTTTGGAGTGATTTTGAACATTGGTACGGTAATCCTTTTAGTAGAGCCGCAACCTATCTCGCTACTAAACGGAATGGGAGGCAGCTGTGCGCAAGTTAGTAGACCGGCTACCGCCCAAACCGGCGCGCCCTAGGGCACCATGCGCACAGCCACCATCAAGTGCAGGCGAATACCTGACTAGATGACACTTGTACGGCCGATAAGAAAAGCCGGGCTACTAAACCCGATCACTGGGAATCAGTGACACGAACCAAGTTACCGACGGGCCTCCAGGCGCACAAGCCGGCGGATTCTGACGTGGTTGTAGGCGACGGCGCAAGGCGCTGTAGCTTTCAGGAAGTAACGCTAAACAGAACTAAACACCATCCCCAAAACACCCGAAATCCCCCTGTGGGAGCGAGCCTGCTCGCGAAAGCGGTGTATCAGCCAATGCAGATATCAACTGACAAGACGCCTTCGCGAGCAGGCTCGCTCCCACAATGGGAATAGTGGAACGGCTGCCACACGGGCTCAGTCTGCGGGTGTATCGTTCGAACTTTCCGGCGCGATTCAAGCCTGCGAGGTAAATGATGAGTACCCCCCTGAAAATCGATTTCGTCAGCGACGTGTCCTGCCCCTGGTGCGTCGTCGGTCTGTATAGCCTGACCCGTGCCCTGGATTTACTCGGCGACGAAGTCCAGGCCGAGATCCGTTTCCAGCCGTTCGAACTGAACCCGAAGATGGGCCCCGAGGGCCAGAACATCACCGAACACATCAGCGAAAAGTACGGCTCGACGCCTGAGCAATCGCAGAAGAACCGCGAAATGATCCGCGCGCGTGGCGCCGAGGTCGGGTTTGCCTTTCGCACGGATGGCAACAGCCGCATCTACAACACTTTCGATGCTCATCGCTTGCTGCACTGGGCCGGGCTGGAAGGGTTGCAGTTCAACCTGAAAGACGCACTGTTCAAGGCGTATTTCACCGAGGGCGGCAATCCGTCCGATCACGCACAGTTGGCGCAGATCGCTGAAAGCGTGGGGCTGAATCGGCAGCGGGCCGAGGCGATTCTGGCGTCCGATGAATTCGCCAATGAGGTTCGCGAGGAAGAACAGTTGTGGTTATCGCGCGGCGTGAGTTCAGTGCCGACGGTGGTGTTCAACGGGCAGTACGCCGTCAGTGGCGGGCAGCCGGTGGAGACGTTTATCGGTGCGATTCGTCAGATTATGAGTGAGGCCAAGGGTGGAACGGTCAACGGCTAATGGCTCGATCTGCGTAGGAGCTGCCGCAGGCTGCGATCTTTTGATCTTGACCTTCAGCGGTCTAGAAAAAATCAAGAGCAAAAGATCGCAGCCTGCGGCAGCTCCTACAGGTGTGTGCAAATGCCGCAGGCCGCGATCTTTTTTGAATTTAGCCGTGGAGGCGAACCCAAACACTGACCAGCACCGTCGCCGCCATCAACCACGCCACCGCCGCCACCGCCAACGAAGCCTCCAGCCGCATCCGGTCGACCATCACATACAAGGTCGCCAGGTAGACGAAGTACGGAATGATCGACCACATACCAAACACGATGGTGGTTTTCAGATCATCCAGCGAACGCCCCTTGCCGACGATGTAATGAGCGATCAGCGCAAAGGTCGGAAACAGCGGCACCAGGCCTGCGATGTAATAGTTTTTGGTCTTGGCCAGCATGGCCAGAATCACCACCACCGCCGCGCCCAGGGTTGCTTTGAACATCAGGTCCATCAGTGGCTCAACCCGTATTTCTTCACTTTGTCGAACAGCGTGGTCTTGGCCATCCCCAGTTCCTGGCTGGCCTGGGTCAGGTTGCCGCCGCTGCGCTGCAAGGCGTCGCTGAGCAGGTTGCGTTCGAAGGCTTCCACCGCTTCGGCGAAGGCCAGGCCCTGATTGTTGCCATTGGTGCCGGATTTTTTGAAGGCCGGCAGGCCCAATGCGAAACGCTCGGCGACGTTACGCAATTCGCGCACGTTGCCCGGCCAGTCGTGGCTCATCAGGTTCGACAGGGTCTGGTTGTCCAGTTCCGGCACCGCGCGGTCGAAGCGCAAGGATGACTGCTGCAGGAAGTGTTCGAACAGTTGCAGGATGTCTTCGCGGCGTTCGCGCAGCGGCGGCAGTTCCAGGGTTACCACGTTCAAGCGGTAATACAGGTCGCTGCGAAACTCGCCGGCCTTGCTCGATTGATCCAGATCGGACTTGGTCGCGGCGATCACCCGGCAATCCACCGCCACGCTCTGGTTCGAGCCAAGGCGTTCAAGAGTGCGTTCCTGCAACACCCGCAGCAGTTTGATCTGCAACGGCAGGGGCATGCTTTCCACTTCATCGAGGAACAGTGTGCCGCCGTCGGCGTGCTCGATCTTGCCGATCCGCCGCTTGCCGGCACCGGTGAAGGCGTTGGCCTCGTGACCGAAAATTTCACTTTCGAACAGGTTCTCCGGCAGGCCACCGCAGTTCAGCGCGACGAACTGTTTGGTGTGCCGACGGCTGAAGTCGTGCAGGCAGCGCGCAACCAATTCTTTACCGGTACCGGTCTCGCCTTCAATCAGCACGTTGGCCGAGGTATCGGCGACGTTGGCGATCAGTTCTCGCAGGTTCTGCATGGCCGGCGAGCGCCCGATGATCCGGCCTTCGAGGGAGTCGCGCTCGAACAGCTGTCGACGTAACGACGACACTTCCCGCGCCAGGCTGCGTTGCTCCAGCGCACGGCGGGCGACGTCCACCAGACGTTCCGGGGAGAAGGGTTTCTCCATGAAGTCGTAAGCGCCTTTCTGCATCGCGCCGACGGCCATCGAGATGTCGCCATGGCCGGTAATCAGCACCACCGGCAGGCTGCGATCGCGGGCCTTGAGCCGGGTCAGCAGTTCCAGGCCATCGATGCCCGGCAGGCGGATGTCGCTGATGACGATGCCGGCGAAGTTATCGCCGACCCGTTCCAGCGCTTCTTCGGCGCTGCCGACGCCCACGCAGGGAATGTCTTCCAGGGTCAGCGCCTGTTGGCAGCCGAGCAGGACATGGGGGTCGTCTTCGACGATCAGCACACTAAGGTCGTTGTTCATATTGGCTCGGCGGGAGTGGAGCTTACCAACGGTAAACTGAGAACGAAGGTGGTACCACCGCTGGCCGGGTGCTCGACACCCAGATGCCCGCCAGTGGCGGCGGCCAGGCTGGCGGAAAGCGTCAGGCCGAGGCCCAGGCCTTGTTCGCCGGGTTTGGTGGTGAAGAACGGTTCGAACAGATGCTTGCGCGCTTCGGCATCGATGCCGTGGCCGTTGTCGCGTACCCGCAGACGATACTTGCCATCGAACTCCTCGCCTTCGAGCCACAACGCCGGCAGGGGCTGCGACTGCATGGCGTCGAGCGCGTTGCCGATCAGGTTGACCAGGATCTGCTCCAGACGGGTCTGGTCGATTTGCACCTGCACGTCTTCAAGGTCGCGGTGCAATTGCAGGTGCGCGCTTTCCATCCGGCTGCCCAGCAATTGCAGGGCGGCGTCCACGGCTTTGCCAAAACTGGCCTGGCCCTTGTCATCACCGCGCCGGGCGAAGGAACGCAGGCTGGCGGTGATCCGGCCCATGCGGTCGATCAGTTCATTGATGGTCTTGAGGTTGGTGCTGGCCACATCCAGCTGGCCGCGTTCCAGAAAGCGCACGGTATTGCCGGACAAGGTCCGCAAGGCGGCCAGCGGCTGGTTCAATTCGTGGGCGATGCTGGTGGACATCTGGCCGATGGCTGCCAGTTTGCCGGCCTGGACCAGTTCATCCTGAGCGCGGCGCAACGTCTCTTCCGCCTGCCGGCGTTCACGGATCTGACCCTTGAGTCGTTCGTTGCTGGCGCGCAGGTCGGTGGTGCGTTCGGTAATCCGACGCTCCAGTTGATTGTTGGCTTCCTGCAGGGCTTCCCGCGCCGCGAGGCGGGTGGCGATCACCTTGCGCCGCTCGTTCCAGGCGATCAGCAGAAACGCCACCAGGGCAAACGCCACCGCCACCAGAATCCCCTGATTGATCGCTTCACGCCGCAAATCCTGCAGGGGGGTGAGCAGGGTGAAATTCCATGGGGTGTCGCTCAGCGGCCGGGTTTGCGAGAGGTAGCTGATGTTCTCTTCTTCGGACATCAATTCGCTGTTGGCGGGGAAGGTCAGTTTTTCCTCGCCTTCGGCCAGCTTCTCCCGCGCCAGCGGTTGCAGCTCGTTCAGCGGAAACCAGTAGTACTGCAGGCTACGGGCCAGTTTTTCCTTGGTTTCCTCGCTCAATGGCACAACCGATTTAAGCCGCCGCGCCGGATCGCTGGAGAGAATGATGATGCCGTTCTCGTCGCTGACGAAGGCTTCCAGACGCGCACGCTGCCAGCGTTCTTCCATGGCTTCGAGGCGGACCTTGACCACGGCGACACCGATGATCTTGCCGTGCTCTTCCAGGCCATGCGCCAGGTAATAGCCGGGTTCGCCACTGGTGCTGCCAATGCCGTAGAAACGCCCCGGCTGACCGCGCACGGCATTCTGGAAATAGGCGCGGAAGGACAGGTCTTCACCCAGATAACTGTCGACATCGCGCCAATTGCTGGTGGCCAATACGCGACCGGTGGTGTCCATCACATAAATGGCCCGACTGCGGCTGCGCCGGTTCAGGCCTTCAAGGTATTCGTTGACCGTCTGCCGGAGTTCCGGAGACGGGTCGGCCAACAGCTTTGAAACACTGGATTCGAGTTCCAGCAGGCTGGGCAGGTAGGTGTACTTGCTGATTTCGCTCTCGACGGCGCGGGCGTGCAGTTCCAACTGACGCTGGCCATTCTCGCTAAGGCTGCGAATTCCGTAGTGTTCACTGACCCAGAAGCCGATGTAACCCAATCCGATCATCAGGGCGATGACCAGTGGCGGCAGGAACAGGTGGCGAATCAAACGGGGTTTCACGGCGAGTGATGGCGGCGCGGCGCGATAGAGAGTGGAGTCGCATTTCATCACAGATGCCTTGGGTCAACCAGCGTGGCAACGGGCTTGCACTGGTTTCCAGTCGAACGCGGAACCTGTGGCGAGGGAGCTTGCTCCCGCTCGGCTGCGAAGCAGTCGTAAAACCGGTAAATGCGGTGTGTCAGACACAATGCGTTTTCAGGTTTTGGGGCCGCTGCGCGACCCAGCGGGAGCAAGCTCCCTCGCCACAAGGGCAAGCCAGTACCGTCTTAGTGCTGCAGAATCTTCTCGAGGAAATGCTGCGCGCGGTCGGAGCGGGCGGTGATGTCGCCGAAGAACTCTTCTTTCTTGCAGTCTTCGATGATCTTGCCCTGGTCCATGAAGATCACCCGGTCGGCCACTTTGCGCGCAAAGCCCATTTCATGGGTCACGCACATCATGGTCATGCCTTCGTGGGCCAGTTGCACCATCACGTCGAGTACTTCGTTGACCATTTCCGGGTCCAGCGCCGAGGTCGGTTCGTCGAACAGCATGACGATCGGGTCCATCGCCAGCGCACGGGCAATCGCCACACGCTGTTGCTGACCACCGGAGAGTTGGCCCGGGTGCTTTTTGGCGTGGGCGGAGAGGCCTACGCGTTCGAGCAGTTGCAGGGCTTTCTTGGAAGCCTCTTCCTTGCTGCGACCCAACACCTTGACCTGTGCGATGGTCAGGTTGTCCATGATGCTCAGGTGCGGGAACAGTTCGAAATGCTGGAACACCATGCCCACGCGCGAACGCAGTTTCGGCAGGTTGGTCTTCGGGTCGGCGATGGATGTGCCATCGACGATCACGTCACCTTTCTGGAACGGTTCCAAGGCGTTGACGCATTTGATCAGGGTGGATTTGCCGGAACCGGACGGCCCGCACACCACAATCACTTCGCCTTTTTTGACCTCGGTGCTGCAGTCAGTCAGTACCTGGAAGTCGCCATACCACTTGTTGACATTCTTGATAGAGATCATACGGCAAACCTTTTTTGCAGACGCTTGACCAGCTGCGAGGCGGCAAAGCTGATGATGAAGTATGTGAAGCCGGCGAAGATCAGGAACTCATTGGAGCGGCCGATAATGTCGCCACTGGCACGGGAGGCATTGAGGAAATCCACCAGACCCACCGCATACACCAGAGACGTGTCCTGGAACAGAATGATGCTCTGTTGCAGCAACAACGGGGTCATCTTGCGAAACGCTTGCGGCAGGATGATCAGTCGCATCATCTGGCCGTATTCCATGCCCAATGCCTGGGCAGCGCCCATCTGGCCCTTGGGGATCGACTGCACGCCAGCCCGGACGATTTCGCAGAAATACGCGGCTTCGAACATCATGAAGGCCACGATGCACGAGGCGAACGCGCCGATCGGGGTGTCTTCGCCGGTAATCCAGCGTAATACAAACGGCACCGCCAGGTAGAACCAGGTGATGACCAGCAGCAGCGGGATCGAGCGGAAGTAGTTAACGTAGGCGCCGGCGATGTTCGACAGCAGTTTGTTGTGGGACAGGCGCATCAGCGCCAGGATCGTGCCGAGGATGATCCCGCCGATCACGCCCAGGGCCATCAGCTTGAGGGTCATGATCATGCCGTTCCACAAACCCGGCAGGGACGGAATGATGCCCGAGAAGTCGAATTCCATCATTTACCCCCTACGGAAATCAGGCCCGGTACGGCGACTTTCTTCTCGACCGAACGCATCAGCAGCATCAGGCTCATGTTCAGCGTGAAGTAGATCAGCGTGGCCAGGGTGAAGGCTTCGAACAGGTTGGCGGAGAACTCGGCGGTCTGTTTGGTCTGCGCGAGCAGCTCCATCAGGCCAATCAGCGACGCGACGGAGGAGTTCTTGAATACGTTCAAAAATTCCGAGGTAAGCGGCGGAATGATGATGCGGTAAGCCTGGGGCAGCAGCACGTTCCAGTAGATCTGCGGCAGCTTGAAACCCATGGCGCGAGCGGCGGCTTCCTGGCCGCGAGGCAGCGCCTGGATACCGGTGCGCACTTGTTCGCAAACGCGAGCGGTGGTGAACAGGCCCAGGCACACGACGACGCTGAGGAAGGCCGACGTGGTGGGGTTGAGATCCTGCTTGTACCACTCCTGGATATCCGCAGGCAGCAGATCGGGCACCAGGAAGTACCAGATGAACAGCTGAACCAGCAGCGGCACGTTACGGAAGAGTTCGACGTAGCAGGTCGCGATGCCCGATACGATGCGATTCGGTACCGTGCGCATGACGCCCAGAATCGAGCCCAGCAGCAGCGCGATGATCCAGGCTGCGACGGCAATGGCGATGGTCCAGCCCAAACCGGAGAGGTACCAGTCGAAATAAATTTCGCTGCCCACGCCGGTGGACTTGAAGAACACGCCCCAGTCCCAGTTGTAATTCATTAGGGTCTCCCCTCGGATTCGTTCGATGTACAAATGCCCGCCTGGGGAAGCTCCGTTCCCGCCCGACCTGAGTGGCCTGTGTGGTCAGTTCTGTCAGCTCAACTTCGGCCCCGGAAGTCCATCTCCTGCGTTGCTGTTCCTCGCCATAGCGGGCTATGACTCGTCACAGCGCCTTGGATATGAACTTCCGGCACCGAATTTGAGCTAACGAACTGACCGTACAGGCCACTACGGTCAGGCACACACGAGCGGCTCGACAACCACCGGTTCGAGTGTTTCCAGAAAATGCCAGCAGGGAGTGACAACCCCTGAAAGGGCAAAGGCTCTCTCAGGGGATAAGGTTAGTCAGAAATCAGGATTTCTTTTCGTCAGCCGCTTTGTCGGTCGGATTGGCGATCAGGGCCTTGAGCTCTTCGCTCATCGGGAACATCAGGTTCAGGCCTTTTGGCGGAATTGGCTGCATGAACCATTTTTCGTAGATCTTGTTGATCTCGCCGGACTTGTAGGTCGCGATGATGGCGTCGTCGACAGCTTTCTTGAACGGCGCGTCGCCTTTGCGAACCATGCAGCCGTAAATCTCATTGGACTGCGCAGTCCCGGTCACGGCCCAGTCGGTCGGCTTCTTGGCCTTGGCCATTTCACCGGCCAGCAAGGCGTCGTCCATCATGAAAGCCACGGCACGACCGGTTTCCAGCATCTGGAAGGACTCGCCATGGTCTTTGGCGGAGATCACGTTCATGCCCATCTGCTTGTCGGCGTTCATCGACTTGAGGATGCGCTCGGACGTGGTGCCGGCGGTGGTCACGACGTTCTTGCCTTTGAGGTCGGCGAAGTCTTTGTATGGGGAATCTTTCTTGGCCAGCAGCTTGGTGCCGATTTCGAAGATGCCAACGGAGAAGTCAACTTGCTGCTGACGCTCTACGTTGTTGGTGGTGGAACCGCACTCAACGTCCACGGTGCCGTTCTGCACCAGCGGGATACGGGTTTGCGAGGTCACCAGGTTGTATTTGACCTGGAGGTTGGGCATGTCCAGGTCTTTCTTGATGGCTTCGACGATTTTCAGCTGGATATCGTGGGAGTAGCCAACCGGTTTGCCGGAAGCGTCCGCGATGTAGGAAAACGGAATGGAAGCGTCACGATGCCCGAGGGTGATAACGCCGGACTCTTTGATCTTCTTCAGGGTGCCGGTGAGTTCGGCGGCGAAAACTGGAGTGCTGATCAGAGCGGCAGCAATGGCTGCGCCCAGGAGATGGGGAACGATGCGCATCAAATTTTCCTCGACATTGTTTTTATATGGAGCCAGTTCATCGGCCCTTTTTGGTGCTTCGAATGCTTGCCGGCTCCTGAAGGGGTGGCGCAACGAACATTCGTCCAAGAGTGTAGAGCATGACTCGTGCCAGGCCAGGCGATATAGATCAAGCTATTGATTTATAAGGCTATTAAATATTTGTGGCGCTGAATTTTCTATTGGGCGATCCGGTTTACCGAATCGACTGGCAAGTCGCGTTCGGAAAACCGAATGCAATCTCTCGTCTTGCACCGATCCCTGTGGGAGCGAGCCTGCTCGCGATGAGGTCGGCACATTCAACATTGATGTTGCCTGACACTCCGCTATCGCGAGCAGGCTCGCTCCCACAGGGGATATGCAGTGTTTGGCAGAATGCAAAAAGCCCCTCAACCTTTCGATTCAGGGGCTTCGTTTCACCAGATTCCCGATCAGGCCGCTTCGATCTTGCTGCGGTTCTGTTCGAGCTTGTTCAGGTAATCTTCGAGCTTCTGCTGTTCCGCCGGGGTAGTGAACAGCCCAAGCTTTGTGCGGCGCCACAGAATGTCGTGGGCGGTGGTCGCCCATTCTTCGCTGCACAGGTAATCAACTTCGCGAGTGTAGAGACCGCCGCCGATGTGTTCGCCTAGATCACCGAGGCTTTCCACACCTTCGAGCATGCGCCAGGTGCGGCTGCCATAAGTGGTGGCCCAACGTCGGGCGATCTCGGTGGGCACCCAGTCGAATTTGTCGCGGATCCGCGAGCTCAAGGCCTGCGGCGTGGTCATGTCTTCGCCGCCGGGCAGGGTGGCGCTGGCCGTCCAGCTTGGCTTGATGTGCGCGAAGTAAGGGGCCAGTTGCGCCAGCGCCGACTCGGCCAGTTTGCGGTAAGTCGTCAGTTTGCCGCCGAACACCGACAGCAACGGCGCTTCTTCGCCACTGCCCGACAATGCCAAGGTGTAGTCGCGAGTAACGGCCGACGGGTTGTCGGATTCGTCGTTGCACAGCGGACGAACACCGGAATAGCTGTGCAGGATGTCGCCGCGACTGACTTGCTTCTTGAAGTGGGCGTTGACCACTTTGAGTAGGTAATCGGTTTCGCCTTCAGTTATCGCAACTTTCGCCGGGTCGCCGGTGTACTCACGGTCGGTGGTGCCGATCAGGGTGAAGTGATTCAGGTACGGAATGGTGAAGACGATGCGCTGATCTTCGTTTTGCAGAATGTGCGCGTGTTCGCCTTCATATAGCTTCGGCACGATCAGGTGGCTGCCCTGGATCAGACGGATGCCATACGGCGATTCCATCTTCAGGTCATCACGGATGAACTTGGCGACCCACGGGCCGGCTGCATTGACCAGCGCTTTGGCGCGGATCGAAAACAGGCTGCCATCGGCACGCTCCAGGTTCAGATGCCACAGGCCCTTGGTGCGACGGGCACTGACGCAGCGAGTCTGGGTGTGAACATGGGCGCCTTTCTCGCGGGCGGCCATGGCGTTCAGTACGACCAGGCGTGCGTCATCGACCCAGCAATCGGAATATTCGAAGCCTTTGGTGATTTCGCTTTTCAGTGCACTGTCCGGGCCGAACTTCAGGCTTTTCGAACCTTCGAGTTTTTCCCGTTTGCCCAGGTTGTCATAAAGGAACAGGCCGGCGCGGATCATCCAGGCCGGACGCAGGTGCGGGCGGTGCGGGAGCACGAAACGCATCTGCTTGACGATGTGCGGCGCCTTGGCCAGCAGCACTTCGCGCTCGGCGAGGGCTTCGCGCACCAGGCGAAATTCGTAATGTTCGAGATAGCGCAGGCCGCCGTGGATCAGCTTGCTGCTGGCGGACGAAGTGTGGCTGGCCAGGTCATCCTTTTCGCAAAGGAATACCGAAAGACCGCGACCGGCGGCATCCGCTGCGATCCCCACGCCATTGATCCCACCACCGATGACGGCGATATCGTAAACCTCGGCGAGAGGGGGCGTAGGCAAGGTAGAAGTGGGCATCGGCTGGCCTCGGGTTTTGATTTTCTATATTGGAATTCGAACATTGATGTTCATTTACGAAAATACTAGCCCATAAAGACGCGCACAGCCAGTCAACTTCGATTGAAAATACTGATCGAAGGGCGGTTAAAGGAAAATTTTCGAACATTGAGTGAGCGCAAGAGGGGCTTTTGTGGCGAGGGAGCTTGCTCCCGCTGGGCTGCGAAGCAGCCCTAAAACCGGCAATCGGGGTATTTCAGAAGGAACATGCCATCTGATTTGCGTCTGCTGCGCAGCCGAACGGGAGCAAGCTCCCTCGCCACAAGGGAGCACGCTGTTTCCGAGGGGGTTAAACCACTTCCAGCCGAATCTTGTGCTGGCTCAGCAACTGCGCCAAGGCTGGCGAGGGCTGCTGATCGGTGACCAGGCAATCGATCAGGCTGATCGGCCCCAGACGAATCATGGCGTTGCGCCCGAATTTGCTGGAGTCGGCGGCCAGAATCACCTGCCGGGCATTGGCGATGATCGCCTGGGATACCCGCACTTCCTGATAATCGAAGTCCAGCAAGCTGCCGTCTTCATCAATGCCGCTGATGCCGACCAGGGCGAAGTCGACCTTGAACTGGTTAATGAAGTCGACACTCGCCTGACCAACCACGCCACCGTCACGCCGCACGTTGCCACCGGTCAGCAGCACGTCGAAATCGTCCTTGGCGCTGAGCATCGAGGCCACATGCAGGTTGTTGGTGATGATCTTCAGGTGGTTGTGGTTGAGCAGCGCCCGAGCGATGGATTCGGTGGTGGTGCCGATATTGATGAACAGCGAGGCGTGATCGGGAATCTGAGCGGCAATGGCTTCGCCGATACGCTGTTTTTCATCGCGCATCTGATCGGCGCGCATGGCGTAGGCAGTGTTTTCGACGCTGGAGTCGTAGGCTGCGCCGCCGTGGTAGCGACGCAACAGATTGACTTCCGCCAGTTGATTGATATCGCGGCGGATGGTTTGCGGTGTAACGACGAACAGCTGGGCCATTTCCTCAATGCTGACATAACCGCGTTCGCGGACCAGTTCGAGGATTTGCTGCTGACGGGGAGGCAGATTCATGGGGCTTCCTTTGGGCTGCCGTGCAAAATTTGCCCATGATGCCGCAGGAATCTGCTCCCTACCAGTTAGAACCCGACCTTGGCTTATTCAGCACCCTCATGCGGTTCCCAATCACGAGTGCGGCTGACCGCTTTTTTCCAGCCGGCGTAGAGTTTCTCCTTCGCGGTTTCGTCCAGGGTCGGTTCGAACTCGCGCTCGATCACTGCCTTGCCGCGCAACTCGTCCAGGCTGCCCCAGAAGCCGCAGGCCAGACCGGCCAAATAAGCCGCGCCCAATGCGGTGGTTTCGCGCATTTTCGGACGCTCAACTTGCGTACCGAGAATGTCGGCCTGGAACTGCATCAGGAAGTTGTTTGCGACTGCGCCGCCGTCCACACGCAGGGATTTCAGGCGCTCGCCGGAATCCTGTTGCATGGCGTCCAGAACGTCGCGGGTCTGGTAGGCAATCGACTCCAGCGCGGCACGAATGATGTGATCCACGCGTACGCCGCGCGTCAGGCCGAACAATGCGCCACGGGCATACGGGTCCCAGTACGGAGCACCCAGACCGGTGAAGGCGGGCACCAGGTACACACCGTTGCTGTCCTTGACCTTGTTGGCAAAGTATTCGGTGTCGTGGGCGTCGTTGATGATTTTCAACTCGTCACGCAACCACTGCACGGTGGAACCACCGTTGAATACCGCGCCTTCCAGGGCGTAGGCCACTTCGCCACGCGGGCCGCAAGCGATGGTGGTGAGCATGCCGTGTTTGGATTTCACCGCTTTGTCGCCGGTGTTCATCAGCAGGAAGCAACCGGTGCCATAGGTATTTTTCGCCTGGCCTGGCTCTACGCACATTTGGCCGAAGAGGGCCGCCTGCTGGTCGCCGGCGATACCGCCAATGGCGATGCCACTTTTGGTGTGGCCGTAGATTTCGGACGAGGACTTAACTTCCGGCAGCATCTCGCGCGGGATGTCGAGGACTTCCAGCATCTTCGCGTCCCACTCCAGCGTGTGGATGTTGAAGAGCATGGTGCGCGAGGCGTTGGTGTAGTCGGTGACGTGTACTTTACCGCCGGTAAATTTCCAGATCAGCCAGCTGTCGACGGTGCCGAACAACAGTTCACCTTTGCGCGCACGTTCACGGCTGCCTTCGACGTTGTCGAGGATCCACTTGAGCTTGGTGCCAGAGAAGTACGGGTCGGTGACCAGGCCGGTGGTGTCGCTGATGTATTGCTCGTGACCATCGCGCTTGAGCTGTTGGCAGATTTCGGTGCTGCGCCGGCACTGCCAGACGATCGCGTTGTAGATCGGGCGGCCGGTGGTCTTGTCCCAGACCACGGTGGTTTCACGCTGGTTGGTGATGCCGATGGCCGCGACCTGATCGTGATGCAGGCCGGCTTGAGCCAGGGCCTCGACCATCACGGCGCTTTGGGTGGCGAAGATTTCCATCGGGTCATGTTCGACCCAACCGGCTTGCGGGTAATGCTGCGCGAATTCGCGCTGGGCGGTGCAGACCACGTTCGCGTCACGGTCGAAAATGATCGCGCGGGAGCTGGTCGTACCCTGATCGAGGGCAATGATGTAGTTCTTATTCTGTATGTCGGTCATGTCGATTGCCTTGGACGAAAGTTAGGAAGTGAGGTCAGGCGCGGGACCACATGGGCAGGATCACGCGCCAACGGTTTCAAGACGTTCTTGGTTTGCCGTCAATGGCCGGTAATGCATCCTTTGTAGCAGGTATGGCGCTGGGCAGATGACGGGCAATCAGCCCGCGATAAGCTGCAGCACCGAGGCAGGCACCGACAATCGGTGCAAAAATCGGGATCAGGAAGTACGGGATATCGCGCCCGCCAGTGAAGGAAATTTCACCCCAGCCGGCGAAGAAAGTCATCAGTTTAGGACCGAAGTCTCGGGCCGGGTTCATCGCGAAACCGGTCAACGGGCCCATCGAGCTACCAATCACGGCAATCAGCAGGCCGATCAGCAACGGCGCCAGCGGCCCTTTGGGCAGGCCATTGTTGTCGTCGGTCAGCGACATGATCACGCCCATCAATATGGCGGTGATGATCACTTCAACCAAAAAGGCCTGGGCAGTGGTCAGGGCAGGGTTCGGGAAAGTGGAGAACACCGACGCCAATTCAAGGCTGGCCTGGGTGCCACGAACCATTTGGTGAGTTTGTTCGAAATCGAAGAAAAGGTTGCTGTACAGCGTGTAAACCAACAAGGCCCCGCAAAAGGCGCCGGCCACCTGGGAGAAAATATAGAAAGGCAGTTTGCGCTTTTCGAAGTCAGCAAAAATGCTCAGCGCGATACTCACGGCAGGATTGAGGTGCGCACCGGAAACGCCGGCGGTGAGGTAGATCGCCATGCTGACGCCCACCCCCCAGATGATGCTGATTTCCCACAGTCCGAAGCTGGCACCCGCCACCTTGAGCGCGGCAACGCAGCCGGTACCGAAAAAGATGAGCAGTGCAGTACCCAGAAACTCGGCCATGCATTGGCTCGAGAGCGATGGTTGTTGTAAAGCAGTTGTCATTGAAAACCTCGTTTTTGTTGTTGTCTGGCGCTTTTTCATCAAGGTCAAAGCGCGATTTTCACCAAGGCAGGATCCCCATCCTGTACTCGGCTTACTGCTGGGTGCTGCGGTGAGACATTCGTACAGTATTCAGATTCGAAAAAATATAGACAAGAAACGCTGCTGTCAAAGGTCGAAAGTGAACTGCCGGTCACATTTCAACTATTAGTCACGTGAATGACCGCATCGTTCATCAGGCAGGCTGACCGTAGACGAACGGCACAGAAGCCCGGCCAAGCTTTTGAAATAGCGTTGTAATAGAGCCTTTTATCGATCAATGACCTAGAATCCTGCGCAGTATTTTTTCTTCTACCGCCAAGTCTGGAGTTGCCATGACACCCGCATTGGATTTGTTGAAAAAAGTTCGTGCCGAACATCGCGTGCACAGTTACGAACATGATCCGAAGGCAGCGTCCTATGGTCTGGAGGCCGCGGAAAAACTGGGGTTGGACCCGGCGCAGGTGTTCAAGACATTGCTGGCGGCCAGCGAGAAAGGGGAATTGTTGGTGGCGGTGGTGCCGGTCGTCGGAAGTCTGGACTTGAAGGCGCTGGCGCATGCCGCTGGCGTAAAAAAAGTCGAAATGGCCGACCCCGCGGCTGCACAACGTTCGACGGGATATCTGTTGGGCGGCATCAGCCCGCTCGGGCAGAAGAAGCGCCTGCGTACCTTTATCGATCATTCGGCTCAGCCTTTTTCCAGCATCTTTGTCAGCGCCGGACGGCGTGGACTGGAAGTCGAACTGGCGCCCGCCGTGTTGGCCGAACACACCCAGGCGAAGTTCGCCGATATCGGTCGCCCCTGAACAGAAGGCTTCGGGTGCTCAGCCTGTATGGTGGAAATTGATTAGTTCTGTCACTGGTGAAGGGCTCTTCGTGGCTTCATGCTCGTCGACCTGAAAAAGGGAGAAATGGCATGCAGCTAGAGTTTCATCAGGTGGACGCGTTCAGTGATCGGCCGTTCAGTGGCAACCCGGCGATGGTGTACCGGCTCGATACCTGGCTCGACGATGAGTTGATGCAAAAAATCGCCGCCGAACACAACCTCGCCGAAACCGCGTTTCTGGTGCGTGAGGGGCCTGTCTGGCACATCCGCTGGTTTACCCCGACCACCGAAGTCCCGTTATGCGGCCATGCGACCCTGGCCAGCGCCTATGTTCTGTTCGAAATCGATAAGGAACCGGTCGAGCGACTGGACTTTATCTGCAAGTCTGGCCCGCTGAGTGTCAGCCGTGAGGGCGAGCGCTTGTGGCTGGATTTCCCGGCCATCATGCCGACTGAAGTGGACGTGACCCTGGATATCGAGCGCGCCTTGGGTGTGAAAGCAGTCGATGTGTTGGGTTCGAAAGAATTGTTCGTGGTACTGGAGTCCGAGCAAGCGGTGCTCGATTGTCAGCCGGACATGGTTGCGCTGGCAAAACTGCCGTGGCTGGGCGCCATTGTGACGGCCAAGGGCAGCAAGCATGACTTTGTGTCGCGATACTTTGCCCCGGCAATCGGCATCAACGAAGACCCGGTGACCGGGTCGACCCATTGCAGCCTGATTCCGTATTGGTCGGAACGCTTGAACAAGTCGAGTCTGACGGCGTATCAGTGTTCGGCGCGAGGCGGGGAGTTGTTCTGCCAGCTGGAAGGGGATCGAGTGAGCATTGGCGGTAATGCAACGCTGGTTGCAAGCGGCAAGCTGATGTTGGGTTGAGCGAAAAGATCGCAGCCTTCGGCAGCTCCTACAAGTGTATGCAAACCATGTAGGAGCTGCCGAAGGCTGCGATCTTTTAGCGCTGGTTCAGCTAGCGGTGCTGTACCGCCGAACACCGGATTCGATCACCGGAATCTGCGCCGCCGTGCTGCCGTTCGCCTGAAACAGTACCAAGTGTTCAGCCGCCACCCGAATGCCTACTTCAGCACCGACCAGATGATCGGCATGACTCGGGAAAATCGACTCCAGCTGCGCGCCCGTAGACAACTGCAAGCGGTACAGAGTCGATGCCCCCTGGAAGCTCTTGCCAACAATCTGCGCCTTCAGTGGGCTGTCCGGCGCATAGACGATATCGTCCGGACGCAACAACACATCCACAGCACAACCGATCGGCCAGGTGTAGGCACGGTTGCCGCGCAATTCACCCAACTCGGTCTGCACCGACTCCGGGCTGCTCAACTGGCCGCGAATGAAGTAACCCTGGCCAATGAAACTGGCCACGAATGGCGTCAGGGGTTCGTGATAGAGGTTGTAGGGCGTGTCCCACTGCTCCAGGCGACCTTCCTTGAAAACGCCCACGTGGTCACTGACCGCGAAGGCTTCTTCCTGATCGTGGGTCACAAGGATTGCACTGGTGCCGCGAGCCTTGAGAATGGCGCGTACTTCATGACTGAGCTTGCGTCGCAATTCGCCGTCGAGGTTAGAGAACGGTTCGTCGAGCAACAGCAGTTGCGGTTCCGGCGCCAGGGCGCGGGCCAACGCCACACGTTGCTGCTGGCCACCGGACAGCTCATGGGGGAAGCGCTTGCCGAGGTTTTTCAGATTGACCAGTTCGAGCAGTTCTTCGGTGATGCGATCCTTTTGCGGATGCTTGCGGATTCCGAAAGCGATGTTCTCGGCCACGCTCAAATGCGGAAACAGTGCGTAATCCTGAAACACCATGCCGATCCGGCGCTTCTCCGGGGCAAGGGTGAAACCGGCGCTGGAGATGGTCTCGCCCGCCAGCTGGATTTCACCTTCGTGCACCGGTTCAAAGCCGGCAATCGCCCGCAGGGTGGTGGTTTTGCCGCAACCCGAAGACCCCAGCAGGCAACCGATATCCCCAGCATTCAAATGCAGGTTGAGGTTCTGCACAACCCGCTGGTTTTGATAACCGCAGGCCAGGTTGCGCAGGTTCAGCAGTAATGGCTGGCTCATGCGTGGTGGTACGAAGGCGGGACGAGGAATTCGAGCAAGGCCTTTTGTGCATGAAGGCGGTTTTCGGCTTGATCCCAGGCCACCGAACGCGAGTCGTCGAGCAGGTCGAGGCTGATTTCCTCACCACGGTGGGCCGGCAGGCAATGCATGAACAGCACGTCCGGCGCGGCCAGGTCGAGCAGGGCACGGTTGACCTGGAACGGTGCGAACAACTTCAGGCGCTTGGCGGTTTCCTCTTCCTGGCCCATGGAGGTCCAGACGTCGGTGCTCACCAGGTGCGCGCCGCGCACGGCTTCCTGCGGGTCGCGGACGATGGTCACCCGATCGCCGGCTTTAGCCACGAACTCAGGATTGGGTTCGTAACCTTCCGGGCAGGCGATGCGCAACTGGAAGTCGAACTGGATCGCCGCTTCTATATAGCTGTTGCACATGTTGTTGCCATCGCCGATCCAGGCCACGATCTTGCCTTGAATCGAACCGCGGTGTTCGAGGAAGGTTTGCATGTCGGCCAGCAACTGGCAGGGGTGCAGGTCATCGGACAGGCCATTGATCACCGGCACGCGGGAATTGGCGGCGAATTCGGTCAGGGTACTGTGGGCAAAGGTACGGATCATCACCGCATCGAGCATGCTCGACATGACGATGGCGCAGTCGCCGATCGGCTCGCCGCGACCCAATTGGGTGTCGCGTGGCGACAGGAATATCGCCTGGCCGCCGAGCTGGATCATGCCGGCTTCGAACGAGATACGGGTGCGGGTCGAGGACTTCTCGAAAATCATCCCCAGGACGCGGTTTTTCAAAGGCTCGAACAGTACGCCGCGGTTACGCAGGTCCTTGAGCTCAACGCCTCGACGGATCACGCTGACCAGCTCTTCGGGCGTGCAATCCATCAGGGAGAGAAAGTGCCTTGCGCTCATCATTGACTACCTTTTTGCAACAGACCGCAGATACTCAAAGCCTTGTTTAACTGAAAAACGGGCGAGACCTGCGGCGTAAGCCGCACGGGGCGACGAAATAGGGGAAGGCGCGATATTGACATTAAATGTCGCGTTTTTCCAATGGGCTACGGTGTTTAGGGGATTTCAGAGGGGCTACGGGTGACCGCAGTAGCGCTTTTGAAGCCTGTTTCCTGACAGCAGCTAACCATTTGTACACCGCGCTCGCCGGACTTGGCAATCAAACAGGACGCGGGCGACACGCTGGCGGTCGGTTTTTGACCTGTCATTCGGGCCTTTGATGGGCAATGTGTCTTGTCCGAAACATTTGCTAAAGCAAAGTGCTGCGTTATAACTAAGGCACGAGCGATGCAGGAAGCCATCTGGAATGGAATCGAAAGAACAGCTGTTAATGGAATTACTCGGGCTTACGGCCCGCTCTCTGACTCACCTCACCGCTTCCATGACCTCGATGTCTTTCGAGTTGTTGCGCAGTGAGGACGAAGTCACGAAGGCGGCCGGTCGGCGCATGATTGACCGCATGGCCACGATCAGCGCCGGGCTCGACGAGCATTGGCGACTGATCGGCGAGCTCACCGGCGTGCATATTGCCCACGAGCAGATCGAAACCGTTGAGGAGATCCAGTTGCAGGCGCCGCCGAGTCTGCCGTTGAACTGATCCGTTGCTGCCATCGGCTGGCCTGATGGTCGCCGATTCACAAGACGAACGTCGCTGGCAAAGGGGCGGATCGCGCGCCATAGTTTTGTTCCCGCGGCCGCTATTGCCCGCCCAGAACAAAACAGAGACTGGCCATGACCAAGACTCTCCATCACCGTGCGTGCCACCTGTGTGAAGCCATCTGCGGCCTGACCATCGAAACCTCTGAGGTCGAAGGCAGCGGCGTACAGATCACCTCGATCAAGGGTGATCCGCAGGACACCTTCAGCCGTGGGCACATCTGCCCCAAAGCGGTTGCCCTGCAAGACATTCAAAATGATCCGGATCGCCTGCGTCAGCCGATGCTGCGAACAGGCAGCGAATGGCAGCCTATCGAGTGGGAAGATGCTTTCAATCTTGTGGCCGAACGCCTGGCGGCGATTCAGGAGCGTCACGGGCAGAACGCGGTGGCGGTCTATCAGGGCAACCCCAGCGTGCACAACTACGGGTTGATGACCCACAGCAATTACTTCCTCGGCCTGCTGAAAACCCGCAACCGGTTTTCCGCGACATCGGTCGATCAGTTGCCCCATCATCTGACCAGTCATTTGATGTACGGCCACGGCTTGCTGCTGCCGATCCCGGACATCGATCACACCGATTTCATGCTGATCCTGGGCGGCAATCCACTGGCCTCCAACGGCAGCATCATGACCGTGCCGGATGTGGAGAAGCGCCTCAAGGCGATTCAGGCCCGGGGCGGCAAAGTGGTGGTGGTCGATCCGCGTCGCAGCGAAACGGCGGCGATTGCCGATCAGCATCTGTTCGTGCGCCCCGGTGGCGATGCGGCGCTGTTGTTCGGGCTGCTCAATACCTTGTTCGCTGAAAGTCTGACCCGCGACAGTCATTTGCCGGTCGATGGCCTGGATGAGGTGCGTGAAGCGATCGCAGGGTTCACCGCCGAGGCCATGAGCCCGCTGTGCGCTGTGCCCGCCGAGCAGATCCGCCAACTGGCACGGGACTTCGCGGCAGCGCCGACAGCGGTCTGCTACGGTCGCATGGGCGTTTCGACCCAGGCTTTTGGCACTCTGTGCCATTGGCTGGTGCAACTGATCAATCTGGTCACCGGCAACCTCGACCGGGTGGGCGGTGCGTTGTGCACCGAGCCTGCGGTGGATCTGGTGGCCTCGACCTCGGGCGGGCATTTCAACCGGTGGCAGAGTCGCGTGTCCGGGCGTCCGGAATACGCGGGAGAGCTGCCGGTATCGGCGCTGGCCGAAGAGATGCTTACCGAAGGGGAAGGGCAGGTCCGCGCGCTGATCACCGTGGCGGGTAATCCGGTGCTGTCCACGCCCAATGGCCGGCAACTGGAGCAGGCGCTGGACGGATTGGAGTTCATGGTCAGTGTCGACCTGTACATCAATGAAACCACGCGTTATGCCGACCTGATCCTGCCGTCGACTTCGGCGCTGGAAAACGATCATTACGACACCACGTTCAACATGTTCGCGGTGCGCAACGTCACCCGCTTCAACCGGGCGATCCTCGCCAAGCCCGAAGGCGCGCTGCATGACTGGGAAATCTTCGTAGGGTTGGCCAAGGCTTTTGCAGCGAAGACTGGCAAAGAGCTGAAGCCAACCATCGCCCCCGCGCAGATGATCGACCTGGGGCTGCGGATGGGACGGTATGGCGACGCTTCGGAACATAAGCTATCACTGGCGACTCTGTTCGATCATCCTCACGGTATCGATCTCGGTGCGCTTAAGCCCAACCTGGCGCCACGCCTGAAAACGGCCAATCAGCGAGTCCAGGCAGCGCCTGTCGAGATCCTTGCCGACCTGGCGCGCTTCGCCGCGCTACAAGCACCGGCTGCCGATGAGCTGCTGATGATCGGCCGCCGCCATGTGCGCAGCAACAACTCATGGATGCACAACTATCACCGTCTGGTGAAGGGCAAACCGCGCCATCAACTGCTGATGAACCCGGATGACCTGGCCAGTCGCGGGCTCCACGATGGGCAGCGAGTGCGCGTGAGTTCGCGGGTCGGGGTGATCGAGGTTGAAGTGGTCGCCAGCCTGGATATGATGAAAGGTGTGGTCAGCCTTCCTCACGGTTGGGGTCATGCGCGACCGGGTGTGCAGATGACGATTGCCAGTGGTCAACCCGGCTCCAGCGCCAATGACCTGACTGACGAATGTCAGCTCGATGAGTTGTCGGGTAATGCGGCGTTGAACGGCGTGCCGGTGACCGTGGCGGCGGCGTGAACATGACTGTCGGGGAGGCCGAGCATGGCGCTCGGGTTTCCGTTACAATGCGCCACCGTGCCGACCACTGAGTCGGAAAGTTCAGCCGAGGTGCTCCATGGATATCATCGAAACGATTAAAGAGCAGATTGCCAACAACACCATTCTGCTTTACATGAAAGGCTCGCCGAATGCCCCACAGTGTGGGTTCTCCGCGAAAGCCGCTCAGGCTGTAATGGCCTGTGGCGAAAAGTTTGCCTATGTGGACATCCTGCAGAACCCGGAAATCCGCGCCAACCTGCCAAAGTACGCCAACTGGCCAACCTTCCCGCAATTGTGGGTCGGTGGTGAACTGGTCGGCGGTAGCGACATCATGACTGAAATGGCTGCTGACGGTTCGTTGCAAGCGACGATCAAAGCTGCTGTTGAAGCTGCTGTTGAAGCTGCTGCTGCCAACAAGACCGACGCCTGATTAGCTCCTGTAGGAGCTGTCGAGTGAAACGAGGCTGCGATCTCTTGATCTCAGCAACTAAAAAGCCCCGCCTTCGAAAGAGGAGCGGGGCTTTTTATTGCACTTAAACAAGTTATTGAGATGTCGCCGCTACGATCGTCAAGATCGCAGCCTCGTTTCACTCGACAGCTCCTACTCGTCGCCCATCTGCGACTGCAGATAGTTCTCAAGACCGACTTTATCGATCAGGCCCAGTTGGGTTTCCAGCCAGTCGATATGTTCTTCTTCGGATTCAAGAATGTCTTCGAGCAGTTCACGGCTACCGAAGTCGCCAACAGTTTCGCAGTGAGCGATAGCGACTTTCAGATCGGCATGGCCGTCGCGTTCAATCTTCAAGTCACACTCAAGCATTTCCTTGGTGTGTTCGCCAATGTTCAGCTTGCCCAGGTCCTGGACGTTCGGCAGGCCTTCAAGGAACAGGATGCGCTTGATCAGCTTGTCGGCGTGCTTCATCTCGTCGATGGATTCGTGGTACTCGTGCTTGCCGAGCTTGTTCAGACCCCAATCTTCATACATGCGCGCATGCAAAAAGTATTGATTGATCGCGACCAGCTCATTGGCAAGGATCTTGTTGAGATGCTGGATGACTGTAATGTCGCCTTTCATGATGGGGTCCTGCCCTGTATTGGCTGTCTATAAGGCAGAGTTTGAGCCGCGTAATTAAGAGTGTCAAACCTAAGTTATTGAAACTTAAATGAAAATTAATCGGAATAAGAATGTTTGTGTTCCGCGTCTAGCGCCTAAGCGGTTGATTTTCAGACATAAAAAAACCGGACATCAAGTCCGGTTCTTTGAAATACGGTCATTATGCGGCGGTAAATTCTGCGGGGTAGGGGATCGACGCCTGGGCCGATTGCAGTTTGCCCAGGGTTTCACGGACCACTTCCTTGGCAAGGCAGGCGCATTTACCGCATTGGCTGGCAACGCCGGTGGCCTGACGTACTTCCCGATAGCTGCAGCAACCTTCATAGATTGCATCGCGGATTTGACCGTCGGTGACGCCAGTGCAGAGGCAGACATACATAAGTGAAAACCGTCGCTGGTTGTGACTCAATTGCGATGGATCTTAATGTTAACGAGAATGATTGTCAAAGTGGTTTCTGAAAGGTTTTCGTCATAAGGGCATGTGACTGACGAACGGTTTCTTCTCACGTTGTCAGGAGAAAAATATAGCAGCGGTCTTTTTACCTTCCAGGAAAAAAACCATTAAGGCGCTAAGGACAGGTGAAAAACGCGGTGTATGATGGTCGGCCTTTTGCGAAGCAGGTTTATGTCACAGGGCTGTCGCCCGAGGGTGGCAGGCTGGCATGAACCCTGTTCTTCAACGTTATTACACCAGGAGATATCCAATGAGCGTACTCGTAGGCAAACAAGCCCCTGACTTCACCGTACCGGCCGTACTCGGCAATGGCGAAATCGTAGACAGCTTCACCCTGTCCTCGGCCATCAAAGGCAAATACGGCCTGGTGTTCTTCTACCCACTGGACTTCACCTTCGTTTGCCCGTCCGAGCTGATCGCTCTGGACAACCGCATGTCTGATTTCAAGGCACGCAACGTGGAAGTGGTAGCCGTTTCGATCGACTCGCACTTCACCCACAACGCCTGGCGCAACACCCCGGTCAACAATGGTGGCATCGGCGAAGTTCGCTACACCATGGCGGCCGACCTGAAGCACGAAATCGCCAAGGCCTACGACGTTGAGTCCGAAGGCGGCGTGGCTTTCCGTGGCGCGTTCCTGATCGACGACAAAGGCGTTGTCCGCTCGCAGATCATCAACGACCTGCCGCTGGGCCGTAACATCGAAGAGCTGATCCGTCTGGTCGACGCTCTGCAATTCCACGAAGAGCACGGCGAAGTTTGCCCTGCCAACTGGAAAAAAGGCGACAAAGGCATGACCGCTTCCACCGAAGGTGTTGCGGCTTACCTGACCGAGAACGCTGCTGCGCTGTAAGGCACGTTCGAGGCATAAAAAAACCGGCTGATAAGGCCGGTTTTTTTATGGGCGGGATAAACCCATTCTGTTCATCGGTGGCGAGGGAGCAAGCTCCCTCGCCACCGATTAGTAACAGATCAGTCGTTGTAATCTTCCCAACCGCCCATTTGTTTCCAGCGATTGACGATGCCGCAGAACAGCTCGGCAGTCTTCTCGGTGTCGTAGCGAGCCGAATGAGCCTCGCGACCGTCGAAGTCGATATCGGCTGCCTGACAGGCCTTGGCCAATACGGTTTGACCGTAGGCCAGACCAGCGAGGGTCGCGGTATCGAAGCTGGAAAATGGATGAAACGGGTTACGTTTCATGTCCAGGCGTGCGACAGCGGCGTTGAGGAAGCCCAGATCGAAGCTGCTGTTGTGCCCGACCAGAATCGCCCGTTTGCAGCCGTTGGCTTTCAGGGCCTTGCGGATGCCGCGGAAAATATCAGTCAGGGCTGCTTCTTCACTCACGGCCATGCGCAACGGGTGATCGAGCTTGATCCCGGTGAACTCCAGAGCGGCCGCTTCGATGTTCGCGCCTTCAAATGGCTCGACGCGGAAGAAGTAGGTGTGATCGGGATACACAAAGCCTTTTTCGTCCATGGCGATGGTGGTCGCCGCAATTTCCAGCAGGGCATCGGTGGCCGAATTGAAGCCACCGGTTTCTACGTCGACGACAACCGGCAGGTAACCACGGAATCTGGCAGCCATTGGATGACGAGGACCACCTCCGTTGCCTTGACCGTCCTGTTCGTCGTCGAAATGGTCTTCACTCACGCGTGTTCCTCCAGCAGGCGCCAGCGCAGTTTTTCACCGGCGCGCAGCGGGATTACAGTCAGCTCGCCAAACGGCAGGCTGGTTGGGGCGGTCCACTCATCGCGGACCAGGGTGATGCGATCGGTATTCGCCGGCAGCCCGTAGAAACGCGGGCCATTGAGGCTGGCGAAGGCTTCAAGCTTGTCCAGCGCGTTGCGCTGTTCAAAGGCTTCGGCATACATCTCGATTGCGGCATAAGCGGTGTAGCAACCGGCACAGCCGCAAGCCGCTTCTTTGGCGTGCTGGGCATGGGGCGCCGAGTCGGTGCCGAGGAAGAACTTGTCGCTGCCACTGGTGGCGGCGTCGAGCAGGGCTTCCTGGTGAGTATTGCGCTTGAGGATCGGCAGGCAATAGAAGTGCGGCCGAATCC
Organism: Pseudomonas sp. TE3728; assembly: GCF_056279145.1. NCBI lineage: Bacteria > Pseudomonadati > Pseudomonadota > Gammaproteobacteria > Pseudomonadales > Pseudomonadaceae > Pseudomonas > Pseudomonas sp. TE3728. The sequence continues at coordinate 2,704,468 of NZ_JBWBQT010000001.1, read as the reverse complement.
CGCCCACCAGCATGTGGTTGCGGTTGTACAGCAGGTGATGCGCGGTGATGGTAGCGCCAACGTTGGCCGAGGCCTCGTTGACGAACTGCACGGCGTCAGCGGTGGTGATATGTTCGAACACCACTTTGAGGGTCGGGAAACGCTCGACCACTCGACGCATGTGCTCGTCGATGAAGATTTTTTCGCGATCGAAAACGTCGACATCGCCACGGGTGACTTCACCGTGAACCAACAAGGGCATCCCGACGTCGGCCATGGCCTCGAGTGCAGGGAAAATCTTGTCGATGCTGGTGACGCCAGAGTCCGAGTTGGTGGTCGCGCCGGCCGGGTACAACTTGGCGGCGTGAACGAAACCGCTGGCCTTGGCCTCACGAATTTCTTCGGGCTGGGTGCGGTCGGTCAGGTACAGAACCATCAGCGGTTCGAAACGGCTGCCGGCCGGACGCGCGGCGAGAATCCGCTGGCGATAGCCATTGGCTTCAGCCGCGTTGCGCACCGGCGGTACCAGGTTGGGCATGATGATGGCGCGACCAAAGGTGCGCGCGACATCCGCGACGGTATTGGGTAACACAGCACCATCGCGAAGATGAATATGCCAGTCGTCGGGACGCAGCAGGGTCAGGCGGTCGGACATGAGGGGATTCCAGGCGGGTCAAACTCAGGGGAATGCTACCGGAAAAGACTCTTGCAGGCACTCGCTATCAAGTTTTGCAGCAAGCTTCCGATATCCAACAGGTATGCCGTAAATATGTGTGTCGGTCTTTTTGTTGCACAAGCCAGTGGAGCCTCCCGTGCGCCAGCGTTATTTAGCCTTGCTCAGTGTGTTTGCCAGCCTTCCTGCGATGGCGCTCACTTTCCAGACCCGTCTGGAGAGCATCGAGTGGACGGTCGAAGGTGACAAGTTCGAATGCCGCCTGACTCAACCCATCACCGATTTCGGCTCGGGAGAGTTCGTGCGTCGTGCCGGCGAACAGGCGACATTTCGCTTGAAGGCCTACAACTCGATGATCGGTGGTGGTTCCGCGACCTTGCTGGCGGCCGCTGCGCCATGGCAGCCGGGGCGCGGTGACATCAATCTGGGGTCGGTGCGAATGGGCAGTGGCAACGTGCTGTTCAACAGCTCGCAAGTTCAGGCCGGGCGCCTGATCAGCGGGTTGCTGGACGGTCGCAGCCCAGTGGTTCGACACTCCTCGGGCGAGGGGCGGGTATCTGAAGTCCGCCTGCTGCCGGTCAAATTCAGCAAGGCCTACAGTGACTATCAGGGGTGCGTGGCCAAGTTGCTGCCGCAGAATTTCGAGCAGGTGAAGCAATCCGAAATCGGCTTTCCGGGGGAGGGTATCGATCTTGACGCCCAAGCCAAGGCTCATTTGCAGGTCATGCTGGAATTCATGAAAGCCGATCCGACGGTCAACCACATCGAACTCGATGGCCATTCCGACAACAGCGGCAATCGCCTGACCAACCGCGAATTGTCGCGACGCAGGGCGCTGGCCGTGATGGATTTCTTCAAGGCCAATGGTATCCAGGAATCGCAGATCACCCTGCGTTTTCATGGTGAGCGCTATCCTCTGGCGCCGAACAATAACGCCGCCAATCGGGCGAAAAACCGCCGGGTCGCCGTACGCCTTGAACGGGTAGCGCCGACCGAGCAACCGGCGCCTCCAGCCACTGCTTCCGTGGGCAGCGCGAAGACCTCCTGAACTCGCTGAAATCGTCGCTCGCTCGACATAATCTGTCGCTTCGTCGTCATAAGCTGTCGCGCCTCTGTAAATTATTCTGCATGAGCGGTAGACTTGACGGCTTTCCGTAGAACCCCGTGGAGTGATGGCATGGCGGACGTAAACAAGGTCGTTCTGGCGTATTCCGGCGGCCTGGACACTTCGGTGATCCTCAAGTGGCTGCAGGATACTTATAACTGTGAAGTAGTGACCTTCACCGCTGACCTGGGTCAGGGCGAAGAGGTCGAACCGGCCCGCGCCAAGGCACAGGCCATGGGCGTAAAAGAAATCTACATCGACGATTTGCGTGAAGAATTCGTGCGCGATTTCGTGTTCCCGATGTTCCGCGCCAACACCGTTTATGAAGGCGAGTACCTGCTGGGTACTTCCATCGCTCGTCCGTTGATCGCCAAGCGCTTGATCGAAATCGCCAACGAAACCGGCGCTGACGCCATTTCCCACGGCGCGACCGGCAAGGGCAACGACCAGGTTCGTTTCGAACTGGGCGCCTACGCTTTGAAGCCAGGTGTGAAAGTGATCGCTCCGTGGCGCGAATGGGACCTGCTCTCCCGTGAAAAGCTGATGGATTATGCTGAAAAGCACAACATCCCGATCGAGCGCCACGGCAAGAAGAAATCCCCGTACTCGATGGATGCCAACCTGCTGCACATCTCCTATGAAGGCGGCGTGCTGGAAGACACCTGGACCGAGCACGAAGAAGACATGTGGCGCTGGACCGTCTCCCCGGAGAACGCTCCTGACAAACCGCAGTACCTGGAACTGACCTACCGTAACGGCGACATCGTCGCACTAGACGGCGTCGAAATGACCCCGGCCACCGTGCTGGCGACCTTGAACCGTATCGGTGGCGAACATGGTATCGGCCGTCTGGACATCGTCGAAAACCGCTACGTCGGCATGAAGTCCCGCGGCTGCTACGAGACCCCGGGCGGCACCATCATGCTGCGCGCTCACCGCGCGATCGAATCGATCACCCTGGACCGCGAAGTGGCTCACCTCAAAGACGAGCTGATGCCTAAATACGCCAGCCTGATCTACACCGGTTACTGGTGGAGCCCTGAGCGTCTGATGCTGCAACAGATGTTCGATGCTTCCCAGGCCCACGTGAACGGCGTAGTGCGCCTGAAGCTGTACAAGGGCAATGTGATCGTCACCGGCCGCAAGTCCGACGAGTCGTTGTTCGACGCCAACATCGCGACCTTCGAGGAAGATGGCGGCGCCTACAACCAGGCGGATGCGGCGGGCTTCATCAAGCTCAACGCCTTGCGCATGCGTATCGCGGCGAACAAGGGCCGCAAGCTTTTCTGAGACCTTTGAGTCGGTAATCAATTTGTGGCCTTGTTGATGACAAGGCCACAAATTTGAAAGAGGGGCTGCTGCATATAGCGTTTCGCTTTCTTCTTGTTTCCGCTGACCGTTCCTTCTGCTTCCTGTCCTTGATCTGCTTCAAGGGCTGCCTTTCTGATGTGCGACAGTTCAATACCTAGCCCATAATCGTCACGCCCTGTGAGCTCAAATTGTAAGAAATACAGAACGTTGCGCTGTTGCGTTTCTTTATGTGTTTCCAATGTTTGAGCGTGTTTGCCTTCAGCAATTTATCCGAATCGGTACACGTGAGAAATACGATCACTTGTGCGGGATTGTCCGCAGGGTATTGAATGCTCTCCATCAGGGCGCTGAACGCCATTTTTTTGTGTATCCACCGTGCATCAACGATGTGCAGGTCCTTTAGGGGGGCAGGCAGGTTTACATGGTGCTGGGTCGAGCTTTCGGGCGCGACGCTGGATGGGCTGTTACTCGGATGATGAATGTTCTCCATGGCTTTTATGAAATGCTTTCCCTTCATAAAATCGGAGGGCGCGTAAAGCGATCGATAGTTGAAGTTGAGAGTAACGAAGAAAAGAAAAAGCAAGTAAAAGGGAAAACTGATCAGGAACCACACATAGAGTTCCCTCTCCTCATTGTCGAGAAAGGGGAGGGAGACGGCGGCCGATGTTTCAGACAGTGCTGCAAATATGGCAATAATTGTCATGGGGTTGGTGATTCTTTTTTTGAGTTTTATCATATTGTATGCTCATTAAATATTGTCTTTTCTCTATTGGTTTGTGGTCGTAATAACTAATATCAGATTGTTCTGCTGTTGTATTGAGCTGTTTTTATTGGAGTGGTGAGGTTGTTATAGTAGCTGTATTGTTGCAGGCTCGGGTATGGCTGTTTAATTGTTTTGATGGTGCTATGTTATTGGTCAAGTGTTACGGTGTGTGAGCTTTTTCGATTGTTGAGCCAGATTGCGCAAGAAGGTACTGGAAAATACCCGTTACTTTTAAGGGTAGCTCAATAGTCGGCGCATCGTAGATTAATGCGTCGACTCTGTTTTTTTTGTCGTTTTTTGGTTGTAAGTCGATACAAAAAACTGTCGAAGCACTGAACAATAGTAGGTCAGTAAAATCTCTGTTTCTTCGTATGGCAATGATTTTTTGTAGGAATAATCCGTGTTGTTTGTAGGCTATGTCTCTCGCTGCGAGTGGCCGAGGGTGACGGCGTGCCATGGGTGAAACGACTAGGCTATGGTGCGGGCTCTAAAAATTCGAACAGCGAAAATTGGACTTGCCCATGAATAAAGTGCTGATCGTGGATGATCACCCCGTCATTCGTCTCGCGGTACGTATGCTAATGGAACGTCATGGCTACGAAGTCATTGCAGAAACAGATAATGGTGTGGACGCATTACAACTTGCCCGTGATCTTATGCCGGATATTGTCATACTGGATATTGGAATACCGAAACTGGATGGGTTGGAAGTTATCGCGCGCCTGACATCAACGGCGATGCCTCTTAAAGTACTGATATTGACATCCCAGGCGCCAGGGCATTTTTCCATGCGTTGTATGCAATCGGGTGCCGCCGGGTATGTTTGCAAACAACAGGATCTCACTGAGTTGCTCAGTGCAATAAAAGCCGTGCTGTCAGGCTACAGCTACTTTCCTAATCAGGCTCTGCATACCGTGCGTTCCAGTCTTGGGAACGCCAGTGAAGCTGATATGGTGGATCGTTTGTCCGGGCGAGAGATGATGGTCCTGCAACAATTGGCCCGAGGAAAGACAAACAAGGAGATCGCCGACGGAATGTTCCTCAGCAATAAAACCGTTAGTACTTATAAGACTCGTCTTCTGTTAAAGCTCAATGCTCGCTCACTGGTCGACCTGATTGAATTGGCCCAGCGCAACGGCCTGGTATGAAGCTGCCGGCATTTGGCGCGATGAACAGGTGTTTGTCAGGGGGCGGCACTTAGTAAAAAGCCTCCGTTTCGGGAGGCTTTTAAGTGTCATAAGTCAAAATCGTAATCGGCCAATTGCTTCTGCAGTCGGCGCTCCTCCAGCAGGTTGTCGATGGTGCGGCGTTTGCTCAGGTTGGTCTTTGCCACTTCCACTACCGGCTCTGCGTCATCGGCCTCAACGGGGGTGAAGTCGTCTTCTACGTCCAATTGCTCTTTGCCAGTGCTCATAAGGTTAACTCCAGGCTAAGGCTGCCCTTTGGCGCTCCTTATATCGACAATTTCCCGGCGGGTAAAAAAGATTTTTTCAATCGATCAATCAAAAAAACTAATAGAGCCTCAATCGTCCGAGGTCTTTTGCTTGTATTCGCATAAATCCTCGATCCGGCAGCTGCCGCACCGCGGCTTGCGGGCCAGGCAAACGTAGCGCCCATGGAGAATCAGCCAGTGATGGGCGTCGAGCAGATATTCCTTCGGCACGAACTTCATCAGTTTTTGCTCCACCTCGACCACGTTCTTGCCCGGAGCAATGCCGGTACGGTTACTGACCCGGAAAATGTGAGTGTCCACGGCCATGGTCAGCTGACGAAAGGCGGTATTGAGCACCACGTTGGCGGTCTTGCGACCGACGCCGGGCAAAGCCTCCAGTGCCTCGCGGGTCTGCGGTACTTCACCTCCATGGCGCTCCACCAGTAAGCGACAGGTTTCGATCACATTTTTCGCTTTGCTGTTGAACAGGCCGATGGTCTTGATGTACTCCGACAGCCCTTCGACGCCCAAGGCATGGATCGCCGCTGGCGTATTGGCCACCGGGAACAGTTTGGCGGTGGCCTTGTTCACGCCGACATCGGTCGATTGCGCCGAGAGAATCACGGCGATCAACAATTCGAACGGTGAGGAGTAGGCCAGTTCGGTCTTCGGTTCAGGGTTGTCTTCGTGAAACCTGCGGAAAATTTCAAGACGTTTTGCGGCATTCATGGGCGATGCGTTTCCTCGAAAAGGCGGTCAATGTGATGCCGCCGGGCGGCGGGTCCAGGCTTGATGTGCGGCGATCAATAGTCCCAGCAGAATAAACCCGCCAGGGGCCAGTGTGGCCAGATGCAGGCCACCGTCGACGATCAGCGTCCAGCCTTGCCAGTCCGGTTGCGTGGCACCGGCCATCCAGGGAAGATGGCTACCGAGTGTTCCGTTGCCGATGAGCTCGCGCAGCAGACCCAAGCCCACCATCAAGGCGCCGAACAAGCCACACAGACGCAGTCGATCACGCGGTGGGCTCTGGAAAAAACCGTTGTGTTCCAGCACGACGCATTGCAAAGCTATCAATCCTGCGTAGAAACCCAGCTGCTGGTGCCATTGGAGCGACCAGGCTTGCATGGCGAGTTCCGCGCAACTGGTCAGCGTGGCGGCCAGCAGCAGGCATGCCAGCAAATGTGTTGTCGGCATCAGTCGCGAGCGCAAAACGCCCATGCTTAAACCATAAGCACTGAATACCAGAGCAAACATCAGCCACAGGCCCAGGGCCGTTACCAATGAATCCGTAACGCCGATCAACGGTGTAAGCATCAGCGAGTTTTTCAGGGTCGATGACTTATTCATGGGTGCTGCTCCCGATCAGCGGTTGCCGGTGTTCGTCGAAGTAGCGTAACGCGTCATGGGTAGCATTGATCACTGCTCTTGAGGTGATGGTTGCGCCCGCGATCTGATCGAATTGCCCTTGGTCCTTCTTCAAGGCCCAGCCATTGTCATCGGGGTCGGTTAGAGACTTGCCGGTAAACACCTCAAGCCAGGCATTGGGCCAGTCGGCGAGCTTGCCGCCCAGCCCCGGGGTTTCCGATTGCTTGAGGGTTTTGACCCCCACTAACTTGCCTTGGCGGTCGATGGCGATCAGCAATTCGATGGAGCCGGCGTAGCCCAGAGTCTGGCTGCGCAGCAACACGGCGCTCGGTTGGTCGGCCTTGGACGCCAGATAGCCACCCAGCAGTGTGCTGTTGGCCAGGCGAGTGTTTTCGAGACCGAGGGGGTGTTCCAGTGGCTGATTGTCGTAGCTGTCGGGCGGTAGCAGATCCAGTAACCGGCGGCTGTCGATCAGGCGTTGTTCGGCGGCAATGCGCGCGGCACTGGTGTGCTGCACGAGGTAAGTCGCGCCCATCCCCAAGCCTGCCAGCACTACCAGAATCACAACGCTCGTCGCTCGGTTCATGGGGCAACCTGTTCCTGTCTGGACGCCGCAAACCGTTCCAGCGCCGGTACACAGAGGTTCATCAGCAAAACCGCAAAGGCCACGCCGTCCGGATACCCGCCCCACGTCCGAATCAGGTAAGTCAGCAATCCCACGCCTACGCCGAACAGTAATCGGGCCATGGGGCTTTTTGCACCGGATATCGGTTCCGTCACGATGAAGAAGGCACCCAGCATGCTCGCGCCGGTGAGCAGATGAAACAGTGGCGAGCCATGAGAATCGGAGCCCGTACCGTTCCAACACAACAGGCTGATGACGAACAGGCTGGCGAGCATGCCGACCGGCGCATGCCAACTGAATACCCGCCGCTGTAGCAGAAACGCACCGCCAACCAGAAACGCCAGGTTGACCCATTCCACGCCTCGGCCGCCAAAACGGCCGTATGCCGGATTGCCGGCGAACAGTTCGTCCATGGTCAGGCTTTTGTTGATTCGCAGACTGTCCAGCGCCGTAGCCTGGGCCCACGCATCGGGTGCCTGGCCGAAGCTGAAACCGAACACCTGTTGCAGCCCACCGAACAAATCCATGCCATGGGACGCCGGCCAATGGGTCATTGGCTGGGAAAACATCACCAGGACCAGCGCAAAACCGAGCATCGCCGGATTGAACGGATTCTTGCCGACGCCGCCATACAAGTGCTTGCCGAAAAACAGTCCGAACGCCGCAGCGCTGACTGTCAGCCACCACGGACAATAAGGCGGCAAGGCTAGCGCCAACAGCGTCGCGCTGACCAGCGCACTGCCGTTGCTCAATGTCGGTTTTACCGGTTGCTTGCGCAGCTGCAACACCGCTGCCTCAACGGCCAGGGCGGTGGCAGCCGCCAGAATCAGGTTGATCAACACCCCCCAACCGTACAGCCAGAACAACATCAGCATCCCCGGCACAGTGGCCAGCAATACCAGCTTCATGGCCTGTTGAAGGCGTTCGTCCACCGATTCAAGAGGTGGCATAGATATCCACCTGACGCTCGGCTTCGCTGAGCGCACGTTGCAACGCTTCGATCTGTTCGGGCGGTGCCTCGCTTGTTTGAGCTTTCTTGAGTTCGGCGCGGCGCATGGCCAACTGGATCTTCGCCCGTTTCAGTTCGGCATCTTTTGCCAGGGCAGGTGGCGCAGAGACCAGCGGTGCGCTGCTCTCCAGTTGCGCCAGCGCCTGTTCGGCGGCTTCGAACTGCTGTTGCAACACGATCAGTTGCGATTGCTGTTCGAAGGTGGGTGGATGCCCAAAGGCCTTGAGCGATTTGTTCAGTTGCGCCCGGCTCATCGCCAGATCGACCTTGGCCTTTTTCAGTGCCGCATCGGCATTGTCGGCTTTCTGTGCGCGGACGCGCTCGAGTGCAGCCTGAACCGGGTCGAGCGTCACTTCGCTGTGCTGCACGGCGCGTTGGGCACGGGCCTGGCGTTCGGCGAGTTTCTGTTCCTCTTCGCGATGCAAACGGGCATTGCGCTGTTCGAATCGGCGTCGCGCGTGATTGCGCTTGGCGGCCCGAGCCTGTTGTTCCTCCGGGCTGAACGCCAGCCCGCCGACAATCGGCAGCACCGTGGCCAGCGGTAACGGATGCATCTCGATGCAGTCCACCGGGCAGGGCGCCACGCAGAGGTCGCAACCGGTGCATTCGTCGACGATGACCGTGTGCATGAATTTCGCCGCGCCGACAATGGCGTCGACCGGGCAGGCCTGGATGCACTTGGTGCAGCCGATGCATTCGGCTTCACGGATGTAAGCGATCTGCGCTGGTGCCGAGCCGCGACTGACGTCCAGTTCCAGCACTGGCACTTTCAGCAGGTCGGCCAGGGCCGCAATGGTTTCGCTGCCACCCGGTGGGCACTTGTTGATCGGCTCGCCGCTGGCGATGCCTTCGGCGTAGGGTTTACATCCGGGGTGACCACATTTGCCGCATTGGGTCTGCGGCAAGAGGGCGTCGATGCGTTGAATCAGACTCATGTTTTGATCAGCCCGCTGAATCCGAGAAAAATCACTGCGATCAATCCGGCGCCGATTAATTCGATCGGCAGGCCGCGAAAGGGCAGGGGGATATCGTTGTCGAGTGTGCGCTGGCGCAAGTCGCTGAACAGACTCAGCACCAGCCAGAAACCCAGCCCGGCGCCAAGGCTCAGGGCTACGGCGTGCAAAATTCCCTTGTCGTCTTGAGCGTTGAGCAACGTCAGCCCAAGCACGCCGGCATTCCCCAGCAGCAGGGGCCAGAGGCCATCGAATGAAAGCTTCGCCAATAACCGTGAAAGCAGCTTCAGCAGGGGGGCGATCAGCAGAACGCTCAACGGCAGGAACACGAACAGACGCAGCGACGTCAGCCCCAATGGCACTAATAGCCAGTGGTAGAGCACATAGCCAAGTGCGCCGACGATCAGCATCAGACACGTCGTCGCGATGCCCAGCGCATGGACCTGCGGCCGCTCGCTGCCCAGCACCGGATCGACGCCCAGCGGCCAGTGCAACACAAGGTTGTTGATCAGGGCAGCGCTGATAAGCGTTAAAAGCAGTTCGGTCATGATCGGTCTACCTGAAGCGTCCGTATCCACACATCGTTGGGCTGCTGGGTTAAATCCGTAGGAGCTGCCGCAGGCTGCGATCTTTTGACTTTGTTTTTTAAACACAAGGTCAAAAGATCGCAGCCTCGTTTCACTCGACAGCTCCTACAAAGTGAGGCCGGAGTTGAGAGATAGTATGGGCCAGACATGAAAAACCCACAGTCATGCCAGGCACGACTGTGGGATCGGTCCAGCGGATCGAGCCTTACTTGATGCGCTGACCCGGCTTGGCGCCGCTGTCGGGGCTCAGCAGATAGATTTCTTCACCGCCAGGGCCGGCTGCCATCACCATGCCTTCGGAGATCCCGAATTTCATTTTGCGGGGCTTGAGGTTGGCGATCATCATAGTCAGGCGACCATTGAGCTTGGACGGGTCCGGGTAAGCGCTCTTGATCCCGGAGAACACGTTGCGTTGCTCGTCACCGATGTCCAGGGTCAGGCGCAGCAATTTGTCGGCACCTTCCACGGCTTCGGCCTTGACGATCAGCGCAACGCGCAGGTCTACAGCGGCAAAGGTGTCGAACTCGATCTCTGGCGACAGCGGATCCTTGGCCAGTTCACCGTTGCCGGCGGGCGCAGCTTCGCCGGTGTCGGTTGCGCTGGCGGTCAGGTCTTCTTTCGAGGCGTCGGTCATGGCTTGTACTTTTACCGGGTCGATGCGGGTCATCAACGGTTTGAACTCGTTCAACTGATGGTTGCTGAGCAAGGTCGCGTGATCGTTCCAGGTCAGCGGGGCGACGTTCAGGAACGCCTCGGCATCGGCGGCCAGCAGCGGCAGTACCGGTTTGAGGAAAATCACCAGTTGGCGGAACAGGTTGATGCCCAAGGCGCATATGGCCTGGACTTCATCCTGCTTGCCTTCCTGTTTGTTCAGCGACCACGGCGCCTTGTCGGCGATCCAGGCGTTGGCGCGGTCGGCCAGGCCCATGATTTCGCGCATGGCACGGGCGAAGTCGCGAGCCTCATAGGCATCGGCAATGCTTGGCGCTGCGGCCAAAAAGGCGTCGGTCAGTTCCGGCGCGGCGTTGCCGGCTACCAGTACACCGGCGTTGCCTTTATGGATGAAACCGGCGCAACGGCTGGCGATGTTGACGACTTTGCCAACCAGGTCGGAGTTGACCTTCTGCACGAAGTCTTCGAGGTTCAGGTCCAGGTCGTCGACACCACGGCCAAGCTTGGCGGCGTAGTAGTAGCGCAGGTATTCCGGCGACAGGTGATCCAGGTAAGTCCGCGCCTTGACGAACGTGCCACGGGACTTGGACATCTTCTGGCCGTTGACGGTCAGGTAGCCGTGTACGTTGATGCCGGTCGGTTTGCGGAAACCGGCGCCTTCAAGCATGGCTGGCCAGAACAGGGCGTGGAAGTTGACGATGTCCTTGCCGATGAAATGGTACAGCTCGGCGGTGGAATCCTTGCCCCAGAACGCGTCAAAGTCCAGGTCCGGACGGCGGGCGCAGAGGTTCTTGAAGCTGGCCATGTAGCCGATTGGCGCGTCCAGCCACACGTAGAAATATTTACCCGGCTCGTCGGGAATCTCGAAGCCAAAGTACGGCGCATCGCGGGAAATGTCCCACTGTTGCAGGCCGGCATCCAGCCATTCGGCGATCTTGTTGGCCACGGCCTCTTGCAAAGTGCCGCTGCGGGTCCAGGCTTGCAGCATTTCCTGGAAGTCCGGCAGCTTGAAGAAGAAGTGCTGGGAATCCTTGAGCACCGGCGTGGCACCGGAGATGGCCGATTTCGGATCCTTCAGATCGGTCGGCGCGTAGGTCGCACCGCATTTTTCGCAGTTGTCGCCGTACTGGTCTTCGGTGCCGCATTTCGGGCAGGTGCCCTTGATGAAGCGGTCGGCCAGGAACATTTTCTTTTCCGGGTCGAAGTACTGAGTGATCGAGCGCGTGGCGATGTGCCCGGCGTCGCGCAGCTTCAGGTAGATCTGGCTCGACAGCTCACGGTTTTCTTCGGCGTGAGTGGAGTGGAAGTTGTCGAAGTCCACCAGGAACTCGGCAAAGTCGGCGCTGTGTTCGGCCTGGACGTTGGCAATCAGTTGTTCCGGGGTGATGCCTTCCTTTTCCGCGCGCAACATGATGGCCGAACCGTGGGCGTCGTCGGCGCAGACATAAATGCATTGGTTACCGCGATGCTTCTGGAAGCGCACCCACATATCGGTCTGGATGTATTCCAGCATATGGCCGAGGTGGATCGAACCATTGGCATAGGGCAGGGCGCTGGTGACGAGGATCTTGCGTGGCTCGGACATGGGGCTCGGCTACTTGATGAAACGGAGGTCGGCCACTATAAAGCGCTGGCGCATATTTTTCACCCCGTGAGGTTGTTTCCTCCGATGATCGAATGGGGGATGCCATTAAAAGATCGCAGCCTTCGGCAGCTCCTACAGGGATTGCGCCGAACTTGTAGGAGCTGCCGAAGGCTGCGATCTTTTGAACATCCCGCCAAACCATCAGAACAGGTACGATACGCGCCTGATTTTCCAGTCTTGCTATCGGAGTTGCCCATGAGCGCCGTCAATCGCGCAGCGGTGGAAGCCGTCCTTCGCCAATACACCGACCCTTACCTGAACCAGGACCCGGTCAGCGCCGGATGCGTGCGCGGTATCGACATCCAGGGTGATCGCGTCAGCGTCCAGCTGGAGCTGGGCTATGCCGCCGGTTTGTTCAAAAGCGGCTGGGCGCAGTTGTTGCAACTGGCCATCGAAGGCCTGGACGGCGTCGTCACCGCGCGCGTCGAGATCACCAGTGTGATTGCCGCGCACAAGGCCCAGGCACAGATTCCGGGGTTGGCCAACGTCAAGAACGTCGTGGCTGTGGCGTCCGGCAAGGGTGGCGTGGGCAAGTCCACCACGGCCGCCAACCTGGCGCTGGCGCTGGCTCGCGAAGGCGCCAAAGTCGGGATTCTCGACGCGGATATCTACGGCCCGAGCCAAGGCATCATGTTCGGCATCCCTGAAGGCACCCGACCAAAGGTCAAGGATCAGAAGTGGTTCATTCCGATTGAATCCCATGGCGTCGAAGTGATGTCCATGGCGTTCCTGACCGACGACAACACGCCGATGGTCTGGCGCGGGCCGATGGTTTCCGGCGCCTTGTTGCAACTGGTCACGCAAACGGCCTGGGGCGATCTGGATTACCTGGTCATCGACATGCCGCCAGGCACCGGCGATATCCAGCTGACTCTGGCGCAGAAAGTCCCGGTAGCCGGTGCGGTAATCGTGACCACCCCACAGGATCTGGCATTGCTGGACGCGCGCAAGGGCGTGGAGATGTTCCGCAAGGTCAACATCCCGGTGCTGGGCGTGGTGGAAAACATGGCCGTGCACATATGCTCCAACTGCGGGCATGCCGAGCATCTGTTCGGTGAGGGGGGCGGTGTGAAGCTGGCCAACCAGTACGGTGTCGAACTGTTGGCTTCGTTGCCACTGTCGATGCTGATCCGCGAACAGGCCGATGGCGGCAAGCCAACGGTGATCGCCGAGCCGGACAGCCAGATCGCGATGGTTTACCAGGAACTGGCCCGCCATGTCGGCGCGCGGATTGTGTTGCAGGAAGCGGCGACGCCAGCGATGCCGAACATCACCATCAGCGACGATTGATTCGCTGAAAAGATCGCAGCCTCGCTTCGCTCGACAGCTCCTACATGGATAGGCTTACACTTGTAGGAGCTGTCGAGCGAAGCGAGACTGCGATCTTTTGATCTTGCTTTAAATCCGCAACCCGCCATCCAATTCCAGAATCCGACCGGTGTAGTAGTCGTTCTCGAAAATGTAGGCGGCCGACTGGGCAATCTCTTCGGGTTTGCCCATGCGCTTGAGCGGAATCCCGGACGTCATTTTCTCCAGCGCTTCCGGTTTCATGCTCAGGGTCATCTCGGTTTCGATGAAACCCGGGGCAATGCCCGCCACGCGAATGCCGTAGCGTGCCAGTTCCTTGGCCCAGGTCACGGTCGCCGCAGCGACACCGGCCTTGGCCGCGGAGTAGTTGGTCTGGCCAACGTTGCCGGCGCGCGAAATCGACGAGATATTGATGATCGTGCCGCTATTTTGCAGCTCGACCATTTTTGCCGCGACTTCACGGGTGCACAGGAACACACCGGTCAGATTGACGTCGATGACTGCCTGCCATTGGGCCAGGCTCATCTTGGTCATTTCGCCGTCCTTGACCTTCAGCAGCAGGCCATCGCGCAGAATGCCGGCATTGTTGATCAGGCCATGGATCGCGCCGAAATCGTCTGCCACCTGGGCGACCATATGGGTCACTTGCTCTTCATCGGCGACGTTGCACAGGTAGGCACGAGCCTCGACACCCTTGGCTTTGCAAGCCGCGACGGCAGCGTCGAGTTTTTCCTGATTCAAGTCCACCAGCGCCAGCTTCGCGCCTTTGCCTGCGAGATACTCGGCCATGGAGCGGCCTAAACCCTGGCAACCGCCGGTGATAATGATTACTTTGTCAGTGAGTTGCATTCGCATAGCCCCATAGCAGTTCGGAGTGGTTTTCCTTCTATTCTAGAGAGCCTCTCGATCTGAGCCTGATATGGCCTGGCTGCACATGAGAACTGCCCCTATGGCGTGCTGGAACTTTACCCAGGCGCCTGTCCGTTTTTTTGACGGATTCTATATAAGGAGTCATAAATTGAGCGTTGTAGTGGCTAAGCATGCCCGAGAATTGCTTCTCAAGGAATACCGTGGAGTGCTCTCGACGCACTCCAAAGCGATGCCCGGTTTTCCGTTTGGCTCCGTGGTTCCCTACTGCCTGGATGAGCAGGGCCGGCCGCTGATCCTTATCAGCCGCATCGCTCAGCACACTCACAACCTGCAGAAAGATCCGAAATGTTCGCTGCTGGTGGGTGAGCGTGAAGCCGAAGACATACAAGCCGTTGGTCGCCTGACTTACCTCGCCGAGGCAGAAAAGCTTCAAGACCCCGCTGCTATCGAGGCGGCCGCCGAGCGTTACTACCGCTATTTCCCCGATTCGCAGAACTATCACAAGGCCCATGATTTCGATTTCTGGGTGCTCAACGAGGTACGTCACCGCTACATCGGTGGCTTTGGCGCGATCCACTGGATCGATCAGTTGACCCTCGCCAACCCGTTCTCCGGCAAGGCCGAAGTGAGCATGGTCGAGCACATGAATGCCGATCACGCCAAAGCCATCGCCCACTACGTCGAGCTGGCGGGGCTACCGAAAACTGCACCGGCGCAATTGGCCGGCATCGACACCGAAGGCATGCACTTGCGCATCGGTCAGGGACTTTACTGGCTACCGTTTCAAACGCCCTGTAATACGCCGACACAAGTCCGGGAAGCCTTGGTTTTCCTGGCTCACGCCGAGCATTGGCCGAAAAATGAAGTGGCCGACGCTTGAATTCACGAAACGGCGACGTCATCTAAGGAAAACTGGCAAGGTATTCTTGCGTTGAGGAACCATTTGATGCGCCCTTTTTTGTTGCTCTTTGTACTGTTCCCGGTGTTGGAGCTGTTCGTATTCGTCAAGGTCAGCGGGGCGATCGGGTTTTTCCCGGCCCTGCTGCTGGTTATTCTCGGCTCGATGCTCGGCGTGTTCGTGCTGCGCATCGCCGGTCTGGCTACTGCGCTGCGCGCCCGTGAAAGCCTGAACCGCGGCGAGCTGCCGGCCCAGACCATGCTCGAAGGCCTGATGCTGGCCCTGGCTGGCGGTCTGTTGATCCTGCCGGGCTTCGTCACCGACGTGCTGGGCCTGATCATGTTGCTGCCGATCTCTCGTCGACTGCTGGCCAACAAAATGCGTCTGCGCGCCGAGGAACAAGCGATGCGTCAGCGTGCGTTCGCCGATGACCTTCAGCCACGGGGCGGTCCTGCTCCGCAGCAGCCACTGGGCCGTGAGCCCAATGTGATCGAAGGCGAGTTCGAACACCGCGATTCCAAGTAACACTTCCATCGACACGGCACCTTCGGGTGCCGTGTTCATTTTCAGGGCATTGAGATAAAAATTTTTCGCTCCCCGCCCTTGAAATAAGCTTGTGCGCCCTTATGTAACGGTCACCGCAAGGTTTCTGGCAATTGCGCCAGACAGACTTCCGCGGTTCGCTTGACGAACCGCACCCGGCGCCGCCGGATTTGTTAAACCCGCCGGGACTACACCGGCCGATGAAAACCACAATTAGGAGAGATCGACAATGAAGCTTCGTCCTCTGCATGACCGCGTCGTCATCCGTCGCAGCGAAGAAGAAAAGAAAACCGCTGGCGGTATCGTCCTGCCAGGTTCGGCTGCTGAAAAGCCAAACCAGGGTGAAGTCCTCGCTGTAGGCCCAGGCAAAGTGCTGGACAACGGTGAAGTGCGTGCGCTGGCCGTGAAAGTGGGTGACAAGGTTGTGTTCGGCCCTTACTCCGGCAGCAACACTGTGAAAGTCGACGGCGAAGACCTGGTGATCATGGCTGAGAACGAGATTCTCGCTGTTGTCGAAGGCTGATTCCCCGCTCATTTTCCCGCTACTACAAAGTATTTAAGGAATATCGATCATGGCTGCTAAAGAAGTTAAATTCGGCGATTCCGCCCGCAAGAAAATGCTCGCCGGTGTCAACGTCCTGGCTGACGCAGTAAAAGCGACCCTGGGCCCTAAAGGCCGTAACGTGATCATCGAGAAAAGCTTCGGCGCTCCGACCATCACCAAGGACGGCGTTTCCGTTGCCAAAGAAATCGAGCTGAAAGATCGCTTCGAAAACATGGGCGCGCAGCTGGTCAAAGACGTTGCCTCCCGTGCCAACGATGACGCAGGCGACGGCACCACCACCGCTACCGTTCTGGCTCAATCGATCGTCAATGAAGGCCTGAAAGCCGTCGCTGCCGGCATGAACCCGATGGACCTGAAGCGCGGTATCGACAAAGCCACCATCGCCATCGTCAAAGAGCTCAAAGCCCTGTCCAAGCCTTGCGCTGACACCAAGGCCATCGCTCAGGTCGGCACCATCTCGGCCAACTCCGACAGCTCCATCGGCGACATCATTGCCGAAGCCATGGAAAAAGTCGGTAAAGAAGGCGTGATCACCGTTGAAGAAGGCTCGGGCCTGGAAAACGAACTGTCGGTTGTTGAAGGCATGCAGTTCGACCGTGGCTACCTGTCCCCGTACTTCGTCAACAAGCCAGAGACCATGACCGCCGAGCTGGACGGTCCGCTGATCCTGCTGGTCGACAAAAAGATCTCGAACATCCGCGAAATGCTGCCAGTACTGGAAGCCGTTGCCAAAGCCGGCCGTCCACTGCTGATCGTGGCCGAAGACGTTGAAGGCGAAGCCCTGGCGACTCTGGTTGTGAACAACATGCGTGGCATCGTTAAAGTCGCAGCCGTCAAGGCTCCAGGCTTCGGCGACCGTCGCAAGGCCATGCTGCAGGACATCGCTGTTCTGACTGGCGGTACCGTTATCTCCGAAGAGATCGGTCTGAGCCTGGAAAGCACTACCCTGGAACACCTGGGTAATGCCAAGCGCGTGATCCTGTCCAAAGAAAACACCACCGTGATCGACGGTGCCGGCGTTGAGGCTGACATCCAGGCTCGCGTTCTGCAGATCCGTCAGCAAGTGGCTGATACTTCGTCCGACTACGACCGTGAAAAACTGCAAGAGCGTCTGGCCAAACTGTCCGGCGGCGTTGCAGTGATCAAGGTTGGCGCTGGTTCCGAAGTTGAAATGAAAGAGAAGAAAGCCCGCGTTGAAGACGCCCTGCACGCTACCCGTGCAGCCGTTGAAGAAGGCGTGGTACCTGGCGGCGGCGTGGCACTGGTTCGCGCTCTGCAGGCTATCTCCGAGCTCAAAGGCGACAACGATGACCAGAACGTTGGCATCCAGTTGCTGCGTCGCGCTGTTGAAGCGCCACTGCGTCAGATCGTTGCCAACTCCGGCGACGAGCCAAGCGTAGTAGTCGACAAGGTCAAGCAGGGTTCGGGTAACTACGGTTACAACGCTGCTACCGGCGAATACGGCGACATGATCGAAATGGGTATCCTGGACCCGGCTAAAGTGACTCGTTCGGCTCTGCAAGCGGCTTCGTCGATTGCCAGCCTGATGATCACCACCGAAGCCATGATCGCTGAGATCAAGGAAGACGGCCCAGCTGGCGGCGGCATGCCAGACATGGGCGGTATGGGCGGCATGGGCGGCATGATGTAAGCCAGCCTTACCCCGTACATAAAAACCCCGCCGGCGTTAAGCCGGCGGGGTTTTTTATTGCCCGTCTTAATATCAACCTCAAAAGATCTCAGCCTTCGGCAGCTCCTACATGTGGACACATCACCCTGTAGGAGCTGCCGAAGGCTGCGATCTTTTGATCTTTCTTCAGGCGCTGACCGGTTCTGCCTCACTTTCCCGCTCAACCTTGGAAGCCGGTCGATAAAGGATGTAGTAATACGCCCCCAAACAAATCAACCAGCAGAAAATCGCCGTCCACACGTTGTGCGAAAAGAAGTGCGCACCCTGCATCATCCGGCTGATGGAAAACACCGAACCCAACGCGAAGGCAAAGATAAACGCCATGCGTGCAAGACGCGGGCGACGGTCGCGCAACACGAAGAACAGTGCGAACAACGTGAAACCGGTTGCCGCATGGCCACCCGGCCAGCAGCGGCCCGGCTTGTCGGTGTGCGGGCGAGGGCTGAGCAGTTCGCTGTAGGTTTCGTGCCCGCCGAATTGCTCCAGGCTCCATGGGCATTGCACCGCCGTCACCGCTTTGACCGGGGTGACGAACGAGGTTGCCAGTGCCAGAGACAACACCAGGCAACCCAGTTCACGCTTGAATGGTTTGAGCCTGTCCATGAAAAAGGAACCGATGAAGCCCAGAATGGCGAACACCGAGAAGGCGATGACCACTTGCTTGGCCCGGTCATGCAGGATGTTTTCCAGGAAGTAACTGTGCCGCCCTATGAACTCGCCTGCCACTGGGTCATAGAACCGCTTGGCAAGGTCCATGTCCAGGGAGGTCAGTTCGAGCAACAGCAGGGTGATCGCCGCAATGGCGGGCACTCCCAGGCATAGCCAGGCATTCAGTGGCCTGGAAGCGGGGCGGGCAGCGGTCGAAGCCATGGCAATTCCTTGGTGGGTGAAATGTTCTGAAGAGCACAACCGCGGGAGTCTGAACACGCCTCTGTCGTCAGCCTGTGAATCGATGGTGAAAAAGTTGTTAAGGCCGTTTCAGGTTTTTTTTGTCGGATTTACCCCTGCACGCCACCCTATCCCTGAGCCACACTTGGCCTTAAGCTGCGCGCCAAGACAGCCGTTACTGTGTACGGAGGAGGTGCCGATGCGAATTCTATTGGTTGAAGACAACCGCGATATCCTGGCCAATCTGGCCGATTATCTGGGGCTCAAGGGTTACACCGTGGATTGCGCGCAGGACGGTTTGTCGGGCCTGCACCTGGCGGCCACCGAGCATTACGATTTGATCGTGCTCGATATCATGCTGCCCGGCATCGACGGCTACACCCTGTGCAAACGTCTTCGCGAAGACGCCCGCCGCGACACGCCAGTGATCATGCTCACTGCCCGCGATCAACTGGATGACCGTTTGCAAGGCTTCAAATCCGGTGCAGACGACTATTTGATCAAACCCTTTGCCCTGTCCGAACTCGCCGCGCGGATCGAGGCGGTCATGCGCCGTGCCCAAGGGGGCGGTCGCCGTGCCTTGCAGGTAGGCGATCTGAGCTACGACCTCGATACCCTGGAAGTGACGCGCGAAGGCCGCCTGTTGAAACTCAACCCGGTGGGCCTGAAGCTGCTGGCTGTGTTGATGCAGAAAAGCCCCCATGTGTTACGCCGCGAGGTCCTCGAGGAAGCCCTGTGGGGCGATGACTGCCCGGACAGCGACAGCCTGCGCAGCCACGTCCATCAACTGCGTCAGGTGATCGACAAGCCGTTCGACAAGCCCTTACTGCACACGGTGCATGGCGTCGGTTATCGCTTGGCCGAGGGCCGTGATGGAGTTTAAACAGAGCCTTGCGCAACGGATCATCATCGCCTTTGCGTTGATGAGCGCGCTGGTGGCGGGAGCCTTCGCCATGGGCATTGTGGCGACCGTGCACCTGATGGAAGAGAAACTGATTTCGGCAGGTCTGGGCGGCGATTTGCAACGCCTGTTGCTGATGGACAGCGTGTCGGACTGGAGCCACCGTCCCGAGCCGGACCAGCTGTTCTATTTCAGCGGCGGCCCGGGCGACTTCGAATTACCCAAGGATTTGCGGCACCTGGACTCAGGCTTTCATGAAGTCTTTCGCGAGCAGCTGTCATATCACGCGATGGTTGAAATCGTTGACGGTCGGCGTTACGTGCTGATGCAGGACCAGAGCGATTTCGAAGAGCGTGAGCGGGTGCTGTTTGCCGTGGTGCTGGTGGGTTTCGTACTGAGCCTGGCATTGGCGGTATTTCTGGGCTGGGTGCTGGCCCGCAAGGTCATGGCGCCGGTGGTGCGACTGGCCCGTCAGGTGCGTCATCGCGATCAATTGCTGGGCCTGGCGCCGCCACTGGCGCCGGACTATGCCGCCGATGAAGTGGGCGAGCTGGCCGTGGCCTTCGACGCCACCCTTGGGCGTTTGCGTCAAGCATTGACCCGTGAGCGATTGTTCACCAGTGACGTCAGTCACGAGCTGCGCACGCCGTTGATGGTGTTGGCCAGTTCCTGTGAACTGTTGCTGGAAAACCCTGGTATCGATCAGCGCGGCCGTGCTCAGGTGGAGCGAATTGCCCGTGCGTGTGCCGAGATGCGCGAGCTGGTGCAAACCTTCCTCATGCTGGCTCGCGCTCAACATGAAGACGCCAGCATGGCTCCCCAGCAGACCCTGAGCCAAGTGGCCGACGGGCTACTTTCTCAATGGCGCGAGCCGATCGAAGCCAAGGACCTGACGCTGAACTTTGAGCCGGGCAATCCGCCGGACACCCGCTATAACGCGACCCTTTTGCATGCGGTGATGGGCAACCTGTTGCGTAATGCGCTGCATTACACCGAGCACGGTTACATTCGCCTCGCCCTGACGGATACAGGGTTCGTGGTCGAGGACAGTGGAGTCGGCATTCCCGAGGAAAAACGCGAGGCGATGTTCGAGCCTTTCGTACGCGGCAACGAGAAACGCGGCGAGGGCCTGGGGCTGGGGCTATCGCTGGTGCAACGGATTTGCGAGAACCAGGGCTGGAACGTCAGCCTGACCAACATGGAACCCAATGGTTGCCGCTTTCAGGTGGATTTGAGTCCGTCTTTGATCTGAAGGAAAAACGAAAAGATCCTGAATTGGCCCTGTAAAACCCTGAAATAATTCCGGGTTTTACATGACAATTTTTTCACAAAGGCACGACCTGACACTGACACGACGCAACTTAAGGTGGTGGTCATCAGAAGTTCAGGAGACTGCAGTGATGGCTCGCCCGATCAAACTCGATTTTTCCGAAAAGTACGACGATCAACACGCCCAGAAATATTTGCGCAAGCATCAGGAAGGTCCCAGCCGCCGACTGTCCCACTGGCGTGACGAACAACTGGCGCGAAAAGCGCTGACCCTGGCCAGTGAGCCTGGGTTAGTCCTCGATTTGCCGTGCGGTGCGGGGCGTTTCTGGCCGCTGCTGGCGGAGAAACACAACCGTATCATCATTGGGGCCGACAACTCGGAGTCCATGTTGAAGACTGCCATGCAGGCACAACCCGCCGACGTGGTGAAACGGGTACAAACCCTTGCACACATCTGCATTCGACATTGCCTTGCCCGATAACGCCGTCGACAGCATCTTCTGCATGCGCTTGCTCCATCACATCGGTAAAGCCGAGCATCGACTGGCCATTCTGCGTGAATTCGAGCGCGTCACCCGTGACAGCGTGATTGTTTCGTTGTGGGTAGACGGCAATTTCAAGGCCTGGAAACGCAGGCGTGCCGAGGAAAGGCGTGTGCAGGGGGGTTACCAGAATCGATTTGTGTTACCGGCCGCCACGGTTGAAAAAGAATTCGAGCAGGCGGGTTTTCGGATCCAGGAACAACTGGATTTTTTACCGCTTTATGCCATGTGGCGGGTATACGTATTACGCAAGAGGTAACAAGATGGCCATGCAATGTGCAGCACAAACAGAAGTGGCTTCTCAGGACTGCTTCGACTACTTCTGGAACCTGCGCGGTGAATGGGTAGAAGAACCCAATGTCCGTCGCGGTGGCGAAAGTGGCGTGCAGCGCGTTATGGGCAGTAATGGACAGCTGCTCTATACCAAGCGTCAAACCGGGCATATCTATCGCAGCGCGTTACACCCGTTCGGCCGGCCGACGGTGTTGCGCGAGCGCGATGCGCTCATTGGCCTGCGTCTGCTCGACGTTCGTGTTCCGGAAATCGTTTTCTGCGGGGCGCAGCGCGATCCCGTACACAAATGGCGCGCATTGCTGGTTACCAAGTCCCTGGATGGCTTTGGGGAAATCCAACACTGGTATGCCGGTGGCGGTCGCGAGCGTTACGGTGAGGCGGTGCACGATCGCGTGTTGAAGGATCTGGCCGACAACCTGGCCCGCATGCACAAGGGCCGTTGGCAACACGGCTGTATCTACATCAAGCATGTATTCGTGAGGGTCACCGGCGAAGGCGAGTCAGCCAAGGTCGAGGTGGCGTTGATCGATCTGGAAAAATGTCGGCAGCGCTTGACCCCCCATCAAGCGGCGGCCCATGACCTGAAGCAACTGCGTCGCCACTCGTCGTTCAGCGATACGGACTGGAAAAAACTCGTCTATTTTTATGAGACGGCGTTTGGCAGCGCTATCAAAGGCTTATAACAATGAAACTCGAAATTGCACGAGGTTTGTTTTTAGCCGGAGCCTTGGCAGTTGCTTCATTGGCGGTGGCTGCCTGGGAGCAACCCCGCACGCAAGTCCTCAGCTCCGTGCACGGTGACGCGCATTGTCCGTTGCCCCGGGTTGCCAAGGCACCCGTGGCCACTCAACCCGATCATGATTTGTTACTGTTCATGTTCGGACTTTCTCAGGGACTGAGGCCACAGAGTTGAACAGATTGAAGCCCAAGTAAAAGGCCTCGCAGTTGCGAGGCCTTTTATTTTTTGATAATCAAAAGATCGCAGCCTTCGGCAGCTCCTACAGGGAGCACGCCATCCCAATGTAGGAGCTGCCGAAGGCTGCGATCTTTTGACGTCAAGGTTTATCGGGCTTGGCCAGCAACGTGTAGATGCACGGCAACACAAACAACGTGAACAGCGTCCCGATCGACATCCCCGTCGCGATCACCGTGCCGATGTCGAACCGGCTGACCGCACCCGCGCCCGTGGCGATGATCAACGGCACCATGCCGAACACCATCGCCGCCGTGGTCATCAATACCGGACGCAGACGAATGGCCGCCGCTTCCTCCACCGCTTCGCGAGGTGACAGGCCCTTCTCCTTGCGTAGCTGGTTGGCGAACTCGACGATCAGGATCCCGTGCTTGCTGATCAGCCCGATCAACGTCACCAATCCCACCTGGGTATAGATGTTCATGCTCGACCAGCCAAGGAACAGCGGGATCAATGCGCCACAGATCGACAGCGGCACGGTGACCAGAATCACCAGTGGGTCGCGGAAGCTTTCGAACTGGGCTGCCAGCACCAGGAAGATGATCGCCAGCGCCAGGGCGAAGGTGACCCATAGCGCGCTGCCTTCCTGAACGTATTGCCGTGATGCGCCGGCATAGTCGACGGCATAACCCGCCGGCGCTTCTTCCCGGGCGATCTGGCGCACGGTGTCGATGGCTTCACCCATGCTGACCAGCGGGACCCCGGAAAGAATTGCCGAGTTGAGTTGCTGGAACTGGTTCAACTGACGCGGTCGCGCCCGGTCGGTCACGGTGATCAGGGTCGACAGGGGCAGCAATTCGCCCTTGGTGTTCTTGACGTAATAATGGTTCAGCCAGTCGGGGTTATCCCGGAAGGGCCGTTCCACCTGGGCAATGACTTTATAGCTGCGACCTTCGATGGTGAAACGGTTGATCTCCGCTTCACCCAGCAACGTTGCGAGGGTGCCGCCCAGGTCCTGCATCGACACACCCATTTGTGCAGCCTTGGCGCGATCGATATCCACCACGACTTCGGGTTTGTCGAAGGCCAGGTCGACGTCGACGAAGGCGAATTTGCCGGACTCCATCGCCCTTTTTTTCACCCGGTCCGTCACTTCCAGCAATGACTCGTAGGTGTTGGCCGAGTTGATCACGAATTGAAACGGCAAGCCTTCACCGGTACCCGGCAGGGAAGGCAGGTTGAAGCCGAAGATTTGTAACCCGGGGATACTCTCCAGCTTGCTTTGGACCTCGGGGAGGATCTGCATCTGGGTCCGGTCGCGTTCGTTCCAGGGTTTGAGCAGGAAGCCGCCGATCCCCGATTGCACGCCGTTGAAGCCGTTGATCTGGAACGAGGAGTAGTACTCGGGGAACTCCTTGAAAATCGCGAGGAACTCGTCGGTGTAGGTGTTCAGGTAGTCGAGGTTGGCCGGCTGCGGGGCACTGGCCATCATGAAGATGACGCCCTGGTCCTCGTCCGGCGCCAGTTCCGATTGGGTGAATTTGAGCAGGACCGGAATCAGGCAGAGCACGATCACCGCGAACACCAGCACCACCGGCCGGGTATTGAGGGTGCCATGAAGCACACTCTGGTAGCGGCGCTTGAGGCCTTCGAAGATCACGTCCAGGCGATGGGCCAGGCCGGTAGGGTTTTCATCGTGGCGCAGCAGCAGGGCGCACATCATCGGCGACAGTGTCAGGGCAACAACGCCGGAAATCACCACCGCCCCGGCCAGGGTCAGGGCGAACTCTTTGAACAGCGCTCCCGTCAGGCCGGTCAGGAAGCCGATCGGCGCATAGACCGCCGCCAGGGTAATGGTCATCGACACCACCGGCATGGCGATTTCCGCAGCACCTTCAAGCGCGGCATCCAGCGGTGTCTTGCCTTCTTCAATGTGCCGATGGATGTTTTCCACCACCACGATGGCATCGTCCACCACCAGCCCGATGGCCAATACCATCGCCAGCAAGGTCAGCAGGTTGATCGAGTACCCCATCAGCTGCATGAAGAACATCACGCCGATCATCGACAGCGGAATGGTGACTACCGGGATCACCACCGAGCGCAGGGCGCCGAGGAACAGGAACACCACCACGATCACGATCAGCACCGCTTCGAACAGGGTTTTCACCACTTCGTCGATAGACGCTTGAATGAACAGCGTGGCGTCGTAGGCGATTTCACCTTTCAGGTTCGGCGGCAGCTGGGCTTCCAGCTCCGGCATGATCTTGCGCACTTCCCTGATCACATCCAGCGGGTTGGCGCCTGGCGTAGCCTTGATACCGATGTACACCGAGGGGGTGCCGCCAAAAGAGCTGATGGTGTTGTAGTTCTCCGCGCCCATCTCGACCCGCGCCACGTCCCGCAGCAGTACGCGGCTGTCGCCATCGACCTTGAGCGGGATCGCGCCAAAGGCTTCGGCGGATTTGAGTTCGGTGTTGGCGTTGATGCTAGTGACCACATACTCGCCTTTCACTTCGCCGGCGGCGGAGAGGAAGTTGTACTGGCGCACTGCGTTGGTCACATCGCTGGCGCTCAGGCCGTAACCGGCGAGTTTCACCGGGTCCAGCCACAGGCGCATGGCGAATACCTGGTTGCCAAGAATCTCGGCTTCGGCCATGCCCGGCAGGGTCGCCAGTTTCGGCTGGATGACCCGTGACAGGTAATCGGTGATCTGCGGATTGCTCAGTTCGTCGCTGAAGAAGCTGATGTACATCAGCGCCGAAGCGTCGGCGGCTTCCTTGCTCAGCACCGGGTCTTCGGCGTCCTGGGGCAGCTGGTTCTTCACCTCGTTGGCCTTGGCCAGCAGTTCGGTGAACAAGCGGTCGCTATTGGAACCGATGCGAGCGTAGATCGAGATCACCGAGAAGTTCTGGCGACTGACCGACGTCATGTAGTCAATGCCTTCGGCGCTGGCCAGGCTCTGCTGCATCGGTTGGGTGATGTAACCCTGGATGGTTTCGGCGTTGGCCCCGGGGTAAGCGGTGGTCACCGTGATCAGGGCGTTTTCCATTTGCGGGTATTGGCGCAGTGGTAACTTGCTCCAGGCCTGGAAGCCCAGCAGCACAATCAACAGGCTGACCACGGTGGCGAGCACCGGGCGGCGGATGAACGGGTCGGTAAAAGCCATGGGGATTCCTTGATCAGTCAGCGCGCGGCTGACTGCTCTTCTCGGCTAGGGTCTTGTCGTCGCTGATGGCAATGTGCGCGCCGTGGTCCAGTTTGATCTGGCCCCCCGTGACCACTTTTTCGCCGTTCTGCACGCCTTTGGTGATCATGACCATTCCGTCGCGGCGCTCGCCGGTTTCGATGAAGCGCCGCTCGGCGATCAAAATCGGCTCGCCCTTGTCGTCTTTTTCGAGGCTGCCGTCTTCGGCCTTTTTCTGCGCGACGACGTACAGCGAGTTGCCATAAAGGGTGTAGGTGATCGCGCTTTCCGGCACGACGATGCGTGGCTGCGGATCGGGCAACATCACCTGCAGACTGGCGAACATCCCCGGCAGCAGTTTGTCATCGGGGTTGGCCAGGGTTGCGCGCACCAGCACGTTGCGGGTGCTGCTCTCGACCTTCGGGTTGATCGCACTGATAGTGCCGGGGAAACTCTCTGTCGGGTACGCCGAGACAATGACTTGTACCGGTTGGCCGAGGGCTATTTTCGGTACCGATTGTTCGGGCACAAAGAAGTCGACGTAGAGGCTGCTGATGTCTTGCAGGGTGGCGATCATCGTGCCGCTGGCCACGTAGTCGCCGACGTCTACCTGACGAATGCCGATGGTGCCGCTGAACGGGGCGAGGATGCGTTTTCTCTCCAGTGCCGCCTTGAGCTGATTGACGGTGGCACGGCTCTTTTGCAACACCGCCGAGAGTCGGTCGAACTCGCCTTTGGAAATGGCCTGGCTGCCCACCAATTGGCTACCGCGACCGTAATCCAGTTGCGCCAGTCCCAGGTCGGCTTGAGCGGTTGCCAGCAGGGCCGTTTCAACGGCGGTGTCGAGTTGCAGAATCGGCTGACCGGCCTTGACCTTCTGCCCTGACTCGAACTGTACCTCCTTGACGGTGCCGGCGATCTCCAGGCTCAGGTCGACCCCTTGCAGCGCCGTGAGGGTGCCGACCGTTGGCAAACGGCTTTGCCACGGACGTTCGGTGGCGGTGGCCACGGCGACACTTATCGGCGGTTTCGGCGCGGAGAAGCCTTGCATCATCGTGTAGATGGAGAAGGCTTTGTAACCGGCCAGGGCCAGCACGATTAGCAGGACAACACCCAACATGATCAGCATGCGGCGACGCAGCATATTTCCATTTCCTTGGAGAAAATCAGGTGAGACAGGCGGGAACATTACTCCGAGTGCAAGGGGGATTCCAATGGATGTTTTTTGCGTGATCTTACGAAAAAGATCGCAGCCTGCGGCAGCTCCTACAGGTACCCATTCCCCTGTAGGAGCTG
The DNA here is from genome assembly GCF_056279145.1 of Pseudomonas sp. TE3728. Taxonomy (NCBI): domain Bacteria; kingdom Pseudomonadati; phylum Pseudomonadota; class Gammaproteobacteria; order Pseudomonadales; family Pseudomonadaceae; genus Pseudomonas; species Pseudomonas sp. TE3728. The sequence goes on along the minus strand of NZ_JBWBQT010000001.1, from coordinate 2,677,185 downwards.
CCACAGGCTGCGATCTTTTAAACCATCAGATGAAGATGGTTGTCCCAGAGCCCGGCAGGCAATTCCAGAGGTTTTGCAACCAGGGTTGTCTGGCGGCAATCGTAGTACCGGCAGCGTCCTTGGCCGGAGGTCACGACGAAACCATCAGCCACGGCCCCGACACCGGCGCAGTCGGGAAGTGGCGCATCCAGGCGCACTTCACCACTGTCCAGGTCCCAGATAAAAAAGCGGTTGCCCCGCGGCGCGGTCAGGGCGACCAGACGCAGTTCGCTGTGTACGGCGACGCTGGCGGTGTAATGCCCCATGGCCTGCAACTGATGCTCGGGGACCGGGAACGCCACGAACGGTTGGCCGGGCCGCTTGATCGCCAGCAGCTCCGATGACTCGTGGGCATCGCCCATGAACTGCTGGCCGGCGACGATGGTGCCATCGCTGGCGACGCCCAAATGCCGCACGCTGTTCATCTGCTGGGCCAGTGTTTCCTTGCTCAACAAAGTGCCATCGCGCTGCATCAACACCAGGCTCGGCTCCATCGCGTTGAGGTTCATCTCGACCCGGCTTTCGGCCTCGGTGCGAATGCCGCCGTTGGCCACAATCAGCGTCTCGCCATCGGGCATCCACGACACCTGATGCGGGCCCACGCCATGGGTGGAAAGCTCGCCACTGTGCACCAGCCGCTCACCTTCGAATTTATACACACCGAGCAGGCCTCGGCCCGGATCGGAGGTGTCGTTCTCGGTGGCGTACAGCCAGTCGCCGCTGTGGTGAATCACTGCGTGACCGTAGAAGTGCCGGTTTGGCTGCGAGACCACGGTTTGCAGCAGCGTGCCGTCGCGCAGGTCGATCAGGTAACTCTCGGTGCCCGGACGCCGAGCGACGAACAGCGCTATCGGCCGCGTCGGGTGGTTGATGATGTCGTGGCAACGCAGGCCGACCTGGGTGGCAAACACCCGGGTGCCATCCAGCCGATAACCGACGGCATAATGCTTGCCGTCACCGTCGTCCCGCGCCGAGAGCAACAGCGGGCTTTTGTCCTTTTGCTTGAACAGCGTCCAGCCGCCCAGTGTCACCGCACCCAGCAGCAAACTCCCTAACGTCAGAGCCTGGCGTCGCAGCATGGCACTTGCCCTCATCAGTCACCGTCGTTGGCGTTGAAGCCCAGTTGGATGCCCAGCGCCTTGGCCAGTTCGCCTTCGTGCAGGCGATGGACAACGTTGAGGCTGTCGTAGATGGCGTTGAGCTGCTGGCGCCCGGCATCGTCGGTGAGCATGTCGGTCAGCGAGCGTTGGTTGCTGGAGAACAGTTTCAGGGACGTTGCATAGGCTGCGTCGATCTTGTCGGCCAAGGGTTTCTGCTCGCTCGGCAACAGACCGCGCAGGCCTTTGTTGTCGACACCGACCCAGACTGTTTGCGCCGCGCTCAGGCTTGCTTGCAGGCCTTGCAGCGACGATTGGCTACGCCAGGCATCGGCCTGGAACGGCTGTGGCGTGCCCTTGCTCTGGCGACCCATCGGCGTGCCGAGTTTTTTCTTCAGGGTGTCCAGCGCGGTGACCTGCACGCGCAGCAGATCGGCGATCGCTTCGTGGGAGTCGGCGTAGCGCTGGTTCGGGAATTTGCTCATCTGCGCGAGCATGCCGTCGTTGGTGTTCCAGCGCGACAGGATCTCTTCGGCCAGTTGCTTCTGACGTTCGCCAATGGCAGTCAACAGCGGGCAGTATCTGGCTTTCTGAGCGCTGTCGGCCATGTCGATCTTGCTGTCGAACAGGATGTATTCATAGGCCGAGAGCCCCTGAACCACAACGCTGGACTTGGTCAGGGCGGCGGCATCGATCTGTGGCTGCGCGGTGACCAGTTGCTCGACCTGACGGCCCACGAGGTTCTTTTTGTCCGGCCAGAACTGCACCTGCCAGGAACGGTTGCCCTCGGCCAACGGCCCGATCAGCAGCGGTTGCAACTCGGCCCAGGATTTCTGCGCGTGCAGGAAGTCGGCGCGGGCGGTGTCCAGGGTTTCCTTGCCTTGGCAGAACGCCAGGGCGCTGACCGCCAATTGACGGTCGGCTTCGACCCAGCGGCTGTAGGTTGGCAGGATCACTTGCTTGGCGATGGCCGCTGACGTGACCGCTTGCGGGTCCTGAGGCGAACAGGCGCCCAGGGCGAGGGCGGCAAGGCTGGTGAACAACAATTTGGGACGGAACATGTCGGGCTCCCGCTGAAGGAAAACGTATTAAAGAGAATTCAAAAACGCCAGCAATGCAGCGCGCTGCTCGGCATTGAAAGACAAAACCTGTTGCTGCGCCGCCTGTGCCTCGCCGCCATGCCAGAGCACGGCTTCGAGCAGGTTGCGGGCGCGACCGTCATGCAAAAACTGGGTGTGGCCGCTGACCGCTTGTGTCAAGCCGATGCCCCACAACGGCGGCGTGCGCCAGTCGCGGCCGCTGGCCTGGAACTCGGTGCGGTGGTCGGCCAGTCCGTCGCCCATGTCATGCAGCAGCAGGTCGCTGTAAGGGCGAATCACTTGATTGGCCAATTCAGGTTCCGCGGCGTTGGCGGCGGTGGTGTATTTCGGGGTATGGCAGGACTGGCATCCCGCCTGGAAAAACAGATTCTTCCCGGCCAGCACTTGCGGCGTGCCGACATCGCGCCGGGCTGGTACCGCGAGGTTACGGCTGTAGAACAGCACCAGACGCAGGATGTTATCGCTGACTTCCGGCTCGCCATCCGGGCCATTGCCGTTGGGCGCCTGCTTGCAAGCGGTTTGCGCGTCGGTGCAGTCATCAATGGGTCTCAGGCTGGTCGTGAGGCCCATATCACCAGAGAACGCGTGAACGTTTTGTTGATTGAGGTTCGGTTGCCCGGCCTTCCAGCCAAATCGCCCGAGGACGGTTTTCTGCTGCGCGTCATCCCAGACCCGGTTCGGTCGTCCGGCGATGCCGTTCTTCTCCCGAGCCTGAGCTTCAGCGTTGGCCAGGATGGCCTCGTCGGGGATCGCCTCAAGCAAGCCCAGGCCAATCATCGGCGGTGCGATGCGCGCCGAGAAACGCGTGTCGGGGTGCATTGGGCCGTAGCCGAGTTGGGTGATCTGCAGGGTCGGCTTACGCAACTCGATTTCGCTGCCGTCCTTGAAACGCACCGGGACCGGCGTGTAATCGACGCGCACCTTGCCTTCCGGGACGACGCCGGGCACCGACATGTCCTGGAACTGCCCGCCATAGACAGGCTCTGGCACCACGCCCAATTGTTCGATGACTTTGGCATAAGCCGGCGTATCAGGAATCGACAGGCGCACCAGCATCGACACCGCATTCGGTGCATCGGGCGCGGGCGGGTGACCGCGCCCGTCCTTGATGTGGCAGTTCTGGCAGGCGTTGGTATTGAACAACGGGCCAAGGCCATCGCGGGCGGTGGTGGTCGACGGCGCGATCACCCAAGGGCTGCGAAAGAAACTGTTGCCGACGCTGAAATCCACGCGTCGTGACGGCGGCAGGTTGGCGGACGGCAGGGAGAATGCGTTCTGATCGGTCTTGCGTACCGTCGCACTGCCGCCGGAGCGGGCTTCACCGGGTTCTGCCTGGGTGAAACGCGGGGCGTCATCGCAGGCACTCAGGCCCAGGGCCAGCAACAGAGCGGACAAGCGAAGAGGCAGCGAGGGCATCGGACATCCTGCAAGACGAGCAAAACAAGGGCGCAAAGTCTAACAGGGCAGGGGAGTTTGAATAAGAGGAATTATCGTTTGCTTCAATTTGTAGGAGCGAAGCTTGCTCGCGAAAGCAGTGTGACAGTCACCAACGATGTTGAATGTGACGCCGCCTTCGCGGGCAAGCCTCGCTCCTACAGGTTCAGCGCAATCCAATGTGGGAGCGAGCCTGCTCGCGATAGCGGTTTCACATTCAACATCAATGTTGGCTGTGATGCCCCCATCGCGAGCAGGCTCGCTCCCACAGGGATTTCATTCAGGCTGGGACAAAAAAGGCGACCCGAAGGTCGCCTTTTTTGTCCCAGCCAGCGTTGATCAGAACTCGTGATCAGCGTTGTCCGGGTTCAGGTCGCTGATGCCCAGTTTGCCGGCGGCCGCTTCGATCGAACCGGTCTGCTTGACCAGCGAGGCGATGGCGTCACGCACGATCTGGTTGCCAGCAGTGTTACCGGCAGCGATCAGTTGGTCGTAGTGCTCACCCTTGTTGGCGTGATCGACCATGACCTGAAGCTTGGCTTCGGTGGTAGCCAGGTCGGCTTTCAGGGCGGTGTCGGCTGCCGGGTCGGCTTTGGCGACCAGCGACGACAGGCTGGCGCCGGTCATTTTGCTGCCATCGACGCGGGTGTATTCGCCCAGGTACACGTTACGCACGCCTTTGGCGTCGTAGAAGTGCGAGTTGTGGGTGTTGTCGCTGAAGCAATCCTGTTCGTCTTCCGGGGAGTTGGCTTCCAGGGAAACCTTCATGCGCTCGCCCGCCAGTTCGCCCAAGGACAGGCTGCCCATGCCGAACAGCATTTTGCGCAGGCCGGTTTCAGCCGGTTCCGCTTCCAGGGTGGCGCGGTAGTTGTCGGCCACGTTCGGCTTCCAGTTACCGACCATTTCTTGCAGGTCGTTGACCAGCAGTTGAGTCACGGATTTCAGGTAAGCACGACGACGATCGTTGTGACCGCCGGTAGCGCCTTTGCCTTCCAGGTAGTCGGTAGCCGGACGGTTGCCGGCGCCAGGGCCGGTACCGTTCAGGTCCTGGCCCCAGAGCAGGAATTCGATGGCGTGGTAGCCGGTGGCGACGTTGGCCTCGGAACCGCCCAGCTCGTTCAGGCTGGCGAGTTTTTCCGGGGTGATGTCTTTCACGTCGACCTTGTCTTCGCCGACCTGAACTTTAGTGTTGGCGATGATGTTGGCGGTGGCGCCCGGGTTACCCAGTGCGTGTTCGTAGGATTTGTCGACATAGTCGATCAGGCCTTCGTCCAGTGGCCAGGCGTTCACCTGACCTTCCCAGTCGTCGATGATGGTGTTGCCGAAGCGGAACACTTCGCTCTGCAGGTAAGGCACGCGGGCCGCAACCCAGGCAGCCTTGGCGGCTTTCAGCGTATCGGCGTTCGGCTTGGCCAGGAACGCGTCGACGGCGGTTTGCAGGGTTTTCGCGGTGGATTCGGCATCGCTGTAAACGGCGAAGACGATGTCGGCGTAGTGCGCGACCACAGCCTTGGCGGCGGCTTCATCGACTTTACCGGTAGCGGCAGGCGCAACCGGGGCAGCGGTGCTGGCGGCCGGGGTCGGCGCTTGTGGAGCGGCAGCCTTGTCTTTGCCTTCGCCGCAACCGGCGAGGGAAATAGCGATGGCCAGCAGACTGGCGGTGGCCAGAGGCATACGAATCATGGCGAACATCCTGCTTCGGTGATTGATGGACGCGCGTAGAGGGCGCGCAAAACTGCGACATAATGCAAATCTTTCGCATTATGTGTAAAGGGTTGTTCCTGTAAATATTTCTTATTCACGCGGGAGTTGTGTCGTGGATCAAGAGATCGCAGCCTCGTTTCACTCGACAGCTCCTACACAGCTCCTGCGAACCGCGTGCATCTGTAGGAGCTGTCGAGTGAAACGAGGCTGCGATCTTTTGATCTTCTACAAGATAGCCGCGTTACTGCGCTGGGCTTGCTTGAGGTAGGCACCCAATTCCCGTGCCGGCAGCGGTTTGCTGTAGTGATAGCCCTGACCTTCGTGGCAGCCTTCGGAGATGATGTAGGCCTCTTGCTCGGCGGTTTCCACGCCTTCGGCAATCACCTGCATGCCCAGGCTCTTGCCCAGCTGGATGATGGCCCGAACGATGGTCGCATCGTCGTCGTCATCGAGCAGGTCCTGAACGAAGCTCTTGTCGATCTTGATCTTGTCCAGCGGCAGGCTTTTCAGATAACTCAGTGATGAATAACCGGTGCCGAAGTCGTCGATGGCGATCAGTGCGCCGGAGCGACGCAGGCTCAACAAGTGCTGGGCGGCGGTGCTGATGTCTTCCATCAGGCCGGTTTCGGTGACTTCCAGTTCCAGGCTGCGCGGTGGCAGGCGGTACATCTGCAGCAGGTTATTGACCACCCGCGGCAACTCGGCGTGGTGCAATTGCACGGTGGACAGGTTCACCGCCATGCGCAGGTCGAAACCCTGATCGTGCCATTCGCGCAATTGTTTGCAGGCCTGATCCAGCACCCATTCGCCGATAGCGATGATGGTGCCGTTCTGCTCGGCCAGCGGAATGAACAGGTCCGGCGGCACTAGCCCGTGTTCGGGATGTTGCCAGCGAATCAACGCCTCGACGCCCACCACGCGATGATCGCGGTAGCTGATCTGCGGTTGATAAACGAGGTAGAACTGGTCGCGGATCAAGGCATCGCGCAGGTCTTTTTCCAGCTCGCGACGCCGCCGCATTTCCGTGTCGACGCTGGCGATATAGAACTGATAGCGGTTGCGCGAGCGAGTCTTGGCCAGGGTCATGGTCTGCTCGGCTTTTTGCAGCAACTTCTCGGTGCTGTCACCGTCCTCGGGGAACAGGGTGATGCCGATGGTGGCGCGCAGACGGATTTCCTGATGATCGAGGGCGAACGCCGCTTCCAGATCATCAAGAATGCTTTGGGCCAGTTCGGCCGCTTCATAGGGTTGTTCGATGTCGGCCTGGACCAGTGCAAACTGATCGCCACCCAAACGGGCGAGGGCGCCGAGGCGACCGCTGTGAGCCCGCAGGCGATCGGCCAGGGCCAGCAGCAGTTGGTCGCCGGTCTGATAGCTGAACTGTTCGTTGATGCCTTTGAAATCATCGAGCCCGACACACAGCACCGCGACCCGACGCTGCAATTTACCGGCGTCGACGAGGATCTTGTCCAGTTGTTGCTGCAATTGCTGGCGGTTCGGCAAACCGGTGAGGAAGTCGTACTGGGCCATGCGCAGCAGGCTGTTTTCCGCTTCGTGGCGCAGGTGGGTGTTGCGCTCGATGGATTCGAGCAACTGGTTGGCGGTGTTGATCCAGACGCCCAACTCGTTTCTCTCATGCCCCTTGAGCTGCGGAATCTTGTGGGCGCTCGGCCGGTCCGGGTTGATTTCGGTCAGGTGTTCGATAATCCGCGACAGCGGTTTGGTCAGCAGCCAGTGATAGACCAGATACAGCACCAGGGCCATGGCCATGGCGCGCAATACGCCAGAGATGAAGATGATCACGGAACTGACAATGAAGCCCTTGCCGTAGGTGGCGGTGTCGAGGGTAATACTCAGGTCGCCGTAATACTCGCTGTAGGGCCCACGGCCCACCAGTTGGGTGGTGAAGGTGCGTTCCTGGCCGAGGATCAGATCGGTCAGCCAGCGGCTGTTGGAGTGCTGCAATTCACGGGTTTTTTGCGCGAGCATGGCTTCGTGAGGGTGGCCGATGGAGGCCATGCGCACGGCGTCGTCCTGAAACAGGCCTTCGATCACCTGCATGCCCATTTCCCGGTCCAGGCTGTAGACGGCCTGGGTCGAAGGGTCACGGAACATATCGAGGATGCGCTGGGCATCGCTGGCTACGGCCTGATGTGTTTTGTAGGCATCGAAAACGATCTGCGCGCAGCTCAAGACCACGCCGACGATCAATGCCGACAGGAGCACGACCCGGAGCAACTTCACCGACAAGCTGTTCTTGAGTTCCAGCTTCAAAGGGGTATTCCTTGTTCCGTGCGGGTAGCGTCAAGTTGCCATGAGTATTGGCAATCCCGTGAGGTCAGTCAAAGGGACAATCCAACCCAGGGGATTTTGCCGGTAGCTTGGCCGATAGGCTGTTGTTTGGAATATTTGCCCTATTAGCACTGTGTCGGTTGTTGAGGCCCTCAACTTGAGGGGAGCGGGACAATTTTTCCTTGTGGTTGATGTTAGACGGCTGTGATGTGAGGGCAAGAGGGCGAATGCCACTCGCGTTGTGGGAATGTTCCCTCCAACTGTGAGCGAGGCTTGCCCGCGAAGGCGGCTGGAGGAATGTACCCATTTCCCCAGCCCATAAAAAAACCCGGCAACAGCCGGGTTTTTTGACTGGCGCGAAGCTTAAGCGGTGAAGGTTTTGCCTTCGAACTGCTCAGCCACGAACTTCCAGTTGACCAGGTTCCAGAACGCTTCGACGTACTTCGGACGAAGGTTGCGGTAGTCGATGTAGTAAGCGTGTTCCCAGACGTCGCAAGTCAGCAGCGGGGTGTCGCCGCTGGTCAGCGGGTTGCCGGCGCCGATGGTGCTGGCCAGGGCCAGGGAACCGTCAGCCTTTTTCACCAGCCAGCCCCAACCGGAACCGAAGGTGCCGATGGAGGTTTTGCTGAACTCTTCCTTGAACTTGTCGAACGAACCGAACGCTGCGTTGATGGCATCAGCCAGCGCGCCGGTTGGTTGACCGCCGGCGTTTGGCGCCAGGCAGTTCCAGTAGAAGGTGTGGTTCCAGACCTGAGCGGCGTTGTTGAAGATACCGCCCGAGGAAGTCTTGACGATTTCTTCCAGGGTCTTGCCTTCGAACTCGGTGCCTGGCACCAGGTTGTTCAGGTTCACGACATAGGTGTTGTGGTGCTTGTCGTGGTGATATTGCAGAGTTTCCTCTGAAATGTGCGGCTGCAGGGCATCGTGTGCGTAAGGCAGCGGCGGCAATTCGAAAGCCATGATGATTCTCCTAATCAGGTCAGTTGCGGTGAGCGCAAGGCCGATCACGGGCGGCCAGACATGCGCCGGGGAGTTTGTACTCTTTGCGGCGCAGGGATCGGATCATAGCACCGGGGGTGCGGCATAACCACGCAACAACTGTGTGGAATAGAGGTTCCAGAGCCTTTTGGAATAAATCATGAAGCGATGATTAACTGGAACGCTACGGCGAACATCATGACGGCGACCAACAGGTCGAGGATTCGCCAGGTGCTTGGCCTTGCCAGCCACGGCGCCAGCCATGCCGCGCCAAGGGCCAAAGTGAAAAACCACAGTAATGACGCACTGGCCGCGCCCACCACATAAGCACCGGGCTCGGTCTGTTGAGCGCCGAGGGAGCCGATCAGCAACACGGTGTCTAGATAAACGTGCGGGTTGAGCAACGTCACCGCCAACGCACTGAGCAGCACCGCCCGCAGCGAGCGTACCGTCTGATTTTCACCCTGTTGCAGGCTTTGTTTCGAGCACGCCCTACGCAACGCCAGGCTGCCATACCACAGCAAAAACGCCGCGCCACCCCAACGAGCGATGGCCAACAGGGTCGGGTTTTGCGCCAGCACCGTCGCCAGCCCGAACACTCCGGCGGCCACCAGCAGCGCATCGCAGGTCACACAGAGTGCAGCCACCGGCAGGTGATGTTCACGCCGAAGGCTCTGCGCCAACACGAATGCATTCTGGGTGCCGATCGCCATGATCAGCCCCGCGGCCACCAACAGGCCGTTCACATAGCTTTGCCACATACGTTTTACTCCGCGTTGGACGCCAGATCCCGCAGTACCTGCAGGGCGCGTTCGGCATCGGCCTGGCCGACGAACAAATGATCGTGGTAATACCCGGCGATCACGTTGCAACTGATGCCGGCCTTGCCCAGTGCCGTGGCGAACGCGGCGGTCAGGCCGACGGCTTCGAGGGCCGAGTGCACGTTCAAGGTGATCCAGGCGGCGACATAGTCGAAACTGAAACCGGCCTTCTGGGCGTGGGAACGTTCCAGAATCACCGTCAGGCCTTCTCGTTCTCGAAAGCTGCCGACAATCTCAAGGCCGGCGGGCAGCTTGCCGTCGCGCAGCGTGCAGAACACGTATTCGCCGTCGTTGAGTTGTGGGCTCATGCTGCGCAGCAGGGTTGCCAATGACGTTTCGCCAGCCATGTCGGTAATCCTTGTTCAAGAGTTCTTGCTGGCCATTCTCCGGTTGAACGCTGTATAAGAAAAACCAATAGTCCTGATCGCCCATTAGGAAAACTGATGTTCGACTACAAATTACTTTCTGCGCTCGCCGCTGTGATCGAGCAGGCGGGATTCGAACGCGCCGCGCAGGTATTGGGTTTGTCCCAATCGGCCATCTCCCAGCGCATCAAACTGCTGGAGGCACGGGTCGGCCAACCGGTACTGGTGCGGGTCACACCCCCGGCACCGACGGAGATTGGCCGGCGCTTGCTTAACCATGTGCAGCAGGTGCGATTGCTTGAGCGGGATCTACAAACGTTGGTCCCGGCGCTGGACGAAGAAGGGCTGCCGGAACGCCTGCGTATCGCGCTGAATGCCGACAGCCTTGCCACTTGGTGGGCAGAGGCGGTGGGCGATTTTTGTGCGGAACAACATCTATTGCTCGACTTGGTGGTAGAAGACCAGACCGTCGGCCTTAAACGCATGCGCGCAGGCGAAGTGGCGGGGTGTGTTTGTGCCAGTGAGCGGCCGGTGGCCGGTGCGCGCAGCGTTCTGTTGGGGGCTATGCGTTACCGTGCGATGGCGAGCCCGGCGTTCATTGCCCGGCATTTTCCCGAAGGTGTACGCGCCGATCAGCTAGCCAAAACCCCGGCCCTGGTATTTGGCCCGGATGATTTCCTACAGCATCGCTACCTCGCCTCCCTCGGTGTGGATGGCGGTTTCGAACACCATTTATGCCCATCGTCCGAAGGCTTTCTTCGTCTTACGGAAGCGGGGCTTGGCTGGGGCCTGGTGCCTGAATTGCAGGTGCGCGAGCAACTGGAACGCGGCCAATTGCAGGAGCTTTTGCCAGATAAGCCGATCGATGTGCCGCTGTACTGGCATCATTGGCGCAATGGCGGTCAGTTGCTGGGGTTACTCACCGACCAATTGGTGCGCTCGTCGAAGCAATGGCTGGTGCCGTTGGACTGACGGGCAGCGTCAAGACCTCACGCCCTACGCCCTACGCAATATGCAAAGCGCAAAACGTAAAACGAAATATTCGGAGCAATTCATGAAGATTCTGGTCACCGGCGCAAGCGGCTTCATTGGCGGGCGCTTTGCGCGTTTTGCCCTGGAGCAGGGCTTGGACGTGCGGGTCAACGGTCGCCGGGCCGAGAGTGTCGAGCATCTGGTGCGCCGTGGCGCCGAGTTCATTCAGGGCGACTTGAGCGACCCGCAACTGGCGCGCGACCTGTGTTCAGACGTCGAAGCCGTGGTCCATTGCGCCGGCGCGGTGGGTTTGTGGGGGCGCTATCAGGACTTTCATCAAGGCAACGTCGAAGTCACCGAGAACGTGGTCGAGGCCTGTCTGAAACAGCGGGTTCGGCGCCTGGTGCACTTGTCGTCACCGTCGATCTACTTCGATGGCCGTGATCATCTGGGGTTGACCGAAGAGCAGGTGCCCAAGCGCTTCAAACATCCCTACGCCGCGACCAAATACCTGGCCGAGCAAAAAGTCTTCGGCGCGCAGGAGTTCGGCCTCGAAACCTTGGCCCTGCGCCCGCGTTTCGTGACGGGCGCCGGCGACATGAGCATTTTCCCGAGATTGCTGAAAATGCAGCGCAAAGGGCGGTTGGCGATTATCGGCAACGGCCTGAACAAGGTTGATTTCACCAGCGTGCAAAACCTCAATGAAGCGTTGCTCAGCAGCTTGCTGGCCAGCGGTTCGGCCTTGGGCAAGGCCTACAACATCAGCAACGGAGCGCCGGTTCCGTTGTGGGATGTGGTCAATTACGTGATGCGCCAAATGGATGTCCCACAGGTTACCCGCTACCGTTCCTACGGTTTAGCCTACAGCCTTGCCGCGCTCAACGAGGGCGTGTGCAAGCTGTGGCCAGGTCGTCCCGAGCCGACGCTATCGCGGCTGGGCATGCAAGTCATGAACAAAAACTTCACCCTGGACATCAGCCGCGCACGGCATTATCTGGACTACGATCCGAAAGTCAGCCTCTGGACCGCCCTCGATGAGTTCTGCGGTTGGTGGAAGGCTCAGGACATTCGCTGACACACAAGGGCAGCCCTGACTGAACCGAGTTCGGGGTTCAGGGTCAACCGGTGCGGCAGCGGGGGTTATACTTCGCCGCATCAAGCCATCACCGCGTTCCACAAAGGTTGACCCTAATGCCCATGCGTAACGATGCCAACGACGACTTCGACGATGTCCCGAGCCTGCGCGCCAGCAGCCTTGATGACGATGATTTTCCGACCACCGCTCGCACTTCCGTGCATTCGCGCACCACACCGGTGGTCAAGGTCAAAGGCCCGAGCACCGGCCCTTTGTGGGCATTGGTCGGCGCGTTGTTCTTTGCCTTCGCCGGCCTTGCCTGGTGGAGTTTTCAGCAGATCTCGCTGATGGAACAGCAACTGGTGGCGACCCAGGAAAGTTTCGCGCGCATCAGTGAGGAAGCGGCGGGGCGCTTGCAGGACATTTCCGGCAAGGTCGTGGCCAGTCAGTCCAACGTCAACACCGGCAGTGAAGCGTTGAAGCTGCAAATCAAACAGCTTGAAGGCAAACTCCAGGACCAGAGCAAGCAGCTGGAAAGCAAGCTTCAGGACCAGAGCAAACAGCAGCAAGGCGTACTCGGCCAGACCTCCGATCTGGACAAGCGCTTGGCGCAAATGACCGCGCAAGCCACCGAACAACAAACCGCCAATGCTCAGTTGCAGGCGCAAGTCAAAGCCTTGAGCGGCGAACTGGCCGCGTTGAAGAACGCGTCGGCCGATACCAGCCAAATCGATGCCCAGCTCAAAAGCCTGGGGGCCGACATTACCGCGCTGAAGAGGCAAGGTAACCCAAGCGCCGCCATCGAGCGCCTGGAGCAAGACATGATCGTGCTCAAAAGCCAGCAGGACAACCGCCCGGCCCCCGCACAAGGTGGCACCAACACCGCCGAGTTCGACGCCTTCCGCGGCCAGGTCACCCGCAACATCAACACCCTGCAGGCGCAGATTCAGAATCTGCAGCAGCAGCTGCGCAACCGGCCTTAGGTCACACAAGCATGCCTACCTGAAAAACGTCGGGCATTTTCTAGTGGCTGTCGGGTATTACAGCCCTTGATGGTTTAAAAGAAAGATCAAAAGATCGCAGCCTTCGGCAGCTCCTACAGGGGATCGCATTTCAATGTAGGAGCTGCCGAAGGCTGCGATCTTTGCTTTTAGCGAACTGTGTCCTCCCGCCCCCGCAACACTCTGTTCGGCATCGCAATCGCCGCCGCCAACCCCAGCAGCGATACCGCCGCGCTGACGATCAATAAATGCCGGAAGGTCAGCAGCAACTCAGCGCGCAAGGCGTCCTGCGCATCCCCCGGCGCGGCGTTCAATCCGTCCAGCAAGACATTCCCCGAACTCCCCTCGGCCATCAGCGAAGAGCCGGCCAGGTGCGCAAAACTCGAATCCTGTAACAACGCCAGCAGCAGCGCCGACATTAACGCCACACCCATTGCGCCGCCCAGAGAGCGGAACAGATTGGTGGTGCTGGTGGCGACGCCGATGTCCCGTTGTTCCACCGAGTTTTGCGTGCCCACCAACGATGTGGGGAACTGCATGCCGCTGGCGATACCGCTAAGCAACATGAACAGACTGCTCAGCACAAACGCCTGAGGCGCACTGAACGCCATGCCGAGAATCGAGAACGGCATCAGCAGGGCGCCAGTCAGGATCATCGGTTTATAGCGACCGCTCACCGAGGTCTGGCGTCCGGCAAAGTACGCGCCTATCGGCAAACCCATGGCCAGCGGCAACAGGTGCAGCGCGGCGCTGTCAGCCCCGGCGCCGGTGACGCTCTGGAAGCGCAGCGGCATCAGCACGATCAAGGAAATCGCCTGGAAACTGGTGAAGAAAATCGTGCACCAGCAAAGAATCGCACTGCGGTTGGCAAACAAGTGCATCGGCAGCAACGGTTCCCGCGCCCGCTGTTCATGCCAGACGAACACCGCCAGCACCACCACCGCACAACCGAGCAAGGCCAATACTTCGGCGCTGCGCCACGAATGGCCCTGGCCGACCTGAGTGATGCCCAGCAACAACGCCGTCAGGCCGATGATCATCAGCAATGTGCCGAAGTAATCGATGATCGGCTTGCGCTGCGGCACGGGCAAACCCACCAGCGTACGGTGGGCCACCCACAAGGCACCCAGGCCCAATGGAAGGTTGATCAGAAATACCCAGCGCCAGGACAGGTATTCGGTCATGTAGCCACCGAGAACCGGGCCGGCCACGCTGGCCACCGCGTACATGCTGCTGAAATAACCCTGATAGCGACCGCGTTCGCGGGGTGGAACGATGTCGCCGATGATTGCCTGGCTCACCGAAATCATCCCGCCGGCGCCGATGCCCTGAAGAATCCGCGCCAGCACCAGTTGCTCCATGCTCTGCGCCATGCCGCAGAACAACGACGCCAGGGTGAACACGCCCATGCCGAACAGCATCAACTTGCGGCGCCCATACAGGTCGCCGAGTTTGCCGTAGATAGGCACCGCCACGGTCATCGCCACCATGTACCCGGAAATCACCCAAGCCAGCAGGCTGACATCCTTGAATTGCGCGGAAATGGCCGGCATCGACACGGCGACGATGGTCTGGTCCAGCGCGCCCAGAAAAATCGCCAGCATCAGGGCGATCAGCACGCTGCGAATGGCCGGTTTGGGCGTTTCAGGCTGGTTGAGATTGGTCACGGGTAAAACCTGCGGACAGTAATGGGCCCGCAGCAGGCAAGGCGAGCGGGATGCTCGCCAGTGTAGATCGGTAGCAGGCTATTCGATAGCCTCGTATGGAAGGCCAACGTAATTTTCGGCGATGGTTTTTCGGCCCGCCTCGGAGTCCACGAAATAGGCCAACTCCGATTCGCTGATGCGCTGGCTGAACGCGTCGTGCTCGTCGAAGCGATGCAACATCGAGGTCATCCACCAGGAAAACCGCTCGGCTTTCCATACCCGCCGCAAGCAAACCTCGGAATACTTCTCCAGCAAATCCACACGGCCTTCGCGGTAAACCTTCAGCAGAATATTGAACAACGTACTGACATCGCTGGCCGCCAGGTTCAGGCCCTTGGCGCCGGTGGGCGGGACGATGTGGGCGGCGTCGCCGACCAGGAACATCCGCCCGTACTGCATCGGCTCGACTACGAAGCTGCGCAGCGGCGCGATGCTTTTTTCGATCGACGGGCCGGTCACCAGCGTGTCGGCGAGGGCGGCAGGCAGACGGGATTTGAGCTCATCCCAGAAGCGTTGGTCAGACCAATCTTCGACTTGATCCTGGGCCGGTACCTGGAGGTAGTAACGGGTACGTGTCGGCGAACGCATGCTGCACAACGCAAAACCACGTTCATGCCGCGCATAGACCAACTCTTCGTGCACCGGCGACGTGTCAGCGAGAATCCCCAACCATCCGAACGGATAAACCCGCTCGAATACCTTCAGGCAGTCGGCAGGGATCGACTGCCGCGCCACGCCATGGAAACCGTCGCAACCGGCGATGTAGTCACAATCGAGTCGATACGTTTCGCCGTCCTTGTCGAAGGTGACGAAGGGTTCAGCGGTTTTCATGCCGTGGGGGACGACATTGCTGGCTTCGTAGATCGTCTGTGCACCGGCGTCCCGACGAGCGGCCATCAGGTCGCGGGTGACCTCGGTCTGGCCATAGATCGTTACGGTTTTGCCGCCCGTCAGCGCCTGCAAATCGATATGTACCCGGCGCCCGTCGAGGGCCAGTTCGAAGCCTGCATGCACCAGCCCTTCGGCATCCATGCGCTGACCCACTCCGGCCTGACGCAACAGCTCTACCATGCCTTGTTCGAGGACACCGGCGCGGATGCGTCCGAGCACGTAGTCCGGGGTCTGGCGTTCGAGGATCAAGGTGTCGATGCCGGCGTTATGCAGCAATTGGCCGAGTAGCAAGCCAGAGGGGCCGGCACCGATGATCGCGACTTGGGTTTTCAGTGTTTTCATTGTTTTCATTGTTTTTATGACTCGCAAGCTCCACACGACCAAGGCCGGTGAATGATTTTTATGGATCGAGTACTTGCATTTTTCACTTGCGAGTCTGTCAATTGAAGGGGAAAACTGAGCCGATACCTGTACATTCTGCCAATCGGTGCGATTATCGCCCCGTTACCCTCGAGGCCTGGATTGAAGTGATGAACAAGCCTGACCTGCCATCGATTCCGGTGTTCAAACTCTATGGTGAAAGCCTGGACTGGCCGACCCCTGACTTGTTGCACTGTGAAACCATTTCCAAACGCAGCCGCGAACATCAATGGGAAATCAAACCCCACCGCCATGCCGATTTGTGTCAGTTACTCTTCGTTTTCAAAGGTCAGGCAGAGCTTGAGATCGAAGGCAAACGCTCACAATTGACTGAGCCGGCGATCCTGATTTTGCCGCCGTTATCGGTGCATGGTTATCGGTTTTCCGAGGACGTCGAAGGTTTCGTCGTCACGCTGGCCGCGCCGCTGATCGCCCACCTGCAAGCACAACTGGGCAATTCGGTGAACGCTCTGGCACAGGCCGAAAGCTACCCGGCGGGCAAGGACAGCGAGTACCTCAACAGCCTGTTTTCAGCACTGCAAAGCGAGTACACCGGCCATCAACCGGCGCGGGAAATGCTCATGCATTCGCTAGTCAGCGTGATTATGGTGTGGATCAGTCGCCAGGTGATTCAGCGCCAAACCGCCACCCAGCGTCCGCAGCGGGCTCGGGAATACCTCAACGGCTTTATTCAGTTGGTGGAAGAGACCTATCGCCAGCACGTCAAGGTCGAGGACCTGGCTCATCGGCTGGGGATTTCCGTGTCCCACCTCAACGGCACGTGCCGTGAACTGGCGGGTCAACCGGCGTTGCAGATCATGCACGAGCGTCAATTGCTGGAGGCCAAGCGCTTGCTGACCTACACCAGCATGACCATTTATGAAATGTCCGACGTGTTGGGGTTTTCCGATCCGACCAACTTCACACGCCTGTTCAGGCGTCGCGTGGGGATTTCGCCCAAAGCCTTTCGCGACCGCTTGAAGGCCGATCAGGACAACGACGCCTGAACCTTGTGGCGAGGGAGCTTGCTCCCGTTGGACTGCGCAGCAGTCCCATTCTTTTTGGGGATAAGGGGGGCCGCTTCGCAGCCCAGCGGGAGCAAGCTCCCTCGCCACAGGTGTGATCGTCACCGGAGGGCGTTGAGGGTCGCGTTGTGGGGAATGCAGCGCTCGAAGTTGCAGCTCGCGAAGTCACGGGGCTGTTGTCGCAACTGCTCGACACGCCAGGCGGCTGTGCCATACAGCGCCAGTGTCGCCGCGCAAGTGATGAAAATGGCGAGGTATCTTCTTGTTTTGATGTTCATGGCGTTGACCTCTGAACGAATACCTTTCGGTACTGCTTTGAGCATAGGTCAGCGCCGGTGAGTTGTGTAGGAGCTGCCGAAGGCTGCGATCTTTTGATCTTGATCTTCTCGCCGCCCCTGAAGATCAAAAGATCGCAGCCTTCGGCAGCTCCTACCGGGTATACGCCGAGCTTTTGTAGGAGCTGGCGAAGCCTGCGATCTTTTGATGTTTAAAGACCTGCATCCCACTCCGGCTCTTCCGGAAATCTGAGCACCAGAAAATCCAGCATGCTGCGCAACGCCGCGGGCATGTGTTTGCGTGAGGCATACACCGCATAGATGTTCAGCTGCCGAGGCTCGGCCTGAGGCAACAGGCGGATCAGTTCGCCGCTGTGGATATGCACGCCGGCCAGGTAACTGGGCAGCATCGTCACGCCGGCCCCGGCCATCGCCGCGCGCAACAGCGTGCTAGCTTCATTGGCGCTGATGTTGCCCTGCACCGGCACCGAGACGGGCTCGCCGTCTTGTTCGAAATGCCAGAGGCTTTTGCCGAAGTAGGAGTGGGTCAGGCAATTGTGCAGGCTCAGGTCTTCGACCCGTTGCGGTGTCGGGTGCTCGCGCAGGTACGCGGGGGAGGCGCAGATCACTGAACGGCAGACCGTCAGGCGTCGGGCGATCAGGTTCGGGTCCAGGTCGTTGCTGGTACGAATCGCCAGATCGATGCGTTCATCCACCAGGTTCACCGTGCGGTCGAGCATTTGCATATCGATGCTGACGCCGGGGTAACGTTTGACGTAAGCCGCCATGGCGTCTGCCAGTTGGGCCTGGCCGAACGAGGTGCTGACGCTGATCCGCAGCAGACCTCGCGGTGCGTCGTCCGGCTCGCTGACGGCGGCTTGCATGTCGGTGGACAACTCGAGCATCTGCCGGCAGCGTGGCAGGATCTCGCTGCCGGCGGTGGTCAGGCTCAATTTGCGCGTGGTGCGGTGCATCAGGCGCGCGCCGACCCAATCCTCCAGCTCCGCCAGATAGCGGGAAACCACCGGCCGTGACAGGTCCAGGTGATCGGCGGCGGCCGATTGGCTGCCCAGGTCCACCACCGTAACGAACACCCGCATTGCTTGTAGACGATCCATGATTTGCCCGCTTTCAGAAACAAACTATGTTCAAGCATCGCATTTTTTGTATCGAACCAGGCAACTAAGCTCTGTCCCCTGTAGGAGCTGACGAGTGAAACGAGGCTGCGATCTTTTGATCTTGCCTTTAAAAGGAAAAGTCACAAGATCGCAGCCTCGTTTCACTCGTCAGCTCCTACAGAGCCATCGGCCAACCCTAGCCATCGACAACGGAGCAACAGATGATCGGCTTCACTTCACTCAAACGCATTCTTCTGGCAACCGCCACGCTCGGCTTCGCGGCCCATGCCGCGGCGGCGTTGACCCTGACGCTGGACGTTTACAACCCAGGCACCAACGCGATCTTCCCGGTGACCTCGGTACTGGTCAGCGGCGAGAGGGAAGCGATTCTGCTGGACGCGCAATTCGGCAAAGCCCAGGCCGAACAAGTGGTGGAAAAAATCCGCGCCAGCGGCAAGCAGCTGACCACCATCTACATCAGCCACGGTGACCCGGATTACTACTTCGGCCTCGACACCGTTATCCAGGCGTTCCCGAAAGCCAAAGTGCTGGCTTCGCAACCAACCGTCGATCACATCAAAAAAACCGTCGACGGCAAACTGGCGTTCTGGGGCCCGAAAATGGGCGCCGACGTGCCGAGCAAAACCATCGTGCCGCAGGTGCTCAAGGGCGACAGCCTGTTGCTGGAAGGGCAGAAATTGCAGGTGATCGGCCTGGACGGCAAGCAGCCTGATCGCAGCTTTGTGTGGATCCCGTCGATCAAGGCTGTGGTCGGAGGTGTGGTGGTCGCTGAAAACATTCACGTATGGATGGCCGACACCCAGACCCCGCAATCCCATGCCGATTGGCTGACGACGCTGCAGGCGATTGAAGCGCTGAAGCCAAACACCATCGTGCCAGGTCACTACCTCGGTGAGAGCGCTCGCTCTCTGGCGGCGGTGCAGTTCACCGCCGATTACATCAAGGCTTTCGACGAAGAAACCGCCAAGGCGAAAGACGCTGCCGAACTGATCGGCGCAATGAACAAACGCTACCCGACCCTGGGCGAAGAAAGCTCACTTGAGCTGAGCGCCAAAGTCGCCAAGGGCGAGATGAAGTGGTAATCCACCGCACCTGAAACTGAATAAGCCTTTGTGGCGAGGGAGCTTGCTCCCGCTCGGCTGCGAGGCAGTCGTAAAACCTGAGCATGCGGTGAGCCTGAAGAAATGCAGGGGAGCGCTTCGCACTCCAGCGGGAGCAAGCTCCCTCGCCACAATGAGCATTGCCACATCACTACAACTACATCACCGCAACTGGAGAAACGTCATGAGCAACATCGCAATCATCGGTGCCACCGGTCGTGCCGGTAGCCAACTGTTGGAAGAAGCTCTGCGTCGCGGTCACAGCGTCACGGCCATCGCCCGCGACACCTCGAAAATCGCCCCGCGAGCCGGTGTCGTGAGCAAAAATGTCGACGTACTCGACGCTGCTGCATTGCAAGCCGCCGTGGCCGGGCATGATGCGGTGATCAGCGCTGCGCACTTCTCCACCATCCCCGCCAGCGCCGTCATCGAGCCAGTGAAGAAGGCCGGGGTCAAGCGTCTGCTGGTGGTCGGCGGTGCCGGCTCGCTGTTGCTGGCGGACGGCTCGCGGGTGATCGACAGCGAAGGCTTCCCCGAGGAATACAAGGCCGAGGCCAGCGCCGGTGCCGCGTTCCTCAATACCCTGCGTCAGGAACAGGATCTGGACTGGACCTTCCTGTCTCCGTCGGCAGAGTTTGTCGAAGGTGAGCGCACGGGTACGTTTCGAATCGGCAAGGATGACTTGCTGGTGAGTGCCCAGGGCCGTAGCTGGATTACCTTTGCTGACTTCGCGATTGCGCTGCTCGATGAAGTGCAAACGCCGAAGCATTCACGGCAGCGGTTTACTGTCGGGTATTAATTCCGGAACACCCTAACGTAGGAGCTGCCGAAGGCTGCGATCTTTTGATCTTTTGATCTTTTGATCTTTTGATCTTTGATTTTCGGCGACTTTGAAAGCGTTAAAGATCAAAAGATCGCAGCCTTCGGCAGCTCCTACAGATCAAAAGATCGCAGGCTTCGCCAGCTCCTACACGGTTGTTCGGTTCAACGCGATTGAGCCTGCTCCACCAACCATCCCATCAATTCGCGCAACTTCGGCGAAGGCGCCGGTTTCTCGGGGAACACCAGGTAATACGCCAACCCGGTTTTCACCTTCAGGTCAAAAGGCATGACCAGCCGTCCGGCACTCAGGTCATCGCCGATCAACGACCAATCGCCAATCGCCACGCCCGTCCCCTGGGACGCCATCGACATCGCCAGATCCAGGGTTTCGAAATGCTGCCCCTTGCCGACATTGCTCAGCCGAATATCCGCGGCTTTCAGCCAGGCGTTCCAGTCCCGTTCATCGCGGGTGGGGTGCAGCAACAAGTGCTGTTGCAGATCGGCCGGTGTCTGCAAGGCCATCGGCCCTTCAAGCATCGGTCGGGAACACACGGGCGTCAGTTGCTCATCGAATAGATGCTGGGAGGCCAGGGAGTTGTCCGGCGGCGCGCCATACATCACCGCCGCATCGAACTGCTCGCGATGAAAATCCACGCCGTGTTTCACCGTGGTGGTCAATTCCACCGGTACATCCGGGCGCTCCTTTTGCCACTGCAACAGGCGTGGCAACAGCCAGCGCATCACGCAGGTCGGGGCTTTCAGTTGCAGGGTTTCGCGCTTCTCGCCGATCTGCTCCACGGCCTCGTCGATCAGGCCGAAAATCTGCTGCACCCGTGGCAGCCATTCCCGTCCTTCGGCGGTCAGGCTCAAGCCCCGCGCCTGGCGAATGAACAGCTCATAACCCAGATGATCTTCCAGCCCGGCGATCTGCCGGCTCACCGCGCCTTGGGTGATGTGCAGTTGTTCGGCGGCCCGGGTGAAGTTGCAGCACTGCGCGGTGATCAGAAAAGTGTGCAGCGCCGGCAGGGGAGGCAATCGTTTCATTGGGATCCAAGGTATGACGTGAGGACATGGCTAGTATGACTTTTTATCCATTGTTGCGGCTACGTGTCGCCCGTTCCAATGAGGCCATCCCTGGACCTGCCAACCCATCATAAACACTGCGCAGGCCCGGCGTCTCAAACGAACAAAAAGGGCAAAGACATGGCGACGTGCGGCGAAGTATTGGTCAAGTTACTCGAAGACTACGGGGTCGAGCAGGTGTTCGGCATTCCCGGGGTGCACACCGTGGAGCTGTATCGCGGGCTGGCCCGTTCGAGCATCAACCACGTCACTCCGCGTCACGAACAGGGCGCCGGTTTCATGGCCGACGGTTACGCTCGCACCAGCGGCAAACCGGGCGTGTGCTTCATCATCACCGGCCCTGGCATGACCAACATCACCACCGCCATGGGCCAGGCTTACGCCGACTCGATCCCGATGCTGGTGATTTCCAGCGTGCAATCGCGCAGCCAACTGGGCGGCGGTCGCGGCAAGTTGCATGAACTGCCGAACCAAAGCGCACTGGTCGGCGGCGTGGCAGCGTTCTCTCACACCTTGATGTCGGCGGCTGAATTGCCGGGCGTGTTGGCCCGCGCCTTCGCGCTGTTCCAGGCTGGCCGTCCGCGTCCGGTGCACATCGAAATTCCGTTGGACGTATTGGTCGAAGAGGCCGATGACTTGCTCGCCAGCGTGCCGGTGAACATCGACCGAGCCGGTGCTTCGCCCAGCGCGATCAGCCGCATGACCGACTTGCTGGCCGGTGCCAAGCGCCCGTTGATTCTCGCCGGTGGCGGCGCCATCGATGCCGCGGCCGAATTGACCGAACTGGCCGAACTGCTGGACGCGCCAGTGGCCCTGACCATCAATGCCAAGGGCATGCTCGAATCCCGCCACCCTCTGCTGATCGGTTCGACCCAAAGCCTGGTAGCCACTCGCGCGCTGGTCGCCGAGGCCGACGTGGTGCTGGCCATCGGCACCGAACTGGCCGAAACCGATTACGACATCACCTTCGCCGGCGGCTTCGAAATTCCCGGCGTGCTGCTGCGCGTGGACATCGACCCCGACCAGACCGTGCGTAATTACCCGCCGACAGTCGCGTTGGTGGCCGACTCGCGCAACGCCGCTCAGGCCTTGCTGAGTGCGCTGTCCCACAAGTCGCTGGCCGAGCGTCGCAACGATTGGGGCCAGGTGCGTGCCGCGCGTTTGCGCGATGAATTGGCCGCATCCTGGGACGTCCCGACGCTGGCCCAGACTCGCTTCCTGGAAACCGTTTTGCACGAATTACCAAACGCGGTATTCGTCGGCGATTCGACCCAACCGGTGTACACCGGCAACCTGACCTTCAACCCGGAGCGCCCCCGTCGCTGGTTCAACTCGTCCACTGGTTACGGCACCCTTGGTTACGCCTTGCCGGCGGCGATTGGCGCCTGGCTCGGTGGCCGCGTCGAAGGCGGCGCACGCCCTCCGGTGGTGTGCCTGATCGGCGACGGTGGCCTGCAATTCACTTTGCCGGAATTGGCCAGTGCGGTGGAAGCACGCACCCCGGTGATCGTCCTGCTGTGGAATAACCAGGGCTACGAAGAGATCAAGAAATACATGGTCAACCGCGACATCGAGCCGGTGGGCGTGGACATCTACACCCCGGACTTCATCGGCGTTGCCAAGGCCCTGGGCTGTGCAGCCGAAGCAGTCAGCAGTGTTGACGGATTGCGTGATGCATTGCGCCTTGCCACCGATCGCCAGGGCCCGACCCTGATTGAAATTGACCAGACCCAGTGGATGAAGGCGGTGTCGCAATGAGTTTTCCAACTACTTTGGATGGCCTGTACATCAACGGCCAATGGGCCGCCGGCCACGAACACTTGCGCGTGATCAACCCAGCGACCGAAGCCCTGTTGACCACCGTTAATGGTGGCGATGCACACGCTGTCGATCAGGCCGTCACAGCCGCGACCCATGCTTTCAAGGAATGGTCAAAAAACACCGGCGCCGAGCGCGGGGCGATCCTGCGCAGAATCGCCGCGGGCGTGCAGGCCGGTCGCGAGCAGTTGATGAAGTTGCAGTCGAGCAACAACGGTAAACCACTGTTCGAAGCGGCCATCGACGTCGACGACGTGATTGCCACCTTCGAGTATTACGCCGAGCTGGCCGAAGGCCTGGACGCGAAGCAAGACAGCGCCGTGGTATTGCCGAGCGATGATTTCAGCGCCCGTTTGCGCCGCGAACCGTGCGGTGTGGTGGGGCTGATCGTGCCGTGGAATTTCCCGATGGTTACCACCGCCTGGAAACTCGCCCCAGCCCTGGCCGCCGGTTGCTGCGTGGTGCTTAAACCGTCGGAAGTGACGCCGCTGCCGGAGCTGGAACTGGCGACGATCATTGCCGAAGCCGGTCTGCCAAACGGTGTGTTCAATCTGGTCTGCGGCACCGGCCTGGCCGTCGGCGCACCGCTGTCGGCTGATCCGCGCATCGCCAAGATTTCCTTCACCGGCAGCAACGCGGTGGGCGTGCAGGTGATGCAGCGAGCGGCAGAAACCGTGAAGGGTGTGAGCCTGGAACTAGGCGGCAAATCTTCGCTGCTGGTACTCGCCGATGCCGACATCGAACTGGCCGTGGAAGTGGCCTGTGGCGGTGGTTTCTTCAACGCCGGGCAAATGTGTTCCGCCACCAGCCGTGTGCTGGTTGCCGATGAGCTGGCGGAAGAATTTGTAGCGCGATTGAAGGCGCGCGCCGAAGCCATTCGCGTGGCCGACCCGTTCGATCCGAACGTGGAAATGGGCGCACTGGTCAATCAGGCGCAATACCAACGTGTGCTGGGCCACATCGATCGCGGTTTGAGCGCTGGCGCAAAGCTGATCTGCGGCGGTAATCGCCCGGCGGATCTGTCACGCGGCTATTTTTTGCAGCCGACCCTTTTCATCGACGTGCCCCTCGACAGTGCGCTGTGGTGCGAAGAGATTTTCGGCCCAGTGATCTGCGTACGCAGTTTCAACTCTGAAGCCGAGGCGATTGCCCTGGCCAACGACAGCCAGTTTGGCCTGGTGGCCAGCGTGGTTACGCGCGACGCCGAAGCGGCCGATCGGGTCGCCAACGCTTTGCAGGCGGGGCTTGTGTGGATCAACGCGCCGCAAGTGATCTTCCCGCAGACCGCCTGGGGTGGCTACAAACAGAGCAGCATCGGCCGCGAATTGGGGCCGTGGGGTTTGCAGGCTTTCCAGGAAATCAAACACGTGATTCGGGCCGTCTGAAGGCACAAAAAAAGGCCGTGCATGCCTCGCGATGAGGCATGCGCCAGCGTCATGGCTTCAATGAGTTTTTATCGATAGTCAGGTGTTTTGCACGACCTCAGGATGAACCCGCCGGTGCAGCTCAAGTCCTTTGAAACCGGGGACTGTAAGCCGATCTGGCCGCGCGGATGCAACGGTTGCGACCAACCTCATACTTAAAAAAACAAAGGGAGTCCTTCATGGGCGAGCACGATCTGAACAGACGTCAATTCATCAAAACCGTGGGCGTGGCGTCTGTGGCTGCGGCGGCCATGAGCATGCCGTTCATCAAGGCCAATGCCAGCGACACACGCTTCCAGGGCAAGACCCTGCGCTTGCTGACCTGGTCCGATGACACCGGCCTTGCGGCACTGCGCAACATCGCGGCAACCTTCGAAGCCAAGTACGGCTGCAAGGTCATCGCCGACCGCACCGGCAGCACCTCGGAAATGGTCGCCAAACTCAAGGCCGGCGGTGATCGTCCGCAGTACGACATCATCACGCTGGCCGGCGTCGGCGCCGAAGGTCTGGCCGCCGCCAACCTGCTGGAAAAACCCGATCTCAACCGTATCCCCAACCTGATCGACGTGCCGGAGCAATACCGCACCGGCGCCAACGGTCACGGCATCGGCTACCTGCTGTGGTGCAACAGCCTGGTCTACAGCACCCGCACCATCAAAGAAGCGCCGGACAGCTATGCCGCCCTGTGGGACGCGGAACTGTCGCCGAACATCTTCCTGCCGCCGCCGAACTGGACCGAGGCCATGGACCTGATCATCATCGCCGCCAAACTGGCCGGTGGTGACGAACACAACATCGAGCCAGGCTTCAAGAAACTCGCCGAGCTGAAAGATCGCGTCGTGACCCTGGGCGAAAACCCGAACCAGATCGCCGAGCTGTTCCGCACCGGTTCCTTGGACATGGGTGGCCTGTATGCGCCGGCGTTTTTCCCGAAACAGATTCGCGATCCGGCCTACGGCCTGGGCGCCACGTTCGGCATGAAGGAAGGCTTCTACACCGACCTGATGCTGTCGGTGATGCCGAAGAATCGTCCGGGCGATACCGACCTGGCCTACGCCTTCATCAACCACTCTCTGGACCCACTGGTGCAGGGCAAGATGGCCGAAGACATCTACAACGGCCCGGTCAACGCCAAGGCGATCATCTCCGCCGAAGCGCGCAAGAGCCCGTACATCCTCACGCCGGAGCAGATTGCCGAGAAGGCGATCATGCACGACAACGCCTTTCTGGCCACCGTGCATGACCAATGGATTCGTCGTTACACGGAAATCTTTTCTTCCTGATCTGAATGGCGGGGAGGTTCTTCGAACCTCATCGCGGCACAGGTGTGACGGCTGCCCGGATCTCCCTGTAGGAGCTGCCGAAGGCTGCGATCTTTTGATCTTGATCTTTTTCTGGGGCCGATGAAGATCAACATCAAGATCAAAAGATCGCAGCCTTCGGCAGCTCCTACAGGGGATCGGGTTAATACCTGCATTCTTGCGCCAATGATCTTCCATTGACGAGACCCTTGCTATGGAACACCAACCTCTGACCCACCCGGTAAGCGCCGCACCCGTGCGCGTCAACCGGGGTGTCTCACCGACGG
This sequence comes from Pseudomonas sp. TE3728, assembly GCF_056279145.1. Classification (NCBI taxonomy): domain Bacteria; kingdom Pseudomonadati; phylum Pseudomonadota; class Gammaproteobacteria; order Pseudomonadales; family Pseudomonadaceae; genus Pseudomonas; species Pseudomonas sp. TE3728. The sequence continues at coordinate 2,651,016 of NZ_JBWBQT010000001.1, read as the reverse complement.
CGCGCGCCTGGCTTTTTCTCTCGCCGTCGATGCTGTTTCTCGGCGTGCTGATTGCCGCCAGCCTTTTGGTGCTGCGCATGAGCGTCGGCACCAAAGGCGCGGAGTGGTCCGGCTTCAGCCTGGCCAGTTACGCCCAATTGCTGGAACCCTATTACCTCAAATCGTTGCTGCTGACGTTGCGCCTGGCGCTGATCAGCGCGGTGATTGCGGTGCTGCTGGCGATCCCGGTGGCCTACACCATGTCGCGGTTGACCTCACCGTTTGTACGGCGGATCTTCCTCGCGGCGGTGCTGCTGCCATTGCTGGTCAACCTGCTGCTGCAAAGCTACGGCTGGCTGGTGATTCTCGGCCCCGGCGGCATGCTCAATCAGGCGCTGATGGGCCTGGGCCTGATCAAGCGGCCGATCATGCTGCTGTACAACCAGAACGGCGTGTTGATGGGCCTGGTGCAAACCGCGTTCCCGTTGGCCGTGCTGCCGATTGCCAGCGCCATGCGCGGCGTCGCCCGCACGTACGAAGAGGCCGCAGCAACCCTTGGCGCCAGTCGCTTGCAGGTGTTCCGCCAGGTGGTGTTGCCGATGAGTTTGCCGGGGATCATTACTGGCGCGACGCTGGTGTTCGCCTACAACGCCAGCAGCTTCGTGGTGCCGCTGCTGCTTGGTGGTCGACGCGTGCCGATGCTGGCGGTGATGGTGCATGACCAGATCGCCCCGCTGATGAACTGGCCCGCCGCGTCGGCTGCCGGTGTGGTGCTGATCGTTACCACCCTGGCGATCATGACCTTGTCCGAATACATAACCGGCCGTCGTCGGCGCATGCTGGAGGCTTCCCAATGAGCACCCTGATCAAGAAGCGCCATTCGCTGCTGCCAGGCGATACCGGCAAGTTCGCCGGCATCCTGTCAGGCTTCATTTTGCTGCTGGCGGTGCTGCCGATCCTGACCATGATTGTCATGTCGTTCAGCGGTGCGTCGAACCTCGACTTCCCGCCCAGCAGCTATAGCCTGCAATGGTACAAAGCCGCCTGGAACACCTTCGTGTCGCCGGATTCCAGCGATGTGCTGAGCCTTGGCAAAGCCATGACTACCAGCCTGATGGTGGCCTGCCTGACCATGATTTTCGCCACGATTATCGCGGTGCCGGCAGCCTATGCTCTGACCCGTTGCGAGTTCCGCGGCAAGGCCGTGGCGCTGCAATTGATGTCGCTGCCCCTGGTGTTCCCGATGGTGGTGTTGGGCCTGGCCTTGCTGTTGGTGTTCGACAGCCTGCCGTTCCACATCACCACCTCGCGGCTGGTGATTGCCCACGTGATTCTGGCGCTGCCGTTTGTGGTGAAAAACTGCACCGCAGCGATGCTCTCCATCGGCAGCGAAGTCGAAGAGGCCGCGCAGATGCTCGGCGCTTCACCGCTGCGAGCGATTGTCGATGTGGTGGTGCCGCTGATGAAGTCGGGGATTCTGGCGGGCATGCTGCTGGCGTTCATCGTCTCGTTCAACGAATTCACCGTGACCTATTTCCTCTACACCATCGACGTCATGACCGTGCCGATCTGGATGTACAGCCGCACTGTGTCTTCGCTCGACCCTACCGTTTTCTCGTTTGCCGTGCTGATCGTGCTGATCGACATCGTGCTCATCTGGGCGCTGGAAAAGTTGGTTGGCGAAGGCGGCGTTTCGTTCTGATTTCTTGAGGTGATTCAAATGACTGGTCTGATTCTGGAAAACGTCGAGAAACATTACGGCTCGGCCTGCGCAGTAAAGGATGTGAACCTGCATTTGCCCGAGGGCAAACTGGTGTGTTTCCTCGGCCCTTCGGGCTGCGGCAAAACTACTTTGCTGCGGATGATTGCCGGGCTGGAAACCCTGACCGGTGGCGAGATTCGCCTGGACGGTGAAGACATCGGCCATACGCCGGCGCATCAGCGTAATTTCGGCATGGTGTTTCAATCGCTGGCGCTGTTCCCGCACATGACAGTGGGGGAGAACATTGCCTATCCGTTGAAACTGCGCGGGGTCAGCAAGGCTGATCAGCAGGCGCGGGTGGTGGAGTTGCTGGAGCTGATTCAGCTGCAGGAAATGATTGATCGCCCGGTGGCGAAACTCTCTGGCGGGCAACGTCAGCGCGTGGCGATTGCCCGGGCGATTGCCTCGCGGCCGAAAATCCTCCTGCTCGATGAACCGCTGTCGGCGCTGGACGCCAAGCTGCGCGAATCGATGCAGGTGGAAATCCGTCAGCTGCAACAGCGTTTGAACATCACCACCATCATGGTCACCCACGACCAGCGCGAAGCCATGACCATGGCCGATATCGTGGTGGTGCTGGGTGAGCATCGGGTGCAGCAGGTGGGCTCGCCGATTGAAATCTACCGGCATCCGGCCAATGAATTCGTCGCGGATTTTATTGGTTCGGGAAACATTTTCCCGGCCACGGCGCTGGGCAACGGCAAAGTCAGCTTGCCGGGCGGCGATGCGCTGCAAGTGCCAATCTGCAGCAGCATTGTGGTGGGGGAGAAGGTGAAAATGCTGATCCGCCCGGAAGACCTGCAACTGTCGCAACCCCAGGCCACGGCGGGCAATCGCTTGCTCGGGAAGGTGACGTTTGTGCGGGATATCGGGGCGACGATTGAAACGACTGTTGAGTGTTCCGGGGTGTCGTTTACCGCGTTGAGCACGCCGTGTCAGGGGGTTGGGTTGAGCATTGGCAATCCGGTGTCGGTGACCTTGCCGGCTGAGGCGTGCCGCGTGTTGAGCGCCTGACTTACTGGCCCCATCGCGAGCAGGCTCGCTCCCACATTGGATCTCCTGTGAACACTGGATTTGTGAACACCACAGATCCACTGTGGGAGCGAGCCTGCTCGCGATGAGGCCGGCACAAACAACACAAAAATCTGCTCAAACCGACAACCGCAACCGCGCCAAATCCCGCAGCGGCGGCGCGCCAAACAATCGGCTGTACTCACGGCTGAACTGCGAAGGGCTTTCATAGCCCACCCGATAACCCGCCGCCGAAGCTTCCAGCCCTTCGGCCAGCATCAACCGCCGCGCCTCCTGCAGGCGTAACTGCTTCTGATATTGCAGCGGACTCATCGCCGTCATCGCCTTGAACCGGTGATGCAATGTCGACACGCTCAGGTTTACTTCCCGCGCCAGATCATCGATGCGCAGCGGTTGCTCATAATTGCCGTTGAGCCATTTGATCGCCTGGCTGATGCGATGGCTCTGGCTGTTGGCGATGGCAATCTCGTACAGCCGATGCCCCTGCTGGCTGCGCAACAGCCGATACAGAATCTCCCGACGAATCAGCGGCGCCAGCATGGCGATGTCTTTGGGTGTGTCCAGCAAACGTGCCAGACGCAGCACGGCATCGAGCATTGCCGTGTCGATCTGCTCGACATACAGGCCGCGACCAGTAGGCCGTGTGGGGACGCCGATGGGGCCGGCGTCGGCAATCAGCGCGGTGATTTCTGCGGGGTCGATGTCCAGCCGCACGGCGAGGATCGGTTCTTCGGGCGAGACATTCACCACTCGCCCGCTCAAAGGCATCGAGACCGACACCACCAGGTAATTCAGCGGGTCGTAGTTGAAGTATTCATCCGCCAGCCGCACTTCCTTGCGCCCCTGGGCCATGATGCACAGGGCCGGTTGCGCCAGCACTGGGGCGAAGTCATGGTTTTGACTGTGGCGCGACATGAACAGCGAACCGACGGCGGTGGCATAAGTGCCATCCTCCATCGTATTGCGGCGGATGAGGGCGGCCAGTTCCGCGCGCTGTTTTTCCATGTCGGCGGCAAGCGGGGCTTGAAAATGATCGAGCGACGACATGCTGGGCATCCTCGGTGACGCGTTGGTAATGGGCTGAGCTTAAATTTGTGCAAGGGACAGCGGTAGACACATCCTGCCAAAAGCTTGCCTGATTCTGCACGGGGCTTCATATATCGCCCCGTCATGACGTGACGCAGATGGGCAACGGCTGACGCAAACCTCCCCCTGTAGGCGCTGCCGAAGGCTGCGATCTCTAGATCTTGAAAACAGAAGTCAAAAGATCGCAGCCTTCGGCAGCGCCTACACAAAGCTCGTGTGACAGTGATGTGACGGGTTTTGCCGGTTGTTACAGGTGTTGAGCCAAGTCTCGCAGGATTGTGCAATGCGTCGGCAGGAATCGACTAACGACGACCAGGGCGCGCCGCCTAATCTTGGATCCTGTCGCAGCCCGTCCCCGGCTGCCACTGGATGACCTGGGAGGGTTGAACATGTCTACGCAAATCCCCGTCAGTCATATGGCCTTCATTCGCGCCCGCGCCGGGCGTTCGGCAGAACTCGGTGCGCGCCTGAGCGCCCTGATTGAGCCGTCGCGCAACGCGCCGGGTTGCCTGAGCTTTGCCCTGCAGCACTCGCAATGCGATCCGGAGCTGTGGCTGGTGTCCGGTTTCTGGGTCAACCAACAGTCCATGACCGCTTACTTCGGCAGCCCGGCGATGCAGATTTTTGCCGAGCTGGTGCAGGAACTGGTGGTCAATAGCCTGGATTTTCATACCTTCAAGGATGTCTCGGCGGCCCAGGCCCTTGGCCAGTCCCAGGCAGCGGTACACAAACTCGCCGGTTGAGGGTTTAATGGCGCAATTCTCCATTAGCCAGGATCCGCGACATGGCACGCAAAGCCTTTGAACACTTCGAAGCCGTTTCAGCAGTAGTACCGGGCGAGGGCGGTTACCACGCCGCGATTGCCGTCAAAGCCCTCGGCGGTTCCGGTGCCCCGACTTTTCACAAAGTGCTGGAAGGCCAGACCTTCAAGACCGCTCATGAAGCCGACGAGGCCGCGGCCAAAGAGCTGACCCGCCTCAAAGACGTTAAAGAAGACGCCGACCTGCTCTGGTAATTACTTGACTGCCCCCGGGCGGAACATCTTGAACAATGCCTCTGGCCCCAGCTGAAAGTAATCCGCCGGCCCGCCGCCGCGCAGAATCGGTTCTGCCGCGGCGGTGTCGTACACCCCATCCTTCAATAGCCATTTGGCGATGTGCACGGCGACCACTTCGCCGAGAATCAGCCAGCTCGGCACCACTTCCTTGTTGGCGCGCTGCAACTGAATGATCTGCGTGACCTTGCACTCGAAGGACACTGGGCTTTCGGCAACCCGTGGCACCTGAATGATTTTCGACGCCGCAGTGGTCAGCCCGGACAGTTCGAATTCATCGACCTGCGGCCCGACCATGGCGCAGCTCTGGTTCATCTGCTCGGCCAGCGGCCGGGTCGCCAGGTTCCAGGCGAATTCGCCGGTCTGCTCGATGTTGTTCAGGCTGTCTTTACGCCCGACGCTGGAAAAACCAATGATCGGCGGAATGTAGTTGAAGGCGTTGAAGAAGCTGTAGGGCGCCAGATTCAAGCAGCCGTTGGCGTCCTGGGAAGAAATCCAGCCGATAGGGCGTGGGCCGACGATGGCATTGAACGGGTCATGCGGCAGGCCGTGGCCGTTGGCGGGTTCGTAGAAATGGATATCGTCGGGCATACAGTGAATTCCTGGGGATCTCGGGAGAGGGCCATGGTGCAAGGGCCTGCGACATAATTCCAGTCGATCTTCGATCAATGTGGGAGCGAGCCTGCTCGCGATGACTGCTTAACATTCGATAAAGATTTCGACTGTTACACCGCCATCGCGAGCAGGCTCGCTCCCACAGGGTTTTGTGTTGATTCCGGTATTTGTGCTCGCAGCCGATCGCTTCTACGGGGGCTGGCGCCAAATGAAAAGGGGCAGACCGTTGCCGGATCTGCCCCTTTTTGTATGAGTGGACTCAGTCCGTCTCGATCCGCGAATGTTTGCGGGTGTCTTTCATGGTGATGTACACCAGCAACGACACCGCGATGCACGCCGTGACATACCAGTAGTAACCGGTTTCCATGCCGATGCTCTTGAACCACAGCGCGATGTATTCAGCGGTACCGCCGAAGATCGACACGGTCAGCGCGTACGGCAAACCGACGCCCAGCGCACGGATCTCGGTGGGGAACAGTTCAGCTTTGACCACCGCGTTGATCGAGGTATAGCCGCTGACGATGATCAGCGCCGCCATGATCAGGAAGAATGCGCCCCACCAGGTCTGGACAGTGTGCAGGGTGGTCAGGATCGGCACGGTGAACAACGTCCCGAGGATACCGAAGGCAATCAGAATCGGCCGGCGACCGACTTTATCCGACAGCCCGCCAACGATTGGTTGCAGGCACATGAACAGAAACAGCGTGGCTGCCGAGATGCTGGTGGAGTCGGTGATGCTCATGCCGACGGTGTTCACCAGGTATTTCTGCATGTAGGTGGTGTAGGTGTAGAACGCCAGGGTGCCGCCCATGGTCAGGCCGACCACGGTCATCAGTTCCTTCGGGTGGCGCATCAAGGTGCGCATCGCGCTTTCCTTGGCCTTCTCTTTCTTGGTGAACGACTCGGTTTCTTCCATACCACGACGCAGGTACAGCGCGACCACGGCACACAGCGCACCGATGGCGAACGGGATGCGCCAGCCCCAGGCGTAGAGTTGCTCGGTGGTCAGGGTCTGTTGCAACACAATCAGCACCGCCAGGGCGATGAGTTGGCCGGAGATCAGGGTCACGTACTGGAAGCTGGAATAGAAGCCGCGACGCTCCTTGGTCGCCATCTCGCTGAGATACGTCGCCGAGGTGCCGTACTCACCCCCAACCGACAAGCCCTGCAGCAGGCGAGCGAACACCAGCAGGATCGGCGCACCGATACCGATGGTTTCATAATTGGGGCTCAAGGCGATCAGCAGCGAGCCGAAACACATCAGATACACCGAGGCCATCAACGCACGTTTACGACCGGCGCGGTCCGCGTAGAGGCCCATCAGCCAGCCACCGATCGGACGCATCAGGAAGCCCACGGCGAAGATTGCAGCGGTGTTCATCAGCTGTGCGGTGGAGGAACCGGCGGGGAAGAAGGTTTTGGCGAAGTACAGGGAGAAGGCGGCGTAGACGTACCAGTCGTACCACTCAACCATGTTGCCGACAGAACCGCTGAAGATCGATTTGATCCGGCTGGCGGTGGTTCTTTCTTTAGCCGGCGCGGCAGCCGACCCAAGGGGCAGGGTGTTGGAGTTATCCATTGAAGGATCCTCGTTTAATTGTTTTTGTGGAGCGCGTTAAAACGCAGCCTGCTGGAGCTATAGCAGGAGATGTGCCAAGGGGAGGAGGGCCGGTTTAGAGGGGTTTTCCAGTTTGAGTGAGCGGAAATCCGCTTATTCTGAGCTTGGTGTGAGCGGAAAATCGCCGAAAGATCAAAAGATCGCAGCCTTCGGCAGCTCCTGCATTGGGATGGTGTACACCCTGTAGGAGCTGCCGAAGGCTGCGATCTTTTGATCTTGACGGTCCATTACACAAACATCTCCCGGTTCAACCCATGCCGCTGCATCTTTTCATTAAAGGTACGGCGCGGCAGTTGCAGCTCTTCCAGCACCGCTTTCACATCGCCTTTATGCCGGGTCAATGCCGCGCGCAGGCAATGGGCTTCGAAGGCTTCTTGCTGCGCCGCCAATGACTGGCCGGGATCGATCCCCGCCGGTTCCGGTTCGCCGAGGCCCAGCACTTGTCGTTCGGCGACGTTCGCCAGTTCACGCACATTGCCCGGCCAGTCGTGGCTCAGCAGATGGCTCAGTTGCGGCCCGCTCAAGGGCGCAAAGGTGCGCCCCAAACGCTCGGCGGCACTCTGGGCGAAGAACTCGAACAGCAGGGGAATGTCTTCACGCCGATCGCGCAATGGCGGCAGACGCAACTCGGCGACGTTCAATCGATAGGCCAGATCCTCGCGAAAGCGTCCGGCCCGGGCTTCATCCAGCAAGTCGGGTTTGGTCGCGGCGATGATCCGCAAGTCCACGTGGATACTCTGGTTGGAACCCAGGCGCTCAAGCTTCTGCTCCTGCAGCACCCGCAGCAGTTTCACCTGCTGGGCCAGCGGCATGCTTTCGATTTCATCGAGAAACAACGTGCCGCCGTCGGCGTACTCGAGCTTGCCGATGCGCTTGCCCTGGGCGCCCGTGAACGCGCCGCTCTCATGGCCGAACAGTTCGGCCTCAAACAACTGCTCGGGAATCGCTGCGCAGTTGAGTGCCACGAAGGCTTTGTCGGCGCGCGGACCGAAGTCGTGCAGGCAACGGGCAACCAGTTCCTTGCCGCTGCCGGTTTCGCCACGGATCAGTACATTGACCGGCAGCATTGCCAAATCCAGCACTTGGCGGCGCAGGGTCTGCAACCCACGGGACACCCCCAGCAGCGTGGCATCGAGTTTGGCGCGATTGTCCGCCTGCTCATGCAGCGCGCGGTTTTCCAGCACCAGTCGACGCTTGTCCAGCGCCCGGCGCAGACTGCTCATCAGGGCTTCCGGGCTGAAGGGTTTCTCAAGGAAATCGTAGGCACCGTCGCGCATCGCTTCGACGGCCATCGGCACATCGCCGTGACCGGTCAGCAGGATCACCGGCAAATCGGCATCGCGGCGCTGGACTTCAGCCAGCAGCTCCAGCCCCGTCATGCCGGGCATGCGCACATCGCTGAGAATCACCCCGGGGAAATGTCTGGGCAGTTGCGCCAGGCATTCGTCGGCGCGGCTGAACAGCTGCACCTCGAACCCTGAGAGGCTCAGCCACTGTTCGACAGCGCTGCGGATGCTGCTTTCGTCATCGACCACCATCACCGAATTGAGCATCAGGCAGGGACCTCCAGATCAATAGGCAGCGTCAAGGTGAATACCGCGCCGTTTTCGCCATTGTCAGCACTCAAACGTCCGCCTGCTTCGTGAACGATAGCGAAGGATACGGCCAGCCCCAGACCCAGGCCATCGCCCACCGGTTTAGTGGTGAAGAACGGATCGAAGACTTGTGCCAGATGCTCTTCGGCAATGCCGCCACCGTTATCGGCGACGGTCAGGCGCCACAATTGTTCATCGGCTTCGAGGCGGATTTCCAGACGTTTGCAGGGTTTGTCGTGCATCGCATCCAGGGCATTGCGCAGCAGGTTGATCAGCACCTGTTCCAGACGAATCGCATCGCCACGCACCCAGGCTGGGCGCGTCAGGTGCAGCACGAGACTGACGTTTTCGTCCCGCAAGCGCGTATCCAGCAACTGCAAGGATTGATCGACCACCGTCGCCAGGTCCAGCCGTTCACGCAGGCCGCTGGGGCTTTTGCGGGCGAAGGTTTTCAGGTGGCCGGTGAGCGCGGCCATGCGCGTGAGCATATCGTCCACCGGTTTCAGCGCCTTGTAAGCGTCTTCAACCCGACCATGATCGAGCAGCAGGCGCAAGGTCGCCAGTTGCATGCGCTGGGCAGTCAGCGGCTGGTTGATTTCATGGGCCAGCGCCGCCGACATTTGCCCCAGCGCCGCGAGTTTGGCCGATTGCACCAAGCCGTCCTGAGCGGTGCGCAAATCGCGGGTGCGTTCTTCCACCAGTCGTTCGAGTTCTTCACGGCTGCGCTGGCGCAATTTCGCCAGCCGCCAACGCTGATTGAGGAAGAGCAACAGAAACACCACGGCCAGCCACACCCCGGCGGCCGCGAGCCCGGCGTTGCGCAGGTCTTCGAAGGCTACCTGCGGGCGGCGCAGCAAGTGCAGCGTCCAGCCTTCAGTGGCCAGCGGCAGGGATTCCCAGAGGTAATCCGCCGTCCCCTCGGGGCCATTGACCCGGGTCAAATCACTGTTGTCGTCGAAGCGCCGCACCGAACGATATTCAAGCGGGGTCAGCGGCTGCTTGTCGTATTGGCGGGTGGTCTTGAGCTCAGTGTGATCGCTGGCGCTCAGCGGCCGCAGCAGGCGATAGCGCCAGCCTGGCTGATTGGCGATAAAGATGATCCCGCGCGCATCGCTGACCAGCAACGTGTCGCTGCCCTGGCGCCATTCGCGCTCCAGTTCCGGGAATTCGAGTTTGACCACCATGGCGCCGAGAAACTCACCGCTGTCGCTGGTTACCGCGCTGGACAGGAAGTAGCCGGGAATGCCGCTGGTCACGCCCACCGCATAAAAACGCCCGGTGCCCTGGGTGCGGGTCTGGCTGAAGTAGGGGCGAAAACCGTAATTGTGGCCGACGTAACTGCTGGGCAGGCGCCAGTTGCTGGCGGCCACGGCGAGGCCGGTGTGGTCGAGCAGTTCCAGGGTCGAGGACTGTGCGGCGCCGTTGATTTTTTCCAGTTTGCGATTCAATGCAAGCTGCTCTTCGGGGCTCACTTCACCGTTTAGCGCGTCGCGCAATTGCGGGTCCAGCGCCAGCACGGCGGGCAGGGCGCGGTAGCGTTCAATCAGCGTGTGCAGGGAGTTGGCGTACAACGCCAATTGCTGACTGGCGCGGGCGGCATCTTCTTCCAGCGCCTGGCGCTCGGCGTGGCGGATGGCCAAGGTGGCAGCCAGAACCGCACCGGCGACGATCAGCAGGGTGTACAGCGTCAGGCGTAACGTTCGGGAAGTCGCAAGCATGGCGTTGAAAACAGTCAGCAATACGGGCACGCACCATAACATGTTGCCAGGCGTGGCCCGTTTACCTCGGGTAAAACTTGTCGATTCAGGCGGCCTTACGACTGTTCCTGTGGTCCCGCACGGAGCCCAGGAGATTGTTGAGAATACCGGTGATTTTTCCCGTTTCCTGATCCAGCGCTTGAATATCGATCCCGCCTATTTTGTCTATGGAAAGCGCGTCGGCAAATTCGTGAATGCCTCGCATGCTTGAGTCAATCGCGCCTATGAGATTGAGAATGCCGCTTTCGAATTCGGCCATTTTTTCGTCTGATTTTCCCCGACTGGCCCCTATTGCTTCATCAACTATCTCAGGTAGCCCCACCAAGATGTTTATGCCACTGCTGATTGCGCTCACGGCTTCCGAGGGCAGTCCGGTGAGTGTTGCCTTTAACAGTTGGCTGGAAGCCTGAGCAGTAGCTTCTTTGGTCAGCTTTAACTGCGATTTCTGAGAGCTGAAGTTCATGTTCTGATATTTGGCTTTTATGTATTCAACGGGATCCATCTGTTTGTATTCGGCTTTTTTTATAATTTTATCGGCCGTCAGCTTTGTGGTTTTCAAATTGACCGAAGCGCTCAAACCTGTTCTTTCGGCCACATAGTCCACAAGACCGCTGACGGCAAATTTGGCGGCGAACCCCAGCCCCGCACCTACCACGTTACCGATCCCCGGCGCCGCGGCGCCCAAGAGCTGGCCGCCGAGACCGACGAGAAACCCGATGCCATAGCTGATGGCCTTTCCTCCCGCCAGCACCAACGTTCTGCGCGTCGTCGCAAGTGCAACTTTCGAGTCTGAGCCCATATTGCTGAGTTGCTCGCCGGCATCGCGCACGCGGCCTTTAGTGATCCCCAGTATTTCGATATGACGCGTCACTTGCTTGTTCATTTGATCTTTCATATGGCGTGTTGCAATGGCTTGCCTGTTCTTCGCATAGCTGGCGTTTTCTGAGGCAATGATCCTGGCGATACCCGCGTGGAAATCGGCCATGGTTGGCATTTTGACTTCGCCATTGATGTCGACGTAACCGACTGGATTGTTGCCAACGAATGCATACAGATTCAGCCCATCCACATCCCCCGCCGGGTCTGCACTGATCCAGCGCTGCAACCACGGCGCGTAATAACGGGCACCGTAGTAATACAACCCGCTGGCATCCATTTCCTTACCCGAATAGCGAATGGTCTTGTAACTGGCTTCCAGCGCCGAGCGGGTCGCCCACCACGCGGTGCCGCCGAAGGCATAGTAGAACTCCTGGCTAATCACCCCGGCGCCGCGATCCAGTTCCAGCGAGCACGAGCCCAGGTGGTCGTCGAGACTGTAGCGCAGTTGATCGTCTTCGATGCCTGCGGGCTGGCCGCTGATCCAGTGCAGGCAACGGGCGCCCGGCAGGACGATGACGTGCAACTGCTGGCCGTCGCGGTCATGAATTTCCAGTCCGGGCAAATAGCGCACTTCGCGCAGATGAGGACCGTTTGAAGTGTAGGTCAACCAGCTTTTGTAGACGCGCTCGCCCTGGCTATAGCGGTAGGTTTCTTCGTCATCGTCCAGACCGTTGCTGTGCTTGAGCAACGTCACTTTAGTCAGTTGATCGCGGCTGTTCCATTCAAGCGGCAGGGTGCCGGGTTGCCGATTCAGCTGATTGCCGTGCGGGTCGAAGTGATCGCCGAAAACCGGTTCGGCGTCGCCTGGTTTCCAGCGCACGCCACGGTTGCTGTGTGGGTCGATGCGCATCTCTTGCGTGAACATGTTGCCTTTGCGCATGTGCCGCAACTCGACCAGATTGTTACCGGCGTCGTACTGATAATGTTCGGTGTAGTTGAAGCGACGCCCGGGGTCGATCGGCTGGATCGGCGAGGGCAGGCCCGGTTGCAGGTGGGGGATATCGCCCTCGAAGCCGCTGCTTTCGGTCAGGCGGTACAGCGAGTCATAGGTGAAAGTGCGATGGCCCTCAACCCGTTGGTTGGCGAAATACACGGTGGTGAGGGTGGGGTCGTCGATGCGCAACACGTTACCCATCGGGTCGTAGCTGTAGCGCATATCCTGCAGGGGATCTTCCTGGTCCTTCTGTGCCAGCAAACGAAGCAGACGACCGTCGGCCGGGTCGTAGAACCAGCTGCTGCGTACACCGTTGCCAGCGAGTTGATCGCTCAGCTGACCGGCGGCGTTGTAGTGGGCTTCGCGCAAAACCGGTTCCGACGAAGTGGCACCGGCCAGCTGTAACGACACCTGGTTGAGTTGCCCGGCGAGGTCATAGTGCGACAGTTGTTGGTGGCCGCCGGCATCGGTGTGGGCGAGCAGGCTGCCGAGCGGGCTGAAGAGGTGACGGCTGGTGAAGGTGTCGCTGTTTCCGGCAAAGGTGCGGGTTTCAGCCAACGGCTGGCCGAGCAGGCCGTAGCTGCTGAAACTCAGGGTGCCCGACGGATCTACCTGTTCGAGCAACTGGCCGCGCAGGTTATGGCCCGGGTCCGCGTTACTGTCGGCATAGCTGAAGCGTTCGACGTCCGGCTGCGTATTTTCTTCGATGGCGATCGGCCGTAGCTGGTCGTCGTAGCGGGTCTGCCAGTGATGGCCGCGCTGATCCCAACGCTGCAGCACTTCGCCCGCCAACCCCGGCAGGCTCAGGCGCCAGCCGGCATCGACGCTGTCGACTTTCAGCGGCCCGCCGGTCAGGTTGTAGACCATGGCCAGATTGGACTTGGGCGCGGTGTCGAACAGGCGCGGATCCCATTGCGCGATCAACCGCCCCGCCGCGTCATGGTGCTGTCGGGTGACGAGTGTTTGTACCGGACCGACAGCATTGCTACGCAGGTAGGCGACCTGCCTGACAGGCAGATTGCGCGGGTCGTTGACACTCAATTGCGGTGTGCCTGAATGCACCGAAGCGGTTTTCCGGTTCATAGCGTCAGGCCGCCCTTGATGATGTTTTTTTCGTGACGTAGGCGCGATATCTGCCAAGTGTGTGTTGAACTTCGCCGATGCTATACAGCGCAGCTTCTGCAGAGGGGCGTATGGACGAACGCTCAGTCATTCGGGAGTTGCTGGCGGCTACACGTCCCAGTCCAACGTCGATCAAGTAATCGCTGGTGCTTGCATAGAACTGATTAATACCCAATTCATCGAACGCAGCAGTGGCGGATTCCGATGAATTGATGACGCTTTCTCGCAAGGAATCGAGCATTGAGTCATAGAGGTCGATTTCTCTTGGGGTTAATAGCTGTTCGGCTTTTGTTGCATCTTTGGCTACTTTCAAAAGCTCGGCCAACTCAGACACCCCAGGCAAAATGGCGCCGCCAACGGAGTCCCGTACAATCGCGGCGAGCGCTCTGATGTTTTCTGCTTTTTCCGGCCATGTCGCGGGATAGGGGTTGAAACTGTCGAGAGGACTGTTCGAGCGTCCGGAACTTTGATCCCGGATGGATTGCGGATCCAGATCCGAGGGGCGTGGCAAAATAGGTGTATCGAATTTGAGCGGTGACATTAACAGTGCGTACGCCGCATTGGCCTTGTCTGCAGTGAAGTTGCCCAATGTAAGGCCCTGGAGTTCTCCAGGAATGCTGGAAGCAGAAAAAGCGTCACCGGTCGTTTTAAATGCGCTGAAGTAACCAACGGCAGCGCGGCCGGAAAGATAAACAAAGTTTTTGAGTATCTTCAGTCGGAAGTCGGCAGGAGAGGTCAAGTCAGTGAACTGTTGTTTAACTTCGCTCAGGTTTTTTGGAACGGCCGAGAGATATTTCAGTTCGTCGACGATGACCTGGCGTTGCTGGGCGGGCGTTTTGTTTTTGCCACTATTGTCGAAAAAGCTCAGTGGATTGTTCCCGACAAACCCATACAGATTCAGCCCATCCACATCCCCCGCCGGATCGGCACTCACCCAGCGCTGAAGCCACGGTGCGTAGTATCGGGCGCCGTAGTAGTACAGCCCGCTGACATCCATTTCCTTACCCGAATAGCGCACGGTCTTGTAATCGGCCTCCACCGCCGACGATGCCGCCATCCATGCGGTGGCGCCGAACGGGTAGTAGCCTTCGTGGCTGATTAGCCGGGCCTGTTGGTCCAGCTCCATCAGGCAAGAACCCAAGTGGTCATCCAGGGTGTAGCGCAGTTGATCGGCGTCGATACCCGGCGGTTTACCGGTCACCCAATGCAGGCACCGTACGTTGCCGAGCCCGATGGCGAGGGTGATGACGTGCAGTTCTTCACCGTTGTCCCGGGTGCGGATCTCCAGTCCCGGCAGGTAGCGCACATCGTGAAAATGGCTCGTGGCGGTATGGGTTTCCAGACGCTTGTGGACCCGTACCCCCTGGCTGTAGTGGTAAAGCTCTACGTCGTCGGGGCCATTGTCGCGATCGACCAGTGTCACCGATTGCAATTGATCGCGCGTGTTCCACTGCAGGTTTTGCCCGGGCTGCAAGACCTGGAGGTTGCCGTGGCGGTCGAACAGGCTGTCAAACACCGGCGCGGGATCGCCCCTGACCCAGCGCACGCCACGGTTGCTGGCGGGGTCGATGAACATCTCGCGGGTATGGCTGGCACCCTCGCGCACATGGCAGAGTTTGATCAGGTTGCCGCCGTCGTCGTACTGGTAAGTCTGCGTGTAGTTGAGCCGGTTGGCGGGGTCGGTGGGTTGTGGGCGGCCTGGAATGTCCGAGGGCGGGCCGTCGTCGTAACCGCTGGCGCTGTGCAGTCGATACAACGAGTCATAGCTGAACTCGCGATGGCCATCGATGCGCTGGTTGGCGAAATGCCGGGGCGTGAAAACATGGTCGAGCAGGCGCGTGAGGTGGCCTGCCGGGTCGTAGACATACTCGAAGTTCTGAAAGGCCGGCGCCTGGTTTTTCTGTGAGGAGTGCCGTAGCAGGCGCCCGTCGGCCGAGTCGTAGCGCCAACAGCTGATCACACCGTTACCCGCGTGTTGCTCAATGATTTGTCCGGCGGCGTTGTACTGCGCGTCCAGCAACACCGGTTGCCAGCCCGTTTGCCCGTTGAGCTGCAACTGCACCTGTTTGAGCTGCCCGGCGAGGTCGTAACGCGATTGCTGCCGATGATCGCCGGCATCAACCAGCTCGAGCACGGTGCCCAAGGGGCCGTAGGTGCGGCGGCTGACAAACGTCTGGGCATCTTGGAAGGTGCGGGTTTCGCGCAGCGGCTCATCGCTCAGACCGTAGCTGTCGAGGCGCACGCTGCCCGACGGATCCACCTGCTCGAGCAACTGCCCGCGCAGGTTGTGGCCGGCGTCGGCCGAGGCTGTGGCGTAGGTGTAGGTTTCGACGTCCGGCTGCGCGTTTTCCTCCACAGACACCACCCGCAACTGGTTATCGTAAGTGCTGCGCCAGTGATTGCCGCGCGCGTCCCAACGGTGCAGCGCTTCCCCTGCCAGCCCTGGCAGGCTCAGGCGCCAACCGGCATCGACGCTGTCAACGCAGAGCGATTCGCCCGCAAGACTATAGACGCGGGCAAGGTTGGGTTTGGGGGCCGTGCCGAACAAGCGCGGATCCCATTGCGCCACCAGGTGGCCGGCCGCATCGTAATGCTGGCGGGTTACCAGGGCGGTTGCCGTGTCACTGGCAACCGTACGTAGATAGGCGACCTGGCGGACCGGCAGGCCACGGCCGTCATTCACCGACAGTACGGGAGTGCGCCAATGGACATTGGCCGTCATGACGATGCCTGCGGCGGCAGCGTCTCATCGGTGTCGTTGAAGTCTTCGCTGACGTGATACCAAGGGTGATAGGTATCGCGGGAGAAATAGCCTTTGGCGTTGATCAGCTTGATCGGCCGGCCCGCTACGTCATAGAACAGTTGATCGAAATGGCCTAGCTCGCGCAGGGACTGGTCGTTGACGTAGTGATGGGTGTTGGCAAAAAACGGCCGATACTGCCGGACGGCCTGACCTTTGTTGTTGTAGTCCACCCGTTCGCTGATGCGCCAGCGCGGGTCGGCGAACTCCTCGAGAAATTGACCATTCTCGATGATCAGTTTGCCGTCGGCATCCACCGCGTAGGCCATGCCGGGCTCGACCCGTTGTTGGGTTTGCAGCGCCCGGCCAAAACCGTCCACGCAAGCTTTAACGATTTGAATCTGTGCCGGTTCCCTGTCGTAGGGATAACGGTCGGCGCTGAGGATGACGCTGTGCACCGGCTCGCGGTGAACCGTGTCGATGAGTCGGCTCAACGCCTGTTCCGCCGTCGTCAGCGGACTGCGTCGCTGCAACCGCAGGCGCGCGCTGGCGCGGATGTGCCCACTGGGCAGAACATAACCGTCCGCGATCCAGGCGTCGCGCCATTCGGCGGTCTCGCTGGCGAAGGGAGGAAGCTGTCCCATCCAGCTGAACAAGTCTTTGCGCAACGTACTGGCGGCGTTTTGCACGGCGGCCGGCGGGTCGTCGATGGCCGGGTCCGGCCGATGATCCTCCGGCCGCACGTATTCGCTCAGCGGCCGGAAGCCGGCGGCGCTGCCATTCTCGGTGCCGTAAAAACTGAGGGCCAGCGGCTGTCCGGAAGGTTCGTAAAGGGCTTCCTGAACGTTGTCGTTGGCATCGATGATGCGCAGGGGTTGCAGCGCGTGATAGTCGTATTCGATCCGGGTCGTACAGCCGTCCGGCAGCTCGACGCTTTTAATCGTCAGGCCATAGTCGTCGTATTCGGCCGTCGTCTCGCCGTGGCTGAGGGTTTCGCGGTATTTGCGCACGCTGTAAAAACCGGCGAGGTCGTCGTAGCTGGCGAAACCATAGTGGGCGGACCACAGATTTTCTTCGTTGTCTGCCGGGAACGACGGCTCGAACAGAAGCGACATGGGGGCATAACCGATGTTGGCCAGTTCGTCGCGGATGTCGAAGGGCGGCGGCAGGTCGCCATAAGCGTCGAGCGCCGTTTTATCCAGTTGCGCCACTTCCAGAGGGCCGGCCAGGGCTTCGAACTCCGCCCGGCCATTGGGCAGCGGCGACTGATCGGCCGTCTTGAGATACCGCTGCACCGACTGTCGGGTCAGCACACGCAAGGCATTCCATTGCGGCGAAGCCTGATGCCGGGTCAGTTCCTCATACGACACTTGAGCCGGTTCCAGGCCGCTGGGGAGCGGGCCTTTGGGCAACACTAGCGCATTGCCGCGTTGCTCCCAGGGTAACCCGAGCCGCCAGTGCTGGGGGTCCTCGTCCAGGTCGATGAACCGGGCGCGGGTTTCGTCCACGTACCAGTTCTGCTGAGCGTCGTCATGAGCGTCCCGCCACCACTGCTGTTCATCTGGATCGGTAAAGGGCGGCGTGTCGGCTGCGGCCCGGCGCCGCGCATAGTTGACGGTCAGCGCGTGAGTGGGCAGGCCGTAGGCGTTCCACCGCAGGGTCACGTCATGACGGCACAGCGGGTCGTCGACACAGCGTTCGTACTGGTAGCTGATCGTCTCCAGCGCCAGGGGTAGCAGCACCGCCGCGGCATACAGTTCACCGCGGGGCCGTACTTCGCGAACCAGATAGCGGTGCTCTTGCACCGAGTAAGGCTGCGCCGTGGCCGGGTCATCCTGAGCGGCATAGGTTTCGATTCTGGCGACCGAGCCAACCAGTGCCCGGGCGATTTCGTAGCGGGTGGTATCGTCGGGCGGTGTCACGGGCTCATCACACTCATCATTGGCGTGATAACGGCTGAACAGCGTGTCTCCCAAGGGGAAGGCCTCGGTGTCGCGATCGAAATAACCCTCGCGTGGCCTGTCCATGGACTGCCCGGTATGGAACCAGGTGCACACCCGTACCGGTGCCGTGAAGCCAATATCGTCGTCGCCCGTGGCGGTCTCGCTGTCGGTTTGTCGCAGTTGGCCAAAGCCGCGGAACTCGCGCTCCTTGCCGTCGTAAACACCCTTGCGATAGGCAAACGATTGGGTCAGGCAATTCCCCGTGACTTCATCCAACTGGCGCTGTTGATGCACGACCTGGACGGGGAAGGGTAAAAAGCACGCCGGGACCTCTGTCGGGTTGGCCACGAGCCGTTCTTGCTTTTCGTCCAGCCATTCCTGCGCGCAGCTGCGATAGACCGCCCGGGCGCTGCAGCCCATGTTGTTGTTGCTGGCCGTCAGCAGGTACGGTTTGGCGGCGACAAAGTCATAGCGCCAATGCTGCGGTTTCATGTGCGGCACCGTGAGGATCAGGCTGGCACAGCCCAGGCCTTGCAGGTCGGCGAAGGTGACCTGGCACAGAGGGTCGTAACGCACGTCCTGCGGCCAGGGCACAACGATCGGCGTCTGCTCCAGCCCGTTGCCGCCACGGTTCAGGTAAATCTCGAATGCAGCGGATTTCAGATAGATCAGTGCCGGTGCGCCGGACCCGTCGAGATCGGCGATTCGCACCCGTGCGGAATCGAATTCGCCGTACTCGAACGGCAAGGCGCTGATCACCCGTCCCTGGCCGAATTTGCCGTGCCCCAGATTTGGCCAGCATTCGATTTGGTCATGCCGGATGCGGCACAGCTCGGTCATGTCGCTGCCCAGCAGGTTGCCCAGCAGCACCAGCTCACTGGAGGAATTGCTGAACAGAGGGAGCCGGTCATCCAGTGGCTCATGCGGCGTTTCTTCGGCCGGGGCAAATCCTTGCTCGCGACGATTGGCGTACAGGCGCACGCATTGCGGACCGATCAGCCCCAGGGAATTGAGCCCGTCTCCCGAAAAATCACCCAAGTGGGAAAGGGTGTTGAAAAACTCCAGCGGAAACGCATCAAAGGCGATGGATGCTGCCCAGTTGCGATCGGCCTTCAGCGTGCGGAATACGCTCATGCCCGGTTGGGCACTGATCCAGTCGAGGCGGCCATCCCCAGTCAGGTCGGTGAGTACCTGATGCACGGGTTGGTTGCGGTTCGCGACGGGGATTTTGTCCAGCGCTGTCCAGGGCCCGTAGCCGATGTCATCGGGCCCCGACGAGGCCCGTAGCGGTTCTCGGTAATACCAGTTCTGGTCATAGCGGCAGAGAACGCCTGGCACGCCTTCACCGTACAGGTCGACACTCTGGTAGTACTGGCTATCCTCGATGCCTGGCATGTTGTCCGCTTCAAGCCATCGTGTGGGCGTTTGATTGATCTCGAATGGCGAGTAGTCGAACTCCACCGGTGGGCTGTTTTCCACGGCACCGCTGGCGTCGTAGGCCTGATAGTGGGCGGCGGTTACCTGGCTGAAGGTCCATGCCGGTGTGTTTTTTGAGTACTCCAGCAACAGACGTCGCACCAGCACTGGCTCGACGTCCAGTTCGGTAGGGAAGTAGTGGAACATCAACACTTGCCGGCAGAGTCGGCGCGTGCCCGTTTCAAAGCCCTGCCCATAAGACGAGAAGGCGTCCGCGCGCGTCAGCCAGGGGCGCAGTGTGCCGCCGGCATATTCGGGTTTTTCGGTCAGCGACGTGCTGCGCTCGCCGTAGTCGAACAGCAGATGAAAATGCCAGTCCAGGTCAGCCGGGTTTTCCATCGTCCAGGTATACAAATCCTTGCTGGCCGTGAAGTTGCCGTAGAACACCCGATGCAGGTAACGCTGGGCGCGGTAGTCATGGACGGGGTCGGCGTCTTGATCATCGGCTTTGTAATCGAAGCAAATATGTTCGCCGTGGGTGTTCATGCTTTCGCACAGCAGCCAGGTGCCCACGTGTAGCGGATCGTCGGGATCGGCCCGGCGCGAAGACGTGGTTTTGCCGTACACGTGCAGTGAGCCATCGGCGTTGTGCACCAGCCAGAATGTTGGTGGATTCGCCTCTCTTGACCGGCTCACCCGTTGCCAGCGTTCTCGCAGGGCAAAGCCCTTTTCGCCCTGTGGGCTATAACGCACCACGCTGTGCGGGCCGATGTCGACGCCGTTGTAGCTACTTTCGAGGCGGGACTTGAGTGTTTTGTCTTCGTTGCGTTCGGGCTCCCAGATTTTGCCGTCGTCACCGATGATTTCGTCATGATCGGTGTAGCGCGGCACACCTTTGTGGGTGCGGCGGCTGATCTGGCCGACCCCCAGGCTCCAGCCGATGCCGAACGGCCCGTTACCCGCCTGGCTGCTGTAACTCAGGGACAGTTGCGGATCCCAACCCCGCCCTGCGGAAGCTGGTATCGGCAGTTCGAAGGCTGCCGCTCCGGTCGGGCCCACGGCGACCCAACTTTTGCCGATGGTGGCGATCGATGCGCTTTTCGCGATGGACGGCGTCGTGATGCTGAGGTCTTGATCTGCCATGGTTTCATCCAATGCGCACGGTGGGCGTGGGTGGACTAACGCTATCAAGAAGGGGAAGAGACGTAACCTGTCAGATCTGACAGGTGAAGGCGATTTTTTTAGAATGATTGGGTTGCAAGGCGTGGCTTTTTATCGCGATTGCAACCATTAAAGCCTAATGAGAGCGATGTTGAATGTGATGGCCTCATCGCGAGCAGGCTCGCTCCCACAGGGTTTTGTGGTGTTGGGTCGATCGACAAAAAAACGGCCGGGTCATCTGGGGGATGACCCGGCCGTGTTTGGAGAGGGTTGCGCTTACTGCACTTCCACCGCCAGGCTTTCACTGATCTTTTTCTGCCAGATGGCAGGACCGGTGATGTGTACCGACTCGCCCTTGCTGTCGACCGCAACGGTCACAGGCATGTCTTTGACGTCGAACTCGTAGATCGCTTCCATGCCCAGTTCGGCGAAAGCCACCACGCGGGATTTCTTGATGGCTTGCGCCACCAGGTAAGCCGCGCCGCCGACAGCCATCAGGTAAACGGCTTTATGGTCCTTGATCGCTTCGATCGCGGTAGGCCCGCGCTCGGATTTGCCGATCATGCCCAACAGGCCGGTTTGCTCGAGGATCTGACGGGTGAACTTGTCCATCCGCGTCGCAGTGGTCGGGCCGGCCGGGCCAACCACTTCTTCGCGTACCGGATCGACCGGGCCGACGTAGTAGATGAAGCGACCCTTGAGGTCCACCGGCAGGGTTTCACCCTTGTTCAGCATCTCGACCATGCGCTTGTGCGCCGCGTCGCGACCGGTGAGCATTTTGCCGTTGAGCAGGACGGTTTCGCCCGGCTTCCAGCTCTGCACTTCTTCCGGCGTCAGGGTATCGAGGTTGACGCGACGGGCCGATGGGCCGGCTTCCCAGACGATTTCCGGGTAGGCGTCCAGCGGTGGCGCTTCCAGCGAGGCCGGGCCGGAACCGTCGAGCACGAAGTGCGCGTGACGGGTGGCGGCGCAGTTAGGGATCATGCACACCGGCAGGGACGCGGCGTGGGTCGGGTAATCCATGATCTTCACGTCGAGCACGGTGGTCAGGCCGCCCAGGCCCTGGGCGCCGATGCCCAGTTGGTTGACCTTCTCGAACAGCTCCAGACGCATCTCTTCGATACGGTTCTGCGGGCCGCGTGCTTTAAGCTCGTGAATGTCGATGGATTCCATCAACACTTCCTTGGCCATTACCGCGGCTTTCTCGGCGGTGCCGCCGATGCCGATGCCGAGCATGCCCGGTGGGCACCAGCCGGCGCCCATTTCCGGAACGGTCTTGAGTACCCAGTCAACGATCGAGTCGGACGGGTTGAGCATGGCCATTTTCGACTTGTTCTCGGAACCGCCACCCTTGGCTGCCACGTCCACTTCCACGGTGTTACCCGGAACGATGGAGTAGTGGATAACGGCCGGGGTGTTGTCCTTGGTGTTTTTGCGAGCGCCCGCCGGGTCGGCGAGGATCGAAGCACGCAGGACGTTTTCCGGCAGGTTGTAAGCCCGGCGTACGCCTTCGTTGATCATGTCGTCCAGGCCCATGGTGGCGCCATCCCAACGAACGTCCATGCCCACGCGCACGAACACGGTAACGATACCGGTGTCCTGGCAGATTGGGCGGTGGCCGGTAGCGCACATGCGCGAGTTGATCAGGATCTGCGCCATGGAATCGCGGGCTGCCGGCGATTCTTCACGCAGGTAGGCCTCGTGCATCGCCTGGATGAAATCCACGGGGTGGTAGTAGGAAATGAATTGCAGGGCGTCGGCAACGCTCTGAATCAGGTCGTCTTGCTTGATCACGGTCATGAGTCGCGCTCCTCTAAAAGACGGGAACATTCAATAAGGTGCTTGCAGCTTGGGTGCATCGGTCGGTTGCAAGCACCTTTCAAGGCACGCCGGGCATGCTGGCGCGACGCTAAAAAGGCGCGGCAGTATACCGCGCCTCGATGGCGGGCACATCCGTTGACAGTCAAACGTTGGTCGCATAGGTCGGTGTTGGCTGTCGTGCCCCGATATTTGTCGTGGCTCCTGCATTGATAGCGTGCGACCGTGAGATAACGGGTGTACCCCAACCCCTGTAGGAGCTGGCGAAGCCTGCGATCTTTTGACTTTGCTCTTTTTTGAAGTTGCCGAAGAGCAAGATCAAAAGATCGCAGCCTTCGGCAGCTCCTACATTGATAGCGTGCGACCGTGAAATAACGGGTGTACCCCAACCCCTGTAGGAGCTGGCGAAGCCTGCGATCTTTTGATTTTGCTCTTTTTTGAAGTTGCCGAAGAGCAAGATCAAAAGATCGCAGCCTTCGGCAGCTCCTACATTGATAGCGTGCGACCGTGAAATAACGGGTGTACCCCAGCACATTGATAGCGTGCGACGTTGAAATAACGGTGTACCCCAACCCCTGTAGGAGCTGGCGAAGCCTGCGATCTTTTGATTTTGCTCTTTTTTGAAGTTGCCGAAGAGCAAGATCAAAAGATCGCAGCCTTCGGCAGCTCCTACATTGATAGCGTGCGACCGTGAAATAACGGGTGTACCCCAACCCCTGTAGGAGCTGGCGAAGCCTGCGATCTTTTGACTTTGCTCTTTTTTGAAGTTGCCGAAGAGCAAGATCAAAAGATCGCAGCCTTCGGCAGCTCCTACATTGATAGCGTGCGACCGTGAGATAACGGGTGTACCCCAACCCCTGTAGGAGCTGGCGAAGCCTGCGATCTTTTGACTTTGCTCTTTTTTGAAGTTGCCGAAGAGCAAGATCAAAAGATCGCAGCCATCGGCAGCTCCTACATTGATAGCGTGCGACCGTGAGATAACGGGTGTACCTCAATCCCTGTAGGAGCTGGCGAAGCCTGCGATCTTTTGACTTTGCTCTTTTTTGAAGTTGCCGAAGAGCAAGATCAAAAGATCGCAGCCTTCGGCAGCTCCTACATTGATAGCGTGCGACCGTGAGATAACGGGTGTACCTCAATCCCTGTAGGAGATGGCGAAGCCTGCGATCTTTTGACTTTGCTCTTTTTTGAAGTTGCCGAAGAGCAAGATCAAAAGATCGCAGCCTTCGGCAGCTCCTACATTGATAGCGTGCGACCGTGAGATAACGGGTGTACCCCAACCCCTGTAGGAGCTGGCGAAGCCTGCGATCTTTTGACTTTGCTCTTTTTTGAAGTTGCCGAAGAGCAAGATCAAAAGATCGCAGGCTTCGGCAGCTCCTACAGGGGGAACGGGTCATGGCTTTGACGCCAGTTTTCTGCCCCGAAAATTGAATGGTCATTTATCAGACTCGCCACTAAAGTGGCATCCGGCCTGTAGAGTAGGACACTCGATCAGCCTCCTTCCCCACGGTGAATCAGCGATTGACCCATAACGCCATTCAGCGGCTTTTGCTTAAACGCTTTGCCCTCGCAGCTGGCACCTACGCCCTGGCTTTGCTGCTGCTGTGGCTGGCGTTTTTCACCGGTCACTACCAGGAATCCGTCACCGGCATGGCGATCGGCAGCGCGTTGGTGGTGCTCAGCCAGGCGGTGTTGTTCGCGGTGTTCTCCAGCGGCCGCAACCTGCGTTTTTCCGACCCGAGCCTGACCGAAGTGCAAATACTGCTGGGGCTGGGTTGGCAAACCTGGCTGATCGCCCATCTGGACGAGGCGCGCGGCGTGTTTCTGGTGTTTTACCTGCTGATTCTGTTGTTCGGGCTGTTTCATCTTTCGCGCATGGCTTTCGCCCGTTGCGCGTTTCTGGTGTTTTTCAGTTTCAGCGCCATCACCTTGTGGGAGGGCTATCACTTTCAGCTGCCCGACCCGACGCTGGCCCTGTTGCAGGTGTGCGTACTGTTGGTGGTACTCGCGTGGCTGGTGCTTTACGCCCGTTACGTCCAGATGTCGCGCCAGCGTATGCGTCAGCGGCGGTTTGCCTTGCAGGCGCATCAGGACACCCTGCGCGGGATGATGCGCCAGCTCGAAGGTTTGGTGGCGACCGATGAACTCACCGGGCTGTTCAACCGCCGGCATTTCCTGCGCCTGGCCTCCCGGGAGTTGAACGCCATGGAAGCCGATGTGGTGCATGGCCTGGCGTTGATCGACCTCGATCACTTCAAACGCATCAACGATGTTCATGGCCATGCCGCCGGCGATCAGGTGTTGCAAGCGTTTGCCGGAGTGGCCACCGCCTGCCTGCGCGATGGCGATGTTCTGGCCCGCTATGGCGGTGAAGAGTTCGTGGTGCTGTTGCCCGATTGCGATGCCGAGCGCCTGACGGCGTGTTGTGAGCGGTTGCGCATTGCGTTCATGGATGTCGAATTGGTCGGCCTGGATGTGCGCAACCTCAGCCTGTCGGTGGGCATGACTTTGTTGGCGCTCGGCGACGATCTGGATGACGCCTTGCACCGCGCGGATCAGGCGCTGTATCGCGCCAAGCGTGATGGTCGTAACCGTTGCGCGGCGGCCTGGGAGAATGTCGATGCCTGAGTTACGGGTCGGCGAACGCCAATGGACGGTGGCGGCGGGGAGCAACCTGCTCGATGCTTTGAATCAGAACGGCGTGTCGGTGCCCTATAGCTGCCGCGCCGGCAGTTGCCATGCGTGCCTGGTTAAATGTGTCGAGGGCTTGCCCAGCGACAGCCGTCCCGATGCCTTGAGCCATGAGCAGCGTCAGCAAGGTTGGCGGCTGGCCTGTCAGTGCCAGGTGGTCGACGATCTGCAAGTCGAAACCTTTGACCCGCTGCGTGATGGACTTGCCGCTCAAGTGGCCGCCAGCGATTGGCTGAGCCCCAGCGTTTTGCGTTTACGCCTGACGAGTGAGCGACTGTTGCGCTATCAGGCGGGGCAGCATCTGGTGTTGTGGGCGGGCCAGATTGCGCGGCCGTATTCCCTGGCCAGCCTGCCGGAAGAAGATCGCTTTCTGGAGTTTCACCTCGATTGCCGTCAGCCGGGGGAGTTCAGTGATTCGGCACGCCAGTTGAAAATCGGCGATCCGATCCGCCTCGGTGAGTTGCGCGGCGGAGCGTTGCACTACGACCCGGACTGGCACACCCGACCGCTGTGGCTATTGGCGGCCGGCACCGGTCTGGGGCCGTTGTTCGGTATTTTGCGCGAAGCATTGCGTCAGGATCACCAGGGCGCCATCCGTGTCATTCATCTGGCCCATGATGCGGGTGAGCATTATCTGGCCAAACCCCTGCAAGCCATGGCCGCCAGCCGTGAAAACCTTAGCGTCGAGCTGTGGACCGCGGCCGAGTTGCCCGCGGCTTTGGCACAACTGCGCCTTGTTTCGCGGCAAACCCTGGCCTTAGTCTGCGGGGCCCCCGACAGCGTCGACGCCTTTGCCCGGCGCCTGTACCTGGCGGGTTTGCCGCGCAATCAACTGCTGGCGGATGTCTTTCTACCCCGTGGTTGAGCGCTGATTTCTCTGTGGCGAGCGAGCTTGCTCGCGCTGGGCTGCGCAGCGGCCCCAAAAGTTTGTGAGCGCTGCGCACTCAAGCGCGAGCAAGCTCGTTCGCCACAGTTGATCCTCTCAGATCAGGACTCACCATGCCCGATACCCTCCAGTTTGAACGCGAGCGCGGCCTGCTGACCCTGCGCATCAATCGCCCCGAGAAGAAAAACGCCCTGACGCGTGCCATGTACAGCCAACTGGCGGAGGGTTTGCGGCTTGCCGACAGCGACCCCGAAATCAATGCGGTACTGATCACCGGTGGCGTCGAGTGCTTCACCGCCGGCAACGACATCTTTGATTTCCTCCAGCAACCCCCGAGCAACCTCGACAGCCCCGTGTTCCACTTCATGCTCAATTTGCTCGAGTGCCGCAAACCGGTGATCGCCGCCGTGGCCGGTGCAGCAGTGGGGATCGGCACGACGATGCTGCTGCATTGCGATCTGGTTTACGTCAGCACCGACGCCCGGTTGCGCATGCCGTTCGTCAACCTCGGGTTATGCCCTGAGTTCGGCTCCAGTCTGATCCTGCCGCGAATGCTCGGGCATGCCAAAGCGGCGGAGCTGTTGTTGCTGGGCGAAGGTTTCAGTGGTGAACAGGCAGCCGCGTGGGGGATCGCGACTGAAGCCTTGGACAGTGGCGACGCGGTGTTGGCCAAGGCGCGGGAGATGGCGTTGCGTTTCGAGTCGTTGCCGGCGGAGGCGGTGCGCATCAGCAAGCAATTGATGAAAGCCCCGGATCGGGAACAGATACGCAAAGTGATAGAAGAAGAGGGCGCGTTGTTCACCCAGCGGCTGCGTTCGCCGGAAGCGATGATGGCGTTGTCGGGGTTTATCAATAGGCACTAAATGTGTGGAGATCGGGCTGACGCCATCGCGAGCAGGCTCGCTCCCACAGGGTTTTGTGGTGGTCGCTTGATTTGTGAACAACTCTGGCCAATGTGGGAGCGAGCCTGCTCGCGATGAGGCCCGCCCAGGCAACACAACTTTCGGCTCAAAAACCAAAAAGCCCCGCCATTCACATGGCGGGGCTTTTGTTTTTCAGCGCTCGATCACTCAGACCATCTTGTCGCCAACGTGCAGGATTTTCATCCCGTTGGTGCCGCCGGTGGTGTGGTAGCTGTCGCCCTTGGTCAGGATGACCCAGTCGCCTTTCTCGACCACACCCAACTTGAGCAACTCGTCGATCGCGGCCTGGCTGACTTGCTCAGGCGGCAAGGACGCCGGGTCGAACGGTACGGTGTAGACGCCACGGAACATGGCCGCGCGGGCCTGGGTTTCGCGGTGCGGGGAGAACGCGTAGATCGGCACCGAGGAACGGATGCGCGACATGATCAACGGCGTGTAGCCACTTTCGGTCAACGCGATGATCGCCTTCACGCCCGGGAAGTGGTTGGCGGTGTACATGGCCGCCAGCGCGATGCTCTGGTCGCAGCTTTCGAAGACCTTGCCGATGCGGTGGCTGGAGGTCTTGCTGGTCGGGTGCTTTTCAGCGCCGATGCAGATGCGCGCCATGGCTTGCACGGCTTCCAGCGGGTACAAACCGGCAGCACTTTCGGCCGAAAGCATCACGGCGTCGGTGTAGTCGAGCACGGCGTTGGCTACGTCGGAGACTTCGGCGCGGGTCGGCATCGGGTTCTGGATCATCGACTCCATCATCTGGGTCGCAACGATCACCGCTTTGTTGTGGCGGCGTGCATGCAGAATGATTTTCTTCTGAATGCCCACCAGTTCGGCGTCGCCGATTTCCACACCCAGGTCACCACGAGCCACCATCACCGCGTCGGAGGCTTTGATCAGGCCGTCGAGGGTTTCGTCGTCGGCCACGGCTTCGGCGCGTTCGATCTTCGCCACCAGCCAGGCAGTACCGCCGGCTTCGTCGCGCAGTTGACGGGCGTATTCCATGTCGGCAGCGTCGCGCGGGAAGGACACCGCGAGGTAGTCGACTTCCATTTCGGCTGCGAGCTTGATGTCGGCCTTGTCTTTTTCGGTCAGGGCCGGTGCGGTCAGGCCGCCGCCGCGACGGTTGATGCCTTTGTGGTCCGACAGCGGGCCGCCGATGGTCACGGTGCAATGCAGCTCGGTGGCGGTGGCGGTATCAACGCGCATCACCACGCGGCCGTCGTCGAGCAGCAACTCGTCGCCCACGCCGCAGTCTTTCACCAGGTCCGGGTAGTCGATGCCGACTACTTGCTGGTTGCCTTCGGTCAGCGGATGGCTGGTAGAGAAGGTGAATTGATCACCGATCTTCAGCTCGATCTTCTTGTTGGCGAATTTGGCGATACGGATTTTCGGGCCTTGCAGGTCACCCAGCAGGGCGACGAAGCGGCCGTGCTTGGCAGCGAGGTCACGCACCAGCTTCGCGCGAGCCTTGTGCTCGTCGGGGGTGCCGTGGGAGAAGTTCAGACGGGCGACGTCCAGGCCAGCCAGAATCAGCTGTTCGAGAACTTCCGGCGAGTTACTGGCCGGGCCAAGGGTAGCGACGATTTTGGTGCGACGGACGGACATGCATAGACTCCTGAGTTCAAGCGCTAGCAGAGGCTACTATGGTCTTTGGGTGTAGTCATTGTTCGTTTGCACTACTTATTAGTTTCTTTATTGAACGCGACAATCGGCACAAACCGTCCTGAAGATTTCCGCCCAAGGGTCGATACAGAGCTCAAGACAGGAGATCCCCCATGCGATTCGTGCTCATTGCCGCCCTTGCCATTAGTGCCCTCAGTGTCACGGGCTGCACCCGTTGGTCGATGAACCATCATTTGAATAATGCCTACAGCGCCTACGAGCGCGGCAACTGCGAGCAAGTGATGCTCGAACTGTCCAAGGTCGAGCGTGCCAGCCATGCGCGGCCTTATGTGTGGCCGGAAGTGTCGATGATGCGCGGCCAGTGTCTGGAGCGGCAGAAGCTGTTTATCGATGCGGCGCAGACTTACCAGTTCATCATGGCCTCTTACCCGCAAAGCGAATACGCCTACCGCGCCCGTGCCCGCCTGGAAACCCTGCAGAGCCTGGGCCATTACCCGACCCGCAGCGCGGCGGCGGTGCGTGCGACACGGTTCTGATTGTCATGCGACAGCGGTGAGCTATAGTCCAATGGATCGGTTTAGAGCCTTGCCTCTAATTCGAGGTAACACCTGTGATCGGCAGCAGTAAGCGACAGCGGTTGGAAGGACTGTCGCACCAGGATCGGGGAGAGCGCGGCTGATGCCTCTAAAACAATAGAGCAGGCCCGTTCCGAAGTATTGGTGCGGCCCTGCTCAAGGGCCTTGCGTAGCGAAATCAGCATGTTCACTGACCGCCGGATCGAGCGGCATCAACTGCCGTATTTTCTCAAAGTGTTCAACAGCGTCACCGACAAGCCTATCGGCTTTCTGGGTAATCTGTCCGAGGACGGGCTGATGTTGATCAGCCAGTTGCCGATGATGGTGGGCGCCGATTTTAATCTGCGCCTGAAAATCCCCATGGATGGCGATTGTCAGCAGGTGATCGACCTCAATGCCTGCTGTCTGTGGTGCCATGAAGACGCAACCCCCCACCACTATGACGCCGGCTTCAGCCTGCAACGGGCACCGCCGGAGTATGGGCAATTGGTGGAGGCGTTGAGGCAGTACTTCAGTTTTCAGCCGTTGCCTGCTTCTGCCTGAAAGCAAAAGATCGCAGCCTGCGGCAGCTCCTACATTGACCGCGTTCGCCGCTGTTAACACGGATGAACGTAAGGATTGATGTTCACCGCACTATCGCGGATGACCATCGATCCCCTGTAGGAGCTGCCGAAGGCTGCGATCTTTTGATCTTTGCTTTATGCCGGGCTGATCGCCCGCTCGATATCCAGCGACCGCTCCGCCAGCATCAACCCCATCTCGCTCATCTGATAAATCGCCATCGCCAGATGCCGCTGTTTGTCTTCCAGGCTGTCCGCCAGGTCCAGCAGCAGAAGGCTCACCGAAGAAAAGGTTTCATAGGTCTGGATGATGAGGGCTTCGGGGTTTGCATCAGGTACGACGGTGAACATTTTCATGGCACGGTCCTGGGATGAGCGCTGCGATTCGATGGCGGGTTTGAGGTAGTGGTCGAGGGCCTTTTCGGCGGCGGCGTGGAGCTTTTTTGTATCGAGGGAGGCGTAGGGGGAAACCGGGTCGGTTTCGGGTGGATTTGGTGTTGCTTTGAACATATCTCATTTCTCCGTGATGGGGCTGCCACCCGGCTCGCGACTAAACGAGGGGTGGCGGCTGGACGCAGGTTAGTCGACCGGGGAGAAATGAAAACCGGCGCGCCCGAGGGCGCCCTGCGTACAGCCACCATCAAGTGCGGGGATAGGGAAGACCCGACTGGATGACGCTTATACACATCATTTCACCACCGGGCGACTAAACCCGATCGCTGATTGGCAGCGACGCGGATCAAGTTACGGGGCATGACCAAAGTGCACAAGCCGGCGGATTCTGGCGGATCTGTAGGCAACGACGCAAGGCCGTGTAGTCACTTGCCAAACTTTGTAGGAACCGCGCGAAGACGCCGGGGTGGGGCGTTACCGTTCGTCAGAACTGTCAGATTTAACAGGTGTCAGGCAAGGAGCATGACGACACATCATGTGTTCCTCCCAACCCTGTGAGGTGACGATCATGACGGATGAAACACAGCGCGCTGCCACTGATGATCCCAAGACACAGGACCCCATAAATAATGTCCCGTTGGCTATCTACCCGTCATCCGGTTTGGACGTCAAAGGTCCTCCGGTGTATGTCTGGGGAACCGGAGTCTATGGCATCAATGCGTGGGTGCAGGTCATTGAAATAGTCAACGGCCAGCGGGTGCAGGTGGGGTCGGGAATAACCAGTTCGGCATTTTGGAGTGCGAGATGTAACTTCAGTCAGAGCAGTGGAGAGAAGACCTTCATCGTAAAATATGTCAACTCTGTCCTCGAAAGTGCCCCCCGTACGTTTACGTATGAGTACGATCCAATCACAGGCGACCCGCCCACCATTGACAGCCATGAGAACGGTTCTGCCGTCGACGTGTCCGTACTGATTGGAGGTGTTGGGAGGCATTCGGCCATTGTCCGGGCCTATCGGGATGGAACGGAGGACCTTTTAGGCAGTTCCGTCGTGGGCTATGTCGGAAATGATCCCGGTCCCTTCCCTGAACGCTGGAGAATGCAACTCTACAATCTTCCCGCTGGCAATTTCACCATCACGGCTACGCAGACTACCCTTCTAGGTACTTCACCGCGTAGTGAGCCTTTGATGCTCAGGGTGCGGCCACCCCTGCTGGCAAACATCGCGGTGACCTTCCCAACCAATAACACGGTGAAGTTCTCAGGTGCCGGCTATCTCGATGCCAAGGTCGAGATCACTGTTATCAGCCCGAGTGGCGCGACGCCGCCCCCCGTTGTCGATGTGGTCAACGGTAGTTGGGAAACGACCGCAACGGGCTGGCAACCGGGCGACTACACCCTGAAGGCAATACAAAGTGTTGTCGATCATGCCGGTGGCAGGATTGAGTCGCACGCGTATGAGTTCTCCGTCAAGGTGTTGCTATTACCGCCTACCGAAGTGATTTTCGACACGGACTACAGGCCCACCTTCTCCGGCAAGGGCTATACCGGGGCGACGGTTTCCGTGAAGGATCAGCCTGATGGAACCCAGGTTGCGCCCCCTGTTACGGTCCGCAACGGGGTATGGTCGAGCCGTGCGTCGAGCGAGTGGGGGCCGACCTGGCAGCGCCTTGTCCGCGTCGTGCAGCAGAGGGGTGATTTAACATCGGACCCGGTTGACATGACGGTGACCATCGCACCATTGGCGCCAGTCATTACCCGTCTTGAAGATAACGGGTTCTCACCTCATATTTTCGGCGCTTGCTGGCCAGGGGCTGTCGTTAACCTCAAGTACAGCGATAGCGACATGGTGCATCATCCTTCTGGTGCCAATGGCAGTTGGGACTTTCGCCGTGAAACTGACTTTTCACAGGGTGTTATCCATACAGTCACCGTAACCCAGACCACCGCACAGCAAACCTCACTGTCGGCATCCGAAACATTCACGGTGCAAAGGCAACTCCTCAAACCGGTGATCACTCACCCTTCGCCAAACGAGGAAGTGGGGCGCGACTTGATTGTTCAAGGAGAGGACGGCGTTGCGGGTGCAACAATGCATCTGTGGGACGCCCAATTTGGCAGGCCTCTGGGCGAGCCCGTGCTGCTGTCCCGTTACGGCGCCTGGTCAGTGGAACTCAAGGGGCTGGCGTTTCGCCTATACACCATTGACGCTGTGCAGGCCCACGGTGAGCGGGAGTCTGAACGTAGCGACTATTGCGTCTTTAACGTGGTGCTATTGCCTCCGGAGATCGAGGTACCGCAATCGGGAGAAGATCGGCCGCGAACCTCGATCATTTCAGGCTCCGCTATGCCGGGCGGTGAGGTGACCGTCCGGCTACAGGGCAGTGTCGAGCCTTTGCTCAGGAACCTTCCCGTCGACGACAACGGCCATTGGGAAGGCGAAGTGACTTTGCCGATCGGGACAAAAACCATCCGGGCCATGCAAACCTTCAACCAGCAGACCTCCCGAGAGAGCCCCCCGCTGACCTACAACGTTGTCCCGGCTGCACCGTTTATCGAAACCCCGGCTGAAGACGAAAGCGCAGGGCAGCAAGTGGTGGTGTCAGGGTTTGGCTACGCAGGAGATACGGTGACGGTCAGGCTTGAGGATGCGCCGGACACGGCTCTTGGGCAGGCCACAGTGCTTGAAGACCGGAGCTGGTCGGTGCCGGTCATGATCGACCGCCCCGGTGGCAGTCATCGATTGATTGCCGTGCAATCGCGCGACGGCTTTGACTCCGCCCGGTCAGCTGAGCGATCGATTCGGGTGGGCGCCTACCTGCCGCAGATTGACGTACCGACCGAGGGTGCCCGGGTCACTGACCCGGTGCTGTTCGAGGGGCAAGGCCAGCCCGGCATAGGTGAAGTGACAGCCTGGTTCAATCCAGATCAGGTGTTGGCCGATGCCGTGGGGATCGCTAACGGCGTTTGGCGGGCGACGTCCCGACATACGCTGCGACTCGGTGGCCAATGGGTCCGGTTTCGTCAGGACCTTACGGGGGGGGAATCTGCCTGGGTCGAAAGCCAGCGCTTTGAGGTCGACCCGCCAGAGCCTCCCCGTAAATAGCCCTCTTGCGCTTCCGACAAACGGTCGTCTCTACTGTCATTTATGACAGTAGACGCCGGCCTTGAGGCAGCATCAAATCCGAGCGACGGGTTGTACAGATCAGGCGCCTCCTGGCTGTTCAACGATGCGTAACTGCCAGAAGGAGCTCCAGCATGGCGGCCAACCAGAATCGACCTTCCCTGCAAATGTTCGAGCAAGTGTTCCCATCGTTGCGGGGGGCAGAGTATTCAACGTTGAAGCAGTACCTGGAGGACGGCAAATCGGTTTTCCCTCTGGTGGAAAAAGGTGTGCCGGGGCTGGTGGCTGATTTCGGCCTGACCCCCGCCGACGCACAACGCTTTTTGCAGCGTGCGAATGCGCTGGCGATCTATGTGCGCCGTCAGTTTATCGAACAGCGGTTGTACGGCGCTGATACAGAGGTTGCCAAGCCTTCCAGCGGGCTTTTGTCAATCGTCGCAGGGCCGAGTTTCGAGGGCTTGTTCGACGTTGATTTCGACACACTATGCCCCCCCGATGCACTGGAATCAGTGGCTTCACCGGTGGCTTATCTGGTGGACCTGATGAAGTGGATCAGCGACCGGATCGAGTCAGTTCCGGGTGACGGCGTAAACCCGAAAATGCCACTGAGCGCACGCCGTAAAGACCTTGCGAGGCTCCCCATCCACTTCAATGCCGTGCATCAAGCGGTGTCTGCGGTAGACATCATCCTTGCGAAGCTGGAAACGTTCATCGGAGACCACACTGGTGGGCCTGACAACTTCGACGTCAACGAGGCCATGAGCACTGCTCGATACCCCAACGGGCTTCCCTATTACCAGGCTTGGGTGACGCTGGATTACGTAGCCCGGCAAAACGCGCTGTCGGTGGGGGATGTGACGCGGGCCGTGGATCAGGCCTTTCCCTATTTTCTGCAACCCGAGGCCTGGGCCGCCGAGGGGGGGCGGGCGATGCTCCATGCCTCCCGGTTGGGGCCTTATCAACGGGAGTTGTTGACTGAGGATCCATTTGATAGCGAAGACGATGATGAGCAGGAGCAGTTCTATCTGCTGAATTTTGGCACTATGCCGACGGACTGGCGGAACATCAGTCAAGTGCCGTTCTTCTGTGAACGAACAAAACTTGATGCCTTGCAGCTTGAGGCGTTGCTGTCGCTTCGAAGCTTCGCTCCGGTGCGGTCCGCCAATGCGCTTCCCCTCGATGGCGCATCAAGCGGTGCGCAGTCCGGCTCTGTCTACCTGAATGCGGGTAGCACGCCCGCTGTCGACATTGATTACCTTGCTGACGAGAAACTGCGTCGGTTGTCAGTGTTTCCCGAAGAGCCCGCCCGATACGACCGAATGAATCGCAAACTGCGGCTGGACCAATGGCTCGGCCTGCCACCCGAGCAGGTGGACGGGTTGCTGGTCGCGGCGATCAATGCCCAGGTGCGGGCTCAGATACCCGACCACCCGTGGTGGATCTCGGACCACACCGTACAAGCGCTCGGTTTGTTTCAAGAGTTGCGCGAGCGCTATGACTGCACGGCTGAGGACTTCTCGGTGTTTGTCGATGCGCTGTCGATTTTCGGACGCGGTGATATGCCCTCACAGTTTGACCGGGTCTTCAATGCCCAGACGACCTTTCAGGCTCCGTTGAAACTGGATGGAGGGGCATTCCCGGTGTTCCCGGTCGCCAGTGCAGAAGAACTGACCATCAAGCAACTGTGCAGCGGGCTGGGTATTGACCTGAAGACCTACAGTTACCTGGCGCTGACGATTGCCCAGGCCCATGGCCGGGAAGATACCCTGCTTCGTAACCTGGCCATTGTTTCGAGTTTTTACCGCCTGGTGAAACTGCCCAGGATGCTGGGCATGACGCCGATAGAGGGGCTTGTGCTGCTCACGACGCTGGGAGGTGAAACCTGGCTCAAGGCATTGGCCGGCGTCCCGCAAATCAGGCAGCGCAACCCTTTGCCGGTAGAATCCCAACCGGATGTGCTGAACATCATCCACGGCATGGAGTCCTGCGTGGGTTGGTGCCGTGAGCGTGAATTGCCGGTGCTGTGGATGGTGCAGCAGGTTTCGCCGATCATGGCGTCAGCCACAGCGTCGGCGAATGAGCAACAGTTGTTCGAAAAACTGCGAAGCTTGCTACCGGCAACACTCTTTTCCGATAACGCGTTGCTGATGGCCGGTGTTCCACCGCTGGCAGGCGGGGCGGTGTGGCTGGATTTGCTGACTTCGCTGGTGGACAGCAACGGCTTGGTGATCACGCAGTGGCCGTCGATCGAGTCCGACTACCCGGTATTCGCGCGTGAGCGACTCGATACGGCGGTCAGGGAGGGGCTTGGTGAAGATGACGAGGCGTTGCGTGCGCCTGTCGTTGAGAAAATGCTCGCCGTTCTCCTGCAGGTCAGAGCGGGCCAGGTGTCGGTGGTCAAAGAAAGCCTGGCGGTCTATGCCGGTGTCTCGTCCGAGCTGGCGATACCCGTACTCACTTGGGCGAACGGTACTGTTTATAGCGTGCTCAAACAGGCGCTCGAGCGAGCAGCTGACACAGCGAACAGGCGTTGGCGGGATGGGGAGAACGACGAGCGGTTCCTCGCGTTGCTGGCGGATGTGCGGCGACGCAGTGCCGTGGTGCTAAAGCTGGACCTGAGTGTGGAGCTGTTGGAGGACTACCTGACCTATGGTTATCTCGACTGGTTTGACGGCCTCGACAAACACGCCTTCTCGTTGCGGATTCTGTATTACCTGACGGTGCTTACCCGTGCGTTCGGGTTGAGTGAACTTCCACCGACGCAATTGCTCGGTTATCTGCGAGAGGTCAACGCACTGCTGGGCGACCTGGGGGAGGATGCCTTGGAACTGGTCCGGGAAACAGCGGCGATCAGGCTGGCCGCTTTTTTCAACTGGAGCGTCCAGGAAGTACGCGAGTGCGCCAGTCGGATCAACGCGCAGCACGTTATTCGAAACCTCAAGGAGCTGGACCTGATGCTTCGGGTTCGGGTGCTGGCCACCCGTACCTACATGGATGCCGAGACCCTGTTTCTGATGGGAACGCTCCCGGCGACGCTCGACAGAGCGGTTTACCGCGCGGCGGCCGAGCATGCGGTGCTGAGCCTTTACGAATCGCGAGTACCACTTATACCGGGCGGCGATGAGGCCCTGAAACCATCGACGCCGGTGACCATCGCAGTGGATCGCACCGAGTTGGTGGCTAAAAAAGCGGGAGAAAAAGCCACGTTCACGGTGACCGTTACAAATGCCTCAGGTCGCGCCTTGAGCGGGATTTCTGTCAATGGCTACACCACCTTGGGCTCCATCCAGGAAAGCGTTGCAACCGGGGTGAACGGGGTGGCGACTTTCGAGTTGTCAGCGGGGGGCGTCATGGGCGAAGCAATCGTGCACTTTCAACTCCCTCTGCATGAGAGGCAGCAAGCACCTCGCAGTGTGATGATCGGTGCCGATAAAACCGAGCTGTTCTTTCCACCACCGTTGAAGTCGCCGGTACCGGCTGACGTTGTGTTGTTCGGTGAGTCAATCGAGTTGTCTGCAGCGATGCTGGACAACAATGGAAACTTCGGGATCGGTATGCCGGTGCGATGGAGCAGTACGCCCGATCTGGATATCCGGCCAAGCGAGGGGCTGACCAGTGCGCAGGGACTAACGCAGGTGCGTGTCTCCAGTTCCACGGGCGGGACATTTGTGATCCGCGTCACCAGCGTGCACAACGAAAGATCCGCCGATTTTGAAGCCATTACCTTCGCAGGCCCTGCGTCCCGTTAAACGGAATGGCTGCCGAACCAGGCGCTTGCTGCCTGGCTGAATTCAACTGGGTTACCCCTCGGGAGCAAGGACTATGGGCAACAATAAGATGGCCGGACTGCTCGAAAAACGTCGTACGGCGTTTGTGGAGTATTGCATCGGGCAGGTTAAACCCGACAGTCAATACAGCTTCGTAAAAACACCCGGGGATTTGTTCGAACTCCTGCGCATGGACCCGCTGGACAGTTACCCGGTGCAAAACTCCTGGGTCGCCGAAGCCACAAGTTGCGCCCAAAACTATATTCATGCGGTGTACCGCAAGCTGGAACCGGGGTACTCGACGCATGAGTTTGATAAAGATGAGCTGAAATTATGGGAGCTCTTCAGCAACTACCCGGATTGGGCGGCGCTGCAAATGATCGCGCTCTACCCGGAAAACTACATCAACCCCTATGTGCGCCAGCGTAAGACCAGCCTGTTCAAAAACCTTGAGAACAACTTGAATCAGACGCGCCTGAGTATTGATGCCGTGCTGCTGGCTTTGCGCGATTATCTGCAAGTGTTCGAGCAGACCTGCAACCTGGATGTTATCAGTTGCTATATGGACGGCCTTTCTCCCTCGCGCGCCGATTATTACGTGGTCGGCCGGCAGCGTGTTCAGCCCTTTCAGTACTTCTGGCGCAAGGCCGAGATTGAAATCACGGCTTCCTGTCGGGCGATCAATCCGGCGGCGTGGGGCGAGTGGCAGCCGATCGAGGTTCCCGTGGGGGGGACGGTGCTGGATGTGCGGCCGGTGTTCTGGGGCGGACGTTTGTGCCTGGTCTGGGCCGAGTGGCGTGACAAAGTGGTCGGTACAAACGATGTAGTGCTGCCTAACAAACTGGATATCAACCTGGCATTCATGGCGCAGAACGGCCATTGGTCTGCACCGCTTTCGTTGCACAGCGTTGAAATTTCTCGCGATGTTTCGCCTGGCAGCCGTCTGATCGCGACGGTGTTTGTCGATGACCAGCACCCCAAAGGCAAATTGGCGGTGTTGTTGACCAACCGTAAGAGAGGCACGTCTCCCGAAGTCCCTGTAGATATCTATGAAACGCGGGACGTGCTGTTTCGCAAGATTGACGACGACAAGATGGCGATGGATGCGCTGGCTGACGATCGCTTTGTCAATCCAGAGATTGTGCAGCATCCGATGGTGCCAGAGGGCGCTCCGGATATTACCGACTCTGTTGAAATCGCTGGTACGTTGACCGATCTCTACTCGTTGCAGGCCGTTGTCTGGCGCGTTATCGATGAAACCAGTCAACGTGAGGACGTTCTACTGGTCAGAGGCCTGTGCGCGGCGAGAACCACTGGCGAAGATCCTGTCGAAAAGTACTTTGATCTGAAGTTTCCATTATTTGCAGGAGATGACCCCGAAGAGATCCGTGGCACTTTCTCCAATGCAGGGGGCTGGAGTACGGGCTGGATGGCCATTCGCCGGCCGGCGGGCGGTATGGGAACTTTCAAGTTTACGTTCGGTGGTAGTGACACAACCGACGGGTACGGACGCAAAGAATTTACGGTGTCAGTGGGCGCAGTGACGGCTTTTGTTCCTCCATCACTGGATAAGAGCAATGCCCAGGGCGCGCAATTTCTCTCCCTCAATCAACTCGAACTGGACCTCAAATACGTGCGTCTGAACTCGTTGTTCGGGCCAGAGCTGGTGCAGCGCGCCAATATTTCGGTCGACGCCGTGCTGGACTGGAGTACTCAGTTTCTGGAAGAGCCGGGGCCAACAACGGGTGACATCGACGAACCGAACGGCGCGTTCAATGGCGCCAACGGGCTGTTCTTCTGGGAACTGTTTTTCCACCTGCCGCACCTGGTGGCTTCGCGCCTGAGCGCGGAAAACCGTTTTCTGGAGGCGCAACAGTGGTTGCACTACCTCTTCGATCCCCAGGCCCCGGAGGTCATCCCGGATCCTCCGAAGCCCGAGGATCCAACCAAACCCCGTTACTGGCGGTGTCGGCCGTTGACAAGTGCCGGTAACATGGGCTGTGAGATGCAAACACCGACCGACCCGGATGCCATCGGCTACTCGGATCCCCAGCATTTCCGGATCGTTGCCTACATCGAGTACGTGAAAAACCTGATGGCCTGGGGCGATTGGTACTATCGCCAGCTCACCCGTGACAGCCTGGTGGCGGCCAAGTTGTGTTATGTGCAAGCCGAGTTTCTGATGGGCAAGGCGCCCACCGGCAGAACCATCAACGACTGGCAGACGACCACCCTCGGTGAACTGTTGGGGGCGGCTTCAACCCGGCCCGCGTTGGAACAATTCGAAAAAAATCTTGATTTCACCCTGGCGGACTTCCCTGCCAGCGCCCCGACCATGCCAGCGCTGGGCATGCTCGCCGTCGAACCGTTCAATTTTCCGATCAATGAACAGTTGCTCGACCTGTATGCGTTGCCCGGTCGGCGTCTGCAAAACCTGCGCAATAATCTGACCCTCGACGGTAAACCGATGGATATTCCATTGTTCAGCCCGCCGACGGATCCCAATCAGCTACTGCGTGATCTGGCAGCCGGTGGCACCGGCTCGCCACGCCCGATGGGTGGGCAGTTGGTGGTGGTGGCGTTTCGCTGGAGGGTCATGTTCGAGGCTGCGCTGCGTGCGGTGCAGACGCTGCAAGAGTATGGCAATCAGGTCTTGCGCCTGCTCGAACAGCGGGATCGGGCCGAGGTGGAGGAGCTGCAACACAACCATTTGGTGGAGTTGGGGGCCTATGCACAGACCGTGCAGGAACAGACTATCACGCAGATGCAAGCGAGCGTGACCGCGCTGGAGCAGAGCAAGGTGGCGGCGCAGGAGCGGTCCGAGGCGTATGCGCTCAGGTATGAGCGCAACGTCAGCGACGTTGAATACGACGTGATGGCTCAAATACTTCAGGCAAAACAAATGAGCCTTGCCTCCAATGCCATCAAAGGCGGTGGCGCGGTGATTGCCTCGCTGCCTAATATCTTTGGTATGGCTAACGGCGGCCATCGTGGAGAGGAACTGGCGAACGCGATTGTGTATGGGCTGGAGCTCGCGTCATCAGCGCTGCTGATGGACGCGGAAAAAAGCTCGACCGCTGAAGCCTACCGTCGGCGTCGCGAAGAATGGGCATTGCAACGCGATCAGGCCCTGGCCGAGGTTCGCGTGATCGACGAGCAACTCATTGCGCAGCGTTACGCGGTAGACGCGGCCAACGCCAGCCTGGCGCAAACGTTGCGGGCCAATAGCCAGGCGTTGACGCTCTACACCTTCATGAAGAAGCGTGCGACCAACGCCGAGCTGTTCGGCTGGTTGCTGGGTCAACTCAAGGCGCTCCATTATCAGGCCTATGACGCGGTCGTCGGTTTGTGCATCAGTGCCCAGACTGCACTGAGCGCGGAAACCGGTGATTACGATTCGCAGATTCCACTGCCACAGGTCTGGCTGGACAATCGCCATGGTCTTACGGCGGGCGAGCACTTGCGGGGCTACCTGTTGCGCATGGAGCGTGAGTACCTGCATCGCCATGAGCGGCGCCTGGAACTGGTCAAACCCATCTCCCTGCGGCAGCTGTTCGATGACGGCCGGCAAGTGGGGTTCGACAGCTGGCAGCGGGCGCTCGGTTCGCTTCAGAGCACCGGCACCCTGGAGTTCGGGCTCACCCAACTGCTCTTTGACCGCGACCACCCGGGACACTACTGCCGACAGATCAGTTCTGTGGAAGTGGACCTGCCAGTACTGACAGGCCCGTACGAGAATGTGAGGGCCACCCTGCTGCAAGTCAGCAGCACGACGGCCACCAAGGCAACGGCTCGTTCGGTGGAGTACCTGTACGCTCCTGATAACGCGGTAGCACCGGTCGACGTGCGATTCAATTTACGCAGTGGCCAGCAAATCGCCTTGTCGATGGGGATCGCAGACACCGGCATGGCGGCGATGAAGCCTGATGAAGGTTTGCTCAACCCCTTCGAATGCACGGGGGCGGTGTCGCGCTGGACGTTGAATTTCCCGTGGCCGGGCAGGCAACCGCAAAAGGCCATGCTGGCGTCGCTGACGGACATCATCGTGCGTGTTCGCTACACGGCCAGGGTCGGCGATCCAACGTTCACGCGAAAAGTCGAGGAGTTGGTCAAGAGTGTCGTTCCGGATGAGCCCACCGCGTTGGATGAATCGCCGACACGCGCGGCCAAAACGGACGGACAAGGGAGCATGCAGTCATGAGTGCACCGGTTATTCAGGCCAATACGAGCCTGGTACGCGATGGCGATTTTCGTGAGGGGCTTACTCAATGGGACAAAGGACCGATCAATCCGAGTTGGCTCGGTACTGAATCTGATGGGAACTATCCGGAGGGGCCGATTCGGTATTTGACGGCCGGGAATGGATCGTCGGTCAGCCAACTGATCGACGTGCCGAAAGACTATAGCGAGCATGCTCGTTACGCCCTCAGTTTTCTCTATGAAACGACGCATACCCGTGCCGGCAGGCTGGAGATCAGCATTGAGCGCGAGTCTGGGGCGCCGGAGCCGCAAGTGATCCTGCTGCCCCCGCGTAATAGCCAGGAGGATGGGCAACCCCTGGCGTTCAGGCCGATCAGGCTTGAAGTCGACCTGACTCTGGCGCTCAGAAAAGATGACAAGATCCGCGTCAGCGTATTCAGCCCGGAAAATGATAACCCCCATGACTATTCGTCGAGGGTTTGCATTACCCGCATCAAGCTACTTCTGCACTTGGGACCTCTGGGATTGGAACGCTTGACGGTTGACCGCCAATTACTGCCGCCAGAGCGTCCGTTGTACCTGTGTCTCGGTGCTTCAGGGAGCTTTCAACACAGCTTTGGAGTTGTGCCGGTTGTGAACAATTCCTGGCTGGACACCAAGGCTGCACTGTTCAGTGAAAACAATCCGCAGGAGGCCATCGTCACGATACCAGGGTTGGGTACGGACCATCCGCTGGACAGCGAATGGTTGATTGATTGCCCGATGATCGACGGGGACGGCCCTCATCTGTTCTCGCTGATGCTGTTCAACCAGTACACCGCCGAGGCCTATCCGATCCCTGTTTCGCTGGGACATCACCGGCTTGCGTTCCGTGAAGTCCGAGAGGCCGCCTACTACCCGGTTTTCGAGTACGGACAAGGTGTCCGGCTGGGTGTTCAAGTGGTGTCGCACTACACCGGTCAGGCGCTCAGCGGACTGATCGTGAACTGGGGACTTCAGGGCCAGCAGACGAAAAAATTCGTGGTCACCGATAACGAAGGTTGGGCCTGGTTCGATTTTCAGCCAGCGAGTGCTGATCTGTTTGTTATAGAAGCATCGGTCCAGAGTTTGTATTACGCCAGCGGCAGACTTACTCAAGCGCTCAACGTCCGGGTGTTGGCGACAGATCCCTGGAAGGACGTGATGGCCGTTGTCGATGGGATCGAAGCGCCGTGGAACGAGAAGACCGGCTATCCCAATCGTGGCTCCCGGTATCCCGTTGTTCTGAAATTGCCTGATGACAGCCCGTTGCTAGGCTCCGATCTGTGGCTGCAATCGGAGGGCGCCTCCCTGGATCAATTGGGGGTGACAGTGAGTCCCGCGCTTGACGAGCCGGTGCCGGTTATTGATAGCGCCCCGGTCTGGATACTGGAGTGTGAGGATCGCCTCGACGGCCGCTTCGACCTGTCGCTGGGCTGCTCGAAACTGTTGCTGGCTTCGGGCAAAAAACCCATGTCACTGGCGCGCAACGAGGTCAGGATCGGCGGGGTGCAGGAAGCGAACAAATTTCCGATCGTCGATGAAAATGAAAGTGTGCTGTTGAGGGTACAGGTGGTGCACGTTGGGTCAGGTGACCCTGTGATCAATGCGTTGGTCGATTGGGTGGGGCCTGATGAAACAGTGTCCACCGTCACCGGTGCCGGTGGCTGGGCAAACTTTTGGTATACCCCGCGCAACGCCGGGGATCAGGTCATCATCGCCAGCGTCAAGGCCCACCCAGACGCGCTTGCGGTTGAGCGGTCTTTCAATGTGAAGGCTCTGGCAAACAGCCCCTGGAGAACCGAGGTCAAAATCTTTCTCGATGACGTCGAGGTCGACCGGGTTGCGCTGGGCGTGCTCTGTTGGCGTGGCCAACTCCATACCTTGAAGGTCGAGCCTGTAGCTGCCAGCCAGTTGATCGGAAAGTCCATGATTC
Organism: Pseudomonas sp. TE3728; assembly: GCF_056279145.1. Classification (NCBI taxonomy): domain Bacteria; kingdom Pseudomonadati; phylum Pseudomonadota; class Gammaproteobacteria; order Pseudomonadales; family Pseudomonadaceae; genus Pseudomonas; species Pseudomonas sp. TE3728. Next base: position 2,607,818 of record NZ_JBWBQT010000001.1, on the reverse strand, counting down.
TGAGCTGGCGCGGTACTTCCCCGGCTATCGGACTGGTGCCGAGTGACCTTGGCGTGCCGAGGACACTACCGTCAGGTGGTCTGCAATGGACGTTCAGTTCACAGATGGCTACCAGCGTCAGCAGCCTGTTCGAGCTTGAACTGCACAGTGATGCGCTTTCCTCCCCTCGGGAGTTGTTCGGGCGTTTGATCTCCCCGGATCTGGCCGACGAAATGAGCGTTGTGCTGGATCAGATACCGGCAACGATAGGCAATCAGACGCTTTATCCATGCCTGGGGGCGCTTCACCGTTTCAATGTCTTGCCCCATGCACTGAGTCCATTGACCGGGCTGCAGGTCATTCTGCACTGGTCAGGGACGCCGCCCGCAGAGTTGGGGGCAACCGTCGACCCTGAGTTGAACGCTCCTCAGGTCATCAGTGACGGGGGCGCACTCTGGTGCCTGGACTTCAAATTCAGTGAACAAAATGGTCGTTTTTCTCTGGCTGTGGAGCTGCCTCAACTGGGGTGGACGTCCACCGTCAACGAGATGGAGCTGGGGCACTATAAACTCAGGATCGAAGCGTTGCGCGGGACGGCGGTGGACCCGGTCGCCGGGCAGGATCTTGCCTGGATGTGGGTGCAAGTGTTTTCCGCTTTCACCGGGCAACCGGTCCAGCACGCTCCCGTGTCATGGACGGCCACGGGGGCGGCGAGCATCGTGGAAACTGATGCAGATGGGTGGGCCGGCTATGGTTTTGCGCCGTCAGTCGCACAGCAGTATGACGTCGATGCGCTCGTCGTCAGCCCCTATGACGGCTATCAGGAGACCCGCTCCACGACGGTCACCGCACTGGCGAGTGATCCGTGGGAGGGGCTGATGGTGAGTTTTGATCAGCAAACGCCTCAGCCCTGGGGGGCGAAGACGTATTTCCCTCGACGCAAGGGTGAGCACCTGATCGAACTGTCGGCGCAGGAAGGCAGTCCGCTGTTTGATCAGGACTTGACGCTCGGGCTGACAGGCACGGGACCTGGCGAACTGGGTGTCAGTTTTGTACCGGCCGCCCTTGGGATACCGCAATGGTTCTCCAGCGTGGGGTTGCGTTACACGGTCAAGGGCGGTGATCTGAAGGACGGGAGTTTTGCGTTGCGCCTCTCGGCTTCCAGGCTGGCCAAGTTGTCGCCAACGAATGCGATGTCACTGGGCGAAGGTTCGCAGGTGGTGAAAATCATAGCGAACAATCGTGCTCACCTGGTGCTTGACTGGGAGCAGGAACTTTATGAACAGGTGACGGTGATCTCGGTCATCAGCGGCAAGCCGATGCGCCATTTGACCGTGACCTGGCGCAGCCCCGATCTGGGGGTAGTGACCTCGCGGACTGATTTCTATGGCATGACGAAAATTCGCTTCACACCGCTGACCCCTGGGGCGGCCGAGTTGACGGCGACGGTGGGGGATGAGTGGTATTCAGACGCAATTTCGCTGCCGTTTACCGTGAACGAACCTCGGAAAATACAGGCGCTGGTCAGCCCGCAGTCAAGCGGTTATCCAGGGCAGGAGGTCTCGGCGACGGCGACCGTGGTTTCCGCCAGGACAGGCGAACCGCTGTCGGGTGTGAAAGTGATGTGGGAATACACGGGCGTCTCGCTTGCACCAACGATGACAGACGCCGATGGAGTGGCAACGGTCTTGTTCAAGCTTCCCATGAACAGCGATGCGTTGATGGCCAGTGTGCAGGGGGGCGTTGGCGGGTGGGATGTGGCGCAGTTGTTGATTACGGTGTTGGCGGATGAGCCTGTTCTTGAAGACATCAACAGTGATACCCCGACGATTCGTCTGGGTGACGACGTGATCGCTTGGGTGAAAGTGGTGGGCCGCAATGGCGGTGTTGAAATGGAGAATGTTGAGGTTGCCTGGCGTTTTCCAGATCAGGTGTTGCTGCCTTCATCATCCGATAAAAATGGAATCGCAAGGGTCACGTTCAAGCCAGACAAGCTTGGAACCTACGACCTTACAGCCACGCTAGAGAGCAGTAACCCGAGCTCCGTTGCATGGGTCACCATCATGGAAGCGTGGCATGTCGAGATAACGGAGCTAACGCCTTCGGGCGGAAATTATTACCCTATTGGGGGGTATCCTACGGTTCGAGCCATTGTTGCTTCCAAATTTACTCAGCATCCTGCGCAAGGAATAGAAGTATTTTGGTTTAGAAATGGAAATTCGGCGGCACCGGCGACACACACCAATTTGGATGGTTTGACTAGCAAAAACTTTGGGCCTCTCGCCGCTGGAGAGACACGTATTCGTGCTCAGGTGAGGGATCCGCAGGGCAATGTTCTCAGTGAAAAATACTGTGACCTGATCGCTATGAATCGCCCTTGGCCAGTGAATCAATGATGGTTTCGTGAATGAGGCTGTAATCGAAGATGGCGGTGATGAGCTGAGTCTCTGGGGTTTGTTGTCCTGGAGTCTCTCTAAATCACCCCAGCCCGCTTCCAACTCAAATACCGCGTCACCAACGCCGCGCCCAGTTCACTGGGCCTCGCATCCAGCACCGGCACTCCATGAGCACGCAACTGCTCATGGAGTTCGGCTCGCGCGTTCAAATAATCCACCGTGCCGCAATACGTCAGGGCCTCAGGCAAGGTTTGCACGGGGGCCTGGCGCAAGTGGTCGAGCACCTCTTCGCGCAGGCTGACCACCAGCACTCGATGTTGACGGCCCAGGCGTTTGACAGCGGTGAGCAGTTCTTCGTCGTCTTCGTCTCGCAGGTTGGTGACCAGTACCACCAGTGCCCGGCGTTTTTGTCGGGCCAGCAGCTGGTTGATGGCGGCTGGGTAATCGGCAGGGCGTTGCGTGCTGGCCAGGTCGTAGACGGTGTTGAGCAACACGTTGAGCTGGTCTGTGCCCTTGACCGGAGCGAGGTAGCGTGGCGAGTCGCCGGCGAAGGTACACAGGCCCACCGCATCACCTTGACGTAGCGCGACGTAACTGAGCAGCAGGCAGGCGTTGAGTGCATGGTCGAAATGCGACAGTTCACCGTCCTGGCTGCGCATGCGCCGGCCGCAGTCGAGCAGGAACATGATCTGCTGATCGCGTTCATCCTGGTACTCCCGGGCAATTGGCGTACGTTGGCGCGCGGTGGCTTTCCAGTCGATCTGACGCAGGCTGTCGCCTTCTCTGAATTCCCGTAACTGGTGAAATTCCAGACCCAGACCACGGCGTTGACGCTGACGCACGCCGAGTTGACTGAGCCAGTTGTCCACCGCCAACAGTTGGCCACCGTAGAGGCGGGCGAAGTCGGGGTAGACGCGGGTGTGATGAGTCAGGTTCAGAATGCGTTTGTCGAGCCACAGACCCAACGGACTTGGCAGGTGGATTTCGCAGTGTTCAAAGGTGAAGTGGCCGCGCTTGAGCGGGCGTAGCCGATAGCCGATGTGGCTGCGCTGGCCGGGTTGCAGCTCGACTGGCAGTGGCAGGTTTTCGAAACTCAGGCCGCCCGGCACATGGTCGAAGAGCTGAATGCTCAAGGGCTGGGCAAGATCATGCTCGACCTCCAGCCGTACTTCGCCCCATCGACCGAGCGCCAGGCTGCCGGGCATCTGCCGTTGCACACGAGGCGAGGGCAGTCGTTTGAGGCGGATGGCGTCGAGTATCGCCAGGGCCAGCAGCGCCAGGAGCAATCCCCAGTTGATCGATAACAGGCTGGATGGAATGGCGATGTCCAATGCTCGCAACGTGCCCAGTAGGATGCCGATGGTCAACAGGACTGCTAGCCAGATCAACAGAAGCCGGGACGGTTTCATGGCGTAACACCGCGTGGCCTGCTGAAAAGATCGCAGCCTGCGGCAGCTCCTACAGGAGACCGCATTCGGCGTAGGAGCTGCCGAAGGCTGCGATCTTTTCTTGGGGCGACGCGGATCTCGATCACCGTGTTCACAGCCGCGGTGCCGGCACTTGATCGAGCAGTTGTTTGAGCACCTGATCGACTTCCAGCCCTTCGATGTCCAGTTCCGGGGCAATCCGCACCCGGTGGCGCAACACCGACAGCGCGCAGCCTTTGATGTCATCGGGAATCACAAATTCACCACCGCGCAACAAGGCCCGGGCGCGGGCGCAACGTACCAGCGCGATTGACGCGCGAGGCCCGGCGCCGAGGGTCAACCCCGGCCAGGTTCGGGTGGTGCGGGCCAGGCGCACGGCGTAATCGAGTACCTGATCGTCCATGGGCAGATCACTGGCAATGCGTTGCAAGGCCAACACGTCCTTGGCTTGCAACACGGTGCGCAACGGTTGCACGTCGAGCATGTCGGCCCGGGTCGAGCGGCTGACCTGGCGCACCATGTTCAATTCCTGCTCGGCATCGGGGTAGTCCATGCGCACCTTGAGCATGAAGCGGTCGAGCTCGGCTTCCGGCAACGGGTAAGTGCCTTCCTGTTCGATGGGGTTTTGCGTGGCCAACACCATGAACGGTTGCGCGATCGGCAGCGCGCGGCCTTCGAGGGTGACCTGGCGTTCCTGCATGGCTTCGAGCAGCGCCGCCTGGGTTTTCGCCGGGGCGCGGTTGATCTCGTCGGCCAGCAGCAAGTTGGTGAACAGCGGGCCTTTGCGCAGTTTGAATTGCTCGGTCTGCAAGTCGTACACCGCGTGCCCGGTGACATCACTGGGCATCAGGTCCGGGGTGAACTGGATACGTGCGAACTCACCACCGAAGCAGCGGGCGAGGGCGCGCACCAGCAACGTTTTTCCCAATCCCGGCACACCTTCGAGCAGCACATGGCCGCCGGCGATCAGGGCGGTGAGCACGTCGTCGATCACAGTGTTCTGGCCGATCACGGCTTTTTGCAATTCTGTTCTTACCGCTTGGGCCAACTGACTGGCGCGCTGGCGCTGCTGGGCGGCATGGGTCTGTGTGCCGGGCTCGATCTGTTCAGTCATAAGGCATTCCTCAAGGTTTGCAGCTGGGCGACCTGACGGCAGAATTCAGCGCTGGGCAGCCGCTGCTTCGCTCGCGGGCTCATGGCCTGGCTGATGACGCGTGTGGGTTGGCCAGTCAGGCGTGCGAGCACCAGCCATTGTTCGGCAACGCCGAGTTGTTCAAAACCGGGATGACGGTGACGGACACGGCGCAGGATATCTTGTTGCAAGGCTTGCAACAGGCTGTGCTGGCCGTTGCGACGCAGCATGAAATCGGCGCTGGCACGCAGGTGTTCCTGAAGTTGACGACGTGCCCTCGGGGCAGGTTCGAGCAATGGGCCGTTGCGCACGCCAACGTGCCAGAACCCCAAGGCGATCAAGGCAATCAGGGCCACCAGTGCTTGGGGGAAGTTGCGCCACAGCAAGGTCAGCAGACTGTCGTGATCGGTGTTGAACAGCAGGGTCACGTCTGTGTCGGCCGTCAGGTACCACAGCAGCCAGGCGTTATCGTACTGGTCGATGGCCGGGGTTTTCCAGAGGTCGGCATCGGTGATCACGGTGATCGAACCCAGCCCGTGAGTCAGTTGCATCATGTGCGTGGCCTTGCCGCTGTTGGCCCAGGCCTGGGCGAGATTTTTCGGATCGTCGAGATGGAACGCGGTATCGAAGCTGACGTAGGCCGGCGCCTCTTCGTTTTCCAGGTACAGCTTGGTCAGTTTCGGGTAGGGGTCGTCTTCAGGATCGGGCGGTGGTTCCTTGAGGTCTTTGCTCAGGGACTGGTGCACCTGCACCCGATCGAGCAGCAGGTCATTGCTCTGACCGGTCTTCTCATCCCACAGGGCTTCGGCGACGAACAAAAGACGTCCACCGGCCCGGGTCCAGTTCAACACCTGATCCACCTGTCGCGGCGACATGTTCGACCGATCGCCGAGCAACAACAAACTGCGCTGATGAGGCTCGAGCGTCGGCAAGATGTCGAGGCTGCTGGCGTGGCTGACAGTCAGGCCCTGTTTACGCAGAAAATGCTCGGCCGCCAGGTAGGGGTTGGCCTGTGCTTCGGGGGACGGGCCGTGATCGATTTCTGCCTGATAGGGGATGGCCTTGAAATACAGGTAAACACTCAACGCACACACGAGCAGGGCGATGAGCGCACCGACCGAAAGCCACAAACGCCGGTTCAACGGGCCGCTCCGGGACCGAATAACGCGCGCCAGCCGTCACAGAGTTCCTGCTGCAAATGCGCCGGTGGCAGGCGATGCCCGTAGGCCATGTTCTGCCAGTGCCCGGTGAGGTTTTTACTGAAGGCCAGCAAGGCAGGTTGTTGCAGTTGTTCGACCCGCTGAAGAACTTCACCTTCGGTGTCGGCGGGTTTGAGCGCCATGTTGAAATCGTGCAGCAAGTGGCTGAGCAGGGCCCGATAGAGCAACCCGAGGGCTTCACGGGGATTGCTCTGCCAGAGGCTTTCGGCGCTGGCGGCGATGTCGGCGGGCAGGGTTTCGCGGTTGAGGTCCAGGCCGAACGCCTGCTGCGGTAACGGCCGCGCGACTTTACGATTTAACGTGGGTCGACGGCTGACAAAGGCCTGCAGCCAGTCGCGGTAACGCCAGATCAATAGCCCAATGGCGCCGATCACTGTGCCCCACAGCAACACTTCGATCAGGTTGGCCAATACGCCAAAGCGTTGGCTGTCCAGCAAGCTGAACAGCGCCTTCAGCCAGGCGGGTGTTTGACCCTCGTCCGCGTTGTTGGCGGCGGGTTTGTCTTCGCCAAAACGATAGCGGGTGACCGTTTCCTTGTTCTTGAAGGGGGGCTGATCGAGGATGGCCTTGATGCTGTCCCGGGATGCCTGACTGGTCAGTGGTTGCTCCAACAGGCGGGCAGATTCCGGTGAAGTATTCGATTCGGCGGCCCAGCCACTTTGCGCCGTCGGCACCAGCAGCATCCAGGCCAGCAGCAGCGTGACGACCGTGCTGGTCAAGCGTTGGCGCAATCGGCGAAACACCAGTTCGATATCCCAGGCTTCCAGCCGCGTGCGCCGGTTCAGATAAAGGCTGAAACCGCAGGCCACATAGATCGGTTCCCAGACAATCAGCACCAGAACGTAAAAGGTATTGGTCAGGTGTTCCAGCCAGCGCCAGTCTTGGGTGGCGGCGGTAATCAAGGTCTGCCAGCCCCAGTCGAGTTCGACCTGTTGCGGCAAGAGCATGTAGAACAGCACCATCAAGCCGATCCACAGCGCGGTTTCCAGATGCACGCCGATGATCGTCAGCCATTGGGCGGCACCCGCGTTGCGCTGCAGCAGCACGCGCAAACGTTGTTGGCGTGCTTCCCCCGCCAGACCTTCGAGTTGCACCACCGGCATCAGAAAACTGCGGCTCAGGCTCAGGCGACGCCAGGTCAGGCTGGCCAGCAATTGCGGTTTGAGCAGGCGCGGCCATTGGCGCAGGGCCTGCTTCAGTGTGGGCGTTTCGCCGAACATGGCTTTGGACAGGATGTACAGCGGCAGCCGATCGAACGCCGGTTTGAGCCACCAGAACAGGAACACAGCGAGGGAGGGCGAATCCCACAACAGCAAGGTGAGCAGGGCGAAGATCGGCAAGGTCACGATGGCCCAACTGGTCATCAACAAGCGTCGATGGCGCTGACTCAGCAGCACTCCCAGGTCCATGGCTTCCCAGGTCGTGCGCGGGCGGATCACCACACTGGCATCACTCAGGCGCATGACGAGTCCGTCCGGCGAACAATAGATAAATCGCCACCAAGCCCCAGAGTGCCGCGCCGACCAGGTATTTGGTCAGCGGCGCGAGCCCGGTCCGCGACGACCAGTAGGCTTCGATAAACGCCGCAATCAGCAGAAACAACATGACCCCGCAAATCAGCAACACGCTTTTGCGCGCCGCCAGCTGCAGGGCTTCGGCGCGAGGCAAACGCCCCGGCGCGATCAAGGCCCAGCCCAGTTGCAGGCCTGCGGCGCCTGCCAGGGCAATGGCGCTCAGTTCGAAGGCGCCATGGCCGATCACGAACGACCAGAAGGTTTGGCCATAGCCGACGTACGTCAGGTGCCCGGCCACCGCACCGATCATCAACCCGTTGAAGAACAGGAAAAACGCGCTGCCCAGGCCAAACAGCAAACCGCTGGCGAAGGTCTGAAAAGCGATGCCGATGTTGTGCATGATGTAGTAACCGAACATCACCCAGTTTTCACTGGCCGCCCGTTCGGCCGAACGTCCCAAATGGCCGGCGACGGGGTCGTACATGCTTTGCATCTCACTGACCTGCTCGGCCGGGATCAGGTTGTAGATCAGGTCCGGGAACAGATACACCAGCAACGCAAAGCCGATCAGGCTGCCAAAAAACATCAGGCTGGCGGCAAGCACGAAACGCCACTGCTCACGCACCAGTCGCGGAAAATCGGCGAGGATGAAACTCAACACGTTGGCACCCAGTCGACTGCGATGCCGATAAAGCTGTTGATGCCCGCGCAGGACCTGTTGCTGCAATGAATCGATCAGGAAACTGCTATAGCCGCGCTCCTGAGCCAGGGCCAGGTGTTGGCAGAGCCGTCGGTAATCGCTGGGGAAACTGGCGACTCCTGAGGCGTCCTTGCCGCGTTCCAGCCGTTCAAGCATGAGTGCAAACTGCTCCCATTCGGCACGGTGGCGACTTTCGAAAAGGCTTTGCTTCATGTGGGGCCCAACAGTCCGCGGGCGATGCCGTTGAGTTCGGCCACCGCCTGCGGCTTCGATACCTGCAACGGTTGCGCGAGTATCGAGGCGAGCTCGTTGACCCGCGCCTCGGAGAGTTCACCCTGGCGCTCGGCAAACCCGAGGATGGCGCGCTGCTCGGTTAGCGTCAGCGTGAAGGCTGCGCGCCGTGGCGGGACGTCGGGCAGTTGCGGTCGGGTGAGCGGTTGTTCGCGGTAGATCACCAGCGTACCGGCGGCCAGGTCGCCGAGGCGTTTGAAGGTGGGATGTTGCAGGCAGCTGATTGCTCCGAGAAAGTAGCCGAATGGCAACATGTCGACAAATCGCAGCAGGTTGCGCAGCAAGGACGCGGACCAGCCGATCGGCGTGCCATCGTCATGCACCACGCGCAATCCCATCCATTGCTTGCCCGGCGAGCGGCCCTGATTGAGCACCTCGAACAGCACCATGTACCACCAGCTCACCACGAACAGCAGAATCGAACCCAGCCCGGCGCCGAGTTTTCCGAGAAACGCCAACGCAATGAACAGCAGGCCCAGCATCATCCCGCGCAGGCCCAGGTCTATGGCGAACGCCAGCGCACGTACCATCAACCCGGCCGGGCGCAGCGGCAAGTCGATGCCTTCGGGCGTTTCGACGTGATACCGCGTGTCCAGTGGCCGGGACAGCGTCGCTTTCCCTGGCAGTGCTGTGGTGTCGAGCATGGGCAACCTTGATGTGGCCTGGTCCGTCGGATGCTAGCAGCCTCTCGGGGGAAAACGACATAACTATGTATTGCACGGTGCGTGGTCAGAGGTGATTGAATGACAAGATTTCTGGTCGGGGCGGCCTATGTGCGCCTAGACTTCGCCGGTCTTCAGTTCAGGAACAGCCCGTGACCTCGATCTTCTGGTACGACTATGAAACCACTGGCATCAACCCCCGTTGCGACCGCCCGCTGCAAGTGGCGGGGATTCGCACCGACTTCGATCTCAATGAAATAGACGAACCGGTCAACCTTTATTGCCAGCCCAGTGACGACATCCTGCCTCATCCGGCGGCGTGTGCGATCACCGGTATTACGCCCGCGCGTCTGGCCGAACAAGGTTTGAGCGAAGCCGATTTCATGACTCGGGTTCATGCCCAGCTCGCGGCGCCCGGCACCTGTGGGGCCGGATACAACACGCTGCGTTTCGATGACGAGATGACCCGTTACAGCCTGTATCGAAACTTTTTCGACCCCTATGCACGGGAGTGGCAGGGCGGCAACAGCCGCTGGGACTTGATCGATGTGGTGCGCGCCGCTTATGCCTTGCGTCCCGATGGCCTCGTCTGGCCCAGGGACGACGAGGGGCGGGTCACGCTCAAACTCGAACGTCTGACTGCCGCCAATGGTATCGATCATGGGCATGCGCACGAGGCGCTGTCGGATGTGCGCGCCACTATCGCTTTGGCGCGCCTGATTCGGGAAAAACAGCCGAAGTTATATGACTGGCTGTTTCAACTGCGCAGTAAACAAAAGGTCATGGATCAAATTCGACTGTTGCAGCCGATGGTGCATATTTCCGGGCGCTTCTCGGCAGCCCGCAACTATGTGGGTGTGGTACTGCCATTGGCCTGGCATCCACGTAATCGCAACGCGCTGATTGTCTGTGACTTACACCTGGACCCTCAGGGGCTGCTTGATCTGGATGCCGAAACCTTGCGTCAGCGGCTTTATACCCGCCGTGATGACTTGGCCGAAGGCGAACTGCCGGTGCCGCTCAAGCTCATACACATAAACAAGTGCCCGGTAGTGGCGCCGTTATCGGTACTCCGTCCTGTAGATCAGCAACGTCTGGGGCTGGATATGGCGCTTTATCAGGAGCGGGCGCTGCGGCTAAGTGACGCACAACAAGTTTGGCGAGATAAAGTGGCAGACATTTACGCCAGCGACGATTTCTCTTCGAGCCAAGACCCCGAGCAACAGTTATACGACGGTTTTATCGGTGACCGGGACCGGCGTCTATGTGAGCAAGTCAGAGCTGCCGACCCTGCGCAATTAGCACAAGAACAGTGGCCTTTCGATGATGAACGTTTGCCTGAATTATTGTTTCGTTATCGCGCACGCAACTTTCCCGATACGTTGAGCCTGGAAGAGCAAGAACGCTGGCGAATATTCTGTCAGAAACGTTTGTGTGCACCTGAGTGGGGCGCGCCAAATACGCTGGATAGTTTTCTGGAGGCGGCTGCTCAATTGACGACTAGTGCTACATCGATTCAGCGAGAGGTTCTGGATGAATGGCAAAATCATGTCCAGTCATTACGCAAACGTTTGAATCTTTGAAAACGAAAATAATTTGCGCTTGAATTTCAGGCATAAAAAAACGCCAGCATTTGCTGGCGTTCTTTTGGTCGCGGATCAGTCTGCGACACGCTTGCGGCTTATCCCAGCAGGGTAGCCCAACCTTCAACCACATCACCGCCCCACTTGGCTTTCCACTCTTTCAGAGTCTTGTGGTTGCCACCTTTGGTTTCGATGACTTCGCCATTGTGCGGGTTTTTGTATTGTTTAACTTTGCGAGCACGCTTGGTGCCAGTAGTTTTTACTGCGCCGCCACGTGGAGCCTTGGTTTTGGACTCTGGATCCAACAGCGCGATGATGTCGCGCAGGGATTTGGAGTATTCGCCCATCAGGGTGCGCAGTTTGCCTTCGAATTCCAGCTCGGTTTGCAGTTTGTCGTCTTGGGACAGATTCTTCAAACGGGCTTGCAGCTCTTTGATAGCTTCTTCGGTGGCGCGGTATTCGTTGATCAAGGACATGAGGACTACCTTATGTTGGGCGCTGGATGGCAGGTGACAGTGCGACAATAATAGTCAGGGTGTTTCATCAAGTAAACATTTAACCGGAGTTTTATTTAAATTAGTTGCGGAACAGGACACACATTGGAGTGACAGTTAAATAGAGTCACAAATATTCTCAGTTGACCTCTTGAAGATTGCCCGCAAGAACACCATCGCGTGGGGCCGCGTGTGCTTGCAGAACCTGTACCGGACCTGCGGGCAAGGCCATACGTCATCAATACTGCAGTTTTGCTGCGCAATCGCTAGAATGGCGGCCTTTGCGAAGTTCTGGAGTTTCCCCCTCATGCGCACTTTTCGGCTGGTGATTGCTTGCCCGGACCGCGTCGGCATCGTTGCTAAAGTCAGTAACTTTCTGGCGTCACATAATGGCTGGATCACTGAAGCGAGCCATCACTCGGATAATCTCAGTGGCTGGTTCTTCATGCGTCACGAAATTCGTGCCGATTCGCTGCCTTTCGGTATCGAAGCCTTTCGTGAAGCGTTTGCACCGATTGCCGAAGAGTTCTCGATGGATTGGCGCATCACCGACACCGAGCAGAAGAAACGCGTGGTGTTGATGGCCAGCCGTGAATCTCACTGTCTGGCCGACTTGCTGCACCGCTGGCACAGCGACGAACTGGACTGTGAAATCACCTGCGTGATTTCCAACCATGATGATTTGCGCAGCATGGTCGAGTGGCACGGTATTCCTTACTACCATGTCCCGGTCAACCCACAGAACAAGGAACCGGCCTTCGCCGAAGTCTCGCGCCTGGTCAAACAGCACGAAGCGGAAGTGGTGGTACTTGCCCGTTACATGCAGATTCTGCCGCCCGAGTTGTGCAGCGAATATGCTCATAAAGTCATCAATATTCACCACAGCTTCTTGCCGTCGTTCGTCGGTGCCAAGCCCTATCACCAGGCTTCGTTGCGTGGTGTGAAGTTGATCGGCGCCACTTGCCACTACGTCACCGAAGAGCTGGATGCCGGTCCGATCATCGAGCAAGACGTCGTACGCGTGAGTCACAGCGACAGTATTGAAGACATGGTGCGCTTCGGTCGTGACGTCGAGAAAATGGTGCTGGCCCGTGGTCTGCGTTATCACCTGGAAGACCGGGTGCTGGTGCATGGCAACAAAACCGTGGTGTTCTGATAGCCATACGGTTGAAATTCGAAGGGCCTGGGCGTTCAATCGCTTCAGGCCTTTCGCCGTTTTTGCACTGAGAACATGACCATGGCCGATCCATTGGACAAAGCCACTTCCAAAGCACCCGCCACATTGGGTGAGGGCTGTTTGAGTCGCTATGACCCGGATGACCTGAGCGCCGAAGACGGCACGGAGTTTCCCGGCGCAGCCGAGTTGTGGGAGCAGTTGCAGGGCGATTGCGACGATGCAGTCGGGGGCGCCTGAAAAAGATCGCAGCCTTCGGCAGCTCCTACAAGGGCGCGTGTATACCCTAATGTAGGAGCTGCCGAAGGCTGCTATCTATTAAGCCCGTTTGAACTTCATCAGCTTCCTGAGCAATGGCCGCCCGAGCATCAGCAAAAACACCGGACCACCGACCACCAGGTAGAAGTAATAAGTCACTGTCCGCCAGATCAGAATCGCCGCCGCCGCGGTGGACTTCCCGACCATGGGCGCCAGCAGCGCCGCCGATGTCAATTCCGCCGCTCCGGCCCCGCCCGGCAACAGGCTGAACTGCCCCGCACTCAGCGACAGCATCTGGATCAGAAAACACCAGGCCCACTGCAAGTCCGTGCCCAGCCCACGCAACGCCAGATACAACACGCTATAGCGCAAAAGCCAATGCAGGCAGGTCAGTGCAAATACCGTGATCAATGTCTGAAAGGGCAACTTCAGTGTGTCAGTGAACGCCGCCAGGAAGTGCAGGAGCTTTCGTGCCCAGCGCATCCGGGTGGTGCCTTTGACATTGAGATGAGCGAGCAACCGACCACTCAGACGAATCAGCGAGCGGTGGTAGCGAGCCGCCAATACGCAGCTGAACAGTCCGCCGAACATCGAGATGGCGCTGACGGTCAGCAGCCATTCCATGCGCTGACTGAGGTGCTGGAACAGTGCATAAATCAGAATCCCGCTCAGTGCGCAGAGAAAAAACAGCAGATCGCTCAACTGATCCATGGCGAACACGGCGCTACCCCTGGCCGGTCGTACGCCGTGGCGTGCCAGCAGGGCCATGATGGTCAGCGGTCCGCCACTGCCACCGGGGGTGGCGCAGTAAGCGAATTCGGCGGACATCACCACCCCAAGGCTTTTGACGTGACTGATCTTGCCGCGCTGATCTCCCAGCAACAGGCGCAAGCGCAGGGTGTTGAGCATCCAGCACAGCAGGATCATGCCGAACATGACCAGCAACCATTTCAGCGGAAAGCTTTGCAACCGCGACCATGTCTCGCCGCCGCCCAGCAACGACGGGATGAGCACCGCAGCGAGCAGGGCGACGACCAGCAGAATCCCGCGGCTCATGCGGCGCGACCGACGACGTCGCGTTGCTGTGCCAGCCAGTCGGCCTTGGTCATCGGCACACGTCCCTCGTCGAGCAAGCGTTTGAGGGTGTGCAGCCAGTAGTGACGCGAAAACTCATGGCGCATGTCCACGGGGTGCAGGCCGAGACGAATCACCGGCGCCTGGCGCCAACGTTGCTCGCGCTGATCGCTGACGATTTTCGACAGGACTCGACGCCAGGCGCTGTGCGCGCTCCAGACCAGGCACGGGGCATCGATCGCGGTGAAATCCGGCAAACGATACAGATGCTGCGAGTCGCTGGTGTAGTGCAGCGGTACCTGGCGCAAGGCCTGGCGGGTGCCTTCGCTCATCAGCCAGGCCGGAGCGACGAAACCTTCCAGTGGCCAATCATAACGGTGAAACACCTCGATTCCGGCACGCAGGCGGGAGAGGGCGGCTTCCAGAGGCAGGTCGTAGAACTCGCCTTCATGGGTGTAGATTCGGCGCATGAACCAGTCTCGGGGAGTGATGGGGATTGGCCCTTCATCGCAATGGAAATAACCGTGCAGTGCCAGTTCGTCGCCGCGAGCGACGCGGCGGGTCAGCAAACGCCGAAACGCCGGATACGCAGCCAGGTCGTTATGTTTGTGGAAATTTGGCACCACCAGCCAGGTGATCGGCACCTTACCCAATGCGTCGACGGCTTCGACAAAGGCTTGGTAATCGGGCCAGGTTTGCGGCGCAACGTCGTGCAATACCAGTATCAGGCTGGGCGCGTTCATGGGCTCAACCATTGGCGATCAGTGGCCATTGGGTGCCGAGTACCGCGTGATAGTGCCCCAGCAGGCTGTCGACCACGATATCCCAGGCGTAATGCTGCTCGACATGGCTACGGGCTGTTTTGCCCAGCGCGGCGCTGCCCTGACTGAACAGTTCGCGCACCGCGTTGGCCATCGCTGCTGGATTGTTCGGCGCGCAAAGCAGGCCGCATTGACCGGTGACAATTTCCTGAAAAGCCCCGGCCGCCACGGCCACCACCGGAATGCCACTGGCCATGGCTTCAAGGACCACCAGGCCAAAAGTTTCCTGATCACCGGCATGCACCAGCGCATCGGCACTGGCCATCAAGCGCGCGACTTGCGCCGCTGGGTAGAATTCATCGAGGACGGTGACATTGCGCGGTACCAGGGTCGGCATTGATGAGCCCACCAGTAACAGATGGTAACGACGACCCAGGCGTTTCATGCATTTGAGCAGCACCGGCAGGTTTTTTTCCTTGGACCCACGGCCGGCGAAGATCAGCAGGTGGGTATTTTCATCGATGCCCAATTCGGCCCGCAAACCTGGATCCCGTGCATTGGGGTTGAACGTTTGCAGGTCGACGCCCAGCGGTTGTACGAAAACGTTTTTTACGCCCAACCCGATCAGTTTATCGGCCATGATTTGACTTGGTGCCAGAACCCGGTCGAAGTTGCTATAAAGCTTGCTGACATAAGCTTCGACATTGGGTGTAACCCAATTGCCCATGCGATTGCTGACCAGCAGCGGCAGATCCGAGTGATAAAAACCGATCACCGGTACATCGAGTTGCCGCTTGGCGTCCAAAGCGGCCCAGGCAGTCAGGTAAGGGTCGCCGGCTTCAATCAGGTCAGGCTGCAAATCCTGCAGGACATTGCGCCACGGCGCGAGACGGAGGGGGAAGCGATAACCCTTGCCAAAGGGCAGGGCAGGGGCCGGAACCGTGTAAATGCCATCCTGTTCACTCAAATGAGCCCCAGGAATCAGCAAGCTGTGACGAATGCCTGGCTTGCTGCCCAGGCGACGGTGTTTGGCATCCAGATAAGTGCGCACGCCACCGCTGGCAGGGGCGTAGAACATGGTTATGTCAGCGATATGCACGATGAACATCCCTCCGGTCCGTTTGTTCTCCCTTGGGTTGACCTATATGAAGGATAGATGTTCGTTTGGGGTTTTGCGGCGAAGCCAAGGGCTTTGGACGGGGGGGTGGCGAGGGAGCTTGCTCCCGCTCGACTGCGAAGCAGTCGCAAATCAGCCGGTGTGTTCAATCTGACACACCTTTGATCCCGATTTTGGGGGCGTTTCGCGACCCAGCGGGAGCAAGCTCCCTCGCCACAGTGTCCGTAATCAGGCTCTAGATGCGGAAACTACCCACCAACTGCTTCAATCGCGAAGCCTGCTGTTCAAGGTCCGAGCATGCCCGCAACGTCGATTGCAGGTTTTCCACGCCCTCCTGGTTCAGCGTATTGATCTCGGTGATGTCCACGTTGATCGATTCAACCACCGCCGTCTGTTCCTCGGTCGCCGTGGCCACGGACTGGTTCATGCCGTCGATTTCGCCGATGCGCAGCGTCACGCTGTTCAAGCGTTCGCCGGCCAGGTTGGCGATTTCCACGCTGTCCTGGCTGTGGCGCTGGCTGTCGCTCATGGTGCTGACCGATTCCCGGGCGCCGACTTGCAGCTCCTCGATCATGGTTTGCACCTGTTGCGCCGACTCTTGTGTGCGGTGCGCCAGGTTGCGCACTTCGTCGGCCACCACGGCAAAACCGCGCCCGGCTTCACCGGCCCGTGCCGCTTCAATGGCGGCGTTCAGCGCCAGCAGGTTGGTTTGCTGGGAGATGCTGGTGATGACTTCGAGAATCTGCCCGATGTTCACGGTTTTGCTGTTCAGCGACTCGATGTTGGTGCTCGAGGCGCTGAGCATGGTCGACAGCTGATTCATCGCGGCAATGCTGCGATCCACCACCTGCTGGCCATCTTCGGCCAGGCTGCGCGCGTCGCTGGCCTGACTTGACGCTTGTGCGGCGTTGCGGGCGATTTCCTGGGCCGCGGCGCCGAGTTGGTTGATTGCCGCGGCAACGCTGCTGGTGCGCGAGGCTTGCTGGTCGGAATTGAACATCGACGAGTTCGAGGCGGCCACCACACGCAGGGCTACTTCGTTGACTTGGCCGGTGGCCGAGGACACTTCGCGGATCGAGGTATGAACCCGTTCCACGAAACGGTTGAACGCCGTGCCGAGGATGCCGAATTCGTCCTGATTCTGGATGGTCAGGCGCTTGGTCAGGTCGCCTTCACCGTCGGCGATGTCTTCCATGGCGCGGGTCATGACGTGCAGTGGCTGGATCAGCAAGCGGATCAGCATGCCGAGCAAGGCGATGATGATCGCCACCGCAATTATGGTTGCGACGACCGCCGAGGCGCGAAATTCGCTGAGCATCGAGAAGGCTTTGTCTTTATCCACCGACAGGCCGATGTACCAATTGACCGAAGACAGGCCTTTGATCGGAGTGAACGTGACGATGCGGGTCTTGCCGTCGACGTCGATTTCACTGAGTTCGTTGCTGATGCGCGGGGTGTTTTTCGGGTACGCCTCGCTCAGGGACTTCATCGCCAGGGCTTTGTCCGGGTGAACCAGGATCTTGCCATCGGCGCTGATCAGGAAGGCGTAACCCATGCCGTCGAAGTCCAGCGCGTTGAGGCTGTCGGCGATCACCTGCAAGCTCAAGTCGCCACCGACCACACCGATGCTTTGACCGTCCTTGAGCACACTGTTGACGATGGAAATGACCAGTTGACCGGACGCGAGATCGATGTATGGCTCGGTCAGTGCCGAGCCGCCGGTGCTTTGGGCGCTCTTGTACCAAGGCCGGGCGCGAGGGTCATAGCCGTCGGGCATCTTGCTGTCAGGGCGGATGATGAAGGTGCCATCCTTGTTGCCCAGATAAGCGCCCATGAAGGTCGAGGTCACGGCCTTCTGCTCAAGTAGCGAGGAGACGTTACCGATGTCAGCGTTCAGGGCGACGTTTTGTGACAGGTTTTCGATCAACAGGCTACGTCCGGCCAGCCAGGTCTGGATATTGTTGGCTGTTACGCTGCCCATTTCTTGCAGGTAGTTGTCCAGGTCGTTGCGTATCGCATTACGCTGCAGATAGTCGTTGTACAACGTGAACGAGGCGAAGGCAGCAATAACGATGAGGGCGGCGGCAAGCAGTATTTTATGGCTGAAGCGCAGATTTTTATTCATGGCTTGGGGTCCGCTAAAGTCTTAATGTCCAGGGCGTGCTTTTATAAAGGCGCGCAAAATGGGCAGTGTTGAAAGTAAGCTGATATTTCCACCTCTCCTTAGGGGATTACCGACGCTATTTTCAGTCTGGTCTCTCGCTTGTTATCGGCCATGAAGGATCAAAGATTAACCATGGGTGACAAAATGCCTGATTCATCGCAACTCGTTATCGGCGCCGACCTCGCGGGCCAGTCCATCGCCCAGGCCATGCGCCTGGCCAACCGTCACGGGTTGATAGCGGGGGCTACCGGGACCGGTAAAACCGTCACTTTGCAGCGCCTGGCCGAAGCCTTCAGCGACGCCGGCGTGGCGGTGTTCGCGGCGGACATCAAAGGCGATCTGTGCGGCCTGGGCGCTGCCGGCAACCCTCAAGGCAAAGTCGCCGAGCGGATCGCCGGCATGCCTTGGCTGAACCATAAGCCTCAGGCGTATCCGGTGACCCTGTGGGACATTAATGGTCAATCGGGTCATCCACTGCGCACAACCTTGAGCGAAATGGGGCCGTTGCTGCTCGGCAGCCTGCTGGAACTGACCGACAGCCAGCAGTCGGCACTCTATGCCGCGTTCAAAGTGGCCGACCGTGAAGGGTTGCTGCTGCTGGACTTGAAGGACTTGAAGGCGCTGCTCAATCACCTGCGCGACAGCCCCGAACTGCTGGGGGATGACGCGGCGCTGATGACCACCGGTTCCAGCCAGGCGCTGTTGCGCCGTTTGGCAACGCTGGAACAGCAAGGCGCTGAAGCGTTGTTCGGCGAACCGGCGCTGCAACTGGAAGACATGTTGCAACCGGCCGTGGATGGTCGCGGGCGCATTCACTTGCTCGATGCCAGCCGTCTGGTGCACGAAGCGCCGAAGGTCTATGCGACGTTCCTGCTTTGGCTGCTGGCCGAACTGTTCGAGCAACTGCCGGAGCGTGGCGATGCCGAGAAACCGCTGCTGGCGCTGTTTTTCGACGAAGCGCACTTGTTGTTCGCCGGTACGCCCAAGGCGTTGCAGGAGCGTCTGGAACAAGTGGTGCGACTGATTCGCTCGAAAGGCGTGGGCGTGTATTTCGTCACCCAATCGCCGGGCGACTTGCCCGATGATGTACTGGCTCAACTGGGCCTGCGCATTCAGCACGGTTTGCGCGCGTTTACCGCCAAAGAGCAGAAATCCCTGCGCGCGGTGGCCGACGGTTTCCGGCCGAACCCGGCATTTGAAGCCTTGTCGGTGTTGACCGAGTTGGGGATCGGCGAGGCGCTGGTCGGCACCTTGCAGGACAAGGGCACACCCGGGATGGTCCAGCGTGTATTGGTTGCACCGCCACAATCGCGGATCGGCCCGCTGACCGAGACCGAGCGCACCGTGCTGATCGCCGGTTCGCCGTTCAAGGGGCGTTACGACAAACCGGTCGATCGCGAATCGGCTTATGAAGTGCTGATGGGGCGCAAAGGCCTGGCGCCGGAGCCCGAAGCCGCGCCGGGCAAACCTGCACCTGAAGAGCCGAGTTTCACCGAGCAGGCCGGGGAATTCCTCGGCACAGCGGCAGGCCAGGCATTGAAATCAGCGATGCGACAGGCGGCGAATCAATTGGGCCGACAATTGGTACGCGGGTTGATGGGGTCTTTGCTCGGTGGCAGCAAACGCCGCTGAAAATCAAAAGATCGCAGCCTTCGGCGGCGCCCACAGGCGCGTAGGAGCTGCCGAAGGCTGCGATCCTTTGATCTTGCTTTTAAATAATCTTGCTTTTAAACCTTGGGTTTGGCGTGCGCCGCCAACCGCTCCAGCGCCGCCCGCAGGTTCGGGTCGGTAATCCCGTCAGCCGTCGCCTGAATGGTCGCCGCCGCATCGGTCGACAAATTTATCGTATGCCCCGCAGCCCCTTGCTGAACGGTAGGCGGTTGAACCTTGAACAGAATCCGCGTCAGGCTGGCGAACTCGTCGAACAGCTGTAACTGCCGTTGCAGACGCTTTTGTTGATAACGCAGGCGGGTGGCCCAATGGCCGTCGGTGACAATCAGCAATAAACTGCCTTCGCGCCACGACGCCACATGGCAATGCTCGCGGGCTGCTGGCTGCAACTGACTTTCCACCAGACGTTGTAAATGACCCAGGCGTTGAGCGTGGCCAAAAATGGCTTTCAGCGGTTTGGCTTCGCGAAGCAGAACGGCGGGTGCTCTGGCCGTGAGAGGGCGAAATGCCATGATCAGACACCTGAAGTAACAGAGCGGCCATGGTAACAGAAAGCACCCGCTGCCCCCGACCCATTGCTTTGCGAGCGCTTTACCCATTAAATCAACAAGTAACTTGTGCCCTTGATGGGTTGAAGTTCAGCAAAATGCCCTTATTTTAAGTGAGCCCCGTCATAGCGCAGTGCATGCATCGTGGAATAACGCCACTTTCCTCACCATCGTTTCCGGGTAGAATACTCGTTCGCATGCGGCCATGAGGGCTGCACGGGCGACTCACGGGGCCGCCCTCCATCCCTTTAGTGTGGAAGATCCTGCCGATATGTTTGCGCCTTTGTTAAAGAAACTTTTTGGAAGCAAGAACGAGCGTGAAGTCAAACGCATGCTCAAGACGGTGCAGCTCGTCAATGCCTTCGAAGAGCAAATGGTGGCCCTTTCGGACGATCAATTGCGTGCCAAGACAGACGAGTTCAAGGCCCGCCTCGCCAAAGGGGAAACCCTCGACAAGCTGCTGCCAGAAGCCTTTGCGGTCGCCCGCGAAGCCGGTAAGCGCGTCATGGGTATGCGCCACTTCGATGTCCAGCTGATCGGCGGCATGACCTTGCACGAAGGCATGATCGCGGAAATGCGTACCGGTGAAGGCAAGACCCTGGTGGCAACACTGGGCGTTTACCTCAACGCACTGTCCGGCAAGGGCGTGCACGTTGTGACGGTGAACGACTACCTGGCCCGCCGTGACGCCAACTGGATGCGTCCGCTCTATGAATTCCTCGGCATGACGGTCGGCGTGGTCACGCCATTCCAGCCGCCGGAAGAGAAGCGTGCCGCCTACGCCGCCGACATCACCTACGGCACCAACAACGAATTCGGTTTCGACTACCTGCGCGACAACATGGCGTTCAGCATGGAAGAAAAATTCCAGCGCGAACTCAATTTTGCCGTGATCGACGAAGTCGACTCCATCCTCATCGACGAAGCCCGTACCCCGCTGATCATCTCCGGTCAGGCCGAGGACAGCTCCAAGCTGTACATCGAGATCAACAAACTGATCCCGCAGCTGGAATTGCACGTCGAAGAAGTCGAAGGCGAAGTCACCAAGGCTGGCCACTACACCGTGGACGAGAAGACCCGTCAGGTCGAACTCAACGAAGCCGGTCACCAGTTCATCGAAGACATGCTCACCCGCGTCGGCCTGCTGGCTGAAGGCGAGAGCCTGTATTCGGCGCATAACCTCGGTCTGCTGACCCACGTTTATGCCGGTCTGCGTGCGCACAAACTGTTCAATCGCAACGTCGAATACATCGTGCAGGACGGTCAGGTCGTACTGGTCGACGAACACACCGGCCGTACCATGCCGGGTCGCCGTTTGTCCGAAGGCCTGCACCAGGCCATCGAAGCCAAGGAACACCTGAACATCCAGGCCGAGAGCCAGACCCTGGCGTCGACCACGTTCCAGAACTACTTCCGTCTTTACAACAAGCTGTCCGGCATGACCGGTACCGCAGACACCGAAGCGTTCGAATTCCACCAGATCTATGGCCTGCAGGTCATGGTCATCCCGCCAAACAAACCGTTGGCGCGTAAAGACTACAATGACCTGGTGTTCCTGACCGCCGAAGAGAAATACGCGGCGATCATCAACGACATCAAGGAATGCATGACTCAGGGCCGTCCGGTGTTGGTGGGTACTGCCACCATCGAAACGTCCGAGCACATGTCCAGCCTGCTCGTGAAGGAAGGCATCGAACACAAGGTTCTGAACGCCAAGTTCCACGAAAAAGAAGCCGAAATCATTGCTCAGGCCGGTCGTCCGGGCGCACTGACCATCGCCACCAACATGGCCGGTCGTGGTACCGACATCCTGTTGGGCGGTAACTGGGAAGTGGAAGTCGCTTCGCTGGAAGACCCGACCCCTGAGCAGATTGCCCAGATCAAGGCCGACTGGCAGAAACGTCACCAGCAAGTGCTGGAGTCGGGCGGTTTGCAGGTGATCGCTTCCGAGCGTCACGAATCGCGCCGTATCGACAACCAGTTGCGCGGTCGTGCCGGTCGTCAGGGCGACGCCGGTTCCAGCCGCTTCTACCTGTCGCTGGAAGACAGCCTGATGCGCATCTTCGCCTCTGACCGGGTGAAGAACTTCATGAAGGCGCTGGGCATGCAGTCCGGTGAAGCGATCGAGCACCGCATGGTGACCAACGCCATCGAGAAGGCTCAGCGCAAGGTTGAAGGCCGCAACTTCGACATCCGTAAACAACTGCTCGAGTTCGACGACGTCAACAACGAACAACGTAAAGTGATCTATCACATGCGTAACAGTTTGTTGGCCGCCGACAACATCGGCGAAACCATCGCCGATTTCCGTCAGGACGTGCTCAACGCAACCGTCAGCGCGCACATTCCGCCGCAATCGCTGCCAGAGCAGTGGGACGTGGCCGGTCTGGAAGCGGCGTTGCAGAGCGACTTCGGTGTAGCGCTGCCGATTCAGCAATGGCTGGACGAAGACGATCACCTCTACGAAGAGACCCTGCGCGAAAAGCTGATGAACGAGCTGATCGCCGCGTACAACGAGAAAGAAGACCAGGCCGGTGCCGAAGCACTGCGCACCTTCGAGAAGCAAATCGTGCTGCGCGTACTGGACGACTTGTGGAAAGACCACCTGTCGACCATGGATCACCTGCGTCACGGCATCCACTTGCGTGGTTATGCGCAGAAGAACCCGAAGCAGGAATACAAGCGCGAGTCGTTCACCTTGTTCTCTGAGTTGCTGGATTCGATCAAGCGCGACTCGATCCGTGTGCTGTCGCACGTTCAGGTTCGCCGCGAAGATCCGATCGAAGAAGAAGCTCGCCTGCGTCAGGAAGCCGAAGCACTGGCTGCGCGCATGCAGTTCCAGCACGACGAAGCCCCTGGCCTGGAGCAACCGGAAGTGTTGGGTGAAGAGGTCGATGTAGCCCTCGCCACCGCACCGGTGCGCAACGAGCAGAAGCTGGGCCGTAACGAGCTGTGCTACTGCGGTTCGGGCAAGAAGTTCAAGCATTGCCACGGGCAGATCCAGTAAACCCCGTTTCATACGCTGAAATACCCGCGCCGCGACCGGCTTATGCCGTCGCGGCGTTTTGCCATTTAAACCACCGACGCCCCGACGGCGGTGCAGACATCATTTATTAAGGAGCGCATTCATGGCTGTTGGTCTTGGTCCTTTGCCAACGTTGCACCCGGTTGCCGGTTTTGAACTCGGTATCGCCTCGGCCGGCATCAAGCGCCCGGGGCGCAAAGATGTCGTGGTCATGCGCTGTGCCGAAGGTTCCACGGTCGCGGGCGTGTTCACCCTGAACGCCTTTTGCGCCGCTCCCGTGATCCTGGCCAAACAACGCGTGCAAGGCCCGGTACGTTATCTGCTGACCAACACCGGCAATGCCAACGCCGGCACCGGTGAACCTGGCCTGGCAGCCGCCGAGCGCACGTGCGCCAAACTGGCTGAGCTGACTGGCGTCGATGCAAGCCTGGTGCTGCCGTATTCCACCGGTGTGATCGGCGAGCCGTTGCCGGTCGAAAAAATCGAAGGCGCGCTGCAAGCCGCCCTCGACGATTTGTCGGTGAATAACTGGGAAGCCGCCGCTACCGGCATCATGACCACCGACACCCTGCCAAAGGGTGCCAGCCGCCAGTTCCAGCATGACGGCGTGACCGTCACCGTCACCGGCATCAGCAAAGGCGCGGGCATGATTCGTCCGAACATGGCGACCATGCTCGGCTACATCGCCACCGACGCCAAAGTCTCGCGCGATGTGCTGCAAAACCTGCTGCTGGACGGCGCCAACAAGTCGTTCAACCGCATCACCATCGACGGCGACACCTCGACCAACGACTGCTGCATGCTGATCGCCACCGGTCAGGCAGCACTGCCAGAAATCACCGAAGCGAGCGGTCCGCTGTTCGCTTTGCTGAAACAAGCGGTGTTCGAAGTCTGCATGGACGTGGCCCAGGCCATCGTGCGCGACGGCGAAGGCGCGACCAAGTTCGTCACCGTGGAAGTCAACGGCGGCGGCAATCACCAGGAGTGCCTGGACGTCGGTTACACCGTGGCCCACTCGCCGCTGATCAAGACCGCGTTGTTCGCCTCCGACCCGAACTGGGGCCGCATTCTGGCCGCCGTGGGCCGTGCCGGCGTACCGAATCTGGACGTGAGCAAGATCGACGTGTTCCTCGGCGACGTGTGCATCGCCAGCCGTGGTGCTCGCTCTGCCACCTACACCGAAGCCCAGGGCGCGGCGGTGATGCAGCAGGAAGAAATCACCATCCGCATCGAACTGGGGCGCGGTGATTGCAGCGAAACCATCTGGACGACTGACCTGTCCCACGAATACGTGAAGATCAACGCTGAGTACCGTACTTGATCACTCGTTAGACCGAGTCGCTGCAATCGCGAGCAGGCTCGCTCCCACAATAGATCTCCAGTGAATACAACATTTGTGTTCGGCAGGATCAAATATGGGAGCGAGCAGGCTCGCTCCCACAATAGATCTCCAGTGAATACGACATTTGTGTTCGGCAGGATCAAATGTGGGAGCGAGCCTGCTCGCGATGACGGTCTGCCAGTCGCTGCATAGGCTGGCCTGTTTCCTTCATAAAAAGGTCCCGAACATGAGCCTCCACCTGATCATCGGCGACAAACTGCATTCCTCCTGGTCCCTGCGCGCCGCACTGGCCCTTGACCTGACCGGCGCGTCCTACACCGAAGAACTGATCAAGCTGAACCAGCCGGACACTCGCGAGCGCGTGCTCAAGCATTCGCCAACCGGGAAAGTCCCGCTGCTGAAAACCGAACACGGCACCGTCGCCGATTCCCTGGCGATTGCCGAATACCTGGCCGAACAATTCCCCGATGCCGGGCTCTGGCCCAAAGACACTGCCGCCCGTGCCCAGGCGCGTTCGGCGTGTGCGCAGATGCACAGCGGTTTTTTCGCCATGCGCGGCAACATGCCGTTCGACCTGAGCCACGATGCGCCACTGTCGCCGACCCCGCCTGAGGTTCAGGCTGAAATCGAGCGCATGCTGGCGTTGTGGGCTGAATGTCGCGCCGCCGCGACTGAAACCGGCCCGTTCCTGTTTGGCGGCGCGACCCTGGCCGATGCGTTTTTTGCACCGATCGCCGTACGCCTGCGCACCTATCAGGTAAAACTGCCCGAGGCCGACGCGGCCTATGTCGAAACCATCTACCAATGGCCAGCCTTCAAGGCTTGGCGGAAGGCGGGTCTGGAGGAAATAGAGCGGTGAAACGAGTCCATGTAGCAGCCGCGGTTATCCGCGATAGCAGCGGCAAGATCCTCATTGCCCGCCGTGCCGACACTCAGCATCAGGGCGGTTTGTGGGAGTTCCCCGGTGGCAAGGTCGAGGATGACGAATCCGTCGAGATGGCCCTGGCTCGTGAGCTTCACGAAGAGTTAGGCATTGTGGTCAACACAGCGCGACCGATGATCAAGGTCCGCCACGATTACCCGGACAAGCAGGTGTTGCTGGATGTCTGGGAGGTCTCGGCGTTTACCGGCGAACCCCATGGCGCCGAAGGCCAGCCTTTGGCCTGGGTGACCGCGCGGGAACTGGTGGATTACGAATTTCCGGCCGCCAACCAGCCGATCGTCGCCGCTGCACGCTTGCCCGGCGACTACCTGATCACCCCGGAGGGCCTGGAAACCCCGGCCTTGCTGCGCGGTATCCAGAAAGCCATCGCTGGCGGCATCAAGCTGATTCAGTTGCGTGCACCCAACGGCTACGACCCGCAATACCGCGATCTGGCGGTGGATGCGGCGGGGCTGTGTGCCGGCAAGGCGCAGTTGATGATCAAGGGGCCGTTTGAATGGCTGGGGGACTTCCCGTCCGCCGGTTGGCACATCACATCGCAGCAGTTGCGCAAGTACGCGGCGGCCGGGCGTCCGCTACCGGCGTCACGCTGGTTGGCAGCGTCTTGCCACAATGCTGAAGAACTGGCGTTGGCCGAGCAAATGGGCGTGGACTTCGTGACCCTGTCGCCGGTGCAGCCGACGCAGACTCATCCGGATGCTCTGCCATTGGGTTGGGAGCAGGCTTCGACTTTGATCGAGGGCTTCAGCAAACCGGTGTTTTTGCTGGGAGGGGTTGGCCCGGCAGAGCGGCAGAAAGCCTGGGAAGCAGGGGCGCAGGGTGTGGCGGGGATTCGGGCGTTTTGGCCTGAGGCCTGATTCTGCGGTGTTGCTGCTGGCCTTATCGCGAGCAGGCTCGCTCCCACATTGGATTTGTGTACACCTCGATGTGGGAGCGAGCCTGCTCGCGATGGCGTCTTCGGACGCCCCGATTAAATCCCGGGTTTCGCCGCCGGCTGCCACAAAATCTCGGCAATCCCCTGACGCTTGGCAATCAACCTCGCCGCCACAAACAACAAATCCGATAACCGATTGATGTACGCCAGGCCAACCCCGGCCAATGGCTCGATCGCATTCAACTGCTGACAGCGCCGCTCGGCACTGCGCGCCAGACAGCGGCATACGTGAGTCTGGGCGATCAACGCCGAACCGCCGGGCAGAATGAAATTCTCCAGCGGCCCCAACTCTTCATTCCACACATCGATCGCCGCTTCCAGCCGCTCGACTTCCGCCGTGTTCAGTGCCTGATAAACCGGCATCGCCAGTTCGCCACCCAGGTCGAACAACCGATGCTGGCAGGGCGCCAACACCTCGATCACTTCGTTCAACCCCGGATACGTATCACTTTGCGCCGCCAACCCGGCCAACAGCGACACCCACCTGGCTGTTCAGCGTATCGACTTCGCCAATGGCCTCGATGCGCGGATGGTCCTTGGGCACCCGGCGGCCATCGCCGAGCCCGGTTTCGCCTTTGTCGCCAGTGCGGGTGTAAATCTTCGACAAGCGAAAGCCCATGGTTACCTCGACAGCTGATTGAGTTCTTGAGAGACCACCGGAGTGCCTGACAACGGCAGGCGCAAGGTGAAACAGGTACCTTGGCCCGGCGTCGATTGCACTTCCATCTGGCCCTTGTGGTTGTTGGTGATGATGAAGTACGAGACCGAAAGCCCAAGGCCGGTGCCCTGACCGATTTCCTTGGTGGTGAAGAACGGCTCGAACGTACGTTTGCGCACGTTCTCGCTCATGCCGATGCCGTTGTCTTCGACCTGAATTTCCGCCCATGGCGGGTTCAGTTTTGTACGCAGAATGATCCGCCCCGGTTCGCGGTCGTCCGGGCGCTGGTGAATGGCTTGCGCGGCGTTTTTCAGCAGGTTGAGCAGCACCTGTTCCAGTTCGTTGGCAGTGCCGGGCACCGGGCCCAGTGCCGGATCGAACTGCCGAATGATCGCCTGCCCCTTGAAGTCGAAACCGATGGCCAGGTCGAAGTCGTTGCCGGCGATCTCCACCGCTTGATCGATCAGCGCCGGCAAATCGCAAGGCGCCATCTGCCGGGTGCTGCGGCGGCTGAAGCTGAGCATGTGCGTCACGATTTTCGCTGCCCGGGCGCCGGCCTGTTGAATGCCATCGAGTAATTGCGGCACTTCGCGAGCTTTCAAGTACTGGTTGACCGTTTCCAGCTCAATGCCCAGTTGCTCGGCCTGTTCGAGGTTTTTCGGCAGATCGGGTGACAGACGCCGACGAATGTTCTGCACGTTGTGCAGGATTGCACCCAGTGGATTATTGATTTCGTGGGCCATGCCGGCGGCGAGGCCGCCGACCGAGAGCATTTTTTCCGACTGCACCATCATTTCTTCCAGGGACAGACGCTGGGTGATGTCGTCGATCCGGATCACCACACCGCGCCCGGCACCGCCCATCAACGGATAGAACGTCAGGGCGTAATGCTTGGGTTCATCGTCCTTGAGCCAGGTAACCCGTTCAATCTTCGCCACCGTGTGCTGCTCGACGGTTTGCCTGAGTTGCGGCAGGAACGGTTTGAGCGGTTCGAAGGCGAGGAAGATCGGTTGGTTCAAGGCTTCGTCCAGGCGCGTGCCGGACAGGGCGCTGGCTTCCTGATTCCACTGGGTTACGTAGAGCTGCTCGTCGAGGGCGATCAAGGCCGACGGCATGGAGTCGATGATGCTGTTGAGGTAGTTCTGGAAACCGGTGAGTTTCTTTTCGATCTTGCTGCGCACCTGAACTTCCAGTTCCAGCTTGCGGTTGGTGTGACGGGTTTCTTCGGCCAGCCCCTGAGCCTGGTCGTAAGCGGCCTGGGAATCATCGCGGGCGCGCTTGAGCTGCTGCTCCCGGGCCTCGATGCGCGAGAGCATGGTGTTGAACGCTTCGGCGAGGCTGCCGATTTCGTCGTGGTTGCCGCGAGAGGCGCGCAGGGCGTAGTTCTCTTCCCGGGTCACTTGCCGGGACAACTCTTCGAGCTGATGGATCGGCCGGGTAATCAGGCGTTTGATCTGCCGGGCGATCACCAGCCACAACAGCACGCTGAAGATCAGAATCCCCAAACTGGCGGTCAGGGTCCCGGTGTAGAATGCCATCGGCAATTCGCTGCTGGCTACCAGCAGCAAGTGCCCCGGCGCGGTACCGGGGCGGGGCAGGGTGATCACTTGATTGCTGCGAAACTCGGTGGCTTGCCAGGCTTCCAGATGCCGGAAATGCTTCGGTAGATGGAGCTCGTCGCCCTGCTGCAGCTGCGCCAGAAGCACACCTTTGCCGTCATAGAGCGCTGCTGCACGCAACGGTGTATAGCTGTTGAGCTCGTTGAGCAGACGCTGGGCGGTTTGCGGTGACTTCAAGGCGTCGGAGATCAGGCTTGGGTTGGACACCAGTCGGCCGATGGTCTGCAAGGCCTGGGGAGCCATGCTTTCCTGGGAGATGTAATAGGCGGCGCTGATAAAGGTCAGGTTGGCGACCAGCAAAACGGTGGTCAACAGCACCAGCAGGGCGGCCAGCAATTTCTGGCCGACTGGAAGGTTTTCAAGGCGCTGGCGCAATGGCATCAGGTTCATCGCTGAAAAGGAACAAGTGGCCAGCGTAGCCGCTGCTCAGTCGCTGGGCAATCCAAGGCTGCGCAGATGAGCAATCAGGCGCTCCTGCAATTGACTGAGGTGGGGCAGGTTCAACTGATGCCGCGACGCGACCTTGCAGGCATGGCCCAACAGGTAGCTGATTTCTGTGCGGCGCTGACTCGCGACGTCCTGGTACATCGAGGAGAAATTGGCCGCTGTGGCCTTGATCACTCGTTCGACTTCCTCCCGGAGGTTCTCCGCCGCCGCCGGCTGGCCGCAGCGCTCCAGCAGTTCGGTGAGCTCGGCGCACAGGGTGGCGACTTCGCATTGATGTTGCTGCAAACCGCCGTTGCGGCATTCGTGCAGTACGGTCAGCGGGTTGATCGCACAATTGAGCGCCAGTTTTCGCCACAGCCTTGTGAGGATGTCGGTGCTCCACTCATGGGGAATACCGGCGGCGCTCAAGTCCTCCAGCCAGATCGGCGCTACCGGATGGCCGGCATCGCCCAGCCAGGTGTAGCCGTGACCGGCGAACACCACACGCCAGTCGCCATCGCGAAACGCGCCTTCGGTACTGGAGGCGAAGATGCAGCGCGCCTGAGGCACCTGCGCGGCAACCGCGTCCTGACTGCCGAGGCCGTTCTGCAACAGGATCAGTTCGGCGTCGGGTGTCAGGCGATGGGCGAGGCGGGCCACGGCTGTTACGGCGTCGTAGGCTTTACAGGCCACCAGCAGACGACTGATCGGCCCGTCGCTGTCGGCTGTTTCGCCGGGCACCGGATACAGCTGCGCTTCGCCGTGTTCGACCAGCGTCAAACCGCCCACCGTCTGATAGGCCTGTAAGCGTGTCGCGTCCCGCACGATCAACCTGACCGGTACGTCAGCCCGCGCCAGACGTGTGGCCCAAAGGGTGCCGAGGCTGCCGGCGCCGAGAATATGCCAAGGGGTAGACATCAACTTTCTGCTCGGTTTGACGCTGGCATGTGAGGCTCGCAGTATCGGTTGGAAAAGACCCGTTATAATGAGCCCGATTTTAACCGCAAGCCAAGCGCGCTCCATCGTTATCGAGCGTGCCTTTTTATTGGAGAGATTACATGCCGTCGTTCGACGTGGTATCCGAACTGGACAAACACGAAGTCACCAACGCGGTCGAGAACGCCGTCAAGGAACTCGATCGTCGTTATGACCTGAAAGGCAAAGGCACCTTCGAGTTCAAGGAAAAGGACCTGACCGTCAACCTGACCGCAGAAGCCGATTTCCAGCTCGAAGCGATGATCGAGATCCTCAAGCTGGCTCTGGTCAAGCGCAAGATCGACGTGCAGTGCCTTGAAGTCAAGGATGCCTACGCGTCGGGCAAGTTGATGAAGCAGGAAGCGGTCCTCAAGGAAGGCATCGACAAAGAGCTGGCGAAGAAAATCGTCGCTCACGTCAAAGACGCCAAGCTCAAGGTCCAGGCCGCCATTCAGGGCGAGCAAGTGCGCATTACCGGCAAGAAGCGTGACGATTTGCAGGAAGCGATTGCAGCCCTGCGCGCCAAGACGTTCGACATGCCACTGCAGTTCAACAACTTCCGCGACTGATTTTACAGGCGGAACCTCTTGGCGTTTTCGACGTCCGAGGCCCAAGCAAAGGCAGAAACGATTGAGCCCTCACGGGTTTGGTCTTTCTGCCGCTTATTTTTCGCGTGCCGGATGGCCGGAAATCAGGAGAAAGTAGATGGATTTGAATACTGAAGTGGACAATCTGGTCAAGGCATCCCAAGCCTGGATTCCGATGATCATGGAATACGGTAGTCGCGTGCTGTTGGCGGTGATTACCCTGGCCATCGGTTGGTGGCTGATCAACAAGGTGACGCAAAAACTCGGCGGCCTGCTGGCGTTGCGTAATGCCGACCTGGCGCTGCAAGGTTTCATCAGCAGCCTGGCGAACATCATTCTCAAGGTTCTGCTGATCGTCAGCGTAGCGTCGATGATCGGCGTGGAAACCACCTCGTTCGTCGCCGCGATCGGTGCTGCTGGCCTGGCGATCGGTCTGGCGTTGCAGGGCAGCCTGGCGAACTTCGCTGGCGGCGTGCTGATTCTGTTGTTCCGCCCGTTCCGCATCGGTGACTGGATCGAAGCTCAAGGTGTTGCCGGTACGGTCGACAGCATCCAGATCTTTCACACCGTACTGCGCACCGGCGATAACAAAACCATCATCGTGCCTAACGGTAATCTGTCGAATGGCATCATCACCAACACCAACCGTCAACCGACCCGCAAGGTCGTGTTTGATGTCGGTGTGGCTTACGAGGCGGACTTGCAAAAGGCCCGTGAAGTGTTACTGGAACTGGCCAAGGACCCGCGAGTATTGGCTGATCCAGCACCGGAAGCGGTGATTTCCATGCTGGGTGATAGTTCGATCACTGTTTCCCTGCGAGTGTGGGTGAAGACCGCTGACTACTGGAATGTGATGTTCATGTTTAACGAGCAATCGCGCGATCGGTTGAAGACTGCCGGTATTGATATTCCATTTCCGCAGCGGGTTATTCGAGTGATGCAGGAATCGGCAACGGTGTAATGATCGGTCTTTCGATTCATGTTTGACCTTTCGGTCAGACTTGTTCTGCAAGAGCTGAACCGTTAAACACAATGCTGTAGCCAATAAAAAAGGCCCATCCGAAGATGGGCCTTTTTTGATTACCGCGAAGTAGCTAACGGCAATTACAAAATCGACAGCGGGTAGTCGACGATCAGACGGAACTCTTTGATATCGCCTTCGCCCTGGTCGCCATTAGCGAAGTGCCATGCTTGACGAACGCGGAAGGAAAGATCTTTTGCCGGGCCAGTCTGAACAACGTACTTGGCTTCCAGGTTGGTTTCATTGTGCTTGCCATCTTCACCGTACAGGCCGGCGTAAGCACTGCCTGTTGGAGTGTTGGTGCCGTCGATGTCCCAACCTTTTACGTAACGGGTCATGAAGCTCAGACCTGGAACGCCGTACTCAGCCATTTTCAGGTCATAACGGACCTGAGCAGACTTCTCGTTAGGACCGTTGAAGTCAGAGTACTGGATGGAGTTGGCGAGGAAGATCGAGTCGCCGCCACGGTTGTTGTCACCCACGCCGATGTAGTCGAACGGGACGTCGCCGTTAACTTTCTGGAAGGCCACGGTAACGGTGTGTGCTTTCAGGAACGAGTAAGCAGCAGCCAGCGAGAACGTGGTGTTGCTGATCTCGCCTGCTTTGGCGGAACCGGTATCTTTGGTGTTGTAGATGTTACCGTCCAGGTTAATCGACTGATCGCTACCCATTGGGATGGTGTAGTTCAGGTTGGCGTAGTACTGGTTCCAGATGTCTTCCAGCTGGGCGCCGTAAAACGATGCGCTGAGGTTGTCGGTGAACCCGTACTTGCCGCCAGCATAGTCTGCGGTTTTAGCGGTAACGCCGGCGTAGTTCGCCCACAGTTCGCCATCGCTGTTCATCTCATCCTGGCTGGAGGCCGAGTAGAAGTGACCGCCTTCCAGGTCCAGGTTCTTGATTTCGCTGCTCTGCAGTTGGAAACCGGTAGCGGTTTGAGGCACCAGACGAGAACCGCCGATAGCGAATACTGGAGAGGTGCTTGGCTGCATCTCACCGAACTTCAGTTCAGTTTTGGAGATGCGAACTTTAACGGCGGCACCGGCTTTGCCGAAGTCGTCGTGGTTGCGGCCTTGGGAGTCGCGGCTCAGGTTACCCGAGCCAGTTGTGCCGTCGCCACCGTCCAGTTTGATACCCAGATAACCGAATGCATCAACGCCGACACCTACGGTACCTTGAGTATAACCGGAGCTGAAATTGCCCCAGATGCCCTGTGTCCAGTCTTTCTGGTCGTTTGCGCCGTCTCTGCGGTCACGGTTGAAGTAATAGTTGCGAAGCAGCAAGTCGAACTTGGCGTCTTCAACAAAACCTTTGGCTTCAGCCTGGTCACTTACGAAAGGTGCGGCCGTAGCCAATTGAGTACTGGCTGCTGCTGCAACTGCCAGTGCGATCATGCTCCACTTCATCACGCGCATCGTGATTTGCTCCTTTGGTTTTTAGAAGAGTACTGCCGTCCCGCCTGTTTTATTATCCGGGCGGCTCTTTCTTTTTGTGTCGGCGCAAACTTATATCACGCCGACCATGTTGGCGATACTTGCGCATCTAACCTTTCAGCTTCTTTACGACCCTGTCGCAAATGGCTGGGTAGATGTCGCAAATTCACAATCCCGACGCAATCGGACTGACAACTTCAACGTTGTTTTCCATGGCTTGAGCGTCGGTAAAAAAGAGTCCCTTGTCCTGCACTTGAATCTCCATCGGGCAACCCTGCCGCTGTTTTTATTGGTCTTAAGGCTTCCACTTCCAGCGGAGCGCTTATAGACGATACGGGTGTGAATGCAACAAGCGTGCACAAATCGGAATTCTGTTGCTGTTTTTTTCCAAAGGCCTGCCTGTTGCTGTAAAAACCTCATAAAACCGGGGGGTTCAAGCTCGTTTTACCTGAGCTTGACGCCATGCTTCGCATCGTGTTTACCACATCGATCCAGTGGGGGCGACAACCAAAAACGTTACCGGTTCACCCCGCCAGTGAGTAGTTAGCGGATGCTGACGCACTGAGCGTAGACGCGTTGTGCGGTTTTGGTGCAAAAAATTTCAATTGTTGTACCGAATTCACACAGTGTCGCTTTGTCGTGGATTCGAACGGCCCGTCGTTTATCGGTCATTTCGGCATTTTTTGTGCGGCGGCTGGTTCTGTCATGGTGCATACCGGATCAAAATGGCTCATGTCGGGGCGCCCGTAGGCCACAGCAGGTGGCAGTTCGTCGTGAAGCGTGTGGCGTTCGCAGGTATGCTGCCGTCCTGTCGCTTGGTGCGCCGTCATTCGCAATGGGGCGCTAAGCTGAAAAAAGATCACCAGAGGGGAGTGTGCGCTGTGTTCGCTTTAGATCCACGACTTCAACAAGACACGTTGCCTATCGGCGATTTCCCGCTCTGTCGGTTGCTGTTGTCCAATGATTCGAACTACCCGTGGTTCATCCTCGTGCCCCGCCGCGAGGATATCAGTGAGATATTTCAATTAGATGTCGCAGATCAACAGCAGCTGTGGCAGGAAACCACCGCACTGGCGGAAATGCTCAAGGACTCGTTCGATGCGGACAAGTTGAACGTTGCGGCCCTGGGTAATGTCGTCAGCCAGTTGCACATGCATGTGATTGTGCGCAAGCGTGAGGACGCCGCCTGGCCAGCTCCGGTCTGGGGCAAGCAGCCGGCCAAACCCTACAGTCCAGAGCAGATCGCGACAATTCGCGAACGGCTGCGTCTGGTGTTGACCGATGACTTCACGTTTCTGGAGGGCTAAAACATGAGCCTGGAAGAACGCGTTACCGATCTGGAAAGCCAGTTGGCGTTCCAGGATGACACCATCCAGGCATTGAGTGATGTGCTGGCGACGCAGCAACGCGCAGTGGAGCGCCTGCAACTGCAAATGGCCGCATTGCTCAAGCGGCAAGAGGAAATGGCCGGTCAGTTCGAGTCCTTCGAAGAAGAGGCGCCACCGCCGCATTACTGAGCCACATTAGTGAAGAGCAGGCCATAAAAAAACCGCGAACAGCCTGGGCTGTTCGCGGTTTTTTTTAGCCTTGGAATCAGCGACGCGGCAGGGCGGCGATCACATCTTCGGCTTGCAGGCCTTTGTCACGGTTCATGACAGAGAACTCCACGCGCTGGCCTTCGACCAGAACACGGTGGCCTTCACCGCGAATTGCCCGGAAGTGCACGAAAATATCATCGCCGGAATCACGGGAAATAAAGCCGAAGCCTTTGGAGGTATTGAACCACTTGACGGTGCCGGTATCGCGGTTGCTCATGTCATAGCTTGGCGAGGCGGCGGCCGGTGAAGATTTGTAGAAGCTGACAGCCAGGTGCAAAAGAATGGCGATCAGGGCAACGACCAGACTGAACAGAACGGCAGGTTGACCGGCGATGACAGGCATCGGGGCGAACAATGTCAGTGTTTGCAATACCACAGCCAGAACCAGCAAGGCGCTGACCAGGTTTTGCAGTTGATGACGCGGGCCTTTGTTCCAGTAAGGGATAACAGGTGCAAGGGTGAGGTTGAGCAGGCCGAAAAAGGCCAGGTACAGCGCATCGGGTTGTTGCAGGTAAGGTAGCGCTTCGGATCGCAGGCTAGGGATGAAGGACAGCAGCAAGGCTGCTGCGCCCATTAGCAGGTGGACGATTTTCAACATTTTGATTAACTCACGTTAAGACGGATCACAAGGAAGAGCTGATGGAGCACGGTTCGCTTCGGAACAATAAGAGGCGTTGGACACGTTCCCGCTATCAGCCTATGCGCAGCCCCCGGAAAATAGGCGGTAGCGACACACTGCCTATTTAACAGCAAAGCCCGCAGCTACTCAAATCAGGCAGTCCAGCGGTACTCCCGCTGGCCGCTGTGTGCATGACGCTTGCTGAGTATTATTTGCCGGCTGTGTTTCGCGCGGCTTTTTGCCGTTTCGCTGAAAGACATTGCGTCAGTTTTCGTAGGAAATCGTCCGGTCTAGGACGAGCTCCATGATCTCCCCTCAGTTGTTGGCTTATCCTACGTCGATGGTCATAAAGTCATCTAGATATCCCTGTGCGCCTGCGCTTTTATAAGGAAACGGAATATGACTCTTATAAGCAGCAAGGATGGCAAAGGAGTGTCAACGCTATGGTTTATCAAGACAGGCGAAGCGAGGGGAGGGTCAGTCCACTCAAGGATGTGAGGATTGATTCATTTGTCAGCGAATTCGATATGGGCCTGGCCCAGCCATTATCCCGGTCAGTGCGTTTGAATGGCTTTGCGACCTGTTTGCGGCTTGAACAGGTCTATTGGGATATTTTGGGTGATATGGCCAAGGTCAATTGCTGCTCGGTCAGTGCGCTGTTGTCCCACGTGGATCGCGAAGTGCATCTGCGTCACGGCGGGGTGAAGAACTTCACCGGGCTGGTGCGGGTTGTCTGCGTCGTGCACAGCCTGAAGGAAGGAAGTTGCCCCATCATGGCTTGACGATGGCGGTTGATCGGGTCGAGTGTCGGTCTGTGCAGTCTTACGGCTGCACAGGCTGCATTTAATGGATATAATCCCGCCCTTTGCCGCAAAGCCCAGCATGCGCGGTAGCAATCTGATCGCCGAGACAACCCCCATGCCGATGTACGACTATCAATGTGCTTCCTGTGGTCATCAGTTGGAAGCCATTCAAAAGATCAGCGCAGCACCGCTGGTCGACTGCCCTGCCTGCCAGGCGCCAGAGCTTAAAAAGATGCTGTCCATGCCGGGCTTCCGCCTCAGCGGCACCGGCTGGTACGAAACCGACTTCAAGACC
This sequence comes from Pseudomonas sp. TE3728, assembly GCF_056279145.1. Classification (NCBI taxonomy): domain Bacteria; kingdom Pseudomonadati; phylum Pseudomonadota; class Gammaproteobacteria; order Pseudomonadales; family Pseudomonadaceae; genus Pseudomonas; species Pseudomonas sp. TE3728. The sequence goes on along the minus strand of NZ_JBWBQT010000001.1, from coordinate 2,571,378 downwards.
GGTTCCAAGAAGAATCTGGCCGGTGGCGACAAAGCTGACTAGGGTCTAGCACCCGGGCTGAATGACACGCGCGAGCTCTTGCATCATCCGGCACCTTATTTAAGTGTGGGGGTGCGGCAAGACCTCCAACCGAATTTCGAATTACGAGAAGTGAAACCACTACCATGATGCGCAGCCATTATTGCGGCCAACTGAACGAAAGCCTGGAAGGCCAGGAAATTACCCTTTGCGGATGGGTTCACCGTCGCCGTGACCACGGTGGGGTGATTTTCCTCGATATCCGTGATCGTGACGGTCTGGCCCAGGTGGTGTTCGACCCGGACCGCGCTGAATCCTTCGCCGCCGCCGATCGCGTGCGCAGCGAATACGTGGTCAAGATCACCGGCAAGGTGCGCCTGCGTCCGGCCGGTGCCACCAACGCCAACATGGCGTCGGGTATGATCGAAGTGCTGGGCTACGAGCTGGAAGTATTGAACGAAGCGGAAACCCCGCCGTTCCCGCTCAACGAGTTCTCCGACGTCGGCGAAGAAACCCGCCTGCGTTATCGCTTCCTCGACCTGCGTCGCCCGGAAATGCTCGAGAAGCTGCGTCTGCGTTCGCGCATGACCACCAGCATCCGTCGCTTCCTGGACGAGAACGGCTTCCTCGATGTCGAGACGCCGATTCTGACCCGCGCCACGCCAGAAGGCGCTCGCGACTACCTGGTGCCGAGCCGTACTCACGCCGGTAGCTTCTTCGCCCTGCCGCAATCGCCACAGCTGTTCAAGCAGCTGCTGATGGTCGCCGGCTTCGACCGTTACTACCAGATCGCCAAGTGCTTCCGCGACGAAGATCTGCGCGCCGACCGTCAGCCGGAATTCACCCAGATCGACATCGAGACCAGCTTCCTCGATGAAAAAGAGATCATGGGTATCACCGAACAAATGATCCGCAACCTGTTCAAGGAAGTGCTGGACCTGGAATTCGGCGACTTCCCGCACATGACCTTCGAAGAGGCCATGCGTCGTTACGGTTCCGACAAGCCGGACCTGCGTAACCCGCTGGAACTGGTTGACGTTGCCGATCAACTGAAAGAAGTCGACTTCAAGGTGTTCAGCGGCCCTGCCAACGACCCGAAATGCCGCGTTGCCGCTCTGCGCGTTCCAGGCGCGGCAAGCATGCCGCGCAGCAAGATCGACGACTACACCAAGTTCGTCGGCATCTACGGTGCCAAGGGCCTGGCGTACATCAAGGTCAACGAGCGCGCCAAAGGCGTTGAAGGTCTGCAATCGCCAATCGTCAAGAACATCCCTGAGGCTAACCTCAACGTGATCCTCGATCGCGTCGGTGCAGTTGATGGCGATATCGTGTTCTTCGGCGCTGATAAATCGAAGATCGTCAGCGAAGCCTTGGGCGCGCTGCGGATCAAGGTTGGTCACGATCTGAACCTGCTGACCTGCGAGTGGGCACCGATGTGGGTCGTCGACTTCCCGATGTTCGAAGAGAACGACGACGGCAGCTTCACCGCGTTGCACCACCCGTTCACCGCGCCGAAGTGCACGCCGCAAGAACTGGAAGCCAACCCGGCAACCGCGCTGTCCCGTGCCTACGACATGGTCCTGAACGGCACCGAACTGGGTGGCGGTTCGATCCGTATCCACCGCAAGGAAATGCAACAGTCGGTGTTCCGCCTGCTGGGTATCAGCGAAGCGGAACAGGAAGAGAAGTTCGGCTTCCTGCTCGACGCCCTGAAATATGGCGCGCCGCCGCACGGTGGTCTGGCCTTCGGTCTGGACCGTCTGGTGATGCTGATGACCGGCGCCCAGTCGATCCGTGAAGTGATCGCCTTCCCGAAAACCCAGAGCGCTGCCTGCGTCATGACTCAGGCACCGGGGCTGGTGGATGCCAAGGCATTGCGCGAACTGCACATTCGTCTGCGCGAAACGCCTAAAGCTGAGTAAGGCTGGCCAGAAGGGCGCATCTTCGGATGCGCCCTTTCTTTATACAATGGTCGAGATTTTTATTTGCTGGCCGGCGCATCATGGCGTGGCGGGCAATGTTTCAAAGATAATTCGGAGCGAGTTATGGCGGGTCATTCCAAGTGGGCGAACATCAAGCACCGCAAAGAACGTCAGGATGCCAAGAAGGGCAAGATTTTCACCAAGTGGATTCGTGAACTGACGGTTGCTGCTCGTCAGGGCGGCGGTGATCCAGGCTCCAACCCGCGCTTGCGTCTGGCGCTGGATAAAGCGCTGGGTGCGAACATGAGTCGCGACATCATCGATCGCGCAGTGGCCCGCGGTGCCGGTGCTGCCGATACCGACGACATGGTCGAACTGACCTATGAAGGTTACGGTCCGGGCGGTGTGGCGGTGATGGTCGAATGCATGACCGACAACCGCAACCGTACTGCAGCGGCTGTTCGCCATGCGTTCAGCAAGTGTGGCGGCAACCTCGGCACCGATGGTTCGGTGGCCTACCTGTTCGAGCGCAAGGGGCAGATTTCCTTCGCGCCAGGCGTGGATGAGGATGCGCTGATGGAAGCGGCCATGGAGGCCGACGCCGATGACGTGGTGACCCACGAAGACGGTTCAATCGACGTGTTCACCTCGTTCGCCGGCTTCTATTCCGTGCGCAACGCTTTGGAGGATGCAGGCTTCAAGGGCGATGACGCGGAAATCGTCATGCTGCCGACCACCAGTGCCGAGCTGGACCTGGAAGGCGCCGAGAAGATTCTGAAGCTGATCGACATGCTCGAAGACCTGGATGACGTGCAAAACGTGTATTCCAACGCAGACATCCCGGAGTCGGTGGCCGCACAGCTCGGTTGATGCATTGATAAAGATCGCAGCCTTCCCTTGGCCCCTGTAGGAGCTGGCGAAGCCTGCGATCTTTTGACTTTAAGATCGAAAATCAAAAGATCGCAGCCTTCGGCAGCTCCTACACAGTTATCCTCAAGCCACCGCGATCTCTTTCTGCAGGCGTTATGACTTTAATTCTTGGTATCGACCCCGGTTCGCGTATCACCGGTTATGGCGTGGTACGTGATACCGGGCGTGGCTGCGTGTACGTGGCGTCGGGCTGCATTCGCACGGGCTCCGGCGAGCTGCACGAGCGCCTGCAAATCGTCTACCGGGGCGTGCGCGAAGTGATCCAGACCTACGGCCCGGTGACCATGGGCATCGAAAAAGTCTTCATGGCCCGCAATGCCGACTCCGCCCTCAAGCTCGGTCAGGCCCGCGGCGCTGCCATCGTGGCCGGTGCCGAGGAAAGCCTGGAAATCGCCGAATACACCGCGACCCAAGTCAAACAGGCGGTGACCGGCACCGGCGCGGCGAATAAGGAGCAGGTGCAGATGATGGTCATGCACATGCTGAAATTGACCAGCAAGCCGCAAATCGATGCCTCGGATGCCCTGGCCATCGCGATTTGCCACGCTCACACCCGGTCCAGCCTGTTGCCTCATGGTCTGGGCACAGCACGCAGTCGTGGCGGGCGCCTGCGTCTCTGATAGCATCAGCAATCATTTTTTATGGAATGAGGGTTTTGCGCCTGTGTTGTCGGTGCAAAACCCTTGTTCTGTCAGTCGCCAGCACTGATCTGGCCAAGACTCAAGGATCTGAAACGTGATTGGACGCTTGCGCGGCACTTTGGCTGAGAAACAGCCGCCGCACCTGATTCTGGATGTAAACGGTCTGGGGTATGAGCTGGAAGTGCCCATGACCACGCTTTATCGTTTGCCGTCGGTCGGTGAACCGCTGACCTTGCACACCCATTTGGTCGTACGCGAAGACGCGCAGTTACTCTATGGCTTCTTTGGCAAGCGCGAGCGAGACTTTTTTCGCGAGCTGATCCGTCTCAATGGTGTGGGGCCGAAACTGGCGCTGGCCTTGATGTCGAGCCTGGAGGTCGACGAGCTGGTTCGTTGCGTGCAATCCCAGGACACTTCGGCGCTGACCAAGGTGCCTGGCGTGGGCAAAAAGACGGCCGAGCGTTTGCTGGTGGAACTCAAGGATCGCTTCAAGGCCTGGGAAACCGTGCCGGCGATGTTCGCGTTGGTGCCAAACCAGCCGGGTGGGCCAGATGTGCCTCCAGTCGCCACCGCCGAAAATGACGCGGTCAGCGCGCTGATTTCCCTGGGCTACAAGCCGCAGGAAGCCAGCAAGGCGATTTCCGCGATCAAGGAGAAGGGTTTGAGCAGTGAAGACATGATTCGTCGCGCCCTGAAGGGAATGATCTAAGTGATTGAAGCTGATCGTCTGATCGCTGCCACGGGTGGTCCCCGTGACCGCGAGGAAGTCCAGGACCGGGCGATTCGTCCCGTCAGCCTGGCCGAGTACATTGGCCAGCCAACCGTTCGCGAGCAAATGGAGTTGTTCATCCAGGCCGCGCGTGGGCGCAATGAATCCCTGGACCACACGCTTATTTTCGGCCCGCCGGGACTGGGTAAAACCACCCTGGCCAACATCATTGCCCAGGAAATGGGCGTGTCGATCAAAAGCACCTCGGGGCCCGTTCTTGAGCGTCCGGGTGATTTGGCAGCGTTGCTGACCAACCTTGAACCCCATGACGTGCTGTTCATCGACGAGATCCATCGGCTGTCGCCGATCGTCGAAGAAGTGCTGTACCCGGCGATGGAAGACTTCCAGCTCGACATCATGATCGGCGAAGGGCCGGCCGCGCGCTCGATCAAACTCGATCTGCCGCCGTTCACCCTGGTCGGCGCAACCACTCGTGCCGGCATGCTGACCAATCCATTGCGCGACCGTTTCGGGATCGTTCAGCGTCTGGAGTTCTACAACACCGCCGACCTGGCAACGATTGTCAGCCGTTCGGCGAACATTCTCGGTTTGCCGCTGGACCCGGAAGGTGCCTTCGAAATCGCCCGCCGTGCCCGTGGCACGCCACGGATCGCCAACCGCTTGCTGCGCCGAGTGAGGGATTTCGCCGAGGTTCGCGCCAAAGGCCACATCACCAAGCCGATCGCCGACCTGGCGCTGAACCTGCTGGATGTCGACGAGCGTGGCTTCGATCACCAGGATCGACGCCTGCTGCTGACCATGATCGAGAAGTTCGACGGTGGGCCGGTGGGGGTGGACAGTCTGGCGGCGGCGATCAGCGAAGAGCGTCACACCATTGAAGACGTGCTGGAGCCGTATTTGATCCAGCAGGGCTATATCATGCGCACTCCGCGGGGGCGGGTGGTCACTCGACATGCGTACCTGCACTTCGGTTTAAACATCCCGTCACGATTAGGCGAGATGCCCGTGGTAGACGAGTTCCTCGATGCCGTGGACGATTAGTAACCTTTGCGCGCTGATTTATTCGGGGTTTGTGCTGTCCCAGGACCGTACTTTCGCCGCAAAGCCGCGAATCAATGAAAAACAGTTGCCTGGCCGGATTGGCAACCTGAGGAGTAAGCACTAGAGTATGCGCGCGCAAAACGGGCTTGAGCCGTTCGCACATCGTTGTCGCGTTTATTACGAGGACACCGATGCGGGCGGCATCGTGTATTACGTCAATTACCTCAAGTTTATGGAACGGGCTCGAACCGAGCGGCTCCGGGAGCTGGGCTTTGCCCAGTCGGCGCTGGCAGGGGAGGACCTGTTGTTCGTCGTGCATTCCAGCGAAGCGCGTTACCACGCGCCGGCGCGACTGGACGACGAACTGCTGGTAAGCGCTGAAGTAATTGAATTGAACCGGGTCAGCCTGCGCTTCAAACAGCAGGTCAGGCGGGCTGCGGATAATGTGCTGCTCTGCGAAGGGCAGTTTCTGGTGGCCTGTGTGCGCACCAACAGTTTGAAACCCCGGGCCATTCCCGAAGCTCTACGTGCGGCCTTTGCCGACGTGAGCGGCGCGGGTACACACTCAAAGCAGGAGATAAAGCGTGGAAGCTAACGTCGTCGACCATTCCTCCATGTGGAGCCTGGTCAGCAATGCCAGTATCGTGGTGCAACTGGTAATGCTGATCCTGGTAGCCGCATCGGTGACCTCATGGATCATGATCTTTCAGCGCAGCAACTTGCTGCGCGCCGGTCGACGTGCCCTGGAGAGCTTTGAAGAGCGCTTCTGGTCCGGTATCGACCTGTCCAAACTCTACCGTCAGGCCGGCAGCAACCCTGATCCGGATTCGGGTGTGGAGCAAATCTTCCGTGCCGGTTTCAAGGAATTCTCCCGTCTGCGTCAGCAGTCGGGCGTTGACCCGGAAGCAGTCATGGAAGGCGTGGCCCGTGCCATGCGCGTGGCCATCTCCCGCGAGGAAGAAAAACTCGAGCAGAGCCTGCCGTTTCTCGCCACCGTCGGTTCCGTCAGCCCGTACATCGGTCTGTTCGGTACGGTCTGGGGCATCATGAACTCCTTCCGTGGTCTGGCAACTGCCCAGCAAGCGACCCTGGCCACTGTGGCCCCAGGTATCGCCGAAGCACTGATCGCTACCGCGATCGGTCTGTTCGCCGCCATCCCGGCCGTTATCGCTTACAACCGTTTTGCTGCTCGCAGCGAAACCCTGCTGGGCCGTTACTACACCTTCGCCGATGAATTCCAGGCGATCCTGCACCGCAAAGTGCACACCAGCGAAGAATAAGCAGGTAATTTCCAATGGCTTTAATCGCTCGAGCTCGCAAAAAGCGCAAGCCGGTTGCCGAGATGAACGTGGTGCCTTACATCGACGTGATGCTGGTACTGCTGGTCATCTTCATGGTGACCGCGCCGATGCTCAATCAGGGCGTGAAAGTTGATCTGCCCAAGGTTTCCAGCGAAGCCTTGCCGCAGGACAACAACACTCAGGTCCTGACCATTTCGATCAAGTCTGACAAGACCTACTACTGGAACCTTGGCAGCGAAGTCGACACTGATAAGCAGCAGGACAAGGCCATGACCTTGCCGCAAATGACCGACGCGGTGACCAAGATCATTCGCGCCGGTACTGAAGGCGGCAAGCGTACCCAAGTATTCATTCGCGGCGACAAGACTGTCGATTACGGCTCCGTCATGGGCGCGATGGGCGGGTTGCAGAAAGCCGGGGTCGGTAATGTTGGCTTGATTACCGAGGCACCCTGATGCAGCAAATGCGAGAGCCGTCCGCCTCGGAAAGCTACTTCTGGCCCAGTGTCTGGGCGATTGTCTTGCACGTGCTGGTGTTCGGCATGCTGTTCGTCAGCTTTGCCTTCACACCGGAACTGCCGCCGGCCAAGCCGATTGTCCAGGCGACCTTGTACCAGCTGAAATCGAAAAGTCAGGCGACCACCCAGACCAATCAGAAGATTGCGGGTGAGGCGAAGAAATCCGCCGCGCGCCAGACTGAAGTCGAACAGATGGAACAGAAAAAGATCGAGCAGGAAGCGATCAAGGCCGCGGAACAAAAGAAGGAAGATGCGGCTCAAAAAGCCGAAGAATCCAAGAAGGCCGACGAGACGAAGAAAGCGGAAGAGGCAAAAAAGGCTGATGAAGCCAAGAAAGCCGATGAAGCCAAGAAGACCGCCGAAGCCAAAAAGGCCGAAGAGAAACAATTGGCTGATATAGCCAAGAAGAAATCTGAAGAAGAAGCCAAGAAAGCTGCTGAAGAAGAGGCCAAGAAAGCGGCCGCTGAAGAAGCGAAGAAAAAGATCGTCGAAGACGCGAAGAAGAAAGCCGCCGAAGACGCCAAGAAGAAATCTGAAGCTGAAGAGGCGAAGAAGAAAGTCGCCGAAGACGCGAAGAAGAAAGCTGCTGCCGATGCTGCGAAGAAAAAATCGCAGGAAGCGGCACGTAAATCCGCCGAAGACAAAAAGGCTCAGGCCTTGGCTGATTTGCTTTCCGACACGCCAGAGCGTCAGCAGGCCTTGGCCGATGAGCAGGGCGACGAAGTCGCCGGCAGTTTCGATGATCTGATTCGTGCTCGTGCAGCGGAAGGTTGGGCTCGTCCACCTTCGGCACGCAAAGGCATGACGGTCGTGTTGCAAATCGGCATGTTGCCCGATGGTACGGTGACTTCGGTCGGCGTGGCCAAGTCCAGCGGCGATGGTCCGTTCGACGCTTCCGCTGTAGCGGCGGTCAAGAACATTGGACGTTTGACAGAAATGCAGGGAATGAAGCCGAGCGATTTTGCTCCGTATCGTTCATTCAAGATGACATTCACACCTGAGGATCTAGCCTTGTGAGAAACCTTCTTCGAGGAATGCTTGTCGTTATCTGCTGCATGGCAGGGATAGCGGCAGCAGATGAAAAAAATATTCTGGTCACCAGCGGCAGTGATCGGGCCACCCCGATCGCAGTCGTTCCGTTTGGCAACCAGGGCGGCAGCGTGCTGCCGGACGACATGGCCGAAATCATCGGTAACGACCTGCGCAACTCGGGTTACTACTCGCCGATTCCAAAACAGAACATGATCAGCCAGCCAAGCCAGGCCAGCGAAATCATCTTCCGTGACTTCAAGGCGCTGGGTGCCCAGTACGTCATGGTCGGCAGCATTGTTCCAGCGGGCGGTCGCCTGCAGGTTCAATACGCACTGTTCAACGTCGCCACCGAGCAGCAAGTGCTGACTGGTAGCGTGTCGGGCAGCGTCGATCAACTGCGTGACATGGCGCATTACATCTCCGACCAGTCGTTCGAGAAACTCACCGGTATCAAAGGTGCGTTCTCGACTCGTCTGCTGTACGTGACGGCCGAGCGGTTCTCCGAGAAGAACACTCGCTACACGTTGCAACGTTCGGACTATGACGGTGCCCGTGCCGTGACACTGCTGCAATCGCGCGAGCCGATCCTGTCGCCGCGTTTTGCACCGGATGGCAAACGCATTGCCTATGTCTCGTTCGAGCAGAAGCGTCCGCGCATTTTCATGCAGAACATCGACACCGGTCGCCGTGAGCAGATCACCAACTTCGAAGGCCTGAATGGTGCGCCAGCATGGTCGCCGGATGGTCAGCGTCTGGCGTTCGTATTGTCGAAAGACGGCAACCCGGACATTTATGTGATGAACCTGGGTTCGCGTCAGATCAGTCGCGTCACCAACGGTCAAGGCATCAACACCGAACCGTTCTGGGGTAAAGATGGTTCGACCATCTACTTCACCTCCGACCGTGGCGGCAAGCCACAGATCTACAAAACCAGCGCAAGCGGTGGTGGTGCGGAGCGTGTGACCTTCATCGGTAACTACAACGCCAACCCTAAACTGTCGGCCGATGAAAAGACCCTGGTGATGATCCATCGTCAGGAAGGCTTCACCAATTTCAAGGTGGCGGCCCAGGATTTGCAGCGAGGTAGTGTAAAGATCCTCACTGATAGCACTCTGGACGAGTCGCCTACTGTTGCGCCCAACGGCACCATGGTAATCTACGCCACCCGCCAGCAGGGCCGGGGAGTCTTGATGCTCGTGTCCATTAATGGACGCGTGAGGCTCCCGCTTCCTACCGCACAAGGCGAAGTCAGAGAACCGTCCTGGTCCCCTTACCTGAACTGACGCGGCGCTACACGTTGTACTTAACACACTGGGGTTCATTAGGAGTTTCACGATGGAAATGCTGAAGTTTGGTAAATTTGCTGCGCTGGCTCTGGCCATGGCTGTAGCTGTAGGTTGCTCGTCCAAAGGCGGCGACAACGCCGGTGAAGGCGCTGTTGATCCAAACGCTGGTTACGGCGCTAACACTGGTGCTGTTGACGGCTCCCTGAGCGAAGAAGCTGCTCTGCGCGCAATCACCACCTTCTACTTCGAATACGACAGCTCGGACCTGAAGCCAGAAGCCATGCGCGCTCTGGACGTTCACGCCAAAGACCTGAAAGCAAACGGCGCTCGCGTTGTTCTGGAAGGCAACACCGACGAACGTGGTACTCGTGAGTACAACATGGCACTGGGCGAGCGTCGTGCGAAAGCCGTTCAGCGTTACCTGGTACTGCAAGGTGTTTCCCCAGCTCAGCTGGAACTGGTTTCCTACGGCGAAGAGCGTCCAGTTGCTACCGGCAACGACGAGCAGTCCTGGGCTCAAAACCGTCGCGTCGAACTGCGTAAGTAATTCGTCATGCGAACGTGCCGTCGTGCTGTAACTGTTTTGGCTCTCAGCCTCGCACCGCTTGCGGTGTGGGCTGCGGTTCCTGTGGTCGAGGACAACTCCGGCTATAACAATAGCGGGAGTAGTTATCCGCCTGCGGGTTACGGTACGAACGGCGCCTATGCCGGGGGAGGGGTTTCGGCCCCTGTCTCGGCACAGGGCGAGCTGTTCAACCAACTGCAATCGATGCAGGAGCAGATCTCACGCCAACAGGGTGTGATCGAAGTTCTGCAAAATGATGTAGCGCGCATGAAGCAAGAGAACCTGGAGCGATATCAGGATCTTGATCGGCGCATAGGAACCGGCGTTACACCCGCCGCGACTCCTGATAATTCTTCCACCGGTGGCAATTTGAATGCCCCCGGTGCAGCAGCTGGCGCAGGTGCGGGAGCGGCAGCCGCTGCCACTTCCACACAAGCGCCTGCCGCGGGTGGCGAACCGGCTGATCCGGCGAAGGAAAAACTGTATTACGATGCAGCCTTCGACCTGATCAAGGCCAAGGATTTCGACAAGGCCAGCCAGGCTTTCGCCGCATTCCTGCGCAAATACCCGAACAGCCAATACGCGGGCAACGCCCAGTACTGGTTGGGTGAAGTGAACCTGGCCAAAGGCGATCTGCAAGGCGCAGGTCAGGCATTTGCCAAGGTTTCGCAGCTGTACCCCAAGCACCCCAAAGTGCCTGATTCGCTGTACAAGCTCGCTGATGTAGAACGCCGCCTCGGTCATACCGACCGGGTCAAAGGCATTCTGCAACAGGTTGTGTCCCAGTATCCGGGCACTTCCGCCGCTCAGTTGGCGCAGCGTGACTTGCAGCGCATGTAAGTCTGCTTGGACTGGTTTGAAGAAACCCGCGCTTGTCGCGGGTTTTTTCGTTAGAATTCATGCCCTTTTTATGAAACACGCTTTTTGGGATCTGCGCGTTGGCGAGGTTCCTTGAAGTGCCTGACGGAGGCGGACAGCCTGTTTAGCTGTTACGCCCGTGGCGACTATGCAAGACACATTGAGAATCACCGAAGTTTTCTACTCGTTGCAGGGTGAAACGCGGACTGCCGGGCTGCCCACTGTTTTTGTGCGCCTGACCGGTTGCCCATTGCGTTGCCAATACTGCGACAGCGCCTACGCGTTCACTGGCGGCACCATTCGCACGCTCGATGACATCCTCGAGCAAGTGGCCGGTTTTCGCCCGCGTTATGTTTGTGTCACGGGCGGCGAGCCCCTGGCGCAACCGAATGCCATTCCCTTGCTCAAGCAGTTGTGTGACGCCGGCTACGAAGTGTCGCTGGAAACCAGTGGCGCGCTGGATATCTCGGCGGTCGATCCGCGGGTCAGTCGCGTCGTCGACCTGAAAACCCCGGGTTCGAAAGAAGCGCATCGCAACCGCTACGAGAACATTGAGCTGCTCACGCCTAACGATCAGGTAAAGTTTGTCATCTGCTCGCGGGAAGACTACGACTGGGCCGTGTCCAAGCTGATTCAGTACGGTCTGGACCAGCGTGCCGACGAAGTCCTGTTCTCGCCGAGTCACCATGACCTGAATGCGCGTGATCTGGCGGACTGGGTGGTGGCGGACAATCTGCCTGTGCGCCTGCAATTGCAGCTGCATAAATATCTTTGGAATGACGAGCCGGGGCGCTGAAATGACTGAACAACTGAACACTGTCGAAAAACGTGCCGTCATCCTGCTGTCCGGCGGCCTCGACTCCGCGACAGTCGTGGCCATGGCCCGTGCCGAAGGCTACCGCTGCTACACCATGAGCTTCGATTACGGTCAGCGGTCTCACGCCGAATTGCACGCCGCTGCACGTGTCGCACAAGACTTGGGTGTGGTCGAGCACAAGGTGATCGGCCTGAACCTGAATGGCATCGGCGGCTCGGCGTTGACCGACACTAGTATCGATGTGCCGGAAACGCCGGGTGAAGGTATCCCGGTGACTTACGTGCCGGCGCGCAACACCGTGTTTCTGTCCCTGGCGCTGGGCTGGGCCGAAGTGCTGGGCGCGCGTGACATCTTTATCGGCGTTAACGCGGTGGATTACTCCGGTTACCCGGATTGCCGTCCCGAGTTCATCGAAGCCTTCGAGCGCATGGCCAACCTGGCGACCAAGGCCGGGGTAGAAGGGCAGGGCTTCCGTATCCAGGCGCCACTGCAGAACCTGAGCAAGGCGCAGATCGTTCAGGCTGGCGTGAAGCTTGGCGTCGATTACGGGCTGACTGTTTCCTGCTATCAGGCAGACGATAATGGCCGTGCCTGCGGTAAATGCGACAGCTGCCGCCTGCGTGCGGAAGGCTTCGCGGCGGCCGGTGTAACTGACCCAACACCTTATTTTTGATTTATTTCAAATTAGGTGTTGAATAGTCCTTAAAAATCAGTATTATACGCGCCACCACACAGCGGGTCGTTAGCTCAGTTGGTAGAGCAGTTGGCTTTTAACCAATTGGTCGTAGGTTCGAATCCCACACGACCCACCATTTTAAAAAATCTGGAAGGCCCACGTAAGTGAGGATTTCCGGGTTTTTTTTTGCCTGCGATTTGAGGTCCACTCAGTCCGGGTGACGCAGGTCAGAATCATCTTTTGCATCCACGGGATATTCTGTAGCCTTGCGCAGCTTCAACGCTATCCACGCCTGATGAATACTCACTCTCCCGGCGGTACCCTTAAGGGTCCGGAGCCGGGTGTATACTCGACTTTCGCGCGAAAGCGCCTGCAGGTCTTGCGAACATGACGCAGATTTCCGAACGCCTTCTGGTTCAAGCCCACCTCGACGCCAAGCAGCCCAAGCCGCTGACCGCCGAGGAAGAGGCTTATTACCGTACTGCCATCGCTGCCGAGCTCAAGGCTCAGGACGCGGTGCTGGTTGCCCACTTCTATTGCGATCCGGTCATTCAGGCCCTGGCCGAAGAAACCGGTGGTTGCGTCTCCGACTCTCTGGAGATGGCCCGCTTCGGCAATGCCCACCCGGCCAAGACTGTGGTAGTCGCCGGCGTGAAGTTCATGGGCGAAACCGCGAAAATCCTCAACCCTGAAAAACGTGTACTGATGCCGACCCTGGAAGCGACTTGCTCGCTGGACCTGGGTTGCCCGGTGGACGAGTTCTCGGCGTTCTGCGATCAGCATCCGGAACGTACGGTGGTGGTGTATGCCAACACCTCGGCGGCGGTCAAAGCCAGGGCGGATTGGGTGGTGACGTCCAGCTGCGCGCTGGAAATCGTCGAAAGCCTGATGGATAACGGCGAAACCATCATCTGGGCTCCGGACAAGCACCTGGGCACTTACATCCAGCGCAAGACCGGTGCCGACATGCTGCTGTGGGACGGTGCCTGCATCGTCCATGAAGAGTTCAAGGCCAAGCAGCTCGAAGACATGAAAGCGCTGTACCCGGATGCGGCCATCCTGGTGCACCCGGAGTCGCCGACCGCCGTAATCGATTTGGCCGACGCGGTGGGTTCCACCAGTCAGCTGATCGCTGCGGCGCAAAGTTTGCCGAACAAGACCCTGATCGTCGCCACCGACCGTGGCATCTTCTACAAGATGCAGCAGCTGTGCCCGGACAAGGTCTTCATCGAAGCGCCAACGGCCGGTAACGGCGCAGCCTGCCGCAGTTGCGCACATTGCCCGTGGATGGCGATGAACACGCTTGAGCGCACGCTGAAGAGCTTGCGTGAGGGCACCAACGAGATCTTCGTTGATCCGGCGTTGATTCCGCAGGCGGTGCGGCCGTTGAAGCGGATGCTTGATTTCACGCAGGCGGCGCGGATGAAGTTGGCCGGCAACGCTTAAGGGAAGGATCGAAAGGCAAGATCAAAAGATCGCAGCCTTCGGCAGCTCCTACAGGTCTATATAGAACCTTGTAGGAGCTGCCGAAGGCTGCGATCTTTTTTATGGGCGCTACTTTTGTTTCTTTGGAGTCCGCACGAGCTGGGTATTGGAGTAGATGTCATGCCAGCTGCGCTTCTGCTTGTCGAACAGCGACCAGAAGAACCCCAGCCCGAGGCATAGCCAGGACGCGATCGACACCACAAAGCGCAACAGAGCCTGCCACAGGCTGATGGATGAGCCGTCGGCGTTTTGCACGCGGATGCCCCACACCTGCATCCCCAGCGTCTGCCCCGACCAGGTCCAGAACTTGGCAAAGAAACCGAACAGTACGAACAACAGCACCGTCGATAGCAGTGGATCACCGTCCAGTGCACCGGCTTCGGTCAAGGCACGCATTTGGCCTTCGCCGATGATCGCCATCTGGATCATCTTGTAAACGCCGCTGGTGACGATCAGCAGGGCGGTGCATAACAGGAAGTCGTAGAACATCGCTGCCAGGCGACGACCCAGGCCGACGGCGGGGAAGTCGCCCTGTGGATATAGCAGGTGTTTCGACATGGCAGCCTCTGAACGGAAAAAGAAGCCATTTTACGGATTTACGCGCACAAAAAAGCCCCTGATATCAGTATCAGGGGCTTTTTCGTTACAGAAGATCAGGCTTCTGCTTGTACTTCGTCAGCCTGCATGCCTTTCTGGCCTTGCACAGCAACGAAAGTCACTTTCTGGCCTTCTTTCAGGCTCTTGAAGCCGTTGCCCTGAATAGCGCGGAAATGTACGAACAGATCCGGACCGCTTTCTGGAGTGATAAAACCAAAACCTTTCTCGTCGTTAAACCACTTGACGGTACCGCTCTGACGTTGGGACATTTCTTATTTCCTTTGACGCAAAAATGAATGACAGTCTCCTTCTGGTGAAAGAGTACTGGGGCTGGTTGCAGGAGAGTAAGAAGACGTCGAACGGGATGTAGCTAACTTGTAGGCTACTGCCCAGGTCACGATTCCAAGCGACCCATGCAAACACAGTGGACAAACTCTACGCCAACTACGGGAGAAAAAACAAGCCCTGCGAAGGCCCGGATTTCCTCGGGTTCTGGCAATCAAGGGGGGTACTAACGCAGGCTTATTCGATAGAGTTGTTCAGTTGTTTTCGATCGTTATAAGTAACGTTCATAAACGAAACGTTCGCACTGTTTTATGGCGGCTGCGTTACAGATTAGTGCACTGTTAACGCAACCGCGTTACTTATAGAAACAGTCAATCAACCGCGATAGTAGCGTTGTGGAACAAATGGCATTTTGCTTACAAGCAAAGGCACCCTTTTCCCACGAACAATCGCCCAAACCGGCGTATCCAGAGCGATGTAAGCGCTGTCGAGGTAACCCATGGCCAAAGGACCGCCGAGGGTCGGACCGAAGCCGCCGCTGCACACGCTGCCGATGATTTCGCCGGCTTCGTTGACGATTTCCGCACCTTCGCGCACCGGCGTACGTTCCTGCGGCAGCAGGCCTACGCGTTTGCGGCTGACACCGGCTTGCTGCTGGGCGAACACGGTTTCAGCGCCGGGGAAGCCACCGGCCCGCGCGCCATCGGCACGACGAGGCTTGGAGATGGCCCACAGCAGACTGGCTTCGATTGGGGTGGTTTCGGTGTTCATGTCGTGGCCGTAGAGGCACAGGCCGGCTTCCAGGCGCAGGGAGTCGCGAGCGCCGAGGCCGATGGCCGCCACTTCCGGTTCAGCCAGCAGGGCGCGAGCCAGGGCTTCGGCATTGGCGGCCGGTACGGAGATTTCGAAACCGTCTTCACCGGTGTAGCCCGAACGGCTGACAAAGCAGTCCACGCCCAACAACTTCACGCGGGCGAACTGCATAAAGGTCATCTTCGCCACTTCAGGCGCCAGGCGTGCGAGCACGGTGACGGCGGCCGGGCCTTGTAACGCCAGCAACGCGCGCTCTTCGAACAGTGGTTCGATCGTGCACTGGTCGCCGATGTGCTTGCGCAGGTGCGCCAGATCCTGATCCTTGCAGGCTGCGTTGACCACCAGGAACAGTTCGTCATTACCGAGGTTGGCGACCATCAGGTCGTCGAGGATGCCGCCGGTCTCGTTGGTGAACATCGCATAGCGCTGCATGCCCACTGGCAGGTCGATGATGTCCACCGGCACCAGAGTCTCCAGGGCTTTGGCCGCGTTGGCGCCGGTCAGGCGGATCTGGCCCATGTGCGAAACATCGAACAGCCCGGCCTGATCACGGGTGTGCTGGTGTTCTTTCATCACGCCCAACGGGTATTGCACCGGCATATCGTAGCCGGCAAACGGCACCATGCGGGCGCCGAGTTCGAGGTGCAGTGCGTGCAACGGGGTTTTCAACAGTTGTTCGGTGGACATATCCAGCTCCTGAAAATAGTGCAGATGCGCGCATCAGCACTCGATAATGTTGACCGCTAAACCGCCACGGGCGGTTTCCTTGTATTTGCTTTTCATGTCGGCGCCGGTCTGGCGCATGGTGCGGATGACTTTGTCGAGGGAGACGAAGTGCTGACCGTCGCCGCGCAAGGCCATGCGCACCGCATTGATGGCCTTGACCGAGCCCATGGCATTGCGCTCGATGCAAGGTACTTGCACCAATCCGCCCAATCGGGTCGCAGGTCAGGCCGAGGTTGTGTTCCATGCCGATTTCGGCGGCGTTTTCCACCTGCTGCACGGTGCCGCCAAGCACTTCACACAAGGCGCCGGCGGCCATGGAACAGGCGACGCCAACCTCGCCCTGACAGCCGACTTCGGCGCCGGAGATCGAGGCGTTTTCCTTGTACAGAATGCCGATCGCGGCGGCCGTCAGCAGAAAGCGCACCACGCCGTCTTCGTTGGCCCCGGGGATGAAGCGCATGTAGTAATGCAACACCGCCGGGATGATTCCGGCCGCACCGTTGGTGGGCGCGGTGACCACGCGTCCGCCGTTGGCGTTTTCTTCGTTGACCGCCAAGGCGTACAGGTTGACCCAGTCCAGCACCGACAGCGGATCGCGCAGTGACGATTCCGGGTTGTTGCACAGTTGCCGATGCAGCGCTGCAGCCCGGCGTTTGACCTTCAGTCCACCGGGCAGGATGCCTTCGTTGCGGCAACCGGCGGCGACGCAGTCTTGCATCACTTGCCAGATCTTCAGCAAACCGGCACGGGTTTCCGCCTCCGGACGCCAGGCACTTTCGTTGGTCAGCATCACTTGGCTGATGGACAAGCCATAGGTGGTGCAATGACCGAGCAAGTCCTTGGCGCTTTTGAACGGGAAGGTCAGGGGGGTGGCGTCTTCGACGATGCGGTCGGCGCCGGCAGCGTCTTCATCGACCACGAACCCGCCACCAACCGAGTAGTACTCGCGGCTGCGGATTTGCAGGCCAGCGGCATCGAATGCGCGAAAGATCATGCCGTTGGGGTGATAGGCCAACGGTTTGCGAATCATCGCCAGGTGTTCTTTCTCGTTGAACGCAATGCTGTGTTCGCCGAGCAGGTTCAAGCGACCGCCGCCGCGAATTTCTTGCAGGCGAGCGGCGACGGTTTCGGTGTCTACAGTATCCGGGTGTTCGCCTTCCAGGCCCAGCAACACAGCCTTGTCGCTGCCGTGGCCTTTGCCGGTGGCGCCGAGCGAGCCGTAGAGTTCGACTTTGACGCAGGTGGTTGCCGCCAGCAGCCCTTCACGGCGCAGACCTTCGGCGAAACGCGCAGCGGCACGCATCGGGCCGACGGTGTGGGAGCTGGAGGGGCCGATGCCAATCTTGAACAGGTCGAACACGCTTAACGACATGGTTGTTCTCCGGTTTCTTGTTATAGGCGCGGATATCTCGGCGGATGCATTCTGTAGGAGCTGCCGCAGGCTGCGATCTTTTGATTTTGCTCTTGAAACCCAAGATCAAAAGATCGCAGCCTCGTTTCACTCGACAGCTCCTACAGAGGGAGCGGCGTGACCGCTCCCGCACTGCCTTAAGCGTAGCTTTCGATCGACGGGCAGGCGCAGACCAGGTTGCGATCGCCGAAGACGTTGTCGACGCGACCGACCGGTGGCCAGTACTTGCCTTCGATCAGCGACGCTACCGGGTACACCGCTTGCTCGCGGCTATACGGGTGAGTCCACTCACCGACGATTTCCGCGGCGGTGTGTGGCGCGTTTTTCAGCGGGTTGTCGTCCTTGTCCAGCGTGCCGTTTTCCACCGCGCGGATTTCTTCGCGGATGCGGATCATGGCGTCGCAGAAGCGGTCCAGTTCTTCCTTGGATTCGCTTTCGGTCGGTTCGATCATCAACGTGCCGGCCACCGGGAACGACATGGTCGGGGCGTGGAAGCCGAAGTCGATCAGGCGCTTGGCGACGTCATCGACGCTGATGCCGCTACTGTCTTTCAACGGACGCAGGTCGAGGATGCATTCATGCGCCACCAACCCGTTGCTGCCGGTGTACAGCACTGGGTAGTGCTCTTCGAGGCGACGGGAAATGTAGTTGGCGTTCAGGATCGCCAGTTGCGAAGCACGCTTGAGACCCGCGCCACCCATCATTCGAATGTACATCCAGGTGATCGGCAGAATGCTCGCGCTGCCGAACGGTGCCGCGCAGACCGCGCCTTCTTTGCGTTCCATCTGGGCGTGACCCGGCAGGAACGGCGTCAGGTGCGACTTGACGCCAATCGGGCCGACGCCCGGGCCGCCACCGCCGTGTGGGATGCAGAAGGTTTTGTGCAGGTTCAGGTGGGACACGTCGCCGCCGAACTTGCCCGGTGCGCAGAGGCCGACCATGGCGTTCATGTTGGCGCCGTCGATGTACACCTGGCCGCCGTTGTCGTGAATGATGCCGCAGATTTCGCGGATGCCTTCTTCGAACACGCCATGGGTGGACGGGTAGGTGATCATCAGCGCAGCGAGGTGTTCGCGGTGCTCGATGGCCTTGGCGCGCAGGTCTTCGATGTCGACGTTGCCGCGGGCATCGCACGCGGTCACGACCACACGCATGCCAGCCATGTTGGCGGTGGCCGGGTTGGTGCCGTGGGCGGACGATGGGATCAGGCAGATGTCGCGACGGTCTTCGCCACGGCTCTGGTGGTAGGCGCGGATCGCCAGCAGGCCAGCGTATTCACCTTGGGAACCGGCGTTCGGTTGCAAGGAGATCGAGTCGTAACCGGTGGCGGCGCAGAGCATCGCTTCCAGTTCATCGGTCAACTGCTGGTAGCCGGCGCTTTGCTCGGCCGGGGCGAAGGGGTGCAGGGCACCGAATTCAGCCCAGGTCACCGGGATCATTTCGCTGGCGGCGTTGAGTTTCATGGTGCAGGAACCCAGCGGGATCATGGTGCGATCCAGGGCCAGGTCCTTGTCGGCGAGCTTGCGCAGGTAGCGCATCAGCTCGGTTTCCGAGTGATAACGGTTGAACACCGGGTGGCTGAGGATCGGCGATTGGCGAACCAGCGCGGCCGGGAGGGTGCTTGCAACGCTCGCGGCGAGGGCGGCGAAATCTGGCAGCGCCTTGCCTTCAGACAGCACGCTCCACAGGGTTTCAACGTCAGCTTGCGACGTGGTTTCGTCCAGCGACAGGCCCAGACGTTCAGCATCGACGACGCGCAGGTTGATCTGCTGAGCACGCGCCTGGTCGTGCAGCTTGGCGGTGTTAACGCCGGTTTTAATTGTCAGCGTATCGAAGAAGTTGGCTTGCTCGACGCTCAGACCCAATGCGCTCAAGCCTTTGGCGAGGATCGCGGTCAGGTGATGAATGCGCTGGGCGATCTGCGTCAGGCCTTTCGGGCCGTGGTACACGGCGTACATGCTGGCGATGTTGGCCAGCAGAACCTGGGCGGTGCAGATGTTGCTGGTGGCTTTCTCGCGACGGATATGTTGCTCGCGGGTCTGCATGGCCAGGCGCAGGGCCGGCTTGCCGAAACGGTCCACGGAAACGCCGACCAGACGGCCTGGCATGTCGCGCTTGAACGCATCGCGGGTGGAGAAGTAGGCCGCGTGCGGACCACCGAAACCCAGCGGCACGCCGAAGCGTTGCGCGCTGCCGATGGCCACGTCGGCGCCGAATTCGCCTGGCGGAGTCAGCACGGTCAGGGCCAGCAGGTCAGCCGCGACGGCGACCAGCGCATTAGCAGCGTGGAAACGCTCGGTCAGTTCGCGGTAGTCGAACACATCACCGTTGCTGGCCGGGTATTGCAGCAAAGCACCGAAGAACGCGCTGACGTCGCTCAGTTCGCGCTCGTCGCCGACCACCACGTCGATGCCCAACGGCTCGGCACGGGTGCGCAGCACGTCGAGGGTTTGCGGGTGGCAATGCACCGAGGCGAAGAACGCATGGCTGCCTTTGTTCTTACTCAGGCGTTTGCAGAAGGTCATGGCTTCGGCAGCGGCGGTGGCTTCGTCGAGCAGGGAGGCGTTGGCGATCGGCAGGCCGGTGAGGTCGCTGATCAGGGTCTGGAAGTTCAGCAGCGCTTCGAGACGGCCTTGGGAAATTTCTGGCTGGTACGGAGTGTAAGCGGTGTACCAGGCCGGGTTTTCCAGCAGGTTGCGCAGGATCGGCGACGGCGTGTGAGTGCCGTAGTAGCCCTGACCGATGTAGGTCTTGAATAGCTGGTTTTTGCCGGCGATGGATTTGATCAGCGCCAGGGCATCCGCTTCACTCAGGCCGTCTTCCAGGCCGAGGACGCTGGTGCCTTTGATGCTCTCGGGAATGACGCTGGCGCTCAGGGCTTCCAGGGAGTCGAAACCGAGACTGTTGAGCATGGCTTGCTCATCACCTGCACGCGGGCCGATGTGGCGGGCGATGAATTCGTTGGCGGTGCTGAGGTTTACTTGAGTCATGTCGGCGCTCCTCAGGCTTGGGCGATCAGACGGTCGTAAGCGTCTTGATCCAGCAGTTGGCCGACAGCCGAGGCGTCGGTTGGCTTGAAGCGGAAGAACCAGCCTTCGCCCAGCGGATCTTCGTTGACCAGTTCAGGGCTGCTGTCCAGCGCCGGGTTCACTTCCAGCACTTCACCGTCGAGTGGCATATACACGCCGCTGGCGGCCTTTACCGATTCCACGGTGGCGGCTTCAGCGCCTTTGTCGTAGGACTGCAGCTCAGGCAGTTGTACGAAAACCACGTCGCCCAGGGCGTTCTGTGCGAAAGCGGTGATGCCGACTATGACGGTGCCGTCAGCTTCGGTGCGCAGCCATTCGTGATCTTCAGTAAAACGCAACTCGCTCATGGAAACTCCTAAGGGGGCCAGACTCGTCTGGTGGACGCGATTGAATGCTCGGCAATGCCGTACTTTATGGATGGTTACTAAGCAAAAACGCGGCCAATATTTTTTTGTTGTTAAATATCAATAAGTTATATGTTTTTTTGAGGCGCGGCGATTTGCGGGCTGTAGCGAAATCGCTACAGCGCAAGGCGGAGAAAAAAGTTTAAGAGGATCAAAGCCTTGCACAGCGGTGATTGAGAAGGGGTGTATCGATATCGTTCCGCTGTAGCGCTTTCAGTACAGATGGAGGTCGTTTTTGCACAGGTTAGAAACCCTTGAATTGGAATCCGACCTGTAGGAGCTGCCGAAGGCTGCGATCTTGTCCCAGGCACTACAAAGCTAAAGTCAAAAGATCGCAGCCTTTGGCAGCTCCTACAGGATGTATACCGAGCCTTTGTAGGAGCTGGCGAAGCCTGCGATCCTTTACTCACCAAAGCAGGATCAAAAGATCGCAGCCTTCGGCAGCTCCTACATGGGTAAGCGCACGGCCCGATACAAGGTAAGTGTACGGCCGAAGGCAAAGGAGCTTTCAGGGCTTATTGGGTATGCCGTACTTACGCAACCGATGGGCGATCGCGGTATGGGAGGTTTGCAGGCGGCTGGCCAGTTGGCGGGTCGAGGGGTAGCTGACGTAGAGCTTTTCCAGCAGGGTTTTCTCGAACTCTTCCATGGCCTGTTCGAGGCTGTCGACCTCGCTGTCGCTCTGGCGCGCCACGGAGGTGCCAGCGATGTCGAGGTCGCCGATGTCCACCAGGCTGCTTTCGCAAATCGCCGCGGCGCGGAAGATTACGTTCTGCAATTGCCGCACGTTCCCCGGCCAGCGATTGTCTAGCAGCGCCGGATAAGTGCCCGGCGCCAGGCGACAGACCGGGCGCTGGATCTGCGCGCAGGCCTGCTGCATGAAGTAGCGCGCCAGCAGCAGAATGTCCTGGCCCCGTTCGCGCAACGGCGGGACTTCGACATTCAGCACGTTGAGGCGATAAAACAGGTCTTCGCGGAAGGTACCTTCACTGACCATTTTTTCCAGATCGCGGTGAGTCGCGCTGAGGATCCGCACATTGACCTTCACTTCGCGATCGCCACCAACCCGTCGGAAGCTGCCGTCGTTGAGAAAGCGCAGCAGTTTCGCCTGCAAATACGGCGACATTTCACCGATCTCGTCGAGAAATACCGTGCCCTGGTTGGCCAGTTCCATCAGCCCCGGTTTGCCGCCCCGTTGCGCGCCGGTGAAGGCACCGGGGGCATAGCCGAACAGCTCGCTTTCGGCGAGGTTTTCTGGCAATGCCGCGCAGTTCAAGGCCAGGAACGGCGAACCGTGGCGGGCGCTGATGGCGTGGCAGGCGCGGGCCACCAGTTCTTTACCGGTGCCGGTTTCGCCCTGGATCAGCAACGGTGCATCGAGGGCTGCGACGCGCTGTGCGCGTGTCTTGAGTGTACGAATCGCCGGGGATTCGCCGAGCAGGGCATCGAAGCCTTCGGCGTGGTCGTGGTGCAGCGCCGAGAGGCGTTCACCGATGCGGTTCGGTTGGTACAGGGTCAGCAGTGCGCCGGCGTCGGTGATCGGCGTGGCGTCCAGCAGCAGGGTCTGACCGTTGACGGTGATCTCCCGCAGCGGCAGGCGGAAGCCGTTTTCCAGCAATGTGTCGAGCAGCGCCGGGTCGGCAAACAGCTCGCTGATGCTTTCATCCGCCGGTTCGCGGCCGTACAGGGCGATCAGCGCCGGGTTGGCCAGCAGCACCTTGCCAGCGCTGTCCAGAGCCAACACCGGGTCGGTCATGGCGGCGAGCAACGCATCGAGCTGCAAGTGACGGCGCTGGCCGGGAAGAATGTCGACCACCGTCACCGCTTGCACGCCGCGCACGCTGAACAGCGCATCGCGCAGTTCTTCGAGCACTGCCGGGCTCAAGGTCGGGGCGTCGATGTAAACATTGGGCGGGACCATTTCCACCGCATCCAGATTGAGATTGCGCCCACCGAGCAGGGCCAGGACTTCCTGGGTGATGCCGACGCGGTCGATGAAACTGACGTGGATACGCATGGGGCGGTTGGGTTCTGGAGTGCGAAGGGTGGCAAGTATGCCTTGGGGCGGGTCTTAGGTGAAATGTGCGTTCTAATTTGTAGGAGCGAGGCTTGCCCGCGAAGAGGCCATCAAGACCGCTAAAAGCTTCGCGGGCAAGCCTCGCTCCTACAGGTCGTGTGTTGCGGTCTTTTCAGTCGGTTTCCATAGCGAATGAAAGTCCGTCATCGCGAGCAGACTCGCTCCCACAAGGTGCGTGGGTTACTCGAAGTTCTCGAGGTTTACCGGGTCGCCGGATTTCATATCCAACTGCTTCCGGATGTCTTCAAACATTAAATCGTAATGCTTGTGAATCGAGCCGATCTGGCTGTGTGTCTTCGGGATTCCGTACTTCTCGGCGATTTTCGTCACATTGTTGGCGAAGTTGTAAGCCTCCTCCTTGGGCAGAAAGAAGGTCTCCGTCATGTCTTTTCCCTGCATGCTGCCGTGCATGGTGAACAGAATCCCTTTGCCTTTCTTGGGATCCTGCGAGACTTCATAGTCGAGGTGCACGTTGTAGTTGACATCATCCGGGGTCAGCGCGTGGCGCTCGATGTGCAGATGACCGGGCTCAAACGTTGCCATTGACGTCTCTCCTTACAAGTAAGTTATGCCAGGTGTCGCCGTACTGATACGCGTGCCGGCCTTGCCCTGGACGATCGCTTCGATGTCCGAGAGTGAACCGATCACCGCGGTTTTTCCAGTATGGCGGGCGAACTCGCAGGCCGCCTGGACCTTCGGTCCCATGGAGCCGGCGGCGAAGCCGAGTTTTTCCATCTCATCGGGGTGGGCCTGGGCGATGGCTTTCTGGGTGGGTTTGCCGAAGTCGATGAACGCCGCATTGACGTCGGTGGCGATCACCAACAGATCGCTTTCAAGCTGTTCGGCCAGCAGCGCCGAGCACAGGTCCTTGTCGATCACCGCTTCCACGCCCTGCAGTTTGCCGCTGGCGCCATACATCGTCGGGATGCCACCACCGCCCGCGCAGATCACGATGCTGCCTTTTTCCAGCAGCCACTTGATCGGACGGATTTCGAAGATGTGTTTAGGTTTCGGGCTGGCCACCACGCGGCGGAATTTGTCGCCGTCCGGCGCAATCGCCCAGCCTTTCTCGGCGGCGAGTTTTTCCGCTTCGGCCTTGGTATAGACCGGGCCGATGGGTTTGCTCGGGTGCTGGAACGCCGGATCGTTGGGGTCGACTTCGACCTGGGTCAGCAGGGTGGCGAACGGGACTTCGAAGTCCAGCAGGTTGCCCAGTTCCTGTTCGATGATGTAGCCGATCATGCCTTCGGTTTCGGCACCCAGCACGTCCAGCGGGTAAGCGGACACCTGCGTGTAGGCCGCCGCTTGCAGCGACAGCAGGCCGACCTGCGGACCATTGCCGTGGGCGATCACCAGTTGGTTGCCGGGATGGACCTTGGCGATCTGTTCGGTGGCGATCCGGATGTTGGTGCGCTGGTTGTCCGCGGTCATGGGTTCACCCCGGCGGAGCAGGGCGTTACCGCCCAGAGCAACGACGATACGCATAGTGCAGTCCTTTCAAGAGTTCGGTGATCCCCGTAGGAGCTGCCGAAGGCTGCGATCTTTTGATCTTGGTCTTTTGATCTTGATCCTTGCCTGGCCATTGAAGATCAACATCAAGATCAAAAGATCGCAGCCTTCGGCAGCTCCTACAGGGTCAGGTCATGAACAAGTGTTCAGCCTCAGATATCCGCCAGCGCCGACACCAGAATCGCCTTGATGGTGTGCATGCGGTTTTCCGCTTGCTCGAAGGCGATGTTGGCCGGCGACTCGAAGACGTCTTCCGTCACTTCGACGCCGTTGGCCAGGTGCGGATAGCGCGCGGCGATGTCTTTGCCGACCTTGGTTTCGCTGTTGTGGAACGCCGGCAGGCAGTGCATGAATTTCACGCGCGGGTTGCCCGAGGCCTTCATCATCTCGGCGTTGACCTGGTAGGGCAGCAGTTGCTCGATGCGCTCGTCCCACGCCTCCACCGGCTCGCCCATCGACACCCAGATGTCGGTGTGGATGAAGTCCACGTCCTTGACCGCTTCCTTCGGGTCTTCGGTGATGGTGATGCGCGCGCCGCTTTCCTCGGCGAAGGCCTTGCACTGATCGATGAAGTCCTGATGTGGCCACAGCGCTTTCGGCGCGGCGATGCGCACGTCCATGCCGAGTTTGGCGCCGATCATCAACAGCGAATTGCCCATGTTGTAGCGGGCATCGCCGAGGTAGGCGTAGCTGATGTCGTGCAGCGGCTTGTCGCTGTGTTCACGCATGGTCAGGGTGTCGGCGATCATTTGCGTCGGGTGGAATTCAGCGGTCAAACCGTTGAACACCGGCACACCGGCGAATTTCGCCAGCTCTTCGACAATTTCCTGTTCGAAGCCGCGGTACTCGATGGCGTCGAACATCCGCCCCAGCACGCGGGCGGTGTCTTTCATGCTTTCCTTGTGGCCGATCTGCGACGACACCGGGTCGATGTAGGTGACGTGGGCGCCCTGGTCATGGGCCGCGACTTCGAAGGCGCAACGGGTGCGGGTCGAGGTTTTTTCGAAGATCAGCGCGATGTTTTTGCCTTGCAGGTGCGGACGCTCGGTGCCGGTGTATTTGGCGCGCTTGAGGTCACGGGACAGGTCCAGCAGGTAATTGAGCTCGCGAGTGGTGTGGTGCATCAAACTCAGCAGGCTGCGGTTGCGCATATTGAAAGCCATGATTGGATCTCCTTGGGTATCGGTTATCCCCCAGGCCGCGCTGGATAAGCGGCGGCCAGGGTTTGAGAGTTAATAGTCGATAGGGTCACGGATGATCGGGCAGGTCATGCAGTGGCCGCCGCCACGCCCGCGACCGAGTTCGCCGGCGCTGATGGTGATGACCTCCACACCGGCCTTGCGCAGCAGGGTGTTGGTGTAGGTGTTGCGGTCGTAACCGATCACCACCCCGGGTTCCACGGCCACCACGTTGTTGCCGTCGTCCCATTGCTCGCGTTCGGCGGCGAAGGCGTTGCCGCCGGTTTCCACCACGCGCAGTGCTTTGAGGTTGAGGGCCTTGGCCACGGTGTCGAGGAAGCTGGTTTCTTCGCGGCGAACGTCGACGCCGCCCGGTTTGCTTTCGTCAGGGCGCACACTGAAGGCGACGATCTGGCTCACCACTTCCGGGAAAATGGTCACAAGGTCGCGGTCGCAGAAGCTGAACACGGTGTCCAGGTGCATCGCGGCGCGGGACTTCGGCAGGCCGGCGACTATCACCCGCTCGACGGCTTTGTTCTTGAACAGGTTGACCGCCAATTGGCCGATGGCCTGGCGGGATGAACGCTCGCCCATGCCGATCAGCACCACGCCGTTGCCGATCGGCATCACGTCGCCGCCCTCAAGGGTGGCGCTGCCATGGTCCTGATCCGGGTCGCCGTACCAGATCTGGAAGTCGGCGTTGGTGAACTGCGGATGGAATTTGTAGATGGCGGTGGTCAGCAGGGTTTCCTGACGGCGCGCCGGCCAGTACATCGGGTTGAGCGTCACGCCGCCGTAGATCCAGCAGGTGGTATCGCGGGTGAACTGGGTGTTGGGCAGCGGCGGCAGAATGAAGCTGGAGTGACCGAGAAATTCGCGGAACATCTGGATGGTCTTGCCGCCAAAGCTGTCCGGCAGGTCATCGGCCGAAACACCGCCAATCAGAAACTCGGCGATCTTGCGCGGCTCCAGGCTGCGTAGCCAGGAAGCGGTTTCATTGACCAGACCCAGGCCCACCGAATTGGCGGTGATCTTGCGCTCCAGGATCCAGTCCAGCGCTTCAGGAATTGCAACGATGTCGGTCAGCAGGTTGTGCATTTCCAGCACGTCGACGTTGCGCTCGCGCATTTTGGTGACGAAGTCGAAATGGTCACGCTTGGCTTGAGCCACCCACAGCACATCGTCGAAAAGCAGTTCATCGCAGTTGTTCGGGGTCAGCCGCTGGTGGGCCAGGCCGGGGGAGCAAACCATGACTTTACGCAGTTTGCCGGCTTCGGAATGGACGCCGTACTTAACTTTTTCGGTGGTCATTACAGTGTTCCTCCAGATGACAAATGGGTCAGGTGTTACAGGGTCAGGAAGCCGTCATACAGCCCGTAAGCCGCCACCAGGGCGCCCACGACGACCGCTGCGAAAATCAGCTTCTCGACGTTGGTGAAAACCGGTTTGTTGACTTCAAGCTTGGCCTTGGCGAACAGGATCGCGCCGGGCGCATAGAGCAGGGCGGAGAGCAGCAGGTATTTGACGCCGCCGGCATAGATCAGCCAGACCGCGTAGGTCAACGCGATGGTGCCGATGAACAGGTCTTTCCTGCGCTCGGCCGCAGCGTTTTCATAACTCTCGCCGCGCACCGCCAACAGCAGCGCGTACGCCGCCGACCACAGGTACGGCACCAGAATCATCGACGTGGCGAGGTAGATCAGCGACAGGTAAGTGCTGGCCGAGAACAGCGTGATGATCAGGAACAACTGGACCATGGCGTTGGTCAGCCACAGCGCATTGACCGGCACATGGTTGGCGTTTTCGCGGCGCAAAAAGGCCGGCATGGTGTGGTCCTTGGCGGCGGCGAACATAATCTCCGCACACAGCAGCACCCACGACAACAGCGCACCCAGCAACGAGATGATCAGGCCGACGCTGATCAGCACCGCCCCCCAATGACCGACCACATGCTCCAGCACCGCGGCCATGGACGGGTTCTGCAGTTTCGCCAATTCCGGTTGAGTCATGATGCCCAGCGACAGCACGTTCACCAGCACCAGGAACAGCAGCACGGTGATGAAACCGATAACGGTGGCTTTACCCACGTCGCTGCGTTTTTCTGCACGGGCCGAGAAGATGCTCGCGCCTTCGATGCCGATGAACACCCAGACGGTGACCAGCATCATCTTGCGCACCTGGTTCATCACGCTGCCCAGGTCCGGGTTTTTCAGACCCCAGATGTCGGCGGTGAAGATCTCCAGCTTGAAGGCGAAAATCGCGATCAGGACAAACAGCAGCAGAGGCACGACCTTGGCGACGGTGGTCACCAAGTTGATGAACGCCGCTTCCTTGATGCCCCGCAACACGAGGAAATGTACGCCCCAGAGCAGCACAGACGCGCCGATCACGGCAGCAACCGTGTTGCCTTCGCCGAAGATCGGAAAGAAGTAACCGAGGGTGCTGAACAACAGAACGAAGTAACCAACGTTACCCAGCCAGGCACTGATCCAGTAACCCCAAGCGGACGAGAAACCCATGTAGTCGCCGAAACCGGCCTTGGCGTAGGCGTAAACACCGCCGTCAAGATCTGGCTTGCGATTGGCCAGGGTCTGGAACACGAAGGCTAGAGTCAACATACCGACGGCGGTAATTGCCCAACCGATAAGAACGGCCCCGACGTCGGCACTGGCGGCCATGTTCTGAGGCAGCGAGAAAATCCCGCCACCGATCATCGAGCCGACCACCAGCGCAACCAGAGCGCCAAGTTTCAGTTTTCCGGGGGATTCAGACATGCATGACTCCAGTGCAGGAGAAAGAGAGAAAACAGATTAATTCGTTTGCTTTTCAATCATCTGACTTGGATCAATGCATGATCACATTCCATTGTTAATTAACGACTTATGTAATTTTTATAGGCGTAAGGTTATTGCCGGAAGAGCTCTTTCCAGAGGCCTCGGCTGACGATTGGAGAAATAAAGCGCATCGATTGAAGTTTAGACGCTAGTTTGTTTTTATGTTTTGGCAAGTGATGAATTCTGATTTTGGAGTGAGATGGATTTATTAGAACATACAGACAAAACTGCGATTTCGAGTCAGCGCGTTAGCGTGATCAGCTATAAGTAAAAGACAGAGATTGGCGTTAATTGATAAACGTTATTGCGCTTTATCTATTTAGTTAAAAACAACAATGTGACGGTCTCGCGGTGATAGTCGGCGGGGTAATGGAGGTGCCCGAATGTCGCAACCGACGCAAAAGCTTCGCCTGAGTGCGCTGATCGCTTTGGTGGTGGGATCGATGATTGGCGGTGGAATTTTTTCCTTACCGCAAAACATGGCGGCGCGTGCCGATGCCGGGGCGATATTGATTGGTTGGGCGATTACTGCTGTGGGCATGCTGACCCTGGCTTTCGTCTTTCAGACCCTGGCCAATCGCAAGCCGGAACTGGACTCCGGGGTGTACGCCTACGCCAAGGCAGGTTTCGGCGATTACATGGGTTTCTCGTCGGCCTGGGGATACTGGATCAGTGCCTGGCTGGGCAACGTCGGTTATTTCGTCTTGCTGTTCAGCACCCTCGGTTATTTCTTTCCGGCCTTTGGCCAGGGCAACACACCCATCGCCATCGGCTGCGCGTCGGTGCTGCTGTGGGCGGTGCATTTTCTGGTGCTGCGCGGAATCAAGGAAGCGGCGTTCATCAATCAACTGACCACCGTGGCCAAGATCGTACCGCTGATCATGTTCATCGTCATTGCCGCTGTGGCCTTCAAGGCAGACATCTTCACCCGAGACATCTGGGGTCGCAGCAATCCGAATTTCGGCGGCGTGATGGACCAGGTGCGCAACATGATGCTGGTCACCGTGTTCGTCTTCATCGGCATCGAAGGCGCCAGCGTGTATTCGGCGAGGGCGCAGAAACGTTCGGACGTGGGCCGGGCGACGGTCATCGGTTTTGTCGGTGTGTTGGCGCTGCTGGTGCTGGTGAACGTGTTGTCGCTCGGCATCATGAGCCAACCGCAATTGGCCACCTTGCAGAACCCGTCGCTGGCGGCGGTGCTGGAACATATCGTCGGCCCTTGGGGCGCGCTGCTGATCAGCATCGGCCTGGCTATTTCACTATTGGGAGCTTTGCTGTCCTGGGCGTTGCTATGCGCCGAAATCCTCTTCGCCACCGCGAAAGACAAGACGATGCCTGCCTTCCTGAAAAAAGAGAACGCCAACCATGTGCCGGTCAACGCACTGTGGCTCACCAACGTGATGATCCAGATTTTTCTGCTGATCACGCTGTTTTCCGCCGGTACTTACACCAGCCTGATCTACCTCGCCTCGTCGATGATTCTGGTGCCGTATCTGTGGTCGGCGGCGTATGCGGTGTTGTTGAGCGGGCGAGGAGAAACCTATGAGCATGCTTCGGCCGAGCGCACGAAAGACTTGCTGATCGGTGGCATTGCCCTGTGTTACGCGGTCTGGTTGTTATATGCCGGCGGCGTGAAATACCTGCTGCTCTCGGCATTGTTGTATGCACCGGGGGTGATTCTGTTTGCCCAGGCCAAGCGGGAGCAGGGCAAACCGCTGTTTACGTCGGTGGAGAAGGGGATTTTCAGCTGTGTGGTTGCCGGGGCGGGGTTGGCGGCCTATGGGTTGTACAGCGGATTGTTGTCGTTGTGAGGTTATTGCTGGCGTATCAACCACCTTATGACTGGTCGGCGATGCTGTTTCTGGTTGTGGATACGGGCCGAGGCTTGGCGGCCTGTCGAGAACATACAGCTCAGGTGCTTTGGAAATCGTTGAGCCGACCAGACTGAATACAGTTCCAGCAATTGTGTTGAGTGTTTCGGGCCCTATCGCGAGCAGGCTCGCTCCCACAGTTGACCGAGTCGTACTGGAGAAATGTGATCACCTGTGGGAGCGAGCCTGCTCGCGATAGCTATTTGAGGGTCACCACCACTGCGCGCGATGGGAACCCAATTCCCCGGCCGGCAGCGCCCACTGCAGCGGCGTTCCGGTGATTTTCAGCGGAACCTTCAACCGATGGGCCGGCCCCCAAGGTGTCTGCTCAATCAACAGCCCTTGATCGTTGTCATCCTCCGCCCGCAACGGCTCATCGGTCCCTGCACCATGTTCAATCAGCAACTTGGCGGTCCGCGCCAACGACAACCTGGCCGACCCGCCACGTCCCAATAACGTGATCGCCGCCGCTGCCATCAAATACCCGGTGGTGTGATCAAGCGCCTGCACCGGCAGCGGCGTCGGCTGGTTCGCTTTCTTCCACTGCATCCCCGCTTCGGCAATCCCGCTGCTCATCTGTACCAAACTGTCGAACCCTCGACGGTTCTGCCAAGGGCCGCTCCAACCGTAGGCGTTGAGGCACACATCAATCAGGCCAGGCGCCAGTTGTTGACGCTCGGCGGCGCCGTAACCCAACCTTTCCAATGCATCGGCGCGGTAGCCGTGGAGCAGGATATCGGCGTCCTTGAGCAGGCTTTCGAACACCGCGCGATCAGTCTTGTCGTGCAGATCCAGGCGCGCACAGCGTTTGCCCAAGGTGACTTCCGGTACCACGCCCGGTTCGTTCCAGGTCGGTGGGTCGATGCGCAAAACATCGGCGCCGAGGCCGGCGAGAAAACGGCTGGCGATGGGGCCGGCCAACACGCGGGTCAAATCCAGCACCTTGATGCCCGCCAGCGGTTGCGCCACCGAACCCCGCCACGGCTTTGCATTTTCGCCGCTGTCGGCGCTGAACTGAATCAACGGCTCGGCATTCACCGCCAAACCTTGGGGATGCGCTTGCCATCGCGACCAGCTGCGCATTTCGGCCGCGCAACCACCAGCATCGACTACGGCCTGTTCCAGATCGCTTTTCGCCCATTGCGCAACCTTGCTCGCCATCGCGGCGCGGTCGGCACAGGCGCCGAGCACGCTTTCAGCGGCGGCACGGTGATGAGGCGCGTTGGTGTGTAAACGAACCCAGCCGTCCTTGGTCGCATAGTCACCGGCAACCGGGTCCCATAACGGTGGAACGCTCCAGCCCACGGGGCGGATCGACGTTGCGAACCAGAACGACGCAAGGCGCCGGTCGACTTCAAGAGTAGGCAAACGGCCGGTGTGTTGTTGCAGCCATTCACTGACAGCCTGACCGGCAGCGGCAATGCTGGCGCAGGCAAGGTCGGTGACGGCAAATGCCGAGGGCAGGGCGCCGCTTGAGGTGAACGGGATGGGTGTGTGGGGCAAGCCGAGTGCGGCTTGAATGGACGTGAGTAAATCAGTCATCGAAGGCCCTCCGGAGCGAGAGCCCGAGCATAGATCAAAAAACTGGCGGGTCGGATGAAATCCTGTGGGAGCGAGCTTGCTCGCGATAGCGGTCTTTCAGTCGACATCATGGTGAATGTCAGTCCGTCATCGCGAGCAGGCTCGCTCTCACAGGGGATTTGTGTCAGGAGGGTATCGAGAGTGATTCCGGGCGCTTTACCCGCGCCCTAGCAAATAGGTCGCGTAATCCGGAATGCGGTGTTCGTGAGCCTGATCCATCAACGGGCTGCTGAGCAGGTAATCGGCGCTGCACTCATTGCAGGCCACCGGGATGTTCCACACCGCCGCGACCCGCAGCAGCGCTTTGATGTCCGGGTCGTGGGGTTGCGGTTCGAACGGGTCCCAGAAGAACACCAGCATATCGACTCGCTGCTCGGCGATTCGCGCGCCCAGTTGTTGGTCGCCGCCCAGCGGACCGCTGATCATGCTTTCCACCGGCAGGTCGAGGCGTTGTTGTAACAACAACCCCGTCGTGCCGGTGGCGACCAGTTCATGCTGTGCGAGTTTGTCTTTCTGCCGCTCGGCCCAGTCCAGCAAAAATACCTTGCAGTGGTCGTGGGCAACCAGGGCGATACGCTTGCGCGCCGCCAGGGTTTTTTGCGTAAAGCTGATACCGATCATCGCTTGCTTCTCCTGACGAGAATGCGCCTGGGACGACGCATTTTTCGGCGTTTTCACATACCTGTAGGAGCTGCCGAAGGCTGCGATCTTTTGATCCTGATTTTCAGCGATCCAGAGAAGATCAAGATCAAAAGATCGCAGCCTTCGGCAGCTCCTACGGGGGCCGCGTCGACGTAGCTGTTTATTCTGCGTTGCAGAGCGCCAGGCAGTTATCGAGCATGCGGTTGGAGAAGCCCCATTCGTTGTCGTACCAGGCCAGCACTTTAAGCAGCTTGCCGCTGGACTTGGTGTGGTTGGCGTCGAAGATCGACGACAGCGGGTTGTGGTTGAAGTCGCTGGAAACCAGCGGCAGGGTGTTGTAACCGAGAATCTTCGAGTGCTGGCTGGCGTGTTTGAGCATCGCGTTGACTTCATCGGCCGACGCTTCACGCTTGAGCTGCACGGTCAGGTCCACCAGCGACACGTTGATCACTGGAACCCGCACCGCCATGCCGGTGAGTTTGCCCGCCAGTTCCGGCAGCACCAGGCCCACCGCTTCAGCGGCGCCGGTCTTGCTCGGGATCATGTTCTGGGTGGCGGAACGGGCGCGGTACGGGTCGGTGTGGTAGACGTCGGTCAGGTTCTGGTCGTTGGTATAAGCATGGATGGTGGTCATCAGACCGCTTTCGATGCCCAGCTCGCGGTGCAGCACCTGGGCCACCGGGGCCAGGCAGTTGGTGGTGCACGAGGCGTTGGAAATGATCTGGTGCGATTGGCGCAGAATGTCGTGGTTAACCCCATAAACCACGGTGGCGTCGGCGCCTTTGGCCGGGGCCGAGATAATCACTTTGCGCGCGCCGGCCGTAATATGCGCGGCGGCTTTGGCACGGTCGGTGAACAGACCGGTGCATTCGAACACGACGTCGACCTTTTCCGCGGCCCAGGGCAGTTCGGCCGGGTTGCGAATGGCACTGACCGAAATACGGTCGCCATTGACGGTCAGGCTTTCCTGATCGTGTTGGACATCGGCATCGAATGTGCCGTGAACGGTGTCGTACTTGAGCAGATGAGCATTCATCGAGCTGTCGCCCAGGTCGTTGATCGCTACGATCTGCAGATCCTGACGATAGCCTTGGGTATACAGTGCGCGCAGGACATTACGGCCGATACGGCCAAAACCATTGATTGCAATTCGAAGAGTCATTTACAGCGCCGCCGTCGTTTTGTTGTTGGAATTACAAGATTATTCGCAAAAAAATAGAAAACAAGCCTTTTTAGTGGCAATATTTTGTTTTATCTACAACGAGTGACCTGAATCAACTGGTCCGAATGATCAAGAAAACCGTCTGTCACCCCGATCACAGCGGTACTTGGTCAGCATAGACAATCAGGTCGCCACATCCGTTAGCCTGGAGTTCTACACATGCATCCCCGCGTCCTTGAGGTCACCGAACGGCTTATCGCCCGCAGCCGCACCACGCGTGAGGCTTACCTTGCATTGATCCGCGGCGCCGCCAGCGATGGCCCGATGCGCGGCAAGCTGCAATGCGCCAACTTCGCCCATGGCGTAGCCGGGTGTGGCAGCGACGACAAGCACAGCCTGCGGATGATGAACTCCGCCAACATCGCCATCGTTTCGTCTTATAACGACATGCTCTCGGCGCACCAGCCGTACGAAGTCTTTCCTGAACAGATCAAAAAAGCCCTGCGCGAAATCGGCTCCGTCGGCCAGTTCGCCGGTGGCACCCCCGCGATGTGCGATGGCGTGACCCAGGGCGAACCGGGCATGGAACTGAGCCTGCCGAGCCGCGAAGTGATCGCGTTGTCCACCGCTGTGGCGCTGTCCCACAACATGTTCGACGGCGCGCTGATGCTCGGCATCTGCGACAAGATCGTGCCGGGCCTGATGATGGGCGCGTTGCGTTTCGGTCATCTGCCGACGATTTTCGTGCCGGGCGGGCCGATGGTGTCGGGCATCTCCAACAAGCAGAAAGCCGATGTGCGTCAGCGCTACGCCGAAGGCAAGGCGACGCGCGAAGAGCTGCTGGAATCGGAGATGAAGTCCTATCACAGCCCTGGCACCTGCACTTTCTACGGCACCGCCAACACTAACCAGTTGCTGATGGAAGTCATGGGCCTGCACTTGCCGGGCGCCTCTTTCGTCAACCCGAACACCCCGTTGCGCGATGCCCTGACCCGCGAAGCGGCGCACCAGGTCACCCGCTTGACCAAGCAGAACGGCGACTTCATGCCGATCGGCGAAATCGTCGACGAGCGTTCACTGGTCAACTCCATCGTGGCCCTGCACGCCACGGGCGGCTCGACCAACCACACCCTGCACATGCCGGCCATCGCCATGGCCGCGGGCATCCAGTTGACCTGGCAGGACATGGCCGACCTCTCCGAGGTGGTGCCGACCCTGAGCCACGTGTACCCGAACGGCAAAGCCGACATCAACCACTTCCAGGCGGCGGGCGGTATGTCGTTCCTGATCCGTGAACTGCTGGAAGCCGGCCTGCTTCACGAAAATGTCAACACCGTGCTCGGTCACGGCCTGAGCCGCTACACCATGGAACCGTTCCTCGAAAACGGCGAACTGGTCTGGCGCGAAGGCCCGATCGAAAGCCTCGACGAAAACATCCTGCGTCCGGTCGCTCGCGCATTCTCGGCAGAGGGTGGCTTGCGGGTGATGGAAGGCAACCTTGGCCGTGGCGTGATGAAGGTCTCGGCAGTCGCGCTGGAAAACCAGGTCGTCGAAGCGCCAGCCATGGTGTTCCAGGACCAACAGGACCTGGCCGATGCGTTCAAGGCCGGTTTGCTGGAGAAGGATTTTGTCGCGGTGATGCGCTTCCAGGGGCCGCGTTCCAACGGTATGCCGGAACTGCACAAGATGACGCCGTTCCTCGGCGTGTTGCAGGATCGCGGCTTCAAAGTCGCGTTGGTGACTGACGGGCGTATGTCCGGCGCCTCGGGGAAAATCCCGGCGGCGATCCACGTCAGCCCCGAAGCTTATGTGGGTGGCGCTTTGGCGCGGGTGCAAGAGGGCGATATCATCCGCGTCGATGGCGTCAAAGGCACCCTGGAGCTTAAGGTGGACGCCGAAGAATTCGCAGCGCGCGAACCTGCCAAGGGTCTGTTGGGCAACAACATTGGCAGCGGTCGCGAACTGTTTGGTTTCATGCGCATGGCCTTCAGCTCCGCAGAGCAAGGCGCCAGCGCCTTTACTTCTGCCCTGGAGACGCTTAATTGAAACTGGCTCTGGTCGGTGACATCGGTGGCACCAACGCACGTTTCGCGTTGTGGAAAAACCAGCAGCTGGAATCGGTCCAGGTGCTGGCGACGGCAGACCACGCCAGCCCGGAAGAGGCCATTGCGCTCTACCTGAGCGGCCTCGGTCTGGCGCCGGGTTCGATCGGTTCGGTGTGCCTGTCGGTGGCAGGCCCCGTGAGCGGCGATGAATTCAAATTCACCAACAATCACTGGCGGCTCAGCCGCAAGGGTTTCTGCAAGACTTTGCAGGTGGATCAACTGCTGCTGGTCAACGATTTCTCGGCGATGGCCCTGGGCATGACCCGCTTGCAACCGGGTGAATTTCGGGTGGTCTGCGAAGGCACGCCGGAACCGTTGCGGCCGGCGGTGGTGATCGGCCCGGGCACTGGCCTGGGCGTGGGCACCTTGCTCGACCTGGGCGAAGGTCGTTTTGCCCCGCTGCCGGGGGAGGGCGGTCACGTCGACCTGCCGCTGAGCAGCCCGCGAGAAACCCAACTGTGGCAACAGATCTTCAATGAGATCGGCCATGTCAGCGCTGAAACGGCGTTGAGCGGCAGTGGTTTGCCGCGGGTCTACCGGGCGATCTGCGCGGTGGACGGACATGAACCGGTGCTCGACACGCCGGAAGCGATCACAAAGGCCGGGCTGGCGGGCGATCCGATTGCCCTGGAAGTGCTCGAGCAGTTCTGCTGCTGGCTCGGTCGCGTGGCCGGCAACAACGTCCTGACTACCGGGGCGCGCGGTGGTGTATACATCGTTGGCGGCGTGATTCCACGGTTTGCCGATTTCTTCGTAAAAAGCGGTTTCGCCCGCTGCTTCGCCGACAAGGGCTGCATGAGCGATTACTTCAAAGGCATTCCGGTGTGGCTGGTGACGGCGCCGTATTCCGGCCTGATGGGCGCGGGTGTGGCGCTGGAGCAATCCATTCCAGCCTGAAATGCAATCCAGTGTGGGAGCGAGCCTGCTCGCGATGACGGAGTGTCAGTCAACAAGTATGTTGAATGTGATGGCCCCATCGCGAGCAGGCTCGCTCCCACAATTGGTTCTGCGGTGTTTGTAGATTTCTTGCTTAAGGCATAATCCAACCAATTCAAACAACAAGGATGCCGCCCCGTGAGCTCAGTCAACAAGTCGATTTTGTTGGTCGATGACGATCAAGAGATACGCGAGTTGCTGGACACCTACCTGACCCGCGCCGGTTTCCAGGTCCGTACCACGCCCGACGGTGCAGGCTTTCGTCAGGCCTTGAACGAGGCACCGAGCGATCTGGTGATTCTCGACGTGATGCTGCCGGACGAAGACGGGTTCAGCCTCTGTCGCTGGATTCGCCAGCACCCGCGTCAGGCCCATGTGCCGATCATCATGCTCACCGCCAGCTCCGACGAGGCCGACCGCGTCATCGGCCTGGAACTGGGCGCAGACGACTACCTCGGCAAACCCTTCAGCCCGCGTGAATTGCAGGCGCGCATCAAAGCCTTGTTGCGCCGCGCGCAGTTCGGTCAGGAGCGTTCCGGCAGTGAAGTGCTGGCCTTCGATGACTGGCGGCTGGACATGGTCAGCCATCGGCTGTTCCATATCGACGGCGAGGAAGTGATTCTCTCGGGCGCCGATTTCGCGCTGCTGAAACTGTTCCTCGATCATCCTCAGGAAATCCTCGACCGCGACACCATCGGCAACGCCACCCGTGGCCGTGACCTGATGCCGCTCGATCGCATCGTCGACATGGCGGTCAGCCGTTTGCGCCAGCGCCTGCGCGATACCGAAAAACCGCCGCGGCTGATCCGTACCGTGCGCGGCAGTGGCTACCAACTGGCAGCCAACGTGGTTGCCAGCAATGGCCACTGAGTTCCTGCGCAAGCTCGCCGGGCGGGTGCCGGTGCCGCGCTCGCTGCTCGGGCGCATGTTGCTGCTGACCCTGCTGGCGGTGCTGTTCGCACAGGCGTTGTCGAGCGTCATCTGGGTCTCGCAATTGCGCGCCACGCAGCTTGAAGGTTTGGTCACCAGTGCCCGTAGCCTGGCCCATTCCATGACAGCCAGCGTCAGTTATTTCCGCTCGTTGCCGGTGGCATTTCGGCCGCTGGTGCTCGATCAGTTACGCAGCATGGGCGGCACTCGATTCGTGGTGACCCTCAACGACAAACCACTGGGCATGGAAGTGCTGCCGATCACCCCGCGCAAAGCAGCGGTGCTCAAAGCGGTGGACGAAGTGCTGCGCCAGTCGTTGGGCCAGGACACCGATATCTCGGTGACCTTCGTCAGCCCCGAAGACCTGCGGATTTTCAATGGTGGCTTGAAGCTCGATGAGTTGCCGCGCTCCTGGGCGCATTACGCGTTGACCCTGGAGCCGGTGAACCCGCCGGTACTGGTCACGCAAATCCAGATGGCACCGGGGGAATGGCTGTACATCGCCTCACTGTTGCCCGAGCCCTACACCAGTCTTGAAGAACAAGGCCTGCCGGCGCAGCAGGTCTGGTTCATCGTACTCACCAGCGGGTTCTTGCTGCTGTTCATCGGCCTACTGGTGCACTGGCAGAGCCGTCCGCTCAAACGTCTGGCCCGTGCGGCCAGGGACATGTCGTTGGGCGCGGAAGTCGAACCGGTGGCCGAGTACGGCGGCAGTGAAGTGGTGGAAGTGGGTCGCGCCTTCAATGCGATGCGCGAACGTATCAGCCGTTACCTGACTGAACGCAGCCAATTGTTCAGCGCGATTTCCCATGACTTGCGCACGCCGATTACCCGGCTGCGATTGCGGGTGGAATTGCTTGAAGACGAAAAACTGCAAGCCAAGTTCGGCCGTGATCTGGATGAGCTGGAGTTGCTGGTAAAGGGCGCGTTGCAATGCGTGAAAGACACCGACATCCACGAGAACATCGAGCCGGTGGACCTCAACCATGTGCTCGACTGCCTGGTGGAACCGTATCTGGCGCCCAACGGTAATGGTCGCGTGACTCAGCATGGCCGGGCGTTGGCGCCGTATCCCGGCAAGCCATTGGCGCTCAAGCGTTGCATCGGCAACCTGATCGACAACGCCTTGAAATATGGGCAGAACGCGCATCTGCACATCGATGACGATGAGAGCGCGTTTGTCCTGCATGTCGACGATGAAGGGCCGGGCGTGCCGGAGCAGCGGCTGGAGCAGGTGTTCGAACCGCACTTCCGCTTGGCCGGGCAGCAGCAGGGTTATGGCCTGGGGCTGGGGATTGCGCGCAACATTGCCCATAGCCATGGCGGTGAAGTCAGCCTGCAAAACCTGCGTGAAGGCGGGTTGCGGGTGACGTTGCAGTTGCCGCGATCTGTCGATTGAGAAGATCAAAAGATCGCAGCCTTCGGCAGCTCCTACAGAATTTGTGTCCGCCCGATATTCACGGGGGTACGCGATTCCTCTGTAGGAGCTGCCGAAGGCTGCGATCTTTTGATTTTGCTTTTTTTTGTCACAGCTCCGTGACAAAAGCCGCCCCCTTCGTTACCTGCCCGCCATCGCCCGTTGTTTAGACTGCCCCCAGTCATAACAACAAAAAAGGTACTCCCATGGACACCTTCCAACCCGCCTTCAGCAGTTGGCTGAACGCGCCTGCCCATCAGCAATGGCTTGCCACCGAAGGCCTGCGCCTGCTGGCATTCGCCAAGGCTGCAAAGCTTGCCGAAGGCTTCGGCAATCTCGATGAAAAGGGTCGCCTCCCGGCCAACGCGCAAGCTGAAACCATGAACACCGCGCGCATGACCCACAGCTTCGCCATGGCCCACATCCAGGGCCTGCCGGGTTTCGCCGAGCTGGTGGATCACGGCATCCAGGCCCTCAGCGGGCCGCTGCGTGATGCCGAACACGGCGGCTGGTTCGCCACGCCCGAACACCGTGACGGCAATACCGGCAAAGCTGCTTACCTGCATGCTTTCGTGGCGTTGGCCGCGAGTTCTGCGGTGGTCGCCCAGCGCCCCGGCGCACAAGCGCTGCTGGACGATGCAATCCACATCATCGACAGTCATTTCTGGAGCGAAGAGGAGGGCGCGATGCGCGAATCCTTCAACCGCGACTGGAGCGTCGAGGAAGCCTATCGCGGCGCCAACAGCAACATGCACGCCACCGAAGCCTTCCTCGCCCTGGCCGATGTCACCGAAGACAACCGCTGGCTGATTCGCGCCCAGCGCATCGTCGAGCGCGTCATTCACGATCACGCCGCGGCCAATGACTATCTGGTGGTCGAGCATTTCGACCGCGACTGGCAGCCGCTACGCGACTACAACCACGACAACCCGGCTGACGGATTCCGCCCTTACGGCACCACGCCGGGACATGGTTTTGAATGGGCGCGGCTGTTGCTGCATCTTGAAGCGGCGCGGGTGCAGGCCGGGATACTTACACCGGGTTGGCTGGCAACCGATGCGCAAAAACTCTTCGACCACAATTGCCGTCACGGTTGGGGTGTCGACGGAGCGCCGGGCATTGTCTACACCCTCGATTGGGATAACCGTGCGGTGGTTCGTCATCGCCTGCACTGGACGCACGCCGAAGCGAGTGCCGCCGCCAGTGCGCTGCTCAAACGCACCGGTGATGAGCAATACGAGCGTTGGTACCGACTGTTCTGGGAATTCTGTGACAGTCATTTCATCGACCGTTGCGATGGCAGTTGGCACCATGAACTCGATCCGCTGAACCGTCCGAGCGCCGACATCTGGGCCGGCAAACCCGACCTGTATCACGCCTGGCAAGCCGTTTTGATCCCGCGCCTTCCGTTGGCGCCGAGCATGGCCAGTGCGCTGGCGCAATTGTCCCAGAGCGTTGCTGTGTAACCATGTGGTGACATTCGCGCGTCCCTTCGTTACCTGCGAAGGGGCATCCCCTGTTTAGAATCCTATGCAGCGCAAGCACCAGACTTGCATGCATAACAACAAGAAAGGTACTACTAGATGAATGCGATTTCTCGCCTCGCTACTGTCATTTCTCTCGCTTCACTGCTTCCTGTTGCTGCATTCCCCATCAGTGCCCTTGCCGCCGATGCCAAAGGTTCGGTGGAAGTCGTTCACTGGTGGACGTCTGGTGGTGAAAAAGCAGCCGTCGATGTGCTCAAGGCCCAAGTCGAAAAAGACGGTTTCACCTGGAAGGACGGCGCAGTCGCCGGCGGTGGCGGCTCCACGGCCATGACCGTACTCAAAAGCCGCGCCGTGGCCGGTAACCCGCCGGGCGTTGCCCAGATCAAGGGGCCGGACATCCAGGAGTGGGGCAGCACTGGCCTGCTCAGCACCGACACCCTCAAAGAGGTTTCCAAGTCCGAAGGCTGGGATAACCTGCTGATCAAGAAAGTCTCCGACACCGTGAAATACGAAGGCGATTACGTCGCCGTGCCGGTGAACATCCACCGCGTCAACTGGCTGTGGATCAACCCGGAAGTCTTCAAGAAAGCCGGGATCGAAAAAGCGCCGACCACCCTCGAAGAATTCTATGCCGCTGGCGACAAGCTCAAAGCCGCCGGCTTCATCGCACTCGCTCACGGTGGCCAGCCGTGGCAGGACAGCACCGTGTTTGAAGACGTGGTGCTCTCGGTCATGGGCGCAGACGGGTACAAGAAAGCGCTGGTCGATCTGGACCAGAAAACCCTCTCCGGGCCCGAGATGGCCAAGGCCTTCACCGAGCTGAAAAAAGTCACCGGCTACATGGACCCGAACCGCGCCGGTCGTGACTGGAACATCGCTGCCGCCGACGTCATCAACGGCAAGGCCGGCATGCAGATGATGGGCGACTGGGCCAAGAGCGAATGGACCGCCGCGAAGAAAGTCGCGGGCAAGGACTACCAGTGCGTGCCATTCCCTGGCACCGAAAAAGCCTTCACCTACAACATCGACTCGATGGCTGTGTTCAAGCTCAAAGCTGATCGCAAAGGCGACATCGCCGCCCAGCAAGACCTGGCCAAGGTGGCTCTGGGCAAAGACTTCCAGAAAGTCTTCAGCATCAACAAAGGCTCGATCCCGGTGCGTACCGACATGCTTAACGACATGAGCGCGCTGGGCTTCGATTCTTGCGCTCAAGCGGCGGCCAAGGATTTCCTGGCTGACGAGAAAACTGGCGGCCTGCAACCGAGCATGGCGCACAACATGGCCACTTCCCTGGCTGTGCAGGGCGCGATCTTCGATGTGGTCACCAACTTCATGAACGACAAGAACGCTGACCCGGCCAAGGCCAGCGCGCAACTGGCATCGGCTGTCAAAGCTGCCCAGTAATCCCTGACGCCGCGTGACCCCTGTGGGAATGGGTTTATGTGGGAGTCAGGCTTGCCCGCGATGCAGGCGATTCGGTTTAACTTCAAACCGAGTTGATGCCATCGCAGGCAAGCCCGCTCCCACAGAAGCCCGCTCCCACAAGGGATCGCCGTGCCGATTTCTTTCCTCTTCACCTGGATTATCCCGATGAGCTCTGTGGCGGTTTTCAGCAAAGCCTCACCGTTCGACGCATTGCAGCGCTGGCTTCCCAAGCTGGTTTTGGCGCCAAGCATGCTGATCGTCCTGGTTGGTTTTTACGGTTACATCATCTGGACATTCGTTCTGTCCTTCACCAATTCGAGCTTCATGCCGAGCTACAAATGGGTCGGCCTGCAGCAATACATCCGCCTGATGGACAACGATCGCTGGTGGGTCGCGAGCAAGAACCTTGCGGTGTTCGGCGGCATGTTCATCGGCATCAGCCTGGTGCTGGGCGTGTTCCTCGCCGTGCTGCTGGATCAGCGCATTCGCAAGGAAGGCTTCATCCGCACCGTTTACCTGTACCCGATGGCGCTCTCGATGATCGTTACCGGTACCGCATGGAAATGGCTGCTCAACCCAGGTCTGGGCCTGGACAAAATGCTGCGTGACTGGGGCTGGGAAGGCTTCCGTCTCGACTGGCTGGTGGATCAGGATCGCGTGGTGTATTGCCTGGTGATCGCCGCCGTGTGGCAAGCCTCCGGGTTTGTGATGGCGATGTTCCTGGCCGGCCTGCGTGGCGTCGATCAATCGATCATCCGCGCGGCGCAAGTCGACGGTGCGAGCCTGCCGACCATCTACCTGAAGATCGTATTGCCGAGCCTGCGCCCGGTGTTCTTCAGCGCTTTCATGATCCTGGCGCACATCGCGATCAAGAGCTTCGACCTGGTGGCGGCGATGACCGCGGGTGGCCCGGGCTACTCGTCTGACCTGCCGGCGATGTTCATGTACTCCTTCACTTTCAGCCGTGGCCAGATGGGCATTGGTTCGGCGAGCGCCATGATGATGCTCGGCGCGATCCTGGCGATTCTGGTGCCGTACCTGTACTCCGAATTGCGAGGCAAACGCCATGAGTAATCAACTTGGCAAACCGGGCATCAGCTTCAGCCGCATCGCGATCTACGCAACTCTGTTGCTGGCCGCCGCGATCTATCTGGTCCCGCTGGTGGTGATGCTGCTGACCAGTTTCAAATCCCCGGAAGACATCCGCACCGGCAACCTGTTGAGCTGGCCGCAAGTGATTGATGGCATCGGCTGGATCAAGGCCTGGGACAGTGTCGGCAGCTACTTCTGGAACTCGGTGAAAATCACTGTGCCGGCGGTACTGATCTCTACGTTCATCGGTGCCATGAACGGCTACGTGCTGTCGATGTGGCGCTTCCGTGGTTCGCAACTGTTCTTCGGCCTGTTGTTGTTCGGCTGCTTCCTGCCGTTCCAGACCGTGCTGCTGCCAGCCTCGTTCACCCTCGGCAAGATCGGCCTGGCCAACACCACCACGGGCCTGGTGCTGGTGCACGTGGTCTACGGCCTGGCGTTCACCACGCTGTTCTTCCGTAACTACTACGTGAGCATTCCGGATGCGCTGGTCAAGGCGGCGCGGCTGGATGGCGCGGGCTTCTTCACGATTTTCTGGAAGATCCTGCTGCCGATGTCGATCCCGATCGTGATGGTCTGCCTGATCTGGCAGTTCACGCAGATCTGGAATGACTTCCTGTTCGGCGTGGTCTTCGCCAGTGGCGATGCCCAGCCGATTACCGTGGCCCTGAACAACCTGGTCAACACCAGCACCGGGGCCAAGGAATACAACGTTGATATGGCCGCCGCGATGATCGCCGGGCTGCCGACACTGCTGGTCTACATATTCGCTGGCAAGTATTTCCTGCGTGGGCTGACGTCCGGCGCGGTCAAGGGGTAGAACATGGCAACTCTCGAATTACGCAACGTCAACAAGACCTACGGTGCCGGTTTGCCGGACACCCTGAAAAACATCGAACTGAAGATCAATGACGGTGAGTTCCTGATCCTGGTCGGTCCATCGGGCTGTGGCAAATCCACCTTGATGAACTGCATCGCGGGACTTGAAAACATCAGCGGCGGCGCGATTCTGGTGGACGACGCCGACATCAGCGGCATGAGCCCGAAAGATCGCGACATCGCCATGGTGTTCCAGTCTTACGCGCTGTACCCGACCATGAGCGTGCGGGACAACATCGCGTTCGGCCTGAAGATTCGCAAAATGCCCACCGCCGAAATCGACGAAGAAGTCGCTCGCGTGGCCAAGCTGCTGCAGATCGAACACCTGCTCAGCCGCAAGCCGGGCCAGCTTTCCGGTGGTCAACAACAGCGCGTGGCCATGGGCCGGGCGCTGGCGCGGCGGCCGAAGATTTACCTGTTCGACGAACCGCTGTCCAACCTCGACGCCAAGCTGCGGGTCGAGATGCGCACCGAAATGAAACTGATGCACCAGCGTCTGAAAACCACCACGGTCTACGTGACTCACGACCAGATCGAAGCCATGACCCTGGGCGACAAAGTGGCGGTGATGAAGGACGGGATCATTCAGCAGTTCGGCACGCCGAAAGACATCTACAACAACCCGGCCAACCTGTTCGTGGCGAGCTTCATCGGTTCGCCGCCAATGAACTTCATTCCTCTGCGTTTGCAGCGTAAGGAAGGTCGTCTGGTGGCACTGCTCGACAGCGGTCAGGCGCGCTGCGAATTGCCGCTGGGCATGCAGGACGCCGGT
The DNA here is from genome assembly GCF_056279145.1 of Pseudomonas sp. TE3728. Taxonomy (NCBI): domain Bacteria; kingdom Pseudomonadati; phylum Pseudomonadota; class Gammaproteobacteria; order Pseudomonadales; family Pseudomonadaceae; genus Pseudomonas; species Pseudomonas sp. TE3728. The sequence continues at coordinate 2,526,397 of NZ_JBWBQT010000001.1, read as the reverse complement.
CTCGAAGACCGCGAAGTGATCCTCGGCATGCGCCCGGAGCAGATCGTGCTGGCGGGCAGCGAGCCGAATGGTTTGCCGACCATTCGTGCCGAAGTACAGGTCACCGAACCGACCGGTCCCGACACCCTGGTGTTCGTCAATCTCAACGACACCAAAGTCTGCTGCCGCCTGGCACCGGACGTCGCGCCGGCCGTAGGCGAGACCCTGACCCTGCAATTCGATCCATCGAAAGTGCTGTTGTTCGATGCCAAGACCGGTGAACGCCTGGGGGTGGCCGGCCTGCCAAAAACCGAAGCTCACAGCGCCAACGTGGCCAAATTCAAAGGCCGCTGAAGAATCAAATGTGGGAATGGGCTTTTGTGGCGAGGAGGCTTGCCCCCGTTCGACTGCGAAGCAGTCGTAAACCGGTCACTGCTTTCTAATCCTGGATCGCGGTGACTGGTTTCAGGGGTGCTTCGCGCCCCAACAGGGGCAAGCCCCCTCGCCACAGGCTCGCTCCCACAGGGGGAATCCGTGGCGCCCGGACTGTCGTGCGTCACGACCGTTGTAAACCGCGTTAGATAAAAACAGTTAATAACAATAAAGACGAGGATGTAGGGATGAAGAAGAAGAACAACGCTCAGCTTATCTGCCAATTGTCAGCTCTTGCGATGATGATTATGGCCGGTAGCGCACACGCGGCTGACGCGTTCAGTGCCGACTCGCAGTGGATGACCGGGGATTGGGGCGGCGAGCGGACCAGGCTGATCGAACAAGGTATCGACATCAAGGCCGACTACGTTGGTGAAGTGGGCGCCAACCTGCATGGCGGCTACAACGACGACAAGACGGCGCGTTACGCCGACCAGTTTGGCTTGGGCGTGGCGCTGGACCTGGAAAAACTGTGGGGCTGGGATAACACCCAGGCGAAGATCCAGCTCACCAACCGTAACGGTCAGAACATCTCCAATGACCGTGTCGGCGACCCGCGTGCCGGCACCTTGAGTTCCTCCCAGGAAGTCTACGGCCGTGGCCATATGGTCCGTCTGACCCAACTGTGGATCAAACACCAGTTTCTCGACGGTAAACTGGACGTCAAGGCCGGTTACTTCGGCGAAGGCGAAGACTTCAACACCTTCCCTTGCGAGTTCCAGAACCTGGCATTCTGCGGTTCACAAGCGGGTAACTGGGCGACCAACATCTGGTACAACTGGCCGGTCATGCAGGCAGCGGTTCGCGTGAAGTACAACATCACGCCCGAGTTCTATGCGCAGATCGGCGCGTACAACCAGAACCCCTCGCAACTTGAGCACGGTAACGGCTTCAAGCTCAGCGGCAGTGGTACCGAGGGCACCGTCTTGCCGGTTGAATTGGTCTGGTCACCGAAGGTCAACAACCTGCCGGGCGAATACCGTGTCGGTTACTACAAGAGCACTGCTAACGCCGATGACGTACGTAAAGACGACAACGGCGACGATGCCGCGACCAGCGGCAACGCCTATCGCAGTCACGATAGCAAGCACGGCTACTGGTTCGTGGCGCAGCAACAACTCACCACCCACAACGGTGACGCTTCGCGCGGTCTGAACATCGCGGCCAACGCCACCTTCCACGACAAGGACACCAACTTCGTCGACAACTACCAGTCGCTGATGTTTGTGTACAAGGGGCCGTTCGATGCGCGTCCTAAAGATGACGTCGGAATCGGTTTCGCCCGTATCCATGTCAACGATGACGTGAAGAAAAACGCCGAGTTGGTCAACGCCGCCAATGGTGTCACCGACTACGAAGACCCGCTGTTTTCGCCGTTGCGTTCCACCGAGTACAACTACGAGATCAACTACGGCTTCCACGTTACCAACTGGCTGACCGTCCGTCCTAACCTGCAATACATCACTCACCCGGGCGGTGTGGATGAAGTCGACAACGCTCTGGTGGCTGGTCTGAAAATTCAGTCGGTGTTCTAACGCTGTTGCGATAAGCTCCTCTCTATGTGCGCATATTTGCGGACGGCCATGGCTGTCCGCTTTTTTTTGGGGCTGATCCGCCAGGCGGCTGGCGAAGCATTGTGGCGAGGGAGCTTGCTCCCGCTCGGCTGCGAAGCAGTCGTAAACGCGGCGAATGCGGTTTGCCTGAAGCACCGCAGTGAATGGTTTTAGGGCAGCTTCGCAGCCCAGCGGGAGCAAGCTCCCTCGCCACAGAGACATTCACTGGCTACAAAAGCGCTGTTGTTTTCAGAGATGGTGAGTACACCCATGATTTTCAGGACCGCGGCACATGCTTGAACATCCGCTACAACGCTTCTTCAAATCCTTGCGCGAACGTCCGGTGTTTGCGTGGGAGCGCTATCAGATGCGCGATGTGCTGGTGATCGACCATCCGCTGTGTCAGGCGGTGTTCAGTCGGCAGGGCGCGCAGTTGCTGCACTTCCAGCCAAAGGGTCAGAAACCCTGGCTGTGGTGCGCGGCGAAGTGGCCGCATGTCGGTGCGATTCGCGGCGGTGTGCCGGTGTGCTGGCCGTGGTACGGCCGTCATCCGAGCGAAAACGCCTGGCCGTCCCATGGCTGGGCGCGTTTGCTCGACTGGAAACTGCTCGACAGCAGCAGTGATGACGATGGCGTGCACCTGCACTGGCAGTTACAGCTGTGCGACTGGCAAGTGGACTTGCACGCGCACTTGGGTGAGCGCATGGATTTGCACCTGAGCACCGAGCATCAGGACGACATGCCGTGCCAGTTGAGCCAGGCGTTGCACGCCTATTGGCGTATTGGTGACGTGGGTGAGGTAGCGCTGTCTGGGCTCGATGGCGCGCAAGGTTACGACCAGTTGAGCCGCCAGGTTTGTCAGCAGGAAGGTGAGTTGCGGGTCGACGGCGGTTGTCAGCGAGTGTTCCAGCATGACGGCGAATTGCAGCTCAAGGACCACGCCTGGCAGCGGCAATTGTGCATCGACACCGGTGACCATGCAGACACGGTTGTCTGGCATCCCGGCTCGCGGCCGTTGCTGGGTGTGAGCTGGAACGAGATTTTAGAGTTTGTTTGTGTGGAAGCGGCCAGCGGCGGGACCGACAGCTTGAGCCTGGCACCGGGTGAGCGGGCGCATTTGAGTTTGCAGGCGCGGGTTGGAGCGTAGGAAAGATCAAAAGATCGCAGCCTCGCTTCGCTCGACAGCTCCTACAGGTTTACGCCAATCCCATGTAGGAGCTGTCGAGCGAAGCGAGGCTGCGATCTTTTAAGGTGGACTAATTGAACTCATCCCCAATCGGATACCGACTGGCATTCAGGCTTTCCTTGATCTTGCGCAAATGCGGCTGGAAATCCACGCCTCGGCGCAGGGTCATGCCGGTGGCGAGCACATCGAGCACGGTCAGCTGAATGATCCGTGACGTCATCGGCATATAGATATCAGTGTCTTCCGGCAACGGGATGTTCAGGCTCAAGGTGCTGGCCTTGGCCAGCGGCGAACCCTCGGCCGTCAGTCCCAGCACCGAAGCGCCATTTTCCCGGGCAATGCGCGCCACTTCCACCAGTTCGCGGGTGCGGCCGGTGTAGGAAATGATCACGAACAACTCACCGGTATGGGCTACCGAGGCGATCATGCGTTGCATCAGCACGTCGGCATGGGCGGTCACTGCCAGGTTGAAACGGAAGAACTTGTGCTGCGCATCCAGCGCCACCGGAGCCGAAGCGCCGAGGCCGAAGAAGTGGATCTGGCGGGCCTGGATCAACAAGTCAACGGCACGGCTGATCAGGCTCGGGTCAAGCGCCTGCAACGCGCTGTCCAAAGAGGCGATGGCGCTGCCGAAAATCTTTTTTGTATACGCTTCCGGATTGTCATCGGCTTCAACCGCCCGGCTGACATACGCCGCGCCACTGGCCAGGCTCTGGGCCAGCTGCAGTTTCAGTTCCGGGTAGCCGCTGACGCCGAACGAGCGGCAGAAACGGTTGACCGTCGGCTCGCTGACCTTCGAGGCCTGGGCGAGGGCGGCAATGCTGAACCGGGTGGCCTGCTCCGGGTTGAGCAGAATCACTTCGGCGACTTTGCGTTCAGCCTTGTTCAGGTCTTCAAGGCGATTCTGGATCTGTTCCAGTAAATTTCGCACGCGATCCATTTCATGTTCCTTAGGTCAGCAGCGCAAATAAGCGTTCGACTAATGCAAATTGGGCCTTTGATATGGCCCATAACGGTGGCCTATCCTACTGATGGCTCCGACCGACCACCACTCGGAATCTGTATTTTGCGAAAATGTTGTGGTTATTACTACATTTTCCCTTGAGTGATGCCTTGAAAAAAGGTATTTGTAGCTTAACTTGATAAAAGAACAAACATCATGCCTTCGATTACGGTTGAACCTTGCACCTTTGCCTTGTTCGGCGCTCTCGGCGATCTGGCCCTGCGCAAGCTGTTTCCTGCCCTTTATCAACTCGATGGCGCCGGCCTGCTTCATGAGGATACGCGCATTATCGCGCTGGCCCGTGAACCCGGCAGCGAGCAGCAGCACCTGGCATTCATCGCCACTGAACTGCGCCGCTACGTGGGCGCCAAAGAGCTGGATGAAGCGGTGCTCGAGCGCTTCCTGGCCCGTTTGAGCTACCTGCACGTCGACTTCCTCAAGGCTGACGATTACGTCGCCCTGGCCGAGCAGGCCGGCAGTGCCCAGCGGGTGATTGCCTACTTCGCCACCCCGGCGGCGGTGTATGGCGCTATTTGCGAGAACCTGTCGAAGGTCGGCCTGACCGAAAACACCCGCGTGGTGCTGGAAAAACCCATCGGTTCGGACCTGGAATCCTCGCGCAAGGTCAACGACGCCGTGGCGCAGTTCTTCCCGGAGAACCGCACCTACCGCATCGACCACTACCTGGGCAAAGAGACCGTACAAAACCTGATCGCCCTGCGTTTCGCCAACAGTCTGTTCGAAACCCAGTGGAACCAGAATTACATCTCCCACGTGGAAATCACCGTGGCCGAGAAGGTCGGGATCGAAGGCCGTTGGGGCTATTTCGACAAGGCCGGGCAGCTGCGGGACATGATCCAGAATCACCTGCTGCAATTGCTCTGCCTGATCGCCATGGACCCGCCGGCCGACCTGTCCGCCGACAGCATTCGCGATGAGAAAGTCAAAGTCCTCAAGGCGCTGGCGCCGATCAGCCCGGAAGGCCTGACCACTCAAGTGGTGCGCGGCCAGTACATCGCCGGGCACAGCGAAGGCAAATCGGTACCCGGGTATCTGGAAGAGCCTAATTCCAACACCCAGAGCGACACCGAAACCTTCGTCGCCCTGCGTGCCGACATTCGTAACTGGCGCTGGGCCGGCGTGCCGTTTTACCTGCGGACCGGCAAGCGCATGCCGCAAAAGTTGTCGCAGATCGTCATCCACTTCAAGGAGCCGTCGCACTACATCTTCGCCCCCGAGCAGCGCTTGCAGATCAGCAACAAACTGATCATCCGCCTGCAACCGGACGAAGGCATTTCCTTGCGCGTGATGACCAAAGAACAAGGCCTGGACAAGGGCATGCAGCTGCGCAGCGGTCCGTTGCAGCTGAATTTTTCCGACACCTATCGCAGCGCGCGGATTCCCGACGCCTACGAGCGGTTGTTACTGGAAGTGATGCGCGGCAATCAGAATTTGTTTGTCCGTAAAGATGAAATCGAAGCCGCGTGGAAGTGGTGTGACCAGTTGATCGCCGGGTGGAAAAAATCCGGCGATGCGCCCAAGCCGTACGCGGCCGGGTCGTGGGGGCCGATGAGCTCCATTGCACTGATTACGCGGGACGGGAGGTCGTGGTATGGCGATATCTGAATTGAAACTGCCTCAGGGCGTCAGCGCCCATGAGTTCAAGAGCCCGGTGCTGCTGGCCGAAGGCCTGGCATTGACGGTGGCCAAGCAACTGAGCGACGCCATTGCCGCACAAGGCGCCGCGACGCTGGTGGTGTCTGGCGGGCGCAGCCCGGTGGCGTTTTTCCAGCACCTGGCCAAGCAGAAGCTGGACTGGTCGAAGGTGGTGGTCAGCCTGGCTGACGAGCGCTGGGTGCCGGTGGAGCATGCCGACAGCAATGCCGGCCTGCTCAAGCGTTACCTGTTGCAAGGCCCGGCGGCCAAGGCTCAGTTCCTGAGCCTCTACAGTGCCACCGCCAACCTGGAACAGGCCGCCGAGCAGGCTGATCGCTTGCTCGCCGAATTGCCGCCGATTGACGTGCTGGTGCTGGGCATGGGTGACGATGGTCATACCGCGTCGCTGTTCCCCAACAGCCCGAACCTGGTCGATGCCTTGAAAGTCGACGGCACCCGCCGTTGCTGGCCGATGCTGGCGCCGACCGTGCCCCATCAACGCCTGACCATGAGTCGCGCGCTGCTGGCTTCGGCGAAGCACACCGTTCTATCGATTTCCGGTCAGTCCAAGCTGACTACCCTGAATGCCGCCCTGGCCGGTGACGATGTCGCCGCCATGCCGATTCGGGCGTTTCTGCAACCTACGTTAGAGATTTACTGGTGCCCATGAACCAAGGATCAGCCGCTATGACAAACACATCCCCGACCGTTTCCATGGCGGACAAAGTTGCCCTGATCGACAGCCTTTGCGCCAAGGCGCGGATCCTGCCGGTGATCACCATCGCCCGTGAACAGGACGTACTGCCGTTGGCCGACGCCTTGGCGGCCGGTGGCCTGACGGCGCTGGAAGTGACCCTGCGTTCGCAGTTCGGTCTCAAGGCGATCCAGATCCTGCGCGAGCAGCGTCCGGAACTGGTGACCGGTGCCGGCACCGTGCTTGATCGCAGCATGCTGGCCGCTGCCGAAGCGGCCGGTTCGCAATTCATCGTCACACCGGGCATCACCCGTGACTTGCTTGAAGCCAGTGTTGGCAGCCCGATCCCGTTGTTGCCGGGCATCAGCAATGCCTCCGGCATCATGGAAGGCTATAGCCTGGGTTATCGCCGCTTCAAGCTGTTCCCGGCGGAAGTCAGCGGCGGCGTCGCGGCTATCAAGGCCCTGGGCGGTCCGTTCGGCGAAGTAAAATTCTGCCCGACCGGCGGCGTCAGCCCGGCCAACATCAAGAGCTACATGGCGTTGAAAAACGTGATGTGCGTGGGCGGTAGCTGGATGCTTGACCCCGAGTGGATCAAGAACGGCGACTGGGCCCGCATCCAGGAGTGCACCGCCGAGGCGTTGGCCCTGCTGGACTGATTTACCGGATTTTTACCAAACACTTCGTTGTGTGTTCTACGGCTTTACGGTGCGCTTGGTCGGTGCACCGTTTTTTTTTGCCTGAAATAAAACCCTTATGGCTGCACCTTTTTTTGCCAAAAAAGAAAATCTGTAGAAAAAAAGCGATACATAGTTACCGCATCTCGTCGCTCGTCCAGCGTTACCCTGCGTTCATCTTATGGAAGAGAGAACGTCATGGACGACAATACTGCAATTACATCCCCACCTCCGGCTTGCCAACTGTCACCCGAACAGATCGCCGGCCCGTATTTTCGAAACCCGAAACTGATCAGACGCAACATCAGCGAAGGCGTGGACGGCATCCCCTTGGTGCTGCGGCTGACGATCGTCGATGCGATGACCGGTCAACCGGTCACCGGGGCGGTGGTCGATATCTGGCATTGCAACGCGCGCGGGGCGTATTCGGGGTGGAGCAAGATCAACCCAGACAAGAAAGTCAGCGTCGGCGATATCGGGTCGATCCCGCGTACCGATGATGATACCTACCTGCGTGGTGGGCAATTCACGGACAAAAACGGCATCGTCCGGTTTACCACGATCTATCCGGGGTTTTATGCCGGCCGAGCGCTGCACATACATGTCGCGGTACGCATCACAGCCGGCAACAACTATCTCGAAGAACGCCATGTCGCCTGGGTTGGCCAACTCTACTTCCCGGACGTAGCGTCGAGATCGGTGCTTAATGCCAGAGAATACAGCGGGCGCACCGTATCACCGCTGACAAACGATGAAGATTTTCACTACAAACACCGAGGCGGCGAAGCCTCGACCTTGAATGTCCATGCCATCGGTCGAGACTCGAACGACGACGGCTTTTTCGGGCACATGACCATCGGCGTCGACACGTTTGCAGTGTCATCGCAAATCAAGCCCGAGGACTTCGACAAATACACCGTGTGACCTCAGCGCAATTCAGTCAGCGCCCGTGCCAGCCGATCCATGTCGGCTGCGGTGGTGGTGAGGCCCGGCGTAATGCGGATGCACGGGCCACACGCCGCACCGCTGCGCATCACGGTAAACAGGTTGTAGTCGTTGAGCAGGCGCTCGACCATCGCCTGCTGATCGGCATGCCGGGTAAAGCGCATCGAGGTGATGCCGCAATACAGGCGCGGGTCATCCGGGGTCATGACTTCAATTCCCGGTAACCCCCGAACGGCATCGACCCATCGGTTGCGCAGGTAATTGAGCCGCATGCCCTTGGCGACGGAACCGCCCATGGCGTGATGTTCTTCGAACACCAACGGCAGGGTCTGCAGGGCCGGAATATTGGGCGTGCTGTAGGGCGTGCGGGCGCGAATGTCGGTGACCGGGAAATGCATCTCGCCCATGTCCGGGTCAATATCGGCCAGGCGCTCGGGGGCGATGTAAATGAAGCCCAGCGTCAGCGGCGCACCGATCCATTTGTGCAAGTTGTAGCCAGCAAAGGCGATGCCCAGTTTCTCGAGATCGAACTCGATCTGACCGAGGGCATGGGCGCCGTCTAGGATCACATCGATCCCGTGTTCCCTGGCGGCAGCGGCAATCGCCTGCACCGGCATGACCAGTCCGGTGCGATGGGTGACGTGGGTCAGCGCCATCAGCTTCAGTCGCGGATAACGCACGAAAGCTTCGTGGTAAGCGGTGAGTAAACTGTCGAAACTGGCGGGGTGGCGGTGTTCGATCTCGATCACTTCCACGCCTCGATAACGTGCCAGCCAACGCATTGCGCCCTTGACCGTGTCGTACTCCAGATCGCTTATCAGCACCTGATCGCCCGGTGCCAGGCGATTGTAGTTGCGGATCAGCGATTGCAGGCCATCCGAAGCGTTGCGGGTGAAGGCAACGGCTTCGGCGGGGGCACCGATCAGCTCGGCCAGTTGCTCACGAATCTTGACGCTTTCGCCCTGTTCGAAGCGCTGGCGCACATGCACCGAGTTGCCGCGGTTGATGAGTTCGATGTTGCGCTGATACTCCTCGACCACGGTGCGCGACATGCGCCCGAAATAACCGTTTTCCAGGTTCAGGGGGCCGGGTTCGACAGCGTAACGGTCGGCAAAGGTCTGCCAAAAGGCTTCATCGCGGGTACGGCGTGTGTTATCGGGCATGAGCAACTCGGTGAGGTAGGGCGGGTCAGTGGCGAGGCGCGGGTTTGCCGTGTTTGGCGCGCAGGGGTTCGAGCAGTTCCGACAAGCCGTTGTGGTCGATTTCCTGCATCAAAGCCAGCAAACCGCCCAGTTCACCGTGGGGGAAACCTTCGCGAGCGAACCAGTTCAGGTACTGACCGGGCAGGTCAGCGATGATGCGGCCCTTGTATTTGCCGAAGGGCATTTCGCGGGTAATCAGCAGTTCGAGCTTTTCGGGATTCATCATCAGTCATCTTGATTCAAGGCAGTCTGGAAAATACAGGCATTCTGCATGCAGGCCAAATGACAGATCATGCAAAAAAAGCGGATACAGATTCCTCGCTAATATCTAAGCAATTGAAATATAAGTAGAAAGTCATCAATTCAAAGCTGGCATGCAGGCTGCAACTACTTATTGCATCTTTCATCAACCGCAAGGAATTGAAAAATGACCGACATTAATAAAGAAGCGATCTCTGTACTCAACGACCTGATTGAAACCAGTAAAGACGGTCAGGAAGGGTTCAAGACTTGCGCTGAAGACATCAAGCATCCAGAACTTAAAAACCTGTTCATGCAGCGCTCCGCCGACTGCGCTGCTGCCGCTGCCGAGCTGCAGGCTGCCGTGCGTTCCCTGGGCGGTGATCCGGAAACCTCCACCAGTGTCAGCGGCGATCTGCACCGTCGCTGGGTCGATGTGAAGGCAATGTTCACCGGCAAGGATGAAGAGGCGGTGCTGAACGAAGCCGAACGCGGTGAAGACCACGCGCTGAAGGCGTACAAGGAGGCGCTGGAAAAAATCAACAAAGACAACCTGGTGAGCATTCGTGACATCGTTGAACGCCAGTATCACGGCGTGCAACGCAACCACGATCAGGTGAAAGCCCTGCGTAACCAGGCTCGCGCACGCTCATAAGCGTTCGTTATCTGTCAAAAACGCCAGCCAGTCTGGCGTTTTTTTATGTTCGGGATTTAATACTGGACGGGATATAGATAGCTAGCTAATAATTTGTCATTCAAATCATCTCGCCTAACCGGGCTATCGTTAAACCGTCCTTTCAAGAGTGCCTTACGTGCCTATCACTTTACAGGCCTTGTTCGCGCCTGACCGCCGCGCCTTGCAGTTCGCGATCAAGACTTTGATCGGCGGCGGCCTGGCACTGTGGCTGGCGTTGCGCTGGGGGCTGGAGCAACCGTCGTGGGCGTTGATGACGGCATTTATCGTCGCCCAACCGTTGTCCGGGATGGTGGTGCACAAGGGTTTGGCACGGCTGTTGGGTACGCTGGTCGGGACGATCATGTCGGTGGTGTTCATGGGTCTGTTCGCTCAGACGCCCTGGCTGTTTTTACTGGCGTTGGCGTTGTGGCTCGGGCTGTGTACGGCGAGTTCGACCTTGCTGCGCAGTGCCTGGTCCTATTCCTTCGTGTTGGCCGGTTACACGGTGGCGATCATCGCATTGCCGGCCATTGCCCATCCGCTGACGGTATTCGATCAAGCCGTGGCGCGCTGCACGGAAATCTGCCTGGGCATTCTCTGCGCCACCGCTGCCAGTGCGTTACTCTGGCCATTGCGGGTCGAACGGCAACTGGCGGACCAGGCCCGGGCAGCCTGGCAAAGCGGCATGAATGCCGCGCGTGCGACATTGGCCGGCGACGCTCAGGCGCGTAAAGGCTTACTGGAAATACTCGGGAAAATCGTCGCGGTCGATGCCCAGCGCGAGCATGCCTGGTTTGAAGGTAGCCTCGGTCGGCAACGAGCGCGGGCCATCAGCGGTTTGAGTCAGAAGCTGTTGATGCTGTTGCGCATCGCCCGTTCGGTACGCCGCCAATGGAATCAATTGGAACTGCTCGAAGCCGAGCAACTGATGCCATGGATGACCGAGGTTCAAGAAGCGATTGGCGCTTGTGATACCGCCCAGTTGCAAGCCTTGCGCCCGAGATTGCTCGACGCCTCTCACGATGCACACATCAGTGCTGCGCAAAGTTACTGTCTGGCCCGTTTCACTTTGTTGCTCGATACCGCCATGGCGGCCTGTACCGCATTGAAAGCGGTGCAGGAGGGGCGTGAAACGGCCGACCCGCCGAGAACCCTTACGCCGCATCGCGACCTGTCATTGGCGCTGGTCTTTGGCGCGCGCAGTGCGCTGGCGTTTCTGGTGGTGTCGGGTTTCTGGCTGGCGACGGCATGGCCTGCGGCGTCGGGCGCTCTGGTGCTGACGTGTGTGGTGTGCAGTCTGTTTGCCAGCCGCGAGAATGGGGCGCAAATCGGCATGAGCTTTCTGCGCGGCATCCTGCTGGCGATTCCATCGGCGTTTATCGTCGGGCAGATTCTGCTGCCGCAATGGAGCGGGTTTGCGCTGCTGTGCATGGGCATGGGCGTGCCGCTGTTTCTCGGCGCGCTGGGCATGGCCAAACCGCAGATCGGCGCCACGGCCACGTCCTTCTGTCTGCACTTTATTGTGCTGGTTTCGCCGCTGAACACGATGAAGTTCGATGTCGCGAATTTCTTCAATAGCGCTCAGGCCATGTTGATCGGTGTCGGCGCTGCCGTATTGGCGTTTCATTTGCTGATCATGCGTAACCCGACATGGCATGGCCGACGCTTGCTGGCGGCGACCCTCGCCGATCTGGTGCGCCTCACCCGACGCAATCTGCGCGGTGCCGAGAGCTGGTTCGGTGGGCGCATGGCCGACCGTTTGCTGCAACTGGCGCGGCATTATCCCGAGTTGCCGGAGCCGGCGCGCAGCCGCTGGGATGACGGCTTGCTCGGCCTGGACATCGGCGATGAGTTGCTGCATTTGCGTTTGAGCCTGGCGGCCGCCCAGGTGCCGGTCAGTGCGCCCCAGCGGCGTTATCTCGAGCAACTGGAAAAAGTCCTCGGGCAAGGCCCGGCCGGCAGTCGCGCCGAGGCGCTGGCGCAACCCAGCGAAGCATTATTGAAAACCTTGTACGCGTTGCCGCCCAGCGACGCGGTGAAACTCGCCCAAGGCGCGGTGCTGCAATTGCAAAGCAGCTGGCGTGCCTGGTGTCACCAACAGGAGCAAAACCATGGGCTTGCATGAGTGGTCGGTGGACGGCGTGCTGCTCAGTCCGTTTCTGATTGATGTGTTGCTGGCGTTGCTGGTGACCGGAGCGTTGCGCATGGTATTGCGCCTGACCCCGGTCGGTCGCTGGATCTGGCACGAAGCATTGTTTGATTGCGCCTTGTACGTCTGTGTATTGACCTTGATCACCGTCGTCCTGGGGCCTTTATAAAGGAGTTGAATATGCGTACATCCGTACGTGTCGCGATAACCCTGAGCCTGACGGCGCTGGCGATTTTTGCCGGCTTCCATCTGTGGCAGTACTACATGTTGACGCCCTGGACTCGCGACGCGCGGATCCGCGCCGACGTCGTAGTCATCGCCCCCGACGTGTCTGGCTGGGTGCGAGAGCTCAAGGCTTTCGATAACCAACAGGTCAAGGCTGGCGATGTGTTGCTGAGTATCGACCGTGATCGTTTCGAAGCCGCGCTGGAGAAGGCGCAAGCGGTGGTGCAGACCCGTCAGCAGCAACTCGGTTTGCGTGAACACGAAGCCAGCCGCCGTGCCAGTCTCGGGCCGCAGGCGATCAGTGCCGAACTGCGCGAGAACGCGCAAATCAATGCCGGCATCGCCCGGGGCGAACTGCGCGAGGCTCAGGCTGAAGCCAAGGTCGCGCAACTCAACCTGACCCGCAGCGAGGTGCATGCGCCGCGCAGCGGTCACGTCACCAACCTGCGTCTGGCCCAGGGTAATTACGTGAATGCCGGGCAACCGGTGATGGCGTTGATCGACGATTCGACCTTTTATGTGCAGGCGTATTTCGAAGAAACCAAACTGCCGCGAATTCGCGTCGGCGATCCGGTCAAAGTCTGGCTCATGAGCGCCGGGGAGGCGTTGCAGGGGCACGTCGAAAGCATCAGTCGCGGGATTACCGACCGCAATACCACGCCCGATGGGCAGTTGCTGGCCGAGGTGGAACCGACGTTTAACTGGGTACGCCTGGCGCAGCGCATTCCGGTGCGGATCAAGCTCGACACGTTGCCTGAAGGGATCAGTTTGAGCGCGGGGATGACGGCGAGTGTGCAGGTGCAGGAGGGACGGTAAGATCAAAAGATCGCAGCCTTCGGCAGCTCCTACGCCGATCTCTGTAGGAGCTGCCAAAGGCTGCGATCTTTTAGGGCTTGCAAATCAGCCGATGCTGATCGCCGGCAACGTCGGCAACGTCACGGTCTGTTGCTTGCGCGGCGCCAGAATTTCCGCCTCGCCATCCACGACCAACTCATCGCGCTGGTTGAACACCCGAGTGGCGATACGTACACGAAACTTCGGCAGTTTCTCGAGAATTTCCAGGCGCACAGTCAGCGTGTCGCCAATTTTCACCGGCTTTTGAAAGCTCATCGTCTGACCGATATAAATCGTCCCCGGCCCAGGCAACTCGCAAGCCACCGCCGCGCTGATCAACGCGCCGCTGAACATGCCGTGGGCGATACGCTCCTTGAACATGCTGGCGGCGGCGAACTCGGCGTCCAGGTGCACCGGGTTGTGGTCGCCGGACATCGCGGCGAACAACTGAATGTCGCGCTCTTCGACGGTCTTGCTGTAGCTGGCGGTCTGGCCGACTTCAAGGGCTTCGTAAGGCGTGTTGGTAACCTGGGTCATCTGTCTCGATTCCTGTGACGAATTAAAAAAAATCCACAAAAAAACTATTCGGTTCTGGGTGGCCGGCGAGCGCTCAAGTCCTGGGCGATCCAGTTCAGCACATCGGCAGTCACTTCATCGCGATTGATTTCATTGAACAGTTCATGCCGGGCCTGAGGGTAAATAGTCAGCTGCAGGTTCTGGCAGCCAGCGTCGCGCAGGGCGTGGGCCAGATCTTTCAGACGTTTGCCTTCGCTCACCGGATCACATTCGCCGCCAATCACCAGCAGCGGCAGGCCCGGATCGATCTGGGCGAGATTGGACGCTTTGCTGATTTGCTGCAAGCCGCCGAGCAAATCGATCCACAGTTGATTGGTGCAGCGAAAGCCGCAGAGCGGGTCATTGGCGTATTTGTCGACTTCGGCCGGGTCGCGGCTCAGCCAGTCGAACGGCGTGCGCGCCGGTTTGAATTTCTTGTTGAATGAGCCGAACGACAGCCATTCGATCAGCGCACTGCGACCCTTGGGCCCTTGGCGCAGGCGTTCTAGGCGAGCTATCTGTCGCGCTGCGCGATAGAGCGTTACGGGCTGGAAGTTCGAGCCGCTGAGAATCGCTCCGTGCAGGCTGGCACTGTGGTGCAGCAAATAAGCCTGGGCGATGTAGCTGCCCATGCTGTGGCCGAGCAACACGATCGGCACGCCGGGATGCTGTTGGCCGATATGTTGGTTAAGGCTGGCCAGGTCGCCGACCACTTTGCACCAGCCATCATCATCGGCGAAATGGCCCAAGGTGCCGTTTTCGGCAGTTTTGCCATGTCCACGCAGGTCCGGCGCATAAACGCCGTAATCCTGATCACAGCATGCTTGCGCCAGACGGGCGTAACGGCCGCTGTGTTCCGCCATGCCGTGGGCCAGCAGGATCACCGCCTTGAGCGGCGCGGCCGGCAGCCACTGGTTGACGAAGAGGCGGCTGCGGTCACTCGCGGTCAGCCAGAAAGTGTCGTGGATCATGGCGATTCCTTTGCGTTGGGCTGCATGAGGCTGCCGGGTGGGAAACAGCCTCGATGCATTGTATAGCGCATCCCGTCGCCTACTGTCTGATCAGGCCACGGCGGGGCAGCAAGATTCACGCGATCAATGACGACCGTGCGCATATTTGCCTGATTCGTTATAGCTGCTAGTGTCCGGGAAGCACCGTTTTTCGCTTTCTGTTTTTGAGAAAGGACAGAAAGCGGCCCCGGATAGGCTCAGGTAAAGAGGACAAGAACAATGCAACCTGATTTCTGGAATGACAAGCGCCCGGCTGGCGTGCCCCTGGATATTGATCTTGGAGCCTATAAGTCGGTCATCGAGGTGTTCGAGCGTTCCTGCAAGAAATTTGCCGACCGCCCGGCGTTCAGCAACATGGGCGTGACCCTGACCTACGCCGAACTGGAACGCTACAGCGCCGCGTTCGCCGGTTATCTGCAAGCCCACACCGACCTGGTGCCGGGGGATCGCATCGCGGTGCAGATGCCCAACGTCCTGCATTACCCGATTGCCGTGTTCGGTGCCTTGCGCGCCGGGCTGATCGTGGTCAATACCAACCCGCTGTACACCGCGCGGGAGATGCGTCATCAGTTCAAGGACTCCGGTGCCCGGGCGCTGGTTTACCTGAACGTGTTCGGACAGAAGGTCCAGGAAGTGCTGCCCGACACCGACATTCAGTACCTGATCGAAGCGAAGATGGGCGACTTGATGCCCACCGCCAAGGGCTGGCTGGTCAATACCCTGGTGAGCAAAGTCAAGAAAATGGTCCCGAACTATTCCTTGCCGCAGGCCATTTCCTTCAAGAGCGCGCTGCGTCTGGGTCGGGGCCTGGGCATCAAACCGCTGAAGGTCGGCCTCGACGACATCGCTGTGTTGCAATACACCGGCGGCACCACTGGCCTGGCCAAAGGGGCGATGCTGACCCACGGTAATCTGGTGGCGAACATGCAACAGGCGCGCGCATGTCTTGGGCAATTCGGCACCGACGGCCAGCCGCTGCTGCGCGAAGGTCAGGAAGTGATGATCGCGCCGCTGCCGCTGTACCATATCTATGCGTTCACGGCGAACTGCATGTGCATGATGGTGACCGGCAACCACAATGTGCTGATCACCAATCCACGGGACATTGGTAACTTCATCAAGGAACTGAAGAACTGGCGGTTTTCGGCGCTGCTGGGGCTCAACACGCTGTTCGTCGCGCTGATGGACCACCCCGACTTCAAGACCCTGGATTTCTCCAGCCTCAAGCTCACCAACTCCGGCGGCACCGCGCTGGTCAAGGCCACGGCTGAGCGCTGGGAGCAGCTCACCGGTTGCCGCATCACCGAAGGTTATGGCCTGACCGAAACCTCGCCGGTGGCCTGCACCAATCCCTACGGCGACAAGTCGCGCATCGGCACGGTCGGCCTGCCGGTGCCAGGCACAACCCTGAAAGTGATCAACGATGAAGGCGTCGAGCAACCGCTGGGTGAGCGTGGCGAACTGTGCATCAAGGGCCCGCAGATCATGAAGGGCTACTGGCAGAAACCCGAAGCCACTGACGAAGTGCTGGACGCCGACGGTTGGTTCAAGTCCGGTGACATTGCGGTGATCGACCCTGACGGTTTCGTGCGTATCGTCGATCGTAAGAAAGACATGATCATCGTCTCGGGCTTCAACGTGTACCCGAACGAGATCGAAGACGTGGTGATGGCTCACCCGAAAGTCGCCAACTGCGCGGTGATCGGCGTGCCGGACGAGCGTTCGGGGGAGGCGGTGAAGTTGTTTGTGGTGGCCCGTGAATCCGGGGTCAGCCTTGAAGAGCTGAAGGCCTACTGCAAGGAAAACTTCACGGCGTACAAAGTCCCCAAGCACATCGTCTTGCGAGAGTCGTTGCCGATGACGCCAGTGGGCAAGATTCTGCGGCGGGAGTTGCGAGAGATCGCCTGATCGTTGAATGGCCGCGCTTTGCGCGGATCGCGGGCAAGCCTCGCTCCTACAGGTTCAATGGTCTGAACGACACGAACCCTGTAGGAGCGAGGCTTGCCCGCGAAGCTTTTAAGGGGCTGAAGCCCCGATTTCAAAGGCTTTCAAGGCGCTATAGAATTTTTGCTCTAAAAGTGACTATTGATTAGTCAAGAGTCAAAAATGTGACTATAGAGGCCGTTTTTGGCTCTAGTCGGCCCTTGGCAAAGCTGCTACTCTCGGCGCGCTTTGTGACTTCTCGGCCTTGTTAAAAGCCAGACTCACCAATAATCAAACACCAATAATAATCGCATCAAATGCGGTATTTGAATTCGCGTTGCTGAGGAGTGGGCTTCCATGATCGAAGACTTTTGGAAGGATAAGTACCCAGCTGGAATTGCTGCCGAGATCAATCCAGACGAGTATCCGAATATTCAGGCAGTGTTGAAGCAATCCTGCCAACGCTTCGCTGACAAACCGGCATTCAGCAATCTGGGCAAGACAATCACCTACGGTGAGCTGTACGAATTGTCCGGTGCCTTTGCCGCTTACCTGCAACAGCATACCGATTTGCAACCAGGCGATCGAATCGCCGTGCAACTCCCCAACGTGCTCCAGTACCCGGTCGCCGTTTTCGGTGCCATCCGTGCCGGGCTGATCGTGGTTAATACCAACCCGTTGTACACTGCGCGGGAAATGGAACACCAATTCAACGACTCCGGTGCCAAAGCCCTGGTCTGCCTGGCCAACATGGCGCATCTGGCCCAGACCGTCGTGCCGAAAACCGGCGTCAAGCATGTGATCGTCACTGAAGTGGCCGACCTGCTGCCGCCGCTCAAGCGTCTGCTGGTCAACAGTGTCATCAAGTACGTGAAGAAGATGGTTCCGGCGTATCACTTGCCCAAGGCCATCAAATTCAATGACGTGCTGCGCAAGGGTCATGGCCAGCCAGTGGCTGAAGCCAACCCGGCCAGCAGCGACGTTGCCGTGCTGCAATACACCGGTGGCACTACCGGCGTGGCCAAGGGTGCGATGCTGACCCATCGCAATCTGGTGGCGAACATGCTGCAGTGCAAAGCGCTGATGGGTTCCAACCTCAATGAAGGTTGCGAGATCCTGATCACCCCGCTGCCGCTGTACCACATCTATGCGTTCACCTTTCATTGCATGGCGATGATGCTGATCGGCAACCACAACATCCTGATCAGCAACCCGCGCGACCTGACGGCGATGGTCAAGGAACTGTCGAAGTGGAAGTTCAGCGGCTTCGTCGGCCTGAACACGCTGTTCGTCGCGCTGTGCAACAACGAAGCGTTCCGCAAGCTGGATTTCTCCAGCCTGAAAATCACTCTGTCCGGCGGCATGGCCTTGCAACTGGCCGCGGCCGAACGCTGGAAAGAGGTTACCGGTTGCCCGATCTGCGAAGGTTACGGCATGACCGAAACCAGCCCGGTAGCCACGGTGAACCCGAGCCAGAACATCCAGATCGGCACCATCGGTATTCCGGTGCCATCGACGCTGTGCAAAGTCATCGACGATGCCGGTGTTGAACAGCCGTTGGGTGCCATCGGTGAACTGTGTGTGAAAGGTCCGCAAGTCATGAAGGGCTACTGGCAGCGTCAGGACGCCACCGATGAAATACTCGACAGCGAAGGCTGGTTGAAGACCGGTGACATCGCGCTGATCCAGCCTGACGGTTACATGCGCATTGTCGATCGCAAGAAAGACATGATCCTGGTGTCTGGTTTCAACGTGTATCCCAATGAGCTTGAAGACGTGCTGGCGACTCTGCCGGGCGTGCTGCAATGCGCGGCCATTGGTGTGCCGGACGAGAAGTCGGGCGAGGCGATCAAGATCTTTATCGTCGCCAAACCGGGTGTGACCCTGACCAAGGACCAGGTGATGGAGCACATGCGCGCCAACGTCACCGGCTACAAAGTGCCCAAAGCCGTGGAATTTCGCGACGCGCTGCCGACCACCAACGTCGGCAAGATCCTGCGCCGCGAACTGCGCGACGAAGAGCTGAAGAAGCTCGGCGTCAAGAAAGTCAGCGCCTAGCCAAACAAAAAGCCCCGCAGATGCGGGGCTTTTTGTTGTGGTGAAAGCAGATCAAAAGATCGCAGCCTTCGGCAGCTCCTACATTGACCGAGTACACCCGATATTCCACAAGTATGCGCGATCCATGTAGGAGCTGCCGAAGGCTGCGATCTTCTGCTGTTACTGACGGAACTGCGCGAAATTGACGTTGGTACCGGCCGGGCGCATGTCCTGCAGGTAGGAATCCTTGTCGGCGCTTAATTCCAGGCTCAGGGCTGCCTTGCGCTTGCCTTGGTTGCGCACCACCAGGCCTTCGAGTTTCTCGCGCAGGAACACCGTCGGCACTTTAAGGTGCAGCAGTTCGTCGGTATCCGGGGTGTGCATCAGCAAGTGAATCCATTCGTACTGACCAACGGCCAGGCGCGCGACCGGAATATCGAACCAGAAGATATTGCGGTTGCGGTTCAATTCGGTGAAATGGCAGTTGTTGACGCCAAGCACAGCACCGCCGAGTTCCTGGTTTCTGCGGGCAATGGCCTGCTTTTTATCGAGTTTCATAACGTTCCTACGGGATTGGATCTTCAGCGCCATGGCCTGAATACGTTGCGCATTCTCGGGGCAAAGGCTGCAAACATAAAGCCTAACCTGCGAAATGTCCGGTTAATAAATAAATGAAACTCCGCGCAAAGGCCCCCGGTCAATCTTTGTGTAACCACTTTCCCCATTGAAATGTTCACAGGAGAAATACCATGGGCAGCACTGGCGATAAAGTTAAAGGCATGGCAAACGAAGCGGCCGGCAACGTCAAGCAAGGCGTCGGCAAGGCCACCGGCAACGAAAAACTGCGCTCCGAAGGCGTGGCGCAGGAGAGGAAAGGCGAAACCCAGCAAGCGATCGGCAAAGCCAAGGATGCTCTCAAAAAAGGCATCGATAAGGCGTAATCCGGCATTTGACGAGTAACAGAAACGGCCATCCGAAGATGGCCGTTTTTATGTTGGATAGGCGAGATATACCCTGTGATTGTTTCAAAGTCGCCAAGTAGGCTACTTTGTTGTAGAAAACGGCCCCTGAGTCGCCATGACTTCAACCTTTTTGCGGCGAAAGGAGACGCTAATGTTTTTTCCGACCATGAAAGGTTTGCCCCTGCATCGGGTGATGATGCGTACGGTCACCGAATTCGTCGACGACGAGATGTCGACCTATGCCTCGGCGCTGGCCTATCAAATGCTGTTCTCGCTGTTCCCTTTCATCCTGTTTCTGATCGCCCTGATCGGCTTTCTGCATTTACCGGACTTCTTCTCCTGGCTGCGCCTGCAATCAGAGCTGGTTCTGCCGCCCCAGGCGCTGGAGCAGGTGAACCCGGTGATCGACCAGCTCCAGCAATCCAAGGGGGGATTGCTCTCGGTAGGTATCGTGATTGCCCTGTGGACCGCGTCCGCCGGTGTGCGGTTGATGATGAGCGCGATGAACGCCGCCTATGACGTGGTCGAAGGCCGTCCGGTCTGGAAACGCTTTCCGCTGTCGATTTTCTACACCGTTGGCATCGCCGGCATGTTGCTGATTGCTGCCGCCCTGATGGTGCTCGGGCCGCAGGTGATGGGTTGGATTGCCTCGCAAGTGGGCCTCGAAGATTTTATCGTGACCGTGTGGACCATCGTTCGCTGGCCGGTTATCGTGGTTCTGTTGATGATGGCGGTGGCGCTGATTTACTACGTCATGCCCGACGTCAAACAAGAGTTTCGCTTCATCACCCCGGGTGCGGTGTTGTCTGTGGTGGTCTGGATCATCGCTTCGCTGGGCTTTGGTCTCTATGTCAAAACCTTCGCCAATTACAATGCCATGTATGGCAGTATCGGCGCGATCATCGTGTTGCTGCTGTACTTCTACATTTCCGCTGCCGTGCTGTTGCTCGGCGCGGAAATGAACGCGGTGATCGAGCACATGTCATCCGAAAACAAGAAACACGGCGAAAACGTGCCCGACGAACCCAAACACCACGTTTCGGGACTGGGACGGGACCACTCAATCAAGCCGACCACTGACGAAGCCCTGAAATGATCCGTGAAATTCTGAAAATGGGCGATGAACGCCTGCTGCGTATTGCCCCACCGGTACCGGCAGAAATGTTCGACAGCCCCGAGTTGTGGCAATTGATCGACGACATGTTCCAGACCATGGAAAGTGTCGGCGGAGTCGGCCTGGCCGCACCGCAGATCGGTGTCGACCTGCAACTGGTGATCTTTGGTTTCGAACACAGCGAACGCTACCCGGACGCCGAAGCGGTGCCGCAGACAATTCTGATCAATCCGCTGATCACGCCATTGAGCCCGACCCTCGAAGAGGGTTTCGAAGGTTGCCTGTCGGTGCCGGGCCTGCGCGGCGCGGTGGATCGTTATCAGCAGATTCGCTATGAAGGCTTCGATCCCAAGGGCGAGCCGATCGTGCGCATTGCCTCGGGATTTCATGCGCGGGTGGTGCAGCATGAATGCGATCACCTGATCGGCCGGTTATACCCGTCGCGCATCAGTGATTTCAGCAAATTCGGCTTTACCGAGGTGATGTTCCCGGATCTTGATCCTGCGACAGACGATTAAATCGCTAAAAGATCGCAGCCTTCGGCAGCTCCTACGGGTGTACACAAAACCCTGTAGGAGCTGCCGAAGGCTGCGATCTTTTGATCTTCTAACCTGGTTCAAAACCCATGGCAATCATCGGTTTGCTCCGCGCATAACGGCTCAACCGTTCAGCCATGGCGTAGGGCAGGGGCGGGTCGAAGGTAAAACCGCGACGTTCATAAAAACCACGCAGATCCGGATGGCAGAACAACCAGACGGGTTCTTCGAGGTGCTTGATGGCGTGGGCGATCATCGTCGCGGCGATCCCTTGCTCGCGACAGCGCGGGTCGACGAACAACCCGGTCAGCCAATGCCCGCCGGCCACTGGCCGCAAACATAACGCCGCAATGATCTCATCGCGTTTTGCGACCCACAGCCGAGCGTCGCGGACTGCTTTCATCGACGATTGGTGGGCGCGGTAAAACTTGTTCATCAACGGCCATAACGGCTCGTCGAGCAAGGTGTACTGGGTGTTGGGCATGGGCCTGGACTGTCAGTGCGCAAAGCGGGTGATTATAAAAGAACGCGGGCGCCGCGATAGGTGTATACCTGATCTCACGTCCCGTATGAGTGGAGTATGTATCATGGCCAAAGGCATGGATTCAAAGAAAGCGGCAAAGAAGAAACCGGCTAAAACCGCCGATGAAAAACGTGCGGACAAGAAGGCCAAGAAGGTGGGCGTGTTCGGCCACTGATCCCGCGTCAACGGAGCCCGAGTCCTCGGGCTCCTTGTTTTTTAGGCCTATCGAAATAACCAGATAATCTGCAAGAAATCCCGAAGACCTGCCCACCCTTTCAAGGCTAAACCTACAAGTGAGTTATTCGCGGTTGATTTAACGCCTCACGCCAATTGCGCAGCCAACGCGCCTTTCACGGCTGGCCGCATATCAACCCTCGCCTGAAATCGCGCCAATGCAGGCCACTGACTCAGATCGATGTCAAACCCCTGAGTCCAGCGCAACACCGTATACAGATACGCATCAGCGATGCCGAATCCACCGGCCATCAAGTAATCCTGCCGCTCCAGCGTTTTGCTCAACACGGCGAAGCGCTTGAACAGCTTCTCCTTGATGAGCGTCTTCACCTCATCCGGAAACTGCGAATTGAACAGCCAACCCAGCCCACCATGAATCTCGGTCGAAACGAAATTCAGCCATTCCTGCAAACGCACCCGCTCGAACGTCCCGTTCGCCGGTGCCAGGTTCGCCTCGGGTCGTAGATCCGCCAGGTACTGCAGGATCGCCGGGCCTTCGGTCAGCACCTCACCGTTATCCAGCTGCAATGCCGCGACGTAGCCTTTGGGGTTTATGGCGAGGAAGTCCTCGCCGGTGGCGGTTTGCTTGGTGCTGTTGTCGACGCGGACCAACTCGAACGGCAGATCCAGTTCGCACAGCACGATGTGCGGCGCCAATGAGCAGGCTTGCGGGGCGTAATACAACTTCATGGGCAGGGCTCTGGTTGCGGGTTTGCGCCAGTATCATAGTGCGCGGCACCCTCGGTAAAATTAATCTTTCAGAAAACTGCCATTAGGAAAGCTACTGCCATGATGAACCTGATGCACTGGCGAATGGTGGTGGCGGTGGCCGATACCGGCAACATTACCCGGGCAGCCGAGCGGGTTGGAATGACCCAGTCAGGTGCCAGTCAGGCGTTGGCCTTGATCGAAGAAACTCTGGGCGTTCAGCTGTTCAGCCGGGAAAACCGTCAGACCTTGCCGACCGCCATCGGCTTGCCTGTGATCGAACAGGCGCGAACCATGCTCGGCGCTCTCGAGAACATTCGCAGTACCGTCAACGCCACTAAAGATATTCAGCGCGGGACGATTCGCCTGGCCAGTTTCCCGTTGGTGTTGGCGACCTTTCTCCCGCCGCTGCTGCGCCAGTTCAATCGGTTGTATCCCGGCATTCAAGTGGTGGCACTGGAGGTCAGCGACGATGAAGTGGAAACATTGCTCAGTACCGGGCTGGTGGATGTCGGCGTGGTATTGAACCCTGCGCCCGCGCGCAGTGCTGGTCGTTTAGGGCGTGATGCCTGGGTGGCGGTTCTGCCCGGTGGCCACCCCTTGGCGCGCCGCTCGAATGAAGAGGGCGTTTCATTGGCTGAACTGGCGGAGCAACCCTTCGTGCTGGCCACGGGCGGTTGTTCGACCAATGCCCGCAGCCTGGCCGCCGATGCCGGGCTGCAACTGCTGGATGTGCGGGCCGAGGTGCGTGAGTGGAGCAGTGCGTTCACCCTGGTGCGAGAGAACATCGGCGTTACGCTCGTGCCGGAAATGACCTTGCCGGGAAATCGTCAGGGCTTGCGAGTAGTGCCGGTGACGCCGTGTATCGATCGCGAGTTTGCCTTGGTAGTCGCGCCTCACAAAGAACCTTCGGCGGCGGTGCGGGTGTTGTTGGGGATGCTTGCAGATCATCAGTTATCGGCTGGCTCGCCAGGGAACCGAAAGAGTGCAAGAACCACGTTGTCCGGATTCTGAAAAAGCACAGTCAAGGAAACCCGATGGGAATGTCGAACTCCTGAAACGCATCATCCACCGGCCTATAACCCAACACCCGGGTAGTTTCACTGAGGTCCAGGCGTTTGAAACGGTTATTGGAAATACCGTGGGCGATCAGGTGTTGCACACCTTTGACCTCTACCGAGAGTTGCAGTAACTGCACCGCATCACGAGGGCTGAGCCATGCGCTCAGGTCACGAGCATTGGTCAATTCGTGACGGTCCGCAAACTCGAAAGCGCCGATGCGTATGGCGATGCTCGATAGGTTGTGTTTGGCAGCGTAGAACGCACACAAGGCTTCGCCATAACACTTGCTGACGCCATACAGATTGGCCGGCATCACCTGCATGCCCGGTGTGATCTGCCGGTCCACCGGATAGCCCTCGATGGTCTGCGCGCTGCTGGCGAACACCAACCGTTTACAACCCGCCGTCACGGCGGCTTCGAACAGGTAAGTGGTGGCCAGAATATTGTTGGGCAGTAACTCATCGAAAGAGGCGGTGGCGTAAGGGATGCCAGCCAGATGCACGATGACGTCGATGCCCTTCAGCACTTCGCTTATGGCGGTGAGGTCGGACAGGTCCTGGCGTACAAAGCGATGCGGTGCATCGACATTGAAGTCGGGTTCGATGCGATCCGTCAGCACGAAGGTGTAGCGGTCCTGCGAAGCTTCGAAAAAGGTTCTGCCGATTCTGCCGCAGGCGCCGGTCAGCAGTACGTTGAGTCCGTTCATGGGGGTCTCTTTTTATGGAAGGGCAGAGGGGGCGGATTTGGCGTTATGGCACGCCGTTGCAAGCGTGTTCCATAAACCCCGGCCGCAACGCCAGTCGCTGGCAATAGGCGTCTACGGCGGGGTAGTCCGGGCGTTCCATCGGGGTCATTCGCCAGCGGTTGACCGACAATCCGATGAGGATATCGGCCAGTGTGAACTGCGGTCCGGCGACATATGCACCGGTCGCCGCGAGTTGCTGTTCGAGGATGCCCATTTTCGCGTTCCAGCCGCGAACGCCATCAGCAATCCGCTGCGAGTCCTGGAAGTTCGGCAATTGCCTGACCAGCGCAAAAAAAGCGTAGCCCCACGACGGGTTGAGTTCGGTGGCTTGCCAGTCCATCCACTGCTCCACGCGAGCGCGGGCCGCCGGTTCGATGGGCAACAGGTCAGTGTTTTGGAGTTTGCCGGCCAGGTACCGGCAGATGGTATTGGATTCCCACAGAACGCCGGCTTCGTCGATGAGCACCGGCACCTGTGCGTTGGGGTTGAGCTGGAGAAACTCCGGGCTCTGGGTCGATGCGAAACCGCTGCCCCAGTCTTCGCGTTCGTAGGAAACGCCCAGTTCGTCGCAGGTCCACAGGACTTTTCTGACGTTGATTGACGAGGCCCGACCCAAAATCTTCAGCGTATGTCCCATTGAGCTTCTCCGTTTGCTGTTCCAGGTATCGGAATCTAGCACGCGGAGCGTGGGAAGGGTCGCGCTTCAGGTGCTCTCGCGCACCTTCAATTCAAACCCCATATCCTGCACCGGTCTGGTCACTGAATTGCCGGCCAGCAAGGTCAGCATCAGCTCCGCGGAGCGACGGCCAATGGCTTCGCGCGGGGTGCTGATGCTGCTCAGGCGCGGCACCATGTGCTCTGATGCCGGCAGGTCGTTGAAGCCGAGGATCGCCACGCGCTCGGGGATCTTGATTCCATTGCGCAGCGCTTCGAGCAACGCGCCCTGGGCAAGGTCGTCGTTGCCGAAGAAGATCGCATCGACGTCCGGATGGGCAGCGAGCAGTTGCAGGAATAATTCGCCGCCCAGTCCCACCGACGAGGCTCGTGGTGTCAGCACTTCCAGGGCTGGATCATACAAACCGACCTTTTGCAGCGCGCGGCGGAAACCTTCGCCACGCAGTAGCGTGCGCTGGTCCAGTTGCGCGCCGATATAGGCCAGGCGTTTGCGACCGCGTGACAGCAAATGCCCGGCAGCGGTTTCGCCGGCGGCGACTTGCGAAAAACCGACGCAATTGAGCCCGGCCGCGCTGTCCAGTTCCATCATGTACACGCAGGGAATGTTGCTGGCTTCGATCATCCGCCGCGAACTTTCGGTGCGGTCGAAACCGGTCAGCAACAGGCCGCGAGGCTGATAAGCCATGTAATTGCGCAGCAGGTTTTCTTCTTCATCACGCGAGTAATGGAAGTTGCCGATCAGCACTTCGAAGCCCTTTGGTCGCAAAACCTGATGAATGGCTTCCAGCGTGTCGATGAACAGCAGGTTGGACAATGACGGCACCAAAACCACCACGGAATGGCTCTGGGCCGAGGCCAGGGCGCGGGCGGCGGGGTTGACCACGTAGTTCAGGTCGAGGGCGGCCTTCTGGACTTTTTCCACCAGTTCGGTGGCCACCGTGCTGACGCCGCGCAGGGCGCGGGAGGCGGTAATCGGGCTGACACCGGCCAGGCGCGCGACTTCGTTGAGGGTAGGGCGGCCAGTGGTGCGAGTATTTTTATCGTTTTTAGGGGTATTCATCGGACGGCTTGCCAAACAAAATTCAAGGCACTAAGGTAGCGCTGTCTCGATGCAGCTGCAAATGCGTGAACGAGGTTTGCCTGATCCTCGCTTTTTGGCCTCGAGAACGAACATGCTGCAACCCACAAAAATGACAAGAAGGCGTCGGCAACTTCTGCTTTTGCACTTGAGTCTTACGTCGCAAAGGTAGCGCTGTCTGCGCGCTGAGGTGTTACATGAATCATCCCATCACCGCCCTGGTCATCATGGGCGTTGCCGGTTGCGGCAAGACCTGCGTCAGCCAGTCCCTGTGCCAGCTTAGCGGCGCGACCGCCATTGAAGGCGACACTTTCCACCCTGCCGCCAATATCGAAAAGATGAGCGCGGGTATCCCCCTGAACGATGAAGACCGTGCCGGCTGGCTCGACAGCCTGTGCGATGAACTGCGCCGCGTCGATGCCAAGGGCGAGCGCCCGGTGCTGACCTGTTCGGCCCTCAAACACAGTTACCGCGAACGCTTGCGCAGTGCCTTGCCGGGCCTAGGCTTCGTTTTCCTTGAGCTGACCCCCGAAGTCGCCGCCGATCGTGTGTCTCATCGGCCGGGTCACTTCATGCCGTCGACCTTGATCGACAGCCAGTTCGCCACACTTGAATCGCCCGTTGGTGAGCCCCTGACCCTGGCTCTGGATGCGTCCAGCCACAGCGTCGATGAATTGGCGAAGCAGGCTCATGCATGGTGGCTCGATCATGGCTTGAAACTCGCCAGTTGAGTTTTGCTCCAAGAGATAGCGCTGTCCTGACGGCATTTGAATAATTGCTTTCATAACAACAACAAACAACGGAGACACCCCCCATGTTTGGCATGTCCCACGAGTCATTCCTGCTGCTAGACGCAGTGGTCACAGTGATCGGGCTTATCGTCCTGATCACCAAGTTCAAGTTGCACCCATTCCTCGCACTGATCATCGCCGCCGCCTTCCTCGGGCTGACGTCCGGCATGCCGATCGGCACCATCATCAAGGCGTTCCAGGATGGCTTCGGTGGGGTACTCGGTTTCGTCGGGATCATCCTGGCGTTGGGCACCATGCTCGGCAAAATGATGGCCGAGTCGGGCGGGGCGGACCAGATCGCCCAGACGCTGATTCGAGCCTTCGGCAAGGACAAGGTGCAGTGGGCCATGATGTTCGCCGCGTTCCTGGTCGGCATTCCGCTGTTCTTCGAAATCGGCTTCGTGCTGCTGATTCCGCTGGTGTTCATCGTGGCTCGTCGCACTGGCGTGTCAATCATCAAGATCGGTATCCCGCTGCTGGCTGGTCTGTCCGCGGTACACGGCCTGGTGCCGCCGCACCCGGGTCCGCTGCTGGCCATCGGTGTGTTCGGTGCCGACATCGGTAAAACCATTCTGTACGGCCTGATCGTTGCGTTGCCGACCGCTATTATCGCCGGTCCGATCTACGGCACGTTCATTGCCAAGCACATTCCCGGTCATCCGAATCAGGAGCTGGTGGATCAACTGGCGCGCGATGAGGGTTCAGCCGATCTGCCGAGCTTCGGCATCACCCTGATCACTGTGCTGTCACCCGTGTTCCTGATGCTGCTCAAGACCTTTGCCGATGTAGTGCTGCCAGACGGCAACTTCTTCCGCACCTTCATGGACCTGATCGGTCACCCGATTTCGGCGTTGTTGCTGGCATTGCTGCTGTCGCTGTATACCTTCGGCTACAAGCAGGGCATCGGTTCCAGTCAAATGATGAAATGGCTCGATGCAAGCCTTGCACCGACCGCCGCAATCATTCTGATCATCGGTGCCGGTGGTGGCTTCAAGCAGATGCTGGTGACCAGCGGTGTGGGTGACGTGATCGGCCACATGGCGGTGAACGCACAGATCTCGCCGATCCTGCTGGCCTGGCTGGTGGCGGCGGTGATTCGCATTGCGACCGGTTCGGCGACCGTGGCAACCATTACCGGCGCGGGCATCGTGGTGCCGGTGGTGGGGATGATTCCGGGCGTGAACCGTGAGCTGCTGGTACTGGCCACTGGTGCCGGTTCGTTGATCCTGTCCCACGTCAACGACGCCGGTTTCTGGCTGGTGAAGCAGTACTTCAACATGACCGTGGCGGAAACCTTCAAGACCTGGACCGCGATGGAAACCATCCTGTCCGTGGTGGGCCTGGGCTTCATCCTGCTGTTGTCGTTGTTCGTCTGACACGATCGGCAAACACAAAAAAACCGCAGCAATGCGGTTTTTTTGTGGGTGATGAGTCGAAATCCCTGTAGGAGCTGTCGAGTAGAACGAGGCTGCGATCTTTTGATTTTGTTTTTTAAATCAAGATCAACAGATCGCAGCCTCGTTTCACTCGACAGCTCCTACAGTGTTAGGTATTAGCTGTTGGTTTTCTGAACTAGCCCATCCGCCCGAAACATCCCGCGAATCCCGCGCACGGCCTGACGAATCCGGTCCTGGTTTTCGATCAGCGCGAAGCGCACATGATCATCCCCAT
The DNA here is from genome assembly GCF_056279145.1 of Pseudomonas sp. TE3728. Taxonomy (NCBI): domain Bacteria; kingdom Pseudomonadati; phylum Pseudomonadota; class Gammaproteobacteria; order Pseudomonadales; family Pseudomonadaceae; genus Pseudomonas; species Pseudomonas sp. TE3728. The sequence continues at coordinate 2,497,322 of NZ_JBWBQT010000001.1, read as the reverse complement.
ACTCGCCAAATCCCACACCCGGCGAGACACAGACCTTGGCCTCGGCCAGCAGTTTCTTGGCGAATTCCAGCGAACCCATGTGCGCGTAAGCCTCGGGAATCTTGGCCCAGACGTACATCGACGCTTTCGGGTTTTCGACCATCCAGCCCAGTTCATGCAAGCCTTTGACCAGCACGTTGCGACGCTGCCGATACTGATCGGCGATGTCTTTGACGCATTGCTGATCACCTTCTAGTGCTGCGATGGCCGCGACCTGCAGCGGGGTGAAGGTGCCGTAATCGTGGTAGCTCTTGATCCGCGCCAGGGCGTTGACCAGTTCCGGGTTGCCGACCATGAAACCGATGCGCCAACCGGCCATGTTGTAGCTCTTGGACAGGGTGAAAAACTCCACCGCGATGTCCTTGGCGCCGGGCACTTGCATGATCGACGGGGCTTTCCAGCCGTCGTAGACGATGTCGGCGTAGGCCAGGTCGTGCACCACCAAAACATCGTACTGCTTGGCGAGGGCGATCACCCGCTCGAAGAAATCCAGCTCCACGCACTGGGCGGTGGGGTTGGACGGGAAGCCGAGGATCATCATTTTCGGTTTCGGGATCGAGCCGCGAATCGCCCGTTCCAGCTCGGCGAAGAAATCCACGCCAGGAATCAGCGGCACCGACCGCACCTGGGCACCGGCAATCACGGCACCGTAGATGTGAATCGGGTAGCTGGGGTTCGGCACCAGCACGGTGTCGCCCTGATCGAGGGTGGCCAGCATCAAATGCGCCAGACCCTCCTTGGAACCGATGGTGACGATGGCTTCGGTTTCCGGGTCGATGTCGACTTCGTAGCGATCCTTGTACCAGTTGGAAATCGCCCGGCGCAGGCGCGGAATCCCTTTGGACGTGGAGTAGCCGTGGGTGTCTTCACGCTGGGCAACGGTGACGAGTTTTTCGACAATGTGCGGCGGCGTGGCGCCGTCGGGGTTGCCCATGCTCAAGTCGATGATGTCTTCGCCACGACGACGGGCGGCCATCTTCAGCTCGGCAGTGATGTTGAAAACGTAAGGGGGGAGTCGATCTATGCGCGCAAAGCGGCGCGGCGAACCTTGTTCGGCCATTGTTGCCTCGGATAACGTAAGCGCCCGGAACCGTCCGAGCGACGCTGGCCACTGCGGTGGCCTGTGGCGGAATGTAAGGGCTGCTGTGGCAGACTGTCCAGCGTCTATGTAAACAATTTTTGCGAAGGAAATCGGTTGATGGAATTTACCAGCGGCTTTTTGCTGAGCCTTTCGCTGTGCCTGGACATCGGTGTGGCCAATATCGCTATGATCACGTTGGCGATGCAGCGCGGCTATTTCCAAGGCTTTGCCCTGGGGCTGGGGACGTGTGTCGGCGACCTGATTTACGCCGTGCTGGCATTGGCCGGCATGACCGTATTGCTGCAATACGAAACCGTGCGCTGGGTGCTTTGGATCGGCGGGTCGGCGCTACTGCTGTATTTCGCGGCGAAGATGATTTATTCGGCGATTCACCATGAAGCGCTGTTGGCGCAGACCGCTGAAGTCGGTCACAACTCCCACCGCAAGGAGTTCTTTCGCGGGATTTTCCTCGCCATGTCGTCCCCCAGCGCCATTCTCTGGTTCGCCGCGGTAGGCGGAACACTGATCGCCCGTTCCGGCGGTGGTGGCGCGCTCAGTTCGGCGCTGTTTCTCGGCGGTTTCTTGTGCGCCGGTGTGCTCTGGTGTGTTGGTCTGTGCTTCGCTGCGAGCCACGGCGGCAAATTGCTCGGGGACAAACTGCTGCGTTATTCCTACATGGCATCGGCAGCGATCTTCTGCTATTTCGCAGTCTACGTGATCCTATCGGGTTACAACGAGTTCATCGGTCCGGGCGCTCTCGAACAGTTGCACGCACTGTAACTGGGCGAATCAGGTTTGGCTTCTATACTCCCAGCCGAACCCACCTTTTGTACCAGGAGTTGAGTCATGGATGAGCAAACAAGCGCCGAGAAGGTCGAGCCACGCTTTGAAAACGGGCACTTCATGCTCATAGCGGGGCTTGGTGGACGATTTACGACGGATACGACCAAAGCGATCCCCGATCTATGGGAGAAATTCATTCCCGAGATGGGCAAAATTCCCGGTCAGAAAAGCGAAGTAACCTACGGCATCTGCTGCAATCCGGATGGCAAGGGTGGTTTCGAGTACATCGCCGGTGTCGAAATCAGCAAGCTCGACGACCTGCCCGAGAAGTACCGCTGGATCGAAGTTCAGCCTCAGAAGTATGCAGTCTTCGAACACAAGGGCTCTCTGGATGCCTTGCCCCAGACCTTTCAATACATCTGGAAAACCTGGCTGCCGAAGTCCGGTCATGAAGCGGCGGACGCTCCGGAGTTCGAACGCTACAGCGACGATTTCAACCCGAAGCTCAATACCGGCGTGCTGGAAATCTGGCTGCCGCTCAAGGCGTAATGAGCGGTTCGAGCGGCGGATCGGTGATTCGCCTCTCGATGTCGTATTGATGCTGATTTATGATCCCAACCTTTCCCACGCCGATTCCGAGCTGCCATGAACACCGTCATCCGCCACGTCAGCCCCGCTGACCTGGACCGTTGCTATGCCATCGAAACCGTTGCCTACGAAGGCGATGAAGCCGCTACCCGCGAGAAAATCGCCACCCGCATCGCCACCTGGCCCGAGGGCTTCATCGTTGCTGAAGTGAATGGCGTTGTCGCCGGTTTCATCAATTCCGGTGCGGCATTTCAGGTGGAGATGTCGGACGAAGCGTTCAAGGAGCTGATCGGCCACGACCCGGCCGGCCCGCACGTGGTGATCATGTCGGTGGTGGTGCATCCGGACTATCAGGGGCAGGGGCTGGCGAAACGCTTGATGAGTGAGTTTATCCAGCGCATGCGTGCACTGAACAAGTCCAGCATCCACCTGATGTGCAAAGAGCGGCACATTGCGCTCTATGCCGGGTTTGGTTTTGCCTACATCAAGCCCTCGACGTCGGACCATGGCGGGATGGCGTGGCATGAGATGGTGTTGACGCTGTAACCCGTGTGGGAGCGGGCTTGCTCGCGAAGGGGGGGTGTCTTGATGTCGGCTGATACACCGCCTTCGCAAGCAAGCCCGCTCCCACAGGTTGGTGTTGCCTCAATCGATTCCGACAAACCCGCCGGTCTGGTGCTGCCACAACCGCGCATACAAGCCGCCATGGGCCAACAGTTCGGCGTGGCTGCCGGTTTCGGCAATTTTGCCGTTTTCCAGCACCACCAAACGGTCCATCCGCGCGATGGTCGAGAGGCGGTGGGCGATGGCGATCACAGTCTTGCCTTGCATCAGGGTTTCGAGGCTTTCCTGAATCGCCGCTTCGACTTCCGAGTCCAGTGCCGAGGTGGCTTCGTCCATGATCAGGATCGGCGCGTCCTTGAGCAGCACCCGGGCGATGGCAATCCGCTGACGCTGGCCACCGGAGAGCTTCACGCCGCGTTCACCGACGTGAGCATCGAAACCGGTGCGACCTTCAGAGTCCGACAGCAATGGGATGAATTCGTCGGCGCGGGCCTTGTGCACCGCTTCCCAGAGTTCGGCATCGGTGGCGTCGGGTTTGCCGTACAGCAAATTGTCGCGGATCGAACGGTGCAGCAGCGAGGTGTCCTGGGTGATCATGCCGATGCGTTCACGCAGGCTTTCCTGGCCAACTTCGGCGATGTTCTGGCCATCAATGAGAATCCGCCCACCCTGCACGTCATAGAGGCGCAGCAGCAGATTGACCAACGTCGATTTGCCGGCACCGGACGGGCCGATCAAGCCGATTTTCTCGCCGGGTTTGATCGTCAGGTTGAGGTCGCTGATGATCCCGCTTTTCTTGCCGTAGTGAAAATCGACGTGATCGAAACGCACCTCGCCACGGGCCACCTTCAAAGGCTTGGCCTGCTCGCGGTCGGTGATGCTGACTGGCTGGGAAATGGTCTGCAAACCGTCCTGAACCATGCCGATGTTTTCGAAAATGCCCGTCACCACCCACATGATCCAGCCAGACATGTTGACGATGCGGATCACCAGACCCGTGGCCAAGGCAATTGCACCCACTGAGATCAACGACTGCGTCCACAGCCACAGCGCGAGGCCGGTGGTGCTGACGATCAGCAGGCCGTTCATGCTGGTGATGGCCACGTCCATGCTGGTCACCACACGGCCAGCCAGTTGGGCTTTTTCGGTTTGTTCCTTGATCGCTTCGCGGGCGTATTGCTGTTCGAAGTTGGTGTGGGCGAACAGTTTCAGGGTGGTGATGTTGGTGTAGCCATCGACGATCCGCCCCATGAGTTTGGAGCGCGCATCGGACGACACCACAGAGCGTTCCTTGACCCGTGGCACGAAGTAGTGGAGGGCGCCGATGAAGGCGGCGATCCAGGTCAGCAGCGGGATCATCAGGCGCCAGTCGGCTTCGGCGAACAGCACCAGTGAACTGATCGCGTAGATCAGCACGTGCCATAGCGCGTCCACCGCTTGCACAGCCGAATCGCGCAACGAGTTGCCGGTCTGCATGATGCGTTGGGCGATGCGCCCGGCGAAGTCGTTCTGGAAGAAATTGAGGCTCTGTTTGAGCACGTAACTGTGGTTTTGCCAGCGGATCAGGCTGGTCAGGCTAGGGCTCAAGGTCTGGTGCACCAGCAAGTCATGCAAGCCGACGAATATTGGGCGCAGGACCAACGCCACCACCGCCATCCAGGCCAGTTCGATGCCGTGTTCCTTGAAGAAGTCGACGTTGGGCGTGCCTTGGGCGAGGTCGATGATGCGGCTCAGGTAGCTGAACAGCGCCACTTCGATCAGCGCGCCGAACAGGCCGACGATCAGCAGGACGGCGAAACTCGGCCAGACCTGCTTCAGGTAATAGGTATAGAAGGGGAGAACCCGATCCGGCGGAGCCGCCGTCGGTGCATCGCGGAATATGTCGATCAGTTTTTCAAAACGGCGATAAAGCATCAGTTCTCCGCCCGCGCACGGGCTCTCCTTTAAACGATATGAGCGGCGCCGGAGACCGACAGCCGCTCAAGCACTCCTGTGCAGATTAGTCTATGCGTTTGGCCGACTTGATGAAGACAGGGTCGGCCGGCACGTCTTTCATGCCGCTTTTGGTGGTGGTCTGGGAGTTGACGATGACATCGACCACGTCCATGCCTTTAACGACTTTACCGAACACGGCATAGCCGTCGCCCTGGTCGAGGAAGTCGTTGTCTTTGACGTTGATGAAGAACTGGCTGGTGGCCGAATCCGGGACAGAGGTGCGGGCCATGGACAGCGTGCCACGCACGTTATGCAGGCCGTTCTTGGATTCGTTCTTGATCGGCGCCTTGGTTTCTTTTTGCTGCATCTGCTGAGTGAAACCGCCGCCCTGGACCATGAAGCCCGGAATCACACGGTGAAAAATCGTGTTGTTGTAAAAGCCGCTGTCGACGTACTCAAGGAAGTTCTTGGTACTGATCGGCGCCTTGACCGGGTCCAGTTCGATTTCGATCTGGCCATTGGTGGTTTCCAGCAGCACGTGCGGCGCCTTGGCGGGCGTGGCGGCCATCAGGTTGGCGGCAAACAGAACGGAGCCGGCGACGAGGGCGATTTTTTTCAGCATAAGTCAGTGATCCTGAGTAGTGGTGTCGACTGCGGTGAGAAATTCGAGCAGCGTTTGGTTGAAGCGTTCCGGTTGATCCAGCGGGGTGGCGTGGCGCGAGTCGGCGATCACCACCAGCCGCGCATCGGGTAGCAGTTTTACGTAAGTTTCCTTCACCGAGACCGGGGTGTAATCGTGGTCTGCGCTAACGATGAGGGTTGGACAGGTGACTCGCGAAAGTCGTTCCTGAACCCCCCAGCCTATGAGGGCATCGAAGCTGGCGAGATAAGCATGTTTGTGGTTCTTTGCCCAGCGCACGGCAATTTTTTGCCGCAAATCGGCTTGGTCGGGTTTGGGAAACAGCATGCGTCCCAAGGCTTTGCCGATTGTTTCCATGCTCAGCAGTCGGGCCATGCTCCAGCGTTTGATTAGCCACCAGTAGTCACTGGGCTTTTGCATTTTGACTTGCGGCTGGCTATTGACGATGCACAGACTTTTGAGTAATTGCGGCTGATCCACCGCCAGTTGAAAGCCGATTATGCCACCCATGGAAAGCCCTACATAATGTGTCGGGCCGAGGTGCAAGTGTTCAATGAGAGCGATCAGGTCGGCGCTGAATCCGGCGATGCTGTAACGCTCACGGGGTTTGTCGGAGCGCCCGTGGCCGCGTACGTCCGGGACGATCACCCGGTAGCGGGCAGACAGCGCCGGGATCTGCATTTCCCAGTCCAGGGTGCTGGAGCCCAACCCGTGAACCAATAGCAACGGCGTGCCGTGGCCATATTCCTCATAGTGCAGGTTGCAACCTTCATGTTCGAAATAGGCCATACGTACACTCCATGTCAGGCTTGTTCAGGGGCGGCGAAAGGTGCATCCAGCGGCGCGGTATCAAAGGTGCGCAGCAGTTCGATGAGAATCTGCGTCGCCGGGCCCAAGGGTTTGTCCTTGTTCGAATACAGAAAGAAGCTCGGGTTGCGGCTGCCACCCTGATCCAACGGTAGCACTTTGAGCGTGCCTTCCTTGAGTTCGCGCTCGATCATGTGCCGGGGCAGCCAGGCGAAACCCAGGCCGCTGCTGACGAAGGTCGCGGCGGTGGCCAGGCTGCCGACGGTCCAGCGCTGTTCGGCGCCGAGCCAGCCGACGTCTCGTGGTTGCTGGCGGCCGGAGTCGCGGATCACCACTTGCATTTGGCTTTCCAGGTCCTGGAAGTTCAGTTCGCGGTTCAAGCGATGCAAGGAATGCTCGGGGTGGGCGACCGCGATAAATTCGACGTCGCTCAATTCCGCGCCCAGATAACCGGGAATACTGAACCCGGTGATGGCCAGATCGGCCACGCCTTCGAGCAACACTTCCTCGACACCCGATAACACTTCTTCGCGCAGACGCACCCGGCAGCCACGGCTTTGCGGCATGAACGCGGTCAGGGCGCGAACGAGGCGGGCGCTGGGGTAGGCTGCGTCGACCACCAGCCGCACTTCCGCTTCCCAGCCTTGCTCCATGTGATGGGCCAGGTCTTCCAGTTGGCTGGCCTGTTTCACCAGTTGCCGGGAACGGCGCAGCAGCACGCCGCCGGCTTCGGTGAGTACCGCTTTGCGGCCGTCGATGCGTAGCAATGGCACACCGAGTTGGTCCTGCATGCGCGCTACGGTGTAGCTGACCGACGATTGCGAGCGGTGCAGCGCTTCGGCGGCCTGGGCGAAACCGCCGTGATCGACCACGGCCTGTAATGTTCGCCATTGATCAAGGGTCACGCGGGGCGCTTTCATGTTGAGCTCCTCTTGTCCTAAGCTGGCAGTCCTTATTGGAGGCTGCTGAATGAAAAAACTTTGTAGCGTGATGGCGGGTTGTGCGGTGTTGGCGATGTTGCCGCTGACTGCGTTTGCCTATCCGATCGACGTTCAAAAGCAATTGAACGGCTTGAGCATCGATTACAACGCCTTTGATACAGATGCCGATATCGCCTCCATTCAGGTGAACAACTACGGCAGCACCGATGCGATCTGTAAGGTGGTTTTCAACAATGGCCCGGAAGCGCCGCGTAACCGCACAATCGAAGTGCCTGCCGGTAAACACAAAAACGCCACCGCCAAGTTCACCCGCACCATCATCAAGATGCGTATCAACCTGACCTGCACCCCGAAATGACATCGAGCGGAGCGGCCCAGCTGGGACATGCTCCGCTTATAAACGAATTTATCGATGCTTTATAGCAGTTATTTGCGCTTTTTCATCGATATGACTCTGTTTAACCTTCACTCCATCGACCTACAGCATTCTCAGATGGAGGCTACATCCCATGTCCCGCGTTCTGATCATCGAAAGCAGCGCCCGTCAGCAAGACTCGGTTTCCCGCCAGCTGACCCAGACCTTCATCAGCCAATGGAAAGCCGCACACCCGGCCGACCAGATCACCGTCCGTGACCTCGCCACCACCCCGGTGCCGCACCTGGACATCAATTTGCTGGGCGGCTGGATGAAACCTGCCGAACAACGCAACGACATCGAGCAGGCCTCGCTGGAGCGCTCCAACCTGCTGACCGACGAGCTGCTGGCCGCCGACGTGCTGGTGATGGCGGCTCCCATGTACAACTTCGCGATTCCGAGCACCCTTAAAGCCTGGCTCGACCACGTGCTGCGTGCCGGTGTGACCTTCAAGTACACCGAAACCGGCCCGCAAGGTTTGCTCAGCGGTAAGCGGGCTTATGTGCTGACTGCTCGCGGCGGCATCTACGCCGGCAGCACCGCCGATCACCAGGAACCCTACCTGCGCCAGGTCATGGCCTTCATCGGCATCCACGACGTCACATTCATTCACGCCGAAGGCATGAACCTGGGAGGTGACTTCCAGGAGAAAGGCCTGAACCAGGCCAACGCCAAGCTTTCCCAGGTCGCCTGAGCCGTTAATCGCCAGATAATCGCTGGATGGTCTAGTGATCTGGCGCAACCCTTCAAGCCTGCACGCGCATCGAACCTCCCTTTGCACTTGTTGCTCCTGAGTGCTCTAGCCCGATTGAACGCATTAGCGAGATCGGGCTTTTTTTTGCCTGCGATTTAATGAATGAGCACACAACCCCTGTGGGAGCGAGCCTGCTCGTGATAGCGGTGTGTCAGCCAACATCAATGTTGAATGTAAGGCCGTCATCGCGAGCAAGCTCGCTCCCACAGGGATCTGTGTTGCCTGACTGTTCGCGATGACGGGCAAAACCCGCTATCGTCGCGCCATTCGAAATGAGGCGACCATGGGCTATCTACTTTTTGTCACGCTGATCCAGGCGTTTTCCTTCAGCTTGATCGGTGAATACCTGGCCGGGCATGTCGACAGTTACTTCGCGGTGCTGGTGCGGGTGCTGCTGGCGGGGCTGGTGTTCATTCCGCTGACGCGCTGGCGTCAGGTCGAACCGGCGTTCATGCGCGGGATGTTGCTGATCGGCGCGTTGCAGTTCGGCGTGACTTACGTCTGCCTGTACCTGAGCTTCCGGGTGCTGACGGTGCCAGAGGTGTTGCTGTTCACCATCCTCACACCTTTGCACGTGACCCTGATTGAAGACGCGCTGAACCGGCGCTTCAATCCGTGGGCCTTGATCGCGGCATTAGTGGCGGTACTCGGGGCGGCAGTGATTCGCTATGACCGGATCAATCCGGATTTCTTCATGGGTTTCCTGCTGCTGCAACTCGCCAACTTCACCTACGCCGCCGGGCAGGTGCTCTACAAACACCTAGTGGCCCGCCATCCGAGCGATCTGCCGCATTATCGACGGTTCGGTTACTTCTATCTGGGCGCATTGGCGGTGGCGTTGCCGGCGTTTCTGCTGTTCGGCAAACAGAACTTCCTGCCCGAAGCGCCGCTGCAATGGGGCGTGCTGCTGTTCCTCGGCCTGGTCTCGACCGCGCTGGGTTTGTACTGGTGGAACAAGGGCGCGTGCCTGGTGAACGGCGGCACGCTGGCGGTGATGAACAATTTGCATGTGCCGGTGGGGTTGCTGATCAACTTGCTGATCTGGAATCAGCATGAAGAGCTGGGGCGGTTGTTGTTTGGTGGGTCGGTGATATTGATGGCGGTGTGGATTAGTCGGTTGGGTGTTCGTAGACCCGCTATCGCATGATCGTCCCCACGCGGAGCGTGGGAACGATCAGTGCTAGCTGCTACATGATGTGTTTTTCGGGGGCAGGGATATGGCTCGCGCCCAACACCGCCGGGAGCAACCCCGACCGCAAATCCCCGCCGCTCGGCTGCTGATAAAGGCTCAAGCCAAACTCCGGCAATACCGCCAGCAGGTAATCGAAAATATCCCCCTGAATCCGCTCGTAATCAGCCCACACGGTGGTGCGGGTAAAGCAGTAGATTTCCAGCGGAATGCCCTGAGCGGTGGTCTGCATCTGGCGAACCATGCAGGTCATGTTCGGCTGGATTTCCGTGTGACTCTTCAGATAGGCCAGCGCATAGGCGCGAAAGGTGCCGATGTTGGTCATCCGTCGACGGTTGGCCGACATCGCTGCGACGTTGCCCTGAGCTTCGTTCCAGGCCTTGAGTTCGGCCTGTTTGCGGTTGATGTAGTCGGTCAGCAGATGCACCTGGGACAGCTTCAGCTCTTCGTCATCGCGAATAAACCGCACGCCGCTGGCGTCGATGAACAAGCTGCGCTTGATCCGGCGGCCACCGGACTGCTGCATGCCGCGCCAGTTCTTGAACGACTCGGACATCAGGCGCCAGGTCGGGATCGACACAATCGTCTTGTCGAAATTCTGCACCTTGACCGTGTGCAAGGTGATGTCCACCACGTCACCGTCGGCACCGACTTGTGGCATCTCGATCCAGTCGCCGACCCGCAGCATGTCGTTGCTGGTCAGTTGCACACTGGCGACGAACGACAGTAGGGTGTCTTTGTAGACCAACAGAATCACCGCCGACATGGCGCCCAGACCCGACAGCAGCAACAGCGGCGAACGGTCGATCAGCGTCGCGACGATGATGATCGCGCCAAACACGAACAACACCATTTTCGCCAGTTGCACGTAGCCCTTGATCGAGCGGGTGCGGGCGTGTTCGGTGCGGGCATAGATGTCCAGCAGGGCATTGAGCAATGCGCTGACGGCCAGTACCAGGAACAGAATGGTGAACGACAGCGCCACATTGCCGAGGAAGTTAAGGGCGGTTTTGCTCAGCTCCGGTACCAGGTGCAGGCCAAACTGGATCACCAGCGAGGGCGTCATCTGCGCCAGGCGATGAAACACTTTGTTGTGGCGAAAATCGGTGATCCAGTGCAACGACGGCTGGCGACCGAGGATTTTGGTCGCATGAAGAATGAGGTAACGCGCCACTCGTCCGAGTACCAGCGCCACCACCAGCAGCAACATCAGCGCGAGCGTGGAATGCAGGAGCGGGTGCTGATCGAGAGCACCCCAGAGGTCTTGGGCGTTGAGCCAGAGCTGTTTGATATCCATGGGTGAAAACGGTTCTTCTGTAGGACGCGACGGGGCAATTAGAGCATTTAAGACGTTCCGGATGACGTTTTGAGACAAAACAGGCGACAAAAAAACCACTGTTTGCAGCCGTTTGTATAAAGAAACTCGGCCTTCGCGCTCGAAACCGTTACCCTATGCAGCTGTTTTTTTGTATTTCTTCGAGGTAGCACCCGTGTTTTCCCAATTCGCCCTGCACGAACGCCTGCTCAAAGCCGTGGCCGAGCTTAAATTTGTCGAGCCAACGCCTGTGCAAGCAGCGGCTATTCCGCTGGCGCTCCAAGGGCGTGACCTGCGGGTGACGGCGCAAACCGGTAGCGGCAAAACCGCTGCATTCGTTTTGCCGATCCTCAACCGCTTGATCGGCCCGGCTAAAGTCCGCGTCAGCATCAAGACCCTGATCCTGCTGCCGACCCGCGAGCTGGCCCAGCAGACCATCAAGGAAGTCGAGCGCTTCGCTCAGTTCACGTTCATCAAGTCCGGCCTGATCACCGGCGGTGAAGACTTCAAGGTCCAGGCTGCCATGCTGCGCAAGGTGCCGGACATCCTGATCGGTACGCCGGGCCGGATGATCGAGCAACTGAACGCCGGCAACCTCGACCTCAAAGAAGTCGAAGTGCTGGTGCTCGACGAAGCCGACCGCATGCTCGACATGGGCTTTGCCGAAGACGTGCAGCGTCTGGTGGAAGAGTGCACCAACCGTCAACAGACCATGCTGTTCTCCGCCACCACCGGCGGTTCGGGTCTGCGCGAGATGGTCGCCAAGGTTCTGAACAACCCTGAACACTTGCAGCTGAACAACGTCAGCGATCTGAACGCCACCACTCGTCAACAGATCATCACCGCCGACCACAATCAGCACAAAGAACAGATCGTGAACTGGCTGCTGGCCAACGAGACCTATCAGAAGGCCATCGTGTTCACCAATACCCGGGCCATGGCCGACCGTATTTACGGCCGTCTGGTGGCGCAGGAATACAAAGCGTTCGTGCTGCACGGTGACAAAGACCAGAAAGACCGCAAGCTGGCCATCGACCGTCTGAAGCAGGGCGGCGTGAAAATCCTCGTCGCCACCGACGTCGCCGCCCGTGGCCTGGACGTGGAAGGCCTGGACCTGGTGATCAACTTCGACATGCCGCGCAGCGGCGACGAATACGTTCACCGCATCGGTCGCACCGGTCGCGCTGGCAACGATGGCCTGGCCATCTCGCTGATCTGCCATGGCGACTGGAACCTGATGTCGAGCGTCGAGCGCTACCTCAAGCAGAGCTTCGAGCGCCGCACCATCAAGGAAGTCAAAGGCACCTACGGCGGACCGAAAAAGGTCAAGGCCTCGGGCAAAGCCGTTGGCGTGAAGAAGAAAAAAGTCGACGCCAAAGGCGACAAGAAGAAAACCGGCGCCAAGGCCCCGACCAAGCGCAAGATCGCCAACCGCCCGAAGACCGACGCCCTGTCGCTGGTCAGCAAGGACGGCATGGCGCCTTTGAAACGCCGCAAGCCGGAAGCGCCAGCGGCTGAATAAAGCGCTGTAGCGTTCCCATAAAAAACCCGGACAGTGTCCGGGTTTTTTTACGTCAAAAAATCGCATCAGCTCTTACAGCTGCACGCTCAAACCCGTGTAGGAGCTGCCGAAGGCTGCGATCTTTTGATCTCGCCGTTCAGCTCTCGGCTTTCTTCTCAGCCGACTGCAACTCTTTGAGGCGCTGATCGATCAACTGGCACTTATCCGGCAGATCCTTGCTGGCCGTCTCCAGGTCCATCTTCTGTAACTCATCATTGATCTCCTTGGCCTTGGCCGGGTTTTGCTCAGTGATCTTGGCGACCTCCTTGGCCAATTGTTCGCGCTTGGCCGTGGCTTCGTCGGGAGGGCAGGCCCAAACGGGGAGGGCGCAGGCTAGGGTGGCGGCGAAGGTGAGTTTGAGCAGGGTTTTCATAAAGTCAGGCCTCGGTTCCGGTTAAGGCGGGTTATCCGGTTGAGGGCTGAAGGGCGAAAAAAGTTCAGTGACAGAAACGGGCGACCCACAGGTCGCCCGTTTTCATTCACTCCGCAGCCTGCGCCCGCAGACGTCTGCCAATGACATCCATCAAATCACAACCATCGCGTAACGGAATGGCCAGCAGTTTGGAGAAGTCGGAAAGCACCACCGTGTCGCAACCGATCTCGGCGCGAAAGGCGATGTTTTCCAGCACTTGGGTGACGGTGCGGTAGTCGGGAGGTTTTTGTAGGGCATTTGCCCCAGTTGCAGTCAGGCAACCGCATGTACCTACAGAACACACGCAACCTTGTGGGAGCGAGCCTGCTCGCGAAAGCGGTGTATCAGTCGACATCAATGTTGAATGTTAGTCATCGCGAGCAGGCTCGCTCCCACAGGGGATTTGTGGTGTTTATGGGGACTGTGTCTAATCCGGACCAATGCCCCGATGGCTGAGCCTCGATCCCTGAGGGTCTACCCCCCATGGCAGCAACTGGCCGAGGCCTTGTCTTCATACCGATCGTGATGCCGCACCCAATCCATGATCTCCTCTTCATTACGCCCCTTGGGCGTGAGGTCCAGATAGTTATAGGCCCCCACCAGCAAATCCAAACCTCGGGCATACGTTGAATAGGTGTGAAAAATCTCCCCCGCTTCATTGCGATAAAACACGCTGAGCCCTGGGAGTTCTTCTTCAGCCCCGTCGGATTTTTCGTAGTTGTAGGTAGCTTTTCCAGCGGCGACGTCTTCGGCTCGGGCTGATACGCCAAAGTCATAGTTGAAGTCGCAGCCTTCGGACGAGACCCAGTCGAATTTCCAGCCCATGCGCTGCTTGAACGGTTGGAATTCGGCGAACGGTGCGTGGGAAACCGCGACCACAGCCACGTCGTGATGGGCCAGGTGTTGGTTGGCGCCGTCGATGTGGTCGGAGAGGAACGAGCAGCCTGGGCAGCCTTCGTCCCAGCCTGCGGCGAACATGAAGTGGTAGATGATCAATTGGCTGCGACCGCCGAACAGGTCGGCCAGGCTCAGTTCGCCGTTGGGGCCCTGAAAGCGGTAGAGTTTGTCGATTTTCACCCAGGGCAAAGCGCGGCGTTCGGCGCTGAGTTTGTCTCGTTCCTTGGTGAAGGCTTTTTCGTGGGCCAGGTGTTGTTTGCGGGCAGCGAGCCATTCTTCTCGGGACACGACCGGATGGTTCTGAATGTTCATGGTGATTTCTCCTGCATGCTTTGGCGAAAGTCGATCCGCGCAGAGGGGTAAACCGTCTTACATAGCCTAGTCGTTTGGCCTGTGCCCTATTCGACATACCGCTGGTCGGTAGGGCGAAATAACCAGGCTGAACGGCCGCCCTCCCTGTCGGTCACAACCTATGAAGGCCATTTCACTCACGGGCTCTGGAGGTTGATCAGGATGACGACTTACAACTGGGATTTGATGGAGCGCTTGCTGCATGAAGTGCAGAACGGCGCTGGACACAGTTTCACTCCACGGCCTTATGCCGAGCAGTATGCGGCGGCGAAAGCCTCCGCGGGCGAGCCGTTTGAGAATCTGGATCACCTGAAAACGGTGGCTGGTGAGTACGAAAAATTACTGCTGCTGCGGGGCTATATCGAGCCTCGGCCAGAAGATCAGGGTGGCAATGGTGAGAACTACATTTTGACGCCCAGGGGCTCGAGTTTATTGAGCCTGATTGACAGCAGCATTCCGGGTAATGAGCATCCGCGGCAGGTGCTGGATGAACAGGAAGATGCGCTGGAGGAGCTGACGTTTGATGAGGTGGCGTCGAAGGCGCAGATTGCCTGATTTTGTGGCGACAGCAAAAGATCGCAGCCTTCGGCAGCTCCTACATGGAGTTGCGTTCACCCTTAAACATCGGGCGGACACAAATTCTGTAGGAGCTGCCGAAGGCTGCGATCTTTTGATCTTCTAGTCTTGCCGCGCCGCTTTCAGGCATTTTAAATCAGCGAAATCCTTGCGCACGCCTTCAATTTTTTGCAGCAACCGTTCACGTTGAACCGGTGTGCTCTCGGCCATCACGTCCACCAGCAAGGCCCGAGCCTGGGCTTCGGTGTTGGCGTAGGCCTCGCGGTAAGCCGGCGTCCACAAACTCTCGCGATTCACCAGAAGTGTCTCGATTCGCTGTGGGAATTCCGGGCTCTGCCGCTGCGCGACTGCCGCGCTGAATTGCTGTTGCCAATGGGCGCGGTTGGCAATCCATTGCTTGTTCTGATCACCCAAGGCATTCGACCAGGCCACGACCCGTTGCTGTTGGCTTGGGTTGAGCGGGCCGAGCCAGTCATTCAGGCGTTTCTCCATGCGCTTGCTCCGCTCTTTGATCTGTTGCTCCAGAGACGGTTTGAGGTAGGCCTCCTGGCGTTTGCGTTGGTCCTTGGCGAAGGCATCGTTCATTTCCGCGACTTGCTTGTCATCAAGACCCTGCAACAGCTCGATGGCCGACGGGGTGATTTCCCGGGCGGTATCGGCGATGGCCTGTTTGGCTTCCTGGGTGCGGGTTTGCAATGCGGCGTCGGTGATCTGGTTGGCCTCGACCATGGCCTGTAAGCGATCCAGCCAGTCGAGGTAGCCGGGCAATTGCGTGGTGCAGTGCCAGCTCAGGTGTTCTTTGAGGCGCTCGTTGAACCAGTCTTTTTGTTCGTGGTTCATTTCCAGGTAGTCGCTGAGCGTCCAGGGAATGATCACGTCGAGATTGCGGTAAGCCAGGCCCACGCGGCTGCACGCGGCGACAGTGAGGCTGAGGGTGATGATGACGCCGAGCTGTTTCCACCAGTGCGACATGGCGAGTCCTTGCGAAGACCTGGTTTCTTAAGGGTTCTCTTGTGTGATCGCGGGATAAGCCCGGCAGTTCAGCCAATTAATAGAAGCTGTGCGCAGCCTTGAGCGTCACCAGGCCGTCGCACTGGCTATTGTGGCCAGAATAAGCGGAACAATCGCTGCCGCTCAGGCTTGAATCACTGTAGATCAAGTCCAGATCGATGCCCATGAACGGCCGGGACAATTTCACTGACCAGTCGGTAAAGCTGCCTACATACCCATCGTCAACGGACACCGGTGTGTTGAGTTGGTGGGTGGTGTATTTCAGGCTGATCCCGATGCCGAACGGCTGATTGCCACTGAGGTCGGCGAACAGGGTGCTGTTCTGTTTGTCGGGGTCGTTGCTGAAGGCCGCGCCGAAGCGGCTGCCCAGCAGGGTCAGGCCGCCGAACAGCTCCTGGCTGTCGAGGGTGTCCACTTTCGGGTAGCTGTAATGGATCATGCCCACTTCGTAGCCGAGGGAGTGATCGAAAGGCTGTTTAAAGCCCATGTAGGAATCGACTTCAAGGTTGCTCGACGGGCTGAGTCCCATGCTGGGGGACCATTGACCTACATAGAAGCCGCTGTCGTGGCTCAGGTCGAGGCCACCATGGAACGAGCCGGTCGTCGAGGGTTTGACCAGCCCCTGGGCCATGCTGCGGCTGGGGGTGGTCGCGAGCTTGAGATCGAAATCGCCCAGTTCGCGCTGGAAGACTTGTGCTTGGGCGACCGAATACCACAGCAGGCTGCCGAGCAGAAAAAGAGAGGGCTTGAGCATGCGTCACTCCATGAACAGCGAGGAGCAGGTCCTGAAAACCTGCTGAAACGCTTGATCCAGACACGTGCAAGCATACCGGCGAATGTTCGGCATCGAGGGCCGTTCGTCGATTTTTGAAATATTGATTTGTTTTATGGGGTATTGCGGGAGGGTTCCAGTCCAAGCGCTTCGAAGCTCAAAGCGCTTAGGGACCAGTTAACGCGGGGGAAATTACTTCTTGCCCAGCGTGATCTGCTTGGACGGGCCGAACGTCTGGCCGCTGACGCCTTTGGCAATTTGCTGGATCTCTCCGCCGGACTTGAGGAACGCAGCGATCTGGTTGTTGATCGATTCGCTGGTTTCAACGGCTGGAGCTGGCTTTGCTTTGCTGTTGGATGCTTTTACACGCATGGCGGCCATTAACCTGTAGAAATTAACTTGGCCAGGCATCGTACAGGAAATACTTGACAATTGCTTGGTAAATATCATTCCGAAATACACCTTGGAGCAACGCAATTTATCGCAAGTTATTATTCGCAATGTTCCCGTAAGCTGCTGTTTTAACTAAGAACCCAAGTGAAGAAAAAGCGTTTTTCGGATGGGCAGACCAAGGCGCGAGGCACCCAAATGGTCTGACGAGCGGGCAAGCGCACCGGGTAAAACCCAGGAAAATTAAGGCCTTCGACGGATTTTCTTGTGCCACCGGACCGGCCGCCGAACGCGGCCCGCAAAACCGGGTAGAATGCCGCCCACGCAATGAGGGTATTGGACATGGCTTTAGTCGGGCGCTACAACAGTTTGCAAGTGGTTAAACACACTAACTTCGGTTTATATCTGGACGGTGGCGCGGATGGTGAAATCCTCCTGCCTAACCGTTATATCCCCAAAGATATTCCCAGCGAAGATGAAGACTGGCTCAACGTTTTTATTTATCTGGACAGCGATGACAAACTTATCGCGACGACCGAAAAGCCGAAAGTTCAGGTCGGTGAATTCGCCAGTTTGAAAGTTGTTGAAGTCAACAGCATCGGCGTGTTCCTGGATTGGGGTTTGCCGAAGGACCTGCTGCTGCCGTATTCCGAAGAAAAGCGCCAGATGACGGCCGGCGAGTATGTCGTGGTGCATGTCTACCTCGACAAACACACGCGGCGCATCACCGCGACGGCGCGTCTGGACCGCTACCTGGACAAGACCCCGGCCAATTACACCCCGGGTCAGGAAGTTGATTTGCTGGTGGCCGAAGCGACCGATATGGGCTTCAAGGCAATCATCAACAACAAGCACTGGGGCCTGATCCACAAGAACGAAATCTTCAAGTTCATGCGTGCCGGTAAAGAAGAGAAGGGCTTTATCAAAGAAGTCCGCGCCGACGGCAAGATCAGCCTGAGCCTGCAACCGGTGGGCGAGGAAGCTGCCACTAGCCTGAACTCGAAGATTCTTGCCAAGTTGCGCGACAACAACGGCACTCTGCCAGTCAGCGACAAGAGCGACCCGACGCTGATCAGCAGTATGTTCGGCGTCAGCAAGGGCAACTTCAAAAAGGCCATTGGTGCGTTGTACAAGAACGGCCAGATCGTCATTCACGCTGATCGTATCGAACTCAGCTGACCCTACGCCGCCCCCGTAGGAGCTGCCGCAGGCTGCAATCTTTTGACTGTAAAAGATCAAGATCAAAAGATC
The DNA here is from genome assembly GCF_056279145.1 of Pseudomonas sp. TE3728. Classification (NCBI taxonomy): domain Bacteria; kingdom Pseudomonadati; phylum Pseudomonadota; class Gammaproteobacteria; order Pseudomonadales; family Pseudomonadaceae; genus Pseudomonas; species Pseudomonas sp. TE3728. Next base: position 2,479,050 of record NZ_JBWBQT010000001.1, on the reverse strand, counting down.
GCAGCCTGCGGCAGCTCCTACAGGGAGGCCGCGACCGCCATATGACGCAAGCAACGATTTAAAGGTCTTTTGCAGACACCTTTTTCTGTCCATCTGGTTAATAATCGACGGCATAATTTTTCGCCCCGGCACTCTGCTCAGCCAGAAGGTCGGGGCTTTGCTTTTACTGTCGAGTCACTGCCATGGATTGTGTTATCGAGGTGTTCCGGTGAGCGCCACCCGGCGTAGCGCCGATGGATTTGCCCTGCAAGTGATGGTCGGGTTGTGCCTGATCTGGGGCGTGCAGCAGGTGATGATCAAGTGGGCCGCGCCCGACATCGCGCCGGTCATGCAAGCGGCGGGGCGGTCGGGTATTTCCGCGTTGCTCGTAGGCGTATTGATCTGCTGGAAGGGCGGTTGGGATCAGGTCGGTAATACCTGGCGCGGCGGCTTGCTGGCGGGTGCTTTGTTTGGCCTGGAGTTCTTCTTCATTTCCGAAGGCCTGCAACTGACCACGGCGGCGCACATGTCGGTGTTCCTCTACACCGCGCCGATTTTCACCGCGTTGGGCGTGCATTGGCTGCTGCCGAGTGAGCGTTTAAGGCCGGTGCAGTGGCTGGGGATTGTTCTCGCCTTCATCGGCATTGCCATTGCGTTTGCCGGTGGCGTGTCGTGGGACAACCTCGACCACCGCATGCTGATGGGGGATGCGTTGGGCGTGCTGGCCGGCGCGTCATGGGGCGCGACCACTGTTGTAGTGCGTGCCTCGCGCCTGTCGGAAGCGCCGGTGACGCTGACGCTGTTTTATCAACTGATCGTCGGCTTCGTCGGCCTGCTGTTGATCGCGATCCTCAGCGGGCAGGTCACTCATGTCAGCCTGACCACTGTTTCCGTGGCCAGTGTGTTATTCCAAGGGTTGGTGGTGTCGTTCTTCAGTTACCTGACCTGGTTCTGGCTGCTGCGTCGTTATCTGGCGGCGAACCTGGCGGTGTTTTCGTTCATGACGCCGCTGTTCGGCGTCACATTCGGCGTGGTGCTGCTGGGCGAAGAACTGAGTCTCAACTTTGTGATCGGCGCGGTGCTGGTTCTGCTCGGGATCACTTTTGTGAGCGCAGAGCAGTGGGTCCGCCGTCGTTTGCGCAAAGCACTTGGGCAACCCTGATCGGGCGCAACAATAAAGCCCCCGTGATGATCAAACCGCTGCCGGCGATCAGCAAGGCAGGTTGCAAGCCACTCGTCGTCGCGAAAGCGTGGCGGCCGAGCCGTTCGCCAGCGCGACCACCTGGCTGATGTGGCGCAAAGACATGGTCGGCGCCAACCTGAATGCATGGATCGAGCAGCAGGCGGTGTATCCGTCGACAGCGATTTAGACCCAGGCAATTGCTTGAACCAACGTTCAGGGATTTGGATCAATTTAGTAACAGATCATTGCGATCTTGGGCGAGCATTGCGTAGGACTTCGGACTATTATCAGTGCGAAGGGGCTACAGAACTTCAGCCGCTCGGCACTACCCTGAAGGGGGCACCATGAAAGAGAAAATCCAAAACTGGCTGCATGACCTGGGTGTCGCACTCGGTTTGATCGAACCGCCTCTGCAACCCATACCCATTCGCACTGACGACGAACAACGTCGCCGCCAGCAGCAGCGCCGCCGGTAAGTTATTTATCCTGAAAAAGATCGCAGCCTTCGGCAGCTCCTACAGGAGTGCGCCTGTGCTGCGATTGCGGGTGCCTGTAGGAGCTGCCGGAGGCTGCGATCTTGGCGGTCGACAGGTTAGATCAAGTGTTGCGGTCAATAACGCCCAATCTCAATCAAAAACCGGCTCAAGTCGTCGACGGTCGTCGCAGTCTTGAGCATCCGGTCTTCTTCGGCGATAGACGCTGTCAATCCCAGCTGATCTTCCAGATGGAAAATCAGATCTTCAATATCTTCTTTATCCAGTCCCAACTGCACCAGACGGGTGTTGTCGTCGAAGTCATCCCGGCCCTCCAGCAGGCGGCTGATGAAGCGGTGCACGGCTGTACGAACGGCGTCTCTTGTCATGATTGTTCTTCGAGGGCGTCATTGTTGTTGTCCCTGGTGCTGAGTACAGCAGGCTTCAGGCGTGTCGGTGCTGCCACTCGTCAATCATCGTGCGCAAATATTCCCCGGAAAAACTCCCGAAATGTCCGCCGTGCACCGTGCGGATCGGCAGCGCGCGCAAGCGTTGCAGGCTGCGGGCGTAGTCGTCGAGGTTGGAGTGATAGGCGTCTTCGATCAGTGGCCCATCGTAAATGATGTCGCCGCTGAACAGGGTTTCGGTCGCCGCCTCGAACAGGCTGATGCCGCCCGGTGAATGACCCGGCGTGTGCAGCACTTGCAGGACCCGATCACCGAGATCAAGCACGTCGCCTTCTTCAATCAAACCCGTGGCCGGTGCGGCTTTGACCCGGTATTCGGCGTAGCACAGCGGGCAGTCGGGGTGAGCCTCGAACATGTCGTCACCGACGAAAGCCTTGCTCAATGTGTTTTCACCGTCCGGAGAAGCCAGAATCTGCGCTTCAGCCGGGTGCACCAGCCGTTCGGGAAACTCGTGATGGCCGGCAATGTGATCGAAATGGCAATGGCTGGCCACTGCCACCAGCGGTCGTTCGGTGATCCACGGCAATTGCTCGCGCAGGCTGACCAGCCCAGAACCGCTGTCCAGCAGCAAATCCTTGTCACGCCCCTGAATGTGCCAGAGGTTGCAGCGGTAAAAGGGCCTAATGTAAGGCTCGTGAATCAGGCGTATGCCGTCGCTGAGCTGTTTGACCTCGAACCACTGATCGCGAGAAACAATCTTCATCAAAGGTTTTCTCCAGACGAAAAAAAACGGGTGTGGCAACCGACGCCACACCCGTCGAAGAAAGCATCAAGTCGTTATGTTCAGCTTAGGCAGGGCTGGCCACCACTGCCGGGCGACGGGACAGCAGGCTGACCACCACGAAACTCACCAGGCCTACGCCGAGGCTGTAGTAGATCGGGGTGTTGGCGTCCATACCGTCCTTGACCATGAACAGCAGCGCGGTGGCGAAGCCCATGCCCATGCTGGCGATAGCGCCGGCGGTGGTTGCGCGTTTCCAGAAGATTGCACCGATCAGCGGGATCAACATGCCGCCCACCAACAGGTTATAGGCCAGGGTCAGGGCACTGATCACGTCGTTGACGACCAGCGCGATACCCAGCACGGCGATGCCGGTCAGCAGGGTGAACAGGCGGTTGACCGCCAGGCTCGACTGTTTACCGCCGCGCAGTTTCGGCAGCAGGTCTTCGGTCAGGGTAGTGGCGGCGGCGAGCAGGCCGGCGCTGGCGGTGGACATCATGGCCGCCAGGGCAGCCGCAATCACCAGGCCACGGATTCCGTCCGGCAGGGACAGTTTGACGATGGCGGCAAAGGCGTTGTTGACGTTGTCCAGGTCCGGGATCAGTACATGAGCGGCCATGCCGATCAGGGCGCAGGCCAGTCCGTAAAGGATGCAATAGAAGCCTGCGAATGTGCCGGCGACCTGAGCCACTTTGGCGCTCTTGACGGTGAACACACGCTGCCAGATGTCTTGGCCGATCAGGATCCCGAAGAAGTAGATCATGAAATAGGTGATGATGGTGTCCCAGCCAATCGTAGTGAAGCTGAAGGCGGTTGCCGGCAGTTTCAGCACCAACTCATCCCAGCCACCGACGCGGTACAGGCAGATTGGCAACAGGATGAACATCAGGCCCACGGTCTTGATGACGAACTGGACGATGTCGGTCAGGGTCAGGGACCACATGCCGCCGATCGCCGAATAAATCACCACCACGCCACCGCCGACCAATACCGACAGCCAGAACGGCAGGTCGAACAGCACTTGCAGCACGGTGCCAATGGCCAGAATCGAGACCACGCCGATCATCAGCGCATACGCCAGCATGATCACCGCGCTCGCGGAGCGGGCCATCGGGTTGTAGCGTTTTTCCAGCACCTGGGTAACGGTGTAGATTTTCAGTTTCAGCAGCGGTTTGGCGAGGAACAGGTTCAGCGCCACGATCCCGCAACCGAGGGCCGCGCAGAGCCAGAAACCGGAGATGCCATGGACGTAACCCAGGCGCACGGTGCCGACGGTAGATGCGCCGCCCAGAACGGTAGCGGCCATGGTGCCCATGTACAGGCTCGGGCCGAGGTTACGACCGGCGACCAAAAAGTCTTCGTTGGTCTTGGCCTTGCGCATGCCGTAGTAGCCGAGTATCAGCATCGCGGCGGCGTAGATGAGTACGACGAATAAATCCAAAGCCATGATGGCGTGTCTCCGATTGTCTTTTTTATGGTGAAACAAAGATGGTTCTGTGGACCGGCCCCTGTGGGAGCGAGCCTGCTCGCGATAGCGATTTATCAGTCACATCAATGTCGGATGTGCCGCAGTCATCGCGAGCAGGCTCGCTCCCACAGGGGTGTCGGTGTCAGGCTGGCTGACGCATTTCAGGTTTTGCGATGGTGTGTGCGCCCTTGCTGCGTGCATCGTTGGGGCCGAACACCGCAGCCGGTTCCGGGAACAGGCTCAGCAGCGTCAGGTACACCAGCGAGGCCAGGCCGAGGGTCACCGGCAGGCTGATGTCGATACCGCCCGCCAGATGCCCGAGTGGCCCGACAAACTGCCCCGGCAGGTTCACGAAGCACAAACCCACCAATGCACTTGGGATCCAGGCACCCAGGCCGCGCCAGTTCCAGCCGTGGGTGAACCAGTAACGGCCGCCTTTCTCGCCACGGGTGAACACTTGCAGGTCATCCGGGCAGTAGAAGCCGCGACGCACCAGCAGGCCGATGATCATGATCACCATCCACGGGGTGGTGCAGGTGATGATCAGCACGGCGAAGGTCGACACGCTCTGCACCAGGTTCGCCGCAAAGCGCCCGATGAAGATGAAAGCAATCGACATCACACCGATCAGCAGCGTTGCCTTGACCCGCGACAGCACCCTCGGGAACACGCTGGACATGTCCAGCCCGGTGCCATACAGCGAAGTGGTGCCGGTGGACATGCCGCCGATCACCGCAATCAGGCACACCGGCAGGAAGAACCAGCTCGGCGACACCGCCAGCAGACCGCCGACATAGTTGTTGGCCGCGATGTAGTCCGGTGCCTTGATCGCCACGATGGTGGCAGTGGCGAGGCCGAACAGGAACGGGATGAAGGTGGCGATCTGCGAGATCACCACGGCGGCCATGATCCGGCGCTTGGAGGTGTCACGCGGGATGTAGCGCGACCAGTCGCCGAGGAACGCCCCGAAGGAAATCGGGTTGCTCATCGCTACCAGCGCGGCGCCGATGAAGGCCGCCCAGAAACCCGGTTGACCGAGGCTGACGCTGCCGGCGTAGTTCACATCGAAAGGACCGGCGAAAGCGAAGACGCCCAGCAGGAACAACAGGCTGGCGCTCCACACGGCGATCTTGTTGACCCACAGCAGGAAGCGGAAACCGTAGATGCACACCGTCAGCACCAGAATCGCGAACAGACCGTAGGCCAGGCCCAGGGTCAGGTCGGTTTCTGGCAGGCCGATCAAGCGCTTCGCGCCACCGATCAACGCATCGCCCGAACTCCACACCGAAAGAGAGAAGAAGGCGATGGCGGTCAGCAGCGACAGGAACGAACCGACGATCCGCCCATGCACGCCAAAGTGTGCACCGGACGACACGGCGTTGTTGGTGCCATTAAGCGGACCGAACAGGCCCATCGGCGCAAGGATCAGCGAACCCAGCAACACGCCCAGCACAATCGCCCAGACGCCCGCCTGGAAAGACAGGCCGAACAGTACCGGGAAACTGCCGAGCACGGCGGTGGCAAAGGTGTTGGAACCGCCGAAGATCATCCGGAACAAGTCCGTCGGGCCGGCGGTGCGTTCGTTGTCCGGGATCTGTTCGACCCCGTAGGTTTCGATTTGCGTAAGGCTTTGGTCTTTGTTGTTGTTATTCATGATCTGCTCCGATCATAAAGGCGCGCTCATCGTGTGTGAGCGTCACCTTGGCTAAGGGGATGGCAGCCCTTCCGGCATTGCGGACAAATGTTCGTGGCAGGCCAGCCATAGGCCTTGTTGTTCTTGGCCAGACGTCTGTTTCTTGAAAACAATCGTCTCGCGTTCCTGGCTGAAGTGTTGCTCCCCTTGCATGCGCAGCTCGGTGGCCACGTCATGGATGAAAATTGCCACGTCACCCTGCAGGCTGACGAAGGCGTTGCTCGAGGTGCACGACAGCACCTCGAAGCCGTCCTCGGCGCGCCAGGTGTCCCACAACGCCTGATAGGCATCGCGCGACAGCAGGGGCTGCTCGAGGGTGTAGAACACGAAGCTGGCATCAACGCTGAATGCGTCGAAGTAAGCTTCGCGATCGTTACGGGCAAAGGCCGACACCAGCTCAGCGGCGGCGTTGAGTACCTGATCACGTTCGCTCATGACCGATCCTCAGCGATGGACCACGCCCGGCAGTACGCAGAGCATTTCGTACAGCAGGTTGGCGCCCAACAGCGAGGTGTTGCCGGTGGTGTCATACGCTGGCGAGACTTCCACCAGATCACAGCCGACCAGATCGAGGCCTTGGCAGCCGCGCACGATTTCGATCGCCTGAATGGTCGTCAGACCGCCGATTTCCGGGGTGCCAGTGCCTGGTGCCCAGGCTGGGTCGATACCGTCGATGTCGAAACTCAGGTACACCGGACCGCCGCCGACTTTCTCGCGAACTTCGGCCATCAGCGGTGCCAGGGATTTGTGCCAGCATTCTTCAGCCTGAACCACACGGAAGCCTTGATTGCGGCTCCAGTTGAAGTCATCAGCGGTGTAACCCTGAGCGCGCAAGCCAATTTGCACCACGCGGTCGCAATCCAGAAGGCCTTCTTCTACGGCGCGACGGAAGGTGGTGCCGTGGGCGATCTTCTCGCCGAACATGTGATCGTTTACATCGGCGTGAGCGTCGATGTGCACCAGGCCGACCTTGCCGTGCTTTTTATGGATGGCACGCAGGATCGGCAGGGTGATGGTGTGATCGCCGCCGAGAGTCATGGGGATCACATCGTGTTCGAGGATGTTGTCGTAGGCCTCTTCGATGATCCGCACGGCGTCCAGCAGGTTGAACGTGTTGATCGCTACGTCACCGATGTCGGCAACCGACAGCGAGTCGAACGGCGCGGCGCCGGTGGCCATGTTGTACGGGCGGATCATCACCGATTCCGCACGGATTTCACGCGGCCCGAAACGGGTGCCGGGGCGCAGGGAAGTGCCGATGTCCAGCGGGATGCCGATAAAGGCAGCGTCCAGGCCGGCGGCGGATGGCAAATGGGGAAGTCGCAGCATGGTGGCGATGCCGCCGAAGCGCGGCATTTCGTTGCCGCCCAGTGGTTGGTGAAGAATCTTGTCCACGGGTAAGGCCTCATCGTCGTTGTTTTATTTATGTCGGTTGCACGCTCGGGGAGAGACGGGCACCGCTGTGGGCCGATTCTGCGAAATGTAGTGACCGGGAAGAATCGCTACGGGCAAATACTTAGTTCAGATTTTTCTAAACTAATGGAGTGTGTGGCGATAGACTCAACACGTCTCGTAGCCGCTGACGAATAACCCTGTAGGAGCTGCTGCGACCCAGATTAAGCTGAATCTCGACCAGTGCTTGGAGCCCCCATGGCCAACGCTTTACCCGACCTGAAACTATTGCGCATCTTCGTCAGCGTGGTCCGCCATCAGGGGTTCGCCAACGCCCAGCAAGAGCTCAACCTCTCGACCTCGGCGATCAGCACTTACATGAGCCAGCTCGAAGCGGCCTTGGGCCTGGTGCTTTGCCATCGCGGTCGCGGTGGTTTCAGCCTGACCAGCAAGGGTGAGCTGTTCCATCAGGAAACCCTGCGGCTATTGGCCGAACTCGAAGGTTTCGAACAATACGCCGCCGCCCTCAAAGGCGAGCTGCGCGGAACCTTGAACCTGGGCGTGATCGACTCCACCGTCAGCGATAAGGCCTTGCCCTTCGCCGAAGCCATCGGCGCCTACAGTCAGGAGCACCCGGCGGTGCATTTGCATCTGTCGGTCATGAGCCCTTACGAGCTGCAACTCGGCGTGCAGGACAACCGCCTCGACCTGGCCATCGGTGCCTTTTCCACGCGCATGAGCGGTCTGGTCTACATGCCGCTGTACCGCGAGCAACACTGGCTGTATTGCAGCAGCCGCCATCCGCTGTTCACCGAGCGGCGTATTCCCGAGCAAGTCATCACCCAACAGCGCATGGTCGGTCGCGGCTATTGGAGTCAGGCGGAACTGGCCCGCCACGGTTTCAAACACAGCGCGGCGACTGTGGAAAGTATGGAAGCCCAGCTGATTCTGGTGCTGTCCGGCGCCTACATCGGTTACTTGCCGGAGCACTACGCTCAGGCTTGGGCCGACAAAGGTGATTTACGCGTGCTGCTGCCGGCGACGTTCGGTTATCAGGCGCCGTTCTCGATGATCGTGCGCCGAGGCCGCAGCCGCGAACCGCTGATCCAGACCTTCCGCGACCTGCTCAAAGCGCAGCTCAATCAGGCTTAAGACAATGTCCAGAATCCAGTGCCCGCGTTGCCTGCGTCCGCAAACCCATTGCCTGTGCCCGCTGATCCCGAGCCTCGACAGCCGCACCCGGGTGTTGCTGCTTCAGCATCCGAGCGAAGTGAACCATGCGCTGAACACCGCGCGATTGGCCGCATTGGGGTTGAAGAATGCCGAGTTGATCGTCGGCGAGGTGTTCGATGAATTGCCGGCGCTGTTGAATCAGCCGGGCTATCAGGCGCGGCTGCTGTTTCCCGCCGAGGACGCGCAACCGTTGCAGGCTTACACCGCTAATGATGAACCGCTATTGCTGGTGGTCCCGGACGGCACCTGGCGCAAGGCGCGCAAAATGCTGCACCTCAATCCGTTGTTGGCGGCGTTGCCCAGAGTGGCATTGGTCGAGGGCGGGGTCTCGCGTTATCGCTTGCGCAAGGCTCCGGGGCCTGGGGCGTTGTCGACGGTGGAGGCGATTGTGCAGGCGTTGCAGACGCTTGAGTCACCCGTCAGTTTCGAGCCGTTGTTAAAACCGTTCGAGGCGTTGATCGAGGGGCAGATTGCGGCGATGGGGGAGGAGACCTACCAGCGTAATCATGGGCCGAAATAGGCGTTGTTTATTAGGGCCTCATCGCGAGCAGGGTCGCTCCCACAGTTGATCTTCAGCGCACACAAAATGTGTGATCACCACCCATCCAATGTGGGAGCGAGCCTGCTCGCGATAGCGGTGGGAACAATCACAGAAAATTCCCGCCGCAGACTACCTTTCGCGCATCGCCTCAGTCCGCGCTTTCAACACCGGTTTAAGCAGATAATCCAGCACACTTTTCTCCCCGGTAATAATGTCCACCGTCGCCACCATCCCCGGGATGATCAGCAGCGGTTTCGCATCCCCGCCCAAGTGATTCTTGTCGGTTCTTACCTGAATCAGATAAAAGCTGTTGCCCTTGTCATCGGTGATGGTGTCCGCCCCGATCAGCTCCAGCTTGGCACTCAGCCCGCCGTAAATCGTGTAGTCATAAGCGCTGAACTTGACCATGGCTTTCTGGCCCGGGTGCAGGAACGCCACGTCTTGAGGGCGGACCTTGGCTTCGATCAGCAGGTTGTCTTCCAGTGGCACGATTTCCACCATGTCGTTGCCCGGCTGGACCACGCCGCCGATGGTATTGACCTTCAGCATTTTGATAATGCCGTGAACCGGCGACACCACGGTGGTGCGCGTCACCCGGTCGTCAATGGCAATGCTTGAAGCGGTGATTTTCGACAGGTCGGTGCGTTTCTCATTCAGCTCTTTTGCCGCGTCCGAACGGAAGGATTGTTCCGACTCGTCGATCTTGCTTTTGATCTCATTGATCGCCGATTCGGCACGGGGAATCGCCAGGGTCGTGGCGTTCAGCGAGCCGCGGATTTCCACCGCGCTGCGTTTGAGCCGAAGGATTTCCACCGGCGAGACCGCTCCGGTGCCCACCAGCGGCGCCGACATGTTCATCTCTTGTTGCAGCAGCGCCAGGCTGGAACTGAACTGCCCCTGTTTGGAACGGAATTCCGCCAGTTCCTGGGTTTTCTGCCGAAGTTGTTCGGTCAGCGTGCGCTGTTCGCTGGCCAGTCGGCGCTGGCGTTGTTCGTACAGCGAGCGTTCGTCCTCGGCCACTTGTGGCGCCTTGGCGATCACTTCCGCGGACAGCTTGAATGGCCGGCCTTCCGCTTCGGCGGACAACCGTTCGACCTGCGCGGTCAGCGCATAGCGATCCGCTTCGCTTTCACCCTTGTTCGACAGGAATCGCGTGTCATCCAGGCGCAGCAAGGTGTCGCCCTTGTTCACCATTTGCCCTTCGCGCACGAAGATTTCCGTGACGATGCCGCCCTCCAGGTTCTGGATCACCTGAATCTTGCTCGACGGAATCGCCTTGCCTTCGCCCGTGGTGACTTCCTGCAACACGGCGAACTTGGCCCAGACCAGTGCGGTGATCAGCAGCGCCGCTGCCAGCCACACGGTGATCCGCGACCAGCGCGGCGAATCCTGCAGCGAGGCGCCGGCGGTTTCCGGCATGAATTCGCTTTCGGCACTTTTGCTGAAACTGCCGAGGTAGCTTCGGGCCGCTGAATCCGGTGTTTGAGCAGACATGGGCGATACCCGTCAGTTAGAGAAATAAAGCCGAACACAAACCTGTGGCGAGGGAGCTTGCTCCCGCTCGACGGCGAAGCCGTGCAAAATCTGCCGATAGGGTCCATCTGACACAACGAGGTGAATGGCTTTGGGGCTGCTTCGCAACCCAGCGGGAGCAAGCTCCCTCGCCACAGGTCATGTGTTTGTGCCCCTAAACCGTCGCAGAGCCGACACGGCCCTTGCGCAATGCATCGATGACCGCTTCTTTCGGGCCGTCGGCGACGATCCGTCCGTTGTCCAGCACCACCAACCGGTCCACCAGGCTGAGCATTGAGGTGCGGTGAGTGACCAGCAGCAGGGTTTTGCCCTGGATCCAGCCGTGGAGTTTTTGCCGCAAAACGTCTTCGCTGCTGTTGTCCATGGCGCTGGTGGGTTCGTCGAGCAGCATGATCGGCGGGTCGAGCAACAAGGCCCGCGCCAGCAACACCGCTTGGCGTTGACCGCCGGACAGCAACTGACCGCGTTCACCCACCGGCCGGTCGAAGCCATGGGGATGTTGGCGAGCCAGTTCGGTGACGCCGGTCAGTTCGGCGACTTCGAGCATCCGGGCATCGCTGATGTAGCGCGCGCCGAGGGTCAGGTTGTCGCGCAGGCTGCCGGCCAGCAATGGCAGGTCGTGGGCGACGTAACCGATTTGTTGACGCAGGTCGGCGACGTCCAGTTGCCGCAGGTCCAGGCCATCGAGCAGCAACTGGCCTTCTTCCGGTGCATAGAAACCCATCACCAGCCGCGCCAATGTGCTTTTGCCCGAACCGCTGCGGCCGATGATGCCGATCCGTTCGCCGGGCTTCATGCTGAAGCTGACGTTGGCCAGGGCCGGAGCATTCTGGCCGTTGTAGTGGAACGTCACGCCGCTGACGTCGAGTGCGCCTTGCAATTGCGTGCGCTCCAATGGCCGCTGCTTGGCGTCACGTTCTTGCGGTAACGACATCAGCGCATCGGTGCTTTTCATGGTCAGTTGCGCTTGCTGATAACGGGTGATCAGCCCGGCGATCTGTCCCAGCGGCGCGAGTACGCGGCTGCCGAGCATGTAGGTCGCCACCAGCGCGCCAACGCTGAGGTTGCCGGCAATGATGCTGTAGACCCCGGCGACGATGGTCGCCATGCCGCAGAGTTGCTGAATGAACAGCGTGCCGTTGGTGGCCAGCGCCGAGAGGTTGCGCGCGTGACTGTCGAGGCGGGTGAGGGCACCGTGGGTGCTTTCCCATGTGTGCTGACGTTCGCTTTCGGCGCTGCAGGCCTTGAGGGTTTCCAGGCCGCCGAGGGTTTCGATCAGCAGGGCCTGACGCTCGGCGCCGAGGCTCAGACTCTTCTGCACGGTGTCGCGCAGACGGGCCTGGATCACCATGGCAAAGATGATCGTGATGGGGAAGGCCAACAGCGGAATCACCACCAGCCAGCCACCGAGCAGGCCGATCACCACCAGCATCAGTACCGCGAAGGGCAGGTCGATCAGGCTGGTCAGCGTGACGGCGGTGAGAAATTCCCGAAGGCCCTGAAAGTCATGAATGCTCTGGGCGAAACCACCGATGGTTGCTGGCCGTGCTTTCATCGCCATGCCGGTGATGCGTTCGAACAAGGTCGCCGAAAGAATCACGTCGGTTTTCTTCCCGGCGGTGTCCAGCAAGTGCGCGCGAACCACCCGCAGCACCAGTTCGAAGCCAGTGCCGATCAGCAAGCCGATCGACAGCACCCACAACGTTGAAGTGGCTTGGTTCGGCACCACTCGGTCGTAGGTCTGCATCACGAACAGCGGCACCATCAGGCCCAGCAGGTTGATCAGAAAACTCGCCAGAATCGCATCGCTGTACAGCCACTTCGACAACTTCAACGTGTCGCGAAACCATGCCTCGACTCGTGGCACCAGCGGCGCGCGCAAATCTTCGAGTTCATGCCGCGGCCGGGCGAACAAGGCCTGGCCGCTGTAGTTGGCGGCCAGCTCGTCCGTGCTGACCCATTGTTCTCCACCGTCGGCTTCGCTCGGCAGAATCAGCGCCTGACCGTCATCGCCGAAGCGACGCAAGATTGCGCAGCGGCCATGGTTGAGGATCAGCATCACTGGCAGGTTTAGCGCGGAAATCTCACCCAGTTCACGGCGCAGCACGCGCGCCTGCAAACTGGCCCGGGCCGCTGCGCGCGGCAGTAGGTCCAGGCTCAAACGTTGGTGTGCCATTGGCAGCCCGGCACTCAGGCTGGCGCGACTGACCGTCGCGCCATGAAGTTTGCAGAGAATCAACAGACCATCCAGGAGCGGGTCATCGAAGCTCAGACGCGGATCGACGCCAGTGTTGCCGGGTTCCATGCTGGTCACTTGATCGCTCCTGTTGAACCGTGGCAATGGATACACATCTCCCTGTAGGAGCTGCCGAAGGCTGCGATCTTTTGATCTTGATCGTGAAAACAAAATCAAAAGATCGCAGCCTTCGGCAGCTCCTACGCGGGGTTACATCATTTCAATTCAGGTAAGCGCGGTTAATTCATTTCAGTTCAGGCAAACGAGCTTCATTTTTCACTTCGGTGGCGGCGATCGCATCGGCAGGCAGCACCACCCGTTGTTTGCTCAGCAACTGACCCATGTTCGCCAGCACGCGGTACATCGAAAACTCCTCGGTGTAGCGCACTTCGGTGTAGCGGCGATTGGCGTTGTAGAGCTCGTTTTCACTGTCGAGCAAGTCGAGCAAGGTCCGTTGACCCAGGCCGAACTGATCCTGATACGCGGCCCGCACACGGGTGGTGGTTTCGGCGTATTCACGGGCGGTCGGGGTTTGTTTCTTGGCGTTGAGCATGGCGTTCCAGGCCAGGTGGATGTTCTCGTTGAGTTGGCGCAGGGCGTTGTTGCGGATGTCCAGCGCCTGGTTGATCTGGTGCGCGTCGGAGGCCAGCCGGGCCTTGTCGCTGCCACCGCGGAACAGGTTGTAGTTCATCACCACACCCACTCGCCATTCGTTGTCGTGACCTTCGTCGCCCTGAATATTGTTATTCGCGCCCACCGCTGCTTCAGCGTCAAAACGCGGGTAGAACGGCGACTTGGCGACTTCGTACTGGCTCTCGGCCGATTGCACATCGGCCTGGGCGGATTTCAGGTACGGGTTGTGTTCCACCATGCTCTGCTGGGCTTCCGGCAGGGTGGCGGGCAATTCGCCGCGGGTCGATGGCGGTGCTTCGAGTTCATCGGGCATGCGCCCCACGACGCTGTAGAAATTTGTCTCGGCATCGGCCAGATCGACTTCGGCGGTGTCGAGGTTGTTTTGCGCCAGTGCCCGGCGAGCGGTGGATTGGTCGGAGTCGGCGTTGCTGCCGACCCCTCGCTGAGTGCGCAGACCTATCTGATCATTGACCCGCATGTGCGCTTGCAGGTTGTTCTTGGCCAGGGTCACCAGTTCGCGGCGTTTGAGCACTTCGAGGTACACCTCGACAGTGCGCAGGGCCAGATCCTGGGCGGTGCCTTGAGCGTAATAGGCCCGCGAGTTGGCCACGCCTTTGGTGCGCGCGACTTCGTTGGAGGTGTTGAAACCGTCGAACAGCATCTGCCGCAGGCGCAGTTCCGATTGGGTGTAGTTGAGGATTTCGGTGTGGTGATTGCCCTGCGCCCGAGTGGTGGTGTTATCGCTGTACCCGCGCCCGTAGCCGGCGTTCAAATCCACCGATGGATAAAAGCCCCCTTTGGCGACTTTAACCTGCTCGTCGGCCGAGAGCCGGGCATCGACCCGCGACGCCAGTTCCGGGTGGGTCGCAATGGTGCTCTGGATCGCCTCGGTCAATGACATTGCCTGAGCCTGAGAAGTGCAGGCCATGGCCAGCAAAATCGCGCTGCAGAGGGGGGTTAAAACGCGCATGGATGCCTCTCCCTGATTCCTGATGGTACTTAGTGATTCGCCAAATATTTGACGTTATTTTTAAGTGAAACCGTCTCACCCTTGTTACAACAGAGCTAAGAACATCCTGACGCGAAGCTAAGAAGGATTTCTCATAACGCTTATGCCGAAAAAAACTTATGCGCTCTGAAAAATCCAGCACATTGTTCAATGCGAAAGCCTTTGTTTATGAGCTCTCAGGAGCATCGAAGGGCTTGAGGAAAGTTCAATTCACTTTTCGACACAGAGCGAAGAAGTGCTGGAGGGGAGGGAAGCGAGACGGTTTAGAGGCGACAATTTTTTGTCACTCAAGTGATTCAAAACCGTTACGCATCGTTAGCAGGGCGGTTATTTTGGAAGTGGATCCCGATGCCGTTGATTGCAGAGGGTTTTATCCCGATCCAGAAATTCCCCTTGCGAGCGACACGCCTGGCGAAAGTGTCGGGAGGCAGTGGTTTACGTCAGGTAAACGCTTTCTCGGCAAACGATCCATCAGGCCAACCTGCTTGAACCATGGGCACGTTCTTCGCGCAAACAGGATGCCGACAGCAGTTGGCAGCGGAGGAAATGCACATGGCAACGCTCATCGGTATCGTCAGTAAAGTCATCGGTCAGGTGTATGCAGTGGCGGGTGATGGCACCCGACGCACCCTGGTCGAGGGCGATCGGCTGTTTGCCGGCGAGCAGCTGGTCACCGGGGCCGAAGGCGCGGTGGCGGTGCAGCTGCAAAATGGCCAGGAACTGACCCTGGGACGTGACAGCAGCCTGCAGATGACGGCCCAGTTACTGGCGCATCAGGTCCCGCATGTGGAGACCTCTGAGGCGGTGACGCCGAGCCAGGCGCAACTGACTGATGTCGAGCAGCTGCAAAAAGCCATTGCCGCCGGCGCCGACCCGACTCAAACAGGCGAAGCCACTGCCGCCGGACCGGGCTCGGGCGCGCCGGGTGGATTGGGCGGTGGTCACAGTTTTGTGTTGCTGGAGGAAGTGGGGGGCCGGGTCGATCCCACGATTGGTTTCCCCACCGCGGGCTTCAACGGTATTCCCGAATTCCTCCTGGAGCGTCGGGATACTGATCCAGACAATGGCGATAGCGGCGATGCACCGAATAACCCGGTCACTCTCATTGGCCTGGCGGCGGCGGGGGGCGAACTGACCCTCAATGAAGCCCACCTGGCGGACGGTTCGGCCAGCAACCCCGGAGCGCTGACTCAAAACGGCACCTTCATAGTCATTGCCGCTGACGGGCTGACCAGCCTGAACATCGGCGGGATCAACGTGGTCAGTGGCGGTGTGCCCACCGGTTTTCCGCAGTCGATCACCACTCAATTGGGCAACACCCTGACGATTACCGGCTATAACCCGGCCACCGGCGTAGTGAGTTACAGCTACACCTTGGTCGGCAACGAAACGCACTCGGCTGGCGACGGCGCCAACAACCTCAGCGAACAGTTCACCGTGGTCGCGAGTGACAGCAACGGCGATACCGCCACCGGTTCGCTGGACGTCAACATCACTGACGATGTGCCCAAAGCCATTGATGACACCAACGCCAATACCGCCTCGGAAACCCTGCTGACCCTGACCGGCAGCGTGCTGCCCAACGACCTCCAGGGCGCCGACCGCATTGCCACCGGTCCCGACAGCGGGCCGATCATCGGCGGTACGTTCAACGGGACTTACGGCACGCTGGTGCTCAACCCCAACGGCACTTACACCTACACCCTGAACACCAGCGATGCGGATTTCAAAGCCTTGCACGGCGGCGGCAGCGCTACGGAAACCTTCATCTACACCCTGACGGATGCCGACGGCGATACCAGCACCGCGAACCTGGTGCTGGAGATTCACAACAACGATGACTCGGTGATCATCGGTGGGCTGAATGCCGAAGGCGGCGAGTTGACTGTTTACGAGAAAAACCTCGCTGACGGCAGTGACCCCGATGCACCGGCGCTGACCCGGAGCGGCACTTTCACCATCACGGCGCCAGACGGCGTGCAAACCCTTAGCGTAGGTGCAATCAACGTGGTGCTTGGCGGTCTGGCTGCAGACTTCCCGCAATCGTTCGTCACGCCGCAGGGCAATACGCTGACCATTACCGGGTTTGATCGTGCCACCGGCGTGATCACTTATAGCTTTACTCTCAACGCTAACGACGCGCATCCGGATACCAGCGGCGCCGACAGACTCGCCGGGCAATTTGCGGTAACCATGGTGGACGATAATGGCACCACCGCCCACGGCATTCTCGATGTGAATATCGTCGATGACGTGCCACAAGCCGTGGACGACATTAATGCCAATACCGCCTCGGAAACCCTGCTGACGTTAACCGGCAGCGTGCTGCCCAACGACATCCAGGGCGCCGACCGCATTCCTGCTGGCCCCGATAGCGGGCCGATCATCGGCGGTACGTTCAACGGGACTTACGGCACCCTGGTACTCAACCCCAACGGCACCTACACCTACACCCTGAACACCAGCGATGCGGACTTCAAAGCCTTGAATGGCGGGGGCAACGGCACCGAGAATTTCGTCTACACCCTCACCGATTCCGATGGCGATACCAGCACCGCGACGCTGGTGCTGAACATCCATAACAACGATGACCCAGTGACCCTCGATGGCCTGAACGTCAACGGCGGTGAACTCAACGTTTATGAGAAAAACCTCAGCGACGGCACCAGCCCCAACACACCTGCCTTGACCCAAAGCGGCACCTTCACCGTCACCGCCCTCGACGGTTTGCAAACCCTGACCGTGGGCGGTATCGCGGTAGTCACCGGTGGCGTGGCCGCAGGCTTCCCGCAATCGATTGTCACCGCGCTGGGCAATACGCTGACCATCACCGGTTTCAACAGCACCACCGGCGTGGTCAGCTACAGCTACACCCTGACGGATAACGAAACCCATCCGAACGCCGACGGCACCAACAGCATCACCGAGAACCTCGACGTCGTTGCCACCGACGTCGATGGCAGCACGGCATTGGGTCAGATCAACGTCAACATCGTCGATGACTTGCCCACCGCCAACCCTGATCTCGCCACGATCGACGAGGGCGCAACGGCCTCGGGCAACGTGCTGAACAATGACGTCGGTGGCGCCGACGGCCCGGCGCTCAGTGGTGCAGTGGTCGGCGTGCGCGCCGGCAGCGACACCTCGACTTCGGCTATTGGTGGCTTGAACACGCAAATCAACGGCACCTACGGCTACCTGACTCTGGATGCCAACGGCAATGCCGTGTACCACAGCAACCCGAACTCGGTCAGCGCGCCGGGGGCCACGGATGTGTTTACCTACACTGTGCGCGATGCCGACGGTGACGAAAGCACCACGACCATCACCATCAACGTGGCCGACTGCACCCTCGTAGCGGCCAGCGACAGCGACGTGACGGTTAACGAAAAAGCCCTGGATCTGACCCAGGATGGCCAGGACCTTGCAGCAGGCACCGTCATCGGCAGCGAGCCGGGCAATGCTGGTGAAACCGGCTCCGGTACGTTGGTGGGCTCGGTTACCGGCGCCACTGGCACGATCACTTACACCTTGGTCGGCAGCGCCACCGGGACTTATGGGCAAATCGTGCTCAACCCCGACGGCAGCTACACCTACACCCTGACCTCCCCACCCACGACCACGCCCCACGCCAACGACGGGCCAAATACCCTGAGTGAAAGTTTCACCTATCAAGCGACTGATCCCTTGGGTAACAGCGTCACCAGCACTATCGTGATCAATATCGTCGATGACGTACCCACCGCTCACGCCGATGCAGTCGCGGTGGCGGAGGGCGGGACCGTCAGCGGTAATGTGTTGGGTAATGATGTGCTCGGCGCCGACGGCCCTGCGTCGGGTGGTGCAGTGGTCGGCGTGCGCGCCGGCAGCGACACCTCGACCTCGGCCATCGGCGGTTTGAACACGCAAATCAACGGCACCTACGGCTACCTGACGCTGGATGCCAACGGCAACGCCGTGTACCACAGCAATCCGAACTCGGTCAGCGCGCCGGGCGCTACGGACGTGTTCACCTACACCGTGCGCGATGGCGACGGCGATGAAAGCACCACGACCATTACCGTCGACGTGTCCAACTGCTCCCTGGTAGTGGCTCCCGATACCGACGTGACGGTTCAGGAGAAAGCGCTGGATTTGACCAGGGATGGCCAGGACCTGGCGGCGGGTACCGTCACCGGCAGCGACCCTGGCAATACCGGCGAAACCGCTTCCGGCACGCTGGTCGGTTCCATCACCGGCGCCACTGGCGCGATCACTTACAGCCTGGTCGGCAGCGCCACCGGCACCTACGGGCAACTCCTGCTCAACCCGGATGGCAGCTATACCTACACCCTGACGTCCGCACCCGCGACCACGCCCCATGCCAACGACGGACCGAATACCCTGAGCGAAAGCTTCACCTATCAGGCCACCGATTCTCTAGGCAACAGCGTCACCAGTACCATCGTGATCACCATCATCGATGACGTGCCGACTGCTTACTGCGATTCAGTCGCGGTGGTAGAGGGCGGTACGGTCAGCGGCAACGTGTTGCACAACGATGTGCTCGGTGCTGACGGCCCGGCAGTGGGAGGTGCCGTGGTCGGCGTGCGCGCAGGCAGCGACACTTCGACTTCGGCCATCGGCGGTTTGAACACGCAAATCAACGGCACCTACGGCTACCTGACGCTGGATGCCAGCGGCAACGCCGTGTACCACAGCAATCCGAACTCGGTCGGCGAGGCGGGCGCCACCGATATATTCACCTATACCGTGCGCGATGCGGACGGCGATGAAAGCACCACCATCCTGACCATCGACGTGTCCAACAACTGCCTCGTAACGGTCTCCGATACCGACGTGACGGTCTACGAAAAAGCCCTGGATTTGACCCGGAACGGGCAGGACCTGGCGGCGGGTACGGTCATCGGCAGCGAGCCTGGCAACACGGGAGAAACCGGTTCGGGGACATTGGTCGGTGCAGTCACCGGCGCCAGCGGAGCCATCACTTACACCTTGGTTGGCAGCGCCACCGGAACCTACGGGCAGATCCTGCTCAACCCCGACGGCAGCTACACCTACACCCTGACCTCTGCGCCAAAAACTTCGCCCAACGCCAATGACGGCGCGAACACCCTGAACGAAAGCTTTACCTACACAGCCACTGATGCCGTGGGCAACAGCACCACGGGCACCCTTGTGGTCAGCATTGTCGATGACGTGCCCACCGCCTTCGCCTCGGACCGTTCGGTGCCCGCGGTGCAGATCGATTCCAACGTGCTGCTGGTGATCGACGTGTCCGGGAGCATGGTCGACCCTTCCGGCGTATCGGGTCTGTCGCGACTGGACCTGGCCAAGCAGGCAATCAGCACATTGCTCGACAAGTACGACGATCTCGGTGATGTGAAAGTGCAGATCGTCACCTTCAGCAGCAGCGCCACGGACCAGACTTCGGTGTGGGTCGATGTGGCGACCGCCAAGTTGATCATCGCTACGCTGACGGAGGGCGGCGGCACCAACTACGACGCAGCCGTGGCGGCCATGCAAACCGCGTTCAACACCTCGGGCAAACTTACCGGGGGCGCAGAACGTCGGCTACTTCTTCTCTGATGGCAAACCCAACGAAGGCGACATCGGCCCCGCGGACGAGGCCGCGCTCAAAGCCTTCCTCGACGCCAATGACATCAACAACTACGCCATCGGCCTGGGCAGCGGCGTCAGTAACGACAGTCTCGATCCAGTGGCCTATGACGGCAGCACGCACACCGACACCAACGCCGTGCTGGTGACCGACCTCAATCAACTCGACTCGGTACTCTCGGGCACCGTACAAGGTGCGCCGGTCACCGGTTCCTTGCTGGGCGAGGGCGGTACCTTCGGTGCCGATGGCGGCTTCATCAAATCCCTCACGGTTGACGGCACCACCTACACCTATGACCCGAAAGCCAACAGCAATCAGGGTTCGCTGAGCTTCAGCGGTGGCGCCAACCACGGCACGTTCAACACCGCCAATAACACCCTGAGCATCGCCACCGATGACAGCGGCACGCTGTTGGTGAACCTCGATACTGGCGAGTACACCTACCTCTCGCAGAAAACCACGACGGCGGTGATCACCGAAAACATCGGCTTCACCGTCAGCGACAACGACGGCGATCTGGCCAGCTCCACGCTGGTGATCAACGTGATTCCGAACACGCCACCGGTGGCGGTCGATGACCATGTCATCACCAATATTCTGTCGGGCAGCATTGTGGTGCCGGGTGAGCTGCTGCTGGCCAACGACAGCGACGTCAATGGTGATGCGCTCACGGCATCGCCGACCACCTTCAATACCGGGTGGGTGCTCAAGGGCGCGGACTTTACCGGCACCAACCCGAACTTCAGTTTCACCGGAAACAACCAGGCAGTGACCATCGCCCGCAGCGCATTCGTCGCCAACACGGCAGCCATGACCGCGGTACTGGTAGTCAGCGGGGCATTGGGGGCGGTCAGCAACAACAATACCAACGACGAGGATCAGATCACCGTCAACCTCAAGCAAGGTGAAACCCTCAACCTGGACCACAACCTGGCGGCCGGTCACGTCACCATGGAGTACTCGGTCAACGGCGGCGCTTTCATTGCCATCGCTGACGGCCAGACCATCACCGCTTCTGCGGACGGCACGTACCAGATCCACATCACCAACATCGACGACGGTGGTCCGGGTAACAGCGGCAAGGGCTCGGAAAATTACCAACTGACCATGACCGTCAACTACGCCGGCGCTCATGACAGCACACCGGACTTCCACGGCACCTACACCGCCAACGACAACCACGGCGGCAGCGACTCGGCCAATGTGACCATCAGCTATCAGGACGGCCATACGCTGACCGGCACTTCAGGTGACGACGTACTGGTGGCGGGAGCTGGCAACAACGTCATCAATGCCGGCGACGGCAACGACGTACTCACCGCAGGTGGAGGCAACAACGAAATGCACGGTGGCGCCGGTAATGACTTGCTGTTCAGCGGAGCGGGCAATGACCTGCTCGATGGCGGCACCGGCAACGACACCGCGAGCTACGCCCATGCCACCGCCGGGGTCATCGCCGACCTGAGCCTGATTACCGCGCAAAACACCCTTGGCGCGGGCACCGACACCCTGACCGGCATCGAAAACCTCACCGGCTCGAACTTCAACGACAGCCTCATGGGGGATAACAACAGCAACATCATCAACGGCGGTCTGGGCAACGATGTGCTCAACGGCGGGGGCGGCGACGACTTCCTGATCGGTGGCCTGGGCAACAACACCCTCACCGGCGGCAGCGGCGCCGACACCTTCCAGTGGCTCAAAGGCAACAGCGGCCACGACGTTATCACCGACTTCACCCCAGGCACCGACAAACTCGACCTGTCACAACTGCTGCAAGGAGAAAACGGCACCGCGGCATCGCTGGATGACTACCTGCACTTCACCGTCAGCGGCAGCGGCGCATCGGTCATCACCAGCATCGACGTCAGCGCCATGGCCGGCGCTACGCCGAACCAGACCATCGACCTTGCCGGCGTGAACCTGGCCAGCCACTACGGCGTCACCCCCGGGGCGGGCGGGGTGATTGCCGGCGGCGCGGATACGGCGACGATCATCAACGGCATGCTCAATGACCATTCGTTGAAGGTGGATACGGTGTGATCTGAAAGTACAAAGCCCGCCATTTCTTTGGAAAGAAATGGTGGGCTTTTTGTTGTTTGGGGTTTTGAAAGTCAACAGATCGCAGCCTTCGGCAGCTCCTACAGATTCGGTGTTCACCGCCCTATCGCGGTTGAGCACAATCGCGCGTAGGAGCTGCCGAAGGCTGCGATCTTTTGATCTACCAACCCTGTGCCCCTGAAGCAAAAAAGCCAGGCCCGGATTCAGATATCCGGTCCTGGTTTTTTGTTGGGGCTTAGGGCCTCTTCGCGGGCAAGCCTCGCTCCTACGGGGGTACGTGGCATCAGTGCCCTGCACATCAGTAGGAGCGAGGCTTGCCCGCGAAGCTTCTGACTCAGGTCGCCTCGTTCAGGTATTTACCCACGGTCGCCACGTTGTCGAGCGAGTACTGCTTGCTCAGGTTGGCGATCATTTTGTTCAGCGCTTCGGTCACGCTGAACTGATCGGTGGAGTTGTCAGTGTTCTGCTCGCGGCCGGCTTGCAAGGCCGGCACAGTCAACATTGATGTCACCTGACACACCGCTATCCCGAGCAGGCTCGCTCCCACATTGGATTTGTGTGTGATTTAGACGCGCGGCAGGCGGATGACCGCCGTCAGGCCGCCACCGGAAGTTTCTTCCAGACTCAACTGCCCACCCAACCGCTCTGCGGCTTCCCTCGCGATGGTCATGCCCAGGCCGACGCCGCCGGAGTTGCGATTACGTGAACCTTCCAGGCGAAAGAATGGCTCGAACACCGCTTCACGTTTATCCGCCGCGATACCCGGGCCATGGTCGATGACCCGGATCACCAGTTCCGCGCGACTGTCCTCAAGCGTGATCAGCGCGTCCCCGGCATAACGCAGGGCGTTGTCCAGCAGGTTATTGATGCACGAGCGCAGGGCCATCGGCTGAACCTGCAACGGGGCGCAATGGCCGCTGGCCTGGACATTGGAACCCTGGTCCTGGGCGTTTTCGCTGAGGGATTCCACCAGCGCCTGCACGTCCATCCATTGTGGCGCCTCGCTGGTGCGCTGTTCGTGCAGGTAGGTGAGGGTGGAGTCGAGCATGCTGATCATGTCGTTCAGGTCCTGACGCATCTGGCCTTGCAGCTTGTCATCGTCGATCTGTTCCAGCCGCAGCTTGAGCCGCGACAGCGGCGTGCGCAGATCATGGGACACGGCGCCCAGCATCCGCGAGCGTTGCTGCACCTGTTCAAGAATGCGCTTTTGCATCAGGTTGAAGGTGTGCGCCGCTTGCCGCGCTTCCCGTGGGCCTGACTCATCCAGCGGTGGGCTATCGAGGTTTTCACTCAGGCGCTCGGCGGCGTCGCTCAGGCGTTGAATCGGGCGGGTCAGCAGCTTGGCGCCGTACCAGGCGGCGATGATCAGCGAGACAAACTGAAAGGTCAGCGGCACCAGCGGCCCGCCGAACCACGGCCGTGGCGGCCGGTTGCCGAAGCGCGGGTCGGGTGGTGGGCGTTGTCCGTCGAAGCGCTCGGAAAATTCCGACGGCGCAGGCGGGGGAGGCGGTGGACCGTAATGCCTGAACCAGAAGAACGCCAACAGGTGCGCCAGTACGATCGCCAGCAGCAGCACGCCAAACAGGCGGCCGAACAGCGTATCGAAGCGCGTACGCATCAGCCGATGTCTCGTGCGTCGAACAGATAACCCTCGCCGCGAACGGTCTTGATCAGTTGTGGGGCTTTCGGGTCATCACCCAGTTTCTGGCGCAGGCGCGAGACGAGCAAGTCGATGCTGCGATCAAACGCTTCGATCGAGCGACCACGGGCGGCGTCCAGCAGTTGTTCGCGGCTGAGTACCCGGCGCGGACGTTCGATGAACACCCAGAGCAAACGGAATTCAGCATTGGACAACGGCACCACCAGGCCATCGGCGGCGATCAACTGGCGCAGCACACTGTTCAGGCGCCAGGTGTCGAAGCGAACATTCGCACGTTGTTCGGTGCGGTCGTCGCGTACCCGACGCAAAATGGTCTGAATCCGTGCGACCAGTTCCCGCGGCTCGAATGGCTTGGCCATGTAGTCGTCGGCGCCCAGTTCCAGGCCGATGATCCGGTCGGTGGGTTCGCAGCGGGCGGTGAGCATCAGGATCGGGATGTCCGATTCGGCGCGCAACCAGCGGCACAGCGACAAACCGTCTTCGCCGGGCAGCATC
The DNA here is from genome assembly GCF_056279145.1 of Pseudomonas sp. TE3728. Taxonomy (NCBI): domain Bacteria; kingdom Pseudomonadati; phylum Pseudomonadota; class Gammaproteobacteria; order Pseudomonadales; family Pseudomonadaceae; genus Pseudomonas; species Pseudomonas sp. TE3728. The sequence continues at coordinate 2,454,653 of NZ_JBWBQT010000001.1, read as the reverse complement.
AGGTCGAGCACCACCACGTCGAAATGCTCGGCTTGCAGCGCCTGACGCATGGCAGCGCCATCGGTGACGCCGCTGGCGTGGATATTGAACCGGGCCAGGTAGTCGATCATCAGTTCACGGATCGGGACGTCATCGTCGACGATCAGGGCGCGAATGCTCCAGCGTTTATCGTCGGCCGGCGCTTTTCGATCGTCGTTCAGAGGTGCTGGGGAGTTGTGCATGCGTGCGTTCATCTGCCAGATAGGCTGCCAACCACAAAGATAGGCTGCGAGGTTGTGGCTTCAGCATAGGCGTCCGGCCGTGAGGCGGGAAGTGCTGTAGGACCTGTTGCGGCTGCCGAGGGTAGCGTTGAAGGGTGTTGTGGGCGTGTCGTGTGTGTACCGAACTCGACACAATTGCCGCAGGAGCTAGTCTTGTCTAAGCCGCGATGACGAATTACCGATCACCGGGTCCCGCAGCGGCGCTGGTTCCGCTACAATGCGCGCCGATTTCGACTTGCCTGAGAGCCCACTCATGTCCGCCTGCCAGACGCCTATCATCGTCGCCCTGGATTTCCCTACCCGTGACGCCGCACTGAAGCTGGCCGATCAGCTGGACCCGAAGCTGTGCCGGGTCAAAGTCGGTAAAGAACTGTTCACCAGTTGCGCCTCGGAAATCGTCGGCACTTTGCGCGACAAAGGCTTCGAAGTGTTCCTGGACCTCAAGTTCCATGACATTCCGAACACCACCGCCATGGCCGTCAAGGCCGCCGCGGAAATGGGCGTGTGGATGGTCAACGTGCACTGTTCCGGCGGTTTGCGCATGATGGCTGCCTGCCGTGAAGTGCTCGATCAGCGCAGCGGCCCGAAACCGCTGTTGATCGGCGTGACCGTGCTGACCAGCATGGAGCGTGAGGATCTGGCGGGTATCGGTCTGGACATCGAGCCGCAGGAGCAGGTGCTGCGTCTGGCCGCGCTGGCGGAAAAAGCCGGGATGGACGGTCTGGTCTGCTCGGCCCTGGAGGCCCGGGCACTGAAAACCGCGCACCCGTCGCTGCAACTGGTGACCCCGGGGATTCGTCCGGCGGGCAGCGCCCAGGACGATCAGCGCCGCATCCTGACCCCGCGTCAGGCGCTGGAGGCTGGTTCCGACTACCTGGTGATCGGCCGCCCGATCAGCCAGGCGGCGGATCCGGCGAAGGCGTTGGCGGCAGTTGTTGCCGAACTCGCCTAACCAAACGCTGAAGATCCAAATGTGGGAGCGAGCCTGCTCGCGATTGCGGAGTGTCAGTCGACATAAATGTTGTCTGATCCGCCGCTATCGCGAGCAGGCTCGCTCCCACATGGGTTAAACCTTCAACACCAACTTCCCGAAATTCTCGCCGCTGAACAATTTCATCAGCGTCTCCGGGAACGTTTCCAGTCCTTCGACGATATCTTCCTTGCTCTTGAGCTGCCCCTTGGCCATCCAGCCGGCCATTTCCTGCCCGGCAGCACCGAACTGTGCGGCGTAATCCATCACCACAAAGCCTTCCATCCGGGCGCGGTTGACCAGCAGCGACAGGTAGTTGGCCGGGCCTTTGACCGCTTCTTTGTTGTTGTACTGGCTGATGGCACCGCAAATCACCACCCGCGCCTTCATGTTCAGACGATTCAGCACGGCATCGAGAATATCGCCGCCGACGTTATCGAAATACACGTCGACGCCTTTCGGGCACTCGCGTTTGAGGCCAGCGTGTACATCTTCGTTTTTGTAGTCGATGGCGCCATCAAAACCCAGCTCGTCAATCAGGAATTTGCACTTGTCCGCGCCGCCGGCAATGCCGATCACCCGGCAGCCTTTGATCTTGGCAATCTGCCCGGCAATGCTGCCCACCGCGCCAGCCGCGCCCGACAGCACCACGGTGTCACCGGCTTTCGGCGCGCCGACATCGAGCAGGGCGAAGTAGGCGGTCATCCCGGTCATGCCCAGCGCGGATAAATAACGCGGCAGCGGTGCCAGTTTCGGATCGACTTTATAGAAACCTCGTGGCTCGCCGAGGAAGTAATCCTGCACACCGAGGGCGCCGTTGACGTAGTCCCCCACGGCGAAACCCGGATTGTTCGAAGCGATGACTTTTCCTACGCCCAATGCACGCATCACTTCGCCAATGCCGACCGGAGGGATGTAGGACTTACCCTCGTTCATCCAGCCACGCATGGCCGGGTCCAGGGACAGGTATTCGTTCTTGACCAGAATCTGACCCGCCGCCGGTTCGCCGACCGGTACTTCTTGATAGGTGAATGTTTCACGGGTGGCCGGCCCCACGGGACGTTTGGCGAGCAGGAACTGGCGATTGGTCTGGGTAGTCATGACAGGCACTCAAGATGAATGAAGTCTTGTTGATAGACCTTCATGGGCGATGTCGCAAGGTTGGCTGACGCTGCGAATGCACATCGATCCAGTGCGGTGATAGTCATGGCGCCCGTTCTATCACTGCAACTCATGGGTGCCCAACCGGCCTTCTGATAGTGCTGCCGCGCCATACGCCCCTGTGACTAGACTGGCCACACGCGATCCCCTGCATTCTTCCCTCCGAGGACATAACAATGAGCATGACGTTTTCTGGCCAGGTTGCCGTTGTGACAGGCGCAGCCAATGGTATTGGCCGCGCGACCGCTTTGGCGTTCGCCGCCGAAGGTTTGAAAGTGGTGGTCGCCGATCTGGACGCGGCCGGTGGTGAAGGCACTGTGGCGCTGATTCGCACCGCCGGCGGTGAAGCGACCTTCGTGCGCTGCAACGTCACGGTGGAAAGCGATGTAAAAAATCTGATGGACGAGGTGGTGAATACCTACGGCCGTCTCGACTATGCCTTCAACAATGCCGGTATCGAAATCGAGAAAGGCAAACTGGCCGACGGCACGATCGATGAGTTCGACGCGATCATGGGCGTCAACGTCAAAGGCGTCTGGTTGTGCATGAAGTATCAGTTGCCGTTGCTGCTGGCCCAGGGCGGTGGCGCGATCGTCAACACCGCTTCGGTCGCTGGTCTGGGCGCTGCGCCGAAGATGAGCATTTACGCAGCCTCCAAGCACGCGGTGATCGGCCTGACCAAATCGGCGGCCATCGAATACGCCAAGAAAAAGATTCGCGTGAATGCGGTGTGCCCGGCAGTGATCGACACCGATATGTTCCGCCGAGCCTACGAAGCGGACCCGAAGAAGGGCGAGTTCGCCAATGCCATGCACCCGGTCGGGCGTATCGGCAAGGTCGAAGAAATTGCCAGCGCGGTGCTGTACCTGTGCAGCGATGGCGCGGCATTCACCACCGGTCATTCGCTGGCGGTGGATGGTGGGGTCACGGCGTTTTAATGTTTTACGTCGCGCCACAGGGATTCAGGCAAACACAATCTTTGTGGCGAGCGAGCTTGCTCGCGCTGGGCTGCGTAGCGGCCCCAAAATCTTGTGAGTGCTACGCCCTCAAGCGGGAGTAAGCTCCCTCGCCACAGGTTTCTCTGCACTACACACATTGGCGCCGGTTCCGTGAAGACGCCAATCATTGTGTTTCAAATGGTTAGAACCGAGGGTTTTGACGGCGTTGTCGCACATCCCCTGAAGCGCTCCTGTGATTAACTGTTCCCCGCAAAACGGACAGGAGTTTGCTTGCTCATGGAGTTGAGAATCGATCGACAGGCATTGGTGCCTGTCGTGCAGCAAATCGTCGACGCATTGGCCGACTGGCTCCGTCGCGGCGAGGTGACGCCGGGGGGGCGTTTGCCTTCCGTGCGACAAATCGCGCGGACCAATCTGCTCAGTCAATCCAGTGTCGTCGAGGCCTGTGAACGGCTGGTGGCTCAAGGGGTACTGGAGACGCGTAACGGGGCGGGTTTCTTTGTCGCGGCAACGGTGCTGGCCACTCAGGAGCAACGCGATCTTCCCTGGTTCGAAGGGGTTGAGGAGAAGCAAGGCGGCCATGTCGAGGAACTGAAACTGGGTTGCGGCGGACTACCCGAAAGCTGGCGCGAGACTGACGACCTGAGCTACGCCATACGCCAGGTCAGCCGCACCGACATGGCCGGGTTGTTCAATTACAGCACGCCGCTGGGCCTGCCTGCTTTGCGCCAGCAGATCCTCAAGCGGTTGAAACAACTGAGTATCGAGGTGGATGAAAGCCGAATACTGACCACGGCAGGGGCCAGTCATGGGCTCGATCTGATTGTGCGCACGCTGTTCAAACCGGGCGATTGCGTGGTGGTGGAGAGTCCCGGTTATTCGATGCTGTTCGATCTGCTCAGGCTGCACGGGGTCAGCATGATCGAGGTGCCACGAACCCCGCGCGGGCCAGACACCGAAGCACTCGAGGCAGTGCTGATGAAGTACAAACCCCGTGGCTTGTTCATCAACAGCTTTTATCACAACCCCACGGGCAGCAGTTTGACCCCGGGGGTGGCTCAGCAGGTCCTGCAACTGGCCAAAAACCATGGCGTGCGGGTGATCGAAGACGACGTCTATGCGGATTTTCACAGCGGTCCCGGCACACGCCTTGCGGCACTGGGCATCGATGACAACGTGATCTACGTCGGCAGCTACTCCAAAACTCTCAGCAGTTCGTTGCGGGTTGGCTTTGTAGTGGCCAGTGCCGATGTCATTTCGCGACTGGCGCAGGTCAAGATGATCAGCAGCATGGGCGCTTCACGGTTCAGCGAGTCGGTGCTGGCGAGTCTGTTGGCCAGCGGTGCCTACCGCAAATTGGTGCAGCGTCAGCGCCAGCGTTTAAGTATTGGCAGGGAAGCAGCCTTGCAGGTCCTCGAAGACGCGGAGTGGGAGGTTTTCGGCAAACCGGTTGGCGGCCTGTTCATCTGGGCGCGATCGCGCAACGCTGACTATGCTCAGGTGCGCACTCAGGCTCGGCGCTTCGGTGTCCTGCTGTCTTGCCCGACGGCGTTCAGTCCGACCGGCCAGGCTCATGACTGGCAGCGGATCAACATAGCTTATGCCTGTGATCCTCGCGCCCGGGCATTTTTTCAGGCCACCGCCAGGGTCTGTTGACGTTTGGTGACGAACCGCGTTGCGCTGCCAAACGTCAACAGACCCTGAGGATCGACCTCGAGCGTTCTGAAAGCGACGCGGGCGTAGCTTTTTGCCATTATTCCGCAGCCAGAGACTTGTGTTGGCACAAGCCCGTTGCGAATCTGCATCAACAGACAATGGCAGGGGACTACGCGCAATGATTTCGGCCGTGCAAGGACGTTTTGCCAACCTCGGTATGGCGAAAAAACTGGGTGTCGGGTTTGTACTGGTGCTGCTGTTGACCGCACTGGTAGCGGCCATCGGCGTATGGTCCCTGCAAACCATCAGTCAGCGCTTCGACGGGCTCAAGCAGATGTCGTCGCTCAACAGCGGTTTGCTCAAGGTTCGCCTGCTCGAGCAGGAATACGCCTTGCACGATAATCCGAAAACCGCGGACGCCTTGCGCGCCGGGGTGGACGCTCTGATCGCTCTGGCGACCCAGCTCAAGGCCCAGTCAGCGGCCAACGTGCCGGTCATGAATGACGTCGAGCAATCTCTGGGGGCCTATCGCAAGGCTTTTGACGAGTTTGTCTCGCTGAGTCAGGCCAAGGACCTGGCACTGGAAATGGCCAGTTGGTCGGTGTCCAGCGTGGCCAATAACCTGGACGTGCTGCAGGCCGGGCTCGCCGATGATGGTGCCTATACCTTGAAGGAATCCGAGGGCAAGGATGGCGCGCAATTCATCGAACAAGCCAATCAGGTCAGCCAGGTTGCACGGCTGATGTTGCAGGCCATGAACGAAGCACGCGTACGGCTGGACCAGAGCCGCAAGGGCGACGACAGCGGCGGGCAGGGCAAGATCGAGCAGGCCGATCAGGCGCTGACTCAGGCCGAGCAACTGAAAACCACGATCAAGGATGAGGGCTACCAGACTGTCCTCAATGAAGTGTCCGGTCACATCGCCGGTTTCAGTGAAAAACTTGCCGAGTACACCGGACTGTTGGCAGAGGAAAAAACCGTCTACGAACAACTCCACCAGCGCGCCGCTCAAGTGGTGGAACGGGTGGATCAGGCCTACGTTGCCGAAGACCTGTCGATGCAGGCAGAGCTGAAAAAGAACTCGCTGTTGATCATCGGTTCTTCGGCACTGGCCTTGCTGGTGGGGCTGATTGCTGCGTGGGTGATCACCCGGTTGATCGTGGCGCCGCTGCGCAGCGTCATTGGTGTTGCTCAACAGATCGCCGCGGGCGATTTGAGTGCAACGATTGAAGTGACCCGCCGTGACGAGATCGGCCAGTTGATGCAAGCCATGCAGCAAATGGGCGCAGGGCTGAGCAGTATCGTCAGTGGTTTGCAGGCCGGTATCGAACAGTTGGCAAGCTCTGCTCAATCGTTGTCGGCGGTAACCGAACAGACCAATCTTGAGGTCAGCAGCCAGAAGGAAGAAACCGAGCAGGTCGCCACCGCGATGAATCAGATGACCGCCACGGTGCACGATGTCGCACGTAACGCGGAAGAGGCTGCCCAGGCGGCGCAGACTGCCGATGGCAAGGTTGAGAGCGGTCAGCAGGTGGTGCGTCAGAGCATGGTGCGGATCGAACAATTGGCGGACTCGGCCACCTCGGCCAGTTCCAGCATCGAAAGCCTCAGCGCGGAAATCCAGAACATTGGCACGGTACTCAGCGTGATCAAAAGCGTTGCCGAGCAAACCAACCTGTTGGCGCTCAATGCGGCCATCGAGGCAGCGCGGGCCGGCGAGCAGGGCAGGGGCTTTGCGGTGGTGGCCGATGAAGTTCGGGCATTGGCCAAGCGAACCCAGCAATCAACCGAGGAAATCGAACGGCTGGTCAGTGCCTTGCGCTCGGCGGCGCAGTCGTCGGTGCAGCAGATTCAGAACAGTGGCGAGTTGGTGAAGCTGGCGGTGAGCGATGCATTGCAAACCGAGAGCGCGTTGGGGAGCATTGCGACAGCGGTGTCGTTGATTCAGCAGATGAACCAGCAGATCGCAGCGGCTGCGGAAGAGCAGAGTTCAGTGGCCGAGGAGATCAATCGCAGTGTCACCAGTATCCGCGCCAGTGCGGATCAGTCGTCGCTGGCGATGCAGGGCAATGCCGCGTCGAGTATTGAGTTGGCGCAGCTGGGGGTTGAACTGAAGGGGATGGTGGGGCACTTCAGGTTGTAAGCGCTGCCCTCCATCAATCCCGACGCAAAAAAAAGCCACCTGACCCGGTGGCTTTTCAGCATTGGCATGATCAGTCGTAGATCGCTTTTTTCTTCCAGTCGGCGTCAGCCTCAACGTCTTTGAGGCCTTCAGTCAGTTGGTTCATCTCGCCTTCCACCGGAGCGATCTTGTCCATGACCTGGGCGTTGGCGCGGGCCAGGAGTTTCTCCAGGTATTCCAGCTGTTCAGCGTAAATCTGCGGTTCCTGCTGTTTGCGCAGGTATTGCACGCCGCGTTCGAAGGCCAGACGAGCCTGGCCGGGCTGGTTCTGCTGCAGCGAGTGCTGGCCCAGGTTGTTGAAGAATTCGATGTGCAGCAGGACCAGGATGTGGCGCACTTCACGGATCCAGCGCTTGGCTTCGTTGGGCGGCAGGAAACCGTCCTGTGCCGCGCGGGTGATCTGGCCATGCAGGGCTTCGAGCAAAAAGCGCACGTCTTTGGCTTTGGCTTCAGTCTGGATCGGTGCCGGCGGGTTGTTGACCGGGATCGATTCGCCTTGGGCGACGAGGGCACTCAGCTCGGCAATCCGTGCCTTTAAGGTGCTGTTGGATTTTTCCAGGTTCAGCAAGCGCTGGCAGACGTTCAATTCAAGACGGGTCAACAGCAGCTTGAGGGTCGGTGTCATCAACTGACCGGGGAAGGTCTCGGTGATTTCACCGCAGCGACGCAGGCGGTCATTGAGTTCAACCTTGGTGCGGGCCTTTTCCAGCTTATTGTTCTCCACCACATGGTTCATGTAGCCAATGGCGATCAATAGTGCGATCCCGGCTACGACTAGCAGGGTGATCATGAGTGGTGTCACCGGTAAGACCTCTTTTATTAGGGTTCGCGTGCGAGTCGAGTGTAGTAGCTTGGCATTTGGGCGCCTAGGGTCGCTCGACGAGTTGAATCGGCAATGGCTCTGCTTATATCGGCCGTAACGCTGCATAGATAAGTAAATAGCGTGCGAGGTGCACATTGCCATCATCCGGGCCGGGACTATAGCGCCTTGCTGGATGCCAGAATATAGGCGCCAAAGGTCAGTCGACGGAAAAGCCTCAATCGCTGCTGAAAGCAGGGCGAAGTCATTGATTTAAATAAATTTATATCTGGGGGTTGACGACCCCTCAATCCATCCATAGAATGCGCGCCACTTACAGCGTAAAGCACACAGCGAAACGCGGTAAGGAGTGAATGTTGTACGTGTGTCCCCTTCGTCTAGTGGCCTAGGACACCGCCCTTTCACGGCGGTAACAGGGGTTCGAGTCCCCTAGGGGACGCCAATGCGGGAATAGCTCAGTTGGTAGAGCACGACCTTGCCAAGGTCGGGGTCGCGAGTTCGAGTCTCGTTTCCCGCTCCAGTTTTAAACGGCTTTGCTTTCGGGCAGGGCTGAGTGAAACCAGAACCTAATCTTCGGATGCGGATCTGGGCACCGAAACACACACCATGTGTTCCGGGCAGCGTGTCCCCTTCGTCTAGTGGCCTAGGACACCGCCCTTTCACGGCGGTAACAGGGGTTCGAGTCCCCTAGGGGACGCCATTTGCGGGAATAGCTCAGTTGGTAGAGCACGACCTTGCCAAGGTCGGGGTCGCGAGTTCGAGTCTCGTTTCCCGCTCCAAATTCAAAAAAACGCCGCTCATTGAGCGGCGTTTTTTTATGCGCGTTATTTGTCACGGGCCTAAAAACCGCCTCAACTTCCGAGGCTCTGTACCAGGCTTTCGAGCACTTCAGCGGTTGTATCCTCCAGCGCCGGTTGCGCTGCCACCGCTCTGAGTTGGCAGGTCAAACGGTATTCGCTGGGTGTGCAGTTGACGAACTGCTTGAAGGCGCGAGCGAAGTAGGACGGGTCCTTGAAGCCGGCTTCATAGCCGATGCTGGTAATAGGCATCTGGCTATTGTCGAGCAGTTGTTTGGCGAAGCTCATGCGCTTGTTCAGGATGTAATCGGTAAAACCAACGCCATTGGCTTCCTTGAACAGGCGGCTGAAACGAAAGGTCGTCATGCCGCAGCGCTTCGCCAACTCCCTCTGATCAATGCTGTCGCGAAAGTGCTGGTCGATGTACAGCATGACGTGGCTCAACGCCTGGTGTTTTTGGTGCCCCGAGGTCAATCGGATGCTGTCCGGCAAGGTCGGGGAGTGATCGATCAGCGATGTCTGGCCCTGGCCGTTGGCATTTCTGCGCAACTCGCACAGCTGCACCACTGCTGTCAGATAGCGCTTTCTCTCAGTGCCTGAGAGCGGGAGCACCATGTATTCCCAGACACTGGAACGCATGGCCCATACCGCCAGTTCTTCCGAGTGCTGCACAGTGAACATGGTGATCGGAATGGTGGGCGTTGTGCGTTTGATCTCCAGCAACAGCCTCAAGCCTGGTGTGTCGGGGCGATCAAAATGGACGCAGATCATGTCCGCCTGTTCCCCGATGGGCAACGCGGAATTTTTCGCCAATTTGCAGTCGCAGGCACCCTCGAACTGCGCGATGAGTTCCTTCGTGGAATGATCGTGGGTCAGATCGAACCACAGTAGCGATGGCCTTCTGGTCAAATTGGACGTCATGTCTCTACTCTGCGGTTCTTCATGCCGTTCTCGGTGAGTAGTATTGTCAACGTGTACTGACTTTGCAGATTAAATGCTTATAAAGAACTGATACTTTAGTTCTATACGCTCTATATTTCGTTGCAAAGCCGTTACACCCAGTTGTTTGTTAGCGTGGATCGATGTCCCGAGCCCCAACCGCTCGTCGCTTGTGAATCAACGGCAATCGCATTCGCAAGTCATTTCCTTTTTTTTGTCCTGCCGTTCCTTCCAAAAGCCAATAAACGGCAGTTGGGCATCCCCGCAAAAAAGTCCTAGTGATGTGCAAAATCTTCCTAACGCCTATGCCTTGCCCCTGACTAGTGTTGCATCCAGGCAGAGCAGAACGCACTGCCTCCGAAAAAACAACATTCGAGTGAGGTGGGCAAAATGATCATGCAAACAATCAAGGCTTCGGTAGTGAAGTTCGCCAAAGACGAAGACGGCCTGACCATTGTGGAATACGCGGTGGCCGGTGGGTTAATTACGGTAGCTGTTGCCGCAGCGTTCGTGACACTTGGAGGCCAGGTCAATACCAAGATCACGGCGCTGTGCACCGCGGTCAATGGTGGGAACGCCTGCCCATAACAATAAGTCGCACTCGGGAGACGCGGCGATGCCCACAGAACCTCTGGTTGCCTTATTTCTGATAGGGCGCCGGGCACTTTCTTGATGGGCTTCGCGTTGTCCCTGCCAACTTACGTAATGAGCGGCATGGCCGCTGGAGTGATCGAAATGACTCTGCAAACAATCAAGGCTTCAGTACTGAAGTTCGTCAAAGACGAAGACGGTCTGACCATTGTGGAATACGCAGTGGCGGGTGGGCTGATTACGGTAGCTGTTGCTGCCGCGTTCGTAACACTCGGAGGCCAGGTGAATACCAAAATCACAGCGCTGTGCACCGCGGTCAATGGTGGGAACGCCTGCCCATAACAATAAGTCGCACTCGGGAGACGCGCCATGTCCATGGAATTGCTGGTGTCGACAGTTGTACTGCTAGGACTGCTGGGCGTCGCGGTGGTGAGCGATCTGCTTCGCCACCGTATTCCCAACATGCTGGTTCTATTGGGCCTTGCCCTGGGATTGGTCGGTCAGACTTATTCAGGTGGTATCAGCGGATTGGGTGACAGCCTGCTGGGCATCCTGATCTGTTTTGGGCTGTTTCTGCCGATGTACGCCGTGGGCGGCATGGCCGCCGGTGATGTCAAATTAATGGCCATGGTCGGCAGTTTTTTACCGGTTCATTTCGCTTTGTGGGCTGCCTTGTTCAGCCTGATGGCCGGCGGTGTCTGCGGTTTACTGATCGTGCTGTTCCGCGGTCAATTATTTCAAACCCTGGGCCGCTATCGGCTGATTCTGAGGGCGCAGTCCTATCTGGCGCCTGCTTCGGATGAAGTAGCCGGCAAACCTTTTCCTTATTCGATCGCCATTCTGATCGGCACTTTAAACAGCGTCTACTGGCAACTCGTTGCCGGTGGATTGGGAGCTTAGTCATGCACGTCATCGTCGATAGTGATGCCTACCCCAGCGATAGGGACGCGGTGCAACGACTGGCGCCTCAGCCATGCACCATCCGCGAAACCGGTCTGACCGACAGTTTTCTCGGTGAGCTGGTGTGCAAGCATTTGCATGACGCCGGTGTGCTGGACATGTCGCGGCTGGTGGAGCGCCTGGCACTGACCGGCGCTGTACTAGAGGAGGTCCTGGCGTTTCTGCGCAAGGACGGCCGTGTCGAAGTGCTGGGCCAGATGGGGCCGCAAACCACGAGTGGGCAGATGCTGCGTTATGGCCTGACCGAACGGGGTCGCAGTGCCGCCCGAGATGCCCTGTCACGTAGCGGCTATATCGGTGCGGCACCTTTCCCGGTGAGTACTTACCGTTCCCTGATCAAAATCCAGACCATTCACCACGGTCGCATCAACGCCGACGATATGCACAGGGCCCTCGCGGGCGTAGTGCTCACGGAAGGGATGCTCGATCAGTTGGGTGTGGCGCTGAACTCCGGGCGCGCGATCATGATTTACGGCCCCGCGGGTACCGGCAAGACGTATGTGAGCAGTCGGCTGATTCGTCTGTTCGCTGAAGCGATCTGGGTGCCTCATGCCATCGTCATCAACGAGTCGGTGATCGAGATTTATGATCCGCAGGTGCATCAGCGCCTGGATGACAACAGCCAACCGAACAGTCTGATGCTCAACGAAGGGATCGACCGTCGTCTGCTGTGCTGCAAACGCCCGATTGTCATTACGGGCGGCGAGCTGAGCATGGAACAGCTGGACGTTCGCTATGACCCCTACACCCGTCAATACCAGGCGGCCTTGCAGCTCAAGGCCAGCAATGGCTTGTTCATCATTGACGACATGGGACGCCAGCGCATGGCTCCGGCCGAGCTGTTGAATCGCTGGATCGTACCCATGGAAGAGAAGCGCGACTTCCTCAACCTGGGCGGCGGTCGGCATTGCGAGCTGCCGTTCGATTTGATTCTGGTGTTTTCCACCAACCTCAATCCGCTGGAGCTGGCCGATGAAGCCTTCCTGCGCCGGATTGGCTACAAGCTGCAGTTCGGTTACCTGAAGCCTGAGGAGTACGAAAAGATCTGGCGTCAGGAAAGCGAGCGTTTGGGCATTCCTTTTGACCCGCTGCTGCTGCGTTATGTACTGCAAAGGCTTTATGCAAGTGAAGGCATGCCCCTGGTGCCTTGCCACCCCCGCGATCTCCTGAACATGGCCCTCGACCGTCAGCGTTACCTGGGCGGTTCCGGAGCCCTGTCGCCGCAGGAGCTGGAATGGGCCTGGCACAACTATTTCGTCCAGCTCGACTTTCTTTGAAGCGGAGATACTGACATGAGCTCTCGTACTGTTTCCCTGATAGGCATTTCCCTGGTCATGGGCCTTGGGGCCGCATGGATGGCCGACTCCTGGCTGAGCGCACGGCTCAATGCCACCCCGGATGATCACCTTCGAAGTGTGGTGGTCGCCACGGTAGAAATTCCCTTCGGGCAGATGGTCGAGGCTCAGCAAGTCACGACCGTACGCATGCCGATGGACACAATTCCGGACGATGCGCTCGATTCAACCGACAAGGCCGTGGGCAAGATCGCAACGTTCGACATCTTGCGGGGCGACGTGATGCGCGGCGCACGCCTGAGCGAGCATTTGGGCGGCAGTACCCTGGCCTCGCTGATTGCGACAGACAAACGTGCCATATCGGTACGCGTAGACGATGTGGTCGGCGTGGGTGGGTTCCTGTTACCCGGTAACCGGGTCGATGTGCTGGCGACTAAAAAAACTGATGGCGCCGGCAATAACGCTGTGTCCAAGACCATCCTCGAGAACTTGCGGGTGTTGGCGGTGGACCAGACCGCAGGTACCGACAAGACCCAGCCGGTGGTGGTGCGCGCAGTGACGCTGGAAATGACGACTGCAGAGGCTGAAACCCTGGTTACCGCACAAACGGAAGGCAAATTGCAACTGACCTTACGCAATCCGCTGAACGACCAGAAGAAAATCGCGACCGTTGCGCCTGCACCTGCGGCACCGGTCATGGCGATGGCCGCTGCCCCGGCGCCAAAACGCGTGGTGCAGCGCAGCAGTGGCGAGCGTGGCGGAGCTATCACCATTATCCGCGGGATCGAAACCAAAGTAGTCAACATTCGCTGACAGAACGCAACAGGCGCCTGGACACCCAGGTATTGGCGGAGCCGATCCGGATCAGTTTCGGTAAATGAGGGCTTGATGATGAATCTTCGAATTCAGCAGCCGTTCACTGCGACGCCAAGGCGCCAGGAAGGTTCGGTGAGCGTATTGATGGTGATCGCGTTGGCGGCGATGGTGATGATGGCGGCGTTGGCTCTGGACGGCGGACACATGTTGCTGAACAAAACACGCCTGCAGAATGCGGTGGACGCCGCCGCCCTGAGTGGCGCCAAAACCTTGAGCCAGGTAGCAGGCGCTACCAATTTTGCCAGCACGACGCGATCTGCCGCGCTCAATACGCTGTTGCAAAATGCCAATGCCACCGGCAACAACGAATTGTCCACGGCTGTCGCCGGTAATCCAGGTGCATTTGCGGTAGTGGAACTGTCCGACAGCGTCTATGGCACATTCTCTTTTCCTGGCCCGACGAATGCCAAATACGTTCGGGTATCGGTATCGAACTATAGTCTGACAGGTTTTTTCTGGGGCTTCGTTCAGTCATTCGGTGTGCTGGGAGACAAAGCGGTGGCGGCGATCGCCACTGCTGGCCCCAGCCCTACCAGCCCATGTGATCTCGCCCCGTTGATGATCTGTGGCGATGCGACCCAATACGACCCTGACGCCGGTATGTTCTGGGGCTTCCAGTTTGGTGATTTGCAGGTATTGAAGTCGGCGGCTGGCAATTCGTCCGCCATTGGCCCAGGCAACTTCCAGTTGCTCGATTTCGGCTCGGGCGGCAGTACGGTCAGGCAGGATCTGGCTGGAGGCGGCTCGGTCTGCCGCAATGTGGGAGAGAACGTCCAGACCTCTCCCGGCAACATGGTCGGCCCTGCGTCTCAAGGTCTGAATACGCGCTTTGGCATCTACAACGGTCCGGTCAGTGCTTCGAATTACCCGCCAGACCTGGTGACCGCGTCCAGCAACCCTCAGATTACTTACAACGATTCAGTTACCCCGGCACAAGCGCAATACAAGGGGCAGCCTGTCACATCGAGCGATGGCAATCTTACGGCAGGTGGCGAGGCGATAATGGATTACAACGACTGGCGTGCCAGCGTGGCCGCGTGCGTGGCAGGGACCGGCAGCGGCTGTGAGAGCAATGGAGTGTTCGAGCGCCGGATGCTGAAAATCGTGGTGGGTGAATGCACCGGGAAACAGGGCGGTTCAACCTCGATCCCTGTCCTGGGTTTTGGCTGCTATTTCGTGGTGCAGCCCATGAACGGCGGCGGCACGGAGGCGCAGATTTTCGGACAGTTTGTGAAAGAGTGCGAAGGCGACAACGTGCCCGGCCCGACACCGACGACCGATTCCGGCCCACAGATCATCCAGCTCTACAAAACCTATCTCAACAGCGGCACTCCGAGCACTGACTCGTAGGGAGGGGGCGTCATGAGACTTCACGCGTTTAAACAGTCGCAGCGCCAGCAAGGCCTGGCCTTGGTCGAGTTCACCCTCGTGCTGCCGTTGTTGCTCCTGCTGTTGCTGGCTTTCGGCGAGTTCGGCCGCATGCTCTACCACTACAACGTGTTGCTGCAGGCCAGCCGTGATGCCGACCGTTTCGTCGCCAGCCAGGCCTGGAACTCGACGCTTGGCGCTGTCGCTCTGAGCGATGCGCTGAAGGCCCAGACGAGAAATGTCGCGGTCTATGGCGTGCCTGCAAATACCGGGACCGCAGTGGTGTCAGGGTTGACGACCAGCATGGTGGAGGTCGCCGCGGTGGGCCTGGACCATGTGCGGGTCACCATCACTTATACGTTCTGCCCGGTGATTGGCAGTGGCAATTGCACCGGAGCGATTCCGGGTTTCTTCGGTAATCCGATTGCGCTGAGCATTCCGCTGGTCGCCACCACTGTCATGAGGGCATTGTGATGAATCGCAAACGCATGCACGGCACCTATGTCGTGGAATTCGCCATCATCGGTATGCTCGTATTCACGCTGTTGTTCGCCGTGCTGGAGATGGGCCGACTGTACTTCACGGTCAATGCGCTGGATGAAGCCGCACGGCGCGGTGCACGCCTGGCGGCCGTGTGCAACATCAGCGATCCGGTGGTTTTGCGACGGGCGATCTTCAATGCCGCGACCGACGCCGGTACCAGCCAGCTGATCACCGACTTGACCACCAACAACCTGACGCTGACCTACCTGGATGCCAACGGCGCTTTGGTCGCCAACCCCGGCGATACGAGCGGTAGCAATGGCTTTCGTGCCATCCGCTATGTCCAGTTGAGCCTGCAAAACTTCGTTTTCAATCTGTTCATTCCCGGGTTCGGCGTGCCCATTACCTTGCCCACATTCAGGGCAACGTTGCCACGCGAAAGCCTTGGGCGTCATTCCGATTCCGGGGAGATCACACCATGCTGAATACCAAGGAAACTCCAGTCGCCACCTCGACCGGCAAAGCTGGGCTCCGGTTGCTGATCAGCAGCCGCGATGCCACCTCTTTGCGCGATCTGCAGAGCGTCTGCCAACGCATGCCTTGCCTGGAGGTGAGCACTCGCCTGGTGAGCAACGGCCATGTCGACCCGCTCTATGGCCTGGACCGGATGCCTGATCTGCTGCTGTTGCGCGTCAGCCATCTGTGGCGCGAGGAGCTGGCGGCGCTGTTGCAGCATCCAGCCCATGAGCGTCCGCCGATGTTGGTGTGCGGTCTGCTGAGCGAACAGGAAGCCATGCGCCTGGCGATGCAGGCCGGAGCCCGTGACGTGTTGCCCGAGCCCATCGCCGAGACAGAATTGGTCGCCGCCTTGAATCGTCTGGTCACAGAGGTTCGGACCGGCAGCGGGGCAGAAGGGAAATTGATCGCCGTGATGAGCGCCAAGGGCGGCTCCGGCGGAACCCTGGTGGCTTGCAACCTGGCTCAACAACTCAGTGTCAAGGGCGGCAGCACCCTGTTGCTGGACATGGACCTCCAATTTGGCAGTGTCACGCATTATCTGGATGTGGCGCAGTCGCACAGCCATCTGGAGGTGTTGGCGCAGATCGAGGGCATGGACAGTGTCGCGTTACGCGGTTTTTGCAGTCACTTCAGCCCGACCTTGCATGTGCTGGGTGGCCGGGCCGGTGAGCTGTGTCTGCCACAGGATGCCCAGCCCGAACAGCTTGATGCCCTGTTGAAACTGGCCCGCGCCAGCTACGACTGGGTGGTGATCGACCTTCCGCGGCAAATCGACCATCTCACCGGCTCGGTGCTGGAACAGGTGGATCGGGTGTACGTGGTGGTGCAGCAGAGTGTCAGTCATCTGCGCGATGCCAGCTCTCTGGTGCGGATTCTTCGCGATGACCTGGGTGTGCGCGGGGACCAAATGCAGATAGTGGTCAACCGCTATGACAAGGCAGCCCCCATCAGCCTCAAAGACATCGGCGAGGCGCTGCGCTGCACCAATCTGTCGAAATTACCCAACGACTTCAACCTGGTCAGCCAGAGTCAGAACACTGGCGTGCCGTTGGGGCTGCATGCGCCGAGGGCGGCTATTACTACTGCTCTGCGCGACATGACCGAGGACCTGGTCGGTCAACAAGTAGCCGGGAACAAAGGCTTACTCAAACGCGCCTTCAACCGTTTTTTCGGGGGATGACCCATGATCAGCGACTTTCGTAACCGCTTGCGCAAACAGTCCGGTAAACCCGCCGCTTCGTCGGCTGCTCAGCTGGGCGACGACCTGCTGGACCCGGCAGAGGAAATAATGGCGTGGGAGCGTGCAGCGCCGGACGTTCTTTACGAAACCAGAAGCCAAGTCACCCCGGTGGAAGCCGAATGGCGGGAAAAGATCTATCAGCAGTTGCTCAAGGTCATGGACCTGTCCTTGCTGGACTCCCTTGAACAGGCCGAGGCCACGCGGCAGATTCGCGATATTTGCCAGCGCTTGCTCGATGAGCATTCGGCGCCGGTGAGTTCTGCCAGCCGCCAGTTGATCATCAAGCAAATCACAGACGAAGTGCTTGGCTTGGGTCCCCTGGAACCGTTGCTGGCCGATCACAGCGTGTCGGACATTCTGGTCAATGGCTTTGCCTCGGTCTATGTCGAGCGCTTCGGCAAACTGCAACGGACCGATGTGCGCTTTCGCGATGATCAGCATTTGCTGAACATCATCGACCGCATCGTTTCCAGCCTGGGTCGGCGTATCGACGAGTCCTCGCCATTGGTGGACGCCCGGCTCAAGGACGGTTCGCGGGTCAACGCAATTATCCCGCCACTGGCGATCGACGGCCCGAGCATGTCGATTCGCCGCTTTGCGGTGGACCTGCTCAATACCGACAGCCTGATCTCGGTGGGGACGTTGACCCCGGCCATTGCCCTGCTGCTCAAGGCGATTGTCCGTGGACGCTTGAACGTGTTGATCTCCGGCGGTACCGGCAGCGGCAAGACCACCATGCTCAATGTGCTGTCCAGTTTCATTCCGCAAAACGAGCGGATTGTCACCATCGAAGACTCGGCTGAACTGCAACTGCAGCAACCCCACGTGGTGCGCCTGGAAACCCGGCCTTCGAATATCGAGGGGCGAGGCGAGGTGAGTCAGCGGGAGTTGGTGCGCAACAGTTTGCGGATGCGCCCAGACCGCATTGTCATCGGCGAAGTGCGCGGCGCCGAGGCGCTGGACATGCTGACGGCGATGAACACCGGCCACGACGGCTCGTTGACCACCATTCACGCCAACACCGCGCGTGATGCGTTGGGCCGAATCGAAAACATGGTGTCGATGACCGGGGCGACTTTCCCGATCAAGGCCATGCGGCAGCAGATCGCGTCGGCCATCGATGTGGTGATCCAGCTGGAACGTCAGGAGGACGGCAAGCGCCGCCTGGTCAGCGTCCAAGAGATCAACGGCATGGAAGGCGAGATTATCACCATGACCGAAATCTTCTCCTTTGCGCGTCAAGGCATGGGTGAAAACGGTGAGGTGCTTGGCGATTATCGCCCCAGCGGCATGATCCCGGCCTTCCGCGATGTGCTGGCCAAGCGCGGTATCGAGTTGCCGCTGACGATGTTCAGGCCTGAGTGGATGGAGGCACGGCAGTCATGAACAATATTCCCAGTGAATTCATTCTGATGTTCCTCGGCATGGTGTTTATCGCCGTGTTCCTTTTGTCCCAGGGCGTGGTGGTGCCGGTGTTCGGCGAGGCCGGCAAGATGCGCAAGCGCATCCGCGGTCGTCTGCATGTGCTGGAGAAAGCCAATAATTTGCCCAACATGCAGACGGTGTTGCGGCAGAAATACCTGACGCGTTTGTCGCCGCTGGAATCCATGCTCGAGCAGTTGCCGTTTATGGCGAGCCTGACCCAGGTGATCGAGCAGGGTGGCCACGAATACCGGGCTTATCGGGTGCTGTTGCTCGGGCTGTTCCTGGGCGTTTGTGCGGCTATCTCGATCTGGATGATTTCGGCAGTCTGGTGGATGGCGCTCTTGGCGGGCTTCGGGGTGTTCTGGTTACCCCTGCTGAAAATTTCTCGTGACCGGGGCAAACGCTTCGCTGAGTTCGAGGAAGGCCTGCCGGATGCGCTGGATGCCATGTGCCGGGCCCTGCGTGCCGGGCACCCGTTCAACGAAACCCTGCGCCTGGTCGCCGAAGAGCACAAGGGCGCCGTCGCTCATGAGTTCGGCCTGACCTTCGCCGACATCAACTATGGCAACGATGTACGCCGCGCCATGCTCGGCCTGCTCGAGCGTATGCCAAGCATGACGGTGATGATGCTGGTGACCTCGATCCTTATCCATCGCGAGACCGGCGGCAACCTGACCGAGGTGCTGGAGCGTTTGAGCCGGCTGATTCGCGGGCGTTATCGCTTCCAGCGCAAGATCAAAACCCTGTCGGCCGAAGGGCGGATGTCGGCCTGGATACTGGTGGCCATTCCCTTCGTGCTGGCGATCGCAATCATCGTTACAAGCCCCACTTACTTGCCGGTTCTGCTCAATGACCCCATGGGCCATAAGCTGATCATCGGGGCTTTCTGCGCCATGTTGATCGGGATTTTCTGGATAAAAAAAATCATCCGGATTCAGGTTTAAAGCGGTATTCGCTACCGGGAGGTACAGTTCATGGACTTTTTACTCGGGTTGTTCAGTCGTGTCACGGGGAACGAGGAGATGGGGCGCCTGTTGTTTCTCGGCGCCATTGGTGTCAGTACGGTGCTGGCGGTGGTCGCCGTGATCTTGCTGATGCTGGGCCTTCAAGACCCGGTGCAGCGTCGTCTGGCGTTGATCAAGCGTGGTCATTTAGGCAATACGACCGGGCAGGAAGCTCCAGGTAATCTGCAACTGTTGCTGGAGCGGGTCGGTCAGCGCTTTGCCTCGAGCGAATCGGCTCAGGCATCCGCCACCCAGACCCTGTTGACGCATGCGGGTTACCGTTCTGCTTCGGCGGTGCAGATGTACTGGGCGGTGCGTTTGATGTTGCCGCTGTTGTTGTTTGGCGTTGCATTGCTGCTATTGCCATTGATCCCCAAGATTTCGCTGACCATTGGTCTGCTGTTGGTGGTCATGATGGCGGGTATCGGATGGCTGCTGCCGGCCCTGTACGTTGGCAAGCGCAAGCAGGCGCGTCAAAACCGACTGCGCGCCGCGTTTCCGGATGCACTGGACCTGATGGTGGTGTGCGTGGAGTCAGGCCTGGCCCTGCCCACGACCATCGAGCGAGTGGCCGAAGAAATGTCGGTCAGTCAGGTTGAACTGGCTGAAGAACTGGCCCTGGTCAATGCGCAAATCCGCGCAGGCATTTCCAGTACCGAGGCGCTCAAGCAGCTGGCCGTACGCACTGGGCTGGATGATGTACAAGGGTTGGTCAGCCTGTTGGCGCAGAGTATTCGCTTCGGTACCAGCGTGGCCGATACCCTGCGCATCTATGCCGATGAGTTCCGTGACCGGCGTATGCAGGCTGCCGAAGAGGCAGGGGCGAAAATCGGTACCAAGCTGATATTCCCGCTGATTTTCTGCCTGTGGCCGAGCTTCTTCCTGGTCGCCATCGGCCCTGCCTTGATCGGTGTGATGAGAGCATTCGGGTGAAATAACGGGCGGAGGCTGTCGAGTACGATGGCCTTGCCGCCCGAGTCTGATCTGCACTTTCCTTCCAGCTCCACACATCCCTGTAGGCGTTGCCGCAGGCTGCGATTTTTTGATTTTTCTGGCAGGCAATTCGTTGCCCAGGCCTTTGAATCAAAAGCTCGCAGCCTGCGGCAGCTCCTACAGGGATTTGCGTATATCTGTTCATCACGACCGGGCGCTGATTGTCGCGATAGGCTCTGTGACAGGCTGGTCAAGGCGTAAGCGATGGTTGCCAGGCACTCCTTTAAGGAGCACCGCGGTCAAGCGTAGGAGCTGGCGAAGCCTGCGATCTTTTGATTTTGATGGCCGTGGAATCGCTGAAGAGCAAAAGCTCGCAGCCTGCGGCAGCTCCTACAGGGATTTGCGTATATCTGTTCATCACGACCGGGCGCTGATTGTCGCGATAGGCTCTGTGACAGGCTGGTCAAGGCGTAAGCGATGGTTGCCAGGCACTCCTTTAAGGAGCACCGCGGTCAAGCGTAGGAGCTGGCGAAGCCTGCGATCTTTTGATTTTGATGGCCGTGGAATCGCTGAAGAGCAAAAGATCGCAGCCTGCGGCAGCTCCTACAGGGTAATCCGGCCAAGCGGGATCATTTGTAGATGCCAATGCTTTCCTGCACACGACGTCTAGCCCGGCTTTGCAGCCAGGCCACTCTGAACGACGCCAGAGGCTGATCACTCATTGACGTGCCTCAGTTGCCGGTGGTCATTTCACCCGCTGCATCCTGGTCAAAAAACTCCGGAATCGGGTAGTTGAAGCTGTTCAGCCAACGCTGCATGGCCAGGTCACGTTCGGTGGCCGAAGCGGTTTGCAGTTTAGGAGAGGCAACTACACCGCGACTCTGTAACACCAACCACTGCTCGGTGCCTTTTTGCTCCTTCGAAGAGGGACCCGGTTCAATAGCCCAGGCACTGGTGGACAGGCAAGCCATGCACACGATCAACAGCCTCTTGGTATTCATCTCGACTCCTCGTACGTTTTACTTGGTCGCACTGGATGAGGCAGCGGCTACCTCAGTCTTGCGATTGCCCTGCGAAGCCGCCACTTTTTTTGCGGAGGCCTTGAGTTTTTCCGCGCGGCTTTGAGCCTCGGCGATTTGCTGGGGACTCAAGCTGGCACGGTTCGCGAGTTCGGAAGCTGCCTTCCAGTTATCCTGATAGATCAGCAGCGTCACCATATTGAGTGCCGCCAGTGAATTGGACTGTTTGAGCTCCATGGCGGTCATGAACTCAAAGCGTGCTTCAGGGATCCGTCGCTGATTGAGGTAGACCACCCCCAGGTCATTGCGCATCCTTTCGTCAGTGGGGGCCATCTTCACCGCACGCTCAAGGTGAGTGGTAGCGTTGGCGTAATCATTTTTGGCCGCGGCCAATTGGCCCAGGCCATGTTCCCCGTCGGCGGCCAGACAGGTGCCGAGCAAGCTTTGATACAACGGCCCCGCCTCGTTACGCCCCATCAAGCGCAGCACCCGAGCCTTGCGCAGGCGAACCTGAACCAGGTTCTCGGGCAAACCTTCCAGATTCGCCAGGCTGGCATACAAACGGCCATCGTTGGCCATGTTGTCGGCCAGACTCAGGGCCAACTCTTGTTCCGAATCGGGCTTGGCACAGATAGCCGGTCGCGAAGACAAACCATTAGTGGCACAACCTGCGAGCATTAATGTCGCCATGACTGCAATGACTGCTTTCATCGAATGTCCTTTGGCTACAACACGTTGAACATCTGGCCAATGGCAAGAAAGCTGGCCCGGCAAGCGCTCAAGGTCACCGTTACGAATGAGGGCGAGGCAAGTCTGATTCAGGCTCTGGCTCATTGCGAAAGCCCGGAGCGACTGTCGAAATCGCCATTTTCGAGGAAGAACATGCGGTAGAAGTTCGGGTCGTAATTGCGCAGCTGTTCGCCAGGCAATGACGGCAGTTTTGCGTTGGCAGCCAGTGGCTGGACCAGATGCGGAGTAACGATCATCAGCAGTTCACGCTCTTCACGGTTGATGCTGTTGTCGCGGAAGAACGCGCCCAGAATCGGGATATCGCCCAACCCCGGAAACTTGTTCACCTGGGAACTGTTGCGGGTGCTGATCAGGCCGCTGATGACGAAGCTTTCGCCGTCGGCCAGGGAGATGCTGGTGTCGGTACGTCGAATGGTCAGCGCAGGAACAATGGTACCGGCGATGCTCACGGCGTTGGAGAAGTCCAGTTCACTGACTTCCGGTGCCACCTTCAGCGCGATACGGTTTTTCCCGATGATGGTCGGCGTCAGGGTCAGGCGGATACCGAATTCCTTGTACTCGATGGACACGTTATCGCTGCCTGAACTGGGCACTGGAATCGGCACCTCACCACCGGCCAGGAAGCTCGCACTCTGCCCGCTGAGCGCGACCAGGCTTGGCCGTGCCAGGGTGTAGGCGAAACCGCTGCCTTCCAGTGCGTTGATCGACACCAGCGTATCGCTGGACGCAAAAGCGAAGTTGAACATGTCGTTGTTCACCGGCACCGACGGCGTGACAATGCCGTCGATGGTGGGAAAGGTTCTCGGCGAGCCGAACAAGAAGTTGCCCTGGCGGCCAAAAATCGAGGCATTGGCTTCCTTGAGTTTGGTCCGGCTGACTTCAACGAAGCGGATGTCGGTTTGCACCTGGATCGGCAACAGCGGGTCTTCGGAGGGCACCGTCGACACGCTGGTCAGCGCCGCGGTGGCCTTGCCCTTGACGAACACCATGCTTTGGCGCGGCTCTTTCGAACAGGCGGTCCAGACCATCAGGCTGGTGGCCCCTGGCGCGAGTCCCGTGAGTATGAAGGCGTTGCTGCCGCTGGGTTGCACGTCGGCAATCTTCGGATCGCCTACCGCCAGTTGCGTCACCGGGACGGGGACGCGCAGTTCGTTCTGAAGTCCCTGACCGACCTCGAACGTTGCCGGTAAGTTATCCAACTGCGAACAATTGGCCGCCGCGGCCTGAGCCGCATCCACACCAAGGCCCATCCAGAACAGACCATGGATAATTCGCTTGAAAGCGGGCACGGTACGATAGCTCATTAAGTGCATCCTCGCTGAATAGGCCATCTTTGAGGCAAAACCAGGTTGCCTCGGATCACTACAAGGGGCCTCGGTCGGCCCTCTACCCCGCCAGACCCCTGACTAATGGCCCCGGCAATATTCCTTGGTGCTACATGCAAGCAGCTGCAATACGCTGTTCTGACTGAACGGCGAGCGACCTTCGCTATAACGGTTTTTAGTGATCCAGATGCCAAGGCTGTCAACCCGAACGATATGCGCAGGCTCGACAGCAGCTAAAGACGGCACTTTGCGCCGACCTGACTCCCCTAAAAAGCAACCGGCAATTAACGCACTGAGCCGGAAAACGCTTGTCAGGATCATAGTGAGGTAACTCCTTTTGCCAATCCGCTATCTGATCGCTGAACCTAACGTGGCATTTCGAACCGTTATGTCTTCTTCTTGTTTGAAAGGTAGTTCAACCAAGGCAAAGCGCCATGCTTTGAACGAAAACTTTCGATACAGATACTGGTTTTTTTCTGAAAGCCACGGTCAGGCCGCGCAATCATTGGTATTGCGCTGGATGCTGATGAAATAAGGGGTGCTTTACGGTCCTGCGAGTTTTTCTTTGGGTTTTGCGCTGCATATTTCACAAAAACGCCACTCATTGAGTGGCGTTTATCAGGCGAGTCGGTTTGTACTTTTCGAATGCAGACCAAACCTAACAATGGCGTCTGAGGGGATATTACAAGGAAGCTGAATACGACTGATTGTGTAGCTCTACACCTGCGAGGTGCAGGTTGGCGTATTGGCCGTAAGGTACTGGATCACCTCTTCAAGCGTGTCTATGTCAGGAGCATTGCTCACTAACGCTTGCGAACTGCACCATGGGTAATCCAGATGCGATACCCACTCCATGATGCAGTGCAGATCAGTCGCTGGCAGGGTTTTCATGTGCTCAATGGTGATAGTGAGCCTCTCGACAAGCCCTGACTCGGGGTTGAACTGCCACTCATACAGACCGCAACCGACTCGGCCTTCGCCGCAGCTCTTGTCGGACATGCCGACCAGCCATTTGCACTGGAATGTTTTGGCCTGCGGTTCAGGTGGACGTCCCAGACAAAAGGTATAGACGTTTTCGAAAGTCTGGCCGAATCGCCTGACGAGTACATCGCCGATAGATCCGAGGCCTTCAACGTGGGGTGGAAACGAGATAGATCCGGTGTGCACGACCATGTCCAGTATCGCGTCTGGCGCAAAGGCCTGGCGCAACAAATGTGGGCGATTACTGTCCTTGGCTTTTATGTACTGTTGAATCGATAGCTGAGCAGTGTTCATTGTTTGTCCGTCGAATCCCTATCAGGTTGAGAACATCCTTATCCGAGGCTCACGTTACTATGCCACGCGAGCCCGCCCTCATTTACAAAGCGCTATTCCACACATCCGTTACCAGCATGCAGCCGGGAGCATGGGTGATGCACAGCGGTGGACGTGAAGTTTGCACCACCGATTGCGGGGTCACACCGCAGGCCCAGAATACCGGGATTTCGTCGGCTTCGACTGACACGGCATCTCCGTAGTCCGGGCTGCTTAGTGAATCGATGCCGATCAGCGCCGGATCACCGATGTGCACAGGCGCGCCGTGGACGTTGGGCATGCGTGCGGTGATCTGGATCGCCTGGATCGCCGCGGCGGCCTTCATCGGGCGCATGCTCACCACCAGCTTGCCGCTCAGGCGAGCGGTAGGGCGGGTGTCTATGTTCGTCCGGTACATGGCGACATTGCGCCCCAGATCGATGTGCCTGAGGGCGATGCCGGCATCCAGCAGCGGTTGTTCGAAGGAGAACGAGCAACCGATGGCGAAGGCCACCAGATCGTCCTGCCACAAATGCTCGATATCCGACGGTTCTTCGCTCAGTTCGCCATGGCGATAGACCCTGTATCGGGACACCTCGTGACGGATATCAATGGCTGTGCCGAGATTGCGAAAATACGGATCACCGGGGGCGGTAACGTCGAGCACCGGGCAAGCCTGACGATTGAGCGTGCAATACCGCAGAAACTCGTTAGCCCAATCATTGGGCAGAATCACGATATTGGCTTGCACCCGACCTTGGGCCAGGCCGCTGGTGTGGCCCCGATATTGTCCGGCAGCGATGCATTGGCGCAGGGCCAGTGGAACGCTGTGCTTCAGTTGTTCGAACGACAGGGTGGGTTGGCTCATCACGGCATCTCTTCAGGGGCGATGACCCTTTTTAGAAAACCATGACGATGGCGTCCAACCAGGAATGTTGTTACCCCCCGACAACTAAAAGTTATTCAAGGGACCGTCGGCTGTTGAGACCGGGTGCCGGAACCATTCGAAGCGGGCCGACATCCGCAGCGTATTGAGAGACTACCTGGCGGCTCATGTCGACGATGCTCTCGATCAATTCCAGGCCGACGCCGGCGCGCCATGAAGCCACGACATCCAGCTGCGGCAAGCGAGTGCCTGGTTCCAGCTGAATCAGCTCGCCGCTGGCCAAGGGCTTGGCCACCAGCGCGGCCGGCAAGGCGCCAATACCGAAGCCGTCACGAATCAGCCGGGTCATGGCCGACACCGAGTTGACGCAACTGACGCGTGGCGTGCTGATGCCATGGGCGTGCAGCAGGTTGAGTACATCCTGATGCGGCCGGGAGTTTTTGACGAAGGTGATGATGCGCTCACTGGCCATTTCGGCCAGTGAGGCATAGGGGCGGGCATAGATTGAGTTACTGGCGGCGATCCAGTGCATGGGGTAGTGCGCCAGTTCGAGGTTGCGCACACTTTCGTGGCGGATCAGGTCCGTCTGGAAC
The DNA here is from genome assembly GCF_056279145.1 of Pseudomonas sp. TE3728. NCBI lineage: Bacteria > Pseudomonadati > Pseudomonadota > Gammaproteobacteria > Pseudomonadales > Pseudomonadaceae > Pseudomonas > Pseudomonas sp. TE3728. Next base: position 2,428,349 of record NZ_JBWBQT010000001.1, on the reverse strand, counting down.
ACGATGTCCAGATAGCCCTTTTGCAGCTGATCGCACAGATTGCGTGCGGCGTCGGCCGTGATCTCGATTTCCACGGCGGGGAAGGTCTGCATCAAGGTCGACATCAACGGGCTGAGCCAGGTGTGGATCACCGTATCCATCACACCGATGCGCACCAGGCCCTGTTGCGGGTTGGTGTTATCCAGTGAGTGTTTCAACGCTCGCTGAACTTCGAGCATCTGCTCGGCGTAGTCGAGCACCTTGAGGCCTTCCAGCGTTAGCGATACCCCGCGCGAATCGCGCACGAACAAACGCAGGCCCAACTCTTCTTCCAGCGAGGCAATGCGGCTGGAGATAGCCGCCTGAGTGCTGAACATTTTCTCTGCGGTAAGGCTGAAGCTTTGCAGGCGTGCGACCCAGACGAAGGTTTCGAGAAATTTGAGGTTCATGGCGGTTCTCGTGGTGGGGCGTTCACTGTTTTTCCACAGAGAACCGTGGTGGGGGGGCAGTAATTGTTACTCCAGAGTTTGTCGCCGGGGGTATCAAATTTTCTTATGCATAACCTCGTTTTTTTCCCGTTTGACGCAGTTTGGCCTTGGCGCGAAGAATCCGCTCCACGACGCAGCCACTGCGTCTGCCCCCCACGACAACGCCTTCACAAAAAAATAATGAGGCGTGTCCGTCATCTTCGCTTGCTGCCGCAGGAACTCCCATGGAAAAGACCATGACTGACCACGTGCTTTCAGGTTCGGGCCGCACCGGCCCGTTCAGTTGGTACGGCCCCCTGTCGAAAAATGAAAAGCGTACCTTCTGGAGTTGCAAGATCGGCTATGCCCTGGATGGCATGGACACACAGATGCTCAGTTTCGTCATTCCGACCCTGATCGCAACCTGGGGCATCTCCAAGGGCGATGCCGGGATGATTGGCACTTGTACGCTGCTGGCCTCGGCAGCGGGTGGCTGGATCGCCGGAATACTGTCCGACCGCATCGGTCGGGTGCGCACCTTGCAACTGACGGTGCTGTGGTTCGCCTTCTTCACTTTCCTCTGCGGACTGGCACAGAACTACGAGCAACTACTGGTGGCCCGGACTTTGATGGGCTTTGGCTTCGGTGGTGAATGGACTGCGGGTGCGGTGCTGATTGGCGAGGTGATTCGCTCCCAGGATCGCGGCAAGGCAGTGGGCATGGTGCAGGCCGGATGGGCGCTGGGGTGGGGGCTGACGGCATTGCTCTATGCCGGATTATTCAGCTTTCTGCCGCCGGAAGAGGCTTGGCGGGCGCTGTTCATGATCGGGTTGGTGCCAGCGCTATTCGTATTGGTGATCCGCCGGCTGGTCAAGGAGTCGGACACCTTCGAGCAGGCCTGCATTGAGCGCAAGGCCAAGCCTGAAAAGGATTCGCGTTGGGCCTTCTTTGAAATCTTCGCACCTCGGATGCTCAGTACCACCTTGCGCGCTTCGTTGCTGACCACTGGCGCGCTGGGTGGTTATTACGCGATCACCACATGGTTGCCGACTTACCTGAAAACCGAGCGCGGCTTGAGCGTACTCGGCACTGGCGGCTATCTGGCGATGGTGATCGTCGGTTCCTACATTGGCTATGTGACCAGTGCATTGCTGACCGATGCCATCGGCCGAAAGAAGAACTTCATCCTGTTTGCCGTCGGCTCCATGGCGATCGTTCTGGCCTACACCCAACTGCCCATCGACAACACCTGGATGCTCTGGCTGGGCTTTCCGTTGGGTTTCTTCGCTTCGGGCATTTTTGCCGGCATGGGCGCTTTTCTGACCGAGTTGTTTCCGACCCGCATGCGCGGTTCGGGCCAGGGCTTTTGCTATAACGCCGGGCGTTCCATTGCGGCGCTGTTTCCGTTGTTCATCGGTGCGCTGAGCGAAACGTTGCCGATTGGTACGGGGATCGGAATCTTCGCTGCCGGTGCCTATGGCGTGGTGATTCTGGCCGCGTTAAGCCTGCCGGAAACCCGCGGTCGCCAACTCGAATCCTGAACCCAGACGTCGCTGATCCATTGCTAATCGACAAACATCGGCCGCGATCGCAGCGCCCCCGAGAGGGCTCGCTCGCGTCCGTAACAGGAGCAGGCATGAACTATTCGCTTTCCACCCAACGGTTGTACCTCCCGGTCGGCTCATTGCTCGGGTTGAGCTTGCTCGGCGCACCGGCCGCTCAGGCGGATTTCATTACCGACAGTAAAGGCAGCCTGGAAGCACGCAACTTTTACTTCAATCGCGATTTCCGCCAGGACGGCTCGCGAGACAAAGCCGAGGAATGGGCACAGGGTTTTCTGTTGCGGATGGAGTCCGGGTATACCGCTGGCACGCTGGGGTTTGGTCTGGATGCGTTGGGTATGGCCGGATTTAAACTGGACTCCGGCGGCGGCACGGCGGGCACCAATCTGTTGCCGCCGGATTTGTCAGGCGGCTCGCAGGATCGCTATGGCGAGTTGGGCCTGACCGCCAAAGTGCGTTTGTCCAAGAGCACTCTGAAGCTGGGGACGTTGCAGATCAAGGATCCGGTGGTGAACTCCAACGACAGTCGCCTGTTGCCGTCAACTTTCAAGGGCGGCCTGGTCAATGTGCAGGAAATAGACCGTTTGAAGCTCACCGCCGGTCAACTCACGCAGATCAACTTTGTTGATTCCACTGACTACCAGGACATGACTGCCAATCGCATCGGCGGGCAAAGCGACAAATTCCAGTTCGTCGGGGCTGACTATCAATTCCTGCCGAACCTGACAGCGCAGTACCGCTACGGCAAGCTGGAACATATCTACCAGCAAAACTACCTCGGATTGGTCCACCTGCTGGATCTGGGAGCCGGTCAGTCGCTCAAGAGCGACGTGCGCTATGCGCGCAGCATTGAAGATGGCAACTTTCGTGACCTCGACAACCAGGCTCTCGGTGCGATGTTTACCTACAGTCGCGACGGCCACGCGCTGGGCTTCGGCTACCAGCGCATGAGCGGCGATGATCCGTTTCCGTACATCGGCCGCAGCGATCCGTACCTGGTCAACTTCGTGCAGATCAATGACTTCGCCAACGTTGACGAACACTCCTGGCAAACGCGCTACGACTATAACTTCGCCGCATTGGGTGTGCCGGGGTTGAGCTTTATGACCCGCTATATCTCGGGGGATAACGTGCAGCGCAGTGCTGCGGGTGAAGGCAAGGAATGGGAGCGCGACACCGATATCGCTTACGTGGTGCAGGACGGTACTTTGAAAGGCTTGGGCTTTAAATGGCGCAACGCGTCGGTGCGTTCGAACTTTGGCAATGATCTGGATGAGAATCGCTTGATCGTCAGCTATACCCTGGCGCTTTGGTAAATGTCTGGGCTATCAAGCAAGCAATGAATCGACGGCCCGCCAGTCAGACTGCGCGGGCCGTTTTTTTTACATCGACAGAATCAACCGGCCAGCGAACAGAATCAGGATCACACCCATGGTTCGTTCGAACCAGTGCCCCATGCGCATGAACAGCAATCGCACCCGGGCGCTGGAAAAGAACAGCGCCACGATCACGAACCACAAAGCGTTCATGAAACACATCCATAGCCCGTATAGCGCCTGAATCTGCAGCGGTGTCGTGGCACTGATGATCGTGGTGAAGATCGCCAGGAAAAACAGCGTGGCCTTGGGATTAGTGGCATTGGTCAGAAATCCCGTGCTGAAAGCCCTGAACAAGGTCTGCCGTTCAGTTGACGCCTCTGCACCCTTGTCGCCTTCAATTGCCGATTTGGGTTTGCTGCGCAGCAGGCTCACGCCGAGGTACAAAATGTAGGCCCCCCCCACAACCTTGGCCACCGTCAACAACCAGGGTGTGGTGTGCATTAGCGCACCGACGCCGAGCAAGGTGTAAAGCACATGCACGGAAATGCCCGCGCCGATGCCCAGCGCCGTGCAAATCCCCACTAAGCGGCCGAAACGCACGCTTTGGCGGATGGTCACGGCGAAGTCCGGTCCGGGGGCGACCACGGCCAGAAAGTGGATGGTTGCCAGCGCCAGAAACTCGCCCAGGTAATTCGAAAACATCTCAGCTCCAGAAAGTCAGGGGTGAAGCATTGCCGCGATAGCCGACAAAGAAGGAAAGGCTCAATCGCGGATCGTCCACCCCCGGGGTCACCGAGTGCATGCAGCGCGAATTGAACATGATGAAATCACCCGGCTCAGGACGAATCTCCAGGGTCGGAGGGCCAAGCAAGGCCGGGTCGATGCCGTAACTGTCGCCACGCATTTCATCGAACTGGTCCGGAGAAATGTCGTGGTCCCACATCTGCAACGCGCCGCCCTCGGTCGGCATGTTCAGGTAGACGTTGCAGGCGAACTGCGCTTCCAGGCTTCTGGCCTGGAAGCTGTCCGGGGCGTCCTTGGCGAAAATGTCGTGATGGGCGAGGAAGCACACCCCGGGTTTCACGACCCGGGACAGGCCCACATACATCTTGCGGCCATAGAGATTTTCCAGGTGCGCTCCCGCCGGCCAGGACTCGTCGAGCATGCAGCGCAGCGTGTCGACAGGAGAGGAGTAGGGCGCACAACGGCTGCGCAACTCGGCGATATTGCTGGTGGCGCGCTCGAAATAGTCCTCGATCAGCAGCGGCTGGTTTTCCGCTTCATAAAACGCCATGCCAATGCGGCCGATACTCGGCGCGTTGATGTAGCCTTCGAAGCCGGGGGCGAGGATCTTGTCGCCGATCTGGATCGCCAGCGGCCCAGGCAACAAGCCCTTGACGCGGATGGCGAGGACTTCTTCATTGGCCAGTTTTTGTATGCACGTCTCATCGAGACGCTCGACGTCAAGCATCATGTCTTTAGGTCCATCTATCGATAGTCAACAGAGCCTGCGAACGCAGACTCCCCCCGGCGTCAGGCGATGACGGGGCCGACATCGCCCAAATGCTCAATCCACGCTGTAGTGGACTGACAGCGTTCCTTTTTTCTGTGAAAGGGAAGCGATCGTGACCGTGCCCAAATCCTTCAGGCTCCGTACATGGGTGCCGCCGCAGCCGTAGGCGGGCAGTTCACCGAAACCGATTTCCCGGGCGCCTTCGCGCAACGACGTCAAGCGCGGCAGGTCATGGGCGATCCATTGCGTGATGCCGTGTTGAATCGTCTGGGCATCGACCTCCTGCGCGCTATCACCCGGTTTGAACTGAACGCGTCCTTCATCGGGCCAGTGATGAGCCTTGATCGGCATCCAGCCCATCGCCTGGACGAAGTGACCAATCAGGTGACCCGCCGAATGCATGCGCGTGTTGAACCGGCGGCGTTGCTCGTCGACCCGAATCTGGGTCATGCCGAGTTTTACCGGGTGGTCGACGAAATGGATGATCCGGTCCGGATCCTGAACCACGCGCAGCACCTGGCTTTCGCCGATCCAGCCGGTATCCCAGGGTTGCCCGCCGCCTTGGGGATGAAACAGTGTGGCCCGCAGCACCACAGCGAATTCGTTCTCCTGAGGTGTGCATTCCAGGACTTCCACGTTGGCCTTGAGCTCATCACTATGGAAGAAGAGGCGAAGCGTCATATTCCATGCTCTTATTAAAGTTTCTATTTTTATTATATGAATCGTGGAATTGCGTGATAATCCGTTCAATCATCAAAGGACTGTTGCGCTGTGAGCATAAATCTTCCTCTGCCTCTGCTCGGTGAAATGGCGATTTTCGTCAAGGTTGTCGAGACTGGCAGTTTCTCCGAAGCGGCACGCCAACTAGGTTCTTCACCCTCGGCGGTGAGTCGCAGCATTTCGCGGCTGGAGAAGGCACTCGCCACGCGACTGCTGCAACGCACTACGCGCAAGCTACGCCTGAGTGACGGTGGCGAAGAGGTGTTCAAGCGTTGCCAGGAGATGGTCAGCGCGGCGAAGTCGGTGATGGAAATCAGCGGACAGTTCACCCATGAGGCGGAAGGGCTGGTGCGTGTCAGCGTGCCCAAGGCTGTCGGGCGATTCGTGATTCATCCGCACATGCCCGAATTCCTGCGGCGCTATCCAAAAGTGAACGTGGAATTGTTGCTCGACGACCGCCAGGTGGATTTGATCGACGACAACGTCGATCTGGCGATCCGTATTACCGACCGCCCGCCCGCGGGGCTGGTGGGGCGGCAGTTGCTGACCATCGATCATTTACTCTGTGCAACGCCGCAATACCTGGCCGAACACGGCACGCCGACTCATCCCCACGACTTACTCAACCACAGCTGTATCTATCTGGGCGAAACCCCGAGCGATGCTCGCTGGAAATTCAAGAAAGGCAGCAAAGCCGTGACCGTCGGCGTGCGCGGCCGTTATGCCGCCAATCACACGGGGGTGCGACTGGGCGCGGTATTGCAACACATCGGAATCGGCAGCCTGCCGTACTTCACCGCCCGTTATGCGCTGGAACAAGGGCTGATCGTTCAGGTTTTGCCGGACTGGACTTTTCTGGCGTCCTACCACGGAGGCGCCTGGCTGCTGCATTCGCCCACCCGCTATCTACCGCCCAAGTTACGGGTGCTTATCGATTATCTGGTGGAGTGCCTGGAGAAGGAACCGACCTTGAGCAGGCCGGGCAAGCCAAGCGGGTTGGGCAAGGTCGCGGTGGAGTATGAGTTGCCCGAAAGTGATGGATTGCTTTGAGGTTAAGATCAAAAGATCGCAGCCTGCGGCAGCTCCTACATTGAGATGGCGTACACCCTGTAGGAGCTGCCGAAGGCTGCGATCTTTTGATCTTTCACGAACAAAAAGGCCCGCATGTTCAACCATGCGGGCCTTTTGCATTACTGACTGTGGGATCAGTGCTTGCTGTCCTGGTTCGACATCGCCAGTAGCTGTTTTTCCTGATTCCAGTCGAATGGTTCGTCGTTCTGTTCGGCTTCGAAGCGACGCTCTTCAAGGGCCTGGTACAGGTCGATTTCATCATCGGGCATGTAATGCAGGCAGTCGCCGGCGAAATACCACAGCAGGTCGCGCGGGACCAGGTGGGCGATTTGCGGGTAGCGAGTGATCACCTGACACAGAATGTCCTGGCCCAGGTATTGGCTTTCGATCGGGTCGACCGGCAGCAATGCACGCAGTTCATCGAAGCGCTCCAGGAACAAGGCATGGCTTTCTTCGGGAACCTGTTCGGCCTCACCTACGGCGACCAGGATGCTGCGCAGGTGGTCGAGCAAGACGAGATGATCGGCAACGACGTTGGACACGAGATAAGTCCTCAAGAGCAAAACGGGCGCGGGAGTATAAAGCTCCTGCGCCCCTTTTCACATATTAAAGAGCCCCATGCAAGACACAGGGTCCGCCGGATCAGCGGACCTTGCCTTTGGCCAATACCAGCTCCTTTGGGTCGAAATCATCGACATCGATCACCTTGCGTCGCGCCACTTCTGCCTCGCGCAAGGTCTGGGCTTCAAGCGGTTGCAAGACGCCAGCCTCCAGGGCGGCATCAATGGGAGACTCTCCGACAGTGGGTTTGACCTGGCGACTTTTCAGTGCCGTATTGAGTTTTTTCTGTAGCGGCTTGGCGGCGTTCAACAAGTCGCAGGCGTGCTGCAGGGCGCCGACCGAATCTTCTGGTGATTGCGGGCGATAGCAGCCGCCCAGTAACTCCTCAAGCGTTGGATCGCCCTTGGGACGGCCGATGACGGCTGCGACGTTGGCCGCCAGTCTGTCCGACGGGCCTCTGTGACGACGACCGAACGGGAACACCATCACCCGCAGCAGGCATCCAAGTACCTTGTTCGGGAAGTTGGTCAGCAGTTCGTCCAGCGCACGTTCGGACTGACCGAGGCTCTCTTCCATGGCCCAGGCGAACAGTGGATGCATATGCTCCGGCGAATCGAGATCGTGATAACGCTTGAGTGCGCCGGAGGCGAGATACAGGTAGCTGAGTACATCGCCCAGACGTGCGGACAGACGTTCGCGACGTTTCAAATCACCGCCCAGCAGCATCATGCTCAGGTCTGCAAGCAAGGCAAAGGCCGCGGCTTGACGGTTGAGGGCGCGGAAATAGCCTTGGCTGAGCCTGTCCCCGGGCATGTGTTCGAAATGCCCGAGGCCGAGGTTCAGCACCAGCGTGCTGGCGGCGTTGCACACGGCAAAACCAATATGGTCGAGCAGCAGTGCATCGAACTCGATCAGTGCCTGTTGTTTGTCTTCGCGATGGGCGAGGGCCATTTCCTTGAGCACGAACGGATGACAGCGAATAGCGCCCTGGCCGAAGATCATCAAACTGCGTGTCAGGATGTTCGCACCCTCGACCGTGACGGAAATGGGCGCACCTTGCCAGCCACGCGCCAGGTAGTTGTTCGGGCCCATGATGATGGCCCTGCCGCCGTGAACATCCATGGCGTGGCTGATGCATTCGCGGCCGCGTTCAGAGAGGTGGTATTTGATAATGGCCGAAGGTACCGACGGTTTTTCGCCGAGGTCGACCGCGTTGGCGGTGAGCATCCGTGCGCTGTCCATCAGCCAGGTACTGCCGCCGATCCGCGCCAGTGCTTCCTGAATCCCTTCGAAGGCTGACAGCGGTGCGTTGAATTGTTCGCGAACCTGCGCGTATTGGCCCGTCACCAGACTGCTGAACTTGCCCGCAGCGGTACCGATGGCAGGCAGCGAAATGGAACGCCCGACTGACAGGCAGTTCATCAGCATCATCCAGCCCTCACCGAGCATCTCCTGACCGCCGATGATGAATTCCAGCGGTACGAACACGTCCTTGCCGGAGTTCGGACCATTCATGAATGAGGCGCCCAGCGGCAGGTGACGGCGACCGATTTCTACACCGGGGGTCTGGGTTGGAATCAAGGCGAGGCTGATCCCCAAGTCGACTTTGTCGCCCAGCAGATGGTCCGGGTCATAAGCCTTGAACGCCAGGCCGATCAAAGTCGCCACCGGGCCGAGGGTGATGTAGCGCTTTTCCCAGTTCAGGCGCAGGCCGAGGGTTTCCTTGCCCTCCCATTCACCTTTGCAGATGACCCCGGTGTCGGTCATCCCGCCGACGTTGGAGCCCGCCATCGGGCCGGTCAGGGCAAAGCAGGGGATATCGTCGCCACGGGCCAGCCGTGGCAGGTAATGATTGCGTTGTTCGTCGGTACCGTAATGCAGCAGCAGCTCCGCAGGTCCCAGGGAATTGGGCACCATGACGGTCGACGCCAGGTCGCCGCTGCGGGTGGCCAGTTTCATCGCCACTTGGGAGTGGGCATAGGCCGAGAAGCCTTTGCCACCGTACTCTTTGGGGATGATCAGGGCAAAAAAGCCATGTTGTTTAATGTGATCCCAAGCCTTGGGCGGCAGATCCAGCAACTGGCCGATCTGCCAATCGCTGACCATGGCGCAGAGCTCTTCGGTCGGGCCATCGATGAACGCTTGTTCCTCTTCGCTCAGTTGCGCTTTTGGATAAGCCAGCAGCTTGTTCCAGTCCGGGCGCCCGCTGAACAGCTCGCCGTCCCACCAGACCGTGCCCGCTTCAATGGCTTCACGTTCGGTTTGCGACATCGGCGGCAGGTTTTTTTGAAACCAGCCGAATATCGGCGTAGTGAAGAGTTTTCGGCGCAGATCCGGCAGCAACAGGAAAGCGGTCACGACCGCGAGCATCACCCAGAAAATCAGCATGAGCCAGACGGGGGCATGGCTGAAGATGCCCATCGCCAGCAGATAGGCCGCAATGATGCCCAAGGCGGGCAGAGGCGCGGTGCGGCGATGGGCCAGATAGGCAATCCCGACCACCAGAACCAGTATCCACAACAGCAACATATTCAATTCTCCATGAAGCCAGGGGCAAAACCACTTTCAGAGCTTAGACGGCATCCATAAAAGTGGGGGGCCAGCGCATGAGTCTGAGCGTGTAGGAAACAACGACTGAAATTCGTCAGTCATTTCTAGGAAAGACGGTTTAGCGCTTGCGTAAATAGGGCCGCAAGCGCTGACATTTGGCCGAAACGTCGTTATCTCTGTGCTGAAGCTGTCGCTAGACTCGTGGCTTCCCCCAGGAGATTGTTGCCATGCATGCGTATCTGAGCCCCGGCCGCTTCATCGACAGTGACCATCCCTCGGTGGTGGCGTTCGCCGAAAAACATCGTGGCGCCGGGCGCGATCCGCTTGAACAGGCGATCAATCTCTATTACGCGGTGCGCGAGGCCGTACGCTACAACCCTTACACCTTCAGCCGCGATCCAGAGACCTTGCGCGGCAGTTATGCGCTGGCGGCCGGAGAGAGTTATTGCGTGCCCAAAGCCACGCTGCTCGCCGGTGCAGCCCGGCATTGCGGGATCCCGGCGCGGATCGGTCTGGCAGATGTGCGTAATCATCTGTCGACGCCGCGTCTGCTCGAATTGCTCAAAAGCGATGTGTTCGCCATGCACGGCTACACCGAGTTGTATCTGAACGATCGTTGGGTCAAAGCCACGCCGGCTTTCAATCAGCAACTCTGCGAACTGTTCAATGTCGCGCCGCTGGAGTTCGATGGGATCAACGACAGCGTGTTCCACCCCTTCAACCGTGACGGCGAGCAATTGATGGAGTACCTGATCGATCACGGCCACTTCACCGATGTGCCTGAAGCGTTCTTTTTCGAACACCTGGAAAAGTGCTATCCGCATCTGTTTGGCGAGCAGCTGCCGGTGCTGCTGGGGGACATGCAGAGCGATTTGAGTCGCGCCTGATCCGGCGTATGCTGCCTGCGCATTCATCCAAAAAGGGGCGGTCATGCTGAAGATCTGGGGTCGGAAAAATTCGTCGAATGTCAGGAAGCCATTGTGGGCGGCCGAAGAACTGGGCCTGGCCTATGAAGCCATCGATGCCGGCGGCGCCTTTGGTGTAGTCGACACGCCTGAGTACCGCGCGATGAATCCCAACGGCCGCGTGCCGGTGATCGAAGACGACGGTTTTGTGCTGTGGGAATCCAACACCATCGTCCGTTACCTGATGGCCCGTCATGCCAGCGATACGGCCTGGTATCCGACAGACCTGCAAGCCCGAGCCTCTGCCGAAAAGTGGATGGACTGGACCACCTCAAGTTTTGCCGCCCCGTTCCGCACGGTGTTCTGGGGCGTGTTGCGCACCCCGGAAGACCAGCAGGACTGGCCGGCCATCAAGGCTGCGATCAAGGAGTGCGACGATCTGCTGTCGATGGCCGATCAAGCGCTGGCGGCCAAACCGTATCTGTCGGGCGATGAGATCGGCATGGGCGACATTCCCCTGGGCAGTTTCATTTATGCCTGGTTCGAGATGCCGATCGAGCGCGCGCCGCTGCCTCATCTCCAAGCCTGGTATGCGCGGTTGAAACAGCGTCCGGCCTATCAGAAGGCGGTCATGACCGCGTTGACTTAATACTCACTATCGACACGCTTGACTGTACTTGTGCGGCAGCGACAAGCACCATTGCGCTCATGCGCCGCGGTTGCATTGCTCGCCGCCCGCCCTTATTTATTCCTTTCTTCCCTTCTTGGTGCGTAATCCGATATGAGTTCCGCTCTGTCCATCCGGCAGCTAACCAAAACCTACGGCAACGGTTTCCAGGCCTTGAGTGGTATCGATCTGGACGTCGCCGAAGGTGACTTTTTCGCCTTGCTCGGCCCTAACGGCGCCGGCAAATCCACGACCATTGGCATTCTCTCGACCCTGGTGAACAAGACCAGCGGAACGGTGAATATCTTCGGTCATGACCTGGACAAGGAACCGGCGGCGCTCAAGCGCTGCATTGGCGTGGTGCCCCAGGAATTCAACTTCAACCAGTTTGAAAAGACGTTCGACATTGTCGTGACCCAGGCCGGTTACTACGGCATCCCGGCGAAAATCGCCAAGGAACGCGCTGAGCAGTACCTGACCCAACTGGGCCTGTGGGACAAGCGCGATGTGCCGTCACGTTCCCTGTCTGGCGGCATGAAGCGCCGACTGATGATCGCCCGTGCGCTGGTTCACGAACCGCGCCTGCTGATCCTCGACGAACCGACGGCGGGGGTGGACATCGAATTGCGTCGCTCGATGTGGACTTTCCTCACCGAGCTGAACAAGAAAGGCATCACCATCATCCTCACCACCCACTATCTGGAAGAGGCTGAGCAGTTGTGCCGCAACATCGGCATCATCGACCACGGCACCATTGTCGAGAACACCAGCATGAAGCAGTTGCTCAGCCAGCTGCATGTCGAAACCTTCCTGCTGGATATAAAGAATACGTTGCAAGTGGCCCCGCAATTGCTCGGTTACCCGGCCAAACTGATCGACAGTCATACCCTGGAAGTCCAGGTCGACAAGGCCATGGGCATTACCGCGCTGTTCACCCAATTGGCGCAGCAGAACATCGAAGTGTTGAGCCTGCGTAACAAAACCAATCGCCTCGAGGAGTTGTTCGTGTCCCTGGTGGAGAAGAATCTGTCGAAGGTGGCGGTATGAGTTCCGAGCTGCAACCCAACCTCGTTGCCCTCAATACCATCGTCTACCGCGAGGTCAAACGCTTCACCCGGATCTGGCCACAGACCCTGCTGCCGCCAGCCATCACCATGGTTCTGTACTTCGTGATCTTCGGCAATCTGATCGGTCGGCAGATCGGTGACATGGGTGGCTTCACCTACATGGAGTACATCGTGCCGGGGCTGATCATGATGTCGGTGATCACCAACTCCTACGGCAACGTGGTGTCGAGTTTCTTTGGCAGCAAATTCCAGCGTTCCATCGAAGAATTGATGGTGTCGCCGGTGTCGCCGCATACGATTCTGATTGGCTACACCTTGGGCGGCGTGCTGCGCGGGTTGATGGTCGGGATCATCGTGACCCTGCTGTCGTTGTTCTTCACTCAATTACAGGTGCATCACCTGGGCGTGACCGTTCTGGTGGTGGTGCTGACGGCGACGATTTTCTCGCTGCTGGGTTTCATCAACGCGGTATTTGCGCGCAACTTCGATGATATTTCGATCATCCCGACATTCGTGCTGACGCCGTTGACGTACCTGGGCGGGGTGTTCTACTCGATCAGTTTGCTGCCACCGTTCTGGCAGACCGTGTCGCTGGCCAACCCGGTGCTGCACATGGTCAACGCCTTCCGTTACGGCATTCTTGGTGTGTCTGATATCAGGATCAGCGTGGCAATCGCCTTCATGCTGGTGGCGACCGTTGTGCTTTATATCGGTTGTGCGCGATTGCTGGTGAGTGGGCGTGGGATGCGTACCTAAGGAAGATCGAGTCGCCTGCATCGCGAGCAGGCTCGCTCCCACATTGGTTTTGTGTCGATCGCAAAATAGATGGGCAACGCCATTCAGTGTGGGAGCGAGCCTGCTCGCGATGGCGTCAGCACAAACACCGCAAAAAAACGGCCTCCCAAGCGGAGGCCGTTTTACATTCTCACATTCGACTTTTCTTACGCCGCTTCCACTGCCGACTCACCCACCAGCGCCAATACATCATCACCAGACAATAGGCGAGGGCTCCCAGCACCAACCCCGTCACCACCGAGCCAAGCAAGAACGGTTGCCACAGGCTCGAGAGTTCGCCGCTGATCCATTCCCAGGTCAGCTCATTCGGCAGGCTGCGGGCGGGAACGTCCATCAGCCAGGCGCCGGTCTGGTAAGTGCAAAAGAACACCGCCGGCATGGTGATCGGGTTGGTCAGCCAGACCAGGCTGACGGCAATCGGCATGTTGCCGCGTACCACAATGGCAAGGATGGCCGCCAACAACATCTGCAACGGAATGGGCAGGAACGCCGCGAACAGACCGACCGCCATGGCCCGCGCGACGGAGTGGCGATTGAGGTGCCAGAGGTTCGGGTCATGCAGCAGGGTGCCGAGAAAGCGTAAGGATTTGTGTTCCCTGATGCTGGTCGGGTCTGGCATGTAACGTTTGAACAAGCGCCGGGGCATAAGGCTTCTCGGTCGGTTAAGGCGGCAAGTATGTCTTGATTCTACGAGCCGCCCATTCAGACTTTGTGACAATTGATAACGACGGACGTGCGGCGCACCGGCTAAGCCTAGGGAGGGGACTCTCAAGGACGGGCTTATGCGCACAGGGATGATGGCGCTGGCGTTGGGTCTGTTGGCCCTGCGTTTTTTTCCGGTATTACCGCCGGCGGGGTTGTGGCTGTTGTTGCCGGTAGTGGGTTTGATGTTGTTGCCGTTTCGCACCTTCCCCCTGGCATTTTTGCTGTTCGGTTTCAGTTGGGCGGGCGCGAATGCACAGTGGGCGCTGAATGATCGCCTGGCACTGAATCTTGATGGTGAGACTCGCTGGCTCGAAGGTCGTGTGACCGGGTTGCCGCAGCAGGCCGAGGGCGTAGTGCGTTTCGAACTGACGGACAGTCAGTCGCGTCGCACCAGACTGCCTCGGCACCTGCGCCTGGCCTGGTATGGCGGGCCGCCCGTCAACAGCGGCGAGCATTGGCGGCTGGCGGTCAAATTGAAGCGTCCTGCCGGGTTGCTCAACCCGCATGCGTTCGATTACGACGCCTGGTTATTGGCCCGGCACATCGGCGCCACCGGGACCGTCAAGGATGGCCAGCGACTGATGGACGCGCAATGGGCCTGGCGCGACGGCATCCGTCAGCGTTTGCAGGCCGTGGATGCCCAGGGACGAACGGGTGCGCTGACGGCGTTGGTGCTCGGGGATGGCGCCGGGTTGAGTCGTGAGGACTGGCAGGTGCTACAAGACACCGGCACCGTGCATCTGTTGGTGATTTCCGGGCAGCACATCGGTTTGCTGGCGGGAGTGATGTATCTGCTGATTGCCGGGTTGGCGCGTTATGGCTTATGGCCCAAGCGCTTGCCGTGGCTGCCATGGGCATGCGGACTGGCGTTCGCGGCGGCGCTCGGTTATGGGCTGCTGGCCGGCTTCGAAGTGCCGGTGCGGCGGGCCTGCCTGATGATCGGTCTGGTGCTGTTGTGGCGACTACGGTTTCGTCACCTTGGCGCATGGTGGCCATTGTTGCTGGCGCTTGACGGTGTTTTGCTGCTGGACCCGCTGTCGAGCCTGCAACCGGGTTTTTGGTTGTCCTTTGCGGCGGTCGCGGTGCTTATTTTCACTTTTGGCGGCCGATTGGGGGCATGGCGCTGGTGGCAAACCTGGACCCGTGCCCAGTGGCTGATCGCGATCGGCCTATGCCCACTGCTGTTGGTGCTGGGGTTGCCGATCAGTCTCAGCGGGCCGCTGGCCAATTTACTGGCGGTGCCCTGGGTCAGCCTGGTGGTCCTGCCACCGGCCTTGCTTGGGACGATGTTGTTGCCCGTTCCTTATGTGGGCGAAGGATTGCTGTGGCTGGCCGGCGGTCTGATCGATCTTTTGTTCAAGGGGTTGGCGTTGATCGCCGGGCAATTGCCCGCGTGGGTGCCGGTGGCGGTCCCGTTGTGGGGCTGGGCGCTCGGCACACTGGGGGCCTTCCTGCTGTTAATGCCGCGTGGCGTGCCGTTGCGCCCGTTGGGCTGGCCGATGTTGCTGTTACTGGTTTTTCCGCCCCGGCACACATTGCCTGAAGGCATGGCCGAGGTCTGGCAGCTGGATGTCGGTCAGGGTTTGGCAATCCTGGTGCGTACCCGCCATCACACCTTGCTGTATGACGCCGGGCCGAGGTTCGGCGATATCGACCTGGGTGAGCGGGTGGTACTGCCGTCATTGCGCAAACTAGGCGTGAATGGCCTCGATCTGATGCTGATCAGCCATGCCGACGCCGATCATGCCGGCGGTGCGCGAGCAATTGCCAATGGAATATCGGTGAAGCAAATACTGAGCGGCGATCACCAGGCCCTGCCAGACGAACTGCACGCCGAGGGCTGCGAGAGCGGTCAGCAATGGGCCTGGGACGGGGTGAAGTTTCAACTCTGGCAGTGGCCGTCTGCCATCGACAGCAATCAGAAATCCTGCGTGCTGCAGATCGAGGCCAACGGCGAGCGGTTGCTGCTGACTGGCGATATCGATAGTGCGGCCGAGCGTGCGCTGCTCGACGGTCCATTGGCGGTGCCGACGGATTGGTTGCAGGCCCCGCACCATGGTAGTCGCAGTTCGTCTTCGATGGCGTTGCTCAGCGTATTGCAACCCAAAGCGGTGCTGATCTCCCGTGGTAACGGCAATTCTTTCGGTCATCCCCATCCCACGGTCGTGGCGCGGTATCAAAAGCGCGGGGTGGCGATTTACGACAGCGCCGAGCAAGGTGCCATTCGTCTGCAACTGGGGCGCTTCAAGCCGCCGTGGACGATGCTTCAAGAACGGCGCTTCTGGCTTGATCTGCCACCATCCAGCCAGTAACCCGAACTGTCGAAGCCCGACCGGATACGACATCGCGGTCTTCGGTGCGTCCACCCCCTATGTTAGAGTGGCGCACTTTTTCGAGGGGACTGTCACTGTGTGGGAATTGGTCAAATCCGGCGGCTGGATGATGCTGCCGATCATTCTGAGCTCCATCGCGGCCATGGCGATCGTCGCCGAGCGTCTCTGGACCCTGCGTGCCAGCCGCGTGACCCCGGAGCATTTGCTCGGGCAGGTCTGGGTCTGGATCAAGGACAAACAACTCAATAAAGAAAAGCTCAAGGAACTGCGTGCCAACTCTCCGTTGGGCGAGATCCTGGCCGCCGGTCTGGCGAATTCCAGGCATGGCCGCGAGATCATGAAAGAGTGCATCGAAGAAGCCGCTGCGCGGGTGATTCACGAGCTCGAACGCTACATCAATGCCCTCGGCACCATCGCCGCCATGGCCCCGTTGCTGGGTCTGCTGGGTACGGTGCTGGGCATGATCGATATTTTCAGTGCATTCATGGGCACGGGCATGGGTACCAACGCCTCGGTACTGGCCGGTGGTATTTCCAAGGCGCTGATCACCACCGCTGCAGGCCTGATGGTCGGTATTCCGGCCGTGTTCTTCCACCGCTTCCTGCAACGCCGCATAGATGAGCTGGTGGTAGGCATGGAGCAGGAAGCGATCAAGCTGGTCGAGGTGGTGCAGGGTGACCGCGACGTGGATCTGGCTGAGGGCAAAGCGTGAAATTCCGTCGTAAACCACGGGAAACGATAGACATCAACCTCGCGTCGTTGATCGACGTGGTGTTTATCCTGCTGCTGTTTTTCGTTGTGACCACCACATTTACTCGTGAAACCCAGTTGCGCGTCGACCTGCCGGAAGCGGTCAGCGGTTCCCCGGCCGAAGACCAACAGGCCAAGCAACTGGACATCGCTATCAGCGCCGAAGGGGTGTTCTCGGTCAACAACCAATTGTTGCCCAAGAATGACCTGACCAGCCTGATGGAAGCGCTACAGAAAGAATCCAACGGCGATACCAACCTGCCGTTGTCCATCAGCGCTGATGGCAAGACCCCCCATCAGTCCGTCATCACCGCAATGGACGCTGCCGGCAAACTCGGTTTCAGTCATTTGCGCATGACCACTGTCGAGGCGGCGCCGGCATCCTGATGGCCATGTCCGATCGATTGCTCGCTGCATGGTACGAAGGCCATCCGGCGCTGAAGCTGTTGCAGCCTCTGGAATGGCTGTATCGGCGTGTGGTCATCGGCAAGCGCGAGCGCTTTCTGGCAGGTGAGGGCGAGATCTATCAGCCGCCGGTGCCGCTGATCGTGGTTGGCAACATCACGGTGGGCGGCACCGGCAAGACGCCGCTGATTCTGTGGATGATAGAGCATTGCCAGCGCAGCGGTTTGCGAGTTGGCGTTGTCAGCCGTGGTTACGGCGCCAAACCTGCGCAATTGCCGTGGCGGGTCGAGGCGGATCAAGGCGCGGACGTGGCGGGCGATGAGCCATTGTTGATCGTCCAGCGCACCGGCGTGCCGCTGATGATCGACCCGGACCGCAGTCGTGCGGTAAAAGCCTTGCTGGCGAGCGAGCCGCTGGACCTGATCCTCTCCGACGACGGCATGCAGCATTACCGGCTCGCCCGGCACCTGGAACTGGTGCTGATCGATGCCGCCCGGGGGCTGGGCAACCAGCGCTGCCTGCCGGCCGGGCCGTTGCGTGAACCGATCGAGCGTCTGCAAAGCGTCGATGCGGTGCTTTATAACGGTGCCACGGCCGACCGCATCGACGGTTTTGCCTTCCTGCTGCAACCCACGGCACTGGTCAATCTGCAAAGCGGCGAACGCCGGCCCCTTGACCACTTCCCCCCAGGCCAGGCCATTCACGCCGTGGCCGGGATCGGCAATCCCCAGCGTTTCTTCACGACCCTCGAAACGCTACACTGGCGGCCAGTGCCGCATGCATTTGCCGACCACGCCGAGTACAGCGTGCAGGCCTTGAATTTCACCCCGTCATTGCCAGTGGTGATGACGGAAAAAGACGCGGTGAAGTGCCGTGCCTTCGCCGCCGCCGATTGGTGGTACCTGGCGGTCGATGCTGCGCCATCGCCGGCCTTCGTGGCCTGGTTCGATACGCAGCTGATGCGCCTGTTGCCGGCTCGTCTTTTGCCTTAAATCCGTTTCTATCCAGGGAATGTTCATGGACACCAAATTGCTCGATATCCTCGCTTGCCCGGTCTGCAAAGGCCCGCTCAAGCTCAGTGCCGACAAAACCGAGCTGATCAGCAAGGGCGCTGGCCTCGCATACCCGATTCGCGACGGCATCCCGGTGATGCTCGAAAGCGAAGCGCGCACCCTGACCACCGACGAGCGTCTGGATAAATGACCACAGCCTTTACCGTTGTCATTCCATCGCGCTATGCCTCCACCCGTCTGCCGGGCAAACCCCTGCTGCTGATCGCCGGCAAGCCGATGATCCAGCATGTTTGGGAACAAGCGAGCAAAAGCAGTGCCCAGCGAGTGGTCGTTGCCACTGACGATGCGCGCATTGTCGAGGCCTGCAAAAGCTTTGGTGCCGAAGTGGTGCTGACGCGCGAAGACCATAATTCCGGCACCGACCGTCTGGCCGAAGTCGCAGCGAAACTGGGCCTGGCCCCGGACGCCATCGTGGTCAACGTTCAGGGCGACGAGCCGTTGATTCCGCCGAGCGTGATCGATCAGGTTGCCGCCAACCTGGGCGCCCACACCGAAGCGCGCATGGCCACCCTGGCCGAGCCGATCGAAGACGTGGAAACCCTGTTCAATCCCAACGTGGTCAAGGTGGTCAGCGACCTCAATGGCCTGGCGCTGACGTTCAGTCGTGCCACCTTGCCGTGGGCTCGCGACGCGTTCGCCAAGAGCCGCGAGCAATTGCCGGAAGGTGTGCCGTATCGCCGCCACATCGGCATTTATGCCTATCGCGTCGGTTTTCTGCATGACTTCGTCACCTGGGGCCCGTGCTGGCTGGAAAACACTGAGTCTCTGGAGCAACTGCGGGCGCTCTGGCACGGCGTGCGGATTCACGTGGCCGATGCGCTGATCGCCCCGCCTACCGGCGTCGATACCATTGAAGACCTCGAGCGCGTTCGTCGCTTGCTGGAGGCCTGATGCGGGTTCTGTTCGTCTGCCTGGGCAATATCTGCCGTTCCCCTACGGCCGAAGGCGTGTTGCGGCACAAACTGCGTGAGGCGGGGCTGGCCGATCAAGTCGAAGTGGCCTCCGCCGGCACCGGTGACTGGCACGTCGGCAAGCCTCCGGACAAGCGCAGCCAGGCCGCGGCGAAGCTACGCGGCTACGACTTGTCCGCCCAGCGCGCTCAGCAAGTGACCCGCGCCGATTTCGCCACCTACGACCTGATTCTGGCGATGGACAACAGCAACCTGCGCCACCTCAAGGCCTTGCAACCGGCCAAGGGCAAGGCCGAGCTGGACCTGTTTCTGCGTCGCTACCAGTCGGAAATCGATGAAGTGCCGGATCCTTATCACGACAGCGACCAGGGTTTCGAACAGGTACTGGACCTGATCGAGCGCGCCAGCGATCTGCTGGTCATCGAATTGAAGGGCCGGTTATGAGTTTGCAGGTTCAACCCCGGGTTTCGCTCAAGCCGTTCAACAGCTTTGGCGTGGATGTTCAGGCCCGGCTGTTCGCCGAAGCCCATAGCGATGCCGACGTGCGCGAAGCGCTGGCCTATGGGTTGGAACATGATGTGCCGGTGCTGGTGATCGGTGGCGGCAGCAACTTGTTGCTGACCGCCGATGTGCAGGCGCTGGTGCTGCGCATGGCCACACGAGGGATTCGCCTGCTGAGCGATGACGGTAACCAGGTGGTGATCGAAGCCGAGGCGGGCGAGCCCTGGCATCCGTTTGTGCAACATACCTTGGCGCAAGGGTTGGCGGGACTGGAAAACCTCAGTCTGATTCCCGGCACCGTGGGCGCGGCACCGATGCAGAACATCGGCGCTTACGGTGTCGAGATCAAAGACGTTTTTGCCGGCCTGACCGCCCTCGATCGCCAGACCGGCGAGCTACGGGACTTCACGCTGGCCGAGTGCAACTTCGCCTACCGCGACAGCCTATTCAAACAGGAGCCGGGGCGTTGGTTGATTCTGCGGGTGCGTTTCACCCTCACGCGCACCGCGCACCTGCACCTGGAATACGGTCCGGTTCGCCAGCGTCTCACATCGCTGGGCATCGATCACCCGACGCCTACCGATGTCAGCCAGGCCATTTGCAGCATTCGCAACGAAAAGCTCCCGGACCCGGCGGTGCTCGGCAATGCCGGCAGTTTCTTCAAGAATCCCTTGGTGCCGGCGACATTGGTCGCGCAACTCAAGGAGCAATACCCGGAGCTGGTGGCCTACGCGCAACCTGACGGGCAAATGAAACTGGCGGCGGGATGGTTGATCGAACGGGCCGGCTGGAAAGGCTTTCGCGACGGTGATGCCGGTGTGCATAAATTCCAGGCGCTGGTGCTGGTCAACTACGGCACCGCAACGGGCCTGCAATTGTTGAATCTGGCGCAGCGTATTCAGAAAGACATTTCAGAACGATTTCATGTCGACCTGGAAATGGAGCCCAATCGATATTGAGGCTACGCTTTCACGGCTGATTTCAAAGCCCTGCACATCTTCAAATGTGCAGGGCTTTTTTGTTAATGCTCAGTTAACTTAGCCACCTAACGATGCAAGCATTTGCTCCACCAAAGGCCCGATGCAGACGTTGTCGTCCGCGTAAGAGAGCCCATTAGCCTGAGTCGATCTGCGTGAAGGAACCCACGCGGCAGATTGCTCGACCCCATAACCTCTATAACTATGCGGGCGTGCCCATGATTACCCTGAAACTCAATGGTCAAGATCATCAACTCGATGTCACCGAGGACATGCCGCTGCTCTGGGCGATCCGTGACGTGGCCGGTTACAACGGCACCAAATTCGGCTGCGGCATGGGCCTGTGTGGCGCCTGCACCATTCATATCGACGGCGCGCCTGCGCGCAGTTGCATCACGCCGATTGGCTCGGTAGTCGGCCAGAACGTCACCACCATCGATAACCTGCACGCTGACCCGGTTGGCAAAGTCGTCCAGCAAGCCTGGCTCGACAGCGCCGTGGCCCAGTGCGGTTACTGCCAGGGCGGGCAGATCATGTCGGCCACAGCGTTGCTGAAAACCAATCCGAACCCCAGCGACGAGCAGATTGAAGAGGCGATGGTCGGTAACATTTGCCGTTGCGGCACCTACAACCGGATCAAGACCGCCATCCGCCAGGCATCCACTCACCTGAAGGAGGCCAAGGCATGAATCAGCTTCCCAATGATTTTGCGCTGAGTAACCTCAGCCGCCGTGGCTTCCTCAAAGGCGTGGGCGCCACCAGTGCCCTGGTGCTGGCAGCCAGTTGGGGTTGGCAGGACGCGCTTGCCGCCGAAAAAGACAAGAAGTTCGGCGCCGACGGCATGCCCAACGGCTGGATCGATGATCCAAAGGTTTACGTCAGCATCGCTGCCGATGGCAGCGTGACCGTGGTCTGCAACCGCTCGGAAATGGGTCAGGGCGTACGCACCAGCCTGACCATGGTAGTAGCTGATGAACTGGACGCCGACTGGGCGCTGGTCAAAGTGCAACAGGCGCCGGGCGACGAAGTGCGTTTCGGTAACCAGGACACTGACGGTTCGCGCAGCATGCGTCATTGGTACGAGCCGATGCGCCGTTGCGGGGCTGCCGCGCGGACCATGCTTGAGCAAGCCGCCGCCGCGCAGTGGAAAGTGCCGGTCAGCGAGTGCCATGCGCAACTGCATAAAGTCATTCACCAACCGACCGGTCGTGAACTGGGCTACGGCGCATTGGCCGCTGCTGCCGGTGCACTGGCGGTGCCGGCTCGCGACAGCCTGCGGCTCAAGCAGCCATCGGAATTCCGTTACATCGGCAAGGAAGGCACCAAGGCCATCGACGGTGCGGACATCGTCAACGGCCGGGCGGTCTACGGCGCCGATGTGCATTTCGACGGCATGCTATTCGCCACCATCGCGCGTCCAGCGGTCTACGGTGGCAAGGTCAAATCCTTCGATGCCAGCGCCGCGATGAAAGTCCCGGGCGTGATCAAGGTCCTGCAAGTCGAAAGCCGTCCATTGCCGTCCGAGTTTCAGCCTCTGGGCGGCGTGGCCGTGGTGGCCAGCAATACCTGGGCGGCGATCAAGGGCCGCGAAGCGCTGAAAATCGAATGGGATGACGGCCCCAACGCCAGTTACGACTCGATCGCCTACCGCAAGGAACTCGAAGCCGCGTCCCTCAAGCCCGGCAAAGTGGTGCGCAATACCGGCAGCATCGACCAGGCCATGAGCAGCGCCGACAGCACCCTCGAAGCCTCTTACTACCTGCCGCACCTGGCGCAATCGCCAATGGAACCGATGGTCGCCATTGCCCGTTTCAAGGACGGCGTGTGCGAAGCCTGGGCTCCAAGCCAGGCGCCGCAAGTCACCCGCGAACGGATCGGCGAACGCCTCGGCATTCCATTCGATAACGTCACGTTCAACGTCACCTTGCTCGGCGGCGGTTTCGGTCGCAAGTCCAAGCCGGACTTCGTCGTTGAAGCGGCGATCCTGGCCAAGGAATTCCCGGGCAAGGCGGTGCGGGTGCAATGGACCCGTGAAGACGACATCCACAATTCCTATTTCCACACCGTGTCGGCCGAATACCTGAAGGCCAGCCTGAACAAGGACGGCCTGCCGTCCGGCTGGCTGCACCGCACGGTGGCGCCGAGTATCACCGCACTGTTCGCGCCGGGCATGAACCATGAGGCGGCTTTCGAGCTGGGCATGGGCTTTACCAACATGGCTTACGCGATCCCCAACGTGCGCCTGGAAAACCCCGAAGCGGCGGTCCACACCCGGGTCGGCTGGTATCGCTCGGTGTCGAACATTCCCCACGGCTTTGCGATTCAGAGCTTTGTCGATGAACTGGCCCACAAGGCTGGCCAGGATCCACTCAAGTACCAGATCAAATTGCTCGGCCCGGACCGTCAGATCGATCCGCGCACCTTGAGTGAAGAGTGGAACTACGGCGAATCTCCCGAGCGTTATCCAATCGACACTGCACGGATGCGCACCGTGCTCGAAACCGCTGCCAAAGCGGCCGGTTGGGGGCGTGAGTTGCCCAAGGGCCGAGGCTTGGGCTTGGCGGTGCACTATAGTTTTGTCACTTATGTGGCGGCGGTGATCGAGGTGGAAGTCAAAGACGATGGCACGCTGATCGTGCACAAGGCCGACATCGCCGTGGATTGCGGCCCGCAGATCAACCCTGAGCGGATTCGCTCGCAGTTCGAAGGTGCTTGTGTCATGGGGCTGGGCAACGCGGTGCTGGGGGAGATCAGCTTCAAAGACGGCAAGGTTCAGCAGGACAACTTCCACATGTACGAAGTGGCGCGCATGTCGCTTGCTCCGAAAGAAGTCGCCGTGCATCTGGTCACGCCACCGGGCAATGTGCCCCTGGGCGGGGTCGGTGAGCCAGGCGTGCCGCCGATCGCGCCAGCGTTATGCAACGCGATCTTCGCCGCCACCGGCAAACGCATCCGTAACCTGCCGGTACGCTATCAGCTGCAAGGCTGGCAGAAGGCGCAAGCCTGATGGACAGCGTCGATCTGAACGTCCTGCGCAGCGTGCTGGAATGGCGCCGCGCCGGTCAGCGGGTGATGTTGTACAGTGTGGTCCAGACTTGGGGCACCGCGCCCCGGGCACCTGGCGCCATGCTCGCCTTGCGTGAAGATGGCGTGGTGATTGGCTCGGTGTCCGGTGGCTGCGTCGAGGATGACCTGATTGCCCGGCTCCACGATGGCCGTATCCCGGCCGATGGGCCGCCGGTGCAGCTGATTACCTATGGCGTCACTCGGGAGGAGGCCGCGCGGTTTGGTTTGCCATGTGGCGGCACGTTGCGCCTGGCCGAGGAGCGCGTCGGTGATCCGGCGTGGGTTGCCGAATTGCTGACGCGCTGCGAGGCCCATGAAATCGTTGCGCGTGAGCTGAACCTGGCGACCGGTGAAGTGATCCTGCAACCAGCGAGCAAGACTGATGTGCTGGTGTTTGACGGACAGACCTTGCGCGCCATTTATGGTCCGCGCTGGCGGCTGTTGCTGATCGGCGCCGGACAACTGTCGCGCTACGTTGCCGAGATGGCGCGGCTGCTGGATTTCGAAGTGCTGATCTGCGATCCGCGCACCGAGTTCGTCTATGGCTGGGAAGAGCAACACGGTCGCTTCGTCCCGGGCATGCCCGACGAAGCGGTGCTGACCATCCAGACCGACGAGCGCACAGCCATTATCGCGCTGACCCACGATCCACGCCTGGATGACATGGCGCTGCTCACGGCGCTGGATTCCAAGGCATTTTATGTTGGTGCGCTGGGTTCACGGGTCAACAGTCAGAAGCGCCGGGACAATCTGGCTCAGCTAGGCTTGTCACAACAGGCCATCGAGCGCTTGCACGGCCCGATCGGTTTGCACATCGCCAGCCATACACCGGCGGAAATCGCCTTGTCGCTGCTGGCCGAAATTGTGGCGATCAAGAACGGCGTCGAGCTGAAACAGAAGAGGCCGTTGCAGGAGGGCGTATGAGCGACTCCATTGGCGTTATCGTTCTGGCCGCAGGGCAGGGCAGTCGGTTTCGACAGGTAGCGGGCGACGATAAGGACAAGCTGCTGGTGGATTGCACCGCTCGTGACGGCGTCACCGTGCATTCGATGATCGAGCAGGTGCTGGTAAATCTGCCGGCCACGCTTGAGAAGCGCGTGCTAGTGACCACGGCGGATCGCCCGCAAGTGATTCGCATGGCTCAGGCCTATGGTTGCGAGATTGTGCGGATCGAGTCGGCCGGTCTGGGCGACAGCATTGCGGCGGGTGTGGCGGCGTGCTCACAACTCGGTGGCTGGCTGATTGTGCTGGGGGATATGCCGTTTATCCTGCCGTCCAGCATTGAGCGAGTGGTCGCGAATATTGCCGACGATGCCATCAGCGTGCCGGTGTTTGAGGGGCAATATGGACACCCGGTGGGATTCGGGCGAAGTTTTGGTCCGGGATTGAAGGCGTTGACCGGCGATCACGGGGCTAAGTCGCTGTTTGCACAGGCGAGGGTGGTCGAGGTGGCGGTGGACGATCCGGGGGTGTTGTGGGATGTGGATGTTCCAGAGAAATTAGTGTTTGTGTAATCCCAAAAAGATCGCAGCCTTCGGCAGCTCCTACAGAGATTGAGTTCATCCTGTAGGAGCTGCCGAAGGCTGCGATCTTTTGATTTTTTGGACATAAAAAAAGCCCCGCCTGGATCACCAGGCGGGGCTTTTTAGTGGCCGATGGAATCAGGCGAGGGGTTTAGGCTCGTGCTCTTTTTCCTGGGCTTGCTCGTGTTGCTCCACCGCTTCCTGAACGGAGCGCGGTGCTTCGTCGAACGCGGATTCAACCGGTTCGGCAGGGGCTTCAGCGGCTGGGGCAGGGGCTGCCTCGGCAACTTCAGCAACAACCGGTGCTGGCTCGGCAGCGGCCGGAGCAGCAGCGGCAGCCAGTTCGGCTTCCTTCTGCAGACGCTCGGCTTCACGCTTGCGACGACGTACTTCACGCGGGTCGTTCGGCGCACGGCCACTTGGGGTCAGAGCGCTGACAGGGGCGGCTTCAGCCACCGGTGCAGCCTCTTCGGCAACAACTGGCGCTTCAACAACCGCTGGAGCAGGCTCGGCAGCAGCAACCACTGGCTCGGAGACCATGGCTTCGGCAACCGGAGCTTCAGCGACTGGCGCTGGAGCTTCGACCGCTACAGGTGGCTCGGCAACCCAGTTGAACGTGGTTTGCTCTTCGCGAACTTCACGTGCCGGTTCAGCCGGCGCTTCAACCACAGGCTCGGTAGCAGCCACTGGTTCAGCGACGACGGCCGGCTCAGCGGCAGCTTCAACTTCAGGCTGTGCTTCACGAACCGGTGCCACTTCGACTTCCGGAGCAGCGGTGACTTCTACTGGTGTGGTCGCTTCAACCACTGGCGCTTCAACCGGAGCAGCTTCCAGCGTGGCGGCAGTGGCGCGTTCAGCTTGCTCGTTGGCTTGTGCTTCGGCAGGCGCGCTGATCACGGAGCTGGCAACGGCTGCGGTAACAGCCAGGCCGGCGGCCAGATCGGCAGCGCTTGGCGCTTCGGCGTTTTCAGCCGATTCGGACTCTTCCGAACCTTCGATCACATTGCCGTTGGCATCGCGTTGACGCTCACGACGGTTGCTGCGACGACGCTGGCCACGGGAGCGGCGGCGTGGACGATCGCCTTCGGCGCCTTCCTGACCGTCTTCCTGCAGTTGCTCTTCGTTGGTGGTCAACTCTTCTTCAGCAACGGCAGCAGCTTGCTCGGTACGTGGCTGACGTTCTTCACGCGGTGGGCGTGGAGCGCGTTCTTCACGTGGCTGACGGGCTGGACGCTCTTCAGCGTTGGCAGCGGCGGCCGGAGCGGCATCCAGAGGCTCGCGCAGTTCACGAACCGGACGTTCTTCACGCTCGCCACGTGGCTTGCGATCTTCACGCGGGGCGCGCGGTGCACGTTCTTCACGAGGGGCGCGTGGTGCGCGCTCTTCGCGCGGAGCGCGTTCCTGGGCAACTGCTGGAGCTTCTTCGCGGGCTTCACGTGGCTCACGTGGTGCGCGTTCTTCACGCGGTGCACGTTCCTCACGAGGCTTGCGCTCTTCATCGCGGCGACCGTTACGGTTGCGGCTCTGCTGACGGCCGTTACGGCGCTCTTCGTTGCGAGCAGGGCGTTCGGTGGCTGGCTTTTCAACCACTACCGGCGCGGCAGGCTCTTCCTTGGTGGCGAACAGGCTGACCAGCGACTTCACCAGGCCTTTGAACAGGCTTGGCTCTGGCGCGGCGGCCGGTGCGGCAACAGGTGCTGCCGCGACGACTTCGGTCGGAACCGGAGCGTTGGCGCGGGCCGGAGCGGTCTTGACCGCGGCTTCCTGGCGAACCAGGGTGCGGGTCGCGGCGGCTGGCTGGACTTCTTCGACTTCGGCAGCGGCAGCGGCGATTTCGTAGCTGGACTGGCCGACTGCGGCTTCCGGGCTGTCATCGCGCAGGCGCTGAACTTCGAAGTGCGGCGTTTCGAGGTGATCGTTCGGCAGAATGACGATGCGGGCACGGGTGCGCAGTTCGATCTTGGTGATCGAGTTGCGTTTTTCGTTGAGCAGGAAAGCTGCGACCGGAATCGGCACTTGTGCGCGAACTTCGGCGGTGCGGTCTTTCAGGGCTTCTTCTTCGATCAGGCGCAGGATCGCCAGTGACAGCGATTCAACGTCACGGATGATGCCGGTGCCGTTGCAACGCGGGCAGACGATGCCGCTGCTTTCGCCAAGCGATGGACGCAGGCGCTGACGGGACATTTCCAGCAGGCCGAAGCGCGAGATGCGACCGACTTGCACGCGAGCGCGGTCGGCTTCCAGGCATTCGCGGACTTTCTCTTCCACGGCGCGCTGGTTCTTGGCAGGGGTCATGTCGATGAAGTCGATGACAATCAGGCCGCCGATGTCGCGCAAGCGCAACTGACGGGCGATTTCTTCGGCAGCTTCAAGGTTGGTCTGCAGTGCGGTTTCTTCGATGTCGCTGCCTTTGGTGGCGCGCGCCGAGTTGATGTCGATGGACACCAGGGCTTCGGTCGGATCGATAACGATGGACCCGCCGGAAGGCAGTTCGACGACGCGCTGGAAGGCGGTTTCGATCTGGCTTTCGATCTGGAAACGGTTGAACAGCGGAACGCTGTCTTCGTACAGTTTGATTTTGCTGGCGTACTGCGGCATCACCTGACGAATGAAGGTCAGGGCTTCGTCCTGGGCTTCAACGCTGTCGATCAGTACTTCGCCGATGTCCTGGCGCAGGTAATCGCGGATGGCGCGGATGATCACGTTGCTTTCCTGGTAGATCAGGAATGGCGCGGAACGGTCCAGCGAAGCTTCTTTGATGGCGGTCCAGAGTTGCAGCAGGTAATCGAGGTCCCACTGCATTTCTTCGCTGCTGCGGCCAAGGCCGGCAGTACGAACGATCAGACCCATGTCGGCCGGGGCAACCAGACCGTTCAGGGCTTCACGCAGTTC
The DNA here is from genome assembly GCF_056279145.1 of Pseudomonas sp. TE3728. Classification (NCBI taxonomy): domain Bacteria; kingdom Pseudomonadati; phylum Pseudomonadota; class Gammaproteobacteria; order Pseudomonadales; family Pseudomonadaceae; genus Pseudomonas; species Pseudomonas sp. TE3728. The sequence continues at coordinate 2,400,037 of NZ_JBWBQT010000001.1, read as the reverse complement.
GTTGCGCTCTTCACCTTCGATGCGACGGGAGATACCGCCGGCACGCGGGTTGTTCGGCATCAGCACCAGGTAACGACCGGCCAGGCTGATGAAAGTGGTCAGGGCGGCGCCCTTGTTGCCACGTTCTTCTTTTTCGACCTGAACGATGACTTCCTGGCCTTCGCTCAGGACGTCCTTGATGTTGACGCGGCCTTCGGGGGCTTTCTTGAAGTATTCGCGGGAGATTTCTTTGAGGGGCAGGAAGCCGTGGCGCTCAGAGCCGAAATCGACAAAGGCAGCCTCAAGGCTTGGTTCGATGCGAGTAATCCGGCCTTTATAGATGTTGGCCTTCTTCTGCTCGCGTGCACCGGATTCGATGTCCAGGTCGTAGAGGCGCTGGCCATCTACCAGTGCAACACGCAACTCTTCGGGTTGAGTTGCGTTAATCAGCATTCTTTTCATGTAGTACCGTCGGTTTCCGGGCTGCCGGAAACGGCGTTCGGCACACACGACTTCTCACGGTCGGTGTCAGGTGCGTCAGGAGTGGTTGGCCACTCCAGTGTCTAGCGAACCCCGGCCAATTGGGCCGGTGTCGCGACGTACGCGTCCTGCTTGCTGTGGCTACTTAAGCACTCAGTCAGGAGGAGGAATCAACCGGCGGCTGTGGACGAGATGAAGCGTCTTGATAAAGCCTATTGCTACACAGTCCAGCGGTTGTGCATCTCCACCCTACACGTATCCCTGATAATTCGGGTGCTGCCGCGCGCAGAATCCGCAGCGGGTTGGCATTTACCGTGAGCTCCGAAAGGGGAGGTCACGCATCATGGCTAATTTAGGCGGTGTTTCCGAAGCGTTCGCTCGGGGTCGTTCGCAGCTGACTGCACTTTGTGAACTGGCCGTGAATATTTGCTCGGAAGGCGAGTGAAAACTCTGCTTTGCGGCATGATTCAGGCCTTATGTCACCTGCGCTCGTTACAACTGCAAACTCTGCCGTTACGTAGCGAAAGCCCCGTAGGACGGCCTCTCGTCCTCGTGAATTGCGTTGGTCAGGGCCGGTTTTTGACCGTTAGTCCGCTGTCCAGGCCACTTTTGGCGGCGTTCGCGACTATAGCAGCAATGATTAAGTGCTTCAATTCCATAAAAAATTGTTATCATCCGCACCATGACGACTACTGCCCCTTCGACCCCAGCCGTACAACTGCTGGAGGTCTCGCCGGAATATGCCGGCCAACGTATTGATAACTTCCTTCTCGCTCGGCTCAAAGGCGTGCCCAAGACCTTGATTTACCGCATTTTGCGCAAGGGCGAAGTGCGGGTGAACAAAGGTCGGATCAAGCCCGAATACAAGCTGCGGGCGGGCGATATCGTGCGCGTGCCGCCGGTTCGCGTGCCTGAGCGCGACGAACCCGTGCCCTTGGCTCAAGGGCTGCTGCAGCGGCTTGAAGCCTCGATTGTCTACGAAGACAAGGCGCTGATCGTGGTCAACAAGCCTTGCGGCATTGCGGTTCATGGCGGCAGCGGCCTGACTTACGGAGTGATCGAAGCCTTTCGTCAGTTGCGTCCCGATTGCAAGGAGCTCGAACTGGTTCATCGTCTCGATCGTGATACCTCCGGCCTGCTGATGATTGCCAAAAAGCGCAGCATGTTGCGCCACTTGCACACGGCATTGCGCGGCGATGGCGTCGATAAGCGCTATATGGCGCTGGTGCGCGGCAACTGGGCGGCCTCGATCAAGCAAGTCCGTGCGCCGCTGGGCAAGAGCAATCTGCGCTCCGGCGAGCGTATGGTCGAGGTGGACGAGGATGAAGGCAAGGAGTCTGTGACCGTGTTCAAGGTGCTGCGTCGCTTTGGCGACTTTGCCACTATGGTCGAGGCCAAGCCGATCACGGGTCGCACTCACCAGATTCGCGTCCATACTCTGCATGCGGGACATTGCATCGCGGGTGATACCAAGTACGGCGATGAGGGTTTCAGCAAAGAGATTCGTGATCTCGGCGGCAAGCGTCTGTTTCTGCACGCCTACATGCTGACGGTGCCGCTGCCTGATGGTGGTGAGCTCAAGTTGCAGGCGCCGGTCGACGAGATGTGGGCCAAAACCGTGGAGCGCTTGAGTGCACCCTACTGATTACAAGCTGCTGATTTTCGATTGGGACGGCACGTTGGCTGACTCCATTGGTCGGATTGTCGAGGCGATGCATGTCGCGTCCGAGCGGTCCGGTTTTCAGTTGCGTGATGATTTTGCCGTCAAGGGCATTATCGGTCTGGGCTTGCCGGAAGCGATTCGCACCCTGTACCCCGAGATTGGCGACACCGAGCTGATAGCATTCCGTCAGCACTATGCGGATCACTACATTGCGGCGGAGGCCGAGCCTTCCCCGCTGTTTGAGGGCGTTGTCGAGTCTCTCGAAGCGTTTCGTGTCGAGGGGTATCATCTGGCAGTAGCGACCGGCAAGGCTCGTCGTGGGCTGGATCGGGTGCTGAAGTCTCACGGTTGGGAAGATTATTTCGATATCACCCGTGCCGCTGATGAAACCGCCAGCAAGCCCCATCCGCTGATGCTTGAGCAGATTCTCGCCCATTGTGAGGTTCGTCCGGAGCAGGCGCTGATGGTCGGCGATTCGTCGTTCGACCTGCAGATGGCGCGCAATGCGGGTATGGATTCGGTGGCGGTCAGCTATGGTGCTCAATCGATCGACGCCTTGAAGCTATTTGAGCCGAGACTGGCCATTGATCGTTTTTCAGAGTTGCACGCCTGGCTGAGTCAGCGGGTTTAATTGGTTTTTTTGCTGGGGTACATGGCATGACCGACGAATGGAAAGCGCCCGCCAAGGCGAGTGCGGAAAGCGGTGACGAGAAAAGCTGGAAGCTGCTGGAAAAAACCTTGCTGGCTGGTGTGCAGGAACAGCGCCGGTCCCGTCGCTGGGGGATATTCTTCAAGTCGCTGACTTTTTTGTACCTGCTCGGCGCGTTGATCCTTTTATCGCCGTTGATAGGCATGGAGAAAGGCGCGGGCCTCGGCTCTGGCTACACGGCGCTGATCGATATAACGGGCATGATTGCCGACAAAGAGCCGGCCAGTGCCGATAATATCGTCGGCAGTCTGCGTGCAGCCTTCGAGGACAAGAAGGTCAAGGGTGTGGTTCTGCGGATCAACAGCCCTGGCGGCAGTCCGGTGCAGTCGGGTTATGTCTACGACGAGATCCGTCGTTTGCGCGGCCTGCATCCAGATACCAAGGTTTATGCGGTGATCTCGGATCTGGGCGCTTCCGGTGCCTATTACATCGCTAGCGCCGCGGATCAGATCTACGCCGACAAGGCGAGCCTGGTGGGTTCCATCGGTGTGACGGCGGCCGGTTACGGTTTTGTCGGGACCATGGAAAAGTTGGGTGTGGAGCGTCGTACCTACACCTCTGGGGAGCACAAATCGTTCCTCGATCCGTTCCAGCCGCAGAAGCCCGCGGAAATCCAATTCTGGCAGAGCGTGCTCGATACCACCCATCAGCAGTTCATCAATAGCGTCAAGAAGGGTCGTGGTGATCGCCTGAAGGATAAAGAGCATCCGGAGCTGTTCTCCGGGCTGATCTGGTCGGGTGAGCAGGCCCTGTCGCTGGGCTTGATCGATGGGCTGGGCAATGCCAGTTCGGTTGCCCGTGATGTGATCGGTGAGAAAGAGCTGGTGGATTTCACTGTTGAGGAATCGCCATTCGATCGCTTCTCGAAAAAGCTCGGTGCCAGCGTGGCTGAGCATTTGGCAATGTGGATGGGCTTTCAGGGGCCGTCGTTGCGCTGATCTTCTTGCTGCATAAAAAAACCGGCTTTTTGCCGGTTTTTTTACAGTCAAAAGATCGCAGCCTCGTTTCACTCGACAGCTCCTACAAGGGAATACGCATTTCAATGTAGGAGCTGTCGAGTGAAACGAGGCTGCGATCTTTTGACCTTTAAGGTATCTGCACGCCTTCGGCCAGCAACATGTCCACCAAGCGAATCAGCGGCAGGCCGATCAGGCTGGTGGCGTCAGGGCCTTCGGTGCTTTGAAACAGGCTTACCCCCAAACCTTCGGCCTTGAAGCTGCCAGCGCAGTCATAGGGCTGTTCAGCGCGCAGGTAGCGTTCGATGCGCGCTGCGTCGAGCGTGCGCATGTGTACGGTAAAAGGCACGCAGTCGACCTGGCAGTGGCCGGTCTGGCTGTTGAGCAGTGCCAGGCCGGTCAGGAAGGTCACGCTGGCGCCGCTGGATGCCAGCAGTTGTTCACGGGCCTTTTCGAAGGTGTGGGGCTTGCCGATGATCCGCTCGCCGAGTACCGCGACCTGATCCGAGCCGATGATCAGGTGGGCTGGATGACTGCCTGCCAGTGCACGGGCTTTTTCTTCGGCGAGGCGCTTTACCAGTTCGATGGCTGACTCGCCCGGGCGATGACTTTCGTCGATATCCGGCGAGCTGCACGTGAACGGCAACTGCAAACGGGCCAGCAATTGCCGGCGATAGGCCGAGCTTGAAGCGAGTAATAAAGGCAGCATGCGCATCTCCAAAGGGCAGGGGCGAATTCTAGCGCAGGCTCAAGTGACGGGCAGGGCTGAATTTCCTTTGACATGGCTGGGGGCATCCCTATAATGCTGCGCCTATGTTGAATGACCCGATTCCACCTCACGTTGACCCGCGCAAATTGGCTGACCGTGGCACCACCCTTCAAGGTGAACTGCTGCTGGCCGATTTGGAGAGACTCTGCGACCCGCTTTCCGATACTGTCGGTACGGTGCAGGCTAAATTCGTTTTTGAACGAGATGAACGTAAATCTGTGGTAATTCACAGCTTTATCGACACCGAAGTCAAAATGGTTTGCCAGCGTTGTCTTGAGCTGGTCACCCTGCCGATCCATAGCGAATGCAGTTATGCTGTGGTGAAGGAGGGTGCGAATACCCAGTCGTTGCCGAAAGGTTATGACGTGCTGGAACTGGGCGAAGATCCTTTGGATCTGCAGTCACTGATCGAGGAGGAGCTTCTGCTCGCCTTGCCCATTGTGCCTGCTCATCATCCGGAAGAATGCCAGCAGCCGGCGGGTCTCGATGAGCCCGAACCGAGCGAGGACGAGGTAACGCGGTCCAACCCGTTCAGTGTATTGGCGCAGTTAAAGCGTGACCCAAACGTTTAGGAGTTAATCAATTATGGCTGTTCAGCAGAACAAAAAATCCCGCTCTGCCCGTGACATGCGTCGTTCGCACGACGCTCTCGAGGCTAGCACCCTGTCTGTAGAAAAAACCACCGGTGAAGTTCACCTGCGTCACCACGTATCGCCAGAAGGCGTATACCGTGGCCGTAAAGTGATCGACAAGGGCGCTGACGAGTAATCACTTGTCCGCTCAAGTCATCGCGATTGACGCAATGGGCGGGGACTTCGGTCCCCGCAGCATTGTTCAGGCCAGCCTTGCTTGCCTGTCTGCTACACCCTCGCTGCACCTGACCCTCGTCGGTCAACCCTCCCTTCTTGAAGAACTGCTCGCCAGCCAATCGGCTGTGGATCGCGCGCGCCTGTCGATTGTGCCAGCGTCCGAAGTCATCACCATGGACGAAAAGCCTGCCCAGGCCTTGCGCGGCAAACCCGATTCGTCGATGCGCGTGGCGCTGGAGTTGCTGCGAGACGGCAAGGTCCAGGCCTGCGTCAGTGCCGGCAATACCGGTGCGCTGATGGCGTTGTCGCGTTTTGTGCTCAAGACCTTGCCGGGCATTGATCGGCCGGCAATGATCGCGGCCATTCCAACGCAGAAGGGCTACTGCCAGTTGCTTGATCTGGGTGCCAATGTCGATTGCACTGCCGAGCACTTATTGCAGTTTGCAGTGATGGGCTCGGTTGCGGCAGAAACCCTGGGTGTCGTTCGCCCGAGGGTCGCACTGCTGAACATCGGCACCGAAGACATCAAGGGCAATCAGCAGGTCAAGCTGGCAGCCACCTTGTTGCAGAGTGCTCGTGGCATCAACTACATCGGGTTTGTCGAAGGTGACGGTTTGTACCGTGGCGAGGCGGATGTGGTGGTGTGTGACGGCTTTGTCGGCAATATCCTGCTCAAGTCCAGCGAAGGCCTGGCGACCATGATTGCCGGGCGCATCGAGGCGTTATTCAAGAAAAATTTCGCGTCCAAAGTGGTGGGTGCGCTGGCGCTGCCGCTGATGAAACGCTTGCAGGCTGAGCTGGCGCCGGCGCGACATAACGGCGCAAGTTTCCTCGGTTTGCAGGGAATTGTCGTGAAAAGCCACGGTTCGGCGGGGGTGCAGGGTTTTCAAAGTGCGATACAGCGAGCGCTGATCGAGATCCAGGAAAACCTGCCTGAGCGGCTTCATGGGCGCCTGGAAGATTTGTTGCCTTAGGCGTTTTCGTCGGACAATGCTTAAATGTGACCGCTCAGTTCAATGGGCCATCCAACTGTGAGTTTCTTGCGTTCCAGAAACGGGACGTCATTCTCCGACGACAAGATCATTAGGGGCTTGTTACATGTCTGCTTCCCTCGCATTCGTCTTTCCAGGACAGGGTTCGCAGTCCCTCGGCATGTTGGCCGAGTTGGGCGCGCAACATCCGGTGGTCCTCGAAACATTCAAAGAAGCTTCCGATGCTCTGGGTTACGACCTGTGGGCACTGACCCAGCAAGGGCCGGAAGAACAACTCAATCAAACCGATAAAACCCAGCCGGCCATTCTGACCGCCTCGATCGCCTTGTGGCGCCTGTGGCTGGCTGAAGGCGGCGCGCGTCCGGCTTACGTTGCCGGTCACAGCCTGGGCGAATACAGCGCCCTGGTGGCTGCAGGCAGTCTGAGCCTGGGCGACGCAGTGAAACTGGTAGAACGTCGCGGTCAGTTGATGCAGGAAGCCGTTCCGGCCGGGCAGGGCGGCATGGCTGCCATTCTCGGTCTGGACGATGCTGACGTGCTGGCAGCCTGTGCCGAAGCGGCGCAGGGCGAAGTGGTTAGCGCGGTCAATTTCAACTCCCCGGGTCAGGTAGTGATCGCCGGTGCCAAGGCGGCGGTCGAGCGCGCCATCGAGGGCTGCAAGGCACGCGGCGCCAAGCGCGCCATGCCATTGCCGGTCAGCGTGCCGTCCCACTGCGAATTGATGCGCCCAGCCGCCGAGCGGTTCGCCGAATCGATTGCAGCGATCGACTGGCAGGCGCCGCAGATCCCTGTGGTACAGAACGTCAGCGCCAACGTGCCGGCGGATCTGGAAACCCTCAAGCGTGATCTGCTTGAACAGCTCTACAAGCCTGTACGCTGGGTCGAGTCGGTCCAGGCGCTGGCGGCCAAGGGTGCGACCGAACTGGTTGAGTGCGGGCCTGGCAAAGTGCTGGCCGGGTTGAACAAACGTTGCGCCGAAGGCGTGTCGACCTCTAATCTCAATACCCCAGACGCTTTCGCTGCCGCCCGCGCAGCGCTGGCCTGAACAAGGAGAAGCTTGCATGAGTCTGCAAGGTAAAGTTGCATTGGTCACCGGTGCCAGCCGTGGTATCGGCCAGGCTATCGCTCTGGAATTGGGTCGTCAGGGTGCCATTGTCATTGGCACCGCGACTTCCGCTTCGGGGGCCGAGCGTATCGCTGCGACCCTGAAAGAAAATGGTATTCAGGGTACTGGCCTGGAACTCAATGTCACCAGCGACGAGTCCGTAGCGGCCGTGCTGGCGAGCATCCAGGCGCAATTCGGTGCGCCGGCGATCCTGGTCAATAATGCCGGTATCACCCGCGATAATCTGATGATGCGCATGAAAGATGACGAATGGCATGACGTCGTCGATACCAATCTGAACAGTCTGTTCCGCCTGTCCAAGGGCGTTTTGCGCGGCATGACCAAAGCCCGTTGGGGACGAATTATCAGTATTGGTTCGGTTGTGGGTGCCATGGGCAACGCAGGCCAAGTAAACTACGCTGCCGCCAAGGCCGGTCTGGAAGGTTTCAGCCGTGCACTGGCGCGTGAAGTCGGTTCGCGTTCGATTACGGTAAACTCGGTGGCCCCAGGGTTCATCGACACCGATATGACCCGTGAACTGCCCGAGGCGCAGCGTGAAGCCTTGCAGACGCAGATTCCGCTGGGTCGTCTGGGGCAAGCTCAAGAGATCGCGTCTGTGGTCGCTTTTCTTGCATCTGACGGTGCGGCTTACGTTACTGGGGCTACAATCCCGGTGAACGGCGGGATGTACATGAGTTAAATGTGACGGATTGCTTCAAAAAAATGTCATACGAGCTGTCTAAAATCCGTTATAAAGCTGCAATCTATTTATAGACAGAGGGTCGCCGGGTTTGAGGAGTGAAGCTTTCAGTTGAAAAACTGAAAAGTCTTTCTATACACTTACCCACCGGCCAGCTGCCTGAATTTGTCCATTAGGAGTGAAAACAAGGTATGAGCACCATCGAAGAGCGCGTCAAGAAAATCGTTGCTGAGCAACTGGGCGTTAAAGAAGAAGAAGTGGTCAACACTGCTTCCTTCGTTGAAGACCTGGGTGCCGACTCCCTTGACACTGTTGAGCTGGTGATGGCTCTGGAAGAGGAATTCGAGACCGAAATCCCTGACGAAGAAGCTGAGAAGATCACTACTGTACAAGCAGCAATCGACTACGTTACCAGCCACCAGGCGTAATAGTTTTTAGTCGTCGCTCGCTGTCATGGAAAAACCGCACTGCCATCATGGCGTGCGGTTTTTTCTTTAGGCCTGATGCAAAGTCGTCATTTGAAAAAGGAGAGTGCTGTGTCGCGTAGACGCGTCGTAGTCACCGGTATGGGTATGTTGTCGCCACTGGGCACGGATGTGCCGAGCAGCTGGCAGGGCATTCTGGCTGGCCGCAGTGGCATTGGTCTGATCGAACACACCGACCTTTCTGCCTATTCCACCCGTTTTGGCGGCTCGGTAAAGGGCTTCAATGTCGAGGAATACCTGTCGGTCAAGGAAGCTCGCAAACTCGACCTGTTCATTCAATACGGTCTGGCTGCAGGTTTTCAAGCCGTGCGTAACGCAGGTCTTGAGGTCACCGACGCTAACCGCGAGCGGATTGGCGTGGCCATGGGCTCGGGTATTGGCGGTCTGACCAATATCGAAGAAACCAGCCGTACGCTGCATGATTCCGGCCCACGACGGATCTCTCCGTTTTTCGTGCCTGGCTCGATCATCAATATGATTTCCGGTTTCCTGTCCATCCACTTGGGCGCACAGGGACCTAACTACGCCATTGCCACGGCGTGTACCACCGGTACGCACTGCATCGGCATGGCGGCACGCAACATCATGTACGACGAAGCCGACGTGATGATTGCCGGTGGTGCCGAGATGGCCGCGTGTGGTCTGGGCATGGGCGGCTTCGGTGCCTCCCGCGCACTGTCGACCCGCAACGACGAGCCGACCCGCGCCAGCCGTCCATGGGACAAAGGCCGTGATGGCTTCGTGCTGTCCGACGGTGCCGGCGCACTGGTGCTCGAAGAACTGGAGCACGCAAAGGCCCGTGGCGCGACCATCTACGCCGAGCTGATCGGCTTCGGCACCAGTGGCGATGCTTACCACATGACCTCGCCACCGGCCGATGGCGCGGGTGCTGCGCGTTGCATCACCAATGCCTTGCGCGATGCGAAGATCAACAGCGATCAGGTTCAGTACATCAACGCCCACGGCACCTCGACCTCGGCGGGCGACCTCGCCGAAGCCTGTGCGATCAAATCCGTGTTCGGTGATCACGCCTACAAGCTGGCGGTCAGTTCGACCAAGTCCATGACCGGTCACCTGTTGGGTGCGGCGGGCGCGGTCGAGGCGATTTTCAGCGTGCTGGCAATCAACAGCCAAGTAGCACCGCCGACCATCAACCTCGATGAGCCGGACGAAGGCTGCGACCTCGACTTCGTACCCCACACCGCGCGTGGCATGGATATCGACGTGGTGCTGTCCAACTCCTTCGGATTTGGCGGTACCAATGGCTCGCTGGTGTTCCGCCGGTTCGCTGACTGATGGACAGCTGGGTCGACGGTCAACCGGCTGACGCTTTGTCGCTGAAGGATCGCGGCCTGGCTTACGGTGATGGTCTGTTCGAGACCATTGCGGTCAAGGGCGGGCAGCCGCTGTTGCTGGATCGACATCTGTCGCGTCTGGCGGAGGGGTGTTCGCGCCTGGCGATTGCCGCCGATCATCAACTGATCCGCGCGGAGCTGCTGGCCTATGCCGCCGCGCTGGGCGAGGGCGTGCTCAAACTCATCCTCACCCGCGGCGACAGCCTGCGCGGTTATGCCGCCGATCCCTCGGCTCAGGCTCGACGTATTCTGCAAGGCAATCCTCCTGCAACTTATCCGGCTATTCATGCGGAGCAGGGCGTTCGCCTGTTTCCGTGTGCGACACGGCTTTCCAAACAACCATTGCTCGCCGGCCTCAAGCATTTGAATCGTCTGGAGCAGGTCATTGCCCGTTCCGAATGGCAGGACACCGAGCATGCCGAAGGCTTAATGCTGGATCAGGTCGGGCGGGTGATCGAAGGCGTGTTCAGTAATCTGTTCCTGGTGCGCGATGGCGTGCTGGTGACCGCCAATCTCAAACGCTGTGGCGTGGCGGGCGTGATGCGTGCCGAATTATTGTTTCAAGCCAAGTCATTGGGGATTCCCACGCAAATCACCGATATCACCCTCGAGCAGCTGCAATGGGCTGACGAGGTCTTTGTCTGCAACAGCGTGTATGGCGTTTGGCCGGTGCGCGCCTATGCCGCACTGAGCTGGCCGGTTGGGCCGCTCACCCGTAAACTCCAAACCATTGCCCGTGCGCTACTGGATGCTTGATTCGTGAGACGTAAATTCTTGCTGCTGCTGGAAACCGGATTGGTTCTGGCGGGGCTGTTGGCCGGCGCTTGCGCCTGGAAAATCGATTCGGCGCTGGAACAGCCGCTGAACATCGCCCAGGAAGAGCTGCTGGAAGTGCCCAAAGGCACTACGCCAAACCGCACCTTCCTTCGACTCGAAGCCGATGGCGTCATCAAAGACGCTTTCTGGCTGCGCGTGTATTGGCGCTTTAATCTGGCAGGGCAACCATTGCACAGCGGTGAATACCGTATGGTGCCGGGTATGACAGTCAATGGGCTGATCGACCTGTGGAAGCGCGGAGAAATGGTGCAGTACAGTCTGACGCTGGTCGAAGGCTGGAATTTCCATCAGGTTCGCGCAGCACTGGCCAAGGATGAAAAACTCGAACAGACCCTGAACGGTCTGAGCGACAGCCAAGTGATGGACAAACTCGGGCACAGCGGGATTTTCCCCGAAGGACGATTCTTCCCCGACACCTATCGTTTCGTGCGGGGCATGACCGACGCCGATCTGCTCAAGAAAGCTTACGACCGCCTCGATGAGGTCCTCCTCAAGGAATGGAACCAGCGCGCTGCCGACGTCCCTTACACCGAGCCCTATCAGGCGCTGATCATGGCCTCGCTGGTGGAAAAGGAAACCGGTGTGCCGCAAGAGCGTAGGCAGATCGCCGGCGTGTTCGTGCGGCGCATGGAGATGGGCATGCTGTTGCAGACCGATCCGACCGTGATTTACGGTCTGGGTGATCGTTACAATGGCAAGTTGACCCGTGCTCATCTCAAGGAGCCGACGCCGTATAACACTTACATGATTGCTGGCCTGCCGCCGACGCCGATTGCGATGGTGGGCCGCGAAGCGATCCATGCGGCGCTGAATCCGGCGGACGGCAACAGCCTGTATTTTGTCGCGCGTGGTGATGGCAGCCACGTGTTCTCCGATGATCTGGACGCTCACAACAATGCGGTGCGGGAGTTCCAGATCAATCGACGTGCCGATTACCGGTCCAGCCCTGCGCCGTCTGTTACGCCGTCGACGGAGGATGCCCAGGCGCCAATCCCGGCGGCTTCGCCCAATACGGCGCCCGAAGAAATGCCGCCAGTAGCGCCGCAAGACTCTGTGCAAGATCCCGTACAAGATCACGCACAAGAATCTGCGCCAGCACCCGAAGCGGATGCACCTGCGCCGCAAAGCCCGCAATGACTCTGACTAAGGACTGCCTGTGACTGGCTTGTTTATTACCCTGGAAGGCCCGGAAGGTGCTGGCAAGAGCACCAATCGCGAATACCTGGCCGAGCGTCTGCGCGCTGCCGGGATCGAGGTGGTGTTGACCCGGGAGCCCGGCGGCACGCCCCTGGCTGAGCGGATTCGCGACGTGCTGTTGGCCCCGGTCGATGAGGTCATGAACCCCGACACCGAGCTGCTCTTGGTGTTCGCCGCGCGAGCCCAGCATCTGGCCGAGGTGATCCGTCCGGCGCTGGCCCGTGGCGCGGTAGTCCTGTGCGATCGCTTTACCGATTCGACTTATGCCTATCAGGGCGGTGGTCGCGGTTTGTCGCTGGAGCGCATTGCGACCCTCGAAACATTCGTCCAGGGCGATTTGCGCCCGGACTTGACGCTGATTTTCGATCTGCCGGTAGAAGTGGGCCTGGCTCGCGCCAGCGCCCGCGGTCGGCTGGACCGCTTCGAGCTCGAAGGCCGAGCGTTTTTCGATGCAGTGCGCACTGCCTTCCTTGAGCGTGCCAAAGCGGATCCTGCGCGTTATGTGCTGGTGGATGCCGCTCAGCCGTTGGCACAGGTTCAGCAGTCTCTGGATGCCTTGTTGCCACGTCTGCTGGAGCTGACCCGTGGCTGAAGCCTATCCGTGGCAGGACAGTCTCTGGCAGCAATTGGCCGGCCGTGCCCAGCACGCCCATGCCTATTTGCTGCATGGCCCGGCCGGGATCGGCAAGCGCGCGCTGGCCGAGCGTCTGATGGCCCATTTGTTGTGTCAGCGCCCGACCGCCCAAGACGCCTGCGGTGAGTGCAAATCCTGTCTGCTGCTGAAGGCTGGCAGTCACCCCGACAACTACATTTTGGAGCCGGAAGAAGCAGACAAGGCGATCAAGGTTGATCAGGTGCGTGATCTGGTCAGCTTCGTGGTTCAGACCGCGCAGATGGGCGGGCGCAAAGTGGTGCTGATCGAGCCAGTCGAGTCGATGAACATCAACGCCGCCAACGCCTTGCTGAAAAGCCTTGAAGAGCCGTCCGGCGATACTGTTTTGCTGTTGGTCAGCCACCAGACCAGCCGTCTGCTGCCAACCATCAAGAGCCGTTGCGTGCAGCAAGCCTGTCCATTGCCAAGCGAAGCCATGAGTCTGGCCTGGTTGGCCAGCGCTTTGCCGGATTGTGCGCAAGAAGAGCGCGTCGAGCTGCTTACCCTCGCCGCCGGTTCGCCATTGGCCGCGGTCAAATTGCAGGCCCAAGGCGTGCGCGAGCAGCGGGCTCTGGTGGTCGAGGGCGTGAAGAAGTTGCTCAAGCACCAGCAATCGCCGACCCAGTTGGCCGAGGAGTGGAAAACCATTCCCATGTTGCTGCTGTTCGACTGGTTCTGCGACTGGTCGAGCCTGATCCTGCGTTATCAATTGACTCAGGATGAAGCAGGGCTGGGGTTGGCGGACATGCGCAAAGTGATTCAATACCTGGCGCAGAAATCCGCTCAGGACAAGGTCCTGAATATCCAGGACTGGATCCTCGCCCAGCGCCAGAAAGTGATGAGCAAAGCCAACCTCAATCCGGCATTGTTGCTGGAGGCGCTGTTAGTGCAATGGGTATCCTTGCCTACCCAGAAGTGACCGTCTGACACTAGACTCTGATCATCAGACAGTGGAGGTCAACATGAACGAACCCATCAGTCCGGGGCCGCGCAATGGCATTTTGTCCTTGACCATCAAAGACAGGGCCGTGCTCTACGCGGCCTACATGCCGTTCATCAAGAACGGTGGCCTGTTTATCCCGACCAACAAAAGCTACAAGTTGGGCGATGAGGTCTTCATGTTGCTGCACCTGATGGACGAACCGGAAAAAATTCCGGTCGCCGGCAAGGTCACCTGGATCACTCCCAAAGGCGCCCAGGGCAACCGTGCCGCCGGGGTTGGCGTGCAATTCAACGAAGGCGACAACACCGCGCGCAGTCGAATCGAAACCCATCTGGCCGGAGCCCTGAAGTCCGACCGTCCCACTCATACGATGTAAGTTGCAGCCCTTTTATGCTCGTAGATTCCCATTGTCACCTTGATCGCCTCGACCTCACCGCCCACGACGGCTCCCTGGATGCCGCGCTCGATGCGGCCCGTGCGCGCGGGGTAGGGCACTTCCTGTGCATTGGCGTCAGCGCCGATAACGCCGCCGACGTCAAAGCGCTGGCCGAACGTTACGACGATGTCGACTGTTCGGTCGGCGTGCATCCACTCGATGTGCAGCCGGGTGCCGCACCGGCGCTGGACTGGCTGTTGCACGAACTCAATCATCCGCGGGTGGTGGCAATCGGTGAAACCGGCCTGGATTATCACTACGAGCCGGAAGCGGCAGCGTTGCAGCAGGAGTCGTTCCGTCTGCACCTGCAAGCAGCGGGGCAGACCGGCAAACCGGTGATCATCCATACCCGTGGCGCGCGGGCCGATACCCTTGAACTGCTGCGCGAAGCGGCACTGCCTCAGGCGGGTGTGCTGCATTGCTTCACCGAAGACTGGGAAATGGCCAAGGCTGCGCTGGACATGGGGTATTACATTTCCTTGTCCGGTATTGTCACTTTTCGCAATGCCGATGCCCTGCGGGATGTGGCCAGCAAGGTACCGGCTGACCGTTTGCTGGTGGAGACCGATTCGCCGTACCTGGCGCCGATCCCTTATCGCGGCAAACCGAACCTGCCGCAATACGTGCGTGAGGTAGCGGAATTTCTGGCCATGTTGCGAGGTGAGTCCTACGAGCGATTTGCCGAGCAAACCACCGAGAATTTCAAGCGTTTGTTCCCGTTGGCGCATGTCAGGGCGCCGGTGTAACGTTAGAAAAGATCGCAGCCTTCGGGGCTTTGGCTGCTGAATCACAGGCAAAAAAAACCCGGGTTCTGGGGGGGGAATCCGGGTTAAGACCATTAGGAGTAAAACAAAGGCACGCAATCCGTTGGTACCTTCATCGGCGCGACACTTGGGGGAGATGCCTCGCCGACAGTTGAAGTATTGATCAGTATTGCGCCGAGTCCAGTTTAGCTGGTCGGGTTTTTAAACAAATTTGGAATACGCGCGCTTCGGTTGAGTTCTCATCAACCCTCGAGGTGGCGCGAATTCATCAAGAAACACATATATGGTCGGATGATCCGTGCATTTTGGCGTAAGTTAGGCATAATACGCGGCTTCGAATTTTGACCCCTACAGACCTTTTCTTATGCATAAAGAACCTCGTAAGGTCCGTGAGTTTCGTCGCCGCGAGCAAGAAATTCTCGATACCGCGCTCAAGCTGTTCCTCGACCAAGGTGAAGACAGTGTCACCGTCGAGATGATTGCTGATGCCGTCGGTATCGGCAAAGGCACGATCTACAAGCACTTCAAATCCAAGGCGGAGATCTATCTGCGCCTGATGCTCGATTACGAGCGCGATTTGAACGAGCTGTTGCATTCGGCCGATGTCGATAAGGACAAGGAAGCCCTGTCCCGGGCCTATTTCGAATTCCGCATGCGCGACCCGCAACGCTATCGGTTGTTCGATCGCCTGGAAGAAAAGGTGGTCAAGGGCAACCAGGTGCCGGAGATGGTCGAGGAACTGCACAAGATCCGCGCCTCGAACTTCGAACGCCTGACCCTGCTGATCAAGGGCCGGATCAGCGAAGGCAAGCTCGAAGACGTGCCGCCTTACTTCCATTACTGCGCGGCCTGGGCTCTGGTACATGGCGCGGTGGCGCTGTATCACTCGCCGTTCTGGAGCAATGTTCTGGAAGATCAGGAAGGTTTCTTCCAGTTCCTGATGGACATCGGCGTGCGCATGGGCAACAAGCGCAAGCGCGATACCGACACGCCGAGCAACTGAACCCGTCAGTTGCCTTGTTGCGCCATGATTTAGCTACATGGCGCAGTACCGCAGGAATATACTCAGGCATAGGGCTTGCTAAAACTTGATTTGTGAGTCAAGTTTTGCGCGTTCGAATCTTCTTTCGCCGGAGTGATCCATGATCGTTGACCGTCAAGGCAGGCGTTTTCGCAATTTGCGGATCAGTCTGACCTCAGCCTGCAACTACGCTTGTACCTACTGCGTGCCCAACGGCAAGCGGCTGGTGGCTGCGCAGGATGAGTTGTCGGCGGAGGCCATGGCACGCGGCGTGGCCTACCTGATCGAGGCCGCGGGCATCGAGCGTTTGCGCATTACCGGTGGTGAACCACTGGTCAGCCCCAAACTCGAAGCCTTCATGACCGCCGTCGGTCAGATGGGCCTGGCGGACATCAGCCTGACCACCAATGGTCAGTTGCTGGCGAAGAAGCTGCCACTGCTGGTGGATGCCGGCATTCGGCGCATCAACGTTTCCCTCGATACCCTGGATGCCAGCGCTTTTCGCGGTATTGCGCGCGGCGGTGATCTGGCGACCGTTCTCGACGGTATGGACCAGGCCGCCGCGGCCGGCATGAAGATCAAGGTCAATATGGTGCCGCTGCGCGGGCAGAACCTTGATCAGGTGATGCCGCTGCTCGCTTACTGCCTGGAGCGCGGCTACGAGTTGCGCTTCATCGAGTTGATGCGCATGGGCCATCTGGCCAGCGACTCCAACGCCTTCCTGCAGCAGTTCGTCAGCCTTCAACAGTTGCTGAGCCTGATCGGCGAACGCTACGAGTACCTTCAGGCCGATGCGCCGGTCGATGCCACGGCGGTGCGTTACCAGATTCCGGGGCTGGGCCACTTCGGCGTGATTGCCAACGAAAGCGTTCCGTTTTGCCGCACCTGTTCGCGTCTACGCTTGTCGTCCACTGGTTGGCTGCATGGCTGCCTGTCGTCGAGCAATCGTCACTATGTCGGCGATTTGTTGGACAAGCCTCGTCACCAGGCGCTGCCGGCGTTGCAGCGACTGCTGGTCAAAGCCTTGGGCGACAAGCAGGAAGTGGCGTTCTCCGGTGGCGCTACCATCATGAAGATTATTGGCGGCTGATCGGGCCCTGTGGTGAAGGGGGCTTGCTGTGGCGAGGGAGCTTGCTCCCGCTGGGTCGCGAAGCGGCCCCCCAAAAAAAACCCGTTTCGTCAGAATTAGCGCATTCATCGCTCTACGACGGCTACGCCGCCGAACGGGAGCAAGCTCCCTCGCCACAGGTCTGTATTCTCAGTCTGGAAATGTTCAGGGTCTTAGCTGGCGCGGAAGCTGCATCCCATGGCCATTCGCCGGTTTTCCGTCACCGGCCTCTGGAGGGTAGGATGCGTAGCCTGGTTTTGCTGCTGGCCGTTTTGGCGCTTGGTGGCTGCATGAATGTCAGCGATATGGCCGAAGGGACTCGCTACCACATGAGCGACGCGGGCCTGCTGGACCACAGCGACAGCCGTCGTGTGAATAACTTCCGCATTCAGCCGGACTCGTTCATCTACATCGCCCAGGGTGCCTTCGTGCCGCCGGGCAATGCCTACCCGCGACCTAACGTGGTGGCTGAAGAGGCCTTCAACGGCTTTATCGAATATTTCCCGATGGTCCGCCGCGCCCACGCGCCGGAAGGCCTCGACGCTGCCATGGGCGAAGCCCGTGCCGCCGGCGCCCATTACCTGCTCTACACGCGTTTCGCCAAAGCCGACGACCGCATCGGCAACTCGGACGAATGGCTCGACCAGGAACACGTGGATCGCCTCGGAATCGACAACGGCGTGATTCAAATCATGTTGATCGAGACCAGCACCCAGTATTTGATTGATACTGCACGTATCAAGAGTCGTGGCGGTTTACTGACGTTCCACGACAACAAGCCAGAAGACCTGCTGGGCCCGCCGCTGGAGCAATACGCTCGTAGCCTGCTGGGGCTCAGCGACCAGTAATTCAAAGGAGAACGCCATGAGTGGCCCGCAAAAAGCCAACGATCTGTTGGGGCAAATCCCCAAAACCAAAGGCTTGCCGCCGGTCCACTTGTGGAACCCCGACTTCTGCGGCGACATCGACATGCGCATCGCCCGCGATGGCACCTGGTATTACCTGGGTACGCCGATCGGGCGCAAGCCGATGGTCAAGCTGTTCTCCACCATCATTCGCCGCGACGGTGATGATTATTTTCTGATTACCCCGGTCGAAAAAGTTGGCATCAAGGTCGACGATGCGCCGTTCGTGGCGATTGCCGTGGAGGTCGAAGGCGAGGGCGAAGCTCAGGTCTTGCGCTTTACCACCAACGTCGATGAAACGGCCGATGCCGGCGCCGAGCACCCTATGCGCGTGGTGATCGATCCGGTGACTCAGGAACCCGCGCCGTACGTGCATGTACGCACCAACCTTGAAGCGCTGATTCACCGCAATGTGTTCTACCAACTGGTGGAGCTGGCGGTGAGTCGTGAAATCGACGGGCAGCGTTGGCTGGGCGTGTGGAGCGGCGGCGAATTCTTCCCGATCGGGCTTGAGCCATAGTCGATTGAGCGTTGGCAACGAAACGGCCCGTTATTGCAACGGGCCGTTTTTTTTTTGGCTTACAAACCTTTGCTCTTGAGTCGCTCAGCATGTTCCAGGTAGAGCCTCACCGGGCTCACATTCCAACTGGTGATCCCGGCCATTTGGTTGACGGCGTCAAAGTGGTCCATCGGGTAATCCGAGCGAATCACTTTGCCCAGATGCGAGCTGTAGCGGCCGACCAGCCCATCATTGGCACGCTTCTCTTTATAAAATAACTTCGACAGCACGACAGTATTCAAATGACTCGGGTCGAGTGGTTGCAGGCTTTGGAAGTTCTGCACGATCCCGCTCCAGGAGTAGTAATACACGCCGTTTTCAATTTCGTTGCCTTCGCCGCCCCAAACCTTTGGCACCCCTTGCGGGTACTTGCGATTGAAGGCAGCCAATCCCGCGCTGGTCAGCGATTCGAATGCCGCTTCAGCATCAATCGGGTTTTCCGGATGGCCGCTGATCAACGAAATGAAGGTGCCGACCGCGCCAAACAGGGCCAGTACAAACGCTTCGGGCAACTCTCCGGGCGTCAGCGCCTTATGCAATTGGTCGGCAATCTCGGAGCCATGATTGGGGCAACTGACAGACGTGACCGACGCGACCTTTTCCGGGTGCAGCGCTGCTACGTAGCGTGCGGCCAGAGGGCCTTGGCTATGGCCGATCAGATTGACCTTGGCAGCTCCGGTTTCCAGCAAAATGCGGTTGACATGCTCGAGCAGTTTTTCACCGCGTTCCTCATTGCCGTTGACGGCTGGAATATTGACCGCAAACACCTGAGCACCGGCGCGTTCCAGGGCTTCCTCGATTTCGAAGAAGTAGGGGTAACCGGCGATTTTATCGAAGCCGAAAAGGCCGTGAACCAACACAATGGGGTATTTCGTAGACGCATCCATGTCCATGTTCATACCTATCGATAGCGGATTTGAAGGAGAACAGACCGCTGACTGCCCGATCTGCTGCGGCTAACCGTAGTTTACAAAGTGGATGGGATCAAAGCGCTTCGAGCAGGATTCGGACGAACAGCCGTGTCCGTATGGCGAGGCATCTGAAAATCCAATTGACACCCAATCATATGATGATTAGCGTGGACACCCATCGCGAACGGCTTTGTGTCGTTTCTTTTTATCACCGGTCGACGAGGTGCCCATGTCCAGCAGTTTTCATGCGTCGACGGTCGATTGGCTGGGGTGCTGGATTGCTGCCGGCCAGGTAAAGCCCGGCGAAACCATCAAGGTCGAAGCCGACCTGGGCGAGCAGCTCGGTGTCAGTCGTACGGTTATCCGCGAAGCCATCAAAACCCTGGTGGCCAAAGGCATGCTCGAAGTCGGGCCAAAGGTCGGCACACGCGTATTGCCGGTGCGGCGCTGGAACCTCTTCGATCCGCAAGTCGTCGGCTGGCTGTCGCGCAGCGGCTTACCGGAAAACTTCGTCGACGATTTGCTCGACCTGCGCCGCACCATCGAACCCATGGCGGTGCGCTGGGCCTGCGAGCGGGCGACGGTGGAACAAGTGCAAGCCGTACTCCAGGCCTATAACGCGCTGGAACGGGCGGTGGACAGCGGCATCGATTACAACCGCGCCGACCAGTTCTTCCACGAGTGCATCCTCGCCGCCAGCCACAATCAATTCATCGAACAAATGGTCCCGGCCCTCGGCGCGTTGCTGGCCGTGTCTTTCGAAGTGTCTGCCGCTGACCCGGACGAACTGCGCCGAACCTTGCCAATCCACAAAGACATGGCCGACGCCATCGCCGCCCGGGATGCCGCGCGGGGTGTGTGGGCCTGCATGACCCTGATCGATAACGCAGACTTGGCGATCAAACGCTTCTACCCGCAAGTCATGGCTGACAAGAAGGCCAGCTAACAATAAGAACCCTTGTGGGAGCGGGCTTGCTCGCGAAGGCGATGTCTCAGGCGACAGAGATGGTGAATGTCACGGCCTCTTCGCGAGCAAGCCCGCTCCCACATAAAAGCATTAAAAAGGAGGTTTCATGACGTGGACTGCGGTTACCGGACACCGTGCGCAACTCGGCGAAGGCCCGTTTTGGGATGCACCGACCCAGGCGCTGTATTGGGTAGATATCGCCGGTAAACAAGCGCTCCGGCTGATCGGCGCCAACGTGGAAATCTGGCAGATGCCGGAACACGTGTCCGCGTTCATCCCCTGCGAAAGCGGCGATGCCCTGGTGACATTGAGCAGTGGGGTTTATCGGCTGGATCTGGATTCTCCAGGCCTGGAACCTCGGCTGAGCTTGTTCTGCGTCGCCGATCCGCAACCCGGCAATCGCCCCAACGAAGCCCGCTGCGATGCCCAGGGCCGGCTCTGGCTGGGCACCATGCAAAACAACATCGGTGAGCAGGGCGAAGATTTGCCCGTCGTGCGCCGCTCCGGTGGCCTGTTTCGCATCGACCGCGATGCTCGGGTCACGCCGCTGCTTCGAGGATTAGGCATTCCCAACACGTTGTTGTGGAGCGACGACGGCACCACCCTGTATTTCGCCGACAGCCTCGACAGCACGCTTTACCGGCATTTCATCCATACCGACGGCAACCTGGACACTGCCTATGTCTGGTTTGGCCCCCACAAACGTGGCGGCCCCGACGGCTCGGCGATGGATGCCGAGGGCTATATCTGGAATGCCCGTTGGGATGGCAGTTGTCTGCTAAGGCTGAACCCGGACGGTTATGTGGATCGGGTGATCGAACTGCCGGTCAGCCGTCCCACCAGTTGCGTGTTCGGTGGCGAAGACTTCAAAACCCTGTACATCACCAGCGCCGCAAGCCCGCTCAATCATCCGTTGGACGGCGCGCTATTATCGATTCGAGTGGATGTGCCCGGAAAACCCTGTCAGCGATTTGCTGGGTAAATCCCAAAGTATGGGATGTAAAATTATATATTGAGATTATTTGGTGGTCGGGTTTATAGTCGGCCCCATCAGTTACACGCACTCACACTTAAAAAAACAAAACAGGTGAAGTGATGCAGCGATATTCCACCGCACTCCCGTACGGAGTCAGTGCTTCAGGCCGCCTCGGCGCCCGGGCGTTTTCGCGCCTGCCTGGTCCCAACAGCTTTCTGACCGGACATCGACAGATGTCCGGTTTTCGTCGTGCCTTCAAACAGGAGTGTTGATCCATGGCTGAACCTCTTTCCTTGCCTCCGGTGCCCGAACCGCCCAAGGGTGAGCGCCTGAAAAACAAGGTGGTGCTGTTGACCGGTGCCGCTCAGGGTATTGGCGAAGCGATTGTCGCGACCTTCGCCTCTCAGCAGGCCAGGCTGATCATCAGCGATATCCAGGGCGAGAAAGTCGAAAAAGTCGCGGCGCACTGGCGTGAACAAGGCGCGGATGTCGTGGCAATCAAGGCCGACGTGTCGCGCCAGCAAGACCTGCACGCCATGGCCAGATTGGCCATTGAGCTTCACGGCCGGATCGATGTGCTGGTCAACTGCGCCGGGGTCAACGTGTTCCGCGATCCGCTGGAAATGACCGAGGAAGATTGGCGTCGCTGCTTCGCCATCGATCTGGACGGCGCCTGGTATGGCTGCAAAGCCGTGCTGCCGCAGATGATCGAGCAGGGCATCGGCAGCATCATCAATATTGCCTCCACCCATTCCACTCACATCATTCCCGGCTGCTTCCCGTACCCGGTGGCCAAGCATGGCTTGCTGGGACTGACCCGCTCCTTGGGCATCGAGTACGCACCGAAGGGCATTCGGGTCAACGCCATCGCCCCGGGCTACATCGAGACCCAACTGAACGTCGATTACTGGAACGGTTTTGCCGACCCCCATGCCGAACGTCAGCGGGCCTTCGACCTGCATCCGCCACGGCGTATCGGCCAGCCGATTGAAGTGGCGATGACCGCTGTGTTCCTGGCCAGTGATGAAGCGCCATTCATTAACGCTTCATGCATCACCATCGATGGTGGGCGTTCGGTCATGTACCACGACTGAATGCCCCGGGTTTCAAACGCGAAACTACGTCTGAAATCCAATCATCATACGATATGACTATTGGCTGCGTGCTTCGACCGCTGTATTGGCTTTCAAATAACGCTCAAAAAAAATAACAAGGAGTCAGCTTATGAAACGTCGTCGTGGGATCCGTTCCCTGTGCTGTGCCGCTTTGGCGGTCACCGCGGTCAGCCTGAGCAGTACGTTGCTGGCGGCCGAGGAAGTGAAGATCGGTTTTCTGGTCAAACAAGCGGAAGAGCCCTGGTTCCAGACCGAATGGGCCTTCGCCGAAAAGGCCGGCAAGGACAAGGGCTTCACCGTCATCAAAATCGCCGTGCCTGACGGCGAGAAAACCCTCTCGGCCATCGACAGTCTGGCGGCCAACGGCGCCAAGGGCTTCGTGATCTGCCCGCCGGACGTGTCCCTGGGCCCGGCGATCATGGCCAAGGCCAAACTCAACGGTTTGAAAGTGATCGCCGTCGATGACCGTTTCGTCGATGCCGGCGGCAAGTTCATGGAGAACGTGCCGTACCTCGGCATGGCTGCATTCGAAGTCGGCCAGAAGCAGGGCGCCGCCATGGCCGCCGAAGCGAAAAAACGCGGCTGGGACTGGAAAGACACCTACGCGGTGATCAACACCTACAACGAACTCGACACCGGTAAGAAACGCACTGACGGCTCCGTCAAAGCGCTGGAAGACGCCGGTATGCCGAAAGACCACATCCTCTTTTCTGCGCTGAAAACCCTCGACGTACCGGGCAGCATGGACGCCACCAACTCAGCCTTGGTGAAGCTTCCGGGGGCGGCGAAAAACCTGATCATCGGCGGCATGAACGACAACACCGTGCTGGGCGGCGTGCGCGCCACCGAGAGCGCCGGTTTTGCCGCGGCCAACGTGATCGGCATCGGCATCAACGGCACCGATGCCATTGGTGAACTGAAGAAACCCAACAGCGGATTCTTCGGCTCGATGCTGCCGAGCCCGCACATCGAGGGCTACAACACCGCGAGCATGATGTACGAGTGGGTCACCACCGGCAAAGAACCACCCAAATACACCGCGATGGACGACGTTACGCTGATCACGCGCGACAACTTCAAGCAGGAACTGGAAAAAATCGGCCTGTGGAACTGAGGCGCGGTTGATTTCATCGGCGGCCCTGGCGACGGGGCTGCCTGACCGGTGTGATGAGGTGGGTTTATGCACGCGCACGTACAAACAAATGAACAGAGTATTGGCGGCAGCTTGCGCTTCAACGGGATCGGCAAAACCTTTCCCGGGGTGAAGGCGCTGGACGGCATCAGTTTCGTCGCCCATCCGGGGCAGGTTCACGCCTTGATGGGCGAGAACGGCGCAGGTAAATCCACGCTGCTGAAAATCCTTGGCGGTGCTTACACGCCGAGCAGCGGCGATCTGCAGATCGGCGAGCGGACGAGGGTCTTCAAGTCCACCGCCGACAGTATTGGCAGCGGGGTTGCGGTGATCCATCAGGAGCTGCATCTGGTGCCGGAAATGACTGTCGCCGAGAACCTGTTTCTCGGGCATCTGCCGGCGAGTTTCGGTCTGATCAATCGCGGCGTTTTGCGGCAACAAGCATTGGCCTGCCTCAAAGGCCTGGCCGATGAAATCGATCCGCAAGAGAAAGTCGGGCGCTTGTCCCTCGGTCAGCGGCAACTGGTGGAAATCGCCAAGGCGTTGTCCCGTGGCGCGCATGTGATTGCATTCGACGAGCCCACCAGCAGCCTGTCAGCACGGGAAATCGATCGTTTGATGGCGATCATCGGGCGCTTGCGCGACGAAGGCAAAGTGGTGCTTTACGTCTCCCATCGGATGGAAGAGGTGTTCCGCATCTGCAACGCGGTGACGGTGTTCAAGGACGGCCGCTTCGTGCGCACTTTCGAGGACATGAGTGCGCTGACCCATGATCAGTTAGTGACGTGCATGGTCGGTCGCGACATTCAGGATATCTACGATTACCGCAGCCGCCCGCGTGGCGCGGTGGCGCTCAAGGTCGACAGGTTACTGGGGCCGGGCTTGCGTGAGCCGGTGAGTTTCGAGGTGCACAAGGGTGAAGTCCTCGGGCTGTTCGGCCTGGTCGGGGCCGGGCGCACCGAGCTGTTCCGGATGCTCAGCGGGCTCACGCGCAACACCGCCGGGCGCCTGGAATTACGCGGTCATGAACTGAAACTGCGTTCGCCGCGCGATGCCATCGCCGCGGGGATTTTGCTGTGCCCCGAGGACCGCAAGAAGGAGGGTATCCTGCCGCTCGCCAGCGTCGCCGAGAACATCAATATCAGCGCTCGCGGCGCCCATTCCACCTTCGGCTGCCTGTTGCGCGGCTTGTGGGAAAAGGACAATGCCGACAAGCAGATCAAGGCGCTGAAGGTGAAGACGCCCAACGCGGCGCAGAAAATCATGTACCTGTCCGGCGGCAATCAGCAGAAGGCGATTCTCGGTCGCTGGCTGTCGATGCCAATGAAAGTCCTGCTGCTCGACGAGCCCACCCGGGGCATCGATATCGGTGCCAAAGCCGAGATCTACCAGATCATCCATAACCTGGCGGCCAGCGGCATCGCGGTGATTGTGGTGTCCAGCGATCTGATGGAAGTCATGGGTATTTCCGACCGCATCCTGGTGCTCTGCGAAGGCGCGATGCGCGGCGAACTGACCCGCGAACAAGCCAATGAATCCAACCTGCTGCAACTGGCGTTGCCACGCCAACGCGCTGCCGACGTGGCGAACTGAGAGGTGACTATGACCATCCAAAACAACGCTCTGCCAACCCCGCGAAAACCGCTGGACCTGCGTCGCTTTCTCGATGATTGGGTGATGCTGCTGGCGGCCGTCGGGATCTTTGTGCTTTGCACCTTGCTGATCGACAACTTCCTGTCGCCACTGAACATGCGTGGCTTGGGCCTGGCGATTTCCACTACCGGGATTGCCGCATGCACCATGTTGTATTGCTTGGCGTCCGGGCATTTCGACTTGTCGGTGGGCTCGGTGATTGCCTGTGCCGGCGTAGTCGCGGCAGTGGTGATGCGCGACACCGACAGCGTGTTCCTCGGCGTGAGTGCAGCACTGGTGATGGGGCTGATCGTCGGGCTGATTAACGGGATTGTGATCGCCAAGCTGCGGGTCAATGCGTTGATCACCACGCTGGCGACGATGCAGATCGTGCGTGGCCTGGCTTACATTTTTGCCAACGGCAAAGCGGTGGGCGTTTCACAGGAACAGTTCTTCGTGTTCGGTAATGGTCAGTTGTTCGGCGTGCCGGTGCCGATTCTGATCACCATCGTCTGCTTCCTGTTTTTCGGCTGGTTGCTGAACTACACCACCTACGGGCGCAACACCATGGCCATCGGCGGCAACCAGGAAGCGGCGTTGCTGGCCGGGGTGAACATTGACCGGACCAAGATCATCATCTTCGCCGTACACGGTGTGATCGGTGCGTTGGCCGGGGTGATCCTGGCGTCGCGCATGACGTCCGGTCAGCCGATGATTGGCCAGGGTTTCGAGTTGACGGTGATCTCGGCTTGCGTGCTCGGCGGGGTGTCGCTGAGTGGCGGGATCGGGATGATTCGGCATGTGATTGCCGGGGTCTTGATTTTGGCGATCATCGAGAATGCGATGAACCTGAAGAATATCGATACGTTTTATCAGTACGTGATTCGTGGTTCGATCTTGTTGCTGGCGGTGGTGATTGACCGGTTGAAACAGCGCTGATTTTCCTTGTGGGGGCGGGCTGTCTGACACATTGATAGTGAATGTGCCGACGCCATCGCGAGCAGGCTCGCTCCCACAGTTGATTGGTGTCGCGCACAAGATTTATCTACACGACAGATCCCCTGTGGGAGCGAGCCTGCTCGCGATTGACCGCACAGCGGTCGGTTTTGAACCTGCATTCTTCACCCACTTTCACAAAATATCCCTTGCTCGCCCCAGCCCGTTTCGGCTATGACGGTACACCCGAGGTGTACATGATTAGACCGCTACGAATTGACAAGAAACAACAGGTGGTCGACGAGCTCGTCCGGCGCATCGAAAACGGCCTCATGGAGGACGGCGTTCTATTGCCGGGCGAACATCAGTTGGCTCAAGAATTCAAGGTCAGCCGCGGCACGCTGCGTGAAGCCCTGGCCGAACTGAAACGGCGCCACTACATCGCTACGCAAGGCGCAGTGGGGTCCATCGTCACGTTCGACGGTGTGGTGCTCGATCAGCGCAACGGCTGGGCCCAGGCGCTGGCCGACAACGGGGCGCTGATCAATACCGAAGTGCTGCGGCTGGAGGCGGTTACTCGTCCGGACCTGTTGGCGCGTTTCGGTACTGATCAATTCATCACCCTCGACCGGCGGCGGCGCGGCACCGATGGCACGCTGGTGTCCCTTGAGCGCTCATTGATGCCCGCCACCGGAGGCCTGGAAGGCCTGCCGCGAGTCGGTCTGATCGATGACTCCCTGACCATCACGTTGGCCGCCTACGGCTATATCGGCGACCACGGTGATCAGTGGGTCGGCGCCGAACCCTTGAATGCCGAAGACGCCGAATTGCTCGGGCGCCCGGAGGGCACGGTGTTCCTCAAGGCCCTGCGCACCACTTACGACCGTCAGAACCGCTTTATGGAACAGGTCGAAAGCCTGCTCGATCCGGTGCATTTTCGTCTGCACCTGCAAATTGGAACTTCAAAATGACCGCGCTCGACCGTGCCCTCGGCGCGTTCTACGGACTGGCCCTGGGCGATGCGTTGGGCATGCCGACACAATCCCTGAGCCGCGCCGAGATCAAGGCGCGCTTCGGCGAGATCACCGATCTGCAAGACGCTGGCCCGGATCAACCGATTGCCGCCAACATGCCCAAAGGTTCGATCACTGACGATACCGAGCAGGCGATTCTGCTCGGCCAATTGTTGATTGAAGGCGAGGGCTGGATCGAACCGGCGGTGCTGGCCCAACGCTTGATCAAATGGGAAGCAGGGATGCAAGCCAAGGGCTCGCAGGATTTGCTCGGCCCCTCGACCAAACGCGCGATCGAGATGATCCTCGCCGGCCACTCGCTGGAAGAGGCCGGCCGCCACGGCACCACCAATGGCGCGGCCATGCGTATCACGCCGGTGGGTATTGCGGCCGATGTTGCCGATCCCGAGCGTTTCATCCGCGCCGTGGTGCAGGCCTGTCAGGTGACCCACAACACCACGCTGGGAATTGCCAGTGCGGCGGCGGTGGCGGCGGTGGTTTCTGCCGGGATCAACGGCATGGACCTGGGCGAAGCATTGAACCTTGGCCAGCAGATTGCTCAGAAAGCCGAAAGCCATGGCCACTGGGTCGCTGGCGGACGTATCGCCGCGCGCATCGGTTGGGCGTGGAGCATCAGCGTCGACAGCGACAAGGCGTTGCTGGCGGATTTGCTGTACGACGTGATCGGCACGTCGGTGGCCTCGCAGGAATCTGTGGTGGTGTCGTTTGCGCTGGCTCGGCAAGTGGCTATCGGGCAGATGACGGCCTTCGAAGCGTTGTGCATGGCTGCCAGTTTGGGCGGAGATACCGATACCATCGCGGCGATTCTCGGCGCCATGCTTGGAGCCTGCCTGGGGCTTGAGAGTTGGCCTGTGGCGATGATCGAGCAGGTTAAAGCGGTAAATGATTTGCAGCTGGAACCGTTGGTAAGAGGACTCCTCACGTTGCGCTGAGGAACACAAACCCCCCGTAGGAGCTGCCGAAGGCTGCGATCTTTTGATCTTGATCTTTGGCAACTGGACGGCCGCCAAAAATCAAAAGATCGCAGCCTGCGGCAGCTCCTACACTGGATGCTGCAGGCCGACCTGAATCTGTCTGCCCATAACCACAACAATGGCAACAGGAGCAGTTTTCATGAGTTCATCGAACACCGGACAAAGTGCCGGGCAACTGGAAACCCGTGGCATCGAACCGGTGCCGGAAGGGGAGTGCAACGGTCACCCACTGCAACTGTTCTGGGTCTGGTTTGCCGCCAACATTTCCATCCTCGGCTTACCGTTGGGCGCCACGCTGGTGGCCTTCCGCGGCCTGGCGATCTGGCAGGCGATCATCGTCGCCATCCTCGGTGCCGCCGGCTCTTTCGCGGTGGTCGGGATCATCTCCATTGCCGGTCGCCGTGGTCGCGCACCGAGCCTGACGCTGTCGCGAGCAATCTTCGGGGTGCGCGGTAATATCGGCCCGACGCTGGTCTCGCTGATGTCGCGACTGGGTTGGGAAACCGTCAACACCACC
Source organism: Pseudomonas sp. TE3728 (assembly GCF_056279145.1). Taxonomy (NCBI): domain Bacteria; kingdom Pseudomonadati; phylum Pseudomonadota; class Gammaproteobacteria; order Pseudomonadales; family Pseudomonadaceae; genus Pseudomonas; species Pseudomonas sp. TE3728. The sequence goes on along the minus strand of NZ_JBWBQT010000001.1, from coordinate 2,371,419 downwards.
ACCGCCGCATTCGTCTTGTTGTCGCTGTGCTCGATTCTGTTCGGCTCGCCGGTGGAAGCCAAAAGCGCGCCGCTGCTGACCCTGGTGTTTATCGCGATTTTTGTCCTGCTGACGTTGTCGGTGTCTGGCCTCGGTCACGCCACGTTGCTGGTGATCCAGAGGTGGGCGACCTATGTGTTCGGTGGGTTGAACATCCTGGTCGGCGGTTTCCTTTGCGCGACCATCGACTGGAACGCCGTATTCAACGCCACGCCAGCGCCCCTGAGCGCAATGATCATCGGCATCGGCACCATGGCCGCCGGCACCGGGATCGGTTGGGCCAACGCCGGTGCCGACATGTCGCGCTACCAGCACCGCAGCGTCAAAGCCGTGCGTCTGGTGGCGTCGGCGGCGTTCGGTGCGGGGATTCCGCTGGTTCTGCTGATCACCCTCGGCGGTCTGCTGTCAGTGGGCAACAATGATCTGGCCTCGGCCACTGACCCGATCGTCGCGATCCGCGACATGCTGCCGACCTGGATGGCCGTGCCGTACCTGATCACCGCATTCGGCGGGCTGCTGCTGTCGAACAACCTGTCGGTGTACTCCGCCGGTTTGACCACGCTGACCCTCGGCCTGAAGGTCAAGCGCGTGTATGCGGTGGTGCTCGATATCATTGCGATCTTCGCCGGTTCGATCTACTTCATGCTGATCGCCGAGAGCTTCTACGGCCCGTTCATCACCTTCATTTCCTTGCTGGCGGTGCCAATTACGGCATGGGTCGGGATCTTTGTGGTCGACCTGATTCACCGGCATTACTACAGCCCCCAAGACCTGCTGGACGTTGGCCCGAGCAGCGCCTACTGGTATCGCGGCGGCGTCGAGTGGCGTGCCTTCGGTGCGTGGGCGCTGGCGATTGTGTTGGGTTTCAGTTTCACCACCATTGGCACCACTGAACACGATGTCTGGTTCCGGGGCTTTTTGTCCGACTCCTGGCTGGGCCACAACGGCCTGGGCTGGATCGTCACGTTCGTGGTGGCCGGTGGCATTTACGGGGTACTCGGCGGTGCCAAGGATCGCCGCACTGCGTTGATCGAGCCTGCTCATGCCTAATCTGCTACACACCGGCCAGGTCATGATCGACCTGGTCATGGCCGTGGATAAATTGCCTCATTCAGGCGGCGACGTGCTGGCGCAATCCGCCCGTTTCGAGGCTGGCGGTGGCTTCAATGTGATGGCTGCGGCCCGGCGAAACGGCTTGCCGGTGGTCTACCTCGGTGGCCATGGCAAGGGCCGTTTCGGCGACATGGCCCGAGAGGCGATGACGGCTGAAGGCATACGGATTGGCATCGATCAGAGCACTGAGCGCGACACCGGGCTGTGCGTCGCGCTGACCGAAGCCTCGGCCGAACGCACCTTCATTTCCTGCATCGGTGCCGAAGTCGAATTGACCGCCGAAGACCTGGCGAGCGTGCCGGTCGAGGCGGGCGATTTTGTCTATGTCAGCGGCTATAGCCTGCTGCATGGCGGCAAGGCTCAGGCGCTGGTGAATTGGGTGCTGGATTTGCCGGACGGGATCAAGGTGGTGTTCGATCCGGGGCCGTTGGTGGGTTCGCCGGACGCGCCGCTGATGAAGGCCTTGTTGCCGCGCATCGATCTGTGGACCAGCAACCGTGTCGAGGCGCTGCGGTTTACCGGGGCGTCAGACATTGCCGAGGCGTTGAATGGGCTGGCGGATCATTTGCCGGCGGACGCCTTGATGGTGGTACGCGATGGGCCGCAGGGGTGCTGGATCAGCCAGCGTGGCGATCACCAGCATGTGCCGGGATTCAAGGTCGTGGCGGTGGACAGCAATGGCGCCGGGGATGCTCACGCGGGCGTTTTTGTCGCCGGGTTGGCGCACGGATTATCGGCGGTCGAAGCGGCGCGGCGGGCGAATGCGGCTGCGGCGTTGGCGGTCACTCGCTGGGGGCCGGCGACTTCGCCGGGGGCGGCTGAGGTGGATGCGTTGATCCGGGAGACCTATGGCGCCTGATTGACCGCTATCGCGAGCAGGCTCGCTCCCACAGTTGATTCGTGTGAGCCGCAATATTGGCAGCTGGCATAAATCCAATGTGGGAGCGAGCCTGCTCGCGATGAGGCCCTCAAACGCACCCTCAAATCCGGACCCTTACCCGGCCTTGCGCAACGCCTCGATCAACTCCTGCTTGCGCATGCTCGAGCGCCCCGGAATCTTCTTCGCCCGGGCTTCTTTCATCAGGCTGTCCACTGTTTGCGTATCGCGCGAAGCCTTGCTGTTGCGCGGCTTGCCTTCACGGGTGGCCACCGCACGTCGGGCTGACTCCTTGCGATCTGCAGACTTGGCGCTGGCCGGCTTCTTGCGCCCGGAGCCGCCGGCGCGTTCACCGCCGCCCGACTGCTTGTTCACCGTGGCCCAGGCGCGAGCTTCGGCTTCATCTTTCGACACGCCTTTGTGCTCATAGCTTTCTTCGATGTGTTCGGCCTTGCGTTTTTGCTCGGCGGTGTATTTGTCTTTGCTTCCACGAGGCATGGGATTTCTCCTGGTTGTAGGCGCTGGCGAAGTCTGCGATCTTTGTTTTTCAAACATTCAAAGCAGCGCCAACTCGGTTAGACATCCAGCTTGCGCGCCGCTTCAACCCCAGCGGCGCTAAGTTTGATCGGCAGGTTCAGCGAGTGCTCGCCGGCTTCGTTGCAGATCACATGACCGTGCTGGATCAGCCCGCGATCCTGCAGAGTGGCGAGGGTGCTGGCCACGACTTTCTCCCCCCGGTAATTGTCCAGAACCTCCTTGCCCAAGCCATTTGGGTGGGCGTGCAACAGGCGGGTCAGGACTTCTTTTTCCAGGTTTTTATCGACGTTCATGGTTACCTCTTCGTTAGGACGGATAGGTATTGCAGGTCGCTCGCATCGGCGATTTTATGGACGGGTGCCAAGGCCTTCGGAGCCCGAGCCTCCGGTGGTGGTTTTCGAGCCGATGCCGGTGCCGGCGTTGTCGGGAGTCTGGGGGCCGGGTGTATTCATCCCGCCCTGACGGCCCGCGTCGTCGTGATAAATCCTTGGGTCTGTGGCCGTCGGAGAAGGCGATCGGCCGCTGTCGATACCTTGGGTGGTCGCAGATTCGGGCCTTTGAAGTGGGTCGCTCGGGTCGGTCCCGGAAGAGCTGGTCGCGGCGAACGCGACAGAGGAGAGCAGCGTGGTAAGAGCGAGGGCGGTCAGTCGGGACGTGGTCATGGTGTCGTCTCCGTTGATTAGAGTCCTTACCCGATATTGGTCCTCGCTAACCTGGATTGGTGCCTGATGAACGACGAGTGGTCCAGGGGGCCGTTTTCAATGAGTTCCCGGCGCGGCGGGGAAACTCATTGAGAACGCCCCCTAGGCCTGCTGCAACGTTTTGATCCTGCTGACGTGACGCCAGATCAACCGACCTACGGTGATCAGCCAGTTCAGTAGGGCGACCGTCAGTACCGTGAGCAACAGTGTCACCATCCCGTGTTCGACGATGATTCTGCCGGCCAGCAACGGAAAGCCGAACACGCCGACGAAGTAGGACAGGCTGAACAGCAACAAGGCTTGCGAGGTGGTGCCGGACGGCGTTTCGTTCGCCGCCAGGCCATTGATCACCGAATACGTCAGCCCATAACCCACCCCTAGCATCATCGCCGCCAGCACGTAGCTGAACCCGTCATCGACGACAAAACCGAACATCAGGATCGAAACCATCATAAGGCCCGACAACAGGCAGGAGGCACGCAATGGATCGCGTTTGACCACGAACCCGGCAATCAACATTCGGCTGCTGATCGCCGCGCCCATGAAGCCGAAAAAGAACAGCGAATAATCAAGTGAACGGGACGCCGCGTAACTGGTTTGAAAACTCGACAGACCACCGAATACACAACCGCCGAGGCCGACCATGATGATCGGGAACACGGCTCTGGAGGACAACACCCGAGCCGTTGCGCGCCAGGATATTCGTGCGACTGACGCTGATGCCGAGGGCGTTTTCTTGAGCTGGGCATCCAGCCGCCAGAACAGCAAAGCACCGATCAGGCTGGCCAGCGCCGCGAGGTAAAACGCTGCCGTCACCGGATACCCGAGAGCGCTGGCTGCGCGGCCCAACAATGGACCGCTGCCGATCCCGGTCATCATGCTGCCCGACAGCAGCGCAAAGTATTTAGCCCGTTGCGCAGGCGTCACCAGACTCGCGACGATGATCGGTCCGAGCGTGTAGAAAACGCCCCAGCCCAACCCTAGCATCAGTCCAAAAAACAGCAGCAGATTGCCAAAGCCAGGCGTCAAGGCAAATCCCAGGCTGGCGGCCACCAGCAAGAGGCTGAACAGTGCAATGGAGCGCGCCGCGCCGAGCAGGTCGGACAAGTGACCGGAAACAATCACCGCCGCAAAGGTGCTGAGCATCGCCGCCGAAATCACGCTGCCGGCATCGAGTTCGTTGCCACCGCGAGAGCCAATGAGCAACGACAGTAGAAAAGTCGAGCCATAGGACAACGACAACAAATAGCTGGCGAGGCAGAACAGGCTGAACAACCTGCTTGAGACGGGTGGGGCGGCGGTAGACATGAGTCGTTCCTTGACTTGATAGAAGTGAATGTCATCTATCTATCACGCAAGGTATCGATGATAGGTCTGTGGTTACCGATTTCAGGGTTAGCGCAGACCGGAGTAATGCTCTGGGCAGACGCCGATTTCTTCCTTGAACAGCTCCATGAAACCCTTCAGGCGTTCGTGGCGAATCTGTGCCAGACGTTGACCGGTGGTCGTTTGGAAGCCGTCCGCCAGGTGCAGCAACTTGGTCTGGAAATGATCGAGGCAAAAGCGCTTGTCGTCGTAGTCCCGTTCTTTTGCCTCTGGGTCCAAAGGATCGTACAACGCACTGCCCATGCGCCCGGCAATGTAGAAGGTACGCGCCACGCCGAGCATGCCAAGGGAATCGAGGCGGTCGGCGTCCTGGATGATTTTCGCTTCGAGGGTGGTGGGCGTGATGTTGGCGCTGAAGCTGTGGGCTTCGATGGCATGAGCGACCGCTGTAATTTTTGCGCCAGGCCAATCCAGGGCTATCAGTACGGTCGAAGCTTTCTGCGCCGCCAGTCGTGATGCCTGTGAGCGCAGCGGCGAGTTCTTCTCCACCGCCACGCAATCGTGCAACAGCACGGCGGCCAGCAGTACCTCAAGATCACCGCCTTCTTGCACATGAAGCGTGCGCACGTTGTGCCACACCCGCTGCAAGTGCGACAGATCATGGGCGCCGTCCTCGCCTGGTTCCAGTGCATGGGGCAGCAGTCTTGAGGCCAGATTATGCAGAGGCGCAAAAGCGATAGCGGTCATAAAAGTCCTTTAGTGTGGAAACGCTTTTGTGGCGAGGGAGCTTGCTCCCGCCGGGCTGCGCAGCAGTCCCTGCCCCAAACGACACGGTATTTCAGTTAGATCAGCATCGCCAGTTTTGCGACTGCTTTGCAGCCGAACGGGAGCAAGCTCCCTCGCCACAGTGCTTTCAAATGTGACGAGCGCCGCGCGCGGACTTAGTATGGCGTTTTCAACTTTTCACAAGGCACGTTCATGACGATCGAAATCCGCCCGGCAACCCCCAGCGATGCTCCGCAAATCCTCGCGTTCATCACTGAACTGGCCGACTTCGAACGTGCCCGCCACGAAGTCATCGCCAGCGTCGCCGACATCGAGCGCAGCCTGTTCAGCGAAGGCGCCACCGCCCATGGCCTGATTTGCCTGCGCGATGGCCTGCCGATCGGCTTTGCGGTGTTCTTCTTCAGTTATTCCACCTGGTTGGGCAGCAACTGCCTGTACCTCGAAGACCTCTACATCACGCCTGAACAACGGGGCGGCGGCGCCGGTAAAACCTTGCTGCGCCACCTGGCAAAAATCGCCTGCGCCAATGACTGCGGCCGTTTCGAATGGAGCGTACTGGACTGGAACAAACCGGCGATCGAATTCTACAAATCCCTCGGCGCACAGCCGCAGGAAGAGTGGGTGCGGTATCGGATGGATGGGGCGGTGTTAAGGGATTTTGCCGAGGGCAATTGATCCCCTAAAAGGTCGCAGCCTTCGGCAGCTCCTACACGGGATTGTGTTCGACCGCGCTATTGCGTCGTACATCGAATCTGTAGGGACTGCCGAAGGTTGCGATCTTTTTTTGTATCTTCCCAGTATATGGGATTGATATTTATATATTGAGATTTGTGCGCGTCCAGGTTTATAGTCCAGCTCACTCACTGCCAAAAAACAAAACAGGTGAAGCGATGCTGGCGCAATTGATCGCGCTCGATTGGGGGACAACCTCATTACGTGCTTACAAACTCGGCTTGGGTGGCCAGGTGCTGGAACAGCGCTCGCTGTCGTCCGGGATCATGCAGCTGCCCAAAACGCCACGAACCATCGCCGGCCAGGCATGCGTCGACGGTTTTGAATTGGGCTTCGATGAGGCGTGCGGAGACTGGCTCGACGCGCAGCCCGATTTGCCGGTGATTGCTTGCGGCATGGTCGGCAGTGCTCAGGGCTGGCGCGAAGCGGCCTACTGCGACACGCCGGCGAACGTCGCCAATCTCGGAACTTCCCTACAAATCGTTCGCAGTCTTCGCGGTGTCGATGTGCATATCGTGCCGGGCGTGATCCAGCGTTCTCGCTTGCCCAACGTGATGCGCGGCGAGGAAACCCAAGTCCTCGGTGTGTTGCAGCATCTGCCGAGCGGGGCGGGCAACGATCTGTTGATCGGTCTGCCGGGCAGTCATTCGAAATGGGTGGAAGTGGCCGACGGCTGCATCGTGCATTTCGATACTTTCATGACAGGCGAAATCTTCGCCGTCCTCAGTGAACACAGCATTCTGGGGCGCACTCAGCAGCGCGGCGCGTCTTTTGATGGAGAAGCGTTTGATCGTGGCGTGCGGGTGGCCTTGTCGGCGGACGGCGAGATCGGTCCTCTGTCGACGTTGTTCAGTGCCCGCAGTCTGGGGCTGACCGGTGAACTGAGCACCACGGCTCAACCGGACTATCTGTCGGGCCTGTTGATCGGCCATGAACTGTCGGCGCTGGCCAACGTTCAGCGGCGTCGGCGCAACAGCGTGCACCTGCCGTCGATCATCCTCATCGGCAACTCCCAACTCTGTGCCCGCTACAGCCGTGCGCTCGACGCCTGCGGTTTTGCCCGCGTGACCCTGGCCGAGCAGGCCACCGAACGCGGGTTGTGGCAGTTGGCGGTCGCCGCCGGACTGATCACGACACCCCCATCCCGTTAAACCTGACTGGAGGTCTGACATGCTCAAGCAAGCATTGGCACAAAACGGACTGATCGCGATCCTGCGTGGCCTGCGTCCGCAAGAAGCGGCAGCCGTCGGCGAAGTCCTGTATTCGGCGGGATTTCGCGTCATTGAAGTGCCGCTTAATTCCCCCGAACCGTACGAAAGTATCCACATCTTGCGCAGTACCTTGCCCGCCGATTGCCTGATCGGTGCGGGCACGGTGTTGACGCCGCAACAGGTCGAGCAAGTGAAAGCGGTGGGCGGCCAAGTGATCGTCATGCCCCACAGCGATGCCAAGGTGTTGCGCGCGGCGAAAGCAGCGGGGCTGTTCCTGTCGCCGGGCGTGGCGACGCCGACCGAAGCCTTTGCTGCATTGGCCGAAGGGGCGGATGTGCTGAAGATGTTCCCGGCCGAACAAATGGGCCCCGCCGTTGTGAAAGCCTGGCTGGCGGTGTTGCCAGCGGGGACGGTGCTGGTGCCGGTGGGCGGGATTACGCCAGACAACATGCAGGTGTTTATCGAGGCCGGCGTCAAAGGTTTCGGTCTCGGGTCCGGGTTGTTCAAACCGGGCATGACACCTGAGCAAGTGGCAGTAAACGCCAAGGCGTATGTCGCTGCATGGAATGCTTTGCGTTAAGACTTTTTGGCGCTGCGAGCGCTGCATCTAATAAGAGAGGCAATAGATGAAAATCACCAAACTCACTACCTTCATCGTTCCGCCGCGCTGGTGCTTCCTCAAGGTCGAAACCGACGAGGGCGTGACCGGTTGGGGTGAGCCCGTGGTCGAAGGCCGCGCGCACACCGTCGCCGCTGCGGTTGAGGAATTGTCCGACTACCTGATCGGCAAAGACCCACGCAACATCGAAGACATCTGGACCGTGCTTTACCGCGGCGGCTTCTACCGTGGCGGCGCGATCCACATGAGTGCTCTGGCCGGCATCGATCAGGCGTTGTGGGACATCAAGGGCAAGGCGCTGGGTGTGTCGGTCAGCGATCTGTTGGGTGGTCAGGTGCGCGACAAGATCCGCGTTTATTCGTGGATCGGTGGTGATCGCCCGGCGGACACCGCTCGCGCTGCGAAAGAAGCGGTCAGCCGTGGTTTCACGGCGGTGAAAATGAACGGCACCGAAGAACTGCAATTCCTCGATTCCTTCGAGAAGGTCGACCTGGCCTTGGCCAACGTCGCCGCCGTACGCGATGCCGTCGGCCCGAATGTCGGCATCGGCGTGGACTTCCACGGTCGGGTGCACAAGCCCATGGCCAAAGTGCTGATGAAGGAACTCGACCCGTACAAACTGATGTTCATCGAAGAGCCGGTGCTGAGCGAAAACTACGAAGCGCTGAAAGAACTGGCACCGCTGACCAGCACACCGATTGCCCTCGGCGAGCGGTTGTTCTCGCGCTGGGATTTCAAGCGGGTGCTCAGCGAAGGCTACGTCGACATCATCCAGCCGGATGCTTCCCACGCAGGTGGCATCACCGAAACCCGCAAGATCGCCAACATGGCCGAAGCCTACGACGTGGCACTGGCGCTGCATTGCCCGCTGGGCCCGATTGCCCTGGCGGCGTGTCTGCAACTGGACGCGGTTTGCTACAACGCATTCATTCAGGAACAGAGCCTCGGCATCCATTACAACGAGAGCAATGACCTGCTCGATTATGTGAAAGACCCACGGGTGTTCGACTACGACAAAGGCTTCGTGAAGATCCCCAACGGCCCGGGCCTGGGCATTGAGATCAACGAGGAATATGTGATCGAGCGCGCCGCCGTCGGCCACCGCTGGCGCAACCCGATCTGGCGCCATGCCGATGGCAGTTTTGCCGAGTGGTGAGTTCCTCCTGAGTCAACACAAATCCCTGTGGGAGCGGGCTTGCCCGCGATAGCGTCCTGTCAGTCACATCAATGCTGAATGTGCCGCCGTCATCGCGGGCAAGCCCGCTCCCACAGGGTGCAGCGCAAGTCTTCAAATCGACCTCAATAAACATAAGAAGAGGCACCCCCATGCAACCGCAAACCCTCACTGGGCAGGCGTCGTTGGTGACGCCGAGCCGCAAGCGCTTTTTCATCATGGTCCTGTTGTTCATCACGGTGGTGATCAACTACCTGGATCGCAGCAACCTGTCCATTGCCGCCCCGGCGCTGACCAGCGATCTGGGCATCGATCCGATCCATGTCGGGCTGATCTTTTCCGCGTTCGGCTGGACCTACGCCGCCATGCAGATCCCCGGCGGCTGGCTGGTGGACCGGGTGCCGCCGCGCATCCTGTATAGCGTCGCATTGCTGCTGTGGTCGCTGGCCACGGTGATGCTCGGCTTCGCTGCCAGTTTCATCGCGCTGTTTGTGCTGCGCATGGCCGTCGGTGCGCTGGAAGCACCGGCGTATCCGATCAACAGCCGTGTGGTGACCACCTGGTTTCCCGAGCGCGAACGCGCCACCGCCATCGGTTTCTACACCTCCGGGCAGTTCGTCGGCCTGGCGTTTCTCACGCCGGTACTCGCGTGGTTGCAGCACCAATATGGCTGGCACATGGTGTTTGTCAGCACCGGTGCGGTGGGCATCATTTGGGCGATGATCTGGTACGCAGTGTATCGCGAGCCCCGGGATTTCAAGGGCGCCAACGACGCTGAAATCGAGCTGATCCGCGAGGGCGGCGGGTTGGTGGATATCCAGGCTGAAGCCGCGAAGACCAAGGCTAAATTCAGCTGGGTCGACCTCGGGATTGTCCTGAGCAAACGCAAGTTGTGGGGCATTTACCTCGGTCAGTTCTGCCTCAATTCGACGTTGTGGTTTTTTCTGACGTGGTTCCCGACCTATCTGGTGAAATATCGCGGCATGGACTTCATCAAGTCTGGCTTGCTGGCGTCGCTACCGTTTCTGGCTGCATTCGTCGGTGTACTGTGTTCGGGGTTCTTCTCGGACTTTTTGATCCGTCGCGGTTACACGGTGGGTTTCGCCCGCAAGTTGCCGATCATTGGCGGCCTACTGATTTCCACCTCGATCATTGGTGCCAACTTCGTCGAGTCGACGCCGCTGGTGATTGCCTTCCTCGCGCTCGCCTTTTTCGGCAACGGCCTGGCGTCGATCACCTGGTCGCTGGTGTCGACCCTGGCCCCGGCGCGCTTGCTTGGATTGACCGGTGGGGTGTTCAATTTCATCGGTAACCTGGCGGCGATTACCACGCCGATCGTCATCGGCTTCCTCGCCTCGGGTGATTCGTTTGCCCCGGCGATTACCTATATCTCGGTTCTGGCGTTGTTGGGTGCGCTTTCCTACGTGTTGCTGGTGGGCAAGGTCGAGCGTATCAAGTTGTAGTCGCGGCCTTCGGGCGACCATAATGCCGCCCGTTCACTCGCTCAACGGTAAAGGCTGGATATGCAGGAAGACGCCCCAAAAATCGCCAAGGACGCCGCGCCGACTGGCACCCAGACACTGCTTCGTGGTTTGGGTGTGGTTCAGGCCGTGGCCAGTGGCGCCCGCGATCTCAAGGAAATCGCCCGGCTGATCGGCACAACGCGCAGTACCACCCATCGTCTGGCCAGTTGCCTGGTGGACGAGCGATATTTGCGGGTGGTGCCGCAAGTCGGTTATCTGCTGGGGCCGAAACTGATCGAGCTGGGTTTCCAGGCTCGTGAAGAGTTGCCACTGGTGACGCTGGCCGGGCCGTATCTGGATGAGTTGTCGGCGTTGACCGGCGACACCATTCACTTGGCGATCCGTGAGGGCGACGAGGTGCTGTACCTGCACAAGAATCCGGGGCGCAACGGTCCGGAAATGCGTTCGCGGGTCGGGCATCGCATGCCATTGGCGCGTACCGGGATCGGTAAGGCGCTGATGCTCGATGACACACAGGAAGAATGGCAACGGCTGTACGAAATCAGCTTGCCGGTGGGTGGGAAAAATCAGTTCTGGCCGCAGCACCCGGAGCAATCCTGGGAGCAGTTTCAGCAGCGCATGATTGAGTACGTGGCTGGCGGGTACGCCTTCGACCTGGAAGACAACGAACCGTCGATCCGCTGCGTGGCGGCGCCGATCCGCGATGCCAGCAAGCGCATCGTCGCCGGTATCAGCATCGCGAGCACCGTGCCGTACATGCCATTGGAAAAAATGGCCGAGCTGATTCCCCTGATCAAAGGGGTCACAGCCCGGCTGTCGGCGGAGCTTGGCTTGAAGGTTTAAACCTTCAGTGTCGCCATGTCGATCACGAAGCGGTACTTCACGTCACCGGCAATCATGCGGGTGTAAGCCTCGTTGATCTGGCGGATGTCGAGCATTTCGATGTCGCAGGTGATGCCGTGCTCGGCGCAGAAATCCAGCACTTCCTGGGTTTCGGCGATGCCGCCGATCAGCGAGCCGGCCAGCACGCGACGACCCAATACCAGTTTGGCAGCATGCACCGGTGGATCGATCGGTTCGATCAAGCCCACCAGAATGTGTACGCCGTCGAAACGTAGGGTATCGAGGTAGGGATTGAGGTCGTGCTGCACCGGAATGGTGTCCAGCAGGAAGTCGAAATGTCCTGCGGCGGCCTTCATCAGTTCTGCGTCGGTGGACACGATCACGTGGTCCGCGCCTTGGCGACGACCTTCTTCGGCCTTGCTCGCCGAGCGGGTGAACAACGTCACCTCAGCGCCCATCGCCTTGGCGAACTTGATGCCCATATGGCCGAGGCCACCCATGCCGAGAATCCCGACCTTGTCACCGGCCTTGACGCCGTAGTGCTTGAGCGGCGAGTAGGTGGTGATGCCGGCGCACAGAATCGGCGCGGCGCTGGCCGGGTCGAGTTGCTCCGGGATACGCACGACAAAGTGCTCGCTGACCACGATGCTGTCGGAGTAACCGCCCATGGTGTTGCTGCCATCGACCCGGTCCGGGGTGGCATACGTCATGGTCGGACCTTCCAGGCAGTATTGCTCCAGATCCGCCTTGCAGGCTTCGCAGTGACGGCATGAGTCGACCATGCAGCCGACCCCTACCAGGTCGCCGATTTTGTATCGGGTAACGTTCGCACCGACGGCGGTGACTTTTCCGACGATCTCATGGCCGGGCATCAGCGGGTAAACAGCAATGCCCCACTCGTTGCGTGCCTGATGGATGTCGGAATGGCAGACACCGCAGTAGAGAATGTCGATCGCCACGTCGTCGGCCCGTGGGCTGCGGCGTTCGAATTTCATTGGGGCGAGGGGAGTGGTGGCTGACTGAGCGGCGTATCCGATGGCGGTGTACATGGTGAACCTCGCAAAAGCAGTGACAGGTGAGGCGAGCCATTCTGGGCGCCGCACGGGTGACCGGCCATGGCGATTCCTCCGGGTGTCATGCCTAATCCTCCGGCATGCACCGTTGATTGGTCGCATTGGCGTTCAGACCTGCGATGATGCTTTCATCCCTTTTTTGCGACTTGTTTCGCGACTTCTTTTGAAGAGCTCTCTCATGTTGTTGACCCGTCATCTCGATGCCAACGCCACGCTGGTTTCACTGATCCAGCCGCTGACCCTTCGCGATGGTTTCGCGCCCACCGCACTGCCTGGAGTGCAGGTTTTGCGCGCCAATTGTGATGTCGCCCGTGGCCCACAAATCTACGAGCCGAGCCTGGTCATCATCGCCCAAGGCAGCAAGTTGGCGTATCTGGGCCCGCGTACGCTGGAATATGGTGCCGGGCATTACCTGATTCAGGCGTTGCCGGTGCCCTTCGAGTGCGAAACGTTTTCGGCGCCGGATGGCCCGATGTTGGGCGTTTCCATCGCCATTGACCGGGTAATGCTCGGTGAGTTGGTGCTGGCCATGGGGCTGTCGCCGGGGCGCACGGTTCCCGCACAGACACCCGAGTCCATGACCTCGGCGGTGCTCGACGATGCCATGCGCGGTTGTGTGGAGCGGTTGTTGCGCTGCCTGCACGATCCGCTGGAATGCCAGATCATGGGCCCGGCGCGTTTGCGTGAGTTGTTGTTCGTGGCGTTGCGGGGGCCGCAAGCCGATGTGTTGCGAGCGCTGGTGGAACAACAGGGACAGTTCGCCCGGATCGCGGCGTCCCTGAGTCATCTGCATGCGCATTACACCGAGCCGCTGAATGTCGAGACCCTGGCCAGTTGCGCGAACATGAGCGCGTCGACATTTCATGAGCATTTCAAGCGCTGCACGTTGTTGTCGCCGGTGCAGTATTTGAAGCGTTTGCGCTTGCTCAGAGCCCAGCAGTTATTGCTGGGCGAAGGCTTGGGCGTGGCCCAGGTGGCGCATCGGGTGGGGTATCAGAGCACGTCGCAGTTCAGCCGTGAATACAAGCGCTACTTCGAACGCAATCCCGGGGATGAGCGGGCTGCTTGATCCAGTGATGGCCCGTGTGGGAGCGAGCCTGCTCGCGATAGCAGTGTGTCAGTCGACATCTATGCCGGATGATAAACCGCTATCGCGAGCAGGGGGGGGTGAGTTCTGGATTTCGGGCAACAAAAAGGCCCCCATTTCGGGAGCCTTGATGTTCAGCGATTCGACTTACATGTTCGGGTAAGTCGGGCCGCCAGAGCCTTCCGGTGCCACCCAGGTGATGTTTTGTGCAGGGTCCTTGATGTCGCAGGTCTTGCAGTGAACGCAGTTCTGGGCGTTGATCTGGAAGCGCTTCTCGCCGTCTTCCTGGGTCACCACTTCGTACACGCCGGCCGGGCAGTAACGCTGGGCAGGTTCATCGTACATCGGCAGGTTTTTGGCGATCGGAATGCTCGCGTCGGCCAGCTTCAAGTGGCAAGGCTGCTCTTCTTCGTGGTTGGTCCCCGAGATGAACACCGAGCTGAGTTTGTCGAAGCTGATCTTGCCGTCCGGTTTCGGGTAGTCGATCTTCTTGCAGTCGGCCGCCAGTTTCAGGCAAGCGTAATCCGGCTTGGTGTCGTGCAGGGTGAACGGCAGTTTGCCGCCGAAGATGTTCTGGTCGAGCCAGTTGAAACCGGCGCCGATGATCGGGCCGAACTTGTGCATCGCCGGGCCGAAGTTGCGGCTGGCGAACAGTTCGTCGTAGAGCCAGCTCTTCTTGAAGGCGTCGACGTAAGTGGTCAGCTCTTCGGTGCCATCCTTCTCAGCGAACAGCGCATCGGCCACGGCGTCAGCGGCGAGCATGCCGGACTTCATCGCGGTGTGGCTGCCTTTGATCTTGGCGAAGTTCAGGGTGCCGAGGTCGCAACCGATCAGCGCGCCGCCCTTGAAGACCATTTTCGGCAGCGAGTTCAAGCCGCCTTTGGAGATAGCACGCGCGCCGTAGCTGATGCGCTTGCCGCCTTCCAGGTATTGCTTGAGCACCGGGTGATGCTTGAGGCGCTGGAACTCGTCGAACGGCGACAGGAAGGTGTTGCTGTAGGAAAGATCGACGATCAGACCGACCACCACCTGGTTGTTTTCCAGGTGATAGAGGAACGAGCCACCGGTGTTCTCGGTGCCCATGATGTCCAGCGGCCAACCGGCGGTATGGACCACCAGGCCTGGCTGGTGTTTGGCCGGGTCGACTTCCCAGATTTCTTTCAGGCCGATGCCGTAGTGCTGGGCGTCGGCTTCGCTGTCGAGGTTGAAACGCTTGATCAGTTGCTTGCCGATGTGGCCGCGGCAACCTTCGGCGAACAGCGTGTACTTGGCACGCAGTTCCATGCCCGGGGTGTACAGGCCTTCTTTCGGATTGCCTTCACGGTCAACGCCCAGATCGCCGGTGATGATCCCGCGAACCACGCCGTTCTCGTCGAACAGTGCTTCCTGGGCGGCGAAGCCCGGGTAGATTTCCACGCCCAGGTTCTCGGCCTGCTGAGCCAGCCAGCGGCACAGGTTTCCCAGGGAGATGATGTAGTTGCCTTCGTTGTGCATGGTCTTGGGCACAAAGAAGTCAGGAATCTTCTGCGCGCTGTCGGCGTTTTTCAGAACGAAGATGTCATCGCGTGTGACTGGCGTATTCAGCGGCGCGCCGAGTTCTTTCCAGTCCGGGAACAGTTCGTTCAGGGCGCGTGGTTCGAACACGGCACCGGACAGGATGTGAGCACCGACTTCGGAGCCTTTTTCGACCACGCAGACGCTGATTTCCTTACCGGCTTCGGCGGCCTTCTGCTTCAAACGGCAGGCGGCGGACAGGCCAGCGGGGCCGGCACCGACGATGACCACGTCGAATTCCATGTATTCGCGTTCCACAGGCTATCTCCTACTCAAGGCTCAACAGTTTTTTTCTAATTGGAGGTTTGGCGTTGCATCCATTATTTCCTCCGGCAACGGCCGAAAGGGACAATGGATGACCCACCTTTCTCTCTAGGTGGCGCATTATATCTACACCACTCCTAGCGTCCAATACAAACGTTTGTTTGAATTGGCTCAAAGCCAGATAAATCAAAGTCACCGCGGCTTATGAGTGGCCATTTTGCCGTATTGACCGGAATAGGCGTTCCGGTCAAGATACGGTCGGTTTTGCGCTCGCCGTAGGCTGACTGTTGGTTTCAAGAGCACCTCTAAAGACAGGGCGATGGCAGTACAAGGTGATGCGCCGCGCAGGTTTTTCGCGCAGTTTACACGCCACGATAATGAATGACCCGTCAGTCACCACTGACGAACGGTTATCCGCCTCGTGAGCAAGGTTCACCTTTACACCTGCCAGCGTTTTTAGAGGTGCCCTTGCGCCGATGAGCATCAACCGCCAGGTTCGCCTAGGCGACTTTCTTTTCACCGGAGAGTAACGAGGAATCCATGAAGGTTCTTGTAGCTGTCAAACGCGTTGTGGATTACAACGTCAAGGTTCGTGTCAAGGCGGACAATTCCGGCGTCGACCTCGCTAACGTCAAGATGTCGATGAACCCATTCTGCGAAATCGCAGTGGAAGAAGCCGTACGTCTGAAAGAGAAAGGCGTTGCGACTGAAATCGTCGTCGTCTCCATCGGCCCGTCCACCGCTCAAGAGCAACTGCGCACCGCGCTGGCTCTGGGTGCTGACCGCGCCATCCTCGTCGAATCCGCTGAAGATCTGACTTCCCTGGCGGTTGCCAAGTTGTTGAAAGCTGTTGTCGACAAGGAACAGCCTCAGCTGGTGATCCTCGGCAAACAAGCCATCGACAGCGACAACAACCAGACTGGCCAGATGCTCGCTGCATTGAGCGGCTACGGTCAGGGCACGTTCGCTTCGAAAGTCGAAGTGTCCGGCGACAGCGTTGCCGTGACCCGCGAAATCGACGGCGGCGCGCAGACGGTTTCCCTGAAACTGCCGGCCATCGTCACCACCGACCTGCGTTTGAACGAGCCGCGCTACGCGTCTCTGCCAAACATCATGAAAGCCAAGAAGAAGCCTCTCGAAGTGCTGACTCCGGACGCTTTGGGCGTTTCCACCGCCTCCACCAACAAGACCCTGAAAGTCGAAGCGCCGGCGGCACGCAGCGCGGGTATCAAGGTCAAGTCGGTGGCTGAACTGGTTGAAAAACTCAAGAACGAAGCGAAGGTAATCTAAATGACTATCTTGGTTATTGCTGAACACGACAACAAAGTACTGGCTCCGGCCACGCTGAACACTGTGGCTGCTGCCGCCAAGATCGGTGGTGATATCCACGTTCTGGTTGCAGGTCAGGGCGCTGGCGCCGTGGCTGAAGCCGCTGCGAAAATCGCGGGTGTGGCGAAAGTGCTGGTGGCCGACAACGCCGCTTACGCTCATCAACTGCCGGAAAACGTCGCGCCGCTGGTAGCCGAGTTGGGCAAGGGCTACAGCCACATCCTGGCTGCTGCGACTTCCAACGGCAAAAACATTCTGCCGCGCGTTGCCGCTCAGCTGGACGTTGACCAGATCTCCGAGATCATCTCGGTCGAAAGCGCTGACACCTTCAAGCGCCCGATCTACGCCGGTAACGCCATCGCTACCGTTCAGTCGAACGCTGCGGTCAAGGTGATCACCGTTCGCGCCACCGGTTTCGACCCGGTTGCTGCTGAAGGTGGTTCGGCGGCTGTTGAAGCCGTTGCCGCTGCTCACGACGCGGGCACTTCGAGCTTCGTTGGCGAAGAACTGGCCAAGTCCGATCGTCCGGAACTGACCGCTGCCAAAATCGTCGTTTCCGGCGGTCGCGGCATGCAGAACGGCGACAACTTCAAGCACCTGTACGCCCTGGCCGACAAGCTGGGCGCGGCAGTCGGCGCTTCCCGCGCCGCGGTCGACGCAGGTTTTGTACCCAACGACATGCAGGTCGGTCAGACCGGCAAGATCGTTGCTCCACAGCTGTACATTGCGGTCGGTATTTCCGGCGCGATCCAGCACCTGGCCGGCATGAAAGACTCCAAAGTGATCGTTGCGATCAACAAGGACGAAGAAGCGCCGATCTTCCAGGTGGCCGATTACGGCCTGGTGGCAGACCTGTTCGAAGCCATCCCCGAGTTCGAGAAGCTGGTCTAATCCGGCGGCTTGACTTATAAAGAGCCCGACCTTTTGGTCGGGCTTTTTTTTGTTCTTTGAGGGGTGTTTCGCCATGGATTTACGCCGCGTGTGTGGCTGGTCATTACTGCTGGGGCTGACGCTGTTGCCGGGGCTATCCATAGCCGCGGGCAAATGTGAGCGCCTGGTGGTGACCGGCAGCCCGGACGCGCCGCCGTACCTGTGGCAAGACCCGCAAAATCCCAAGCATCTGATTGGCGCCAGCGCCGACCTGTTGCATCAAGTGGCGGGGGAGTTGGGCATCAAGGTCGAACTGCTTTACGCCGGCAAACGCTCCCAGGCCCTGGACGAAGTGCGCAGCGGGCGCATGGACATGCTGGCCGATGCGCCGTTGACGGTCAGTGAGCTGGAAAATCTGGATTACATCCATCCACCGCTGCTGGAGAACGATTACCTGGTCTGGACTCGCAACGATTCGCTACTGGTCTACAACGAAGCGCAGGACCTTCACGGTCATCCCGGCGCCTTGTCGGAAAAGGCTCGAGTAACAACGTCATTTAGCACTTTCGCCGAGCAGCAATTGACTCTGGTGCGCACGCCCAATCTCACCCAGGCCTTTCAGAAGTTGCTGCTGAACGAGGTGGAATTTGTCCTCGCCGGACGCTACTCAGGCATGGCCCTGGTGCAAACGCTAGGGATGGCCGATGACCTGATGGCCCACCCACACCCCATCGACAAACCGGGCCTGTATCTTGCGGTTTCCCATAACTCTGCCTGCAACGATCCTTGGTTGCGCGGACAGCTGGCTAAAAAGATGACAGAATTGCCCGCGTCCGGACTGACGGAAGCTGCGCTGCTGCGCAATATCGAGCGTTGGAAAGCGCAACGCTCACAACCGCAGCCACAACCTGTCAGTACCCCAAAACAGTAGGGATTTTTAGTGAGTATTCGACCTCTTTTCGCTGCCCTGGCCGTTCTGGCTCTGGCGGGTTGTGCAGCCGATCCGGCGCCGAATGAACAAATACGCCTGACCGAACAGGCTCTTGAACAAGCGAAGGCCGTGGGTGCTACCGCCGACGAAGTGCCGGAGCTGAAACTGGCTGAAGACAAGTTCAAGCGTGCCAAGGGCAACATGGCCGACCAGTCCTTCAAGAATGCGCGCATGCGGGCCGAGCAGGCCGAGCTGGACGCGCGTCTGGCCGAAGCCCGGGTTCTGACCCTCAAGAGTGAGGAGCAGTTGAACGTGCTCAATACCCGCATCACTCGTCTGCGCAAGCAACTGGGAGATGCCCAATGAGCCTGAAAACCAAAGCACTCGGCGGCTTGATCCTGGCCGGTTGCGCAAGCCTTTATGGTTGCGCTGGTCAACACAGCGAAGCCGCAATCCAGCAGGCTGGCACTGACTTTCAGAAGGTCAAGGAAGACTCCAATGTGCTGCGCATTGCGCCCAAGGACGTGATCCGTGCCGGTGAGTCGCTGGCACGAGCCGATCGTCTGTCCAGCTACTGGGGCAGCGGTTCGGACGTTGTGCATTACGCCTACCTGAGCCGGCGCTACAGCGAAATCGCCCGGGAACACACCAATCAAGTGCTCAACGAGGAACGTGCGGCGAAGCTCGAACTCGAGCGTCAGCGCCTGCAACTGGCCCTGCGTGAGTCCAAGTTGCTCAGCGTGCAGCAACAGGGCAAGTGGCTCGAAGAGCAGATCGTGGCGTTGGCGACTACCCAAACCGACCGTGGTCTGGTGATGACTCTGGGCGATGTGCTGTTCGATACCGGTGAAGCAGAGCTGAAAAGCTCGGCAAACCGCGT
Organism: Pseudomonas sp. TE3728; assembly: GCF_056279145.1. Lineage (NCBI taxonomy): Bacteria > Pseudomonadati > Pseudomonadota > Gammaproteobacteria > Pseudomonadales > Pseudomonadaceae > Pseudomonas > Pseudomonas sp. TE3728. The sequence continues at coordinate 2,351,989 of NZ_JBWBQT010000001.1, read as the reverse complement.
GGTGCTGAAGATCGTCCAGTTCCTGCAGCTCAACCCCAAACGGGTGGTGCGGATCGAAGGCTATACCGACAGCACTGGCGGTAAACAGGAAAACCTCAAGCTGTCCCGCGACCGTGCGCAATCGGTGGCGGATGTGCTGATGGACCTGGGCATCGACGACAAACGTATCAAAGTCGAAGGCTACGGCGATGAATACCCGGTGGACGTGAACGCCTCAGAACGTGGTCGTGCACAGAACCGTCGGGTGGAAATTGTGTTCTCCGACGAAAAAGGCCAGCTCGGCGCCGCTCGATAAGCGTTATTGGAAAAGGCAGGTTTGCGAAAGCGAATGACGCCCGAAATTCTGTAGGAGCTGTCGAGCGAAGCGAGGCTGCGATCTTTTGATCTTTCGCTTGGGACTCAAGTGGGCCTGGAAAGATCGCAGCCTCGTTTCACTCGACAGCTCCTACCAGCTCCTAGAACCCGGCCTGTCGGCAGTGCCGGGTTTTTTTGTGCCTGCCAATCAGCGCAATACTCTCCATAAAACAGTACAGTTTTTGCTGACAATGCACTGTACGGTCGACTATTGTGACAACTGTCCCAGTACACTTCCAAACTGTTCCGGTATTGTTTCACACAAGAATAAAATGCCCGTGAAATCGAGTGCTGCGTCATGACCAATCTCTTGCTTTACCAACGTATTGCTCAGCAACTGGCCGAAGACATCCGCCGCGGTGTTTACCAACCGGGGGAGCGCGTGCCTTCGGTGCGCAAGATGAGCTCGCAGCTCAACGTCAGCCATGCAACGGTGTTGCAGGCCTACGCCAACCTTGAAGATCAGGGGCTGATTCGTGCCCGGCCGCAATCCGGTTACTACGTGCACCAGACGCCGGCGCTCACGGCGCCAACCCCGGACATTGCACGGGTCGAGCGACCTGGCCTTGTCACGCGCAGCAGCATCATTCAGCAAGTCCTGGTCGAATCCCGCCGCGAAGGCGTCTTCCCGTTGGGCGCCGCCGTACCGAGCGTTGACTATCTGCCGGTGCGGGCGCTGCATCAGCAACTGGCAAAAGTCACCCGTTTCCATAGCCCGCGGGCGTTCAGCTACATGTTCAGCCCCGGTTTCGAGCCGTTGCGTCGGCAAGTGGCGATCCGCATGCGCGACGCAGGCGTGGTGGTCGACCCGTCGGAAGTGGTGATCACCCACGGCTGCGTCGATGCGTTGCAGATGTCTCTGCGCGTATTGACCCGGCCGGGCGATCTGATCGCGGCCGAGTCGCCGACCTATTACGGTTTGCTGCAACTGGCCGACCTGCTGGGGCTGAAAGTCATCGAGATCCCCAGCGATCCAGCCACCGGCATGAGCCTCGAAGCCCTGCAGCTGGCGGCCAACCAGTGGTCGATCAAGGCGTTGGTGTTGACCACGCGCCTGAGCAATCCCTTGGGCGGCACCATGCCCGAAGAGCGGCAGAAACAACTGCTGCGCCTGGCCTCGGATTTCGATATCCAGGTGGTCGAAGACGATATTTACGGCGAACTGATGTTCGAGCAGGGTCGCACTAAGTCGCTCAAGGCCTATGACCGGCTGGATCGGGTGATCTATTGCTCCAGCTTCTCCAAAACCCTGTCGCCCGGTGTGCGCATCGGCTGGATGATTGCCGGCAAGTACCAGCAGGAAATCCAGCGCTTGCAGACCTTCAGCACCCATTCAGCCTGCAGCGTCACGCAAATGGGCATAGCGGCCTATCTGGAGAACGGCGGTTACGATCGGCATTTGCGCTACATCCGTCAGGAATACCGCAAGAACCTCAGCGCTTTTCAGCTGGCGGTGCAGCAGTACTTCCCTGAAGGGACGCAAATGACCCGGCCCACCGGCGGCTTCATTCTGTGGGTCAGCCTGCCAGGGCGGGTGAATACGCAGGAACTGCATGTGCGTGCGTTGCAGCAGGGCATCAGCATTGCGCCGGGGTTGATTTTCAGTAATACCGAGCAGTTCAATCACTGCATTCGCCTGAACTGTGGCATCCCCTGGAACCGTGAGGCCGAGCGTGCATTGATGACGTTGGGTTTGCTGGCGACGCAACTTTGTCAGGAGACGGCGAGCGGTTTTTGAGCGGCTGGGCAGTTCTGAACTGGCCGCTTGTCTTGTTGTCTCCAACAGGCGAGCATATAGCCTTCTGCCGTTCACGCCGTTGGGTCCATGAAGCCGATTTTTCCTGCCGCCTGGTTGTTGATCTGCCTGCTAATGACCTGTCACCCGGAAGGCGTCATGGCGGCTTCCGTTCAGGAAAAACCGACAGCCAGCACACCTGCGAAAAAAGCGGCACCGGTCAAAAAAGCAGCGCCGGCCAAAAAGAAGGCTGCAGCGGTCACAAAACGTTCCCCCGTTGCTTCCAAGTCGAAACCGGCCAGTGAAGTCGTGAAAACCAAACTCCCTTCTGCAGATCTCGACTTGAGCCTGCCCAAGGACATGGTCGAAGAATTGAAGCCGGTCGGTACGGTAACCTTGCCCCCCCGCGATGCGTTGTTGCCTCAAATGTTCGGTGACAAGAGCAGCCCGTTCCAGCTCAACGGTCGTCTGCTCAGCAACGAAATGCAGTTGCAACTGCGCAATGAAGAGCGTCGGGAAGTTGAAGGCGCGGCGCTGGAATTCGAGTTCAAGCAGTAATTTCCTCCCATTCGTGACCCTCGGACCAGACGCTTTGTCGGAGACTGGTCAGTCACGCTCGTTTGAGCGAAAAAACCCGGGCTCAGGTAATTTTAAACAGTCGTTTTAGCCGTTACTCTGTGCCACGTCCCTTTACCCGTCGCGAGGAGCTTGTCGTCATGAGATGCCGTGAAGGCTGTGGCGCCTGTTGCATTGCCCCTTCCATCAGTTCGCCGATTCCCGGCATGCCCAATGGCAAAGCCGCCGGAGAGCGTTGCGTACAGCTGTCTGCCGATAACCTGTGCAGCATTTTCGGCAAGCCGGAACGCCCTGCGGTGTGTTCGGCATTTGAAGCCGATGTCGAGGTCTGCGGAAGCAGCAGCGATGAAGCGATCAAGTTGCTGGGCTGGTGGGAGCAAATGACGGCCGCGTGATGTGTTCAACGAACGGAACTTCAACAATAAGGAAAAGACTATGGGTTCGCTGCATCGTATGGCTGTGCTGTGTGGTTTGACGGTTTTACTGGCCTCCACGGCCCAGGCCGAGGAATGGAAAACCGCCAAGGAAGAAGAGGGCATCAAGGTGTCCTTGAGTGAAGTGGCCGGTTCCCAATACAAGGCTTACCGTGGCGTGACCGTCATGAAGACCACCATGGCCAAACTGCGTGCATTGCAGGAAGACGTGCCGGGTGCCTGTGCATGGATTCACGAGTGCAAGACTCAGAAGTTGCTCAAACATGAAGGTAACCAGAGCTGGACCTACACCCAGTTCAATACCCCTTGGCCGGTCACTCCTCGCGACTCCGTATTGCATGTCACCACTGTTGAAGGCGCCGATGGCAGCCTGACCCGCGAGTTGGAAGGGCAGCCCAAGTACGTTCCGGAAGAAAAAGGTTTTGTACGGGTCGCCCAGGTCAAAGGATTCTGGAAGCTCGTGCCTAAAGGCGATCAAGTCGAAGTGACTTATCAGGCCCATACCGAACCCGGGGGCAGCGTGCCGTCGTGGTTGGCCAACAAGTTTGTGGTCGATGCGCCGTTCAACACCCTCAAAGCCCTGAAAGAACGCGCAGAGAAGTAACCGCGTATACTTTTGACAATGCCCGTTCAACAGCGCCCCGAATTTTGATCGGGGCGTTTGCGTTTTTTGCCAAGGGGCGGGGCTTTATTTTGTTTCTGGATATGCGTTGAACGAAATTTTCACAAAGCGTCCAAGACAATTCACTCGCGCCCCAACCAGTCCGCCTCCGCAACTTTGCGTCACGTCTCTTGTCCCAGAACGCTGCAAGCGACAGTCGGGGCCTGTGGGTCAGTAATCAATGGTAATGCCTCGGTTGATCGTGCAACATTTGCGCACCGCGCAAGCCCGCTCCCACAGGTTAACCGACCAGCCTTAGGCAAGGCGCTGCTGTATTTTTTGAAACTTCAACTTCCAATGGGTCCTAAAACGACATGGCAAACCCGGACGCCCTGAGTCAGCAGCGAGCTTCTAGTCGCCTGCTGCAACCGACCGTCAAATCGCATCTGGCCTACACGCTATTGTGTGCCTTGGTCATGATGGTCATGTTCAGCCTGCTGCGCTTGGCGCTGCTGGTCTACAACAGCTCGATGATCCTCGACACACCGGCTTCGACCTTTCTGGAAGCGTTCGCCAACGGCCTGCGTTTCGACTTGCGTCTGGTGGTTTACCTCAGCATTCCGCTGGTGCTGGCATTGTTCAGCGTCAGGGCGATGGCCGCCCGCGGGTTTTTCCGGCTGTGGCTGACCGTTGTCTCGAGCATTGCGCTGTTCCTCGGCCTGATGGAGATGGACTTTTACCGCGAGTTCCACCAGCGCCTCAACGGTCTGGTCTTCCAGTACGTGAAAGAAGACCCGAAAACCGTGGTGAGCATGCTCTGGTACGGTTTTCCGGTGGTTCGCTACCTGCTGGCCTGGGCCGTGGGCACGTTGATTCTGACGCTTGCGTTCAAGGGCGCCGACCGCGCCACGCGTCCTCGCGGGCCGTTCAGCGGTGGCAGTATCAGTACGCGGCAGGTCGCTCCGTGGTATGCGCGTGGCGTGGTGTTCGTGGTCTGCCTGTTGGTCTGCGTGGTCGCCGCTCGTGGCACTCTGCGTCAAGGCCCGCCGCTGCGTTGGGGTGACGTTTACACCACCGACTCCAACTTCGCCAATCAGTTGGGTCTCAACGGCACGCTGTCGTTGATCGCAGCGGCCAAGAGCCGGCTGTCCGAACATCGCGACAATGTCTGGAAAGCCACACTGCCACAGCCCCTGGCCCAGCAGACCGTGCGCGATTTGTTGTTGACCCCGAGTGACAAGCTGGTCGATCCCGAGACCGCCGCGGTGCGTCGCAATTTCAGCCCCGACACCAACAAGACACTGCCGATCAAGAACGTCGTGGTGATCCTGATGGAAAGCTTCGCCGGTCACTCGGTGGGCGCTCTGGGTCGTCCGGGTGAAATCACGCCGTACTTCGACAAACTGTCGAAAGAAGGCCTGTTGTTCGATCGTTTCTTCTCCAACGGCACCCATACCCACCAGGGCATGTTCGCCACCATGGCCTGCTTCCCGAACTTGCCGGGTTTCGAATACCTGATGCAGACGCCTGAAGGCAGCCACAAACTGTCCGGCCTGCCGCAGTTGCTCAGTGCCCGTGACTACGACGATGTGTACGTCTATAACGGCGACTTCGCCTGGGACAACCAGTCGGGCTTCTTCAGCAACCAGGGCATGACCAACTTCATCGGGCGTAATGACTTCGTCAACCCGGTGTTCTCCGATCCGACCTGGGGCGTGTCCGACCAGGACATGTTCAACCGTGGCCTGGAAGAATTGAAGGCCCGCGATGGCAAGGACAAGAAGCCGTTCTATGCCTTGCTGCAAACGCTGTCCAACCACACGCCGTACGCTTTGCCGACGCCATTGCCGGTGAAGCCTGTGACCGATCGCGGCAGCCTCAACGAACACTTGACCGCCATGCGCTATTCCGACTGGGCGTTGGGTCAATTCTTCGAACAGGCCCGCAAAGAGCCGTATTTCAAGGAAACCCTGTTTGTGGTGGTCGGCGACCACGGTTTTGGCAACGAACAGCAGATCACTGAAATGGACCTGGGTCGTTTCAACGTGCCGATGCTGCTGATCGGGCCGGGCGTCCAGGAAAAATTCGGCCAGGTCGACCATACCGTCGGCACCCAGATCGACATCGTGCCGACCATCATGGGCCGTATTGGTGGAGAGGTGATTCAACAATGCTGGGGTCGCGACTTGCTGAACCTGCCGGAAGGCGACAAGGGTTTTGGCGTGATCAAGCCGTCGGGCAGCGATCAGACGGTTGCATTGCTCACCGGGGATCGCGTGCTGGTACTGCCCAAAGAGATGCCACCGAAGTTGTATCACTATGAACTGGGCGCCAATCCCAAAGGTGAGGTGATCCCGGCATCGGCTGACGAAGCGGCGCTCAAGCAAAAGCTCGAATCGTTCATCCAGACGGCAACCAAAAGCCTCATCGATAACACCGCCGGTGTAGTTGACGGCAAGCCAGACCAATTGTTGGCGCAATAGAAAAGAGGCCCTTCGCAGGGCCTCTTTTTTTTGCCGGCAAAACCTTTATATCTTGCCAAGCAGCAGCAGGATCAATAGCACCACCAACACCACGCCGATGATACCTGACGGGCCGTAACCCCAACTTCTGGAGTGCGGGAAGACCGGCAAGCCACCTATCAACAACAGGATAAGAATAACGATAAGAATTGTGCCCATGTCTGTTTCCTTGTTGGAAGCGTTGTGGATTGACCTAGGGTTTTAGCCATCAGCTGGACTTGTATTAATCCTAGCTGCTTACAAAATCCGACTCATGGATATGAAGAAAAATTCCAGGTTTTTTTAATGTATTTGGCAAGTACGTTTATTTCTTTTACTGCGTCTCAACGTTGAAACAACCGGACCGCGCCGTGGTTCATTGCTGGCCATTCAGCAATCTGATGGAGCGTGGGTCGCGCATTATCCTTCGCTACACTCGGTACATCTTCCCCGGAACAACAAGGCTGTTTGCTATGCAAAATCGCATGATGATCACTGGCGCGGGCTCAGGCCTGGGTCGCGAAATCGCGCTGCGCTGGGCGCGTGAAGGCTGGCAGCTGGCCTTGTCGGATGTCAGTGAACCCGGCCTGCAAGAAACCCTGAAGCTGGTTCGCGAAGCCGGCGGTGATGGTTTCATTCAGCGTTGTGATGTGCGTGACTACAGCCAACTGACGGCGTTCGCCCAAGCCTGCGAAGAGAAGTTCGGCGGCATCGACGTCATCGTTAACAACGCCGGCGTGGCCTCGGGCGGGTTCTTCAGTGAATTGTCGCTGGAAGACTGGGACTGGCAGATCGCGATCAACCTGATGGGTGTGGTCAAGGGCTGCAAGGCCTTCCTGCCGCTGCTGGAGAAAAGCAAAGGCAAGATCATCAACATCGCCTCGATGGCCGCACTGATGCAAGGTCCGGCCATGAGCAACTACAACGTGGCCAAGGCGGGTGTGGTGGCTTTGTCCGAAAGTCTGTTGATCGAACTGGCCCACGAGGAAGTCAGCGTGCATGTGGTCTGCCCGTCGTTCTTTCAGACCAACTTGCTGGACTCTTTCCGCGGCCCGACTCCGACCATGAAAGCCCAGGTCGGCAAGTTGCTGGAAAGCTCGCCGATCACCGCCGCCGACATTGCCGACTACATCTATCAGCAGGTCGCCGCCGGCGAATTCCTGATTCTGCCTCACGAACAGGGCCGCATGGCCTGGGCGATCAAACAGAAAGACCCGCAAGTGCTCTACAACGAAATGACCGTGATGGCCGACAAAATGCGCGCCAAGGCCAAACAATCCGCAAGCTGAACTTGCCCGTGCGCAAGACCGTCGTTAGGGTGGCCGCAACCGGTCATCCTCACGAGACATCTGCATGCTCAATTACCTGTGGTTTTTCCTCGCCGCGCTGTTTGAAATCGCTGGCTGCTTCGCCTTCTGGATGTGGTTGCGCCAGGGTAAGAGCGCTTGGTGGATCATCCCGGCGTTGCTCAGCCTGATCTTGTTCGCGGTACTGCTGACCCGGGTCGAAGCGAGCTACGCCGGCCGCGCCTATGCCGCCTACGGTGGCATCTACATCATTGCGTCGATCGGCTGGCTGGCGGTGGTCGAGCGGATTCGTCCGCTGGGCTCGGACTGGATTGGCGTGGCGCTATGTGTGATCGGGGCGAGCGTCATCCTGTTTGGCCCGCGCTTTTCCGCTTCCTGAAGGATCGGTCCTTCATTCAACCGGTTTGTCGGACACGTCCGTCAGGGCGAAGCCTCCTGGGCTGTAGGGCAAGACTGTTTTGCTGCCGTTGCATTGAAGACCCGCGCCGCGCCGGGCATCTTCAAGGGCCGGTAACCCTGAAGGATGAATGCCATGCTTGTACTCAGTCGCGTTGTGGGCGAGTTGATTTCCATTGGTGACAACATTTCCGTGCGGGTTCTCGCCGTCAACGGAAGCAGCGTGCGCTTCGGTGTTGAAGCGCCGCAGCAGGTCAACGTACATCGCGCTGAAGTCTATGAGCGCATCCAGATTCAACAGGCCAAAGCCAAAGCCCGTTAAGGGCCTCAGTCGAACAGGTGCTTGGGCACGTCGTGCTTGAGCATCAACTGGCATTGCTCGCTTTCCGGATCAAAGACGATCAGCGCCTGGCCCTTGGTCAATGCCTGACGAACACGCAACACGCGGGTTTCCAGCGGTGTGTCATCGCCATTGTCCGTGCCGTCGCGGGTCACGAAATCCTCGATCAGGCGGGTCAGCGTGTCGACTTCAAGTTGGTCGTGGGGGATCAGCATAAGGCACCTCGGCTAAACAATGGCGCGATGCTACGGCGGTTATGAACGCATCACCAGTAGGAGCTGCCGAAGGCTGCGATCTTTTGATCTTTGCGCCAGATGCATCGCTGCAGATCAAGATCAGGATCAAAAGATCGCAGCCTTCGGCAGCTCCTACGGTTTTGTGTTCGTTTTAGCTATCTGTGCGCTGCCCAATCAAGCTATCCACCGACGGCACCCGCGTGTCACTTTCCATCTGCGTCTCGTGTTCGATCTGATGACTGAACCGGTCCAGGGAGCCCTTGGCCGGTTGTGCATCGCTGGCGAACACAGGCGGGCTGAGGATATAGGCGCCGAGCAGGCGGCTGAGGGCGGCGAGGCTGTCGATGTGGGTGCGCTCGTAACCGTGGGTGGCATCGCAGCCGAAGGCGAGCAGGGCGGTGCGAATGTCGTGGCCGGCCGTAACGGCGGAGTGAGCATCGCTGAAGTAATAGCGGAACAGGTCGCGGCGCGCCGGCAGTTCGTTGTCGCTGGCCAGGCGTAGCAGGTGGCGCGACAGGTGATAGTCATAAGGCCCGCCGGAATCCTGCATCGCCACACTCACCGCGTGTTCGCTGGAATGCTGGCCGGGCGCGACCGGCGCGATGTCGATGCCGACGAATTCGCTGACGTCCCAAGGCAGGGCCGCCGCTGCACCGCTGCCGGTTTCTTCGGTGATGGTGAACAATGGATGGCAGTCGATCATCAGTTCTTCGCCACTGTCGACAATGGCTTTCAGCGCCGCCAGCAGTGCGGCAACGCCGGCTTTGTCGTCGAGGTGACGGGCGCTGATGTGGCCGCTTTCGGTGAACTCCGGCAACGGGTCGAAGGCGACGAAATCGCCGACGCTGATCCCCAGCGAATCGCAATCGGCGCGGGTGGCGCAGTACGCGTCCAGGCGCAATTCGATGTGATCCCAGCTGATCGGCATTTCATCCACGGCGGTATTGAACGCATGCCCGGAAGCCATCAGCGGCAACACGCTGCCGCGAATCACGCCATTGTCGGTGAACAGACTGACGCGGCTGCCTTCGGCAAAACGGCTGGACCAGCATCCGACCGGCGCCAGGGTCAGGCGACCGTTGTCCTTGATCGCGCGAACCGCCGCGCCAATGGTGTCCAGGTGGGCGGAGACGGCGCGGTCCGGGCTGTTCTGCTTGCCCTTGAGGGTGGCGCGGATGGTGCCGCGACGGGTCATCTCAAAGGGAATGCCCAACTCTTCGAGACGCTCGGCAACGTAACGCACAATGGTGTCGGTGAACCCGGTGGGGCTGGGAATGGCGAGCATTTCCAGCAGGACTTTTTGCAGGTAATTGAGATCCGGTTCGGGAATTTTGCGGGTCATGGAAACTCCTGATGAAGTGAGGGCTGATCGTTCCCATGCTCCGCGTGGGAATGCAGCCAGGGACGCTCTGCGTCCCAAGTGGACGTGGAGCGTCCGAGGAGTCATTCCCACGCAGAGCGTGGGAACGATCATGAAAAGTGTGATCTGTCAGGGCCCCATTGCGAGCAGGCTCGCTCCCACAGGGGAATGCGGTCAAATGTGGGAGCGAGCCTGCTCGCGATGGCGATTCAACACGCGACACATCAATGTCAGACCACCGGCTGACTATGCGGAAACAACAAATCCACAAACCGCTCGGCCGTCGGCTGCGGTTCATGGTTGGCCAGCCCGGCGCGTTCATTGGCTTCGATAAACACATACTCCGGCTGGTCGGCGGTCGGCACCATCAGGTCGAGCCCGACCATTGGAATATCCAGCGCCCGCGCCGCCCGCACTGCCGCATCCACCAAGGTCGGATGCAGAGTCGCCGTGACGTCCTCAAGAATGCCGCCGGTATGAAGATTCGCCGTGCGCCGCACGAACAGATGCTCACCGGCGGGCAGAATGCTGCTGTAGTCGTAACCCGCAGCCTGCAAGGTGCGCTGGGTCTCATGGTCCAGCGGGATTTTGCTTTCACCGCTGGTTGCCGCCTGACGACGCCGGCTCTGGGCCTCGATCAGCGCCCCGATGGAATGCTGACCATCGCCCACCACTTCCGCCGGCCGGCGAATGGCGGCGGCGACCACTTCGAAACCGATCACCAGAATCCGCAAGTCGAGGCCTTCATGGAAGCTTTCCAGCAGCACTCGACTGTCGAAGGTGCGGGCGTTTTCGATGGCTTGCTGGACCTCTTCGATGCTGCGTAAATCCACCGCCACCCCTTGGCCTTGCTCACCGTCCAGCGGTTTGACCACCACCCGTTGATGCTCGTCGAGAAACGCCAGGTTGTCGTCCGCGCTCCCCGCCAGTTGTTGGGCGGGCAGTTTAAGACCGGCGTTTTTCAGCACCTTGTGGGTCAGGCTTTTGTCCTGACACAACGTCATGCTGATGGCGCTGGTCAGATCGCTCAGGGATTCGCGGCAACGCACCCGACGACTGCCGTGAATCAAGGTAAACAGACCCGCTTGCGCATCATCCACCTGCACATCAATGCCGCGCCGATGAGCCTCCTCGACGATGATCCGTGCATACGGATTGAACTCGGCTTCGGGGCCTGGGCCGAGAAACAACGGCTGGTTGATGCCGTTTTTGCGCTTGATGGCGAAGGTCGACAAATTGCGAAAACCGAGCTTGGCGTAAAGACTTTTCGCCTGACGGTTGTTGTGCAGCACCGACAGGTCCAGGTAACTCAGACCACGGCTCATGAAGTGTTCGATCAAGTGCCGCACCAGCACTTCACCGACGCCTGGGCGGGAACATTGCGGATCGACCGCCAGGCACCACAGGCTGCTGCCGTTTTCCGGATCGTTGAACGCCTTGTGATGATTCAGGCCCATGACGCTGCCGATGATGGTGCCGCTGTCCTCATCTTCGGCCAGCCAGTAAACCGGGCCGCCCTGGGGATGAGGCGTCAGCAAATTCGCATCAATGGGCAGCATGCCGCGTGCCTGATACAGCTGATTGACAGCCTGCCAGTCCGCCTCGCTTTGCGCCCGGCGGATGCGAAAGCCGCGAAACACCCGGGTGGCCTGGCGGTAATCGCTGAACCACAGGCGCAAGGTGTCGGAGGGGTCAAGAAACAGTTGCGCCGGCTCCAGCCCCAACACTTGCTGGGGCGCGGCAACGTACAAGGCGATGTCCCGCTCACCGGGCTGCTCATTGAGCAACTCTTGGGCAAGGCTCGCCGCATCGGGAAAGGTATGGCCGATCAGCAACCGGCCCCAACCGCAATGCACCGCGATTGGCGCGGCGCCCAATTCACTGCCGTCTTCGGCCAAGCGCGCCTGCAGGCGTTCATAAGAGGGCGTCTGACCGCGCAACAAGCGTTGGCTATAAGCCGTGGCGTGAGGTTTCATCGATCAGATTCCTTGTTCACTGAGCCACAGGTTCAGGGCTGCCAATTGCCACAGCTTGGAGCCGCGCAACGGGGTCAGTTGACCTTGTGGATCGGTCAGCAGGCGGTCTAGCATGGCGGGGTTGAACAGGCCACGATCCTGACTCGGATCGAGCAGCAATTCACGCACCCAGTTCAGCGTGTCGCCCTGCAAATGCTTGAGGCCGGGGACCGGGAAGTAACCTTTTTTGCGGTCGATCACTTCACTCGGAATGACCAGCCGCGCCGCTTCTTTCAAGACTTGCTTGCCGCCATCCGGGAGTTTGAATTTGCCCGGCACCCGCGCCGACAATTCCACCAGGCGATAGTCGAGAAAGGGCGTACGCGCTTCCAGGCCCCAGGCCATGGTCATGTTGTCGACCCGTTTGACCGGGTCATCCACCAGCATCACGGTGCTGTCCAGGCGCAGGGCTTTGTCCACGGCTGCGTCGGCACCGGGCTGTGCGAAATGTTCCTTCACGAAGTCGCCGGCCGCGTCGTTGGCCGTCAGCCATTTCGGCTGCACCGTGGCGGCGTAGTCGGCGTAGTTGCGGTCGAAAAACGCATCGCGATACGCCGCGTACGGATCGCTCGCACCGTCCACCTGCGGATACCAGTGATACCCGGCGAACAACTCGTCCGCGCCCTGGCCGCTTTGCACCACCTTGCAGTGCTTGGCCACTTCGCGAGACAGCAAATAGAACGCGATGCAGTCATGGCTGACCATCGGCTCGCTCATGGCGCGGAACGCCGCGGGCAGTTGCTCGATGATCTCTTTTTCGTCGATGCGCAGTTGGTGATGGTGTGTGCCGTAGTGCTTGGCGATCAGGTCCGAATACTGGAACTCGTCACCACGCTCGCCGCCGGCATCCTGGAAACCGATGGAAAAGGTCGACAAGTCTTCGACCCCGACTTCACGCAACAGGCCCACCAATAGACTCGAATCGACGCCGCCGGAAAGCAGCACGCCGACATCCACTGCCGCCCGTTGACGAATCGCCACCGCATCACGGGTGCTGTCGAGCACGCGGTCGCGCCAGTCTTCGAGGGTCAGGTTCAGTTCGTCGGCATTTGGGCCGTAGGGCAGGGTCCACCAGGTTTTCTGCTCGGTGGTGCCGTCCGCGTCGATGCGCATCCAGCTCGCCGGCGGCAGTTTCTCGATGCCCGCCAGCAAGGTGCGCGGGGCAGGGACCACGGCGTGGAAGTTCAGATAATGATTGAGTGCCACCGGATCGAGAATCGGGTTGATGTCGCCGCCCTTGAGCAAGGCCGGCAGGGCCGAGGCAAAGCGCAGGCGTTGGCCGGTGCGCGAGAGATACAACGGCTTCACGCCGAGACGGTCGCGGGCAATGAACAGACGCTTGGCGTCGCGCTCCCAAATGGCGAAGGCGAACATGCCATTGAGTTTAGGCAACAGGGCTTCGCCCCAGGCGTGATACCCCTTGAGCAGCACTTCGGTGTCGCCGCCGGAATAGAAGGCGTAACCGAGGCTTTCAAGCTCAGTGCGCAGTTCCGGGAAGTTGTAGATCGCGCCGTTGAAGGCCAGGGACAGGCCCAGTTGGTTGTCGATCATCGGCTGTGCCGAGCCGTCCGACAGGTCCATGATTTTCAGGCGCCGATGGCCGAGGGCAATCGGCCCCTGGCTGTGAAAGCCCCACGCATCAGGGCCGCGAGGGGCCAGGTGATGGGTGATTCGTTCGATGGCTGCGAGGTCCGCAGGTTGATGGTCGAAACGTAATTCTCCAGCTAATCCGCACATAAGTCCTTACCGGTTTTTCCGTTGGGGAGGGTCAATCGATACCTGCCAAAAACGGCGGGTACTCAGAAACTGACCCACGTGAATCCCTGGAGTTTTAGACCGATAAGTTATAAGGCAGTGGGTCAGGCTTTTCCGCGGATCAATTGGCGCAAGGCAAAACGGTTGGGATGGCAGGCTTCGGCGACTGTTCTAGGCAGCGGCAACGGCTCGTTTTCAAGCCATGCCGCCAACAGCTCGCCAGACAACGGCGCGGTGATCAAACCGCGAGAGCCGTGACCGCTGTTGACGTAAAACCCCTCGAGCCATGGGCAGAGAACATCGGGCACTTGCCGGGCATCTTTGCTCAGTGCGGCATAGGCCTCGGCGAAGGCGGCCTGGTTGGCCAACGGTCCGACGATCGGCAGGTAGTCGGGGCTGGTACAGCGGAATGCCGCGCGTCCTTCCAGTCGCAGCGGGTCCAGGTCTGGAACATGCAGACGGGCGACCAGGTCAGTGGAGATTTCCTCGAGCAACGCCAGATTGCCGAGGTGTTCGGCGACGGTCGGGGTCAGCTCATCGCTTTTGAAATCGAAGCTGGCGCCGAGTGTGTGTTCGCCCAGGCGTGCGGGCGCCACATAGCCTTCGGCGCAGACCACGATCGCCAGGCTCTGACTTTCAGGGGTTTGCGCCAGTCGGGTGATCTGGCCGCGAATGCGTTTGAGGGGCAGGTCGGCGCTTTGGGGAAAACGCTTGATCTCGGCGGCGCCGGCCAGAATCACCACCGGCGCACTGGCCAGTAATACATCGCCGTCCCAGGCCTGCCACTGATCATCGACCTTGCGCAGTTCCAGCACGTCGCGATGGGGCCGCCACTGGATGTTCGTTGAGGACGCCTGCCGCTGGCACAACGCAGGCGGATGAACCCAGCCGCCTTCAGGGTAGAACAAGCCGCCGTACGCCAATTTGATGCCGGCCCGGGCTTGGGCCTGGGGTTGATCGAGCAGGTGCACCAGGCTCGGTGAAAAGGCCGTTGCCAATTGCGCCTGACGCTCGGCTTCCTTGGCATTGAAGGCCAGTTGCAAGACTCCGCAATCGTCCCAGTCGACGCCACGCTGCAGTTGTTCCAGCAAACGTCGGGTGTAACCAAAACCGCTGATGATCAATTGCGACAACGCCGTGCCGTGAGCAGAAAGCTTGAGGTACAGCACGCCCTGAGGATTGCCCGAGGCTTCCTGCGCCAGTGCTTCGTGGCGGTCCAGCAGGCTCACTTGCCAACCCCGCGCGGCCAGGCTGGCGGCACTGGCGCAACCGGCCAGCCCGGCACCGATCACCAGGGCGCGGCGTTCGCCGGTCAGCGGCTGTGGGCGAGCGAACCATGGTTTTGCCGAGGTCGGTTTAGCGGCCTCTTCGGGCCAACCGAGGAACGTGCCCCGCAGAATTTCCCATTTATGGCCGATGCCCGGTGTTCGCTTCATCTTGAAACCCGCCGCATTCAGCAAACGGCGTACCCAGCCGGTGCTGGTAAAGGTGCTGATGGTCGAGCCGGGTGCCGCCAGGCGAGCCAGTTCGGCAAACAATTCGGCGGTCCACATGTCGGGGTTTTTCGCCGGGGCGAAGCCGTCGAGAAACCAGGCGTCGATTTGCGCATCCAGTTGCGGCAACTGCTCAAGTGCATCGCCGACCAGCAAGGTGAGGGTGACGCGGCCGTTGTCCAGGACCAGGCGCTGAAAGCCTTGATGGATCGCAACGTATTGCGCCAGCAATTGATCGGCAAACGGCTTGAGTTCCGGCCATAGCGCCAGGGCCCGTTGCAGATCGGGAGCGCTCAGCGGGTACTTTTCGACACTGACAAAATGCAGCCGCGCACCGGCCACCGCGTGCTGTTCGAACAACTGCCAGGCACAGAGAAAATTCAGCCCGGTACCGAACCCGGTTTCGCCAATCACCAATCGACCGCTTGCCGGCAATGCGGCGAAACGCTCGCGCAAATCGTTTTGCTGCAGAAACACGTAACGGGTTTCTTCAAGGCCCGACTGGTCGGAAAAATACACATCATCGAA
Source organism: Pseudomonas sp. TE3728 (assembly GCF_056279145.1). Taxonomy (NCBI): domain Bacteria; kingdom Pseudomonadati; phylum Pseudomonadota; class Gammaproteobacteria; order Pseudomonadales; family Pseudomonadaceae; genus Pseudomonas; species Pseudomonas sp. TE3728. The sequence continues at coordinate 2,336,358 of NZ_JBWBQT010000001.1, read as the reverse complement.
CACCCGCGAACGCGGGCGACCTTGGTCGTCCCAGTCGAGCTGGGCGTGGGGCAATACAGGTTTCATGGCAGGCTCGGCAACGACAAGGTGGCCATTCTAGCCCGCCTGCTCAAAAGGGTGTGCTGGCGTAAAAGATCGCAGCCTTCGGCAGCTCCTACAATGGGACCGGTGTACACCTGTAGGAGCTGCCGAAGGCTGCGATCTTTTGATCTTTTTACATCACCGCACACCTCCATCTTCCGCTAGTCTTGCTCAATCCTGGAAGGAGCCGCTCCATGTTCGAATCCGCCGAAATCGGTCATACCATCGACAAAGAAACCTATGACGCCGAAGTGCCGGCCCTGCGTGAAGCTTTGCTCGAAGCGCAGTTCGAACTTCGGCAGCAACAGCGCTTTCCAGTGATCATTTTGATCAACGGCATTGAAGGGGCCGGCAAGGGCGAGACCGTCAAGTTGCTCAATGAATGGATGGACCCGCGCTCGATCGAGGTTCGCACCTTCGACCAGCAGACCGACGAAGAACTGGCGCGACCGCCGGCCTGGCGCTACTGGCGGATGCTCCCGGCCAAGGGCCGCATGGGGATTTTCTTCGGCAACTGGTACAGCCAGATGCTGCAGGGACGGGTTCATGGCTTGTTCAAGGATCCGCGACTCGATCAAAGCATCAATGGGGCCGAGCGGTTAGAGAAGATGCTGTGCGACGAAGGCGCGCTGATCTTCAAGTTCTGGTTTCACCTCTCCAAAAAACAAATGAAAGCGCGGCTCAAGGCACTGGCCGATGACCCGTTGCACAGTTGGCGCATCAGCCCGCTGGACTGGCAGCAATCGCAGACCTACGACAAATTCGTCAAATACGGCGAACGGGTGCTGCGCCGCACCAGCCGCGACTATGCGCCGTGGCATGTGATTGCAGGCGTGGACGCGAACTATAGAAGCCTGGCGGTCGGCAAGATTCTGCTCGATGGCCTGCAAAGTGCACTGAAAAGACCCAGGATTCACCCGGACAAAGTCAGCGCTGCGCCCTTGTTCCCCAGCGTCGATCAGGTGAATTTGCTCGACAGCCTGGACATGACGCTGAGCCTGGACAAGGACGATTATGAAGAACAACTGATTACCGAACAGGCACGGTTTTCCGGGCTGATGCGCGACAAGCGCATGCGTCGCCATGCGTTGATTGCATTGTTCGAAGGCAATGACGCGGCAGGCAAGGGCGGGGCAATTCGTCGGGTGGCCGCGGCACTCGACCCGCGCCAGTACGACATCGTGCCGATCGCCGCGCCTACCGAGGAAGAACGGGCCCAGCCGTATCTCTGGCGGTTCTGGCGGCATATTCCGGCGCGGGGCAAATTCACCGTGTTCGATCGTTCCTGGTATGGCCGGGTGCTGGTGGAGCGCATCGAAGGCTATTGCAGCAAGGCGAACTGGATGCGCGCCTACGGCGAGATCAACGACTTCGAAGAGCAGATCGCCGACGCCGGGGTGATCGTGGTCAAGTTCTGGCTGGCCATCGACAAACAGACCCAACTGGAGCGCTTCCAGGAGCGTGAAGAAATTCCCTTCAAGCGTTTCAAGATCACCGAAGACGACTGGCGCAATCGCGACAAGTGGGACGATTACCGCACCGCTGTCGGCGACATGGTCGATCGCACCAGCACCGAGATATCACCGTGGACCCTGGTGGAAGCCAATGACAAGCGCTGGGCGCGGGTCAAGGTCCTGCGCACCCTTAACCAGGCGCTGGAAGAGGCGTTCGAAAAGTCCGACAACCGCGAGAAGAAACAGCGAAAACGCAAGCGCTGAACCGATGGCTACGCATACGCGAGGTGAATGATTGTCGCGGTCAGTCATAGGGTGGACTTATGCTCGGTCCAACTCCTGACTGACAACAACAATGAGGTGTATGCCATGCGTGAAGTGGTGATCGTCGACAGCGTACGGACCGGCCTGGCCAAATCCTTTCGCGGCAAGTTCAACATGACCCGTCCGGACGACATGGCGGCCCACTGTGTCAATGCGTTGCTCACGCGCAATGACGTCGACCCGGCCAGTGTCGAGGATTGCATCGTCGGCGCCGGCTCCAACGAAGGCGCCCAGGGCTTCAACATCGGCCGTAACGTCGCGGTGCTGTCGCACCTGGGCATCGGTACCGGTGGCATGACCCTTAATCGTTTCTGTTCATCGGGCTTGCAGGCCATTGCCATTGCCGCCAATCAAATCGCTTCGGGCTGCAGCGACATCATCGTCGCCGGTGGCGTCGAGTCGATCAGCCTGACCATGAAAAGCGTCAACACCGACAACCTGATCAACCCGCTGCTGAAAGAGCAGGTGCCGGGCATCTATTTCCCCATGGGCCAGACCGCCGAAATCGTCGCGCGTCGTTACGCTGTCAGTCGCCAGGAACAGGATATGTACGCCCTGCAAAGTCAGCAACGTACCGCCCTGGCGCAGGCCGCCGGGTTGTTTGACGATGAAATCGTGCCGATGACGGTGAAGTATCGCGTTGAAGACAAGGTCACCGGCCAGGTGCAGATTCTCGAAGGTATCGTCGACCATGACGATTGCAATCGCCCGGATACCACGCTGCAAAGCCTGGCCGGGTTGAAACCGGTGTTTGCCGAGGACGGCTCGGTGACCGCTGGCAACTCGTCGCAGCTGTCCGACGGCGCTTCGATGACCCTGGTGATGAGCCTGGAAAAAGCCCTGGCGCTGGGGCTCAAGCCCAAAGCCTTCTTCCGCGGTTTTGCCGTGGCCGGGTGTCAGCCAGACGAGATGGGCATCGGCCCCGTGTTCTCGGTGCCGAAGTTGCTCAAGGCCAAGGGATTGCAGGTTGCCGACATTGATCTGTGGGAACTCAACGAAGCGTTCGCCTCGCAATGCCTGTACAGCCGCAATCGGCTGGAAATCGACAACGACAAATACAACGTCAACGGCGGCTCGATTGCCATCGGCCATCCATTCGGCATGACCGGCTCGCGTCAGGTCGGGCACATCGTGCGTGAATTGCAGCGGCGTAACCTGCGCTATGGCATCGTCACCATGTGCGTGGGGGGCGGGATGGGGGCTACGGGGTTGTTTGAGGCGGTGCGTTAAATCTGCGAATTCGTGTTGTCTGATTGACCGCTATCGCGAGCAGGCTCGCTCCCACATAGATCACTGGTGTTCACCAATCTTGTGTTCACCATTGATCCACTGTGGGAGCGAGCCTGCTCGCGATGTAGGCGCCGCGGTTTACCGGCTCATGCACAAGAACTGCATCCGCTCGATATACGCTTGAATCTCACGCACCGCTGCTTCCCGGTTTTCAAACGGACCCTCCAGCGTGTGTTCCCGCGTGGTGAAGTACAACTCTCCATTCACACGACACAAGCGGTCACAACGAAAGTGGGTGGCGGGGGCGTTGTCTTGGGCGCGCATGCCGTACATGGGCGATCTCCTGCGGGTGACGGTTTCAATGAGCTTATGCATGAACCACTGGCCGCGCCTGGCCACCTGATCGACGGCATATCGTCAACTTCAGGGTGCGACCTGCACAGTTTCATTCGCGGCCCGTTGGCAACTGTCCCTGTGTCGCGTTCCCGTCTGAGCCTAGAATGACCGTTTTCGCCAATCGGCTTCGGGGTCAGCATGCATATTTCATCGGGTCGCTGGGTTTATGGTCTGTGCCTGGCCTTGCTGACCGCGTTGCTGTGGGGAATCCTGCCGATCAAGCTCAAGCAAGTGCTGCTGGTGATGGACCCGGTGACGGTGACCTGGTTTCGCTTGCTGGTGTCCGGCGGTTGTCTGTTCATTTATCTGGCGGCGACCAAACGCCTGCCGAGTCGCAAAGTCCTCGGCCCGCGCGGTGGCTGGCTGGTGTTGATGGCGGTACTCGGACTGGTTGGTAACTACGTGCTGTACCTGATGGGCCTGAACCTGCTCAGCCCCGGCACCGCGCAACTGGTGGTGCAGATGGGCCCGATCATGTTGCTGATCGCCAGTCTGTTCGTGTTCAAGGAACGGTTTAGCGTGGGGCAGGGGATTGGCCTGTTGGTGCTGCTGATCGGCTTTGCACTGTTCTTCAATCAGCGTTTGAGTGAACTGCTCTCCTCCCTGACCGATTACACCGCCGGTGTGCTGATGGTGCTCTTGGCGTCCACGGTCTGGACCTTCTATGCCTTGGGCCAGAAGCAGTTGCTCACGGTGTGGAATTCGTTGCAGGTGATGATGGTGATTTACCTGTTCTGCGCGCTGTTGCTGACGCCATGGGTGCATCCGCTGGAAGCGCTGCAATTGAGTCCGTTGCAAGGCTGGCTGCTGCTGGCGTGCTGTTTGAACACCCTGATCGCTTATGGCGCCTTCGCCGAAGCCCTGGCCCATTGGGAAGCTTCGCGGGTCAGCGCAACGCTGGCGATCACGCCGCTGGTGACCTTTGCCGCCGTGGCTGTGGCCGCGTGGTTATGGCCTGAGTATGTGCACGCCGAGCAGATCAACGGCCTGGGTTATGGCGGGGCGGTGTTGGTGGTGTTGGGGTCGGTGCTGGTGGCGTTGGGGCCATCGTTGATGGCGGGGCTCAGGGCGCGGCGGGTGCGGATGGCCTGAAGATCAAAAGATCGCAGCCTTCGGCAGCTCCTACAGGTGTTCGCCAATCTTATGTAGGAGCTGCCGAAGGCTGCGATCTTTTTGCTTCACTTCATCTCAACCCTTGCTACCAGCCTCCAGCATATCCTCCGGCCTCACCCACGCATCAAACTCTTCATTGGTCAGATAGCCCAGCTGCAACGCCGCCTCACGCAGGGTCAGCCCCTCGCTGTAAGCCTTCTTGGCAATTTCCGCCGACTTGTCGTAGCCGATATGCGGGTTCAGCGCCGTCACCAGCATCAAGCCTTGTTCCAGGTGCTCGGCCATTTTCTCGGCATCCGGTTCCAGCCCGGCGATGCAATGCTGCTGGAAGTTACTGCAGCCATCGCCCAGCAAGCGGATCGATTGCAGCAGGTTATGGATGATCACCGGTTTGAACACGTTCAATTGCAGATGGCCCTGACTGGCGGCAAAACCGATGGCAACGTCATTGCCCAATACCTGGCAGGCCAGCATCGACAGGGCTTCGCACTGAGTCGGGTTGACCTTGCCGGGCATGATCGAACTGCCCGGCTCATTGGCCGGCAGTTTCACTTCGGCCAACCCCGCTCGCGGCCCGGAGCCCAGCAGGCGCAGGTCGTTGGCGATTTTCATCAGGGTCACGGCAAGGGTCTTCAGGGCGCCGGAAAGGGTGACCAGCGGCTCGTGGCCGGCCAGGGCGGCAAATTTATTGGGGGCCGTAACGAACGGCAGGCCGGAGAGGGCGGCCAGTTCAGCAGCGATCGCTTCGCCAAAACCGTGGGGCGAGTTCAATCCGGTGCCGACCGCAGTGCCGCCCTGAGCCAGTTCACAGACCGCCGGCAGCGCGCTTCGGATCGCCCGCTCGGCGTAATCCAGTTGCGCGATGAACGCCGAGAGTTCCTGGCCGAAAGTGATCGGTGTGGCGTCCATCATATGGGTACGACCGGTCTTGACCAGTTTCATGTGCCGCGCGGACAACTCCGCCAACCCGCCCGACAATTCGCTGATCGCCGGTAGCAAATGCTGCTGCACCGCCTGAGCCGTCGCGATGTGCATGGCCGTGGGGAAGCAATCGTTGGAACTCTGGGAACGGTTGACGTGATCGTTGGGATGCACCGGCGTCTTGCCGCCGCGCGGGTTGCCGGCCAGTTCGTTGGCGCGACCGGCGATCACTTCGTTGACGTTCATGTTGCTCTGGGTGCCGCTGCCGGTCTGCCAGACCACCAGCGGGAACTGCTCGTCGTGGTCGCCGTCGAGCACTTCGTCGGCGGCCTGTTCGATCAGCCGGGCGATGTCGGCGGGCAGGTCGCCATTGCGATCGTTGACACGCGCCGAGGCTTTCTTGATCAGGGCCAAGGCGTGCAGCACGGCCAGCGGCATGCGCTCGTTGCCGATGGCGAAGTTGATCAGCGAGCGTTGCGTCTGAGCGCCCCAGTAAGCGTCATCCGGGACTTCTACCTGGCCCAGGCTGTCGGTTTCGATACGGCTCATCATGCACACTCCTGTCGGTCTGATAGCGCAGTTTAGGCCGTGATCGCCGGCCGTGGTTCCATCAGTCTGGAATTTGACCGTTCAACCCCTCTAAATCAGGCGCGACAAGGCTTGGGGTTGAGTGACACACTTTTTTAGGTGCAGAATGGACGCCCTTGAGGTTTTGCCTCGCCTGCTAGAAAAGGAAACTCGATGACTCGTCTTCGTGCCATCTGTACCGCGGTTGCACTGGTTTGCGCCAGCGGCCAGGTTTTTGCCGATACCGCCAGCCACAACGCCAGTGCCGAAGCTTTCCTGACCCTGGCGCACGCTGACAAATTGGGCACTCCGGTGTACATGCAAGTGCAGCAAATGTTCGCTCAGCGCTTTGAACAGACCAAAGCCCCTGAATCGAAAAAAGCCCTGCTGGAAACCTATCAAGCCAAGGCCAACGCCGCTCTGGACGCAGCCATTGGCTGGAACAAGCTGAAGCCAGACATGGTCAAGCTTTACACCACCAATTTCAGCGAATCCGAGCTCAAGGATCTGGTTGCGTTCTACCAGTCTCCACTGGGCAAGAAAGTCCTGGAAAAAATGCCGCAGCTGACTCAGCAATCGGCACAGATGACCCAGGCCAAGCTGGAAAGCGCGGTGCCTGTGGTCAACAAACTGCTGGCTGACATGACGGCCGAGCTGGAGCCTAAAGGCGCCGCTCCTGCCAAGAAAAAGCCTTAAGCGGAGTTCGGGATGACCATGCAACAACGCATCGAATCGACGCTCGGGCTGTTACAGCCCGAGCACCTGCAAGTGCTGGATGAAAGCCACATGCACAGCCGTGGGTTGCAGACCCACTTCAAGGCCGTGGTGGTCAGCCAACAGTTTGAAGGCCTCAATCGCGTCAAGCGTCACCAGAAGGTGTACGGCACGTTGGGCGAACTGATGGGCGAGTTCCATGCGTTGGCGCTGCATACCTACACGCCGCAAGAATGGGCACAGATCGACGCGGCCCCGGCTTCGCCGACCTGCGCTGGCGGCAGCAAGCATTAAGATCAAAAGATCGCAGCCTGCGGCAGCTCCTACAGGAGAATGCATTCCTATGTAGGAGCTGCCGCAGGCTGCGATCTTTTTTGCTAGAATCCGCAACGCGCCGCTTACCCGGCGCGTTTTTTTTCGCATCCGGTTCACCCCTTACGAGGGTAGCCACCTGGAGAATTACCCATGACACAACAGATTGTCGTGGCGGCACTGTATAAGTTCGTCACCCTGGAAGATTACGTCGCCCTGCGCGAGCCGCTGCTGCAAGCGATGGTCGACAACGGCATCAAAGGCACGCTGCTGATCGCCGAAGAAGGCATCAACGGCACCGTGTCCGGCAGCCGCGAAGGCATTGACGGGCTGATGGCCTGGCTCAAGAACGACCCGCGCATGGACGACATCGACCACAAAGAGTCGTACTGCGACGAGCAGCCGTTCTACCGCACCAAAGTCAAACTCAAGAAAGAAATCGTCACCTTGGGCGTTGAAGGCGTGGACCCGAACAAAAAGGTCGGCACCTATGTGGATCCGCAGAACTGGAACGCGCTGATCAGCGATCCCGAAGTACTGCTGATCGACACCCGCAACGATTACGAAGTCTCGATTGGCACCTTCGAAGGCGCCATCGATCCGAAGACCACCAGTTTTCGCGAATTCCCCGACTACATCAAAGCCAATTTCGACCCGGCCGTGCACAAGAAAGTCGCGATGTTCTGCACCGGCGGCATTCGTTGCGAAAAGGCTTCGAGCTACATGCTCAGCCAGGGTTTCGACGAGGTCTATCACCTCAAGGGTGGCATCCTGAAGTACCTCGAAGAGGTGCCGCAGGAAGAAACCAAATGGCAGGGCGACTGCTTCGTGTTCGATAACCGCGTGACCGTGCGCCACGATCTCAGCGAAGGCGACTACGATCAATGTCATGCCTGTCGTACGCCTGTCAGCGTCGAAGACCGCGCGTCCGAGCACTATGTGGCCGGCATCAGTTGCCCGCATTGCTGGGATAAGCTGAGCGAGAAAACCCGTCGCAGTGCCATCGACCGGCAGAAGCAGATCGAACTGGCCAAGGCGCGCAACCTGCCGCACCCGATTGGTTACAACTACAAGCAAACTCCTTCCGAGGCTTGAACCATGTCTGCACGTCGCCTGCTCTATGTGATGGACCCGATGTGTTCCTGGTGCTGGGGCTTTGCGCCAGTGGCCAACGCGCTGGTCGAGCAGGCGCAGGCGGCGGGGGTGGACGTGCATCTGATCGTCGGCGGTTTGCGCACCGGCAGCGGCTCAGCGCTGGAGCCGACCACCCGGCGCTACATCCTTGAACACTGGCAGGCGGTCCACGAGGCCACTGGCCAACCGTTCAAGTTTGAAGGCGCGCTGCCTGACGGGTTCGTCTACGACACCGAGCCTGCCTGTCGGGCGCTGGTGACGGCGCGCAGCCTGGCACCGGATTGCGCGTGGAAACTGCTCGGGTTGATCCAGCAGGCCTTCTACGCCGAAGGTCGCGACGTCACTCACGCCAGTGTGTTGGTGGAGCTGGCGGAGCAGGCCGGTTTGCCTCGCATCGAATTCGCCGCCGCCTTTGACCGTGCCGATCAGCACGCCGCCACCGCTGCCGATTTCACCTGGGTCCAGGACCTGGGCATTGCCGGTTTCCCGACCTTGCTGGCAGAGCGTGATGGTCAATTGGCGTTGCTGACAAATGGGTATCAACCGTTGAATGTGTTGTCACCGTTGCTCGGCCGCTGGCTGGAGCGCGCTGCCTGTGCATGACCTGCCCGACGACGTTCCAGCCCCTGCACGTGTCGACCGTCTGAGCTGGGCAGAAATCCGTCGCCTGGCCCTTCACCATAAAAAATCCCTGTGGATCGCCAACGGCGTCGCGGTATTGGCAACGCTGTGCAGCGTGCCGATCCCCTTGCTGTTGCCGTTGCTGGTGGACGAAGTGCTGCTGGGCCACGGCGACGCCGCGCTGCAAATCATGAACCACGCGCTTCCCGACGTCTGGCAGAAAGCCGCGGGTTACATTGGCCTGATGCTGCTGGTGACTCTGGCACTACGCTGTGCGGCGTTGTTGTTCAACGTGGTGCAGGCGAAGTTGTTTGCGGCGCTGGCCAAGGACATCGTGTATCGGATCCGGGTGCGGTTGATCGAACGGCTCAAATGCATTTCGCTGGGCGAATACGAAAGCCTGGGCAGCGGCACGGTGACTACGCACCTGGTCACCGACCTGGACACCGTGGACAAATTCGTCGGCGAAACCCTCAGTCGTTTCCTCGTGGCGATGCTGACGCTGGTGGGCACCGCCTCGATCCTGATGTGGATGCACTGGAAACTCGCGCTGCTGATCCTGCTGTTCAACCCGCTGGTGATCTATGCCACGGTGCAGTTGGGCAAGCGGGTCAAACACCTGAAGAAACTCGAGAACGACAGCACCTCGCGCTTCACCCAGGCCTTGACCGAAACCCTGGATGCCATCCAGGAAGTGCGCGCCGGTAATCGTCAGGGTTTTTTCCTCGGACGGCTTGGCCAGCGAGCGCGTGAAGTGCGCGATTACGCGGTCAGCTCGCAGTGGAAAACCGATGCATCGAACCGTGCCAGCGGTTTGCTGTTCCAGTTCGGCATCGATATTTTTCGCGCCGCGGCCATGCTCACCGTGCTGTTTTCCGACCTGTCCATCGGCCAGATGCTGGCCGTGTTCAGCTACCTGTGGTTCATGATCGGTCCGGTGGAACAACTGCTCAACCTGCAATACGCCTTTTACGCCGCCGGCGGTGCGCTGTCGCGGATCAACGAGTTGCTGGCCCGCGCTGATGAGCCGCAATACAGCGGCAGTGTCGACCCGTTTCAGGGGCGCGACACGGTAGGCATCGAAGTTCAGGGATTGAGTTTCGGCTATGGCGACGAATTGGTGCTGAACCAAATGAACCTGTCGATTGCCCCCGGTGAAAAAGTCGCGATTGTCGGCGCCAGCGGGGGAGGCAAAAGCACCCTGGTGCAGTTGCTGCTTGGCTTGTATACGCCCTTGGCCGGCACCATCCGTTTCGGTGGTTCGACTCAGGAAGAGATCGGCCTGGAAACCGTGCGTGAAAATGTCGCCGTGGTCTTGCAGCACCCGGCACTGTTCAACGACACCGTGCGCGCCAACCTGACCATGGGCCGCGAACGCACCGATGAAGCCTGCTGGCAGGCATTGGAAATTGCTCAGCTGCACAACACTGTACGTGAACTGCCCAATGGTCTGGACAGTATTGTCGGGCGCTCCGGTGTGCGTTTATCCGGTGGGCAGCGTCAACGCCTGGCGATTGCGCGGATGGTGTTGGCCGAACCCAAGGTAGTCATCCTCGATGAGGCCACGTCCGCCCTGGACGCGGCCACCGAATACAACCTGCACCAGGCACTGGCGCGGTTCTTGAGCAACCGCACCACGCTGATCATTGCGCACCGGTTGTCGGCCGTGAAACAGGCCGACCGTGTTCTGGTGTTCGATGGTGGCCAGGTAGCCGAGGATGGCGACCATCAGCAGCTGATTGCCGATGGTGGTTTGTACGCCAAGCTTTATGGGCATTTACAGCAGCACTAGATTAATGCCACAAGACGTTCAGGGCATTTTCCCCGGCAAGGATTAGCACATGAAGACGAGCCAGCCCTGAATCGCCGGGACTGTGCTGCTGTTGAGCATGAGCTTCCCCGGCTTGCCTAGAGTGAGAACCCATCCTAGTCTAGCGGTAGCGTTTTCGTCCGGACGACGATCGAGCAGTGTTAAGACAAGGGACCTCATGAAGCCAAAAAGGACTCTCGCAACCCCTCGGTTGTTGGGCATCGTCTGGCCTTTTATCGCCGTCGTGTTATTTCAGGCATTGTTGGGAGGCGGCAGTCTTTACGTTCTTTCGGCGGTTCGCGGTTACGTCGGCGGGGAAAGCCTGTGGTCCAAGGGCCAGAAAGACGCCATCTATTACCTCAATCTCTACGCCGACAGTCGCGACGAAACGATTTTTCTCAAATACCAGAACGCGATTGCGGTGCCTCAGGGTGGCCATGAATTGCGTCTGGCGCTGGACCATCAGCCACCGAATATCGAGGCAGCGCGAATCGCGATCCTCAAGGGCGGCAACCACCCGGACGACGTCTCCAGTCTGATTTGGCTGTACCTCAATTTCCGGAATTTCAGTTACCTGGAAAAAGCCATCGAGCGGTGGACGGTCGGTGACGCGTACCTGGTGCGACTCAATGACGTCGCGCGGGAGATGCATCAGCGTATTGCCGATAGCCAAGCCACCGATGCCGACGTCAAACGCTGGAAAGAACAGATTCTTGCCATCAACGATGGCGTGACGCCTGCCGCCAAAGCGTTCAGCGATGCCTTGGGCGAAGGTTCGCGGGTGATTCTCCGGCTGCTGTTGGTGACGAACCTGGCCACTGCGTTGGGTTTGATTGTGTTGGCGCTGTTGCGTACGCATAAACTGCTCAAGCAGCGCCATGCCTTCGCCGATGCCTTGCAGTTGGAGAAAGACCGGGCGCAGATCACTCTGCAATCGATTGGCGACGGGGTGATCACCACGGACGTCGAGGGCGCGATTGTCTATATGAATCCGGCCGCCGAGGCCTTGACTCACTGGAAGGCCGAACAGGCGGCGGGGTTGCCATTGGCGGCGCTGTTCAATCTGCTGGACGAAAACGCTCAGGCCGACGGTTTTACCTTGATCGAGCACATTTTGAGCGGTCAGCTCAGCGGTGGCAGCGAGCATTCAAAACTGATCCAGCGTCTGGATGGCAGCACGGTTTCGGTCACTCTGGTCGGCGCGCCGATCCGCAATACGGGCAGGGTCAGTGGCACCGTGCTGGTGCTGCATGACATGACCCAGGAGCGGCAATACATCGCCAATCTGTCGTGGCAGGCGACTCATGATGCTCTGACCGGATTGGCCAACCGCCGCGAATTCGAATATCGGCTGGAGCAGGCCCTGCATAACCTGACGCGTCAGGCGGGGCGGCACGCCTTGATGTTTCTCGACCTGGATCAATTCAAACTGGTCAACGACACCTGCGGCCATGCGGCGGGCGACGAGTTGTTGCGGCATATCTGTGCGTTGTTGCAATCAGGTTTGCGCGAAGGCGACACCCTGGCCCGGCTAGGGGGTGACGAGTTTGGCGTTCTGTTGGAAAACTGCGCGCCGCAAGCAGCCGAGAAAATCGCCGAAGGCCTGCGCCAGACCGTGCAGAACCTGCATTTTGTCTGGAAAGGCCGGCCGTTCGTGACCACCGTGAGCATTGGCCTGGTGCATGTGGTCCAGAGTCCGGCCACCCTTGAAGCTTCATTGCGTGCCGCTGACATGGCCTGTTATATGGCCAAGGAAAAGGGCCGCAACCGGGTTCAGGTCTATCACGCCGACGACTCGGAGCTGTCCTTGCGGTTTGGCGAAATGGCCTGGGTGCAGCGCCTGCACGTGGCGCTGGAAGAAGACCGCTTCTGCCTGTACGCCCAGGAAATCGCGCCTCTTGGCCCAGGTGAGCATGGCGGCGGGCATATCGAAATACTGCTGCGCCTGCATGACGAAGCGGGACGCATGATTCTGCCGGACAGTTTCATTCCGGCCGCCGAGCGTTACGGTTTGATGACATCGATTGATCGTTGGGTGGTGGAGAACGTTTTCAAAGTCATTGCCCAGTGCGTTGCCCAAGAGCGCGAAGGGCCGTTGGCCATGTGTGCGATAAATCTGTCAGGAATTACTATCGGAGATGAGGCGTTTCTGGACTTCCTTCGTGAACAGTTTGTTGCATATTCAATTCCACCTGAAATGATTTGTTTTGAAATTACAGAAACCAGCGCGATTGCAAATCTGGCTAGCGCAACTAAATTTATCAATGAACTCAAAGGTTTAGGTTGTCATTTTTCGCTAGATGACTTTTGTGCCGGTATGTCCTCATTCGCTTACTTGAAACATTTACCTGTAGACTTCCTGAAGATCGACGGGAGTTTCGTAAAGGATATGCTGGACGACCCGATTAACCGCGCCATGGTCGAAGTGATCAATCACATCGGTCATGTCATGGGTAAGCGCACGATTGCAGAGTTCGTTGAAACACCTCAGATCGAGCAGGCATTGCTGGAGATCGGAGTGGATTACGCTCAAGGGTATGTGATTGAACGCCCGCATCTGTTTACCTGGGATAGTTTGCAAAGTCGTCCTGCCCGGCCCCGATCCTTGTTGTTCAAGGCGCCGGGCACGTTCCGTTGAAATCTCTTGTTGATCTTAAAATCACAATCAAAAGGAGCGCGACAGTGATCGATACATTCAACAGAACCGGACCACTCATGGAAGCTGCAAGTTACCCCGCCTGGGCTCAGCAACTGATCCAGGATTGCAGCGAGAGCAAACGCCGGGTTGTCGAACACGAACTGTATCAACGCATGCGAGATAACAGACTCAGTGCAAAAACCATGCGTCAGTACCTTATTGGTGGCTGGCCGGTGGTCGAACAGTTCGCTTTATACATGGCACAGAACCTGACCAAGACCCGGTTTGCGCGCCACCCTGGCGAAGACATGGCGCGTCGCTGGCTGATGCGCAACATTCGCGTCGAATTGAACCATGCCGACTACTGGGTGCACTGGAGCCGTGCCCACGGTATCAGCCTGGAAGATCTGCAAGCGCAACACGTGGCACCAGAGCTTCACGCCTTGAGCCATTGGTGCTGGCACACCAGTTCGTCGGACTCGCTGATCGTGGCCATCGCCGCCACCAATTACGCCATCGAAGGGGCGACGGGGGAGTGGTCGGCCCTGGTTTGCTCCAATGGCGTCTATGCGGCCTCGTTCCCCGAGGAAGATCGCAAGCGGGCCATGAAGTGGTTGAAGATGCATGCCCAGTACGACGATGCCCATCCATGGGAAGCGTTGGAAATCATCTGCACCTTGGCGGGCATGAACCCGAGCAAAGCGCTGCAAGTGGAATTGCGCCAGGCGGTCTGCAAAAGTTACGACTACATGTATCTGTTCCTGGAGCGTTGCATGCAGTTGGAATTGGCAGTGAAAACCCCGGTAGCCCGTGAGCGGATGGAGTTGGCCGAAAGCTAAAAAAATCGCAGCCTACGGCAGCTCCTACAGTCGGCGGGGTGTCATGACAGGCCGCTGTCCGTAGGAGCTGCCGAAGGCTGCGATCTCTTCAAGAACACTTGAGTTTTACATTACCCCGCCATCGCAAGGCGATTACGCCCCTCACGCTTGGCCACATACAGCGCACTGTCGGCCCGTCGCAACAAACTCTCGGCAGACTCGCCGGGAAGCAGCGTCGAGCAACCGATGCTGACCGTCAGTTCGATCATCTTGCCCTCGGCTACATAGTCCTGAGCCTGCGCCGCAAACCGCAGTCGTTCACCGACCATGGCTGCTGCTTCCCGACTGGTGTTGGAAAGCAGAATCAGGAATTCTTCGCCACCAAAGCGGAACACCATGTCGACGTTGCGCAACTGGTTTTTGATCGAGGCGGCGACGGCCTTTAGCACTTCATCGCCGGCGCTGTGCCCGTAGGTGTCGTTGATCTGTTTGAAGTGATCGATGTCCAGCATCAGCAGCGACAGGGGCTGCGAGTGTCGCCGCGACATCTCGATTTCCCGTTCCAGCGTCTGATCCATGGCGATGCGGTTGCCGGTATCGGTCAGCGGATCACGCAATGCACTTTGGGTCGCCGCTCGGTAAAGCAGGGCATTTCGCATGGGGAAGAGCAGGGTCGACAACAGTGACTCCAGGTTGCCCTGTTCCTGTTCGCTGAAACGTTGATTGCGACGGAACACCAGCTCACCCAATTGCTCGCCTTCATGGCTGAGGCTGTAGCTGATTGAATGATGACCCCGTGCACCGAATTGCAGGCGCAAGTCGCTGGGCTGATGTTCGTAACTCAAGGCATCCAGCGGCACCAGGCGCTGAATTTCACGGAAGAAAAGTCCGAGAATGCGTTGCGGCTCAAGACTGGTTTGCAGTTGCAGGCCCAGCGTTTGGCGCAACTGCGCAAGACTGTCGGGCCGCTCCAGGAGGGGAGGCTGCTGACCAAAGCCCAGGCGTTGCAATTTGGCACTGTCGAAGTCAATTGCGTTGGTCTGGGAAGGTGATTTCATATGGCGTGAGCCCCTAAGCAGTAAGGCTGTCTTACAGGCTGGGTGAGAGCGGCTTTGGGCTGCGCGTCATACTGGTCCATCAGTCCCGTAGGACATTTGGCACGAGTTTAGTCCGCTTTGCCGAAGATTAGGTAACCTCTCGGCTGAAGCTCCGCCTCGTCTGCTTTCACACGGCGTGTCTGAACAAAATTAGAGCGAAAGTCGTGCCATTCGGTTCAGTCGAATAAAAAGCTTTAAAAATCAAAATGCTGGAAGGTCATGCGAGGGGAGTTGCGCAGCATGATGACATTTATTTGACTTGAAGCAGGGGTAGTTACCACCGGGTTTGAGTGCCGCGGCGGGAAGCCGTCGCGGCAGAAAAGCGACGCACGGGCACTACTGAGCGTTGAATGCCTGGCCATTGATGCCGGTGCTGTCCGGACCCATGAGGTAAAGGTAGACCGGCATGATCTCCTCGGGGGTTGGATTATTCAGCGGGTTTTCACCGGGGTAGGCCTGAGCGCGCATGCTGGTGCGGGTGGCGCCGGGGTTGATGCTGTTGGAGCGCACCGGTGCCACGGTGTCTACTTCGTCGGCCAGGGTTTGCATCAGGCCTTCGGTGGCGAACTTGGAAACGCCGTAAGCGCCCCAGTACGCACGGCCCTTGCGACCGACGCTGCTGGAGGTGAACACCACCGAGGCGTCCTGAGACAGCTTGAGCAGTGGCAGCAGGGTGCTGGTGAGCATGAACATGGCGTTGACGTTGACGTGCATGACGCGCATGAAATTCTCGCCGGACAACTGCTCGATCGGTGTGCGCGGCCCGATGATGGATGCGTTGTGCAGCAAGCCGTCGAGGTGGCCGAACTCGGTCTCGATCATGGCTGCCAGTTCATCGTATTGATGAGGCAGTGCGGTTTCCAGATTGAATGGAATCACGGCCGGTTGTGGATGCCCTGCCGCTTCGATTTCGTCATAGACCTGAGTCAGGTTGGCCTCGGTCTTGCCCAGCAGCAGCACGGTGGCGCCGTGGGCGGCGTAGGTTTTTGCAGCGGCAGCACCAATGCCACGGCCAGCGCCGGTGACCAGGATGACCCGGTCCTTGAGCAAGTCAGGGCGGGCGGAGTAATCAAACATAAAAACCTCAACATAATCCGTTAACAGGGCCGAAAAGATCGCAGCCTTCGGCAGCTCCTACGCCGATCGCGGTTCTCCTGTAGGAGCTGCCGCAGGCTGCGATCTTTTGATTTGAATCAGCAACTGCACAAAGCGTTATCCAACACCTCGAGCAACGCCAGCGGATGATCGATCACTACGTCCGCGCCCCAGTGCTTGGGGTTATCGTCCGGGTGAATATAGCCGTAGGTCACCGCGCAGGTTTTGGTGCCGGCATCGCGACCGGACTCGATGTCCCGCAGGTCATCGCCGACAAACAGCACGCTGGCCGGGTCCAGGTCGAGCATCTTGCACGCCAGGATCAAAGGTTCCGGGTCCGGTTTGCTGTTCTTCACATGGTCGGGGCAAATCAGCACTTTCGAACGGTCGGCCAGGCCCAGCTGCTGCATGATCGGCTCGGCGAAACGTACCGGCTTATTGGTGACTACGCCCCAGATCAGGTTGGCCTTCTCGATTTTTTCCAGCACCTGGGCCATGCCGTCGAACAGATGGCTGTGGACCGCGCAACCCTCGAGGTAGCGGTCGAGGAATTCCTGACGCAGTTCCTCGAACCCCGGCGATTCCGGGTCCATGGAAAAGTTTGCGGCGACCATCGCCTTGGCGCCACCGGAAATTTCATCACGGATGTGTTGAGTGTTGATTGGCGGCAAACCACGATCAGCGCGCATCGCCTGGCAGATGGCGATGAAATCCGGCGCGGTGTCGAGCAGGGTGCCGTCCATGTCGAAAAGAACTGCTCTGATACGCATCGGCTTACTCCTCGCGCAGGGTCTGGATCATGTAATTGACGTCCACATCGGCCGCCAGTTTGTAATGCTTGGTCAGTGGATTGTAGGTCAGGCCGATGATGTCCTTGACGGTCAGGCCGGCCATGCGGCTCCAGGCGCCAAGCTCGGAGGGGCGGATGAATTTCTTGAAGTCGTGGGTGCCGCGCGGCAGCAACTTCATGATGTATTCGGCGCCGACGATGGCGAACAGATAGGCCTTCGGGTTGCGGTTGATGGTGGAGAAGAACACCTGGCCGCCCGGTTTGACCATCTTGAAGCAGGCGCGAATCACCGACGACGGATCTGGCACGTGTTCGAGCATTTCCAGGCAGGTGACCACGTCGAATTGCTCAGGCATTTCTTCAGCCAGGGCTTCGGCGGTGATCTGCCGGTACTCGACGCTCACGCCGGACTCCAGCTGATGCAGTTGAGCGACGGCCAGCGGCGCTTCGCCCATGTCGATGCCCGTCACGGTCGCACCGCGCTGGGCCATGGCTTCGCTGAGGATGCCGCCGCCGCAACCGACGTCGAGGACTTTCTTGCCGGCCAGATGGACCCGCTCGTCGATCCAGTTGACCCGTAGCGGGTTGATGTCGTGCAGCGGTTTGAACTCGCTTTCGCGGTCCCACCAGCGATGGGCCAGGGCTTCGAATTTGGCGATTTCGGCGTAGTCGACGTTGCTCATGGTGTCAGTCCTCTAAAACTTGAAAAATCCTGTTGCCCCGGTTTTGGTCCAGGGTGCTTACGATTCGGTATGGCCGCTGATGCGCTGGCCCCAGGCCTTGGCGGTGGCGCACAGCTGTGCTTCATCCAGGCGGGTCAGGCGGCGGTCGTCGAGCAGTTGCTTGCCGGCGACCCAAAGGTGTTTCACGCAGTCGCGGCCAGTGGCATAGATCAGTTGCGAAACCGGATCGTAGACCGGTTGCTGCGCCAGGCCCGACAGGTCGAACGCGACGATGTCCGCCGCTTTACCGACTTCCAGCGAACCCGTTTCAGCTTCGATGCCCAGCGCACGGGCGCCATTGAGCGTGGCCATGCGCAGGGCGCGATGGGCGTCCAGCGCCGTGGCCGAGCCGGCGACGGCCTTGGCCAGCAACGCAGCGGTGCGGGTTTCGCCGAGCAGGTCGAGGTCATTATTGCTGGCCGAGCCATCGGTGCCGACCGCCACATTGACCCCGGCCCGCCACAAACGCTCGACCGGGCAGAAACCGCTGGCCAGTTTCAGGTTCGACTCCGGGCAATGAATCACATGGGTGTTACTTTCTACCAGCAGCATCAGGTCTTCATCGCTGATCTGGGTCATGTGAACGGCCTGCAGGCGCGGCCCGAGCAGGCCCAGGCGACCGAGGCGGGCCAACGGGCGTTCGCCGCACTGCTCGACCGACTGCTGCACTTCGAAAGCGGTTTCATGGACGTGCATGTGAATCGAGGCGTCCAGTTCTTCGGCGATTACCCGGATTTTTTCCAGGGTTTCGTCGCCCACGGTGTAGGGTGCATGGGGCCCAAAGGTGACTTTGATCCGCTCGTGATGCTTGAGATCACCGAATAATTCAACGCCCTGACGAATGGCTTCATCCGCCGTGGCGGCGCCTGGAATCGGGAAATCGAGGATCGGAATGGCGATCTGGGCGCGAATGCCGCTGTTATGTACGCGTTCGCTGGCGACCTTCGGGAAGAAATACATGTCGGAGAAACAGGTGATGCCGCCTTTGAGCTGCTCGGCGATGGCCAAGTCAGTGCCATCGCGTACAAAAGCCTCGTCGACCCACTTGGCTTCGGCCGGCCAGATGTGGTTTTCCAGCCAGGTCATCAAGGGCAGATCGTCGGCCAGGCCGCGGAACAGCGTCATTGCCGCATGCCCGTGAGCATTGATCAGGCCCGGGCTGAGCAACATGTCCGGCAATTCGCGGACTTCGGTTGCGTTAAACTTCAAGGCTGCTGCGCGCGGGCCGATAAATACGATACGACCGTCGCGGATGCCCAGGGCGTGCTCTTTAAGGACCACGCCAGCCGGTTCGACAGGTACCAGCCAGGTCGGCAGCAATAACAGGTCGAGCGCAGCGGTGGGGGTCGGCATCGAAAGTCGGTTCCAGTGCTTTTGTAAAGGATGGCGAAGTATACCCGAGCGTCTTCACGGGGGGATCGCTATAATCGACGGCTTTTGTTCATGAGTGCGGGGTAAGTGGATGCGCGATCGACTGTTGGCTGCGGAGAAGGTGAAAGCCATCGATTGGCGTGATGGCGCCCTGTATCTGCTGGATCAGCGTATTTTGCCATTCGAGCAAACCTGGATCGCCTACACCAGCGCCGCGGACGTGGCTGAGGCCATTCGCTCAATGGTGGTGCGCGGCGCGCCGGCCATTGGCATCAGTGCGGCGTATGCCATGGTGCTGTCAGCCCGCGCCCGAATTGCCGAGGGCGGTGACTGGCAGGCCGCGTGGGAAGAGGATTACGCGTTACTGGCCGATTCCCGTCCAACAGCGGTTAATCTGTTCTGGGCCTTGAGTCGCATGCGCGACCGCCTGGACCGCCTCAAGGACGACGCAGACCCTCTGGCGGCGCTGGAGGCCGAAGCCATCGCCATCCATGAAAGTGATCGCGAAGCCAACCTGACCATGGCTCAGTTGGGCGTGGACTTGATCCGCAAGCATCAGGGCAACGCCCAGGCGATCCTCACGCACTGCAACACCGGCGCACTGGCCACCGGCGGCTTCGGCACGGCTCTGGGGGTGATTCGCGGGGCGTTCATCGAAGGCATGGTCGAGCGCGTCTACGCCGACGAAACCCGCCCATGGCTGCAGGGTTCGCGATTGACCGCATGGGAATTGGCCAATGAAGGCATTCCAGTGACCCTCAATGTCGATTCCGCCGCCGCGCACATCATGAAAACCAAGGGTGTGACCTGGGTGATCGTCGGTGCCGACCGCATCACCGCCAATGGTGATGTGGCGAACAAGATCGGCACCTACCAACTGGCGGTCAACGCCATGCACCACGGCGTGCGCTTCATGGTGGTGGCGCCGAGTTCGACCATCGACATGAACCTGGCTAGTGGCGACGAGATTCCCATCGAAGAGCGCGATGGTCGCGAGTTGCTGGAAGTCGGTGGCAAGCGGCTCGGGGCGGATGTCGATGCGTTCAACCCGGTGTTCGATGTGACCCCGGCTGACCTGATCGATGTGATCGTCACCGAAAAAGGCATCGTCGAACGGCCGGATACCGCGAAAATGGCGCAGTTGATGTGCCGTAAGCGTCTGCATTGATGATCGCTGGTGCCTGAAAGATTGCCATCGCGAGCAGGCTCGCTCCCACAGGGGATTTGTGAACGATACAGATCCAGTTATCTGCCCCCAAAAAATTAGGATTGGTGTTCATTTTTGGGTGCAGATCACAATGTGGGAAGATTGCCATCGCGAGCAGGGGATTTGTGGGCGATACAGATTCAATGTGGGAGCGAGCCTGCTCGCGAAGAGGCCCTGACAGTCAACAAATATCGCTGATCAGGCCGCTGATTCTCCATTCAACACGGCTCTAAGCCCCTCTCGTCCCTTTCAAGCCTGTCACCGGTCAACTAACTATGCTCCATGCGCATCTGGGGGATAGGTGCGTGGCGGCTCTTGTGATAACATCCGGCGGTTTCCAGGGTAGCCTGATGTGGCTGCCTTTACTGCGCAGATCCATGGCATAACTCGTTGATTTGTCGTAAGTCGGTGCACGGCACTCAGTCTGCATCGGCGAGCTTCGTTCGTCCCATATGGATGTGACGAAGTTTCACCAGAAAAAGGAATCAGGCTTCTCATGGGCGAACTGGCCAAAGAAATCCTCCCGGTCAATATCGAAGACGAGCTGAAGCAGTCCTACCTCGACTACGCGATGAGCGTGATTGTCGGGCGGGCACTGCCGGATGCGCGCGATGGCTTGAAGCCCGTGCACCGGCGTGTGCTGTTCGCGATGAGCGAGCTGGGCAACGACTTCAACAAGCCGTACAAGAAATCTGCCCGTGTTGTCGGTGACGTGATCGGTAAGTATCACCCTCACGGTGATACCGCGGTGTACGACACCATCGTTCGGATGGCGCAGCCATTCTCGCTGCGTTACCTGCTGGTAGACGGTCAGGGCAACTTCGGCTCGGTGGACGGCGACAATGCCGCGGCCATGCGATACACCGAAGTGCGCATGACCAAGCTGGCGCACGAGCTGCTCGCTGACCTGCACAAAGAAACCGTGGACTGGGTGCCGAACTACGACGGCACCGAAATGATCCCGGCGGTCATGCCGACCCGTATTCCCAACCTGCTGGTCAACGGCTCCAGCGGTATCGCCGTGGGCATGGCGACCAACATCCCGCCGCACAACCTCGGTGAAGTCATCGACGGTTGCCTGGCACTCATCGACAATCCGGAACTGACCGTCGATGAGCTGATGCAATATATCCCCGGTCCGGACTTCCCGACCGCCGCGATCATCAACGGTCGCGCCGGCATCATCGAAGCCTACCGCACCGGTCGCGGGCGCATTTACATGCGTGCCCGCTCGATGATCGAAGACATCGACAAGGTCGGTGGTCGTCAGCAGATCGTCATCACCGAACTCCCTTACCAGCTGAACAAGGCGCGTCTGATCGAGAAGATCGCCGAGTTGGTCAAAGAGAAGAAGCTCGAAGGCATCACCGAGCTGCGCGACGAGTCCGACAAGGACGGTATGCGCGTCGTGATCGAACTGCGTCGCGGTGAAGTGCCTGAGGTGATCCTCAACAACCTCTACGCCCAGACCCAGCTGCAAGCGGTGTTCGGTATCAACATTGTTGCGCTGATCGACGGCCGTCCACGGATCCTGAACCTCAAGGACCTGCTGGAAGCGTTCGTTCGTCACCGCCGCGAAGTGGTGACCCGTCGTACCGTGTTCGAGCTGCGTAAAGCGCGCGAACGTGGCCACATTCTGGAAGGTCAAGCGGTTGCCCTGTCGAACATCGACCCAGTCATCGCCCTGATCAAGGCCTCGCCAACGCCGTCGGAAGCCAAGGAAGCGCTGATCAAGACTGCGTGGGAATCTTCCGCTGTAGTTGCGATGGTTGAGCGTGCCGGTGCTGATTCGTGCCGTCCAGAGACTCTGGACCCGCAATACGGTCTGCGCGACGGCAAGTACTTCCTGTCGCCAGAGCAGGCGCAAGCCATTCTGGAACTGCGTCTGCACCGTCTGACCGGTCTGGAGCACGAAAAGCTGCTGGCCGAGTATCAAGAGATCCTCAACCAGATCGGCGAGCTGATCCGTATCCTCAGCAGCGCCACGCGCCTGATGGAAGTGATCCGCGAAGAGCTGGAAGTGATCCGTGCCGAGTACGGCGATGTGCGTCGCACCGAGATTCTCGATGCCCGTCTCGACCTGACCCTGGGCGACATGATCCCGGAAGAAGAGCGCGTCGTAACCATCTCCCACGGTGGCTACGCCAAGACCCAGCCGTTGGCTGCGTACCAGGCTCAGCGTCGTGGCGGTAAAGGCAAGTCGGCCACCGGCGTCAAGGATGAGGACTACATCGCTCACCTGCTGGTCGCCAACAGCCACACCACGCTGCTGCTGTTCTCCAGCAAAGGCAAAGTGTACTGGCTGAAAACCTACGAAATCCCGGAAGCGTCCCGCGCTGCCCGTGGTCGTCCGCTGGTCAACCTGCTGCCACTGGACAGTGATGAATACATCACCACCATGCTGCCGGTCGAGGAATACACCGAAGGTCACTTCATCTTCATGGCCACTGCCAAAGGCACCGTGAAGAAGACCCCGCTGGAATCCTTCAGCCGTCAACGCAGCGTCGGCCTGATCGCGTTGGAGCTGGACGAAGGCGACGTACTGATCTCTGCCGCCATTACCGATGGCGAGCGTGAAGTCATGCTGTTCTCCGACGGCGGCAAGGTCACTCGCTTCAAGGAAACCGACGTTCGCGCCATGGGTCGTACCGCTCGCGGTGTCCGTGGTATGCGCCTGCCGGAAGGCCAGAAGCTGATTTCCATGCTGATCCCGGAAGAAGGCAGCCAGATCCTTACCGCTTCGGCGCGTGGTTTCGGCAAGCGCACCGCGATCACCGAGTTCCCAGAGTACAAGCGTGGCGGTCAGGGCGTTATCGCCATGGTCAGCAACGAGCGTAACGGCCGTCTGGTCGGCGCAGTCCAGGTGCTCGACGGCGAGGAAATCATGCTGATTTCCGACCAGGGTACGTTGGTTCGTACCCGTGTCGACGAAGTCTCCAGCCTGGGGCGTAACACCCAGGGCGTGACGCTGATCAAGCTGGCCAGCGATGAAACGCTGGTGGGCCTGGAGCGGGTTCAAGAGCCGTCGGAAGTCGAAGGCGAAGAGCTGGAAGGCGAAGAGGGTGCAGTGTTCGACAGTGAAGTCGTGATCGACGACGTTGCCGAAGACCAGCAACTCGACGCCGCCGCTGACGAAGAGCCGCAAGAGTAAGCGGGCAAGCAGGGGGCGGATGAAGATTCGCCCCCTTGTTGTTTGTCCCTCAGGAACTATGGAATTTGTTTTAAATGTAGGACTGTAAAACCTGTAGGAGCTGTCGAGCGGAGCGAGGCTGCGATCTTTTGATCTGCCGTCGCTCTTGCTTTGGCGGGTAGAGCGAAAAGATCGCAGCCTCGCTCCGCTCGACAGCTCCTACAGGGTTCATGGATCCACCCACAGATCCACAGATTTATTGCGTGATACCACCAAATCAGAGCGAGATTGGATGTGAGCAAGAGAGCCTATAACTTCTGTGCCGGTCCTGCGGCGCTTCCCGAAGCTGTCCTGAAACGCGCCCAGGGTGAACTCCTTGATTGGCACGGCAAGGGCTTGTCGGTCATGGAAATGAGCCATCGCAGCGATGAGTTCGTGTCCATTGCCACCAAGGCCGAGCAGGATCTGCGTGATCTGCTGAATATCCCCTCGAACTATAAAGTGCTGTTTCTGCAAGGTGGCGCGAGCCAGCAATTTGCTCAGATTCCTCTGAACCTGTTGCCGGAAAGCGGCACCGCCGACTATATCGACACCGGTATCTGGTCGCAGAAAGCTATCGAAGAAGCCTCGCGCTACGGCCACGTCAACGTTGCCGCCACCGCCAAGCCTTACGACTATTTCGCCATTCCCGGCCAGAACGAATGGAAGCTGTCGAAAGACGCGGCCTACGTTCACTACGCACCGAACGAAACCATTGGCGGCCTGGAATTCCAATGGATTCCGGAAACCGGTGATGTGCCGCTGGTCGCCGACATGTCCTCGGACATTCTTTCGCGTCCGGTGGATGTTTCGCGCTTCGGCATGATCTACGCCGGCGCCCAGAAAAACATCGGCCCGAGCGGCGTTGTCGTGAACATCGTTCGCGAAGACCTGCTGGGTCACGCCCGTTCCATTTGCCCGACCATGCTCAACTACAAGGTCGCGGCCGATAACGGCTCGATGTACAACACCCCGCCAACCCTGGCCTGGTACTTGTCCGGTCTGGTGTTCGAGTGGCTGAAAGAGCAGGGTGGTGTCGAAGCCATCGGCAAGCTCAATGAAGTCAAGCAGCGCACGCTGTATGACTTCATCGACGCCAGCGGCTTGTACAGCAACCCGATCAACAAGTCGGACCGCTCGTGGATGAACGTGCCGTTCCGTCTGGCCGATGATCGTCTCGACAAGCCATTCCTGGCCGGTGCCGACGAACGCGGCCTGCTGAACCTCAAGGGTCACCGTTCCGTGGGCGGCATGCGTGCCTCCATCTATAACGCCGTCGATATCGTTGCGGTCAACGCACTGGTTTCGTACATGGCAGAGTTCGAGAAGGAACACGGCTAATGTCTGAGCAAGAACTCAAGGCACTGCGCCTGCGCATTGATGCTCTGGACGAAAAAGTCCTGGAGCTGATCAGTGAGCGCGCACGTTGCGCCCAGGAAGTTGCGCGAGTAAAGATGGCCTCGCTGGCCGAAGGCGAAGTGCCGGTGTTCTATCGTCCTGAGCGTGAAGCCCAGGTGCTCAAGCGTGTGATGGAGCGTAACCAGGGGCCGCTGGGCAACGAAGAGATGGCGCGGCTGTTCCGCGAAATCATGTCCTCGTGCCTGGCCCTCGAACAGCCGCTGAAAGTGGCTTACCTCGGCCCTGAAGGCACCTTCACCCAAGCGGCGGCCATGAAGCACTTCGGCCACGCAGTGATCAGCAAACCGATGGCGGCGATCGACGAAGTGTTCCGTGAAGTCGCGGCCGGTGCGGTGAACTTTGGCGTGGTCCCGGTGGAAAACTCCACCGAGGGCGCGGTCAACCACACCCTCGACAGCTTCCTCGAACACGACATGGTGATCTGCGGCGAAGTCGAACTGCGGATTCACCATCACCTGTTGGTGGGTGAAAACACCAAGACCGACAGCATCAGCCGCATCTATTCCCACGCCCAGTCCCTGGCCCAGTGCCGCAAGTGGCTGGACGCCCATTACCCGAATGTCGAGCGCGTGGCGGTTTCGAGCAACGCCGAAGCGGCCAAGCGGGTCAAGGGTGAGTGGAACTCGGCGGCAATTGCCGGCGACATGGCCGCCGGTCTGTACGGGTTGACTCGTCTGGCCGAAAAAATCGAGGATCGTCCGGACAACTCCACGCGATTCCTGATGATCGGCAGCCAGGAAGTACCGCCGACCGGCGACGACAAGACCTCGATCATCGTGTCCATGAGCAACAAACCCGGCGCGCTCCATGAGTTGCTGGTGCCGTTCCATGACAACGGCATCGACCTGACACGCATCGAGACCCGTCCGTCGCGCAGCGGTAAATGGACCTACGTGTTCTTCATCGACTTCGTCGGCCACCACCGCGACCCACTGGTCAAAGGTGTGCTGGAAAAGATCAGTCAGGAAGCAGTAGCACTCAAAGTGCTGGGTTCCTACCCGAAAGCAGTTCTCTAAGGGCGGTAGCAAATGAGTGGCAACTTCCTCGCTCTGGCACAGCCGGGCGTGCAACAACTTTCGCCTTACGTTCCGGGCAAGCCCGTGGACGAACTGGCCCGCGAGCTGAAGCTCGATCCGGCCAATATCGTCAAACTGGCGAGCAACGAAAACCCGTTGGGCGCCAGTCCCAAGGCATTGGCAGCGATTCGCGAAGCGCTGACCGAGCTGACCCGCTATCCGGACGGCAACGGTTTTGCGCTCAAGACCCTGCTGGCCGATCAGTGCCGCGTCGAGCTCAACCAGGTAACGCTGGGCAACGGCTCCAACGACATTCTGGAGCTGGTGGCGCGTGCCTATCTGGCGCCAGGCCTGAACGCAGTGTTCAGCGCCCATGCGTTTGCGGTCTATCCGATTGTCACTCAGGCCGTTGGTGCCCAGGCAAAAGTGATCCCGGCCAAAGATTGGGGTCATGATCTGTCGGCCATGCTCGCCGCGATCGATGCCGATACCCGTGTGGTGTTCATTGCTAACCCGAACAACCCGACCGGGACCTGGTTCGACGCCCAGGCGCTGGATGATTTCCTGCAGGACGTGCCGGCCCATGTGCTGGTGGTGCTGGACGAGGCCTACATCGAATACGCCGAAGGCAGCGACTTGCCGGATGGCCTGGATTATCTGGCGGCCTACCCGAACCTGCTGGTCTCGCGCACCTTCTCCAAGGCCTATGGCCTGGCGTCGCTGCGGGTCGGTTACGGCTTGTCCTCGGCCATCGTCGCCGATGTGCTGAACCGCGTGCGTCAGCCGTTCAACGTCAATAGTCTCGCACTGGCCGCCGCTTGTGCGGCTCTGCAAGATGTCGAGTACCTGGCCGAAAGCCGTCGCCTGAACGAATCCGGCATGCAGCAGTTGCAAGCGGGTTTCCGCGAGCTGGGGTTGAGCTGGATTCCATCCAAAGGCAACTTCATCTGTGTCGATCTGGGTCGCGTTGCGGCACCAGTGTTCGAGGGGTTGCTGCGTGAAGGTGTGATCGTGCGTCCGGTGGCCAACTACGGCATGCCGAACCACCTGCGTATCACCATCGGTTTGCCGGCGGAAAACAGCCGCTTCCTCGAAGCGCTGACCAAGGTTTTGGCCCGTGGTTGATGTCACTGCACTGCAATCTGCTCAACCTATGATCGGTCGCCTGGTGGTGGTCGGTCTGGGCTTGATCGGCGGTTCGTTTGCCAAAGGCCTGCGTGAAAGCGGTCTGTGTCGCGAAGTGGTCGGGGTCGATCTCGACCCGCAGTCGCGCAAGCTGGCGGTCGAGTTAGGCGTGGTGGATCGCTGCGAAGAAGACCTGGCGGCGGCTTGCCAGGGCGCTGATGTAATTCAGCTGGCGGTGCCGATCCTGGCCATGGAGAAACTGCTCGCGCTGTTGGCGGGCATGGACCTGGGGCAAGCGATTCTGACCGATGTCGGCAGTGCCAAGGGCAATGTGGTGCGCGCGGCGACCGAGGCGTTTGGCGGCATGCCGGCCCGCTTCGTGCCGGGGCATCCGATTGCCGGTTCCGAGCAGAGCGGGGTGGAAGCCTCCAATGCCGAACTGTTCCGTCGTCATAAAGTGATTCTGACGCCACTGGATCAGACCGATCCGGCCGCGCTGGCAGTGGTTGACCGGTTGTGGCGCGAATTGGGCGCCGACGTCGAGCACATGCAAGTCGAGCGTCATGACGAAGTGCTGGCGGCGACCAGCCATCTGCCGCACTTGCTGGCGTTCGGTTTGGTCGATTCGTTGGCCAAACGCAATGAAAATCTTGAGATCTTCCGTTACGCTGCGGGCGGTTTCCGCGATTTCACAAGAATCGCCGGTAGCGACCCGGTCATGTGGCACGACATCTTCCTCGCCAACCGCGAAGCTGTCCTGCGCACACTCGATACATTTCGCAGCGACCTCGACGCCTTGCGCGACGCGGTCGATGCAGGGGATGGGCACCAATTATTGGGCGTGTTCACGCGCGCCCGGGTTGCCCGCGAGCATTTCAGTAAAATCCTGGCCCGCCGGGCCTATGTGGACGCTATGAATTCCAACGATCTGATTTTCCTGGCACAACCTGGTGGCCGCCTGACTGGGCGGATTCGTGTACCGGGCGACAAATCGATTTCCCACCGCTCGATCATGCTCGGTTCCCTGGCCGAAGGCGTCACCGAAGTGGAAGGTTTCCTTGAGGGCGAAGACGCTCTGGCAACCTTGCAGGCTTTCCGCGACATGGGTGTCGTCATCGAAGGTCCACACCACGGTCGTGTGACCATCCACGGCGTCGGCCTGCATGGCCTGAAGCCTGCGCCGGGCCCGATCTATCTGGGTAACTCCGGTACTTCGATGCGTCTGCTGTCTGGCCTTTTGGCTGCGCAGAGCTTCGATAGCACGCTGACTGGCGATGCCTCGCTGTCCAAGCGTCCGATGAATCGCGTGGCCAATCCACTGCGCGAAATGGGCGCCGTGATCGAGACCGCTGCTGAAGGTCGTCCACCGATGACCATCCGTGGCGGCAACAAGCTTAAGGGTCTGACTTACACCATGCCAATGGCCAGCGCCCAGGTTAAGTCCTGCCTGTTGCTGGCGGGTCTGTATGCCGAAGGCAAGACCACCGTCACCGAGCCGGCGCCGACTCGCGACCACACCGAGCGCATGCTGCGCGGCTTCGGCTACCCGGTCACCGTCAATGGTGCGACCGCCTCGGTCGAGTCCGGCCACAAGCTGACCGCGACCCACATTGAAGTGCCGGGCGACATCTCGTCGTCGGCGTTCTTCCTTGTAGCCGCGTCGATTGCCGAAGGTTCGGAACTGGTGCTCGAGCACGTCGGCATCAACCCGACCCGTACCGGCGTGATCGACATCCTGCGCCTGATGGGTGCGGACATCACTCTGGAAAACCAGCGTGAAGTGGGCGGCGAGCCGGTAGCGGATCTGCGCGTACGGGCAGCTAAACTCAAAGGTATCGAGATCCCCGAGGCGCTGGTTCCACTGGCCATCGACGAGTTTCCGGTGCTGTTTGTGGCCGCTGCCTGTGCCGAAGGGCGCACAGTGCTGCGCGGCGCCGAAGAGCTGCGCGTGAAGGAGTCGGACCGGATCCAGGTCATGGCGGATGGTTTGCTGGCACTGGGTGTCAAATGCGAGCCGACCCCGGACGGCATCATCATCGACGGCGGTCAGATCGGCGGCGGCGAAGTGCATGGTCACGGCGATCACCGGATTGCCATGGCTTTCAGCGTGGCTTCGCTGCGTGCCACTGCACCGATCCGCATCCATGACTGCGCCAACGTCGCGACCTCGTTCCCGAACTTCCTCGCGCTGTGCGCGCAGGTCGGTATCCGTGTTGCACAAGAGGCTCAGTCGTGATCAGCATCGCACCGGTTATAACCATTGATGGGCCTAGCGGCTCTGGCAAGGGGACTGTTGCCGGGATGCTGGCCAAGCGCCTGGGCTGGAACCTGCTGGATTCCGGTGCACTTTATCGATTGCTGGCATTCGCGGCGCATAACCACGGCGTCGATCTGACGAACGAAGAATTGCTCAAAAAACTTGCCGCTCATCTGGATGTGCAATTCATCGCGGCGACCGACGGTCAGCTGCAGCGCATCATTCTGGAAGGCGACGAAGTCAGCGATGTCATCCGTACCGAAAGTATCGGCTCGGGTGCCTCGCAGGTCGCTGCGCTGCCCGCCGTTCGTGAAGCGCTGCTGCAGCGCCAGCGGGCCTTTCAGGAGCCGCCGGGTCTGGTGGCCGATGGTCGCGACATGGGTACGGTGGTTTTTCCGGATGCGCCGCTGAAGATATTCCTTACTGCCAGTGCCGAGGAGCGTGCGCGCCGTCGATACTTGCAGTTGAAGGGCAAAGTCGATGGTGTTAGTCTGTCGAGTCTGCTAGATGAGATACGTGCGCGCGATGAGCGTGACACCCAGCGCGCAGTAGCCCCGCTCAAACCGGCGGCCGACGCGATACAGCTGGACTCCACGGAGTTGTCCATCGATCAGGTGCTGGAACGCATCATGAGCGAGATCGCCATTCGCGATATCGCCGGGTGACCAAGAAAGCTGCAGGGGACCAGTCATAGTCCTGCGGTGTTTCTTTCATATGAAACTAACCCACACCGTCTGGGGTGTGGAGATGGGCGTATTCTTCGCCCTTATCAACAGGAATTAAAATGAGCGAAAGCTTTGCGGAACTCTTTGAAGAAAGCCTAAAAACCCTGAACCTTCAGGCAGGCTCCATCATCACCGGTGTTATCGTTGATATCGATTACCAGGCTCGCTGGGTAACCGTTCACGCTGGCCTGAAGTCTGAAGCACTCATCCCGCTTGAGCAGTTCTACAACGATGCTGGCGAGCTGAACATCAACGTCGGTGACGAAGTTCACGTTGCTCTGGACTCGGTTGAAGACGGCTTCGGTGAAACCAAGCTGTCCCGTGAAAAAGCCAAGCGCGCTGAATGCTGGATTGTTCTGGAAGCAGCCTTCGCAGCCGAAGAAGTGGTCAAGGGCGTTATCAACGGTAAGGTTAAAGGCGGCTTCACTGTCGACGTTAACGGCATCCGTGCGTTCCTGCCAGGTTCTCTGGTTGACGTCCGTCCAGTGCGCGACACCACGCACCTGGAAGGCAAAGAGCTGGAATTCAAGGTCATCAAACTCGACCAGAAACGCAACAACGTTGTCGTTTCCCGTCGCAGCGTCCTCGAAGCCGAGAACTCCGCCGAGCGTGAAGCTCTGCTGGAATCCCTGCAGGAAGGCCAACAAGTCAAAGGTATCGTCAAGAACCTCACCGATTACGGCGCATTCGTCGATCTGGGTGGCGTCGATGGCCTGCTGCACATTACCGACATGGCTTGGAAGCGTATCAAGCATCCTTCCGAAATCGTCAACGTTGGCGACGAGATCGATGTCAAGGTTCTGAAGTACGATCGCGAACGCAATCGTGTTTCCCTGGGCCTCAAGCAACTGGGCGAAGATCCATGGGTTGCTATCAAAGCCCGTTACCCAGAAAGCACTCGCGTTACCGCTCGTGTAACCAACCTGACCGACTACGGCTGCTTCGCTGAGCTGGAAGAAGGCGTTGAAGGCCTGGTACACGTTTCCGAAATGGACTGGACCAACAAGAACATCCACCCTTCGAAAGTCGTACAAGTCGGCGACGAAGTGGAAGTCATGGTTCTGGACATCGACGAAGAGCGTCGTCGTATCTCCCTCGGCATCAAGCAGTGCAAATCTAACCCATGGGAAGATTTCTCTGGCCAGTTCAACAAGGGCGATAAAATCTCCGGCACCATCAAGTCGATCACCGATTTCGGTATCTTCATTGGTCTGGACGGCGGCATCGACGGTCTGGTTCACCTGTCCGACATCTCCTGGAACGAAGTGGGCGAAGAAGCTGTTCGCCGCTTCAAGAAGGGCGACGAGCTGGACACCGTTATCCTGTCGGTTGACCCAGAGCGCGAGCGCATCTCCCTGGGTATCAAGCAACTGGAAAGCGATCCGTTCTCCGAGTACGTTCAAGAGAACGACAAAGGCGCCATCGTTAAAGGCATCGTGAAAGAAGTTGACGCTAAAGGCGCCATCATCACTCTGGCCGACGATATCGAAGCGACTCTGAAAGCCTCCGAAATCAGCCGTGACCGCGTTGAAGACGCGCGTAACGTTCTGAAAGAAGGCCAGGAAGTAGAAGCCAAGATCATCAGCGTTGACCGCAAGAGCCGCGTAATCCAGCTCTCCATCAAGTCGAAAGACGATGCTGAAGAGAAAGAAGCCATCCAAAGCTTGAAAGACAAGCCTTCGGATAGCATCGCTGCTGGTCCTACCACTCTGGGCGACCTGTTGCGTGCACAAATGGAAAAACAGAACTAAGTTCTGTCGGATCATAAAAAAGGGCGACTTCGGTCGCCCTTTTTTGTGTCTGCGATTTGGTTAATCCCAAGGAGGGCTGACACCACCGCTTTTCTTTCGTGAAACCAATGATCTACACAAGTTGTCTGTAACTTCATACAGGTCAATCGTCTATTCAAGGCTAGGCTTAGTCTGAAGTGAACGACCGCTGGGCATTGCACCCGGCATAAGGAAGCGAATGAACAAGCTCATTGTCGTGATAGCAGTACTGACATTGGCAGGTTGTACCACCAGCGCCAAGACTCATGCGGTACGCGGAGTCAGTGGCATAGAGATCGATTGTTCCGGGTTGGGTTCCGGATGGGAAAAGTGCCACAAGCGAGCTGCAAAGGAATGCAAGGGCGCAGGTTATAAAGTCGTCGTCAGGTCCGATGATGCCAAGGAAGAGGATGTATTCCCTTTCGGCTTCAATCCCGCGGGTTATCTGACGCGCACCATGCTGGTTATCTGTAGATGAATGCCGGGTTAGAGCAATGTTCCGATGTTCTTAAATCGGGCACCTCATTACGAGGAAAGATATGTCAAAACTCAGGCTGTTCAAATTTCTCCGGGCATGCTAAAACCTTTGAAGCGCTTTTCCTAGCTGCTTGAAAAAGAAGGGAAAAATATGACGAAGTCGGAGTTGATCGAACGAATTGTCACCCATCAAGGGCTGCTCTCATCCAAGGATGTGGAGCTGGCCATCAAGACCATGCTTGAGCAAATGTCCCAGTGTCTGGCCACCGGTGATCGAATCGAGATCCGTGGGTTTGGCAGCTTCTCCTTGCACTATCGCGCACCGCGCGTAGGCCGCAATCCTAAAACCGGTCAGTCCGTCAGCCTCGACGGCAAGTTCGTTCCGCATTTCAAGCCAGGCAAAGAACTGCGCGATCGCGTGAACGAGGAAGAGGAGGAGGGGCTTTGACAACTGCTGCACTTCAAGGAATCGCTGATGCGTAATCTCAAGCGTGTACTTCTCGCTATAGTTGTCCTGTTGCTCGTTCTCGCGATCCTGGCGTTCGTACTTGAGAACCAGCAAAGCGTGTCACTGCTATTCCTGGGCTGGGCGGGTCCACAGTTGCCAGTGTCGCTGATCATGGTGATTGCGTTGCTGATTGGTATGGTGATCGGGCCCATTCTTGGCTGGTTGCTAGGGCGTGCGTCAAGAACCTCACGTAAGCGCCTTGTCTGATTGCGACAAGCACCTTGTGCTTGTCGAATTGTGTCTCAGCTTGTGCATATCCATTAGTAAAACCTTCATTAAGCTGTAAAATGCTGCCCTTGGCCGGTTTGGTGTTCCCGCATCGGTTCAGACTGACTCTGTCAGAAGCCACAGCTGACTTGATGGCTTTTGCATTCATGGATTAGACAGTGCGCGGTTGGCGGCCCTGTCAGCAACTTAAGGGTAAGGTTTCGCGTGAAAATTCTAGTAACCGGCGGCGCCGGGTTTATCGGCTCGGCAGTCATTCGTCATATCATCTCCAACACTAACGACTCGGTCGTTAACGTCGATAAGCTGACTTATGCCGGTAACCTTGAGTCGCTGGCCGAAGTCAGCCAGAACTCGCGTTACGTGTTCGAGCGCGTCGACATCTGCGACCGTAATGAAGTGGACCGTGTCCTGCGTGAACACCAACCAGATGCCATCATGCACCTGGCCGCAGAGTCCCACGTTGACCGCTCGATCTCCGGTCCGTCTGAATTCATCCAGACCAACATCATCGGCACCTACACCTTGCTGGAAGCTGCACGGCACTATTGGGCTGCACTGGATGGGGCGCGTAAAACCAATTTCCGCTTCCACCATATCTCCACCGACGAAGTCTACGGAGACCTCGAAGGTCCGGAAGACCTCTTCACCGAAACCACGCCATATCAGCCAAGCTCGCCATATTCGGCCAGCAAGGCCAGTTCCGATCACCTGGTTCGCGCCTGGGCTCGTACTTACGGTCTACCGACGCTGGTCACCAATTGCTCGAACAACTACGGCCCTTGCCACTTCCCAGAGAAATTGATCCCGCTGATCATTCTCAACGCACTGGAAGGCAAGCCGTTGCCGGTCTACGGCAAAGGCAACCAGGTCCGTGACTGGCTCTACGTCGAAGACCACGCCCGTGCACTGTACAAAGTCGTGACCGAAGGCGTGATCGGCGAGACCTACAACATCGGCGGCCATAACGAAAAGCAAAACATCGAAGTGGTGCATACACTTTGCGCACTGCTCGACGAACTGCGTCCGGATTCCGCGCATCGTCCACACGCCAGCCTGATCACCTACGTTCAGGATCGCCCGGGCCACGACCAGCGCTATGCCATCGACGCCAGCAAAATCCAGCGCGAGCTGGGCTGGACGCCGGAAGAAACCTTTGAAACAGGTATCCGCAAGACCGTCGAGTGGTACCTGAACAACACTGAATGGGTAGCTCACGTGAAGAGCGGCAGCTACCAGCAATGGATTGACCAGAACTACACGGATCGTTCGGACAAAGCATGAAAATCCTCCTGTTGGGAAAAAACGGCCAAGTCGGCTGGGAGCTTCAGCGCTCCCTTGCACCACTTGGCGAGTTGATCGCCCTCGATCGTCACCCGGTCGATGGTTTGAGCGGCGACCTGTCCGACCTCGATGCATTGCGCGCGACGATTCGTAAGGTCAAGCCGGATATCATCGTCAACGCAGCGGCCTATACCGCGGTCGATAAAGCCGAATCCGAGACCGAACTGGCCGATCGTGTGAACGGTCAAGCCAGCCAAGTCATGGCTGAAGAAGCCGCATCCCTGGGTGCCTGGCTGATTCACTACTCGACCGACTATGTGTTCAGCGGTGAAGGCCTGACGCCGTGGCAAGAGACGGATGCCGTCGCCCCGGTGAATCACTACGGCGCCAGCAAACTGGCCGGCGAGCAAGCGATCATTGCCTCGGGCTGCAAGCACCTGATCTTCCGCACCAGCTGGGTCTATGGCGCTCGCGGCAATAACTTCGCCAAGACCATGTTGCGCCTGGCCAAGGACCGCGACACCCTGAGCGTCATCGCCGACCAGATCGGTGCCCCGACCGGCGCAGATTTGATCGCCGATGTAACGGCGCTGGCCATTCAGCAGGTCCAGCTACGCCCTGAACTGGCGGGCCTGTATCATCTGGCGGCCAGTGGTGAAGTGTCCTGGCACGGCTATGCCTGCCATGTGATCGGTTTTGCCAAAGCCAACGGTGAAGAACTCGCTGTCACGGCGATCAATCCGATCGACACAACCGCCTACCCAACACCGGCGCGCCGCCCTCTGAACTCACGGTTGAACACTCAGAAGCTGCGCGACAATTTTTCTCTGCACTTGCCGGATTGGCAAAGTGGCGTCACCCGAATGCTTATGGAAGTTCTGAATAAATGACCACGACAAATCGTAAAGGCATCATCCTCGCTGGCGGCTCGGGCACTCGCCTGCACCCGTTGACCCTTGGTGTGTCCAAGCAGATGCTGCCGATCTACGACAAGCCGATGATTTTTTATCCGCTGTCGGTGCTGATGCTCGCGGGTATGCGCGAAATCCTGATTATCTCCACCCCTGAAGATCTGCCATCGTTCCAGAAATTGCTAGGTGACGGCAGTCTGTACGGCATCAAGCTGACCTACGCCGAGCAACCTAACCCGGACGGCCTGGCACAAGCCTTCATCATCGGCGAAGAGTTCATCGGTAAGGACCCTTGCTGCCTGATCCTGGGCGACAACATCTTCTACGGTCAGCACTTCTCGGAAAACCTGCGCTCCGCCAGCACTCAAGAGCATGGCGCGACTGTATTTGGTTACCACGTGTCGGACCCGGAGCGTTTCGGTGTCGTCGAGTTCGACGCTGCCGGCCGCGCCTTGAGCATTGAAGAGAAGCCGCTGAAGCCAAAATCCAGCTATGCGGTAACTGGCCTGTACTTCTACGACAACCAAGTCGTGGAAATCGCTAAGAGCATCAAGCCATCCCCACGTGGCGAGCTGGAAATCACGGACGTTAACCGTGCGTACCTTGAGCAGAAGACCCTCAGCGTCGAAATGCTCGGCCGTGGCTTCGCCTGGCTGGATACCGGTACCCATGATTCGCTGCTGGAAGCCAGTCACTTCGTGCACACCATCGAGCAGCGCCAAGGCCTGAAAGTGGCGTGTCTCGAAGAGATCGCCTACCACAATGGCTGGATTACTGCTGAGCAGTTGGGTACTCAGGCTGATGCTCTGAAGAAGACTGGCTACGGTCAGTACCTGCAGAAACTCCTGGACTCGCCTTCTCACTGATTCGAAAGCTTGATTCTTTCGAACAGTAGCGTTTAACCAGTGTGGGCAGGAATGGCATGCCAGTAAAACATCCCAAGGTTGCGGTTTTGCTGGCTGCCTACAATGGCATGCAGTGGATCGAGGAGCAGTTGGCCTCGATCCTTGCACAGTCAGCTGTCGACGTAACCGTTTATATCAGTATTGATCCTTCTACGGATGGAACTGAAGTCTGGTGTGCTGAGTTCGCTAATTGCCATCAAGGCATTGTTCTGTTGCCCGCAGCCGGTAGTTTCGGCGGCGCCTCGCGCAACTTCTTCAGGCTTATCCGCGATGTCGACTTTGACGGGTATGACCTCATCGCTTTCTCCGATCAGGATGATGTTTGGCATACTGACAAGCTCAAGCGGGCGAGTGAGGTGATTTGCGCGCGAGAGGTGGATGGCTATTCGAGCAATGTCACAGCGTTCTGGCAGAATGGCAAGACCCACTTGTTGGACAAGGCGCAGTCACAGGTAACCTGGGATTATCTTTTCGAAGCAGCGGGGCCCGGCTGCACCTATGTTCTGAACAAAAAACTGGCAATGCAACTCAAGACCTCGGTGCTTGCCCATTGGCAAGAACTTCAGGGCGTAAGTCTACATGACTGGTACTTCTATGCATTCGCTCGCAGCCATGGTTTCAAGTGGTTTACCGATCCGGTACCGGCTATGCAATATCGTCAGCACGAAAGTAACCAGGTAGGCGCGAATATCGGGATTGGATCGCTATTCATGCGCTACAAAACCATTCATGACGGTTGGTGGTTTTCGCAGGTACAACTCATCACGGCGCTTGTAGGCAAGGAAACCGATCCTTTTGTACGACGCTGGTTTCGGCTTGGGCGTATACAATTGATGCTGCTTTCGTTCAGTGCCTGGAAGTGTCGGCGGCGGTTGCGGGACAAGCTGTTTTTCTTTCTGATTTGCTGGGCTACCGCAATGATCGGAAAAAAAACCAAATGAAAGGACTGAAAGTTCTAGTGACTGGTGCGTCCGGCTTTGTCGGCGAAGCCGTGGTTTTGAGGCTGTTACTGGACAGGAAGCTCACGCCAGTGGCTGCGGTTCGCGGCTCTTCACGCCTTGGCGGACTTTGCCGAGTCGTGCCATTCAGTCTGGGAAATAACACAAGGCTGCCAGTACTGGACGATGTTCAGGTAGTCATTCACTGTGCCGCGCGGGTGCATGTGATGAATGAGTCTGCGACTGACGCCTTGATGGAGTTTCGTAAGATCAACGTGGATGGCACAGTTAGCCTCGCTCGCAAGGCTGCTGAATCAGGTGTGAAGCGCTTCATTTACATCAGCTCGATCAAGGTGAACGGCGAGAGTACCGTTCCGGGCAACCCCTTCAAATTCGATGATCCTCCGGCACCGATCGATCCTTATGGTATCTCCAAGCTGGAAGCAGAGGACGCACTGCGGCAAATCAGCCTTGATACCGGCATGGAAGTGGTGATTATTCGTCCGCCACTGGTTTATGGTCCGGGAGTAAGGGCTAACTTTTTAAGTATGATGAGTTGGCTGAATAAAAGAGTTCCGCTGCCATTAGGTGCCATAAATAATCGAAGAAGTTTTGTTGCGGTAGATAACCTTGTGGATCTGGTTATCAAGTGTGTCGATCACCCTGAAGCGGCGAATAATACGTTCCTGGTAAGTGATGGCGAAGACCTGTCAACAACGCAGCTATTGCAATGCATTGGCAGGGCATTCGCGAAGCCGGCGCTGTTGATTCCAGTGCCTGTCTGGATGTTGAAGAGTGTTTTGTCGGTGCTCGGAAAAAAGGTGATAGCCCAACGCTTATTCGATTCTCTTGAGGTCGATATCGTCAGAACTCAAACCCTCTTGAGTTGGTCTCCTCCCGTCGCGATGACCAGAGCATTACGTCAGACGGCTGATCACTATCTGGATACTCTAAAAAAATGAATTTCTGTTGGCTGCTCAGTGCAGTATTCATCGTGTCGCTATTTTTGACTTATGTCTTACGGCGTTATGCGTTGGCAAATAGCCTAATCGATATTCCAAATCTACGTAGCTCCCACACTCTGCCTACTCCGCGAGGCGGCGGAGTGGCGATAGTCGTTTCATTTCTGCTCGCATTACCTGTGTTGTATTACCTCGACTTAATAGACCTGTCGGTGTTTGCAGGGCTATTGGGGGCGGGAGCGTTGGTTGCCGCTTTAGGTTTTGCTGATGATCATGGTCACATAGCTGCGCGATGGCGTCTGTTAGGGCATTTCGTTGCCGCGGGTTGGGCATTGTTCTGGTTGGGTGGTGGGCCGCAGATCTCTTTTTTTGGTGTGCTGCTCAACTTGAACTGGTTCGCAACCATTCTGTTCGCAGTCTTTCTGGTCTGGATGCTCAATCTCTACAACTTTATGGATGGTATCGATGGACTGGCCAGCGTTGAGGCCATCTCTGTTTGCTTGTCAGGGTGTCTGGTCTATTGGCTGAGTGGACATCAGGAACTGAGTTGGGTGGTTTGGGTGTTGGCAAGCTCTGTTGCGGGTTTTCTCTGCTGGAACTTTCCCCCTGCGCGAATTTTCATGGGAGATGCCGGCAGCGGTTTTCTCGGGCTGACGGTGGGCTTACTGGCCATTATTGCCGCCACTAAAGTACCCGAGTTGCTTTGGTGCTGGTTGATACTCTTGGGGGTGTTCATTGTCGATGCCACCTGGACGCTGATGCGACGCCTACTGCGTGGCGAAAAAATTTATGAAGCCCATCGCAGCCACGCTTATCAATATGCATCTCGACAATACGGAAATCATAAAACGGTTGTTTATGCTGTCCTGGCAATAAATCTGTTATGGCTCGCGCCGCTAGCGGTTGCTGTCGGAGCCGGTTTGATTCCAGGTGTTGCTGCGCTGATCATTGCATACACTCCGCTGCTCCTGATCGCATACAAATACCAGGCCGGAATGTTGGAGCCGGCAAAGTAATGTCTGCTTTTTTGCAGGTCGATTTTTCTAGGACTTTTCTTACGACCTTTTCAGAATTCTCACATATTTCGCCCATTAAAAGTCCGTATCCTAACGGAACAGATCTCCCTGGTGAGGAGAGCTTATGAGTTGGAGTCATGAGCGGGAGCGCTTGGCCGATGCAGGCTTACCCTGCGGTAAAATTCTGGTTTTTCGGGCTACAGTGATAGGGTGTCCCGCTCAGTTGTGCAGGGAATAGGGATAACGGTCGAGTGTCAAGCCTGGTCGTTTCTCTGAATCACGGGTTAAAGGAAATAGAAGGCTACTGCTTGTCTGTAGGCCTTTCGATTGTTGGCTGATGACCTTGTTGGGTGTCTATCTCGAAGGAATAGTTTGATGCGCATATTCAGAGAGTTTGCACGGGATCGAAGGGTGTTGTTGAGTTTGATAGCCAATGACCTTCGTGCAAGATACCTGACAAATTACCTTGGTGTTTTGTGGGTTTTTATTCAGCCTGTAGCAACTACTGTTATTTTGTGGTTCGTATTTCAGTTTGGATTCAAGGCGGCGGCTCAAAACGATTTTCCGTTTGTCTTGTGGTTGGTTTGTGGCCTGGTGCCTTGGTTCTTTATCGTCGAGGCATTGAACTCAGGATGCTCGTCGATAAAAGAAAACAGTTTTCTGGTAAAGAAGATAGTGTTTAGGGTTTCATTGCTGCCGTTGGTGAAGCTGGGTTCGGCGTTGATGGTTCACATTTTTTTTGTTTGCATACTGATTCTTTTGTTTTTGGTTTATGGCTATACGCCAACGATCTACTGGCTTCAAGTCATCTATTATATTGTCTGTTTGTTTGCTTTGTTGTTGGCGATAGCCTGGATCACCAGTTCGGTTGTTATCTTTTTTCCTGATCTTAGTCAGTTGGTTTCCATGGCGGTACAGTTTGGTTTCTGGTTGACTCCCGTTTTCTGGGATATCAACGCCATGCAGAGCAAGGCTGTAAAATATCTTCAATTTAATCCGTTTTCTTATATTGTTGAGGGATTCAGGGATTCACTTATTCGGGGTGTCTGGTTTTGGGATCGTCTGGAGCAAACGATTGTGTTCTGGGTTGTTCTGATTGTTTTCATGCTGGTGGGTTTGCGAACGTTCAAAAAATTAAGACCTCACTTTGCGGATGTTTTGTGATGACTGAAGTGTTGGAGGACGCCATTGTTGTCAGCAATATCGGTAAACTTTATCGACTGTACAACAAGCCTGTTGATAGATTGATTGAGGCATTGTCTTTATTCGGGAAGCGTCGGCATCATGATTTTCATGCTCTCTCGGATGTCTCCTTCACGGTCAAGAAAGGACAGACCGTTGGTATATTAGGAAAGAATGGAGCTGGCAAGAGTACGTTACTCAAGATTTTGACCGGTGTTCTCACGCCGACAAGTGGTGACGTTAAAGTATCTGGCCGGGTAGCCTCGTTATTGGAGTTGGGGGCTGGCTTCAATCCCGATTATACCGGGATGGAGAACATCTACTTCCAAGGCACCTTGATGGGCTACAGTCACGCGGAAATGCAACTGCGTGTTTCGGCAATCACGGAATTTGCAGATATTGGCGAATTTATCAATCAGCCTGTTCGAATGTACAGTAGTGGCATGTTTGCGCGGCTGGCCTTTTCTGTCGCAATTAATGTTGATCCCGATGTGCTTATTGTTGATGAAGCGCTGAGTGTAGGGGATGCAGGGTTCCAGCTTAAGTGTATGCTTAGAATGAAGTATATGCAGGAGCGCGGTACGACTATACTTTTTGTTTCTCATGATACTCAGTCAGTTATTCGGTTTTGCCAAGCAGTTATTGTAATGCAGGCCGGTCGCATCATTGATTACAGTGCCGACGTTTTGGCGGCCACCAAGAATTATGAAAAAAATATCCGTAATGCAGGTCCATCGCCAATGGGGCTTGCTGAGGAGCTGCATGTTGATGTTTCTTACGAGAAAGAGTTGGGTGATATTTCAGAAGTGAGATTTGGCTCCGGAGAAGCAAAAATCAATGCGGTTGATTTTCTTGATGCCGCGGGAGTCCCAACGAATCATTTCGAACCTATGGATGAAGTTATAATGAATTGCTATATCCAGTCTCGGGCTGAG
Organism: Pseudomonas sp. TE3728; assembly: GCF_056279145.1. NCBI lineage: Bacteria > Pseudomonadati > Pseudomonadota > Gammaproteobacteria > Pseudomonadales > Pseudomonadaceae > Pseudomonas > Pseudomonas sp. TE3728. The sequence goes on along the minus strand of NZ_JBWBQT010000001.1, from coordinate 2,295,120 downwards.
TTTAGCAATGTTGTGATTGGTTATTCGTTACGAAACGCTAAAGGTGTCGACGTGGCGGGTGATAATACTCTTTTGGCTGGCGGTGAAATAAGCTTCGAGGAAGGGGCGTATAAGGTTAGCTTTTCCTATTCGCTGAATGTCGCGCCCGGTGAGTACTTTCTGTATATCGGTATGGCCAGTCTCGATGGTGAGCGTGTTGAGTTGGATCAGCGTTGGCCCTTGAGAAAAATGAGTGTGTCTGGTGGACGTCAGGCTGTAGGCGTGGCTTATTGTCCGTCAACCGTAAACGTTGTGAAGGTTGCTTAAAGCTATGCTGAAGATTGGTAACGCACTCATTTCCGAAACGGTAAAGTTTTATGTTGATGATACAGCAACTTGTATTATCGCCGACGACGTGCAGATTCGCGACAATGTCGTTATTGAGTGCGGGGCAGGCGGTTTTTTGAGTATCTCATCCGGTACCGTGGTCAACTACGGGGCGTGGATCAACGGAAGTGGAAAGGTAACTATCGGCGCGAATGTGTTGATCGCTCCTAATGTTTCCATAACTTCTTCTACCCATCGTTATGATCGCAAAATATCTATCAAGGATCAGGGTCTGAAGTTGGCCGAGGTGATTATTGAAGATGATGCCTGGATTGGTGCAAATACCTCAGTTCTGGCGGGAGCGGTAGTGGGTAAGGGAGTAGTAGTCGCAGCGAACTCGGTTGTAAAATTTAATATTGAGCCGCAAAGCATTGCCGCGGGCAGTCCTGCGGTGCGGGTGGCGCAGCGAAAATTCAAGAAAGTTGTGTTCTACACGCTGCCCCTGGTTTTAAGAGGGCGGCCGACGTTGTTCAGCAGTATTGTCGATGTGTATTTGCCGTTGGCGAACAAATTTGCCAGTGAAGGCTGGGAATGCATATTTGTTGGCTCTGACGAACTGAAAAACGAGTACGGTGTATTTGCTCATCAATGGGTAAGTCCAGCGACATTTTCGTGTGTTTACCCCAATGGACCTGACGTTGATTGGCTGGGCGACTGGACAGCAATACTCAAGAAGGAGGCGGTTCCTTATCACGATGATTTTGTTCGCCGCATGGTAAGTGAGCTAGATCCAGATCTCGTTTTTTGTTGGAATTACGACGGTTCGCTGGACAGGATTTGTTCATCTCATACGATCCCTCTGATTTTTAATGAGCTGGGCATGTTACGAGAACCTAATGCCATGGGTTATTACTCGGATCCGCAGGGCGTGAATGCTCGAAGTGCCTTCAGGACGGAGTTTGCTGCCTATCTGGAGAGGGTGCAGACCTACGACAATAGTGGAAGTGTTGACCGGTTAAAGGCACTGGAGGACCGTTATAAGTACCAGGGGGGCGTCAGGGAGCCCAATGCTCTGGTTCTGCTGCAGGTTCAGGATGACTCCAATGTAATCATGGGGTCTCCCTATTCGAGCATGGCTGAGTATGTTCAGCATGTATCGGATGTTATCTCGGGATCAGGCTTAAAAATCATCGTCAAACCGCATCCGTTGGACTCTATTCCACCGCTGCCGGAACATGTCTTCGTCGCCGGTAAAGAGGATAATATTTCTGATTTGATCTCCGCCGCGGATGTTGTCTTTACCCTCAACTCTTCTGCTGGTTTTGAGGCCGCTCTGGCCGGCAAGCCTGTTTACGTCCTGGGACTGGCTCCCTATTCAGGGTTGGGGTTGACTATCGATGTTCGGGAGCCCGCAGATTTGATTTCTGTTTGGCAGGCTCACCAAACAGATAGTGTGTGTTCGTCAGTGCTCAGAGCTTCCATTCTGGACTTTGCCGAGACGCAATACTTTCTTTCTGCTGCTCAGTTCTGCGAGCCGTCAGTTCATCTTGCTCGATTGAGGCATGCCAGTGAGCCGGGTTTTGAAAGAAACCTCTTCGATCCTGATTTGGAAAGTTATCGCCAACAATCTTATATTTCATGGCTTGAATCAAAGAATAAAGAAATTAATGCCGATCTGGCATTGTTGAATCAAGAGCTCTTTCAGGTGAAAGGCCAGCTTTTTGAAGTCGAGGCGCAACTTGATGCCTTGCAGGCGACTGGTTCCAAGCTTGGGAATTCAGAAGAAAAAAATTCGTTTTTTAAGGGTGAAGTATTCAGTATGGGGCATTCCATAATATCATTTGTAAAGCGCTGCCTCGCGGGGCTGCGTCGACTTGTGTCGAGTCCGAAGGCGGTCCTTCGGCCGCTTTATCAAAAGTTTCCTTTTTTGGCGAGTATTCGTGTTCGGATAGGTCTTTACTCGAAATCATTACGTGCGAAGCTTATTTCCGTTATATATTCAAAAGATAATATCAAGGCGATACAGGTCATTACGGATCGTCGTTTTTCTCATGTTTTGGTAGCGCCGACAGTCTCTGCTCAACCTGTCGTTGATATTTCAATCGTTACCTATAATAGCGTCAAGTGGGTCGATGGTTTTTTTGAGTCGCTGAAATCTCAAAGCTATCCCCTTGGAAAGTTGTACCTCTATTTTGTCGATAATGGCTCTAGCGATAGTACAGTCGAAGCACTGGAACGCTGGAAAGTATCGCTGGGTGCGGAGTTGGCCGGCTTTGAGGTTTTACGGGGAGATAACGTAGGTTTTGGTGCGGGCCATGACAGGGCGATCGGGCAAGGCGATGCAGAGTATTTTCTGGTCAGTAATATTGATATTACTTTCGCGGGTAACTCCATTGAGAAGATAATTTCCAGCGCTTTGTCTGGCGGTCAGGAAAATGTCGCATCCTGGGAGTTGAGGCAGGCCCCATATGAACATCCGAAATATTATGATCCGGTGACGCTGGAAACCAATTGGTCTTCACATGCGTGCATTTTAATCAGGCGGTCTGCCTACGTTAAGGTCGGCGGGTATGAAAGCCAGATATTCATGTATGGAGAAGATGTCGAGCTTTCTTATCGGTTTAGATCCTATGGCTATCGTCTGAAATATTGTCCTTCAGCAGTCGTTTACCATTACACCTATGAGCATGAGAATCATGTGAAGCCGATTCAGTATGCCGGCAGTACTTTGGCCAATGCTTATATTAGATTGCGTTATGGTAGGCTGACCGACAAGTGGGGCGGTATTGTTCTACAGTTGTTACTGTTTATGCGGCCACAAGCATACCCTGGCTCTCGCCGGGATCTGATGCGTAATATTGCTCAGCTCACAAAGAAAGCGTCTTATTTTCTCGGTGGTAAAGGTCCGGATAAGGATGCTTATTTTCCTTTCAGGGGCTTTGATTATGAACTGATCAGGGACGGCGCTTTCTGGCGCGTGGGTGAACCCTTAGTTGGGCAGCCTTTGGTCACCATCGTGACTCGTACCTATCAGAAGAGGGATGAGTTCCTGAGGCAATCCATCATGTCGGTGTTTAACCAAACATACCGCAATATTGAGTTAATTGTGGTCGAGGACGGTGGCTCGACGATGAAAGCCCTTGTTTCTGAGATGCAATGCACGGAAGGGCGACGTGTTAGCTTCTACGGTCTGGAAAAAGTAGGGCGTTCGGTGACCGGCAACTACGGTCTTGAGGTCGCCAAAGGCAAATACTGTATGTTTCTCGACGACGATGATTTGCTTTTTTCGGATCACGTCGAGGTTCTTGTTGCTGCGTTGTTGAAGAATGACACGGCCGTTGCGGCTTACTCGCTGGCAATGGAGGTCGGTACCGTCACTGATGATACGAATGGGCGTTATACGGAAGTCAGTCATGAGACTCACGACTCCTTCAAACATGAATACGATTACGATGTGCTGCTTGATCATAACTTCATCCCCATTCAGTCCCTTCTTTTCAAGAGAGACCTATATCTGAAGCGGGGCGGTTTCGAGACCGATATGAGTAATCTTGAGGATTGGAATCTTTGGTTGCGTTATGGGTATGAAAATGAGTTCTGTTATGTGCCCAAAACCACATCGTTGTTCAGGACACCCGCAGATCCGAAAATAAGGCTGAATAGGCATAAACAACTACATGAGGCCTATTTTGTTGCCAAGAACCGGGCAATGAAGTCTTGTGAGGATTATGTTTAGTCTAGTTGGCTTGATACATTGCACGTAGAAATGAGCTGCCTTTCAGGCAGCTTTTTTTGGTCGCGGTAGGGGGGGGGCAGGTAACTGCCATCCCTACCGCGACCCTTTTTTTGCTTTTTTTGAGGCGCGTAGGCTGGCTATCTCCGTAGCGTCGGTTGCGATATTCGGTTGCGGTAGGGATGGCAGCTACTTGCCATCCCTACCGCGACCCGATATTCATCTCCAGGCAATCGATGCAGGGGAGAGTTGCTGGCGGTGAAACAGGAGGCACAAGAGTCTAGCGACAGAACATAGTCGTTCATGTCTTCGCCCGTGCTGTTGTGTTTTTTAGACGCTCAAAACCACTCATTTTTACCTCTCGGCAAGGATCCTCTTTCGATCGCGCTGAAGGTCTATCGAAGGTGCTTGAGGGAAGGCGCGAGTAGGATTTTTCGTGTTTCTGTGAGGGTTTGAATGTTATCATCTGACAGAATAATACCCACAGTGTCGTCAGCTTTGGAGGCCTCGCGTTTACCGTGACATTTCACTTTGGCGGCCCTGAGGTCGGCAAAAAATTGACGATTTTCGACATCGCTGGCTGATGTCAAGGTGTCTATTTTTGAAATTTATTGGTTGGGTTTCACTCCTTGGCTTTTTTGCCGGTAAGGTCTTCATCGTCCGTCGCACAGGCCTTTGACGGACTCGCATCGGATAGTCGTTCATGCTTGATTTGCCTCTCTTTTTACTACGGTTGTCGGTACACGCTGCAGGCGAACCGGCCAGTCTGGCTGAGCACTGGCGGCCCACTGTTACTGGCAATACTCGCTGTGCGCTTAAGGAAACACTGCACCAATGAATGGAACTCCCCTTGCTATGTTCGACGTCATGCCGATCGGCCTCAAGTCCTGCACTGAGGAACGAGGTTTCTCCCTTGAAAGCTTCCACGCCACTCCATGGGGTATAGCCCCATCGCTTGCGGCCAATGATGCACGCAGCCATGCACCATTTTCTGCTGAGGTTTTTGCTTGATGCGCCAGTTTTCTGCCAACCCTTTGGAAATGTTCGCCAGCCTGTGGCGCAATACAGCATTAATCAAAGCTTCGACTATTCGGGAAGTACTAGGTCGGTACCGTGGTTCGGCCATGGGCCTGCTTTGGTCGTTTTTCAATCCGCTGCTGATGCTTGCGGTGTACACCTTTGTGTTCAGTGCGGTACTCCGGGCGCGCTGGAGTGTAGACAGTGATTCGAAAACCGAATTCGCACTGATCCTGTTTGCCGGATTGATCATTTTCAATCTATTTTCCGAATGTATTAACCGGGCCCCCGGTCTCATTCTTGGCAAGGTTAATTTTGTCAAGAAGGTGGTGTACCCTCTCGAAATTCTGCCCGTCGTGGTATTGGGGTCTGCGCTGTTCCATGCCGCCATTAGCTTGGGCGTATGGTTTGTCGCCTACGGAATATTTTTCGGAGTGCCGCACGCTACAGCCTTCTACCTGCCGCTGATCGTCATCCCTTTCATCATGTTCATCATGGGGGTTAGCTGGGCATTGGCCTCGTTGGGTGTGTACCTGCGCGACGTTTCGCAATTCATCGGCATTCTGACCACTGTTCTGATGTTCTTGAGTCCTATTTTCTACCCCGCGACGGCACTGCCCGAAGCGTATCGTCATTTGCTCTACCTCAACCCGCTGACACCGGCGATTGAGATGGCGCGCGATGTTCTTTTCTGGGGAAAACTTCCGGACTTTGAAATATTGGGAATCTATTGGGTAGCCACCACCTGCATCGCCTGGTTGGGTTTTGCCTGGTTCCAGAAAACACGTAAGGGATTTGCTGATGTCCTCTGAAGTCGCTATCAAGGTCGAGAACCTTAGCAAGTGCTACGAAATCTATGATCAGCCCCGTGACCGGCTGAAGCAGTTTATCGTGCCTCGCATGCAGGGCGCTTTGCGCATGCAGTCCAGTCAGTTCTATCGCGAGTTCTGGGCTTTGAAGGATGTTTCTTTCGAAGTGAAGAAGGGCGAAACAGTCGGAATTATTGGATGCAACGGCAGCGGTAAATCCACTTTGCTGCAGATGATTTGCGGCACGTTGAACCCGACTACTGGTAGCGTCCAGACTAACGGTCGCATTGCTGCATTGCTGGAGCTGGGCTCGGGCTTTGATCCAGAGTTCACCGGGCGCGATAACGTTTACATGAACGCCGCAGTACTTGGCTTGGCAAAAGAAGAAATCGATCAGCGTTTCGATGAAATTGCCGCCTTTGCCGACATTGGGGACTTTATTGAACAACCGGTAAAAAGCTATTCCAGCGGGATGGTCGTTCGATTGGCATTTGCCGTACAAGCGATGATTGATCCGGATATTTTTATTGTCGATGAAGCGTTAGCAGTCGGCGATGAAAAGTTTCAGCGTAAGTGCTTTGCGCGTATGGAAGAGTTGAAGCGCAACGGTACTTCGATTCTCTTCGTGTCGCACTCGGCGCCCAGCATAATTGAACTATGCGACAGAACGTTGCTGCTCGATCATGGTGTCCGGCTTATGTACGGCGCTGCTCCAGAAGCCGTGCGTGCTTACCAGAAACTGATCTATGCACCGGAAGCAGAGTACAAACGACTCGTTGAGCTGTACACCGAAGCAGATCGTTCGGGAGGGGCTGTCGATACCGATAAGGTCGCGTTATTGCCGGTCGAGACGAAGCAACTCCCCAGCGATGCATTTGATTCGGGACTGGTTCCGGAAACTACCGCGATCTATCCAACCCAGGGTGCCGAGATCAAGAAGATCTCCATTCTGGATGCGGATGGGCATGTAGTAAACGTGCTGCAGGCTGGTAAAACGTATCAGATCGAGGTGGCGGGTCACTTCATGGAGGACTTCGCCGGTACTTATTGGGGTATACACATTCGTAACGTCTCCGGAGCCGTTATTACAGGTCAGCGGTTTCCCGAAGACGGGACCTACTTTGAGCGGGTCAGTGCGGGTAACGCCTTCAATGTGAAATTTTCGTTCCGGATGCATTTGCTGCCAGGGGTCTATTTTGTCGGTGGCGGCGTTTGGTCGACTCAGGAGCCGAGCTGTGCCCACCGAATCATGGACGCAATCATGTTCAGGGTCATTCCGGGTGAAAAATTGAATTCATTCGGGTATGTGGACTTGATGTCGAGCGCACCTCAGTCGGAAATCGGCCGAAAAACCACGATTTAGGGAGTGGGCTGTCGGGGTTCAGATTGCCCCGGCAGCGTTCGGTTTGAAGGCGATGAGGTCGCTCAGGACGGGCACAAGCGGAATGACTTGTGCAGTTAATTTATTAGCTTGGCAGTTTGGTGCTGCATGACAGCACATTCATAGGATCTTTTGACGTATATGCTAAATATTAGTGATTGGCCACCGAGCGACGAAAAGAAAGTATTCAACTATCTCCAGTGGAATAGCTATCGTTCGGAGCAGTACAAGCTGTTCTACGTTAGTACACCAAAAGTTGCATGCACATCTCTCAAATGGTGGTTTGCTTCTTTAGAGGGCTGCTCGAAAGCGCTGAGCAGTATCACTGATAGTGCAGAAAGTAATCCGGATCAGGTTGTTCATGAGCTGCATAAAGTGGCACCACACCTTACCGGTCTTTCTTCGGAAGAGCTTTCTGAGGCGCTGACCTCCGACTCGTACTTCCGATTTGCTGTCGTCAGAAACCCTTACAAGCGAATTTTTTCGGCCTGGCAATCAAAATTGCTGCTGCAAGAGCCGCAGCAGATTGGACCTTATCTTCAGCGGGATTTCTTTCATCAACCGTTGAGAAATTCGGATGACATCGCGTTGGCCTTTGAAGGTTTCCTGGAGCATCTCGCCAGTCAGGAAGCACCTTCCTATTGGGATCAGCACTGGACGCCACAAGCCGTCCTGCTTAGGCCGGATTTGATCAACTACTCCAAGCTGGTCAAGATCGAAGAGTCTGCGCAGCTTAGTAAAGCGCTGTCGGAGCGTTTGGGTGAGTATGTTCCCGATCCTTTTGCCGAGCGTCGAGCGAACGAGAGTCTGATTCCCTATCTGCCAGAGTTCGTGACTGAGCGCAGCGCAAGTTTGATCCGGATTTTGTATGCCGAAGACTTTGATGTTTTTGGGTATGACACGCAGCTACCGCAGTCAAAAGAGACCTTCTCCGAGCAGGAGCTGGAGTTGGCACTGCGGGCAATCAAGCTGATTCGAGGGCGCCATCAGCGCCTGGGTGAGCGTACGCTTCAGATTTCCGCTTTGACGCAAGCGGTTGCCGGGCTTGAGGCGCAAATCGCAAGTTTCAACTTTGCCACGAGCGAGCGTGATGCGCAGATCACCCATCTCAGTCATCTGGTTGTCGAGCGTGATACAGAGATTGCTCAACTCAACCATCGGGTGGTCGATCTGGAGGGGCAGGTCGGCCATCTGAACCTCAATGCCAGTGTTGTCGAGTATGACGAGAAGATCGCAAACCTGACTCATACGCTTGTTGAGCGTGATGGGCAGATCGCTGGCCTGACACAAAGTATCGTAGAGCGTGAAGGTCTGATCAGCAGTCTCCGGCATTCTGTCGTGGAGCTTGAAGCTCAACTGGGTGCATTCGACCATGCCATTATCGAACATGAAGGCGCGATTAACAGTCATACCCAAAACGTCGACGCTCTCAATCGCACGTTGGTTGAGCGCGAAGGGCAGATTTCCCATCTCAATCGCGCAGTGGTTGAGCGTGAAGGGCAGATTTCCCATCTCAATCATGTCGTTGGCGAGCGTGATGGGCAGGTCACCAACCTCAAACACGCCATCATCGAGCGTGAAGGCGAGATTGGTAACCTGAAAAACGAAATCGTGCGCATCGTGCTGGAAAAAGAAGCCGATGTTCATTCGTTGAAGCAGGAACTCAATCAGCTTCTGGATTCGCGCTCCTGGCGGGTCACTTCGCCTTTGCGCGGGGTCGGCCGCATTGCCCGTCGGGCCATTCGGCCGATCAGCGTTCCTTCGCTGGGCAAGATTATTGAAGTCTTGAGGGTACGACGCGATTTCTTTAACAAAGCAACTGTCCAGCTGGTGCGCGATAGCGTTCTGTTTGATGCCGATTATTATCTGACCAGCAACCCAGATGTGCGAGATCAAGGTATTGATCCGCTCAAGCACTACATGCTTCACGGTTGGAGGGAAAGCCGTAATCCTTCTGGCTTGTTCAGTACCTCGAAGTATCTTTTCGATAACCCGGATGTTGCCGCTGCGCGGGTGAACCCGCTGGTCCATTATCTCAAGTGCGGTCAAGTGGAGGGGCGTTCGATCACCTCCCATTCTGCTCCTAAAGTAGTGCAATCGAGTGCGCCGCGCGTGCAATCTGTTGTGGCACCTGAGCCTAAGGCAGTTGAAAAACCTGTGCGTTTGCCTGTTCCCAAGGCTGTAGTTGACGCGCAGGTCGACGTGATCAGAAAGTCCGGTTTTTTCGATGAGGCGTTTTATCTTGCGATGTACACCGAGCTCGATGCGTCTATCGATCCGATCAGACACTATTGCGAAGAGGGTTGGTTCGACGGCCGAAATCCTTCTCCTGACTTTGATACCCTTTCGTACCTGAGCACCTATAAAGATATCAGCAGTGCCGGGGTCAATCCGTTATGGCACTACGTTGTCGCCGGTGCGTCGGAACAGCGGATTGCAGTGCCTGACGCAATCGTTCGTCATGAAAAAGACATTCGATTTGGCGAAGTGGCTAGCGATATCAAACTGCTCGCATTTTACACGTCTCCTGCGTGGGATGCGTTGCGTAACGCCAAACCGGCGTCTAAAGGCAACTCGCAACTGCTGGTTCCTCATGAGGAGTTTGGCTTCTACGACTTGCAGGACTGGAAGGTTCTGGACAAACAGGCGCAGCTTGCAAAGCGTCATGGCGTGTATGGCTTCTGCTTTAAACTGAATGTGGATACCAACGCAGTTCAATCAGCCCAGCCGCTGGATGTATTTATTGCGCATCCAAGTATCGACTTCACGTTCTGCACGCAGACAGATTTGCATCCTGAAGGTCTTAAAGGGTCTTTGGCTGCCGCGCTGTTGCCTGCAGTGTCCGATAAGCGGTGCATACAAATCGACGGTCGTTCGGTGGTTGTGGTCGGGATACCAGGCAACGTGCAGACTGACGCGGATGCGCTTCGTCAGCTGCGCAGTCAACTGGTCGATCTTGGCGTCAATGTCTATCTGATTGGCCAGTTGTCGCAAGCAAGTGGGGGGGGGCTGGACAAGACCCTGGTAGGTCTGTGTGATGCTGTTCTTGATCTTCCAGCTGCTCCCGTGCCGGGAGAAACGGGCGTCTTTGTCCCTCAGCAAAAGAACGGAATTGCTGCCGTTCCATATTCCGTCGTTGCTTCGCAAGGCGTGTTGCGGGCGGAACGTGCTCAGCATCAATCCTCTCCGGTCTATCACGCCATTACACTTGGGCGTGATGAAACCGCGCTGAAGCCAAATTCTCCGCTTGTTTATACGCGTTTTAACGCCAAAGAATATCGTCGTTGGCTCGATGCGGCGATTGCCGGTGTAAGGGCTGCCCACGCTGAAGATCGTCGTCTTGTGTTCGTGAACGCCTGGAACGATTGGTCGCAAGGCCTCTTCCTTGAGCCGGATCGACTGGGCGGCTTCGGTCGTGTGAATGAAACGACTCGCGCACTCCTGGATATCAAGTCGAACACGATCATGCCCAAAGTTTCGGTCATTGTGCCGAATTACAATCACGAGCGTTTCTTGCGTCGTCGATTGGATAGCATCTATGGGCAGACGTATAAGAATATTGAAGTCATTTTGATGGATGACTGTTCGTCCGATCAAAGTCGAGCGGTACTGAGCCAATACGCAGCCGACTTCCCTGACGTGACGGTGAAGTTGTTCAACGAAACCAACTCGGGTGGTGTTTTCCGTCAATGGGCCAAGGGCATCAAGGCAGCGACCGGTGATTTGGTTTGGGTTGCTGAAAGTGATGACTACTGTGATGAGTACTTCCTGGAAGCACTTGTCCGTTGTTTCGACGATGAAGCCGTGATGCTCGCTTATGCTAAATGCGAGTTCGTCAGCAGCGACGAAGTCATTATGGAAGATGAATTCCATAAGTATGTTTACGATCTGGAATGCGCTGAAAAGTGGAGAAGTTCCTACGTAGAGACCGCTCACAACGAAGTGCGCACCGGGTTGGGCATCAAGAACACGATTCCTAACGCCAGTGGCACGCTTTTCAAGCGTCCTACCGATCTACCGCTGCTGGAAGACGAATCGTGGTTGTCGATGCGTGTTGCAGGCGACTGGGTTTTTTACCTTCATATTCTCCGGGGTGGCAAGATTGCCTACTCCACTGAAGGGACAAACTTCTTCCGCCGTTACGAAGGCAGCGCTGCTGAGAGCACCTACAGGAAAGAGATTTTCTATCGTGAACTCGGGATCTCGAGCCAGACCGTGCAGGCGCTGTATAACGTGCCGCTTTCTGTTCTTGAGCGCTGTGAAGAGGGGAGTAAACGACTTTATGACCACTATGTTGGACACTCTAACGAAGAGTTTCTGCGTTGGTACAATAAAGACGCGATCCTGCAGGCTCGCGCGAGTCGAAAACCGAATGTTATGGTTTCGACGATCGGTTTCTATCCTGGCGGAGCCGAGATCCTCCCTATTCGGTTGGCGAACGAGTTCAAGCGTCAAGGGCTTTCGGTATTCCTGCTCAGTGCTGGCCTGACCTTGCGTGAGGATGGTGTGCGCAATATGCTCCGGACTGATGTCCCGCTCGTCGAGACCTCAGAAGTAGACGCAGTGAAGACGATCATCCGCGATTTTGGGGTTGAAGCACTCAACACCCATCAGTGGCACATCCAGCGCTATCCGCTACATGTGCCGGATGTTTTCTCCGAGTTAGGTGCTCATGTCGCGTCCCTGCACGGGATGATTGAGCATGAAGATGCCTTTGGCGTGACTGAGGAGCAGCTTCGTACGGCTGATGACAGCGTGAGCACATGGGTCTATACCGCCGAGAAGAACCTTGTTCCCTTCTCGAATTTTTCGCTGTATGACAAACCGTCCGACCGGTTCGTCAAAGTGCCAAATGGATTACAACCTCCAAAGGTTGTTGCCATTCCACGCGCGCAACTGGATATACCTGAAGATGCCTTTGTACTGTGCTGTGTCAGTCGCGCAATTCCTGACAAGGGATGGGATGAAACTATTGAGGCTGTCGAGCGAGCTCGAGTCATCTCGGGTCGGGATATCCGTCTGATACTGGTCGGGAATGGACCGGTCTACGATGAGTACTGCCGGGCTGGAGTACCTGAGTTCGTCTATCTGGCCGGCTTTAGCGATAACGCCGTCGGTCACTATGCGGCGGCGGACATGGGCATCATGCTGACCAAGTTCAAATCTGAGAGTTTTCCTCTGACGATTGTCGACTGCCTCTTTGCCGGTAAACCGTACATCGCTTCTGACGTGGGTGACATCAGAAACATGCTAACCATAGAAGATGAGATCGCGGGAGAGGTACTCTGTCTGGAGGATTGGGAAGTCCCGATCGAGAAAGCGGCGCAAATCATCGCCGCTTTTGCCAGTGACAAAAATAAACACCAGCATGCCCTGGCATTGGTGAAAGATGTTTCAAGCCGCTATCGGATCGACGCTGTAGCTGCTCAATATGTACGTCTGTTCGAACGAGACATCGAATCGAAGTTAGCGCAATTGGTAAAGCCAGGCATTTGAATGACGATGCCGTCTCGACGCGGCCAGGCGCCTGTTGGTATTTATCAGGCGTATGGCGGTGTTGAGAGGGAGGTTACACAGATCGTGACGTGAAACGCAGAAGCTGCTGGGCGGTAGCGTGTCATTTTCGGTCGAGGCCAGTAGAGAACTTTGTGATGCTGCCTGTCTAACTCTTCGGCGCTTCGGTACCTGTTTGGTGCGCCACTTATTGCTGTTAAATTTGAAGTATTTGCTAGGGGCGATCAGGTCGAGGACAGCCACAAGGTGACTTGGCCACTGCTGCGCGAAGCGGCAGATCGAACCTGCTGCATTGGAGGCAAACGTTGAAAAATTCCGAGAACAGCTCGACTGGCGCAGTAGTACGGTCGCTGGTATTGGGCGGACGAGGCTTCATCGGTACCCATTTGATCGACGCGTTGCTCGATCAGGGGCATGCCGTACGTTGTTTTGATCGGCCGAATGTTGTCGAGCTTGGAGACTCTCACGCAAAGCATCCTCATTTCGAACTGTATGAAGGCGATTTCACCAGCGAAGCTGATATAAGTGAAGCGTTGCAAGATTGCGATATTTGTTACCATTTGGTATCGACCACATTGCCGAAGTCTTCAAATGCGGACCCCGTTTTTGATGTGGAAAGCAATCTCGTCGCGACGATTCGTTTGCTGACGCTGGCGCTCAAGTCGGGCGTCAAGAAGGTGATTTTCGTTTCATCGGGTGGCACCGTTTACGGTGACCCTATCCAGGTGCCAATCCCTGAAACGCACGCAACAGATCCTGTGTGCTCTTATGGGATTGCGAAACTGGCGATCGAAAAGTATCTGGCACTTTTCCATCGTCTGCATGGCCTGGACTACACCGTTCTGCGTTTGGCTAATCCCTTCGGTGAAGGTCAGCGCACGCACGCCAGCCAAGGTGCGGTAGCCGTGTTCCTGGGTAAAGTGTTGCGGGATGAACCGATCGAGATTTGGGGTGATGGTTCCGTCGTTCGTGACTACATTCATGTTGCCGATGTCGTGCAAGCCCTGCTCGCGGCTCTTGAGCCATCGAGGCAAGAACACGTATTCAACATTGGTTCAGGTCATGGGCATAGCTTGAATGAAGTGCTCGATACGATCGAAAAGATCACCGGGCGAGTCGCCAACCGCCAATACTTGTCGGGTCGAGGCTTTGATGTGCCGGTGAGCGTATTAAACATAGACCGTGCAAAAAACGCTCTGGGGTGGGCTCCGACCGTGAGCTTCGAACAGGGCGTGGAGCAATTTTCGATGTGGTTGCTGGAAAAACCGGCTTCGAGAATTGACTGAAAAACAGTCGATCGGGTGCGTGATCTAGAGACCACACATCGCCACTTTGGCTGAGATGTTGAAAACCAGCAATTGGAATGGACCCCCAAGGGCCATTGCATCTGCTGGTAATCACGGTCCGCGACTTCGCTGAAGCACAATGAGATGTCCCCAGGAAATCGCCACTGAGCGATTTTTTATTGTCTGCAGAAAAGTGAAACCCAAAGTCTACGAAGGAAGGAGCGCTTTTCAGGTGTTTGCTCATCCGCCGTATCAAGGTTGTCGAAGCTCTTTCGCTTGAGGCTTGTGTACTGTTTGAGCACAGGGCTCAGGAGGGGCTCAATCATCAGTGCATGGGCAGATGGATTATAATGGTGATCATTGGGGTCTGGGTTGCGAAGTGATGCTTTCAACGTGCCGCTTTCATCCATAGAGCAACTGTCGTAGTTCAGGTGGCTTATGTCTTCGCGGACGCAAAAGGCTTCCATGAGTGTGTTGAACTTTATGGTGAGTGATGTTCTGTCCGAGAGTGACGCTTTCACTTCTTTTCGCAAATTGGCTACTTCTCCCCAGTCCATGTTGTCTCGGATGGTTGGAAGAGGAGTGCTGACGCAGATGACGTGAAATCTGCTTGCCACATCCAGCAAGAGCTTTTGGTAGTTTTCGAGAGCCTGCTGAAGCATCTGCTCTACGGAACTGCCATGCTTTTGAGCCCTGTACCAGATCACAAAGCCCGTATCGACCTCGCCAAGCATCACGATCACAGTGTTCGCCGTGGTTGTTTCCAGTGCCGACATATATTGCGGCATTGCCTGGGTTACGGCGTTTGGATTTTTTAATCCGGAGACCGTGGCGCCGCCAACGGACGTCACTTCAAATGAGTACTCAGGAAACAGGATTTTCATTTGCTCAGAGCTGAAAACCAAGGCGTGGGAGTCGCCGAGTACAAGTACAGCTTTCATTATCTGATGTGTTCCTGATCAGTTCTTCGAGTTGATGTTGCATCCCACCGCCGAAGATGTCTGCTGCATCAGGGGCGGTAGGGCTATTCACAAGAGAACTCTATAGGTTTCTGAATTTATTCGATATTTTTCTGGCAAGTGCTGAGGCGTAAAGACGTAGTTCCGGTACCGCCGTTGCCTCCCAGAAGTTGGCTTTTAGCATCGGGCCGACATAACTCAGCCACTCGGAAGGGGTCCCGTCTTTGCTTGTGACCGCCAACTGGTTATCCACCAAAAGCCCCAAGCCCAGGCTATCGACAGAAATCAGATCGTCGCTGATAAGCTGTTGTATCAGCGGCTCTTCTATCAAGTTTGGATTCGAATTAGGGCCCGTGCAGTTTATGATGCGATCAACGGGTATTTTCTTGACGTCTTGTGTACCGCGTGACTGGATGGATACGAGCGGTTTGCCATTGTGAAGCTCAATGGACTTGATTCGACCGGCTATCGGCACGATTTTTTGATGTTTCAGCGCTTCATCGAAATGCGTGTAAGTCTCTGGCGCTACTCGGTGGCGATGGACGTCCCAGTAAGGTTGTACGTGGCGTAAAAACCTGCTTCGCTCATGCTCGGGAAGCCTGATCCACAGACTGGATGTAATAGGGCGTACGGCCGCGATAATGTCTCGCCAGTTGATGCCGGATGCTGCGCTGGACTTAATCTGTGCCCTGATTGAGCGTAAATAGCTCCGGGCCGTGGGTGCTGCATTCAGTAGTTCATCGTGGAATGAAATCGGTGCTTGCGATGCGCTTTTAGTCGTTCGGTGCGCCAATGGCAGAAGGCCGCGACGAGACAGCATATAAATCTGACCGGTACTGGATACTTGTCTCAGGCTGGAAATCACATCGAGAGCAGTGAGGCCACCCCCAATCAACAAAATTGACGCGTGTGGATTCTCGGAGAGAGAGACCGGGCCGTTCCAAGGGTTTGCCATGTAGCTGGAAGAGTCCAGTACGTCCTGAAGTACGGCAGGATTACGCGGTGGAAAATGACCAAACGCTAAAATGACTTGATCGGAAAATATTTTTTCGCCTGAGCACAACTCAATATATGCCCCATGCTCATGAGGGGTCAGGCTTTTGACTTCAGCCGTTATCCGCTCGATAGCGACATTCGCTTTTGCGTTGAGCTCGGTATTGTCCAGAAGTGATGCCAAATAGTTTCCGTATAGTTTTCTGGATACGAAAGAACTTGATGTTGTATCTGGCAACAAAGACTGGCAGTACTGTAGAAAAGAGTCAGGTTTGTCCGCCAATGCACTCATATTGCCAGCGGGTACGTTAAGCAGATGTTTTGAACTGCTGGTGCCGTAAGCCAGACCGCGTGCAACGGTTCCAGATCTGTTGATGATTATGAGTCTGGCGCCGGGTGGGGCAGAACGTAAGAATTCTATGGCGGCGACTGTTCCACTGAATCCCGCACCAATGATGACTAACGTCTTCATTTCGACGGCTGCTTATTAATGAAGTCGATAATGCGCTGAGCCGCTGCCTCAAGATCGTCCTCTAACGTATTAATCCTGATGTGTGGATTCAACGGCGGCTCATAACTAGAGTCGATACCTGTGAAGTTCTTTATCAGTCCTTCTCGGGCTTTTTTATAAAGGCCTTTAGGGTCTCTCCGCTCGCATTCACTCAGCGGCGTATCGATGAAAACTTCAATGAAGCTTTTTTCGCCAATCACATCGCGGGCCAAGGCGCGATCGCGTATGAATGGAGATATAAACGCCGTGATGACGATTAGCCCCGCATCAGTGAATAGTTTAGCTACTTCTGAAATACGTCGTATGTTTTCAACACGATCTGCGTCGCTAAATCCCAGGTCCTGGCAGAGTCCAAGCCGAACATTATCACCATCAAGCAAATAGGTATGGCGGCCCGCTTCGCATAATGCTAACTCCAAGGCATTTGCAATGGATGATTTGCCAGCCCCACTCAGGCCCGTTAGCCAAATCACAATAGGGCGCTGATTTTTTATAGCGCTGCGGCGCTCGATATCCACAGTTTGCGAGTGAGCTATAAGATTTTCGGACATGTTGTCTCGTTATAAATTGACCAATATCGGATCAGGAGCACAGGGATTTGGAAGTGATCTGGTTCACCGCCTCGTTAGACCAATGAATGTGTGTCCAGTCATGGCTTATCGGCATCATGCTGAAGGTCTTCAATTCGCAAATTCAAGAACGTCTTACTTTCGGCCATTCGATGAATTGTAGCTATGCTTTCAACAAAATGCTCGTGCTGAAACGTTGGAACGGACCAGCGCGACTGGGCGGCTATCGGACAAGAATTCGGCTGATCGTTGGTGTATTGAGGTTACAATGCCGGTCGACGACTGTGAAGGAGGGAGCTACGTGCTCGAATGCGTGAATGGATAAAGTGCGGACAGTTTTGTTGGGGTTGCCTCGTAGGCAGAAAAGGCTGATACAGGTCGCTACCGATGTGGTTTTGGTGTGGCTCGCCTTATGGCTCGCCTTCATCGTGCGCCTCGGTGTAGACGATATGTACAACCCGCTCAGGGCCCATTTCTGGCTCTTCGCCTGTGCCCCGATTATCGCTATCCCGCTTTTCATACGCTTCGGCATGTATCGCGCCGTCATGCGCTATTTCGGCAATGATGCGCTGATCGCAATCGTCAAGGCGGTCAGCCTGTCATCGCTGATCCTGGCGGTTGTCGTCTATTGGTACAGCAACCACCAAACCGTCGTCCCACGCTCCATCATCTTCAACTACTGGTGGCTGAGCATGGTCATCATCGGCGGCCTACGCCTGTGCATGCGCCAATACTTCATGGGCGACTGGTTCACCGCCGCCCAGCACGTCCCCTTCACCAGCCGTGACGACGGCCTCACCAAAGTCGCCATCTACGGCGCAGGCGTGGCCGGCAATCAGCTTGTAGCAGCACTTCGTATGGGTCGAGTCATGCGCCCAGTCGCATTCGTCGACGACGATTCCAGCATCGCCGATCGCTCTATTTCAGGCCTCCAGGTCTACAAACCCAAACACATCCAGCAGATGATCGACGTCACCGGCGCTCAGGAAATCCTCCTGGCGCTCCCATCATCCACCCGCGCCCGACGCCGGGAAATTCTCAATCTGCTGGAAGGTTATCCGCTTCATGTACGAAGCGTCCCGAACTTCACCGATCTGGCCAGCGGTCGGGTCAAGGTTGAAGACATTCAGGAAGTGGATATCGCCGATTTGCTCGGCCGCGATGCCGTGCCAGCCCAGGCCGATTTGCTTGAGCGCTGTATCAAAGGCAAGACAGTGATGGTTACTGGCGCCGGCGGATCGATTGGTTCGGAGCTGTGTCGGCAGATTTTCTCCCTTGGCCCGACCACGCTTATTCTGTTCGAACACAGTGAGTTCAACCTCTACAGCATCCTGTCAGAGCTGGAGCAGCGCGCCAGCCGTGAGTCGGTGTCGGTTCAGTTGCTGCCTATTCTCGGCTCCATCCGTCATCCGCACAAACTGCTTGATGTGATGAAGACCTGGCGTGTGGATACCGTTTATCACGCAGCGGCTTACAAACACGTGCCGATGGTCGAGCACAATATCGCTGAAGGCGTGCTCAATAATGTCATCGGTACGTTGAACACTGCTCAGGCTGCCTTGCAGTCGGGTGTGGCCAACTTTGTGTTGATCTCCACCGATAAAGCCGTGCGTCCGACTAACATCATGGGCAGCACCAAGCGTCTGGCGGAGTTGACCCTTCAGGCCCTTAGTCGTGAAATTGCTCCGGTGCTATTTGGCGATAAAGCCAATGTATCCCGGGTCAATAAAACCCGTTTCACCATGGTTCGTTTTGGCAATGTGTTGGGGTCGTCCGGTTCGGTGATTCCGTTGTTCCACAGCCAGATCAAGTCGGGTGGGCCTTTGACGGTCACGCACCCGAAGATTACCCGTTACTTCATGACCATCCCCGAAGCCGCGCAACTGGTGATTCAGGCCGGTTCCATGGGGCAGGGCGGTGATGTGTTTGTGCTGGATATGGGCGAGCCGGTGAGGATTGTCGAGCTGGCGGAGAAGATGATTCACCTGTCCGGTTTGAGCATCCGTTCCGAGCGAAATCCCCAGGGCGATATTTCGATCGAGTTCACGGGCCTGCGTCCGGGAGAGAAGCTCTATGAAGAGTTGCTGATCGGGGATAACGTCGCGGCGACGCCGCATCCGATGATCATGACCGCCAACGAAGATCATTTGCCCTGGGATGTGCTCAAGAGCCGTTTGACTGATTTGTTGCTGGCTGTCGAGCAGGACGATTATTCCCGCGTGCGCCAACTCCTGCGCGAAACGGTCAGCGGCTATACCCCCGACGGGGAGATTGTCGACTGGATTCATCAGCAACGCCGCCTCGAACCCTGATTGTTTCACATCCTGTAACGGACACATTTTTGACAGGCTCCAGACATCGCCTAAGTTTGGAAGGCAGCTTCGGAAAAGCTGCTTTCTCAATCGATGTCATGGAGCTTCATTTATGCGTACTGGCTATTTCTACTCTCTGGTTTTTGCCCTGCTCACCAGCGCCTCTATTGCGGCCATTGCTGCACCGACGGCTACACAGACGGCTGCGCCAGAGGCTGCCAAGGCACCCTTGATGCTGGATGCTGCCGCCAAGGCTCAAACCGCCAAGGTCGATCTCAATGGAGCTGACGCGCCGACTCTGCAGCGCGAGTTGTCCGGGATTGGTGAGGCGAAGGCCAAGGCGATTGTTGCGTATCGTGAGAGTAATGGGCCGTTTTCGTCCGTTGACGAATTGCTGGAAGTGAAGGGGATTGGCAAGGCCATTCTGGACAAGAATCGCGAGAAGCTGGAAGTGAACTAAACTTGTAAATCCACACCAAGAGGCCGGTCATTGACCGGCCTTTTTGCATAGTGCCGCAGAGGGCGATCTGGCGCCTTTCATCTGGACGGGAAAAATTACGGCTATCATATGGTGATTTGATTATGCCTATAATATCTTCGATTCGCTGAAGCGCACTGACGTTCAAGCGCTGGCCTTTCTCTCACGCAATCCTCTTTGGAGCACCGTAATGAATTCTGTCCAGAACCAAGGTACGGCCCTCGTCACCGGTGCTTCTTCCGGCATCGGTGCGGTTTACGCGGAGCGGTTGGCGGCGCGCGGTTTTGATTTGTTGCTGGTGGCCCGTGATCAGGAACGGCTGGAGGCTGCGGCGAGCCAGTTGCGCGCGGCGCATGGTGTTCAGGTGGAGGTGCTGAAGGCGGATCTGACGCAAAAGGAGGATGTGTTGAAGCTTGAACAGCGCCTGCGTAGCGATTCGAGTATCAGCCTGTTGCTGAATAACGCCGGTGTCGCGGCGGATGGTTTGCTGGCCAACGCGGTTCTGGATGAGCTGGAACGTTTGATTCAGCTGAACGTCATTACAGTGACGCGGTTGGCTTCGGCAGCGGCGGCCGGTTTTACCAAGGCCGGTCGCGGGACGATTATAAACATTGCCTCGGTGGTGGCGTTGTTCCCGGAGCGGTTCAATGCGACGTACAGCGCGAGCAAGGCTTATGTGTTGAGCCTGACTCAGTCGTTGAACGCCGAACTGCAGGGCACCGGGGTTCAGGTTCAAGCGGTGTTGCCGGGGGTAACACGCACCGAGATTTTGGAACGCTCCGGTATCGATGCGTCCCAGATTCCGGCGGACATGATCATGGAAGCGGGGGAGATGGTCGACGCGGCATTGTCGGGTCTGGACCAGGGTGAGTTGATCACCATTCCTTCGTTACCGAATGCCTCCGAGTGGGAGGCCTTTATGGCGGCGCGTCATGCGATGGCGCCGAATCTGTCCAGAAGCACGGCCGCCACACGCTACAAGTGAGGCGCCATGAATCGGCTTGAGGTATTTGCGTTATGAGTAATCGTCGAGTAGTCGTCACGGGCATGGGCCTGGTGTCGCCGTTGGGTAGTGGCGTTGAAGCGGTTTGGGCACGTTTGTTGGCCGGGCGTTCCGGGTTGCGGGCGTTGCCGGACGAGGTGGTTGCCGATCTGCCGGCCAAGGTCGGTGGCGCGGTGCAGACGCTGGCGGAAGATCCCGAGGCGGGTTTCGATCCGGACCGGGCGACGCCGCCCAAAGAGCAGAAGAAGATGGATCGCTTCATTATGTTTGCCATGGAGGCGGCGCGTCAGGCACTGGAGCAGGCCGGTTGGCATCCGCAGGACGTCAACGCCCAGGAGCGCACTGCCACGATTATCGGCTCGGGTGTGGGTGGTTTCGGCGCGATTGCCGATGCGGTGCGCACTACCGATAGCCGTGGCCCGCGACGCTTGTCGCCATTCACCATTCCGTCGTTTCTGGTCAACCTCGCGGCGGGCCATGTGTCGATCGAGCATGGTTTCAAGGGCCCTTTGGGCGCTCCGGTAACGGCGTGCGCGGCCGGGGTTCAGGCGATTGGTGACGCGGCGCGGCTGATTCGCTGCGGTGAGGCGGACATTGCAGTGTGTGGCGGGGCGGAAGCGGCAATCGATCGTGTCAGCCTCGCCGGGTTCGCGGCGGCTCGGGCGTTGTCCAGCGGTTACAACGACACCCCGGAACGCGCCTCGCGACCGTTCGACAGTGGTCGTGACGGTTTTGTGATGGGCGAGGGCTCGGGCCTGCTGGTGATCGAATCCCTGGAACATGCCTTGGCGCGCGGCGCTCAGCCGTTGGCTGAGCTGGTCGGTTACGGCACCAGTGCCGATGCCTATCACCTGACCGCGGGGCCTGAAGATGGCAGCGGTGCGCGTCGGGCGATGTCGCTGGCGTTGGCCCAGGCGGGCATTTCGCCGGCGCAGGTGCAGCATCTCAACGCTCACGCGACCTCGACCCCGGTTGGGGATTTGGGGGAGCTGGCGGCCATCAAGTCGTTGTTCGGCTCGGACAACAAGATAGCGGTGACGTCGACCAAATCGGCCACCGGGCATTTGCTCGGCGCTGCTGGCGGGATCGAGGCGATCTTTACGCTGTTGGCGCTCCGCGATCAGGTGGTGCCGGCCACGCTCAACTTCGATAACCCGGATCCGGCGGCGCAAGGTGTGGACATTGTTCACGGTCAGGCGCGGCCAATGACCATCGATTACGCGTTATCCAACGGCTTCGGATTTGGCGGCGTGAACGCCAGTGTGTTGTTCAAATACTGGGAGGAGTAGTTCAAGGTAGATGGCACGAATAGTGATTACTCATTCGCTGACGATTGTTGAACAATCACGAGGCGTTGAGTATGAGCAGCGGACTGTCCCTGGCCGACCACATCACATTGGAGTTGCGCGCTGACATCATCGGCGGTCGTTTGCTGCCGGGCATGGCGCTGGTGGAAAACGATCTGGTGTCGGCTTACAACGCCTCGCGAAATACAATTCGCGAGGCGTTGCACCGTCTGGGTCAGGAAGGGCTGACCCGTTATGTCCGCAACAAAGGCGTGATGGTGCGCCGGTTGGGTGTCGAGGATGTGCGCGATCTGTTCAAGGTCCGTCGCACCCTGGAGCTGCAAGCCATCAGCGCCAGTCAGCCATTACGTGAATATCAGTCCGACCGGATGCTCGAAGCCCTGGAGGCCGCCGAGCTGGCCCGGGAGCGTGAGGACTGGCGCGCCGTCGGCACCCACAGCCTGGCGTTTCATCAACACATCGTCGGATTGCTGCGCAGTCCGTTGTTCGATGAGTTCTTCACCAATGTCGTCGCGCAACTGCGCCTGGTGTTTTGCACCGCTCCCGATGAATCACGTTTTCAGGCGCCTTGGCTGGCGCGTGACCGGCAGATACATGACTTGCTGGCCGACGGCGACAAACCCGCGGCCGGGGACGCCATGAGCCTTTATCTCGACGACTCCGAACACCTCCTGTTGCAGATGCTTGCCCCTTCTCCCCATCACTGATCGAGGATTTGTGCCATGTACAAAGACTATCCGGCGGCCTATCAAGTCAGCAAAGGCTCGGCCTTGCAGGTGGACACGGCTTTCTACGAGAGAGTCCGGGACAAGAAAGAGGGGCGCACACTGATCGAACAGTTCGAAGTGCCGATCCGCACTGGCCGCGCCTGGAATGTGCCGGCCGGGCATGTGTTCAGGGTCACGACCCCGGTTGGCCCGCAAGTCGGGGACTTCAATGTCTGGAATGCTCATGACCCGCGCGAACGCTTATGGGCGGCGCGGACCCGGCAGTTACAGGGGGCGCATGTCAGCATTCATGACCGGCTCTGGTCGAACCTGCCATTTTTGCGGCCGCTGGTGACCATCACCGACGATAGCCTGGCCGGGTACGGCATCGACGAACATGGCGGGCGTTTGCACGACTTGCTGGGGACGCGGTGCGATCCGTATGTGAACAAAATGCTCACCGGCGAGGACTTCCATCATCACTGCCACTCGAATTTGACGCGCGCCGTGTTACCCCATGGCCTGACCGAGTTTGACGTGCATGATGTGCTGAACATTTTCCAGTGCACTGGTCTGAACCACGACGACATGTACTTCATGAAAGCCTGTCCGGCGCAGAAGGGCGATTACCTGGAGTTCTTTGCCGAGATTGATTTGCTGTGTGCGTTGTCGACGTGCCCGGGTGGGGATTTGTCACTGGCCATGTGGGGGCCGGATGCGCAGGATCCATTGAGTGTGTGTCGCCCATTAGGCGTTGAGATTTATCGGTTGGAGGAGTCGTTACTTGAAGGCTGGAGCCAGCCGGAACGTGCGGCCTATAAAGGGCTGCATGGCCTGCACATTGCCAAGGCCGATTGGGAAAAGTAAGCGCTAAAAGCAAGAGCAAAAAGATCGCAGCCTTCGGCATCTCCTACAGGGAAACGCATATTCCATGTAGGAGCTGTCGAAGGCTGCGATCTTTTGATCTAGCGGTCCTGCGCATCCTTGGCATCCGCTTCCGCATTGCGTTCGGCGACGCGTTTACGTTGCTCTTCAGTCAATTCGACCTTGTTGGCGGTGTCGCGCAGCATCATCAAGCCGCCAACGATCGAGCCGATGGCAACGATCAGAATCAACCAGGCATACCAAGGCATAACGGCTCTCCTTAAGGGCAGGCCGGTGGGCGAGGGTTCGCCGATCGATCCTGCATACCACTTTTGAGCGATGGAATTTCGCAGTGGTTCCATTCTAGGCCTGTTATGTCCCGTTCATCTGCGCCACGTCTTCAAAACTTGCACATTCCCCCGTAGGAGCTGCCGAAGGCTGCGATCTTTTGATCCTGATCTTCGACGCCAGATGCATCGATGAAGATCAAAAGATCGCAGCCTTCGGCAGCTCCTTGGGGCCGAGTGTGAGGTTAAAGCCCGGTCAACATCGCATCCGCCGGCGCATCGGCCCGCAATTGCGCGGTGAGCATGAAGTACACGAAACCCACTGCCATGAAGCCGAGGAAGATCAGCCCGATCAAGGTGTTGAACCAGGCCATCGCCACCAGGCAAACCACCGCGAGCATCAACGCAATGAATGGCACCAACGGGTAGCAGGGCGCGCGGAAAGTGCGTTCCAGGTTTGGTTCGGTTTTGCGCAGTTTGAACAGGCTGAGCATGCTCATGATGTACATCACGATCGCACCGAATACCGCCATGGTGATCATCGCCGCCGTCAGCGTCATGCCGCCGAGGTTGATCAAGCCGTCGCTGTAGATCGCCGCGATGCCGATCAAGCCACCGGCGATGATCGCCCGGTGCGGGGTCTGGAAGCGCGACAGTTTGGCCAGGGATGCTGGCAGGTAACCGGCCCGGGCCAGCGCAAAGAACTGCCGCGAGTAGCCGAGAATAATCCCGTGGAAACTCGCCACCAGGCCGAACAGGCCGATCCACACCAGCATGTGCAACCAGCCGGAGCTTTCGCCGACCACGGCTTTCATGGCTTGCGGCAGCGGATCGTTGATGTTCGACAGGGTGCGCCAGTCGCCGACGCCGCCGGCAAAGAACATCACGCCCATGGCCAGCAGCACCAGGGTCAGGATGCCGCTGATGTAGGCCTTGGGAATTGTGCGTTTCGGGTCTTTGGCTTCTTCGGCAGCCATGGCCGCGCCTTCGATGGCGAGGAAGAACCAGATGGCAAACGGAATGGCTGCGAACATGCCGGCAATCGCTGGCGCACCGAACACGTCAGCACCAGCCCAGCCATTGAGGGCGAAGTTGCTGAAGCTGAACGCCGGGGCGACCACGCCCATGAACACCAGCAATTCGGCGACCGCCAATACGCAGACCACCAGTTCGAAGGTCGCGGCCAGTTTCACGCCGAGAATGTTCAGGCCCATAAACACAATGTAGGCACCGACCGCCGCGTGTTTCGGGTCAAGGGCGGGAAACTGCACATTCAGGTAGGCGCCGATCGCCAGGGCAATCGCCGGAGGGGCGAAGACGAATTCGATCAGGGTCGCCAACCCGGCAATCAAACCGCCTTTCTCGCCAAAGGCGCGGCGGCTGTAGGCAAAGGGACCGCCGGCATGGGGAATCGCGGTGGTCAGTTCGGTGAAACTGAAGATGAAGCAGGTGTACATCGTGGCGACCATGAATGAGGTCACGAGAAAGCCCAGTGTCCCGGCCACGCCCCAGCCGTAACTCCAGCCGAAGTACTCACCGGAAATCACCAGCCCGACCGCGATACCCCACAGGTGCAGCGTGCCCAGCGTGGGTTTGAGTTGTGTGTTCATGCCTTGCTCCCTGAACGGTTTGGAAAAGCTCGGGGGAAGGCGTGTGCAGTGGGCGTGCCATTTTTCAGGTGGGCGTCGTAAAGCGCTGAAAGCTGTCGTATCGGGGATGTTCGCGGCTGGATGAGTGCTTTTTGTGCTCCAGTTAGGGGCGTCGACGCCTGTTCTGGCGCTATCGCGAGCAGGCTCGCTCCCACATTGGAATGTCGTCGTCCGTACAACGCCGAACTCCTGTGGGAGCCTGCTCGCGATGAGGCCCGCCGGAACACCGCTGTAACAAAACCATACCCCCACTCTTTACGCTTTATTTATGCCCCGCCACCCCCCTCGATCTCGCGCCTTTACAGCCTCCCTCCCGACAATCACTCCACACGCGGCAATACGCCGTAACACGGAGAATTTCCATGAGCGTTCTGGACGGAGTGTCACTGCTATTGGCAGTGGGGCTGTTCATTTATCTGTTGGTTGCGCTGTTGCGCGCGGACCGGAACTAGGAGCGGCTATGCACAGTTATGACTATTGGCTGATCCTCGCCTTCTTCGCCGTGGTGCTGATCCCGGCACCGTTTCTTGGGCGCTTCTACTACAAGGTGATGGAAGGGCAGCGCACCTGGCTGTCGCCGATCCTCGGGCCGGTGGAGCGGGGTTGCTATCGGGTGAGCGGTGTCGATCCACAGGCTGAGCAGAGCTGGCAGAAATACACCCTGGCCTTGCTCGCCTTCAACCTCGCGGGTTTTTTGCTGTTGTTCGCGATCCTGCTGTTTCAGAATTATTTGCCGCTCAATCCGCAAAATTTGCCGGGTCAGGAATGGACGCAAGCGTTCAACACCGCCGTCAGCTTCATGACCAATACCAACTGGCAGTCCTACAGCGGCGAAGCGACCCTCAGCTACCTGAGTCAGATGGTCGGCCTCACCGTGCAGAACTTCGTCAGCGCTGCCACTGGCCTGGCGGTATTGGTAGCGCTGTGTCGCGGCATCGGTCGCAAGTCGACCAAAACCCTGGGCAACTTCTGGGTCGACATGACTCGCGCCACCCTCTACGGCCTGCTGCCGCTGTGCCTGCTGCTGGCGCTGTATCTGGTGTGGCAGGGCGTGCCACAAACGTTCGCCCAGTACGTGAACGCCGTGACCCTGCAGGGCGTCGATCAGGTCATCCCGCTCGGCCCGGCCGCCAGCCAGATTGCGATCAAGCAACTGGGCACCAACGGCGGTGGCTTCTTCGGCGTCAACTCGGCGCACCCGTTCGAGAACCCGACGGCGTGGAGCAACCTGTTTGAAGTCGCTTCGATCATTCTGATCCCGGTGGCGCTGGTGTTCACCTTCGGCCATTACGTGAAAGACCTGCGTCAGAGCCGCGCGATCATCGCCTGCATGCTGGCGCTGTTTTTGATCGGCGGCACGACGTCGCTGTGGGCTGAATATCAACCGAACCCGACCCTGGCCAACGTCGCCGTCGAACAGACCGCACCGCTGGAAGGCAAGGAAGCGCGTTTTGGCACCACCGCCACGGTGCTGTGGTCGGTAACCACCACGGCGGCGTCGAACGGTTCGGTCAATGGCATGCACGACAGCCTCAATCCGCTGAGCGGCATGGTCGCGCTGGTCAACATGATGGTCGGCGAAGTGATTTTCGGCGGCGTCGGGGCCGGGCTCTACGGCATGTTGCTCAACGTGCTGATCGCGGTATTCCTCGCCGGGCTGATGATCGGCCGCACTCCGGAATACCTCGGCAAGAAACTGCAAGCCAGGGAAGTCCAGTTGCTGGTGGTGACCTTGCTGGTGATGCCAGTCGGCGTGCTGGTGCTCGGCGCGATTGCTGCCAGTCTGCCTGGCCCGGTCGCGGCGGTGAGTAACCCCGGTGCTCACGGTTTCAGCCAGTTGCTTTATGCCTACACCTCGGCCAGTGCCAACAACGGCTCGGCGTTCGGCGGCTTCGGTGCCAACACCGCGTT
Organism: Pseudomonas sp. TE3728; assembly: GCF_056279145.1. Lineage (NCBI taxonomy): Bacteria > Pseudomonadati > Pseudomonadota > Gammaproteobacteria > Pseudomonadales > Pseudomonadaceae > Pseudomonas > Pseudomonas sp. TE3728. The sequence continues at coordinate 2,267,524 of NZ_JBWBQT010000001.1, read as the reverse complement.
CCACAACCTGATGCTGGGGCTGGGCATGTTGATCGGTCGCTTCGGTTACATCCTCCCGGTACTGGCCCTGGCCGGCAGCCTGGCGATGAAGAAAACCGCGCCGATCGGCCAGAACAGCTTCCCGACTCACGGCCCGCTGTTCGTGGTCCTGTTGACCGTGACCATTTTGCTGGTAGGTGGTTTGACCTTCCTGCCGACCCTGGCGCTGGGCCCGATTGCCGAACATCTGAGCTTGGGCTTCTAAGGAGTCAATGATGAATATGCCCGCAACTAAAGCCGCCGTCGTCAAGGCGCCGGAACAACCGAAAACCGCGATCTCGGCCCTCTGGCGCCCGGCGCTGGTGCAAGCGTTCGTAAAGCTCGACCCACGGCAATTGCAACGTGCGCCGGTGATGCTGGTGGTGGAACTGACCGCGATTCTGACCACCGTGCTGTGCTTCATTCCCAACAGCGCCGTGCCGACTTATGTCGCCGGGCAAATCGCCTTGTGGCTGTGGTTCACCGTGTTGTTCGCCAACTTCGCCGAAGCGCTGGCCGAAGGTCGCGGCAAGGCCCGTGCCGACAGCCTCAAGGCCGGCAGTGAAGGCTTGAGTGCCCGGCGCAAAAACGCCAATGGCAGCTTTCAGGTGGTGCCCGCCACCAGCCTGCGCAAGGGTGATGTGGTGCGCGTCGAAGCGGGGGAGATGGTCCCCGGTGACGGCGAGGTGATCGCAGGCATCGCGGCGGTCAACGAAGCGGCGATTACCGGTGAGTCGGCGCCGGTGATTCGTGAGTCCGGTGGCGACCGTTCGGCGGTCACCGGCAACACTCGACTGGTGTCCGACTGGCTGCTGGTGCGCATCACCGCCAACCCCGGCGAGTCGACCCTCGACCGCATGATCGCGCTGGTCGAAGGCGCCAAACGCCAGAAAACCCCGAACGAAGTGGCGCTGGATATCCTGCTGATCGGCCTGACCCTGATCTTTCTGCTGGTGGTGGTGACCCTGCAACCGTTCGCCCACTTCGCCAATGGCAGCCTGCCGCTGGTGTTCCTGGTGGCGTTATTGGTCACGCTGATTCCGACCACCATTGGCGGCTTGTTGTCGGCCATCGGTATCGCCGGGATGGACCGTCTGGTGCGCCTGAACGTGATCGCCAAATCCGGTCGCGCCGTGGAAGCGGCGGGGGACGTTCACGTCCTGCTGCTGGACAAGACCGGCACTATCACCTTTGGCAATCGTCGTTGCTCCGCGGTCTATGCCGCGCCTGGTGTCACTGCCAAGGAACTGGCCGAAGGCGCATTGTTTGCCTCCTTGGCCGATGACACGGCTGAAGGCAAATCCATCGTCGAGTACCTGCGCGGTCTTCATCCGCAACCCGAGCCGTCGGCCGAGGTGCTGACTGCTGTGCCGTTCAGTGCTGAAACCCGCTTGTCTGGCGTTGACTATCAGGGCCGGGTCTATCGCAAAGGCGCGGTGGATTCGCTGCTGACCTTCGTCGGCCTGAAACGCGCCGATCTGGCCGCGCCTCTGTCCCGGGAAATCGACAAGATCGCCCAGAGTGGCGGCACGCCTCTGCTGGTCTGCGTCGACGGCAAATTGCTCGGTGTCATTCACCTCAAGGACGTGGTCAAGCCCGGCATCCGCGAGCGTTTCGCCGAGTTGCGCAAGCTGGGGATTCGCACGGTCATGGTCACGGGCGACAACCCGCTGACCGCCGCTGCGATTGCCGCCGAAGCGGGCGTGGATGACGTGTTGGCCGAAGCCACACCGGAGAAAAAACTGGCGCGCATTCGTCACGAGCAGAACGACGGTCGCCTGGTCGCCATGTGCGGCGACGGTGCCAACGACGCCCCGGCCCTGGCTCAGGCGGACGTCGGCATGGCGATGAACGACGGTACGCAAGCGGCACGGGAGGCGGCGAACATGGTCGACCTCGACAGCGATCCTACCAAGCTGTTGGACGTGGTGCAGATCGGTAAGGAATTACTGGTGACCCGTGGTGCGCTGACGACCTTTTCCATCGCCAACGACGTGGCCAAGTACTTCGCGATCCTGCCGGCGCTGTTCGCCTCGATCTACCCGCAACTGGGTGTGCTCAACGTCATGCACCTGAGCAGCCCGCAGAGCGCGATTCTGTCGGCGATTGTGTTCAACGCCTTGATCATCGTGGTGCTGATTCCGTTGGCGCTGCGTGGTGTGAGGGTGCAAGCGGTGAGCGCGGCGGCGTTGCTGCGGCGCAATCTGCTGATCTACGGGCTGGGCGGGATTCTGGTGCCGTTCGTGGGGATCAAGGCGATCGACATGTTGTTGACGGCGTTGCATTTGGTTTAGCAATTGCTGCTGAGCGCAGAGCTTTTTGAGGCAGGGTTTTTTGTGGCGAGGGAGCTTGCTCCCGCTGGTCTGCGAAGCAGCCCCACCTCAGGCCCAAGTGTTTATTCAGGCACACCGCATTTACCGGGTTTACGACTGCTGCGCAGCCGAGCGGGAGCAAGCTCCCTCGCCACAGGTGATGTGTGTGCCTTCCGAGTTGAATCGAGGATTTTGAAATGTCCACACTGATACGTCCGGCCCTGAGCCTGCTGTTGCTGATGACCCTGATCACCGGCGTCGCCTACCCTTTGGTGGTCACCGGCGTCGCCCAGGTCGCCTTCCCGGACCAGGCCAATGGCAGCCTAGTGCGTGACGCCGACGGCAAGGTCCGCGGTTCGTCGCTGATCGCCCAGGATTTCGTTGGCGACGGCTGGTTCCACCCACGGCCATCGGCCGGTGCCTTTGCCACCGTGTCGAGCAGCGCCAGCAACTTCTCGCCCAGCAATCCGGCGCTGGCCACTCGGGTGATCGACGAGGCCAATAAATTGCAAGTAGCTGGCCAGGGCCCGGTGCCGTTGGCGATGCTGACCACCTCCGGCAGCGGCCTCGATCCGCACTTGCCACCGGCCGCGATTGCCTATCAACTGGCGCGTGTCGCGACGGCGCGCAATCTGCCAGTGTCTACGCTTGAGCAACTGCTGGATGCGCACATTGAACAGCCCTTGGTGGGGCCGCCGGTGATCAACGTGCTTGAGTTGAACCTGGCTCTGCAGAAGCTGTAGATCAAAAGATCGCAGGCTTCGCCTGCTCCTACATTGACCGTGTCGACACCGCGACCTCTGTAGGAGCTGCCGAAGGCTGCGATCTTTTAATGCTTCACCTCTATTTCAAATCGAACAAGGCAATGACAGATGAGTGACTCCGGCCGCGCCGACGCGCTGTTAGCAGACCTGCCCCGCGATGGCCGTGGCCGGCTCAAGGTGTTCCTCGGCGCAGCCCCGGGAGTCGGCAAGACCTACGCCATGCTGCAAGCCGCCCACACTCAACTGCGCCAAGGCGTGAAAGTCATGGCCGGGGTGGTCGAAACCCACGGTCGCGCCGAAACCGAAGCGCTGCTCAGCGGCTTGCCCCAGCAGCCGTTGGTGCGCTCGGAATACCGCGGCGTGATGCTCGAAGAAATGGACCTCGACGGTCTGCTGGCCGCCAAACCGAAACTGGTGCTGGTGGACGAACTGGCCCACAGCAACGCCCCCGGCAGTCGACACGCCAAGCGCTGGCAAGACATTCAGGAATTGCTGGCTGCCGGCATCGACGTGTTCACCACGGTCAACGTCCAGCATCTGGAAAGTCTCAACGATCAGGTGCGCGGCATCACTGGCGTACAGGTGCGCGAAACCCTGCCGGACTGGGTGCTGCAAGAAGCCTACGAACTGCTGCTGATCGACCTGCCATCGCGTGAGCTGCTGGAGCGTCTGCGCGACGGCAAGGTCTACGTGCCGGAGCAGGCGCGGGCGGCCATCGATGCCTTCTTCACCCAGACCAACCTCACCGCCCTGCGCGAACTGGCGATGCAAACCGCCGCCGCTCAGGTGGACAACGATCTGGCCCAGGGTTATCGCCAGTTGGGGCAGGCCGCACCGGCGGTGCGCGGTCGTTTGCTGGTGGGCGTCGATGGCGATGCTCAGGCCGAGCGCCTGGTGCGTCACGCCAGTCGCGTGGCCCAGCGCCGGCATCTGCCGTGGAGCTTGGTGCATGTGGACAACGGCCGTGTGCGCGACGAGCAATCGCGCCTGCGCCTGCAAAGCGCTCAACAACTGGCCGAACGCCTCGGGGGGGAAGTGGTGTTGCTGCGCGCCGGTGAGGTGGCGAAAACCTTGATCCAGCACGCCGCTGAACGACGCGCCAGCCTGGTGCTGGTGGGCCAGTCGCGCCAGCGTTTGCGTCGACGGTTGTTCGGTGGCGGGCTGGCGTCTCGTTTACTGCGCGATGCTCGCGGGCTGGAAATCAACGTGCTCGACAGTGATCAGGAACAGCATCAGCCGCGCCAACGCTCCGCGCAGTCGCTGGTCTGGTTCGACTACGCGTTGGCGCTGGTGGCAACGGTGCTTGCCAGTGCCCTGGCCTGGGCGGTGTCGAGCGCCTTGCCGCTGCCCAACATTTCCTTAGTGTTCCTCGCAGCGGTGTTGCTGGTGGCGGTGCGCAGCAGTCTCGGCCCGGCATTGGCCTGCGCGGCGCTGTCATTTCTGACCTATGATTTTTTGTTCATTCCACCGACGTTCTCTTTCAGCATCCAGCGTGAAGAGGACGTGCTGACCTTGCTGTTCTTCCTGCTGATGGCGGCCCTCACCGGCAACCTGGCGGCGCGACAACGGCGACAATTGCAGGCCTTGCGCGACACCCAGGAAGAAACCAGCGAACTGCTCGACCTGTCGCGCAAACTCACCGCTGCCACCGACCGTCAGGCCGTGGTCAGCGCTGCGGCGCAGCACCTCAATGGCTGGACCGACCTGAAACTGTGCCTGCTCAATCGCGATGGCCAGAGCGGCTGGAAAGTCGAAACCGGCGGGCCGCTGGAGTTCTCCGAAGCCGAGCGCGCCGCGGCCGATTGGGCCTGGCAACACGACCAACCGGCCGGCGCAGGCACCGGTACTTTGCCGTTCGGGCGCTGGTGGTGGTGGCCACTGTCGGTGGATGATGGGCCGTTGGCGCTGCTCGGCGTGTGCGCCAAGGAAGGTCAGACCCTGAGCGGCCAGCGGCGGCGCTTGTTGACCGCGTTGAGCCAACCGCTGGCCCAGGCGTTGGCCCGCGCGCAACTGGCCGATGACCTTGAGGCTGCGCGCTTGCATGGCGAAACCGAGCAACTGCGCAGCGCGTTGTTGGCCTCGGTGTCCCACGATTTGCGCACGCCACTGACTTCCATGCGCGGCAGCATCGACAGCTTGCTGGCGCTTGGCGAGGCGATTCCGTTGGAGGACCGCCGCGAACTGCTCGAAGGCACCCGCGATGAAGCCGAACGGCTGGATCGCTACATTCAAAACCTGCTGGACATGACGCGTCTCGGTCACGGCGCTCTTAAGCTTTCGCGGGACTGGGTGTCACCGGCAGACATTGTCGGCAGTGCGCTCAATCGTCTGCGCGCGGTGCTGGCATCGCTGCAGGTCATTACCGAAGTGCCGGCCGAATTGCCGCTGCTCTATGTGCATGCCGCGCTGATCGAACAAGCGCTGGTCAATGTGCTGGAAAACGCCGCGCGTTTCTCGCCGCCCCGCGGCCGACTGGAGTTGCGTGCCGGGGCCACTGACAGCGAGCTGTTTTTTTCCGTGCACGATGAGGGGCCGGGGATTCCCGAGGAGGACCGGGCGAAGATTTTCGACATGTTTTACACCGCCGCTCGCGGCGATCGCGGCGGGCAGGGCACCGGGCTGGGGCTGGCGATCTGTCAGGGCATGGTCGGTGCCCATGGCGGGCGGATCAGCGTCACCGACGGCATCGAAGGACGCGGCACCTGCATCACGCTGCACCTGCCGTTGCAGACTCAACCGGGATTGGACAGTGAAGCCTGATCTTGCCTGCGCTACTCTCTTGCCACTTCTTTATGTTGATGTGAATTCATGAGCCAGACCGCGACCATTTTGGTCATCGACGACGAACCGCAGATCCGCAAATTCCTGCGCATCAGCCTCGCCTCCCAAGGCTACAAAGTGCTGGAGGCCGGCACCGGCACGGAAGGCCTGGCCCAGGCCGCATTGAACAAACCCGACCTGCTGGTGCTCGACCTCGGCCTGCCGGACATGGACGGCCAGCAGGTGCTGCGCGAGTTTCGTGAGTGGTCGGCGGTGCCGGTACTGGTACTCTCGGTGCGCGCGAGCGAAGGGCAGAAAGTACAAGCCCTGGATGGCGGCGCCAACGACTACGTGACCAAGCCGTTCGGCATCCAGGAATTTCTGGCTCGGGTGCGCGCCTTGCTGCGTCAGGCGCCGACGGGTGAGGTTCAGGAAGCGGCGCTCAGTTTCGGCCCGCTCACCGTGGACCTGGCTTATCGCCGGGTGCTATTGGACGGCACCGAAGTGGCGCTGACGCGCAAGGAATACGCCGTACTGGCGCAACTGGCGCGGCATCCGGGGCGGGTCATCACCCAGCAGCAATTGCTCAAGGACATCTGGGGGCCGACACACACCGAAGACAGCCACTATCTGCGGATCGTGGTCGGGCACTTGCGGCAGAAACTGGCGGATGATCCGACTCAGCCGCGGTTTATCGTTACCGAGGCGGGGGTTGGGTATCGGTTGTTGAGTGAGGGTAGCCTTTAGTTTTTGTGTTGGATTATCCGGCCCCATCGCGAGCAGGCTCGCTCCCACACTGGATCTGCGTAACACTGAAGATCCCCTGTGGGAGCGGGCTTGCCCGCGAAGGGGGCCTCACATTCACCCAGGAACCTCAAGATTCCCGCTCATTCTCATACCGATCCAGCGTATCCCGCGCAATCTCGCGCCCCAGCGCGATCAATTCCGGCGCCTTGTAGAACTCGAAAAACCGGCACACCCGCTTGGGCACGTTGATCAGGATATCCGGCGGATACCCGGCAATCTTGTACTGCGCCAATGAGGTCTGCATCACCTCGAAACTCTGGTTGATCAGGTCCAGCAAGGACGCCGGCCCGACGTTGTCGATGATGAACGACCCGGTGGCGGATTTCGGTGCGCCGTTGCTTTCCGGGGCCGCCGCCGGTTGCTGCCCTTCGGGCTCGGCGGATTCGATCCACGGATTGATATCGGCCGCTTCGGCCATCAGCGCTTCCTTTTCCAGCAGCAGCAATTGTTCCGCCTGTTTGCGGCGGAAGGGCATTTTCGAACCCAACGAGTTGATCAGGCTGTCGAAGCGGGTCCTGAACGCCGCCGGGCGCTGGATCACTGGCAGTTGATAGTGGCGCTGGTTGGTGGAGTTGAGGTTGACCGCGATGATCAGGTCGCAATGGCTCGACACCACCGGCACGATCGGCAACGGGTTGAGGATGCCGCCGTCCACCAGCATTCGATTGCCCTGCATCACCGGCGTGAACAGGCTGGGGATCGCTGCCGAGGCGCGCATGGCCTGATGCAGGCAGCCTTCCTGGAACCAGATTTCCTGCTGGTTGGTCAGGTCCGTGGCCACCGCCGTGTAGGGAATGCGCAGGTCTTCGATGTTGATCTCGCCGACGATCTTGCGGATCTGCCCGAAGACCTTTTCCCCGCGAATAGCGCCCAGGCGAAAGCTGACGTCCACCAGACGCAACACGTCGAGGTAATCCAGGCTCTCGATCCAGTCGCGATAATCCTTGAGTTTACCGGCGGCATAGATCCCGCCGACCACTGCGCCCATGGAGCAACCGGCGATGCAGGCAATGTCGTAGCCGCGCCGTTCGATCTCTTCAATGACGCCGATATGGGCGTAGCCCCGGGCGCCACCCGAGCCCAACACCAGTGCGACACGCTTTTTCATGAATCGACCTCTCTGACAAGGTTCAACAATGCACCCATCGAGGGGTACGCTTCAATCGCTATGGTCGTTCGACGGGGCAATAGCGTCGTTTTTTGACACTCAATAAAGGCGAATGGGTATCCTCGCGAGCGCTATAGTTTCCACTGCGGGTCCAAGGCACTTTTCACGCGCCAGGCCGTCTTAGCTGCACGACTGTTTATTATCTTTGAGGTGTGAGTGATGAAAGCCTGGATCTGTGTGCCGTTGATTGCCCTGGCACTCGCCGGTTGTGCCGGTAAAACCGCTTACCGTGACAGCTGCGGGAGCCAGCTCGACGCCGCCTGGCGTGAACTGGATCTGGCCAAGGTCGAGGGCTTTGCCGGGACAGTCAGCTACTCCAAGGCGCTGTCGTTGCTGACCGGTGCCAAGACCCAGCAGCAATTCGAAGCCTATGAGGGTTGTACCAAGAAGGCCGAGAAGGCTCGCTTCTACATTCGTGAGTCTCGCGCCGGCCGCTGAAGCATGCTATAGCCAATGGGGGAATTCGATTCACGGAGCAAGCGATGTCTGCCTTGGTTGATCGATTGGTGGCTCACGTTCTGAGCCTGGACATTCGCCTGCTCGCCTGTCAGGCACGCTTGAGTGCCCGAACCGACTCTGAAGCGCTGCACGATCTACGCACCACCGTGCGGCGTTTGCGCAGCTTGCTGCGGCCCTTGCGCGGTTTGCCCGGGGTCGAGCAACTGGAAGCGGCGGCATCCCGGGTCGGTGACCTGACCACGCCGTTGCGCGATCGCGAAGTGCTGGCGGCGTACCTTCTCCAGCACGATCAACCCGAGGCCGCGCACCGGCGCATGGCGCGGATGGACGAGGCTTATCCCATCGTCGCGGCGAGCCCGGAAGTGGCGCAGATGCTGATGATCCTCGATGCCTTTCCGCGTTTTCTGCGCGCTTCCCAGCGCCAGGGTTTGCTCAAGGGCTTGCGCAAGCGCATCGAAAAACGCCTGGGCAAACAGTGGAAGAAACTCGACCAGGCCCTGCATGATCCCGCCCATGACCGCCATCGCCTGCGCCTGCTGATCAAGCGCGTGCGCTATGGCATCGAAGCCTACCCCGAACTGGATCGCTTGCCGGAAGCGGCCCTGCCCAGACTGAAATCGGCGCAGGCTGCCCTGGGCGATTGGCACGACAGCTGGCAGTGGCTGGACCGCGCCAAAGAAGAGCCCGATTTGCAGCCTTGTGTCGCAGTCTGGAAAACCACCTTGGCCGAGGCCGAAGCACGCGCCGACCGCGTCCTCGACAAACTCAGCGCCGCCTGCTTCAAATCCTGAAACCATCACCACTCCCCCCGTAGGAGCTGCCGAAGGCTGCGATCTTTTGATCTTTAGCGTCATCATCTACGCCGAAAATCAAAAGATCGCAGCCTTCGGCAGCTCCTACGGGGTTGTGGTGTCATCCGGCCTATCTGTCAGGTTCTTTGGCCGGAATAAGCGCTGTGTCAGCTTTGCGCGCTGGTTAAGATCGTTCCATCCATTTTCTTGCCTCTGAGGTTCCCATGCACTTTTCCGATCTGCTCGACGCTGTGCGCAGTCAGCCGCAGGAGCTGTCTATTCCGGCGGAATGGGGCCAGGGCCGGGCGAGTTTTGGCGGGCTGATAGCCGCCTTGCAATACGAAGCCATGCGCGCAAAAGTCCCGGCGGATCGTCCGGTGCGTTCGCTGGCAATCACCTTTGTCGGCCCGGTCGAGCCGGATGTACCGGTCAGTTTTGAAGTCGATGTGCTGCGCGAAGGCAAAGCTGTCAGCCAGGTGTTGGGCCGTGCGATGCAGAAGGGCCAAGTGGTGACGTTGGTCCAGGGCAGCTTCGGTGCATCACGACCTTCCGAAGTGGCGGTCACGGCCAACACTGCGCCCGAGATGAAGCACTGGAACGACTGCCAGGAAATGCCCTATATCAAAGGGGTGACCCCAGAATTCATGCGTCATTTGGCAATGCGCTGGAGTGTCGGTGGCCTGCCGTTCACCGGCAACACCTCCCGCGACATGGGAGGGTGGGTGCGCTTGCGTGGAGAAGGGAAGGACGAGGTGGCCAGCGAGGCGCATATTCTGGCGCTGGTCGACGCCTGGCCGCCGTCCTTGTTGTCGCATCTGAAGAAGCCGGCGGCAGGCAGCACGCTGACCTGGACCATCGAATTCGTCCAGCCGTTGCTCGCGTTGAGCACACTGGACTGGTGCAAGTACCTGGTGGAAGTCGAGTATGCCGCTGACGGCTACGGGCACGCCGCCGCAAAACTGTGGAGTGAAGACGGTCAGTTGATCGCCATGAGCCGGCAGACCGTCACGATTTTCGCCTGATCAATGACGACGGTCTTTGCGATCACTGAACGGCTTGCCGGCTTGCGCCTCCAGGCGGTGACCGTGACGTTGCAGGCCCAGGGCGGCGAGCAGTCCGATGACACCGATCGCGATGTTCGCCAGGTCCAGGCTGAACCCCCCCGAGACCATCAGTAAAAACGCCACAATGAACAGTGGCACGGCAATCCGGTGCAACACCAGATGGGGTGGGTCCTGATGGTGATGCGGGTACATTCGCCATTGCCAGGCGGGGAAGTTGGGATGACGTTTGCCCATGATGCTTATCCTTTATTCGTGAGGCGCTTGAATAAAGAATAGGCCCGGCAAAAGCGCTCGACGAATCAAGGCTGGCTATCGGCGCAATAGGTGTGATGGGCAAAAAAGATCGCAGCCTTCGGCAGCTCCTACGCCGAGCGCGGTCCCCGTAGGAGCTGCCGAAGGCTGCGATCTTTTAGCGATCTCTAAAGCTTGAGCTGCCCAATGGCCTTGCTCAATTCCCCCGCCAGCATCGCCAGCTCATTGCTGGTGATTGCCGAATTCACAGTCTGCTGCACGGTATTCTCGGTGACGTCGCGAATGCTCACCACCGCCCGATTCATTTCCTCCGCCACATGGCTCTGCTGCTCGGCCGCCACTGCGATCTGCGTATTGCTTTCACGCATCTGCGCCACCGCTCCGGTGATTTCGGCCAGGGCCACACTGGCTTCCTGAGCCTGCTGCATGCAGTCGTCCGCCTTGTACGAGCTTTCCTGCATGAAATCCACGGCGTCCCGAGTGCCGGCCTGCAGCGCTGAAACCATGGTGGTGATTTCGTCGGTGGACGCCTGGACTCGCTTGGCCAGGTTACGCACCTCATCGGCGACCACCGCAAACCCGCGACCCATTTCCCCGGCCCGGGCCGCTTCGATGGCCGCGTTAAGGGCCAGCAGGTTGGTCTGTTCGGCGATGCTGTGGATCACGCTGACCACGCCGTTGATCTTCTGGCTGTCCTCGGCCAGACGCTGAATCATCTCGGCCGTTTGCTGCACGCCGGTGGACAACCCGCCAATCGATTTCTGCACCCGAGTGACCACTTCCTGGCCGCTGCCGGCCAGGGTGTCGGCGGTTTGCGAGAGGTCGCGGGTGGCGCCGGCGTGTTGGGCGATGTGATGGACCGTGGCGGTCATTTCGTTGATCGCTGTGGCGGCCTGATCGGTTTCGCTTTGCTGACCGAGCATGCCGTGACGCACCTCGTTCATGCTCGAGGCCAGCCGCGCGGCACCGACATCCAGTTGCCGGGCGGTGTTGGCGACGGTGTTGACTACCCGCTGGTAACCGGCCTGCATGGCGTTGAAGGCGTTGGCCATCTGTCCGACTTCATCCTTGCAAGCCAGCGGCACGCGGGCCGACAGGTCGCCGCTTTTCTCGACGTGGAGCATCACGTCTTTCAATGTGTTGAGCTGGCTGAGCAGGAAGCGGATCAACAGTTGCGACGCGCCGAGCATTGCCAGCATCAGAATGAATACCGCTACCGCATAGTGGGTGAAGCGATCGCCGAATACTTGGCTCAGGCTCGGGCCATAGGCAATCACCGCGATCTGTTGACCGTCAGGGCGAGTGAATACCTCGGCGCCCATCAACGGGCTTTCACCGAACAGCGGCATAGCATTGATCTCGACCCAGCCGTTGGTATCGGTCAGCTCCAGCACCGGTTGCCCATTCAGTAACGGCGCCTGTCCGCGATTGAAGGTCAACAGGTTATCGGCCTTGGGCAGCGGTTGCCCGGCAGGCCAGGCATTGAGCAATCGCGCCTGGGCCTGAGCCGAAGCCTGGGCGGCGTGGCTGCGGGCCTGTTGTTCAAGCTGCACGGCGTACAGCACTAGCAACAGGGTGGTGACGAAGGCAACGGCGTTGACCGCCCAGAATTTGTATTTCAGCGAGATGTTGCTAAGCCAGGCACCCATGGAGGTCTTCTCTGATAGCGGAAACAGTTTTGGCAAGGTGCCAGTATTGTGCCGCTATGCAGGAAGGCTGAATTTGATGTGAGTCAACAGATTCTGTGCTGTATGAAAAGATCGCAGCCTTCGGCAGCTCCTACAGAGGAATGCGATCCATGTAGGAGCTGCCGAAGGCTGCGATCCTTTCAGGCATCAAGCTAACTCAGGCAGGCCGAAGAACGCCCGCGCACAGGCTGTGCTGTGTGCAGCCAAATCTTCCACCGTTTCCCCACGATGCAACGCCACCTCACGCAACACTTCCGTCAGATACGCCGGCTCGTTGCGGCCATTCTTCGGCTTGGGGCGCAAACTGCGGGGCAGCAGATACGGCGCATCGCTCTCCAGCATCAAGCGCCCGCGTTTAATCTCTTTGACCAGTGGATGCAGGTGCGTGCCCCGGCGCTCGTCACAAATCCAGCCAGTGATGCCGATGTGCAGATCCAGATCGAGGTAGCTGAACAGCGCCTTCTTTTCACCGGTGAAGCAGTGCACCACGGCGGCTGGCAACTGGTCGCGGTAATCACGCAGGATTTCCAGCAATCGTTGGCTGGCATCGCGCTCATGCAGGAACACCGGCAATTGCAGTTCGACCGCCATCGCCAGATGTTCTTCCAAGACTTTTTCCTGTTGCGGGCGGGGCGAGAAATCACGATTGAAATCGAGGCCGCATTCACCCACGGCCACCACGTTCGGCTCCTTGAGCAAACTGCGCAGACGCTGATCACTGTCGGCGTTCCAGTCGCTGGCCGAATGTGGGTGAATACCTGCCGTAGCGAACAGCCGTTGAGCGCTTTCGTCCAGTTGCTGGCACAGCTCCAGCGCCTGTTCACTGCCCTCGACGCTGGTCCCGGTGAGCACCAATTGGCAGACGCCGGCAGCATAGGCACGGTCGAGTACAGCCTGGTGTTTGTCGGCGAAACTGGGGTTGGTCAGGTTGACGCCGATATCGATGAGTTGCATGGTGCTACCTCGGACCAAAGGCCGGAAAGCATATCAGAGCTGTAGATTTATAAGAAAAGCCAAGAACTACAACCAGTTAAAGCTGTCTGTTGAGGCCGCGAGACAGGGCGGGTTGGTAATTTGCCATCACTGTGCCACTCTCACGCACTTTGTCGGCGCTTCAGGCGCTCTGTTTCTGTCGCTCGACGTCATGAAGTCATCCATGAAGTCGACCCGTATTCTTTCCGGAGAGTGGATGATTCGTCCCTCGGTTTTGTTACTGCTGTGTTGTTCGTTGCTGCTGCCCATGCCGGCGGTTGCACGTCTGGCCGGGCCGTTGCAAGCCGTGCCCGCGGCCAAGGTCCGCGACCTGGCGGAAATTCGCAGCAGTCGCGTGTTGCGGGTATTGGTCAACCAGAGCCGCAACAGCTCCGGTGAAGTCCAGGGCCAGGCCATCGGCGTCGAATACCATCGCCTGCGCGCTTTCGAACAATACCTCAATGGCCATGCCCGCGATGGCCAGGAAATCACCCTCAAGATCATTCCCAAAGCCAAGGATCAACTGCTTGGCGCGTTGCAGCGCGGGGAGGGTGACTTGGTCGCGCCGGGGGAATTACTCGATCCGCAATCGGGCCTCGCGGTCAGCACCAGTCAACCGATTGCCAGCAATGTGCCGTTGCTGCTGGTGGGGATTAAAGGCGAACGACGTTACACCCGTCTCGAACAACTCTCGGGCAAAACCCTCGCGTTGCCCACCGGCAGTGCCGCCGGGGATGCGGTCAGTCAGATCAATCAGAAACTCGCGCTGCACAAACTGCCTCCGGTGAAGATCGAGTGGGTCGATCCCAGCCTGGCGGTCGAGGACGTGCTGGAAATGGTCCAGGGCGGGATCTTTCATCTGACGATTGTCGAGCAACCGATTGCCGAACGCTGGGGCAAGATCCTGCCCAAATTGCGCTTCGATCGACAGGTCCTTATCAGCGAGCCAGGCGAGGAATATTGGTTTGTGCGCCGCGACGCTTCAATGCTGCGTTCGAGCATCGATCGCTTCCTGACGACTTACAAGAAACCGTCGGACCAGGATGCGGCGTTCCTGCGGATCTATCGACGCCTGTATCAAGTGCACTATCCCTTGGCCAAGGCCGATCGGCAGCGCCTGGAAAAACTTCGCCCGGTGTTGCAGAAACACGCTGAAGCCCAAGGCATGGACTGGCTGAACCTGGCAGCGCTGGCCTTCAAGGAGTCGGCGCTGCAACCCAACGCCAGAAGCGGTAGCGGCCCCACCGGCCTGATGCAAATCACCCCGTCCGCCGCCCAACGGGTTGGCGTGAGTAATATTCAAAACCTCGACGCCAATGTGCAGGCCGGCGCCAAGTACCTGGCGATGATTCGCCGCAAGTTTTTTGCCAGCCCCAAACTCAATGAGCGCGAGCGCATGGCGTTCGTGCTGGCGGCCTACAACATGGGGCCGGAGCGGGTTCAAGGCATGCGCGCCGAGGCCCGGCGGCGCGGCTTGAATCCTAATCAGTGGTTCTTCCAGGTCGAGCGCATTGCCATGGAGCAGGTGGGAATGGGGGCTGTCAGCTATGTTAATAGCGTGAACAAGTATTACTTGGCGTTCGATCGGGAGCGGGAGTCGTTGGAGCCCCAGGGGCAAAAAGTGGCCTCACGGAAATGATCGACTAAGCTGATTGTTATGGTGCGTTTTTTGCGCTTTTAACATGAGTTTTACTGATTAATATAGCGGCCAACCAACACACACTCACAATGGATGACACAGCATGAGCACTCTGATCAACAAGGTACTGTTCACTCGCGCGGGCTACGGTCTGACGATTCTGCGCATTTTCGTCGGCATCATCTTCGCGGCCCATGGCTCACAGAAACTCTTTGGGGCATTCGGCGGCTACGGCATTGCCGGCACTGCGCAGTACATGGAAAGCATTGGATTGGCGCCGGGCAATGTGATGGCGATCCTGGCCGGTGGTACCGAGTTCTTCGGCGGTCTGGCGTTGATCATCGGTCTGCTGGTACGCCCGGCAGCGCTGGGGCTGACCTTCCTTTCACTGGTGGCTATTTTCACGGTGCACATCAACAACGGTCTGTTCATGGCTAACAACGGTTATGAGTTCGCCCTGGCTTTGCTCGGTGGCAGCCTCGCGGTGCTGATCGAAGGTGCAGGCAAACTGTCGGTAGACCGCGCCATCACCAACTGACTGCCCTGGCTCAACGAAAAGGCCTGCATTGTGCGACGCACTGTGCAGGCCTTTTTTGTTGCTGGTGATTCTTGACACTGTCCGGTCAGCTTCTCTAGGATGCTGCCCATGCGCCGATTTAAACAGCTACTTGCGGGGCGCCAGGTGACTCATTCAGTTGCCTATAGAAGCTTGAAACAGGCTTCGAAATACCGCTAAAGCGCTGGTTCGGTGTTGCCTCTCACCTGCCATGCAGACTTTTGAGGCAGAGACACGACACAATGAATGCATTAAGCCCCGTTATACGCCCCGCGCCGATCACGGCACACCTCACTCAGCGCAATCCAAAAATCCTGCTTGGCGGTAAACATCAGCCGACGCTTCTGCGTTACCTCGATGGCTGGCCACGTCGTACCGGTGGGCCTGCTGCCTTCCTGATTCAGTTTGTCGACGACGGCGAGTCACTGGCACGGTTTGCCAACGACAGTTTCGATCTGGCGGTGATTCTGGCGCCCAACGCCGAGGATGCGCCGGAAGTGATCAGGCAGCTGACTCGCGTGGCTCGCCAAGGGCTGATTACTCGCCGCTGAAAGACGCCTGCGTGTCATTGTGGGTGTTTTTTTTGCCTGCCGCGAAATTGATTGGCGTGCAAGCAGTTCAGGACAATTCGACTGCGGGTTGTCCAATCGGTATTGATAATGAAGAACTTTTGGATATAACTATTTTCGTCATTCGATTCAAACCAAGTATCTATTTTATTGCTGAAATCGTCGGGTACAAAGAAGGGTAAAACGTATTTGGCGCATTGTATTGAACGCAGCGCATAAGAAGGTTTGTATTGCGTGGCGACCTCGTCCATAAAGGCTTTCAATTGTTGGGTGGTCATGACATTGTCGCCAGACCATTTTTG
This sequence comes from Pseudomonas sp. TE3728, assembly GCF_056279145.1. NCBI lineage: Bacteria > Pseudomonadati > Pseudomonadota > Gammaproteobacteria > Pseudomonadales > Pseudomonadaceae > Pseudomonas > Pseudomonas sp. TE3728. Next base: position 2,251,403 of record NZ_JBWBQT010000001.1, on the reverse strand, counting down.
TTCCACTCCGGGCCAGAAGTCGGAGTTTTGAATGAAATGATTATAAGCAACGACGACCGTTTTTCCTGGATGTTGATTCCATAGTTGGTCAAGCGTCAAGTGGCGCAGATCGTTAGAGATGGATCTGTAACCGATTTTACTATTGATAAGTTCACGCAACTCCTGATGAGCCTGTGGGGTAAAGTTCTTGAACTCGTGAAAGTCCAGAATGAAAATTTCCCGCGCCCGGGCCGATTTGGTTGAAGGCGTATCATAGAAGTCATTCACCATGTCTAGAATATCGACGCTGACCGTGCGTCCGGACGACGTCAGGTGGAAAATCTGGAAGCGGTGTGCCCGGCCGACAGGCTTGTTGCTATAGAACTCTACCCTTAGGTCCAGCACCCGTACGCCGGCGGCCACTTGCTCCTGAGGGCTGACATCTTGTGTGATCTCTTGAGGTAAAAATGCGTTCGGCGCTTTTTTGTCATAGCCTGAGTCATGCGAACCCGGCAGAATAAGTTCGTCGACACGCAAGTTTTCGATATGTAGCGTATTGTTCATCCAGCGATCAAGCATGTTATTCATTCCTTTGAATAAAGTTAACTGAGTAAGTGAGACAGGCACCCGCCAACAAGATTGTCAGTTGTCGGGCTGTCTGGCGGCTTGATAGTTGTTCTTTGTTGTTTTTAAGTCAAGCTGGAAGGCGGGGATGTTTGCAGCTTATTGTTTCGATGTTGTAGGTAGGGTGTTACGGGTAATTGATGTCTATAATATAAACGCACTGTTCGCCAGTCGGTGTTTGCACTCGAACTTCGGCGTCCAGCGCTTTGCCGATCAGGGCGCGTGCCAGCGGCGAGTCGATGCTGATCAGCCCTTGTTTCAAGTCCAGTTCATCTGGCCCGACGATGCGATAGCGCGACTCTTTGCCTTCTTCATCTTCAATGGTGACCCAGGCGCCAAAATAGACTTTGTTCGGATCGCTGGGCTTCTCGCTGACGACCTTCAGTGCTTCCAGCCGTTTGGTGAGAAAACGCACGCGACTGTCGATCTCGCGCAGCATCTTTTTGCCATAGGTGTACTCGGCGTTTTCCGAGCGATCGCCCTGTGCCGCCGCCTCGCTGACCGATTGCGTCACTTGCGGTCGGCGCACATGCCAGAGTTCATGAAACTCGGCCCGCATCCGCGCTTCACCTTCGGGGGTGATCAGCGCGGTGCCAGCGGTGCGGGGAGGGCGATAACGGCTCATGGCGACTTCTTGTGGTTGAATACGTGATCAGAACGCTTGAGTTTATCAACCCTCGCGCAAGACTGTCAGGGGGCTGGCGTTCAAGGCGCGGCGCGTGCCGAACACACCGGCACCGCCGATCAGCACGGCGCCGATCAGCGGCAACACCAACAGCCATGGATGCGGGTGCCAAGGCAGGTCGAAGGCATAACGGTAGAGCACCAGGCTCACCAGTTCCGAACCCAGTGCCGCCAACAGTCCGCTGACCGCGCCGAGCAGGCCGAACTCGATCCGCCGAGCCCTGACCAGTAACTGTCGTTCGGCACCCAGCGCTCGCAGCAATGCACCTTGGCGAATGCGTTCATCCAGCGTTGCCTGCAAACCGGAGAACAGCACCGCCATGCCCGCCGCCAGCACAAACAACAGCACGTATTCCACCGCCAGGGTGACCTGGCCGAGAATGCTGCGCAGCTGCGCCAGCAAGGCTTCGACTTGCAGAATGGTCACTGCCGGAAAACTTCGGGACAGATCAACGATCTGCTGATCGTGACCGGCCGCCAGGTAGAAACTGGTCAGGTAGGTCGCCGGCAAGTCCTTCAGGGTGCCGGGCTGGAAGATCATGAAAAAGTTCGGCTGGAAGTTGTCCCAGTTGACCTCCCGCAGGCTGGTGACTTTCGCTTCCCGATTGACCCCGCCAACGGTGAATACCATGTGATCGCCGAGCTTGAGCTTGAGGCTTTCGGCGACTTTACCTTCCACCGATACTCCCGGTATTTCATCCGATGGTTGCTGATCCCACCAGTTGCCGGCGGTGAGTTTGTTGCCCTCCGGCAGGTCGGCCGCCCAGGTCAGGCTCAGGTCGCGTTGAATGGCTCGATCACCGGCAGAATCCTTGCTGACGATGTCCTGCACCGGCTCTCCATTGACGCTGATCAGCCGTCCCGGCACCACCGGGTACAGCGGCGCCGATTGTGCCGACAACTCCATCAGTCGATCGGTAAAGGCCTGTTTGTCCGCTGGCAGAATGTTCAGGGCAAAGTAGTTCGGGGCATTTTTCGGCAACTGGTTTTGCCAGGTGTCGAGCAATTCGCCACGCAGCAAAGCGATCAGTGCCATGGACAGCAGAATCAAACCGAAGGCCAGGGCTTGACCGGCCGCCGCCAGTGGATGGCGCAGCAGTTGGCCCAACCCGAGGCGCCATGGCAATTCGGCGCGCGCCAGCATCCGGCGCAGGCTTTTCAGTAGCAGCAACAGCAAGCCGCCCAGCACCAGTGCCGCGATGACACCGCCGCCGAGCAGGGCGAAAGTCAGTAACAGGTCCAGGCTCAAGCGCCACATGATCAGACCGAGGGCGCCCAATGCCGCGCCATAAACTATCCAACTGCTGGACGGAATCGGCAGCATGTCGCGACGCAACACGCGCAACGGTGGCACTCGACCCAAAGCGGCCAATGGTGGCAGGGCGAAACCGGCCAGCGCCACCAGCCCGGTGCCGATCCCCGCGATGGCCGGCAGCAGGCCACCCGGTGGAACATCGGTCGGCAATAAATCACGCAGCAGTGCAAACAGCCCGAGCTGCGCCAGCCAGCCGAGCAGGGCGCCGCTGACGCTGGCGAGCAATCCGTGTACGGTCAGTTGCAGACTGAACAGCACCATGGTTTCCCGACGGGACAGGCCCAGGCAGCGCAGCAATGCGCTGGCATCGAATCGGCGGGTGGCGAAGCGTGTCGCCGACAACGCCACCGCCACGCCGGACAGCAACACCGCCACCAGACTGGCCATGTTCAAATAACGTTCAGCCTTGCCCAGGGCGCCGCCGATCTGCCGATTGCCATCGCGAGCATCCTGGATACGCTGGTTGGCCGCCAGGCCTGGCTTGATCAGCTGCCGATAGGTTTCCAGCGCCGAGGCGTTGCCGCGCCAGAGTTCGCGGTAACTGACCCGGCTGCCGGGTTGCACCACGCCGGTTGCCTCAAGGTCGCTGAAGTTGATCAGCACCCGTGGCGTCAGGCTGTAGAAATTGCCGGCGCGATCCGGTTCGTAGGTCAGCACCCGCGCCAGCGTCAGGGTTTTCATGCCGACGTCGATGCTGTCGCCGATCTTCAAGTCCAATGCGGTCAGCAGTCGCGCTTCGACCCAGGCTTCGCCGGGTTTCGGTCCGCCACCGGGTTCTTCCGGCGCGAAGGGCGCGGGGGCGCTCTTCAGTTCGCCACGCAATGGGTAGACGTCATCGGCGGCTTTGATACTGGACAGCTGAATGCCGTTGTCGGTGGCGATGACGCTGGAAAACTCCACCACTTGAGCGTGTTCAAGGCCCAGCTCTGTGCCGCTCCTTACCTGTTCCGGTCGCGCCGGTGAACTGCCTTCGAGTACTAGGTCGGCACCGAGAAACTCGGTGGCGCGCAGCATCATGGCGCCGTTCAGGCGGGCGCCGAAGTAACCGATTGCGGTACTCGCCGCCACGGCCACCAGCAAGGCGAAGAACAACACGCGCAACTCACCGGCACGGGCATCGCGCCATAATTGGCGCAGGGCGATACTGAACAGGCGCAACAGCGGCAAGCGTGCCATCAAGGCTCCAGAGGGGCGACCAGCAGGCCGGCTTCAAGGCGGATCAGGCGCCGGCAGCGATGTGCCAGGCGTTCATCGTGGGTCACCAGCACCAGGGTCGTGCCGCTTTCCTGGTTGAGTTCGAACAGCAAATCGCTGATGCGCTCGCCGGTGTGGCTGTCGAGGTTGCCGGTGGGCTCATCGGCGAACAGCACGTCGGGCTCGGCGGCGAAGGCCCGGGCAATCGCTACGCGCTGCTGTTCGCCACCGGAAAGCTGGCGCGGCGAGTGCGTCAGGCGTTGGCCCAGACCGACCCGTTGCAGCAGTTCGGTGGCGCGCTCGCGGGCGTCTTTGCGGCCATCGAGCTCCAGCGGCAGCATGACGTTTTCTAAAGCATTGAGACTGTCGAGCAGCTGGAATGATTGAAAAACAAACCCCACATGCTCGGCGCGGATGCGTGCGCGTTGGTCTTCATCGAGATTGCTCAGGCCTTGCCCGGCAAGGGTGACTTCACCGCTGCTCGGCAGATCGAGGCCAGCGAGCAGGCCCAGGAGGGTGGATTTGCCGGAACCGGAGGCGCCGACGATGGCCAGGCTATCGCCCTTGTTCAGTTCCAGGCTGAGTTCGTGCAGGATAGTCAGTTCACCTTCCGCGCTCGGAACCACTTTGCTGAGGTTCTTCGCGGTGAGAATGCTTGCGCCCATGGAGAATCCGATGCGTGTGTGGTTTTTGAGTGCTGGCCTGGCCTTGATGTGCATGGCCCAGAACGCAGCGGCGGGTACAGTCCTGATCGTTGGCGATAGTATCAGCGCCGGTTTCGGCCTGGATACCCGCTTGGGGTGGGTGTCGTTGCTCGAGCAACGGCTCAAGCACGAAGGTTTCGACGATAAGGTGGTCAATGCATCCATCAGCGGCGACACCAGCGCCGGGGGCCGGGCGCGCCTGCCGGCGCTGCTTGCAGAGCATAAGCCTGAGCTGGTTATCCTCGAGTTGGGGGGCAACGATGGGTTGCGGGGAATGCTGCCAACACAATTGCAACAAAATCTTGCGTCGATGATCGACAGCTCCCGCGCCAGTGGTGCCAAGGTACTGCTGTTGGGCATGCAGTTGCCGCCCAATTACGGTGTGCGTTACACCCAGGCCTTTGCCGAGGTTTTCGCCAAGGTGGCCGATGAGAAAAAGATCCCGCTGGTGCCGTTTTTTCTCGACGGTGTGGGCGGTCATCCGGACCTGATGCAAGGCGACGGCCTGCACCCGGCTGCGGCGGCTCAGGACAAGTTGCTGGAAAATGTCTGGCCGACACTGAAACCGCTGCTTTGACGCTTTTCTAGCGGCGGTGTTTCGGCTAAGGTGGCGCCCCCGATTTGGAGCCCCCGATGCCGCGTCCTGCCTGGTCCCTATTTGCCTACCAACTGATCGAGCCTGACGAACAGCTGGATCTGTTCGCCTGCCAGGAAGTGCGCGTGCATCTGGTGACTCGTCAGTTGGAGTTGGGCGGCTCGGTGGACCGAACCTTGTGCGGCAGCCTGTTGCCGGCGCAGCCGCGCTGGTCGAGCGTCGACCGTACCGTGTTCCAGGACCAGCGTCTGTGCTCGCTGTGCCGGGCCATTCTGGAGTCGCAAAAACGCGGCACCTCACCGATCTGGCCTGAGTTGCGGTTCGAGCTTTAGGGCCCAGTGGTGAGAGGGCTCCCTCGCCACAGACAAGCTCGCCACAGGCAAGCCCCTCATCGCAGATCCCCCAACCACAGGTCTTTACGTCTCCCCGAAATAACGGGCAGCGGTGTACAATCCCGTTTTTATACCCTTGTCGATCATGCGAAGGATTTTCCGGATGTTGCCGCGCTTTCCCGCCGTCACCCGCTGCCTGTCTCTTGCCGCCCTCTGTGTCGCGGGTCCGGTAGCAGCATTGGAGCTACCCCTGCCACCTCCCGGTGAAGACATCATCGGCCAGGTGCAAGTGATCAAGGCCAAGTACGAAGACACCTTCGCCGACCTTGGCACCACCTACGATCTGGGCTACTCGGAAATGGTCGCGGCCAACCCTGGGGTCGATCCATGGCTGCCGGGCGCCGGGACCGAAATCGTCTTGCCGACGCGTTTCATCCTGCCGCCGGGCCCCCGTGAAGGCATCGTCATCAACCTGGCTGAATACCGTCTCTACTATTTCCCGAAAGGCCGGGACGTGGTGTACACCTTCCCGCTGGGTATCGGCCGTGAAGGCTGGGGCTCGCCGATTGCCCATACCAGCATCATCGCCAAGACGCCGAACCCGACCTGGACGCCTCCAGCGTCAATCAAGGCCGAGCACGCCGCTGATGGCGATCCATTGCCGAATGTGGTGCCGGCCGGCCCAGACAACCCGCTGGGGCCGTTCAAGTTCACTCTTGGCACTCCGGGCTACCTGATCCACGGCTCGAACAAGAAATTCGGTATCGGCATGCGCACCAGCCACGGCTGCTTCCGCATGTTCAACAACAACGTGCTGGAAATGGCCAGCATGGTGCCGGTCGGGACGTCGGTGCGGATCATCAACGATCCATACAAGTTCGGCCTCAGCGCCGGCAAGGTTTATCTGGAAGCGCACACGCCGCTGGACGATTCGGGCAACCCTTCGGTAGTCGACAAGCACACCGCAGTGATCAATGCGATGCTCAAGCGTGAGGACATCACCAACAACTTGCGCATGAACTGGGATGTGGTGCGTGACGTGGTTGCCGCTGAAGATGGCCTGCCGGTGGAAATCGCCGTGCCGAATGCATCGGCGTCGATGGTAACGAGTGCGCCGATCGACCTGCAGCAGTAACGCTTTAAAGGAACCCGCCGACGCAGGCCGCGTCGGCGGGTTTTTTATGGCCTGCAGAAACAGCGGGCAATAAAAAAGCCGACCCAAAAAATGGGTCGGCTTGATAACAATCCCGAAGGACTATTACTTGCGGCTAGCTTTTTCCAGCATGCGCAGAGCACGCTCGTTAGCTTCGTCAGCAGTCTGTTGTGCTTTTTGAGCAGCAGCCAGAGCTTCATCAGCTTTACGGTAAGCTTCGTCTGCACGAGCCTGGGAGCGAGCTGCTGCGTCTTCAGTAGCAGTCAGACGTGCTTCGGTTTCTTTCGATACGCTGCTGCAACCGGTAGCCAGAACTGCGGCCAGAGCCAGAGCAGAGAATTTCAGAACGTTGTTCATCGTGTTCCCCTTCAAGGACTTTCTATTAAGTAGCTGTCTCCTCAGAGTGAGGAAATAGCCGGCGTACATACTACCCATTACTTGTAGTAAGTAAACTGACGTAGAGCAAGAAGCAAAAAAAATTGTAGGCGTTGATTCTTTTTCGAGCAACTTTTAACTGCATTGTATAAAAAATATCCAGCTGCGAGGCCCGAGCTGAGCGAGCCGCCAAAGAAAAGTTCCCCACCTCGGCAGCTGTTTTTCAGTCTCGACTAAAGTCTGTCTAGATGAGTCGTCCACACTTTTGTTCGGATTTTGCGTAGCGGCTCTCATATCTTTATCCATGTTGAGGTGACTTAAACAAAGGGCGCTCGTCTTAAGTCGCAATATCCGGCAATGTTCAGGCTCGACTCGGGAAGATTCCGATCAGGCCGCCCCTGCATTACCCAAGCAACATCCGCCTGCCAGCATGACGAGCGTCCCTTGAGCATTTCTGCCCAATGGTGCCTACTATTTGATACGTGCTCGGTTGCGCGAGATTGGTGTTGCTCTCTCGGTGCTCATTCAGGCACAGGGTGGCGTAGATGTTCCTTCGCCGGAAAAACATCGGTAAGGTAGGGGTCAGAATTAAAGACCCGCGAGGAGTAGTGATGAGCGAGGCGTTGTCCATCCACCATGACCAGGCTGGTCATCAGTTCGAGACCACTGTGGACGGTTATCGTGCCTACCTGACCTATATGGATCTGGGAAAACAGACCCTGGATATTTATCGTACCTTTGTGCCCAACGCACTGCGTGGTCGCGGCATCGCGGCGGCGTTGACCGAGCAGGCACTGCAATACGCCGAGGAAATGGGCTACACAGTCATTCCATCGTGTTCCTATGTGGAGCGCTACATGGAGCGTCACGCGCGGCATGCCGCCAAGCTGTGAACAAAGCGAACGCATAAAAAAACGCCAGGTTCAAACCTGGCGTTTTTTTTGCGTGAAACGGTGATCAGCTGCGATCGCGTTTAGGCAACACATCCTTGAGCTTGGCGTGCATGCTGCGCAAGGTGTTTTCGGTGGCGGTCCAGTCGATGCAGGCATCGGTGATCGACACGCCGTATTGCAGGTCGGCGAGGTCTTTCGGGATCGCCTGGCAGCCCCAGTTCAGGTGACTCTCGACCATCAGGCCGATGATCGACTGGTTGCCTTCGAGGATCTGGTTGGCGACGTTCTCCATCACCAGCGGTTGCAGGGCCGGGTCCTTGTTGGAGTTGGCGTGGCTGCAATCGACCATGATGTTCGGCTTGATCTTCGCCTTGTTCAGCGCTTGCTCGCAGAGCGCGACGCTGACCGAATCGTAGTTCGGTTTGCCATTACCACCGCGCAACACCACGTGGCCGTAGGCGTTGCCCTTGGTGGTGACGATCGACACGCCACCTTCCTGGTTGATGCCCAGGAAGCGGTGCGGGCTGGAGACCGATTGCAAGGCGTTGATGGCCACTGTGAGGCCGCCATCGGTGCCGTTCTTGAAGCCGACAGCCGAGGACAGGCCGGAAGCCATTTCACGGTGAGTCTGGGATTCGGTGGTGCGTGCACCGATCGCCGACCAGCTGATCAGGTCCTGCAAGTATTGCGGGGAGATCGGGTCGAGGGCTTCGGTTGCGGTCGGCAGGCCCATTTCGGCCAGGTCCAGCAGCAACTGACGACCAATGTGCAAGCCATCCTGAATCTTGAACGAGTCGTCCAGGTACGGGTCGTTGATCAGGCCTTTCCAGCCGACGGTGGTGCGTGGTTTCTCGAAATACACACGCATGACCAGATACAAGGTATCGGACACTTCTGCCGCGAGTGCTTTCAGACGCTCGGCGTATTCGTGGGCAGCCTTGATGTCATGGATCGAGCACGGCCCGATCACGACGAACAGGCGGTGGTCGGTGCCATCAAGAATGTTGCGAATGACTTCGCGGCCCTTGGTGACGGTGCGCAGGGCAGCGTCGCTCAGAGGGATATCACGCTTGAGCTGATCGGGAGTGATCAGGGTCTCGTTGGAGGCGACGTTAAGGTCGTTGATCGGTAAATCAGCCATCGTTTACTCGTCAGGTCACGGGTGCCGGCCGCCAGCGAACCCGCGCGGCGGAGCACAGCAAATTAAGCGCGTCGGGGAGCCGAACCTTAGCGCGTTACACCGTGGCTCGACAATGGGCAGACACCGGTTTAATCCAGCATTACCTATGCAAATGCCTTGCGAACCGTGTCGTGGGAGAACTCGTTGGCGTGCAGCTGGACCCATTCGAGGGCCAGGGTCTGGTTGTTCACCTGTTCGCTTTGGGGTTCGTGCTGACGGCAGTAACGTTCGATCTGGCAAACCTGCTCACCCATTCGTGCGCTGAACAGGGTCTGTTCGTCGACAAAAGCGATGCCCACCAGGTAGCTGCGTTTTCGTCGCAGGCACCACGCCACATAGCCCAGGTAACAGATTGTGGTGCTCAGGGTCGGCATGCGCACTTGAAGTGCGGTGCCCCTTCGCCATCCGCGGTGGTAATTGCAAGCCACGCCGCCGAGGCTGATAGTGTGCAGCTGTTGCCGCGAAATGCACTCATGTTTGAGCAACGTCAATTCGACGGGTACATCGTCAGGATGAGGAAGATAACGTCCCATGAACACGGACTCCCTGTGTCGGCCATCTGACATCGTTTCTCCCAGTATAGTGGTCGAATCGGAACTGACCGATTTCGACGCCGACCAACGGCTGTTGGCGATGAACGGTATTTCCCTGGTGATCTTTACCAGCGTCGGCTGCGCGAGTTGCCGTTTTGCCCGTGAGCAATTGCCCACGTTCGATCTGGCGGTCGATCGACTGTGCTGGATCGATGCCGGGAACAATGGTGGCGTGGTCGAGCGTTATCGGGTCTTTCATTTGCCGGCGCTGTTTGTAGTGCGCGACGGTGAATTCTTTGGGGCACTACAGTCGCGTTTGACCCGCACAGCGCTCAACGAAGCCGTGGGTCAGGCGTTGAGTCGACAAGCAGAGGAGTTGCCATGACAGATACAGGGACCAAACCGACAATCGGCATTATCGGAACCGGCGCGATCGGTGGTTTCTACGGGCTGATGCTCGCGCGTGCCGGCTTCGATGTGCATTTCCTGTTGCGCAGTGAGTTTTCAGCGGTGGCCGAACGCGGCTTGCATCTTGATCATGCGTCGTTGGGGCCGCTGGTCCTGAACCCGGTTCAGGCTTATTCGTCGGCTGCCGACATGCCGCCGTGCGACTGGTTGCTGGTGGGCGCCAAAACCACCAGTAACGCGGACCTGGCCCCCGCCATTATTCAAGCCGCAGCGCCTGATGCCAAAGTGCTGTTGCTGCAAAATGGCCTGGACGTTGAAGACAGTCTGCGCGAGTTGCTCCCCGACTCGCTGCACCTGCTGGGCGGGCTCTGTCTGATTTGCGTCCATCGCGCCGGCCCAGGGGTCATTACCCATCAGGCGCTCGGTGCGGTGAACGTCGGCTATCACAGCGGCCCCGCCGCCGATGAACAGGCGCGCATGAACATCGTCGAAGAGGGCGCCAAGTTGTTTCGCGCCGCCGGCATCGACGCCCAGGCCATGCCGAACCTGCATCAGGCGCGCTGGCAGAAACTGGTCTGGAATATCCCCTACAACGGCCTGTCGGTTCTGCTTGGGGCAAGCACCACGCCATTGATGACGGATGCCGACAGCCGCGCGCTGATTCAGGCCTTGATGACCGAAGTAGTTCAGGGGGCCAAGGCCTGTGGTCACGACATGCCGCCGGGTTACGCCGATTATCTGTTCATGATGACTGAGAAAATGCCCGACTATTGGCCGAGCATGTACCACGACTTCCTGCACAAGCGACCGCTGGAACTGGATGCCATCTACACTCGGCCACTGGCAGCGGCGAAAGCGGCGGGATGTGAGTTGCCGCGCATCGAGGCGTTGTATCGCAGCTTGAGTTTCATCGACCGACGTAATCACTGAGTCGGCCAAAAGGAGAGGGAAGGGCATGGCCAATGGCATAGACGACAAACTGGTGTTGGCGATTTCTTCGCGAGCACTGTTCGACTTGAGCGAGAGCCACAAGGTTTATCTGTCGAGCGGCGTCGAGGCCTATCGGCAGTACCAGATCGAACACGAAGATGAAATTCTCGAGCCCGGCGATGCGTTCCCGTTAGTCGAAAAACTCCTGAACCTGAACGCCAGTCTCGGCCGTGCCCGGGTCGAGGTAATCCTGGTGTCGCGCAACAGCGCCGACACCGGCCTGCGGGTTTTCAATTCGATTCATCATTATGGCCTGGCGATTTCGCGTGCGGCATTTGTCGGCGGGCGCAGTCCTTATCCGTACCTGAAGGCCTTTGGTTGCGACCTGTTTCTTTCGACCCATTCCGACGATGTGCGCAGTGCGCTGGATGCCGGTTTCGCGGCAGCGACTATTCTGTCGGGCGGTGCCAGTCGCGCCGCCAGCGATGAATTGCGCATTGCATTCGACGGTGACGCGGTGCTGTTTTCCGATGAGTCGGAGCGGGTCTATCAATCGGGAGGCCTTGCAGCGTTTCAGGCCAGCGAGCGTGAGGCCGCCCGCGAGCCTTTGCGCGGTGGGCCGTTCAAAGGCTTCCTCGCGGCGCTCAACCTGTTGCAGCGCGAGTTCCCCGACGATGCCTGTCCGATCCGCACCGCACTGGTGACTGCACGCTCGGCGCCGGCCCATGAACGGGTGATCCGCACCTTGCGCGAATGGGACATCCGTCTGGACGAGTCGCTGTTCCTAGGCGGTTTGACCAAATCAGCCTTTCTCGAAGCCTTTGCCGCCGACGTATTTTTCGATGACCAGGCCGGCCATTGCGAGCTGGCCCGCGAAGTGGTCGCCACCGGTCACGTGCCGCATGGCATCAGTAACGAGCCGTCGATTTAAAGCGCTGCGGTTCAGTGCGTTGCGCCGAACGCCGCACTCGCCACGGCACTGCTAAGCTGAATCAATCTCCGCCATGTTGGCATTAAAGGAGGTCCCTATGATTCATTCGATGCTGTATGCCACCGACCTCGGTCTGTATGCACCTTTTGTGATGCAGCATGCGTTGGCACTGGCTCGAACATTCAATGCCGACTTGTATGTGGTGCACGCGGTTGAGCCGATGGGGTTGTTCGCCGAATCGGTGCTTCAGAGTTACCTCGATGAGCAGGCCTTGAACGAGTTTCACAGTCAGGGCCTCAATACGGTGATTGCCAATATCGAGCAGCGGGTGCTCGACAGCTTTCGCGAAGAGCTGGGGGATGAGGGGGAGCAGGACCTGGAACGGATTCGGGCAGTGCGGGTGCTGCAGGGCGATCCGTCGCAGGTGATTCTCGACCAGGCGCAGAAACTCTCCGTCGATTTGCTGATCGTAGGAAGTCACAGTCATGGCGCTGGCGCGGAAACGCCATTGGGCCGAACCGCTGCGCGCGTGTTGCAACTGTCCAGAGTGCCGGTCTATTTGGTGCCGCTGATGGAACGTCGCCGCAAAGGGGATCGCTAGGACACGAATAATGGCGTTTTGATAAAAAAGTTCTAGATTTATTAATCAAACCATTAATATAGTTATATATCGTCGCTGATGCCCGTGGCGTCTACCTGCTTTGAGGGATTCATATGAAGCTTCAACAATTGCGCTACATCTGGGAAGTGGCGCACCACGACCTCAACGTTTCAGCTACAGCCCAAAGCCTCTACACCTCGCAACCGGGCATCAGCAAACAGATCCGCCTGCTGGAAGACGAATTGGGGGTCGAGGTTTTCGCCCGCAGTGGCAAGCACTTGACCCGGGTTACCCCGGCTGGCGAGCGCATCATCACCACCGCCGGCGAAATCCTGCGCAAAGTTGAAAGCATCAAGCAGATCGCCCAGGAATTCTCCAACGAGAAAAAAGGCACCCTGTCGATCGCCACCACGCACACCCAGGCGCGTTATGCGTTGCCACCGGTGATCAGCAATTTCATCAAGCAATACCCGGACGTTGCCCTGCACATGCACCAGGGTTCGCCGATGCAGATCGCCGAGATGGCCGCTGACGGCACCGTCGATTTCGCCATCGCCACCGAAGCGCTGGAGTTGTTCGGCGATCTGGTGATGATGCCGTGCTACCGCTGGAACCGCTGCGTGGTCGTGCCTCAAGGCCACCCGCTGACCAAGCTGTCGAAGCTGACTCTCGAAGCCTTGGCCGAATACCCGATCGTGACGTACGTGTTCGGTTTTACCGGCCGTTCGAAACTCGACGAAGCCTTCAGCCATCGTGGTCTGACACCCAAAGTAGTGTTCACCGCTGCCGACGCCGACGTGATCAAGACTTATGTTCGTCTGGGCCTGGGCGTGGGCATCGTGGCGAAAATGGCGGTCGACACCAAACTCGATAGCGACCTGGTGGTGCTCGATGCCAGCGAGTTGTTCGAGTCCAGCATTACCAAAATCGGTTTCCGTCGCGGCACCTTCTTGCGTGGTTTCATGTGCGACTTCATCGAGAAATTCGCGCCGCACCTGACCCGCGAAGTCATGGCCAAGGCCATTCAGTGCCACAACAAACAGGAACTGGAAGAACTGTTCGACGGCGTTGAACTGCCGGTGCATTAATCGCTAGATCACCTCGGTGACAGAAAACTGTTGCCGAGCGCCCGCCACCAGAATCTCCACTTCATCCCCTTCGAACTTGCCCAGCAGGCTTTTGCCCAGCGGCGAGCGAGGGGTAATGACGGTAATCAATTGCCCCACCAGATCGATCTTCAGCCCGGCCGCGTCGGGGGCCAGGAACAGCCATTGTTCGCGACCCTTTTCGTCTTCCAGGCCCAGCAGTGCACCGACTTCGATGCCGCGCTGATCGTCATAAGGCCGTAATGTCAGGTTCTGGCAAAGGGCCAATGACTGCCTGATTTCTTCCACTCGCTTGGCCTGTCCGGCCGCCAGATAAGACGCCTCCAGCCCCAGCGTGTCGTACTTGTTTTCGGCTATGTTTTCTTCGTGGGTCGCGGTTTCGTAAGCGGTTTGCGCGGCACGTTCAGCGATGTCGAGATCGATCCGCAGCTTGTCGATAATCAGTTGGTGGACGGTCGGCTTGTGCATGAAGAGCTTCTTGATCAGTCGCAGAATTGCAGGACGTTGGCGCGGCTTTTTTCGCTAGGCGCCGTTTGATTTTGCTGCAGCCAGAACTGGCATTTTGGATTGGACAGATTGTGTTTGCTGCTTCTGGCCTGTTCCACCATTTGCTGCTGTTCATTCCTGCGCAGATGGTCCTCGTACTGTTCGAACATCGGGTTCTGCGAGGCGGGTTGCTCAATCACCGGTGGCTTGGCCAGTTGCTCCACCGCCTGGGCCAAGGGCGCCAATTGCTCGTTGAACAACAAGCGCCAGGCGAGCCAGCAAGTCAGTGCGATCGCGATGAATCCCAGCCACAAACCGAGGGCAATACTGCCGGTCAGTTGCAGCGCATTAAACTGGATCGGCAAGGGACGGCGCGGGTTGGGACGGTAGGGCATGACTGCCTCCTGGCGGGTGGTCGCGGGCGAGTGGCGATTGTCGCATGAAGATTAATCGTCGTCGGCTCTTCTGCACGGGGTAATTTATGCGGACAATCGGCGCCTTTGCCAACGGGAGCCTGGAATGCCTGAAATGCCTCAAGTGAAAAACCGCTGGCGCTGGGATATTTTTTGCACCGTGGTCGACAACTTCGGCGACATCGGTGTGACCTGGCGCCTGGCCCGACAACTGGTGGCCGAACATTCAATGGCGGTGCGCTTGTGGGTCGACGATCTGCGGGCCTTCGAGCGTTTGTGTCCGGACATCGACATCAACGCTGCGCAGCAGTGGCAGCAGGGCGTCGAGGTGCGACAGTGGTCGGCGGACTGGCAACCCACTGAAGCCGCTGATGTCGTCATCGCAGCCTTCGCCTGCCAGTTACCGAGTGCCTATATGGAGGCCATGGCCGCACGGGAAAAACCGCCGCTGTGGATGAACCTCGATTATCTGAGTGCCGAAGACTGGGTCGTCGGCTGCCATGGCTTGCCGTCGGTGAAGTACAAGAGCGTGCAGAAGTTCTTTTTCTTCCCGGGCTTTCGCAAGGGCACTGGTGGCTTGTTGCGTGAGAGCGGATTGCTGGAGCGGCGTCGGCAGTTTCAGCAAAGTCCGCAAGCTCAGCGAGAATTCCTGCAAGGCTTGGGAATTGATCGCGCGCCGAATGCCCAACTGATCTCGCTGTTTGCCTACGAAAATACCGGGCTGGCCAGTTGGCTGGACACGATGGCGGCCGACTCGACGCCGACTCATCTGCTGGTACCCGAAGGCCGGATTCTCTGCGACGTCGAGCGTTGGCTTAAGGTGGATGGGCTGACGGCCGGGGCGGTGCATGTGCGCGGCGCCTTGACCGTGCAAGTGCTACCGTTCGTCCGACAGGATCAATATGACCTACTGCTATGGAGCTGCGATTTCAACGCCGTGCGCGGTGAAGACTCCTTCGTCCGCGCCCAATGGGCAGGTCGGCCGCTGCTCTGGCACATCTATCGGCAGGACGAAGATATCCATCTGGACAAGCTCGACGCCTTCCTGGCCCTATACACCCAGGGCCTGTCCGGGCCTGCCCGCGAGGCGATCAGCGGTCTATGGCGGGCGTGGAATGCAGGTGAGACAATGACCGATCACTGGAAATCAACCCGCAAACACTGGCCTGAACTGGAAAAACATGCCGAGACA
The DNA here is from genome assembly GCF_056279145.1 of Pseudomonas sp. TE3728. Classification (NCBI taxonomy): domain Bacteria; kingdom Pseudomonadati; phylum Pseudomonadota; class Gammaproteobacteria; order Pseudomonadales; family Pseudomonadaceae; genus Pseudomonas; species Pseudomonas sp. TE3728. The sequence goes on along the minus strand of NZ_JBWBQT010000001.1, from coordinate 2,235,775 downwards.
TGGTGTCTGGAACAAGCCTTGCAGGCAGATCTTGCCGCAGCGCTGGTACAGTTTTACCTAAATTGGATATGATACGCGGCCTAGATTTTTGTAAATCCCATCCAAATTCGGATATTCGCAATGAAAACTGGTAAAGAACTGAAACCCGGGATGGTGATCCGTCTCGAAAACGATCCTTGGCTGGTTCAGAAAGCTGAATTCACCAAGTCGGGTCGTAACAGCGCGATCATGAAGACCAAGCTGAAAAACCTGCTGACCGGTTACAAGACCGAAATCGTTTACAGCGCCGACGACAAACTGGACGACGTAATCCTCGACCGCAAAGAAGCGACCCTGTCCTTCATCAGCGGCGACTCCTACACGTTCATGGACACCACTGACTACACCATGTACGAGCTGAACGCTGAAGACATCGAAGCCGTTCTGCCTTTCGTTGAAGAAGGCATGACCGATGTTTGCGAAGCGATCTTCTTCGAAGAGCGTCTGGTTTCCGTAGAGCTGCCGACCACTATCGTGCGTCAGGTTGACTACACCGAAGGTTCCGCTCGCGGTGACACTTCCGGCAAGGTGATGAAGCCTGCCAAACTGAAGAACGGTACCGAGCTGTCGGTTGCTGACTTCATCGAAATCGGCGACATGATCGAGATCGATACCCGCGAAGGCGGTTCCTACAAAGGCCGTGCTAAATAAGCACAGCCTCAGGAATGAAAAAGCCCGACCATTGAGTCGGGCTTTTTTGTGACCGAAGATCGAGATCAAAAGATCGCAGCCTCGTTTCACTCGACAGCTCCTACATGGATTTTGTATTCCCCCTGTAGGAGCTGTCGAGTGAAACGAGGCTGCGATCTTTTTGCTTTATTTCAGGTGTTGCTTGAGCTCTTCAGAAGCCTGCAACATCGCCGAACGCACCGCGGGCACCTGGCTCACCACATTGAGCAAACCGTAGTCATGGATCATGCCGTTGTAGCGCACTGCCGTGACCGGCACACCCGCCTCGTCGAGTTTGCGGGCGTAGGTTTCACCCTCATCGCGCAGGACATCGGCGCTGGCCGTCTGCACCAGCGCGGGTGGCAAGCCCTTGAGTTGCGCGGTGGTTGCCCGCAGCGGTGAGGCGTAGATCTCGTTCCGTTGTTTGGCATCGGTGGTGTAGTTGTCCCAGAACCACTTCATCATGTTTTTGGTGAGGAAGTGCCCCTCGGCGAACTGGTTGTAAGACGCCGTTTCGAAGCTGGCGTCAGTCACCGGCCACAACAACACCTGATACCTGATCGCCGGCGTGCCTTTGTCTTTGGCCATCAGCGCAACCACGGCTGCCATGTTGCCACCGACGCTGTTGCCGGCCACGGCCAGACGTTTGCCGTCGACGTTGATTTCTTTACCGTGCTCGGCCACCCACTTCGTCGCAGCGTAGGCCTGGTTGATCGCCACCGGGTAATGCGCCTCCGGCGACGGGGTGTAATTGACGAACACCGCCGCCGCGCCCGAACCCGTTACCAAATCCCGAACTAGCCGTTCGTGGGTCGGGAAATCCCCCAGCACCCAACCACCGCCGTGGAAGAACATGAACACCGGCAGCTCGCCTTTGACCCCGGCCGGCCGAACGATGGTCAGGCTGATCGGTTGGCCATCGACCTGGATGGTTTTCTCGCTGATATCGGCTTTGGGCAGCGTCAGTTTCACCCCGGCCTGCGCGCCCACCAACACCGCGCGGGCATCGGCAGGCGTGAGCTGTTCAATCGGTTTGCCGGTGCCGGCATTCAGTACATCGAGGAACGCTTGAGTGTTGTGTTCAACCCCATTGCCTGCGAATGCACTGTTGATGGACAGGGCGAGAAGAGTACCGGTCAAGACTTTGCTGAAAGTGTTCATATTCATTTCCTGTCAGGCCTTGGAGTCAGCGGTTAGACGGTAACGTGCAGGCGCACATCGACGTTGCCACGGGTGGCGTTGGAGTACGGGCAAACCTGGTGGGCAGCTTCGACCAGGCTTTGTGCGTCGGCTTGTTCAAGGCCCGGCAGGCTGATGTGCAAATCGATGTCCAAACCGAAACCGCCAGGAATCTGGCCGATGCCGACATGGGCGGTGATCGATGCGTCGTCCGGGATTTTGCGTTTGGTCTGGCTGGCGACGAATTTCAGCGCGCCGATGAAACAGGCGGAGTAGCCGGCTGCGAACAGTTGTTCAGGGTTGGTTGCCGCACCGCCAGCACCACCGAGTTCTTTCGGGGTAGCGAGTTTGACATCGAGGACGTTGTCGCTGGAGATCGCACGACCGTCACGGCCGCCAGTGGAGGTTGCGATTGCGGTGTAGAGAGTTTGCATGGTGTGAGCCTCGTTCGGGTTTTGATATTTTTGCGCTAAATGTTTGCGCGCTAAGCAAGTGCGAGGTGAATGTAGCTCGCAAGTATTTAGTGCGCAAGATAAATTTTTAAAAAATTTGACCCGAAGTGAACACTCGCCATTGGAAGTGTCGAGTTAGAGCCGTCGAGGTGGGATTTTCGCGGGGAATTTTTTTTTCGAGGACCGGTTGGCGAAGCGGATTTTTGAGAGCGCTACAAAACAAATGTGGGAGCGAGGCTGCTCGCGATAGCAGTGTGTCAGTCAGCATCAATGCTGAATGTCACATGGCTATCGCGAGCAGGCTCGCTCCCACAAGGGATTGGTGGTGTTTTGAGGTCAGAGGCTGTCTTGCAGATGACTCCGCAGCGCTTGAAGATCCGCTTGCAGCTTTTTCAGCTGTTCCAGCGTTTGTCCGCTGGCGCCGAGGATGCACTGGGGAATGCCCCGCGCCTTGTCTCGCAGTGCACGGCCTTGCTCGGTCAGTTCGACAATCACTACTCGCTCGTCTTCACGGCTGCGGGTGCGGCTCAGCAGGCCTTCGGCCTCCAGGCGCTTGAGCAGTGGGGTGAGGGAACCAGGATCGGTCAGCAGTCGGGTGCTGATTTCGCCGACCGTCAGCCCATCCTTTTCCCACAACACCATCATCGCCAGGTACTGCGGATAGGTCAGGCCCAGCGCTTGCAGCAGTGGCTTGTAGACCTTGGTCATCAGCAGCGAGGTGGAATGCAGGGCGAAGCAGACCTGATTGTCCAGCAGCAGGTCGTCGCAGTTATCCGGGTTGTTGCGCTCGGTGTTCATTTCAAAGCCTTGATCAGTGATCGTCATAAATCTAGCGGGCGAATCTTTAATGCGCCAGATAATTCTGGACTAGTGGCGGTCCAGATTGGTTTGCAGCGCCAGATCCCACGGCGGTATGGGGCTGAAACGGGTCTTCAGGTATTCCAGTAACAAGCGGCTGCGCGAACTGGGTTGCTGCTCCAGGCGCAACGCATAAATGCCGGTGCTTTCCGGTTTTGGTAGACCGTTTTCGCAGAACAGTGGCAGCAGTTCGCCGCGTAATAAATATTCGCTGGCCAGCCAGGTCGGCAAATGCGCGATGCCCAACCCGGCCAGTGCACCGCAGACCAGTGCCTCGGCATTGTTGGCGCTCATGCGGATTCGCGCTGGCCGGTGCAAATGCATCTGCCCATCCCGCTCGAAGCGCCAGGCGAACGGCGGAGCCAGGCCCTCCCAGTCGAGACCATCATGGTCGATCAACTGCGCAGGATCAGTCGGCACGCCACGGCGTTGCAGGTAATCGGGGCTGGCGCAGGCGATACGCACCATGCTCGCCAGCGGCGTCGCCACCAGTCGGGTATCGGCCATCTGCCCGGCCCGCAATACCAGATCGACCTTGCCCAGATTCGAGCCCTGCATGTCGACAAAGCTGTCGATCAGGTGCAATTGCACGTCGAGGCCAGGATAAAGCGTCAGGAAATCGGCAATTACCGGCGCCAGGTGTCGTCGTCCGAACGCTGCCGGCGCATCCACCCTAATCAAGCCTTCAGGCGCACTGCTCAGGGACACCGCTTCCGCCCGGGCCAGGCGCAGTTCAGCGACGATCCGCCGCGCACGCTCAGCAAAAGCCAACCCTGCCGGGGTAGCGCGCACCGCATGGGTGCTGCGAATGAACAACTGGCTGCCAACGGCGTTTTCCAGGCTGTCAATGCGTCGCGCCACGGCCGAAGGCGTCAATGGATGGCGTCGGGAGGCGGCGGAAAAACTGCCGCTTTCCAGCACATCGAGAAACAGGCCAAGTTGTTCGGTCAATTGATTGGGGTTCATGGTTTTGTTTGCGCTTGTGCGAAATTGGCACAGCCATTGTGCGTTGCTGTGCGTTTCCCCGCCAGAGCCGACTGCGTAGGATGAACAGCCTCACAAAAGGAAAAACACCCCGTGATTGAGTTCTTGTTGTATCTGGTTTTTGGCGCGGCCTTGGGAACCCTCGGCGGCCTGTTCGGCATTGGTGGCGGATTGGTCGCGATCCCGCTGCTGGGCGTGTGGTTCGGTCTTGATCAGCAGATCGCCCAAGGCACGGCGCTGGTGATGGTGGTGCCGAACGTGATGCTGGCGCTGTGGCGCTATCACCAGCGCAATCGCATCGAATTACGGCATGCGCTGCCACTGGCCTCGATGGGGTTCTGCTTTGCCTGGATCGGTTCGATCTGGGCGGTGGGTATCGATGCGCAAACCATGCGCTTGGGCTTCGTCGCTTTCCTGATTGCGCTGTCGGCCTACAACCTGATGCGAATGTTCACCACCAACGCACCGGCCTCTTCGCAGATGCGCTATTCCTGGCCGTGGCTGGGTGTGCTCGGCGCGGCTTCCGGGGCGATGGGCGGACTGTTCGGAGTGGGCGGGGCAGTGGTGGCAACGCCGGTGTTGACCAGCCTGTTCGGTACCACTCAAGTGGTTGCCCAGGGATTGGCGCTGGCGCTGGCCTTGCCGAGTACGGGTGTCACCCTGGCGACTTATGCGGTGCACCATCAGGTGCATTGGGCGATCGGTGTGCCGTTGGCAGTCGGTGGATTGATGAGCATCAGTTGGGGCGTGAGAATTGCCCACGCCTTGCCGGAGCGGCTTCTGCGCGGGCTGTTCTGTGGTTTTCTGGTGGTCTGTGCGGTGATGCTCGCGTTTAAAGTTTGAAACCTTCGACGATGTGCTCGGCCAGGCATTCGGTGATCGGCGAAGGGTTGTTCAGGTTGCGGATCAGCATGATGCTGGCTTCCGGCAACAGCGGCAGGTCTTCGTTGGCGCCAAGGATACGCATGTCCGGTGTGATCAGGCTTTCCAGCTGCGCGGTAATCGCCAGACCCGCGCTGACCACGGCCATCAATGCCGACAGGCTGGAACTATTGTACGCAATGCGGTAGTCGCGGCCCATGGCGTCCAAGGCATTGCATGCCCAGAGGCGGCAGAAACAATCACTGTTGAACATCGCGAGAGGCAGCGGTGTCTGCTCATGGGCGTTGAAGCATTGGGCTTCGGCCCAGACAAAACGCTCCTTGCGCAACAATTGGCCAATCTCGTTGCCCGGTTCACGGGTGACGATGGACAGGTCCAGGTCCTGGCGCTGCAACAGCTGCCGGGTCGATTCGCAGTGAACCTCGATCTGGATCAGCGGGTAGAACTGCGCGAAGCGCGACAGAATGCCCGGCAGAAAGCGCATGACGTAATCATCGGGTGTGCCAATGCGCACGGTGCCGACCATATGCGGCTCGCGCAGGGTATTGAAGACTTCGCTGTGGAGTTTGAGGATGCGCCGCGCATAGCCCAGCAATACCTGGCCTTCGGCGGTCAGCTTGACTTGGCGCCCGTCGCGTTCGAACAGCTGGCGCTGCAACACGTCTTCTTCCAGGCGTTTCATCTGCATGCTCACCGCCGACTGGGTGCGGTTGACCATTTCACCGGCGCGGGTAAAACCGCCCTGATCGGCGATCGCGACGAAGGTGCGCAGTACATCGGTGTCGATACTGGGGTAGGCGGACATTCATCAATCTCCGAGATGTATGCCATCAGAAACATTCGTTGGATTGATCTTATCGCTGGCGCGAGACTTGAGCCATCCCTAAAGGAGGGCAATACGATGAAAGGTCACAACGAGCATGTAACGGAACAAAAATTCTCAATCCACGCGGTATCCGATCTGCTGCACAAGTTTAGTCGCTGGTACGAACTTCACCGTGAACGTGAAATGTTGGCGGGCTTGAGCGACGAAGCACTGAAGGATATCGGCGTGAGCCGTGCGGATGTGGAGCATGAGACGGTAAGACCGTTCTGGGATGATCCGATGCATAAATGATGATGCCATCGCTACACAAACCACTTGCGGGTGAGGTAGGTTGCGAGCAGACAAGGAGATGCTCATGCCCGCCACATTGTCTTTTTCCCTCAAACAGGCTCGGCGTCTGGCGCTGGCTGCCCAAGGATTCAATGGGCGTCAGCCGCCGGCGGCGATCAAACCGGTTCAGCTCAACCGGCTGATCGAGCGCCTGGGCATTCTGCAGATCGATTCGGTCAATGCGCTGGTGCGTTCGCACTACCTTCCCTTGTTTTCCCGTCTTGGCAATTACTCCTCCGACTTGCTCGATCAGGCTGCCTGGAGTCAGGGCCGTCGACGCACATTGTTCGAGTACTGGGGCCATGAAGCGTCTTTGTTGCCCTTGTCGATGTACCCCTTGATGCGCTGGCGCATGCAGCGAGCAACCCGCGGCGATGACGTCTATCAACAATTGGCGCGCTTCGGTCGTGAGCAGCAAGACACGATTCGCCGCGTGTTGGCGTCGGTTCAGGAGCTCGGTGCGCTGGGTGCGGGCAGTTTGTCGACCCGTCAGGAGCGGGCAGGGCCGTGGTGGGACTGGAGTGCGGAAAAGCATGCGCTGGAATGGCTGTTCGCTGCTGGTGAAGTGACCGTGGCTGGCCGGCGCGGGTTCGAACGGCTTTATGATTTGCCGGAGCGGGTGATTCCTTCAGCGATTCTTCAGCAGCCTTTACTTGGCGAGGCCGAGGCTCAGCGCGGCCTGTTACTGCACGCTGCCACGGCTTTGGGTGTCGGTACAGAAAAGGACTTGCGGGATTATTTTCGCCTGAGCCCGGCAGACAGCCGGCCGCGGCTGGCGGAGCTGGTCGAGGCGGGTGATCTGCGGGTCTGTGAAGTTGAAGGCTGGCGGCAACCGGCCTATTGCCTGGCAGAGCCGAAAGTACCGCGCAAGGTCGAGGCCAGTGCGCTGCTTTCACCGTTCGATTCGCTGATCTGGGAGCGCAGTCGTACCGAGCGATTGTTCGATTTCCGTTATCGGCTGGAGATTTATACGCCGCAGCACAAGCGCATCTATGGCTATTACGTATTGCCGTTTTTGCACAATGAGCGGGTTGCTGCGCGGGTCGACTTGCGCGCCGAACGGGCGTTGGGCCGGTTGGCGGTGCATGCCGTGCATGAGGAAGAGCCGGGGCTGGATGAGGCGGGGATGTTGGCATTGGCGGTCAATCTGCGGCAGATGGCGGATTGGTTGGGGCTGGCGCAGATTCAATTGAATTGCCCGCGGGCGAGTGCGGTGCGGTTGCGGGTGGCATTGGCACAGATTGAGGGTGATTGAGCCGACGCCATCGCGAGCAGGCTCGCTCCAGGTACAGCGCAATCCTATGGGAGCGAGCCTGCTCGCGATGGGTTCAATGCGGTTTAGCGCCGAACCTGCTTCAGGGTTTCAGCAATCAAAAACGCCAATTCCAGCGACTGATCGGCATTCATCCGTGGGTCGCAGTGGGTGTGGTAACGATCCGACAGCCCATCCTCGGTAATCGGCCGCGCACCGCCAATGCATTCGGTGACGTTCTGCCCGGTCATTTCGATGTGGATGCCGCCGGCGTAACTGCCTTCCGCTTCGTGAACCTGGAAGAACTGTTTCACTTCGCCAAGGATCTGCGCGAAGTCGCGGGTCTTGTAGCCGCTGCTGGCCTTGATGGTATTGCCGTGCATCGGGTCGGAGCTCCAAAGCACCTGCTTGCCCTCGCGCTGCACGGCGCGGATCAGCTGCGGCAGGTGATCGCCGACCTTGTTCGCGCCCATCCGCGCAATCAGGTTCAGGCGACCCGGATCGTTGTCCGGGTTGAGCACATCGATCAGGCGAATCAGGTCTTCAGGGTTCATGCTCGGGCCGACCTTCACGCCGATCGGGTTGTGCACCCCACGCAGGAATTCGACATGCGCACCGTCCAGTTGACGGGTACGGTCGCCGATCCACAGCATGTGGGCCGAGCAATCGTAGTAGTCGTTGGTCAGGCTGTCGCGACGCACGAAGGCTTCTTCGTAGTTCAGCAGCAGCGCTTCGTGGGCGGTGAAGAAACTGGTTTCGCGCAGTTGCGGCGAGCTGTCCATGCCGCAGGCGCGCATGAAGGCCAGGGTTTCATCAATGCGGTCGGCCAGGTGGCTGTACTTCTCGGCCAGCGCCGAGTTGGCGATGAAGTCCAGGTTCCACTTGTGCACCTGATGCAGGTCGGCAAAGCCGCCCTGGGCAAAGGCACGCAGCAGGTTCAGGGTCGCGGTGGACTGGTGGTAAGACTGCAGCAGACGATCCGGGTCCGGTACACGGCTTTTTTCGTCGAAACCGATGCCGTTGACGATATCGCCACGGTAAGCCGGCAGCGTCACGCCGTTGATGGTTTCATCGTTGGCCGAACGGGGTTTGGCGAACTGGCCAGCCATGCGTCCGACCTTGACCACCGGGCAACCGGCGGCGAAGGTCATGACGATCGCCATTTGCAGCAACACTTTAAACGTGTCACGAATTTTCGCGGCGGAGAATTCGGCGAAGCTTTCGGCGCAGTCACCGCCCTGCAACAGAAACGCCCGGCCCTGGGTCACTTCGGCAAACTGACGACGCAACTCCCGGGCTTCACCGGCAAACACCAGCGGCGGATAGCTCGCCAGGGTTTGCTCGACGTGCAGCAAATGCGCCGCGTCGGGGTATTGAGGTTGTTGCTGGATCGGCAGGGCGCGCCAGCTGTCAGGGCTCCAGGGTTGGCTCATTGCAGTCTCTAGTGTTTTACGCTCGGACGGTTATGTTATCAGCAATTAGTGCGTGACCTGTTCCCGTCGCTTCGCGGACAATCGCGCCTTTGCCGCGCCACCCACGCGGTCTTATTACGTTGCCGGATCCCGGTGACGATCAGGAGACGAAATGACTGAGGAGCGCGTCGAGCATCTGCTCGCCGAGGTACAGGATGAGTTCGGCGTGATTCGCGTGCTGGAAGTGGCCGATTACCGTTTCCTGGAGTTCGGTGATGCCATCGAACAGAGCTGTGTGTTCACCGCTGACCCGAGCTGGCTCGAGTACGATTACACCCGGGCGATGCTGATTGGCGCGCTGTGCCACGAACTGCCGGAAAGCGCGCTGTTCCTCGGGCTCGGCGCCGGCACGCTGACCCAGGCTTGCCTCAAGTTCCTGCCGCTGGAAGACGTCGAAGCCATCGAGCTGCGCCCGGATGTACCGCGCCTGGCCATCGAATACCTCGGGCTGGATGACGATCCGCGCCTGTACATCCGCGTCGGCGATGCCTTGGAACTACTCGAAACGGCTGAACCGGCCGATCTGATTTTCGTCGACCTGTATACCGATGTCGGGCCGGGTGTCGGGCATCTGGCTTGGGGTTTTCTGGAAAACTGTCAGAAACGGCTGAACCCGGGTGGCTGGCTGGTGATCAACCAGTGGGCCACCGACGATGGTCGGCCGCTGGGGGCGGCGTTGTTGCGCGGCCTCTATCACCGACATTACTGGGAGTTGCCAGTCAAAGAGGGCAACGTGATTCTGATCGTGCCATCGGAGCTGGATCAGGAACTGGACATGGATGGACTGATCGCACGCGCTGAAGGCCTGGCGCCTCGATTGGGGTATTCGTTGCAGTCGTTGATCAAGGCGATTCGGCCGGCGACGTGATGTCGTCGCCTGTGATGGCCTCATCGCGAGCAGGCTCGCTCCCACAGGGGAATGCATTTCAAATGTGGGAGCGAGCCTGCTCGCGATGAGGCCACCACGGTCAATACATCCCTCAAACCCCTTTGAAGACTCCCGGCCGCTTCTCGATCATCGACCGCACACCCTCCTTGGCATCCTCGCTGTTCAGCAGTTTCTTCACCAGCGCCGGCAAGGCCTGAGCTGCCGTCATTTCACCTTCATAGCGCGCCTGCCGGGCAGACATCAACGTCGCCTGAACCCCCAGCGGTGCCTGTCGGGCAATCCGCTCCGCCAATTCAATGGCCCGCGGCAACAAATCCTCGCTGGCCATGACCTCCTGCACCAACCCCAGATGCAAGGCGTCATGAGCATCGAACTCATCGCCAGTCAGCAGCCAGCGCATGGCATTGCCCCAGCCGGCGACCTGATGCAGGCGCAAGGTCGCGCCGCCAAACGGGAAGATTCCGCGCTGCACTTCCTTCTGGGCAAAACGGGTATTGCTGGCGCACAGGTTGATGTCGGCGGCCAGCATCAGCTCGATGCCAACGGTCAGGCAGTAGCCTTGCGCAGCGACAATCACTGGTTTGCTGACCCGAGGGCCTGCGAGCACGCCCCATGGGTCGCAGCCACCGGGCGGCGCCTGCCAGCCTTCGGCCAGGGCGGCGCCGGCGCTGACCAGATCAAGCCCGGCAGTAAAATGCTCGCCATGGCCGAACACCACCGCCACCCGCGCCTCGCTGTCGGCCTCGAACTCACCATAGGCCAGACTGAGTTCGTTGAGCAGGTCGAGGTCGAAGGCATTACGTTTGGCCACCCGATCCAGACCGATCATCAGGACATGACCGTGTCGTTCACGGGTTACACGACTGGGACTGGGCTGATTCATGGGACATTTCCTCGGGTGGGGAAGGGGTGTCAGACCGAAGGGGCTGCGTCGCTAGAGTGAACCGTTTTAGCGCCATCGTCAGCAGGGCCGGGCCTTTGCAAAATAGACCGTCGCACAATTATCCGCAAAGCCCGTGACACAACGGTATGCGCCGGTTTTTTCCGATAAAAAAAGCTCCCTTTTCGGGCGAATTCCGGTATAGTGCGCGCCGGCCTTTAACCGGGCCGCGTTTAGGTAGCGCAATTCCCCGAAGCCAGCTTCGGCTGCACGTCCGCATAGCGGACTCTTCCTTGACGAATCTTTTTCATTCATTCGTTTTCGCAAATCCCCGCCGACAAAGCAGCCAGGGCGACTCTTGAGTCTTACACGGCATGCGCAGCTTTGGAGCATGGGTCTTTGCGGATGCACTTAGAGGCAGACCCATGACCCAGGAAACCGGCGGCTTCGCCGCTTTTAATCTTAATCCGAATATTCTTGCAGCTGTCATTGCGACCGGCTACGAAGAACCTTCGGCTATTCAGCAGCAATCGATCCCGATCATCATGGCCGGTCACGACATGATTGGTCAGGCGCAAACCGGTACGGGTAAAACCGCCGCGTTCGCCCTGCCGATCCTGCACCGCATCGATCCTGCAAAGCGCGAGCCGCAAGCCCTGATCCTGGCGCCAACCCGTGAGTTGGCGCTGCAAGTAGCAACCGCTTTCGAAACCTACGCCAAGCAAATGCCGGGCGTTACCGTTGTGGCCGTTTACGGCGGCGCGCCTATGGGCCCACAACTGAAAGCAATCCGTAATGGCGCACAGATTGTTGTCGCCACGCCGGGCCGTCTGTGCGACCACCTGCGTCGTGACGAAAAAGTCCTGGCTACCGTGAACCACCTGGTTCTCGACGAAGCTGATGAAATGCTCAAACTGGGTTTCATGGACGACCTCGAAGTTATCTTCAAGGCCCTGCCTGCAACCCGTCAGACCGTATTGTTCTCGGCCACCCTGCCGCAGTCGATCCGTGCCATTGCCGAACGCCATCTGCGCGATCCGCAACACGTGAAGATCCAGACCAAGACTCAGACCGTTACCGCGATCGAACAGGCTCACCTGTTGGTTCACGCTGACCAGAAGACCTCGGCTGTATTGAGCCTGCTGGAAGTGGAAGATTTCGACGCTCTGATCATGTTCGTGCGCACCAAGCAAGCGACCCTGGACCTGGCCAGTGCTCTGGAAGCCAAAGGCTACAAAGCCGCTGCGCTGAACGGTGACATTGCTCAGAACCAGCGTGAGCGCGTGATCGAATCCCTCAAGGATGGCCGTCTGGACATCGTTGTGGCGACCGACGTTGCCGCTCGTGGTCTGGACGTTCCGCGTATCACTCACGTGTTCAACGTTGATATGCCGTACGATCCTGAGTCCTACGTTCACCGTATCGGCCGTACCGGCCGTGCCGGTCGCGAAGGTCGTGCACTGCTGCTGGTGACTCCGCGTGAGCGCCGCATGCTGCAAGTGATCGAGCGTGTAACCGGTCAGAAGGTTGCCGAAGTTCGTCTGCCGGACGCCCAGGCGGTTCTCGATGCTCGCATCAAGAAACTGACCAACAGCCTGTCGCCGCTGGTCGCTGATGCCGAATCGACTCACGGTGATCTGCTGGATCGCCTGACCGCCGACATCGGTTGCACCCCGCGTGCACTGGCCGCTGCTCTGCTGCGCAAGGCAACCAACGCTCAGGCGCTGACCCTGGCCGCAATCGAGAAAGAACGTCCACTGGTGCCGAACAACGCACCGCGTGGCGATCGTCCAGAGCGTTCCGGTGATCGTCCGGACCGTGGTGATCGTGAGCGTCGTGCTCCGGTTCCATTGGCCGAAGGTCGTGCTCGTTGCCGTACCGCGCTGGGTGCGCGTGATGGTATCGCTGCCAAGAACCTGCTGGGCGCCATCCTGAATGAAGGCGGTTTGGCACGTGAAGCCATCGGTCGCATCCAGGTGCGTGACAGCTTCAGCCTCGTTGAGCTGCCGGAAGATGGTCTGGAGAAGCTGCTGACCAAACTGAAGGACACTCGCGTTGCCGGTAAGCAGTTGAAGCTGCGTCGCTATCGCGAAGATTGATCCGCTCTTGAGCTGATTGATCGCACATAAAAAATCCCCGACTGGTTCGGGGATTTTTTTTGCCTGGAAAAAGATCGCAGCCTCGTTTCACTCGACAGCTCCTACAGGAATCTCGTCGAACGCGGTCGATGTAGGAGCTGCCGAAGGCTGCGATCTTTTGATCCAGACGTTATCCGAAGCGATAAATATCCATGCCCAGAGCTCCCATGGTGAATCCCTGATGGACAATGCTGAACTCACCCCCGGCTGCACGGGCGAAGTACAGCGGCAACAGATGTTCGTCACTCGGATGGTTGCGCACAGCATTCGGAGCTTGCTGGCGATAGTCGTGCAACGCGGCTTCGTCGTTCGCTTCGAGTTTCTCGATCATCCAGTCGCGGAACGCCTTGGCCCAGGGTTCGACGCTTTCCGGGCCGGCGTGCCAGTCCAGCTCCCGCAGGTTGTGGGTGATGCTGCCGGAGCCGATCAACAGCACACCGTGCTCGCGCAGGCTGGCCAAGGTATGGCCGACGCGAGTTTGCAGGGCAGGGCCGCCACGTGTGGGCAGCGAGACCTGCACCACCGGGATATCAGCTTGCGGATACATCAACGACAAGGGTACCCAAACGCCATGATCGAACGGTCGCTGGGTGTCGATGCGCGCCGGCAGGCCATCGGCCTTCAGCAGCTCGACCACCTCCGCCGCCAGTTGCGGATTGCCGGGGGCCGGGTATTGCACCTCGAACAAGGCCTGGGGAAAGCCACCGAAGTCGTGCCAGGTTTCAGGCTGGGGGTTGCCGCTGACCAACAGTTCGCTGCTTTCCCAGTGCGCGGAAACTATCACGATGGCTTTAGGTGTTGGCAATGCGGCGGCCAGACGCGCGAGGGCCGGCCCGCTGGCACCCGGTTCCAGGGCTAGCATCGGGGAGCCATGAGAGATATACAGGCTGGGGAACATGAATGAGCTCCTGAGAGTAAGATGTCACCATCTTCAGTCAGATCATTGATCTAAATCTAATATAAGTTTTAGGGTCTTTTGATCGAATTTTTCGGGGTTAATTATGCAGCCGGAGTTTTGGCACAAACGATGGGCGTCGAATCAGATCGGCTTTCATCTGCCGGAAGTGAATCCACATCTGCAACGTTTTTGGCCAGCGTTGGGCCTGGAAGAGGGCGCTCGTGTGCTGGTGCCGCTGTGTGGGAAAAGTCTGGATCTGTTGTGGCTGGCGCACCAAGGTCATGAGGTCTTGGGGATTGAGCTGTCGGAAAAGGCCGTTGAGGATTTCTTCAGTGAGCATCAATTTGACCCGGACATTAGTGAACAGGGGCCTTTCAAGGTCTACCGTGCCGGTTCAATCGAATTGTGGTGTGGCGATTTCTTTGAGTTGACGGCAGGCGATGTGGCCGATTGCAGCGGGCTGTACGACCGCGCGGCGTTGATTGCCCTGCCGTCGGCAATGCGTGAGCAATACGCGGCTCATTTGATTCGCATTTTGCCGAAGGATTCTCTGGGGCTGTTGATTACCCTGGATTACGATCAGGCACAGATGGACGGGCCGCCGTTTGCGGTGCTGGATGATGAAGTGCAGCGGTTGTTCGGCGATGTGTGGGCGCTGAAGATTCTGGAGGACCAGGACGTCCTTGGCGAGAGCTGGAAGTTTCTTGAGGCCGGTGTCACGCGGCTTGAGGAGCGGGTGTATCGGGTTTCCAGCCGATAGATTTGTAGTGGTTGTACCGGCCCCATCGCGAGCACCACACATTCAAGCAGACAAAAAAAGGCCCGCATCATCGCTGCGGGCCTTTTCTTTTGGTGCGGAGCCGTCAGCCCCGACGACGCAATGCGTCAATGCGCTCTTCCAGCGGCGGGTGGCTCATGAACATACGGGCGAACCCTTGTTTGAGGCCACCATTGATGCCAAAGGCATTCAGCGTGTCTGGCATGTGCACCGGCAGCCCTTGTTCTGCACGCAGACGCTGCAGGGCACCGATCATTGCGCTGGTACCGGCCAGGCGTGCACCGGCATCGTCGGCACGGAATTCGCGTTTGCGCGAGAACCACATGACGATGGCGCTGGCCAGGATGCCCAGGACCAGTTCAGCGAAGATGGTCGCTACGTAATAGGCGATACCTTGGCCTTCTTCGTTCTTGAAGATCACCTTGTCGACAAAGTTACCGATAATCCGGGCGAAGAACATCACGAAGGTGTTCACCACGCCCTGGATCAGCGCCAGGGTGACCATGTCGCCATTGGCCACGTGGCCGATTTCGTGGGCCAGAACGGCTTTCACTTCATCCGGCGAGAAACGCTCGAGCAAGCCCTGGCTGACCGCGACCAGTGCATCGTTCTTGTTCCAGCCGGTGGCGAAGGCGTTGGCTTCATAGGCCGGGAAAATCCCGACTTCGGGCATCTTGATCCCGGCTTCGCGGGACAATTGCTCGACAGTTTGCAGCAGCCATTGCTCGTGCCGGGTGCGCGGCTGGCTGATGATCTGGGTGCTGGTGCTCATTTTCGCCATCCACTTGGAGATGAACAGCGAGAACAGGGAACCGGCGAAACCAAAGACCGCACAGAAAATCAGCAGCTGATTGAGGTTGAGATCAACCCCATTGGCCGCCATGAACCCGTTGAAGCCGAAAAGGCTCAGGGTGATGCTGGCAATCAGCACGACCGCCAGGTTAGTGGCCAAAAACAGCAAAATGCGCATCATGGTTGTAGAAATCTCCTCGTGCTAAAGATGTAGCGTACTGCGGGGTATATAAGGTGCTGCACCGGGCTATTCAACCGAGTGACTATTTCAAACTGTGTCCTACAGCAACAGTCTAGCGGCTTGAAGGGCATTTCCGACGTCGGCATGGGAAACGGTTGTCAGCTAATTAGCGTCGCAGGCCCCCGCCGTTGTTAGGCGCGGGCATGAAACGTGTCGTCCGTCAGCGCTTGAAACAACGATACAGGGTAGGGTGCACAGATGTGTTGCTGAATTAATCACCGTGCGACTTTGACCCGCGTCGCACGGTGACAGGCCACTTACTGGCGATAGGATTTGAGGAAGTTACCGATCCGGCCAATCGCCTGATCCAGGTCGTCGAGTCGTGGCAGGGTGACCACACGGAAGTGGTCCGGCCATGGCCAGTTGAAGGCCGTGCCTTGTACCACCAGCAGTTTCTCCGAGAGCAGCAGGTCGAGCACGAATTTCTCGTCGTTGTGGATCGGGCAGACTTTCGGGTCGATCCGCGGGAATGCATACAGTGCGCCCATCGGCTTGACGCAGCTCACGCCCGGAATGTCGTTCAGCAGCTCCCAGGTACGATTGCGCTGTTCCAGCAGACGCCCTTGCGGCAGCACCAGATCGTTGATGCTTTGATAGCCGCCCAGCGCGGTCTGAATGGCGTGCTGGCTCGGCACGTTGGCACATAGGCGCATGTTGGCCAGCATGTCGATGCCTTCGATGTAGCTTTGGGCATGATGTTTCGGACCGGAAATGACGACCCAGCCGGAGCGGAAACCGGCCACGCGATAGGACTTGGACAGACCGTTGAAGGTCAGGCACAGCAAGTCCGGCGCCAGCGAGGCGGTGCAGATGTGCACGGCGTCGTCGTACAGGATCTTGTCGTAGATCTCGTCGGAGAACACCACCAGATTGTGCTGACGGGCCAGTTCCAGCATGCCCAGCAGTACTTCCTTCGAGTACACCGCACCGGTCGGGTTGTTCGGGTTGATGATCACCAGCGCCTTGGTGTTCGGCGTGATCTTGGCCTTGATGTCGGCCAGGTCCGGCCACCAGTTGGCCTGCTCGTCGCACAGATAATGCACCGGGTTGCCGCCCGACAGGCTGACTGCGGCAGTCCACAGCGGATAGTCGGGAGCCGGCACCAGCACTTCGTCGCCGTTGTTGAGCAGGGCCTGCATCGACATCACGATCAGCTCGGAAACGCCGTTGCCCAGGTAGATGTCTTCGATGCCGACGCCTTCCACCTGCTTTTGCTGGTAGTACTGCATCACGGCCTTGCGGGCGCTGAACAGGCCCTTGGAGTCGCTGTAGCCCTGGGCGGTCGGCAGGTTGCGGATCACGTCCTGAAGGATTTCATCCGGCGCTTCGAAACCAAAGGGCGCCGGGTTGCCGATGTTCAGCTTGAGGATGCGATGGCCTTCCTCTTCCAGGCGTTTGGCGTGCTTGAGCACTGGGCCGCGAATGTCGTAGCAGACGTTGGCGAGCTTGTTCGATTTGCTGACCTGCATGGCGATGTGTTCCCGAAAATGAACGATCCAGGCGGCGTATGAACGACCGTACTGGGAATCCTGCGTATTCACACAGGCCTGACGCCTTGAGTGGCGGCACTCATAATCCGTTTGAATGCGCGTGGTCTGGCTGCCAGACTGGCGTTTGACGAGGCGCAATCATACGTGCCGCCCGATCCGTGGAAAAGGTACAGATCGGGCTTTTTCAGCTGCTGAGGTGTGATCATGGAAAAGTTGGAAAAAACCCTGGAAGAATGGCGGGCCATGCTCGATCCGGAGCAGTACAACGTTTGCCGCCTCAAGGGCACCGAGCGGCCGTTCTCCGGTAAGTACAACGACAGCAAGGTCGACGGTGTTTACCACTGCATCTGCTGTGATGCGCCGCTGTTCGACTCCAAGACCAAATTCGATTCCGGCTGCGGCTGGCCGAGCTTCTACGCACCGATCGGCAAGAGCGCGATGGTCGAGATCCGTGATGTCAGCCACGGCATGATCCGCACCGAAGTGGTCTGCGCCAAGTGCGATGCGCACCTTGGGCATGTGTTCCCGGACGGTCCGCCGCCCACCGGCCTGCGTTATTGCATCAACTCTGTGTGCCTGGACCTCGTTCCCCGCGAATAATCTGCCTCTGCTGATCTCGCAAATGTAATGTGCACATGTAGGAGCTGCCGAAGGCTGCGATCTTTTGATTTTCAGCCGTCTCGAAAAGATCAAGATCAAAAGATCGCAGTCTTCGGCAGCTCCTACGATGAGAATCGCATGCGGGTGTCTATTGATTTATTAAATTGCACACAATTCAATTGCTCGCTATGTTTGGTCTTTGTTCTTCCACTCGGAGTTCGTGCCATGAGCGACAACCTGTTGAGCATTCCTTGTACCACCATCAAGGGCGAGCAAAAGACCCTGGCCGATTTCGCCGGCAAAGCGGTGCTGGTGGTCAACACCGCCAGTAAATGCGGGTTCACCCCGCAATACAAAGGTCTCGAAGAGTTGTGGCAGACCTACAAGGATCAAGGCCTGGTGGTGCTCGGCTTTCCCTGCAATCAGTTCGGCAAGCAAGAGCCGGGCAACGAGGGGGCGATTTCCGAGTTCTGCGAGTTGAACTACGGGGTGAGCTTCCCGCTGTTCAAGAAGATCGAAGTCAATGGTGCCGGCGCCCATCCACTGTTCGTTCAGCTGAAAAAACGCGCACCGGGCGTGCTGGGATCCCAGGGCATCAAGTGGAACTTCACCAAGTTCCTGATCGGCAAGGATGGCAAGTTGGTCAAGCGCTTTGCTCCGGCGACCAAGCCGCAGGACCTGAGCCGCGAGATCGAAGCCCTGCTCAAATGAATACGTTGTCAGTTGATTCACTGAAGCTCGACAGTCAGCTCTGCTTCAAGCTGTATGCCGCATCGCGGGCGGTGATCCGTGCCTACAAGCCTATGCTCGATCAGTTGGGCCTGACCTACCCGCAATATCTGGCGATGCTGGTGCTGTGGGAATGGCAGGAGACGGCGCCGGAGCAGCCGACGGTCAAGGCCTTGGGTGAGCGCCTGGCGCTGGATTCCGGAACCTTGACGCCTCTGCTCAAGCGCCTTGAGCAACTGCAACTGGTGCAGCGTCAGCGTTCGGCGCGCGATGAGCGTGAGGTGCACTTGAGCCTGTCGCCCGCCGGCAAGGCTTTGCGCGATCAGGTCGGGCCACTCAAGGCCCGGCTGTTATGTGATAGCGGCGTCGATCTGGATCGCCTGAATGATCTGCGCGATGGCCTCGATCACCTGCTGGGGCAAATCAAAGCGCTGTCGTAGTAGGTATCCACAAGTCGAGCAAAGCAGCCAGTTCTTCCCGGCGGAAAGGTTTGGCCAGGTAGTCACTCATGCCCGCCGCACGGCAGCGTTCGCGCTCTTCGGACATGGCGTTGGCGGTCAGGGCGACGATGGGCAGCTGTGGCCAGCGCCCGCTGCGACGAATCTGCCGACTGGCTTCATAGCCATCCATCACCGGCATGTTGCAGTCCATGAGCACCAGATCGAATTCGCTCTGCTCAAGCTGATCCAGCGCTTCGCCGCCGTGGGCCGCGACGCTCACCTCGCAACCGAGTTTTCCGAGCATGCCTTTGGCCACCAACTGATTGACCGGATTGTCCTCCACCAGCAGGATGCGTCCGCGTCGCAGGGGTGAGATGGCTTCGATCCGCGCTCCGTTGATGGTGGTGAGTTCCGGCTGCAAGATCCGCCGCAATGTCTGGTAAAGCGCATTGCGCGCCAGAGGTCGCGCCTGTTGCTGCAAGGGCGCGAGGGCGTTGACTTGGTCGCTGGGCAGGAAACTGCCGTAGGCGGTCACCAGCAGAATCGGCGCGGTGAAGGTAGGGCGCAGGCCAAACAGGCATTCGGGGCAGTCGGTGATCAGCACATCCGGCTTCAGCCCGATCAACCGGTCATCGATGGAACGCTGCTGATAGTCGAGGCCCCAGCTGGGCAGCAGACTGTGCAGCAGTTCCGCCAGACCGCTGCTGGCGGCGGTGATCGCGACGATGTTGCCCCGCAGTGCGGCCGGGGAAATGGCCCGGGTATGGCAGGGCAGGGGCAGGTCGGCGCAGAACTGGCTGCCGAAGCCCGCTTCCGAGCTGATCGTCAGACGCCCTTGCATGGCTTCGCAGAGGCTATAAGTCAGCGCCAGGCCCAACCCGGTGCCGCCAAATTGCCGGGTAATACCGGCACCGGCCTGGGTGAAGGGCTGGAAGATTTTGACCTGCGCATCCTGGGCGATACCGATGCCAGTGTCGCAGACTTCGATTCGCACACCGTCTTCGAACGTTGAAAGACGCACATCGACCCGTCCGAAACGGGTGAATTTGAGAGCGTTGGACAACAAGTTGCTGACGATCTGCCGGACCCGGGTCGGATCACCGAGCACCAGAGCGGGAAATTGCGGGTCGATCAGGCATGCCAGCTCGACACTGGGCGCGGCGTTCTGGGACAGCAGGTTGGCGGTGTCTTCGATTAGCGAACCAAGGTCGAACGGAATGTGTTCGAGTTCGAGCTGGCCGGCATCGAACTTCGACAGGTCGAGAATATCGTTGAGCAGTTCCACCAGCACTTTGCCCGAGTCATGGGCGATGGACAGCTGTTGCTGCTGCTCGGCATTGAGCGGGCCGTCCAGCGAGAGCGCGATCATGCCCAGCAGACCGTTGAGGGGCGTGCGGATTTCATGACTCATGTTGGCCAGGAATACCGAACGCGCTTCGGCCATGTCCAGGGCAGTGCTGCGAGCGACCTCCAGCTCCTCGTTCGATTGGCTGAGGCGGGAATTGATCGCCTTGAGTTCCGCGGTGCGGGCCGAGACGATGTTTTCCAGTTGCGAGAGGTAGTCGGTCAGGCGGTTTTCGGCGTTTCGCCGTTGCTGGATTTCGGTGGCGATGTTTTCAAACTGCTGATTGGCGACCTTGACCAAGACTCCGATTTCATCGTTTTCATGCCCCATCGGACACTCCAGCGACGTCGGTTCCGCGCTGCGCGGATCACGGCCACTGAGTTCGCGGATAACCCGCACCAGCGGTTTGGTCAGCATCACATAAAACAGCGCCAGCAGAATGCCCGTGAGAATCAGGCTGCGCGCGAAGCCATTGAGCAGGGTCACTTCGGCCCGGCGCAGGAAACGACTGCCGAAGGTGTAGGTATCGACTTCCAGTTGCAAGGTCCCAAGGGATTCGTCCGGCAAGTGGTCGAGGTAAAGGCGGTCTGCGAACTGCCGGTTGGCGCCGAACAGGAAGTCGCTGATCATCCGGTCATTGTTTTCCAGGCCCGGACGTTTGACGCTGGCCAGCACGGTATTGTTATTGTCAGTCAATTGCGCGCCGATGATTGCCGGGGAACGCAACAGACCCAGGGCCAGTTCCTGAGCGAGTTCGGCATCGATGTTGTAGGCGATGCGAGATGCGGGGTTATGGCTGATTTCCAGCAAGGACAGTATTTCGCGGTTGATGGAGGCGTCTTCGCTGGCATAATCGATGCCTATTTGCAGCAGGCTGAGCAGCGTGCCCAGAATGAAGCCGGCCAGCACCGTAATCCTGGCCTGTTTGTACGACAGCCGGTGGCTGAACTTGATATCCATGGGATGTTGAACCACTTCCGTTTCCCTTCGCTGCTCAAGCATAGTCGATCATCAATGGATACCGATGTTCTCGCAAAACACCCATAGGGGGTGTAGGCGCTGTGTTTCGTCGTTGTACCGCCATCATTACCGTGAACGTGCCCGAGGAGAAGACGTGGATTCCCGATTGAATGCTTTTCTTGAACGCGCCGATGCCGTTCTGGCCCGTATCGAGCCGCTGCTTCCCGCGCCTCGGCAAACCATCGACTGGACGCATTGCCTGGCCGCACGCTGGCAGCGCGAGGGGCGCAGCGGTTTTCTGTTGCCGCTGCAAGTCAGCCTGGACACGCGTTTGTCCGACTTGATTGGCGTTGACCGGCAACTGGAGCAACTGGGCCGCAACACCCGACAGTTCCTCGACGGCATGCCGGCCAACCATGCTTTGCTCTGGGGCTCGCGTGGCACTGGTAAATCGTCGCTGGTGCGTGCCTTGCTGTCGGAACACGCCAAAAGTGGCCTGCGGCTGATCGAGATCGAACGCGATCACCTGGCGGACTTGCCACGCGTGGTCGAGCAGATCGCCAAGTTGCCTCAACGTTTTGTGCTGTTTTGCGATGACCTGTCGTTCGAGTCGGGCGAGGGCGATTACCGCGTGCTCAAGAGCGTGCTCGATGGTTCGCTCGAACAGGCGCCAGATAACGTTCTGCTGTACGCCACCTCCAACCGTCGCCATCTGGTGCCGGAAAAGGAAAGCGATAACGAGAACTGGAAAAGGGTCGATGGCGAACTCCATCCCAGTGAGGCGGTGGAAGACAAGATCGCGCTGTCGGACCGTTTTGGCCTGTGGCTGTCGTTCTATCCGTTTACCCAGGAGCATTTCCTTAACGTCGTCGAGCATTGGATCGGCCAATTGGCCGACAAGGCCGGCCTTGAGTGGCAGCGTGACGAAGAGCTGGACATCCTCGCAGTGCGCTGGGCCACGGGTCGGGGCAATCGCAACGGACGTTGCGCGTATCAATTTGCCCGCTATTGGGTCGGGCTGAAGCTGTTGGAGCACAAGGCATGATCGATTTACAAAAGAGCGGCCAGGGCCTGGAGGGCTACGGCATGCTGTGGGCGCAGCTGGAATCACTGCTGGCAGACGAGCGTGATTTTATCGCCAACGCCGCACAATTTTCGGCGTTTCTGTTCAACCAGCTCGATGACCTGAACTGGGCCGGTTTCTACCTTAATCGCAACGAAGAACTGGTGCTTGGCCCGTTTCAGGGGCAGATCGCCTGTGTACGAATTCCATTCGGTCGTGGTGTGTGCGGGGCGGCAGCAGCCACCTTGCAGACTCAACGGGTCGAAGATGTACATGCGTTCCCCGGGCACATCGCGTGCGACAGTGCCTCGAATAGTGAACTGGTGGTGCCGCTGGTCAAGGACGGTCGACTGATCGGTGTGCTGGACCTCGACAGCCCTAAACTCGCGCGATTTACCGCTGAAGATCAGGCCGGTATCGAGCAACTGGCAGCGATTTTCCTGCGTCTGACTGACTGCTGATCAGGCCTTCAAGCCGGCCTTGATCAACAGGCTTGACGGGTCGACCGCATCAATCTGTCGTGGGTCGAGAAAACGGTTGGCGTACTGCAAGTAGACTTCGTCGTTGATGAACAGCCCGAACAACTCAGCGTCAATGTGGGCGTCACGGCACATGGTGGCCATGATGCCCAGCGCTTCGCTCAAGGACTTGGCTTTCTTGTAGGGGCGGTCGGCGGCGGTCAGCGCTTCGAAGATATCGGCAATCGCCATCATCCGCGCCGGCAAGCTCATGTCTTCGCGTTTCAAGCGTTTGGGATAACCGGTGCCGTCCATTTTTTCGTGGTGGCCACCGGCGATCTCCGCGACGTTATTGAGATGGCCGGGGAAGGGCAGGTGACTGAGCATCAGAATCGTCTGCACCATGTGGTGATTGATGATGTAACGCTCCTCGCGGGTCAGGGTGCCTCGGGTGATGCTCAGGTTGTAGAGCTCGCCCCGGGTGTACTTGTAGCGTGGCACGTCAAGCTTGAATCCCCACGGATTGTCGGCCGGAATCAGTTCACTGTCGGCGCGTTCGATCAGGTGTTCGGGTTTATCCGCCAGCAGCGGCTCGCTGACCGGCAGAGTTGGCGGCGGGGTCCGTGCCTGACGACGGTTCTCTTCCCACGAAACCCCTAGTCGATCGTCCAGGGTTCGGGTCCAGGTGCGTTGAGCGATGGTGTTCAGGCGTTGCAGATCGGCCTCGGCCATGGCCTCGCTGCCAAGATTGCAGCGGGCAATGAACGCGAAATCATCATCCAGCGCCGCCAGGTTCGCATGGCGTAATTGCGCCAGAGGCTGCTCGTCACCCCCTAGGGCGACGGCCTGCCAATAGTTGATCCAGGCATCACGCTTGAGCACTTCGAATCGTGTGCGGATTTCGTGGATGCGGTCGTTCAGGGTCTCAAGCTTCGTGGCTTTGTCGACCACGTATTCAGGTGTGGTGATCTTGCCGCAATCATGTAGCCAGGCAGCGATGTGCAAGGCTTCCCACTCATTGTCGGTGGGCTGATACCTGCTGAAGGCCGGGGCCTGACTGGCTGCGGCCGCCTGCGCCAGCATCAGCGTCAGTGCCGGCACCCGTTGGCAATGACCGCCGGTATAGGGACTCTTGGCATCGATCGCGCCAGCCAGCAGTTGAATAAAAGAGTCCAGCAGCTGTTTCTGTTTGGCTTGCAGGCGCTGACTTTCGATACTCACGGCGGCTGCACCGGAAACTGCCTGGAGAAACGCGATGCGGTCCGGACGAAGTTTTTCCAGGTCTTCCTGCGTGCCGCTGTCTGTCAGCAGCAGGATCAGCAGGCCGACGGTTTCGTTATGACGATTGTGCAGCCGGATGCCGATCAGATGAACCCGTGGGCACTCCAGTGCGAGCAAAACCTTCTGCAAATCTCCCGCCTCTTCGAACCCCAGGCTGGTGACGACATTGTCGGCGTTCGACAATTTCTGCATCCATTGAGGGCTCTGCGGATCCTGAGGCGTGTGTCCTTGAATGGCGAATGACGGCAACGCTTGTGAGTTGCCATGGATGACCAGCGCATGAGGCTCCACGCGATCGTCGTCACTTTCTCGCAGATAGAGCAGGCCGGCCTGGGCCTGGCCGATCTTCACGGTTTCAAACAACACCCGTTGCAGCAGCGGGGCAAAACGGGTCTCGGCGCTCAGGCTGTCGGTGATCTGGAAAAAACTCGCCAGGGTGTCTTTCATGCGCGCCATCGACACGCTCAGTTGGTCGACTTCAAGCACCGGCGAGCGACGGGAGGCCGGAAAGTTGAAATCGAAACTGCGAATCGCATCGGCTTCCTGCACCAGGGCGCGCAAGGGTTTGACCAGGATTCTCGAGGTCAGCCAACCCATCGGCAGGCACAACAGCAGCGTCGCCAGGGTAATCAACGCGCCTTGCCAGCGTATGCGGTAGGCATCGACGAGCAATTCGTCCTCCGGCACCAGTAGCGCCAGTTGCAGTCCCTGCGGGCCACCCTCCTGGATGCTGCTGCGCGCCACGATCCATTGACGGCCCGCGGTGTTCAGGCGATTGACCTCGGAGGGGCTGGTGAGCAGAGCCGCGAGCGTGGGGCTCAGATCGGCGGCTTTGATCAACCGGGCGGTCTGATCGTCGACGATCAGTTTGCTGCTGTCGGGGTAAGCGATGGCATTGCCCTGGGCATCGAACAGCACAATTTCGGTACTGGGGGTCACCACATGCTCGGCCAGGGTCGCGGACAGTTCAGCCAGCGTGAGATCGGCCCCCATCACTGCATGCTCGCCACTGCGCCGGGCCAGTGTGGTGCCGACGTTGTGGGTGGAGAAAAAAAGGTAGGGCTCGGTGGTGATCTGATCGTGGTTGCCGAGGGCGCTGGAGAACCAGGCGCGGGTACGGGGATCGTAGGTCTCGTCGGGGTTGTCCTGGCGGCTGACAAGGGCCAGGTTCTGATCGAAAAACAATGATTGGGAGCGGATCCGGCCGCCGCCTGGGTGCTCGATGCTCCACACCTGATACGCCGCCGTGGTCGGTGCCTTGACCTGTGTTTTCAGGGTGACGGTACGCAGGGGGCGAACCATGAAGAAGTCGCCATTAGCGTAGCCCAGGTACAGCGAGGCCAGATCGGGATTGTCCTTGAGCGATTGGCTGAAGGGCTTGAGCAACGCCAGGCGTTGCTCAAGGTCGGGCGCCTGGGTCGCCGGGTTGTCCGCCAGCAGGTTGAGCAGATGACGAATCGGCTGATAGGTGCGATGCAGGCCCAGACGGACATCCTGCTCAATGCGGTTGAAGAGTTTTTCGCTGCTGGAAAGGATGATCTGGGTGGTTTGCTGATAGTTGAAAATACCCAGTACCACCCCGGTCAGTAACAACAGGAAGGTGAACATCACGCTGATATGGATGTGCAAAGGAAACCGGCGTTGATCCGGGCGCAGTGGGCTGGGCATTGCAGCTTTCTCCATGATGATTAACACACTGCTCAGCCCCCAAGCATAGTTAATGCTCCTTCATTGTGCTTTTGTCATGGCGTGCCATCTGTTGTTGCAATGATTGCTCCAGTTCGAGCATGGCGCGCTCCATGGCCTTGCTGCAATCGGCCACTTCATCGTGGTGGAACCTGTTATTGCAGGCCTGTTCGAGCGCCTCGCAGCTGTCGATCAGCCGGCAGGCCTGGACGATTCGGGCCGCGCCCTTGATTTTGTGGGCAATGTCGAGGAGTGATTGCCGGTCCTTTGACTCGGATAATGCCAGCAGCGCTTTGCGATCCAGGCGAGTGCTGTTCAGCAGTTCGGTCAACAATCGCTGGTTCAGTGTCGGGTTGCCACCGGTCAACAGGTGCAGCCCCTCCAGGCTGAAGGCCGGCGCGCGGACCGTCGGCGTGATGCCTTCGACCCACTGGCTCAAGGCCGTCAGGCTGAGGGGTTTGAACAGGCAATCGTCCATCCCGGCCAGTTTGCAGCGTTGTCTTTCCTCCGGCTGTGCGTTCGCGGTGAAACCCAGAACGGTACAGGGAGGGCGTTGCAGGTGCTGTTCATGTTGGCGAATGGCCCTGGCCAGCTCATATCCATTCATGATCGGCATGTTGCAATCGGCAATCACCAGGTCGAACGGCTGACTCTTCCAGGCTTCGAACCCCGCCTTGCCATCCGCTGCGACGTTGAACCGATGCCCCAGAAACTCCAGTTGCTGACACATGAGCAAGCGATTGGCTGGATGATCATCGACCACCAGCACGTTCAAGGGGGTAGTGCTTGGCTGGATTTGCGGCTCGACAGATTCCGGCATCCGTTCCGTCGGCAGGGTGGCCAGGTTCAGCGAAATGCGGACCTGCGTGCCGACGCCCGACTGACTGTTCAATTGCAGGCTGCCGCCCATCATTTCGCACAGATTGCGACTGATCACCAGGCCCAGCCCCGCACCGCCTCTGGCTAACTGGCCGGAGTTATCGGCCTGGACGAAAGGCTCGAACAACCGCTGTTGATCCTGCTCGCTGATTCCTGCGCCACTGTCTTCCACCAGTAACTGCAACTGGACCCGGTCGGGCTCGTCGGTCGACTGCAACTCGACGCTGATCCTGACCTGGCCCTGTTGCGTGAACTTGATGGAATTGCTGATCAGATTGGACAGCACCTGCTTGAAGCGCATCGGGTCCAACACGACATCGGTGGTCGGTTTGGCAGGGCTGAACTCCAGTTGCAGTCCGAGATTTTTCTGCCGGGCCAGCCCATCGAAAATCCGCACCACCGAGGCTACGGTTTCGGCCAGATTGACGCGCTCCGGGCTCAGGTTCAGACGCCCGGATTCGATGCGCGCAATATCAAGAATGTCCCCGATCAGTTCCAGCAGGTCTTTCGCCGAGTGGTACGCGACGTCAATGGCGGGGCGATCCGGATGACTGTGATCGATACGTTTGAGCGTCAGTTCGAGCATGCCGATGATTGCATTCATGGGCGTGCGGATCTCATGGCTCATGGTCGCCAGAAAGGTGCTTTTAGCTCGGTTGGCGGCATCGGCTTGTTCCTTCGCGGCCCGTAGTTCATCGAACAGTTGCCGGCGTTCGCTGATGTCGATCCAGCCGCCAATGATGCCCTGCACGTCACCGCTCGAGTCGCGATAGGGAAGAATCCAGTGATAGATCGTCAGCTTGCGGTCTTCGATGTGCAACGGACGGTCGAGAATCAGCGGCGTTCCCTCGGCCATGACGCGCTGGTAGTCCGCCTGATATTCCCGTGCTTCGAAGAGGTTGCCGAGGGTGCCCTGTATGACGCCTTTACCGATGATGTCTTCGCGTTTCGCGCAGAAGGTTTTCAGGTAACTGTCGTTGCAGCTTTGCAGCAATCCTTGGCGATCACGCACGTAAATGGGATGAGGCGTGCCATTGACCAGCGATCGCATGAATTCCAGTTGATCGTTCAATGCGCGCTCGGCCGCCTGCCGCTGTTTGATCTGGCGCCTCATATAGGCGTTCCAGGCAACGGATATCAGCAGCAACACGCCGGCGCCTATAACGATCTGATAGAACACGCGATGATAGTTGCGCCAGGTACTTTGCGAGGCTGCTGAATAGCCGCGCCAGCGGTTGTTGATGATGCCCAGCTCTTCGGGGGCGATGCTCAGCAGTGCCTTGTCGAGGATGGCATTCAGTTCCTTGGCGTCGCGCCCGGTCGCCAGGGAAAACGCTGCCTGTCGGGTACCGATGGTGGTGCTGATCTGAAGTGTCTGTTCGAAGATCCGCGATGAAATGAAGTAGTTGGCGATCACCAGTGAGTTCACCGCACCTTCTGCCTGGCCCTCGGCGAGCAACTCAACGGCACTGAACGTGTCCGGGGTTTCAACCAGGTTGATCCGCGGAAACTCGCTGCGCAGGTAATCCACCAGTGGGTTGCCTTGGGCGATGGCCAGGCGTTTATCCTGCAATTGCGTGAGGTTTGTCGGGCTGTCGGCCGCTTTGCGCGTCAGCAGCACAAAGGAGTTTTCCAGATAGGGACGGCTGAAGCTCAACGTCGTTTCACGTTGAACGCTGGGGAGCAGGGCGGCGATCAGGTCGGCCTGATGGTTAGCGATCTGCTCGATCATCTCGTCATCGCTTCGGCTACGCTGGATGTCGAAACGCAAACCGGTGCGCAATCTGATCAGCTCGAGCAGATCAGCCGTGACGCCCCGAAAGTTGCCGTCGCTGTCGAAAAACGTCAGTGGTGCAAACGCTTCATTGACCACGACGCGCACGACTGGATGTTGTGCCAGCCAGCGCTCTTCACGGTGGCTGAGTTGCAGCTTGTGATCGGTGAGAAGAATGTCGCTGCCGGCACTCCAGCGTTTGGCGATGTTTTCTCGCTCGCTGGTGGGGATGGCCTTGAGGACTGCGTTGATGATCGCGAGCAGATGCGGATTGTCCTTCTGCACGGCAAAGCTGAAACCATGGGCTTCGTGTTTACCGAAGTTGGCCATGCGTATGTTGTTCAAATACCCCTTGTTGATCATGTAGTGGGTTGAAATGGTGTCGCCGAGAAAAACGTCGGCCTGGTCGAAGGCAACCGCATTGATTGCATTCTGGTAGGACGGGTAAGAGGTGATGATTGCCTTCGGATACAGCGCCCTGACTTCGTCCAGAGGCAGATAGTGATACACCATGCTGAGCCGCATGCCGGCAAGTCCATCGGTCAGCGATCTGGTTTCTCCTTCTCGTGTCACCAGTACCGGTTGATCCACCGCATAAGGCGTGGACAGGGCAATGTCGGCATTGTCGGCCTCGAACCCATTGGCGGTGCCAAGCATGTCGACCTGGCCTTTTTCCAGCGCCTCGATAGCGGCCCCTCGGGAGGCGAAGCGCTGAACCTTGACCGGCAACCCTATGGCCTGGCCGAGGATGCCTGCGTAATCGGCGGTGAAACCTTCATAGTCGTGGCCGCTGAGGGTCAGGTCGAAAGGAGGATAATCCGGGGCCGATGTACCCAGGATCAATTCACGTTTGTCTTTGACCCATTGTCGTTGTGAGGTATCCAGTTGGACTTCCATGTGCCCGGCCGTTGAACGACTGAGCAGGGTGTAGTGTTCGCTGGCTGTCTGAGCCGCGAGTACTGAAGTGCTCAGGCATAAACCCGCGGCCATGAGTATCAGACAATCCTTGAAACGGCTGGGCATCCTGTTTCTCACACTAACGCGTTACGTTTTGCCATATCGATGAGTTCAACCAGGGATTTGGCCTTGAGTTTCTGCATCAGTCGTTTTTTATAAGTGCTGACCGTCTTGTTGCTGAGAAACATGCCCTTGGCAATTTCTTTGTTTGTACGACCCTGGGCGAAAAGTTGTAATACCATCAGTTCTCGATCATTGACGGATTTGAACAATTCCAGGTCGGCCCAGCGCGCGTCGTCACGACGAACAGGGTTCAACGCTTGACTGGGGAAGTAGTTGTAACCAGATAAAACTGCTTTGATCGCACTCATCAGTTCACTGAGGTCTTCCCGATCAATTTCTGTTCAGGTTGATATGGCTGACCGTGGTTGGTGCGAAATTCATGAAGCCTTGAAATGCATGTTTTCAAGAAAAATAATACTGATGAATATTGTTAGGCGAAAACTTATACGAGTGAAAGTGCTGTCGGGTGGCCGTAGGAGGTTCACGGCTTAATACTGCCCAGTGACCGAGTTAGTCCTATGTAGGTAAAGTTTAAAAGTGGCAGGGGGCGTGGCGAGCAGAGATCGGGTGCGAACGGCTTGAAGAAGTGTCGTGGTTGGAGATCGATGTGATGTTGGGAGAGGGTAGTGACACCCTGCTCGATTGAGTATTAAATGCGCTTGTGATTATTTGAGTTTGAGATAAGAACTTACGGGGTGGTTGATAAGGTAATGCGATATCATGTCCCGCTGTATTAATGGTTTGGCGATAAAATTGGATAGGTGTTCTCCTATCAGAATGCTTCTTCTAATCAAGCATCGACTAGTTCCGGAGTTGTTGAAAACCAATCTGTCGGCCATTGCGCAGGTGATGTGCGAAGCGAGGATGTGTTGGCACTTATCAAAATCTTTTCTGTTTAGGTATTTTTCCCTCTCATGTCTGATTAGTGACACAAAGCCTTTCTTTAAAAACGTGTCATAAAAATCGTTGTAGCTGATTCGGAATTGTTCAAGGGCAACGCTGAGCAATATGCAATCGGGCGGGAGAGTTGGTACCTTAGGGCGGAAAAAATGTGCCGCTCTTTTTATTTTGGTTAAAATAGGGGGATCAATTGGTGTCTCTGAATTTAGATACGAGAGTATGTCGGCGCTGCTTCGATAGAATTCCGCCGTATTGGTCCTGGGTGGTATTTTTTTGGTGTCATATTTGTACAGCTTCTCGATAAGTCTAGGGGTTGGTCTTAACGGAAAGCCCATTGGGGCCAGCATTGTTTCAATAATCGAAAATTTCTTCCGAAACAGATCCAGAACGCTGGGCCGAAAATAAAACGATGACTTACCCGCTACGTGAGAGAGTACATTGCGATAGGCCAGGGCTCTAAGGGTGTGTTCGGAAACTTGTGCACGTTTAGCGGCTATAGTAATGCTCAGGTAATTTTGATTTTCCGTAGGTTTTTCTGTGCTTAGGTGAATGGCAAACTTTGAAATTTCTTTTTTTCTATAGATGGCAGTGGTTCGGGATTGTGTTGTGGCGGGAAAGATTAGTGGCTGGATGCCAAAAAACTGCAGCACATCGGCCAGGCGGTTTACAGAGATTTTCAGAATTTTGCTTGTGGTTTTGCTA
This sequence comes from Pseudomonas sp. TE3728, assembly GCF_056279145.1. NCBI lineage: Bacteria > Pseudomonadati > Pseudomonadota > Gammaproteobacteria > Pseudomonadales > Pseudomonadaceae > Pseudomonas > Pseudomonas sp. TE3728. Next base: position 2,204,889 of record NZ_JBWBQT010000001.1, on the reverse strand, counting down.
TTTAAGTATTTTTGTTTGAATTTTTGTATTTCCGTTTTAGGAATGTAGATTTTTTTCACGGATATGTAACAGTGTTTCAAGTAATGCCACTTTATGAGCTCATGAACGGCTGCTTTTTCAATTCGAAGTGATTTCGCGGTCTGCGCATAGCTCAGGAATTTTGCGAAAAAAACGGGATCAGCTGGGAGGTTTGGTAAAATTAGCGGAAACGCTTCCGTGGCTCGTGATTTTTTGTGTGCCAACGTTAGCTTGATTGACTGGATGTCTTCTGAGGTAAATAGCCAGTATGACCAGTGGAGTTCGGCATTGTAGCTGGGTTCAACTTGCGATTCGAGAATGGCTTTGCGAATTTTTATGACTTTAACGCCACAGGTTGCTGCAATGTAGTGCGGAGGTTGGAGTCGATCGAGTAGGCAATCCACGTCAGCTGGAAGAAAAAATTTCCTGCCCTTCTTGCCGCAATAGAATGGCAATAAACCATCTCTGGAATAAGTTTGTACGACGTTCGGTTTTACATTTAGCCGCCTTGCGACCTCTTTGGTAGTCCACATCTCTGACTGTGCGATGGGTAAACGTCCAGCACTCTTGGCGTGATATTCTTCAAGCGCTAGAGATAATGCAAAAATGTCATCATTGGTAAAGAATTTTCTCGTTGCGTTAACGCTTTGGCATATCCGGCTTATGCTGGCGAAGCGTAAGCCCTCCGCCTGCATTTTTCGTCTGGCTTGTCCGGCCGTTAATAGAAAAGGTGTATCGCTCTGGATGCTGTCCTGAGAAAACGATGTCCTTTTCATGAAGGCATTTATAGCTTCATTCACTTCAGGGCTCTTGAAACCTGAGAAACGGGCGGCTATCCAAGACTTATCGATATCGGGATATATGCTATGTAACGCTGATAGGTGTTGCAGAATTCCGTGCGCATCATTATTCGCAATGAGCATAGCTGCTTCATTAATCTGGCAGCGGCTGGCCTCGGGGGCGGTAGGTTTTTTTTGCATAACACTTCCCAAATTGCGAGCAATTCTCATAACCTTGTCAAGGTAAGCTTGATCGTGGGTCTTCAAACTCTGTACAAGATATTGTTCATGCCTGCAGTCCTGGGCAGTGCAGGGAGTACACTTAAGGACAACCCCACAGTAGTGACATTTGCCATGTAGAGCATGCCACCACTTAAAATCTCCACCGCATGCGGGGCAGTGCGCCAAGTATTTTTTCTGGTGATATGGGCAAAATTCTGCAAGTTTTATGTCTTGAATTTGGCGTTGCCAGCCCTCTTCTAAACAGCCGTCACAGTACACAAAAGAACGTAACCTTAGATAAATGCTAGGTATTTCAATTCCGCTGACCAACAAATTCATCGTCTGGGCGCGGTTTACAGTTTTGTAAAATCCACTGAGTACTGCGGGGGCATAGGTCCCCGCCTCTTCTGCTAAAAATTGAGCGATCGCTGATGACTGGGTTACTGCAATGTGTTGTACAGCTGATTCACCCACGCAGTGGCTACTGAATTGACCAATCGTGTGAAATCCATGAAACAGTGTCACCCGTCTGATCAAGCTGTATGGGCTTTCTTCAGCGAGCGGAATTGGTACGAAGATTAGCTTGTTCATTGGTGTACGCCGTTATCAACGCTAGACACTCACTCAGCGTCAAAGTGAATGGATTGGTTGTCTCACTGAGCTGTTTGGGGAGATTCAGGCATTGGCAGGCCTCGAAGAAGTCCTGGCGGGTGAGAGTAGTTGAGTTACGGGTTAAGGCACAGATAACCGCTTCGTGCACGATTTGTCGAAGGTATTCCAGGCTTCCTACGCTCGCAACGTAAAGCGGCGCCATGATCATCAGATCGTGGAGATGAACATCGCCTTCGAACTTCATTAGCTTAAATAACTGCTGATCAAGAACCTTAAGCGTCATGTAGTACTCAGAGGTTTCGAGCTCGCTGAACTTGAAATGCTCCAGATACGCGACGTAGCAATATCTTCTGATGAACGGTGAAAAACTTTGTTTTTTCTGTTCCTTAAGCAGAAGTTTGCACTCTTCTGTGCCTGCCAGCATGATGGGGATCTCACTCTTGCTCAGTAGTGTTACCAGCCAATCCAAGGTCACGCCGCGTGATTTCTCCGCTTCCGGTTTCAACAAGCGCTGGATTTCGTCCAAGATTATGACTCTGACCCGGCATTTTTTTAGACGATCTAGGAGTAGTTCGTTAAGCGCATGCACGTCGCCGTGCGGCGGGTAAACACCCAGCGCTTTGAGTAACGTGGTGCAAATCCCCTTGATCGTCACCGGAGCGGGCACGATGCAGTAGAGCGCGGTTATAATTTTGAATATGCCGTCTTTATCGCACTCTATATACGGCGGATTAAAGGTATCGGTGAACAGCTCGCACAGACGAGATTTTCCGGAGCCGGACGGCCCGATGATGAAGGCGCAGCTTGCCGTTTTACGTATTTCAGTGGCTTCCACGGCTTTGGAAAGCTGGGAGTAGGCGAACTGATAGCTGGGAAAGAACACGGTCTGTTTATTGAATTCGACCATGGCTTGAGCTTTCGATTCATCGAGCATGTTTGGTCACCACGCTCGCATAATCCGGTGGGGTATCAGGATGGAATTGATAACGTCTGTTGCTGTCATCCTCCCGAGCCACTGAAGGGGCGGGCAAGCTCGGCCAAGCGTTGAAGTCGCCACGCTCCTCCGCGCGTTTCCGTGTTTTCCATTCAGTTTTGGTTTTCGCGTTGGCCAGTTCTCGTAATATCTGAACCCGCGCCTCGCGTGCGGCACTGTAGTTTGGTGATTGCTTTCTGGCTCTGAGCCGGGCCTTGATCATTTCGTGAAGGTGCATGGTCAAACCCTTTTGATAATCGGGATCAACCGCCATGACTTCGAAGAGTTCGCTTGGCGAATTAGGGTCGCAGACCCAGGCCTTGCCCAGTTCGGAAATGTCATAGAGCAGCCGCAGCGACCTAGGTTTGCCGGAATACTGGGTGGCCAGATAACTCACTGCTGGGCCCGTCCAGGCGAGTCCTTGGAAGCGCAACCGGCCATTGTTGGGTTTGACGTAAGCGACACACAGCAGATGGCGATTAAGGTCTTCCTCGCTGTACCTTTTCCGTTCGAACGCGAGAGTATTGGCCTGGTCCTCGTCCCAGGCTTCCTGGGGTGATTTGCCCAAGCCATCTTGGAATCCTGGATGGTATGCAGTAGCGAGCCAATCTTCGAAATTTTTCATGACGTCCTCCAAGGTGAGGGTGGCATTGGCTTCGGAGTCATAAGGATTTGGCCCCGAGAATGTCGTACCGGGCATGCAATGGGCGATGGATGTGGTCCAGGTCTTGAAGAAACTTTCGATGTGCGGTTTTTGATCTGGATTACCCGGTTCACAGTAGGTCACGTCACTGCCAAGGTCCTGAAGGACGCTTTTCAAACGGGCATTGGCGAATTCGCTTCCATTGTCCAGACGATAGCGGCGAGCCAGTCCTCCATAGGGATTACTACTCAACAGTGAATGTTTCAGCGCGCGCATCGTCTTTTCGGTGCTGGGCGGGTTGTAGGAGATGTCCCATCCTGTGATTACCCTGTTTCTCACTTCAATCAGCGCAGTCAAGTAAAGGCGTCCGGTCAAGTGGCCGTTCTCATCGACGGTTTCCACATCGAGTTCATGCGTATCGCCTTCGACGAGGTTGAAGAGCTCCAATGGCCGCCTACATTTTTTACTCCATTTTTGCCTTTTGATGGCTCGACGGTAACCGAGCTGATGGCGGTCGGTCTCGTACCGGTCCAATTCTGTAATGATTCGGTACAGCGTACTGGTCGACGGACAGGCAAGCTGATCGTGTGGAGGCCGTTTTTCGTTGCAGGCGTTAATTGAGCATTGGATGGCACTAATAAGGTCGGTCTTCTTGCACGGTGTAGGCTTAAAGAACAATTGAGCCAAATTGAGTTGGATGAGTTCTTGCACAACCTCTGGCTGCCTGAAAACACGCCGGGTTAGCGAATTCCGGGTTCGCGGGACGAGAGCGAGCTTATTTTCGCCCATGCTCAGGTAGGCTCTTATCCATAGGTAAAGGGCACCGTAGCTCGGCCTCGCTTCGCCCCTCAGCGCGGCAATTTCGGAGAGCAAAGTCAGCACCGGCTGGCGAGGCAGACGGCCGCCCCAGCGCTCCAACACGGGTAGTACATAAGCCAGCCGTTGAGCCATGATGTTCTGCTGGCGTGCATTCAATGCGTCGACGATCAGGTCCACCCGCGGAGCAAACGGTGCCTCCTGGGTTTTGACCAAGGTGCCATTCCGCCAGGCGCGCACCAGGCGCTCATACGACTGAATCACGATTTGCTTGCTGAATTTCAGCGAGCGCAGCTGATAGCGATTGCCTTGGGCCGCGACCACCTGGTAATCGGAACCGCAATATTGGTAATGCTCTCCGACATTGAGCTCCAGAGTGTTCATCACATTCACCACACGCGGCTGAGTAAGTTCAGCGGGCGCTGCAGATTGCAATGCAGCCGTTGATGAAACAGCGCACAGGTGATATCAGCCTGCGGAACTCCCTGTTTCAGCAAAAAACTGATCGACGCACTTCTTTGTGTTTGTTCGCGCAGTAGGCGAAGCATATACGGCACGCTGGCGAGGCTGCCGTTGTAGCCCAAATGGTATAGCGTGCGAAGGTTTTGGATCTGGACAGGATGGCAAAACTGACGCTCTTCAACGCATTCGAACCCTAAACCGTTTCGGCTAAACAGTTGCTCAAGTACGGCACGCCGTATTTGCCATTTTCGATTGCGAGCACCCGCGCAGCTTTTCACCTCGTACACAACCTGGTTACCGTCCACCAGTGTTGCAAGAAAGTCAGGGGTATAGCGGGTTTTCGACTCGGTGAAGCAGATGGTGAAGGGCTGCGATTGGTAGGCGGCGATAGCTGCTTGATATTCCAGATGAATGCAAAAATCAGCCTCCAGTAAGGTCTCGCAGCCTATGTAGACCTGGTTCTTGCGCGAGGCAACGAAGGTCACCAGTTTGCGGGGTTTTCCAAACACCAACGGTTTGCTCGGTTCTAGCGTATAGCCCGTATTTGGCGCTTGCCGATCATATCGAGTAACCATTGATTGGGCTCCGAGAGTGTTAGCGATGGTTGGTCCACATCACTCACCGCCAAGGCCCTCAAGTAAAGAGCGGACATGTCGAGCTCGGGGCCATTGTCCAGGCAATAGCGAAGAGGTTCACCGACATGCTTAGGAGCGAAGGGACGCAGCCCTTTCAGCTTATGTGATCCAGCACTTGACCGCTGGTTCGTTGGGGGGGAAGTCTGCTCGTTCCGAGGGTAATTGTTGATGCCGGCGCGAGTTCGGCCAGGCCGTCTAATGGGATGATCCGCCAAGGCTTCGACCCTACCAATTACCCACTCGCAGATCGCATACCCAGCGCAAAGGTGTGCCCCGAGTACAAGGCGTGTCCGTGTATCGGACAGTATTACGATTTGCATAAGCCCACCCATAGGTTCGTCGACATGGATGTCGGGTGTCCATGTCGACAGCGGTTCGACGCAGACCTTCATCCCAAGCGCGCCCAGCAGGTAACTGAACAAGCTATGTTTGGGATCGCGAGAAAAATCCCCCGCGAACAGCCAATTATCCCGGCGAAACAAATTCAGGTTGGGGGGCGTACTGGCCTGTGGAGACGGATAGGGGCAGTGATGGAGGTTGGACAGCGACAGCGTCGTTCGTAAAGGAAAGGCGTGGTGCCGAAGCGCTTCGTCGCGCTCAGGTTGAGTGATTGATGAGAGCGGAGAGATCGCCAAGGGCAGCAGGCGACGCGAGCTAAAAGCCCATTCTGCACTGGCGCGACGTGCAGTCGCTTCTCTTCGCAAACGATACCGATCAAGTATGGTGCTCATGATGGTGGCGCTCTCAGCACGTGACAGAAGTTTGCTGATTTTTTGCGTTGTTAACATTATTCAACACCACTCTTGACCGCAGATCTACGTCCTAAAATTTGTCGAACTATCCCCTTGAGGCGGCTGGTTTTGACGCCATTTTATCAACGCATGTTGTGATGTTCGCCGGGGCGCGCGCGCTCGTTGGCCAGCAGTGTGCTTCACTGCAGGTGTTTGAAGCGGAAAAGGGTGAGGTGCCATGCCTGGTTCATCACTAGTCGGCCAACTGAGAGGCCGCGTAGTTGCTCACAGTCTGTGTAATTGCTTTGGATGTCGGCACGACGGACCCGCATTGGAGCGATGTGGCTGCGCATGGACACACCAGCATCATTCACGGATAAACCCGAACCGTAACAACAAGTGGCGGCGGTTACTGACAGGCAGTGAGCTTCATAAGATCTGTTTGAACGAACTGCTGGTGGACTTTCCAACTTTGCAGCCCGTGATGAGTGACCCGTTGTGGGACGTCCTGAGCCGGCTCTGGGATATGCGGCGCCACACCGATCATCTGGCACAAACCCTCTACTTGGGGAACGGATACCGGCTTCCGGCGCTTGGTCCCGTCCTGATGCGTCGCCTGTGTGTCTGCCCCGACTGGCGCAACTTGGGGTTTGTCCTCGCTCTATTGGGTTCGACCGCCAGACAGTTCAAATCCCACCGTAATTGGTTGCGCACACATTTTCTGAATTACCTGCTCCTGGTGTGTATGACTGAACCAGGATGCTTCGTCCGTCAGCCGCTGTACGAGTTGCTCAATGAATTGTATAGGCGCGGTTTGTTTGAGCTCATTGATGATTGGCCGTCCGACTCCGCTGCCTTTGAGCAGGCCTATATGGAACTCAACCGCTACGCTGACTGGCTGCGCTATCGCGGCTGGATATCCGGTTGGGACCTCTACGCCTGTACCGTTGTTCAGTATTGCTGGCCGGACGAAGCATGGCAGCGGCAGAACGCCTCGGCGCTAGTCGGTCCGTCAGCGCCCTTTGAGCGGTCAACGCGGCAGGCTAAGTGGGTGGAGGCTGCACTTAAGGGCCACCGACGTGATCGTTTTGCGATGGGTGAATGGCCCGACGTTTCCGCTGCATCAGCGACCGAACCTGCGCCCGTCGCAGCGGGCTTCAGCTAGGGGCGGCCTGGGAGCAAAGCTAGCTGTCGGCGGTGGTCAAGGGTGGTGGTGCCGAGTGGCTGAGCAAGTCCTGCAAGCGCGCGATCTGTTGCCGCTGGAACCGCAGTTCGCGACGGCTCTGCCGTTCCGTGAGCACCTGACGCTTGACCCGTTCGCGCAGGCCGGCGTGTTCGGTGGTCAACGCTTGGACCCGCGCCTGCGCGCTGTGCTCGCGGACTTCCGCATCCTGGTTTTGTTGTCGCAACTGCTGCAGCGCACGTTCACGTTGGCGAGCTTGCTGGCCCTGGTGGCGTAGTTCACCGACCAGCCGTTCGTTGTCCTGGAATAGGCGGGCGAGTTCTTCTTGCTTGTCCGAAAGACTGATACGCAGTGCACGCAACTCGTGTTGCAACTGCTGCACTTGCGCGTCGTGACGCTGGGTTTCCTGCTCACGCTGGGTCAGATGCTCTTGGCGAAAGTGCTTCAGAGCCTCGCGCGCTTGGCGGTGCTTGTCCTCCAATGACTGGAGGTGCGCCGCCCGTTCGATCAACAGCTGGTTCAGGTCGTGTTGCAGCTGGCCCAAACGTTGGCATTCGCCGTCCGCTTGGCGCAGTTGCTCCTGGAGTGTTCGTTCGTGCTCACGCAGCGCCTGCAGCTCACGATCGAGGCCGGCGTAAGCGCTCTGCAGGTGATCGATTTGCGCCTGGTGCTGCAGCCGCTGCTGCTCATACGCCGAACGATCCCGCTGCAGGCGCTGGCGATCCTCGGCGACCGCCTGTTCGGCAAGCACCGTGAGGCGAGCACTTAAACCGGCGACAAAGCTGTGCAGTTCCTCGTCGGGGGTAGGCGGCAGCGCCTGCTCTCGGGCGCCGAGTTCCTTCAGGTAGCGCTGAATGGTGCTCTTCGAACCGGTGTTGCCCAGCTCCACGCGCACGGCGTCGATGCTGGGGTGCTGGCCGCGGGCGAGCAGCGCTTCGCGGGCGATTTGCACCACGGCCTTGTTGATGCCACCGCGTGCCATGGCCTGACTCCGACGATTTCGTACTGGTTTACGGAGTATGCAATTACAGCTGTAACCCTGCCTTTAGGACGGCAGGAATTCGGACGGACTGGCGTTCGAGAATGCTGAATTCTTGAACGTGACAAGCCTTAATCGGTGCAGAGCTCCGGAAAGGCGGTATGCGGGAGGTCTCGTGAGCGATTCGGAGCGGTACTTACAGGCGGCGCGACGCGAGAGCACCCAGCGTCGTTACGCACAGGCCATTGAACACTTTGAAGCGGAGTGGGGCGGGGTGCTGCCGGCCTCCAGTGAAAACATCGTGCGTTACCTGGCAGCCTATGGCGCGCAGTTGTCCAGCAACACCTTGCGTACGCACCTGGCGGCATTGGCCCAATGGCACCAGCAGTACGGCTTCGATGACCCGACCAAAGCGTCGCGGGTGCGTGATGTCCTGCGCGGCATTCAGGCGCTGCATCCGCAACCGATCAAGCAGGCTGAAGCGCTGCAGTTACAGAGGCTGGAAGCGTGCATTGAGGGCTTGAACCTGCAGTTGACCTCTGAACAAAGGGCGGTGCGACTGCGTGCGGCGCGGGACCAGGCGTTGATCCTGATGGGTTTTTGGCGTGCGCTGCGGGGCGACGAATTGTGCCGATTGCGTATCGAGCATATCCAGTTGCGTGAAGGGCAAGCGCTGGAGATTTTCCTCACCAGCAGCAAAACCGATCGCGACCATCGCGGCCGCACCCTGGTGCTCCCGGCACTGAAGCGATTATGCCCAGTGGACGCCTACCAGCAGTGGCTCTTCGTCAGTGGCCTCCACCACGGGCCAGTGTTTCGCGCCATCGACCGTTGGGGCCATTTAGCGGAGGAACGGGTCAATCCGAACAGCCTCTCGCGTATTTTGCGTCTGGCGTTTGTGCGCAGCGGTGAAGCTGGCGAGGGTTACACCGCGCATTCGCTGCGCCGCGGTTTTGCCACCTGGGCCAGTCGCAATCAGTGGAGCAGCAAGGCGTTGATGGAGTATGTCGGTTGGCGCGATGTGCAGTCGGCGATGCGCTATATCGAAGCGGATGTGCCGTTTGGCGATTGGGCCCGTTGAGCGTTCCGACGGCGCCCCTCTGACCTGTCGGAAGGCTAGAGATGCATGCCCATGACAGGGTTTAGACATAACTTGCTGGCCGTCCAGTGACAAGCTGCCACACGTGGTGAGCTGAGAATGGTTGGCCATTGAGGGGAGACCGGTGCGGTCGCGGATGAACTGTTTCGAACCCAACTCGTAAGGAGTGAAAAGCGATGGCAACAATTATTGAGCTACCGCCTCAGGGCGTTCCCAAACAACTCACAGCGCGTGCGGCTGTAGTGCATCTGGGTGAGCATTTTGAATCATTTCTGGCTGCCAACAATCTTCATGGGTGGTACCCGGATGCAAATTACGTATTTCGCGACGATCGTTTGGCCGATCGGTTTGTTTTGATTGCACTGAGTCCTGGACTTTTTTTAAATCGGTGCAGAATCACCAATAAAAGATTACGCAAAATCGCCAGCGTATCGGGCTCCAAAATTAAGTGCGGGGCTATGTACGAAATGTTGGCACATGCGTTGGGCTATAGCAGTTGGTACTTTGCTTACAAATGCAGGACGGTCGATGATTTTATCGAAAATACCTGGCCGCTTGGCGGGACTATTAGTTTGCTATCTTTTGATGAGCAAGCCATCGAAAAGATTAATAGAACAAGTGTTGGTGCTCGAATGGTCGAACGTTATCGGTTCAATAAAATAAGAGACAAGCATGACCGTGGCAAATGAACGGCTTACGGACTAGATTGTGCGAAAAGCTCGAATGTCGTCTTGGCGGGAACTAAGCTAGGTGAGGTTTTGAAGCTGTCAGAGCGGGACGATGGATCATCAGGTTTCGCTTGCCGCTTACGAACGGGATTGCTATACGTAAACGGATTTTCGGTTTCAGGTAGCGAGGAGTTACTGTCATGAAAACGACATTTTTTTCAGAATTCATTCGAGCTGCGAAAGAAGCCCCACGACTCTATTTTGTACCGTTGGTTGGGGCGGTCAGAGCGATCAAGGCTGAGTTTCGCCGGGTGGAGAAGGCAGAAGGTCAGACGCCACTGGATCCCACCGCGAAGCAATGAAAATTGCCCCCAACCAAGATCCGCTCTCGACGGTTTTTTTTACTTACAGGCAATCAAAAGAACGATGCTTCATCGTAGTCTGAGAAACTCAATGAGTTTACGCCTTTATCACGGACTGCTTCATGGCTTTTTCAGGTGGAGCTTTGTTGCTTGAGATGGTAATTGTAAAAATCGTCAGGGGGAAGTTCGTGAAGCTCTCCTCGAGGCAAGAAGGCAACAAGACCCCTGAAGGAATAAATGCACGTCCAGAACTGATTGTTTTAGGGGGGTATACGCTCGGCCAGTGAGGCCCAACCGCTTCTTCGCGCCGCAAAACCAGCTTCTCCAAGGTCTTAGTGGTGGTGATACTGCTTCGTGTAAACCACCTTTATGACTTGTAAACTACCGAGGTTTACAGTGCAAAAATGAGGGTTACAAGATTCAGGATTACCCTCGATATCTATTTTTGGTCGACACCTCAGGCAGTGATCTTACTTGCGAGCCGTGTGCGGCCACGCCTGCGAAATTACACTGCACTAGGCTGTTCAAACCCCATTCCGACCAGGAGGAAGGGCGCTTTGTCCGGGTTTGGGAGCGGGTTTTCGATGGTCAGCATAATGGATATCGGCGCAGCCTGGATTGGGTGCTGACCATCAATGCATCACCCTGGCCGTGGCCATCGCCACGCTGGCGGCGACGGCGGTACTGTGCGTCGGTATCCCCCAAGGGCTTCTTCCCGAACCAGGACAACGGTTTGATTCAGGGCGTGCCCGAAGCGGCGGCGGATATTTCGCCCATCGCCACGCGGGCACAGGTCAACCGCGCTGCCGAAATCATCGGTCAAGGGCTTCGGCTTTCCCCTTTCGGTAGCCCACACCCACCAGAGGCTGATGGCAACCACGACATTCACGATACCCCAAAGCATACGTGGTGCCTTGATATCGGCTCCAGCGCTCGGACACTTCCTGCTTAAGCCGCAGTAGCAGCGAGCTCTCAGCAAGGGGGCCGAAGCCTGATCGCCCCTGTTTGAATGTACGTTGAAGCATTCATGAACGGCCAATTGCGATCGTTCGCGATAGGCAGCAATTGGCCGATTCTGTTGAAAAAGTCGGTCATCCAAAACTGCCTGATCATTGACCGGTGAAAACGCATTTTTTACACACTGCTCGTGACATCTGCGTCGGGAAACCTCTGCTGAAAGTAAAGATTTCAATCTCGGACGTGTACTTTTAAGTTGCGGAAAACATGGCCGACTGTTTTCAACAGAATCCGCCGATAACGGACGGTTAGGCGGCGCAGCGAGCTGCAGAGAGTGTCGTGTGCTTTGAGGAGGCATCGTGCTGCTCGTCAGCCCCCGATACTGGCGACCAACTGCTGTGATGATTGCTCCTAGACATCCATTGTTTGGTGCTGCGACAAAGCCCTTAGTTCCTTTCTGACAGGTTCTCCGGGCGAGGTTCCAGGGAGGTCGAGGAGTAGGCTAAGGAGTCGGTTAGCGACTTTAGTCACTGTCGAAAACGGCAGGTAGTATGCAGTGGCCTGTGCCACTGTTGCCGAAGGGCGTGCTTCACCTTTGATGAGGTTGCACTACACCCTTACTGCTATCCGCAACCCTGGAACGGTGACACGCAATGGATGCCAGCATTCAGAAGATCGAACTCTACGGTTATGCTCTTGATACCCCGCAGAGCAAGCTCGATACAAATCTGGTCAGGCAAGCATTCTCAACGGTCGCCTCGACGTGGTCGCTCAACGTCAATGCCGGCTTTACGATCTGTTTTCCAACCTGGATGGCCTCTATGAAGGCGGCGACGATCTGGCAGATGAAATCCGCAGCTAGGCAATAGGCCAGAGTATCAAGCTCACCGTGGCTCACGGGATTTACGATAGGGAACTAATGCTTACACCTGTTGCTTTTTGAAAACTTCTCATTGGAGCTATGACGGAGAAAATTGGCACAGCGTATCTCTGTATGTGTTCAAGGCTATGAACAGCCCCCGCTCCAAATACCGCCGCTCGTTGGGCGTCAAAATAGATTTGCAGCGTGACTCTTGGTACTTTCCTGCTTCCGAACTATGCTACTGGCATTTTGCCGGCCTAATGGCGGTGACAGGGAGTCCTGATGGGTATCATCGTACGCGTCCTCAAAGCGAATCATGGAGACTGCATCCTGGTTACCCATGAGGGGCCTTCCGGTGTGTTTAACCTACTGGTAGATGGGGGAACCGCGCAGACCTTCAAGCATGGGCCTAGGCAGCGCTACTCGGGAGCACTCTGTGATGCTCTGGACGAGCTGAAGGATCAAGGGCAGTCCGTCGACCTGGCCATTCTTACCCACATTGACGACGATCACATCCACGGTTTAATCAAAGCTTTCGAAGAGCCTGATTACCTGGGAAAAATGGTCAAGTCTATGTGGTTCAACTCATCACGGCTAATAACCCGACACTTCAATGTTCCGGAAATACCGGAAAATAACATCATGCTGGCTGACGACTCGCCTGAAACCAGCGTGAAACAAGGCCAAGACCTTGAGAAACTGCTCGACAAGCTTGGGTGCAAACGTGCCCCGCTTATCATGGCTCCCCAAGAATATGAAATTGGCCCGTTCAAGTTGAAAATTCTGTCTCCTAATAGGAAGCAGCTTGAGAAGCTTTTACACAAATGGCCAGTGGAGGAGGATTCTGGAGAGACGTCCGCGCATGACAATGACTACCACCTTTCTCTAGATGACATTTGGGCGGATGACAAGTTTGAGTCGGATTCGTCCGTGTACAATGGTAGTTCTATAGCATTCATCTTAGAAGCTGATGGGGAAAAAATGCTTTTTCTCGGAGATGCTCATGATGAGGTAGTCGTAAGTAATCTGCGGCGTTGTGGCTACAGTGCAACCAACAAGTTAAAGCTGGAGCTTGTGAAACTCTCGCATCATGGAAGCCAATACAACACAAGTAGTGATTTTTTGTCGTTGCTGGATTCGCCGCTATATATTATTTCCACAGACGGATCTAGGCACGGCCTGCCAAACAAAAGAACTATTGCTCGGATTATAAAAAGTACCAGTGGCAAAGCAGCGTTTAATTATGAGGATGTGATTGAGCAGCTACTTTTTGCTGATGAAGTTGAGGATTTTTCCTCTCGTCTTGAAGTGCTTGGTGATGAGATCAGATTCTAAAATGACATTCTCGGAAATCATGCGGTCATATTGTGTCATGGTGAATGGTGGCAGTGGAGTGCTGGTTAATGCGATGACCAATGACTATTCCTATGTGCTCACAGCTGGGCATGCAGTTGAGGCAGATGCTGCCACCAATGTTGTTACCGACCATCAAGGGCGTAATATTGAAGTTCTAGAGGTGCTACCTTCTCCAAAAGTTGGTAGGAAAAAGCCCCTAGACTGCGCGGTGTTAAAGGTCGCTCACCAAGCCGATGTTGCGCAAAGATCTTGGGCTGCTTCAGATTTGCCACACAGGGCTAATTTGACAGTGGTTGGCTTTCCCGAAACAGAAAGAAAAAGTGCAGAACCTGTAAAGCAATGGGATGGCCATTCGACTAGTGTGGCTGATGAGCTAGTAGTATTTACTGTGGATGGTATTCCAGGCGTAGACATTCTCAAGGGGATCTCTGGTGGCGGGGTATACCATGTTGATAATGGTTATCCATACCTTGTAGGTGTTGAGTTTAAAATGGAGGCTACACGAAGGGGGAATCAATTTGGTCGTGTAGAGTGTCATAGCCTTGCAAGGTTTAATGAAATAGTCGCTGCGCACTCAAGTGCTCCGATGATTCCCGCTCACCTTGAATGCTTCTCTAGAGTGCGAGAGATGATCTTTGAGTTCAATGTGGTTGAGCAGCGAAACGTTCAAGACCTTAAGGCTTCATTGATCAATATTGCAGATTCGCTGATTTCAAATGGTTTGCCTCCTCCCTACGAAATCATGAAAAAGTATAAGACTCAATTGCTGCTGGATCCTAAGCACGCTGGCGAGCTAGAAGTACGAGCGTTGTGGGTTGCTTATTTAGAGTTTGTTGTCATATCCGCGCTAATGGATAATGTTGGTGTGACTGATGGAAGGTATATTGAAGGTATTGAGAAGCGGCGTCGATTGCTGTACACGAGTGATACCTCGAATTGGATTGGTCGTCTGGAAGAAGTTCTAAAAATTGCACGTAAGCTTCTGGACAGAAACGGGACCCTCATTGTTGCCTCACCTGACATAGCAGCAAAACCGTTCCCACCGAAATTCAGGCTTGAAGGCGTAATAAGTAATATTTCTGTAGTGCCCAATCAAGGCCCGTTAGCTATTGATAATGTAGAGGGTGAACTATACGCGAGCTTTAAGCTGGCCCATTTGGAAGGGTTGCGTAGTAGTTGTGTCATTGAACAAGAAGATGAATATCCAAAAAAATTCCCAGGTAGGCAGCAGTTGCAATATTTTAGGGAAAGGCTGAATGAAATTATTACTTAAAGAGTACGATCTTGGTTTTCTCAGTGCTCAGTGTGACGGCATTGAGTTTCATATGTTTCGATCGGATGACTCTCTGTCATACATTTCTTGCATAGCCTGCTTGTGTGAGCGCGCATCAGATATCATCAAGCACTGGCGCGCGATTCAAGGTTTTGTTTCTGTTCATTATCAGCCGAAAGGGAATTTGGCATCATGGAACTTGTATTTAGCCTACGTTACGACTCAGAAAGTGTCGCTGTGGCAAAAGTATGAAATTGAAAATAATAAATTTTCTGCTCGTAAAGTAGTGCTAGATGGTTATTCTGAAATGCCTACGCCCGATCAGTTGGCTGTTGAGCTGGAAAAGCAACTGCTAGGCTCCGATTTGACACTTGATTCGCGCGTAAATGAGCCAAGAGAAGCTTTGCTTTCCCTAGAAGAATTTGTGCGTGGCGCACCGTTGGATCAGAAGGTTGAGTCCAAAGAAAAGCGCGCCTCTATGATTAATAACATTATAGAATTTCTGAATAAAGATGAAAATCAAAAAAGTTGAGATCGAAGCGTTTCGCGCTTATAAGTTGAAATCTGAAGGGACTTTTGATTTTACCAATGCGGGTGATGTTCCTTCTGACTTTGTAGCTATATTCGCGCCAAATGGTTTTGGTAAAAGCTCGTTTTATGATGCGGTTGAGTGGGCTGTAACCAACCATCTGGAGCGGCTTGGGGGTGAGTATAATAAGGCTAATTACGAGAGCGCCGCTCGTATTACGAAATATGATAAGGTTGGGCAAAAGATACTTAGGAATAAGTATGCCGATAAAAAGATGGCTACCAGGGTTGTAGTTGATACAACCAGGCCTAAGCCATTTTCCCGAACGCTTCCTACTGTCAGATCTAATGGGCGAGATTTGCGAATTGGAAACACTGAAGATCGGGAGAATGATTATTTCCGGCGAGTGATTTTGAGCCAAGATGAGATTGACAGGTTTCTTAGAGAAGCAAAGCCGCAACAGAGATATGAGAAATTTATGGAAAGTTTCGGTGGTCAAGCCGAAATTGCTCGTAAAGAGCTAACAGTGCTTATGGCTGATAACAGTGCTGAGCTAATTAATCTTAATAACCAGCGCGAGGAGCTCATCGCGGAGCTCGAGCAGCCAGTAGATCTTTCCATATTTGAGCGTTTCAACGCAGAGGCCTCAAAACTCAATGATCTCGGTGAAAATATCACTCTGGCTGATGAAGGTTTTTCTTCTCAGAGTGAGCATGCACTAAGTTCGAGTCTCGTCTCAAGGCAGCATGAACTCACTGTGGAGCTGGAGTCAAATGCTCGGACGATAGAAACACTCTCGGATAGAGTTTTTAAGACGGTCGATGTGGAGCTCCAAAGAAAATTTATTGAGGAGAAGAAGGATGCTTCTGCGCGTCTTTCGCAAGGGGTGATTGATGCTGATAATTACCAGCTGCTGCTAGATGGGTATAATAAGTGCAAGTCTGATCTTCAGCAGACAAATGACCGCCTTGGAAAAATTGTTTCGATCAGTGAAAACTTAAACGAATATTTCGACACTGAAGCGCGTCTAGGTGAGATTGCTACAAGACAGAAATCATTAGGCGAGGCGCGTTCGGGCAGTTCTTCTCAGTTACTGGGCCTGGCTAAATCTGCAGAGGATTTAAAGAAAGAGCTAAAAGAGTCTGACGAAAGGGCTTTATTCCTCAGGAATTCGATTGATAATGCTGGCCCGATTTATTCTGAAATGTCGGTTCATCGCGCGCGAGTCGAGTTTCTTGGGCAGCATATAGCGGAAAAAGAAATTGCAGTTCGCCTAGACAAGTCAAAATTAAGTGATTTGGCGGAAGAAATTAAAAAAGTTTCTGCGCTTAAGGTTACTTCGGACTTTCTCTTGTTTGATCCCTTAGGTTTGTCCCTTATAGATCAAGATAAGATCGATAGGTTGACGCGGTGCTTTAGTGAGCTCGATACTATCAAGGCGTTTGAGCAAACGGTACATACGACCCAGAAAGCGCTGACTGATCAGATGGGGGTGCACGAACGGCTTATTGCTACAGGGATTGAGTATCTTAATGCATGGCCGTCTCATGTTTGCCCTTTATGCAGCGCAAATCATGAGTCAGCTGATGAACTGCTGGATAAAGTCAAAGGCCAGCATCTGTTGTCTGCATTGAGTCAAGAGAACACAGATAAGCTTGCGCTCTCTAGGTTGCGTAAAGAAAAGCTATTGAGTGAAATTGATGATATTGCTCGGGGCGCGGCGGAAGTACATATTCTGCAACTTACTAGCCTTCAAGGGAAGTCTAAAGATTTAAGCAGTCGACTAGATCAGGCAGAACGCGAAAAATCTACCTTTGAGGCAGAAAAAAAGGCTTTAGAGCACCGAATCAGCGAGTTGGAAAAATCTGTATGGAATCTTACTCAAGATGAGCTGATACAGCGCGCTGAAGCGGAAGTGCGCCAGCTCTCCGAAAAGCGGGCAGATCTGATGCTCCGCCAGACGGGCTTGGCAGAGCAAATAGATGTTCTCAAGAATAAAATTTCGGAAAACGATTTGGAGTTGCAGGTTCTAGTTTCAGAGTACAATACTAGAAGTGGCTTGGATGCTTATCTCTTGGTGCTTAAATATTTAACTGATAATGCACTGAGCTCTGCAGACCTCAGAAGTTATTGTGACCTTAAGAAGGCCGAAGTTACTACTGAGTTGGAAAATCACAGGCGAAACAGTGAGGCTCTCGCTACCCAGTGCAACACCCTGCAACAGAAAATGCAAGATGATGGGAATTGGGTTGAGTTTTCGCTACTTAGGTCTCAAAAAGAAAGCTTGGGGCTAGATCTTGCACGATCTCAATCAGCGATAAATGCTTTCTATGAAAGCCTTGCTGGCTTGATTGATGTTAAGGGCGAGAAGGATCTGGGAAAAATTAAATCTATAATGACGGGTGGAATAAGTAATCGGCTTCTGCGGAATGATAGCCTTGAACGCTTAGTTAATGGCTTCAAGCTGCTGCTTGAGTTGATGATTTCATTTAAGCCCTATGTTAAGCGTCTGTCGCTGCAACAGGATTTGGCTGCTGTAGAGTTGAAGCTTGATCAGCGAAATAAAGTAAACGATATTCTATTTGCCGAAAGAGGGGCGGTGATTCAGCAGCTGAAAACGTTTATTAATAATTTCTTCTACGAAGACCTTATTAACTCTATTTATCGAAAAATCGATCCGCATCCTTCATTTAAAAAAGTAGAGTTTAAGGCTGATTTTGATGTTGATAAACCAGGTCTGAATATTGTGGTAAGCGATGAGGATGGGGTACAGATTTCACCAATCCTTTACTTTAGTGCTGCCCAATCCAATATTTTGAGCTTAAGCGTATTTCTTGCAAGCGCGCTCCATGCAGTAGATGACAAAGGAAACTCTATTGATGTAATCATGATCGATGATCCTATCCAGTCGATGGACTCGATTAACATTCTTTCGACTATTGATCTGCTGCGCAGTATCTGCCTTCAGTTTAAAAAGCAGATAATTATTTCAACGCATGATGAAAATTTCTTCGGTCTCCTCCAGCGAAAAATACCGGCGGAGATTGTCGGATCAAAATTCTTGCAGCTTGAAAAGTTTGGCGTAGTAGTACCCGTCGAGCCCTTCCTCAATTAGCGTTTGATTACAAAGGGGACGGCCTCGTCCCTTCTTTAACTACCATTGCTTTGACGTTGATACCAAGGCAACCGATGGCTATCTAGACGTCAATCTGCCTTGCGCAGATGCCGGCTAACCGTCGCCCCCGAAACACCTAGCTGCCTGGCAATCTCTGCCTGGGATAGACCTTGAGCTTTCAGTTCCTGAATACGCGCTCTCAATGCCTCAGCTTGTGCTGTCACAGATTGCTCCTGGGCGCTCGCGTCCAACGAAATGGCAGCGTCGAGCAGATCCATCTTGATCAGATCTGCCTCCAGGCGCTGCAGGATTTCTCTGGGGGATGCTGCGTGCTCCGCGGCGTAAGCCACCGTGAGGAGATTCAACGGATCGACCCCTAGCGCTTTCGCTAAATCGTCGCTGACCTGCAGAGTTACACCGCGTTGTGGGTGGCAGAAAAAAAACCTGAGCAAAGCTAACCTTACTTGGATTGCCCTGGCAATGAGTCGGTGCAGGTGGCGAAATTACATTGCTATAAAACCTGGCTTTTAGCTGTGGCAGGAGGTACATGAGCATCCAAACGAACTGACCCGCGAAGAAGAAGCTTATTGGCTCGATCGCGGTTGCGACACCATCAAGCGATTCACCGGCCAGGCACCGCGGGGCTGTCGGGCTCCCCTGTACAATATGTCAGAGCATTCGGCTGACTTGTTGATCGAGAGAGGCTTCAGTTATGACGCCTCGTTGATGGGGGATGATGTGCCTTATCTGTTGCGCACGGGTGCGGGAGAGCTGGTGGAACTTCCATCCAGCTGGGCGCTGGATGACTGGCCTCAGTACATGCACAGCATCGACCTTGATTTTCAGATGCCGATTCAATCGCCGCAACGCGCCGTCGAAGTTTTCAAGGCCGAGTTCGATGCTGCCTGGGAGTATGGCGCTCTCTTCGTACCCGTCTGGCATCCTTTCCTTTCCGGTCGGTTGTCACGATGGCATGAAGTTTCGAAGTTGATCGAATACATGATGGCCAAAGGTGATGTCTGGTTTGCACGGATGGATGAGATCGCCGCGTATGTCCAGCGCAGTGTATCCACGGGCGCCTATGAACCACGGATTGACAGGCTGCCTTATTATCAGGGACCGGTTAAAGCGCATAAGTAGCCGTTCTGAGGGTGAATGTATCGTGCGTATCGGGTACTTGTTGTAATTGAGGTTGGGGAGGCGACCATCGATGGAAGGTCGTACCCAGATCAAGGTGTTGCTACGTACCAAGCCTCATACATCCAGCTCATACATGGCATTGAAACGCTCGGCCTTGATGCAGTAGCCATCGAGCCCTTTTTCGTCGTTGAATACCACGTAGTCGCCGGCCTGGTAATGCGATTGGCCTTCCTTGGTCTGTACGCTGCCGCCTTCGCGGGCGATTTCGGCCCACACCGGCGTGCTCTTGATGTACATGCCAGGCGCCAATTGGCGGTAGGTCCTGGGGAACACTTCGGCGTCGACGGTATAGGTTTCACCGGCGTTGTTCACCAGCCAGTCGCCGGGTTTACAGAATTGTTCGGCGCCCCATTTGCGGTAGGCAAAGCCCGGGGTGTCGAGGTCCAGGCGCACGGCGGTGATGTATTGATCGGGTTTGTGCCGGTAGCGTTGGCGTAGGCTCATTCTACTTTAGTCCTGTCATTATTGTAGGCGTTGCAATTGCAGTTCTGCCTTGATTTCTTGAAGTGGTTTTTCGAGGGTTGGGTTTTTTTTCAAAGCACTTTCAAGGGTGAGGTCAATGTTGTTATAGGTAGAGTTCAATTTTTCGTCGGAAGTTTCCAACTGTTTGGTTGTCGTTTCAAGCTGCTGGGTGCGTGCCTCAAGTACTACGTTAGTCGTTGAAAGTTCTTTCATGAAATAGATGGCATATCCACCTGCCATTATTGCGATAATGGCAGCGGCTGAACTGTATTTGATAGTTTTGGATCGCACCTTTTGACGGTCCTGAGCGGCTTTCTGTTCCCTGACGCGATCGCGTGCCTCGGCACTGGCATCTAACAAACGCTTTACACGATCCCATCCCTTGCCGTAGCGTTCTGCCCAAATCTTGTTATGGCGCGGTAACCAAAGAACACGTTCATCGGTAATGTCGGGCGCGATGACATTGCCTGGATTTCGTTCAAAACTATCGGCTTCCACTAATAAGGTGCGCCATATCAAACCATCCATGAATTCCTTAAACAGCCATCCCTGCACCGGGTCTGCTATTTTGTGCCAGCAGCGGATCAATGCTTCATGACTGATATCTATCAGTTCATCATCGTCCAAAGGGGAGGGGTCATGGGGCGTTAAAAAAGATACGCCATCGGCACGGAATGCATCCAGAGTCGTTCGCACTTTTTGCTCATCTGCGCCTGTCACGGCTACTAGTTGTCTGAGTGTCTGCGGCCTGCGAATGGCCTGCCCTTCGGCATTAATGTCGGTGAGTGCTCTGAACAAGTCTTCTACGATGTGGCTGCCAAGATCTTTCTGAGTATGGGCAAACACTTCATCCGCATGGGCGGACAACAGCCCGGCGAGTCGATGTTCTTGGTTATAGTGCTCCAGGCCTAAGTACCAACTCGGAAATTCCAGAGGGGTTTTCTCGGTATCAGGCACATTCAATCTATGCAGCAGCATCAAGCCGTGCTGGATAAGTGGTAGTTGGTCCTGGCTACCTCCTGAATCGATGATCAATCGTTCAGCCAATTCACGACTGGTCGTACCGTTGTACAACTTTGCGGGCTCGCAAATGGCCCGGATTAAATCGCAATGCTCCATTCGTGGTAATAAGTACTGGGTGGAATTCACCACTTCGGCGAAACCACTGTAATGAGCGCAAGCCCCCAAAAACTCCGAGCGCATGGTCAACACTATGTATAACCCCGGTTGAGGCTGCAAATGCGCTGCAATTAAAAATTGGGTTAGAAGTTTTGCTTCCTCCGGACCATGGCGGCGGGCTTGGCTGAAAAGCTCTTCAAACTGGTCGATGAGAATGCATATATTATTGCTGGAGTCAGCCCCGAGGATCCGGGCAATTGCGGCGGGTGCGTCTTGACCAAAGTTAAGTGCACGTCTTAATTCGATGGTCCGTTGAGAATTCGGGTCTGTTCCATCCAGGCCCGCCAATGCCTCGGCGATGTTGAGCAGGGGTGTTTCACGGGGTAGTGCGGTGCAGGTTCGCCAACGCAGGCCGGCTCTTGCATTTTCCTGTTCCAGCCTTGGCAATACCGCCGCCCGGACTATCGAGCTTTTACCGCAGCCAGAATCCCCATGGACAACCAGCAAGTGTTTATCAACGAGCACCTTGACGATGGCATCGGCCATGCGTTCACGACCAAAAAATATTGGCCATTCTTTCTTCTCGAAGGGGCGCAACCCGGGGTAAGGGCGAGGTGGCAGACTGACGTTGAATATTTCCTCCAGGGGCATCTCAAAGTCTGCGTTCATGGCCGAGGTTCCAGCTGTGTACTTTTTTCTTTCAGCCATTGACCTACTCGTGGCGTCCAGTTTTCCTCTGTCCCGTCAATCCAATCCGCTTGAAAAATTCGAGCCGTTGCGTTGCGAACCGGCGTCGCAATTGCGCTGCCCACGGTATTGAGCAAGCCGCAAGGCAATAGACGATTCGAGCGCGCGCGAGCTGACTGGCGATCATGTTTACCCACGACAACCAGGTCGGCATCGAGCGCACGACCGTCGGCAGTGCCCAAGAGCAGCAGTGCATCGCAGGTACTCAAGAGCTCCACACGTTGTTCACGTACTTTGTTTATGTCTTGCGGATCGAATTTGATTGCATCAGGTTCACCCGGCACTACGCTATACCCGCTACCGGTTAAAGCGAGTCCGGCTTTATCCCATATTTTGATCTGGTCGGCTCGACCGTGAAGATAGATGGTCCTGTTATCCGGGTTGGTTAATCGCGTGGCATCCTCCTTCGTACTTTCACGCTCTTGCAACAGGGCTTTGAGTTCATTGAGCCTTGGGATGAGTTGACTGACAATGCTCAATAACTCTAATTGGGACTGGGATTTAAAGCCTTCACCGGGTCCAATCCAACCAATGGGACGATCGGTGTTGGCGATTTTTTGATGGAAGGTAAAACCTGGTAATCGGTTATTACCTTTGTCCAAGAATTCTGCGGGCCAGGTTTCCAACGTAGGAAGGATATTCACTACTGCAATTCTGCCATCAACTGGCAGACCGTGTTTCTCCTGCTTGGTGTACCACCATTCGCGCTCTTTAGTGCACCAACTCGAAGCCAAATAGTCTTCGGACATCAGAACCATCAACAACGCGGAATCGCGGATACTATCCTGCAATTGATCGGTCAATGCAGACATTGGATCAACACCCAGGCCGGGGCGATGATCGGTGTCGAGAAAGACATCCAGTGTATCGCGCAGTTTACGATCTATTTTGAGCTCATCTTTGAGGGCCTCTACAAAACCGGCCGACCACGATTGGAAATAGGTTTTACCGGCTCGATCGCTTCCGTGGCTATAGCTGACAAATAGATCATGTGCGAACGGAAATCCTACATAGGCCATACAATTCCCCTTCCGGTAAGGGTCGAGCGGCGGGGAGGCAGTCCCCGATTGTCGGCATACAACTGGAAAAAGCGCATTTTAAGTCTAGTACAGCAATCCTGAACTGCTGCACTAGGCGAGCTCCTTGAAATACCGCTTTGCATGAACTTAAATTGCTGGAGCATGTTTGTCTTTGAGGCGCCCACCATGAAACTCTCTGGGGATGTGCTCGGCAAACTCGGCGTCAGCAGCGCCGACGTAGACAGGTACCTGGAGCCGCTCAATGCGGCCATGGCCAGGTACGGCATCGAATCCCGGTTACGCATCGCCCATTTTCTTGCCCAGGTGGTCCACGAGTCCGGGCACTTCAAGCATGTAGAAGAGAACATGAACTACTCGGTCGACGGCTTGCTCAACGTGTTCGGCAAGTACTTTCCATCCCGGACCATGGCCCAGACCTACGCGCGCAAGCCGATGATGATCGGCAACCACGTCTATGCCTCGCGCATGGGCAACGGCAACGAGGCCAGCGGCGATGGCTACCGCTACCGCGGTCGGGGGCTGATGCAGCTCACGGGCAAGTCCAACTACAAGGCGTTTTCAAGCTGGCTTGAGGAAGATGTGGTGGTCGCGCCCGAGCGCGTCGCCCAGCAATTCGCCTCGCAATCGGCGGTGTATTTCTGGGACACCCACCACCTGAACAGGTTGGCCGATACCGACGATATCCGGCGCATCACCGAAGCCATCAATGGCGGGCTCAAAGGCTTCGACGAACGCCGCCTGCTGCTGGAAAAGGCCAAGGCAGCCTTGCGCGACGAGCCCGAGGGTCTGAGCACCCCGGCCGTTATGGAAAGCTCGGATTTCAAGCCGGGCCACCAGGTGGTGCCTTTGCAATTGAACTTGCGTTCGGCCCCACGTGTGGCACCGACTACCTGGGTGGCCACACTTCACCAAGGTTGCAAGGTCGAGATCGTCAGCCAACTCGCCGATGGCTGGGTGCAGGTGCGAGTGCCGATCAGCCAGACGGTGCGCGAAGGGTTTGTGGCCGAACGGTATCTGGCGCCACTGGCGATTTCCCGGGGCGCGTTCGACCCGGTAGAAGCGCCACTGCCAGAGCTGACATTGCCGGCGGTGCATTTGCAGCAGAACCTCAAGGCCATCACCCGGGCAGCCGAAACGGGCAGGGCCTATCCATTGGGCGAAGGCCGCCGCCCACACCGTACGGCGAGCAAGCCCGCGGCCCGGGCGGCTCAATTGCTGAAAATCATCGATTACCTGGACTGTGCCGCAGCCGCCCATCGCCGTTACAAAGCCACTGCCGGCAGCACCTGTTGTGACATCTATGCCTGCGACTATTGCAACCTGGCCGGCGCCTACCTGCCACGGGTATGGTGGACCGAGCGCGCCTTGCTGGGCATCGCCCGTGGTGACCGCGTGCCGGTAGCTTTTAGCCAGAGCGTGCGCGAACTCAACGCGAACGCTCTGCACGATTGGCTGGAAGACCATGGGCCTCAGTTCGGCTGGTATCGCGAGCTTGACCTGACCACCTTGCAGGCCGCCGCCGACGCCGGAGAAGTCTGCCTGCTCGTGGCCAAGCGCAACGACCCAAACCTGGCCGGTCAGATCGCTCTGGTGGTACCGCAGCAGGACGAGTTCCAGGCCCGGCATGACGCTGCCGGTCGGGTGACGCGGCCGGTACAGTCCATGGCCAGTGGCAAGAACCGCAAGTACACCGTGAGCCGCTCGGCCTGGTGGCTGGACGATCAGTACCAGGCCTTTGCCTTTTGGCGTCATCCCTGACACTTGGCGTCCCAGGAGTTCCCCATGGACAAGCTCGCGCTGTGCATCGGCATCAATGACTACCCGGGCACCGAGAATGATCTCAAGGGCTGTGTCAACGATGCCCATGACTGGGCGCAGGCCCTGGACAATCGCGGCTTTGTCGTCAAGACATTGATCGATGCCGCCGCCACCAAACTGGCCATGATCACCAACATGGCGCAAACCATTGCCGAGGCTGAGGAGGGTGGCTTGGTGGTGTTCACCTACTCGGGGCATGGCACTTGGGTTCCTGACCTTAGCGGGGACGAGCCCGACGGGCGCGATGAAGCCTTGTGCCCCTGGGACATCGGCCAGGCGCAGGCTCTGCTCGATGACGAAATCGAGGCGATCTTCAACCAGCGTGCGCGGGGCGTGCGCATCCTGTTGATTAGCGACAGTTGTCATTCCGGGTCGGTGACCCGTGGCGACAACAGCGAGTTGGACCCCGGTCTGCCCCGTGCGCGCTTTTTACCACCCCAGGCATGGATGCCCGCCGACCAATTGGGTAACGTCGCGCAGCGACCCAAACACCTGTTGGGCGGCCTAGCGCGCAGCGGTGGCGACCTGTTGCTGGCCGGTTGCACTGACAGCCAGTTGAGCTGGGACACTCGTTTCAACAACCGCGCCAACGGCGCCTTCACCTTTTACGCCTTGAAAACCCTGGCCACTCTCGATGCCACGGCCAGCTATCAGGACTGGATCAAGGCGATCAGTCCGGCTTACCTGCCCACTAACCAATTGCCGCAAGATCCACAGCTGTTCGGCAGCCGCACGGCGCGTCACTGGCAAATCCTGACCTGACGCCGCGTGCCGACCCCATTGCCGTGGAGACTGCGGGAATGAAACCTATCGATGAGCAAAGCCCGCCGACACCGGCGTTGAAACTGCCGCTGTTGCATGCCGCGACTGCTGGCGGACCCATCCCCCAGGCCTTGACCGTGCCCGGCAGTCGCGGGCCGGGTGGGGCCGGCGTCGGCTTGCTGGACAATGTGCAAGTGAAGCGCACCTGGCAGTTGGCGCCGGCCAGCCGCAGCGGCGATGCTCCCCATGCCGAAGTGCTGGCAAGCAATAAGAGCCTGCTGGCGCTGGAGGCGACCGACGGGACCACGATTTTCATCCGTACCGACACTCTGATTGAGCAACTGCGGCGCACCCGCCCGGAACTGGTCGACACCTCTGGTGCGGTGGATTTTGCCGGCTTGCGCGACAAGGCGGATGTCAGTCGCGGCGCCCTGGGCTGGGTCTGGCAGCAGATCAGCGAACTGGCGCTGAGCGACGATGCAATCACCGCCGAGGCCCGCGAGCAGATCACCGGGGTGATTGGCACCCCGATCATCGATTGGGCTGCACGCAAAAGCGCCAAGACCCTGATGGCGGTGATCGAGCGCAGCCTGGCCGGCGAGCCCGGGCTGTATCGCTGGGATGGCGGGCTGCTCAAGGACCAGGACCTGCATGCAGCGCAAGACCCACGCCTGGCCGAAGCCGCTCAGGCCGGGCCGCTGCTGGTGTTCATTCACGGTACCGGTTCGCACACCCTGGGCAGCTTTGGCGACTTGCCCGGTACCGGCGCCTGGCGTGCCCTGCAAAATACCTTTGGCCAGCGCATATTCGGTTTCGAGCACCGGACCTTTTCCGAAAGCCCGATCGACAACGCCCTGGCCCTGGTTACCAGCCTGGCGCCCGGCACTCGTCTCAACGTAGTGACCCACTCGCGTGGCGGGCTGGTGGGTGACCTGCTGTGCCTGGACCCGACCGACAAAGGGTTGGGTGAGCTGATCGAACGCTACCGCAGCAATCCCAGGCCCGATGAGGCCGAGCGCGAGCGCAAAAACCCAGCCTTGGCCGTCGAGCGCGAGCAGTTCGTCGCTCAGGAGCAGCTCAAGTTGCGCCAGCTGGTCGATTTGCTCAAACAGAAAAACCTCCAAGTGGGGCGCTATGTGCGGGTGGCGGCACCGGCCCGTGGGACTTCTCTGCTTTCGGATAACCTGGATGTGTTTCTGTCCTGCCTGCTGGGGTTGGTGCGTAAGTTTGGCGCCTGGAGCATTGGTGCCGCCGCCGGCCTGGTGGCGACTCCGGTGGCCGGGGCCAAGGCCAAGGAGCTGGCCGACAGCGGGCTGAAGTTTCTCAGCCGTATCGTCCTGGAAATCGCCGAAAAACGCCTGGAACCACAAACGGTGCCCGGCATCGAGGCCATGCTGCCCGAAGCGCCGATGAGCATGTTGCTCGGCAAGGCGCGGGTGTCGCCTTCGGTGAAGATGGCGGTGATCGCCGGCGACATCGAAGCCACTGGCGCCGGTGTTTTGCAGCGGGTCGGGGTCATGTTCGTCGACTGGGCGTTTTTCGACCGGGCGCGTAACGACCTGGTGGTCGATACTGAATCCATGTACGGCGGCATCCTCACCCGGGTCGAGCAGTCCCGGGCGATTTTCGTGCACAGCAGCCAGGTCAACCATTTCCGCTACTTCCGTGATGACGTGAAGTACCAGAACCTGCCGCTGCCCAGTGCCCTGGGGACCTGGCTGCTCGACCCTGTGCCGCAGGGACGTGCGCCCTGGCAGGAAGACCTGACGCTGCCGGAACAGGACCGGGGCGCGGATGTAGAACCCGAGCGTGGCGAGCCGCCAACCGCAGCCAATGCCCGGCCGGTACTGATTTTCCTGCCGGGCATCCTCGGCAGCCATCTGGCGGCCGACGGCAACCGCGTCTGGCTCGACCCGCTGGGCCTTTCCACCGGCAGCCTGCCACGGATTGCCATCGACAGCCGCCGTACCGTGCGCAAGGACGGCCTGGTCGAGTTGACCTATGGCAAGTTGGTGGGATTTCTGCAGATCAGCCATCAAGTCATGGTCCACGACTATGACTGGCGTCAGCCTATCGCGGCACTGGGCAAGGAACTTGCCGAGGTCATCCGCAAAGCGCTGACCACTAATCCGGATCAGCCGATCCGGCTGCTGGCCCACAGCATGGGTGGCTTGTTGGTGCGAGCGGCATTTGCCGCCGACAAGACCCTTTGGCCGGAATTGGTGGCGCGACCCGGTGGTCGGTTGCTGATGCTCGGCACCCCGAACCAGGGTTCCTATGCCTTCGTCGAAAACCTGCTGGGGCAATCCGATACCGTGCGCATGCTGGCGCGGGTGGACTTCACCCACAACCTGCAGGAAATACTCGATGTCGTCGCAGGCTTCCCCGGGGCATTGCACCTGTTGCCTGCCCCCGGTTTCGAAGACACAGCGGGCCCTGCCGAAGTGGATTTTTACCAGGAAAGCAGTTGGCGAAACCTTGCTCGGCTCAACGACGACTTCTGGTTCGGCGATAACCTGGGTGGGCAGCCCAACCAGGCTGCGCTGGATCAGGCGCGGGCATTCTGGAAGGACATGCTCGACACCCGTTGGGTCGACCTGGATCAAACACGTATCGCCTATGTATTCGGCAAGGCCGACAACACCCCCTGTGGCCTGCAGATCATCGACCAGGGCAGCAAGCCGGCGCGGTTGATGATCCGCGGCACCAGCAGTGGCGATGGCTCGGTGACCTGGCGTTCCGGTCGCTTACCGAACCTGCCCGAGGAGCGCTACTGGTTCATGCCGGTCGACCATGGCGGCCTGACCGGCACCCGCGAGTACTTCAGTGAGATCCAGGCGCTGTTGAGCAAAGGCGTGCCCAACAGACTGGGGCGCCTGCCGGTCAGCCGCGGTGAGGAACAGCGCGCCCCCTTGGTCAGCTACCGGGGCGGGCCACCCATGTATCCCACCGACCAGGAACTGATCAGCCGCATGCTCGGCAGCCGCAGCAGCATCCTGCGCAGCCGCAAGCGCAGCGTGTTGCAGATCGTGGTCAAGGCCATGGACCTGAGCTTTGTCCAGGTCCCGGTGATGTGCGGGCATTATCGTGGCGATCCGATTTCCGGCGCCGAAGCGGTCATCGATCAGACCCTGGTCAACGGTGCGCTGAACCATCGCCAGCGCTTGGGCCTGCATTCCGGGGAACTGGGCAATGCCACCGTGGTATTGATGCCGCGTTCGAGCGAGGAACACTTGCGCCAGACCGGCCGTGGTGCCTTGGTGGTGGGGTTGGGTGAAATGGGTACGCTATCCAGTGAAGGCGTGACCCAGGCCGTGCGCGCGGGCGTGTTGCGCTATCTGCTGCATGCCTCGGATTTCTACGGCAAGGACGCGGGGGAGCTCGCACCCGCCAGCCAAGGCGCGCCGCTGTCGCTGCGCCTGGCCAGCCTGTTGATCGGCACCAATTCCACCGCGCAGTTGAGTGTCGGCGACTCGGTAAAGGCGGTGGTGCTCGGAGTGTTGCTGGCCAATCGCGATTTCACCGCCGGGGCGGCCGAACGTAGCGCAACCCTGGCGTTCATCTCGCGCCTGGAATTGGTCGAGGTTTTCCGTGATACGGCGATTTCGGCAGCCTATGCCGTCAGCGAACTGGACAAGGACCTGACCACTGAACTGATGCAGCTGGACACCAAGCTGGACCTGGCTGATGAGTTGCTGTACGGCGAAGGGGTGCGCCAGCGATTGAGCGTCAGCCCCTTCAGCGATTACTGGCCGCGCCTGTCGGTCAGCAGCGACGACCTTGTCGAATACACCGGCAAGCCTGGCGGTGATCCGGCCGGGACCATCGCGTTGCGCGCCAAAAGTTTTCGCTTCTCGTACATGGGCGACAAGGCCCGGGTCGAAGCCCTGGTCGAGCAGCGCCAGCCAGGGCTGGTGGAGAAGCTGGTCGACAGTTCGCTCAAGGGCCAGGCCTGCACGCTTTACCGCAAGAACTCGTTCTTTGGCAATACTCTGTTCCAGCTGTTGCTGCCCATCGAGTTCAAGTCATCGGTGCGCAAATCGCGCAACCTGATCCTGATGGTCGATCAAAGCAGCGCCAACCTGCCATGGGAAATGCTGGAAACCAACGGTGAGCCGCTGATCCGGCGCACCCGCATGATCCGGCAGTTCATTACCGAGCGCTTTCGCCGGGAAGTACTGCGCACCGACAGCATGAGCGCATGCATCATTGCCAACCCCAGTACCGAGGGCTATTACACCCAGTTCGGGGGCCCGGACTGGAGTCAGAAGGTGACCCTCGCCGGTACGCCGCCGCAGGATTGCCTGCCTGATCTGGAGGGCGCGGCGAAGGAGGGCGAGGTGGTGACCCAGGTGCTGGACGGCGCCGGCTACACCACTTACCCGGTACTGCCGGGTGCTAACGCCGGGGAGGTATTCACCCAGATGTTCGCCCGGCCTTATCGCGTGTTGGTGGTGGCGGCCCACGGGATATTCGCCAAGACAGGTTCCGACGGCATCCTGCGCAGCGGCGTGGTGCTCTCCGATGGGCTATTGCTCACGGCGGCCGAGGTCGACCGCATGGAGACCGTGCCTGACTTGGTGTTTCTCAGTTGCTGTCACCTGGCCAAGATGGAGGAGTTTGCCAAGAGTGATAACCGACTGGCCGCAAGCCTTGCTCGCGAGTTGATCAACATGGGCGTGCGTTGTGTGGTCGCGGCCGGTTGGGAAGTGCGTGACGATGCCGCCAAGACCTTTGCCGAAACCTTTTTCACGCGCATGGCCGTGCATGGCGACAGTTTTGGTGCGGCAATTTCCACCGCTCGCCTGAGCGTGCTCGACGGCTACCCCGACTGCAACACCTGGGGGGCTTACCAGGCCTATGGCGATCCATCCTTCCAGCTCAAGCTGATGCCCGGCGATATCAATAACGAGGTGCCCTTGCGCGCCCCCGAGGAACTGCTGGACTGGATCGAACGCATTCGCCTGGCCGCCCTGGCGCCATGCGCAACTGCTGTGCGGTTCGATTTCGAAAACCTGTCGCGGCGCATTGCTCAGCGCCTGCGCAGCCTGCCGCTACCCTGGGCGCAGATGCCCGAAATCCAATACGCGTTGGGTCTTTTGTACAGCGAATGTGGGGCATCTGGCTACGAGGCGGCTTGTGGGGCCTTGCTACAGTCCATCGCCGCCGATTTCGCCCGAGCCGTGGTGCCCCTGCGTGCGGTCGAACAACTGGTCAATCTGGAATCTCGACGCGCCCATGCCCTGGCCGAGCAGGCCCTGGGGCTGCGCGAGGGTGATCAGGCGGCGCACGCCATGGAGCTGGAAAAAGCGGCACTTTCACTTATCGATGATGCCATCACCCGGGCCACGGCGCTGATCATGCTGGCCAGCCAGCATCCCAATAGCGCATCCGAGGCCCAAGTCATTGGCGCGGGTCATCCGGAGCGCCAGGCGATCCTGGGCAGTGCGCACAAGCGCAAGGCCGTGATCCTGGCAATGGCAGGCACGCCCTGGAATGCCGTGCGGCCATCCTTGATCCTGGCCCGTGATGCCTACGCGCTGGGCGAGGGCGACCCCAATTTGCCCGAATGGAACCCCTATGGACGGATCAACCGCCTGCAACTGGATGCACTGTTGGGCGTTGTGCATATCGATCTGGGCGAAGTGTTGCGCTGCCAAGCCGCGGCGCGGACGCGTTTTCAAAAGGGCTTCGACTTCTTCGATGCGGTGATGTCGGCCGATGCGGCGGTGGCCGGATGGCTGTTGACCGGCAGCCTGCCGCAGCATCCGGGCGCAGTCGCGGCAGAACCGGCCGAGGCACTCCGTGACCTGTACTGGGATGCCTTGCAGGGCCAGCGGGCTTCGGGGCGGCAGTTTGATTCGGTGGTGCGCCAGCTGCGCTTGCTGGCCAGCTTCCTGGCACTGCGCGGGGCCAAGGGCAACAGCCAACAAGCCAGGACTCTACGCACCGTGGCCGATGACTTGCACAAGGAAAAGCAGTGAAGCTGTTCTCGCAGCTCAACCGCCAGTGCACATAAAGACGAAAATATTAACTTGAAGCGCAAAGAGAACAATGCAGATCATTCATTGTGGATACAGAATATATCGAAGGGCAGCTTCAACCCACTGAGTGGTCGAGATATTCCAGATAGAGATTTGAGCTGGCTCATCTTCCTCAGCAGAGGTCGCAACCGCCAGCTGATCGCCCTTCTGGTTGAATACCACCTGGCATGGTGGTTGGGAGGTTTTAATGTTAAATGCCTCCCACCGGCCTTCTAAAACTTTCCAAAAAACCACCCCGTACTCGGCTGGATGATATCTGGAATCAAATGACTCGTCAGCATCTTCTTCCTCGCTTTCATAGCTTATGGCTATGCGTTCATTATCCGGGCTGAATACAACACTACAGACATTGCCTCGTACATCAATTATATTCACCTCTCGTGTCAAAGTATTAATAACTGAAACGCTGAGACTGTCTGCCGCTGTGGCAATCCATTCGCCGTTATCACTAGCTACAGGTGGCCAATCCCAAAATCTCTCGGCTCCAGTATCGAAGTTGTTTATAAGATTGCCGGACGACACATCCAACAGTGTCAACTTTTTCTCACCGGAAATATGCACAATCAAATGAGATCCGTCTTTCGAAAAATTTGCACCTGGTGCAACAATTGGTGGATTTTCTACTTGAGAATTATCATAAATTTTCGATCGCCATATCTCACTAAAATTAGATG
This sequence comes from Pseudomonas sp. TE3728, assembly GCF_056279145.1. Taxonomy (NCBI): domain Bacteria; kingdom Pseudomonadati; phylum Pseudomonadota; class Gammaproteobacteria; order Pseudomonadales; family Pseudomonadaceae; genus Pseudomonas; species Pseudomonas sp. TE3728. The sequence goes on along the minus strand of NZ_JBWBQT010000001.1, from coordinate 2,172,749 downwards.
TATTTAGCACCCTGAGCACTCCATCGCGAAATTGCGCAATGAAAGCACCGTCAGAACTGAGCGCCAAAATCTCCCAACCATCCAGTCCAAACTGCCTAGACAGCTTACCCGCCTTGGCCTCTTGAAAATTCAGCTGATCACCCTCCACAAATGCTGCAATCTCGCCATTTTTGGAAAGAAAAATCTTATTGCCCTTAAAGGAAAGCCACTTGGGAACCTCTAGAGACTTTCCGTGCAGATCAAATACATGAACAAAACCAGTATTCAGCGCCATAATAAGATTTTCATAATTCTCAGAGTATCTTAAGCTAACCGGTGCGCCTACGTAATTTGTCAGAGAACGCTCAAATTTTGGTGGTGGATTACGATTCCACAATATAATATTCCTGCCGACACCAAGCAATATTCTTTTGTCATCAGGTGAAAAGTGCGGCTCATACACCATGCCCGTAATCCCAGTCACCTTGATCGATTTTATATCGGCCTTGGTGGAGTGTTTATCACTACTTCTTGTTGTCTCATTTGTTCCATTGTTACCCTCACCCCTATTCAAATTAACAATTTTAAATACAGAATCCCTATCGCTCATTAAGAGTTGGTCGCTGTTGCTATTAAATGCCAGTCTGTTGTAACTGCGCAAAAAAAACTTCTCTGTAGTTAATGAATGCAAGTTGGTTATGGATATGGCTCCGTCAATTGATTCCAAGCCTTTAATGCCATAAATCTCCACTGAGTTTATGGGGATGCCGTCGGAGGCTGCTATTAAATCAACTGCCAGCTTCTCCCCGTCAGGGCTAAACGCAACTTCTCTAACGACGTAGGTGAATTGTTTTCTTATGTCGAAAGAATAGCGTTTCCGGATAGAGCCTCTCATGTCCCACACAATAATGTGAGTCCCCGCTCCGGTTACAAGAAAGCGGCCATCAGCACTGACGGCCGTATTGGCTACCGCAGCTCTTCTTCCTTCAGTGGATTCCCCACTGATTTTGACGCTCTCAACGAGAGTCAGGCCGCTCTCATGAACAGACAAACTAAATATGACCTCGCCACTTATGGCAAACAGTTGATCATCCGCAGCATTAAATACTAATCGATCAATTGCATTCTCGGATATTTTTACAGGTTTAGCCATCATCGGCCATCGAGATAGGTTTGCAACTGAGATGCTCCCGTCGCTCCCTCCGACAGCTAACACTTTCCCCGTGTGACTATACGCAATACTACTCACTTGCCCAGTCGGCAAGCGTGCCTCATCTTTTATAGGTTTAATGTTCTCCTTTGAATCAATCAATTTCAATGTGTCACCGTCTGCAATTATTATTTTACTTCCTGGCGAGTCAAACGAAAAAAGCACGGGATGATTACTTTTATCCTGCCTTCGATAGATAAAAGCTTCGATTTCAGGGTTGTAAGTTAACGCTTGGAAAAGGACATTTTGCCCTTCAAAAGTTTGACTTGCATTGACGGAACTCACGGCGCGAAATATTGCCTGATCAAGGTCTGTTGATATAAGGCTGCTTGATTCCGCCGCATGCTGTCGTGATAACGCAACTTTGGCTTGTTGAAGTGCCTCCTTCCTCTGTGCTACAGCAACAAAGGCAGTCGTTATGGCGATCAAGGATAATATTGCAAGTGCGGACACTGCGCTGTTGCGGAGCTTGATACTTCGACGGTAACTTTTAACCTCTTCACCCAACATCTCGTTAGGGTCAATACCGCGAAAGCGTGCAGAAATTCCATTTATTGTTTTTTTGAAATCTGGATTCGACAAGGTCAATTGATCGATCTTGCTAAGCTCGCGCATATCGATATAAAGCGGAACGCGTTTCAGGTGCGACCTCAAGGAAAGTGGCAGTGCGTTCGTCCGCTCCCAGTCAATCTGCTTTGTATCGTCTTTGGTTGTGATCTCACCTTCAACAAGAAGAATTATCAGGTTTTTTGTCAACTTTAATTTTGCACACCAATGATCGAGCTCATCATTGACCCATGTTGACTGTGCCGCTTGAGGTGAGGCTAAGAAAATTAAAAATTCCGAGGACTCAAGGGCATCTATAATGAGCCCAGGTAAATCAATACCTGGCGCAAAGTGATTGTCATCCCTGAATATCTTTACGGGCCTGGCCAGCAGTGGTTTCGCGTAGACTTTCAGTGCTTTTTCGAGTTGAGATGTAAAATTTGGTCTAACAGTGTGCTTATAAGAGATGAAGGCTTTGAAATTAGTCGAAGGCGTATCCGCCCCTCCCAATTGCGTAGCGAAAAATGTCCTCACTGACCTCATCCATCTAGAGATCAAAGAATATTCATGTGCATCGGGCGCGCTGCGCTTTTGTTTACTGGATGTAGCCATGGTTTTCACCTACATGCAGTCAAGGCCTCCTGACAGACAAAGTGTAGTCAAAAATCTATTTATATAGCTTGCGCCATACCATGTCCTGCCTGTTACTTCTACAGAACGAGCCAAAAAAGTCGTCGTGGCCTGAACAGTTACGTCCCGCAAAGGACTGTGTGGCAGCCGTGCCGGATGGAATATCCACCCACGTTGGCACAGGCTGCCATCACTCGCCCGACGATCAACCAAACCTCCGTTTTAACGTTTGATCAGGGAAATCTTCGTGCCTTCGATACTGATCCCGGCCATCAGTCCTTGCTGGTCGAAGATGAATGCGTAAGCGTCGTCTTTCAGCGTCGAGCTGGACAGGTTCTTGGCTATCCCTTCATCCACCACGACCACCGTTGGCCCGACGCCGATTTCCCAACCTTTGGTTTCGGCGACATATTTCACCGCTTTGTCAGTCATCAGGAAAACCGCATAGCCATATGACTGGGCGCCTGCCTGTAACCCCCAGGACCCGCTGACGGAGTTGTAATAGTCCTCTACTTTCGTGCCCTTCAACAAAACACCTTCGCCGTAGCTGCCGCCGAATACAAGGCCGGCCTTGATGATTTTCGGGAAGACCAGCACGGCCTTGGCTTTGTGCGAGATGGTTTCGGAAAATGGGTGGGTCTTGTACAACGTTTGCAATGCTTGCCGAGAGTCGGCATTCAGATCTTCGGCGGTGGCGGCTCCTGCAGTATTCAGGAGACTGGCCGATGCCAAGGAAGCAACCGCGAGGAAGACCGCCAGGAAGAACCGTATTGATTGAGTCATTTGCGTACTCCGATAAGGGAGCATGGGATGGCAGCGGTCAGCGCCTGTTTCAGACAGGACCCGAACTCACTGAACGTTATCCGGCGCACCCTGAAATGTGTGAAATGCAAGCGTCGCTGCTGAATGAAGCAGGCCCGAGGCCAGTGAACAGTTGCGATGCCATCACTTGTTGTGACCACTGAGTGATGGCCGCGTACATCGTCAGGGGTCGCTTGTGGCGGATTGCTGTCTGTTTCCAGTGGGTGCAAGGTGCCGGTTCATTGCGATTCGGCACATGCGACGCGAGCATCAGCCCTTGATGAACGACAGAAGATCCGGATTGATCACGTCGGCATGGGTGGTGCACATGCCATGGGGCAGGCCAGGGTAGGTTTTCAACGTGCCATGTTTGAGCAGCTTGATTTCCAGGTGTGCCGAATCGGCAATCGGCACGATCTGGTCGTCTTCGCCGTGCAGCACCAGTGTCGGCACGTCGATGTTCTTCAAGTCATCGGTAAAGTCGGTTTCCGAGAAGGCTCGAATGCAGTCGTACTGCGCCTTGATCCCACCGTTCATGCCCTGGCGCCACCAGTTGTCGATGATCGCTTGCGAGACTTTCGCACCCGGGCGATTGAAACCATAGAACGGACCTGTCGGAAAATCTCGATAAAACTCCGCGCGATTGTCGGCCAGGGCTTTGCGCAAACCATCGAAGACTTCCAGGGGAAGGCCGCCCGGATTTTTCGCGGTACGCAGCATGAGCGGCGGTACGGCACCAATCAGCACCGCTTTGGCGACGCGCCCGCGGCCATGACGCGCCACATAGCGTGCCACCTCGCCACCACCGGTGGAGTGACCGATATGCACGGCGTTCCTTATGTCGAGATGCGCCATCAGTTCAGCAACGTCGGCGGCATAGGTATCCATTTCGTTGCCGACAGCGGTCTGCGACGAACGACCATGGCCGCGGCGATCGTGGGCAATGACTCGAAAGCCCTTGCTGAGGAAAAACAGCATCTGTGCATCCCAGTCGTCACTGGACAAGGGCCAGCCATGATGGAACACGAGCGGCTGTCCGGTGCCCCAATCCTTGTAGAAAATCCGTGTGCCGTCCTTGACTGTGATCATCCCCGAGCCACTGGCATTGCCATCGCTTTTGCTGCCCGCCGGCACGGCTGCCTGGGTCGACTGCGTCGCAAGTGCAGGCAACGTCACGGCCATGGCTGCGGCCATGGCACCGGTTGTCATCAATGCTCTACGGGTGGTTCCGCTTGTCTCATCAGTCATTTATCGACACTCATGTGTGTTCTAAAGGTAGCGCCTGCAAAGCCCGGCACAGGCCGTCCGGCGTCGCCTCGGCAGCTGAGAATTTATGGGCAAACCAAGGCACTGAACACTGAACACTGGACATGGGTGTGTGAAATTAACGCTTTGGTATGAGCATCAGGAAAGTGTGCAAGGGGCACTCAACTCCTGTAGGAGCGAGGCTTGCCCGCGAAGAACGATAACGCGGTATTACAGATGCACCGCGGCGCCTGGTTCGCCGGCAAGCCTGGCTCCTACAAGGGCGGCGCCCCCGCCAGGTGAATCAAAGCTTCGGCAATTGCCCGATGCGGCCCATCATCTCGGTCACGATCTGCAGGTCGAGCAGGAATTGCTCGGTGGTCTTGAACTCGTTGTCGTTATGACCCGTGTATTTGACGTCCGGCATGGCCAGGCCGAATTGCACACCGTTGGGCAGTTCATGCACCGAGGTGGCGCCGGCGGAGGTGCCGAATTTGTGCTCCATGCCGAGGTTTTCGCTGGCCACGGCGAGCAGGGCCTTGACCCATTCACCTTCGGGGTTGCGGTACATCGGTTCGGCGATCGAGTAGTCGAATGCCGGTGCGATTTTGCTCTTCTTGCTCCAGGCATCCAGCTTTGCGGCGATTTCGGCCTTGAGCGCTTCCGGGGACTTGCCCTTTGGCACGCGCAGGTTGACCGCGAGTTTAAACGCTTTGTCATCCATCCCGACATAGGTCAGAGACGTGGACAGTGGGCCCATGAACTCATCGGAAAAACCGACCCCCAATTTGCCACCCAGGTAATCCAGCCCCCAGTTGTCGGCGGCGTAGCGGGCGGCGTCGGTGATGTGGTTGTGCTTGAGCGCGACCTTGCCGTAGAGGCTATTGATGAAGTCCAGCATCCTGGCCACCGGGTTGACACCGGACTCGGGCTCGGAGGAGTGGGCGGACACTCCGGTGACGGTCAGTTTGACGTCCTTGCCGACTACCTTGGCGGCGACGTCGAAGTTGCCGCCATTGCGCATGGCATATTCGGTGCCAGCCTTTTGCAGGTTGGCGGTCAGTTGCGCGGGCTTGTCTGTCACCAGGGTGGCGACCGAGGTCGATGGGATCTGGTTGGTGGCCAGGCCGCCGGTCATCGAGGTGATTTCGGCGCCCTTGCCTTGGGCCTTGCGCTTGGCGAAGCTGGCCATGATGGTGCCGTAGCCTTTCTCGGCGATCACCACCGGGTAGCCGCCATCCAGTGCCAGGTTGTAGTTGGGGGTCGGGTTACGTTCGAAGTAGTAGGGGATGGCGTCCCCCGTGGTTTCCTCGGTGGTGTCTACCAGCAGCTTGAAGTTGCGTGCCAGCGGCAGCTTCTCTTCCTTGATGACCCTTCATGGCGTAGAGCGCGACCACGATGCCGTTCTTGTCATCCTCGGTGCCCCGGCCATACATGCGGTCGCCGATCAGGGTGACCTTGAACGGATCGAGCCGAGTGCCATCCTGCAGCACCCAGTTCTCCGGTGTCACCGGCACCACGTCGGCATGGGCGTGAATGCCCACACCTTCGGCCATAGAGTTGGATCATTCAGTGCGTCCGCCAGTTGTCCGGGATGTTGAGACAAAAAAAGTATGCCGTTGGCCATCGCTTGAGCGGTTGTATCGGGCAGCGAGAATACGCACATTCTGAAATGTGCCACCCCAGTAAGTCGGCTGCTTCCCATTTCCTGGTGATCTATGCAGCCGATTTGCGACGACTTCTAGTTAAGTTATACCTTTGTCCATAAAAGTTGCCCTAAATGAATCGTCTTTCCGAGGCTCTCTTGGGAGGAATGCTCGCCCGATTTAAAATCTAATGACTTCATTTTATTTTCTAATGACCACTGAAGGGAAGGTAGGCAGTAATTGCAATAGGCTGTCTAAACCAAAAGTTTATAGTGGCACCTATGGAAACCTTCAGGAGTATCGAATGCCTTGTGCGCAGCACCGGGGGACGGCAGCTTCGCCAACGACGCTCGATAATTGAGCGATACCAGCTGCGGGGCCAAGAGAAAGGAGCTGGGTGCAGTCAATGGGTTGGTTACTTGGGACGAAAAGCATGTGGGTCGGGTAACAAAAGCTATCATTTTGACTTACCCATCAGTCATGTGGATGTCTCCTGATGAAGCTCAAGCGGGAAGCTAAAACCCTGAAGAACAATGCTATCGCCTCGTTACGGCGCGGATTGGAGGTCTTCAACGGTCACGACGATCACGGTCGTACAGAGTCAGTTCTGCTTCATTTCCAGCACAGCAGTGAGATGCTGACCAAGGCACTCCTCGTGCAAAAATCAAAGGAGGTCTTCGATAAGCAGAAGGGAATTGCCATTGGGCTTGATCGGGCACTGAATGTAGCCACCGCTAGTGGGTACATGACAGCTGCACAGGCAGGCTCTATCCGTGCCCTCAACACGATGCGAGATGCTGCTCAGCATTGGATGATTGTTGTGCCAGAAGACGCGTTGTTCGTAAATGCGAGAGCGCTGCTGACAACGTTGGATGAAGTATTGGTCGAGCATTTTGAGGACTCGCTGGCAGACAATCTTCCCCTTCGCGTCATGCCACTCTCTACCACCGCGCTACCCAGCTTCGATGTTCTAGTGGATCGAGAATTTCGGCATATCGCAGAACTTCTCGCACCCAACAAACGCGCTCGAGACGAGGCAAGAGGACGCATACGAACCCTCCTGGCAATGGAAGCTCATGTGAGCGAAACCGTTGAGGTGTCAGAAAGGGACATTGATCGTATCGAGAAGGCGATCAAGGCAGGCACTCAAGTAGATCAGGTCTTCCCAAGGTTGATTGCCTTAGCGAGCAACATCACCGGTGAGGGCCCAACTCTTCGCGTCCACTTCAGCAAAAGGGAAGGGGCACCTGTTCGGTATGTTTCAGGCGATGATCCCGAAGCCGCAGGTGCAATACGGGAAGTGGATTTGCAGAAAAAGTACCACCTCAGCCCCACTGCACTTGCTGAACGGTTAGGGCTCAGCCCGAACAAATGCAAAGCGTTACGAGAGATGCTGGGGCTCGACAACGACCAATCCAACATGATGATTTTTGAGTTTGGCAGCCAAAAACACGCGCGCTTTTCAGATAATGCGTTGCGTATTTTGCAGGAGCACAATCAGCCCGAAATTGTCGAGGCGGCTTGGCAGGCACGTCCGAAACCTAGGCGTTAAACACAGTGCGTCTACAATGTTTAGAGAAGCTCGATGGCCGATAGCTGCCGCTCACGAACGACCGCTTTCGGCCCAGAGTGTGTAAAAACGCTTTCTTGAACCCTTGCTATGATTTCTGGGGATTTCATCGCAAGGATCGCCCATGAAGCGCTTTATCCAAGGTGAACATCGAGGCCAAAGCACCTTACTTCCCGAAAGCCTCGACGACTACGTCAGCGATACCAATCCGGTGCGCATAGTCGACGTCTTCGTCGATGAACTCGACTTGGTCAATCTGGGTTTTGACGGTGCTATTCCTGCTGACACAGGCCGGCCTGCTTACCACCCCGCAATCCTGCTGAAGATCTATATCTACGGTTATCTCAACCGCATCCAGTCGAGCCGACGTTTGGAGCGAGAGGCCCAACGCAACGTCGAGCTGATGTGGCTAACCGGGCGTTTGATGCCTGATTTCAAGACCATTGCCAACTTCCGGAAAGACAACAGCAAGGCCATCCGAGGCGTCTGTCGCCAGTTCGTTGTGCTGTGTCAGCAGTTGGGACTGTTCGGAGAAAATCTGGTCGCCATCGATGGCAGTAAATTCAAAGCAGTCAACAACCGCGACCGCAATTTCACCAGCGCCAAACTGAAGCGGCGAATGGAAGAAATTGAATCGAGCATCAGCCGTTACCTGGCGGCACTCGATGCTGCCGATCGGCAAGAACCCACAGCTTCCGAGCCCAGCGCCGTGCGGCTAGAAGAGAAAATCGCCAAGCTGAAGACGCAAATGAAGGAGCTTCAAGCGATCGAAATCCAGCTCAACGAATCCCCGGATAAACAGGTCTCACTGACCGATCCAGACGCCCGTTCCATGATGACGCGTGGCACTGGAATCGTCGGCTACAACGTGCAGACAGCGGTCGATACCAAGAACCATTTGATCGTTGCGCATGAGGTGACCAACGTCGGTTCCGACCGCGATCAACTCAGCTCGATGGCCAAGGAGGCCCGCGAGGCGATGGCGTCGGATACGTTGTCGGTGGTGGCTGATCGAGGTTACTTCAAAAGCGAACAAATCCTCGCTTGTCACGATGCCGGTATCACCGCCTATGTGCCCAAGCCGATGACCTCTGGAGCCAAGGCTGACGGGCGTTTCAATAACGATGTCTTCATCTATGACGCGGCAAAAAACGAATACATTTGTCCCGCTGGCGAGGCGCTGATCTGGCACTACTCCTACGTTGAAAAAGGCCTGAAGTTGCATCGTTACTGGAGTTCAAAATGCCAGGGCTGCGCGTTGAAGTCGCAATGCACTCCGAGCACAGAACGACGAGTTCGACGCTGGGAGCATGAAGCCGTATTGGAGGAAATGCAGCTTCGGCTGAGCAAAGCGCCTGAGATGATGCGAGTCCGAAAACGGACTGTTGAGCATCCCTTCGGGACGCTCAAACAATGGATGGGAGCTACGCACTTCCTGACCCGAAAGCTGGCCGGGGTGAGTGCTGAGATGAGCTTGAATGTTCTCGCCTACAACATGAAACGGGTGATGAAAATCATGGGTGCTAACGGTTTGATGAAGGCGCTGTCGGCATAAAAAGGCTGATTTTGGCCCATCCCAGAGGCTGTAAAAACAGCGTTGACGTGTTCCAGGTCGCGACTGATGCAATACGCAGCATTTGCCATGTGATCGTTCAGCCACGAACGTCAATGACCCAAGACGATGAGGCCTTGAGCGTTTTTACACACTCTGGGCCAAAAGCTGCCGTGGCGGCAGGTAGACTGACACGGTTATCTGCAGTGTGCGAATCTTGAAATGGACAAATCAGTTGAGATGCCTATTCCGGTCTCAAGATGCAAGAGCTCTGATCATTTCCAGTGAATACACGTTGTCCATACCAGCCCCCCATAAAAGCGGGGACAGCCGCTCATCATCTGTGAAAATTAGATGGGTCGAAGCCAGCTCTATGAGCTTGGAATCGGTTAAGCCGTATTCTGAAAAATACCGATGACTCAAGTCGTTATTAAGGTCGGAATTTATCTCCTTGAATGTACCGAACATAGCTCTAGCTATTTCAAACGCCTTTTCCTGAGCGTAGCTATCTAGGTCTATAAGATTGGAGACTTCTGCAGCAATATATTTTGTAGTGTACCCCTCGCCAAATATCTTTATTGCTTTCAGAAGCAGGTGATAATCATCCACAGAAAATTTCTTTAACCGTTTAGAGCTAGAGATAAACTTTCCATCTTCAACGCTTCCGATAATTAGTAGCAGCAAAAGGTTTGTGTCTATTACGATTTCTCTTTTATAGTTGGGTACCGATTTTTTCCTGGGTTTTGACATTCTTATTCGCCTTTGTACCGCTTAAAGCCTTTAAGCGCGCCGTCTTCTGCGGACACTAAAAATGTCTTAAATTCCTTCCGCTTGGCTAAAACCGAAGCTAGTTCAAAAAGGGGCGTCTTGGCACGAGCTCCAAGCGCGGAATGAGGCGAGCGATCAACGTCGTAGCTAAAGGTGACCTCGTACCTCTTGTTGTCATCTGAAATTACAATCTCCTCAAGGGTTATATTACTTGCTCCGGTAACGAAATTATCGAACTCTTTACGGGCAACCGCTTCAGCTCTTTTGAAGTTAATCATGATGTCCCCTTATTGAACGCTTTTCTATATCATCGAGATATCGACTTGGATGTCGAACCACTATAACCCCAAGCCTCGATGATCGCTATGTCTGGTTAGGCGCTTGAAGTCGTGTTACAGGACGGCCAGACGTGCGTTAATATTTATTCCTCGCACATAACAGATCTGCAGTAGATCTACATCGGAGTGGCATTGGTGAGTCCTCGCGGCCGGATGAGTGTGCAGGACGCCACGCTGTTTTCGCACACATTACGGAGTCATCATCAGCGTGTCCATTGTCCGCTCTTGGCCGTTTCCTGTCTTTGGCCAACGGCAGCTATGGGTCGTTTTCTGCCTGTCGTGACCGGCTGAAAACGGCCAAATGCAGTCATCGAGGCTGCCAAGCAGTGGCACCGAAGACGCCAAACCTCACCACGAGGGGGGCTACCGGCTAGAGGTGAATACCCGGAGGATTCTGGATTTCCCGGTTTGGTTGGCAGCCATGCTAGCCGGATTGAACCAACCCTCCACTATTACGTCTCGCCAGTCCTTGCTGCGTCATAAGCGCCTTCAGGCTATAAGCTAAGGCTTCAGTCAGCCTGACGCCCCCAAAATGCACACACTATTTCACGTAGATACAGCGGACATAAAAGCCCTAAACGACGAGCAAGCGCGCACGCTGATCGCAAGATTGTGTCGGGCTGAGATTCGCAAGCACGGGGGCTCTGAGTCGGCCGTCACCTGGGGTGGCGATCAAAGAGCAAAAGATGGAGGGGTGGACGTCAGGGTAGAGATAAATCCGCCACTGGGGATATCTGGCTATCTGCCCAATGACAAGACAGCCTTTCAGGTAAAGGCCGAAGTGTTCCCCCCCAGCAAGATACCTGGGGAAATGGCGCCCAAGGGAGTGCTAAGACAAGCAATACGCGACCTCGCTACGACCAAAGGAAGTTACGTCATTGCCGCGACGCGAGACGACACCTCCGAGTCCGCTCTCGATCTACGACTTAATGCGATGAGAGATTGCTTGTCGGCCAACGGCCTCGGCTCCTCGCCGCATGTTGCCTTCTATGACGCAAGAAAGATTGCAGACTGGGTCGAGCAACACCCAGCGATCGTAGCTTGGGTCAAACACCAGCTAGGCAAGCCACTTGTGGGTTGGCGCCCATACTCGGGTTGGGCCTACCAGGAGACGACCGTCGACTCAGAATATCTGCTCGATGATCGAGTCAAAGTGTTCACGCCCGACGCAGAGAAGGGCATTAGTGTCTCGGCCACCATTGATCGCCTGCGTATCGACCTGTCGAGGGGGGCAAGCGTACGCATTGTCGGCTTATCTGGTGTCGGCAAAACGAGATTAGTACAGGCGCTCTTCGATCCGCGTGTACATACGAATCAGGCTGCGCTGAGTGCTGATGACGTGCTGTACACGGACCTTTCAGATGGACCTTCACCTCAACCTTCAGCGATGCTCGAAGCGCTGATTGAAGACGGAAGTCAGTGTGTTCTCGTCTTGGACAATTGCGGAGCTGACACTCATCAGAAGCTCACCGAGCTGCTTAAGACGTCTGGCAACAAGATTGGCCTGGTTACTGTTGAGTACGACGTTCGAGACGACTTACCAGACGGCACGAGGTGCTACCGTCTCGAAGGCTCCTCCGATGAGGTAATCAGGCAGCTTCTTCAGCGGCGCTATCCGGTCCTATCAATCAGTGACGTGGATACCATCACGGCATTCTCAGACGGTAACGCTCGCGTCGCGTTTGCGTTGGCAGCGACGGTAACTACGACTGGTCAACTTGCACGGTTGCGAGACTCCGAGTTATTCAAGCGCCTGTTTTATCAGAAGAACGTCGAGAATGAAGATCTCCTCAGATGCGCGGAAGCGGCCAGTATCCTGTACTCGTTCGACGGCGAGGACGATAGTCCTGGGTCGGAACTCAACAAAATTGCCGCTGTTGCTGACGTTTCATTGATCACCCTACAGAGGAAAGTGGTTGATCTAAAGCGAAGAGGTCTCGTACAGGCGCGTAGCAAATGGCGTGCTGTTTTGCCACACGCGATTGCCAATCGACTCGCAGCCCAGGCACTAGAAGTGATACCCAAATCGCAAATCGTGAGTATCTTTGTCGATACCGCTACCGACCGTGTTGTCCAGTCGTTCTCGCGGCGACTTGGTTACCTACATGAAAGCGCAAAAGCCGCCGAGCTCATACGGGACTGGCTCTCGCCATCCGGGCGTTTTGGCGACCTAACGGCTCTCAATGACATTGGCCATGAGATCTTTCACAACATTGCACCTGTATCTCCGAGGGTCGCTCTAGCGGCGATTGGACGGGCTGCCAATGTCCCTAGCTTCCTTTCGGACGAAAACAGCAGGCGTGCTCAGTATGCGCATACGTTGAAAGCCATCGCATTCGAAGAAGAAGATTTCGATATCGCCGCCGATATTCTTGTCCGGTTCGCCTTGGAAAATCCCCAGGAAAATAGGGGACAAGAATCTATTGTGGAAATTCTGAAGTCTCTGTTTTTCTGCGTGCTATCCGGTACGAATGCCCCCCCCTATCAAAGAGCAGAGTTCGTCAGGAAATTGCTTGAATCCGGCGATGCCAAGCGAGAGCAGTTGGGGCTGTTGGTGCTTGATGCGGCGCTTGAGGCAAAGCATTTTACCTCCGTGAGCAGATTCGATTTCGGGGCTCGAAAGCGGAGCGAGGGATGGGCTCCGGTATCCCGCTCAGACGTTGAGGCGTGGTTTATTCCATTCATCCGCATGGCACTCGACATTGGTAAGCAGACGTCCGACCTTGCTGAAAGTAGCAGATCTATTTTGGGTCGCCGGTTAAGAGGACTTTGGGTTGGCACGAATTTGTGGCCAGAAGTGTGTGCAGCCGTAAAAGAGCTGGCTTCAGTCGTGAGCTGGCCTCAAGGTTGGTTTGGAGTCAAAAGCATCCTTCGCTTTGACTTGGGCAGATGCGATGAGTCAATTCAGAACGAGCTGCGCGAGCTGGAGAATCTTCTCAAGCCGAAGGCTATACCCGACATGATTCGAGCTCGACTTCTAGAATCGAATCAATTCGACCTAGATCTTGATGACGATGATGCAGATCAGCGCGCTGAAACGGCTGGTGAGCGCATCCGCAGATCAAACCAGGCCGTGGAGGAGCTTGGGGAGGCTGCTGCCAACAATAAAGGCCTTCTCCTGGATCTACTCCCGCAATTGATCTCAACCAAGTCAGGAGCCAGTGCATTTCATTTGGGGGTTGGGGTTGGAAAGCAGATTGCGGACCCGAGCTGGATTTTGAACGCGGCAAAGGAACATATCGCCACTGCCACGCCCGGAACAGTCGGTGTCTTGTTCTTTCGCGGATTGCTCAACGGCTGGCATCACGCATCTCCCGCTTCTGCCGAGAAGTTCCTCGACAGCGCGGTGAGTGATGAAATTTGGGTCAAGTGGATCATGGACCTGCATTGCAGCATACCGATGAACCAAGCGGCTTACGCTCGAATCCACCAATCAATCAAGGCTGGAAATACTCCTGCCTGGCAATATTCCTATCTCGGAATGGGCAGACAAACCGACTCATTCTCTGTTGCAGAGGTTGGCGAGTTGCTTTCTGCGATAGCACTGCTGCCCGATGGTGGTGTCGTGTTTCTCGACGTCCTTTCCATGGTCGTCCACTGCGCGGCAGATCACGATGATGCGTATAAGGATTATTTGGGGGCAACCTGCCTAAATCTTCTCGGCTCAGCCGAATGGGGAAAGGTTCTGGGGGATCGTGCCAATAGCGGTTACCGCCTTGAGAGCATATTGGAGTTTTCGCTGAAGCGATTAGCTTCTTCCGAAGCAGCGCTGGAGGTATTGAACGGTCTAGTTGCCTTTGCGCGCACGACGGAATGTAGTTATTCCGATAGGGATGGCATCAAAGACGCCATCTCGCCGTTCCTCAGACACATGCCGCGAAGAGCGCTCGACGCAATCTATGTTCCCGGTGAAGAAGCTTACTACCGTCAGATGTCGCCTGTGATTGGGCGCCCATACAGTGATAGGAAAGAGACAGCACTCAGCGTAGTCCCTGTGGATGTATTGATCGATTGGTGTAATACCTCGCCGTCTGATCGTTACGTGTTCGCGGCATGGAGCTGTAAGTTATTCGATACTCGAAGTCGAGCGAGTGAAGAGCATGCCAATATCGACTCTGTGGACGATTCTGAGTTGGTTATTTCGGAGGCCGCGCTCTCTGTGCTCGCTAATGCTCCTGATAAGAAGGCGGTAATTGAGTGCTATTTAATGCGATTTACGCCTTCAGGCTGGTCCGGTTCTTTGGCCGAAATCCTGAGGAAACGGATTCCGCTTCTCGATGTACTGAATCTCGGCAACGCAGAAGAGCTGAAGCCAGTATTGGCGATAGCTAGAGCGAACCTCGAACGAAGAATCGCAGCGGAAGAGCTTCGCGAGGACGAAGAAGAGCGCGAGCGTACTGGTAGCTTCGAATAGGCTAGCCTGATGCATCCCTTGGCCTATAGCTGCCGTCCTAACCGGCAGCAATCGGCCGAGGGTGTGTAAAAACGTTTTTGAGCGCGACAGGTACTCAAAACTGGACTGGAAATCGCGCTTCTACGCGAAATCCACATCTGCTGACGTGTCGATAAATTTCAGATTTAGCGTAGATGCGCCCACTTCAATTTTAGCGAAGCGTTTTTACACACTCTGGGCCAGGAGCGGACGGTGGAAACAGCGATGGCAATCTGCTCCATACTGGCGATGTGGTATCTATGCTTAGGAGGCGATCACGGGGGTGTTTCGGTGCCCCGTATGTAGGGCGCTTAATTTAGTCGAAAAACTTTCTGGTAGCGTTGAATGCTCAGACGTGTCCGGATCCAAGTTTTGGAAGAATGGCATCAGTGGCTCAAAAGGAGGCAAGATGAAAATCATTCAATCCGTTCATACTCAATGGAGAGAGAATGGAGAACGCGCCACAAAGCCACTCATGCTATTTTCCCCGTATCTAACTGGTAATCTGGCAAAACAAATACTTGGGCCGACCCTAAAAGGAATGGTATTCACGCAGTTTGATGCTGAGCTGTTTGCCTCAAGAGCGTCTGATCTAGATGTTATCAAAGGACTCATGGATGAGGGACACCAACTTTTCCATGTGCCTGATCTGCATGCAAAAGTGGTAATCGAGCAAGGCGTATTTGCTACGATTGGGAGTCAGAACATTACAGCAAAAGGGACTCGAAATAAGGAGTTGAGCGTTCTTGTTCAAGGTGAAAAACACTTGCGAGAGGTTCATCGAAAAGTAGAGTCCTGGCTCATGAATGCAACCCCGATTACACTGGAAATGATCTCGGGTATGGCAGATCTTCTTCCGCCATTAAAATCTGCCTACGATGGCTTCAAAGCTTCATGCAATGACGCACAATCGAAAGTCGACAAGGCTGCCGAGGAAGCGATTCAGCGAGCAAAACATGCTGAGGAGGAAGCGATTCGGCAATCAAAGCAGGTTGAAGAGGAAAAAATTCGGCAAGTGCAGGCCGTCAAAAGACATGCCAAAGCTTTGCTTAACGCGGAAATCAAGGCCGCAATCGCGTCAGTTCCTCTATCCGAAGATTGGCATTGTGGTGCCATTAAATATCGCCAGAGTTCAATTAAGACCTCGCTTTTCATCTCTAGCGGGAGTCTTTTGAATTGGAAAGTTAACGAGAAAATGATTCAATTGGTTCCACTGTCCCGTTACCTGTGTGTGCTTGACACTGGTCGTGTCGGCTGGGCGCGAGTCGCAGGCACTAGAATTTCAATGATCGGCCGGGAAATCATTTTCCACGGGCGGGTGATTTCTGAACAGCCTGGATGGATATTCCAGATTCATGCAACTGAGAATGATCACGGTGAGTGGCCTCCTGGCGCAAATCTATTCATCTCGGTCAGTAGGATCTTTGGTGGGAGACTTTTTTGGTTGCCAGTGCGGTTCAACTTATCTACTTATATTTTCTTCAGCCCTATAGTTTCATGCGAGGGGGATTTGGTGGAGGAAGAATCAGTATGTAAGGCTGCTATTGCATGGATCAAAAGAAATAAGGCTAGCTTTGAGCGACAGGTCATTAAGGCTATCTTAGAGCCGTTCAAATACGACGATAAACTCAAAGGAATTGACGCCACGAGTTTTTTCGGACCGTTGAACAGTCATCATGTGTTGCAGATTACGCTGATCGATGGAAATCCAATTCTGGTCGGGAAGGCGGGACGCTGGCCCTGAATGGTCAACGGTAGGGTGAGTGAGTCCACGCTCAGTAGATAAATGTGGCCAGATTTATTTTTCACAACGTCCGCTTCGGGTCGATAGCGACCACCAGCCATTGTGACTGATCCACCCTTGTCCTCCCCTCACCTGGAGGACGAGCCATGAACTCTATTGCTAGATACCGACATCAGCCTTGGAACAAGGGAAAGCTTGTCGGGCAGAAAGCTCCGCTTCGAGTCAGAGATATCTGGGCAATCCGCGTAAGACTTCAGCTTGCTGAGAAGACGCGTGATTTGGCGCTCTTCAACTTGGCCATCGATAGCAAGCTGCGTGCCTGTGACTTAACCAAGCTGCGAGTCCGCTACATCGCCCATGGGGAACATGTGTCGTCACGGGCCATCGTGATGCAGCAGAAAACTCAGCATCCAGTGCAATTTGAAATCACTGAGCAAACCCGAACGGTTCTGGAGGCTTGGATGAATCAAGCGCGTCTTCACAGCGACGACTTCTTGTTCCCGAGCCGGTTGCACGCCTCAGACCATCTTTCCACCAGGCAATACGCTCGAATAGTCAAAGCGTGGGTGACAGCCATTGGCCTTGACCCAACCATGTATGGTACCCACACGCTACGGAGAACCAAGGCCTCGTTGATCTATCGCAGGACGAAGAACCTGAGAGCCGTACAACTCCTGCTTGGTCATACGAAGCTTGAAAGCACTGTTAGATACCTGGGCATCGAGGTCGATGATGCCTTGGAAATGGCGGAGCAGACGGAAGTCTGACCATTCACTGCGACGGTCGATTCTAGACCGTCGCTATCCGTCCCATAGCCGCCAATCAATTGTGTCTACAAAATCGGGGGGCATTCAAATCAGAGGGCAGTCTTGCGCTGAGTAATTTATGACTGGCGTATCCTCAAAATGGAATCTGTGATGGCTTGAACGTTAGTGTCCAGCGTTTCCATGGCCGACATCGCATTAGCGGCGACACTTCCTACCCCATTTTCTGAGAGCCACTTGGTTATTTCTTCTATAGCTGCACTTAAGGCGTGCTGGTTGTGGAGGAGCAATGTCAGAGCGTCCGCCGTGGCGATCTTGCAGTCTGAGTTATCTGGCATGGCGGTCGTCCTTGAGGAATGATGCCGGAAGCCTAGCTTATCTCGTCTTTGGCTGAGACTGGCCGACAGGTGCCCGCCATGATAGGCGGCAGATGGACAGATGCTGACGCTCGCCGGTATCAGCTGCTGGCCTTTGTCACTTCAGCTCAGACCCAACGACGCTTTACTACAGAGTCCGGCCATCCTGATAGAATCGATCAGGTTATAGATAACGCCCTTCTGAGAAATGGTATGAATACGGAATTGATGGAAGATGAGATGCGCCGGGCGCTATTCGGTGATTCTGAGCCCTCTGCGCCGGCAATTAACTCAGACGTGCAGGCCACAGTCCCGGATGTTGTGATCGTGCAACCGGTGAAGGCAGCGAAGAAAAAGGCAGTCTCAAAAGGCTTCACTCCTAGGTTGAGAGTTACGCTCCGTGTGGGAAACGAATTTGAAGGCGAGATGCACGAGATGGTGCATGAGGCCGATACGCTGAGCTCCCTAGTTGCAGAACAAGAAGCTACGAAGATGGCCAGAAAAAAATTCAGGTTTGTGGAAGTAGTCTCGGTCAAATCGATGTAAGTGGGTACTCTCACTTTTCGCCCGCTGGGCATTAAGCCGCATTCACTTACCGCGGGTCACCCAACAGATTCGTGTCGATTGAAGCCTCAAATATTAGGGGCGTTAGTCGTATCCCGGACTGGATTTAACACCATCACTCCATCCCACTCTCAATGTTTAACTGGTCGCCAACCCCAAGCCACATATCTGAGGGTGGCGACAGGCAAAAATCGACCCCAAGCAGCCGTTCATGAACGACTGCTCCGACTCATAGCTGTCGTTCATTTGTGTCTATAAATCCAGGGACCATTCGGTGGACAGCAGCGGGAGTAGAATGTGCTTTCAGACAGCTTGCGGAATGTGAACCAGCAAATCGAAAAAACTATCGCTGCAATTCGAGACAAATGCATCGCGTCTGATGAAGTCGTCGTATTTGATTACTTAAAGCGGTACGAGGAAAGCTTGGCGCTAATCGGTACTGGCTCAAAACAAAAACTGGAGGTGAGCTTGAAGGGGCTCTTGAACTGCACGCGAGGCTACCTGGAAACCACCAGTCATTATGATCAGGAATTTCTCGGTGAAATGTGTGAGACGGAACGACTGATCAAGCAGCTGCTTAAGGACAAACTGCTGTGAGTTAGTGAAAAAGCCCGATATCTACTAAAAAAATATCTTCCAAAGTACGGGCTTATTAGGGACGACGACCGTCCGCTTCTGGTCGAAGGCTCACACCGACAAGCTAAAGTTTTTCGTACACCACCTCGAATTCTTCACCCAATTCCTGTTGGATGGATTTCAGTAATTTAGCGGCAGCCTCGTCAAATCTTGCGTAATCGTCTGCATTCCAAGGGCCGGGATCAGGTGGGTAATCCCAGTTCAGCGAGGTGTCATGCCACTGTGAAAGCTCGTTAAGCATTGCTTTGACTTCGTCACTGAGTGGTAGCCTCTCTTCAATAGGCCCTACAGAAAATTTATCCCGTGCAATATTATTTCCACACCAAAGGCAACCGCCGCCCCATTCGAACATTAAGCGAACACGATAGCGTTCTGCCCTCATCATTGGGCTCCAATTTTTTGTGGGTACATGGTGTGCAATAGGTTGGCAAAGATATCCACGCTAGGCCAGCGACCGTTATGACAGGCAGCTTAGGGTCGAAAGTCGTCTTTTGCTAACTCCATCGGGACCTCGCTACGCCCCGCTTAGATCGGGTAGCAGCGTGCAGATGGGATTCGTTTGAGTCAGCTTGCTTGCCGGCATCAGCCGGATTTCACTCGGTCCTATGCCCGATCTCTTCCCGGTTTGGCATCGTCCAATCCGAAGTTCTTTCGTAAATCGAATCGACGTGGTTATCTACTTCATAGGCAAATGTCAGCAAGTAAAACGCAAATGCGGTTGCAGCCAGTGCCGCTCTCCCCAAGGGATTCGCATCTTTGGACAAACCACCTGGACCAATGGCAACCCAGCCTCCCCGAAGGTAGGCAAAGACCGCTTGCGTGAACCATGCGTGTGCTGCGAGAACTCCCCAGAAATGACTCCAGTCCCCGGCGAAGCGCACAAAAGCGTTTACCAATGAGGCGATGACCATCAATGCCAATATCAAATACCGAAAGCGCTTCAAAAATGTAAGGACGTAATGTTCCGATTCCATCAACCCTTTTCCCAATCAAACAGGCTGCACGCGTTTCCCAATTTCCAGATATCGGCAGATTTGAGTCGATCCTGAGTCACAATCAATAGATCCTTCTCCCTTCAAAGTCAGCCGCTACAGCGGCAAGGTTTACGGCAGGTCTTGATTGGTCGGGTGCACGCCCACGTGAAGCCGGCCGGTGTAAAAACCGCCCATTGAAAACATTGCGGCCGTAGCCTGGTCATTGGACATGTCAGGCGCTGGGGCAAAAGGCTTTCAATCAATTATTGTTACAGGGTGAAAAGACGCAGGGGAGATAGTAATTAATCTCCCGCATGATACGTAGGCTGTTGCTCTATCCCAATCGTCCAAATGGGGTCGGTTTCTGCCTGACTCGACAGGCAGCTTTGAGTATTTGCGGCCCATAGTGACGGGCAGCTATCGGCCCAGAGTGTGTAAAAACGCTTTCTTGAACCCTTGCTATGATTTCTGGGGATTTCATCGCAAGGATCGCCCATGAAGCGCTTTATCCAAGGTGAACATCGAGGCCAAGGCACCTTACTTCCCGAAAGCCTCGACGACTACGTCAGCGATACCAATCCGGTGCGCATAGTCGACGTCTTCGTCGATGAACTCGACCTGGTCAGTCTGGGTTTTGACGGTGCTATTCCTGCTGACACTGGCCGGCCTGCTTACCACCCCGCAATCCTGCTGAAGATCTATATCTACGGTTATCTCAACCGCATCCAGTCGAGCCGACGTTTGGAGCGAGAAGCCCAACGCAACGTCGAGCTGATGTGGCTGACCGGGCGTTTGATGCCGGATTTCAAAACCATCGCCAACTTCCGAAAAGACAACAGCAAGGCTATTCGAGGCGTCTGTCGCCAGTTCGTTGTGCTGTGTCAGCAGTTGGGACTGTTCGGAGAAAATCTGGTCGCCATCGATGGCAGTAAATTCAAAGCAGTCAACAACCGCGACCGCAATTTCACCAGCGCCAAACTGAAGCGGCGAATGGAAGAAATTGAATCGAGCATCAGCCGTTACCTGGCGGCACTCGATGCTGCCGATCGGCAAGAACCCACAGCTTCCGAGCCCAGCGCCGTGCGGCTAGAAGAGAAAATCGCCAAGCTGAAGACGCAAATGAAGGAGCTTCAAGCGATCGAAATCCAGCTCAACGAATCCCCGGATAAACAGGTCTCACTGACCGATCCAGACGCCCGTTCCATGATGACGCGTGGCACTGGAATCGTCGGCTACAACGTGCAGACAGCGGTCGATACCAAGAACCATTTGATCGTTGCGCATGAGGTGACCAACGTCGGTTCCGACCGCGATCAACTCAGCTCGATGGCCAAGGAGGCCCGCGAGGCGATGGCGTCGGATACGTTGTCGGTGGTGGCTGATCGAGGTTACTTCAAAAGCGAAGAAATCCTGGCTTGTCACGATGCAGGCATCAGCGCTTATGTGCCCAAGCCGATGACCTCTGGAGCCAAGGCTGACGGGCGTTTCAATAACGATGCCTTCATCTATGACGCGGCAAAAAACGAATACATTTGTCCAGCTGGCGAGGCGCTGATCTGGCACTACTCCTACGTTGAAAAAGGCCTGAAGTTGCATCGTTACTGGAGTTCGAAATGCCAGGGCTGCGCGTTGAAGTCGCAATGCACTCCGAGCACGGAACGACGAGTTCGACGCTGGGAGCATGAAGCCGTATTGGAGGAAATGCAGCTTCGGCTGAGCAAAGCGCCGGAGATGATGCGAGTCCGAAAACGGACGGTTGAGCATCCCTTCGGGACGCTCAAGCAATGGATGGGTGCGACGCACTTCCTGACGCGGAAGCTGGCCGGGGTTAGTGCGGAGATGAGCTTGAATGTGCTCGCCGACAACCTGAAACGGGTCATGAAAATCATCGGTGCCAACGGTTTGATGAAAGCGCTGACGGCCTGAAAAAGGCTGATTTTGGCCCATCCCAGAGGCTGTAAAAACAGCGTTGGCGTGTTCCAAGCTGCGACTGATGCGGCCCGCAGCATGACCGTGCGATCGCTCAGCCAACGAACGAACGAACGTCACTGCTCCACGACGATGAGCTCCATGAGCGTTTTTACACACTCTGGGCCGATTGCTGCCTATTACGGCTAGAGTGGACCGACCAATAACAGTCCATCAGGTACACATCACTGAAAATCCAAGGAACGCGTTTGCCGCGGCACTGCTCAGGAACGCATCGATAGCAGCCCTATGAGGCGAGCAGACGCATGCGACCACCTCTCCAACCAAGAAGCAACACACGCTTTCAAGGGAGCATTACTAGCATTCACCGACGCTGGCGGTTGAAACAAAACTGGTCGATAGCCTCGTGTGCAGCCGATGTATGATAGTGCCGGTGCGATACTTTGCCGACGAGCCATCCCAGAGCGCAAACTGGTATACGGAATTCCCCCAGAGGAGCACTGGATTGGCTCGATGCTAGGCGCTTGTAATTCAATTTTTCTGAAAAAAATTAATTTTTCCTGAAAATGACCGCTTCCTGTTTGCATACATAGCCCGATGCACCGGACTGCATGCAGCGAATACCGAAAAGTGTCGGACACTGTGCAGTTAATACCAGTGTTTTTAAGGGTGTGCTCATGGCGTTGAAACGGGAAAGAACTTCCAGCCCATCCAGTTTGGGAATGCTGATGTCGAGGATGATCAGGTCAGGCATGCATTCACGAACCATCTGCATTGCATCGACCCCATTGTCAGTTTCGCCGACGACTTTGTAACCTTCATGTTCCAGCAACATTCGAACCGCAAGGCGGATGACAGGGTGATCGTCGACAATAAAAACGGAGTTCATAATCAAATCCCATACGTGCACAAATAATGCGCGCACCTTAGCTCAGATAGTTATGGGGCCGCATGAACTGAGGGAGCTACAGCGGCAATATAGGAAAAGTCCTACAACTGAAGAAGAATAGGACTACGTATCAACTAGGTTTTGCATGAGGAAAGGCAAAAGTTTGGTAGGACTAGTCAAGCGATGGAAGGCATTGAGTTAGAGGTCTGAATCTATACGCTGGTCATTGTTTTAGTGTGTTTGGGTTTTCGTGTTTTTATATGGAGGCCAAGGTCAATAAGTTTCTGAAGTCTGATTGTTTCAATGGTTTGATCAAGTAACCGAGCAAGGGCAATCCATGTTCGTAGGCCATGACTTTAAGTTTGTCCAGTTCGACGGATGTCAGACTGCTCAGAAGTATTGCCTGCCTGATCATCCCCCGGTGACTGGCGTATTCGATCAAATCAAGGCCTGCAAGGTCGGGCAGGCATTGGTCGCACAGAAGAATGTCGAACGGTTGCGCAGCCTTGAGCATTTGTTGCAAGGCGCCTCTGGCACTGTCAGTGGCGGTCAGTTGGGTGAAGCCAAAACTCTCGAGCAGGTACTGAGTCGCCCGTAGCTGAAAGGGATGATCTTCCACCAGCAGGATGCGCCAATCATGTTTGAACACAGGAGTTTTCATGAGTCATCTGTCGAGCAAAGGGAGTGCGATTATTTCGCGAGATGGCCGAACAATCGATCAGTCCGCTCCGCACAAGGTGTAGGGCGATTCTGTCGGCGTTGAAATACAGATGAATGTCGAGAATTCGATCAGCCGCTCAGAGCTCTCTGACAGGCTGATCGATACGTTTTTATCGGTGGCTTGAACGACCGGTCATTTCCAGCGCCATTTCTCCGGCATAGCTGTCGGTCATGCCGGCGATGAAATCAATCATGCGCAAGAAGGAGGTGTGTAAAGGGCCGTGAGGGTCGGGTGCATTGTTGCCCAACAGGTCGAGTATGCGGCGGTGCTTAAAGGATGGCGTACGGCCGTTGTGTTGCTCCAGTGCCGCGCCGCAAAAGGCGTTGAGCAGGATTTCCAGGGTGGTGTAGGCGCCTATTTCGTGGAGTGTCTTGCGCTTGTCCTGGAAGATTTTTTTGCGTGCCATGTCCTTGGCATTCAAGACGCAACGTTTGGCGGGGCCGTGCATGTGTTCCACCAGGTCGCCCGCCAGCGTGCCGGCCAGCAGCGCGTCCTGTTGCTCGACGAATGCTCGGGCTGCTGCGTTGGTCAGGTGTTCGATGGCTTTGCCCCGCAGGATCGCCAGTTTGCGCCGACGCGAATCTTGCGGGCCGAGCTGGCGATAGGTTTCCGGGAGATCGTCACCCACCAGGTCCAGCAGCAGGGACTCGACTTCGGCGTACTCCAACAGGTCCATCTCCAGGCCATCTTCCAGATCGATCAGCGCGTAGCAGATGTCGTCGGCGGCCTCCATCAGGTACACCAGTGGATGGCGCGCCCAGCGTTGTTCGTCCAGTTGGGGCAGACCGAG
The DNA here is from genome assembly GCF_056279145.1 of Pseudomonas sp. TE3728. Classification (NCBI taxonomy): domain Bacteria; kingdom Pseudomonadati; phylum Pseudomonadota; class Gammaproteobacteria; order Pseudomonadales; family Pseudomonadaceae; genus Pseudomonas; species Pseudomonas sp. TE3728. Next base: position 2,148,665 of record NZ_JBWBQT010000001.1, on the reverse strand, counting down.
TTTGTGAGCGATCTGTTCCAGCAGTGGCAGTTCGCTTTGATAACAGCCGAACTTGTGCTTCTTGTAGCCCAGTGAGTCGGCGTGCCGGGCAGTCCACGGGTATTTGAGGTAGGTGCCCAGTGTGGCGTAGGTCAGCCGGGTCCCCCCTTCGAACTGGTGGTATTCAAGCTGGGTAAGTACCCGGAAACCTTGGGCATTGCCTTCGAAATTGAGGAAGTCGTTGCGTTCGGCTTCGCTCATCGCATCCAGCCAGCCACGGCCGGCGGCCTGCTGGAACCAGTGGCGGATCGCGTCTTCACCGGAATGACCGAAGGGCGGATTACCGATGTCATGGGCCAGGCAAGCCGATTGCACCACCATGCCCAGATCGCTCGGTTCGCACCAGTCGGGCAGGGCGCTACGGATGGTTTCACCGACACGCATGCCCAGCGAACGGCCGACGCAACTGACCTCCAGCGAGTGGGTCAGGCGTGTGTGGATGTGATCGTTGCTGGAGACCGGATGGACCTGGGTCTTGCGCCCGAGACGGCGAAACGCGCCCGAGAAAATGATGCGGTCGTGGTCTTTATGGAAAGGGCTGCGGCCGAGTTCTTCCGGGCTGTGCACAGGCTTTCCGAGGCGTTCGCGGGTGAGCAGGGTTTGCCAATCCAAGGCTGGTTTCTCCGTCAGGTGACTGATCCCCTAGCTTCCCGGTTCGCGCCGGTCCCTGCAAGGAGAACTAGAGCCCCGCGGCATCGATATCGATGAGCAGCAGTCGCTCGCCGTTATCGAAGAATTGCCCGGCGGTGAGGCAGTATTGATTGCTGGTGGCATCGCGGTAAGTGTTGGAAAGCGTCAGCCGGCGCTCATCCCAACCCTCGGCCAGCAAGTGATAAAAGTAGGGGCGCCATGACCAGTTATGGCCCAGGTAGCGGTTATCGGCTTCCCAGCTGTTGTTGCGCCATTCCAGATTGGGGGTCAGCTGCGTGCCGTGGCGGTCGCATTGATAAAAACGCAATAACCAGGGAAACGCTTCCAGTTGCGGCAAGGTGCTGAGGGGCGCGCTGGCTTGAGCCCAGGCTTGCAGGATGGTCATCAGTTCGCTGAGTTGCTGGCGCATGATCATCAGGCGAGCGCGCTCAGCCAGTTTTTGCTGAACATAGCGCTGACGCAGTTGCGCGAAGCGCTCGACAAAGGCATCTGTGGCGAAGAAATCAGCTTGCGCACGGGCGAACAGAAAGCCCTGTACGTAGCGTGAACCACACTCCAGGGCAAAATTCAGTTGAGCTTCGGTTTCCACGCCCTCAGCGATAATCCAGCAACCGGTTTTCTCCGCCATTTGCGCCAGTGCCTTCACCACCTCGCTGCTGGGGCCTCCCAATGCGGCGGCCTGGAACAATCGCATGTCGAGCTTGAGAATGTCCGGTTGCAGGGCCAGCACGCGATCGAGCTGAGAGTAACCGGCACCGAAATCATCAATGGCGATCCGCGCCCCGGCTTGTCGGTAACGGGCCACGACTTCGGCAAGACGCTGGCTGTCACCGCCCAGTTCGGTGATCTCAAAGACGATTCGTTGCGCGTCGACGCCATGCCTGCTCAGCTGCTTGAGACTTGGCAGTGCCTGGTCCCGGTGCAAGCGACTGATCCAGCGGGGCGATATGTTGAGGCTGAGAAACCAGTCCGGGGGCGCTTCATGCAGACGGCTCAGCGCATCATCGCGAATCTGGCGATCAAGACGACGCAGGGCGATGGCGGGGGTTCGCGGGTCGGCGAACAGCGGTCCTACCGAGGTCAGTTGACCGTCGGCCTGACGCAGTCGACCCAGCGCTTCGACGCCAGCGATGCGGCCCGTGGCGGTATCGATGAACGGCTGAAAGCAGGCGAGCGGTTGCCCGTCGATCACGAGGCCTCCTTAGTAAGGTTTTGTTCCGGGTAAACCTGGACACCAAGCAGGCACGCAGGACTAACCTCTCGATAAAGAGGTTAATCCTGGTGGTGTTGCAAGAATGCAGCCAAACAGGACTGATTAGTGTTTGCGCGAAGAGTTCTGCATGATCAGCTTGATCAGTGGCCCCAGCGTGACGCCCAGGCGAGCCAGCCGGGTCAGGCTGCCGATACCTCCACCCTTGGCACCCTTGCCGGTCAGAAAGCCCAACCCGATCACGGCCGCGATGCCCCAGAGCGGGGCGTGTTTGATGCCGAGACCGTCTTGCAGGTTTTGCGTCATGCCACGCACCCGTTGCAAGGGATGCAGCAGGTGTTGGGATTCGTGGCGAATTTCCTGGCGATGCATTTCCATGCGCAGGCGAATCAGCGCCTTGCGCATTTCCGTGCGCGAGCTGTTGCGGGGAAGTTCAGACAGGCTCATGGCAACAGACGCTCCCGATCATTGGCCAACTCTTCCAGAGTGCCGTGGAAGGGCGAGGATTCATCGAAAATCGCTGCTCTCAAGCGCATCGCACAGAACAACGCGGCGAGGGTATAGAACACACAGAGCCCGATGATTGCTGCCAGGCGATAGGTGTCCCAAAACAGGATCAACACCAGCGTCGACAAGCCCACCAGCAATAACAAGGCAAAGACCAGCGTCAGGCCTGCAAACAACAACAGGCTTACCGTGCGTGCTTTTTGTTCCTGCAATTCAATGCCAAACAGTTCGACATGACTGTGCAGCAGTCCAAGAAACGCGGCACCGAGGCGCCGCGGGGATGAGCCGGTGCCCGTCGCGGACGGGCCGGATTCGCCGATCGCCATATTAGCGCCGAGTGGCCAGCAGGCCGATCAGGAAGCCCACGCCAGCCGCGATTCCGACCGATTGCCATGGGTTGGCCTGGACGTAATCTTCCGTGGCGGTGACAGCGGCTTTGCCGCGCTCGCGCACAGAGTCTTCGGTCAATTTCAGGGTTTCCCGCGCGCGCAGCAGACTGTCATGGATCTGCTGGCGCAACTCATCGGCTTGATCGCCAGCCAGGGATTTGGTGTGTTCCAGCAACCTTTCAGTGTCGGTGACCAGTGTCTGAAAATCTTCCATCAGAACTTCTTGAGCAGTCTTTGCTGTGGTGCGTGCCATTGGTGATCTCCGTGAGTGGCTTCTGAAGCGTTCGAGTATGAGCCTTGCGTGAAGGTTCAGTACAAATGACTGGTACAACTTTTGCTATGTCGTGGTGCGTCAGCCTGCGCCGTTGCGCTGTTGCTGGGCATGATTTAAGGAAAACCTTAACTCAAATAATCAAAACTCGCGTAAAGGTTCCGTTCTTGTGCGCCAAAGCTGTTCATCCGGATCAGCGCTTCAGTCTGGATCGGCTGCAACTTGGTGCGCCAGCCTTCTGTGCGAACTGCTTTGGTGCTTTTTTTCAGCCTTCAGGTCTGCCAATCCATGGAAAATCTGCAAAGTGCTGTGGACAGTCTGGTCCATAGCTCCAACACGTTGTTCATCCTTATCGGTGCGGTCATGGTCCTTGCCATGCACGCCGGTTTCGCCTTTCTCGAGGTGGGTACGGTTCGACAAAAAAACCAGGTCAACGCCTTGTCGAAGATCCTCAGCGACTTCGCCATTTCGACCCTGGCCTACTTCTTTATAGGCTATTGGATTTCCTACGGAGTCACTTTCATGCAGCCGGCGGCGGTGATTACTGCCGATCATGGCTATGGGCTGGTGAAGTTTTTCTTTCTGCTGACCTTTGCTGCGGCGATACCGGCAATCATTTCCGGAGGCATCGCCGAGCGCGCCCGGTTCGTCCCGCAGTTGTGTGCGACGGCGCTGATCGTGGCGTTCATCTATCCCTTCTTCGAAGGCATGATCTGGAATGGCAACTTTGGTCTGCAAGCCTGGTTGCTGGAACGCTTCGGTGCCAGTTTCCATGACTTCGCAGGGTCTGTGGTGGTTCACGCCATGGGTGGCTGGCTGGCACTCGCGGCGGTGTTGTTGCTCGGCCCAAGGCAAGGTCGTTATCGCGATGGACGACTGGTGGCATTCGCACCGTCGAGCATTCCCTTTCTGGCGTTGGGTTCCTGGATTCTGATCGTTGGCTGGTTCGGCTTCAACGTAATGAGCGCTCAAACACTGCAAGGGGTCAGCGGGCTGGTCGCGGTGAATTCGTTGATGGCCATGGTCGGCGGCACCGTGGCGGCGTTGATCGTCGGGCGCAATGACCCGGGCTTCCTGCATAACGGCCCATTGGCCGGACTGGTGGCGATCTGCGCCGGATCGGATCTGATGCACCCGGTGGGCGCGTTGGTGACCGGTGCCATCGCCGGGGCACTGTTTGTCTGGTGCTTTACCGCCGCCCAAGGCAAATGGCATATCGATGATGTGCTGGGCGTCTGGCCTCTGCATGGACTGTGTGGTGTCTGGGGCGGGATCGCTTGCGGCATCTTTGGTCAAACCGCCTTGGGTGGTTTGGGGGGCGTGAACCTGATCAGTCAGTTGATCGGCACTTCTCTGGGTGTGATCGTGGCGCTTGCCGGCGGTTTTGCGGTGTATGGCGTAATCAAGGCGTTTCATGGTCTGCGCCTGAGCCAGGAAGAGGAGTATTACGGCGCGGACTTGTCGGTGCACAAGATCGGTGCCGTGAGCCAGGATTGAATCAGCGTTCCTCATCGTCGGCACCGGGGTAAAAGCCGTGCAGCAGGCGATAGCGGTCACGCCGTACCTGGTCGACCCGGTCTCGCACCTGCTGGCCGGGTATGCCCAGCATGATCAGCGCGTGGGAGACGAGCATCAGGCTCGACTCCAGCAACTCGGGTACGACTTCGCTGGCACCGGCTGCCTTCAACTCGGCCAACTGACTGTCGTCCCGTGTGCGCACCAGGATCGACACACTCGGGTTGAACCGGCGTGCCTCCTTGAGTATCAACAGTGCGATGTCCGTCTGATCCACGGCGACCACCAATAGTCTGGCGCGTTCCAGCCCTATCGCCACCAGCAGTTCGCCGCGACGTGAATCGCCGTAATGAACGCAGCTTTCATTGACGGCTGCTTCCTGAACCCGCACCGGGTCGGTATCCAGCGCAATGTACGGTTGATCTACATTACGCAGGACGCGCCCGATGGACTGACCTACGCGGCCATACCCACAGATCACTACGTGATTGTGTAAGCCAGCGTTGAGTGCGCTGATTTTTTCGAGTTCGGCTTCTTCGTTGGGCTTGTGGTGCAGGCGTGTGGCGATGTGGGGAGCGGCGCGCAGCAGTAAAGGCGTCACCAGCATCGAGCAGAACGTGGCAGCCAGCAGCAGGCCACCGAAGTCGGCGGGCATCAGTTTGTTCTGCTGCATTTGCGTCATCAGGGCAAAACAGAATTCACCCCCTTGAGCCAAGGCCAGGCCGCTGCGCCAGGCGGTTTCGACATCGCTGCCGCGCCATTTGACCAGCAGCGCGACCACGGTGCCTTTGATCAGCAGTAATCCCAGCGTCAGACCGAGAATCAGCAAGCCGTGGCTGGCAAACAAGCGCAAGTCGATCAACATGCCGATGCTGACGAAGAATACCCCGAGCAGAATGTCGCGAAACGGACGGATGTCCGCCTCGATCTGATGTCGGTAGTGGCTTTCCCCCAGTAGCATGCCAGCGAGAAAGGCGCCCAGGGCTGGGGAGAGGCCAAGCAGGTGAGTCAGCCAGGCCGTCAGCAGAACGATCACCAGCGCCAACAGCACGAACAGCTCAGCGGACCGGGACGCGGCGACTTCATGAAACAGCCGTGGCAAAAACCAGCGACTGACCAGCAGCAGACCGACGAACAGCACGACAGTCTTGCCCAGCGTCAATGGCAGAGCCCAATACCAAACCTGGTCGCTGGTACCGGCGAACACCGGGACCAGAGTCAGTAGCAAAACAGCGACCACGTCCTGGAACAACAGCACGGCGATGGCATTCTGGCCGTGGCGGCTGAAAAGCTCACCGAGGCTGCTTAACTCCTTGCTGACAATGGCAGTGGACGACAGCGCCAAACCGGCACCGAGTAACAGTGCAGGCGTGGTTGGCATGCCGAACAGCATCAGCAACACCCCCAGCGCGACCCCGGAAACCAGCACTTGCAGGCTGCCCAGGCCAAATACCACTTGGCGCAGGGCGAGCATTTTCGACAGGGAAAATTCAAGCCCGAGAGAAAACAGCAGGAACACCACGCCCAACTCGGCAAGGTCGGGCAACTCTTCGCTTTCATTCACCCAGTCGAACGCGGTCGGTCCGATCATCAGCCCTACGCACAGGTAACCCAGCACCGGTGGCAAGCGCAGGCGCTGGAACAGTGCAATCACTACCAAAGAGGCGGTGAAGATGATCAACAGATTGGCGAACACAAAAAACTCCGGTGAGGGATCTGGCTACTCAAGCGTAGAAGTAAAAAAGACGCGAGCATCGCGCAAATGGCCGTTAAGGCGAATGATGTGCGTCAGGAGTTTGCCGAAATCTCTTGAAATGCCATTGCTCAGACAGATAGGGCATCGGCTCGACTGCGTTTGATCGCGGGCCTAGAATGAGCGCTTACTTCGATGGGTCTTGTCGTCATGCCTCCTGAATGTCAGTTGTTCGGCACCGTTGGTTGCCATCTTTGTGAAGTCGCCGAAGCCATGCTGATGGAGTTTGTCGAGCGTGGTCTGTTGGTGGAACTGGTGGATATCGCTGACGACGAAACGTGGTTCGAAGCCTACAGTCTGCGTATTCCAGTGTTGCGACGGGTCGATACCGGCGCAGAGCTGAGCTGGCCGTTCAGTGCCGATGAAGTGGTGGCGTTCCTGCGCTGACTCTGACACTGTCAGCGATGCCCCACCCGTCGCAGTACTCGTTTCATCCATTGGCGAAAGGTTGGTTATTCGGCTACTGTATGCGCATACAGTTATTCCGATTGCCTGCCATGCTTTTCCCTGTTTCGGGTTTACGCAGGCGATCCCGGACGTCAGAGGGATGAACCTTGGTCAATGTCGAGCAATTGAAGAACAGCGTGAACCGGATGTCGGCGGACGTGGTGCGCGAGGCTGTCCTCGAACTGCGTTTGGATGGTCTGGTCACGGAGGGGAAAACACCCTTCAACAAATTGCATTTCAATACCTGTTTCGCCGAAATCGAAGCCTTGTTCCAGCGTGCGGGCTACCACCGGCAGCTGGATGTCGTGGGCTATCAGGGGTTGTTGTATGCGCTTTATGATCCGGGGCGCTGGGAAGCGGTCGATGTGCTGCGCTGGCTCAAGGAGTTCACCGAAGCGGCCGCTCGAGCACAGTCGATACCAGCCTGAGGATTCTCTTCTAGGTTCGTTCCGGCCACTGTTGGATAATGCCGCTCTGTATTGAGGGTTAGAGCTTTTCGTATGTCCACTTCATCTTTTTCTGCCGCACACAACCAGGCCAGCACGCTCTATCTGCCGCCGGGGACGTGGCAGACTGTACTCGATTGCCTGTGCGAACACTTCAGCGCCATCGGTCGTGAACAATGGCTGGACAGAATTGCTCGCGGTCGTGTCCTTGATGGGCAAGGCCTGCCGATTCCCCTGAACCTGCCTTACAAGGAAGGTCTGCGGATTCATTATTTCCGTGAGGTGCCGGACGAAAAACCGATCCCGGTGGTGGAGTCGATCCTCTATGCCGACGAGCATCTGGTGGTGGCGGACAAACCACACTTTCTGCCCGTGACTCCGGCGGGCGAATACGTGGAGCAGACATTGCTGCGGCGGCTGATCCGTCGCCTGGATAACCCGCATCTGGTGCCTTTGCATCGCATTGACCGGCATACGGCCGGGCTGGTGCTGTTTTCAGCAAACCCTCAGAGTCGGTCGGCGTATCAATCCTTGTTTCCTGCACGCCAGATCGAAAAGCGCTATGAAGCAATCGCCCGGGCATTGCCGGAACACTCCTTCCCGCTGGTTCATAAAAGCCGACTTATCGATGGCGAGCCGTTTTTTCGCATGCAAGAAGGTCCGGGAGTCAGCAATACCGAGACGGCTGTCGAGGTCAGGGAAAAAAACGGTGAACTCTGGCGTTATGCGCTGTACCCGGTGACGGGCAAGAAACATCAGTTGCGAGTTCACATGACAGCCCTGGGGGCCAGCATCTGCAATGATCCGTTCTACCCGCAGGTGCTCAAGGACGTAGAAGATGACTATGCCAATCCCTTGAAGCTGTTGGCCCAGGGGCTGCGATTTGTCGATCCGGTCACGGGGCAGGAAAGAGAATTCGAAAGCACCATCACCTTGCAGTGGTGATCACAGGGCTAACGACCCTGCTTTTCTTCAGCCACGAAAAAGCCCGCTTTTAAAGCGGGCTTTTCTGTATCTGGTTGTCGCCGTAAAGATTACAGATCTTTAACGGTACGGACCTGATCTTTGTTGACGCGGGTTTGCTTGCCATCCAGTTGTTCGAATTCGTAAAAGCCCGATTCTTCATCGTACTTAGGCGCGTCGACGGCCTGGATTTCTCGACCGTCATTCAAGGTGATCACTGTAGGCGATGCGCAACCGGCGAGGGTGGCAAGGCCCAGTGCGAGCATGAAAGTGGCGAGGGTCCGTTGAGTCATGGGTGTGTCTCCGAATGGGAATTCTTTTGGTTGCTGAGCTTGAGACGTATACAACGCGCGCAAGTTCCATGGCGTGTCAGTCTGACACAGTGTGGTGTGTGCTTAACAGTTCCGGCGTATTGAGATTGGCCAGGCGAGGGTCGTTATCCGGGCATTGCAGGGCTGTGGCGCCCAGCTTGCGCATAAGGCGACCCGGGCTGCGCTCGCCTTCGTTCCAGGCAGTCTCGAAAGCCGCTGAAAGGGCGACGGGAATCATACACAGCAAGGGTTCCCAGTGTTCGCCATGGCGCAGCATCAGCGGTTTGTCCGGATGCTGTCCGGCGGCTTCACGCATGCTCTGGAGCAGCGCGGCATCGATGCGTGGTACATCGCAGGGCAGCACGAGTAAGCAGGCGTGACGGGCGGCCTTCAGGCCAGCGCGAATACCCGCCAACGGCCCCGGAAAGTCGCCTTCGTCGTCATGGACCAACTGATCCGCATAAGGCGCATATTTTTCCAGGTTTCTGTTGCAGGAGATGATCAGGTCATCACTCAGCGGGCGCGTCTTGCGGTGCAGATGCGCGATCAGCGGTTCGCCGTGCCAATCCAGCAATCCCTTGTCCTGACCGCCCATGCGTTGGCCGCGACCGCCGGCCAGGAGCAGAATGGAGCAAGGTGCCAGAGGTGTATTCGAGGTCATCGCACTTCTCCATGAGGGCGGCGAAAAAATGAGGCGCTGTGATATAACACCGGGCTGTTTCTCCTACAACTGGATGAGCCTATGAAAGCCAAGGCTGATGTACCTTTCGCACCGCTCAACATCGCGGTGCTGACTGTCAGCGATACCCGTACCCTGGAAACCGATACCTCAGGCCAGGTCTTCGTCGACCGTTTGAGCGCTGCCGGTCATAACCTGGCGGCCCGTGTATTGCTTAAAGATGACCTCTACAAAATTCGCGCGCAAGTCGCCAACTGGATTGCTGATGAGGTCGTGCAAGTGGTGCTGATCACCGGCGGTACCGGGTTCACCGGTCGCGACAGCACGCCCGAAGCCGTGAGTTGCCTGCTGGATAAACAGGTCGATGGTTTTGGTGAATTGTTCCGGCAGATATCGGTAGCGGATATCGGCACATCGACGGTTCAGTCCCGGGCCTTGGCTGGTCTGGCCAATGGAACGCTGGTGTGCTGCTTGCCGGGCTCGACCAACGCGGTGCGCACCGGTTGGGACGGCATTCTCGCCGAGCAACTGGATTCTCGTCACCGTCCGTGCAATTTCGTGGCCCATCTCAAACAGGCGGCACCCTGTGAAACCCGTGGGTAAGCCAGGCAAGACAGGCAGTCTGATGGCTGTCGAGGTGGCACTGGCGCGTTTACTGGAAATGGCCGACGCCTCGAAGATTCGTGAGCACGAACGCTTGCCGTTGGCGCAGGTTCAGGGGCGTGTACTGGCCGCTGACCTGGTCTCGACACTTGATTTGCCGCCTTGGCCCAACAGTGCCATGGACGGTTATGCCTTGCGCCTGGCCGACTGGACGGGAGAGCCGTTGGTGGTCAGTCAGAAGATTTTTGCAGGCCAGGCCCCGGAGCCCTTGAAACCAGGTACTTGTGCGCGGATCTTCACTGGCGCGCCTGTGCCCGCCGGTGCCGACTGTGTCGAGATGCAGGAGAACGCCGAGGCTCAGGCGGATGAGCGAGTACGTTTCACCGAAACCATGACCCCAGGAAAGAACATCCGTCCACAAGGTCAGGAAGCCACCGTCGGTGAGCTGATCCTGTCCGCCGGAACGCGTCTGGGATCTATTGAGCAGGGGCTGGCGGCATCACTGGGATGCGCTGAGCTGGACGTGATTCGCAAGGCTCGTGTTGCGGTCTTGTCTACCGGTGATGAGTTGATTGAGCCTGGTCAGGCCCTTGGGCCAGGACAGATCTACAACAGTAATCGAGTGTTGCTTTGCAGCTGGCTGCAGCGGTTAGGTTGTGAGGTGATCGATGCCGGTATTCTTCCCGATGATTTAGCGACCACTCGTGCTCGCCTCGGTGAGTTGAAGGATGTCGACCTGATTCTCTCGACTGGTGGCGTATCGGTGGGAGAGGCCGACTTTCTGGGCATTGCCTTGCGGGAAGAGGGCGAATTGACGCTGTGGAAGCTTGCCATCAAACCAGGCAAACCGCTGACGTTCGGGCATTTTCGCGGCGTGCCTGTGATCGGTTTACCCGGCAATCCGGCGTCTACCCTGGTGACTTTTGCTCTGTTGGCAAGGCCCTACCTTTTGCGCCGCCAAGGCGTAAAAGAAGTCGAGCCCCTGAAGTTTCAGGTGCCGGCAGGATTCGTCTGGCCAAAGGCGGGTAACCGACGTGAGTACTTGCGCGGACGTCTGGAGAATGGCCGGGCAATCATCTACAGGAATCAGAGCTCTGGCGTACTGCGCAGTGCTGCCTGGGCTGACGGTCTGGTTGAGGTGCTGGAGGACCGTACGCTGATCGAGGGTGATTGGGTGAGCTTCATCCCGCTGAGTGAAGTCTTGAGCTGATACAGGCACTGGTTTTGCCCCGCAAGCCCGGTTGATCGCATCGGGCTTGCGTGCGTGACCATTTCTTAATGTGCCAGAAGTGCCACGACCTGATCGAAGCGGCTGTTGGCGATCCAGGCCAGAAGTCCCAGGATCACGGCTGTTGCGCCAGCTGAGTAGGCAAGCCTGTGTTTGATGGATTTGACGTCACCCCGGACTTCATCCATGTCTCTACGGATGTACTTGAGGTGTGTTTCGAGTTCAATGACGCGAGGTTCCATGTCAGCTTCTCCGGCGTGCTTTGCGCTGTTTTTGAATTCAGCCTGATGATTGGCGCGATTTTCTGCGAACGGCGCGACCGGGGTTACCGATAGTCTGAGGTCATGGCTTTGCATGGACTAGCTGGCTCCTTGCGTTAAAACCATTCAAATGATCGATGCCGTTGTTGCTTGCGCTGTTTGAGGCCCTTAAGGGGGTTCCATTCATTGTTTTCACATCCCTGTGTAAATTAAACGGGTAATCACTGATAACAGAGACCCAACGGTGTACCAATTGTTCGGATGGGTCAATTGAGCCGATTCCTCATGTTTTGTACGAAAAAATACCGCTCTGTAGGACTCACATTTCCTTCCCTTGGAAATAATTGAAATCCAGTCGACTTTTATCAGGGGCTGCGAGGTCAACATATCCCATGGAATTGCGGATATGGGAGTGGCAAAAATGAGCGAGCGCAAGGCACTGTTGATTCTGCATGGCAAGCAGGCACTCAATGAGGAGGTCCGTGCAGCCGTCGAAGGCAAGCGCCAGCAGGGCTGGAAACTGGCTGTTCGACTGACCTGGGAGGCCGGTGATGCGCAGCGGTTGGTGGAAGAAGCGCTGGCGGCAGGCTATACGCAACTGATTGCCGGCGGCGGCGACGGTACCTTGCGTGACATCGCTGAAGCCATGGCGGCGCATTCGACGCAGGCCAGTCTGGTACTTTTGCCCTTGGGCACCGCCAATGATTTTGCGCGTGCTGCCGGTGTGCCTCTGGAGCCCGCTCAGGCGTTGGATCTTCTGGAGGCTGTCCCGCGAACCATTGATCTGGGGGAAGTCGGCGGTCAGGTTTTCCTGAACATGGCCACTGGCGGCTTTGGCAGTCAGGTCACGGCCAATACCTCCGAAGATCTGAAAAAAATTCTTGGCGGCGCCGCTTATCTCTTCACGGGTTTATCGCGCTTCAGTGAGTTGCATGCGGCCTATGGCGAGTTGCAGGGGCCAGATTTTCACTGGCGCGGCGAGTTGTTGGCATTGGGCATTGGCAATGGCCGACAGGCTGGCGGTGGTCATGTGTTGTGCCCGCAGGCGCTGGCTGACGATGGTCTGCTGGATATCAGCATTTTGCCCGCGCCACAGGAAGTGGTCGGTACCTTGAAAGATTTGCTGGCCGATGGCTTCGGCATCGACAACATGTTCGTACGAGCTCGCTTGCCATGGGTGGAGATCAAAGTCTCGGAGGGCCTTTATATCAACCTTGATGGTGAGCCTCTGGAGGGCGACAGTCTGCGTTTCTCGGCGCGCCCGGCGGCATTGCGTGTGCATTTGCCCGAAGGCTCGCCGCTGCTGAGCGTCTCGAATCCAGTTAATCGTCCAGACTGATGATTTGCTCGCGCACGGCGAACAGCACCAGGCCGGCCACATCGTAGATCTGCAAGCGTTTCATGATCTGCGAGCGGTGGGTTTCGACAGTCTTGATGCTCAGAGCCAGGCCATTGGCGATTTCCCGGGTGGATTTTCCGCGAACAATCAGTCGCAGGATTTCCAGCTGACGTGCCGTCAGGTTGTGCGAGTCCTGGGTTTGCGCCTGATTTTTCTGAGCTCGAGTCAGCGCCTGGTTGATGACTGTATGGGCAATGGCCGGGCTCAGATAGCGTTCGTTATTGCGCAAGGCATCCAGCGCATGTTCGAGTTCGGTGGCCGTGGTGTCCTTGAGCAGGTAGCCATGAGCCCCTGATTCCAGGGCCTGCATGATAAGCGCCGGGTCGGTGTGCATCGACAGGATGAGCACTTTGCACTGCGGGCGTACGCGCTTGAGTCGCTGCAAGGCTTCAAGACCACCGGTTTCCTTCATGGAAATATCCAGCAGAATGATGTCCGGGGACAGCTGCTCGACCATCTCGACTAACAGTGAGCCGTCATTGGCCTCCCCGATTACCGCATAGCCGGGAATATCCAGCACCAGGGCGCGCACGCCAGCCCTGATAAGCGAGTGGTCATCCACCAGAAGTAAGTTACAAGTCAATGCATAACCTTATTCGTACTGGCCCGTTCTAGCGCACGCGGCGCCCAGGGGAAGAGTGCTTCGATTTGAGTGCCTTTGCCCGGCTCGCTGGTCACGGTCAGTGTGCCACCTAACTGATCGATCCGTTCCGACATCCCGGCCATTCCGCGTTGCCCCTCGCGAGCGGGATCTGCCGCTGGCACGAAACCCAGGCCGTCGTCGCTGATCAACAATGTCAGGCCTTGGGGCAGGCGTTGCAGGCGGACCAACAAATTACTGGCCTCGGCGTGACGCAGTATATTGGTAACCGCTTCTTGGGTGATGCGAAAAGCCGCCACCGCCATTTCCTCCGGTATGCCCGTCAGGCGTTGATGGCACTCCAGGCTCCAATGCACGGAGGTATTGGCCAGGGTCCTGAGTAAATGTGCACGCAGGCTGGCTTCCAGTCCGAGACTGGCCAGTTGCCGCGGATTCAGGATGGCCGACACATCTCGCACCTTGGTGAGTGTTTCGTCCAGCGTTTCGCACAGTACCGAACACTGACCCTGCAGTTCTTCGGGCATTCGACGTTTGAGCCATTCACTTTGAAGTTTCGCGGCGGTCAGCAATTGACCGATGTCATCATGCAGTTCCCGACTGAGCCGATGGCGTTCGTTTTCCTGCACTTGCAGCAGGCGGTCAGCCAGTTCTTGAGGTTGAAACTTTATCGATTTGCGCGAAAGGCAATGTCCCACCCAGACACAGGTCAGCGCTGCACTATTGAGCACCAGCAGACTCAACGGCACAGATATGGACAAGCTGTAGACCAGCAGGCTGCCAAGCGCCGAACAGATACACAGAAAAAGCGTGAACCGGCGCGCGTTTTTTCGGGAGGGTGGCCACAGGGTAATTGACTTGAGGCTGGCGTACATAGCGGATGGAGCCAATAGATGTTCGCTGCGGGCAGACCGGCCACAAGGGCTGACGGGTCTCTGTGTGGAAATCGTTGTGTGAAGTCGCCCTTCGGCTGTGGTGCAGTGCTGGCAATGCAGCCTTCAGGGTGCTTGGCTGGATCACTTTGTCATTAATTGGCGTCAACTAATGGTCGGCATACTACCACTTAACATACCGTTGGTCGCGTTCGGTATATAGCTCTATATAGTCAAAATACTGTTTTTGGACGATGGTTCCATAATGGAAAAACTTTCGATTGTTGTCGTCGGAAGATATCGATTGGCAGGCATTTTGTTTTTATTGCCAGGCACTATCTGAAGTCGAGACAGGGATAACTATTTCGAACTGTCTTCGACGCAATGACCCATTCAATTGCGGCATGAGCGCATCAAGTTATAGGGCGGCGTCATGGCAATAGAAAAGCGCAACACGGCCAGGGCTGATGTTTTTTAAGCTTGCCGTTCCGAGAACGAAACCAACCTGAAGGGTCTGGCATGGCTGGGCGGCTGAAACTGACTTTGTCCCACTTGAAATGCAAACGCTTCTATCAGTGAGGTCTGTTCAGTGTCATCGAGACCGAGTTGGCCGGTAGTCTGATCGATAAGTTCGAGTTGCCAGGCCAATAATGTGAAGCAATCCTTGAGCGCGTCCAGGGCTTGATCGTGCAGGTCCATGTGGTTCTGCGCGCAGCTCAGTAATCCATGAATATGCAGCGAGAACTCCGAGACCGCCGCCAGTGCCAAGGCATCGGCCTTGCTGGACAGCTTGAGAAGGGTGCTGAGCATGCAATCGATGGCGTCCTTATCATTGCTGATCAGTTGCAAATGACTCAGGCATTCCTCGGATTTGGCCAAGAGTGTTTCAGCCTCAACGAGAAATTCCGGAAATCGCTGAGCCCACTCTTTGGTGTCGTTCGGCATGCTTATCTCCACAACGTCGTGTCAGATGAGGGAATGTCGTGTGTGCCGACGAGAACCATATGTGTCCCCGTGCTGCCAAACCTTCGTGATATCGCGCTCCGGCAGGTTTGAGCACCGGCAGGGGAACTCGAGAGGGTGGATGACCACTGACCTGCAATCGCACACAAAAGCCTGACTCCATTCATGCAATGAGAATGGCGTCACATTAATGGCTATTGGATATTGCGAATATCAGGTTGGGCCTGATTGTTACTAGGGGAATCCCTTACGCAGGGGAACCTAACGTGCAAACCGAGGTCGCGCCGCAGGAAAGGAAGCAGATGAAAATCACGGAGCCAGTAAAGCATGATGTTAATGTGACATCAATGCCTGAGCCTGGCATTTTGTCTGGGGGTCAAGGTCCGGCAAAAACAGCCGATAACTCCCTTTAGTGAATTCATCAGAACAAGCCCAGGAGTCATTAATGGCCGGCATTCTCGACACGGTAGACCAACGCACGCAACTAGTGGGTGAGAATCGCCTGGAAATTCTCATGTTTCGGCTGGCCGGACGGCAATTGTTTGCGATCAACGTCTTCAAGGTTCAGGAAGTGCTTCAGCTGCCGAAGCTGACTTTGATGCCGCAACGCCATCCCTTTGTTTGCGGCGTGGTCAACCTGCGTGGCCAGACGCTGCCGGTGATCGACTTGTCCCAGGCCATCGGCATGCGCCCGTTGGTGCCAAGTCCCACCAGTACCATTATTGTCACCGAGTACAACCGCTCGGTGCAGGCGTTTCTGGTCGGTGGCGTGGACCGCATCGTCAACATGAACTGGGAAGCCATTTTGCCGCCGCCGGCCAGTGCCGGTCGCCAGCATTACCTGACCGCCATCAGCAAGGTCGATGATCAGTTGGTGGAAATCATCGACGTCGAGAAAGTCCTGGCCGAGATCGTTCCGTACAACGCCAAGGTATCGCGCGACAAACTCGACGATCCGGTGCTGGAGCGTGCCCGTGGCCGTGAAGTACTGCTGGTGGATGACTCTAACGTGGCCTTGTCGCAATTGCGCGACACGTTGGGTCAGTTGGGCGTGAAGATGCACATTGCCAGCGATGGCTTGAAGGCGCTGAACATGCTCAAGGCCTGGGCCGATACGGGCGAAGTCATGACCGACAAGCTGCTGATGATCTTCACCGATGCGGAAATGCCGGAGATGGACGGCTATCGCCTGACCACCGAAATCCGTAACGACCCCCGTTTGCGTGGCCTTTATGTGGTCTTGCACACTTCGCTGTCGGGCAGCTTCAACGACTCGATGGTGAAGAAGGTCGGCTGCGACAACTTCCTCTCCAAATTCCAGCCCGACAAACTCGTCGACGTAGTGCGCCAGCGCCTGATGCTCGACGCTGTACCTGCCTGACAGCACGAGTAGGGGCTGGTTTGACATCAGCCTTTGATTCGGCAATCAAGCTCGTATAGGGTGGCGTTTTTACCCACCAGGGAGCTGGCCATGCGTCTGAGCGCGCTTTATCGTTTTCCATTGAAATCCGGCAAGGGCGAGCCCCTCAATCAGGTCAGCCTGGACAAGCTGGGACTGGACGGTGATCGACGCTGGATGCTGGTGGACGAAGCCAGTGGGCGCTTTCTGACCCAACGCGCGGTTGCGAAAATGAGTCAGCTGTCGGCGTTGTGGAATGCCGACGGCGGCTTGACCCTCAGTGCCCCGGGCCATTCAACGATCGATATTGCGTTGCCTGACGGCGATGCCGATCTGCGCGGGGTGACCATCTGGCGCGACACCTTGCGCGTTCCCGATGCCGGCGATGCGGCGGGTGCCTGGGTCAGTGAGTTCATCGGCAAGCCAACGCGTCTGGTGCAAGTGCCGCTTGATCGCGCGCGGACCACCCAGGCCGGCTATGGCAAGGACGATGATCAGGTGGCGTTTGCCGATGGCTTTCCGTTATTGCTGATTGGTCAGGCGTCGCTGGAAGACTTGTCGAGCAAGGTCGGGCGGCCGCTGGAGATGTTGCGTTTCCGGCCCAATCTGGTGATCGAGGGCAGTGAAGCGTATGCCGAAGATAGCTGGAAACGCATCCGCATTGGCGATGTCGAGTTCCGCGTGGTCAAGTCCTGCTCACGCTGCATTCTGACCACCATCGACCCGCAGACCGGCGAACGCAGCGAAGATCGTGAACCGCTGGCCACATTGCAGAAATACCGCACCGAGGCCGACGGCGCGATGTTCGGGCAGAATCTGGTCAACGACGGCAATGGCCGGCTTGAAGTCGGCATGCCCGTGACGATCCTCGAATAAAAGCCCTTCAAAATAAAAAATGCCCGCGTCCAAGGACACGGGCATTTTTTTTGTCGCTGTGAAAACCCGGGGGGTTAGCCGCGGTATTCGCACAGGTAAGCGGTGTCGACGGCCACTTTCAGCTGGAATTTGCTGTTGGCGGGTACGTTGAACTGGCTGCCGGCGGCGAAGGTTTCCCAGGTGTCGCTGTCAGGCAGTTTGACGGTCAGGGCGCCGGACACCACGTGCATGATTTCACGCTGGCTGGTGCCGAATTCGTATTCGCCCGGTGCCATGACGCCGATGGTCGCTGGACCTTCAGCGGTGCCAAAGGCGATCGACTTGACGGTGCCGTCGAAGTACTCGTTGACTTTAAACATGGGCGGTTCCTCGAAAAGGGCTAAAAAGGGCCGGCCAGTATGCACAAGGTGTCGATAGGCGTCACCTCCTGCACTCAAGGATTAGCGGGGAAAATCAGCGGTAACAAACGCGCCGTATTGCGCGCGTCTTCCAGCGCCCGATGCTGCTGACCGTTGAACTGCAGGCCCGCCAGTTGCAGGGCTCCGTTGAGCCCCAGCGGGCGCTCCAGCCGACGAGCCTTGGCGAAGCGTTGCTTGAGGTTCATGTGCGGCACCCGGCTCAGGGCGCTGTCGAGTTGCAGGCGCTGCCAGTCCTGAAGCAGTTGTTTGCGGTCGTAATCGCCCCAACTCGCCCAGCCTTCCAGGCGCGCGTGATGTTGACCGAGCCAGCGTTCGAACAACGGCCAGACGACGCTGAGCGGCTGTGCGGCATCGATATTGGCCTGGGTGATGTGGGTCAGTTCCCGGCAAAACGGCGTCAGCAAGGGCCGGCGCAACGGGCGCACGAAGCACTGGAAGTGATCCAGTTCCTGGCCTTTGCGGTCCACGAGGGTGGCACCGATTTCGATGATTTCCATTTCCGTGACTGGCCAGCCACCCTCATCGGTGGTGGCTTCCAGATCAATGACCAACCAGTGAGGCATCGCAGGGTTCCTGGTATCCGCGTCCTGATAGGGCTTGAGCGTAGCCAAACCCGGCGGATCCGCCTAGCGGCTTATTCGACCTCTAACAAAATCTGACGATTTTTGACCTGATCGCCGACCCTGACCTGCAAGCGTTTAAGCACTCCGTCAATCCCCGATTTGAGCGGATGCTCCATTTTCATTGCTTCGAGCACCACCAATAGCTGACCTTTGCTGACCGGGCTGCCCTCACTGACCAGTACATCGACGATCGCCCCGTCCATCGGCGCTTTGAGCGTGCCGGAACTGACACTGGCCTGTCCGCTGACCGGCACCAGGGTCCGATCGACCAACCGCAGGCTGCCGGGGCGCGTGAATAACCAGAGTTGCCCGGCTTCGAAGCGGTAGGCATGGCGTTGGCGGATGCCGTCGATTTCCAGCGTAGCCCAGTGGCCGTCGCACTGGATAACCTTCAATTCAAGGGTGCGAGCGCCTACCTGAATGCGGCAAGGTTCGCCAGATTCAGCGTTCAATTGCACCGGCCAATCCTGATCCCCAAGACCGATTCGATAGTGCAGGGGCACGCTGGCGTTGTTGCGCCAACCGGCCAGCGGGGCGCGGTGAGCCTGCGCTGAAGCCTGATAAAACAGCGCCGCAGCGATGGCCAGTTCTTCGGCGCTCGGCACATGGGGATGCAGGCAGGGATGATCGGCGAAGTGCGTGGGGATGAACCCGGTGCTGAACTCGCCACTGATGAACTGCGGATGTTCCAGCAGACAGGCGAGCAAGCGCTGGTTGCTTTGCACGCCCAGCAGCACGCTGTCTTGTACCGCCCGCAGCAACTTGCGCCGGGCTTCTTCGCGGGTGGCACCGTGGGCGATGAGTTTGCCCAGCATCGGATCATAAAACGGACTGACAGACTGACCTTCGATCAAGCCATGGTCGATCCGCACGCTGCCCTGCAATGCAGGTTCCCAGGCTGCGATTCGCCCGGTTTGCGGCAGAAATCCCTGGGCTGGGTCTTCGGCGTACAGACGCACTTCCATGGCATGGCCGTTGAGCTGCACCTGCTCCTGTCGCAACGGCAGTGGCAGTCCTTCGGCCACGTGAAACTGCCAGGCCACCAGATCGAGGCCGGTGATCATCTCTGTCACCGGGTGTTCCACTTGCAGCCGGGTGTTCATCTCCAGAAAATAAAACTGCCCGCGAGCATCCAGCAGGAACTCCACAGTGCCGGCGCCGACGTAATTCACCGCGCGCCCCGCCTTGAGCGCAGCTTCGCCCATGGCCTGGCGCAAGTCGGCAGTCATCACCGGGCAGGGCGCTTCCTCGATGATTTTCTGGTGGCGACGCTGGATCGAACAGTCGCGCTCACCGAGGTAGATCAGGTTGCCGTGTTGATCGCCGAACACCTGTACTTCGACGTGACGCGGGTCGATCAAGGCTTGTTCGAGGATCAGTTCGTCGCTGCCAAAGCCGTGCAGTGCTTCGGAGCGCGCGGTGCGGATCTGCTCCAGCAAATCACCGGCGTTGTGTACCAGACGCATGCCACGACCACCACCGCCGGCGCTGGCTTTTATCATCAGCGGGTAGCCGATGCGTTCGGCTTCGCGACTCAGAGTCGCGTCGTCCTGTTCGCTGCCCTGATAGCCTTTGATGCAGGGCACGCCCGCTTTGATCATGGCGAGTTTCGACAGACGTTTGCTGCCCATCAGTTCGATGGCCTCGGGGCTCGGGCCGATGAAGATGATGCCGGCCTGTTGGCAGGCGCGGGCGAATGCTGCGTTTTCCGAGAGGAAGCCGTAACCGGGGTGGATCGCATCGGCACCGGTGCGCCGGGCGGCGTCGATGATTGCCGGGATGTTCAGGTAAGACTGCTGCACCGGGGCCGGGCCGATGTTCACGGCTTCGTCGGCCATCTGCACATGAAAGGCATCGGCGTCGGCGTCGCTGAATACTGCGACGGTGCGGTAGCCCAGCGCTTGCGCGGTGCGCTGGATGCGGCAGGCGATTTCACCGCGGTTGGCGATCAGGATTTTGCTGAAGGCGGGCATGGGTTATTCCCTTTGTATTACGGTGAATGAGATGGCCCCATCGCGGGCAAGCCCGCTCCCACAGGATTTTGTGAACGACACAGATCTCTGTGGGAGCGGGCTTGCCCGCGATGCTTTTAAATCGCCCAACCCGGTTTTCGCTTTTGCACAAAGGCCATCGTCCCCTCGACCCCTTCATCCCCGGTCACTGCTTCACTGAACCACTCGGCCGCCTGATCCAGCAGGCCATCCGAGAGTTGCCCCGCACTCGCCAGCAAGAGTTTTTTGGTCGCCGCATTCGCCCCCGGAGCACAACACAACACATGGGCCAGCACCTCATCGAGGCGCTCGGCCAAGGCTTGCGGGTCATGCTCGACAAAATGCACCAATCCCATCCGCCGGGCCTGGTTGCCATCGAACCGTGCGGCAGTCAGGGCCAGTCGGCGGGCCTGGGTCAGGCCGATGCGCTGTACCACGAACGGTGCGATCTGCGCCGGCAACAGGCCGAGGCTGGTTTCCGGCAGGCCGAATTGCGCCTGATGATCGGCCATCGCGATATCGCTGACGCAGGCCAGACCGAAGCCGCCGCCAAGTACCGCGCCTTGCAGCACGGTGATGACCACTTGCGGCGCGTGCTGGGTTTCTTCCAGCAAGGCGCCGAACGCACGGTTCAATTCGCGGTAGGCCGTCTGACCCTGAGCGCGGGCATTGGCCATGTCCTTGATGTCGGCACCGGCACAAAAATGTCCGCCGGCACCGCCGATCACCAACGCGCGAACCTGCCGGTCATCGCGCACCGCCGCCAGCACCGCGCGCAGCTCGGCGACCATTTGCAGGCTCATGGCGTTACGACTGTCGGGGCGATTGAGGGTGATGTGCAGGACGCCGTTATGCCGTTCGAGCAACAGGGTCTGGCAAACGGGAAGGGTGTTCATTTCTTTTTCCCCGGCAGGATGCCCATGAGTTTGCAGATGATCCCCAGCATGATTTCGTCGGCGCCGCCGCCGATCGACACCAGCCGCACATCGCGGTAAGCCCGCGCCACCGGGTTGTCCCACATGAAGCCCATGCCGCCCCAATATTGCAGGCAACTGTCGCTGACTTCCCGGCCCAGTCGCCCGGCCTTGAGTTTGGCCATGGACGCCAGACGGGTGACGTCCTGGCCTTTGATGTATTGCTCGGTGGCCTGGTAGACCAGCGCCCGCAGGCATTCGATTTCGGTTTGCAGTTCGGCCAAGCGGAAATGGATGACTTGATTATCGATCAGCGCATTGCCGAAGGTTTTGCGCTCCTTGCAATACTCGATGGTGCTGTCGACGCAATACTCCAGGCCTTTGATCATGTTCGCCGCGCCGAACAATCGTTCTTCCTGGAACTGCAGCATCTGCATCATGAACCCCGCGCCTTCGTGGCCAATGCGGTTGCGTTGCGGCACGCGCACGTTGTCGAAAAACACCTGGGCGGTTTCCGAGCTGCGCATGCCGAGTTTGTCCAGGTGCGAGCTGAGGCTGATGCCGGGGCTGTTCATTGGCACCATGATCAGCGACTTGTTGATGTGCGGCTTGTCATCCGAGGTGTTGGCCAGCAGGCAGATGAAGTCGGCGCTCGGCGAGTTGGTGATCCACATCTTGCTGCCGTTGATTACGTAGTCGTCGCCGTCCTTGCGGGCGCTGGTTCTCAAGCCTGCTACATCGGAGCCGGCACCGACTTCGGAGACGCCGATACAGCCGACCTGTTCACCGGTGATCGCCGGCCGCAGGAATTCTTCGCGCAGTTCATCGGAGCCGAAACGCGCCAGGGCCGGGGTGCACATGTCGGTCTGCACGCCGATGGACATCGGAATGCCGCCGCAATGAATGGTGCCGAACTCTTCGGCGGCCGCAATTGAATAGCTGTAGTCGAGCCCCATGCCGCCGAATTTTTCCGGTTTGGAAATCCCCAGCAGACCGAGGTCGCCGGCCTTGCGGAAGATCTCATGGATCGGAAAGCGCCCAGCCTTTTCCCATTCCTCGACATGAGGATTGATCTCGTGATCGACGAATTGGCGGACGGTGCGGCGCAGTGCTTCGTGTTCCTGGGTGAAGATCATTTTTTATTGTTCTCCTGTGATCGTTCCCACGCTCTGCGTGGGAATGCAGCCTTAGACGCTCCGCGTCATCAAAAACGGGCTACGCCGAAACTGTTGGATTGCAGCGAACGAACTTCGGCCTCATGGCAGATGTCCAGCAAGTACCCGAGCAACGTGCGGGTGTCCCGCGGATCGATCAGCCCGTCGTCCCATAGATTGGCGCTGCCATACAACGCGGTGGACTGGCTGTCGAGCTTCTGCGCGGTGACTTGCTCCAGCATGTCGAGCATTTTCGGGTCGGGTACCAACCCGTCCTTGAGCTGTTTGGCTTCGGTGACAATCCGCAGCACTTTGCCGGCCTGAGCGCCGCCCATCACCGCGGTGCGGCTGTTGGGCCATGCGAAGATGAAGCGCGGGTCGAGGCCACGGCCGCACATCGCATAGTTGCCAGCGCCGTAGGAACCGCCGACGACGATCGTCAGTTTGGGCACTCGGGCATTGGCCACCGCTTGAATCATTTTCGCGCCGTGCTTGATCACCCCTTGTTGTTCCGACTCGGTGCCGACCATGAAACCGGTGGTGTTGTGGAAAAACAGCAGGGGCGTCTGGCTCTGGTCGCAGAGCTGAATGAACTGTGCAGCCTTGCTCGCACCTTTGGGCGTAATCGGGCCGTTGTTGCCGATGAAGCCGCAGGCTCGACCCTGAATCTGCAAATGCCCGCAGATCGTTTGCTGGTCGAACTCGCCCTTGAATTCGAGGAAGTTCGACGCGTCGGCAATCCGGGCGATGATTTCCCGCACGTCGTAGGGCTTTTTCGGGTCATCCGGGATCAGCCCCAGCAGTTCGTCGATGGGGTAGAGCGGTTCTTCCCATCGACGTTCGGGTAACCATGGCAACTGATCGTTCCACGGCAACAGGCTCATGATCTCGTGCACCTGGCGCACGCCATCGGCATCGTTCTCGGCCAGGTATTCGGCGGTGCCGGCGGTTTGCGCGTGCATCTGGGCGCCGCCCAGTTCTTCATCGGTAGCGACTTCACCGGTGGCGGCCTTGAGCAGCGGCGGCCCGGCAAGAAACAGCTTGGCTTTGCCGCGCACTACCACCACGTAATCCGACAACCCCGGTTGATACGCGCCGCCCGCGGTGGCCGAGCCATGGACCACGGTAATTTGTGGCAAGCCCATGGCCGACATCCGCGCCTGATTGGCAAAGCTGCGCGCGCCTTCGACGAAAATCTCCGCCGCGTAATTGAGGTTGGCGCCTCCGCTTTCCGCGAGGGTGATTACCGGCAATTTGTTTTCCATGGCGATCTGTTGCAGGCGCAGGGATTTTTTCAAACCGCTGGGGGAAATGGTTCCACCCTTGATCGCGCTGTTGTTCGCTACCACCAAAACCCGCACGCCGGACACGTAACCGATCCCGGCGATCAAACCGCCGCCGGCCGAGCTGCCGTCCTTGTCGTCGTGCAGCTTGTAGCCGGCCAGGCTCGCCAGTTCGAGGAACGGCGCGCCGGGGTCAAGCAGCAGGTTAAGCCGCTCCCGGGGCAGCAGTTGCCCGCGCTTGTCGAACCTGGGCTTGGCTTCGGCGGCTTTGTTCAGCAGGTTCTGTTCGAGCTGGCGGACCTGCTCGATACCGGCCAGCATGGCCACACGGTGACGGGCGAACGATTCGCTGAACGGGTCTACCTGGGACTGGATGACCGGCATGGTTATTCCTTGTCCTTGGATTCATCTGGTTTGGAGACGTCTGGTTTGGAGGCGTCAGGTTTGGACGCGCCGGGTCTGAGTACTTCGGGTAAATAGGCGCGGTGAAAGCCGTTGTAGGAATGACTGTTCTGCGCCTTGTGCATTGGCCAGGCCCGCCCGCCAAGGCTGGCGGCGCCGTCGATGCGCAACGTGCTGCCGCTGACAAAAGCGGCTGCCGGGCTGAGCAGGAAAACAATCGCCGCGCTGATTTCCGATTCGGTGCCGATGCGCTTGAGCGGTACGTGTTCGCACAGGGTCGGGATTACGGCCCGGAACGCACCTTCGTAGGTGTCCATGCCGCTGGAAGCGACCCAGCCCGGCGCGACGGCGTTGACCCGCACGCCGGCATAGCCCCATTCAAACGCGGCGGTCTTGGTGAAATTGTCCATGCCTGAGCGCGCCGCGCCCGAGTGACCCATGCCGGGCATGCCGCCCCACATGTCGGCGAGCATGTTGACGATGGCGCCGCCGTGCTTGCTCATGGACTGATTGAACACCTCACGGGCCATCAGAAAACCGCCCACCAGGTTGGTGCGCAGTATGGTTTCGAACCCTTTCTGATTGATCGACGCCAGGGGCGAGGGGTACTGCCCGCCGGCATTGTTGACCAACCCATGAATCGGCCCGTGTTTGCGGATCAATTCGCTGACCAGTTGCGTGACGGCATCTTCATCGCGGATATCGCAGACCTGCCAACTGGCTTTCCCCCCGTCTTCGGTGATTTCGGCGGTGACCTTTTTCAGTTTCTCGGCATTACGCCCCACCAGCAGCACCTGCGCGCCGAGGGCTGCGAGCTCGTGGGCGGTGCAACGGCCGATACCGCTGCCGCCACCGGTGACGATGATGTTTTGGCCAGCGAACAGGTCGGGTTTGTAAATCGAGTCATAAGCCATGGCGACGGTTTCCTCTAGTTGACCTGATCGGCGATGCGCCGAGGCACCGGAATCTGGATCTCCAGCAGTTGTTGGGCGAACGCCTTGCCTTGCGGATCGATCCGCAGGCTGGCCACGCCACCGCCGCCGAGTGCGTTCTCCAGAAGAAAATTAAAGCTCTGAGTGCCGGGTAAATACCAGCGTTCGACACGCCCGTGGATCGGGTCGAGGACATGGCTCATCCAGTCGACCATTACCTCAGGTGTCAGCGCTTCGGCGATCCATGGCAGGTAGTCGGGATGGCGGGCCATGACGCCGATGTTGCTGTGATTGCCCTTGTCGCCTGAGCGCGCCACGGCGAGTTTGATCAGGGCTACGCTGGCGTCGGCGCGCTCGGTGGGTTGGGGCGGATCGAACGGTAGCGGCAAGTCAGCCGGGTCGAGTACATCGAGGGCGGGCAGGGCGCAGGGGTGGCGCTCACCGGCGAGGTCGATTTGCAGGGTGCAGGCCGTTTTGTCGATCAGAAATGAAAACAGCCGGATCAGCGGGTACACCGTCGGCCGCCCGCCGACGATCCCGGTCAACCCCGGCGCCATGCCGGTGGCGGCTTGGGCGATTTCCCGGGAAAACAGAATCAAGGCCTGTTTGCTTGGGTGGCGCACGGCGAGTTTGATCACCACTTCGCGGCTGTCCTGGCGCTGGCCATGAGGGCCATAAGTGGCTTCGCTGCCCAGCAGTTCGATATTCACTTCGCTGTAGGGCGCCCAGCCGCGCTGGCTGAAGATTTCCGAGGTTTTGTTGATGATCGCCTGGCTGACCCGTCGGGCCTTGGCCACGGCATCGATCCCGGCGATCAGGCAACTGGCGGTGCAGCGGAAACCGTCCGGATACGTGGCGCTGACCTTGTAGTGATCGGTCGGCGGCAAGCCTTTTGCGCCATGCACCTGAACCGCGTTTTTACCTTGTTGCACGAGTTTGACCTGACTGAAATCGCACACCACGTCGGGCAGCAAATAGGCCTGCGGGTCGCCGATTTCATACAGCATCTGCTCGCCAACGGTCAGGGGCGTAACCAGGCCGCCGGAACCATCGGGTTTGCTGACGATAAACTGGCCGTCGGCGCCGACTTCGACGATCGGAAAACCGATGTGTTCGTAGTCGGGCACGTCGTGCCAATCGGTGAAATTGCCGCCGGTGCACTGGGCGCCACATTCAATGAGGTGCCCGGCCAATGCAGCCTGGGCGAGTTTGTCGTAGTCGTGCCACGACCAGCCGAACTCATGCACCAGCGCGGCGCTGACCACGGCGCTGTCGACCACGCGCCCGGTAATTACAATGTCGGCGCCCAGGCGCAGGGCTTCGACGATGCCCGGCGCGCCGAGGTAGGCGTTGGTCGATACGCACATCGGCGGCAGGGGCGTACCACTGAACATCTCATGCAGGCCAAGGCTGCTCAGCTGTTTGAACTGCGGCTGCAGATCGTCACCCGACAGCACGGCAATCTTCAGCGTCACCCCGGCCTTGTCGCAAGCCGCTTGCAGGGCAGCGGCGCAAGCTTGTGGATTGACGCCGCCGGCATTGCTGATGACGCGGATCTTCTGTTCCGCGAGCTGGTTGAGGAGGGGACTGAGGACTTCGATGAAGTCGCTGGCGTAGCCGGCCCCCGGATCTTTCATCCTCGCCCCGGCCATGATCGACATCGTGATCTCGGCCAGATAATCGAACACCAGGTAGTCCAGCCGCCCGCCTTCCACCAGTTGCTCGGCGGCGGTCGAGGTGTCGCCCCAGAATGCGCTGGCGCACCCGATGCGGATTGTTTTAGGCGCAGTCAATTCCATAACCACCTCCGACAGAAGTGCTTCGAGACTACCAAGCAAGCGCTTGGTTTGTAAACGACTGAAATATCTTCTGCCCAAGCGCTTGCTTGGTCGCCCCCGCCAGCTTAAATTGCCCGCGCAACCCTGCTGTTTTAGCGGGCAGCGGCGCAATTGATTGATCGACTGTAGGAGAGAACGGGTGGACGAGCAAAAAGCCCTGAGGGTGATGCGCGAATTGGTCGACAGCGGCCAATTGACCGACCCGGACAGCGCCCGCGGCAAACTGCTGCAAGTGGCCGCTCACCTGTTTCGTCATAAAGGTTATGAACGTACCACCGTGCGCGACCTGGCCGGTGCGGTAGGTATTCAGTCTGGCAGTATTTTTCATCACTTCAAAAGCAAGGATGAGATCCTGCGGGCAGTGATGGAGGAGACCATTCGCTACAACACCGCGTTGATGCGTGCAGCCCTGGCCGAGGCCGGCAGTGTGCGCGAGCGGGTTTTGGCGCTGATTCGCTGCGAATTGCAGTCGATCATGGGCGGCAGCGGCGAAGCCATGGCGGTGCTGGTGTATGAGTGGCGTTCGCTGTCAGCGGAAGGTCAGGCGCAAGTTTTGGCGCTGCGTGATATTTATGAAGACATCTGGTTGCAGGTGCTGGGCGAAGCCAAGGACGCCGGTTTTATCCGTGGCGACGTGTTCATCACCCGCCGTTTCCTGACGGGCGCGTTATCCTGGACCACCACCTGGTTTCGTGCCGATGGCAGCATGAGCCTCGATCAATTGGCCGATGAGGCGTTGATTCTGGTGCTTGAAGAACGGCAGTGAGCCGTCTATCTCGGCAAGAAACTGGCTAAGTTGGCGAAACCGCCTAGCTTGAATGCATTGATGGATATTTTTTTCGGGGAGTAGGCTGTTTTGATGTCTTCACCAATTCGAACAGTGTCTCGGCTTTTGCTGGCGGCGCTTGCAGTGTGCTGCGTGTTGCCATCTCAGGCTGCGCAACAGGTGCGGGTCGGTGCCGCGCATTTTCCTCCCTACACCGTGCGCCCGGAGTCCGGTGCCGACACCGGTCTGTTGCCGCAACTGGTGGAAGCGCTGAATCAGTTGCAAACGGACTATCAGTTTGTACTGGTGCCCACCTCGATTCCTCGACGTTTCAACGATTTCAAGGACGGCCGGGTCGACATGGCGATTTTCGAAAACCCGAACTGGGGGTGGAAGGACATCCCGCACACCCTCGTCGACATGGGCCTGGAAGATGCAGAAATCTTTGTCGCGCAGAAGAAACCCGATCGCGATGAGAATTACTTCAAGGAACTGACGGGCAAGCGTCTGGCGCTGTACAGCGGCTATCACTACGAGTTTGCCAATTTCAATGCCGATCCCAAGTATCTGGCCGACGCCTACAAGGCCACGCTGACCTATTCCCATGACAGCAACTTGCTGATGGTGCTGCGCGCACGAGCGGACATTGCCTTGGTGACACGTTCCTACCTGAGCGATTACCTGCTGCGTAACGAGAAAGTCGGCGAGCAATTGCTGGTGTCGCAACGGATCGATCAGGTCTATCACCATTACGCGCTGATTCGCCCGCAGGCGCCGATTACTGGCGAAGCATTCGGCAAGTTGCTGCAAGGCCTGCGAGACAATGGGCAGATGCTGAAGATTTTCGATCCCTACAAAATTGCCCTGGTGCCGGTGCGCAAGCCCTGAATCGTGCCCCTGATTAGTGCCATGAGACGAGCATTTGGCGACTGCGCTTAAATTTCCAGCCCCGGCTCACGTCACATCGTTGAACTGTCGACGATTACCGTGAGCCCCACCCATGTCCAATCTGAATGACCTGACCACCCTGGCCTTGCCATCAGGCAACTGTCTTGTAGCCGATGAAACCGCCAGCCGCCTGAGCCTCAGCCTGCAAGGGCAACCGTTGATCGAGCTGCGGCTGACCCGCGAGCCGCAATTGCATCTGCGGCTGGAGGAGCGTTTCGGCCGTCCTGACGGTCAGGCATTCTGGGCGGCCTGCTATTGGCTGTTTGCCCGTGACGCGGCGTGTCAGCGCCTGACCTGGCAACTCGAAGACGTGCCCACCGAAGCCTTGCTCAGCGGATTGCTGATCGCGACCGAAGTCACCGGCCAATATCGCTGCGAACGCACGCTGTTCTGGCAATTGCCTCAGCCGTGGCTGGGTGAGTCGCGCACTGGCAGCTATCCGCAGCAAATGGTCATCAGTGGCGGCAAGCGCCATCCATTGCGTGCGGTGAAACCCCGTGGTGAGGTGTATCGACGTTTCGATGCGCGGCTCGGTGCGTGGGTTTCCCTGCGCACGGTAGAAATCGAGCATGACCTGGCGCGTTTCAACCGCTGGCAGAACAGCCCGCGGGTGGCGAGTTTCTGGCAGGAGGAGGGCAGTCTCGAGAAGCATCGTGAATACCTGAGCAAGCTCGAAGCCGACCCGCATACCTTGACGCTGATCGGCTGCTTCGATGATCAGCCGTTTGCCTATTTCGAAGCCTATTGGGCCAAGGAAGATCGCATTGCGCCGTTCTACGATGCCGACGATTACGACCGTGGCATTCACATGCTGGTGGGCGAAGAAACTCATCGCGGGCCGCACAAGGTGGCGAGCTGGCTATCGGCGCTGGTGCATTACCTGTTTCTCGATGATCCACGCACTCAACGGGTGGTCGCCGAGCCTCGCGCCGACAACGCGAAGATGATCGGGCATATGCACAACCAGTGTTTCCACTGCGAAAAAGAATTCGACTTCCCGCACAAGCGCGCGGCGCTGATGGTGTTGGGGCGTGAGCGGTTTTTTGATCGGTGTTCGTTGGTCTGAAAAAAGATCGCAGCCTTCGGCAGCTCCTACAGGATGTACGCCATCCCAATGTAGGAGCTGCCGAAGGCTGCGATCTTTTTATCGACTCGACGCGGTCTTAACGACGCGCAAAGGTATCGCCACGATTGCCCGACACCTTGCGGCAATGCACCAGCGCATCACGAATCATGAAGTTCACCAAGGTTGGCGAGACGCCGAGTTCCTTGGCGATGTCTTTTTGCGGTACGCCGTGCAGGCGGTACATCTCGAAGGCGTAACGGGTGCGGCTGGGCAGCTCCGTCAGCGCATCGGCAATGTTTTCCAGGGTCGAGAAATTCATGTGCGAGGTTTCCGGCGAAGCGCCCTGAATCACCACGTTCAGACCTTCCTCTTCCGGGCCCGAATACTTCTGCTCCAGCGCCTGCTTGCGGTAATGATCGATCGCCAGGTTGCGCACGATCTGGAACAGATAGCTGAGCTGCGCCTTGATTGACGACGTGATCTGCGGCGCCGATTGCAGCCGGAAGAACGCATCCTGCACCACGTCTTCGGCGCGTGATCGGCAACCGGTGATGCGGGCGGCAATCTTGACCAGAATCAGTCGGTTGTCGACGAAGGCCTGAAGTAGCGGTGAATCGCACCTGCTTGTGGATACTTGTTCCGTCATTGGAAATCACCTTGCTGCAAATAGGGTCGTGGGACGACAGGGGGGTCGGAGTCGTCCTACACATCGAGCGACAAATTAGGTTGAATGATAATGATTGTCAATTGAGAAAGAGAATTAATGCTCCACATAAGAGCAGAGTGAGAACGGCGACACGCGGACTCACCTACCTGACTGCAAGCCTGCCGGCGCTCAAGCCTGGCGACTAATTATTTCAAGACTTCATCCGTTCTCATTGGTGAATGGCTGCGGGCGCAAGCCCCGGCCAAACCAGCATTCCCAAGCCTTGCGCGGTCGGCGAAGACCGCGTCCTGCATGCCCATGAACGGGCGTGGCGTACGAAAACCGATTCCACTTGCAAGCCGAATTCAGGCAGGAAACCTCATGACCGACGCGTTCGAACTCCCTAGCACACTGGTCCAAGCCCTTCAGCGCCGCGCGGCCCTGACGCCGGACCGGGTGGCCTTGCGTTTTCTCGCCGAAACCCAGGATCAGGCTGTGGTGCTCAGTTATCGTGAGCTTGATCAACGGGCGCGAACCATTGCCGGCGCGTTGCAGGCCGAGACGTCGTTTGGCGATCGCGCGGTGTTGCTGTTTCCCAGCGGCCCGGATTACGTCGCGGCGTTTTTTGGCTGTCTGTACGCAGGTGTAATTGCGGTGCCAGCCTATCCGCCTGAATCGACCCGTCGTCATCACCAGGAACGTCTGCTGTCGATCATTAGCGATGCCGAGCCGCGCTTGCTGCTGACCAGCGCCGACCTGCGCGACGCGTTACTGCAAATCGACGAGGCGCCGCCGCTGCTGTGTGTCGATACCCTCGACAGCGCCTTGGCCGAACGCTGGGTCGCGCCGGACTTGCACGGCGACCACATCGCCTTCCTGCAATACACCTCCGGTTCCACCGCGTTGCCTAAAGGTGTGCAGGTCAGCCACGGCAACCTGGTGGCCAACGAACTATTGATTCGTCATGGCTTTGGCATCGATATGAACCCCGATGACGTGATCGTCAGCTGGCTGCCGCTGTACCACGACATGGGCCTGATCGGCGGCCTGTTGCAGCCGATTTTCAGTGGCGTGCCCTGTGTGTTGATGTCGCCGGCGTACTTCCTCGGCCGACCCTTGCGCTGGCTGGAGGCGATCAGCGAATACGGCGGCACCATCAGCGGCGGGCCGGACTTCGCCTATCGACTGTGCAGCGAACGGGTCAGCGAATCGGCGCTGGAACGCCTCGACCTGAGTCGCTGGCGCGTGGCGTATTCCGGTTCCGAACCGATTCGCCTCGACACCCTGGAACGCTTCGCCGAGAAGTTCGCTGCCTGTGGCTTTACGCCGGACAGCTTCATGGCGTCCTACGGTCTGGCGGAAGCCACGTTGTTCGTGGCCGGCAGCCCGCGCGGTCAGGGCATCCCGGCGTTGCGCGTGGATGATCAGGCGCTCGCGCAGAACCGAGCCGAACCGGGCGATGGCAGTCCGATCATGAGTTGCGGCATCAGCCAGCCGGATCACGCGGTGCTGATTGTCGATTCCGTATCGCTCGAAGAACTCGCCGATAACGCGATCGGTGAAGTCTGGGCCAGCGGGCCGAGCATCGCCCATGGCTACTGGCGCAACCCCGAAGCCACGGCCCAAACGTTCGTCCAGCACGCCGGTCGCACCTGGCTGCGCACTGGCGACCTGGGCTTTATGCGTGACGGTGAGCTGTTCATCACCGGGCGCCTGAAAGACATGCTGATCGTTCGCGGTCATAACCTTTATCCGCAGGACATCGAGCAGACCATCGAGCGTGAAGTGGAGGTGGTGCGCAAAGGTCGCGTGGCCGCATTTGCAGTCAACATCGAGGGTCAGGAAGGCATCGGCATCGCCGCGGAAATCAGCCGCAGCGTGCAGAAAATCCTGCCGCCCGAGGCGCTGATCAAAGCCATCCGTCAAGCGGTGGCCGAGGCGTATCAGCAAGCACCGAGCGTGGTGGTATTGCTCAATCCGGGAGCGCTGCCGAAGACGTCCAGCGGCAAGTTGCAACGCTCGGCCTGCCGCAATCGCCTGGCCGATGGCAGCCTCGACAGCTATGCGCTGTTCCCGTCGGCAGACATCGCAAACCCGTCCGAAACTGAATCGGGCTCTGAGCTGCAAACGTTGATCGGCCAGCTCTGGTGCGAGCAATTGCAGGTCAAGCAGGTCAACGCCGATGACCATTTTTTCCTGCTCGGGGGCAACTCCATCGCCGCCACTCAAGTGGTCGCACGCCTGCGTGAAGCGTTGGGGCTGGAGCTGAATCTGCGCCTGTTGTTCGAAGCGCCGACCCTCGGCGCATTTGCTGCCGCAGTCGCTCAGCAACAACAGGATGGCGGTGTGGCCCAAGGCGCGATCATGCCTTTGTCGCGCAGCGACGCCATACCGCAATCCCTGGCACAAAACCGTCTGTGGATCACCTGGCAACTCGACCCGCAGAGCAGCGCCTACAACATTCCCGGTGCCTTGCGCCTGCGCGGCGAACTGGACGAAGACGCCTTGCGCGCCAGTTTCCAGCAACTGATCGAACGTCACGAATCCCTGCGCACGCGATTTTTCGAGCGGGACGGTGTGGCCCTGCAACAGGTCATTGCTGCCGGCGAATTCAACCTGCAAGTGATTGACATCAGTGACCTGCCAGCCGCCGAGCGTGAAGCCCGCGCGCAGCAGATCCGTGAGGACGAAGCCCGCACCCAGTTCGATCTGGAAAAAGGCCCGCTGCTGTGGGTGACCCTGGTGCGCCTCGGCGATGAAGACCATCAGTTGCTGGTGACGATGCACCACATCATCGCCGACGGCTGGTCGATGAACGTGCTGATCGACGAGTTCTCGTGCCTGTATGCGGCAGCCGCTCAAGGCCAGACCGCCAGCCTTCCAGCGTTGCTAACTCAATACGCCGACTACGGCAGTTGGCAGCGTCAGTGGTTGGCGCAAGGGGAGGGCGAGCGTCAACTCGCTTACTGGAAAGCGCAGTTGGGCGTTGATCATCCGACCCTGAGCCTGGCCACCGATCATCCGCGTTCGGCGCAACACATTCACAGCGCCGCCCGCCACACGCTGCGTTTGGACGCGAGCCTGAGCGATGTCATTCGCCAGACTGCCCAGGCCCATGAATCGACGCCGTTCATGCTGCTGCTCGCGGCATTCCAGAGCCTGCTGCATCGCTACAGCGGTCAACGCGACATCCGCATCGGCGTGCCGAATGCCAACCGTCCGCGTCTGGAAACCCAAGGGCTGATTGGCTTTTTCATCAACACCCAAGTGTTGTGCGCCGAGGTGGATTCGCGACTGCCGTTCGTTGAGTTGCTGGCGCAAACCCGTCAAGCCGCATTGGGCGCGCAAGCGCATCAGGACCTGCCGTTCGAACAACTGCTCGAAGCCTTCCCCCAGGCCCGCGAGCAGGGCTTGTTCCAGGTGATGTTCAACCATCAGCAACGGGATCTCACTGCGCTGCGTCGCTTGCCGGGACTGCTCGCCGAAGAGCTGTCGTGGCACAGTCGCGAAGCCAAGTTCGATCTGCAACTGCACAGCGAAGAAGACCGTAACGGGCGCTTGAGCCTGTCGTTCGACTACGCCAGCGAGTTGTTTGACGGAGCGACTATCGAGCGTCTGGCCGAGCATTTCAGCAACCTGCTGCGAGCCATTTGTGAGCAACCGAAAACCGCCATCGGCGACCTGCAACTGCTAACCCCGAGCGAGCACGATCAGCAATCTGCCTGGAGCGCCGCACCCTGCACACCGGCCAGTCAATGGCTGCCGGAGTTGCTCAACGAACAAGCGCGCCAGACCCCGGAGCGCACCGCGCTGCTGTGGGACGGTGGCAGCCTGGACTTCGCCGAACTGCACGCCCAGGCCAACCGCCTGGCGCATTACCTGCGCGACAAAGGCGTCGGCCCGGACGTGTGCGTGGCCATCGCCGCCGAGCGCTCGCCACAGTTGTTGATTGGCTTGCTGGCGATCATCAAGGCCGGTGGCGCTTATGTGCCGCTGGACCCGGACTACCCGGCCGAGCGCCTGGCCTACATGCTCAGCGACAGTGGCATTGAGTTGCTGCTGACCCAAACCGAATTGCTCGATCGCTTGCCGGCCACCGATGGCGTTAGCGTGATTGCCATGGACGCCCTGCATCTGGAGAACTGGCCAAGCCATGCGCCGGGTCTGCACCTGCACGGCGATAACCTGGCCTACGTGATTTACACCTCCGGTTCCACCGGTCAGCCGAAGGGCGTTGGCAATACTCACGCGGCCCTCGCTGAACGCCTGCAATGGATGCAAGCCGCCTACCGTCTGGACCAAACCGATGTGCTGATGCAAAAAGCACCGATCAGTTTCGACGTGTCGGTGTGGGAGTGCTTCTGGCCGCTGATCACCGGGTGCCGCCTGCTGATCGGCGGCCCTGGCGAACACCGCGATCCGCACCGCATCGCCCAACTGGTCCAGCAATTCGGCGTGACCACACTGCACTTCGTACCACCGCTGCTTTCGTTGTTCATCGACGAACCACTCAGCGCCGAATGCACCAGCCTGCGCCGACTGTTCTCCGGCGGCGAAGCCTTGCCCACGGAACTGCGCAACCGGGTGCTGGAACACCTGCCAGCGGTGCAACTGCACAACCGCTACGGCCCGACCGAAACCGCGATCAACGTCACTCACTGGCACTGCACAACCGCCGATGGCGAGCGCTCGCCGATTGGCCGGCCATTGGGCAACGTGTTGTGCCGCGTATTCGACAGCGACCTCAACCCGGTGCCGGCCGGTGTGCCGGGAGAACTATGCATCAGTGGTATTGGTTTGGCCCGAGGCTATCTCGGCCGTCCGGCGCTGACCGCCGAACGCTTTGTGGTCGATCCGCTGGGCGAACAGGGCGCACGTCTGTACCGCACCGGCGACCGTGCTCGCTGGACCGCCGACGGCGTGATCGAATACCTCGGTCGTCTCGATCAGCAAGTCAAACTGCGTGGTTTTCGTGTCGAGCCGGAAGAGATCGAAGCGCGTCTGTTGGCGCAGTCTGGCGTCGCCCAAGCGGTGGTGCTGGTGCGCGAAACGGCGGCGGGTGGGCAGTTGATTGGTTACTACACCGCCACTGAAACCCGCGAAACCATCGATGCTCAAACCACCCGCCTGAAAGCCGCACTGGCGGCTGAGCTGCCGGAATACATGGTCCCGGCGCAACTGATGCGCCTGGATGAAATGCCCCTGAGCCCGAGCGGCAAACTCGATCGCCGCGCCTTGCCGGAACCTCAGTGGCAAGCCCGCGAACATGTCGAACCGGTCACCGTCCTTGAGCAACAGATCGCCGGTATCTGGCGCGAGGTGCTGGGCCAAACGCAGATCGGCCTGCGCGACGACTTCTTCGCCCTCGGCGGCCATTCTTTGCTGGCCACGCAAATCATCTCCCGTACCCGCCAGGCGTGCGACGTCGAGTTGCCATTGCGTGCGCTGTTCGAGACCAGTGAGCTGGGCGCTTTTGTCGAACAGGTTCGCTTGATCCAGGCCAGCGGCAAAACCAACAAACAGCCGCCGATCGAGAAGGTCGACCGCAGCCAACCGGTGCCACTGTCCTATTCTCAGCAGCGGATGTGGTTCCTCTGGCAGATGGAACCGGACAGCCCGGCCTATAACGTCGGCGGCATGGCGCGGTTGCGTGGCGTGCTGGATGTCGGGCGTTTCGAGGCGGCGCTGCAAGCGTTGATCATGCGTCACGAAACCCTGCGTACGACCTTCCCGAGCGTCGACGGCGTGGCCCGGCAACAGGTTCATCCAGACACCCGCCTGCGCATGGACTGGAAGGATTACACCACGCTGGATGCCGATGGCCGCGAATGGCAGGTCCAGCAACTGGCCGATGACGAAGCCCATAAACCTTTCGATCTGGAAACCGGGCCGCTGCTGCGTGCTTGTCTGGTCAAGACCGCCGAGCAGGAGCATTACTTCGTCCTGACCCTGCACCACATCGTCACCGAAGGTTGGGCGATGGACATCTTCGCTCGGGAACTGAGCGCGCTCTACGAAGCCTTCGTCGATGATCGCGATTCGCCGCTGCAACCACTGCCGGTGCAGTACCTGGATTACAGCGTGTGGCAGCGTCAGTGGCTGGAATCCGGCGAACGTCAGCGTCAGCTCGATTACTGGACCGCGCAACTGGGCCGTGAACATCCGCTGCTGGAACTGCCGGCCGATCGTCCCCGTCCGCCGGTGCAAAGCCATCAGGGCGAACTGTTCCGCTTCGATCTGAGTGATGATCTCGCGGCGCGGGTTCGTGCCTTCAATGCCTACAACGGTCTGACCCTGTTCATGACCATGACTGCCGCGCTGGCGGTGCTGCTTTATCGCTACAGTGGCCAGACCGATTTGCGCATCGGGGCGCCGGTGGCCAACCGCATTCGTCCGGAAAGCGAAGGGCTGATCGGCGCGTTCCTCAACACCCAAGTGCTGCGTTGCCAGCTCGACGGGCAGATGTCTGTCGGCGAGTTGTTCGAGCAGGTTCGTCACACGGTGATCGAAGGCCAGTCCCATCAGGACCTGCCGTTCGATCATTTGGTGGAAGCCTTGCAGCCACCCCGCAGTGCGGCTTACAACCCGCTGTTCCAGGTGATGTGCAACGTGCAGCGCTGGGAATTCCAGCAGAGTCGCACCCTGGCCGGGATGACGGTCGAGTACTTGGCCAACGATGCGCGAGCGACCAAGTTCGACCTCAACCTGGAAGTCACCGACCTCGACCATCGCCTCGGTTGCTGCCTGACCTACAGCACCGATTTGTTCGATGAACCGCGCATCGCGCGCATGGCCGGGCACTGGCGCAATCTGCTGGAAGCGTTGCTCGCCGATCCGCAACAACGCCTCAGCGAACTGCCGTTGCTGGAAGCCACTGAACAGCAAAACCTGCTCGACAGCCTCGGCGTCGAACCGGGCGAACATCGCCTAGACCAGTGCATTCATCACCTGTTCAGCGAGCAGGCGCTGGCGCGCAAAGACGCTCCGGCCCTGACGTTCGCCGGGCAAACCCTGAGCTACGCCGAGCTCGACAGTCGCGCCAATCGTCTGGCCTGGATGCTGCGCGAGCGTGGAGTCGGGCCGCAGGTGCGGGTTGGCCTGGCATTGGAGCGTTCGCTGGAGATGGTCATCGGCCTGCTGGCGATCCTCAAGGCTGGCGGTGCCTATGTGCCGCTGGACCCGGAATACCCGCTGGATCGCTTGCATTACATGATCGAAGACAGCGGCATCGGTGTGCTGCTCAGCGATGCGGCGATGTTCGCGGCCCTCGGCGAATTGCCGGCCGGCGTCGGCCATTGGTGCCTGGAAGACGATGCCGTCGAATTGGTCAATTACCCGGCCACTGAGCTGCCGTTTATCAGCCTGCCGCAACATCAGGCGTACCTGATTTACACCTCCGGTTCCACTGGCAAACCGAAAGGCGTGGTGGTGTCCCACGGTGAAATCGCCATGCATTGCCGCGCCGTGATCGAGCGCTTCGGTATGCGCCCGGATGACTGCGAGTTGCACTTCTATTCGATCAACTTCGATGCCGCGACCGAGCGTCTGCTGGTGCCGCTGTTGAGCGGTGCGCAGGTGGTCCTGCGTGCGCAAGGCCAGTGGGATGCAGAAGAAATCTGCGGGCTGATTCGTCGCCACAACATCAACATTCTTGGTTTCACCCCGAGCTACGGCAGCCAGTTAGCGCAATGGCTGGCGACCCAGGGCGAAACCCTGCCGGTGCGCATGTGCATCACCGGCGGCGAAGCCCTGACCGGCGAACACCTGCAACGGATTCGCGCGGCGTTCAAACCGAGCCTGTTTTTCAACGCTTACGGCCCGACCGAAACCGTGGTCATGCCGCTCGCCAGCCTCGCGCCGGAGCAGCTGGAAGAAGGCCTGGGCAGTGTGCCGATCGGCAGCGTGATTGGCGCCCGCGTCGCCTACATACTCGACGCTGATCTGGCGTTGGTGCCGCAAGGCGCGACGGGCGAGTTGTACGTCGGCGGTGCCGGCCTGGCGCAGGGATATCACCAGCGTCCCGGCATGACCGCCGAACGGTTTGTTGCCGATCCTTTTGCAGTGAACGGCGGACGTTTGTACCGCACCGGCGACCTTGTCCGTCAGCGCGCCGATGGGCTGGTCGAGTACCTCGGCCGGATCGACCATCAAGTGAAGATTCGTGGTTTCCGCATCGAACTGGGCGAGATCGAAACCCGTTTGCTGGAACACGAGTCCGTGCGTGAAGCGGTGGTGCTGGCCCTCGACGCAGCGAGCGGCAAGCAATTGGTCGGCTACCTGGTCACCGACGTCGCCGAACAGGATGAAGCGCAACAAACTGCATTGCGCGAAGCGTTGAAGGCGCACCTCAAATCTCAGTTGCCGGATTACATGGTGCCGACGCACTTGATCCTGCTGGCCAGCATGCCGCTGACCGCCAACGGCAAACTCGACCGCCGCGCACTGCCGGCCCCGGACCCGGAGTTGAATCGTCAGCAGTACGTGGCGCCGAGCAATGAACTTGAACTGACCCTGGCGGGCATCTGGAGTGAAGTGCTGAACGTCCAGCAGGTCGGCCTCAACGACAACTTCTTCGAACTGGGCGGCGATTCGATTCTGTCGATCCAGGTGGTCAGCCGTGCGCGGCAGCAGGGCATCCACTTCAGCCCGCGTGACCTGTTCCAGCACCAGACCGTGCAGACGCTGGCCGCCGTCGCGACCCGCACCGAGCAGATCACCGCCGAGCAAGGCCTGCTGAGCGGTGAAGCGCGTCTGACGCCGATTCAGCATTGGTTCTTCGATACCGACATTCCACAGCGTCAACACTGGAACCAGGCGTTGCTGCTGGAGCCGACCGTGGCGCTGGAGCCGCATCGTCTGGAGCAAGCGCTGCTGGCGGTGATCGAACAGCACGACGCCTTGCGCCTGCGTTTCACCGAGGTTGACGGCCATTGGCAGGCCGAGCACCAGGCGGTTTCCGACGCTGCCGTGCTGTGGCAGGTACACGTGCCGAGCATGGACAACTGCGCGGCGTTGTTCGCCGATGCTCAACGCGGCCTCGACCTTGAGCACGGGCCGCTGATGCGGGCGCTGCTGGTGGATGATCCTGAAGGGGAACAACGATTGTTCATTGCCATTCACCACTTGGTGGTGGACGGGGTGTCGTGGCGGATTCTGCTGGACGATCTGCAAACGGTTTATCGTCAACTCGAGTCCCGACAGTCAGTAAAACTGCCGGCAAAAACCAGTGCCTTCAAGGATTGGGCCGCACGGTTGCAGGCTTACGCCGGCAGCGAATCCCTGCGTGAAGAATTGAGCTGGTGGCAGACGCACCTGGCCGGCCCAAGCGCTGAATTTCCCTGTGATCGTCCGCAGGGTGGTCAGCAAAACCGTCACGCGCAAACCGTCAGCGTGCGCCTCGACAGCGAGCGCACCCGCCAACTGCTGCAACAGGCGCCGACGGCCTATCGCACCCAGGTCAATGACCTGCTGCTGACCGCATTGGCCCGTGTGTTGTGTCGCTGGAGCGGTCATCAATCGGCATTGATTCAACTCGAAGGCCACGGTCGCGAACCCCTGTTCGATGAGATCGACCTGACCCGCACCGTTGGCTGGTTCACCAGCGCCTATCCGCTGCGCCTCACACCTGTGAGTGAACAGGGGGCGTCGA
Organism: Pseudomonas sp. TE3728; assembly: GCF_056279145.1. Taxonomy (NCBI): domain Bacteria; kingdom Pseudomonadati; phylum Pseudomonadota; class Gammaproteobacteria; order Pseudomonadales; family Pseudomonadaceae; genus Pseudomonas; species Pseudomonas sp. TE3728. The sequence continues at coordinate 2,108,655 of NZ_JBWBQT010000001.1, read as the reverse complement.
TCAAAGCGATCAAGGAGCAACTGCGCGCGGTGCCGCACAAGGGTTTGGGTTATGGCGTGCTGCGTTACCTGGCCGATGGCCTGTGCCGTCAGGCCATGGCGGCGTTGCCGGTGGCGCCGATCACCTTCAACTACCTGGGCCAATTCGATCAGAGCTTCGGCAGTGATGCGCTGTTCCGTCCGCTGGATGAACCGGTGGGCGCGGCACACGATCCACATGCGCCGCTGCCTAATGAGCTGAGCGTCGACAGTCAGGTCTATGGCGGTGAATTGGTGCTGCGCTGGACCTTCAGCGCCGAACGCTTCGATGTGCAAACCATCACCGAACTGGCAGAGGCGTATCTGGGCGAATTGCACAGCCTGATCCAGCATTGCCTGAGCGACAACGCAGGCGGATTGACGCCGTCGGACTTCCCGCTGGCCAGACTGACTCAGCCGCAACTCGACGCATTGCCCGTCCCGGCGGCGATGATTGAAGACGTCTACCCGCTGACCCCAATGCAGGAAGGCATGCTGCTGCACACCTTGCTCGAACCGGGCACCGGCCTCTACTACATGCAGGACCGCTACCGCATCAACAGCGAACTCGACCCCGAGCGTTTCGCCCAGGCCTGGCAAGCGGTGATCGCCCGTCACGAAGCCTTGCGCGCCTCGTTCTGCTGGAACGTCGGCGAAGACATGCTGCAAGTGATCCACAAACCGGGCAGCACGCCGATCGAATATCTGGACTGGAGCGCGGTTGCCGAAACCGAGCAAGAGCCGAAGTTGCAGGCGCTGCTGAAAAGCGAACGTGAGGCCGGGTTCGATTTGCTCAACCAGGCACCGTTCCACCTGCGCTTGATCCGCGTGGGCGCGGCGCGCTATTGGTTCATGATGAGCAACCACCACATCCTCATCGATGCCTGGTGCCGTTCGTTGCTGATGAACGATTTCTTCGAGATCTACACCGCCCTCGGCGAAGGTCGCGAAGCGCAGCTGGCCGTGCCGCCGCGTTATCGCGATTACATCGGCTGGCTGCAACGCCAGAGCCTGGCCGAAGCGCGGCAGTGGTGGCAGCAGAACCTGCAAGGTTTTGAGCGCACCACGCCGATTCCGAGCGACCGGCCGTTCCTGCGTGAACATGCCGGCGACAGCGGCGGCATGATCGTCGGCGACCGCTATACCCGACTCGATGCCCGCGATGGTGCGCAACTGCGCGAACTGGCCCAGGCCCATCAGCTGACCATCAACACCTTCGTCCAGGCGGCGTGGGCGCTGGTGCTGCGTCGCATGAGTGGCGATCGTGACGTGCTGTTCGGCGTCACGGTGGCCGGGCGTCCGGTGCAGATGCCAGAGATGCAGCGCACCGTCGGGCTGTTCATCAACAGCATCGCCCTGCGGGTGAAAATGCCCGAGGACGATCGGCGTTGCAGCGTTCGTCAGTGGCTCAGCAGTCTGCTCGACAGCAACATGCAGCTGCGCGAGTACGAATACCTGCCGCTGGTAAGCATTCAGGAAAACAGCGAACTGCCTAAAGGCCAGCCGCTGTTCGACAGCCTGTTCGTGTTCGAAAACGCCCCGGTGGAAGTCTCGGTACTGGATCGTGCGCAAAGCCTCAACGCCACCTCGGATTCGGGCCGCACCCACACCAACTTCCCGTTGACGGCGGTGTGTTATCCGGGCGATGACCTTGGCTTGCACCTTTCCTACGACCAGCGTTATTTCGATGAATCCACGGTCGAGCGCATGCTCGGCGAATTCAAGCGCCTGCTGCTGGCGCTGGTCGAAGGCTTCCATGGCGACATGGCCGATCTGCCGCTGCTAGGCACCGAGGAACAGGACTTCCTGATCCATGGCTGCAACCAGAGCGAACACGACTATCCGCTGGAGCACAGCTATGTCTCGTTGTTCGAAGCGCAGGTCGCCAAGCATCCGCAGCGAGTTGCCGCCAGTTGCCTGGATCAGCAGCACAGCTACGTTGAGCTGAACCAGTGCAGCAATCGTCTCGGCCATGCGCTGATTGCGGCCGGCGTTGGCCTGGATCAACCGGTGGCGCTGCTCGCCGAACGTAACCTTGATCTGCTGGGCATGATCATCGGCAGCTTCAAGGCCGGTGCCGGTTACCTGCCGCTGGACCCGGGTCTGCCGAGTCAGCGCCTGAGCCGGATCATTGACCTGAGCCGCACGCCGTTGCTGGTCTGCACTCAGGCGTGTCGTGAACAAGCCATCGCGCTGCTGGAAGAGTTCGGTTGTGCCAATCGACCTCGATTGCTGGTCTGGGAAGACGTGCAGGCAAGCGAGTTTTCGATTACCAATCCGGGCATTTACAGCGGCCCGGACAACCTCGCTTACGTGATTTACACCTCCGGTTCCACCGGCCTGCCGAAGGGCGTGATGGTCGAGCAGCGCGGCATGCTCAATAACCAGTTGAGCAAGGTACCGTACCTGAAATTGAGCGAGGCCGATGTGATCGCGCAGACCGCTTCGCAAAGCTTCGATATTTCGGTCTGGCAGTTCCTCGCCGCACCGCTGTTAGGCGCTCGGGTGGACATCGTGCCGAACAGCATCGCCCACGATCCGCAAGGCTTGTTGGCTCACGTTCAGAGCCAGGGCATCACCGTGCTGGAAAGCGTGCCGTCGCTGATTCAGGGCATGCTCGCCCAGGACCGCATGAGCCTCGATGGCCTGCGCTGGATGCTGCCGACCGGTGAAGCAATGCCGCCGGAGCTGGCGCATCAATGGTTGCTGCGTTACCCGGAGATTGGTTTGGTGAACGCCTATGGCCCGGCGGAATGCTCGGACGATGTGGCGTTTTTCCGCGTCGACCTGGCCTCGACACGTGGCAGTTATCTGCCGATTGGTACGCCGACCGACAACAACCGTTTGTACCTGCTCGATGGCGCGCTGGAACTGGTGCCGTTGGGGGCGGTGGGTGAGTTGTGCGTAGCCGGCATCGGCGTGGGTCGTGGCTATGTGAGCGATCCGTTGCGTACCGCTCAGGTGTTTGTGCCGAACCCGTTCGGTGCGCCGGGGAATCGCCTGTATCGCACCGGCGACCTGGCCCGACGTCGCAGTGACGGCGTGCTGGAATACGTTGGGCGTATCGATCATCAAGTGAAGATCCGCGGTTACCGCATCGAACTGGGTGAAATCGAGGCCCGTCTGCACGAGCAACCGGAAGTTCGCGACGCGGCGGTGGGTGTGCAGGAAGGCGTCAACGGCAAGCATTTGGTCGGCTATCTGGTAGCGGCCGAGTCGGCATTGAATCCAGGCGATCGACTGGAGCGTATCAAGCAACGCCTGCGCGCCGAATTGCCGGAATACATGGTGCCGCTGCACTGGTTGTGGCTCGACAAGCTGCCACTCAACGCCAACGGCAAACTTGATCGCAAGGCCTTGCCGGCACTGGAAATCGGCCAGTTGCAGAGTCAGGACTATCAGGCGCCGCGCAACGAGCTGGAGCAGACCCTGGCGGATATTTGGGCCGAGGTGTTGAAGGTCGAGAAGGTCGGCGTGCGTGACAACTTCTTCGAGCTCGGCGGGCATTCGCTGCTGGCCACACAGATCGCCTCGCGGGTGCAAAAAGCCCTGCAACGCAACGTGCCGCTGCGGGCGATGTTCGAGTGCAGCACGGTGGCAGAGCTGGCCGAGTACATCGACGGGTTGGCGGCGAGCGACATTACCGAAGATAAGGTGGATCGGTTGAATGACCTGATGGCGGCGTTGGAGGGCCTTTAAAGTCAAAAGATCGCAGCCTGCGGCAGCTCCTACAGGTGTACGCCGAGCCCATTTGGTTCGTGCGGGTGTACGCCGAGCCCATTTGGTTCGTGCGGGTGTACGCCGAGCCCATTTGGTTCGTGCGGGTGTACGCCGAGCCCATTTGGTTCGTGCGGGTGTACGCCGAGCCCATTTGGTTCGTGCGGGTGTACGCCGAGCCCATTTGGTTCGTGCGGGTGTACGCCGAGCCCATTTGGTTCGTGCGGGTGTACGCCGAGCCCATTTGGTTCGTGCGGGTGTACGCCGAGCCCATTTGGTTCGTGCGGGTGTACGCCGAGCCCATTTGGTTCGTGCGGGTGTACGCCGAGCCCATTTGGTTCGTGCGGGTGTACGCCGAGCCCATTTGGTTCGTGCGGGTGTACGCCGAGCCCATTTGGTTCGTGCGGGTGTACGCCGAGCCCATTTGGTTCGTGCGGGTGTACGCCGAGCCCATTTGGTTCGTGCGGGTGTACGCCGAGCCCATTTGGTTCGTGCGGGTGTACGCCGAGCCCATTTGGTTCGTGCGGGTGTACGCCGAGCCCATTTGGTTCGTGCGGGTGTACGCCGAGCCCATTTGGTTCGTGCGGGTGTACGCCGAGCCTATTTGGTTCGTGCGGGTGTACGCCGAGCCTATTTGGTTCGTGCGGGTGTACGCCGAACCCCTGTAGGAGCTGGCGAAGCCTGCGATCTTTTGATCTTCAACCCGGGTTGACTGTCGAGTCCACGCGGCTCAGTCTTCCTGTGCTTTTTTTAATGGATCCGATTTCACCAGGGAGACAGTCGATGCCCTTCGTAACGGTTGATGGACAAGCGCTTCACTACATCGATCAAAGCACAGGCCCTGCGGTACTGCTGGCCGGCAGTTACCTGTGGGATCAGGCTATGTGGGCGCCGCAGATTGCGGCGCTGTCGCAGCACTATCGGGTCATCGCCCTGGACCTGTGGGGCCATGGCCAATCCGGGCGGATGCCCGAATGCACAGACTCGCTGGATGACGTAGCACGCCAGGCCCTGGCATTGCTCGATCATCTGGACATCCATAAGGTTACGCTGGTCGGTCTTTCGGTCGGTGCCATGTGGGGCGTTCGACTGGCGCTGTCAGCACCGCAGCGGCTCAACGGTCTGGTGCTGATGGACACCTACGTCGGCGTCGAGCCGGAACCGACTCGCCAATACTATTTCTCGCTGTTCCAGCAGATCGAAGACAGTGGTGTGATCTCGCCACAGCTGCTCGACATCGTGGTGCCGATCTTCTTCCGTCCGGGCATCGATCCGCAGTCGGCGCTGTATCAGGGTTTCCGCGCCAAATTGGCTGCGCTGCCGGCCGACCGCTTGCGTGAAAGCATTGTGCCGATGGGGCGGATTACCTTTGGCCGTGATGATCTGTTGCCGCGTCTGGGTGAACTGAACCCTGAAACCACGCTGTTGATGTGCGGCGATCAGGACAAACCAAGGCCGCCGTCGGAAACCAGAGAAATGGCCGAGTTGATTGGTTGCCCGTTTGTGCTGGTGCCGGAGGCGGGGCATATCTCCAATCTGGAGAGTCCGGCATTTGTCACCGAGGTGCTGCTGAGGTTTCTGGCCGAGAGAAATCCGTGTAGCGCTTGATCAAAAAGATCGCAGCCTTCGGCAGCTCCTACACCGGTCTCATGTAGGAGCTGCCGAAGGCTGCGATCTTTTGATCTTGCTACTTGGGCCCGAGAATCTTCACCAATTTCTCCGGTGTCGGCGCGCCTTGCTGCTGTTGCAGCTGGCCCTTGTCATCCATGTAGAAAATCGCCGGGGTGGCGGCCAGTTCCAGCTCTTCCATCAACTGCATGTTCGCTGCGAGTTTCGCCTGAATGGCCGGCGGCACATCTTTCAGGGCTTTGAGCGAGCTGTCCTTGCCGGATTTTTCGTGGTCTGCCAATGCTTTTTGCGGGTCTTTGGCAGCCAGCAGCGCGGCGGACTTGCCCGGGCTGTCTTCGCGAATGATGCCGACCATGATGTGCCGCAACTGCACCTTACCGGCCTTGACCCACGGCCGCGCCTGTTCCCAGAACATGTTGCAGTACGGGCAATTCGGGTCGCTGAACAAATAGACGATTCGCGGTGCGTCCTTGTTGCCGTCACCGATCCAGTTGCTTGCCTCCATCTTGCCCCAGACTTCCTTGGCCATTGGCGCGTAGACCAGTTTCTGCAACGGCGCGCTGCTCAGGTCATTGCCTTCGGCGTCGTACAAATTGCCCAGCAGTACATGTTTGCCGTCCGGGGTCAGGTACAGCGCCATGCCGCGGTTCTGGTATTGCGCCGCATAACCGCGCAGGCCGTCGGGCGCGTCGAATTGGCCGACGATTTTCGCGCCCTTGGCTTCGATCTTCTTGATCGCTTCAGGCAATTCTTCGGCCTGTACCGACGGCAAGTGCAGCAGGGCGGCACCCAGGGTTAACGTCAGCAGGTGGCGGAGGCGGAGCATGGCAATTTCCTTGAAGGCGTGGCCGGGGTGGCCGGGTTCGGGGTGTCGAAGTTTTCCAGGGCGCGGGCCAGGCTGGCTTCAGAGAGCTCGCCCAGATGGCTGCCCAGCAGGTGCCCGTCGGGGCTATAGAACAGCGTAGTCGGCAATGCCATGGAACCCACGGCCTGACCTAATCGACCGCGGCCATCGAATAGCACGTTAGTCAGGCTCAGGCCCTGGGTTTCAAGGAAGGTGCTGACGCTTTGCATGCTTTCGGCCTGGTTGACGAATAGAAAAGTCAGGTCCGGACGCTGTTGCTGGGCGTTTTCCAGCACTGGCATTTCCCGGCGGCACGGCGGGCACCAGGTGGCCCAAAGATTGATCACCAGCGGACCGCCCTGGTAATCGCTGAGTTGCACCGTTTGGCCGGCGGCATTGCGCAGGGTGATCTGCGGCAAGCGCGTGCCTTGTTCATAAATATTCAGAGTGAAGGTTGCCAGCAGCCAGAATGCCAGACCACTGGTCACGCCAAAGCCCAACGACTTGCGCAACCCCGGGCGACGCCAGCCTCGATACACGGCGGCAAGCAACAGCGCGACCACCCCGGGCCAGGCGAGAAAACCACCGTCGCGCAGGTCGATGATCTGCCATGGATCGTTGCGATACTGCGCCCAGTAGGCAATCACGAAACCGACCCGGGCCGCCAGCAGGCCCAGCAGGAACAGGCTGAACAGCACCGACTCCGGGTTCTCGCCACCACGCTTGGCCACCCGCCAGCCGACAAAAGTCGCCAGCGCCAGGGCACTGATCAGCAGCAAGTGATTAAGCGCAATGGCAAAGGTGCCGAGGGTAAAGGTCAGCATTAACGAGCGTCTCGGGTGGTGGTCCAGCGTTGCAGGAAGGTGCCGGCATCGACCTCACCGGTGATGCGCTGGCTGCGGCGCTCTTCGCCGTCGGGGCCGATCCACAACAGGCTTGGCGGCCCCGGCACTTTATAACGGCCGAGCAGTTCGCGGCTGGCGGCATTGTCGGCGGTGACGTCCAGCCGTAGCAAGCGCACATCGCTGAGTGCTTGCAGGACCTGCGGTTTGCCGAAGACCTGTTTTTCCATGACTTTGCACGCCACACACCAGTCGGCGTAGTAATCCAGCAGCACCCATTGGCCTTGAGCCCGAGCGGCATCCAGCTCCCGTTGCAGTGCGGCTGGCCCCTTGATCGTGGTAAAGGCGTCGTGACTGACAGGGCTTGCGCCGGTGCCGTCACGGCTGACGCTATAGACCTGCAGCGGCTGGTACGGGTCGTCACTGCCACCGGCGGCACCCACCACCAGCAGACTGCCCCACAGCCCCAACAGCAATGAACTGGCACCGAACAGATGGGCGACGCGGCCAAACCCCTGCGACTGCTTCCAGGCGCTATAGGCGGCGATCAGCAGCAAGGCTCCGCACAAGCCGAGCCACAGCGATTCATCCAGTACCGGGCGCAGCATCAGCAGCGCAGTAGCGAGGAACAGGAAGCCGAACACGCCTTTGAGCAGGTTCATCCAGGCGCCGGGTTTGGGCAGGAAACGATTGCCGACGGTCACCAGCAATAGCAGCGGTATACCGATGCCGATGCCCATCGCGAACAGAATCAGCCCGCCGTGCAGCGCATTGCCGCTCTGGGCGATATAGAGCAGGGCGCCGGCCAATGGGGCGGTCATGCACGGTCCCACCAGCAGTCCGGACAAGGCTCCCAGCAAACCGGCACCGATCAGGTTGCCACCGCGCTGATTGCGCGAAACATGTTCCAGTCGATCACGCACCGCTACCGGTAATTGCAGCTCGAAGAAACCGAACATCGGCAAGGCCAGCAGCACGAACACCGCCGCAAAGCTGCCCAGCAGCCATGGATTCTGCAGCAGTGCCTGAAGGTTCGCCCCGAGCAGCGCAGCCACAACGCCCATTGCCGCATACACCAGCGCCATGCTGATCACGTAGCTGCCGGCTAGTGCAAAACCGCGCTTGGGCGTGGCGCCACTGCCAACGATCAACCCCGCCAGAATCGGCAACATCGGCAACGAGCAAGGCGTGAACGCCAGCAGCAGGCCCAAGCCGAAGAACACCAGCAAGCTCCAGCTCAGCGCCCGTTGTTGCAGGTCGCTGGCCAAGGCTTGATCCGGTGCCTCATTTAAAAGGCTCGGCATTGTGGTGTTGCCTAAATACACCACTTGAGTGTGTGGCGGATAACACAACCCGGCATCGGCACAGCCCTGGAAACCCACCTTGATCTGGCCGCTGGCACCCGCCGGAATCTTCAGTTCCAGGCCTTGGCGATAAACCTGCTGTTCACCGAAAAACTCATCGCTGTGAGCTTCACCTTCAGGCAACACCGGTTTGTACTGCGCAGGCAAATCGTCGAACTTCAGGCGTTTTTGGTACAGGTAGTAACCGTCGGCAATCTGCCAGAACAATTGCGTTTCACCGGACGCCAGGCGCTCGGAGGTGAAGATGAACGCTTTTTCGATGGGTAGAAAGTCGGGTTTTCTGTCGAATGGATTGTTCCCCGGCTGCGCCTGAGCAAGGCTGGCAAACAGCCAGAGAAGAAAAACAAGAGAACCGCGCATCGACAAAGCCTTAAACATTGCAATTGCCGAGCACGATGATGGCTGCCGATTAACCCGGTGTTAACGAGCAGGACATGATTATTAGTCAGGCTGATTCGCGCTGGAATCCAGAATTCACAGCGCGAATCATCTTTAATGGCTTACTGACGATCGCTGTAGGTCAATCTGAATTCCGACAGTGGGGGATGCGTACGCTTCCACTCCTGCGCAAATGCCTTGCCGGCTTCTATGTCTTCTTTGGACATGTCCTGCGCAATGATTGAAAGATTGTTTAACGCGGTGTTGTAGCGCGGGGATTCCCGAGAGGTATCGAGCACCAGCCAAATGAGGCCGTAACTCTTGATCAGGCTCTTCTCGAAGCCATATTCGGTATCGATGCCGTTCTCATCCTCGTAGACGCCACCCAACCCATAGCCGTACTCGAGCACTGCGTTTACATCGTTCAATTGCGCCCTTTTGATCAGCCACTCTCTCCTGGCGGGAAGATCATGGCTAACGGGTGGGCGATTGCTGTACCAGTGCATCGCTCGGGAGAACCCCGCCTCGGCCGCACGTTTGAGCCAACGGTCGATAGTGGACCTGCGTTCAATCGCATCCGGAATGAGGGTGTGGTCCTTGTCATACACGATAGCGAGTATGTATTGCCCTTCCAGAAAACCTGCTTCAGCCGATTTTTCCAGCCAGGCAATATCCTTGGTTATTTCATAAAGTTGAAGCATGGCTTCGCCATCGCCGCTGTCGGCACGCCCTTGCGCAAGTGTTTTGGCTTGCTTAAGGGACGCGTCATCAGCCAATCGCAGCAGGGCGTAGACGTCGCCCTGAGCTGCTGCCAGGGCGTACCAATCTCTGTCGGCGTGGGTTTTATCCTCCTCCTTGAGGTTGTTTTCCCGACGCCTGATGATTTCCGCGAGTGCGTACTGCGATTCACGATCTCCAGCGGTGGCGGCAATGGTCAGATAAGCCTCCGAATCCCGGTATTCCCCCAGGTTGTAGAGCTCCAGCCCCTTTTTTCGGGCGGTTTCTTGCTCATTGGTCACCCGGGCAATCAGCGAGCTTAATGTGTTGAGCAAGCTGAACAGCGTCGTCAAAGCGGATGCGTGTGTATACATAGTCAATACCTGTGTGAGTGGACAATTGGGGTGGTACGCACACAGGTTATTCAGGTGAGAAGGAGGACGTGCGTTACATATATATATGACGCGCGGGGAGCCACCTGTCTGGAGAAAAGACAGCGGTCCCCCCGGCCCAAGGCATGATCCTCCCAGGCAGCGGAATCCGATGCCGTCTCATTCTTGTATCAACCCTGGCCAGGATTCGTCATCTATTGTTGTCGGTCCAGTCTCTGCCCTGTTGTCCTTTATGTTGTATCTGATGTATCTGTTGTTGGTCAGAAAGATATAGAAATAGCTGTTGAAAAGTGGGGCGTCGTTTTGCACGGCTGTAATGATTTGTTTTTTATAAGGATCCAATCCAGGCCAGGAGCCAGATGTGATGGGAGCGATTGATGTTTTCTGTGTTGTGTAATTGAAGTTGATGTAATGTCCATCATTCGTTAAAAATTTGAACAGATACTTGTGGCCGAATATTTCCCACCATGTGCCGGCCACGATGCGGTCGAAATAAGGAAGTAGCGAGTGCCACAACGAATCTTCAAGGCGGAAGGTTCCGGTTACTTTGTCGTAATCCTGGTCGTACTTGCAGACCATCGGAGTGCCATTGGCATAATAGAACAGCCATAAAATGTCATCCCCTCCGTTCGGGTAGCCCCCAACCCCGGTGACTGTAAAGCCGAAACGCAGATCTTTGACGTGAGCGTGAAAGCTTCCCCAGTTATCGGCTGTTATCTCGGCAGGATATCCCTCGTCAACCTTGTTCTCGCCAAGATCAAATCTGGAGTATGTATTGCTGTCTTTGAAGAAGAAGTAAATTTTATCTTTTCCTGCGCGCCAATCGACGGCAACAAAATTCTTGAGTGTCGGCATGATCTGATTCCTTTCAGTTGGCTGAAGAGTATTTATAGTAAATAAATGGCATCTCTTCGAACCTGGTAGTGTTGAGTGTTAATGTCGGAGTTAGACTATCGTTAGATATTGATCTTTGATATGGCTTTTTGTGGGTTGATTGTTTCGGTTTGAGACTGATATGTTTCATGTCAACTAAGAGGGGGTGTCAAAATGATTAAGGCGATCATCAAATACCCATCTGGTACGCTGCACGACCAGTGAACGAAAGGCCTGCTTCTCGTCGGCCGTGGGGCTTGCCATAATTGCGGCTTAATCCACATCTGTTTGACTCGCGTTTTTGCTCATGGAGCTCCCATGCACGTACTGGTTTGCGAAGACGATGAGCTGATTGCCAGCGGCATTGTCGCCGGCCTCACGGCCCAGGGCCTGACGGTGGAACACGTGGCCACCGCTTCCGCCGCCCGGGCGATGCTCAAGGTGGCCGAGTTCGACGTCATGGTGCTCGATCTCGGCCTGCCGGACGAAGATGGCCTCAAGTTGTTGCAGCAGTTGCGTCACCATGGCCTCGAAATCCCGGTGCTGATCCTCACTGCGCGGGATTCGGTCACCGACCGCGTCGATGGTCTACAGGCTGGTGCCGATGACTATCTGCTCAAGCCTTTCGACCTGCGCGAACTGGCGGCGCGCCTGCATACGCTGTTGCGACGGGTGGCGGGTCGCAGCGTCAACCTGATTGAACACGGTCGTTTGACCTACGACCCGAGCAGCCGAGAAACCCTGCTCGGCGGCCGACCCGTCGATTTGTCGCGCCGTGAACAATCGCTGTTGCAAGCCTTGCTGCATAACCGTGGCCGGGTGTTGTCCACCGAGCAACTCAAGGACAGTGTCTACGGTTTCAATGACGAACTGGAAAGCAACGCCCTTAACGTCCATATCCATCACCTGCGGCGCAAACTCGGCAACGGCATCGTCGAGACCGTGCGTGGCCTGGGCTATCGCCTGGGGCCGGCCGATGGCGGAGAGCAATCGAAGTGATGAGTCTGCGTTTGCGCCTGAGCCTGACCCTCGGCGCCGCGTTTGCGCTGATCTGGGCCCTGGCCGCCGCCTGGATGCTCAGTGATCTGCGCAACCAGATGATGTTTTCCTTGGACCAGCGGCTGGTGGCGTCGGCGCGGATGGTGGCCGGGCTGCTGGAGCAACTGCCGGCGTTGCCGAGCAAGGGCGAGGGGACCCATTTCAGCGCTGAACAGCTGAGTATCCCTGGCGGCATGGCCTGTCAGGTCAGCTCGTTGCGCGGTGAAATTCTGGCCCGCAGCCACAGTAGCCCCGAACAAACCCTGGAAGCCGAAAAAATGGGCTTCCATGATCAAATGATCGACGGCGCACCCTGGCGCAGTTTCACCCTGGCGCGCGGTGATGTGCGCATTACTACCGCCGACCGGCAAATCGAACGCGAAGCCCTGAACATGTCCATTCTGCTGGCGGCCTCGGTACCGGTCGGCGTGGCGCTGCTCGGCTGCCTGTGTCTGTTGTGGCTCGGCATCGGTCAGGGGCTGGCACCGCTCAATCGTATGCGCGATGCGCTGATGCGACGCAGTGCCGATTCCCTGGAACCGTTGCAAATCCAGCCGTTGCCCAGCGAGCTGCAACCGCTGCTGGAAACCCAGAATCAGTTGTTCCTGCGTATTGGCAAGACCATCGAGCGCGAGCGGCGCCTGACCGGTGATGCCGCGCATGAATTGCGCAGCCCGCTGACCGCGATCAAAACCCACCTGCAAGTGGCGCGCATGACTGAAGGCAGTGCACGGGATCAGTCCCTGGCGCGGGCTGAAGAGGGCGCTGACCGACTTCACCGCACGCTTGAACAATTGCTGCTGCTGGCGCGCGTCGAGGGCAGTCTGTCGTTCGATGATGGCGTGCAATGCAGCGCCGAACAGGTGGCGAAACTGGCGATTCAGGATGCGGCCAGCGGTGATCGTCAGCGGATCCAGTTTCGGTTGCCGACCACATTCTCCGATGCGCCGCTGCAAATGCCGGCAGTGCTGTCGATTGCTGCATTGCGCAACTTGCTCGACAACGCCCTGCGCCATACCCCAGGAAATGGGGCCGTGGAGCTGAGCCTGGAAACCACCAACAATCGCGTGCGCTTTTTGGTCCGCGACCACGGCCCGGGGATTGCCGAAGATGACCTGCAACACCTGACCCAACGCTTCTGGCGCAACGGCCAAAGCACCGGTTGCGGCCTCGGCCTGGCGATTGTCCAGGCTATCGTCCAGCGTTGCGGCTGCACCCTGCATTTCGACAGTCGCCCGGATGGCTTGCGGGTCGAGCTGACCATGCCTCTGCAACCGGTCTAACCAACAACACAAAACCCTGTGGGGGCGGGCTTTTGTGGCGAGGGGGCTTGCCCCCGTTGGGGCGCGAAGCGGCCCTGAATCCTGTCATCGCAGTGCATCGGATGCACCGCATGAGATGGTTCACGACTGCTTCGCAGTTGAACGGGGGCAAGCCCCCTCGCCACAAAAGCCCCACACTGTTTCTGTGTTGCACACCAAATGTAACGTCTCTCCATTAGCCACCCGGCCTCCACAACGCTATCGTCCCTGGCAGCTTTGACTCAATGGATTGAGGTAACAGCGCCATGGATGCATCGATACACATCTGCAAGGCAACTCCTGCCGACGCCGGGATCATCAGCCGCATCGTCGAGCGCTCCATTCGCGTCGGCTGCGCGCTGGACCATCGCAACGATCCGCGAACCGTCGCCACCTGGACTCACAACAAAACCATCGAACACGTGCAACCCTGGTTGGCCGACTCGCGCTTGTACCTGAACATCGCCCTCTTGCAGGACAAACCGATCGGCGTCGCCATGGCGGCGATCAGCGGCAAGATCGCCTTCTGCTATGTACAGCCGGAATGGTTTCGACGAGGCGCCGGACAAGCATTGGTGCAGGATCTCGAAACCTGGTTGATCGCTCAGGGTTTGCCTCACGCGCGGCTCAACAGCACCCGTACCGGTGAGGCGTTTTACCACCGTCTGGGTTACCGGGCTTGCGCTGAAACCTTCACCGTGGCGGGACTCCACGCCATTCCCATGCACAAGGCGCTGTCACCACCTTCATAGAAAGCTGATCGAGGGTCTAAATCCTTGAGGTCCTGATGCGTTTCCAGAACAGGAAAACCTGCAAGTGCGCCCCGTGACCGGAACGCGCACCTGCCCGGTGTGCAGTTTTGGTCACTATCAACAGCGTATTGAGGGATCGAGAGATGTCAGTCGCTATCAGCCTTATCGAAGATCAGCCTGCCCGGATCGTTCCGACGCCTGCCGAGACGCTTTATCAGTTCAACGAATCGCCATTGCTGGCTCGTCAAAGCCGGCAGGAGTCGAACGCTCGCAGCTATCCGCGGCGCATTCCCCTGGCACTCAAGCGTGCCAAGGGTATTTATGTCGAGGATGTCGAAGGCCGCAGTTTCATTGATTGCCTGGCCGGTGCGGGGACTCTGGCTTTGGGACACAACCACCCGGTGGTGATCGAAGCGATCCAGCAAGTGCTGACCGATGAACTGCCGCTGCACACACTTGACCTGACCACGCCGGTCAAGGATCAGTTTGTTCAGGACCTGTTCGGTCTGTTGCCGCCGGCATTGGCCGCTGAAGCGAAGATTCAGTTCTGCGGCCCCACCGGCACCGACGCCGTTGAAGCCGCGCTGAAACTGGTGCGCACCGCCACCGGGCGCAGCACGGTTTTGTCGTTCCAGGGCGCTTATCACGGCATGAGCCAGGGCGCGCTGAGCCTGATGGGCAGTCTGGGGCCGAAGAAACCGTTGGGTGCGTTGCTCAGCAGTGGCGTGCAGTTCATGCCGTATCCCTACGATTACCGCTGCCCGTTCGGGCTCGGCGGCGCGCAGGGGGTGCAGGTCAACCTGAGTTACCTGGAAAATCTGCTGAATGATCCAGAGGCCGGCGTGCAATTGCCTGCTGCGGTGATCGTCGAAGCGGTACAGGGCGAGGGCGGGGTGATTCCGGCCGATCTCGACTGGCTGCGCGGCTTGCGACGTATCACCGAGAAGGCCGGCGTAGCGCTGATCATCGATGAAATCCAGAGCGGTTTCGCCCGTACCGGCAAGATGTTCGCCTTCGAGCACGCCGGGATCATTCCGGACGTGGTGGTGATGTCCAAAGCCATCGGTGGCAGCCTGCCGCTGGCGGTGGTGGTCTATCGCGACTGGCTCGACACCTGGCTGCCGGGCGCCCATGCCGGGACCTTCCGCGGTAATCAGATGGCAATGGCCGCAGGCTCTGCGGTGATGCGCTACCTGACAGAGCACAAGGTTTGCGAGCACGCCGCCGTCATGGGCGAACGCTTGAGTGAACACCTGCACATCCTGCAACGGGACTTCCCGCAACTGGGCGATATCCGCGGACGGGGCTTGATGCTGGGCGTTGAGCTGGTCGACCCGACCGGCGCGCCGGACGCTCAAGGCCATCCACCGATATTCGCTCGTCTGGCGCCGTTGGTGCAGCGCGAATGCCTCAAACGCGGATTGATCCTCGAGCTGGGCGGGCGTCACGGCGGTGTCGTGCGTTTCCTGCCACCGTTGGTGATCACAGCAGCAGAAATCGATCGGGTGGCCGACATTTTCGGCAGGGCCATGGCCGCAGCCACTGCCAGCCTCTAAATTTTTTGGTGCCTTGAACGTTCCTTCTACATAACGGCTGCGCACGGCGTGCAGCCCACCCTACAGCGATGGAGAGACAGCATGACGTCAGTATTCGACCGCGAGGACATCCTCTTTCAGGTCGTGGTCAACCACGAAGAGCAATACTCGATCTGGCCCGACTACAAAGCCGTGCCACAAGGCTGGCGCACCGTGGGCAAGAGCGGCCTGAAAAAGGAATGCCTGGCCTACATCGAAGAGGTCTGGACCGACATGCGTCCACTGAGCCTGCGCCAGAAAATGGAAGAACAGGCGGCTGTGGCTCACTGAGTCACCGCGCAAAAAAAGAAGCCCGCTGAACCGGTAAGGTCAGCGGGCTTTTTCAGGTCTGGATTCTGTGTTGTCAGTCAGGCCGCCATCGCGAGCAGGCTCGCTCCCACATTTGATCGGTGGTGGTCGCAGAGTCTGTGATCGACACAAATCCACTGTGGGAGCGAGCCTGCTCGCGATGAACGATAACGCGGTCCAGCTGACCTCACACCCCGCTCAACCCCTTGATCACCAAATCCACATTCCCTTCCAATTCAGCCACCGGATCCACCGCATCGACACTCAACACCACCAACCGACTACCCGCCTCGGCAATCACCGCTTTCACCGCGTCCGACGGCTGGCGATGATGCAGCACCACCGCCACATCATTGTTTTTGAGCGTTGCGCCCAATTGCGTCAGCGCCTGCGGCGTCCACTCGGCATCCGGCCGTGCATCCAGGCCGATCAGCTCCAGGTTGAGGCCGCCGATCAGGTAGCCGAAATGATCGCTCAGGCTCATCACACTCAAGTTGTCGGCATTGGCCAAGCGTGATTCGCTGTCAGCGCTGAGCTTGAGCAGACGCTGTTTGAGTGCTGCCAGGTTGGCGTCTATCTTCGGTTTGGCCGCTGGCGCCAGGCGCACCAGGTCTGCCGCCATGACATCCGCCATCCGGCCCATGTTGTTGCTGGCCAACCAAGGCTGACTGTTCAAGCCGTCGATCTTGCTGCCAGGCTGTACGGCGATGCCGGGCAGGGCGCCGTCCACCGGGCGGGCGGCGTCGATTTCAATGATGCGGATGTTGCTGCGACGAGCGTTCGGATACAGCGGATCATCCGGCCATAGCGAACGCAGGCCGATGACCGCATCGGCGTCGATCGCCAGCTTATTGAGCGCTTGAGCGCCACGGCCGGTGAAATAAGCGGTCTGCCGACTGCCGGGCAGGTTGGTCGGCGCGGCGCGCTCAAGGCTGACATCGGTGCCCTCCAGCAGCAGGGCACCCAGACCGTAGGTCACAGGCAACGCCGCCAGCACCAGCACTTTGTGCGTTGAAGTCGAGGCGAAGAGCGCGGTGTTACCGACACCGTGATTGGCCACCAGACGCATCGGTTCGAAGGTATCGGTGGCGGATGCGTTGAACGAGGCTGGCCCACACAAGGTCAGCGCCAGGGTCAATTGACGCAGAGAAAAAGACATTTATCCGAGGTTCCCTTTCAGACTTGGAACGATGCCGCGAGCAATCGCGGCCAGGGCGAAGGCGATACCGGCCACCAGAATGATCGCGGCACCGGACGGGATAGGCAGGTCAAAGACAATCGGCGCGAGAATTCCGCACAGCGTGCTGACCGTGGCGATCAGCACCGAACACCAGAAAAAACCCTTCAGCGACTGACTGAGCAATCGCGCGGCCGCCGCTGGAATCACCAACAGTGCGCCGACCAGAATCGCCCCGATGACTTTCACCGCCGCCACCGTGATCAGGGTCACCAGAATCACGAACAGATAATCCAGAGTCTTCACCGCCACACCGCGTACCGCCGCCAGTTGCGGATTGAAACTGGCGAGCATGATGCGGTTGTACAGCGGCAGGGCCAGCGCCATCACCAGCGAACCAACAATGGCCAACACCAGCAGGTCATTGCCGTTGACTGTCAGCACTGAACCGAACAGCACGTTTTCCAGGATGTGCACATTGATCTTGCCCGCCAGAATCAATAACAGGCTGGCGCCCAACGCCAACGACACAGAAAGGAACACACCGATCAAAGTATCCGGCGCCAGCCCCGTACGGTTGCGTAAATAGTTGAGCAAAATGCCGAACAACAGGCAATAACCGAACAGGCTGCCATAAGGCCCGGTGTAGGGCTCGCCGAGCAGAATGCCGATGGCCACACCGGTCAGCGCCGCATGGCCCACCGCTTCGGAGAAAAACGCGAAACGCTTGACCACCACCAGCGTACCCAAGCCGCCCAACACCGGGCCGATCAACAGCCCGGCGAGCAGCGCGTTGACCACAAATCCATAGGCCAGCGCTTCCGGCAGGTAACCCGAGGAGGCCCAACCCTGGACCATCAAACGAAAGGCTTCGTAACTCATCAGGCAGCACTCCGGGGATGGGTCGAGAACAAGGTCAGCAGTCGCTCCGGGGTCAGTGCCTGTTTCGGCGTGGCATCGAACAGCACCCGGCGATTGAGCCCGGTGACCCGGTCCGCCAGTCGCCCGACCGCTTCCAGATCATGCTCGATCCACAGCACGGTGATGCCGCTTTGGCGCCAGTCGCCCAGTAGCCGTTCGAACACTTGAATACCGGCCTCATCGAGGGCCGACATTGGCTCATCGAGTACCAGCAATTGCGGCGCCGGAATCAGCCCTTGGGCCAACAAAACGCGCTGGCGCTCACCGCCGGACAATGCGCCCATGCGCCGCTTGCGTTTGTCCTGCATGCCGACCCGTTCCAGTGCTTCGCCGATGGCCGCCGCGTAGTGTTTACTCAACCCGAGAAACGCCGGGCGCCGCTGGCACATGGCGGCCATGAAGTCATCGACAGTCATCGGTAAACCGCGATCGAATTCCAGCGCCTGAGGCACGTAGCCGATGGTCCCCGGTTCGCCAGGCCATTGCAGGCTCAAGCGACCCTGATGCGGCATCTGCCCGAGCAGGGTCTTGATCAGCGAGCTCTTGCCGCCACCGTTAGGGCCGACCAGTGCATGCACGCTGCCGGGCCGGACTTGAAAGGTCACCTTGTCGAGGATCGTCGTGCGACCCAGCGTGAGGCTGACCTCGGCGAAATCCAGGGTCGGCCCCGCTCCCACAGGGGATTCAGTGATGGTTTCTTGAGCCGTCATGCGCCGGACTCCTGAATCGCGCGGACCACGGTATTGAGGTTGCCGGTCATTTCTTTTTCGTACTTGTCGGCGGTGTATTCGCCATAGGAAATGTGCGACAGCGGATACAGCTTCACCCCGGACTCACGCTGAATGGTCTCGACGTAAGTGGACGGGAAATCCATCTCCGAGAAGATCACTTTGACGTCCAGTTCCCGCAGTTGATCGATGGTTTTTTTCAGCTGGCTGGGGCTCGGTTCGATGCCGTGGGCCGGCTCGACCACAGCAGTCACTTCCAGGCCAAACTCGCGCAGCAGATAGTCGTAGGCGGCATGGACGGTGGCCACCCGTAGCTCGGCGTTCGGCGCCTGGGTCAGTTTTGCCAGGGCGTCGGCGCGCATCTGCCGCAGGCGTTTGCCGTAGGCGCGGGCGTTTTGTGTATAGGTTTTGGCATTGGCCGGGTCGAGCTTGCCCAGTTCCCGGGCGATGTTGTTGACCTGGGCAATGGAAGCGCTGATCGACAGGAATGTGTGCGGGTTGACCACCTTGCCGGCACCCCGGGCAGCGACGCCGGTGGCGGCCAGCAGAGGCACGTTTTCGTTGGCTTCGATCACCTTGATGTTCGGGGTTTCGCTGGCGGCGATCATGCGGTCGGCGAAGTCGTCATGGCCCACGCCGTTGAGCACGACCACGTCCAGCCCGCTGATGCGTTTGATGTCTTCGGCCCGCGGCTCGTAGGCATGGGGGTTGAAACCGGCCGGGATCAACGGCACCACTTCGGCTTTGTCACCGACGATGTTGGTCACGTAACTGTAATAAGGGTGCAGGGTGATGCCAATGCGCAGGCGTTTGGCTTCGTCGGCACTGGTCAGAGGTGTCAGCAAACACGCAAACAGACCGACCAGCAGCAGGCGCATAAAGGAATGACGTTGAGATGAACTAGGCATGGGAAAGCGGTCTTCTCTCGGGTGAAGGCGAGGGTTCAATGCCGATGCTGGCGGGTGACGCCGGCATCGAATTGCGCGACGATCTGCTGCCAGCCGGCGCCGTTGAGCGCAGCGTCGGTGAGATCGTTTGGAGCGGGGAGGGCGCTGCCGCGGTTGAGCCAGATGTCTGGCGCGGTGTCGTCTTCAGCGGTCAAGCGCATCAAAAACGAGCCGGCGACGGTTGGGGTCTGGCTCTGGCCGAAATACGCCTTCGCGCCCAGCAACTGCCAGGCATGGCTGCCGCGGCTGACAGAACTGGCATCCTGGGCAAACGGCGCAAAGCCTTCATCGGCGAGGGTGGCGGGTGTGGGCAATGCTTGCTGTTCCTGACGCAACAGATGAATTTCATCCAGCGTGACCCGCAGGTCGGCGTAGATGCCTTGCTCGGAGGCGCTCAGATCACGACGGGCGTCCAACTGATGGCTGCCCACGCTGCTCACCTCTTGAGCTTCGCCGCGCCAGGCGACCACGGAGCCGGCAATCGCCAGGATCATCAGGCACAGCAGCAACACATAGAGGGTTTCATGGCCGGCGCCAGCCGGGCGGACGATGTGTGTGGTTGGTGTCGTCATGGGGCCTGGATGTCCGCTTGGTCGATCTCGACGACATGGCCGGGACCGGCGTCGAAAAGCACGTAGAACTCGGCGCCGGGTTTCTTGAACGTCAGGGTCGAATCGGCACCGAGCTTGCCCGGCACCAGAATGGTTTCGTCGTAACCAATCACGTCCAGGGTCACCCCCGGTGCGCCGCTGCCGTCGGAGAAACCGCCGGTGCACTGGATCTGTTCGGCGTCGAGGGCCTTGCATTCGCACATCGGGTTGTGAGCCAGGGCGCCGGTGCTGAAGGCGGCGCAGAGCACCAGTAAAACGGCGTGCAGAGGTCGAAAAGCGTTGCTCATGGTTTGCCTCCTTGTTTGTTCAGCCAGGCGAGGGTGGCCGGGGATGCCTGGCTCAGGGGGATGGACGCTTGATGCATCGCGCCGTCCCAGCCTTCCATGGTGATCCACAGCTCGGCGTCGGTTTTGGTCTTTTCGGGTACCGGCAGCATTGCGCCCATGCGGTACGGCGTACCGAAGAAAATCGCACCGGCCGCGCGCAGGCTGCGGGGTTTGCCGATGCGCAGGTAAGTCGCCTTGACCTGATCGCGACAGTGCTCGCACAGCGCTGCGTTGAAGCCTTTCATGTAGCCGGCGGGGCCGGTCAATAGGGGCGCTTCGTTGCGCAGTTCGGCCAGTTGCAGGCTCCAGGGGCCGACCTGGATTTCGCCGATCTCCCGCTCCCCCAGTCCGCTGTCGCCGCGAAACAGCGAGGCGTCGGCAAAGTATTTGGGCATGAAGCCCAAAGGGATCAGCAGCAAGAAAATGTTGATATGGAAGCGCCATTTGCGCCAAAACAGGCTCGCCCGGGAAGGCTGCGATGCTGTGATCGTTTTGCTCACAGGTTGCCCTCCGGAGTCTGTTGGTTCATGACCGTTTGCGGTCTCGACACCGGGCGCGGCGCCTTGTTGCTGCGCTTGAACGCATTGGCGGTGGCCAGGGCGGTGCGTTTGGTCCAGATCAGCAAGCCGCTGAGCACCATCATGCTCAGCAGCAAACCGAAGAAGAACCAGATCAGCTTGATCCAGATCCCGCCAAAGTCACCGGTGTGCAACGGGCGCATCGACTCGGTCACGAACTCCAGGCCGGTGCGATCGGACAGCAGCCGTGTGCTGGCAATATCGCCGTTGTACGGGTTGACCTCGGCCGTCTGGAACATCAGCGGATACCAGCTACGACCGCCCACGGACAGATGGCTGTAAGCGTTGCTCGGCAGGGTGACGAAACTGGCGTCAAGTCCGGGGATCTGTTCCTGAGCGACCTTGATCGCCTGTTCCAGGCTGATCATCGGGGCCGGCTTGCCGGTGCGGGTCAACGGCACGCTTTCACGCGAGACGACCGACACCACCGGTTCCGTGGTAATCGAAATCTGGTTGTCGAACAGAATCGCCTTGATCAGGAACCAGACACCAGTGATCGAGATCACCGCAATGAACCAGATCGACCAGATGCCGCTGAGCCGATGAAAGTCGCCCCAGAAAATCCGCGCGCCATGGCGAATGCGTAGGGTCGGTCGGAAGAAGCCTTTCCAGAACCGTTTGTAGACCACCAACCCGGTCACCAGCGACGCCAGCATCGGCAGCCCGAGGAACGACACCAGATACCAGCCCCAGCTGTAGCCGTTGGTGAACGGTACCAGCCACCAGCCATGCAGTGCGCGGGTGAATGCCTTGAAGTTGAATGGTGGAGCGGTGCCCTGAATCACCCCGCTGTAGGGGTTCACATAGACCGTCACTGAGCGGCCGTCCGGGTAAGTGACGTCCACGTCCAGGGCGAAATGCGACTCGTCGGGGCGACTGATGCCCTCGACCAGCGTCTGCGGTTCGGCCTGTTTGATGGCGGCGACAATCTGGTCATAGTCGAGCCGCGGCGCGTCGTCCGAAGGCGCGCTGGCGCGCATTTGCGGGTTGGCCAGCCAGACGATTTCCTGACTGACCACCGCCAGCGTGCCGGTCACACAGACGATCAATACAAAAAACCAGATGGGCAGCGCCAGCCAGCTATGGACCAGAAACCAGAGTTTTGAGCGGGATTTCTTCGACATGATTAAAGGTCTTGTTTCGATGAGAGGACTACTGCTGTGGGCTTCCCAGCGGTACGGTCCATGAAAAGTCCGGCCGTGGCTTTTGCCTACGCGACCGACTGCATCTAAATAAGACGTATGAGCATCGGAAATCCCGAAAGGGGATATGAAAGTAAATGTTTCGTGTTTCTGTCTTGGGAGGGTTTGCTCGTGAATGGGGCCTGACAATCGACATTGAAGTTGAACGTAGTGGCCCCATCGCGAACAGGCTCGCTCCCACACTGGATCGGCGGCGTACACATAATGTGCGTTCAACACCGATCAACTGTGGGAGCGAGCCTGCTCGCGATGAGGCCGAATCAGACACTGAAGTCCTCAACCCTGCTTAAACATCTCCTTCGCGCGCTGTTCGATCTGCTCCTGAGTCAAATCCTCCTTGCGCGTGGCCAGAAACCACAGATGCCCGTAGGGATCTTTCAAAGTCCCCGAACGGTCGCCATAAAACTGATCCTTGACCTCGGACACCTGCGTGCCACCGGCATCGATGG
This sequence comes from Pseudomonas sp. TE3728, assembly GCF_056279145.1. Lineage (NCBI taxonomy): Bacteria > Pseudomonadati > Pseudomonadota > Gammaproteobacteria > Pseudomonadales > Pseudomonadaceae > Pseudomonas > Pseudomonas sp. TE3728. The sequence goes on along the minus strand of NZ_JBWBQT010000001.1, from coordinate 2,085,969 downwards.
CCTGTTTAAAGGACTTGTCCACATCGTTCACATACAGATGCAGCCCCACGGACGGCGACTTGTCCGGGTTGCTCAATGGGCCCTGGTCGCAGGGTGTGCCAAGCATGATCGGGCAGTCACCAATACGCAGCTCAGCGTGCCCGATGCCGCCATCGGGCATGGCCAGGCGCATGACTTCGGTGGCGCCAAAGGCCTTCTTGTAGAAGTCGATGGCTTCGGCAGCTTTCTGAATGCCTAGATAAGGGGTGATGCTGTGATAACCCTCTGGAATAGGTTTTACGCTCATGACGGTTCTCCTTTTGTTGTGGGGTTAAGGTGTTCCTTCGCCGATTTCCGGTCGAATAACTATAGGTCAGCCCTTTTCCCGCAACCGAGTGCCCGACGAGCAGTTGCCGAAGGCTGCGATCTTTTGATCCGATACCCACTATCGAGAGCGTTGATTTCTACCCTTCGAGCGGCACGGGTAGCCTGTGTTCATTGCCCCAAACACAGATCTGCGGACGCCCGAAATGAAATCTCTGCTCGCCACTTTCTTGCTGCTCGCCATCTCCGTTCTCGCCGGATGTGCCAGCCATGTTTCACCGGAATTGCGGCCCTACACCGCTGAAGAAACCCGGGAACTGGCGCTGGAGGCGCTGAATCGTCGTGGCTTGTCCTTCGAGGAGTACCATGCGAAGAAAGCCGAATTGCTCGGCCAGCCGGCAAAATCGTTCAGTTTCGACAAACAAGGCGAGATGAACGCCGAACGCGCAGTACAGCTGCACGGCCGCCAAAGCTGAGTGACAACTGTACTGCTCGAACTTTCACGCAACTGTCCATGGGTTTCCCTCAAGGCGTGCGATAGGGTCAATACCTGACTGCCCTGATGGACTGCCACCCATGACACTCTCGCTCGACCTGCTGTTGGGCTTTGCCCTGTTTGCCCTTGTCACCTCGATCACCCCCGGTCCGAACAACACCATGTTGCTGGCCTCTGGCGTGAATTTCGGCTTTCAACGCACCATTCCCCACATGCTGGGCATTACTTGTGGCTTCTTCGTCCTGGTGGTCGCTGTCGGTTTCGGCCTGGGCACGGTGTTTCAAACCTATCCAATGCTTTACACCGTGTTGCGCTATGTCGGCGCGGCGTATTTGCTGTACCTGGCATGGAAGATTGCTCATTCCGGTCCGGTCGCCGAGGGTGAACAGGGCGAGGGTAAACCGATCAGTTATTTGGGCGCGGCAGCCTTTCAATGGGTCAACCCCAAGGCCTGGATCATGGCCATCGGTGCCATCAGCACCTACACGCCGATGCAGGGCTATTTCACCAATGTGATTGTGATTGCCGCGGTCTTCGCCTTGATCAACCTGCCAAGTGTCGGAGTGTGGACCGGTTGTGGCACGCTGTTGCGCAATGTGCTGCGCGATCGCCGCTGGTTGCGGCTGTTCAACTGGGGTATGGCCTTATTGTTGGTGGCTTCGATGTATCCGTTATTGCTCGAAAGTTTTAGCTGACGCATTGCTTCATCCGGTGGCCCGATGCCTGTTAAGCTCGACTTCAGGAGCGTTCCTACGCACTTTTAAATGAAGTTGTTCTTCTTTAATGGCCTCCGATCAGGTATTGCTGTCGTTCTGAAAATTCGGCGTCGCTCATGAGGCGGCGCTTTGACATTTCCAGTGACGAGCTTCCTGATCCCGGAACACGCTCTGCGAGTCTTTTATGAATAAACGTCCGTTGTATTTCGACTACGCCGCCACCACGCCGGTGGATGAGCGGGTCATCAAGGTCATGGTCGAGTGTCTGGGTTTCACCGGTAACTTCGGCAATCCTGCGTCCAGTTCCCACGCCTTCGGCCAACAGGCCCGGCAATCGGTCGAGCAAGCACGGCGCCAGGTCGCCGAATTGGTGGGCGCCCAGGCGGAACAGATCGTCTGGACCTCCGGGGCCACCGAATCCAACAACCTTGCCCTCAAGGGCGTGGCACAGGCCCGCGGTATATCCGGCGGCCACATCATTACCAGCCAGATCGAACACAAAGCGATTCTCGACACTGCAAAACAGTTGCAGGACGCAGGCGTTGCGGTGACGTATCTGGTGCCCGATGCCGATGGCCTGATTACTCCACAAGCGGTCAGCGAAGCGATGCGTGAGGACACCTTTCTGGTGTCGTTGATGCTGGTCAATAACGAACTGGGCACCCTCAACGACATCCCGGCCATCGGCCAGGTGGTGCGTGATCGCGATGCGTTATTCCACGTTGATGCGGCTCAGGGCGCGGGCAAAGTGGCGATCGATCTGGCCCGGTGGCCGGTGGATTTGATGTCGTTCTCGGCGCACAAGGTCTACGGCCCCAAAGGCATCGGCGCGCTGTATGTCGGTCCTCGTGCTCAGCAACGTCTGCAGGCGCAGATCCACGGCGGCGGTCACGAGGGCGGGTTGCGTTCTGGCACGCTGGCGACGCACCAGATTGCCGCAATGGGGGCAGCCTTCGCGTTGGCGGCCACCTCGTTCGATGAAGAAAAAACCACCATCACGCGACTGCGTGAACGCTTGCTCGAACCGCTGCTGAGCATCCCCGGCGTACGTCTCAATGGCAGCCCGACCCAGCGCATTCCCCATACCCTGAGCCTGACTTTCAACGAAGGCGAGTTCAGTTCCGCGGCGTTGAGCACCTCGATTGCGTTTTCCGCGACCTCGGCCTGTAATTCCGCCAGCAATGCGCCGTCCCATGTGCTGCTGGCCCTGGGGCATGACGCACGCTCGGCCAGTCGCACCATTCGCTTGAGCCTGGGGCGTTTCACCACCGAACAGGATATCGATCAAGCGGTACACCTGATTAAAGCAACTTGCGCCAGTGCTCCGGCATTCTGGGCGACAGGTCCTTAAGCGCCGGCTCCGATCGGCACCGAATAATAATGATGAGTGGTTAGCAGGAGACACGATGAGTACACAGCCTTTGACCAATGGATTGGTACCCCAGCGCCTGGCGCAAACCCGCGAGCTGATGAGCCGGGAGGGCATTCATGCTCTGCTGGTGCCGTCAGCCGACCCGCACCTGTCGGAATACCTGCCGGGCTATTGGCAGGGACGGCAGTGGCTGTCGGGTTTTCATGGCTCGGTGGGCACGCTGATCGTTACGCCGGATTTTGCCGGCGTCTGGGCCGACAGCCGCTATTGGGAACAAGCGAGCAAGGAGCTCAAGGGCAGCGGCATCGAACTGGTCAAGCTGCAACCGGGTCAACCCGGCCCGCTCGATTGGCTGGCCGAGCAAACCCCTGAAGGCGGGGTCGTCGCAGTCGATGGCGCGGTGATGGCCGTGGCCTCCGCGCGTACTTTGAGCAGCAAACTCGAAGACCGCGGCGCACGTCTGCGCACTGACATCGATCTGCTGAATGAAGTCTGGAGTGATCGTCCAAGTCTGCCGAATGAGCCGATCTATCAACACTTGCCGCCTCAGGCGACGGTCAGCCGTGGCGAAAAACTCGCCAAACTGCGTGAGGTGCTGAAAGAGCGCGGTGCCGACTGGCACTTCATCGCCACCCTCGATGACATCGCCTGGCTGTTCAACCTGCGCGGCGGCGACGTGTCGTTCAATCCGGTGTTCGTGTCCTTCGCCCTGATCAGCCAGCAGCAGGCCACCTTGTTCGTCGCCCTGAGCAAAGTGAGCGCCGAGCTGCGCGCCATTCTTGAGCAGGACGGCGTGACCCTGCGCGATTACAGCGAAGTAACCGCCGCCTTGCGCGCCGTGCCGAGCGGCGAGAGCCTTCAAGTCGATCCGGCGCGGGTCACGGCCGGTCTGCTGGATAACCTGAACAGCGGCGTGAAACTGCTCGAAGGCCTGAACCCGACCACTCTGGCCAAGTCGCAGAAAAGCCTGGCCGATGCCGAGCACATTCGTCGGGCAATGGAGCAGGACGGCGCGGCGCTGTGCGAATTCTTCGCCTGGCTGGAAGCGGCTTGGGGGCGTGAGCGCATCACCGAACTGACCATCGACGAACACCTGACCGCGGCGCGTACCCGACGTCCGGATTATGTCTCTCTGAGCTTCAACACCATTGCCGCGTTTAACGCCAACGGAGCGATGCCGCACTACCACGCCACCGAAGAAGAACACGCGGTGATCGAGGGTGACGGCCTGTTGCTGATCGACTCCGGCGGCCAATACCTGGGCGGTACCACCGACATCACCCGAATGGTGCCGGTGGGTACGCCGACTGACGAGCAGAAGCGCGATTGCACCCGCGTACTCAAAGGCGTGATTGCGCTCTCCCGTGCACAGTTCCCACGAGGAATTCTGTCGCCGTTGCTGGACGCTATTGCCCGCGCACCGATCTGGGCCGAAAGCGTCGACTACGGCCACGGCACCGGTCACGGCGTCGGCTATTTCCTCAATGTTCACGAAGGTCCGCAAGTCATCGCCTATCAGGCCGCGGCGGCACCGCAAACAGCGATGCAGCCAGGCATGATCACCTCCATCGAACCGGGTACTTACCGTCCGGGTCGCTGGGGAGTGCGGATCGAGAACCTGGTATTGAATCGTGAAGCAGGCAAGAGCGAATTCGGGGAGTTCCTGAAATTCGAAACCCTGACTCTGTGCCCGATCGACACCCGTTGCCTGGAACCGTCGCTGCTGACTGAAGACGAAAAGCAGTGGTTCAACGGTTATCACGCCGAGGTGCGTGAACGCCTGAGCCCGTTGCTCAACGGTGCGGCCCTCGAATGGTTGAACACCCGAACCGCGGCTATTTGAGCGGTTTGAGTCCAGGCGCTGTTTCCAGCGCCTGGCTCAGGTCATAGGCAGGCGCTTGTTATGGCGCAAGTAGGGCTTCAAGGACGAAGTCCAGCCGATCCTGGCCGAAGAACAACTGATCACCTATAAACATGCTCGGCGCACCGAATACACCGCGTTGCACCGCTTCCTCAGTGTTTTCCTTGAGGGCGGCTTTGACGGTTTCATCGGCGGTCATTGCCAGCACCTCGTTTGGATCGAAACCGTTTTGCGTCAGCACGGCGGCAACAGCCGCAGGATCATCGAGGCCGCATCCCTCAACCCAAAGGGCGTGAAACAGGCAATCGATAAACGCCTGAAAGCGTTCGGGGTGGCGTAGTTGCATACCTGTGACAGCGCGCATCAGCATCAGGGTATTGATCGGGAAGTTCGGGTTGAACCTGAGCGGTACGCCATAACGTTTGGCATAGCGGTCCAGGTCCTGAAACATGTAGCGACCCTTGGCCGGTACGGTGATGGGGGAAGCATTGCCAGTAGCTTTGAAGACGCCACCCAGCAGCATCGGTCTGTAGATCAGCTGACTATCGGCCTGTTTGCAGATCTTTGGCAGTTGGGTATGGGCCAGGTAAGTGGCGGGGCTGCCGAGGTCGAAAAAGAACTCCACGGTTTTGCTCATGGTCGATGTGCTCTTCTTGTTGTTGTAGGGGAGGGCTTACCAGCGTTCGTTCCAGGGGCGCAGATCCAGTTCGAAGGTCCAGGCGTCCCGTGGCTGGCTATGCAGGTACCAATAGTTGTCGGCGATGTGCTCGGGATTGAGGATGCCGTCCTGATCCTTGGTCGCATATTTTTCCGGAAAGTTGTCGCGGATAAAGTCGGTATCGATGGCGCCATCCACTACGACGTGGGCGACGTGGATGTTCATTGGTCCCAGTTCGCGGGCCATGCTTTGTGCCAAGGCGCGAATCCCGTGCTTGGCCCCGGCGAAGGCGGCGAAACCCGCGGCGCCGCGCAAGCCAGCAGTGGCGCCGGTGAACAGGATCGTGCCCCGTTGGCGGGTGACCATGCGCTTGGCCACTTCACGGGCGTTGAGAAACCCTGAGAAACAGGCCATTTCCCAAATCTTGAAATACTTGCGGGCGGTTTCTTCGAGGATGCTGCACGGCACATTGGCGCCGATATTGAAGACGAACGCTTCGATGGGGCCGAGCTCGGTTTCGATCTGCTCGATGAGCGCTATCACGTCTTCTTCATTACGCGCATCACAGGCAAAACCGTGGGCCTCGCCGCCACTGGCGGTGATGGACTCTACCAATGGCTGGAGTTTGTCTGCGCTGCGACGTGTGACGCAGGCGATATACCCTTCACGGGCAAAACGTTTGGCGATGGCGCCGCCGGTGGCATCGCCCGCGCCGACGACCAGTACGATCTTCTTGTTATTGATAGCGGTGGTCATGGATATCGCCCCTTGCTGAACGGTCATTGACTGACAAACGTTAGCAGCATCGGAGCGAAGCGCCTATCGGGCTATGCAAGCCCGATAGGAGGGGAGGGTTACTTGCAGATGACGATCATGCTGCGGCTGGTATAGCCAGCAGGATTGAGGCCGAAGGGATAGTCACCGGGTTCTTCCACCGCATCTCCTGACTTGGCGATGACCTTGTAACCCTTGGGCGCGCACGAATTGGCGGCGCTGGTGTAGCACTTGTCCCACGAGGACGAGAGCCCCGAACAATTGATATGCAGTCCTTTCTTGCCGTGTTTCGTCTGGGGTTTCGAGGTCGCTGCGCAGCCCGCAATTGCAAGTACGGCGATCAGTATCAAAATTCGTTTCATTGCTGTCCTTAATAGCGGCCCCGGATCTGTGCCTGGGTCTGCCTGCATTCGCTTTTGCTTGAAGCGTTCTGATGTCCCTATCTGAAAAAATCCATGTCTGACACTGAGTTACGTAGCCCAAACATGGCCTAATTGAGCGGCAAATACCAGACCTTCGTCAATCTTGTTTCAATCTGCTGCGACCACAGGCTTGGCGCTACTCCCCATGGTCATGGTCGCGCCGACGGAAGCCAGAATGATGCACAGGATAGCCATCCACTGTGACAGGGAAAGGTATTCCTGGAGAAACAACAGGCCGGACAGCGCACCGATCGCAGGTTCGATGCTCATCAATGTACCGAAGGTCCGGGCTGGTATCCGTGTGAGGGCGACCATCTCCAGGGTGTAGGGCAGGGCGGTGGACAAAATGGCGACCCCGATGGCCACGGGAATCAATGAGGGTGTCAGTAGCGCAGCGCCAGCGTGGACAATACCAATGGGAGCTACGAACAGGGCGGCAATCATCACGCCCAACGCAGCGGTCTGTACCCCATTATCAGCGCCAGCCTTCTGGCCGAACAGAATGTACAGCGCCCAGCAGACACCAGCACCGAGGGCATAACCTGCGCCGACCAGATCGATGCCCGTGCTCGTGGCGCCTGTCGGAATCAATAGCAGTAAACCCAGGGCTGCCAGAGCGATCCACAGAAAGTCGATCGCTCGACGTGAAGCATAAATGGCGACTGCCAATGGGCCGGTGAACTCCAGGGCTACGGCGATACCCAGGGGGACAGTGCGCAAGGACATATAGAAGAGGAAGTTCATGCCGCCCAACGCCATCCCGTAGACGATAACGGTGCGCAGGGATTTCGCAGTGAGCTTCGCTCGCCATGGGCGCAATATCAGCAGCATGATCACACTGGCAAAGATCAGTCGCAGGGTGGTCGTTCCTTGAGCACCGATAACCGGGAACATGCTTTTGGCCAGAGAGGCTCCGGACTGGATGGATGCCATGGCTATCAAGAGCAGGCCAACCGAGAACAGGGTCGAGGCAAGACTGCGGGGGTGGTCATTCATTGCGTGGCATCGTCCGAAGTGGCAAGCGAGAGTATTGTTGTATGTGTTGGGCAATATACTGCGCATTCGTTGCGGGCGCGTCTATATATAAGCAGGGATTTTGGACATCCTGATAGAAAAACCAAATCAGGGGTTGACGGCAGATTCTGGACGTCTATAATTCGCCCCACTTCCGGCGCAGTCGAAACGGAAAACTCCTTGGTAAACAAAGAGTTACGAAGTTTTCGGCAGCGGTTACGCTTCAGTTCATCGAAGCCAGAAGGAGTTGGTAAGGCAGTGTGTTTTCGCCTTATTGACGGTTCGATCTTCTCGGTCGAAAGCGGAGAAAAAGAGGTGTTGACAGCAGCGAGTAACGCTGTAGAATTCGCCTCCCGCTAACGAGAGATCGGAAGCGCAAGTGGTTGAAGTTGTTGAAGATTCCCAAGCGAAACTTTGAAAACTTCTGAAAATAACCGCTTGACAGTAACAGAGGCTGCTGTAGAATGCGCGCCTCGGTTGAGACGAAAGATCTTGACCAACCGCTCTTTAACAACTGAATCAAGCAATTCGTGTGGGTGCTTGTGGAGTCAGACTGATAGTCAACAAGATTATCAGCATCACAAGTTACTCCGCGAGAAATCAAAGATGTAACCAACGATTGCTGAGCCAAGTTTAGGGTTTCTTAAAAACCCAAAGATGTTTGAACTGAAGAGTTTGATCATGGCTCAGATTGAACGCTGGCGGCAGGCCTAACACATGCAAGTCGAGCGGCAGCACGGGTACTTGTACCTGGTGGCGAGCGGCGGACGGGTGAGTAATGCCTAGGAATCTGCCTGGTAGTGGGGGATAACGCTCGGAAACGGACGCTAATACCGCATACGTCCTACGGGAGAAAGCAGGGGACCTTCGGGCCTTGCGCTATCAGATGAGCCTAGGTCGGATTAGCTAGTTGGTGAGGTAATGGCTCACCAAGGCGACGATCCGTAACTGGTCTGAGAGGATGATCAGTCACACTGGAACTGAGACACGGTCCAGACTCCTACGGGAGGCAGCAGTGGGGAATATTGGACAATGGGCGAAAGCCTGATCCAGCCATGCCGCGTGTGTGAAGAAGGTCTTCGGATTGTAAAGCACTTTAAGTTGGGAGGAAGGGCAGTTACCTAATACGTAATTGTTTTGACGTTACCGACAGAATAAGCACCGGCTAACTCTGTGCCAGCAGCCGCGGTAATACAGAGGGTGCAAGCGTTAATCGGAATTACTGGGCGTAAAGCGCGCGTAGGTGGTTCGTTAAGTTGGATGTGAAATCCCCGGGCTCAACCTGGGAACTGCATTCAAAACTGACGAGCTAGAGTATGGTAGAGGGTGGTGGAATTTCCTGTGTAGCGGTGAAATGCGTAGATATAGGAAGGAACACCAGTGGCGAAGGCGACCACCTGGACTGATACTGACACTGAGGTGCGAAAGCGTGGGGAGCAAACAGGATTAGATACCCTGGTAGTCCACGCCGTAAACGATGTCAACTAGCCGTTGGGAGCCTTGAGCTCTTAGTGGCGCAGCTAACGCATTAAGTTGACCGCCTGGGGAGTACGGCCGCAAGGTTAAAACTCAAATGAATTGACGGGGGCCCGCACAAGCGGTGGAGCATGTGGTTTAATTCGAAGCAACGCGAAGAACCTTACCAGGCCTTGACATCCAATGAACTTTCCAGAGATGGATTGGTGCCTTCGGGAACATTGAGACAGGTGCTGCATGGCTGTCGTCAGCTCGTGTCGTGAGATGTTGGGTTAAGTCCCGTAACGAGCGCAACCCTTGTCCTTAGTTACCAGCACGTGATGGTGGGCACTCTAAGGAGACTGCCGGTGACAAACCGGAGGAAGGTGGGGATGACGTCAAGTCATCATGGCCCTTACGGCCTGGGCTACACACGTGCTACAATGGTCGGTACAGAGGGTTGCCAAGCCGCGAGGTGGAGCTAATCCCAGAAAACCGATCGTAGTCCGGATCGCAGTCTGCAACTCGACTGCGTGAAGTCGGAATCGCTAGTAATCGCGAATCAGAATGTCGCGGTGAATACGTTCCCGGGCCTTGTACACACCGCCCGTCACACCATGGGAGTGGGTTGCACCAGAAGTAGCTAGTCTAACCTTCGGGAGGACGGTTACCACGGTGTGATTCATGACTGGGGTGAAGTCGTAACAAGGTAGCCGTAGGGGAACCTGCGGCTGGATCACCTCCTTAATCGACGACATCAGCTGCTCCATAAGTTCCCACACGAATTGCTTGATTCATTGAAGAAGACGATAGAAGCAGCTTTAAGCTCCAAGCTGATAGCTCAACGCTAACAGTTACAAGCTCGAAATTGGGTCTGTAGCTCAGTTGGTTAGAGCGCACCCCTGATAAGGGTGAGGTCGGCAGTTCGAATCTGCCCAGACCCACCAATTTTGTTATGGGGCCATAGCTCAGCTGGGAGAGCGCCTGCCTTGCACGCAGGAGGTCAGCGGTTCGATCCCGCTTGGCTCCACCATAAACTGCTTCGACACGTTTGAGAGTTTAGAAATGAATATTCCGCTATGAATATTGATTTCTAGTCTTTTGATTAGATCGTTCTTTAAAAATTTGGGTATGTGATAGAAAGATAGACTGATGGCCACTTTCACTGGTGGTGATCAGGCTAAGGTAAAATTTGTGAGTTTAATCGCGAATTTTCGGCGAATGTCGTCTTCACAGTATAACCAGATTGCTTGGGGTTATATGGTCAAGTGAAGAAGCGCATACGGTGGATGCCTTGGCAGTCAGAGGCGATGAAAGACGTGGTAGCCTGCGAAAAGCTTCGGGGAGTCGGCAAACAGACTTTGATCCGGAGATGTCTGAATGGGGGAACCCACCTAACATAAGTTAGGTATCTTAAGCTGAATACATAGGCTTAAGAAGCGAACCAGGGGAACTGAAACATCTAAGTACCCTGAGGAAAAGAAATCAACCGAGATTCCCTTAGTAGTGGCGAGCGAACGGGGACTAGCCCTTAAGTGGCTTTGAGATTAGCGGAACGCTCTGGAAAGTGCGGCCATAGTGGGTGATAGCCCTGTACGCGAAAATCTCTTGGTCATGAAATCGAGTAGGACGGAGCACGAGAAACTTTGTCTGAATATGGGGGGACCATCCTCCAAGGCTAAATACTACTGACTGACCGATAGTGAACTAGTACCGTGAGGGAAAGGCGAAAAGAACCCCGGAGAGGGGAGTGAAATAGATCCTGAAACCGTATGCGTACAAGCAGTGGGAGCCCACTTTGTTGGGTGACTGCGTACCTTTTGTATAATGGGTCAGCGACTTATTTTCAGTGGCGAGCTTAACCGAATAGGGGAGGCGTAGCGAAAGCGAGTCTTAATAGGGCGTCTAGTCGCTGGGAATAGACCCGAAACCGGGCGATCTATCCATGGGCAGGTTGAAGGTTGGGTAACACTAACTGGAGGACCGAACCGACTACCGTTGAAAAGTTAGCGGATGACCTGTGGATCGGAGTGAAAGGCTAATCAAGCTCGGAGATAGCTGGTTCTCCTCGAAAGCTATTTAGGTAGCGCCTCATGTATCACTGTAGGGGGTAGAGCACTGTTTCGGCTAGGGGGTCATCCCGACTTACCAAACCGATGCAAACTCCGAATACCTACAAGTGCCGAGCATGGGAGACACACGGCGGGTGCTAACGTCCGTCGTGAAAAGGGAAACAACCCAGACCGTCAGCTAAGGTCCCAAAGTTATGGTTAAGTGGGAAACGATGTGGGAAGGCTTAGACAGCTAGGAGGTTGGCTTAGAAGCAGCCACCCTTTAAAGAAAGCGTAATAGCTCACTAGTCGAGTCGGCCTGCGCGGAAGATGTAACGGGGCTCAAACCATACACCGAAGCTACGGGTATCACTTAGGTGATGCGGTAGAGGAGCGTTCTGTAAGCCTGTGAAGGTGAGTTGAGAAGCTTGCTGGAGGTATCAGAAGTGCGAATGCTGACATGAGTAACGACAATGGGTGTGAAAAACACCCACGCCGAAAGACCAAGGTTTCCTGCGCAACGTTAATCGACGCAGGGTTAGTCGGTCCCTAAGGCGAGGCTGAAAAGCGTAGTCGATGGAAAACAGGTTAATATTCCTGTACTTCTGGTTATTGCGATGGAGGGACGGAGAAGGCTAGGCCAGCTTGGCGTTGGTTGTCCAAGTTTAAGGTGGTAGGCTGGAATCTTAGGTAAATCCGGGATTCTAAGGCCGAGAGCTGATGACGAGTGTTCTTTTAGAACACGAAGTGGTTGATGCCATGCTTCCAAGAAAAGCTTCTAAGCTTCAGGTAACCAGGAACCGTACCCCAAACCGACACAGGTGGTTGGGTAGAGAATACCAAGGCGCTTGAGAGAACTCGGGTGAAGGAACTAGGCAAAATGGCACCGTAACTTCGGGAGAAGGTGCGCCGGTGAGGGTGAAGCATTTACTGCGTAAGCCCACGCCGGTCGAAGATACCAGGCCGCTGCGACTGTTTATTAAAAACACAGCACTCTGCAAACACGAAAGTGGACGTATAGGGTGTGACGCCTGCCCGGTGCCGGAAGGTTAATTGATGGGGTTAGCTAACGCGAAGCTCTTGATCGAAGCCCCGGTAAACGGCGGCCGTAACTATAACGGTCCTAAGGTAGCGAAATTCCTTGTCGGGTAAGTTCCGACCTGCACGAATGGCGTAACGATGGCGGCGCTGTCTCCACCCGAGACTCAGTGAAATTGAAATCGCTGTGAAGATGCAGTGTATCCGCGGCTAGACGGAAAGACCCCGTGAACCTTTACTATAGCTTTGCACTGGACTTTGAATTTGCTTGTGTAGGATAGGTGGGAGGCTTTGAAGCGTGGACGCCAGTTCGCGTGGAGCCAACCTTGAAATACCACCCTGGCAACTTTGAGGTTCTAACTCAGGTCCGTTATCCGGATCGAGGACAGTGTATGGTGGGTAGTTTGACTGGGGCGGTCTCCTCCTAAAGAGTAACGGAGGAGTACGAAGGTGCGCTCAGACCGGTCGGAAATCGGTCGTAGAGTATAAAGGCAAAAGCGCGCTTGACTGCGAGACAGACACGTCGAGCAGGTACGAAAGTAGGTCTTAGTGATCCGGTGGTTCTGTATGGAAGGGCCATCGCTCAACGGATAAAAGGTACTCCGGGGATAACAGGCTGATACCGCCCAAGAGTTCATATCGACGGCGGTGTTTGGCACCTCGATGTCGGCTCATCACATCCTGGGGCTGAAGCCGGTCCCAAGGGTATGGCTGTTCGCCATTTAAAGTGGTACGCGAGCTGGGTTTAGAACGTCGTGAGACAGTTCGGTCCCTATCTGCCGTGGACGTTTGAGATTTGAGAGGGGCTGCTCCTAGTACGAGAGGACCGGAGTGGACGAACCTCTGGTGTTCCGGTTGTCACGCCAGTGGCATTGCCGGGTAGCTATGTTCGGAATAGATAACCGCTGAAAGCATCTAAGCGGGAAACTAGCCTCAAGATGAGATCTCACTGGGACCTTGAGTCCCCTGAAGGGCCGTCGAAGACTACGACGTTGATAGGTTGGGTGTGTAAGCGCTGTGAGGCGTTGAGCTAACCAATACTAATTGCCCGTGAGGCTTGACCATATAACACCCAAGCAATTTGCAGGCTTCGAGCTGAAAAGGCGAGAGAGCACCAGATTGCGGTGTGTGAAGACGAACCGAACCGAAAGTTTGTGACACTCACAAAACACCCAACTATCGCATACCCATTCGCTGGAGCGTGAACCCGCAAGGGCCCACGACCTGGCTACCGAATTTCTTGACGACCATAGAGCATTGGAACCACCTGATCCCATCCCGAACTCAGCAGTGAAACGATGCATCGCCGATGGTAGTGTGGGGTTTCCCCATGTGAGAGTAGGTCATCGTCAAGATTAAATTCCGAAACCCCTATCTGCGTATGCAGGTAGGGGTTTTGTTTTGTCCGCAGGAAAGTGCCGTGGCAAATAAAGGGATAGCCCGACCACTTTTTCTGGTGATAGCTGCATCGTTTATGAAATTTTGGCTGGCGCGCTAAAGCGACGCGCCGTTTTTGGTATGGTGCAGCTCGTTTTTTAACGGACTGATTTCAAGCCTACGGATCGGCACCTCCTCTACAGTCAAAGAGCCGCTGCAGAAATGCCTGAACCAATACCAATCAAGGACCACGAAAAAGAGACGCGCCTGGTCAATAAAAGACTGATGGCCTGCTCCTTGTTCGTCGTCGCTATTACCTGCGCGCTGGTGGTGCGGCTGTATGTTCTGCAGGTGGTCGAGTACGACTACCACTCGACGATCTCCGAAAACAACCGCGTACACGTATTGCCGATCACCCCTACCCGCGGGTTGATTTATGACCGCAACGGCGTGCTTCTGGCGGACAACCGACCCAGTTTCAACCTGACCATCACCCGCGAACGGGCCTCCGACGTCAAAGAAGAGCTGGATGAGGTGGTCAACCTCCTGCACCTGCCGGCTGAAGACCGCACGCTGTTCGACAAGGCAATGAAGCAGGCTCGACACCCCTTCGTGCCCGTCACCTTGTTCTACGAACTCAGCGAAGAACAGATCGCGGTGTTGGCAGTCAACGAATTCCGTTTGCCAGGGATCGACGTAGAGCCACAGTTCGTTCGCCACTACCCGATGGGCGCACACTTCGCACACTCGATCGGCTACGTCGGCCGCATCAACGAGAAAGAATCCAAAGCCCTGGACACGGTGGAATACCGTGGCACGCAATCCATCGGCAAGACCGGCATCGAGAGATTCTACGAGCCTGAGTTGCACGGCCATGTGGGTTATGAAGAAGTCGAAACCAATGCTCAGGGCCGCGTGCTGCGAGTGCTCAAACACACCGATCCGATCCCCGGCAAAAACATCGTTCTGAGCCTCGACGTCAAACTTCAGGAAGCTGCCGAGGAGGCGTTGGGCGATCGCCGTGGCTCGGTGGTCGCTCTCGACCCATCGACCGGCGAAGTGCTGGCCATGGTCAGCAAGCCCAGTTTTGACCCGAATTTGTTTGTGAGCGGCATCAGCTTCAAGGAATACGCGGCGCTGCATGATTCCATCGACCGGCCGCTGTTCAATCGTGTGCTGCGTGGGCTCTACGCGCCGGGCTCGACCATCAAACCGGAAGTGGCTATTGCCGGCCTCGACGCCGGGGTGGTCACTCCGCAGACCCGCGTTTTCGATCCGGGTTACTACCAGCTACCGGATTTCGATCATAAATACCGTAACTGGAACCACAGTGGCGATGGCTGGGTGGACATGGACGCGGCGATCATGCGCTCCAACGACACCTACTTCTACGATCTGGCGCACAAGCTGGGGATCGACCGTCTGCATGATTACATGGCGATGTTCGGCCTCGGCGAGAAGGTCTCGCTGGACATGTTCGAGGAGTCTCCCGGGTTGATGCCGTCTCAAGCCTGGAAACGCGCCACTCGCCGTCAGGCATGGTTCCCGGGTGAAACCGTGATCCTTGGCATCGGCCAGGGCTATATGCAGGTCACGCCTCTGCAACTCGCCCAGGCTACAGCGCTGATTGCCAACAAGGGTGTATGGAACCGACCACACCTGGCCAAAACGGTGGATGGTGTAGCGCCGGTGGACGAGCATCCGATGCCGAACATCCTGCTCAAGGACCCGCGTGACTGGGAGCAGGTCAACCACGGCATGCAGATGGTGATGCACGATGCTCGCGGGATTGCTCGAGCGGCAGCGGCGGGGGCTCAGTACCGCATCGCCGGCAAAAGTGGCACCGCGCAAGTGGTGGCAATCAAGCAAGGTGAGCGCTACAACCGGGCGAAAACCCTGGAGCGCAACCGTGACAATGCCTTGTTCGTCGGTTTCGCCCCGGCCGAACATCCGAAGATTGTCATTTCGGTGATGATCGAGAATGGCGAGGCTGGTGGTCGCGTCGCCGGTCCCGTGGTGCGGCAGATCATGGACGCCTGGCTGCTCGATCGGGACGGTCATTTGAAGCCGCAATACGCCGTGCCGGGCAAAGCTCCGGGAGATCCTCACGTCTAAGGATCACCAACGAGACGATGAGCAACCTGTTGCGGTCTTGAGACAGCCGTTATTGAGGATTAGAATTTTCCGGCTAATGGGTGAATGAGGGAGCATTTGCCCGGCCATACACCTGGCGTGATGGAGGTAGCGATGTTCCTTTCAACCTTGGAAATTCAAAACATCATTGAACATAGTTTTTTGCCGGCTGTGTGCACTTGCAGCATGGAGGCGGACCAGTCCCTGACAATTCGGGTCTGCGATTGCATGACCGGGAAAGTGGATCTGGTGGCCACCCATGTTCCGGTATGGACACTGGATAGCCCCCACGCGATCGCGTCACTGGTGGCTGATATGCGGCAAGAAATCGAGGCTCATAAAGGCATTCACGCGCCGTTTTACCGTTGAGCCTGCGTCACGCTGCACCACGTTGGTGGTGCGGCGTGTCTCCCGAAGCCGAGAAGGAAGACTCGGCCACCGCCGAACACTCTATAGCCTGAAGCAGATCGGCAACATCAAGTTGTCGGGTGGATTTTTTGGAGGACACACAATTTGTGTACCGCCAAGCCCCTTGCGGGAGCGAGGCTTGCCGCGAAGAGCCTTAAGAACACCGCAGCATCAAGCCCCAGGCACTGGACAACCCAAATCCCCGTCCTGACACTTCAAGTAAGTCTTGAACGTCCCGACCCGCGCCTTCGTCAGTTTGGTGATGCAATCGCTATAGATCAACGGATACACACTGCCACCCGCCACTCCGGACGCCGAGAACTTGCACTCGGCATCGCGAAACGCAATCCACGAGCGTTGAGCACCGATCAACAGCTTTTTGGCGTCAGAGCTATCCTTCAACCGTAGGGTGATTTGCTGGTAAAGCGCATTCAGCTCCTTGTCGGCCGCTTTGTACTGCTGCGCCGCGCACTGATTCATCGTCGTCTGGTCAGTGGCATTGTCGCAGTCGATGGCATGCGCAAGAGGAGTGAACAGCAGCGGCGTCAACGCAAGGAGAAAACCTGGGGGCATGGGAGGTTCGCTGTGATGATGGAAAGTTGGAATGCAGTGTAGCGGGGCGCCGCCAGCCAACAAATCAGAGTCTGGCGCGGTGTATCCGGAAAACTATGTCTGCCACTCCTGAGACTTCTCATTCGATTCATATTCAAGCCAGGGCACGTCATGGGACGTCCAGATGTGAGCCTGAGGTGTCATTTTCGGATCATCGTCGAGCGTCGCCACGCGAACGATTACATGGGGTTGGGCCAAGCGCTCCGCCATCAGATGCGATCCGCAGATCGAACAGAAATGCCGAAGCTTGCCCGGCGACGACTCATAGGTGCTTAGCCGGTCCTGTCCTTTTATCCAGCGAAAATGCTCACGCATGACCCCGGCCGTCGAGGCGAATGCTGCTGCGTGTGCCTTGCGACAAGTGTGGCAGTGGCAGTGATTAATGGGCATGTCGAGGCTATCAAGTTCGTATTCGATGGCTTTGCACAAGCAGCTGCCATGCAAGTTATTCATGGGGTTTCCCTGGTTGCGTTGCTGAGATGGCGGCAGCGGTGGCTGCTCGAAGCAGGGCGTCAGCCGTGGCCTCGATGTCTTCGCGCTGATGCAATTTCGCCAGCCACCCGTCAGGAATAGCCTGCACACCGTAGTGAGCCCCGGCCAACTGGCCGACGATGGCGGCAGTGGTATCGGCGTCATCGCCCAGGTTCGCCGCTTCGAGGATGGAGGCTTCAAAACTGTCAGTGTGGTGAAAGCACCACAAGGCCGCTTCCAGTGATGCAACGCAGTAACCGCTACCGCGAATATCGTCTTTGGATTTTCCGAGGTAGTCACCTCGGGCGATGCTCGCGACCTTTGGTTCCACGAACGTCGTCTCTGGCAGGCTCTGCAAATCCTGCTTGGGCGCTCCTTGCAATGCCTTGCGGATCAGAGCGGCAAGCAACTGACAGCATTCAAGTGCCTCTGGCGCCGCATGGGTAGTGCGCGAGCTGTCTGCGGAAAACCTCCTGATCCGGTCGGGGTCGGGAAAGTAGTACAGCACTATTGGCGCTAACCGCATCAGCGAACCGTTACCGGCTGTGTAGGGATCGGTGGAACCTGCGAATGGCTGACCGTTTTCCAGATAACGAGTCAGCGCTTCACGGACGGTCATGCCGATGTCGAAGCATTCGCCGGTCGAACTCAGGTAACCCCATTGCCACCAGTTGAGATAACGGCCCATTTGGTCGGCCGCATCAAACCCTTTTTTGTTCAACAGGCTTTCTGCCAGGCAAAGTGCCATGGAAGTGTCATCGGTCCATTGCCCTGGCTTCAGATTGAACGGGCCGCCCCCAACCATATCGGTCAGAGGGATAAACGAGCCGCGTGGCTGGAACTCGGCACGGGTGCCAACGGCATCCCCACACGCAAGCCCCAGCAGGGTTGCGCGATAACGTTCCGTGAGTGAAGGCTGCATGAATCTTCCTTGTAAGGGGGCACGTCGCTGCAAACATTAGCAGTTTCAGCCCGCTGACTTCCCCCCTTCAAATCAGAACTTATGGCCAGAACTGAGGCCGAATATTTCAGGCTCGCTCGATTGCGACACGCGTTTGATACAACTTTTAGGTTGGTCTTATGGTCTTTACGGGCCTACTGTTCAGTACAGGAGGTGACTTATGAACCCAGCATCAGATCGCATCGAAAGGAAAATCCTGCTCAAGGTGCCGCGCTCGCAGGTCTGGCGTGTGCTGGCCAACGCCGAAGCCTTCGGGCAATGGTTCGGCGTGGCACTCGAAGGCAAGCGTTTTGTCGCCGGCGAGTGGACCCAGGGGCAGATTACTTATCCTGGTTATGAGCACTTGTTGTGGAATGTACTGGTGGAGCGGGTCGAGCCGGAGCGGGTGTTTTCGTTTCGCTGGCACCCGTATGCAGTCGAACCTGATACCGATTACTCCCAGGAGCCCACCACACTGGTGAAGTTCGAACTCCAGGATATGGACGAAGGCACGTTGTTGACGGTCGTCGAGTCCGGTTTCGATCACATCCCTCAGTCGCGCAGGCTCAAGGCGTTCCGCATGGACAGCCGGGGTTGGGATGAGCAGATGAGCAATATCGAAAAATTTCTGGTGGACACCAAGGACCACGAGCGTCAGGGCGGCTGATGGCTGATACATCTAAGGGGTTTCGGAGGGGCGGCTATAGCGAATGTCTTACACGCGGTAGTAGCTATGTCGTCTATTGCGGATTGGATCCGAAGGGTAATCTAGCTCCATCAACTGAAGCACAGGAAGTGCTCCAGGGTCACGGATGATCGACCATAGCAAGGATCGCTGCCGACAGGGAGTCGATATGGTCTTGGGAAAAACCCGCTTCGGCGGGTTTTTTTTCGTCTTTAGAAAACTGAAACCCGATCTCCTGTAGTGCAGGTTTCAGGCGTTGAATGGTCAATGGCTTACACGCAGCCAGTGGTATGTCGTCTTTTTAAGCTTCACCGATACGTCTAATCTGGATCCATCAACTGAAGCACAGGACGTGCTCAGGATCACGGATGATCGACCATACGCCAGGATGGCTGCCGACAGGATGTCGCAATGGTCTTGAGAAACCCGCTTCGGCGGGTTTTTTTATGGGCGTCAGAAAAGTCTGTCAGATGTCCACGACTTCACGCAGTGTCTCCAGGGCGCGCTCCAACACGTCGAGGCTGATCGATCCCATGGCCACCCGCAGTGCAGGAGGCACATGAGTGGTCGTGGCAAAGGGTTCGGCGCTGGTCACCTGCACGCCTTTACGTTCCAACTCGGCAACAACCGTTTCGGCCCGTAATCCTTCGGGCAATCTGAGCCAAAGGTAGTAGGAACCGGGATGCGCCACCAGCTCGCAATTTTTCAGGATTTGCTGAGCCAGATCTTGTCGCCGCCGGGCGTCCAGGCGCTTTTGCTCTTCGAGGTTGTCGACTTCGCCGCTATCGATCCAGTGGCAGGCCAGTGCGACGGTCAGCGACGGGGTGCTCCATGTCGACACGCGGATGGCTTGTTCCAGCACCGGCATCATCGCCTTCGGTGCAACGATGAAACCAATGCGCAGGCCCGAGGCAACGCTTTTCGACAGGCCGCTGATATACAGTGTGCGCTGCGGGGCCAAGGTAAACAGCGGTTTGGGCGCCGGTTCTGCGAGGAAGGCATAGGCACCGTCTTCGATGATCAGAAAGTCGTAGCGTTCAGCCAATTGCACCAGGCGTTCACGGTCGGCGATGGACATCACCGTCCCCAACGGATTGTGCATCGTCGGCATGCTGTAGAGCACCCGCACGGGGCGCCGTTTGCACAGCGCTTCCAGGGCGTCGAGATCGGTGTGCCCGGCGAGTTGCGGCAGGGCTTCGAGGTCCAGCCGATGGGCCTGAGCCAGGGTTTTAAGGCCTGGGTAGGTGAGGGCGTCGAGGGCCAGAATATCTCCCGGTTTGAGCAGTGCCATCAGCGTCACGGCAAGACCTTGCTGGGCGCCGTTGACGATCAGCACCTGATCGCCCCCCACCCGAATGTCCCGATTGCGTAAATGCCGGGCCGCCGTCTGCCGTTCATGTGCCCGCCCGCCCTGAGGCGCGGAATGCAATAGCGCATCGATATCGCCGGAGGCGGCAATCGCTCGCAAACCCTCGCGCAATAACTCGTCCTGACCGGGTACCGACGGGTAATTGAAGGTCAGGTCCACCATGCCGACGCCCAGTGGTTGCTGTTCCAGCCCCAGTCCGCGTGGCAAGGATGTGTCGCGCACAAAGGTGCCACGGCCGGTTTCGCCGACCACCAGGCCGATCGCCTCCAACTCGTGATAGACCCGCAATGCAGTGGCCAGGGCAATCCGCTCGCTCTGCATCAACGCACGAATGGTCGGCAACTGTGTGGCGGGTGGCAGTTCACCGCTGCGAATCTTCCCGGCGAACTGATCCACCAGGCGTTTGTAGCGAATACGGGTCATGGGTGAGTGCTCTTTGTATCTGGATCAATTTTTTGTTTGTATCAGATTGGCGTTCTAATCTACAGGCTTTCCAGGACGGAGACTTCGCTGTGATTGACCCTGCGACCTTATTGATTTTCGTCGGCGCGGTGATGTTGTTGCTGCTGTCACCCGGACCGAACATGGCCTTCGTGATCAGCCATGGCGCCAGTTATGGCTGGCGCGGTGGTGTGGCGTCAGGATTGGGCATTGGCCTGGCCGATCTGATCCTGACGGCGCTGACTGCGATGGGTGTTACGGCACTGGTTGCCAGCTGGCCGCCGGCCTTCGACCTGATCCGTTATGCCGGGGGCCTGTACCTGCTGTGGCTGGCGTTCAAAGCGTTGCAAAAAACATCGGCCAGCGGCACGTCGGATGTGGCGCAGGTGCCGCTCAAGACCCTGCTGATCCGGGCGATGCTCAACAGCCTGCTGAACCCCAAGGCCTTACTGTTTTTCATGGTGTTTCTGCCGCAATTCGTTAACGCGCAGCGGGGGTCGATTGCCGTACAACTGGTGCTGCTGGGCATGGTGTTGACCTTGGTCAGTGGCGTGTTTCACACCCTGCTCGGGGTTTTCGGCAGTACGGTCAGCCGGCTTGTTTCCAGGACTTCGACATTCGCCAGATGGCAGTCATTGGGGCTGGCCGCAGTACTGCTGTTGCTCGCCGTCCGGCTAGTCCTGATGACTCGTCCGGCCTGACTCATTCGCTGAAAAGGAATCTCTGCATGTACATCGCATCGTTTATCTACAAACCCGGCCAACGGGACGAGGAGTTCAACCGTTTGAGCGCGTTGATCGACGAAGTCGCGATCAGCATCGAAGGGTTTGTCGGCACCCAATCCTGGTGCTCGGCCGATGGCGAGTTGGTCAACGCCAGTTATTACTGGCAGGACGAAACCTCTATACGAGAATTCGCCAGCCATCCCAGGCACCTGGAGGCCAAGCGTCAGTACCGCAAGTGGTACGCGGGTTATCAAGTGGTGATTGCTAAAGTGGAGCGGGCTTATGGTGATGACTCGTTCGAGCTGTTTGTGCCGAATGGTCGACCTGAGTGACTGGCTGCGGGGGCGATAGCGCCCGCAGCCGTTTCTTTCACTGGCGGGCGAGTTTCGCCGCTGCACGTTCGGTGATTTCCGAGCGCAGTTTCAACGACGCGGCAGCGCGTTTGCGGGCTTCCTCCAGCACGCTGACCGGTGCTGTCTCAGGGCTACCCGAAGCAAACGGCGGCGCCGGAGCATATTCCAGCTGCAGTTGCACCAGTTGCGCCGTGTCCTTATCAAACAATTCAGCCGCCAGGGTCAGGGCAAAATCGATCCCCGCGGTGATCCCGCCCCCGGTCAGCAGATTGCCGTCGCGCACCACCCGGTCATTCACCGGGATCGCTCCCAACAGCCCGAGCAACTCGTGATACGCCCAGTGAGTAGTAGCGCGCTTGCCCTTGAGCAACCCCGCCGCGCCAAGCACCAGCGCGCCGGTGCAAACCGAAGTGACATACTTCGCGTTAACGGCCTGAGCCTTGATGAAGGCCAGGGTTTCTTCATCCTCCATCAACGGCCCGACACCGCTGCCGCCGGGAATGCAGATCACATCCAGTGGCGGGCAATCGTCGAAGGTGGTGGTCGGTTTCAACACCAGCCCGGTGCTCGCGGTGATCGGGACCAGGTCCTTCCAGATCAGGTGCACCTTCACGTCCGGCAGCGAGGCCAGCACATCATAAGGGCCGGTCAGGTCCAGTTGTTGAACCTGTGGAAACAACAGAAAACCGATCTGCAACGTCATGGCGTTTTTTCTCCTGGTTGGGGTGGACGGCTTCACTCTAGGCTCGTAGGATCTGGCGCATACGCCAATCACCCCACGAATTACGCCAAGCATGCCGAACAACCCGAAAACCATTCATGTGCTGGCCTTTGCCAACGTACAACTGCTCGACGTCACCGGGCCGTTGCAGGTGTTTGCCTCGGCCAACGACATTGCTCGCCAGCAAGGTTTGCCGCAACCCTATGCGCCGTCGGTGATTGCCAGCGGCGGCGGGGCGGTGATGTCGTCGGCGGGGTTGGCGCTGTTGGCAGAGCCGCTGCCGGATCGGGGCAGCGACACGTTGATCATTGCTGGTGGCTGGGGCGTTTACGCGGCGGCGAAAGACGAGTCGCTGGTGGCTTGGGTGCGTGAGCATGGGACCGGGTGTCGGCGGGTGTCGTCGGTGTGCACCGGGGCGTTTTTGCTGGCGGCCAGCGGTTGGCTCGATGGCAGGCGGGTGGTCACGCACTGGACCCGCTGCGAACAATTGGCGCAGCAGCACCCCAAACTGCACGTCGAACCTAACCCGATCTTCATCAACGACGGCCCGGTCTGGACCTCGGCCGGTGTCACCGCGGGCATCGACCTGGCCCTGGCGATGGTCGAACAAGACCTCGGCCGAACCATGGCCCTGGATGTCGCCCGGCAATTGGTGGTGTTTCTCAAGCGTCCGGGGGGGCAGTCGCAGTTCAGCGTGACCCTGTCCCTGCAACAGGAAGGCAACCGCTTCGACGAACTTCATGCCTGGATCAGCGAAAACCTCACCAAGGACCTCGGCATCCCGACCTTGGCCTTGCAGGCCGGCATGAGCGAGCGCAGCTTCGTCCGTCACTACCGCGCCGACACCGGCCAGACCCCGGCGCGGGCCATCGAACTGATTCGGGTCGAGACCGCGCGACGGCTACTCAGCGACACCGGCGTACCGATCAAACGGGTCGCGGTGCAATGCGGGTTTGGCAGTGAAGAGACCTTGCGCCGCAGTTTTCTGCGAGCCATGGGCGTAACGCCGCAAGCCTATCGCGAGCGGTTTTCTGTCAGCTCACCAGCAGATCCAGTATTGCCTTAAGCGTCGCCTCGGGCGCTTCCTCCGGAATGTTATGCCCGACACCCGCCAGTACCCGGCGTTCGTAAGGGCCGGTAAAACGCTCGGCGTCTTCATCGATTTCAGACGCGGGGCCGACACCATCATCGGCGCCGCACAGGGAAATCGTCGGCACGCTGATCACCGGTTGTCGGGTGAGCGCTTCTTCCATCCACTCCAGCGCCGGATCGCCGGGCGCATACATGAACCGGTGTCGGTACGAGTGAATCACCACCTCGACGAAATCCGGATTTTCGAAGGCTGGCGCGCTCAAGGGATAACGTTCGGCATTGTTGGCCCAGGTCGGCGACCACAACGTCCAGAGCAGTTCGCACAGGGCCCGGCGGTTTTGGGTCAAGCCTTCAACACCGCGCGGGGTGTGGAAGTAGTACTGATACCAGAGACGATGTTCAGTCTCCGGATCCAGAGGCTGGGTAGAGTGGGGAATGTTCTGAAGGTTGTAGCCATCCCCGGTCACCAGACAGCGCACCCGCTCCGGCCATAGCGCCGCAACAATGCACGCCGCCCGACCGCCCCAGTCGTAGCCACACAGAGCAGCTTGTTTGATGGCGAGGGCGTCCATCAGGTCCAGCAAATCCTGGGCGAGGACGGCTTGCTGGCCGGAACGCAGGGTGTCGCGGGAGTTGAAGCGGGTCGGGCCGTAGCCGCGCAGGTAGGGGACGATAACGCGGTAGCCCTTTGCGGCGAGGGCCGGGGCGATTTCGTCGTAGGCGCGTGGGGAGTAGGGGAAGCCGTGGAGCAGAATGACCGGGTCGCCGTTGGTGGGGCCGTGCTCTTCGTAGGCGAGATTGAGGCTGGGTGTCAGTGCGTATCGGATCTGCGCGTCAGGGTTCATTCGACACTCCATAGAGGCTGTAGCGGCGTTATCCGAACAGAACCTTTTGCCAATATTCTTCACTGATGATCGCTATAGGCACACCGCTTTCTCTCAGTTCGACAGCTCTTTTGATCTTGGTCCCGTAGGTGCTATGCAGCCATTGATCATTGCCGATGCTGCCTACCACTAAATAGTGGATCTTCTTGCTGACGGATCCGCCGATAAGCCCGCCACGTTCAATAATCAGTGATTCGCACTCCTTGCGCGGACCGTAAGCCATGATCCCGGTAAACAGGAACACTCGGTCAGACCAACTTAAAGAGGGCGCCGGGTTGTCGAGAGGAAGACTGGTCGGCGCAGTGAACGTTTGGGCAGAACCAATCGGCAGGCCTGCAAACTGGTGAAGCATCTCCAACAGCTCGCCAGACTCCTCGGCATCAAGCACGCCGTCGCTCAGCATGCCGGCGAGGCGTTTGTAGAGGATATTCACCACCGGATCGCCGAGATGGCTTAAATGGGTTTCGATCCAGGTCTTTAGAAACTCGGCTTCCTGCTGGTTGATCGTACCGTCGGCAGCGAGCCCGGCGGCGATTCCCACCAGTGCGTCAGCCGAGCGTCGATCAATCCGTGCTTCGTGGAAGAAACCGCTATTTTGAAATTCCTGATGTAGGTCGACCATGCGTCCTTCTCCTTAAGCTTCCACGTCCGCCACCTGATTGAAATACTTCGACCGATCCGGCGTAAACGTCACGACCATTTTGGTTCTGGAACAGGTCAACGCCCGTTCTGCGTTCAGATCAATATCCAGATCTTCCCCGCGCAACCCCTGCCATTGGGCGAGGTATTTGAGGGATCCGTATTTTTCGAGTTTTTTCAGACTGCGGCTGACGCCACCTTTCCAGCCTAGCACCGGAAGTTCACCAGTGAGGCATTGTCGGGCGAGGTCGGGGAAGCGGGCGGCGCGTTGGCGGCCGATTTCCCAGCATTTGATCAGGCCTTTGTCGTGGCCCTCCCACAGTTCATCCCGGTTCAGGCCTGATCGGAGTGGGGTGTCGATGCTGCGATGGATACGCTGGGTCATTCTGGTTCCTTGAATTCGGGTTTTGTTGGACAGCTCCGCTGTGCCCGTTGACGTGGATGGTAGGGATGGATGTAAGCGCTGGCAACAAGGTATTTCCAGATGTAGGAATGCGTTACCGCGTGTTGATTGGGCTGGTTTTGTTTAGTGATTGTAGGTTCGGCCTACCTGGTTCTGTGGCGAGGGGGCTTGCCCCCGTTCGGCTGCGCAGCGGCCGCAAAGCCAGCAAATGCGGTGCTTCTGGAGGAATGGGGTTGTGCATTCAAGGGGCCGCTACGCGCCCCAACGGGGGCAAGCCCCCTCTCCACGGAGGGACAGTAGTGGCTGACAGTGCGTGTTTAAGTTCATCGGGCGTAGCCTCGGTCCTACAAAAAACGTCGTAAAAGGGGATATTTCCGACGAGTTTTGGCGGTTGTAGGTTAGGAAAGGGAGCCGATAGTCTTTCCGGGTCGCTGCCAATTCAGCGACCGGGTTTGGTCACCCGTGCAATGTCAGGCGTGCAAGCGCCAACGTGAGCATGTCGGCGCTTTTTCGTGCGCTTGTCGGTATGCTTCGCGGTGGGCTGTGCGCGGGGCACTTTCGAGTGCGCCGGGTGCCTGACTTCCCGGTTGACCAACCTGCGTACCGCCCACCACCCATCGTTTGGTCACGACGGCGGTGAGCTTCATGAATGTCAGGAGTTACACCATGATAAAAGACAGTCCCAATCCCCCAGAAACCGACAACGTTTCCCCCTACGAATCCCTCGATTCGAAAAAACTCCACGACGCCGCTGAACGCGCGCTCGACCACTACCTCAAACCCACCCCGAAAAAAACCGAAGGCCGCAAGCCAAGCAAAATGTTTCTGGTTGCACCGGATATGGATAACGAAAGTCTGCTGGCCCATGTTTGCGAATCACTGGCCTCAGCCAGCGTCATGACCAGCGACATTGCCGCCTATGTCGATGCTCCGCAGCGGCACACGCTCCTGGCGATTCAGCAGGTCATCATGCTGGCCGAGCTGGCGGTGAATCGGGTGCTGGATAACGTCGACGTGCCAAAACCCGCGCCACACGGCTGATCCATTGTGGGAGCGAGCCTGCTCGCGATAGCGGTGTGTCAGTCGACATCAATGTTGAATGACCAATCGTCATCGCGAGCAGGCTCGCTCCCACAGTTGAACGGTGTACATCTGTAGTAGCGAAGCAGGCGACTTGGTCTTCAAGGCTGCCAAAAGTTTTTCTCGCCGCTCAACTTCCTGTTCAGGAAACTCGCCGCGCTGATCAGTGCCAGGTGCGTCAGCGCTTGTGGTGTGTTGCCCAGATGCCGGGCATGGCTGTCGAACTCTTCGGCATACAGCCCCAGCGGGTTGGCGTACTTCAGCAATTGCTCGAACTCCAGGTGCGCCTTCTCCACCTGGCCGGCACGGGCCAGGCATTCGACGTACCAGAATGAGCACGCGGCGAAGGCGCCTTCGGTGCCGGGCAAGCCGTCGATCTGGCCGTCGTCGTTGCGGTAGCGGTAGACCATGCCTGCGCGCACCAAGGTTTTCTCGATGGCTTCGAGGGTCGCGATCCAGCGCGGGTCCTTGGCACTGACGAAGCGTACCAGCGGCATCAGCAGCATCGAGCCGTCGAGGCAGGTGCCACCGATGTGCTGCACGAAATGTCCGCGTTCTTCATTCCAGAAGTTGCTCCAGATGTCGGTGTAGATCGCTTGACGGGTCTGGTCCCAGCGGGCGAACGGGGCGGGCAGCGAGCGTTTGGAGGCCAGCCGGATGGCGCGGTCCACGGCCACCCAGCACATCAGTCGCGAGTGCAGGAAATGATACGGCTCGCCGCGCATTTCCCAGATGCCGACGTCTTTTTGCTGCCAGGTTTCGCAGACCTGATCGACCACTTCCACGGTGTGTTTCCAGCCTTCATGGGAAATTGCTTCACCGTGCTTGTTGACCAGGTACACCGCGTCCAGCAGCTCGCCGAAGATGTCGAGCTGGATTTGATCGTAGGCCTGATTACCGATGCGTACTGGTGTCGCACCGCCATGGCCGGACAAGTGTGGAAGTTCAACTTCCGGCAGTTCCTGGCGGCCGTCGATGGCATAGAGAATGTTGAGTTTCATGGTCTTGCCGTGACAATCCCTGACCCGACCACGCAACCATCGGGTGTAGGCATTGGCTTCTTCGACGAAGCCCAGGCGCATGAAGGCATAGACGGTGAACGAGGCGTCGCGGATCCAGGTGTAGCGGTAGTCCCAGTTGCGTTCGCCACCGGGCGTTTCCGGCAAACCGAAGGTAGCGGCGGCGAGGATGGCGCCGTGCTTGCGTGAGGTCAGCAGCTTCAGGGCCAGGGCCGAGCGATTGACCATTTCCCGCCAGCGACCGCGATAGTTGGACTGGCCGATCCAGTCGCGCCAGAATTTCAGGGTGCGTTCCAGGCACAGCGCGGCGGTACCTTCCTTGAAGCGCGCATCGTCAACACCGCCGAGCAGGAACTCGGCGCTCTGGTCCTGTTCGAGGATGAACTCGGCGACGGCCGCATGGCCCTCGATGCGTAAGGATTGATTCGAACACAGCTGCATGGCTGGCTGGCCGGTGGCCTCGAAATACACACTCCGATCACGTGCGCGGGCCTTGGTGTGAGCCCGGGCATAGTCATGACGCACGGCGCAGCGCATGTGGATCGTCGCTTGTCCGCTGACCACTCGCACCCGACGCATCAGCATCGGCAAATCATCTTCGCTGTCGCCGATGGGCAGCAGGTCGGTGACTTCGACCACCGCGTGATCGCTGAGCCAGCGGGTTTGCAGGACGTTGGTGTCGGGCAGATAAATCTGCTCGCGGCGGGCGTCGGGCAGGTCCGGGGCCAGTTGGAAGATGCCGGCTTCGGGACTGTCCAGCAGCGCGCAGAAAATCGATGGACTGTCGAATTCCGGCCAGCAGAAAAAGTCCACGCTGCCCTTGTCGTTGACCAGCGCCGCGCTGCGCATGTCGCCAATGATGCCGTGGGCGTCGATGGCGCTTTGTCGTTCGGGATGATCAGCCATTGCCGTAGAGCTCCGGGGACTGAGGGTCTAACTAGCTGACCGGTTTGAGCCACAGAGAGTTCATTTGCGGCAAACTGCCGCTTCCACAGGTAGCTGATCCATCCAACAGACTAATTTTCACCATCCTTCATCCGTTCTTCTGAACAGATAACCAATCGAGGTAAGTGCGGTGACAAAGCTGACACTGCTGTGCCTGCCCTATTCGGGTGCCAGCGCCATGGTCTATAGCCGCTGGCGGCGCCAGTTGCCGGCGTGGCTGCACTTGCAGCCGGTGGAGTTGCCGGGGCGAGGCGCCCGTTACGACGAACCCTTGCAGACAGACATGCGCGCCCTGGCCCTGCAATTGGCCAGGGAACACAAGCCATCCTTGCACGGCCCTTACGCCCTGTTCGGCCACAGCCTGGGGGCGTTGCTGGCCTGCGAGATGGCCCACGCCTTTCGTGCCCTCGGCGCTGCGGAGCCGGTGGCGCTGTTTGCTTCCGGCACGGCGGCCCCGACGATGCGCAGTGACTATGACCGTGGCTTCGCCGAACCGCAGAGCGACGAACAGTTGATCGAGCAGCTGCGCACCTTCCAGGGCACCAGCGAGGAAGTGTTGGCCAATCAGGAGTTGATGAGCCTGACGCTGCCGATCCTGCGCGCTGATTTCATGCTCTGCGGACGCTTCCGCCCGATGCAGCGCCCACTGCTCAAGTGCCCCGTGCATGTGCTCGGCGGCAAGGAAGACAAGGCCACCACCGAGCAATTGATCGGCTGGAGCCAGGAAACCCTGGGCAGTTTCTCGGTGGACATGATGACCGGCGGGCATTTCTTCATTCATGAGCATGAAGCCAAGGTGCTGCGGATTATCAAGAATCATCTGGAAGTCCATCACCGGCGTCATGCGCAGCTGGCCGCGCCGGTTTTTTAGCGCGCGCGGTTCACTTTATCGAGTGTTAACAGGAGGCCCGTCATGGGTGTTGCTGTGGGTTTTGCCGTTCGGCCGTTGCTGCCGGCGCGGGGTCGCTTGCCGCTGTTGGTGGAAGCGACCGAGCCGAATACCAGCCTGTTGGCGGTGTTCGATGAATTGAATGAGTTGGTGGATGAGCATTTGCTGCGTGACGGCGGCATTCTGTTTCGCGGGTTCCAGCTGGACGGTGCCGAGCAGTTCCGCCAATTCGCCGCTGGCTTCGGCCATCCGCTGCTCAATTACGAGTTCGGTTCGACGCCGCGTACCAACGTCACCCAAGGGGTTTATACCTCCACCGAATACCCGGCGCATCAAAGCATTCCGTTGCACAACGAGCAGGCCTATTCCCGGGACTGGCCGATGAAAATCTGGTTCTACAGCATGATCGCCGCCACCTCGGGCGGTGAAACGCCGATCGCCGACAGCCGGGAAGTCTATCGCCGCATGCCTGTCGCGATTCGCGAGCGCTTCGTCAGCAAAGGCCTGATGTACGTGCGCAATTTCGGCAACGGGCTGGACGTGGCCTGGGAACAGGTGTTCAACACCGAAGACCGTGAAGTGGCCGAGGCCTACTGCAAGGCCCACGGCATCATTTGTGAGTGGAAGGACGACGGAGAATTGCGCACCCGCCAGACCTGTCAGGCGGTGGCGCGTCATCCGGTGACCGGCGACATGGTCTGGTTCAATCAGGCTCACCTGTTCCACATTTCCAACCTGCAGCCGGAGGTGCGTGAAACCCTGCTGGACATCGTCGACGAGGAAGACCTGCCGCGTAACGTCTACTACGGCGATGGCTCGCCCATCGAGGATGAAGTGCTCAGTGAGATTCGTGCTGTGCTCGATGACTGCGCCATCAGATTCCCTTGGCAGGAGGGTGATGTGCTGATGCTCGACAACATGCTCTCGGCCCACGCCCGCGCGCCCTTCGAAGGCAAGCGCAAGGTGATCGTCGCGATGGCCGAAGGGCATTCCCAGGATGTACGTTGATCTGATTTGCCCCTGACGCGCCAATCGCCGAAGCCGGTCTTGCACCGGCTTCGGCGTTTTTGTGTTCACTTGAGAGCGCTTGAGTCAGACAAATCTGTGGCGAGGGAGCTTGCTCCCGCTTGAGTGCATAGCACTCACAAAAATCGGCAATCACCGCCAGATTTTTGGGGCCGCTGCGCAGCCCAGCGCGAGCAAGCTCGCTCGTTACAGGGGGCTGGGGTTGTCTGTACCGCTAAATCATCGCGCTAGCCATTCGTTCTTGTTGATACGACCGGGCCTCCTGGTCACGCCGCCGATCAGCAAGGACCCCATGCATGAATGCCGCAGACGCACAGAAACTCGCCCGCCGCTTTATCGAACTGCCACAGGACAAGCGTCGCTTGTTTCTGGCCGGCATGGCCCGTGAAGGCATCGATTTTGCGCAGCTTCCCATGACCTCCTGTGTCGGGGTCGATGAGCGTGACGGCCTGTCCTATGCCCAGCAACGGATGTGGTTCCTCTGGCAGCTGGACCCGCAGAGCGCGGCCTACAACCTGCCGATGGCGGTGCGCCTGAGCGGTGCGCTGCAAACCGAGGCGCTTGAGCGCGCTTTCAGCCTGTTGGTGGCGCGCCATGAGTGCCTGCGCACCACCTTCGGCCAGGAGGGCGAGCGTGCGTTCCAGCGAGTGGCCGAACCCCGAGACCTGACACTGGCGATCAACGACCTGAGCACCTTGCCTGAAGAGCGGCGCTGGCCGCAGGCGCAACAGCACATGATGGCTGAAGCCACTCAGGCCTTCGATTTGCAGCAGGGACCGCTGCTGAGCCTTCGCCTGTTGCGCCTGGCCGAACAGGAACACGTGCTGTTGCTGACGTTGCACCACATCATTGCTGATGGCTGGTCGATGAACATTCTGATCGACGAGTTTATGCGCACCTACGACGGGCTGGTCGCGGGGCGGCAACCGACCTTGCCAGAACAGACCGTGCACTACCGCGACTATGCCCTGTGGCAGCGCAGTTGGCTGGAAGCCGGGGAGCGCGAGCGCCAGCTCGATTACTGGCGCACGCAGTTGGGCGACGAACACCTGATCCTCGAATTGCCCACCGACCGTGCCTATCCGGCCCAGTCCAGCCACCAGGGCGCGCGCCTGGAAAAAGTCATCGACGGAGCCCTGCGCCAGGCGCTGAAAACCCTCGCCCAGCGCCAGGGCGTGACGCTGTTCGTGGTGCTGCTGGCCGCCTTCAAGACCTTGCTGTACCGCTACAGCGGCCAGACCGACATCCGCGTCGGCGGCTTGATCGCCAACCGCACCCGCAGTGAAACCGAAGGCTTGATCGGCTTCTTCGTCAATACCCAGATCCTGCGCAGCGAGGTCACCCCGCAGACCCGTTTCAGCGACCTGTTGCAAGGCCTGCGTCAGGCGGCGCTTGGCGCCCAGGCCCATCAGGAGCTGCCGTTCGATGCGTTGATCGAAGCCCTGCAACCGGCCCGCAGCCAGAGTCACAATCCGTTGTTTCAGGTGATGTTCAATCACCAGCCACTGGTGACCGATCTGCAGGACGTGCGACTCGATTGCGGTTTGCAGGTCGGCTATCTGAGCGAGCAGCAACTGGCCGGCAGCGGGCGTCAACATGCGGCCACCAGCGACCTGATGCTCGACACCCGAGAGGAGGGCGAGCAACTGTTCGCCGCGTTCACCTACGCCACCGACCTGTTCGACGCACCGACCATCGCCGCATTGGCCGAGCATTGGCACAACGTGCTGGTGTCGGTCTGCCGTGATCCGCAACAATCGCTGGGCGAGGTGGCGATGCTTGGCACGGATGAGCGCGAGCGCTTGATTCAACCCGTCGCCAACCCGGCGCTGCTGCCCGGCATGCCGCAGATGTTTGAGGCCCAAGCGGCGCGCACTCCCGACACCACCGCAGTGATTCTGGCGGGCGATCAGTCGCCCTCACTCAGCTATGCCGAATTGAATATTCGCAGCAATCGTCTGGCCCATCAGTTACGCGCCAAAGGCGTCGGCCCTGATGTGCTGGTCGGTGTGGCGTTGGGTCGATCGCTGGAACTGGCCGTGGCGTTGCTGGCCGTGCTCAAGGCCGGTGGCGCCTATGTGCCGCTGGACCCGCACACCCCGGCCGAACGCTTGCGCCATGTGCTGGATGACAGCGGGCTGAAACTGTTGCTGACCGAGAGCCCGCTGCTGAGCAGTTTGCCGGCGCTCGATGGCATCGACTACCTGTGTCTGGACCGACTGCCGGACAGCGTCGCTGCGAGTGAAAACAATCTGCAAGTGACGGTAGATCCGCAGAATCTCGCCTACGTGATTTACACCTCCGGCTCCACCGGCCGGCCGAAGGGCGTGGCCGTCAGTCACGGCGCGTTGAGTGAATTCATCGCGCGGGCGATCGACTACAGCGATTTGCGCGAAGGCGATCGCGTGTTGCAGTTCGCCACCAGCAGTTTTGACGGTTTCGTCGAGCAATTCTTCCCGCCGCTGTGCCATGGCGCCTGTGTCGTCCTGCGCGATGCGGGCCTGTGGGACAGTGCGACCTTGCATCAGGTGATCGTCGAACAGGGCATTACCCTGGCGGATTTGCCGGCCGCTTACTGGTACTCGGTGGTGCAGGATTACGCGGCCAATCCGCCTGCCCACTTCGGCGCCTTGCGCCAGATTCACGTGGGCGGCGAGGCGATGGCGGTGGACGGGCTGCGTCTGTGGCAACGCGCCGGGTTGGGCCATGTGCGTTTGCTCAACACCTACGGCCCGACCGAAGCGACGGTGGTCTCGACCATCCATGATTGCAGCGCGTTGACCGCCGAGGCGGTGTCGTGGCGTGGCATTCCGATCGGTCACGGTCTGGAGCTCCGCCGGCTGTACGTGCTCGACGATGATTTGAATCTGTTGCCGCAAGGGGCGGTGGGCGAGTTGTACATCGGCGGGCCGGGCCTGGCCCGTGGTTATCACCGGCAACCGACGCTCAGCGCCCAACGGTTTATCGCCGATCCGTTCGCGGTCGGCGAGCGCCTGTACCGCACCGGCGACCGTGCCCGACTGCGGGACGATGGCGCGGTGGAGTACATCGGTCGCGTCGATCACCAAGTGAAAATTCGCGGGTTCCGCATCGAGCTGGGAGAAATCGAATCACGGTTGCAGCAATGTCCGGGGATTCGTGAGGCGGTGGTGCTGGCTTTGCCCTTGACTGGTGGCGCGCAACTGGTGGCGTATCTGGTCGTCGATCAGGGCGTGCTCGGCAGTGCGGCGGAGCAAGCGATTCTGCGTCAGCAAATCCGGGCCTCGCTGCAGAAGAACCTGCCGGACTACATGGTGCCCGGCCACCTGCTGCTGTTGCCGCGCCTGCCCCTGACCCCCAGCGGCAAACTTGACCGTAAGGCTTTGCCGATCCCCGATCCGAGCCAATTGCAGAGCAGCTATCGCGCCCCGCAAACCGACACCGAACAGGCTCTGGCACAGATCTGGATCGAGGTGCTGCAGGTGCCACGGGTCGGTGTCGATGACCATTTCTTCGAGTTGGGCGGGCATTCGTTGCTGGCCGCGCAAGTGATCGCGCGGATCAAAAGCCAGTTGGGCGTGGTGCTGCCGTTGCGCAGCCTGTTCGAGACACCGCTGCTGGGCGATCTGGCCCTGGAGCTGGCCGCGCTGGCCGGCGGTGCAAGCGATAACGACTGGTCCGACATGGATCAGTTCATGAGTTCTTTGGAGGGAGTTGAAGTATGAGCGGCAATATGGCGGAGCGTATCGCTAAAAGGTTCGTCGGTTTGCCGCTGGAGCAACGTCGACTGTTTCTCGCCAAACTGCGCGAGGAGGGCAAGGACTTCAGCCTGCTGCCGCTGCCGGTCAGTCGTCACGACTGCGCGGTGATTCCGCTGTCGTTTGCCCAGCAGCGTCTGCTGTTTCTCTGGCAGCTCGACCCGCAGAGCGCTGCGTACAACATGGCCGCCGGCCTGCGTTTGCACGGGCAGTTGAACGAGGCCGCGCTGTTGCGTTCCTTCGATCATCTGGTGGCGCGCCATGAAGTGCTGCGCACGGTGTTCCAGACCGACAACGACCAACCGAGCCAGGTCATCCTCGACCAGCAGAGCGTGCCGCTGCAACGCGTCGATCTGTCGAATGTCGCCGTGCAAGAACGTGAAACCGAGCTGGCGCGGCGGGTTCAGGAAGCGGCGGCGCAACCGTTCGACTTGCTCCATGGGCCATTGCTGCGGGCCAGTCTGTTCCGTCTGGCGGACGATGAATATGTGCTGATCGTGAGCATGCACCACATCGTCTCCGATGGCTGGTCGATGGACGTCATGGTCAAGGAATTCGTGCAGTGTTATC
Organism: Pseudomonas sp. TE3728; assembly: GCF_056279145.1. NCBI lineage: Bacteria > Pseudomonadati > Pseudomonadota > Gammaproteobacteria > Pseudomonadales > Pseudomonadaceae > Pseudomonas > Pseudomonas sp. TE3728. Next base: position 2,051,290 of record NZ_JBWBQT010000001.1, on the reverse strand, counting down.
AGGCCTTCAGCCTGGAGCGCGAACCGCAGTTGCCGGCGTTGCCGTTGCAGTACGCCGATTACGCGATCTGGCAGCGCCGCTGGCTGGAGGCCGGCGAGGGCGAGCGGCAACTCGATTACTGGCGCCAGCAGTTGGGGCAAGAGCATCCGCTGTTGGACGTGGCGGCGGATTTCCCCCGGCCACTGACCCAGAGTTTCGAAGGCCAGACCCTGAGCTTTGATTTCGGTGCGGACCTGTCCCGGCAGTTGAACGGCTTTGCCCGGGCTCAGGGCATCAGCTTGTTCATGCTGGTGCTGGCCGGGTTTTCGTTGTTCCTGTCGCGACTTGGCGGCCAGCGTGATATTCGCGTCGGCGTGCCCAATGCCAACCGTGGGCGCTCCGAGGTCGAAGGGCTGATCGGCTTCTTCGTCAATACCCAGGTGTTGCGTTGCCAGGTCGATGAGCGCGGCAGCTTCGACGATTTACTGGCCCGGGTTCGGGAAGCATCGTTCGGCGCTCAGGCCCATCAGGAGCTGCCCTTCGAGCAACTGGTGGATGAACTGGTGCCCGAACGAACCCTGGGGCATAACCCGTTGTTCCAGGCCAAGTTCAACCAGAACGTCGGCATGCAGACCCAGCGCTCGATGAACCTGCCGGGCCTGAGCGTCACCGAGTATCCACTGGACAAAGAAGGCACGCACTTTGATCTGGCGCTGGACATCACCGATGACGGCACGCTGATCCACGGGCAAATGACCTACGCCAGCGACCTGTACCAGCACTCGACCATTGAGGGGTTCATTCCGACGCTGCTCGGCCTGTTCCGCGAATTGCTGAGCGTCCCGCAGGCGCCGCTGCACAGTCTTGCAACCACTTCTGTGCAACCGGTGCTGGCGCCACGGCAGCCGGCGGAGTCGGTGTTGCAGCAATGGGATCGTCAGGTGGCCGCACAGCCTGAGGCGGCGGCCGCACGCTGCCTTGAGCGGACCTTGAGTTTTCAGGCGCTGGATCAGGACGCCAATCGCCTGGCCCACTACCTGCGTGCGCAAGGCGTGCAAAACGGGCAGCCCGTGGCAGTGCTGATGGAGCGCTCACTGGAATGGCTGACCTGTGTGTTAGGGGTGATCAAGGCCGGGGCGGTGTACATGCCGCTGGACGTCAAGGCCCCGGCCGCGCGATTGCAGCAGATGCTCGCAGGCGCGCAGGCGAAAGTCCTGTTGTGTGCCGCAGGCGACGTGCGAGAAAGCAGCCTGGCGATCGATGGTTGCCAAGGGCTGGCCTTCGCCCCCGAACGCTGGCAGGACCAACCGACGACGAAGCCTTCGCTGATAGTGTCGGCGGATGCACCGGCCTATGTGATTCACACCTCCGGTTCCACCGGCCAACCCAAAGGCGTGCTGGTGAGCCACGGCGCTCTGGCCAGTTACGTGCGCGGTGCGCTGGAGCGTCTGGCGCTGGAGCCAGCGGCGAGCATGGCGCTGGTCTCGACCATTGCGGCGGATCTTGGATTTACCGTGCTGTTCGGCGCCTTGTGTTCCGGTCGCTTGCTGCATGTATTGCCCGAAGAGCTGGGCTTCGACCCGGACCGGTTTGCCGATTACATGGCTGAGCACCAAGTGGGCGTGCTGAAAATCGTGCCGGGGCATTTGGCGGCGTTGATGCAGGCGTCCCGGGCCGCCGATGTACTACCGCAACACGCACTGATCGTCGGTGGCGAAGCCTGCTCGCCGGCATTGCTGGAACAGGTGCGGCGACTCAAGCCGGGCTGCCGGTTCATCAACCACTATGGCCCGAGTGAAACCACGGTCGGTGTGTTGACCCATGAGCTCAAGGAACTCGACTCGGGTGCCCGCAGCGTGCCGGTCGGCCGTCCGTTGTCGGGCGCGCATGTCTATGTGCTGGACGATGTACTCAACGCGGTCGCCGATCAGGTGGCGGGCGAGCTGTATATCGGTGGTGAGAGCGTGGCGCTGGGTTACCTGGGGCAACCGGGGCTGACCGCCGAACGCTTCTTGCCGGATCCGTTTGGCGCCGTCGGCGCGCGGGTGTACCGCAGCGGTGACCGGGTGCGCCGCAATCGCCAGGGCGCGCTGGAGTTCATCGGTCGCGCCGACGATCAGGTCAAAGTGCGCGGCTATCGGGTGGAGCCGGTGGAAGTCGCCCGGGTATTGCTGGGCCTGAGCGGCGTAAGCGAGGCCGCTGTATTGGCCTTGCCGCTGGACGGTGATGAAACGCGCCTGCAACTGGTGGCGTACTGCGTGGCCGTGCCTGACCTGGCGTTGAATGTCGACGCCTTGCGCCAGCAGTTACAGGCCTGCCTGCCGGAGTACATGGTGCCGGCGCAGATCGTGGTGCTGGAGCGTCTGCCGCTGACCGCCAACGGCAAACTGGACAAGCGTGCCTTGCCGACGCCGGGCTTGGTCACGCAGCAATTTGTTGCCCCGGTGGGCGAGGTCGAACAGAAGCTCGCCGCCATATGGGCCGATGTCCTGAAGCTTGAACAGGTGGGCAGTACCGACAACTTCTTCGAGCTGGGCGGCGATTCGATCCTCAGCCTGCAAATCATCGCCCGGGCCAAACGCCAGGGCATCAAGCTGAGCCCCAAGCAACTGTTCGAGAAGCAAACCATCGGCCAGTTGGCGGCGGTGGCCAAACTGATCGAGAGCAAACCGGCGGCCAGTGTCGTGCAAAAGGTCGGCGGCGAGTCGCCGTTGCTGCCGATCCAGGCACGCTTCTTCCAGACCGACATTCCCCAGCGTCATCACTGGAACCAGTCGGTGATGCTGCAGCCGCAATCGCCCCTCGATGCGATCCATCTAAGCAACGCATTGGCCGCCCTGATCGAGCAGCACGATGCGCTGAACCTGAGTTTCCAGGCGTCGGGCGAGACTTGGCAGGCGACGTTCCAGACGCAGCGCCACACAGACCTGTTGTGGGTGCGGGCACTGGACGATCTTGCCGATTTGCCCGCGCTGGCCACCGAAGCCCAGCGCAGTCTCAACTTACAACAGGGCCGGCTGGTGCGCGCGGTGCTGGTGAACCTGCCTGACGCAACACAACGTTTGCTGCTGGTGATCCATCACCTGGTGGTGGATGGCGTGTCCTGGCGGGTGCTGCTGGAAGATTTGCAGCAAGCCTATACCGCGTTGGCGGCTGGCAAGACGATGGTCCTGCCAGGCAAAAGCAGCTCGCTCCAGGCTTGGGCGCAACACCTGCACCGTTATTGGCAGAGCGATATTTTGAAGGCCGAGCGCGACTACTGGCAGCGCACGCTGGAGGGCGGCAACAGCGACTTGCCGAGGGACTTCCCCGAGACCGTCCAGACTCGTCGCCAAGCCGCTCGGGCCACTTCTCGCCTGAACAAAACACTGACCCACGCACTGCTCAAAGTGGCGCCGGCCGCCTATCGCACCCAGATCAACGACTTGCTGCTGACGGCCCTGGCGCGGGTGCTGTGTGACTGGAGCGAACAGGATTCGGTGCTGATCCAGCTCGAAGGTCACGGCCGCGAAGACCTGTTCGACGACCTCGATTTGAGTCGCACCGTTGGCTGGTTCAGCAGTCTGTTTCCGGTGCGTCTGACCCCACAGACAGAGCCGGGCACTTCGCTGTGCGTGATCAAGGAACAACTGCGAGCCGTGCCGGGCAAAGGCATCGGCTACGGCGTGCTGCGCTACCTCGCAGGCTTCGAACCGCTGCGTGAGCTGGCGCCACCGCGCATCACCTTCAACTACCTGGGCCAGTTCGACGGTGCGTTCGATGCGGCTGACGGCGCGCTGTTGGTGCCGACCGCCGAAAGCACTGGCGAGCATCAGAATGAAGATGCGCCCTTGGGCAACTGGCTGAGCGTCGACGGCCAGGTTTACGGCGGTGAGCTGGAATTGAGCTGGACGTTCGGCCAAGGCATGTACCGTCCGCAAACCATTCAGGCGCTGGCCGATGCTTATCGCCATGAACTGGAACGGCTGATCGAACATTGCACTGGCGGTGAGCATGCCGGGGTCACGCCGTCGGACTTCAATCTGGTGCGCCTGACTCAAGCGCAGCTGTCAGCGCTGCCGGTACCAGCACGGGATATCAGCGATCTCTATCCGTTGTCGCCGATGCAGCAGGGCATCCTGTTCCACAGCCTCAACGAGCCGGAGGGCCCGGCCTACACCAATCAATTGCGGGTCGATGTGCGGCAGCTCGACGCCGAGCGTTTCCGTCAGGCCTGGCAGCAGACACTGGAGGCCCATGAGATTCTGCGCACAGTATTCGTCTGGCCCGAGGATGCTGACTCGCCGGTGCAGATTGTAAGGCAGACGGTGCAGATGCCCATGACCGTACAGGACTGGCGCGGTCGTGATGACCTTCACGCAGCGCTCGATCAGTTGGCCCGAGAGGATCTGGCCGCCGGTTTCGAACTGGACCACGCGCCGCTGTTGCGCGTGTTGCTGGTGCGAACCGCTGAAGCGCAGCATCACTTGATCTACACCAGTCATCACATTCTCATGGACGGCTGGAGCACCTCGCAGTTGTTCGGCGAGGTGTTGCAACGCTATGCCGGCATGACCCCGGCGGCGGCTCCGGGTCGTTATCGTGATTACATTGAGTGGCTGGGCCAGCGCGATACTCAGGCCAGTCGCGAGTTCTGGACGTCGGCATTGGCTGACCTTCAGGAGCCGACCCGCCTGGCCAGCGCCATGCCGGTCAGTCAGACGTTGGCCAGCGGTTATGCCGACTACCAGCATGTGTTCAGCGAACAGCAGACCGGCGACCTGAACCGCTTCGCCCGCGAGCAGAAGGTCACCCTCAATAGCCTGATGCAAGCCGCGTGGCTGGTGCTGTTGCAGCGCTATACCGGCCAGGACACCGTGGCTTTCGGTGCGACTGTGGCCGGTCGGCCGACGGACTTGCCCGGCGTCGAACAGCAGATCGGCCTGTTCATCAATACCTTGCCGGTGGTGGCTGCGCCATCCGCCGAGATCCCGGTCGGCCAGTGGATTCAGCAGGTGCAGAGCCTCAACCTGGTCTTGCGCGAACATGAGCACACGCCGCTCTACGATATTCAGCGCTGGGCGGGGCAGGGCGCGGGTGCGCTGTTCGACAGTATTCTGGTGTTCGAGAACTACCCGATGGCCGAAGCGCTGGCCCAAGGCTCTGCCACCGGTCTCGAGTTTTCCGCCCTCTCGCGTCAGGAGCAGACCCACTATCCGTTGACGCTGGTGGCGGTTACCGGTCGCGAGTTGACCCTGGGCTTGAGCTTCGACCAGGCCTGTTTCGATCACGCCACCATCGCCGACCTGAGCACCCGGCTCGAAGGCCTGATGATGCAATTCATGGCGGATGCTTCGCAGCCTCTGGGCGCGTTGCAACTGCTGGACGGCGCCCCGCGTCAAGCGGCTGTCGACTGGGGCAAGGCTGCGATCACGGCGCTGGATTCGCGCAACGTGGTTGAGCGGATTGACGCGCAGGTACAACGCCAACCGCAGGCTGCGGCGGTGTTGTTTGCCGAGCAAACCCTCGATTACCGCAGCCTCGACGCCCGGGCCAATCGACTGGCGCACAAGCTGCAAGCGCTGGGTGTCGGGCCGGAAGTGCGGGTGGGCGTTTGCATGCGCCGCACCCCGGACATGCTGGTCGGGCTGCTGGCGATCCTCAAGGCTGGCGGTGCCTACGTGCCGCTGGACCCGGAATATCCGCAAGAGCGCTTGCTGCACATGCTCGAGGACAGTTGCGCAGCGGTGTTGCTGACCGAAGCCGCGTTGCAGGCGATGTTGCCCGAGGCGTTGCCGTCGCAAGTGCTGTTGGTCGAAGAGGGCGCCGAATGGCTCGCCGGGTATCCGTCCACGGCACCGGTCAGCCGGATCGTGGCGCAGAATCTGGCCTACGTGATTTACACCTCCGGCTCCACCGGCAAGCCCAAAGGCGTGGCGATCACCCACGCTAACCTCGCGGCGCTGATCCAGTGGTCGCAGGGTGTTTACCGCGATGAGCAGATGCGCGGCGTGCTGGCTTCGACCTCGATCTGCTTCGACCTGTCCGTGTGGGAGATTTTCGTCACCCTGGCCAGCGGCGGTTGCATGGTGCTGGCGGACAACGCCCTGGCGCTGTCCGAGTTGCCGGCCCGTGAGCGCGTGACGCTGATCAACACCGTGCCGTCGGCGATTGCCGCGCTGCAACGGGCCGGGCAGATTCCGGTGTCGGTCACCACCATCAATCTAGCCGGCGAGCCGCTCAAGCAGACGCTGGTCGATACGCTGTACACAAGCACGTCGGTCAAGCAGGTCTATGACCTGTACGGGCCGTCGGAAGACACCACCTATTCGACCTTCACCCTGCGCACCGCCAATGGCCGGGCGAACATCGGGCGGCCGCTGGACAACACCGTGGCTTACCTGCTCGACAGCCAGTTGCAGGTGTTGCCGGCAGGGCTGGCGGCCGAGTTGTACCTGGCCGGTGCCGGCGTGACCCGAGGTTATCTGCTGCGTCCCGGCCTGACCGCGGAACGCTTCGTACCGGACCCGTTCGCCACTCATGGTGAGCGGTTGTATCGCACCGGCGATCTGGTGCGTCAGGGGCCAGACGACACGATTGAGTACATCGGTCGTGCCGACCATCAGGTGAAGATTCGCGGCTTCCGCATCGAGCTGAGCGAGATCGAAGCCCGATTGCTGGAACAGCCTGAGGTGCGCGAAGCCGTGGTGCTGGCGCAGGAGGGCGCGGCGGGTAAACACCTGCATGCCTACGTCGTAGCGAGCCAACCGGGCAATTTATCGTTGGCGGAAAGCCTGCGGGCGGCCCTGGCCAATCGTTTGCCGGCGCACATGGTGCCAAGCCATCTGCACGTGATCGACGCGCTGCCGCTGACCCCCAATGGCAAGCTCGATCGCAAGGCCCTGATGGCGCTGGGCGGCAATCCGACGCTGCAGCGTTACGAAGCGCCGCGCACCGATCTGCAATGGGAAGTGGCAACCGTCTGGCAAGAGGTGCTGGAAGTCGAGCGCGTCGGCCTGACGGACAACTTCTTCCAGTTGGGCGGGCATTCGTTGCTGGCGACACTGGTGATGACCCGGATCAAGGAACGCCTGGGTGACAAGGTGCCGCTCAAGGAGCTGTTCGAAGCCGACACCCTGCAAGCGTTCTGCACCCGCATCGAAGCGTTGCGCGTCGATTTATCACCGGTTCAGGACGAATTGGCTAAATCCCTGGAGGCCCTCAAACGTCTATCCCTCGATGATCTGGAAAAACTGATTTCTTGAGGGGAACAACGCGTGCAAGAGTTAATCGAGTCGGTAGGACAACTTTCGGCTAAGCAAAGAAAGGCTCTGGCGGTTCTGCTCAAGCAGAAGGGCGTCAACCTTTTTGACATTGCCCCGGTTTTCAAGCGCACGGCTGAAGAACCGTTGTTGCTGTCCTACGCTCAACAGCGCCAGTGGTTTCTCTGGCAATGGGCGCCGCACAGCGCGGCCTACAACATTCCCACGGCCCTGCGCTTGCAGGGCCCGCTGGAGGTGGCCGCGTTGCAGCGCAGCGTCCAGGCGCTGATCGAACGTCACGAAACCTTGCGCACGGTGTTCACTCAAGACGCCGGGCAACCCTTGCAAACGATCCTGCCCGCAGGATCGTTTGCCCTGGATACTCACGAGCTGAGCCCTGAACTGGCGGCAAACCCACAGGCGTCGATCCAGGCCTTCGTCCAGACCCAGAGCCAGCAAGCTTTCGATTTGCAGACCGGCCCGCTGTTGCGCGCGGCCCTGCTGCAAGTCACCCCGCAGGATCACGTGCTGGTGCTGACCTTGCACCACATCGTGTCGGACGGTTGGTCGTTGCAGGTGATGATCGAGGAGCTGGTGCAGCTGTATGCCGGTTTCAACCTCGGGCATGACGCCGGGCTGCCGGCCCTGCCGATTCAATACGCCGACTACGCCCTGTGGCAGCGGCAATGGATGGAGGCCGGCGAACAGGAACGTCAACTGGCCTACTGGCAACAAAAGCTCGGCGGCGAGCAACCGGTGCTGGAGTTGCCCACTGACCGCGCGCGTCCGGTGGAGCAGAGCTTTGCCGGGGCCAGCCACAACCTGATTCTGGACCCGACGCTGAGCGACGGGCTCAAGGCCTTCGCCCGACGGGAAAACGTCACGCTGTTCGTGCTGTTACTGGCCTCGTTCCAGGCCTTGTTGCACCGCTACAGCGGCCAGGCCGACATCCGCGTCGGTGTGCCGGTGGCCAACCGCGGGCGCGTGGAAATCGAGCGTCTGATCGGTTTCTTCGTCAACACCCAGGTGCTCAAGGCGGACGTCGACGGCCAAGCCAGCTTCATCGATCTGCTGCGCCAGGTTCGGCAAACCGCCCAGGAAGCCCAGGCGCATCAGGACCTGCCGTTCGAACAACTGGTGGAAGCCCTGGAGCCGGGACGCAGCCTGAGTCACAGCCCGTTGTTCCAGGTGATGTTCAATCACCAGGCCGAAAGCCGGATCAGCGTCGAGACCCGCTTGAACGGCTTGAGCATCGAACCGCTGGAATGGCAAAGCGAAACCGCGCAGTTCGATCTGGTGCTGAACACCACCGAACAGGCCCATGGCATTGAAGCGGTGCTCAAATACGCCACCGACCTGTTCGAGCCAGCGACCATCGAGCGCCTGGCGCAGCATTGGCGCAACCTGCTGCAGGCGATCGTTCAGGACCCGACCCAGCGCATTGCCCAACTGCCGGTGCTCGATGACGCGCAGCAACAGCAACTGCTCGCGCACTGGAACCCGAGCCCGGTGGTGCACCCGGTCAGCCAGTGCATTCATCAGTTGATCGAGGCTCAGGCCGAGCGTCATCCGGAGGCGCCGGCGGTGGTGTTCGCCGGGCAACGGCTGACATACGCCGAACTCAATCAACAGGCCAACCAATGGGCGCATCTGCTGATCGCCCGTGGCGTGGGCCCCGATGTTCGAGTGGGCGTGGCGGTGGAGCGTTCGCTGGACATGATCGTCGCCATTGTCGCTGTGCTGAAGGCCGGTGGCGTTTATGTGCCGCTGGACCCGAGCTACCCCGACGACCGTTTGCGCTACATGATCGAGGATAGCGGGATCGAGCTGTTGCTGACCCAGGGCCACCTGTTGGCGCAGCTGCCGATTCCACCGGGGCTGGCTTGCCTGGATTTGAATCAACCACCGCAGGACAGCAGCACGGCCAATCCGCCGTGCACGACTACGGCAGACAACCTCGCGTATGTGATTTACACCTCCGGGTCCACCGGCAAGCCCAAAGGCGCGTTGCTGCCCCATGGCAATGTCATTCGCCTGTTCAGCGCCACCGATCACTGGTTCGGTTTCGGCCCCGAGGACAGCTGGACGCTGTTCCATTCGTACGCGTTCGATTTCTCGGTCTGGGAAATTTTCGGCGCGCTGCTTCACGGCGGCAAACTGGTGGTGGTGCCCCACGATGTCACCCGTTCGCCGGAAGAGTTCTACACCTTGCTCTGTGATGAACAAGTCACCGTCCTGAACCAGACGCCGTCGGCGTTCAAACCGCTGATGCAAGTGGCCAGTGCCTCGTCGCGCAACCATGCCCTGCGTTACGTGGTGTTTGGTGGCGAAGCGCTGGAAGTGCAGAGTCTGCGTCCCTGGTTCGAACGTTTTGGTGACCGCGCGCCAACCCTGATCAACATGTACGGCATCACCGAAACCACCGTGCACGTGACCTACCGCCCGCTGTCCATGGCTGACTTGCAGCAGACCCACAGTAGCCCGATCGGCGAGCCGATTGTCGACCTGTCGTGGTACTTGCTCGATGGCGCGCTGAACCTGGTGCCCCAAGGGTGCATCGGCGAGTTGTACATCGCCGGGGCCGGGCTCGCGCGGGGCTATCTGAACCAGCCAGGCATGAGCGCCACCCGGTTCGTCCCGGATCCGTTCAATGCTGTGGCCAGCGAACGCTTGTACCGCACCGGCGACCTGGCACGGCTGCGCGGCGACGGGGTGATCGAGTACATCGGTCGTATCGACCATCAGGTGAAGATTCGCGGTTTCCGTATCGAGTTGGGAGAAATCGAAACCCAATTGCTCAAGCATGACGTGGTGCGTGAGGCCGTGGTGCTGGCGGTCGAAGGGCTCAGTGGGCAGCAACTGGCCGCGTGGATCGTGCCGAGCGAGCCACTGGACGCGGAGGCCCATGCCGGCTTGCGCGATTCGATCAAGGCGCAATTGCGTGAAAGCCTGCCGGACTACATGGTGCCGGTCAGTTGGGTGTTCCTCGAACGTCTGCCGCTGACGGCCAACGGCAAGCTCGATCGCAAGCAACTGCCCAACCCTGATGTGAGCCTGGTGCAAGAAGCCTACGCGGCACCGCGTAGCGAGCTCGAACAGCGCCTGGCCGAGATCTGGCAGGACGTGCTGAAAGTCGAGCGGGTCGGGCTCAACGACAACTTCTTCGAACTGGGCGGCGATTCGATCATCTCGATTCAGGTGGTCAGCCGGGCGCGTCAGGCGGGCATCCGTTTCTCGCCCAAAGACATCTTCCAGCACCAGACCGTACAACGCCTGGCCACCGTCGCACAGCAGAGCGATGCGGTGCAGGCGATGCAAGGTGAGGTGCTCGGCGCGGCCGTGCTGACCCCGATTCAACAGTACTTTTTCGCCACCGACATTCCTCAGCGTCAGCACTGGAACCAGTCGATCCTGCTGACCCCGGCCGAACCTCTGCAAGCGGCTGCGCTGGAGCAGGCCCTGGAACATCTGCAACGGCATCACGATGCCTTGCGTCTGCGCTATCGCCAGACTGCCGGTGATTGGGTGCAGGAGCATGCCGCCGTCGATCAGCCGAACGCACTGCTGCGCACTGTGGCTTTGCCAGACAGCGAAGCCTTGCCGGCGCTGTGCCTGGAGCTGCAGCGCAGCCTGAACCTGAGCGATGGTCCGTTGATCCGCGCGGCCCTGGTGGACTTGCCCGACGCCAGCCAGCGACTGCTGTTGGTGATCCACCATTTGGTGGTCGATGGTGTGTCGTGGCGGATCCTGCTGGAAGACCTGCAAACCGCCTATCAACAACTGAGCGCGGGCACGCCGTTGCGCTTGCCGGCCAAGACCACGGCGTTCAAGGATTGGGGCGAACGCCTGCAAGGTTATGCGCGCAGCGCCGGGCTGGAAGCCGAGCTGGATTACTGGCGCGAGCAACTGGCCGAAGCGCCGGCAGACTTGCCGCTGGACAACCCTGATGGACAACTGCAGAACCGTTTCGAGCGCAGCGTCGATACCCGTCTGGATGCCGAGCGCACCCGGCAATTGCTGCAACAGGCACCGGCGGTGTATCGCACTCAGGTCAACGATTTGCTGTTGACCGCACTGGCCCGGGTTTTGTGTGAGTGGACCGCCTCCGACAGCGCCCTGGTGCAGCTCGAAGGGCATGGCCGCGAAGACCTGTTCGACGACCTCGACCTGAGCCGTACCGTGGGCTGGTTCACCAGCATGTTCCCGGTGCGCCTGACGCCGCAGGCCAGCCTCGAAGCGTCCATCAAGGGCATCAAGGAACAACTGCGCTCGATCCCCAACAAAGGCATCGGCTATGGGTTGTTGCGTTATCTGGGAAGTGATGAGGCGCAAGCGGCCCTGAGCGGCGTGTCCCAACCCAAGGTGACGTTCAACTACCTGGGGCAGTTCGATAACAACTTCGACGAAGGCGCCCTGTGGGTGCCGGCCACCGAAGACAAGGGCGCCGGTCAGGATGAACAGGCGCCGATGAGCAACTGGCTGACCATCGACGGTCGGGTCTACCAGGGGCAATTGAGCCTGACCTGGACCTACAGTGGTGACGTGTTCGAAGAGGCGACCATCAACGCCCTGGCCCGCGCTTATGAAGTTGCGCTGGGTGAGTTGATCGACCATTGCCTGAATCATCCGAGCGGCGGCCTGACCCCTTCCGATGTGCCGCTTGCCGGGTTGTCCCAGGCGCATCTGGACAGCTTGCCGATCGCCGCGCAGCGGATCGAGGACATTTACCCGCTGGCGCCGATGCAGCAGGGCATTCTGTTCCATAGCCTGTACGACGCCGATGCTAGCGCTTACGTCTATCAGATGCTGCTGGATATCGACGGTCTGGATGTACCGCGCTTCCAGCAAGCCTGGCAGCGGGTGGTGGATCGTCATGAAGTGCTGCGCGCCGGTTTCATCTGGGGCCGCGACGGCCTCGATACACCGCTGCAAGTGATCTATCGCCAGCTGACCCTGGAAATGCCGGAAGTGGATGTGCGCGCCGAACCGGATCTGCAAGCGGTGCTTGAGGCCCGTGCCTTGGCTGATCGCGAGCGCGGTTTTGACTTGCAGAATCCGCCGCTGCTGCGCCTGTGCCTGTTGCGCACCGCCGATGACCGTCATCGCCTGATCTTCACCTGCCACCACATTCTCATGGACGGCTGGAGCAACTCGCGGATGTTTGGCGAAGTGCTGCAGGATTATGCCGGGCATCCGGTGCCGAGTGCCCAGGGCCGTTACCGCGACTTCCTGGCCTGGCTGCAACGCCAGGACAAGGAGGCGGCGCAAGCCTTCTGGCGCGGGCAGTTGGCCGAACTGGATGAACCGACGCGGCTGGCCTCGGCCTGCCATGGGCAAACCGTGCCCGGCCCCGGCAAAGGCGTGCATAAGCTGACCTTTAACGCCCCCTTCACCCAACGCCTCAACGGTTTCTCGCGTCAGCAGCAAGTGACGCTTAACAGTCTGGTGCAAGCCGCGTGGCTGTTGGTGTTGCAGCGCTACACCGGCCAAAGCAGTGTCGCATTTGGCGCGACGGTGTCCGGTCGCCCGGTGGACCTGCCGGGTATCGAGCAACAGTTGGGCCTGTTCATCAATACCCTGCCGGTGATCGCCAGCCCGCAAGCGACCTGCAGTGTCAGCGACTGGGTGCGCAGCGTGCAGGACAAAAACCTGCTGCTGCGCGATTACGAGCAGACGCCGTTGCAAGACATTCAACGCCTGGCCGCGCTCAACGGCGAAGCGTTGTTCGACACGCTGCTGGTGTTCGAAAACTACCCCGTATCCGACACCCTGCAGGCCAATCCGGGCGGCTTGCGTTTCAGCGGTCTCGAACACCGTGAGCAAACCAACTACGGCCTGACGCTGATCGCCGGTGCCGGTGAAGTACTGAGCCTGGACTTCAACTACCTCACCGAGCACTTCGCCGAGCGCAGCATTGTCGGCCTGGCGGCTCATCTGGAAGAAGTGCTGCGCCAGTTCCTCGACGCACCGCAACGCTTGCTGGGCGAGATCGGCCTGTTGCCGGCGAGCGAGCTGCGCACCCTGGCCGAATGGAATGACCATCGTGCCGCGTACCCGGCCCAGGCCTTGATCCATCAGAGCTTCGAAGCCCAGGTCGAAACGCGGCCACAGGCGATCGCCTTGCAGCATGCCGGTGCTGGTTTGACCTACGCCGAACTCAATCGCCGCGCCAATCAACTGGCCCGTCATCTGCAAACACTGGGTGTCGGTGCGGAAATCCGCGTGGGCGTGGCGATGCCTCGTTCCGCCGAACTGGTGATTGCCCTGATGGCGGTGCTCAAGGCCGGTGGCACCTATGTGCCGCTGGACCCGGACTATCCGGCGGATCGCGTGGCCTACATGCTCGACGACAGTCAGGCACGGGTGTTGCTGACCCAGCCACATTTGCTGTCGCAGTTGCCCGAGACCCAGGCGCAAGTGGTGTGGGTCGAGGCGGGCTGTCAGGCCTTCGCCGACCTGGCATCGCACAACCTTGAGCGCCGGATCGACTCCGCCAACCTGGCGTATGTGATTTATACCTCCGGTTCCACCGGTAAACCGAAGGGCGTGGCGATTGCTCATCGCAACGTGCAGGCGCTGATTCATTGGTCGCACGAGGTGTACAGCGAAGAGGACCTGCAAGGCGTGCTGGCCTCGACTTCGGTGTGCTTCGACCTGTCGGTGTGGGAGATTTTCGTCACCCTGGCCCGCGGCGGCTCGATCATCATGGCGCGTAACGCCCTGGAATTGCCGGACCTGCCGGAGCGCGATCAGGTGCGCCTGATCAACACCGTACCGTCGGCCATCGCGGCCTTGCAGCGTGCCGGGCAGATCCCTTCAGGCGTGCGCATCATCAATCTTGCGGGTGAACCGCTCAAGCAAGCGCTGGTGGATACGTTGTACCGCGAGACTTCGGTCGAGCACGTTTACGATTTGTACGGCCCATCGGAAGACACCACCTATTCGACCTGCACCCGTCGCGAAGCCGGCGGCCAGGCGAACATCGGCCGGCCGCTGGTGAACACCACCGCGCACTTGCTCGATGCCCAATTGCAGGCCGCCCCTATTGGGGTTGCCGCCGAGCTGTACCTGGCCGGCGACGGCATTACCCGTGGCTATCTGTTCCGCCCGGGCCTGACCGCCGAGCGCTTTGTGCCCAACCCGCTGGCCAGCAATGGCGAGCGAATGTACCGCACCGGCGACCTCACCCGTTTGAGTGAAGACGGTGTGATCGAATACGTCGGCCGCATCGATCATCAGGTCAAGGTGCGCGGGTTCCGTATCGAACTGGGTGAAATCGAAGCGCGATTGCTGGCCCACGACAGCGTGCGCGAAGGCGTAGTGTTGGCGGTGGAAGGCCATAGCGGCCAGCAACTGGTGGCCTATGTGGTGCCGGCGCAGTCTGACCTGAGCCCGCAACAGCAGGACGATCTGAGCGAAGCGCTCAAGGTCGGACTCAAGGCGTACCTGCCGGATTACATGGTGCCGGCGCAATGGCTGTTCATCGAACAATTGCCGCTGACCCCCAACGGCAAACTCGACCGCAAGGCTTTGCCGACCCCGGACGCTAACCCATTGCAGCGCGATTACGTGGCACCGCGCACTGCGCTGGAGCAGCAGATTGCCGGGATTTGGCAAGACATTCTGAAACTCGAGCGGGTCGGTGTGACCGACAACTTCTTCACCCTGGGCGGCGATTCGATCATCTCCATCCAGGTGGTGAGCCGGGCGCGTCAGCAGGGCATCAGCTTCACGCCCAAGGATCTGTTCCAGCAGCAGACCGTCCAGGGGCTGGCCACTGTCGCGCAACTCGGCAAAGCCCTGGCGCCAACCGATCAAGGCCCGGTGACAGGTGAGACACCGTTGCTGCCGATTCAGCAATGGTTCTTCGAACAACCCTTGCCGCAGCGTCATCACTGGAATCAGTCGGTGCTGCTCAAACCGTTGAACCCTCTGGTGGCCGCGCCGCTTGAGCAGGCCTTGCACGCGCTGATCGATCATCACGACGGCCTGCGCCTGGGCTTTACCCAAATCTCAGGAAGCTGGTCGGCGAGCTATCGGACCGTGGAACACCAGCGCCTGTCACCGTTGTGGCTGGAATCGGTCAGCGATGCCGCCCACCTGGAACGCGTCGCCGAACAAGCCCAACGCAGCCTGGATCTGCAACAAGGTCCGTTGTTGCGCGCGGTGTTGTTCGATTTGCCTGAGGGCGAACAGCGCTTGTTGTTGATCGTTCATCACCTGGTGGTCGATGGTGTGTCGTGGCGGATCCTGCTGGAGGATTTGCAGGGCACCTACCGCCAGTTACTGGCCGGCGAACCGTTGGCATTGGCGGCCAAGACCACGTCCTTCAAGCAGTGGGCGGAGCAATTGCAAACTCACGCCCGCAGTGAATCGCTGCTTGGACAACTGCCTTACTGGCATGCGCAGCGCTCGGACGGCGCGCCGCTGCCGCAAGATAATCCCCAGGGCAGCCTGCAGAGCCGCCATGCCTTGACGCTTTACAGTCGCCTGAACCCGACCTTGACCCGACGACTGCTGCAACAGACCCCGGCGGCTTACCGCACACAGGTCAACGACCTGTTGCTGACGGCGCTGGCACGGGTAATCGCCCGTTGGAGCGAACAGTCGTCGGTGCTGATTCAGCTCGAAGGCCATGGTCGTGAAGATCTGTTCGACGGCCTCGATCTGACCCGCACGGTCGGCTGGTTCACCAGCCTGTTCCCGGTCAAATTGACCCCGACCCAGGCGCTGGCCGGCTCGATCAAGCAAATCAAGGAGCAACTGCGCGCGATTCCGGATCGTGGCCTGGGTTACGGTGTGCTGCGTTATCTGGGTGACGAGGCTTGCCAGGCGTCGCTGCGGACCCTGCCGACACCGCGTATCACCTTTAACTACCTGGGCCAGTTCGACGGTAGCTTCGATAGCCAGAGCGGTGCCTTGTTTGTGCCGGCCGATGAGTTCAAGGGCGCAGAGCACAGTGACGATGCGCTGCTGGGAAACTGGCTGACGCTCAATGGCCAGGTGTACGGCGGCGAGTTGAGTGTCGGCTGGTCGTTCAGCACGCACATGTTCAACGCCTCGACCATCGAACGCCTGGCCGAGGAGTACGCCCGGGAACTGGAACTGCTGATCGAGCATTGCTGCCAGCCGGACAGCCACGGCGTCACGCCGTCGGACTTCCCGTTGGCGCATCTGGATCAGGCCCGACTGGACGCCTTGCCGGTAGCCCCGTCCCGGATCGAAGACATTTATCCGCTGTCGCCGATGCAAGAGGGCATGCTGTTCCACACCTTGTCGGACAATGGTTCGAGCCTGTACGTCAATCAGATCAGTTTGCCGGTGGGCGGTCTGGATGTTGAGCGTTTCCGCAAGGCCTGGGAGGCGGTCATCGAGCGTCAGGCCATCCTGCGCACCAGTTTCCATTGGCACGATGGCCTGGCCAAACCGCTGCAAATTGTCCAGCGTCAGGCGACGCTCGATTTGCAGGTGCTCGACTGGCGCGATCGCGACGCCAGCGAGGCGGACATCGCCGCGCGGGCCGCCGAGGACCGCGCGCGAGGCTTCGAACTGACCCATGCGCCACTGCAGCGAGTGTTGTTGATTCGCAGCACTGAAGATCAGTATCAAATGGTCTGGACCAGTCACCACATCCTGATGGACGGCTGGAGCAGCTCGCGGCTGTTTGGTGAGGTGATCCAGCACTACGCCAAGGGTGAAATCAGCGCTGAAAACGGCCGCTACCGCGACTTCATCGCCTGGTTGCAAGCCCAGGACCAGGACGCCCGGGAGCTGTTCTGGAAAGCCCGGCTGGCCCCGGTCAACGAGGCGACGGCGTTGAGCCAGGCCATCCATCCACGGCATGTGTCCGATGAACCCGGCCACAACGCCATTTACTCCCATTGGGACGCACAACAGACCGGTCGTCTGCTGCAGTTCTGCCGCGATCTGCGGATTACCCCGAACACCTTGATCCAGGGCGCGTGGTTGCTGCTGTTGCAGCGCTACACCGGGAAAAACACCGTGACCTTTGGTGCCACGGTGTCCGGGCGTCCCGAGAGTTTGCCCAATGTCGGCAACATGCTGGGTCTGTTCATCAACACCTTGCCGATCATTCAGACGCTGGAACCGGATCAGCCTCTGGCAGACTGGCTGAACCGCATCCAGGCGTACAACCTGGATATCCGCGACCATTCCCAGGCCCCGTTGGCGGACGTGCAACGCTGGTCCGGCCTGGGCGGGCAGGCGCTGTTCGACAGCATAATCGTGTTCGAGAACTACCCGATCGACGACCGCCTGCAAGAGGACAACGATAGCGGCCTGAGCTTTGGCAAATCCATCGGCCATGACGTGACGAACGTGCCGATGGACCTGGCGGTGACGCTCGGCGACGAATTGTCGATTGAATACCTGTACCTGCGCAGCCACTTCAGTGCCGAGGCGGTGGAGGGGATTCGCCTGACGCTGGAAAACACCCTTGAGGCGATGATGCGCGCGCCTGACGAACGCCTGGGTAACCTGCAGCGCCTGTCGCTCGAGCAATGGCAGGCGATGCAAACCTGGAGCGCCGAACCGCCAGCGGATCATCAGCCGCAACTGTTGCCGGAGCTGATCGGTCGACACGCGCTGAGTCAGCCCGAGGCCATTGCGGTGCAATGCGCCGGGCTGAGCCTGAGCTACGGCGAACTGGAACGACGGGCCAATCGTCTGGCCCATTGCCTGATCGAACACGGCGCGGGGCCGGAGGTGGTGATCGGCGTGGCACTGCCGCGTTCGCTGGAAATGGTCGTCAGCTTCCTCGCCGTGCTCAAAAGCGGCGCGGCGTATGTGCCGTTGGACATTGATTATCCGCCGGAGCGTCTGGCGTACATGATCGAAGATTCCGGCATGGCGCTGCTGCTGACCCAGAGCAGCCTGCGGGCAACGTTACCGGCGCCTGAGGGTCTGTTGCGCCTTGAACTGGATCAGCTCGACGAATCCCGTTATGCCGATGAGGCGCCGATGTGTCGCGTGCTGGAGCAAGGGCTGGCTTATCTGGTTTACACCTCGGGTTCTACCGGGCGGCCAAAAGGCGTGGCGGTCACCCAGGGACCCCTGAGCATGCACTGTCAGGCCATCGCCAAACTGTATGAAATGGACACCCGCAGCTGCGAGCTGCACTTCATGTCGTTCGCCTTCGACGGTGCCCATGAGCGCTGGTTGAGTACGCTGTACAGCGGCGGCCGGCTGGTGGTGCGCGACGGTTGCCTGTGGACGCCGGAGCAGACCTACCAGGCGCTGCACGAGTACGGCGTGACCATCGCCTGCTTCCCGCCGGCCTACCTCAAGCAACTGGCCGAGTACGCCGCGGCCAGCGCAATTGCACCGCCACCGGTGCGCATCTATTGCTTCGGCGGCGATGCGGTGCCGGACCAGACCTTCGAACAGGTCAAGGCGGCGCTGCGTCCCGAGTATTTCACCAATGGCTATGGCCCGACGGAAACCGTGGTCACGCCGATGCTGTGGAAAGTGCCTGTGAGCCAGCAGTGTGAAGCGGCTTATGCGCCGATCGGCCGGGCGGTGGGCGCGCGTTCGCTGTATGTGCTGGATGAAGAACTGAATCCGCTGCCGCCCGGTTTTGCCGGCGAGTTGTACATCGGTGGCTACGGGGTTGCCCGTGGTTATCACGGTCGGCCGGACCTGACCTGCGAACGCTTCGTGCCCAACCCGTTTGCCGGCGGCGAGCGGTTGTACCGCACCGGCGACCTGGTGCGTTTGCGTCAGGACGGTGTGGTCGATTACGTCGGCCGCATCGACCATCAGGTCAAAGTGCGCGGGTTCCGCATCGAGCTGGGTGAAGTCGAGGCCTGCCTGCGGCAACTGGCGCGGGTCAGCGACGCCCTGGTGATCGCCCGGGACAATGCCTCCGGCAAGCAACTGATCGGTTACGTCGTCACCGACGCCGGCCAGCAGCTGGGTGATGAGTTCAAGGCCGGTCTGCGCAGCACTTTGCCGGAATACATGGTGCCGGCGCAGATCGTTTGCCTCAGTGCCTTCCCGATCACCCCCAACGGCAAGCTCGACCGCAAGGCACTGCCCGAGCCGGAGTTCAAAAGCGAGGAATACGTTGCCCCGCGCAATCAGCAGGAACAACTGCTGGCGGACATATGGGCGCAGGTACTGCAGGTGGAGCAGGTCGGTATCAGCGACAACTTCTTCGAACTCGGCGGCGACTCGATCCTGAGCCTGCAAGTGATTTCCCGGGTCAGGAACCACCCGACCCTGCAGATGGAACTCAAGCTGCGCGATCTGATGCGCTACCAGACCATCGCCGGCATCGTCGAACAGGACGTGGTGAAGGCGAGCACCGCGCAACCGTCGGTGGACCTCACCCATGTGGCCAGTGAAGGGTTGTTCAATCTGCTGCCGATTCAGCAATGGTTCTTTGCCGAGGGCATGGCCGAGTCTCATCACTACAACCAGTCGTTTTTGCTGAGTGCGCGTCAGACGCTGGATCTGGATGCCCTGGAACAGGCGCTGGGCTGGATCGAAAACCACCACGACACCTTGCGCCTGCGTTTCTGTCAGGAAGGCGGGCGCTGGTTGCAGCGCTATGCCGCACCGACCGAGCGCCGCGAGCCGGTGCTGTGGTGCCGCGAGGTCGAGAGCAGTGAGCAGGTCGAAGCCTTGGCCAACCTGACTCAGCGCAGCCTCAAACTCGACGATGGACCGGCCTGGCGTGTGGTGCACATCGCCTTGCCGGACGGCCAGGCGCGGCTGTTGATGGTCATCCACCATCTGGTGGTCGACACCGTGTCGTGGCGAATTTTGCTCGACGACCTGAAGGTGGCCTACGAGGCTTGCGTGATGGGCATCGAACCACAATTGCCGATCCGCACCAGCAGCTATCGTGCGTTTGCCGAAGCGTTGCAGGCGCAGGCGCCGGTGATTGCCGAGCAGGAATTGGCCTACTGGCTGGAGCAACTGGATCAGCCGGGTATCGACCTGCCGTGCGACAACCGTCGCGGCAAGAATCAGGTGCGTCACCAGGCTCAGGCGCGGCTCAAGTTGTCCCGCGAGCACACCGAGCAGTTGCTCAAGCAGGCGCCAGCGGTCTATCGCACGCAGATCAACGATTTGCTGCTGTCGGCCCTGAGCCGGGCGCTGTGCCGCTGGAGCGAACAGCCGTCGGCTCTGATTCTGCTGGAAGGGCACGGCCGCGAGGATCTGTTCGAGAACATCGATCTGAGTCGCAGCCTGGGCTGGTTCACCAGCATGTTCCCGGTCCGGCTCACCCCCGACAGCGCGGACATCGGCGCGTCGATCGTCAACGTGCAGGCGCAATTGGCGGCCATCCCGCAGAAGGGCATCGGCTATGGCGTGTTGCGTCATCTGGCCGGCCCGCAACTGGCCCGCCAATTGGCCGACCTGCCGCAGGCACGGGTGACGTTCAACTATCTGGGCCAGTTCGACCAGAGCTTCGACGAGCAAGCCTTGCTGGTGCCGGCGCTGGAAGAAAGCGGCGACAACTACAGCTTGCAGGCCAATCTGGGCAACTGGCTGGAGATCGTCGGCCAGGTGTACGACGGCCAGTTGGCGCTGCGTTGCATCTACAGCACTCAGCGTTATCGGGCCAGCACCATGGAGTCGTTAATGCAGGATTATCAGCGCGAGCTAGAAGCGTTGATCGAGCATTGCATGGCGCGGGTGGGCTGAGAGCCGGGGTTTTAATCATTGCAGGGGGGCGTTGCTCAGGCGCGCCCCTTTTTTACGGACATAAGGATTCTTTCGATGTCGCTACACCCTGATCTGGAAGCCTTCCTCGACCTGGCGCAAGACGGCCAGGACGCAGGCCTGCCAGCGCTGCATCAACTGACACCGGTCGAAGCCCGGGCGATCTTCGAACAAACCACCGCGCAATTGCGTTGGGATGCTCCTCAGGATCTTGACGTGCTGGAGGTCAACACCATGGCCCGGGACGGCGCACCGCTGGCGTTGCGTTTATATCGCCCGAGCGGGGCGACTGCATCGATGCCGGTGCTGGTGTATTTCCATGGCGGTGGTTTTGTGGTGGGCAGCCTGGACTCACACGACGGTGTCTGCCGCGAATTCTGCCGGCGTACGCCGTGCGCGGTGTTGTCGGTTGGCTATCGGCTGGCGCCGGAACATCGTTTCCCGACCGCGCTGGAGGACGGTGAAGACGCCTTGTCCTGGCTGGCGGAACAGGCGCTGTCCCTGGGGCTGGATGCCGGTCGCGTCGCGTTCGGCGGTGACAGTGCCGGTGCCACGCTGGCGACGGTGCTGGCCTTGCAAGCGGTGGTTCAGCCACACACCGTGGCCATCGTCCCCAAGGTGCAGCTGCTGTGTTATCCGGTCACTGATGCGTCGCGCACCCACGATTCGCGCCTGTTGTTCAGTGAAGGGTATTTGCTGGAGAACGACACGCTGGACTGGTTTTACCAGCACTACGCCCGCAGCCCCGAAGATTTGCTGGACTGGCGCTTCTCACCGTTGCTGGCCGAGGACTTGCGCGGGGTTGCGCCGGCGATTGTGTTGCTGGCCGGGTTCGATCCGTTGCTCGATGAAGGCCAGGCCTACGTCGATAAACTGCGCGCGCAGGGGGTGAGTGTCGAACTCGAACATTGCCCGGGGCTGACTCATGACTTGCTCAGATTGGCCTCGGTCATGCCGGATGTGTTGGGTATGCATGAAAGCTTGAGTCGGGCGCTGAGTCGGCATTTGGGTTGAGCGTAAAGCTTCAAGATCAAAAGATCGCAGCCTGCGGCAGCTCCTACAGGTTCGGTGTTCGCCGTCATACCGGGTCGAACACAATAGGTTCGGTGTTCACCACCCTATCGCGATCGAACACAAATCCCCTGTAGGAGCTGGCGAAGCCTGCGATCTTTTGATTTTGATTGATCGTTAGCCTCGCGGATCGAGGTTATCCAGCACCCGGTTCACCGCCAACTCCCCAAGCATGACCACCGATTGAATCCCCAGCATCATGTTGCGATGTGGCATGTCCATCAACCCGGCGAACTCACTGAGCATCATGCTGGCTGATGCCAGGGTTTCGCAGGCGTTGACCAGCAGGGTTTCGTTATCGACCTCGGTGCCGACATGGTAAATGGTGCTGGGCTTTCGCTTGGTGTCTTTGGGAATGTCCGGTTTGAGGTAGTAATCGAGGGCGCGGTCGGCGGCTTCGTTGAGTTTTTTGGAATCGAGGGATTCGTAGGGGGATGTTGGATCGGTTTCCGGTGGGTTCGGTGTAGGTTTGAACATAGATGGAACTCCATATGTGATTAAAGGAGCCATCACCCTCGCTACCAAACGAAGGGTGGTGGCCATACGAAGGTTGGTAGACCGGCCCACATGGAAAAACCGGCGCGCCCGAGGGCGCCCTGCGCATGGCCACCATCAAAACAAATGCCGAAAAAGCACCTGCATAAGGTGACGCTATGCGTCATGTGGGACAGCGGGCTACCAAACCCGATCGCTGTTTTTCAGCGACCCGGAAACGATAGAGCCCGGCCCTTAGACGCACAAGCCGGCGGATTCTGGCGTAGTCGTAGGCAGCGGCGCAAGAATGTGTAGCCTGAGTGAGTATCTGGAAGTGTCGTTTAAACAGTGCTTGTTTAGCGTCGCTTCGGGTTTTGTTGTGGATGGGCTGGCCTCATCGCGAGCAGGCTCGCTCCCACATTTGATCTGAGGCGTTCGCAAAAAAATGGATTCACCGCAGGTCCCCTGTGGGAGCGAGCCTGCTCGCGATGAGGCCCGAAAGAACACCGCAAAACTTTGCAGGCGGTCATGCTGTTGTGGCGAGGGAGCTTGCTCCCGCTGGGCTGCGAAGCGGCCCCAAACCCGGCAGTCACGGTTTTTCAGATACACCGCACGCTCAGGTTTTGCGACTGCTGCGCAGCCGAGCGGGAGCAAGCTCCCTCGCCACAGGTTCTTCGTTAGCCTCGCGGATCGAAGTTATTCAGCACCCGGTTGACGGCCAGCTCCCCAAGCATGACCACGGATTGAATCCCCAACATCATGTTGCGATGTGGCATGTCCATCAACCCGGCGAACTCGCTGAGCATCATGCTGGCTGATGCCAGGGTTTCGCAGGCGTTGACCAGCAGGGTTTCGTTATCGACCTCGGTGCCGACATGGTAAATGGTGCTGGGCTTTCGCTTGGTGTCTTTGGGAATGTCCGGTTTGAGGTAGTAATCGAGGGCGCGATCGGCGGCTTCGTTGAGTTTTTTGGAATCGAGGGATTCGTAGGGGGATGTTGGATCGGTTTCCGGTGGGTTCGGTGTAGGTTTGAACATGGTAAAACTCCTTGATCAATGGAGTCGCCACACGTCGCTGCTAAACGAGAAAGGGTGGCGACCGTACGCGGGTTAGCAGACCAGGGATCAAGGAACCCGGCGCACCGAAGTGCCCCACGCACAGTCACCATAACGCAGACCAGCGTAGGCAAAAGTAGCCGGCTGATCGAGAGATGACACTGCGTGCCTTGATATTTACCGAGCTGCTAAACCCGATCGCTGATTCGTCAGCGACCCGGAAACGATAGAGCCCGGCCTCAAGGCGCACAAGCCGGCGGATTCTGGCGTAGTCGTAGGCAGCGGCGCAAGAATGTGTAGCCTGAGTGAGTGTCTGGAGATGTCGATTAAACAGTGCCTGTTTAGCGGTCTCGTTTCGGGTTTTGTAGCGGATGGGCTGGCCTCATCGCGAGCAGGCTCGCTCCCACAGGGGACTTGCGGTGAGTCCATTTTTTTGCAAACGCCTCAGATCAAATGTGGGAGCGAGCCTGCTCGCGATGAGGCCCGAAAGAACACCGCAAAACTTTGCAGGCGGTCATGCTGTTGTGGCGAGGGGGCTTGCCCCCGCTGGGCTGCGAAGCGGCCCCAAACCCGGCAGTCACGGTTTTTCAGATACACCGCACGCTCAGGTTTTGCGACTGCTGCGCAGCCGAGCGGGAGCAAGCTCCCTCGCCACAGGTTCTTCGCTAGCCTCGCGGATCGAAGTTATCCAGCCCCCGGTTCACTGCCACTGAGTCTAAAAAAAGCCCCGCAACTGCGGGGCGTTTTCATTGAGGCTGCAATCAGAAGTCAGCCTTGACCGACATCACGAAGTTGCGCGGTTCACCGTAGAAGTTACCCCAACCTTCGGAACCGATGGTGGCGTAGTAACGCTTGTCGAACAGGTTGTTGCCGTTCAGTGCCACGGACCAGGTGTCGTCGATGCGGTAGCCGATGCGACCGTTCCAGACGGCGTAGCCTGCCTGGGTGATGTTCTTGCCGCTGCTCGGCGAGGTGCGGTAGTTGCTGCTTTGAGCATTGACGCCGGCACCGACGGTGACGCGTTCCAGTGGGCCGCTGAGCGCATAGTCGCCCCACACGCGCAGCAAGTGGCGCGGCACATAGGTGTTATACGACACACCATCCAGACTGATATCGGCGTCTTCCAGAATCTTGGTCTGGGTATAGGTGTAGCCGGCGAGCAATTGCAGACGGTCGATGACTTCACCGCTGACTTCAGCTTCGAAGCCCTGGGCGCGCACTTTGCCGGAGTTCAGCGAGCAGCTGCTGTCCGGGCAGGCCGGGTCATCCTGGGCTGCATCTTTCTGGACGGTGCGGAACAGGTTGACGGCGCTGTTCAGGCGACCGTCGAACCATTCACCCTTGATCCCCAGTTCATAGCTCTGGCCGATCAATGGCTTGAGCGTCGAACCGTTGATGGTCTTGTAGTTGCCTTGCGGGGTGAAGATATCCGCGTAGCTGGTGTAGACGGTCAGGTTGTCGTTGATGTCGAACAGCAGCGCGGCGAACGGGGTGACTTGCCCGGTTTCCTTGGCCTCGGAGCTTGTCGGCGTGCCTTCGCCGCGCCAGAACGAGACGGAGTCGGTTTCGGACTTGTACCAGCTGACGCGGCTGCCCAGGACGAAGGTCAGCGGATCGGCCAGTTTCAGGCGTGCCGTGGAGTAGACGCCGTATTGCTTGATCCGCATGTCCACCGGACCACCCCGGGAGGCGTTGGCCAGGTAAAAACTTTCATCCGGCTGGGGCAGGTGATGGTTGGGGTTCAGCACATTCTGAGTTTGAGGCAGGAGGGCCACGGCGTAGAAGTCGTCCTTGTGGGAGCGGCTGGCGTTGGCACCGACGATCAGCTCGTGCTCTTGGCCGAATGCGTCGAACTTGCCGTCCACATACGCGTCGAGGCCGTAGTCGACCTGATCGTAATCAAAGATGCTGCCGATCATCGCGGTACTGGTGCTGGTGGCTCCAACCGGTACCGAACCGCTGGGGAAGGCGTATTCCATGTCCTGGGTGTTTTTCGAGTAAACCCCCGCGACCTTCAGCGCCCAGTTGTCGTTGAACTCGTGTTTCAGGTCGCCAAAGTAGGTGGCCCGCTTGCTGCGCTGGTTGTTCCAGGCGGTGTTCAGGCACGTGGAGCGTGAGAGCTTCAGGTCGCTGCCATCGGCGTAGCGCGGCAAGCCGCCCCAGCACGGAGTGGCATCGACGTCTTCATAGGCCATGCCCAGGCCCAGGGTGGTGTAGTCGCTCAGGTCAAAGTCCAGCGCGCCGTAGTAGATCTGGTCCCTGCGTTCGGCCACGTCATAGAAATACTGACGGGTCTGCTGGGTCACCACGGCCCGGCCACGGATGGTGCCGGCGTCGTTCAGCGGGCCGCCGGTGTCGACCTGGCCACGGTAGTTGTCCCACGTGCCGGCAGACAACGACAGTTGAGTGTGCGGGGTGTCCTGGCCGCGCTTGCGCACGAAGTTCACTCCACCGGCAGTGCCTCCGGCCCCCTTCATCATCCCGGCCGCACCGCGCAACACTTCGACCCGATCATAGATCGCCATGTCGCTGTTGAAGGCATCGGCCTGCACGTAGCTGCTGCCGATGTCCAGCGGCACGCCGTCGTACTGGTACTGGCCGGTCATGCGGAAACCCCGGGAGTAGAAATACTTGCCGCCCATGGGCGAGTCGTAAACGGTGATGCCCGGGGTCTTTTCCATGACCTGTTCGATGGTGTTCAGGTTCTGGTCATCGAGCATCTTGCGCGTGATGACGGTGATCGACTGCGGGGTTTCCCTGAGCGAATGCTCGCCCTTGCCAATGGTCACCGCGCCGGTGGTGTAGGAGTTGCTGCCTTCGGTGGTCGCGCCCAACCGCTGACCGTTGATGCTGGTCGGTGCCAGTTCCATCGCGTTGCCGGTGGCCGGCGCCAGCAGGGTGACCGTGTTGCCGTCGCGCTGATGACGGATCCCGGTGCCCTTGAGCAGCGCATTGAGCGAATCATCTTCCTGATAGCGGCCGTTGAGGGCACTGGACCGCAGGTTCTGAATGCTCTCGGGGCTGTAGATGATTTGCAGATTGGTCTGTTGACCGAGGGTCTGCAGCGCCTGAGCCAATGGCTGGGCCGGGATGTTCAGGGTCCATTCCTGGGCCTGGACATAAGGCGTCATGGCCAGGGTCATCGCCAGGCCGAGGCCGGTGGACGTCATGCGCGAGCGGGTCGTGCTGCTCATTAACAGGGCGCGGGTCAGAGGTCGAAGCATGAAACGGGATGCGGACATGAGGTTAAGACCTTGGCAGGTATAGTTGGTAATGGTTCTTATTCATCTCATTAAGACGAGGAGGCCGCGGCAAACCGGAAAAAATTATTTTTTCCGACCGGCCACGGCCTGATCGATTACGCGAGCTGCAGTTCGCTTTTGACCTTGCCGGCCTCCATGCGCACCAGTTGATCGGCCACGTCGAAGTAGCGGTCATCGTGGGAGATGACGATGATGGTCTTGCCCAGACGCTTCAGGTCGGGCAGCAGTTCGGTGTAGAAAATGCGCCGGAAGGTCGGGTCCTGATCGGCCGCCCATTCGTCGAACACCAGCACCGGCCGTTCTTCGAGCCAGGCATTGACCAGCGCCAGGCGTTTGCGCTGACCGGTGGAAAGGTCGGTGGTGCTGAACGCGCCGTCGCGCACGCTGACCTTGTGTGCGATCTCCAAACGTTCGAGGTAGCGCGTGGCATCCTGCGGCACTTGTCGGTCGCCCTGAATCAGGTCATCGAACAGGTAATAGTCAGCAAATACCGTGGTGAAATTCTGCCGGTAGTCATCGCGATTGAGGGCGGTGATCGCCTGGTCGTTCACGCGGATTTCGCCTTCGGTGGGCGCATAAAGACCCAGCAAAAGTTTGATCAGCGTGGTTTTGCCACAGCCGTTTTCACCCACGATGAACACGATGTCGCCTTGCTCGATGCGCAGGTTGACCGGGCCGAGGCGGAAGGGCTCGCTGCCTTCCACCGGCGGGAAAGCGTAACGCACGTTGCTCAGTTCCAGGCTGTGGACCGGCCCGGATGTGTGGCCCTGATCCTCCAGCAGCAGGTGCGGTTCCGGGGAGGAAAACTGTTCGCTGAGCTCGGCGATCCGGCGAAATGCAATCTGCGCCCGGCTGATAATCGGCAGCGTGCTGACCAGGTGTTCCAGCGGGCCTTTCATGTACAGCAGCACCAACACAAAACCGCTCATCACGGCCTTGTCGGCACTGGGCCAGAACGATTGCAGGGCCAGCGCCAGGCCGATGACCACGAAGAACAGCATCGAGCCGAACGACTTGGCAATGACGAAGGTATTGATCGAGCGGATCTGCGTATCACAGATTTTCTCGGCGGTTTTCTGGATGCCGGACACGAACATCCGCTGACGCCGCGGGCGGTGGATGCGCAGTTCCTTGGCCCCTTCGGCGATGGCGTTATAGTGCTTTTGCAGCTCGTCTTCGCAGTCTCGCGCCGCGTAGAAACCGCGCATGCCTTTGGCCCGGGCAATGGCCTGGAGGGTGGTGCCGATGGCGATGGCCACCAGCATCATCAGAAACATCGGCCACGACAGCATGGCCAGGTAGCCGAGGCACCCCAGGGTCACGGTCAGGGAAATCGCCAACGGCGCGAAGGCGAAGGCGAAATCGCTGATGGTGTCCACGTCGTGGGTCAGCACCGGGATCAATCGGTGGCTGCGGTAGCGCTCGATCTGGTCGATCGGCGCCGACAGCACTTTTTCCCCCAGCTCTTTGCGCAGCTTGGCGATGATGTGCTGGCCGACGTAGTTGGTGCCGATGTCGGACACAATCGTGGTCAGCAGCGCCAGCATGCACAGCCCGGCAAAAATCATCACCACGGTGCGGGTCAGGCCGTCAGCGGAATGCAGGGCATTGTTGATGGTCGCCAGCAACACGGTGACGCTCAGGCCACCGATCATGCCGAGCACGATGGACACAGAGATAATCAGGCGGAAGGGCTTGAGCAGGGCGAACAATTCGTTGATCGCCCCACGCGTTGGCTTGGTCATGGAGGATTCCTGCTTCGGTGCGGAGGGAGTGCCGGTACTTAAGGAAAACGAATGGTCGGGGGCTTTATTTAAAGGATCGCGGACGGGAATTGGCGGTCAGTCACAAGACCTGTGGTGAGGTGGCTTGCAAACTTGTGGGAGCGAGCCTGCTCGCGATAGCGGTGGGTCAGGCAACATTGATGTTGAAGGTGCCGCCGTCATCGCGAGCAGGCTCGCTCCCACAAGGGCAAGCCCCTCACCACAAAGGATTCAGAGCTCACGCACGACGCGAAACCCCAGCCAGTCGCCGCTGCTGGTGGGCAGACTGCTGTTGCGATTGCCGGAGCGGGAAAACACCGGTGCTTCGCCCCAGTCGTTGCCGCGCATCACCTGGCGTTTGCAGTTCTGCTCCAGCCACGGGCTGCCGTCGCTGGGCACGCCGACATAGTCTTCGCGGTAGCAGTCGGCGACCCACTCATAAACGTTGCCGTGCATGTCGAACACCCCAAAGGCGTTGGCCGGGAAAGTGCCGGCCGGGGAGGTGAAGTTGTAGCCGTCGGCGGCACCGTAGGTGTTGGCGTTTTTCGAGATCTGGTAATCGGCGCCTTCATCGAACGCAAAAGGGAAAGCCCCGGTGCTGCCGGCACGGGCGGCGTACTCGCGGATCGACTCGCTGGGCATGCGATAGGCATGACCGGTTTTCTCCGACAGCCAGGCGATGTAGCCCTCGGCTTCGGCCACGTTCATGCACACGGCCGGGTGGCGCGCGGTCTGTTTGAAACTGGGTTTGCCGGCGGTGCAGCGACGTCCCGGGCGATCATCGAAGTCGGCGGGGGTGTTGCCGGTGGCGCGCACGTACGCGTCCCATTCGCCGGCCAGTACCTGGAAGCGGCTGATGGCGAAAGGGCGGGTGAACGTCACTTCATGCAGCGGACCTTCATCGGGCTGGTGGCCGACTTCATCCGCTGGCGTGCCCATGGTGTAGCGGCCGGCGGGCAGCACGACCATTTCCGGACAGTCCTTGCAGTCCTTGAACACCTTGCCGGGAGTTGGCGGGCTTGCGGCCTGGGCAGTGCCGGGCAGCAGGCTGGCGAGCAGTGCGGTCAATGCCAGGGCCGATAGGGTTCGCAGGGAAGAGGGTGTGTGGGGCGTTTTCATAAGTCGTCTCGGTTAAAGGAAAACGGTGCCTCGCAGCGAAGGTTCACGCGGAGCGCTTCTTGCGCAGCACGTCGATCAAACGGTCCACCTCGGCTTCGGTATTGAGCAGGCCGGGCGCGGTGCGGATCACCGGGCCGACGTCGCGGTTGACCGCATCACTGACGATGCGGTTTTGCATCAGGTGCGCGGCCACGGCATCACAATCCTGACCCTTGACCCGGAAGAAGCTGAACCCCGCCGAAAACCTCGGATCGACCGGGGTGACAAGCTCCACGCCCGGCTGCTCCAGCAATCGCTGTTTCAGGTAGCTGTTGAGCTGATGGATGCGCGCCTGGACGTCGGCCTTGCCCAGTTCCAGGTGCAACTTGAACGCTTCGTCCACGGCCCAGCGATGTTCGAAGGCGTGATAGCCGCCCGGGGACATGGTGGTGGAAAAGGTCGTGGCTTCGGAGAAGGTCGGCACGCTCGGGCTGACGTATTTCAGCTCTTCGCTGCGGCTGCAAACGATGCCGGTGCCGCGGGGGCCGAACATCCATTTGTGGGTGCCGGCAATGAAAAAGTCGCAGTTCATCGCCGGGAAACTCAGGTCTTCGACGCCGAAACCGTGCACGCCATCGACCACGTAAACGATCCGGTCCTGGTCGTCGCGCTGGCGATTGTGTTCATCGACGAGGCCGGCGATGTCGCTGATCGGCAGCTTCACGCCACTGCCCGAGTGCACCCAGGTCATGCCCAGTACGCGGGTTTCGGGGCGGATGTTGCGGTTGATGGTCGCCAGCACCTGATCGGCCGAGATCGATTGTGGCTGCTCGAACAATTGAATCTTGCGCACTCGGGTGCCATCGCGCCGGTTGCGAAAATGCAGGATGTTGTTCGTGGAATAGTGCTCGTGAACCGTGGTGAGGATTTCCTGATCGGGGCGCACGTGCACGCCGCCATAAATCATCGCCAGGCCTTCGGTGGTGCTGCCGGTGAGGGCGATCTGTGTCGGCTTGGCCTGCAAATACCGACCGGCCCAGAGCCGCACGTTTTCTTCGCGCTGGTGGGTCACGCCCAGGTCCCAGTCCATGGCCAGCCCGGGATTCAGGTCCAGCGCGGCGCGGTGACGGGCGATGGCCTCGCGCACGGGTTTGGGGTGTGAGGTCACCAGAAAATTGGCGAAGTGGATGTAGTTCGGGTCCTGGTCGAACAACTGACGCAACTGCGCCCATTTTTCCCGGGGCAGGGTTTGCGATTGCCCGGCGGCGACCGGGGAACCGAGGCTGGCAGCCAACGGGAGACCGGCGGCGAGGACCCCGGCCTGTTTCAGAAAGGTCCGACGGTCACTCATGGCTCGAGCGGTTCCTGGCGAGAAATCAGCGTGGGTTTCGCGGCTTTTTGCACCTGTTCCCAGACCCGCAGGAAGTTGCCGCCCCAGAGCTTGGCGATATCGGCTTCGGAATAACCGCGCTGGATCAATTCGGCGGTGACGTTGCGGATTTCGCCGACATTTTCCCAGCCCTTGATGCCGCCGCCATCGTTGAAGTCCGAGGCGATGCCGACGTGGTCGATGCCGACCTTGCGCACGGTGTAATCGATGGCGTCGCCGAGGTCCTTGAGCGTGGCCTTGGGTTCTTCTTCGAGAATGGCATACAGACCACTGGCGTATTGACCGAGCTTCTGTTCGGACCAGGCGGTGATGATCGGATCACCCGGCATCAATGCCATCGCCAGGTTGGGCAATGGCGGCAAATCGAAACGCGCGCGCAGGGCGTTGAGTTTGTCCTGTGTGCCTTGGGTCAGCGGTTTGAGGTATTGCGAGAAACCGACCACCTGCACCACGCCGCCGCTGTTCTTGATCAGCTGCAACTCTTTGTCGCTGAGGTTGCGCGGGATGTCCACCGAGGCCCGTGGTGCCGAGTGCGAGGCCACCATCGGCGTGCGGCTCAGTTGCGCCACTTGTTCCAGGCCTTTGGTCGACATCTGCGACACATCAATGATCACGCCCAGATCGTTGAGGCGTTGCACCGCCTGTTTGCCGATGTCCGACAACCCGTCGAGGGCATCGGGGGAGTCGTTGAAAAACGGCAGCGGTCGTGACGAATCGGCCCAGCTGTTGTTGCCGATGTAGCTGAAACCGAACATGCGCATGCCGCGAGCGGCCCACAGGTCCAGTTTGCTCAGGTCATTGCCCAGCGGGTAGGCGTTGAGCATGCTGATGAAAATCGCAAACTTGCCTTCGCCGTGCAGGCGTCGGAAGTCGTCGGGGGTGTAGGCGATGCCGACCTGATTGGGGAAATCGCGCACCAGCCCGGAGATGATTTTGTAGCGCACTTCCTGCTGGTTGCGCGCTTCTTCGACGAAACCGTCGGTGGGCCGGTGCGGGGCGTTCGGGCCGTTCCACATTTCCGGCCAGCCGAAGACCGTCAGGGCCGCGCCGGACAGTCGGCCACGGTTGGCCTTGATCAGGTCGAACTGGCCGGAACCGTCCTTGTCGGCCTCGTTGCCGTGGGCGCCGAAACTCAGGGGGACGGTGATGTGGCTGTCGAAGGAAAGGATCCGCCCCTGCAGTTCGGTGGCCTGTTTCATGACCTTGACCGGGTAGCCGGGGTTGTCCTTGAACCCGTAATCCCAGACCAGCCAGCCTGCGCCGGCACTGATGGCCAAGGCCAGTGGCAGGCCGAGGTACAGGGCCTTTTTCGAACGTGTTTTTGTCATCGCCATCTCAGTCAGGTTCGCCGTTGAGTTGCAGGCGCAGGGGCCTTTGCTATCTGGGAAGAACGAGTGACCGGCACAGGAATTTAGATGGCCCCGAAAAGATCGCCTTTCAAATGTAGGAGCTGGCGCAGCCTGCGATCTTTTCGGGGGCGCCCAAGATGAAGATCAAAAGATCGCAGCCTTCGGCAGTTCCTGCAGGGGATCGCATAAATTTGTCGGGGCAACAAACGTTCTAGCTTGGATAAAGCCTGCTTCAAGGCTGACACAGGTAGGGCAATGACGATTTCTCGACGCTGGTTCATGGCGGGCCTGGCGCTCACGAGCGCTGCGGTGCCTGCCGCTTTTTATGCACATCGTGAGCTGACCCGGGAAAAGGAACCGATCACGCCGGGGGAGGCCACGGTCGACCTG
This sequence comes from Pseudomonas sp. TE3728, assembly GCF_056279145.1. Classification (NCBI taxonomy): domain Bacteria; kingdom Pseudomonadati; phylum Pseudomonadota; class Gammaproteobacteria; order Pseudomonadales; family Pseudomonadaceae; genus Pseudomonas; species Pseudomonas sp. TE3728. Next base: position 2,018,525 of record NZ_JBWBQT010000001.1, on the reverse strand, counting down.
GCGAGCACCGCCGGGCAGCAACTGGCGGACAGCTTGCGCGGAATCTGGGACATTCGTTTTGTCGGCAGCGATGCCGGGCTTGAGGGCTTGCCGCAGGACGGGCTGGAGCTGTTTCTCGACATCGCTCATCGCGGGCGAGGGTTGCGCGGTTGTCTGGATACCGGCACTCACCTGCGCGGGGAAGGCCTGCCGTGCTATCAGGTCATCGGCGATCTGGCACCGGCCACTGGCGCTGAACTGTACTGGCGGTTGATGCGCACTGACGCCCCGCTGGTGGCGCCGGTTTATGAGTTCAAGGCCAAACTCGACGAGGTCTGGGCGGCGTTCGGCAACGCCGGCAGCGGCACGTTCAGCGGCCAGGTGCTGAGCCTGAATCGCCCGTTGGGCGTGCCCGAACTCGACAATCGCTTTATCGCCATCAAGCGCCGGTTTCCCGAAGCGCGGGAGCGAACCGCCCTCAACCCGACATTTCTGGCGTGGCTGGTATCCCCCGAGCATCGATTGTTTCATCAGCTCTGGCACGCGTCCCGGGACAAATGGCACAAGCTCTCGGAGAAAAAACGCGAGGCGTTGCGCGGTATCGGCTGGCAACCCGGCCCACGGGACAAGGAGCGTGATGCCCGTGGGCCGCGCAAGGACCGCAACGGTTCGGGTGTCGATTTTTTCTTCATGCATCGACACATGCTCGGCATCGCCCGGTCCATGCAGGATTTGCCTTCATGGCCGGCGTTCCCCCTGCCGCAACCGGAACTCGAGCGTGATCGCCAAGGCTTCGCGCGCTATTTCGACAATCACGATGGCAATGCCTTGCCGCCGACCTGGTTGACCGAGGGCGATGACGAATACACCAAGTGGGTTAGCGATATCAAAGCCGCAGAGACCTATCACAGCAACTTCCAGGTCTGGGAGTCGCAGTACCGGGATCCGCGTTACCTGTCGAAACTGACCCTCGGCCAGTTCGGCTCGGAGGTCGAGCTGGGCCTGCACGACTGGCTGCACATGCGCTGGGCCTCGGTGGCTCGGGATCCGTCCAACGAGATACCAGTGCCGATGGCTCGGGATCAGGCCGACTTCGCGGCGCGCTGGTATGCCCCGGAAAACGATTTTCTCGGCGATCCGTTTTCGTCCCACGTCAACCCGGTGTTCTGGCGTTTCCACGGCTGGATCGACGATCGCATCGAAGACTGGTTCCGCGCCCATGAGCGTTTTCACCCGGGCGAACTGAGCCGCCTGGAGGTCAACGGCGTGCCGTGGTTTGCGCCGGGGCGTTGGGTGGAAGTGGGCGATCCGTGGCTTGGGCCGGACACCCACGGATGCAGCACGACCCCGGGTCTGCAAACGGGACGTTCGGTGGAAATGGACCCCGAAACCATGAAGCTGGCGTTGCGCATCACCTTTGGCGATGAAGACAACATCAGTGACCTGTTGCGCAAAGTGCCGCGACGGCCGTGGTATGCGCGGCATTTGAAGGTCAAGGGATGGCCGGTTTGATCAGATAGACCGCGTTATCGTTCATCGCGAGCAGGCTCGCTCCCACAGGATCCGGGCTGAACACAATGTTTGTGTGCACGCAGGATTAAGGTGGGAGCGAGCCTGCTCGCGATAGCGATCTCAATGCTCACGCCGAGCTAGAGGATTTGCCACCCCCCACCCAACGCCTTGTACAGCGCAATACTGGCCTGCAACCGCGACAATCTCAGCTGCACATTCAGATCCTGGGCGGCATACAGCGTGCGCTGGGTTTGCAGCACCGTGAGCAGGTCTTCGGCGCCGGCCTGGTAACGGCTCTGGGCGATGTCGAAAGCGCTCTGTGCCTGGCTCAGTTCCTCCCCTTGCCACTGACGTTGTTCGTCCAGCCCGTGAATGCTGTTGAGGGCTTTTTCCACATCGGCGAAGCCATTGATGATTGCCCCGCGATAGGTTTCCAGCAGTTCCTGTTGGCGCGCCGTGGCCTTGTCGCGCTCGGCGCTGAGGCGACCATTGTTGAAGACCGGCGCCACCAGCCCCGAGGACAGGTTGTAAAAAGTCGTGCGCAACAGATCCGAGGCCAGGTCGGCGCCGGTGCCCAGGCTGGCGGTGAGCGTCAGCTTGGGCAGCATCGCCGCGCGGGCGACGGTCACATCGGCTCGGGCGGCGGCGAGTTTGGCCTCGGCGCTGGCGATGTCCGGGCGACGGCTCAACAACTCACTGGGCACGCCGCTGGCGATCTCTGGCCAATGCAATTGATCGAACGGCTGCTCCGTCAGCGTCAGTGCCTGCACCGGTTGGCCGAGCAGGGCGGCGAGGGTGATCCGCGCTTCCCGGGCCTGCTGTTGCACAAGTGGCAGTTTGCGTTGCTGTTCGGCCTCCAGGCTTTTTTGCTGCGCCAGTTCCAGCGCGGTGGCGCTGCCGGCGTCGTAGCGAGTCTGCACCAATCGCAAAACGTTTTGGGCGTTGGCCAGGTTCAGCTCGGCGATCCGTTGCTGTTCACGCAACGACAAGGCCTGGGTGTAGCTGTTGGCCACGCCGCTTTGCAAGGTCAGTTCCACGGTGGCCCGATCGAACTCGCTGGCCTGCAAACCGAGCAGGGCACTGTCCCGGGCCGCCCGTTTGCCGCCCCAGAAATCGATTTCGTAACTGGCGCTCAGTTGCGCATCGTAATAATTCAGCGAGCGATTATCAGGGCTGACGTCCAGTTGACTGTAGCCCTTGCCGTGCAGCAAGCGTTGGCGATTGGCGTTGAGGCCGGCCTTGAGTTCGGGCAGCAGCGGGGCGCCGGCGATGGTGGCGCTGGCCTGGGCCTGCCGCACCCGGGCGACGGCGGCGGCCAGATCGTGGCTGCCCACGCTGGCCTGTTCGATCAGGCGATTGAGTTGCGGGCTGCCGAACTGCGTCCACCATTGCCGATTGCTGTGTGCCGCGGCGGCGGTGTTCGGCGATTGCCAGGCGGCGGGTGGTTGCAGGCCGCTGTCGGGGCGCGGTGCAGGGTTACTGCAGGCGGCCAGCAACAGGCTGGCGGCCAGGAGGGTCAGGGGCACTTTCATAGGTCGATCATTCACTGGTAAGGGCCGTGACCGGATCGAGCCGGGCAGCCTTGCGGGCAGGCATGAAGCCGAAGACGACACCGGTGACCAGCGCACAGCCGAAGGCGCCGAGCACGGCGAACAACTGGAACGCAACCGCGACATTGCCGAGCAGCAGTACGCCACCGACCAGAAGCGCCAGACCGATCCCGGCGACACCGCCGACCACCGAGAGCATCACCGCCTCGGTGAGAAACTGGCGCAGGATGTCGCGCTGACGGGCGCCGGTGGCCATGCGAATACCGATTTCCCGGGTGCGTTCACGCACGGTCATCAGCATGATGTTCATGACGCCGATACCGCCGACCAATAACGAAATAGCTGCAATCGAACCGAGCATCAATGACAGCGTGCCTTGGGTGCGGGCCTCGGCCTGGATCATGGCGGCGTTGTTGGTCAGTTCGAAATCGCGCTTGCCTTTGTGCTCACGCAGCATCGTTTGTTCGATCGCCTGCTCGGCTTCCTTGACCTTGCGTGCATCATTGGCGGCGATCACCACGTACTCAGGATTGCGACTGCCAAACAACCGCACGCTGGCGGCCGAGTAGGGCACGGCGATGCGGTTGTCGCTGTCGGAGTCGCCGGAACTGGAGCCTTTTTCGGCCAGCACGCCGAGCACCTGGAACGGCACGTTTTCGATCAGGATGTACTGGCCAATCGGGTCGGCCAGGTCTTTGAACAGCTTCTCTCGAACCTTGTGGCCGATCACCGCAACGGCGGCGGCGCTGTCTTCATCGGCCTGGGTGAAATAGCTGCCCTGAACCACCGGCCAATTGAAAATGCTCGGGAAGTTAGTGTCGTTGCCGCCCACATAAGCGGTGTGATCGGCGTTGCCGAAACGCACGCCGGCCGTCGAGCCGTTGACCGGCATGATCCGCTGCACCTGGGGCAGGTTGGCGAGCGCGGCGACGTCGTTGAGGGTAATGATCCCGGGCGGCGTACGCGGATTGGGCGCGGCGCCGCTGAGGTAAATGATGTTGGAGCCGAAGGCGCCCATCTGCGCCATCACCTGCCGCTTGCTGCCTTCGCCCACCGCCAGCATCACCACCACCGACGCAACGCCAATGACAATCCCCAGCAGCGTCAACGCGGTGCGGAAGCGGTTGATCCACATCACGCGCCACGCCGCCTGAACCGCGTCCAGCAGTTCGCCTTTCCAGACGCCATTGGGCTCGCTGCCGGCGCTCAGGCGCTGGCGCAGGTCCACGGCTTGCAGCGCGCCGGGACGGGCCGTGCGCGGTGCGGCCGAGGGATTGGTGGCGGTGTCGCTGATGATCAGGCCGTCGCGGATTTCGATGACCCGGTTGGCACGCTTGGCCACTTCGCGGTCGTGGGTGATCAGGATCACCACGTGCCCCTGACTGGCCAGTTCGTCGAGCAGGCTCATGACTTCGGCGCCGCTGTGGCTGTCGAGGGCGCCAGTGGGTTCGTCGGCGAGAATGATGTGGCCGCCGTTCATCAAGGCGCGGGCGATCGACACCCGTTGCTGCTGACCACCGGAAAGCTGATGCGGACGGTTGCCGGTGCGCGAACCCAGGCCGAGGCGCTCGAGCAGGGCCGCCGCGCGGGCATGGCGTTCGTCCGCCGGGGTGCCGGCATAAATGGCGGGCATTTCGACGTTTTCCTGGGCCGATCCGGACGGGATCAGGTGGTAACCCTGGAACACGAAGCCAAAGGCCTCGCGCCGTAGCCACGCCAGTTCGTCACTGCCCAGGCCGGCGACGTTTTCTCCGGCGAACAGGTAGTCGCCGCTGGTGGGGCGGTCGAGGCAGCCGAGGATGTTCATCAGGGTCGATTTGCCGGAACCGGAAGCGCCGACGATGGCGACAAATTCGCCGGCATGGATCGACAGGTCGATGCCGCGCAGCACTTCCACCACGGGGCTGTCGCCACCGCCGTAGGCTTTGCGGATCTGTCGCAGGTCAATCAGGGGCGTTTGCATTCAGCCTCCGCTGCCGGTGAGCGGGGCGCTCAGCACGTGATCGCCTTCCGCCAACCCCTCGAGAATTTGCGTGCGTAACCGGTCGCTGATCCCGGTGCGAACCTCGCGGCGCTGAACCTCGCCGTTGGCCGCCACCACTTGCGCGATCTGTCGATCCGCCGCAGTGCCGTTGTGCAGGGCCGCGGTGGGCACCGTCAGCACGTTCTGCGCTTGCTGGGCGACGAAAAATACCTGGGCGGTCATGTCGGTCATCAAGGCGTTGTCGGCGTTGTCGACATCCAGCAGCACGGTATAAAGCACCACCCGTTCGCTGCCGCTGCGACCGCTGGTGGGGCTGCCCTGCGTCTGTTCGAGCGGGCGCGGCGGCACCGGCAAAATCTGCCGCACGGTGCTGCTCCAACGCCGGCTGCCACCGCTGAGGGTGGTGAACCAGGCGGTCATGCCGGGTTTGACCTGGCCGATATCGGCCTCGGAAACTTCGGCCCATACGGTCATCGGTGACAACCTTGCAATGCGCAATATCAGCGGCGTCTGTTGTTGGGCATTGAGCGTCTGGCCTTCCCGGGCACCGACGGCGACCACCGTGCCGGACATCGGCGCGTAGATCCGTGTGTAACCAAGCTCCGCTTCATCGCTGCGCAAGCTTGCCTGGGCTTGACGAATCTGCGCCTCGAACATATCGATGCGCGCTTGTCTCGCCCGGACTTCGGCGCGGGCGGTCTGCACATCTTCTTCGCGGGTCGCGCCGCCAGCCTTGAGGTTCTGTTGGCGCTGATACTTTTGTTGCGCCAGGTCGTGCTGGGCGCGCTGCTCTTGCAACTGGGCCTTGAGGTTGTCGATGGAAAAGCGCCCGGCGTCGAGTTTGGCTTTCTGGGTCGAGGGATCGATCTCCACCAGCAATTGGCCTTCCTTGACTTGATCGCCGGCCTCGACATGAATCTTCTGGATCTGCCCGGACGCCTGGGCGCCGACGTCGACATAACGTCGCGGTTGCAGGGTGCCGAGGGCGGTCACGCTGTTTTCGATATCGGCGCGGGTCACGGTGGCGGTGGCAAGTTTTTCACGCCCCGGCGGGATCACTTGCCAGGCGGCCAGGGCTGCGGCGGGGATCAGGCACAGAGCGACAAACAGGGCGCGTCGGGTAGGGCGGGGACGTTTCATGCGGGGTTCCAGCCGGTAAAAATCGGCCCGTCGCTCGGCGTGCGCGGCAGTGACCGGCGCCGCTGAACGCTGTCGGTGGACCGACAGACACGGGAAGCTGTCCTGTAAACGAGAACCCCGGAGCAGAATTTAAGCCTTGAGACATGGCGTTACAGGTCGACAAATGAGGTTATTTCTCAAGTAAATGGATCCAGTGCTTTAAATCTATATGAGAATTACTATAAATTACGCCTCTTGCGCGCTGCCATCATCGTGCCGCCATCTCTTTTATGGCGCAGATCTGGCTCAAGGACTGGGAGTCATGTTGGAAAACTACTATCGCGAGCTGGTGTATTTCCTGAACGCCAAGCTCGGCAACCGTCAGGTGGCTGAAGATGTGGTGCATGACGCTTATCTGCGGGTGCTGGAGCGTTCCAGTGACACGCCGATCGAACAACCCCGGGCGTTTCTTTATCGCACAGCGCTCAATCTGGTGATCGACGACCACCGACGCAATGCCTTGCGGCAGGTCGAATCCCTGGACGTGCTCGACAGCGAAGAACGCTACTTCACGCCATCCCCCCACAACAGCCTTGATCACGGCCAGCGTCTGGACATGCTTCAGCGCGCATTGGCGGAGTTGCCAAAGCTGTGTCGCGAGAGTTTTCTTTTGCGCAAGATCGACGGCTTGTCGCACCCGCAAATCGCCGAGCGCCTGGGTATTTCCCGGGCGTTGGTGGAAAAGCACATCGTCAATGCCATGAAGCATTGCCGGGTGCGCATGCGCCAGTGGGACGCCCATTGATCGCCACCGTTTAATCAAGCCTCGTTAAATTTTTTTTCATTGTCCTCGTTCCTATTCAACAGACGATCTGCTGCCGCACAAGGCCGGTCAGGTCACCCAGGCTTTATCCCCGCTGGTCCGGGGTTCATCCAGAGGACACTGGAAATGACACAGGCAATTGCATCGCCCATCGTTCACGACCTGATCGGCGTCGGTTTCGGCCCTTCGAACCTGGCGCTGGCCATCGCCCTGCAAGAGCGCGGGCCGAGCCAGGGCGAGCTGGATGTGCTGTTTCTCGACAAGCAGACGGACTACCGCTGGCACGGCAACACCCTGGTTACCCAGAGCGAACTGCAGATTTCCTTTCTCAAGGACCTAGTGACGCTGCGTAACCCGACCAGCCCGTATTCTTTCGTCAATTACCTCAAGCACCACGGTCGTCTGGTGGACTTCATCAACCTTGGCACCTTCTATCCGTGCCGCATGGAGTACAACGACTACCTGCGCTGGGTCGCCGGGCAATTTACCGAGCAGAGCCGCTATGGCGAGGAAGTGTTGGCCATCGAGCCAGTGCTGCACCACCAGCAGGTCGAAGCACTGCGAGTGATCTCGCGTGATACGCATGGTCAGCAGCATGTGCGCACCACCCGTTCGGTAGTGGTCAGCGCCGGCGGTACACCGCGCATTCCCGAAGCGTTCAAGGCACTCAAGGATGAGAGCCGGGTGTTCCATCATTCCCAGTACCTGGAGCGCATGGCCAAGCAGCCGTGCGTGAACAACCAACCGATGAATATTGCGATCATCGGCGGCGGGCAGAGTGCGGCGGAAGCCTTCATCGACCTGAACGACAGCTTCCCGTCGGTGCAGGTGGACATGATCCTGCGTGGCTCGGCCCTGAAGCCGGCCGATGACAGCCCTTTCGTCAACGAAGTGTTTTCGCCGGAGTTCACCGACCTGGTGTTCCAGCAGGCCAGCAGCGAACGCGAGCGCCTGGTCAACGAGTACCACAACACCAACTATTCGGTGGTGGACATCGACCTGATCGAACGCATCTACGGCATCTTCTACCGGCAGAAAGTCTCGGGCATCGCGCGCCATGCGTTCCGTACCCTGACCACCGTCGAAAAAGCCACCGCTACCGAGCGCGGTATCGAGCTGGCGACGCGCAACAACGCCACTGGAGAAGTCACGGTTCGCTGCTACGACGCCGTGGTGCTGGCCACCGGTTACGAGCGCCAGATGCACCGCAAATTGCTGGCGCCGCTGGAACAGTACCTGGGCGATTTCGAGGTCGATCGCCACTACAAACTGATCACCGACGAGCGTTGCAAGGCCGGCATCTACATGCAGGGCTTCTGCCAGGCCAGCCACGGCTTGAGCGACACCTTGCTGTCGATCCTGCCGATCCGCGCCGATGAAATTGCCGGCTCGCTGTATGACCATGGCAAGTCGCGTGGGCATGGGCGGTCGGTGATGGATGTATTGTTGGCGACTGCCAGCTAAATCTTCTGCACCTGCCAGGCCGCTATCGCGGGCAAGCCCGCTCCCACAGTTTGATCTTCAGTCACCAAATCTATGTTCACTGAAGATCCCTGTGGGAGCGGGCTTGCCCGCGATAGCGCCCTCAAAAGCACCACAAATCCAGAATCCTGAACCCTCCTGAAGAATCCCGCGCTGCAACAGCGCGGCGAAACCCGACCCGTTCCGAGGGCCATGTACTGAAGGGATAAATGGCGCAGTTTTTAGGAAACGTCCTACAGAACGCTTCCTCGGTCTTGCGTAGCCTTGCCGCCTCACTCATCAGTCATTGATTGACCTGGAGGCACGCGATGATCAACAAAACCTTGCGTATCCTGATCGCCGACGAACAGCATTTTCACCGGATGAAAACCGAGCGGCTGTTCAATCAGCTCGGTTATTACCGGGTGGCCCCGGTACAAAGCCTTGTGGAGATGCTGACCCTCATCGAGTACGCCAGCGAGCCATTTGATCTGGTGGTCATCAACGCGTCGCTGGCGGATGGGGCATTGAACCTGCTCGGGTTCTTCCTCGATAACGGCCAGGTTCACCACGCCTTGATCTACGATGGCCGGCCGGCACAGTTGTCGCCGATCCCGGCCGCCGGTGTTAAACACAAGGTTCAACAAAAGGTTCAGGTGAGCCACGGGGCGCGGCCTGATCTGGTGTCCATTCAACGGCTGATGGCACTCATCGATCCGCCTGCGTGTGAAGTTGAACAGTCCCCCGTGCCTGCACGATATCAGCATCAAATGGCTTGATTCTGGGTTGCCGCTCGTCGGAACTATCATTTCTGACAGGTCCCTTCTTCCTGTTCGTCATGCAAAAGTCTTAGCGCAGCCGTTGCGTCCGGTCCGTCATCATCCGGAGTGCAGTCGTGGCGCAATCATCGGGTATTTGGACAGGATTTCTCCATGAAGAAAGTGCTGCTTGTGGACGATCATCCGGTGGTACGCGCCGCAGTCAGACTTGTACTTGAGCTGGAAGGGTTCAAACGAATTTCTGAGGCGTCCAGCGGTAGCGAGGCGATATCGCTACTCCACGAACATTCATTCAATCTGGTAGTACTCGATCTGGTCATGCCTGGCGGCGATGGATTGGAGCTGCTGGAACGGATCAGGGCCAGTGACTGGTCATGTCTGGTACTGGTTTTCACATCTCTGGACCCACTGTTTTTTCAGGAGCGTTGCATGCGCGCCGGAGCCATGGCGTATGTCGCCAAGACCAACGACCTGAGCCAATTGCACAAAGCCGTGCATGCGGTCATGACCGGTTATACCTATTTTGCGCGGCTGCCTTCGGGATCGCAGGACGCCCAGCAACGCAGCGAAAAACAGATGATCGACAAGCTCTCCAACCGCGAACTGACCATCCTGCAATACCTGGCCCGGGGTAAGAGTAACAAGGCCATCGCCGAGCTTATGCACCTGAGTCACAAGACCGTCAGCACCTACAAGACCCGCTTGATCGAAAAGCTCGGCGTGAACGCGGCGGTGCACCTGCGGGACTTCGCCAAGCGCAATCATCTGATCTGAATGAAACCGACCGTGCACATCGTCCTGTTGGCCTTGATGTTGAGCCTTGTGCCGCACGTTTCAGCGGCACTGGCCGACCAGCCTCAGCGGTTGCATCTGCTGGGGCGCTCCACCGTGGAGGGCTTTGAGGTCAAGCTGGATGAAAAGGACTGGCAATGGCTACGCGATAAACGAGCCCTGCGCCTGGGTGTAACGGGGGCGGATTACCCGCCGTTCGAAGTGACGCGCCACCGCGATGAACTGGAGGGCATCACGGCCGATTACGCCGAGCTGCTGGGGCAACTGCTGCATGTCAAAATCGACGTGCTGCGTTATGCCACTCGTGAGGCCGCCATGGACGCCCTCAAACGCCATGAGCTGGATCTGCTTGGAACCTCGAACAACTTCGAAGCGGCCGACCCCGCGCTAACCCGGTCCCGAGCCTATGCCGAAGATCAGCCCATGCTGGTCACCCGACTGAACGAGCGAATGCCCGTCGACCTTGCCGGCAAACGCATCGCCATGGTCGAAGACTATTTGCAGGCGCAGACCGTTGAAGATTTTTATCCCGATGCAAGTTTGCAACTCTATCCCTCGGCACTCGATGCGCTCGGAGCGGTAGCGTTCGGGCCCAGACGATGTGTACCTCGGAGACCTCATCAGCGCCAATTATCTGATCAACAATAACTACCTCAACAATGTTCATTTGGCGGGGCCTTCCGGTCTGGATGCCAATCCGTTCGGCTTTGCTTTGGCGAAGGACAATCCGCGTCTCAAAAGCATCATCGACGAGGCTCTGGCGGCGATTCCGATGGAACAGCGCGTGGTCATCGAAGTGCGCTGGAGTGCCGGCAGGGCTAATGCGGCGGGTCAGGAACAGGTGCGTTTGAGCCCCAGTGAACAACGCTGGCTGGACCGGCATTCGACGGTCACTGTCGGTGCGATCGATAACTTTGCCCCGCTGACGTTCTACGATGCCCAAGGCCGGTTCAACGGGTTGACGGCGCAGTTGCTGACGCTGATCAGCCAGCGCAGCGGTTTGACCTTTCAGGTGCAACGCGGCCACTCACTGGACCGGCAGATTGAGCAACTCCAGGACGGCGAAATCGACCTGTTGCCTGTGGTCACTCCCAGTACCGAGCGTGAAGATGCATTGCTGTTTACCCGCGCCTACCTCAGCAATCCATTTGTGCTGGTCAGTGCAACGACGACGGGCAGCCCAAGGACGCTGGACGATCTGGCCGGTAAACGCCTGGCGATTTATCGTGGTCATCCGTTGTTCGGGTTCCTGCAGGTCCGGGCGCCGCAGGTGCGCCTGGTCGAAGTGCAAAGCCCGGCCGAGGGCATGGAACGGGTGATCAAGGGGCAGGCTGATGCGACGCTCAGTACATTGATCGTCGCCCGTTACCTGATCGCTCGGCACTACCCGGATCGTCTGCGCGTCAGCAGCACCGTCGGCGACCAACCCGCCCGTATCGCCTTGGCCACGCACCGCGGCGCGCTGGAGTTGCATTCGATTCTGAACAAGGCGTTGTTGAGCATTTCGCCTCAGGAAATGGACGATCTGGTGGCCCGCTGGAGCAATGATGTGGTGCTGGATGACAGCTATTGGCTACGCCATCGTCAAGGCATTCTTCAGGCGTTTGCCGTGGCTGGCGCCCTGTTGTTGCTCGCCCTGGGCTGGATCGCCTGGCAGCGCCGGCAAATCCGTCAGCGCCAGCACTGGTTACGGCAATTGCAGGAGGCCAAGAACGAGGCGGACGATGCCAACCGCGCCAAAACCACTTTTCTGGCCACCATGAGTCATGAGATCCGCACACCGATGAACGCCCTGATCGGCATGCTCGAACTGGCCCTCAAACGTGCGGACGAGGGCGTCACCGATCGCTTTGCCATTGAGGTGGCATCCGGTGCCGCACAACAATTATTGGCGCTGATCGGTGACATTCTGGACATCGCCCGTATTGAGTCTGGACATTTATCCCTGACACCTGAACGCGCCAATCTTCGGGAGCTGGTGGAGTCGGTGTGCCGGGTTTTCGAAGGCCTTGCACGGCAGAATGAACTGGCGTGGCGAATCGATCTGGATGAACACAGCGATTGCGACGTGTTGATCGACCACACCCGTTTCAAGCAGGTGCTGTCCAATCTGCTGAGCAACGCCATCAAGTTCACCCGTGAGGGCGAGGTGAGCCTGACGCTGCGGGTGACGCCCGTGACGCCGGAGCATCTGGCGGTCAGTGTGCGCATTGAAGACACTGGCATTGGCATCAGTGACGTCGACCGGCAGCGGTTGTTCAGCCCGTTCGCTCAAGCCAGCAATAACCAGCAGTCAGCTCGCGGCGGCTCCGGGTTGGGCCTGGTAATCAGCCGTACCCTGTGCGAAATGATGGGCGGCCAGTTGCAACTCGACAGCGTCCTTGGGCAAGGCACACAGGTCGATATCACCCTTGAGCTGATCGCACTGCAACCGTTGCCTTCCATTGCGGCAGTGGATAGCGGGGTGCAGATGCCGACGCGGCCACTGACGATTCTGGTGGTCGACGATCACCCGGCTAATCGTTTGTTGCTTTCATGGCAACTGAGCCACCTGGGGCATCGTGTTCTGGAGGCTGAAGAGGGCGCCCGGGGGCTTGAGCTGTGGCGCGACTGTGAGTTCGATCTGGTGGTTACCGACTGCAATATGCCCAGGCTCAGTGGTTACGAGCTGGCGGGTGCAATCCGCGATGAAGAGCGCGCCCAGGGATTACCGTCGACGCTGATTCTGGGCTTTACCGCCAATGCGCAGCGCGAGGAAAAAGTCCGCTGCCTGGAGGCAGGTATGGACGACTGCCTGTTCAAACCCATTCTGCTGGCGGATTTAAGCGCATGGCTGGCGTCCAGGTTTGCAAACGAAGCACCCGAGACGCTCGAAGAGCAACCCGCGTCCGAGATGGACCTGAGCGGCTTGGAGCAATATGTCGGTGCCGATCGCACTCTGCTTGATCATCTGGTGCGCGAACTGGCGGTGACCAACCGGGTTGATCGGGATGATCTGCTTGAGGCGCACGCCAGAGGCAATCGCCATGACCTGCAAGCCCTGGCGCACCGCATCAAGGGCGGTGCGCGCATGGTCCGGGCGGTGCGTTTGATCGAGCATTGCGAGCAACTGGAGCGTGTCATCGATGAAGAGAACACGGTGCTGCTCGATGAAGCCGTCGATCGGTTGCAGCGCGCTATGTCATCGCTGGACAAGTATTTGAGCCCAGATCTGAGCCAGGGCTGAAACTTTGTTTGCAAGTCATGAATGGAGAATTGTTAAGCGCAAAAGATCAAAAGATCGCAGCCTTCGGCAGCTCCTACAGATTCGATGTACGCCGCAATATCGCAGTCGAACAAAATCCCGGGTAGGAGCTGCCGAAGGCTGCGATCTTTTGATCTTAGGCAATATCGCTATGGCTGAATTCCTCGCCCAGAAAGTCGATCAAGGTCCGCACCGACGGCAACAATCCGCGTCGTGAGGGGAAGATCGCATGCACGATCCCGCACTTGGGTGTCCAGCCCGGCACCAGTTCCACCAGTCGGCCGGCGGCAATCTCATCGCGCACCACCACACTCGGCAGGTGGGCGATGCCGATGCCGGCGAGCACCGCGTGACGCAAGGCCAGCAAGTCGTCGGTGACCATCCGCGGGGAATGACGAATCAGTGCGCTGGCACCGTCGGCACCGAACAATTCCCACTGATATTCCCGCTGCGCGCCACCCCAATGCACGCTCGGCAGCCCGCTGAGATCAGCCGGCGTAGCCGGTGACGACAAGCGCTGCAAAAACGCCGGAATGCCCACCAGGCATTGGGTGCTGTTGCCCAGCACCTTCATCACCATGTCGGTGTTTTCCAGTGGTGGAAAGCGCACGCGCAGCGCGATATCGAATCCTTCGTGAATCAGATCGACCCGGCGGTTGGTGCTTTCGATGAACAACTCCACCAGCGGGTATTTGAGCATGTAGCGGGTCAGCATCGGCCCGACCCAGGAATTCAGCAGCGCTGTCGGGCAACTGATGCGCACCAGGCCCTGGGGTTCGGAGCGATTGCGTTCGATCAGTTCGGCGGCGCTTTCGGCTTCGACCCGCATGGCCAGGCAACGCTGGTAATAAGCCTGGCCGATTTCGGTCAACGAGCAATGCCGGCTGCTGCGGTGCAGCAAGCGCACACCGAGGCGTTCTTCGAGTTCGGCAATGCGTCGGCTGAGCTTGGATTTGGGCATGTCCAGCGCGCGCCCGGCCGGGGCGAAACCGCGGTGCTCCACCACTTGGGTGAAGTAGTACAGGGTGTTGAGGTCTTCCACCATCGTTCTCCAAATAGAACGCTAAGGCTGGTTTTTGCAGTCTAGCGCACCAAAGGCGCCGGTTTTAAGCTTTGTCCATGGCGTCACACGACAGATTTGGAGGAAAAGATGAAAAACATCATCGGTATCTACACCAGCCCACGACCTCATTGGGTCGGCGACGGTTTTCCGGTTCGCACGTTGTTTTCCTACGACAACCTGGGCAAACACATCAGCCCGTTTCTGCTGCTGGATCACGCCGGCCCTGCCGAATTCACCCCGACCACCGAGCGTCGTGGCGTTGGTCAGCATCCGCACCGCGGTTTCGAAACCGTGACTATCGTCTACAAGGGCGAACTGGAACACCGCGACTCCACCGGCAGCGGCGGCAAGATCGGCCCCGGCGACGTGCAATGGATGACAGCTGCCTCGGGGATTCTCCATGAAGAGTTTCATTCCGAAGCTTTCGCCAAGAGCGGCGGCACCCTGGAAATGGTGCAGCTGTGGGTCAACTTGCCGGCCAGGGACAAGATGGCCGAGCCCGGTTACCAGACAATTCTCGAGGGTGACATTCCGAGCATTCCACTGAAGAACAACGCTGGCAGCCTGCGCTTGATCGCCGGTGAGTTCGACGGCCACAGCGGCCCGGCGCGGACCTTTACACCAATCGATGTGTGGGACGTTCGCTTGAACGCCGGCAAATCGCTGACTCTGGATCTGCACGAAGGGCGCAACACGGCACTGGTGGTGCTGCGCGGCACGGTTCAGGTCAATGGTGTGGAACTGGTTCGGGAAGGGCAGTTGGCGTTGTTCGAGCGCGATGGCGATCAGCTCAGTCTGCAAGCCAATAACGACGCCGTGGTGCTGGTGCTCAGCGGCGAGCCGATCGATGAACCCATCGTCGGCCACGGCCCGTTCGTGATGAACAGCGAGCAGCAGATTCACCAGGCCTTTGCCGACTTCCAGTCGGGACGCTTTGGCCGGATGAGTGATTGAAATCATTGTTGTAGCGCTGTGGCGTGCCGGGTTTGGCTGACTACGCTTGCCTGGCCACGTTTAAACGAAAAATCAGAGTTCACTTACGCCGGCCCGTTCGGCATCGATAAAAAGCGAGGATTACCCCATGACTACTTCCTACAAACGTCTCGACAAGGATAACGCCGCCGTTCTGCTGGTCGATCATCAGGCAGGTTTGCTTTCTCTGGTGCGCGACATCGATCCGGACCGTTTCAAGAACAACGTGCTGGCCCTGGCCGACCTGGCCAAATACTTCAAGCTGCCAACGATTCTGACTACCAGTTTCGAAACCGGCCCCAACGGCCCGCTGGTGCCGGAACTCAAGGAGTTGTTCCCGGATGCGCCGTACATCGCTCGCCCAGGCCAGATCAATGCCTGGGACAACGAAGACTTCGTCAAGGCGATCAAGGCCACTGGCAAGAAACAACTGATCATCGCCGGTGTGGTGACCGAAGTCTGCGTGGCGTTCCCGGCGCTGTCGGCATTGGCCGAAGGTTTTGAGGTGTTCGTGGTGACCGATGCTTCCGGCACGTTCAACGAACTGACCCGTCAATCGGCGTGGGATCGCATGTCGTCCTCCGGCGCCCAACTGATGACCTGGTTCGGCCTGGCCTGTGAACTGCATCGCGACTGGCGCAACGATGTGGAAGGTCTGGCGACCCTGTTCTCCAACCACATCCCGGACTACCGCAACCTGATGACCAGCTACAACACCCTGACTAACGCCAAGTAACACTGATCAACTGTGAGAGCGAGCCTGCTCGCGATAGCGGTACGACAGTCACTGCAAATGTGTCTGTTCTACCGCCATCGCGAGCAGGCTCGCTCCCACAGTGTTTTGTGTTGTTCTGGAGACATCAATTGCTCCTACACTGTGCCCAATCTGTGAGATCTTCGCGCCATTGGCCCTTACTGGAGTTGCTTGATGCTGTCACTGCTTACCGATCACCCGTTGCTCAGCGCGCTGATTCTGATCCTGATCGATCTGGTGTTGTGGCGTTTGATCACGGCCAGCGGCAGCAACTGGAAACTGGCGGTGCGGCTGGTGATTTTCGCGCTGTTCAGCATGCTGCTGTTCAACGAAGGCTTGAACCCCATGGAGCCGGCGCCCTGGGTCGACAACGTGCCGTTGCACCTGGCGGCAACCGGTTTGCAAATTGGCTGGTGGCTGTTCGCCGCGCGCACACTGACGGTGTTGCTGGGCGCGGTGATGATGCAACGGGTCGGGCACACCGGGCGTTTGTTGCAGGACTTGCTCGGCGCAGTGATTTTCCTGATCGCGGTCATCGCCGCCCTGGCGTACGTGCTCGAGTTGCCGGTCAAGGGCGTGCTGGCAACGTCCGGTGCGTTGGCGATCATCGTCGGCCTGGCCTTGCAAAGTACCCTCAGCGACGTGTTTTCCGGGATCGTCCTCAACACCACAAAGCCCTATCAACTGGATGACTGGATCTCCATCGACGGCACCGAAGGCCGGGTCACCGACATTGACTGGCGCGCCACGCGCCTGCAAACCGCCCAAGGCAGCATGGCGGTGATTCCCAACTCCCTGGCGGCCAAGGCCAAGATCGTCAACTTCAGTCGCCCCAGCGATATTTTCGGTATCTCGATCAGCTTGCAAGTGAGCCCCCACGCTCGTCCGCAAACGGTGATTGATGCACTGGAGCGGGCCATGCAAGGGTGCCGCTTCCTGTTGGCCAAACCGGCACCGTGCGTGGCGTTGAAAAGCTCCGGCAGCACCGGCGTGGAGTATGAAATCAGCGGTTTCGTGGTGTCCATGGATCAGAAGCGCATGGTACGTAATCAGCTGTTCGATCTGGCGTTCCGGCACTTGCAGGCGTCCGGTGTCAGCCTGTTGTCGAGCGTTGAACCCAACGCGCCTGCTGCGCTGTCACGGCAGCGGGCGTTGCTGGATAGCTCGAACATCTTCTCGACCCTGCGTCAGGAAGAGAAAGAAACCTTCAGCCAGAACATGAAGCTGCAAACCTTCCGCGCCGGGGAAATGATCCTGCCGGCGGGGGAGGTGAGCGATCACCTGTTCATCATCGAGTCCGGCGTGGTGTCGGTCGCCCTGAGCCGCGGTGGCAAAAAGTTCGAGGCCGGGCGCATGGGACCGGGTGAGGTGATTGGCGAGGCCGGGATTCTGTCCGATGAATCGGCGCTCGCCGACTTTTCGGCCAAGACATTTTGCACGCTCTACCGCATCGAGAAGGAATACCTCAAGCCATGCCTGGATGCGCGGCATGACATCAGCGAAGCGATGAAGGCGTTGTTCGATTACCGGATGCATACGGCTCAGACGCTGATTCAGGAAACACCCAAGGTGGTGGAGAAAAAGGGGTTTTTGCAGTGGTTGCGCAAGCGTAGCGGCTGATGTGTTGATGCCGAACCGTCACTGAAAATCTTCTGGTCTATTGGCATCCTCAACTTCCCAATAATTGGCTATTTGTACAACCTCAGGTCGGCATTAACGTAGCGCCAACCTCACCTGTTATTGGAGCTCACCATGCAACCTCGTATCGATTTCTACACCGCTTCCCCAGACGGCCTGAAAGCCGTGATGGCCCTGGAAGCCGCCGTCTCGAAGCTGCCGCTGGAAAAGTCGCTGATCGAACTGGTCAAGCTGCGTGCATCACAGATCAACGGCTGTGCCTTCTGCATCGACATGCACACCGCCGATGCCATCAAGGGTGGGGAAACGCCACGCCGGCTGTTTGCCGTGACGGCCTGGCGCGAGGCACCGTTCTTCACCGATCGTGAACGTGCCGCACTGGCCTGGACCGAATCCTTGACCCAACTGAGCCTGACCCACGCCCCGGACGAAGACTATGCACTGCTCAGCGCCGAGTTCAGCCCCAAGGAAATGGTCGACCTGACCGTGGCGATTTCCACCATTAACAGCTGGAATCGGCTGGCCGTGGGTTTTCGCAAAATGCCTCAGACGTAACGCCCTGGCTCTAATTTCAGTCAGTTAAGACGCAAAACCTGTGGGAGCGGCGGTGCGGCGATCCGACTTGCTCGCGAAAGCGGCATGTCAGGCGACATCAATATTGATTGTGCTGCCGTCTTCGCGAGCAAGCTCGCTCCCACCTGGATTACGCGTTATTGAGTCGCTGTTAATCAGCGAATCCCCCTACAGCTATTTCCACCTTTCCCGACTTCTTTCCTGATCGATCCCCCGCAAAGTCCCCGCGCCTAATTTTCTGCGCGAGGGATTGCTCATGTTCGACTCCTTTTCTCCAGCAACTCCGTACTTTGCGGTGCATTGATGGAGCACGTTACCCGCATCGAGCAGGAACTCGACAGCTTCTCGCACACCCTCTCGCTCTATCGCGAACAGCTCAATCACTGGCTCAGCCAGACCGCCGACCAGGCCAGCCACGTGGCGGATCTGCCGTCACTGATGGGCATGGAACGGATCATCCGATTCGGAAGTTCCAGCACCGCTGTCAGCAGTGGTGACGACGACTTTATCTCCACCGTCGTCCAGTGCCCGAAAGGCGGGATTCTGGAAATCGAGAGCAAGTTCGAATCGGTTTACGACATTCCGTTGGGGAATATTCAGGTCGATGTGATCGCTATGGATGGGGAGAAGTCGACGCCGGTCACGCTCGATGAAAACGGCAAAGGGCAGTTCGAAGGCTTACCCGGCAAGTTCTACCGCGTTCATGTCCAGGGTGAAGTTGCACCCTCGAAAATCGATGAGCTTTTTGATTCCTACAAAGGCCTGACCACCGAGCTGGAGGGCTGGCTACGCAAGGAGTGGGAAGGGTTCAAACCACAATGGTCGCAGTCGACTTTTGCGGCCGCCGCTAACGGCATGCTGGCGGGCAGTTGGGCGGCGGTCATCGGTGTTTGGGACAGCCCTCAGCCTGCTCTCGGACATTCTTCAGGATCCCCGCAAGTTCGCTGAACGGCTGGGCAGCGGCGCCGATGAATTGGCCAGGCTTGCGGAGACGGCGCCGGAGGTCATGGCCAAAGTCCAGCTACTGGCGAGTGACGAAGCGGCGCTCTGTTTACTGCTGCGTACCGAGAGTCTCTGGCTGGAAATGCTCCCACCCAGCGAGATCGCCGGCAACTCGGCGGAGGTGACCAGCCAAGTCATCGTTTCGGTGCTGATCGATATTCTGATTGCTTCAGCGCTGGCTTTCACGCGAGTCGGTATAACCGCCGCCAAGGCCTATCTCACACTTCGTGGGATTAAGTACGGGGCGTTGTTGGCTGGCCTTGCGATGCGTTTCGTCGAGGCCACTTTCAATATCCTCAACACCTTTATGAAGTACGTCGACCAGTACAAAGCAGTCGCCGCACGCGGTGTGGCAGCGGGTCTGAAAAAAGGTCGGATGCAACTGCGCTGGGATGCCAAACGCAACACCACGCTCAAGCAAAACGAACACCACGACGACGCGTCGAAACAGGCAACAAACCCCAATGGCGACAGCGCCACTTGCGTGCCGTCCACCTGCAAGAACGGTTGCCCGGTGTCGATGGTCACCGGCGAAGAGCTGCTGACCCTCACCGACGGTTCGCTGGACGGCATCCTGCCGTTCAACTTCACCCGGCTCTATCGAACCAGCGCCGCCGAGATCGACTGCGGGCTGGGTTTTGGCTGGAGTCATTCGCTGGCCCATCGGTTGGAAATCGACGGCGATCAGGTCATCTGGATCGACCACGAAAACCGCCGTACCCCGTTTCCATTACCGAACCATGAACGCCCGGCGATCCACAACAGCCTCTCGCGCGCGGCGATTTATCTCGGCGCTGAACCCGAAGAACTGATCCTCGCCCAGACTGGCGACGACGCGCGTTTCTACCACTTCCACAACGGTCGGCTGACGGCGATCAGCGACGCCTACGACAACCGCCTGCGCATCACCCGCGACCGCCAGCAGCGCATTCAGCGCCTCGACAACGGTGCCGGCCGCGCTTTGCGGTTGCGCTATGACCGCGCTCATCTGATCGCCGTCGACTACCAGCGTTTCGTTCCGGCGCAGACCCTCGCCGAGGCCTGGTACACCGAACAAACGCTGGCCAGTTACCGCTACGACGAATGCGCGCAACTGATCGAAGCGAGCAACGCCGTCGGGGAAAGCGAGCGTTACGACTACGATGATCAGCACGTCATCCTGCAGCGGCAACTGGCCGGTGGGGCGAGTTTCTTCTGGGCGTGGGAAGGGTCCGGCAAAGCGGCACGCTGCATCCGGCACTGGGCGTCGTTTTCGCAGATGGATACGCGCTACGTCTGGGGTGACCAGGGCAGCGTCACCGTCCAGAACATCGATGGCAGCGAAGAGGTTTACGTCCACGACGACCGTGCACGGCTGGTGCGCAAGGTCGAGCTGGACGGTGGCGAGCACCTCAAGGCCTATGACGATCAGGGCCGCTTGGTGGCCGAGCAGGATCCGCTCGGCGCCTTCACTGAATACCGTTACGACGAAGTCGGACGGTTGGTGGCGCTGATTCCGCCGGAAGACGAGCCAACGGCCTACGAGTATCGCAACGGTTTCCTGCATGCGCGCTATCGCGGCCAAGCCGTGTGGAAATACCAGCGCAACGCCCAGGGCGACATCACGGAAGCGACCGATCCTGACGGTCAGGTCACCCACTATCACTACGACGAAAAAGGTCAGCTGCTGTCGATCCGCTACCCGGACACCAGTCGGCATGTGTTTGTCTGGAATGCCTTGGGCCAACTGGTCGAGGAAACGTTGCCGGACGGCGGTCAGCGGCGCTTTTCCTACGATGCGTTGGGTCGGCAGACGACCCGTCAGGGCGAACACGGTGCCGTCACCCAGTACCAATGGGACGCCGTCGGCCGACTGATCCAGACGACTTTGCCTACCGGTGCCACTCGCGCCTTCAGCTACAACGCCTACGGCAAGATCACCGCCGAACGCGATGAACTGGGCCGCGTCACCCGCTACGAATACGCCGACGACCTGCACCTGGTCAGCCGCCGGATCAACCCCGATGGCACCCAGCTCCAGTACCGCTACGACAACGCGCAGCTGTTGCTGACGGAAATCGAAAACGAATCTGGCGAACACTATCGCCTGGACTACACCCCCGGCGGCCTGATCCGACAGGAAACCGGCTTCGACGGCCGTCGCACCGCGTACGTCTACGACCTCAACGGTCATCTGCTTGAGAAAACCGAGTTCGGCGACGACGGCTCGCAGCTGATCACCGGCTATCAGCGGGACTCAGTTGGGCGTTTGCTGACCAAGACCCTGCCTGACGGTATCAAGGTCGAATACTGCTACGACTCGCTGGGTCGACTGACCAGCGTCGACGACGGCCACGACCATCCGCTGGAATTCGAGTACGACCAGCAGGACCGCCTGATCACCGAGCATCAGGGCTGGGGCACCTTGCGGTATGGCTACGACGCCTGTGGCCAGCTCAACCGCCTGCGCTTGCCGGACGGCAGCAAACTCGATTACCACCACGCCAAGGGCGGCGCGCTGACGTCCATCGACCTCAACGGTGCGCGGCTAACCAGTCACCAATTTACCTTCGGCCGCGAACAAAACCGCCAGCAAGGCTTGCTGCTCAGCGAATACGCCTACGACGACCAGGGCCGTTTGAAGGCCCACGCCGTCAGCCAACAGCAAAAAAACCTCTACCGCCGCGACTATGCCTACAGCGCCAACGGCAATCTCGACCAGATCGCCGACAGCCGACACGGCCAACGCAATTACCAGTACGACCCCCTCAACCGCCTGACCCGCGTCCGCCACACCCGCGACGACCTACCGGAAAGCTTCGCCCACGACCCGGCCGGCAACCTGCTGATGCAGGACCGTCCCGGCGGCGCGAAAGTGCGGGGTTATCGCCTGCTGATGCAAGGCGACCGCCACTACGACTACGACGTCTTCGGCAACCTGATCAGCGAACGCCGTGGCACCGCACAAAAACTCGTCACCGAATACCGCTACGACTGCCAGCACCTACTGGTCGGCGTCACCACGCCGGACGGTCGCACCGCCAGCTACCGCTACGACGCCTTCGGCCGCCGCATCAAGAAAACCGTCGACGGCCATACCACCGAGTTTTTCTGGCAGGGTGACAACCTCGTCGCTGAAAGCAGCCGCGAGCACTACCGCAGCTACCTCTACGAACCGGGCAGCTTTCGCCCGTTAGCCATGCTCGACGGCAAAGGCCCGAAAAAGGCCTGCCCGTTCTACTACCAACTCGATCACCTCGGCACACCGCAGGAACTGACGGATTACGGTGGCGAGATTGTCTGGTCGGCGAAGTACAACGCCTACGGCAAAGTCACGCGTCTGGCGCTGGGCGGGGGCGAGCAGCTCGAGCAGCCGCTGCGCTTTCAGGGCCAGTACTTCGATACCGAGAGCGGCCTGCATTACAACCGGCATCGCTACTATGATCCGGACGTTGGGCGATACCTGACCCCGGACCCGATCAAGTTGGCGGGTGGGCTGAACCAGTATCAATACACGCCGAATCCGACGGGGTGGGTTGATCCGTTGGGGTTGAGTACTTGCCCCGGCGGCGATGGTTGTGAAAAGCCGTCGGTGGAAGAGCAGGATCCGTCGGATACGGCGGTAGCTGACGGGGAGCCTCAATTGCCGGAGGTGTCTCGTGATACGCCTCAGATGGGATATCACGAAGAAACTTATGCGAATAAGCCAGTTAAACCCCAGGATGCCACCAATAGGTGGGAAGAGTTTTTAGGTGAGGGTCCCTATACAAACAATCACCCAAGGACGAATCTTCCTGATTCTGACAGATTGGTTTCAGCGGACGGTAAGAGAAGCATTCGATACGGGGCACATGAAATGGGTGGCAAGCCGAGTAAGCATCATTACCACGAGGAGAAGTGGATACTCCAGTTAAGGGAGAATGTTATGAACGTTGAAAATACCGTTGTCCGCGTCCCATTACTGAAGAAATAAGTATGAAAATAACCATAGATCTCGTGATTCTTGTTGCCAAAGAAGTTTTAGTTGGGTTTTCAACCAGTGTCGGGGCCGCAATCGCAGTTTGGCGTGCTGCCCCACCGAAAGTTGGTGAACAGTATGATGTCGAATTAGAAATCGATGATGAGTTTGTTTGGGGAGAGAATGCTTGCTCTTCACTCAATAACGCTCACTCTATTGGAGTGATGGATGGCATCGTAACTATGACGGGGACTTTGATTTCAAATCATATGGAGGGCGGCGCAGTTGTTGATGTGGGTGGGTCAATAATATTTATTGAGTTGATTGGATGTGCGGAAGCTGATTCGGTGTTCGTGGATTTAAAGGTTAAGAATATAAATGTATTTCCGACAGGTATCTGAAGAGATTCAGCAGTTTTCAATTGTTGTCGAAAAAAAATAGTTGGGAGGATGAACAGCTACAAATAAATCCGTCCACTTTTTGCTTTCTTTTTGCTTTATGTCCAATTTAGAGTGAAAAATTCTTATTGATCTTGGAACTGGGCGGCCGTATATCCCTGCACTCTCTTATTTTTTGGGGTGTTTTGATATTTATGATCGTGAAGAGACTCTGGGTGGGGAATTGGAGGGGTTCGATCCTAATGATCCGACGGGCAGGGAGGAGCTAATTCTCAAATATTGCCTACCCAGAAAGCGATCATATCGGCAAAGATTTTTACTCTACAAATGTCTGGAGGAAGCTCTTCAGGACAGAAATTATGATTTCCAATCATTGCTGAAGTATGACTCTGAGGTGTATTCATCATTTCCTGATAGGTGGGATAAGATGAAAAATACCAGGGCATTTTTTGAAGACGTTTTTCGCTTGGCAACTGTTGTGTGGGAAGATGACCTTCAAAAAGCCAGCCTTGAAGATCAATCCACTTGGACGACTATCGGTTAGTTACGTTGATGGTCGTACATGCTGCGAAATTTCTGGACAAGGTCGTCGGAAGTTTCCTTCAACTCGTATCGGTTTCCATGAACTGGTGCGAAATGTTTTCCATCGATAGTCTCTGGTGGTCACTGAAGATTCAGTGGCAGGGTGTAGGAACCCTTCAATACCGTTAGAGCTACATTGACGTCGATGCTTGGTTTGCGGCCGTTAACGTGCGTCCGTAATATCTGTTGCGGCGGCTATGCGCGGGCACGCTTCGGCGTGGTCGAGTTTTGCTCTAAGGGTCTCGATATTCCTACCCCGTGCATAGCTGCCACCCTAGCCTGTAGGAAGGCCTAAGGCAGCTCCATTTCTTCCTTGGAGCATCTCAAATGGAAAATCTTCACCCCGATCCACCCTACGAAAAACCAATTCCCCACCCCAAAAGCCGCTTCATGGCGCTCACCAGCAATTGCACCGACATGCCCACTCTGTTCGTCGATACCCACGCGCCGTTGGATATCCTGACCGACGCCGCCAGCTATCGAATTCGTGCCGTAACGCAGGTGCTCGAAAACATGTCCATGCGCGGCTCAGTCGAATGCGATTCGATGATTCTCAGTGACTTTGCCTTGCTCTGCGCCATTCCGTTACGGGATGGGTGCGATGTGCTGGATGTGATTGGGCGACGGTTGAGGGCGCAGTCAGCAGCGGATTAGTTTCAGAGATTTCGGGTGTCTGAGCCGGCGTATTCGCGGGCAAGCCTCGCTCCTACAGATTTTGTGTCGGGTGTAATTATTGCGAACGACGCAAGACCCTGTAGGAGAGCCAGGCTTGCCGCTTCGCGACCCAACGGGGGCAAGCCTTAATGAGCATCAGCACTCGGCGCGGCCGGTGGTTGCACCTTGCGCATCAAGGGCACCATCGCCGTGGCGAGGATGAAGCAGACCATGATCATCAGGAACGCGTCGCCGTAGGTTTGCGTCTGCGCTTCGCGGTAGGTCAGCAGCCACAACTGACGCAGGCTGGCGGTGACGCCGATGTCACCGCTCTGGCCGAGGGCCGCGAAGTTATTGCCGACCTGGGACAGCCACTGATTCAGCGCTTCGTTGGTGCTGTTGAGGTTCTCCGCCAACCGGGTGAAGTGCAGGTTGGTGCGGTCATTGAGGATCGTGGCGCACGCGGCGATGCCCATCGCGCCGCCGAGGTTGCGCATCAGGTTGAACAACCCCGAAGCATGTTTGAGCCGCGCGGGCGCCAGTCCGCCGAGGGTCAGGGTCACCGCGGGCGGCACTGCCAGTTGTTGAGCGATCCCGCGCAAGGCTTGCGGCAGCATCAACTCTTTAGCTCCCCAGTCGTGAGTGATCGGGCTGAAATCCCACATCGACAGGGCGAACAGCCCAAGGCCGGTCATCATGATCCAGCGCAAGTCGATGCGGTTGGCCAGAAAGGCGTACAGCGGAATCGCCAGGATCTGGAACACCCCGGTGGAAAAAACCGCCAGGCCAATGTCCAGCGCGCCGTAACCGCGCACCCGGCCGAGAAACAGCGGCGTCAGGTAAATCGTCGCGAACAGGCCGATCCCCGTGACGAACGAAAAGAAACAGCCGAGGGCGAAGTTGCGGTCTTTCAAGGCACGCAGATCGACGATCGGATTGGCCACGTGCAGGGTTCGACCAATGAAGGCCAATCCGGCCAGGCCGCTGATCCAGGCGGTGGTCAGAATCGTGCTGTCGCTGAACCAGTTCCAGCGCGGGCCTTCTTCGAGGGTGTATTGCAGGCAACCGAGAAACACCGCCATGAACAGCATGCTCAGGTAGTCGGCGCCCTTGAGCAGCGACAATTCAGGCTGGTCGATTTTCACCAGCATCGGCACCGCCACCGCAACGAAAATCCCCGGCACCAGGTTGATGTAGAACAGCCAGTGCCAGGACGAAATGTCGGTGATCCAGCCACCGATCACCGGCCCCAGCGTCGGTGCCAGCGAGGCCACGGCGCCGATGGTCGCGGCGGCGATCACCCGTTGTTTACCGGTGAAGAAAAAGAACGCGGTGGTGAACACCAGTGGGATCATCGAACCACCGAGAAACCCTTGCAGGGCGCGGAAGGCGATCATGCTCTGGATGTTCCAGGCCGCGCCGCAGAGCAGGCTGGCCAAGGTGAAACCCACCGCCGAGGCGCAGAACAACCAACGGGTCGAGAACACTCGGGACAGCCAGCCCGACAGCGGAATCACAATGATTTCGGCGATCAGGTAACTGGTCTGCACCCACGCGGTTTCGTCGGCGCCGGCCGAAAGCCCGCCGCCGATGTCACGCAGCGACGCCGAGACGATCTGGATATCCAGCAGCGCAATGAACATGCCGATGCACATCGTGGCGAAGGCGAACACCTTGGTCGCCGTCGCCATGTTGGCGGCGTTGAACGGCTGCGCGGGGGCGGCGAGGGCGCGATTCATGGCGCGCTGGCCACGGTCGGGGTTTCAGGCTCGGCGCGGGTGTCCACTTCGGCCGTCACCGACAGACCGGGACGCAGATGACCGAGCACGCCGTCGGCCGGGTCGAGCAGGATTCGCACCGGCACCCGCTGGACGATTTTGGTGAAGTTGCCGGTGGCGTTTTCCGGTGGCAGCACGCTGAACTGCGAACCACTGGCCGGCGCGAGGCTGTCCAGATGACCGTGGAATTCACGTCCCTTGAGCACGTCCGCATGAACGATCACGCGCTGGCCTGGCGTCATCCGCGACAGCTGATCTTCCTTGAAATTGGCATCGACCCACAGTCCGCTGGCCGGTACCACCGACAACAGTTGCGAACCGGCCTGGGCGTAAGCGCCGACCCGTGCCCGACGATTGCCGATCACGCCGTCGACGGGGGCTTTCAACTCGGTGTAACCGACGTTCAACTGCGCCAGATCACGCTCGGCCCGCGCCTGGATCAACGCGGCGCGCGCTTGCTGCTTCTGGGTTTCAATCACGTTCAATTGGCGTTGCGCGGCCAGCAATTCGGCCTGAGCCCGGGCACTCTGCGCCTGTGCAGTCTTGAAGGTGGCGTCGGCCCGTTGCGCGCTTTCCACCGAGACGGCATTACTGTTCACCAAGCGTTTGTAGCGGGCGTTATCGTCCCGCGAGCGGGCCGTTTCGGCGCCGGTGGCATCGATGCCGGCGCGGGCCTGGCCGATCACCGCGTGTTGCAGTTGTTCGGTGGCGTCGAGGTTGGCGAGTAACGCTTCTTCGGCAGCCACCGCACCCTCGGCCTTCGCCAGGTTGGCGCGATAGTCGCGGGCGTCGAGCCGAATCAGCACATCGCCGGCCTTGACCTTCTGGTTGTCGGTGACCAGCACCTGTTCGATATACCCCGCGACCTTCGGCCCGATCACCGTGACGTCGCCACCGATGTAGGCATCGTCGGTTTCTTCGATGAAACGGCCGACGGTCCACCAATGGGTTGCGTACAGCCCGATAACCACCAGGGCGGCGATGGCCGCGGTTAACAAGGCCAGCCGTTTGAGCAGGGGAGGCTTGGGTGGGTTCACCGCAGTAGCAAGATCGGGTTCAAGGCTGGGCATGCTGGTCATGGACAAATACCTGTGAGAAGCGGTGCTTTATTACGGATGTAATATGACGTAAGTAATATTTAGTGACAATGGGTTTCTGCGACCGGTCGTCAGTTGACGTTGGCGGAAGGGTTTCGGGCTCAACAGTCCACACAATGGAATTGAGCAACCGCGATTACAGGACTTGATCTGTCAGAGAAACCGCAAACCGAGGGCAACAAAGCCGACGCTGAGGATCGAGGGAATCCATTGCTTCCAGTTAATAGGAAGCATTACTATTCACGCCTCCCCTCCACAGCACACCGCAATGACCCCCAAGCTGCCCCGCAGACACGGCTTTTTCGAGCATTACGAAGAGTTGATCGGCACCTGGACCCGTCGCCTGAGAAATCGTCAGCAGGCCGAGGACCTGGCCCACGACACCTTCGTGCGGGTGCTTGAGTCCGATTCGGCGGCGGTGCAACAACCTCGGGCGTATTTGCACCAGACCGCGCGCAACATTGCGGTGGACGGTTATCGGCGTGAGGATCGGCGGGGCGCCATGGAGTCGGAGGCGATCGATCACAGTGTGTCGTCGTCCGGCGACCCGGAGCATTTCATGCACGCGATCCAGTTGGCCGACTCCATCGAACGGGCGCTCACCGAGTTACCGGTCAACTGCCGCAAGGTGTTCGTCTGGCAGAAGATCGAAGGCCTGACCCAGGCCGAAATCGCCGAGCGCCTGGGGCTGTCCAAGAACATGGTGGAAAAGTATATGATCCGCACCCTGCGGCATCTGCGTGATCGCCTGGACGGATTACAGCCATGATTCGCCACAGCCCCGAAAAGATCGCCGGCTTCTGTAGGAGCTGCCGCAGGCTGCGATCTTTTGATCTTGATCTCCAGCGGTTTCAAGACTGTCAAAAGATCGCAGCCTGCGGCAGCTCCTACGAAAGGCAGGTGCGGTGCGCCTTTTCATCCCCAGCCCAACAGGACTTTCCATGATGGATACTCGTGATTGTGCGTGCGGGCAAACAACGGTTCGCGACGACGCGGCGCGGTGGTTTGTGCGTTTGCAGGAGCCTGCCGTCAACGCCGAAGAGCGGCGAGGTTTCGAGGTCTGGCTGGACGAACACCCGCAGCATCGTGACGAATATCAAATGCTCCAGAGCCTGTGGGCGGCAGCCGATCTGCTGCCGGCCAAGCGTTTGCACGCCTTGTGCGAAACTTCGCCGGCCCGCGGCAAACGTCGTCCATTGGTGCGTTATGCAGTGGCCGCCAGTGTGTTGGTAGTGGCGCTCGGCCTGGGGTTGTTCAGTGGCTTGAACCCTCCGGCGACCTACACGGCTGAATATTCCACGGCCCTTGGCGAGCGTCGTCATGTGGCGTTGCCGGACGGTTCGGTGATCGATCTGAACAGCCGCAGCCAGGTGCAGGTGCGCTATGAAAAGGATCGTCGCGGCATCGAGTTGACGCAAGGCGAGGCGATGTTCAGCGTCGAGCACGACAGCAGCCGACCGTTCGTGGTCGAGGCGGGCAGCGCTAAAGTGACTGTCACCGGCACCCGTTTCGACGTGCGTCGCGACAGCACCGAAACCCGCGTCTTGGTAGAGCAGGGCACGGTCAAGGTTCAAGGTAGTGGAGCGGATTCCGTCAGCCTCACCGCCGGCCTCGGTACTCGCGTCAATGCCCAGGGCTTTGTCGCTGCCGCTTATGCGGTCAACCCTGCGGAACTGACCGCATGGCGCAGCGGCAAACTGGTGTTCAACAACGCCAGCCTCAGCGAAGTGGCCGAAGAAGTATCGCGTTATCGGGAAAAGCCGCTGACGGTTGGTAGTGCCAAAGTGGGCAATCTGCGCCTGACCAGCGTGTTCAAATCCGACAACACCGACGCACTGCTAAAGGCCTTGCCGAGCATTCTGCCGGTGGCCATCCGCACCCTGGATGACGGCAGTCAGGAAATAATTGCCCGATAGATTCAGGTTTTTTTCGAGTTCTTCGTCTTCTTGTCCAACTGCAACTGGTTTGCATTAACAGCCGCACACTTTTGCGATCCACAGGACAATGTTCGACGTGAAGAAAACCACCGCTAAAAATAACAAAACATCCTGGCTGCCCCTCGCTCTCGCCTTGGCGGTCAGCTCGGCGCTGCCCCAGGCGTTCGCCGCCGATGCCATTCATATTCAGGCGCAGCCGTTGGGTCAGGCCTTGAGTCAGCTGGGTCAGCAAACCTCGCTGCAGGTTTTTTTCAGCCCTGAACTGGTGGCCGGCAAACAGGCTCCGGCAGTCGACGGCAATCTTTCACCGGAACAAGCCTTGCGCCAATTGCTGCAAGGCAGTGGTCTGGAATACCGGATCGATGAAGGCTCGGTGACCCTGATGCCAGCCCCGACTTCCGCCGCCAACGGCCCGCTGGAACTGGGCGTGACCGACATCAAAGTGGTCGGCGACTGGCTCGGTGATGCCGACGCGGCTGTGGTGCAAAACCATCCCGGCGCACGCACGGTGATCCGTCGTGAAGCGATGGTCGAGCAGGGCGCCATGAACGTTGGTGACGTGCTGCGTCGTGTACCCGGCGTGCAAGTGCAGGATGCCAACGGCACCGGCGGCAGCGATATTTCCCTGAACGTTGGCGTGCGCGGCCTGACCTCACGCCTGTCGCCACGCTCCACCGTGCTGATCGACGGCGTGCCGGCCGCCTTCGCCCCTTATGGCCAACCGCAGCTGTCTATGGCGCCGATTTCCTCCGGCAACCTCGACAGCATCGACGTGGTGCGCGGTGCCGGTTCCGTGCGTTATGGGCCGCAGAACGTCGGTGGCGTGATCAACTTCGTTACCCGCGCGATTCCGGAGAAAGCCACCGGTGAAATCGGCACCACCCTGGAAACTACCCAGCGTGGTGGCTGGAAACACATCGACACCGCGTTTCTCGGTGGCACTGCCGATAACGGCATGGGCGTGGCACTGTTGTATTCCGGGGTGAACGGCGACGGTTATCGCAAAAGCAACAACAGCAATGACATCGACGACGTGATCCTCAAGACCCATTGGGCACCCACCGATCAAGACGATTTCAGCCTCAATTTCCATTACTACGACGCCAGCGCCGACATGCCCGGCGGCCTGACGCAGAAGCAGTACGACGCCGATCCGTTCCAGTCCGACCGTGACCATGACAACTTCAGCGGCCGCCGTAAGGACGTGTCCTTCAAGTGGATTCGGCAGATCGACGACCGCACCCAGGCCGAAGTGCTGACCTACTATTCCGACAGCTTCCGTGGCAGCACCATCGCCGCTCGCGACCAGAAAACCCTCAGCGCTTATCCGCGCACTTACTACACCTTCGGCATCGAACCGCGGGTGTCTCATGTATTCGATCTGGGCCCGACCACTCAGGAAGCCAGCGTCGGTTATCGCTACCTGAAAGAAGGCATGCATGAAGAGGCGAGCCGGCTGGCGCTGGTGAACAATCAGCCGATGGTCACCAGAACCTCCGATGGCCATGTGTTCCAGGATCGCACCGGCGGCACCGAAGCCCATGCCGTGTACATCGATGACAAAATCGACGTCGGCAACTGGACCGTGACCCCCGGCATCCGTTTTGAAAGCATCAGCACTGAATGGCACGATCGGCCGGTTCTCGACACCGCCGGCAAACCTGTGCAGGAAAAACGCCGCAGCATCGACAGCAACGAGCCGCTGCCGGCCCTGAGCGTGATGTATCACATGTCCGAGGCCTGGAAGCTGTTCGCCAACTACGAAACATCTTTCGGCAGCCTGCAATATTTCCAGCTCGGTCAGGGTGGTTCGGGTGACAACACCGCCAACGGCCTGAACCCGGAAAAGGCCAAGACCTACGAGATCGGTACGCGCTACAACGATGACGTGTGGGGCGGGGAAGTGACGCTGTTCTACATCGACTTCGATAAAGAACTGCAATACATCAGCAACGATGTGGGCTGGACCAACCTCGGCGCCACCACACACCAGGGCCTGGAAGCGTCGGTGCACTACGACATGGCGGCGCTGGACCCACGACTTGACGGCCTGACCGCCAACGCCGGGTTCACCTACACTCGCGCGGTTTATGAAGGTGAGATTCCAGGCTTCAAGGGCCGTGACCTGCCGTTCTACTCGCGTCAGGTGGCCACCGCCGGGCTGCGTTACGACATCAACCGCTGGACCTACAACCTCGATGCCTTTGCCCAGTCCAAACAGCGCTCGCCGGGCACCGCGGTGAACGCTGATGGCAGCTTCAGCGGCAACTACATCACCGAAGGTTCAGCAGACGGCCAGTACGGCGACATCCCGGGTTACGTGACCTGGAACGTGCGTGGCGGGTATGACTTTGGCTCGCAACTGTCGAACCTGAAAGTCGGGGCAGGGGTGAAGAATATTTTCGACAAGCAGTACTTCACCCGCTCCAGCGACAACAACTCGGGGATGTACGTCGGCGCACCGCGTACGTTCTTTGTGCAGGCCAGCGTTGGTTTTTAACAGCTGAAGATCAAAAGATCGCAGCCTGCGGCAGCTCCTACACGGGATATGCGTTTCCCTGTAGGAGCTGCCGCAGGCTGCGATCTTTTCGCTCTAAACCTTCAACACCTTCCCGCCAATCGCCACGGCCACCAGCAACACTGCCATCAACCCAAAGGCAAAACTCAAGCTGCTGCCATGGGCGATAAAGCCGATCACCGCAGGCCCGGCGAGAATGCCTGCATAACCCAGAGTGGTGATGGCCGGCACGGCGATGCTTTCCGGCATGACGGTCTGTTTGCCCACGGCGGTATAGAGCACCGGCACAATGTTTGAACAGCCAGCGCCCAGCAGCGCATACCCCACCAGTGCCGCTTCCCAGCTCGGGGCAAATGTCGCCAGCGCCAGGCCCGCCGCAGCCGTCGATCCACCAAACACAATCACGCGTGTAGCACCGAGGCGCCGGACAATGGCATCGCCGGTCAAGCGCCCGACGGTCATGGTCAGCGCAAACGCCGCATAACCCAGCCCCGCATACGCCGTGTCGATCCCGCGCTCCTGCGCCAGGAACACCGCGCTCCAGTCTAGCGCCGCGCCTTCGGCCAGGAACACGATGAAACACATCCCGCCGATAAACAGCACGATGCCATGCGGCACGGCAAACGCCGGCCCGGAGCTTTCGCTGCCATAGGGCAACAGATGCGGCGCGGCCTTGAGCAACGCCACCACCAGCAGCACGATCACCACCAGCATCGCCCCCAGCGGCGACATTCCTAAACCGAGCAACGCGCTGACACCCGCCGCGCCGACGATCCCGCCGAGGCTGAACAGCCCATGAAACCCCGACATCATGGTCTTGCCGCTGGCCCGTTCGACGATCACCGCTTGCAGGTTCACCGTCGAATCCACCGTGCCCAGGCCCGCGCCGAACATGAACAACGCGGCGATCAACGCCGGAATCGAAGACACCGTCGCCAACAGCGGCAGTGCCGCACAGATCAACAAAGTCCCGCCGCTCAACACCCGACGGCAGCCGAAGCGCGTAGCCAGAATCCCGGCCATCGGCATCGCCAGAATCGAGCCCACCCCCAGGCACAACAGCAACAGCCCAAGGGTTCCTTCATCCAGCCCG
Organism: Pseudomonas sp. TE3728; assembly: GCF_056279145.1. NCBI lineage: Bacteria > Pseudomonadati > Pseudomonadota > Gammaproteobacteria > Pseudomonadales > Pseudomonadaceae > Pseudomonas > Pseudomonas sp. TE3728. Next base: position 1,985,286 of record NZ_JBWBQT010000001.1, on the reverse strand, counting down.
GCCCGCGCCTTGGCGTAAGGCACCAGCGGCGCCCAGGCCGCGATGCCGACGCCTGCGATGAAGAAGGCGATGCGGGTGGACATCTGTTCCAGACTTCCGGGGACGAAGGTGGCTTGGGTGTTGAGGCTGGTCATATCGATCCTTGGCAAAAAACGTCGCGTCCCCAAGGGACAGTGAACAACCACAAAGGGTTCGATCATCACGTCCGGGCGGAGGGGCAGTCAGGCAGCGTGACATCCTTGCACAGCCAGCCGCTGTTTCGCGATATCGTCGACATATCAATTGTTCATAGAGGGGGGGTGCCATGACGCGGATGTACGATGCTCGAGGGAATATCTACGCGGTCGTGACGCCGGACAACGTGCGCGATAACGGAATCGAATTGCCTGCACTGGCCAGCCATGCCGCGCAAACCCGTGAGGCCTGGGCGTCTTTGGCCATAGAGGCGTTCTGCGCTCGGGCTCCAGGTACACAGCTGCCCGGCAGCAAGGCACATCGCTGCGATGGTCTGCTGGTGGGACCGTTTCAATCGGTGCCGCCTTTTGACCTGTTGATCGTCAACACTGACGGCACGCTGGCCGAGCGCAGTGGCAATGGCCTGACGATTTTTTCCCAAGCGCTTAGCGAAAAAGGGTTGATGCCCACGGAAGAGGCCTGTCTGCTCAGGGTTCATCACGACAAGAGCGACGCGGTTTCGCCGGTGGAAACATCAGTGAAACCCGCTGAAATCGATGGTGTGCAAGGGTTCTGGCTGGATTTGGGAAAGCCTTCGTTCGGGCCGCAAGCGGTGGGTGCGCGCGAGGTTGAACGCATGACGCTGAATGATCGTGAAGTCAGCCATGTGCAGCCGTTGTCAGCGCTTGATCCTGTCTGGAACCGGAGCCAGTTTGTGCGCATCGGCAATCCGCATTGCGTGACGCTGTTGGCGAATGCCGACGCGTTACCGAGCAATGAGCAGATGCGTGAGCCGCCATTGGCGCAAGGCTTGATACGTATTGCTTATGCCATGCCGACCGGGGCTGGGCAGCCGTGTCCGGCGGGTGTGAACCTGCAATGGGCGATGCTTGAATCCGAGGGCCGAATTGTCGCCCGGGTATTCGAACGCGGCGAAGGGCCGACCGCCTCGTCGGGCACCAGCGCCAGTGCGGTGGCGTGTGCGGCGTGGCGAGTGGGTTGGGTGGTGGCGGGGGCAGTGAAGGTGGTCATGCCTGGCGGCACGGCGCCGATTCTGCTGGAGGAGTTGGAGGGCGAGTTGAGCCGGGTGAGGTTGTTTGGTACGGCGCGGTTGATGGGTTGAAATTTAGAACGCCATCGCGAGCAGGCTCGCTCCCACAGTGGATCGTTGTGTACACAAATACCGTGTCCACCGAAGATCTAATGTGGGAGCGAGCCTGCTCGCTATGGCGTCAGCCCAGACAACCTGAACTTCAGCTCAGATCGCTGAAAAACTCCACCACCGGCATCTGCCGCTTCATCAACACCTTACCCTCGCGAACCGAATACAGCGGCAAACCCTGGCTGCGAATCACCTCATAATCGCTGTCCGCCGACAGAATCAGCAGATTCGCCGGCCGTCCCTGTTCCAGCCCATAGCGATCACCCAGGTTCATGGCCTTGGCACTGTTGTCGGTTACCAGATCCAGCGCACTTTGCAGATTGCGATAACCGAGCATGTGGCAGATGTGCAATCCAGCCTCGAGCACCCGCAAAATGTTGCCGTTACCCAACGGATACCACGGGTCGACGATCGAGTCCTGGCCGAAGCACACGTTCATCCCCGCCTCGAGCAACTCATTCACTCGGGTCACGCCACGGCGTTTCGGGAAGCTGTCGAAGCGTCCTTGCAGGTGAATGCTTTCGGTGGGGCAGGAGACAAAGCTGATCCCCGAATGCCCGAGCAGCCGAAAGAGCTTGGCGCAGTAGGCGTTATCGTAGGAGCCCATGGCCGTGGTGTGGCTGGCGGTGACGCGCGAACCCATGTCGCGGCTGCGGGCCTCTTCGGCCAGCACTTCAAGGAAGCGTGAGTGCGGGTCGTCGGTTTCGTCGCAATGCACGTCCACCAGGCAACCGGTGCGCTCGGCCAGGTCCATGAGAAACTTCACCGAACTGACGCCCTGATCCCGGGTGTACTCGAAATGCGGAATGCCCCCGACCACATCGGCGCCCAGGCGGATCGCTTCTTCCATCAGCTCCCGACCGTTGCGGTACGACTCGATGCCTTCCTGGGGGAACGCGACGATTTGCAGATCGATCAGATGACGGCTTTCCTCGCGGACTTCAAGCATCGCCTTGAGCGCCGTCAGCTCCGGGTCAGTGACGTCGACGTGGGTGCGCACATGCTGGATGCCGTGGGTGGCGAGGGTCTGGATGGTCTTCTTGGCGCGGGTCTTGGTGTCTTCCTGGGTGATGGTCGCCTTGCGCTCGCCCCAGCACTCGATGCCTTCGAACAGCGTGCCGCTCATATTCCAGCGCGGCTCGCCGGCGGTCAGGGTGGCATCGAGGTGAATGTGCGGCTCGACGAAGGGCGGCACCACCAGATTACCGCCGGCGTCCAGGTCGTCAGGCCCCAGTGACGGGGCTTCGGTTTGCCGGGCGATGCTGTGAATCAGGCCGTTTTCCAGGTGCAACTCATGCAGGCCTTCTTGGTTGCGCAGGCGGGCGTTGATGATATGCATCAGGCGAATCCTTCTAGAGATCTTGTAGTGGTGCGTCGGCGGTACGGGCACCCAGTACCCCGGTCAATAGCACATACGTTAGCGCGGCTACGGCAATCCCTACCAGCGGCGCGACCCACGGCGAGCTGAAGGCGGCGATTGTGCCTACCGCGTAAGCGCTCAGCCCCGACCAGTTGAACGCGGGCAGTCGTGTGTCGGCCAGGCGTGGGTAGCGGCCCCGATAGCGAAAGAAAAAGTCCGCCATGATCACCCCACCAATTGGCGGAATCACCGTGCCCAGCAGAATCAGGTAAGGCACCAGCATGTCGTACATGCCCAGCAGCGCCAGCAGCGTGCCGATCACCGCGCCGGCCAGGGTCACGGTTTTGCGGCGGTCGGTGCGCAGCAGGTTGCAGCCAGCGACGGCGAAGTTGTAGATGGTGTTGTCCTGAGTACTCCAGATGTTGAGCAGCAACATCGCCATCGCGGCCATGGCGAAGCCTTGCAACAGCAGCACTTCGACCACGTCCGGTTGCTGATAGACGATGGCGCCGTAGGCACCGATCAACACCATCAGACCGTTGCCGACGAAGAAGCCGATCAGGCTCGCCAGCACCGCCACCCGCGCCGAACGGGAGAAGCGTGTCCAGTTGGTGGCTTGCGTCGCACCGCTGACGAACGTGCCGAACACCAGGGTAATCGCGGTCGACCAATCCAGCGTTCCTGTCGGAACCACAGCGAGCAAGCCCTCGAGACCGCCGACTTTCACCGTCGCAACCCACATCGACAGCATCAGCAGCAACATCATGGCCGGCACGGCGATGTACGACAGAATCTCCAACCCGCGATAGCCGATGTATGCCGTGGCGCAGAAGCCCAGGCCAAACAGCACCATCAGCCCCAGAACCGTGCCCTCGCTCAGTTCGAAATATTTTCCCAGCACCACTGCCGCCGTCGCGGTGCCCCAGGCATACCAGCCGATCTGGGTGAAACCGAGGATCAGGTCGCTGAGTTTGCTGCCTACTTCACCAAAGCAGAAACGTCCCATCAGCACCGAGTTGAGGCCGCTCTTGAAGGCGATATAGCCCAGCCCAGCGGCGTAGATCCCCAGCAGCAGATTGCCGACGATAATCACCGCCATCATCTCGCCGAAACTGAACGCCACACCGAGCTTGCCACCGGCAAACATGGTCGCGGTGAAGAAGGTAAAACCCAGTAGCACCATGGCGGTAGAGGCGAGTCCCTTGCGGGCATGCATCGGGACTTCGCTGAGGGGGTAATCGTTGCCCGAATCGTTTTGCGTCATGTGGCGTTCCTTGCTGGATGGAGGACGCGGAGGGTGTTGCAGTGCTCGTGCCAAAGCTGAGCTGGCGTAATTATTTATAGTCGAGCACGGAGATTTAGCGGGTGGCGGGCACGAAAGCGGTGCAATTGAAGGAACACAGCACCCATGTGGGAGCGAGCCTGCTCGCGATAGCGGTCCGCCAGTCACCTTGATGCTGGATGTGCCATTGCTATCGCGAGCAGGCTCGCTCCCACAGTAAATGCGCTGTTTTCAAGTGGGTTTGTGCAGGGGCAAAAACCGCAGCAGCGCCGCCACAATCACCTCCGGCGCATCCTCCTGAACCAGATGCCCGGCATTGGCAATGGCATGAAACTGCGACCCCGCAATCATCTGTTGCAGCGCCCGGCCGCGCTCGATAGGAATCCACTGATCGTCCTCTCCCCAAAGAATCTGCACCGGGCAGCGAACCGTCGGATACAGCCCTTCGACCTCGCGGGTATAACGTTCATCCATCTGCGCGATCTGCCGATAGAACGCCGCTTGCCCAGGCTCCCCAAGCCATGGCCGCACATAGGGCGCCAGTTCTTGATCGGGAATCTCGCGCTTGATCGCGCCGCGAATATAGGCCGGCACAATCGCCTGCTGAATGTAATCGGGCAATCCGCTGAATGCGGCTTCATGCTGATGCACATGCTGCACGAATGGCGAACCCCAGGGCGACAGCGCCACTGGATCGATCAGCGTCAGGCTGCGGTAATCCTTGCCATTGAGCAGATGCGCGCGCAACGCAGTGGCGCCACCGAAATCGTGGGCCACCACGTCTGGCCGTTCCAGGCCCCAGTGCTCCAGCAATTGCGCCAACAACTGGTTTTGTACGCCCAGCGACACATCGCCGTCGGGCTGTGTGGATTGCCCGTAACCCAGCAGATCGAAGTAGTGCACCCGGTGCGTGGTGATGAAGTGCGGCGCAATCCGGTGCCACACATAAGAAGAGAAGGGTGTGCCATGCACGAACACCAACGGTGGACCGTCGCCACGCACGGCGTAGCGCACGGAATGCCCGTTGAAGCGATAGGTCTGAGCCAGCGGCCAGTCAGCCATGGGAGCGTCCTCTTGGCGTGTGCGAGCCAAGAAGCATAGGCATAAAAAAACAGCCATTGAAGGCTGTTTTTCTATTCACTGACGAAACGCAGTTCCCCTTGTGGGAGCGGGCTTGCTGTTCATTAGTCGCGCTCTTGGATCGTGCGTACCTTTGTGGCGAGCGAGCTTGCTCGCGCTGGGCTGCGTAGCGGCCCCGAAAATCTACAATCATTGCCGATTTTTGTGAGTGCTACGCACTCAAGCGGGAGCAAGCTCCCTCGCCACAGGTTTCTCTGACTCAAGACTCTCTTAAGTGAACAGCATTACGCTCCCACAGGGGATTTTCGTTGTCTTTAGATCGGTTTACTCACCACGATAGATGCAACCGCTGGTGCAGGTCTCGTGGATGCGAATCGCGCTGAGTTCCGGCAGCAGGGGCTTCAATTCATTCCAGATCCACTTGGCCAGCACTTCGCTGGTCGGGTTTTCCAGGCCGGGAATGTCGTTCAGGTAGTTGTGGTCCAGACGCTCGTAGAGCGGCTTGAAGATCGCCTTGATTTCCGAGAAGTCGCGGATCCAGCCCGTGTGCGGATCGAGGTCGCCGCTCAGGTGAATCGCCACTTTGAACGAGTGACCGTGCAGGCGACCGCACTTGTGGCCGTCTGGCACGTGGGGCAGGCGGTGGGCGGATTCGAAAGTAAACTCTTTGAAGATTTCCACAGTGTTTTCAGCTCTGTTCAGGTGGCGTTCGCCGCAGCGATTCGGGCAGGCGGCGAGTTTAACAGCTTGTCCTGACTAAAGGGTCAGCAAGCGCTCGCCCAAGCGACCGCTGGCGGTCAGTTCGAGAAACTCGTCACCCATCCGGCGGCTTTCATCCATCGTCACGCGCCAGTACTTTTGCCGGCTCGGGGCATCGCCCATGAAGCGCTTGAAGTCGTTACGGTCCGGCAGTTTGCCGTAGGGCAGGCGCGCCAGATATTCCTTTGACGGCGCCAGCAACAGTACATCCTGCAAGCGCGCAGGACAGGCGCGGCGCCACGGCAGGGTCTTGTCGAACCAGCCGGGGATCACTCGATCAGTGAAGTGCGGATACAGCACGATGTCGTTACCGCTGTAGGGCAAGTCGAGGTGATAGTCCAGCAGTCCGCCATCGCGAAACGTCCCGGCGCCGGCACCCGGCAGATCACGCACGCCTTGCATGACCATCGGGATCGAACCCGAGGCGAGCAGGGCCTGGCGCAGGTTGCCGGTATCCAGCGCAACGAAGCGCGACGGGAAGTCATTCAGCGCGTTGACCGGTGGCGCCAGACGCGGGTCGTGGAGGATCAGCCGCTCGAAATGCCGCGACAGCCGCGCGCGCCCGCGCAGGTTGTCAGCGATCACCGATGACAGGCCCAGCCCCAGCCGACCGCGATGATCGTCCGCCAGCAGGCCATGGCTTTTGACCACCATGATGTTCAGTCGGTAGTGGGCGTTGTCCAGAATCGAGGCATCGCGGCCGTCGAGCAAGTCATCGAGCATGCGTCGGGAACTCTGGCTGATCTGCGCCATGGTCACGCCCTTGGCGAAATTCTGCTCGGTGTACAGATGACCGAGGCGGCGGATGCCTTCGGCGGCATCCGGCAGGCAGGCACTGGCGAACCGCCAGGAACCCACCGAGGCGCCGATCAACGAACGCTCCCGGGGCGCCGCCGGCAGCCATTCGCCGAACAGCGCCAGATCCAGCCCCTGAATTCCCAACGCCTTCGGGCCACCGGCAGCGCCCGGTAGCGTGCCCACATCGGCGGCGCTCAAGCCATTTGCACGGATGCGCGCCAGGGCACGCGGGCCGGCCTTGAGCGTCAGGGAAGGGAACTTGATGTGGATCGCGGTCATAACCGGTCTCGATGTTTGGCAGGCGGGGGATTATAAGCACCTCTTGGGCTGCGATTGTCCCCGATCAATGTAGGAGCTGCCGAAGGCTGCGATCTTTTGATTCTGATTTTGATTTTTGGCGTTCATGACGCAGCCAAAGATCAAAAGATCGCAGCCTTCGGCAGCTCCTACCGGGATTTGTGTGTCAGTAATGTCGCGTTGCAATCATCAATGATGGCAATTCAGTTTCAGTTAAGTTCGAATCACTAAGGTGACCCTCGTAGCAACACATAAAAAAATACGGAGACACCCATGAAAATCCTGACTGCCCTGTTCACCGCCTCCATCATCGCCATGACTGCCAGCATCGCCCACGCGCGAGACCTCGGCCCCGACGAAGCCCTGAGACTGCGCGACGCTGGTACCATTGTGTCCTTCGAGAAGCTCAACGCCACGGCATTGGCCAAACACCCCGGCGCCAAAATCAGCGAAACCGAGCTTGAAGAAGAGTACGGCAAGTACATCTACCAGGTGGAACTGCGCGACCCGCAGGGCCTTGAGTGGGACCTGGAATTGGACGCTGTCAGCGGGCAGGTTCTCAAGGATCATCAGGATACGTAATGAAGGTGTTTTGTTTAAATCGGCGCGCCAGCAGTCGGATGGCGCTGGCGCTCCTGGCATTTTGCTCGGTGGTCATGGCCCGCGACCTGGATCAGGACGAGGCCCTGCGCCTGCGCCAACAAGGTGTGATCCTGCCGCTGGAGCAGCTCTTGCAGCAAGCGCTGGACCTCTATCCCGGGGCCAAGCTGCTGGAAGCGGAGCTTGAGGAAAAGCACGACGTCTACATTTACGAGGTCGAGCTGCTGACCGCCGAAGGTATGGTGCGCGAGCTGGACCTCGACGCCACCACCGGCCATTTACTGAAAGACAAGGAAGACTGACCGATGCGTTTGCTCCTGGTGGAAGACCACGTGCCGCTGGCCGACGAATTGATGGCCGGCCTCAACCGGCAGGGTTACGCGGTGGATTGGCTGGCCGACGGCCGCGATGCGGTGTACCAGGGCAGCAGCGAGCCTTATGACCTGATCATCCTTGACCTGGGACTGCCGGGTTTGCCGGGGCTCGACGTGCTGGCGCAATGGCGGGCCGGCGGTTTGGCCACACCAGTGCTGATCCTCACCGCGCGCGGTTCCTGGGCCGAGCGGATCGAAGGTCTCAAGACCGGCGCCGACGATTACCTGACCAAACCGTTTCACCCCGAAGAGCTGCACCTGCGAGTCCAGGCATTGTTACGCCGCTCCCACGGTCACGCCAATCAGCCGACGCTCAAGGCCGCCGGTTTGCATCTGGATGAAGGTCGCCAGTGCGTGACCCGCGACGGTGCGGACATCCAGCTCACCGCCGCTGAGTTTCGACTGCTGCGTTATTTCATGCTGCACCCTGAACAGATCCTTTCCAAAAGCCACCTCGCTGAACACCTCTACGACGGTGAAACCGAGCGCGATTCCAACGTGCTGGAAGTTCACGTCAACCACCTGCGACGCAAGCTCGGCCGCAGCGTGATCGAAACCCGTCGCGGTCAGGGTTACCTGTTCGGCGGGCAAGCCCAGTGAGGTCGATCCAGCGCCGCTTGAGCCTGGGCCTGATCAGCGTGATGGTGATCGTCGGCCTGGTGCTGGCGCAAACCAGCCTGTGGCTGTTCGAAATGGGGTTGCAACGCTACCTCGAAGACGGGTTGCGCAACGACAGCGAAAACCTGCTGGTGGCGCTGGTGCGTGGGCCGCAGGGTTTGCAACTGGATGAGCGGCATTTGTCGCCGGCCTATCAGCGACCGTTCTCCGGGCATTACTTTCGTATCGATTTCGCCAACAGCCATTGGCGTTCCCGCTCGTTATGGGATCAGGAGCTGCCGCAGCTTGAACACCCTGGCCTGCATAGCAATCTGCAATTGGGGCCGGAAGGCCAGCAGTTGTTGGTGTTGCGTTCGGACTATCGCCGGTTGGGCCAGGCGATTTCCATCAGCGTCGCCCAGGACTACACCCCGGTGCGCGAGAGCTTTCGGCGCATGCAGCAGGTCGGTCTGGGGTTGGGGCTGGCGGGGCTGTTGTTGATTTTGCTATTGCAACGGATCACCGTGCGCCGCGCCTTGCGCCCCCTGGAAAAGGCTCGCGAGCAAATCGCCCAATTGCAGCAGGGCCAGCGCTCGCAACTCGACGAAGAAGTACCGCTGGAGCTGGAACCGCTGGTGGCGCAGATCAACCATTTGCTGGCCCACACCGAAGACAGTCTCAAGCGTTCACGCAACGCCTTGGGCAACCTCGGCCATGCCTTGAAAACCCCGCTGGCGGTGTTGTTGAGCCTGGCTTCCAGCGAAAAACTCGATGCTCACCCGCAGTTGCGCAAAGTCATGCAGGCGCAGCTGGAACAGGTTCAGCAACGGCTCAATCGCGAACTCAACCGCGCCCGGCTGTCCGGGGATGCACTGCCGGGAGCGTTGTTCGATTGTGATGCCGAGCTACCGGGGTTGCTAGCCACGTTGAACATGATTCACGGCGAACACCTCGACTTGAGCTACCGCGCGCCTGCCGGTTTGCAACTGCCGTGGGATCGCGAAGATCTGCTGGAGTTGCTCGGCAACCTGCTGGACAACGCCTGCAAATGGGCGGATGCCGAGGTGCGGCTGAGCGTGGTCGAAACGGCTGAAGGGTTTGAGTTGAGCGTGGAAGACGATGGGCCGGGAATTCCCGAAGACCAGCGCACTCAGGTATTCAGCCGCGGTACCCGGCTGGATGAACAGACGGATGGGCATGGCTTGGGCTTGGGCATCGTGCGCGACATCGTCGATACGTGGGGCGGGGTGTTGAAGCTGCAGGAAAGCGAGTGGGAAGGATTGAAAGTCACGATCGAACTGCCCAAACGCTGACTCCAAACGCAAGGACGCCGCTCCCACATTGGATCTGTATTGCCTGCAAATTTTGCGGATAACCGCTAACCCTGTGGGAGCGAGCCTGCTCGCGATAGCGGCGGTACAGTCAATATCAATGTCGCCTGACACAACTCATACCCTTATGCCACTGATTGACATCCCGTAGGAGCTGCCGAAGGCTGCGATCTTTTGATCTTTTGATCTTTTGATCTTTTGATCTTCTGGCGTCATCGACGTCGTTGAAAATCAAAAGATCGCAGCCTTCGGCAGCGCCTACAGGTGTTGGCTTTGACAAGGCGCCAGCGGTCCGGCACAGTGCGCGCCCTCTAATAAAACCCTTTTCTCCATCCGCTGGCGGCGCTCATACAGACTGCCGGCCGGACTCATTCCGTTTGGCGGTGATTGCCTCACCGCGCTGCTTTTGAGGTAACAACAATGAATGCAGTAATTGCCGCGGTCGGCATCATGCTGATACTCAGCCTGTCCCGCGTGCATGTGGTGATCGCGCTGATTGTGGGGGCGCTGGTCGGTGGTTTGACCGGTGGCCTGGGCATCGACGCGACCCTTAAAGCTTTCAATAGCGGCCTCGGCGGCGGGGCGACGGTTGCGTTGTCCTACGCCTTGCTCGGCGCGTTCGCGGTGGCCATCGCCAAGTCCGGCCTGGCCCATGCGCTGGCCGACAGGGCCCTGGCCATGGTCGATCGCCAGCACGCCAACGGTGGCGGAAACGTCAAATGGCTGCTGATCGGCCTGCTGTGGGTGGTGGCTATCGCCTCCCAGAATATTTTGCCGATTCATATCGCCTTTATCCCGTTGCTGGTGCCGCCACTGTTATATGTGCTGACCAAACTGCAACTGGACCGTCGTTTGATTGCCTGCGTCATTACGTTCGGTCTGATCACGCCGTACATGTTCCTGCCCGTGGGCTTCGGCAACATCTTTCTCAATGAAATTCTGCTGGCCAACGTCGCCCGTAGCGGGGTAGACATCAGCGGTATCAACGTCACCCATGCCATGGGCATTCCGGCGCTGGGCATGGTTTTTGGTCTCGCGGCAGCCTTCATCAGCTATCGCAAGAAACGCGTTTACGACCTCGAGAAAATCGAGAAAGTCGAACAGGTCGCGGTGCAGTACAACCCAATGAGCCTGATGATCGCCGGTCTGGCCATTGCCGCCGCGTTCATTGTTCAGTTGCTGCTGGACTCGATGATTATCGGGGCGCTGGTGGGCTTCCTGATCTTTTCGGTGTCGGGCATCGTCAAATGGCGCGACACCGATGACCTGTTCACCGAAGGCATGAAGATGATGGCGATGATCGGCTTCATCATGATCGCCGCGTCCGGGTTTGGCGAAGTGATCAAAGCCACCGGGCAAGTGCAAACGCTGGTCGAAACTTCGGCCTCGTGGATCGGCCACAGCAAAGCCATTGGCGCGCTGCTGATGTTGCTGGTGGGCCTGTTGGTGACCATGGGCATTGGCTCGTCGTTTTCCACCGTACCGATTCTGGCGGTGATTTTCGTGCCGTTGTGCGTGCAACTGGGCTTCAGCCCGATCGCCATCGTGTGCATCGTCGGCACCGCCGGCGCATTGGGCGACGCCGGGTCACCCGCGTCGGACTCGACCCTGGGCCCGACCTCCGGTCTGAACATCGACGGCCAGCATCACCACATCTGGGACACCGTGGTCCCGACCTTCCTGCACTACAACCTGCCGCTGCTGGTGTTTGGTTGGGTGGCGGCGATGGTTCTGTAACGGCTACTACCCCTGTGGGAGCGAGCCTGCTCGCGATTGCGATCTGTCAGTCACATTGATGCTGAAGGTATCGCCGCCATCGCGAGCAGGCTCGCTCCCACAATGATCGCGTTCAACTTTTGAATTGGCCTGCCGTTATAGCCTTTAACCACGCCAACAAAATCAAAAGAGTGAACGTCATGCGCATGAGCCTGAAGGCTAAAGTCCTGTCCCTTGCCGTCCTCCCGGTGCTGCTCTTTGCGCTGGTCATCAGCCTGACCACATTGTTCATTCTGCAGGAGCAGGCCCGCAAGGAAGTCGAGGAAACCCGTCAGCGCCTGCTCAGCGATGCCAAGGCAACCCTGCAAAGTTACGTCGCTGTGGCCATGACCACGATCAAACCGCTCTACGACGCGGCCGCTCCCGGCGATGACGCAGCGCGGGCGCAGGCGATCAAGTTGCTGTCGAGCATCACCTACGGCAAGGACGGCTACTTCTTCGGCTACGACTCCAACACCGTGCGCCTGTTCAAGGCCAACAGCCCCGAAGGCGTGGGCCAGAGCTTCAAGGACAACCGCGACCCGAACGGCGTTTACGTCAACCGTGACCTGGTGAAAGTCGCCAAGGACGGTACTCACTACCTGCAATACAGCTCGACACTGCCCGGTAACACCCAAGTGCTGGTGCCCAAACTCGGCTACACCGAGTACCTGTCGAAGTGGGACATGGCGGTCGGCACCTCGGTCAACCTTGACGGCATCGAAGCGCAAGTGGCGGTGGTCGAGGCCAAGGTCCAGGAACGCATGCAAGGCGTGGTGCTGAGCATTGTCGGGATTGCCGTGGTGGTGCTGTTGTTGATCGCTGCCGCTGGAATGTTGCTGGCCAATACCATTCTGCGTCCGCTGAACCTGATGAAAGCCAACCTGGACGACATCGCGGCGGGCGAGGGCGACCTGACCCGACGTCTGACCATCACCAGCCAGGATGAACTCGGCCAACTGGCCGGCTCGTTCAACCGTTTCGTCGACAAGATCCACGGTCTGGTACGGCAGATCACTGAAATGACCTCGCAACTGACCGGGCTGGTGAATCAGGTGTCCGATCAGGCCCAGCGTTCGGATCAAGCCATGGAGCGCCAGCGTCACGAAACCGATCAGGTGGCCACGGCGATCAACGAAATGTCGGCGGCGGCCCAGGAAGTGGCCAAGAGTGCACAAAACGCGGCGGTCGCTGCCCAGCAGACCGACGAAGAAGGCCAGGCCGCCAAGCGTGTGGTGGCCGGCAGCATCGTGAAGATTCATGCGTTGGTGAATGACATTCGCAGCAGCGGCGTGTCGCTCGACAGCCTGCAGAAAGACGTGTCGTCGATTGTCAGCGTGCTCGGGGTGATCCGTTCGATTGCCGAGCAGACCAACCTGCTGGCGCTCAACGCTGCTATTGAAGCTGCCCGCGCCGGTGAGGCCGGGCGTGGTTTTGCGGTGGTCGCCGACGAAGTGCGTGCATTGGCCAGTCGCACGCAAATCAGCACCCAGGAAATTCAGAGCATGATCGACCGCTTGCAGGCCGGCACCCAATCGGCGGTCGAAGCCATGCGCCGCTCCAGCGAGGCCGGCGACGGCACGTCGGCCCAGGCCAACGAGGCCGGGGCATCTCTGGACGCCATGGCCCAACTGATCGGCACCATCAACTCGATGAACGCCCAGATCGCCAGCGCCGCCGAAGAGCAAACCGCCGTGGCCGAAGAGATCAACCGCAGCGTGCACCAGATCGCCGTGGCCGTAGACAGCGTCGCCGACGAAACCCAACTCGGCGCCCAGACCTCGCGCAGCCTGGCCGACCTCGGTCAACGCCTGGGGCAACTGGTCGGACAATTCCGTATTTGATTGATGTTGCTCGTGTGGCGAGGGGGCTTGCCCCCAATGCCGGTAAGTCAAGAAATGTGAGCAACGATAATCCTGTGGGAGCGTGGCTTGCCCGCGAAGGCGTCGTGTCATTCAACATTGATATCGACTGACACTACGCTTTCGCGGGCAAGCCACGCTCCCACAGGTTCTGCGCCTTGGCTTACCTGCATTAGGGTTTCCCCCCTCACCACAGGGCAGTGTTCATTCATGAGTAGCCGCATCGCGACTACCCTCATTAGTAAGCAAGCACCGTCCAAGGGTTTGTTTGAACCCGTTTGGGGGACGAGCGGTCATTTGCTTCAGGTGTCGCGCACCCGCGGCACCTTGACGACCACAACAATGGAGTCAGACTCATGATCGACAGTGAAAGTATCTGCGACTGCCCCAAATGTTCCTGCAAACTGGGCGAACATCCGATCGCGCGTCACGGCAAGCACTATTGCTGTGAAGCCTGCGCCAAACATCACGAACACGGCGAAGAATGCTCCACCAAAGGCTGCAAGTGTGCAAAGCACTGACCGTTCAGCCAAAAAAGTGGAGCCGTCCAGGCTCCACTTCGGTTTGAATCTTTCCCCTCCTTTTTGACGCTCAACTGGCGGGTCGCCAGGTCACATTCTCGATGCCGAATTTCTCTGCCAGCGGTTTGCTGGTCTTCTGCACCCTCTCACGGCCAAAGCGCGGGATCCGGCCTACTCCGGCATCGCAACTTGCCCAGTGCCAAGCCTCTGCATTGTCCATTTTGTCGAGGCGGATAATGAAAGACTTGGGCTGGCCATGAAGGGTGTATTCAATGACGAAAAGTTTTGCGTTGTTCATAAAACCCGTATTCCTCCCTGTAGTTATAGAGGGATCACGAGGCGCGGCGAAAATTCAGTCGAATTGTCGGACGGTGACAGTGACTGGCGACAGCCGGGCGCCTCGTGATTATGGAGCCTTCCTGACCCCGGATGATCCTAGTCTATGGCCCAAGGTGCGCCGGCGGAACCATCCCAGTCGGCATCTTTGTCGAATGTTCTGGCCCTATCGCGAGCAGGCTCGCTCCCACAGTTGATCTGCGCCGCTCACATGATTTGTGACCAACACAGACCTCTGTGGGAGTGAGGCTTGCCCGCGAAGGTGTCCTCAAGCCGAACTCAGACCTCAGTCCCCACAGTTGATCTGCGCCGCTCACATGATTTGTGACCAACACAGACCTCTGTGGGAGCGAGCCTGCTCGCGATGACGGACTGAAGCTGGACTCAGACCTCAGGCACACCTTTCTCCCAAGCCGACCAATTCTGCAAAATCTCCTGCACCAAGGGATTCCCCGTGCGGTACAGGTTCTCCAGCGCCGGCACAAAACCGCCTTGATCGGCATATTTGAGCAGGTTATCCACCTCGCTCTGGCCCGGCGCCGGCCGGTCGAAGTCGGAACCGGCGCGCACCACCGCCAGACGCCGGACGTCCACCAGCCCCTCGCGGCTGGCGCGCAGCAGCGCCTCGTAGGTGGAGTTGTCTTCCTGCTGAGTCGTGCAATACACCCCTTCGTTATTGGTCAACAGCTTGGTCCAGACTTCCGCCCGCTCGCTCAAGCGCGTCCCGGAAAACCAGGTATTGCCCGCCAGCGTGTCGCATTGGGTCACCACCGGTGGCTGATTGGCTGGCGCCGACGGATATTTCAAGCGCCATGCCGCTGACTCCTTGCTCTCGCTCAACTGAACCTTGTGGCTCAGGGCGAACGCCTTGGCCTGCAACTTCGGATTGAGTTCGAACACTTCGGTCTTGTAGTCCAGCGGTGGTTTTTCGTTCGGGCCTTTGGTGTTGATGCCCAGGTAACCGGTCGGCCAGTCTTTCGGCGCGTCCCGGGAATCCAGCTCCCATTGGGTGCCGAACTCCACCAGGTAGTGCGCCCACGCGGTTGTGCCGATGGTGCCGTGGTGGGGGCTGATGCCGGCAATCCCGGCGATCAGGAAGTAACTTTTGCGCAGGTCGAATTTCGGCGACAACGCCAAGGCAAGGGTCGAGGCCGCGGCATTGGTCTGGCCCATGCCGGTGACCATCAGGCACACCTGTCGGGTGTTGCAGCGAATATTCGGGTATTCGGCGGACAGGCCCGGTACGCGCACTTCTTGCTTGAGCTCCAGGCGATCGATCCAGTTCTGCGCCTCGGGGGCAAACATGGTGATCAGCATTACTTTCGGCTGGATCGGCGTGTCAACCGCCCAGGCAGAAGAAGAGAGCAGGGTGCTCATGGCCAAACCGACGGACAGGGAAAAACGGGTCATTGCCTTCATAAAACCTCCTTATTCAAATGAGCCTTAAAACTGATAACCGACACCAGCGTAGTAACCCCAGCCGTTGGAACGGGCGCGGAAGTCACCGTCGCCGAAGTTCAATTCACTGCCGTCGTCCCAGTTGCCGCCGTTGTGGAAGTAACGGCCGACCAGGGTGAAACGCAAGTGGGTGAAGGCGTAGAGCAACACGTTGGTGGCCACGGTGGCGTTGGCGGTGCGGGCCGGGTTGTCTTTGTGCAGGTCGGAGCCGAAGTCGAAGTTGGTGAAACCGATGTAGGTCAACGAAGCGCCGTTGCTGAAACTGCTGATGGGCACGATGTACTTGAGCTGGGCGCGGTAGCCGTCCCATGAATACTCGTTGCTGGCACCGTAGTTTTCCCACTGGTAGCGGCCGTAGAAGTTGGCTGACAGATTGACCCGCGAATGGGTGTCGATGTCGGTGCCCAGACCGCTGTACAGCGTGTTGGCGCGATTGGCGCTATTGCTGCCGTGATCGTAGATCCAGTCGAACGCCACGTACCACTCCTTGAACGGCCCGACGGCGAGGCTGCGGCCGGCGAGGTAATCGATGGAGATCCGCGGTTCATGCTCCATGAACACCGGCGAGCCGTGGTCCCACACACCTTTGTCATGGCTGTTGCCGATGTCGAAGATCTTCGGAATGTCGATGTAGCCGTACAACTCGAACGGGCCCTTGCGGCCGAAGTATTCATATTCCAGGTAGATGTCGTCGGCCGGTTGCGGGCCGAAGCTGATGTCTTTGCTGCCGATGACGGTCAGGTCCTGGTTGAACCATTCCGACAGGTAGGCGCCTTTTTTCGGCGGGCTCGCTTCAGGGCTGAGGGCTTCGCCCTGAGCGGACTCTTCGGCGCTGGCCGGTTGGGCCAAAACGTGGCTGCTGAGTAGTCCTGTAACGCTGGCCAGCAGCAAGGAAACAGCAAAAGTGCGTGAGCAAGTCACGCGATTGGAGGTGCAATGCATTAAAAATCCCTTTTCGTGCGGATCGAAAGCCCGGTGCTACGGGTTTGCGCGGTTAGGTGGCGAACAGGCCGGTATCGGCGACTCGCAAACGTTTGCACAAGGCATACCAGTTTTGTTCAAGGCACGGAAAAATCTAAGGAATTAACGGTTTAACTGTCCTTTCGGTCAAGGAATTCGGAGGGAGGGGCAGAACGAGTGATATTCAGGGCGAAAAGGATCTGGCGGTATATGCACCAAAGTGGTGTCGACTGCTCCCTGTAGGAGCTGCCGCAGGCTGCGATCTTTTGACTTTGGGCGATTTCAACTCTGCCGAGGATCAAGATCAAAAGATCGCAGCCTGCGGCAGCTCCTACAAAATGGGGTTGCTGTAGAATCCTCGGCATTGACTTCACAAGGTGCATCCCCGATGAGCGAGCCGATTCGTCTGACCCAATACAGCCACGGCGCAGGCTGTGGCTGCAAGATTTCACCCCAGGTGCTGGAGGTGATTCTGGCCGGCAGCGGCGCACAAAACCTGGACCCGAAACTCTGGGTCGGCAACGCCTCGCGCGATGACGCGGCGGTGTATGCCATCGACGAAGAACGCGGCGTGGTCTCGACTACCGATTTCTTTATGCCGATCGTCGACGATCCGTTCGACTTCGGCCGTATCGCCGCCACCAATGCCATCAGCGATATCTACGCCATGGGTGGCGATCCGTTGATGGCGATTGCGATCCTCGGCTGGCCGGTCAATGTGCTGGCGCCGGAGATTGCCCGGGAAGTGATTCGTGGCGGGCGTTCGGTCTGCGACGAGGCGGGGATTCCACTGGCCGGTGGCCATTCCATCGACGCGCCGGAGCCGATCTTCGGCCTGGCCGTGACCGGACTGGTGGAAAAACGCCATATGAAGCGCAATGACACCGCCACTGCCGGTTGCTTGCTGTACCTCACCAAACCCTTGGGTATCGGCATTCTCACCACGGCCGAGAAGAAGGGTAAGTTGCGCACTGCCGACATCGGTTTGGCCCGCGACTGGATGTGCACCCTGAACAAACCCGGCAGCCGTTTCGGCAAACTCGACGGTGTGACCGCGATGACTGACGTCACCGGTTTCGGCCTGCTCGGGCACTTGGTAGAAATGGCCGACGGCAGCAACGTGACCGCCCGCATCGAATATGACCGTGTACCGCGCCTGCCGGGTGTCGAGTATTACCTCGATCAGGGCTGCGTGCCCGGTGGCACGCTGCGCAATTTCGACAGCTATGCCAGCAAACTCGGGCGGCTTCAGGAAATGCACAAACGCGTACTCTGCGATCCGCAGACCAGCGGTGGCCTGCTGATTGCGGTCACGCCTGAGGGCAATGAACAGTTTCTGATGGTGGCAGCCGAACTCGGCCTGACCCTTGAGCCGATCGGCGAACTGGTTGAGCGACAGACTAACGCGGTAGAGGTGTTTTGATGTCCATCGATTTCACCGATTACCGCGACATCTTCCTCAATGACCGGCCGATGATGGATACCCGCGCGCCGGTCGAATTCCTCAAGGGCTCATTCCCTGGGGTGGTCAATCTGCCGCTGATGAATGACCTCGAGCGGGAACGGATCGGCACTTGCTACAAGCAGCAAGGTCAGCAAGCCGCCATCACGCTGGGGCATCAAATGGTGGCCGGCGAGATCAAGGCCGAGCGCATCCAGGCCTGGGCCGATTTTGCCCGAGCGCATCCAGATGGGTATTTGTATTGTTTTCGCGGTGGTTTGCGTTCGCAGATTGTTCAGCAATGGCTCAAGGACGAAGCAGGCATCGACTATCCGCGGGTCGGTGGCGGCTACAAGGCCATGCGCACCTTCTTGCTCGACACGCTCGATCAGGCCATTGCCCAGTGCGATTTCGTTTTGCTGGGCGGTATGACCGGCACCGGCAAGACCGAGGTACTCACGCAATTGAGCAATGGGCTGGACCTTGAAGGCCACGCCCATCATCGCGGCTCCAGCTTCGGCAAACGCGCCACCGGCCAGCCCTCCAACATCGACTTTGAAAACCGCCTGGCCGTGGATGTGCTGAAGAAGCGTGCCCGCGGTATTGAACAGTTCGTGCTGGAAGACGAGAGCCGCATGGTCGGCAGTTGCGCCTTGCCGTTGCCGCTGTATCAGGGCATGCAGCAATTTCCGATGGTTTGGCTGGAAGACAGCCTGGAAGGGCGTGTCGAACGGATCCTGGGTGATTACGTGGTGGACTTGTGCGCCGAGTTCATCGAAGTGTATGGCGATGAAGGCTTCGCGCTGTTTTCCGAGCGTTTGCTGGCGAGCCTGAACAATGTCCAGAAAAGGCTGGGCGGCGAACGCCATCAGCGGATGTTGACCTTGATGGAAGATGCGCTGGCAGAACAGGCGAACAGCGGCGCGGTGGATTTGCACCGAAGCTGGATCGAAGGGTTACTGCGCGAATATTACGACCCGATGTATGCGTTTCAGCGGGAGAAGAAGGGTTCGCGGATCGAGTTTGTCGGGGCGCGGGGGGCGGTGCTTGAATACCTGCGGGAGCGGGGTAATCAGCGGGGGTAATGTTGTTTTTGCCGGCCCCATCGCGAGCAGGCTCGCTCCCACCACTGGATCTCGGTAGTACGCAGAATCTGTGTTCACTGAAGATAAAATGTGGGAGCGAGCCTGCTCGCGATGAGGCCCTGACAAGCGCCCGACCGCTTACGTCGGACAGGTCTCCTGACCGTTATCCAGCCCTTGCTTGTAGCTATGACTCTGCAGGCTGGCCTTGCCGTTGTGCCAGGTTAGCGTGAGCACGTACAGCGAGTCGTAATCGCTCGATTCCCAGTCATCGGTAATGTTCTGTTTTTTGCCGACGGCTTCCCCGGCGACTTTGTTGATCAGCTCGGGCAGGTAGCCGTGGGACCAGGCCGTATAGATGACCGAGTTGTGATACTTGTCGTGGAGCAGTTCATCCGCCAGGTCGCTGGTGTCGTTGGCCGAGAATTCGATGTTCACCGGCAAGCCGAGCTTGATCGCGCTGGGGCTGATGGTCATCAGGGGGCGGATGTAACTGTAGGAGTTATCGAATTCGCCTTCCTCGACATTGCGTGTCGGGTTGGCGGCGAACACGTAGTTGGCCTTGCCGAATTTTTCCGGCAACAAGGTGGCCAGGTCGATGGCGCGATTCAACCCCTGACAATTGAGCTGGCCCAGTCCGCCGGCGGGTTTTTCCGCGTGGCGCAGGAATACCAGCGTCTGGGTGCCGTCCGCCGGTTGGGCGCGGCTTTCACTGGATTCAAGCGACAAAAACAACGCGCTGACCGCCAGCAGGGAGGGCAGGAAGATATAGGCGCGATGCTTGAAGCGTTTGGCGAGTTTCAATGGGTTCATCATCGAATAGGTCATCTTCAGCGTATTCGGTTAAGGCTGACAAACCTTGACACCGCGAGCTCCCAGCATCGGGTGTATTCCATGTCGTTGACCCGGTCCGTTTCCTACAGGGCAATGCTCAGAGTCCTCTGAAGCCCTTTGGTTCGATCCAAGTGAGGTGCCCGACACTTTAACGGCAACCTTGAACGGATTGGGGAAAAGCTTATCGACTGGATGTTGCGGATTTATGGACACGGCACACACCTTACTCCTTGTAGGAGCTGCCGAAGGCTGCGATCTGTTGATCTTTCTCTTCGGCACCCCCCTGAGGACGCCAAAAGATCGCAGCCTTCGGCAGCTCCTACATTATGATCTTCACTCCGTTTTTCCCGTGGATGCCCCTTATGACCGATTTGTCTGCATTCCCCATCACTCGAAAATGGCCGGCGCAATACCCGGAGTGGATCCAGCTCTATTCCTTGCCAACGCCCAATGGCGTCAAGGTTTCGATCATGCTCGAGGAAATCGGGCTGCCCTACGAGCCGCATCGTGTGGACTTCGACACCAACGATCAGCTGTCCCCTGAATTTCTCTCGCTGAACCCCAATAACAAGATCCCGGCAATCCTCGATCCCCATGGTCCGGGGGACCAACCGCTGGCGTTGTTCGAGTCCGGGGCGATTTTGATTTACCTTGCCGACAAGAGTGGGCAACTGCTGGCGCAGGAATCGGCGGCGCGTTACGAGACCATTCAGTGGCTGATGTTTCAGATGGGCGGTATCGGGCCGATGTTCGGCCAACTCGGTTTCTTCAACAAATTCGCTGGCAAAGACTACGAAGACAAGCGTCCCCGTGATCGCTACGTTGAGGAAAGCAAGCGCTTGCTTCAAGTCCTCGACGGCCGTCTGCAAGGGCGCGACTGGATCATGGGCGAGCGCTATACCATCGCCGACATCGCGACCTTTCCGTGGGTGCGCAACCTGATCGGCTTCTACGAAGCCGGCGACCTGGTCGGCATCCAGAATTTCCCCAATGTTACCCGCGTTCTGGAGCGTTTTCTGGCAAGGCCAGCGGTGATTCGCGGGCTGGAAGTCCCCAAGCAACCGCTTTGAATCACTCATCACCAAGGCAGGCAATGAACTCATTCGCGCCGAACCTGTGGGAGCGAGCCTGCTCGCGATGGCGGAATGTCGGCCGACATCGATATTGAGTCTACTGGCCCCATCGCGAGCAGGCTCGCTCCCACAGGGGAATGCGGCGATTGTGCGCCGCGTCTTGCAGGGCATAAGCTTCGCCCCCTATAAGTTTCGTCTTTTCCGCTGTTTTTTCAGGAAGACCCATGCCCAGTCAGTTCCCCGAAGCACGTCCACGCCGTCTGCGCCGCAATGCGAGCCTGCGCAGCCTGTTCCAGGAGACCGAGTTCACCTTGAATGATCTGGTGCTGCCGATTTTCGTCGAGGAAGAAATCGACGATTTCGTGCCGATCAAGAGCATGCCCGGGGTGATGCGCATTCCCGAGTCGAGGCTGGCCGGTGAGATCGAGCGTTACGCTCGGGCTGGGATCAAGTCGGTGATGACGTTTGGCGTGTCACATCATCTGGACAGCAATGGCAGCGATACCTGGAACGACAACGGCCTGGTGTCGCGCATGTCGCGCATCGCCAAGGACGCCGTGCCGGAAATGATCGTGATGTCCGACACCTGTTTCTGCGAATACACCGACCACGGTCATTGCGGCGTGCTGCACCACCACGAAGTCGACAACGACCAGACCCTGATTAACCTCGGCAAACAAGCCGTAGCCGCTGCCCGCGCTGGCGCTGATGTGATCGCACCGTCGGCGGCCATGGACGGGCAGGTCCAGGCCATTCGCCGGGCGCTTGATGCAGCGGGTTTCAGCCAGACCGCGATCATGGCCTATTCGACCAAATTCGCTTCGGCGCTTTATGGTCCGTTCCGCGAGGCCGGCGGCAGTGCGCTGAAGGGCGACCGCAAAAGCTATCAGATGAACCCGATGAACCGCCGCGAAGCCGTGCGGGAATCGCTGATGGACGAACAGGAAGGCGCCGACGCGCTGATGGTCAAACCCGCCGGCGCGTACCTGGACATCATCCGCGACATCCGCGAAGCCTCGCGTTTGCCGCTGTCGGCGTATCAGGTGAGTGGCGAGTACGCGATGATCAAATTCGCCGCCCAGGCCGGGGCGATTGATGAAGACCGAGTGGTGCGTGAGAGCTTGGGGGCGATCAAACGGGCCGGGGCGGATTTGATCTTCACCTACTTCGCGATGGACCTGGCCCTGGCCGGGATCTAAAAAAATCAAAAGATCGCAGCCTGCGGCAGCTCCTACAGGTGTACTCAATTTCATGTAGGAGCTGCCGCAGGCTGCGATCTTTTGATCTTCAGCCGAAGAACGGCCGAATTTCACGATCGCGGAAATACCGCTCGATCACCTTCGGATCGGCGCTGTAGTCGGCAATTGCTACATAGGTATCCGGTCGCAACAGGTAAAACCCGTTGCGTGTGAGTCCCGCCGCTTCAAACGCCGGCCGCCAGTCGAACACCTGCAACGGCAGGTGATGCTCGGTGCACCAGGTGATCATTTCGTCGCTGGTGTCGCCATACACATGCACTTGCCAGGTCGGATTTTTCAGCGACTCGAAATTGTCCCCTTCACCGTCGTGGGCCCAAGGCAGGCGATCACCGCCGTGAACATGGCCAGCAACGCCCTCGCTCAACGGCATGCCGCGATAGTTGAGGGTGGTTTGCGACACCGTGCGAAACAGGAACTCCCGAGCGGCTTCCAGCGATGTCATTTTCGGGATCAAAAAGGGTGCCACACGGGTGCGCAGCACGTCGGCAATTCGCCCTTCGGCGGTGACGAAACTGAATACCCGGTCGGTAGTCGCCACCAATCGCCGGGCAAACGCGATGCGCTCGGTTTCATAACTGTCGAGCAGTTTGGCCGAGGCGCCACCGCTTAACACCGCCGCGAGTTTCCAGGCCAGATTGATCGCATCGCCAATCCCGGTGTTCATGCCCTGGCCACCCGCCGGGCTGTGGACATGGGCGGCGTCACCCAACAGAAACGCGCGCCCGGTGCGAAAGTGATCCGCGACCCGGTGATGCACGCGGTAGGTCGAGAACCAGTTCACCTGATCGATCTGCACTTTTAGATGCTCGATGGCCCGGCTGCTGACGTCTGCAAACTGGAGGGTTTCGGCACGGTCGGCGCGCTCGTCGCGAACCGTGCCGATCAGTCGGGCGCGACCTTCGCCGGCCAAGGGGAATACGGCGAGGAAGTCGGCTTCATCAAGGTCCACATGCAGTTCACCGTTGAACGTGGGGCCACGAGCCTGCACGTCCGCCACGTAGAAAATCTGCTGGTAGGTGCCGCCCGGAAAACCGGTGTCCAGCGTTTTGCGCACAATCGACCGGGCGCCATCGCAGCCTGCGAGGTAACAGGCCTGACAGGTTTCCTGCTGGCCATCGGGCAAGCGCAGCCGGGCGGTGATGCCGTCGCCGGTTTCCTCGAAGCTTTGCAGTTCGGTATCGCGCTCCACTGGAATACCGAAGGCCTCCAGGCGTTCGATCAGCAGGCGTTCGTGTTCGTCTTGCGGATACATTTCCAGAAACGCATAGGGTGTCAGACCCTCGCCGATGCTGCTCAGCGGCAGGCGCGCGACCGGTTCGCCCTTGACCCAGAAATTCGCTGCGGCCACTTTATGGCCGTTTTGCACAACGGCGCCGCTGAGGTCGAGCTGGCTATACAGTTCAAGCGTTCGCGCCTGTACCGCCAGTGCACGTGAAGTGGTGCCGGGTGTCGACGTCTTGTCGATAATCCGTACCCGAATCCCCAGTTTGCTCAACCACAGCGCCAGTACCAGCCCGGTCGGGCCGGCGCCGATGATCAGCACGTCGCTACGGTTCATGAGCCTGTCCTCCGCGGTATGTGGATCAAGTATGGTTCAGCCCGAATGCACTGGCCTCCCGGCTGCCCAACGGAAAACCACCCCTACAGCGCAGGGGAACAGTCCGCGACTGCCACAGTCATAGCCTGCGCCATGCCATTGATCGTATGGTTAACCCGGCTCAACGGATTTTGATGGAGCACCATGCAAGTCAATCGATTGATCATGAGCGTCGCGGCACTGTTGGTTCTGGCCGGTTGCGGTAGCCAACGCACGCAGGAACCGCCGGCCCGCAAGCCCGCCGAGGTCAAGGCAGAGATCATGCGCCTGTTGCCGGCCAAGACGGTCGATCGCCAAGGCTGGGCCACGGATATCTACGCGGCATTTGCTACCCAGAACATTTCGCCGACCACGCAAAACCTGTGTTCGGTACTCGCGGTCACTGAGCAGGAGTCGACGTTTCAGGCTGATCCGCGGGTGCCGGGCCTGGGCAAGATCGCCCGGGACGAGATCGACCGCCGCGCCGCCAAGGCTCACATCCCCGGCCTGCTGGTGAGCGGTGCCTTGCAGGTCAGTTCACCCAATGGCAAAAGTTACAGCGACCGGCTGAATGCCGCGCGCAGCGAAAGAGAACTCAGCGCGATTTTCGATGATTTCATTGGCATGGTGCCCATGGGGCGGACGTTGTTCGATGGTTTCAACCCGGTGCACACCGGTGGGCCGATGCAGGTCAGCATCGACTTCGCCGAGCAGCAGGCGCGTCATTATCCCTACCCGGTGGACGGCTCGATTCGCCGCGAAGTGTTCACGCGTCGCGGTGGCCTGTATTTCGGTATTGCCCATTTGCTCGGTTATCCGGTGAGCTACAAGCAGCCGCTGTATCGCTTCGCCGATTTCAATGCCGGTTGGTATGCCAGCCGTAATGCGGCGTTTCAGAACGCGGTAAGCCGTGCGACCGGCATTCCGCTGGCGCTGGATGGCGATCTGGTGCGCTACGGTTCGATCATGCCTGGCGCTACGGAATTGGCGGTGCGCACCCTCGGCAAGCAACTGGAAATGCGCAACCTGACCATTCGGGATCAATTGGAGGAGGGGAAAGGCCTCGAATTCGAGGACACCAAGCTGTATCGGAGGGTTTTCGCCTTGGCCGAACAGGCCGAAGGCCGGCCATTACCCCGTGCGGTATTGCCGGGGATTGTGCTGCAAAGCCCGAAAATCACCCGCAAACTCACCACGGCATGGTTCGCCAAGCGGGTCGATGAGCGTTATCAACGTTGCATGAAGCGTGCGGGGGTGTGAGTGGACCGAAAATGGTCAAAAAACCAACGCTTGACTGACAATTCGAACGCAATCTTCAGCAGCTGCTACAAAGAGAGAGTCGCAGAGGAGATTTAGTCATGTATCAGCTTTACGGACATCAGAACTCGGGTGCGGCCGCCATCGAAGCGGCGTTGGAGCTGTGCGAGGTGCCTTATCGCTTCATCGATGTCTCATCGTCCCCGGAGACGGTTCAGGCATTGGAGAAACTCAACCCGCTCAAGCAAATTCCCACTCTGCAATTGCCCGATGGCGGTGTTCTGACCGAGAGTGCGGCCATCCTGATTCACCTGGGCCTGACGTTCCCGGAGTCGAACCTGCTGCCGGAAAACCCGCTCAAGCGTGATCAGGTTATTCGGGGCCTGGTGTACATCGTCAGCAATTGCTATGCCGCCATCGGCATCATCGACTACCCCGAGCGCTGGCTGGCCGAGGCGGACGAATCATCCAGGGAAAACCTTATGGCCGGTGCCCGCCAGCGCCTGCACTGGAGTTGGGAGGTGTTTGCCGATCAGTTCGCCGGCAAGTTGTACCTGGGCGAGGGAGCGCCGGGCGCGCTGGATATTCTGGCGGCGGTGGTAACGCGTTGGGCGGGTACCCGAGAGCACTTGCGCGTTGCGCGGCCGGGGTTTTCCGCCTGGCTCGAACGCTTCGACCGGCACCCGGCATTGGCGCCGGTTTTCGCGCGGCATTGGCCATAGGAACACAGCTTGTGGTGAGGAGGCTTTTGTGGCGAGGGAGCTTGCTCCCGCTGGACTGCGCAGCAGTCCCCTTCTTTTTCAGGTAGAGAATGGGGCCGCTTCGCAGCCCAGCGGGAGCAAGCTCCCTCGCCACAGGTAAGCCCAACTCCCACAGGGTGTGCTGGAATCACTCGCCGCGAATGTACTGCTCCAGCTGCCGAATCAGTTCAGCCTGTTCGGCGATGGCTTCCTTGACCAGGTCGCCGATGGACAGCAAGCCGATCAACTCGCCGTTTTCCACCACTGGCAAGTGCCGCAGGCGCTTTTCGGACATGATGCCCATGCAGGTTTCGACGGTTTGATGGGTGTCCACGGTGATGACCGATGTCACCATGATGTCGCTGACCGGCGTGCCGACGGAGGAGCGTCCCTTGAGCACCAGTTTGCGCGCATAGTCCCGCTCGCTGATGATGCCGACGACCTTTCCCTCTTTCAGCACCGGTAACGCGCCGACGTTTTTTGCGGCCATCACCATCAGCGCTTCCAGCACCATTTGATGAGGCGCAATGGTATGGACTTCCTGATTCTGTTGGGCCTTTAACTTGAGCAGTTGGGCGACGGTTTTCATGGCGGTTTCTCGGGTGTTGTCGTTGTTCTTGAAGAATCGTAGAGACAGGCTCTCAGAGCAAGGCAGAAAGCGGCAGATACCGCGCAAAAAGCGTCATTCAGTGATTTTTCTTTGTAAATGTCCGCCCCTGATGCCGGTAAGTTGAGGCGCAGAACCTGTGGGAGCGAGCCTGCTCGCGATGACGGCGGTACATCCGGCATCAATGTAGTCTGACACGACGCTATCGCGAGCAGGCTCGCTCCCACAGGTTCTGCGGTGTTCAGTCCTTAACTGACAGGTATCAGGGCTTGCCCCAATGCCAGGTCGATCACGCGTAGAATTACCCCTTGAATCAGTTCGTTGAGGTTGCAGTGGTGGATTTACAGCAGGGCTTCGTCCTGACCCGGCATTGGCGCGATACCCCGGCCGGCACGGAAGTCGAGTTCTGGCTGGCGACCGATGCCGGTCCCCGGCGTATCCGCCTGCCGCATCAACCGTCGGTAGCGTTCATTCCGGCAGCCCAGCGTGAGCAAGCCGAAGCGCTGCTGCGCGGCGAGAAAAACGTCGAGCTGAAACCCTTGGCGCTTCTGGACTTCGAACATCGCCCGGTGCTCGGCCTGTATTGCCAGCAGCACGGTCAGTTGATGCGCCTGGAAACCGCGCTGCGCAGATCAGGCGTCGATGTATTCGAAGCCGATATCCGCCCGCCGGAACGCTACATGATGGAGCGTTTCATTACCGCGCCCGTTTTGTTCGGCGGCACGCCCGGCGCGGAAGGTCTGCTGCTCGACGCGCAAATGAAACCCGACCCCGGCTATCGACCGAAGCTCAGACTGGTTTCGCTGGACATCGAAACCACCGCTCAGGGCGAGTTGTATTCCATTGCCCTGGAAGGCTGCGGCGAGCGGCAGGTGTACATGCTCGGGCCGCCCAATGGCGATGACAGTGGGGTGGATTTCCAGCTCGAATACTGCGATTCGCGAACCCTGCTGCTCAAAAAGCTCAATGAATGGTTCGCCCGGCACGATCCCGACGCGATCATCGGCTGGAACGTCGTGCAGTTCGATCTGCGTGTACTGCACGAACATGCCCGGCGCTTGGCGGTGCCGCTGAAGCTGGGGCGTGGCGGTGAAGAAATGCAATGGCGCGAACACGGCAGTGGCAACCATTACTTCGCTTCGGCTGCCGGCCGACTGATCATCGATGGCATCGAATCGCTGCGTTCAGCGACCTGGAGCTTCCCCTCGTTCAGCCTGGAAAACGTCGCGCAAACCCTGCTGGGCGAAGGCAAGTCCATCGACAATCCGTACCAGCGCATGGACGAAATCAATCGCATGTTCGCCGAGGACAAACCGGCCCTGGCGAAGTACAACCTCAAGGACTGCGAACTGGTGACGCGGATCTTCGCCAAGACCGAACTGCTGACCTTCCTGCTTGAGCGCGCCAGCGTCACCGGTTTGCCGGCGGATCGCAGCGGTGGTTCGGTGGCGGCGTTCACTCACCTGTATATGCCGTTGATGCACCGTCAGGGTTTCGTCGCGCCGAACCTCGGCGGCAAACCGCCGGAAGCCAGCCCCGGTGGTTTTGTCATGGACTCGCAGCCCGGGCTGTACGAATCGGTGCTGGTGCTCGACTACAAAAGCCTCTATCCGTCGATCATCCGCACCTTCCTGATCGACCCGGTGGGCTTGATCGAAGGGCTCAAGCATCCTGATGACAGCGAGTCGGTGCCGGGCTTTCGCGGTGCACGTTTTTCAAGAACCCGCCATTGCCTGCCGGCCATCGTCGCCCGGGTTGCCGAAGGTCGTGAAACCGCCAAGCGCGAACACAACGCGCCGTTGTCCCAGGCGCTGAAAATCATCATGAATGCCTTCTACGGCGTGCTGGGTTCCAGCGGTTGCCGCTTCTTCGATACACGGCTGGCCTCGTCCATCACCTTGCGCGGTCACGAGATCATGCTGCGCACCCGCCAGTTGATCGAAGCCCAAGGCCACGCGGTGATCTACGGCGACACCGACTCCACCTTCGTTTGGTTGCGCCGCGCCCACGGTCAGGCAGAAGCCGCGCAGATCGGTCATGCGCTGGTGGACCACGTCAACCAGTGGTGGCGCGAGCATGTGAAACAGGAATACGGGCTGGAAAGTGCCCTGGAGTTGCAGTTCGAAACCCACTACAAGCGCTTTTTGATGCCGACCATTCGCGGTGCCGAGGAGGGCAGCAAGAAACGCTATGCCGGGCTGGTCACCCGCGCCGACGGCACCGATGAAATGGTCTACAAGGGCCTGGAAACCGTGCGCACTGACTGGTCGCCGCTGGCCCGGCAATTCCAGCAGGAGTTGTACCTGCGCATCTTCAATCGCAAGCCCTATCAGGACTATATTCGTGACTATGTGCGCAAGACCTTGGCCGGCGAATTCGACGAACGCCTGATCTATCGCAAACGCCTACGCCGTACCCTCGACGACTATCAACGTAACGTGCCGCCCCACGTGCGGGCCGCGCGAATCGCCGACGACTACAACGACCAGCAGGGACGCCCGCGGCAATATCAGAGCGGCGGCTGGATCAGTTATGTCATCACCGTCGCCGGCCCCGAGCCGCTGGAAATCCGCAGCGCGCCCATCGATTACGACCATTACGTCACTCGGCAGCTGCAGCCGGTGGCGGATGCAATCCTGCCGTTCGTGGATGACGATTTCTCAACGCTGATTGGGGGGCAGTTGGGCTTGTTTTGAGTCCAGCAGCGACAACGTCCAGTCATCCGGTATGCCGTGAAAATATTGATCCAGCGCCTGATGGAACAGGCTGCCTTTGGGCGAAACCTGGGCGAACAGGGTCATCGATGAGTGAAATTTGAGGTTGTCGGGATGGCCGAAAATCTTGGCGATCGAGCTTTGAGGAATGTCCAGAACCAGTTGCGTGCACATGCGCAAGCGTGGCCCCAGTAACGGATGCTTCAGGTACGCCGTGGCTTCTTCACTGGAGCGAATGGCGAAGTAACGGGACATCTCGCTGTCGCCCAACCCGGAAAACTGCGGAAAGATAAACCACATCCAGTGCCGACGCTTCTGGCCGGCGCGCAGCTCTTCCTGCACCCACTCGAACACAGGGTCTTGCGCCTGAACGAAGCGTGGCAAATTGAAAGCGTCGAGCTGATCGGTACTTCTCATGCCGATGCCCTCTGACAAACCGCGATGGCTCAGACCATGGCCAACCGCTGCTTACGTTGTGGCGCGCGAAACGCTTGGTCCAGCGCCTCCAGATCCCCGACTTCAAGCCGCAACTGCGCCGCTTGTGCATTGAGCTGCACATGCTCGGGGCGGACCGCTTTGGGGATGGCGATCACGCCGTTCTGACGCAGAATCC
Organism: Pseudomonas sp. TE3728; assembly: GCF_056279145.1. NCBI lineage: Bacteria > Pseudomonadati > Pseudomonadota > Gammaproteobacteria > Pseudomonadales > Pseudomonadaceae > Pseudomonas > Pseudomonas sp. TE3728. Next base: position 1,955,384 of record NZ_JBWBQT010000001.1, on the reverse strand, counting down.
ATGCCAGCGCTACCTGCGCCGGTGTCGCCTCGTGACGGGCGGCAATCTGCTTGAGCGTCGAGTTGGCCAGCATGTGCCCGCCCTGGCCGATCGGACAATAGGCCATCACCGGCATCCTGTGATGTTGGCTCCAGGGAAGCAAATCGAATTCGATGCCGCGTTCTTCCAGGTTATATAGCACCTGATTGGTGGCACAGGCCGGTGAAGCCAGTTCTTCCATGTCGTCCAGGTCGAAATTGGACACGCCCCAACGGCCGATCTTGCCGTCTTCGCGCAGGCGTTCGAAGGCTTCGACGGTTTCCGCAAGGGGATAATCGCCGCGCCAGTGCAACAGGTAGAGATCGATGTAATCGGTATTCAACCGCCGCAGGCTGCGCTCGCAGGCCTGGGGGATGCCTTTGCGGCTGGCGTTGTAGGGGTAGACTTTGCTGACCAGAAAAACCTGGTCGCGAAGGCCGGCGATGGCTTCACCCACCACTTCTTCAGCGCCTCCTTCAGCGTACATTTCAGCGGTGTCGATCAGGGTCATGCCCAACTCAATGCCCAAACGCAACGCTGCAACTTCCTTTGTGTGTCGGGAGCGTTCCTCTCCCATGCGCCAGGTTCCTTGGCCGATGACCGGCACTTGGCTGCCGGCCAGCTCAAGAGTACGCATGCATCCTCCTTTCTAAAGTCCGATCGATACTTCAGTTGGCAGCAAAATGGCCCGGTGGTTCCGTGGTGATCTCGAAAGATCGCAGCCTCTGTAGGAGCTGCCGAAGGCTGCGATCTTTTGATCTTCTGACCTACAGGGTAGAAAACTTGTACACCGTAGTCTGGGTATAGCGCTTGCCCGGATCCAGCCGTGTGGACGGGAAGTTCGGCTGGTTCGGCGAATCCGGATAATGCTGAGTCTCCAGAGTAAACGCCCCCCAATGCGGATAAACCTTGCCAGCCTTGCCCTTGACCGTGCCATCAAGGAAGTTGCTGGTATAGAACTGCACGCCGGGCTCGGTAGTGTAGAGCTGCAACCGGCGGCCGGATTGCGGATCGCTGACATCGGCGGCGAGTTTGCCCAGATCACCCTTGGCGTCCAGCACCCAGTTGAAATCGAAACCGCCTTGTTTCGGTTCGGCGAATTTCAGTTGCGGGTGATCAGCCTTGATGTGTTGACCGATGGCGGTCGGTTGGGTGAAGTCCATGGGCGTTCCGGCGACCAAGGCCAGTTCACCGGTGGGGATCAGTTTGCCGGTGACCGGCGTGTAACGGGCTGCATGCAAAGTCGCAAGCTGCTTCAGGACGTCGCCGTTGCCCGCGCCGGCCAGATTGAAATAACTGTGGTTGGTCAGGTTCAGCACGGTGGGTTGGTCGGTGCTGGCCTTGTACTCGATGCGCAGCTCATTGTTCTCGGTGAGGCTGTAGGTGACTTCAGTTTTCAGGTTGCCCGGGAAACCCATTTCACCGCCCGCCGACAGATACGTCAGGGTCACGCCAACCGAAGCCTTGCCGTTGCTCGGTTCGGCTTTCCACACCCGTTTATCAAAACCCTGCGCCCCGCCGTGCAGTGAATTGCTGCCGTCGTTGAGTGGCACCTGATAGCGCTTGCCGTCCAGCTCGAAGGCACCGTTGGCCAGGCGATTGCCGAAGCGGCCAATGGTCGCGCCGAAGTACGCGGTGCCGCTTTGGTAACCCTGCACGTCGTCGAAGCCCAGCACCACATCGTCGAGCTTGCCGTTTTTGTCCGGCACTTTCAGTGACTGCAGAATCCCTCCGTAGGTAATGACCGTGGCTTGCAGGCCATGGCTGTTGCGCAAGATGTATTGCTCGACGGGCGTGCCATCATTGGTTTTGCCGAAGGCTTTCTGTTCGCTGGACAAGCCTGCGGCGTGAGCGGGGAGGGTGGCGATCATCAGGGACAGTCCGAGGCCGGAGAGCAGGTATCGAGATTGAAGCATGGTTGACCTTCCTTTTTGTTGTTTTGTGAGAAGTAGTCATACTAATAATCGAGTTTTAACGCGATCAAGGAAGGATTTATAGCTTATCCATGCAGTGTTGCAATTATAAAGTATGACTAATGTGAGGCCGCTTTCACGGTGACCCGCGTTTACGGACCACCGGCACTGCACTTTTTCGGCTTTCGCGGTTCTATCCTTGGCCAGCCTGCGGCGATCCCCACCGCCGGCCCATGCCCAAGTTCAAGAACCCATGGCTCGAGTTTTACCCCGCTTTACCCCGCACATTCGCCGTTATTGCTGGCTGCTGACTGGCCTGTCGATGCTCTTCGCCAGTGGCTGCAGTCATCAGCCGGGCAACGATATTGTCAGCCAGTTTCGCAACGGCCAACCCCAGGAATTCCTCCAGACCAGCGTCGACCGCATGGCGACCCTGACGATGCGTGACAACCTCGAAAGCCTCTACCTGCTAATGAACAAGCTCTACCTGCGCAACCCGCAGGAGCTGAAGAAATCTGGCTTCCTCGATGTCGGCACCGCGGAAAAACAAGTGCGCATGGCCATCGAACAGCAAGAGCCGCTACCCACTCTCGGCGGCAAAAAAGACCTCGCCGCGCTGAGCTACGCCATGAGCCCGGAATTTCTCGGCGACCGGGTCGGTGCCTTTATCTATGCCATCGGCAGCATGCTGGTCACCGCTCATGGCAATCGGCTGGAGTTCTACATGACGGATGCGATCAACCCGACCTTCGTCAGCAATGCCGCGCGCAACATCGAAAAAGCCACCTGGATTTTGAGTCAGCGGCAAAACAAGCAAGGCGAGCCCTTGCTGTTTTCCAACGAAATTTCGGAGGAGGGCAGCAACCTGAGCTTTGCCGTGGAGTTCGGCAAAATCGTCGCGCGGCTGGACCTGCTGACCCAGATGCTCGACGAACGCTACCGGCGGATCGGCCTCAACTATGCCCAGAGTTTGCTGTTCCTGAATTTTTTGCCGGTGCAGTAAAACGAGTGCTGAACCCGCATACAAAGGGGATGTGGTGGAGAGGGAAAACTGTGTTCCGCCTCAATGAGTTGGCATAACGATAGACCGCATCGATATAACTGGTTATAAGAAAAATCGCTATGCTGCGAGCCGGTTATTCTCCTGCGATTCTCTGGGCGTATTAATGGAATTCGGTAATTTCGGGTTGGTCGTTGCAGGTCTGGTGGTCGGCTTTATTGTCGGCATGACCGGCGTCGGAGGCGGTTCGTTGATGACGCCGATTCTGCTGTGGTTCGGCGTCAACCCGGCGACGGCGGTGGGTACTGATTTGCTGTATGCGGCCATTACCAAATCCAGTGGTGTGCTGGTTCATCGCAAGAACAAGAACATCGACTGGGCGATCACCGGTTGGCTGACCCTTGGCAGTGTGCCGGCGGTGGCGCTGACGCTGTGGTTTTTGAGCAGCTTGCAGACCTCGCCCGATGCGATGAACGCCGTTATCAAACAAGCCCTGGGCTTCGTATTGTTCGCCACGGCGCTGGCCATTTTCTTCAAAAAACGCTTGCTCGATTTCGCCCACAAACGGGCTGGCGGCTACTACAACCCTAGCGGGCCCCGGTTGAATGCACTGACAGTCATCACCGGATTGGTCCTTGGCGCCATGGTGGCCCTGACCTCCATCGGCGCTGGCGCTCTGGGCACAGTAGCGCTGTTCATTCTGTACCCGATGCTCCCCACCCGCCGCCTGGTCGGCACCGAAATCGCTCACGCGGTGCCCCTGACCCTGGTCGCCGGCCTAGGCCATGCGAGCATGGGCAACATGGATTGGCATATTTTGGGCTACTTGCTGGTCGGTTCGCTGCCGGGGATTTACCTGGGCAGCCATTTGACCGGGCGTATCTCCGACGAACTGCTGCGTCCATGCCTGGCCACGATGCTGGTGCTGATCGGCTACAAGCTGGCGTTCTGATCCGGCACCGTATAGATCACTGAATTTAGCGGAATCATGCCCTCACTGGCGTAGTCAAAATTATGACCACGTTCAGATGAGGTCATGACGTCCATGAACAGCCCCGTAAACGATCTTCTACGACGATTCAGCCGCCCTCGCGGCGAGCCACCCGGCAACGCGGCCGAGGTGCTACGCCGTCATGCCGAGCCGTTGCCTGCGCTCGACTCACCTGAATTCGGCAAACTCTTCGACCGCTTTGGCGATGCCAGCGTGGTGTTGATCGGCGAAGCCAGCCACGGCACCCAGGACTTCTACCAGACCCGAGCGGCGATCACCCGCCGCCTGATCGAGCAGCATGGCTTCGGTATCGTCGCGGTCGAAGCCGACTGGCCCGATGCCGGCCAGATCGACCGATGCGTCCGTGACCTGGGCCGCTCCGCCTGGAAAAAACAGGCCTTCGCCCGATTCCCCACCTGGATGTGGCGCAATACCGCTGTGCAGACTTTCACCCGCTGGCTGCACCACCATAATCGCGGCTTGGCGCTTGAGCAGCGGGTGGAATTTCGGGGGCTGGATGTTTACAGCATGCGTCATTCCATCGACGAAGTGCTGGGCTATCTCGACAAGACCGATCCGCAGCTGGCAAAAGAGGCCCGCCATCGCTACAGCTGCCTGACGCCGTGGCATGACGACCCGGCGCTGTACGGTCATTTCGCTGAGCGGGGCAACATGGCTACGTGCGAGGACGCCGTGGTCGAGCAATTGAATGTGTTGCTGGGCGAACGGCTTGACCCGATGGTCGCCGACGACGAGGCGTTTTTCAGCGCCACCCAGAACGCCCGCGTGGTGCGGGCCGCCGAGCAGTATTACCGCGCCATGTACCGCGGCTCGACCGCCTCGTGGAACCTGCGTGACCTGCACATGTTCGACACCTTGCAAACCCTGATGGTGCATCGCGGGGCAGGCGCCAAAGCGGTGGTGTGGGCGCATAACTCACACATCGGCAACGCCGCCGCGACGCAAATGGGCTGGGAGGGGCAATTCAACATCGGTCAGTTGTGCCGCACGGCCTACGGCTCACAAGCGGTGCTGATCGGCATGGGCACCGACCATGGCACCGTCGCTGCCGCCGACGACTGGGATGAGCCGATGCAGGTCAAACAGGTGAACCCGGCATTGGCCGACAGTTGGGAACAACTGTTTCTCCAGGCCGGCATTCCCGCAGCGCTGCTCGACTGGCGCACGTCACCGAGCGAGGAATTGCTGGACGTACTGGCTGAGCCATTACTTGAGCGCGCCATCGGCGTCATCTATCGACCCAGGACCGAGCGCCAGAGCCATTACTTTCAGGCCGTACTGGCAGAGCAGTTCGACGCTTTTGTCTGGATCGAAAAAACCCACGCGGTCTCGCCATTGCCGGAGCCTGAGTTCATGGAGCACGAGGAAGACACCTTTCCGTTCGGTATATGACCCGCTAATCACGGCAATGCTGTTCACTTAAGAGTCTTGAGTCGGTGAGTAACCTGTGGCGAGGGAGGCATGCTCGCGCTTGAGTGCGTAGCACTCACAAAATCGGCGATTGTTATCGGATTTTTGGGGCCGCTACGCAGCCCAACGCGAGCAAGCTCGCTCGCCACAAAGGTTGGCATGACTGAGAGTCGCGCTTAAGTGAACAGCATTGCGCTAATAACGGGCATCTATTCCCGGGTAAAAATCTCCAGCAGATGCCCGTCCGGGTCATCGAAATACACCCGCCGGCCACCGCCGTACTCATTGATCTCGTACGGTCTCTGTTTGCCCGGATCGGCCCACCACGGCTGCTTGCGCGCTTGCAGGCGAGCGAACGCCGCATCGAAGTCTTCGTCGCCAATCAGAAACGCATAGTGTTGGGAGGCAATCGGCGGGTCGTTGTTGTAGAAATCCAGCGACACGCCATTATCGAATTTGACCACCAGCATTGGTCCGAACGGCTCGGGATCGGGCAGGCCGAGGAGGTCGGTCAGGTAGCGGGCCGACACTTGTTTGTCACGGCACCAGACGATGGTGTGGTTCAGCTGAGCGCTCATGGAAAAATCCTCACGGCGAATCAGGTGGTGCGAGTTGTGCTATGAGATTAGCTCAGGCTGTTGCGCAATGACCGCCCTGACCTAAGCTTGGGGCAAGGCGAACATAAATACGCCTCACCCGGAACGTTCGCCGCGATGCGCAATCATTAGAGCGTGGATATCAAAAGGAGATGCGCATGCTCATCAGGTCTTTGACCCTGGCTACTCTGCTGGCTTTCGTCGGCCCCTTGTTCGCCGCCGATGACGACTCCCCTCTGGTTAAAGACGTGGGCAGGGCTCGTCCCCTGATTGTCATCGCGCCCAGTTCGGTTGATCCCACCTGGGTCAGCCTGAAAAAATCGCTGGATGAACCCGCCAGCCGCAAGGGCTTCACCGAGCGAAACATGGTGCTGTACACCGTGATCAATACGATGGGGCAACGCGACGGCAAAGACCTCGACCCGCAAACGACAATGGCGTTGATCCGTTCGCTCAAGTTGGGCGCCGGGGCGAAGAGCAAAATCATCCTGGTTGGCAAGGACGGCGAAAAGAAGCTTGAGAAGGATGCGGTCGAGCTGAAAGAGATTTTCAGCACCATCGACGCGCTGCCAGCCGCCGAAAAGGAAGCGACAGTACCGGTGCCAGCGCCGGTGGCTGAAGTTGCGCCGGCCAAAGGTGCAAAGGGCAAACCGGCGAAGCCCGCCAAACCGCCTGAGATGCCGGATGATTGAGTTTCCTCCGCTGAGGTGAAGATCCTGTGGTGAGGGGGTGGCACAGGTTCAAGTGCAGTAATGAGAAATGGGCGACCTCAAGAGGTCGCCCATTTTATTTGCCAACGCCAAACCCTGTGGCGAGGGGGCTTGCCCCCGTTCGGCTGCGAAGCAGTCGTAAACCCGGCATCAGAGGTCTATCTGATACAACGCGGTGGCTGGTTTGGGGCCGCTGCGCAGCCCAACGGGGGCAAGCTCCCTCGCCACAGGTGCACGGTTGCCCAGCCTTGATGGATTGTCGGGATTATTCGGCCAAGGCACTCAATATTTTGTGAGCGATTTTGATTCGCTCGGGGTTTGGGTAGTTTTTGTTGGCCAGGATCACGATCCCAATGTCCTTCGCCGGGACAAAGGCGACGTAACCGCCAAAGCCGCCGGTTGAGCCGGTTTTGTTGATCAGGACATAATCGTGTTGCGGTTGAGGCGGGTTCAGCGGTTGGACTGCATGAGCCTCAAACGCCATCTGCGACGAGTTGCCCGCCAGCAATGTATCGAGCGTCGCCGGGTAGTTGTAGAGTTCCCATCCCAACCCTTGAGTCATCTCGCCGACGGTGTAGTAGCCGGTATGCGTGGTGGCGATGGCTTGCTGCAAGGGCTTTTCCAGCGAAGCCGGATTCATGTTCGCTTCAACATAACGAAGCAGGTCCGAGGCACTGGTTTTCACGCCATACGCTTCAGAATCCAATGCGCCCGGGCCGACCCGCACAGGCTTGTCGTCCTTGTTGTAACCCTGGGCGTAAAGCGCCATCTGATCCTGCGGCACCTTGAGGTAGCTGTGCTTGAGGCCGAGTTTCGGCAGCAAGGTTTTTTCCATCAGCTTATCGAACGGCGCCCCCATGCTTTGCGCCGCCAGATAGCCGAACAACCCAAGGCTGGGGTTTGAATACAGGCGATGAGTGCCGGCGGCATAGGCCGGTTTCCACTGCTTGAAATAGCCGAGCATCTTGTCCTGATGGTCCGCATCACCGGGGAACTGCAACGGCAGGCCGCCAGCGGTGTAGGTGCCGAGTTGCAGCACGCTGATGTTGTCGAACGCGCTGCCACGTAATGTCGGCAGCACCTGACTGGCTTTGTCCGAAAGAGACCATTTGCCTGTTGCCTGCGCGTAGGCGGCGAGGGTGGCGGTGAAGGTTTTGCTCACCGAACCGATCTCGAACAGGGTGTTGTTTGCTACCGGTTGCCCGGTTTCTTTCGACGCCACGCCGTAGTTAAAGTAATGGTGCTTCCCGTTGAACGTTATGGCCACGGCCATGCCGGGAATGCCCTGGGCCTGCATGACCGGCCGGACGGCGTCGTTAACAATCGTCTCGATGGGTTGGTCCGTCCGGGCCGCGGCAACACAATGGCTGGCGCCGAATACCGCCACGCAAGCCGCGAGAATCTTCAATCTGGCCGCATTTATCTTGTTCGTCATTGTTTCAATTCCATTATTTTTCGTGGTGTTAACCGCTACACTCCGAGCGGTTTTTCAAGCCGGTCCGTTGTTGGGCGAGCCAAATCTATGCAGTTTGGCGAATGCCCACAAACGACGATAATTCGGATGAGTCATTAGAAAATTTTGGGAGTGGGCATGATTCGACCTCATCTGCCGCTGAATGCGCTACGCGCCTTCGAGGCTTCGGCACGCCATCTGAGTTTTACACGGGCGGCAGTGGAGTTGTGTGTCACGCAGGCGGCGGTGAGTCATCAGGTCAAAAGCCTTGAAGCCCAGCTTAATGTGACCTTGTTCAAGCGCCTGCCTCGAGGCCTGATGCTGACCAACGAAGGTGAAACCCTGCTGCCGGTGTTGCGCGACTCTTTCGACCGGATCGCCGAAACCCTTGAGCGTTTCGAGGGCGGGCATTTTCGTGAGGTGTTGACAGTGGGGGCGGTGGGGACGTTTGCGGTCGGTTGGCTGTTACCGCGGCTGGCGGATTTTCAGACGAAACATCCGTTTATCGATTTGCGTCTGTCGACCAACAATAACCGGGTGGACGTGGCCGCTGAAGGGCTGGATTACGCCATTCGCTTTGGCGCAGGGGCGTGGCATGGGATCGAAGCGGTACGGTTGATCGAGGCGCCGCTGTCGGTGCTCTGCGTTCCCGAGATTGCGCGACAATTGCACACGCCGGCCGATCTGTTGCAGCAAACGTTGTTGCGCTCCTATCGCACGGATGAGTGGCCGGAGTGGTTTCAGGCGACTGGTCTTTCGGCCCATGCCGCACCGCCCCGGAGCATCGTCTTCGATTCCTCGCTGGCGATGATGGAAGCGGCGTTGCAAGGGGCGGGCGTAGCATTGGCGCCGCCCTTGATGTTCTCTCGACAACTGGCGGTGGGTGCAATCGAGCAACCGTTCGACATCGGGATCACTACGGGCAGCTACTGGCTGACCCGCTTGCAGTCGCGCCCCGAAACGTCGGCGATGGCCGCGTTCAAGCAATGGCTACTACAAGTGGCACATGATGAATCGTAGGAGCTGCCGAAGGCTGCGATCTTTTGATCTTGACGTTTGGCGAAGCTGAAATCGCTAAAGATCAAGAGCAAAAGATCGCAGCCTTCGGCAGCTCCTACATGGGGATGCGTAGTGTCCTCGGAGGATTACCGCACCAGACACGGCCGCTTGTTATCGAATTTCCACCCCGGGATCAGAAACTGCATCGCCACGCTGTCATCCCGCGCGCCCAGCCCCATGCCTTTGTACAGTTCATGGGCCTTGGCCAATTGATCCATGTCCAGCTCAACCCCCAGGCCAGGTTTTTTCGGCACCTGCACGCAGCCGTCGACGATTTGCAGCGGCGCTTTGGTCAGACGTTGGCCGTCCTGCCAGATCCAGTGGGTGTCGATGGCGGTGATTTCACCCGGCGCGGCGGCTGCGACGTGGGTGAACATGGCCAGGGAAATATCGAAGTGGTTGTTGGAATGCGAACCCCAGGTCAGGCCCCATTCGTGGCACATCTGCGCGACTCGAACCGAGCCTTGCATGGTCCAGAAGTGTGGGTCGGCCAAAGGAATGTCCACAGACTGCAACTGGATCGCATGGCCCATTTCCCGCCAGTCGGTGGCGATCATGTTGGTCGCGGTTTTCAGGCCCGTGGCACGACGGAACTCGGCCATGACTTCGCGGCCGGAGTAACCGTTTTCCGCACCGCACGGGTCTTCGGCGTAAGCGAGAACGTGATGCTGATCCCGGCACAGGCGGATCGCTTCTTTGAGCGACCAGGCGCCATTCGGATCAAGGGTGATGCGCGCATCGGGAAAACGTTCGGCGAGGGCGGTGACCGCTTCGATTTCCTCGTCGCCACTCAACACGCCGCCCTTGAGTTTGAAGTCCTTGAAACCATAACGGGCGTGGGCAGCTTCCGCCAGGTGCACCACGGCGCCGGCGCTCATGGCTTTTTCGTGACGCAAGCGGAACCAGTCGTTATCGGCGTCCGGTTCGCTGCGGTAGGCCAGATCGGTTTCATTGCGATCACCGACATAAAACAGATAACCGAGCATCTTCACTTCGTCGCGCTGCTGGCCTTCGCCGAGCAGGGCCGCGACTGGAACGTCCAGGTGCTGACCGAGCAAGTCGAGCAGGGCGGCTTCAAGGCCAGTGACCGCGTGAATGGTGATGCGCAGGTCGAAGGTTTGCAGGCCGCGACCACCGACATCGCGATCGGCAAAGGTCAGGCGCACTTGATTGAGGATCTTCTGGTAAGTGCCGATCGGGCTGCCGACCACCAGTGCGCGCGCATCTTCCAACGTCTGACGAATACGCTCGCCACCCGGCACTTCGCCGACGCCGGTGTGGCCGGCGTTGTCCTTGAGGATCACGATGTTGCGGGTGAAAAACGGGCCGTGGGCGCCACTCAGATTGAGCAGCATGCCATCGTGGCCGGCCACGGGAACAACCTGCATGCTGGTGATGATCGGGGCTTTTGCGGCTTCTTGTGGAGTCATTTTTTTGTCCTTACAACCAATGTTCAGGCGTGATTAGGTGCTGGTTTGCCCAGGGCAACCACAGGTGCAGGTTTCGGTTTATTGCGCGCGGCGAAAACGATGATCGCGGCGATGATCGAGGTGGCGGCCAGGCCGTACAGCCCGCCCTGAATCGAGCCGGTGTGTTGTTCCAGCAGACCGAAGGTGGTCGGCGCAACGAAGCCACCGAGGTTGCCCACCGAGTTGATGAGTGCAATCACACCCGCAGCAATCCGTGCATCCAGGTACGCCTGGGGAATTGGCCAGAACAGCGACGATGCCGATTTGAAACCCAGCGCGGCGAAGCAAATGGCGACGAAGGCGAAGATCGGCCCGCCCGTGGTGGACATGAACATCCCGGCGGCAGCGATCAGCAGCGCAGCGGCGACCCAGGCTTGCTGGTGTTTCCATTTGGCCGACAGTGTGGCGAAGGCGTACATGCCGACGATCGACAGCAACCACGGAATCGAGTTGAACAACCCGACCTGAATGTCGCTCAGGTCGCCCATCTTCTTGATGATGCTCGGCAGCCAAAAGGTCGCGGCATAGATGGTCAATTGGATGAAGAAGTAGATCACGCAGAACAGGATGATCTGGCGATCCTTGAGTAGTGTGCCCAGCGACGGTTTGATCGGCGTCGCGGCTTCGCGGGCCAGTTGTTCGTCATCGATGGCTTTGACCAGCGCGTCCTGCTCAGGAAGGGTCAGCCATTTGGCGTCGTGGGGCTTGGAGTCCAGCCAGAACCAGACGAACACGCACAGCCCGACCGAGAACATCCCTTCAATGAAGTACATCCATTGCCAGCCGTGCATGCCCAAACCACTGATTTGCAGCAGCAGCCCGGACAGCGGGCCGGAGATCAGCGACGCTATGGCTGAGCCGCTGAGAAAGATCGCAATCGCCTTGCCGCGTTCGACGCCAGGCAACCAGCGGGTGAAGTAATAAATCACCCCGGGGAAGAAACCGGCTTCGGCCACACCGAGCAAAAACCGCAGAATGTAGAAGTGGGTTTCGTTCTGGATGAACGCCATGCAGGAGGCCACCAGACCCCAGGTCAGCATGATGCGAGTCAGCCAGATTCGTGCACCGACTTTTTGCAGGAGGATGTTGGAAGGGACTTCGAACAGCGCGTAACCGATGAAGAACAGGCCGGCACCGAAGCCGTAGGCGGCAGCACCAATGCCCAGGTCATGCTCCATGTGCGCGCGGACGAAGCCAATGTTCACACGGTCGATGTAGTTGACGATGAACATGATCACGAACAGCGGCAGAACGTGGCGTTTCACTTTCGAGATGGCGGACTTCAGGACCGAATCGGCGCCCTCGGTCATCCCGGATATGGATGTATTCACTGCTTTTTCTCCCACTCGTTATTTTTATGCGGGGTGTGGCTGGATGTTGCGTTGTTGATAGACATCATACAACTAGGTTTTTTTGTTCTACAAGTACTGTCACTCAACAAAATGGTGCTAGGCGGAAGGTTTTTTATTCGTTTTATGGGTTCGTGCGGCGTATTTGTTGGGTTGTACCCCGGATTTCTTCAGTCGATAATTTCTCTTTGTCGCGGCGCAGCGCTTCGGTGCGATGGTGTAAATCATCTTTTTGTACAGTGAATATTGAGTGTTGTCATACAAGTTAGGCGGCGTTTTATTGAGATTCCCGTCATCGAAAAGCGCGCACGGTGATACGATCCGGATACCCGCTTTTCGGATGATCACCATGCAAGAAGACATCGACGCACCTGCTCGCAAGCGTGCCCATAACCTGGCCCATGATCTGGTGAGCAAACTGACCCAGAGCATCCTGCTCGGTCAGATGGTGCCGGGGGATAAGCTGCCGTCGGAGAACTCGATTGTTCAGGAGCATGGCGTCAGTCGCACGGTGGTGCGCGAAGCGATCTCGAAGTTGCAGGCTTCGGGGCTGGTGGAAACCCGTCACGGCATCGGCACTTTTGTTCTGGAGCGCGCACCGGATCAGGGGTTGCGTCTGAATGTCGATACGGCGCTGGGCGTGCGCAGTATTCTGGAGTTGCGCATGGGCCTGGAAACCCAGGCTGCGGCGCTGGCGGCTGTTCGTCGCACAGACCAGCAATTGGCGCAGATGCGTGAAGCGCTGGATGACTATCAAAGCCTGTTGGCCAACAACGACAGTTGCGTCGAGGCAGACAAACGCTTTCATCTGCTGATCGCCGAAGCCACCGGCAACGCGTGTTTCACCGAGATCATGCAGCACCTGGGCAGCGCCATGATCCCCCGGACCCGCGTCAATGCCGCCGAGCGCGGGTCGGCGGATTTGAGCAAGCTGGGGCACCTCGCCAACCTCGAACACGAGGCGATTCTAAACGCCATCAAACGCCAGGATCCGGATGCGGCGCGGGCGGCAATGTGGTTACACCTGACTAACAGCCGCGACCGCTTTTCGGCTGATCGGTAGTCGCCGTTGGTCTCCTCGATAGCACCCCTTTTGCAGGTTAGCTTCCAACCTGTACGGCCCAGATTCGCTGCAGGTTTATTGCGCCATCGTTCTTCGCGGGCACTATTGGCCTCAATCCCCCTTCGGCAACTCAATCACAAACCGCGTCCATCCCTTATCCGATTCGCAACGAATCTGCCCGCCATGGGCGCGGATGATTGACTGGGTGATGGCCAATCCCAGCCCCGCATGCTCACTGCTGCCTTCACGGCGCGCCGGGTCTGCCCGGTAGAAGCGGTCAAACAAACGCGGCAACAAGTCTTCAGAAATCACTTCTCCGCTGTTTTCAACCGTCAGGCTCAGGCCTGTAGGCTGCTCAACAATCTTCACCCGAACCTCGCCACCGCCCGGGGTAAACCGCAGTGCATTGTCCAGCAGATTGGACAGCGCCCGACGCAACATGCTGCGGTCGCCCTGCATGCGCGCGGTGCCGTCACGACTCAATTTCACCTGAGCGTCCTCGGCCAGCGGCGCAAAAAACTCCAGCAGCACATCGGCTTCTTCCGCCAGTTCCAGCGCTTCGCGCTTGGGCATCAGCAAGCCGTGGTCAGCCTTGGCCAGGTACAACATGTCATTGACCAGTTGCGCCATCCATTGCAGTTCTTCGAGATTGCTGTGCAGTGCTTCGCGGTAATCCTCGATGGGGCGAGGGCGGGTGAGAGTGACCTGGGTGTGGGTCAGCAGGTTCGACAGCGGTGTGCGCAGTTCATGGGCGATGTCGGCGGAAAACGCCGAGAGCCGCTGAAAGGAGTCGTCGAGGCGTCCGAGCATGGCGTTGAAACTGTAAGCCAGTTCCTCGAGCTCTGGCGGCATGTCTGCTTCTGGCAGGCGAGCGTTGAGCGATTGCGCCGACACGCCGCTGGCGACCGCACTCATGCGCCGCAATGGGCGCAAACCGCTACGTGCGGCCCAGGCTCCGAGCAGAGCAGTGGCCAGCGCCGACAAACCGACCGTCAGCCAAATCAGATGCTGCATGCGCTGCAGAAAATGTTGGTGATGAGTGATGTCCAGCAACAAGGTCAGTTGCGGTGAATCGGGTTTGTCGGGGAACAAGAGGGCATTCAGGACGCGGTAGTCAGTGCCGTCGTCGCTCATCGTCGACAGGCCCAACTGGCGCGGTAAGTCTTTGGGCAAACGGGCCGAGCTGTCGTACAAGCGTTGGCCGTCGCTGCCAATGATACGCAGGGAAAGATCGGCTTGTCGGCTCAATTCATCGGCCAGTCTGGTCTCGCTTTCGCTGGACGGAATGTCATCCAACGCCCGGCGCAAGCCAATCAGCTTGCCATCCAGCAACTGCTGGTCCAACTCGACAAAATGCGCCTCGCTGGCGCGGCTGAACAAAACACCGGCGAGCAACGACACCACGGCAGTGCAAGCTGCGAATAGCAGCGCCAGACGATTGCTTAGAGAGAGTCGGCGCATCAGGCAAGGCGCTCTTCAAGGACATAGCCCATGCCGCGCACGGTGTGGATCAACTTGTTCGGGAAGTCATCGTCGATCTTCAGGCGCAAACGGCGGATCGCCACTTCGATCACATTGGTGTCGCTGTCGAAATTCATGTCCCACACCTGGGAAGCGATCAGCGACTTGGGCAGAACTTCACCCTGACGTCGCAGGAGCATTTCCAGCAGGGCGAATTCCTTGGCGGTCAGGTCGATGCGCTGACCGTTGCGCTCGACCCGGCGACGAATCAGGTCCAGGCGCAAGTCGGCCAGTTGCAGGCTGGTTTCCTGAGGCGTGGCGCTGCCGCGACGCAGCAGACTGCGAACCCGCGCCAGCAGTTCGGAGAAGGCGAACGGTTTGACCAGATAGTCGTCGGCACCCAGTTCCAGGCCGTGAACCCTGTCCTCCACAGCGTCTCGCGCTGTAAGAAACAGTACTGGTGTGTCGAGGCCCGCACCGCGCACTGCTTGCAGAATCTGCCAACCATCGCGACCGGGCAGCATCACATCGAGGATCAACAAGGCGTAATCGCCGCTCAACGCCAGTTGCTGGCCGGTGCTGCCATCGGCCACCAGTTCGGTGGTGAAACCGGCCTCGGTCAGGCCCTGACGCAGGTAATGGCCAGTTTTCGGTTGGTCTTCGACAATCAGCAGTTTCATGGGCGACTCGGGCAGTTGGAACGGTGCGTTATACCGTGGGCGGCGGCGATACAGGCCAACCTGACAAAGTTGTAATCTGCCTGTCAGGTGGCTGGCAGAGCCCGCGGGTTAAGTTTCCCACAAGCTGAACCTCATCTTGTTGGAGTGCGACTATGTTTTTTCACAATCGTCTGGTACTGACCGCTTGCTTGCTGACTCTGAGCTTGGGACTGGAGGCTTCACCGGCGCATTCCTACGACTTCGGTCAACCGGCGGCAGCGACCAAGGCTACCCGTAGCGTCGAAGTGGTGATGGGCGATATGTCCTTCACTTCCAAGGCGATTGATATCAAGGCTGGAGAAACCGTGCGTTTTGTACTGGTGAATAAAGGCCAGTTACTGCACGAATTCAACCTCGGCGACGCAGCGATGCATGCCCGGCACCAGCAGGAAATGCTGCAGATGCAGCAAAGCGGCATGCTGATGCCTACAGGCATGAAGACCATGGATCACGGCTCCATGGCCACAATGGACCATTCCTCCAAAGGGCATGGGATGAAACATGATGATCCGAACAGTGTGCTGGTGGAGCCGGGCAAAACCGCCGAGCTGACCTGGACCTTCACCAAGGCCACCAACCTGGAATTTGCCTGCAATATCCCCGGTCACTATCAGGCCGGTATGGTCGGCAAACTGACAGTCAGTCAGTAAGCACTCAAAGGCGGGAGCAAAGGCTGGTAGAATCCGCTGATTCTTCAGTCAGGTTTCCGCCATGCATCCCGCAGCCGAACATTCGCCGCTGGGCAAGTCCAGCGAATACATCGCCACCTACACGCCGTCCCTGCTGTTCCCGATCCCGCGCACCGCGAAATGGGCCGAGCTGGGCCTGACGGCTGAAACCCTGCCGTACAAGGGTGTGGACTTCTGGAACTGCTTCGAACTGTCCTGGCTGTTGCCGTCCGGCAAACCCGTGGTGGCGATTGGCGAATTCAGCATTGCGGCGGATTCGCCGAACATCATCGAATCGAAGTCGTTCAAGCTGTACCTCAACTCCCTGAACCAAACAGCGTTTGCCGACACCGCAAGCCTTGAAGCGACGCTGGCAAAAGACCTTTCGGCCGCCGCCGGCAAACCGGTGGGCGTGCGGATTCGCAGCCTGAAAGATGTTGAGGCGGAAGGCGTCGTGGCGTTGCCGGGTGTGTGTATCGATGACCTGGATATCAGCGTCAGCAACTACGAGCATCCGCGTCCGGAACTGCTGCGGTGCAATGAGTCGCTCATTATTGAAGAGTGCGTACACAGCCATTTGCTCAAATCCAACTGCCCGGTCACCAGCCAACCGGATTGGGGCAGCGTAGCGGTGGAGTATCGCGGCGCAGCGCTGGACCATGCGAGTTTGCTGGAGTACATCGTGAGCTTCCGTCAGCACTCGGACTTCCATGAGCAGTGTGTGGAGCGGATTTTCCTCGACCTGCAACGGTTGCTCAAGCCAGAGAAACTGACGGTGTATGCGCGGTATGTGCGTCGTGGCGGGCTGGACATCAACCCGTATCGCAGCACGGAAGACGTGCAATTGCCGAACCATCGGCTGGTTCGTCAGTAAGATCAAAAGATCGCAGCCTTCGGCAGCAGGGTGTACGCCTTCCCAATGTAGGAGCTGCCGAAGGCTGCGATCTTGGCGCAATTCCAGTCGCCCAATAACTCAGCGGCTGAAAACCAAAAAGCCCCGCTATCGATAGCAGGGCTTTTTTGTATCTGGCGGGTTCAGATCCCCATGTTGCCCAACGCTTGCACGATGTTGCGCAAGGTGCCGGCAAGGGTCGGGTGTTCGAGTTCGAAGCGCTCGACGGCCAGGTTCACATTGTCGGCGAGGTTGGTGTCCTGGGTTTTGGTTTCCAGCTCAAGTTCCAGTTCGATCTGTTGCATCAGCGCGTGCAGGTCAGCGCGCTCGGCTTCGGAAAGCGGTGGATTCTGTTCCAATTGCTCGCGCAGTTTGTTGAGCTGTTCTTGCAGTTCGCGGGCAGGCATGGCGTTCTTCCTTTTATCGATAGGCACTGGCATAGACCGCAGCGGCGCGCCAAAGGTCTATGGCTGACCTTTAGATTAATCCACTCTCGGGCAACCTGCATGATCTCGATCAGGGCTTCTCACCCTTGAGCCGGCGCAGGCTGATATCGGCCAGGCAGGTGTCGAGTTCGCCCAGATGATCGATCACCGAATGCACGCCCAGGCCGAACAACTGCATTGTCGCCTTGCCGCGCAGGTGTTCCCGTTCCTTTTGACTCAAGGCCTGCCATTCGCTTGGAGCCAGCCCGCACAGCGAGCCGCAGGACGCCAGGCCAATGGTCCACAACCCGGCATTCAGGCCCGATTGCAGGAGTCGCGGTTCGCCGCTGACCAGCACACAACCGTCCAGTCGTTCGACATTCAACGCCATCAAGGCTTGCCAACAGGCGTTCGGGGCTGGCCATGGATTGATTGTTGCCAGGTGTTGCGAAGGTTTGATCCATTCCGGGAGTGCCCCGGCCAGAGAGTGGCTGAGGGCGGGGGGCAGTTCATCGAGCCAGGCGCAAGGAATCTGTTGGCGCTGCAAGCTGGACAGGCTGTCCAGAGCGCCAAGCGTGACTTCGGCATGCTCGGCAGTTAGTGTGCCGCCTTGGCGAGTACGTGCGCCGAAATCCACCAGGCATCCGCTGAGGCCGAACAGTACCGCGGTCAGGCTGGGGGCGATGAGAGGCGTGGTTTCGGCGCGTGGCATATCAACATCCTTGAAATAGTAACAAGGCTATTCGTGGACGGTGACAGTTGAGTGACACTGATGTGAATCGCTTCCAGCCAGGAGAATCATCCAGGGGCCGTCGCGCACGATGCTGCCTAAACCGGGTTTTCCGTCATATACTAGCGGCCTTTGCGCCTGGGCCAAGCCCCCGCGCCAGTACGAATCCAAGGAGTTTCTCTATGCGCTGGAGCAATCAGCTCGCTCAGCTTTGTATGTGTGCCAGTGTATTGCTGGTTCCGTTCGCGGCCCAGGCGGCCACGGAAGAAGACCCTTGGGAAAGCATTAACCGCCCGATCTACAAGTTCAACGATTTTGTCGACACTTACGCACTGAAGCCATTGGCTCAGGGCTATCAATTCGTCACGCCGCAGTTTCTGGAAGATGGCATCCACAACATGTTTCGCAACGTCGGCGACGTGACCAACCTCGCCAACGACGTGTTGCAAGCCAAGCCCGCTGCGGCAGGCGTCGACACCGCGCGTTTGATCTTCAACACCACCTTCGGCCTGCTGGGCTTCTTCGACGTGGGTACCCAGATGGGCCTGCATCGCAATGATGAAGACTTCGGCCAGACCCTCGGTTACTGGGGCGTGGGCAGCGGTCCGTACCTGATGTTGCCGCTCATGGGGCCAAGCACCTTGCGTGATGCGCCTTCCAAGTATGTCGACGGCTATACCGGCCCGTACCGCTACATCCACGACGTGCCGGTGCGTAATTCGATCTTCGGCCTGAACATCGTCGACACCCGCGCCAACCTGCTGTCGGCCGAGAAGCTGGTCAGCGGCGACAAATACACCTTTATTCGCAATGCGTACCTGCAAAATCGCGAATTCAAGGTCAAGGACGGCCAGGTCGAAGACGATTTTTAATCTCGACCGGTAAAACGAAGAAGGCGGCCATGTGGCCGCCTTCTTTCGTTTGGCTTGCGGGTAAATTCGGGGCTATTTCATTTTCAGGATTGTAAGCCCGAGTTTCTGATTGGAACCGTCCTGTGTTTTCACCCACACCACTTCGGTATCGGCCTCAAGGCCTTTGAGCGCTGCATGATCGGAATCAATCCGCACGCTGAGATGGTCACCGACCTTGAATAAGCGGGGCGCCTCAACTTGCATGCCACTGCTGGAAAGGTCGATGCAGACGGCTGGCACCTCGTCGCCTTCATGAATCAGCGCCACATCGGCATCGACCCGCATGCGGATGAAATCGCGCTTTTCGCTGTAGTCCCGATCAGTTTGGCTCATGGGCTCGATCCTTCCTTTGGGTTACGGTTTTGCCTGTTCTTATAACTCCCGGTGATTTGACAAGTAAAGACGTCAAGCGACCATCGGCGTGAGCTTGAAACGCCTCGCGGATGGGAGTACCGTCTGCGCCTTAGAAGGGCACCTTTGGTGTACCTGTAAGTAGGGCTAACGCTCGAAAACGGTGCGGCAGAGAGGCTAGAAAGCGAATCCAGTAGTGTGTGCGGGGGCCAATGCCCAGCCTGCTACGCCAACCTAATTCTGGCGCCGTTTGCCCACATGCCAAAAACCAGTGCCACGCTGCTGATAATCGATGATGACGAAGTAGTGCGCGCGAGCCTCGCGGCCTACTTGGAAGACAGTGGTTTCAGTGTCCTGCAGGCCAGCAACGGCCAGCAGGGTCTTCAGGTATTCGAGCAAGACAAGCCCGACTTGGTCATCTGCGATCTGCGCATGCCGCAGATGGGCGGACTCGAACTCATTCGCCAGGTCACTGAGCTGTCGCCGCAAACCCCGGTGATCGTGGTGTCGGGCGCGGGCGTGATGAACGACGCGGTCGAGGCCCTGCGCCTGGGCGCGGCGGACTATCTGATCAAGCCTCTTGAAGATCTGGCCGTGCTCGAGCACTCCGTGCGCCGGGCCCTGGATCGTGCGCGCCTGCTGCTGGAAAACCAGCGCTATCGCGAGAAGCTGGAAAAGGCCAACCGCGAGCTCGAAGCCAGCCTGAACCTGCTCCAGGAAGACCAGAACGCCGGTCGCCAGGTGCAGATGAACATGCTGCCGGTCAGCCCCTGGAGCATCAACGAGTTCCAGTTCGCGCACCAGATCATTCCGTCGTTGTACCTGTCGGGCGATTTCGTCGACTACTTTCGGGTCGATGAGCGTCGGGTAGCGTTTTACCTGGCGGACGTTTCCGGCCATGGCGCCTCTTCAGCCTTCGTTACCGTGCTGCTGAAGTTCATGACCACGCGCTTGCTGTTCGAATCCAAGCGCAACGGCACATTGCCGGAGTTCAAGCCTTCAGAGGTTCTTGGTCATATCAACCGGGGCCTGATCAGTTGTAAGCTGGGTAAACACGTCACAATGGTCGGTGGAGTCATCGACGAGGAGACCGGTTTGTTGACCTATAGCATCGGCGGTCATCTGCCGTTGCCTGTGTTGTACACGCCAGACAGTGTTCGTTACCTGGAAGGGCGCGGTCTGCCGGTGGGCCTCTTCAATGAAGCCACCTACGAAGACCACGTACTGGAATTGCCGCCAGTGTTCAGCCTGACGCTGATGTCTGATGGCATTTTGGACCTTTTGCCAGAACCCACACTCAAAGATAAAGAAGCTGCTTTGCCTCAACGGGTGAAGGCAGCGGGCGGCAGCCTGGATGGTCTGCGCCAGGTTTTTGGATTGGCCACGCTAGGGGAGATGCCGGATGATATCGCCCTGTTGGTGTTGAGCAGGAATCTTTAATGAGTACCGGTAGAATCCAGTTCGCCGAGCAGGATGGCACCTTCGTCCTGAAGTTCGTCGGTGAAGTTCGCCTGACCCTGTGTTCGGCGTTGGATGCGACTATTGAGCGGATCTTCACCGCGTTGAATTTCAACGCCATCGTGATCGATCTGACCGAAACCCGCAGCATCGACAGCACCACCCTGGGCCTGCTGGCCAAACTGTCGATCCTGTCGCGGCAAAAGGTCGGTCTGTTGCCGACCGTCGTCACCACCCACGAAGACATCACCCGTCTGTTGCAGTCCATGGGCTTTGAGCAAGTGTTCAACATCGTTGATCGCCCAATCCCATGCCCTGAATGCCTGACCGACCTGCCAGACCAGGATCAGTCCGAAGAAGTGGTGCGCGTCAAAGTCCTCGAAGCGCACAAAATCCTCATGGGCCTGAACGACTCCAACCGTGAGGCGTTCCATGACCTGGTGAATGCGCTGGAGCGTCATTGATCCCCTGACATGATGTGGGCTTGACAGGTTCCATCGCGAGCAAGCTCGCTCCCACACCGATCTCAGCCATACCATAAATCCCTGTGGGCTTGCCCACCCACCACGGGCACCAGCGCGAAGCCAACCCAATCCCCACTACCAAACGCACACAAAAAAGGGCGAACCCGCTAAGGGTTCGCCCTTTTTACATGGCTGCGAGCTAAATCAAAGCTTGGCCTGCAACAGCGCCTCAAGCTTCTCCTGATCCCGAGCAAACTGACGAATCCCCTCAGCCAGCTTCTCGGTCGCCATCGCATCCTCGTTGGACAACCAACGGAACTGCGCTTCATTCAGGCTCAGACGCGCCTCGCCAGCATGCCCCGGCGCCAATTTGCGCTCCAGCTTGCCAGTATCCGCCGCCAGTTTCTCCAACAGGTCCGGGCTAACGGTCAGGCGATCGCAACCGGCCAGCTGTTCGATCTGATTCAGATTACGGAAGCTCGCACCCATGACCACAGTCTTGTAGTCATTGGCCTTGTAGTAGTTGTAGATACGCGTCACCGACTGCACGCCCGGATCATCCGCGCCGGTGTAGTCGTTGCCAGTGGCTTTCTTGTACCAGTCGTAGATACGGCCAACGAACGGCGAAATCAGAAACACCCCGGCATCGGCACAAGCGGCAGCCTGAGCGAAGGAGAACAGCAGCGTCAGGTTGCACTGAATGCCTTCCTTTTCCAGCTTCTCGGCAGCGCGGATACCTTCCCAGGTCGAAGCGATCTTGATCAGCACGCGGTCACGGCCAACGCCGGCCTTGTCGTACAGGTCGATCAGACGGTGCGCACGCTTCAATACGGCGTCAGTGTCGAACGACAGGCGCGCATCCACCTCAGTGGAAATACGGCCCGGTACAACCTTCAGAATTTCTTGCCCTACCGCAACGCCAAAACGGTCACTGGCCACGCCCACATCGCCCTTGCAGTCATGAACGCACGCGTTCAGCAACTCGGCATAAGCGGGAATGGCCGCCGCTTTGAGCAGCAGGGAAGGGTTGGTGGTAGCGTCCACCGGTTTAACGCGAGCGATTGCTTCGAAGTCGCCGGTGTCGGCAACCACGGTGGTCATTTGTTTGAGTTGTTCCAGCTTGGAAGTCATGAGCGTGCTCTGTCCTATGGGTCTAATGACATTACCCGAGCGCTTGCAGCCACTCAAGGGCGCGTACGTGTATCGATGGCCCCAGCGGCAACAACCTGAAAACGGATGTTTGAAAGGCGGGGCGTGGTATCGGTAGATACGATGCTGAAATGGGGGACAGGTTCAACGCAGGTGACGGTTAGCGCCCCTCCAGCAACTCTGCCGCCTGATCCAGCAATGCCAAAGGCTCTTTAGCCTTGTGAATATCCACCGACAACAACTGCCGAAACTTCCGCGCCCCCGGAAACCCGGTGCCCAGTCCCAGCACGTGCCGAGTGATGTGGTGCATCGACCCACCCGCCAGCAGATGCTCGGCGATATAAGGCCGCAACTGCGCCAGCGCCTCGGCCCGGCTGA
The DNA here is from genome assembly GCF_056279145.1 of Pseudomonas sp. TE3728. Lineage (NCBI taxonomy): Bacteria > Pseudomonadati > Pseudomonadota > Gammaproteobacteria > Pseudomonadales > Pseudomonadaceae > Pseudomonas > Pseudomonas sp. TE3728. Next base: position 1,932,726 of record NZ_JBWBQT010000001.1, on the reverse strand, counting down.
TCACCGGCGCCGTGCTGCCGAACAGCTGCTGATCCACCTCAGCCATCACATAAGGGTTGTGATACGCCTCACGACCCAGCATCACGCCGTCAAACGTCTGCAAATGCTCGTGACAGGCCTCCAGCGTCTTGATCCCGCCGTTGAGAATAATCTCCAGGTCTGGAAAATCCGTCTTCAACCGCGCCGCCAAGTCATAGCGCAGAGGCGGAATGTCGCGGTTCTCCTTCGGCGACAGCCCCTCCAGAATCGCAATTCGCGCATGCACCGTAAAACTCGTGCACCCGGCATCCCGAACCGTGCCGACGAAATCACACAATTCCTCGTAACTGTCGCGCCCATTAATCCCGATCCGATGCTTCACCGTCACCGGAATCGACACCGCATCACGCATCGCCTTCACACAATCGGCCACCAACTGCGGATGCCCCATCAGGCACGCGCCGATCATATTGTTCTGTACCCGATCACTCGGGCAGCCGACATTCAGATTCACCTCGTCGTAACCGTGATCCTGGGCCATGCGCGCGCAGGCTGCCAGGTCCAGCGGGACACTGCCGCCGAGTTGCAGGGCAAGCGGGTGTTCGGCTTCGTTGTGACGCAGGAAACGGTCATGGTCGCCGTTGAGAAGCGCGCCGGTGGTGACCATTTCGGTGTAGAGGAGGGCGTGCTTGGAGAGCAGGCGTAGGAAGAAGCGGCAGTGGCGATCGGTCCAATCCATCATCGGGGCGACGGAGAAGCGGCGGGAGAGGGCTGGGAAGGCGGTTGGCGTGGTTGCTGGGGGCATGGAGATATCTAAATAGAGTTAGGGTGAGGCGAAGGTGGAGTTTATCAGGATTGGGGAGGGTTGGAGGCGTGGGTGTTTAGGATGCTGGCGACCAAGGATTGATCGCATTGGCAGCCTGTCAGGCCTATGCCAAAGAAGTCTCAACACCGAAGTGAAAAAGAGCGGTCGGAGTGGATGCGTCAACATCCAACCCGACCGCCGTCCCTGCAGATTGGCCCTGCAAGTCCAGCCAAGGCTCTTACTCCGTGCACAAAGCGCGGCGAGCCTAGCGTCTGTTTATTCATACAGTAAAGGTCTTGCTTTCAATGTCTACACCCATCATCCCTTGGATGGGCGGCAAACACCGCCTGGCCGATCGCCTCATCCCGCTGTTTCCGCCCCACGAATGCTACGTCGAAGTCTTTGCCGGTGGTGCCGCGCTCTACTTCATGCGACCCCAGGCTGCGCCAGTTGAAGTCCTCAACGACATCAACGGCGATCTGGTGACGCTATACCGCGTCGTGCAGAATCACCTCGAAGAGTTCGGGCGCCAGTTCAAATGGGCGCTGAGCTCACGCCAGGTATTCGAGTGGCAGAAGATGACCCGCCCCGAACCCCTCACCAACATCCAGCACGCCGCCCGATTCTTCTACCTGCAGCACCATGCCTTCGCCGGTAAGGTCACCGGGCAGACATTCGGTAGCGCCACCACTGGCCCGGCCATCAATCTGCTGCGGATCGAGGAAAACCTCTCCGCCGCCTGGCAGCGTCTGTCTGGTACCTACGTTGAAAACCGCCCTTGGCTTGAATGCGCTGAACGCTACGACCGTGCCCATACCTTCCATTACATGGACCCGCCTTACTGGCAGACCGCCGGCTATGGCGTGACTTTCCGTTCGAGAACTACGAGCGGTTGGCCGACTTCATGCGCCGCTGCAAAGGCAAGGTGATGGTGAGCATCAATGGCCACCCGGACATCCGGCGGGTGTTCGAAGGCTTTCATTTTGAAACCCTGGACATTCGCTACAGCAACACCAACCAGCGACAAGGAAAGGCCGAGATCAGCGGTGAGCTTGTGATCATGAATTGGGATTCTAAAGATTTTGGAGGATTGTTCTAAATTGAACTAAGTAAATTAGGCCTGTGTACGATCTTGCAGGCCTATACAAATCACTACATTTCTATGGCACTGTTGTTCTTTGCATCTGGATTTTTAATTAGTCGTCGATCAGTGGTCGCTGTACAGGACGGTTGGAGTGCGGTTGCTTGTAGGAGTCTCGTTCGATCACTGAAATGAAGTGTTGCTGAGAAGTCAGCGCGTCGTCTAAGGCATCCAGTTTTAGTAGTGAAACGAGCAAGGCGCATGTTCGTGCTTGGCAATTTATAGACCGTTCTGGATTGAATTCAATATCTGAAAAACCTTCGTATCTATATAGTATTCGTAAAAACTCTTTGTGCGGACTAAGTGCAGTCAGGTACAGCCAATCGTAAAATGCCGTTTTAGGCTCTAATGGCCATCGCTGTCCCATAAAGTCGAAACCGACTAAATGCCCTGACGTTTTCAGTCGTTCATCTTTCTTTGCGGACCTGCTATCAACTCCGTAGAGGTCTGTGTAAGGGCCACCACCCGAAAAAACTTTACTTCCTTGAAAAGCCGACTCTATTGTCATTTCTCCTTGAGCAGTTTTTATCTTAAGGTTAAATGCGCTTAATCGTTGGCCTATTTTTTCTTCGGACTTGGTTGATACTTCGAGTACAGGGTATACACCTTCAAGTCGCGCAATTTCGTGGAGAGCTAAAATATTTTTTTTCTTTTGAGTAGCTGAGAATCCGGAGCTCCAATGGAATTCGAATGATCGCTCGCTTACTAGGTGATCAGCCTCCGCTAATGCTAAAAATATTGGGCGGCTAGCCATTTTATAAACCTTTTATTTTATCTAAACCAATCATGATGGGAACTAATGCTTCACTTTTTGCAGCTGCATTCTTTCTTTCTTTATTGCCTTGTATGCCGAAGTCCATGAATTTGAAGAGGGCTTCAAAGTCAATTGTTGCAATAGCGGTCTTATTGTCAAGCATTGGTACGTCGGCTTTGTTTGCTACATCGTTTGTATATCTTGTATCCGCGCCGATGACTGATAAGTCTATCTGGAGCCATACAGGATCAGTAATTCTTTTGTCTCTCGTTGCTATATATAGCATAGGGTTATCTTTGTTAAAGGAGAGGTGGACGTAATTGTCAACGCCTACATGTTTGTCAGCGTCATGACTCCATGTATTGCCTCCTGGAACAGTCGGGGCGATACCTCTACGTTCAAGCTCCTTCCACGAAAGTAGTCCATGATTCTTAATCGACTCAATATTTTTCTTGTCGGTAAAGTGCCATAGGCATCCCACATTATATTTCTTAAGTGCATCCCGCATAAATTAATAGTCCTTTAGATTGCTGTTGCTATACAGCAATCGAACGTATCGACAGGTCTGAGCCGTGTCAAGAAGGCAGGGCAAAAAATGTTCGAGCTTCGATTACAGCGAGAGGGCCGCCGCGTGGTCAATTGGCTCTGCTAGGCAGCTGCGTGCTACGTATCTTATCTTTCGGGCATCTCAGCGCTGTAAGAAGATCTTGAATTCGGCTGTACTGCTAGAGGCGACCGCACATCGCCTGCCCGCCTATCTGATATTTTCCTACAAAAATTGACCGCAAGGCTTTCAGAAAGTTAACTGTATATTCGTACAGTATTGGACGTCGTGCGTCATGAGTTACTCAATTCTAGGTCCCATCAGTGAAGGCGGCTCGAAGGTGCCGCTGTGTCTTTTCCGCGTCCCGGCCGGCTTTCCTTCGCCGGCAGCGGATCACATCGAAGCGCAGATATCGTTGGATGAGGTGCTGAACATTCGTGCGCCACACGTCTACCTGGTGCCGCTCACCGGTGAAAGCATGCAGGGCGCCGGAATCTATGAGGGAGACCTGGCCATTGTCGACCGATCCATCGAGCCAGCCCACGGCCATATAGTCAGTGCGCTGTTGAACGATGAACCCGTCTGCAAGCGCCTGTGCCTACGCGGTAGGGAGGTCATCCTGATGTCGGAAAACCCCAAGTATCCGCCACGGTACGTCCTTGAAGGTGACGAGCTGGCGATCTGGGGGGGGGATCACCAGCAGCGTGCGCAGCCATGTCTAAGGCGCTGCCTGTATTTGGCCTGATCGATTGCAACAGCTTCTACGCCAGTTGCGAACGCGTGTTCCGCCCAGACTTGGCCAAGGTGCCTATCGTGGTGCTGTCGAACAACGACGGCTGCGTCATCGCCCGCAGCTACGATGCCAAGCCCTACGTGAAAATAGGCGAAAGTTTACCGTGTTTCTGAAAGTGGTTATTTATCACGATGGGCATCTATCATGTTTTGGATGTGAGCGTCCAGCTGGGACTCAGCTTCGCTGATGTGCGTACGGATTTCGTCTGTTTGCTTCATGAAATCACAATATTTTTTTAGTGCTGCGTCTGAGTCTTTTTCTCTGGCAAGGGAGTCGAGCCGGTTCATCCAGCTAGGAAGCGGGTCTGATTTGACTGGCCATGGGTAGCTGGAGGCAATTTGCTCAATGTAGTTTCCAGTGTTGTTAATTGTTATGTTGTTGTCCTCGGCATATTTTTTGCCCGCTTTACTATTAATAAAGGGCCAAACTTGGCAGTCGATTATTATAGATGCACGGCCCTTAGGAGAGCCGAATTCGTTTTCTTCTAAGAAATTAAGCGAGCTGTCTGTGCGCTCAATTATTTCTCTCATGTCAAAGTGAAGGTCTGATATCATCGTGTCATTCATAGATTCAGCAACCTCGCTTAACCGTTTCCATGCGGAGCCGAAGGTGGGCCGGGACATAAAGAAGTCAATTTTTCCAATATATTTGGCTGCGCGATAAGATATTTTGTCACCGCTACCTGATGACCATATCAAGGGTGAGAAACTGGAAAAGACCGTGCATGCATTCTTAAAGTAAAATAGTGCAAGTGAGTGAAGTATTCCATCGTGACGAAGTCCGCGATGATATGCGGTGTTTCTGAAAGTATGTAAATACTGGATGCTATCGCATGTGGCCGGTGGTATGAGTTTTTTTATTCTTGCGAGCTTTATTTTTGAATCAAAATTTTGTCCGAGGGCGGCAGCTACAAGCTTCGGGTCAGTACTTGGGTTAGAAAAACGTTTCCACATGTCGTTTTCATAAAGTCGGTCTTGTGCATACTTGTGGAGTGTGAGTTCAACAACATTGTCGATAAGCATGAGCGCGAAACGGTCGAAGTTTCGATCATGCATTGCAAGCTGGTCAAGCGCCAAATCCATCTGATCAATTTGGTCTGCGAAAAATTGCAGCATTGAATTAGTCCATCTCGATAGCTGATAAAGTTGTTTGTGTCATGCTTGAAAATAAGTAAATGGGGGCTAATGGCTATTGACGTCGTTCATTTTCAGTTGGCGAGATAACGCTAAAATTTGTGAATAGTTCATTGTACTTGCAGTGTTTTAGAAAGTCGATGACCCCGCTAATGTTCTTCATTTGTTCCTTTGGGATCATGTTGTATTGGAAGTCCCATTCATTGGTAATGAAGCCTCCATCCTCTACGAAGGCAGTCTTAAGCTTTCCCTCGAAGTGATAAGTGATTGCGTATAAAACATTGTCGTTATACACGAATCCATTAAATTTTCTAGTGCTGGTTATAGCTGTGGAGTAGTGTGAGAATTCTTTGAATGATTCTATCGAGTGTGAATTAGTAATTTTGCATTTTATCGGGCGGCCGATGCTGAATACATAAAGTTCTATTTTTTGCGGCGGCATGAAATTTGGTTCGTATTCATCCTTGCCTATGTAGTAATTCGAAACTGGTGAGGTGTCGATGCTTAAGCTCTCAAGGCCCTTAAGTATTATTGGTGGGTTGAATTCCTCTACTTTGATTGCAATGTGTCGATCAATTGTTGCATAAATGGAGAATATGGGAACAGGCTTGTCTTTAAGGTTGCTTAGTACGATGTTTCCAATTCTCGATGCTGATGTTCTACTGTGGTAGGTGGAAAAAGATGCAAGTATCTTGTTGTTTATTTTTTTCCATGCTAAATATCCGGAAAGAGGAAGAAGTATTAAGCCGGGAGCGACTTTCAAAAATTCTTTCACTGATTCAAAGAATTCCGGTTGAATACTCATGTGCAGAGAACCTATTCTTGTTTGAAGAAGTCATCGATACGATGACATTTATATGGCAATAAAGCGTTATTGTCTTTGAATGCAGGCCTCTAAAGCCGAACTCGACATATACTTCAGCACAATCGGGGTATGGTCAGCCGGCTACTTTCGACCCCAGAAATGGTGACACCTAGTGGAGCGTTTCGGCTGAGGGCTTGGAAATAGTCTCGGGTCTGGTTTGCTATTGTCGAGCAGCAATATTTTGTTGGGGTGTGCGTCTGTAACTGATGTTTACTATGGGGATTCTCCCGCGTAGAAGTGTGAATTTTCTCCAGTTGGCCAGCTTGGTTAGGAAGATAAGCGAATTCAAATCAGATAGGAATTCAATGTCTGTTTGGCGCTCGATAAACAACCATAGGCATACCTGCTTTACATAAAAGTCTGCTCCATTGACTTGGGTGATGAATGAGCTTCGCTCAAGAACATTAAGAGATGCCATCGCCTGATCAATTGCATAGTTCAGCTTTTGCGGCTCTCCAATTTTTACGATGAAGATGGTTTCGTCCTTGAAAAGGTCCGCAACTTCTACCGCCGCACCTTCGGGCGAATTCAAGTTGCGATCGCCGTCAAAGTATCCAAATCTCTCGGCCAGAGTTACGTTAACAAAGCGCTCGGCATATTTAACTCTGCCGGTCTGTTGTCCTTTCCAAACCTCAAATGCTTCATAATCAAAGAGAGGCATTTCAGTCGAAAATCTAGTGTCAATTCGATTGACTTCGTGACGAATGGTGTTCAGATAAGTGAGATCATATCGATGCCATCTACCGCCCTCGAGATAGTAGCCTTCCTCGTCCTTGTAGTCCAAGACGTCTTTGAGGGTTGCTATCTGTCTCTCGCCATCATCACCCAAAATTGCGACTGTTGCATTGAATAGTGCTTCGTAATCCCCATTGAAATCTTCGTGTGCAATGGTACGAAGCGTCGTCAACTCAAGTTCGTCATTCAGGATGAGTTGTTTATTGGATGTCCTAAGCACGTAGTCGCGCTCCTCTGGAAACATCAGCGCGATACCGGATAGCTGCGTTGGGCTGATGTCGGCCATATACAGATCGTTTTCAATCGCCTCAATCAATTTTTGATCTTGTTCTGCAATTACATCTTGCTGATGAATCACAATGCGGCGAGGAATATGCTTTACGATATCACTCTCAAGCACCCTAACTAGCCTTTGGCATATGAGATGACAGTTTTCTACCCCGAATTTTCTGTGCCGAAGATGGACTGAGTGCCCGCAACTGATGTTGCGACCCCACATTGTGATATCGAGCGGAATACCTCGGATGTAATCCACTGCCTCGCCAGCTTCATATGCCAGATCTGAAATGATTTTATAGGTGTCAATGCTTCTTAATCGGCTTCCAGTCAACTCTTGCGAGCTCTTTATTTTGAACGAACTCAGCAGTCGACTGGCTATATCCATCCCAAAGTCGAGATCGGAAAATTTCGAGATATAGAAGTGCGCAGCTCCATAACTCAGTACAAATGCTTGGTCGTCAAAGGTCACTATGACGGCAGCAGCGTAATGAGGAGTGCTTTTTTCTTCGATTTGAAAGCTTTTTGCCAGGTCGGCGGTCCATTTTATTGGAGTGGGATAGGCACTCTGTGTAAAGAAGAGCTTCAGATTAAAATGTTTCTCTTCGTGTTCACGTTCAATTTCCTGTACGAACGTAAGGCGATTTGCTGTTAATAACTCGACCAAGTTATCCAGTTGGGCAGTGTACATCTTGAAAATGTTGAGGGCCGGCATACCAATCCCCTGGTTGTGAAACCACTCACCTGATAGTGCTGTCAGAACCAGGCGTGAAGTATCATCCTGTAGGCGCAGATGAAAAAGCCTGCGTATCTGATGCTAGCACAAAGCTACCCTTAGGCAACTCTGTTCGTTGGGTTAGTTGAGCAACTTGGAACCAGTCAAGACCTTCGTGCTTGAAAAAGCATAGCAATTAGGGCGGGTCTTGGCTCGCAAGTAAGTTAAGGTCGCGAGCATGTATGGGGAATTAGGGGATACTTGTACAAAGCGAAGAGGTTGCAGCGGATTGGTCAGTCTGGCTGGGGCGTTGGGGGAGAGCTACGCCCAATCCATCACTTCCTACACGTACTCATCTGCTCTCGCATTCAACGGCGTGGCTATAAACAACTCCATTGGATAGCAGAGATCCTGTAGCTAATTTTTAGCATTCTGTACTCGCTCATCGAATGCCCCTTTTACTCGCTGTCGGATATCGGAAAATCATAGCAATTATCCCTCTCGTTCATACCGTCTGGCCATCGTGGACTCTGCGGAGTCTCGACGCTTGCGAGGTTCAAATGAGTTCGGTGGATTTCGCACAGAGCCTAGCAATTTTAAGGCGTTGGTGATGGCGTCATTTTCTGATATGCGATTTGTGAAAGGACCTTGACATTTAAAAATCTCCGTCTTTAGTGAATGTTAATCACGCAAGGAGCGCTGTCATGACTTCCACCTTCCGCCTCGATATCCCCGTCAACGAATCACCCGTCCCTGCTGCGTTAGACTGCCTCTATGATTTTGTTCGAGATGCAGGTAACGCAGGCGCATTCGATCAGGTTGCAGTGCTTGGCTCAATAATTGAGTACGACATTACAAAAACCTCAAGGCTTTATAATGATTATGTGACTAGAGCTTTCAGCGATAGGACTGTTAGAACGTCGCCCTTGCCATCCTTGGGGTTAGGGGATACGGCAGAGCGTTATTCGGCAGGATATATTGATATGCTTCGGTTTATTGTCGCAGGATTAGATACTGACTTGAAAAAGGAAGATCAAGATAAGATTGAACAACATTCAACGGCAGTAGATGGGATTAACGGCGAGCGGAGAACATGGCTGAAACAGTTAGGTAAAGACTGGGCAGGTGAGCTTAAAACAAATGGTATAGATCCTTCAAAAATTGACACCGACGAAAATGTAAGGCAGCGCTATTACGACTTGCGAGTTAGATTTCTAAAAAACAACGATTATGCGAGCGTATATCAGGAGTATGAGAATAGGCTTGATGATCGTAGAATGAAGATCGAAGCAATACGATTAAATTCCTATCCAGACAACGAAGCGCGGAAGCTAGTGTTGCTTTACAAGCAAGCTACAAAGCTTAAAACTATTCGCCCTCGGCGTCCTGAACTGGAAATAAAACATCAGTGGGATGAGTTCACAATTCAAAACCCTGAAAATGCCAGTATGGATGATATATTCGATATAGGGCCGATAGTTGAGTCGATTGTGGATCCTAGAACTGTTTTAGTTGGTGGTGATAATGTAGGGCAAGGTTATAGTGTTAAGTCAGAAACAAAGGTCACGGATAATCATGATAGTGCCTGGGGGGTTTCCGGAGGTGCATCATGGATTCCATTTGTTAGTGGCGAGTTCAAAGGGCAAGGCGAGAGCCATTTTAAGTCCACTATCGAAAAAATTCGTGAAATAGGTGTCCATTTTGATCATGTTGCTCGTCTTGATATAGCTCGAGGCGGCTGGTTTTCTAAAGAGGTTTTTGGGTTTGCACGCGTTAAGGAATTTCTGCAAAATAATAAAGTATTAGCTCGGAATATGTCCCTGCTGACGACCAGTTTGATAATTGGTCGGGGATTATCTTTGACGCTCAACTTCAAGGATAAATCTGATGTGCATGAGTGGGGGAGTACCTCAAGGTCCGGCGGGGGGGGAGTATCGATTTGCGGTTATAGAATTGGAGGAGGCGCTGGAGGTTCCTCCAGTTGGGAGTCGCGCACTATTAATGAGGTTAATCAAACTGTTACGTTTAAAGATGATCCTAGTACCTGTCGTATTTTAGGTGTTATTGTCTCGCCCGTTAACGAATTATCAGTACAAGAGATTGTAATTGGTACGCGTCCTCTATATTCAATTTCAGAAGCTGGTGATGCCGCTAAGTCTATAGCCGGATCTGGTGGTGTGGTGGATTTTGATCAAATCCTTAACTTGATTGTAAAGCCGTGAAAGCTCTCTCAATTGGTTCTTTGTATTCAGCCGAAAAGTGCTGGTGCGCCATTTTAGGCGCACTGGTTTCAATGTCAGGCTGTTCAACTCCTAAGTTTTATCCTCTTTGCATTTATGATACGCCGCCAGGTATAACGACCAATGAGCAGGTTCATAAAAACATAAAGGAATTTGTGGGTGCTGTGACAACAAGGAAGTCCGATGTGGCGATATCATCAAACAATAGAGTTGTGGCTATTAACGCCTATGTCTGGGAGCATTCAAAGCTGGAAAAAATATGGCCGAGATATGCCTGTATTGGCACCTCAGGCTATGATGAGAAATATTCGAACTACAAAGAGTGTGTGCGGCTGTTGCAAGACGCTATCGATCATCATCGACTTACAGAATTGGGAGGGGCGAGTGATGGATTAGGTAGTGATGTTTTGTACTGTGAAGGTATTCGAGAGTAATAAGAGACAAATTATTAGAATTGTTAGAGAAATATAAATTGGCCATCACGGGGTTGCCGAGTTGAATCTTAACCTCAGCCAACGCCCGTTTGGACGGTGTTTTCTAAGCGACAGGCGGCACATCCAGCGTTTCGATTACCGCCATTTTGATCAGATGCACTTTGTCGCCTCCGTCATTCCACACAGAGGAATTCAGCCCCCAGAAGAACTCATGAGCGCGCTTACCAGCCTTCGTCTCATTTTTACGGTTTGTTCCGGGGCAAGTATTCAGCCACACCACCTCTCCCGCTTTTACCTCGCACGATGGAAAAAAGTACACATGGCGATGCTTATTGCTTGGCGTACCATCAGAGTTGAACGTCTTATCGCAGACCATGAAGTTTTTCAGATTACAATCCTTGAGCACGCTAATAATAACGTACTCGCTAGACGCTGATCCTCGCCCATCTACTTTAGAAATTTTTTAGTTCCATATGCACAGCTCCTTGCCTGTATTGGATGGCCAGAAGCTACCACGGCAGACCGGATCATCCAAGAGCTTAAGTGCAGGTAAATCAGTATTTATTACACATCAGCAGGATTACCGACTGCGATCCTGAAATGGCATAGAGGAGGCTTAGCCGACACTCGAACCCTTGAGCTTGGTCAGACCTTGTTTGATGTAGCCAGCGTTTTCACCAATCATGCTCAGCGCCCCACGTACATTTTCCCCCACCTCTGACGCACCCGGCCGTTCCACATGAAGTGTTAGCTCCATCAAGGCGGCTTCAAGGGCCAACTGGTTGATGTACATCCTCTCCAGGACATCTGACGGTGAATAATCACCGGGCATGGCGTCGACTCCGTTCGGAAAAGTACAAGCAAAGTACCGGTAGTGCCCCTGACAGGCAGTGATTGCTGCTTGCTTAGAAATTGCTACAAAGCGAAGAGATTGCAGCGGAATGGCCCCTTTGGCAGGAGCTTTGAGGGAGCGCTACACCCAATCCATCATTGGATAGTGACAATGTCATTCTGTTTATGGCATCACGCCAATGTCGGAGATTTCCCGCGACCCGCGTCGCCATCGCCCACCTTGCACTCCTCCAACCACCCAGATAACCTTCTCCCGTCGCTGCAAAATCAGCGACAAGGGTGTGGAAGCCCTTCACAAGATCTAGGCGCACAAGCGCCACCAAAATTTCAGCGGGCGCTTTTTTCGTGTCTGCTGTTAAATTATGGCGGCTGTGCGCGGGGCACTTTCTGGTGCGCCGGGTTCCTAGATCCCCGGTCTTCCACACCTGCGTACAGCTGCCACCCATCATGTGGAAGTGATGCTGGCAGTTCCTCAATTTAATTCTAGGAACAAAAGCAATGAAGAAAATCACTCCAAATCCCCCCGAAACCTCAACCGTTTCCGACCCTCTCGATGAGCTCTCCAAAGCCACTCAACGCACTGTCAGCAAACGCCTTCGTAACCCAAACCACGCCGACCCGATCAGCCACGTTTTCACCATCCTCCCCAACGTCGATACAGAATCCCTGTTAAGCCACGCCTGCGAAACCCTCGCGTCCCTAAACGTCCTAACCACCGACCTGGCCTGCGAACTCGAAGGTTCACACCGCAGTCTCGCGCTATCGATTCAGCAATTAGCAGTAGTCGGTGAGTTATTGGTAAACCGAGCCCTGGATAATCTTGAGCCGCCCGACGGTGAGTCCGAGATTCCATCCGCCAGTCAAGCCTAAGCGGCCACGCTCGTTCACTTGATGGAGATTCAAACCATGGCTCGATATATGCCAATCACAGGAATCGATTGCACAATTCCGTCGCTGCTGATCGACACCGAAGCACCCATAGACGTGTTGCACGACACGGCCGCATACCGCATCCGCACTGTGACGCAGCTGTTGGAAACCCTTTCTCTGGGCGAAGGCATTAGTCGTGATGCATTGCTGTTACAGGACTTCGCGCGGGTGTTGGCGATTCCGCTGCGCGATGGCTGCGATTTACTGGATGTAGTAGGGCGGCGGTTGCAGGCGCAGGTTTAGGCGTCGTTGCTGATAGAAGAGGGCGTTCCTGAGGGGACGCCCTTTTTGCATCAAATAATGCAATTGGTATGTGATAACCATAGAAACCCGGTAAGCGCCTTTTTTTATAAACAGTTCGCGGTTCACTGGTCATCCAGATTAGGGAAGTTGAGCTTGCCAGTGATCACAAATGCATCGAACACTTTCTGCCCATCACGCGCTGCTTCCCGAACATTCAGGAACGTCGATTCTTTATGAATGACCTTTCGGCGGGGCTTGTCGGTTTTTTTCGTGGTGGTCATCGGTTTCTCCGAACGACGTGGATTCGTGCTGACCAGCTTATGTGATTGATGGTGTACCTCGTGACAGAGACGTAGCAACGGTTGAGAGTACGGACGATTCCTAGTGTCGTGTAGGACGTTACTCTTTTGACAGTTTGTCTGGGCGAGGCATCAGTCGTGATGCGTTGCTGTTGCAGGACTTCGCGCAGGCGTAGTCGCCGCAATGAAGATGGGCGGTCTGAGGAGGTCGCCCACCTGCTTCATCTTCTGGAGTCTTCCGGGCAACACACCTTCATGACCCCGTCGTTCAGGTCTATGTCACCTCAAGCATGAAGGATTAAACTGCTGCAGGTTTTCTGCTTCCTAAACTCAAGGATGAAACATGATTCGACCCTCATTTTCTAGCGCGTGGGCGGCTTCTCAGCGGAGTTACGACACCCTCATCTGGAAAAGTTGCGACAGTCATCGGCGGCAGTGTTGCAAAAACATGATGAAATATTTGACTGCGGTCTTGGTACTGGCTTGGGCTGCCGCGCCTTCCAACAGTTGGTCCAAGGATGATCCGACCAACTCCCCACAGGCAGGCGGGCGCACCTACGCGCAAAATTACAAGGATATGGTGCTGGCAGACTGCATCGCTACAGCCTATAAGGGCGAACCTAAAGCCGCCCAGGACGCCGGAAGCAGTGCCAGTGCGCTTATGGACTGGACCTATTTCGATCTGGAGCAAGCACCTCAAGCCGGTAGATCTCTGGTTGACCAGTTTCTGGCTCGTGATTATCACAATCCACTGGTCGAATCAGAGCGTCAAGGCGTTCGCTTTGAGCTGCTCAAATGCCTGGACCTGTATCACAGCAAAGAGTTGGACAGCCAGGTCAGGCAATTGGTCATCAACCCCCAGCATACCTATCGTCAGGACACCCCGCCGCGCCCCTAAAAGGATTGACCCTGCAGCGCGATTGACGATGAGCAGCCGTAACGATGATGGCAGCTGAACCAACGCTGTCACTCAGCAATGTTTCATCAAGGTTGTCAGGCTTGCGGCGTAGGATGCTCACCTAAGATCGTGTCACCACGCTTCCACCCCACAGGAAACTGAAAAATGATCTCGAACCTCTTCAAAGCCATGCTGATCACCAGTGCTTTGCTCTTGAGCGCCTGTTCGGGTATGAGCACCAGCACGTGCTTCTCAGAAGCCTGCCAACAGTTTGATGGCCATAGCCCCAACAAGGTGAGCTTTGGTGGGAGCGCGATCGGCAACAGCTTTAATGAGTACAGCTCGGGCTTACTGCACGACTAAGGAATGACGCAACGGCTGAAATGCTTCCGCCGTTGCGTGATCTGCCTGATGCATCGCGAGTTCTGATTTTGCGACTGCTGCGCAGCCGGACGCAGGCTTCGCCAGTTGCTACATGGATTGGATAGCAGCGGCTATTTAGCCTCTGACACCGCTATCCACTGCCCCAGAATTTTCTGGTAATTGCCCGTCACCTTGGCCAAGTGCAGCCACTGATCGACATACAACTTCCAACTAATATCATCGCGCGGCAACAGATAAGCCTTCTCCCCATACTGCATAAATTGCGTCGGGTTGACCGCGCACAAACCCGGTTTGAGTTTCTGCTGATACAACGCTTCCGAGGCGTCGGTAATCATCACGTCAGCTTTCTTATCCAGCAGTTCCTGGAAGATGGTCACGTTGTCGTGAAGCCGCAGCTGCGCTTTGGGCAGGAAGGCGTGGACGAAGGCTTCGTTGGTGCCGCCGGCCGGTTCGACCAGGCGAACCGAAGGTTGGTTGATTTGTTCGATGGTCTGGTACTGCGCCTGATTTTCGCAGCGCACCAACGGGATTTTGCCGTCGACGTCCAGGGTGGTGCTGAAGAAGGCTTTTTTCTGACGTTCCAGGGTGACAGAGATGCCGCCGACGCCGATGTCGCATTTGCCCGCGAGCATGTCGGGCATCAGGGTTTTCCAGGTGGTCTGGACCCACTCAACCTTCACGCCCAGGCTGTCGGCCAATGAGCGGGCCATGGCGATGTCGATCCCCGAGTATTCGCCGTCTTCACCTTTGAAGGTATAGGGTTTGTAGTCGCCGGTCGTGCAAACGCGCAGTTGGCCTTGTTGCAGGACGGTGTCGAGATGGGAAGGGCTTTGCTCTGCCTGAACGCCGCTGGCTAGCGCGAGCAGGCCACAGAGCATCATTGTGCTTTTTATGGTTTTCATTGTTATCGGGCTTTTGTGATTGAGTGGGGTTCAAGCGGGAGTCAGTGTAGTGAAAGCGCTTCTTGACTGTCATCCACTGTCCCAATACTCCATTCACTCCAGCGCGTGATACGTGTCAGGCAAGGCCCGACACGTATCCCTTCACATTGGTTGTTTATCCACAAGCCAAGGACTTCGAACTCTTAAGATGCGCTTCAATCGAGTTGCTGGCAGAGTGGACTCTTACTCCCTTGAGTTTATCGAGTGGCGGCTCTTTCCAAAGCTTTGATGCGTCGATGGGAAGGACGACCTGTACAACAACTCCTTGGGGCGGATCAGCAACAAAATCGAAGTCTTGAATGCCGTCAGGCGGGAACTGAATATAAACCCGTGGCTCCAGTCTCGGGTTTGTCCATCCAGCAGAACCCACAAGGCCAATTGCCGATATGTGTAGCTGCGGTGGGTTTGATTTAAGTATTTTTAAGTCGACATCCACCACTTTCATTACGCTAGCCATTTTCGAACTCCTTTCGATAATTGCGCCGCTTTTTCACCTTGGCGCTTGGGTGTTGAACCCTTTGGCTTGAAATCCAGTGTGGTAAGACGCTAGTAAAGGCCCCTCATCCTGTCCACTGACTGCCCTGGCCGGTCATCGGATGCTTTCATTTCTCTACTGAGCGTCCATCTGCGGACTCAACGTCCCCAACCAGGCCACCAACCCCACAATCACCACCGCAGCCGCAAATTCCACCACCACGCTACGCCGCAACGCATTAGCGGCGACGGCGTATTGCCCGTCCCGCAACGATCGCTCCAATAACGGCCCAAGGTGAAACCGGTTCAACGCGGCGAGCACGAGCATCCCGGCAAACAGCACCACTTTGATAAATAGCAAAACCCCGTAAGTACTGAGAAACACCTCATCCAGCTTCGGCCCAACGATGAACAGATAATTCACAACCCCCGTCACCGTGATGAGCACCACGATGACCGCGCCAATCACCTCAAATCGATTAACAGCGCGAGCCAACAACTTGATGTGCGCTTCGGTTTGCAGCGCATTAATCTTCGCCATCAACGCAAACGCCACCAACGCACCCAGCCATGCCCCCGCCGCCAGCAAGTGCAGAATATCCACCACGAAATGCCAATAACGACGACTGCCTTCATCCATCGCCCCGTGCCCGCTCCAGGCCAGGCTGGCGAGGGCGACACCGCCAGCAAAAGCCGCGACCAGCAAACTGAAACCAGGCGCACGGAGCATCACCGCTAAACCAGCAATCACCAGCGCAACGATGCGAACCACACACGCCAACCCTACGTCCGTTTCAAGCACCATCATCTCGATGTGCGGACGCAACTCGGCGAAGTCCGATTCCCCGCTCATGGCACTCGCCATCATCACCATGCTCGCGACGGACAACACCCCCCCCAGCACTGCCGTTCCCGCCAACATCGGCCGAAACGGCAACACCGCTCCCGACAGCCGTTCCAGTCCTTTAAGGCTGTACAGCCCAAAGAGCGCCACCCCAAACAACAGCATCAAATCCACATACAACACAAAGCGAAGGGCAATGCTGATTGAGTCGCTCATCCATCACTTCACTTTGAACGTAACGTTGCCGGTGATCGGGTGAGTGTCCGAAGACACGGCGCGCCATTCGACTTTGTAGCTGCCGGTGGATAGTGGCGAGAGCGGGGTGATGACCATGGTTTTCGGGTCGCTGCCGCCGGAAACTTTGGCCTTCATGGGCATGGGCGAGTGGGCCATGCCGGGCATTTCGGTCATGACCAGTTTGGCGCCGGAGAACTGGGTCACGAGGTTTTCGGAGAAGTGCAGTTCGATCTTGCTCGGCGCCGCGCCTTCCGCGCTTTCGGCCGGGGTAGAGGAGAGCAGTTTCGGGTGGGCTTGAGCCAGTGCGCTCATGAGCAGCCCGGTTGAAAGTGCGATGGCAACAGCGGTAGTTTTAATCATGCGCATGCAAAGCCTCTTACCGCTTTAAGCGGTTGGTTTTTAGGTTTTCGGGTTAATACATTTAGAACCACAACCGAACGCCGACGACAAGGCGGGCTTCGCTGCGGTCCTCGCCTTCATCCCTGGCGTAATCGGCGGTTTTGCCGTAAGTGCGGTTCCAGGTCACGCCAATGTAGGGCGCGAATTCCCGGCGAATTTCATAGCGCAATCGCAGGCCGGCTTCGGTGTTGGACAGCCCGGAACCGATGCCCCGTTGCGGGTCGTTTTTGCCGTAGACATTGAGCTCGGCGGTCGGCTGCAAAATCAGCCGGTTGGTGAGCAGGATGTCGTAGTCGCCCTCCAGCCGTGCGGCGGTCTGGCCACCTTCGCCGATGAAGGCCGTGGCCTCGGCTTCGAAGTTGTACAGCGCCATGCCTTGCACGCCTAGTGCGGCCCAGGTTTGTGGGGCGCCGGGTTTGAAATCCTGGCGCACGCCGGTCACCACGTCCCACCATGGGCTGATCGCGTGGCCCCAGAGGGCCTGGACTTCGGCGTCTTCGGTCTTGCCATTGACGCGTTCGCCTTCGGAGCGCAGCCACAGGCGATCGATGTCGCCGCCGACCCAGCCGGACAGATCCCACGCCAATGCGCTGCCGTCGTCGGCGTCCTGCCATTCGAGTTTGTCGGCGAGCAAGTAATAGTTGAGCGCGGAGTCATGCACGGCATGACCGGCGGGGCTGACGTAGACGGCAGCGCGGTCGGCATCGGTCAGCGCCGGGATCGGCGTGCGACTTTGGGTTGGCGCGGCGGGCTGCATCTGGCCGTTGTCCATGCTCTGCATTTGGCTGTGATCCATGCCCGGCATCTGGCTATGGTCCATGCCCTGCATATCGTCGGTAGCGGCCATGGCCGAAGAAGCCGTGAAGCCAGCGAGTGCCAAAGCGAGGCGGGTAGAGCGATTCAGTCTGGTCATGGGTAGCGCCTCATTCTTCCACGCGAACTTCACGGAACATGCCCATTTCCATGTGGTACAGGAGATGGCAGTGATAGGCCCAACGGCCGAGCGCGTCGGCGGTGACCCGGTAGCTGCGCTTTGATCCCGGCGGCATGTCGATGGTGTGTTTGCGCACCATGAACTGGCCGTTCTCGTCTTCGAGGTCGCTCCACATGCCGTGCAGGTGAATGGGGTGAGTCATCATTGTGTCGTTGACCAGCACCACACGAATTCGCTCGCCGTACTTGAGTCGCAGCGGTTCGGCGTCGGAGAATTTGACGCCGTTGAACGACCAGGCGAATTTCTCCATGTGGCCGGTGAGGTGCAGCTCGATGGTGCGACCGGGCTCGCGGCCATCCGGGTCTTCGAAGGTGCTGCGCAGGTCGGAGTAAGTCAGCACGCGACGGCCGTTGTCGCGTAGGCCCAGGCCCGGGTCGTCAAGTTTCGGCGAGGTGCTCATGGCTTGCATGTCCACCAGCGGGTTGTCTTTTTCCGTGTCTGGGTGGGATTGCATACCGGCCATGCCGCCCATGGCCATGCTGCTGTGATCCATGCCGGCCATGTTGTCCATGCCCTGCATGTCACCGCCATCCATGCCCGTCATGCCTTGCGGTGCACTGTGATCCATCCCCGCAATGTCGCCGCCCATGCTGCCGTGATCCATCCCGCCCATGCCCATGTCATCCATGGTCACCAGCGGTCGCGGATCCAGCGGTGGCACTGGCGCCGACAAGCCGGCCTTCACCGCAAGGGTGCCTCGTGCAAAACCCGTTCGGTCCATCGACTGGGCGAACAGGGTATAGGCGTCCTGGGTCGGCTCGACGATGACATCGAACGTCTCCGCCACCGCGATGCGGAATTCGTCGACGCTCACCGGTTTGACGTGTTGGCCATCCGCCGCGACCACGGTCATTTTCAGGCCGGGGATGCGCACGTCGAAGTAGGTCATGGACGAGCCGTTGATGAAACGCAGACGCAGCTTTTCGCCGGGGCGGAATACGCCCGTCCAGTTCATGTTCGGCGCCTGGCCGTTCATCAAGTAGGTGTAAGTGGCGCCGCTGACGTCGGCCAGATCGGTGGGGTTCATCTTCATCTCGGCCCACATCTTGCGATCGGCAACTGTCGAGCCCCAGCCTTTCTCGCTGACGTCGTGGATGAAATCGCCCACGGTGCGCTTGTGGTAGTTGTAATAATCGGATTGTTTCTTGAGTTTGCTCATCAGGCCGACCGCGTCTTCATCGGTCCAGTCGGTGAGCATCACCACATAGTCGCGGTCGTATTGGAACGGCTCCGGTTCCCTGGCGTCGATCACCAATGGCCCGTAAACCCCGGACTGTTCTTGAAAACCCGAATGGCTGTGATACCAGTAAGTGCCGTTCTGCCGGACCTTGAACTGGTAGACGTACATGCCATCCGGTTCGATGCCGTGAAAACTCAGGCCCGGCACGCCGTCCATGTTGGCGGGCAGCAAGATGCCGTGCCAGTGAATGGAAGTGGTGTCCTTGAGTTTGTTCTTCACCCGCAGCGTGACGGTGTCGCCTTCCCGCCAGCGCAGCAGGGGGCCGGGAATGCCGCCGTTGATGGTCATCGCGGTTCGAGGGGTGCCGGTGATGTTGACCGGGGTTTCGCCGATGTACAGGTCGAACTCGGTACCGGCCAGCACGTTCGGTTCGCCGGGGCTGGTGACCGCCCAGACCGGCGTGCGCCACAGCCCGAGGCCCGCGAGAGCTCCACCCGCGGCCAGGCCCTTCACGAAAGTGCGTCTTGAGGTGTTGGAATGCATGCCGTTTTTCCCATCCGTCAGCCTGATGAAGTCCTCAAATCCATCCTGAGCGGAGGGAGGAGAACTTAATGAGGTGAAGGCTAACAGGCGGCGCCTTTCAGCAGACTGAGGCCAAGATTACATTTCTGACAGTTTCACTCGGTGTTTAGTGACTTCTGTTCGGCTTGGACGAGTCTGCCACAGTCGCGTTACCGCAATTGATATACGAAGAAGACTTCAACCAGCGCTGATCCGGATAGTAAGAAAACAGCAACTGCCCGTCCTTCATCGAGTCGATCAACTGATGCGCAATCGCAGGCCTAACAGCCGGGCAACCCAGGCTTCTGCCGATCCGGCCATTCGCCCGAGCCAGGTCAGGACTGACATACGGCGCACCATGAATAACGATCGCCCGCTCGAAAGCGTTGTCGTTGAAACCCGGCTCCAGACCTTCCATGCGCAACGAATAACCGTTCTGCCCGACATAGCTGGACTGGGTTCGGTACAAACCAAGACTGGTGGCGAAGCTGGCATTGCGGTTGGAGAACTGACGGGCCATGTTTTCGCCGCTGTTGCGACCGTGGGCGACCAATTCGTGGAACAACAACTTGCGTTGTTTAAGGTCGAATACCCAAAGACGCTGCGCGGTCGAGGGCAGGGAATAATCGATGACTGCTAGTCTTTGCACCGGGGCCGCGCTTTGGGCCCGGCTGCATTGGGAAGCGCGTACGGCCAAGGCAATCACCTTGGCGTTGGCATTGGGGGCCGCTTTGATCAGCGCGGCTTCAAGCGAATCGGCGTAGGCTGCCGGTAATGTAAACGCGGTCAGCAACAGGGCCGTCATTAAAAAGCCGAAGCGGTCTAGGGCCATATGCAAGTCTCATCTGATTGTTTCGAGTCTAGCAGCGCGCACGACGCTAGCCGGTTGAAAACGGGAGATTAAGGATTATCCATGGGGCAGTTAACAAGGTTATTCGTCATAAGCCGCATATTTTTTATGGGCTTTCTGATAAGCGGCATGGCAATTGCGGAAACTTCGCCGATTGAGCCGCCATCTCCCGTTAGCGTCGGCGCGGATGCCGCGCCTGGCGATTATGTCGGTCAGGCGATTCAGGCGGCGTTGGCGCCATTGAGTTCGGCGTTTCCCCCGTTACTCACGTCACCGGGCCATCAACGGGTCGACGTCAATCGAGCGGTGCTGGATTTTTATAGCCATCGTGGCTATCGCGCCGCCTGGACGGACGATGACGATGTCGTCCAGTTATTGAAAAGCCTGAGCGACACCGGGGTCGATGGCCTGGACCCCGAGGATTTTCGAATTGCCGAACTGGTCACGGCCAGAAACTCGATGCAGGCAACTGAACCAACCCCCGGACAACGGGCGGCTTTTGATATCTCGGCGACCCAGACGTTCATCACGGCGCTGCTGCAGTTGCGGCGCGGCAAGGTCGACCCTTCGCGACTGGACATCCATTGGAATTTCGACCCGGTCGGCATCGATCCTCGGGAGGACGTCAATCTTTTCTTCGCTGCCCTCGATAGCCATGACGTCGCGCGCGCGTTCGCTCAAGCGCCGCCACAAGAAGCGATTTATGGCACGTTGCGACAGGGCCTGGCGCAATTGCGCAGGGTTCGCGACAGTGGTGGTTGGCCAAAGGTCCCGGGAGGGCAGACCCTCAGGCCTGGTATGGACGACGCCTCGGTTGCGCAGTTGCGAGCCCGTTTGGTGGCGGGTGGTTACCTAAGCGCGAAAATGAACGCGCGCTCCGACTACGACGACACCGTCATGGCGGCGGTGAAGAAGTATCAGGCCGAGCAATACCTCGGGGCGGATGGTGTGGCGGGGCCGGCGACACTCGCGGCGCTGAATGTGCCGGTCGAGGCGCGAATCGATCAGGTTCGCGTGAACATGGAGCGGGCGCGGTGGCTGCTGTACAAACTTCAGGGTACTTTTGTCATCGTCGACATCGCCGGGTACAAGGTTTCGTTCTATCGCGATGGCAAGCTGATATGGCGCTCCCGGGTGCAGGTCGGTAAACCGTATCGCAGTACACCGATTTTTCAATCCGAGATCACTTACATCACGTTCAACCCGACCTGGACCGTGCCGCCGACCATTCTGGTCAAGGACATGCTGCCGAAGATTCGCAACAATCCCGGTTATCTTGATGCAAACCGGATCCGCGTGATCGAT
The DNA here is from genome assembly GCF_056279145.1 of Pseudomonas sp. TE3728. Taxonomy (NCBI): domain Bacteria; kingdom Pseudomonadati; phylum Pseudomonadota; class Gammaproteobacteria; order Pseudomonadales; family Pseudomonadaceae; genus Pseudomonas; species Pseudomonas sp. TE3728. The sequence continues at coordinate 1,910,921 of NZ_JBWBQT010000001.1, read as the reverse complement.
CGAGAAGGCAACGTGCTCGACCCGTCGACTGTCGATTGGGACAACCCGCGCGGCCTTACGCTGCGTCAGGATGCAGGGTCGGATAACTCGCTGGGGCAGGTGGTCATTCGCTTTCCCAATGATTACGCCATTTATCTGCACGACACCCCGCATCGTGAATTGTTTGCGCAATCCAATCGTGCGACCAGTTCGGGCTGTATTCGGGTAGAAAACCCGCTGCAACTGGTGGAGCTGTTATTCAACGATCCGGTTCGCTGGAACAGCGAGGGGATTCAAAAGCAGTTAGCCAATGGCAAGACAGAGAACATCAGGCTCCCCGTGAAAGTGCCGGTGCTGTTGGCCTATTGGACAGTGGACCTGAGTCTTGATGGGCGAGTGACGTTCAAACCCGATGTGTATGGGTACGATAACCCGGTGTTGCGGGCGCTGAATCTGCCTTCGGAACGGCCAACGCTGGACGGGAGGCGAGCGGCGCCTCCCTCGATGGCGGTGGGGCAGAACAAGCTTTAAAGCCCCAGCCCTTCTTGCACCGCCAGAAGCAGGTTGTGTTCCGTCAGCGCGATCGCATCCGGCTGTTGTCCGGACTGTTCGATCGCCTGAAGCCACCAATGCGTATAGCCGTGTTCATCCACGGTTCGCAACAGCGCGAGTTCCTTGTCTGTCGAGTGAATCTCGATCCGCCCGGCACCGTCGGCGGTGAAGCGGGCGACGGGATCGAAGGTGATGCTGTGGTGGTTGCCTTCGATCAGCAGTTGGTCGATGGCGTAGTCGTAAGTCGCCCCGTCCGGAGCCCTCTCGAACACGTGAGTGGAATTGCGTCGCAGCTTCAAGCCCACTTCGATCAGTGGCTGCAGCCAGGTTTCGATCTGGTGATACAAGTCGTAGACCTGGCCCGGCCAGCTGTCGATGGCCTGATCGGCGATGGTCGCATCGGCACTGGTTTGCCGGGATTGTTTCAGCTTCTCGGCGAGCTCGTCTGCTTTACTCATGTCGATTTCCTGTCGTGATGTCAGTTAATCGTAGCTTCTTCAAGATAAGGCTGTTTTGCCTTGCGTCATGCGATTGAAACACCCGCGGTCCTTAGGGATAAATGCCAGTCAGTTAAACGGTAATGCGATCTGCTACAAAGAGTGTGCGCGGCTGAAACTTGCATTTCACTCGTCGGGAAGTCGATCTCTGTAGATCTGGCGCATTTACCCCGCGCAACCCCGTAGACTAAGCTCACAAAAAATAAGGGTTTTGGGCCTTTGCCCATGCCTTACCCTTTCAGGACTCGCTTTTGCCTATCCCCATTCCCGATCCGCACCACGCGCCCGATGGTGCCTTGAGGCGGTTGCCCCTGCTCAAAGCTGCGGTGCTGTTTATTGCGGCAGTGTGCCTTTGTCTTTGTGGGCTGCTTTATCTGCAACTGGAGCAGTCGCGCCGTCACGATCTGGCGTTGGCCGAGGTGTCTTCGTCAAACCTGACGCGAGCCATGGCGCAACAGGCCGAAGACACGTTCATGAAAGCCGATCTGGTGCTGATCAGTCTGGTGGACTGGATTCAGGCTGAAGGTTTCGACGCTGTCCAGACGCCACGCTTGCAGAAAACCTTCGCCCGGCGGGTGCAGGCGCTGCATCAGTTGCACGGGATATTTCTGTTCGACAAGCAGGGGCAACGGGTCGTGACGTCGTTCGAAAACCTGTCCCGTGGCCCAGGTGTGGCGGACCGCGAATACTTCAGGTTTCACCAGCAGAACGTATCGTCCCTGGCACACATCGGCCCAGCGATTCGCAGTCGGGAGAGTGGCGAATGGATCATTCCGGTGTCCAGGCGGATAAACGACCAGGACGGCAATTTCCAGGGCGTGTTGCTGGCCGGGATCAAGATGTCGTACTTCGATCAGTTCTTCAAAAGCTTCAGCCTCGATAACAACGGCGCGATGTTTTTGGCGTTGACCGATGGAACATTGCTGGCGCGACGGCCGTTTGTGGAATCGCAGATCGGCACGTCATTGGCTCAGGGCGAGATTTTCCAAACACTTTTGCCCAGTGCGACATCGGGCAACGCCATGATCCACTCGGTGGTGGATGGCATCGTTCGGTTGTATGGCTACCGACAACTCGATACCTATCCGGTGGTGGTCGCGGCGGCATCTTCCAAAGACGCGATCCTCAAGGACTGGTATGACACGGCGATTCAATCCAGTGTGATCGTCGCTCTGGTCGTCCTCGGCGTGGGGTTGTTCGGTTGGGTGTTCATTCATCAGGTGCGCGCGGGCGAGCGCATCGAGGCGGATTTGCGCGAGGCGCAGAAAACCCTGGAATTGATCGCCACCCACGACAGCCTGACCGGGTTGGCCAACCGTCGATTGTTCGAGCGGGCGCTGGAGATCGAGTTCGGGCGCGGTGCCCGGCGGTCGAGCCCGCTGAGCCTGATCATGCTCGATATCGATTACTTCAAGCGCTATAACGACACCTACGGTCATGTGGCGGGGGACCATTGCCTGGCCGAAGTGGCGCGGGCACTGAAGAGTTGCTGTCACCGCAACGCCGATCTGGCGGTGCGCTACGGCGGCGAAGAGTTTGCAGTGTTGCTGCCGGACACCGACATCCATGGTGCGCTGACGATCGCCGAGCAGATCCGTCGCAGCGTCATGGACAAAAACATCATCCACAGCGGCTCGCCCACGGGTTACGTCACGGTCAGTCTTGGCTGTTATTCGTTTGTGCCGACAGGGCACGACAGCGCCGAGATGTTGATCAAGCGCGCGGATGCGGCGCTGTACCAGGCCAAGCATTCGGGGCGAAATCGTTCGGCGGTGTTGTCCATGGAAGGCGGCGTCGAGGCACTGATGCGCTCGGACCGCTGAAATTTTCCTTCATGCGAATAAGCCGCTTTTCGTAGGAGCCAGGCTTGTCGGCAACGGGATGACAATGAGCCTGGATTCTCCAAGTGCGGCAATGACTTGCGTTATTCAGGGGCGGTGACCAGGCAGGGCTGCTATGGTCAGTGAAGAGTCTGGCTGTCATGACGACAGACCAGGCCCCGCCTCACCCGATAAGGCGATCGATCGACAGGATCAAGTGCATGGATTTAACTGCCATTACTACCGCTGCACCTGCGCGTCATACACCGATTACCCGTAACCTGATGTTCGTCATCGGCGTGCTGTTTGTGGTTGGGGTGTTGATCGCGCTAATGGCCCTGTTCAGCATTGCCGCACGGCTCGATATTCAGGATCTGGGCAAAACCACGTTCTACACGCAACGGGCACTTGAGAACCGCATCACCGCCTCGAAAAACTACATCGCCAGCTATGCCAACTGGACGACCGCCTACGACCACCTGAACGACAAGGTCGATGTGCAGTGGGCTTACGTCGAGCAGAACATGGGTAAAACCCTGTTTACCATCGATCACTACGACGCGGTTTTCGTAATCGATGGTCAGCGAACCAAATACGCCACGGTGCGCGGGCTGCTGGTTCAGGATCAGGCGACAGCCTATCTGTCGACCTCGATGGCGACGCTTGTAGACGAGGTTCAAAGTCAGGAAAGCCTCATCGAGCCCGTCAGCCGGTACACCTTGTTCGAAGGCAAACCGGCGCTGTTGACGGCGGCCGCGATCGTGCCCAATGACGAACGCCCGGCGGTCGATCCCAAGAGCACCTCAGTGCTGATATACGTCGACCAGTTGAACTCTGAAAAGCTCGCTACCTTGAGCGCCGATTACGGTTTGCATGACTTGAGTCTGACGGCCGACGACGTCATTGTTCCCGGTCAGCCAGCCGTCGCTCTGACCGGCACCGGTTACAGCCTGGTCTCCCGGCTTGAGCAGCCGGGTCACCAATTGCTTTGGTCGTTACTGCCGCCACTGGGCGGGGCGCTGTTGATTCTGGCGTTATTGACGGCTTACTTCTTTCGTTATGTCCTGCGCACGTCGGGGCATGTGGATGCCAGTTACACCAGCCTCGATTTGTCGAATCAGGCGCTTGAGGCCAGTGAAGAACGCTTTCGTGCGGTGGCCGAAGCCGCGTCCGACTGGATCTGGGAAACCGACGAACAGCATTGCATCACTTATCTGTCGGGGCGCTTCAGCACCGTCACCGGGTTCTCGGATCAACAATGGCTGGGGCAGAACATCGGGCAACTGCTCAATTGCGAAACCACGCCCTTGTCGCTGTGGTTGAACAAACTTGATGAAGAGCAAGCCGTCAGCCACTTGCGCTGTTCCTACCGTGATCAATCGGGGCAGCAGCGAGTGTGCCGGGTGTCGGCGCGACCGATCCAGCGCAAGGGCGCGCTATTGGGTTTTCGCGGGACGGCCAGCGACATCACCGATGAAGTCGCCGCCCATGCGCAGATCCAGCATCTGTCGATGCACGACGCACTGACTGGCTTGCCGAACCGCAACAAACTGGCGCGCTACCTCGAAGATGCGCTGGCACTGAAAGAGCAATCGACGGCGTTGACGTTGTTGATGATCGACCTGGATAACTTCAAGCCGATCAACGATTCCCTCGGCCACCCGGCGGGCGATGCGGTATTACTGGAAGTGGCGATCCGTTTGCGCGAATGCACGCGGGATATCGATCTGGTTGCGCGATTGGGGGGCGACGAGTTCGTGCTGGTGCTCCACGGCATGGACAGCCACGCGGAAATCGACCGGTTTTGCGAGCGCTTGCTCGACAGCCTGCATCAACCGATCCATTACGATCATCACACGCTGCACATTGGCGCGAGCATCGGTATCGCCTTGAGTCGGCGCCAGGGGCACGTTCCGGAGGAGCTGATTCGCTGTGCCGATATCGCGTTGTATCAGGCCAAATCCAATGGCAAGAAGACCTGGTGCTACTTTGCGCCGCACATGAACGATCAGATCCAGCACCGCCGACAACTGGAAAGCGACCTGCGTCAGGCGATCAAGAACAACGAATTCGTGATGCATTACCAGCCGCGTTATCACGTCGATGGCAAACAGATCGTCTCGGTCGAAGCGCTGCTGCGCTGGCAGCATCCGGTGCAAGGCTTGTTGAACCCCGATGCGTTTATCCCATTGGCCGAGCAGACCGATCTGATCGTGCCATTAGGGCGCTGGGTGTTGCGCGAGGCGTGCGAGACGGCCCTGACCTGGCCGGGAGCGATGATGGTGTCGGTCAACTTGTCGCCGGTGCAGTTTGCCCGTAGCGATGTGATCGAGGATGTCCGGGAGGTGTTGATCCAGACCCGATTGCCCGCCAGTCGACTGGAACTGGAGATCACGGAAAATGTGATGCTCATTGATGTCGACGGCGCTCTGGCGACCATGAATGCGCTCAAGGAGTTGGGCGTACGGCTGAACATGGACGATTTCGGCACCGGTTATTCTTCGCTGGGTTACTTGCGCACGTATCCGTTCGACGGGATCAAGATCGACAAGCGCTTCATTGCGTCCATGAGCAACGGCAGCAATGACCGCGCCGTAGTGCAGGCGATCATCAACCTGGGCAAGGCCATGGGCCTGACTGTCACCGCAGAGGGCGTCGAGACGCTGGAGCAACTGGACTTCCTGATTTCGGACCAGTGCCATGAAGTGCAGGGGTTCTACCTCAGTCGACCGGTGGACAGATATGCACTGCTGCCGTTGCTCAAGGCATCATGGGACGATCACCCGCTGTAAGTCTCGCGCCTTTAGTCGCCTGTTTCGTTCGCCGCGGCAACTGCCGTGGCGCACCCCGGTCACAACTGGATACCGCCCCATCCATTGCGAGCGTCGGATCATGAAGAACCTGAAAATCGCCACCTTCAACGTCAACGGCATGCGCGCCCGCTTGCCGAATCTGCTGGCCTGGCTTGCGCGAGAACAGCCAGACATCGCCTGCTTGCAGGAACTCAAATCGGTCGACGGCGCATTCCCCGTCGCGGAGCTGGAGGAGGCCGGGTATGGCGCCGTCTGGCACGGCCAGGTGTCGTGGAACGGGGTGGCGATTCTGGCGCGCGATGCGCAGCCGTTGGAGAGCCGGCGCGGTTTGCCAGGTGATGACAGCGATACCCATAGCCGCTACGTGGAAGCCGCCGTGCACGGGGTTCTGGTGGGATGTCTGTACCTGCCCAATGGCAATCCGCAGCCGGGGCCGAAGTTCGATTACAAACTGGCGTGGTTCGAGCGTCTGATTTCGCACGCCAAGGACTTGCAGAGCAGCGACCATCCGGTGGTGCTGGCCGGTGATTACAACGTGGTGCCCACCGATCTGGACATCTACAACCCGCGCTCCTGGCTCAAAGACGCGCTGCTGCAACCCGAGAGTCGCGCGTGTTATCAGCGGCTGCTGGATCAGGGCTGGACCGATTCCCTGCGTCATCTGTATCCAGAGGAGCGGATCTACACCTTCTGGGATTATTTCCGGCAGCACTGGCAGAAAAACTCGGGGTTGCGCATCGATCATCTGCTGCTCAACCCGGCACTGAGTCCTTACCTGCAGGAGGCCGGCGTCGATGCCTGGGTTCGCAACGAACCTCATGCCAGCGATCATGCACCGACATGGATTCGAGTGGGTTCGCGCAAGCGTCGATAATCCTGGCGTGTGCGGTGATTGGCTAAATCAATTGTCAGTCCGACCGTATTTTCCCTTATACATGGCGCCCATCGGTGGAGCGATCCATCCGCGGACCTCTGCATAAAGGATTGAGCGATGAGCGAGACACGACTGACAAATCTTGCGCTGTACCTGCAACGCCTGGGCTTCGATACGCCCCCGGCGCCGACCCTGGAAACCCTGCGCCAACTGCAACTGCGCCACACCGGTGCCTTCCCGTTTGAAAACCTCACCACTTTAATGGGCGAACCGGTGCTTATCGATCTGCCGTCCATCGAGCAGAAAGTCTTGCACGAAGGTCGCGGGGGCTACTGCTACGAACTCAACCACCTGTTCCTGGCCTTGCTTCAGACATTGGGCTTCGACGCACGCGGCATCACCGGTCGCGTGGTCATGGGACAGTCCGAAGGCGCCTGGACCGCCCGCACTCACCGCTTGAGTCTGGTGACCCTCGATGGCGTGCGCTACATCACTGACGTCGGCTTCGGCGGCATGGTGCCCACCGCACCGCTGATGCTGGATACCGAAGCTGAGCAGTTCACTCCCCACGAAACCTATCGCATCGAACCGCATGCCGACGGCTACACCCTGCGTGCTAACGTCGGTGATGAATGGCGTGCGATGTACATCTTCGACCTGCAACGTCAGGAAGACATCGATTACACCCTCGGCAACTGGTACGTCTCGACCCATCCTGAATCTTCCTTCGTGAAACAATTGATGGTGGCGCGGACGGGGGAGGGATGGCGACGCACATTGAGTAACGGCAGCTTTGCCATTCACCGCATGGGCAGTGAGAGCGAGCGGCGGCAGGTGACGGATGTGGATGAGTTGATCGGGTTACTGGAAAGTGAATTCGGGATTCGAGTGCCAGCGCAGGAAGTGTTGAAGCGGGTGCTGGAGCGGTTGATTGAGCCTGTGTCGCAGGCAAATTAAGCTCCACGCAAAGGGGCGGATTTGATCAATTCGCTCCTTTTTCTTTTGCTCGATCCAGGCGTGGGTGTGTTGGTTTTGTGCCTAGGAACGAACCTCAAGCTCCATCACGTGATGGATTTCGCTGAGGACCTCTGACAACTTTTTCTCCAGGCTTTTCAGCTCGGAGGCGGTGAGGCCTTTTTTGAGATGCCCGACATTGGCAACAGCCGTGTTCTGATCGGGCTTCGCCGTTTTGCCTTTATCGCTGAGCAATGCCTGGCGCAGGGTATTGTTGATCACCGTCTGGTAGCCGTACCCCTCGCTTTCTGCCAGCGCGCGCGCGGCCTCTATGACGACATCATCGAGCATGATGGTGATTCGGGTCTTGCCTTTGCTGGAGGCAACCGCTCCACGCTTGGCATTGCTGAAGTCGTATTCATCTTTCATCGGTCAAGCCTCCATATAGTGGCGACGCTCGTTTTTGGTGGCGATGCGCGCGGAAATGATTCGCACGAAATTCGGGTCGCGGTAGGTGTATGCAACGACCAGCAGTCGACCTTTGGCATCCAGCCCGATGATGATCCATCGCTGCTCATCATGGTGGTTGTCCTGAAGCGTCAACGCTCGATCGTCATAAAACACAGGTTCTGTCTCGGCGAGGCTGATGCCTTGGTGCTTCAGTTTGTTGGCCGCGTTCTTTGCCTTGTGATACTGAATTTCGAATGACTTCATTATGCATACTTTATATGTATAAGCGAGAGGGCGGCCGTGCCGGCGGTCGCTTGGAAAGCAAAAGATTAGCGGTGGAGAGGAATAGGGGAGGAGGGATGTATTTCAAGAGTTTTTAGGCCGGAGGCTCTACGGCTAAAGGGCAATGTGAACATCTGTGCGTAATCTGACTGGTTAGTTGTATACAACTCTATAGACATTTGTCCTGACTATTGAATACAGTGTGCGCACAACAAAAACCAGGGAACCCCCCAACCATGAAAACGCCCCATGTTTCACAACAACGGCCCGAGGATGAGAATCTCGGGATCGGCGCGAATATGGCTTACGGCCTGCAACACGTTCTGACCATGTATGGTGGTATCGTCGCGGTGCCTTTGATCATCGGCCAAGCGGCCGGGCTCTCGCCGGCGGACATCGGTTTGTTGATTGCTGCTTCATTGTTTGCAGGGGGGCTGGCGACGTTGCTGCAGACCCTGGGTTTACCGTTTTTCGGTTGTCAGTTGCCGCTGGTGCAGGGCGTTTCGTTTTCTGGCGTTGCGACCATGGTGGCGATTGTCAGCAGCGGTGGGGAGGGTGGCTTTCAGTCGATTCTCGGGGCGGTGATTGCCGCGTCGTTGATCGGCTTGCTGATCACGCCGGTGTTCTCGCGAATCACCAAGTTCTTTCCGCCGTTGGTAACCGGCATTGTGATCACCACTATCGGCCTGACGCTGATGCCGGTGGCCGCACGCTGGGCCATGGGCGGCAACAGCCATGCCCCGGACTTCGGCAGCATGGCGAACATCGGCCTGGCGGCGGTGACGCTGGTGCTGGTGCTGCTACTGAGCAAGATCGGCAGTGCGACCATCTCCCGTTTATCGATCCTTCTGGCCATGGTCATCGGGACTGTCATCGCCGTGTTCCTCGGCATGGCGGATTTTTCGTCCGTCACCCAGGGCCCGATGTTCGGCTTCCCGGCACCTTTTCATTTCGGTATGCCGACCTTCCACTTCGCCGCGATCCTGTCGATGTGCATTGTGATCATGGTGACCCTGGTGGAGACCTCGGCCGACATTCTGGCCGTCGGTGAAATCATCGACACCAAAGTCGATTCCAAACGCCTGGGCAACGGCCTGCGCGCCGACATGCTGTCGAGCATGATCGCGCCGATCTTCGGCTCCTTCACCCAGAGCGCTTTCGCCCAGAACGTCGGGCTGGTGGCGGTCACCGGGATCAAGAGCCGTTTCGTGGTGGCCACCGGCGGTGTGTTCCTGGTGGTGCTCGGTTTGCTGCCCTTCATGGGCCGCGTCATCGCCGCCGTGCCAACCTCCGTACTCGGCGGCGCCGGCATCGTTCTGTTCGGCACCGTGGCGGCCAGCGGCATTCGGACGCTGTCCAAGGTCGACTACCGCAACAACGTCAACCTGATCATCGTCGCCACCTCCATCGGTTTTGGCATGATCCCCATCGCTGCACCGAATTTCTACGACCACTTCCCCGGCTGGTTCGCGACGATCTTCCACTCGGGCATCAGCTCCTCGGCAATCATGGCCATCGTGCTGAACCTGGCCTTCAACCACCTCACTGCCGGCAACTCGGATCAACAATCGGTGTTTGCGGCCGGTACCGAGCGAGTCTTGCGTTATCAGGATCTGGCGGCGTTGCGGGAAGGGGATTATTTCAGCGAAGGCAAGCTGCGTGACTGCGACGGGAATGAGATTCCGGTGGTGGAGGCAGAGCATGGGCATGCCGAGCCGCGGGTGGTGCATGCGAAAAGCAGTGAGCATGTTTGACGGCGGTACCCGGTAAAGAGGCAGATAGATCAAAAGATCGCAGCCTGCGGCAGCTCCTACAGGAATCGCATCGAACACGAATCCCTGTAGGAGCTGCCGCAGGGCTGTGATCTTTTGACTTTATGGCGAGCACAAAAAAGCCCCTGAATCTCTCGAATCAGGGGCTTTTCGGTCTTGCTGTCTGGCTCCACGACCTGGACTCGAACCAGGGACCCAGTGATTAACAGTCACTTGCTCTACCAACTGAGCTATCGCGGAATGGCGTCTATGTTACTGATTCAAAAAGAGAAGTCAAGCCTCTGTCGACAGTTTGATGTTTTCATCGGATCGGAGGGGGGTTATCGCCATTGGCGGTTACCAGAATCGCGGTAGAGGTCTACCATGGTCGCCCGGAAGTGGTGACACGCGCTGCCGGCCCTCAGCCGAAAAGGTACGCGCCATGAATCATCCAGCCCTCACACTTCAAAACAGCGGGGTGTTCGCATGAGCATCGCTCAGATCAGCCTGCCCAAAGGCGTTGGCCCGCACGCCGAGAAACTGTTCGACGCGATTACTCAGGCCAGCACCGCTGACGAATTGAACCGCGCGGGCGGCAAGGCCGAAGGTTTTGTCCTGGGCCTGGAAAGCACCAAGGCGATCAAAAGCCAGGTGGCCGAGTCGCTTTATGTGGCCTATGACGATGCGACCAGCCAGCGTGCAACCGAATTGGCTTAACCGCCGAAAGTAATGGTGCCGAGCATCAGCTTGGCGTACAGCATCGTGGCGGTCAGTTGTACCAGCCACAACGCCAGACCGCCAAGGAACACGCCCGCAGCCACTTGCAGCACCAGGTTATTACCGCGTTTGGCCGAAGAGCGGGGTACGAAGTGGTCCAGCTCGTCGCGGTCGGCGCGTAGGTCATCGTTTTTCATGTGGGTTCTCAAGAATTCTCGGGTGTACATAAAATCTGTGGGAGCGAGCCTGCTCGCGATGGCGGCGGCACAGCTTGTGTCTATGTGACAGAAAGACCGCTATCGCGAGCAGGCTCGCTCCCACATTGGATTTGTGTGGAGTTTAAAGGGCGGAGCCGCTGCTTTGAGATTTATCAAAGACAAATAAAAAACGGGAAGCCCTGCGGCTTCCCGTTTTCGTTTCACCCGAGGACTCAGATCACCTGAACGATGGCCTTGGTCACGACGTCGATGTTGCTCTGGTTCAGCGCAGCAACGCAGATGCGGCCGGTGTCCAGAGCGTAGATGCCGAACTCGCTGCGCAGGCGGGTAACCTGCTCAACCGTCAGGCCGGAGTAGGAGAACATGCCGCGCTGGCGACCGACGAAGCTGAAATCGCGCTGTGGAGCGTTTTTCGCCAGCAGGTCGACCATCTGGGTGCGCATGCCGCGAATCCGCAGGCGCATTTCTGCCAGTTCCTCTTCCCACTGGGCACGCAGTACCGGGCTGTTCAGCACGGCGGCGACGATGCTTGCACCGTGGGTCGGCGGGTTGGAGTAGTTGGTGCGGATCACGCGTTTGACTTGCGACAGTACGCGCGCGCCTTCTTCTTTCGATTCGCTGACGATCGACAGGGCGCCAACGCGCTCGCCGTACAACGAGAAGGATTTGGAGAACGAACTGGAAACGAAGAAGGTCAGGTCCGATTCGGCGAACAGGCGCACGGCCGCGGCGTCTTCATCGATACCGTCACCAAAGCCCTGGTAAGCCATGTCGAGGAACGGCACGTGACCTTTGGCCTTGACCACTTCCAGCACGTTTTTCCAGTCCGCCGGGCTAAGGTCCACGCCGGTCGGGTTGTGGCAGCAAGCGTGCAGCACAACGATGGAGCCGGACGGCAGGGCGTTCAGGTCTTCCAGCAGGCCGGCGCGGTTAACGTCATGAGTCGCGGCGTCGTAGTAGCGATAGTTCTGCACCGGGAAGCCGGCTGTTTCGAACAGCGCGCGGTGGTTTTCCCAGCTCGGGTCGCTGATGGCCACGACGGCGTTCGGCAGCAGTTGCTTGAGGAAATCAGCACCGATTTTCAGCGCGCCGGTACCGCCGACGGCTTGGGTGGTGATAACCCGGCCAGCGGCGATCAGCGGCGAATCATTGCCGAACAGCAGTTTTTGTACGGCCTGGTCGTAGGCGGCGATGCCATCGATCGGCAAGTAACCACGGGAAACGTGTTGAGCGGCGCGAATCGTCTCGGCTTCGACAACGGCGCGCAGGAGTGGAATTCGCCCCTCCTCGTCGCAGTAAACACCGACCCCTAGGTTGACCTTGTTGGTACGGGTATCGGCATTGAATGCTTCGTTGAGGCCCAGGATTGGATCGCGTGGTGCCATTTCGACAGCGGAGAACAGGCTCATTATTGCGGCGGCTCTGAATGGAGTGTGGAGGGACGTGTCGCGCTCCAGCCGAATGCACTAGAGCGGTGCACAAACGGGGAGCTAGTATAGAGGCCATCAGCGATTGATGGCGACAGGCGATTCGGCTTTTACCGTAAGTTTTTCCAATTATTTTTCGATCGTGGGTCGAGTGGTGTCGTCAAAGGTTTTACCCGATGTAGGACGTTTGCCTTGAAAGCGATGGCAATCGGCTCCACATTGAGCACAATCCAGTTTTTTCCTTGGGCGACATCGGTCGTTTGTGGTTTTTTTCGTCGCTGTCCGGTTTGACCGGGCAGGCGCGAATCCAGAGGTATGTATGTCTGAATTCCAGCTAGTCACCCGCTTCGAGCCCGCCGGCGATCAGCCGGAAGCCATCCGCCTGATGGTCGAGGGCATTGAGGCCGGGCTGGCGCACCAGACGCTGCTCGGTGTGACCGGCTCGGGCAAGACCTTCAGCATCGCCAACGTGATCGCCCAGATACAGCGCCCGACGCTGGTGCTGGCGCCCAACAAGACCCTGGCCGCGCAGTTGTATGGCGAATTCAAGGCGTTCTTCCCGAACAACGCCGTTGAATACTTCGTGTCTTATTACGACTACTACCAGCCCGAAGCCTACGTGCCGTCATCCGACACCTTCATCGAGAAGGATGCCTCGATCAACGACCACATCGAGCAGATGCGCCTGTCCGCGACCAAGGCGCTGCTGGAGCGCAAGGACGCGATCATCGTCACCACGGTGTCCTGCATCTACGGTCTGGGCAGCCCGGAAACCTATCTGAAGATGGTGTTGCACGTGGATCGCGGCGACAAGCTCGACCAGCGCGCGCTGCTACGTCGGCTGGCCGACCTGCAATACACCCGCAACGACATGGACTTCGCCCGGGCGACCTTCCGGGTGCGCGGCGATGTGATCGATATCCACCCGGCGGAATCCGATTTCGAAGCGATCCGCATCGAGCTGTTCGATGACGAAGTGGAGAGCCTGTCCGCCTTCGATCCGCTGACCGGTGAAGTCATTCGCAAACTGCCGCGTTTCACCTTCTATCCAAAGAGCCACTACGTGACCCCGCGGGAAACCCTGCTCGAGGCCACCGAAGGGATCAAGGTCGAATTGCAGGAGCGCCTGGAATACCTGCGCTCCAATAACAAACTGGTGGAAGCTCAGCGACTGGAGCAACGCACCCGTTTCGACCTGGAGATGATCCTCGAACTGGGCTACTGCAACGGCATCGAAAACTATTCGCGCTACCTGTCGGGCCGTGAATCCGGCCAGGCGCCGCCCACGTTGTTCGACTACCTGCCGGCGGATGCCTTGCTGGTGATCGACGAATCCCACGTCAGCGTGCCGCAAGTCGGCGCCATGTATAAAGGTGACCGTTCCCGTAAAGAGACGCTGGTCGAATACGGCTTCCGTCTGCCGTCCGCGCTGGACAACCGGCCGATGCGTTTCGATGAGTTCGAAAGCATCAGTCCCCAAACGATTTTTGTCTCCGCCACGCCGGGCAATTATGAGGCGGAGCACGCCGGCCGAGTGGTCGAGCAATTGGTGCGACCGACTGGCCTGGTGGACCCGCAAATCGAAATCCGTCCGGCGTTGACTCAGGTCGACGACTTGCTCTCGGAAATCACCAAGCGTGTGGCCCTGGAGGAGCGGGTGCTGGTCACCACGCTGACCAAGCGCATGTCTGAAGATTTGACCGATTATCTGGCCGACCACGGCGTGCGCGTGCGTTATCTGCACTCGGACATCGACACCGTGGAGCGGGTCGAAATTATCCGTGACTTGCGTCTCGGCGTCTTCGATGTGCTGGTGGGGATCAACCTGCTGCGTGAAGGCCTGGACATGCCGGAAGTCTCGCTGGTGGCGATTCTCGACGCGGACAAGGAAGGTTTCCTGCGTTCCGAGCGCTCACTGATCCAGACCATTGGCCGAGCGGCGCGCAATCTCAATGGGCGGGCGATTCTGTATGCGGATCGCATCACTGGCTCCATGGAGCGGGCGATCGGCGAGACCGAGCGTCGTCGCGACAAGCAGATCGCCTTCAACCTGGCCAATGGCATTACGCCGAAGGGGGTGTTCAAGGACGTCGCCGACATTATGGAAGGCGCGGTCGTGCCGGGTTCGCGCAGCAAGAAGCGCAAAGGCATGGCCAAGGCCGCCGAGGAAAGTGCCAAGTACGAGGCCGAACTGCGCTCACCAAGCGAGATCAGCAAACGCATTCGTCAGTTGGAAGAAAAGATGTACCAGCTCGCCCGCGACCTGGAATTCGAAGCCGCGGCGCAATTGCGCGACGAAATCGGCAAGTTGCGGGAGCGGTTGATCGCGGTTTGACGCTCTCCCTGTAGGAGCTGCCGAAGGCTGCGATCTTTTGATCTTGTTTTTAAAGGCAAGGTCAAAAGATCGCAGCCTTCGGCAGCTCCTACAGGGGTGCACTGATTCAGTCAGCTTCTCCAGCATCGCCACCAAACTGATCCCCCAATGCAATATTGGCTTATATGCCCTGCTGACTGGAGCCGGGCGGCTATCGCCTGTTACCATTCGCCTCTTGTTTGATCTTCGCTTTTATTCTTTTCGAGACATGCCATGACCACCGTCCGCACTCGCATCGCGCCATCGCCTACCGGGGACCCCCACGTAGGTACCGCTTACATCGCTTTGTTCAACTACTGCTTTGCCAAGCAGCATGGCGGTGAGTTCATCCTGCGGATCGAAGATACCGACCAACTGCGTTCGACCCGCGAGTCCGAACAGCAGATTTTCGACGCCCTGCGCTGGTTGGGTATCGACTGGAGCGAAGGCCCGGACGTCGGCGGCCCGCACGGTCCTTACCGCCAGAGCGAGCGCGGCGATATCTATCAGAAGTACTGCCAGCAATTGGTCGACTTGGGTCATGCCTTCCCGTGCTTCTGCACGGCTGAAGAATTGGACCAGATGCGCGCCGAGCAAATGGCCCGCGGCGAAACCCCGCGTTATGACGGCCGTGCGCTGTTGCTCTCCAAGGAAGAAGTCGCGCGTCGTCTGGCCGCTGGCGAGCCACACGTCATCCGCATGAAAGTGCCGACCGAAGGCGTGTGCGTGGTGCCTGACATGCTGCGTGGCGACGTCGAGATCCCGTGGGATCGCATGGACATGCAAGTGCTGATGAAGACCGACGGCTTGCCGACGTACTTCCTGGCCAACGTTGTCGATGACCACTTGATGGGCATCACCCACGTTTTGCGTGGTGAAGAATGGCTGCCTTCGGCGCCGAAACTGATCCTCTTGTACGAATACTTTGGTTGGGAGCAACCGCAGCTGTGCTACATGCCGCTGCTGCGTAACCCGGACAAGAGCAAGCTGTCCAAGCGCAAGAACCCGACCTCGGTGACGTTCTACGAGCGCATGGGTTTCATGCCGGAAGCAATGCTCAACTACCTGGGCCGCATGGGCTGGTCGATGCCGGATGAGCGCGAGAAGTTCTCGTTGCAGGAAATGGTCGACAACTTCGACCTCAAGCGCGTCTCTCTCGGCGGGCCGATTTTCGACATCGAGAAGCTGTCGTGGCTCAACGGCCAATGGCTGCGTGACCTGCCGGTGGAAGAGTTCGCCGCTCGTCTGCAAAAGTGGGCACTGAACCCTGAATACATGATGAAGATCGCGCCGCACGTGCAGGGCCGGGTTGAAACCTTCAGCCAAGTCGCACCCCTGGCCGGCTTTTTCTTCGCTGGTGGCGTGAACCCGGACGCCAAACTGTTCGAATCCAAGAAGCTCTCGGGCGATCAGGTTCGTCAGTTGATGCAGTTGATTCTGTGGAAGCTGGAAAGCCTGCGTCAGTGGGAGAAGGACAGCATTACCGCGACGATTCAGGCGGTGGTCGAATCCCTGGAGTTGAAGCTGCGTGATGCCATGCCGCTGATGTTCGCCGCGATCACGGGGCAGGCCAGCTCGGTGTCGGTGCTCGACGCGATGGAAATCCTCGGTCCGGACCTGACCCGTTTCCGTCTGCGCCAGGCTATCGATCTGTTGGGTGGCGTGTCGAAGAAGGAAAACAAGGAGTGGGAAAAACTCCTGGGCGCTATCGCTTAAGGCTGTTTAACCTTGTGTAGGAGCTGCCGAAGGCTGCGATCTTTTGATCTTGCTCTTCGGCGCCACCCCCCGTTTTTCGAGGGGAGGGCGGTAAGTGATTGTTATGTGGGCAAAAAATTTTGGAAATTGTTAAAAATAAGTTTGACAGCCTTCCGATGCGCCATTAAGATTCGCCCCGTCCTCAGCGATGAGGGGCTATAGCTCAGCTGGGAGAGCGCTTGCATGGCATGCAAGAGGTCGACGGTTCGATCCCGTCTAGCTCCACCAATTTACACTTCAAGGTCTGGCCACACCGGCCTTGAAGCGATCAACACTCAGCGTTGATCAGTTGTATAGAAGGGTTTGCGTCCCCTTCGTCTAGTGGCCTAGGACACCGCCCTTTCACGGCGGTAACAGGGGTTCGAGTCCCCTAGGGGACGCCAGTTTTACAGAAGCGATGTCGCAAGATGTCGCTCCGCCGCGAGGCGAAAAATCCGGGGCTATAGCTCAGCTGGGAGAGCGCTTGCATGGCATGCAAGAGGTCGACGGTTCGATCCCGTCTAGCTCCACCAATTTTACAGTTCAAGGTCTGGCCACACCGGCCTTGAATCGATCAGCTCTCAGCACTGATCTGTTGTATAGAAGGGTTTGTGTCCCCTTCGTCTAGTGGCCTAGGACACCGCCCTTTCACGGCGGTAACAGGGGTTCGAGTCCCCTAGGGGACGCCACGATTACCCGCTCTGCGGGATTTTTAAGGGTCATTCAATTATTGAATGGCCCTTTTGTTTGTCTGGCGTTTGGCCAATTCTCCGTTTTCCTCAAAAAACTGTTCTTCAGACCAGCGGTCGCATCCACGACTTGCGGAAAATTATTATGAGAATAATATTCTAGTCGTAATATTCGGAGGCAACGATGAACGATAAAAAAGCTCAAACCCGCGAACGCATCCTCAAGGCTGCCAGTGCAGCGCTGATTCAGCGCGGCCCGGCCGAGCCGAGCGTGGGCGAAGTGATGGGCGCGGCCGGCCTGACGGTCGGCGGCTTCTACGCGCACTTCGAAAGCAAGGACGCGTTGATGCTGGAAGCATTCAAGCAGCTACTCAGCCATCGTCGTGGCTTGATCGCCGACATGGATGCCGAGTTGACCGGCGAAGAGCGTCGCGCGTTGGTTGCAGCGTTCTACCTGTCGCGCAAACACCGTGATTCCATCGAGCAGGCATGTCCGATTCCGGCATCGGTCGGTGAGCTGGGCCGTCTGCCGGACGAATTTCGTGTGGCATTGAATGAGCATATTGAGTTGATGGTCGCGCAGTTAGCGGCCAGCCCGGAAGAGGCCGACAAAGCCTTGGCCGACATGGCCTTGATGGTCGGTGGTTTGGCTCTGGCGCGGGCGCTGGGGCCAGGAGAGTTGTCCGATCGATTACTGCGCGCCGCCAAGTCGGCGGTGCTATGACCTGAAGGCGCCAGCCTGAGGAGATGAGCGATGAACACGTTGAGCTGGGTTCGTGGCGTTAATGGCACCTTGGGCTGGTTCGCGCCGCAGTTGGTGGCGAGCAAGATGCGCCTGGCGTTCATGACTCCGAGGGAATTGCCGCCGCGTGATTGGGAATTGCCGCTGCTGGCGAAATCCGAACGGATCACCTTGCGCTTCGGCCTCTCCGCGTTGCGTTGGGGGCAAGGGCCGGCGGTGTTGTTGATGCACGGCTGGGAGGGCCGGCCGACACAGTTTGCCGCGCTGATCACCGCGCTGGTCGATGCCGGTTACACCGTGGTTGCCCTGGACGGCCCGGCTCACGGTCGCTCACCTGGTCGCGAAGCAAATGTGGTGCTGTTCGCCCGGGCTATGCTCGAGGCGGCCGCTGAGTTACCGCCGCTGCAAGCGGTCATCGGACACTCCATGGGTGGCGCCAGTGCCATGCTCGCAGTTCAGTTGGGCTTGCGCACCGAAACCCTGGTCTCGATCGCCGCCCCGGCGCGAATTCTCGGGGTACTGCGTGGGTTCGCACGCTATGTGCGCCTGCCACCCAAAGCGCGTTCGGCGTTTATTCGCCAGGTCGAGAAAGACGTCGGCATGCGTGCCGCTGCACTGGATGTCGCGCACTATCAGCTCGACATGCCGGGGCTGATCGTCCATGCCGAGGACGACAACTTTGTTCCGGTCAAGGAATCCCAGTTGATCCACGAAGCCTGGTTCGACAGCCGTCTGTTGCGCCTGGAAGAGGGCGGGCATCAGCGAGTGCTGGCCGATCCTCGGGTGATCGACGGCGTTCTTTCGCTGCTGGCCGGTCGCAGTCTGCAATCGCGCCAATCGGCCTGAGCATCCGTTACACTGCCCCGGTCGAAATAATCTGACCAGGAGTGGGGCATGGGCTGGGATCGGGCAACGCCGTTTATCATTGATCTGGAAGTGGGCGCCGAGGATATCGACGGGTTGGGCCATGCGAACAACGCTGTGTACGTGACCTGGCTCGAGCGTTGCGCCTGGCGCCACTCGCAGCGGCTGGGCCTGGATCTGGTCGAATACCGGCGGCTGGACCGGGCGATGGCGGTGGTACGGCACGAGATCGATTACCTGGCTGCGGCCTATGAGGGCGACGAACTGCAACTGGCAACCTGGATCGTCGATTGGGACCAGCGCCTGAAAATGACCCGACACTTTCAATTGAAGCGCCCCAGCGACAACGCGACGTTACTGCGGGCGCAAACCACTTTCGTGTGCATCGAACTGTCGACCGGCAAGCCCAAGCGCATGCCGGCGGAGTTTATCGAGGGCTATGGTCCTGCGTTGCAGCCAACGACCTGAAATCCCTATCACTTTGGAAATGCAATCCCCCTGTAGGAGCTGCCGAAGGCTGCGATCTTTTGATCTTTATTTTCAGCGAGCCCGGAAAGAGCAAAATCAAAAGATCGCAGCCTTCGGCAGCTCCTACGTGGGCATGGGTTTAGCAGGCGAAACCCAGTAAACTGCCGCACGTTTTTCGTTGAGTGTGTTTTTCATGCAAATTGCTTTGGCGCCCATGGAGGGGTTGGTCGACAACATCCTGCGGGACGTGCTGACCCGTGTGGGCGGTATCGATTGGTGCGTGACCGAATTCATTCGGATCAACGATCAACTGCTCACACCTGCCTATTACCACAAGTTCGGCCCGGAACTGCTGACCAACGCCCGAACCGCCTCCGGCGTGCCGCTGCGGGTGCAACTGCTCGGCTCCGATCCGGTGTGCCTGGCGGAAAACGCCGCACTGGCCTGCGAGTTGGGTTCCGAAGTCATTGACTTGAACTTCGGCTGTCCGGCCAAGACCGTCAACAAATCCCGTGGCGGCGCGGTGCTGCTCAAAGAGCCTGAACTGCTCAACCAAATCGTCGAACATGTCCGTCGTGCCGTACCCGCGCACATTCCGGTGACCGCCAAGATGCGCCTCGGTTTCGACAGCCCGGACGGTGCGCTGGTCTGCGCCACGGCCCTGGCTGAAGGCGGGGCGGCGCACATCGTGGTCCACGCGCGGACCAAGACCGATGGCTACAAGCCGCCGGCTCACTGGGAATGGATCCCTCGGGTGCAGGACGTGGTCAAGGTGCCGGTGTTTGCCAACGGCGACATCTGGAGCGTCGAGGACTGGCGTCGTTGCCGCGAGATCAGCGGCGTCGAAGACATCATGCTCGGTCGTGGTCTGGTATCGCGTCCGGATCTGGCCCGGCAAATCGCCGCCGCCCGCGCCGGTGAAGACGTCGTTGAGATGACCTGGGCCGAGCTGCTGCCGCTGATTCAAGACTTCTGGCTGCAAGCCAAAGCGCAGATGACCCCACGTCAATCGCCGGGTCGCTTGAAGCAGTGGCTGGCGATGCTGACCCGCAATTATCCCGAAGCCGTAGAGCTGTTCACCGTCCTGCGTCGTGAGACCGAACTGGATAATGTCTCGCGTTTACTGGGTTTGCAGGTGTCTGAAGCGGCCTGAATCTACTTAAAAAAATCTGAAAATAATCTCTTGAAAAGCAATCAGCGATCCTTATCTAAGGATTACGCGATGCCGAATTCGGGTCGCGGAGACAAAAAAACTTGCTGATTATGTTCAGGAGATTTGAATCATGAGTACTGCATTTTCCCTGGCCCCACTGTTCCGTTCCTCGGTAGGTTTCGACCGTTTCAACGACCTGTTCGAAACCGCCCTGCGCAATGAGCCAGGCAGCACCTATCCACCCTACAACGTTGAAAAATACGGTGATGACCAATACCGCATTGTCGTAGCGGCCGCCGGTTTCCAGGAAGAAGACCTGGACCTGCAAGTGGAGAAAGGTGTGCTGACCATCAGTGGCGGTAAACGTGACGCGGACGAAAACGTCACCTATCTGTACCAAGGCATCGCTCAGCGTGCCTTCAAACTGTCGTTCCGTCTGGCGGACCACATTGAAATCAAGGCCGCCGAACTGCGCAACGGTTTGTTGAGCATTGACCTGCTGCGCGTGATTCCGGAAGAGGCGAAAGCCAAGCGCATCCCGATCAACGGGACGGAAAAACCGGCTCTGCAGCACTGAGTCAAAGCAACAAAAAGGGCGCCATACACTGGCGCCCTTTTTTGTGCCCATTTGTAGCTGCAGCCTTGCAGGCTCGGCAGCTGCTACAGCCGAACGCAGCGGCTCGGCAGTTGCTGCATCGCCTTATTTCAACAGTTTCTGAAACTCCTCCACCGGCAACGGCCGGCTGTGCAAATACCCTTGATACAAATGGCAGCCCAGCCCCTGCAAAAACGCCAGTTGCTCCAGGGTTTCCACCCCTTCGGCGATGACTTCCAACTCCAGACTGCGGGCCATGGCGACGATGGCGCGAATGATTTCGGCATCGTTGGGGTCGGTGGTGGCGTCGCGGATGAACGACTGATCGATTTTCAGGGTGTCTACCGGCAGGCGCTTGAGGTAGGTCAGCGAGGAATAACCGGTACCGAAATCGTCCATGGCAAAGCTCACGCCGAGTTTTTTCAGGCGCCGCATTTTGCTGATGGTGTCGTCCAGGTTCTGGATGACGATGCCTTCGGTGATTTCCAGTTTCAGCAACGAGCAGGGCAGGTCATGGCTGCCGAGGCTGTGCTCGATACGTTCGACGAAATCGTTCTGACGGAATTGCCGGGGGCTGATGTTCACGCACAGGCTGAAGTCGAGCGGATTGATCAGGCCCTTGGCGACCAGATGTTTGAAGGCCGCGCAGGCTTCGTCAAGGATCCACGTGCCGACTTCCAGAATCAGCCCGCTGTCTTCCAGCACCTTGATGAACTCGGTGGGCGATTGCGCGCCCAGTTGCGGATGGTGCCAGCGTACCAAGGCTTCTGCGCCGGTAATACGGTTGTTGCGAGCGTCCACCTGCGGTTGGTATTGCACGCTGAACTCACCCCGGGAAAGGGCAAGGCGCAGGTCGGTTTCCATGCGCAGGCGTTCGCTGGCGGCCTTCTGCATAGTGTTGTGATACATCTGCGTGGTGTTGCGGCCTGAATCCTTGGCGCGGTAGAGGGCGATATCGGCGCGTTTGAGCAGATCGGTCGGGGTCGAGCCGTGGTCGGGGATCAGCGCGATGCCGATGCTCGGTGTTACTTGCAGGCGCTGTCCGTCGAGGAACATCGGTTCGGACAGCAGTTCGCGCAAGGTGTCCGCCAATTCCCGGACCTGAGCGCTGACATCGCTGCGCGAACCTTCCAGGCCGCTGAGCAGCACCACGAATTCGTCACCGCCCAGGCGCGCGACGGTGTCTTCCATGCGCACGCTGGCTTCAAGGCGCGCAGTGATGATCTTCAGCACCGTATCGCCCACCGGGTGACCGAGGGAGTCGTTGATGTGCTTGAAGTGGTCGAGATCGAGGAACATCAGCGCGCCACGCAGGTTGTGGCGTTTGAGCAGGGCGATCTGCTGGCTCAGGCGATCCATCAACAGGGCGCGGTTGGGCAGGTTGGTCAATGGGTCGTGGTAGGCCAGGTGACGGATCTGTGCTTCGGCATTTTTCAGCAAACTGACGTCCCGGGCAGTCAGCAGCAGGCACGCGATTTCGTTGAGGGTGATCGGCTCCACCGAGACTTCGACGGTCAACAACTCGCCGCGTTTGTTGCGCCCGAGCATTTCCTGATGATGAACCCGGCCCTTGATCTGTAGCTCCGCCAGCAGCGCCGAGCGTTGTTTCTCTTCGGCCCAGATGCCCACCTGATACACCGTGCGGCCGATCACTTCATCGGCGCGATAGCCAGTCAGGCGACAAAAGCCGTCATTAACTTCCAGGTAGCGTCCGGTGTCGCGCTCGGTAATGGTGATGGCGTCGGGGCTTGAGTGGAAGGCCTTGGCGAACTTCTCCTCGCTGGCCTTGAGCGCCGCTTCCGAGCGTTGCTGCTGGGTGATGTCGCGCAGGGTGGTGACGATGCAAGGTTGGTCGCCGACGCTGATCTGCCGGCTCGATATCACGCAAGTCAGGGACTGCCCGTCCTTGTGCTGGACGATGATCGCCACATTGTTCAGGCCCTGTTCGCGGATGACCCGCTCGATCCTTTGCAGGCTCTTCGCCGAAGCGTCCCACAGGCCGATTTCGTCGGCGCTGCGGCCAATCACGTCGACGGTGCTCCAGCCGAACGTTTGAGTAAAGCTGGAGTTGATCTCGATAAAATGGCCGGTGTCTTGGCGCGTGACGCAGATCGGGTCCGGGCTGACCTGGAACAAGGTGGCGAATTTCTCTTCCGACGCCACCAGTTGCTGTTCGCGCTCCACCTGATCGGTGATGTCCAGCAGCGTGCCGGCCATGCGCAGCGGGTTGCCCTGTTCATCGCGGTAGAGTCTGGCGCGGCTTTCCAGGTAGCGCGAGCTGCCATCCATTAGCTGCACGCGGTAAGTCAGCTGGTAATTGCCGGCCGGGCCTTCGCGCAGGCTGCGGTAGGCATCACGCATGGTGTCGCGTTCTTCGCCGGGCACGCCTTCGAAAAACGCATCGAAGGATTCATGGAAGGGTTTGGGGTCCAGCCCATGTAACTGGGCGGCCCGCGCCGAGCCGTAAAGCATGCCGCTGGGAATGTGCCAGTCCCAGGTGCCGAGTTGCGCCGAGTCCAGGGCCAGGTCGAGGCGTTCCTGGCTGTCTTTGAGGGCGTGCTCGGCAATTTTACGTTCGGTGGTGTCGAGGAACGTGCTCAGCAGGTAAGGCTGGCCTTCGAGTTCGACCTTTTGCGCACTGAGGATGCCGTCGTGAACCTGCCCATTGCTGGCGCGAAATTGCACCTCCATGTTGATCAGCTCGCCTTTGGCTTTGGTGGCCTTGACCAGTTGCACCCGTTGTTCCGGATTGACCCAAAGGCCCAGTTCCAGCGTGGTTCGGCCGATGGCGTCTTGCACCGGCCAGCCGAACAGGCTTTCGAAATACTGGTTGGCTTCGCTGATCAAGCCGTCTTCCTGACGGGTCAGCAGGACCATGTTCGGGCACAGGTGAAACAGTGTGGCGAAGCGCTTTTCCGAGCTGCTCAGTGCCTGTTCGCGCTGGCGCTGATGGGTGATTTCACGAATGACCCCTATCATTCGTGGCCGGCCGTTTTTGTCCGGCAGCAGGCTGCCGTTGATTTCCAGCCAGTGCAGACTGCCGTCGGGCCAGCGGATACGGTGGTGCATCGCCTGCTCCAGCGGGGCGCCGGCGATCACTGCATTGAAGGCGCGGATGGCTTTCGCCCGATCCTCCTGAGGCAGCAGGTCGAGGTATTCCAGATCTTCCGGCAGCGGTTGTCGGGGATCGAAGCCGAACAACGCCTGAGTACCCCGAGACCAACTGATCTGCCCCCGCTCGATGTCCCAATACCAGGCGCCCAGCCGGGCGCCGTTGAGGGCTGCCAGCAACTGCGGGGCGCTTTCCCAGCTCTGCTCGGACCGTTTGGGGTCAAGTGCCTGAATTCGCGGCATCGGCGGCATACGTTCAACAGATTTGGGCATGGATAACAGGCCTTGGGCTGAATTGGGCGTTAGGCACAGGGTTTTGGGGCTCTATAGGCGTAGCACAAAAAGAAGAAGCACAGCTTAGCCGCGAGTCCCTGGCTGATCGATTTGTGCATCCAGCAGAGCCATGAAGGCCCGTGCCGCGTTCGACAGCGTCCGTTCGGTGTGCAGGATATAGCCTAGCTGGCGAGTGAGCTGTATGCCCGGCAAAGGTATGCGCGCCACTTGATCGTCCAGCATGGTGCGCGGCAAAACGCTCCAGGCGAGGCCGATCGAGACCATCATTTTTATGGTTTCCAGATAATTCGTGCTCATGGCGATGTTCGGCGTCAGGCCCTGGGCCTCGAACAGGCGCTGCACGATGTGGTGGGTAAAGGTGTTGCCACCGGGGAAAACCGCGGGGTGCAGGGCAATATCCGCCAGGCTGACCGGACCGTTAGCGATCAGCGAATGCTCTGGGGCGACCACGAAATCCAGCGGGTCGTCCCACACCGGCGTGGCCTTGACCAGTGCATGGGGCTCCGGTGCAAGAGTGATTACCGCCAGTTCGGCGCGGCCATGGAGGATTTCTTCGTAAGCCACTTCCGAATCGAGGAACTGAATATCCAGCGCCACTTGTGGGTAACGTCGGGTGAACTCCCTTAATAAGGGCGGTAAACGGTGCAGGCCGATGTGATGACTGGTGGCCAATGTCAGACGACCGGAGACTTCGCCGGTCAGGTTGGTCAGGGCGCGGCGGGTGTCATCCAGTACATTGAGGATCTGATAGGCCCGTGGCAGCAGCGCGCGACCGGCTTCGGTCAAGCTGACTTCCCGGCCCAGTCGATCGAACAGCCGCACCTTCAATTGCTGCTCCAGGCCGGCGATGCGCTTGCTGATGGCGGGTTGTGTCAGGTGCAGCCGTTCGCCAGCGCCGGAGAAGCTTCCAGTCTCGGCAATCGCGATAAAAGCATTGAGGTTGGCGAGGTCCATGATGATGTCTCAGTTGTATTCCAGATGGTTATGCAAAGCATGAAAAATATGAATTTGAGTTATTTAATGTAACCCCCTAGGATCGACCTCACAAGCCAAGGGGTTATTGAAATTGCTCAAGACCCGGAGGTCTGTGTCGAGTTTGTTGGGTCAAATTCGGATGCCGGAAGTTCATAGCCAAGGAGCTGCGACGAGTCATAGCTGGCTATGGCGAGGAGCAGCAACGCAGGATATGGGCTTCCGGCGCCGAAGTTGACCTAACAGAACTCGCTACACAGACCTCTCCGGCATAGAAACAAGCTGATGAGGAAACCGTCTGATGGCCGGCAAAACGCTCTACGACAAGCTCTGGGATTCGCATTTGGTCAAGCAGCGCGACGATGGCTCGGCGCTGATCTACATCGATCGTCACATCATCCACGAAGTGACCTCGCCGCAAGCCTTCGAAGGCCTGCGTCTGGCCGGGCGCAAGCCTTGGCGCATCGATGCCAACATCGCGACCCCGGACCACAACGTTCCGACGACTGCGGAGCGCAAGGGCGGCATCGAAGCGATTGTCGACCAGGTCTCGCGTTTGCAGGTTCAGACCCTCGACGATAACTGTGACGAGTACGGCATCGTCGAATTCAAGATGAATGATGTTCGCCAAGGCATCGTCCACGTCATTGGCCCGGAGCAGGGCGCCACCTTGCCGGGCATGACCGTGGTTTGCGGCGACTCCCACACCTCGACCCACGGCGCGTTTGGTGCCCTGGCTCACGGTATCGGCACTTCCGAGGTCGAGCACGTGCTCGCCACTCAGTGCCTGGTCGCGAAAAAGATGAAGAACATGCTGGTGTCCGTCGAAGGCCAATTGCCGTTCGGCGTGACCGCCAAGGACATCGTCCTCGCAGTGATCGGCAAAATCGGCACCGCCGGCGGTAATGGCCACGCCATCGAATTCGCCGGTAGCGCGATTCGCGACTTGTCCGTTGAAGGCCGCATGACCATTTGCAACATGGCGATCGAGGCCGGCGCTCGTGTAGGCCTGGTGGCCTCCGACGAAAAAACCGTGGCTTACGTCAAGGGCCGTCCATTTGCTCCGAAAGGCGCGGAATGGGACTTGGCTGTCGAGGCCTGGAAAGACCTGGTCTCTGACGCGGATGCCAAGTTCGACACCATCGTCGAGCTCGATGCCACTCAGATCAAGCCGCAAGTCAGCTGGGGTACCTCGCCTGAGATGGTCTTGGCTGTCGATCAGAACGTTCCCGATCCTGCGAAGGAAATGGATCTGGTCAAGCGTGGCTCCATCGAACGCGCCTTGAAGTACATGGGTTTGACCGCCAATCAGGCGATCACCGACATTCAGCTGGACCGCGTATTCATTGGCTCCTGCACCAACTCGCGGATCGAAGACCTGCGCGCCGCCGCCGTGATCGCCAAGGGCCGCAAAGTGGCTTCGACTATCAAGCAGGCCATCGTGGTGCCGGGTTCGGGGTTGGTGAAGGCTCAGGCCGAATCCGAAGGCCTGGACAAGATTTTCCTCGAGGCCGGTTTTGAATGGCGCGAGCCGGGGTGCTCGATGTGCCTGGCGATGAACCCGGACCGTTTGGAGTCGGGCGAGCATTGCGCGTCGACCTCCAACCGTAACTTCGAAGGCCGTCAGGGCGCCGGTGGCCGTACGCACCTCGTCAGCCCGGCCATGGCCGCCGCCGCCGCGGTGAACGGTCGTTTCGTCGACGTCCGTGAATTGATCTAAAGGAGCGCAGCATGAAAGCTTTTACCCAGCACACTGGTCTTGTCGCGCCTTTGGATCGTGCCAACGTCGACACCGACCAGATCATTCCGAAGCAGTTCTTGAAGTCGATCAAGCGTACCGGTTTCGGCCCGAACCTGTTCGATGAGTGGCGTTACCTGGATGTCGGGCAGCCGTATCAGGACAACTCCAAGCGTCCGTTGAACAAGGACTTCGTCCTCAACGCCGAACGTTATCAAGGCGCCAGTGTGTTGCTGGCCCGCGAAAACTTCGGTTGCGGCTCCAGCCGCGAGCACGCGCCGTGGGCGCTGGAAGAGTACGGTTTCCGCAGCATCATCGCGCCGAGCTACGCCGACATCTTCTTCAACAACAGCTTCAAGAACGGCTTGCTGCCGATCATCTTGAGCGACGCTGAGGTTGATGAGCTGTTCCAGCAGGTTGAGGCGACTCCGGGCTATCAATTGCAGGTTGATCTGCAAGCCCAGACCGTGACCCGTCCGGATGGCAAGGTGTTGAGTTTTGAGATTGACGCGTTCCGCAAGCACTGCCTGCTCAATGGCCTGGACGATATCGGCCTGACCTTGCAGGACCACGAAGCGATTGCCACGTTTGAAGCCAAACACCGTGCGAGCCAGCCGTGGTTGTTTCGTGATGCGTGATTTTGCGTAAGGCTCGATGACGCCTTCGCGGGCAAGCCTCGCTCCTACGGTTGAACTGCATTCCCCTGTAGGAGCGAGGCTTGCCCGCGAAGAGGCCCGCACAGACACCACAAGACTCATTCCCAAAAGGAAGTCCCCGTGACCAGCACCGCCCAGCACAGTCAGGTAGTACAAAAGCAATTCGGTGAACAGGCCTCGGCCTATCTGAGCAGCGCCGTACACGCTCAAGGCACTGAATTCGCGCTGCTACAGGCTGAACTGGCGGGGCAGGGCGATGCTCGCGTGCTCGACCTCGGTTGCGGCGCCGGTCATGTGAGTTTTCACGTGGCTTCGCTGGTCAAGGAAGTGGTGGCTTACGACCTGTCTCAACAGATGCTCGACGTGGTCGCCGTTGCTGCCGTCGATCGGGGCTTGAGCAACGTGTCCACCGTACTCGGTGCCGCCGAGCGCCTGCCGTTCGCCGATGGCGAGTTCGATTTCGTTTTCAGCCGCTATTCAGCGCACCATTGGAGCGATCTCGGACTGGCCCTGCGCGAAGTTCGCCGGGTGCTGAAGCCGGGTGGGGTGGCGGCGTTCATCGATGTGTTGTCGCCGGGCAGCCCGTTATTCGACACTTACCTGCAAAGCGTCGAAGTGCTGCGCGACACCAGCCACGTGCGCGATTATTCTGCTGGCGAGTGGTTGCGTCAGGTCAGCGAAGCGGGGTTGCATACTCGCAGCACCACGCGCCAACGGCTGCGTCTGGAGTACACGTCCTGGGTTGAGCGCATGCGCACGCCGCAGGTGATGCGCGCGGCAATCCGCGAGTTGCAGCAATCGATGGGCAATGAAGTTCGCGAATATTTTGAGATTGAGGCCGATGGCTCGTTCAGTACCGATGTGCTGGTGCTGATGGCTGAACGATAAGCGCCAAGACTTTTTCCGGGTACGCCTGCGGGCGTGCCGACTGATGACATGAGGAAAGCATGAGCAAGCAGATTCTGATTCTCCCGGGTGACGGTATTGGCCCGGAAATCATGGCCGAAGCAGTCAAGGTGCTGGAGCTGGCGAACGACAAGTACAGCCTGGGCTTCGAACTGAGTCATGACGTGATCGGTGGCGCCGCCATCGACAAGCACGGCGTGCCGCTGGCCGACGAAACCCTGGCCCGTGCCCGTGCCGCCGATGCGGTATTGCTGGGCGCCGTGGGCGGCCCGAAATGGGACACCATCGAGCGTGATATCCGCCCTGAGCGCGGCCTGCTGAAAATCCGTGCGCAGCTGGGTCTGTTCGGCAACCTGCGTCCGGCGATCCTGTACCCGCAACTGGCCGAGGCTTCCAGCCTGAAGGCGGAAATCGTCGCGGGTCTGGACATCCTGATCGTCCGTGAGCTGACCGGCGGCATCTACTTCGGCGCGCCACGCGGCGTGCGTGAACTGGAAAACGGCGAGCGTCAGGCCTACGACACCCTGCCGTACAGCGAGACCGAAATCCGCCGTATCGCCCGTGTCGGTTTCGACATGGCCCGCGTGCGCGGCAAGAAGCTGTGCTCGGTGGACAAAGCCAACGTGCTGGCGTCCAGCCAACTGTGGCGTGAAGTCGTCGAGCAAGTGGCCAAGGACTACCCGGACGTCGAACTGAGCCACATGTACGTCGACAACGCCGCCATGCAACTGGTGCGTGCACCGAAGCAATTCGACGTGATCGTCACCGACAACCTGTTCGGCGACATTCTTTCCGACGAAGCGTCGATGCTCACCGGTTCGATCGGCATGCTGCCGTCGGCGTCGCTGGATGCCAACAACAAAGGCATGTACGAGCCGTGCCACGGTTCGGCGCCAGACATCGCTGGCAAGGGCATTGCCAACCCGTTGGCGACCATTTTGTCGGTGTCGATGATGCTGCGTTACAGCTTCAATCTGCAGGATGCGGCCGATGCTATCGAGAAGGCCGTGAGCCTGGTATTGGATCAGGGCCTGCGCACGGGCGACATCTGGTCGGCCGGTTGCACCAAGGTCGGTACGCAGGAAATGGGCGATGCAGTAGTCGCCGCGCTGCGGAATCTGTAATCTCTTTGGCCCGCTGCAACTTTCAACCATGAAAGCAGCGGCCCACTTTTAAGAAGGTGTAGTTGCGATGAAACGTGTAGGTCTGATCGGTTGGCGCGGTATGGTCGGTTCCGTGCTCATGCAGCGGATGCTGGAAGAGCAGGATTTCGATCTTATCGAGCCGGTGTTTTTCACCACTTCCAATGTCGGTGGCCAAGGCCCGTCCGTGGGTAAGGACATTGCTCCGCTCAAGGACGCTTACAGCATTGAAGAGCTGAAAACCCTCGACGTGATTCTGACCTGCCAGGGTGGTGACTACACCAGCGAAGTTTTCCCGAAGCTGCGCGAAGCCGGCTGGCAGGGTTACTGGATCGACGCCGCTTCCAGCCTGCGCATGCAGGATGACGCGGTGATCGTGCTGGACCCGGTGAACCGCAAGGTCATCGACCAGCAGCTCGACGCGGGCACCAAGAACTACATCGGCGGCAACTGCACCGTCAGCCTGATGCTGATGGGTCTGGGTGGCCTGTTTGAAGCCGGTCTGGTCGAGTGGATGAGCGCCATGACTTATCAGGCGGCCTCCGGTGGCGGCGCGCAGCACATGCGTGAACTGATCAAGCAAATGGGTGTGACCCACGCCGCTGTCGCCGATCAACTGGCCGACCCGGCCAGCGCCATTCTCGACATCGATCGCCGTGTTGCCGAAGCCATGCGCAGCGACGCGTACCCGACCGAAAACTTTGGCGTACCGCTGGCCGGCAGCCTGATCCCGTGGATCGACAAGGAACTGCCGAACGGTCAGAGCCGCGAAGAGTGGAAGGCCCAGGCCGAGACCAACAAGATCCTCGGTCGCTTCAAGAGCCCGATCCCGGTGGACGGCATCTGCGTGCGCATCGGCGCCATGCGTTGCCACAGCCAGGCGCTGACCATCAAGCTGAACAAAGACGTGCCGATCGCCGACATCGAAGGGCTGATCAGCCAGCACAACCCTTGGGTCAAGCTGGTGCCGAACAACCGCGAAATCAGCATGCAGGAGCTGAGCCCTACAAAGGTTACCGGTACCCTGAACGTGCCGGTCGGCCGTTTGCGCAAGCTGAACATGGGGTCGCAGTTCGTCGGTGCCTTCACCGTCGGCGACCAACTGCTGTGGGGCGCGGCCGAACCGCTGCGTCGCATGCTGCGGATTCTGCTTGAGCGTTGATCTGTTGAAGTAATGAAGAACCCGCGCCTTGAAAGAGGTGCGGGTTTTTTGTTCCCGCCGATCGTTCACACGCTCTGCGTGGGAATGCATCCCGTGACGCTCCGCGTCACTGTCTCAACGGCGGACGCAGAGCGTCCATGGCGGCATTCCCACGCAGAGCGTGGGAATGATCAAATCCCCCGTCGAATTGCCTCACTGCCAGCCACCCGGTAAAGTGCCGCTCCCCCCGTTTCGCCAGAGGTAGAACCATGAGCCAGTCCTTTGATATTGCCGTGATCGGCGCCACCGGTACTGTCGGCGAAACACTCGTCCAGATTCTCGAAGAGCGGGACTTTCCCGTCGGTAACCTGCACCTGCTGGCGAGCAGTGAATCGGCCGGTCATTCGGTGCCGTTTCGCGGCAAGAACGTGCGGGTGAGGGAAGTCGATGAGTTCGATTTCAGCAAAGTCCAGTTGGTGTTCTTTGCCGCCGGCCCGGCGGTGACCCTCAGTTTCGCTCCGCGTGCCACGGCCGCCGGTTGCTCTCTGATCGACCTGTCCGGCGCCTTGCCGGCTGATCAGGCGCCGCAAGTGGTGCCTGAGGCCAACGCTGAAATTCTGGCCGGTCTGAAAAAGCCCTTCCAGGTCAGCAGCCCAAGCCCTTCGGCCGCGACGCTGGCGGTGGTGCTGGCGCCGTTGCTCGGTTTGCTCGACCTGCAGCGCATCAGCCTGACGGCATGTCTGGCGGTCTCTGCCCAAGGCCGCGAAGCGGTCACTGAGCTGGCCCGGCAAACCGCCGAGCTGCTTAACGTGCGTCCGCTGGAGCCGGCGTTCTTCGATCGGCAGATGGCTTTCAACCTGCTGGCGCAAGTCGGTAAGCCTGATGATCAAGGCCATACGTTGCTGGAAAAACGCCTGGTGCGCGAATTGCGTCAGGTCATGGCGCTGCCGTCATTAAAGATTTCCGTCACTTGCATTCAAGCTCCGGTGTTTTTCGGCGATAGCTTTAGCGTGACCTTGCAGTCATCGAGCGCTGTCGATCTGGCGAAAGTCAACGCAGCTCTGGAAGCGGCGCCCGGTATCGAACTGATCGAGGCGGGTGATTACCCGACCCCGGTAGGCGATGCAGTAGGGCAGGACGTGGTTTACGTTGGTCGGGTTCGCAGCGGGATCGACGACCCGGCGGAACTTAATGTGTGGCTGACGTCAGATAACGTACGCAAAGGCGCCGCGCTCAATGCTGTGCAGGTGGCTGAATTGTTGATAAAAGACCTGCTGTAAAAGATACTTGGCAACAATTTATCGAATGATTCCGGTCGAGTGTCATGCTTGGCCGGAATGCTTAAGGTGAGCCACCCCGCAGGGCTTCCCATTGCATGAATGAAATGATCGCGCGCGACGACCCTTCGCCGTCGCGCGCAATGCCTTACGGCAGCGGCAATCAACACCTTCTCGCTGGCCGAGGAATGTTCAAACAAAGGAAGAGGTTATGGTTCAAGTTCGCAAACTGGTGTTAGCAATAGCGGCCGCCTCGGCGCTGTCCTCCGGTATGGCGCATGCCCTCGGGCTCGGGGAATTGACCCTGAAATCGACGCTGAACCAGCCTCTGGTCGCAGAAATCGAGTTGCTCGACGTCAAGGACCTCACGGCTGCCGAAGTGGTGCCGAGCCTGGCCTCGCCCGAAGATTTCGCCAAGGCCGGTGTCGATCGTCAGGCATTTCTCAATGACCTGACCTTCACCCCGGTGCTTAACGCCAGCGGCAAAAGCATCTTGCGCGTCACGTCCAGCAAACCGCTGTCCGAACCGATGGTGAAATTCCTGGTTCAGGTGATGTGGCCCAACGGTCGTTTGCTACGCGACTACAGCGTGCTGCTCGATCCGTCCAAATTCTCGCCGCAGACCGCCGATGCCGCCGCGCAACCAGCGCCAGCCCAAACGGTGACTGCGCCAGTCACTGGCGCGACCAAATCGTCGCAATACACCACCACGCCGCGCGATACCCTGTGGGAGATCGCCGCGAAGGCGCGTAACGGTGGTTCGATCCAGCAGACCATGCTCGCCATCCAGGCGCTGAACCCGGATGCGTTCATCGACGGCAACATCAATCGACTGAAAACCGGCCAGGTGCTGCGTCTGCCTGATCAGGTGCAGAGCACCAACCTGCCACAGCCCAAGGCCATCGCTGAGGTCGCCGCGCAGAACACCGCGTGGCGTCAGGGCCGTCGCTACGTGGCGAAGCCGGGAACCGGTCAGCAGCAACTCGACGCCACCAAACGCGCTCGCGGTGAAGGTGCGTCATCGCAACCTGCCGTAGACAAACTGAGCCTGGTGTCTGCCGACACCGGCAAGGGCGGCAAAGGCGCCGCCGGTGATGCGAAAGCGTTAAGCGATAAGCTGGCTGTTACCGAGGAAAGCCTAGACGCGACTCGTCGTGACAACGCCGAACTGAAAAGCCGCATGAGCGATCTGCAAAGTCAGCTGGACAAGCTGCAACGCCTGATCGAACTGAAGAACAATCAATTGGCCAAGTTGCAGGCCGAAGGCGGCGCGGATGCATCGGCTTCGAGCGCTCCGGCGATGTCGGCTGAGCTGGCGGCCAGCCCTGCGGCAACGCCTGCGGACGCGGCTCCGGTCCCTGCGCCAGAGGCTGCCGCACCAGAAGTCGTTCCGGCGCCAGTTGTCGAGCCAACACCCGATGATCAGAAATTCAACGAGCTGCTGACCAATCCGATCCTGCTGGGTCTGGTGGGTGGCGGTGCGGTGGTGCTGCTGCTCTTGCTGCTGTTGCTGGCCCGTCGTCGTAAGGCTCAGCAAGAAGCCGAGAAGCATCTGCGCATGGCCCGTGCCTTGGAGGAGGAGCAAGAGTTCTCCGTCGATCAGGATCTGCCGCCAAGCAGCTTCGAAGGCCTGGAAGTTCCGCCGCCGAGCGTGAAACTTGCGACCGCGCCAACGCCTGCACCCGCGCCGGCCCCGGTGATTGCTCCGGTTGTGGTGACGCCGCCGATCGCTGCGCCATTGGTATCGCCTGCCGCCGAGCGTTCCGACCGTTCCGACGACGTACTGGCTCAGGCACAGTCGCACATTGCAGGCGGTCGTCTGAATCAGGCCGCCGCATTGCTGGAAGACGCGATCAAACAAGAGCCGCAACGCAGTGACCTGCGCTTGAAACTGATGGAAGTCTACGGTCAGCAGGGCGATCGCGATGCGTTCGTCGCTCAAGAGCGTCAACTGGTGGCCAACGGCGATAACTTCGCCCGGGTTGAAGAGTTGAAAAGCCGCTTTCCGGCCATGGTTGTTGTGGCGGCCAGCGGTCTGGCTGCCGCCGCCATCGCTGCCGAGCTGGACGCACAATACGTCAAGGACCTGCTGCTGGACGAGCCGCAAGCCCCGGAGCCGGCGTTGTCCGACTTCGACAGCGCCTTCGATCTGAGCCTGGACGATCTGGAGGCGGCTACGCCGATCGCGCCAGTTGTTGCTGCGGAGCCGGAGGTGGAGCCAACGCCCGCACCCGCACCCGCACCAGAAGAGCTGGCTGAATTGGACGAATTCCCGCTGGACGATGATCTGAGCTTTGAGTCGGTGTTGCAGCAACAGACTGAAATCAAGGAAAACCTCGACGATCTGTCGGTCTTCGACCTGGACATGGATCTGGGCGGCGACGCCTCGCCGGCAACGCTGGCCGAAGATGACTTCCTGCTGAGTCTGGATGAAGATCTCAAGGATTTGCCTGTCGCCGAGGCGGCTCCCGTGACCGAGCCGACGCTCGACGACCTGGAGTTACCTGCGGATTTCGACCTGTCACTGGCCGATGAAATGGACGCCACTGCCCTGGATCAGCCTGATGCCTTCGAAAGTGAGCTCAACGACGTCAATGCGGAGCTGGATCGTCTGTCCCAGAGCCTCGGTGAGCCTAGCTTCACCGAGGAAGACGCTTTGGCCTCCGCGGCCGATGAGCCGGACTTCGATTTCCTCTCCGGCACCGATGAGGTCGCTACCAAACTCGATCTGGCCCAGGCCTACATCGACATGGGCGACAGCGACGGCGCTCGGGACATCCTCAATGAGGTGGTGACCGAGGGCGATGCCGGTCAGAAGAGCGAAGCCAAGGAAATGCTCTCGCGTCTGGCATGAGTGATCGATAAAGGTGTAAATAAAACGGCAGCCCTGTGAGGCTGCCGTTTTTGTTTGGGTGCTGATGCATTGACGTCAGCTATACCGCCATCGCGAGCAGGCTCGCTCCCACAGGGTTTGGTGCCAGGCACACACGAGGCGAACAACCCCGATCAAATGTGGGAGCGAGCCTGCTCGCGATGAGGGCATCCCGTTCAACATCAAACCCGGCATTGCACTGATTGGATGGGGCACGAAGATCACGCAGCTCTGGCGTCCCCGCCCGACAGCCTTATAATGCATGCCTTTGCGCAGATCAGCAGGCTGTCACCCCTTGGCAAATATAGATAATCCGGCCGCCGAAATGGCGGCCGACGGCTTTTTCCGGATCGCGTTGGGCGTTGAATACAAAGGTTCGCGCTATCGCGGCTGGCAGCGCCAGGCCTCCGGTGTGCTCACGGTGCAGGAAACCCTTGAAAAGGCCTTGTCCAAAGTCGCCGACTCACCGGTGTCGCTGCTCTGCGCCGGGCGCACTGATGCCGGGGTGCATGCCTGCGGTCAGGTGGTGCATTTCGATACCCAGGTCGAGCGTTCGATGAAGGCCTGGGTGATGGGCGCCAATATCAACTTGCCCCACGACGTCAGCGTCAGTTGGGCGAAGGTCATGCCGGCGCATTTTCATGCGCGGTTCAAGGCGATCGCCAGGCGCTATCGCTACGTGATCTACAACGATCAGATCCGTCCGGCGCACCTGAACGATGAAATTACCTGGAACCACCGCCCGCTGGACGTCGAGCGCATGTCTGAAGCCGCTCAGTATCTGGTCGGTACCCACGACTTCAGTGCATTCCGCGCCGGTCAGTGCCAGGCCAAGTCGCCGATCAAGGAGCTGCATCACCTGCGCGTCACGCGCCATGGCAAAATGATCGTGCTGGATATCCGCGCCAGTGCGTTCCTGCATCACATGGTGCGCAACATCGCCGGAGTTCTGATGACCATCGGCGCTGGCGAGCGTCCCGTGGAGTGGATGAAGGAAGTCCTGGAAAGTCGTATCCGTCGTTCCGGCGGGGTAACGGCCCATCCGTTCGGTCTGTACCTGGTCCAGGTCGAGTACCGCGACGAGTTCGAATTACCTGAGCGTTACATCGGCCCACACTTCCTTACCGGCTTCTCGGAACTTGACGGCTGACGCCCTCAAACGCTTTTGTTACCATCCGGGACTTTCCCGGATTTGTCCTGAGGTTCTATCGACATGTCAGCCGTTCGCAGCAAAATTTGTGGGATTACCCGCATAGAGGATGCGTTGGCGGCGGTCGAGGCCGGGGCCGATGCCATCGGATTTGTGTTCTACGCCAAAAGCCCGCGGGCCGTGACGTTCCAGCAGGCGAGGGCGATCATCAAGGCCTTGCCGCCGTTCGTGACCACCGTGGGTTTGTTCGTCAATGCCAGCCGCTGCGAGTTGGGGGAAATCCTCGATGCCGTGCCGCTGGACCTGTTGCAGTTCCATGGTGACGAGACCGCGGCCGACTGTGAAAGCTGGCACCGGCCGTATATCAAGGCGTTGCGGGTCAAGGCCGGTGATGACATCGCAGCGGCTTGCGATGCCTACGCCAGTGCCAGCGGGATCCTGCTCGATACGTACGTCGAAGGCGTTCCCGGGGGAACCGGTGAAGCGTTCGACTGGTCTCTGATACCGCAAGGCCTGAGCAAGCCGATCATCCTGGCGGGCGGCTTGACACCGGACAACGTCGCAGAGGCGATTGCCCGGGTTCGGCCTTACGCGGTGGACGTCAGTGGTGGGGTAGAGGCGAGCAAGGGCATCAAGGATCACGCAAAGATTCAGGCATTCATCAAAGCGGTTGTTGGGGCTTGATGTGACGGCTGGCACACTGCCGCCGTCCACAGGCATGGCTGAGGATATTTGGGGTTGTACGCAGGTCACATCTCGCTGATCCGGCAGCCCGTCGATCATCGCCACACATATGAATTTAGCTCAAGGGCATACGCGGGGCTGCGAACCAGAGCGTTCGGGCCGCCGGTACTGGAGAAAGAAAGCATGAGCAACTGGTTAGTAGACAAACTGATCCCTTCGATCATGCGTTCCGAGGTCAAGAAGAGCTCGGTGCCTGAAGGTCTGTGGCACAAATGCCCGTCTTGCGAGGCGGTGTTGTATCGTCCGGAGCTGGAAAAGACCCTGGATGTTTGCCCCAAGTGCAACCACCACATGCGTATCGGCGCTCGCGCGCGTATCGACATCTTCCTCGACGCTGACGGCCGTGCCGAACTGGGCGCGGACCTGGAGCCGGTTGACCGTCTGAAATTTCGCGACGGCAAGAAGTACAAGGATCGCCTGACCGCTGCGCAAAAGCAGACCGGCGAAAAAGACGCACTGATCTCCATGAGCGGCACCTTGCTGGGCATGCCGGTCGTGGTATCGGCCTTCGAATTCTCCTTCATGGGTGGTTCGATGGGCGCCATCGTTGGTGAGCGCTTCGTGCGCGCCGCCAATTACGCCCTGGAAAACCGTTGCCCGATGATCTGCTTCGCTGCCTCCGGTGGTGCGCGGATGCAGGAAGCGCTGATTTCCCTGATGCAAATGGCCAAGACCTCCGCGGTGCTGGCGCGTCTGCGTGAAGAAGGCATTCCGTTCATCTCGGTATTGACTGACCCGGTCTACGGTGGTGTTTCCGCCAGCCTGGCGATGCTCGGCGACGTAATTGTCGGTGAGCCGAAAGCCCTGATCGGTTTCGCCGGCCCGCGCGTTATCGAACAAACCGTTCGCGAAAAACTGCCGGAAGGCTTCCAGCGCAGTGAGTTCCTGCTGGAACACGGCGCGATCGACATGATCATTCACCGTCAGGAACTGCGTCCGCGTCTGGGCAACCTGCTGGCACAAATGATGGGCCTGCCGACGCCAAAATTCGTCGCCGCGCCGATCGAACCGATCGTGGTTCCGCCGGTGCCTGCCAACATATGATCCA
Source organism: Pseudomonas sp. TE3728 (assembly GCF_056279145.1). Lineage (NCBI taxonomy): Bacteria > Pseudomonadati > Pseudomonadota > Gammaproteobacteria > Pseudomonadales > Pseudomonadaceae > Pseudomonas > Pseudomonas sp. TE3728. The sequence goes on along the minus strand of NZ_JBWBQT010000001.1, from coordinate 1,872,938 downwards.
ACGCACCCTTGGCGAGTGGCTCGCCTACCTTGAACAGTTGCATCCTTCGGCCATCGACATGGGGCTGGAGCGTTCGCAACAGGTAGCGTCTCGCATGGGGCTGGGCAAGCCGGCGCCTCGGGTGATTACGGTCACTGGCACCAACGGCAAGGGTTCTACCTGCGCGTTCGTGGCTTCGTTGCTGCGGGCGCAGGGCCTGAACGTGGGTGTCTACAATTCTCCGCACCTGCTGCGTTACAACGAGCGGGTGCAGGTCAATGGCGTCGAAGCCACTGACGTCCAGCTGTGCGAAGCCTTCGCAGCGGTCGAGGCCGGTCGTGGCGACACTTCCCTGACGTACTTCGAAATGGGCACCCTGGCGGCGTTCTGGCTGTTTCAACAGGCAGGGCTTGATGCGGTGGTGCTGGAAGTGGGCCTGGGCGGGCGTCTGGATACGGTCAACGTGGTGGATGCCGATATCGCGCTGGTCACCAGCATCGGCGTCGATCATGCGGACTATCTGGGCGATACCCGTGAGTCCGTGGCTTACGAAAAAGCCGGCATTTTCCGCCAGGGCGCGCCTGCGCTCTGTGGCGATCTGAATCCCCCTCAGCCTTTGCTGGATAAAGCGCGCGAGCTCAATTGCCCGTTTTTCCTGCGTGGACGCGATTTCGACCTGGGTATCACCGATCACAACTGGCAATGGCGTGGCCTTGATGCTCAAGGGCGTGCAGTCGAGTTGCATGATCTGCCATTGCTCGATCTGCCGATGGAGAACGCCGCCCTGGCGTTGCAGGCTTACCTGCTGCTCGGTTTGCCTTGGGTGGATGCGCAGATTATCGAAGCCCTGAAGGCGACACGCGTGGTCGGTCGTCTCGATCGCCGTCAGTTCGACTGGCAGGGCAAGCGTCTTAATGTGTTGCTGGACGTGGGGCATAACCCCCATGCGGCAGAGTACCTGGCCCGTCGTCTGGCCAGTCGACCACCGACCGGCAAGCGTCTGGCGGTGTTCGGGTTGTTGGCGGACAAGGATCTGGATGGTGTTGTCGGTGAATTGAATGCTAGTGTCCAGCATTGGGCTGTCGCCCCTCTGGATTCGCCGCGGGCGCGACCCGTTGAGCAGTTGCACGCGGCGTTGCAGAACCTTGGCGCCTCGGTAACGTCTTATGACAGCGTGGCCGCAGCCCTGGAAGGGCAGTGCGCGCAGGCGACGAACGACGACGAAATTCTGTTGTTCGGATCATTTTATTGTGTCGCCGAGGCCCTTGAATGGCTGGCCCGGCACTCCACGGAGGAAGCGGCAAATGGCTTTGCTGGATAAGGCGTACAAGCAGCGCATGGTCGGTGCCCTGGTGCTGGTGGCGCTGGCGGTGATTTTCCTGCCAATGCTGTTTTCCCGTCAGGACGAACAGCGCCAGGTGAGGGTTGACGCACCGGCTGCACCGCAAGCGCCGGCTGTGCCGCAAGTGCAGGTCGAGCCGGTGGTGGTGCCTGAACCGCAGGCGTTGCCGCAGGAGCCTGTGCCAAGCGATGACGAAATTGCCGCGCAGCAAGCACCTTCGACACCGATTGCGCCAAGTGCGCCAAATGTTGCCGTGGCCCCAGCGCCACCGGCTGCCAAACCGGTCACGCCACCTCCGGCGCCCGTCGCCAAGCCTGTACCGGCACCTTCCCAGCCAATCGCTGCTGCACCGACCAAGCCGGCTACCACCCCAAGCCGCGTCGATGCCAATGGCCTGTCGGTCAGTTGGTCGGTTCAACTGGCCAGTCTATCGAGCCGCGAGAGCGCTGAAAGCCTGCAGAAAACCCTGCGCAGCCAAGGCTATAACGCCTATATCCGCTCCGCCGATGGCAAGAATCGGGTGTTCGTCGGGCCGCTGATCGAGCGCGCGGAAGCCGATCGTCTGCGTGACTTGTTGAGCCGCCAGCAGAACCTCAAGGGGTTTGTGGTGCGTTTTCAGCCTGAGCGCGGTTAAAACTATCGCCTTGATTTGAAAAGCACTGATAATCTCAGCTTACCGACAGCCATGGGCTCTGCTAAAATGCGCCGCCTTATCTGTCTGTAGGCTGCACTGTGCCATTTACCTGGGTTGACTGGGCGATCGTTGCAATCGTCGCCATCTCCGCTTTGATCAGTCTTAGCCGCGGCTTCGTCAAAGAAGCACTCTCGCTGCTGACCTGGATCATCGCAGGAGCCGTTGCCTGGATGTTCGGTGGTTCATTGTCCGAGTACCTCGGCGGATACATCGAAACGCCATCGGCTCGCGTGATCGCGGGCTGTGCCATCATGTTTGTCGCCACTTTAATCGTGGGCGCAATGATCAATTATCTTATCGGCGAATTGGTTCGCGTGACCGGGCTATCCGGGACCGATCGATTCCTCGGCATGGCCTTCGGCGCCGCGCGTGGCGTGTTGCTGGTGGTCGTGGCGGTCGGGCTGTTGAGCCTGGGGCCGGTACAGCAGGACGGGTGGTGGCAACAATCACAGCTCGTGCCAAAATTTCTATTGGTCGCAGACTGGTCCAAAAACCTGATTCTTGGGTGGAGCAGTCAGTGGCTTGCCAGCGGAATCAGCGTACCCGCTGATATACCGTTCAAGGAGCACCTCTTGCCTACGGCCAAAACGCCTCAGTGAGTTGTGTTCAGTTCAGATCCATTAAGTAGGGGTTGCGTCGCATGTGTGGCATCGTCGGTATCGTCGGTAAGTCGAACGTCAATCAGGCGCTGTATGACGCGCTAACCGTCCTCCAGCACCGCGGCCAGGACGCTGCCGGTATCGTGACCAGCCATGATGGCCGGTTATTCCTGCGCAAGGACAATGGGCTGGTGCGTGACGTGTTCCATCAGCGTCACATGCAGCGCCTGGTCGGCCACATGGGCATTGGCCATGTGCGTTACCCGACCGCGGGCAGCTCGACTTCGGCCGAGGCCCAACCGTTTTACGTCAACTCGCCGTACGGCATTACCCTGGCGCATAACGGTAACCTGACCAACGTTGAACAACTGGCCAAGGAGATTTACGAATCTGACCTGCGCCACGTCAACACCAATTCCGATTCGGAAGTGCTGCTCAACGTGTTCGCACACGAACTGGCCCAGCGCGGCAAGTTGCAGCCGACCGAAGAAGACGTGTTCGCTGCTGTCACCGACGTGCACAACCGTTGCGTCGGTGGTTACGCGGTCGTGGCGATGGTGACCGGTTACGGCATCGTCGGTTTCCGCGATCCGCACGGCATCCGCCCGATCGTTTTCGGCCAGCGTCACACGGACGAAGGCGTCGAGTACATGATCGCCTCCGAAAGCGTTTCGCTGGACGTACTCGGTTTCACCCTGATTCGCGACTTGGCACCGGGCGAAGCGGTCTACATCACTGAAGACGGCAAGCTGCACACCCGTCAGTGCGCGACCAATCCGTCGCTGACTCCGTGCATTTTTGAACACGTCTACCTGGCGCGTCCGGACTCGATCATCGACGGCGTCTCGGTCTACAAGGCCCGCCTGCGTATGGGCGAGAAGCTTGCCGAGAAGATCCTGCGCGAGCGTCCGGATCACGACATCGATGTGGTCATCCCGATTCCGGACACCAGCCGCACCGCGGCCCTGGAGCTGGCGAACCACTTGGGCGTCAAGTTCCGCGAAGGCTTCGTGAAGAACCGCTACATCGGCCGAACCTTCATCATGCCGGGTCAGGCTGCACGGAAAAAATCCGTACGCCAGAAGCTCAACGCCATCGAACTGGAGTTCCGCGGCAAGAACGTGATGCTGGTGGACGACTCCATCGTTCGCGGCACCACCTGCAAGCAGATCATCCAGATGGCTCGCGAAGCTGGCGCCAAAAACGTCTATTTCTGCTCCGCGGCACCGGCTGTGCGTTACCCGAACGTCTACGGCATCGACATGCCAAGCGCTCACGAGTTGATCGCGCACAACCGTTCGACCCAGGACGTGGCTGATCTGATCGGCGCTGACTGGTTGATCTATCAGGACTTGCCTGACTTGATCGAAGCGGTCGGTGGCGGCAAGATCAAGATCGAGAAGTTCGATTGCGCGGTGTTCGACGGCCAGTACGTCACCGGCGACGTCGACGAGGCTTACCTGAACAAGATCGAGCAGGCACGCAACGATGCCTCCAAGGTCAAGACCCAGGCAGTCAGTGCGATCATTGATCTGTACAACAACTGAGTAACTACCGGCCCCTAGGGGCCGGTTTTGTATCTACTAAAGACTCTCTAAATCAAGAGCAGGGCAAGGAGTGACAGCATGAGTCAGGATTGGGATGCCGGTCGGCTGGACAGCGACCTCGAAGGCGTAGCGTTCGATACCCTGGCCGTACGCGCCGGTCAGCACCGCACGCCGGAAGGTGAACACGGTGATCCGATGTTCTTCACTTCCAGCTACGTATTCCGTACCGCCGCCGACGCGGCCGCGCGCTTTGCTGGCGAAGTGCCGGGTAACGTTTACTCGCGCTACACCAACCCGACCGTGCGCGCGTTCGAAGAGCGCATTGCTGCGCTGGAAAGCGCCGAACAAGCCGTAGCCACCGCGACCGGTATGGCCGCGATCATGGCGGTGGTAATGAGCCTGTGCAGCGCCGGCGACCATGTTCTGGTCTCGCGTAGCGTGTTCGGCTCGACCATCAGCCTGTTCGAAAAGTACTTCAAGCGCTTCGGCATCGAAGTCGATTACGTGCCCCTGGCGGACTTGTCCGGCTGGGATGCGGCGATCAAGGCCAACACCAAGTTACTGTTCGTCGAGTCGCCCTCCAACCCGCTGGCCGAACTGGTGGATATCAAGGCGCTGTCGGAAATTGCTCACGCCAAGGGCGCGATGCTGGTGGTCGACAACTGCTTCTGCACCCCTGCGTTGCAGCAACCGCTGAAGCTGGGCGCGGACATCGTTGTGCACTCGGCGACCAAGTTCATCGATGGCCAGGGCCGTTGCATGGGCGGCGTTGTGGCTGGTCGTAGCGAGCAGATGAAAGAAGTCGTCGGTTTCCTGCGTACTGCCGGGCCGACCCTGAGCCCGTTCAACGCCTGGATCTTCCTCAAAGGTCTGGAAACGCTGAGCCTGCGCATGAAGGCGCACTGCGCCAATGCCCAGCAACTGGCCGAGTGGCTGGAGCAGCAGGACGGTATCGAGAAGGTCCATTACGCGGGCCTCAAGAGCCATCCGCAGCATGAGCTGGCCCAGCGTCAGCAGAAGGGTTTCGGTGCGGTCGTGAGTTTCGAGGTCAAGGGTGGCAAAGAGGGCGCCTGGCGCTTTATCGATGCGACGCGCCTGATCTCCATCACCGCCAACCTGGGCGACAGCAAAACCACCATCACGCACCCGAGCACCACCTCTCACGGCCGTCTCGCGCCGCAAGAGCGTGAAGCGGCAGGGATCCGTGACAGCCTGATCCGCGTCGCGGTCGGTCTGGAAGATGTTGCAGACCTGCAAGCCGATCTGGCGCGCGGGTTGGCTGCCTTGTGATCGAGTTGTCGACGCCGACCACGGGTACCCATGGCCGCGTCGCGCTGGTCACCGGTGCTGCGCGTGGCATCGGTCTGGGGATCGCGGCCTGGCTGATCAGCGAAGGCTGGCAGGTGGTGCTGACCGATCTGGATCGTGAGCGCGGTTCGAAAGTGGCGAAGGTGCTCGGCGACAACGCCTGGTTCATCGCCATGGACGTCGCGAATGAAGCGCAGGTGGCGCTGGGCGTGGCCGAGGTACTCGGGCAATTCGGGCGTCTGGATGCGCTGGTGTGCAATGCCGCGGTGGCCGACCCGCACAACATCACCCTGGAAAGCCTCGATCTGGCCTACTGGAACCGGGTGTTGGCGGTAAACCTCAGCGGGCCGATGCTGTTGGCCAAGCACTGCGCGCCGTACCTGCGCGCTCATAGCGGCGCCATCGTCAATCTGGCCTCGACCCGTGCCGGCCAGTCAGAACCCGACACAGAGGCTTATGCAGCGAGCAAGGGCGGCCTGTTGGCCCTGACTCACGCCTTGGCCATCAGCTTAGGGCCGGAGATTCGCGTCAATGCGGTCAGCCCAGGCTGGATCGACGCGCGAGACCCTGCGGCACGGCGTGCCGAACCGCTGACCGATGCCGATCATGCCCAGCATCCGGCGGGCCGGGTAGGGACGGTCGAGGACGTAGCGGCGATGGTGGCGTGGTTGCTGTCGAGGAACGCGGGGTTCGTCACGGGCCAGGAGTTCGTGGTCGATGGTGGCATGACCAAGAAAATGATTTACAGCGAGTAATAGGGCGGGGCGCTGTCTCCAGTACTGAATTTGAATGTGTCGCCGTCTTCGCGAGCAGGCTCGCTCCCACATTAGAAAGCATGTTGTCTGAATAAACGCGGTCCCCTGTGGGAGCGAGCCTGCTCGCGAAAGCGGTCTGACGGTTGCCGACCTCGTTCGGAATGACACAATTTTGTTTTTTTCAGAAAAACTTCAAGCAGGGTATTGACTTAGCTTCGGTACCTGCGTAAATTTCGCGGCCTCGGAGATGCAAACGGGTGATTAGCTCAGCTGGGAGAGCGTCTGCCTTACAAGCAGAATGTCGGCGGTTCGATCCCGTCATCACCCACCACTTCCGAGAGTCTTGCGAAAGCAAGATGGAAGCTTTTAAAAGCCTCCACCGACGCGCAGCGGTAGTTCAGTCGGTTAGAATACCGGCCTGTCACGCCGGGGGTCGCGGGTTCGAGTCCCGTCCGCTGCGCCATATTTTCCGAGTCAGGTTTACCTGGCTCGAGATTGAAAAGCCTCGAAGCTTTCCAGTCAGACGAGTTACTTGGGCGAAAGTCCAAAGCGATACGCAGCGGTAGTTCAGTCGGTTAGAATACCGGCCTGTCACGCCGGGGGTCGCGGGTTCGAGTCCCGTCCGCTGCGCCATATCTGCCTCAAGGCCCACTGAACGCCTTGGAGCTACGAAGCAAGCCGCTGGTAAAGCCAGTGTCTGTTTCGAGTCGATAGCAAAAACCCTGGTCGAAAGACCGGGGTTTTTTGTGTCTGCGATTTGGCTTTTCCTCTCTCATGTCCTTCCCGCCCAACCTTTCTGCGCCCCAATTGCATAAAGGACTTGGTTCACAGCTCCGACATTAATTAGAATCACTCTCATTTACGATAACTCCTTGGCACAGGGCTTCTTGAGATGAGTGATGCAGCGATGCCGAAGGAGCAAACCTTCCACGACCTGTACCGCGATCACCGTGGCTGGCTGGAAGGCTGGTTGAGAAGACGCATGGGTAATGGCTGTGATGCGGCGGACCTGAGCCAGGATACGTTCCTGCGTTTGCTCGCCAGCTCTCAACGAATCGCCGACCTGCAAGAGCCCCGTGCCTATCTGCTGACCGTGGGCAGACGCCTGCTGAGTAATTTCTATAAACGTCGAAGCCTCGAGCAGGCTTATCTGACGGCACTGGCGGCGTTGCCGGAAGACTGTGTGCCGTCGCCCGAGCAGCGCTGGTTGTTGCTCGAAACCCTGCAAGCCCTGGATGAACTGCTCGATGGACTGCCGGCGGCGGTGCGTAGGGCGTTTCTCTGGAGTCAGCTGGAAGGCCTGAACTATCAGCAAATCGCCGAGCGCCTGCAGGTATCGGAGCGCACGATCAAACGCTACATGGCGCAAGCCTATGAGCATTGCTTGTTGGTGGAACTGTGAACAGTTCAGTGCCCGATGCCCGTCAGGCCGTGCGAGCGGCCGCGCAGTGGCTCGCCTTGCTGGAGTCTGGAACTGCCAATGAGCGGGATCGTGCGAATCTGCAGCGTTGGCGCGACAGTTGCGTCAGTCACGAGCAGGCTTGGCAGAAGGCTCAAGCCTTGCGTCAGCGGTTTGCCGATCTGCCTTCAACGTTGGCGCTCAAAAGTCTGGATCGCCCCGATCCGGGTCGGCGTTTGGTGCTCAAGCGTGCATTGGGTGCGGTGGCGTTGGTGCCGGCGGCTTGGCTGATCAGCCGACAATTGCCTTTGGATGTCTGGCGAGCCGATCTGCATACGGCCACCGGGGAGCGCAAACAGGTACAGCTCGCTGATGGCAGTTCCTTGCAACTCAACACGGCCAGTGCCGTCAATGTGGATTTGCAGAGCCGTCGCTTGAAGCTGATTGAGGGCGAACTGTCGCTGAAGGTGCCGAGCGTGTCGCCGCTGACGATTCAAACGAAGTTTGGACAGATCATCGTCAGCCAAGGCGAAGTCTGTGTTCGTCAGCAAGCGCGCGGTTGCCGCGTGTCGGTGTACAACGGCGCCGTGCAATTGCAGCCCTTGCAGGGGCTGGCGTTGGCTTTGCGCACTGGTCAACAAGTCAGCCTTCAAGCAACCGGTGTCGGGCCGATCAGCCCATTCGATGTGCTTGCGCCGGGTTGGCGAGAGGGCGTGCTGATGGCGAAAAACCAGCCGCTGGGAGATTTCCTGCGCGAACTCGGCACTTATCGACCGGGTGTGCTGCGTTGGGAGCCGGAGCTTGAAGCGTTGCGGGTCACCGGCAGCTTCCGCCTGGACGACACCGATCGCGTCCTCGCGTTGCTCGCGGCCAGTCTGCCGCTGGAGGTGCATTCACGTACCCGTTATTGGGTGACGTTGCTGCCGCGCAAAAATAGTGTGTGAAGCCTGTCCCCTTTTTTCGACTCGCTTGTCATTCAAGGCATGTGAACGAATCAAGAGAGCTATTTCAATGCCCGCAGTAATACCTTGCTGTCCGCGTCCGGTTTCTTCCCGCCTGCGTCCGTTGTTGCACCTGAGCCTGTTGTTGGGCCTGAGTGCCAGTCCATTATTCATCACAGCCAGTTGGGCCGAAGACAGTGCCCGGCGCAATTATCAGGTGCCTGCCGGCAGCCTGAGCGATGCGCTGACCCGCTTCGCCGGTCTGTCTGGCGTCAATCTCTCGGTCGATCCGGCACTGGTGGGCGGTCGCACCAGCCCTGGTCTTTCCGGCGAATACGCGGTCGAGGAAGGCTTTGCCCGGCTGTTGCAGGGTTCAGGTCTGCAACTGCAGCCGGTGGGTGAACAGGCCTACATCCTGACTCCGGCGCCAGAAGGCAGCAGCCTGCAACTGGCCCCCACCTCGATTCTCGGTGCCACGGGCGGGGCGGACGGCGAGGTATATGCCGGCGGCCAGGTCGCACGCCGCGGTTCGCAAGGCTTGCTGGGCTCGAAAGACTTCATGGAAACGCCGTTCAGCATGACCACCTACACCGGCGAGGCGGTCAAAAACCTGCAGGCTCGTACCTTGGGCGACCTGATCGCCAGTGATCCTTCGGTTCGCGCCACCAACCCGGCGGGTGGGCGTTATGAGCAGTTCACCATTCGCGGGCTCAGCCTGTTCAACAGTGATGTCGCCTACAACGGTCTCTACGGCGTCCTGCCGACCTATACGATCGACATGGAGATGGCCGACCGCGTCGACATCATCAAAGGCCCGAGCCAGCTCATCAACGGCATATCGCCGCGGGGCAGTGTGGGTGGCGGGATCAACGTGGTGCCCAAGCGCGCGACCGACAAGCCCATCACTTCGTTCACCGGTAGCTACGCTTCCGACAATCAGGTCGGCGGTGCCGTGGATGTTGGTCGGCGCTTTGGTGAGGACAACAAGTTCGGTATTCGCTTCAACGGCGTGAAGCAGTCCGGCGACACCGAATGGGATCACCAGAGTGTCGACCGCGAGATGGCCGTGCTGGGCCTGGATTTTCGCGGTGAGCGCCTGCGACTCTCGACGGACATCGGGCGCACCGAGCGTGATACCGACGCCCCGCAGGAGCGCGTGCAGGTCGGCGCCAATGCCAAGGTGCCGAATGCGAACGATGTGCGCGACAACTATGCGCAGCCCTGGAGCAAGGCGAGTACCAACGACACGTTCGGGGCGGTGAACGGCGAATTTGATGTCAGCGATTCCGTCATGCTGTACGGGGGCGTGGGCGCGCGTAAAAGCAATCATGACTTCCTCCGGCATGCCGTTGCGGTCACCAATGATGCCGGCGATTTCAGCGTTCAGCCGCGTGACTTCACCCGTGATGAAAATGTCCGGACGGCCACGGCAGGGGTGCGCAACTGGTTTCATACCGGCCCGGTGAGCCATGAAGTCAATCTGGCCGCCAGCTATTTCTACATGGACTTCGAAAATGGCGGCGCCCGTTATGCCGCGGCCCGCAGCAACCTCTACGACCCCGTGGAAACACCAACACCTGTCAGACCCACTCGGCTCGATTCGAAGGTCTACACCGAGAACCGCTTCAGCGGCGTGGCGTTGTCCGACACTCTGGGCTTCTTCGATGACCGGCTTTTGCTGACCCTCGGCGCCCGCTGGCAGCGCGTGAAGGTTGACGACTGGACGGATAACGTCAAAGGCGCCACGGCCTACGATGAAGAAAAGGTATCGCCGTCGGGCGGCATTCTGTTCAAGGCAACCGATAAGCTGTCGCTGTATGCCAACTACATGGAGGGCCTGAGCCAGGGCAAGATCGCGCCATCGACCTCTGTGAACGAGGACGAGATATTTCCGCCGTTCATCAGCCGCCAGGTCGAGGTCGGCGCCAAGTATGACGCGGGTGCGTTCGCCGTGACTGCCGCGGTGTTCCGGATCAAGCAACCGGCCTATGAGACCAATGCCACGACGCGGGTTTTCGGCCCGAACGGCAAACGTGAGAACACGGGTGTGGAACTGAGTGTGTTCGGTGAACCGCTCGATGGTTTCCGTCTGCTCGGCGGTGTCATGTATATCGACAGCGAGTTGACCAATACCACTAATGGTACCTATGACGGCAACCGGGCACCGGCCACGCCGAAATACAACGTCAACCTGGGCGCCGAGTGGGATGTTCCGACCGTACAAGGCCTGACCCTGACCAGTCGCGGCCTCTATTCCAGCTCGCAGTATCTGGACCAGTCCAATAACAAAGAAATCGACGCATGGGAGCGTTTCGACGTGGGTGCACGCTATGCGTTCAAGGTCGACGAAAAGAACATCACTCTGCGTGCCAATGTCGAGAACGTGGCGGACAAACGCTACTGGAGTTCGGCCGGGGCCTCGGATGACAGCGAGCCTGGCTTGACGCTCGCGACACCGCGCACCTACCTGCTTTCAGCGACAGTCGACTTCTGAATCAGCGAAGGGGCGCGTTCAGCTAATGCCAGTGAATGAACCGCTTTTCGTAGGAACCAGGCTTGCCGGCGAAGGCGTACGTGATGACGCCTTCGCTGGCACCTTTCCACCTCTATCGATCAGTATCCGAACTTGTCCCGCAATCCGTAATACCAGGCGCCCAACGCAGCGAACGGTGTACGCAGCAATTGTCCGCCGGGAAACGGGTAGTGGGGCAGGTCGGCAAAGGCGTCGAAGCGCTCGGCCTGGCCACGCAATGCTTCGGCCAGCACTTTTCCCGCAAGGTGCGTATACGTCACGCCATGGCCGCTGCAACCCTGGGAATAGTAGATGTTGTCGCCTAGTCGTCCGACCTGGGGAAGGCGCGATAGCGTCAGCAGGAAATTACCGGTCCAGGCGTAATCGATTTTCACATCCTTGAGCTGTGGGAAGGCCTTGAGCATCTTCGGTCGAATGATCGCCTCGATGTTCGCTGGATCGCGCGCGCCATAGACCACGCCGCCGCCGAAAATCAAGCGTTTGTCAGCGCTCATGCGGTAGTAGTCGAGCAGGTAGTTACAGTCTTCGACGCAGTAGTCCTGGGGTAACAGGCGCTTGGCCAATTCATCGCCCAAGGGTTCGGTGGCGATCACTTGAGTCCCGCAGGGCATCGACTTGGCCGCCAGCTCCGGCACCAGGTTGCCGATGTACGCGTTGCCGGCGACGATGATGAATTTGGCCCTGACCTTGCCTTGAGGCGTATGCACTACCGGATTGGCGCCGCGCTCGATGCGCACCGCTGGCGACTGCTCGTAAATGGTGCCGCCCAGCGACTCCACAGCTGCTGCCTCGCCCAAGACAAGATTGAGAGGATGAATATGCCCGCCGCTCATATCGAGCATGCCGCCGACGTATTGATCGCAAGCCACCACTTCGCGGATGCGACGCTGATCCAGCAACTCAAGTTGCGTGTGACCAAAACGCTCCCACAGCCGTTTCTGGGATTCCAGATGGCCCAGCTGCTTGGCGGTAATGGCGGCGAACACGCCGCCGTCCTTCAGGTCGCACTGGATGTTGTATTTGGCCACCCGCTCACGAATGATCCGTCCACCTTCGAACGCCATTTGCCCTAGCAGCTGAGCTTGCTTGGGGCCGACAGTCCGCTCGATCACATCGATATCGCGGCTGTAGCTGTTAACGATCTGGCCACCGTTGCGCCCTGATGCGCCAAATCCCACTTTGGCGGCTTCCAGGACCGTTACCCGAAAACCGTTCTCCAGCAAAAACAGGGCAGAGGACAGACCGGTATAACCGGCGCCGATGACACAGACATCAGTCTCTGCATCATCCTGCAAGGCCGGGCGCGGCGGCGCTACATTGGCCGACGCAGCGTAATAGGACTCTGGGTAGGGAGTGTTCGCCATCCTGCAGCCTCTGTTTAATATATTTTACGAGTGCGTCGATCCTACCCGAGTTAAAAAACCACCGCCAGCCAGCGGAAAATCTTCTTTGCCACAGCAAAATTAAATATTTTGCATATTCATAGGGTTAGGTGAAAAAAAGGTGTTGACACCCCTCCGGAATTCCGTAGAATGCCGCCTCACAGCAGGCACGTAGCTCAGTTGGTTAGAGCACCACCTTGACATGGTGGGGGTCGTTGGTTCGAGTCCAATCGCGCCTACCAAACAAAATCCGCTCTGCTGGGCGGTCTAGAAGGGCTCACCGAAAGGTGGGCCCTTTTTTGTTGTCTGCGATTTAACTTGAGCCGATGGCGCCACCTCCAGCGAACAGAGTTTCTGAACTAACACAGCCATAACCGTCTATACATTGCAGGGGCCATCCCCTTTCTGAGAGAACGGATATGTTTAGATCTCGCTCGTTGATTGCCGCTATGACGTGTCTTGCCTTGGCGTCCGGTTCAATGACTGCATTGGCCGACCCAGGAAACGGGAAGGGCCAGGGAAGCGGCAAGGGAAATCCACAAAGCATCCAGGACCATGGCAGCGCCAGCCATGGAAACAAAGGCAAAGGCTCAGGGGGTGACGATTGGAGTCACGGCCCGAGCATCAACCACGGTAGTGTCCTTGGCATCGTGGGGGGTTATCGCGACTACTGGAGCCCTGGGCCCGCCTTGCCACCCGGCATTCAAAAAAACCTCGTCCGTGGAAAACCGCTACCGCCGGGGATCGCCAAAAAACTCGATGGCCGATTGCTCGGCAGGCTTCCGCATTACGATGGCTACGAGTGGCGCCAGGCGGGCACTGACTTGATATTGGTGGCAATCGCTACCGGGATCATCTACGAGGTTCTCAATGGCGCATTCGATTGATATGAAACCGACCCATTCAATCGCGTCCTCGCAGCATAACGACCTGTAAATCACGGGAAGCAATGTGCATTTTTTTCGATAATTGCACATTGCCTGCCCGCTGGTCGTCGGCTTTTGAACTGTGTGCCACCGAAACAGTCAATTACTCCGTGCAATATCAACCACACGGAATCTCCCCATGTTATTAAAAAACAAGAGTTTTGCAGCCGTCATGTCATGCGTGATGATGCTTGCAGCCGCCCCATTATTGCCCGCTGACCTGTCCATCATGAGTTCCGCCTACGCGAAAGATGGTGGTGGTAACGGCGGTGGCAATGGTGGTGGTAACGGCGGTGGCAATGGTGGCGGTAACGGCGGGGGGCACGGTGGTTCCGGCCATTCCGGCGGCGTCAGCAATGGCCACGGCAATGGCTTGAGCAGTGATCACGCAGGCAAAGCTGTACGCGACCATGGTCTCAGTGGCAACCACTACGGTAACGATCGTAATGGTGTTAGCGGCCATGGTTCAGTGACTTCGGGCATCGCGAAATCCCGGGATACGCGAGGGGTGACGAAGGCTTCTGCCATTTCGACCTCTACGCCTGGCGATCACAATGCTAAAGGACTAAGCAACGCTCGCACTTCGACTTCAAAAAGAACGGATTAAGTCCAAAATTCTCAAAAGCCGGGTATCCGTCAGGAGCCCGGCTTTTTTGCGCCCGCTATTTACCAATTGAATCGGGCACTGGGACAGCAGTTGCATTGCTCGCCCTGGCGAAAAGCACCACGCCCACCCCGATCAAGCCAGTGATCACCGCCAGCAGCAGAATGACTTTCTGTACTCCCAGAGGGGCGGCCAACAAGGCGATCAGCAATCCGGCCAATGGTTGAGAAAGATTGTTCAGCAAGGTAATGACGCCCACGGTCTTGCCGAAGTCCTTGGGTGGAATCACCTGCTGGCGGATGCTGCGTATATATACGTTGAACATCTTGTCGAAACCGACAATCAGCAGGAAGCCGATGGCATACCCCCAAGCGTTCGGACTGAAGGCAGTGGTCAGAGCGCCGGCGGCAATCATCGTATAAGAAACGACTCCCAGTACTCTCATCGGTAAGGTCACCCGAGCCAGGAAGAACAGAATGACGATGGTGATCACCGCCCCGGCGGCTTGCAGCCCTGCATAAAAGTCTTTGCTGGCGCTGTATTGGCCGATCACCATGGCTGCTGATGTGGCCAGGGTGATGCCGATGATCAGGTTCACGCCCACCGCCAGGCTGATTACCTTCTGCAGTTCCGCCAGGTCGCGAATATGCCCGAATGCAATGCGCAGCGGTTGCAGCCAGATGTCCTGATGTTGCTCGAATGACTCCAGAGTGATCGAGCTGGTGCGTTGCCAGATCAACATCGCCAGATCAGCCAGCAGAAACAGCCCGGCAATCCCCAGCACCACCCAGTGCCACGCCCAGACTTCCAGCATCAGCGCCGCGACCAGTGGGCCAAGCACCAGCCCGGTCTGATCGGCGATCTGCGAATAGGAGAGGGTCTTGGTGTAGGTGTATTGCTTGAAAATGTAGGGCATGACCACTTCGCGGGCCATGATGCCCTGGGTGGTCAGCACGCCGCACAGCACGGACAGAATCACGATCCAGTAGATGCCATCAAACACGCCATACAGTGCCACGGCTGCGACGCAGGCCGCTGCACGGTAGACCTGGCTGATGTGCAGGATGCGAATGGGCGAAAACTTGTCGCACAGCGCACCGCATACGGGAAATGCCAGAAAGCGCGGCAACGACTCGGCAAAAAAAGCCAGGCCGGCCAAAGAGACACTGTTGGTGGTCTGAAAGACAATCAGCGGGACGATGAACAGCAGGATCTGGTCAGCCAGCCGGGACAGGAACAGCGAGATAAAGAAAGCCAGGTAATCCTTACGCATAGTGACCTCATGTCGATGGCGGTGTATCAGCGGAGCCACGAGCTTTGGGCAAATATCCTCCGATGAACTACTACTGTAGGGCTGTTTCAACTTCGTCTGTAAGGAGTATGTCGATGCTGGCTCACTGGTTTCTGGCGGTGATTCACCTCTTGGCCTTTTCGCTAGGCTTCTGGGCGGTACTGACCCGCGGTACGGCTTTACGTCGTCTGATTGCCGGGACGGGGGAGGCGCGCAGCGTTTTGGTTGCGGATAATCTGTGGGGGATCTCTGCAGTTATTCTCTTGGTCACGGGAGGGATGCGAGCTTTTGGTGGGTATGAAAAAGGCACTGATTACTACCTTCACCAGCCGCTGTTTCACCTCAAAATGACGCTCTTCGTCCTTATCCTGCTGCTTGAAATTGCACCGATGGTGGCGCTGATCAAATGGCGGATTGCGCTGGGGCGTGGGGCGGCGATCGATACCGGGCGCGCAACGCTGTTTGCCCGTATCAGTCATATCGAAGCGCTGCTGCTGGTGCTGATGGTCGTAGCTGCCGCGGGCATGGCGCGTGGGGTAACGTTTGGTTAGCCGGGAAGGAGGAAGCTCTTTCTCGCTGCAAATCCGAAACGTCTGACAGTCATGGCATGAGATGGGCGGTAGTATCGGCTCCACGTTGCGACGGTATCGCAAAGAGGCTGGACAGAGGGCGATGCGGTGCTTGAATCTTTAGCCAGCCGTTATTCGAGGCAGAATGGGCTGGCTACTGACCACAGCAGGATTCAGGGTGTTTGCGGTTTGTCTGGGGCGGTCAGGCCGGCCTGAATGCGTTGGTAGATTTCTTCGCGATGCACCGCAACGTCTTTCGGGGCGTTGATGCCAATCCTGACTTGCTGGCCGCTAACGCCCAGAATGGTGATCGTAATATTGTCACCGATGTTTATGCTTTCACCGACTTTGCGGGTGAGTATCAGCATGGTTTTCTCCTTGATTGCTTTGTGGGGCACCTGATTCGGACAGTGCAGAGGTCGGTATAGGTATAGATTAGTGCGAAGTCTCGCAGTTTGGGTGCCTCTTTCTGACGCGCAGATGCTGCATTAATTCCCAAGGCGTAACTATACAGAGGCCGCAACCATCATTCTCGTTGTTTTGCGCCCATTTTGCGGCGCTCGAGCAGGATCCATGAGTGTTAAAATCGCCGCTTTCAGCATTCAGAGGGAAGCGTTGTGCGCAAAATGGCCTTGGTAATCGCAGTATTGACGTTGGCCGGGTGCGGTGAGGGTAAGGGGGTTGACGCTCAAAAGCCGCAACCGGCAGTCGCCTCCGTGCCCGCAGCGACAACCGGTCCACAATGGGACGTCGAGGTGCGCGGCGAAACCCCCCAGGCGGTCAGCGACCTGAGCGGCTGGTTGATTGAGCATAGCTTCGTTTCCAGCGTCATCAGGGAGAACGGAAAGGTTCGTATCCTGATAGGGCCGTTCAATTCGAAAACCGAGGCACAAGATAAGCAAACTGAGGTGACGGCAGCGCTCACCCGGGCAAAGAAAAGGAATATCGAGGCGCTGGTGGTCGAACATCCGACGGCTCAATAAACAAAAAACGGCGTTTAGAAACGAACAAAGGCCTGAGGTGTGATGCCCCAGGCCTTTGTGTTTTCAGCGGCCGGTCAGCCGCAGGTTTTCATGTCCACCGGGCCGACAAACTCGTTGCCGCGCCCCATCACGCACGCCACGCTCTGATTGCGTTGACGTTCCCAGGCTTGTACCGGATAGGTTTTATTCCAGGCTTCATACAGTTGCCGATCCTGTTTTGACAGACGCAAGCCGTATTGCTTACTCATGTAGAAATAAGTCCGGGCGATCATGCCGCGAATGGAAGGGCGGGGCATGACCTTCTTCGCCTTGAAGTCGACCTGTGTCAGGCACGAACCGTATTGACCGGTTTGCACGGGCAACCAGCCGAAGCTGAAGTTGCTGCGATCGCCATTCACCTCGCCGATGCTCGGCACCAGATTGTGCAGATCGGCCTCGGCTTTCTGATAGGTCGGGTCGTACCGTGTGCAGTTCTTGCGACCGCCTTGTTGCCAGCATTCGCGCTGATGGCCGATCTGCCAGGCCGGGACAATGTGCTCCCACTCGATGCGCGAGGCGCGTTTGGCATTTTTGCGCGGCACATAACCGCAGGCCGCCAAGTCCACGCGGTTGCCGGTGTATTTGCAGCCGCAATAAAACTCGGTGGATTGCGGCGCGTACAACTTCCACGCGACTTTCTTGGCTTCGTTGAAGGTGCGTGGGGCGCCAGCCTGGGCGCCGAGGGTGATGAACAGCAGGAGTAAAGCAAACCAGCGGACACTCATTGACTCAGTCTTCCTTTGGCACAACCCAGAAAATCTGCACACCGCCATCGTCGCGATGGGCGAGGGTGACGTTATCGTTCTCGTCGATTTCTTCGAGCAAGCGTTCCCACTCATCCACCGGTTCATCTGGAAGACGGAAGATCAGTGCTGCTTTGGCTTTTTGAGCGGTGGGGGAATTGATGATTTTCTGAACGCGCATACCCAGGCGTTCATAGGTATCAGGAGAGACAGAGGTAGTGGCCACGGAATTATCCTTATTAAGCTGTACGGGCATACAGTATTTAACTGTAAGCATTTTCGCAACTGCTTAAAATTCAAGAAAATCCTCTGACAGTAGTTTTTTCCGTTTGGTGTAGGACGATGGGAAATTTTTTATCGGAATAGGTCGTGAACCACTCACCAAGGCTGGCGAGTGGTGACGGCGCTGCCCGACCCGGAACAGGTCGGACGAGGGGGGATCAGTATTCCCAGAACATCCGTTGCAGCTCTTTGCTGTCGTTGGTCTTGGTCAGCGCGACCATGGCCAGGATGCGGGCTTTCTGCGGATTCAGGTCGTTAGCCACAACCCAGTCGTACTTGTCGTCAGGTTGTTCGGCGTTACGCAGTACGAAACCACCGGCGTTGACGTGGGAAGAACGAATGATTTGTACGCCGTCCTTGCGCAGGGCTTGCAGGGCGGGAACCACGCGGGACGAGACCGAGCCATTGCCGGTACCGGCGTGGATGATGGCTTTGGCGCCCGATTGAGCCAGGGCTTTGTAGGCGGTGTCGCTGACGTTGCCATAGGAATAGGCGATTTCGACGTCAGCCAGGCTCTTGATGGTTTTGATGTCGAATTCCGAATCCATGGTGTGGCGCTTGGCTGGCAAGCGGAACCAGTAGGATTTGCCTTCGACCACCATGCCCAGTGGGCCCCAGGCACTTTTGAATGCCTCGGTCTTGATGTTGATCATTTTGCTGACATCGCGACCCGACTGGATTTCATCGTTCATGGTCACCAGTACGCCTTTGCCGCGTGCGTCTTTGCTGCTGGCCACGGCGACGGCGTTGTACAGGTTCAGCATGCCGTCGGCCGACATGGCGGTGCCAGGGCGCATAGAGCCTACGACGATGATCGGCTTATCGGTTTTTTCCACCAGATTGAGGAAGTAAGCGGTTTCTTCCAGCGTGTCGGTGCCGTGGGTGATGACAATGCCATCGACGTCCTTGCTGTCGGCCAGTTCAGCCACGCGACGGCCCAGTTGCAGCAGGTTGTCGTTGGTGATGCTTTCGGATGCGATCTGCATCACTTGTTCGCCGCGGACGTTGGCCAATTGGCTTAGTTCCGGAACCCCTGCGATCAACTGTTCGATACCGACTTTCGCCGCTTGATAGGTGGCGCTGTTGGCGGCACTGGCGCCCGCGCCGGCGATGGTGCCGCCGGTGGCCAGGATCACCACGTTCGCCAGTTTCTGTTTTGTTTCGACTTCTTTTGCCTGAAGGGCTGTCGGAAGGAGAAGCAGGAGGGCCAAAGCGCCCGGAATAAAAGTGTTGAAGGCAGATTTCATTATTGTTTTCTCTAGTAGTGAGACAGTGCGGAATGCAGGTTCATCTAGAAGCGCCCCAGGCAGATCTGAACGCCGGGGGTGTAGGGGAAGAGCAGGATCTGTACCAGCCTGACATTCAACAAGGAGATCTTTTAACCTCATGATTTTTATATAAATTGTTGAAATATCTGGAAAAGTGTTCGCACTTGCTCGTCCGGGTTCCCGAACATGGGTTGCTTTTGCGTTCGGCTCTCCGACCTCCATTAAGAAAGTCACCTTGCGAAATCGAAAATCAGTGCTAAAGAAACTCCCGCACAGGTCGATGCTCCTTTAAAGGGATCAAATTTTTCCAGGAGTTCACACATGTCGTTTGCTGTCGGTTTTCCAAATGCAGGTGCCATCACTATCGCGGGCAAGTCTCCGGCGACTGTCAACGCCTTGAGTGAAGCGACGTCCGACGCCTCGGCCCAAGCGCTGGGTGAAGAGGCGGGTAGTGACAACCAAGTCAGAACCGGTGGCGGTGCGCAGACTCAGGGCGAAAGCAAGTCCGAAAAAAGCAGCAATCAAAGTATTGCGGTGCAGGTACTGCTCAAACGCATGCAGGAACTTCAGCAGCAACTGCGCGAACAGCAGCAACAACTGGCGGCCGCTCAGGCAGCGAATTATCCGACCCCGGAAGCCAAAGCCACCGCTGTCATGTCGATTCAGGGGCAAATCGCCGATACCAGCGGTGCGCTCGCGCAAGTGACAGGCAATCTGGTCAAAGAGCTGGCCAAGGGTTCCAGCAGCGGCAATCTGGTCAGCACTACGGCGTGAGCAGGGTTGGCTTTTGCCAGTCGGGACACAAAACGGGTCGTTGACAAATCTCGATAGGGTTCGCATAGTTCGGTCTACGCAAACGTTTGCGCGGTCGCCCTTGATGGCTCGATCCCGTAAGGGCAGAGTCCAGCGCAAGCATTGCTCAAGAATAATCATAAGATCGGAGTGAACCCATGAAGCTGCCATTCGCTGGACGTCTTCTCGCTGTCGCAATGCTGGCTGCCGCATCCGCCGCGTTGCCCGTCTCTTCGGCTTTCGCCGAAACCCCTGAAAAACCTAAAGTCGCATTGGTCATGAAATCCCTGGCCAACGAATTCTTCCTGACCATGGAAGACGGCGCCAAGGCTTACCAGAAAGACCACTCCGGCGACTTCGAGCTGATCTCCAACGGTATCAAGGACGAAACGGACACGGCCGGCCAGACGCGCATCGTCGAGCAAATGATTTTGTCCAAAGTCAACGCATTGGTCATCGCCCCGGCAGACTCCAAGGCCATGGTCCCGGTCATCAAGAAAGCAGTCGACGCCGGCATCACCGTGATCAACATCGATAACCAGCTGGACCCGGCCGTGGTCAAAAGCAAAAACATCACCGTTCCGTTCGTAGGCCCGGACAACCGCAAAGGCGCGCGTCTGGTGGGTGAGTACCTGGCCAAACAGCTGAAGGCTGGTGACGAAGTCGGCATCATTGAAGGCGTTTCCACCACCACCAATGCGCAACAGCGCACGGCGGGCTTCAAGGATGCGATGGAAGCGGCGCAGATCAAGGTCGTGTCCCTGCAATCCGGTGATTGGGAAATCGACAAGGGCGGCAAAGTTGCCTCGTCGATGCTCAGCGAATACCCGAATATCAAGGCCCTGTTGGCCGGCAACGACAGCATGGCGGTCGGCGCGGTATCTGCCGTGCGCGCGGCGGGCAAGGCCGGCAAGGTGCAAGTGGTCGGTTACGACAACATCAACGCCATCAAGCCAATGCTCAAGGATGGCCGCGTCCTGGCCACCGCCGACCAGTTTGCTGCCCGGCAAGCAGTGTTTGGCATCGAGACGGCGCTGAACATCATCAGCGGCAAGAAAGTCGATAGCGGCGTCAACGGCGTCATCGAAACTCCGGTAGAGCTGGTTACCAAGTAGTCCTTCTGGCGACACAACGGTGCTCGCCTCCTGGGGCGAGCACATGGAGAGTTTTTATGTCCGTTTGCGCCCCGAACGCTGTTCTCTCGGTCAGCGGTATCGGTAAAACCTATGCCCAACCTGTCCTCACCGGCATCGACCTGACGCTGATGCGCGGTGAAGTGCTGGCGCTGACCGGTGAGAATGGTGCCGGTAAAAGCACGCTGTCGAAAATCATTGGCGGACTGGTCACGCCGACCACCGGCCAGATGCAATTCCAGGGGCAGGATTACCGTCCCGGCAGCCGGAGCCAGGCCGAAGAGCTTGGCATCCGCATGGTCATGCAAGAACTCAATCTGTTGCCAACATTGTCGGTAGCGGAAAACCTGTTTCTCGACAACCTGCCCAGCCACGGTGGCTGGATCAGCCGCAAGCAATTGCGCAAGGCGGCGATCGAGGCCATGGCCCAGGTCGGCCTGGACGCCATCGATCCAGATACGTTGGTTGGTGAGCTAGGTATTGGTCATCAGCAAATGGTCGAGATCGCTCGCAACCTGATCGGCGATTGCCACGTGCTGATTCTCGACGAGCCAACAGCCATGCTCACGGCCCGTGAAGTCGAAATGCTATTCGAGCAGATCACTCGCCTGCAAGCTCGTGGCGTGTCGATCATCTACATTTCCCACCGCCTCGAAGAACTGGCAAGGGTGGCACAGCGCATCGCGGTATTGCGCGACGGCAACCTGGTCTGTGTCGAACCGATGGCCAATTACAACAGCGAGCAACTGGTCACCCTGATGGTCGGCCGTGAATTGGGCGAGCACATCGACATGGGGCCGCGCAAGATCGGCGCGCCGGCCTTGACGGTCAAAGGGCTGACCCGTTCCGACAAAGTCCGCGACGTGTCTTTCGAAGTGCGCGCCGGTGAGATTTTCGGGATTTCCGGTTTGATCGGGGCAGGGCGCACCGAGTTGCTGCGCTTGATCTTCGGCGCCGATACAGCCGACAGCGGCACCGTCGCGCTGGGCGCGTCGGCTCAGGTGGTGAGTATTCGTTCTCCGGCCGACGCGGTTGGTCACGGCATCGCGCTGATCACCGAGGACCGCAAAGGCGAAGGCCTGCTGCTGACACAATCGATCAGCGCCAACATTGCCTTGGGCAATATGCCGGTGATTTCCAGCGGTGGCTTCGTCAACAACGGTGACGAGATGTCTCTGGCCCAGCGTCAGATCAACGCCATGCGCATTCGCAGTTCCAGCCCGACGCAATTGGTCTCGGAATTGTCCGGCGGAAATCAGCAGAAAGTCGTGATCGGCCGCTGGCTCGAGCGCGACTGCACGGTGATGCTGTTCGACGAGCCGACCCGTGGCATCGACGTCGGCGCCAAGTTCGATATCTATGCATTACTTGGTGAGTTGACCCGTCAGGGCAAAGCGCTGGTAGTGGTGTCCAGCGACCTGCGAGAACTGATGCTGATCTGCGATCGCATCGGTGTGTTGTCGGCAGGGCGTCTGATTGACACCTTCGAGCGTGACAGCTGGACCCAGGATGATTTGCTTGCCGCCGCTTTCGCCGGCTACCAAAAACGTGATGCGCTGCTCAACGAAGCAGCGCCTAGGGATCTTCCATGAATACTGCATCTTTGGCCGGCAAACGTAGTGGCAACTTTTATGGGCTCGGTACTTATCTGGGCCTGGCCGGTGCCTTGCTGGCAATGGTCGCGCTGTTCTCGATCCTGAGCAGCCATTTCCTGTCTTACGACACCTTCAGCACCCTGGCCAACCAGATTCCCGATTTGATGGTGTTGGCGGTCGGCATGACCTTCGTATTGATCATCGGCGGTATCGACTTGTCGGTGGGGTCGGTACTGGCGCTCGCGGCCTCGGCGGTCAGCGTGGCTATTCTCGGTTGGGGCTGGAGCGTCTTGCCCGCGGCTTTGCTCGGCATGGCGGTAGCAGCATTGGCCGGGACAATCACCGGCTCGATCACCGTGGCCTGGCGGATTCCATCGTTCATCGTGTCCCTCGGCGTGCTGGAGATGGCGCGAGGCCTGGCGTATCAAATGACTGGTTCGCGCACCGCCTACATCGGTGATGCCTTCGCCTGGCTGTCCAACCCGATCGCGTTTGGCATCTCGCCGTCATTCATCATCGCCTTGCTGATTATCTTCATCGCCCAGGCCGTGCTGACGCGTACGGTGTTCGGTCGTTACCTGATCGGCATCGGCACCAACGAAGAGGCAGTGCGTCTGGCGGGGATCAATCCGAAGCCCTACAAGATTCTGGTCTTCAGTCTGATGGGGCTGTTGGCCGGTATCGCTGCGTTGTTTCAGATTTCGCGCCTGGAAGCGGCGGACCCGAATGCCGGCTCCGGTCTGGAGCTGCAGGTGATCGCCGCGGTCGTGATCGGCGGCACCAGCCTGATGGGCGGGCGCGGCTCGGTCATCAGCACTTTCTTTGGCGTCCTGATCATCTCGGTACTGGCGGCCGGTCTGGCGCAGATCGGCGCCACCGAACCCACCAAGCGCATCATCACCGGTGCGGTAATCGTGGTGGCGGTGGTGCTCGATACTTATCGCAGTCAGCGCGCAAGCCGGCGGACCTGAGTCATGGCAACAATCAAGGATGTAGCGGCACTCGCGGGCATTTCCTACACCACGGTTTCCCACGTGGTGAACAAGACGCGGCCGGTCAGTGAGGAAGTGCGGATCAAGGTCGAGGCGGCGATCAAAAGTCTTGACTACGTGCCCAGTGCCGTGGCCCGGTCGTTGAAAGCGAAAACCACCGCGACCATCGGTCTGCTGGTGCCCAACAGCCTCAACCCGTACTTCGCCGAGTTGGCCCGTGGCATCGAGGATTACTGCGAGCGCAACGGCTATTGCGTCATCCTCTGCAACTCCGACGACAACCCGGACAAGCAGCGCAGCTACCTTCGCGTATTGCTGGAAAAACGCATTGACGGCCTGATCGTTGCTTCAGCCGGGGGGGATAGCGGTCTGGCCGAAGGTCTGGCGGGTGTGCGTACTCCGATGGTGATCGTCGACCGTGGGCTCGAAGGTCTCGATGCCGATCTGGTGCGCATCGATCATGAATACGGTGCCTACCTGGCGACCCGGCACCTGCTGGATCTGGGGCATCGGGACATCGCCACGATTGGCGGGCCGGGGAGTACCAGCGTGGCGCAGATGCGTCTGGCCGGTTATTGCCGCGCCTTGAAAGAGGCAGGCATCGAAGTGCCGCGCGAGCGCATGCTGGAAAGCGACTTCACCAGCACGGGCGGTTACAACGCCGCCGCGATCCTGCTGGAAAACAACCCGCCCAGCGCGATCTTCGCCGGTAACGACATGATTGGCATCGGTGTGTTGCGCGCCGCTGCCGAGCGCAATATTCGTGTGCCCACCGAGTTGTCGGTGATCGGCTTCGACGATATTCAGATGAGCCGTTACGTCTATCCGGCGCTGACCACCGTTGGTCAATCGATCCTGCAGCTTGGCGAGATGGCGGCCGAAGTGCTGTTGCGCAGGATTGCCACGCCGGATCTGGCAACCGATCAGCGCATCGTGACGCCCAGTATTGTCCTGCGCGAATCGACTGCGCCGCTGGCCAGTGTGTTTGCTCAATTCCGCTAAACAAAAAACACCGCTGAAACCGAAAGTACCGCAGAAACAGAATTGACGAGTGATGTATGCCAGCAAAAGTAGTGGTAATAGGCAGCCTGAACATGGACCTGGTAACCCGGGCACCACGGCTGCCCCGTGGTGGTGAAACGCTGATCGGCGAATCGTTTGCCACGGTTTCCGGCGGCAAGGGCGCGAACCAGGCCGTGGCTGCGGCGCGGCTGGGGGCGCAAGTGTCGATGGTCGGTTGTGTCGGCAACGACGCCTATGGCGAAGCGCTGCGCGGGGCGTTATTGGCCGAGCAGATCGATTGCCAAGCGGTCAGCACGGTCGAAGATTCCAGTGGCGTAGCGTTGATCGTGGTCGATGACAACAGTCAGAACGCGATCGTGATTGTTGCCGGTGCCAACGGTGCGCTCACGCCTGAAGTGATCGACCGTTTCGACGCGGTGTTACAAGCGGCGGATGTCATCATCTGTCAGCTGGAAGTACCGGATGCTACGGTCGGCCATGCTCTGAAGCGCGGTCGTGAGCTGGGTAAAACCGTGATTCTCAATCCGGCGCCGGCCAGTCGCCCGCTGCCGGCGGATTGGTATGCGGCCATCGATTACCTGATCCCCAACGAAAGCGAAGCCTCGGCCCTGAGTGGTTTGCCGGTGGATTCCCTGAGCACCGCCGAAACCGCCGCGGCCCGCTTGATCGCCATGGGCACCGGCAAAGTGATCATCACCCTGGGTTCTCAAGGATCACTGTTCGCCGATGGCAAACGCATCGAGCATTTCCCGGCAGCGAAAGTGAAGGCGGTCGATACCACCGCAGCCGGCGACACGTTCGTCGGTGGTTTCGCTGCGGCGTTGGCGGCCGGCAAAAGCGAGGCCGATGCGATCCGTTTCGGCCAGGTCGCCGCAGCGCTGTCGGTCACCCGGGCTGGCGCGCAACCTTCGATTCCCACCTTGTCCGATGTACAGGCCTTTAAAGCACCATGAAAAAGACTCCTTTGCTCAACGTCGCGCTGTCGCGGCTGATCGCCTCCCTGGGCCATGGCGACACGGTGGTGATCGGCGATGCCGGCCTACCGGTTCCGCCCGGCGTCGAATTGATCGACCTGGCTTTGACCCACGGTATTCCAGACTTCGTCAGTACCTTGAAGGTTGTGCTGAGCGAAATGCAGGTCGAAAGCCATGTGCTGGCCCATGAGATTCTGGACAAGAAACCGTCGGCCTTGAGCACGCTGGATGAGCTGAATGCCCACGGTGCGCTGGGCCGGCGTGAGCTGCTCAGTCATGACCAATTCAAAGTACTCAGCCGACAGGCACGGGCGATTATTCGTACAGGCGAATGTCAGCCGTACTGCAACATCGTTTTGGTGGCTGGAGTAACGTTCTAACTTTCCGTTCTTTCCACGCACAAGGAGTGCCCTATGCCCCGCTATGCTCAGAAACTGCACCATCTGCTTCGGAGTCTGCTGCTTTTGTCCCTGATTACCGCAACAAGCGCCCAAGCGGCGGAAAAGATCGACCTGATCATCGACACCGATCCGGGTGCCGATGATGTGGTCGCCTTGCTGTTTGCCCTGGCATCGCCGGAGGAGTTGAATATTCGTGCGCTGACCACCGTTGCGGGCAACGTGCGTCTGGACAAGACTTCGCGTAATGCGCGTCTCGCCCGCGAGTGGGCAGGGCGCGAGGAGGTGCCTGTTTACGCGGGCGCGCCGAAACCAATGATGCGCACGCCGATTTATGCCGAGAACATCCACGGCAAGGAAGGCCTGTCGGGTGTCACGGTGCACGAACCGAAGAAAGGCCTGGCCGAAGGCAATGCGGTCAATTATCTGATCGATACTCTGAAGACCGCCAAACCCCACAGCATCACCATCGCCATGCTCGGTCCACAGACCAACCTGGCGCTGGCACTGATCCAGGAGCCCGAAATCGTTCAGGGCATCAAGGAAGTGGTGATCATGGGTGGTGCGCATTTCAATGGCGGTAACATTACCCCTGTGGCCGAATTCAACCTGTTCGCCGACCCTCAGGCTGCGGAAGTGGTGCTCAAAAGTGGCGTCAAGCTGACCTACCTGCCGCTGGACGTGACCCACAAGATCCTGACCAGTGACGCGCGCCTGAAGCAAATCGCCGCTCTGAACAACAATGCCAGCAAACTGGTAGGCAATATTCTCAACGAATACGTCAAAGGCGACATGGAGCATTACGGCATTCCGGGTGGCCCGGTGCATGACGCCACGGTCATCGCTTACCTGCTCAAGCCAGAGCTGTTCACGGGGCGTTCGGTCAACGTCGTGGTTGATAGCCGCGAAGGGCCGACCTTCGGCCAGACCATTGTCGACTGGTATGACGGGCTGAAGGCACCGAAAAATGCCTTCTGGGTTGAAAGCGGCGACGCTCAGGGCTTCTTCGACCTGTTGACCCAGCGTCTGTCTCGTTTGAAGTAAGTCATAGGCCCGCAGGTGTCAGCCTGCGGGTTTTTTGCGCTACTCGGTCTCTGTTGCGCCCTTATAGTCGGCGGGGTACTTCTCGAGAACCTGTTTGATGAATGTCTGTGCGGCTTGTGTTCCCAGTTCCTTGACCAGCAAATCGATACCAATGATTGCCAGCTCTTCCGGGCTACCCGGGCTGTAAGAGCTGTGGCCTTGTGGCCACTTGGCTTTGATGTCGGCGTCGATGCTTACGGTGGTCATGATGGCGCTCGTGAAGTCGGAAAGGCTGAGTATCGAGTTAACCATTTTGCGCGGCGTTTGGCACTCCGACTTAGGCATGAGGGGAGGGCTATGCGACACTTGGTCTTTGACGAATTTTCAAGGACCGTGCTGTGCAGATCGATTTGAACACTCCCGACGGCTTGACCCTCGAAACGGTGCGTCAGTTGCTGGCCTCTGCCAGCGACGATGAACATACTCAGTTGCGGGTCACCAAGGGCGGTATCGCCTACATTTCCTCGGGTATTGTGGGCGGTACGGACATCGACGGGTTGCTGTTTCGCCTGGAAACCTGGGCCAAGGGTTCCGGTTATGTCGGATTGGTCGCGGCCAGCGACGAGGTCTGGGTGATGCAGATTTTCAATGCGCTCAAGGAGAACTGGCCGAAACCGCCTTTCGACTACATCGACGTCTATTGATCGCTGTTCATATTCAGTCACGATTGAATGATGAACGGCAGGGTGATGCTCAGGCAAACTCGTCGCTGTCCGGATCGAGGGCGGGGCGATGGTACTCATCTTGAAACCAAACGCCGAAATGGCGGTCGCACGATCTCAGCTTAACTATTGAAAAAAGGAGGCTTCATGCCTTGGAAGCTCGCGTCATTGGGTACTTTGTTGGCCGCCACTCTGCTGACCGGTTGCAGCAGTACGTCCACCGAGTCGGCAAAGGACCCCGTGGCGACCGATACCGGCCACAGCCGTTGTGAAGCCAAAGCTGCCGAATTCACCATTGGCAAAAAGGCGTCGCCCCAATTGCTGGAGCAGGCACGCACCCGCTCAGGCGCGCAGAATGCCCGGTTCCTCAAGCCTGATGACATGGTGACCCTGGAATACCGCTCCGATCGCCTGAACCTGAACACCGACAACAACCTGGTGGTCACCCGCGTCAATTGCGGCTGATTGCTTCAGGCTTTTGTTTCGACCATAAAAAACCCCGTCACATGGACGGGGTTTTTTTAGTGCGCCAGAAAATTACTCTGGGCGGACTTGTGCAGCTTGCATACCCTTTTGGCCTTTCTCAGCCACGAAGGAAACGGTCTGGCCTTCTTTCAGGCTTTTGAAACCGTCGCTTTCGATAGCTTTGAAGTGTACGAACAGGTCGTCACCGCCACCTTGAGGAGTGATGAAGCCGAAGCCTTTTTCATCGTTGAACCATTTAACGGTGCCGGTTTGGCGATTAGACATGGTGTATCTCCAAGAAACATATATTTTCAGTAGTACTGTGCTGCTCAGGCCAACTGGGCACACCGGAGTATCATAGTCGAAATGTTCGCTTTGGGAGCCCCCCGGCGGTGCTGTTTGCCCTACAGTCGTGTTTTCTTTGTTGCTTTGCGTGGCTGAAAGCCCCGGTTTAAAAGGCTTTCAGCCGAAAGTAAAGACAATAAAAAAAGCTGAAAAACCTTCGTAAATCGTACGGAAAAGCTGAAATTCATCCTTTTTTATCAGCGTTGGGCCGAGTCAAAAGGTTTTTTTTCTCACTTTTTCGCCGGTGCATTGGCCTTGCATTTGGCTATCTGACCCAGCGCCTTTTGTTGCAAATCCGGACTGGCCTTATTGTCCATCAGAGCCTGAATGTCGCTGGCCGGGTACGATTTTATAGCGTCGGCACCACATGCGCAGTGTGACTTGGCTGCCGCAGCGCCGATCTGCGGAGTGGCCGCCTGAGTGCACTGAGCCATGTATTTCTCGCGCTCGCCCTTTGGCCAATCGGCATGGGCAGCCAGCGGCAGCAACAGGACGACGGGGGCGACGATGGCGAATAAACGATTCAGACGCATGCTGGGATGCTCCTTTTGGGTCAATGTCTTGTTATCTGAGGGGTAAAGCGAGGTTCAAGTTCAGCACTCTGGCATAAAAATGCGTGATTTGCCCCAGCAGAAAACCTTGCCACCGCGATGACCGTTCATCTGTGCTAGCATGCCTCGCTCGGGCGTTTGCAAGCTCCGGATGACCTTCAGTCCCGGCAGCGGCAGCGACTCGAATAACCCTGATTTGAATCCCAGTCACTCTGGTTCGGTTTTCCGGTTGGCCGCAAGGCTCCTGCCGCTGTAAGGCAGGCGTTCGTCATTGAATGGCCTGGATCGGATCTTGTACTGGCTCATCCCAACCCACGTGACCTTTGGTAGGGGTCACCACTAGGAGAGGAGGCGCCATGCCAACTATTACTCTTCCCGACGGCAGTCAACGTTCATTCGATCACCCGGTTTCCGTAGCCGAGGTCGCCGCATCCATTGGTGCCGGTCTGGCCAAGGCCACCGTGGCCGGCAAAGTCAATGGCAAGCTGGTCGACGCCAGCGACATCATCGATAGCGATTCCTCGCTGCAAATCATTACGCCAAAGGATGAAGAGGGGCTGGAGATCATTCGCCACTCTTGTGCCCACCTGGTGGGTCATGCGGTCAAGCAGCTGTACCCGACTGCGAAGATGGTCATCGGTCCGGTCATCGACGAAGGCTTCTATTACGACATCGCCTTCGAGCGTCCTTTCACTCCGGACGACCTGGCTGCTATCGAACAGCGTATGCAGCAGCTGATCGAAAAAGATTACGACGTGATCAAGAAAGTCACTCCGCGCGCCGAAGTGATCGAAGTGTTCAAGGCCCGCGGCGAAGACTACAAGCTGCGTCTGGTCGAAGACATGCCGAACGAGCAGGCCATGGGCCTGTACTATCACGAAGAATACGTCGACATGTGCCGCGGTCCGCACGTGCCGAATACCCGCTTCCTGAAATCCTTCAAGCTGACCAAGCTGTCCGGCGCCTACTGGCGTGGCGATGCCAAGAACGAGCAATTGCAGCGCGTTTACGGCACCGCATGGGCGGACAAGAAGCAGCTGGCGGCTTACATCCAGCGCATCGAAGAAGCTGAAAAGCGCGATCACCGCAAGATCGGCAAGCGTCTGGGCCTGTTCCATACCCAGGAAGAGTCGCCGGGCATGGTGTTCTGGCACCCGAACGGCTGGACTCTGTACCAGGTGCTCGAGCAGTACATGCGCAAGGTTCAGCGCGACAACGGCTATCTGGAAATTAAAACTCCACAAGTCGTTGACCGCAGCCTGTGGGAGAAATCCGGGCACTGGGCCAACTACGCCGACAACATGTTTACCACTCAGTCGGAAAACCGCGACTACGCCATCAAGCCGATGAACTGCCCGTGCCACGTGCAGGTGTTCAATCAGGGCCTGAAAAGCTACCGCGAGCTGCCGATGCGTCTGGCCGAGTTCGGTGCCTGCCACCGTAACGAGCCGTCGGGTGCACTGCACGGCATCATGCGCGTTCGCGCCTTCACTCAGGACGATGCTCACATCTTCTGTACTGAAGAGCAGATGCAGGCCGAATCCGCTGCGTTCATCAAGCTGACCATGGAAGTCTATGCCGACTTCGGTTTCAAAGACGTCGAGATGAAGCTGTCCACTCGTCCGGAAAAACGCGTCGGTTCCGACGAGTTGTGGGATCGCGCCGAAGCTGCACTGGCTGCAGCCCTTGATAGTGCTGGCTTGCCATACGATCTGCAGCCGGGCGAGGGTGCGTTCTACGGTCCGAAGATCGAGTTCTCGCTGAAAGATTGCCTCGGACGCGTCTGGCAATGTGGTACCCTTCAGCTCGATTTTAACCTGCCTGTCCGTCTGGGAGCCGAATACGTCTCTGAAGACAACAGTCGCAAGCACCCGGTTATGTTGCACCGGGCGATCCTGGGCTCCTTCGAACGTTTCGTCGGAATCCTGATCGAGCACTACGAGGGTGCATTCCCTGCGTGGCTGGCTCCGACCCAGGCAGTGATCATGAATATCACTGATAAACAGGCTGATTTTGCCGCAGAGGTTGAAAAAACCCTCAATGAAAGCGGATTTCGTGCCAAGTCTGACTTGAGAAATGAAAAGATCGGCTTTAAAATCCGCGAGCATACTTTGCTCAAGGTTCCCTATCTCTTGGTTATCGGAGATCGGGAAGTCGAGATGCAGACTGTCGCTGTGCGTACTCGTGAAGGTGCTGACCTGGGCTCGATGCCCGTCGCCCAGTTCGCTGAGTTTCTCGCGCAAGCGGTTTCCCGGCGTGGTCGCCCAGATTCGGAGTAATTATTATTAAGCGTGAAATGAGACAAGATAAACGAGCTGCACCGAAAGCCCCGATCAACGAGAATATCTCGGCACGCGAGGTTCGGTTAATTGGAGCTGAAGGTGAACAGCTTGGGATTGTGTCAATTGAAGACGCGCTTCTTAAGGCTGAAGAGGCCAAACTGGATTTGGTGGAAATTTCCGCCGATGCAGTACCCCCTGTTTGCAAACTGATGGACTACGGCAAATCGATCTTCGAGAAGAAGAAGCAGATTGCCGCGGCCAAGAAAAACCAGAAGCAGATTCAGGTTAAAGAAATCAAGTTTCGTCCAGGGACGGAGGAAGGGGATTACCAGGTAAAACTGCGCAACCTGGTACGTTTCCTGAGTGATGGGGACAGGGCCAAGGTATCCTTGCGATTCCGCGGCCGTGAGATGGCCCACCAGGAGCTGGGGATGGAACTCCTCAAGCGAGTTGAAGGTGACTTGCTCGAGTACGGTTCGGTCGAACAGCATCCTAAGATGGAAGGACGCCAGCTGATCATGGTCATCGCCCCGAAAAAGAAGAAGTAATCAATAGGGCACGGCAGGCCTTCTGATTATGTTTATCAACTGAATGCGGAGTATCCGAACATGCCAAAAATGAAAACTAAAAGTGGTGCTGCTAAGCGGTTTTTGAAAACTGCTAACGGTATCAAGCACAAGCACGCTTTCAAGAGCCACATCCTGACTAAAATGTCGACCAAGCGTAAGCGTCAACTGCGCGGTAGCAGCTTGCTGCATCCGTCTGACGTGGCAAAAGTCGAGCGCATGCTGCGCCTTCGTTAATTTTAGTCAAGAATAGAGGAAGTAACTCATGGCTCGTGTAAAGCGTGGCGTCATTGCCCGTAAACGTCACAAAAAAATTCTGAAACTTGCTAAAGGCTACTACGGCGCTCGCTCGCGCGTATTCCGTGTTGCCAAGCAAGCGGTAATCAAGGCAGGCCAATACGCCTACCGTGACCGTCGTCAGAAAAAACGTCAGTTCCGCGCTCTGTGGATCGCTCGTATCAACGCTGGTGCACGTATCAACGGTCTGTCCTACAGCCGTTTCATCGCCGGCCTGAAAAAAGCGTCCATCGAGATCGACCGTAAGGTTCTGGCTGATCTGGCAGTGAACGAAAAAGCGGCGTTTGCTGCGATTGTCGAGAAAGCTAAAGCCACCTTGGCTTAAGTACCCCCGACAGTCACCCGGCCTCACCTCTGTGGGGCCAGGTGTTAAACGTCATAAATAGGGGAAGAGCCTTCAAGCTCTTCCCCTATTTTGTATCTGGAGTCTGTACATGGAAAACCTGGATGCGCTCGTCTCTCAAGCACTAGAGGCTGTGCAAAGCGCTGAAGATATCAATGCCCTGGAGCAAATCCGGGTTCACTACCTTGGCAAAAAGGGCGAATTGACTCAGGTGATGAAGACCCTGGGGAATTTGCCAGCAGAAGAGCGCCCACAAGTCGGCGCACTGATCAACGTTGCCAAGGAGCGTGTCACAGAGGTTCTCAATGCGCGCAAGGCACTGTTTGAAGAGGCCGACCTGGCCGCCAAACTGTCCGCCGAGTCCATTGACGTGACCCTGCCTGGCCGTGGCCAGACCTCCGGTGGTCTGCATCCGGTTACTCGCACTCTGGAACGTATCGAACAGTTCTTCACCCACATCGGCTACGGCATCGCCGAAGGCCCTGAGGTCGAAGACGATTACCACAACTTTGAAGCGCTCAACATCCCAGGCCATCACCCGGCCCGGTCGATGCATGACACCTTCTATTTCAATGCCAACATGTTGCTGCGCACCCATACCTCTCCGGTACAGGTCCGCACCATGGAATCGAAACAGCCGCCGATCCGCATCGTCTGCCCAGGCCGTGTGTACCGTAGCGACTCCGATATCACTCACTCCCCGATGTTCCACCAGGTCGAAGGCCTGCTGGTCGATCGCGATATCAACTTCGCCGACCTGAAAGGCACCATCGAAGAGTTCCTGCGCGTGTTCTTCGAAAAAGAACTGGCCGTGCGTTTCCGTCCTTCGTACTTCCCTTTCACCGAGCCTTCCGCCGAAGTCGACATGGAATGCGTGATGTGCAGCGGTAAAGGTTGCCGTGTCTGCAAGCAGACTGGCTGGCTGGAAGTCATGGGCTGCGGCATGGTTCACCCGAACGTGCTGCGCATGTCCGGGATCGACCCGGAAGAGTTTTCGGGCTTTGCCTTCGGCATGGGCGTTGAGCGTCTGGCCATGCTGCGTTACGGCGTGAACGACTTGCGTCTGTTCTTCGACAACGACTTGCGGTTCCTCGCGCAATTTCGCTAGTCGTAACGAATTCTTAGGAGAGCAGGATGAAATTCAGTGAACAATGGCTGCGTGGCTGGGTAAGCCCGCAGGTAAGTCGCGACGAGCTGGTTGCTCGTCTGTCGATGGCCGGTCTTGAGGTCGATAGCGTTACGCCGGCCGCCGGTGAATTCAGTGGCGTGGTGGTGGGCGAGGTGCTGAGCACCGAGCAACACCCGGACGCCGACAAATTGCGTGTTTGCCAGGTCAGCAATGGCTCGGAGACTTTCCAGGTCGTGTGCGGTGCGCCAAACGTGCGCCCGGGCCTGAAGATCCCGTTCGCCATGATCGGTGCCGAACTGCCAGGCGACTTCAAAATCAAGAAAGCCAAGCTGCGTGGCGTTGAGTCCAACGGCATGCTGTGCTCCCAAGCCGAGCTGCAAATCGGCGAAGGCAACGATGGCCTGATGGAATTACCGGCCGATGCGCCGGTCGGTCAGGACATTCGTGAGTACCTGAGCCTTGATGACGCCAGCATCGAGGTCGATCTGACCCCGAACCGCGGTGACTGTCTGTCGCTGGCCGGTCTGGCCCGCGAAGTCGGTGCGCTTTATGCTGCCCAGGTCGTGCGCCCGGCGATTGCCAGCGTTCCCGCTGTGCACGACGAAGTGCGTTCAGTTGAAGTCCTCGCGCCAGCCGCGTGCCCGCGTTACCTGGGGCGCGTGATCCGTAACGTCGACCTGTCCAAGCCTACGCCGCTGTGGATGGTCGAGCGCCTGCGTCGCGCCGATGTGCGCAGCATCGACGCCGCCGTCGACATCACCAACTATGTGATGCTGGAACTGGGTCAACCGCTGCACGCGTTCGATCTCGCCGAAATCAATGGCGGCATCCGCGTACGCATGGCCGAAGAAGGCGAGAAGCTGGTTCTGCTTGATGGTCAGGAAGTCAGCCTGCGTAGCGATACGCTGGTGATTGCAGACCACACCCGTGCCTTGGCTATCGCCGGCGTCATGGGGGGCGAACACAGCGGCGTCAACACCGCGACCACTCGCGATATTTTCCTGGAAAGCGCGTTCTTCGACCAGATTGCCGTCGCTGGCAAGGCTCGTTCCTACGGCCTGCACACAGATGCCTCGCACCGCTACGAGCGTGGCGTGGACTGGAAGCTGGCCCGTGAAGCCATGGAGCGCGCCACTGGCCTGCTGCTGGACATCACCGGTGGCGAAGCCGGTCCGATCATCGAAACCGTCAGCCAGCAGCACCTGCCGTCGATCGCGCCGATCACCCTGCGTGCCCTGCGCATCACCCAGATGCTGGGCATGGAGATGGATTCGGCCGAAGTCGAGCGTCTGCTCAGCGCTTTGGGCCTGACCATTACCGCCGATGGGGCAGGGCAGTGGCGCGTAGAAGTGCCAAGCTTCCGCTTCGATATCAGCCTGGAAGTCGACCTGATTGAAGAGCTGGCCCGTCTGTACGGTTACAACCGTCTACCGGTTCGCTACCCGCAAGCCCGTCTGGCGCCGCAAGCCAAGGCCGAAGCACGCAGCGATCTGCCTGAACTGCGTCGTCTGCTGGTGGCTCGTGGTTATCAGGAAGCGATCACTTACAGCTTCATCGATCCGAAACAATTCGAGTTGTTTAATCCGGGTGTCGAGCCGCTGCTGCTGGCCAACCCGATTTCCAATGACATGGCTGCCATGCGTTCGTCCCTGTGGCCTGGTCTGGTCAAGGCGCTTCAGCACAACCTGAACCGTCAGCAGGATCGCGTCCGTCTGTTCGAAAGCGGCCTGCGCTTCGTCGGTCAGCTGGAAGGCTTGAAGCAAGAGCCGATGCTGGCGGGTGTGGTGTGCGGTAGCCGTCTGCCGGAAGGCTGGGCGCAAGGTCGCGATGTCGTGGACTTCTTCGACGTCAAAGCCGATGTGGAAGCGGTACTGGGCTTCGCCGGTGCGCTGGATTCGTTCACGTTCGTGCCGGGCAAACACCCTGCGTTGCACCCGGGCCAAACCGCGCGCATCGAACGTGAAGGTCGTTTGGTAGGTTTCGTTGGCGCGATCCACCCTGAATTGTCGAAAACCCTCGGTCTCGACCGTCCGGTCTTCGTATTCGAGCTGGTTCTGGCCGAAGTGGCGTTGGGCAAAATGCCTAAATTCCAGGAGTTATCGCGCTTTCCTGAAGTGCGTCGTGACCTTGCACTGCTGGCGGATAAAGACGTTGCGGCCACTGCCATACTGGACGTAATCCGTGAAAATGCAGGTGAATGGCTGACAGACCTCAGGCTATTTGACGTGTATCAGGGTAAAGGTATTGATCCGCATAGAAAAAGCCTTGCAGTTGGCTTGACCTGGCAGCATCCATCGCGCACTCTTAATGACGATGAGGTGAATACCACGACGCAAAACATCCTCACCTCGCTCGAACAAAGGTTGAACGCCACGTTAAGGAAGTGACGTATGGGGGCTTTGACGAAAGCTGAGATGGCGGAACGTCTGTATGAAGAGTTGGGCCTGAACAAGCGGGAGGCCAAGGAATTGGTCGAACTGTTTTTTGAAGAAATCAGGCACGCTCTTGAAGACAACGAACAAGTCAAATTGTCCGGTTTCGGCAATTTCGACCTTCGGGACAAACGCCAGCGGCCTGGCCGCAATCCGAAAACGGGAGAAGAAATCCCGATCACGGCTCGCCGTGTGGTCACCTTTCGTCCAGGGCAGAAGTTGAAGGCCCGAGTTGAGGCTTATGCTGGAACCAAGTCATAACGACGAGCTACCCGTCATCCCGGGCAAACGCTACTTCACCATTGGTGAAGTCAGCGAGCTATGTGCCGTAAAACCGCACGTGCTGCGCTACTGGGAGCAGGAGTTTCCTCAACTCAACCCCGTCAAACGCCGCGGAAACCGTCGGTATTATCAGCGCCAGGACGTGCTGATGATCCGGCAGATCCGCGCGCTTCTTTACGATCAGGGGTTTACCATCGGCGGCGCACGCTTGCGTTTGTCCGGCGATGAAGCCAAAGACGACACCACCCAATACAAACAAATGATCCGCCAGATGATCGCCGAGCTGGAAGATGTGCTGGTGGTTCTCAAGAAATAAATTCCTGCTTTTAAATACTTCCAGTTTTCAAAAGCTTGCGATATATTCTTGAGCGTTCCTCGAGATGAGGAACAGAGTCAACGCCTAGTCGGGGCGTAGCGCAGTCCGGTAGCGCACTAGCATGGGGTGCTAGGGGTCGAGTGTTCGAATCACTCCGTCCCCCGACCATATTATTCAATGAATTAGGCCAATGTTCACAGCATTGGCCTTTTTCATGCGCGTGACATTTGCGTAACTTCTCGATTTCTCACGCCTGCTTCCTCCTCAAAATGGTCAACACCGGTCCACGCGAGTCGCTTGCTGACACCGTGTTCGCAGCTTCAATCAAATGTCCAAGCTCAGCGCCCGGGTATGACTGGTGATGCTGCCGGTCTTCTATTGGTACTGACAGCCTGAGAGAACGATTTAGCTATTGGGCTGACCTTCGCCCTTACATGGCTCCGCATTCAATACGACGGAACCAAGCCAGTCCACCAGCTCATCGAAGCTGCACTAGGGTGTGCTGCCCGTTATGAGTATGTGAGATCAATTCTGACCAAGGGTATGTACAACGATAGGACTCTCCAATGTCAGCGCTAGTCTTGGGTAGCAGTTCGCAAAAGCGTGTAAGTAATGCCGCCATCCGTGACCGAAAAGCCGCCAACCGTGGTCGGCCTTCTGGCTTTAGGCGCAGGTGCTGCGTATTACCTGTTTTCCGATGCAATGCCCAACGGTCAAAGCTTGGGTAAAAAGCTGCTGGGGATGTCCGTGATTGATGAGCAGAGCTACCTTAACTGCAATCTCTATCAATCTTTTATGCGCAACATCACTACGCCGTTTCTGAACATTTTTGACTGGATATTTATTTTCTTTGGCTCACGAAAACGGCTTGGTGACATGCTCGCATCTACGATCGTGATCCGATCCAAGTAAAGGAAAATGCTACGGTCCCCACTTTCCGGGCGAGAAAGAATCATGCGGTTTTTTGTGAGAGTAGTAGGCGTTCCGACTTTGGCATTGATGCTTCTGTCTTTGCATGCGGGAGCGGAAACCATCAGGATTTCAGGGGTGCCGGGCGGGTGCGAGCAGCCTGCTTTGACGGCAGCTTACATAATGCATGGCAGGCAGTACGAGCTTCCCATTGAAAAGACTAAGTCGCTAATCCCCGACTACGATCCGATTAAAGATGAAACAGGACTGACCAAGACAATGTTCTCTGCTGCTGAGCTTTATCCAGTGGAGGAAACAAAGGAGGGTAAGGAGGCCTCAGTGAAGCAGTTTTCCACTTTCTTTCGGGTCCTGTGCTTTGATGCTCATAGAAAGAGGCAGCAGACAAATCAAAAGCAGGGGAGCGGACAATGAACATGCGGATTTTGATAGGGATGGTGGCCTGAAACTCCGTATGTCCTGACGTGAAAAGCCCAGTCTAAATGCTGTTTTTTTGCTAAGTGCAGGACTCGGATGGAATCAAAACGACTAGATCCGTATCGCCTACGTCGACCCCCGCCTGCGAAAGCAGAGTTGTAACTTGGCCGCGATGATGGGTCTGATGGTTAAAAAAATGCATGACCAGGCTGTAAAAATCCTTAGCGGACACTACACCCTTCATGTTTGCATAATTGAAGGGGCTATCTAAATCGGACTCCGTAATGGATTGAGCCCATTTGATGATTATTCGGTCGAGCCATTCTCGATACGCTGAGAGCTCTCGAATATTAGAGAACAACAATTGATCGAGGCTTTTCAGATCAGGAAGCTGCCTCACCGGCTCCAGTGCCAAGTGGTTCGTTGGGTGCTTGGCGAATCGCTTCAGCCAGATCGTATCTCCGACCGCTAAGTGGTTCAGAGTCCCGAGAATAGAGCCAAAAAAAGCTTTCCTGTCCGCCGAGAGCACTTCATCGGACAAGCCCCTGGCTGCTTCATAGACCTTGGCACTCATCCACTCGTTATAGGTTGCCATCAGACAGATATGGCTAGTGCGGCTCATCGTGTTCATCCTTTGAGTGGTTTGATAAGCGATCCTCGCTCATCTAAAAGCCCAGTCTAGTGCTGGGCTTTTGTATTTTGGCGGGCTGCAAAAAGCCTGGGCGGGCCGGGCAAGATTTTAGCAGAGACGGTGTCCACATCGTTTGATGCGGCGGCGGGCTTTCAAAATTTCATCCACTCGAGATGAGTTGACCAACAAGCAGGCTAGGAAAACCCCCACAAAAACAGCCGCTTCCAGATGGATGGCTGGCTGTGTAACTTGTTGATACAAATATGAATCTGTATCATTTAGTTTCATATCAAGGGTGCGAGGGAGTGCATTGCCCACATAAAAATAAGGTCAAGGTAATGCTCAAAATGCTACTCGTGTATGGTCATCTGATTGCCACCTGTATTGCTCTGGGGAGGGTGTTACAGGCGGATCAAAAGCTATGGAGCTGGCGCAAGGATGTGTTGAGTGAAATGCAGCGTGAGTATCTCGACGAGACCCAAAAAATCGTCATGCTCGCGCTATTGGCGCTTTGGGGAAGTGGCTTGCTGCTGGTGCTACAGGGTTACCTTTATGAGGGGAGTGCGTATCTGCTCAATCAAAAGCTCTGGGCCAAGGTGAGTGTTGTCGCACTGCTTAGCCTCAATGGCGCTTTGTTGCATCGGATCGGTTTCCCGCTGCTGCAGAAGGGTCCTTTTGTCTTGTTACACAACTCCGCCCGCACTCGGCTTGCTCTCTTGGGCGCTCTCTCTATGAGCAGCTGGCTATTTGCTGCTTTCCTGGGGGTAGCTCGAGCGTGGAATCACGTACTTCCTTACTTGCATGTGATGGGTGCTTTTGCTCTGTTCTTGTTGGTTGCCTGTGTAGTGGCGCTGATAGTCGCCAGTGCAGCGGGCGTCAGGGGAGATGCGAGTTCAAACTGTCCTCAATAAGTGAACAATGTGCCGCCGCTAAAGGCGGCACAGGTGGATCAAGAGGTTGAATACTCGATATACAGTCTTTCGAGCGCCTCTTGGTACTTATCTCCCTTTAACGTTTTTTTCAGCACTGCCAGTGCCTCAAGCGCTGAAGCAGCAGCCAGCGCCTCGTTTTCTCCCCGGTAGGCGGCGCGCAGTCTTGCTGCTGCAATTATCGATTCTTCAGTCGTTGGCATGTTATTGCCCTCGAAGGATTGAACCTCACTGATAGTCGCAACCCTCAACGATTTCAAGTCCAGGGTGAGAGCTCCATCGAAAGGCCTTGGCCTGTTCAATGAGGGCGACCCCGATCAGCTTTGCACCGCACCCACCCCACCCATTGCCACCGATTTATTCCGCACGCTCTTATACAACACGCTGGACACCATGAATCCAAGAATGGCCAACAGGCTCATCAAGCTGAAGACATAGTTGTAGCCTTGCTGGCCAGGGAAATGGCCTTCACCCATGGGCGCCCAGAACACGCCGCGCATGGAAAACATGATCAACGCGTCGTAGGTACTGTGGCTGGGCAGGAATGAGGTGGGGGTCGCGGGGTCCCGCAGGGTATCGAGAGGCACGGGATAAGTCATCCATCGCAGGCGTTGGTGCAACGCGCCCTGTCATGAAATGAAAAGCCATTGTCGCCTGATGAGAAGCGACTCACCAGACGGCGTCCTACAGTCCAATCAGCGCAATTCGACGCAGCACGCCCAACTTGAGACTGGAGAATAAGAAAAATGGCCAAAGCCGTACGCTTCTACGAAACCGGTGGTCCCGAAGTCCTTCGTTATGAAGAGGTCGAAGTCGGCGATCCCGGTCCAGGCCAGGTTCGTCTTCGTCATGTGGCGGTTGGCCTGAACTATGCCGACACCTACTTTCGCAACGGCACTTACCCGATCTCGATGCCCAACGGCATGGGGGTTGAAGCGTCCGGTGTGGTCCAGGCCATCGGCGCAGGGGTGACCAACGTACAAGTGGGTGATCGCGTCACCTACACCGGTTTTCTCAATACGTTGGGCGCCTACAGCACCGAGCGTCTGATCCCGGCCGCGCCGCTGATCAAATTGCCGGAAACCATCAGTTTCGAGACTGCCGCAGCCATGACCATGCGCGGCTTGACGTCCTCGTACCTGATGCGACGCATTTATGATTTCAAGGCCGGCGACAGCATTCTGTTGCACGCCGCTGCCGGTGGTGTGGGCCTGATTGTTTCACAGTGGGCCAAGCTGCTCGGTCTGAACGTCATTGGCACCGTGTCCACCGAGGCAAAGGGTGAAATTGCCCGGGCCCATGGCTGCGAGCATGTCATCAATTACAGCCATGAAGACGTCGCCCAGCGCGTTCGCGAACTGACGGACGGTGTAGGGGTCAACGTGGTGTTCGACAGTGTCGGCAAGAACACTTTCATGGGTTCCCTGGACTCGCTCAAGCGTCGCGGTTTGATGGTGTGCGTCGGCACGGCATCCGGCCCTATCCCGGCTTTCGATCCGGTATTGCTGGCGATGAAAGGCTCGCTGTTCCTGACCCGTCCGGCCCTGGCCGATTACATCGCCGATCCGGCGGAAAAAGCCGCGTTGGCGGGCGAATTGTTCGATCATGTCGGCAGCGGCCGGATCAAGATCGAGATCAACCAGCACTATGCTTTGCAGGATGCCGTGCAGGCCCATCGCGACCTGGAATCACGCAAAACCACGGGCTCATCGATTTTCGTCATTTAAGGGAGTTGTCTGCCATGAAAGTCGAACAATTGACCTGCAACATTGGCGCGGAATTGGTGGGCGTCAACCTCGCCGATGCGGTCCATGACGATGGTCTTTTTGCCGAGATTCGTGCTCAGCTGCTCAAGCATCGGGTGGTGTTCCTGCGTGATCAGGACATCACACGCGACGAGCATGTGGCATTCGCCCGGCGCTTTGGCGAACTGGAGGATCATCCGGTGGCCGGCAGTGATCCGGATCATCCCGGGCTGGTGCGCATCTACAAGAATCCAGACCAGCCGATGGACCGCTACGAAAACGCCTGGCACACCGACGCGACCTGGCGCGAGGCGCCGCCGATGGGCTGCGTGCTGCGTTGCGTAGAGTGCCCTCCGGTGGGCGGCGACACCATGTGGGCCAACATGGTCGAGGCCTATGCGCGCTTGCCCGAAGACGTGAAGGTGAAGATCGCCGACCTGCGCGCGCGCCATAGCATCGAAGCGAGTTTCGGTGCCGCCATGCCGATCGAAAAGCGTCTGGCGCTCAAGGCGATGTACCCGGATGCCGAGCACCCGGTGGTGCGTACCCATCCCGAAACCGGGGAAAAGGTGCTGTTCGTCAACGCCTTCACGACGCACTTGAGCAACTACCATACCCCCGAGCGGGTGCGCTTCGGCCAGGACGCCAACCCGGGCGCAGGTGAGCTGCTGCGTTACCTGATCAGCCAAGCCTACATCCCCGAGTATCAGGTGCGCTGGCGCTGGAAACCCAACAGCATCGCCATCTGGGACAACCGCAGTACCCAGCACTACGCCGTCATGGACTACCCGCCGTGCCATCGCAAGATGGAACGCGCCGGCATCATCGGCGACAAGACTTACTGATCGACCGCCACTGCATTCGCACTCGTAAACACGCCTGCCCGGCACGATCCCGGGTGGGCGGAACAATCATAAGAATAGGAGTAACTCATGCAATTCTTCGACGATTCCCTGCACCCGGAAAACATGGAAAAGGTGGTGATCACCGTGGCCCCGTATGGCCCCGAGTGGATGCCGGAAGACTTTCCCGAAGACATCCCGCTGACCATGGACGAGCAGGTGCAGAAGGCGGTTGAGTGTTATGAGGCGGGCGCAACGGTATTGCACCTGCACGTGCGTGAATTGGACGGCAAGGGTTCCAAGCGTCTGTCCAAGTTCAACGAATTGATCGCCGGTGTGCGTGAAGCCGTGCCGGACATGATTATCCAGGTCGGTGGCTCGATTTCCTTTGCCCCCGAAAGCGATGGTGAAGCCGCCAAATGGCTGTCTGACGATACCCGGCACATGTTGGCCGAGCTGACGCCAAAACCGGATCAGGTCACGGTGGCCATCAACACCACCCAGATGAACATCATGGAGCTGCTGTACCCGGAATACCTGGAAGGCACGTCCCTGGCCAATCCTGCCTATCAGGCAGCGTACAGCGAAATGACCGTACCGGCCGGCCCGGCCTGGGTCGCCGAACACCTCAAGCGTCTGATGGACAACGGCATCCAGCCGCATTTCCAGCTGACCGGCATGCATGCCATGGAAACCCTCGAGCGTCTGGTGCGCAGGGGCGTCTACAAGGGCCCGTTGAACCTGACCTGGATCGGTATCGGCGGCGGTTTCGATGGCCCCAATCCGTTCAACTTCTTCAACTTCATCCACCGCGCGCCAGACGGTTGCACCCTGACCTCCGAGTCGCTGCTCAAAAACGTCATGCCGTTCAACACCATGTCGATGGCCATGGGTATGCACCCGCGTGTGGGCAATGAAGACACTATTATTGATCACAAGGGCGATCGTTTCGGCTCGGTTGCGCAGATCAAGCAAACCGTACGCATCGCCCATGAACTGGGTCGCGAAATCGCCACGGGTAAAGAAGCCCGTGAGATCTACCGCATCGGTGTGCAGTACCAAAGCATCGAAGAAACCCTGTTGGCCAATGGCATGGCCCCCAACCGCAAGGCCGGGCAGAAAGGTGTGCCGCAACGCGGCTGATCGGCAGACGCAGC
Source organism: Pseudomonas sp. TE3728 (assembly GCF_056279145.1). NCBI lineage: Bacteria > Pseudomonadati > Pseudomonadota > Gammaproteobacteria > Pseudomonadales > Pseudomonadaceae > Pseudomonas > Pseudomonas sp. TE3728. The sequence goes on along the minus strand of NZ_JBWBQT010000001.1, from coordinate 1,829,446 downwards.
GGGGGGCAATGGCCTCCCGCTCGCTGCACTGCAACACGCTTGATAACAACAATAAAACGAAGCTTTGAGGAGGCTGCATGGCCTTTCACCCAATCGCCGCAGACGATGATGACTGCAGTGGCGTCGGCGTTGCGCGCAAGTACGCCTGGATCGTCTTTGCACTGACATTCGGTTTGTTGATTTCCGATTACATGTCGCGTCAGGTGCTGAACGCGGTGTTCCCGATGCTCAAGGGCGAATGGGCCCTGAGCGACGGCCAGCTCGGCCTGCTCAGTGGCATTGTCGCCCTGATGGTGGGGCTGCTGACCATTCCCCTGTCATTGCTGGCGGATCGCTTCGGCCGGGTCAAGAGCCTGGCGCTGATGGCTTTGCTGTGGAGCCTGGCGACGCTGGGCTGCGCATTGGCGCAGGACTATCAGCAGATGTTCATTGCACGGTTCATGGTCGGCGTCGGCGAAGCGGCGTACGGCAGCGTCGGCATCGCCGTGGTGATCTCGGTGTTTCCAAAACACATGCGTGCAACCCTGGCCAGTGCGTTCATGGCGGGCGGCATGTTCGGTTCGGTGTTAGGGATGGCGCTGGGCGGTGCAATCGCCGCCAAGCTTGGCTGGCGCTGGTCGTTTGCCGGCATGGCGCTGTTTGGCCTGCTGCTGGCGGTGCTTTACCCGGTCATCGTCAAGGAAGCACGCATTGCGCCGCAACGTACCGCTCAGGCGGCGAACAAGGCAGCTGCCGCGGTCAAGCGTCCGTTGCGTACGTTGTTTTCCAGCCGATCGGTGATCGCTGCCTACATCGGCAGTGGCTTGCAACTGTTCGTCGGCGGCACCGTCATTGTGTGGATGCCCAGTTACCTCAATCGTTATTACGACATGGCCACCGACAAGGCTGGTGGCCTCGCGGCGATCATCGTGCTGTGCAGCGGTGCGGGGATGATCCTGTGCGGCATGCTCAGTGATCGACTGTGTCGCCATTCGCCGGAGCGCAAAGTCGCTTTGGCCATTGCCTATTGCCTGGGCAGTTGTCTGCTGTTGTCGGCGGCGTTCGCTCTGCCGGCGGGGCCTGGGCAATTGGTGCTGATCTGCCTGGGCATGTTGATTGCCGCCGGCACGACCGGCCCTTGCGGAGCCATGGTTGCCAACCTGACCCATTACTCGGTGCATGGCACGGCCTTCGCCACGCTGACCTTGGCCAACAATATGCTGGGGCTGGCGCCTGGGCCGTTCATCACCGGCAGGGTGTCCGACCTTATCGGCTTGCAGGCTGCTTTCCAGCTGGTGCCACTGGTCAGCATCGCGGCTGCGGCCGTGTTCTTTTATGCCAAGTGTCATTACCACAAGGACATTGCCCGGCTTAAGGGCGAGCAAGTCCTCGATTCGATTGGCAAAGCGGCGTTAGAGGTGAAGTTGTGAGTGGTCGTTTACGTATTGATGTGTTTTTCGATTTCATCTGCCCGTGGTGCCTGATTGGCAAGCGTCAACTGGAGCGCGCGCAAGACCTGCTGCGCGTGCAGCAACCCGACGTGGAGATCACCACGGTGTGGCACGGGGTGCAATTGCTACCACAGCTGCCGGCACAGGGTGAACCCTTCGCCGATTTTTACCTCAAGCGTCTGGGCAGTCCTGAAGCGGTAGCGATGCGCCAGGCCCAGGTGCAGCAGGCGGCGATGGCGGTGGGTGTGCCCATCGATTTGAGCCGTATTCCCAACATGCCCAATACCGCCGACGCCCATCGCTTGCTGGAGCGGGCGAGGGCGCTGGGCAATAGCGCCCAATGCGATGTGTTGCTGGAGCGTTTGTTCGCGGCTTATTTCCAGTTTGGCGAAAATCTTGGCTGCCCGGACACCTTGCTGGTCATCGCCCGCTCGTGTGGCTTCAACGCTGCGGCGATGGCCTCCTTCCTGCAAGGTGACGGCGATCCTTACGTCGGCAACGAGGCGGGAGCGGCCAGCGGCGTGCCCAGTTTTCAATTCGACCGTCGCCTGACATTGGTGGGCGCACAGCCCGCCGAAGCGTTGCTTGATGCCATGTGCGAAGCCTTGGTTGAAAGTGCTCGCAAGCGGCAACCGGCATGAGTCTTCGTATTCCCGTGCCTGCCGGAAAACTCCCGCAGGCGGGTGGTCGTGCGCTGTTCGAATTCGATGGCAAAAGCCTGGCGTTATTCAACGTCGAAGGTGATCTGTTCGCCATTGACGACAGTTGCCCGCATCAGGGCGCCTCGCTGTGTGGCGGGCGTCTTGAGGGGCGGGTGATTCAGTGCTGCGCCCATGGCCTGCGCTTTGATCTGCGCAGCGGGTACTTGCTCAATTCAACCCAGCTCAAAGTCGCCAACTACCCGGTCGAGATCATCGACGGCCAGGCATTCATCGTCATCGTTCCCGAGGAGTCCGTGCCATGAGCACTATCGCTCTCACCCGTATCCACAGCCGAACGCGCGAACTGGCGCCGGGTTTTGTCGTCAGCCTGATCGTGGCGGCGGCTGCGTCCTTTTTGTCCGAGCATTACGGCGCGCCGGTGATGCTGTTCGCGTTGTTGCTGGGCATGGCGCTGAACTTTCTGGCCGGTGACGGCGCCTGCAAGGCTGGCATCGAATTCACGGCACGTACGGTGTTGCGCATTGGCGTGGCGTTGTTGGGCATGCGCATCACCCTCGAACAGATTGCCGCGCTGGGCTGGAAGCCTGTGGCGCTGGTGGTGATTGTGGTGGTGGTGACGATCGGCGTCTCGGTGATCGCGGCGAAGGCGCTAGGGTTCCAGCGTTTGTTCGGCATGCTCACCGGTGGGGCCACTGCGATTTGTGGTGCGTCGGCGGCGTTGGCGCTGGCGGCGGCATTGCCGAACCATCCGCAGAAAGAACGCGCAACGTTATTCACGGTGATCGGGGTGTCGGCGCTGTCGACCCTGGCGATGATCGTGTACCCGATGATTGCCAACTGGCTGTCGTTGTCGCCGCAAGTGGCGGGCGTGTTCTTGGGGGCGACCATCCACGATGTCGCGCAGGTGGTCGGCGCCGGTTACAGCATGTCGACCGAGACCGGCGATACGGCCACGGTAATCAAGCTGATGCGGGTTGCCATGCTGCTGCCCGTGATTGTCTGCGCCGCGATGATTACCCGCATGCAAGGCGCCGACCCGGCCGGCAAACGGCCGCCGCTGCTGCCATGGTTCGCCGTCGGATTTCTGATTCTGGCCTGTATCAACAGCACCGGCTGGATAGCCCCGGTGGTGCAGGGATCGGTCAATGACTTGTCGCGCTGGTGCCTGGTGGTTTCCATCAGCGCCCTGGGCATGAAGACCCAACTCAAGGAGCTGGCGGCGGTGGGCATCAAGCCGATCCTGCTGATGGTGGGGGAGACGGTGTTCCTTGTCGTGCTGGTGCTGCTGTTGCTGCGCTGGGGTCTTTAAGCCCGTTAAAAAATACTGTCAGCCGTAATGCTATCCCGTAGGAGCTGTCGAGCCTGCGAGGCTGCGATCGGCTGCGAAGCAGTCGTAAAACCAGAACCTGGGGTGCATCAGGCAAACCGCGTCAGCCGGATTCACGACTGCTTCGCAGCCGATCGCAGCCTCGCAGGCTCGACAGCTCCTACAGGGCCGGACCTCGCTCCACATTGCAGTGGGACTCCTCGGCCGGTGTCATAACACCGGTTCTTTTGCGGCGACTGTGCCAGCAGTCGCCGTTTTTTTTTGCCTGTTTTGCGTCCGTTTTCAGGGTTCGCTGGAGCCGGGCAGGGTGCTCAGGTCCGACGGTGCTTTGACGGGGTGCTTTTGCGCGCTGCGCCATGCGGCGGGCGGCATGCCGAACTGGGTGATGAACCAGCGTGTGAAGGAGCTCGCCATCGAATAGCCGAGCATGTCGGCGATTCGGCCCAACGAATAATTCGGGTTTTCCAGGTAGCGCAACACCAGATCGCGGCGCACGTCGTTGATCAGGTCGTTGAAGGCGCAGCCGTCGTCTTTCAGGCGACGTTGCAGGGTGCGTACGTTCATGCCCTGGGTCTGGGCGATCTGCTCGATGGTGGCGCGCCCCATCGGCAGCAGCAGATAGATGGCTTTGCGCACCTCGAACAGCATCGAAGGACCTTCGTGGCTGAGCAGCGAGTCGAGGTAGCTCTGCGCGTAGCGTGCCATGGCCGGGTCGGCATTGGGGTTGGTCACGTCGAGGCTGGCGTCGGAGCAGACGATGCCGTTGAACTCGCTGCCGAACTCCAGCTTGCAACCGAACAGGCGCCGATGCAGTTGCAGGTTGTCGGGAGGCTGGTGCGTGAAGTTGACGCTGTAAGGGTGCCAGTGGGTGCCGAGCAGGGCGGCGCACAGGCGGAACATCACGCCGATGGCCAGCTCAGTGGCTTGCCGGCTGGGCATCGGCGATTCGGTGACCACCTCTTCGCGAATGATCACCATCTTGCCGGCCTCTTCAATGAAGATGGCCAATGAATCGTTCATCAGATGACGGTAATGCACCACGACCTGCAAGGCATCTCGCAGCGTTCGCTGGTGGCTGAGCAGCAGGCTGACCACACCGAAGTCCGAAAGCTGACGCGACTCGGCCATGCTCAGGCCGAAGCTCTGGCAGCCACTGGCGGCGGCCGAATCTTCCAGCAGGCGTACGGCGGCATCAATGGGGATGCGGTGTTCGGGCGCTTGCAACAGCGCTTTGCTCAGGCCGACGCCGGCCAGCACATCACGTGGGTTGAACCCCAGGTATTGGGTGACCTCCAGGTAGTTGGTCAAGACAGCGGCGCGAACAAGCTTGGGCATGCGAAGGTCTTTCCTGGGCCAGTTGCGATTCGGATGAGCGTGGCGACTATATCCAGCACATCAGCAATTGAACAGTTGTGACGTTGTCGAGGGCGCTCGCCCGATTCTGTCCAGAAGCCCCTGCGTTTTTGTCGAGCAATCGACGCTCACCCATTGATTACAGTGACCCGCAGAGAAGCTGCGGGGTTTTTCGACCAATGGTCGGGGCACACCAGCATCTGCAAATCTGTCATGAAAAGAAAAGTGCCTGACGTCCAATGAAAAGCGCCTCGGGTGGGCGCTCTTTAATGTCAGTCCTACAAAAAGCCCCTGGCGATAGAGCCAGTCGAGTCATCGAGAAAGCGAAGGTGTTGAAAGTGGACAAACTGCAAACTGCCGCAACCGTTCTGATCGTACCGGGTCTGCGCGAGCACGTTGCCGAGCATTGGCAAACGCTGCTTGAGGCAAGGCTGTGCAAGGTACGCAGTGTGCCGCCGCTGGAAACCGACAAGCTCGATTGCGCCAAGCGGGTCGAAGCGATTCAGCGCGAGCTGGAGCAGATCGACGGGCCGGTGATTCTGGTTGCTCACAGCGCCGGTGTGCTGATGGTCGCGCACTGGGCTGCGCAGCACAGTCGGCCGATCAAGGGCGCGCTGCTGACCACGCCTCCGGATCTCGATGCTCATTGGCCACAAGGCTACCCGTCCGCTGAAACCCTGCGTACCCAGGGTTGGAATCCTCTACCAAAAGGGCCACTGCCGTTCCGCAGTCTGGTGGCCGTCAGTACCAACGACCACCTCGCCAGCCTGGATGCCGCCACTCGCCTGGCAGAAGGCTGGGGCAGTGAACTGCTCAACCTGGGCGAGGTGGGTCATCTCAATCCGGCAGCAGGGTTTGGCCACTGGCCGCAAGCCGAAGCACTCATCCTGGAACTGGATCGCTAGTTCAGGCGCCGGCTGGTTCCAGCCATCCGGTATTTGCCCTCACTCCTGAAAAACGCAAACCCCTGAAACAAGGGTTGCGCGAGGGCGGCTGCGCTTAAAACAAATACAAAAAGGCGGAGAGACAACGCAATGCACAACAATAAGAGTCACGGGTTCGCACCCTCGCGTTACACCTTGTTGGCCTCGGCCATTCTGGCCGCCGCCGTGCCGGTCGCGCAGGCGGTCGAACTCGACACAGGTAACCCGGACTGGACCGTGCGTTTTGATAACACCGTGAAGTACAACTACGGCGTACGCACCGAAAGCGCCGACAAGCGCATGTTGGCGACACCGAACAACAACGATGGCGACTACAACTTCCGCAAGGCTGGGACCAACATCACCAACCGTGTTGACCTGTTGACCGAAATGGATGTGGTCTACCAGAACCACATGGGCTTTCGCGTCAGCGCCGCCAGTTGGTACGACAAGGCCTACGAGAACACCGGTTCCAATTCCAACCCGTTCGTCAACGGCAATGACGCACGGTCGGGTCTGGTTGCCAACGATCCGCGCCTGGCCGGGGTCACCGGCGACAATGTCGGCAATGGCAGCCCGCACCTGAGCAACTACGCCCAGCGTTACTACACCGGTCCCTCCGGCGAAATCCTCGATGCCTTCGTGTTCTACAGCACCGAAGTGGGCGAGGAGTCGCTGCTGAGCGTCAAGGCCGGTCAGCACAACGTGTTCTGGGGCGAGACCATTCTCAACCCGGTGCACTCGAACAGTTACGGCCAATCGGGCCTGGACCTGGCCAAACTGGCTGCCTCGCCCGGTACCGAAGCCAAGGAACTGTTCGTTCCGCGTAACCAGTTGTCGATGTCGTTCACCGTCAATCCCGAGTTGACCGTGGGCGCTCAGTATTTCCTGGATTGGGATGCCGCCCGCCTGCCTGAAGCCGGTACTTACTATGGTGGTTCCGATCTGGTCGGTTTCGGTGCGCAGTCGTTCCTGCTGGGCAACACCAATGGCGTGGTGCCGGGCAGTCCGCTGGGTTGTGGTCTGGCGCCCTGCAACGGGTTGACCAATGTGCGTCGCGGCCACGACCTGACGCCAGACAAGCGCGGAGACTGGGGCGTGATGGCCAAGTGGTCGCCGGCCTGGCTGGATGGCACCCTCGGCGTTTACTACCGCGAAACCTCGGAAATCCTGCCGCAAGCCTGGCTGGATGCCAGAGGCCTGAGTTCGGCCAACCCCAACGGCACTCGGCCGGCAGGGCAAGTGCCTGCGGTGATCAACACGCTCAACTCGCTGAGCACCGCCACCTATCAAATGGCCTATGCCGACAACATCAAGATCGTTGGCCTGAGCCTGTCCAAGGACGTTGGCGGGGTGAGCGTCGGTTCGGACCTGAACATTCGTCACAACATGCCGTTGGCCAGTATTCCGGCGGTTGTCAGCACTAACAGCCCACTCGGTCTGGGCGCGGGTCTTGGCCTGTTGCCGGCGCGTACGGCTGCCACCGGTGTGGTTTATGACACCCCGCAGAAGGGCGACAGCATGGCCGCCACCGGTGACACCTTGCACTGGACGCTCAACGGCCTGATGACCTTCCCGAAAACCCCGGTGTTCGATTCGGCCAGCCTGCTCGCCGAGTTGTACTACAGCAACTTGCTCAAGCTCGATAGCAAGAACGAAGCGCTCTACAAGGGCAAGGACACCTATCGCGGCATCGACCAGCCGACCCGGGACAACTGGGGCATCGCGGTCAACTTCACGCCGACCTGGTACCAGGTGTTTCCCGGTGTCGACCTCAACGCACCGATGTCCATCAACGTCGGTCTCGACGGCGTGTCACCGGTGTCCGGTGGCGGTGCCAAAGACACCGGCAACTATGCCGTGGGCCTAGGTGCTGTTGTGTACAACAAATACTTCATCGACCTGAAGTACGTGGACTCCTTCGGCAAGACCGACAAGTGCGACACCAGCGGTCTGAGTTCCGGCGCGGCCAATGCCGGCAGCGGCGACGGTTCCACCCCCAATGCCTTTAGCGGCAATGAAAACTACGCGTGTTACGGCGGCGGCTACTCGGCCTTCTCCGGTGGTGGTGCCACGACTGAGGACCGTGGCGCTGTTTACCTGACGATGAAAACCACTTTTTGATGCACCACTGATTTGCTCAATGCAAGCAGGAGAATAACAAGATGAAATTCGCAAAAACCGTGTTGGCCGCTTCGCTGGCCATGATCCTTGTCGCCCAGGCACAGGCCGCTGTTTCAACTCAGGACGCTGCCAAATTGGGCAGCAGCCTGACCCTGGTGGGCGCCGAAAAGGCCGGGAACGCTGATGGTTCCATCCCCGCCTATGACGGTGGCTTGACCACGCCGCCGGCCAGTTTCAAATCCGGTGACAGCATGCGTCCGGATCCCTTCGTCAACGAAAAACCGTTGCTGGTAATCGACGGCAAGAACGTCGATCAGTACAAGGGCTCGCTCAGTGCAACCACGGTGGAATTGGCCAAGCGTTTCCCAAGTTTCCACGTCAATGTCTACCCGACCCACCGCACTGTCTCGTTGCCCAAGGCGGTGCTGGACAATGGGGTGAAAAACGCCACCGGTGCCAAGTCCCTGGAAGGCGGCCTGGCCATCGATAACGTACTGCCCGGTGTGCCGTTCCCGATTCCGCAGTCGGGCAACGAGGCGATGTGGAACTTCCTGTTGCGTTACCAGGGGGTCAACATCAACTCCAAGTACGACTCCTGGAATGTCGACTCCGCTGGCGTGCCGAGCCTGGCGACCACCGGACTGGCGTTCATTTCCTATCCGATCTACGAAAACCTCGCGCAGCCGATCAGCAGCGCCGACGTGTACTACCAGATGAAGTTGTCCTATACCGGCCCTGCGCGCCGGGCCGGTGAAGCGGTGATGCTCAAGGATGCCGCCAACCCGCTGCAGCAACCGCGCCGTGCCTGGCAATACTTGCCTGGCCAGCGTCGGGTCAAGCTGGCACCGAACCTGGCTTACGATACGCCTAACCCTGGCACCGCCGGTGCCGGCACCTACGACGATGTTTTCGTGTTCAACGGTGCACTGGACCGCTACGACTGGAAGCTGGTGGGCAAGCAGGAAATGATCGTGCCCTACAACACCTACAAGCTGACCTATGCCCAGGACCCCAAATCGCTGACCACCGCCAATCACCTGGCACCGGATTACGTGCGCTGGGAAAAACACCGGGTCTGGGTGGTGGAGGGCAACCTCAAGTCTGGCGCCCGGCACATCTATCAGAAGCGTCGCTTCTACCTCGATGAAGACAGCTGGACCGCTCTGGCCTCTGACCAATATGACGCCCGTGGTCAGCTGTACCGTGGCTCCTTCGCATTCCTCAGCCAGAGCTACGACAAGCAGATCCCGGACTCCACGCCCTTCATGATCTACGACTTGGTGGGTGGTTCCTACAACATCAACGGTGTGGTCGGTCCTTACGGCGGCATCAAGTACATCGATCCGCTCTCCAAGGCGCAGTGGTCGCCTGAGTCCCTGGCCGGTAACGGGATTCGCTAAGCAAACCGTGACAAAGCGTCCGTGCGGTCCACTGCCTGCCAGGCAGGGGACCGCACGACGGTCGGTGCATGCCGATCGTTTCGGGCGCCAGGTTGGAACGTCAGGCACACGGACGTGTGTCCCGGCGCGGTTTTCCGAAGAGGACGCGGTATGTGTTCGTACAAAAATTATCTGCAGTTGGCGCTCGGCGCCTTGCTTGCAACGTTGCAGGGTCTGAGCCAGGCGTCCGCTTATGTCGACGTGCTGGATCTGCCGGCCAAGGTCAGCGCCTTGGCCGTCAACAGCCCGCTATCGGGTATGACCCGCGCCGGCGAGCGTCTGGTTGCCGTCGGGCAGCGTGGCCACATTCTGTATTCCGATGATGCCGGTAAACACTGGCATCAGGCAGCGGTGCCGGTCAGTGCCGACCTCAATGCCGTGAGTTTTCCTTCCGCCACCCAAGGCTGGGCGGTGGGCGGTGACGGCGTGGTGTTGCACAGCAACGACGCCGGTGCGACCTGGCGCAAGCAACTGGACGGCCGCGAGATCGGGGCCTTGCTGGTCAAGCATTACGGCGCGTTGGCCAGTGCAGAGCCGGGCAACGAACAATGGCCACTGCTGGTCGCCGAAGGTGAGCGCCTGATGGCGCAGGGCGCCGACAAACCGTTGCTCGATGTCTGGTTCGCCAACGAGCGCCTCGGTTATGTGGTCGGGGTGTTCAACCTGATCCTGCGCACCGAAGACGGCGGCCAGAGCTGGACACCGTTCCAGGACCGCACCGACAACCCGCAGGGCTTTCACCTCAACGCCATCGCCTCCACTGGCGATGCGCTGTACATCGCTGGAGAGCAGGGGCTGCTGCTCAAGTGGGATGACACCCAACAGCGCTTCGCCGCCGTGCAGACACCCTATCAAGGCAGTTTTTTCGGTGTGCTCGGCAAGCCCGGGGAAGTGCTCGTCTATGGCTTGCGCGGCAATGTGCTGCGCAGCACCGATGGCGGTCTCAGATGGACTCCGCTGGACACTGGCCTGCGCGTCAGCATCACCGCCGGCCTGGTCGATGGCCGTGGCAACTACCGCTTGTTCACCCAGGGCGGGCAGATGCTGGTCAGCCAGGGCACAGGCGCGCAATTGCATCTGGTTCAGCAACAGGCACCGACACCGGTGACCGGCGCCACTCAGTCCGCCGACGGTGCACTGGTGGTGGTTGGCAGCCGTGGTGCACGGACGCTGTCCGTTGATAAGCCCTCGAACCCTTAGAGCGAGTACCCAGACATGGGCAATATCAAACAAGAAACCATGCCGGTGATCCGCGATCTGCGGGATTTCGACCGCCATTCCGGCAACCGGCTGGAGCGGTTGGTGTTCAACTACCGTCCGTTGTTCATGCTGCTGATGGCGCTGGCCACCGTGGTGTTGGGCTACATGGCCGCAACGCGCCTGGAGCTGCGCCCCAGCTTCGAAAAGATGATTCCGCAGAGCCAACCGTACATTCAGAATTTCCTGGAAAACCGCCAGTCGCTGCGCGGTTTGGGCAACTCGGTACGGGTGGTGGTGGAGAACACCCAGGGCGATATTTTCGACCCCGCTTATCTTGACGTGCTCAAACAGGTCAACGATCAGTTGTTCGTCACCGAAGGCGTCGACCGTGCCTGGATGAAGTCGTTGTGGAGCCCGGCGGTGCGCTGGACCGAAGTCACCGAGGAAGGTTTCCAGGGTGGCCCGGTGATGCCCGATACTTACCAGGGCAAACCGGAAGAAATAGAACAGCTGCGCCAGAACATTTCCCGCGCCGGTATCGTCGGCAGTCTGGTGGCCAGCGACTATAAATCGAGCATGCTCATTGTTCCGCTGCTGGACAAAGCCACGGCCAGCGGTCAGCGCATCGACTACCACGCCTTTTCGCAGATGCTTGAAGAGCAGTTGCGCGACAAGATCGAGTTCGCCGGTGACAGCGCTGCGCGCAAGGCCGGGGAGGAGGGCAAGGGGCAATACAAGGTTCGGGTGATCGGTTTCGCCAAACTGATGGGCGACCTGATCGATGGCCTGATCCAGGTGATGATGTTCTTCGGCCTGGCCGTCGTCACTTCACTGATCATCATTTACGCCTACACCCGATGCGTGCGTAGCACCTTGCTGGTGGTCGGCTGCTCGCTGATCGCGGTGGTCTGGCAACTGGGCATCGTCGCCTGGCTGGGCTATGCAATCGATCCGTATTCAGTGCTGGTGCCGTTCCTGATCTTCGCCATTGGTGTGTCTCACGCGGCGCAGAAAATGAACGGGATCATGCAAGACATCGCCCGTGGCACCCACAGACTCATCGCCGCACGCTACACCTTCCGCCGCCTGTTCATTGCCGGCGTCACCGCGCTGCTGGCCGATGCTGTCGGGTTCGCGGTGCTGATGCTGATCGATATTCCGGTGATCCGCGATCTGGCGATCACCGCCAGCATCGGTGTGGCGGTGCTGATCTTCACCTCGCTGTTGCTGATGCCGGTGGCGCTGTCTTATGTCGGCGTCGGCACCAAGGCGGCCGAGCGTGCGCTGAAAATCGACACCCGTGCAGACGGGCACAAAGGCTTCGGCAAACTGTGGGACTTGCTCGATCGCTTCACCACGGCCAAATGGGCCACGGGAGCGGTACTGGTCGCGGCACTGATGGGCATCGGCGGCTTCATGGTCAGCTTGCAGTTGAAGATCGGCGACCTGGAAAGTGGCGCACCGGAGTTGCGTGCCGACTCTCGCTACAACCGTGACAACGCCTACATCACCAGCCACTACGCGCTGTCCAGCGACCTGTTCGCGGTGATGATCAAGACTGCGCCGGAAGGCTGCTTGAACTACAAGACGCTGGTCCTCGCCGACCGTCTGGCCTGGGAGCTGCAGCAGTCTTCGGGCGTACAGGCCACGGCGTCGTTGGTCAACGCGGTGCGGCAAATCACCGCCGGTACTTATGAAGGCAACCCCAAGCTCAACAGCATCCAGCGCAATCAGGACGTGCTGAACTACGCCGCGCAGCAAGCCTCGGTCAACTCCCCGGAGTTGTTCAACACCGACTGTTCGCTGATGCCGGTGATCACCTTCCTCAAGGACCACAAGGCCGAGACCCTGGATGCCGTGGTGGGCATCGCCGAAAAGTTCGCCCGGGAGAACAACAGCGCAGATCGCCAGTTCCTGTTGGCGGCCGGGTCGGCCGGGATTGAAGCGGCGACCAACATTGTGGTGCGCGAGGCCAATCGCACGATGCTGCTTTACGTCTATGCGGCGGTGACGCTGTTCTGCCTGATCACCTTCCGCAGCTGGCGCGCGACCCTGGTCGCCCTGTTGCCACTGGTCCTGACCTCGATCCTTTGCGAGGCGTTGATGGTGGCCATGGGCATTGGCGTGAAAGTCGCGACCCTGCCGGTGATCGCATTGGGCGTGGGCATCGGCGTGGACTACGCCTTGTACCTGCTCAGCGTGCAGTTGCATTACCAGCGCCAGGGCCTGCCGCTGAGTCAGGCTTACCGCAATGCCGTGTCGTTTACCGGTCGGGTGGTGGGCCTGGTGGGCATCACTCTGGCGGCCGGTGTTGTGTGCTGGGTCTGGTCACCGATCAAGTTCCAGGCCGACATGGGCATCCTGCTGACCTTCATGTTCCTGTGGAACATGCTCGGCGCGCTGGTGCTGATTCCTGCCCTGTCGTACTTCCTGCTGCGTCACCCCGTTCCGCAAGCCCAAGTGGCGCAAGCCACTGAAACCGACACCTCTCAACGCCAGGGTATGCCCCATGCCCTGACCACTTCCGAGTAAGCCAACCATGTCTGATTACAAAGCTCCTTTGCGCGATATGCGCTTCGTACTCAACGAAGTCTTCCAGGTGTCCCGGCTATGGGCCCAGTTGCCTGGCCTGGCCGAGGTGATCGATGAAGAAACGGCCGCCGCGATCCTTGAAGAGGCCGGCAAAATCAGTGGCGAAGTTATCGCGCCGTTGAACCGCAGCAGCGACGAGCAGGGCTGCACCTGGAGCAACGGCGCGGTCCAGGCGCCGGACGGTTTTGTCGCGGCCTACCAGGCATTCGCCGAAGGCGGTTGGGTGGGTGTGGGTGGCGATCCGCAATTCGGTGGCATGGGCATGCCCAAGGCGATTTCGGCTCAGGTCGAGGAGATGGTCAACTCGGCGAGTCTGTCGTTCGGCCTGTACCCGATGCTGACCGCCGGTGCGTGCCTGTCGATCAATGCCCATGCCAGTCAGGAGCTCAAGGAACGCTATCTGCCGAGCATGTATGCCGGCACCTGGACCGGTTCAATGTGTCTGACCGAGGCGCATGCCGGAACGGACCTGGGCCTGATTCGCACCCGCGCCGAACCTCAGGCCGACGGCAGTTTCAAGATCAGCGGCAGCAAGATTTTCATCACCGGGGGGGAGCACGACCTGACCGAAAACATCATTCATTTGGTGCTCGCCCGGTTGCCGGATGCACCGGCCGGTCCCAAGGGGATTTCGCTGTTTCTGGTGCCCAAGGTGCTGGTCAATGACGATGGCTCGCTGGGTGAGCGCAACTCGCTGTCCTGCGGTTCCATCGAGCACAAGATGGGCATCAAGGCCTCCGCCACCTGTGTGATGAACTTTGACGAGGCGACCGGCTGGATCGTCGATGCGCCAAACAAAGGCCTGGCGGCAATGTTCACCATGATGAATTACGAACGCCTTGGCGTGGGTATCCAGGGTCTGGCGTTGGGTGAGCGTTCGTACCAGAACGCCGTCGAATACGCCCGTGACCGCCTGCAAAGCCGTTCGCCGACCGGCGCGCAGAACAAGGACAAAGCTGCCGATCCGATCATCGTGCACCCGGATGTACGACGCATGCTGTTGACCATGAAAGCCTTGAACGAAGGCGGGCGCGCGTTCTCCAGCTACGTGGCCCTGCAACTGGACACCGCCAAGTACAGCGATGACGCGGCAACCCGCACCCGCGCCCAGGAACTGGTATCGCTGCTGACCCCGGTGGCCAAGGCGTTCCTCACCGACATGGGCCTGGAAACCACCGTGCATGGCCAGCAGATCTTCGGCGGCCACGGCTACATTCGCGAATGGGGCCAGGAGCAACTGGTTCGCGATGTGCGCATCACCCAGATCTACGAAGGCACCAACGGCATCCAGTCACTGGATTTGGCCGGGCGCAAAATAGTCGGAAGCGGCGGGGCGCTGTACCGGCTGTTCGCTTCGGAAATCCGCAACTTTACCGCCAAAGCCTGCGCTGACCTCGGTGAGTTCACTAAACCGTTGAACGCCGCCGTCGACACCCTCGACGAACTGACCGCATGGCTGCTGGACCGAGCCCAGGGCAACCCGAATGAAATCGGCGCGGCGTCGGTCGAGTACCTGCACGTATTCGGCTACACCGCGTACGCCTACATGTGGACGCGAATGGCCAAGGCTGCCATGAGCACGCATTCCAAAGACGATTTCTACGCCAGCAAACTGGCCACCGCGCGCTTCTACTTCGCCCGTCTGCTGCCACGCATCCACTCGTTGAGCGCGTCGGCCAAGGCTGGCAGCGAATGCCTCTATCAATTGGATGCAGAGCAGTTCTGAGCCCACGTAAAAAGGACCGGAAACCCCAACCATGATGGCGACAAAAATAATTCCGCCCGCCGATGGCGCCTATGCCTATCCCTTGCTGATCAAGCAATTGTTGCTGTCCGGCGTGCGCTACGAACCGGGGCGGGAAATCGTCTACGCCGACAAACTGCGCTACAGCTACCAGACCCTCAACCAGCGGATCCGCAGGCTGGCCAATGCCTTGACCGCTGCCGGCGTCAAGGCCGGTGATACCGTGGCCTTGCTCGACTGGGACAGCCACCGCTACCTGGAATGCTTTTTTGCCGTACCGATGATCGGTGCGGTGCTGCACACCGTGAACATTCGTCTGTCGCCGGATCAGGTGCTCTTCACCATGAACCATGCCGAGGACGATCTGGTGCTGGTGCATGATGATTTCCTGCCGCTGGTTGAACAGATTCAGGGGCAGCTCAAAACCGTCAAAGGTTACCTGCAGCTCACGGACGATACGGCAAACGATACGTCGCTACCGGTATTGGGGGAATACGAAAACCTGTTGTCCGGGGCCTCAGACCAGTATGACTTTCCCGATTTCGATGAAAACTCGGTGGCGACCCTTTTCTACACCACCGGCACCACGGGCGACCCTAAAGGCGTGTATTTCACCCACCGCCAATTGGTCCTGCACACCTTGAATGCCGTGGGCACGTTGGGCGTCTATCAAGGCCTGCCGTTGCTGCGTTCCGATGATGTGTACATGCCGATCACCCCGATGTTTCACGTGCATGCCTGGGGTGTGCCTTATGTCGCCACCCTGATGGGGCTCAAGCAGGTGTACCCCGGCCGCTACGAACCCAACAGCCTGGTCAGGCTGTATCGAGAGGAGAAGGTCACTTTTTCCCACTGCGTGCCGACCATTCTGCAAATGATCCTGAGCTGTGAGGAAGCGGCACAGACCCGTTTCGATGGCTGGAAAATGCTTCTGGGTGGCAGCGCACTGACGCTGGGAATTGCCAGCGAAGCGAGCGCCAAAGGTATTCAGGTACACAGCGGTTACGGCATGTCGGAAACCTGCCCATTGCTGTGCCTGACGTATCTGCGTGATGAAGACCTCGAACAGTCCACGCAAGCCCAACTGGCCACCCGCATCAAGACTGGCACGCCGGTGCCGATGGTCGACCTGAAAATCATCGATGCCAATGGCAATGACGTTGCCCACGATGGCGAGTCTCTGGGCGAGATCGTGGTGCGCGCACCCTGGCTGACCCAAGGCTATTTGAAGGAGCCCGAAAAGGGCGCCGAGCTGTGGCACAACGGTTGGATGCACACCGGCGATCTGGCCTCCATCGACGCCTTGGGCGGGGTGGAAATCAAAGATCGAATCAAGGATGTCATCAAGACGGGCGGGGAGTGGATCAGCTCCCTGGAACTGGAAAGCCTGATCAGCGAACACGCGGCGGTGATGTCGGTCGCGGTCGTGGGCATTGCCGATGAGCAATGGGGCGAACGGCCGATGGCGCTGGTGGTGTGCGAGCCTGGGCAATATCTCGACCGCAAGATCCTCGAGGCGCATCTGCAAGGGTTTGTCGAGCGTGGCCGCATCAACAAATGGGCGATCCCCAAGCAGTTCAAGTTCGTCGCCGAGATTCCTAAAACCAGCGTCGGGAAGATTGACAAGAAGCTGATCCGGCAAAGCGAATTGGGGTGACAGCGGCGCGATGCTGACGTTCGGTAGGCCCGGGCCGACGTGTTGTTTCAGTGCATTGAAGGCCCGATGAAAATCCTGTGGCCGCGGGCTCTTGTGGCGAGGGGGCTTGCCCCCGTTGGGTCGCGAAGCGGCCCCTGCATTTCATATAACGGTTTTACGACTGCTTCGCAGCCGAACGGGGGCAAGCCCCCTCGCCACACAGGAGGTCGTGTTGTTAAACCGGTTCGCGGTGGATGTTGCCATCAACCAGTCGCGTAATGCCCAACGGGTTGGCGTTTTTCAGGGCGTCGGGCAGCAAGGCGTCCGGGCAGTTCTGGTAGCACACCGGGCGCAGGAAGCGCTCGATGGCCAGGCTGCCGACCGAAGTGCCACGGGCATCGGAGGTCGCCGGATAGGGGCCGCCATGCACCATGGCATTGCAGACTTCGACGCCAGTGGGGTAGCCGTTGAACAACACGCGGCCGACCTTTTGCTCCAGCAGTACCAGCAGATCGGCGTGTTCCTTCAGGTCCTGTGCTTCGCCAATCAACGTGGCGGTGAGTTGACCGTGCAAACTGTTCAGCGCTTGTCGCAACTCGGCCTCGTCGGCCACTTCGACGACGAGGGTGGTCGGGCCGAACACTTCTTCCTGCAACAGCGGATCACCCTTGAACAGCAGACTGACGTCGGCCTTGAACAGTTGCGGCCACGCTTGATTGCCGTGCTGATCCTGGCCCGCCAGGCGGATTATTCTCGGATGGTCGAGCAAGGCCTGCACGCCTTTTTCGTAGCTGCCGAGGGTGCCGGCGTTGAGCATGGTTTGCGCCGGTTGTTCGGCCATCAAGGCACTGAGCCGCGCGATGAAAGCGCTGAAGTGGGGTGAGCGCATACCGATCACCAACCCCGGATTGGTACAGAACTGACCGCACCCCTGGACCACCGACGCCACCAGTTCACCGGCGATTTTCTCGCCACGCGCGAGCAGGGCTTCCGGCAATACCAGCACCGGGTTGATGCTGCTCATTTCGGCGAACACCGGGATCGGTTGTGGCCGTGCGGCGGCCATGTCACAGAGAGCGCGACCACCTTTCAGCGAGCCGGTGAAACCGACGGCCCGGATCGCCGGATGCTTGACCAGCGCTTCACCGACGCCCGCGCCGTAGATCATGTTGAACACACCTGTGGGCATGTCGGTTTGCTCGGCGGCGCGGATGATTGCATCGGCCACGTGTTCGGCGGTCGCCATGTGTCCACTGTGGGCCTTGAACACCACCGGGCACCCAGCGGCCAGGGCGGCAGCGGTGTCACCGCCGGCAGTGGAAAAGGCCAGCGGGAAATTACTGGCGCCGAACACGGCCACCGGGCCGACGCCGATCCGGTATTGGCGCAGGTCGACCCGTGGCAATGGCAGACGTTCGGGCAAGGCGCGGTCGATGCGCGCACCATAGAAATCGCCCCGACGCAGAACCTGAGCGAACAGGCGCATTTGGTTGCTGGTACGACTGCGTTCGCCTTGAATGCGCCCGGTCGGCAGCGCGGTTTCGCGGGTGACCAGAGCGACGAATTCATCATCCAGTGCATCCAGTTGCGTGGCGATCGCTTCAAGAAATTCTGCACGGCGGGTTGCCGGTAGATTGCGGAAGGCCGGGTAAGCGGCAGCAGCGGCCTGGGCGGCGGCGTCCACTTCTTCCACAGTGGCTTGCATGAAAGAGAAGGGCAGCGCTTCGCCGGTGCTGGCGTCGTGGCCGTGCAGAGTGATGCTGCCGGCGGCGCTGCGGGCACCGCCGATGTAGTTGTGGCCGATAATCTCGGGCATCAAAAAAACTCCTGTCGGGAACGAGGGCAAGATTTTCGTGTTTGTCAGAATGCCAGGATCGCAGCCTTCGGCAGCTCCTACACAAGCGACCTGTGGTTGTATGTGATCCCTGTAGGAGCTGCCGAAGGCTGCGATCTTTTGGGACCTCAAACCAGCGAATCACCCCGGCGTGCCATGGCCGGCGCGGCGTTGTCCAGCGCAGCAATACGCGCAGCGGATTCGGCATCCACCTGATGCAACGACTTGCCACGGGTTTCCCGGGTCAGGCCGACGGCCACGATGGAAATCAACGCGGTGCCCACCAGATACCAGGCGATGGGTGTCGAGCTGTGATATTTGTTGAGCAGCGTGATGGCAATCAGCGGTGCCAGGGAACCGGCAAAAATCGGCGCCACCTGGTAGCACAGTGAAAGGGCGGTGTAGCGCACATGGGTCGGGAACATTTCGGCCATCAGCGCCGAGTAGGGCGCATAGGTCATCGACTCGATGCCCAGGCCCAGAATGATCGCCGCCATGATCAGCCAGTTGTTGCCGGTGTCCATCATCGGGAAACCGATAAAGCCCCAGAACGCGGTGAGCACCGCGCCGGTCAGGTAAATCGGTTTGCGCCCGACGATATCCGACAGATACCCCATCAACGGAATCAGGAAGAAGTGCACCAAGTGCGCGCCGAACATCAGCAGCAGAATTTCCGAGGTGTCCTTGTGCACCACCAGTTTCAGGTAGGTGATCGAAAAGGTGACCACGGTGTAATAGAGAATGTTCTCGGCAAAACGTGCGCCGATCCCCACCAGCACGGCGCGCCAGTGATGACGCAGCACTTCGACCACGCCCAGCTGTAGCTGCTTGGTCTGCGCCTGACGGGCCTGGGCTTCTTTGAAGATCGGCGCGTCATCGACGCTGGTGCGAATCCAGTAACCGATCAGCACCACCACCGCCGAGAACCAGAACGCCACACGCCAGCCCCAAGCGAGGAATTGTTCTTCCGACAGGTTCGACGACAACAGCAGCAGCGCGACGGTCGCCACCAGGTTGCCGGCCGGCACCCCGGCTTGCGGCCAACTGGCCCAGAAGCCGCGACGGTTGTCGGGGCAGTGTTCGGACACCAGCAAAATCGCACCACCCCATTCACCACCAAAGGCAAAACCCTGGATCAGCCGCAGCAGCACCAATAACACTGGCGCGGCATAGCCGATGCTGTCGAAGCCCGGCAGGCATCCCATCAGGAAAGTGGTGATGCCGACCACAATCAGGCTCAATTGCAGCAGGCGTTTTCGGCCGAATTTGTCACCGTAGTGACCGAACACCAGACCGCCCAATGGGCGAGCGAGAAAGCCGACCGCGTACAGGGCGAAGGCGGCGATGATGCCGTCGATGGGGCTGTCGGTCTGGCGGAAGAACAACTGGCCGAAGACCAGTGCGGAGGCTGTGCCGTAGAGAAAGAATTCGTACCACTCGGCAACGGTGCCGGCCATGGCGGCGGCCACTACGCGTTTGAGTCCCGAGGGGGTGGTTGCGCTTTGCGTGTGTAGAGGATTGGACATGCTGGCGTTTCCTGTAGGGGCGCAAAAACAGGCAGCCGGGCCGGGTCCGCAAAGACCCGCCCGGCAATCACTCAGAGACCGACGTCTGGCAACTCCGGACGGTTAGCCAAGGCCTTGGCCATGATCTGCTCGACGAATACCCGATCGGCTTCCGGCAGTGCCAGGCGTGGCGGACGGGTCAGCGCGCTGCCGCGACCGGCGATGGCTTCACAGAGCTTGATGCACTGCACCAGGTCGGCACGGGCATCGAGGTGCAGGATCGGCATCAGCCATTCGTAGATCGGCATGGCTTCGGCGAAGCGACCGGCCTTGGCCAGACGGAAGATGGTTTCGCCTTCTTTCGGGAACACGTTGGACATGCCCGAGACCCAGCCCTCGGCACCCACCGCGATGCTTTCCAGCACCACATCGTCGAGGCCGGCGAACAGCACGAAACGGTCGCCGACTTCATTGCGCACGTCGATGAAACGACGGGTATCGCCGGATGAATCCTTGAAGCACACCACGTTGTCGCAGTCGGCCAGGGAAATCAGGATGTCCGGGGTGACGTCGTTTTTGTAGATCGGCGGGTTGTTGTAAACCATCAGTGGTACGTCGGCGTTTTTTGCCACGTAGCGGTAGTGCTCGGCGGTCTCGAACGGCTTGGAGCCGTAGACCAGCGCCGGCATCAGCATCACGCCGTCGACGCCGACCCGGCGCACGGCATTGGCGACCTTGGCCGCTTGCACGCTGGTGAACTCGGCCACACCGCAGATCACTGGCACACGACCCCGGGAGGCGTCGACCGCGACTTCGGTCACGGCGATTTTTTCTTCGGCGGTCAATGAGGTGTTTTCCCCCACCGAACCGCACACCACCAGGCCTGAGACGCCGTCACGGATCACGTTGGAAATCACCTGATGGGTTTTTTCCAGGTTGATAGAGAAGTCATCGTTGAATTGAGTGGTCACCGCGGGGAAGACGCCACTCCAGTTAATGCGTTTGCTCATTGTTGCCTCCGGTTCGTTTTTTGTATTTCGTATACGATATTTTAAATGCCGGTGACTCGGCTAGTGTTTTTTTCAATTGGTCAGGGGTTTTTGGTCGCCGTTGGTCTGGGGGAGTTTCAGGCACCCGGCCAGGTGTCTGACAAGCGATAGCCCTGTGGCCACGGATCGCTCGGGTCGAGCAGCAGTTGGTGGGTGCCGGTGATCCAGGCCCGGCCGGAAATGCATGGGTAGATCGCTGGGCGTCCGGCCACTTCGGTAAGCGAATCGATGCGGCAGTGGAATTCGGAACCGATGATCGAGCGGCCAATAAAGCGCTCCCCCACTTGCATCAAGCCCTTGGCCTGCAGCACCGCCATGCGCGCCGAGCAGCCGGTGCCGGTGGGCGAGCGGTCGATCTTGCCGGGTTGAATCACCACCGCGTTGGCACCGGTGGCGATGCCATTTTCAACGACGATGGGCGCGGCAATCTGGCAGAAGGAAATATGCGACCACTCGGGGTTCAGCGGATGGACGAAGCCCAGCTGTTCATTGGCTGCGCGAGTGATTTTCAACCCGACCGCTACCAAGTCGGCAGCTTCATCGGGGCGAATGGAAAAGCCCAGGCGTTCGGCATCGGCGATCACAAAACTGTCGCCGCCATACGCAGTGTCGACCTGCAACGAGCCGAGGCCTTCGACTTCGATCCAGGCATCGAGGCGGTCAGCGAAGGAGGGCACGTTCTTGATTTCCACCCGTTCGACCTTGCCGTTGCGGCAGTCGGCCACGGCCTCGATCAGCCCGCCGGGCGCTTCGAGCACCAGCCGGGTTTGCGGTTCGGTCATCGGAAGGATGCCGCTGTCGAGCAGCACCGTGGCCACGCACAGCGAATTGGAGCCGGACATCGGTGGTGTGTCTGCCGGTTCCATGATGATCCAGGCCATCTGCGCCCGCGGATCCTTGGCCGGCACCAGCAGGTTGACGTGGCGGAACACGCCGCCGCGAGGTTCGTTGAGCACGAAGTTGCGCAGGGTCTGATCCTTGGCGATCCAGCGCGATTGTTCCCACACGGTGGCGCCCGGGGGTGGGGCGACGCCGCCGACGATCACATCGCCGACTTCGCCTTCGGCGTGACAGCTGACTACGTGAATGACTTTCGATGAGCGCATGGTTTGCTCCTTGTTTTGTCTGTTAGGGCCTCATCGCGAGCAGGCTCGCTCCCACAGGGTTTGGTGGTGTACACAAAATCGGTGATCGACGCAGCCCACTGTGGGAGCGAGCCTGCTCGCGATGAATTCACCGCTTACTTCACTGACTTTAGAAAAGCCGCCGTTTCCGCATGCACCGGATTACCAATCACCTGATCCGGCGAGCCGATCTCGTGCACCAGGCCATTGCGAAAGAACGCCACGCGGTCGGAGACATCGCGGGCAAAGCGGATTTCGTGGGTCACCAGCACCATGGTCATGCCGTCTTCGGCGAGCATGCGCATGGTGTCCAGTACCTCGCCGACCAATTGCGGATCGAGGGCCGACGTGGCTTCGTCGAACAGCATGTAGTCCGGCGACATGGCCAGGGCGCGGGCAATCGCCATGCGTTGTTGCTGACCGCCGGACAACTTGCCGGGAAAGGTCTTGAGTTTGTCGGCAAGGCCCACGTGAGTCAGTTGCTGCACCGCCAGCTCCTCGGCCTCGCGCTTGCTTTTACCCAAGACTTTGCGCGGCGCGAGCATCACGTTTTCCAGCACCGTCAGGTGCGGGAAGGCATTCCATTGCTGGAACACGATGCCGATTTTCTGCCGCAGGCGATTGAGGTCGGTGGCGCGGTCATGGACCTCGACGCCGTCGACGCGGATGTTGCCTTTCTGGATCGGTTCCAGACCGTTGATGCACATCAGCAGGGTCGATTTGCCGGAGCCCGAGCCGCCGATGATCGACACCACCTCGCCCTTGTTCACCGTCAGGCTGACACCCTTGACCACGGCGAGGTCGCCGAAGGATTTATGTACGTTGTCGATCTCAATCATTTTCTTGCCACCTTCTTTCCAGACGAGCGCCCAGGCGTGCGACCACCAGGCTCATGACGTAGTAAATAAGGCCCGCGATGCACAGCACCAGCAACGGTTCCTGGATGCGGGTGACGATGGTTTGCGAGGCGCGCAGCAGTTCGACGATGCCGATCCACATCACCAGCGCGGTGTCTTTCATCACGCCGAGCACCAGGTTCAGCCAGCCCGGAAAAGCCACCCGGGTGGCCATCGGCAGGACGATCCAGCGCAGGTCCTGCAGGAAGCTCAGGCCCAGCGAGCGACTGGCCCGGCGCAGGGTGAACGGCACCGACAACACACCGGCGCGCACGATCTCGGTGAAGTACGCGGCGGCGTAAACCCCCAGCACGATGCAGCCGACGCTGAAGGCGCTGATGTTCAAGCCGACGATGCTTTTGAGCGAGTTGAACAGCACGAACTGGATCAGCAGCGGCACGCTGCGAAACACGTCCAGCACCCAGGCCAGGGGCAAACTGGCCCGAGGCAGCAAGGCCCGCAGCAGACCGAAGAGCAAGCCGGCGAGGGAGCCGAGCATGATCGACCAGAACGTCAGTTGCAGCGTGACCCAGGCGCCATTGAGCAGGAACAACAGGTCATTGGAGGAAAAACCGGTGGCAAACATGGACAGCTCCTCAGTAACGGAACAACCGCCAGGCCATCAGCCGGGCTGTCGCGACGATCGCCTTGGCAATCAGGTAATACAGCACCGCTGCAATGGCGAAGAACTCGAAGGTGCGGAACGTTTTGACGTTGTAGTCCTGGGTCACGCCGGTCAGGTCATTGTTCAGCCCGACGATCACCCCCAGCGACGTCATCAGCACCGCCCAGACCATTTGATTAGTCAGTGGGTAGAAGACGATTCGCAGCAGCTGCGGGACGATGATCATGCGGTAGGCCTGAAAGGCGCTCATGCCCAGCGAACGTGCGGCGCGCACTTGTGTGTCCGGGACGGCCTTGAGGCCACCGCGAAAGTTCTCCGCCAGATACCCGGCATTGTTGAAGGTGATCCCGGCCAGCAGGGCGAGCCATGAGCTGACGTGCAGGCCCAGCGAGCCGAGGCCGAAGTAGAGGACGTAGATCTGGAACAGCGAAGGGGTATTGCGCGCGATCGATACCCAGCCGTTGCCGATGCCGCGCAGCAGCGGGTTCTTGCTTTCGCGCATCACGGTCAGGGCCAGGGCGATCAGCACGCCGAAGATCATCGACAGTGCCGCGGTCTCGAAGGTGACCAGGGCACCGGCAAGCATGTCCGGCAGGGCGCGCAGCGCTGAGCGCCATTGGAAGCTGTAATCAAACATGCGCAGGGCTCTCCAGTAGGGCGGCAGGTTGTAGCCACGCCGGCAGGCGCCCGCTGGCGGTGGCATTAGAGGCGGCATCAATGCATTCGGCGAGGCTGGCGAAATGCACTTTGCGGCCCACCAGGCCGGGTGCGTAATGGGCGTATTTGCCGGAGTTGGTCATCAAGGTTTTTGCGGCCAGCGGGATCACCGGTTCGCCGAGCATGCACCAGCAGGTATCGGTGACCAGGGTGGCGCCGAAAGCTTCGATCACGGCGACATGCCCGGCTTCGCGAGCCTGCTCCAGCACGGCACGGCCGCAGGTAATGGCGAGGACCACGTCAGGGTGTTTGTGCCGACCGAGGCACAGCCGCGCGAGGTGGGCGAATTCGCTGAGGGAGAAATGCGGATTGCCCAGCGAGACCACATCCACCCGGTTGTCGCGGGCACTGTTGAGTTCGCGCCAGCTGACCAGCAGATCCTTCAAGAGGATGTGCTCCACCGGCACCGGGTTATCCGTGTCCAGCACTTGCGCCGGGTCGATAGCCTCCGGGGTTATCCCGGCGATATGGAACAAGGGCGCGGCGGAGGTAGTGGCAAATGCCGCGCCGAACGCTTTGAGGTCGTCCAGGCTCGGCTTGCGGTTTTCCAACCCGCGCACCAGTGGAATCCGGCTGCCCGACAGCGCGCCAATGTAGTAACCGAGCAGCGGGTAGAAGGCGTCGTCCAGTTCACCCAGGGCGGGCAACTCGATCTGCAGTCGGGCCTTGCGTTGCGCGTCCAGGTGACAGCCGATCAACGGGGCGCGACCGGTCAGCGCGATGCAGATGTCCAGGTAGTCCGGGTACTTCAGGGTGCGTGCGCCGAGCACGCTGTTGGCGTAGACAACCGCGTTGGATTCGGCCCAGACGATCTGCTCGCCGGCCTTCGGCGCGCTGTCGAGCAGGTAGGGCGCGCAGGTAAAACTCAGCTGTGCACCCATCGCCATATAAGCATCGCCCAAGGCACTGGCCGGTTCGCCAAGGGCCGGGTCGATGCCCAGCTCGCGCCAGCGGCGCTGGTCCACGGAAATCGAATTGAGGGTGGTGGGTACCCGCACTGTTGCTCCCCATTGCACCAGCTGTTGGGCAAAACGCAGGCTCGCCGGTCCGGTGTAGATGCAGCCGTCAATGTGCGCTTGGGTGATATCCACCAAATGGCGGGCACCTTGCAGTTCGGCCATGCGCAGGACGATCTGCATCGCCACTTGTGCGGCCTTGCCATGCTGACCGTCGAGCAGCGCTTGGTCGTGTTCGGTGAGTTCGATCGCGGTGGCGATATCGGTGCTCGGCAAGGGGCTGTCGAGTGCCTGCCAGGCATCGCCTGGCAGGTGCTCGAACAGGCTCAGCGTTGTGTCCTCGACCCGAGCGAAGGCCTTGCCGCGCAGGGCGGCGAAGGCCTCCCGGCCGATGCACAGCACCGGCAGGGAACGCTCGAAAATGGTCTGTGCCACCAGCACGCCCAGGGTCAGGATTTCATCGGGTTCGGCCAGCACCAGTGCCGCCGGTGCGTGACTGTTGCTGATCAGTTCCATCAACACGCTACTGCCGGTGCACGAACCGCGACCGCTGGGGATGGCCAACACGCGGCCGGCCAGGTATTCGCCGCTGAGCGGGTGGTGACGGTCAATGATCTCGCCGCTATACGGATCGACCCCGCCCCAGAAACTCAACCCGATATCGGCGAACAGCAGGGCGCCCTCGGCGGCGCCCGCGACCAGGCTGCGACCGGTCAGAGAAGTGGGCCTAGGCATGCCGGACACCTTAGTAGTAGACCTGTGGCACGGTCAGGTTGGTCGGTGAGATTTCAGTGCCGACCCATTTGACGAACAGCTCTTTGTAACGACCGGTGCGCACCTGCTGGTTGACGAACAGGTTGAGGTAATTGAGCAGGCCATACTCGTTGCGCTTGGCACCGAGGGACACGTAGTCGATCACGTATGGCGCGTTACCGGCGACTTTCAGGTTTTTGTATTTGCCCGACTTAAGAGTGGCGGCGGCCACGGTGTTGGTGACCACGGTGGCGGCGATATGGCCTTGGGCGACGGCAAGCAACGTGTCGTTTTGCGACTGATAGGCGCGGAAGGTGCCGGTGCCCCAGCTCTTCACGTCTTTCTCCAAGGCGATGGCTTCATAGGTACCGCTGGTGTTACCGACGGGTTTGCCCTTGAGGTCATCGAAGCTATTGATGCCGGTGTCGTCGCGGGTCAGCACCACCATCTGGAAGGCAAAATAAGGCACGGTGAGGCCGACGGTCTTGGCCCGTTCGAGGGTGTCGGAGGTGGAGGCGACGATCACGTCGGCCCGCCCGGAAACCAGCGCCGGAATGCGGTCCGGGAACGGCGTCTCGATCACTTCGGCATCGACCCCGA
Organism: Pseudomonas sp. TE3728; assembly: GCF_056279145.1. NCBI lineage: Bacteria > Pseudomonadati > Pseudomonadota > Gammaproteobacteria > Pseudomonadales > Pseudomonadaceae > Pseudomonas > Pseudomonas sp. TE3728. The sequence continues at coordinate 1,802,957 of NZ_JBWBQT010000001.1, read as the reverse complement.
GGATTTTCGCCAGGTCATGGCAGTAGTCCACGTCGAAACCGGCCGGGTTGTTACCGGCATCGCGAAAACCCATGGGCGGGAAATCCAGGGTCACGGCGCAGCGCAGCTTGCCCGAACCGATGATGTCGTCGAGCTTGTCGGCCTGGGCGGTGGCGATAAAGGAGGTACTGAGAACAGCGCTGAGGGCTACGGCAAATGCGGGGTTTTTCATAGAGGCCTCGTTGATGTGAAGTGCTGTTGGATATCGTATTGGGGATTTCGTATACGATATTAACAATAGCAATCAACGTGCCCATTTCCAGGCCGAGGCGCGAATTCAGTGTCAGGGCTTGAAATAGAGGTGTTGGAGTGGCGCAATTGGAGGAGAGTGACGCCGTGAAGACTTGGGCCCGCAACGGCAGGTGTTACAGATGGGAGCAATGGTTGTGCGGAGCGCCCCTTTAGGGAACATGCAAGCTCCTGTCGGGAATTGTGTTCGACTGCGGTAGGGGCGGCGAACAGCGAATCCGTAGGAGCTGGCGAAGCCTGCGATCTTTTGATCTTTGGCATTTTCGAAACCGCTGAAAATCAAAAGATCGCCGCCTGCGGCAGCTCCTACGGATTCGGTGCTTGCCGCCATACCGGGTCGAACACAATAGATTCGGAGCTCGCCGCCCTGTCGCGGTCGAACACAATTCCCCTGTAGGAGCTGGTGAAGCCTGCGATCTTTTGATCTTTTGATCTTTGGCATTTTCGAAACCGCTGAAAATCAAAAGATCGCAGCCTGCGGCAGCTCCTACGGATTCGGTGTTCACCGCCATACCGGGTCGAACACAATAGATTCGGAGCTCGCCGCCCTATCGCGGTCGAACACAATTCCCCTGTAGGAGCTGGCGAAGCCTGCGATCTTTTGATCTTTCTGGCTAACCTCGCGGGTCGAGGTTATCCAGCACCCGGTTCACTGCCAGCTCCCCGAGCATGACCACCGATTGAATCCCCAACATCATGTTGCGATGTGGCATGTCCATCAACCCGGCGAACTCACTGAGCATCATGCTCGCTGACGCCAGGGACTCGCAGGCGTTGACCAGCAGGGTTTCGTTATCGACCTCGGCGCCGACATGGTAAATGGTGCTGGGTTTGCGCTTGGTGTCTTTGGGGATGGGCGGCTTGAGGTAGTAATCGAGGGCGCGGTCGGCGGCTTCGTTGAGTTTTTTCGAATCGAGGGATTCGTAGGGGGATGTAGGATCGGTTTCAGGTGGGTTGGGTGTAGGTTTGATCATGGTGAAGCTCCTTGATGACTGGAGCTACCGCCGTTCGCGGTCAAACGAACAAGGTGGCAGCTGTACGCGGGTTGACCGACCGGACATCAAGGAATCCGGCACACCCGAAGGTGTCCCACGCACAGCCACCGCGACACGATATTTCAGACAATGCCTGAATGAGGTCTTGGACGCTGGCGCGCCTTGATTGATTCGGACGGTCAAATCCGATCGCTGATTCGTCAGCGACCCGGAAACGATAGAGCCCGGCCTCAAGGCACACAAGCCGGCGGATTCTGGCGTAGTCGTAGGCAACGGCGCAAGGATGTGTAGCCTGAGTGAGTGTCTGGAAGTGTCGTTTAAACAGTGCTTGTTTAGCGGTCTGACACCGAGTCTTGTGGTGGCTGTCCTGGCCTCATCGCGAGCAGGCTCGCTCCCACATTGGATCTGCAGCGTTCGCAAAAAATGGATTCACTGCAAATCCCCTGTGGGAGCGAGCCTGCTCGCGATGAGGCCCGAAAGAACACCACATTCCCTAACGCTGATTATCCCGAAACTGGCTCGGTGAAAGGCTGGTCAAGGCACGAAACTGTCGGCTGAAGGCGCTGTGGTCGGTGTAACCGCAGCGCAGCGCGATTTCGGTGATGGGCAGGTCGGTGTGCAGTAACAGCCGCGAACCTTCTTCCAGGCGCGCCTTGTGAATCATCTGCCGTGGGGTGAGCTGGAACACCCGCTTGCAGTGACGCTCCAGTTGCGCCACGGAATAGCCGGCGATGGCGGTCAGTTCGGCGAGGCTGATGGCGCGGGCGAAGTGGCTGCGGATGTGCGCATCCACGGCAGCGAGTTTCTGGAAGGCGGGATGGTTGGACTGGGGTGATTGCAGGTCGCGGGAGATCCCGGCCAGGCCAACGATCTGACCCTGTTCATCCTGCAAGGCGAGTTTGTGGGTCAGGCACCAGATCGGTTGATTGCCGTAATACAGGTGCAGCTCCAGTTGGTCGGCCAGTTCGCGGCCGCTGGACAATACCCGTCGATCCTGTTCGGTGTACAGCGGGCCGAAGCGTTCCGGAAAGACCATTTCGGCGGTGCGCCCCAGCAACTCCTCGGGATGCTTGAAACCGCAACGCCGGGCCAAAGTCTGGTTGACGAAGGCGTAGCGGGCTTGGCTGTCCTTGATGAAAAACACCACGTCCGACAGGGTATCGAGCAGCGGCGAGATCGGCTGCAGGCTGTTGAGCAGCGTTGGCAGATCGCAGGGTTTGAAGGTGCTGAGCGAGGGATACATGGCGCTGGGGTCTGATGGCGACCCCGGGATCATAGAGGCTCGGCAGCGTGGCCGAAACCCCCGAGAAGGTTTCAGGCTGGCGGGGTGTCGTCCAGGCACATCAAGGTCTCGATTCGCGCCGGGCTGAAGGGTGGGCGGGGTGCCGAAGGTTGCCAGCCAAACAGATGCTGCACCGCACCGCCACACACCCGGCCCTGACAGGCTCCCATGCCACAGCGACTGGCCAGCTTGGCTTCGCGCCAGTCAGTGTGCCCGGCCAATGCGGCGTAGGGCACGTCTTCGCAGCGGCAGACCAGGGTGTCGGGCCGGGCCAGGGACTTGAGTGACGGGGCGAGGGCGAATGCCTGATTCAGTGCCTCGGCAAAACCCTGCCAGCGTGCCCGGCGTGGCCACAATTGGCGGGCCGCTTCAAGGTTACCGACCGCCGCGTGACCAGCAATTGCACCTTCAACCAACGCCAGTTCACTGCCACCAAACCCGGTGCATTCGCCTGCCGCATAATGATCGGTACGGCTGCTGGCCTGCCAGGTATCCACCGCCAACGCCTGACCTTCGATGGCGTAACCCAGTGCCTGGCCCAATTGAATGTTCGGGATCAAGCCGAAACCACAGGCCAGCCGATCACATGCCAGTTCGACGATTTTGCCTTGCTGTTGCAGGCGCACGCCTTCCAGTCGGTCAGTGCCAAGGGCGGCCAGTACATGAGTCGCGGTGCGGTAATGGCGGTCGAACAAGCCGAACGATTGCATCAGCTTGTTGGGCCAGCGGGGCAGTTGCGCGGCGAAACCGGCGACGGCGGTGCGCGAGGCTTGCTCGGCGATGCGTTGTACTTGGGCGCCCTGTTTTTTCGCGGTGGCGGCACTCGCCAGTAATAGCGGGCCGCTGCCGGCGATCACCACGCGCTCACCCTGCACCGGCACACCCGCCTTGATCAGCGCCTGCAAGCCACCGGCCCCGGTCACGCCAGGCAACGTCCAGCCGGGGAAGGGCAGCAGCAACTCGCGGGCGCCGGTGCACAGAATCAGTTTGTCATAACTGATCAACCAGCCGTCGTCATCATCTTCGACCAACAGTTGTTTCGAACCGGGACTGGCGATCACCCGGGTGCCGGCGTGATGGCGGATGTTGCTGCAAGCCTGCAAACGCTCACGCAGGCGACGGGCCTGATTGGGCACGTTGGCTTGAGGGCCGTCACGCCAGATTTGCCCGCCCGGCAGCGGATTGTCGTCGAGCATGACAATGCGTGCACCGCTGGGGGCGGCGGCAAGGGCGGCGGCCATGCCAGCGGGGCCGGCACCGATGATCAGCAGATCGGCGTATTCGTTCATGAGCATGTCTGCACCTGCATGCCGTCTCGGCACAAAGTCTGGCAGGCGAGGCGTCGCCGGCCGTCGATGGTCACCCGGCATTCCTGGCAGATACCCATGCCGCACAGCGGTGTGCGGCGCTGACCACTGACCGACGTGCGCGTGCAGCCGTCGCTGCCCAACGCCAAGGCAGCAGCGACGCTGGTGCCCTCGGCCACCTTCAAGGCGCGGCCATCCAGCAGCAATTCAGGCATAGGCAGGTTCTCCGAGGAAACGCTGGGGGAGATAGGGTTGTGCGGCCAGTGGCGGGGTTTCGTCGAACAGTTGCGCCACCAGCAAGTCGGCAGTGCCGGGGGCCGTGGTGACGCCCAACCCTTCGTGACCGACCGCCAGCCACAAGCCTTGTCGCTGCGGGTGTTGGCCCACCAGCGGCAGGCCGTCGGGGCTGGCGGCGCGAAAGCCGGTCCAGGCGCGGATGCCGTTGAGCCGGGCCAGCCCGGGCATGTACTCGGCGGCACGCTTGAGCATTTTCGCCAGCATCCAGCCTTCGACCTGCGGGTCGGTGGTACCGAATTGCCGCGAGGCACCGATGAACAATTGCCCGGTGGGGCGCGGCTGAATATTGCAGGCGGTCGACGGCCCCGTGGCGTTGTGGGCGCTGGTGACGTAACCCAGTTCGACCAAGGTGTGGGTGACGGTGCGGGGGTAGCGATCGGTAATCAGCAGGTGACCTTTCTTCGGCTCGATGGGCAACTCCGGGCACAGTTCGTTGGCCTGAATACCGTTGGCCAACACCACCGCTTCGGCGCTCAACCAGTGACCGTCATCGAGGCATACGCGGTTGCCATCGACCGCGCTGACCCGTGCCCGGCGTTGACGGATGTTCGGCGTGTCGAGCATCCAGCTGGCCGTCGCCGGCGCATAAAGAATGCCGTCGCCATTGATCAACAAACCGCCTTCCAGACCTTCGCGCAGTTCCGGTTCACGCTGGCGCAAGGCACTGGCGCTGATCAATTCGCACGCCACGCCCTGGGCTTTCAGGTTCAAGTATTTGCCATGGGCGACCGCCATTTCCTCGGCGTTGGCCGCGAGCCACAGCGTGCCGTTGTTGCGGTAGGCGCAGCCGTCGGGCAGGTCCGGCGCCAGTTCGTGCCAGCGTCGCAGGGAATATTGACTCAGGGCCAGCTCGGCCGGATTGTCATCGAGCACCAGCAGGTGGCCCATGCCCGCCGCCGTCGCACCGTGCAGGCCGGCGTCCAGCACCAGCACCTGCAAGCCACGACGGGCCAGCGCCTGGGCACAGGCGGCGCCGATGATGCCGGCGCCGATCACGATCACATCGGCCACAAGGCCCTCGTTCATGGACGAATGCCCCAGGCGAACGGGTCATCCTGTTCGATGATCAAACTGGCTTCGGCGCTGATAAAGGCCCGGCCGCGAATGGTCGGCACAACGCGCTCGCCCTGCCATTCGTAAGAGCCTTCGAACTCGCTGCCGATGACACTGGCCTGGCGCCAGATCTGTCCCGGTTGCAACTTGTCGTCCGCTGCCAGGCACGCCAGTTTGGCGCTGGTGCCGGTGCCGCACGGTGAGCGGTCATAGGCCTTGCCGGGGCAGAGGACAAAGTTGCGGCTATCGGCGTGATCGTCATCGCTGAACAGCTCGACATGGTCGATCAGCCCGCCGTCTTCGCCACGTATACCCTGGGCCTCCAGCGCCTGTTGCACGGCGTAGGTGTAAGCGGTCAGCGCGTCGAGGTTATCGCCGGCCACCCGCAGGCCATGCTCGGCGATCAGGAAAAACCAGTTGCCGCCCCAGGCGATATCGCCGACCACCTGACCGACATTTGACACCTGCAACACCAGCGCCTTGCGGTAACGGTAGGCCGGCACGTTGCGCACGCTCACCGAATGATCTTCGTGCAGGGTCGCCTGCACCGTACCCACCGGCGTCTCGATGCGATGGATGCCGGGGCTGATCTTGCCCAGATGCGCCAACGACGCCACCAGGCCAATAGTGCCGTGGCCGCACATGCCCAGGTAACCGGTGTTGTTGAAGAAAATCACCCCGGCACAAGCGCTTGGGTCGACCGGCTCGCAGAGCAGGGCACCCACCAGCACGTCGCTGCCACGGGGTTCCAGCACACAAGCGGCGCGCCATTGATCGTGATGTTCGGCGAGCAGCTTGCGGCGTTCGGCCATGCTGCCGGTGCCTAGGTCAGGAAAGCCGGCAGTCACCAGACGGGTCGGTTCGCCGCCGGTGTGGGAGTCGATCACGGTGATGCGTTTCATGGGAGGGCCACGTCCGTTCAGATGAGTGAGCGAAAGAGTGGCCTGTGCAGCGGGGTGTCGGCTTGATGGATTTATCCTGTGCCGATGACGAAATCAGCACAGCATTTTAGCGGTCAGTGCGCGTGAGGCAGGTGTTCGAACAGGGTCTTGCAGACTCCGGCAATGTGCTCGTCCAGCAGCTTTACCGCCAGATCCACATCCCCGACACGACAGGCTTTGATGATCTCACGGTGCTCGTGATCAGCCCGTTCCTTGCCGGCCGACAGGCTCATCTGCATGCGCAGGTAGCGTTCCAGCTTGTCGTTGACCGAACGGATCAGGCTGACCAGAAACGGCCGTTGCGCCGGCTCGTAGAGGCAAGCGTGCAGCTCCCAATTGAGCTCGGCCCAGCGGCCCACGTCGTCCTCGCCGATGAATTCCTGACAGATGCGCTCGGCACGGGCGAAGGTTTCTTCGGTCATGTTGGGAATGGCCAGGCGCAGTATTTTGTCCTCCAGCAACATCCGCACTTCGAACATCTGCGCCAGCTCGGCATCGGAAACTCGCGTGACCATCGCCCCGCGATTGCGCTGGAACATCACCAGCCCTTCGGCCTCCAGCCGCTTGAGGGCCTCGCGCACAGGGATCTTGCTGACGTTGAACTGGCGGGCAATGTCGTCCTGGCGAATCGGCTCGTCTTCGGCGAAATGCCCGGCGACGATCGCGTCCCGCAGATGACGGGTGATGATTTCCGAGGTCGAAGGGGTATTGCCAAGGTCAGGAGCGTTGAGTTTGGGTAGGTTCACGGCAGCGGTCGTTTGGAGTGAGATGGCGATAGGGTATACGAAATTCTTTCACTGCGAAGTTCCAGGCGATGGTCGCCTCGAAGAATGGCAGGATTGGCACCCGCCCTCTCCCGCAAGGGGGAGGGCAATGTGCGGTATCAGGAAGCTTTGAGCGTTAGCGCTTACGACGATGGCCAGTGATCATCGACAGAGGCAGGTTTTCACGCAAGCGCAGGCTTTCCACCAACGCTGCGACGATATGCACACAAACCAATGCGAGCAGTGCATTGGCCATAAACTCGTGAACATCACGTAGCCAGTCTTCGCCCCAGAAATAGTCCACTTCTTCCATCAAAAAACCGCTGATACCCAGACCGGTCATCAACAGCAGCATGAGGACCATCACCAGTGCACCGATGGGCGAGTGCCCCATGCGGTGATAGCCCTTGCCGGAAAACAGCGCCCGGCCATGCTGAACGACCCTCGTCGGCGTCGGCCAGAAGTCTGACCAACGCGCCGATGGCGGGCCGATGAACCCCCACACCACGCGCACCAGCACGACAGCTACGGCGTAATAGCCGAGCCAGCGATGCCAGCCATCCCCTTCCTCATTGAGGAAGTAGTCGCTGATGAAGACAACCACCAGGGACCAGTGGCAAATACGTACGAGCGGGTCCCAGAGGCGCAGGGTTTCAGCTTTCACAGGTGACCTATTCGATCTCTTCTTTCACGACTTTGCCGGTGACCGGGTCAAAGTAGATCTCGACTTTGCGCTTGTCTTTGTCCCAGCCGTAGATCTCGTAGCAATTGCCGCTCGTGACCTTGAATTTCTTGATGTCATAGCCCTTGGCCTTGAGCTCTTCCTGAAACTTGACCTGGTCCTGCCATTGAGCCTTGTCGGTGGTGGTGCATTGAGGGCCAGCGAAGGCCAGGGGGGAGGCGGCAAGAAGCGAGAGCAACAGAAGTTTACGCATGGGTTTTCCTCGAAATATTGTTGTTGTCCGATAACGCGAGAGATTCTCAATCACTCTGTGCGCGCTGAAGATTAGTTGAGCTTTTGATCGCTGTCACGATGTTCCTATTCACTGAAGAGGGTCTTGAGTCACCGACACCTGTGGCGAGGGAGCTTGCTCCCGTTTGAGTGCGTAGCACTCACAAAAATCGATGATTGTTGTCAGATCTTTGGGGCCGCTACGCAGCCCAGCGCGAGCAAGCTCGCTCGCCACAAAGGTAAGCATGACTGAGGAACAGTGCTTGATTAGCATTGCCTGGAAGGCAGGGCATTTGCTTTTTTTTACTCAGAACCGGTAGTTGGTGCTCAGCTCCAGAGTTCGCGGTGCTCCGGGGGTGATCAGGTCCACCGAGCCATGGGCCGAGGCGTAATAGTCCTTGTCGAAGACGTTACGCAAGCGCAGCGCCATGTCCCATTTCGGCAGGTTGTAGAGCAACGCCGCATCGAAGGTGGTGTAAGCGGGCATGACCACTTGGTTATCCAGGGCGGTATAACGGTCATCGACATAGTTCGCCCCCATGCCTACGCGCCAGGTGTTGGTCAGCGAGCGCACCAGCCAGAGGTTGGCACTGTGACGCGGGGTCAACGTGGGTGTCTGGCCTTCGTTGGCGACGCCATTGGTTCGGCTGTTGGACTTGGTGATCTCGGCGTCCAGATAGGCATAGCCGGCATAGACCTGCCACTTGTCACTCAACTGCCCGCTGGCGGTCAGTTCAAGACCGTCGGTGCGCTGCTCGCCAGCCAAGACCAGTTTGGTCGGGTTCGCCGGATCGGTCGTTTTGATGTTGGTGCGTTCCAGCCGGAACAGCGCCGCGGTCAACGCCAGGCGATTGTCGAGCAGGTCCCACTTGCCGCCGATTTCGAAGTTGGTGGTTTGCTCCGGTTCAAGGTCCTGGTTGGTAGTGCTCAGGGCGAAGACTTCGGAGGAGGGTTGATAAGAGCGACTCACCGAAATGTAGTAGGACTGAACCTGATCAGGCTGATAGACCAGGCCTGCGCGCGGGCTCCAGGTGTTGTCGGTTCGGGACATCGAGGCGCCCGTCAGGTCATCCGAATACTCCTGATCGAACACGTCATAGCGCACACCTAGCAGTGCTTTCCATTGTGGGGTCAGTTCAATCAGATCCTGGACGTAGAAACCGGCCGTGTCCTGAGTAGTGGTGCCCTTGGCGGTTTGTCGGTTGGCCTGGAACGGCACGTCGATCAAGCCATCGCGGTACACCGGGACCCGCGCCACGTTGCTCTGACTAAAGACGGATTGGTCCTTGACCTGACGCCCCAGTTCCACGCCATAGAGCAGGTTGTGGTTCATCCCGGCCAGCGTGGCCTGTTGCTTCAGTTCGGTCTGGTTGAACCAGCCGTCTTCCTTGCGCTGCACGTTGCCGCGATTGAGTTTGACCAGCAATTCGCCGTTGGGGGCGGTGACGAAACGTGTCGGGCTGGAGTCGGCGAGTGTGTTGTTGCGATCCAGATCGTAGTGGTAGTAGCGGCTGGTGTTGCTCAGGGTGAAGTCGTCGTTGATGCGGTAGTCGACGCCGGCCGTGAACGAAAACACTTCGCTGCGGGTGTAATCGTCATCCGGGTCGGCGGAACCGAAGCGCTTGTCCCGATCGACATCGACCGGGCGATCGCCCCGCGCGGGAATGCCGAAGTCGATCAAGCGTTTGTCGTAGAGGTACGTCGCCCCCAGGTTCAGCTCAAGATCGTCGGAGAGTTTGAAGTAGGCCGAAGGCGCAATGGCCTTGCGATCGATATAGCCGTCATCGCGGAAGGTGTCGCTGTTCTCCAGCGCACCGGTCACCCGGAATGCCTTGTCGTTTTGCTGCTGATCGGCCCAGCCAGCGTCGAACTGCGTGCGCTTTTTACCCTCGCTGTCGAAGCTGACACCCACTTCCTGTTTGGGGGTGAAGTTGGGTTTCTTGCTGATGCTATTGATCAGGCCACCGGATGAACCTCGGCCATAGAGCACCGCTGCCGGCCCCTTGATCACTTCCACGCGCTCGACGTTGGACAGATCGCGGAAGTACAGCGCGTCGTCACGAACGCCGTCGACGTACATGTCGCCGATGGCACTGAAGCCGCGAATGGTGACTTGGTCGCGCTGCCCATCGCCATTGGAAAAACCAATGCCGGGGACGTTCTTCAACACGTCTTCCATCGACTGTGCGCCCTGATCCTTGATCACGCTCTGAGGGATCACGTTCACCGTTTGCGGGATATCCCGCAGCGGGGCGTCGATCTTCAGCGCACTGCGGCTGTCGGTCGGCCGGTAGCTCTGCTCGCTGTAATCACTGGTCACAGCGGTTGCAGGCAGGGCCAATGCCGATTGGGTTTGTGCTTGCAAATCAGGTACTGCAAAAAGCCCCAACAGTGAGAGAGAGGCCGGGTAAATGCGCGGTAAAGCCACCATGAGCTCCTTTTTTAATTATCGCGTTAATGATAACGATTATCTTTTGTAAGTAAATAAATATCATTTACATAAGGAGTCAATACATTGGCCGTTGAATTTTACATGCGGAAAAACGTATATTCGGCAAAACGCATATGAACGGCCCAACCCGGAGAAACCCAATGGCTGACCATCTGACGCCGACCACTGTTTTCAAATGCCTGGCTGACGACAACCGGGTCCGCATGATGCTGCTCATCGCCCATGAGGGAGAACTGTGCGTCTGCGAGTTGACCTGTGCGTTGAATGAGAGCCAGCCCAAAGTCTCCAGGCACCTGGCGCAATTGCGCACCTGCGGCTTGCTCTCGGATCGTCGCCAGGGCCAATGGGTTTACTACCGGCTGCACCCGAATCTTCCGGGCTGGGTGCATCAGGTGCTGACCGTGGTGCTCGAGTCCAACGGGCACTGGTTGAACCCGGATGCCAAACGCCTTGAACAGATGGGTGACCGTCCCGAGCGGGCAGCGGCTTGCTGCCCGGTTCGATGATTCCAGACGCGCTTTTGCGCAGGACAATGACCATGCACGATGACCACATGCCCCACCTCGATACCGAACTGGTTGATCTCCCGTCGACCGACAAGCTCGGCATCGAACAAACTTCCAGCCACAAGCCGCGCATTTTGCTGTTGTACGGATCGACCCGCGAGCGCTCCTTCAGTCGCTTGCTGGTCGAGGAGGCTGCCCGTTTGCTGCAGCATTTCGGCGCCGAGACACGGGTTTTCAATCCGTCTGGTTTGCCGTTGCCTGATGATGCTGGCGACGATCACCCACGGGTGCAGGCGCTGCGCGAATTAATGATGTGGTCGGAAGGGCAGGTCTGGTGTTCACCAGAACGTCATGGTTCGATGAGCGCAGTCTTCAAGGCGCAGATCGACTGGGTGCCGCTCGCGATGGGCGCCGTACGCCCGACCCAGAGCAAGACCCTCGCCGTGATGCAAGTGTGCGGCGGCTCGCAGTCGTTCAACGTAGTCAATCAGCTGCGGGTGCTGGGGCGCTGGATGCGCATGTTCACCATTCCCAACCAATCCTCCGTGCCGAAGGCCTATCTGGAATTCGACGATAACGGCCGGATGAAACCTTCGCCGTTCTACGACCGTGTCGTGGATGTGATGGAAGAACTGGTGAAATTCACCTTGCTGCTGCGCGATCGTCAGGACTATCTGGTCGATCGTTATTCCGAGCGCAAGGAATCGGCGCAAGAACTCATGAAACGTGTCAATCAGCGCTCTATTTGAAGGAGGAAACATGACGATCAAAGTGGGCATCAATGGTTTTGGCCGCATCGGTCGCCTCGCTCTGCGAGCAGCCTGGCGCTGGCCAGAGTTTGAATTCGTGCAGATCAACGATCCGGCAGGTGACGCGGCGACCCATGCGCACCTGCTGAACTTCGACTCGGTGCATGGTCGTTGGAATGACCAGGCCGACTCCGAGGGTGACAACATCGTCATCGACGGCAAACGCATCAAGGTAACGGCCAACAAGGCGATTGCCGACACCGATTGGTCGGGCTGCGATCTGGTGATTGAAGCCAGCGGCAAGATGAAGACCGTCGCGGTGCTTCAGGCTTACCTCGACCAAGGCGTCAAGCGTGTGGTGGTCAGCGCCCCGGTGAAGGAGCAGGGCGCGCTGAACATCGTCATGGGCGTCAACCATCAGCTGTTCAACCCGGCGGAACATCGCATTGTCACCGCCGCGTCGTGTACCACCAACTGCCTGGCGCCGGTGGTGAAGGTGATCCACGAGAAACTGGGCATTCGCCACGGCTCGATCACCACCATCCACGACCTGACCAACACTCAAAGCATCCTCGATCAGCCGCACAAGGATCTGCGCCGTGCGCGAGCTTCTGGCATGAGTTTGATCCCGACCAGCACCGGCTCCGCCACCGCGATTGCCGAAATCTTCCCGGAACTGCGCGGGCGTCTGAATGGCCATGCCGTGCGCGTACCGTTGGCCAACGCTTCGCTGACCGACTGTGTCTTTGAAGTCGAGCGCGTCACCACCGTCCAAGAAGTGAATCAGTTCCTCAAGGACGCGTCCGAGAACGAACTGAAAGACATTCTCGGTTTCGAGGAGCGTCCGCTGGTGTCCATCGACTACCGCACCGATCCACGCTCATCGATCATCGATGCGCTGTCGACCATGGTCATCAACGGCACCCAGGTCAAACTCTATGCCTGGTATGACAATGAATGGGGTTACGCGAATCGCACCGTCGAACTGGCCAGAATGGTCGGCCTGGCCGTTTAAGGAGCGGTGATGAAAGCGTTGTCAGCCCTCACGCCTCAAGTGCGGCAGTACCTGCTCGTGACGGGCAATTACTGGGCCTTCACCCTCACCGACGGTGCCTTGCGCATGTTGGTGGTGCTGCACTTTCACGCGTTGGGCTACAGCCCGCTGCAAATCGCGGCGTTGTTTCTGTTCTATGAACTCTTTGGTGTGATCACCAATTTGCTGGGCGGTTATCTCGGCGCTCGATTGGGCCTGAACCGGACCATGAACATTGGGCTGGGGATGCAGGTTGTGGCGTTGTTGATGCTGACGGTGCCAGTGGCCTGGCTGACGATTCCTTGGGTGATGGGCGCGCAGGCGCTGTCGGGGATCGCCAAAGACCTGAACAAGATGAGCGCCAAAAGCTCGATCAAGCTGTTAGTGCCCGAGGGGCAGCAGGGCACGCTTTACCAATGGATAGCCATCCTCACCGGCTCGAAGAATGCACTCAAGGGTGTTGGTTTCTTTCTCGGCGGGGCATTGCTCGCCCTGATCGGGTTCAAAGGGGCATTGCTGGCCATGGCGGGTGTCTTGGCGCTGATCTGGGTCAGCAGTTTGATTCTGTTGAAAAAGGATTTGGGCAAGGCCAAAGCCAAGCCCAGGTTTCGCGACATCCTGTCCAAAAGCCGGGCCATCAACATTCTGTCGGCGGCGCGGATGTTTCTGTTTGGTGCTCGCGATGTCTGGTTTGTCGTGGCGTTGCCGGTGTACTTGAGCAGCGTCTTTGGCTGGGACTTCTGGAAGGTCGGTGGATTCCTCGCGGCCTGGGTGATCGGCTACGGCATCGTGCAATCGTTCGCGCCGCGAATCACCGGAAAGAAGCGGGGGCATGTTCCTGATGGCCGCGCTGCGTTTCTGTGGGCGCTTGCTCTGGCAGGCCTGCCCGCGGCAATCGCTCTGGGGCTGAACACCGGGTTGTCGCAACAGGCGGTGCTGTTAGGCGGGTTGATGGTTTTTGGTGCGCTGTTCGCGGTGAACTCTTCGCTGCACAGCTACCTGATCGTGTCCTATGCCAAGGAAGACGGCGTGTCGCTGGACGTGGGTTTTTACTACATGTCCAACGCCATGGGACGGCTGATCGGCACCGTACTCTCTGGCTGGGTTTATCAGGCTTTCGGGTTGGCGGTGTGTTTATGGATATCCAGCGCATTTGTTATTTTCGCGGCAATGATTTCCGTGGCGTTACCGAGGCATGCTGAAATGCGTTAGATTGCGCTGGCGGTGGCTGTTTCACTGGCTTTACGCGAAGTGTCCAAGTGATTTTTGTTTAGGGTCCTGTCATTTTTCAGACGTCAAATATTTGCAATTTATTGTATGGATCGAAAAGCAATTAGCCCTAGCACAATTCATTCATACGCATTTATTAAAACCTCAGCCATAAATAAACGCATCAGGTCACGCTGCGAGGAAAACTACAAAAACCGGACAACTAAAAGATTCGCCACAATAAAAATCAAATCCTCCTTATAAGTCGGTGATTATCATGATTAAAATCATGACCTACTTTTTAATAGGAGCTGGTATTGCAGGATGCAACGGTATGGTAAAGCCCGACTTGTCGGGGCCTGCCAATGATTCATATTTTTCCGTCTTCTCGGGCTTTCCTTTGCCCTATCTGTACATGGCTTCCGCCGTGCAATGGAACGAAGACTATGCCGTCACCACGCGCCACACCCCTCTCGTACGCAACGTGAAATACAGCTGCAGCACTGGTTGCGACCTTGTTTTCATCCAGCACAAGGCCGACGGCCGCTACCCGTCATGGCGCGCACCGCGTGTGGGTGAACACATCACTGCCGTGGGCGCGAGCCCCTACATGACGACCGTCACCGGGCAAGGCAAAGTGTATCCGGCGCCTTTCATCAACAGCGATGAAGGCAGCGGCGAACGCTATGCCATCCATGATGCCCCGATGATTAAAGGGATGTCGGGTGGTCCCGTCATTGGCAGTGACGGCAACATTGTCGGCATCAATGTCGGTTTTTTCTCCACGACGCTTAATGATGTAAGTTTTCATCCCGGGTTAAAGGGGGCTGAGAGAGTCAGCATCTTTATCCCTTACTCGATCATTCAACGTGAATGGGAGTTGATGCAGGTGAAGCTTAACGATCCGCACGGCGCGAAGTACGCGAAGAAGTAACTTTACGTCGTCAATCAATTGACCGTCGGAATGTGTCTCATTGTATTGGCTGCAATGAGACACACCTTGGATGGTTAGTTGAATCCAGGCGTATATTGATTGTGTCGATCCGGGTCATTGAGGCGATAGCAGATCGCTGGCGGTGCGACAGACGAGAGGCTGGGGGGCTAGCAGATATCCCAGAACGTTTGGAGGTGTGACATGAGCCAATATCAACGACTCTTTCTAATAGCCGGCCCCACCATGCGTCACACGCCGGCACTGCAGCGGGCCGTCGCCCTCGCCGAGGCCACGGGCGCAGCGCTGCATATCACGGTGTTTATCGAAGATTTCAACATCTTGGGTTTGATCCACGCCAGTGCGAGGTTTCGTGAGGCTTGCCAGCAAGAGAACGAAAAATGGCTCAAGGATGAAGCCGATCTGATCCGTGGACGCGGAATCAACCTGAGTACCGAGGTGCTGTTCACTCGCGACGCGCTGCAAGAGATCCTTCAGCACGTGACAACAACGCAGGCGGATCTGGTTATCAAGGATGTGCAGCATGAGTCGGCGCTCAAACGCGTTTTCATCACGCCTCTGGATTGGCATCTGCTGCGTGAATGTCCGGTGCCTGTGCATCTGGTCAGCGAAGTCAGTTGCCCACTTCCACGCGTAATCGTGGCGGCCGTCGATCCGTCGCACCCAGAGACTCAGATCACTGGAATCAACGACCTGATCGTCCAGGCTGCGAACGAGTTGGCAATGCAATGCCATGCAGAAATGCATCTGCTGTATGCCTACGATCTATCGCAGACACATATATCCGATGCGGGCGCGGGTGCAGTGACGATGCCCGGCTTCAACAGTGACGTGCGCAAGTCTTTGCATAAGTCATTCATCGCATTGGCTGACCATTACGGCGTGCCCACCGAACGGCAACACTTCGTTGCAGGGCCGCCAGGCAAAGCATTGGCCGACTTTGCAGCGCATCACCGGGCCGACGTGATCGTCATGGGCAATGCCCATCGCAAGGGGCTGGAAAAATGGGTGGGCAGTACCACGGAGCATGTTCTGTATCGGGTGCCCTGCAACATTCTCGCCGTCGCCGGGCAAGCGGATCAATGAATGGATCCGTTGTTAAGTGAGCTGGGGCCTCGGCGGCCGACTCGGGATTTTTTCAGGGCGCGTGCCGAGATATCCCGGAAGGTGTCACTGTCGGTCGCCGCGAGCAGCTTTTCACCGTCCTTCAATGTGGCCATAAAGGTCACTTCGGTATTTTTCCCGGCGAGCAGATAGCCGGCGATGGCGCCGACGGGACCGAGCAACATGGCACCCGCGAGCCCCAGGCCTATGGCGGACTTTATATTCTTATTCGAATCAGTGTTCTGAACGGTTAGATCTTTAAACTCCGAGACCGGGAAGCTGGTTCCAAGCCGGGGTTTGAGGGACGTTTTGAGGGTGATGGTTCCAAGGTGATATTCCCCGTCGCACTGCGGGAAGTCACCGGCGAGTACTATGATCTTTGCCATATGGAATATTCTCTTGGAGCGATCATTTTTGGGTAGAACATTGCGCGCGCCCAAAGCCGAAACGTCAACGATACGACGATGAGTGGCATCCATGAATTCGCGATATACAAGTGCCGATTCTGCAAAAGAATTTCATTCTCAGATGTTCTCGGGGCGAAGGGTATTTCAGGAGCCCCGACCCGGCGCTGCGACATGGACGTTTTATAACGTTTAGCTCAAGCAGGCAGAGAGTGCGCTTTAATCCTCCGCTGGTTCGACAGGTTTAATCGCGACCAGAATCAAATGTTCGGCATCATCAACAGACCTTTCAGCCGAGAGGGTTTAACGGGGGATTAATGGACTTCTGGACCACCACGCAGGTATCGATTCTAGGGTTGGTTGAAGGGCTCACAGAGTTTTTGCCCATCTCCAGTACGGGACACCAGATTATTGCCGCGGACTTGCTCGACTTCGGCGGTGAGCGAGCCATGGCGTTCAATATCATCATCCAGTTGGGGGCTATTCTGGCGGTCGTCTGGGAGTTTCGTCGCAAGATTCTGGAGATCACTACCGGTTTGCCAACCCAGCGTAATGCGCAACGTTTCACGCTGAATTTGTTGATCGGTTTCTTGCCGGCGGTTGTTCTGGGTGTGATGTTCGCCGACAAAATCCATGAGTATCTTTTCAACCCGATCACCGTGGCCGTGGCGCTGGTGATAGGTGGAATCATCATGTTGTGGGCGGAGCAACGTGAGCATGTGGTGGTTATCGATCACGTTGACGAGATGCGCTGGACCGATGCCTTGAAAGTCGGTTGCGCACAGTGCCTGGCGATGATCCCCGGCACTTCGCGCTCGGGTTCAACGATTATCGGCGGGTTGCTGTTTGGCCTGTCACGCAAGACGGCTACCGAGTTTTCATTCTTCCTGGCGATGCCGACAATGGTGGGGGCCGCGGTGTACTCGGGCTATAAGTACCGCGACCTGTTCCAGTCTGCAGACTTGCCGGTGTTTGCCTTGGGGTTTGTTGCCGCATTCCTCTTTGCGATGATTGCCGTGCGCGGTTTGCTCAAGTTCATCGCCAACCATAGTTATGCGGTGTTTGCCTGGTACCGGATTGCGTTCGGTTTGCTGATTCTGGCGACATGGTTTTTGGGTTGGATCGACTGGAATCATCTCTCGGAAGGGGCGTAGGTCTGTGGCGAGCGAGCTTGTTCGCGTTGGGCTGCGTAGCGGCCCCAAAAATCTGCCAACCGATTTTTGTGAGTGCTACGCACTCAAACGGGAGAAAGCTCCCTTGCCACAGGTTCTTTTACTCAAGCCGCTGAGTGGATCTAAATCTTGTTAACCCCTGCCAGTGGCAAGCTGATGTGCTGTTCACGCTGCAGGAAATTCATCATTAACAGCACCCGTTCCTCGCCATCCATGGCCAGGAACACCGCCTCGAGATCGGAGAACGGGCCTTCAGTGATGCGCACCGTATCTCCGTGCCTCAACAACGTTGTCACGATCGCCTGACTGTCTCGCTCCTGAAGCTCGTCGATCAGTGCATCGCGGATCGGCAGTGGCTGACCGCCGAACCCGACGACTCGCGAAACACCGCGGGTCGAGCGCAGCGGGCCCCAACTGTCCTGAAGGCTCAGCTGGATAAACAGATAGCCAGGAAACAACGACTCGCTGATCACTCGACGCTGCCCGCGCAAAACGCGCTCACGCCGGTAGGTCGAACGAAAACAGGCGTAGCCCTGGCGCTGTAAATGCTCTTCGGCGCGCTCATCCTGTTTGGGCTTGCACTGAAGCAGATACCAGGCTTTGGCGGTGTGCTCTGCAATCGCGTTCATTTAAATGCCTCCTCTGCGTCGATCTGCTTCAGCACTTCGGCGGTTTTGTGCTGCATGAGCGAGCTGTCGCCGCGGCTTTCCACGGTCAGGCACGTCACGCCATCATCGTCCAGAAGACGCAAGCTGAGACGCCAGTCGGCAAAGACCAGGTTCAGCCCATCGCTCTCGTCGATGTCGAGGGCGTCGGCGGCGTAACGCTGCCTGATGCTCGCCATTAACGCCGGACCATCCTTGACGTGACGGCGGATTTCCCCGGAGGAGGGGAAGGCACCGATGCGTTCCACCAGCAGCACCGGCTGTTTCTGCACCCGGGGAAAGATCAGCTCCGACGCATAGGCGCGCACGATGAGGTACGCGAGGTTGTTCTTAAGGTCAGCGCCATACGGGCGGCGACTGTCATCTGCCTTGAAACCGCTCAATGTCTTCATAGAGGCTTCGTCCATAGGGTAATAAAGACCAAAAAATCAATTCGATAACGCACGCGTTTGTCAGGGTTCAGCGCCGTCACAAGGTGTTCTGATGCAGGTGCTCGAAACAGAAGTTGGTGGCTTCGATGTAACCTTCGGCGCCGCCGCAATCGAAGCGTCGTCCCTTGAATTGGTAAGCCAGTACGCAGCCGTTTTGGGCCTGCTTCATCAATGCGTCGGTGATCTGGATTTCACCGCCCTTGCCAGGCTCGGTATCAGCGATCAGGTCGAAGATATCGGGGGTCAGAATGTACCGACCGATAATGGCCAGGTTGGACGGGGCGTCTTCCGGGCGGGGCTTTTCGACCATGCTGTTGACCCGGTAAATACCCTCGCGAATCAGCTCGCCGGCAATCACGCCGTATTTTTGAGTCTGCTCACGCGGCACTTCCTGGATTGCCACGATCGAGCAGCGGAATTGCTCGTAGAGCTTGAGCATTTGCGCCAGTACGCCGTCACCTTCCAGGTTCAAACACAGGTCGTCGGCCAGCACCACGGCGAATGGCTCATCACCGATCAACGAACGACCGCTGAGAATGGCGTGACCCAGGCCCTTCATCTCCACTTGGCGGGTATAGGAAAAAGTACAGGTATCGATCAGCTCACGAGTGCCTTCCAGGAATCGCTCCTTATCAGTGCCGCGAATCTGGTGTTCGAGCTCGAAGCTGACATCGAAATGATCTTCCAGCGCTCGCTTGCCCCGGCCAGTGACGATGGCCATATGTTGCAGGCCGGCGTCGCGCGCTTCCTCGACGGCGTACTGGATCAGCGGCTTATTGACGATCGGCAGCATCTCCTTCGGCATGGCCTTGGTGGCGGGCAAAAAGCGGGTCCCATAGCCGGCAGCGGGGAATAGGCATTTACGAATCATGGAAGCGTCCTTGAAAGTAGACAGATGGAATGGCTAATGGCAGTAGGAAAGGTTCGACGGGTTGTCGGAACCGGTAACGCTGGAGAGTGCGGGCTCTAAATGGCTCGATCACTCGAGAAAAATGTTGGCAACGCTGCAGGGGCAGCGAAAGGCCTGTGCGCCATGTTTCGAACAAGGCGGGGGCAGAGAAAATCGGGCGGTCGGTTGGCCGGCGAGCATGCCTGGTTGTTCCACGGCATGCTCCTGACGCAACCTGCTGTAAACAAAGTTATTACCCAAGACATCTCTTACCCAACTTCTAACCGAATGTCCGACGTCCTGGCAATGCACTAACGGAACGGCTATATATTAGCCACTCGCTATTTCGGTGTAATTTAGATTGAACGGTCGCGGGAAAACGGCAATTGTTAGAAATTGTCTGGATAAATTCCAGAACTGTTATTTTCAGCGCTCAAAGAGTGAGATGTTATTTTTTGTCTGAAGAAAAAGTTGGGGGCTGTTCAAACGTCATGGTAATAAATACGCACTGATGGTTTGAAAGTTTCAGCTGCAGTTACTGGGGTTATACATACCCGGATTCATTCGTAGTTTAAAGCTCTTATGTTCGGCAAGTGCTATGTCACCGCCAATGTTGACAAGACGGGGAATGTTATCTTGCTTAAAAGGGTTTTGATTGTCTGCGTCGGCAATATTTGCCGCAGTCCCACCGCGGAGCATCTGCTGCGCGGGGCACTCGTTCATTCCGATATCGAGGTCAGTTCGGCTGGTCTCGCTGCCTTGGTGGGCAAACCCATCGAGCCGACGGCACACGCCCTACTCAAAGAGCATGGTCATCTGCCCGATGGACATGAGGCCGCTCAACTTACGCCTCAATCCGTCAGCGAGGCGGACTTGATTCTGGTGATGGAGCGGCGGCATGTCAGCGGGGTACTCAACATTGCCCCTGAAGCGCGAGGCAAAGTGTTGCTATTGGGCAAATGGCAAGACGATCGCGAAATCAGCGACCCCTACCGTCAAGGCAAACCTGCATTTGTGCACGCTTATGCGTTGATCGAAGAAGCCGTACTCGCATGGGCACAGCGCCTGGCGCGCTGATGGCCACTCCTTTTTGAATCGTAATACAGGCAAAGAATCCGACTTATGCAGCAAGCACCGGTAGTTAACGTGCGGGACGACGACAATGACGAGATTGATCTTCTCGGCTTGTTTGGAACACTCATCGACCATAAATGGCTGATTGCCGCGGTTACCGGTGCCTTCATGGTGGCTGGGGCCGCGTACGCGGTGATTGCGACCCCGGTATACCAGGCGAATGCGCTGTTGCAGGTTGAAGCGAAAAAGAACGATTTGTTGGGTTTCTCCGATGTCAGCAGTATGTTGGGCAAAGAATCGCCTTCGGCGACCGAGATCGAGCTGATCAAGTCTCGTGCGGTGATTGGTAAAGCGGTTGATAACCTGAAACTTGATATCGTCATACAACCGATGTACTTCCCGGTGGTCGGTGAGTTCCTGGCTCGTCGATTCCAGAGTAAAAATCCTGGTGAAATAGCCGACCCCTTGTTGGGGTTGAACAGTTTCGCCTGGGGAGGGGAGTCGCTGAAGATATTCAAACTGGATCTTCCCGACTCGCAACTGGGCAAGAAGTTGACCCTGACCGCGGGTGAAAATGGTCATTACACCTTGGTGGACGAAGACGACAACCTATTGGCAGCCACCCAGACTGGGCAACTTTTCGAACAGAATGGTGTTGCGTTCCAGATAGAGGAAATGCACGCCAATCCTGGAACCCGCTTCAGAATCATCCGCAATTCTCGCCTGACCAGCATCCTCGACTACCAAGAGGATTTGGATGTATCCGAGCGCGGAAAAGAGTCGGGCATGATCGGGCTGGCGCTGGAAAGCACAGATCCGAATCAGGCCATCAAAACACTCAATGAAATTGCCGCTATTTATGTGCGGCAAAACGTAGAGCGCACTTCAGCTGAGGCAGCGCAGAGCCTGGCGTTTCTTAAAGAGCAACTTCCGGTGGTCAAGCAGGACCTGGAAAAAGCCGGGAATGCCTTGAATGAATACCAGACGCGCAGCAAGTCCGTGGACATCACGCTCGAAACCAAAGCCATTCTTGATCAGATTGTCGGGCTTGATACCAGCATTTCAGAGTTGAAATTGCAGCAAGCCGAGATGGACCGCAAATTCACCCGCCAACATCCCGCCTATCGCGCCTTGTTGACTCAGATAGGTGAGTTGACCAGCAAGCAGAAAAGTTTGGCGTCCAAGGTGGAGGGCCTTCCCTCCACCCAGCAAGAATTGTTGAGCCTGACCCGGGATGTAGAGGTCGGTACCGCCATTTATACCCAACTGCTGAACAAGTCTCAGGAACTGGATGTGATGCGCGCGGGCACCGTTGGTAACGTGCGTCTGATCGACACCGCGGACGTCAATTTCCTCAAGCCGGTCAAACCGAAAAAAGCCTTGATTGTATTGATCGCCACCATTCTTGGCGGCTTCTTGGCGGTGGCCCTGGTGCTGGTACGCAAGGCACTTAACCGGGGACTGGAAAGTCCGGAAGCCATCGAGCAACTTGGGTTGCCGGTCTACGCGTCGATTCCTTACAGCGTTTTGCAGAAAACCGAAGAAGACAAAGTCTCCCGCGGACGAGGGCGCTCCGGGGCAGGTACTACGTTGCTGGCCGTCAGCCATCCTACCGATCTGGCAATTGAGGCACTGCGCAGTTTGCGTACCAGCCTGCACTTCGCCATGCATGAGTCCGACAACAACCGCCTGATGATTTCCGGGCCCAGCCCTCAGGTGGGTAAAACCTTCGTGTCGGTTAACCTCGCGGTGGTGATAGCACAAACCGGGTTGCGGGTATTGCTGATCGATGTGGACATGCGCAAGGGCTATCTGCACAAAGTGTTAGGTGTTTCTTCAGACAATGGGCTCTCCGATATCCTGGCCCGGCGCTGCGATGTGGCCACCGCTATCCATAAGACCGAAATCGACAACTTCGATTTTGTCAGTCGAGGCCAGATCCCGCCCAATCCTTCCGAGTTACTGATGCACGCCAATTTCAGCGCGCTATTGGAGCAGGCGAGCAAGCAATACGATCTGGTAATTCTCGATACGCCACCGATATTGGCAGTGACAGACGCGGCGATCGTCGGGCGCTTGTCTGGGACCAACCTGATTGTGACGCGCTATGGCCTGAACCCGGCGAAAGAAATCGAGTTGACGGTCCGTCGGTTCTCCCAGAATGGCGTTGCCATTAAAGGTGCGATTTTTAACGGCGTGGAGAAAAAGGCCTCCAATAAATATGGCTACAGTGATTATGGCTATTACCACTATGCCTACGCCTCCGACAAAAGTTGATGAGTGAGCAGGTCGCGTCATAAGTTCAGATGTTTGACGGCGTTACTGTTGTTCTTGAGTTTTTATCGTTTATTGCTGCGCCGGATCATTAGCCAATAGGCAGGATCAAACCGATATTTCATGGAAGCACCACGTCCTGAGGAAGATGACGAAAAATCCTGGGGCGGTAGCGTGTCTTATGCCGCTTCCTTCCTCATCGGTCACTCTTATTGCCGAACTTTAAGGCTATCAAGGAGCCTGGGATCTCTTAGGTTTCCAGCGGACGGCGTGAGCCAAAAACCAACGTTTGTATCACAGGTAATCATCATGAAAGTCACAGTATTCGGAATTGGCTACGTAGGTCTTGTTCAAGGGGCGGTGCTCGCCGAGATTGGCCACGATGTCATTTGTGTGGACATAGATGAGCAAAAAGTCAGAAACCTCGAACAGGGGATTATTCCAATCTATGAGCCTGGACTGGAAGTCTTAGTTAAAGAGAACTACAGCGCTGGAAGATTGAAATTCACTACAGATGCTATAGCTGCAGTGAAACATGGAGAGGTTCAATTCATTGCGGTAGGCACACCTCCTGATGAGGACGGATCTGCGGACCTGAAATATGTACTGGCCGTTGCCGAAACAATAGCAAGTAACATTGAAAGTAATTGTATTATCATTAACAAATCTACCGTTCCTGTTGGGACGGCCGATAAAGTGAGAGACCGAGTTGCGAGCGTACTTTCTGAGCGCGGCCGCACTGATCTCTCATTTGATGTTGCATCGAATCCAGAGTTTTTAAAAGAAGGTTCTGCAGTATCTGACTGCATGCGTCCGGATCGGATAATTGTCGGGACCGAGCAAGCTAACACCGAAGCAGTCATACGTGATTTATATGCGCCATTTAATCGCAATCATGAAAAAATAATTGTCATGGACGTTCGCAGCGCTGAGCTGACGAAATATGCAGCCAACTGCATGCTTGCAACAAAAATCAGCTTTATGAATGAGATATCCAACCTCTCGGAGATGCTCGGAGCTGACATTGAAATGGTGCGTAAAGGTATCGGCTCGGACCCGCGAATAGGCTATCACTTTATTTACGCGGGGTCCGGATACGGCGGCTCCTGTTTCCCAAAGGATGTGAAAGCTCTTATTAAGGCTTCGGAGCAATTGGACTTCGATGCGAAAGTTCTAAAGTCTGTCGAATCACGAAATCACGAGCAAAAATCTGTTCTATCGAGAAAAATCCTAAAACATTACGACGGAAAAATAGAAGGTAAAGTTTTCGCGCTTTGGGGATTAAGCTTCAAACCAAATACGGATGATATGCGTGAAGCTCCAAGTCGAGTTCTAATCGAAGAACTCTGGAAACATGGAGCCCACGTGCGTGCATTTGATCCAGAAGCTATGGAAGAAACTCAGCGAATTTATGGGAATCATGAAAATCTAAGTCTTTGTGGCACCAAAGAAGAAACTTTAAAAGACAGCGACGCCCTCATAATTATAACGGAATGGCAAGCATTTAAAGCTCCAGATTTTGATAATATAATTCAGAAGCTTCGCAATCCCGTCGTGTTTGATGGAAGAAACTTGTTTAATCCGAAAAAAATGCAAGATCTTGGGATCGAGTACTACTCAATCGGCAGGTGAAGTAGCTACCTTTCGCACATATGACGATCGTCTAAAAAAACGCTATAGAGTCTTTTGGTTGTAGCGATAATCGCTTATAAAAGACTCGACTATTAATAATAGACGATCTATTAAATGTGCGATGCGCTGACCTGGTTCAGGAGATTCAACATGGTTCTGAACAGGTAGCCAGCCTAACAATCAGGTTATATAGCTCTTTCAGAAAAAAGGTGAATGTACTTTAATTTGTCGTAGAGAAAGCGAAAAGTTACGATGGTGTTATTGAAAAAAGTACTAAATTCACAGCTGATCTCAGCAGTGCTCAGAGTAATAACTCTTATCTGCAAGCTCGTTTTCGTAATTTATCTGGGCGGAAAGTTAAGCCTTTCCGACCTTGGGGACTACGGTCTAATTGCAGCTATGACCAGTTATTCAATTTATTTCATAGGGCTCGAGGCACACTCATACGTAAATAGAAAAGGGATAGGAGAGGATTCTAATAAATGGCGAGTCCTGATTAATAAACAGCTTGGGCTATACCTGTTTACATCATTAGTCTTCCTTGTGATAACCCTGCTGTTGAGTCAACTGCATGCACTACAATTCAAGTACCTTTATTTTTTCTTGGGGATTACGTTGGTCGAACACTTCGGTCAAGAGTCCTACAGGACATTAATCGCACTAAGAGATCAACTGGCTGCTAGCTTAAGTCTTTTTTTTCGCGCAGCATCTTGGGTGATAATAACGGTTGTTGTATTTCAGTTGGAAATATACCGAGTTGAGTTAACGGATATATTTACTATGTGGTTGGTATTTGGGGCTATCAGCACCATAGCTACCTACATATATATTTCCAAAAAGTACACTAATGCCTGGTGTTTTACTCCGAAGCTTGATTATCACTGGTCAGTGTCCGCGATAAAAACCGCTTTAATTTTTCTCATGGCAACACTAAGCCTTAGGCTAATGCAGGTTTTAGACCGAGTCATCATCAACGCTACATCCGACAAGGAAACGCTAGGAATCTATGTTTTTTATACAAGCCTCAGCATGGCGGCGAGCGCTCTGTATATGTTCTTTGGGCCCAGCAGAATATATCCTGTCCTGGTAGCCCTTCATAAGGATGACGACAAGGCGCAATTTAAACTAGTGTCCAAAAAGCTTTTGCTTATATCTCTTCTTATGGGCGCTTTTTTTTGCTTGGCTATACCGTCATTTCTTGTGGCAGCTTCATTTTTTAGTAACTCACAGCTATTCCATATACAGCAAAACCCGCTTTTATTGATGTTGGTATTAGGGGCCTTGCTAGCAAACGCAATAAACTTAGGCTATCAGTACGTTCTCTACTGTAAAAATCTTGATAGAGTCATACTGCTATCCAACTGTATTGGGTTGTCCGCAAGCATTCTTTACTTGATAGTAATTTATTGTGTATACCAAGTTGATGCAATCAATGTAGCTGTCGCAGTATTGTTATTTTACCTCGCGAGCATAGTATTTAAGGTTTTCATAAATAAGCAGACTCAATAGGATGCCCATGAAGCAATATCAAATCGTAGGACCCTTTGACAGATACAACTACGGAGACCTTTTGTTTCCGCTTATTCTGGAAAAAGCGCTGCAATCTGAATCCGGATCCATAGTAAATTACTACGGTTTAATTGATAGCGATCTATCCCAATATAGCGGAAAGCCGACCAGATCAATTAAGGACTTTTACCAACAGACCAAAAGCGGTGATCACGTAATTATCGCGGGCGGTGAGTCACTCTGCACTAGTTGGGCGGACCTTTACTCGTATTTGAGCCCGACATTTAATAAGGTTTACAAGTATAAGTTGGTTAGAGCTGTTGATAGAAGAACTATGCTCGTGTCAAAAATAGCGAAGCACCTATGCGGTGGTGCTACCGATTTGCCATTCTCATTTAGCTCTTCAGAGTTGAATATGGATATTGACATCTCTTTGAACTGTGTCGGTGGTGCTGCAATTGCGTCGTGGACAGATACTAAGCGAAAACTCCTGAAGAAGAAGATACGGAGCCATAAAGCTATAGGTGTTAGAGACCGTAAAACATTTAGCATACTATCGGAAAAGGGAGATTTACCTTCGCTGAAGCTGGTTCCTGACTCAGCCATTCTCATGGAAAGATTATTATCTGAAGAAATGGAACAGAGAAAACACTCATTCAGTCATTATAAATCTATTCAGAACGACTATATATTTTTCCAAGTGGGATGTGAAAAGACCGACGATCTAAGCGAAGTTATATCTAATTTAGATTCCGTTTTGTCAAAAAGTAATTTTGATTTGGTTCTTTGCCCAATTGGGCACGCGTTAGGTCACGAAGACCTGTTGCCGTTGAAGACTATACGTAATGCATTAACTGGAAAGCATAAGGCTAGAGTTATTCTGATCGAGCCGGTTATAGATGTTTATGAAATAATGATGCTGATTTCGAAGTCCTCAATGTATATTGGGACAAGCCTGCACGGTACGATTACATCGTTGAGTTTTGGTGTCCCCTATATAACCTTCAATAAACAAATAAAAAAGCTAGAAGAGTATATTAAAACGTGGGGGGCTCCAGGTCTCACTACTCAATATCATGCAAAGGACATCTCTGTAGCCTTTGATAAAGTATCAGGTATTACAAAGCAATCTATATTGGAACACACCCGCCCACAAAAAGACCTAGTGACAGAGTTTATATCGGAACTGACGTCATGAGCATTGCTGCAGAATTTTTTTTTCTGCTAATGTTTTTTGCTGCCTCCGCGCTAATCCATTCAGAGAAAACAGCAAACAAGAAACTATTTTTGTCATTTTATGTTACCTATATATTTTTCTACGACTACGTTAATTACTACTTGGGTTTGGCCTTCGGAGCAGACGTAATTGTTTTTAAGCTAGGTACGGAGATTTTTCTATTATCCGCACTGCTTAAGATATTTCTTCAGGGACGTATTAGAGTAAAGGCAATTAAGCCTCTGCTTGCATGTGCCTTGCTCGTTGCGGTTGCCGCAATCATTGGTCTGAACAAAGGATACAATCCAAAGAATGTTTATATTGACTTCCGAAGTGCTCATCTCCCAATTATCTTTTCAATAGTGTTGATTGAGGCTGGGGGCGTTAAGGGGGTAAGATTTGAGCATGTATTTAAGATCGTGGTGCTTCTTACGTTATTTAATGGTGCGTACTCCATCTACGAGTATATGACCTTCAATGGGAATTACGAAAATATATGGAGATATCAATCTCTTCTTAACTCAAAAATGGAGGTGAATAGTAATTACAATGAAGCTCAACTTGCTTACCAGATGGTCCGTGATGACAATCTGAGAGCTGCTGGCTTTTTAGTTTCTGCGCTGATAGCAGCATACATATATGGGTTCATAGCAATACATTTAATTTGTAATATTCTTATTTTTAAGAAATCCAGGCGAATTTTATGGGATGGTATGCTTCTTGTTGCGTACATTGTGTTCTCCTATATAACACAAGTGCGAACCAGTTTCTTGATGGTGGGTATTGCACTTCTATTCATATATTCATTGAAGTTAGTGAGATCAGGGAAAGCTAAACAGGCGGTGGCTATTGGTGCATCTGTCTCTCTGGTCACGGGGCTATTTGTTTTTCTGTCTTCTGATGTTGGAGTTAAAGACGCATCCTCACTTGGACGGATAGCTCAGTACAATACTTTCTTTTCTGATTTGACATTCTCAGGGGGTGGCTTAGGTAGTTACCCTAGATCATTCGATTCTTTTTATATATATAGCATTCTGGAGTTGGGAGTTTTCTCCTTACTTTTGTATTACACGTTATTTAGAATGAGCGTTTCTCGAAAAGATCCTAGTCTTGAGCAAAAACGCTTTGGAATCTATACGCTTTTACAGTTCTCGTTATTTTTGTTTGTGTGCAGTTTTCAACACATTTCTGGCTCTATGTACTATTTTTTAATTGTGTTCCTTCTCTCGTATAACCATTTGTCCACAGAGCGCAAGGAGCATTATTTTAAGAATAACCTGCCATTCAGGGTGGCGAACCCAACTTCCTATGAGGTGCGCCATTAATGAATACTAGAATAAATTTCATCGTCGTTTTGTACTCTACTGATCCGGAAAACTCCAAAACTCTACGATCATTGAGTAATGTGGATTTTTCTAAGTATGGAATTGATGCTACTTACTGTATTCAGGATAATTCGCTGGGCGGATTTGATCTAAGCTCAATCCAAGGCATGTTAGGGCACGTTAATTATTATCATAGTGGAGAAAACAAAAAACTTTCCACTGTTTATAATGAGCTCATTAAAGATAATGGTCAGTGTGATTACTATATAATATTGGATGATGATTCGGTTATAGATGATTCCTATCTATTGAGTTTGCGTTCATTTTTTGAGTCGAATGTAAAAGTAGCTATCCCACTTATAAAGCACAATGGTGACTTGATTTCTCCAGGGCGGATTTCAGGGGTTCGAGGATACGCTCTCAAAGAATCTGATGTAGATGTCGGGATTGTAAAGTCATCTAGCCTAGTAGCAATGATGAGTGGAACTGTTTTGTCCAGAAGCATAGTCGAAGAACTAAGGTTCGACGAGAGGTTAAGTTTCTACGGAGTGGACACCAAGTTTTTCCTGTCGTACTCAAAAATATATGATGTTGTTTTTGTCCTTAATACGACGTTGGAGCATGAATCAGCGTTGCGCGATAATTTATCAGACTTTAACTCTTTGAAAAGAAGGCTGACAAATCTGATCTTATCCAAGGTTTACGTATTTGATGACGTGAAATTTCATCGAATTAAAATTTCGCTTTACGTACTTGCATTCGTGTCCAAGAGAATTATTACGACAAGAAACCTGAGCTACATTTTGTTGTTGAATACCATCCGATCAATCATGGCCAAGGCAAAATAATTATGACTGTCAAGATTCTTTGTCTCCACCAGGGTTCAGAGCTTTATGGGTCGGATAGAAGTTTTTTAAGTGCTGTCGAAGCATTGGCTCGCCATGTTGCTACTCACTCTATAGTTCCTTCTCCCGGAGATCTGGCACCTCTCTTGGAGAAAAGCGGATCTACAGTCTCCTACTATCCATTCGGTGTATTGCGAAAAAAAAGTTTCCGTCGTCCTTTGCGATATCTATGGGAAATGTTATCTGCGGTGAAGCACTACTACCTGTCGTACAAAACACATGACATTGTATATATCAATACTACCGTAATGTTTTCGGCACTCATCTCCGCCTCGCTTTATAGAGGAACTAAAAAGACTTTTTTTTGCCATGTGAGAGAGATTCCAGGAAGCAAATCAATTTTTATTTTCAAAGCACTGCTAAGACTGTCTGGTGCAAAATTGATTTTTAACTCTCAGGCGACTAAAAACGCATTCAACCTAAAAGGAGATGTGATTTACAACGGGGTGGAAGAAATATCATCGCCTCCGATGGCCTCTCAAGCAACTCAGAAAACAAAAATTCTATTAATTGGTCGCATAAATACTTGGAAAGGACAGGCATTCTTTCTGGATTCGTTAAGTTCTCTTGCGCCAGAGCAGTTGTCTAATTTAGATGTGCGCATAGTTGGAAGCGCATTCGAAGGCTATGAGTATCTTGAGACTGAACTGTATCAGAGAATCAAAGGCTCTGAATTAAATGGAATTGTTAGTTTGATTCCATTTGCCACTGATCCGACTGAACACTACACGTGGGCTGATTATGTAGTTGTACCCTCTATCAAGCCTGAACCCTTTGGCAGGGTGGCTATCGAAGCATTCTCTATGGGTTTACCTGTCATAGCTGCAGGGCACGGTGGTTTGGTGGAAATTGTATGCCAGGATAAGAATGGTTTTGTATTCGAACCGAATAGTTGCACAGCGCTATCCCATGTATTGAAAAATCTTCCGCCTTCGAGTAGTTACAATTATCGGGAGTTGTCAGTCGAAGCGCTAAAAACATATCGAGCAAAATTTTCCTTAACCCAATACGCCGAAAATATTGCAAAAACTGTGCTGGGAAGAACTAATAAGGACTAAATGCCTTGAGAACTATATTTCTTCTGCTATTCATTGCGTTCTCTAGTTGCTCTAATGCTGCAGCTAAAATTGATGTTGGCGTATTTTATTATCCTGGCTGGAACCAACCGCACACAGATCCATGGGCGAAAATCAAACCTTACCCGGACAGAGAGCCTTTGCTCGGGTGGTATAAAGAAAGCTCCCGAAAAGTCACGGCACAGCATGTGCAATGGATGAGTGACTACGGAATAGACTATGTGCTCTATGATTGGTATTGGGATAATACTCATGGTGTTACTAGAACGCATGCGATCAATTCGTTCATGGCATTACCTCAAGATAAATTGGAATTTATGGTTATGTGGGCTAACCATACAAATACCCCGGCCAGTCTGGGTCAGTTTGATGAAATAGTGGCTTACTGGGTAAAACACTATTTCACCCATCGCAACTATAAGAAGGTTGATGGAAAACCTGCCGTCTTCATATTTTCGCCAGAGCGTTTTGCCTCCGATGCTCGTCGCTTTGGCTATAGCACTTCCATGTTATTGGAACGTGCTAATCATGCAGCTGAAAAAGCCGGTTTTGGAGGCATCTATTTTATTGGAAGTGTAAACCCTAGTAAAGGTCACTCCCCTAGGGATCTGGAAAGCTCTGGATATAACGCATTATCGGCATATAACTATCAGGATTTGTCTCGCGGAGAAATCAAGATCACAAGCCTGTCCATGAACTATAAAGAACTAACCGTGGGGTATCAGCAAAAATGGGATTGGGTTCTTGATAATAGTGATATCCCTTACTTCATTCCTGTGACTTCAGGTTGGGATAAGCGTCCGTGGGGTGGCAGCACAATACCAGATCACGATAATTCATCCAGTACGCCACAGCAATTTTCAGAACAGTTACAGTCAGCAAAAAAATATGTTACGGATAATCCACAAAAAACTCTTGGGAATATAGTTATTTGCTGTTGGAACGAATACGGCGAAGGCTCTGTTATAGAGCCGAGCAAGAAGTTCGGTACTGAGTACTTGCAACTTATTAATAAAATCTTAAGAGAGAATAACTGAGCGTATGATTTCCAAGAACCTCTATATCCTCGGCATTCGTGGGATCCCCGCTAAACATGGCGGTTTTGAAACCTTTGCCGAAAAGCTCTCTCTCTACCTGGTCAAGCAGGGCTGGAAAGTCACTGTCTACTGCCAGGAAGAGGGTTCCGGCGGTATATCGACCAGTGAATGGAAGGGTGTTCATCGGATTCATATCCCGATCACCAATACAGGCGTGGCGGGCACGGTGTTTTTCGACTGGAAGGCCACCGTCCATGCGCTGGGCCAGAAGGGACTGTTTCTGACCCTTGGCTACAACACGGCGGCGTTCAATATTCTGCAGAGGATCAAGGGCCAGACCAATGTCATCAATATGGATGGCATCGAATGGCGGCGGGAGAAGTGGGGGCTCGTGGCGAAAACGTGGTTCTGGCTGAACGAGCGGGCGGGGTGCTGGATCGGCAACCACTTGGTGGCCGACCACCCGAAAATCAAGGATCACCTGG
Organism: Pseudomonas sp. TE3728; assembly: GCF_056279145.1. NCBI lineage: Bacteria > Pseudomonadati > Pseudomonadota > Gammaproteobacteria > Pseudomonadales > Pseudomonadaceae > Pseudomonas > Pseudomonas sp. TE3728. The sequence goes on along the minus strand of NZ_JBWBQT010000001.1, from coordinate 1,770,979 downwards.
CCACCCGGGTCAAGGATTCGAAGGTCACCATGATCCCCTATGGCGGGGACCGGGTGAACGAGGCGGACTCGGCCGCCCTGGCCGGTTATGGGCTGGAGCCCCATGGTTTCTCGGTGGTTATCGCCCGGCCGGAGCCGGAGAACTCCTTTCTGCAGGTCGTCAAGGCTTTCAGCAGCAAGCGTCGTAACCATAAGTTGGTGGTGTTGGGCAACTTCACGCCAGAGAAGAACGAGTACCACAAGCGGGTGATGGACGCGGCCGGCGAGGAAGTGATCTTCCCGGGCGCTATCTATGAGGCGTCGGTGGTCCGGGCTCTCCGGTTTTTCAGCCGCTTTTACATCCATGGCCATCAGGTAGGAGGCACCAACCCTTCGCTGGTGGAGGCATTGGGCGCCGGCTGCTCGGTGATTGCCCATAACAACCATTTCAACCGTTGGGTCGCCGGTGATGCGGCGGTGTACTTCGACGACGAGCACGACTGTGCGAAGTTGTTCGAGAAATATCTGCGCGACGACCACAACCATTTGATCGCGGCTATGAAGGCTGAAAGCACCCGCCGCTTCAACGAAAAGTTCACTTGGGAAAACATCCTTTCCCAATATGAAAAATTACTGATCCAGTGGTACCCAAGGGAGTACAGCAAGTGACCCAACGTATTATCGTCACTGGCGGTGCCGGTTTTATCGGCTCCGCCGTCGTTCGCCATCTGATCGACAACACGGATGTGAGCGTGCTCAATATCGACAAGCTCACCTACGCCGGCAATACCGAGTCCCTGGCGTCGGTGGCGGGCAGTCCCCGGTATGAATTCCAGCAGGTGGATATCTGCGACACGGCGGCGCTGCACGAGCTGTTCGCGCGTTTCCAGCCCGATGCGGTGATGCACCTGGCGGCCGAGTCCCATGTGGATCGTTCCATCGACAGCCCATCGGATTTCATCCAGACCAACATCGTTGGCACCTACAGCATGCTGGAGGCCAGCCGCCGCTACTGGTCGGGGTTGGCGGCGGAGCAGAAGCAGGGCTTTCGCTTCCACCATATCTCCACCGATGAAGTCTATGGCGACCTGGAAGGCACCGACGACCTGTTCACCGAGACCACGCCCTACGAGCCGAGCTCGCCGTACTCGGCATCCAAGGCCGGCTCCGACCACTTGGTGCGCGCCTGGCACCGCACGTATGGCCTGCCGGTGCTGGTCACCAACTGTTCGAACAACTATGGGCCTTTCCACTTCCCCGAGAAGTTGATCCCCCATGTGATTCTCAATGCCATCCATGGCGAACCGCTGCCGGTATATGGCGATGGGTCGCAGATCCGCGATTGGTTGTTTGTCGAAGACCATGCCCGAGCGCTGTTCGAAGTAGTGTCGCGCGGTACCGTGGGCGAAACCTACAACATCGGCGGGCACAACGAGAAGCGCAACCTGCAAGTGGTGGAAACCATCTGCGAACTGCTCGATGAGCTGCGCCCCCGCGATGAAGAGCTGGGCTCATACAAGGAACTGATCACCTTCGTCACCGACCGCCCCGGGCATGACCGTCGTTACGCCATTGATGCGAGCAAGATCGAGCGTGAGCTCGGTTGGCGACCACAGGAAACCTTTGAAAGCGGCCTACGCAAAACGGTTCAGTGGTATCTGGATAATCAAGAGTGGTGGCAACGAGTCCTTAACGGTGAGTACCGCCCGGAGCGTCTTGGCCATATCGGTTGAACCATTCAAACCCTGCCTCTATTAAACTTTGAAGGGAATTCTCATATGAAAGGCATCATTTTGGCGGGCGGCTCCGGCACTCGCTTGCATCCTATTACCCGTGGTGTATCCAAACAGCTGCTGCCGGTCTACGACAAGCCGATGATTTATTATCCGCTGTCGGTATTAATGCTGGCGGGCATTCGCGAGATATTGATTATTTCCACGCCGCAGGACTTGCCCAACTTCCAGAACCTGTTGGGTGATGGCTCTTCTTTCGGCATTGAACTCAGTTATGCCGAACAACCTTCTCCCGATGGTCTGGCCCAGGCCTTCCTGATCGGCGAGGATTTTATCGGCGACAGTAATGTGGCGCTGATTCTGGGCGACAACATCTTCTACGGTTACGGCTTCAGCGCCTTGCTGCGTGAAGCATCGCAACGACAGACTGGTGCCACCGTCTTCGGTTATCGAGTCAGTGATCCGGAGCGTTTTGGCGTTGTCGAGTTTAACGATAACGGCAAGGCGATTTCGATCGAAGAGAAGCCAAAACATCCGAAGTCCGACCATGCTGTCACTGGCTTGTATTTCTACGATAAAGACGTTGTGAGCATTGCCAAGCAAGTCAAACCTTCGATCCGCGGCGAGCTTGAAATCACGGACGTGAACAACGCCTACCTGGAGCGCGGAGATCTGCACGTCAGCGTGCTGGGGCGTGGTTTTGCCTGGCTGGACACCGGGACCCATGATTCGTTGATGGAGGCCGGGCATTTCGTCCAGACCATCGAAGCGCGACAGGGCCTGAAAGTGGCCTGTCTGGAAGAGGTCGCGTACCACCAGGGTTGGTTGTCGGCTGCGGAACTCGATAAACAAGCCACCGCGTTACACAAAACCGGTTACGGCCAATACCTGGCACGGGTGCTGACAACGGAGCCTGCGAAATGAATGTCATCAACACCCGGTTGCCTGGTGTACTGATCATCGAGCCTAAAATCTTCGGCGATGCCCGCGGGTTCTTTCTCGAGAGCTACCACCAGCAGCGTTATCGCGACGCCGGCATCGAATTGCCTTTCGTCCAGGACAATCACTCGCGCTCGCAGTATGGCGTGTTGCGTGGTTTGCACTTCCAAAAGACCCGGCCCCAAGGCAAGTTGGTGCGGGTCACCCAAGGTGCGGTGTACGACGTGGTAGTGGACATCAATCCCCAGTCGCCCACCTGTGGTGAACATGTGGGCGTCAAGTTGACCGCCGACAACCATCTTCAGCTTTGGGTGCCGCCGGGTTATGCCCACGGTTTCTGTGTGCTCAGTGATACCGCTGATTTTCAATACAAATGCACCGATCTGTATTACCCCGAGGACGAGGGTGGTCTGCTCTGGAATGACCCGGAGCTGGACATTGCCTGGCCGTTGGAGTCGCCTGTTCTCTCGGAAAAAGACTTGCGCAACCCGCGCTTGCGCGCGGTGTTGAGTGGGGAATGACGGATTAATAATGGTCTATAGTTAACATTAACTATTTATGACCGATGTATTGAGCCTTGGATATTCAATCACATAGAACTTTGTGGGATAAGAATTCGGGAAAATCCTGACTAATAATAACAATCGGCGTCAGACACGAGGTGTTCAAGGTCGTGAGTTTGTGCCGAAAATGTCTTATTGGGTAGTGAACGTCTTGAAAAATCTTCTTTTCGTCAAAGCGTCCTGCCCTGCGCAAGCGCTTTTGAGGATGAGGTGACGAGGCTCGGCATATGGCATGCAATGCCTATAAATGACATCCTCCAAGGAGGCAATGTGTATGAACTGTCTCGTTGAATATACGGGTGTCAGTTCTATTCACCTGCTGTTCATTCCCGGTCCCTAGTATCAAATCTAATGCATAGTTGATGTCGAGAAGGAGTCTGATATGAAGAAACTACTTACGGCCGGCTTGCTGGCTGTCATGAGTACCGCGGCGTTGGCAGCGGATGAACCAGTGAGCAAGACGGTGAGCGAAAGCGAGCCACTGTCGTTGAACACCCCGCTGGTCGGGGGCGTGACGGTCGCCGAAACTATGGTGGTCGGTGCGGCCATCCTCGGCGCTGCAGTAGCCGCTTCAAACTCCGGTGGCAGTTCCAATGGCGGTACCTCTGGAACGGGCGGCACCACTGGTACGGGTGGTACGACTGGTACCAACTAATACCCCGCGAAGTGTGTTGTACAAGATCACTCAGAACTTTCTGGGTGATCTTGTTTTAGACTTGCCCTCGACTAGCGTAGTGCCATTATGATCCGTAGGTTTTCTGTTGTTATGCTGGCAAGTATCAGCTTGTCCGGCTGTATGTTTTCGCCTGGTCAACACATGGACACCAGTCAAATGGTTAGTGACGGCTCTCCGGAGAGTAGCCGAGTGGAACTTATTCCGATCACCCCTAAATTGATTGCCATGGATGCGGCCACGCAAGTTCGCGAATCGGTCCCCGCTGCGTTGTTGTCCTATGTTCCGGGCGGTTATCGCGTGGGTGCCAATGACCTGTTGTTTATCACGGTCTGGGATCACCCCGAATTGACGGCGCCTTCAGGGCCGCAACAGCAACTCGATGCCAACGGTCGTCTGGTGCGCCCGGACGGCACGCTGTTTTATCCCTACATCGGTAATATTCCGGCCGCCGGTAAAACCATCGAAGAGTTGCGAGCCTTTATCGCCGAGCGCTTGTCACAATTTGTCGAAAGCCCTCAGGTCGACGTCAGCGTTTTGCGTTTCGCCAGCCAGACCGTGGTGATTTCCGGCGCTGTGCTCAAAGCCGGTCAGCAACCGATCACCACCAACCCATTGAGTGTGGTGGAGGCCGTTGGCGCGGCCGGGGTGGACCCTTTGAACGCAGACTTGTCGGGCCTGACGCTGACCCGGGACGGGCGCGAATACAAGCTTGATCTGGACACCCTCAATCGCCGGGACTCAGAGCTGCAGGGCGTCTACCTCAAGGGTGGCGACCGGTTGTACTTGCCTTATAACGACCAAAAGCGAATCTATGTCATGGGTGAGGTCAACCAGCCTCGCGCGCTGAGCTTCAAGAGCAAATCGATCAACCTGACCGATGCTCTAGGCACGGTGGGTGGCTTGAACCAGAACACCTCCAACGGCAACGCGGTGTACGTGATTCGCGGCGCGGATAACCTGGAAACCGAACCGGCCAAAGTGTTCCAGCTCGATGCCGAATCCCCTTCGGCCCTAGTGCTGGCCACTCGTTTCGACTTGCAGCCGCAAGACATCGTCTATGTCGGCCCGGCCGGCGTGACGCGCTGGAACCGTCTGATCAGCCAGCTTCTGCCTACGGCCGCAGTCCTCGGGACCGGCGCCAGCTCTGTTAATAATCTCAGCGAAGCCAACAGCAGATAAGGCTCTATCCCGCCGTGAAAATTTTGCCTACCAGCGCCGGTCTGACGATGGCGCTCTTGCTGTGCGGGTGTAACCCGTTGATGAGGGCCTCCTGGGACACTCTCGAATCCTCCGTCACAGGACCTGCCTCCATCAACCTGACCCGCGCTCAGGTCGACGCCGTGCCGTATCCGCAGATCCTGGTCACCACCATCTCCAGCGAGGGGGTGATGGCCATGGCCCGTCGGCGCGGTGACCTGCAGTTCTGGGTTGCTTCCGGCAAGCAAGTGTTGATGATGCGCGACGGTTTGGTGGTGCGCACCGTCGGGTTGGGCGTTTCTCTTGACGGCACTCGCTTTAATGAAGAGTCGCCCTTCAAGCGCGGTCTTCAGCATTTGCCTGATGGCTATACCAGCACGCGCTGGATCGACATCTATGACGGCAACCGTATCGACATTGCGGTCAGCAGCCGTTTCAGCACCCATGGCATCGAGACCATCAGCATTCTGGACAAGGATTACGCCTTGCTGCGCATCGACGAGCAGGTGGATGCACCCACCCTGAATTTCCACGCCACCAACCGCTACTGGGTCGACCCTCAGGACGGTTTCATCCTGCGCAGCGAGCAACATCTGACGCCGCAGCTGTTCCTGAAAATCGTGCAGTTACGCCCTGATCGGGGGGCTGCCCGGTGAAGTGTCCGAACCTTTTATTGTTGGGTTTGTTCTTGATCGGTCCGGGCATGAGCCAGGCAGCCGTGACAGTCAGCGGTGATGTGCGCAGCCCCGGTTCCATCGACGTCAAGCCCGGTGCGCGTTTGATGGACGTCATTCAAGGCGCCCAACCCAACCCCGAAAGTTACTGGCTGGGTGCAGCGTGGCTGCACCGCTCATTAGAAGTTCAGCAAGCGCGCTTGAAGGCCGGCGTCTTGTTCGATCTGAAATTGCTGCAACGGGGTGCCTTGCTGGATGGCAAGGGCACGCGAGCAGATTTGAGTGCGCGCCTGTATGAGCAGATCGAGCGGCTGCCGGTCACTGGGCGCCAGGTTGCAGTGCTCGACCCGATCGCGGTGGAAGTGGGGTTCGCCCGCAACGCTTTGCTCGATGATGGCGACCGTCTTGTTTATCCCGCGCGGCCGTCCACCGTGGAAATCCTCGGGGCAGTCGCGCAGCCCTGTCATATGCCTTACCGCGCCTTGCAGGAAGTCCATGCCTATGCCCGGCAATGCACCATCCTGGACGATGCCGAGCGCGATTATCTGTGGCTGATCCAGCCTGACGGCAAGATTCGGCGCGTGGGCGTGGCGGCATGGAATCGTGAGGAGGGCGTTGTGGCGGCCCCTGGCAGCAGGATCCTGGTGCCGATCCGCAACGATGATCTAGAGATGCCGACGCCTGATCTCAATCAACAACTGGCCGAGTTTCTCGCCACTCAACCCCTGGCTGAGGTGGCCCCTTGAAGTTACGTTTTGCTGCTGTATTGCTCTTGCCCTGCGGACTGGTTCACGGTGAACCACGCTACACACAGAATGATTTTGGTGGCGTCGGTCTGCTACAGACCCCCACCGCGCGCATGGCCCCCGCGGGGGAACTGAGCGCCACGGCCAGTCGTACCGATCCTTACTCGCGCTACAGCTTTTCCTTGCAGCCGCTCGATTGGCTGGAGGGCTCGTTTCGTTACACGGCGATCACCAACCGCAACTACGGTCCCGAGGATTTTAGCGGCGACCAGAGCTTCAAAGACAAGGCCATTGACATCAAGGCGCGGCTTTGGGAAGAAAGTCACTGGGCACCGCAGGTCGCCGTCGGTGCCCGGGACATCGGCGGTACCGGGCTATTTTCCAGCGAGTATTTCGTCGCCAACAAGCGTTATGGCGACTTGGATTTCAGCCTTGGCATTGCCTGGGGCTATCTGGGTAATCGAGGGGATTTCAGCAACCCGCTGGCGGTCTTCGGCAGCAAGTTCAACGACCGGCCAGAGAGCTCGGCGGCTGTCGCCAGGGCAGGGGACGTGAACACCAACGCGTATTTCAGAGGCCACCCTTCGTTGTTTGGCGGGGTTGCCTACCAAACGCCGTGGGCACCGCTGAGCCTGAAGCTCGAGTACGAGGGCAACGATTACAAGAATGAACCGCTGGACAACTCGATCAAGCAAGACCTGCCGATCAATATCGGCGTGGTCTATAAGCTCGCGGACAGTGTCGATCTGAGTGCTGGCTGGGAGCGTGGCAATACGGCGATGTTCGGCATCACCCTGCACACCAACTTTGTCAGCCGCAAGGCGCCGGTCAAGACGTACGACCCTCCCGCCGAACCGTTGCCGGCGCAGGAACCGTCGACCCCGGCTGACCAGGTCAACTGGGCCGATGTCTCCAACCGGCTGCAGCAAAATGCCGGCTACAAGGTGAAACGCATCACTCAGCGTGGCTCCGAGTTGATGGTCTATGGCGAGCAGTCTCGCTATTTTTATTCGTCCAAAGCCGTCGGGCGAGCCAGCCGGATTCTTGATAACAGTGTCAATCAGGACATCGATTGGTTCACCCTGGTGAACCAGCGTTATGACATGTCCATCGAAGAAACCAGCGTGCCGCGCGAAACGTTCCGCGCGGTCGTGAACAATGACCAGCCGCTGAAGGATTTGCACCGTACGACCGAGGTCAACCCGGCGATGGCGCACCGGGAAACCACGCTCTACACCCAGGCGCTGGAACCGCTCACCTATGGCCTCGGCCTGGGCTACAAACAGAACATCGGCGGCCCTGATGGGTTGCTTTATCAGTTCACTGCCGATGCCGACGCAGAGTACCGTTTCACCCGCAATACCTGGTGGAGCGGCTTGCTCAGTGTCAACCTGCTGAACAACTACGACAAGTTCACCTACGACGCGCCGAGCGGGCTGCCGCGAGTGCGCACCGATTTGCGTCAATACATGACCACCTCCGATGTGATGATGCCGACGTTCCAGTTCAACCATGCAAAACAGCTGGATCAGGACTTGTATGGCATGGTCTACGGCGGCTATCTGGAATCCATGTACGCTGGCGTTGGCAGCGAAGTGCTGTATCGACCCGCGGGGAAACGCTGGTCGGTGGGCGCTGACCTGAACTTCGTGCGCCAGCGCGATTATGATCAGGGCTTCGGTCTGCGTGGTTACAACACCGTGACGGGCCATGTCACCAGCTATACTGAGCTGCCCAATGACATGCTTGCAGCGGTCAGTGTCGGGCGTTATCTGGCGCGGGACTGGGGCACCACCGTCGACTTGTCGCGGGTGTTCAAGAACGGTGTGAAGTTTGGCGCCTGGGTCACCCTGACCAGCGCCTCGAAGGAGGAGTATGGCGAGGGCAGCTTCGACAAAGGGATCTATGTTTCCATCCCGTTCGACGAACTGATGAGTACCTCCACCATGCGTCGGGCCAACATCGTCTGGGCGCCACTGACCCGCGATGGCGGTGCACGCCTGAATCGTGCCTACTCGCTGCAGACCATGACCGACGGACGTGATAGCGACCTGTTCTACAACAACTTCGAGAAAATTACCGAATGATCACGTGGCTCAAAGGCTTGGTCGAATTACCATTCTGGCTGCGGGGCCTGGTCTTTGCCTCGGTGACCTTGATTCTGCTATTCGCGGGTTTGCGCACTCAGCCGATCCCGGAGCTGTTCGTCGAAGAGGACAAGCTCCATCACTGGATCGGCTTTCTGGTATTTGCGTGCAGCTGCCGCCTGGCCTTTCCCACTGTGAAATTTCGCTGGATCGCTGTTGGGTGTTTGCTCACCGGTGTACTCATCGAGGCCGCGCAAGGTTTGATGCCGCTGCGCACGGCTTCGCCCTACGACATGCTGGCAAATACTGTCGGCGTAGTGATGGGGTTATTGATTTCAAGGTATTGGGTGCGCTGAAAGGCGTTAAAAACGCCCGGCAGTTTGTCTGCATTTTGTAACCGTTGATCCTCTCTATATTCCCTCCAGCAATACCTCTCTTGCCACTTTATCCGGGCTAATGCCTGTCGCCGCAGCCGAGCTTGCAAGGCTGCGTTCGACTCGGGCTGTGTTAAAGGAACGTAGTCTTGGCCGATGATTACGAGGCATTAAGCTATCAACTAGACGCTTTATGGAAGGGGGGGGCGCTGCTATCGAAATGGCTGTCCAAGTTCAGGCAGTTAAAGATAAACACCCTAAGCCCTAGGATGTAAAAAGCTGTGGCAGATCCTCCTGGACACTATTGCATCGAAGCGGAGGATCTGACTTAGCTATATCAGCTAGCCCTGAAGCTAAAGCTGGCTGATTTTCAGAGCGTCTATCGATAGGGTTGGGCTGTATAGGATCCCCCAAATAACTCTAGCCGATTACTGCACAGTCCAAATTTACTGATTAGGTTCTTACTTGTAACTCTGGGCGGATTTTGTTTTTAAAGTTAAAAATTGTTTTTTGTATAGGGGATTCAATTAATAAATACACTATGTGTCCGACCGCAATTGAGAAAGCTGCCAGTATCAGGCATGAGGCAAAGCTTGGGGGTAGAAATTTTGCGCCAGCTTTGATCACATACATATGTATTAGGTAGGTGGTGTAAGAGCTGTCACCTAAAAGTTTGGGTATGACTAATGTTTTCTTCAGCTTTAGTCCGCTGGCGCCATAAATAATGAGGGCGGCACCAAATCCCGCACTTAAAAATCGAGTGTTGAAATGCGGGCCATCAAAGTATGCGCCGGTTGTTAGGGCCAAAAATCCAAGACCCATCAGCAGTAGGGCGTGTTTGCTAGAAGGGGTGGAGAGTTTTGCTATGATCATTCCTAAGCAAAACTCTAATATGATAGGATTTGTATAAAGAGTTAGGTAGTAATTGTCGAATTGGCTATGAACAAGTGAAAGCATGCAAAAGATAAGAATGATTGCGGCGAGGCCCTTGCGGTAGTTAATGGCAGTGAAAGCCGCGAAAACCATATAGAAAAACATTTCATAAACTAAAGTCCATCCGACTGGGATAATGGTGGACTGTACATCGCTGTTTGGGATTTTTGTAGGAAGAAACAAAAGGCTCTTGATTAAGAAATCGACATCAATGGTCTTTTCAGATAGCGACGGTTTGTACATTATCGCAAGGGCGATTAGTATTGTAATGGTCCAGTACATTGGGGTTATTCGTACTAGTCTTTTATAGAGGAAAGACTTCCAGTCTAGCCTGCTTTCTTTGTATTTTTCTGTGGTTTTTACCATCAGGAAGCCGCTAATTACAAAAAAAATATCCACGCCTGTCGCTAATATGTGATGAGCGAAAGGGGAGTTGTAATTTTTGTAAATAACCATAAAGCTTATTGCGTGAAAAAACACGACCATTAATGCGGCTAATCCTCGCATGTAGTGAATTCCAATAAGCATTTTACTTCTCCTTCTGTGATTGTTCCGGCTGGAATGACTTGGCTTTATAGTGTTCTATGTTTTGTGTGTGGTCAGGATTTATAATTTTCAATGCTCTTAAGGGGCTGCGGATGGAGTGCGTCTAAACAAGATTCTTTACCATTTATTGTGAATGGGTGCGCGTTATGATAGCTGACAAATAATAACGTGATGGCCTTGTTAGGCTTTTAGATGAGAGGCTTGAGGCGCGTTTGCTTCGTACGCTAAGTTAGATCGAAGGATTATGCAGCGCACAAACTTACCCTGCCGTGTGCTATGTCGAAAGGTCAATTAGGTGATGAAGTGTTCACTCTTGTGTGTGTTAGTTTCTTATGCTCGTCAACCATAACGTTTAGCAGATTATTTGTAAGCGTCCAGCCAACACACCGTCCGAACTACGATATTAAGTGCGATGGTCTCTGCATATTTTGATCTGGCCCCGAAAGTTTGGACATCAACATCGGGGGGGCATGAAAAAGTACACAGAACAGACGAAATTTTCGGTTGTTCAGGAGTGCCTGCAACCAGGCGTGACGGCTTCCGGGGTTGCCATCTAACACGGCATCAACGTTAACGTCATCCGCAAATGACTCCCGGGACATCCGCGCCGGTACCGAGACCGCGCTGGTCCGGATGATTGCCGTATTCGGCGCGGCGAAGCCTGTGCTTACGGCGATGGCGCTAATCGCCGATTGAAAAGTGAAAGCCAGAAGCATTTTCCTCTAGCGTGTATCGAAGGATTTACAGTTGGAGGTCAGTCTCAGGTTGGCTCATCACTGGCCACGTCGTATTCGAATTTTTTGCCATCTCTGCTTAAAACCCAATTTCCTGTATCACCACAAAGAATATAAAGATTTGGCCCCAAATTCACGACTGCTTCGTCAGAACGCAGCCTTTGGCAGCGGCTACAAAAAAAGAGTGCGAAGGAGATGAGATAGAGGGGGCCGGGCAGTCATAAATCTGACTGCCCGGATCGCAGCGTTGTTAACCGCAAGCTGAAGAATAGAAGGTGAACATCTCAGCGGTTAATAGATGTCCTTGGAAAACAGCGTGAAGGGGGTTTTGATCAGGATCTTGATGTCGAGCCATAACGACCAGTTGTTGATGTAGTTGAGGTCGATCTCCACACGCTTTTGCATCTTGTCGAGGGTCTCGGTTTCGCCACGGCAGCCGCTGATCTGGGCGAGCCCGGTGATGCCCGGTTTGATTCGATGGCGGGCCATGTAAGCCTGAATCTTGCCGGTGTAGTAGTCGTTATGGGCGATCGCATGGGGCCGCGGCCCGACCAGCGCCATATGGCCTTGCAGCACATTGAAGAACTGCGGCAGTTCATCGATGGAGGTGCGTCGTATGAAACGGCCGACTGGAGTAATGCGCGGGTCTTCACGACCGGCCTGGCGGACCTGATGATCGTCGTGCAGGCGCATGGAGCGGAACTTCCAGACCTTGATGATCTTGCCGTTCCAGCCATGGCGCTCCTGTTTGAAGATGATCGGGCCCGGGGACGAGATCTTCACCGCAACGGCAATTATCAAAAGCAGCGGACTGAAGCCGATCAGCGCCAGGGCGGCGAGGCTTCGGTCCAGCATTGTTTTGCTCAGCGCCGCTGTCGGATAACTGGTCAGCGGGCTTTCATTGAGGTGAATGGCGGGCAGGCCATCCAGTTCGCTAACGGAATGATTGAGCAACGTCATGCTGCCCAGGTCAGGAACCCAGACTACATCGACATTCGAGTCGAGAAGATCGATGTACAGCGCTTCGACCTGTTTGGCCTCGCTCAGGGGCAGCGCGATGTATAACCGCCGGACATCGTGCACCCGGATCAGCTCGCGCAATTCCTGCAGCTGACCGACGATTCTGTGGGCATTGACGTTGGTCGACAGTTCGTTGGGTTTTGAGCTGATCAGGCCGACCAGCGGCGGGTATTCGGTTTTGGCCAGTTTGTCTGCCAGATTCACCGCCAGTTGGTCGGTGCCGATAATCAGGGTGTTGTTTTGGCTGTGCAATTGCCGATGGTAGTGCCTGGAAAAGCTGTGCAAAGGCAAGTACAGCAAGGCCTGCACACAATAACCGGCCAAAGCCCATACCAGGATGATTTCCCGGGGAGAACAATTCGCTGGTCTTGCTGAGAAAGCCGATGGTGGTCAGTCCGGCCAGCGTCAGCAGCCACCCCAGTAGCAGTCGACCCAGGCCGGAGAGGTAACCATGCTGTTTGTGATAAACCAGCAGCAGGGAATAGGAGGGGACCGAACCCAGTAGAGTAAGCACCGCTAACACACGGTAATGGGCCTCTATTTCTCCTGTCTGATAGAGCGCCAGAGCAAATAACAGCGTGTTGACTGATGTGATGGCAATGATCCATTGCCCCCAGAAAGTCAGCCCTTTGGATATGCTGTTTCGATTAATACGATTATGTACCATCGCGGTGTCCTCGGGCCTGCGCCACGTTGTGTATCAGTCGACGGTTAATAAATGGCAGCCACGCACAAAGGCTGAGCGAACGAGGTTCAGTCAGAAGTTATTTTTCTTATTATGAGGGGAATAGCATGGGCTTATGGCTGGCCATATTGGCTTTGTTTTCAAGTCAGCTGATACGGTTGTCTCAGTGTCTGGTTTTATACTAGTACCTAAATCTTCGTGGGTGTCTGACGAATTATAACGGCCACTCTTTTAGAGGCCTTGTTATAAAAGGTCGTGCTGTTTTGTTAGGAGGATATCGCTCAATCATCTATATAATTGCGGCATTCGAAAAACGTTTGCCGGCTAGGCGAGGGGAAAACGGAGCGTGCGCCATAAGAGAGTTTATGGCGATAGTCAGGATATGCAGTGCAAGGAGGCAGGTGGTGGGTGTGGGTGGTGTATCAAGTGGGGCGGAGAATCGCGTTTATTGTTATTGTTTTTGCGATCACTCGCTCAGTAGGCGACTCTTATCCTCTGTGCCAGGCAGTAACCACGGTTTCTGACCGAGCGAACCAGCCGTTCGCCATTAGCTGCAGTTTTGAACTTTTTCTGTAACCGGCTCAAGCACATTTCAAGTCCGCTATATTGGTCCGGGTCTTTATCGATGCGTAGAATAAGATCATTTTTGCTGAGTACTCGTCGATCGCTGAGGACCAATTGAGTGAGCATTAACGATTCGGTACCGGTCAATGGAATAGTGATGTCTTCTTTGAACAACGTTCGATCGTCGGCATTAAACCACCAGATATCAGGATTGCCCTGGGACTCTTTAACCCGACTGACTGCCGAGATGAACTCTTCGTCAGCCACCGGCTTCTTGAGAAAGCCATCAACACCGAAGTGCGAAAAGTGATGGAGTTCTGAAGATTCAGAGTTGGGTGTTATGAGGATGATTTCCGCATCTTTTTGATTTTTACGGATGAAGCTGACATCGCTTAGCGATATGTCCGCCTGGTCGAGCAGGATGTGCGTGAATCGACTCTTTCGGATGCGTTCGCTGCTGAGTTTACCTGACTCGATTTCAAAAGATAAATACAGGCGTTGCGCGAGAAGCGATTCGATTGCTTGTCGTGCTAGTTGGTCCCGGGTGAAAATCAGAAAACTATTATTCGGCGTACTCACAATAAGGTTCCTTCCTAGTCTGGTGAAGTTTTCAAAACTTAAATAAGCTCAGTCGGCGAGTAGTACCTCCCCTGAAAAAAGTCGAAGGGCATGCTGCGAGCCAGTGTGTGTAGTGCTTTGTGCTCCACCCTGTCCGCCACGAATTTGATCTTGCTGTCATGGATCATGCCGCTCAGACAGTCGTAAGACCGGTTGAAAAAGTCCTGGCTGTTTTCGACCATGATGTCGAAGTTGGATTTGGTCAGGTCAACTTTTATATAATCGAATAGCGTCAGGCTGATCAATTTTTCGGTGCTGTCGTCGCTTAAATCATAGCCATCGAAAGCGATCTCGATACCATTGTCTTTCAATAAATGAATGTGATTGATAATAGTTCTTTTTTCTTTCAGGTTGAACGACAGGAACGAACTGCTGTTAATGCTGGGGATTAGCTGTTGCTCATGCTTTTTGAGTATCGCTTGTGCATCGTTCATTTCCTTGATCAGCGCTTTATCCAATAAAGCAGATTGATTCATGGTCACGAACAGTTTGTTTGGTACCGGTGCGGAATGGGAAGGCAGGGCCTCAATCTGCGAGAGGGCATTCAATTGGATCCGTGTCAGGACTTCGTAATAAGTCGCCAGTGGATGATCGGAATGCAGTTGTTGATACCCCTTGTTCAGCGGTGTCTCCTGTTTGGTCGCCTTGGCATAAATTTCACTGCCGAACAGTTCATCGTTTCGTTTCAGAATCGATTGCCTGAAGAATACCAATGCGAAGTTTTCGTGCACTATAGCTTGCCTGCCGGGCTCCATTTCCTAGTCCTTTAAGAGTGAAAATTTGTTTGATTGACGGAGACGACCCCTCGAAGTAGTCGATAACCATAACCACGTACACTGTGAATGATGTTAATGCCAAAGTGTTTTTTGATTTTATTTCGAAGCCGGCTTATGGATTTCTCCAAGACGCGTGAGTCGTAGAGTTTTATATTCAAGCCCATGGACTCGGCCATGCAATCATGGTGCAGGATATTGCCTTCTGCGTTGATAAGCGCATCCAGGGCTTTCATTTCCTGATAGGCCAGATCCAGTTTGTATTCATCGTTGTATAAGTGCAGGCATGTTTGGTCCAGGGTCAACTTTATACTCGGCTGCCATTCAGGAGTTTCGAGCAACTCTGAGAGTAACCTGGCCTTTTCTTCCTGATCGTTAGGTACATTGATACAGTGATTGGCTCCGGCCAGATAACATTCAATTTTAGCGTGCGGAGATCGATAGTTGATTGCCACGATAATGGCCAGTTCTGTCGGGTTCGTACGTAACTTTTTGATCAGCGCCAGGCAGTCATTAAGTATGGAGGGGCTTTCAATATCGATCAGTACGGTATCGAGTGTTTGCGTTTCGATATCCATGCTTGGCGGGTTTGGATAATCTAATATATAAACATGTGTGAGATTAGGTACAAATAGTTGGCGAAGTTTCTCTGTCGAGCGCCAAGTGCGCCCAATAGCGAGAATACCCCTCTGGCTATTTTCGATTTTGCTCTCAGTACTCATCATGTAAATTACTCATATGTGCTGGCGTTGCAATCTTAATACACAAAATACTGACGTTATCTGACTTTTTATAACATTTCCCGTCTTGAACACACGTCACTCCATGCTCAGTAGTTTTAGCTGATTCAATGACATAGGCAAATGCCGAGGCTCAAGCCCATTGGTGTTTGTGATATCGGGCTTAGTTGGTGGGCCCCTTTCAGTCGGACTAGGCTCTTTAGGTTGACTTTTCTATGAGCAATACAGATGCGATGGCTAATTGCCCATCTGGCTGCAGAACGAAGCACAACTGAGGAGTCTTGCGTATGAACTGTGCGGATGTCCGCATTTTTGAAAATTGGAGTTGATTTATAAGGATATTCCACGGTGTTCTAGGGTGATGTAGGTGCACGTTGGGATGGCGATCAGTACAGCGACCGCCTCTTTTTAGGGCGAATGACTATATTAATTGAGGTTTTTGGCATTATATTCGTAATATTAATGTCGAAGGGGTAATTTGTCAGCGGATAGTTATTCTGTTTGGCTATTGAAAAAATCCAAAAGTTGATATTAAAGCGCCATTAAATTTTATGTACTAACCGGGGGGAGCCCGATCCTTTTTGCAATTAACCATCCACGCAACGCCAAACCGATCGACCAGCATTCCGAAACGGACCGCCCAGAACGTCGCCTCCAGCGGCAGCAAAAAACCGTTCTGCCTCCACCACACTGTCGACATTTCGTAAAAGCGGCCTCGCAGTCGCCGTTGAAGATCAGGCGGTTATTGAGAGGGGGACGTTCAGGTTCGTGCTCGAATGCCGGTGGGCATTGACTCCAGATAGCAAAGCGCTAAAACCTGGCGAGCGGTGGTATTTTTCAGGTGTTTTCCTATGGGCCAAGCGAGGCTTATCGCCTTGTGATGGCTTGTTTCACGTACTGTAGAACCGCCGCGCTTCTCTGACATCTGCCAGCGAGTCCATCGTCCTATGCCCGTCCTGACCCGCTTCGCCTCTTTGCTCGATCAGGCGAGACGTGCCTTGTTGCTGGTCTGGGGAACGTCCCGCGGGCTGTTTCTGGGATTGGTGCTGGCAACTCTGGTTGCCGGTGTGCTGCCGGCGCTGGCGGCCTGGTTGGGGCAGCGGATTGTTGATGCTGTAGTCACGGCCATGCAATTGCACGCCCAACAGGGCAGTGCGCCATTATGGCCGGTTGTGCGGTATGTGCTGTTTGAAGCAGGCGTGCTTGCGTTGCTGTCCGGGACACAGCGTGCATTGTCGGTTCAGCAATCGCTGTTGCGGGTGCAGTTGGGGCAGAAGGTCAACACGATGATTCTGGAAAAAGCCCAGACGTTATCGTTGGTGCAGTTCGAGAATTCCGAGTTTTACGACAAGCTGGTACGGGTGCGACGCGAGGCATCGACCCGGCCGCTGGCGCTGGTAATGAAGTCGCTGGGGCTGATCCAGAACCTGATCGTGTTGATCAGTTTCGGTGTGTTACTGGTGCATTTTTCGCCGTGGGCGTTGGTGCTGCTGGTGGTTGGGGCGTTGCCGGTGTTCTTTGCCGAAGCGCATTTTTCCGGGGATGCCTTTCGCCTGTTCACGCGCCGGGCGCCGGAGAGTCGGCAGCAGAATTACATCGAGACGCTGCTCTCCCATGAGGGCTACATCAAAGAGGTGAAACTGTTCGGCTTCGCGCCGCTGCTGTTGCAGCGTTATCGGGACACATTTGCGCGTCTCTACGCCGAAGACCGGCGCCTGACATTGCGTCGTGATGGCTGGGGATTTGTACTGGGACTGCTGGGCACAGCTGCATTTTATCTGGCCTACGCCTGGGTCGTGGTCGATACCGTTCACGGCAATATCACCCTTGGGCAAATGACCATGTACCTGGTGCTGTTCAAGCAGGGGCAGGCCGCCGTGAGCAGCAGTTTGAGCGCGATCAGTGGTCTTTACGAGGATGGCCTTTACCTGTCGAGCCTCTACGAGTATTTGGCCGAACCGGTTATTGCCGATAGCGGAAGCCTTACCGTGGGCGCGGTGCCCGGCGACGGTTTGCGTTTCGAGAACGTCGGTTTCCGTTATCCGGGAGCGAGCCGCGCCGCTTTGCAGGGTATCGATCTGCACCTGATGCCTGGACACAGCGTTGCCCTGGTGGGGGAAAACGGCTCGGGCAAAACCACGCTGATCAAGTTGCTGACTCGGCTGTATCGCCCCGATCAGGGCCGTATTTTGCTGGATGGCAGCGATTTGCAGTCCTGGGACGAAGAAGCGCTGAGACGACGCATCGGCGTGATCTTCCAGGATTACATTCGCTACCAGTTCTCCGTGGGCGAGAATATCGGCGTGGGCGATACCTTGGCGTTCAACGATGAAACGCGCTGGCAGCAAGCGGCCGCCGAGGGCATGGCCGCGCCCTTCATCGAGCGCCTGGATCGCGGCTACGCGACGCAGTTGGGCCGGTGGTTTGCCGGTGGGCAGGAATTGTCCGGTGGGCAATGGCAAAAAATCGCCTTGTCTCGCGCTTACATGCGCCGCGACGCCGATATCCTGATTCTGGATGAGCCGACCTCTGCCCTGGACCCGGCGGCGGAAGCGGCAGTGTTCGAGCATTTCAGTCAACACACCGAAGGCCGCATGACGTTGCTGATTTCTCATCGGTTCTCCAGCGTGCGCAATGCCGATCACATCATCGTGCTGGACCAGGGCTCGATCCTTGAGCGAGGCGATCACGACAGCCTGGTCGAGGCGGGCGGGCGGTATGCGCAGTTGTTCAACGTGCAGGCTCGTGGTTACCGATAGCGCGTCAATCCCCTGTGGGAGCGGGATTTGCGCCATCCCGCGGCCCGTTTTTTTTGTGCCTGGTGATACGGACTAATGTGGCGAGGGGCTTCATGGCATCTGCGGCAATTCCTGAGGCCGCAAATCAAACACCAACACCTCGGCATCCACGCCGTTGCTCAAGCTCAGCACCTGTTCTTCCCGAACCCGCACACCATCGCCTTCCTGCAACTGCACGCCGTTCAACTCGACACTGCCGCGCGCCACATGCACATAGGCGTAACGATCGGCGGCCAGTTCCAGGGTGGCGCTTTCCTTGCCGTCGATCAGGCCGGCATATACCCGCGCATCCTGGCGAACTTTCAGCGAACCGTTGGCGCCGTCCGGGGAGATGATCAGTTGCAAGCGCCCGCGTTTTTTCTGCGTGCTGAAGTGCTCTTGCTGGTAACGCGGTTTGGCGCCGCTAACCTCTGGCACGATCCAGATTTGCAGGAAGTGCACCGGTTTGTTCGTCGAATGGTTGAACTCGCTGTGAGCCACGCCGCTGCCAGCGCTCATCAATTGCACATCACCGGGACGGATCACCGAACCGGTGCCTAAGGTGTCCTTGTGTTCCAGGGCACCTTCGAGCACATAGGAAAAAATCTCCATGTCGCGGTGAGGGTGCTGGCCAAAGCCTTTGCCAGCCGCCACACGGTCGTCGTTGATCACCAGCAGGTCTGAAAAACCCTGCTCCCGAGGGTTGCGGTAGTTGGCGAAGGAGAAGGTATGGAACGACTTCAACCAACCGTGATTGGCCGCGCCGCGATCCGAAGCTTTACGAAGGGTCAGCATGATGAAATCTCCTGTCAGGACGTGAACTCGTCCGAGTGAGGAGAAGGTTAATGTTTACCGTTTGGTGCAATAAGTAGATGAAAATTGAAATACTGTCTCTTTCAAGTTGACAGTATTTGGTGCTGGTTCACGTATCCTTGTTGGTACATTTGGCCATAATGCTCAGCACTGCTGACGCTATTTTCCTTCTTCTCTGATATCAGTGATGTCCAATCCATGAAAACCGTGGCAATGGTGCTGTTCCCCGACTTTCTTCTGCTCGACATGGCCGGTCCCATGGAAGTGTTTTCCATCGCCAATCGCTATCTGGAACCGGCGGACCGTTACGAGCTGTCGACCATCGGCACCGAGCCGGGCGCGCTGCGAGCTTCAAACGGCGTTAACGTTCAGGCCGATTTGCACATCGATCAGGCGAACGAGCGCTATGACTTGTTGCTGGTGCCGGGCGGGCCGGGAGCCTACAACGAAAAACATCCGTCATTGCTCGCCTGGCTTCAGGGCGCTGTCACCCGGGCGAACCGTTATGGGTCGATCTGCACCGGCGCATTCGTGCTCGGGCATGCCGGGCTGCTGGACGGTTATCGCGTGACCACTCACTGGCATTACACCGAACGTCTGATCAAAGGCTTCCCCAAGGCCACCGTCGAGACCGATCAGATTTACGTACAAGACCGCAATCTCATCACCTCTGGCGGTGTCACCGCTGGCATCGACCTGGCGCTCGCGGTGGTTGCCGAAGACCATGGCAAGAAGGTCGCCCAGGACGTCGCCAAGGTGTTGTTGGTGGTAATGAAACGCCAGGGCGGGCAGGCGCAGTTCAGCCCGTTGATGGCGGCAGTGGCACCCCATGAAACGCCGATCACCCGGGTGCAGAACCATGTGCTCGAACACCTCGATGAAGCGTTCAGCATCGAACGCATGGCCAGCCTGGTGAACATGAGTGCGCGGCACTTCGCCCGGGTTTTCGCCCGGGAAGTGAGCATGACGCCCATGGAGTTTCTGCAAAGTGCGCGCATCGATTGTGCCAGGAACCTGCTGGAAACCAGCGACCTGCCGCTGAAGACCGTGGCCTATAAAAGTGGCTTCGGCAGCGTGCGGCATATGCGCTTTCTGTTCAGTGAAAAGCTCGGCCTGACCCCCACTCAATACCGCGAACAGTTCAGTTAGGGGGCGTTGTCCGTCAAGCGCACCGTGATGGCCGTGATGCTCCTCCCGTGGCCGTTGTACCGTCACCCATGCCTGCCAAGATACCCCTGAACTCTTTGCCATGGAGATGCGGGAGCCTGGATGGACGGGTGCGATGGATTTTGCAGTACCTTGAGCCGGGCCAGGTTTGCGCATGAACGTGCATGAACAGCCTCAGCAATATAAACAGCGATGCGGTGCTGCGGTTCGGGCCCTACGCGTTCCACCTGCATCAGCGACTGATCCTGGACGGTGATCGAGCGCTGCGCATGGGCGGGCGGGCCCTGGATATTTTGCAGGTGCTGCTCGAGCGCGCCGGTTCAGTGGTGAGTAAGGATGCCCTGATCGCGCATGTCTGGCCGACCTCGGTGGTCGAGGAAATCAACCTGCGTGTGCATATCGCCGCCCTGCGTCGGGCCCTTGGCGATGGTCAGAACGGCCAGCGTTACATCGTCAATATTCCCCAGCGCGGCTACAGCTTCATCGCCCCGGTACAACGCGACGGGATAGGCTCGCAGGTGCCGGTCGAGACGGAACACAAGCCTCAGCACAACCTGCCTGCGCGGCTCACACCGGTGACCGGTCGCGACTCGATCGTCGGCAGTGTGGCCCGGCAGTTGCCGGTTCGACGTCTCATGACTTTGATTGGTCCCGCCGGCATTGGCAAAACTACCGTGGCGCTGCGCGTGGCCGAGTTGCTGTTGCAGCACTATCAGGACGGTGTCTGGAGGGTTGATCTGGCGGCCATCGATGACCCGGGGCAACTCGTCGAGCATCTGTCGCGCACGCTGGAACCGGACGTCGGCGGGGCGGCGCTGGAGCAGCGGCATGCCTTGGTGGTGCTCGACAATTGCGATCACCTGCTCGAATGCTGTCGGGCAGTGGTAGACAATCTGTTGGCCTCGGCGCCACGGCTGTCGATCCTGGCCACCAGCCGCGAACCCCTGCGAGCGGCGGGAGAAACGCTGCTGCATATACCGGCCCTGGCGGTGCCGCCGGCCTCAGCGATATACAACGTGGCCGAGGCCATGGGTTATTCGGCGGTGCAGCTGTTGGTCAGCCGCGCCCGAGCCCGTCAGCAAGGGTTTGCCCTGCGCCAACAGGACCTCAAGGCTGTGCGCGAAATCTGTCGGCGCCTGGATGGCCTGCCCCTGGCCATTGAACTGGCGGCGGCGCAGATCGATGCGTTGGCGTTGGTGGGGTTGCAAGCGCAACTGGGTAACTGTTTTCAACTGCTGACACAGGGGCGGCGCACTGCCGTGCCACGGCATCAGAGCCTGAAAGCCGCACTGGACTGGAGCTATGAACAGCTAAGCCCGTTGGAGCAAACCGTGCTGCAGCGGCTGGCGGTGTTCAAAATGGCGTTCACCCTGGACGCGGCAATTGGCGTGATCAGTGGCGCGGTGCTGTTGCCTGCCAGTCTGGTTAAAGGGGTGGAAAGCCTGGCGCGCAAATCGCTGCTCTCGGTGGAGCAGAGCAGCGGCGTGACGCGTTACCGTTTCCTCAACACCACCCGCGCCTATGCCCTGGAAAAACTCGACGACAGTGGCTACTTGCGCGCCTGTGAACTGCGTTATGAGGGCTACATCAGCCGGGCACGCTGGACATCAGCCGGGCAGGTGTCGCTGCAGCTCGTCGAGTAGCCGACGGACTTTCGTCAAGTCCGGTGTGGCAAAGCCTTCGGTGAAGCGCTGGTAAATCGGCGCCAACAGCTCATAGGCTTGCTGAAAGTGACCCTGACGCTGCCATAGTTGGGCCAATGAGGTGGCGCTACGCAGTTCCCAGGCCAGCGCTCCCTGGGTTTTTGCCACGGCTAAAGCTTTGAACAGCACCGCCTCAGCCGCACTGACCCCGGTCGGGCAATCCTCGGTCAGCAACGCGTCGGCCCGGGCTCGCAGAATTTCCGCCGTGCTCCAGCCCGTCGTACCGTTTTCGGCTCGTTCCAGCAATGCGTCATCGATGAAACGACTGTCCAGCGTGACCATGATTTCCTTGATCAACCCGGTGTTAGCTCGCGATGACGAGGGCGCATCGGCCCCCCCGATCACATGCGCGTAATGTTTGGCCCACGTGTAGAACAGCAGCACCGAGTGTTTCTTCGCCTGCTCAAGCAGCAGGCTCAGGAGCTCGCGGGCGACCGGGGTGTCGCCGTTGTAGTGAGCGATCAGGCAACCGGCCAGCGCCAGGGTGTAGCAGATGGACGTGCCATGATTGATCTGCATCGCAATGTCGAGTGCTTGTCGTGCGGTACGCCAGGCTTTTTCCGGGTGCCCTTGTATCCAGAGAATGCGTGCCAGAATCGTCAGGGCTGCGACGCTCTGGTCGTACTGCACGCCAAAGCCGTGGGTGAAGCGGTTGAGGTGACCGCTCTGGGCCAGGCGCTGAATGACCTGCTCGGCATTCTCCCGCGCCAGAGCCTGATCGCCGGCAAAGTGCAGCGCCAGAACCCGCAAGCGTTGGGTGCTGAGGGCCAACACCGCATCACCGTGCAGCCCCAACCGCTCAAATTGTCGGCTCTGCTCCAGGGCCTGTTGGTAGTGGCCGCAACTAAGATCAACCGCCAAGTGCCCGGAAATCGCTTTCAGCTGACCAGCCACATCGTTGCAGTGTTCGGCCAAGTGTTTGGCGCTGACGAACGCTTCGACGGCTTCGTCGCTGCTGCCCAGGGTGTGGTAGCAGGAACTGCCGAGGGCAAGCTTGAGGGTAATGGTCACATGCGGGCAGGGCTGATGCGTCGCTTCGAGCAATGCCAAAGCCTTGCGTACATACACGCCGTGCTCCTTGAGCAGCGACAGTTCCTGCCAGAGCGGCGTCGAGGTCGCGGCGAGGCGGATCGCCAAGGCCTGCGGCCCTTGAGCATTCAAGCCCCAATCAAGTGCAGAACGGATGTCTTCCAGGTTGCGGGCGTAACGCTCGGTCCAGCGATCGCTCGAGATCTGCTCCCAGTCGTCCCGGGCTTGCTGCATCAAGGCCAGGCAGCGTTCGGCGTGGCGCTCGCGGGTGTCCGGCAATTCCTGGGCCTGGGCGAGTTTTTCCAGTGCATAGCCACGTGTGGTGTCGAGCAGCCGGTAGAACACTTCTTCGTCGCCGACTTCCACGTTCAATAATGACTTGGCGACCAATTGGGTGATCGAGGCCAATACCACGCCGGGTTCGAGGTGTTCACCGACGATCACGGCGGCCGCCGACTCCAGGGTGAAGGCGCCCCGAAAAATACCCAGTCGACGCAGGCAGATTTGCTCGCAGGCATTGAGCAGTTCGAAGCTCCAGTCCAGCGTCGCGCGCAGCGTCTGATGGCGGCCCAAGGTCGTTTGGCAGCCTTGGGTGAGCAGGCGAAAGTTGCCTTGCAGCTGCAACAGCAACCCACTCAAACCCAGGCTGCCCACTTGCGCTGCCGCCAGTTCGATGGCCAGCGGTATGCCGTCCAGACGCCGGCAGATTTCAATGGCCAGCGGCAGTTCGGCTTCGCTCAGTTCGAAACTGTCGTGGCTGGCCATCGCCCGTTCGACAAACAATTGCAGCGCCGAAAACGTCAGGGCCTGGGCGCGGTCGAGCACGGCGATGGGCGGTGGGCAGTCCAGCGATTCCAGGCGCTGCACGAACTCGCCTTCGGCCCGCAGGCTCTCGCGGCTGGTGGCCAGAATGTGCACTTGGGGCGCCGCGCGCAGGATGCTTTCACTGAGCAACGCAATGGCATCGATCAAGTGTTCGCAATTGTCGATGACCAGCAGCATCTGCCGTTCGCGCAGGAACGTGGCGAGACCGCTCATGGGTTCGGCGTCGTGCAAGGATAAATCCAGCAGCGTTGCCAAGTGCGTAGTGATCATCAAAGGGTCGTTGATCGGTGCCAGGTCCAGCAGGCGAATGCCGTCTCGGTAGCGGCCGATCAATTGCTCGGCGACGCGCAGCGCCACCGTGGTCTTGCCGATTCCGCCGGGGCCCACGAGGGTGATGAAACGCTGCCGCGTCAATTGCGTTATCACGCTGTCGACCAGAGCCTGACGACCAATCATGCGGGTCCGACGGATTGGCAGGTTATGCCGGCTTGATCCATTTTCGGCGCTTTTCGGGCTTTGCTCGATGTGCTCCACAGAGAACGGCGCGACAAAACTGTAGCCGCGCTGAGCAACGGTGATGATGTAGCGCTGGCCGGCCTGACCATCACCGAGGGCCTTGCGCAGCGCAGCCATGTGCACCCGCAGGTTGATGTCTTCCACCACGCTTTTGGGCCAGACCCGGGCGATCAGTTGCTGCTTGCTCACCACCTGCCCGGCGTGTTCCAGCAGGATCAACAGAATGTCCATGGCCCGCCGACCCAGGCGCAAGGGCTGGTCGGCCTCCATCACCAGGCGTTGTCCGGGGTAAATCCGGTAAGGGCCGAAATGGATGGCCTGTTCGGGAGAAAGGGTCAACGGGTCACTCCTGCTTGCATCCGTCTATCGCACGGTATCGGGGCATATTCCTCAGGTTTTTTCGGCAGTGCAATGCTCTGTCGTGCACCTCGTCGGTGTGTGCATCGGCTGCTGGATTCCCGTCAGCGCTTGTCGATCCCGTATTTATTGGGGGCGGTGTTGGCCGGGTGCGTGGGCGCCCCGTTGAAAATTAACAACGTTTAACTCGTCGTGTGTCCGGTCTACGCTCAAAAATCCATCCCTTCAAGTTCAACCGAAGGCACCGGCCTTCTTGCAACAAAAAGCGTGCCGCAAAAAGGATGAACCCTTCTGGAGGAGCCGGAATGAGCAACGTGGTGGTTGTCTATCACAGTGGCTACGGGCACACCCGGGTCATGGCCGAGGCCGTGGGCCAGGGTGTGGAACGGCACCTGGGCAGCACCTGTCGGCTGATTCCGGTCGAAGAAGTGGACGATCACTGGGAACGCTTACACCGCGCCGATGCAATCATCTTTGGCGCCCCGACCTACATGGGCAGTGCTTCGGCAGCCTTCAAGGGCTTCATGGACGCTACCGCCTCGTTCTACCTGGCCCAGCCCTGGCGCGACAAACTTGCCGCCGGCTTCACCAACTCAGGCTGCCTGTGCGGCGACAAGCTCAACACCTTGCAGCAGATGGCAGTGTTCGCCGCCCAGCACTCGATGATCTGGGTCGGCCTCGACCTGCTGCCGGCGCGCAGCAGCATTGGCCTGTTCGATGGGCAGTTGAATCGGCTCGGCAGTTCGCTGGGAGCCATGGCCCAATCGAACGTCGAACAGTCCCCCGACCTTGCACCGCCGCCCGAAGACCGCCGCACTGCCGCGCATTTGGGCGAACGGGTGGCACGCCTGGCTGAACGAATGGTCCGCACCTCTTATTAACCGCCACAAAAACCATGCATGAGGAGACATCACCATGAGCACCTTTACCACCCGAGACGGCACCGAGATTTACTACAAGGATTGGGGCACCGGTCAGCCAATCGTCTTCAGCCACGGTTGGCCATTGAACGCTGACAGCTGGGAGTCGCAGATGATCTTCCTGGCTTCGAAAGGTTACCGGGTCATTGCCCATGATCGCCGTGGTCACGGTCGTTCGAGCCAGCCGTGGTTCGGCAATGAGATGGACTCTTACGCTGATGACCTGGCGCAGCTGATCGAGCATCTGGACCTGCAAAACGCCGTGCTGTTCGGCTTCTCCACCGGCGGTGGCGAAGTGGCGCGCTACATTGGTCGCCACGGCACTGGACGCGTGGCCAAGGCAGGGCTGATTTCCTCGGTGCCGCCGTTGATGCTCAAGACCGAAGCCAACCCTGGCGGCTTGCCGCTGGAAGTGTTCGACGGTATTCGTCAGGCGTCCCTGGCCGACCGTTCGCAGCTGTACAAGGATCTGGCCAGCGGTCCGTTCTTTGGTTTCAATCGCCCGGGTGCCAAGCCGTCCCAAGGCATGATCGACTGGTTCTGGCTGCAGGGCATGATGTCCGGCCACAAGAACGCGTATGACTGCATCAAGGCGTTCTCCGAAACCGACTTTACCGAAGACCTGAAGAAGTTCGACGTGCCGACCCTGGTGGTGCATGGCGACGACGACCAGGTCGTGCCGATCGAAGCCGCCGGTATCGCTGCGGCAAAACTGGTCAAGGGCTCCATCTTGAAGGTCTACCCGGGAGCACCCCACGGCCTGACCGATACCCACAAGGATCAACTCAACGAAGATCTGCTGGCGTTCATCAAGGGCTGATCAAGATCAAAAGATCGCAGGCTGCGCCAGCGTCTGCATGGCTATGGCTGCGATCTTTGCTGTTCGCATTCAAGATCAAAAGATCGCAGCCTTCGGCAGCTCCTACGCGGTTTTGTGGACCCCTGTAGGAGCTGCCGAAGGCTGCGATCTTTTGCTGTTGAGAGAGGGAAGAGAACGCACAGTTCGACAGCGCCAGGCAAACGGTGAAACGCCTTCGCTGCGGGTGAAAATATGGGAAAAATGCGCCTGATCGCAGAAGCCGCATTCCAGGCTGATTTGCGTCAGGGTCAGGTCGGTGTTCTGGATCAGCTGCTTGGCCCGGGCGATGCGTTGCCGGCGAATCCAGTCTTGCGGCGAGAGACCGGTGCTGCATTTGAACGCACGGGAAAAATGACTGCGTGACAGAGCGCACGCCCGTGCCAGTTCTGTCACTTCCAGGGTTTCATCGAGATGGTCGAGGATCAACTGCTTGGCCAGGGTTTCACGCCAGGGGCTGAGTCCGCCCGTGGTTTTTTTTTGTGTTTGAGTGGCTGACGCGCTGACCGCGTTCTGCTGGAAGTGAGCCATGACAAATGTCCGTGTCGGTGGAAGCGCGCTGGTGCACTGCACGGTGGGTCAGCACGTTCCCTTTTCTGAAAAAAACAGGTCTGCGCAGAGGGTTTCATTCTTGGTCGTGGGGGCTTTGACTTGCGAGTTAAACGTTGTTAATTCCTCGATCCGGACGGGCGGTCTCAAGTAAAGTCAGATGCGCTCGTCAACCTTCGTGCCTGGCCGAAAACACCATGGGATTGTGCTTATGAACCGTAACGATCTGCGCCGCGTCGACATGAACCTGCTGGTGATTTTCGAAGCCCTGATGTTCGAAAAAAACCTGACCCGGGTCGCCGAAAAACTCTTCATGGGCCAACCCGCGGTGAGCGCTGCGCTGGGGCGGTTGCGTGATTTGTTCGACGATCCGTTGTTGCTGCGCAACGGTCGCGGAATGGAGCCGACCGCACGGGCGCTGGCGATTCTCAAGGAACTGCAACCGGCGATGGACACCATCTCGGGGGCGGTCAGCCGCGCCAAGGAGTTCGACCCAACGACCAGCTGCGACGTGTTTCGCATCGGGCTGTCGGACGATGCCGAGTTCGGACTCTTTCCTCCGTTGTTGCGCAAACTGCAAGAAGAAGCGCCGGGGATTGTGGTCGTGGTGCGCCGCGCCAATTATCTGCTGATGCCGGCGTTGCTCGCGTCTGGCGAGATTTCGGTGGGGGTGAGTTACACCACCGACCTGCCGGCCAATGCCAAGCGCAAACGCCTGCGCGACATTCCCTGCAAAGTGCTGCGCGGTGACGACCGTCCAGGGCCGCTGACCCTCGACGAATATTGCGCACGGCCGCACGCGATGGTGTCGTTCTCCGGTGATCTGAGCGGCAACATCGATATGGATCTGGCCAAGGTCGGCCGCTCTCGCCGCGTTGTATTGGGCGTGCCGCAATTCAGTGGCTTGCGGGCGTTGTTGGCCGGTACCGAGATGATTGCCACGGTGCCGGATTACGCTGCGTGTGCGCTGGTCGAGGGATGTACCTTGCGCGCCGAAGATCCGCCGTTTCCTATCGACGCCGCGCAGTTGTCGATGGCGTGGAGCGGGGTGCATGACAACGATCCTGCCGAAAAATGGCTGCGCTCACGGATCAGTCAGTTCATGTCCGAGCCCCTGAACATACCGGCCTCGTAGGCGCTGCCGAAGGCTGCGATCTTTTGATCCTGATGGCCGACCCGATTTT
Source organism: Pseudomonas sp. TE3728 (assembly GCF_056279145.1). Lineage (NCBI taxonomy): Bacteria > Pseudomonadati > Pseudomonadota > Gammaproteobacteria > Pseudomonadales > Pseudomonadaceae > Pseudomonas > Pseudomonas sp. TE3728. The sequence continues at coordinate 1,742,703 of NZ_JBWBQT010000001.1, read as the reverse complement.
GCGGATATACCCGATCCCCTGTGAGAGCGAGCCTGCTCGCGATGACGGAGTGTCAGACAACATCATTGTTGACTGGAAGGCCGCCATCGCGAGCAGGCTCGCTCCCACAGGGGAATGTGTGTTGATTCGAGGGATGTGTTTAATAGTGTTTAGCGTTACTTCCTGAAAGCTACAGATCCTTGCGCCGTTGCCTACGACTGCGCCAGAATCCGCCGGCTTGTGTGCTTTGGGCCTGGTCTTTATCGTTTCCGCATCGCTGCCAATCAGCGATCGGGTTTAGCGACTCGGACTATTCAAAGTGCATCAGTGCTCCAGACTTCATTGCCGACTTTTGACGTCTGCAATTGCGTTATGGTGGCTGTATGCGGGAGACCCTTGGGTCTACCGGGTGCCTTTGACCGGTTCGCTAACCTGCATACAGTCGCCACCCTTATTTGTTTAGCGACAGGTTCTGGTGGTGCTATTTTCCAAAGGAGATTCACCATGTTCAAAGCCACACCTAACCCGCCAGAAACCGACGACGTTTCCCCCTACGATCCCCTCGATCCCAAAAAACTCAACGAAGCCGCCGAGCGTGCTCTCGATCACTACCTCAAACCGTCCGCCCCCAAGACCCCGCGCAAACCGAGCACGATTTACACCGTCGCCCCGGGCATCGACATCGAAGAGCTACTGGCCAATGCCTGCGAATCCTTTGCCTCGGCCAAGGTGATCGCCAGTGACTGTGCCGGGTTTCTGGAGGGGGCGCAGCGCAATACGATACTGGGCGTCGCACAGCTCATCATGCTGGGTGAACTGGCTGTGAGTCGGGCGCTGGATAGTCTGGAATTGAAGGCAGCCCCGGCCGTCTGACCGGATTGAATACGAAACGGCCTTCGGGCCGTTTTTTGTGCTTGAGCAGTAGTGAGCACACACAAAAACCTGTGGGAGCGAGCCTGCTCGCGATGACGGAGTGTCAGACAACATCATTGTTGACTGGAAGGCCGCCATCGCGAGCAGGCTCGCTCCCACAGGGGAATGTGAGTTGAGCAAAGAGAGCACGTACATTCAATTTTTCCCTACCCCGTCACTGCACTATTCAGGGCAATGATTGATCAAGGGTAGGGCCATGAACGCTTTGCGATGGAATGAACAGGCTCAAGACTTCGGGCTGCTGTTTTTGCGGGTCAGTGGTGGTCTGTTTCTGCTGTGGGTTCACGGCTTGCCCAAGCTGCTGGACTTCAGTGCGCAGCTGCAACTGATCGAAGACCCTTTCCACCTCGGTGCCCACCTCACCCTGAGCCTGGCGATCTTCGCCGAAGTGCTGTGCCCATTGCTGATCGTCGCCGGCGTATTTGTGCGTCTGGCGTGCCTGCCCATTTTGTTTGTGCTGCTGGTGGCGATGCTGATCGTGCATCCGCAATGGAGCGTGGCCGAAGGGCAGTTCGGCTGGTTGCTGTTGATCCTCTTCACCAGCATTTTCATCGCCGGGCCCGGACGGCTGGCGCTCAATGTTCATCTCGCCGGAGCCCTCCGTTATGCCTGATTCCAATCGTATCGATGAGATCGTGACGCTGATCGTCAAACACCGGGTCAAGGCCGGTTTTGAAGCGGCCTATGAAGCCTGGCTGCGCAACATCGTCAGCGTGGCCGGGCAACGCGAAGGGCACTTGGGCGTGGATGTGATTCGCGGCAAGAGCGGTGGCCTCGACCTGTTCACCTGCGTGCTGCGTTTTTGCTCCACCGAGGCGATGCAGCGCTGGCTCGACTCGCCGCAACGCCAGGCGCTGGTCGACGAAGCTGCGCCGATGCTGGCCGACGGCGACCAGACCGAGGTCAACCCGGTCAATGAGTTCTGGTTCTCACCGCTGGCTGAAGCCGGTTCGCCACCGCCGCGCTGGAAGCAGGCCGTGGTGACGTTGTTGGTGATTTTGCCGCACACCTTGCTGGTGCCGCTGATCTGGGGGCCGCTGTTGCAGCTCAATGCCTTCCTGTCCAACTACGTGGTCGCCACTTTCTTGATCACCCTGACCATTGTGCTGTCGGTGGTGTACGTCTTTATGCCGCTGGCCACGCGCCTGTTCGCGCCGTGGCTGGAAGCCGGCCAGTCCCATTCCACACAGCCTTAAGGAAACGCGATGAACGCCGATCTGATTCTGTTCAATGGCCAGTTCCATACCGTTGACCGTGAGAAGCCCCTCGCCAGCGCCGTGGCGATCAGCGATGGCCGCTTCGTCGCGGTTGGTACCGATGCCGACGCCATGGCCCTGCGCGGTTCGGGCACGCAGGTCATCGACCTCAAGGGCCGTTGCGTCATCCCCGGTCTCAACGACTCGCACTTGCACCTGATCCGCGGTGGTTTGAACTACAACCTCGAACTGCGCTGGGAAGGTGTGCCGTCCCTGGCCGATGCCTTGCGCATGCTCAAGGATCAGGCCGACCGCACGCCGACGCCCCAGTGGGTTCGGGTGGTGGGTGGCTGGAACGAATTCCAGTTCGCCGAAAAACGCATGCCGACCCTGGAAGAACTCAACCAGGCCGCACCCGATACGCCGGTGTTCGTGCTGCATTTGTACGACCGCGCCTTGCTCAACCGCGCCGCGTTGCGTGTTGCCGGTTACACACGCAACACGCCGAACCCGCCGGGTGGCGAGATTGTGCGCGATGCCAACGGTGAGCCGACCGGCATGCTGGTGGCGCGGCCGAACGCGATGATTCTTTACTCGACCCTGGCCAAAGGGCCGAAGTTACCGCTGGAATATCAAGTCAACTCGACCCGCCAGTTCATGCGCGAACTCAATCGCCTCGGCCTGACCAGTGCCATCGACGCCGGCGGTGGTTTCCAGAATTACCCGGACGACTACGCGGTGATCGAGCAGTTGGCCAAGGACCAGCAACTGACCGTGCGCATCGCCTACAACCTGTTCACCCAGAAGCCCAAGGAAGAACTGACCGATTTCAAGAACTGGACCGGCAGCGTCAAGCTGCATCAGGGTGACGACTTCCTGCGGCACAACGGCGCCGGGGAAATGCTGGTGTTCTCGGCGGCGGATTTCGAAGACTTCCTCGAGCCGCGTCCGGACCTGCCGCAAACCATGGAAGACGAGCTGGAACCGGTGGTCCGCCACCTCGTCGAGCAGCGCTGGCCGTTCCGTTTGCATGCGACCTACAACGAATCCATCAGCCGCATGCTTGATGTGTTCGAGAAGGTCAACCGCGACATTCCCTTCAATGGTTTGCCATGGTTCTTCGACCACGCTGAAACCATCACCCCGCAGAACATCGAGCGGGTGAGGGCGCTGGGCGGCGGTATCGCCATCCAGGATCGCATGGCGTTCCAGGGTGAATATTTCGCCGAGCGTTATGGCGCCCAGGCCGCCGAAAACACGCCACCGATCAAGCGCATGCTGGCCGAGGGTGTACCGGTGGGGGCCGGTACCGATGCGACTCGAGTGTCCAGCTACAATCCATGGACCTCGTTGTACTGGATGGTCAGCGGTCGCACCGTCGGTGGGCTGGCGCTGCACAGCGAAGGCCTGCCCCGGCAGACCGCGCTGGAACTGTTCACCCACGGCAGTGCCTGGTTTTCCTCCGAACAAGGCAAAAAAGGCCAGATCAAGGTCGGGCAACTGGCCGACGTCGCCGCTCTGAGCGCCGACTTCTTCAGCGTCGAGGAAGAAGCGATCAAGTGGATCGAATCGGTGTTGACCGTGGTTGGCGGCAAGGTGGTGTACGCCGCCGGCGAATTCGAAAAGCTTGGACCGCCTAGCGTGCCGGTGCTGCCGGACTGGTCACCGGTGGTCAAGGTGCCGGGTCACTGGAGTCCGGCTTCACCGATGCAGGCGCAGGTTCACCAGTGCAGCGGGCCGTGCGCGGTGCATTCCCACAGCCATGAGCGGGCGCGTTTGTCGAACGCACCGGTCAGCGATTTCCAGGGGTTCTGGGGCGCGTTTGGCTGCTCGTGTTTTGCCTTCTAGTGATTAAACAATGCGCCGGCCTGGTGTGTCGGCGCCCCTGAGGTAAGTCCATCCCCCGAGGAGTTTCACATGAGCAACGTTCCTTACAAACGTCTGAACAAAGATGATGCAGTGGTATTGCTGGTTGATCACCAGACCGGCCTGATCTCGTTGGTGCAGGATTTCTCGCCCAACGAATTCAAGAACAACGTGTTGGCCTTGGGCGACATCGCCAAGTTCTTTAACCTGCCGACCGTCCTCACCACCAGTTTCGACAGCGGCCCGAATGGCCCGATCGTGCCGGAACTCAAAGAGCAGTTCCCGGACGCTCCGTTCATTGCACGCCCGGGCCAGATCAACGCCTGGGACAATGAAGACTTCGTCAAAGCCGTGAAGGCCACCGGCCGCAAGCAGTTGATCATTGCCGGTGTTGTAACTGACGTGTGTGTGGCGTTCCCGACGCTGTCGGCGCTGGCTGAAGGGTTTGAAGTGTTTGTGGTAACTGACGCTTCCGGCACCTTCAACACTACGGTGCAACAAGCGGCGTGGGCTCGCATGTCGGCTGCCGGTGCGCAACTGCTGAACTGGTTCTCCGTGGCCTGCGAGTTGCAGGGCGACTGGCGCAACGACATGGAAGGCCTGGCCAACCTGTTGTCCCAGCGCATCCCGAACTACCGCAACCTGATCAATAGCTACACGACGTTCACCGCGAAGTAAGAGGTATGGCTGCCGGCCTCGGCCGGCCGCTTGAAAAGATCGCAGGCTTCGCCAGCTCCTACATGATTGGGTACACCCGCCTGTACTCAATCCCCGTAGGGGCGGGCGAAGCCTGCGATTTTTTGATCTTTAGATTTGGGGAGTCAGAAACGAAAAAAACGGCTATAAAGCGTTTGGCTGTCAATCAGGGCGCGACAATGAATCCGTTCGAAGATATGCGTATGTTTTGCCAAGTCATGGACTCTGGCAGCTTCACGGCGGCAGCCGATCAATTAGGGTTGTCCAAGCAGTTCGTCAGCCGCCGCTTGATGCAACTGGAAAAGCGCCTCGGCGTGCGCCTGCTCAACCGTTCGACCCGGCGGTTGGACGTCACGCCGCTGGGGCAGAGTTATTACGAATCAGCCCTGCGCCTGCTCAGCGAAGTCGAGCAAGTGGAGCAGGGCATCGCCGGCCAGACCACCGAGCCTCGCGGCACCATTCGCCTGAGCGCACCGTTGTCGTTTGCCGTGGCGCATCTGGGCTGTCTGTTACCGGAGTTTTTGCAGCGTTATCGCGAGGTCACCGTGGAAGTCGACCTGAGTGATCGACCAGTGGACTTACTCGGTGAGGGCTACGATTTGGCATTGCGCATCGGCGTGCTGGAAGACTCGACGCTGATCGCCCGACGTCTCGCCTCCATCGAGCGGCTGTACTGTGCCAGCCCGGTGTATCTGGCCGAGCGGGGTACGCCGCTTAAACCCGAGGATTTACACACCCATGATTGCCTGCCTTACGGCCACGGTCGTCAGGTGCAATGGCGTTTCGAGGGGCAGGGCAAGCCGCTGAACGTCAACGTCACTGGGCGGATGCGGGTCAACAATGGTGAGTTGCTCAAGGACGCGGCCATCGCCGGTATGGGCATCACGTACCTGCCGACCTTCATCGTCGGTTCGGCCCTGGAGGACGGCCGACTTGTGCCGGTGCTGGATGATTTGCGCCCCAAGCCGCTGACCTTGTCGGCCGTCTACCCGCAGCATCGCCAGAGGTCACGACCGGTGCAGGCGCTGATCGAGTTCTTGCGTGAGCGGTTGAATCAAGGCGAAGAGGTTTCGCCCCACCGGTGATTACAAGATCGCAACAAAGCTCGAATGGTAGTTTTTCTGATGCTGATCCAGACTCGTGCCGGCCAATCAAAGGCCTGAATTCTGGAGTGTGCAATGGAAATGCCGACAAAAGAAAAAGCCATCGCCAGCAATCGCGATGCGTGGAATGACTCCGCCCAACACCACAAAGATACCCCGGAGTGGCAGGCCTGTTTGAGTGCCGTGAGCCATGGCGATTTTTCCTGCCTGGATGACACCCTCACCGGGTTGCTTCAACAGGTCGGCGTCGACGACAAGGATGTGGTGCAGCTCGGCTGCAACAACGGACGCGAAAGTCTTTCGCTGTTTGCCCTGGGGGCCCGTCGTGTCGTCGGCATTGACCAGTCGGAGGCCTTTCTCGATCAGGCCCGGGAGCTGGCATCCCGTTCGCCCCATGAGCCCGAATTCATCGAGGCTGACATCCATCATCTGCCGACTGATCTTCACCAGCGTTTCGATGTGGCGCTGATTACCATCGGCGTATTGAACTGGATGCCGGACATCGCTGAATTCTTGCGCCATGCCGCGCAAACCCTCAAGCCCGGCGGCAGCCTGGTGGTGTACGAAACCCACCCGTTCCTGGAAATGTTCGACCCCGAGTCAGCCGATCCCTACCGCCCGGACAGTTCGTATTTTCGCAGCGAACCTTTCGTCCAGAACCAGCCGATCGTTTACGAGGGTAAAGTCGAACAGCCCGCCTCAGCGTCTTACTGGTTCGTCCACACCCTGGGTGCCATCTTCACCGGTGCCGTTGAGGCGGGGTTGCAGATCGGCCACTTCAAGGAATACCCGCATTCCAACCGCGAAGAACTCTACGATCGGTATCAGCAGCAAAAGGCGCAGTTGCCGTTGTGTTACACGTTGGTGGCGGTGAAGGCGAACAATGTAGTGCCAAGGACACTCTCAGAGAGTTGAGTGATTTGCCGCATGTCCCGGTTGTGCGCAGAGATCAATGCCAAGGGCATGAATGACCTTTAGAACCGTATCAAAACGTGGTTTCGCGCCTGGCGCGAAGGCTTTGTACAGGCTTTCGCGGCCCATTCCGGAGTCTTTGGCAATTTGTGTCATGCCACGGGCCTTTACCACGTAGCCAATAGCACGAAGAAATTCTTCGTTGTCGCCGTCTGCCAGTACCTGAGAGAGGTACTCGCTGATGGCTTCGTCACTGTCGAGCAGTGCTGTTATATCGAAATTTGTGAGTTTGTGGCTCATGGTTTTGACTCCTCATTCCTGTTCGAATGTATAGGTCCGCGCAGGTATGAGGAGTCAGTCGGTTCCTTGAGAGGGGGGCATTTTTCCCTGAATTGTGTAGGCAACATACCGCCATCGCAGGAAAACCCGCGTTGGCGGCAAATCAAGCAACAAACCCCCACCAACCAAAATCACGCCTGCGCCGCAGTCACTGTCTGCTGTTCCGGTTTGCGCAGCGCAGTCAGCCGCGAGCCGCTGTAGTAGGTTTCACGGAAGAAGCGAAAGCGGCCGAACAGGTCGTAGACGTGGGTGATTCGCCCCTGTTCCTGGTAGTCCATGCGCAGGTGCATTTTCATGGCCTGGATGTTGCGGACATCGCAGACGTCCATGACCTTGTCGCAACCTTGGTCCCGCATCGCACCCCAGATATTGTACTGGGCGTCCACCGACAGGCTGGAGCCGAAGTAGAGAGGGATCATTTCACCGCCGAACTGGAAAAACTCACCGGGTTTGACCCGGAACCAGCAGCCATAATAATGCTGGTCAAAGTAGTCACTGAGGCTGCCCCAGATGAATCCAATCGCATCACCTGCCTCGTCCACATACATATGCCCGGTGTGACCTTCGGAGGCGATCTGGGCCATGGCCTTGACGCGGTTACCGTAATACTTGGTGAAAGCGATGGCGTTCTCCTGGGTAATCGTCACCCGCTTCAAACCCGTATAGGGCCGTAGTTTGTGCGGCGCCACCGGGGTGACCAGATCGCGCCCCAGCCACAACAGTTCTCGGTGGAAGTACACATAGCGCTTCCAGAGCGTCTGGAGCGTGTGGAGCAGGCCTTTTTGTTTGATTCGTTCGCGAAGCTTGGCGATGGCGCTCATGAAGTCCTCCGTGGCTGAAGCCAGGGTTGGGTGGGGAACGTTTTTTTCAATGGCGATTAATCAAGGTTGCAACGTTCGTAGGTCAATCGAGTACTGCGGTTCCTCTTCGAACGTCCTTGGCACTGCGGCATAGGACACTCTCGGAATGCCCGGAAGACGCAGCTCCAGAATGTGAGCCAGAGACTCTCCGGGGTTTAAATAGATATCGCCAAAATCGGCGCCGATATGGGTCGGGTGGACGACGATCTCCAGCAGTCCGTCGATCGGCATCGCCACGTTGCGCAGGTCTACCGGGGTACATACGTACTGGGCGGTCGCTCCGGCGAGGCGGTTCAATCGATGATTGAGCAGTGTCTTGAACACCCGCTTGCGCACACTCAGGTTATTTCCCAGATGGCGCGCCAGTCGCACGGGCACCCCTTGGTAGGCGGCAAAGCGCGCGACGATTTCGCCGATGGGCCAGATGTTGTGCACGTGCTGATGGGAATCGATGTGGCTGGGGCGCAGGCCGTTGTCCAGGCAACGTTGCCATTGGGCCTGGAGTTCCTCCAGCACCGCTTCGCGATCCAGGCGGTTGAGCCAGAGGCTGTGGCGGGGCAGGTCGAGATCGAACATGCCCTGGCTGTCGCAGAACGTCGAGCGCGCGAGAATCGACGGGCTCAACGGCCGGCCATAGGTGAGGTTGAAGTGCAAGCCGATTCGTCCCTGGAGCAACGGCTGCCGGGCCAGGACGCAGGCTTCCTCGAACGCCGGCATATTGGCCATGGCGGTGGCGGAGCTGATGACCCCGGCCTGGAAGGCACCGAGGATCACTGCGTTTTCGCTCAGGCTGAGGCCGAAATCGTCAGCGTTGACTATGACTTGGCGAGGCATGTTTGCCCTCCCTGTTTTTTTCGGTGGGCGCAGGGCCTTTGTCGACACGAGTGGGTGTCGGAGGGGATGCAGGAGCAACTGATGCATGCCAGGCCCGCCATTTTTTCAACCACGGCTTGAATTGATGCCAGAGTCGCATGGTCAGCCCCAAGGCGAGGCCGCTGGGGCGCCAGGAGTAGAAGCTCCAGCGCCAGTGCTCAAGTTGCCCGGTCATGCGCTCCTGGAGTTGATGGCTGGAGTTCATCAGGCTGACCCGCGAAGCGTCGATCCAGTGCCAGTTGTCGTCCAGGCCCCAGCGAATCCACTCTTCGAGCAACACACGACCGCTGCCCATATCGGCGTATTTGGGCAGGAACGCCAGGTTGTAGTCGTACAGCCGGCCCTCTTCCAGCAAGCCGAGCCGGTAGCTTATGCAGCGCCCGTCCACCTCCAGCAGCACCACCCGCAGCAGTCCCTGTTCGGCGAGGGCGGTGAAGGCCAGGTTGATCCATTGTCGGCTACGATTGCTGGTGAAAATCCCGACGCCTTCGACACCTTTCCAACTCTGTACTTCGACTTCGCTGAGGGCCTGCAATATAGGCCCGATGGTGGCTGCGTCAGGGCTAATGCGTCGGACCTGAGCGCCATAGGCCAGGATGCGTTTACGCGCCCGGCGCAGTTTGTAGCGCGGGTCGCCGGACACTTCCTGGCGGTCGGTGTCGCTGATCAAATGCACCGGCACCCGGCAACTGATGCGACGTTCACCGGTCGAGCTGTGGGCCATCCATGCGGTCAGCGTGCTTTCTTCGCCGATGGGTTCGGACAATTCGTTGAGTTGCAGCATCGCATGGGGCAAGTGACGGCGGATGATCACCAGCGCCTTGCGCATGCTGTCGGCATCGAGGCAGGTGAGCAGGGCCAGGCGATCGGTGAGGGGATAACCGAGGTGACGCAAGACCCGAAATGGCAGCCTTCCAAAGCGCTCCACGGACGCCACCAGCGGCAGGCACAAGGCCAATTCATCACCTTGCCAGCCCAGTAGAACGTGCAAGCGTTCCCCGGCGGTCAGTGCCTGTTCCGATGCGCACAGCCAGGCGAGGGTGTTGAACGGCGTATGGTCCGTCACGCGCCTGCGCAACCCCTCATAAGCAGCTGCCGGAAAGTCCGGGGCGCACAGCGAGGTGCGCCATTCGAATCGAGCCATCATATTTTCACGCCACTGACTCAGGAACAGGTGAACGGGACGGTTTTCGTAGCGCATCCAGGCGTGAGTCGCTGTAACGGGTTTCACGCAAGAAACGCCAGCGACCGAATAATCGATAGACGTGCTGGATGCGTCCTTGCTCTTGATAGCCCATGCGGATGTGCAGTTTCAGCGCCGGTACGTTGCGGGCATCGCAGACATCCACGACCGTGTGGCAGCCTTGGGCCTGCATGGCTTTCCAGAGTCGCAGTTGCAGGTCCACCGAGAGCGTGGTGCCCCAATACGCGCGAGCCAGTTCGCCGCCGAATTCGAAGAATTCGCCTTTTTTTACCGGGAACCTGCAGCCATAGAAATGGCGGTCGTGGTACTCCCGGGTGCTGCCCCAGATGAAGGCCACCGCGTCGCCTTTGCCATCCAGATACATGTGCCCGGTGTAACCCTCGGTGGCCAGTTCTTCCATGATGTTGACCCGGTCGCCAAAGTGACGGGCAAAGGCTGCGGTGTTGTGCACCGTGATGGTCTTCACTTGCAGCGGTGGGCAAGGTTTGAGCTGGTGGGGCGGTACCGGGCTGACCAGGTCACGCTTCATCCACAGAAGCTCCCAGTGAACGAACATGTAGCGTCTCCAAAGGAGCCGGACTGTTGCACGCAGGCCTTTTCGTTTGATGTGTTGGCGAAGTTTTCCCAAGGCATTCATATCATTGCCTCCTGACAGAGACCGGTCACCGCTGGCGTGGTGAAACGCGCGGTCGAGAGCGGCACGGTCGTGGTGATGCAAGTTGGCGGCGTTCATGAGGCTCTCCAGCTCAAGGCGAACAGGGTTTCGCCCGGCAGGTCGAAGCTGACGCGACCGTCGTGACAGGTGAACTGAGCGCTACGACTGCGGCTGTCGGCACCGAAGTACACCAGCGCTCCCTTGGCTAGCGGGCACGTCGCGCCGCCCAGATCGACACGCTGCAAGCGCCCCCCTTTATTGACCCCTAACAGGCTGCGCTGGCGCTCGGTGGCCATGGCCAACACATCGACTTCGAAAGCGTCGTTGTCCAGGCGCATGACGTTTTTCAGCCAGTGCTGCTGAATGAATTGCTGGGCCAGGCCCACCGGCTTGAGTTCGAAACGATCGCCGCCCAGCACCCGCACCATGCCTTTGGGGTAGGTCGGTTCGTCGGCGGCCTGGAACCAGTTGAGCATGTCCAGCAACCCATCCTGCGCCGAGTTGATGACCACCGAAGTCCACCACAGCGAAGCAAAGTGGGTTTCCTGATCATAGGGGCTCAGGCTTGAACCGCTGGACAGGTTGGTCTGATCCAGCAGCAAGGCTTTGCGTGGCCGGCCCTTGGCATCGAGGCCCACCAGCTCGGCGGCACGGCGTACGCTGTCGCGGTAGACCCGAGTGGCCAGCAGGTCGCGAATCATCCATTCGTGCCAGGCGAGGGCGTCGATCTGCTCACCGGATTCGGCCAGCAGGCGCCTCGCCCAATCGATACCGCGCTTGTCGACGGCGTTGTCGGCGAACGGGCCGTTGACGAAGCGTGAAGTGGCGGGCATGGCGATGCGCACACCGGCCTTGGCGTTGGCCGGATCGCTGCGCACCTGCCGGGCCATGCTGTTGAAAATCGACTGGTAGTCGGCGTAGCTCGGGTAGTTGAGGTTCGGCTCGTCGGCGAACGCGATGTAGTGCGTACCGGTGCCGCCAAGGGCGCGAGTGGCGGCGAGCCAGGCATCGAGGCCGGCGTTGCTTTGAGTGTCGGCGCGCAAGTCCGCCTGACGCTGGCTGCCGGCCAACAGCGTGAGGTCCTGGGTGATGCCGAAGCGGTTCTGATAGAGCTGGCGGAACGCATCTTCGTGGTGCGGATTTTGCGCGGTGACGTCAACGAAACTGTAATAGGTGCCCGCCTGAGGCTTGAGGGCGTCGAGCGCTGCGAAACTGGATTGAGGGGGCAGCACGTAGGGCAAATAAATGCCCAGGTTCGGGGTGGGGCCGAGCATTTCTTTGTGCAGGGTCAAGCGGGTCTGGCCATCGTCTTCGCGCAGCGGTTTGAGCTGCTGCGGTTTCTGGGCAAACAGATTCGCCGTGCCATCGAGCCAGAACGCGACCTTGCCGCTGCCTTGCAGGCGCAGGCGCCAGACCTGTTCGTCCTGAGTGACGGGCAATGCCACCTGATCGAACTGCCAATAGGCGCGATGGGGTTTCAGCGCCAGGGACAACTGTTTGTTGTCGCTCACGCGCTGGGCCTGCAGGGCGTTGATCCCACCGTGAAACTTGCCGGCCAGTACGGCGTGTTCCCCGGGTGCGACCTTGAAATACAGCTCATCGCCGCCGCGGGTTTCGGCGCTGAAATGCACCTTGGCGGGGGCGAACAACGCCACTGTGCGTTCATCGTGTTCGATCGTGTAGCGGCGGAAACTGTAGCCCGGGATTTCCAGTCGATAACTGGCGGCACTCGGCGCCAGTGGCCAACTCTGCTTGCCTCGGGTTTCACTGGCGGCGATCAGGCGCTCGCCCTTGAGGTTGCCGTTGCCGTCGAGCAGGTACAGGCGTTCTTCGTTGGCATCGGCCTGCCACGCCGGAGCCCAGCGAACAGTCAGCGTGTCGGGGCGATCCGTTTGCAGGTACAGGCTGCCGTCGCGAATATCAGCCCAGCGCATGGGCGCCGCCTGGGCGCTCAAACCGAGGCTCAGGCTCAACAGCAGCATGAGGCGTTTCATGCCGATTTCCGTTGCAGCATCTGAAGCATCGGAGCCACATCGCTGGGCAGGATGATCAGGGTTTGCCAGACGGGTACGCCACTCAACCGGCAATACATCACCAGCAGCGCGAGGGTTACCGCCAGGTAGGCGATGGACGATGCCGTCGCAGCGCCGACGATGCCGTAAATCGGGATCAGCAACAGGTTCAGGGCCAGGTTCAGCAACGCGCCGAGGCCCATCAACAGCGAAATCGTGCCGGGGCGGTTTTTGCCCAGCAAGTCCAGGCGCAGGATGCTCGCATAGCAAAGGCCGAGCAGCCCCGGCAGCAGCGCCAGCAACGCCGGGTAGGCTGGCTGATAGGCAATGCCGAACAGCGTGACGATCAGCCATTCACCGATCACCGCCATGGTCAGGCAGGCACCGAGCATCACCGTGGCGGTCAGGCGCAGCGCCAACGGCGTCAGGCGATCCATGCCTTCGTCCTGTTGCAGCAGGCGTTTCATCAGCGGCGTCGTCACCGCCTCCGGGACGATCAGCAGCAACTCGGCAGCGGCGCTGGCCATGGCGTAATGCCCCAACGCGGTGCTGCCGAGCAGGGCGCCGATGAACAGGTAATCGGAGCGCAGAATCACTTGCTGGAACAACAGGTCCGGATGGCTGCGAGCGCTGTAGCGCCACAGTTCATTCTGGCTGGCACGGTCCCATTGCAACTTCAAGGGCTGAGCGCGCTTGAGCCAGAACCACCCGGCCAGCACCACCAGGCTGAGGCCGGCCAGCCAACTGATCAGCGCCGCTTCCAGGGCTGCGTCTTTCCACATCCAGAACAAGGCCAGAAACAGCAGCAGGGGGGCCAGGGATTCCACCAGCCGCAAGGCGTTGAACGCCACCACACCGCCCGACGCATTGTGCAAGGTCAGCAGGCCGCTCTTGAGGACGGTCAGCGGCACCGCCAGCAGCAACAGCCAGGCGAGCAATCCCAGTTGCGTGGTGATGTCGAGTTCACCACCGAACTCGCGCACCAGCGCCACCACCAGCAATGTCAGCAAACCCGCCAGCAGGCAACCGAACACCAGCACCTGGCTCAACAACAATCCCATGGGCCGTTGCTTGGCCGCCTGATACCCCACCGCCGAATTCAGCCCGCCGCTGGTGGCGGCGCTGATCAAATCGGGCAGGGTACTGAGCAACGCAAACAGACCGCGCTCGCTGGGCCCCAGAATCCGCGCCAGCAATACATTGCGCAGCAGCCGCAGGCCGATCATCGCCAGTTTGGTGCCCATGCTCAGGGCCAGGTGTTTGAGGTAATGACTGCGACTCATGGCCGGGCTCCGCGGTAGATGCGCCAGGACAGCAACTCCGGATTGCGCGCCGTGCGATGGCTGATGCCGATTCGCGGCAAGGCCAATGGATCGCTGATACCCCGATAAATCCCGAGGTCGGTGCCCAGGGCAAACGGGAAGTCGTGGTCCGCCACGTGTTCGCGCACCCGCGCATCATGGTTGCCATTGGGATAGCAGTAGACCGGCAGCGGCCGGTTGCAACCGTTGTGCAGGGCATTGCGGCTGCGGCTCAGTTCTTCATCCAGACGTTGGTCGTCCAGGTCGGTGAGAATCGCGTGGCTGGCGCCGTGCGGACCGAAGCGGATCAACCCGCTGGCTTCCAGCGCGCGTACCTGATGCCAGTCCAGGGCCTGGGGCAACGACTCTTCAGGGCACTGATCGGTGAGCCGATTCAGTTCGCCCGACGGCAGATTTTTCAGGCTGTGCAGAAAGTGCAAAAGCGCCAGGCTACGGCGCTGCACATCCAGATCATCGAGCAGCACCGGTAACGGTCGTCTGATCTGTTGCAAGCATTCAATCAAATGCGTCCGGGCTTTTTCACCGTGGCTGTGCCACAGGGTTTCTCCCAGGCTTTCCCACCAGAAGCGTTGTCGGCTGCCGATGAAATCGGTGGAGAGAAAAATGCTCGCCGGCACCTGATACTTTTTCAGCAGCGGGAAGGCATTCAGCGCGTTGTCGCGCCAGCCGTCGTCGAAGGTCAGCGCGATTTTTGGTCGTCCGGTCCTGATGGCGCCCGGTTGCAAGATCTCCATCAGAGGCACGCAGTCGAAGTTCTTTTTCAACCAGGCGAGCAGATGTTCGAATGCCTTCGGCCCGACGCACAGTTCATTGCGATGGGGCAGGTCGGCGGCGCGGTCATTGGCCAGCACCCGATGCAGCATCAGGATCACCCCGGCACCGTGCAGTTGATGACGGCCTACGGGCGAGTTGAGATAAAGCCAGCCACTGGTGCGTTTTAATAATTGTTTGATCGCCATGGCACGGTCCTTTCAACGATTTTGCTCGGGGTTCCATTGCGCGTACCGCTGGCCGCGCAAGAACTGCCAAAGACCGATACTCATCCCGGCCAGGGTCACCAGAACAAACGCGGCGAGGCGAAAGGGTTTGGGCAAACGGTGTTGCACATCCAGCAGGCCGACGATAGCCATCGCGTAACCGAGCAGTTGCGCGATCAGGCTCAGGCGATAGAAGCCATGAACATTCCACAGCCAGACATTGCTCAGCAGCAACGGCACCAACAGGATCGGTGCCAGGCGTCGAATCAGCTTGTGGCTGATCAGTGCAATCGCATACAGGCCATACCGCCAAGGGTTCAGCAGCTCCCGGCGCTGGGCCAGGCTTTGCAGACCGCCGACGGTGACGCGTTGGCGGCGGCGCCATTGCTTGGCGATTTCGTCGACGCCCTGGTCGCTCACTTGTGCTTGGGGCACGTAGACGATGCGTTTGAACGCCACCGGTGCGCAGGTGCTGATAAAGAAGTCATCGTTGACCTCCGCCGGCACGTGCTGGAACAACTCGCGGCGCAGGGCGAGCAGGGCGCCGTCGGCGGAGACCATGCAGCCGGTGCGATTTTCCACCTTGCGCAACCAGCCTTCGTAATGCCGATAAAGGCTGTCGCCCAGGCTCAGGCCCTTGCCCGGCACCGGGATCAGCATGTGCCCGGCACAGGCCCCGACCTGTGGATCGGCCAGGGGCGCGAGCAACTGGCCGAGGGTGTCGGTCGACCATTGGTTGTCGGCATCGGTGAACACCAGAATCTCGCCCGTGCTCAGGGCTACGGCAGCATTCAAGGTGGCTGCCTTACCCTGACGAGGCAGGTCGAGCACGCTGATGCGCGGGTCAATGACCTTGTGGGCGCAGGCCACGGTGTCGTCGGTGGAGCCGTCGCTGGCCAGAATGATCTGTAGCGAGCGCGCCTGATAATCCTGGGCGAGCAGGATGCGCAATTTCTCTTCGATATGCCGGGCTTCGTTGTGCGCGGCGATGATGATGCTGACATTCATGGGGGGGGCTGGCGCATGACGCCGCGCGCGGAACAACGGCGCGATCAGTGTCAGCAGCAGCGGATAGCCCAGCCAGGCATACACCGGCAATAACAGGCACAACCAGAAAATGAATTCAGCCACGGGCCGGCCTCCTGGCATTCCAATGACACAGGCTCAAAATGAGCGCAGCACCGGCCAGGTGCAGGCGCACCCAGTGCAGGCTCCACAGTTGCAGCATCAGGCCTATGTCATGGTGTTTCAGGCTTTGGCGCAGGCTCAGCACCAGCGCTGGCAGGCTGGTGATGAATACGATGAACAACGCCGCTTTGGGGAAACCATTGAGCAGGGCCGACAGAGCGATGAAATCCAGTGCCCAGACGCCCATCGAAAAGGCCGGGAATCGCAGCAAGCGCAGGCTCATCCCTTGGGTGCGCAGCAGTTGCAGGTGACTGCCCTGGCGCCACAACTCCTTGCCCATCCATTCACGCCAACTGCCTTCGAAACCCCAATGCAAGGCGACACTTTGATTGACCGCGAGCAATCGCGCGCCGGCTTCACTCAGGCGCAAGGTGAACGCTTTGTCTTCGCCGGTGCGCAGGGTTTCGTCGAAGCCGCCGACCTTGTCGAACCAGCTGCGGCGCATCAGCAGGTTGGCGCTGGGCAGCCATTGCAACGGGTGCAAGGCGTGAGTGGTCGGGCGGGCCATGCGGCGTTGCCAGGCCGTGGCAAACCATGGCGCCTGGACAGGGGTGTGCAAGTCCAGGGCGAGGACATCGGCCTGGCCGCCGGACTCGAGTTCGAAAAGCCGCGTCAACCAATCCTCGGGCATCTCGATATCGGCATCGATGAAGCCCAGCCACTCACCCGTTGCCACCGCCGCCCCGCGATTGCGCAAGGCGCCGATCAGCAAGCCGGGCAGCACCAGCACCTGCGCACCAAATTGGCGAGCGATGTGCGGGCCCTGATCGTCGGAGCCGTTATCGACCACAATCAACTCGCATTCCAGCCTCGCCGCCTCGACGGCCTTTTTCGCGGCAAGCAATGTACGGCCGATGTGTCGGGCCTCGTTGTACATCGGGATGACGAGGCTGATGCGGCTCATGCGCTGGCCTCCGTCGGCGGACGTTCTTCAGCCTTGAGGCGCAACACGAACGTCAGCGCGAGCATGATCCACAGGTATTTGTGATTCGGTGCGCTGAGGAACATCAAAAACAGCAGCAACGACACATAGCTCATGCTCAGGTGCGTGATCAGGTCGGCCTGTTCCCAATTTCGTCGCAGCATCCAGGCGTGACGGGCGCGGACCAGGTTGTACATCCCCAGGCCCAGCATGCCGACGAACAACAGGCCGGCGGGAATCCCCACTTCGCTGAAGATTTCCAGGTAAGTATTGTGCGCGCGGCGATACAGGTCGCCGGGCTTGCGGTTGGCGGAAAACACTTTGGCGTAACCGGTGGTGGCGTAGTGCAGCGGGAAGGTGCCGGGGCCGGAACCGAGTAAGGGGTGCTCTTGGATGATCTGGCTGCCGACCAGGATGTACGACGCGCGGCGGCCCAGGGATTCGTCCTGGCTCTTGGCCCCGGCTTTCAAGATGCTCAAGGACTGGATACGCGCGATGTAACCGGCCGGCATCGAATAAATGGCCAGCGGGATCACGATCGCGAGGCCAAGCATGGCAAAACCCAAGTGGCGCGGACGGATGCGCGGCAGCTGCGCACGGTAGTGCCAGGCGCCGATCATCAAGCTGAGAAAAAGCACCACCAGCCCGGAACGGGAATCGGTCTTGGTCATGCCACCCAGCAGCAAAATGCAGCAGCCGCCCCAGAACAGTCGGTGCAGCAGGTTCGGGCCGCGGATCACCAGCAGCAGCGCCAATGGCACGGCGAAGGCAATCAGCAGGGCAAAGGAGTTCGGGTCTTCCAGCAGCCCGGAGGCGCGGCCCTGGTCCTGATACTTGGTGGAGAACATGGCCAGCGCGCTGGTCGCGCTGACGCTGAGGGTCACCAACCGGGCGAACATATCGAGGTTCAACTCACGGCCGATCAGCAAGGTGATCACAAACAGAACCAGGCCGACGCTCAGATCCCGCAGATGACTCTGGGACATGTCCAGGTTATCGGTATTGATCATGCTCAACAGGTACAACACCATGAACCAGATCAGGAAGCGCCAGATGTTGCTGCGCAGGCGCTCGGACGGAATCTGGTGGATAGCCAGTTGCAACATCACGATCAGCGCCAGTGACGCACCGATGAATTTGGTGCCCGATAGCGCGCTGCCCTTGAAGAAACCTTCGAACGGCACCAGCGCCGCGATGCCCAACAAACCCCAGGCAGGTTTTCGGTACAGCACCGCGACAGCCACCAGGCCCAGTACTGCGCCTGGCGCCAGATACGGATAAGGGCTGGCCAGCAAACCAAGGCAGACCAGGGCGAGCAGACTGACGATCGAGAGCGGAAAGATCACGCGCGTGCCTCCCGTGCAGTACGGATATAAAGCTGCGACCAGCGTTCGGCCAAGGCCTTCAGGTCGTAACGGTCCAATTGCGTACGTCTTGCGTTGTCGATCAATTCGCGAGCCAGGGCCGGTTCACTCAGCAGCGTGTCGATCTGCCGGGCGAGGGCGGCGCTGTCGGTGGGTGTCGCCAGCAGGCCGTTGTGCCGGTCCTCCAGCACATCGGGAATACCGCCGACGCTGAACGCCACCACCGGCACTCCGGCCTGCATGGCCTCCAGCAAAATCATCGGCGTGCCCTCGGTACGCGAACTGATCACCAGCGCATCGAGTTGCTGCCACCACCGGTTCATGTCGGTTTGATAACCCGGCAAGGTGATGCGTTTGTGCAAGCCGGCAGCGGCAATCCGCGCCAGCAAGGTTTTCTGTTCCGGGCCGTCGCCGAGCATCACGGCGTCCAGTTGCGGGTGTTGCTGACAGAGCGGAATCAGGGCATCGAGAAACAGGTCCGGGCCTTTCTCATTGCTCAGCCGACCGACGTAACCCGCCAGCCAGCGCGGGTGTGTGGCAGTGTGCGGTAGCAGGCCGCTGGCCTTTGGCAGACCATTGGGAATCACTTGCAGTTTCTCCGTCCGGACACAGGCCTTGCGGTGCAGCACGGCGATGCTTTCGGCCACGCAAACCACGCGGTGCACCGACGCCGTGCGACACAATTGCAAACTCAGCCAGCCATAAACGCGTTGCTTGCGACTGCGCGGAGTGAAACCGTGTTGAGTAATCACCAACGGCAAGTCCAACAACGTGGCGGCCGCCCAGCCAAATAACAGACCCTTGAAATTGTGCGTGTTGATCAGCGGCTGTTCAGCTCGCCGCTGACGTAAATGACGCAGCAATTCCCTCAAAACCCGTGAAGCTACGGCAGTCGACCCCAGCCCCGCGAAATCGCGCGATCAGCGCTGGCGGCGCATCGAGAAACAGCACTTGGTGCTGCCCCGGCGTCGCCAGGCAATGGTCCAGCAGCATCCGCTCAGCCCCATAGAAGCCGCCGCTGCTGATCAAATGCATGATCGGCAGAGCGCTGGCGCTGAGCGGCCCGTTCAATGGCGCACCCAATGCACGAAGCTATCCACGGTCCAGTTTTTGTGCGGGTTGGTCGGCATAACGTCTTGCTCGTTGATCACCAACAGCACCGGCAAGCCCAGTTCATGGGTAATTTGCGCTGGGTGTTTGAAGCGGTGATCGAAGAACTCACGCACGTAGACGAAGGCAATCGCCAGCAGCAGACCGGTCAGCATCCCGAACGGAATGATCAGCATCGGCCTGGGAAATGCCGCATCGGCCGGTTCGTAGGGCGGGCTGAGTACCCGGGCGTTGGACATATCGTTGTCCAGCGAGCGGGAGGTGCTGCTTTCGGCAAAACGCTGGGCATAGGTGGAGAACGCTGCGTGCAAGGCATTGATCTCGGTATCCATTTGCGCCAGTTTGCTTTGAGCCACTTGCAACTGATGGATGCGCTCCTTGAAGTCGGCGATGCGTGCGGTTTTCTGCTTGATCACCGAGGTGACAATCGCCAGGTCGTTGGTGCGCTCCTGAATCCGGTTGCTGACGATTTTCAGGAACTGCTGACGGGTGCGGGAAATCTGCTCACGGGTCAACAGCATGGGTTCACTGCCCGGCTGGAAGACCGCCAGGTCGTTCATGTAGCGGCTGACCAGAGTGGTCAGTTGCTCACCGAGCTGTCTGATCTCCCGGTCTTCGAAGGCAATGTTGTCCACCGTGGTGGTGAAGGTGAAGGGGAAGGTGTACTCGCTGAGCCGGGACGTATTGGTGGCAGACGTCAGGGCGGTTTTCAGGTAGTCGAGCCAGCGCTGGCTTTGCAACAGGCGATCCTGATACAGGTTCAGGGCCTGTTCCTCGGTGTTGATGGCATTGAGGCGAAAGGTGATTTCTTCTTTCGGATCGGATGAAGCCACGCCTTCGAGCAACGCCAGCCGCGTGCCTTCCAGGCCATCGAGACGCACCTGATACTGCTTCTTCTTGGTTTCGTAGAAGCTCTGCGGCAGGTCGATCGATTGCAGCTCCTGACGGCTGGCCAGGTAGTTTTGCAGCAGCGCCGCGACAAACCGGGTGCCCTGGGCGGGATCGCCAAAGCTGTAGACAATGGAGATCACGTTGGAACCCGGCAGGGTTTCGATTTTCAGGTTATCGACGGCCTCTTGGGTGTAGGTATCCAGGGCGGTGTCCCGAACCGGATCGGTCTCAAGCCCGAATGCATCGCGCACCGGATTGACCACGTATTCACGCAAGGGGGTGGTCACAAAACGCTTGATCGGTTCGGTCACCAGTTTGCTGAAGATCCCGGGGTTGGGCGCGTACTCGCCTTTGTCCCGCAGGTCGCTGATGGTCTGACGGATCAGGGCCGGCGAACGCAGGATATTGCTCTCGGTTTCCATGTCTGCCAGTGACGGCGGAATGAATGAGGCATCACCTTGGGTCAGGGACGTGGTGGCGTCTCCCTGGGAGAGTTTTTTGGATTGCACGATCACCTGCGCGGTGATGTCGAAGCTCTGCTTGAGCATCAGCGGCAAGATCAGGGCGATCACTGCAAAGATCAGGAAGACGCGTTTCACCAACTGCTTGTTGGCGAAGAAAATCCTGAAGAACTCATGCAGGTAGTTTTCCTTTGGGTTCATGGTCGGTCACCTGAGCGTTAGTTGTCGCTGTCTTTGTTGTCGACGCGGTAGGCGAATCCGAAGCCCACCCCCTGGAACAACACCACGTCCGCCAGTTGCCGCGCGAGCTCACCGGCGCTGGCCAGTTTGGTCTTGGGCACGTAGAGCATGTCGTCCGGTTGCAGGTAAGCAATCTGCGACGCATCACCGGACAAGGCTTTTTCAACGTCGTAGTGCACGGCCTGCACATGGTTGCCGGTGCGGCGCATGATCACTACCGAATCGAGCCGCGCCTTGACGTTAGTGCCACGGGCCAGGGTCAAGGCTTCGAGTACCGAGACCGGCCGGCGAATCGGGTAGGAGCCCGGTTGCGCGACTTCACCCAGCACATAGATTTCGTTACCCGACGTGGATTTGAGCATGACGTCGACCTTCATCCGCCCCGGCAATTGCGCGTAGCGTTGATTGAGGAAGGTTTCCAGTTGGTTGACCGTCATGCCTTGCAGTGGCACGGAGCCGATTTCCGGGAAACTCGCATAGCCGTCGTTGCCCACAACGATCTCCCGGCTCATGCCGGTAGCGGGGTGGTTCAGGTTGCTCTTGAGGTTTTGCTCGTCGCTCAGCGGGCTGGTCACCAGCACCGTCACCTGATTGCGATTGGGCTGAAACAGGGATTTGCGCTCATAGGCACGCTGGATCTCCTGCCGTGCTTCGACAGCCGTCAGCCCGGCGATTTTCACCGAGGTATTGGCCCCCGGCAGTTCGATGGTGCCGTCGGGCAACACCCGTTGGGTGCCGTTGAGCTGGCTGGCCGCGGTGAAGTTCAGGGCGACCTGGTCACCGGACTGAATGCGGTAGGCGCCCGAGCTACTGGTGCTGATGTGAAAGATCACATCCAGCACGTCCTTGGGCCGCAGGGTCTGTTCGACCTTGGGCATGTCGGTGGCCTGGGCATTGGCCGGCTCGGCCGTGAGGATCTGCACCGGCATCTGCTGGGTTTCACTGGTGCTGGAGCAACCTGCAAGCGGCAGCAACAGCAGGAGAAGCATTTTGGCGTTCATGGCGTCATCCTTTTCTGCGGTTGCTTACAGGTTTTTGTAGAGCCATTTGGGCATGTAGTACTTGCGCCGGTTGAAGACGCTGCCCACCAGTTTTGCGCCCGCCTGAGTCAGGCGCTGGGCTGCGGCCTGGGCCACCTCCCAGCGCGTGTCTTCGGCACGCACCACCATGATCACGCCGTCCACCAAGGTGCTGATGACCAACGTATCGGCGGCCGAATACACCGCGTCGCCGTCGATCACCACGAAGCGATAGCGATCGCCCAACTGGTTGAGCAACGGCGCCAGTTGTTCGGTCGTCAGGTGCTCGGCGCCGCGGATGTGCCGCCCGTTCGGCAGGATGTGGAAGGGCAGGCTGGAGACGTTCACCAGGCAGTCCTGCAACAGTGGCGGCGAGGCGTTGAACAGCAGGTCGCGAAAGCCGCGTTCTTTGGTCAGCCCCAGCTGTTGCGTGAGGTTGCCCTCCGACTGGCTGGCATCCACCAGCAGCACTTGGCCGCTGCTCATTGACGCCAGTTGGCTGGCCAGCGCCAGGGCGCTGGTGGTGGTGCCGGCGCCTGGATTGGCAGCGGTCAGGAAGAGGATCCGCAGATCCAGGTCGAGCACGGTCGAGGTCAGGTTGGACTCGCTCGGGCTGGCGATGGTCAGGCTTTTATTCGATGAACCGTCCATTTAACTCGCTCCGTGGCCGCTGAATACTTTGAAGGGGGTTTTCAACAGGATCTTCAGATCAAGCAAGAGGCTCTGCTCGGCGATATAGCTGAGGTCCAACTCAACGCGCTGGTCGAAGTCGATATTGCTGCGCCCGGATATCTGCCACAGGCCGGTCATGCCGGGGTAGATGCTCAGGCGTGCAAGGTGGCTGTCCTTGTAGCGATAAGCGTTGAACGAGGTCGGTCGGGGACCAACCAAACGCATGTCGCCGCTGACCACATTGATCAGGTTGGGCAACTCATCAAGGCTGCTGCGCCGCAGGAAGCTACCGATAGGGGTAATCCGCGGGTCGTTGTCGATCTTGAAATCGATGGCATCGGCGCCGTGCTTGTTCAGATGCCGCAAGGATTCCTTGAGCTCTTCGGCGTTGGTCACCATGGTGCGGAACTTGTACATGCCGAACAGGCGGCCGCGGTAACCGGTGCGCTTCTGCACGAACATCACCGGCCCCGGGCTGCTGAACTTGATCACCAGCGCCAGGCCCAGCAGCACAGGGGACAGCAGCAGCAGAATCACCAGCGCGCCAAGGCATGCAACCACTCGGTTGGTTCGCGACAGCGTCCAGGGCCGACCACCGTCACGGCCGGTCATCCAGCCGCGGCCCTGCATGTGGATCGCCGTGTCCAGGCGCATTCGGTGTTCGGGGTCCAGGCGTTTGTCACGCAGCATGTGATTGAGCAACACGCCTTTTTCATGTCCAGTCATAGAGTCCTCCGCTGAAGCCCGGGCGCGAGTGGCGAGTGGGCGTTGCGCAGTGGGTAGTAGTCACGGAACCAGGCGATGAATCGTCCGAGTCCTTCATCCAGCTCTATCCGTGGCTGGAAACCGGTGGCCTGGGCCAGATCGCTGGCATCGGCGCAGGTGTTGAGCACGTCGCCCGGCTGCAGGGGCAGCAACTCGACGAGGGCTTTTTGTCCGAGGTGTTTTTCTAGCAGCGCCAGGTAGTCCTTGAGCTCCACTGGCTGTTGTCCGCCAATGTTGTAAATGCGCCATGGCGCCATGCTGCTGGCCGGGTCCGGTTGTTCGCGGTTCCAGTCCGGTGCCGCTTGGGGGGCGCGCTCGATCAGACGGGCGATGCTCTCGATGATGTCGTCGATGTAGGTGAAATCACGCTGGTGCTGGCCGTAGTTGAACAGCTTCAGCGGCTGCCCTTCGGCAATCGCCCGGGCGAACTGGATCGGCGACATGTCTGGCCGGCCCCAAGGCCCGTACACCGTGAAAAAACGCAAACCGGTGCAGGGAATGCCGAACAGATGGCTGTAGCTGTGGGCCATCAGCTCATTGGCTTTTTTGGTCGCGGCATACAGCGACAACGGGTGATCGACGCAGTCCTTGACCGAGTAAGGCGTGTGCTGGTTGGCGCCATACACTGAACTGGACGAGGCATAGATCAAGTGCTTGACCGGGTGGTGGCGGCAGCTTTCGAGGATGTTCAGGAACCCGCTCAGATTGCTGTCGACGTAGGCCCGGGGATTTTCCAGGGAGTAACGCACCCCGGCCTGGGCCGCGAGGTGAATCACCACCTCCGGTTGTTCAGCGACAAACAGTGCGTTGAGGGCCGTGGCGTCGGCCACATCGACTTTCGCCAGCGGGAAATCGCCGACTTGCTTGCGCACCCAATCCACGCGGTCGTGTTTGAGTTGCGGGTCGTAGAAGTCGTTGAAATTATCCAGGCCGAATACCTCATGCCCGTCGCGCAACAGCCGCAACAGGCAATGGGCGCCAATGAAACCGGCTGCTCCTGTGACGAGTATTTTCATGGCCGTGGCGCCTCGGGAACGATGTGCCGAAGCCCGATACCGCTGTAGTGCAAACCGGCCGCCGCCACGTGTTCCGGGTTGTAGAGGTTGCGCCCGTCGACAATCACCCGCGCGCGCAATTTACTCGCCAGCAGATCGAAGTCGACCACGCGGAAGTTCTTCCACTCGGTGCAAATCACCAGCGCGTCGGCATCTTCCAGGGTGTCGTCGCGGGTGGCGCACAGGTGCAGGTCATTGCGGTAGCCGTAAATGCGCCGGCACTCGGACATGGCTTCCGGGTCGTAAGCCTGCACGCTCGCACCTTCGGCCCACAGCGCCTCCATCAGATAACGGCTGGGCGCTTCGCGCATGTCATCGGTATTGGGCTTGAAGGCCAGGCCCCAAATCGCGATGGACTTGCCGACCAGGCCATCGGGAAACAGCGCCTGCAGTTTGCTGAAGAGGATGTGCCGTTGGCTGTCATTCACATCGGTGACGCTACGCAGCAGACGCAATGACATGCCGTTGTGTTCGGCGGTGTGCAGCAGAGCTCGCAGGTCTTTAGGAAAACACGAGCCGCCGAAGCCACAGCCGGGGTAGATGAAGTGGTAACCGATGCGCGGGTCCGAGCCGATGCCTTTGCGCACCGCTTCAATGTCGGCCCCCAGCAACTCGGTGAGGTTGGCCAGTTCGTTCATGAAACTGATGCGGGTGGCGAGCATTGCGTTAGCGGCGTACTTGGTCAGCTCGGCGCTGCGGTTGTCCATGAACATGAGCTTTTCGCGGTTGCGGCAGAACGGTGCATAGAGTTCGCTCAATTGGTTGCGCGCTTCATCGTCATTGGTGCCGACAATGATCCGGTCCGGGCGCATGCAATCGGCCAAGGCGCTGCCTTCCTTGAGAAACTCCGGGTTGGACACCACCCGCACGTTCAACGCTTGTTTGCCACGGCGTTGCAGTTCTTCGTTGGCAGCGCTCGCCACTTGGTCCGCAGTGCCCACCGGCACGGTGGACTTGATGATCAGGGTGCGATCGGACTCCATGACACTGGCGATCTGCCGAGCGACATTCAGCACATGGCTGAGGTCGGCGGAACCGTCTTCATCGGCGGGCGTGCCCACCGCGATGAAAATCAGTTCGGCGTGTTCGACCGCGTCACTGGCCTGGGTGGAGAAGAGCAGGCGACCGGCCTTGATGTTGTCTTCCAGTGTGCTGGACAGTCCCGGTTCGCTGATCGGAGGCACGGCTTGCTGCAGTTGCCTGATCTTGTTGGGGTCGATATCGACGCACAAGACGCGATGTCCGACATCGGCCAATGCTGCGGCTTGAATGAGGCCTACATAGCCCGTACCAAATACGCTCACGTCCACATTGGCGTGCCTCGTAAAACGGTGGATGTAACTGAAATGAGACTGTCAAAAGGGGTATAGCCCAGCCGTGGGAAAGAGAGTCAGCAAAATGACGGGTAACGCGACCGGGAGAACCCCGGTTTCACGGGCTTTTTGCCATCAAGTGCTTGCCGCTGCTGGATTTGCCGCGGTTTTGAGGGGTTTCTGAGGGTTTTAAGAAAACGATAAACGGTCGTAAGGCTTGAAACACAAGGGTTACAGGCGTTTGGGGGTGTCAGATTTGAGGCAACGTTTTTTTGACGCTTTGGGGAAAAAACCGGCATTTCTTGCGCTTCGAGGGCTCGGTGCTAGTGTCAGAAAATGGCCGACAATCCATTGGCCACGGAGGTGCTGTAATCACCATGATCCGTTACCTCAAGGAACTGTTGCTGGTTCTGTATTTACTCAAGAATTACGACGACTACCTCGATCGTCTTGACGCGCTGGGCATCGGTTTTCCTATGCTGCTGTATGGCGCAATGTTCGTCGTGCTGACAGTGGCGTTGTTCATGACCGCGTACATCCGTCAGACGCTGATCCGTCATCTGTTCGCGTTGGTGATGTCTGGCTCGGCGGTGTTCTTCGACGTCTATACGCAAGTGACTGCCGGTTACATGACCTACAGCAGTTTTGTGTCGCTGGTGTATTCCGGTGGGTTCATTCAAGAGGCCGCGTACCAGTACCGCGATGCAATCATCAGCGCGATGGTCAGTGGTTTGTTGCTGCTGATCGGTATCGGGCTCAAGCCGCGTCGACGGGCGCCATTACCGGATGCACTGTTGGTGGCGGCGCCAGTGCTCGGGGTGCTGATGCTCAGCACCGTGCTGTTCGTGCGGGCCGGCGAGGGGGCCCGTGGCTTGCCGATCATGTACACACCGTTGGCCTATCTGAATCTGTTCACCTATGAAGCGCTGCACAACACCGTCGGCCCGCGTGAGCCAGTGAGCCTGTCGCGCGTCGATCAGCCGGTGGGGCACGACATTGTGCTGATCATCGACGAGAGCATTTCCGGCAACTACCTGGACATCAACACGTCGTTCGGTGTGCACAGCAATCTCAAAGAACCGCGCCCGGGCGTGGACATCTTCAATTACGGCTACGCGGCGTCCATCGCCAATTGCAGCGCCGACACCAATGTCACCCTGCGCTACGGTGGCACCCGCGCCGACTACATGCGGATCAACAGCACATTGCCGTCGATCTGGCAGTACGCCAAAAAAGCCGGGCTGCGCACCGTTTACATCGACGCCCAGCGCACCGGCGGCAACTTGCAGAACCTGATGAACGCTGCCGAGAAAAAGGACATCGACGAGTTCGTGCAATTCGACCGCACCAGCGTGCGTGAGCGCGACATGGCCGCGGCGGCCAAGCTGATCGAGCTGCTCAACGACGGTAAGCCGGAGCTGGTAGTGATCAACAAGGTCGGTGCGCATTTTCCGGTGCACGACAAGTACCCGGACGCCTTTATGGCTTACCGCCCGACATTGCCCCGTGGACAGTTTGTCGAAGTGGTGGACACGGGCACACGCGATGGTTTCAATGGTCAGCCGGATGATTGGTTGCTGTACCGCAATGCCTATAAAAATACCGTGCTGTGGAATGTCGGCGAGTTTTTCGCGCGGGTGTTTGCTCAGGCGGATCTGAGCCATGCGCTACTGATCTACACCTCGGATCACGGGCAGGATCTGCATGAGCGCGGTAACCCCGGGCTCAATACTCACTGCGGTGGTGATCCGGTGGAGGAGGAGGGGTTGGTGCCGTTGGTGGTGATTTCGGGCAGCGGTTTGCAGACCCTGGACTGGCAGGCGCAATTGCCGGCCAACAAGGATCGCTCCAGTCACTACAACATCTTCCCGACGTTACTGCAGGTGATGGGTTATGACCTGGCGGGGATTGAGGCGGTGTATGGCAAACCCTTGAGTGTGCCGACGGTGGACGATTTCACCTTTAACTATCGGTTTAATGCGCGGTTGGGGGCCAAGCCGGAGTGGAAGCACATTGACCTGAACAGCATTGTGACGCCGGGGCGGGTGGTGCCGAGTGTGGCGGTGGGGCAGTGAGGTTTTGAGTGACTGACCTGGCCTTATCGCGAGCAGGCTCGCTCCCACATTCGATATTCGGTGGGCACAAAATCTGTGTTCACACCCATCAAATGTGGGAGCGAGCCTGCTCGCGATAAACGATAACGCGGTCCTGCTGCCGTCCGCTATCCTAGGCCCACTGCCTTCAACGAGTCTCCCCTCATGCTTTCGGTCCAGGGCGTCTTCAAAAGCTACGCCACCCCCCAAGGCCCGCTGCCGGTATTGCAAGGCGTCGACCTCACGTTGAAACCCGGCAGCAGCCTGGCGCTGATGGGTGAATCGGGCAGTGGCAAGAGCACCTTGCTGCACCTGATCGCCGGGCTGGACAAGGTCGATCGCGGCAGCATCCGCAGCGGCGAACATCGGCTGGAGCAGATGAACGAAAGCCAATTGGCGAACTGGCGACGGACCGAAATCGGTCTGGTGTTCCAGCAGTTCAACCTGATCGGCAGTTTGCGCGTTGAAGACAATCTGGCGTTTCAGGCACGTCTGGCCGGGCGCCACGATCCACGTTGGCAGGCGCATCTGGTGCAACGTCTTGGGTTGGGAGATTTGCTGCGGCGCTATCCGGAGCAACTGTCTGGTGGGCAACAGCAGCGGGTCGCCTTAGGTCGCGCCCTGGCATCGCAACCCAAACTGCTGCTGGCCGACGAGCCCACCGGCAGCCTCGATGAAGCCACCAGTGATGAGGTGTTGAAGTTGTTGCTGGAGCTGCTCGACGACAGCCCGACGACTTTGTTGATGGTCACTCACAGCCCACGGGTCGCCGCGCGGCTGGCAGACAAAGTGGTGCTGCACGGTGGCCGTCTGGCTGGCGCGGACGAGCGCTGAAGTGCGGGTTTTTCGTGAGACGCTGCGGGCGCTGCTCAGCCATTGGCGACAGCACCCGGTGCAATTTTTCAGTGTGCTGACCGGGCTCTGGCTCGCCACCAGCCTGCTGACCGGCGTGCAAGCGCTGAACAGCCAGGCGCGAGAAAGCTACGCCCGGGCCAGTCAGCTGATCGGCGGCGAACCGCAAGCCAGTCTCACGGCACTCGGCGGTGGGGTGTTTTCCCAGCAAGTGTTTGTTGACCTGCGTCGTGCGGGTTGGCCGGTATCGCCGGTGTTGCAAGGGCGGGTGACGCTCAAGGGCCATGAAGAGCAGCGCTTGCAGTTAATGGGCATTGAGCCGGTGTCACTGCCGGCCGGTTCCGCAGTGGCCGGGCGGGCGTTGCCGATCGAGCAGGTTGTCGAGTTTTTCACGCCGCCGGGCAGCACCTGGATTTCACCGCAGACCTTGCAGGCGTTGGGCTTGCGCGAAGGCGAAACCCCGATGGCCCAGAGTGGAGTCACCTTGCCGCCGCTGCGTGCCCAGACCGACATGGCGCCCGGCGTGTTGCTGGTGGACATCGGCTTCGCCCAACAGATTCTGCAATTGCCCGATCAATTGTCACGCCTGCTGCTGCCCAAGGATTTCACCGCGACCCTGCCTGATGAGCTCAAGGGCCAACTCCAGTTCAAAAGCAGCGGCGAAGAAAACAACCTCGCGCGCCTGACCGAGAGCTTCCACCTGAATCTCGATGCCTTGGGTTTTCTGTCGTTCGTGGTCGGCCTGTTCATCGTTCACGCGGCGATCGGCCTGGCGCTGGAGCAACGCCGAAGCTTGCTCAGAACCCTGCGCGCCTGCGGGGTCAGTGCCCGCCTGTTGATTGCCTGCCTTACCGTCGAGCTGGGTGCTCTGGCGCTGATCGGTGGTATCGCCGGCGTCGTCAGCGGCTACCTGCTGGCCGGCGTGCTGTTGCCGGATGTGGCCGCCAGCCTGCGCGGCTTGTACGGCGCCGAAGTGCCGGGGCAGTTGAACCTCAGTCCGCTGTGGTGGTTCAGCGGCATTGGCCTGAGCCTGTTCGGCGCTTTGCTGGCCGGCGCCAACAGTTTGCTGCGGGCTGCGCGGTTGCCGTTACTGGCACTGGCCAATCCGCAAGCCTGGCATCAGGCCCACGCCCGCTGGTTGCGACGCCAGGGTTGGGTCGCGGCGATGGCGGCGATGATCGCGTTATTGGCGTTGATCTTCGGCGACAGCCTGAGCAGCGGCTTCGTGTTGATGGGCGCGTTGTTGATTGGCGCCGCACTGGCCTTGCCGGTGGTGTTGAACAGTGTGCTCAACTGGGTGCTTGGGCGCAGTCGTTCGGTGCTCGGCCAATGGTTTCTCGCCGACTGCCGCCAGCAACTGCCGGCCCTGAGCCTGGCCTTGATGGCGCTGTTGTTGGCGCTGGCGGCAAACATCGGCGCCGGCAGCATGACCGCCGGTTTCCGCCAGACGTTCAGCAACTGGCTCGAACAACGGTTGACCGCCGAGCTGTACCTCAATCCGCAAAATCCCGCCCAGGCTCGAGAGCTGCATACCTGGCTCAAACAACAACCCCAAGTCACCGCAGTGCTACCGAACTGGCAGGTATCGATCCAGTTGCAGGGCTGGCCGGCGGACGTCTTTGGCGTGATCGATCACCCGACTTATCGTCAGCACTGGCCACTGCTGGAAGCCTTGGGCGACAACCCTTGGGAGCGACTGGCCAAGGATGACGCGCTGATGCTCAGTGAACAACTAGCGCGGCGGTTGAAGGTACGGCTCGGTGATCACCTGACAATCCCGACGCCGAATGGCCCATGGTCACCGCGGATCGTCGGGATCTACGCCGACTACGGCAATCCCAAGGGGCATCTGCTGGTCAACATCAATCATCTGCTGCGCGGCTGGCCGCAATTGACGCCCAACCGTTTCAACCTGCGCATCGACCCGGCGTCGATTCCCGGATTCCTGACCGCGCTGCAAGCACGCTTCGCCCTGGACGACAGCCGTATCGTCGATCAGGTCCGGCTCAAGGGCTGGTCCACGCAAGTGTTCGAACGCACCTTCGCCGCCACCGCCGCGCTCAATAGCCTGACACTTTGCGTCGCGGGCGTGGCGCTGTTCATCAGCCTGCTGACCCAAAGCCAGAGCCGCCTTGGGCAACTCGCGCCGCTGTGGGCTTTGGGCGTAACCCGTCGCCAATTGATGCTGTTGAACCTAGGGCAAACCTGGTTGCTGGCGGTGTTGACGCTGGTGCTGGCGTTGCCCTTGGGCATCGCGTTGGCGTGGTGCCTGGACACGGTGATCAACGTTCAGGCCTTCGGTTGGCGCTTGCCGTTGCGGGTGTTTCCGTTGCAACTGTTGCAGTTGATGGGCCTGGCGTTGCTCGCGACATTGCTCGCATCGGCCTGGCCGCTGTACTCGCTGTATCGCACGCAACCGGCGGATCTGTTGAGGACGTTTGCTCATGAGGATTAAGGTTGGCCTGTGGTTATTGGCCGCTCTGTTGAACGGATGCGACAACACGCCTGCGCCGGAGAAAGGCTTCGCCGGCCTCGGTCATCAGGCTGAGGCATTTACCCCGGTGGTGCCCGGTCGGGTATTCAGCTTCCCGGCGGATCACGGCCCCCACGATGGTTTTCGTATCGAATGGTGGTACGTCACCGCCAACCTCAAAGACGATCAGGGCCAGGAATTCGGCGCGCAATGGACACTGTTTCGCAGCGCCTTGAAAGCGACACCCGAGCAACCCGGCTGGGGCAAACAGACCATCTGGCTGGGTCACGCGGCCGTGACTTCCGCCACGGTACATCACGCTGCCGAACGCTACGCCCGAGGCGGCGTCGGCCAAGCCGGTGTGAGTCTGGCGCCGTTCAAGGCATGGATCGACGATTGGCATTTCAGTAGTCAGGCCAGCGATGAAGATCCGCTAGCGGACCTGCAACTCAGCGCCCGTGACAAGGCTTTCAGCTACCAGCTTCGACTGACCTCCACACGTCCACTGGTGCTTCAGGGCGACAAAGGCTTCAGCCAGAAATCCGAACAAGGCCAGGCGTCGTACTACTACAGCCAGCCGTTTTTCCAGGCCAGCGGAACCCTGGAAATCGACGGCAAAACCTACACCGTCAGCGGCCCGGCCTGGCTCGACCGCGAGTGGAGCAGCCAACCCCTGACCGCCAACCAGACCGGTTGGGACTGGTTCTCCCTGCACCTGGACAGCGGCGAACAGGTCATGCTCTACCGCATGCGGCAAAAGGACGGCGCGCCGTACCTCACCGGTACCTGGATCGATGCCCAAGGGCAAACGCAGTTATTGCACGCCGACGACATCAGCCTCACGCCTCAGGAGAAGACCAATGTCGCTGGCCGTTCGATGCCTGTGAGCTGGTCGATCAAGATACCCGCCAAGCACCTCGATATTACAATCGGTGCCCTCAACCCCAAGGCCTGGATGGACTTGCGCATTCCCTATTGGGAAGGGCCGGTGCGGCTGAGCGGCAGTCATGGTGGGCAGGGGTATCTGGAGATGACCGGGTATTAAGATCAAAAGATGGTTATGCGTATGCCGCAATGTCGCGGGTGTACTCGGTCAGTGTAGGAGCTGCCGAAGGCTGCGATCTTTTGATCCTGCTCCTAATGCGTCCAATCCACAGGAACTCCCAAAGGCCTCCATCTCTCTACCGTAATAATACCGGCAGGAGCCCGCCATGAGCGACGACCTCAAACCGCCCACCCTTGCCACCTGGCAGCGGCTGTTCGACGACAAAGCCTACTGGCAGCAATCCCCCGACGCGCATTACAGCGAATTGCTGCGCATCGCCGACGATCTGCTGGGGCAGGGCGCCATCGACCTTGATCAATGGCAGATCCTCAAGACCAAGGCCGATCAATCCCACAAAGACTCGCCTGCCGTGAATGTTGCCCATGAAGTCGACGATCCCGAAGCCTGAGGACATCCCCATGAATCGCAAACCGACCACTCCCTCGGAAAACCCCGACGAACCCCGGCCACCAGGCGAAGTCGAGCGCGACAACGACGCCCTGCGTCCCACCGACCCGACCCGGCGCAAGGAAAGCGGCAAGGGCACAGACAGCGGAGAATCCACCGCGCAAGAAACAGCGGAAACTCCCTGATCAGCGTCTATGCTCATCGGCACAGACGGCCCCGAACCTGGATAGAGAGCTGTCTGCTGCCATCCATCACAGGGAAAGTATCGCTTATGAAGCTCAACGCACTGACCAAAGCCATCACCCTCGCCACGCTCCTGGCCACCGCCAGCCTCAGCGCCATTGCCGCAGACATCCCGCTGTCCGCCGTCGTGGAAGCCGATCAGGTCATCACCAAAGTCCTGGCGGTCGACGCCGCCAAACATCAAGTCGTCCTTGAAGGCGCGGAAGGTCGGCAGGTCCATGTACAACTCAGCGACAAAGCCAAAAACCTCGGCAAACTGAAAGTCGGTGATCAGGTCAACGTCGAAGTCATCCGCTCGGTCGCGGCCTACCTCGACACCGACATCGACAAAGGCTTGCCAGGCTCCATCGAACACACCGGCGAAATCCGCGCCACCAAAGACAACCCCAACCCCGGCGGCGAAGCCTACCGTCAGGTACAGGTCCAACTGAAAATCACCCACATCGACCTGAAGAAAAACCAGGTGACCTTCCAAAACCCGGCCGGCCAATCCAAAATCGTCAACGTCGAAAGGCCTGAAGTCCAGGCGAAATTGAAAGATCTGAAAGTTGGGCAGAGCGTTGTGGTGACCTATACCGATGTGCTGAAAGTCACCAGCCAACACCCAAGCTGATCATTACTTGTACCCGTTGATTGTTTTTGTACAGAAAGTTGTATAAGAACAATCAGTTTTAATGGTCGAACTGGTGAGTTTTAAAAGTTTGTATCTGGTTTTTTAGCAAAAACTTACGAGATATTACGTGCATAAATTTCATGTTTATACCGAGGACATATCGGCCAAATTCTATTAAAATCCTTACCGTTCGCCCGGTGTCAGGGCTCTTTACCGGTGCATGGATTGCCAGGCCATTACACTGGGCGAACACCTTCTTTGGGAGGCGAAGTTTAAAAGTTTTTGATATAAAAAATGGGCGACCTTGGAGTCGCCCATTTTTATTGGCTGGGTTAAAGCGGTGGCGCCGGACACCCTACCGGGGGGTTGTAATGGCGTTTGTAGCCTGAGTCTATTTCAACCCAAAATTGTATCCATTATCGGAGTGCTGGCCTGGAGCTGCTGCCGATAGTTGGCTGCACGCTGAAGCACTCGGCACAAGGCCTGAAAATTTGCCGGTTTGGTCAAAATATCATTGGCACCGGCGGCCCTGAAACGTTCTATCTCGCTCGAAAAAGCACTCGCGGTGAAAGCAACGATGTAGCAAATATCGCCCAGTGGTAGTTCGCGGATTTTACGGATGGCCTCCAGCCCATCCATGACAGGCATGTTGATATCCATAAAAATGATATCCGGAGTCGAAGTCATGCACTGATTGATCGCCTCCAAGCCATCTGACGCAAGGTCGGGCGCATAACCCAACTCTTGCAACATCGCCATGGCAACTTTCTGACTCACGGGATGGTTTTCCACCAGCAGAATATCGAGCGGGTAATCCTCGGCAAAAGATGAGTCGAAACCAACCGATGCATGATCATCCCGGATGGGTAGTTCCGAAACCGAAAAAAGCTCCATGGGGAGTGAGAAGGAGAACGTCGATCCGACGCCAGGCTGACTGGTAAAGGATAAAGTCCCCTGCTGCGCCTCGACCAGACTTTTGCAGATGGAAAGACCGAGCCCACTCCCGGTAAAGCGTTGACTGGCCGGTCCTTTAAACTGAGCAAAGGGCTTGAACAGGCTGTCTTGCCGTTCCATGGGGATACCTATGCCGGTATCGCGGATGGAGAATTCGAGTCGGGCTCGAGTGCCGTAACCGCTAGTCGTGACCATGAGCGATACCTTTCCGGCCTCGGTGAATTTAACCGCATTGCCCAGCAAGTTGATCAATATCTGGCGCAGGCAATTGGTATCGGTTTTGACCAAGGGAGGTACGTCTGGTGAGACCTGAGCCTCAAGTACAATTGGCTTGTCCTGCATGTTTTGCCGGATCATTTCAATACTGGATGAAACCAGAGCTCTGACTTCGAAGACACGAGGCTTCAATTCAAGTTTGCCTGCTTCGATTTTTGCAAGGTCGAGAATGTTGTCGATAAGAGATAGCAGGGCTCGCCCACTTGTATTGATCGTTTTTAGCAGACTGCTTTGCTCGCGGTTCAGGGCGGACCTTGCCAGCAACTCCGTCGCGCCGATAACACCGTACATGGGCGTACGGATTTCATGACTCATGGTGGCCAAAAATCTGGTTTTTGAACGATCAGCATCCTCGGCGGCATTTTTTGCCTGATTCAATACTTCTTCGTTTATTTGCAATTGCTGGAGATGAGCGCGCATGCGTATAACGCTGAAGACGAGAAATACCAGAATGGCCAAGATGATATGGTGCAGGGAGTCCTGTTTAAGTTGCTGGTAGTAATCCGTCAACGTCATCTCCGCACCCGCAATATAAATCGTACCGTCCTGCGATTTCATCGGGACGAAGACGGCGCGAAAATCTCCCCAGTGATCCGAGTAGTCAATCCAGGTGGGTTCGGTGCGTTCAAAACTGTCGAGCAAAGCCTGACTGGCATCCGGGTAGGGATCGAAAAAGCGTACGAAATTCTTCTCCAAGATCTCTTTTTTCGATGCGCTGGAGCTGACCAGATAAGCCTCGCCCGAGCGTTTGACCACACTGTAGACAAAAGCAGTACCCATGGAATCGTTGAAGCTGGAAAGCCGTTGAATGGCATTCCAATCTTCCGCCTCGGATTTGGACTGTTTGTCGGTCAGATTGTCATGGTAGCGGTCGCCAAGGATGGCCGACGCCCCCAGTGCGGCATGCAGCAGCTTGTTATTAATGTTGTCAGTGAGGATCCCTTGAGTCTCGACGTAGAGGTAGTAGATATAGCCACTGACACCTACTATGTAGACCAAGAGAAAAATCCACGTTTTCCGTTTGAGTTTGAACATAAATCACAGCCTCCATACTGTAGGGCCAAGCATAATTTGAAGGCGTGGTGAAAACCATTGTTTTGTTTTTTGCTGTTTTCAGGTGAGGTGTTATTTGACCGAAGAGCCAGTTTTTTTGGTTTTTTTGCTCACGATGTTGAGTCGATTTTTTTGGATTGATCAGAAATTTAAAGACGGTTTTTAACAAACTCTTGCGAAGTACTGCGTGCATAAGTCTGGGAGGCGGAATTGACAATTTCGGATATAAAGTTGCGCTCGCAACCGCCGTCCGACCACATCCAGCAAATCGCAGCCATCGCGCAACGGGATGGCCAACACCCGCGCAAACTCTTGCAACAGCGCAGCATCACCACCAATCGCTTCGCCCAGGGAAAGCGTTTCCAACAGTTGAGTGACACTGCGAATGCGATACGCCGCCGTGTCGTGCAACACGTCGACAGGCGCTTCGATGTCGATCAGCAGGGAAGGGATCGTGCAGTCGATGCCGGTAATCGGCATGTATCGAGTCATGGTTGAGCCTGCTCAGCGTCGGACATCTCACCGGGTGGATCGAGATTGTCCAGCGCCCGGTTCACCAATAACTCGCCCAGTACGGCCAATTGCTGAATCGACAGCGCCAGGCTGCGGTGCGAGCCTTCGAGTTCGCAGGCAAAGTCAGTGGCCAGCACGTTGAGCGAGGCGAGGGTTTCGCAGGCGTGGCTTAACAGGGTTTCGGTGTCGATGTTGGGGATGAGGGGGAAAACGTGGCTGATGGGGGCGGGATGTTTTGGATCGCAGAGTCGGGCACTGACGGCCTGTGGATTGATGTCTTCAGATGTCACAACAGCCATCCTTGATGAGTGAATCTAAAAACTCATATCCGCTTCAATACTTTCTTCGTAAGTCGAGAGCAACTTCTCAACGCTTTCGTTTCCGGAGTATTTTTCTTTCAACTGCTTCAGCTGCTGGTCGGTGCCCTTGCAATATTTATTTATATCGCTGATGACACGATCGAGATTTTTCGGGGCAGCGGGGTCCCGTTCAGGAATATCTCCGCGCAAAGAATCACAGTTGTCTCTGTTTTTGATATAGCTGGAGACGTCGGTCGGAACGGACTCAGTATTTTCCGTTTCGCAAGAATTTGACGTTGGCTCTGCATCGTAACCTAGGCTCAAATACAAGTGACCGTTCAAACTCCCATTTTTTCTCGAGAAGAGATGAACGCCCTCTTGACTCAAGCAGGTGCTGATAGTTGTAGCTTGGTCCTTGACCTCAACGGCTGAGACGCCGCTTTCGGTTGCATGTTTACCAACTACAGCTATGCCGATGAAAGGCGCTGTGCATTGAATGTCAAGCCCATAGATGTGCATGTCGAATTCGTTGAGCAGGTCCACTGCATCGCCCTGCTGCTGTTTTCCCCCAGTTGTCTTTGTTAACTTACAGCAAGCAACGGTTCCATCCTGAGGGAATTGGACTGAAATGACTTCGCTGCCTGAAATATTCTGGGTTGTATATAGATAAGTTTTTCCGTCTGGATTGTTTTTAACGAGTCCAAATCCAGTGTCTTGGGCAAATACTGACCCTGAAAACATAGTCAGAATTATGAAAATTGTATGTTTAATGTCCATCGGTTGACCAACGTGGAGGGTCGAAAACAAGCTTTTTAACTCCATATGTAGTACCTGCTGGATTCAAATCCCCTTTCTTTACATTTTTGCTTTGAAGCGTTGAGGTGGGTTTTGTTAATTTTTTAGGCAGTTCTCTTGGTGTGAGCTGATTTGGATGTTCTTTTGCTACACTGCACCATAGTTATGGTATGCCTTAATATTTGCTATGGTAATGTTTTTTGCATTGCATGTGGCTGTACATGAATTTCCAAACCCAAGTGTGATTTTGTAGTTTGAGCTATCTTGAGTAACGGTTATAGTGGTGGGGCCGCTGAAATTGAAATTTTCGACATTGAAATTTTCTACATTTATCATGTAAAGCTGGAATTCGTACTCGTTATAATCTTTTTCCAGCCATTTCTTAGGGGCGACTGCTTGCTCTACTTGGCTGCATAGTTTTAAGCATATAGAGTTTCCGTCCAGTATGACGTAAGAAGTGCGCATGCTGGTAGGGGAGTAGTCTTCTCCAAAAATAGAAGTCCACTGTTTTTTATTAGATATTGATGATGTCCACATTTTAGGTTATTCAAACACGTAATGGTTGGCCACACTTTTGAGGTGGAATGTTAATAAAACTGTCCCTTGTTGGGTCAATTTTTCGTGATTAATTTTCTGCCGCCTCAGCTTTGGCGAGCAATCTGTTGAGTTCTGGCTCAACTTCATCAATGGGTGTTGCCTCTATAAGTTTTCTGATGGAGGATGCGTATTTTTTTTCTATAGGTACTTCTGCCCAGTCGAGTTCGTATGTTGCGATTATTTTTACATCTTTGTAGCAGGAACTGGAAAGCAATAGTTTTAGGAGTTTAATCGCTTGTTCTGTTCTGTCTTCTCCCAATGAAACGGCGCAACGCTGTTGCCAATACTCTGGCTTCTGAAGTATTTCTTGCTCTAATCGTTCCCATTGCTGATCTTTAAAGTCTATAAGGACTGACTTTGCAACAAGCTCTGTACCGTACTCAGTCCAGTTTGACTCCTCCGAATCGCCAATCCATGAGTGAAGCTTTTCATAAGTCTCGTTTTTTTCATAACCTTTCATGGGGTGACTCCTGTTGGATAAGATGAAGTCACTGCCCCGCTTTTTTGGATCACTTGCCATTTATGTTGGGTTTTGTTTTAAAAGCTTTGAATGATGTCTGGTATTTCAGTTTCGGTTGTTTTTATGGTGTCTAACATTTCAATTAAGGATTTTATTTTATCGCTATACTCTATTGGGGCGATAAGTTGTGCGGCTGAATGAGTATCGCTTTCTATGAAGCGGCCTATGAGGGTGTCTCGACTGTTTGTTAAGAGGTCAAAGATGTTTTGCGAAGTGATGCCTTTGTCTGCTTTACTAAGTTGTTCCCATATAAGGTTGAGGTTAGGGGTGGACTTTTTGAAGATTAGAATTGTATTTCGATGCTGTGTTAACTCGTTTGGTTTGAACTTGTTGTCTAGGTTATTGCTGGATTGAATATATGAATATATTTTTGAGGTTGCATTTTTTTTTATTAAATCTTCGTCGGTTAAGGTTTTTTCAATTTCTTTGCGTAGACGTACCTCTTGAATTTTATGTTGCTCCAAGGAGTAGCCAACTGTTCGCCATTTCATCACGATTGGCCATTCGGGTGCCAAAGAATTAGTGACTTTGCTCCAAGTGGCCCATACTTCCAAAATGGACGGGCCAAGAAATGAAAAAGTTATGAATCCGGGAGCAGTAGTATAGGTTGGTTGCTCCCATAGCTTTATTCCTGGTTCACAAGTATAAAATGTGCTCATGGTCTTTCTTTCTTGAAGTAGGTGTGTGAGTTGTCTCCCTCTTTTAGGGCTGCTTTTGTACCTGTGGTCCCAGTGACTTCTGTATTGAAGTGTGGGCCTTCATTACCTTTCACGTGGCCAAGGGAGTGTTCGCGTATTGTCACAGTTCGCCCATCCTTCAGGTGAAATTCGTAGACACGGCTCATTACACGACCCTTTTGGTCGGTAAGTACTTCTTTATATGACGTTGAAGGCTGCTGTGACAAAGGAACTCCGCCGACTTTTTTGGCCTGTCTGAATGCGGCTTTCCTAGTAAGGGTGCTGTCATGGCCTTTTGGTAGTTCAACTTCATTCGCTTCTACCTTTGAACTACTCGTATCATCTGGTTTTCTCTTGGTTCCGTTTTTTGTTTTTCCAGGACAATTAGTACTCAAGCCCAACGGATCCACCCAACCCGTAGGGTTGGGAACGTATTGGTAACTGTTCAACCCACCCGCCAGCTTGATCGGATCCGGAGTCAAAAACCGTCCAGTACCCGGATTGTAGTAGCGATGGCGGTTGTAGTGTAAACCTGTCTCCGCATCGAAGTACTGGCCTTGGAAACGTAGCGGATTGTCGATTTCGGCGACGTCCAGCGCGGCGAGGTTGCCGTAGGCGCGGTATTTGGCCGACCACATGATTTCGCCACTGTAATCGGTGAGTTCCTGCGGGGTACCGAGATGATCGAGCTGGTAGTAGAAAGGTGCCGCCTTCAGGGGGCCTTCACCGTCTAGCATCGCTAGAGGATGAAAGCTATCAGGCTCATATAGGTACGTGCGATACCTGTTTTCAGCGCTTTCCGTGAGTAAGTGATCTCCCATCCACAGGAACTCGGTGGTTTGGCCGTCGACAGTCTTTTCGATGCGTCGGCCGAAGGCGTCGTACTTGTAGGACGCGACGCTGCCACCCGGCAGGCTGACGCCGATCAGGCGATGTTGGCAGTCGTAACGGTACTCGGTAACCAGTTTCTGCCCGGCGCCGCGGCGTTCGCGGATCAGGTTGCCGTAGGCGTCGTAGTCGTAATGACGGTCGCCCTGCATCAGCAGTCGGTTGCCCTTGACGTTGGCGAAGTTCGCGGTCGGCTCGTTGTTTTGGCCGAGGAGGTTGCCCGCCGGGTCGTGGGCGAAGCTTTCAGGCGTAGCGCCGCGTACATTGATCAGGCGGTCAAGCGGATCATAGTGATAGCTGCGGTGGCCTTTGCGGCTGTCGTCGATGCCGGCGAGGTTGCCATTGGCGTCGTAGGTGTAGCGGCGCTGGAACAGATTCTTTTCGCGCTGGCTGACGCTGTGTGCTTGCAACCGACCCTGTTCGTCGTACTGGTATTGGCTGAGCAGCAGCCCTTGTTGGCGCTGTTGTTCGCGGCCGGCGTTGAACTGGTGGCTGGTCAGGCGCGAGCCGTTGAGGTCGATGCTGCTCAGCTGGCCGCCAGGCTGGTGGCGGTAATCGAGCTTGCTGCCGTCCGGGAGGCGGCAGTGTTTCAGTTGGCCGACGTTGTCGTACTCGTAGCGCAGAGTGCCCCAGCCCTGGTGCTCGGTGATCAGGCGATCTTGCCGATCGTATTCGTAGGCGAGGGGCCAGTGGCTGTCGTCGACGTTGACAAGGCGCCCGAGGGAGTCATAGCTGTAGTGAATTTCTTCACCGTCAGCCAGGGTTTTCACCAGCAGACGGCCAGCAGCGTCGCGCTGGTACTCGGTGATCAGCTCGCTGCCGTCGTCGCCGAATTCAGTTTTCTTCAGCAGTTGGCCATTGAGATCGTACTCGTAAGCGGTACGGCGACCGTCGAAACCGGTTTCCTGCTGGATCAGGCCGTTAGGGTAATAGTCGAGGCGGTAGTGCTCGCCACGTTCGTTTTCGATCTCGGTGAGCAGCAGGCGCGAGTTGTCGTAGCGGTAGCGCAGCTGGCTGCCGTCGGGGTTGATGCGGCGGCTCACGAGGTGCAGGTTGTCTGCGTATTCGTAGCGGGTGATGCGCCCGAGTTCATCCCGTTCGGCGGTGACGCGATCATACGGGTTATAGGTGAAGGCGCGGGTGGCGCCGCCCGGGAGGGTGATTTGTGTCAGGCGATCAACGGCATCCCATTGGTAATGGGTGATGGCGCCGGTTTCTTCCTGACGGGTGATCTGCCGGCCCAAGGCATCGTAGCGGTACTTGCGCTGACCGCCATCGGGCAGGCGCTCTTCCAGTAGTTGGCCGAGGTTGTTCCAACCCAGTTGATGACGACTGCCATCGGGATGGCGGATTTCCAGCAAGCGGCCTTGACGGTCGTAGTTGTAGTGGGTTTCGGCGCCGTGAGGGTCTGTTTGCTGGGTGATATCGCCTTGACGGTTGCGCTCGTACTTCCAGCGCGCTTTACCTCGCTGGACATCAATGAGTTGACCATTGAAGTAGTTGTAACGGGTCGGTTCGTCTTCTGGCGGGAT
This sequence comes from Pseudomonas sp. TE3728, assembly GCF_056279145.1. NCBI lineage: Bacteria > Pseudomonadati > Pseudomonadota > Gammaproteobacteria > Pseudomonadales > Pseudomonadaceae > Pseudomonas > Pseudomonas sp. TE3728. Next base: position 1,700,945 of record NZ_JBWBQT010000001.1, on the reverse strand, counting down.
CACGGCCATCAAGCGCCCGGCATCGCTGTACTGATACTCGGTGATGGCGCCCATCGGGTCTTTTACTGCGATCAGGCGACCCTGATCGTCATAGGCTTTCTGCGTTTCCCCACCATCGGGAGCGGTCTCGCTGATCAAACGCGCATTCTTGTCATGCACGTACACATGCTCGCTGCCGTCGGAGTTGTAAGCAGTCACTGAACCTTTGTCATCCCACTCGTAACGCGCTTCCAGCTGCGAGTAGTTAGCCCAGTGGCGGATGCAACGGGAAAGCTTGCCTTCACGCTCCCATTCCCAGAAAAAACTGGCACCACCGGCCAGTTGCCGTTCCAGAATGACGTGCTGGTCGTTGTAGTGGTAATGCTCGGTTTCACCTGCCGCATTGGTCGAGGATACGAGCTGATTACGCGTGTTGTAGCGGTAGGAGACCAAGGTCTGAATGGTTAGCCATGGATCCTGGCGTTCACCGCGGTCGTTGTACTCGGAGCGTTGTTGCTGATGATCCACTGCGGCGATATGACGGTCGTCGTAACGCAGCAGCAAGGCGCGGCCTGCACCGTTGTCGATGCGTTGAATACGGTCGACAAAGTCATAACTGATATGCACCCGATTGTCGTAGGCGTCGCTGATGCTGATCAATCGCCCGGCACGGAAGTGATAGAAGCGTGCTTTTGGTCCCGCCTGGGTAAGGGTTAACTCACCGGGTGCATCGCCCAAATAAATCGCCGCCTGCGCCAGGCTGTTGGTGATAGCCGGGCGTTGTTCGGTTGGCATCGGGAAGCGGATCTGGCGGTTTTCGTTGTCCGTCCACAGCACACCTTCATCGTCCAGTTGCAAACGATGAGACAAGGAATGGCTCCAACCATGGCCAAGACGGCTGTCGATTTCGACCGCACTGCTTCGGTAAAGGCGCGTCCATTCCAGAGGTAACAACCCACCCAGCTCGCCATCGGAGAGGGTCAGCAATTCCTCGCCGGTCACCATCGAAATCGGGTCGTCTTTGAGGCAGGTTTTATTGGCACACTCGGTGGGTTGGTCAGCCGGGTTTTTCGATTGGTTTGGCGCGTTGTCGACCGCTTCTTTTTGCTCGACGCGTGTGGCGCTTTCAGTTTTGCCGCGCGCCTGGATCTGCGCATCCGTTTCCACTTTTCCACCGGCGACAGGTGGCTTTTTCTTCGGCGCCATTGCTGTTTCGGCGGGTTTGGGCGGGGCGATCTCAACGTTGGCTTTACGCGCCGGGTTGAATGCCGAATTGCCATTAAGCAGTAAAGGCCGAGCAGCCTCGGTATGCGGTGTGGCGCTTGTTTTGCTGACTTTCATCAGCATGCCGGTAAAATCTTCAATCAGTTTCACAACTTTGGCGCTGTTTTGCGTGGCTTTAACTACCTTCGTGCCAATGCGCACGGCCAGGCCGAGACCACCGGTCAGGACCACACCGACCAGAATGTTCAGCAGGAACTCTGTGGTCAGCTGAGCCAGCACTTCTGTGCATGTCTGCGGCGGCAGCATCTTCACCCAGGCCATGATGGCGGCAACGTAGATCCACATCAGTGGTTCATCGCTGGCGATCAACAAGGCGGTGTGAATGGCCTCAGCGGAGGCGTCATAAATCTTCTTGATTTGCTCTTCGGTGAAGAAGTTTTTCAGCTTCTCGTAGTTCTCACGAGGATGCGCAACCAGGTTGTAGAGGCTTTTGATATCGCCCCACAGACCCATGATCGCTTTCAGAAAGCCTTCCCATGCGGCCTCCAGTTCCTGCAGGGCACGGCCACCCATCGAGGCATCGGTATGTGCCTGCCAAAGCGGTAGGAAACTGGTGCTCCATTCAGTCTGCAACCAGCCGCTCAAATCGCCGATCACGCCCTGATAGGAATTGAACAGGCTGTCGATCTGCGCGCGAGTAGGATTCGGGAAGAACGTGATTTTGTATTGCTGATTGGGCGTGAGGCCGGTGACTTCCAGAATCCCGGTCGAGTCGATTGTCTTGTTGATCTCCGGTCCGGCTTCGTTCTTGCCAGTGAACCGGCCATCCACCACAGGCACCAGACGGACCGGCGTATTGCCAATCGGAACAAATCGCGCAGACTCGAAGCTATGCACAAGCGTGAGCTTGCCGTTGGCCGGGCAGTTGGCATAAAGGGTGTTTTCCTTTTTGCTGTCCTTGTCCTGAGTACCGACCTCATCACCGACCTTGAATTGCTGTTCCGCGTCCAGCACACCGCCGTACCAGGCCTCGGCATGCTCACGGTAATCCTTCAGGCACTTTTTGAAGTCACTGATGATGGCCTGAGCATCAGGTTGTTTTGCCGTGAGGTTGCCTACGATCTCACCCATCAAAATGCTCATACAGCCACCTCATTTTCCAGATGGGCCTTCAACAGCCCGGTGAAATTTTCTTCCGTGAGCGGCGTGCGTTTTACGAAGCGCGCCACTTTTGTTCGTAGGTTGGATTCGGGAAACGAGAAGTACAGGTCGGCGTGATCCTCCTTCAACCACTGCATCATGTTGCCGACTACGGTCGATGGGTTTTGCTTGGTCAGGCCATCCAGCAACGCCTTCGGCACCTCCCACCAAGGCCAATCCTTCGCCGGTGGCACCACTCTCGGCCCCACCTCCAGGCTCTTGCCATTAATCAGGTACCGATCAAACACCGGCAGCACTTCACCGGCGGTATCGCCGAGGCCTTCCAGAATCGGGTAGATATGCCGCCCATCCCAGAACCGGAAAAACACTTCGGTCCCATCCGGCATCCGCACCTGAGTGAGGCTACGCAGATGCTCGAACACCACGTTCGGTTCGCTGCGGGAAACGGCCAGCCACCCCCAATCGAGGGCGTCCGTTTCGGCAATCCATGGCAGGAAGCTTGAGTTGGGTTTCAACTCGGTGAGGTAGGGCATCACCGGCTGCCAGGCCGCGTAGGGTGTACCGCCCCAGATCGGGATCGCCTGAGTTGTGGGTTCGTTTTGGTAAAGCGTCTTGAGCGCTTCGGCATCGCTGGCGGCGCTGACGATCAGGTACAAACGTTCGCCCGTTTGCAACGGCCGTCCTGCGAGCCAAGCCTGCGGAGTCATCAGATCAGATCGCACAGGCACCTGCCTTACACTTCTCGCACTCTTCACAGAACGGCGCATTACGTTTCAGCGTATTGATCTGCGCCGGGCTCAGCACCGCACCCGCCTTATCCGCATCCGCCTGTTTCAACGCCCCCGGCATCAACGGCGCCGCCCCGGTGCCACTTCCCGGGCTACCCCCAGAGTTCATGTTGATCACCGGGCCGCTTAGCGTCACACCGCTGGCGTCGATCTTGATGAAGCTGCCGCCGCCCTTGAGGGTCAGTTCGCTGCCGGCTTCGAGCACGACTTTCATGCCGCTGCTCAGGTGGATTTCCTGGCCGGCGTCGATGAATTGGCCGGTGCCGACCTTGATGTGTTGGTTCACGCCCACGGTCAGGTGGTCGTTGGCGCGGGCTTCGACTTTGCGGTCGGCATAGACGGTGTGGTGTTCTTCGGCCTTGAATTCGCTGTAGCTGTTTTTCTCGACGGTGTCGTGGCGTTCGTTGCCGACGCGGATTTTCTGGTCGTGTTCGACATTTTCGTCCCAGTCGCGCTGGGCGTGCAGGAAGATCTGTTCCTGGCCCTTTTTGTCTTCGATGCGCAGTTCGTTGTAACCGCCGCCACCCGGAGAGCTCAGGGTTTTGAAGGTGCTGCGGGTTTTGTTCGCCGGCAGGGCGTACGGGACGACGTTTTCCTTGTGGTACAGGCAGCCGCTGATCAGCGGTTGGTCGGGGTCGCCTTCGAGGAAGCTGACCAGCACTTCCATGCCGATCCGCGGGATGGCGATTCCACCGTAATGGGCGCCGGCCCAGGCGGAGGAGACGCGCAGCCAGCAGCTGGTCTTGTCGTCGGCCTGGCCTTCGCGGTCCCAGTGGAATTGCACTTTGACGCGGCCGTACTGGTCGCAGTGGATCTCTTCACCTTTGGGCCCGGTGACCACGGCGCTCTGGCTGCCGAGGATCCGTGGTTTGGGATGGTTCAGCGGCGGGCGGTTTGGCACGTCCCAAGGGGTGGCTTGGAAGCGGTTGCGGTAGCCCTGGTGGAAATCGTCCTTGAGGTTAGTCGTACTGCTGGTGACCGACTCTTCCAGCACTTGCGGCTGTTTGCCTTCGTGAAGGATTTCGGTCAGCAGCCACAGGTCGTTCCACTTAGGCTTAGGGTGTTGGGTCAGGGCCAGGAAGTGGCCGCTGACCAGCAACGGCTGATCGCTTTTGCCTTCGACGAGCTGGAAGTCGCTGCGGTGACGTTCGAGGGCGCGTTTGGCCAGGTGCTTGCCGCGTTCGCGGTCGATGAAGCGACCGGGGTAGTCGTAGTCTTCGAGGTCGGGCAGGGCATCGCCACGGTGTTCGCTTTCCAGGGTCAGGCGCGGTTTTTCGAAGTCGTAGTCGCGGCGGGTGGTGCGGCTGGTGCGGGTTTCGAGGCGCAGGTCGAAGCGCTTGATCACCGGGTCGTTGGCGACCATGCCGGAGTCTTGCTGGTAGGCCACGGGCGCGAGTTTCGGGAACACCGTCTGATCATCGCCGAACACCAGCTTGTGGGCCGTGGCGCTGTGCTGGAAGTGGTAGTGGATACCTTCTTCCTCGCACAGGCGCTGGATGAACTGCAGGTCCGATTCATCGTACTGAACGCAGTAAATGCGCTCGGGATAAATCGCCCCGACTTTGAATTGGTAGGCATTGCTTTGGATGCCGTGCTCTTCGAGGACCATGCCGACGATTTTCGGCACGCTGAGGTTCTGGAAGATGCGTTGGTTGATGCGGTGCGCCAGGTAAGACAGCTGCGGACGCAGGGTCACGGCGTAGCGGGTCAGGCGTTTGCCCGAATCGCCTTGGGCGGCGCGGTAGATCTGGCCATGGATGCCGCTGCCGTCAGGCGAGAGCTGCAAAAAGGCCGGTTTGTGCAATAGCGTTTCGAGGTCCAGGGACGGCTGTTCACTGACCAGCTCCACCTCAAACACAAAAGGCTGGCTGATGGCTTCCCGACCTTGCAGGGCAAGGACCTGGAGGTCGTTTTCCAGACCTTCGACAGTCAGGGCAAAGTGAGTCTGATTGGCCGGCGCGAACATCCCTTGTTCCTCGTGCAGTGCTGCGGCGCACGCCGACACCCAAACGGGCGCTTGCGGACGCGAAAATTCCTGGTAGGCGCAAATGACATCGACCAGCAGAGCTGGCCGATGTTTGGAACCGTCAGCCGCGATTAAGCGACTGGAACTCGCCAGTCATCGGAACCCGAAGTACCGGATACTTCGTGGGTCCAGGTGATTTTGCGGTAGGTGAATTGCACTTCTTCCAGGTGCGTGAAGTGCGAGTTCGACGGATCCTGGCAGTTGTGCATTTTGTTGTTGATGGCGACGATGATCGCGTCTTCCAGTTTGGTGGTGTAGTAGTGCTCTTGGGTACCTTGAGCCGAAGTGCGGTACCACTGGATAACGATTTCGCTCATGCGCTCGCCGGAGGTCAGCGCCGCTTGCAGCAGTGGCGAGGACTTGTCGTAGACCTTGGTGATCACGACTGGCTTGTGTACACGCTGACCGGTCGGTTGGCCCGACTGCGGGTCACGCGGGATGATCACGTCGTGGCTGAAAGCCTGAACCATGACCTGGTCTTCGTGACCTTCCTGGTAGGTGTTGCCAACGGAGTCGGCGGTGAATGCGCCGGCAGTGATCAGGCCTTGTTTCTCGCCGGTAACGGACATGTACGCTGGTGTAGCCATGGATGTGCTCCTTGCTAAAAGTTAGGGTGCCCGGGAGGCGGTATCGCCCGGTGGGTGCCTGACTGTTATCAAGGAGCGTGCCAGAAATTATTAATGCTATATAAATCAGATGGTTGAGGTGGTTTTCCCAGCGACGAAGAGGTTTTCGGTAAGGATCCGCTGAAAAAGTGCGCAAGAAGTTGCGCACCACTGCGCAACTTCTTGCGCACTTGGCTGGAGGGCTTGATAAACCTGGCGTTCAGCATCGCCGGGGGACTTTTCACCGAAATAGTTGCGCAACTTCTTGCGCATCAAGGCCATGAGCCGTCACCCCCGATAATGGGCGCAACGAACAGCGCTGTCCGGAGGTCAAATCCAGCGCCAAGATCACTGAGTAACCCTGACATCGACTGGAGAACGACATGAAAATCCTGATGGTTCTAACGTCCCACGATCAATTGGGTAACACCGGTAAGAAAACCGGCTTCTGGCTCGAAGAATTCGCCGCGCCGTATTACACCTTCAAGGACGCTGGCGCGCAGCTGACCCTGGTTTCACCCAAGGGCGGCCAGCCACCCCTGGACCCTAAAAGTGATGAGCCAGGCGCGCAAACCGCGGCCACCGATCGCTTTCGCAAGGATTCCGCTGCCCAGTCTGCTTTAGCGTCTACCGGGCTGCTGGATACCGTGAGGGCCGAAGACTACGACGCTGTTTTCTATCCAGGCGGGCATGGCCCGTTGTGGGATCTGGCTGAAGACACCTTTTCAATTGCGCTGATTGAAGCGTTTTACAAGGCGGGCAAACCGGTGGCAGCGGTCTGTCATGCGCCGGGGGTATTGCGCCACGTCAAGGATGAGGATGGTCAGCCGTTGGTCAAAGGCAAGCGGGTGACAGGCTTCACCAACTCCGAAGAGGCCGCTGTGCAGCTGACAGACGTGGTGCCGTTTCTGGTGGAGGACATGCTCAAGGCCAGCGGTGGTCTTTTCTCCAAGGCCGATGACTGGGCGAGTTACGTGATCGTGGATGGTCTGTTGCTGACCGGTCAAAACCCCGCCTCGTCGGAAGCGACCGCCAACGCGTTGTTGGCGAAGCTGCAATAAGATCAAAAGATCGCAGCCTGCGGCAGCTCCTACCTCGACCGCGTGCAACCGCAATGCAACGGGTGCACTCGACCCCCGTAGGAGCTGGCGAAGCCTGCGATCTTTTGATCTTGATTTTGGTGATGGCGAACACAGCCAAAAGATCGCAGCCTGCGGCAGCTCCTACCTCGACCGCGTGCAACCGCGATGCAACGGGTGCACCCAACCCCCGTAGGAGCTGGCGAAGCCTGCGATCTTTTGATCTTGATTTTGGTGATGGCGAACACAGCCAAAAGATCGCAGCCTGCGGCAGCTCCTCGACCGCGTGCAACCGCAATGCAACGGGTGCACTCGACCCCCGTAGGAGCTGGCGAAGCCTGCGATCTTTTGATCTTGATTTTGGTGATGGCGAACACAGCCAAAAGATCGCAGCCTGCGGCAGCTCCTACCTCGACCGCGTGCAACCGCAATGCAACGGGTGCACCCAACCCCGTAGGAGCTGGCGAAGCCTGCGATCTTTTTTGCGGCCATCACGCCTATTCGGAAACGTTCAAACCCAGTGCTGCAAGACACTCATCAATCGACCGCCGCTGCGTCTCGGCATACAGCCCCAGCTCGTCAATCGTCGACCTTCCCAGAGCCTTTTCGAACGCTCGCTGGTTCGAATGCACGCCATAGTGGATTTGCGCCGCGTCCCCCAGGTTCGACTGAAAAATCCCCGCCGCGCTGACCGGCAAAAAGTCTTCGTACACCAGCGGTTCAACCCGCACATAGCCGTCGCGAAGCAAATCCTCCAGCGACAAACCCTTCAGCCCCTTCGCCGCCAAGCCTTTTTCCGTAACGAAGTAGCGAAAATACGCCAATTCCTGTCGGCGCATATCCTCGACGGTGTCAGGGAATTCGCCAAAGTGCTGCGTCATTAGTGCGTTGTAGCGTGCGGCGTTGGTTTCGTTGGGGAAGTCCTTGAGTTCATCCCGGGCAGCGTTGAGCAAGCGGTCGTAAAGCGCCCGGCCTTTGGGGGTGAGCGCCGCGCCGCGTTGCTCGATTTCACCGAAACGGGCGCTGTGGCTGCCGCGGGTCTGGGCTTGATCGGTGAAGGTGATGGGCTCGTCCAGCGCCTTGAAACTGGTTTGACGCAGCAGGATCGGGCATTGGCGGCGGGGCGGGCCTTCGATCACCGCTTTGGGGGTGATGCCATGGGCGGGCATTTGCGCCTGGACGATGTCGATGTCCAGGGTGCGTGGCGTCAGGTGGTTGATGTGCGGGCCTTTGAACGCCACCACGTCGGCGATCAGCCGATGCTGGGCGCTGAGTTGCTGGTACTGCTCGGCCGTGACGGTGGCGCTGTGGTGCCAGCGGAAGGTTTCCAGGGCTTGTGCGACGAAATCCTGCACCTCGTCTTCGCTCAGGCCGCCCCGGGTTTCAGCGCGTTCGATGAGGGCCAATGCCGCCGGGGTGAAGATTGAGCGCTTATCCAGCACCGACTGGGCAAAGGTTCGCAGTTCGGCGTCTTCGATCAGTTCCAGGCGCAGCAGCGAGGTGAACACCCGGAACGGGCTGACTTGCAATGCGGCTTCATGCACGGCGCGGAACGCAGTGGAATGCACCGGAACACCGGCGGGGGTCAGGTCGTAATAGCCCACCGGCTGCATGCCCATCACCGCAAACAGGCGGGCGAGGGTCGACAGTTCAGCGGCAGTGCCGACCCGGATCGCGCCGTGGCGTTCCATGTCCAGGCGCTGGATTTCGCCGGTGCTGTGCAGCTGTCGGGCGATCTGCGGGTCGCTGTCCAGCACGTGGCGGTTGGTCTGTTCCACCAGTTCCATCAGCGCGCCGTACAGTGGCACTTCTTCGCGGTACATGTCGGACATCGCTTTGGAGAAGCGTTGGCGGATCAGGTCAGGGCTGACGAAGTTCGGATGGCTCATGAAAAGAATTCCTGGCGCGGTGTGATGGATGCGGGAAAAGATCGCAGCCTTCGGCGGCGCCGACAAACGAAGTTTCTGACGAACTTCATTCTGCCAAGGACTGTTCTTGCGACACTGCCCCGTTCGTTCAGCGCAGCACTTGGTCCACCAATTCGATCCAGTGCCTGACCGGCGTTCGTCCGGCGCTGTTGAGGTGGCTCTGACAGCCGATGTTGGCGGTGGCGATGACCTCGGGCTGGCCGCTTTCCAGGGCGTTGAGTTTGTTGTCTCTCAGTTGTCGGGCCAGTTCCGGTTGGGTAATCGAATAGGTGCCCGCCGAGCCACAACATAAATGACTGTCGGGCACTGCCGTGAGATTGAAGCCCAATCGGGTCAGCACGGCTTCTACCGCACCGCCAAGTTTTTGGGCGTGCTGCAAGGTGCAAGGGCAGTGGAAGGCGATCCGCTGGTCAGTAGCAGCGCAGACCCGTTCCAACGGTTCCTCGGCCAGCACTTGCACCAGGTCCAGCGCCAGTTCGCTGACCCGCTGGGCTTTGGCTGCATAGACCGGGTCGCGCTCCAGCAGATGCCCGTAATCCTTGATGAAGGCGCCGCAGCCGCTGGCGGTTTGCACGATGGCTTCGGCGCCGTTTTCCAGGTGCGGCCACCAGGCGTCGATGTTGCGTCGGGCGCGGTCCAGGCCCATGGCTTGGGCGTCGAGGTGATAGTCCAGCGCACCGCAGCACCCAGCTTCGGGCGCCGGGATCACGCTGATCCCCAGCCGGTCCAGTACCCGCGCGGTCGCGGCATTGGTGTTCGGCGACAGACCAGGTTGCACGCAGCCTTCGAGCATCAGCACTCGGCGAGCATACCGAGGGGCAGGGCGCTCGCCTGCGGCGGGGAGGTCGTGGGGCAGCTTCGCCTCGATGCCCCGTGGCAGCAATGGCCGGAATGTGGCGCCGATCTGCAGCAAGGTCTTGAACAGATTCGGATTCGGCGCCAGCGCCCGCAACCCCTGACGCAACAACCGCTGACTGGCCGGGCGCGGCACCGCTTGATCGATCACGGCGCGGCCGATGTCCAGCAGGTTGTGATAATCCACCCCGGACGGGCAGGTGGTTTCGCAGTTGCGGCAGGTCAGGCAGCGATCCAGGTGCAACTGGGCTTTGGCCGTGGCGGGGGCGCCTTCGAGCACTTGCTTGATCAGGTAGATGCGCCCGCGCGGCCCGTCCAGTTCGTCGCCCAGCAGTTGATACGTCGGGCACGTGGCGTTGCAGAAGCCGCAATGCACACAGGTGCGCAGAATCTTGTCCGCTTCTTCGGCGCGGGGCAGTAGTTTGGACTGTTCGCTGAGGTTGGTTTGCATAACGCCCCCTAGAGCTCCGCGTACATCCGCCCAGGGTTGAACAGCCCTTGCGGGTCCAGTTGCGCCTTGAGTTGCCGGTGATAGCGCAGCAGCGCCGGGGCCAGCGGCTGGAAAGGCGTTTCGCTGACGCCATGGCTGAAACAGGTGGCATGGCCGCCGAGTTCGTGGGCTCGCGACTGAATGTTGTCGGCTGCGGATTTCAACCAGCGTTGCGCGCCGCCCCAGTCGATCAGTTGCTCACCGGGCAAGTCCAGAGGCCCGAGGTTGTTGGGCAATGACAAGCGCCACAGCGGCAGGCCCTCATTGAAAAAGTCTAGTCGTTGTTCGTTCAGGTCGGCCCAATAACCGGAATCCAACGGTTCGCCACCGAGCCGTTGATGGGCGGCCGTCACCGAACCTTCGCCGCCTTCGAGCCGCAGATACAGACGCTGACCGTCGTGGCAGGCGGCGCTGATGGGCAGTGGTTGCTGGCCCCATTGCGCCAGATTGGCCAAGGCGTGGGCGCAGTCGATGTCCAGGCTGATGCTCAAGCATTGCCGGGGTTTGGGCAGCACTTTGAGCGAGACTTCGGTCAGCACGCCGAGGCAGCCATAACTGCCCACCATCAGGCGCGAGAGGTCGTAGCCGGCGACGTTTTTCATCACTTCGCCGCCGAAGCGCAGGTGGGTGCCGAGGCCGCTGATCACCCTCGTACCGAGGACAAAATCCCGCACCGAACCGGACCACGGGCGCCGCGGCCCGGACAGCCCTGCCGCGATCATCCCGCCAACAGTGGCGCCTTCGCCGAACGATGGTGGCTCGCAGGGCAGCATTTGCCCCTTTGCATCCAGTGCGGCAAACAGTTCGCTGAGCGGCGTGCCGGCGCGAACGCTGATCACCAACTCCGTCGGGTCGTAACTGACGATGCCGCAATGGGCGCGGATGTCGAGTATTTCTCCGGCCACTTCACGGCCGAGAAACGCCTTGGTGTTACCGCCCTGAATGCGCAGCGGCGTGGCGTTCTCCCGCGCCTGTTTGACCTGCTCCAGCAGGGCTTCACTGGCATCGAAGTCCGGCATCAGAAACGCTCCAGCTCAGGGAACGGCAGTTGTCCGGCGTGGATGTGCATCGCGCCGAATTCCGCGCAGCGGTGCAGGGTCGGGATGTTCTTGCCGGGATTGAGCAGGCCCTTTGGGTCGAACGCGGCTTTCACGGCGTGAAACAGGGTCAATTCATCACTGTTGAACTGCGCGCACATCTGATTGATTTTCTCCCGACCGACGCCATGTTCGCCGGTGATGCTGCCGCCGACTTTCACACAGAGTTCGAGGATCTTGCCGCCGAGGGCTTCGGCCCGCTCCAGCTCGCCGGGCTGGTTGGCGTCGAACAGGATCAGCGGGTGCATATTGCCGTCACCGGCATGGAAAACGTTGGCCACGCGCAAACCGTACTCTTGCGCCAGGCTGGCGATGCCCTTGAGTACACCGGGCAATTCGCGGCGGGGGATGGTGCCGTCCATGCAGTAGTAATCCGGCGAGAGACGGCCGATCGCCGGGAAGGCGTTTTTGCGTCCGGCCCAGAACCGCACACGTTCGGCTTCGTCCCGAGCCTGGCGCACGTCGCTGGCACCGGCCTGTTGCAGCACCTCTCGGACCCGCTCGCAATCGTCATGGACATCGGCTTCGACGCCGTCCAGTTCGCAGAGCAGGATCGCTTCGGCGTCCACTGGATAACCGGCATGGATGAAATCCTCGGCGGCACGGATCGCCAGGTTGTCCATCATCTCCAGGCCTCCCGGGATGATCCCGGCCGCGATGATCTCGGCCACCGCGTGGCCGGCCTTTTCCACGGAATCGAAACTGGCCAGCAGGACTTTGGCGACCTGGGGTTTGGGCAGCAGTTTGACCGTGACTTCGGTGATGATCCCCAGCAAGCCTTCGGAGCCGGTGAACAGGGCCAGCAAGTCGAAGCCCGGCGCGTCCAGCGAATCGGTGCCGAGGGTCAGGTGTTCGCCTTCGAGGGTGAGCACTTCGAGTTTCAGCAGATTGTGTACGGTCAGGCCATATTTGAGGCAATGCACGCCACCGGCGTTTTCTGCGACGTTACCGCCGATGGAGCAGGCGATTTGCGAAGACGGGTCCGGCGCGTAATACAAACCGAAGGGCGCCGCTGCCTGGGATATCGCCAGGTTACGCACTCCCGGCTGGACTCGTGCAGTGCGGGCGGCAGGGTCGATGTGCAGAATGTTGTTGAACCGTACCATCACCAGCAGCACGCCTTTGTCCAACGGCAGCGCACCGCCGGACAACCCGGTGCCGGCTCCGCGCGCCACCACCGGCACGTTGCGGGCATGACAGAGCCTGAGCAGCGCTTGCACCTGTTCCAGCTGCCGGGGCAGGGCGACCAGCATCGGTGTGGTGCGATAGGCCGAGAGGCCGTCGCATTCGTAGGGTTTGAGTTCTTCTTCGCGCCAGAGAATGTCCAGGTCCGGCACCTCCTGCTGCAAGGCCTTGAGTAACGCGGCCTTGTCGACATTGGGCAGAACACCGTCGATGCGTTCGTCGTAAAGAATGTTCATCGTTCACCACCCAGAGCAAAGGGGCTTGCCCCCTTTGTCACAAGGGATCTCATCAGGTTTTCCTTCCCAAAAACTCCCGATACAGCCGCGCGGTCTTGGCCGGTTGCTCAACCATCGGCATATGCCCGACACCGTCCCAGATCTCCACCTGCAAATCGGCGATGCCCTTGCTCCAGACCGGTACGCTGCTGACGTCGATCAAGCGGTCCTTGCGCCCCCACAGAAGCAGCGCCGGGCATTTGATGTCGGGCAGTTTTGGCTCCATCGGCGGGCTGGCGTGGAAGTCCCTGAAGATTTCTTCCAGCTCGTCGCGCTGCTGTTCATAACGCTGGGCGACGGCGTCCAGCACGATCCCCGGCACCCATGGCGGCGAGACCATGGTCATGGCATAAAAATGCTGGAACTCTTCACGGGAATGAATCAAAAACGGGTTATGCCCGCGAGCCAGGTGTCGCTCCATATCGCTGGGCTCCGGGGCGGTGACACCTGCCGGGTCGAGCAGCGCCAGCGAGATAATGCGCTCCGGGTAGTTGGCCGCCAGCCATGCCGCGATGTAGCCGCCCATGGAGTTGCCGATCACATGTACCTTTTCGACCCCGCAAATATCGAGCAACTGGATCAATCGTTTGGCCTGGACCGGAATGTCATAGCCCCCGCCGGCCTTGAAGCCGGTTTCGCCGTGCCCCGCGAGGTCAGGAATAATCACCCGGTAGTCGTCGACAAAATGCCGGGCGAAGCGCAGCCAGATGTTCTTGTCGGCGCTATAGCCGTGCAGCATCAGCACACTGCTGGCGGCTTCGTAAGGCCCGCCTTGCCAGGTCGAAACGGTCATTTCGGGGATTGGCACAACGATCTTGTGCAACCGGTACAGCCGAGCCTCCAGCGCCATGTTCAAGTCATAGAGCCAGTAACCGATGGCCGGGTAGCTCAACCAGCTCCAGGCCACGAAGACGGCGATAGTGACAACCAACAAAAGCATCAGGCTATTCCTTTGCAGTGATCAGGACAGCGTGTGGTCGGCGGATTTGAGCGCTCGGATCAATGTGTGTTAACTGAAATCCAATTCCGCCGCGACACACTCCTTGTAGCAGCTGGCGAAGCCTGCGTTCGGCTGCGAAGCAGTCGTGAATCCGGCTGATGCGGTTTGCCTATTGCATCGCGAGTTCAGGTTTTGTCGACTGCTTCGCAGCCGAACGCAGCCTCGCAGGCTCGGCAACTGCTACAACCGAACGCAGGCTTCGGCAAGTTGCTACAAAGGCCTCCTCTTTCTCGTTGTTATCGATCCCTCCCTTCATGTATAGACCAAACATTGGGCATTGAGCTCATGGGAGGTCACGCTATTCAGACCGCCAACCGGTGATGGCTATTTGCCGTTGCCCTGATAGACTTCAAACACACTTTCAACCCGTGTGTTGTCAGGCTCCGTTCAGCGGTACAGAGGCCTCTATGGAAAAAAAGGGAGGAAAGGGACTTTCACTGGCCAGGAGGCTGTACGGATCGCGAATCCTGGGGCTGGCCCTTGGATTATTGTGCGTCGGCGCAGGGATGTACCCACTCGACCCGGCGCCATGGGTCTGGGCGGTAATGCTGTTCAACGGGCTGCTCTGGCCGCATGTGGCCTATCAATGGGCGCGCCGGGCGGAAATTCCTTTTCGTGCCGAACACCGCAATATCCTGGTGGACGCGTTTCTCGGCGGTTTCTGGGTGGCCGCCATGCAGTTCAATCCGCTGCCCAGCGCGGCGACCCTTTCGATGATGGCGATGCACAACGTGGCCATCGGCGGTTTGCGTTTTCTGTTGATGGGCACCGTCGCGCAGGTGCTTGGGATAGGCCTCGGGCTGCTGGTGTTCATGCCGGCTTTTGTCCCGCAAACCAGTCCGTTTCAGCTGTACGCCTGCTTGCCTTTGCTGTCGATTTATCCGCTGTCTTTTGGTTGGATCTGCTTCCGTCAGGCCGACACCCTCGGCCGGCACAAGCGCGAACTGCTGGCCCTGAGCCGCACCGACAGCCTGACCGGCCTGCTGAATCATGGTGCCTGGAAAGATCAGCTGGAAATCGAGTTTCAGCGCTGCCAACGCCAACAGCAGGGCGGGGCGATTGCGCTGATCGACATCGACCATTTCAAAACCATCAACGATACCTACGGCCATGTCGCCGGGGATATGGTCCTGCGTCGGCTGAGCAAAATGCTCAAGCAGAACCTGCGGGCAGCGGATCTCGCCGGGCGTTATGGCGGTGACGAATTCTGTGTGCTGCTGCCGGACCTGCCGCTGGACCGTGCTGCCGTGGCGATGGATGCGTTGCGTGATCGTTTCGCCACATTGGGTTACGAGCAGAACCCGGCATTGAAAGTCAGTTTGAGCATCGGCCTGGCCGCCTTCAACCCGGCCCACGACGACGCGACCCTGTGGCTCAACGACGCCGACCAGGCGCTCTACGAAGCCAAGACCACTGGCCGCAACCGCGTCATTTGCCACAGTGATGGTAAACCGCATAAGGCGATGCTCGATTCGGTGTAAGCCAATCACCACAAACCCCTGTGGGAGCGAGCCTGCTCGCGAAGACGGCGGCACATTCAGCATCGAGGTGACTGACACACCGCTATCGCGAGCAGGCTCGCTCCCACATTGGATCTTCGGTTGATCGGGTTTGTGTGTGTCGTATTCGGTGTAGAGCGTTGTGGCTCAGTCAGGTAGTGTTTCAACACTCCGACACGAAACAAGGATCGATTCATGACGTTCAAACGCTCTCGCTCCCTCCTGGCCACCAGCCTCGGCCTGACCCTCGCCCTCGGCGCCTTCACCCTCACAGCCTTCGCCGAACCCCATAAACAAGTCCTCGCCGATGCCGAACAGTACAAAGGTGAAGCCCTGAAATTGCTGGAGCGGTTGGTGAATATCGACTCTGGCTCCGGTTATGAGCCGGGGCTGACTCAGGTGAGCGACATCGCCATCGAAGAGTTGAAGAAACTCGGTGCCACCATCGAACTCGTGCCCAACACCCCGGACAGGAGCAACCATGTGCTGGCCACGCTCAAAGGCACCGGCACGGCGAAAATCCTGCTGATGGCGCACATGGACACCGTGTTCAAGGAAGGCTCGGCCGCTGCGCGCCCGTTCCACATCAAGGACGGCCGCGCTTACGGGCCGGGCGTGATGGACGACAAGGGCGGCATCGTCGCCGGGATCTATGCACTGAAAGTCCTGAAAAACCTCGATTTCAAGGATTATGCGCAAATCACCTTCCTGCTCGACGCCAGCGAAGAAACCGGCTCGGACGTCGCCACCGATCTGATCAAGAAAACCGCCAAGGCCCACGACGTAACACTCAACCTCGAACCGGGCCGCCCGGCGGATGGTTTGGTGGTATGGCGCAAAGGCAGCGCCACCGCCGTGGTCGAGGTCAAGGGCAAGGCATCTCACGCTGGCGTCGCGCCGGAACTGGGGCGTAACGCGGCCATGGAAGCCGCGCACCAGATCCTGCAACTCGGCAAACTGGGCGATGCGCAGAAGAAAACCACCATCAACTTCACGGTGCTCAATGCTGGCGATCGCACCAACGTGATTCCGGATCAGGCCACCGCCAAGGCTGACGTGCGGGCAGCGGTGCCGGAAGAGTTCGACCGGATCGAGAAGGACCTGGCGCGAGTCTCCAAGGACAAACTGATTCCCGAGACTGAAGTGACCACTACCCTTAAACGCGGCTTGCCACCGATGCCGCAAACGGCGGAGTCAGATCGCTTGATGGCCATGGCCCAGGGGATTTACGGCGAAATTGGCCGCAGGCTGACGGAAGAAGGCAGCGGCGGGGCGGCGGATGCCAGCCTCTCGGCCGGAGTGGGTACGCCGACGCTGGACGGGTTCGGGATTGTCGGCGGCAATATTCATACCCCCGAGGAATACGCCGAGGTCGAGAGCGTGGCGCCACGGATCTATCTGTTGTCGCGGATGATTATGGAATTGACCAAGAAGTAATCGGCCAGATCATTCCTTGATGTGGGGCTGTTCCCTGTGGCGAGGGGGCTTGCCCCCGTTGGGGCGCGAAGCGGCCCCTGCATTCTTTCAGCCCCACCGAGTCGCCTGGATTACGACTGCTGCGCAGCCGAACGGGGGCGAGCCCCCTCGCCACGGGGGAGTAGGGAGGTTCAAGGTCGTGATTTAGCGGTGTTGCAGCAGCCGCTATCGCGAGCAGGCTCGCTCCCACATTTGATTGCTGGCATGCACAGGAAATCCAGTGTGGGAGCGAGCCTGCTCGCGATGGCGTCATGTTGGTTCACACCATCATTTGCGCCGAACCCTCACTCCTTGACGCTCATATATTCCTTCGCCCAAACGATGTATTCCTCAGGCTGCGTGTACGTGTGCGTCAGTTCAGTCGCGCTCAGATCCGATGCCTGGGTGAAGATCTGGCGTTGTTCGCGCAGGCTGTCATAAGTCGCCTTGATCGCCGCGAAGTACGCACCATGCCCGTCGATGGTGACGCGCACACCCAGTTCGGCCAGGCGATCGTCGTCGCGCAGCAACGGGTTGCCATAGGTGACCAGCATCAGCGGTACGCTCAGGTGCTCGGCGATTTGTTCGAGGTGATCGAAGTCCCGCACGCCCACCATGCAAATCCCGTCCGCCCCGGCCTGTTGGTATTGCTTGGTGCGGCTGATGATCTCCTGAACCGGCAGGATCCCGGCATTGGTCCGCGCAATGATCGCCATTTCCGAGTCGACCCGGGCTTCCAGAGCCGCGCGAATCTTGCCGACGCCTTCCGCGACCCCGATCAGGTCAGTGGACTTGCGGCCGAATTGCGCCGGCAACAGGGTGTCTTCAATGGTCAGGGCGGCCACGCCAGCGCGTTCGAGTTCGACGATGGTGCGCATGACGTTGAGCGCGTTGCCATAGCCGTGGTCGGCGTCGGCGATCACCGGCAATTGGGCCACGCGGCCGATGCGGGTGGCCTGCTCGGCGAACTCGCTCAGGGTAATCAAGGCAAAGTCGGGGGCGCCCAACACCTGCAACGACGCGACCGAACCACCGAGGATCCCCACTTCAAAACCCAGATCAGCGGCAATGCGTGCCGACATCGGGTCGAAGACCGATGCGGTGTGATAGCAGGCGTTGGAAGCGAATAGTTGGCGGAAATTACGGCGCAAATCTTGATGAGACAGCCTGGACATATGAGTTCCACCATACAAAGGAATGGAAGGGCTTGAGCAAAAGTGTCAACGCCGAAGGAACAAAAGGCTATCACGTGGGCGGGTGAAGAATGATGACGAATTTGCCGGCCAAGGAATGCAAGATCAAAAGATCGCAGCCTGCGGCAGCTCCTACAGGATGTTCAACGATTGATGCAGACGGGTAAAGAATGATGTAGGAGCTGTCGAAGGCTGAGATCTTTTCCGATCACGCCGCCACCGCCTGCTGCTGTTGATTGCGCAGCGGCACGGCACGCACCGAGTTGCCGGGTTGCAGTTGCAGGCGTTTGGCAGTGAGTCGGTCGACGATCAGGCTGTTGCCCACCAGCCGCGCCTGGGCAGTGGTGATGCGGCAGTTTTCCAGGCGGCGGTTGTGGATCAGCCATGTTGGCGCCTGGTCGTCGGGCGTGCCGATGGCCAGCTCCAGGCGTTGGCTGTCACGCACCGTGCGGATTCTCGATACCGGGGCTTCGATCACCGGGCCGGCGTCGAAGATGTCGATGTAACCCTTATGAGCAAATCCCTCGGCAGTGAGGATCTTCAGTGCAGGCTCGGTGTCCGGGTGTGGCTTGCCGATAACCGCCTGCGCCTGTTCGGTGAGCAGGCAGGTGTAGAGCGGCTGGCGCGGCATCAGTTCGGCGATGAATGCTTTGCTGCCAAGCCCCGACAAGTGATCGGCATGGCTGAAATCCATCTTGAAAAAGTGCCGGCCCAGGCTGTCCCAGAACGGTGAGCAGCCTTGTTCGTCGGCACTGCCACGCAGTTCGGCGATAAGCTTGTCGCCGAACAGATGGGGGAACTCGGCAACGAACAGCAGGCGCCCCAGCGACAGCAGTCGACCATTATTGCCATGACGTTGATCGTGTCGCAGAAACAGCGAACAGATTTCCGATTGGCCGGTCATTTCGTTGTTCAGGAACAACGTGGGGATCTGGCGCGCAATACCCAGGTCCGGCGAGGAGCTGACCGTGAGCCCCACCCGGTAGTTGTACCAGGGCTCCCGCAGGCCGACGGCTCCTGTCAGGGCGCTGACGCCGACCACTTGTTGATCGTCGTCTTCAAGCACGAACAGGTAATCGGCGTCCGCACGCTCGACCTGTTCTGCAAATGTGCGCTGGGCCCAGCGTACACGGTGGGTCAGGCGCTCTTCACTGGCCGGCAGGGTGGTGAACCCGGGGCCGGCCCGTTGCACCAGATCAAGCAAGGCGGGCAGGTCGGTGACTTGGACCGGGCGGACAATCATGATGCAGCTCCTTCTTCGCGCTTGTTCGGGCGCTGTCGTTGGGCACGGGGCCGGTGGCGGCTCACAGGGCGATCAACCGGATTGTGCTGGCGTCAGTCACATTCAGGGCCGCGCACATCTCGGCGCTCAAGGCCACGGGTTGCCCGGCGTGGTAGTCCAGTTCGGCAACGATTGCGCGGTAGTCCTTCAACGAATCGTTGCTCACCAGATAGTTGCTCACCAGGCAGTTGCTCACCAGGGAGCTACCGCGGGCGCGGGCATCGATGGCCGGGCCAGGATGCACCGTGCCGGTCTGGCTCTGGGCGATGGAGCGAATGTTCGAGGTGCGTGCGTACAGCGTCGGGCCAGCGTCGAACAGGTCGATGTAGCTGTTGGTCTCGAAGCCTTCGCGTTCAAGAATGTCGAAGGCCTCTTGACCGTCAGGATGAATCCGGCCGATACAGGCCTGTGCCTCCGGCGGCAGCATCGGCACGTAAATCGGGTATTGCGGCATCAGTTCGGCGAGAAACGTCCGGCTCTGCAGACCGCAAAGCCGCTCGGCCTCAACGTACGGCAGGTCGAAGAAATGCTTGCCCAGCGCATCCCAGAACGGTGACTGGCCCTGTTCGTCGCTGTAGCCAACGATTTCGGTGATCACCGCTTCGGCAAAGCGCGCCGTGTGTGCGGCGATGAACAGCAGTCGCGCCCGGGACAGCAATTCGGAAAACCGCGTGCGCTCCAGCGCTGCGTCGATATGGAAGCCACGCAGCAACGTATGACCACTGAGGTCGTGGCACAACGACAGTGCCGGCACCCCGTGCTCGATGTTCAGCTCCCGTGAGGCGCTGGTGAAATGGCGGTTGCGCAAACTGTAGAACGGCTCGTTGAACCCTGCGGTGGCGAGGATTTCCGAGCAGCCGACCAGACGGCGAGTCGTGAGATTTTCCAGCACGAAGAAATAATTCTCCGGACCAGGACCCTGCACAGCTTTTTCGAACGAAGCGCAGGAGGCGAGAATCTTCTCGCGCAGGCGTTCGGTGTCGTCCGGCAAGGACGTGACCCCCACCAGACTGTCGCGCGCCAGTTGCTGCAATTGGGGCAGGTCGGTTAACTCCACCGGGCGTAAGACCAGCATGGATGTACTCCTGTATCAAAGGGTTCGGCGATTTGCACTGAACCTGACTATCACTGTCGGTTTCCACGCTTGAAATCAGCAGTCGCCTGAATTCATGTCAGACGCTGCCCTTTTTCTTGTCAGCCATTGCTTGGGTCGGTGCTCGGATCAGGCCGCGCCGTGCTGGCACCCAGTTTGTTGAGGAAGAATAGATAGACCAGCCCCAGGGCAATCCAGATCAGGCCGAGTTTCTGTGCATCGACGCCCATGTTGTACATGATGGCCGCGACGATGATGAAGCCGATGACCGGGCAGATCAGGTGACGGATCACCTGGCCGGACTTCTGCCGACGCCAGTAATAGTTGATGACGGTCAGGTGCAGCAACATGAAGCCGCTCAGGGCGCCGAAGTTCACCAGGGAGGTGAGGGTGTCCACCGAGTTGATGAACAGGTAGCAGATCACCAGCGACAGCACCGCCACCAGATAGATGCTCAAGTACGGCGTGTTGTGTTTCGGGTGCACCTTGGCCAGCACTTTCGGCAGTTTGCCGTCCCGGGCCATGCCGAACAGCAGGCGCGAAACTGCCGCTTGCGAGGTGATCGCGACGGCTACGCCCCAAGCCAGGGCGGTGGCCACGGCGGTCAAGGTTGCCAGCCAGCTGCCGGCGGCGATTTCGGCGATTTCATAGAACGCAGTGTCGGCGCTCTTGAAGCCCAGGCCGGCGGCCAGATCCGTGGCAATCCAGGTCTGCACGACAAAGATCACGCCCATTACCAGCAATGTGATCAGCGCAGCCTTGCCGACGCTACGGCCCGGGTCGCCCTTGATCTCTTCGGCGAGGGTGGAGATCGCATCGAAACCGAGGAACGACAGCACGGCAATCGACACCGCTTGCATCAGCAAGGCGAAGTTGAAGGTCTCGGGGTTGTACAGCGGCGCCAGGGTCAGTTGACCATTACCGCCGCCGCTGTGCAGGGCATTCCAGGCGTAGAACAGGAAGATCCCCAGCACCACCAGTTGCGCCAGTAGAAAGATGATGTTCATCCGCGCGGTGAAGGTAATGCCCCGCAGGTTGACGAAGGTCGCGCTGACCAGAAAGGCCAGGATGAAGCCGACTTTCGGGATATCCGGGTACAAATGATTCAGCGCCATCGCCGCGTAGACGTAGAGCAGCGGCGGAATCAGCAAATAATCGAGCAGCATCAGCCAACCGGCGATAAATCCGACATGCGGGTTGAGGCCGCGTTGCGCGTAGGAATACACCGAGCCCGCAATCGGAAAGGCCCGGGCCATGCTGCCGTAACTGAGGGCAGTGAACAGCATCGCCACCATGCCGATGATGTAGGCCAGCGGCACCATCCCCGGGGCTTCGGCGTTGACGTAACCATAGACGCCGAACGGGGCGATGGGGATCATGAAGATCATCCCGTACACCACCAGGTCCGTCAGCGACAGGCTACGTTTCAACTCTTGCTTGTAGCCGAATTCTTCTATTTCCATGAAGCCCTTCTCCTTGATTTGAAAGCAGCTGAATGCTGCGAGTGTGAAGCTATTGCTCTACAGCAGTGGCGCCAGATAATCGGTCCAGCGACCGATGTTTTCGGGTGTGCGCAGCAGATCGTTGCGCACCTCGATCAACACCGACTCCAGCCCTCGTGCATCGCCGTGAACCGGCACGGTCATGTCGCACAGCGGATCGACTTTGTACGGCTGATTACCCGCGACTTTCAAGGGATGCCGACTCAACCCGTCGATCAATCGCTGGGCGTACTCCTCGGCCTGTCCATACAACACGCCGACTTCCAGCACGCGTGGCTGACCGTGATATATCGGCGTGAAGCTGTGAATCCCCACCACGCGAACCGGTCGACCTTGCGCCACACGGGCGTCGATCAAGGTTTGCAGGCGTGCATGAAAGGGCGTGAACAGGCAGTGCCGGCGATACTCGCGGGTGGCCTCATCCAGATCCCGATTACCCGACACCTGATAAATTTCGCTCTGCACAGGAATGCTGTCCGGCGCATGACGTGGACGGTTGAGGTCGATTAGCAGCCGTGAATAGTTGGCTGCCAACAGGGTCGCGCCCAGTGCTTCGGACAAGCCCTCGGCCAGCGCCAGGGCGCCGATGTCCCAGGCGATGTGTTCGCGGGCGGCTTCATGGCTCAAGCCCAGGTCATTCAACCCGGCCGGGATAAAACGACTGGCGTGTTCACACACCAGAATCAGCGGGTGCCCGGAGGCTTCCCGGCTCAGGGTGTACGCAGGCTGGGTATAGAGCCCCAGCTCGGCGGATTCAGTACAGGCGCGCATAGTGCTCACACAGATCGGCGGGCGAGAGCTGTTCCGTCAGCTTCAGTTCCTCGGTTTTAAGGGCGAAGTAGGTGTCCAGCAAGGCGCTCGGCAGGGCTTCGATCAGCGCCTCGCTGTTGCGCAGGCATTCCAGGGCCTGGGACAGGGACGCTGGCAGGGCGACGATGCCGCGGGCCTGGCGTTGCTCTTCGTTCAGGGAATCGGGGACTTCATCGGTGATCGCGTTCAGGGCCAGGCGCTGCTCGATGCCTAGGCGCCCGGCGATCAGCAACGCGGCCATGGCCAGATGCGGCGAGGCGGTGGCGTCCATGGCGCGAAACTCCAGGTTGTACTGCGCCGCCACGGCTTTGCCGCCC
Source organism: Pseudomonas sp. TE3728 (assembly GCF_056279145.1). Lineage (NCBI taxonomy): Bacteria > Pseudomonadati > Pseudomonadota > Gammaproteobacteria > Pseudomonadales > Pseudomonadaceae > Pseudomonas > Pseudomonas sp. TE3728. The sequence continues at coordinate 1,678,102 of NZ_JBWBQT010000001.1, read as the reverse complement.
AGGCTCACGGTCGGGCAAATCCGCAGCGCCGCTTCGCGGTTGCGTTGGCCGAGGCAGGCGTAGGAAGCGCTCCAGTGATGAGGCTGCAAGCGTTCGTAGGAAACCGGTGTCGGCGCGGTAAAGGAGCAGAGCGCCGGTAAATAATGCAGAACGCCGGCGGCCCAATGCTGGCCGAGGGTCGACAGACAGTTGGTGGTGCCGGCGTCGTACATCACCGGGTGGCCGGCCAGATCCTGCAGGCTCACGTGCAAATGCACTCCGTTGCACACCGCCTGTGCGGAAGTCTTGGGCGCGAAACTCAGGTCCAGGCCCATTTGCCGGGCGATCTCACGGGTGATCTCTCGCAGGTTCACCGCGCGGTCGGCGGCGGCGACGCCGAGGGCGGGGCGGCAGGTGATTTCGTATTGGTGCTTGCCGTATTCCGGCAGGAACATCTCCGGCTCCACACCGCCGGCACGCAGTGCACTGAGCAACCAGCCGCCGAACTCGGCGCCTTGGCGCTGCGCCTCAAGAGAGAACGCCAGATGCTCAGCCGCGCCGCTGCCGAGGTTGAATTCATGTTCGAACGCGGCGTTGATCTGCAGTCCCAATTCGCCGCGATAACGCTCCACCTCATTGTGCAACAGCGTGCGCGGGCAGGCGCCCCACGGGCGGCCATCGGTTTCGCGAATATCGCCGTGAATGAAGTCCAGGGCCGGGGCGTTGGTGTCCGGGCCGTTGTTGACGGTCACGCGGCTGCTCATGTCGGGGATCAGCCGCAAGTCGCCATAAGCGCCCCATGGATTGGCGGAAGCGATGATGTCTTGCGGGGTCAGGGCGCTGTTGGCCGGCACCCACCCGCAGCCCGCCACTTGATAGGCCTCGAGTTCGTCGGTGGGAAAGGAACGGCCGCGCGTCACGCCGATCAGGTCGGTGGTGACAATGGTGGTCATGGGTAATGGCGACAGGCGAGCGCTCATGGCTGCATCTCCTGCAACCGACCCAGCACGGTCTGGGTATCGGTGATCCAGCAGTAGCCCTTGATGGCGTTCAGGCAGGCGTGATGCCGTTGTTCGGTGTAGGTGGCGCAGGCATCTTCGACCAGCGTCACCAAGTAACCGCGGTCGGCGGCATCGCGCACGGCCATGTCGACGCACTGGTCGGTGACGATGCCGGCGATGATCAGGTGTCGGGTTTCCAGGTTGCGCAGCACATAGTCGATGTTGGTGGAGTTGAAGACCCCGGAAGAGGTCTTGGGCAGCACGATTTCGTTTTCGATCGGTGTCAGGTCATCAATGATTCGCGCTTGAGGGCTGCCCTTGAGCAGGTGCATGTCCGAGAGTTTATGGTCCAGCGAGCGATCGCGACCATCGGCGGTGAGGCTCTCGATGAGCGTGTGCAGCACGTTTTGTCGTGTATTACGAAAAGCACTGAGCAATCGGCGTTGATTGGGCACCACTTGCATGTGGGCGCGGGTCAGAAAGTATTCGGCATCCGGCCCGTTGAGGTGCGCGTCGAACTGCGGCTCAAGCCAGGCACGCTGCATGTCCACCAGCAACAGTGCGGTATGGTCGGTGGCAAACGGCAAATCCCGGGGCGAGTGGTGGGGGAGCGTGAACATCCTTATTTTTCCTCCAGCAGGTGAGTGTCGAAGTCGTTCCGCAGGGCATCGATGCCTTCCAGGCGATCGGCCAGATCGGGGCTGCGCAGTGACAGGCAGGCAACCAGTGCTTCAACCTGAGCCAGCGCCGGAACCATCGAGTCGAAGGCCGACGCCGATTCCACCGGTGCGCTGATGATCAGGTCGGCCATTTCTCGTAGCGGTGACGCGTAGATGTCGGTGAACAGCACGACCCGCGCATGTCGGCTCTTCGCCGCATTGGCCACCCGCAGGGCTTGGGACTGATAGCGGCGATAGTCGAACACCAGCACCACGTCCTGACGCTGCACGTCGAACAGCCGGTCCGGCAATTGCGCGTTGTCTTCCAGGGCAAAACAGCCGGACCGCAGCAGGTGCAGATGGTTGAGTAAATAGTTGGCGAGGAAACTGCTGAAGCGGCCACCAAAGCAATGGACCTGATGGCGGGTGTCGAGCAGCCATTCGATGAGAATTCGTACATCTTCGGGTTGGGTCAGCGCCTGGGTCTCGACCAATGCCCGATGGCTGTTCGCCAGATAGTGGCCCCAAGGGTCATCTTTAGTGAGATGGGCGCGGGGTTGCAACAGGGTACTGGGAGAGCGCAAGCGGTCATCCATGTCGCTGAGCAAGGCTTCCTGAAAGTCGGCATAACCGCTGAAACCAAGCTTCTTTACCAGCCGCACGATGGTCGGATCGCTGACACCGGCATGTTCGGCCAGACGTGACATCGGGCCCAGCCCGTTACGCGGGTATTGATCCAGCAACGCACGTATCACTTTGCGTTCCGACGGCGTGAGTTCCAGGCCGGGATCGGTGATCAGGTCTCTGAGAGAGGGCATCCGGGCTCCTGCTGGATGGGTGTGTCTGTTTTGTTTCATAAATTGCTAAAACAGTATTTGTGTAACGTGTGCTACATGTCTAGTGATTTTTCCACGGATTTTCCAAGCCCCGGAATGGGGCGAAACCTCGTGCGTCGGGGGTTACGCGGATGTCGACTGAGTTTGTAGGACATCGCCCATGGTTGTGTGAGATATCGCCATTTTTTGGGGGAATTGGAGACTGTAGGAGCTGTCGAGCCTGCGAGGCTGCGATCGGCTGCGAAGCAGTCGAGAATCGGGCTGACGCGGTCTGCCTGACACACACCGCGACTTCTGGTTTTACGACTGCTGCGCAGCCGATCGCAGCCTCGCAGGCTCGACAGCTCCTACAGAGCCGATCGCAGCCTCGCAGGCTCTCGACAGCTCCTACAGAGCCGATCGCAGCCTCGCAGGCTCGACAGCTCCTACAGAGCCGATCGCAGCCTCGCAGGCTCGACAGCTCCTACAGAGCCGATCGTAGCCTCGCAGGCTCTCGACAGCTCCTACAGAGCCGATCGCAGCCTCGCAGGCTCGACAGCTCCTACAGGGCCGAACGCAGCCACGCGAGTTCGACAGCTGCTACGAGGAATGCGTTCAGAGTGTGCTTCTTGGGGCACAATGACGCGATTGTTCGCGGCGTCGTGCCGTTTTCCATCCTATCGACAGAGTGATCTTCCGTGCAGGCGACCCGCTTGACCCTGATGTGCCACGCTCGAACCGTCGCACAAAAATTGGCGCGTTTTCCTACGAATGAGCCGTTGGAAATGGATTGGCAATCGGCGAAGGGGTCGCGTTGCCGCCAGTTCAAGGGCATCCCCCGTTTGCTCTGTGGCCCGGAACTGCGGACCCGGCAAACCGCTGAGCTGTTTGGCCACGACGTGGAGATTGTCACGGCACTGGCAGATTGCGATTTCGGACGCTGGAAAGGCACGTCGATCGACGACCTGCAAACCTCCGAACCCGAGATGCTCCAGGCCTGGCTCAATGACCCGACCTCGGCACCCCACGGTGGAGAATCGGTGGCACAACTCGGTGAGCGGGTGGCTGCGTGGTTGAATAGCCTTGAGGCGACGCCGGGGCATCTCGTTGCCATCACTCATCCCTTTGTTATTCGCGCCGCACTGATGCAGGTGTTGCAGGGCGCGGCGTTCAACCAGATCGACGTCGAGCCGTTGTCGGCCATCGAGTTGCGGTTCAACGGTCGCTGGCGGCTACGTTTGATGGGCACGGAACCTGAGGGCACATGCTGATGAAAAAACTTCTGGTCATCGGTGTCGGCGCCGGCAACCCCGACTACATCACGATGCAGGCGGTGAAGGCACTGAACCGCGTCGATGTGTTTTTCCTCATGGACAAGGGCCAGAGCAAAGACCAACTGATCGACCTGCGCCGCGAGATTTGTGAGCGCTACATCACCGATCGCGACTACCGCTTCGTTGAAGCCCGCAGCCCTGAGCGGGAGCGCGGGGATGTGGACTACAAGGCCAGCGTCGAAGATCTGAACCGCGCCAAGCAGCAGACCTTCGAGCGGTTGATCAACGAGGAAATGACTGACAGTCAGTGCGGCGGTTTTCTGGTGTGGGGCGATCCTGCGTTGTACGACAGTACCATCCGGATCCTGCAGGCGATTCTGGCATCAGGCCGGTGTGTGTTCGAGTTCGAAGTCATCCCCGGGATCACCAGCGTGCAGGCGTTGGCGGCGCAACATAAGGTGCCGCTGAATTGCATCGGGCGCTCGATTGAAATCACCACCGGCCGGCGATTGGCGGCGGGGCAGGTGAGTGACGCCGACAGCCTGGTGGTGATGCTGGATGCGCAAGATGCCTACCATCAGGTGGCCGATCAGGAGACGGAGATTTACTGGGGGGCTTACCTGGGGACGCCGGATGAAATTTTGATCAGTGGCAAACTCAAGGATGTCGCGGATGAGATTGAACGGGTGCGTAAGGCGGCGCGGCTGGCGCATGGGTGGATTATGGATACCTATCTGCTGCGTAAGCCTTGAGAAAACTGGTGTCTGGGCTGGCCTCATCGCGAGCAGGCTCGCTCCCACATTAGACCGCGACCGTCCAGACAACTCGGTCAACTGTGGGAGCGAGCCTGCTCGCGATGAGGCCCTCAAACACACCTCAAATTATTGCTTTAACCTCTCGCCCAAACCGCTCCCGATACACCGACGGCGGCACGCCGACCACACTACGAAACGCCACCCGGAAACTCTCCACCGAACGATAACCGCAGTGCTGGGCAATCTGCTCGGTGTTCTGGCGGGTGCTCTCCAACAATTCGCGGGCCCGGGCCAGGCGCTCATGCTGCAACCATGCCTTGGGCGGCAGGCCGCTGGCTTCGGTGAACCGCCGCAGGAACGTGCGTTCACTCATGGCCGCTTCGCTGGCCAGGTCGCGAACTTCCAGCGGTTCGTGCAGACGTTCCCGCGCCCACTGCATGACCCGCGACAGATCGCTGCGGGGCGTCGGGCTGACCGGTGACGGAATGAACTGCGCCTGGCCGCCGGTGCGTTGCGGCGACATCACCAAGCGCCGCGCCACCGAGTTGGCCACCTGAGTGCCGAAATCCCGCGCGACCAGGTGCAGGCAGGCATCAATGCCGGCGGCGCTGCCGGCCGAGGTGATCAATTGGCTGGAATCAACATACAGCACGTCCGGGTCCACCTGAATGTCCGGAAAACGCTCGGCCAGTTCAGCGGTGTAGCGCCAATGCGTCGTGGCGCCGTGACCGTCCAGCAATCCGGTGGCCGCCAGTACAAATACCCCGGAACAGATCGACAGCAATCGCGCGCCCCGGGCATGGGCCTGGCGCAGGGCGGCGAGCAAGGGTTCAGGTACCGCCGCGCTGCGGTCGCGCCAGCCTGGGATGATGATAGTCCGCGCTTCTTCCAGCAGTTCCATCCCGCCGTCGGCCAGCACCTGAATGCCGCCCATGGCACGCATCGGCCCTTGGTCGACGGCAACGATTCGATGCTCATACCAAGGGAAATCGAACTCCGGTCGCGCCAGGCCGAAGATCTCCACGGCAATACCGAATTCGAAAGTGCAGAGGCCGTCATAGGCCAGAATCGCGACCAATCCAGGGGTGGGCTGCATTTGGCGGAAAATTCCCGGTGAGTGTCTTGTGCGCCACTGTAGCGGCAAGCGCGGGGCAGATAAAGTCTTCCCACACCCACCGAGACTTTGGAGTACAGCCCATGCCCAGCCTGGTTCGCGAAATTCCCGCCGCCCCATCTGCCATTGCCCTGATGCATTTCAGCAACCGTCTGACCTTCGAGACCGATTGTTCCGACGTCTACGGCAGCCAACAGGCCGGCGAGGTGGATTTCGTCCTGGTCGACGTGCGCGGACCGTTGGCGTTCGAACGCGGACATGTACCGGGCTCGATCAACATCCCGGGGCGGCTGATCACGGCTGACGGCTTGGCGGGTTATTCGACATCCACGCTGTTCGTGGTTTATTGCGCAGGGCCCCACTGCAACGGCGCCAACAAGGCCGCGGTGAAACTGGCGGCGCTGGGTTACCCGGTCAAGGAAATGATCGGCGGGGTGACCGGGTGGCTGGATGAAGGGTTTGAATTGAGTGTTGCGGTGCAACGGCCAGTCAGTACCGTGATCGGCTGCGAATGTTGATGTAGCCGAAAAGATCGCAGGCTTCGCCAGCTCCTACATTGATCGAGGACACCGGTGAAATCACGGCAGTACGTCTTCTGTAGGAGCTGCCGAAGGCTGCGATCTTTTGATCTTGATTCAAACCGCTGTCCGCGCCGCCCACCATTGGTCGAGCGTCCCCTGCAACCAGTCATTGACGGCTGTATAGGCGGCGCTGTCCTGTGACTCCCGAGGCAGCGGCGATTCCTCGGCAAAATGCTCATTGAGGGTCGCCACCGATTCAGCATTCCACTCCGGGTGGAACTGCAACCCCACCCGAGTTGCCCCGACGCGGTACATCTGCTGCTCACACACGTCACTGCTGGCCAGCAATTGCGCATCCGCTGGCAGATCGATCGCGTCTTCGTGCCATTCCAGCACCTTCAGCGTCTGACCATCCGCAAAGGTCACGGTCGTCCAGCCAGTTTCGGTGCGAGCCATGCGCCGCACATTCCCACCCAGGCTCAACGCCAGCAATTGCGCGCCCAGACAAATCGCAAACACCGCCGCGCCCTGAGCCAAACTCCCCGCCAGCCACTGACGCTCCGCTTCCAGCCACGTCGGCCCGGCGTTGGATTCATAAGGCCCGCCCAACAGGATCGCGGGTGCCGCGCTCACCGGCGGCAACTGGCTGAGGTCGGCGCGAAACACGTTCAGCGTAATGCCACGGGCCCGAGCCCATTCGGCAATGGCGCCAGGACCTTCGGCAGGATGGTGCTGGATCAGGTTCAATGCGGGCATCACGCTTCTCTTCCGGGGATGGGGTGGCGGGATCAATGTGCCGCAAAAAAAGCTTCATCGCCAGCGCGACTGTTCAATCGGATCACGCCCGAAACCTTGTAGGTTTTGTCTGAAACAAGGGATTGTCCTACAGCCCTTGCACCACCTTGGCGCACGCTTCAAGTGCCTTGAATTCCGTGGCTGTTTTTCTATAAGTATTTGTCGCTTAAACACAATTTGCCCTCCTGAAGCCGCTCTAGACTGCCGGCCACTTCGGTCTTCACTAACCGAAAGTTGCCAATCGAAAGCTGCCAATAAAAGCCTCCGCACACAGGAGTTATAAATGAAGAAGCGAGTGATGTTCGGTGCCCTGGCACTGTCGATGTTGTCCCTGACCGCCGTGGCTGAAGACGCCAAGCCGATTCGCCTCGGTATCGAAGCCGGCTACCCGCCATTCTCGATGAAAACCCCGGACGGCAAACTCACCGGTTTCGATGTGGACATCGGCGATGCGTTGTGTGAGCAGATGAAGGTGAAGTGCACCTGGGTCGAGCAAGAGTTCGATGGCCTGATCCCGGCCCTGAAGGTCAAGAAAATCGACGCGATCCTGTCGTCCATGACCATCACTGACGACCGCAAGAAGAACGTCGATTTCACCATCAAGTACTACCACACCCCGGCGCGCTTCGTGATGAAGGAAGGCACCGACGTCAAGGATCCGCTGACCGAGCTCAAAGGCAAGAAAGTCGGTGTGTTGCGCGCCAGCACCCACGACCGTTTCGCCACGGAAGTGCTGGTACCGGCCGGCATCAACCTGGTGCGTTACGGTTCCCAGCAGGAAGCCAACCTGGACATGGTCGCCGGTCGCCTCGACGCGATGCTGGCCGACTCCGTCAACCTGGACGACGGTTTCCTGAAAACCGACGCCGGTAAAGGCTTCGCCTTCGTAGGCCCGACCTATGAAGACGCCAAGTACTTCGGCGGCGGTGCCGGCATCGCCGTGCGCAAGGGTGATAAGGAGCTGGCGGACAAATTCAACACCGCCATCACCGAAATCCGCGCCAACGGCAAGTACAAGCAAGTGCAGGACAAGTACTTCAACTTTGACGTTTACGGCCATTAATAGGCTGTAGAAAAAAGTGGCCACTGTTGACGCGGTGGCCACTTTTTTTTATTACCCTGAGAAACACATTTCCCGTAGGAGCTGCCGCAGGCTGCGATCTTTTGATCTTGTTTCTAAAAGCAAAATCAAAAGATCGCAGCCTTCGGCAGCTCCTACCTGGGGGAACGGTGCATCGGTGGGAGACAGTGCATCGGCAGGAAGAGATGTTAGGCTTTGCCCCGAATCCTGCGCGCTGTGAAGGAAGGTTTATGTTGAAGTTGCTTGCTCTGCTCACGCTCCTGGCGTCCACCGCCGTCCACGCTCAAACCCCACTGCACACCGATCTGCCGCTCAAGTACCTGGAGCAGGCCGACTCTGAATCCCGCAACCAGCGTCTGGTGATTTTCCTGCACGGTTACGGCAGTAACGAGCAGGACCTGTTCGACATCAAGGATCAATTGCCGCCCCAGTACAACTACCTGTCGGTGCGGGCGCCGATGACGTTGGAGGAGGGCAGTTACCAGTGGTTTCGCCAGAAGGGCGAGGGCGCCTACGACGGTGAGACGGCCGACCTGAAGGCCAGCGGCCAGGTGTTGAGGGATTTTGTCGCACAAGCGGCGAAGAAATATCACACCGAAGCGGACAAGGTATTCCTGGTGGGTTTCAGCCAGGGCGCGATGATTTCCTACGAGGTCGCGTTGCGTCATCCCAACGCAGTGGGTGGAATTGCGGCACTGAGCGGGCGCGTTCTGCCGGTGCTCAGATCCGAGCTCAAACCGTATGAAAAGCGCCAGCAGCTGGCGATTTTCATCGGTCATGGCACCGCCGACACACTCCTGCCCTACAACGACGGTACTGAGGCCGACAGCCTGTTGCAGCGCCTGTCACTCAAGCCCGAGTTTCATGCCTATCCGGGTGTCGGTCACAGCATCAGCGCCACCGAGGTGAAGGATTTGAACGCCTGGTTGCAGCGGCTCAATCCCTGAGTCGGTCGGGTTTATTTGCCGCTGACGATTTGTTTCACCAGCGTTTCGTGACCGGTTTTGTCGTTGGGGCGGGAAATGATCTGAACGATGGCCATGCGCGTGCCGGAAGCAGCCATCAACGTGCTGTCCAGCGTCATGCCGCCGCCCTGGGTGGCGGTGCTGTCGATCTGCCGAAGGCCCAGGCCCGTGCCTTTCTGGGTCAGGCTTTTTTCGCTGGTTTTGTTGAAATCCGGCAAGGCGTTGCGTTGCTCGGTGGCGAACGCGGACACGGTGGTGTCGAGGAATTCACCGTCGTTGTCCTTGACGTTGACGCCGCCGGGGATGGTGTTTTCAGCGGCGATCACCACTGTTTTGGTGGCCTGGTTGGTGTACATCGTACCCGTCGCCCCAGCAGTGCCGGTGGCCGCATCGCCGGCTGGCAGCGGGTTGGCGATGAAACCCTTGGGCAGGGTGAAGATGAACTTGCCGCCGAGCATCGAGACCTTCTGGGCCGGCGCTTTGTCGCCGGCAGTGGCCTTGGCCGCCTGCGCATTCAAGGCACCCAGGCTGGTAGCCGCCATCAGCAGCAGAACAACGGCTTTTTTACTCAACAATGACATTCAAACTCTCCAGGGGATGATCCGCGCTTTGACGGCGATCATCCCATGGAGGTCAGGAAGCACTCCAGCGCGAATGTGCTGACTGGTTACGCAGTACTGGCGAATGAGTTGGTTGTGGCGAGGGGGCAAGCGCTCTCTCAAGCATCCACCGGCCACGTCCCACGCCGCACCATCTCCCTGACCCGATCGGCACCGTTGGCGCGCACCAGCAGTTCCATGCGGGCTTTTTCGATGTCTTCGGCGCTCCACTTCTCCGTGGCCATGGTGGCTTTTTCATGAGACCAGCCGTTGTCGTAGTGGCGGACTACGTATTGTTGCTGGTATTCCCACATTTCAGTGCCCGGAATCGGCGTGACGATAAAGGGATTGGCATAAGCCATACCTGCGCCCATCAGGTTGACGGCGTAGTCGATGGTATTACTGATCTGCCCCAGGCTTTCAATGAACGGTTGCTCACCGGCCGAAGCAGGCGGGTTGACGAAACCGAGCATGAACCCACCGGTGACCTGAATCCCGCATTCGGTAAACATTTGAATGATTTCGAAGGTTGCCTGCTGGATGGCGTTGAAGCGTGACTTGTTGGAGTTCACCAGGCTTTCTTCGTTGGCACTCTCCACTGCCAGATAAATGTTGTAGCAGCCGTTCTCGGCGATTGACCGGATGAATGCCTTTGCCGTTAGCCCGCCGCGAATGGCCGCGATGACATTGCGGTAATGGGGGCTTTTGAGTTCCTGTTCGTCGAGTTCGGCTAGAAATTGCTCGCCCTTGTGCAACAGCACCAGATTGAACAAGCTCAGACCACCTTCCTCGACCCAGGGCAGGTTGTGTTTCTTCAATAATTTGCCGACTTCCATGGCGTACAGCGGGTCGTGCATCAGGTGATCGTCTTCGATCAGCACTTCAGTCACGCCCTGTTTGACCAGGTCGGCCAGGTGCAGGTCAAACCAGTCCAGCCCAAGTGCCCGCCAGGGGCCGTTGATCTTGGGGATGTAGCAAAAGTTGCAATTGACGTTGCAGCCGATGGTGGAAAAGATCTGTGCCCAGGCCCCGTTCTTGCGCACCCTGGCCCCGGAGGAGTGATAAGGCTGCAGATAGTTGTTCATATCGAGGAAACTGAAGTCCGGCAGCGGCATCACACCCAGACGCTCTTCCAGATCCTGCCGGGCCGGGACAATGCTCAAGTAGCTGGATTTGCGTGTCGGGCGAACCAACTGGCCGCGGTAGTTGCGGTAGGCAATACCCGGTACCGCGTCAACATTGCCGGCGTCATGGGTGAGGGCGTCGAGCAACAGGGTGAAGGCACGATCGGCTTCGTTGATCAGCGTGAAATCGAAGGGCGAGTCGAGCAAGACGTTCTGCCAGTCGCCGCTCGAATGCGCGCCACCGGTGACCAGCAGCAAGTCGGGGTCGATGGATTTCACCAGATCGGCCAGCGCCCGTGCGTTGCCCCACTGCACGGTGTAGTTGCACTGGATGCCGACGATGTCCGGCTGGGCGTCTTCGATGATCTTGCGCATCTGCGCGTCGGTGAGGCCATAGCGGATCAAGTGGCCCTGATCGACTGCCACCAGTGTCTGTTCCTGAGACCAGCCGGCGAACGGCGCATCGACAATTTGCACGTCGTAACCGGCACGCCTGGCCACCGTGGCGATGCGCAACAGGCCGATGGGCGTACCCGCGCGCTTCATGACTTCGAACGTGTCGATGCCGATATCGGCAAACGCGCTGCCCAGCGGCACCGGTTCGATCAACCGTGTGTAGGGTGGCACGAATAGCAGCACTCGCGGGGCTTCGCCGTTGGCACGACGGCGAATGCCGCTGCGGCTCGATTTCAGTGAAGGCAGCCCCAGGTGCTGGAGTGCAGGTCGATTGGGGGCCACGCTAAAACGTGGCAGGTCGCGTTCAATCCTTACTGTTCCTTCAGAGGCAATCAGGTCCATCTCCACAGCTCCTTTACAACATTGATGTCAGGCTTTGGGCTGACCTGTTCGCGAGGTTGCGATAACGGCGCCGACGATAATCAGCAGGGCGGGAATAATCAGGAACGGGCTGGCATGGCTTTGCCCGATGGCCACCAACAGCAGGGTCGAGATCAGTGGCGCGAGGTACGACAGTGCGCCGAGCATCGACAGGCTGCCGTGCTTGGTCGCGTGATCCCAGGCAAAAAACGCCAGCCCCACTGGCCCTAGGCCGAGGCCGACGATGGCCGCCCATTGGCCGGAGTCGGGGGTGACCGAGGTCTCAAACGCCAGATGACAGACCAGACCTGCCACCGCGACCAGGCCGCAGATGCCGCCGATGATGCTGCTTGGCACTTCGTTGAAGCGCCGGTTGATGACCGAGTAGGACGACCAGACCAACGCGCAGGCGAACGCGGCCAGGTAGCCGGCCACCGGCATGTCGGCGACTTCCGCCGAAGCACGCTGCTGCATGATGAATGCGGTCCCGGCCAGCCCCAGCAGCGCACCGAGCAGTTGGCGTTTGCGTAGCTGTTCACCGGCGGTGAAGGCCGAGAGCAGCACAATCAGCAGCGGCCACAAGTAGGCGATCAGGCTGGCCTCGGCGGCTGGAGCGGCTTTGAGGGCGAAAAAATACAGCGCGTGGTAGGCGAAGATCCCGAGAAAACCGACCGCCCAGACCGACCAGGGCTGGTTCCAGCTGCGAAACCCTGCCACACCGCGTCGCCCGAGAATGCACAGACTCGCCACAAACGCGACGCCGAAGCTCAGGGTCAGCAACTGAAAGGGGGGAATGCCTTCAGTAAGGGTGGTCAATAACGCCAGGCAGGACCATAGAAACACTGCGATCACACCGACGGCAGTGGCGGATGTCGCGGTCTTGGCGGACCCAAGTGTTTTGGTTGTCTGCGTCGCTTCGCTCATCTGTGCCTCGTCTGATTCTTCATGTCAGTGAGGCGATGATAGAAAGGTCTGGTGGGGAGGGTATTGACGGAAACTGCTGAAGATTTGTTCAGGCCTGCCGGATTCACGCCAAGCGTGAACTTCTGCGGACGGCGGCCGGGGTGAGGTCACGGTGCTTTTTCAGCGCATGGGTGAGGGCACTCTGATCGGCATAGCCGACCCGATGAGCGATTTCGGTGATCGACAGCGCGGTCTCGCAAAGCAGCTCGATGGCTCTGTTCAGGCGCAAGCTCGCAATGTGCGCGAAAGGTGTGGTCTTCAAGTGCTGATCGAACAACACGTAGAGGCGCCGTTCGCTGGTTCCGGCCACCCGCGCGATGTCCGTGGCGGTGAGCGCGCTGTCCAGGTTGCTTTCGATACAGGCCAGGGCCCGGGCGAGCGTGAACTGGCTGTGATCGGGGATGTTTCTGGAGGGCAGCGTCAGAGAGGACAACAGCAACGTGCTCCAGGATTCGGCCACCTGAGGCGAGCTGATCAGCATCGGCGCGCTGCGGGCGGCGTAATCGAGCAAATGGCGGATTTCCGGGCGCACCGGGAAGAAGAGTTTGTCGACCAGCAGTCTGCTCGACAAATCGATATTCTGCTGCCCGCCGAAAGGCGCCGCTGGCACGTCGAGCACCAAAAAGGTATTAGCCTTCTGCGCCAGAAACGCATGACGCGCACCGGCGGGAATCACCACTCCCTGGCTCCAGTCGACTTTGCCGCCCTGGCCGTCAACCTCGATGTCCATGGCGCCGGACTGCGGTAGCACGACTTGATGGAAGTCGTGATCATGCAGCTCGACCTGACCCGAATACGAACGCAGGGCCAGTGAAACCGATGGGCTATCGTTGCTGCTCATTACGCCTCTCCGTTGGCTGAAGTTCGCATCATGCCTGAGTCACCGAACTCTGTGCCACCCGGCCTCTTCATGGGGAAAGGACGGGACGCATCATGCCGTAATGCCTGCGGTTTTTGCCGGCGTGATGTCTAACCGCTGAAAAGCCAAGGCTATCCATTCATCTTGCGCAGCTTTCGTGTTCCTGGTGCATTGTTTCCAGATCGCAAAAGCAAGCGTTTCGTGATCAACAACATTCCCATCGATACTCCCACGCCCAAAACAAACCCCTGCCACCCAAACTGCGGCAGCGCAAGCGCCAGCACCAGACAAAACGCCGCAAACGAATACATCCCCGTCGCCGTCGCCCTGAGCAACGCCGCAGTAAAAGCAGGCCCACGAGTCTGCTGGGAAAACACCGCCATCACACTGCCCAGCACCGGGAATACCGCGAGCAACCCGCTCCAGCGTTCGCCGACGGTGCTGGCCAGCAACGTCACAGCCAATGTGAGCAGGGCGCCGGCCATCATGCGCAGCAGCAGTTTGTCGGACTTCGGCGTCGGGCCTGAAACGATAAGTTGCACCGAGGGAAACAGGTACGGCGCGGCCAGTAATGCGGTGGCGGCCGCGATCACCGAGAACTCCAGAGATGGCGGAATCAGCGACAGCACAATAGCCGCCAAGGCCCAGACCAACAGCGAAATCGTCAGTGCCCACGGCCAGCTCAAGCATTGTGCAACCTGAGCGTAGGTCACGCAGAAGGCAATCATGGCGAACATTGCCGACAGCGCCGCCGTCGCCGCCTGAGCAGCGAACAGCTGGCCCTGCTCAATGGCGAGGAAGAACAGAATCGGCCCCACCACCACCGGCAACCCCGACAGCCAACCGGCCACGCTTGGGCCCCAGCGTTTACCGGCCAGGGAAATCAGCAAGAGAAACCCTGGAATTACCAGCAGTTTGAGCATCAGCACGCACGCGTCTCCATTCGGTGTGAGCCGGCCACGTTAGCATTGCGGGCGATGGATTGCTCAGGGGGTCGTTTGTGAATCGACCGGGTGTTTCAGCGGGGCGAACAACTGGTTGATTTTTCAGTTTGTGGTGTGAATCGTTAAAAGATCGCAGCCTTCGGCAGCTCCTACATGGGGATGCATACTCCTGTAGGAGCTGCCGAAGGCTGCGATCTTTTGATTTTCACCCCCGCTCAAACACCTCGACCAGATAATCGATAAACACCCGGGTCTTGGCCGGCATCAACGTGCGGCTCGGGTAATACAACGAGATCGGCCCCGCGTCGGCATGCCAGCCCGGCAACAAGCGCACCAGTTCACCTCGCTCAATATTGGCGGCGACATCGGGCAACACCAGCAGCGTTACTCCGAGGCCGAGCAGGGCTGCTTCACGCATGGCGGCCGGGTCATTGAGCACGATGTTTTCACTGAGCTCGGCACTTGCTTCATTGCCCGCGCCATCCTGCATGACCCAGTGACGCACTCGCCCGGTGCGCACGCCGCGCATCACAATCCCGTTGTATCGCGCCAGATCCGTCGGGTTGTCGGGCGGTGTGCGTCCGGCCATGTACGCCGGTGAAGCCACTGCCACCACATGCGCCGCCGCCAACGTCCGCGAGACGACCCCGGGCGTCAATTCGAAACCACCACCGATGGCCGCGTCATAGCCTTCGGCGATCAGGTCCACCTGGCGGTTTTCGAAGTGCCACTCAGGGCGAATCAGCGGATAGCGCGCCAGAAATTCCGGCAACAATGGCAATACATGGCCGATGCCAAAAGTCGGCGCCAGGCTGACCTTGAGCACGCCCGCCGGCTCCCCGCGATCACTGCTCACCGCACTGATCGCCGCCTGCAACGCGTGCAGATTGCCGCTGATACTCGCCAGAAAACGCTCCCCGGCTTCGGTCAGTGACAACTTGCGGGTCGAGCGCTGGAATAGCCGCACACCGATGTTGCGTTCGAGCATCGCCACGTTGCGGCTGACAGCGGCGGGTGTCAGTGCGAGCAGCCGCGCGGCGGCGGAGAAGCTACCGGTTTCGGCGCTGCGCACGAAAGATTCGAGGTTGGCGAGGGTTTCCATTTCAGACGCCTGATAGTAATGCTTGAAGATAATTCAAGTCATTACCGTCTAATCAAGTCGTAATGGCAAGTGCAGTATTCACTCCATCAACCCACCACGGAGTGAACACCATGAGCACAATCGGAATCATCGGCGCTGGCGCCATCGGCACAGCCTTCGCCAAAGCACTGTCCCGTCAGGGTATCGAAGTCGTCATCGCCAACAGCCGTGGCCCGCAAACCCTGGCCTCACTGGTAGCAGAACTCGGGCCGACAGCGCGGGCCGGCACCCGTGAAGAAGCGGCTGCACAGCCGATTGTTTTGGTCGCGGTGAATTGGTCGAAGTTACCGACGGCACTGGCCGGGCTGCCAGATTTCGGCGGGCGGATTGTGATCGATGCGAACAATTCGATTGAAGCGCCATCGTTCAAAGCGGTGGATTTGCAGGGACGTCCGTCCAGCGAAGTGTTTGCCGAATGGGTGCCCGGTGCGCGGGTCGTCAAAGCGTTCAATCACCTACAGGCGCATCTGCTTGAGAGCGATCCGAAAGCGGAGGGCGGTCGGCGGGTGCTGTTTCTCTCTGGTGACGATGCCGAGGCCAAGGCACAGGTGGCTGCGTTGATCGAGCGGTTGGGGTTCTTTGGAATCGATCTGGGCGAACTGAGTGTCGGGGCGCGGCTGGTGCAGTTTCCGGGCGGACCGTTGCCCGCGTTGAATCTGGTGAAATTCGCCTGACACAACGACTATCCCCCGTAGGAGCTGCCGAAGGCTGCGATCTTTTGATCTTGATCTTCTGCGGCCTCAAAAAAACCCAAAAGCAAGATCAAAAGATCGCAGCCTTCGGCAGCTCCTACAGGGCTTTCACAGGCTTCAGTGATGTGGAGGACCCGGTGCGATGTGAATCGCACCGGGTGTTTTGCCAGGCTGCGGCGGTTCTTCGTGGGTCCCCGTGCAGTCTGTTGAACGCTTTATGCCCGTTCGATCGCCAGCGCCACGCCCTGACCACCACCGATGCACAGGGTGGCCAGGCCTTTTTTGGCGTCCTGCTTGATCATTTCATGCAGCAAGGTCACCAGTACCCGGCAACCTGACGCACCGATCGGATGGCCCAGGGCAATGGCGCCGCCATTGACGTTGACCTTGTTCAGATCCCATTCCAGGTCTTTGGCCACGGCCAGGGATTGCGCGGCGAAGGCTTCGTTGGCTTCGATCAGGTCCAGTTGACCGATGGACCAACCCGCCTTGTCCAGGCAACGGCGAGTGGCCGACACCGGGCCGATGCCCATGATCGCCGGGTCGACGCCCGCGTTGGCATAAGCGGCGATTTTCGCCAGCACTGGCAACCCGAGGGCCTTGGCTTTGTCGGCACTCATCAGTATCACTGCAGCGGCGCCGTCGTTCAGCGAAGAAGCGTTGCCGGCAGTCACCGAACCGTCCTTCTTGAAGGCCGCTTTCAGTTTGCCCAGTGAGTCGGCGGTGGTGCCGGCCCGAGGCTGTTCATCGGTGGCGAAGGACAGCGGATCGCCCTTGCGCTGCGGGATCAGGATCGGCGTGATCTCATCGGCAAACCGCCCGGCTTCGATGGCAGCCACGGCTTTTTGCTGGGAGGCGGCAGCGAAGGCGTCCTGTTGCTCACGGGTCAGGCTGTATTTTTCGGCCAGATTCTCGGCGGTGATGCCCATGTGGTAATCGTTGAACGCATCCCACAAACCGTCGCTGATCATCGTGTCGACGATCTGCGCGTGACCCATACGCAAACCGGTGCGGGCGCCGGGCATGACGTAATTGGCCAGGCTCATGTTTTCCTGGCCACCGGCGATGATCACTTCGGCATCGCCGCAGCGAATCGCCTGAGCCGCCAGATGCAGCGCTTTCAGGCCCGAGCCGCAGACTTTGTTCAGGGTCATGGCCGGCACGGCGAAGGGCAGGCCGGCCTTGATCGCGGCTTGACGCGCAGGGTTCTGCCCGGCACCGGCAGTCAATACCTGGCCCATGATCACTTCATCGACCTGCGCCGGGTCCAGCCCGGTCTGCGCCAGCAACTGGCGGATCACCGCAGCACCAAGGTCAACGGCGGACACATTGGCCAGCGCCCCCTGGAAGCTGCCGATGGCAGTGCGAGTGGCGGCAACAATTACGACTTCTTGCATGGAAGGATTCCTCACTGGGCAGTGAACTGCATTTCCGGGACATGATCAGGCACGATCAGTTTACCAGCGGTCTTGGCGACGATTTCCTCGACGCTGACGCCCGGCGCGCGCTCTTTGAGAATGAACGCACCGTCCTTTATTTCCAGGTAGGCCAGGTCGGTGAGCACGCGCTTGATGCAACCGGCGCCGGTTAGCGGCAGGCTGCAACGCGACAGCAGTTTCGACTCGCCGTCTTTGGAGGCGTGGGTCATGGTGACAATGATGTTGTCCGCACCGGCCACCAGGTCCATCGCGCCGCCCATGCCCTTGACCAGTTTGCCGGGGATCATCCAGGAGGCGATGTTGCCTTCGACGTCCACTTCAAACGCGCCCAGCACGGTCAGGTCGATGTGGCCGCCGCGGATCATCGCGAACGATTCGGCGGACGAGAAAATCGATGCGCCGATTCGTGCAGTCACGGTTTGCTTGCCGGCGTTGATCATATCAGCGTCGACTTCGGCGTCGGTCGGAAAGGCGCCCATGCCGAGCAGGCCGTTTTCCGATTGCAGCATGACTTCCATGCCTTCAGGGATGTAGTTGGCGACCAGGGTCGGGATGCCGATGCCGAGGTTCACGTAGTAGCCGTCCTGCATTTCGCGGGCGACGCGCTGAGCCATTTGTTCGCGGGAAAGTGCCATTGTTGTTATTCCTTCATTCGGTCCGGGGGCAGGGGATCACTTACGCACGGTGCGCTGTTCGATGCGCTTCTCGAACGTGCCGCAAATGACCCGGTCGACGTAGATGCCAGGGGTATGGATCTGCGACGGGTCCAGCTCGCCGGGTTCGACGATTTCTTCGACTTCGACCACGGTGATCTTGCCGGCGGTGGCGGCCAGCGGGTTGAAGTTCTGGGCGGTGTGGCGATAGACCACGTTTCCGAAATGGTCGGCTTTCCAGCCTTTGACGATGGCGAAGTCACCGGTGATGGATTCTTCCATCAGGTACTGGCGGCCCTTGAATTCGCGGACTTCCTTGCCGTCGGCCACCGGAGTGCCGACGCCAGTGGCGGTGAAGAACGCCGGGATGCCGGCACCGCCTGCGCGCATTTTCTCGGCGAGGGTGCCTTGAGGGGTCAGGACGACTTCGATTTCGCCGCTCAGCAGCTGCTTCTCGAACAGCGCGTTTTCGCCGACGTAGGAGGCCACCACCTTGCGGATCTGCCGGTCCACCAGCAGCACACCGAGGCCGAAACCGTCGACGCCGCAGTTGTTGGAGACCACGGTGAGATCACGTGTGCCGCGGTGCTGGATCTCGGCGATGAGGTTTTCCGGAATCCCGCACAGGCCGAAGCCGCCGGAGATCACGGTCATGCCGTCTTCAAGACCTGCCATCGCTTCTTCGTAGGAATACACGCGCTTGTCGAACCCTGCCATATGCACCTCTTTTATTCTTTGTGGGCGGCTGGCTAGCCGGATGGGCAGGGAGTGTCTCGCTGGATGATTTATTTGTTAAGTTGATTTTTAAGGTTGATTGATAGATAAAACTCACTAATCGGTAGGAGCTGCCGCAGGCTGCGATCTTTTGATTTTGATTCTTGACGGCCACCAGATCGCAAAAGATCAAGATCAAAAGATCGCAGCCTTCGGCAGCTCCTACATTGGATGTGCTTACCGTTGGAGACCGTGGTTATGACCGTCAAACAGATCCGAGCCTTCCTGGCCGTGGCCCAGAGTTTGAGCTTTGCCGTGGCGTGCGAGCGGCTGCACCTGTCCCAGTCGGCGTTGAGCCTGACCATCAAGGCGCTGGAGGAGGGTTTGGGCGGGCGCCTGTTCACGCGCAATACCCGCAACGTCGCACTGACCGCCGAAGGCGAATCGCTGCTGCCACTGGCCCGTCGATTGATCGCGGACTGGGACAATGCCGAGGATGAACTGCGGCAACGCTTCACCCTCCAGCGCGGCCGCGTGACGCTGGCGGCTATGCCGTCGTTTGCCGGCAACCTGCTGCCGCCGATCCTCAAGACTTTTCGCGCGCGTTACCCCAAGGTCAACGTCACGGTGAACGACGTGATCAACGAGCAGGTGCTGGAAATGGTTCGCGACCGTCAGGTGGAATTGGGCGTGGCGTTTGAACCGACCCAGAGCTCGTCGCTGGAATTTACCCCGTTGTACATCGACCGGTTTGTGGCGGTGGTGCCCCTCGATTCACCGCTGGCGGAGCTGGACGACATTGATTGGCAGACCTTGCTCAAGGAGCCGTTCATTACCTTGCAGCGACCATCGACGGTGCGGGTGATGCTCGAAGAACATTTACAGACGCGCGGCATGAAGTTGCCGGTGGAATTTGAAAGCCATCAGTTGGCAACGGTCGGGCGGATGGTCGCCAGCGGATTGGGCGTCAGTGCGGTGCCGGCCTTGTGCGCCGGGCAGATGCGCGAGCTGGGCGCGCGTTGCATAACCCTGCGCGACCCGGTGGTGGAACGGGCGATCGGGGTGCTGACGATGGGGCATGAACTGTCAGCGGCGGCGCAGGCGTTGTTCGATATTCTCAAGGCCGAAAACCTTGGCGAACGCCTCTCCCTCTGAAATCCAACACGGTCCCGTAGGAGCTGCCGAAGGCTGCGATCTTTTGATCTTCAGCGATTCCAACATCGCCAAATCAAGATCAAAAGATCGCAGCCTTCGGCAGCTCCTACGATCAGCAGTCAGCGGTGTTTATTTACGCGCCTCCAGTATCAGGTTGAATGGCGTTTCGGTGGCCCGCCGGAACTGGGTGAACCCCGCCTCAGTGAAGACCTTGCGCAACCGTGCCTCACCCGCCTGGGCGCCGAGCCCGAGGCCGACCTCCTGGGACAGTGAGTTGGGTGTGCAGACAAAGGTCGAGGCGGCGTAGAACAGTCGTCCCACCGGAGTGGTGTTGGCGTCGAGCGTGTCGTTGGCGAAAGGTTCTACCAGCAGCACCGAGCCGTCGGGTTTGAGCGATTCATAGGCGTGCTTTGCGGCGCCGACCGGGTCACCCATATCGTGCAGGCAGTCGAAATAGCAGACCAGGTCATAGTCGTCGCCCGGATAGCTTTTGGCGGTGCCCTGAAAGAACCGCGCCCGGCCGGACACGCCACCTTCTTCGGCGCGCTGGGTGGCGACGGTGACCG
Source organism: Pseudomonas sp. TE3728 (assembly GCF_056279145.1). Taxonomy (NCBI): domain Bacteria; kingdom Pseudomonadati; phylum Pseudomonadota; class Gammaproteobacteria; order Pseudomonadales; family Pseudomonadaceae; genus Pseudomonas; species Pseudomonas sp. TE3728. The sequence continues at coordinate 1,657,478 of NZ_JBWBQT010000001.1, read as the reverse complement.
AAGGCGCGTGGTAATCGAAACCGACGAACCGTGAATTCGGAAACGCCTGGGCCATGATTACGGTCGAGGCGCCGTGGCCGCAGCCGATGTCCGCTACCTTGGCGCCGGCCTCCAGTTTGGCGACCACTCCATCCAGGGCCGGCAGCCATTCGCTGACCAAATGCGCTTTGTACCCAGGGCGGAAGAACCGTTCGGTGCCGCTGAACATGCACGGATGGTGATCGCCCCAAGGCAGGGCGCCGTTGCCGCGCATGGCATTGACCAGTTTGTCCTTGTCATGGAAAAACGATGCAACCACGCCGACACCGCCGGCCACATAGACCGGTGAATCTTCGATTGCCAGCGCCAGGGCTTGCTCTTCAGGCAGGCGGAACTGGCCGTCGTGGTGTTCCATGTAACCGGAAGCGGCGTGGGCGCTGAGCCATTCACGCAGCAGGCGGGTGTTGCAGCCGGTCTTTTCGGCGAGTGCTTCGGGGGTGACTGGCTGACTGTCGGCCATGGCCCGGTACAGGCCGAGCTCTTCGCCGAGGATGACGTTGGCGAGCATCGCCGCGCCACCCATGTCGTTCACCAGTTTGCCCATGAAATCATTGAGTCTGGCCTCGTCCATCATGTGTGCTCCTTCAGCAGGATCAGGGTCCAGAGGCATTGTTTGTCGAGGCATGCACCTTTGGGCGGTGATCGTGGGAATGAACAGGACGATAACGGCGTCCTGGCCCCCTGCGGGGGTAATCAATAAGTCTAGTTCGTGTATCCCACTGTATCTGACTGCCTGTCCGATACAGTGGCCTGAGAAGAGCGGCGTTGGTGAACACAGACCCGACACACTGCGGCGCTTGACTGGGCCTGCCGGCCGGCACTGAGTTTTCAGACGCTGGAGACCGGATCCCAGGATGAGATCGACACCATGCACACTCCCCTCACATCAGCGAAGACGAGCGTCGGGCTAGGCTTGCGCCGCGGTTTGATGAAGGACCTTCAAGCGGCCCCGGTGGGCGCTTTCGACTTTCTGGAAGTCGCGCCGGAAAACTGGATCGGCATCGGCGGCGCTCATGGCGCGACATTTCGCGCCTTGGCCGAGCGCTATCCGTTGTCCTGTCACGGCTTGTCCTTGTCGTTGGGCGGGCCGGCACCGCTGGACGTCGGGTTTCTGCAGGAGGTGCGGGTTTTCCTCGATCACCACAAAGTGCCGCTGTACAGCGAACACCTGAGCTACTGCAGCGATGACGGGCATCTTTATGATCTGCTGCCATTGCCGTTTACCGAAGAAGCGGTGCATCACGTTGCCGCCCGAATTCGCCAGGCACAGGACATTCTCGGTCGGCGCCTGGCGGTGGAAAACGTCTCCTACTACGCCGCGCCGCAGCAAGACATGGATGAACTGACCTTCACCAATGCGGTGTTGCTTGAAGCCGATTGCGACCTGTTGCTGGACGTCAACAATGTCTACGTCAACTCGATCAATCACGGCTTCGATCCGCAGGCGTTTCTGGCCGGCATCGACGCGGGGAGGGTGGTCGCCGTGCATGTGGCGGGGCATTTCGATGAGTCCGACACACTGAAGATCGACACCCATGGCACCTCGGTCAAACCGGTGGTCTGGTCGCTGCTGGCCGACGCTTATGCGCGGTTCGGTGTGCAACCGACGCTGCTGGAACGGGATTTCAACTTTCCGGCGTTCTCTGAGTTGGTGACTGAATTGCAGATCATTCGCCGCCTGCAAGGTGAGGGGGTGAACCGTGGATAAGCCGACGCTGTATCAGCAGCAAGACACATTGACCCGCTACCTGCGCGACCCGGACCACTGTGCGCCGCCCGCCGGGATGGACGTGGCACGGGTGCAGGTTTATCGCGATCTGGTGTTTTCGAATCTGTCGTCGTTGCTCAGCGGCACTTTTCCGGTGCTGGTGAAGACTGGGTGACGGTGAGTGGCGTTCTCTGGTGCGGATCTTCCTGCGGGCCTATCGTGCTCAAACGCCAAAATTCGGCGAGATCGCCCGTGAGTTTGTCGAGTTTCTGGCCTCTGAACCACAGGCGCTGAGCGACGGACCGTGGCCGCCATTCATGGTTGAGCTGGCGCATTACGAGTGGGTCGAGATGGCGCTGCAACAATCCGAAGCCGAGCCATTGCCGGCCAGCGATGCCGGGTTGCTGCTGGATCGACCGTTGCAGGTTTCGCCCCTGGCCTGGCCATTGGCGTATGCCTGGCCGGTGCAGTTGGTGGGGCCGGATTACCGGCCGGACTCGCCGCCGGCCCAGCCGACGTTGCTGTTGGTTCGTCGGGGCGAGGACTGGGGGGTACGGTTTTCCGAACTGAGCCCTTTGGCGTGGCGGTTGTTGCAGCGGATCGGGGAATTTCCTCGGCTCGATGGCCGGGCGCAGCTAGAAGGGTTGGCGGTGGAGGCGGGGATGGTTGGATCGCCGGAGTTTATCGACAACGGGTTGGCGTTATTGCAGCAGATGCACGGGGAAGGGGTGATCGGCATAGTCGCCTGACCGCACGCAATCCCCCAAACACCCAATACTCCCTGTGGGAGCGAGCCTGCTCGCGATGAGGCCAGTAGACTCAATATCGATGTCGGCCGACATTCCGCCATCGCGAGCAGGCTCGCTCCCACATTGGATTTGTGGCGGTTATTGGGCCCTCGGCAACCTGAGCTCCGCACAAACCCCACCACCCTCGCGATTGCTCAATTTCAATGACCCGCCAATCGCGATGGCCAACTGCTGGGCAATCGCCAACCCCAAACCGGTCCCTCCCGTGCTGCGATTACGCGAGTTCTCCACGCGGTAGAACGGTTCCATCACTTGTGCCAATTGCTCTTCGGCGATCCCTGGCCCACGGTCCATCACTTTCACCGACAAGCTACCATCAGCCTTCGTTTCCACCGACAGCTCTGCGGTGCCGGCGAATTTCAGCGCGTTGTCTATCAGGTTCACCAGCACTCGTCGCAAGGCATGCGGCCGGGTGTTGATCACGGCTGCGCTTTTGCCGTCGAGCTGCACGTCTTTGCCCATGTCCTGATAGTCGAACACCAGGCTGTCGAGGAATGAATCCAGATCAGTGCGGCGACTTTCCTCGGTGGCCCCATGAATGCTGCGGGCATAGGCCACGCCTTCGCGCACCAGGTGTTCCATCTCGCCGAGGTCGTTCCACAGTTTGTCTTTCTCGCTGGAGTCATCCATGAACTCGGCGCGCAGTTTCATGCGGGTGATCGGGGTTTGCAGGTCGTGGGAAATTGCCGCCAACAACTGCATGCGTTCCTTGAGATAGGCCGCAATACGCGCCTGCATCGCATTGAAGGCCCGCGCAGCGTAGGCGACTTCGGTCGGGCCTTTTTCATCCAGGTGTACGGCGTGGGTGTTGGGGTCGAGGGTTTCCACCGCTTGGGCGAGGCGGGTGAGCGGGCGAATGGCGATTCTCACGGCCAGCCAGGTGCAGATAATCATCAGCGCCAGTTGCCCCAGCAACACCGCCGGCAGCCACGGCGACAACGGCACCATCGACGGTCGCACGTCGATAGTGACGGGGCTGCCGTCCTTCAGTTTCAGGTGGGCTTGGAAGTGTTTTTTCGGGCCGGGGATGTCGGTAAAGGTCAGCGGGTAATCATGGCCGATGGCGTCCTGAATCGAGGTCACTGCAATCGACACATCGCGGGCTGCCATCGGCGTGCCCGGCGAGCCTTCATTCAACAGATAGTTGTAGTTGGCGCGTTCCAGACGCGGTAGCCAGTTCGGGCGTTCGTCGGCGGGCAAACGGTCGAGGATGGCCAGAGAGGTCGAAACATCGGTTTCCAGGTTGCCCAACATGGTGTTTTTCGCACTTTCGTAACGCTCGTAGTACTGAGCGCCAAAGGACAGCACCTGGGCGAGAATCAGGCCAATCAGGAAAATCAGCGACAGCCGCGAAGCCAGCGTGCGGGGCCAGTGCAGCGCAAGGTTCATGACGGCGCACCGAGCACTTCCACCGGCAGGGAGAACACATAACCTTCACTGCGTACGGTCTTGATGTAAGCCGGCTCCCGGGCATCGTCCAGCAGACGCTGACGCAAGCGGCTCACCAGCAAATCGATCGAGCGGTCGAACAGATCGGCATCGCGGCCCTGGGTCAGGTTAAGCAACTGGTCGCGATTGAGCACCCGCTGAGGGTGATCGAGGAACACCCGCAGCAAACGATATTCCGCACCGCTGAGGGCGACCATGGTGCCGTCCTCATCCAGCAGATGCCGGGCCGAGGTGTCCAGGCGCCAGCGACCGAATGCCAGCAGGCGACCGCTTTCGGTGATCACCAGGTTCGGCGGCAGCATCCGCGTGCGTCGTAGCACAGCGTTGATGCGGGCGAGCAATTCACGGGCGGCGAACGGTTTGACCAGGTAATCGTCGGCACCCATTTCCAGGCCGATGATGCGGTCGGTTTCATCGTTGCGAGCGGTGAGCATCAGCACCGGCGTGGCCTTGTGTTTACCGGCGCGAAGTTCGCGGCAGAGGACCAGGCCATCGTCCCCCGGCATCATGATGTCGAGCACGATCAAATCCACTGGCGTGGACTCCAGAAACGAGCGCATCTGCCGTCCATCCGCCACCACGGTGGTGCGCAGGCCGTTCTTTTTCAGGTAATTGCCTACCAGTTCCCGGATTTCGCGGTCATCGTCCACGATGAGAATGTGATCGACGTGTTCCATAGTGACCAAGCCTCTTGAATGGGAGTTGTCGCACAGTCTATCGAGCCTTGGCCCGCTCGCCTGCCGTCGATTGTATTGCAGTGTATCTGGCGTATCAGCAGATACACGGGGACGCAAAAACAGCCGATTTCAGGGGTTTTGTATCGCTGTGTATCGCAGGCCTGCGCTGATACGTAGTGATTTACCCGCGCCTGTTCTCGACACAGACGGGATACCTCACGGGTTTCAAATAGGTTCCATCGAGGCAAACCCAACTGCCTCGGCTGACCTATGGAAGCCCTGAGGAAATCACCATGAACACCAAAGCCGTGTACGCCGCTTGCCTGTTTGCCGCCCTGAACATCTGCACCTTGTCGGCCCGGGCCGAAGCCGACGTCACTCATCAAACCTACACCTATGGCACGCACCTGGACATCCAGAAAGTGCTGTCGATGAAACAGGACGCCACCCCCGCCTGCGGGATTGTGAATGCCCGGATGACCTACCTGGATTCCCAAGGCAAAACCCGGGTACTGGATTACAGCAAATTCGCGGATGGCTGCAACGAAGGCAACTGAGGTCTGTAGAACCTCCACCGTTCTCATGTGTGAGCGAGCCTGCTCGCGATGACGGCAGCACATTCAACATCCATGTGACTGCCAGAGCGCTATCGCGAGCAGGCTCGCTCCCACATGGAACTCGCATTTCAAGGTGATTCAATGTTCCTCATCGCATTCCTGGGCGGTATTTTGACCGTCCTCAGCCCCTGCATCCTCCCGGTCGTGCCGTTTCTGTTTGCCGGTATTAAACGCACGCGTTCTTCGATCCTGCTCACCCTCGGCGGCATGGCCCTGACCTTCGCCCTGATCTCCAGCCTGGCTGTGGTCAGCAGCGATTGGGTGATACAAGCCAACAACACCGGCCGCCATGTGGCGCTGATCGTGATGGTGCTGTTTGCCCTGTCGCTGATCTCCGCTCGCATCGGTGGCTGGCTGGCGCGCCCGTTTGTGCTGCTGGGCAATCGCCTTGATCCCAACACTCGCAAAATGTCTGGCCCGTTAGGCTCGGTGATGATCGGCGTCGCCACCGGTCTGCTCTGGGCGCCGTGTGCCGGGCCGATCCTCGGGGTAATCCTCACCGGCGCCATGCTGCAAGGCGCCAACGTTCAGACCAGTCTGTTGCTGGTGGCGTACGGCCTGGGCAGCGCGTTGTCCCTGGGCACTTTGATCTTCGCTGGTCGCGGCCTGGTCAATCGCTTGAAACCGTCGATTCCGCTCATCGGTTGGCTGCGTCGCGGCACGGGGGCTGCGGTGTTGGTTGCCGCAGCGGTTATCTCCACGGGTGCCGACAACAAATTGCTCGCCAGCACCTCGTCCGAAGGCGTCACCACGGTTGAACAACACGTGCTGGAAACCGTACCGAAAGTGGTCGATTACTTCGTCAGCAAGGTCAAGGCCGACTCGACCCAGGACGCGGCCAAAGGCGCGATGCCGTCACTCTCTGGCGCGGTCGAATGGCTCAACTCGCCAGCGCTGAGCAACGATGCCCTGCGCGGCAAAGTGGTGCTGGTGGACTTCTGGACGTACGACTGCATCAACTGCCAGCACACCTTGCCCTACGTGAAGGACTGGGCGAAGAAATACGAGAAGGACGGCCTGGTCGTAATCGGCGTGCACACCCCTGAATACGGTTACGAACGCATCATCGACAACGTCCGCGAGCAGGTGAAAAAACTCGGCATTACCTACCCGGTGGCGATCGACAACAACTATGCGATCTGGCGCGCCTTCAATAACCAGTACTGGCCCGCTCACTACCTGATCGATGCCAAGGGCCAAGTGCGTTACACCCACTTTGGCGAGGGCCGATATGAGACTCAGGAACAGATGATTCGGCAACTGCTGGAAGAGGCCAAAACGCCTGCTGCATAACCCGTTTTCGGCGACGCAAGCCGATCTGTTAATGCGGCGTTACAGATAGGCGACCATGTATCGGAGAATGCCATATTTCGTGGGTTCTCCGGACGATCGGCAGGACGCCGGCGTATCCGGGAGCGATAGTTTGTGGACGACGGGATCATTGCCGACCCTGTCATCACCCTCAAGAAAAGGACGTTGCCATGCCTAAATACATTATTGAACGCGAGCTTCCGGGCGCCGGCGCACTGCCGCAACAGGAACTCAAGGCGATCTCGCAAAAATCCTGCGATGTGTTGCGCGAGATGGGACCAGAGGTGCAGTGGCTGGAGAGTTACATCACTGGCGACAAGATTTACTGCGTGTACATCGCGCCGAATGAGGGACTGATCAGGGAGCACGCCCAAAAAGGTGAATTTCCCATCAACAGCGTTTCGCGGGTCATGAACATCATCGATCCCACCACGGCGGAGTGAGCCGGACGAGTTCCAACCCGCAACGGAGCAGATTTCATGAGTACCCCCATTGACCTCACTGCCCTGAAAAACCGTCAAATGGCCTCGTGGGCCAGCGGCGACTACGCCGTGATCGGCACCACCTTACAGATCGTCGGCGAACAACTGGCCGAAGCCTGCGACTTGCTCTGTGATGAGCAGGTGCTGGACGTCGCCGCCGGCAACGGTAATGCAACGCTCGCCGCCGCGCGCCGGGGCTGCAAGGTCACGTCCACCGATTACGTGGCCAAGTTGCTTGAACGTGGCGAAGACCGCGCACGGGCGGAACACCTGGACGTGACCTTTCAGGTGGCCGATGCCGAGGACTTGCCGTTCGAGGACGCCAGTTTCGATGCTGTGCTTTCGACCTTTGGTGTGATGTTTACGCCAGATCAGCCCAAGGCCGCAGCGGAACTGGCGCGGGTATGCCGTCATGGAGGGCGGATCGGCCTTGCCAACTGGACGCCTGAAGGCTTCATCGGCCAGATGTTCAAGACCCTGGGCCGTCACATGCCGCCACCGCCAGGAGCGCAACCACCTTCGAACTGGGGCACCGAAGCCTGGTTGCACTCGCAGTTCGATCAGCGCGACTTTCAGCTCCAGGTGACACGGCGGTTGTTCAACTTCCGCTATCGTTCGGCCGCGCACTTTATCGACACCTTCCGCACCTGGTATGGCCCGGTTCACAAGGCCTTTGCGACCCTGCCACCCGAAGAGGCCGCGGCCCTGGAAAACGACATGACTGAACTGCTGAATCGCCTGAACCGGGCGGGGGAGCGGTCGCTGGTGGTGCCCAGTGAATACCTGGAGGTGGTGATTACACGGCGTTGAACCTTTGAGGAGGGCAATGTAGGAGCTGCCGAAGGCTGCGATCTTTTGATTTTGGTCTTGAAGATCCAAAAGATCGCAGCCTTCGGCAGCTCCTACAGGGGACCGCGTGCGGCGCAATCACTCATCCAGCCTCTCGGTGTACACCACCCATACACTGCACGGCATTTTGTACAGCAGATGCTCCACGGTGCTGCCGATCAACCGGCCCATGCCGCGATGGCCGACCCGGCCCATGACAATCACATCGACGTCATAAGTCTCGGCGTAGCGAGTCAGTACCTTGGTCGGGCTGCCCATGAGCATGTGCCGTTGCTCCGGCGCGATGCCGTTGCGCGCGGCCAATTCGTTGAAGGCATCCTCCTGGAAGTCGAACAGGGTCTTGGCCTTTTCCGAGGCGAAAAAAGCCGAACCGTTTTCGAAGCTGAACTCGTCCGAGCTGATCGACGAAAGGTCATAGGCGTAGACCACGTCGAGCTCGGCATTGCAGGCACTCGCGAGTTTTGACGCTTCGTGCAGAATCCGGTCATTGAAGCTTTTGTAGTGATCATCACGATGGAAGGGGTCCACCGCTGCAACGATCTTGCGCGGCAACGCATGCTTGGCATGGCTGACGAAGTGCAGCGGCACCGGGCATTCGCGCAGCAAATGCACGTCGAGAGGGGTAAAAACCAGCCGCGACAGCCGTGATTGGTGCTCCAGCGCCTTGATCAGCACGTCCATCGGCTGCTCTTTGAGGTGCGTCAGGATTTCCTCCAGCGGATTTTCGACCCAAGTCACCTCCGTGGTGACGTGCACTCCGATCTTGCGCAAAGGGCGAGCCTGTTCCTCAAGCCACTGGCGGTGACGCTCGACATAGCCCAGACGCATCTGCTCCAGAGCCTTTTCGTTGACCAAGCCGGCGGTCGCCAGACCCTCCAGATAGTCGAAGGCCACGATATGCAGGGCCGCATCTTCGGCTTTGGCCAGCGCTGCGGCCCGGTCGAAGGCAGGGCTGTGTTCCATCAGGGGCGAGGCGACCAGCATGAAACGAGCTTGACCAGACATGACAAACCTCCCGTGGGTAAACGAGCAGACGACGGGCCCCCTGGATTGCGATGGGGAATTGCCTGTGCGCCCGACGTGTGGTCATTCGATAGCCATTCAATCCTCTAAGTATTGACCATGATCAAAATCTCGTCCGCAAGCGGGCGATTAGCGTTGAGGTAGCGGTTGACTCGGTAAAAAGTGTGGGAGCGAGCCTGCTCGCGATGGCGGAATATCAGTCGACATCTATATTGACTGGAATGCAGTCATCGCGAGCAGGCTCGCTCCCACAAGGGATCAGCGGTGTTCATGTGATGGGTGTCACGCCGGAGTTCTAATGTGGGAGCGAGCCTGCTCGCGATGGCGGAGTATCAGTCGACATCTATATTGACTGGAATGCAGTCATCGCGAGCAGGCTCGCTCCCACAAGGGATCAGCGGTGTTCATGTGATGGGTGTCACGCCGGAGTTCTAAATGTGGGAGCGAGCCTGCTCGCGATGGCGGAGTGTCAGTCGACATCTACATTGACTGGAATGCAGTCATCGCGAGCAGGCTCGCTCCCACAAGGGAGATGGGGTTCGTGCGACCTATATAACCTTCGCGCCCCGTGCCTCCAGCAACTCCCGTAACACGGAACGGTGGCAGTGGGCCTCGTCTTCGCAATAACACCCCACGGCCAGCGACGTTTGATGGGAGAGGGCGGCCAGCAGGTCGAGCAGTTGACTGGGCGCGGGATGGTTCATCTCGGCCTTGAACTTGCGCTTGAAGGCGCCCCAGGCCTTGGCATCTTCCGCCGATTTGGCTTCAGCCACCAATTCGGGGCTGGGGGACAGCAGCGGTTGCCACACGTCGTAAAAATCCCGGCTGGCAAATTCGGCCTTCGGTACACCACGGGGCGGGCGGCGTACCGTGCCCAGGCGCAGGCCTTCATCCGCGGTGCGGGGTGAGCCCAGTTGGACGATGTGGATGGGCATGATCGCAGTGCCTATTTGAGCCGCGAGCTGTCGAACCACTCCAGCGCCGTGCGCCAGAAGCAGATCCCCAGGAAGTAGGCCGACATCAGCAACCACAAACCCATCACCAGCGGATTGATGACCGGGTGGTTGACCACCAGCGACAAGCTGCACAGCAGCCAGATGGCCGTCACGGCAATGTTGATCGGCATGAACCGGCGCACGCGGAATGGGTGCAGGAATTTCATGCGGGTCACGGTCAACAGCGCCAGGCCGATGACGGCGAGCAAGGTGATCCACGGCGACGGGTCGATGATGTACAGGCACAGCGCAACCACGTTCCACGCGGCGGGGAAGCCCTGGAAGTAGTTGTCTTTGCTCTTCATGTTGACGTTGCAGAAGCAAAACAGTGACGACACCAGAATCAGCGACACGGTCAGCAGCAGGGTGTAGTCCGGCAACGGGATGTAACGGTAGATGAACAGTGCCGGGATAAACACATAGGTCAGGTAGTCGATCACCAGATCGAGGATCGATCCGTCGAAACTCGGTAGCACCGACTGCACATTCACCTTGCGTGCCAGCGCGCCGTCCAGACCGTCGACGATCAGCGCCACGCCCAGCCACAGCAGGCAATTGGTCGGCTGGTTCTCCAACAAAGCGAGGGTCGCGAGGAAGGCTGTGACCACGCCAGTGGCGGTAAAACCATGGGCGCCCCATGCTTTTAGCCTGGCAATGTGTACGGTGGATATCACGGGGGCGTTCTCCAGAAAGTGAAGCAAGCCAGTTATCACCCTCTTGTTGAGGGCGTCGGCAAACCGGGTCGGGTTGCAGGTATCGACCGGATTTTCGGGGATAAGGTTCACCACCTATGAATCTTAGCCGCCGCGCAAAAAAATACCCCGGAAATATCCGGGGCAAGAATTAATGCGTTGTCCGCCTGTGCGCTCCATTCAAGGTGGGCGCAGCATAAAAGGTGGCAGTGTCATTTCTGTCAGGAGTGGGAAGGGCAAGGGCGGCGCGGCATCCACCTGTAGGAGCTGGCGAAGCCTGCGATCTTTTGATCTTCAGCGGTTTTGAAAATGGCCAGGATCAAAAGATCGCAGCCTGCGCCAGTTCCTACACAAATTGTGTACATCCCGGGATGCGGCCGGTGATTTCGGCAGCAGAAACGTAAGGCCGAAATTCTCGGCTGTCACCAGAGGCGTGAATCCCCCTGCGCTGAACTGCGCCGCGAGCCAGTGCCACGGCGCTGGCCCGTCTGTCCGGCCAATTTCAACGCCAATGGAATTTTTTTCAGGCACCGCCGCTCTGCTGATAGAGACGTGCTGATCCAGCGTCCTGCCACTGGCCGCAGAGCGAGAAAACCATTCCATGACTGCCCTGACACGACTTCAATCCCGGCCTGCCCACGAGCACGTGATAACTGTCGCTGGCGGCTTAAAGGCGCTCTATGAACAGTTGTTGCTGAACGACGATGATGCGCAAAAACATGCGCTCGCCCGGGGCTTCCTGCAAGAGCAATTGCAGCAAGCGGCGCAGCTGCCTGATGAACTGCCACGGGACCTCTCGGCCCTGCAAAACTGGGTCGAACAGCACAGCGTCGACGTGGCCCGGCAATACGCCGATTACCTTCAGCAACGCAAGGCGGGTGGGGCGCGACAGTTCTTCAGCAATAAAGCCCATGGGTTGTTTTTCCTGCAAGCGGTAGCCCCGACCAAATTGGTGGATGGCGCCTGGCTTTATGACCTGTTGCCGCACTGGCAGGACCCGCGCTTCGACGGGCTGTTGTGCACCTATCTGGAAGAATTGGGTGAGGGCAATCCGGCGCAGAATCATGTAGTGATCTACCGCAAACTGCTCGCCGAACATGGCTTGCCAGACACTGCCGCGATTACCGATGAGCGCTACCTGCAAGGCGCGATTCAACTGGCGCTCGGCTATTGCGCCGACGAGTATTTACCGGAAGTGATCGGCTACAACCTCGGCTATGAACAGCTGCCGCTGCACTTGTTGATCAGCGCTTATGAACTCAGCGAACTGGGCATCGATCCGCTTTATTTCACGCTCCACGTGACCATCGACAACGCCAGCATCGGCCATGCTCACAAGGCGGTGCAGTCGGTACTGCAATTGCTCCCGGTGGAAGGCGACCGTGATAACTTTTTGCGTCGGGTGGCGCTGGGTTATCGGCTCAACGACCTGGGGCAGGGCAGCCGGGCGATCATTGAGTCGTTCAACCTGGACAGTGAAGTCCTGAGCATGTTGGAACGCAAACGCCCGTTCGGCCAGCACATGCATTCCGATTACAGCCGCTTTGAAGGCAAGACCGTCAATCAGTGGCTGTCTTCACCGGAGCAATTGCCAGGATTGCTGGCGGCCATGGAAAACAGAGGCTGGATCAAGCGCCACCAGGACCCGCAGGCCAGCCGCTTCTGGCAATTGATCGACGGTGCCGGCGCGGCGATGTTCGGCGTATTCAGCCCTTACGAAAAACAGTTGCTGCATGACTGGATTGCTGGCGACTGGACGCCGGAGCATCCAGTCGCTGCGGTACGACGCGGCAGTAGCGTCACGGCGCAGACGCCGGTGCCCGCCGACAGCGATCCGGATATCAAGCGCCTGCATACCGCGCTGAACGGTTTGAGCGGGCACGAGCAGATGCCGGTGTTAATGCCGTGGCTTTCGCCCCGTCGGCATGCTCATCCTGCGGGTTTGTTGGCGACACGCCGGTTTGTCGAACTCAAATCCAGCCTTCTCTAGAACGCCTTTTATCAACGGGAGCGGTTTATGAGTCAGGAAGAACAGCTGTCTGTCGCCGACCTGGCACTGGTGCGACTGGGACGGCGTCTGCAGGCTGACGGCTATCGCTTCATCACGCCGACGCCGCTGACCCATCAGCGTGTCAATAACCGCGCCGAAGGCCTACGGGCCGAGACCCTGCGCGATGTTTTTGGCTGGTCGCGACCGTTCGAGCCAGGGCTATTGTCGGCGGATGAACAACGCCAGTTACAACAGGCGCAGGTGCTGGAGCCGTGCAACGGGCGGCTGAAAAGCCGGGTGCGCTGGTCCAGCCTCGACGACTTGCTGTTCGTGCATTCGGCCTTTCCTACGGAGGCCGCCGATTCGGTGTTCTTCGGGCCTGACACTTATCGGTTCGCCCAACTGATTCACGCCCATTTGCAGCAGAATTTCGCCCCGATCAGGCGCGCTGTGGACGTGGGTTGCGGTGCCGGTGTCGGTGCCATTCTGATTGCACGCGCCCGTCGCGAAGCCGAGGTGTTGGCGCTGGACATCAACCCCGAGGCGCTGCGCATGACAGCCATCAACGCCGCGCTTGCCGAAGTGGCTAACGTCAGGGTCGAAGCCAGCGATCTGTTGCAGGATGTCGACGGATACTTTGACCTGATCGTCGCCAACCCACCCTACATGGCCGACCCGGCCGAGCGTGCTTACCGGCATGGCGGTGGCGCGTTGGGTGCGGAGTTGTCACTGCGGATTGTCGAGCAGGCACTCGGTCGGTTGGCGCCCGGCGGCTCGTTGCTGCTGTACACCGGCGCGGCGATGGTCGATGGGCGCGATCCATTGCTGGAGGCCCTCACTCCGCGTCTAGAGGCTCCGGGGTTCGGCTGGACGTATCGCGAACTCGATCCCGATGTGTTCGGTGAGGAGTTGTCGACCCCCGGTTACAAACGGGTGGAACGGATTGCCGTCGTCGCGCTGACCGTGATGCGTCTCGGCCCAGGCATTGGGGAAAACGTTGATGAACAGGCGCCTGAACTTCGGCATTGAAGAAGAATACTTCCTCACCGACCTCGCTTCCCGGCGCATGCCGGGGCAGCCATCGGTCCAAGCGATCGAGGCGTGCAGGGCGGCGCTGGGCCAGTCGTTCGCCTATGAAATGTTCCAGGGGCAAATTGAAGTCGCCTCACCGGTATTCAGCAGTGTGCCGGAGGCTGCCGATTACCTGGCCACCACCCGCAGTGCCTTGCGACGTGCTCTGGAGCCGTTCGGCCTGGGCCTGCTCAGCGCCGGCAGCCACCCCTTGGCGGATTGGCGAATTCAGCAACCGACGGATCAGGTGCATTTCCATCAGTTGTTCGATGACTACCAGCGAGTGGCCCGGCGCAGCCTGTTGTCCGGGCTGCACGTGCACGTCGAAGTGCCCGGTCATCTGGATCGTATCCGCGTCATGAACGAAATCTTGCCGTGGGTGCCGCTGTTGTTGGCGCTCAGCACCTCGTCCCCGTTTTGGGAGGGCGTGGACAGCGGTTTCATGAGCTATCGCCAAGTCGCCTGCGACGAGTGGCCGCGCATGGGCATTCCGGAGTTCTTCGAGGATCAGGATGCGTTCGATGACTACGTCGCGCTGATGACCCGGACCGGCTCGATCCGCCAGCCCAGTGACTGTTGGTGGAGCGTGCGCCCGGCCGCACGGTTTCCCACGCTGGAGCTGCGCATCACCGACGCTTGCCCACGGTTGGACGATGCGCTGTGCATCGCTTCGCTGTTTCGCCTGATGGTCGCTGACGCCGTCGCGCAGCCGCTGCCCGGGGCGAACTTCAGCCGCGCGGCTTACTGGATCCTCAAGGAAAATCGCTGGCGTGCCAAGCGTTACGGCATTCACGGCACCTTCATCCGCCAGGACCACGAACCGACAATCTCGATCGAGCAATGGCTGGCCCTGGCGCAAGTGACATTTGCCGAGACCGCGCAGCAACTGGGTGTGCAAGACGTCTTCAAACAGGCCCGGCGCATGCTGATTGAGGGGACCAGCGCGGATCGGCAACGGTACGCGGTGGAACAGGCCTTGTGCGACGGACGTTCGATGCCCGAGGCGTTGGCGCAAGCTGTCGATCAACTGCTGATGGAAACCGGCGAACAACCTTGCGCCAGCCCGGCCTCGCAACGAGCGGTAGGTGAGCCATGAACAAGAACCTGGACGATTACAACCGCATGCGCGATTTCTCGGCGACCTCGGAACCGGCCGCCGTCAAACGCTCGGGCAAAAAAACAGCGAAGGATCATGCGTTGCAATTCTGCATTCAGAAACATGATGCCTCGCACCTGCACTATGACTTTCGCCTGGAACTCGACGGCGCGCTGAAAAGTTGGGCCGTGCCCAAAGGGCCGTCGCTGGACCCCAAGGTAAAGCGCCTGGCCATCCATGTCGAAGACCATCCGCTGGAATACGCTACGTTCGAGGGCACCATTCCCGAAGGGCATTACGGCGCTGGCGATGTGATCGTCTGGGACCGTGGGGTGTGGATTCCCCAGGACGATCCGGCCAAGGCGTACGCCAAGGGCCGGCTGAAATTCGAGCTGAAAGGAGAAAAGCTCGGTGGCCTGTGGAACCTCGTGCGCACGCACATGCCGGGCAAGCAGGAACAATGGTTTCTGATCAAGCATCAGGACAGCGCCGCCAGACCCGACAGCGAATACGACGTGGTCGCCGCTGAGCCCGACAGCGTGCTCAGCGACCGCACAATTCTGGAAAAAAAGCACGGTACTGAAAAACCCAAACCGGTCAACAAAGCCCTGGCCAAGGCGCGTAAGGAAAAGTCGGCACAACTGACGGGCGCGCGCAAAGCCAAACTGCCGGAGCTGCTCAAACCGGAACTGGCGACACTGGTCGAATCCGCGCCAAGCGGCGAATGGAGCTATGAGATCAAGTTCGACGGCTACCGGGTCATGACGCGCATCGACCACGATGAGGTCAAACTTTTCACCCGCAACGGTCACGATTGGACCCATAAATTACCCGGGCAAGCCGAGGCACTGGCAGCGCTTGGCCTGGAGTCGGCCTGGCTCGACGGCGAAATGGTGGTGGCCAACGAGCAGGGCGTTCCGGATTTTCAGGCGCTGCAAAATGCGTTCGATTCCGGCAGTAGCGCCAGCATCGTTTACTACCTGTTCGATTTGCCCTACCTCAATGGCGTGGACCTGCGTGAAGTACCCGTCGAGGAGCGCAGGGCGGCGCTGGCGACTGTGCTCAAACTCAATGAAAACCCGCTGTTGCGATTCTCCGACGCCTTCGACGAATCCCCGGAGGCGTTGCTCAACAGCGCCTGCGAAATGAAGATGGAAGGGTTGATCGGCAAGCGCCTGGGGTCGCCTTACGTGTCCCGGCGCACCCGTGACTGGATCAAACTCAAGTGCAAGCACCGGCAGGAATTCGTTGTGGTCGGCTTCACCGACCCCAAAGGCGCACGCAGTGCCTTTGGCGCGTTGCTGCTGGGGTTGCACGACCGCGACAGCGGTGAATTGCGTTATGCCGGCAAGGTTGGCACCGGGTTCAATGAGGCGACTCTCAAGCGCATTTACGAACAATTGAAACCGCTGCAGACGAAGAAGCCGTCGGTGGTCAATCCGCCTAGCGGTTTTGAAGCCAAGGGTGTGCATTGGCTTAAACCCACTTTATTGGCGGAAGTGGCCTTTGCCGAAATGACTAAGGACGGCTCGGTGCGCCACGCCGTGTTCCATGGTTTGCGCGATGACAAGCCTGCCAAAGAAATCACCGAGGAGTTGCCGACAACCGTGAACACATCAGCCTCGAAAACTGCCGCAGCAAAATCCTCAGCGAAGAACAAATCCGCCGCCGAGAAACCTGACGCCGCCGACCCGAAAACTGCCCAGTCGACTGTCGCGCCGTCGCAGATTGGCCTGGCCAGCGGCAAAGTGCGGATCACGCACCCGGACCGGGTGATCGACGCCAGCAGCGGCACGACCAAGATGCAACTGGCGCAGTACTACGCCAGCGTCGCCGAATGGATACTGCCGCAACTCAAGGACCGGCCGGTGGCGCTGGTGCGCGCGCCGGACGGCATCGCCGGCGAACTGTTCTTTCAGAAGAACGCCGAGCGCCTGGCCATTCCGGGGATTGTTACCCTGGACAAGGAACTAACGGGCCAACCGGTGATGATCATCAACAACGCCAAAGCGCTGATCGGCGCGGTGCAGATGAGCACGGTGGAACTGCACACGTGGAATGCCACGTCAGTCGATCTGGATAAACCCGATCGCTTTGTCCTCGATCTCGACCCGGATCCGGCGTTGCCCTGGAAAAGCATGATCGAAGCAACTCAGCTAACCCTCACGGTGCTGGATGAACTGGGGCTCAAGGCGTTTCTCAAAACCAGCGGCGGCAAGGGGATTCACCTGATCGTGCCGCTGACCCGCAAACACGGCTGGGACGAGGTCAAGGACTTCAGCCACGCGATCGTCAGCCACATGGCCAAATTACTGCCAGACCGCTTTTCTGCGGTGTCCGGACCGAAAAACCGCGTCGGGCGTATCTTCATCGACTACCTGCGCAACGGTCTGGGCGCCACCACTATTTGCGCGTATGCCGTGCGCACCCGCGAAGGGCTGCCGGTGTCGGTGCCGATCTTTCGCGAGGAGGTGGCCGAGCTCAAGGGTGGCAATCAATGGAACGTACATAACGTGCATGAGCGCCTGGCCGACATCGGTGACGAACCCTGGGCTGACCTGAAGAAAACCCGACAGACGATAACTGCCGACATGCGGCGGCGGGTGGGGATGAAAAAATAGTGAATCAGAAGGAAGGCGGCGAGGGCACTCGCCGCCTCGACGCCTATTGCTTGCCGACTGCGGCAGCCAGCAGCGGCGCCACCTGTTCATCGGTCAGTGCGGCGTGGACTTCCATGCTCATGAGGTCGCTCCATTCCAGCACCCACTTCTGAATCGACACCGGATCACTGGCTTCTGCAATGCCAAAACCACTCGAGCCACCGACGGCATGCCAGCGCCCCAGCATGTTGACGCCTGCGGGTGGCGCGCCACCGGTCTTGAGAAAACGTTCGATTGCGCTATTACGCTGTTGCGGACTGATGGACCAACGGACCATGAATAACATCTGCCACCTCCTGCTACGGATTGGCACCTTTTATCTTCGCGCACATGGCTGGCGCCGGGCCACGGCCACGCTTGTGTTTCCAGTTCCGTCCTGGCTGGCCTGATACCCTTTCTCCCATCAGAAGGCATAGCAGCGGCCCGCATTTCGCGTACGACCGCTGATCCTCTTTCAGGACATTTGAAACGAACATATCGAGATAACAGCGAGAACAATCAGGCATCACGCAACAAGTCGTTGGCATTGAGCAGCTCGTAGGCAATCTCCGGGCGCTTCTCCAGCCCTCGACGAATCGCCGCCGGAATCGACTGACGGGTTTTGCGGCACAGGCCTGGCAGTTCGCCGAGGGTAATGTTGATGCCGCGCATGGTGCGCACTTCATTGAAGCCCGGGACGATCTCGACGCGCAGACCCAATTGCTCGTACATCCGGCGTTGCAGACGCTCCAGATCGCCGAGGCTCTGGAGATTTTCCAAGCGCTCGACCAAGCGCTTTTCCTCCGATCGGGTCAGGCTCAGGATGCGCAGATCCGCGCCGGGGGTTTCCAGCAACGGCTCACGCTCGCAGATGCAGGCTCCGGGCGGGCAGGGTTGGCGGATTGGAAGAGAGGTCGTCATGGGGTTCAATCATAGAGCGCTATGATCGGGTTTGCCCATGGGGTTGTTGTGCCGTTGAGCGCGACACACTCCATGCAATCCGCTGTGCGAAAAGAGTCAAGCCTTGACCCAGCGTTGACGGCTCCAGCTGCTCAATGTATCGACCGCGAATACCAGCAACAGCATGGCCAGAATAACCGTGCTGGCTTGAGCTTCCTGGAACAGGCTGAGGCTGACATAGAGCATTTGCCCCAAACCACCGGCGCCGACGAAGCCGAGCACGCTGGCCATGCGGATATTGTTTTCCCAGCGGTACAGGACGTAGGCCAGTAGCTGGGGCAACAGGTTGGGCAGTGTGCCGTAACAGAAAGCCCATATGGCGTTGCCGCCCTGCAAGCGGATGGCTTCGGCCGGTTCCGGAGGGGTGTTTTCCAGCGCTTCGGCGAACAGCCGGCCGAGCACGCCGGTGGTGTGCAGGGCTAGCGCCAGGGTGCCGGCATTAGGGCCGAGACCAGCGGCAAGGACCATCAGCGCGGCCCACACCAGTTCCGGAACCGCGCGCAAGGCGTTGAGCACCAGGCGCGATGCGCTCTGCAATGGCCAGCCGAAGCGCCCGGCCGCAGGCAATGCCAATAGCAGACCGAATACCGCCGCGAGCAGGGTGCCCAGGGCAGACATGGCAATGGTTTCCAGAGCGCCGTGGCCGATGGCTTGCAGATGGCCGGAGCTCAGGTCCGGGCTGAGAAAACGCTGCGCATAAGCGCCCATCTGCTTCAGGTTGCCGGTGCCGCCCAGCTCGCCGAGGTCGATGCCCAGGTAGATGAACGAGGCGATCACCGCTGCGCCGATGCAGAGCAGCAGTGCCAGATTGATCAGGCGATTCATGCCAGCCTCCAGCGCAACAGGCGGCTGAGTTGATCGGCGAGCAGCACCAGCACGAGGAACGTCAGTAACAAACTGGCCACTTCACCGCCGGCGAACATGCGCAACGACAGATCTATTTGCTGGCCCAGACCGCCGGCACCGACAAAGCCCATCACCACCGAGGCGCGGATGGCGCATTCCCAGCGGTAAACCGTGTACGACAGCAGCTCCGCAGCGACATTGGGCAGGATCCCGTAGCAGAAGGCTGTGAGCCGACCGCTGCCCGATTGCAGTAGCGCGTGGGCCGGGCGCTGGTCGACCGACTCGAAAATTTCCGCATAGACCTTGCCCAACATGCCGCTGTAGGTAATGGCAATGGCCAGCACCCCGGCCGTCGGGCCGAGGCCGACGGCGCGCACGAACAGCAGGGCCCAGACGATTTCCGGCACGCTGCGCAGGAAGATCAGCAAACCGCGTACCGGCCAACGCAGCAGTTGGCCCCAATAGCTCGGGTGGCCGGCACGGGAGGCCGCAGACAGCGACAGAGCGCGGCTGGCCAACAGGCTGGCGGGGACTGCCAACAGCAACGCCAGGGCCATGCCGGCCGTGGCGATGGCCAGGGTCTGCAGGGTGGCTTGCAACAACAGCTCAATGAACGCTTCGCCATGGGCCGGTGGCCAGAAGGCGGACACAAACCGGCCCATCTCGCTCTGACTGTCACTCGCCACCAGTACGCTGAGGTCCAATTCGCTGAAGTGGATCCCTGGCCACAGCAAGACGAGGGCCAGCAAGATGAACAGCAGGCGGGGCCGGGTGGCCGGATCTCGGGTATCACGGGTCAGCATCGTGGAATCTGCACACTCAAGGGCGCCGGAGCAATCGGTGGGGATAACAGTTGTTCGTTGGCGTACAGCTTGTCGAGCAACTCGCGGTCGACTTCGCTGGCCTGAAGGTCGAACAGGATCTGTCCATCACGCAAGCCGATGATGCGCGAAAAGTGCGCCAGGGCCAGCTCCACCGCATGCAGGCTGGCGACCAGGGTGACGTTGTGCTGCCGGGCATGGCTGCAGAGCACCGAAAGCGTGTGATGGGCCAACACGGGGTCCATGGCCGAAACCGGCTCATCGGCCAGCAACACCTCGGGCGCCTGGTACAACACGCGGGCAATGCCCACACGTTGCAGCTGTCCACCGGACAGTTGCTGGCATTGCGCGAACAACTTGTCACTCAGGTCCAGCCGGGCCAATGCCGCGCGTGCGCCCGGAATATCCAGTGGGTGCAGCAGGTTCAGCAGGCTCTTGCCCAGACTCCACTGACCCAGCTTACCGGCCAGAACCGCGGTGATCACACGCTGGCGCGGTGGCAGGGGAGGCGACTGATGGATCAGGCCGATACGCGCGCGCAGACGCTGACGCTGGCGGGCGGAAAGCTGCCAGGCTCGCTCGCCGAGCACCTGCAGCTCGCCATTGCCCGGTCGCAGGGCAGTGGCCAGCAGGTTGAGCAGGCTCGACTTGCCCGCGCCGGACGGGCCGATGATGGCGACCTGTTCGTTTGCACCGATGTGCAGGTCCACGCCACGCAGCGCCTGGACACCATTGGCGTGGGTAAGGCTGACCTGGGTTAGACGCAATGTCATTTGAGCAGGTCGGCGGCGCGTGCGGCTTCCTCGATGCCCTTGTAGTTCTCGGGCTTGGTTTCGATGAATCGGCTGGCGGCCTGCAGATCCAGAATCTCCTTGTCCGCAGGCTTCGCCGGATCGAGGGCCAGGAAGGCAGCCTTAATCTTGGCCGCCAGCGCTGGATCGAGGGTCCCGCGCACCGTCCAGTTGTAGTCGAAGTAGGCCGGAGTAGTCGCAAACACTTTGACCTTGGTGGTATCGACCTTGCCGGCGGCGACCAGTTTTTCCCACACGCTGGCGTTCAGTACCCCGGCGTCGACCTTACCGGCCTGGACCCAGGCGGCAGTGGCGTCATGAGCGCCGGAGTAGCCGACTCGGCTGTAGTAAGTTTCAGGCTTGATGCCGTCCTTGAGCATAAAGTAGCGCGGCATAAGACTGCCCGACGTGGAGGACACCGAGCCAAATGCAAAGGTCTTGCCCTTGAGATCGGCGAGGGACTTGACGGCAGGGTCGGCGGTGATGAATTTGCTGGTGAATTGGGCGTCCTGTTCGCGCTGTACCAGCGGAATGGCATTGCCGGTTTTCAGGCGTGCCTGCACGAACGTGAAGCCGCCCAGCCAGGCCAGGTCGATTCGATCGGTGGCCAGCGCCTCGACCACGGCCGGATAGTCGCTCACCGGCACGAACTCGACCTTCATGCCCAACTGTTGTTCCAGATAGGCGCCAAGCGGCTTGAACTTGCGCAGCAGTTCGGTCGGGGCTTCATCGGGAATCGCGCTGACTTTCAGCGTATCGGCGGCCTGCGCCAACAGGGTGCAAAAAGGCAGGATCAAGCTGACGGCCAATGCCAGGGTACGCTTGAGCATGAAAAATCTCCGGTGTATTAACAAAAGAATGTCGAGGCGCCAGGCATGCCTGGCGCTTTGTGAGGGTAGACGAAAGGGAGCGATATTGACCGGTTTTGGCCCAATTGCAATCTGTTGCATCGGCGGGTTGAATCCAAAACGCAAAGCGGTCAATTTCCGGAACGCATAATACCGTTTGGGAGATCACCCCCCCACCAACGTCTGCATCATGATTTCTCTCGTTCCAGCGGCACCCTGCTAGTTACCGTCCGCCACCTTGCGTTCTATCTCCGCTATTTTTCGCCTGAGCTCTTCAGCCTCTAGCTCCCGGGCATGGGTTTGATTTATACCTTCGTTGTCGTTGTCGCTGTCCTCAAGCTCTGTTTCAACCACATCGTCGGGTTTGCCAGAGGTATCGGCAGGCGGGATGTTCGAGGTCGTTTCTGATTCGTCGTCATTAACACGGTCATCATTGTTCATTTCGCTCACCTCCATTGGCCTATAAATTGGATTCATCGGTGTGGAGGGAGTTCGGGTTTTTCAGCCTTTATGACGCGGTTCAATGCTTACTGTTTTCAATAACGCCTCTCCCTTGCCTCAATGGCATGTCGCAAACGCTCTCTCGCGTGTCGTCCCCGGCCACAACACCATTTTCGTCGATGATAAAGACCCGCTTCGTCACGGCTTTCAACTGGCCTGATCGGTCGCATAATTGCGCTAGGGCTTTTTGAGCTTCTGCAGGTAGCATTAGCTTTATTAGCGCACCTAATGACAGGTTGGTTAACGTAACCGAGTGGGTCGAACATTGATCGAACGACGTCAATTCAGCGGAGGCATGAAGGGGAAAAACCTCCGCTATCTGAATGAAAACACTGGCGAGCCTGCTCGAATGACTCGGGCAGGCTTTTTGCTGCTCGAGCATTTCTCGCTGCCCGCGTTCACGCAAGCACTGGACACGATTGTCACCGCGAATCTTCTACGCCCCGGATTGTTCTCTTCCCGAACGTTCGGCTTGAATGAGGGGGAGGTCGTCAGCGACCTGGGCCTGGTCATCCGGCCGGATGCACGTATCAACTCTTCAGCCATTCACGACCTGGACCTGCTGGTCATTTGCGGTGGCTACAGGACAGAACTGAAGGCGACTGATGAGTTCATCAGCCTGTTGCGAGCGGCGGCAGATCAGGGTGTCATTCTGGCCGGGTTGTGGAACGGTGCATGGTTCTTGGGCAGCGCAGGCTTGCTCGATGGATACCGTTGCGCCATTCACCCCGAACATCGTCCCGCACTGGCGGAAATCTCCAAGGCGACGCATGTCACCAGTGAGCCCTATGTGATTGATCGAGACCGGCTCACCGCGTCCAGTCCCTCTGGGGCATTTCATATGGCGTTGGACTGGATCAAGGAACTGCACGATAAAGCCCTGGTCGAGGGGATCGAGGACATTCTTGCTTTCGAGGAGTCTCGCTACCGGCGCATCAAACCGGCTGAAAATATCTGTGTGAGCGCGCCATTGCGAGAGGTGGTCAAGCTGATGGACGCCAACCTCGAAGAGCCTCTGGAGCTGGAGCAACTGGCGGTTTATGCCGGCCGTTCCCGGCGACAACTCGAACGCTTGTTCAAGGAGCAGCTCGGGACCACGCCGCAGCGATATTACATGGAGCTACGCATCACCGAAGCGCGTCGATTGCTTCAGCACACAGAACTGTCCCAGGTAGACGTATTGGTTGCCTGTGGCTTTGTGTCGCCCAGTCATTTCAGCAAGTGCTATAGCTCGTATTTCGGCTACAGACCTTCCAAGGAAAAACGGCTCGTTAAATAGCCGCTTTTGAGTCCCGGCGAAGATCTCCCGACGGCGCAAATCTGCCGTCGGGAATGGCCCGGTGGCGGCCTGCTCGATGGAGCAGTGCCACCGGATCAGTCCGCAGACTCAGCCCTTGGCCGCCATCGCGGTAACTTCCACGCGCATACCTTCGACCGCCAGGGACGCCACGCCAACGGCAGCGCGGACCGGCCAGGGCTTGGCGAAGAAGCGCTTGTAGACTTCGTTGAAGGCGGCTCGGTCGGCCATGTCAGTGAGGTAGATGGTCAGATGCAGCACCCGGTCCATCGAACTGCCGGCTAGCTCCAACGCTACCTTGAGCGCTTGCAGAGTGCATTCACTCTGCTCGGCGATGCCACCCAGCTCCAGACTGCCGTCGGCACGGGTGGGGATTTGAGTGGAGACCAACAGGCCGCCGAAACCGGCGACATCGGAGGAGATGGATTCCGGGTCCGGGTCGGGGAGAAAGGTGATGTCGCGATTTGCCATGTGGGATCTCTTGCTTGAGGTGGTTAAGGGCGGTTGTGTATGGGGCAGCTGCTACGGGCGAACGCAGCCTTCTCATTACGACTTAACGTACCGCGGTCAGTTTATAGCACGAGACTATCTGCCAGCTTCATGGCCTGCTGAGTCGCGGCCTTGCGCGCACTCAGGTCAACGTCTTCCCCCAGGATGGTTTTCTCGACAATCACCGAGTGCACATCGCTCACGCCGATAAATTGCAGCCAGGCTTCCACGTAGGGCTTCTGAAAGTCGAAGCGCTCCGCTGGCGTGATCGACTGCGCCGAAAAATCCAGGCCGCGGGCGTACATCACCACGGCGGTTTTGTTGTGCAGCATGCCTTCCAGACCGCGCTCCGGGTCGAAGCTGAATAAAATGTCTTTCTGCGACACCAGGTCGATGAAGTGTTTGAGTTTGTACGGGATGCTGAAATTCCACAGCGGTACGGACATCACCAGGACGTCTGCGCGGTGCAGGAACCCGGCCAGGTCTTTCAAGGTGTTCCAGGCGTCTTGCTGCGCCGGGGTCAAGGGCGTGCCATTGAGCCCGGCGTATTTGGCGTCCATTGCCAGCTCATCAAACTCCGGCAACACCATGTTCCAAAGATCGAGGGTGATGATTTCGGTGTCCGGGGTGTTTTCTTGATAGCGCGCAATGAAGCCGCGGGCGACTTCAAGGGAGGCCGATCGTTGTTTGCGCGGGGAACATTCGATATGCAGAAGGGTGGTCATGGCGTGTCTCGGGCGGGGAAGTTGGATCATTGCAACATAGTTTTATTTGGAATATAAATCGTGAATAAATAAACAATTAATCACGAATAGAACTATGTTCGATGTGCTGTTGTTAAAAACATTCGTCACCGTCGTCGATGAAGAGGGTTTCAGTCGCGCAGCCGAAAAGTTGCACCTGACCCAGTCTGCGGTCAGCGGTCACTTGCGGCGACTTGAAGAGCAAGTCGGAAAACCGCTGTTGACGCGTACAACCCGTTCCCAGCAATTGACGCCCGATGGCGAGCGCCTGATCGCTTATGCGCGGACGATCCTCGCGCTGAACCGTGATGCCTGGGCGCAACTGACGCGCACACCGTTTCACGGGCGGGTGCGGATCGGGGCGTCGGAGGATTTTGTCGAACCGCGATTGCTGCGGGCTTTTCAGGATTTCGCGGCGCAGTACCCGGGCATGGAAATCGACGTGCAGGTGGGCATTCCTGGCACGTTGCTGAACCTGATGAAGCAAGGTGATCTTGAGCTGGTCATCGGTTCTCTGTGCGAAACCAGCGAAGCGGGGTTGCTACTGTGGCAAGAACCGCTGGTGTGGGCCTGGTCGGCGCAGCCCGTCACCCAGTTACCGACACCGTTGCCGCTGGCGCTGTTTCCTGAGCCTTGTCCTTATCGTGAGATCGCGCTGAGGCGGCTGGCTCAGGCGGGGATCGCCCAACGCACGGCGATGTCATGCACAAGCACCGCCGGGCTGCGGGCGGCGGCGCTGGCTGGTTTCGCGGTGGCGCCCATGACGGTCAGTCAATTGGGGCAGGGACTGGCGGCTCTGGGGGCGGAACAAGGATTGCCGGATTTGCCGGATGCGCAGTTTCGGTTGTTTGCCTCTGCTGAAGCGGATCAGGCGATTGTGGCGGCGCTCTCTCAGCTCATTGTGGAGTATTGCTCCACGCGAAGGGCTTGATCGTCATTTACGAGGCGATGATTGGCCCTGTAGGAGCTGTCGAGCCCGCGAGGCTGCGAGCGGCTGCGCAGCAGCCGTGAATCCGGCTGACGCGGTCTGCCTGATACACCGCGAGTTCTGGTTTTACGACTGCTTCGCAGCCGATCGCAGCCTCGCGGGCTCGACAGCTCCTACGGTCGATCGCAGCCTGGCGATCAAGTAAGCAGCTCCCGTGGCAGATCGGCGTGCGGCTATGCGGTCGTGAGATAGACTGATCAGCGGGCATCGGACGGTGGGGGTGACAGGTGGCGCGCTTCAGATGGATTCGCTGATCACGGCGGCAGCGCGTGCGCTCGCGGCGGGTGATCCCCTCGGCGCGCTGAACCGCATCGCCTTGCGCGACGATGCGCCAGCCCTCGCGCTTCGTGGCATCGCGATGGCGCAGCTGGGCGACCTTGTGCGCGCGAAGGCGCTGGTGCGCAGCGCCGCACGTGCTTTCGGGCCGAAAGAGGCGTTGCCCCACGCGCGATGTGTCGTCGCCGAGGCCGAAATCGCGCTCGCCTCGCGGGATCTGAACTGGCCAACCAAGGCACTCGACGCCGCGCGGGCGACGCTTCAGGCGCACGGCGACTGGATCAACGCCGCCCATGCGCGGTACCTCGAGATCCGCCGCTTGCTGTTGATTGGGCACCTCGACGAGGCCGAACACCGGCTCACAGAACTCGATCCAACACCGTTACCCCCCGCATCGAGGGCAGCCTACGAACTGGTCGTGGCAGGCGTTGCGATGCGTCGCCTGCAAACAAAAGCGGCGCGCGCGGCACTTGAACGGGCCGAGCGTGCCGCACAACACGCCGCTATCCCCGCGTTGACGGCCGAGGTCGAAAGTGCCGCCCGCATCCTCGACACGCCGGCGGCGCGGCTGATTGTCGGTGGTCAGGAACGGCCGCTGCTGCTCGATGAAATTGAAGCGTTATTGGCGTCCCCCGCACTGGTCGTGGACGCCTGCCGGTATGTCGTGCGCGACGCAGGCTCGTCAGTTTCACTCGCCCGGCGGCCGGTGCTCTTCGCGCTCGCCCGGGCGTTGGGCGAAGCGTGGCCCGCCGACGTGCCGAGGGAGACGCTGATTGCGCGCGCCTTTCGTATGAAAGTCGCGGATGACTCCCATCGCGCGCGGTTGCGCGTCGAGCTCGGGCGGCTGCGCGCAGCGCTGCACCTGATCGCCGATGTCGTCGCGACCCCGCGAGGGTTTGCGTTGGTGCCGCAGGATGCGCGTGACGTCGTGGTGCTGGCGCGGCCTGTCGAAGAGCAACATGCGACGCTGCTCGCCTTCCTCGCTGACGGCGAATCATGGTCGAGTTCGGCCCTGGCGTTGGCGCTTGGCGCCAGTCAGCGCACCGTGCAACGAGCCCTCGACACGCTGGCGGTGGCCGGCAAGGTGCAGTCGTTCGGTCATGGCCGGGCCCGTCGCTGGATGACCCCGCAGGTTCCAGGATTCGCGACGGTATTGTTACTCACAGGGTTGCTGCCCAATGATTAGCATCCCTTCACCAACCCAGTGAATGAGGAACAAGACATGAAACATTCAACAGCCGAAATCATCCGCGAATACGGCCCTTTTCCAGGCGTCGACAGCGTCCATGGCGTCACCCATGACGGCCAGCAGGTCTGGTTTGCCTCCGGCGACAAACTCAACGCCCTGGATCCTGCGAGCGGCAAAACGCTGCGCTCGATCGATGTCGCCGCCCATGCCGGTACAGCCTTCGACGGTCAGCATCTGTTTCAGATCGCCGAGGATCGTATCCAGAAAATTGACCCACAGACCGGGCGTGTGCTCTCCACCATCCCCGCGCCCGGCGGCGGTGGCGACTCGGGGCTCGCCTGGGCCGAAGGGACGCTTTGGGTGGGTGAATATCGCGAGCGCAAGATTCATCAGGTCGACCCCCAGACCGGGGCAGTGCTGCGCACCCTCGAATCCAACCGCTTCGTCACCGGGGTAACCTGGGTCGAGGGCGACCTGTGGCACGGCACCTGGGAGGGTGACGAGAGTGAGCTGCGGCGAGTCGACCCGGCCACGGGCGAGGTGTTGGAGAGCGTCCAGATGCCGGCTGGCGTCGGGGTCTCGGGACTTGAGTTCGATGGTCACGACCGGTTTTTCTGTGGCGGCGGCAGCAGCGGGAAGGTGAGGGCGGTGCGCCGGCCTTGATAAGCGTTGGGGGCGGGTATCGGGCCGCAATACCCGCCCAGAAAAAACGAACTTGCGAAGCGGCCGCGTCTCGAATTTAAAAGACTCGAGAAGAAGGCGCCCAATGAGCAAGTCGATAGGCGCAAAAGACCTGAGTAGTCACAGCAGACCTCTGCCGGTCATGACGCCCAAGGAGCACCCGCGATACGACCTGGCGCTGTTGATTGCATTTCTTCTCATCGTCGCAGCACTGGGTATTTCACCCCATAGCCGAGTGGATTGGGTCCTGGAAAACCTGCTGGCCCTGCTGCTGGTGATGGTCCTGGTGGTCGTCTCCCGACGGTTCCGTCTGTCTGCCGTTTCCATCAGTCTGGTGTTCGTTTTTCTCTGTATTCATGAGCTCGGGTCGCATTACACCTATGCGCTGGTGCCCTACGACCGCTGGTGCTCAGCCTTGACTGGGGTCAGCCTGAACAAAACCCTTGGGTTGGAACGCAATCATTACGATCGGCTGGTGCATCTGACGTATGGACTCTTGCTGGTGTATCCGATTCGGGAAGTGCTGGTGCGAATCACGCCGCTGCGCGGTTTCTGGGTTGGGTTTATCGCGTTGAACATCGTGCTGTCGACCTCGGCAGTCTATGAAATCGTGGAATGGATAGGTGGGCAGTACCTTGGAAAAGACACGGCGAAGGCGTTTGTCGCTGCACAAAATGACCCATGGGACTCTCAAGCCGACATGGCGCTGGCCGTGGCAGGTGCGTTCTTTACGTTATTGGTTGTCTGGTTCCGGCGACGGTTGTTTCATCGAAACGCTCAATTAAATGCTTTCGAAGAGAATTCATAATATTTATAGAGTGTTCCAATTGAATGATGTCGATAAGCCGCCAATGTAAAACTACGGACCGCGCCAGGCCCCTTCATCGCCGTACTCCGGGGCTGAACGTACTCTGTAGCAGCTGCCTCGCGGGCTCGGCAGCTGCTACAGGATTAGGTCGTATTACCGGATGGAACTGATGCAGCAGGCGTACCGTCAATCGAGGACAGGGCCACCAGATCTGACTGTGTGAGAACTAAAAGCACTGGAGGCAATGCCAGTCAGTCAAACCGCACAACCTGTGGGAGCGAGCTTGCTCGCGAAGACGGCGTTACAGTCAACATTGATGTCGCCTGACTCACCGCATTCGCAAGCAAGCCCGCTCCCACAGGGATTTAGTGCTGGAGGCCTTAATTCTTCGACCGAATGACGGAGGGCCTCTCCATGAGGATCGCTCAGATCGCGCCGCTCACCGAACGTTGTCCGCCCCGTTTGTACGGTGGCACTGAGCGGATCGTGTCTTACCTGACCGAAGAACTGGTGCGCCAGGGCCACGATGTCACGCTCTTCGCCAGCGGCGATTCGCTAACCTCGGCACGCCTGGAAGCGGGCGCGCACCAAGCTCTGCGGTTCGATCCACGCATCAAGGACGGGGCGCCTCATCACATTCTGATGCTCGATCAAGTCCTGCGGCAGGCGGATCAATTCGACGTGATGCATTTTCATGTCGATATCTTCCATTTTCCGTTGATTCGACACCTGGCCGGGCGCAGCGTGACCACGCTTCACGGGCGTCTGGACATTGCGGATTACCAATCCTTTTACCCTCACTTTCCCGAGGTGCCGCTGGTCTCGGTGTCCAAGGCGCAACGCAGTCCGGTGAAGGGCGACGTCAATTGGGTGGGCAACGTCTATCACGGCATTCCGGGTGATCTGCTGACCTTCAACCCTGAACCGAGCGGCGACTATCTGGTGTTTCTGGGACGTATCTCTCCCGAAAAGCGCCCGGACCGGGCCATCGAGATTGCCTCGAAGGCCGGGCTGCCATTGAAAATCGCCGCCAAGGTCGACAAGGCCGATCAGGTGTATTGGGAAGAAATCATCGCACCGATGATCGCCACCCATCCGAATGTCGAATTTCTCGGCGAGATCGATGAATCGCAAAAGGCAGATTTGCTGGGCAATGCTCGCGCCTTGATCTTCCCCATCGACTGGCCTGAGCCGTTCGGCCTGGTCATGATCGAAGCCATGGCGTGCGGCACACCGGTGATTGCGTTTGGTCAGGGCTCGGTGCCGGAAGTGATCGATGAGGGGGTATCCGGTTACATCGTCGATGGTGTCGCAGGAGCGGTAGCGGCGGTGCAGCGGTTGGGAGAGCTGGATCGGCGCAAGGTGAGGGCCAGGTTCGAGGAGCGGTTCACGGTCGAGCGCATGACCAATCACTATCTGGAGTTGTACCGCCATCTGACGGCGGGCAACACCTATGGCCATCCCTCCACGCCCTTCGATATTCCCGCCACTGCGTCGTTGCAAGAGCTGCGTTTGCGCAACCTGAAAAACAACGACACCTTCGCGGTGTTCGATCCCAATGGCGATGTGCTGTTTGCGGACGACAGCCCGCAAGGGATTTTCCATACCGATACCCGCCACCTTTCCGGGCTCTACCTGACGCTTAACGGCGCGCGGCCGCTGTTGCTCAGTTCGACGCTGCGTGACGATAACGCGATGCTCACGTGCGACCTGACCAACCCGGATCTGTTCGACGCCCATGGTGAAAAAATCCTGCACCACGATTTGATCCATCTTCGCCGCTCACGATTCTTGTGGAATGGCTCCTGTTATGAACGGCTGACCCTGCGCAATTTCGACGATTCGCCCCAGCATCTGCAATTGAGAATTCAGTTCGCAGCCGACTTCAAAGACCTGTTCGAAGTTCGCGGCGCCCGGCGTCCGCAACGCGGGGAGGGGCACCGGGCAGAGATTACCGATGAAGAGGTGGTGCTTTCCTATACCGGCCTGGACCACAAACGGCGCATGACCCGCCTGCGTTTTGCCCCGGTGCCGGCCAGCCTGACCTGCGATTCGGCGTTGTTCGAGGTTCGGCTGGCCCCGGGGGAAAGTCAGTCACTGTTCATGGACATCAATTGCGGCGTGCAAAATCCACCATTTACGGTGCGCCACGGGTTCTTTATTTCATTGCGCGATTCCCGGCGCGAGTTACGCACATTCTCTTCGCGGGCAGCCTCTGTGGTGACCTCCCACGATGTGTTCAACGAGGCGGTCAGCCGCAGCGTTTCCGACCTCTACATGCTCATGACCAAAACCCGCGAGGGGCTCTATCCCTATGCCGGCATTCCTTGGTTCAGCACCGTTTTCGGACGAGATGCGCTGATCACGGCATGGGAGATGCTGTGGTTTGATCCCGGTATTGCCAAAGGCGTGCTCGGGCATCTGGCCGCCAACCAGGCAACCATCGTTGACCCCCATGCCGATTCCGAGCCCGGTAAAATCCTGCACGAGATAAGGCTGGGGGAAATGGCCGAGTTGGGCGAGGTGCCGTTCCGACGTTACTACGGCAGCATCGACTCCACGCCGCTGTTCGTCATACTGGCCGCCGCGTATCTGGAGCGCACCAATGACCTGGGCACACTGCGTCAGCTCTGGCCGAATATCGAAGCGGCGCTGAGCTGGATCGAGGAATACGGCGATCGGGATGGCGATGGCTTTGTCGAGTATGGCCGGCAGTCCGCCGAGGGGCTGATTAACCAGGGCTGGAAAGACAGCTTCGATTCGGTTTTCCATGCCGATGGGCAACTGGCCGTGGGCCCGATTGCGATTGTCGAAGTTCAGGCCTACGTGTATGGCGCCTGGACTGGTGCCGCTAAAATCGCTCGTCGGCTGGGTAATCCAGACCGGGCTCAACGCCTTAAATACAAGGCTCAACGCTTGCGCGAAGAATTCGATAACCGCTTCTTCGACGAAGAGCTGGGCACCTATGTATTAGCTTTGGACGGCAACAAGAAACCCTGTCGAATCCGTACCTCCAATGCCGGCCATGCCCTGTTCGCCGGCATCGCGTACCCGGAACGCGCGGCATCGGTCGTCAGCGCCCTGATGGACCGCTCATCCTTTTCCGGCTGGGGCGTGCGCACCGTCGCGTCTTCCCAGGCTCGCTATAACCCGATGAGTTATCACAACGGCTCCGTCTGGCCCCACGACAATGCGCTGATCGCGGCCGGCTTCGCCCGCTACGGTTACCGTCGGGACGCGGCGCGGATTTTCGAAGGTCTGTTCGCCGCGTCGACCTACATCGATCTGCGGCGCCTGCCCGAACTGTTTTGCGGCTTTGCCCGGCAACGCACCCAAGGGCCGACGTTCTATCCAGTCGCCTGCATGCCCCAGGCCTGGGCCGCTGCTGCGCCGTTGTCGATGATTCAGTCGTGCCTGGGGCTGAGCTTCAGGCCGAGGAAGCTCAACATCCTGTTCGACGAACCGGTGCTCCCGGCGTTTCTGGACACCATCGCCTTGCGGCGTTTGGCAGTGGGTGCTGAATGTGTGGACTTGATGCTCCGGCGCTCGGGGGAAAACGTCATGATCGAGGTTCTCAATCGCCAGGGCCCGGTGCGGATCTTGAGTACCAGTTAGCAAGATGGGCGCGAGCGTGTCAGAAGGTGAACGCTTGTGCCGACGGATGCTGAGCCATTTCAGTCTCCAGCAGATGCTCAACCAGCACATCATTCAAAAAGCGGAACTGATCGTTGAGCCCGACCACTTCGTTACTGAAGTGGTTGGCCGCTGCGGGCATCAGCAAGGCCTCGAAGTGCTCGTCGAACACCAGCGCGACTGCTTTGCGAGACACGACCTGCTGCGAATAATAGTTGCTGCCGAACACCGGGAAGCTCACGGCGAGGCTGACGGAATGAATCATGATTTCGGCTCCTCGGTTTGACCGATATCCAGCACCAAGCGGGAAAACAGGGTCAGGGTAACGGTCGTCAGGGCCAGGCAGGTCAGGAGATGGATCAACATGGTTTGCCCCTCCGGTGCGGGGTTGAAATAGGGATGAGATTGATCCTGCACCTGATGGTTTTTTTGCGGAAGGCATTCGCGGCGATGGTGAATATTGATGTGAATGATGGTGGCGATCTGTAGGAGCTGCCGAAGGCTGCGATCTTTTGATCTTGCTCTCCGATGGCCCCGAAAAGATCGCAGGCTGCGCCAGCTCCTACATTTGAAATGCATTCCCCTGTGGGAGCGAGCCTGCTCACGAAGGCGTCTTTGAGGGCGCCATCCATTCATCTGACGGACGGCCCCCGCCCCCGACCTATACTCAAATCAGCACGCTGTTTAGCGTTGGACACTCCGTTCGGCGCAGTCTGTAGGACCCCGCGATCTTGAACCTGCGTTCGCTGATCGTCGCTGTGTTGGTGATCTTGGCGGGATGCGCCACGCCTACGCCTGCCCCGGTAATCGTGGTGCCGGTGGTCGTGTCCCAGAGCACCTGGCAGCAGGTGGACCGGGAGATTGTCGCCGCTTCACAACAGGCCACCGAACAGGCCAGGGTCTATGCCCGCGGGTCCATGGAGCACTGGCGCACGCGGGTTTATCAGCAAACCGAAGAAGTCTTCATTCCGTGGTTCAGCAGCTACTGGACCCAGGAATGGCTGTCGATGAAAGTCAGCTGGTACGCCATCAATGCCGGAGACGAGCAGGATGCGGCGACCAAGCGCCTGGCGGCCTATCTGCTGGAGCAATATCACCGGCGCGTGCTGGAACCGGTGGCGGTGGAGATCGATCCCGACGCGATCCTCGGCCAGGCGACAGAGTTTTATGTGCAACTGATGGGGCAGCAGCTCGAAGTTATTTCCAAACGTCATGGCGTGCCAATGGCGCAGCTCAACGGTCGCATCCAGAAAATTCCGGCTATTTCACTGGGCCCGCCGCCTGCCCGTGACGCTTCGCTGTATCAGGTGGTGCATGCCGAACTGAGCAAATTGCCGGCTTATCTGGCACTGATCGACACGATCCACACGGCGGGCGGCGAGAAGGGCATCGCCTCGACGGACGCCGGCATGGCGCCGGTGGCCAAGCGTGCCAGCAAGCGAATACAAGCCGAAATGGCCCCGCGAGGGGCGGCCAGTGCAGTGGCGGCAGTGGCAGGGAAGGCGGCCGGGGCATTGATTTCCGTGGGGGTGGCGGGAGTGCGCGCGATCATTCAGGCCAACGACCGGCCCGACAGCGAAGCGCTGATCCGCAGCAGCCTGGGTAACTCGTTCGACAAGGCATGGGTGAAGCTGGTGAATAACCCCGCCACCGGCGTCATGGCCGGAACGCTGTACATGGCCAGGCAGATCGAGGGCAACCTGGCCCTCACCCTCGAACAGCCAGCCGAGCCGTCGGTCGGTCTGGATGCAGGCACTGTCGATTTTAGCCACGTTGAATCGACTACCCAGCAGATCACCCCATAACCCGAGGAGAACGATCATGGCTTACGTAGATGGCTTCGTCGCTGCAGTACCCACCGCCAACCGCGAAAAATTCAAACAACACGCACAATCCGCTGCCGAAATTTTCAAGGAAAGCGGCGCACTCAGCCTCGCCGAATGCTGGGGCGATGACGTGCCCGATGGCAAACTGACCTCATTTCCCATGGCAGTAAAACTCAAGGAAGACGAAACCGTGGTGTTTTCCTGGATTGTCTGGCCGGACAAGGCCACCCGTGACGCCGGGATGGCGAAGCTCATGAGCGATCCGCGGATGCAGCCGGACGTCAATCCGATGCCGTTCGACGGCCAGCGGGCGATTTTTGGCGGTTTCGAGATGCTCGTCAAAGCCTGAACATCGTCGCAGGATCACTCCGGCGTCGGGGTGGTCCTGCAACTCTTGCGGTTACGAATCTGGCTGTCCGACGGCCGCTCCTTGATGAACTCGAAGCGCGGCTCGCCTTCGTTGTAGTGAACCAGCCAACCCCATTCCAGCTCGGATTCATCCTGGCCGGGCTTGGGTGGCACAGCCCACCATGGCTCTTTGCTGATGACCTGACGCATGGCGCCCTCCCGTCGATTCGGTTGCTTCAACTATAACGCGCCTGCCGGGTGGTGCCAGAAATGCACTTGCTGGCGTGGTATCCCTTTGTAAAATCAAAGGGACTCCGTAGCCTTGAGGTGGCAGACATGAGCGATGAATCCCGTGAGCCGTTCAAACGGCTGTTCTTCGCCCTCAACTGCGCCCCCGAACAACGCCGGGCCATCGCCCGATGGCGCGGCGCGCTGGAGCTCAATGTCGGGCGCCCGGTGCCGGCGGAAAACTTTCATCTGACGCTGCTGTTTCTCGGCACGGTGGGGATGGCGCAGATAGCGGGCGTCTGCGAGGCCGCCGCCAATGTCCAGATGCCCGGCGTGCCGTTGACGGTTGTGCTTGATCGTCTGGAAGTCTGGCGTCGCTCCGGGGTTTTGTTGCTGGCGCCCGAGCAGGCAGCACCTGAGTTGCTGCGGTTGGTGTATGCGCTGGAGCAGGCCATGTTGCCCTTTGGTTTCGAAGACACCCGGCGGGAATTTCGCCCGCATCTGACCCTGATGCGCGACTACCGGGCGCCAATCCCCGAATCTGCGACGCCGCCAGAGTTTTTCCTGCGTGCTGACCGCTTCACCTTGTTCGAATCCCATAAAGGCCGGTACCGGGCGCTGGCCGAATGGCCGTTGGTCTCTACATAAAAAAAGGCGCCCGAGGGCGCCCGAAATTCACCTTGACCGAGGAAGCCAGGTGAAGCCGTTCTTCTTCAGAGGAGTGCAGCGGTGGTAAGGCGCTGCGTGAACGGAAAAGGGGAAAGCTGTCATTGATGCTGGATGTAATGGCCTCATCGCGAGCAGGCTCGCTCCCACAGGGGATCGGCGTCGTTAACAAATCTGCGTTCCACCACGGGCTACTGTGGGAGCGAGCCTGCTCGCGATAGCGATGTCAGGTTCAACAGTGATGCCGAGTGAATCACTTACCCAGCTTCACCCGCGTCCAGCCACGAGTCATCACCCGCTGAATACCGATCGGCATATCTGGAATCGCATACAGCGTCGCCATCACCGCTTGCGGCGGGTAGGACCCCGGGTCGTTTCGAATGGCTTCATCCACCAGCGGCGTGGCCGCTGCGTTGGCGTTGCTGTAGCCGACACTGTTGGTGACTTCGGCGATGATCTCCGGCCGCATCAGAAAATTCATGAACAGGTAGGCATTGTCGACGTTGGCCGCGTCCCGTGGGATGGCAACCATGTCGTAAAAGCTGCCGGCGCCTTCTTTCGGGATGCTGTATTCGATCTTCACCTTGTCGCCGGCTTCCTTGGCGCGAGCCTTGGCTTGCAGCACATCGCCGGAGTAACCGACGGCGACGCAGATGTTGCCGTTGGCCAGGTCGGAGATGTACTTCGACGAATGAAAGTAAGCCACCGACGGCCGAATCTTCATGAACAGCGCTTCAGCTTCGGCGATCTGCGCCTTGTCCTGAGAATTCACCGGGTAACCCAGATAGTGCAGGGCGGCCGGGAGCATTTCTGTCGGCGAATCAAGGAAGCTGATACCGCAGGCTTTGAGCTTCGCAGCGTTTTCCGGTTTGAACAGCAAGTCCCAGGAATTCACCGGCGCATCAGTGCCCAGCACTTCCTTGACCTTGGCCGGGTTGTAACCGATGCCGATCGAACCCCACATGTACGGGAAAGCGTGGCCATTGTCAGGGTCGCTGGCGGAGGCGTTTTTCAGCAGCACCGGGTTGAGGTTTTTCCAGTTCGGCAGCTTCGATTTGTCCAGCGGCTGATAGACGCCAGCCTTGATCTGCTTGGCCAGGAAACTGTTGGAGGGCACCACGATGTCGTAGCCGGATTTACCGGCCAGCAAGCGTGCCTCAAGGGTTTCATTACTGTCGAACACATCGTAGGTCACGCGAATGCCGGTCTCGTCTTCGAACTTCTTGACGGTGTCCGAGGCGATGTAATCCGACCAGTTGTAGACGCGCAATACCTTGTCATTGGCCTGGGCACCGGTAGCGATCGCGCCCAATAAGGACAGTGTCAGCAGAGTCCTGCCAAACATTTTCATTGGTACAACTCCATTTTCTTTTTATTCAAATCACATAGAACAACGGTGCAGGTGGACACAAACCCTGTGGCAAGGGAGTTTCTGTGGCGAGGGAGCTTGCTCCCGTTCGGCTGCGAAGCAGTCGTAAAACCAGCGAATTCGGTGTATCTGATACACCTCGGTTGCCGGTTTTGGGGTCGCTTCGCAACCCAGCGCGAGCAAGCTCGCTCGCCACAGTTTTGTGTTCACTTCATTTAACTCAACAGCACTAAGCCATCGCTTCGACCCGCTGGTTTTTCGGCTGCTGCCAGGATTCGTTGGCGGTCTGGTCCATGGCTTCCTGGATCGCCCGCTTGCGTGTGGCTTCGGCCTTGCGGCTGAAGTACCAGACCATGAACGTGACGATCGACACCGCCAACAGAATCAGGCTGGCTACGGCATTGATCTCAGGCTTCACGCCCAGACGCACCGCCGAGAATACTTCCATCGGCAACGTCGTCGAGCCCGGGCCAGAGACGAAACTCGCCAACACTAGATCATCCAGCGACAAGGCAAACGACATCATGCCGCCCGCCGCCAGCGACGGCGCGATCATCGGAATGGTGATCAGAAAGAACACCTTGAACGGCCGCGCACCCAGGTCCATGGCTGCCTCTTCGATTGACAGGTCCAGTTCACGCAAACGCGCCGAAACAACCACTGCCACATAGGCTGCGCAGAACGTTGTGTGGGCGATCCAGATCGTGACGAGGCCACGTTCCTGCGGCCAGCCGATCAACTGGGCCATGGCCACGAACAGCAGCAACAGCGACAGACCGGTAATCACTTCCGGCATCACCAGCGGTGCCGTCACCAGACCACCAAACAGCGTACGACCCTTGAAGCGTGTAACACGGGTGAGCACGAAAGCGGCGAGGGTGCCCAACGCCACGGCGGCAATCGCCGTGTAGCAAGCGATTTCCAGGGAGCGCACCACCGAGCCCATCAGTTGCGAGTTGTCGAGCAGGCCGACGTACCACTTCACCGACCAGCCGCCCCACACCGTCACCAGTTTCGAGGCGTTGAACGAGTAGATCACCAGAATCAGCATCGGCAGGTAGATAAACGACAGGCCGAAAATCAGCATGAACTTTGAAAACCCGAAGCGTTTCATCCCCGTCCCTCCATCTCTTTGGCCTGGCTGCGGTTGAACAGCAGAATCGGCACAATCAGAATCGCCAGCATCACCACCGCCAAGGCGGATGCCACCGGCCAGTCGCGATTGTTGAAGAACTCCTGCCACAGCACACGGCCGATCATCAGGGTCTCCGGGCCGCCCAACAGCTCCGGAATCACGAACTCACCGACCACCGGAATGAACACCAGCATTGCGCCTGCGATGATGCCGTTCTTGGCCAGCGGCACGGTGATTTTCCAGAAGTTGTTGAAGTTGCTCGAACCCAGGTCCGACGCGGCTTCCAGTAAGCTGTGATCGTGCTTGACCAGGTTGGCGTACAGCGGCAACACCATGAACGGCAGGTAGGCATAGACCACGCCGATGTACACCGCCGTGTTGGTGTTGAGGATCTCGATCGGCTGCGACGTCACCCCGGTCCACATCAGGAACGCGTTGAGCAAACCGTTGTTGCTCAGAATGCCCATCCACGCATAGACGCGAATCAGGATCGCGGTCCAGGTCGGCATCATGATCAACAGCAGCAGAACGTTCTGCGTTTCCTTGCTGGCCTTAGTGATCGCGTAGGCCATCGGGAAACCGATCACCAGGCACATTAGCGTGCTTAAAAACGCGACCTTCAACGAACCAAAGTAGGCCGAGATGTACAACTCATCTTCGGTCAGCAGCGAGTAGTTGCCGATGTTCAGCAGCAGCTGAAACTTCTGTTCGGCGAAGGTGTAAATCTCAGAGTAGGGAGGTATGGCCAGGGCCGCTTCCGAGAAGCTGATCTTCATCACCAGGAAGAACGGCAACAGGAAAAACAGGCACAGCCACAGGAACGGAATGCCGATGACCAGTTTGCGGCCGCTGGGCACCAGGCGCAGGAACTGCTGATTGAAGGTTCTCATGAGCGCAGTACCACGCCGCTGTCGTCTTCCCACCACACGTAGACCTGATCGTCCCATGTCGGGCGTGCGCCACGGCGTTCGGCGTTGGCCATGAACGACTGGACGATCTTGCCGCCGGGCAGCTCCACGTAAAACACCGAGTGGCCGCCGAGGTAGGCGATGTCATGCACCTTGCCTTCGGACCAGTTGTAGCGAGTTTCGGGCTTGAGGGTGCTGACCAGCATTTTTTCCGGGCGGATGGCGTAGGTGATCGACTTGTCTTGCACCGACGTGCTCACGCCGTGGCCGACGTAAATCTTCTGCTCAAGGTCCGGGCTGTGAATAATCGCGTGACCTTCCAGATCCTCGACCACCGTGCCGTCGAAGGCATTCACGTTGCCGATGAACTCACAGACCATGCGGCTGACCGGCGCTTCATAAATATCCACCGGGCTGCCGATCTGGGCGATCCAGCCCAGGTGCATGATCGCGATGCGCTCGGCCATGGTCATGGCTTCTTCCTGATCGTGGGTGACCATCACGCAGGTCACGCCGACGCGCTCGATGATCTCCACCAACTCCAGTTGCATCTGCGAGCGCAGCTTTTTATCCAATGCACCCATCGGTTCGTCGAGCAACAACAGCTTCGGTCGCTTGGCCAGAGAGCGGGCCAACGCCACACGTTGACGTTGGCCGCCAGACAACTGATGCGGCTTGCGTCTGGCGTACTGGGTCATGTGCACCAACCGCAGCATCTCTTCGACACGGGCGTCGATTTCGCTGGCGGGCAAACGGTCCTGCTTGAGGCCGAAAGCGATGTTCTGCGCCACCGTCATGTGCGGGAACAGCGCGTAGGACTGGAACATCATGTTGATCGGCCGTTCGTACGGCGGCATGTCGGTGATGTCGACCCCGTCGAGCAGAATCCGCCCTTCGGTCGGGCGCTCGAAGCCGGCGAGCATGCGCAGCAGCGTCGATTTACCCGAACCGGAACCGCCGAGCAGGGCGAAGATTTCGCCTTGATGGATCTCCAGTGACACATCGTCCACGGCGGTGGTTTCGTCGAATTTCTTGGTGACGCGGTCGACTTTCACCAACACCTTTTTCGGTGCCTGGTGACCTTCAAGAGCCTTCCTGTAGATGCTGGAGGCGTTTGCCATATGAAACTCCCAACAGGTTTCAGTCGTCGGGCCAACGCGGCCTGACTTAAGAGTGGATTGCAAACCCGGGCCGGACGATGCCCCCTGTAGGAGCTGGCGAAGCCTGCGATCTTTTGACTTTGCTCT
Organism: Pseudomonas sp. TE3728; assembly: GCF_056279145.1. Classification (NCBI taxonomy): domain Bacteria; kingdom Pseudomonadati; phylum Pseudomonadota; class Gammaproteobacteria; order Pseudomonadales; family Pseudomonadaceae; genus Pseudomonas; species Pseudomonas sp. TE3728. Next base: position 1,617,433 of record NZ_JBWBQT010000001.1, on the reverse strand, counting down.
TCAAAATCAAGATCAAAAGATCGCAGGCTTCGCCAGCTCCTACGGGGGATTACGCTGGCGCTCCGGGCTTATTCGGCACCGCCATCCTGGCTGCCTGGTCGTACTTGTTGTTATTGCGGTTCATCTATTACGTGAGCGACCGGCGCGCAAAGGCACGCCCGCCAGACTCACGGGGGCAGTTAAATCGTTGAATGCTGTTTGAAGTCAGCGCGTATTACGCAGCGCCGCCCGTTGCCGGCACGCGTCGCCAAACGCCTGGAAAATACTCAAGTAGGGGGGATTCGAAAGCACCTGCCATTCCGGGTGCCATTGCACGCCAACGGCGAAGGCCTTGCTGTGTTCGACGGAGATCGCCTCGATCAAACCATCCGGCGCGATCGCCTCAGCGCGCAGGCCGGGAGCGAGTCGGTCGATGCCCTGGCTGTGAATCGAATTCACCTGAAACACCTGCGGCAGGTCCAGCGCTTCGAACACACCGCCCGGTTGCACATTCACCGCATGGGCCGGTGCGTACTGCACGGCCAAATCCGGATGATCCGCTTCCCGGTGATCGAGCATGCCGGGCAGTTCATGCACCTTCTGATGCAGGCTGCCGCCGAACGCCACGTTCATTTCCTGAAAGCCCCGGCAGATGCCAAGCACCGGAACACCGGTGGCGATGGCTGCGCGCAGTAAGGGCAGGGTGGTGGCGTCCCGTTGCGGATCGTGATCCGTACCGGGGGCACTGGCCGGGCCTTGATAGTGGAAGGGCTCCACATTCGACGGCGAGCCGGTCAGCAGCAGACCGTCGAGCTGCGCGAGCAGGTCATCGATTTCGGTCAGATCGCCTAGAGAAGGAATGACCACTGGCAACCCCAAAGCCGCGACGCTGACAGCACGCAAATACTTGTCGCCGCTGACGTGGTAGGGGTGCAGGCCAATCTGTTTGATGCACGCAGTAACGCCGATCAATGGCTTGAATGCCATTTTTATCACCTCGAAGTTTCACACTTGAACGAGCTTTTCCGGAGCTTAGCCTTGTTGATTTTAATTAACAACTCTCATGTAAAAAATTCTAAACGCCGCGCATCCGATCTTCAGGATTTACGCGGTGCGCAAGACTGATCTGGCACTCTTGCGCCCAAAAAAGGCCCGAAAATAAAGGTTGAAAGGCCAAGTGTTCGCTATTGACTTCACTTTGCCTTTCGGATTGACTGGGCTCGTGAAAGGGTAGTGAACATAATAATTAACAGCTAATAGGTGCATCATGTCGGTCCCTCTGCGTGCCGTTCAACTCAACGAAGCAAACGCATTCCTTAAGAAATATCCTGAGGTTTTGTACGTCGACCTTCTGATTGCGGATATGAACGGTGTGGTGCGCGGCAAGCGCATCGAACGCACCAGTCTTCATAAGGTTTACGAAAAAGGCATTAACCTCCCGGCGTCACTGTTTGCCCTGGACATCAACGGCTCTACGGTGGAAAGCACCGGCCTGGGTCTGGACATAGGCGACTCGGATCGAATCTGTTTTCCCATCCCCAATACCCTGAGTATCGAGCCTTGGCAGAAGCGCCCGACCGCGCAGCTGTTAATGACCATGCACGAACTCGAAGGCCAGCCGTTCTTCGCTGACCCTCGCGAAGTGCTGCGTCAAGTGGTGAGCAAGTTCGATGACATGGGCCTGACCATTTGCGCGGCGTTCGAACTGGAGTTCTACCTGATCGACCAGGACAACGTGAACGGTCGTCCGCAGTCGCCACGCTCGCCGGTGTCCGGCAAACGTCCGCACTCGACCCAGGTGTATTTGATCGACGATCTGGACGAATACGTCGACTGCCTGCAAGACATCCTCGAAGGCGCAAAAGAGCAGGGCATTCCTGCCGACGCCATCGTCAAGGAAAGCGCCCCGGCGCAATTCGAAGTGAACCTGCATCACGTCTCCGACCCTATAAAGGCCTGCGACTACGCGGTGTTGCTCAAGCGTCTGGTGAAGAACATCGCCTACGACCATGAGATGGACACCACCTTCATGGCCAAGCCGTATCCGGGCCAGGCGGGCAATGGTTTGCACGTGCACATTTCGATTCTCGACAAAGAAGGCAACAACATCTTTGCCAGCGAGGATCCCGAGCAGAACGCCGCACTGCGTCACGCGATCGGCGGTGTGCTCGAGACCCTGCCGGCGCAGATGGCGTTCCTCTGCCCGAACGTCAACTCGTACCGCCGTTTCGGCGCGCAGTTCTACGTACCGAACTCGCCAAGCTGGGGCATCGACAACCGTACCGTGGCGGTGCGCGTGCCCACCGGTTCGGCGGATGCCGTGCGCATCGAACACCGCGTTGCGGGTGCCGATGCCAACCCGTACCTGCTGATGGCGTCGGTGCTGGCCGGTATTCACCACGGCTTGACCAACGAAATCGAACCTGGCGCCCCGGTCGAAGGCAACAGCTACGAGCAGAACGAGCAAAGCCTGCCGAACAACCTGCGCGATGCTTTGCGCGAGCTGGACGACAGCGAAGTCATGGCGCGCTACATCGACCCGCTGTACATCGACGTGTTCGTGGCGTGCAAGGAAAGCGAACTGGCCGAGTTCGAAAACTCCATCTCCGACCTTGAGTACAACTGGTACTTGCATACGGTTTGATGGCCAGACACCCGTCAATCGAGAATGTGGGTATCGACACATCTTTGATGACGGCGAATAACCCCGGTAGGAGCTGCCGAAGGCTGCGATCTTTTGATCTTGGCTTTTGATATCCATGAAGCCGCCGAAGATCAGGATCAAAAGATCGCAGCCTTCGGCAGCTCCTACAGGGATCGTGGTTTTCTGATCGTTAATTGGTCGGCTTTAGTCCGGCGACTACTTATTCCTCTGCGTAGAGTCACAACCATGACAAACACTCGCAGCGACTGGGAACAACGCTTCCAGTCCCTCACACTAGAAGGCCGCGCATTCATCGATGGCCAATACCGCCCGGCACTCAGCGGTGACACCTTCGAATGCATCAGTCCGGTCGACGGCCGCTTCCTGGCGAACATCGCCAGTACCGACGAAGCCGACGCCAATGCCGCCGTGCAGGTTGCACGCCGCACATTCGAATCCGGCATCTGGGCGCGGTTGGCGCCCGCAGAACGCAAGCGCATTTTGATTCGCTTCGCGGACCTCATCCTGGCCAACCAGGAAGAACTCGCCCTGCTCGAAACCCTCGACATGGGCAAGCCGATCAGCGATTCCATGAGCATCGACATCCCTGCGACCGCCAACGCGATCCGCTGGAGCGCCGAAGCCATCGACAAAATCTACGACGAAGTCGCCGCCACACCGCACGACCAACTCGGCCTCATCACCCGCGAGCCGACAGGCGTGGTCGCCGCCATCGTGCCGTGGAATTTCCCGTTGATCATGGCCAGCTGGAAGTTCGCCCCGGCCCTGGCGGCAGGCAATTCGTTCATCCTCAAGCCTTCGGAAAAGTCACCACTGACGGCGATTCGCATCGCGCAGTTGGCCCTCGACGCCGGCATCCCCAAAGGCGTGTTCAACGTCCTGCCAGGCTTCGGTCACACCGTCGGCAAAGCGTTGGCGTTGCACATGGACGTCGACGTGCTGGCCTTCACCGGCTCCACCGCGATTGCCAAGCAACTGCTGATCTACGCCGGGCAAAGCAACATGAAACGCGTCTGGCTGGAGGCGGGCGGCAAGAGCCCGAACGTGGTGTTCGCCGATGCACCGGACTTGCGTGCAGCCGCTCAGGCAGCGGTCAGTGCGATCGCCTTCAACCAGGGCGAAGTCTGCACCGCTGGCTCACGTCTGCTGGTGGAGCGCTCGATTCGCGAGCAATTCATTCCGCTGCTGGTGGAAGCACTGCAAGCCTGGAAACCAGGCCACGCCCTCGATCCTGAAACCACTGTTGGCGCAGTCGTCGATCAGCGCCAACTGGACAACGTGCTGCGCTACATCCAGATCGGCAAAGACCAGGGCGCGCAACTGATCGCTGGCGGCAATCGTACCCTCGCAGACACCGGTGGCCTGTACGTGGAACCGGCAATTTTCGACGGCGTGACCAACGCCATGACCATCGCCCGGGAAGAAATCTTCGGCCCGGTGCTGTCGCTGATCACCTTCGACACCGCTGAAGAAGCGCTGCAGATCGCCAACGACAGCATCTTCGGTCTGGCGGCCGGCGTATGGACCAGCAACCTGAGCAAGGCCCACACCTTCGCCCGTGGTTTGCGCGCCGGCAGCGTCTGGGTCAACCAGTACGACGGCGGCGACATGACCGCGCCGTTCGGCGGGTTCAAGCAGTCGGGTAATGGTCGGGACAAATCGCTGCACGCGTTCGACAAATACACCGAACTCAAAGCGACCTGGATCAAGCTCTAACACTTTTACAGCGGCGGTCGCAGGCGAGCGTTTGCGGCCATCGGAGAAACCTATGAAACAAGACTCTGTTAAACAAAAGCATGTAAACAGCTACTACGCCGCCACCCGCAATCAGACCGGCGATTACCCGATTCTGGAAGAGCTGGTGGACTGCGACGTCTGCGTGATCGGCGCCGGCTATACCGGTTTGTCCTCGGCGCTGTTCCTCAGCGAAGCGGGCTACAGCGTGACCGTACTGGAAGCCGCCAAAGTCGGCTTCGGTGCCAGCGGCCGCAACGGCGGCCAACTGGTCAATTCGTATAGCCGCGACGTCGATGTGATTGAAGAGCGTTACGGCGACAAAACCGCCGAAGTGCTCGGCAGCATGATCTTTGAAGGCGCCGACATCATCCGTTCGCGCATCAAAGAGTACGACATCCAATGCGACTACCGCCCCGGCGGCATCTTCGCAGCGCTGAACAAAAAGCAACTCAACGGCCTGGCCGAGCAAAAGAGCAGTTGGGAGCGCTATGGCAACAAGAACCTGAGAATGCTCGACGCCGCTGACATCAAGCGCGAAGTGGGTTGCGACAACTACGTCGGCGGCCTGCTCGACATGCAGGGCGGCCACATTCACCCGCTGAACCTGGCCCTCGGCGAAGCCGCCGCGATCATCCGCCTGGGCGGCAAAATCTACGAACAATCCGCCGCCGTGGAAATCACCTACGGCGAGCCGATCACCGTGCGCACCGCCAAAGGCGTGGTGCGGGCCAAGTACCTGCTGATCGCCGGCAACGCCTACCTGCCTCAAGACCTCGACAACCGCGTCACGCGCAAAAGCATGCCCTGCGGTTCGCAAATCGTCGTCACCGAACCGTTGTCCGAAAAAGTCGCCCGCAGCCTGATCGCCAACAACTACTGCGTCGAAGACTGCAACTACCTGCTCGACTACTACCGCCTCACCGCCGACAACCGCCTGCTGTACGGTGGCGGCGTGGTCTACGGCGCCCGTGAGCCGGACGACATTGAGCAACTGATCAAACCAAAAATCCTCAAGACTTTCCCGCAACTCAAGGACGTGAAAATCGACTACCGCTGGACCGGCAACTTCCTGCTGACCATGTCACGCATGCCGCAATTCGGTCGCATCGAAAAGAATGCCTACTACATGCAAGGCTACAGCGGTCACGGCGTCACCTGCTCGCACCTGGCCGGCAAACTCATCTCGGAAATGATCCGCGGCGACGCCGAACGCTTCGACGCCTTCGCCTCCCTGCCGCACATGCCCATGCTCGGCGGCCGCACCTTCCAGGCCCCGCTCACCGCCATGGGCGCCGCGTATTACGCGCTACGCGACCGATTCGGCATCTAAGGCAGACGCAACTCCTGTAGGAGCCGAGCTTGCTCGCGAAGGCGGCCGCACAGTCAACATCTCTGTCGACTGACACTCCGCCATCGCGAGCAGGCTCGCTCCCACAAGGGAACTGGCGACATACACAAATTTTGCGAACAACACCGACCACTGTGGGAGCGAGCCTGCTCGCGATGAGGCCATATCAGCCGCCATCAATGCTGCCTGACACACCGCCATCGCGAGCAGACTTGCTCCCACAAGGGAATTGGCGACGTACACCAAATTTTGCGAACAACACCGACCACTGTGGGAGCGAGCCTGCTCGCGATGAGGCCATATCAGCCGCCATCAATGCTGCCTGACACACCGCCATCGCGAGGCACCCCGCCCCCACAGTTCCCGCACCTGACCGACCGGCATCAGGGGCTCGCCGGCTTTTTTCATAGCCGTTTATCGAACCTGCTGAGCAACACCAACAAACGTGATTTAATACCCGCCTTTCACGGTTCCGGGACGGGAAACGGCGTGATCCGCGGCCACCAGTCGCCCGCCACCCACCCCCCATTACCCCTTAAGTATTCTTCGCATAAGGCTGTCATGGACACGGGCTCACGACTCAAATTAGTACGCGAAAGCTACAAACTGTCCCAGCGCGAGCTGGCCCGGCGTAGCGGCGTCACCAATGCCACCATTTCCCTGATCGAACAGAATCGCGTCAGTCCCTCCGTCAGTTCCCTGAAAAAACTGCTCGAAGGCATCCCCATGTCTTTGGCGGACTTCTTCACCTTCGACCAACCGCCCCGCGAGCACCAATACGTGTTCCGCGCCAATGAACAGCCAGATCTGGGGCGTCATGGGTTGCGGTTGTTGCTGATCGGCGCTTCGGTGCCGAGTCGGCAGATGCGGCTATTGCGCGAGCAATACGCCCCTGGGGCGAGTTCGGGTGAAGAACCCATCGTGCATGCTGAAGGGGAGGAGTGTGGGCTCGTTACCCGTGGCACGGTTGAGCTCACCGTTGATGGGCAGATCAGTGTGCTGAATGCCGGGGATGGGTATTACTTTCCGACGACGCTGCCGCATCGGTTTCGCAATATTGGGCAGGACGAGGCCGAGATCATCAGCGCCAACACCCCGGCGAACTTCTAATCTCCTTGCGCCTTCGCATTGGGCGGGGTTGCTGTCTTTGCGGCGGTGGTTTTTGTTTTTAGTTATTGTGTTTGGAAGCCAGGTTGCAGGCGGTAGTTAGTTTGGCTGGGTTATGATGGCTATGAGGTTATGGCATCGTTAAGCTTGGTTTGCCGCGATTGATAAAAGTCCAACTCCAGTTCAGGTGTTGGACTTTTTGTTTTTACGGTTCTAATAAATTTTAATGCTCGACCGAGTATGCCGGCTTCCGATCTTGAAGACATCTATTGCGATAGTTTTTTTTTGATGAATTGTTTCTGGGGTTGTGGGAATGATGTGTAGGATGAAAAGAAGTGGTGTGTAGGGTTTTTCGGATCGTCGCTCGTTTATGTCGTTTGTTAGAGTGAGTCATATTAATGATATGGTTATAATTTTTGGCATGTGCGCTGATTGTATCGAAGCTCAACAATCTGTGAGACTGTATGAGGGGGTGTTAATGCGATTTCGAGTTTTCTTTACTGTTTTAGTTTCGGATTTGCTAGCTGTTATTCTTTCCATGCTTTATGCGGCATTTCTTGCATGGTTAATAGAGAGAGTGGTCCCTTTAAGTGGGGTTTATTATTGGTTGGTGCTAGGTGCTTTTTTTGTTTTTTTATTGTTTGTTAATTTTTATTACTGCTCTCTCAGCTATATTGATGTTTCACTTGGGCGCGATCTTAATCCCGAAAGAGACTCTGCTTGGGTTGCGTATTTCGGTGCTTTTATCGTCTCTTTGTTTTGGGCTGCTATTATCGTTCTACAAATTGATCAAGTATTTCCACTGCAAGGCAAGCTTTCGTTTGTCGTTAGTGCGGCTATTTTTATGTTGGTTTTTGTCTGCTTATGCATTTATATAATGAGGCTGCGCCGAAGAAAGTGATGTGCTCGATGATGTGGTTTATTCTAAAGTTGTTTCTTCTGCTATGTTTTTCATTGTGATTGCATCGGCCAAGGCTTCAAAGGCCAGTGCCAGTTTTCCCATTTGTCTGTATGCTCGCTCATAGTTGATAGGGTCTTTCCTAAAAAGCTCAAGTGTATCGTTTTTACGCACTAAACTCATTGCGCCGAAAGCTGATAATCCTAAGTCCACAGAGTAATAGATAGTGTTGCCAGTTTTAGTGTTTTCGGCTAGGTGTTGATATGTTTTTCTAATTGGTCCTGCTGTGCTTGGTGCGTCAGGTCCGTTGTATATATTTCCTGCGTTTTCATAAATATTATTAGCGCCATGCGCAACGTAGGTTAACCCGCTAGCTAATTTAATACCTCTTGAGTTTCTGAGTAATGAAGCCCCAGTTTGAACTTGCATTACTCCCGCTAAAATACCAATGCCATTTTGAGTGTAAAACATCGCTTTGGATGATAGTTCGGTATGCTCATCTCTGATTTTTTGCAAACCCTGTCGCGCGCTAATTAAACCTTCATCAACCGCTTGGATAATCTCGTTAGCATAAGATGAAACGATCGAACTGAATTGAAGCTGCAAAAAACTATCGTACAGCTGCGTAGCACCAATAGAGCACCCAAACGCCACAAGATCAGACGCAGCTTTAGTCACGTCGTGAATATCACAGCGCTCGTCATTCATCCTCGTTCCCCCAAGTACTATAAGCACATGTGCCCGCCTGAATGTGTGTCCAACTAATGTCGCGATAACGAATGGACACCAATTCTTGCGGTTGTGCATCATTCATATGAATGGCATGAGGAACTTGAAGGCTGATATGTGCAATTTTAGCCCCCGTGAGTTGTATTGAATAATATTTGTCCTGGCCGCCCGCTGGTGATGTTCGATAAAAATGGATCGTGCATTCAATTTCTTCGCGCTCATGAAGTGCACTGGCCAGTAACGGTGAAGATTTATCAATGTTCTTTGTAATCATAATAGGCAGGTGCTTGCCGCGATTGCCTGAAACTCCGCCGTCGTTGCCTGTAATCATGTTGTGCGAATACGCCAGAATCATGATTTCGTCTTCATGAGCGATCTGACATTTGTTGCCGATAGAATTCAAGCCGGAGCACTCGGCAGAAATCAAACCTTGTCGTTTGCCGGTAATACTCATGTAACCGTGATTAGCCATATATGCCACTCCCTTTAGTCAACTGATCGCTCTATTCCAAGCGTAACAGTTGCTCTGCCAGGAGAACTTTTGTTTGGTTCAGCGCCTTAAAAAGTTCGGACTGTTCTTACAGCGAATAAAGAAATTAGTAATGGAAAAGCCCTACATCACTGCGCGATTAGTCACAACTGTCGAATGGCGTCAACAGGTAGGTGATCGGGGAAGACCTCGCAGATTCATCGGCTCGTGCAGCCCGCAATATTCCTGATTGCCACGATTGACAGTCGTAACGACTTGTAGGAATTTAGCCGCCCGCAGGTAAGGAATATCTGCTGACGACCAAAAATGGCCGTTATTCACCACACAGGGATTGTCTATGCAGGGTTCAAACACCGTTGCTCAACAAGTGTGCGGTCAGCTGGTGCACGAGCATCAGCACAACGCGCACATGAACATTGCCCAGCAAATTCTCGAATGCCTGTTTCGACGTCGTAGCCTTGCCCCGGGGCAGGATCACGAGCTTTCGTTGCAGGTGCTGGAACCCCATCTGGCGAAAGTAGTGCAGGCGATCGAGAACGGCCGCCAGATCGAAATGGTCTTGCCAGCCTTTCCCGGCAAGTCGCCCAGCCGCAAGAAAACCCTCAGCCATCTGCCCGATCTTGCCGAACATCATGCCATCGACGAGTTACATCGCCTGTGCAATGAGATCCAGCAGATCTACGCACCGGGGGCGCTGATTCATATCTGCTCCGATGGCTATGTGTTCTCTGACCTGGTGCATGTTCCCGATGCGGACGTCAAAGCCTACACCGACGCTATCCAGGACTACGCCGAACAGCACTATCCCGGCACGTTCGCCCATTTCGATCTGCGGGATGCCTATCCTCCGCTTGATTGTCTGGACGCCATGCGTGAGGAGATGATGATCGAGCACGGCCAGTCACTGGTCTTGTTGCAGCAGCGTTTCAAGGATGAGCCGCACATGATGTTGATGTACTGCGGTATCCATCGCTTCCTGTCCGAGGATTACTCGGGGCTCAAGGTGTTCGCCGGCATGAGTCTTAATGCGGTGAAGAAAATCGCCAAGCCTGCCTCGCAGCGGGTGATCCAGCGCAGTGAAGCCTGGAGTGCGCTGTTACAGGCGCGCTACCCGCATTGCCTGCGCCTGTCGATTCACCCGCAACTGGCGGTGTCGACGAAGATCGGTATCCGGTTGGTGCCAACCAGTGACCTGTGGCGTACGCCCTGGCATTCGGTGGCGATCAAGCGACGGGGTGTGGTCACCCTCGAAAAACGCAGCAATGTCGATGAACGCTACCACCGCTTGGTGTTCCGCAAGGGGCGTCCTTGTCACTACACCAGTGCTCAATAATGGCGTCTCGGTTGCGGGTCGAAGCCGTACTCTTCGATTTGGATGGGACCCTGGTCGACACCCTGCCTGACATCACCTGGTGCCTGAACCAGGTGTTGCTCGAACACGGTTGCCCGGCGCAGACAGCGGAGACGGTGCGGGGTTATATCGGCGGTGGGGTCACAGCGATGATCGAGCAGGTCGCCACGGGGTTTGGCATTGCCGATGCGGCCGCGATGCACCAGCGCTATGTGACGCTGTATCAAAACAACCTTGTTCAATTTTCCCGGCCGTTCAGCGGTGTGCTTGCCTTGCTCGAAGGTTGTCGCCAGTTACAAGTGCCGCTGGCTATCGTCACCAACAAGACCGAGGAAATGGCCCTGCAAGTAGCCGATGCGCTGCTTCCACAGAATACCTTCGGGGCGATTCTGGGGCATCGCGCGGGCAGGGCGCTCAAACCTCAACCGGAGGTGGCATGGGAAGCTGCCCGGCGATTGTCGGTTGATCCGCAACGCTGTTTGTTCGTCGGTGACACCGAGATCGATCTGAAGACCGCCCGTGCTGCAGGCATGTACTCGGCGGCGGTCACCTGGGGCTATGGCCTGACACCTGACTTGCAGGCCCTGGCCCCGAACTTCTGCTGCGAACAGCCGGCCGGATTGCTGCGCATTCTGCGGCAAGTCTGCGGTACGGCGCATGCATTCACCAAGCATGGCGACACCGTTAAATCCTGTTGATACACACACTCTCAAGGAAGTTGTTCTATGGAACATAGAGACGCCTGGATCGCTGCCGTCAGCGATTTGCTCGCGGGTTATCTGCTCAAAGGCACGGATGATTGTTTCGACACACAAGGCAGAGCGCATCTCGCGCAACGTTTGGGGCACTGCTTCGATCGCCGCCTGCCGGTGCGTCTGGTGCTGCCAGGTTTTCCCTGCAAGTCGCCAAACGCCACTGACCAGACATTCGGCGTGCTGCCGGACTACGGCGAGGTCATCGCCATCGAGCGCCTCGACCAACTCGGCCAGGCCATCGCCGCGCTGCACGCACCGGGTTGTGTGGTGTCGATCCTCAGTGACGGAACGACCTTCAACGACATCGTCGGCGTGGCCGACGACGTTCGCGAGACCTACAACCGGGCTTTGCGTGACCTGTGCACCACCCATACGATTCAGTGGGTCAGCATGGAAGACCTGTTTCCTCAGGCCCAAAGTGCCGAGTCGGTTCGCGCCAGCCTGATCAAGCAAGCCCGCCTACCCTGGAAAAATCTTGGGGATTTGATCGAGCAGAGCCGGCACGATGAATCCCTCAGCCAGGCCCATGACCACCTCTGCAGTCACCTCTACAACGACCTGCGTCTGTGCCGTGAAGACGGGCAGAGCGAAGGTGAGTACCTGCAGCAAATCAACTTCAAAGCCTACCAAATGATGTATCGAGGGCAGGCATTGAATGCGGCAGTGGATCGTTTCTTCGGTGATGACATTCGCTTGTCGGTCCATCAATACAGCAATGCCGGGCCCAAATTCACCTTCGGCCTGGCCGAAGGGCTGACCCGTGTCGACAGCCCCTGGCACGCCGTACCGGTGTGCAACCTCGATGGCAGCCAAACCCTTCGCGCCCGCGCCCAGGTCGACCTCGACCATCATGTGCTGGTCACCTTTGAGGGGCGGCCATGGCTCTACCACCAAACAGAAAACCCGCAGGCCCAAGGCTTCGAATACGAACTGCAAAAACTTCCGCTGTTTGGCCTGGTGGTGCGAGACCCGTTGGGGCTGGGTTTCGAACGACTGTCCACGGGCCTGCTGGAAGCACTGGTGGAAACCTTTGGTTTCGTCTGCCTCAAGGGCTGCCGCTTCGACGACCAGGACAGTTTTGCTCGCAGCTGCGAACGCTTCGGCACGCTGTACGAATGGGCCTTCGGTGCCGTGCACGTGGTCAAGCCTGCGGACAAACCCCAAGGCGTGGTGCACTCGCTGGAGAAAACGCCGTTGCACTGGGACCTGAACATGCTGCCCGACAGCGACCCACAGGTGCAGCGCAACCCGAAATTCTGCGCCAGCAAATTCATGCTGTATTGCAAGACCGCGCCGCAGCCGGGCGAAGGCCAGACCACCATCGTCGACAGTCGAAACGTACTGCGCAAAGTCGGCCAGCAAGTCGCCCGACAATGGCAGGACGTGAACATCACCTACTACACCAAAATGACCTACTTCGGTGGCTCCCCGCGCATGTACAGCCTGGTGGATCATCACCCCCGCAGCGGCGAACTGATCCTGCGTTACCAAGAGGGCACCGACTCGACATTGCAGACCCTGAGCCAGGCTGTGCAGGACCATGACGAGGAAGCTCAACAGGCACTGCTCGAACAGGTCAACTCGCTGGTTTATGACCCGGAGTGCCTGATTGCCCATCAATGGAGCGAGGGTGATCTGGTGTTGATTGATAACTATCGGACGCTGCATGGCCGGTTGCCGATGTCGGCGGGTTCTTCGTCGCGGGAGTTGTGGCGGGTGCAGGTTTACTGACCGGCATCGTTTGGGAGGCCCTGGAGACAGGGCCTTCTTCGAGACCTTTTCCCATCACTGTGCGATGAAGTTGCGAATCGAGAAAAATCGCTGGCATTGCATCAGCATCACACCAAGTCGGCCCAATACTCACATCTACCTCGACGCAGATGGCAACATTGATATGCGAAAAGGAAGTGGCACTGACACTGATCGCTTGAGGCCGTGCGAATGGGATCTAGCGAAGCCATAGTCGTAAAAAACCCGCAATAACACGGGTTTTTTTACGGCTCAAATAGGGTCACTGCCCCTTAGGCGCATCAAACCCACGCTGCTCAATCACCCGAAATACATCGCTCACATCCTGGACCATGATCCGGGCGATGTTGGTGACGGTGTTGATGTCGTGCTCGGCGTAGTCGGGGAGACTGGTGCAGGCCATGAGGTTGAGGTATTTGAGGACGGCGTTGAGGCGTTCACTGAGGCAGTTGTGGAGTTCACGCAGTGGGGCGTCGGCGTCGATGAGGAGGACGGGGTGATCGGTGGCGAAATGGGACATGGGGGTGTAGTGGCGGAGCGGGTTGTTCGTACTCATAAGTAAATCTTCCTCGTGTCTGTTAGAAGAGCTACTGCCGTTCGCTGCGAATCGAAAGGGTGGTAGCTATGTGCGGGTTCGCAGACCGAGGATACGAGGAACCCGGCAGACCCGAAGATCTCCCACACACAGCCACCATAAAACGGAGTACGGGCGCGTTTTTGCGGCCGTTGCTGGTTATGGGGTGCAAGGTTACTACACGTATCGTCAGGGCTGCGAAACCCTATCGCTGAATTCGCTCAGCGACAGACCCACTCTAGGCAGCGATTTTGGTAGCCGCAACCGGGCTGTAGGACCACACGCGCTCACTGTGGCGAGGGGGCTTGCCCCCGTTCGGTGGCGCAGCCGCCGTAAAACCGGGCGTTGTGGTGTGTCTGAGGAAATGGGCTAGCGGGGTTTGGGGCTGCTTCGCAGCCCAACGGGGGCAAGCCCCCTCGCCACAAAGGGCAGATTCCTACATGTTTTGCAGACTTCAAAATCCTCGCCGTGCCTTCATCGAACGTTCAGGCGCGGGATTTCCCGTGGGGAGGCTCGGCAGGATTCATTAAATTTTTTGGGGGGGTGTGGGGGCATAAGCGGGATTGCTCGCGATAGTGAGGGGTCGGGGCACTTTGAGGAGTCTGTCACTCGACTGCGTCTGAAGTCACACCGTCGCGTTACTCCGCAAGGTAAGTAGCCTGTGTGTCATGAAGTGGCTGCGCGATGTTGAGTGCATGTTTGACTGCCCGCCGTTCCTCGCCTGTGAGGCTCTTTCTACCAAAATCATAGGAGTCACCACCCGGATTCATGTGCAGCGAAAAGAGCCCAATGATCTCGTCGTCAGCCACTTTGAGGATCAATTCCATGTAAGTCTCGCTTGAGGTGCTCGCCGTTAAATAGGTGAGGCCTTCAACCACTGCGCTGCCGCACCAATGCAACTCATCCCAGGCCAGGAAGTTCCCATTCGCGGTTCCAATTTCTTGTAGATACCAAGACGTCGAATCTTCTTGGAGTGCTTGCAGTGCTGGCAGAAATCTCTCGCAGGAGAGGATGTCGAGTGGGTACTTGAGCTTGCCGTGGTGAATGTTATGCAGGCGTTCTGCTGACTGCTCTGGTGCTTGAGCCGCGCCGACAACTTTCGCCTTCAGCAGGTGGCTTTGGGCAATTTCTGAAGGTTGTTCACTCCAGCCATTCAAGTCGGAAACTGGCGGGCACCAGATAAGCAGAAGGATCTCACCAACGTCTAAACGGTCATGGCTATCAAAGAACGCGAAGGTTCTTTTGCCAACGCTCGGCACGATGTCTTTGAGGTGGAGTATCGGCGCGCTGTAGTCGATGCCCTGATCCAGAGACCAGAACATCGGGCAGTAGGTTTTCATCTGTGAACGCTCCTGGGAGGACAGCGCACTGTACGGTGTCTTTCCTGATTGCTCACATGAAAGCGGCCGCTCGGTTTTCACACAACGCTAGCACGATTCAGATTGCTCATATGTCCGATGCCGGCGGCCTTCAAACGGCTGACCAGATCTTCGCGTGCTGCTCGCCCACCCGATCGGACATATTCAAGCTCCGATGCGGTGATCAATACCATCGAAACCAACCTGACTGGAGATAACGGCATGTCATCCAGTCGGGTCGGGAAATCCGGTTCCAGGGCTCCCAGCAGGACGCCGGTACAATCGTCCTCGGTCACGAAGCTTTTGGGGAGTTGATCGCTCATGTGGTGCGACTGGCTGAACCCGGGAATTTCGAGAGTTGTGCTTCCACTTCAAGGATTTTTTTGCTGATGGCCAGGCAACTCAAGATTCCACCACCTCAATCGTCCATTCGCCCTGCACGTTCCGTGTGACGTATTGGATCGGCACAAACATTCCATACGCTTCGAGGTAGACGTAAATGTCGGTGCTGTATTGGTAGGCATCTCTTGTGCAACTGAGTACCTTGGCAGTTCCGGTCAAACTCGGGTGATACGTGCTGGCGGGTTTCTGCGACTGCACCTCACAGCTGTATCTGTCGTCGACCGGCACCAAGGCTCTGGGACCTTTCCCGCCGTTGGTATAAAGAAGCTGCATATCCTGCGTCGTGTATCGCAGGAGTGCGCCGACCGGCATGTTCGCCCAATCGCCCTCGAAGCTGAGTTTCGTCAGCGCCTTATTCTCGATCGTTATCTCACCTGCATGATTGTTGAATTCACTTTCAGCCAGGTCAATCAGACCCCGGAAAGTGACTTTGGCCCACTGACTTCCTCTGCCTTTAAAACGCTCCGTCAGTTGTTTACTCGTCTCGTCAGAAAGGTATTTCGAGTCACGCCCGTTAAGCCGTACGCCTTCATCTGAATACTGCCTTGGCTCGGACTTATCCGTGAACACCCGACGTAAGTGCCGAATGCTTTTCTCCGGTTTGGGCATGTTCAATGCCTCGATGGCTCTCAACACGGGGACGGCAACGGCGGGGACCGGCAATTCGAAGGGAGACTGCTCGCGTCCTTCAAAAGGTTTGTATTGATCCAGCGATTGCGGCTTGCCACAGGCCACCTGAAAAAGCTGACGTTCATCAGCGCCGAGGCTTTGCAGGCCGACGGTTTTAAGATCTGGCTGCATGTTTCCAGCGAGCACATGACTGTGAGCATCAAGGTAGAAATGGCTTAACGCGGTCAGTTGTTGCAGGGCGCAGTTGGCCGTCCACCGCTGGCGTACCTGCCCATACAAGACGTTTTTGCCGGGCATCAACATCTCGCCGGGTAGTACCCGAGCCGTCCAGAAAGTCACCTCATCACCTTTTACTTTCAGGCTGGCGCGGTCGATCATCTGCCAATCCTGAAGCTCGGGTGCCGAGAACACGCGCCATTGAGGAGGTGTTGTCTGGGCACACACTTGCTTCAACTGCGCACTTTGCAGGTACTGGCTCTTTTGTTCCGCAGGCAACTGCCAGGATTCCTCCGAGTCCCCCCGCGGTTTAACGGCGAATAGAGACATCCCCGCTTTGCTGCGGTAAGCCATTTGCGCATCGGGTTGGCCGCAGTTGGCATCGAAGCGTGCCAGATAGTGGAGTTCCGGGCTGGGGGACGAAGTCACTAAATAGGTGATCCTGTCTCCCTCTCGCACAATCGAACTCGGCTCGGGGGGCTCCAACATCACACTGTTGAAAACCGCAAGGCCTGGCTGGGCCTCGGGTGTTGTGATTTGAGCGGGTTTTGTTGCTTGGCATCCAGAGAGGATCACGGCAACGGTAAGCAGTGAAAAGAAGCTGGAAGGGCGGGACGTGGCATCCATGCGGGTGTACTTCATTGAAAGAGTGATGGCATATTAACATGAGCTGGTTGCCAAGTAGGACGGCGCTTATAGCGACGATATTGTGTTCGTGCAGCGCGCCCCGGACAAAACAGGCATCTGAGTTTCAGGGCTGCTACTCAAATTATGGAGAGGAAAAGATGACTGGACAGATTTTAAAGTCGAAGTGGGTCAATTTTCTGGTGGCCGATGCCGAGGTGAAATACGACAACGTTGACGATTTATATTCCGTAGCCGGAGCTGGCAATGTGAATGCGTTGGGCTGGGTGCTGGGGGCCTTCAAGAAAGCATACGGAGGGCTGTGGGTCGGCGGGAAAATGGTGCTGACTCAAACCGCAGTTCGCTTGAGCGCAAATGCCATGAACCGCCTAATTCAGGATGGGACGCTGGATATTGAACTCCCACTGGAGTTGGTCAGAAAGGTCAGCGTTGAGGGTTGGTTCGGGATGAAGATCGTCCGTCTTGATACCGACGCTGGCAGCGTTAAATTTCGATGTTACGGCGCGAAGGACGTCGCCGCGCTGATAGAGAAGACAATCCTCTCGACAACTCGACAGGCCTGAACAAAACAAAAAACCCGCAACTCAGTGCGGGTTTTTTTACGACTCAACTCTGATCACTGACCCTTAGGAGCATCAAACCCCCGCTGCTCAATCACCCGAAACACATCGCTCACATCCTGGACCATGATCCGGGCGATGTTGGTAACGGTGTTGATGTCGTGCTCGGCGTAGTCGGGAAGGCTGGTGCAGGCCATGAGGTTGAGGTATTTGAGGACGGCGTTGAGGCGTTCGCTGAGGCAGTTGTGGAGTTCGCGCAGTGGAGCGTCGGCGTCGATGAGGAGGACGGGGTGGTCGGTGGCGAAGTGGGACATGGGGCTGTAGTGGCGGAGCGGCTTTTGAGTCGTCATGGTGTTAATCCTAATAAAAGTAGAATTGCCACCGTTCTGCTGCGAAACAAAATGGGTGGCAGCTATGCGCGGGTTCGCAGACCGGAGGATTAACACCAGGACCCGGCAGACCCGAAGGTCTCCCACGCACAACCGCCATAAAACGATACGCAGCCGGGAGTCGGCCGTGCCTGACGGAACAAGGTGTCAATCTTAAGGGCTGCGAAACCCTATCGCCAACTGCGGTCAGCGACAGACCCACTCTAGGCAGCGATTTCGGTAGCCGCAATCGGGCTGTAGGACGCCAAGATTGTCATTTTGGCGAGGTGGCTCTTCCCCGTTCTATGTCGTAACGCAGTAAAACCGGGCGTTACGGTTTGTCTGAGGAAATGGGCTAGCAGGGTTTGGGGCTGCTTCGCAGCCCAGCGGGAGCAAGCTCCCTCGCCACAATCGGTTATTTCCTACGAGATTTTCGGACTTCAAAATCCTCGCCGTGCCTTCATCGAACGTTCAGGCGCGGGATTTTCGGCGGTGAGTGACGCTTGCTTCCGTTCAGCATCACCATAGTCGTAGACTGAACGCCAACGGGAATTCAAGGATGGAACGCGCCCATGATCGAAATCGGCAGCCGCAACAACGCCCCCACGCCACAGCACCAAACCCAGGACATTTACCTCTTCCACATCGACCTTTCCCGGCCGGATACGCCTTTTTGTTTCGAGCAGTCCATCGGTGGCGGTCATTGCGAGCAGGGTGGGGCGGCGTGGTTGGCGGTGTCGGCGCTTGAAGCCTGGCCGGGTGAGTGGCGTCTGCATTTGCAGAAGTCTGGTTGTGGCTGGGTCGCCGAAGTGGTGGATGGTCATCCGGGCGTCGATCAGGCGACGCTGGTGTCGATGATTCTCGAACGCCACGCTGAGGGCGCCAAGCGCAACATTCATGTCGCCGGCCGTTACGGCGTTTAACCCGAGGAGAATCCCATGACCCAGACACTGGAACGCGCCATTGCCATCGCTGCGGCGGCACATGAGGGGCAGGTGGACAAGGGCGGCGCGCCTTACATCCTGCATCCGCTGAAAGTCATGCTGCGGGTGAATACGCTGGAAGAGCGCATCGTCGCGGTGCTGCATGACGTGGTCGAAGACTGCGGCATCAGCTTTGACGATCTGCGTAACGAAGGCTTCAGCGAAACGGTGCTGATGGCGATTGCGTCGGTGACCAAGGTGCCGGGCGAATCCTACGAGGCGTTTATCGAGCGCGTGGCGCAGAACCCCATCGGGCGGGTGGTGAAACTGGCGGATCTGGAAGAGAACAGCGACTTGTCGCGGATTGCCCAGCCGTCCTGGGAGGATCTGGAGCGCGTTGAGAAGTATCGGCGGGCGATCGGGGTGTTGCGGTCGTAGAGTGGAGTTCCAGATTTACTGCGTGCTCATGCTTATAAAGCGCCCTTCGCCGGCGATGCATCGGGCTTGGTAATCCAGCCGACATAGGTGAGCCAGAGGCCGATCAGCACGGCGACGCCGAAGCCGACTTGCACCAGCAACGGCACCCTCGCCGATACAGCCACGCCACGTTCAATCAGTTGCGGCGCGGCCAGGAGTACAGCGCCGCGAAGCGCCAGGAACCAACCGAACAGGGAAATCACAACCGCCGCGGCGTTCGACCAATATTGATGGAACGCGATGATCAGCAGGCCACCGAACAACAGCAGGGCGCCGGCAAACCACACGGTGAGCGGGCTCGCGAAGAAGTCGGCTGCCAGTGGCCCCATGTCTGGCGCCCGCACGGCGATGATGCCGGGCACGATGACCAGCCAAGGCCCGATGACGCGTGCGAACGCGCGCGTGCACGCTCTGGATTCTGCTGTGGCGGGCATGGGAGTTTCCTCTATCACGTCGCTCGGTGGTTAGGGGAACTCTACACTCCATTTGCGGGCCATATCGAATATGGCAAGCAAAATGGAAAAGACAGAAACTCCCCAGGATCCGAAGGCGATGTCACGCCGTACGGCCATCACTTATGGGATCGGCCTGCCGCTTGCGCTGCTGGTATTGATCTTCCTGCCGGCTGGCACTATTGCCTGGCGGCCCGGATGGGTATTGCTGATCGTGCTGATTTTGGCTTTGGGCGCGTCAGGCCTTGTCCTGGCGTGGGTCAACCCTGTGATCTATCGCGCGCGCAGCCGGATTCAGCCAGGCACTAAAAGTTGGGACAAAGCGCTGCTGGCGCTCATATTGCCGACGATGACGGCGGTCCTGCCGGTCGCGGCGATCGATGCCGGGCGTTTCCATTGGTCGGCGGTACCGGCCTGGTTGGTGCCAGGCGGCTACATCGCTGTGCTGGCGGGCATCGCGGTAACAGGCTGGGCGCAGGCAGTGAATCCGTTCTTCGAACCAGGTGTGCGCATCCAGGCCGAGCGGCATCAGCGCGTGATCGATCGCGGCCCTTACCGTTTCGTGCGTCACCCCGGGTACATTGCCGCACTGTTCCTGTTCTTCGGCATGGCCCTTGCGCTGGGTTCGTTCTGGGCACTGTTGCCCGCCGCACTGGCGTCGGCGTTACTCGTCTTGCGCACGGCATGGGAGGACCAGCTGTTGCGGTCCGAGCTTGCAGGGTATGACGATTATACCCGTCGAGTACGGTGGAGATTGGTCCCCGGCCTCTGGTGAAGGCCAGGGTTGGATAGTGGTTTCCGAGCGGGAGGAGAGGAGAGCGCCAAGGCTGGCCGCCCCTTCACGACTTCACACACTGGGCCGGCAAAAAACAATGCTTTTGCTCGCCTGTTACGTTCATAGTCAGGTCGAGGAGAACAGCATGAAATCCCGGATCATTGGGTTGCGAGTGGCCGGCACCGTCTACGCACTGATGGCCTTGGCGCAACTGGGGCGCCTGATTATTCGCCCCGAGGTTCTCGTTGATGGGTATCCCATGCCCCTGTGGCCAAGCGTGCTCGCCTTGGTATTGCTCGTGGTATTGAGCGTCTGGATGTGGTCGCTCACACAGTCGCGAGCAGAGTGAGGCTGACTCATCCAGGCCGAACCGCTTTTTGGGCCACTGGAGCGCGTTGAGAAGTATCGGCGGGCGATCGGGGTGTTGCGGGGTGTTCCAGCCAGAAACGACAAAGCCTCAAATCATCAGGGCTTTGTTCTTACGCGACGGGTTTGATGTCTTAGTGGCGCGATGCTGATTTATCGACTGAACTGCTGCTCAGGTTTCAGGAGGAAATCAGATGGCGCGGCTCATTCTCGGTCATACCACCGATACGTCGATTAAAGTCTGGGTACGCGCCAGCGAGCGTTGGCCGGTGGCCTTTGTTGATGTCGTGGATTGCGACAACAATGCGACAGGCCCCACCAAGGTGCTCGATGCCCAGCCAATGGAGTTTTATACGGGCGTTCTGGAGTGGAAAAAGCTCAATCCCGATACGCCTTATACCGTGAAGGTGGCCTTCGGCAAGACCCGCGGTGCGGCAGCCGATGAGCGAGTTCGTGATGCCTATACCGAAGGGCGCTTTCGCACCTTTCCCGCGGTAGAACTGACCGGATCATTCTCTTTCGTGCTCGGCTCCTGCAATTTGCATTCGCTCGGGATACTGGAGAGGCCCGACCGTGCCTGGGTCGAGATTTCTCGGGTGGCCAAAAACAACGACGCACGCTTCATGATTCATTGCGGCGACCAGATTTACTCGGACATCCCGCGCCAGCCCTCCATCGATGTGCAGTTCTTTCGTGACAAGTATCTGGATGCCTGGGAGGACTGTGTGCCCGCGCGCCGGACGCTGACAGAGTTGTCGCATTACATGATTCTTGACGACCATGAACTGATCAACAACTTCGACACGGCCACCGGTTCGTCCACGCAAGCGCTGGCGAACGCCGCCATCAAGGCGTATTGGGAGTTTCAGCATTCGCACAATCCTTCGAGTCGTCATGCCGAGCATCATTACCACTACGAGTTCAACTACGGCGCGGTGAAGTTCTTTGTCATGGACACCCGTTATTACCGCAGCACGGCGCAAAAGTGTTTGCTTGATGAGGTCCAGGAAGACGACCTGTTGCGCTGGCTGTCGCGTTACCGTGATGACCTGAAGTTCGTTGTCACCAGCGTGCCGTTCGTGGGGGTGGTTAAAAACTCTGAAGGTGACAAATGGTCGGATCCTGCTTTCGAAGAACAGCGAAGCCGCATCCTTGAGCATGTCCTCGAAAAAAACGTATCACGCCTGACCTTCCTGACGGGCGACATGCACACCTCTTATCACGCCACGCTTGCGGTTTCGCGCGGCGAGAAAAGCACGGTGATCAATGAGTTGATGTCCAGCCCGATAAACCAGTACACCCCAAACATAAGGCCCGAGCAGATCTACAATATGAACCACTCGCACACCCTGCCTAATGGAATTTCCACGCTGTCGTGTATCGATCCGGATTCCTTTTACGGTAATCACTCGAATGTCATGGTGATCGATGTCGATATGACGTCAGCCAGGCAGACGGTGGGCTATAAGATTTTTCGCACAACAAAAACGGGTGCGGGGCCGAGTGGGAAATTCCATCCCTAAAGGGAAAGGAGAGTTCCATTGTGGTGAGGGGATTCCTATGGGTTTTTCGGGCCTCAGATCAATAGATCGCAGCCTTCGGCAGCTCCTGCGCTGTGGCGTTCGTCCTGGTTCGAGCCATAGGGGCGCAGCGTTAGTATCTTTCCATTTACCTGTCATTCCCTTAGAAAAGAATCGGTCTAAAAAGCCCGACCCAGGCTTCGATCGATTTGCTATTCTGAAGCTGTAGGTGAAGACGCAGACTGATGCGCAAAGGGATAGCGAGGAGGCGTGGGGCGCGCTCCCAAGGGTACACGGTTAGAAAGATCTCCGCGCTGAGATCCAGCCCTTATGCCGTGTGAGGCAGAACAGCCTAAAGTTAAAAATCCTGTTCTGTGAGAGGCCCGATAAACCTTGTAAGCCAGAGACCAGCGCTGGCCACCTACATCGATTTCCAAAGCCCGCCTTGTGCGGGCTTTTTCGTATTTGCGGGTAGCCAGTTTGTTCTACACGGCGCGCGCTTTTGCGGATGCGGCTCGCACGTGTTGTTCATCGCGTTCTGCCTGTCTGACGTGAGCCGAAAACCCAGTCTCATCCGACGCAATCTCCGCACGCAACGTGAGTTGCGGGATGTCATACGCCCCGGCATTCTGCGGCCGGAAAGGAATCGGTGCGGTCTTCCAGAGTTCATCCAGCCGTTGGCCGAGCGCATCACAGGTCGTCGAAAATTTCGCTTCGTCCATTCGGCTGGTGCGATAGATCACGAACGGTGGCAGCACGTCGAAACCGGGGTAAAACAGCACGCCATGCTGAATCGGGAATAACACATCATCGATGGGCCCATTGATGCCCCGAGGGCTGTAATGAGACTCCCATCCACCGGCGGTGACGATCAGCATCGCCCGTTTGCCCGCCAGCGTGCCTTCTCCATAGCGGTTACCCCAGCGCGCATCGGAATGCTCTCCTACGCCATAGGCAAAACCATAGGCATAGACGCGTTCCACCCAGCCTTTGAGGATCGCCGGCATCGAAAACCACCACAGTGGAAACTGCAGAATGACGGCATCGGCCCAGAGCAGTTTTTCCTGTTCGAGGACGATGTCCTGGCTTTGCCGGCCTTCTTCGAAGGCAAGTTTGGAGTCCAGCGAAGGATTGAACCGCGATTCGGCTGGCCGGCCGGGACTGTCATCGGCATCCAGCGAGGCTTTCCAGTCCATCGCGTATAGATCGGAGACCTGCACTTGGTGGCCGGCGGCCTCCAGGCGTTTGACGGCAAAGTCTTTGAGCGAACCGTTCAACGATTTGGGTTCGGGATGGGCATAAACGAGCAGAACTTTCATGGCTGAGTCTCCGGTGTCAGGAGTCAGCAGAATCGGACGTTACCCGGTATATTGGAAATGAATAACCAATATGCCAGGTATTACCATGAATAATCTGCGACGCCTGGACATCAATCTGTTGCTGACCCTTGATGTCTTGCTCTCGGAACACAACGTGACCCGTGCGGCGCAACGCCTGAGTTTGTCTCAACCGTCGGTGAGTGTTCATCTTGCCAAATTGAGGGACATTTTCGGTGATCCGCTGTTGCTGCCAGGACCACGGGGCATGCGGCCCACGGCCAGGGCCGATGAGTTGCGCGAGCCGTTGCGTCAGGCCCTGGAAGCCCTGGAGCGTGCCGTGTCGCCCGCCAGTCCTTTCAATCCGGCCGAGGCCCGGCAGACGTGGAACGTCATGGCGTCCGACTACGGTGAGACGACTATCGTTTTACCTGCGTTAGCCGGGCTGCGTTCGACAGCACCTGATACGCGTTTGGCGGTGTTTGATCTGGTTCCGTCTCAGATCGCCAGGCAAGCGGAGCAGGGGGCAATCGATCTGGCTTTCCACACCAGCGAGGACGCTCCCCCCGGCTTGCGGCGTCGCGCGTTGTTTACCGAGCAGTATGTTTTGGTGGGCCGTGCCGGTCATCCGCTATTGAAAAAGCGACCGACACTGGCGCAATTTTGTGAACTCGACCACGTGATCGTGTCACGGGATGGTGGGGCGTTTCAGGGTGTCACCGACCAGGCGCTTTCGGCGGTGGGCATGACGCGCCGGGTGGTGCTTTCCGTCCCGCATTTCCTGTTTGTGCGGTCGGTGGTGGAGAGTACCGACATGGTGGCGATGCTGCCGTCGCGGCTGGTTCGCGATGCGGGGGCGTTGGAAGTGGTCGAGCCACCGCTTGATGTCCCGGGTTACGAGATGTCGATGCTCTGGCCCGAGCGTGTTCATCGCGACCCTGCGCATCAATGGTTGCGCGAGTTCATTGTGAGTGCGTTGTGATGGGGTCGTGAAAAAGTAGAAGGTCCCCTGATGCCAGTCAGTCAAGCGCAATCCATGTGGGAGCGAGCCTGCTCGCGAAAGCGGTGTGTCAGTCGACATCAATGCTGGGTATGCCGCCGCCTTCGCGAGCAGGCTCGCTCCCACAGGTTCCGCGCTGCCATGCCGGTTGTGTTCATTCCACTGTTTGGCTAATCTCGCATAAACACGCAAAAACAGGCATAACCATGCAAGCCGAGCATTCCATCGCCGAACTCCCGCAGTTGCGCCGTCAAAAAATCCTGCTGATCCTCGAACGCGACGGCAAGGTTATGGCCTCCGAGCTAAGCCAGCATTTCGCCGTGTCCGAAGACACTATTCGTCGCGATCTGTCGGAGCTGGCCAGCGCCGGGCTGGTGCAGCGGGTGCATGGCGGAGCACTGCCGCGGCCCAAGGATACGGGCAAGGATTACTTCACCCGGGTTGGCGAAACCGATGAGGTGAAAACCCGTCTGGCCCAACTCGCCGCACGCCGGGTCAAAAACGGCCAGATTGTGATTTTCGATTCCGGCAGCACCACGCTGCAGATCGCGCGCTCGCTGCCCGCTGACATCTCCATCACGGCCATTACCGCGTCGCCGATGATCGCGATCACCCTGGCCGAATACAAAGGCATCACGGTGATTGTTGCCGGTGGTCAGCTCAATCCCGCGACGATGTCTTCCGGCGGCCATGAAACCCTGCGGTTGATCGAAGGCATCAAGGCCGATCTGCTGTTCACCGGGGTCTGCGCCATTCATCCGGAAGTCGGCATCAGCTCACTGCATTTCGATGAGGTGCCGGTGAAGCAGGCGATGCTCGCCAGCGCTTCCCATGTGGTTGCCGTCACCACCGCGGACAAGCTGGGGGCGGTGGAGCCTTTCGTTGTTGCGCCTTGCAACCGCGTGCATACCCTGATCACCGAACGTCACGTGGCCTCGGGCAATGTCGAGGATTATCAAAAGCTGGGGATCGAGGTGGTGCAGATAGACGCTTGAGCGTCATCGCGCTCAGTGCTGCATGGGTTACGCTGATAGCAACGACGGGAGGAATGCAGCCATGACTGAGCGCCATATGATCCACTCGGAAACACTATCGAACGGATGCAGCATCGAGGTTAAAGCCGAGATATTGAGAGACGGCTCGCTGAAGATGTTCATGGGTGTCTATTGGCCGGACGGTTCGGCCATCGTTGAGGACAACCACCCGTCGCCGCATCTGCTGGACATGGAAGCGGCGATGGAGTGGGCCATCGAAAAAGCCAAAACCATCGGTAACAGCCAAAGAACGCTGTAAGGCCTGGCGATAACTGAATCATTGAGCATCTGGAAGGTCGTACCTGCGGTTTGCACGCACTTCGATTGAATTCGTGGATAGCGTCAACTCATCCCCGCCGCTCTGACCTTTGCTTTTAGGATGTTCAAATGAAGCGCACCGCGATAATGACCCTGGCCATTGCAGCTACTCTCTTGTTGGGAGGCTGCTTTCCTCACTGGGAAGATGATGACAGGTACGATCGGGATCACCGCCGTGAATACCGTCGCGACCATGACCGAGGCTATGACCAACGTGATGATCGAGGGTATGACCGGGATTACGACCGACGTGATGATCGCCGTCGTTACCGCGACCGGGACCGCGACGACCGCGACGACGATTGATACTTGCTCGCCAGCCTTCAGAGCGGGCACCACCGCTCTGATCTGCCGTCAGTCATGCGAGGTGTCACCATGGGAGTTCTGCCTGGACGTTTCACTCGGCATGTCAGCCACTGGTTGATCGCGGCGGGTATCGGCCTGACCGCAGTGGTGCTCAATGCACAGGCGCAAACCCCACCTCAAGCCACTCAGGAAATAAACAGCTTGCTGGACTTTGTCGAGCACAGTGAGTGCCGGTTTGTGCGCAACGGGAGCGAATACCCAGGCGCTCAGGCCCGGGCGCATCTGGAAAAGAAGCTTGAGTATCTCGAAGAGAGGGACAAGATCACTAGCGCAGAAAACTTCATCGACCTGGCGGCCACCCAAAGCAGTGTGAGTGGTCGCGCCTATGAAGTGCGCTGTCCGGCGGGCGTACAACCGGCAGATACCTGGCTGAAGACCGAGCTGCAGAGGCAGCGACAACTTCACTGATCACGTTTGCTGCACTAGCGCAGCAAATGCACCACCAACCCGATCAGCCCGCACCCCATCAGTACTTCGATCACACCCCGCTTGAAGCGGAACAAGGCGATGGCCGCCGCAATGGCGATCAGCGCCGAAGGCCAGTCGAGTCGGCCGCTGAAGCCTTTGGGCCAAAGCACGTGGTAGCCGAAAAAACACGCCAGATTAAGGATCACCCCGACCACGGCCGCAGTAATTGCGGTCAGCGGTGCGGTGAGCCGGAGTTCGTTGTGCGTCGACTCCACCAGCGGACCGCCGGCGAGGATGAACAGGAACGATGGAAGAAAGGTGAACCAGGTCACCAGCGTGGCGGCGAGGGCGCCGGCCAGGAACACATGATCAGGGCCGAACACCTGCTGAACATAGGCGCCGACGAAACCGACGAAGGCCACCACCATGATCAGCGGCCCGGGGGTAGTTTCGCCGAGTGCCAGGCCGTCGATCATCTGCGTGGGTGTCAGCCAGCCATAATGGCCGACCGCGCCCTGATACACATAAGGCAACACGGCGTACGCGCCGCCGAATGTCAGCAATGCCGCTTTGGTAAAGAACCAGGCCATCTGGGTCAGGGTGCCTTCCCAGCCGAACAGCGTGGTGAGAATGCCCATCGGCAACACCCACAAAGCCGCACCCACCAGCAACAGACGCAGCAATTTAAAACGGTTGAAACGGGCATGTTCGGGAGGCGGGGTATCGTCATCGATCAAGGCTGGGCCGAAGGATTTTTTCGCAGCACCGTGGCCCCCGGTCTGGAACCTTTCAGGCGCCAGACGTCCGCCGACATAACCGATGATGGCGGCGCCCAGCACAATCAACGGGAACGGCACATTGAACACGAAGATGGCCGTGAATGAAGCCGCGGCGATGCCCCACAGCCAGTTGTTCTTTAGGGCCCGCGAGCCGATCCGGTGGGCCGCCTGCACCACAATGGCGGTCACGGCAGGCTTGATCCCATAAAAAAGCCCGGCCACCACCGGCACTTCGCCAAAGGCGATGTACACCCAGGACAACGCGATCAGGATGAACAGCGAAGGCAGCACAAACAGTGCGCCGGCAATCAGGCCGCCCCACGTGCGGTGCATCAGCCAGCCGATGTAGGTCGCCAGTTGCTGAGCCTCCGGTCCGGGCAGCAACATGCAGTAGTTGAGGGCATGCAGAAAGCGCCGTTCCGAGATCCAGCGTCGGCGCTCCACCAACTCCTGGTGCATGATCGAGATCTGTCCGGCCGGCCCGCCGAAACTGATGAAGCCGAGTTTCAGCCAGAACAGGAACGCTTCCCGCAAGCTGATGGCGTCAGGCTTCGACAGGTCCTGTTCGACGGTCGAAGAGGGGGCTTTATTCAAATGATGATTCCTTTTTCAACGGTCGATTCAAGCCTTCACGGCGTCCCGAACATCGCCGTCCAGTAAATGCCTGCGTCACTCTTCGGGTCCACCGCATAGGCCGCACCCAGCTCACGAAATTGCGGGTTCATCAGGTTGGCGCAATGGCCCGGGCTGGCCAGCCAGCCATCGACCACTTTGCGCACAGTGTCTTGCCCGGCGGCGATGTTTTCGCCGACCTGCTGGCCCGCATAACCCGCCAGTTCAGCCCGATCACCCGGCGTGCGACCGTCGCGGTCCTTGTGATCGAAATAGTTATTGTTGGCCATGGCGCGGCTGTGGGTCTCGGCCGCGGAGCCCAGTGTGGCGTTCCAGGCCAGCGGCGTCGTGGCGGCAAAGGCTTGGGTGCCGCACTGGCGCGTCTGAGCGCGGGCGCTGTTCATCGCTTCAAGCAGTTTCTGTCCCTCCGCCTGCCAATCACCCAAACGCCCGGTCAACAGCGGACGCGCCAGCACAATGCGCCATTCACGGCCATTGCGGCTGACGCCGATGTCGACGAATTGCGGGTCCAGCACCACTTGGCAGAAGCTCTCCTGAATCGCCTTCATGGCGGACGGCGCATCACGCGGACCCGAGAGGCTGATCGCCTGCACATTGACCATCGGATACGCCGCGCGGGCCAGTGCCTGCTGCAAATCACCGATGCTGTTGGCGGACAGGACCAGCCGCGGATCGCTCGCCAGCGGCGGCAACTCCGAAGACGCCTGGCCGCCGCAGCGCTGCACCTGGCTGCGGTAAACGTTGATCGACTCGACCAGCTGCGTTTCCTCGGCTGCCAAGGCGGCGACGCTGAACATCAGCCCGAATGACAACACGGCGAGATGCAAAACGGATGACAGGCTGCGCATGAAAATCTCCCTTGAACGGACTAGGGGGGCGTTCTCAATTAGTTTCCCCGCCGCGTTGTCGCCTTAAAGCGGGCCAGGCAAGGCGTAGGCCGCTGGGAATGGTTGTTCCCTTTCCAAGGCCTGCAACGCAGCCTGGCCCGCTTTAAGGCACAACCCGAAGGGCCGGGCCTGCTGTTGTGCAGGGCTGCGTTGCTCGAAGCTTATTTGGAATGACCAAACTACGCTTCTCGCGCCTTGCCCTGCACAACAGCAGACCCGGCGCGGCGGGGAAACTAATTGAGAACGCCCCCTTTGCCCATGATGCGCGATTTCCCCCCTGCGCACGCAATGCCTTTTTGCGCCGACATGCATTTATTGTCAGACGGCTGGAATGACGTGCGACGACTACAATCACAGCAGGTCAGCGCTACAACATCGCCGTTTCATTGCCCAAGCCAGTGTCATCGGAAGGATCGATCATGCGATTACATTGGGTACTCACCTGCTTCGCAATCATCCTTCTGTGCAGCCAGGTGTTGGCGACTGAGCAAGAGCAAAAACAGGAAGTGGCCGAAGACAAGGCGCAGGTCCTGGAGCAGAAAGCCGCCGAGAAGGACAGCGAACTCCCGGTGCCCAAGTCCGCAGTCATCACCCCCTCCGAAGCGCAGGCGGTCGATCCGGCAGGCGCAGCCCCTCTGGACGATGCAATCACCTGCTTTGCACGCAGTATCTATTGGGAAGCCAAAGGTGTTGCACCTGCCAACATGGAAGCCGTCGCCAGCGTGGTCATGAACCGGCTCGGCCATGGTGGGTTTCCCGATACGGTGTGCGCCGTGGTCAAGCAAGGCTCTGAAACGGGCTCCTGCCAGTTTTCATGGTGGTGCGACGGACGTGCAGATCAGGTAAAGGAAGACGACGAATATGCCCTCGCCAAGGAAATCGCGCGCAAGGCGCTCAACAAGCAACTCACGGACCGAACCCATGGTGCCTTGTATTTCCACGACAGAACGGTGAAACCCGCCTGGGCGAAGAAATACACCAAGACGGCTGAGACCCGGAAGTTCCTGTTCTATAAACCTCGTGGCGGGACGGCAAAATAGGGGTGAATCGCTTGATGATCATTGGGGGAGGGGGCTGCCCGTACAATTTTACGAATTCTTTACGGTCGATATTCTCCCTCGCGACGATACTTGCCGCGTTTTTTTGATCATGAATATGCCTGTAATTTTTCCTGATTCCAGTCAGTTAAGGCGCGAAACCTGTTGGAGCGGACTTGCTCGCGAAAGCGGTGTGTCAGGCGACTTTCGCGAGCAAGTCGAATTGTCGCACCGCCGCTCCCCACATGGATTTCGCTAAACTGACTGACATTGCAATCCTTCCTCCTTATCGAGAAGCTACCCGTGAGCGAAACAGCGATCCCGGCCCATGAAGAATCCCATTCCAAAACCTCGGGAGTGGGCTTGCTCATCGCCGCGGTGGGCGTGGTTTATGGGGATATCGGCACCAGCCCTCTTTACACCCTCAAGGAAGTGTTCGCCGGTCATTACGGAGTCCAGGCCAATCACGACGGTGTACTGGGCGTTCTGTCGTTGATCTTCTGGTCACTGATCTGGGTCGTCTCGATCAAGTATGTGCTGTTTATCCTTCGTGCCGACAACCAGGGCGAAGGGGGCATCATGGCCTTGACGGCACTGGCACGTCGGGCTGCGGCGCCGTATCCCAAAATGAGCAGGGTGCTGGTGTTGCTTGGCCTGTTTGGCGCGGCACTTTTTTACGGGGACAGCATGATCACCCCGGCCATCTCGGTGCTCTCTGCGGTTGAAGGGTTAGAGCTTGCGTTTGATGGCATTGAGCATTGGGTGGTTCCGCTGTCCCTTGTCGTCCTGGTAGTACTTTTCTTGATACAGAAACATGGCACGGCTCGTATCGGCATCTTGTTTGGCCCGGTCATGGTGCTGTGGTTTGTGGTGTTGGGGGTACTCGGCATTTACGGCATCTTGCAACGGCCGGAAGTTCTGCAAGCGCTGAATCCTGCGTGGGCGGTGAAATTTTTCGTGGTCCATCCGGGCATTGGCATCGCCATTCTGGGCGCCGTCGTGTTGGCATTGACTGGTGCTGAAGCACTGTATGCCGATATGGGCCATTTTGGTCGCAAACCCATTGCTCGTGCCTGGTTCATCCTGGTGCTCCCCGGCCTGGTACTTAACTACTTTGGCCAAGGCGCGCTGATCCTCGGGAACCCTGAAGCGGTACGTAATCCGTTCTATCTATTGGCACCTGACTGGGCGCTGCTGCCGATGGTTGCGCTCTCGACACTGGCCACCATCATCGCATCCCAAGCCGTGATTTCCGGGGCATTCTCACTGACTCACCAGGCCATCCAGCTGGGTTACGTGCCTCGTATGTTTATCCAGCACACCTCCAGTCAGGAGCAGGGGCAGATTTACATCGGCATGGTGAACTGGGCGCTGATGGTCGGCGTCGTGTTGCTGGTCATCGGTTTTGAATCGTCCAGTGCACTGGCGGCGGCTTATGGTGTGGCGGTGACGGGCACCATGCTGATTACCACCATTCTGTCCTCGGCTGTTGCATTGCTGCTTTGGAAAACACCTCGTTGGCTGGCTATTCCGATGCTCTTGGGTTTTCTCTTGGTGGACAGCCTGTACTTCGCTGCCAACGCTCCGAAGATCTTCCAGGGCGGTGCGTTCCCGGTGATTGCCGGTATTGCCCTGTTCATATTGATGACCACCTGGAAACGGGGCCGAAAGATCATTGTCGAGCGGCTGGACGAAACCTCGCTGCCGCTGCCGTTGTTCATCAGCAGCATCGGCTCGCAACCCCCTCATCGTGTGCAGGGTACCGCGGTATTTCTGACGGCCAGGGCGGATGCGGTCCCTCATGCCCTCTTGCACAACCTGTTGCATAACCAGGTGCTGCACGAGCAGGTGGTGTTGCTTACCGTGGTGTCTGAAGACAGTCCGCGTGTGCCGGCGGACCGGCGATTCGAAGTCGAGGCTTTTGGTGAAGGATTCTTTCGAGTGAGTCTGCACTTTGGTTTTATCGAGGAGCCCGACGTCCCTCTGGCGTTGAGCCTGTGCCATTTGAAAGAGCTGGATTTCAGCCCGATGCGCACCACGTATTTCCTCAGCCGGGAGACTGTCATCCCGACCAAGCGTATTGGCATGGCCCGTTGGCGCGAAAGCCTGTTCGCGTTCTTGCTGAAGAACGCCAACAGCAACCTCAAATACTTCAAGTTGCCGCTCAATCGCGTGATCGAGCTGGGCACGCAGGTTGAGATGTAGCCACAAACAAAACCGAAAATGCACCTGATCCCTGTGGGAGCGAGCCTGCTCGCGATTGCCGTCAGTCATTCCAGTTGATGTCGACTGATCCACCGCTATCGCGAGCAGGCTCGCTCCCACAGGTTCTGCAGCGCCGGATAGACCGTGCAGCCGTTGGGGCATGCATCGCAGTGGCAGTTTCCTCAGGCGCTCTGTGGTCTCGGTTTACGACCCTCACCGAGACGCCGGGCCGTTCATGGAGTGGGCTCTTGCTCTAATCTCATGCAAAATCACGGGTACAGCATGCTCACCGCGTATTGATCGCAGGTTAAGCACGTATTGTGAGTAATCGATCGCGCTAATGCAGTGCAACGAGAGCCACTATGAAAACCCTTTTTGAGATAAGTGATGTCTTTGAGCCCAACATCCAGTCACCCATCACCCGCCGGCGGTAACAGCATGATCGAGGTCACCGAGGTTTCCATTGCCCAACTGCGTGCTGCGCTCGAATCGGGCCAGACGACGGCGGTTGAACTGGTTCAGGCCTATCTCGCCAGAATCGACGCCTACGACGGCCCTGACACGCCCACCGCCCTCAACGCAGTGGTGGTTCGCAACCCCGATGCGCTCAAGGAAGCGCAGGCATCCGATGCCCGTCGGGCCAAGGGCCAGACGCTGGGGCCGCTCGATGGCATTCCCTATACGGCCAAGGACAGTTATCTGGTGAAAGGGCTCACCGCAGCCTCCGGAAGTCCCGCCTTCGCGAACCTGATTGCTTATCGCGATGCGTTCACCATCGAACGGCTTCGTGCCGCTGGCGCGATTTGCCTGGGCAAGACCAATATGCCGCCCATGGCCAACGGCGGCATGCAACGCGGGGTCTACGGTCGTGCGGAGAGCCCGTACAACGCTGCCTATCTCACCGCACCCTTCGCCTCGGGCTCATCGAACGGCGCGGGTACTGCAACCGCCGCGAGTTTCGCGGCATTCGGCCTCGCTGAAGAAACCTGGTCGAGCGGACGTGGCCCGGCGTCGAACAATGGTTTGTGTGCCTATACGCCTTCGCGCGGCGTGATCTCGGTGCGCGGGAACTGGCCGTTGACGCCGACCATGGACGTTGTCGTGCCGTTTGCCAGAACCATGGCCGACCTGCTCGAAGTGCTCGACGTGGTGGTGGCGGATGATCCCGACACACGGGGCGATCTGTGGCGGATGCAACCCTGGGTGCCCATCCCGAGTGTCGCCTCGGTGCGTCCCGCTTCCTATGGGGCGCTTGCCGCAAATACCGATGCCCTCGCCGGAAAACGCTTCGGCGTTCCTCGTATGTACATCAACGCGGATCCCGAAGCGGGCACGAGCGATGCGCCGGGTATCGGTGGTCCGACGGGGCAGCGAATCAACACCCGTCCTTCCGTGATCGGGCTCTGGGAAGAGGCTCGCAAGGCACTCGAAGCCTGCGGGGCCGAAGTGGTCGAGGTCGATTTTCCGCTGGTCTCCAATTGCGAAGGCGATCGTCCTGGTGCACCGACGGTGTTCAACCGCGGCCTGGTTTCCAAAGAGTTCCTTCACCATGAGTTGTGGGATCTGACAGCCTGGGCGTTCGACGATTTTCTGCGGGCCAACGGCGATCCAGAACTCAATCGCCTGGTCGATGTGAACGGGCCGCTGATTTTCCCGCACGACCCGGGGACGCTGCCCAATCGTGAGGGCGACCTTGCCGCTGGCATGGACGAGTATGTGCGGATGGCCGAGCGCGGCATCACGCCTTGGGACCAGATCCCCACGGTGCCGGACGGGCTGCGCGGCCTTGAGCAGACGCGCCGTATCGATCTTGAGGACTGGATGGATCGGTTGGGGCTCGACGCAGTGATCTTCCCGACGGTGGCCGACGTCGGGCCGGCGAATGCCGATGTCGATCTGAAGTCTGCGGACATCGCATGGAGTAACGGTGTCTGGGTCGCCAACGGCAACCTCGCCATCCGCCACCTGGGTGTTCCCACGGTCACGGTGCCGATGGGAATCATGCCGGACATCGGCATGCCCGTCGGGCTGACCTTCGCCGGTAGGGCCTATGACGACTCGACGCTGCTGCGCTTGGCTTCGGCGTTTGAGTCGACGAGGACGAAGCGATTGATCCCGCCGCGAACCCCACCGTTGTCGGGTGGTCAGAACTAGGAAGGGCGGGATTGGCGCACGGCACACGCGTCAATCCCGCCCGGTAACGGTAAGCCAGGGCAGTCTGGCTGTACTCAAATCGTCGCTCGCAAAAATAGTGTGCGGCGCAGCCGATGTGTTTTCCCGGCAAAGGTGCAGTGTCTTGTCTTTCTAACGCAGTCCTGTCCAGGTTGAGAGGTGGATTTCATGAACAACATCATCTACATCGTCGGGGTAGTTGTGATCGTCGTGGTTATCCTGTCATTCCTCGGGTTTGCATAGGCGAAGACCCCGCAAAAGCCAGTTTCCCTGGCAGCCGTCCCGATGCGCTCGACTATTGGCCCAGCAGAGGTGCCAGCAGTGCACACATGCTGCGCCAGTGCGCACCCTCCCAGTAAATCCGTTGGCAGGCATCGCAGCGCAGGAAGTGTGAATAGAGGGCGCCAACGCGGGGCGGCACCTGCAACCGGGCCAATTCCGGGCTGATCTCGTGCAGCGGCAGGTTGCAATGCAGGCACAGGCTGAATGGTCGCGCGCTACGCGCCAGGTCCAGGCGCTCGTACAATTCGCGCAGCTGCAGCGACGGTTTCAGGGCATGCACGTAACAGCCGTGGCTGATGATCCGCCGCTTGAGCAGTTCGCGGTCGCGGGTTAGCACGATGCGTCCTTGCTGCGCTGCGATCTCGGCGATCTCGCCGTCCTCGAAGCCATTGTCGTAGAGGGTGTCGAAGCCGCTCATGCGCAGCAGGTTTGCCAGCCCGCCAAGGTGCGCATCAGCGATAAAGCGCAGCACCCGTAAAGGTTGCGCACGAACCTTGAGCAGCGGGCTGATGTCCAGCGCTTCGAATTTGGGATACACCGCCAGCCGGTCATTGTCGAAAATCACCCGCTCCAGGCCCACCGACTCGCCGTTGAGCAGCACCAGCTCGACCTCGGTGTGCGGTATTCCGAGCGCTTCGATCATGTGCTTGACCGTCGCCCCGCGTGCGCACTCGCAGGTGAAGGACTGCCGCCGCCGGTCGGCCGGCAGGAAATCGTTGAGCTCCTCGTAGAAGCGGAAGGTTGCACGGGTCATGTTGAACAGTATGGCAGGGCTGCAGCGCTGGTTAATCTTTCAAAGCCGCTTCAATCGCAGCGATGTCGATCTTGCCCATCCCCATCATGGCGTCGAACGCACGCTTGGCCGCCGCTCGATCAGGATTGGCTATGGCGGCGGTCAGCACGCGTGGAGTGATCTGCCACGACAGTCCCCACTTGTCCTTGCACCAGCCGCATACATTTTCCTGGCCGCCGTTTCCGACGATCGCGTTCCACAAGCGGTCGGTTTCGGCCTGGTCGTCGGTCGCAACCTGGAACGAGAAAGCCTCGTTGTGCTTGATCTCCGGCCCGCCGTTCAGCCCCAGACAAGGGATACCCATCACTGTGAACTCCACCGTCAAGACATCGCCCTGTTTACCCGCCGGATAGTCGCCAGGCGCGCGAAGGACAGCGCCCACGGCGCTGTCCGGGAACGTCTCGGCGTAGAACGTCGCGGCATCCAGCGCGGTGCCGTCGTACCAGAGACAGATCGTGTTCTTGATGATCATCTTGGTTCTCCAGAATTGGCGTGTTATTCAGTGCCCTCGTTCATGACCGACGGGCGTTTGTTCAGTGATTGACCGCGAACAGAATGGACCGTTTCGATGACGCTCTATTAATTTTTGCACTCCGACAACACCACCTGGCAGGTATTGGGCGTACCCCCGGATCGGCCAGCATAACGAATGCAATTATCCATGGATTTTTTGCGAGCCATGCTCAAGGTATCGCCCCAAGCCAGGCCGCCCTCGCCGGCAGTGGGTATCGCTTTTGCGTAGCAGTTTGAGCCTGTATTTGAGGCTGAATAGTGAGCCGTGGAAGCTTTGCCTGCACATCCCGCCATCAGCGCCAGGTTGATCGCGAGCAGGGAGGGCAGGACCCATGACGAACACTGGCGCGCTGTTTTTCCGGTCATCCCGTTTCCCCTGAGGCTAGAGGCGTGTTTGTGCTGGTGCTCTACTCAGATTAGTCGACCCATGGCCGTGGCTTCGCTACTATTTTCACAGTTTGCAAAGTCACAACCGTCGCTTGATCAGAGGAGACGCAGCATGGACCGATTCACCGGCGGTTGCCTGTGCGGCAACGTCCGGATCGAGGCATCGGGACTCCCGTACCGGGTCGGCCTTTGCCACTGTCTCGATTGCCGCAAACATCATGGGGCTCTGTTTCACGCCTCCGCGATATTCCCTCAGGACGCGGTGACGATCGAGGGCGAAACACGCGACTACGCCGGACGGTTTTTCTGTCCCCGCTGCGGCTCGTCCGTTTTCGCCCGCACCGGCGACGAAATCGAAGTGAACCTGGGATCCCTGGATGCCCCTGACCAACTGACACCTACCTACGAAAGCTGGATCGTCCGTCGCGAATCCTGGTTGCCGCCGTTTCCGCTTACGCGACGATACGAGCGCGATCGTGACGCCACGGGGCGCTTTGAGGAGTAAGTCGCCCGAACGGTGCGAAGGCGCCCGGTAGGAGCTGTCGAGCTTGCGAGGCTGCGATCGGCTGCGCAGCAGTCGTAAAACCAGAAGTCGCGGTGTGTCAGTCAGACCGCGTCAGCCAGAATCACGACTGCTTCGCAGCCTCGCAAGCTCGACAGCTGCTACAAAGAGAGCGTCGTAGCTGTAATGGCTTTGCCTGAGCGGCATTTCAATCCAGCGTGAAGGGCGTTCAAGTGCCGCTTCGCTGTCGCCGCTGGCCCAGCCCTCGAACCCGACGACACCGGTGTATCCCTTGCCGAACAAGGCTTCGGCAATGGCCGGAGGATGCAATACGTGAGGTTTGGGTCGGGCACGGTCACCTGATATTCCTGAGCTACGCATCAGTGCCTCAAAGCATTGTTCTGATGCGAGCTCGCTATACCACCTATGTAGCAGCCTCTGTCATCAAATGTTAAATCACTGACGCTCAATGAAAAGCAGTCGATTTGCGCGTGACAATACTGACTCACTCACCGACGGTGAACAGTTAAGCGAAATTCCACTTACACATTAAGTCCGATGCCTCTCTGCCCTGATGGGAGGCTGTCAGTTGCATCTCAGTAGAACAATCATAGAGAGTGCAGAATGAAGTTCAGTTTTGTAGATAACAGCGAGCCGAGTCGCCGACGCATTCTACGCGATGCCTTCACTCTGGCTTTGGCGGCCTCTCCGTTGGCAAGCCTCGCCAAGGCAGCCGACGAGACCAAGGCAGCCGACGATACCAAGGCGGCCGACGAAAACGCCGAAGACGTGACCTTCGCTGCTGGCCCGCGGCCGCTGGTGCAATACCCGCAAAAACGACCGTTGACCCTGGTGACCACTCGCCCACCGCATCTGGAGACCCCATTCCCTGTCTTCAACCTAGGGCCCATTACGCCGAATGACGCCTTTTTCGTGCGTTATCACTTGCCCAATTTCCCTACCAGCATCGATCCGGACAGCTACCGTTTGACGATCAAGGGCTCAGTCAACACGCCGCTGTCACTGTCGCTTGCAGAACTCAAGGCCCTCGCCGAACCGGTAGAGGTGGTGGCCGTGAATCAGTGTTCGGGGAATAGCCGTGGCTTCTCGATGCCGCGCGTGTTCGGCGCTCAGTTGGGCAATGGCTCAATGGGTAATGCCCGCTGGGTGGGGGTGTCGCTCAAGGCGGTCTTGGAAAAGGCGGGTGTGAAAGCCGACGCCAGGCAAGCGACATTCCGTGGGCTCGATAGGCCAGTGCTGCCGAGTACGCCGGAGTTCATCAAGGCCCTGGACATCAGTCATGCCATGGATGGCGGGCCAATGATCGCCTGGTCGATGAACGGTACCGACCTGCCATTCCTCAACGGTTACCCGATACGTCTGGTGGTGCCAGGTTATTTCGGTACGTATTGGGTCAAGCACCTGAGTGAGATCGAAGTCGTCGACCACACCTATGACGGTTTCTTCATGGCTAAAGGTTACCGCGTTCCGGACAACGATTGTTTTTGCATCGCCCCCGGCACCACTGCGGCGCAGACTCAGCCGATTTCCAGGTTGCCGGTGCGCAGCTTCATCACCAGCGTCAAACACGGCGATGTGCTGCCGCTGAAAAAAAGCGTGGTGCTCAAGGGCATTGCGTTCGACGGCGGCGTTGGGGTCAACAAGGTTGAAATATCGATCGATGGCGGCAAAAGTTGGCGCGAAGCCAGGCTTGGTCAGGATCTTGGTCGTTTCTCCTTCCGTGAGTGGACGCTACCGATCACCTTTACCAGCAAGGGCGCCACACAGTTGATGGTGCGAGCCAGTAACAGTGCGGGCGAGACGCAACCGCTGCAAGCCGACTGGAACCCCGGTGGCTACCGCCGCAACGTAATAGAAACCAGCCACGTGACCGTCGCCTGAGGGGGCCCGCATGAAACGTATGACCACCTTGCTGTGCGCGGCTCAGGTTTTCTTGGCTGCCATGGCTAGCGCAGCGCCACTATCGATCACGTTGCCGCCCGAAACAGCTGCATTCAAGCCCAGTGCGCTGCCTGGCTACTCGTTGGCCCAGCAGAAATGTTCCACCTGCCACTCAGCCGATTACATCAACTTCCAGCCTCCTGGCATGACCTTGGCTCAGTGGACTGGTGAAGCGAGCAAGATGCAGCACGTGTACGGTGCTCCGATCAGCGATCAGGATGTGAAGATTATCGGCGCCTACCTTGCGGTGACCTACGGTAGTGCCCATGCGAGCGATGCCGATGTGCAGGCTGCCTCGAACCCGTCGGCGGGCCAACCCCCGGCGACGTCTGTAGCAAAAGTCGATTCCATGGCCTTGTTCCAGAGCAACTCCTGCCTGTCGTGCCACGCGATCGATCATAAGGTCGTAGGCCCGGCCTTTCACGATGTGGCTGCCAAGTATGCCAATGACCCGCAGGCACTGGCCAAGGTAACGTCCAGCATTCAGCACGGTGGTGCCGGCAAATGGGGGGATATCCCAATGCCGCCTTTTACGCAGTTAAGCCTGGACGATCTGCAAACCCTGGCAACTTTCATACTGGACCAGTAAGCCAACCTTTACCGGCCGCTGCGATGAGGGGCATCCGGCCGAACACTATCTCCAGCCAACACTATTCAGCCGAAGAAGATTGTTGCTGTGCCTTCAGCGACGCCAGCCAAAAGCCTGTTGCCGGACTTCAAAAGTGTCTCGCAGGGGTGACAGTGCGGTGGCCAGGCATGATTGATTCATTGTGCCTGGCTAGCGCTCACTGCATTTTTTTGTTCCTGGGATCGTCCGCCGGGTTGAGGTAAGTGATCCCCCAAGGCCCTGTGCCGTGGAGTTGAAGCACGGTTTCCTGTTCTCGACTGGCGCCGAACATCGACATGCCGACAGGAATGATCAGGGTGTCACCCGGATGATAGGCCTTGGCCCGTGCCGGATCGAATGTGTCTCCGGTGGCGAAGTAGAAGGTGCCCGAGATAACGGTTACGCGTTCGGTCACGGGATGGGTATGCACGCCGATTTTTGTATTGGCCGGCAGCTTCAAGCGCAGGGTGAAGGGCTCGGCGGCTTTCAGGTCACCTTCGATCACGGCAATCATTGCGCCAGGTCCCACCGCCGGCGCAGGTTTCCAGTTGAGTCCGGATGAGGTGGCGGCAATAAAACCCGCTTCCTCGGCCAGGGCGGTCAATGTCAGAAAGGCAGGGCTGAGCAAGGCCAGTAAAACAGCGACCGCTTTGTGGGCAATCATCATGGTTTCCTCGTGTGTGGGGGTCTCAATGCACAGGCGCAGAGCCTGTGTAATCAAGTCATATACGTTGACGGTAGCCGAATGCCGGATCGCGGATATATCCATTGTGAACCAGTGCTATAACGCATAAGCATGAATGTATGTTGGCCCGGTCCTACCGGGGCCCACCCTGAGGAGTGACAACCATCATGAAGAAGATCGACCCAAAAGACGGCGAGGAGGGAGGCTCCGTCTCTGTACTGATAGACGCAAAAATCAAGGCGCTGACTGACTGGCGGGGTGAGACCCTCGCTCGGGTTCGAACGCTGATCAAGCAGGCCGACCCTGAAGTGGTCGAGGAATTGAAGTGGAGAGGGGTTCCGGTGTGGTCGCACGCCGGCATCATCTGCACCGGTGAGACATACAAGAATGTCGTAAAGATGACCTTCGCCAAGGGGGCTTCGCTGGAGGATCCTTCAGGTCTCTTCAACGCCAGCCTTGAAGGCAACACCCGACGTGCCATTGATATTCATGAGGGCGAGAGGGTTGATGAAGAGGCGTTGAAGGCGCTGATTCGTGCGGCGGTGGCGCTCAATACGTCGGTGTGAACGGCTGACTGCACTGTTCAGTCTCAGAGAGGTATCAAGGAGAGCCTATAAAGTTTTTCGTAGATAGCTCGCCGACGCAGGGCACAGGTGCTTGAACTGAGCTGTCTGGCTGATTACGACAGGCGCTTCACCCCTATCGAGCAATTCATAGCCATTGGCTGCAAAAAAATCAGCCGCGCTTTGGGTCAGCAAGTGGAGTCGGACTGCGCCTTGGGAGATTGCATAGCGTTCCAGTTCAGACAACACGGCTTTACCCAGCCCCTCGCCACGACAGGTCTTACAAACGACCATTGAACGAAGCAATAGATCAGGGCCAGAACCTTCCAGCCCTCCATAAGCAACCCGGTTTCCATTCACCTCGAAGCGGAAAAACTGCAGCCCCGGTTCGCTTATATCATCGTAAGGAAGTCCTGCTTCACTCAAAGACTCACGAAGCTGATTCAAACCGCTGGGCCCTACTTTAATCGTCTGCATCGTTTGCTCCATTAAGATGTTTTTGGCACCAAGTTACTCGCTCAATCCTGGCGCTTGCCAATTGATCGTTCCGGGCTCAGGTTAGCGGTTGCGGTGGGACTAAGGCTTACGCAACAGAAGCAACAACAACGCCGCAGCCGCCAGCACCGCCCCGACGATGAAAGTGCTGGCCGAGCCCGAGGTCTCCCACAGCGCGCCTGCGAGCACACTGGCGATCAACAGGCACACGCCGCTGATCAAATTGAACAGGCCGAACGCCGTGCCCCTGAGGTGTTCCGGTGCGGTGTCGGCGATCAGCGTCGCGAGAATGCCCTGGCTGAAGCCCATGTGCAGGCCCCACAGGGCCACGCCCACCAGCATGGTCATGATCGAGTCCGCATGCGCCAACAACAGGTCTGCCAGGATCAGCAGGACGATGCCGATGCATAGCACTTTGGTGCGGCTGATCCGGTCGGACAACCAGCCGGCAGGGTAGGCGGATACGGCATAAAGCAGTGACATGACCACCATCACCATCGGCACCCAAGTGGCCGTCAGACCTGTTTGCTGTGCTTTCAATACCAAAAAGGCTTCGCTGAAACGGGCCAGTGTGAAGAGCCCGCCGACAATCACCACCCACCAATAATCGCGCGAGAAGTCGCGCAGGACTTTCCAGTGGATAGGCGAGCGGAAGGCGCGTTCGCCAGCGACAGTGGTCGGCTCTTTGACCCCGCCGACAATCATCGCCACCGATATCACCGCCGGGATCACCGCAAACCACAACACCAGATGGATCTGCCCGAGCCAGAGCATCAGCACGATGGCCAGAATCGGACCCAGAATGGCACCCACGGTGTCCATCGATTGGCGCAAGCCAAAGCAGGCGCCACGGATTTCGGCGGGGGCGATATCGGCGACCAGCGCATCTCGCGGCGCGCCACGAATGCCTTTGCCGATGCGATCCAGAAAACGCGCGGTGAACACCACATCCACCGAGTGCGCGAGGGGAAAGAGCGGTTTCGACAAGGCGGCCAGACCGTAGCCCATCAACAGCAGGCCTTTGCGCCGGCCGATAAAGTCGCTGATGGCGCCGGAGAAGATCTTGGTCAGCATCGCGGTCGCTTCGGCGATGCCCTCGATCACCCCGACGGTCAACGCGCTCGCGCCCAAGGTCGTGACCAGAAATATCGGCAGCAGGCTGTGCACCAGTTCTGAAGACAGGTCCATGAACAGGCTGACAAAACCCAGCGCCCAGACTGTTCGTGGAATACGTAACGGATCAGAGCGGATGCTTGCGGGATTTTTTTTCACATCAAGTCCTCATCTGAACACCGGGCTCTGGTCGGCTAGCCCATCCTGCGTGTGTTTGAGTGTGTGTCTGAAGTCTAGGGGGCTATCGCAAAACCGTTCTTGCAAAGACAGATGCGCTTTTCAGCCAGCTGTCGTTGTAAGCATCGATTGCTGTGTCTAGACTCCAGCCCATGAAACGTTATTTGCGGTTTTGCCTCGCCTTCCTGATCAGCTTCGCGCTTCCCGTTAGTGGAATGGCGGGCGTTCAGGCTCCTGCAGAACCTTGCCCGATGAAAACCATGGGCATGGCAATGATGGTCGACATGGATAAAGACTGCTGCCAAGACATGAGTCGCCCGTCCGAGCATGGCAAACCCTGTAAACCCGGTCAGGAATGCAAAACCGGTGGCATGCTGCAAGTCACCATCGCCCAACCTCCAATCACCCTTTTCAGCCCCATCGTAGCCTCGTTTTTTGTAGACGCACTGCCTGTTCAAACCCCGCCCGGGGTTTGGCGCCCCCCTCGCAGCTGATTCCTGTTCGACGCTGAGCCCCATTCCACCCATGCGGAATGGCGTTGCTGCGCGCCCTTTGAAAGCGCGCAGCGGATCATCACAGGAATTGTGAACATGAACTCCATGTGCTTTCGCGCAGGGTGGTCGCTATTGGCTGCGCTGGCGGCAAGCGTGCTGGCTTTGCCGTGCGTTGCTGCGCCATTGACTCTCGATGAAGCCCTTCGGCTGGCGGATGACAACGCGCCATCCCTCACAGCCCAGGCCGAAAAACTCCAGGCAGCACGAAGCGCCGCCATTCCTGCCGGTGAGTTGCCCGACCCCAAGCTGCTGCTGGGGGTACAGAACTTCCCGGTGGGTGGTCCCGATCGCGGGACGCTGGATCACGACTTCATGACCATGCAGATGGTCGGTGTGATGCAGGAAATGCCCAATGGCGACAAACGTCGGGCACGTATCGACGTCGCTGAGGCCGCCGTTGAGCTGGCCGCTGCGCAAGGTCGTGTCGAACGTTTGAACGTGCGACAGGCCACGGCGATGGCCTGGATCGGCAGTTATTCGGTGGAGTTGAAACAGACGCTGTTCCAGGAGTTTTACCGCGAGAATCGATTGTTGGCTGACACCGTTCGTGCGCAGATCGCCAGCGGGCGCGCTCAGCCTGCCGATGCGGTGACACCGAAGCAGGAAGCGGCGCAACTGGAAGAGCAGCAGGACCAATTACTGTTTCAACGCGCACAAGCTCGCGCGCTACTCAAGCGCTGGATTGGTCCCGCCGCCAATGAACAACCGGTCGGAAATTGGCCGCAATGGCCCATCGATGCGTCGGGTTACGTGAACAAGCTTGAGCATCACCCTGCATTGGCTGCATTTGCGCCATTGACCCGCGAGGCTCAGGCCAAAGTCCGTGAAGCGGAGGCTGACA
Organism: Pseudomonas sp. TE3728; assembly: GCF_056279145.1. NCBI lineage: Bacteria > Pseudomonadati > Pseudomonadota > Gammaproteobacteria > Pseudomonadales > Pseudomonadaceae > Pseudomonas > Pseudomonas sp. TE3728. The sequence continues at coordinate 1,573,730 of NZ_JBWBQT010000001.1, read as the reverse complement.
AACGGTCCGACTGGAGTTGGGAGCTCGATTATCAGCGGCGCGGTCGGGAATTTGGCGACATGGTCAGCGTGCAATTCACCTTTGATCTACCGCTGTTTCCCGATACCCGTCAGAACCCGAAGATCGCTGCCAAACGTGCTGAACTGAATCAACTGGCGGCCGAACGCGAAGCGTTAACCCGTGAGCAAACCCAGCAGCTGGAAGAACAACTGGCCGACTATCAACGGCTGGACCGTGCTGTGCGGCGTCAACAGGAGAACCTGTTGCCGCTCGCCAAAGAAAAGGCCGAATTGACCCTGGCCAGTTATCGGGCGGGCAAAAGTGACTTGTCGGCGGTCGTCGCCGCCCGGCGTGAATTGATCGAGGCGCGCCTGAAACAGATCGATGTCAACGAACAGAAAGCGCTGATCAGTGCTCGGCTGTATTTCGCCTATGGGGAGGCCGGCCAATGAACATTCAGCGTTTTGTAGGTGTTCTATGGGTTGGCGGTGCATTAGTCCTGGGCGGTGTCAGCGGTTACTGGTTTGCCCATCGAGCAGAGCCCCTTGTTCCAGGCTCCGTGACCCAGGACGAGCGCAAGACCTTGTATTGGTACGACCCGATGTACCCGCAACAAAAGTTCGATAAGCCCGGTAAGTCGCCTTTCATGGACATGGAACTGGTGCCGCGCTACGCCGACAGTGCTCAGGACACAGCTTCCGTGCAAATCGATGCGAGCGTGACGCAGAACCTGGGGCTTCGTCTGGCCACCGTTACCCGTGGCGTTCAGGCTTCCAGTCTTGAAGCGGTAGGCGTGCTGACCTACAACGAACGGAATGTCGCGGTGATCCAGGCCCGGAGTCCGGGTTTTGTCGAGCGGGTATATGCCCGGGCACCAGGTGATGTGCTCAAGGCTGGTGCGCCATTGGCGGACGTTCTAGTCCCTGAATGGGCCTCGGCGCAGGAGGAGTTCCTTGTACTCAAGCGCATGGGGGATGTCGGGCTGTTGACAGCGGCCCGCCAACGCCTGCGTCTGACCGGAATGCCGGCGGAGTTGATTACCCGGATCGAGCGCAGCGCGAAGGTACAGCTGAACCACACCATGACTACGCCCATTGCTGGCGTGTTGCAGGAGTTGAATGTTCGTGCCGGTATGACCTTGGCTGTTGGCGATACGCTGGCCCGGGTCAATGGCCTTGAGAGTGTGTGGCTGGCGGTGGCCGTGCCGGAATCGGCAGCCGGGGGAGTCCAGGTCGGTCAGTCGGTAGAGGCCAGGCTTGCGACGTTTCCGGACGCCATTCTTCACGGTACGGTCAGTGCAGTTCTACCGCAAACCAGTCCGGACAGCCGAACTGTCAGCGTACGGGTTGAATTGCCCAATCCCGACGGCCGATTGCGACCCGGTCTCACGGTGCAGGTGCGGTTGAAGCGTTCGACCGAGCACAGTGTGCTGTGGGTGCCGAGCGAGGCATTGATTCGCACCGGTCGGCGCGTGTTGGTGATGCTTGCCGAAGAGGGCGGACGCTATCGCCCGGTAGAGGTGCAGGCAGGGCAGGAAAACGATGGCCAGACGGCGGTCCTCAATGGTCTGGAGGAGGGGCAGCAGGTTGTCAGTTCGGGCCAGTTCTTGCTCGACTCAGAAGCCAGTCTCAAAGGCATTATTGTCCAGCCTCTTGAGAAAACCGGAGCCCAGCCATGATTGCCGGATTGATTCGCTGGTCCGTGGCCAACCGTTTCCTGGTGCTGCTGGCAACATTGTTTGTCACCGTCTGGGGAGTCTGGTCAGTACAGAGCACTTCCATCGATGCGTTGCCGGATCTCTCCGATGTTCAAGTGATCATCCGTACACCCTATGCGGGCCAGGCGCCGCAGATTGTCGAGAACCAGGTGACCTATCCCTTGGCAACCACGATGTTGTCGGTGCCGGGTGCCAAGACAGTTCGCGGCTATTCCTTTTTTGGCGACAGCTTTGTCTACGTGTTGTTCGAGGATGGAACCGATTTGTATTGGGCGCGCTCACGGGTGCTGGAGTATCTGAGCCAGGTCCAGAGTCGTCTGCCGGCCAGCGCCAAACCGGCGTTGGGACCGGATGCCACCGGGGTTGGCTGGATTTATCAGTACGCCCTGGTGGATCGCACTGGCAGGCATGACCTCGCGCAACTGCGCGCCTTGCAGGACTGGTTCCTCAAATTCGAACTCAAGACCCTGCCCAATGTTGCCGAAGTGGCCACCGTGGGCGGTATGGTCAAGCAATATCAGGTTCAGCTCGATCCGCTGAGAATGGCCAGTCTGGGAATCCCCCAGACTCTGGTCACCGAGGCGATCGGCAAGGCCAATCAGGAAACCGGCGGTGCTGTGCTGGAAATGGCTGAAACCGAATTTATCGTGCGTGCTTCGGGCTATCTGAAGACGCTTGATGACTTTCGTGCCATTCCCCTCAAGCTCGGAGTGGGTAGCGTGCCCGTCACCCTCGGTGATGTGGCGACGATTCAACTGGGGCCAGAAATGCGTCGTGGCATCACTGAGCTCGACGGCGAAGGTGAGACTGTCGGGGGCGTGGTGATTTTACGCAGCGGCAAGAATGCTCGCGAAACCATTGCAGCGGTCAAAACGAAGCTCGATGAATTGAAAAGCAGCTTGCCGGTCGGTGTAGACATCGTCACCACCTACGACCGCAGTAAGCTGATCGACCGCGCGGTGGAAAACCTCAGCCGTAAGCTGATCGAGGAATTTATCGTCGTCACGCTGGTCTGCGTGATTTTCCTATGGCATCTACGTTCGGCGCTGGTGGCGATCATCTCTTTGCCGGTCGGCGTGTTGATTGCTTTTATCGTCATGCGTTATCAAGGCATCAACGCCAACATCATGTCGCTGGGTGGCATTGCGATTGCCATCGGTGCCATGGTCGATGCCGCGGTGGTGATGATCGAGAACGCCCACAAGAAGATCGAGGCCTGGCACGTCGCTCACCCACTGGAAGAACTGAAAGGTGAGCGTCATTGGCAGGTCATGACTGACGCGGCGGTAGAGGTGGGACCGGCGCTGTTCTTCTGCCTTTTGATCATCACGCTGTCGTTTATTCCGGTATTCACTCTGGAGGCCCAGGAAGGGCGCCTGTTCGGACCACTGGCATTCACCAAAACTTACGCCATGGCCGCAGCGGCAGGGCTGTCGGTGACGTTGGTGCCGGTATTGATGGGCTACTGGATTCGCGGACGGATCCCTGATGAACAACGCAACCCTTTGAATCGCTGGTTGATCAGGTTCTATCAGCCGGCGCTGGACGCGGTGTTGATTCGACCGAAAATCACCCTGCTGGTGGCGTTGCTGATCTTTCTCAGCGCGTTTTGGCCGATGTCTCGCTTGGGAGGCGAATTCCTGCCGCCGCTGGATGAAGGTGATTTGCTTTACATGCCCTCGGCGTTGCCAGGATTGTCTGCGCAGAAAGCGGCGCGATTGCTGCAACAGACGGACCGGCTGATCAAGACCGTGCCAGAAGTCGAACATGTTTTCGGCAAGGCGGGCCGTGCAGAAACCGCCACCGACCCGGCGCCGCTGGAGATGTTTGAAACCACTATCCAGTTCAAGCCACAAGAACAATGGCGTCCAGCAATGACCCAGGAAAAACTGGTGGAAGAACTGGATCGAGTGGTCCGTGTGCCGGGGCTGACCAATATCTGGATTCCACCGATCCGCAACCGTATCGATATGCTCGCCACCGGTATAAAAAGCCCGATCGGGATCAAGGTTTCCGGAAGCAATCTGGAGCAGATCGACATGGCCACGCAGGGGATCGAGCGCGCCGCCAAAGGTGTGCCGGGCGTCAGTTCTGCCCTGGCCGAACGTCTGACTGGCGGCCGTTACATCGATGTGGATATCAACCGCCAGGCTGCCGCTCGTTACGGACTCAATATTGCCGATGTGCAATCGATCGTGGCCGGTGCCATCGGTGGCGACAATATCGGGGAAACCATCGAAGGTCGTGCACGGTTCCCGATCAATCTGCGTTATCCCCGTGAGTGGCGTGATTCCCTGGGAGCCCTGGAGCAATTGCCGATCTATACGCCGCTGGGGAGCCAGATCACTCTCGGTACAGTGGCGAACATCAAGGTGACGGATGGCCCGCCGATGCTCAAAAGCGAGAACGCCCGACCGTCCGGCTGGGTGTATATCGACGTCCGTGGACGGGATATCGGGTCAGTGGTCGCCGACCTGCGCCAGGTCGTCAGTGAGCAAGTCAAATTGCAGCCCGGAATGAGTCTGAGCTATTCCGGGCAGTTCGAGTTTCTTGAGCGGGCCAATGCGCGACTCAAGTGGGTCGTGCCAGGCACGCTGCTGATCATCTTTGTGCTGCTTTACCTGACCTTCGCGCGTTTCGACGAAGCCTTGCTGATTATGGCGACGCTGCCTTTCGCCCTTGCAGGGGGTGTGTGGTTTCTCTACTGGCTCGGGTTCAATCTGTCGGTGGCCACGGGTGTCGGCTTCATTGCGCTAGCCGGTGTGTCCGCTGAGTTTGGCGTGATCATGCTGCTCTATCTGAAGAACGCCTGGGCCGAGCGCGAAGACGCTGGCGATCGCACTGAGCTCGGGTTGCTCGCCGCGATTCGTGAAGGGGCGGTGCAACGCGTCCGACCCAAGGCCATGACCGTCGCGGTGATCATTGCAGGTCTGTTGCCGATCCTGCTGGGGGGCGGCACCGGTAGTGAGGTCATGAGCCGCATCGCCGCGCCAATGGTCGGTGGAATGATCACCGCGCCCCTGCTTTCTCTGTTTGTCATCCCGGCGGCGTATCGCTTGATGCGCCGTCGTCAGGTTGAAGGAGTGAAATAGCACTCGGCCTTCCCGGCGGCACGAATGCGATTCGGCCGCCGGGTCGTCTGGTTCAAAGGTTCTGGCTGAGAAAGATCAACGTATTGCCATGTGCTTCGACCGCCGCCCGCTGGTTGTAGCTGTCACGGTGTGAGCAGTTGAAGCCATGTTCGGCTCCCGGATACACCTCGATATCGACGTCATCGTTGAACTCGAAACGCTCGGCGATTTGCTTCACGGCGTCGATGGGGATGTGGCTGTCCTGTTCGCCGAAGTGCATCAGCACCGGCACCTTGATTTCATCGGCTCGATCCAGCTGGTTCTGAATGCCGCCGCCGTAGTAGGCGATCGCCACGTCGACGAAACCGTTGGCTGCGGTGTTGTATGACAGCATGCCGCCGAAGCAGAAACCGATAGAAGCGATTCTGCCGTCCAGCCCCGGCTGCGCTTTCAGAGCGTCAATGGCCAGTTTGATGTCGGCCTGCGCTTTTTTGGTGTCGGTGGCGTTCATCAGCTCGACGGCGCGTTTCCAGCCGGCTTCGTCGTAGCCCAGTTCGATACGGTGGCCGTTGCGCCAGAACAGATCCGGCGCGATGACCAGGTAGCCGTCGGCGGCGTATTGCTCGGCGATCGAGCGGATGTGCTCGTTGACGCCGAAGATTTCCTGAATCAGCACAATCCCCGGACCTTTAAGGGTGTGGGGGATGGCCAGGTAAGCGCCGAATGTGCCCTCGGCGCTGGTGATCTCGATCCATTGGGTGGTCACGCTCATGATGGCTCCTTTACATAAGTTGGGTAGGTTATCGAGACGCTGGCGGATCAGCGGAGACTGCGCCGCCAGAAGTATCGAGCCAACAGCGCGTCGACGCTGAGTTTGCCGGCCCCCGAGAGTAACAACGGCATGAGGGCTGCGAGGTAGATCAGCGGCAGTTTGAAGTTGCCATGGCCTTTATTGCTGATGGCATAACCCTGGGCAAGTTCACTCAATGTAGACCAATCGGCCGGCCAGTGAACGGCAGCGGTCGCGACGATCGTGACCACGGTCAGAATAATCGCCGAAACCCGCGTCCCCAGGCCCGCCAGCAGGGCGAGGGCGCAGATCAATTCGGCCCACATCGCCAGTTCCCAGTTCAGCGTGGCCGGTACGTGATTGAAGGGAAACGGGAAGCTGTTCTGGATGTCGGCGAACCAGTTCTGGCCGTTCCATTTTTCCAGGCCTGATTCGAAAAACTCCCAGGCCAGAAACACCCGCAAGGTCAGGGGGGCGATCCAGCTGCCGGCACGGTCGAGGTTCAGGTGCAGGCCTTTGAGGGCCGATGAGAGGGAGGTATTCATGGGCTTGAGCTCCGGGATTTGATCGACAGGTGCATTCATTGTGGGAGCGGACTGTGGCGAGGGGCTCGCCCCCGTTCGGCTGCGAAGCAGTCGTAAACCCGTTACATGCGGTTTAACTTTGAAATGCCGGGGCCGCTTCGCGACCCAACGGGGGCAAGCCCCCTCGCCACAAAAGCTCGCTCCCACAGGGGAATGTCGGTGTTGTTGAGGTTTCATTCGGTCAATAGCGTGTTTCTGGCCGACCGTTTGTACTTCAGCGCAATCTTGCCCAGCAGCCGAACGACGATTGCCGAAAACATCAAACCGAACGGCAATACGTACCAGGCGCTCAGGGGGATGCGTTTGAAGTTGGAATAGGTGAACACCGCCGCAATCACCCACATGCCGCTGACGTGCAGGGCTTTCCAGGCTTTGGGGCCGATCAGCCGCGCCGTGGTTTTGAATGAGGTCAACGCCATCAGCACAATGAACAGATAACCGACCGAGCCCGGGATGTTGCCGACCGTGGTGCGGCCGGGCCAGAACTCGGGGTTCAGTTGGCCATAGCTGTAGATCAGGAGGGCGTGCACCAGGTGGGAAAATGCAAAGGCCAAGCCGATGAAGCGTCGTTCGCGCACCAGCGATCGGGTGAAAGGCGAGGGCACCAGCACGGCCAAAGCGGACGCAGTGAACGCCGCGAGAAACAGCCCAAACGAAGTGCGTGCGGTGGCGCGAATGGCGCTGCGCGTGGCCTCCACCAGGTCCGGGTTGAGCAGCAGAATCAGGCTGGTCATCACCAGCACCAGCAAGGACAGCAGGCCAAACAGCGACCAGCCGTGGTAACGGGGAACTTGGGTCATCATGACGACACTCCTGAGCAAGAGCCGACCCGGTTTTGCCGGTGATCGGCGGACGGCAAGAGTTTTTCAACCCGGTGTGTGGGCGGTATGTCCGAAAGGTTTCCCGGCGCAAGTTCATGTATCCCGGGCCCCGACAGATACATTCCCATACAAAACTGTGATTCAGCCCCGACCAGTGGCGTCTAGCGAAAGTGTCCCCGCAATCCCATGGGGCGAGACTTCGGAACCCGGCATGCAAGCGCTGTTGAACGAGATCCTTGACGCAGTCCGACCGTTGATCGGTCAGGGCAAAGTGGCTGACTACATTCCCGCCCTCGGCACCGTGCCGGCCAATCAGTTGGGCATTGCCGTGTATGGCAATGACGGCGAGTTGTTTTGTGCCGGAGACGCCGACACGCCGTTCTCTGTGCAAAGTATTTCCAAGGTGTTCAGCCTGGTGCAGGCCATCGACCATTCCGGCGAAGCGATTTGGGAGCGTTTGGGCCATGAGCCGTCCGGACAGCCGTTCAACTCGCTGGTGCAGCTGGAGTTCGAGCGCGGGCGCCCGCGCAATCCCTTCATCAACGCCGGTGCGCTGGTGATCTGCGACATCAACCAATCACGCTTTGCCGCGCCGGCATTGTCGATGCGCGATTTTGTCCGGCGCTTGTCCGGCAACCCGAATGTCATGGTGGACGGCAAAGTCGCCGAGTCGGAATACCAGCACCGCGCGCGTAACGCGGCCATGGCTTATCTGATGCAATCGTTCGGCAACTTTCATAACGACGTCGAAGCCGTGCTGCGCAGCTACTTCAGCCATTGCGCGCTGCGCATGAGTTGCGTGGACCTGGCCCGCACGTTCTGCTTTCTGGCCAATGACGGTTTCTGCAAACACAGCGGCGCACAGATCCTCAGCGCCCGCCAGACCCAGCAAGTCAACTCGATCATGGCCACCAGCGGGCTGTACGACGAAGCCGGCAACTTTGCCTATCGCGTCGGTCTGCCAGGCAAGAGCGGCGTGGGCGGGGGCATCGTCGCGGTGGTGCCGGGACAATTCACGGTGTGCGTCTGGTCCCCGGAGTTGAACGCTGCCGGCAACTCCCTAGCCGGCATGGCCGCGCTGGAATTGTTGAGTCAGCGGATTGGCTGGTCGGTGTTCTGATGGCCTGTCTTGACTAGCGCCCGATGACCGCTACCGTGAAGCAGGCATTCTTTGACTCAAGGGGCGGGTGACTTCATGGTGAATTTCGGTTCCGCGCTTCTAGTCTTCAATGACCCGGCCACTCAGTTGCGCAAAGGCTTGTCTGCCGTGGTCCAGATAGGCGACACCCTTTGGGTCGCCAATGATGAATCCTTGAGCCTGGAGCGCTTCACCTTGCGTGAGCGCGTCGGTGCGGGCGAGTTTCTGTTTGATCAGCACAAACAATTCCCGTTGGCGTCCCTGTTGACGCTGCCGGTCATCCCGACGATTGGCGAAGAATTCGTTGAGGCAGACCTGGAAGGCATGAGTTACGACCGCGACACGGGGTATCTCTGGATGGTGGGGTCTCACAGCCTGAAACGGAGAAAACCTGATAGCTCCAAGTCCCCGAAGAAAAACGCCGAGCGCCTGGCAACGGTCAGCCGCGATGGCAATCGTTTTCTCCTGGCCCGGATTCCGGTGGTCGAAGAAAACAGGACGTTCACTTTGGTGAAGAGCACCGCCGGCGATGATCGAGTTGCCGCCCAATTGTCCGGCAATCAACTGGGCAACGAATTGCTCGACGAGCTCAAGGACGACGAGCATGTGGGGGCATTTCTGCACATTCCCGGCAAGGATAACGGGTTCGATACCGAAGGCCTCGAGGTCAATGGCAAGCGGGTTTTTATCGGGTTGCGAGGGCCTGTGCTGCGGGGCTGGACCATTGTTCTGGAGGTCGAACCCGAAGACCATCCCAAGGCCGTCCACACGCTGACGCTGAAAAAAATCGGGCCTGGGGGGCGAAAATATCGAAAGCATTTTCTCCAGTTGGGCGGGCTCGGCGTCAGGGATTTGTGCATCGATGGTGATGACATGCTGATTCTGGCCGGGCCGACGATGAACCTCGACGGGCCAGTCAGCGTATTTCGCTGGCTCGACGGTGCCAGGCCAACAGACGAAAGTTTTGTCTTCAGCGAACAATTGCTGCCGGTCCTGGAGGTTCCTTACGGGCAAGGAAAGGATAAAGGCCGCGATCATGCCGAAGGACTGACCTTTATCAGCACCGCGGGCGTAGAAGAGCCCTTGCTGCTGGTGGTCTATGACGCGAACGCCGGATGGCGCAAACAGGGGAGCAATCGCCTGGAGCAAGATGTATTTCGACTGGCAAAAAAGTAACCGCTACTGCGCCCCAGTGAATGACGCTCCACGGATTTTCCTATACATTTTCTGACCGCTCTCCTGCATGGTGAAACCGTTTCATGTCTCTTGCACTCGAACGTCTAGTCGCTGGCACGCCAATCCCTTTTGCCGGTAACCGTGTCACTGTCGTCAGCCCCGAACTGGCGGCGCGCTTTCAGCCCGGCGACCATCTGCTGGTGGAGCAGGTCAGCGGCGAATTGTTGCTGATACCAGTGGCCGACCAGCAAGCGGCGGCTGTCGCCATCGAGCGCGCGGAATCGGCATTCGCTGCAATGTCTACCGTCTCGGATCACGCCATCAGCGAGTTCTTCGATCATTTTGCTCAACGCCTGGAAACCCCGGAATGCTGGGCCTTGATTGCAGCCGCCAATCTGGCCGACATCGAGCGAGCCAAGGCGCGCGGGCGTTCCACCACGCGGTTGCTCGCCGATGAACGCATGCGCGGCGACATGATCGCCGGCCTGCGGGCCTGGCGCGATGCACCGGCCACCCGTGGCAAAGTCGTGAGCTGCGTCGAGCACGACGGCTGGAAAGTCGAGCAAGTGGTTTCGCCGCTGGGTATCGTCGCGTTCGTGTTCGAAGGCCGACCGAATGTCTTTGCCGACGCCGCCGGTGTATTGCGCACGGGCAACACTGCGGTGCTGCGCATTGGCAGCGATGCGTTGGGCACTGCCCAGGCCATCGTCACCCACGCATTGAATCCTGCACTGGCCGACGCCGGATTGCCGACCGGTGCGGTGTCACTGGTGGAAAGCGTCAATCACGCCGCTGGTTGGGCGATGTTCGCCGATCGGCGCCTGTCATTGGCCGTGGCCCGTGGTTCGGGACGGGCGGTCAGCCAGTTGGGCAGCATCGCGCAACAGGCCGGCACCGCCGTCAGCTTGCACGGCACCGGCGGCGCGTGGCTGATCGCCGACAAACACGCCGATGCCCAGCGCTTTGCCGCCGTAGTGCGCAACTCGCTGGACCGCAAAGTCTGCAACACCCTCAACGTTTGCGTGATCCACCGCGACCGCGCCGCCGAACTGGTGCCGCTGTTTCTCGATGCACTGCAACAGGCTGGCACCGCTCGGGGCCAGGGCTGCAAGTTGCATATCGTCGAGGGGAGCGAACAGCATTTGCCAACTGATTGGCAGACCGCGAGCGTCGAGGTGTACCGCGCCGAAGGCTATCAGACCGAAGCGTTGGCCGAACCGCTGCCCGAGGATCAATTGGGCCGCGAGTGGGAATGGGAAGAAACCCCGGAAGTCAGCCTGAAGATCGTCGACGACCTGGACCAGGCCATTGCCTTGTTCAATCGTTACAGCCCGCAATTCACCGTGTCGCTGATCAGTGAAGATGCCCCGGTGCAGGAGCGTTTCTACAACGCGGTCAACGCACCTTTTGTTGGCAACGGGATTACCCGCTGGGTTGACGGTCAGTACGCGCTGAACAAGCCGGAACTGGGGCTTTCGAACTGGGAAAGTGGCCGCCTGTTTGCGCGCAGCGCGATTCTCTCGGGCGATGGCGTATTTACCATCCGTAGTCGCATGACGCAGACGAGTCTGTCGGTCAAACGTTGAAACGGCACTCCAAAACGGACGGCGAGGGACAGCCCAATGTCGGTAGTTAAGGGCTTGAACACCGCAGCCCTGTGGGAGCGAGCCTGCTCGCGATAGCGGCGGGTCAGGCAACATTGATGCTGAAGGTGCTGCCGTCATCGCGAGGAGGCTCGCTCCAACAAGTTTGCGCGGCTTATCTTACCGGCATCAGGGACAGCCCCCCCGATCGCAGGCAACGGCACGTACTATACTTAATGTGTGTCCGCGTCTGCGGTGGGGCGGGCGGCGCATCTGATTACGTGAGGGAGAGTTGCGCCATGAAACTTCATTCCTTTCAACATTACTCTCATGATCTGGAATCGGTCGTTCACGACGCGTGGATTACCACCAGAGTGAAGTCGGCCCTGGCATTGGCCGACTCATCCCTTGGCCTGCATGTCCATGTCAAAACCCATGCGGGCAGGGTGGCATTGAGCGGCCGCGTCAACACTCATAGACAGTGTGAGCAGGCTGTTGCTCTGGCCCGTTCGGTTCCTGGTGTCGTCGACATCGATGCCAGCGAATTGCTCACTCATGTGTTCACGCCGGGCAGTTTTCCAGAAGCGCCCAATGCCGAAGAGACCACTGAACGTCGGTCACAATCGTCTACAAAAATCGACGATAAATGACAGGGGCGATCTTGTGAGTGTCACATTCCCGGTCGGGAACCGAGGACGGGCGTAGTCGCGCGCGTGCCCACTTTGTAACGCTGCGCCAAGCTTGGTGCAGCTCGGGCAGACGAACCGTTCAGGCGGCTTCGACCGCTTGACCATACACCGCACAGGTGTCCGGGTGCTCGGCCAGCGACACGAAGTTGCGCCGGCTGGCATCCAGCGCATCGACGGAGCCGGTCTCGATTTCATAAACCCAACCATGCAGATTCAGCAGGCCTTTTTCCTGGGCCAGGCGCACGCTCGGGTGAGTCTGGATATTCGCCAGTTGGGCGATGACATTTTCCCGGACCATCGAACTTACCTTGGCTGCGTCGCTGGCGTGAGGGCGGGAGTCATTGATTACCTTGGCCGACTCGGCGTGTTGCAACCAGCCGCTGACGGCGGGCAGGTGATCCATGCATGTGCACTGAGCGATGGCGGTCATGGCGCCGCAGTCCGAATGCCCGCAGATCACGATGTCCGTCACGCCCAATACCGCGACCGCATATTCGACTGTGGCCGACACACCGCCGGGATGCGGACTGTACGAGGGCACGATATTGCCGGCATTGCGCACCACGAACAGTTCGCCGGGCTCTTGCTGGGTCAGTAATTCCGGCACTACGCGGCTGTCGGAACAGGTGATAAACAATGTGCCGGGATGCTGGGTAGTGGCCAGGTGTTTGAACAGGTCGGTACGTTGTGGGAAGGCTTCGTTCTGGAACTTCAATAAACCTTCGATGAGCGCTTTCATGGCGGACTTCCTTGCAATGAATGAGAGGGGGCTAATGCCAGTCAGTTAGGCACAATCCATGTGGGAGCGAGCCTGCTCGCGATGGCGGTACATTCAGCATCAATGTTGGCTGACCCGCCGCTATCGCGAGCAGGCTCGCTCCCACAGGGGGCAGTGTTCAAATTCTTAATTGACTGGCATTAGTCGGTGCGGGCTATTTCAGAACGGACGCAACGGCAGGAACTTGCCGTCCAGAGTAATCACTGCGCGGGAACCACCTTCCGGGTCTTCAACTTTCTTCATGTCCAGCTTGAAGTTGATCGCGCTGATGATGCCGTCGCCGAATTGCTCGTGAACCAGGGCTTTGAGTGTGGTGCCGTAGATCTGGATCATTTCGTAGAAACGGTAGATGGTCGGGTCGGTCGGGATACCCGAGAGGCTGCCGCGCAGCGGAATGATCTGCAGGCGGGCCACGGCGTCGGCGTCCAGTTCGAGTTTCTCGCCAATCACCCTGGCGGCAGCTTCCGGCAGCGGATGCTGGCCGAGCAGGGCGGCGGTGACGTAGGCCAAACCCAGGCCGGTGCCGTCGGTCAGATCCTGCCAGGACAGATTTTTTCGCGCCTTGGCATCGAGGATCGAAGTGGTCAGGGCCAGACTCGGGTCTTGGTAAGCATGGGACTGTTGCATGGTGTGACTCCTATCGGTTGTCGCTGGAAAGTGCAGCCATCTTCGGTCGATTGATCCATAGCGTCCAAGACCGATATACAATGCTTCGCATAAGTCCTGCCTATAGATGGTGTGCCCATGCTGCTCCGACATTTGCGCTATTTGCTGGCAGTCGCCGACCATGGTGGCTTCACCCGAGCCGCCGAGGCGCTGCATGTCTCCCAACCGACGCTGTCCCAGCAGATCCGGCAACTGGAGGAAACCCTCGGCGTCAGCCTGTTCGACCGCACCTCGCGCACGGTCAAACCGACCGATGCGGGGCTGGCCTATATCGAAAGTGTCCGTCGGGTACTGGTGGAACTTGAAGCCGGGAAACGCGCGCTGCATGACGTGAAGGATTTGTCTCGGGGCAGTTTGCGACTGGCTATGACGCCAACGTTCATGGCATATCTGGTGGGGCCGTTGGTGCGCGACTACGTGGCGAATTTTCCGAACATCCATCTGCAGATTTTCGAGTTATCGATGGATGACATCGAGGCCGGGTTGCTCGATGACTCGCTGGACATTGCCATTGCCTTTACCCCGGTGAGAAGCCCCGACATCGAGTGCGTGCCGGCGTTTGTCGAGACGTTGGGCGTGATGGTCGGGCGCAGTCATCCGCTGTACGAGCGCCAGACCCCGCTATCGCCGAAGGAGGTGGCGCAATTGGAGTTCGCGTTGCTGACGCCGGGCTTCATCACCCGATCTTCCATCGACGGGTATTTTCGGCAACAGAACATTACGCCCAAGGTGGCGATCGAGGTGAACTCGGTGAGTACGCTGTTGGAGGTCATTCGTCACGCGCCGATGGCCACCATCCTGCCGGAACCCATCGCCACCGCGGAGCGGGCATTGCGCAAAATTCCGCTGCAGGGGGAGGCGCCCAACCGAGGGGCCGCGCTGCTTCGGCGCAAAAACAACTATCACAGTGCGGCGTCGGTGGCTTTCATGGATCTGGTATTGGGCGCGGCTGCGGTCGAGTCGGCGAAGTCAGTCATCCACTGATTGGCACAGCCCATTGGGAGCCTTGCCGGTGGAGGACACGGTCACCGAATCATCATCGGCGAGGATGATCGAGATCGTGATGCCCGAACCCCTGGCTTCGAAGTGGCGATCGTTGATGGCTTTGGTTACCGCCTCTTTGCTGTTGATCAATACCGGACCGTCCTGATCTGCATGGACGACGACTTTACCGGGGCAGTCCACATCGAATGAGGGAATGCCAGGGAGGGTGTTCGCATGGACAGCATTCGCCATCGCGAACACTATGAATATCAGGATTTTGTTCATCGCAAGCCTCCAGAGATCCAGCAGGGCATACGGTTAACCATAGCTTTGTTTGGTGCGCACGAGACAAACGAAAAGGCCCCGCTCGATACTCCGAGCGGGGCCTTCTTTCTTTACTGAGGGGGGATATCAATACAACCGATCAATCACCCGAACTTCGTTCTGGTTCTGCATCGATGCCCACGCCTGTTTCAGCGTTTGCAGCACATTACCGATGAAGTCTTTGTCGGCCGCGGCTTTCTTGCCGACATAACCCTGGCCGCGACGGTACATCTTCAGTCGGGCGAGCAGGTTCTGGTTGTTCCGGTCGAACTCTTCTTCGTGGGCATGGGGCGACAGGCAGTCGATATGGACCTGGCCCGATTTGCTGATCCACAGAATATGGCTGTCCTGGCTGTCTTTTTGCGCAGCGAACAAGCGAGCCAGTTCATCGATAGTAGGTTGATTGTTCAGATTCATTGTAAGCCCCTTGACCATTTGGTGATCTTTCAAAGTTGATTCGCTAATACAAGTAGCCCATCGGTTAGTTGATCCCTGGCACCGAAACCAGGACGTCAGCGGTCGGCCGTCAATTTGACGGGGGGCCGCGTCTGCTGCATGTAGTCGTGTTGAATAACTGCTACGCAATAGCGTCACAACGAAGAGAAGCGACGAAAACCTGGAGGCCACTGCCGACGTTTTCAGGGTCGGCCACAAGCTTCATGAGGATTGATCGCCAGCGCTTCTCGTCCTTTGTACTGGACGTTCAGGCCAGGTCAGCTTCTTCAATCTGCCTTGTGGGCAGCGTGTATCCGGGAAAAACAGCTCGGCGGTCAGACGAGCTTGCTCAAACGTGTTGCCTGTACTCCCGATCGGGGAGATGTCTGCATCATGCAAGGGCAAATCGGAGGCGTCAACGGTTTTGTAGTGATTATTTTTGCTCACTACATATTGTCGGACAAAGTGGTTTTGGAATTAGAGAAGCGGTAAAAGGTGCAGGGGTAGCCATCCACTGCCAGTTGATGCACGGTGAATGCTGGACCCGTGAGATCGGGTATCACCTTGGCCCAGAACCGACGCGCAGGCTGGTTGGCATCGATGTGGAAAATCTGCCATTGACCGGGGAATCGGTTCAAGAGGGCGGAGACGACAAACTTCGCGACGCCTTGGCCACGAAAGCGTCGACTGACAAAAAAGTAGCCGATGTTGTACTCAGCACCGACGATATGGGTTTCGTTATCCACGGTCACGAAACCGGCAAGCTCGCCGTCAACCTTGATCAGAAACGGCCTGGTTGCCGGGTTGCGCCAGTAGTCCTGTCTGGGCTGGATGTTGAAGACGCCATGCTCACCGAGTTTCAGCGGCAACCATTCGCTGAAGTCATACACGTAGAACTGCATCAGGTTCTCGATGGTTTCCAGTTCGTCGCGCTGAGCGGCGTGCAGTTCTATCGAGGGCTGGCTTCTGACTGTCGTCATGGTTGTACCTTTCAGAAAGCAGGGGCTGATGCGTAGGAGCTGCCGAAGGCTGCGATCTTTTGATCTTGCGCCTGTACCCGATCAAATCAACAAAGCAAAAATCAAAAGATCGCAGCCTTCGGCAGCTCCTACATGTCCTCTTCACGCCCTGAGCCTTTGCGTCAACCCGGTTTTACCGCGCGCTTGGTGCCGGTCGAAGACTTGCGTTTGGCCGGTTTGCGTTTGTTTTTCCACGGTGTGGCGCCACGCCCGGCCGGGCTTGCCGGCCCGCTGATGGTCAGGTTCAGGCCGGCGCAACGGGCCACCTGCTTGCTCATCCACGCCGCCTGTTTGGTGACGAATTCTTCCAGGCTCATTTCACCGCTCTGCACCATGTCCAGGGCCTGTTCCCAGATCGCCGTGGTGCCGGGATCGGCAATCGCGCGCGGCACGGCATCGATCAGGCTGAACGCTGCCGGTGTCGCCGCCAGGGCCTTGCCGTTCTTGATCAGGTAGCCGCGGTCCAACAGGCCCTGGATGATCGAGGCGCGTGTGGCTTCGGTGCCGATGCCGGTGGTGTCCTTGAGCTTTTGCTTGAGCAGTGGATCTTCCACCAGTTTGGCGACGTTCTTCATCGCCTTGATCAGATCGCCTTCGGTGAATGGCTTGGGCGGCTGGGTCCAGAGGTCCTTGAGCTTCACATCCGCCACTGCACAGTCACGCCCTTCGGCCAGTGCCGGCAGTGTTTGTGGTGCCGGTGCTTCGCGGCCCTTGGCGGGTGCGAGGGCCTCGGGCAGGGCGCGTTTCCAGCCGGGCTCGACAATCTGCTTGCCCACCGCGCGCAAGGCTTCACCGGCGCAGTCGAAGTCGGCCTGGGTCCGGTCGTATTCATGATTGGGCAGGAACTGCGCCAGATAACGCGCACGAATCAGGGTGTAGACCGCCCGTTGTTTGCCTGCCAGTCGCTCGAGATTTTTCGCCGCTGCAGTGGGGATGATGCCGTGGTGAGCGCTGACCTTGGCATCGTTCCAGGCCCGTGAGCGGCGCTGGGGCTCCAGGTGATCGTGCAAGGCGTTCAGGGCCGGGTCGGCCAGCCTCAGCGCAGCAAGAATACTTGGGGCTTCACTGTGCTGACTCAGGGGCAGGTAGCCGCAGTCGCTGCGCGGGTAGGTAATGACTTTGTGGGTTTCGTACAGCGCCTGGGCGATATCGAGGGTTTCCTGGGCGCCGAGCCCGAGTTTCTTCGAGCAGACTTCCTGCAACGTGCCCAGGTCGAACGGCAAAGGCGCGACTTCGCGCATGCGTTCGGTGCGCAGTTTGATCACCCGAGCGCTTGCTGCATTGCCCATTGCGTAGGCTGCCTGTTGCGCCAAGGCCTGATTCAGGCAGCGATCCTGATCATCGCAAGCGTCGGAGGCCGCGCGCCATTGGGCGGTGAACGCGGTGCCGTCGTGCAGCAGTTGCACATCGATCGCCCAATAAGCGACCGGGACGAAATCGGCAATGCTGCGATCGCGATCCACCACCAAGCGCAAGGTCGGCGTCTGCACCCGACCGACCGGCAATACACCCTGATAGCCGGACTGACGCCCCAGCAGGGTGAACAGCCGGCTCATGTTCATCCCGATCAACCAGTCGGCCCGGGAGCGCCCCAATGCCGAATGATAAAGGCTGAACGTCTCGGCCCCTGGCTTGAGCGCCGCCAGTGCCTTGCGGATCGATGCATCGTCCAGCGCCGATAGCCACAATCGCCGGATCGGCCCGCGATAACGGCAATGTTCCACCAGCTCCCGGGCGATCATCTCGCCCTCACGGTCGGCGTCGGTGGCAATCACCAGTTCACTGGCCTCGCCGAGCAAGCGTTTGACCGCCTTGTACTGGCTGGCCGTGCGCGGTTTGACGGTCATCTTCCATTTTTCGGGAATGATCGGCAGATCCGCCAGCACCCAACGCTTGTAACGCGCGTCATAGGCATCCGGCGGTGCGGTTTCCAGCAGATGGCCGATGCACCAGGTCACCGTGACACCCGTTCCCAGCCAGCAGCCGTCGCCCCGGCGCTTGGCGCCGAGCACGGCCGCGATGTCTTTGGCCTGGGAGGGTTTTTCACAGAGGTACAGCTGCATAACCACCATCATCAATCAGTGTTCGAGAGGTGCACAGAATGGCGGCTGATGAGCGATGGAGCAATCTTTATCTGTATGGATGTACAGCTTGAGCTGTTGCGGTTGATGACAGCAGTCAGTCCACCACAAACAACCGGGCGCCCATGGCGGTGGATGAACGATGCGCTTCGGCATTGTCCGCCACTTGATAGCTCATGCCTGGCGTGAGAACGAAGACTCGACCATCCTCCAGTTCGGTGTGCAGTTCCCCCTCCAGGCAAAACAGCACATGCCCCTTTGAGCACCAGTGATCGGCCAGATACCCCGGTGTGTATTCGACGATACGCGCGCGAATCGCGCCGAACTGCCGGGTGCGCCACAGGGCGCTGCCAGTCTCGCCAGGGTGTTCGGTGGGTTCGATTTGCGACCAGTCGGTGGTGCCGAAGGGGATGTTGGCAATGTCCATGCTGCTCTCCAGGTTGAGGCATGCTGTTTTGGGACCTCACTGTAGCCCAAGCAAGCTCCGTTCGGCTGTGAAGCAGTCGCGATACCGAAACATGAGGTATACCTGTCGGAGTGCGGATTTCAGCGCAGCAGCGACAGAGGACCCTTTATGAAAGCCCCCGGACCCGGTAATCCCATCGCCATCAGCCCACAACCCGGCTGCGTGGTGGTGAAGTTCCATGGCATTCAAGTGGCGTCATCCACTCGGGCGCTGGTCATGCATGAGGCCAATTATCCTCCGGTGTACTACATCCCGCGGGAGGACATTGCCGAACAATATTTCGCCCGCACCGACCACACCAGCTATTGCCCGTACAAGGGCGATGCCAGCTATTTCAGCCTGCAAATCCCCGGGCATGAAGGCGCCAATGCGGTATGGAGTTATGAGCATCCGAAGGTGTCGGTTGCGCAGATTGGCGGGTATGTGGCGTTTTATCCTGAAGAAGTGACGTTTGAGGTGCTTGATACCTGAGGTGCAGAAAGCATTGTGGAGAGGGAGCTTGCCCCCGCTGGGGCGCGTAGCGGCCCCGAAACCTGTCAACGCGCAGAAATTCAGATAGAGCATGGTGTCCGTCTTGCGGCTGCTTCGCAGCCGAGCGGGAGCAAGCTCCCTCGCCACAGGAAGCCCGCTCTTACAGGAAACCTCCGCTAGAGGTTCGTGCCGTCAGTTCTTGTCCAGATCCACATCCTTCGTCTCACGCAAACACATCATTCCCACCACCAGGCTCACCCCGGTAATCACCACCGGGTACCACAGCCCGTAGAAAATATCCCCGGTGTACACCACCAGCGCAAACGACACCGTCGGCAGGAAACCACCGAACCAGCCGTTACCAATGTGGTAGGGCAGGGACATGGAGGTGTAGCGGATGCGGGTCGGGAACAGTTCGACCATCAGTGCCGCCAGCGGGCCGTAGCACATGGCGGAGATGATGATCAGCGCGACGATCAGCACCACGATCATCGGTTTGTTGATCAGCTGGGTGTCGGCTTGTGACGGATACCCGGCCAGGGTTACTGCGCCGCGCAAGGCCGCTTCATCGTAGCCATCGATTTTCACCTCGCCAATGCTGACCTGCACGGCGCTGCCGGTCGGGGCCGCTTCGCTGTTGTAGGGCAGGCCCTGTTTGACCAGGAAGGTTTTGACCTTGTCGCACGGGCTATCAAATTTTGCCTTGCCCACCGGGTCGAACTGGAAGGTGCAGGTGGCCGGGTCAGCCAGCACGGTGATCGGTGCCTGGCGGCTGGCCTGGTCGATGGCCGGGTTGGCGTAGTGGGCCAGGGTCTTGAAGATCGGGAAGTACAGCGCGGTGGCCAGCAGCAGGCCGATCATCAGCACGGGTTTGCGCCCGACCTTGTCCGACAGCCAGCCGAAAAAAATGAAGAACGGTGCGCCGATGATCACGCTGACGATCAGCAGGCTGTTGGCCAGGGCCGGGTCCATTTTCAGGAACTGGGTGAGGAAGAACAGCACATAGAACTGCGCCGCGTAGAAGGTTACCGCTTGCCCGGCGTTGATGCTGAACAGCGCAATCAGCACCACTTTGAGGTTGTCCCATTTGCCGAAGGAATCGCGCAGCGGCGACTTGCAGAGTTTGCCTTCTTCTTTCATTTTCACGAACGCAGGCGACTCATGCAGGCTCAGGCGGATCCAGGTCGAGATGCCCAGCAGCACGATCGAGAACAGAAACGGAATGCGCCAGCCCCAGACTTCGAACTGGTCGCCGGTGAAGTAGCGGCAGCCGAGCACCACCAGCAGCGACAGCAGCAAGCCGAGGGTGGCGGTGGACTGAATCCAGCTGGTGTGGAAACCGCGTTTGCCCATCGGCGCGTGTTCGGCGACGTAAGTGGCAGCGCCGCCATACTCACCGCCCAGTGCCAGGCCCTGAAGCATGCGCAACACCACGAGGATGATCGGCGCGGCGATGCCGATGCTTGCGTAGGTCGGCAGCAAGCCGACGCAGAAGGTCGCCAGGCCCATGAGGACGATGGTTGCCAGGAACGTGTATTTACGCCCGATCATGTCCCCCAAGCGTCCGAACACCAGCGCACCGAATGGCCGCACGATGAAGCCGGCGGCGAAGGCCATGAGCGCGAAGATGAACGCCGTGGTGTCGTTGACCCCGGCGAAGAACTGTTTGCTGATGACCGCCGCGAGGGCGCCATAGAGGAAAAAGTCGTACCACTCGAACACCGTCCCGAGGGACGAGGCGAAGATGACTTTCTGGGTTTCCTGACTGGTGCCGGCGCTGCGGACGGCTTCCATGGGCTGAACATGTTCTGACATATCGGTATCCCTCACAGTGATTGTTTTTGTTGTTCCACTGTCGGCGCCAGCCTTGTGGGCGGGTGCCGCTACTGTCGATGTATCGGGTGTACTCCTACAGGACTGCGTTCGGCTGCCCCCGTTCCCCGTAGGAGCTGCCGAAGGCTGCGATCTTTTGATCTTGATCTTCCAGCGCCTTCAAGGACGCCAAAAGATCGCAGGCTTCGCCAGCTCCTACAGGGACCGCGTTTGGCCGTTCAGGCATTGCTCGTCAGTTCCTTCTGCGCGGTGATGCTCCTTGTGTCAGGGCTGAGCATCAATTGCGCGGCTTTCTCGGCGATCATCAACGTCGGCGAACAGGTATTGCCCGAGGTGATGCGCGGCATGATTGAAGCGTCGGCGATGCGCAGACCCGGAATACCGTGGACGCGCAGCTCGGCGTCGACCACCGCGTCCGCATCGTTACCCATCCGGCAGGTGCCCACCGGGTGGAAAATCGTCGTGCCTATCCGGGCGGCGGCTTCGTGCAATTGTTCTTCGCTCCGCAAGCTGTCGCCGGGCAGATACTCGACCGGTTTGAACGCTTGCAAGGCGGGCGCGGAGACGATACGGCGGGTCAGGCGGATGGCATCGGCTGCCACTCGCAAGTCTTCGGGATGGCTCAGGTAGTTGGGCTGAATCAGCGGCGCTTCCCGTGGGTCGGCAGAGCGAATGTCTATTCGGCCACGGCTTTGCGGGCGCAGATCGCAAACCGACGCGGTGAACGCGGGGAAGGCGTGCAGCGGCTCGCCGAAACGCTCGAGGGACAACGGTTGCACGTGATATTCGAGGTTCGCCGAGGTCTGTTCCGGTCCCGAACGGGCGAAGGCGCCGAGTTGGCTCGGGGCCATGGACAGCGGGCCGCTGCGGTCATACAGATAACGCAGGCCCATGCCCATCTTGCCCCACAGCGTGCCGGCGATCTGATTCAGGGTGCGGGCGTTTTCCAGTTTGTAGATCAGCCGCAGTTGCAGGTGATCCTGCAGGTTGCCGCCCACGCCGGGCAGTTCATGGACAACGCCGATGCCCAGTTTTTGCAGCAGCGGGCGAGGGCCGATACCGGAACGCTGGAGAATGCCCGGTGAGCCGACGGAACCGGCACACAAAATGATTTCCTTGCGAGCCTTGAAGGTTTTCGCCTGGTCTTGCCAACGTGCGCTGACCGCCGAGGCACGGCCATTTTCCAGTAGCACGCGGTCCACTTCGACGTCGGTCAGCACCGTCAGATTGGCGCGCTGGCGGATCGGTTTGAGAAATGCCTTGGCCGCGTTCCAGCGCACCCCGGCTTTTTGATTGACCTGGAAGTAGCCGCAGCCTTCGTTGTCGCCGTGATTGAAGTCATCGATGCTGGCGATGCCGCTTTGCTCGGCGGCCGTGCGGAAGGCATCGAGGATCGGCCACGACAGACGCTGGCGCTCGACTCGCCATTGCCCGGCGGCACCATGAAATTCCGAGTCGCCGGCAAAATGGTTTTCGCTTTGTTTGAACAGTGGCAGCACGTCTTGCCAGCCCCAACCGGCATTGCCCTCTGCCGCCCAGCCGTTGTAATCGCCGGCCTGGCCGCGCATGTAGATCATGCCGTTGATCGAGGAACAGCCGCCGAGCACCTTGCCACGTGGGTAGCTCAGGGCGCGACCTTGCAGGCCCGGTTGCGCTTCGGTCTTGAAGCACCAGTCGGTGCGCGGGTTGCCGATGCAGAACAGGTAACCGACGGGGATGTGAATCCACGGGTAGTTGTCGCGGCCGCCGGCTTCGAGCAGCAACACGCGATGCTGCGGGTTGGCTGACAGTCGATTGGCCAGCAAACAACCGGCCGGCCCGGCGCCGACCACGATGTAGTCGTATTCATCAAGGGAAGTCTGCATCCCTGACCTCGTGTTGTTGTTCTTGTTGTCGGTCATCCTAGTTGTTAGCTTTCGTTAAAAGAATGTTAGTTTTTACGCAGCTGTTGTGCGTTTTTAAACAGTGTCGTTAACGGCATAACGTCAAGGATGGTTCATGTTCGACTGGAATGACCTGCGGTTTTTTCTCGAATTGCAGCGCAGCGGCCGCTTGCTGACCGCCGCGCGCCGTTTGAACACCACTCACGCCACCGTGGCCCGGCACATCGAGGCCATCGAAAAAAGCCTCGGCACCGCGCTGTTCGTCCAGCATGCCCAGGGCTACGAACTGACCCCGGCCGGCGAAGCACTGCTCAAACATGCCGAAGCCATGGAAAACGTCGCGCTGCTGGCACAGGAAGAAATCACCCAGTCATCCGCGCCGCTGGGCAAGATCCGCGTCGGAGTGACGGAAGGGCTGGGCATCATGTTCCTCGCCAGCCGCATGAACGGGTTGTTCGAACGCTATCCAGGACTGGAAGTGGAACTGGTGGCGGTGCCGCGCTTTGTCAGCATTCTCAACCGTGAAGCCGAGATCAGCATTCACCTGGAACGCCCGGCCGCCGACATGCTGGTCACCCGAAAACTCACCGATTACCGACTGGCGCTCTACGCCAGCCAGGCCTATCTGGACCGTTCGCCACCATTGCGCAGCCGCGAAGACCTCGGTCGCCATGCGTGGATCGGCTACGTCGACGATTTGCTGTTCAGTCAGGAGTTGATGTTCCTCAACAGCTTCTGCCGCAACCCCCAGGTGGTCTTTCACAGCACCAGCGTCATCGCCCAGCAACAAGCCGCGCGCTCGGGCCTGGGGATCGCCGTGCTGCCGTGTTACATGGCCAGCGCCGATCCCCAACTGGTGCCGTTGTTGCCGGATGAAAGCATCCAGCGCAGTTACTGGATCAGTACGCGGCGCGAGCTGCACAAATCCGTGCGGTTGCGGGTGCTGTGGGATTACGTGGTGGAGTTGTGTGAGCGTGAGCAACATCTGCTGCAAGGCTCCATTCCCCTGTAGGAGCGAGGCTTGCCCGCGAAGAACGATAACGCGGTGTGCCAGACCTTACGCCTTCGCGGGCAAGCCTCGCTCCTACAAAGGCATCCGCCGCGAGTGAGGCTGCATCTCGCTCACAGCCCCATTTAAACAAGAGAAATCGCGATCGTTTAAATGAAGCTTGCAGTTACCACCTAAGGGCTACAACGCCTTGCGCCACCCCCTTCACGTAAGACAGAATCCGCCGGCTTGTGCGTCTAGGGGGCCGTCGGTAACTTGATTCCCGTCACTGCTAATCAGTGATCGGGTCTGCAAGCCCGCCGGAATACCAGTCGCATAGCCCTGCCACAGGACGCTCGTTTATGTCCGCGAAATGGCGGCTTTGTACGGGAGATCTTCGGATCTGCCGGGTGCCTGGTTTCCCGGTCTTGCAGACCCGCACATAGCTGCCACCCATCATCTGCAAGTGATGTTGGTAGCTCCTAATGAACAATCAGGAGTTTCACCATGATCAAACCTGCGTTCGGCGCACAGACATTCAGCCATTGGACGTCCGTTGCGCAGGGTTGTGGTTCTGGCCATCAGGAATCGACAGCATCGCCCGCAGCCCGCCTTCGGGTGGATTGACCAGCGTAATCCGCCCACCCAGCCGCGTCGCAATGGTGCTGACGATGGTCAGTCCCAACCCCGCGCCCCCGGTATTTCCACGGCTGTAAAAGCGTTCGAACAACCGCGCGCGATCCGCTTCGTTGATGCCCGGTCCCTGATCCTGGACGCTCAAGTTGTAGAACCCGTCGTCCCGGCTCAATTGCACCGTGATGACACCATGCTTCGGCGAAAAATTCGCGGCGTTGGTGACCAGATTGTTCAGGGCGATGTCGATGTCGGCGGCGTCGGCGAGGACTTCAAAAGGCTGGTCAGCGACATCGAAGGCCAGCTCCAGGTTCTTGCTCAATAACCAGGGCGTGAGTTGGGCCAGACTGGCGCGCACCGTTTCGCTCAGGTCGATGCTTTGCTCCACCGGTGCCACGGCTTTGGGTTCGAGACGGGCCATGGTCAGCAGCTGATTGACCAGGCGGCTGGTGCGGTCGACCCCGGCAATCAGAAACGCCAGGGACTCACGACGCTCCTGTTCCGTGCCGGCTTCCTGCAGGTTTTGCGCATGCACCCGCAGCACGGCCAGCGGCGTGCGTAATTCGTGAGCGGCGTCGGCGATGAAGCGCCGTTCGCGGCCAAGCACCTCTTGAATTTGTGCGAGCATGCGGTTGAGCGCTGCCTGCATCGGTTCCAGTTCGCTGGGCAACGGGGTCAGTTGCAACGGCTCCAGAGAACCGCTGTGCCGTGCCCGCAACGTTTGCGCCATATTGGCCAGGGGTTTGAGCCCCCAGCCAATAGCCAGCCAGACCATGGCCGCCAATATCAGGCTACCCAGCACATTGGGCCACAGGGTATGACGCACGATCCGGTCTACCAGGTCCGCACGCACGTCGTCCCGTTCACCGACCCAGATGCGCAGGTCATTCTGTTTGTCTTCGAGCATGAACACCCGCCAATGACGGTTGTGCAGATCCACCACATCGCTGAAACCGGATTTCGTCGGCGGCGCCGTGAAGGAGGGCGCACTGGCGGTGTGCACCAGTACTTCGCCCTTGCGATTCCACACCTGAAAGGCAATTTTGCTTTCATAAGGATGACCATCGACTCTCGGCACCGCTTCACTCAAGGCCTTGTTGAACGCTTGATACAGTTCGGCGTGTTCATTGCTGGCCAGCGGCATGCGCATCACACCCTGCAACAGCCGGGCGTTCTGGGCCAGTTGGGCGTCGTAGACTTCGGCAATTTCGTGATTGCTGTCGTGCAGGTTGAGCACGCTGATGATCGCCAGACCCGTCAGCATCAGGCCGATGATCAGTGTCAGGGTGCGACGCCGGATCGAAGTCATCGACGCTCCTCCACCAGGTACCCGACACCGCGAATGGTGCGGATCAGGTCGGTGGAGAACTTCTTGCGCAGGTGATGGATATGCACTTCCAGAGTGTTGCTTTCGGCTTCTTCGTTCCAGCCGTAAAGCAGTTGCATCAGGTGATCGCGGGTCATGACCCGGCCCGGAGGCGAGAGCAACTCGTGGAGCAGTTGATACTCCTTGGGCGTCAGCGCCACCGGTTCGCCTTGATAGCTGACTTGCTGGGTACCGGGGTTCAGGCTGATGCCGGCGTGCTCGATCAGCACTTGGGCGCGACCGGCGCTGCGTCGCAACAAGGCCCGCAGGCGAGCCTTGAGTTCGGCCAGGTCGAAGGGCTTGATCAGGTAATCGTCGGCCCCGGCATCCAGCCCGGCGATGCGGTCTTCGGTGGCATCCCGGGCGGTGAGGATCAGTACCGGCAGGTTGGAGCCGCTTTCACGCAGGCGACGCAGCACTTGCAAACCGTCCATGCGCGGCAGGCCGAGATCGAGCACGGCCAAGTCAAACGTCTCGCTGAGCAGCGAATGCAAGGCACTGCTGCCGTCTTGCAGCCAGTCGACGGTGTAACCCTCACGGCCCAGGGCCTGATGAATGCCCTCGCCGAGGGCCACGTCATCCTCGATCAGTAATAAACGCACGCGGACTCCTGTCAGTTGAGTTTTTTGTTCACGTCCACCAGTAACGCTTCGATCTCTTTGCGGCGCCCGGCATCGGCGCTTTCCCGGCCAGGGCGGGGCGCTGCTTGCAGGGCTTTTTGCAGTGCTTCCTTGGCTTCACCATAGCGCTTTTGACGGTAAAGGTGATCGCCCCAGAAGTACAGACTGTCGATGCCGGCCGGGTTCAGCTGCAAGGCCTGCTTTAACAGTTGTTCGGCCTTGTCGGCATCGCCGAAACCGATGGGCCAGCCGGGCACGCGATCATACAGCGCCGCGAGACTGGTATAGGCCGAGCCTTGCAAGGCCTTGGGATCAATAGCGAGGGCTTTTTCCAGGTCAACTTTGGCGGCCTTGACCTTGCTCAGGGCGCCGAGTCCACCCTGGGCTCCGGCCCAACTGCTGGTGACAATGCCGGACCAGATCCACGCTTCGGCCAGGGACTGGCGTTCCCGGGTGAAGGCCGAGGTCTGGGTCGCGAGTTTTTCGAAGGCCGCGGTTCGCTGGTCGGCGGGCAATTCGTATTGAATGTGTGCCCAGCTTTGCTGAATGCCATTGAGGCGCTGCTGATCGGCGGCGTCCAGCGCCCAGACGCTTTGGCTCAACACCCCGAACAGCAGGCAAGTGACGATTTTTTTCATGGTTTGAGACTCTCGTTATCGGGCTTCTGACTGAGGCGACGGATCAGCGGCAACTGCTTGCGCAGGCCACGGTCCACCAGATGCGGCAACAGACTGTTCAGGCGGACGAAAAAGCGTTCCGGCCAGCCCAGGTACAAATCGCGCCGGTCACCGGCAATGGCGTGGATGACCGCCGAAGCGACAGTTTGCGGATCGTCGACATTGGCTTTGAGCGCATCGTTCAGCGCCTGGGCCGCCGGGCTGTTCATGCTGGTGTGGGTCGCCCGAGGGGCAACGTAAAGCACGCTGATCCGGGTGTCGGCCAGCTCCCGGCGCAGGGCTTCGGAGAAACCGCGCAGGGCAAACTTGGTGGCGCAATAGCTGGCGTAACCGGGGTAGCCGATGGAGCCGTAGGTCGAGCTGACGTTCACCACCATGGCGCTCTCGGCTTGCTTGAGCAGCGGCAGCAAAAGCTTGGTCAGGCAGATCGGCGCACTGATGTTCACCGCCAGCATCGCATTGATCTCGCTGTCATCGAGCTGTTCGAGCATGGCGAAGTGGTTGACCCCGGCGGCGTTGACCAGCAGGTTGATGCCACCGATGGCTTCGCCCGCAGCCAGCACTTTTTGTCGGTCGCCCGGGACGGTCAGGTCAGCGCCGACCCAACACAGGTGCAGCGGGTAGCGTTCGAGCAAGGGCTCCAGCGCCTCCCGGTGCCGGGACACGGCCAATACCCGCGTGCCACTGGCACACAGGGCGCTGGCGATGGCCAGGCCGATACCGCCGCTGGCTCCGGTCAAAACCACACGGGCTTCATGCAGCTGCATGCAGGTTCTCCCCATCGCGGGGCAGGCCGCGGAACATGTCGGTATAGAGCGTGTAAACGACCTTCGAGGCATGAATCACCGCGGCTTGATCCGCCGGGTCTTGGAGTGTGTTCATCAGCCGGCGGTAGGTCTGCATGTGTTCGATATCCAGCGAACCGTGGGAACTCAGGTAGCTGAAAGCGGTTTCCGGCAGCGCCAGGCGCTCGCGGATGCTGCCGGCCGCGTGGGTGGCCAGGGCAATGCTGGTGCCTTCCAGCACGTTGACCATGCCGAACAGGCCCACCGGGTTGTCCCGGGCAATCAGGTCGTAGAGGAAGCTGACCATCAACTCGATCGGCAGCGATGGACGACCGTCACGCACCGCCTCTTTGTCACCGCCACAGGCCGCGATGTCGTCGAGTACCCACTGTTCGTGGCCGTACTCCTCGTCGATGTACTCGCACACCGCTTTGCGTAGCCATTCCAGCCGCTGCGGCAGACGTGCGCCGCACGCCATCATCAACGGCACGGTATGGCGCACGTGGTAGTAGGCCTGGGCGAGGAAGGCGCGGTAGCTCTCCAGGCTGACCTTACCCTCAAGGGCATCGCGGATGATCGGCAGGTTGAACAACTCGTGGCGTTCCTGCTGGGTGGCTTCTTGCAGGGTGTCGAAAAAACTCATGATGCGGATTCCTCGGAAAAAATGAAGTCAGTGAGCTGCGCCCGGTAACGCTCGACGATGGCGTCGCGGCGCGGTCGGCCATTGGCGGTCAGCAAGCCATTGGCGGCGGTGAACGGTTGATCGAGGCGGGTCCAGTGATGAACCTGGGCGTAATCGGGCAAGGCCTCGTTGGCCTGGGCCACGGCGGCGGCCAGCTCTTCATCGGTGCAGTCAGGCCGATGGGGCCAGAGCAGGGCGTGGTTGGTTGGCATGGCTTCGCCGTAGACGAACGCCTGAGCGATGTGGCGACGCTGAGTGAGCTCGGCCTCGACCCATTCCGGATTGACGTTGCGGCCGAAACTGGTGACGAACTGATGCTTCTTGCGCCCGTTGAGGTAGAGAAAACCTTCCGGGTCGAACTCGCCGAGATCGCCGGTCGGCCACCAATCATCGCGCAAGGGTGCTTGCCCCAAGTAGCCGAGCAGGGTCGAGCCCTTGACCAGCACTTCACCATCATCGGCCAGGCGAATCTCGACATGGGGCAGGGGCCGGCCAACGCTACCAGGGCGGCGCGCGCCCGGGCGATTGAGGCACACCACCGACGAGCATTCCGACAACCCGTAACCCTCGTAGACCGGAATGCCGATGCGCTGGGCGCGATGCAGTAATTCTTCGCTAACCCGTGCTCCACCGACCGCGGCAAAACGCAACGATTGGGGGTTGAATGCTTTTTGCACGGCGGCGCTGACCAGCATCAGCAGCAACTGCGGCACCAGGATCAGACTTTCCGGTTTTCGGGCGGCCAGACAACCCAACAGCCGCGGCACATCGACACCGCTGGCACCTTGAATGCCCAGGGTTTTCTGGCTCGGTACGCTCAAGGTCGCGCCGGCATACAGCGCGGCGTAACAGCCGAGGTTTTCCAGCAGAATCGCCAGGGGCAGCAGCGCCAGGTGATGCCGTGGATCGGTGGGTTTGCTTGCCTGATCCAGCTCACGGACCACTCGCAAAAGGCTCTCGGCGCTCAGGCACACGCCTTTGGGCGTACCGGTGGTGCCTGAGGTGAAGGTCAGTTTGGCGGTGCCTTCGGGTATCAGGTTCGGGCCGCTGAAGGGGCGACGCCAGAATTCGCCGGTCTTCTCGTAGCCGGCCGCCTGCAGTTCGGCTTCCAGTTCCGGTTCGGCAATCACCAGTGTCGCCTGGCTCTGTTGCAGGCAATGATTGCGTTGTGCCGGGCTGAAGAAGGGCGGCAGCGTCAGGCAGGTCAGGCCTTCGAACAGGACGGCCAGGTCCCAGAGCATCGCTTCGGTGCCATTGTCCAGGGCCAGCGCGACCACTTTGACGTGCTCATCGCGCAGACGCTGTTGGCGGTACATGACCTCCGCATACAGCGTGGCGTAGTCCAGTTTCAACTGATCGCCCCACAAGGCGATGGCGTTGGTCTTGCGCTCGGCGTGACTGCGCAGGGTCTGCTTGAACCGCTCCATTTCAGGCGACATGGCTGGACTCCTCAAGGGCCGTCGGCAACCCCAGGCGATTGAACAGACCGATATTGCGCAAATGGATGAAACCGGCGCGGATGTTGCCGACATGCACCCATGGCTGACTCTCGTAATAACTGCCCCAGAGGTGACGGTCGTCGCCCAGCCGCGCAGGCTCGGCGGCGCAGAGCGTCACCGGCTTCAAGCCCAGGCGATGAAAACTGTTCACCAGCCCGATGTTGCCGGTGAACGCCACCCATTCCAGCCCGCCCATGGCCAACAGGTAGGTGATGGCGATGATGCTCAGGCGCGCACTGCCGGTATCGCTGGCGGCGAGGTTACCGACCTCGACGATGCCGGCCCGGTCCACGGGTTGACCGGCAGCGTCGCTGATCAGCGGATCAATCGCCTCGTCCAGATAACGCTCCAGAAACAAGGGTTCGGCACCGGCCAGTCGTACGCCAGCTACCGCACACAGCGTGCCTGACGCATCACTCATGCCGAACAGCTGCGGCATGAACTGGCGGATGTCGGCGCCGTGGGCCTTTCGAAAACGCTGCTGGATAAAGGCTTCGAAAACCGGACGCTGGGGATCGTCCGGCAAGGCTCTGGTCAGGCTCATCTGCGGGGTTTCGGCTTGGCCGAAGTGCAGGGGCAGAGGGATGTTCCAGTCGAAATCGGGCATGGGCAAGAACGCCTCCCTGAGTAAGTTTGGGAGGAGTATCAAAGGCAATTCTTAACGGAGTCTGAAGGTGGCCCTTCAGATTGTCTTAAGACTGGACGGGCAGGGTGACGCCGGTCGGTTCGACGAAACCGGATCCAGGCTGTACGAAATGAGTCGGCAGCCGCCACCGATCTTCACGAGGCCCCGTATGACCCGAGATTCAGCAGTACACCGGTATGGAAAACTCTCGATCACCTTGCACTGGCTGATACTGGCGCTGTTCGTCGGCGTTTATGGTTGCATCGAGATCAAAGGATTGTTGCCCCGTGGACATGCCCTGAAGGGCCTGTTTCTGGGGCTGCACGGCATATTCGGGGTGAGCATTTTTGTGCTGGTCTGGGTTCGCCTGCTCGGGCGCCTCACGCCTCGGCCACCGATTACCCCGGCCCTGCCCACCTGGCAGACGGGCGTCTCGCACCTCATGCACCTGGCGCTGTATGGGCTGATGATCGCTACGCCGCTATTGGCCTGGTTGATGCTGGCCGCCGGGGGCAAGCCGATGCCGTATTTCGGCTTTTTCCTGCCGGCGCCGGTTGCGGTTGATCCCGATCTGGCCAAGCAACTCAAGCATTGGCATGAATGGCTCGGCAGCACTGGCTACTGGTTGATTGGTTTGCACGCGGCTGCGGGTTTATTTCATCACTACTGGGTCCGCGACAACACACTCACGCGCATGCTGCCGGGGGGCTCTGGTGTGGGCGTCAATGAGCGTCAGCAATAATTCGGAATTGGGTGCTGGCCAAGCGTTCGCCATTTACCAGAATGTGCACCGCGTGCTGGCCGGCATAGTGCCGGCGGGTGGTCAGTTCCTTGATGTGCTGACTGCGGCTAATGGCTTCGCTGGCATTGTCGGACAGAGTGAGGGCTTTAAGTTTGAACACCTTTGCCGAGGTGCTGCCGTTGGCTTTGACATAATCGATAGCGTAATCGATCACCAATCGCTGACTGTCCGGGACCATGGACTTCACTCTGAAAGACAGGGTGATTTTCTCACCCAGACGTATCACCGCCGGCTCAACCTTCACGTCAATGATTTCAACCTCGGGCTTGCCGCTTGCGCCAATGATTGCCAGCGCTCGCTTGTTACCCTGTTTGATCAAACTGCGCAGAGCGTGTCTGGCAATCCACGCCGTGTGTTTGTTGTCCAGCGACCAGCCCTCGATCAGCGCCAGCACCCACTCGGGATGATCCTTGGTGATGTCGTTGAGGTGGTTGGCCACGGATTTTCGCACGTAGAGGCTGTTGTCGGCCTTGAGATTGTCGAGGATCGCTGCCGCCAGTGTCGGGTCGGCCTGGACCTGTTCCAGGCGGAACGACCATGGCAGGCGCGGTCGGCTGCCTTCGCTGGCCAGGCGCCGGACGTGTTCGTTTTCATCCAGCGACCAATCGTGCATCAGCGCCAACGAGCGTTCGATATCACTGCGCAAAAAATGCCGGATCGCGAATTCCGATGACCCGAAGGCCGTGAAATATTTGAGCGCGTCCATCGACAGATCGAACGTGTGAGCGCCGTAGGTCGCAACGTAGTGCGGCAAAAACATACTGACGAAGGCGCTGTTCAGGCGGGGGGCGAGGGCGCGCAGGACATCGAGGGATTCTTCATAACCGAGTGGCAATACCGCGTGCAGGCATTCGCTGACGCGGGCCATGCGTTGCATGACTGACAACTCCGAGAGGCCGGTTTTAGCCAGTTTCAGGAAGGCCTTGGCATCGAAGCCTGGATAGACCGCCGTCATTTCGGTGGCGATGTGCGCGAGGCGTTCGGCGTTGAAGATTTCCTTCAGGGCGGGGGAGGCTTGGTCTGTCATCGTGGATTCCTTGCCAGGTGATCGTTCCCACGCTCTGCGTGGGAATGCATCCCGTGACGCTCTGCGTCACATTTCAAGAGCGGACGCAGAGCGTCCATGGCGGCATTCCCACGCGGAGCGTGGGAATGATCTGGATCAAACCTTACCCGCTTCCTCTTCCAACTGATCCGACTCAAACAGTTTTGCCAATTCCGCCCGCGCTTCCTGGGCGGTCTGCATCACTTTGGCCGCATCGTCATACACCGCATGCTGGGCTTCCAGCACCTGTTCATCGTGATGGGTAAAGCGCTTGATCCGCGCATCCGCCTGGGCCTGTGTCAGACCCAGTCCGACCAAGGTCCGCCGGGTCATTTCCAGGCTGGAGTAATAGGTTTCCCGCACCGCCTGCGCCCCGACATCCACCAACCGGTGCACATGCTGACGGTTACGGGCGCGGGCGATGATTTTGATGTGCGGATAGAGCTTGTGCACCACCTCGGCCGTCTTGATGTTGGTGTCGGGATCATCGGTGGCGATCACAAAAAACTCCGCTTGCTCGACCTTGGCCGCGCTGAGGATTTCCGGGCGCATCGGGTCGCCGTAGAACACCGGCACGCCGCCGAAGCTGCGGGACAGTTCGATGGTTTCCACTGACGTGTCGAGGGCGATGAACTTGATGTTCTGCGCCCGCAGAATCCGCGCCACGATCTGCCCCATGCGACCCATGCCGGCGATGACCACGCGCGGCGTGTCGGCGTCGATTTCACGGAATTTTTCCGGCACCACCACGGGTTGAACCTTGGGGCTGACCAGTCGGGCGCACAACAGCAACAACAGCGGCGTCACGGCCATGGACAAGGTAATCGTCAGCACCAGCAAATCGTACAGGCGTGGCTCGAACAGCCCCTGATCACGACCGATCTTGAACACCACAAATGCGAACTCACCACCGGCCGCCAGCACGATGCCGAGGCGAATCGCACTGACCTTGCCCAAACCTCCGGCCAGTCGACCGACAACAAACAGCAGCGGCAACTTGATGGCGATCAGCAACAGGGTCAACCCCAGCACCACGACCGGCGCGCTCAGCAGCAAGCTCAAATTGGCGCCCATGCCGACGCTGATAAAAAACAGCCCCAGCAGCAGGCCCTTGAACGGCTCGATCTGCGCTTCCAGCTCGTGGCGGTATTCGGAATCCGCCAGCAGCAAACCGGCAAGGAACGCGCCGAGTGCCATGGACACGCCGACCAGGTCCATCAACCACGCCGTACCGATCACCACCAGCAACGCAGTGGCGGTGGACACCTCCGGCAGACCAGTCTTGGCCACAACCCGAAACACCGGTCGCAGCAAGTACCTTCCGCCAATCACCACCACCGCGATACTGCCCAGCACCCGCAAGCCATGGTTCAAATCTTCGGCGGCACTGGTGGTGTGATCACCGCCGGCCAGCAGCGGCACCATCGCGATCAGCGGGATCGCGGCGATGTCCTGGAACAGCAAAATCGCGAACGCCAACCGTCCATGGGGGCTGGTCAGCTCCTTGCGCTCGGCCAGGCTTTGCAAACCAAATGCAGTAGACGACAACGCCAGGCCCAGGCCCAACACGATGGCACTGTTCAGGGATTGGCCGAACACGAACAACGCCAGCACACCAATCACCGAACCGGTCAGCAACACCTGCGCCAGGCCCACGCCGAACACCGATTTGCGCATCACCCACAAGCGTCGCGGCGACAGCTCAAGGCCGATGATGAACAGCAACAACACCACCCCGAGTTCAGAGATGTGGCTGACGCTTTGCGGGTTGCCGATCAAGCCCAGCACCGACGGCCCGATGATCACCCCGGCAAACAGATAACCCAACACCGCCCCCAATTGCAGGCGCTTGGCCAAGGGCACGGTGAGCACCGCCGCGAATAAAAAGACGACAGCGGCTTGCAACAGGTTGCCTTCGTGGGGCATGGCGAAACTCCTGGGTGGGGCAGGCGAGAGCGGCGCTCGCCCGATTTTCAGCGGGGGCGTCAGGATAAAGGCTGGCGTCCGTTCAGTCAGCAACGAGGTGGCTGAACGAGCTCAGGGCTCAGTGCGGCCATTGTTCAAGCAGGATTGAAACGAACTTCTCCGCCGCCGGCGATAACGATGCGCCCCGACGGTACACCAAGCCGAGTGTCCGGTTCACGACGGGGTCAGTCAGCGGGATGCTCACCAGTGTCGGGTGATCCGCCGCCGGCATTGCGAGGCTCGGCATGGCGGAAACCCCAAGCCCGGCTTCGACCATGCCCAGCGAGGTGGACAAATGCTGCACTTCATAAAACCACTGCGGACGCCAGCTCAGGCCCGACAGGGCGTGGTCCAGCAGCATGCGGTTGCCGCTCAGGCGTCCGACGCCGATCAACCGGTAATCGCTCAGTTCTGACCAGGTCACGGACTTCCGCTGGGCCAGTTCATGGTCACGACGGCACGCCAGGACGAAGGGTTCGTTGACCAGTGAAACGAATTCGATGTCCGGGTGCTGGCCGCTCATCATGTTGATGCCGAAGTCGGCTTCCCCCCGCAACACTGCTTCGAGCCCTTCATTGGCGCTGAGGTCGAGCAAACGGATGCGGATTTTCGGGTAGCGCTCGTTATAAAGACGAATCACCGACGGCAGGAAGTAAAACGCAGCGGTTGGAATGCAGGCCAGGGTCACCTGACCGATTTGTCGTTCGGCCAATTCACGGATGTTCAGGATCGAATCGTCGAAGTCATCCAGTAATCGACGAGCCTTGGGCAGGAAGTCGCGGCCGACGCTGGTCAGGCTGACCTTGCGTGTGGTGCGATCAAGCAACGTAGTCCCTAAACCCTCCTCGAGTTTTTTTATCCGTCGGCTCAAGGCTGGTTGCGACAGATGCAGTGCATCGGCAGCTTCGTGAAAACTCCCAAGTTCGGCGATTTTCACGAAAGATCGAATGTCCTGAAGCTCATATTCCATGTTTTATCTCGTTGGGGAGGGCGTTGGACCACGTTCTGAACGTTAAAACTTTCTTTTGTGAAACGCAATAATTGCTACGATCTTTGCATTGGAAACACAATTACTTCCCTGTCACTCTTGTTTGCAAGACATCAATTACCCCGATTGATTAACAAGAGTTAGTGGCCATGCAACGAATTCCTTGTGTGCTGATGCGCGGTGGTACCTCAAAGGGACCGGTATTTCTCGCCTGGGATCTGCCGGTTTCGGTTGAAGAGCGCGATGAGTTGTTGCTCTCGGTGATGGGCTCCGGTCACGAACTGGAGATCGACGGCATCGGCGGCGGTAGCCCGCAGACCAGCAAGGTCGCCATCGTCAGCCCCTCGTTACATCCCGATGCCGATGTTGATTACTTGTTCGTTCAGGTCATGGTGTCCCAGCGTCGGGTGGATACCGCCCCGAACTGCGGCAACATGCTCTGCGCGGTCGGGCCGTTTGCCATCGAGCAAGGCCTGGTCAAGGCGGTCGGTGAGCTAACCCGCGTGCGGATTCGCAATCTCAACACCGGCACCTTCGTCACCTCTGACGTGCAGACACCAAACGGCAAAGTCAGCTATGAAGGTGACACCGCCATCGATGGCGTGCCAGGCAGCGCGGCACCGGTTCAACTGACATTCCTCGACGCCGCAGGCAGCAAGACCGGCAAGCTGTTTCCAACCGGCAGCACCCAGGACTGGTTCGACGACATTCCGGTGACCTGCATCGACATGGCCATGCCGATGCTGATCATCGAGGCGCGTCACTTGGGCAAACGCGGCGATGAAACTCCGGCCGAGCTGGACGCCGACAAAGACTTTATGCACCGTCTCGAAGCTCTGCGGTTGCGGGCCGGCGTAGCCATGGGGCTGGGCGACGTCAGCGACAAGGTCATCCCCAAGCCTGTGCTGGTTGCACCGGCCAAGGCCGGTGGCACGTTGCAGGTTCGTTACTTCATGCCGCACAACTGCCACCGTGCGCTGGCCATTACCGGTTCCATCGGTCTGGCCACGGCATGCGTCAGCGAAGGCAGTGTGGTTGCGCAGATGCTCGGTCATACCGGTGGGACGCGTCTGCAACAGGTGCGGATCGAGCACCCGAGCGGCGGCATCGATGTCGTGTTGTCCTACACCGGTAAAAACGGTGAGACAATCCGCGCCTCCGTTGTTCGTACCGCCCGAAGGCTGTTTTCCGGCTTTGTTTATGCCCCGGTTCCCCAACGGCTCGCCGGGTAGTCTTCCCGCGCAGTCACTGTCGTTTTGCATCAGAACAATTCTAAAAATGGGTGATGCCATGAAAGTTGTTAAATCGCTCTACTTCCAGATCCTCTGCGCCGTGCTGCTGGGCGTCGTGGTCGGACACTTCTGGGCTCAGCAGGCCATTGCCCTCAAGCCGTTGGGTGATGCCTTCATCAAGCTGATCAAAATGATGATTGCGCCGGTCGTGTTTTGCACCATCGTCACCGGCATCGCCGGGATGAACGACAAACGCTCCCTTGGCCGCTTGCTGAGCAAGACCATGCTGCTGTTTCTCGGGCTGACGGTGATCAGCTTGTTCATAGGCCTGGTCGCGGTCTACGTGTTCAAGCCGGGCGTGGGCATGAACATCGATCCGAGCCAATTGAGTACGGCGGGTCTATCCCAGTACACCGAGTCTGCGGCGAAGCTTGGGGTGGTCGAGTTTTTCATGCACATCATCCCTGACACCTTTATAGGTGCGTTCAGTAAAGGTGAAGTGCTGCCGGTGCTGTTTATCGCGGTGCTGTGCGGTTTCGCCCTGTCTTCCCTGGGCGACCGTGGCAAGCCAGTGCTCGATGTACTGGAAGCGGCATCGCAGATGGTCTTCAAGATTTTTTCCTATCTGATGCGTTTTGCGCCGATCGGTGCCTTCGGGGCACTGGCGTTCACCGTCGGACAGTACGGCATCACCTCGCTGGGTTCGCTGGCAAAGTTGATCATGACCTTGTACGTCGCCTGCGCCTTCTTCGTCTTTGTGGTGCTGGGAAGCATTTGCCGCGCCCACGGCTTCAGCCTGTGGAAGCTGCTGCGTTACCTGCGCGAAGAGTTCCTGGTGGTGTTGGGGACTTCCTCCACTGAGCCGGTCATGCCACGCATGCTGGAGAAACTTCAGGCATTGGGATGCAGCAAAGGTGTGGTCGGGCTAGTGCTGCCGACGGGGTACTCGTTCAACCTCGATGGCACGGCGATCTACCTGTCTCTGGCGGCAATTTTCATTGCCCAGGCCTGCAACATCGACCTGACCATGACCCAAACCTTGACCATGCTGGCGATCATGTTGCTGTCGTCCAAGGGCGCGGCAGGGGTGACTGGCAGCGGTTTCGTGGCGCTGGCTTCCACGCTCACGGTGATCCATGACATTCCGCTGGCTGGTCTGGCGCTGTTGATCGGGATCGACCGTTTCATGTCTGAAGCACGGGCCTTGACCAGTCTGGCCAGTAACGCCGTGGCGACTGTGGTGATCTCTATCTCGGAGAACGCCTGCGACCGTCAGGTCCTGCTCGATACCCTGGACGGTAAAACACCGGTTGTCCCGGGTGTGGATCAAAGCTGGGACCGCGTCGGGACCACCACGCACATTTAGTCCTGCGTAAACGCGGCAAAAACTAAGCTTTTTACTACCTGCTGCCGGGCGTCGCCAATCGCGTCGCCTGGCGGGCTCGGAGTCGTTCGCCTGCGCGTCGGCCACACAATCCATAACAACAAGAGAGTTGCCTTATGCTTGCCTTACTCGGCTTGGC
This sequence comes from Pseudomonas sp. TE3728, assembly GCF_056279145.1. NCBI lineage: Bacteria > Pseudomonadati > Pseudomonadota > Gammaproteobacteria > Pseudomonadales > Pseudomonadaceae > Pseudomonas > Pseudomonas sp. TE3728. The sequence goes on along the minus strand of NZ_JBWBQT010000001.1, from coordinate 1,535,791 downwards.
CATGGTGGTTGTGTTCACCTTTCTGATCATGACCAAACGTCTGTCACCGATCGTTGCGTTGACCGTTGTTCCGATCGTCTTTGCGGTTATCGGCGGTTTTGGTGGGACTACCGGCAAAATGATGCTTGATGGCCTGAAAATGGTCGCACCGTCGGCGGCGCTGCTGCTGTTCGCGATTCTGTTTTTCGGTTTGATGATCGACTCGGGACTGTTCGATCCGCTGATCCGCAAGATTCTCAAACGGGTCAACGGTGACCCGATGAAAATCGCGGTCGGCACTGCGCTGCTGTCGCTGACTGTCGCCCTGGACGGTGACGGCACAACCACTTACATGATCACCTGCGCGGCGATGCTGCCGTTGTACAAGCGCATCGGCATGAACCCGATGATTCTGGCGACTATTTCCATGCTGTCGCTGAGCATCATGAGCGGCATGACCCCTTGGGGCGGCCCGGCGACCCGGGCGATTGCCGCGCTGGGGCTGGATGCCGGGGCGTACTTTGTTCCGTTGTTGCCCACCATGATCGGCGGCGCTACGTGGGTGGTATTCACCGCGTTCCTGCTGGGCCGCGCCGAGCGTAAACGCATTGGCAACGTCCAGCTGCAAAGCGGCGGGAGTGATTGCTACATCAAGGCGATTCTTGAGGACACGCCGCACAAACGCCCGAAACTGGCCTACGTCAACCTGTTGCTGGTGACGGCGGTGATGGTCGCGCTGGTGATGGGGCTCATGCACTCGGCAATCCTGTTTCTGATTGGCTTCGTGCTGGCGCTGATGATCAACTATCCGCAACTGGACATTCAGAAAGAACGCATCCTCGCACACTCCGGCAACGCCATGACTGTAGTCCTGCTGGTGTTTGCGGCTGGTATTTTTGCCGGGATTTTCTCTGGAACCAAAATGGTCGACGCATTGGCGCAAACCCTGGTGGACTGGATTCCACCGTCCTGGGGGCACCTGTTCCCGCTGGTGGTGGCGATCACCAGCATGCCGTTGACCTTCGTGCTGTCCAATGATGCCTATTACTTCGGTGTGGTACCGATCCTCGCCAACGCGGCGGCAGCCTACGGGATCGACCCGGTGGAAATCGCCCGGGCGTCGATTCTTGGCCAACCGGTGCACTTGATGAGCCCGCTGGTGGCCTCGACCCTGTTGCTGGTGGGGATGGTCGATCGCGACCTGGGCGACTTCCAGCGCGCCACCTTCAAATGGGCTGTGCTCACTTCCCTGGTGGTCACAGCTTTAGCCCTGCTGACCGGGGCCTTGACGCTGTTCTCCTGATTCACCCCTGACTCGCCGCTGATAGAACTCCACGCTCCCGATGACGGGTGCGCGGCCACGTGCATCCTTAAAACAACAATATGAGTAGTTCGACATGACCCATTTTCTGACTCGCGGGGCTCTTCTTCCTCTTCTGGGCGTGTTGCCGGTGGCCACTGCCGGTGCGAGTGATTTCATCGACGACAGCAAGTTGAAGCTGCAACTGCGCAACGTCTATTTCAACGAAAACTTTCGCGATGAACATGGCTTGAGTGCGCGCTCCGCCAGAACCGCCAAAAGTGAGCGCACCGAGTGGGCCCAGGGTTTCCTGCTGGATTTCCAGTCGGGGTTCACCCCCGGCACTATCGGTTTCGGGGTCGACGCATTGGGCCTGCTGGGTGTCAAACTCGATTCCGGGCGTGGCCGCAGTGGCACCGGTCTGTTGCCGGTACACGATGACGGTCGCGCCGCCGATGAGTTCGCCAGTGCCGGGGCTGCGGCCAAGGTCAAACTGGCCAAGACCACCCTCAAATACGGCACCCTGCTGCCCAAAACTCCGGTGCTGATCTATAACGATGCGCGTTTGCTGCCGCAAACCTATGAGGGAGGACAAGTCAGCAGCACCGACATCGAAAACCTGACCCTGACTGGCGGTCATCTGGAGCGATTCAAACTGCGCGATTCGACCGACAGCGTATCGATTGTTCCTGACGGATACTCAGGCGACAAAGGTGGCGATTTCACCTACGCCGGCGGTGATTACAAACTCGGCAAGAACACCCGTCTGAGTTACTTCTATGGTGAACTGGAAAATTTCTATCGCCAGAACTTTGCCGGCATCCAGCACGATCTGCCATTGGGCCCCGGGGTGTTGACCGGCGACCTGCGTTATTTCAGCAGCAATGACGCGGGCCGTGCCTACGCCTCGAAAATCGATAACGACATGCTCAGCGGTCAGCTGTCCTACGCGGTGGCGGGGCACACCTTTGGCGGCGGTTATCAACAACTCAGCGGTGACGCCGGGTTGCCATACATCAGCGGGGCGACGGTGTACTCATTCAGCAACGTCGGCATCGGCAAGTTCATCGAAGAGGACGAGAAGACCTGGATGCTCAGTTACGGTTACGACTTTGCACCGGTGGGCGTGCCCGGGCTGACGTTCATGACCCGTTATCTCAAAGGCAACGACGGCAAGTCCGACACCAACATCAAAGAGTCCGAACGCGACACGGAACTGGCCTATGTGGTCCAGAGCGGCACGTTCAAGGGTATTGGCGTAAAGCTGCGCAACTATGTCTACCGTTCGGACTTCGCGCGTGGACGTGACAGCAATCGGATTTACTTCACCTACGACATTGCTCTCTGGTAGGGCGCCGGGGCGCCTGCATCAGACCCAGCTCACCGTCTGCTCGCCCAACCGATACTGATTATTCCCACTGCGTTTAGCCCGAACCGTGGGAGGAGGTGGCGGGTATATTAGTTCACGGCCACTGCCCGATATAGAGCGAAACGGTTGCCAATAGCCCGCATTTCTGGGAAAACGGCGCCCATGAAGCCTGTTCAGGCAAGTGCACAATAGAGTGAACGTAATGAATGATGAATTGCAGGTAATCGACCTTGAAGTGGGCGACGGCAAAGCTGCCGTCAAAGGCGCGCTGATCACTACTCAATATCGGGGTTGGCTGGAAGACGGCACTGAATTCGACTCTTCCTACAGCCGGGGAAAACCTTTTCAGTGTGTGATTGGCACCGGGCGGGTAATCAAGGGCTGGGACCAGGGAATCATGGGCATGCAGGTCGGCGGCAAACGCAAGCTGCTGGTGCCGGCGCATCTGGCTTATGGCGAGCGGACGATGGGCGCGATTACACCGAATTCGAATCTGATTTTCGAGATTGAATTGCTGGAAGTGCTGACACGGGATGATTGATTGGCGCGTGGGCTGAAATGACAAAGCCTTCTATCTCTTCTCGCGGAGATGACGGGTTTGTTTTTTGCGAGCGGGCTTGCCTTGATGACTATCAGTTAAGTGTTGGCGACCCCAAAAGATCGCAGCCTGCGGCAGCTCCTACGGATTTGTGTACGGCTTCAATTCCACGGGTGTACCCGGTCGGCGTAGGAGCTGCCGAAGGCTGCGATCTTGGCGATTCCGAGTGTTCTTTTGCTAAACGGTGAGTCAGGTGAACGCCTCAATATCATCAAGGGTATCCGCCACAGTCCCTTCCAGTGAGGGGAATTTTTCCTTCATCTTTTCAAGAGCGGGGAGTACAGCACCCAAGTCCAGATCACCCAGCCTGCGGGCTATGTGACCGAGCGCGGTGATGGCAGCTGCTGCAACCGATTCGGACTCACTCTCGAGGTACTTCAGGCAGGTGTTCTGAGCCCAAATCCTGTCTTGCTCATTCAGGCCGATAGAAATCAATGCGGCGGCAACGCTGGTTTCTACGCCGCTGGCTAGAAGCCTCGTCGCTTCCTCGTGGCTCATTGTTGGATCTTGGTAGAGAAGGCTCATTTTTTAGCTCCCTGAATGTTGCCTTTGTGATCGGTTTTTCCTGCCTTGAACCATCGAGAATATTTGCTACCCCAAAAGATCGCAGCCTGCGGCAGCTCCTACGGATTTGTGTACGGCTTCGATTCCACGGGTGTACCCGGTCGGCGTAGGAGCTGCCGAAGGCTGCGATCTTTTGATCTTTGGGTGGCAGTTGGATCAGCACCTTAAGCCCTGACGCAAAACGATGTCACCTGTTGCGGTAGCCGGAGTTTGCGTTGTTTGTCAGACTGCTATCGCGAGCAGGCTCGCTCTCACACGGATTTGTGTCGATCACGAATGCTGTGTACGGGAAGACTTCGAAATGGAGGCCACCGCCATGACCCTGAAACCTCAGGCTTCGCGCTTTACCCACGACCACCTGTTTCTAGGGGCCGCCCACGATGACAACGCCCGCCGCACATTGTGGGTGGTGGCGCTGACGTTCGTGATGATGATTGGCGAAATTGCCGCCGGTTACATCACCGGCTCCATGGCGCTGCTGGCGGATGGCTTTCATATGGCGACTCACGCCGGGGCCCTGGGCATTGCGGCGGCGGCCTACGGCTTTGCTCGACGACATGCCAACAATTCGCGCTTCAGTTTTGGTACCGGTAAGGTCGGGGATCTGGCGGGTTTTGCTTCGGCCATAGTGCTGGGCCTGGTGTCGATCGGCATCGCTGGCGAATCCATCGTGCGACTGTTTCAACCGACCACGGTGGCCTTCACCGAAGCGACGGTGATTGCGGTGGTGGGGCTGGGGGTGAACATCGTCAGCGCGTTTCTGTTGTCGGGCAATCATGGGCATCACGGCCATGATCATCACGATCACAGTCATGCCCACGCTCATCATCACGACAACAACCTGCGTTCGGCGTATTTGCATGTACTGGCCGATGCGTTGACCTCGGTGCTGGCCATCGTGGCATTGTTGGCCGGGCGCTACCTGGGCTGGGTCTGGCTGGACCCGGTGATGGGGATTGTCGGCGCCATCGTGATCGCGAGATGGGCTTATGGCTTGATGCGTGACAGCGCCGCCGTGTTACTCGACACCACCGATGAGCACGTCGCCGCCGAAATTCGTGAGCTGCTCGAATCGACGGACGATGTTCGCATCAGTGACCTTCATGTCTGGCAGGTTGGCCCTCAGGCGCGGGCGGCGATAGTCAGCGTCGTGGCCGTGGCGGGTATTAGTGCCGATGCCATTCGCGAACGTCTGGCGCCGGTTCATGAGTTGTCTCACTTGACGGTCGAGCATCGCCACGCTTGAAGTGTCTTTCAGGCAAAGAGCGGAATGCGCCCGTTAAGGGAAGGGCGGTAGTGCCAGGTCAACCGGTCCAAAGCAGGTTGCATCGCCAGGATCTCAGCCAGCGTCGCACGGGCAATGCTTAAGGCCAACACCTGTCCCGGACATTGATGACGCCCCGCGCCGAAAGTGAAACTGCGACGGTTCGGGCGATCGAGCAAAAACGCGTCGGGATCATCATTAAGCTGCGGATCGCGATTGGCCGAGGCCAGCAGCACCAGGATAACCTCGCCGGTGTTCAGGCTCACGCCGTCAATTTCACACGGCGCGGCGACGAAGCGGCGGGTGTTTTGCACCGACGGGTCGAAGCGCTGAACTTCAGCGATCAGCTCGTCAACTTGAGCCGAATCCAACTGCGGGTTTCGCCTCAACGCCAATAGCGCATTACCGATCAGCCCGGCAGTGGCTTCATGGGTCTGGGAGAACAGGCCGATCAGGTTGGCGATCAAGGTTTCAGCGTCGGTTGATGTCGCCGCGAAACGCTGCCGGATACCGGCGAGCAGGGCGCTTCGGTTGCTCGGGTCGTCCAGTAGCTCGATGAAATAACCCTTCAGCTGTTCCGCCGCGACATGGGCGGCGTCCAGTTGCGCCTGATCGCTGAGAGGCGACAGGCAGGCGACGAAGTCTGCGGTCAGCTCGCTGATGGCCCGGCCCTGAGCTGGAGAAAACCCCAGCAACGCCGCCACTACGCAGACCGGTCCGCGAAACATCGCCGCGTACAACCCGTCGGGGCCCGGGGTAATCAATCGAGCGCCGACCAACGCATTGACCTCATTCACGTCAATCAACGCCAGCCCCGGCTCAATCGCCGCCCTCGGGCAACGCTGCCGCTCGCCTTCATTCATCCGCATCAGCTGACCGAACACCTTGCCGGCCATGCCTTGAGCAATCGCCTGGGGCACCGGCTCGTGGGTTGGCCGCACATGACAGTGCGGATGCGCCAGCACGGCGGCAACGGCTCGGGCACTGCTGGCCACCCACAGTTTCAGTCCTTGATGAAAAACCAGCCCACCCTCGGCGCGCAGTTGCGCGTAGTAAGGGTAGGGATCGGCGTGAGTCGCAGCGATGATCGGGTCCATGGGTCGCAGCCTTATCGATGGTTGAAAAGTGTTGCTACTATCTCCAGTCCGAAAGGGCCTTGATTCGTCCGGGAGCGAAATATGAACGCAGAACAACACGACATCGGCGTCTCGCAAGTGGCTGCCGCCATCGCGGAACCTGCCCGAACGAAAATCCTCTGTTCGCTGATGGACGGCCACGCCCGCACCAGCACCGAGCTGGCGACGATTGCCGAAGTCAGCGCCTCGACCGCCAGTGCTCACCTGGCCAAGCTCAAGGAACTGGCGCTGGTGCGTTTGCACGTTCAGGGCCGTCACCGCTATTACAGCCTCGCGGACAAGCGCGTGGCCCAGGCACTCGAAGCGCTGATGGTGATCGGCCAGAACGCCGCGCCGACGTTCAATCCGCGCACCCCGGATCGCCTGCAATTCGCCCGCACTTGCTACGACCACATGGCCGGCACGCTGGCAGTGTTGCTGCATGACCGGATGATCGACGCGGGGTGGTTGCTGGAAACAGATGAGCAGGTTTATCAACTGAGCGACAGCGGTGAGGCGTTGTTCGAAGGATTGGGCATCGACGTCAAAGACCTCGGCACCTTGCGCCGCCGCTTCGCCTGCCCCTGCCTGGACTGGAGCATGCGTCGGTCGCACCTGGGCGGTGCCTTGGGCGCGGCATTGCTGCAAACGGCGATCAAACGCAAATGGGTAACGCAGGATCTGGACAGTCGGGCGCTGGCATTGACGGCGCTGGGGCGCAAGGAACTCAATAGCCGGTTCGCCATAGAGCTGCCGGTTCAGGCAGCGACAGCACAACCTGCGTCCACCGAGACCAGGCGCCGTGCGATCGCCAGCCCCGCGGCTTAGCGACTGGACGAGGCCATGAGCACGCCAAAGCCGGCGAAGGTCACGCCCGAGACTTTCGCCGCCAGCCAGGAACCCTTCGGGCTCGACAACCAGCCTTTGGCGGCATTGGCGAGCAAGGCATAGCTGCCATGCACCAGAATCACCAGTACACCGTAGGAAGCGACCAGTTTGATGAACTGGGTGTAGAAGTGCGCCGAGGTGTCGATGAATTGCGGGAACACCGCCAGAAAGAAAAACACCGCCTTGGGGTTCAACAGCTGCATCGAAGCCGCTTCAAGAAAGCGATAGCCAGGGCTTGAGGGGCGCGTTTCAAGCAGCGTACTGAAACGATCCGAGCGCCAGCTTTTGTAGCCCAGGTACAACAAATAGGTCGCCCCTGCGTATTTCAACGCGGTAAAGGCGTTCGCGGAGGTGCTGAGTATCAGGCCAACACTGGTGGCGCTGATGGCGGCGACGACAAACGCCCCCGACGCGATCCCCAGAATGCCCGGCACGGCCCCCGTCCAACCGTGTCGCACCGCGTTCGACAGGGTCAGGACCACGCCTGGCCCCGGGCTCAAGATGGTCAGGGTGGCGAAAAGTACAAAGAGTCCGTAGCTGTTCATGTCTTGCTCCATCGGTAACGCTGGCTGCGTGTTGGCAGATTGGCGTGACGAAACGAGCGTGACAAACGCTTTAATTAAAGCGCATAGGTGACTAAATTAGACCCATGAAAAATCAACTGCCACCTCTTAATGCTGTTCGCGCCTTCGCCGTTGCTGCTCGTCATCAGAGCTTCAGGCTGGCGGCCGAAGAGCTGCATGTCAGCCATAGTGCCGTCAGCCGGCACATCAAATTGCTTGAGGAATATTTGGGCGTGCTGCTGTTCGAGCGGCGCATCCGTCAATCGGTGCTGACGCCGGCCGGCCAGCGCTTTTATGAGCAGGTCAGCGCCGGGCTGTCGCAGATCGCCAACGCTGCCGCTGCGCTCAAGCAACATGCCTCGCTGCCTACCGTTAAGATCAATGTCCGTCCGTCCTTTGCCGTGCTTTGGCTGACGCCCAGGCTGGCGGATTTTGTTGCGCAGCACCCAGGCATCAAGCCGCAGGTGATCACTCAAACCCAGGCACCCGATCAGGCACGCGACGGGTTCGATGTCGTCATTCGCCGTGGCCGTGACGACTGGGCACCGGCGATTGAAGCGCGAGCACTCTTCGAAGACGAACTATTACTGGTCGCGGCGCCATCGCTGATCGAGCGCCTGCCACTTGAAGAGCTCACTTCGCTGAGCCGGCACACGTTACTGACCGTCAAGGCGCGTCGCGAAGACTGGCACAATTGGGCCATGCACTTTGGTCAAAGCCAGTCAGCCACTCAGGTAACCCGGCAGTTTGAGCACATGCACCTGGCACTTCAGGCTGCCGTGGATGGACAGGGTATCGCCCTGTGCCCAACCTCTTTGCTGGGCTCTCACCTCTCGAGCGGACGCCTGATCTGCCCGTTGCCCGAGTTGCGTCTGCCGTTGCCGCGTTATTACTACGGCGTTGCACCGGACGTGACGGCGCAGACACGGGTGTTTGTGGAGTGGATGTTTGCCCGCATTGCTCAAGATGAGCTGCAGTGGCAAACACCTGGTGCTGTGACCGCTACGCCCTGAAATTCCAGACAATCTCCACCACCCGCACCGCCAGCACCAGGTAGACCAGAAACAGAATGATCTGAAACGCCGTGTGATACGGCAACCTGGACAGCCGACGCAGGCCGTCGCTGACATTAAGCAGCATCAGCACCGCTGACAGCAGGATCAATCCCCAGCCGGCGAGGCTTGAGGTGAGAAACCCCATAAACAAGTACTGATCGCTGTGCAACGCGTTGGTGCCCGCCGCAAACATCAGCGCACACACCAGCAGGTTCTTGATGTTGTCGAACACTTGCGTGGTGAAGTCGGTGTCCAGCAAGGCCAGATACTTTCGCCAGAGTTTTCCCATGGTTTTGATGGCACCCGTTGATGGCTGTTGGACGTGGCAAGTCTAGTGACCTTTTCCACGACAGCGGACGAAAAAAAGCCCGGCCTTCAATTTGATGGCCGGGCTTTTTTGTTCAAACGGACAGTCGCGTCAAATCAAACCTTGACGATCCAGCCCGCTGGCGCTTCGACGTCGCCGGTCTGTACACCGGTCAGCTCTTTGTAGAGCTTCTGGGTGATCGGGCCGACTTCGGTTTCGCTGTGGAACACGTGCAGTTTGTCTTTGTAGCTGATACCGCCGATCGGGGTGATCACTGCGGCAGTACCGCAAGCGCCGGCTTCCTTGAAGTCGGACAGCTTGTCGATGAACACGTCACCTTCGACCACTTCCAGGCCCAGACGGGTCTTGGCCAGCTCGATCAACGACAGACGAGTGATGCCCGGCAACACCGAAGGGGAATTCGGGGTGACGAACTTGTTGTCGTGGGTGATCCCGAAGAAGTTGGCTGAGCCGACTTCTTCGATTTTGGTGTGGGTCAGCGGGTCCAGATAGATGCAGTCGGCGAAGTGCGCCTTCTTGGCCTGGGAACCCGGCATCAGGCTGGCGGCGTAGTTGCCACCGACCTTGGCCGCACCGGTGCCTTGTGGGGCGGCACGGTCGTAGCTGGAGATCAGGAAGTTGTGCGGGGTCAAACCGCCCTTGAAGTAAGCGCCGACCGGGATGCAGAAGATCGAGAAGATGAACTCGGGCGCGGTGCGCACGCCGATGTTGTCACCCACGCCGATCACGAACGGGCGCAGGTACAGCGCGCCGCCGGTGCCGTAAGGCGGGATGAAACGCTCGTTGGCGCGTACCACTTCCTTGCACGCTTCGACGAACTGTTCGGTGGACACATGCGGCATCAGCAGGCGCGCGCAGCTGCGTTGCATGCGTGCGGCGTTCTGGTCCGGGCGGAACAGGTTGATCGAACCGTCCTTGCAGCGGTAGGCCTTCAGGCCTTCGAAGCACTGCTGGCCATAGTGAAGGGCAGTGGAGCCTTCGCTGATGTGCAGCACGTTGTCTTCGGTCAGGGTGCCTTTGTCCCACTCGCCATTACGCCAGTGCGACAGATAGCGCTTGTCTGTCTTGATGTAGTCAAAACCCAGCTTGTCCCAATTGATGCTTTCGTTACCCATGACACCCTCTATCACTTAACAACCGCCGAAACGGTTCAAGGCTTCTGACATTTTTCTGGATGGGGACAACAATACTTCATTCCGGGCCCATTTCGCAGCCCGGACTATCGGATGACAGACAGATAAATCGAGTTGGCCTCAAGAAATCGCTAGCAGGCTAGCTCCCACAGGAGAACGCATTCCAAATGTGGGAGCTAGCCTGCTAGCGATGGGGCCATCTCTGCCGCCATCAATTGTTCTGAATCACAAGTGCAACGCATGCCCCAACGCACGCAACGCCGCTTCCTGCACCGCCTCACCGAGCGTCGGATGCGCGTGGATGGTGCCGGCGATGTCTTCCAGTCGAGCGCCCATTTCCAGGCTTTGACCGAATGCCGTCGACAACTCCGACACGCCCACACCCACTGCTTGCCAGCCAACAATCAGATGATTGTCACGGCGCGCCACGACCCGCACGAAGCCGCTTTTCGACTCCAGCGTCATCGCACGGCCATTGGCGGCGAACGGGAAGCTGGACACGATGCAGTCCAGCCCCGCAGCCTTGGCTTCATCCGGGGTCTTGCCGACCACCACCAGTTCCGGGTCGGTGAAGCACACGGCGGCGATGGCGGTCGGGTTGAATTCGCGGTGTTTGCCGCTGATCAGCTCGGCGACCATTTCACCCTGAGCCATGGCCCGGTGCGCAAGCATCGGTTCGCCGCTCAAGTCGCCGATGGCGTAGACGTTACGCATGCTGGTCTGGCACCGGTTGTCGATCTTGATCGCCGAACCGTTCATGTCCAGGTTCAAGGCTTCGAGGTTCCAGTCTTGAGTGTTGGGTTTGCGACCAACGGCCACCAGTACCTGATCAGTTTCCAGGGTCAATGTGTCACCGTTCGGGTCACGAACTTGCAAGGTATTTCCTTGTGAATCAAAGCCTTCAACGCTGTGCTTCAAGTAAAGCTTCACGCCGAGTTGCTTGAGTGCTTCATGCACCGGATGGGTCAGTTCGGCGTCGTAGGCCGGCAAGATGCGATCCTGCGCCTCGACCACACTGACCTCGGTGCCGAGCTTGCGGTAAGCAATCCCCAGCTCCAGACCGATGTAACCGCCACCGACCACAACCAAGCGTTTTGGCACGGATGTCGGTGCGAGGGCTTCGGTGGAGGAGATAACCGACCCACCAATCGGCAGCATCGGCAGGTTCACGCTTTTCGAGCCGGTGGCCAGCACCAGGTGCTCGCACTGAATGCGCGTGTCGCCGACTTCGACGGTCTTGCCGTCGATCACTTTGGCCCAGCCTTGAATGACCTGGACCTTGTGCTTCTTCAACAGTGCCGAGACGCCAGTGGTCAGGCGATCAACGATGCCGTCCTTCCACTCGACGCTTTTGCTGATGTCCAGGGTCGGCGCCGATACGCTGATGCCCAGCGCCGAGTGTTGGCTGTGGTGCTGCGTCTGATGGAACTGTTCGGCGACGTGAATCAATGCCTTCGATGGAATGCAGCCGATGTTCAGGCAGGTGCCGCCCAACGATTCGCCTTCCACCAGAATGGTCGAAATGCCCAACTGACCGGCGCGGATCGCCGTCACATAGCCGCCAGGGCCGCCGCCGATGATCAGCAGCGTGGTGTTCAAAGTCTGTTGCATGACCTTCTCCACAAATGCCTACTCAACAAAAAGCGTGGCGGGTTGTTCGAGCAAGCCACGAACGGCCTGGATGAATTGCGCCGCGTCCATGCCATCGACCACGCGGTGATCGAAGGAGCTGGAGAGGTTCATCATCTTGCGAATCACGATCTGGCCTTTGACGACTATCGGCCGTTCGACGATTTTGTTCACGCCGATGATCGCCACTTCCGGCAGGTTCAGCACCGGGGTGCTGACGATGCCGCCCAGGGCGCCGAGGCTGGTCAGGGTGATGGTCGAGCCGGACAGCTCATCGCGGCTGGCCTTGCCAGTGCGCGCAGCGGTGGCCAGACGGGAGATTTCCGCGGCGCTGTCCCACAGGCTGCGGGTTTCGGCATGGCGCACAACAGGCACCATCAAACCGATGTCGGCTTGCGTGGCGACACCCACATGCACCGCGCCGAGGCGGGTGATGACTTGCGCTTCGTCGTCGTAACGGGCGTTGATCTGCGGGAAGTCGCGCAGAGCCACGACCAGCGCGCGGACCAGGAACGGCAACAAGGTCAGCTTGCCGCGGGTTGCGCCGTGTTTTTCGTTCAGGTGTGCGCGCAGTTCTTCAACGGCAGTGACGTCGATTTCCTCGACGTAACTGAAGTGGGCGGCACGCTGAGTGGCGTCTTGCATGCGCTGGGCGATCTTGCGGCGCATGCCGATCACCGGGATTTGCTCTTCGTCGTTGCGCTGGGCGTAAGCGGCGGTGACGGTCGATGCGTTCGACTGACCCTGAGCCAGCCAGGCTTCGAGGTCTTCGTGCAGCACCCGACCGGCAGGGCCGCTGCCACGCACCAGACGCAATTGAATACCGAGGTCCAGCGCATGCTTGCGCACGGCCGGGGAGGCCAGCGGGCGCTCATCGGCCTCGCGCGCAACCATCGGACCTTGGCACGCGGCGGCAGGACGAGGGGCCGCCACCGGTTTGCTTTCAACAACCGCTTCAACTTTCGGCGTTGCAGCGGGTGCTTCTTTAACCGCTACTGGCTGAGCCGACTCTTTAACGTTGCCCGCGCCTTCGACTTCGATGCTGATCAGAATGCTGCCGACGGCCATGACTTCGCCAGGCTGGCCGCCCAGCGCAATCACTTTGCCATGCACCGGGGACGGGATGTCGACCATCGCCTTATCGGTCATGACATCGGCCAGCACCTGATCTTCGACGACCATGTCGCCGACCTTGACGTGCCACTGAGACAGCTCAACTTCTGCAATGCCTTCGCCAATGTCCGGCATTTTAATAACGTGCGTGCCCATTCAGACCTCCATAACCCGATGCAAAGCCGCGCCCACGCGGGACGGCCCAGGGAAATACGCCCACTCTTGCGCGTGCGGGTAGGGAGTGTCCCAACCGGTGACGCGCTCGATCGGCGCTTCCAGGTAGTGGAAGCAATGCTCTTGCACCAAGGCGACCAGTTCGGCGCCGAAACCGCAGGTGCGGGTCGCTTCGTGAACGATCACGCAACGGCCGGTTTTCTTCACCGACTTGACGATGGTGTCCAGGTCCAGCGGCCACAGGCTGCGCAGGTCGATGACTTCGGCGTCGATACCGGTTTCTTCAGCCGCCACTTGCGACACATAAACGGTGGTGCCGTAGGTCAGGATGGTCACGTCTTTGCCGGGACGCGCGATGGCAGCGACATCCAGCGGCACTGTGTAGTAACCGTCCGGCACTTGCGCGGCGGGGTGTTTCGACCACGGGGTTACCGGGCGGTCGTGGTGGCCATCGAACGGGCCGTTGTAGAGGCGTTTTGGCTCGAGGAAGATCACCGGGTCATCGTTTTCGATGGAGGCGATCAGCAGGCCTTTGGCGTCGTAAGGGTTGGACGGCATGACCGTGCGCAAGCCGCAGACCTGAGTGAACATCGCCTCGATGCTCTGGCTGTGGGTCTGGCCGCCGTAGATGCCGCCGCCGCAGGGCATGCGCAGGGTCATCGGCGCAGTGAACTCGCCGGCCGAGCGATAACGCAGGCGGGCGGCTTCGGAAATGATCTGGTCCGACGCCGGGTAGACGTAATCGGCGAACTGGATCTCGGCCACCGGCCGCAAACCGTAAGCGCCCATGCCCACGGCGACGCCAACGATCCCGCTTTCGGAGATCGGCGCATCGAATACCCGGGAGGTGCCGTACTTGTTCTGCAGCCCTTCGGTGCAACGGAACACGCCGCCGAAGTAGCCCACGTCCTGGCCGAACACCACGACGTTGTCGTCACGCTCAAGCATCACATCCATGGCCGAGCGCAGGGCCTGGATCATGGTCATGGTGGTCGTGGTCATGGCGGTTTCCAACTCGATTTTATTGTTGTGATCGTTCATGTCAGATCCCCAACTCTTGACGCTGGCGCTTCAAGTGCTCCGGCATCTCTTTGTAGACGTCTTCGAACATGGTCGCGGCGCTCGGAATCTGGCCGCCGGCGAGGGTGCCGTACTGCTCGGCTTCTTTCTGCGCGGCGATCACTTCGGCTTCCAGCTCGGCGCTGACGGCGACGTGTTCCTCTTCAGACCACTGACCGATTTTGATCAGGTGCTGCTTGAGGCGCGCAATCGGGTCGCCCAACGGGAAGTGGCTCCAGTCGTCGGCAGGACGGTATTTGGATGGATCATCGGACGTCGAGTGCGGGCCGGCGCGGTAGGTGACCCATTCGATCATGGTCGGGCCGAGGTTGCGGCGCGCACGTTCGGCGGCCCAGGCAGAGGCGGCGTACACCGCGACAAAATCGTTGCCATCGACCCGCAGGGAGGCAATGCCGCAACCGACGCCGCGACCGGCGAAAGTAGTGGCTTCACCACCGGCAATCGCCTGGAACGTCGAGATCGCCCACTGGTTGTTGACCACGTTGAGGATCACCGGCGCACGGTAGACGTGGGCGAAGGTGAGGGCGGTGTGGAAGTCCGATTCAGCGGTAGCACCGTCGCCGATCCAGGCCGAGGCGATTTTGGTGTCGCCCTTGATCGCCGAGGCCATGCCCCAGCCCACGCCTTGTACGAATTGGGTGGCGAGGTTCCCGGAAATGGTGAAGAAACCGGCGTCCTTGACCGAGTACATGATCGGCAACTGACGGCCCTTGAGCGGATCGCGCTCGTTGGACAGCAGTTGGCAGATCAGGTCCACCAGCGGCACGTCGCGGGCCATGAGGATGCTTTGCTGACGGTAGGTGGGGAAGCACATGTCGTCGATGTTCAAGGCCAGGGCCTGGGCGCTGCCGATGGCTTCTTCGCCAAGGCTTTGCATGTAGAACGACATTTTTTTCTGACGCTGGGCGACCACCATGCGGTTGTCGAAAATCCGCGTCTTGAGCATGGCGCGCATGCCTTTACGCAGGATCTCGACGGGCACGCCTTCGGCCCATGGGCCGAGGGCATTGCCCTGGTCGTCGAGCACGCGAATCAGGCCTTTGGCCAGATCAGCCGTGTCGGCCGGTTCAACGTCGATTGGGGGTTTGCGCACCAAGCCTGCGTCGGTCAGATGCAGGTAGGAGAAGTCGGTTTTGCAGCCGGGGCGGCCCGAAGGTTCGGGAACGTGCAGGCGCAGCGGTTCGTACGCTTGGTTCATGGCTTCTACGCTCGATCTTGTGAATTTCTTGTAGTGAGCTGGCAGTCATTCTTCGATAAAAGAAATCTTGTCCTACAACAATCATAGGCCGGCCCAAGAAGAATATTTCTCTCTGTTTCGTTGCGCTTGAGGTCATTTGAGGATAAAAATTCTGCATAAACATAAAAAGCAGGTGGTTTTGTCTCATGCGCAAACTGGACCGTACCGATATCGGCATTCTCAACAGCCTTCAGGAGAACGCGCGCATCACCAACGCCGACCTCGCGCGCTCGGTGAACTTGTCGCCCACGCCGTGCTTCAACCGGGTCAAGGCGATGGAAGAATTAGGGCTGATTCGTGAGCAAGTGACCCTGCTGGATGCCGACCTGTTGGGGCTGCATGTGAATGTGTTCATTCACGTCAGCCTGGAGAAACAGGTGGAGGAGGCGTTGCAGCATTTCGAAGAGGCGATCTCGGATCGCCCGGAAGTGATGGAGTGCTATTTGATGGCCGGCGACCCGGATTACCTGATCCGCGTACTGGTGCCGACCATTCAGTCGCTGGAGCGCTTCATGATGGATTTTTTGACCAAGGTACCGGGGGTGGCGAACATCCGTTCGAGCTTTGCGCTCAAGCAGGTGCGGTATAAGACGGCGCTGCCGTTGCCGGCGAATGGGTTGACGTTGGCCAATTGAAGATCAAAAGATCGCAGGCTTCGCCAGCTCCTACACTGACCGTGTGCACCATGATCTTGCGGATGCATCACTACAAGACGGCGCTGCCGTTGCTGGCGAATGGGTTGACGTTGGCCAATTGAAGATCAAAAGATCGCAGGCTTCGCCAGCTCCTACACTGACCGTGTGCACGATGATCTTGCGGATGCATCACTACAAGACGGCGTTGCCGTTGCCGGCGAATGGGTGACGTTGGCCAATTGCAGATCAAAAGATCGCAGGCTTCGCCAGCTCCTACACTGACCGTGTGCACCGTGATCTTGCGGATGCATCCGGCCCCGTAGGAGCTGCCGAAGGCTGCGATCTTTTGATCTTGATTTACAGCTTGTTAATCGGGATCTTCAGGTAAGTCACGCCATTGTCTTCCGCCGGCGGCAAATTCCCCGCCCGCACATTCACCTGAATCGCCGGCAACAACAGCGTCGGCATGCCCAACCCGGCATCGCGCCGGGTGCGCATGGTGACGAAAGCGGCCTCATCAATGCCATCGTGAATATGGATGTTGCTTTTGCGCTGCTCGCCAACCGTGCTCTGGCATTGCGGGGCGCGGCCCGGGGGCGGGTAATCGTGGCAGACGTAGAGGCGAACGCTGGCGGGGAAGGCCAGCAGTTTGTGGATCGAGGCAAACATCTGGTTGGCATTGCCGCCCGGGAAGTCGCAGCGCGCGGTGCCGACGTCCGGCATGAACAACGTATCGCCCACCAGAATCATATCGCCATCGATCAAATAGGCCATGTCCGCCGGGGTATGGCCGGGCACATGCAGGGCTGTGGCCTTGAGATTGCCGACCCGGAATGACTCGCCCGGCGCGAACAGGTGATCGAACTGTGAACCATCGACGCTAAATCCCGGTTCAAGGTTGAACAGCGTCTTGAACACGTCCTGAACCTTGCTGATCGACTCACCGATCGCAATCTTGCCCCCAAATTCCCGACGCAGATACGGCGCGGCGGACAGGTGATCGGCATGGGCGTGGGTTTCCAGCAGCCATTGCACCTGCAACTGATGTTCGCGCACGAAGGCGATGATTTTGTCGGCCTGGACGGTCGCGGTGCGCCCGGCGGCGGGGTCGTAATCCAGCACTGGGTCGACAATCGCGCAGTGCCCGCCATCGTGCTCGTAGATCACGTAGCTGTAAGTCGACGAGGCGGGGTCGAGGAAGGCTTCAATCAACGCAGACATGGGGACGAACCTGTGGAAAGGGGCGGGAGGACAATAACCGGTTGCAACACTTTATGTTTAAACATAATGTCCGCAGCTTAAGTGACGTCGAAGGCATCCTGCAAATGCAATCCAGTCTGACCGAATGTGAAGTCGCCCAACTCCGGGCCTCGGCCTCCAAAGCTTGCGCGCTGCTCAAGGCCTTGGCCAACGAAGATCGCTTGCTGATTCTCTGCCAACTGACCCAGGGCGAGCGCAACGTCGGCGAACTGGAAAAAATGACCGGCGTGCGCCAGCCCACACTGTCCCAGCAGCTGGGCATCCTGCGCGACGAGGGATTGGTCGCCACCCGTCGTGAAGGCAAGTACATATTCTATGGTTTAGCCAGTCACGAAGTGATTCAGGTGATGAAAACGCTGTCCGGCCTGTACTGCGGAGCGGTGCTGAAAAGCTGGGGCTGAGCCTGATAGCCGTAATGCGGGACTGAACCCGGCGCCATGCGTGCAATAACAAGGAATGAATGATGAACGATCAACACTGGGGCCCATCCATCAGTGCCGACATCGTGGTAATAGGCGGCGGGACCGCCGGCATTGGTTTGGTTGCCAGCCTGCTGAAACGCGATCCTGGTTTAAACATCACCGTCATCGAACCCGACAGCCAGCATTACTACCAACCGGCGTGGACGCTGGTCGGCGGTGGTGCTTACGCGGTGAAAAACACCGCGCGCCCGATGTCCTCGGTGATGCCGCGCCAGGTCACCTGGTTGCAGGCGTCCGTGACTGACATCGCCCCGGACAGCAAACAGCTGACCCTCGACGATGGCCGCACCGTCAGTTACCAGAATCTCGTGGTCTGCCCCGGTTTGCGCCTGGCCTGGGAGAAAATCGAAGGCTTGCAGGACACCCTTGGCCAGAACGGCGTGACCTCCAATTACAGCTATCGGCACGCAGCCTACACCTGGGAACTGGTCCAGGGATTGCGCGGCGGCAAAGCGATCTTCACTCAGCCAGCGGTGCCGATCAAATGTGCGGGTGCACCGCAGAAAGCCTTGTACTTGTCCTGCGATCACTGGCGTAAAACTGGCGTTCTGAACAAATTCGACGTCGAGTTCAATCTGGCCGGCGCTGCGTTGTTCGGTGTGGCGACATTCGTGCCGCCGCTCATGAAGTACATCGAAAAGTACAACGCCCGGCTGGCCTTCAATTCCAATCTGGTCAAGGTTGACGGGCCATCGAAAACCGCGTGGTTCGAGGTCAAGGACGCTGCAGGTGTCGTGACCGTACAAGAAAAAACCTTCGACCTGCTGCACGTCGTGCCGCCTCAGGTCTCGCCGGATTTCATCCGCCAAAGCCCGTTGGCCGATGCCGCTGGCTGGTGCGAAGTGAACCCGCACAGCCTGCAACACGTGCGCTATACCGACGTCTTTGCCTTGGGCGATGTCTGTTCCACCAGCAACGCGAAAACTGCCGCCGCCGCGCGCAAGCAGATCGTGGTGGTGGCGCAAAACCTGCTGGCCCTTCGCAGGCAACAGCCGTTGCCACTCAAGTACGACGGCTACGGTTCCTGCCCGCTGACGGTGGAGAAGGGCAAGGTGATCCTCGCCGAGTTCGGTTACGCCGGTAAGTTGCTGCCGACCTTTGCCCTCGATCCGACGGTGGCGCGCCGTTCAGCCTGGTTCCTCAAGGCGACCTTGCTGCCGTGGTTCTACTGGAATGGCCTGCTCAAGGGCCGTGAATGGCTGACCCATCTGTCCAAGGTTGACTGAGAGAACCCTATGTTGCTGGCCAGTTTTTTCGGCGTTGTCATGGGTCTGGTGCTGGGTTTGACCGGTGCTGGTGGCGGTATTCTTGCGGTGCCGGCCCTGGTGCTGGGGCTGGGTTTGACCATGACCCAAGCGGCGCCCGTCGCCTTGTTCGCGGTGGGCAGTGCGGCGGCGATCGGTGCGATCGACGGTTTGCGCCATGGCCTGGTGCGCTATCGCGCCGCGTTGTTGATCGCACTGCTGGGCGCGGTGTTTTCGCCGATGGGCATCTACTTCGCCCATCAGTTGCCGGAAAAGATCCTGATGGTCCTGTTCAGTCTGCTGATGGTCATGGTGGCCTGGCGGATGCTGCGCCGGGAAAAGCCCGACGATGGCCCGAGCGATCACGGCCACGCCAACTGGGGCCAGAAGAACTGCATGCTCGATCAGCAGACCGGGCGTTTTTCCTGGACCGCCAAATGCACCGCCACCCTGGCGGCACTCGGCGCGGTGACCGGTGTGGTCTCGGGGCTGCTCGGGGTCGGTGGCGGCTTTCTGATTGTGCCGGCGTTCAAGCAACTGACCGATGTGCAGATGCGCGGCATCGTCGCTACTTCGTTGATGGTGATCAGCCTGATCTCGGTAATCGGCGTGATCGGCGCGTTTCATGCCGGGGTGCGGATCGATGGTTTGGGCGGGTCGTTCATTGTCGCCAGCATCGTCGGAATGATCCTCGGTCGAAAACTCTGCGCGCGGGTGCCGGCCCGAGGGTTGCAGATGGGCTTTGCCAGCGTCTGCGTGGTGATCGCCGTTTACATGCTGTTTAGAGCGCTCGCCTAGCGGGCACCGGTCTCTGTGGACGCCAGTCGGGTCCACAGGCGTACACCCTAAGTTCCGGGCCTGTCCGACTGGCGGTCTTACGCCGAATTTGCCGCGCACCACCCGCCAATCCAAAGCAGCTGACAACCGCCCCCAAGGCAGCGTATGACGCCGCCAGTCAGCTTTCGATAATCGCCTCCGACATCAAGTCCCCCGTTGCGGAGCGCGTCATGCACAACAATAAGAACTTCAAGCACCGTTTCTTGCCGGCCTTCATCGCCAGCCTGTCCTCCCTTGGCCTGAGCTCAATGGCCGAGGCCGAAATCATGCTGTACGACAAGGACCAGACCACGTTCTCCACGGATGGCTACATCAACGCCTTCTACGTGAACAGTGACGTGGACCGGGCCGGCGAGCAGTACGACCGGCGCCAGGCGCGGGTGAAGATGGGGTTTCTGCCCAACTACCTGGGCTTCAACATGGGCAAGCAGGTCGATGACCTCAAACTCGGCGCCCGTGCCTCGTTCTGGGTGACCATCAACGACAGCGAAACCAACGGCACCGACACCGCCATCGACGTGCGGCAGTTCTACGGCACGGTGGCCAATCCAGAGTGGGGCGAGGTGTTGATCGGCAAGGACTTCGGCCTGTTTGCCCGCTCCAACATCCTGCTCGACGAATTACTCGCCGGTTATGGTCAGGTCAGCGATACGTTGGGCCTGGTGGACGGCGGCGGGGTGTCGTTCGGCAACATCGGCAGCGGTTATCCATACCCGTTCCCGACCTCGCAAATTACCTATCGCACCCCGGTGATGGACGGCTTGCGGGTGGCGGTCGGAATCATGGACCCGGTCGACACCAACGACAGCAGCGCGACGGGTAAGGCGTATCAGGAGAACCCGCGCACCGAGAGCGAGATCACCTATCAGTTCGACGTCGGCGGGGCGAAGATTTACAGCTGGCTCAACGGCAGCTACCAGACTTCGGACAACACCGATTCCAGCGTCGAGTCCGTCACCTCCAAAGGTGTCGGCTACGGCGTGCAGGCGAAGATGGGCGGGCTGTCGCTGACCGGCTCCGGCTTCCAGGCCAAGGGCATCAACCCGTTCTTCACCAACAACGCCGGCGAACCGACCCTGCGCAATGTCGACAGCGACGGTTACCTGTTGCAGGGCTCCTACAAACTGGGCAAGAACCGCCTGGCTCTGTCTTACGGCAAGACCGAGGACGACGGCAACGGCGTGGTCGGCAGCGGTGCCGATTACGAGACCCGCGGCATTGCACTGTTCCATGACGTCAACGACAACCTGAAGCTGGTGGCCGAGTACAACCAGTTCGAAATCAATGGCCACGACACCAGCGCCCAGAATGAAGACACCGATACGTTTGCGGTGGGGGCGGTGTTGACCTGGTAACAACAGCATCGGCATCACGCAGATCCAATGTGGGAGCGAGCCTGCTCGCGATGAGGGCTTAATATTCAGCGAAGATGTTGAATGTAAGTCCGCCATCGCGAGCAGGCTCGCTCCCACAGGGAAATGTGTGGTGCCAACACTTCTCTCATCCCATCGAACCCCCCACCCGCTACCCAAGTAGCATTCGCCACCGCCCGCAGGCTTCGTACACTCGTGCCTCATACAGGCGCACCGGCGAGGGGCGAGGATGCAGCAGGTTCAGAACGACGGTGTGGTCAGTGGCATGTCCCAGGCCACCGATGCCCAGCAAGCGGCTCAGGATCTGGCGCGACAACTCTTGCATCCGCATTTGGGCTTTGTGCTGTTCTTCTGCTCCGCCGAGTACGACTTGCAGGCGCTGGGGCAGGCATTGCAACAGAGCTTCGGCGGCATTCGTCTGGTGGGCTGCACCAGTGCCGGAGAAATCACCCCCCAAGGCTATGGCCGCAGCTGCGTGACGGCGGTGGGCTTCGATCATCGGCACTTTTCCATCTCCACCGAACTGATCGACGAGATGGAGCATTTCAGCCTGATCGATGCCCAGCAAATGGTCGAGCGACTGGTCAGCGGCTGTCGCAGCAACACCCTGGCGCCGATCAAGGGCAACAGCTTTGCCCTGACCCTGCTCGATGGCCTGTCCAGCCGTGAAGAAATGGTGCTGGCGGCCTTGAGCGCGGCGTTGGGCGACATTCCGCATTTCGGCGGATCGGCCGGTGACGACAACTACCTGACCCATACCCATGTGTACTTCGGCGGCGAGTTTCACAGCGGCGCGGCGGTGGTGGTGCTGGTCAATACCTGGCTGGACTTCGAAGTCTTCACCACTCACCACATCCTGCCCAGGGCCGAGAAACTGGTGGTCACCGCTGCCGACAGCACCTCGCGCCGGGTGTTCGAACTGAATGCCGAACCCGCCGCCGAGGAATACGCCCGGCACATCGGCGTAGCCGTGGCCGACCTCGACTATCGGATCTTTGCCGCGCACCCGTTGGCGGTGCGAATCAACGATCAGTATTACGTGCGTGCGATCCAGCAGGTTCATCCAGACCTGAGCCTGAGTTTCTACTGCGCGGTGGAAAACGGCATCGTCCTCACCGTCATGACCCCCGGCCCCATGCTGCCGAATCTACAAAATCTGTTCGACGGTTTGCAGGAGCGTCTCGGGGACCTGTTGCTGACTATCGGCTGCGACTGTTTTCTCAGGCGTCTGGAACTGGAAGACGGCGGTAATCTCGAGCAGATCGGCGCGTTTCTGCGGGACCAGCGGGTGATGGGTTTTAACACCTATGGAGAACAGTTCAATGGCATGCACATCAACCAAACCTTCACCGGGGTTGCCATTGCCCGAGGCCGCTCCCCTGGACAGCGCTGACCTTCAAGCGCAGATCGCCAGCCTGCGCCACGAAAACCACAAACTACAGCGCATCAATGGCGCGCTGATCGAGCGCATCGAATCCGGCATCACCCGGGGCAACGACCCCTACGCGGCGTTCCAGCATTCGGTGGTGCTGGCCGAACAGGTGCGTGAGCGCACCGATGCCCTGAACCAGGCCATGGCTGAACTCAAGGCCGGCAATCATTTGCTCAGTGAGGCACGGCTGCGGGCCGAAACCGCCCATCAACACTTGATCGACGCCATCGAAAGTATTTCCGACGCCTTTGTGCTGTTCGACGCCGAGCAGCGGATCGTGCTGTTCAACAGCCGTTTCAAGGCGTTCTGGGGCAACAGCCGGGTGCGCATCAATGCCGGCATGCGCCTGCGCGAGGTCAAACGGTTGATGACCGCGACCGGACTGTTCAGCGAAGAACCCCGCGGGCATGCCGACGAAAACCTGCTCTATCGCCTGCACAACGGCCGCTGGCTGCAAGTCAGCGAACGGCCGACTCAGGAAGGCGGGCGGGTGATCCTGTTCACCGACATTACCGACGTCAAACTCAGCGAAACCCTGCGCCGCGAGCAGGCGGTGGCGCAGAAGTCGCACTTGTTGCAACGGGCGGTCGACAACCTGTCCCAAGGGGTGGCGATGGTCAACGCCGAGGGCATTCTGGAACTGTGGAACCGGCGCTTCCTGGAACTCAGCGGCCTGGCCCCGGTGGCGGCTCATCGACCGTTCGCCGAAGTGATTGCCGACAGCGAACTGAACCTGCTGACCCCGGCCAGTCGCGATCCGAACGGGCGGCATGTACAGGAATGCGAGCAGCGCCTCTACGATGGCCGGGTGCTGGAAATCCGCACCCATCCGTTGCCCACCGGCGGTTTCGTCAACACCTTCACCGACATCACCGAACGCTACCAGCACGCCGAAGCGCTCAGCGAAAGCGAGCGCTGGATTCGCCTGATCACCGACCATGTGCCGGCGCTGATCGCTTACTTGAATGCCGATCTGGTCTATGAATTCACCAACAAAGTCTACGAAGAATGGTACTGCTGGCCCCGGGGCGTGATGCTCGGGCAGAGCCTGCGCGAAGTCCACAGCGAGCAGCACTATCAGCGCCTGGAAGCCTACGTGGCCCGGGCCCTGGCCGGCGAGAGCGTGACGTTCGAGTTTGCCGAAACCAACATCAATAATCAGGAGCGCTACATGCTGCGCTCCTACGTGCCCAATCGCCTGGCCACCGGGGAAGTGGTGGGGATTTTCGTGTTGATCCGTGACATCACCGAGCGCCGCCGCACCGCTGAGGCGTTGCATCAGGCCTATCAGAACCTTGAGTTGCGGGTACGCGAACGCACCACCGAACTGACCACCCTCAACGACCAATTGCTGCGCGAAATCGACGAACGCCGCCGGGTGGAATCGCGCTTGCGTGAGGCCAAGCTCGAAGCCGAGCAGGCCAACCTGTCAAAGACCAAATTTCTCGCGGCGGTCAGTCACGACCTGCTGCAACCGCTGAATGCTGCGCGGCTGTTTACCAGCGCCTTGCTGGAACGCCGGGAGCCGGTGGCCAACGAGACGCTGGTGCGCAACGTGAGCAATTCCCTGGAAGACGTGGAAAACCTGTTGGGCACGCTGGTGGACATTTCCAAACTCGATGCCGGGGTGATCAAGGCCGACATTGCGCCTTTCGCCCTCAGCGAATTGCTGGAAAACCTCGCCGCGGAATACACCCAAGTGGCCCGCAGCGAAGGTCTCGAGCTGCATTTCATCCCCTGTTCGGCGTTGGTGCGCAGCGACATTCAGTTGCTCGCGCGGATTCTGCGTAATCTGCTGAGCAATGCCATTCGGTATACCTACAGCGGGCGCGTGGTGCTCGGCTGCCGGCGTCATCATCAGCGGTTGACCATCGAGGTCTGGGACAGCGGCATGGGTATTGCTGAAAACCGTCTGGAGGAGATTTTTCAGGAGTTCAAACGCGGTGACGTGCAGCGTCCCGATCAGGATCGCGGCTTGGGGCTGGGCCTGGCGATCGTCGAGAAAATCGCCCGTATTCTCGGCCACAGGATTCATGTGCGTTCGTGGCCGGGCAAGGGCTCGATGTTTTCCGTCGAAGTACCGTTGAGTGCCACGGCGCCCAAGGCGTTGCCGAACCTGCTGATGAGTGAACCGATGCTCGAGCGCCTGCGCGGTGCACGGGTGTGGGTGCTGGACAACGATGCGGCCATTTGCGCGGGGATGCGCACCTTGCTCGAAGGTTGGGGCTGCCGGGTGATCACGGCGCTGTCGGAAGAAGACCTGGCGCGGCAAGTGGATAATTATCACGACGAAGCCGACCTGCTGATCGCCGACTATCACCTGGATGACGAGAAGAATGGTGTCGACGCCGTGGCCCGCATCAACGCCCGGCGTGCTTCAGCGATCCCGGCGATGATGATCACCGCCAACTACAGCAACGAACTCAAACAGCAAATCCGCGAACTGGGCCACACCCTGATGCACAAACCGGTGCGGCCGATGAAGCTCAAGACGGCGATGAGTCATTTGCTTGGTCGGCCTTGAGTTTTCTGGTGTTTGTGAGGGCCCCATCGCGAGCAGGCTCGCTCCCACATTAGATCTGAGTTGACTCGGTCAAATGTGGGAGCGAGCCTGCTCGCGATGGGGGCGACTCGGTCTTCTGGTTGCCTGCGAACTCAGCGCCGCAAATACGACCCGAAATCAATATCCCCTGCACTCAAAATCGCCTGCACCCGATTGTGCACATTGAGTTTGCGCAATATCGCCGAGACGTGGGCCTTGACCGTGGTTTCGGCGATTTCCAGGGTGTAGGCGATCTGTTTGTTCGATTCGCCCTTGGTCATGCGCTCAAGCACCAGCAGTTGTTTGCGGGTCAGTGCCTGGAGCAATTCGGGCGGGAAGCTCGGGGTGTCATTCATCCGGCGATGAGTGCCGCTTTTCTGCGTGCGGATGATGTCCGGCGGCAGGTACACATTGCCATTGAGGATCTGCTGGATGGCCTCGGTCATCTGCACCCGAGGCGAGGACTTGGTGATGAACCCCACCGCGCCATAGGTGATGGCTTGCAGCACGATTTGTTTGTCCTGCTCGGCCGAGACGATCACCACCGGAATGGTCGGCGCCTCGTTGCGCAGATTGATCAGGCCATTGAGGCCATGCATGCCGGGCATGTTCAGGTCGAGCAGGATCAGGTCCAGGTCATCGTGTTCCTGGGTCAGGGCCAGGGCACTGTCGAGGTCGGCGGTTTCCATGACCTCGCTGCCGGGGAAACCGTCGCTGATGACGTTATGAATGGCTTCGCGAAACAGCGGGTGATCGTCGGCAATCAGAATTTTGTACATGGCCTTTCACCTCATTATTTTTGATTCGGGTGTGGCAACAACACGCAAGCGCTCACGTCAGGGAAAGGGCTCGGGCTTTGCCTGCGTCACGGGCAGATTCGCCGCTTGCCAGGCATCCAGTCCGTCGCGGTACCAATACAGTGTTTTATAGCCTATGGACGCGGCGCGTTTTACCGCGTTCCAGCTCAACCAGCAATCGGAGCGGCAGTAAAAGACCAACGGTCGAGTCAGGTCGCCCGCCGTCAATTGCTGCAGGTGGCGCGCGAAATATTGCTGCCACGGGGGCGTCAGGTCACCGTCACCGGTATTGGCCAGCCAATGGCTGCCGGGCAGGTTTTCATGGGGCTCGTCTTCGATGAAACGGCCTTGCAGCCATTGCCGGCGGTAGACATCGATCAGCAGCGGCTGCGGCGTGTGCTTGAGCAGGTTTTGCAGGGCCGGCGTGTCGATGATACTCGCGCCCTGGAGCTGAGTCGGGGTTGGGCTGCGGTATAGACTGATGCGATAACCGTCGGCAGAAAACAGCGCTGTTTCAGCCTGCGCGACGCCCAGCAACAGGCTCAGCGACAGCGCGGCGAGAGAAGGGCACAGCAGAACACATCGTGCACGCGGCATAGGGTTCAGTCCTTATAGTTATGAACCCATTACATGCCAGTAGCGGTGCGTTGTGAATGCGACGATAGACAGGTAAACCAGTACTAAAGTAGTAATTTTGTGCTGGATTGCCGGGTGCTTTGCTTATGAACACAAAGATGTGAACACCTCAGATCAACTGTGGGAGCGAGCCTGCTCGCGATGGGGTCGTTACATCCAGCATGGATGTCGGCTGACCCACCGCCATCGCGAGCAGGCTCGCTCCCACAGGGGGATGGATTGTTAGCTGGTTTTGCGCAGGGCCGCATGCTGGGGGTTGAAGGTGAGTACGGCGAGCAGAGTGAATATCAGTGTCAGCCCCGTACATACCGCCAGCGCCACCAGGTTGAAGCGTTCATACAGCGCGAACCGCACCAGTTCCACCGCATGGGTGAACGGGTTCAGGGCACACAACCAATACAGCCACTCGCTGGACTCGCGCATTTTCCACAATGGATACAGCGCTGACGACAGGAAAAACAGCGGGAAGATCACGAAGTTCATCACCCCGGCAAAGTTCTCCAGTTGGCGGATGGCATTGGACAGCAACAGGCCCAGCGCGCTGAGCATCAACGCCACCAGCAGCAATGCCGGCAAGGCCAGCAACAAACCCATGGCCGGCGGTTGCACACCGTACAGCCAGGCAATCGCCATAAAGGCATACACCTGCAACAGTGAAATCAGCGACGTCGCCAGCAATTTGCTGCACAGCAGGAAGGTCCGGGGCAGGGGGCTGGTCAGCAGCACGCGCATGCTGCCCATCTCCCGGTCGTAGACCATCGACAGCGAACCTTGCATGCCGTTGAACAACAGGATCATGCAGGCCAGGCCCGGGATGATGTAAACCTCATAGGGAATGTAGGTGTCGTAGGGCTCGATGATGGCGATGCCCAGTGCCGCGCGAAAACCGGCAGCGAACACCAGCAGCCACAGCAACGGCCGCACCAAAGCGCTGAGAAACCGCGTGCGCTGCAACACAAAACGCAGCCATTCGCGCAGCACGATACCGCTGAAACATTGCCAGTAGGCGTTCATCTGACGACTGCTCCTGAAGGGGCCGGGGTGGTCAGGCGAGTGAAGGCCGAACCGAGGTCGCCGCCATGTTCCAGGCTCAGGGCATCAGCCTGTCCGCTGGCTACCAAACGGCCCTGGTGCAAAATCAGCAAGTCGTCGGCGGGCTGCACTTCATCCAGCAAATGGGTGGTCCAGAGCACGCTGAGGGTGTGCTCGCGGCACAGGCTGCGGATGTGTTGGTTGAGCGCCAGGCGACTGGCCGGATCGAGGCCGACGCTGGCCTCATCGAGCAGCAACAGGCTTGGCTCATGCAGCAACGCGCGGGCAATTTCCACCCGTCGACGATGGCCGCCATTGAGCTCGCGCACCCGTTCGCGACGGCGCTCGGTCAGGGCCTGGCGTGCCAGTTCGGCGTCGACTCGCAGGTTGGTCTGGCGCCGGGACAGGCCATGCAGCGCGGCGTGATAACGCAGGTTTTGCTCAACACTGAGGTCCAGATCCAAAGTGCTTTGCTGGAACACCACACCCAATTGCTTCAACGCTGGACGTGCCGAGGTGCGCAAGGAGCAGCCGCCGACCCGAATATCACCGCGCTGCACATCATAAAGGCGGGTGAGCAGCGCAATCAGCGTCGACTTGCCCGCGCCGTTCGGTCCCAACAGCGCCGCAAAACGCCCCGCTGCCAGATTGAAACTCACCTGACGCAAGGCCTCGCGCGCGCCGTAAGCGAAACTCAGGTCGCTGACTTCAAGGGCGTTCATGGTGTCACCACCACGCCCCACGGATAGCGCCCGACTTTCACCGATTTAGTGACCTTGAGGCTGTCGACATCGATCACCGATACGTCGCCGCTGACGCCATTGGTGGCCAGCAATTGCCGTTGATCCGGGGTAAACGACATCTGCCAGACCCGTCGGCCCACCAACAGGTAATCAAGGATCTTGAAGGTCTTGGCGTCGATCACCGCCACATGGTTGGCCGGGCCGAGCGCGACGAAACCGTACTTGCCGTCGGCGCTGAGTTTGATCCCCACCGGCTGGACTTTGTCTGGGTGTACGCCCTTGATCTGAAAGGTCAGGGTCTTGAGGACCTTGCGGCTGGCGACGTCGAGAACCGTCACCGTGCCGCCGATTTCCGCCGAGGCCCACAGCTGCGAGCCATCGGGATTGAATTCGACGAAACGCGGCCGCTGATCGACCAGGGTGTTGTCGGCCAGGGTCTGAGTGCTGGTGTCGATCCAGTGCAGCATGTTGGTGGTTTCACTGGTGTTCACCGCCCACTTGCCGTCGGGGCTGACGGCCATGCCTTCGGGCTCGACACCGACGCTGATCTGCCCGAGCACCTTGGAGGTTTCGGTGTCGATCACCGTCACCAGCGCATCGTCCTCGTTGGAGACGTACAACCAGCGATTGTTGGGGTGCAGGGCGAATTGCTCGGGGTCTTTGCCCGAAGGCAGTTCCTTGATGATCTTGCGCGTGGCGATGTCCATCACCTGGACCCGGTCCGAATCGCTGGCGCAGATGTACAGCAACTTGTTGTCGTGGGACAGCAACAGGCCGCGCGGGCGCTGGCCGACGGGCAGGGTGTCGGTGACTTGCAGGGTCTGCATATCGATCAGGCTCAGGCTGTTGTCCTTTTCGTTGGAGACCCAGGCGGTGCTGGCAGCGACGTGCCCGGCGGCGAGCAGCAGGGCCCAGGAAAGCAGGGCACAGGAAAGTAGGGTGCGGCGCATGGCAGATTCCTTATTGTTGTTGTCGTGAAAAGGATCAGAGAAAGCGGCAGCGGACCTCGGCTTTGTCGTAACCCAGGCTGTCCATTTCGTTGACGGGGTGCAGGAAACCGTCTTGCGGCGAGGTACTGACCAGCGCCCGGGGTTGCACGATGGGGATTGGTTGGCGCAACTGACCGTTCCACGGCCGATAACTGAGCTTGCGACCCTTGAAGCCGTCCAGCGGCAATTGATCGCTGATCTCAAGCGTACGAATCGCCATGGCATCGGCCTGACGCAGTTTGCCCACCGCACTGGCGATGCTGCGTACGGCAATCCACGCGGCGAAATCCCGGTCGTTCATCCAGCGCCCGGCCAGGGCTTCGAAGCGTTTCTGCAACTGCGCGGCGCCGTAGGTTTCCACGGTCTTGTGCCAGCCCACCGGGGTCAGGCCCTGGGTGCCGGCGACCGGCCGTGGATACCAGGTCTGGTAGGGCACGTACTCGCCGAAGTCACCGCGTTCATCAGCCACCAGCACCACGTCGTACTCGGCGGTCTGGGTGAACAGCGGCATGTCGGCTTGGGCGCTGCGGCGCTGATCGTTATCAAAGCTCCAGGCTTTCTCCGCCACCAGTTGCAGGCCGAAGCGTTTGGCCGCCCGGCGCAGGGCGGCGGCATAGGCTTGATCGTCCGCGGTCGGGCCGACGATCAGCAGTGCCCGCTGCCATTTGCGCAGCACCAGAAATTGCGCCAGTGCATCGGCCAGCATCGCGCGGCTTGGCAGGCTGTGCAGCACGTTCGGCAGGCAGTCGGTGCTGCGCAGGCTGTCATCCGCGCTGCCGGCGTTGAACAGCAGGCTGTCGGGTAGCACGGCGCTGAGTCGGCGCAGGGTCTGCGCTGGTGCATTCACCACAAACAGGCGCAGGCCTTGTTCGTGTTGGGCTTTGGCCGCTTCGATCAGCGCATCCGGATTGTCGACGCTGGCGCTGACCAGGCTGTAGCTGTGATTGAGAAAGCGCCCGGTACTGTTGCTGTCGGTGATCGCCAGTTCGGCGCCGCGCAGGCCGGCATCGGTCGGTTCGGGAATGACGTTCGACAGCAACGGCCCGGGGTCGGGGCGATAACCGAGGTAGCCGATCTGCACTTGCAGCGGTGCCTCCGCCGCCTGAACCTGGGTCGCCACCCCGGCGGCGCAGGCAATCGCCAGCAAGTAGATCAAGGCATAAGGGGCGAGCTGGCGCATAAAGGCACTCCATCACAGGTAGCGTCAGCATAGGAACCCTGGGCGGGCGGGGAAATATGCAGAAAGTACCGATGGGCCAGTACCAAGGTAGTAACTCACCCCGGGCGGCGCGGTTTTAGCATGGATTGCAACGGCCATCACTCAAGGGGGGAGATTGACCATGCGAATTCTCAAAGCACTGCTCCTGCCGTTTTTGCTGATCCTGACCCTGATCGGCGTCGACAAGCTGCACGGCGCCCGACCCGTATTGGTTGGGCCTGCGCCACAAGCCCTACTACCAAGGGAGTAGGCTGCGACCACCAAAGCAGCATGGGGTTGGCGCAAAGCCGTTCCTAAGATGGGTGCCATAGCCTCTTCAAAGAGGTTTTGCGTGCAATCTTGAGGGCAGAACAATGACAACAAAACGCAACGCCTTGCTCGTTGCCGGACTGCTGGCCGGTTTCATCAACGCAGGTTCCGTCTGGGCCCACGGCAACGTGGTCCCCCAAGCCGTCGAAACCCAGGGACTGACCCCGATCAAGGATGCCGGTGTGCAAGTCGATGCCGATGGTTGGGCGGCGGCGAACCCTTACCGTTCCTCCCCGGAACGTGAAAAAGCCGTGCAGATCGGCTCTTCGGCCTACAACCAGAACTGCGCGGCCTGTCATGGCCTGGAAGCCAAGTCCGGCGGCATCGCCCCTGACTTGCGCATGCTCGACGCCGGCGAGGCGGGTGATGAATGGTTCGTCGAACGCGTGCGCCATGGCGCGGTGCGTGACGGCCGGGTGTACATGCCGAAAATGGCCGACTACCTGAGTCAGGAAGCCTTGTGGGCGGTACGCACCTACCTGGACAGCGTGCGCGTCGAGGAGTGACCCATGCGTTTGCTCGCGGTGTTGATCAGTGCGGTGTGGCTGTGTTGCCAGGCAGCGCAGGCGCAGGTCCGTACCTATGACGAAATGATCGCCGCCGCCGAGCTGAAAGTCGCGGTGTACAAGGACTTCGCGCCCTACAGCTTTGAAGACGCTGGTCAGGCTCGCGGGGTCGACGTCGAACTCGCCCAGGCCCTGGCCAAGGCCATGGGGGTACGCCTGAAACTGATTTGGGCACCCGCCGGGGAAAAACTCGACGACGACCTGCGCGATTACATCTGGCGGGCCAGCCAGTTGCACAATCAACAACTGGCCGACCTGATGATGCGCGTGCCGTACGATCGCGATTACGCACAGAAACGCAATGAACTGGGTGAACTGGAAAACGGCCATGTGGTGATGTTCGGGCCGTACCAGACCGAACAATGGCAAGTGGCCTATGACCGTCGTCGATTGGACTCAGTGGCCAGCGTCGCGGTGTTCCAGCAACACCCGATCGGTGTTGAAGTCGACAGCGTGCCGTCGTTTTACCTGACCTCGGTGTTCAACGGCATGCTCGCCGCCAAGACCCATCACTACCCGGGCGTGCCCCAGGCCTTTTCCGCGATGAAGGCCGGTGAAGTCGACGCGGTAATGGCCATGCGCGGCGAGATCGACTGGCAAGTCCATCAGGCCGCCGACCCGCAAGTGGCGCTGGCGGAAAACGCCTACCCGAACATGGGCAAACAGCTTTGGGAGATCGGCATGGCGGTGCATGAAAGCAATCGGCAACTGGCCTACGCCGTGGAAGAGGCGCTGGAAGCGTTGATTCGCGAGGGCGCGGTGAAAGCCATTTATGCCCGTTACGGCCTGCGGTATGACGTGCCCGAGATGTATCAATAGTGAACTGGCGAGCGAGTTGTCTGTTGGCCTGCTGGTTACCCTTGGCCGCGAACGCGGTTGACGTCGAGCCGGGTAAAGACCCGGTGCCGTCGGTGATGTGGGGGTTCTATCACAAGCAGATGCTCGGCGACGCACCGTTCGTGTTCGACGAGCGGGTCAAGTTGCTCGCGCCGCCATTTGCCGAAGACGCCCGACAAGTGCCGCTGGAAATCGACGCTCGGGCGTTCAAGGGTGAAGTGGTGCGCATCCTCGCCTGGGCCGAACTCAATCCGCTGCCGAAAATCGTCGACTTCGAACCCTTGACCGGTGTGCTGCCATGGCTGTCGATCCGCATCCGCGTTGAACAGGCAACGCCGTTGCGTGCGGCGGTACTGACCCGCGACGGGCTGTGGCATGTCGGCTCGACCCTGATCGATGCGGCGGGCGGCGGTTGTACGGCGCCAAGCGTGGTGCGCACGCAACCGGGTTGGGAAGAACACATCGGCGAAGTATTCGGCGGTCGCTATCCCCGTGGCGAATTCAGTCGTGTGCGTTTGCAGGTGGCGCATCCGATGGACAACGGCATGGTCAGCGGCATCCCGGAATTTTTCATCAACCAGGCCGAGCTGCGCGATCAAAACGATCAATTGCTCGCGAGTCTGGAGTTGTTCCCGGCGGTCAGCGAAAACCCCAATCTGGCCTTCGACATCGAAGGAGCAGGGCAGACGCGTCTGGTGCTGCGCGACAACAGCGGCAATCAATTCGATGCGGCCATTCCCTGACCCAAGGAGCGAGTGATGCGCTGGATGCTGCTGTTGTTCATCAGTCTGAGCCTGCCGGCCCTGGCCGATCCCGATTACGCACTCAAGCCCCGGCAGATCGCCGAGGGCACCTGGTTGCTGGAAGGCAGCACCGACAACTTCGCCAAGAGCAACGGCGGCAACATCGTCAACACCGCGTTCATCGTCACGGAAAAGGGTGTGGTGGTCATCGACACCGGGCCGTCGAAACGCTATGGCGAGGCCCTGCGCAAAGCGATTGCGGCGAACACCGATAAACCGGTGATTCAGGTGCTGCTGACCCATCACCATCCCGACCATGTGTTGGGCAATCAGGCTTTCACCGACGTGCCGATTGGCGCCTTGGCCGGTACCACCGAACTGTTGCGACAGCAGGGTGATGCCATGGCTGAAAACATGTATCGGCTGGTGGGTGACTGGATGCGCGGCACCGAAGTGGTGTTGCCGACGCAGTTGCTGACGCCAGGCATGCACAGTTTTGGGAACCACGATCTGCGCCTACTGAGTCTGGGTGGGCACACCGGCGCGGATCTGGCTATTCTCGACCAGAAAACCGGCGTGTTGTTTGCCGGGGATCTGGTGTTTTATCAACGCGCCCTGACCACGCCCAACAGCCCGGGGCTGTCGGTGTGGCTGGCCGAGATCGCGACCCTGCAGGGATTACCGTGGACACTGATCGTCCCCGGCCATGGGCCGGTGGCCACGGATACAAAACCGTTCGAGCAGATGCACGATTACCTGACCTGGCTGGACCAGCTGATGCGCGATGGCGCCGCCAATGGCAGCGATATGGCCGAGATGATCCGCAGCCCCATCCCCGAGCGTTTCGCCGGGATCAGCCTGAGTCGCTATGAACTGATCCGCAGCGTCAGCCATTTGTACCCGCGTTACGAACGGGGGCAGATGAGGCGGGTGGATTCCGCCGCAAACAAATGATCAACACAAAACCCCTGTGGGAGCGAGCCTGCTCGCGATGGCAGTGTATCAGACGACATCAATGCTGAATGTGAGGGCCTCATCGCGAGCAGGCTCGCTCCCACAGGGGACTGGTGTCGATCAACATATCCGGTGTTCGTATAATCCGACCCGGTACTAAGGAACTAGCAATCTCCGCACTGCGGGTAATTGTTGCAAGGGCGGCGGCGCCCAAGAATCTGCACCAGACCGGGAAAATTTCCCGGGTATAACAAAAAACCGCAGAGGCAGCCGTCATGACCCAACCCGCACGTCGCCAACCCTTCGTTTTGAGCATGCTGCTCAGTGCCATGCTGTTGTCTGGCCAGGCATTGGCCGCAGTCTCCGATCAAGACATCCTCCAGGACCCGAAGAACCCGGAGCAGGTCGTCACCAACGGCCTGGGCGTCCAGGGTCAGCGCTACAGCCCGCTGGACACCCTCAATGTCGACAACGTGAAGGACCTGCGACCGGTCTGGGCCTTTTCGTTCGGCGGGGAAAAACAGCGCGGTCAGCAAGCGCAGCCGATGATCAAGGACGGCGTGATGTACATGACCGGCTCCTACTCGCGGGTGTTCGCGGTGGATGCGCGCACCGGCCGCAAGCTCTGGCAATACGACGCGCGCCTGCCCGATGACATCCGTCCGTGCTGCGACGTGATCAACCGTGGCGTTGCGCTGTATGGCGATCTGGTGATTTTCGGCACCCTCGACGCCAAGCTCGTGGCCCTGAACAAGGACACCGGCAAAGTCGTCTGGAGCAAGAAAGTCGCCGACCACAAGGAAGGCTATTCCATCAGCGCCGCGCCATTGGTCATCAACGGCAAATTGATCACCGGTGTGGCCGGTGGCGAGTTCGGGGTAGTGGGCAAGATCGAAGCCTACGATCCTAAAAACGGCAGCCTGCTGTGGAGCCGGCCGACCGTCGAAGGTCACATGGGTTATGTCTACAACGACGGCAAGGCTGTGGAGAACGGCATCTCCGGCGGCGAAGCCGGCAAGACCTGGCCGGGCGATCTGTGGAAAACCGGCGGCGCAGCCCCTTGGCTGGGCGGCTACTACGACCCGGAAACCAATCTGCTGTTGTTCGGCACCGGTAACCCGGCGCCGTGGAACTCGCACCTGCGTCCTGGCGACAACCTCTACTCGTCGTCGCGCCTGGCGCTGAACCCGGATGACGGCACGATCAAATGGCACTTCCAGAGCACGCCACACGACGGCTGGGATTATGACGGCGTGAACGAATTGGTGTCGTTCAACTACAACGAAGGCGGCAAGGAAATCAAAGCCGCGGCCACGGCGGACCGTAACGGTTTCTTCTACGTGCTCGATCGCACCAACGGCAAATTCATCCGTGGCTTCCCGTTCGTGGACAAGATCACCTGGGCCAGCGGCCTGGATAAAAACGGTCGGCCAATCTACAACGACGCCAGCCGTCCGGGTGCGCCAGGTTCCGAGGCCAAAGGCAGTTCGGTGTTCGTCGCGCCAGCGTTCCTGGGGGCGAAAAACTGGATGCCGATGGCCTACAACCGCGACACCGGCCTGTTCTATGTGCCGTCCAACGAATGGGGCATGGACATCTGGAACGAAGGCATCGCCTACAAGAAAGGCGCGGCGTTCCTCGGCGCCGGTTTCACCATCAAACCGTTGAATGAAGACTACATCGGCGTGCTGCGCGCCATCGACCCGAAAACCGGCAAGGAAGTCTGGCGCCACAAGAACTTCGCGCCGCTGTGGGGCGGGGTGTTGACCACCAAGGGCAATCTGGTGTTCACCGGTACGCCGGAAGGTTTCCTGCAAGCGTTTAACGCCAAGACTGGCGAGAAGGTCTGGGAATTCCAGACCGGTTCCGGCGTGCTCGGCTCGCCCATCACCTGGGAAATGGACGGCGAACAATACGTCTCCGTGCTCTCCGGCTGGGGCGGCGCGGTACCGCTGTGGGGCGGCGAAGTGGCCAAGCGCGTCAAAGACTTCAACCAGGGCGGCATGCTCTGGACGTTCAAGTTGCCTAAAGACCTGGTGGCGAAACATTAACTCAAAATTCACCGCATAACCCTGTGGGAGCGAGCCTGCTCGCGATAGCGGTCTGACAGTTAACATCATTGTTGAATGTACTGGCCCCATCGCGAGCAGGCTCGCTCCCACAAGGAGTTTTGTGGGCAAACCTACTACCAAATAACGAGAATCCCCCTGCCAACGGCGCATTCGTCTGGCAGGCGGGGCTCTCTACTATCGGTTCATCGCCTGTTGGCTCGACAGGCATCGACCCAGACAGAGGCCCACCATGATCTACGCACAACCCGGAACAGCCGGCGCCATCGTTTCCTTCAAACCGCGCTATGGCAATTTCATCGGCGGCGAATTCGTTGCCCCAATCAACGGCGAGTACTTCACCAACACCTCACCGGTCACCGGTGAAGTGATCGCCGAGTTCCCGCGTTCCAGCGCCGCCGACATCGAAAAAGCCCTCGACGCTGCCCATGCCGCCGCCGATGCCTGGGGTAAAACCTCGGCGCAGGATCGCTCGCTGGTGCTGCTGAAAATCGCCGACCGCATCGAGCAGAACCTGGAAATCCTCGCCGTCACCGAAACCTGGGACAACGGCAAGGCCGTGCGCGAAACCCTCAACGCCGACGTACCTTTGGCCGCCGACCACTTCCGGTACTTCGCCGGTTGCATCCGCGCTCAGGAAGGCGGCGCCGCCGAGATCAACGAACTGACCACCGCCTATCATTTCCACGAACCGCTGGGCGTGGTCGGGCAGATCATCCCGTGGAACTTCCCGCTGCTGATGGCCGCCTGGAAACTCGCCCCGGCCCTGGCGGCCGGCAACTGCATCGTGCTCAAACCCGCCGAACAAACGCCGCTGTCGATCATGGTGTTCGCCGAGCTGATCGCCGACTTGCTGCCGGCGGGCGTGCTGAACATCGTCCAGGGCTTCGGTCGCGAAGCCGGTGAGGCGCTGGCCACCAGCAAGCGCATCGCCAAAATCGCCTTCACCGGTTCCACCCCGGTGGGCGCGCACATCATGCATTGCGCCGCCGAGAACATCATTCCAAGCACCGTCGAGCTGGGCGGCAAGTCGCCGAACATTTTCTTCGAAGACATCATGAACGCCGAGCCGCAGTTCATCGAGAAAGCCGCCGAAGGCCTGGTGCTGGCGTTCTTCAATCAGGGTGAAGTCTGCACCTGTCCTTCCCGGGCGCTGGTGCAGGAATCGATCTACGAGCCGTTCATGGCCGAGGTGATGAAGAAGATCGTCAAGATCAAGCGCGGCAACCCGCTGGACACCGAAACCATGGTCGGCGCCCAGGCGTCCGAGCAGCAATACGACAAGATCCTCTCGTACCTGAAGATCGCTCAGGAGGAGGGCGCCGAGCTGCTTACCGGCGGCGCGGCCGAGCGTCTTGAAGGCGATTTGTCGAGCGGCTATTACATCCAGCCGACCCTGCTCAAAGGCCACAACAAAATGCGCGTGTTCCAGGAAGAAATCTTCGGCCCGGTGGTGGGTATCACCACCTTCAAGGACGAAGCCGAAGCCCTGGCGATTGCCAACGACAGCGAGTTCGGCCTCGGCGCCGGGCTGTGGACCCGCGACATCAACCGCGCCTACCGCATGGGCCGGGCGATCAAGGCCGGGCGCGTCTGGACCAACTGCTACCACCTGTACCCGGCCCACGCCGCGTTCGGTGGCTACAAGAAATCCGGTGTCGGCCGTGAGAACCACAAGATGATGCTCGACCATTACCAACAGACCAAAAACCTGCTGGTGAGCTACGACATCAATCCGTTGGGGTTCTTCTAACCCGCAGGAACACCACAAACCCTGTGGGAGCGAGCCTGCTCGCGATGAGGCCAGTACAGTCGATATTGATGTTGACTGTTAGTCCGTCATCGCGAGCAGGCTCGCTCCCACAGTGGATTTGTGTCTGTCCGTCATTGCCGGGTAACGCAGTTCAAAGGTGGGAGCGAGCCTGCTCGCGATGAGGCCAGCACAGTCGATATGATGTTGACTGTTAGTCCGCTATCGCGAGCAGGCTCGCTCCCACAGTGGTTCTCCATGTGGTTGAAGATCTTGTGACACCCCCTACCAACGCACCCCACAACCTCCTTCGAAAGTAGCATTCGGTCATCTCATCCCCCGTGCATTAATGGTCTTACCGGAATTGACCGGCACAAGAAGAGGATTGACCCATGTGGAATAAACCCGCGTTTACCGATCTGCGCATTGGCTTCGAAGTGACGATGTATTTCGCCAACCGTTGATTGATCGCCCGGTCAGCCGTCGCGTTGGCCGGGCCTGCCTTCTGGAGGCACCCCATGCACATCCGCGTTCTCGGTTCCGCCGCTGGCGGCGGTTTTCCGCAATGGAACTGCAACTGCCGTCAATGCGCCGCGATGCGCAACGGCAACTTGCGTGCACAACGCCGCACGCAGTCGTCCATTGCCCTGAGCGACGACGGTGTGGAGTGGGTGCTCTGCAATGCTTCACCGGACATTCGCGCGCAACTCGAGAGCTTCCCGGCGATGCAACCGGCCCGACGCTTGCGTGACACGGCGATTGCCGGTGTCGTTCTGCTGGACAGTCAGATCGACCATTGCACCGGCTTGTTGAGCCTGCGCGAAGGCTGCCCGCATGCGGTCTGGTGCACCGAGCGGGTTCACGAAGACCTGAGCAGCGGCTTTCCTTTGTTCACCATGCTCAAACACTGGAACGGTGGCTTGCAGTGGCAACCCATCGGACTGGATCGCGAGCCGTTCAGCATCGCGGCCTGCCCACAGCTGCAATTTCGCGCGATTGCGTTGGTCAGCAACGCACCGCCGTACTCGCCCAACCGTGGCAACCCGCAACCGGGGGACACCATCGGCCTGTTCATTGAAGACCTGCGCAGCGGCGCATCGGTTTTCTATGCGCCGGGGCTGGGGCAAGTTGATGCCGAGGTGTTGAGCTGGATGCAGCGTGCCGACTGCCTGCTGCTGGACGGCACGCTGTGGCGCGACGATGAAATGCGTGTGTGCGAAGTCGGCCAGAGCCTGGGCAGCGAAATGGGCCACCTGCCACAAAGCGGCCCCGGCGGCATGCTCGACGTGCTGGAGGGCTTTAGCCGTCAGCGCAAGGTGCTGATCCACATCAACAACACCAACCCGATCCTCGATGAAGACTCGGCCGAGCGCGCCTTGCTGGAGCGGCGCGGGATTGAAGTGGCTTATGACGGCATGAGTATTGAGCTGTAGCGGATGGCCCCATCGCGAGCAGGCTCGCTCCCACAATGGACCTGCTTTGTGCAGAAAATCGGCTAAGACCCGGACTCCTGTGGGAGCGAGCCTGCTCGCGATGAGGCCAGACCAGACACCGCAGAACCCAACGGTTATTCCCCGGAGAACCGCAATGACCGACACCCCCATGACCCCCGCCGAATTCGAACAGGCGTTGCGCGCCAAAGGCGCCTATTACCACATCCACCACCCATTCCACCAAGCCATGTACGCCGGGCGTGCCACCCGCGAGCAGATTCAGGGCTGGGTCGCCAATCGCTTCTATTACCAGGTGAACATCCCGCTCAAGGATGCCGCCATCCTCGCCAATTGCCCGGACCGCGATGTGCGCCGGGAATGGCTGCAACGGATCCTCGACCATGACGGCGTTCCCGGCAGTGAAGGCGGCATCGAAGCGTGGCTACGATTGGGCGAAGCCGTGGGGCTGGATCGCGAACAAATCCTTTCGCAAGAGCGGGTGCTGCCGGGCGTGCGTTTCGCCGTGGACGCCTACGTCAATTTCGCCCGTCGCGCGTGCTGGCAAGAAGCGGCCAGCAGCTCGCTGACCGAACTGTTCGCGCCACAGATCCACCAGTCCCGGCTCGACGCCTGGCCCACCCATTACCCATGGATCGACCCGGCCGGCTACGACTATTTCCGTACACGTCTGAGCCAGGCCCGGCGCGATGTCGAGCATGGTTTGCGCATCACCCTGGCGCATTACGTCACGGTCGAAGGCCAGCAACGCATGCTGGAGATTCTGCAGTTCAAGCTCGATGTGCTGTGGAGCATGCTCGACGCGATGAGCATGGCCTATGAGCTGGATCGCCCGCCGTATCACACCGTCACCACGGAGCGGGTCTGGCACCGGGGGATCATCTTGTGAGCCAGATCGAACAGCAACCCGGCCCACCGCTGTGGTTGCTGGCGGAGCTGACCTATCGCTGCCCGCTGCAATGCCCGTATTGCTCCAACCCGCTGGACTTCGCCCAGCAGGGCGAGGAGTTGAGCACAGAAGAATGGATTCGGGTGTTCCGCGAGGCGCGAGAGATGGGCGCTGCGCAACTGGGTTTTTCCGGTGGCGAGCCGTTGGTGCGCCAAGACCTCGCCGAGCTGATCAAGGCCGCGCGGGACATGGGTTACTACACCAACCTGATCACCTCGGGTATCGGCCTGACCGAACAGAAGGTCCGCGACTTCAAGATTGCCGGGCTGGACCACATCCAGATCAGCTTTCAGGCCGCCGACGAACAAGTGAACAATCTGCTCGCCGGCTCGCGCAAGGCCTTCGCCCAGAAACTGGCCATGGCCCGGGCGGTGAAGGCCCAGGGTTACCCGATGGTGCTGAACTTCGTCACCCATCGGCACAACATCGACCAGATCGCGCAGATCATCGAACTGTGCCTGGAGCTGGAGGCGGATTTCGTCGAATTGGCGACGTGCCAGTTCTACGGTTGGGCCGAACTCAACCGCGTCGGCTTGTTGCCGACCCGCGAACAGTTGCAGCGCGCCGAGCGCATCACCAATGAATACCGCCAGCGGCTTGAAGCCGAGGGCCACCCGTGCAAGCTGATTTTCGTCACCCCGGATTACTACGAAGAACGCCCCAAGACCTGCATGAATGGCTGGGCCAACCTGTTTCTCGACATCACCCCGGACGGCACGGCATTGCCTTGTCATAGCGCCCGCCAGTTGCCGGTGCAGTTTCCCAACGTGCGTGAGCACAGCATCGCGCACATCTGGAACGACTCCTTCGGTTTCAACCGTTTTCGCGGCGATGACTGGATGAAAGAGCCGTGCCGTTCCTGCGATGAAAAGCACAAGGACCTCGGCGGCTGCCGCTGCCAGGCGTTCATGCTCACCGGCGATGCGAGTAACGCGGATCCGGTGTGCAGCAAGTCGCCGCACCACGACGTTATTCTCAAGGCCCGGGACGAAGCCGACGCGCCGGGGCAGGGCATGGAACACCTGACCTTGCGCAATGAAAAGGCTTCGCGGCTGATTTATCGCGGATGAATTGCAAACGCAAACCCCTGTGGGAGCGAGCCTGCTCGCGATGACGGAGTGTCAGACAACCTCATATTGACTGGAAGACAGCCATCGCGAGCAGGCTCGCTCCCACAGGGGATCTTCGGTGAATCTGAAATTGGGGTGGCCCCCCGGGCTGGCTCGCTATCCATTGGTCTGATTGCATTCGCAGCCGGATGCGTTAGTGTGGTCTGTACCTTCAAAACAATAAAAACAGGCTTTCCAATGAGCCAGAATCTCAGCCAGCTGCGTAAATTCGTTTCGCCAGAAATCATCTTCGGTGCCGGTTGTCGGCACAACGTCGGTAACTACGCCAAGACCTTTGGCGCCCGCAAGGTGCTGGTGGTCAGCGACCCCGGTGTGATTGCCGCCGGTTGGGTCGCCGATGTCGAGGCCAGCCTGCAAGCCTTGGGTATTGATTTCTTTTTGTATAGCGACGTTTCGCCTAACCCGCGGATCGAAGAGGTCATGCTCGGCGCCGAGCTGTACCGGGAGAATCACTGCGATGTGATCGTGGCGATCGGCGGCGGCAGCCCGATGGATTGCGGCAAGGGTATCGGCATTGTCGTCGCCCACGGACGCAACATTCTCGAATTCGAGGGCGTGGACATGTTGCGCATGCCCAGCCCGCCGCTGATCCTGATCCCGACCACCGCCGGCACGTCGGCCGATGTGTCGCAGTTCGTGATCATCTCCAATCAGCAAGAACGCATGAAATTCTCCATCGTCAGCAAGGCCGCAGTGCCGGACGTGTCGCTGATCGACCCGGAAACCACCCTGAGCATGGACCCGTTCCTGTCGGCCTGTACCGGCATCGACGCGTTGGTCCATGCCATCGAAGCCTTTGTCTCCACCGGTCACGGGCCGCTCACCGACCCTCATGCGCTGGAGGCGATGCGGCTGATCAACGGCAATCTGGTGCAAATGATCGCTAACCCCAGCGACATCGCCCTGCGCGAGAAAATCATGCTCGGCAGTATGCAGGCCGGTCTGGCGTTCTCCAACGCGATCCTTGGCGCGGTGCACGCCATGTCCCATAGCCTTGGCGGCTTTCTCGATCTGCCTCATGGTTTGTGCAATGCGGTGCTGGTGGAACACGTGGTGGCGTTCAACTACAGCTCGGCGCCGGAGCGCTTCAAGGTGATCGCCGAGACCTTCGGTATTGATTGCCGTGGCCTCAATCACCGGCAGATTTGCGGGCGGCTGGTCGACCACCTGATCGCCCTCAAACACGCCATCGGCTTCCACGAAACCCTGGGCCTGCACGGGGTGAGTACCGCGGATATTCCGTTCCTGTCGCAACACGCCATGCACGACCCGTGCATCCTTACCAACCCGCGTGAATCCAGTCAGCGCGACGTCGAGGTCGTCTATGGCGAAGCCCTCTGACGAGCAACAACGGGCGCTGGCCGGGTTACTCGGCTTAGGCAACCACTCGGCGCGCAAGAGTCATTACCCGGAACTGGCCGCGCGCCTGGATGAACTGGAAACCGAACGCAACCGCTACAAATGGCTGTTCGAAAACGCGGTACACGGGATCTTCCAGGCCAGCCTGCTGGAGGGCATGCGCGCCGCCAACCCGGCGCTGGCGCGGATGCTCGGCTATCAAAACCCCCAGGAGGTGCTGTTTTCCCTGACGGACCTGGCGGGCACGTTGTTCGTCGGAGGGGCGCAAGAGCTGGAAAGCATCGGCGAAATCCTCCAGCGCGAGCGCAGCCTGCTGGGCTATGAAACTCAGCTGCGGCGCAAGGACGGCAGCGTCCTCGACGTGTTGATGAACCTGCTGCTCAAACCGGATCAGGAAGGCCTGGTGGAGGGCTTTGTCGCCGACATCACCGAACGAAAACTCGCTCAGCAGCGCCTGCAACAACTCAATGACGAACTGGAGCAGCGGGTCACCGCGCGCACCAACGAGCTGCTGGACGCCGCCGAAGCCTTGCGCGATGCCCGTGATGCCGCCGAAGCCGCCAATCGTAGCAAGGACAAATACCTCGCCGCCGCCAGTCACGACTTGCTACAACCGCTCAACGCCGCGCGTTTGCTGATCTCAACCTTGCGCGAGCGCAAACTGCCCGACGTCGAACAGGTGCTG
The DNA here is from genome assembly GCF_056279145.1 of Pseudomonas sp. TE3728. Classification (NCBI taxonomy): domain Bacteria; kingdom Pseudomonadati; phylum Pseudomonadota; class Gammaproteobacteria; order Pseudomonadales; family Pseudomonadaceae; genus Pseudomonas; species Pseudomonas sp. TE3728. The sequence goes on along the minus strand of NZ_JBWBQT010000001.1, from coordinate 1,492,379 downwards.
GTGGAGCGCACGCATCAGGCGCTGGAAGGGGCGGAAGATTTGCTCACCGATCTGCTGGATATTTCCCGACTCGATCAGGCCGCGGTGAAGCCGGATATTGCCCTGTACCGCCTCGACGAATTGCTCGCGCCACTGGTCTCGGAGTTTCAGTCTGTGGCGGCGGCAGCCGGGTTGAACCTGCGGGTCCACATGGGCGATTACGCCATTCATACCGACTTGCGCTTGATGACGCGGATTTTGCGCAACTTCCTCAGCAATGCCTGCCGCTACACCGACGAAGGCTGCATTCTGCTGGGGGCAAGACGCCGGGGCGATGCGCTGCGTATCGAAGTCTGGGACACCGGGCGCGGGATTCCTGCGGATCGTCTTGACTCGATCTTCCTCGAATTCAACCAACTGGACGTCGGGCGCGCCGCCGATCGCAAGGGCGTGGGCCTGGGACTGGCGATTGTCGAACGCATCGCCAAGATCCTCGACTACAGGATTCAGGTTCATTCGCTGCCGGGGCGCGGTTCGATGTTCAGCATCGAAGTGCCGATTTCCCATGAGATTCCACTGCCGATCAGTCAGGCCGCACCGCAACCAAGTACCGGCAACCCGTTGCCGGGCCGGCGGCTGTTGGTGCTGGATAACGAAGTCAGCATTCTTGAAAGCATGAGCGCGCTGCTCGGGCAGTGGGGCTGCGAGGTGGTCATCGCCACCGACGAGGCCACCGCGCTGATGGCTTTGCAGGGACAGGCGCCGGAATTGATTCTGGCGGATTATCACCTGGACCACGGGGTGGTGGGCTGTGAAGTGGTCCGGCATTTGCGCGAGCATTTCAGCCAGGCGATTCCAGCGGTGATCATCACCGCCGACCGCACCGACCAGTGTCGGCGCTCACTGCAGCGACTCGACGCACCGCTGCTGAACAAACCGGTGAAACCCGGCAAGTTGCGCGCGGTGCTGACTCAGCTGTTGGCGTAGCGATAGCGCAGGCTGAAACCGAGCTCGGCAGATTGCCCTTGCTCCAGCAAACGCAACCCTGGCCGGCCCGGCAAGTGATGGGCGTTGACCGGATGGCTTACCGGTTCGATACAGAAAAACTCCAGGCCCACGGGGCAGTAGAGCAGGTAGTAGTCGCTACCGGTGGCTTGGCATTCCAGTTCATAACCCAGCTCGGGTTGCTGGATCAGGCAGTGGCCGTCCCATGCGCAAAAGCCATTGTCCACCAGCGTTTCGGGTAATGCCCGGGTCTGGCTGAAGTCCCATTCCTCAGGAATCGAACTGAGTTGTGTCGGCAGTTTTGCGCCGTCGCACAACCAGACCTCTCGCGCCTGCGTCTGCAACCGAGTGTCTGCAGTGCGCGGGAAATAGGGGTGTAAACCGAGCCCATGCCAGGCGGCGTGTTCAGCCAGATGGGTGACCTGCAAATCGATGCTCAACTTGCCCTCGCTCAGATGGAAACGTTGCCTTGCGCGATAAGCGAAGGGCGTGGTGCTGTCGAGTTGCAGGACGATTTCATCGCGGGTGTGCGAGATGATCTGCCACGGCTGTTGCCAGGCACTGCCATGGATCGGCAGCGGATCGGTGAGGCTGTTGGGTGTCAGCGCGAGCCAGCCATCCGGGCAGTCGAAACCGCCTTTGTCGATGCGGTTCGACCATGGCGCCAGGGGGTAACAGGCGAGTTTGCCGGGCAGGCCGGTGTTCAAGGCGTGTTGGTCACTGTGGCGCAACAGCGGCTGGCCGGTACTGCGCACAGTCCAGTTGACGATGCTCGCACCGAGTTCCGGGGCGAGGGTGAAGCGGGTGAGTTCGTCTTCGAGTTCGAGGGTGTTGAGGGTCATGATTTTCGCCCTGCGTTGAATGGTTGAAAAGATCGCAGCCTGCGGCAGCTCCTACATTGAAATCGCGCACGCCCGTGAAATATCGGACGAACACAAATTCTGTAGGAGCTGCCGAAGGCTGCGATCTTTTGAGGTCACAACACCAAATGCGGCAACCACAGCGAAATGGCGGGAATGTAGGTCACGGCCATCAGCACCAGGAACAGCACGCCATAGAACGGCAGCAGCGCTTTCACGGTGCTTTCGATGCTGACCTTGCCCACCGCCGAGCCGACAAACAGCACCGCGCCCACCGGTGGCGTGATCAAGCCGATCCCCAGGTTCACCAGCATGATCATGCCGAACTGCACCGGGTCCACGCCAATGCCCAGAATCACCGGCATCAGAATCGGCGTGAGGATCAGGATCAGCGGCGCCATGTCCATCACCGTGCCGAGCAACAGCAGCATCACGTTGATGCACATCAGGATCACGTAACGATTGTCCGACAGGGTCAGGAACATCGTGGTGATCTTCGCCGGGATCTGCATCAGCGTCATGATGTAGCCGAAGCTGGCGGCGAAGCCGATCAGGATCATCACTATCGAGATCGTGCGCACCGTGCGGTGCATCAGCTTGGGCAGCTCACGCCATTTGTAGTCGCGGTAAATGAACATGGTGACGAAGAATGACCACAGCACCGCGATCGCCGCCGATTCTGTGGCGGTGAAGATGCCCGAGGGAATCCCGCCGAGAATGATGACCATCGCCATCATGCCCCACATCGCTTCACCGCAGATTTTCAGCGCCTGCTTGAGGGGAATGACTTCGCCCTTGGGATAATTGCGCTTTCTGGCGAAGATCAGGCACAGCACCATCAGGCACGCGCTCATCAGCAGGCCCGGCACCACGCCGGCCATGAACAGCGAAGCGATCGAAACGGTCCCCCCGGCAGCCAGCGAGTACAGCACTGAGTTATGGCTGGGTGGCGTCAACAGGGCTTGTACTGAACCGCTGACTGTCACGGCGGTGGAGAAATCCCGCGGATAGCCGCGACGCTCCATTTCCGGAATCAGCACCGAACCGACCGATGCCGTGTCAGCCACCGAAGAGCCGGAAATCGCGCCGAAGAAGGTCGAGGCCATGATGTTCACCAACGACAAGCCGCCGCGCACGAACCCCACCAGCACCCCGGCAAAAGCCACCAGCCTGCGGGACATGCCGCCCTCGGCCATGATCGCACCGGCGAGCACGAAGAAAGGAATCGCCAGCAACGAGAATTTGTTAACGCCGCCCGCGACCTGAATCATCAGCGCCTGGAACGGGATGTCGATCCACCACGCCCCGATCAAGGCAGAAAGCCCAAGGGCGTAGGCGACCGGCATCCCGATCAGGATCAAAGCGATAAAACTGCCGAGCAGAATCAGAGCGTCCATTTAGGCGGCACCTTCGCTTTCTTCAACCAGGTCGAAACGCACGACCCGACGGTTGCTCTGGTCTCCGAGCAAGAGTTTTTCCAGCACGAAAATCAGCGTCAGCACACCGCCTACGGGGATCGGCATGTAGGTGATGCCCACGCGCAAGGTAGGCAAGGCGCTCATGAACTGGTTCCAGGTGGACATGCAGAGCTTGGTGCCCCAGATGGCCATGAACAGGCAAATGGTCGCCATCAGCAGTTGCGAAATAATGCTCATGGTCTTGCGCAGTTCGGGGGGCATGCGGTCGGTGAGCATGGCCACGGCCATGTGCGCACCGGCACGATAACTGGCGGCGGCGCCGATGAAGGTGAAGACCATCATCAGCAAGATCGCGGTGGGCTCCGGCCAACTGGAACCGGTGCCGAGGATGTAACGGGCGAAGACGCCCCAGGGAATGATCAGGGAAATAGCCAGGACCGACAGGCCGGCGACCCAGATGCAGGTCATGTAAATCCTGTCGTTGATGCGCAGCAGCAAATTCTTCATCGGATTTCACCGTAACCGGGCGCCGCTGACGATTCGCTCGTCAACAGTGCCGGGCCTTTCATGAATGCAGGGAGGGTTACTGAACGGCTTCGATGCGCTTGATCAGGTCGGCGTAAGGCGCGCCGTATTTTTCCCGGACCGAAGCGGTGGCTTCATAGAAAGGTTTTTTGTCGACGGTGATGAACTCGACGCCGGCGGCCTTGAGTTTTTCTTCGCTGCTGGCGGACTTCGCATCCCACAGTGTGCGTTCCTGGGCCTGTGCGGCTTTGGCGGCTTTTTTCACCAACACTTGCTGGTCGGGGCTGAGTTTTTCCCAGGTGATTTTCGACATCACGATCGGCTCGGGCAGGATCAGGTGCCCGGTCAGGCTGTAGAACTTGGCGTTCTGGTAGTGGTTGTGTTCGAGCAGGGTCGGCGGGTTGTTTTCCGCGCCGTCGATCACCCCGGTCTGCAAGGCACTGAAAATCTCGCCGGTATCCATCGCGATGCCATTGCCGCCCATGGCATTGATGGTGTCGATGAACATCGGGTTGCCCTGCACGCGGATCTTCATGCCTTTGAGGTCGGCGAGGCTGCGAACCGGTTTCTTGGTGTAGATATTGCGCGTGCCGCCGTCCATCCAGGCCAGGGCGACCAGGTTGAATTCGGAGTGGGTGATCTTGTCGAGGATTTCGTCACCGACTTCACCGTCGATGACTTTGCGCATGTGCGCCTGGTCGCGGAACACGAACGGCATGTTGAACACGTTCACGTCCGGCACCACCGGCCCGACGATGCCGAGGCTGACCCGGGCCATCTGAATGGCGCCGACCTGGGCCTGTTCGATGACCTCTTTTTCCGAACCGAGCACACCGCCGGCGAACATCTTGAAAGTCAGTTTGCCGTTGCTGTCGGCCACCAGGGTTTTACCCAGTTGTTCTTCGGCAACCACGGTCGGGTAACCGGCGGGGTGAATGTCGGCGAATTTGATTTCCAGCGCCTGGGCGGCGCTGCTGAGGGTGAAGGTGAGTGCTGCAGTGATGGGAAGTGCGGCGGCGAGCAAGGTGCGTTTGAAATCCATGAGGTGTGTCTCCAGTCTTGTTGTTGTTTTTATTCAAGGCACAGCGATGCAGCAGAGGGGTTACAGCAATTCGTCGAACACCGGCTCGGGCAAGCCTTTGACGCCGGGGTTGAGGGCGAACACGCCGCCGGCCAGCGACTGTTCGTCATGGTCGTCAGCGGGACGGATCGAGGTCACAAACAGCGTATCGAGCTGGCTGCCACCGAAGGCGCACATGGTCGGTTTCTTCACCGGCACGGGGAGGGAGCGATCCAGTCGGCCATCGGGGGTGAAACGGTGAATCAGCCCGGCGTCGTTAGCGCAGATCCAATAGCAACCTTCGGTATCCACCGCCGCGCCATCGGGGCGGCCGAGGAAGTGATGCATGTCGACGAACAGCCGGCGGTTGGACGGCGTGCCGCTGTCGATGTCGTAATCGAAGGCCCAGATCTGCTGCACATTCGGGTGCGAATCCGAGAGGTACATCGTCTTGCCGTCCGGGCTGAAGCCCAGGCCGTTGGGCACGATGAAACCGCTGAGCCGGGCGTCGAGCGGCCCGGGTTGTCCGGCACTGTAGCGATAGAGCGTGCCATCTACGGCGTTGGCGCCCATGTTCTGCACCATGCTGCCGGCCCAGAAACGGCCCTGACGATCACAGCGGCCATCGTTCAGGCGCATGTCGGGGCGGGCGTGATCGACGCGGGCCAGCAGTTCGCTGTCGAGGCTGCCATCGTTGTGCGGGTGCAGGTGAAAGAATCCGCTTTCCATGCCGGCGACCCAGCCCCCCGCGCTGTGACGAGCGATGCAGGCGAGCATTTGCGGGGCTTTCCAGGCATGAACGTGCCCGCTGTCGGCATTCCAGCGCTGTAATCCACCGGCCGGAATATCGACCCAGTACAGGGCGTTTTCCTCGGGGACCCACACCGGGCTTTCACCGACCGCATTGCGGGCATCGACAATCAATTCGACTTGCATGGCAACGCATTCCCTTGGCTTTGTTATGTGGGGATTGGCGAGGGCTCAGTCGCCGAACGGCCCGGCCGCGACAAAGGCACCACCCTGATAAACCCGGGCCGGATCATCTTCGGTGGGCATTGGCTGGGCTTCGACTTTTTCGCGGAACACTTCGGAGGTGTCCTGTGGCGCAAAACCCAGGTGTGCGGCGAAACGGTTGTCCCACCAGACGTTCTTGTTGTCGGACATGCCGTACACCACGGTATGGCCGACATTCGGGGTGTACAACGCGCGTTCGAGCAGTCGGGTCATGTCGTCGAAGCTCAGCCAGGTGCTCATCATTCGGCGGTTCTGTGGTTCCGGGAACGAGGAGCCGATGCGGATGCTGACGGTTTCGATGCCATAGCGATCGAAGTAGAAACCGGCCATGTCTTCGCCGTAGGACTTGGACAAGCCGTAATAACTGTCCGGGCGGCGAGGGGAGTGGGCGTCGAGGGTTTCGTCCTGCTTGTAAAAGCCGATGACGTGGTTGGAACTGGCGAAAATCACCCGCTTCACGCCATGGCGACGGGCCGCTTCGTAGATATGGAACACGCCGCAGATGTTGGCGCCCAGGATCTCTTCGAACGGACGCTCTACCGACACGCCGCCGAAGTGCAGGATCGCGTCCACGCCTTCGACCAGTTGATGCACCGCTTGCTTGTCGGCGAGGTCGCACGGCACGACTTCTTCGCGATCATCAATGGCTGGCGCCATGTCGGCGATGTCCGACAGACGGAGGACGTTGGCGTAAGGTCGCAGGCGTTCGCGCAGGACTTTGCCGAGGCCACCGGCGGCGCCCGTCAGGAGCAGGCGATTGAATGGGGATGTGGTCGTCATGTAAATCCCTGAGCTAGATAATTGTAGTTATTGGTTGTTGTAGGTTGTCGTATGACTTGGCCGAAGTATTGTTAGGCTTTCCGGCGCTTGTCAACGCGACTTTGGTTGAAATTGACGGAGGGTCATGTTCATCCAGTGAGTGCACTGAACCTGTGGCGAGGGAGCTTGCTCCCGCTGGGCTGCGAAGCAGCCCCCAAACCAGAAGTTCAGGAACATTCAGAGATCGGATTGGGAGCGCTTCGCACTCCAGCGGGAGCAAGCTCCCTCGCCACAGGGTATGCAGCTAGCAATGTCCGACTTACAACAACGAAATCGGGTAACTGATAAAGATCCTGTTCTCATCGAATTCATTGGTGCTGAAATCGCGGCGGATGGTCGCGTTGCGCCATTTGACGTTGAGGCTCTTCAGCGCGCCGCTTTGCACGGTGTAGGCCAGTTCCGATTCGCGGCCCCATTCCTTGCCATCGGTGATCGCCCCGGTGTGCACGTTATCGCCGTTGATGTAGCGGTTCATCAGCGTCAGGCCGGGGATGCCGAGGGCGACGAAGTTGTAGTCGTGGCGCACCTGCCAGGAGCGTTCCTTGGCGTTGTCATAGCTGGCGTTGTAGCTGTCGTTGGCCAGCGTGCCGCCGCTGGTGCCGTTGACGCGCATCCAGGCGCTGTCGCCGCTGAGTTTTTGCAGGCCGACATAGAAGGTATTGCCGCCGTATTTGGCCGAGAGCAGGGCGAACGCGGTTTTGTTGTCGAGGTCGCCGGCCAGCGCGCTGCCGTCTTCCTTGCCGATGAAGTAACCGAGGTTGGCACCCAGGGTCCAGTCACCCATAGGCTGGCTATGGCTCAGGTTGAAATACTGCTGCTGATAAATGTCGCTGAGTTCCGCGTACCAGACGCCGACCTGAGTGCGCTTTTCATTGAACGCATACTCGCCGCCGCCAAAGTTGAAGCGGTCGGAGGTGAACGCGCCTCTGCCGTTCATCGACATGTCTTCCATGCTCGCGTCATTGCGCGGGCTGTTGCCGCGGAACTGGCCGCCGTAGAGCGTCAGGCCGCTGAGTTCGGTGGAGGTGACCTGGCCGCCGCGAAAGGTTTGCGGCAGCGAGCGACCATCATCGGAGCGCAGGATCGGCAGCACCGGCATCCATTCCCCGACCTTCAATTCGGTTTTCGACACCTTGGCTTTCAGCGCCACACCCAGACGGCCGAAGTTGTCGGCGGGGCGGCCGTCATCATGGATCGGCAGCAACTGCGTGCCGCCCGTGCCCTTACCGCCGTCCAGTTTTTGCGAGTACATACCGAGCACATCCACGCCGAAACCGACGGGACCCTGAGTGAACCCGGATTTGGCGTCAAGGATGAAGTTCTGCGTCCACTCTTCAGCCTTGCCCTGGGCATTGTTCGGGTTGGTGAAGTTGCGATTGATGTAGGCATTGCGCAGATTCAACGTGGCCTTGGCGTCATCGATGAAACCTTCGGCCTGACTGGTCATGGGCAGGACGAAGGCCAGGCTGCTGCAACCGATCAGACTGAGGGTTTGGCGACGGACGAAGGTGCGGCGAGGGGTGCTGGTGAAGGAATTGCGGGCGAGTCTGCTCACGATAACGCTCCCTTGTTTTTTGTTGTTTTTATTTTATGTCATACGTCGTCGTACAACATTGGCGGGCGATTATTTGCGAGGCTTTAAGGGGATGTCAATCACAAGTTATACGATGACCTCTCCATCAATGTTGACTGTCACCGAGCTGCAAGACCACCGTACGAAGTTTCGTTTTCCCCTGTCGCCCCGATCCAGAGCGGATGCTAGTCTTGACCAACGCTGTTGTCAGGGAGCCCTCATGGGCAATCACAAGATCGAGATTCGTCGCAGTAACGTCGAAAAAATTCTGCTGGGGGCCGAAAAAGTCTTCGCCGAAAAAGGTTTCGGCAGCACCGCCATGGCCGACATCGCCGCCGAAGTGCAACTGCCGCGTTCCAACCTGCATTACTACTTCAGCACCAAGAGCGAGCTGTACAGCGCGGTATTGCTGGGTTTGCTGGAGGTCTGGAAGCAGGACGCCTTGTGCTTCGAGATGTTCGATGACCCGCGTGTGGTACTCAGCAGTTACATCCGCGCCAAGATGAACCATTCCCGCAGCCGGCCGTACGGCTCGAAAGTCTGGGCCAACGAAATCATCCACGGTGCGCCGACACTGGGTGACAAACTGGACGCCAGCCTGTACGACTGGGCCAAGATGAAAGAAGCGAAGATTCGCCAGTGGGTGGAGGACAAACGCATCCTGCCGGTGGAACCTTCCAGCCTGCTGTACATGATCTGGGCCTCGACCCAGCACTACGCTGACTTCGATCACCAGGTGAATATTCTTAATGATCACCAGCCGCTGTCGGACATGCAGTTCGAGCGGGCGGTGCAGACGGTGACGAGTGTGATATTGCGTGGGATCGGGTTGGAGCCATAAATCAAAAGATCGCAGCCTCGTTTCACTCGACAGCTCCTACAGAGAAATGCGTAACCCTGTAGGAGCTGTCGAGTGAAACGAGGCTGCGATCTTTTGATCTTCAACGATCAAACAGCAACGTGGTACGGATTCCTCGGATCATGGTTCCAGTCCAGGAACGGCTTGCCGGTATCCATCGGCACCATCTCGATGCAATCCTGCACCGGACACGTGATCTGACACAGATTGCACCCCACACACTCATCATCGATCACTTCATATTTATGCGTCCCGTCCGCCTGTTTAAGGCTCGCAATCGCCTGGTGCGAGGTGTCTTCGCAAGCGATGTGGCAGCGACCGCAACCGATGCACGCCTGCTGATCAATCTTCGCAATCACCTGATAGTTGATGTCCAGGTACTTCCAGTCCGTGGTATTGCCCACCGCTCGCCCGGAAAATTCCGACACGCTGGCGTAGCCCTGACTGTCCATCCAGCGCGACAAACCGTCCTTCATCTCCTCGACAATCCGGAAACCATGCAGCATCGCCGCCGTGCATACCTGCACCGAACCGCTGCCCAGGGCAATGAATTCCGCCGCATCGCGCCAGCTGCCGATGCCGCCAATACCGGAGATCGGCAGGCCTTGGGTCTGAGGATCGCGGGCGATCTCCGCGACCATGTTCAACGCAATCGGCTTCACTGCCGAGCCGCAATAACCACCATGGGTGCTTTGGCTGCCAACGGCGGGGTTGGCGACCATACGTTCCAGGTTGACGCTGGTGATCGAGTTGATGGTGTTGATCAGCGACACCGCATCGGCCCCACCCCGGTGCGCGGCACGGGCCGCGACGCGGATGTCGGTGATGTTCGGCGTGAGTTTGACGATCACCGGTAGCGAGCAATAGGTCTTGCACCAGCGGGTGACCTGCTCGACGTATTCCGGCACTTGGCCGACCGCCGCGCCCATACCCCGTTCCGGCATGCCGTGGGGGCAGCCGAAATTCAGTTCAATGCCATCGGCTCCGGTGGCTTCCACCAGCGGCAGGATGTTTTTCCATGACTCTTCGACGCAGGGCACCATCAGCGACACGATCAGCGCGCGATCCGGCCAGTCCTTTTTGACCTGGGTGATTTCCCGCAGGTTGATCTCCAGCGAACGGTCGGTGATCAGCTCGATGTTGTTAAAACCAAGCACCTCCCGATTAGCCCCGAAGTGTGCCGAGTAACGCGACGATACGTTGACCGCCGCCGGGTCTTCACCCAGGGTTTTCCAGACCACGCCGCCCCAGCCAGCCTCGAACGCGCGAACCACGTTGTAGGCTTTATCGGTCGGTGGCGCAGAGGCCAGCCAAAACGGATTGGGGGCTTTGATGCCGGCGAAGACAATCGAGAGATCGGCCATTTACGCAGCCTCCACGTTGAGCATGAGTTGAGCGTTGATGGCCTCGGCGGCCAGCTTGCCGTGCTGCACGGCCTGCACGGTGAGGTCCTGATCGAGGCTGGTGCAATCGCCGCCGGCATACACGCCGGGAATGCTGGTACGCAGCTGTTCGTCGACGAGGATGCGGTCGCCCTGACGCTTGAGTTCACGGGCCAGCGGATCGGCGAGGGCGCTGTTGTCGAAGGTTTGGCCGATGGCTTTGAAGATCGCGTCGGCGGCCAGTTCGAAGGTTTCGCCGGTGGTTTGCAGACGACCTTCCACCAACCGGGTGCGGGCGAAGCGCATGCCGCGCACCTGGCCCTTATCGTCGAGCAGCACCTCTTGCGGTTGCGCCCAGGTCAGCAGCCGCACCTGATTGGCCTTGGCGATGTCCTGTTCGTGACCGGTGGCACCCATGTCCTCGACGCCACGACGGTACACCAGATTCACGTCGCGAGCGCCGAGACGGGCCATTTGCACGGCCATGTCGATGGCGGTGTTGCCGGCACCAAGGACAATGCAGTGCTCGGCCAGTGGCAGTTGCGTCAGGTCATCGGCCTGACGCAGTTCGCGGATGTAGTCGGTGGCGGCGAGCAGGCCGGGGGCATCCTCATGGGCTAGCCCCAGCTGTTTGCTGGCGGCCAGACCAAGGCCGAGGAACACCGCATCGAATTGCTGATGCAGTTCGCTGAGGGTCAGGTTGTCGCCGAGTTTCTGCCCGTGGCGAATCTCGATCCCGCCAATCCCCATCAGGAATTCGAGCTCCTTCTGCGCGTAATCGTCCACCAGTTTGTACTTGGCGATCCCGTATTCGTTGAGGCCGCCAGCCTTTTCCCGCGCCTCGAAAATCACCACGTCATGGCCGTGCATGGCGCTGCGGTGCGCGCAGGACAAACCGGCCGGGCCGGCACCGACCACGGCGATGCGCTTGCCGGTCGAGGCGGCACGCTGGAACGGGTGTTCGCTGAAATGGGCATTGTCCACGGCATAGCGTTGCAACAGGCCGATCAGCACCGGCGCGCATTCCTGGGCGTTGTTGCGCACGCAGGCCTGCTGGCAAAGAATCTCCGTCGGGCAGACCCGGGCGCAACTGCCGCCGAGGATATTCGCCGAGAGGATTTTCTGCGCGGCGCCCTGAACGTTTTCCTGATGGATATTGCGGATGAACGATGGAATGTCGATGTCGCTCGGACAGGCATTCACACACGGCGCGTCGTAGCAGTACAGGCAGCGCGAGGCTTCCAGATGGGCCTGACGGTCGTTGAGCGGTGGCGCCAGATCGGTGAACTGGCCAGCGAGGGCGGCCGCGTCCTCATGGGGATGCGGGAGGTGGTTCAAGGTCTTGATCACGGTGTTGGCCTCACGGTTATTTGAGGTGCTGCCTCTGGTGGGCATTGATTGGTTCACATACGTCCCCCTGTAGGAGCTGCCGAAGGCTGCGATCTTTTGATCTTGATGTTAAAAAGCAAAGTCAAAAGATCGCAGCCTTCGGCAGCTCCTACAGGGGAATGCATTTCAACTGTGGGAGCGAGGCTTGCCTGCGATAGGCCGAAGGCCGCTCTCAGCGTTTCACTGCCGTCGGCTTATTCATCTCAGCCCGCTTGCTCAGCAAATCAAACACCGCCGGATACGCCGGCCGTTCGACATACCGACCGGCACCACGCTCGGCGCGCAAATCACCATCGGCCCACACCACTCGGCCCTGGCTGACGGTGTGGCTCGGCACGCCGCGCACGGTCTTGCCTTCGAAGATGTTGAAATCGACTTGCTGGTGATGGGTCTTGGCTGAAATCGTCCGCGTACCTTCCGGATCCCAGAGCACCAGATCCGCATCGGCGCCAACGCGGATTGCCCCTTTGCGCGGATAGAGGTTGAAGATCTTCGCGGTGTTGGTAGAGGTGAGGGCAACGAAGTGCTGCATCGACAAGCGACCGGTGTTCACCCCTTCATCCCAGAGCACCGCCATGCGGTCTTCGATACCGGCGGTGCCGTTGGGGATTTTGCTGAAGTCGTCACGACCGGCGGCTTTTTGCTCGGCGCAGAAGCAGCAGTGGTCGGTGGCGGTGGTGTGCAGGTTGCCCGCTTGCAGGCCATGCCAAAGCGCCTCTTGATGGCCGCGAGGACGGAAGGGCGGGCTCATCACGTAACCGGCGGCGGTCTGCCAGTCCGGGTGTTGATAAACGCTGTCGTCCAATAGCAAATGCCCGGCCAGCACTTCGCCGTAGACCTGTTGGCCTTTGCTGCGGGCGTAGGTGATTTCGTCGAGGGCTTCCTTGGTCGAGACGTGCACCAGGTACAGCGGCGTGCCGAGGGTTTCGGCAATGCGGATCGCCCGGCTCGCGGCTTCACCTTCCACCTGCGAAGGCCGCGACAGCGGATGTGCTTCTGGCCCGGTCATGCCCTGAGCCATCAATTTGCGTTGCAGGTGATAGACCAGCTCGCCGTTTTCCGCATGCACGGTCGGCACCGCGCCCAATTCCAGACAACGCTCGAAACTCGCCACCAACGTATCGTCGGCGGCCATGATCGCGTTCTTGTAGGCCATGAAATGCTTGAAGCTGTTGACCCCGTGGTGGCTGACCAGCTCGGCCATTTCCTCGCGGACCTGTTCGCTCCACCAGGTGATCGCGACATGGAAACCGTAATCCGACGCCGACTTCTCCGCCCAGCCGCGCCATTGATGAAACGCCTCCATCAACGATTGCTGCGGGTTGGGAATCACGAAGTCGATGATCGACGTGGTGCCGCCGGCCAGTCCCGCCGCCGTGCCACTGAAAAAGTCTTCGCTGGCCACCGTGCCCATGAAGGGCAACTGCATATGAGTGTGCGGATCGATGCCGCCGGGCATCAGGTATTGGCCGCTGCCGTCGAGCACTTCGGCATCGGCGGGAACATCGAGGTTTTCACCGATGGCTTTGATCACGCCGTCGGCGCAATAGACGTCGGCGCGATAACTTTCATCATGGGTAATAACGGTGGCGCCACGGATCAACAGAGACATTCCGAGTTCCTCGCAGGCATTGACCGACTGATGCCGGTTCTAAATGTTTTATATGAAGCAGACGCCAATCGGTGTATTCCTGTCAGCGCTGTCAAGAATAGACGCTAGCTGCAGTTTGTGGATTGAGCAAGAATATTTTTTATAACCTTATTTCTGTTTTAACTAATTGAAAAATAACGATAAAAACTGAAAATCACCAAAATGGTGAGGCCTCTCACCATTTTGACGCACTTGACAGGTTGCAAAAATAGACGAGATTTTCTATGTGAAATCAGCCGCTTGAGGATGGTCTATGGTTGATGCGCAATCTTTCAAAAAAGATCGACGCACCAGATTGAGTCCTGACTGTTCGGACAACTTGCCTGACATTCGGCCTGAGTGGCATGGCAACTCACCGCGGATTCAATAGTTGGATAAATAAAGCTGATTAACATCAGTTGGTTAGCGAAATTTTATGGCACTGCCCGATGCGTAAGCGGGGCACCCGGCACGTTTATTGATGCCGCCGCTGACACCTTGGCCGGTCCGTAAAAGTTGTCAGTTTCTCCGGCCATCGTCCGGCTCGCGCACCTCGCGCCAGCCCTGATGAGCAAAAATAATCAAAAGAACAGTGGAGCGGCCATGCAACAGATCAGATCGCAAGTGACCGAGCGCGACGGCTTGTTTGAGCTCGAAGCCGGCAGCGACGTGCTTGACAGTCCCCGTTACAACCACGACATGGCACCGACCAAGGTGCGCGAACGAACCTGGAACAAATGGCACATCACTGCGCTGTGGGTCGGCATGGCGATCTGCGTACCGACCTACACCCTCGGCGGCGTGCTCACCGCTTATTTCGGCCTGAGCGTCGGTGAAGCGCTGCTGGCGATTCTGTTTGCCAACATCATCGTGCTGATCCCGCTGACCCTGAACGCCTTCCCCGGCACCAAGTACGGCATTCCGTTTCCGGTGTTGCTGCGCTCGTCCTTCGGGATCCTTGGCTCCAACATTCCGTGCCTCATCCGTGCCCTGGTGGCCTGCGGCTGGTTCGGCATCCAGACGATGTTCGGCGGGCTGGCGATTCACCTGTTTCTCGGCTCGGTGTTCGATGGCTGGAAAGCCCTCGGCGGTACCGGTGAAGTGATCGGCTTCATGCTGTTCTGGGCCTTGAACCTGTGGGTGGTGATTCGCGGCGCGGACTCGATCAAATGGCTGGAAACCCTTTCGGCGCCGTTGTTGGTGCTGGTGGGTGTGGGGCTGCTGGTGTGGGCGATGCCGAACGTATCGATGACTGAATTGATGGCGATCCCGGTCAAGCGTCCGGAAGGGGCCAGTGTGGTCAGTTACTTTGCCGCCGGGCTGACCGCCATGGTCGGGTTCTGGGCCACCTTGTCGCTTAACATTCCAGACTTCAGCCGCTACGCGAAAAGCCAGAAGGATCAGATCATCGGGCAGATTATCGGCTTGCCCCTGACCATGTTCCTGTTCGCCTCCCTTGGTGTGGTGATGACGGCCGCTTCGGTAAAACTGGTCGGCGTTACTGTCTCCGATCCGGTCACGTTGATCGGCCATATCCAGAGCCCGGTCTGGGTCGCCCTGGCCATGGCGCTGATCATCATTGCTACGTTGTCCACCAACACCGCGGCCAACATTGTTTCGCCGACCAACGATTTCCAGAACGTCGCGCCCAAGGTCATCAACCGCACCAAAGCGGTGATGCTCACGGGTTTGGTCGGGTTGGCGCTGATGGCCCATGAGTTGTTGAAAAAACTGGGGCTGATCGTCTCGGATTTGAGCCTGGAGACGGTGTATTCCAACTGGTTGCTGGGCTATTCAAGCCTGCTGGGCCCGATCGCCGGGATCATGGTGGTGGACTATTTCCTGATCAAGAAACAGCAACTGGACCTGGCGGGCCTCTACCGTGATGACGTTTACCCGGCGTGGAACTGGTTCGGTTTTATCGCGTTCGGCGTGCCGGTAGCGCTGACGCTGTTGTCGCTGGGCAGCGATGCGTTCAGCTGGTTCTACAGCTACGGCTGGTTCACTGGCTCGGCCCTTGGTGGGTTGATTTATTACGGGTTGAGTGTGATGCGGCCGAGTCCGACTGCCGTGAAATCGGCGGTGTGAGGGATGGCCTCATCGCGAGCAGGCTCGCTCCCACAGGGGAATGCATTTCAACTGTGGGAGCGAGCCTGCTCGCGATGGCGGCCTCAAAGACATCAAAAATTCGCCTGAAGAACCTATAACAACTGCCTGAGGAGATCACCATGAACGCTGCCATAGACGTTCTGCAGTCCACCCATCAGCACATCAACCGCGACCGTCTGTGGCAGTCGCTCATGGACCTCGCCAAACTCGGTGCCACGGTCAAGGGCGGCGTCTGTCGGCTGGCCCTGACCGACCTCGACCGCCAGGCCCGGGACATCTTCGTGAACTGGTGCGAGGAAGCCGGCTGCACCGTCAGCATTGACGCCGTCGGCAACATCTTCGCCCGCCGTCCGGGGCGCAACCCGAATCTGCCACCGGTGATGACCGGCAGCCACATCGACACCCAACCCACTGGCGGCAAGTTCGACGGCTGCTTCGGCGTGCTGGCCGGGGTCGAAGTCTTGCGCACCCTCAATGACCTGGGCGTGGAAACCGAAGCGCCGCTGGAAGTGGTGGTCTGGACCAACGAAGAAGGCTCGCGCTTCGCTCCCTGCATGATGGGTTCCGGCGTGTTCGCGGAAAAATTCACCCTCGAAGAAACCCTGGCCAAGGTCGATGCCGAGGGCGTGACCGTCGGCGAAGCCCTGAACGCCATTGGCTATGCCGGACCGCGCAAGGTCAGCGGCCATGCCGTAGGCGCGTATTTCGAAGCTCACATCGAGCAAGGCCCGATTCTTGAGGATGAGCGCAAAACCATCGGTGTCGTGATGGGCGCCCTCGGGCAGAAATGGTTCGACCTGAAACTGCGCGGCGTCGAAGCCCACGCCGGTCCGACGCCGATGCACTTGCGCAAGGACGCTCTGGTCGGTGCCTCGGTAATCGTCGGCGCGGTCAATCGCGCCGCCCTCGGCCATCAACCCCACGCCTGCGGCACCGTCGGCTGCCTGCAAGCCTACCCCGGCTCGCGCAACGTGATTCCTGGCGAAGTGCGCATGACCCTGGATTTTCGTCATCTGGAGCCGGCGCGACTCGATTCAATGATCGCCGAAGTTCGCGAAGTCATCGAAACCACCTGCGAGGAACACGGCCTGACGTTCGAACTGACCCCCACCGCCGACTTCCCGCCGCTGTACTTCGACAAGGGTTGCGTCGAAGCGGTACGCGGCGCGGCGCAAGGGTTGGGTTTATCGCACATGGACATCGTCAGCGGTGCAGGGCACGACGCGATCTTCCTCGCCGAACTCGGCCCGGCGGGGATGATTTTCGTGCCTTGCGAAGGCGGTATCAGCCACAACGAAATCGAAAACGCTGCACCCGATGATTTGGCCGCCGGGTGTGCGGTGTTGTTGCGGGCGATGTTGGCGGCTTCGGATGCGATTGCCAGTGGTGAATTGGCGGCTTGAAGATCAAAAGATCGCAGGCTTCGCCAGCTCCTACAGGGGTTGCGTACATCCGCGGGTGTACTCGGTCAATGTAGGAGCTGCCGAAGGCTGCGATCTTTTGCTTCTACGCGTTAAAAAAACGTCCCCCACGTCACAAACCCGAATCCTCAATCGTCATCCTGTTGAACCCCACAATTAGCGGAGCAACACGATGTCGTCCAACACCCAACCGGTCAACCTGCTGCAATCCATCCCTCAGGTTTTCGAAAGCCTGGCCCAGGTCCATGTCACCCTCGACAGCCATGACCTGGACCCGACCCTCAAACACTTGGTGCACCTGCGTGCCTCGCAGATCAACCAATGCGGTTTCTGCGTGAAGATGCACACCCGCGAGGCGCGTGAGGCCAATGAAACCAACGAGCGCCTGGATCGCCTGATTGTCTGGCGCCATGTCAGCGATTTCAGCGCCGCGGAACGCGCCGCCCTGGCCTGGACCGAAGCCCTGACCGTACTCGATGAAAAGACCGATTACGCCACCCTGCGCGGCGACTTGCGCGAGCATTTCAACGATGCGCAGATCGGTGCCTTGACGGCCGAGATCGGCATGATCAACCTGTGGAACCGTTTGCAGGTGTCGAGGCACTGATCGATGAACTCCGCTGAAAACGCCGCCGCTGTATTCGAGCAGCGCCGGCCCTTTTTGCTCGGTCTGGCGTATCGCATTCTCGGCTCGCGCACCGAAGCCGAGGATGTGGTGCAAGAGTTGTTCATCAAGTGGCTGGAGGCCGACCGGGCCTCCATCGCCACGCCGGCCGCCTGGCTCACCACGGCCTGCACCCGGCACTGCATTGACCTGCTGCGCTCGGCGCACACGTCACGGGTCGATTACATCGGCACCTGGCTGCCGGAGCCGATTCACACCACCCACCAGCATTCACCCGAACACATGCATGAACTGGCCTCGTCTTTGTCCACCGCATTCCTGCTCTTGCTGGAACGGCTGACACCCAAGGAACGCGCCGCGTACCTGCTTTACGAAATTTTCGACATGGATTACGCGCAAGTCGCCGAGGCGATCGGGGTTCAGGAAGCGGCTTGCCGCAAACTGGTGTCCCGGGCCAAGGCTGGCCTGGGGAGCGGGCAAATCCGCTATCAGCCGGAGCCGGCGCGACAGGACCAATTGCTGAACGCCTTTCACAGCGCCATCGCCAGCGGCTCAACCGCGTCCCTGACCGCGCTGCTGGCCGAAGACGTCGAACTCTGCGCCGACGGCGGCGGCAAGGCCTCGGCCATCCGCGAAACCCTGTTCGGCATCAACAGCGTGCTGGAATTCATACGCCAGTCGCTGCACACCTACTGGCAAACGTACGAATGGCTGCCCACGGCAATCAACGGCGCTCAAGGCGTGATCATCAAAACCGACGGCGAACTCGTCGCGTCGCTGAGTTTTGGTTTTGACGAAGCGGGGCGGGTGAACCGGATTTTCATCATGCGTAATCCGGATAAGTTGGCGGGGTTGGAAGCGGGGTTGGACGTGCGATAATGCATCGACCCGAAAAGATCGCAGCCTGCGGCAGCTCCTACATTGACCGGGTACACCCGTGATCATGCGGATGCATGCATTCCCCGTAGGCGCTGGCGAAGCCTGCGATCTTTTGATCTTACGATTTGTCAGGCGAAAAGATCGCAGCCTGCGGCAGCTCCTACATTGACCGAGTACACCCATGATCATGCGGATGCATGCATTCCCCGTAGGAGCTGGCGAAGCCTGCGATCTTTTGATCTTACGATTTGTCAGGCGAAAAGATCGCAGCCTGCGGCAGCTCCTACATTGACCGAGTACACCCATGATCATGCGGATGCATGCATTCCCCGTAGGCGCTGGCGAAGCCTGCGATCTTTTGATCTTACGATTTGTCAGGCGAAAAGATCGCAGCCTGCGGCAGCTCCTACATTGACCGGGTACACCCGTGATCATGCGGATGTATGCATTCCCCGTAGGCGCTGGCGAAGCCTGCGATCTTTTGATCTTACGATTTGTCAGGCGAAAAGATCGCAGCCTGCGGCAGCTCCTACATTGACCGGGTACACCCGTGATCATGCGGATGCATGCATTCCCCGTAGGCGCTGGCGAAACCTGCGATCTTTTGAACTTCCGATTTGTCAGGCGAAAAGATCGCAGCCTGCGGCAGCTCCTACATTGACCGAGTACACCCATGATCATGCGGATGCATGCATTCCCCGTAGGAGCTGGCGAAGCCTGCGATCTTTTGATCTTGACCCTCTCAAATCCAAATGGCATCCCACAACGGATAATCACCCACCCGTTTCACCAATCCCGCGCGCAACGGATTCATGACGATGTAACGCGCTGCGCCCTTGATGTCTTCATCGCGACGCAAAGCCCGATCGTAATATCCTCGTTGCCATAATCGGCCTTGGCTGCGACGCACAAGATTGATCGAACGGCTGCTCCTGGATTTGATGCGGCACATCAGCTCGGCCAAGGTCCCGTGCTGGAGTTCCAATAACCAATGCAGGTGATCCGGCATCACTACCCATGCCATCGAGTGGACCACCGAAGTTTGATCGGCGCAGCGCAGTTGGTCGACCAGAAGCCGTCCCATCCGCCAATCTGCGAACACCGGCTCTCGTTGATGAACGACGACGGTCAGTAGATAAATACGACCAGATTCGGAAAATCGAGCCTTGCGCAGGCGACATCCTTTTGCAGCGATAGCCATTCCTTGGCCTCCTTGAGGTGTGTTGTCAGGTAAACGTTAGTCGTTAGCATGAGTGGCACGGATGAAAGCGTTTTCGGAATATTTCGAATCCGCCGAAAAGATCGCAGCCTTCGGCAGCTCCTACATTGACCGAGCACACCCGTGATCACGCGGATACACGCAACCTTGACCGGGTACACCCGCGATCACGTGGATACACGCAACCTTGACCGGGTACACCCGCGATCACGCGGATACACGCAACCTTGACCGGGTACACCCGCGATCACGTGGATACACGCAACCTTGACCGGGCACACCCGCGATCACGTGGATACACGCAACCTTGACCGGGTACACCCGCGATCACGCGGATACACGCAACCTTGACCGGGTACACCCGTGATCACGCGGATACACGCAACCCCTGTAGGCGCTGGCGAAGTCTGCGATCTTTTGATCTTGTGTTCCCGGCAGCCGCTTCATTCGCACTATCAGAGCCCCCAGCGGTCGTAATCTTCACAGGGCCGCGCGTAACGGCGCCGCCGCAATCGTGGAGTTCCAATGAGCCAGGACGTCCTGACCACCGAAACCAATCGCCGCCAGTTGCAGCAGATCATCGCGGGCCTGTCCGACGGGGTGATTCTGCTGGAGCTCGACCAGACGATCCTCTGGGCCAACGATGCCGCGCTGACCATGCACGGCGTCAGTCGGATCGGTGAGCTGGGGGCCAATGCCAAGGAATACGCGAAGCGGTTTGCCTTGCGCTATCGCAACAATCACCCGGTTGCGACGGAGAATTATCCGATCAGCCGTGTTGCCCGCGGCGAGATGTTCAACGATGTACTGGTTGAATTGACGCCAGTCGAAAACGACGAACGCACCTGGGTTCACAGCGTGCGCAGCATGGTGCTGGCCGACCACGCCGGCGAGCCGGAGTCGTTGGTGCTGATCATGGATGACGTCACCGAATGGGCCAGCGCCGAGCAGCGTTTCGAAAAGACCTTCAATGCCAACCCGGCCCCGGCGGTGATCTGTCGCCTCAGCGATTTGCGCTACATCAAAGTCAACCAGGGCTTCCTGGAAATGACCGGTTATGCCCGCGATCAGGTGATCGGCGCTTCGACCTATGAGCTGGATGTGCTGGAGCGCGCTGAAAACAAGGACCTGGCCAAGCAGCGTTTGCGTGACGGGGCAACCATTCCGCAGATGCAGGCCGAACTGCAATTGCCCGACGGTGGCAGCAAACAGGTAATCGTTGCCGGGCAACCGCTGGAGCTCAACGACGAAGCTTGCATGCTGTTTTCCTTCGTCGACATGGAACTGCGGCACAAGGCTGAAATAGCCCTGCGCCAGAGTGAGGAACGGTTTGCCAAAGCCTTTCGCCTCACTCCGGTGCCGATCCTGGTGTGCAGCGCCGACGATCAAGCGGTGATGGACGTCAACGAAGCGTTTCTCGATACCCTCGCATGCCCGAGTGAAGAGGTGCTCGGCAAGACCGTGGCGCAACTCGGTTTCATCGATGACGCAGGCGCTCGCACGCGACTGTTTGCGGCCCTGGAGAAAACCGGGAGTGTGGATCGCGTCGATGTCAGGGTGCGCCGCAAGGATGCCGGGCTGATCGATTGCGCCGTCTCGGCGGACACCGTGAACATTCAGGGTGGCACTTGCTACCTGCTGGTGTTGATGGACATTACGGAGCGCAAACGCACCGAGCTGGAACTGGTGTCAGCCATTGAAGAGGTGATGAAAGATGCCTCCTGGTTCAGCCGCACGCTGATCGAAAAACTCGCCAACGTGAAGAACGTCAATTCACCGCAGTTGCCCACTGTGTCGTTCACCGAACTGACCGCGCGAGAGCGCGATGTGCTCGGCTTGATCTGTGAAGGCCTGGCCGACAAGGAAATCGCCGCACGCCTGAAACTGGCGCCTAATACGGTGCGCAATCATGTTTCGACGGTGTATTCCAAACTCGACGTGCACAGCCGCAGCGAGGCGATTGTATGGGCTCGCGAACGGGGTCTGTTCTCCAGCGAGAGGCGGACCAAGGGGCAACGTTAAGATGCAAATGCACTAGTTGGGATGGTGCAATTTGATGTTCTGCTCAGGGGCTGGTTTTTCTAGGCTGTGAGGGTGCGATACGTGGCTTCGAGTCGGTATCGCGTCCTTTTCGAAGCAGCTAAAGGAACAGCCACATGGGTGCGAACAGTTCAAGCGTGGAGTCGATTTCAGCTCGTCGCCAAGGTGAATCGGGATGACTCATCTGGCGCAATTGCGTATGCAACTGGAGCGGAGTTTTTCGCCATTGGCCTGTGAGTGCGCGCTCACTGGGGATAATTCGTTGACGGTGAAGCTTTATCATCCGGCGACGGGGCAGGTGGATCTGGTGGTCAGCGGGTTGAGCATGGTGAATCTCAGGACACCAGAGGCGGTGACGGCGCTGATTGAAGAGTTGCGGTACGAGCTTGAGAGCATTGGTCTGCATCGGTCCAGTGCGTTGTAGGCGCTGGCCAGTAATTCGTGTCTCACGGATGTACTGTAGGAGCGACGCTTGCCCGCGAAGACGGCCTTATAGCCTATAAATTTCCCGCTGATGTACGCGGTTCAAACGGTGGGAGCGAGCCTGCTCGCGATAGCTATTTGTCAGGCAATCGGGATTTTTGATGGTGTGCATATCCATTCCTGCGATGACGGCCAGTCTATCCGCTGTTTTTCTGGCATTGGCGGGTGGCTGGGCTATAAGGAATGCGAGGTATTTCTTTTCTGTGACGGGGCCGCAGGTAGGCGGTGTGGTTTTTGTGTCGCGGAAAATGTCGATTACTTACCGCGGGTCAACCTATGAACAGTCTTGGTATACGTATTTTTTCGCCACTGTCGCTCATACTCTGCGCGGCGATTCTGGGTGGATGTGCCAGTCCGCCACCTCCACCACCCGCTGCGCCGCCACCACCACCGGTTCGTACCTGTCAGACCTCCGAAAACACCGATGTGCAGGGTGATATGAGGGCAGAAGGGCAGGTGACGCGGACCACGACCCTGACCCGTTGCGTCACTCAGTAAGTTTGCTCCGGTTAATGGCGTTTACCGCCAGTGGCCCTCTGCGACTGGCGGGTGTCGCCCGAGCGGCGATTCAGACTTCCTCGATCCTGACCCAACGCGACTCGTGTGCCGCCAAACGAATCGCTGTCGCCAGGCGTTCGACTTCCCATGCCTGCTCGAAATCTGTCCCGTCCTGACCGAGGCCGGCCAGCGCCATCACCAACTCATGCACTTCCAAAGTCTTGAGTTCGTTGTAACCCAACTGATGCCCCGGTGCCGGGCTGAAAGCGGCATAACCCGTTAAATCCGGCCCTGCCAGCAGCCGTTGAAAACCGCCTTGCCCTGCGCGATACATCCGCAGTTCATTCAAGCGTTCCTGATCAAACGCCAGGGTGCCCCGGGTGCCGCTGATTTCAAAACTCAGATGATTCTTGTAACCGTGTTTGAGCCAGCTGCTGCTGAACGTCCCGCGCGCGCCGTTGGCGAACCGCAGCAACGCGTGGACCTGATCATCGACCGCGACGTCGCGCCGTTCCTGGCCACCTAGCGTAACGGGGCGTTGCGCATGCACGGTCTGGGTATCCGCGCACACCGCCTGAATATCGCCAAGCAGATGACGGGCCATGGCCAGCAAATGACTGCCAAGGTCCGCCAAGGCACCGCCGGCGTAATCGGCGTCACAGCGCCAGGACCAGGGTGAAACGGGATCGGCCATGAAGTCTTCGCTGAATTCGCCCTGGAAACTGATGATCTGTCCCAACGCTCCGCTTTGAATCAAATCGCGAGCCAGGCCGATGATCGGATTGTGCTGGTAGTTGTAGCCGACCCGCGTCACCACGCCCGCAGCTTTAGCGGCCAGACGCATGGCGCTAGCCTGTTCGAGGTTCACTGCCAGCGGCTTCTCGCAATACACCGGCTTGCCGGCGGCGAGGGCGGCCATGGCCATGGGGTAGTGCAGATGATTAGGGGTTGTGATGGCGATCAGATTGACCTTGGGGTCGTTGATCAGCTGTTGCCAGTCGCTGTGAGCGGCATCGAAGCCCCACGCGTCGGCGCAGTGCCGGGCGCGCTGCGGATCGGCGTCGGCGAGGGCGGCGAGTTTGAGCTTCAGCGGCAATTCAAAAACGGCGCTGACGTTGCGAAAGGCCAAGGCGTGGGCGCGGCCCATGAAACCTGTGCCGATAAGTCCGATACCGAGTTCGCGCATAGCCGGGGTCCTTTGGATTTTTATTTTCAGGAGGGCTATTTATGGAATAAATATTCCTAATATGCAAATGGTGGAATAAATATTCTTATATTGTATCCGATACTGCCTGTGGAAACATACCAATCCCTCTGTAGGAGCTGCCGAAGGCTGCGATCTTTTGATCTTTAACGATTCAACTAACGCCATAGATCAAAAGATCGCAGCCTTCGGCAGCTCCTACACGGGGGTGGTGTGCTCACGTGAGAAGCAAAAAAGGCAGCCATTTGGCTGCCTTCGGTTTATTCGCAGAACCCAATCAGGACAAGAACCCACCATCCACATTCAACGAAACCCCAGTCGTGTAGCTCGACGCGTCACTGGCCAGGTACAACACCGCACCGGCCATTTCACTCGGGTCCGCCACGCGCTTGAGCGGAATCTGCTGCAGCGCGGTTTTCAGGATGGCGTCGTTCTTCACCAGCGCCGAAGCGAACTTGGTGTCGGTCAGACCCGGCAGCAGGGCGTTGCAACGGATGCCGAATTGCGCGCATTCCTTGGCGAAGACTTTGGTCATGTTGATCACCGCTGCCTTGGTCACTGAGTAGATGCCCTGGAAAATCCCCGGCGAAATACCATTGATCGAGGCGACGTTGATGATGCTGCCGCCGCCGTGTTCGCGCATCAGCTTGCCGGCTTCCACCGACATGAAGAAGTAGCCGCGAATGTTCACGTCGACGGTTTTCTGGAAGGCGCTCAGGTCAGTGTCCAGTACGTTGCAGAACTGCGGGTTGGTCGCCGCGTTATTGACCAGAATGTCCAGGCGCCCGAACTGTTCGCGGATGCCGGCGAAGACCTGGGTGATCTGCTCCATTTCACCGATGTGGCAGGCGACTGCGGTGGCTTTGCCGCCAGCGGCGATGATCGCGTCGGCAACGTGCTGGCAACCGTCGAGTTTGCGGCTCGAAACGATGACGTGGGCGCCTTGTTGCGCCAGCAGTTTGGCGATGGCTTCACCAATGCCGCGGCTGGCGCCGGAGACGAAAGCGATCTTGCCGTCGAGGTCGAACAACTGAGTCTTGGACATGATTTTTCCTTGTTATTGGGCCCGATCAGCGACCGTGATCAGAGGCTGGATTTCGAGATGACTTGCAGGCTCATCTGCTCCAGCAGTTTGTTCATGTGAATGAACTGCGCGAAGCGTTTGTCCTGGGTCTGACCATGGAAGAAGCGGTAGTAGATCTGCTGCACGATGCCGGCCAGGCGGAACAGGCCGTAGGTGTAGTAGAAGTCGAAATTGTCGATCTGGATGCCCGCGCGTTCGGCGTAGTAATCGACGAATTCACGGCGGGTCAGCATGCCGGGGGCGTGGCTCGGCTGGCGGCGCATCAATTGCACCGGCGCCGGGTCGTCGGCTTCGATCCAGTAGGCGAGGGTGTTGCCCAGGTCCATTAGGGGATCGCCGAGGGTGGTCAATTCCCAATCCAGCACGCCGATGATCTGCATCGGATTCTCGGGGTCGAGGATCACGTTGTCGAAGCGGTAATCGTTGTGGACGATGCTCGACGTCGGGTGGTCGGCCGGCATCTTGTCGTTGAGCCAGGCCTTCACCGCTTCCCACTTAGGCGCGTCCGGGGTCAGGGCTTTTTCGTAGCGCTCGCTCCAGCCTTTGATTTGCCGTGCCACATAGCCTTCGGGTTTGCCGAGGTCGCCCAGGCCATAGGCCTTGTAGTCGACCCGGTGCAGTTCCACGAACTTGTCGATGAAGCTCTTGCACAGGGTTTCGGTCTTCGCTGAATCAAGCCCCAGTTCTGGTGGCAGTTCGGAGCGCAGGATGATCCCCTTGACCCGTTCCATCACATAAAACTCGGCGCCGATCACTGATTCGTCGGTGCAGTGCACATAGGCTTTGGGGCAATAGGGAAAGCCGTCCCGCAGCTGATTGAGAATGCGAAATTCGCGGCCCATGTCGTGGGCGGACTTGGCCTTGTGGCCGAACGGTGGCCGACGCAGGACGAATTCCTGTTCGGGGTATTCCAGCAGGTAGGTCAGGTTCGACGCACCGCCCGGAAACTGGCTGATTTTCGGTAAGCCGCTCAGGCCCGGAATGTGCGCCTTGAGGTATGGATCGATCAGGCTGGCATCGAGTTCTTCGCCGGAGCGGATACGGGTGGACTGGTCAGTAAGCGCCATGCTTATCCCTTCTGCTTATTTTGGAGGCCAGACATCATTGACTAATCTAATGGTGCGCCGGGGTGGCCACAAGCGCGGCACGGTCTTATAGGTTAGCGTGTTGCCGGATAATCAGCGTTCCTGATGTGCGCGAACGGGCTCGGCGGACTATGGTTCAGTGGAGCGTCGCTTCCAGGAAGGAGATTCGACATGGGTTGTCCGCAAGTTTGCGCCACCGCGACCCTGCAATGCAGTTTCGGCGCGGTACCAGCGGTACTCAACGTGTTGCCGGTGAATCGCACGCTGACCGGGGGCATGCCAGCGGCGAACATCATGGATCACATCCCGCTGGTGAACATCATGCCGTTCGGCACGTGCATGAGCATGGCCAACCCGATGGTCGCGGCCGCCACCGCCGCAGCGCTTGGCGTATTGACGCCGATGCCGTGCATCCCGGCCACCGCCACCCCGTGGATCCCCGGCGGCGCGCCGACCCTGCTGCTGGGCGGCATGCCGGCCATCGATGCCAACAGCACCCTGATGTGCAATTGGGCAGGGGTGATAAAAATCGTGATGCCGGGGCAAATGCAGATGCTCATTCCCTGACCGCACACGATCAAACTGTGGGAGCGGGCTTGCTCGCGAAGGCGCCGTGTCAGGCGACATCGATGTTGAATGTGAGGGCCATATCGCGAGCAGGCTCGCTCCCACATTTTGATCTGCGTCGTACACAAATACCGTGTTGAACCGAAATCTCCTGTGGGAGCGAGCCTGCTCGCGATGTGGCCATGACAGTCACCACAACAGGTTCAGGCCTCAGCAGGATCACTCCAGCGCCTGAACCACCAGCGAACCCTGGAAATCGGCTTACCCTCGGCGTCCAGCGGTCGCCCATCAGCAGCAAAACCCTGTTCTGGTTCCAGCAGTTGACCGTTGAGATAACGAGCCTCGACGGCGGGTTTGCCGTTGGGATGAAAGCGCTGATACCGCCCCTCGCGCACGCCATCGCGGTAGAACTCTGCTTCGGCCAGTTGCCCGTCGGGAAAGTAATTGAATGCCTCGCCATGCAGCAGCCCTCGGCGGTAAGTCGCCTTGCGCTGCAGCCAGCCTTGCGGCGCATAGAAACTCGCGACCCCCTGCAGCTTGTCACGAGCAAACGGCAGCTGCGCCGAGACCTTGCCATTGGGGTGGTAAAGCAGGGTAGTGCCTTGTAGCTCGCCCTGGATGTACTGCAAATCAGCCTGCGCGCGACCGTCATCCTTGATGTGCAGCGCACCGTCGAGCTGGCCATCGAGCAAGCGACCTTTGAGCTGTTTATCGTTCTGCTGCAAATCCAGCGGCGTGATGGCCATGGGTTCTCCTTGTCAGTTGACTTGCACCAGACCACCCTTGATCGTCAGCATGCCGCCACCGTCCACGGTCTGCGAAGCGGCGCCTTTGTTGGTCAGGCTGATCCCGGCATCGTTGGTCATGGTCGTGCCGGCCTTGTTCTCCAACGAGGTCCCCGCTTGATTGCTCAGGGACGTACCGGCCTTCTGGCTGATCGAGGTGCTGGCCTGGGCCGCCAGATCAGCGCCACTCTTGATCGCAAAACTGCCGCCGCTTTGCAGGGTCAGGGTGCCGGTCACCTTGATCGTCAGGTTGCCGTCCACCGTCAGGCTGTAATCGCCGGTGACTTTGTGCGTGTAGTTGCCACCGGTGCTGTGGGTCTGGTCCGCGCCCACGGTCACCGTGCGACTGTCCTTCACATCGAGATTGTCACTGCCAGTCTGGATGGTCACGCTGCGTTTGCCTTTCTCCAGGGTCACGGTCTCGTCGCCTTCCTTCACCGTGCGCGTACGGGCGTTCTGTACGGTCAGGGTTTCGTCATGACCCACCGTGGCAGTGGTGTCGTTGAGCACGTTGATCTTCAGATCTTTCTGTGCCTGGAGAAACACTTCTTCGGCGTCCTTCTTGTCCTCGAATCGCAGCTCGTTGAAACCGCCACCGCCCTTGGACGATTGGGTCTTGATCCCGGACTGGGTCTGATTCGCTGGCAGTGCATAGGGCAGGGCGTTGTCACCGTTGTAGACGCAACCCGTCACCAGCGGTCGATCGGGATCGCCATCAATAAACGTCACGATCACTTCCTGGCCGATCCGTGGCACGAACTGCATGCCAAAACCCTTGCCGCTCCAGGGCAACACCACCCGTACCCAGCAGGAACTGGCTTCGTCGTTCTTGCCGTTGCGATCCCACGGGAACTGCAACTTGATCCGGCCGTATTCGTCGGTCCAGATTTCCTCGCCGGACTTGCCGACGACGATGGCGGTTTGGGTGTGCATTCGCGGCTTCGGTGTGGTTCTCACCGGGCGAAAAGGTGTGGTCTTGGGGATGGCTTCGAAGCGATTGCGATAACTGTCATGGCTGGCTTCGTGAGTCACCGCCGTTACAACCCAATCGATATTCAACGTCGAATCGTCATGACCGGCGAGGGTGAACCAGTGCCCCGGCACCAACCAGCGGCAGTCGCTTTCGCCGACAAAACGTTTCTCCTGACTGCGCAAACCGTCGACCCGCTGCTTGGTCAGCGCATCGCCGCGCGCTTTGGCGTTGTAGCTACCGGGGTGCTCGTACATCGACCGTGGCCCGGCGACTGCTTCGGCCTGGCTGTAGAGCGAGGTGGTCGGGGTGGTGAACTCGTAATCCGTCGCCTGATACACCCCGGCCACCGCCTGTACGCAGACCTGGCCGGAGCGAATGCCGTGCAGTTCTCGCTCACCCAACTGCTGGCCGAGATAGTTCACCTTGGGTCCATTGGGGATTGGCACAAACGCATCGTTGCTGTCACCCAGTACCAGCGTGTGTTTGCTGTCCTCGTGGGTGAAAAACCAGAAAATCCCTTCCTCTTCCAGCAACCGTGAAACGAAGGCGAAATCGGTTTCGCCGTACTGCACGCAGTATTCGCGCGGGGCGTAAGTGCCGGTGAGTGAGAGCTTGAAGTCGGTGAAGGCGTGAGCCTTGAAAATCGTGGCGACGATGTCCGAAGTGCTGAGGTTCTGGAACACGCGATTGTTGCTGGCCAGGGCCAGCCACCACAGCCATGGTCTTAAAACAAGCTGATAGCGCTCGGCGGTGGCATCGGCTGGGAGTTGGCGGATTTCGGCCACCAATGCATCGAGAGGGCGGGTTTGGGCGTCGTTGTGCAGGGTGGTGGTGACGTGGGTGGCGACGGCGGTGGTCAGGGTGAGGGAGGCGCCGTCGTTGAGGCCATTCAGGATCTGCGAACCCAGAGCGTTCAGGGTTTCTTCGCCGGACAGCGACTCAGGATAAAGCGCCGACAGCGAAGCGGCGGTAAGGGAGAGGCTGGTATTGCTGTCGGTGGTGCGGGGCATTGAATGGCCTCAGGTGGTGGGTGAGGGAAAGGCTTACCACTTGAACGTGCCGCCTTTGGCATGGATTGAAGCCTGGTTATCACTGACCCACGCATCCATGTCGCGGTCTTGTCCATAGTCGTAGCTGTACATCAATACCGAATTTGCGACATAGGGGGCGAGTTGCGGTCCACAAAGCTGACAGGGGCTGAGTTCGATATAGATACGGGTGACGAAGTTGCTGTAATCACCGTCCGGAAGGGCGACGCTATTGATCGCCTGGACCAATGCACTGATTTCCGCATGCCCGCGCAGGGTCGTGACGACTTTCTTGGTCGTGGTGGTGTAGTTGCCGAGAAGATCCAGCTTCAATGCGCTGTCACCGAATTTGTACATCAATACGCCACGCGCGGCGTCGAAATGTTCGACCACTGCGAAACAGGTTCCATGAGACGCTCCCGACCCGGCCAGGGCGCGGCGGGTTGAAGAGGATTCATGGCAAATACTGGCCAGATCGGGAATGGTCCCGCCGTTCGTGGCCTGGTTGGCCGCCAGCCAAGTGGCGTATAAAGGGTTTGCGCCTGTCATTGCCACATTGCCGCCTGAGTAACGACCGACTTTATGTACTTCAGTCATGTCAATCTCCTATTGAAAGCCCCGGCCAGTTCATTCCGTCAGTTTGCCTGTCACTTGTGTCGTCAACACATTCTTATAGGAAAGAGATAAACTTATTTGTACGGTAATAATAAATTTATCCATTTTTTCTGTGCTTTTTTCTATGGTGTGGGGCATCGAGTACCTAGTGGGTAGATTAGTCTATTGGCTGTTTTATGTGTTGTCGAACAAGTAATATAAATGCTCTTAGGGTTTCCGATGATAGGAAGTCGGAATATCCTTCTGCTGAACTGTCTATGCTTATATCGGGGTGCTGCTCTCTAAGGCGCTGAAGTATCCAGGCAGCAGCAATTCCTCTCGTTAAGAATTGAGGAGGGCGCTCATTCAAGTTGATCGTCAATATTCTTCCTGTTGTTTCGCGATATGCTGCGGATCGTGCCAAGCTGGGTGGTAGTACGGCCGTGGGGTCGTACGTAAATCCTGTTGCGTAGTAAAAAAAATAGGGGATGCCGTTACTTTCCAAATTTACTAAGTGTGTGAAAATTGCTGAATCGAGGTCCAACTTCCAATGTGATTCTTCGGAAGCCTCTCGGGCGCAAGTGACATGTGTATTGTCATCATCGTCGTTCCCGCCAAATGCCATAGGGAATCCAGCGCCCCACATCCGATGACGAGAATTGTAGGGGTTTATCAAGGATTTTACTCCTAGGTAAACCTCTCCGTCTTTTATTGGAAATACATAGCATTTCATTTTTTTATCCTGAAGGTGTATTTCTTGAAGAAAGGGGCATTTATTTTCGCGCTACCCGCCCAGGGCGATTGATCATGTCAATCTACCCATAGGCCCCTATAGCACAACCAGTAGGCAGTAAAGGCGGGTGCCATGGAGTCCTGGTTTTGTGGGATTGAGTCCGCCCATAGCCGCAGGTCAGCGCGGTGGTTATTAATCTGCTCGGCCAGTTGTACGGTTGTAAATTTCATATAAACGCTCCTTGAACACTACAGTCGTTACATTGCCCTAAGAACAGGGCGGGTTCATCTTCTATTACTCCAACACCCACTCCGCCAACTTCCCCGTCACCTGCGTCATCAACACATTCTCTACATCCCTCGCTCCCGCCGCACTGCACTTGGCCAACACCGCCTGCACAATCCCGGTATCAAACTCAAACTGTTTCCCGGTCGCAGCCTTGTAGCGTCCGCGCAATTTCTCCAGTTTCGCCAGCACAATGCCTTCCAGCGTCACCTCATCCAGAGGCCGATACGCCACCACCGTCATGCGCGCCAGAAACGCTGGTCGAAACGCTTTCAGCAGCACTTTGTGCAACGCTTCATTGAAGGCATCGGTGCCCAGTTGCGCGACCGGTGTATCGAGCAGCAACTCAGCGCCAACGTTGCTGGTGGCGAGCATCACGGTGTTTTTGAAATCCACCACCAATCCGGTGCCGTCTTCCATCACGCCTTTGTCGAAGACGTTGTAGAAGGCTTCGAGCACATCCGGATGGGCTTTTTCGATTTCATCCAGCAGCACCACCGAATAAGGTTTGCGCCGCACCGCTTCGGTGAGTACGCCACCGCTGCCGTAACCGACGTAGCCGGGCGGGGCGCCTTTGAGTTGGCTGACGGTGTGGGCTTCCTGGTATTCGGAGAGATTGATGCTGATCAGGTTGCGTTCGCCGCCGTAGAGCGCGTCAGCCAACGCATAAGCGGTTTCGGTTTTGCCCACGCCCGTGGGGCCGACCAGCAGGAATACGCCGACTGGTTTTTGCGGGTCGGTGAGGCCGGCGCGGTAGGCTTGCAGGCGTTGGGCGATGGTGTTCAGCGCGGTGCTTTGGCCCATGACCCGCAGGCCCATGCGCTGGCCGAGGGTGCGCACGGCGTGGGCTTCGTCGGCGAGCATTTTGCCCACCGGGATACCGGTCCAGCCGGCGATCACGGCGGCCACGGTTTTCGCGTCGACCTGTTCCGGCACCAGCGGATCGTCCTGGCGAATGGCATCCAGACCGGCCTCGAGTCGTACCAGCTCGGCGGCCAGATGATCGATGCGGCTGTCGGTGGCTTCGTCCGGTTTGTCGTTGTCGGCGCGCTCGCTCAAGGTGAGTAACTCGCGGCGGGTTTCCAGCAGTTCGCGCACGGCGATCCGTTCTTCGTTCCAGCGGATTTCCAGATCGCGAATGGCTTGCACGTTCCCGACGGATTCGGTTTCCAGCAGGGTGATGCGTTCCCGATGATCGAGCCCGGTGGCTTGTTCGCGACGCAGGCGTTCGACTTCATCCTTGAGGCTGTTCTGGCGATGGCGCAGGCTTTCCAGCGGTGGCGGCACGTCGTGCTGGCCGAGGGCGACCCGGGCGCAGGCGGTGTCGAGCACACTGATGGCCTTGTCCGGCAACTGACGTCCGGAGATGTAGCGGTGGGACAGTTTCACCGCTTCGTGAATCGCCGCGTCCAGCACCTGCACGCCGTGGTGCTGTTCCAGTTTCGCGGCCACGCCACGGAGCATTTCCACGGCGGTGGTTTCGTCCGGCTCCTCGACTTGCACCAACTGAAAACGCCGGGCGAGGGCCGGGTCTTTCTCGAAGTATTTTTTGTACTCGAGCCAGGTCGTGGCGGCGAGGGTGCGCAACTCGCCACGGGCCAGCGCCGGCTTGAGCAGGTTGGCCGCGTCGCTGCCGCCTTCCGCGCCGCCAGCGCCAATCAGGGTATGGGCTTCGTCGATGAATAGAATGATCGGTTTGTCGGCGCTGCGCACCGCGTCAATCACGCCTTTGAGCCGCTGTTCGAACTCGCCTTTGACCCCGGCGCCGGCCTGCAACAAACCGAGGTCGAGCACCCGCAGACTGACTTCCTGCAACGACGGCGGTACATCGCCAGCAGCAATGCGCAGGGCCAGGCCTTCGACCACGGCTGTCTTGCCCACGCCCGGCGCGCCGACCAGGATCGGGTTGTTCTGCCGACGCCTGAGCAGGATGTCGATGCACTGGCGAATCTCGCCGTCGCGCCCGACGATGGGGTCGATGCGCCCGGCGTGGGCGTCGGCGGTCAGGTCCTGGGTGAACTGATCGAGCACCGAATCCTGTTTCGGCTGCGGCTTGCCGGCATTGACAGGCCGCGTGCCGCCGACGTGTTCGCGAGAGTTTTCGGTCCACTCCAGCAGGTTGCTGCGCAAGGCTTCCCGCGGAATTTTCAACAGCGACGAGGCGCTATTGAGCAGCAGGCTGCGGCGTTCATCGCGGTCGAGCAAGGCCAGCAGCAGCAAGCCGGAACGGATGCTGTCGAGACCGAGCACACTGGCCTGAACCACCGCGTCTTCGAGCAGGCCGATGGTTTGCGCCGAGAGCGCCGGGGTGCGGGTGCTGCCGGATTTGAACAGTTCCAGGGCCTTGTTGATTTCCGCCGTCAGGGCATCGCGCTCCAGGCCGAAGCGCGGCAGCAGCCGGGCGAAGTCACCGCCCTCGATGTCCAGCAACTCCAGCAGCAGGTGCTCGATTTCGACGTAATGATGACCCCGTTGCAGGCAGCGTTGCGCGGCCCGTTCGAGGGCGCGGCGGTTGTCCGGGTTGAGGCGTCCGATCAGGCTGGCCAGTTCCATGTTCAGGTGATCTCCAGCTGACGAAGGCGGGTTTCGATCTGTTGCACGGCGAGGCTGGTCTGGCGTTGCAGGCCGCCGTTCCAACTGAGCAAAGGCGGGGCCTGGCGACCGAGTTTTATCGGGCTGGCACCGCGCACCAACAGCACCAGCGTGCAATCCAGATCGGGGCCGAAATACAGCGCGCTGAGGCTGGCCAGTGCCGGATGGGATTCACCGTCCGGCAGAAACCGCGCCGCCTGCGCCGAGGTCAGCGGGCCGAGGGTCAGGCGGATGCCGGCGTGTTCATCCCAGACCCGGGTGCCGGCCACGGCGCTGTGGCCCAGTTGCAGGTTGCGGCCTCCCGGTTGCAGGCGGCTGCGACTGGCCGGGGGGATGTCCCGCCAGGCACCTTCATAGGCGCTGAGTGCGACCGGCAGTTCGAAGTGCTCGCGCACGATCGCGGCGAAGCCGGCGAGGGAGCGACGACCGTCGGCAAACAGCGCGCTGCATGCCAGTACGGCGGAATCGGGAACGGCCTGACGTTCCTGCAAGGCTTTGGGCAACAACCCGGTCAGCGCCCGCAGTTGCGCCTGCACCGGGGACGCGCCGGGGGCCGTGAAGCCGACGGCAATCCGGTGTTTGCGCATCACCTTGTACAGCAGGCTGAGCAAGCGATGCTGGAACAGGTCGAGGAATTCGGCCGGTGCATGGTCCTTGGCGCGAGCCCGTTGTTGCAGCCATTCCTGATAGGCGTAGGGCAGGGGGCCGTCGGGCCCGCCGAGGCCAAACACCGGAGTGCTGAGCGTCGGTTGCTGACCGGGTTCCTGGGTCAGGCTTTCGATTTCGCTGGCGGAGAAAATCGCCGTCAACGGCCCGCGCAGACGCAGGGCTTCCGCTTGAGGCGCGGTGCCGCTGCCAAGGGATTCGGCTTGCGGGTGTTCACGCTCCAGCAGCAGCAACGCCTGCAATAACTCGAACGCCTGCGGGTCGCGCCGCAGCTTCTGGCTCAGGCTCAGAGGGACAGCGGCATGCCGGCTTGGGGTTGCCATGTCTTGACCTCCTTGTCTGACTGGACCAGGACCGTGCGCACAAAGCGATTGGCCGTGGCATAGA
The DNA here is from genome assembly GCF_056279145.1 of Pseudomonas sp. TE3728. Classification (NCBI taxonomy): domain Bacteria; kingdom Pseudomonadati; phylum Pseudomonadota; class Gammaproteobacteria; order Pseudomonadales; family Pseudomonadaceae; genus Pseudomonas; species Pseudomonas sp. TE3728. The sequence goes on along the minus strand of NZ_JBWBQT010000001.1, from coordinate 1,457,609 downwards.
GTGAAAAGAACTGCGCCAGCACCGCTGAAAACAACACGGCGCTGCTGCCGACGAAATGCTGCGGATCGAGTTGCAGCTGAACCTCCAGCCCATTGCGCCAGCCGCGCCACGCGTCTTCGCCGACATGGGCGATCACTCGTTCGCAGCCAAGACTGATCAAACCTTCGATCTGCCGCAGGGCGCTGGCCTCGTCACGCAGGTTGTGCAACTGGAGGATTTCCTTGAGGGCATCCAGCGCCTGCGGCCCCTCGACCAGCGACAAATGATTGAGGGTCAGTTGCGACACCAACCGCCAACGGGATTCGCCGTCCAGTCGTGGCAAACTCTGCGGGCTGGGAGGGTTGCGCAGACGAGCCCAGGCCACTGGCCCCGTTCGTTCGAAACCCAGTGGCGTACCGGCCGGCAAGCTCTGGGCCAAGTGTCGGTTGGTACACAGCAGTTCGGCGGTGAGGCTGTATTCGGTGGCCTCGGACAATGGATCGAGTCGGGTGTCCACCAGGCTCACCATCAGGTCGGTGCCCAGACGATTCGGGGTCATGCCACTGACCCGTCGTGCGTGCCAGTAGCATTGCTTTTCACCACCGATGTGCTGGCCGCCGTAATAGGCGGGAACGCGCAGCACACCCTGACTGGAACTGGCGCGCATCGCCCGGATGCTGTGGATCTCGACGCTGTTTTCCCGGTGGCTGTCGGCGACCAGTCGGTACTCGCTGCGGGTGCCGTCGGGGCGCAGGGGCTCCGAGGTTCGTGGGAACAGATTGATCACCGGCGCACAGCCCAAGGCGAAGTCGCTGGCTTGAAGGTGCAGACGGTTGGCCGGGGCGCGGTTGAAGACGATGTACAGGTACAGCGTCTGGCTGTCGCTGGTGGCACCGGCCAACGGGATATCGAAGAAATTGAATTTGTCCGGGAAGGCAAAGTACTCGGCGAGCAGGCGCATGCCCGGATGCACGCCGTCCTCGTCCGGCAACAGCACTTCGTCGCTGGCGAAACCGACGATATCTGGCAGCCCCGCCAACACTTTAGGCACGCTGCCGATGGGGCCGGCCAGCACCTTCACAGCGTGGGCGCCGAGCAGGTCATACAGGCAGGCGTTGATCACCGGGGAGGCGGCGAGGTGCACGCGCAACTGTTTGATCGCCAACTCCGACCACTGGCTTTCACCGAGGCAACGCAGGCTCAGGCGCAGGGCCGAGCGCGCTTGCGCAACACCGGTCAGAGCCTGTGCTTCGTCGCTGCCCAGCAACAGCGCTTCATTGATTTCCAGCGGCCACAATCGAACCGCGGCGCTGGTGCGAAAATGGATGCTTTCGCCTTTGCTGGTGGTGACGAACAGCGGCGTGTCCCTGGGCAACGGGTATCCGCCGGCGAGGTTGCCTTTGCTCGGATCCGGCTCGAACTGCACGATTGCGCAGGACGGTAATGGCCGCATGGCCAACGGGTAAAGCTGTTCGAGCAAGGCGTCGCTGAATTCGGCGTAGTCGTCGTCGAGCCGTCGTTGCAGGCGTGCCGCGAGTAAGGCGAAACCTTCGAGCAGGCGTTCGACATGCGGGTCGGGGCATTCACCGGGGGACAGCTCCAAGCGTCTGGCGACCTTGGGATAACGCTCGGCGAAAAGGCTCCCGGCGTGTCGCAGCCAGGTCAGTTCGCGCTGGTAGTAATCGAGCAGTTGCGGGTCAATCGAGTCGCTCATGACGCACCTCAAGGCCATCGCCGGCCTTCTCGATGACAAATGCCACGGGCCAGTGCTGCTGGCCGCTGCGTAACTCGCCCAGTAGCCGAATGCTCAGTTGCTGCGGATGGCCGGGGACCGGATTGACCTGAACCTCGCCCAGTTGCAGGCGCGGTTCGAAGTGGGTGATGGCCTCGCGGACTTCCCGTGCCAACTGACGACGGTCATCGCTGCGCTGCTGTTGCAAGGCAGTCCAGTCAGCGATGCCGTAGTCGAGAATGCTCGGCGGGGAGGTCAGTGGACGTTGGCCGCGTCGGGTATTGAACAGGCGCAGCAACTCCGTGTGCACCGAGTCGAGCAACCCCTGGTGATCGAACACCTGCACGGTGTCGACCTCGCTTGCGGCGAGGCGCTCGAACAACGGTGGGAGAATGCCCGTGCCTGCCATGGCCGACGCGTCCGCTTACTTGACGAGCTTGTTGGCGGCCATGTCCCAGGTCGAGGCGGCCGTGCCTTCCTTGGTGCCGTCGTCTTTCTGGGCGGTGAGTTCCCACTTGATCTTGGTGAAGTTCAGCGACAGGGTTTCCACCGGTTTGCCACCCGTACCGCCACTGACACTGACGTTGGACAGCACGACGTTGGTCAGGGTGTAGATGATGAATGGCATCAGCTGACCACTGCCTTCGGCGGCGTTGCGACCGATGGTGATTTTGGCTTCCGGGATTGGTTTGCCGGCGCAGCAATACTCGTTGAGGGAGGGTGTCGAGCTGTCGACGAATTTGGTCAGGGTGAACTCGCCGATGTGCGGCTTGCCGGAGGTACGCTCCGAGTTGCTGACGTCGTTGGTCACCTGCATCGCCACGTTGTGGCTGTAGGACATGACCTCGATCTTGTCCTTGTAACCCTCGAGCAGGCTATCGCCTTTGATGTCGCCGCCGAGGTCGAGAATGATTGCATCCATCGCATGAAACTCCTGAAAGTTAATAGTAGGCCAATGCCCTGTAGGAGCTGCCGCAGGCTGCGATCTTTTGATCTTGATCTTCCATCCGATATCTCAATCAGCCGAAAAAGATCGCAGCCTCGTTACACTCGTCAGCTCCTACAGTCCAAGCGTCAAGCGCCTTGCCACAGCGGTCAGGCGGCTACCGGTGGCGGCAGGGTCGCGACCAGGCGGATCGATGCGGTCAGCTCTTCAAGCTGGAAGTGCGGCCGCAGGAACACCGTGGCCTTGTAGGCACCCGGTTTGCCGGCGACCTCGGTCACATCCACCCGGGCTTCACGCAACGGGTACTGCGCCTTGATCTCTTGCGGCGCGTTGTCGTTGATCAGCACGTAGTCGGCGATCCAGTTGTTGAGGTAGGTCTGCACGTTGTCGCGGGTCATGAAGCTGCCGACCTTGTCGCGCATGATCACCTTCAGGTAGTGGGCGAAACGCGAGGCCGCGAGCACATACGGCAACATCGCCGAGATCCGCGCGTTGGCGTTCGCCTCATTGGTGTTGTAGAGCTTGGACTTGTTGGTGGTCTGGCCGCCGAAGAACACCGCCACATCGCTGTTTTTCTTGTGGCACAGAGCGATGAAACCGAGGTCGTTGAGTTCTTTTTCGCGACGGTCGGTGATCGCCACTTCGGTCGGGCATTTGAGCGACAGATCGCCAGAGGTGGTGCGGAAGGTATGGGCCGGCAGGCCTTCCACCGCACCACCGCCTTCGGCACCGCGAATCGCCGCGCACCAGCCGTACTTGGCGAAGGCTTCGGTGATTCGTTGCGACAAGGCCCACGCAGCATTGCCCCACAGGTATTTGCCGTGGTCGCTGCCGTTGACGTCTTCGACGTAGTTGATGCCTTCCACCGGTGACGTGTCTGGGCCGTAGGGCAGACGCAGCAGGAAGTGCGGCAGCACCAGCGACACATAACGCGAGTCTTCGCTTTCGCGGAACGAGCGCCACTTGATCAGCTCCTGGCTCTCGAAGACTTTCGACAGGTCACGGGGCACGGCCAGTTCGGTAAAGCTGTTCATGTCGAACAACCGGGGGCTGGCGGCAGCAATGAACGGCGCGTGAGCGGCTGCGGCAACGTTCGAGAGTTTCTCCAGCAGGCCGATGTCTTGCGGGTGCCGGCCGAAGGTGTAGTCACCCACCAGCAGGCTGAACGGGTGGCCGCCAAAGGTGCCGTATTCTTCTTCGTAGATCTTCTTGAACAGCGCGCTCTGGTCGAACTCGACGGCTTTTTCCAGGTCGTTCTGCAGCTCTTTCTGGGTCACGTTGAGCAACCGCAGTTTCAGCCGGGAACTGGTCTCGGTGTTTTTCACCAGCAGGTGCAGGCCGCGCCAGGAGGCTTCGAGTTTTTGCAGGTCCGGGTGGTGCAACACTTCGTTGAGCTGAGCGCTGATCAGTTCGTCGATCTGGCTGATGCGGTCGTTGATCATCGCCACGGTGTCCTTGTCGATGGCCATGCCTTCGTCGAGTACCTGGGTGGCGAATTCCGCGAGCATGTCGCGGGCGTAATCTTGCTGGCTGTCGTCATGGGCCATGCGGCCTTTGGCGATTATTTCATCGAGCAGAGACAAGGTCTGGGCGGTACTGTCGCTGGCTTGGCTCTGGGCGGCGGATGAGGCGGGCATGGCAAATTCTCCCTAAGTGGATGAACGATCAGGCTTGCGGTTCGGCCGGTACTTCTGCATCGCCTGCGGGGGCGGGGGCGGCGGTTTCCGGGCGGGCAGACTTGATCTCTTGCAGTCCCTCGGTGTTGGCGATGACGTCACGCAACAGCTTGTCCAGATCATCGTTGCCATCGAGCTTGGTTAGCAGATCGCGCAGACGCTGACGGGCTTCGAACAGACGCCGCAGCGGGGTCACTTGCTCGACCACCTTGACTGGGTCGAAGTCGTCGATGTGTTTGAAGTTGAGCTCGATGTTGAGTTTGCTGTCGTCGCCGCTGAGGGTGTTGGTGACCTGCAAGGTGGCGCGCGGGCCGATCGAGGCGAGCACTTCGTTGAAGTTATCGCGGTCGATTTCGGTGAAGCGCCGTTCATTCAATTTCGGGAGTGGCTCCAGAGGCTTGCCGGAGAGGTCGGCAAGAATGCCGACCACCAATGGCAATTCTTTCTTCTCGATGGCGTTGCCGATTTCGACGTCGTAGGTGATTTGCACCCGGGGCGGGCGAACCCTGTCGAGCTTGTGCTGAGTACTTTCTGCCATGGTGGCTGACTCCGATGCATGAGGCGGGTGCAATGCATCGGGAGGCCCGTTTCATCGCATTCCCTTACTGGACCGTAGGTTAGAAAGGGAGGGCAGAGGACCTGTCATTCCTTTGACGAACCTTCCACATTCGTCGTGCTGACCGAACTACCCAAGACGCTAGAACAGGTCTATAAAAAAGCAAACAAAAAGCATTTTTGGACTGTATCGAGAAAAGGAAAATTCATTTTGTATGCACGTTTTTTTTCTTTGGTTCTGCTCCTGTCACTCGCCGGGTGTTCGTTGTTCGGACCTCGTGTCGACCTCGATAACCTGACGCTGGACGTCGCGCCCCGCGCCAACGATGACACGCCGATCGCGGTGGACTTCATTGCGGTGAACGACCCGGACCTGCTCAAGCAGTTGTCGGGCATCACCGCCCGGCAGTGGTTCGCCGAACGCGAGCAGTTCCAGCGTGACTACCGACAGCTGATGACGGTCTGGGGACTGGAGCTGGTGCCCGGTCAATTCATCGACAAACAACCCTTCCCGCTGGAGGGTAAGCGGGCGGCTGGACTTTTAGTCTTCGCCAGCTATAACACTCCCGGAGCACACCGGTTACGACTGGACGATCAGAGCAACGCCTGGCTCAAGTTCGACAGTCGCGAGATGACGCTGGTCAGCGACCACCCGAACTGAACACAGAGGTTAAGGTGCGCAAACTTGTGGGAGCGAGCCTGCTCGCGATGACGGCGGTACATTCAGCTTCAATGTTGGTTGACCCACTGCTATCGCGAGCAGGCTCGCTCCCACAGGGATTGCGGTGTTCAAGTCCGGGCCAGGCCGCCCATGTTTTGTGCGGCAATAAGAGATGTCGAAGGGAGTCGTATGAGTCTGCTACCTGACGCGGTTTGCTGGCATGAGGGCATGCAGCTATTGCCCCAGCATTTTCAGTTGCAAGGGCTGCGGGCCGAGGCGCTGGTGGCGCATTTCGCCCAGGCCTGTAATCCGTGGTTCTGGGGCGTGACCCGCGTTGAGTTCGATCCCTCGGCACTGAGCGCGGGGCTGGTACGACTGATCAATTTACAAGCGACCTTGCCGGACGGTTTGCCGGTCAATCTGCAGGCCGGTGTGGGGCCGATGCTGGAGCTCGACGTCAGTGAAGCGATCGACGCCACGGACAACGCCACCGTCACCGTGTACCTGGCGATCAGTCCGCTGTGGCGCGCCGGGCAGTTGCTGCCGCTCAAGGGCCGATTGCAATCGGTGGTCGGCGATGCGTTGCCGGACCTCACGAGCGGCGAGTACCCCGAATCGATCACGGTCTGGCGTCCGAATCCGCGCTTGTGCACACAACTGAACAAGGCGGATTCCGTCTGCCTGCCACTGCTGAGAATTCGCAAGGAGGGCGGCGGCTTTCTCCAATTGCCGTACACCCCGCCGACGCCGTGCCTGTTGCCCGAGTCGGTAGTGGGGCGGCGCGTGGCGGGGCTGTGTGCCAGGGCGCGGGAGAAATGCATGTTCCTCGCCGGTCGTTTGCGCCAGGCGCAGCAGGCTGGCAATCAGGACGACGCGCTGGAAATTCGTCGCCAGTTGACGGCGCTCTGGGCGCGGCTGCCGGAAGTCGAAGGCCTGCTGAACAGTCGAGTGGCGACGCCTCAGGCGCTGTATGGCTTGCTGCTCGGGCTGGCCGGCGCCTGGTCGTCGCTCGATCCATTGGCCGGTGTTCCGGCGTTCGCACCGCTGGACTTTCTTGAGTTGCAGCGCGGCTATGAAGCGGTGCTCGACTGGCTTGAAAAGACACTCGAACTGATCCGTGCCGGATATCGCAGCCTGGCGTTCGAACGCAGTGAACAAACCTTCTCGATTCAATTGCCCGACGATCAGCCGAGCCAACGGCTGGTCATCGGTTTGCGCATGCCCAACGGTGCCAGCGAGCAGGCCGCGAGCGAATGGTTGCGCGGGGCGATCATTGCGTCGCAGCCGCACATCGCATTGCTCAGTCGTCAGCGCATGAGCGGTTTGTCCCATCAGGCCATGAGTCGCAATGAACAAGTGGCCTACAGCGTCGGCGACGATACGCGTTTGTTTGTGGTGACGGCCGAAGGCCAATGGTTCGACGGGCAGTTGCCGTTGCTGATTGCCGCACCGGCTTCCAGGCTGGCCAGCAGTCCATGGCAAGTGGTGTTGTTTGTCGCCCAGGCGAGTGAAAGTGCTTGATCAAGGAAGGAACGTCCTATGTCTGAGGGCAATGTCGGATCGGGTACACGAGGCCTCCACGAAGCGCCGCTGAGCAGTGCTTTTCGCCAGGCCTGGCAGCAATGGTCCCAGGACTGGAACCAGTTGCCCAAGGACAGCGAGGACGAAGCGCTGGTGGAAGCGGTGGTCGAACTCTCCACGCAAATCTCCCAACGCCTGTGGCGCACCGCATTCGCCAAAGTCGGTGACGCCGCCACCGAGCAAGTCAAGTCGCTGGTCTATGCCTTTGTCGCGCTGGTCGATGAAACCTTGCTGTTTACGCCGTGGCCCGGCCAACCGGCCTGGCAGGAAAAACCCTTGGAATCGCGGCTGTACGCCAGCCGTCAGGCCGGTGAGCGGATACCGCTGGCGATCAAGGAACTGTTGGATGAGCAGATTCCCACCACCCGCGATCTGGCCAATGTCTATTTGCAGTGTCTGGTGCTGGGGTTTCAGGGACGGCTGCGCGGCGAACAGAATCAGACTCAACATGAAAAATGGCGTCTGGCGCTGTTCACCTTTGCCTGGCAGCACGAGGCGGATTATGCCGACGTCAGTGCCCGGCTCGAACAGCCTTCGGCCGTGCCGCCGCTGCAATTGCCGGTGCGCCTTTCGTTGCCCGACGGTTTTCGCCTGGGCCTGGGGATTCTCGCCATGGTTCTGCTGCTGACCGGGTTGGGGCAGTTGTTCTGGCGTGACATTCGTCTGGAGCTCGAACCGGTGTTGCAGATGACCGATTCCGTGACCGCCTCGGAGCAAGACTCATGAGCACGCTGGGGATTATCGGCCTCGTCATCGCCGTGCTGTTGCTGCTGGCGATTGTCGGGGTAGCGGTCTGGTGGTGGCGCACGCAAAGCGGTGCGGCGATTCGCAGTTTTTACCTGGCGGTGCGGCACATGGAGCAGGAGCAGGGCGCCCAGGACCGGTACCAGATTCCATGGCTGCTGATGCTCGGCAACGAAACCCAGGGCACGCAGTTGTGTAGCCAGTGGCGTTTGCAGCCCACCGACAAACCGGCCTGGTTCGGTCGCTGGTGGTCGGACCCTGAAGGGGCGGTATTGGTGGTGCCACAGGCGCTGTTTTTACCGGATGAAGGCATGCACCTGCAACGCGGCGGCTGGTGGCGCTTGCTGGGATTGATCCTGCGCTTGCGCAGTCAACGTCCGCTGGACGGAGTGATCTGGACGGTGCCGGTCAGTCGACTGGGCAACGTCGAGCAAGCCGCGACCCTCGGGTTGGCGGCACGTCGACGCTTCATCGATCTGTTGCAACGGTTCGGGCTGAGCCTGCCGGTGTACATGGTCATTACTGGCATGGAAGAGTTGCCGGGCTTTCAGGAATTGATCACCGCGCTGCCGGTCGAGGCCCGTGAACGCACGCTGGGCTGGTCATCGCCCCACGGGACCGATGCGGTCTGGCAAGCGCAATGGAGCGATCAGGCACTGGATCAGGTGACTCGGGCCCTGGCGGAATCGATCATCGAAATCGGCGCCTTGTCCGGGCAACTGAGCACTGAGCTGTATGGCTTGCCGGAACGTCTCGAAGCCTTGCGGCGCCATCTGCAATCTTTGCTGGAACCGGTTTTCCAGGGCAATGCGCAAGGCGAGGCGCCGCGTTTTCGCGGTATTTATTTCACTGCCAATCAGCCCTCGGAAGACAGCGCCGACGGATTTTCGGCCTACGACACCGGGTTGCAGCAGAGCGCCTTTGCCCGGCAATTGTGGCAGCGGCGGGTGGTTGCCGAGCGCGGTCTGGCCCAGGTGGTGCCGCGTCTGTTACGCCTGCGTCAACGCTGGCAGCGCGTGACCGGTGGGGTGGCGCTGGTGGTCGCGGTGGTTTGGAGCGTGGGCATGCTGTGGGTCTGGCAGGATTCGGTCAAGGAGGCCCATGAACTGTCGCGCCTGCTGCAGGGGGCGCAGAAAAACTACACGGCGGTCACCGATGAATCTCATCGGCTGGAGTCGACCCGGCGCAATGTCCAGGGTTTCTGGCGGGTGCTGGAAAAGGCGCCAGGCTGGAGCTTCACCTCAGTGGTATTTCCGACCTCCTGGTTCTCTTCGCTGGATGCGCAGTTGGCGAGCGAGTTGCGCCTGACCGCCCAGAGCCATTTGATGCTGCCGTTGCGCGACCTGTTGAGCGCGGAGCTGGCGCAACTCAAGACCATCCGCAACACCGAACGACGAGGCAACGTCGAAAGCGAAGATCCGGCCCAATGGCAAAACTACGTCAAGGCCAAGGATCTGGTGGAGCGCGCGGTGAATCTGGAGCAGCAGAACCAGTGGTTCAGTCAGGCACTGAACAACCCCAAGGCCCCTCTCGAAGATCTGGTGTTGCTGAGCAACAATGCGTTGTCGCTGAACCTCAACGTCGGCACGTTGCACCGCGCCGGTTTTTACAATCGGGCGTTGTTCGAGGCTGATGGCAGCGACTTGCGACCGCTGGATCTGACCGTCGAGCGCCCGCTGATCGAGGAAAATTTCCTCGGGCTCATGGAGCGCTGGCTGGACCAGTATTTCCTGGCCGACAATTTCGTGCGCCAGGCCGGTTATCTCAAGCTGCATCTGGAACGGCTGGAGGCCGGCAGTGGCAACTCCCTCACCGAGCTCGAAGATTTGCGCGCACTGGTCGATGACCTGCAAACCGTGATCGGCTTGACCAATTCTGCGTGGGGCCGCGGCAAGGGTCAGGACCTGGTGCCTGGCTACCGCGAGTTGCTGGACAACGTGCGCAAAAGCGCCTTGCTCGGACCGCAACTGGAACAACAGTTGGAAATGCAGGCGGCCAAGCTGCAACAGAGCTTTCGTGATCAATGGATCGTCCAGGCCGGCTCCCGGGACAATTTATTGATTCAGCAAGGCAGCGGGCAACTGGTCTTGCAGGAACACGTGGTGCAGCTCAACAACGCGGTGCAGGCGCTGTTCAAGCGTGACTTTGTGGCCATCGCCTTACAGGCGGATCGCGCCGAAGCCCCGAATGGGCAAGGGCAGGGCGTTGATGGCGACGACCTCGACAGTGCGCTGAACTATTTCGCCAGCTACAAGAGTTACGCCGCCGAAGAGTTGCCGCGCATTCCCCCGGCGTATCGCGGCGCCTTGTTGCAAGCGGCCGAAGGCGCAGTGGTCAAGGCCATGTTGTCGAGCCTGCGCGAGCACAATGCTCAGGTCCATGGCGGCGTTTTCAATGTGCAGGCCTCCCAGGCGATTGCTTTGCAAAAAGCCTTTATCGAGGTGCGTCGCAGTGATCTGGCCACGCGCTTGCAAACTGCCTTGAACCGCCGCGCCCTGGCCGAAATCGTCAGCGGCCTCGACGAAATCGTCGCCCAGCCGCTGTTCAGCGGGCGCACCGAAATCAGCCAGTGGGACGGCTCCAAAAACCTCGGCCTGCAGCTGTATGGCGCCAACGACGTGCAGGATTTGAAACTGAGCCTCAAGCAGCAATTCAACACCATGCTCGGTATCACCGAGCGACGCACCTCGGCGCTGGAATGGCTGAAAGTCCAGCAACAGAACCTCTCGGCGCTGGATTATGAACGCGTGACGCAGTTCAGTGCGCTCAACGACGAACTGCTCAAGTACAAGGAGCAGAACCCCGCCAGTTCGCCGGCGCAGATCGAGCAATTGGTCAGTCGCGACTTCATCGAAATGGACGCCACGTCCTGCGGCCAGATCCTGCAAACCGCCAACCTGTCTGGCGGGCGCGGAACACTGGCGTTGCGGGCGGTGGATCTGCAACAAACCGCCATGCAACGCTGCCAGTTCCTGCAACAGCAACAGGCTGCGGCGGCGTGGAACGACCTGGCCAACTATTTCAATCAGTACCTGGCGGAGCGCTTTCCGTTTGCCAATGGCCTTCAGGCCGCCGACGCCGATCCGGCCCGGGTTCAGCATTTGCTGGAGCTGATCGACAAGCGTTTGCCGGTGGCGCAAGCCGGATTGCTGCTGAGCCAGACCCCGGAACGCCTGGCCGCCGAAGACTTTCTCAATCGTTTGAAGCAAGCCAGCACCTGGCTGGGTCCGATGTTTGTACGCGACAAGAGCGGTGTGTTGGGGCTGGAGATGGACGTGCGCTGGCGCACCGATCGAGAGGAAGAGCGCGGTGCCGATCAGGTGATTGCCTGGGGCTTGAATGCCGGCAATCAACAGCTCAGCTATCCCGGCGGCGAGCCGCAGCAGAACCTGCGCTGGATGGTTGGCCAACCGATCCGGCTGACTTTGCGTTGGGCCCGAAATGGCTACCAGCGCCCGGCCAACGATCCGTTGCAGTCGAGCCTGGTGGTGCGGGATCTGGAAGCGGGCTGGGAGTACAGCGGGCCGTGGTCGTTATTGCGCTTGATGCGTTCGCACGTGTCGGTGCAACGCCAGCCGAACATGGACTACACGGACTTTCCGTTGACGTTGCGCCTGCCCGTGACGACGCAAGCCAGCACCACCACCGCCGAGCAAACCCTGATGTTTGTGCGCCTGTCGTTGATGACCCAGGGCTCGAAATTGCCGCTGTCCATTCAGCCCTTGCCAACCCGGGCCCCACGCTCTCCGTTCATGGTGACGAGATCGACCGCGGGCATTGAAGCCCATGACATCGAATCCCAAAAGGAGGGCCTGTGAATCAACCTTCAACGCCGTTGCCGGAACTGATCAGCCAACTGCTCGAACCGATCAGCGAGCAGGCTCCCTGTGGTCAGGACCTGCGTTATGAGCCCGAGTTCGACCGGTTGCGCGAGCTGCGCCGCGAGGACGACACCAGTTTGCCCACGGGGGTGTGGCAGTCGTCGATCAAACGCGCCCAATGGCCGGAACTGGAAAAACTGACCACCAGCCTGCTGCTTGAACGCAGCAAGGATTTGATGCTCAGCGCCTGGCTGGGTGAGGCCTGGCTGCATCAGGACGGGCTCGAAGGTTTGCCGGGCAGCCTGGCGCTGGTGGCCGGGTTATGCGAGCGCTATCCCGAGCACTTGCATCCCCAGGCGGAGGACGGCGATCAGTCATGGCGGGTGATACCGCTCGAATGGCTGGCTCGACGCTACGCTGAAGTGTTACTGACCCGAGTCCCGTTGTTCGAGCCGCGCAACAATGAATTCGATAGTTTCTGTCTGGATGCCTGGCGTCGGTTGCAGCTGCAACAGGTACAGGCCAGCGACAGTAAAACGGCCAAGACCTCGGCCGAGAACGCGCGTAACGAACAGAAGAAACTGACCGAACAGATTCGCGCCACCCCATTGTCATTCTGGTTGCGCAGCCAGGGCACGTTGCTGCTCAGCCAGCAGCACCTGCAACGCCTGGAGGTGTGGAGCGACGCTTATCTCGGCAATCAGGCCCCAGGCTTCAAAGCGTTGCAGGACGTGATTGAAGCGTTGTTGACGCTGGTTCAGGAGTTCATCGCCATGCACCCACGAAAACCGACCCCGGCGCCTGTCGAAATTCCAGCGGTGGTGGCATCGAGCCCGGCCGACGTGCCGCCCGTCATTGCGGCGCCTCAGGTGTTCAGCGAGCCGGCGAATCGTGAAGAGGCGTACCGGCAATTGCTGTTGATCGCCGAGTACCTGGCGCGCACCGAACCCCACAGCCCGGTGCCCTATTTGATCAAACGGGGCGTGGAATGGGGCAACAAGCCCCTGAGTGAGCTGCTTGGAGAACTGATCAGCGCCGATGCCGAATCCCGGCGACTCTGGACGCTGTTGGGCGTCCTTTAATGAGTGTTGCGGGCGGCTGCCGACGGCGGCGGTAAAGCGATGGGGGTGAGCACCGGTTGACCGGAAAAAAATGCCGTCAGGTTTTTGCCGACCAGTTCCACGGTGCCTTGGGTGGCCTCCGGGGACAACCCGGCGACATGCGGGGTCAAAATCACGTTGGCCAGTCCCTTGAGGGCGTCCGGCACCTGGGGTTCGTTATCGAAGACATCCAGCGCGGCGCCAGCGATCCGTCGTTGTTCCAGCGCGCTGATCAGGTCAGCCGTGACGATCACGCTGGCCCGCGCGATGTTGACGATAAATCCGTTAGGCCCTAAAGCGTCGAGTACCTGCCTGTTGATCAAGTGTTGGGTGCCGAGCCCGCCGGGTGCGGCAACGATCAGAAAATCCGAATGGCGTGCCAGTTCGGTCGGCGTCGAGCAAAAGCTGTAGGGCACGTCGCTGCGATGCTGGCGGTTGTGGTAACTCACGCTCATGTCGAAGCCGTTGGCGGCACGTTTGGCGATAGCGATGCCGACGGCACCGAGGCCGAGGATGCCCAGGCGTTTGCCGGCCAGGGAAGGGCGCATGATTTTCGGCCACTCGCCCCGACGCACGGCAGCATCGGCCCGAGGAATATCGCGCACCAGTGCCAGCAGCAACGCCATGGCGTGGTCGGCGACGGAAGAGGCATTGACGCCGGCCCCATTGGTGACGGTGATACCACGGTCGGCGGCGGCTTGCAGGTCGACGTGTTCGTAACCGGCCCCGATCACGCAGATGATCTTAAGGTTGGGCAGGGCGGCCATTTCATCGGCACGCAGGCCCAATGGACCGCGCGTCAGCACCGCATCGATCTGGCTGCCCTGTCGGGCAATGGCGGCGGCGCGCTCGGCCGGGGTCGGGGCCAGGATCAAATGAAACCCCTGATGTTCGAGAATCGGCAGGTATTCATTGATGGTTTCAACCAGTACCAGAACAGTTGCGGTCATGCTGGGCTCCTGCGGGCAGCGGAATGTCGGGGTTTGAACGTCGTTTCAGGTTGCTGACTCCAGAGCGGTTTGGCAATGGTCAGGGGCTTTGGCTCCCGGTGTCGGAGCTGGCGAAGCCTGCGATCCTTCTAATGACAACACTAGATCAGAGCGGGGCAGATGGAGAGGATTTGTTGCCATAGCGCCCGCTGCATCTGATCCGCATAACCATTGCTCAGCTAAGCCTTTGCTTCTGTTGATTAATCCCGGACAATCGCGCCCCTGTTTCGGCCAGGGCGCTGTCTGTCGGTTTTTTCCGACTCGTCCTGACCGGGTGGCAAGTGACCGGAAAGCGGAGATCCGACCGGATGAATGATCAGGCCAATAGCGTCGACGAACGCTATGTAGCGGCAACACCAGCGAGCCTAGAAAGCTGGAATCGCCATGACACCACCTGGATGCTGGGCCTGTTTGGCACGGCAATCGGGGCCGGCACCCTGTTTTTGCCGATCAACGCGGGGCTGGGCGGCTTCTGGCCGCTGCTGATCCTGGCGGTGCTGGCATTCCCCATGACGTTTTACGCCCACCGTGGCCTGACCCGCTTTGTCTTGTCCGGCCGCGAAGGCGCCGACATCACCGAAGTGGTGGAAGAGCACTTCGGCATCAAGGCCGGCGCGTTGATCACGTTGCTGTATTTCTTCGCGATCTTCCCGATCCTGCTGATCTACAGCGTGGCCCTGACCAACACCGTGGGCAGTTTCCTCGAACATCAATTGCACATCATGCCGCCACCGCGCGCCGTGCTGTCGTTCGTATTGATTCTCGGCCTGTTGGCAGTGGTGCGTTGCGGTGAGCAGGCGATCGTCAAGGCCATGAGCCTGATGGTCTATCCGTTCATCGTCGCGCTGTTGTTTTTGGCGGTGTTTCTGGTTCCGCACTGGAATGGCGGCATCCTCAGCACCGCGACCACGCTGCCTGAGTCGTCGGCGCTGCTGCACACCTTGTGGCTGGCGATTCCGGTGATGGTGTTCTCGTTCAACCATTCGCCGATCATCTCGGCGTTCGCGGTGGACCAGAAGCGTCGCTACGGCGCGCATGCCGAAGAGCGCAGCTCGCAGATCCTGTCCCGCGCCCACCTCTTGATGGTGGTGATGGTGCTGTTCTTCGTCTTCAGCTGCGTGCTGACCCTGTCGCCGGCGCAACTGGCCCAAGCCAAGGCGCAGAACCTGTCGATCCTGTCGTACCTGGCCAACCACTTCAGCAACCCGACCATCGCCTTCGCGGCGCCGTTGATTGCCTTTGTGGCCATTTCCAAGTCGTTCCTGGGCCACTACATCGGCGCCAGCGAAGGCTTGAAGGGCCTGATCGTCAAGAGCGGTAAACGCCCGGCACCGAAGACGCTGGACCGCATGACTGCGGCGTTCATGCTGGTGGTCTGCTGGATCGTTGCCACGCTGAACCCGAGCATTCTCGGCATGATCGAAACCCTCGGTGGCCCGATCATCGCGGCGATCCTGTTCCTGATGCCGATGTACGCAATCCGCAAGGTTCCGGCGATGGCGCGCTTTCGTGGTCAAGCCTCTAACGTCTTCGTGACGGCGGTAGGCCTGGTGGCGATTTCGGCGTTGATCTACTCCTTGACAGCCTGAGTGCCACTCTGATCATTCCCACGCTCTGCGTGGGAATGCTCAGTAACAGTGAGCCCCACATTTCTTCAGGCATAAAAAAACGCCGCTCATCTCACGATGGGCGGCGTTTTTTATGGCGTTGTAACGTTAGGCTTGAACGACCGGGATGTTGGCGTTCGCAGCAGCTTCACGGAACTCGGCGATCTGGTCGAAGGACAGGTAGCGGTAAACGTCGGCCGCCATGCTGTCGATCTTGCCAGCGTATTCCATGTACTCCTCGACGGTCGGCAGGCGACCCAGGATGGACGCAACGGACGCCAGTTCGGCCGAAGCCAGGTAGACGTTCGCGCCGTCACCCAGACGGTTCGGGAAGTTACGGGTCGATGTCGACACAACAGTCGAGTTCGGCTCTACACGTGCCTGGTTACCCATGCACAGCGAGCAGCCTGGCATTTCCATGCGTGCGCCGGCCTTGCCGTAGATGCCGTAGTAGCCTTCTTCGGTCAGCTGGTGCGCGTCCATTTTGGTCGGCGGCGACAGCCACAGACGGGTTGGCAGCTGCCCCTTGACCTGATCCAGCAGTTTACCGGCAGCGCGGAAGTGACCGATGTTGGTCATGCACGAACCGATGAACACTTCGTCGATCTTCTCGCCAGCAACGCTGGACAGCAGACGGGCGTCGTCCGGATCGTTTGGCGCGCAGAGCACAGGCTCCTTGATGTCGGCCAGGTCGATTTCGATGATTTCAGCGTATTCGGCGTCAGCATCGGCCACCATCAACTCAGGGTTGGCGATCCAGGCTTCCATCGCTTGGGCACGACGTTCCAGGGTACGCACATCACCGTAGCCTTCACCGATCATCCAGCGCAGCAGGGTGATGTTCGATTGCAGGTATTCGGTGATCGATTCTTTCGACAGCTTGATGGTGCAACCGGCAGCCGAACGTTCGGCCGAGGCGTCGGACAGCTCGAAAGCCTGTTCGATGCTCAGGTTGTCCAGGCCTTCGATTTCCAGGATGCGGCCGGAGAAGGCGTTCTTCTTGCCTTTCTTCTCGACGGTCAGCAGGCCAGCCTGAATCGCGAAGTAAGGAATGGCGTGAACCAGGTCACGCAGGGTGACGCCCGGTTGCATCTTGCCTTTGAAGCGCACCAGGATCGATTCCGGCATGTCCAGCGGCATCACGCCAGTGGCAGCGGCGAATGCGACCAGACCGGAACCGGCCGGGAACGAAATGCCCATCGGGAAACGGGTGTGGGAGTCACCACCGGTACCGACGGTGTCCGGCAGCAGCATGCGGTTCAGCCAACTGTGGATGATGCCGTCGCCCGGACGCAGGGAAACGCCGCCGCGGGTCATGATGAAGTCAGGCAGGGTGTGGTGGGTGGTCACGTCGATCGGCTTTGGATAAGCCGCGGTGTGGCAGAACGACTGCATCACCAGATCAGCGGAGAAGCCCAGGCACGCCAGGTCTTTCAGTTCGTCACGGGTCATTGGACCGGTGGTGTCCTGGGAGCCGACGGTGGTCATCTTCGGTTCGCAGTAGGTGCCTGGACGCACACCGGCTACGCCGCACGCCTTGCCGACCATTTTCTGCGCCAGGGTGAAACCCTTGGTGCTTTCGATCGGGGCATCCGGTTTCTTGAACAGGTCGAATGCTGGCAGACCCAGTTCGGCGCGAGCCTTGTCGGTCAGGCCACGGCCGATGATCAGCGGAATACGACCGCCGGCACGGACTTCGTCCAACAGCACTGGGGTCTTCATTTCGAAGGTGGTGATGACTTCGTCGGTACCGTGCTTGCAGACTTTGCCAGCGTGCGGGTACAGGTCGATCACGTCGCCCATGTTGATGTTGGTCACATCGAATTCGATTGGCAGTGCGCCGGCATCTTCCATGGTGTTGTAGAAGATCGGAG
Organism: Pseudomonas sp. TE3728; assembly: GCF_056279145.1. Taxonomy (NCBI): domain Bacteria; kingdom Pseudomonadati; phylum Pseudomonadota; class Gammaproteobacteria; order Pseudomonadales; family Pseudomonadaceae; genus Pseudomonas; species Pseudomonas sp. TE3728. Next base: position 1,440,344 of record NZ_JBWBQT010000001.1, on the reverse strand, counting down.
CGATCTTGCTGCCGAAGCAGAAGCCGCCAGCACGCTTGTTCGGCACGTAAGGAACGTCGTCGCCGAAGAACCACAGCACCGAGTTGGTGGCCGATTTACGCGACGAACCGGTACCGACCACGTCACCGACGTAGGCGATCGGGAAGCCGCTGTTGCGCATTTCTTCGATCTGCTTCATCGGACCGATGGAGCCTTGCACGTCCGGCACGATGCCGTCGCGAGCCATTTTCAGCATGGCCAGGGCGTGCAGCGGGATGTCAGGGCGGGACCAGGCATCAGGAGCAGGGGACAGGTCGTCGGTGTTGGTTTCGCCAGTCACCTTGAACACGCGCAGGCTGATCTTGTCGGCCAGCACAGGGCGGTTCTTGAACCACTCGCCGTCGGCCCAGGATTGCAGCACGCCTTTGGCTGTGAATGTTGCCGTTCTTGGCGCGTTCAGCGACGTCGTGGAAGGCATCGAACATCAGCAGGGTGTGCTTGAGTTCTTCGGCGGCCACTGGCGCCAGTTCGGCGTCGTCCAGCAGATTGACCAGGGTCACGATGTTGTAGCCACCCTGCATGGTGCCGAGCAGTTCAACAGCGCGTTTCTTGTCGATCAGAGGGGATTTGGCTTCGCCTTTGGCGAGGGCAGAGAGGAAACCGGCCTTTACATAGGCCGCTTCGTCCACGCCTGGCGGAACGCGATTGGTGATCAGGTCAACGAGGAAGGCTTCTTCGCCAGCCGGGGGATTCTTCAGCAGCTCGACCAGGCCTGCAGTTTGTTCGGCGTTAAGCGGCTGGGGAACGATACCCAGTGCTGCACGCTCTTCGATATGTTTGCGGTAGGCTTCAAGCACAGTTATTACCCTCATCAGTGGTCCCAAATGGGTGTCCGGGACGCTCATCCCGAAATTGCCGTACTCATGCGCTGCGTGGCGTTGTGGGCCGCTTAGCCAGAATTACCGGCAATTCCTTACAGAAGCTGCTTTCAAAGTTTTACGCCTGCAGAACGGGGAGCTGATGAGGGTTGGCGTCAGGTTTTTCACCGCTGAAAAACCCTTCGCCAACACCGCTCTGAAGGAACGACTGTGCTCGTGACGCTTTGAAAACAGCTTCTAACGGACATTGGCGCCTTAAAAGGCTGGCTGATTCTACGGCAAAAAAAAATTAAAGGTAAGTCAGGGTCTATTGAACTTTGGTGGCGAGCCGCGTTGCCGGGCCAACGTGTGCGAGGCAAGGCGCGGGCATCCGTCGCGGCCGTTACCAAAGTCCAATAGACCTTGAGGGCCTGAATTTTGAGGGGTGATGAATGTTGGACAAAGGGCTAACATGCCGACCTGTTCTGCTTTCCCGTGTTTTGCCTACCTATGCCCAATCAGACCATCAAGACCCCCTGCATCGGCCTCTGCTCCACTGTTTACGGTGATCTGGTGTGCCGTGGCTGCAAGCGTTTCCACCATGAAGTAATTCACTGGAACGGTTACAACGAGGAAGAAAAACGCGCGGTATGGCTGCGTCTTGAGCAATTGTTGTCGCAGGTGATGGCCAGCAAGGTAGAGATTTTCGATCCCGCGTTGCTGCGTCTGCAGCTGGAGCAGCGCAAGATTCGTTTTGTGCCGCATCAGTCGGAATATTGCTGGGCTTATCAGCTGATCGCCCGGGGGGCGCGGGTCATCAACAATCTGGAAGCCTACGGGATGGTGCTGCTGCCGGAGTTCCGCGACTGGAACCTGCCGGAATTGCGCGATGCCATTGATCGGGAATTTTTCCTGCTCTCGGAAGCGCATTACCAGCGCTACATAGCGCCGGGTTTCCTCAAAGATGCGTTTGGCGGCTGATTTTTAAAGTCAAAGGATCGCAGCCTTCGGCAGCCCCTACAGGGGAATGCGATTCATGTAGGAGCTGCCGAAGGCTGCGATCCTTTGATCTTGCTTAATGCTGGGTCACGATCTCCTCCAGATGATCCATGATCGTATCCGGCTTGAGCACCAGCACATCGCTCTCCAGCGCATCCAGCACCACCTCCGCCGTATTCCCGATCAACGCCCCTGACAACCCGGTCCGCGCCACGGTGCCGATCACCGTCACCGATGCCCCCAGTTTATGGGCCATGAACGGAATCAACACATCCGCCGGGCCTTCCTCGATGTGCAGATGGTCGTCATCGATATCGAATTCGGCCTGGAACGCCTTGCACTGCTCGCGGTAACTGGCTTCGATGGTTTCCTTGAGTTGAAACGTCGGGTCGGCCGACGACAGCATCGGCGACGGGTGAGCGCTGATCACGTGTAAATGCGCCTTGGCCAGGCTGGCGATGTCGTAGCCATGATCGATGATGCTGGCGTGCAAGGTACGGTGTTCACCGTCGATGTTGCCGACATCGATGGCCGCCAGGATCACGCCACCGGTCCAGGGTTTCGAGGTTTTCACCAGCAGCACCGGGGTAGGGCAGTAGCGCAGCAGTTTCCAGTCCGCCGGGGTCAGCAGGGCTTTTTTCAGCGGGCTGTCAGCGAAATGCTGCTTGATCACCAGCCCGCAGCCTTCGGCTTGCTGCACATCGACGATGGTTTCATGCAGGCTTTCGTTCCACGCCTGCTCAGTGGTGACGCTGTAGCCGTCCTCAATCAGCGCGGCCTTGAGCACGCCAAGCATGCCAGCGTGGTCATGCTTTTTATCGCAGACCAGCAGGTGCAGATGGGCCTGGGTCACGCCAGCGATCAGTTTGGCCCGTTTGAGCGCCAGGCTTTCCGAGTGTTCGGGTTCGATGACCACCAGGATGCTGCGAATGGCTTGCATGATCGGGATCTCCATGAAGATAAAAAACACTGCGTTGGACAACTATAGTTGCTGGCCGGCATTCGGCGACTTGATGCATATCAACGGTTGGCGTCTGGTGGTCTGTCGGCAGGCCGGTATAATCGGCGCCCTTCGTTTTGTACCTTTTATCCGTGAGCCCCATGATCCTTCCCGAAATTCACGAGTTCCTCGGCTGCCGCACGCCCGATGGCTGGGTCCAGGCCGCGCTGGCTGATCAGGAAACCCTGCTGATCGACCACAAAAACTGCGAATTCAAGGCGGCCAGCACGGCGTTGAGCCTGATTGCCAAATACCACTCCCACGTCGATCTGATCAACCTGATGTCGCGTCTGGCCCGGGAAGAGCTGGTGCACCACGAACAGGTCATGCGCCTGATGAAAAAGCGCAAGATCGGGCTGCGTCAGCTGTCCGCTGGGCGTTACGCCTCGGGGCTGCGCAAAGTGGTGCGCAGCCACGAGCCGGTGAAGCTGGTGGATACGCTGGTGGTCGGCGCCTTCATCGAAGCCCGCAGCTGCGAGCGTTTCGAGGCGTTGGTGCCACATCTGGATGAAGAACTGGGCAAGTTCTACTTCGGCCTGCTGAAAAGCGAGGCGCGGCATTTCCAGGGTTACCTGAAACTGGCCTATCAGTATGGTGAAGCCAAGGACATTGCCCAGGTGATCGACAAGGTTCGTGACGCCGAGCAGGCGTTGATCGAGTCGCCGGATGTGGAGTTTCGCTTTCACAGTGGTGTGCCGGTAGCGGCGTGAAGATCAAAAGATCGCAGCCTGCGGCAGCTCCTACAGAACCGGGGTATATACACGGTCGGCGTAGGCGCTGCCGAAGGCTGCGATCTTTTGATCCGGCTTTGTCGTGAACGGGCTTAGCGGCTCAAACCCAGGCGCTCATGCCATTGGGCGATGGACTCTTCAGGCCACCTATTGCACCGTCGATCAGCGGGCTGCGTCTGGACTTCTACCCATGATGCTTTCGAACCGAGCATTACGTGCGTGTTCTCGGGTGGCACCGGCAGCGCCGTGTCGATGACCGAGGCGAATGGGTGGACAAGGTCCGGCCATTCAGGACTGAACACCCATAATCCCGAGCCGCAAACGGAACAGAAATGCCGCTCGGCGGTGCTGCGATGGGCGCGTTTGTCACCTTTTTCCTTGAGCCGCGCATGGTAAATCGAGATGTGCTTGCGACCGCGCACCTTCAGGCTGGCGGCATCACCAGCGATGTTGATCGCATAACCGCCCCCGCCCTGGGTCTTGCGACAGATCGAGCAATAGCAGCGTTGATAAGGGTAGGGGTGGGCGCTGGTCAGGCTGAACGACACCGCGCCGCAATGGCAGGAGCCTTCGAGCTGCATGGGAACCTCCAATGAGGTTGGGATGACTCAGGACAGCCTAGACTGTCCGCGTTCCTGGACTTGAATTTATGCTGGATGTGCCGGTGCTATCGCGAGCAGGCTCGCTCCCACATTGGATCTTCAGTGTTCACAAATAATGTGTTCGCAGAAAGTCCCCTGTGGGAGCGAGCCTGCTCGCGATGAACGATAACGCGGTCTACCGGCCGGGCACCCGCCACAAGTACCACGCCGCCACCGTCCGAAACGGGCGCCACGCCATCCCGATTTCAATCATCTGCTTACGAGTCGGCTGTACTTCCAGCCCCTTCAGCCGCCGATAACCCTCACGCACGCCAAAGTCATCGGCCGGTAAAATGTCCGGCCGCTCCAGGCTGTAGATCAGCAGCATTTCCACCGTCCAGCGACCCACCCCACGCAAGGTGATCAAGCGCTCGATCAATGCTTCATCGTCCATGGCCAGGGCCGTGGGGTAATCCGGCACCACGCCGTCCAGAGCTGCCTGAGCGATGCCCTGAATGGTCGCGATCTTGCTGGCGGAAAACCCGCAACCACGCATCTGCTCGAAGTCGGTCGCCAGAATCTGCTCAGGCCTTGGGAAGGTGCTCGCCGGAAACAACGCCAGCAGCCGGCCGACAATCGCATCGCCGGCCTTGGCATGCAGTTGCTGATAGGCAATCGCCCGCACCAGCGATTCGTAAGGATCGCGAGCCGCATGGGGCTGATGCAGGCAGGGACCGATGGCGCTGATATGGCGTTGCCAGTCGGCGTCGAGGGCCGATAGAAATTCGCTGGCCAGTTGGTAGGTGTCGGGCATGGAGCATCCTGAAGCGCGGGTGACTGCGGGGGAGATTAGCCCTCACCCCGCAGCGCCGCACTCCATTGCTTGCGGTCAAACTTTGCCGGTGGGGGTCAGCAGGGCGTTCACTTGACCATAAGTGAAGGCCTTGAGGTCGCTGCTATCGAGTTTTCCGGTTTCCAGAAAGCTTTTGACTACCGACGCCATGGCGCCGTAGAGGAATTCGGCGATGCTCGAGCCGGCGCTCAAACGGCGCACGCCGAGGGTTTGCAGTTCTTCAGGCGAAGGCAGGCCCGCGAAACCCAGCACGTTCACCGGCAGCGTCGTGCCACGGCACAACGCTTCAATCTCATACGCCGCCGTGACGCCCGCCGCGAACAGCCCGTCGGCCCCTGCGGCCTGATACAACGCGGCCCGTTTGAGTGTTTCTGCGACGCGATCTTCGGCCGGTACCAAGCCCTTGAGATACACGTCGGTGCGAGCGTTGATAAACAACTTCACGTCCCGGCGATTGGCAACCTGGCGAGCGATTTCGATCTTGCGGGCCAGCAGCTCGGGCGGCGAAGCACCGTCCTCGATATTGATCCCCACGGCACCGGCGGCGATGACGGCGTCGATCACTTCTGCGACCCGACCCAGGTCATCGGAATAACCGGCCTCAATGTCCACGGTCAACGGCACCGTGATGACTCGGGCGATGGATTCAACGGTGGAAACGAGACGTTCAAGCGGCAAGGTATTGCCATCCGGGTAGCCGTGAACCCAAGCCACCGCCGCGCTGCTGGTGGCGACAGCCTTGCTGCCGAGCTGTTCCACCAGTCGCGCCCCGGTGGCATCGGCGACGTTGGTCAGAATCAGCAAGCCGCTCTGATGCAGTTGGTGAAATTGGTTGTCGAGTGTGTCCATCGAATGTCCTTCCTTATGACTTTTTTTAATAAACGGTGGAGTGATCAGAACGCGAGTTGCTCGGTGATTTGCACCGCGGCACTTTCCAGCCTGAGCAGAAACGCCTTGCGCGGTTGTCCTCCACCATAGCCGGTCAACGAGCCGTCTGCACCGATCACCCGGTGACAGGGCAGGATAATTGCCAGGCGGTTTTGTCCGTTGGCCAGGCCCACGGCGCGACTGGCGCCGGGGTTGCCCAGTTGCGCGGCGATAGCGCCATAAGTCGTGGTCTGGCCGTAGGGGATTTTCATCAGTTCGGCCCATACCTGCCGGGCGAAAGCGCTCCCGGGCAGGTGCAGTGGCACGTTGAATTCTGTCCGTTTGCCAGCGAAATATTGCGCCAGTTCTTCTTCGATCTGCTGCAAATGCCCGTTGTGACCGGGTGCCACGGCGTAGCCATAACGGCTCTGCAATTCTTCGATTTCCTTGGTCAATGCCGGTCGATCGAGAAACTCCAGCAGCACCAGCCCACGCTGTTCGGCCATGGCGATCATTGGCCCCAGCGGCGTGGTCAGTCGAGTGAACAGCAGTGGCTCGCTGTGGGCAGCGCGGCCGGGCGTGATATGGAACGACTTTTGAAACGCATCGCGAAAGCCGCTCAGGGATTCGTAGCCGGAGTCGAACGCGGCGTTGTCGATGGATGCGCCCTGTTTGATGCCACCGAGGGCGATGCCCAGGCGCCGGCTGCGCAGCCAGGCGTGAAAGGTCATGCCGAAATGCTGCTTGAACCAGCGGCGCAGTTTCAGTGGCTCGATGCCCTCGGCCAGCAACTGGGCATCGGTCCAGCGCAGGTCGGGGTCGGTGTCCACGGATTTGAGCAGCCGCTGCACCCAGTCCGGCGCGATGGCCGCGGCGTCCAGTGGCTTGCAACGCAGGCAGGCGCGATAGCCCGCCGACATCGCCTCATCGGCATGGGCGAAAAACTCAACGTTTTCCGGCTTCGGTTTGCGCGCCGTACAGCCGGGGCGGCAGAAAATGCCAGTGGTTTTGACCGCGGTAAAGAACACCCCCTCGTAGGCGGTGTCGCGTTCGAGCATGGCGCGAACCATCTCGGCGTGGGGCGGAAGCACAGCGTTTTGTAGGTTCATGGGCTGAGCATATGCTGCGTCGCCCGGCGCCTCCACCGGAAAATCGACAGTGAATTTTTGTGGCCCTGCGCTACAGTCATCGGGTCACCGGTCATGCTGTAAACGATATTTTCAGGAATCATCCTATGCAACCGTTCACGATCAAACACATCGATCACATCGTCCTGCGCGTCAAGGATCTCGAGCGAAGCATCACTTTTTACGGCGAGGTGCTCGGCGCCGAACTGGTCAAGCGCCGTGACGATCTGGGCATGGTGCATTTGCGTGCGGGCACCTCGATGATCGACCTCGTCGACATCCAGGGCGAACTCGGCCGAAAGGGCGGTGCTGCCGCCGGCGACGAACGGCGCAACGTCGATCACTTCTGCCTGCGCATCGAACCGTTCGACGAGGAAACGCTGGTCAGTCACTTGCAGTCCTTCGGCCTGACCCCCGAGAAAGCTGCCGTGCGTTTCGGCGCCGAAGGCCACGGGCTGTCGATTTATTGCTTCGATCCGGACGGCAATCAGGTCGAACTGAAAGGGCCGTCCCAAGGGTAAAGGTCAGGCCCGTTTCGCCATCAACAACACCGAAGCCGCCGCCGACAACAATCCCGCGCAGCAACGGTTGAAGATCTGCTTGCCCCGTGGTTCGGCGAACCAGCGGCGCATGTGCAGGCCCATGTAGGCGTAGGCGCTGATGGCGATCCATTCCAGCAGCAGGAACAACGCGCCGAGCACGACGAATTGCGCGGCAATCGGTCGAGTCGGGTCTACGAATTGCGGCAGGAATGCGGTGAACAGCAAAATAGCCTTGGGATTACCCGCAGCCACCAGAAACTCCTGCCGCGCCAGAGCGACAATACCAATTGGTGCGGCGGTCACAAGCTGCTCGGCCTCGGGATTGGCGCGCCACAATTGCCAGGCCAGGTACAACAAGTAAGCGGCGCCGATGATCTTGATCGCATAAAACAGCCATTCCGAGGTTTGCAGCACCACCGACAACCCGGCGGCGGCCAGGGCGATCATCCCGGCAAACGCCAGCAAACGACCGACGCCTGCCACGCAGGCGCGACGATAGCCATAACGGGTAGCGTTGCTGACCGACAGTAGATTGTTCGGGCCGGGAGCCATGTTCAGGGCGAAGCAGGCCGGGAGAAACAGGGTGAGGGTGGCGAGGTCCATGACGACGGTTCCAGTTACGAGAACCGTATTTTTATCATGAGTGACGAGTGGGCCGGCCCATACAGCGGTGAACGCAAATCGCCATACACTTGCGTTGGCTTGGTTAACCAATGTCCCCCGTAGGAGCTGCCGAAGGCTGCGATCTTTTGATCTTGATTTTCAGTGGGCCAAGTGAAGATCAAGATCAAAAGATCGCAGCCTTCGGCAGCTCCTACAGGGGATCTCCTTTGGCATTCATATTGGGATAAAACAGGGGACAGACCACGATTGCCCGGCATTCGCCTTGAATCGCGGTCTGTCCCTTCTAACGTAAGATCAACCGGAAAGACGCGCTATTTGATCTGCACAATGACCGGACCTTCCGTCACGATCGGCGGGTTCGCGTGAATATTCGAGGCATTTTTCTGAATCCAGTCGCGCGCGACTTTCAAGCTCGCATCGCTGCCGGCCTTGTCCGTGCAAACAGTCACCGCCGTACCGCCATCACCAGTATTCAGCAGTGTGTAGCTTTCCAGGCCAGGCACTGTCCGCAGGGTAGCTTCGACGTCGGCCTTGCGCTCTTCTAAAAGATCGAAAAGCTGTTTTGCTCCAGCACCCAGGTAGGTTCTTATAACCGCATACATGGTCGTCTCCTTTGGGGAAAACAGGGGACAGACCACGATTGCTCGGCATATGCCTTAAATCGTGGTCTGTCCCTTTTTATGTATCCCTATTTATGTTCCCGGCGGTCCTGATGAAGATCAAGATCAAAAGATCGCAGCCTTCGGCAGCTCCTACGCGGGACGCGGTGCTTCAACAGGCGGAGTACCGTCGTGAAACATCGTCTTCAGTTGCGCACGCAGTTCCGGTGAGTCGGTGTGCTTGTGAACGCTGACTGCATGCTGTGCGGCGGCCTCGAGCAGTTCGTTTTCAGAGTCTGCGGACAGCGCGACCGAGCATTTGGAATCGCTTGGAAACTCGCGGCAGTCGATGTATTTACGCGCCATGATCTTTTCCTCCCTACGACGAAGGCAGGCCGTGGCCTGCGTGAACGATCACTCGACGCGATACCCCGTACATCAAACACGATTGCAGGTCGCTTCGAGTGTGCCAACTCTTAGAGTATAGGCTCGCCACAAGGCGCATCGTGGCAGGCTTGCAATGACGCAGAGGGGCGTTTTCTTCAATACGGCGTTCAGGCTGCTCATTACCTTGAAGCCTGGTTCAACTGAATTGAAGAAGGTATGCAATGAGTCTGATTCTTTCCATGGCCGCGTTTGCGCTGGCAGCTTCGATTACACCGGGACCGGTGAACATTGTGGCGTTGAGCTCTGGCGCGCAGTTCGGCTTTCGCGCCAGTCAGCGGCATGTGGCCGGGGCGACCCTGGGGTTTGTTCTGCTGTTGGTGCTGATGGGGTTGGGATTGCATGAGGTGTTGCAGCGTTGGCCGGCGCTGACGCGGGTGGTGCAATGGGCGGGGGTGGCGTTTCTGTTGTTCATGGCTTTCAAATTGGCCACTGATAACGGTCAACTCGATGCCAAGGAGTCGGGGCGGGCGCCATCGATGCTGTATGGCGCGGTGATGCAATGGCTCAACCCGAAAGCCTGGCTGGCCTGTGTGGCGGGGATGGGCGCGTTTGTCGCCGATGGCGAGGCGCGGCTGGTGTGGCAATTTGCGGCGGTGTATCTGGTGATCTGCTACTTGTCGGTGGGGTGCTGGGCCTATGCCGGCACGTTTTTGCGCGGCTACCTGAGCAATCCGGCGGGGATGCGCCTGTTCAATCGAGTCATGGCGTTGTTGCTGGCGGTGAGTGCGGGGTATTTGCTGTTGCCTTGAGTCAATCCCACTGTTGTCGTCAGAGCGCTTTTTGTGGCGAGGGAGCTTGCTCCCGCTCGACTGCGCAGCAGTCGCCGGGATTTGGGGCCGCTTCGCAGCCCAGCGGGAGCAAGCTCCCTCGCCACAGAAGCTGGTGTTGTCGGCATCAACCGCGATACTGCCCCGGTGTCGCCGCCAGATGCTGTTTGAACGCGCGCTGAAAATGCGCCTGATCAGCAAACCCGGCTTCCAGCGCCACATCGGCAATCAACTTGCCGTTACGCAGTTGTTCCTGCGCGAACTGGATGCGCCGGTTGATCAGAAACGCATGGGGCGTCATGCCGTAATGCTGCTTGAACGCGCGGATCAGGTACGACGGCGACAGTTGCGCCGCCTCGCAAATATCCTCGAGCTTGAGCATGTGTGTACAGTTGTCGCGGATATAGTCGGCGGCCCGTTCCAGCTTGAAATTGGGTTCGCGCAGCGGTCGATCGACGGGGTTGAGCCGCTGTTGCACGTCGGTGAAAAATTCCACCGCCGCGCTGTGCTTGCGCAGCACGTCTTGCTGCGGGTCGATCAACACCTCGTACAAATTCTTCAGGCCAGCAAACAGCTCGACGTCACGATTGTGAGTGATGGAAAACCGGCGAAACGCCGAGTCCTGGCTGAAGCCGAGCTGATGCTGCAAATCGGTCAGCCAAGGCGTCTCGACGTACAGCATCAGGTACGACCACGGCTGGTCGTCGATCGGATTGCAGGCATGCACATCGCCCGGATTCATCAGCACCACGGTGCCGGCACTGACCTGAAACTCCGATTGCTCGTGAATATAGGTGCTGCGCCCGGCGGTGATCGCGCCAATGGAAAAGTGCGCATGGGAATGCCGGCTGTAGCAGACCTCGCGACCGTCGGCGATGGAACGGGCTTCGATGAAGGGCAGCGCGTCGTCACGCCAGAAGCGCGGGGCTTTGTCTGCATCTTTGGTGACGGAGTGCTTCATCCTGACGTCCTCGGCGGTTCAGCTCTGGAGTGTATTAGCTCTCGCCGTCAAAGGCTCGTTGCAGCATGGCGATGTCGAGTTTTTTCATTTGCAGCATCGCCGCCATGGCGCGCTGGGATTTGGCTGTGTCGGGGTCTTTCATCATGTCCATCAGAACGACCGGCACGACCTGCCACGACACGCCGAACTTATCCTTGAGCCAGCCGCATTGCTGGGCTTCAACGGGACCGCCCGCAGACAGGCGCCCCCAGAAGTGGTCGACTTCTTCCTGAGTGTGACAATTGACCTGGAATGAGATCGCCTCATTGAACTTGAAAACCGGGCCACCGTTGAGGCCGGTGAAGCTCTGCCCATCGAGTTCGAAACTGACGGTCATCACCGAACCTTCCGGCCGGCCGTGGATTTCCTGACCGGCCTTGCCGTAATGGGTGATGCCGGCGATCTTTGAATGATCGAAGATCGCGCAGTAAAACTTCGCGGCGTCCTCGGCCTGATCGTCGAACCACAGGCAAGGCGTGAGTTTTTGAACGCGGTGCATGGCGGTGCTCCTCTGCGGGTTAATCACTCTGGATTATCAGCGTAGTCAGCCTGTGGTGGTCCGGTTGTGCCATAGATCGACAAGTCGTGAGAATTTCCCCAACCCGTTTGGAGCGAATGGGCGGCGACCGGTGGTCGATGAACATGGCTTGTGGGTCAAATTGCGCTTAGCTGTAGGGATAACCCAAGGCGCGCGTAACTCGTCGACCTTGTAGGAGCGAAGCTTGCTCGCGAAGGCGTCATTGCTGTCACACCGCGTTATCGTGCTTCGCGGGTAAGTCGGATCGCCGCACCGCTCGCTCCTACACAAAAATGATGGCGTCGAGGCAGAGGCGCCCCTTCAGAACACCGTGAGTCTGAGGAAACCCGCAATGCTGACCCTTAATATCAATGGCAAGGACCAGGAACTGGATGTCCCGGCGGACATGCCGTTGCTCTGGGTGCTGCGCGATGTCGCGCACCTGACGGGCACCAAATTCGGTTGTGGCATGGCCCAGTGTGGCGCTTGCACCGTACACGTCGACGGCGCGCCGCTGCGCTCTTGCATCACGCCTGCCACGGCGGTGGCCCACGGGCAGAAAATTCTCACCATCGAAGGCTTGTCCGCCGATGGCTCGCACCCGGTCCAGCAAGCCTGGGCCGAACTCGACGTGGTTCAGTGCGGTTATTGCCAGTCGGGGCAGATCATGTCGGCGGCCGCGTTGCTGGCGAAGATCCCCAAGCCCACCGACAGCGACATCGACCAGGCGCTGTCCGGCAACATCTGCCGCTGCGGCACCTACCCAAGAATCCGCGCCGCGGTCAAACGCGCCGCCGAGATCGGTTGATACCACGTCGAAGGGAGCTGACCCATGAACAGAATCAACCCTGTCTCGCGTCGCGGTTTTCTCAAGGGCAGTGCGGTGTTGGGCGGCGGTCTGGTGGTGGCGTTTGTCATCCCCGGTGCCAATCGCTTTGCCCTCGGCGCCGAGAATCAAGGAAACGTCTTCGCCCCCAATGCCTTTTTACGCATTGGCAACGACAACAGCATCACCGTGCTGCTCGGTCATTCGGAAATGGGCCAGGGCATCTGGACCGGCCTGACCATGTTGATCGCCGAAGAGCTGGACGCCGACTGGTCGAAAATCCGTGTCGAACATGCGCCGGCCTCGGCGGCCGATTATGGCCTGCCGGGATTCGGCGGGATGCAAATTACCGGCGGTTCGACGTCGACCTGGATGGAGTTCGACCGCTATCGCCAGGCCGGAGCGGCGGCGCGCTTGATGCTGATTGAGGCGGCGGCCAAGCGATTCGACGTGGCTCCTTCGCAGATCCGCACCGAATCGGGCGTGGTCATGGCCGGCGACAAGCGCGCCACTTACGGCGAATTGGCGGATGACGCTGGCAAGTTACCGGTGCCGGATCCGGCCTCGATCAAGTTCAAGGAGGCCAAGGACTGGAAGGTCATTGGCAAACCCACTAAGCGCCTCGACACCCCGGAGAAAATCACCGGGCAGGCGAAGTTCGGCATGGATGTGCAATTCGATGGGCTGATGACGGCGATGGTTGCACGTCCACCGGTGTTCGGTGGCAGCGTCAAATCCTTCGAAGGCGCCGAGGCACTGGCGGTGCCGGGCGTGCACAAAGTGGTGCAGGTGCCCACGGGTGTCGCGGTGATTGCCGATCATTATTGGGCGGCGAAGCTGGGGCGCGATGCGCTGAAGGTCGAATGGGACCTGGGGCCGAACGCCGGGCTCGACAGTCAGAAACTGCTGGAAAGCTTCCGTAAACTCGCCGCCACCCCCGGCACTTCCGCCAGTCGGGCCGGGGATGCGACGGCGACACTAGGCAAAGCAGCGAAGACGATTGAAGCAGAATACAGCGTGCCGTACCTGGCTCACGCGCCGATGGAGCCGCTCAACTGCACGGTGAAAATTTCCAAGGACAAATGCGAAATCTGGACCGGCACGCAGTTTCAGACGCTGGATCAGATGATCGCGGGGAAGATCACCGGGCTCAAACCCGAACAGGTAGAGATCCACACCCAATTCCTCGGTGGCGGTTTCGGGCGTCGGGCCAACCCGACCTCGGATTTTGTCAGCGAAGCCGTGTACGTCGCCAAAGCGGCGGGCGCGCCGGTAAAAACCGTCTGGGCCCGAGAGGATGACATTCGCGGCGGTTATTACCGCTCGGCGTTCTTGCATCAGGCGCGCATCGGGCTGGGTGCCGACGGCATGCCAATGGCCTGGAAGCATGTGCTGGTCGGGCAGTCGATCCTGACGGGCACGTCGTTCGCGGCGACCATGGTCAAGGATGGCATCGACAAAACCTCCGTCGAAGGCGTGGCCGACAGCCCTTATCTTGAGGGGCTGGCTAACCATCAGGTCGAACTGCATTCACCGCAAACCGGCATCAGCGTGCTGTGGTTGCGTTCGGTGGGGCACACCCACACTGCATTTGTCATGGAGTCGTTGATCGATGAGCTGGCAGACGCCGCCGGCAAGGATCCGGTGGAATACCGACGAACCTTGCTCAAGGCGCATCCGCGGCATCTGGGCGTGCTGAATCTGGCGGTGGAAAAAGCCAACTGGAAAGCACCCTTGCCGGATGGTCACGCATTGGGCGTGGCGGTGCATGAGTCTTTCGGCAGTTATGTCGCCCAGGTGGCCGAGGTGTCCCAGGACAATCTGGCGATTCGCGTGCACCGGGTGGTGTGTGCGGTGGACTGCGGCATTGCGGTCAATCCGCAGAGCATCGCCGCGCAGATGGAGTCAGGCATCACCTTTGGTCTCAGTTTTACCTTGCACAGCAAACTGACGTTCAAGAGCGGTCAGGTGGAACAGTCCAATTATCACGATTATCAGGTTCTGCGCCTGAACGAGATGCCGGTGGTCGAGGTGCATATCGTCCCCAGCAGCGACAAGCCCGGCGGCATCGGCGAGGTCGGTGTACCGCCCGTGGCGCCGGCCGTGGCGAACGCGGTGTTTGCCCTGACCGGGCAGCGTCTGCGGGAACTGCCGTTGCAACTGTCGGGGGTGTGAGATGAGACGACATGTATTTTGGGGCGCGGTGATGCTGATCGGCCTGGGTGGTTATACCTCGGACCTGTTCGCTGATGATAAAGAGGCGGTGAAGGCGTTCGACACGGTGCAGAAAGTGTTCCAGAGCCCGCGTTGTCAGAACTGTCATATCCCCGGCGATTCACCGTTGCAGTTCGACGCCGGTGTTCCTCACGCAATGAATGTGGTTCGCGGCCTGGACGGCAAGGGCGCAGCCGGTTTGCCGTGTGCCAGTTGTCATGCCGAACGCAATCCGCCGGCCAGCTATGGCCCCAACGCTCCACCCGGAGCACCGCATTGGAGCCTGCCGCCGGCCGCGCACAAAATGGCCTGGATCGGCCTGCCACCCGACAAGTTGTGCGCGATGATCAAGGATCGTTCCAGTAATGGCGACCGTGATTTTGCGGCGCTGATCAAGCACGTCAGCGAGGACAAACTGGTGCTCTGGGGCTGGCGCCCGGGCGAGGGACGGGCGCCGGTTCCGGTGCCCCACGACATTTTTGTCACCCAGTTCAAGCTCTGGGCCGATGCTGGAGGGCCGTGTCCGGTGGCAGGAAGCTGACCAACGGCGCGTTTATAGGGAGTCATACCGGGTATGAGCGACTCTAACGTTCATACCCATCAAGGAGTGAGTGATGTTAACCCCAGGCAAATCGTTTAAACCCGGCGTTGGCGCAGATGCCTTGCGTGCACCGAACATCCTCGACAGCGCGGCGCAGGATCGCGATGTATTGCGCGACCTGGCGCGAAAGGCCGAGCAAGAACTGACGGGCGTGCAGATGGCGAGCATGGATGAATTGACGCTGCTCTCCAATCGTCATGGCTTCGAGGCTTTGGCCCGGTTGGCGCTGGAGGCCTGTCAGCAGTTGGGCATACCCGCGACGCTGCTGTTTTTCGACCTTGATGACTTCAAACGCATCAACCAGCTGTACGGTCGCGCCGAGGGCGACGATGCCCTGAAAACCTTTGCCGATGTGCTACGCATCGCCTTTCGTGAAAGCGATGTGATCGGCCGGCTCGGCAGCGATGAGTTTGCTGCCTTGTTGACCGGCACCGACGCCGTGGAAATCGCCGCGATCAGAGCGCGCCTCGAAGAAATACTCGATGAACGCAATGCCACGGCGCATCGTGGCTATGACATTCGCTTCAGTATCGGGCAGATCGAGTTTGATCCTCGGCTACACCAGACGGCGGAAGACTTGCTGGCCTTGGTCGATAAGGCGCTGCGCGACGCCCGTCATTGTTGAATGGCGTCTTGCAATAGCGCTGCAACGTGCTCGGATCATTTGGCGAACAACTGGTCGATGTTCTTGAATGCCTTGAACTCCAGAGCATTGCCGCAGGGGTCGAAGAGAAACATCGTCGCCTGTTCGCCCACCAATCCCTGAAAGCGGATACCCGGTTCGATCACGAAGCGCGTGCCAAGGGCTTTCAAACGCTCGGCCAGGGCCTCCCATTCCGCCATCCCCAATACCACACCGAAATGCGGCACCGGTACGTCGTGGCCATCCACGGCGTTGGTGTGGGCGGCTTCCTGAGAAGCGTTTTTCGGTGCCAGATGAATGACCAGTTGATGGCCGAAAAAGTTGAAATCGACCCAGTGATCGCTGGAGCGACCTTCTTCCAGGCCGAACACTTCACCATAGAAGCACCGGGCAGCGGCCAAGTCGTAAACCGGGATGGCCAAGTGAAAAGGGGACAGTTGCATCGGACGTGCCTCGACGGGTTGAGAGTTAAGACCGAGTTTAGTCCTGTGCTTTTTGATTGAAAGACGATAGTTTTTGCGACGAGCTCAAATTATTTCGATCAATCGGAGAACCGCATGCTGCGGGAACTGAAAACCTTCATTGCCGTGACACGTCATGGCACGTTCGCTGCGGCAGGCATGCACATTGGCCTGACCCAGTCGGCGGTCAGCGCGCAGATCCGCAACCTCGAACAGGCGTTGGGCATTCGCCTGTTCGATCGCACCGGCCGTCAGGCGATTCTCAACGCCGCAGGGCAGCGGGCGTTACCGATGGCTCGGGAAATCCTTGAGACCTTCAGCCGCATGGCCGTCAGTGATAGCGTCGGCGAGTTTCGTGGCGAATTGAAGATCGGCGCGGTGGCCACCGTCCAGACCGGGTTGTTGCCGGGCGCGCTGTTGCGACTCCGGCAGCAGGCGCCATTGCTGGAGGCGAAGCTGGTGCCGGGGGTATCCCTGAGCCTGTTGAGTCAGGTGGACACCGGCGAAGTGGATCTGGCGATTCTGATCAAGCCACCGTTTGAATTGCCCAAGGAATTGTCGGTGCAAGTCATTCGCCGGGAGCCGTTTGTGCTGATCGTGCCGGCAGACCTTGAGGGCGACGACCCGCTGCAGTTACTCGCCAACCATCCCCACGTACGCTACGACCGCAATTCTTTCGGTGGGCGCTTGGTGACTCGCTTTTTACGTGAGCAGCAGATTGATGTGCAGGTAGCTCTGGAGCTGGATGAGCTGGAAGCTATCGTCAAAATGGTCGAATGCGGGCTGGGTGTTTCGCTATTGCCCGAGGCTGGGCTGTGGCTTGAGCATGGGGCGAAGGTGCGGATCATCCCGTTGGGTGAGCTGACGTTCTACCGGGAGATCGTGCTGTTGCAGCGTTATAGCCAGCGCAGCCTGCCGATTCAACGACTGTTTGCCCGATGTCTGTCTCCAATTGACGGCTGAACACCATCCCCTGTGGGAGCGAGCCTGCTCGCGATAGCGGTTCGTCAGTCGATACATGCAGTGCGTCTGACATCGTCATCGCGAGCAGGCTCGCTCCCACAGGGGGATTGCATCGATTTTTGAATGGCAGGCATAAAAAACCCGCCAATCGGCGGGTTTTTCATGGCTAACCGAAGATCACTCTTCGATGTTGCCCATGGCGGTGGTGTTGAAGCCGCCGTCCACGTACATGATTTCGCCGCTGATGCCGGACGCCAGGTCCGAGCACAGGAAGGCGCCGGCGTTGCCGACTTCGTCGATGGTGACGTTACGACGCAGCGGGGTTTGCGCTTCGTTGGCGGCCAGCATCTTGCGGAAGTTCTTGATGCCGGAAGCGGCGAGGGTGCGGATCGGGCCAGCCGATACGCAGTTCACGCGGGTGCCATCCGGGCCCAGGGAGCCGGCCAGGTAACGCACGCCAGCTTCCAAAGAAGCCTTGGCCATGCCCATCACGTTGTAGTTCGGCATGGTGCGCTCGGCGCCCAGGTAGGACAGGGTCAGCAGGCTGCCATTGCGGCCTTTCATCATTTCGCGACCAGCCTTGGCCAGGGCCACGAAGCTGTAGGCGCTGATGTCGTGAGCGATGCGGAAACCTTCACGGGTGGTGGCTTCGGTGAAGTCGCCGTCCAGTTGGTCGCCCGGGGCGAAGCCGACGGAATGCACGATGCAGTCCAGGCCGTCCCACTTCTTGCTCAGTGCTTCGAAGACCTTGGCGATTTCTTCATCGCTGGCCACGTCGCACGGGAAGCACAGCTCAGGGCTCGAGCCCCAGCCTTGTGCGAACTCTTCGACACGACCCTTGAGTTTGTCGTTCTGATAAGTGAAGGCAAGCTCAGCGCCCTCGCGATGCATGGCGGCAGCGATGCCGGATGCGATGGACAGCTTGCTGGCGACACCGACGATCAGTACGCGCTTACCGGCGAGAAAACCCATGTGTTGCTCCTCTTTTCAGGTTTATTGCGCAGTGGCTGGTGCCAGAAAAGCGGCTTCCAGCAACTGCTGTGTATACGGATGTTGGGGGGCGGCAAAGATACTCTGCGCGTCTCCCTGTTCGACCACTTGGCCATGCTTGACCACCATCAGCTGGTGGCTCAGCGCTTTGACGACAGCCAGGTCATGGCTGATAAACAAATACGTCAGGTTGTACTTGGTTTGCAGTGAACGTAGCAGCTCCACCACTTGGCGTTGCACGGTGCGGTCGAGGGCCGAAGTCGGCTCGTCCAGCAGAATCAACGCCGGTTTTAGCACTAATGCCCGGGCAATGGCGATTCTTTGCCGTTGCCCACCGGAAAATTCGTGGGGGTAGCGGTGCCGGGTTTCCGGGTCCAGACCTACCTCCTTGAGTGCCGCAATAATCGCTTGTTCCTGTTCTGCCTCGGTGCCCATCTTGTGGATCCGCAGGCCTTCGCCGACGATCTGGCTCACGCACATCCGTGGGCTCAGGCTGCCGAAAGGGTCCTGAAACACCACCTGCATTTCCCGGCGCAGCGGCCGAACTTCGCTCTGCGTCAGGCAGTCTAGCTGCTTGCCTTCAAAACGGATGGTGCCTTTGCTACCGATCAGCCGCAAAATCGCCAGGCCGAGCGTCGACTTGCCGGAACCGCTTTCTCCCACAATCCCCAGGGTCTGGCCCTGGGGCAGGCTGAAATTGATGCCGTCTACCGCTTTGATATGGTCCACGGTCTTTTTCAGAAAGCCTTTCTTGATCGGGAACCAGACTTTCAGGTCCTCGACCTGCAGCAACGGCGGGCCAATCACATTGGTCGCAGGCGTCCCGCTGGGCTCCGCTGCCAGCAGTTCCCGCGTGTACGGATGCTGCGGCGCGCGGAACAATTCTTCGCACGATGCCTGTTCGACGATGCAACCGCGCTGCATGACACATACCCGATGCGCAATTCTTCGTACTAGGTTCAAATCGTGACTGATCAGTAACAACGCCATGCCCAGACGGGCCTGTAATTCCTTGAGCAGTTCGAGAATTTTCAGTTGAACGGTCACGTCCAGGGCCGTGGTCGGTTCGTCGGCGATCAGCAATTCCGGCTCATTGGCCAGGGCCATCGCGATCATTACCCGCTGGCGCTGGCCGCCGGACAATTCGTGGGGCAGGGCCTTGAGACGCTTCTCCGGTTCGGGGATGCCGACCATTTCCAGCAGTTCCAGCGTGCGCTTGGTCGCGACTTTGCCGGTCAGGCCTTTGTGGATGCCCAGCACCTCGTTGATCTGTTTTTCGATCGAATGCAGCGGATTGAGCGAGGTCATCGGCTCTTGAAAGATCATCGCAATCCGGTTGCCGCGGATGTGGCGGATGGTTTTCTCTTTCAGGTCCAGCAGATTCCGGTCGGAATAAGTGATGGTGCCGGACGGGTGCCGGGCCAGCGGGTAGGGCAGCAGCCGCAGGATCGAGTGGGCGGTCACCGATTTACCGGAGCCGCTTTCGCCCACCAGCGCCAGGGTTTCGCCGCGCTTGATGTCGAAGCTCACGCCCTCGACCACCCGCTGCACGCGTTCACCGACGACAAATTCGACGGCCAGGTCGCGCACTTCGATCAGATTGTCCTGATTCATTTCACTTCCTCGGGTCGAAGGCATCGCGAGCGGACTCGCCGATGAACACCAGCAGACTCAACATCAACGCCAGCACCGCAAACGCACTCATACCCAGCCACGGCGCTTGCAGGTTGGATTTGCCCTGGGCCACCAGTTCACCCAGGGACGGCGCGCCCGGCGGCAGGCCGAAGCCGAGGAAATCCAAGGCGGTCAGCGTGCCGATGGCGCCGGTCAGGATGAACGGCATGAAGGTCATGGTCGAGACCATGGCGTTGGGCAGGATGTGGCGGAACATGATCGCACCATTCTGCATACCCAGCGCCCGGGCCGCGCGCACGTATTCCAGATTCCGGCCGCGCAGGAACTCGGCGCGCACCACATCCACCAGGCTCATCCACGAGAACAGCAGCATGATCCCCAGCAGCCACCAGAAATTCGGTTGCACAAAACTGGCCAGAATGATCAGCAGGTACAGCACCGGCAACCCGGACCAGATCTCCAGAAAACGCTGCCCGGCCAGATCGACCCAGCCGCCGTAGAAACCCTGCAAGGCCCCGGCGATCACGCCGATGATCGAGCTGAGAATGGTCAGCGTCAAAGCGAACAGCACCGAAATCCGGAAGCCATAAATCACCCGGGCCAGCACATCGCGGCCCTGATCGTCGGTGCCCAGCAGGTTATCGGCCGAAGGCGGCGCGGGGGCCGGGACTTTCAGGTCGTAGTTGATGCTCTGGTAGCTGTAGGGGATCGGCGCCCACACCACCCAGGCGTCCTTGGCCTTGAGCAGTTCGCGGATGTACGGGCTCTTGTAGTTGGCTTCCAGCGGGAATTCGCCGCCGAACGCGGTTTCCGGGTAGCGCTTGAGGGCCGGGAAGTACCAGGCGTTGTCGTAATGCACCACCAGCGGTTTGTCGTTGGCGATCAGTTCTGCACCGAGGCTTGCGCCGAACAGAATCAGGAACAGCCACAACGACCACCAGCCACGTTTGTTGGCCTTGAACAGTTCGAAACGTCGGCGATTGAGAGGGGAAAAGTTCATCTCAATGCTCCCGGCTTTCGAAGTCGATGCGCGGATCGACAAAGGTGTAAGTCAGGTCACCGATCAATTTCACCACCAGCCCCAGCAGGGTGAAGATAAACAGCGTGCCGAAGACCACCGGGTAATCGCGGTTGATCGCCGCCTCGAAACTCATCAGTCCCATGCCGTCGAGGGAGAAGATCACTTCCACCAGCAACGAGCCGGTGAAGAAGATCCCGATGAACGCCGAGGGGAAACCGGCGATCACCAGTAGCATGGCGTTGCGGAACACATGGCCGTACAACACGCGGTGGCGGGTCAGGCCCTTGGCCTTGGCGGTGACTACATACTGCTTGTTGATTTCATCGAGGAAGCTGTTCTTGGTCAGCAAGGTCATGGTTGCGAAGTTGCCGATCACCAATGCGGTCACCGGCAGTGCCAGGTGCCAGAAGTAATCGAGGATCTTGCCGCCAGTGCTCAGCTCATCGAAGTTGTTCGAGGTCAGGCCCCGCAACGGAAACCAGTCGAAATAGCTGCCGCCGGCGAACACCACAATCAGCAAGATGGCAAACAGGAACGCCGGGATCGCGTAGCCGACGATGATCGCCGAACTGGTCCAGACGTCGAAGTGGCTGCCGTGTCGCGTCGCCTTGGCGATCCCCAGCGGGATCGACACCAGGTACATGATCAGCGTGCTCCACAACCCGAGGGAGATCGATACCGGCATCTTTTCCTTGATCAGGTCGATGACCTTGGCGTCGCGGAAGAAGCTGTCGCCGAAATCCAGGGTGGCGTAGTTCTTGATCATGATCCACAAACGTTCCGGCGCCGATTTATCGAAGCCGTACATGTGCTCGATTTCCTTGACCAGCGCCGGGTCCAGGCCTTGCGCCCCACGATAGGCCGAGCCGGCCACCGACACCTCGGCACCGCCGCCGGCAATGCGGCTGGTGGCGCCTTCGAAGCCTTCGAGCTTGGCGATCATCTGTTCCACCGGCCCACCGGGGGCGGCCTGGATGATCACGAAGTTGATCAGCAAAATGCCGAGCAGGGTCGGGATGATCAGCAGCAGTCGCCGAAAAATATACGCCAGCATCTGATTACTCCGTGCCCGCAGGGTCGGCTTGCAGTTTGGTTTCGACTTCTATCGGCAATGTCGCGTCGGGCTTGACCCACCAGGTATTGATGCCGATGTCATATTTGGGCGAAACCTTCGGGTGGCCGATGTGGTTCCAGTACGCCACGCGCCAGGTCTTGATGTGCCAGTTGGGGATCACGTAATAGCCCCATTGCAGCACCCGGTCCAGCGCCCTGGCGTGGGCGACCAGGCTTTGCCGCGAATCGGCGTTGATCAGTTGCTCGACCAGTTGATCCACCACCGGGTCTTTCAGGCCCATGGAGTTGCGGCTGCCGGGTTTGTCGGCCGCGGCCGTCATCCAGAACTCGCGCTGTTCGTTACCCGGCGAGTTGGACTGCGGGAAGCTGCCGACGATCATGTCGAAGTCCCGGGAGCGCACGCGGTTGATGTATTGCGAGACGTCGACCCGGCGGATCACCAGGTCGATGCCCAGGTCGCTGAGGTTGCGCTTGAACGGTAGCAGCACCCGCTCGAACTCGGTCTGGGCCAGCAGGAATTCGATGGTCACCGGTTTGCCGGTGGCGTCGACCATTTTGTCGTCGACGATCCGCCAGCCGGCTTCTTGCAGTAGTTGATAGGCCTTGCGTTGCTGGGTGCGGATCATGCCGCTGGCGTCGGTCACCGGGTTCTGGAACGCCTCGCTGAACACTTGCTCGGGAATCTTGCCGCGCAATGGGTCCAGGATCGCCAACTGATCGGCGTCGGGGAGGCCGGTGGCGGCCATTTCCGAGTTTTCGAAGTAACTGCGGGTGCGCGCGTAGGCGCCGTTGAACAGTTGCTTGTTGGTCCATTCGAAGTCCAGCAACAGGGTCAGTGCCTGACGCACACGCACATCCTGAAACACCGGGCGGCGCAGGTTGAACACGAAGCCTTGCATGCCGGTGGGGTTGCCGTTCGGGATTTCTTCCTTGATCAGCCGACCTTCGGCCACCGCCGGAATGTTGTAGGCCTTGGCCCAGTTTTTCGCGGCCGATTCCAGCCAGTAGTCGAACTGACCGGCCTTGAGCGCTTCCAGCGCGACGGTGTTGTCGCGGTAGTAGTCAGTGGTCAGCACGTCGAAGTTGTAGAAGCCGCGATTGACCGGCAGATCCTTGCCCCAGTAATCCTTGACCCGCTCATAGCGCACCGACCGCCCAGCCTTGACTTCGCTGACCTTGTACGGGCCGCTGCCCAGCGGCAGTTCCAGGTTGCCCTTGTTGAAATCGCGGGTGGCCCACCAATGCTTGGGCAGCACCGGCAATTGGCCGAGGATCAGCGGCAATTCACGGTTGTTATTGTGCTTGAACTTGAACAGCACTTTGAGCGGGTCTTCGGCGACCACTTCCTCCACGTCGCTGTAATAGCCGCGGAAGAGCGGGGCGCCGTCCTTGATCAGGGTCTGGAAGCTGAACACCACATCTTCGGCACGCACCGGATGGCCGTCGTGGAAGCGTGCTTCGGGACGCAGGTAGAAGCGCACCCAACTGTTGTCCGGAGCTTTTTCGATTTTGCCGGCGATCAGGCCATATTCGGTAAACGGCTCATCCAGGCCCTGTTTGGCCAGGGTGTCGTAGATCATGCTGATGTCGTCGGCCGGCACGCCTTTGTTGATGAACGGGTTGAGGCTGTCGAAGCCACCGAACCCGGCCTGGCGAAAGATCCCGCCCTTGGGCGCGTCGGGGTTCACGTAATCGAAATGTTTGAAATCGGCCGGGTATTTCGGCGGCTCGTTGTACAGGGTCAGGGCATGTTGCGGGGCGGCGCAGGCCAGCCCGGCGAACAACAGGCCGCTGGCCTGCAAGAGCAGGGCGCGTACGGGTTTCATCGATCTTTCTCCGAAGATTTCAGCCACCACGCGCTCAGGCCCAGGGTGTAGGGCGGCGTGGTGACGAAGGCGAACCGGTTGCGGTAGGCCAGGCGGTGATAATTGAGGTACCAGTTGGGAATGATGTAGTGCTGCCACAGCAGCACCCGGTCGAGCGCCTTGCCGGCGGCGACTTGTGCATCACGGGTCTGGGCGGCGAGCAGTTGTTCAAGCAAATGGTCGACCACCGGGTTGGCGATACCTGCGTAATTCTTGCTGCCCTTGACCCCGACCTGGCTGGAGTGGAAGTACTGCCATTGTTCCAGGCCCGGGCTGAGGGTCTGGTTGAGGGTCATCAGGATCATGTCGAAATCGAACTGATCGAGGCGCTGTTTGTACTGGGCGCGATCGACCGTGCGCAGCCGTGCGTCGATGCCGATGCTGGCGAGGTTCTCGACGTAAGGCTGAAGGATGCGCTCCAGGTTCGGGTTGACCAGCAGGATCTCGAAACGCAACGGTTGGCCGATGCTGTTCTGTAGTCGCTGGCCGCTGAGCTTCCAGCCGGCCTCGGCGAGCAGCTCCAGGGCCTTGCGCATGGTTTCCCGCGGAATGCCGCGGCCTTCGGTCTGCGGCAGGCTGAACGGCTCGGTGAGCAGCTTGGCGGGCAACTGATCGCGATAGGGCTTGAGCAGCAGCCACTCATGACCGACCGGTAGCCCGGTCGCGGAGAACTCGCTGTTGGGGTAATAACTCATGGCGCGTTTGTAGGCGCCGCTGAACAGCGTGCGGTTGGTCCACTCGAAATCGAACATCAGCCCCAGCGCTTCGCGGACCTTGGCCTCGGCGAAAGTTGGCCGCCGGCTGTTCATGAACAGGCCCTGGCTCTGGGTCGGGATCTGGTGCGCGATTTGCGCCTTGATCACATCGCCACGGCGCACGGCCGGGAAGTTGTAACCGTTGGCCCAGTTCTTCGCCTGGTGTTCGATGTAGATGTCGAACTCACCGGCCTTGAACGCTTCGAAAGCCACGTCGCTGTCACGGTAGAACTCGACTTCCATGCGATCGACATTGTACTTGCCGCGATTGACCGGCAGGTCTTTGCCCCAGTAATCCTTGACCCGTTCGAAGACGATCTGCCGCCCGGGCGTTACCGAGGTGATGCGATACGGCCCGCTGCCCAATGGCGGGTCGAACGTGGTGGCCTTGAAATCGCGACCTTCCCAGTAATGCTGGGGCAGCACCGGCAACTCGCCCAAGCGCAGGATCAGCAGCGGATTACCGGCGCGTTTGAAGACGAAACGGATGCGCCGTGGGTTGAGGATATCGACCCGCGACACTTCCTGAAGGTTGGTGCGGTATTGCGGGTGACCTTCCTTGAGCAGCAAACGGTAAGAGAACGCCACGTCGTAAGCGGTGATCGGCGTGCCATCGTGGAAACGCGCTTCGGGGCGCAGGTTGAACACCACCCAGCTGCGGTCCTCGCTGTATTCCACCGATTGGGCAATCAGGCCATAACTGGAGGTCGGCTCATCGCCGGACGGCGCGTATTGGCCGGTGCCGACCATCAACGGTTCATTGAGTTCGTTGATGCCGTATTGCAGGAAGTTGGCGGTGGAAACCGGGCTCGAACCCTTGAAGGTGTATGGGTTGAGCGTATCGAAGGTGCCAAACGCCATCACCCGCAACGTACCGCCCTTGGGCGCTTGCGGGTTGACCCAGTCGAAGTGGGTAAATCTGGCCGGGTACTTGAGCGTGCCGAACTGCGCATAACCATGGCTTTCGCTGATCATTGCGCTTGCGGGGGAGCTCAAGGCCAGGCTGATCAGGAGCAGGAGGAGGGGACGCTTCAAGTCAGAGATCCGATCCAGGCGGCTTGGGCTTTGTGGGCCGTACAGTAACAGCTTGTATCGACAGGAAAAAGACGGGGGGTTAACGAGGGCTTAATGCGGGGGCGGGTCGAAAAAAATCGCAGCCTGCGGCAGCTCCTACACCGATCAGGTACACCCGCGATTGATTGGATGTACGCATTATCTGTAGGAGCTGCCGAAGGCTGCGATCTTTTCGGCATCACATCAATCTTAATGCGGCGAAGCAACCGTCAGCATCTGCCCCGGTTTCAGCGCCTGGCCAACCCGAGGGTTCCAGCGCTTGAGGTGCTGCATTTCAACGTTGAAGCGTTTGGCGACCATGTACAGCGAGTCGCCTTGCTTGACCTTGTATTGGGTCTGTTGCGTTTTGTTGGTTACCTTGCCGTTGGTCTTGCTGTTCGCCGCGACCACGGTGTTGACGCGCCCGGATTTGCCCTTGGCGGTGTCCTGCATCACCAGGGTCTGGCCGACCTTGAGGTTCTTGCCGGTCAGTTTGTTCCAGCGTTGCAGGTCCTTGATGTCGACCTTGTTGGCCTTGGCGATGGTGCCCAGATTGTCGCCGCGTTTGACCCGATAGGCGCGCTTGAGGCTGGCGATTTCGCTGTCGTCTGCCCCTTCGAACACCGGCTTGAGCGATCGCTGGCTGATCAACTCTTCAGGACGCATGGTCGACAGGCTGGCGGTCAGCAGTTGCGCCTTGGACGTTGGCACCAGCAGATGCTGGGGGCCGTCGATGGTGGTGCGCTGCTTGAAGGCCGGGTTGAGCTGGAACAGTTCGTCTTCGTCGATATTGGCGACGGCGGCAACCTTGGACAGGTCCATGCGCTGGTTGATTTCGACGACCTGGAAGTACGGTTCATTGGCGATCGGGTTGAGGTTCACGCCATAGGCGTCGGGCGCCAGGACCACTTGCGACAGGGCCAGCAGCTTCGGCACATAGGCCTGGGTTTCCGCTGGTAGCGGCAGGTTCCAGTAGTCGGTCGGCAGGCCGAGTCGTTCGTTGCGCTCGATGGCCCGGCTGACCGTGCCTTCGCCGGCGTTGTACGCCGCCAGGGCCAGCAGCCAGTCGCCGTTGAACATGTCGTGCAGGCGGGTCAGGTAATCCATGGCCGCGGTGGTCGAGGCGGTGATATCGCGACGGCCATCATAGAAACGGGTTTGACGCAGGTTGAAGTAACGCCCGGTGGAAGGGATGAATTGCCACAAGCCAACCGCATCGGCCCGGGAATAGGCCATCGGGTTGTAGGCGCTTTCAATCACCGGCAATAGCGCCAGTTCCAGCGGCATGTTGCGTTCTTCAAGGCGTTCGACGATGTAGTGAATGTAAAGGCTGCCGCGTTCGCCGGCGTTTTCGAGGAAGGACGGATTACTGGCGAACCACAGGCGCTGTTGCTCGATGCGCGGGTTGACGCCCAGGTTGTCCTGCAACTGGAAGCCCTGGCGCATGCGCTCCCAGACGTCCTGTGGAATTTGCGGTGTTGGTTTTTCGCTGAGCCAGACAGGTTTTTGCTTGGCTCGAGCGGCGATGTTCGGAGTGTGTGTCGCTTCGGTCTGCGGCACATGGCTGGAACAGCCCGCCAAAGTGGCGGACACAGCCACCGCGATGGCTTGAGCCAAGCGGGTCAATGCGTCTGAATTGATGGCTTTACGAATAGGTGACGACATTGGCTGGAAGTAAGTTCCGGGCAAAAATGTCGGGCGATTCTAGAAAGCGCACCCCCTGCGGTCAACCATTCAGAATTTTTGTACCAACGTGATGGCTACTTAGAACTTATCTTTCCAAGCGCGTAGAGCAGCAAAAACCGCACTCGGAGCCCGGTTTTGGGTTCCATTCCGTTCGTCCACTTTTTCTTTAACGGATGTTTCGTCGACACGCAAAAACGGGTTGGTACGCTTTTCAAGCGCCAGAGTAGAGGGCAGCGTCATGATTCCGGCTTCACGTTGTGCGGTGACTTTTTCCAGACGTGCGGCGGTGTCCGGATTGCCCGGTTCGACCGCTGCGGCAAACTTCAGGTTGCTCAGGGTGTATTCGTGAGTGCAGTAGACCAGCGTGTCTTCGGGCAGCGCCGCGAGGCGGCTCAGCGAGTGATGCATTTGCTCCGGCGTGCCTTCGAACAGGCGCCCGCAACCGGCGGCGAACAGGGTGTCACCGCAAAACAAATGGCCCTGGTGATAAAAGGCAATGTGTCCGAGGGTATGGCCTGGTACTTCGATGACTTCGAAGTCCCAGCCCAGCACGCTGATGCGGTCATTGTCCTTGAGTGCCACGTCCCGCGCCGGGATGCTTTCGCTGGCCGGGCCGTAGACTGTCGCGTCTGTCGCTTTTTTCAGCCGCTCGACGCCGCCGACATGGTCATGATGGTGATGAGTGATCAAAATATCGCTTAACACCCAACCTGTGTGCGCCGCGAGCCAGGCTTGTACTGGCGCGGCATCGCCCGGATCGACCACGGCGCAGCGCTGGGTGCTGTGGTCTTGTAACAACCAGATGTAGTTGTCGGTGAAGGCGGGCAGGGCACTGATCTGTATCATCGTCGGATTCGCCAAGCGGAAAACATTGGCGCATCTTAGAACTTCCTGGCGCGTTGGAGAATGCAATGACCGATAAAGCGTTCGCTCAGGCCGATCCTGAGTGGCTGACATTGATCAGCGCGGCCCGTGAATGGCTGTCCGGCCCCATCGGGCAATTTCTGCTGGACGAAGAACGACGCATGCTCGAAGACGAGTTGGGGCGCTTCTTCGGCGGCTACCTGGTGCATTACGGCCCTTCGGCGCAGACGCCGCCGTCGGCGCCGCAGGTCCAGCGCAATGTGCGGCTCGGTGCGCCGTTGCCGGGTGTGGAGATCGTTTGCGAAGAGCAGGCCTGGCCTTTGAGCGAGCACGCCGCCGATGTGGTGGTGTTGCAGCACGGGCTGGATTTCTGCCTGTCGCCCCACGGTTTGCTGCGCGAAGCGGCGAGCAGCGTTCGGCCCGGCGGGCATCTGCTGATTGTCGGGATCAACCCCTGGAGCAGTTGGGGCCTGCGTCATGTGTTCGCCCATGACGCCTTGCGCAAGGCCCGTTGCATTTCGCCGTCGCGGGTTGGCGACTGGCTGAATCTGCTGGGCTTCGCGCTGGAGAAACGCCGCTTCGGGTGCTATCGTCCGCCGCTTGCGTCGCCTGCCTGGCAAGCCCGTCTGGCCGGTTGGGAGCGCAAGGCCGGTGACTGGCAGTTGTCGGGTGGTGGCTTCTATTTATTGGTCGCGCGCAAGATTGTGGTGGGCCTGCGGCCGGTGCGTCAGGAACGGCGCGAACCGATGGGCAAACTGATTCCCTTGCCGATGGCCAAGGTCAACCGTCGTCACCTCGAACCGTAATACACATTTTATTTTCCCGGCCGGGTTCGCCCCGGCCTCGGGCATCGTCGGTCACCGATCGGCGAGCCACCGCATTTTCTGGATAGATTGGCATGAGCGATAGCGTAGAACTCTTCACCGATGGCGCCTGTAAGGGCAACCCTGGCCCGGGCGGCTGGGGTGCATTGCTGGTGTGCAAGGGCGTTGAAAAGGAACTCTGGGGCGGCGAAGCCAACACCACAAACAACCGCATGGAGTTGATGGGCGCGATCCGTGGCCTGGAAGAGCTCAAGCGTTCCTGCGACGTACTGCTGGTGACCGACTCCCAGTACGTGATGAAAGGCATCAACGAGTGGATGGCCAACTGGAAGAAACGCGGCTGGAAAACCGCGGCCAAGGAGCCGGTGAAAAACGCCGATCTGTGGAAGCTGCTCGACGAGCAGGTCAACCGCCACAACGTCACCTGGAAATGGGTGCGCGGGCACATCGGCCATCATGGCAACGAACGGGCCGACCAACTGGCCAACCGTGGCGTTGATGAAGTGCGTGGGTACAAGCAGGCCTAAAACCGCGCAATTCCCCCGTCATGATCGTTCCCACCCTCTGGGCGGGAATGCCGCCTGGGACCGCGCGCCCCTGTAGGAGCTGCCGAAGGCTGCGATCTTTTGATCTTGATCTTCGGCAATTCCGAAACCGCCAAAAGATCGCAGCCTTCGGCAGCTCCTACAAGGGCCGTGTTCACAACATCAGTGCCGGTTATGTGGCGGCGCGCGCTCGATCTCGCGAGCGTGTTAACATCGCCGTTTTTGCACGATTGACCCGTTGAGAGCTGAGCACTGATGGCCACCAGATCCGTTGTACTCGATACCGAAACCACCGGCATGCCGGTGACCGACGGCCACCGGATTATCGAAATCGGTTGTGTCGAGTTGATCGGTCGGCGCCTGACCGGCCGGCATTTCCACGTTTACCTGCAACCGGATCGCGAGAGTGACGAAGGCGCCATCGGCGTCCACGGCATCACTAATGAATTCCTGGTGGGCAAACCGCGTTTCACTGAAGTGGCCGATGAGTTTTTCGAATTCATCAAGGGCGCACAGCTGATCATCCATAACGCGGCGTTCGACGTTGGCTTCATCAACAACGAATTCGCCCTGATGGGCCACCACGATCGCGCGGACATCACGCAACACTGCTCGATCCTCGACACCCTGATGATGGCCCGGGAACGTCACCCGGGGCAGCGCAACAGCCTCGACGCCTTGTGCAAACGCTATGGCGTCGACAACTCCGGCCGTGAGCTGCACGGCGCCTTGCTCGACTCCGAGATTCTCGCCGACGTCTACCTGACCATGACCGGCGGCCAGACCAGCCTGTCGCTGGCCGGTAACGCGTCCGATGGCAATGGTTCAGGTGAGGGCGCGGATAACTCCGCCACCGAAATCCGTCGTCTGCCGGCCGATCGTCAGCCGATCCGGATCATCCGCGCCAGTGAAGAAGATCTGGCCCAGCACATTGCGCGCCTGGAGGCCATCGCAAAATCCGCTGGTGCTCCGTCGCTTTGGCAACAATTGGCTGAGGCCAAGGCTCAGGCCTGAAAAGATCGCAGCCTTCGGCAGCTCCTACGCCAACCGTGTCGGCCATCAAATCAACGGTGGCCCCGATCCTGTAGGAGCTGCCGCAGGCTGCGATCTTTTGATCTTCACACGCATCCACGCCCCACTTCAGGGCATCCCCCTCGCCACATGCGCTCCAACCCTCTACCCTGAGGTTATTGGCAGGCCACGGTCTGCCGTCTCAGGACACCGAGCACCATGTATAAAGATTTGAAATTTCCGGTCCTGATCGTCCACCGCGACATCAAGGCCGACACCGTTGCCGGTGATCGTGTGCGTGGCATCGCCCGGGAGCTGGAGCAGGAAGGCTTCAGCATCGTCTCGGCGGTCGATTACAACGAAGGGCGTCTGGTCGCCTCGACCCATCACGGCCTCTCTTGCATGTTGATTGCCGCCGAAGACGCCAGCACCAATGCTCATCTTCTGCATAACATGGCGGAGCTGATCCGCCTGGCACGGGTTAGGGCGCCGGACCTGCCGATCTTTGCCCTGGGCGAACAGGTGACCCTGGAAAATGCCCCGGCTGACGCCATGGCCGAGCTCAATCAACTGCGCGGCATTCTTTATTTGTTCGAAGACACCGTGCCCTTCCTTGCCCGTCAGGTTGCCCGCGCGGCGCGCAAATATCTGGACGGTCTGTTGCCGCCGTTTTTCAAGGCGCTGGTGCAGCACACCGCCGATTCCAATTATTCCTGGCACACCCCCGGCCATGGCGGCGGTGTGGCGTATCACAAGAGTCCGGTGGGGCAGGCGTTTCACCAGTTTTTCGGGGAAAACACCCTGCGTTCGGATTTGTCGGTGTCGGTACCGGAACTCGGTTCGCTGCTCGATCACACCGGCCCGCTGGCCGAAGCGGAAGCGAGAGCCGCGCGTAATTTCGGCGCCGATCACACCTTTTTCGTGATCAATGGCACCTCGACCGCCAACAAGATCGTCTGGCATTCCATGGTGGCCCGCGATGACCTGGTGCTGGTGGATCGCAACTGCCACAAGTCGGTGCTGCATTCGATCATCATGACCGGCGCGATTCCGCTGTACCTGTGCCCGGAACGCAATGAGCTGGGAATTATCGGCCCGATTCCGTTGAGCGAATTCAGCCGTGAATCGATCCAGGCCAAGATCGAAGCCAGCCCGCTGACCAAGGGCCGCGAACCCAAGGTCAAGTTGGCGGTGGTGACCAATTCGACTTACGACGGCCTCTGTTACAACGCCGAATTGATCAAGCAGAGCCTGGGCAACAGCGTCGAGGTCTTGCATTTCGACGAGGCCTGGTACGCCTACGCAGCATTTCATGAGTTCTTCGCCGGCCGTTACGGCATGGGCACCTCTCGCAGTGAAGACAGCCCGCTGGTGTTCACTACGCACTCCACGCACAAATTGCTGGCGGCGTTCAGTCAGGCGTCGATGATTCACGTTCAGGACGGCGGTGCGCGGCAGCTCGATCGCGACCGTTTCAACGAAGCGTTCATGATGCACATCTCGACCTCGCCGCAGTACAGCATCATTGCTTCGCTGGACGTGGCCTCGGCGATGATGGAAGGGCCGGCTGGCCGTTCGCTGTTGCAGGAAATGTTCGACGAGGCCCTGAGCTTTCGCCGGGCCCTGGCCAATCTGCGTCAGCACATCGCCGCCGATGACTGGTGGTTTTCCATCTGGCAACCACCCTCGGCCGAAGGTATCGAACAGGTAGTCACCGAAGACTGGTTGCTGCAACCCGACGCCGATTGGCACGGCTTTGGCGGCGTGACCGACGACTACGTGCTGCTCGATCCGATCAAGGTCACGCTGGTGATGCCGGGTTTGACGGCGGGCGGTGCCCTGAGCGCGCGGGGTATTCCGGCGGCGGTGGTCAGCAAATTCCTCTGGGAACGCGGACTGGTCGTGGAAAAGACCGGGCTGTATTCGTTCCTGGTGCTGTTCTCCATGGGCATCACCAAGGGCAAATGGAGCACGCTGCTGACCGAGTTGCTGGAGTTCAAGCGCAGTTACGACGCCAATGTCAGTCTGGCCACCTGCCTGCCGTGCGTGGCACAACACAATATTGCCCGTTATCAAGGCATGGGTTTGCGCGATCTGTGTGATCAATTGCACGCCTGTTATCGCAGCAATGCCACGGCCAAACACCTCAAACGCATGTACACCGTACTGCCGGAAGTCGCGATGAAGCCGGCGGACGCCTATGATCAATTAGTACGCGGGGAGGTTGAGGCTGTTTCGATCGATGCTCTGGACGGGCGGATCGCAGCGGTAATGCTGGTGCCATACCCGCCGGGGATCCCGTTGATCATGCCCGGCGAGCGGTTCACCGAGTCGACCCGTTCGATCATCGATTACCTGAAGTTTGCCCGTACGTTCGACAGCAGCTTTCCCGGATTTGTCGCCGATGTGCATGGCTTGCAACACGAAGACGAGGGCAATGGACGGCATTACACCGTCGATTGCATCAAGGAATGAGGACCTTTCCGAGTATGCAACCAGTCATGAATCCCAAATACCCAGGCCTCTCGGTGCGTGTCGCCGATGAGGGGTTTGCGGCTTATATCTGGGGCAGTGATTTCAGTTTTGAAGTCGCCGCCTATGGTGCCGCGCAAATCGGTAAGCCGGTGGCGCAGTGGCCGGTGACGCCAATCACCCCGTATCGCAAGTGTTACGGCATTGATCCCGAGGAATTCAGCAGTTTTCGCGATGCCGCCGACAGTGAAATTTTCATGGCCTATCTGGATGACGAGCCGGTGGGGCATTTAGTGGTCAGCACCAACTGGAACGGCTTCGCCCATATCGATGAATTGGCGGTGCATGCGCCGGCACGCCGTCATGGCGTGGCCAGGGCGTTGCTCGACGTGGCGCAGTTCTGGAGTCGCAAGAAAAAACTGCCGGGCATCATGTTGGAAACCCAGAACAACAACCTGGGCGCCTGTCGGCTTTATGAGCGCTGTGGCTATGTGGTCGGCGGAATCGATCACTTGCGCTATCGCGGAATCGATCCGAATACCGCTGAAATGGCATTGTTCTGGTATCGATTATTCGATAATCCGCTGGAAAACCCGCTCAGCTCGCCAGCATCGCCACGGCTTGTTCCGTGATGATGTCCAGCAGCGCTTGAACGGCCGCAGAGGGCTCGGCGCTCTTCAGGCTCAAGGCATACACGCTGATCGGCACGGCAGGCGCCAGCGGGCAGGCATCGAGCCCGGCCGATTTGGCGCCGAGGGCGGTAAATGGGTCGACGATCGCCAGACCTTCACCGGCCTCGACCATGCTGCGCATCATCTGATGAGTCTGTACCCGTGTCTGAATGACCGGGGCAGGGCGCAGCGCATGCAGCTTGTTGTCCAGTGCCGGGCTTAACGGATCGTGACCTTCCAGGCCAACCATCGACTGGCCGGCCAGGTCCTGTAGCGAGATGTACTTCTGTTTCGGTTGCAGCCAGCCATGGGGTGCCAGTAGCTGGAGCTTGCCTTGAGCGATGACCTGGCAATGGATATCGGCGTGGTCCGGGTCATGCAGGCTCAGGCCCAGATCGCTTTCACGCAGCAGCAGGCTTCTGACAATCGCGCCGGTCGGCTGGCTCAGGAGGGTGCAAGGTGCGTCGGGGAGGCGTCGGCGCAGGGCCGCGATGCTGTGTGGCAACAGGTGTTGTGCCAACGGCGGGGTGCAGATGATGCGCAGGGGCGGGGCCAAATATTGCTTGAGGCTGCTGGCCAGTCGCTGGACCGGCTCAAGGGCTTCGTAGACGTGGGCGATCTCGACTTGCAGCTCCCGTGCTTCGCGCGTGGCTTGCAGACGACCACGCACGCTGGCAAACAGCATGAAACCCAACTGATCCTCGGCATCCCGCAGGGTGCGTTCAACCTCGGCCACTGGCAGCTGCAGCCATTCGGCGGCGGTGCCCAGGTGACCGGTCTGCAGGAGCGCCTGGATCACTTCGATATGACGTAAACGCATGCGTGAAGTCCATGTTCAGCAGGTGAGGGAGTCAGTCACTGAATCCTAACTCAAGTGCGCGCATATGACTTCTGCTCATAACAGCGAGTTATGAGGCCACGTTCGGTTCAGGTTCGCGAGTGAGGGTGACGCCCGATTGCACCAGCACAAATTCGTTGCCGTCGAGTTTGTTGAGCCGGTCGCCAATGGCCAGCTTATAGGTGGTGACAGGCACCGAGCCGGCGAGGCCGTCGTGCGACGGGGTGGATTCCTGGAACTCATGCACGGAATAAACGCGGCCTTCCGCGTCTCTTGCATGGAACTGACCGACGAGTACTGCTGCCATCTGCTTAGAACCTCTGGAGATAAATCACTCAATTTGCGGTTCTGTAGACCGTGGTTGGGCGAGGTAAGTTTTCCTACAGGAAAAAAATAGTCAGGGGCGGTGTTTTTCCGTCGCCCGCTGGTTGAATCGTCATTTGATCATCTATAACTAGAAGCTCTTCCCATCGGACAGTCGAGAATCTTCCATGAGCAACGTCTACGAGATCGCCGTTCTGGTCGGCAGCCTGAGAAAAGCATCGATCAACCGCAAGGTCGCGCTGGCGCTGGCCGAGCTGGCGCCTGCCAATCTGAAGCTGAACATCGTCGAAATCGGCGATTTGCCGCTCTACAACGAAGACATCGATGGCGAATCACCGCCGGCAGCCTACAGCACTTTCCGACAACAAGTGAGTTCATCCGACGCGGTGCTGTTCGTGACCCCGGAATATAACCGTTCGGTACCGGCGCCATTGAAGAATGCGATTGACGTGGGGTCGCGCCCTTATGGCAAGAGCGCCTGGAACGGCAAGCCGGGTGCGGTGATCAGCGCTTCACCGGGCGCCGTCGGCGGATTTGGCGCCAACCACAACGTGCGCCAGTCCATGGTGTTTCTCAATGTGCCGTGCATGCAGCAACCGGAGGCCTACCTGGGTGGCGCTGGTTCAGCATTCGACGAGGCGGGCAAGTTGTCGGAGTCGGTCAGGCCGTTTCTGCAAAAATTCATCGATGCGTATGCGCTGTGGGTTGAGCAGCATAAAAAGCAGTGACCTTTCCCTTGTAGCAGCTGCCGAACCTGTAGGTCGGGACTGTGTTGATGGTGACGCCGGCGGCGCTGGCGTTGCGGTTGTCTATCTGAACCGTGTCGACCCTATCGCGAGCAGGCTCGCTCCCACAAGGATCTTCGCCATACGGAGATCCAATGTGGGAGCGAGCCTGCTCGCGATAGGGCCAGTCCATTCGCCACAAAAACTCAACCATTGCCCGGCA
Source organism: Pseudomonas sp. TE3728 (assembly GCF_056279145.1). Lineage (NCBI taxonomy): Bacteria > Pseudomonadati > Pseudomonadota > Gammaproteobacteria > Pseudomonadales > Pseudomonadaceae > Pseudomonas > Pseudomonas sp. TE3728. Next base: position 1,404,570 of record NZ_JBWBQT010000001.1, on the reverse strand, counting down.
CATTCGGCCAAAGATCGGACACCAGAAACAGCCGCTCGGCTTCTTCCCAATCTCCTTCGCCATTCTCTGTCAGCCGCACCATCAACTGCGCCGGTGCCAGCGGGTCCAGATCGCTCAGCCACGCATTCAGTTGTTCAACGTTCCAGGTCTGCTCTTCGGGATAGTGCGCCGGCGCCAGCCAGGCATGGCGGGGCAGGGGTTGCCAGCGGCCGAACGGGCGTTGCACGACAAAGTCCGCCCAGTCCTTCTGATGCAGCCAGCTACCGCGCAAATGTTGAGGGTGCGCGCCGCTCGGTGACTCGGACTGTCCCGGCCAGGGATAGAGCAGATAACCGCCCAGCCACAAATGCGCGCTGAACTGCTGGATATCCAGCGACGCCAGCACTGCACGGCTCTCCGCCCGCGCGGAAATCGGTAATTGATGCTGGCTCAGGTGCTTGAGTTTACGGTCGAGCCGATCATGACAACCCGGTCCGAGCCACTGCGCGGTGTCATGGCCGTCACCATTCTGTGGCCCCAGATAGAGCTTGATCGCCAGTTCCAGGTGATGCACGCCATCGCGATCACGCAGCAGCATGTCCAGCTCACCCAGGGTGTGGCCTTCACGGCGGATCGGCATATTGGCGGCGATCAGTTCGATGCCCGGCGCGTGCCGCACGGCGTATTGCCACAGCCGCTCGTAGTACAGACCCAGGCGCCGGGTCCTGGCCTGGGCCAGCCAGTGCAGCAAGTCGTAGCTGTCGCGATCCAGTTGCCGGAGCCAGTGTTCCAGGCGCTCCGGTGCCTGCACCCAGTCGCTGCCCGCCAGCGGATGACGCTGCGGCCACGGGGTGACGCTGAGCATCGGCGGCGCGAGGATGACCCAAGCCAGGTCGCGCACTTCGGGGTGGCGCAACTGGTGAGGTAACTGGAGCAAATCTGGAAATAGGATCATCTTGCGAGCATAGCCCGAAACGCGAGCGCACCGTCGTGGCTGAAAGGGTTTTGTCTACGCCGCGCTTTCGCCCATAATCGTGTTTTTCGCCGTCGCAGGCCCTCCGCATCCTAATAGGAGCCCCATGGAGCAATTTCGTAATATCGGCATCATCGGTCGCCTGGGCAGTTCTCAGGTGCTGGATACCGTCCGCCGACTGAAACGGTTTCTGCTCGATCGTCACCTGCACGTGATCCTCGAAGACACCATCGCCGAAGTCCTGCCGGGTCATGGCCTGCAAACCTCGTCGCGCAAGATGCTCGGTGAAGTCTGTGACATGGTGATTGTGGTCGGTGGCGACGGCAGCCTGCTGGGTGCCGCCCGGGCGCTGGCCCGACACAATATTCCGGTGCTCGGCATCAACCGGGGCAGCCTGGGGTTCCTGACCGATATTCGCCCCGATGAGCTGGAAGTCAAAGTCGCCGAAGTGCTCGACGGCCACTATCTGGTAGAAAACCGCTTCCTGCTGCAAGCCGAAGTCCGGCGCCACGCCGAGGCCATCGGCCAGGGCGATGCGCTGAACGACGTGGTGCTGCACCCCGGCAAATCGACGCGGATGATCGAGTTCGAGTTGTACATCGACGGCCAGTTCGTCTGCAGCCAGAAGGCTGACGGCCTGATCGTCGCCACACCGACCGGATCAACCGCCTACGCGCTGTCGGCGGGCGGCCCGATCATGCATCCCAAGCTCGACGCTATTGTGATTGTGCCGATGTACCCCCATACCTTGTCAGGTAGACCGATCGTGGTCGATGGCAACAGTGAGCTGAAAATCGTCGTGTCCAAAGATATGCAGATTTACCCGCAAGTTTCCTGTGACGGGCAGAATCACTTCACCTGCGCGCCCGGTGACACCATTACCATCAGCAAGAAAGCGCAGAAGCTGCGGCTGATTCACCCGCTCGACCACAACTACTATGAAGTCTGCCGGACCAAGCTCGGCTGGGGCAGCAAGTTGGGTGGTGGAGGCGACTGATGCTCGATCCCGCGCGTAGCTACGACCTGATCGGTGACGTGCACGGTTGCGCTCTGACCCTTGAGCACTTGCTCGACCGGCTCGGTTATCACAAACAGGCTGGCGTCTGGCGGCATCCGTCGCGCATGGCGGTGTTCCTCGGCGACATCATCGACCGCGGCCCGCGGATTCGCGAGGCGCTGCACATCGTCCACGACATGGTCGAAGCCGGGCAGGCGCTGTGCATCATGGGCAACCATGAATTCAACGCCCTCGGCTGGAGCACGCCGGCGCTGCCGGGCAGCGGCCAGCAGTTCGTGCGCGAACATACGCCGCGCCACGGTCGCCTGCTCAAGGAAACCCTGACTCAGTTTGAGGATCATCCCGAAGATTGGCATGACTTTCTGCAATGGTTCTATGAATTGCCTCTGTTCGTCGATGCCGGGCGCTTTCGGGTAGTGCATGCCTGTTGGGACGCCGGCCTGATCGAGCCGTTGCGCGGGTTGTTCCCCGACGGTTGCATCGATGAGCACTTCCTCCAGGCCTCCGCGGTGCCGGGCAGTTTTGCCTGCACCGTGTTCGATCGCCTGTTGCGCGGCACCGACATGCGCTTGCCCCACGGGTTGACCATGACCAGCGGCGATGGCCTGACGCGCTCGTTTTTCCGCACCAAATTCTGGGAAGACGACCCGCAAACCTACGGAGATATCGTGTTCCAGCCCGACGCCTTGCCTGAGCCAGTGGCCCGCACGCCGCTGTCGTCCAGCGAAAAAGACAACTTGCTGCGCTACGGCGTCGATGAGCCGTTGTTGTTCGTCGGCCACTACTGGCGCAGCGGCAAACCGGCGCCGATCCGCCCGAACCTGGCGTGCCTGGATTACAGCGCGGTGCTCTACGGCAAACTGGTCGCTTATCGTCTGGATCAGGAAACCCGTCTCGACCCGCATAAATTTGTCTGGGTCGATGTCGAGCGTCCGGAGGTGCTGCAATGACGGCGGTGGCGGTATTGCGTCTGCCTCTGGCGGTGGATTTGAGCGGGTTCGTCAAACTGCTGCAACGCATGCAAGTGCCCCACCGGGTCAGCGAAGAGGCGGGCGAGCAAGTGCTGTGGGTGCCGGCCAGCATCAGCGAAGACGTGCGCTCATTGTACGAACGCTTTCCGGCGGGTGACCCCGATCAGCAACTGGATATCCCGATCGCGCAGACGCAGCCGCGTCCGGGCTTCGTCGAGCAGTTGCGCTACAGCAAGGCTACGGCGTTGGTGCTGTTGCTGAGCCTGATCGTCGCCATGGTGACGCTGCTGGGCGATAACCTCGACACGATACGCTGGCTGACCTTCCTCGATTTCCGTGTGGTCGGCGAGTACATCCATTTCACGCCATTGGCCGACAGCCTGGCGGCGGGGCAGTGGTGGCGTCTGGTCACGCCGATGCTGATCCACTTTGGCATCCTGCACCTGGCCATGAACGGCATGTGGTACTGGGAACTGGGGCGGCGCATCGAGTCGCGGCAGGGCAGCATCAACCTGATCGGCCTGACGCTGCTGTTCAGCCTGGTGTCCAACTATACCCAATACCTTTTCAGCGGCCCGAGCCTGTTTGGCGGGTTGTCGGGGGTGCTGTACGGCCTGCTCGGGCATTGCTGGATCTTCCAGGTTCTGTCGCCGAACCCGGCGTATCGCCTGCCCCGAGGGGTGTTGGTGATGATGCTGGTGTGGTTGCTGGTGTGCCTGTCGGGGCTGATCTCGATGATCGGCTTCGGCCAGATTGCCAACGCGGCCCACGTCAGCGGGTTACTCATCGGATGCTTCACCGGTTTGTTGGGCGGTTTGTACAACCGCCGTAAACTGACTTCCAAATAAGCTATGTGATTAAAGAGCGCGGAGCCCTTGATGTCCTCTTTTAACGAAATGATCAAAAACATCACCCCGGATATCTACCAGAGCCTGAAACTGGCGGTGGAAATCGGCAAATGGTCCGACGGTGGCAAACTCACCGCCGAGCAGCGCGAACTGTCCCTGCAAGCGATGATCGCCTGGGAAATCCAGAACCTGCCCGAGGAAGAACGCACCGGCTACATGGGCCCGCAGGAATGCGAGTCGAAGTCGATTGAAGTGCCAAACATTCTGTTCAAATCGGATGCCGTCCATTGATCGAGATTGGCCGCGGTGCAATCAGCAAAATGTCGGCGCGCCTTGACGGGCCGAACGTTCAGTACGCTTTTCGTCTGGGCGACGCCGAGGTACCGGTCAATCCGTTGATCGGCACCACGGTGCGCCTGGAATACCTGGGAGCGATCCACTGCACCCATTGCGGACGCAAGACCAAAACCAGTTTCAGCCAGGGTTACTGCTACCCGTGCATGACCAAACTGGCCCAATGCGACCTCTGCATCATGAGCCCGGAGCGTTGCCACTACGACGCCGGCACCTGCCGTGAGCCTGCGTGGGGCGAAAAATTCTGCATGACCGATCATGTGGTGTATCTGGCCAATTCGTCGGGGATCAAGGTCGGCATCACCCGCGCCACGCAACTGCCCACTCGTTGGCTCGATCAGGGCGCCAGCCAGGCCTTGCCGATCATGCGCGTCGCGACCCGTCAGCAGTCAGGCTTCGTCGAAGACCTGTTCCGCAGCCAGGTAGCCGACAAGACCAACTGGCGTGCTTTACTCAAGGGCGATGCGGTATCGGTGGATCTGGCGCAGGTTCGCGATCAGCTGTTTGAAAGTTGTGCGCCAGGTTTGCAAGGTTTGCAGGAACGATTTGGCCTGCAAGCAATCCAGACCATTACCGATGTCGAACCGCTCGAGATCCGCTATCCGGTCGAGCAATACCCGGCCAAGATTGTCAGCTTCAACCTGGACAAGAACCCGATTGCCGAAGGCACGCTGCTGGGGATCAAGGGCCAGTACCTGATTTTCGACACCGGCGTGATCAATATTCGTAAATACACGGCTTACCAGCTCGCCGTGCATCAGTAAGGATTCCAGTATGCGCACCGAACAACCGAAGATGATCTACCTGAAGGACTATCAGGCGCCTGAGTACCTGATCGACGAGACGCACCTGACCTTCGAGTTGTTCGAGGACCACAGCCTGGTCCATGCGCAACTGGTGATGCGTCGCAATCCTGAACGTGGCCCGGGTCTGCCGCCGCTGGTGCTGGATGGCCAGCAACTCGATCTGCTGTCGGTGACGTTGGCCGATCGCGAACTGAGCGCCGCCGACTACCAACTGACCGAGAATCACCTGACCCTGCACCCGACCAGTACAAGCTTCACGGTCGACACCAGCGTCAGGATCCACCCGGAAACCAACACCGCCCTGGAAGGCTTGTACAAATCCGGCACCATGTTCTGCACCCAGTGTGAAGCCGAAGGTTTCCGCAAAATCACCTATTACCTCGACCGCCCGGACGTGATGAGCACGTTCACTACCACGGTGGTCGCCGAGCAGCACAGCTATCCGGTGCTGCTGTCCAACGGCAACCCGATTGCCTCAGGGCCCGGCGAAGACGGCCGGCACTGGGCGACCTGGGAAGACCCGTTCAAGAAGCCTGCCTACCTGTTCGCGCTGGTGGCCGGTGACCTGTGGTGCGTCGAAGACACCTTCACCACCATGACCGAGCGCTCCGTGGCGCTGCGCATCTATGTCGAGCCGGAAAACATCGACAAGTGCCAGCACGCGATGAACAGCCTGAAGAAGTCCATGCGCTGGGACGAAGAGGTTTACGGTCGAGAGTACGACCTGGACATCTTCATGATCGTCGCAGTCAACGACTTCAACATGGGCGCCATGGAAAACAAGGGCCTGAACATCTTCAACTCCAGCGCCGTGCTGGCCCGCGCTGAAACCGCCACCGACGCCGCACACCAGCGGGTCGAAGCGATCGTTGCCCACGAATACTTCCACAACTGGTCGGGCAACCGTGTGACCTGCCGCGACTGGTTCCAGCTGTCGCTCAAGGAAGGCTTCACCGTGTTCCGGGATTCGGAGTTCTCCGCCGACATGAACTCGGCCACGGTCAAACGCATCCAGGACGTTGCTTACCTGCGTACCCACCAGTTCGCCGAAGATGCCGGCCCCATGGCTCACGCCGTGCGCCCGGACAGCTTCATCGAGATTTCCAACTTCTATACCCTGACCGTGTACGAAAAGGGTTCGGAAGTGGTCGGCATGATCCACACCTTGCTGGGCGCCGACGGTTTCCGCAAAGGCAGCGACCTTTACTTCGAACGCCATGATGGCCAGGCCGTGACCTGCGACGACTTCATCAAAGCCATGGAAGACGCCAACGGCGTTGACCTGACTCAATTCAAGCGCTGGTACAGCCAGGCCGGCACCCCACGTTTGGTGGTGAGCGAGTCCTACGACGCCGCGGCAAAAACCTACAGCCTGACCTTCCGCCAGAGCTGCCCGGAAACCCCGGACAAGGTGGAAAAACTGCCGTTCGTGATTCCGGTGGAACTGGGCCTGCTGGACAGCAAGGGCGGCGAAATGGCCCTGCGTCTTGCCGGTGAAACCAGTGCTCAAGGCACTTCGCGGGTTATTTCGGTGACTGAAGCCGAGCAGACCTTCACCTTCGTCGACATTGCGCAAAAGCCGCTGCCTTCGTTGCTGCGCGGCTTCTCGGCACCGGTGAAACTGAGTTTTCCGTACGATCGCGATCAGTTGATGTTCCTGATGCAGCACGACAGCGACGGCTTCAACCGCTGGGATGCCGGTCAGCAATTGTCGGTGCAGGTCCTGCAAGAGTTGATCGAACAGCAACAGAAGGGCGAGGCGCTGGTGCTGGATCAGCGTTTGGTTGCAGCGCTGCGTACCGTGCTGTCCGATGAGACACTGGATCAGGCGATGGTCGCCGAAATGCTTTCGCTGCCGGGCGAGGCGTATCTGACCGAGATCAGTGAAGTGGCTGACGTAGACGCCATCCACACGGCCCGCGAGTTTGCCCGCAAGCAATTGGCTGAAGGTTTGTTCGAGGCGTTGTGGCTGCGTTATCAGGCCAATCGCGATCTCTCGAAGAAAACGCCGTATGTGGCCGAGGCCGAGCATTTCGCCCGCCGCGCGCTGCAAAACATTGCGCTGTCGTACCTGATGCTCAGCGGCAAGCCGGAAGTGTTGGCGGCAACCCTCGAACAGTTCGACACCAGCGACAACATGACCGAGCGTCTGACGGCGTTGGCGGTGTTGGTCAATTCGCCATTCGAAGAGCAGAAAGCCACGGCGTTGGCGACCTTCGCCGAACACTTCAAGGACAATCCGCTGGTCATGGATCAGTGGTTCAGCGTTCAGGCCGGCAGCCCATTGCCGGGTGGTCTGGAGCGGGTCAAAGCCTTGATGCAACACCCGGCGTTCACGATCAAGAACCCGAACAAGGTGCGGGCACTGATCGGCGCGTTTGCCGGGCAGAACCTGATCAACTTCCACGCGGCTGACGGTTCCGGGTATCGCTTCCTGGCGGATCTGGTGATCGAGTTGAACGGGTTTAACCCGCAGATCGCCTCTCGCCAACTGGCGCCGCTGACTCGCTGGCGCAAATACGACGACGCTCGTCAGGCGTTGATGAAAGGCGAGCTGGAGCGGATTCGCGCTTCGGGGCAACTGTCCAGCGATGTGTTTGAGGTGGTTAGCAAAAGCCTGGCCTGAGTTTGGCCTTGCTCCCGCAGGGTTCACTCGGATCCCTGTGGGAGCTGGCTTGCCCGCGAAGGCGGACTTACATTCAACATTGATGTCGACTGACAGGGCCTCTTCGCGAGCAGGCTCGCTCCCACATTTGGATTTTCGTTGGCCCTCAGGCCATCGTTTTCTGCCGGCTTTCATGCTGGCGAGCATCACTGGCAATCAACTGCCTGATCCCTTCAAACAACTCATCACTCTGCGCCTGCGTGCAATCCTCACCATGGCGTTTACGCAGCCCGTAATGGCTGAGAATCAGATGCACATCAGCATGCAGCCCATGTTGCTTGAGGCAGTTTTCAACACATTGCAACGGGCAACCATCCAGCGCGAAGATCCGCCGCCCCGAGCGTGCCTTGTTGACCAGCGCCGCCACATGCCCGCCGACACCAACGATGCAGGACATTTCAGCCAGGCCACTGCGGTCCAGGCGCACGGCCAGGGTATTGGCCAGTTGGGCGACATTGGAGCAACCTGAGCAGGAGTAAACCAAAGGCAGGGTTGAACGGGGCATTTGCACTCTCCGTGGATGGACGCTGCCAGTGTGCAAGGCGCTTGGCATTGCGCCTTGATGGCGGTCAATTCCGACTACTGGAAAGCCGCCAGCTCCTCTTCAGCGAGGATGCTGATATGGCGACGCTCCATGGCGATCAGGCCGCACTCCACCAGACGATGCAAAATCCGCGAGAAGGTTTCCGGCTGAATCCCCAGCTTCGACGCCACCAGGCGTTTGGACACCTGCAAGACAATCTGGCCGGTAACCGGGTGGCGTTCCTGGAACAGAAAATTGATCACCCGACGAGTCGCACTGGCCATGGTCAAGGTATCGATGTCGCGCAGACGCAGGTGCAGGTGAACGCTCATGCTCGCGAGGATCGCCAGACAGACTTTCGGCTGATCCTCCAGGGCGTTGCGGTAATGGTTGCCCTCGATACTGACCAGCACGCTGTCCTTCAGCGCGGTGGCGCTCACCGGGTAGAGTCGGGCCTGGCTGAACAGCAAGGCTTCGGCAAAGGTCTGGCCGGGCTGGATGATCTCCACCAGGTTTTCCTGGCCTTCGCCGGTGAGCCGGTACAACTTGACCTGGCCGCTGACCAGCAGGAAAAAACGCCTGGCCGGATCCCCTTGGTGCATGAGCGTGCTGTGACAACTCAGGCGCTTGAGCATGGCCAGGCTGCAGACTTCCTCGAAGACTTTCTCCGGCAGTTGGCTGAACAGATGATGACGGCGCAACGTTAAAACGATGGAAGGGTGGGTCAGCATGGCGTACCTCCGCTGACCGTCATAGTAGAGAGCGCAGGCCAATTGACCTATGCCTCTGCAGGCCTACCTCCAAGGAGGGATGCCCGTCAGCCTGCACTGCGCAGATGCTCCATGGCCCACACTGCCGCCTCCACCCGCGAGCGCAAGCCGAGTTTGTGCAGCAGGTTTTTCACGTGGACCTTGACCGTCCCTTCGGTGATGCCCAGCTTGTGCCCGATGACCTTGTTGCTGAAGCCGCTGGCGATGGTTTTCAACACCTGACGCTCACGCTCGGTCAGTTCCACCACGGCCTGGCGCGGCGGCGAGCGCAGCGCCTGGGCCATGACTTGGGTCAGCCCCGGGCTGATGACCAAGGCGCCGTTCAAGGCATCGCGGATGTACTGGATCAACAGTTCCGGTTCCATGTCCTTGAGCAGATAACCGTCGGCATCCAGGCGCAGTGCATCGCGAATATCGTCTTCGGCGTCCGACACGGTGAACAGCAGCACTTTGCCGGTGTAGTGCATCGCCCGTAATCGGCGCAGGGTTTCGATGCCATTCATTTGCGGCATGTTGTTGTCGAGCAAGACCAGATCCGGTCGAAGCGGCTCAATCAGACCGAGTGCTTCTTCACCCTGGCTGGCTTCGCCGACGATCAGGAAATCATCTTCGAGTTCGAGCATCTGGCGAATGCCGTGACGCATCATCGGGTGGTCGTCTACCAGCAGAATTCTGTGTTGCGGGGACGGGGTCATAGGGTGCTGCCTTCTGTTTGCTGCCCGAGAAATTCCGGGTGGAATTCCAGTTGGACACGGGTGCCTTGGGGTTCCCTGGAAAGGATCTGCAGCTGGCCGTGCAAGCTGCGAGCCCGCTCATCCATGATGTTCAGGCCGTGGTGTTCGCGTTGGTCGACGTTGCCGCTGAAGCCGCGACCGTCGTCTTCGACCGACAATCTGACTGTCTCGCCATCTTGGCGCAGTTGCAGCCAGGCGTTTTGCGCATGGGCGTGGCGCAAGCAGTTGGAGAGCGCCTCACGGGTGATCTGCAGAATGTGGATCTGTTCGCTGGCCGATAGCTGAAAGGCCAGGGTGTCGACGTGCAGGTGCACCTGGAATTCCCCGCGCCGGGAAAACTCCTCGGCGGTGTCCTTGAGTTCCTGCACCAGTCCCGCGTCGTGAATCTGTAAACGAAAAGTCGTCAGCAACTCGCGTAACTGGCGATAGGCATTGTTCAGTCCCTCGCGCAATTCGGCGGTGACGGTTTCCAGGGTCTGGACCGGTTCGCCCCGGCGCATCAGGGTCTGCATGCGGCTGACTTGCAGCTTCATGTAGGACAGGGCCTGTGCCAGTGAATCGTGCAGCTCGCGGGCGATGATCGTGCGTTCTTCGAGCAGCAGCAGGCGATGATCTTGTTCCCGTTGGCGCTTGAGCGAGAGCGAGGTGCCGATCAGGTTGGCCAGGGCCTGGATCAGTTGGGTTTCCCAGGCTTGCATGGGGTGCCCGTCGACAAAGTGCGCCTTGAGCTCACCCAGCTCACTGCCCTGGTTGCTGATGCTGAAGGCTTGCGGATTGGCTTTGTGGTGCTTCTGGCAAGTGGCGCAGTCGCTGCTGGCGCAGACTTCGCGGATGTTCGCGCCGTGCAGGGCCAGTAACTGTTGGGCCGGTGCCTGCAGTTGGCCTTGCAGACACAGCGACAGGCGCAAGCCGGGCAGGCGTTGCTGGAAACGTCGAATCAACTCATCCAGGCCTTCGGCATTAGCCAGACGTGTGGCCAGGCTTCGGCTGCTTTGATACAGCAGCTCCAGGGCGGCATTGGCTTGTTGCAGGTTCAGGGTTTTTTGCCGGACCTGACTTTCCAGGGTGCGATGCGACTCTTCGATCGTCTCGGCCATGGTATTGAAACTCGTGGCCAACTGGCCCAGTTCATCCTGGGACTGATGGTTGACCCGCACCTTGAAGTCGCCGCGACGAAAACGCTGGGTGGCGTCCACCAACTCCTTGAGGGGCGTGACGACACCGTACTGCAACTCGTACAACCCGATCAGCAGGACAATCATGGTAGTGAACAAGGCCAGGCCCTGGATCGCCTGTTGCCAGCCCTGCTTTTGTTCGCTTTGACGCTGCAACAGGTTGACGAACTGGTTCAGTTGTTCAACGAAGGGCAGTGCCTGGACCTGAAAATAGGCGGCATCGCCGCGCAGCAGTGCCGGGAGTAAATCCTCGTTCCATTGTTGCTGGATTTGCCTATAGCTGACTTGCAGGGCGGCGGTGGGGCCATCTTCCAGCACGGCCTTGAGTGACTGGCCGGTGAGACGGGTTTGCAGGCTGTCGGTGATGGCGGCGATTTCTGAGGGCGTTGCACCCGCGGCCAGTTTCCAGCTCAGGTGATAAGTCTCCATGCGCACCGAGCCTGCGGTGTTGATGGCGGCGGCATCGCCCTGGCTGAACCAGGCGATCAGCCCGGCGCTCAGCGAACTGGCGAGCGCCAGCACGGCGATCAGGATCACCGCCAGCCCGGCGCGAGCGGGCAGGGAGCTGCGCAACCAGCGCATCACCGGCGCAGGTCCCGGAAGACATCAGGAAAACAGAGCATGTGCAGCACCAGAGTAGGTTTTGCCGCCGATCCCAGGCGCGCTACCTCTAAAGAGTTGTCGACAGTTCCTTGTCAGCAAAAGCGTGGGTTAAAACTCTTAATGGACTGATAAATAAAGGGTTTTAAGGCTTTTCAGGACTACCTCCTTAGAGGTAGACCGCATAAGCATAGGCCTATGCCCCCATGGGCTTCGTTGACATGGGTCAAGTTTTTGCGGGGTTGGCCTCTCTAGTCTGCCGCCATGGCTAACTGACTGGAGAGCATTGTGAACCCACCGCGTGTACGACAAGGCTTGGTGCTGGGCATGAGCACGCTGGCCTTCACTGTGTGCTTTATGGTCTGGATGATGTTTGCCGTGCTCGGGGTGCCGATCAAGGACCTTCTCCAGCTCAACGAAACCCAGTTCGGCCTGCTGGCCGCGACCCCGGTGCTGACCGGCTCGTTGGTGCGTTTGCCGCTGGGTTTGCTGACCGACCGTTTTGGCGGGCGCAGCGTGTTCTTCCTGCTGATGCTGAGCTGCGTCGCGCCGCTGTACCTGATCAGCCACGCCACCGCCTATTGGCAGTTCCTGGTGCTGGGCTTGTTCGTCGGCCTGGCCGGCGGCTCGTTCTCGGTCGGGATTGCCTACGTCGCCAAATGGTTCGACAAGGAGAATCAAGGCTTCGCCATGGGCATCTTCGGCGCCGGTAACGCCGGGGCTGCGGTGACCAAGTTTCTCGCCCCGGCACTGATCGCTGCCGGCAGCTGGCAACTGGTGCCGAAAGTCTTCAGCGCGATCCTCTTTATTACCGCGCTGCTGTTCTGGTTTCTCAGTGCCGAAAACAAGGACCACCGCAGTGCATCCGGCGCTACCTTGCGTGAGCAACTGCGCTCGTTGAAAGACCCTGCGGTGTGGCGCTACTGCCAGTACTACTCGATCGTCTTCGGTGGCTACGTCGCCCTGGCCCTATGGATGACCAAGTACTACGTGCAGGAATACGGTTTCAGCCTGCAAAGCGCGGCGCTGCTGGCGGCCTGTTTTTCCCTGCCCGGTGGCGTGCTGCGCGCCGTCGGCGGCTGGATGTCAGATCGCTGGGGGGCGCAAAGCGTGACCTGGTGGGTGTTGTGGGTCAGCTGGATCTGCCTGTTCCTGCTCTCGTATCCCCAGACCCAACTGCAAGTGCAGACCATCGACGGCCCGGTGGATTTCCATATCGGCCTGAGCCCCGCGCTGTTCACCGTGCTGCTGTTCGTCATGGGCATCGCCTTCGCGTTCGGCAAGGCCTCGGTTTTCAAATACATCGCCAATGACTACCCGAAAAACATGGGTGCGGTGTCCGGCATCGTCGGCCTCGCCGGTGGCCTGGGTGGTTTCGTGCTGCCGATTCTGTTCGGCGCCCTGGTGGACCTCACCGGCGTGCGCTCTTCCTGCTTCATGTTGATGTACGGCGTGGTCTGGGTCTCCCTCACCTGGATGTACTTCAGCGAAATACGCAAAAGCCCGGTGCTGGGTAAGGCGCCGCTGCTGACCCCGTCCCCGATTTCCAGCATTGCCCTAGGAGAAGAACATGTCCGTTCTGCAAAAGCCTGACAAAGGCCCGCTCATCCATGACTGGCGCCCCGAGGACCCCGCGTTCTGGGGAAGTAGCGGCAAACAGACCGCCACGCGCAACTTGTGGATTTCCATTCCTGCGCTGTTGTTGGCCTTCGCGGTGTGGATGGTCTGGAGCACGGTGATTGTGCGTTTGAATGCCATCGGCTTCACCTTCACCACTGACCAGCTGTTCTGGCTGGCGGCGTTGCCGGGGCTGTCCGGCGCGACCTTGCGCGTCTTCTATTCCTTTATGGTGCCGATCTTCGGTGGCCGTCGCTGGACCGCCCTGAGCACCGCGTCGCTGTTGCTGCCATCGATCTGGATGGGCTTCGCCGTGCAGGACCCGAGCACCTCCTACAGCGTGTTCGTGTTGATTGCCTTGCTCTGCGGTTTTGGTGGCGGCAACTTTGCCTCGAGCATGTCCAACATCAGCTTCTTCTATCCCAAGTCGCAGCAGGGCACAGCCCTGGGCCTCAATGCCGGGTTGGGTAACCTGGGCGTTTCGGTGATGCAGTTCTGTGTGCCGCTGGTGATTACCTTCGGTGTGTTCGGCTTCATGGGCGGTTCGCCGCAAGCACTGCCGGATGGCGGTCAGTTGTGGCTGCAGAACGCCGGGTTCATCTGGGTGCCTTTTATTGTCCTGGTGACGGTGCTGGCCTGGTTCGGCATGAATGACCTGTCCAGTGCCCGCGCTTCGTTCAGCGAACAGGCGGTGATCTTCAAGCGCAAGCACAACTGGCTGATGTGCTGGTTGTACCTGGCGACCTTCGGTTCATTCATCGGTTTCTCCGCCGCGTTTCCGCTGCTGATCAAAACCTCGTTCCCTGACGTGATTGCCTTGAAATTCGCCTTCCTCGGCCCGTTGGTCGGCGCGCTGGTTCGTCCATTGGGCGGCTGGCTGGCGGACAAGCTCGGTGGCGCGAAAGTGACCTTGTGGAACTTCGTGGCGATGATCGCGATGGTCTTCGGGGTGATGCACTTCCTGCCGCAGAACGATACCGGCGGCAACTTCTACGGCTTCCTCGGCCTGTTCATGCTTCTGTTCATCACCACTGGCGTCGGCAACGGCTCCACCTTCCGGATGATCCCGGTGATCTTCCGCACTCAACACGAAAAAGCCTCGGCCGGAAAACCGCCAGCCGTACGCGAACAAGCGCTCAAGGATGCCGGTAAAGAATCGGCCGCCGTCCTGGGCTTCAGTTCGGCCATGGGCGCCTTCGGTGCGTTCTTCATTCCCAAATCCTTCGGCTCTTCGATGGCCCTGACCGGCGGCCCGGAGATGGCCTTCTACATGTTCGTCGGCTTTTACCTGAGCTGCATCGTGGTGACCTGGTGGTGGTACGCGCGCAAAGGCGCCGCGACACCCTGCTGAGACGACCCGAATTCAACCATTGCGTGGGCGGGGCACAGACTCCGCGACAAAGCCTGAGAGGACTACACCGTGAGTCATTTACTGGATCAATTGCGGTTTTTCAACCGTAAGCAAAACGAGTTTTCCGACGGTCATGGAGAGACCCGCAAAGAGTCTCGCGACTGGGAGAACGTCTACCGTTCGCGCTGGCAGTACGACAAGATCGTGCGCTCCACCCACGGGGTGAACTGCACCGGCTCCTGCTCGTGGAAAATCTACGTCAAGAACGGCCTGATCACCTGGGAAACCCAGCAGACCGACTACCCGCGTACCCGTAACGACCTGCCGAACCATGAGCCCCGTGGCTGCCCCCGTGGTGCCAGTTACAGCTGGTACATCTACAGCGCCAACCGGCTCAAGTACCCGAAAATCCGCAAGCCGTTGCTCAAGCTCTGGCGCGATGCGCGGCAGACCATGGCGCCGGTGGAAGCCTGGGCCAGCATCGTCGAGGACAAGGCCAAGGCTGACTCCTATAAAAGCAAGCGCGGCATGGGTGGCTTCATTCGTTCCAACTGGGAAGAAGTCAACGAGATCATCGCGGCGGCCAACGTCTACACCATCAAGCAATACGGCCCGGACCGGATCGTCGGCTTCTCGCCGATCCCTGCCATGTCGATGGTCAGCTACGCCGCAGGCTCGCGTTACCTGTCGCTGATCGGCGGTGCCTGCCTGAGTTTCTACGACTGGTACTGCGACTTGCCACCGGCCTCGCCGATGGTCTGGGGCGAGCAGACCGACGTGCCGGAATCGGCCGACTGGTACAACTCCAACTACATCATTGCCTGGGGCTCCAACGTCCCGCAGACCCGCACCCCGGACGCGCACTTCTTCACCGAAGTCCGCTACAAGGGCACCAAGACCGTCGCGATCACTCCGGACTACTCGGAAGTCGCCAAGCTTACCGACCTGTGGCTGAACCCTAAACAAGGCACCGATGCGGCGCTGGCGCAGGCGTTCAACCATGTGATCTTCAAAGAATTCCACCTGGACAAACCGAGCGCCTATTTCACTGACTACGCCAAGCGCTTCACTGATTTGCCGGTGCTGGTGCTGCTCAAACAAATGGTCGACAAGGCACCGGGCGCCGGTTACCAGCCGGACCGCTTCCTGCGCGCCAGCGACCTGACCGACAACCTCGGCCAGGAAAACAACCCGGAATGGAAAACCATCGCGCTGGATGTCAGTGGCGAACTGGTTTCCCCTCAAGGCTCCATCGGCTATCGCTGGGGCGAGAAGGGCAAGTGGAACATCCTGCCCCGTGAAGGCGGCGAAGGCCGTGAGATCGATCTGAAGCTGAGCCTGATCGGCGATGACGTCGCCGAAGTGGCGTTCCCATATTTTGCCGGCGAATCCCACGAGCACTTCCAGCACGTGGCCGGCGATGCCGTGCAATACCGCCGCGTGCCGGTGCATAACGTGGTGCTGGCGGACGGCAGCGTGGCCAAGGTCGCCACCGTGTTCGATCTATCGGCGGCCAACCTGGCCATTGATCGCGGCCTCGGGGGCGCTAACGTGGCCAAGGATTACAACGACGCCTCGGTGCCCGGCACCCCGGCGTGGCAAGAGCAGATCACCGGCGTCAGCCGCGAGAAAGCCATCCAGATCGCCCGTGAGTTCGCCGACAACGCCGACAAGACCAAGGGCCGTTCGATGATCATCGTCGGCGCGGCGATGAACCACTGGTACCACATGGACATGAACTACCGCGGGCTGATCAATATGCTCATGCTCTGCGGGTGTGTCGGCCAGACCGGTGGCGGTTGGGCGCACTACGTTGGCCAGGAAAAACTCCGTCCGCAATGCGGCTGGCTGCCCCTGGCGTTCGGCCTGGACTGGAACCGTCCGCCTCGCCAAATGAACGGCACCAGCTTCTTCTACGCCCACAGTTCGCAATGGCGCCACGAGAAGATGAGCATGCACGACGTGCTCTCGCCATTGGCCGATAAATCGCAATTCCCTGAGCATGCGCTGGACTACAACATCCGCGCCGAACGCGCCGGCTGGTTGCCCAGCGCACCGCAACTCAACACTAACCCTTTGCACATTTGCCGCGACGCCGCTGCGGCCGGCATGGACCCCAAAGACTACGTGGTCAAGTCGCTGCAGGACGGTTCGCTGCGCTTCTCCTGCGAACAGCCGGACAGCCCGGTCAACTTCCCGCGCAACATGTTCATCTGGCGTTCCAACTTGCTGGGCTCCTCAGGCAAGGGCCACGAGTACATGCTCAAGTACCTGCTCGGCACCAAAAACGGGGTGATGAACGAAGACATCGGCCAGGTCGGCGATTGCAAACCCGAAGAAGCCGAATGGGTGGACGAGGGCGCCATCGGCAAGCTCGATCTGGTCACCACGCTGGACTTCCGCATGTCCTCGACCTGCGTCTATTCCGACATCGTCTTGCCGACCGCGACCTGGTACGAAAAAGACGACATGAACACCTCGGACATGCACCCGTTCATTCACCCGTTGTCGGCTGCCATCGACCCGGCGTGGGAATCGCGTTCCGACTGGGAAATCTACAAAGGCATCGCCAAGGCGTTTTCCAGCATGGCGGTCGGGCATCTGGGCGTGGAGAAAGACCTGGTGACCATCCCGCTGATGCACGACAGCGTCGGCGAACTGGCCCAGCCGTTTGGCGGCACCGACTGGAAAAGCGACGGCGTGGCACCGGAGCCGGGCAAGAACGCGCCGAACCTGCACGTGGTGGAGCGTGACTACCCGAACATCTACAAACAGTTCTCGTCCCTCGGGCCATTGCTGGAGAAAAACGGCAACGGCGGTAAAGGCATCAACTGGAATACCGAAGACGAAGTGAAATTCCTCGGTGAACTCAATCACAAAGAAGGCGACGCCGGCATCAGTCACGGCCGTCCGAAAATCGATACGGCGATCGATGCTGCTGAAGTGATTCTGTCGCTGGCACCGGAAACCAACGGCCAAGTCGCCGTCAAGGCCTGGGCCGCGCTGTCGGAATTCACCGGCATCGACCACAGCCACCTGGCGCTGTCCAAGGCCCACGAGGCGATTCGTTTCCGCGACATTCAGGCGCAGCCGCGCAAGATCATTTCCAGCCCGACCTGGTCGGGACTCGAAGACGATCACGTCAGCTACAACGCCGGTTACACCAACGTTCACGAAGGGATCCCATGGCGAACCATCACCGGTCGCCAGCAGTTCTACCAGGATCACCCGTGGATGCAGGCGTTCGGCGAGCAACTGATGAGTTATCGCCCGCCCGTCAACACCCGCACCATCGAAGGGGTGAAAGGCAAGCGCAGTAACGGCCATAAGGAAATCGTCCTGAACTGGATCACCCCGCACCAGAAGTGGGGCATCCACAGCACCTACAGCGACAACCTGCTGATGCTCACCCTCAGCCGTGGCGGGCCGATTGTCTGGCTCTCGGAGAACGACGCGAAAAGCGCCGGCATCGAGGACAACGACTGGATCGAATGCTTCAACGTCAACGGTGCACTGACCGCCCGGGCGGTGGTCAGCCAGCGCGTCAAGGACGGCATGGTGATGATGTATCACGCACAGGAACGGATCGTGAACGTGCCCGGTTCGGAAACCACCAAGACCCGTGGCGGCCACCACAACTCGGTCACCCGCGTGGTGCTCAAACCGACCCACATGATCGGCGGCTATGCCCAGCAGGCCTACGGTTTCAACTATTACGGCACGGTCGGTTGTAACCGCGACGAATTCGTCGTGGTGCGCAAAATGTCCAAAGTCGACTGGCTCGATGGTTCAAGTGGCGATGACCTGCCACGTCCGCTGCCGACCGATATCGAGGAGAACTGAGATGAAGATTCGCTCACAAATCGGCATGGTTCTGAACCTGGACAAGTGCATCGGTTGCCACACCTGTTCGATCACCTGCAAAAACGTCTGGACCAGCCGTGAAGGCATGGAATACGCCTGGTTCAACAACGTCGAATCGAAACCCGGGATCGGCTACCCGAAAGAATGGGAAAACCAGGACAAGTGGAAGGGCGGCTGGATCCGCAACGCCAACGGCACGATCAACCCGCGCATCGGCGGTAAATTCCGCGTATTGGCGAACATTTTTGCCAACCCGGACCTGCCGAGCCTCGACGATTACTACGAACCGTTCGACTTCGATTACCAGCACCTGCACACCGCGCCGCTGGGCGAGCATCAGCCCACTGCGCGTCCGCGCTCGCTGATCTCCGGCAAGCGCATGGAAAAAATCGAATGGGGCCCGAACTGGGAAGAGATCCTCGGTACCGAATTCGCCAAGCGTCGCAAGGACAAGAACTTCGACAAGATCCAGGCGGACATTTACGGCGAATACGAAAACACCTTCATGATGTATTTGCCGCGCCTGTGCGAGCACTGCCTCAACCCGACGTGCGCAGCGTCGTGCCCGAGCGGGGCGATCTACAAGCGTGAAGAAGACGGGATTGTCCTGATCGACCAGGAGAAATGCCGTGGCTGGCGGATGTGCATCAGCGGCTGCCCGTACAAGAAGATCTATTTCAACTGGAAGAGCGGCAAGTCCGAGAAGTGCATCTTCTGCTACCCGCGGATCGAAGCCGGGATGCCGACCGTTTGTGCGGAAACCTGCGTCGGGCGCATCCGTTACCTCGGGGTGCTGCTGTATGACGCCGATCGCATCAGCGAAGTGGCGAGCACCGCCAATGAGCAGGACCTGTACGAGAAACAACTGGAGATCTTCCTCGACCCGAATGACCCAGCGGTGATTCGTCAGGCCCTGGCCGATGGCGTACCGCAGTCGGTGATCGATTCAGCCCAACGTTCGCCGGTCTACAAAATGGCCGTGGACTGGAAACTCGCACTGCCGCTGCACCCGGAATACCGCACCTTGCCGATGGTTTGGTACGTGCCGCCGCTGTCGCCGATCCAGAACGCCGCCACTGCCGGCACCGTCGGTATGAACGGGGTGATCCCGGACGTCGACAGCCTGCGTATTCCACTGAAGTACCTGGCCAACCTGCTGACGGCGGGCGATGAAAAACCGGTCAAGCGTGCGCTTAAACGCTTGCTGGCGATGCGCGCCTACAAACGTTCCGAGCAAGTCGACGGGGTTCAGGACCTGCAAGTGTTGAAGGACGTCGGCCTGAGCGTGGCCCAGGTCGAGGAGATGTATCGCTACCTGGCGATCGCCAACTATGAAGACCGCTTTGTGGTACCGAGCGCGCACCGTGAAGACGCCATGAGTGACGCCTTTGCCGAACGCTCCGGTTGCGGCTTCAGTTTCGGCAGCGGCTGCAGCGGTAGCTCCGACACCAACATGTTCGGTGCGAAGAAAGCCAACCGCCGCGACATCCTGAAAACCGTCCAGTTGTGGGAGGAATGAGCATGCAAATTCTCAAAGTGATTTCGCTGCTGCTCGATTACCCGACCGAGACGCTGATTGGCGGTCGCGACGAACTAGAGAAAGCGATCATCCAGTCACGGGAAATTAGCCCTAAACAGCGCGGCGCGTTGTTCGAATTGCTCGAACTGATCTGCGCCAATGACCTGATGGATGGGCAGGAGCACTACGGTGCGCTGTTCGGCCGGGGTCGTTCGCTGTCGTTGCTGTTGTTTGAACATGTGCACGGCGAGTCCCGCGACCGTGGCCAGGCGATGGTCGACATGATGGCGCAATACGAAGAAGCCGGTTTTGCCATCGGCGTCAAAGAGCTGCCGGACTATATCCCGCTGTACCTGGAGTTCTTGTCCACCCGCGAAGACATCGAGGCCCGCGAGGGCCTGGCGGATGTTTCGCACTTGCTGGCCTTGCTCGCCGCACGTCTGGAAGAGCGTGAAAGCGCCTATGCCAGTTGCTTCCGGGCGCTGCTGCAAATCGCCGGGGCCGAACCGCATCAGGCGGTGGCCGACCTGCGGGCGCAGGTGGCGGCGGAACCGCGCGACGACTCCCTAGAAGCACTCGACAAGATCTGGGAAGAGGAGGCCGTGGACTTCCTCCAGGCCGAACAGCAGGACCGTTGCAGTTCACTGCCTAGCGCACCGGGCAAGGCTCGGGAAGAAAGCGCAGTGCCGTTGCACTGGGTGGATTTTCAGCATGAAGGGTTGGCCGCCGCGCCAGCCAAGGAGGTCGGTAATGTCTAAATGGAATCTGTTGTTATTCGGGATCTATCCCTACGTCGCTTTGGCCATTTGCCTGATTGGCAGCTGGGCACGCTTCGACCTGTCGCAATACAGCTGGAAGGCAGGTTCGAGCCAGATGCTCAATCAGCGCGGGATGCGCGTGGCGAGCAACCTCTTTCACGTCGGTGTGTTGTTCGTGCTGGCCGGGCACTTCGTTGGCCTGCTGACGCCAGCGTCGGTCTATCACCACGTGATAAGCACCGAGAACAAGCAGTTACTGGCCATGGTGTCTGGCGGGTTCTTTGGCCTGCTGTGCTTGATCGGCTTGCTGATGCTGGTCAATCGGCGGCTCACCGATCCTCGGGTACGCGCCACCTCCAGCCCTTCAGACATCCTGATTCTGCTGGTGCTGCTGGCGCAGTTACTGCTGGGGCTGCTGACGATTTCGGCGTCCACCGCACATATGGACGGCTCGGTGATGGTGATGCTCGCCGATTGGGCGCAGAACACCGTGCTGTTGCGGCCGATGGAAGCGGCGGCGGCCATCGCGCCGGTCGGGCTGACTTACAAGCTGCACGTGTTTCTCGGTTTGACCTTGTTTGTGCTGTTCCCCTTCACCCGTCTCGTACACATGATCAGCGCACCGATCTGGTACCTGGGGCGTCGTTATCAAATCGTTCGTCAGAAGTACTGAGGAGACAATCATGTCAGGTGGATGTGGATGTGGTGGTGGTAACGGCGGCAGCGGTGGCTGTGGGTCTTCCAAAAAAGCCGAGGACGTTCTCGACATCGCGCCGGTCGCAGAGGCGCAGTTTGAAGCTCTCCCGGTTGAGCCGGCGGCTGCCGATGACGCCCCGGCGCAGTTGATCGCCAGCAGCGAACAGGAGTGGCCGATCATCAGCGTCAACGAGGTGTCGATCACACCAGAAGCTATGGCCCAGGAGCTGCAATATCACCCGGCCGAAAGCCGCGAAGAAGCGGTGTACCTGGCCGCCCGGGCGCTGGTGATCCGCGAGTTGTTGCAGCAGCGCATTGCCGAACTCGGCGTGTCGATGGAAATTGGCGCTGGCGAGAACGAAGAAGAAGCGGCGACGCGCTTGTTGCTCGAACGCGAGGTTCACGTGCCGCAATGCGATGAGGAAACCAGCCTGCGTTACTACGAAAACAATCGCGGGCGCTTTCACAGCGCACCGTTGCTGGCGGTTCGGCACATCCTCCTCGAGTGTGCGCCGGATGATGTTGAGGCACGCGCCGTTGCCCATGATCAGGCGGAAGTTCTGCTGCAACGTCTGGAAGATTTTCCCGGCAGTTTCGCCGAGCTGGCCGTGAAGTATTCGGCCTGCCCGTCGAAGGCCCAGGGCGGTTCCCTGGGGCAGATCAGCAAGGGCCAGACCGTGCCCGAACTGGAGCGTCAGCTGTTCACGCTGGCGCCGGGCCTGGCCAGCAAACCGCTGGAAAGTCGCTACGGCTGGCATGTGGTCAGTGTCGATCAGCGGATCGAAGGTATGCCGTTGCCCTATGAAGTGGTGTCGACGGCTATTCGCACGCAGTTGCAGCAAGGCGTCTGGCAAAAAGCGCTGGTGCAGTACCTGCAAACCCTGATCGGTGCGGCGGATATTCGCGGCATCCACTTGCAGGGTGCCGACTCACCGCTGGTGCAGTGAGCATCGAGGCAAACCGGGAGATGTGATGAACGCTGTAATGCAGGATGGCTTTGGACGGCAGATCGATTATCTGCGGATGTCGGTGACGGACCGGTGTGATTTTCGCTGTGTGTATTGCATGGCGAAAAACATGACCTTCCTGCCGCGTCAGCAGGTGCTCACGCTGGAAGAGTTGCAGCGTCTGGCAACGCTGTTCGTCGGGTTGGGCGTACGCAAAATCCGCCTGACCGGCGGCGAGCCGCTGATTCGTCCGGGCATTGTCGAACTGTGCCGCAACATCGCCGCGCTGCCCGGTTTGCGCGAACTGGTGATGACCAGCAACGGCTCGCAACTGAGCCGCCTGGCCCGGCCATTGGTGGAGGCGGGGGTCAAGCGGATGAACATCAGCCTCGATAGCCTGGACGGGCAGAAATTTCGGGCGATCACCCGCATCGGCGATCTCGATCAGGTGCTCAACGGCATCGAAGCGGCGCGGGACGCGGGGTTTGAGCGGATCAAACTCAACTGCGTGGTGATGAAAGGGCGCAACTTCGATGAAGTCCCGGCGTTGGTGCAATACGCCATCGATCAGCGCATCGATATCAGTTTCATCGAAGAAATGCCCTTGGGCGACGTCGGGCGTTCCCGGGGCGAATCGTTTTGTTCCAGCGACGAAGTGCGGGCGCTGATCGCCAGCCAGCATCGGTTACTCGACAGCACTGAAAACAGCGGCGGACCTGCGCGCTACGTGCGCCTGGAACGCCATCCCGATACCCGGATCGGTTTCATTTCGCCCAACAGTCACAACTTCTGTGGCAGCTGTAATCGGGTGCGGATGACGGTTGAAGGGAAGCTGTTGCTTTGTCTGGGGCAGGACGACGCGCTGGATTTAAGAGGATTGCTGCGGCGTTATCCGCTGGATGACCAGCCCGTGATCAACGCCGTGCAGAAGGCCTTGCGCGGCAAGCCATTGCGCCACGATTTCAGTCCCGAAGGGGAGGTGCAGATTGTGCGGTTCATGAACATGAGTGGGGGTTGAGCTGATCTATTAAGGAAAGAGTTTGCCAAACACAATACTTGTGGCGAGGGAGCTTGCTCCCGCTGGGTTGCGAAGCAACCTAAATGAGGCACCACGATTATCCAGACAAATTGAGTGTGCAGGATTACGACCGCTTCGCGGCCGAGCGGGAGCAAGCTCCCTCGCCACAGTGTTCGCACCGGATTTCCCTTCACCGCCTCCGGGCGGTTTTTTTCACCGCCAAATCTTGATATCGATCAATTGCAGATCAGTCCTTTGTCCGTAGTCTTCACTGCATGTTGTGTTTGTTTGTATATAAACATCTATATGTAGTATCTGGAGGCCGAATGCAGAGCACGCTGATCTCAGTAGGATGTAACCGCTTGCACAAGCGCGATGGCAGTCTGGTCGCCTTCGATGCCGACAAAATCCGTCAGGCATTGATCGCTGCCGGCAAGGCAACCGGGGAGTACACCGAGGTTGAGGTTGAAGGTTTGCTTCAGGCGGTACTCGCTCGGCTGGACGGACTGCCAAGGCTGCATGTCGAGCAGATCCAGGATCGTGTCGAACGGGTGTTGATGGACGCCGGTTTCTTCTTCGCCATGCGGGCCTACATCGTCTACCGCGAACAACACGGGCGTTTGCGTCGGGACCGCCGGACCATGGTCGAAGTGGCGACCTCGATGAACGAGTACCTGGACCGTGAAGACTGGCGGGTTCAGGCCAATGCCAATCAGGGCTATTCACTGGGTGGGCTGGTGTTGAACGTGTCGGGCAAGGTCACTGCCAACTACTGGCTGGACGAGGTGTACAGCGAGGCCATCGGCCAGGCCCACCGCGAGGCGGACTTGCATGTGCACGACCTGGACATGCTCGCCGGTTACTGCGCCGGGTGGTCGCTGCGCACCCTGTTGCACGAAGGGCTCAACGGTGTGCCGGGGCGTGTTGAAGCCGGTCCGCCGAAGCACTTGAGCAGCGCTTTGGGGCAGATGGTGAATTTCCTCGGCACCCTGCAAAACGAATGGGCCGGTGCTCAGGCATTCAGCTCCTTCGACACCTACCTGGCGCCTTATGTGCGCAAGGACCAGCTGAGTTATCAAGAGGTGCGCCAGGCGATCCAGGAGTTCATCTACAACCTCAACGTGCCGTCGCGTTGGGGCACCCAGACGCCGTTCACCAACCTGACTTTCGACTGGGTGTGTCCGCAGGATTTACGCGAGCAGATTCCCATCATCGGCGGGGAGGAAATGCCGTTTGCCTATGGCGACCTGCAGGTCGAAATGGACCTGCTCAACCGCGCCTACATCGAAGTAATGCAGGCCGGCGATGCGAAAGGGCGAGTGTTCACCTTTCCGATCCCGACCTACAACATCACCCATGATTTTCCGTGGGACAGTGAAAACGCCGACCGTCTGTTCGAGATGACCGCGCGTTACGGCCTGCCGTACTTCCAGAACTTCCTCAATTCGGATCTGCAGCCCAATCAAGTGCGTTCGATGTGCTGCCGGTTGCAGCTGGATGTGCGCGAGTTGCTCAAGCGTGGCGGCGGTTTGTTTGGTTCGGCGGAACAGACCGGGTCGCTCGGCGTGGTGACCATCAACTGCGCCCGTCTGGGTTATGTGTTCAAGGGCAACACCAGTGGTTTGTTGCAGCGACTGGACACGCTGATGGAGCTGGCGATGGAGAGTCTGGAGGTCAAGCGCAAAGTCATTCAGCATCACATGGACGCCGGTTTGTACCCGTACACCAAGCGTTACCTGGGCACCTTACGCAACCATTTTTCCACCATCGGCCTCAACGGCTTGCATGAAATGCTGCGCAATTTCAGCGGCGACGAGGAGGGCATGCACACCGAACAGGGCCGCAAGTTTGCCCTGAACATGCTCGATCATGTACGCGCCACGCTGCTGCGTTTCCAGGAGGAAACCGGTCATCTCTACAACCTGGAAGCGACACCGGCAGAAGGCACCACGTACCGCTTCGCCAAGGAAGACCTCAAGCGCTATCCCGACATTCTCCAGGCCGGCAGTGTGCAGGCGCCGTATTACACCAACTCCTCGCAACTGCCCGTGGGCTACACCGAAGACCCCTTCGAGGCGCTGGAACTTCAAGACGAACTGCAATGCAAATACACCGGCGGCACGGTCCTGCACCTGTACATGGCCGAGCGGATTTCATCGACCCAGGCCTGTAAGCAACTGGTGCGAAAAGCCCTTGGCCGCTTCCGCCTGCCGTACCTGACCGTGACCCCGACGTTCTCCATCTGCCCGGTGCACGGCTACCTCGATGGCGAGCATGAGTTCTGCCCCAAGTGCGACGAAGCACTGCTGCTGCAAGAGCAGAAGCTCGGCACCGTTCACTGATTTCGATCCACTCAACCGCAAGGAGCTTCATCATGACTGCATCGCAAACACTGCCCCAGGCTCAACGTCAACGCTGCGAAGTCTGGACCCGGGTGATGGGCTATCACCGTCCCGTGTCGGCGTTCAATCCGGGTAAACAGTCGGAGCACCGCGAGCGGGTGCACTTCACTGAAAGCGCGGCACTGGCCGGGCGCCAATGAGTCGAATGCTTCGGGTCGGGGGCATGGTGCCCCTGACCACTATCGACTATCCGGGACAGCTCGCCTGCGTGCTGTTTTGCCAGGGTTGCGCCTGGCGTTGTCGTTATTGTCATAACCCGCAGCTGATTCCCCCTCGTGGCAGTGAGGAAGTGGATTGGCGGCGGGTGTTGGCATTTCTGCAACGTCGTCAGGACCTGCTTGATGCCGTGGTGTTCAGCGGTGGTGAGCCAACCTTGCAGGATGGTTTGCTCGGCGCCATGGATGAAGTGCGGGACATGGGATTTCGCATCGGCTTGCACAGCGCCGGCATCAAGCCTGCTGCATTTGCCAAGGCATTGACCGGAGCGGATTGGGTCGGTTTCGATGTCAAGGCGTTGCCCGAGGATTGCCAGGCCATCACCCGGGTCGAGGGCAGCGGGACCGCCAACTGGCGCAGCCTCGAGCATCTGCTGGCCAGTGGTGTCGATTACGAATGTCGCACCACCGTGCATTGGCATCTGTTCGAGCCGGCGCGTCTGCTGATTCTGGCCAAACGCTTGAATGCGCTCGGCGTCAAACGCTTTGCCGTGCAACTGGTTCGCACCGAACGGATGTTCGATCCGCTGCTGCCAAGCGTGTCGGCTCAAGCATTGCTGCCAGAGTTGTGGGAGGCCATGCGCGAGTTGTTTCCAGCCTTCGTGTTGCGGGGGTAACGGGGCTGGGAACTCAAGCCCAGCCCCAGAATTGCAACCACCAGCCAAATCCCACCATGCCTTCGGCCAGGAGCAGGCAAGCGATGGCGGACCCGCGTCGTACCTGGGAAAGACCTTCGCGACTCAGCCGTTTCCAACCCAGTAGCAGGCTCCAGCCCATCGCGGCCAATAACAGACAGGCCCTGGCCGGTTGTACCCACTCCAGCAGCAGACCTTCATAACGCAGTAATTTGACGGTGGTGGCCGACAGCCCGAGAAACAGGCCGGCACCCCCCAGAGGCGTGAGTGTCAGCGCCAGGGGCCAATACAGTGTGCGATCTCTCGCCAGTCGGGCCGTCAGACGCAGAAGCAGCATCAACGCCGTGCCGAGCACAATCGAACTCAAGCTCAGGTAAGCGACGATGCTGAAACCGTCGAGCCAGCTGAAGCTGTCGTTGAGCTGCGGGTAATGGGTGAGCAGCCACCAGGGAGCGTTGTCCTGCAGGGCCCAGAGTTGGTCGTGTTCGACCAGCCACTGAGCCAAGTGTTGTTTGAGAGCGACAAACCATGGGCTGACCGTCCACTGAAACGCGCCCATGGCCAAGCCGATCACGCCGAACAGCAGCAAGCGTGTATCCCAAGGGGACAGCGTCTGTGCCGTCGCGTGAAGAATCTCCTGATTGCTGGAGCGGGCGATCAGTTGAACGGCCCCGCGCTGCCCGCTGCAGCGTCCGCAGGCGTGGCAATCACTGGCGCCTTGCAGGCGGCGGATATCGAGCAGGGGTGCGCAGTTGGGCGGCGGCAGGCGCGGTGCGGCATTTTCTAGCCAGCGTTGTTCATCGACCTGAAAGTGCACAGGGGCCAGCCGGGCGAGTAGGGCGAAAACGCCGCTGACCGGGCACAGGTAACGGCACCAGACTCGCTTGCCCCGGGCGAACAACAACCCGACGATGACCGCTGCGACGGTCGAACCGCCCAGAATCAACAGCGCGGCCTGGGCGTAGTCATAGACGCTGATCAACTGGCCGTAGAGGGTCGTCAGGCAGAACGCCAAGGTTGGCCAGCCGCCCCAGCGCAACCAGCGCGGCACACCCAGGCCTTTACCGTAATGGCTGGCCCATTCGCTGAGCGAACCTTCCGGACACAAAACGCCACACCAGAGTCGGCCGAAGAACACCATCGACAGCAACACGAACGGCCACCAGATCCCCCAGAATAGAAACTGCGCGAGCAAGGTCAGGTTGTCGAGTATCCGTGCCTGGCTGTCTGGCAGGGGCAACAGCGCCGGGGTCACCAACAGCACCGCGTAAAACACTACAACAGCCCACTGCACCGCACGGATGACGGGTGCATGGCGACGCATCCCGTCGCCCAGACGCTGGAGCCATCGATTGCGTCGGCTCAGGTCGGGCATGGCAGGTTTTCCGCAGTCCGTTGCCGTAGCCAGCCGCCGACGGCCAGCCAATAACCGATCCACACCAACAAGGTCAGGCCACTGGGGCTTGCCCGATAACCGGCGAACCCGGCAAGAAAACCACCCAATCCGTGGCTGTCGTTCAGCAACGTGCTGCTGTCCCAAAGCGCTTCGCCAACGAGGCTGTAAACCACGTCCGGCAAATCCAGGGCGAGCAGTTGGCCGCCGATTCGTTCGGTCCCGCTGACCAGCAACGCTGCGCCGAGCATGAGCAGGATAACTTCGCTGATGGCAAAGAATCGCTGCCATGAAATGAATCGGCGACTGCTGTGCAGCAGCGTGATGGTCAGCGCCGACAGCACCAGTCCCAACACGCCGCCGACGGCAAACAAACCGAGCTGCGGACCGCGCAACCGGGCGCCGGCGCCATAGAGAAAAACCACCGTTTCGCTGCCTTCACGGCTGATTGCGAGCATGGCCAGCAGTAATAGACCTGCGCCCCCTTGTCGAGCCAGGTGGCTATCGGCGTGTCGTCGCAAATCGTGGTTGAAGGTGCGTCCGTGGCGATGCATCCAGCCCACCATCTGCACCATCAACAAACTTGCAACCAGTGCGAGTGCGGCCTGGAACCATTCGCTGGCCGACCCGCTCATGGCCTCACCGGCAAACAGAATCAACACCGCCAGCAGGCCCGAGAGCATCAACCCCAGCACCACACCCGCCCAGAGGAATTTGACCAGACGATTACGTTGGCCTTGCTGGCTGGCCCAGGCCTGGAGAATACCGATCACCAGCAACGCCTCGACGCTTTCGCGCCAGACGATGAACATTGATTGATTCATGGAAGCTCCGTGCGCTAACAGGTTATTTCGCGAGGATGCCGCCCTCGGGCAATTGCGGATTGAACTCGTCAAAAAAGGGGTAGTGACCGGGCCTCAGGGGGTGAATGACCACGAAGGTCGTCACGCCCGGCGACAAGACTTTTTCAACCCGCAACGGCGTGCTCTCGAACTCGGCCGGACCTTGGCCGGCGTTCTTCAGAACGATCTTGAAGCGCTGTCCGGCTGGCACCTCCAGCAAGGCAGGCGTGAAGTGGCCATCGCGAAGGATCAGCTCAAAGCTCGGCAACTCGGCATGGGCCGTCAACGGTGCAACTGTTCCGGCCACAATCAGCCAGGCAAGATGCAGGCGCTTCATTCAATAACCGCCTTTTTTACCGATTCCGGCGTAGATGAATTCGTAGTGCAGTTCGCAGCGTTCAAACCAGGGAGCGACACCGGTTTCCTTATCGGTGTGGCGCCCGAGGGAGCCATGACCGCCGGGTGGCAGGACGGTGAACGTCAGCTGATATTTACCGGGGCCAAGCAGCTTTACGTTGTCGCCATAGTGCGGACCGTCGTTGGCCACCATGGCGTGGAAATCGCCTTTGATCTCGGGGTCGCTGCCGTGTTTTTTCAGGTTGAAAGAGACGTTCAGGTAGGGGACGAAACTGCCTTCCTGAAAGCCCTGCCGATTGTCCGCAGTGGCGCGAATGTCAGCTTCCAGGTGGACGTCGGAATCCGCGGTGGCGCGCATCATCCCCGCAGGTGCCATTTCTATCGGCTGCAAATACACCGCCCCGACTTCCAGCCCGGGACACAACTGTGGTTCCCCGATCGGGTATTCCTTGGCGTGAGCCAGTGGTGTGAGCAAGAGCAGGGCGAGTGATAGCGAAAAAGGGGTACGCATAATAGCTTCCTGAACACCGATGAGTAGGAGCCCGAGTCTAGGAAGCTTTGCTGCGAACAATAATGATTGTTATCAAGTTTTGAGTAATTAAACGGTTGGCTCAGGATGGCGCAGGGGGCTCGATGCCGGTTCTTGATATGTATCAAGGCTGGCATTGCGCAAGGGCTGTAGGTTGGAAAAACGCCACTCAATGATCGGAGATCGGCATGGCCAAGAATTTCCCCGTCAACCCCAAGCACCCCGAACGGATCTGTTGGGGATGCGACCTGTATTGTCCGGCGAAGTCCCTGGCATGCGGCAATGGTTCCGAACGGACGATGCATCCGGCGGAGATGTTTGGAGAGGATTGGCACGTGCCTGGCGACTGGGGCCTTGATGCGGTCATTACTACAGACAAGGTGGTGGATGACTTCCAGTCATTGCCCGATGATACGCTGCACGTAAAGAGTTGATCCGGCCGCTTTTCGTAGGAGCCAGCGGTGCGTCGATCGCCGCACGGCTGGCTCCTACAGGCTGCGCGATATCAAACATGGGTGATGGAAAGGTCGCTGATGATGCACACCGAACCGTCTTCGGGGTCGGTGGTGTCGGAGTAGTCGATCTGGTTGTACACACCGCCGTGGAAGGCCAGCGTTTTCGTGTCCCAGGTATTGTCGAGGCGCATGATTGCGGAGGTCGATTTGACGCCGTTACAGCTCGCCGAAACGGAGACAGCGCCGCTCGAATTGGCG
Source organism: Pseudomonas sp. TE3728 (assembly GCF_056279145.1). Lineage (NCBI taxonomy): Bacteria > Pseudomonadati > Pseudomonadota > Gammaproteobacteria > Pseudomonadales > Pseudomonadaceae > Pseudomonas > Pseudomonas sp. TE3728. Next base: position 1,374,298 of record NZ_JBWBQT010000001.1, on the reverse strand, counting down.
TGAATGTTGATTTTGAACAGTGCTCCGAGCGGCACGTTTTCCAGGACCGTGGTGTTCACCGGGTCTTCTTGCAGATAACTCGACCGGAACCCCATGGTGATTCGGCCTTTGTTCCAAAACACTTTCACCGGTGGTCGCTCTGAACCCTGCACATGAATCTGGCCGATCACCACCTTCTGCAGCGAGTTGACCTTCGTCAGGCGCATTTCTTGTCGGTTCCAGTGGTCAGCAGCGCTGGTGAGCAGCCAATAACCCGGCTCTTTCCACTCGCAGCGCGTGCGGTGCGTGCTTTTGCTCGAAGCGCCGAGCGTCGGTGCCGTCATTTGCAGCGAGCCATCTGGAAGCATCGAAATGACTTGCGGGCATTCAAGCAGCGCCCGCCAGCCGATGAGCTCAAGTGCGATGGGGTTGGTCTCGGAGATCGGAAGCGGTGTAGCGATTGTGTAGTTGCTGATGTCTACGGTCATGGTCATTTTCCTTAATTCATGTTGATGTCACCTTTTGCTCCAATGAGCCTTTCGTTTGATGTAGGCCTACATCCCACTGCCCACTCAGTGAATGGGCAGAAGTGATGCTTTCGTTGTGGCTCGCGCCGCTTCCGGGCGATGCGTCAGTTCGGTCAATACCTCGCTGGCCGTCAGATCTAACTAGCGATTCGATATTTGATTTCTTGAGATGAAAGTAGCAGTGCTTATATTTGATGTAAATAGCACTGCTAATAATATTTTGGCGGGGCGTAAAAAAACCCGCACCTGGCGGGTTTTTGATGCTTCGGCTTTTTAGCTGCAACCTCATCGCCTGACGGGCATGTGAACGTCAATCAGCGGGCAAACATCCCCCACCAAAACACATGGCCCAGGATCACGATCTGCTGTTCCTGAACTTCTGCAAAGGTGTAGTCCTCATCCGGATGCTCGTCGCGATTGAAGCTGCGCAGACGGATGCCCGTCGGCAGGCGGTAAACCTGCTTCACACGTAGCTGACCGTTGTGGTTGATGGCGTACATGTCGCCGTCAACGATATCGCCCAGTGAGCTCTTGCCGATATTGATGCCCACGGTTGCGCCGTCACGCAGCACTGGCAGCATGCTGTTGCCGCTGACAACCACGCACTTCGCGTTGCTGAACTGAACGCTGTTATGGCGAAGGTCCTTCTTGAAAAAGCGCAGCCGGGCAGCGTCGCTTTCCTCAATGACGAAACGGCCTGATCCGGCTGCCAGTTCCACTTCGCGCAGGAAGGGAACGTAGACTTCATCGTCATCCAGGGGCGTGTCGTCATCCCAAGGTTCGATGTCCGACATCAATACGCTCGGCTGGATGCGTTCGGAAGGCTGGACGCTGGCAACGGTCGACATCAGGCGCTGGCTCACTTCACTGGCATCGAAGCGCAAGGCTTTTGCCAGTTTCAGGAGTGCCTCGACGTTCAGTGGAACCTTGCCGGTTGCGTACTGACTGAAGGCGCTTTGGCCAGACCATCCGCAAGCCTCAGCCACATCCGCTTGAGTGAGATTTGATCCAGCCGCTTTGGCAGCAGACTTTCGCTGGTCATAAATAGCCTTGAGCCTGGAGCTCTCGGCGACTTCTTCAGGGGTAAGGGGGCGGCGTGTTTTCATGGTGACAAGGGTATTAGCAGAACTGATATTTCTGCAAGTAGCGCTGCTGGTAGTTTCTAGCTCACGAAAGTAATTCTGCTGTGATGCGTGGGTGTGTCTGGGCGGTAATGATCTCGTCATGGTAATGACGAAAATTTCAATATTGAAATATGTCTCAATTTTACATACCTTCACCTTGCCTGACGATGAGACCGGCGCGTCTCACGACTTCAATCACAACAAGGGCTCGAGATGAACAACAACAAAAAAGCTTCGCAACTGCCTCCCACCGCCGTCGATGTGCTGGTCGTCGGTAACGGCCCGGTAGGGGCGACAATCGCGGCGCTGCTCGGCCGCTATGGAGTAAAGACACTGGTGTTGGACAAGACCCATGAGGTCCTGCTGATGCCTCGTGCCATCGCTCTGGACAACGAGGCGCTTCGCATCCTGCAACTCGCCGGATTGTCGGAAGATGCTTTCGAGAAGATCGCTATCCCTGAAGTGAAGATGCATTCCCCGGTCCTCGGGCAATTCAGTCGGGCCAACACCGCCGGGTGCATCGACGGCCACCCCAAACTGGTGACTTTCTATCAACCCGACCTCGAACACGCGATGCGTAAACAGGTCTGCGGGCTGAAGTCGGTGACCAGCCTGGGTGGCTTCGAGCTCGAGAATCTGGTCGAGGAATCGGATTGTGTCGTCGCCTCCGTGCGGGATCAGGACGGCCTTCTGCATTTCATTCGCGCCCGATACCTGATCGGTGCGGATGGTGCCAGCTCCAGGGTCAGGGCCTTGATTGGCCAGGAATTCGAAGGACAAACCTATACAGAGGATTGGCTGATTGTCGATGTAAAAAACCGGCATAAGTCCGCCATTGATCACGTTGAGTTTCTCTGTGATCCAATGCGCCCAACGCCGCACATGCCTGCGCCCGGCGGAAGGGAGCGTTGGGAGTTCATGCTGCACCCAGGCGAATCCCGGGAAGAGCTGGAAAGCCCGGAAAGCATCGCCCGGCTGATTGCGCCATGGATCAATCCGCAGGCGCTGGAAATCGAGCGCAAGGCGGTGTATCGATTCCACGCGCGCTGCTGCAACAGGTTCAGCAAGGGGCGAGTTTTCCTTGCAGGGGATGCAGCCCACATTACTCCCCCCTTTGTCGGGCAAGGTCTCGTAGCGGGGCTTCGAGATGGCGCCAACCTCGCCTGGAAACTGGCCTGGGTCCTTCACGGCCAAGCCGCGCCTTCAGTACTCGATACCTATGACGTAGAGCGCCGCCCCCATGCCCAGGCGATGATCAATCTGGCAAAACTCATGGGCCGTCTGGTGATGCCAAGAAACAAGGTCGCCGCTTTCTTCATCCACGCAATGATGCGCGCGCTGGCGTTGACTCCCGCTTCCAGAAAGTACTTCGAACAACTGGACATCAAACCGAAGAACATCTTCAAAAACGGTCTGTTCATGCGTCATCGTCGTGGCGACAAACTGGTGCGTGGCAGCCTGTTTCCCCAGGCCTGGGTACGCAACACGCAACAGCAGATCCAACTGAGCGACGATGCGCTTGGACACAACCTGACCCTGGTCGGATTCGGTGTCGACCCATTGTCGCTGCTGAGCGCTGCCGAGGTCTTTTCCTGGATACAGATGGGAGGTCACTTCTTGCAGATCGGACCCTGCGGTCAGCGCTCCGACAGCGCTTGCGACTTCATCGAAGACCTGAACCATGACATCCTGGCGCTGGCTGCCAAAGGCACGCTCGTCGCGATCCGCCCCGACCGTATCATCATGCACCACGCTCCCGGCGCACAGGCAGGCAGCCTGGTTCGAGACTGCCTGATCCTGATGGGTAGCGCCGATTCCACGGCCGACAACGTTTCCATTACCATAAACGAGCCTCCTCGATTAAGAGCGTGAAGATGCCTTCCCCCATTTTTCCTTCAGAAGCAACTGAGCAAGAGCCTCTCACTCGAGGCCACAAGAAGCGGGAACGCACCCGTCGCGGCCTGGTGGACGCGGCGTTGCGTCTGGTCGCACGCAAGGAAGTGGGGGAGATTGCACTGCTCGATGTCGCCACGGAGGCCGCGGTATCCAACGGCACCATCTACAACTATTTTCGAACGCGCGATGAAGTCCTCGAGGCGGTTGGCATCGCCATGGCGAGCGAGTTCTCCGATGCCATTTCCGTCCTGAGCTCGGACGTACACTGCGGTGCACAGCGGCTTTCGATTGGCGTGCGCATGTTCATCTGCCGGGCCGCGTACGACCATCAATGGGCTAACGCACTGCTGCGCATCATCCATTCCGATCAGACCATGCGCTCGCGCTTGGCCGCCCATGTGCTGGGCGACTTGCGTGAAGGGCTGCGCGCGGGGACTTTCGCTTATGAGGACGAAGGGATCGCCCTGGACATGGTCGTATCGTGCACAACCGGCGCTATGCGTTCGGTTGTGGAAGGGCGTGCGGTGGCGGAGCACGATCTGCAGGTTGCCGAGATGATTCTCAAGGCGCTGGGCGTAACACCTGCCAGAGCCAAGAAAATCGCTGGTAAGCCGCTACCCTAGTCCTGATGTCATCCTCGGCCGGCTAAGCCCGGCCAATCCATTGCCGATAGTTCTTCGCCTGGCGACGAGATTTCAGCTGATTGCCGATCAATGCCATGAGTGGCGACGTCCTGGGTTTTGTCTGTTTGCCTTGGCTCAACAAGCCGAGTTGCTTCTTGACCACCGACGCCACTGCAAGCGACGCCAGCGCCTTATTCTTCCAGCGGACGACGATCGGCTCCACTTCGGTGTCCTGACCTGCCATCCACTGGCTTGGCAGGGCCGGCTCGATTGCCAGCGCAGTGGCAAGCCCCACCATCGACACCGAGCCGCTCACCACTCGCTCCGCGACCTCCTTTCTGCGCACGCCGCCGGTGACCATCAGCGGCATGCGCGCGATTTCTCCTATTTTTTCCGCGCACTCGAGAAAATACGCTTCTCGAGCCAGGCGACTGCCATCGCGGGTTTGCCCCTGCATCGCCGGGCTTTCGTAGCTGCCACCGGACAACTCGACCAGGTCGACCGCCTTGGCGTTGAGCATTTCCACCACGCGCGCCGCATCCTCGGCATCGAAACCACCGCGTTGAAAGTCCGCGGAATTGAGCTTCACAGCGACGCAAAAGATCGGTGCCACTCGCCGGCGTATTGCATCGATGGTTTGCAGGAGAATTTGCGCACGATTTTCCAGGCCGCCGCCCCAGCGGTCGCTACGCCGGTTGGTCAAGGGGGAGAGGAATTGGCTGAACAGGTAACCATGCGCTGCATGAATCTCCACGCCGGTGAATCCGGCGCGCTCAGCCAGCACTGCAGCCTGGGTATAGCGCTCAATCAGCTCTTCGATCTCCTGCTCATTCAAGGCTCTGGGCGGCACAAAGGCCTTTGATAGTCCGGGAATGTCGACAGCCACCGCGGAGGGGCCCCGTGCCAATTGCCCCATGGAGACCAATAGCTGCCGTCCGGGATGATTGATTTGCATCCAGGCCTGGGCTCCGCGACTGCGGCAAGCATCGGCCCATAGCCTGAACTGGCCCAGGTTCCGATCGTCCTCAAGCACTACGCCAGCGGGTCCGGTCAAGGCGTGGCGGTCAACCATGACGTTGCCAGTGATGATCAGGCCGGCCCCACCGTCCGCCCAACGCCGGTAGAGCTTAACCAGCGCATCCCCTGGAGCGTGATCCTCATTGGCAAGATTCTCCTCCATGGCAGCCTTGGCGATTCGGTTGGGAATCACCGTGCCGTTAGGCAAACGAAGCGGTTTGAAGAGCTTTGAGCCGGTCATGTTCTGTCCTTCAGCTGATGAGAATTCGGCCAGCCATCGCTAAGGGTCATACCGTTTGAGCACCGTCTGCACAGTGCTTGCTCAGGTTGTTGAGCTCCTGGTTTGCATCGAGGGGCCGGTTTGATGACCTGCCGGGACGGCGAGCCAGAAACACGACATAGCTGAACACGCGTGTTCAGTTGTGTCAATGTGTAGAGCCCTTCAACGTTCCTGCCATATCCAATCGATCTACCCGGGCTTTACGCCATAGAAAGGATCTCATTGAGAAAAACGTATTTAATTCAAAAAACGTTGTTGACGGAAACTGAACACAAGTGTTCAATCAGGCCATAAGGTAATCCTGGAGAGAGAACCGTGGAATCCCTGAACCCAACACAGCGCCGTATTCATCAAGCCGCCTTTCGCCTGTTCGCTGAAAGAGGCACCTCACAAGTGAACATTCTTGACCTCGCACAAGAGGCAGGCGTGGCGCGCGGAACGGTCTATAGCAACATCGACAACATGGAAAGCCTGTTCGAGGCGGTCGCCAGCCATCTCGCCAAGGAGATGCATGAGCGTGTTAACAAGAGCTTCAACTCCTTCACTGATCCGGCTCAGCGCCTTGCCAATGGCATTCGATTGTTCATTCGTCGAGCGCACGAAGACTCTCAGTGGGGGGCGTTCATCCATAAATTCGCCATGAGCAATGCTTCGTTGCGCGAAATGTTCAGCAGCCAAGCGACGACCGATCTTCTGAGCGGACTGTCCAGTGGGCGGTACACGTTTGAAAAGGGGCAATTGCTCTCGGTAATGACGCTGATATCGAGCAGTGTCCTGGGCTCGATTTTCCTGGTGCTGGAAGGCCACAGGACGTGGCGCGAATCGGGCTCTGACACGGCCGAGCTGGTGCTGCGGGCATTGGGCGTCCCGCCTGAAGAGGCTAGAGCGCTGGCGACCAGCGAGTTGCCAGCACTGCCTTCCCTCGACTGATTCATTAACCGAGTCAACCAGACACCCCTGGATTTTCAGGGGTGCGGGGACGGCTTTACCCTGAAAACCCGGAAAACAAGAACAATGACCCACAAAAATGAAATGCCCCGGTTAGCGACACCACAACCTGCCCGGCATCCGCAACCGACGGTGAAGGCCCAGGATCTGACGCACCTGATCTTTCAACGGCCGGACTTGAACGAGGCGGCGCGGTTCCTGACCGACTTCGGCCTGTCGGTAAGTCAGCAGGACGCCGATACGCTTTACCTGCGCGCCACCGCCCCCACTGCATACTGTTACCGTGTCCATCGTGCAGAACATGCACGTTTTGTCGGGTTCGGACTGGCAGTCCAGTCGCTCAAGGATCTGGAAAAACTGACGCGCATCCCAGGCGCGTCATTGTTAGAAAAATCAGAACATCCTGGTGGTGGGTATTGCGTCAAACTCACCGATCCTTCCGGATTCATCGTGGAAGCTGTTTGCGACCAGACGGCAGGTATAACGCTGGGACACAGAGCTCCTCTTTCCTGGAATCTGGCGCAGGAGCAACCGCGAATCAACGCCACGCAGCGCCCGCCGATCGCTCCGGCTGAAGTCCTCAAACTGGGCCACATCGTCATCGAAGTGGCCGACTACCAGGCGACCTGCGCCTGGTATACGAAGCATTTCGGGTTGATTCCCAGCGACGTACAGGTACTCCCCGATGGCACACCTATTGTCACCTTTATGCGCCTTGACCTTGGTGACACTCCTGCGGATCACCATACGCTCGCGATAGCGCAAGGGTTCATGGCGACCTATAGCCATAGCGCCTATGAGGTCGTCGATGCGGACGCTGTGGGCATGGGGCAGCGCGTCCTGCGCGAGCGCGGTTGGGTGCACTCATGGGGCATCGGCCGACACATTCTGGGCAGTCAGATCTTCGATTACTGGCAAGACCCTTGGGGCGATAAGCACGAGCATTACTGCGACGGGGATATTTTCACGGCTGCACAGCCTACGGGCATTCATCCCGTGAGCCCCGAGGCAATGGCGCAGTGGGGGCAGCGCATGCCCAAGCGTTTTACAAAACCGAAGATGAGCCTGGCCAATCTGCGTGCGTTGTTGCGCAACCTGCGACGCAGTCCGGACTTGAGCATTCGCAAGTTGATAACACTCATGCGGATGTTCGGGTAGAGCTGCCGCCATGTCGGGCAATACAACCAGGTATGGCCGTCGGGATGTGCTCAAAGCCGGCGCCTTGATCGCCGGCGGATCGTTGGTCTACAGCGTTGCCAGCCCCCCTCAGAACAACACCACAGTTCTCGCGCCGCCGAGCGTGGGACAAACGCCGCTCCAGGAGTACCTTCAATGTCTGCTGTACACGTAGTCCGCTTCGAATTTCAGAACGGTATCCACTGGGGCGTGCTACGCCAGGGCCGTATCACGGTTGTCCCCGGTGCTTTTGAAACCACCGGTGATTTCATTCGCGAAAACAGTATCGACGACCTCGCTCAAATAACAGGTACGGAGCTTGCGGAGGGCGAAGTGAAACTGCTGTCGCCGGTGACCCGTAACCAGCAGTTCGTCTGCCAGGGCGCCAATTACCGTCAGCACATGATCGAGTCGGGCATGGACCCGGATGCGAAGAAATTCAACATGATCTTCACCAAGGCGACGAGTTGCCTGGTGGCGGCTGACAGCGACCTGATCAAGCCACGGACCGTGCGCTTCCTCGACTACGAGATCGAACTGGGGCTGGTGATGAAACGCGCGATCAACGGCGCTGTTGTTGTCACCGACGCCAATCTGCATGAGTTCATTGCAGGCGTCGTCATCGTCAACGACTACTCGGCTCGTGACATTCAGATTCCTCAGATGCAGTTCTACAAGGGCAAGAGCTTCCGCACTTTCGGTCCGGTCGGCCCGTACCTCTGCCTTCTGGATGCCACGAACATTCGTTACCTGAAAGAGCTGCAACTGCGCCTGACGGTCAACGACCAGGTGCGACAGAACGACAGCACGGCCAACCTGGTTTACGGCCCCGCTGAAACCCTTACCGAACTTTCCGCCCTGCAAGATTTCGCCGCTGGAGACCTGATCGCCACCGGTACGCCTGCTGGCTGTGCGCTCACGGTACCTTCGCCTGGCAAACAGCGTATTGCGGCCCTGATGCCAGAAGCCACCAAATGGAAGCTTTTCCTCAAGGCGCAGGAAGGTCGGACGCAATATCTCAAGCCAGGTGACGTGGTTGAGGCGCGCATTCGCAGCGCCGATGGCGTGATCGACCTCGGCGTGCAACGCAACCGAGTCGTGGAGGAAGCCTGATGGTTGTGCAGACCCTGAGTGACATCGAAAGCCTCGAACAAGTCCCCCTGTCGGAACGTGGCCTGGCATCCAGCACTTATGAAGCGCTGCGACAGGCAGCCCGGTGCTCCCCCCAGGCACCGGCGCTTAGCTTCTTCGCCGATGCCGCCGATTTCAAGCGCACCTACAAATGGAACTACTCCCAGCTCTTCGCGGATATCACCCGCGCGGCGAATGCTTTCCATGACCTGGGTATAAAACCGGGCGAGGTGCTTGCCTTTATCTTGCCCAATCTGCCGGAAACCCATTTCACGATATGGGGCGCGGAGGCGGCGGGCATCGTCATGGCAATCAATCCGCTGCTCGAGGCCAAGCAGATAGCTGGCTTGCTGGATGCTGCGAAGGCATCCGTGGTAGTGACGCTCGCGCCAACGGCGGGCAGCGATCTGTGGCCCAAACTGGCTTCGCAACTGGATCAGTTGCCCACGGTCAGGTCTGTCGTGTGGGTCAGCATGGAGCCCTATGTCGCCGAACCCGTGCGTGGGGCCCTGAAAGCAGCGGCACTGAAGGAACGAGACTTACACCGAGATATCGCGATCCACGATTGGCAATCGCTGATGAGTACTCAGCCGCACACACACCTGAAGAGTGGTCGGCAAATCCGCCAGGATGAGTGCTCCTCCTACATCTGTACGGGCGGCACCACCGGGCTTCCCAAGATCGCCGCGCGTAGCCATGGCTCTGAAGTTTTCAACGCATGGGCCGTAGCCGCTCATTTGCAGCCACGCAGTGGTGGCCAGGTCATCTTTTGTGGCCTGCCGCTGTTTCATGTCAATGGACAACTGGTGACGGGGCTGGTGCCTTGGACTCAGGGCGACCATGTGATCCTCGGCACGCCTCATGGGTATCGTGGCGAGGGGGTGATCCCACGATTCTGGGAGATGGTCGAGCACTTCGGTATCAACCTCTTTTCCGGCGTGCCAACTGTCTATGCCGCACTTCTGCAAAATGAATGGCAGGGCTGCGACCTGTCCAGTCTTCGCTATGCAATGTGTGGCGCCGCACCCATGCCGGCTGAGCTTTTCCGGGAGTTCGAGCGCCGGACCGGGGTAAAGATCCTTGAAGGTTACGGTCTGACGGAGGGCACCTGCGTTTCCTCAATCAATCCGCCCCATGGCGAGCGCCGTATCGGCTCCATCGGGATGCGGATTGCCTACCAGAATATGCGCGCGGTCGTGCTCGATGATTCTGGAGAGTATCTGCGCGACGCCAACGTGGATGAGATCGGCCTCATCACGATCAGTGGCCCGAATGTCTTCGATGGCTACCTGGAGGCGCGTCATAACCAGGGCCTTTGGATCGATATCGACGGTCAGCGCTGGCTAAATACGGGCGATCTGGGTCGTCAGGATGCACAGGGGTACTTCTGGCTGACCGGACGCAAGAAGGAGTTGATCATTCGCGGCGGCCACAACATTGATCCCAAGCAAATCGAGGAGGCTCTGCAGGCGCATCCCGCCGTCGCCTTGGCCGCTGCAATTGGCAGCCCCAATGCCTACTCGGGCGAGGTGCCAGTCGCCTACGTTCAACTGCGTCCCGGACAAGTCTGCAACGCCGAAGAACTTGAGGCGTTCGCTCATCTCAACATCAGCGAGAGGGCAGCAGTCCCCAAGCGCATTGAAATTCTCGAGGCGTTGCCACTGACTGCCGTGGGCAAGATATTCAAGCCCGCTTTGCTACAGCGGGAGATTGCCAAAGTAGTCCAGGAAGAAGTGGAACGCCTGGGGCTTTCGAATATTGCTGTTGAGGTCGTGCAGGACAATCGCCGTGGGCATGTCGCCTGCATCCGGGCCGGAACTGCCCAAGAAGTCCTGGCTCCGCTTTTGGGGCGTTATAGCTTTCAAACCGAGTGGCTTAATTGAGTCTCTGATTCGCATCCGTAATCGCGTCAGTCGTGCCCTGGTGTTGTTCAGTCAGGGCCTTTTACACAACTTCGATCAATTCCAACCGGCACTGAAAAGTGCACAGGAAGGCGAAGCCTTGCCTGCGTGCAATCAATAAAAACAATAAACAAGAGGTGGATAATGAAACTGAATAGCCGTGTGATCCCGTGTCTCTCTGCTCAGCGAAAGTATGCTGTCTGGATTAAGGTCACCAGTGCCATGGCCCTGCTCAGCGCCTCTTCCATTGCAGGTGCCAATGGCATTGCTCTAAACGAACAAAGTGCAAGCAGTGCGGGAACTGCTTATGCAGGAAGGTCGTCTTCCGCGCTGGACGCCAGCACCATCTATGGAAATCCTGCTGGCCTGACTAAGTTGAAGCGCAGTGAGATTTCCGGCGGTGCCGCGATCGTTTCGGTGAGCGACGATATCAGTGATGCGCAGAGCAGTGCCCCAGGCACGAATGAGGGGGACTCGGTACCTTTGGGGGCCGTTCCTTTCGCCTATATGTCGACACCGCTTGATGAGCGTCTTTCGGTGGGGCTGGGCCTCTATGCCCCGAGTGGTCTGATCAATGATTACGAGGGCTCTTTTCAGGGTCGCTACCATGGCTCCTACAGCACGACCAAGGAAATAACCCTGCAGCCCACCATTGCCTATCGAATCAATGATTACGTGTCTATTGGGGGTGGACCGACCCTGAACCGTTTCAATGCAAAGCTTCAGAATTACATGGCAACCGGCGCCCTGAACAACGGCCAGGACACACTGGTTACCATCAAAGGCGATGACACGGCGATTGGCTACAACGTCGGACTCTTGGTCGACTTTAATGAGGCAACCCGTTGGGGAATTACCTATCACTCGAAGGTGAACTATCAGCTCAAAGGGCACACTGAGGTTTCCGGCTCCCCGAGCGTTATCCCGCTGGATGGAAAGTATGACACCAAGATAGATCTTACGATGCCCGAATCAGTGGATACGTCCATCACCCATCGATTCAATCGTCGCTGGACCGGATACCTGGGGACCACCTGGACACGCTGGAGCCGGATTCAGAAGATCGAAGCAATCAACAGCGGCGTTTCCGCCATGGGCCAGGCTGCTGGCCTGGGGCGTGTGGCCGAAGAGATGAACTGGCACGACACCTGGTCCACCGCGGTTGGCGCATCCTATCAATTGACCCCGCAATGGCTGATACGCGCAGGCTATGCCTATGATCAGACGCCCGTTGGAAATGCCGACCGCAGCGTGCGCGTTCCGGTCGGGAATCGCCAGGCCGTGACCTTGGGCGGCGCTTATTCGCCGAGCGCCGATCTGACATTAGACTTTGCTTATGGCTATCTCTGGGATTCAAAAGCCTCAGTACAGCATTCGAACAACTCCGGACTTCAACCGGAATACAGTGCCAACTACAAAAATAGTGCGAATGGAATTTCAGTGCAGGCAACCTATCGGTACTAATCGATACGATTCCATTTTTGCAAGTCTTGCACCTTTAATCGAAAAGCAACTATCCCGACGGGGCGTGATGCAGTTCTGCCTGTCAGTCAGCACCCATTGCCGCGACTACTTTCGCGGTAGTGAGTGGGTTTTGCTCAGCCACCAGCAGCAACGACTGCGGCACAGGACTTTGCGGGTGCTGCGGCTCCTGCAGGCTGGCCAGCCGAAAACCGGCGATGTCCAGAGCATTGAGCCAACTGGACAGCGTTCGCAAGTACCACGGCATGGGTTGCCACTGCCCCTTGAACCCCGCGAAGGTCTCCTCCCGCCAACCATCTTGATAGTCGCCCGCCGCCGCGGTCCACGGATGCAGCGTCTGGATCACCAGCGTGCCACCAGGGACGAGCAGGGCGTTCATGGCCGCGAGCAGGGGAATGATGTCCTGGTGCAACAGGGCGAAGTTGGCGCAGATCAGGTCGTAGTTGCTGCCAATGTCTACCTTCGCCTCCACCAACTCTTCATAGCTCGCCAAATGCACCCGCGAAGAGCCCGCCGCCCGCGCCGCCTCGACCAGCGCTGCATCGCCATCCACACCAACCGCCTGGATGGCGCAGTCAGCCAGCGCACGCAACAGCCAGCCCTCGCCGCAGCCCAGGTCGAGCACGCGCTCGGGTTGGCGGCCGAGTACCGCCAGCAGGATGGCCTGGTCGGTGACTTTCAGGCGGCTTTCGATGGTGCCGGTGCGGATGGCCTCGATCCAGGATTGGGCGTTGTGGTGCCAGCTCTGGAGGAGGGTGGATTCGGGGGCGGGCATTTCGATGTCCGGAGTCATGGGTTAGATGGAAGGATAGGACAAGTACCGGCAGGTCGCAGAAGCGTTGTCGCGAACCACTTGGAAGCCATCAACCATTGTCCCGTTACCCGAACCTCTGCCATCATTCAAGAACTCACACGCCGAGCAGGACATATGAACCGTCGTAAAAAAATAAAGCAGCTATTAAAGGCTCACGCAAAAAAGGCCAGCGCCAAATTGGCACCGGCCAGTAAGTCTAAATACATCAGTAAAGCTGACCGATTGAAACTGGCTGCTGAACCCAGTCTGGACTCGATCATTTCCCCTGAGAGCTGATCCAGGTATTTTTTTGGGGCGATACGTGTGCGGTAGGTCGGGGCGAGATGGCCCTGGTCGCATAAATTTGAAATGCATTGCGTGACTCGACAGAATCGCGCCCCGATCCGGCCAAAGGTTTCGGACGTTCGTGGTGAAAAGGGGCTGCTGTTGAACGAACACACATTGTCCATGCGCCTGGAACGCGTCGCGGCGCATGTACCAGCTGATGCGCGCCTGGCCGATATCGGCTCGGATCACGGCTATCTGCCGGTGGCGTTGATGCGCCGTGGCGCCATCGCGGCGGCGGTGGCGGGCGAGGTGGCATTGACGCCATTGCGCTCGGCCGAACGCACTGTGCGCGAGAACGGCCTGGACCAGCGGATCACCGTGCGCCTGGCCAATGGCTTGGCGGCGATCGAGCCAGAAGACGAGATCACGGCGATCAGCATCTGTGGCATGGGCGGCGAGACGATCCGCGACATCCTCGACAACGGCAAGGCGCGCCTGAGCGGCCGTGAGCGACTGATCCTGCAGCCCAACGGTGGCGAGCAGCCATTGCGCCAATGGCTGATGGAGAATGGCTACCGTATCCTCTGCGAGGAAGTGCTGCGGGAAAATCGCTTCTACTACGAGATCATCGTCGCTGAGCGCGTCGGGCCGGTGCTGTATACCGCTGAGGAGCTGTACTTCGGCCCACTGCAGATGCAGGCACGCAGCCCGGCGTTCCTGATCAAGTGGCAGCACATTCTGCGCCACAAGCAACAGACGCTGACCAGCTTCGCCCGGGCTCGGCAGGTTGTGCCCGAGGAAAAGGTGCAAGACATCGCCCGGCAAGCCCGGTGGATCACCGAGCTGCTGGCTTGAACACGCTCCAGCGGCTGTACGTAAAGTCGCCTATCGAGGGATTCACGGAAAAAATGGTCTGCCCTGCAATTATCTTGGGAGCGTCTGGTTCGGGACTACGCTAAAGCTAGCTGATCCTCGATCAATTGTGACCTGCGTCCGTCCCTGGAGCGCCAATGCCACCCATCACCACGCGCCTGGTGGCGCTGTTTGTGCTTTGCCTGACGCTTGAAGTGCCAGCCCAGACCAACGCTTGCCCAGCTGGCGAGAGGCAAGTGTGCCTGAACGGCTGCATCTGCCTGCCAGACCTGGAGCCGATGCTCGGCTCCCTGCCTGATGACGTCCACCAGGTCGCGGCACCTGCCCTGGCGCTATGGTTGACCCAAGCCCGCGCTGATGCAGCCAGCGCCGGCATCCAACCCATTCCACCGCACATCCGGCAGCAACTGCTGCGCTGGTACGACCCCAGCGTCCTCGATACCGCGCGCTACAAAGTCAGCGACGACGGTCAATTCAACGCTGCCACTGCCATGCTGCAAAACCCCGATGTCGGAGCCGTGACACTGATCGACATCATCCTCTTCCGGGACGCTCAAACCGCAGAACAGAACATCGCGCTCTGGGCTCACGAGTTAAAGCATGTGCAGCAGTATCAGGAATGGGGGGTAGAAGGATTTGCCCAGCGCTATACACAGGATTTCAATGCTGTAGAGGCGCCGGCTTATGCCATACAGGCTGAGGTCAGGCGGTCGATGAGCGAAGGGCTTATTGAAAAATAGCGACCTGTCACCGAGGGGCGTTATCGGTGCGGGCCAAAGCTGGGCTCGCGTGTGGTTGGCATCCGCGACAGCAGAACCTCAGGTTTCTCATACCGGATGCCGAGAGCCAGCCAGGTGGTACTCATAGAAAACGCTCTTGAAATTACTGAGGGCGGAGCAGGTGAGCATTACTGTCGATGATGGTTTGGATGATTTCCACCGAGCCATTAATGGCGAATTGCGCGCCCATGCATACCAGAAGGAAACCCATCAGCCGTGATATGGCATCAATGCCTGACTGTCCCATTATTCTCATGATTATTCCTGAGCCAAGCAGGCATACCCAAAGGATAAGAGCGGTAAACAGGAAGATTAACGGAGGGGCTACTAATAAGACCCAGGCAGGAAATAACGTACTGTGTTTGATAGTGGCGGCGGAACTTATGATCATCGCAATGGTGCCAGGTCCGGCCGTACTGGGCATGGCCAGCGGGATGAAGGCAAAGTTCGGTTGTTCGGTTGCGCCGTTGCTGGAAGCAGAGGGCTGAAGAGGCGGTGGAAACAGCATCTTCAAGCCCATGATGATGAGAATTCCGCCACCGGCCATACGCAAGCCCGGTATGGAAATGCTAAATGCATCCATAACAAACGCGCCTACGTAGTAAGTGAACGTCATGATCAGAAAGACATAGAATGACGTCAGAAAAGCCTGTGACTTTTTTTCCTTGTGACTCAGCCCCTTACTCAAGGCGAGAAACAGCGCAACTGTGGTGGGGGGGTTAGTCAATGGCAGCAGCGCCAGTAACCCAAGTCCGATTGCATTGAACAGATCTGTCATGTCGAACTCAAGTCCTGTTGTTCGAGGCCACGTTTGTCGGTGAGCGTCGTTAGCGTGAAGTTTTGACCTTCAGGACTTCGGTATAAATGGCATCGACCGTCTGACCCACCTGGAGTTTTTTCATTCTTTCCTGAAGCTTCGGATCTTCGACTTTCAGGACAGTCGCTTCTCCCTCTGGCGGAAGCAAGGTCACCTCATGCTGTTTCAAGTCAATGCGAGTGATCTTGGACGTGACCTTGACCTGGCGAACCGCTTCACCTCCGGGATTGGGATTGTCCTTGGTGGCGCGGATGGACATGGATTCATCAGTGACGCCCGATGCACCGCCAACATCGGTATCAAGCTTATAAGCGACCGAGCGAATCACATGAATATCGACCGTGTCGCCTACTTTCAAATTGTGCAGATTTTTGGCCTGGTCGGTGAGTTGGATAGGCATTGGACTCTTGTCGCGACCTTCGATGGTGACCTGGTAGTTGGCGGGATCAACGGCCAGTACGCGTGAAACGATGTGACCTTCCATGGCACTGCTGCCCAACGGTATATCGGCGGCATGGGCCGTCAGGCAGGCGGTTGAGAGGAGTGAGGCGAGGGCAACGGCGCGGATTGGTTTCATGGGTCTGCTTTTCCATAGATGGTTGACAGAACGAATCCAGGGATCGCTAGAGCCTTGCTCTGGACAATCGCTTCGATATCCGAGAGTGGACCGATCACCGCGGTTTTTCCAGTATGGCGGGCAAAATCGCAGTCGGCTTGGGACCTGCGGACCATTGTCGTGGGCGATCACCAGTTGGTTGCCGGATGGACTTGGCGATCTGTTCGGTGGCGATTCCAATGTTGGTGCTGGTTGCCCTTGACTGCTTTCCTCGGCGAAGGCTTATTTACCTCGCACCCTGTGGTCGGAGGGGGTTGCGGAAAGGACGGAAAAGATGCGGAAGCGATACAGAAATGGTGCAACAGAAATCGGGAACCCCAGAAACGACAAAGCCCTGAAAAATCAGGGCTTTGTCGTATAAAGATGGCGGAGGCGATGGGATTCGAACTCATGGACCTGTTACAGTCGACGGTTTTCAAGACCGTTGCCTTAAACCACTCGGCCACACCTCCGTTTGCGTTGCGGGCGCCATAATACCTGAATGAAACACACTGTCAAACTCTCTGCATGGCTTGTTACAGAGCGTCTGTTATGATCTTTGCGACTGAACGTTTCAAACCCAACAGGAGTGTCGCCATGCGCGAACAGGATTACGCAGTTAATAACAGCGTGCAGGCTGAGCAGCTAGAGGTTAGCCGCGTCCTGCGCAACACTTACGGCTTACTCGCCCTCACCCTCGCATTCAGCGGCGTGATGGCGTTTGTCGCGCAGCAGATGCGTGTCGGCTACCCGAATATCTTCGTGGTGCTGATCGGCTTCTACGGCCTTTTCTTTCTCACCAACAAACTCCGTGATTCGGCATGGGGCCTGGTTTCTGCGTTCGCGCTGACCGGTTTCATGGGTTTCCTGCTCGGCCCGATTCTCAACCGTTACCTGGGTATGCAGGGCGGCGCGGAAGTTGTCAGCTCGGCTTTCGCGATGACCGCGCTGGTGTTTGGCGGCCTGTCGGCTTATGTGCTGATCACCCGTAAGGACATGAGTTTCCTCGGTGGTTTCATCACCGCCGGTTTCTTTGTGCTGTTGGGCGCGACTCTGGCGAGCTTGTTCTTCCAGATCAGCGGTCTGCAGCTGGCGATCAGCGCAGGTTTCGTGCTGTTCTCCTCGGTGTGCATTCTGTTCCAGACCAGCGCCATCATTCACGGCGGCGAGCGCAACTACATCATGGCGACCATCAGCCTGTATGTATCGATCTACAACCTGTTCGTCAGCTTGCTGCAACTGTTCGGCATCATGAGCCGCGATGATTGATCGCCAGCCTTGAGTAAAAAACCCGCTTCGGCGGGTTTTTTATTGTCTGTGATTTGGCTCAGCGTTGGTTTTGATCAGGTTCGTGGCAACACACGCAGAGTTTGTTGCCGTCCGGGTCGCGCATATAGGCGCCGAAGTAATCGGGATGGTAGTGCGGACGCAGGCCAGGTGGCCCTTCGCAGGATCCACCATGAGCGATGGCCAGCGCGTAACAGCGGTTGACGATCTCATGACTCGGCGCAAGCAGGGCGATCATCTGCCCATTCCCCGGTGTGGCCGGCTGTTCGTCGAACGCAGTGCCAATGACGAACAGCGGACGCGGTGCATTCTTGCTCATCCACGCAGCCCAGGGTTTGCCGGAATCGCAAAATTTCATCTGTAGCTGCAGTGCATCCATGATCGGTCGGTAGAACGCTAATGCACGATCGAAATCGGTGATGCCGATAAAAACGTGAGACAACATTCACCTGCTCCTTATTCGGCCACAATGATGCTGCCATCAGCCTGTTGCCGATAAATGGTGTAGGGCAGCAGCATGGTGTCGAGAACGCCGGAAATCACTACGTCGATCAGTACAAAGGGCGTGCCGTTGTTGTATTTGTACTCATCGATGCCCGGGCCTGGAGGCGCATGCAGACTGCAAAAGTCATACGTCACGCCGCTATAGATCCGTGGAACCGCACCGCAGTAGGTTTTCTGTTCCTTGAGACTCTTCGCCGCTGCCTCGTCACTGCGCACCACGGTCTGAAACGTGCCGCAACCAGTGAGTATCATGGCCGCCAGTAACATGACTTGAGTTTTCATACCGTCAATCCTTCGCCGGAAACCCCCAATCTACCTCTTTGTGAACAAAACAGCACTCAAGCCATCGGTGGCAGTCGGCGCTTGATCGGGGTTTTCTTGACGATGGCGGTGTTGGTTTCGGCGTGGCTGTTGAGGCGATCGAGGAGGGTGTCCAGTTGTTCCATCGAGCGCACATGCAGGCGGGCGATGAAGCAGTCATCGCCGGTGACTTTGTCGCACTCGGTGAATTCGGGGATGGCCTGAATCTGTCGTTCCACTTCCTGTAACTGGCCCGGCAATGGGCGAATACGGACAATGGCCTGGAGTTGGTAGCCAAAGCATTTGGGGTCGATCTCGACGGTGTAGCCTTTGAGCACGCCACGTTCTTCGAGGCGGCGCAGGCGCTCGGCGACACTGGGCGAGGACAGGCCGCTGATCTGTGCCAGGGCCTTGAGCGAGCGGCGTGAGTCTTCCATCAACGCGCTAATCAGCACTTGGTCGATGTCGTCGGTCATGGCGAATCCCCTGTTAGGCAATCGGTTGAATAAGCCTTGATAAAAAAGGCAAAAGCCGAGTTTAGCCTGCTTTTTGCGCTGGAGTAGCCCCTCGGGTGGTTGGCATACTTTGGGCTCAAACACAGGAGGTTGATGATGGACAGAACATTACATCGCGGCTCATTTGAAATGACCGCCGCCATGCTGATTTCCGGGACCATTGGCTGGTTCGTGCTGGTGTCCGGGCAACCGGTGCTGGACGTGGTGTTCTGGCGCTGCGTGTTCGGTGCCGCCACCTTATTGCTGATCTGCGCGGCGTTCGGCTTTCTGCGCCCAGGCATCTTGACGTCCACCACCTTCCTGCTGGCGGTGCTGAGTGGTGTGGCGATTGTCGGCAACTGGGTGCTGTTATTCGCGTCCTATTCCCGTGCCTCGATTGCCATTGGCACGGCGGTTTATAACGTTCAGCCCTTCATGCTGGTGGGGCTGGCCGCGTTGTTCCTGGGGGAGAAGATCACCCTGCAGAAGTTGTTCTGGCTGGGCATTTCGTTTCTAGGCATGCTGGCTATTGTCAGCGCACATGGTGAGAAGGGTGAGGGTGGCAACGATTACCTGATGGGGATTGGTCTGGCGCTAGGGGCTGCCTTTCTGTACGCGATTGCCGCGTTGATCATCAAACGCCTGACCGGCACACCTCCGCATCTGATCGCATTGATCCAGGTGTGCACTGGCGTGCTATTGCTCGCGCCCTTTGCGCACTTCTCGGCGATACCGCAAACGCCCGATGCCTGGGCCAGTCTGGTGACCCTGGGCATCGTGCATACCGGTTTGATGTATGTGCTGCTTTACGGCGCGATTCAAAAACTGCCGACAGCGCTGACCGGAGCGTTGTCGTTCATCTATCCGATTGCGGCAATTTTCGTTGACTGGTTCGCCTTCGGCCATCGCCTGGAGCCGCTGCAATGGATCGGTGTCGCCGCGATTCTGTTGGCCGCCGCCGGGATGCAACAGGGTTGGAGCCTCAAGCTACGGCGGGTGGCGGCGCAGTAAGCAGGCCTCAGAAAATGTAGTCAGTGGTCAGGAAACTCGAGTTGCGTCCGCTGATAATCTCGCTGAGAAGCTCTTTGCTGCTTTCCTGGAACTTGGTCGCCACCAGAGTCCGAATCGAAAACACTCGCAACGCATCGTGCACCGACAGCGTGCCCTCGGCGGAGTTCTTGCGGCCGTTGAACGGATAAGTGTCCGGACCGCGCTGGCACTGGGCGTTGAGGTTGATCCGGCCGACCTGGTTGGCGAACGTGTCCACCAGCCTGCCGACCGCCACCGGGTTGGTGCCGAAGATGCTCAGTTGCTGGCCGAAGTCGGATTCCAGGACGTAATCGATCACGGTGTCCAGATGACGGTAAGGCACGATCGGCACGACCGGGCCGAACTGTTCTTCCTGGTAGACGCGCATCTGCGGTGTCACCGGGTACAACACGGCCGGGTAGAAGAACGATGCGCGGGACTCACCGCCATTGGGGTTGACCACGGCTGCGCCTTTGCTGACCGCGTCCGCCACCAGGGTGTGCAGATAATCGACCTTGCCTGATTCCGGCAATGGCGTCAGGGCCACGCCACTGTCCCACGGCATGCCGGGTTTGAGGCTGGCGAGTTTGGCGTTGAACTTCTCGATGAACGCTTCGACCACGTCTTCATGGACGAAGAGGATTTTCAGCGCGGTGCAGCGTTGACCGTTGAACGACAGCGAGCCGGTGACGGCTTCGCTGACCGCATTGTCCAGATCGACCTCCGGCAGAACGATACCGGGGTTCTTCGCATCCAGGCCCAGCGCCGCGCGCAAGCGGTGAGGCCTTGGGTGGAGTTTTTTCAGGTCGCTGGCGGCCTTGTTGGTGCCGATGAACGCAAAGATATCGATCTTGCCGCTGGCCATCAGTGCGCTGACCGTCTCGCGGCCGCTGCCGTAGATAACGTTGATGACACCGGCCGGGAAGCTGTCGCGAAAGGCTTCCAGCAACGGGCGAATCAACAGCACCCCAAGCTTGGCCGGTTTGAATACCACGGTGTTGCCCATGATCAGCGCCGGAATCAGCGTGGTGAAGGTTTCGTTCAGCGGGTAATTGTAAGGCCCCATGCACAACGCCACGCCCAACGGTACGCGGCGGATCTGGCCGAGGGTGTCCTGCTCCAGTTCGAAGCGGCTGGAGCGGCGGTCGAGTTCCTTGAGGGCATTGATGGTGTCGACGATGTAGTCGCAGGTGCGGTCGAATTCTTTTTCCGAGTCCTTGAGGTTCTTGCCGATCTCCCACATCAACAACTTGACCACCGCCTCGCGCTGTTCGCGCATGCGAGCCAGGAAGGTTTCGACGTGCTGGATGCGCTCGGCCACGCGCATGGTCGGCCACAGGCCCTGGCCGCGGTCGTAGGCGCGGACGGCGGCGTCGAGCGCGGTCAATGCGGTGTCGGCATCGAGCAGCGGCGTGCTGCCGAGGATCACCTGTTCATCACCATTCGCACCGCTCAGGTACACCGGGCTGCGGACTTGAGCGAGGGGCCCGGACCAGGTTTTCAGTTCGCCATCGACCAGATACTCGCGCTGCTCGGTCGGGCCGTTGAGGCGGTACTTTTCCGGGACGTTGTCGGCGGTGGGAAACAGGTTGCCAAGGATTTGTGCTGTGGTCATATCGCTACCCCGTCTGGATTGGGTGATGCACTGATGAATCGTTTTAGCAGACCTCGGACTTGCTTGTCATGGCTCATCTTATGATTTTTTTTGCTCGGCGTTATGGATCGCGAATCTGTCGGCAGCTGCTACGGGGCGATCTTTTGCCCTGAAAACACACAAGTAACGATCCCCCGGTTAAACTTCATGTTCTTTCTCAAAGGAGTTCATATGAGTTATTACCAGCCGGGCATTCTCGCCACCCCTGTTCCGCCTCAAGCTCGTCATATGTTCTTCGCCCTTGAATCCGTTGAGGCACTGCCGGCTGCGCTGGATAATCTGATGCGCCTGGTGGACGGCAAGTCGGCTGTAGTCGGTTTTGGTGAATCCCTGGTCAAGGCGTTGCACGCGCAGATCGACGGGCTGCGCGCCTTTCCTGCGCTGGTCGGTGTCGGTGTCGACAACCCGTCCACCCAACACGCGCTCTGGTGCTGGCTGCACGGGGTTGACCGTGGCGAACTGCTCAATCGCAGCCGTGCGCTCGAAGCCGCGCTGGCACCGGCCCTGCGTCTGGTACAGATGAACGAAACCTTCCGCCACATGACCGGGCACGACCTGACCGGTTACGAAGACGGCACCGAAAACCCTCACGATGAAGCCGCTGTGGCCGCTGCATTGTTGAGCGACGGCGCGGACGGTCTGGTCGGTGGCAGCTTCGCCGCGATTCAGCAGTGGCAGCATGATTTGAAAGGTTTCCACGCATTGCCGCCCCATGAGAAAGACAACATCATGGGCCGTCGCCTGAGCGACAACGAAGAACTCGATGACGCGCCGATCTCTGCCCACGTCAAGCGCACCGCCCAGGAAAGCTTCACGCCCGAAGCCTTCGTGGTCCGTCGCTCGATGCCGTGGATCGAAGGCGATCGTGCCGGCCTGATGTTCCTGGCCTTCGGTTTTTCCCTCGATGCGTTCGAATCCCAGTTGCGGCGCATGAGCGGTCTGGAAGACGGCATTACCGACGGTCTGTATCGCATCAGCCGACCGATCACCGGCGGCTACTACTGGTGCCCACCGCTCAAGGACGATCGCCTTGACCTGCGCGCACTGCGTGTCGGCTAAACCTCGAGTAAAGTCGGACACGCCGATGCCGGTTCTGCCTTGGTTGAAGCCTTGAGCGACGATTACTGGCAAGTCCGCCTGCGCGCCACTCGCAGCCACGAACGCGGCATCTACCCGTGGCCCTACCTCTCAGGACTCACCTGAAGCCTGTAGGAGCTGACGAGTGAAACGAGGCTGCGATCTTTTGATGTTGTTTTTAAAGAGCAAGATCAAAAGATCGCAGCCTCGTTTCACTCGACAGCTCCTACACAGCTCCTACAAGTCCTTGTCAGGAAAAGCTCAAAAGAGTACAAATGTACTCCATGACGACTTTAACTCCCCGCCGTACCGCCATCCTGACCTTCATCCGCGATCGAATCGCCGAACATGGTCAGCCCCCGAGCCTCGCTGAAATCAGCGAGGCCTTTGGCTTCGCCTCCCGCAGCGTGGCACGCAAGCATGTGCTGGCGCTGACCGAGGCCGGTTTCATCGAGGTTAATCCGCATCAGGCGCGCGGCATTCGGCTGTTGAATCAACCGCCGCGGCCCGAACTGCTGGACGTTCCGGTACTCGGTCGAGTGGCGGCCGGTGCGCCGATCGGTGCCGATGCCGAGATCCACAGCCGTTTGCTGCTTGATCCGTCGATCTTCTCGCGGCTACCAGATTACATGCTGCGGGTGCAGGGCGATTCGATGATCGAGGACGGTATTCTCGACGGCGATCTGGTGGGCGTGCGGCGCAATCCCGAAGCGGTCAACGGCCAGATCGTCGTGGCGCGGCTCGACGGCGAAGTCACTATCAAGCGTTTCGAGCGGGTCGGCGATTCTGTTCGCCTGTTACCGCGCAATCCGGCTTACAAACCGATCATTGTTCGAGCCGATCAGGATCTGGCCATCGAAGGCGTGTTCTGCGGTCTGGTGAGGCAAGGGTAATGGGCGCCGTCGTTGCGTTGGATACGCTGTTCAATGGCGGCCAGGTCTGGAAGGGCCGGCCTGCGCCACCGGCCGTCAGCCCGCAACCCACCGGGCATGCGGCGCTGGATGCGGCATTGCCCACAGGTGGCTGGCCGGAAGCGGCGCTGACTGAAATCCTGTTGGCCGGGCAGGGCGTGGGTGAGTTGCAACTGGTGTGGCCGGCGCTGGCGCGGCTGTCGGCGGCAGGTGAACGCATCGTGCTGGTGGCGCCGCCTTACGTGCCGTATCCCCAGGCCTGGCAGAACGCCGGGGTCGATTTGCGGCAACTGTCGATTATCCAGGCCAGTGAGCGCGATGCGCTGTGGGCGGCGGAACAATGCCTGCGTTCGGGCAGTTGCGGGGCGGTGTTGTGCTGGCCGCACAAAGCCGACGATCGGGCATTGCGACGTTTGCAGGTGGCGGCGGAAACCGGTCAGACCCTGGCGTTCGCCTATCGCTCGATCAGTGAAGCCATCAACCCGTCGCCAGCGGCCCTGCGCATCGCCATCGACGCCAAACCTGCGCAGTTGCGAGTGCTCAAGTGCCGGGGCGGGCTGGCCCGTTCGGCGCCGATTGCCTTTGCCATCGGGCATTGAGGTTGCCATGCGCTGGGTTTGCATTCTCTTCCCGCAATTGGCGCTGGACGCGGTATTGCGTCAGCGCCCCGACCCCGACGAACCGCTGGCGCTGCTGACCGGCCCGGCCCAGCGTCGGGTGCTGCAAGCGGTCAACGGTTCGGCGCGGGCGCTGGGCTTGCGGCCCGGCCAGTCGATGACCGCCGCTCAGGCCCTGAGCAAAGGGTTTGTCACCGCCGAATACGACGCCGCCGAGATCGAACACTGGCAGCAATTCCTGGCCGCCTGGGCCTATCGGTTCAGCTCTCAGGTCAGCGTGCATTACCCGCGCGCCGTGGTGTTTGAAATCGAATCCAGCCTGGGCTTGTTCGGGCCCTGGCCGCAGTTCGAAGCGCGGTTGCGGGCGGAACTTGGCGAGCTGGGGTTTCGTCACCGGATTGTCGCCGCGCCCAATCCGGTGGCGGCGCGAGTGCTGGCCAACGTTTATGACGGTCTGGTGGTGCCGGACAATGACGCCTTGCAGCACCATCTCGGGCAATTGCCCGTCGACCGGATCGCCCTGGAGCCAAGCGTTGCCACGGCACTGTCGCGCATGGGGCTGCGCACTTTGAGTCAGGTGCAGGCGCTGCCACGACATAGCCTGGCCCGGCGTTTCGAAGCCCAGGTGCTCAAGCATCTGGATACCCTGTTTGGTTTACGACATCTGGCGCTGGCGTTTTACCTGCCGCCGGACCGTTTCGATGTGCGCATCGAACTCAACTTCGATGTGCAATCCCATCAGGCATTGCTGTTTCCATTGCGCAGGCTGACCGGCGATCTGGCGGCGTTCCTCTGCGGACGCGACAGCGGTGTGCAGCGTTTTGACCTGCACCTGGAGCACGCCGGGTTGCCAGACACGCTGATCAAGGTCGGCCTGCTCAGTGCCGAGCGCGATCCGGCGATGCTGTTCGAACTGGCCCGGGGGAGGCTGGAGCAGGTTCAGGTCGAGGCGCCGGTGCGCGGTTTTCGTCTGCGCGCCGAAGACTTGCCGACCTTTGTGCCCCAGTACCAGGAACTGTTCGATGATCGTCCGCAGCAATCCTTGCCTTGGGAGCAACTGCGCGAACGCTTGCGCGCACGGCTGGGGGATGACGCGGTGCAAGGCTTGCGGTTCCAGGCCGATCACCGGCCGGAATGCGCGTGGCAGGCCAGTGTCGACAGCCAGACTTGTGAGGTATTGCCTGCCGTGCAACGTCCGGGCTGGTTGCTGACGGAGCCACAGGCAGTACACGAAGGTTCGACGCGTATCCTCATGGGGCCGGAACGCATCGAGTCGGGCTGGTGGGACGGCGACGACGTGCGCCGCGATTATTACCTGATCGAAACCCGTTCCGGTCAGCAGGGCTGGGCCTATCGGGCGGTGGGCGAAGGCGGTCCGTTGTGGCTGCAAGGCTGGTTCGCATGAGTGTCGATTATGCCGAGCTGCACTGCCTGTCGAACTTCAGTTTCCAGCGCGGTGCTTCCAGTGCGCTCGAGCTTTTTCAACGGGCGAAAAAGCAGGGCTATCGAGCGTTGGCGATCACCGACGAATGCACCCTGGCGGGCATCGTCCGCGCCTGGCAGGCGGCCAAGGCCGTGGAGTTGCCGCTGATCATCGGCAGTGAAATACGCATCGAAGACGGCCCGAAACTGGTGCTGCTGGTGGAAAGCCTCGAGGGTTACCAAACCCTGTGCCGGCTGATTACCCGCGCCAGACGCCGTACGCAGAAAGGCCAATATCAGGTGCTGCGGGAGGACTTCGGCGAGCCGTTGCCGGGGCTGTTGGCGTTGTGGGTGCCGGACGCCGTCGATGACGTTGAGCAGGGTCACTGGCTGAAGCAGACCTTCGCCGAGCGCCTGTGGCTGAGCGTTCAGTTACATCGCGGGCAGGACGACACCCGGCGACTGGCGGCGCTGCTGACCCTGGCGCGGGAATTGCGGATCCCGGCGGTGGCCAGCGGCGATGTGCACATGCACGCCCGTGGTCGGCGTGCCTTGCAGGACACCATGACCGCGATTCGTCATCACTTGCCGGTGGCCGAGGCCGGGTTGCGCCTGCACCCCAATGGCGAACGGCATTTGCGCAGCCTCGACGCCTTGCGCGATCTTTATCCGCAGGCACTGCTCGACGAAACGCTGAGCATCGCCCGCCGCTGCAGGTTCGACCTCGGTCAGTTGCGCTATCAATATCCCCGGGAGCTGGTGCCTGAGGGGCGCACGGCCACGTCCTGGCTGCGGGAGTTGGCTGAAAAGGGTGTTCGGTGGCGCTGGGAGAAAGGCCCTAAAGCCGAGGTGTTGGCGCAGATCGACAAGGAACTGCAACTGATTGCCGAGCTGGGGTACGAAAGTTATTTCCTGACGGTTCACGACATTGTGAATTTCGCCCGCAAGCAACACATTCTGTGTCAGGGGCGCGGTTCTGCGGCCAACTCGGCGGTGTGCTACGTACTGGGGATCACGGAGATCGACCCGGAGCGGAGCACGTTGCTGTTCGAACGTTTTCTCTCCAAAGAGCGCAACGAGCCGCCAGACATTGACGTCGATTTCGAGCACGAGCGGCGTGAAGAAGTCCTGCAATACGTGTTTCAGCGTTATGGTCGGACCCGCGCGGCGCTGACGGCGGTGGTCAGCACTTACCATGGTGCCGGCGCAGTCCGCGATGTGGCCAAGGCACTGGGTTTGCCGCCCGATCAGGTCAACGCCCTGGCCGACTGCTGCGGCCACTGGAGTGATCAGGCGCCTCCCGTCGAGCGCCTGCGTGAAGGTGGTTTCGATCCCGACAGCCCGGTGTTGCGCCGGGTGCTGAGCCTGACGGGGCAGTTGATCGGTTTCCCCCGGCACCTGTCCCAGCACCCTGGCGGTTTCGTGATTTCCGAGCAGCCCCTGGACAGCCTGGTGCCGGTGGAAAACGCCGCCATGGCCGAACGCACCATCATCCAGTGGGACAAGGACGATCTGGATGCGGTCGGGCTGCTCAAGGTCGATATTCTGGCGCTGGGCATGCTCAGCGCGATTCGCCGTTGTTTCGATCTGCTGCGTCGGCACCGTGGCCGGGACCTGAGTCTGGCAACGGTGCCGGCTGAAGATCCGCAAACCTACGAGATGATCGGACGTGCCGATACCATCGGGGTGTTCCAGATTGAATCCCGGGCTCAGATGTCGATGCTGCCAAGGCTCAAGCCCACGACCTTCTATGACCTGGTGATTGAGGTGGCAATCGTTCGTCCGGGGCCGATTCAGGGTGGGATGGTGCATCCCTATCTGCGGCGGCGTAAGGGCGAAGAAGAGGTGATCTACCCGTCGAAAGAACTCGAAGCGGTGCTGGAGCGTACGTTGGGCGTGCCACTGTTCCAGGAACAGGTGATGCAGATCGCGATTGTCGCCGCCGACTACAGCCCCGGCGAGGCCGATCAATTGCGCCGCTCCATGGCCGCCTGGAAACGCCACGGCGGACTGGAACCGCACAAGGAACGCCTGGCGGACGGAATGAAGAAAAACGGCTACACGGCGGAGTTCGCCGCGCAGATCTTCGAGCAGATCAAAGGCTTCGGCGATTACGGTTTTCCCGAGTCCCACGCCGCCAGTTTCGCCTTGCTGACTTATGCCAGTTGCTGGTTGAAATGCCACGAGCCGGCGGCCTTCGCCTGTGCGCTGATCAACAGCTGGCCCATGGGTTTCTACAGCCCGGACCAGATTCTTCAGGACGCCCGCCGGCATCATTTGCAGATTCGTCCGGTGGACGTACGGGCCAGTGACTGGGATTGCAGCCTGGAACCGATTACCGGCGCGCAGCTGGCCATTCGCATGGGGTTGCGGATGATCAAAGGCTTTCGCGAGGACGATGCCAGGCGCATTGAAGTCGCACGGTCGAAAGGGGCGTTTGCCGACATCGCCGACCTTGGCGAACGGGCGCGACTCGATGCCCGTGCCCAGGAGCAACTGGCCGATGCCGGTGCATTGCGCGGGCTGGCCGGTGACCGGCATCGGGCGCGCTGGGAAGTGGCGGGTGTGCAGAAGCAGCTCGGCTTGTTTGCCGGTTTGCCGAGCCAGGAAGAGCCGACGGTGTCTCTGCCCAAACCCACCGTGGGCGAGGACCTGCAAGCCGATTACAACAGTGTCGGCACCACCCTCGGCCCGCATCCGCTGGCATTGCTGCGGGGTGAATTGAAAGCCCGGCGTTGCCGCAGTTCGAAAGAACTTATGGATGTCGAGCACGGCCGACCGGTCAGCGTCGCCGGGTTGGTGACCGGTCGGCAACGCCCGGGCACCGCCAGCGGCGTGACCTTCGTGACGCTTGAAGATGAGTTCGGCAACGTCAACGTGGTGGTCTGGCGCGACCTGGCCGAACGGCAACGGCAGGTACTGGTCGGCTCGCAATTGCTCAAGGTCGATGGGCGCTGGGAAAAGGAAGGGGAGGTGCGGCATTTGATTGCCGGACGCCTGAGCGACCTGAGTTCACTGCTCGACGGTATCCATGTGCGCAGCCGGGATTTCCGCTGAACCGGCGACATTCAGCTATACCTCAATGAAACCATTGGCGTCGGCGGTGCTCGAAACAAACGGGCACGCACCGTCTCCTCACGCCGTTGCACTGCCTGAAAACATGTCATTCACAAGACATAGGCCAGTCGATGCAGTTTCTAGACAATAGCCACGGATGTACCGGCTGGAGCGGCGAAATGGCCGGACGCATTCGCGCGTTCGACTGGAGCCTGACTGAGCTCGGGAGCATCGATACCTGGCCCGGGAGCCTGTGCAGCACGGTGCAATTATTGCTCGCCTCACCCCTGCCCATGGTGATGCTGTGGGGCCGGCCCGGTTACATGATCTATAACGATGCCTACTCGAGATTTGCCGGTGGGCGCCATCCTTACCTGCTGGGTTCCCCGGTGGAGTTGGGCTGGCCAGAGGTCGCCGAATTCAATCGGCATGTGGTGGACACCTGCCTTGCGGGCGGCACCTTGTCCTATCACAACAAAGCTTTGGTGCTGTTGCGTGACGGCGTACCCGAAGACGTCTGGATGGATCTTTACTACAGCCCCGTCGCCGATGATGACGGGCACCCCGCCGGGGTCATGGCGATGGTGGTCGACACCACTGACCATGTGATTTCCGAGCGCCGCCGCCAGGAAGCCGAAAGCGCTTATCGCGCCGACAACGAAAGAGTTCGCCTGGCTCTTAATGCCGGGGCTTTGCTCGGCTCATTCGTCTGGGATATCAAGGCTGATGTGCTGTCTGCCGACGAACGCTTCGCCCGCACGTTTTCCTATCCGCCCGACCAGGACCTTGCCAACCTGTCACCGCTCATCGCCGAAATGCAGATCCATCCCGACGACCGCAGTTGGGTTCAGGAACGGATCAATCAGTCGGTGGAAACCGGCATACCCTATAACGCCGAATACCGGGTCCTGCGCCCCGATGGCAGTTACCTGTGGGTGCTGGCCAGCGGGTGTTGCGAGTTCGATGAGCAAGGCGAGGCGTTCCGCTTTCCCGGGGTGTTGATTGACATCCATGAACGCAAGAGCGCCGAAGAATCTTTGCTCAAATTCACCCGCAACCTGGAGCAGCGAGTCGCCGACGAAGTCGAGGCGCGGCTGGCGGCTGAAGAGCAGTTGCGCCAGTCACAGAAACTCGAAGCCATCGGCGGTCTCACCGGTGGTGTGGCCCATGACTTCAACAATTTGTTGCAGGTGATCGCCGGCAACCTGCATTTGCTGGCGCGTCACGAGCCGGACAACGCCAATGTGCAACGCCGGGTCAGCGCGTCGATTGCCGCGGTCGAGCGCGGTGCCAAATTGTCGTCGCAATTGCTCGCATTCGCCCGTCGTCAGCCTTTGTCGCCGGCGGTCTGCGATCCACGGCAGATCTTCGAAGGCCTGGGAGAATTGTTGCAGCGGGCGCTGGGGGAAACTATCCAGATCAAGGTGACGGCGCCTGACGATCCATGGCATCTCTACGTGGACCGCAATCAACTGGAAAACGCCATTCTCAACCTCGCGATCAACGCCCGAGACGCCATGAACGGCGAGGGGACCATTGCCCTGAGTGCCGAGAACATTGCCCTCGACCGCAAGTTTTGCGCAGGCAAGGGCATCGTCGCCGGCGACTATGTTTGCGTCGCGGTGGCTGACACAGGTGTCGGCATGTCGCCTCAAGTGCTCGCACAGGCCTTTGAACCGTTTTTCACCACCAAGGCCGACGGCCAGGGCACCGGCCTGGGTTTGAGTATGGTGTTCGGTTTCGTCAAACAGAGCGACGGGCATATCGAGATTTCCAGCGTCGTCGGGCAGGGCACTCGGGTGCAGCTGTATTTCCCGCGCAGCTTGCGCCCGTTGCCCGGTGAAACAACGCGCCATGATCCGCAGCACCGTGGCGGGCACGAAACCATTCTGGTGGTCGAGGACAACGAAGCGGTGCGTGGCTCGGCGGTGGATTTGTTGCGTGAAGAGGGCTATCAGGTTCTGACCGCGGCCAACGGTGACCTGGCCATGCAGATGTTGCTCGATGGCGTGGCAGTGGATCTGATCTTCACCGATGTGGTTATGCCCGGTCTGATCAAAAGCGCGGACCTGGCCGCCTGGGCCAAGGTGCAGAATCCACCGGTGGCGGTGCTGTTTACCTCCGGCCACACCCGGGACATTATTTCGCGCAATCACCAACTCAGCCCCGACACTTATCTGCTGAGCAAACCTTATGGCCCTGAAGCGCTGTTGAGTAAGATCCGCAATGTGCTGGGTGGTTGAGACCTGTAGGCTGTAATGCGATCGCCCCTGTAGGAGCGAGGCTTGCCGGCGAACAAGAACCCCGCGGTTGTATCAGGTACCCCGCGTCATCGTTCTTCGCGGGCAAGCCTCGCTCCTACAGGGGCTAACCGGCCGGCATCAAGGCTTACCCGCGCCGGGCAAGCCTTGTTCCTGTGGAGGTTATTTGTCGGGATGAGCCGCCTGGAGTTTTTTCGCCATATCCAGGTGTTTTTCCAGCGCCGGCAGCATTTTTTGTGCAAAGGCCTTGAGGTCGGTGGCGCCTTTGGTCTTGTCGTCCGTCACCGTATTGGCTTCTTTCTTGAACCGTTCAATGGCTTCTTCGTGAGCCTTCACCTGATTGTTGGCATAGGCCGTGTCGAAGGATTCATCGCGCAGGTCGAGAATTTTTTCCTTGGCCTGTTTAACTATTGTCGTCGTGTCCGGCACTTCGATGTCATGCTTTTTCGCCAGTGCCGCCAGTTCATCGTTGGCTTTGGAATGATCGGTGATCATCATATTGGCGAACGCCTTGACGTCGGCCGATGAGCTTTTTTCCAGGGCCAGTTTGCTGGTCTCGACTTCCGCGATGCCGCCCGCGACCGCGTCATCGACGAAGTCGTTGGAATCGGCGGCAAAAGCTGTGCCCATGCTGGTGCTCAAGGCAACGGCCAGGGCGAGGTGACGCAGATTGAAGCCGTCCATTGATCATTCTCCACACAGGTTTCTATGGGCGATCCGGGTGATCGTTATTCAATGGAGGCGGGCGCTCGAGTAAAGGTTTTATCGCGTTTGCGACAGGACGACGAACGGACACCGCTGGTCTGATAGACGGTCGACAGAACCGGGTAAGCGAGGCCATTCTGATAGCTGGTGAACGCAATCGATCACGTTTGCCACCGATTAACAAACGGAGGTGTTCCATGCCGGTGACCCATGACCTTTATCAGGACTTGCGCTGCACGAAGGAAGAGATCCAGCAAAAACGCACCAAGGATCCGTTACTGGATTCACTGCTCAACAAGTACTCCCAGGCGGACGCCGAAATATTGAAGGCCGAGTCCGCACAATCGGATGCGCCCAGCGATGACGCACTGAAGAAGCTCAAGGAGAAGCGCTTGCAGGTCAAGGACAAGATCGTCCAACAACTCCAGGCACGGTCCTGAGGCGCTATGTCGAGTCACCGACGACCGGTGACTGAAAAATTGGAACGGGGATAAATACCGGCACCTCGAACGATCAGAGCCGACTTTGCGGCCCATGCGAGGTGCCCCATGCCCCATTCAGCCTTTCCCCATAAAGAAAAGTACCCCAGCGAACAACAGGGGGGCTATGACCCGATCCCGACTCATCCCGAACCCCTGAGCCCGGGACGCACCACCGTCAACCCCGAGGATGAACCGGGCATCGATGAATTGCCGGACAATGAGGACATAACGCCTCTGGAACAGGATGACGTCACTGACATCGACCCGGAGCGAGTGCGCGAAGAGACAGACAATTCGGTTCGTGATGGTGAGATGGATCCGCGTTGATTCAAGATCAAAAG
The DNA here is from genome assembly GCF_056279145.1 of Pseudomonas sp. TE3728. NCBI lineage: Bacteria > Pseudomonadati > Pseudomonadota > Gammaproteobacteria > Pseudomonadales > Pseudomonadaceae > Pseudomonas > Pseudomonas sp. TE3728. The sequence continues at coordinate 1,341,928 of NZ_JBWBQT010000001.1, read as the reverse complement.
ATCGCAGCCTTCGGCAGCTCCACAGTTGACCGTGCGCACTGTGATCTTGCGGATGCACCCACCCCCGTAGGAGCTGCCGAAGGCTGCGATCTTTTCGCGGCAACGTCTATTTCAACGCCGTACTCAACGGCAACCGCGCCATGTGCCGCGCTTTCAGCGATCCCAGATACAACCAGTCCCCATACTCGCGCACGGTGGTGATGGGGGAGTAGTTGCCGCTGCTGGCGTCCTGCAGATTGGCAATCACTTTACCGTCGAGGTCCAGGCCAAGGGCGAAGGCGCGTTTCTCCACCGGTTTGGGCAGGACCGTCATCGCGCGCACGATCATTTTGCGTACCAGAGGGTAGGGCGCCGTGGCGTCGAGCAGTGCATTGCGCGGGGCATACAACGCCACCCAGAAACGGTCGCGACCATTGAATGCCAGGTTGTCCGGCAGCCCTGGCAAATTGTCGATGAACAGATCGTGGGTTCCGGCTTTCGGCCCGGTCAGCCAATAGCGGCTGATGCGATAGGCGCCGGTTTCGTTGACCAACACAAACGCATCGTCAGGCCCCAGGGTCACACCGTTAGCGAACTCCAGTTTGTCCAGCAGAACCGTCGTTTTGCCGGTCTGGAAGTCATAACGCAGCAATCGGCCGTCGCCGCCGTGCTCGATGATTGCCTCGCCATCCTTGCCGTAACCCCAACGGCTGGATGCATCGCTGAAATAGGCGTAATGCCCGGGCTTGTCGATGGCCACGTCATCGGTAAAACCGAAGGGCACGTTGTTGGCCGTGGTGCTCAATGCAATCAACCGGCCTTGAGCATCGAGCGACAGCAAACCCTTGACCCCGTCGGCGATCACCAGCAAGCCATTGGGATGGCGTGCCAGGCCCAATGGCCTGCCACCGGTATCGGCCAGCACCCTGGTGGTCTTGCCGTCGAGGCTGGTGCTAATCAACCGGCCGTCATGCAGGCCGGTGATGAGGATGTTTTCTTCCAGAAGCAATGCTTCCGGGCCGTCGATGTCGGCGGCACCGACACGCTCCACGCCTTTGAGGCGCTGATTGTCTGTGTAGATGCCATCGATGAGGGAGGGCGCTGGTGACGGTGTCCAGGCGATCGGCTGGACCTTGGTGGGTAATAACAACAGGAAGCCGCCAATCACGATGATCAGCAGCAACAGTAAATGCCGAAACCTGAAGGCTCTTTTCACGCGGTGACTCCTGTCGAGGCCAGATGTTTTTGCGCCATCTCGCGTAACGCCAGCATCGATTGCGCCGATTCATGCTCAATGCGCCGTTTGAGCAACAATCGATTGGCGATGCGCATCAGTACACCGCTAAAGCAATATTCCAGGGTGCGGACAAACCGCGTGCCATCGCCAAAAGCCTCGCACTCGTAAGTCAACACCAATGACAGCCCATGATCGTCCTGGGCCCGAGCGCTCCAGCGACGGCCGGGCAAGTATTCGTCGACCTCCCAACTCAAATGTCCCTCACGCCCACCGGCCCGAATGTCTTCCTCGAACCGCGCCCCGGCATACAACGGGCCGCTCTGGCCGTCGACCTTGAGCGAGGACGGATGCCACTCCGGCCAACGTGTCGCCGTGCTGGCGTAGGCGAGCACGGCGAGCGGATTTCCTGCGATGTCGACCACGTGCTGCAGGCGGGTGGGCGTTCTCGTCAGGTGTGGAGGCGCTTGTTCCGGCTCCCAGTGCAGGGTGCCGAACAGGTAGTCCATCAGTGGAAACACGATATTGAAATTGCGCTCCTGCATCAGCTCACGGCGATGGTGCAGTTCGTGCAAACGGCGCATCTGGCGAATCCACGGCAGACGTGTCAGCGGGTTGCCGGGCGGTAAATGTTCGCAGGCATGGAACACTTCATAAGTCAGGTAACCGAGGACCATGCAACCGCCGAACAGCCCAGCGACGTTGCCATTGAGCTGAGCCAGCAGCCACCACGCGGGCGTGGTAATGACGAGGGTGTGCAGCACAATCAGCCAGGCCGGAAACAGAATCACCCGCCAGTCGCGCGCATTGTCGTAGGTCATGTGGCCAAGGGTGAAAAAGCTGTGATGATCACCCGCGTGACGAGCGTAGAACATTCGCGCCAGACGCTTTTTGTGGTGCCCCAGATGCCGATGTATCACATAGACGCCGAAGTTGAAGAACAGCAGGGTCAGCGGCACCGCCAGCCATTCCAGGGGGTGTACCTGATGCACGGTGCTCCAGAACGCGCCGATGGCCAGCAACCCGAACAGCAGCACAAACACGCCGTGCAACCAAGGGTTGTAGAGCGGATGAATATCGGCACGGTAGCGCGCGCGGAATGCTTCGGTGGTCTGCCTCACTGCGTTCACCTGTGGTTATTGTTATAACCAGCAGATTAGCCGATCCCGCCGCAGAGGCTGGCCCAACCTTGAGGCCACATGCGCCATGCTCCGGTGCAAGACGCCTGGCGTCAGGTCAAGGGGTTCCAGCGCTGGGACCAGTCGTCGTCCGTCTTGATCACTTCGCGCAGCAAATCAAAGGCTCGTTGCAAGGTCGCCGAGTCGCGGTCCCGGGAGTAAACCAGGTAGGTCGGGTAGCTGAACTCCGGAGCTTTGGGCACTGGCTCCAGCACGCCGCTTTCCAGGTAGCTCTGGACCACGCGGGTGCGGAAATAGCCGCTGCCGCCGTTTTCCAGGATGTACTGCAAGGCCAGCGGGCCGAGGTTGAAGCTCAGGGCTGCCTTGGCCTTTTCCGGCAACGCGGCATCGTGCTGACGACGGAAGTCCGGGCCCCAGTCGATATACACGTAAGGCTCGGGCTGGCCGGCCAGGCGTACCAGAATGAGTTTTTCTTCCAGCACCTGCTCGACTTGCAGGCGTGGCCAGTACTCGGGCTGATAGACCAGCGCCGCATCCAGCACCCCCAGCTCCAGTTGCCGCAGCAGGTTTTCGCCGTCGCGGATTTCCATGCGCAGAGCATGGCTGGGAATCTTCTCGCGCAACTCGCCGGCCCAGCTGAGCATCAACGGGTTGCACAGACTGACCTCGCCGCCAATGTGCAGCACGTCGCGGTAGCCCTCGGGCAGTGGCAAGTCTCGGCGTGCCGCTTCCCAGGTTTGTACCAGTTGATTGGCATAAACCACAAAGGCCTCGCCGTTCGGCGTCAGGCGCGCCCCGGCGCGGTTGCGCACGAACAGCGTGCTGCCGAGCTGGCTTTCGAGCTTTTGCACGCGGGCGGTGATCGCGGTCTGAGTGACGTGCAGCTTTTCGGCCGCCGCGGCCAGGCTGCCGTGGCGGACGATTTCCAGAAAGGTGCGGGCGAGGTCGATGTCCATGGGCAGGCCGATGCGGGAGGTGCGGGCATTGTAAGAGCAGGCGCCGCCAGCGGATAGAAAGCAAGATCAAAAGATCGCAGCCTTCGGCGGCTCCTACATTGGAATCGCGCACGCCGTGAAATATCGGGCGAACACAAATCCTGGAGCTGCCGCAGGCTGCGATCTTTTGCAGGCGCTTCCGATTACCCGGCCAATTCAACATCCCGAACAGTCGCCCACTGCGCCACCAACCGCTGCGGCGTGCCACACGCCTTGCGTTTGAACACAAAATTTCGGCACTTCTCGGCAAATTGTTTGCGGTTCTGCACCATGTCCAGCTGCATCTCTTCCAGCTCGGCATTGCGACAGTGCTGCGCCAGTTGAGTCTCGAGCTGGCTTTTGCGTTCACGCACCGCCTGATATGCCGGATCACTCAACGCACCATTGGCTCGCTGCAACAACCACAGACCAAACTCGTCGGGGCAGCGCGGGCCGACTTCCTGGACCATGCCCAGTTGCAAGGCTTGGGTGGCGCTGATCGGCAGACAGTCTTCAGTGAGTTTTTTCGCCTTTGCCTGGCCGACGGCGCGGGGAAGGCTGTAGGTCCAGTACTCGGAGCCGTACAGGCCCATGGTTTTGTAATGAGGGTTGAGCACGATATCGGACCGGGCCAAGACAATATCGGCAGTCAGCGCCAGCATCACGCCGCCGGCCCCGGCATTCCCGGTCAAGCCGCTGACCACTAGTTGCCGGGCGCTGAGCAGTTCCTGGCAGACGTCATCGATCGCCTGAATATTGGCCCAGGCTTCCAGCCCCGGAACCGCTGCGGCCTGGATCACGTTGAGGTGCACGCCGTTGGAGAAACTGCCGCGCCCACCCTTGATCAGCAGCACCTGGGTGTCCCGGGACTTGGCCCAGCGCAGGGCCTCAACCAGTCGTTGGCACTGTTCGGTGCTCATTGCGCCGTTATAAAACTCGAAGGTCAGTTCGCCGACATGCCCCGATTCGCGATAGCGGAGCGGTTGATAGCTTTCATTGCTGAAGGGCTGGGAGGCGATCGACCAATCAAGGGTAGGTACTTGCGCCAGCTGTTCGGCGAGCACATGTCGGGCCGGGCGCTTGAAGGTTTCTTCACCGGGCCGGGGTTTGTGTCGCAATGAACCGATCCACAGGCTGTGATCGCCGGTTGCCACCAGCACCGCATCGTCATGCACCGCGAGAATCTCCCCCGGCGTGCCGCTGCGTGAATCCAGGTGAGCGTCGTACAGGTAATACTGACCGCCGGCCAGGCTCGCCAATACGCCGGGCTGGCCGTCGGCAGCGTCGATGCAGCGTTTGATGAAGTGTGAGCTGTCGTGCCAGCTGAAGGATCGGTCGGCTTGCTTCATGTTCGGCTGCAAATGGCCAATCACATGGCGTTGGCTGTAATCCAAGGGCACCGGCACGAAACCGTCGATGAATTTTTCCACCACTTCGCGGATGCAGGAGATCGCCGCATCGCTGACGCGCCCGTTGTACAACTCGGATTTACGCAGGCCTTGAGGCAAGTTGAACTCACAGGTGGCCCAGACTGGCCCGGCATCCATTTCCTCCACCGCTTGCAACGCGGTCACGCCCCAGCGGCTGAGTTCGCGGGTGATCGCCCAGTCCAGCGCACTGGCACCACGGTCGCCGACAATGCCCGGATGAATGATCACCACGGGACGCTGGCGGTTGCTCCACAACTGTTGCGGTACCCGATCCTTGAGGAACGGGCAGATCACTAGGTCGGCGCCGGAGTGTTCGATTTGCTCGCATACCGCCTCTTCATCGGTGAACAGCACCACGCTGGGCGAATGACCGGCGTGACGCAAGTCCAGCCAGGCCCGCTGGGTCAGGCCGTTGAACGCTGACGCCAGCAGAATGATTTTCAGTGACCGCACGATTGACTCTTCCTTGAGAATGACGGGCCGCAGGCTCCCAATGAGCCGTCCGTGGCCTTCGATGGAAGCGCGATAGTAGTGATTGCGAGGGGGGGAGCAACTGATCGAGGTCAAGCTTGTGTCAGTGGGTGTTTCATTGGCGGCCGAGCGGCTTATTTCTGTGGGTGAGTGGATCCTGGTTTTTTTATTGCTTCAAATGTATTTGGGGAATGTTGAGGCTGAAAATCAAAAGATCGCAGCCTGCGGCAGCTCCTACAGGATTTATATTCACCGAAATATCGCGGGTGACCATTGATCCTGTAGGAGCTGCCGCAGGCTGCGATCTTTTCTCTTTTTCAAAACGCAAAACACGAACAGCCAAACGCCCCCCAGAACCCTTGGAAGTCACTGACCGGCGCCGACGACAACCGTGCCCGCTCATGGCTGTGGGCATGCACCGCGCAAGCGCCCACGCATTGGTGAACCTGAGCCGTCAGCGGCGCCAGTGGTTTCCAATGCCCCGGTACGTTCACCACCGGCGACCACTCAGGCACTACCGGAATCGGCGCAGGCCCCAGTTTTTCGAACTCGACGCTGCCGTAGACGATCTTGCCATCGACAATGGTCAGCACCGACTCGATCCATTTGATGGCTTCGTCTTCGATGTGGAAGTAGTCCGCCGACAGCGCAATCAGGTCCGCCAGTTGTCCGACTTTGATCTGGCCTTTCTTGCCTTGTTCGGAGGAAAACCAGGCGCTGCCGTGGGTGAACAATTCCAGCGCCGTATCACGGCTCAAACCTTGCGGGTACAGCGCCAGCCCGCCGACGGTACGGCCACTGACCAGCCAGTACAGGGAAGTCCAGGGGTTGTAGCTGGAGACTCGCGTGGCATCGGTACCGGCGCCCACCGGCACACCCTCGGCCAGCATGCGTGCGATCGGTGGTGTCGCTTCGGCCGCCTTCGCGCCGTAACGGTCGACAAAGTACTCGCCCTGAAATGCCATGCGGTCCTGGATGGCGATGCCGCCACCGAGCACTTTGACCCGCTCAATGTTCCGTGGGCTGATGGTTTCGGCGTGATCGAAGAACCATGGCAAACCGTCGAACGGAATATCCCGGTTGACCTTCTCGAACACGTCGAGCATGCGGCTGATGGATTCGTTGTAGGTGGCATGCAGACGGAAGGGCCAACGCTGTTCCACCAGATGCCGCACCACCGGCTCCAGCTCCTGCTCCATGGTCTGCGGCAAGTCTGGGCGAGGTTCGAGGAAGTCTTCGAAATCGGCTGCCGAGAACACCAGCATTTCCCCGGCACCGTTGTGCCGCAGGAAGTCATCGCCCTGACCGTAATGGGAGGTGCTGGTCCAGTTTTTGAAATCGGCCAGCTCTTCCTTGGGTTTTTGGGTGAACAGGTTGTAGGCAATGCGCACTGTGAGCTGTTGGTCTTTGGCCAGTTGCTGGATGACTTGATAATCGTCCGGGTAATTCTGATAACCGCCGCCGGCATCGATGGCGCTGGTGACGCCCAGCCGATTGAGTTCACGCATGAACTGGCGGGTCGAGTTGACTTGATACTCCAGCGGTAATTTCGGTCCCTTGGCCAGGGTCGAGTAGAGGATCATTGCGTTGGGTCGGGCGATCAGCATGCCGGTGGGGTCGCCATTGGCATCGCGCTGGATCTCGCCGCCCGGCGGGTTTGGCGTGTCGCGTGTATAGCCGACCACTTTCAACGCCGCGCGATTGAGCAGGGCGCGATCATAAAGATGCAGAACGAATACCGGGGTGTCCGGCGCGGCCTTGTTCAGTTCTTCAATCGTCGGCAGGCGCTTCTCGGCAAACTGGAACTCGTTCCAGCCACCGACCACCCGCACCCATTGCGGCGTTGGCGTGCGATCGGCCTGATCCTTGAGCATGCGCAAGGCATCGGCCAGAGACGGCACGCCTTCCCAGCGCAGTTCGAGGTTGTAATTCAGGCCGCCACGGATCAAGTGCAGGTGAGAGTCGTTGAGACCGGGAATCACCGTGCGGCCATGCAGGTCGATGATTTGACTGCCGGGGCCTTGCAGGGCCATGGCCTGGGCGTCGCTGCCGACCACCACGAAGCGCCCGTCCTTGATCGCGACGGCACTGGCTTGGGGTTTCTTGCGGTCAACGGTGTGCAGGCGTCCGTTGTACAAAATCAGGTCGGCTGGGGTATCGGGCATGGCTTTACTCCCTGCGAATAGTGGGCTGACCCAGGCACCGACGGCGCCTGCCGAGAGGCCTTGCAGTACACGGCGACGGCTGAAGTCGTTGTGCTCGTCAGGTGGGCTCATGGCAGCGCTCTCCACAAAGTTCTTCACAAAGAAGCGGGGATCAACAGCCGATGTCTGACGCATGCGGCCAGAAGGAATATAGTCGGCAAATCCACAGATAGCCGTTTTCCGAGGGCGAAAAACGACGAATCCCGCCACGAGGGGCGGGATTCGTTTGCAGCCAGACGTGCTCCCGAAAGACGGGAGCGGCGTGCTTAGGCCGGGAACAGCTCGGACAGTTTCATGGCCAGCATCATGTCGCCTTCAGCGCGCAGTTTGCCGCCCATGAACGCTTGCATGCCGTCGGTCGAACCGTCGACGATGCCTTCCAGGGTTTCGCCGTCCATGACCAGAGTCACCTGGGCGTCCGGGTTCTCACCTTCTTGCAGTTCGCAGGTGCCGTCTTTGACGATCAGCGAGAAGTTCTTGGTGTCGTCGATGCGAAAACCGAATACCAGGTCCAGACCGGCAGCAGCGGCTGGGTTGAACTTGGCTTTCATTGCTTGTACGGCATCAGCTACGGAGGTCATGGTTCGATCCTTTCTTGGGTAATAAGAGCTGGGTGATTACAGCCAGGGTCACAATAATCCGGACTCAGCGAAACGTGATGAGTTCCGGGGCCTTCAACAGTTGCAGGTGTGCATGACTGTTGAAGGAAGCCAGGGCCACCTCGCGCCCGCGAAACTTGAGCAGGTTGAGCGAGGTGTTGACGATTTGCCAGTTCAGTTCAAAGGCCTGCTTTGCGGGCATTTGCGTAATGAGGTGGAGCAGGGCAGTGATAGTGCCGCCGGAGGTGAACACAGCGATTTTCTGGGTATTGTCGGCTTGTTCGAGCAATCGATGCAGACCGCTCTGTACGCGTTCGACGAAGCCCAGCCAGCTTTCCAGTCCCGGTGTGTCGTAGGTGCCGGCAAGCCAGCGCTCGACGATCAAGGCAAAGATGCGTTGGAATTCAGCACGGTTTTGTGCCGCGTTGCGCAGGATATCCAGCGCTTGAGGCTCGTCCTCCAGCATCGCCGGCAGCAGGGCGCGGATCACTGCGTCGGCATCGAATTCATTGAAAGCGGAATCGATTTCCAGGGCAGGCACCGGCATACCGACGGCCGCGAACTGTTCCAGCGCACTGTTGGCGGTGTGTTGTTGGCGGCGCAGGTCGCCCGACAGGCAGCGATCGAAGCTGACACCGAGTTCGGCCAGGTGCTGACCGAGGAGTTCTGCCTGGCGAATACCGGTCGGCGACAGGACGTCATAGTCGTCTGCACCAAAGGAGGCCTGGCCATGTCGAATCAAGTAGATGCTGCCCACGTCCGCGTCATCCCGGTACGTTGAAGGTTTGGCGAGGTTATGAGGATGGCGGTGAGCTGTCAATGAAAAAACATACGCTTGTTTGAAATGCCCGTTACAGGCCTGTTGCCAGAGGTTTCACGGCTGGCCGTCGGGCCGGCGGATGGGTATGCTGGAGGTATCCCGCGCGTGTTTACCCCGCGCATTGATTGAAGGAGTCCCTGTGGAGCTTTTGTTCGAGTACGCCATTTTTCTGGCCAAGACCGTGACTCTGGTGATTGCCATCCTGGTGGTCCTGGCCAGTTTTGCGGCGTTGCGCAGCAAAGGTCGGCGCAAGTCAGCCGGTCAGCTGCAGGTCAGCAAACTCAATGATTTCTACAAAGGGCTGCGCGAACGCCTGGAGCAAACCTTGCTCGACAAGGATCAGCTCAAGGCCCTGCGCAAGTCCCAGGCTAAAACCGAGAAAAAGCAAAAGAAGAAACCCGAGGCCAAACCACGGGTGTTCGTGCTGGATTTTGATGGTGACATCAGGGCGTCGGCCACTGAGAGCCTGCGCCACGAGATCACCGCGCTGCTGACCCTAGCCACGCCCAAGGATGAAGTGGTGCTGCGCCTGGAAAGCGGCGGCGGCATGGTCCACAGCTATGGCCTGGCGTCTTCGCAACTGGCGCGGATTCGTGAAGCCGGCGTGCCGTTGACCGTGTGCATCGACAAGGTCGCGGCCAGCGGCGGCTACATGATGGCGTGCATCGGCGAGAAGATTATCAGTGCGCCATTCGCGATCCTCGGCTCGATCGGCGTGGTGGCGCAGTTGCCCAACGTCAATCGCCTGCTGAAAAAACACGACATCGACTTCGAAGTACTGACGGCTGGCGAGTACAAGCGCACCCTGACAGTGTTTGGCGAAAACACCGAGAAGGGCCGAGAGAAATTCCAGGAAGACCTGGACATCACCCACCAGCTGTTCAAGAACTTCGTTTCCCGCTATCGCCCGCAATTGGCTATCGACGAAGTGGCCACCGGTGAAATCTGGCTGGGCATTGCGGCGCTCGACAAGCAACTGGTGGATGAACTCAAGACCAGCGATGAATACCTTGCCGAACGCGCCAAGCAGTCTGAGCTCTACCACTTGCATTACGCCGAACGCAAAAGCCTGCAGGAGCGCATCGGTATCGCGGCCAGCGGTTCGGTCGATCGTGTATTACTGAGCTGGTGGAGCCGCTTGACCCAGCAACGCTTCTGGTAAGCCTCTGGCAGGCGTCTCCGGAAAAAATCAAACCGCGGATTTCCGCGGTTTTTTTTCGTCCGACATTTAAGACTGTTCACTTTCCTGCGGGCTCTGCGAAACGTCCTAACTGGCCTGCCGATCATTCCGACTTACGCTTGAGTTGCACCTGGATATTCTGGTGACTCCCAATAGTTTGCAATGGAATGCACATGAATGATCACGCCCATGGCGACGCCCCAACGCGCAATGTCCTGATGCGTAACGAACTGAAGGCCGCGGTGGAGACCGCACTTGCGCAAACTCCCGCTCAGTTTGGTGAGCGCTTGATCAAGGAGAAGTGGGGAGCCGACATTGATCCGCAAACAGCCCTGCTGGTAACGCTCGACTATAACTACCATGGGCATCCTCCTGAGAACGGTGTCCACCAGGGGCGGGTGGGAAGTTCTCGCACCCTGATCCAGGCGCTGCTTGGCAATTATCAGACGGTGGGCGACGGGCGCTTCGGCGAAACCGCGTTTGGGCTGTACACACCGCCCGACATCGGGCCGTCGGTGCGCATTGTCGAGAAGGTCGATGAGTTTGCCTATGTAGGCAATGGCAATCACGACACCTATGAAGGGATTTACCGCGCCACGGTTCCGCAATCCTATGGCCCGCACACGCAAATCAATCTGCGGCCTGCCGATTTCAAGCAGTGGGTCTGGGGGTTGTTTCTTGCCCGTCGATACCAGGCTTATCTTGATCAGGCCTGGCCGTCGGACGCGGTCATTGCTGCTCCCGGTCCTTATGCCCTGAGGACATCAGTCAAGGCGGCTTTCGTCATGGCGGCCCGGCTGCAATATCAAGAACGGTGCCTGTCCCGAAAGGGGCTGGAACTCGCTATGCAAGCCGCCGGGTTGCCTGCCGCGCAGACTTGGGAAACGCTGACAATCGAGCAACTGCAAGCGCCGACAAGAATGCCCCCGAGCGTCGAGGCGAGTCGGTTGAAACTGTACCGTTATACGGCAACCGATATCTGGTGTTTTCGAGCGCGATCAGGCGCCAGGGTGCTGCTGTACATCCCTGGCAATTCTTCACCGCTGCATGAATTCACCGATAGCCGGCAGTTGCGTCAATGGATCGTGGCTCAGGGCAGGAAGGCCGATACGAAACAGGCACTGGCGGCTCACTTTTCCGAAGAGGATCGCGAGGACGGCACCTTTCATGCGGGGGTACTGACCGCACTGGAGGGCATGGCGGTTTATCCCAGGATGCACAAGCTGACGAAGAATGCCGGGTTCTTCAACGATGATGGCCATTGGGATCCGGGCGATTACATCAATTTTGATCGCTCCCCCGGCGCATCCGACCCTTTTGCGCGGTTGGTGAGTTCCATGAAGCAGGCCGCCCAGGACAGCGTCAAGACCATCCGCGACGATGCCCAGGTCAACCGTGACAATCTGAGCGCTTTCGTCGAGCCGATCGTGCAATGGATCAACCGGTTCGGGCCACTGGCGTTGTTTGTGCCCGGAGGTGAGGGATTGTTGGTGCTGGCCGGGCTTATTGACGCCGGTTACGGTCTGGATGAGGCCATCGAGGGGAAAACGGCCAGTGAGCGTTCTGAAGGCGTAACGCGTACCGTGTTCGGCTTGCTCAACGCACTGCCGCTGGCCGGGGCTGGCGCTTCTTTAAAAGGCGAAGGCGCCGAGGCCGCCGCGCTGGGCAGGGCCGAGCACGGGGTCGAGGAGCCTGCTGTGCAGCTCGATGGTATGCCGGTGGACGCTCCACCCGTTCATGTCGCCCCTCTGGAGTCGGCCGCGCAGATGCCGACCCGTCTGAGCCTGCTGCGAGGGATCGGCGCCCCGGTGGACGCCTTCAGCGACGAAGTGCTGGCGCAAATCGGCAAGGTCAGCGCCGTTGATGACGATCTGCTGCGAATGATGCAGGCCGGTCGTCAACCCACGCCTGTGTTGGCCGACACTATCAGCCGCTTCAAAATCGATCAGGGCGTCGTGGAGGCCATCGATAAAGCGCAGGCTGACGGGAGCGAGGCATTGCAGGCCCGGCGAGTGGAGTTATTCAACGCTCGCTATCAGGCGCTCCAGCACTCGGAGCATGAATGGGTCCGATTGTTTCAACAGCAATATCCCGGCCTGCCGAAAAGTGCGGTGGAGCAGATGCTTGATCGCTGTGGCATAGCGTTCACAGAGACGCCGGATGCGATCGAGATCAAGGGGGTATTCAGGCAACTGGATGGCAAGGCACGCCAGTATCAGCAGCATGTGAGGCTGACCCGTGCTTACGAAGGCCTTTATCTGCGATCCGTGGCCCATTCTGATTCGGACACGCTGGCCTTGCATTCGCTGAGAAACTTGCCCGGATGGCCAAAAGGCCTGCGAATCGAGGTGCTAGACGGCTCGCTGCAAGGTCGGGTGCTGGATCGTTGCGGTTCGCTTGATGCGGCTGATTGTCGTCGCTTGATCAAAATCGGCGACCACTATCAATACGTCGATGTGGCCGCCCAAGCCATCGCGCACGCGGACTTTTACGGGGCCGTCATCGGGGTGTTGTCCGCGGATGAGCGGGCGGCGCTGCAGTTGCAGTCGCTGAACCCGGCCAACGAACTGAAGCTCAACCTTCGCGACCGGACGCTATCGCGCGCCGAGTTCGGCCTGGGCCTGGGCAGAATGGACGGGGGGCTGCCTTTCGAAATGCAGGGTTTGAGGGGCGGCGGCTTTCCGACGACCCTCCAGGCTACGGCGTTGACTCACGAGACGATGAGACTGCAAGTCAGGGACCTCTATCCCGACTTCGGCAATGCGCAGGCCGATGAATGGCTGCAACATGCCGGAGCAAGCGCTCAGTCACGCCTCGATGGTCTGAAGCAACAGTCTGAGCAATTGAGTACGGATTTGACCAGTTGGATCGACCGGTCCCTGCAGGATGTCGATGACATGGACATCGACTTTCTGGCCGCTGGCGACGAGGACGCTGTGGGCATGACTCATGCGCAAATCGCGGTGCATAACGTCGCGCTGGTGCAGCACGCGATGGAACTCGAGCGCGAGACCCGAATAGAACTGGCTGACGAGCTGATCTCAATCTGGCAAAAGTGTCCTTCGCAGGCCAATCGCCTCTATTCCGGCGAAGCGTTAGCGGGATACAAACTGGATCTGGAATTCGAGGACTACCACCGCTTGCCGATCATGAACATCAAGTTCAACGAGGTGATCGAGTTGTCGATGCGCGGATTTCACCTGACAGAGCGTGAGAGCCTGAACGGGTTCCTGGAGTCTTTCCCCAATCTGCGGGTATTGAATCTGGAGAAAGTCGATCTGCGGCTATCTGACGCCATGGGGGAGCTGGAGAGTGTTTTGCCGCCTGCAATCGCGCGAATGAGCCATCTCACAACGCTGAATCTGAAAGACACGTTTCTCAAATTCAGGGAGAACACGGCGTCGCAACTGAGTGACTTGATCAACTTGCAATCACTGGACCTGAGTGAAAACCCCCTGAGTGTTTCGCCTGTGTTGTTAGGGATGGACAACCTGCGCGAGGTGAATTTGAGGAAAACAGAGATCAGTACGTGCCCGATCGGGATTAGGGACGAGCCCTACCTGACGTCGCTGGACCTGCGTGACAACCGGATCACCCGGGTTCCGTCGGCGGTGTTGAGCCAGGCCATTGTTCGGGGGCGAGTGCAGCTTTGGGGCAATCCGTTAACGGACGAAGACACATTGCGGCGCCTGATCAGCCATCGACAGCGCACAGGGATCAACCTGTGGTTGAACGCGCCGGGTCCCGGTTATGGCAATCCAGAGGCGTGGTTACAAGAGGGGGAAGAAGTGCTGCAGCAAGCCAGGCGAACGATCTGGCAGCAATTGGCGGTCAAGCCGTCAGGCAGTCGTTTCCTGAGGCTCACCGATGGGCTCAGCCTGACGGCGGACTTTCAGGTCGAGTATATGGCGTTGCAAGCGAGGGTCTGGCAACTGTTGAGTGAGGCGCAGGCATCGGACGAGTTGTGGCACTGGCTGAACCGGGTGGTCGAGGCCACAGAGGTCGATGCTGAGAATCCGCTGGGAATTTTCATGTCGCTGGAGGATCGGGCCAGGCTCTACCGCGATTGGGTAGCGATGGGGCGGCCCTTTCCGGTGATCACCGAGCAGGCCTAGAAGAGGATGGCCTTGAACCCGCAAAGGGTTCAAGGCCTGGACATCAACGGCGACGGAACAGCGGCAGCGGTTCGTCGGTGGCGGCCTGATAGGTCACCGAGAAGTCCTTGAGGCCTTCAAGGGCTTCGTACGGGTCTTTATCGGCGCGAATCGCAAACGCGTCAAAACCGCAGCGGTGCAGGTAGAACAACTGGTCGCGCAGCACATCGCCAATCGCCCTCAATTCGCCTTTGAAACCGTAACGGTCACGCAGCAAGCGAGCGTTGGAGTAGTTGCGCCCATCAGTGAAGGCCGGAAAGTTCAAGGCGATCACCTGGAAATTATCCACGTCTTCACCGATTTCCTCGGCTTCTTCATCGGCGTCCAGCCACACACCCAGGCCGCCATCGCGAGCCTTGAGCATACGGCTGTGTTCGCGCCACAGTTGCAGCGGGACGATCAGGTCGTCGCAATTGCTGATCTCGTCGATGTTGAAATCTTTCGGCAGCAAGTGCCAGGTTTCGTCGACGACTTCGTTGTTCTTAATTATTCGCTGCATAGACGCGCTCCTTGAAGAGGTCGATGCCGATACGCTGATAGGTGTCGATGAAGCGCTCGTCTTCGGTACGTTGTTCGATGTACACGTCGATCAGCTTCTCGATCACGTCAGGCATGGCTTCCTGTGCGAAAGACGGGCCAAGGATCTTGCCCAGGCTTGCATCGCGACTGGCGCTGCCACCCAGGGACACCTGGTAGAACTCTTCGCCTTTCTTGTCCACCCCGAGAATGCCGATGTGGCCGACGTGGTGGTGACCACAGGCGTTCATGCACCCAGAGATGTTCAGGTCCAGTTCGCCAATGTCGAACAGGTAGTCCAGGTCGTCGAAACGGCGCTGGATCGACTCGGCGATCGGGATCGACTTGGCGTTGGCCAGCGAGCAGAAGTCGCCGCCCGGGCAGCAGATGATGTCGGTCAGCAAGCCGATGTTCGGTGTGGCGAAACCTTGCTCGCGCAACTCGCTCCACAGGGCGAACAATTGGCTCTGCTCAACGTCAGCCAGAATGATGTTCTGCTCGTGGGAAGTGCGCAGCTGACCGAAGCTGTAACGATCGGCGAGGTCGGCAACGGCATCAAGCTGCTTGTCGGTGATGTCGCCCGGCGCAACGCCAGTCGGCTTCAGGGACAGGGTCACGGCTACGTAACCCGGTTTCTTGTGGGCCAGGGTATTGCGGGTGCGCCAGCGCGCGAAGCCCGGGTGTTCTTTATCGAGTTCGGCCAACGCCAAGGTCTGGTTGTCCAGCGCCTTGTACTCCGGATCAACGAAGTGTTTGGCCACGCGATGCACTTCGGCCTCGGTCAGCGTGGTCTGGCCACCGCGAAGGTGTTCCATTTCCGCATCGACTTTCCGCGCGAACACTTCAGGTGTCAGGGCCTTGACCAGAATCTTGATCCGCGCCTTGTATTTGTTGTCGCGACGGCCGTAGCGGTTGTAAACCCGCAGGATGGCGTCGAGATAGCTCAGCAAGTCCTGCCACGGCAGGAACTCGTTGATGAACGCGCCCACCACCGGCGTACGGCCCAGGCCGCCACCGACCAGCACACGGAAACCCAGTTCGCCCGCGGCGTTGTGCACTGGCTCAAGGCCAATGTCATGGACTTCAATGGCCGCACGGTCGGACGTCGAACCGTTGATGGCGATTTTGAATTTACGCGGCAGGTAGGCGAATTCCGGGTGGAACGTGGTCCACTGGCGGACGATTTCGCACCATGGACGCGGGTCGATCAATTCGTCGGCCGCGACACCGGCGAACTGGTCGGTGGTAACGTTGCGCAGGCAGTTGCCGCTGGTCTGGATCGCATGCATCTGCACGGTGGCCAGTTCAGCCAGGATGTCCGGGATGTCTTCCAGGGCCGGCCAGTTGAACTGCACGTTCTGCCGGGTACTGATGTGGGCGTAGCCCTTGTCGTAGTCGCGGGCAATTTTGGCCATCATTCGCGTCTGGCGCGAAGTCAGTTGGCCATAAGGCACCGCCACCCGCAGCATCGGGGCGAAGCGCTGGATATAAAGGCCATTTTGCAGGCGCAGGGGGCGGAATTCTTCTTCGCTCAGCTCGCCTGCCAGATAGCGTCGGGTCTGATCACGGAACTGCTTGACGCGGTCCTCGATGATCCGCTGATCGTACTCGTCGTATACGTACATATAAGTCCTGTTCTCAGGCTTGGGCCGGTTGGATACAGCTGCGTTTTCGCTAGCTTTCATCCGATACAGCCTCGGCAATTCTGCGCGCACGGCCGCGCACTCCCAACGGAGCCGACGCAAGATACCAGTTTGCAGTTATGCGCAAAAGTGATGTTTGAGTATATGCAAAGAACCAAAACGACTAATGAAACTCATGGGGGTAAAACCCACATTTGTGGTGCGGGCAATCATCGTCTTAACTGTGGTCGAGTCTTTATGCAATCACCGATAAAACCGACAAGAGGCGATGCAATGAGCAACCCAACCAAAGCAGGGAAAAGCGATAGCACGGTCGATGCCTGGGCGATTTTGTTCCTGATCATCCTGGTCGTGGGCACAGCGGTGTTCTGGGTCAGCCATCAATAAACGACCCCGTCCGGGCCCGGCGCCGACGATTGTCGGACAAAAGCCGGAATAAGCGCCGTTCCAGAAACTTCGCTGGCTATAATGCGCAGCGGATTTTCGGGGGCTCGGACGTTTAATGTTGAAGTTCATCTGTGGTGTTGTGCTGGCGCTTGGTACGGTCTTGGGACCGTGTGCCCAGGCCGCGTCCGTATTGTTCCTCAATCCCGGGACTACCCAAGAGGTGTTCTGGGTCAGTTACTCGCAGTTCATGCAGGCCGCAGCCAAGGACCTGGGCATGGATTTGCGCATCCAGTATTCCGAGCGAAACGCTGAAACCACACTCAAGCAAGCCCGCGAAGCCCTGCAAGGGCCGAATCGACCGGATTATCTGGTGTTCGTCAACGAACTGTACGTTGCGCCCGAAATCCTGCGTCTGGCTCAAGGCAGCGGTGTGAAGCTGTTTTTGGTCAACAACGGCTTGACCGCAGACCAGATGCGCTTGCTCGGCGCCCAGCCGCAGAAGTATCCCGACTGGTTGGGCAGCCTGGTGCCCAACAATGAGGAGGGCGGCTACTTGATGCTCAAGGAGCTGATTCGCCTGCATCGCCCGGTCGCGCCCGGTCAGGTCATTGATCTCGTGGCCTTCTCCGGCCTGAAGATCACGCCAGCCGCGCAACAGCGCGAGAAGGGCATGATGCGGGCATTGGCCGAACACCCTGAAGTGCGGTTGCGCCAGTTGGTCTATGGCGGCTGGACCCGCGAGCGCGCCTATGAACAGGCCAGGTTATTGTTCAAGCGTTACCCGCAAACGTCGCTGGTCTGGTCGGCCAACGATGAAATGGCCTTTGGTGCCATGCAGGCCTACGCCGAAACGGGCGGCCAACCCGGCAAGGACGCGCTGTTCAGCGCCGTCAATAATTCACCGACTGCGTTACAGGCGCTGTTGGAAGGGCGGTTGAGTGTGCTGATGGGCGGGCACTTCACTCTGGGTGGTTGGGCCTTGGTGCAACTGCATGACTACGATCAGGGGGTGGATGTCAGTCAGTACGGCGGGCGCGACCGGCAGATTCCGTTGTTGCAGCTGATCAATCACGCACAAGCCAAGCGGTTGCTGGCGTTGAGTGCGACTCAGGATTATGGCGTGGATTTCCAGAAGCTCTCCGCCAAGGGGCGGCCGACGTCGTATCGCTACCCGTTCAGCTTGCAAGCCCTGATGCACTGAGCCGGTTCAGATACCCGCCAGGTACACCACCAGTTTGACGATGCCAAACAGCGTCAACGCGAACACTGCCGTGAACAGAATCCCCAACATCACGAAATGACTCGGCTTGCCGTGGGTGAAATCCCGGGCCCGGTTCTTCCCGCTCTGCACCCCAAACGCCGCCGCCAAGACGCTGTGCAGCATCTGCCAGAAAGTCGGTGGCTTGTTGTTGTCGACTGGATCGTCCATAAATCCCCCGTCACGTATATGTGAGAGCTAAGCATAGACAATACACCCGAAACCTGTGGGAGCGTGGCTTGCCCGCGATGGACGCGCCGCGGTCTCACAGGGAAACCGCGTCATCGTTCATCGCGGGCAAGCCACGCTCCCACAGGGGATGGGGGTTAGTTGTCGTAACCCAGGTTCGGCGCCAGCCAACGCTCGGTCACGCTCAACTCCTGGCCTTTGCGCGAGGTGTAGCTCTGCACCTGATCCTTGTCGATCTTGCCCACGGCGAAGTACTGCGCCTGTGGGTGAGCGAAGTACCAGCCGCTGACCGCTGCCGCCGGGAACATGGCGTAGTGCTCGGTGAGGAACACGCCGCTGCGGCCGGCTTTGAGCTCTTCCGCTTCCGGGTCCAGCAGCTTGAACAGCGTGGCTTTCTCGGTGTGATCCGGGCAGGCCGGGTAGCCTGGAGCAGGGCGGATGCCGGTGTATTGCTCTTTGATCAGTGCCTCGTTGTCCAGCGTCTCGTCCTTGGCGTAGCCCCAGTAATCTTTACGCACCTGTTGGTGCAGCCACTCGGCACAGGCCTCGGCCAGGCGGTCGGCCAGGGCCTTGACCATGATCGAGTTGTAGTCGTCGCCCGCATCCTGATAGGCCTTGGCCACTTCTTCGGCGCCGATCCCGGCGGTGGTGATGAAGCCCCCCACGTAGTCGGTCACGCCGCTGTCCTTGGGCGCAACGAAGTCGGCCAGGGAGAAGTTCGGTTTGCCGTCGGTCTTGATGATCTGCTGACGCAAGTGGTGCAGCTTGGCCAATGGCTTTCCGTCATCGCCGTAGACTTCGATGTCATCGTCGCGCACCTGATTGGCCGGCCAGAAACCGAACACCGCACGGGCGCTGATCAGCTTTTCGTCGATCAGTTTGGCAAGCATTTCCCGGGCATCGGCGTACAGCGAGGTGGCGGCTTCACCGACCACTTCGTCCTTGAGGATGCGCGGGAATTTACCGGCCAGGTCCCAGGAGATGAAGAACGGTGTCCAGTCGATGTACTCGGCCAGCACCTTCAGGTCGATGTTGTCCAGCACTTTGGCGCCGGTGAACGTCGGTTTGACAGGTTCGTAGCTGCCCCAGTCGAACTGCGGCTTCTTGGCGATGGCCACCGGGTAGCTCAGGCGTTCGGTACGGGCGCTGCGGTTGGCGGTGCGTTCGCGAACGTCGATGTATTCCAGGCGAGTCTTCTCGACGAAACCGGCCTTCAGCTCCTTGGACAGCAATTGCGTCGCCACGCCGACGGCGCGGGAGGCGTCGGTGACGTAGATCACCGCGTCGTTGCTGTACTTGGGCTCGATCTTCACCGCCGTGTGCGCCTTGGAGGTGGTCGCGCCACCGATCATCAGCGGCAGATGGAAGTCCTGACGCTGCATCTCGCGGGCCACGTGAACCATCTCGTCCAGTGAGGGCGTGATCAAGCCGGACAGGCCGATGATGTCGCATTTCTGTTCTTTGGCGACTTGCAGGATCTTTTCTGCCGGTACCATCACGCCAAGGTCGACGATGTCATAGCCGTTGCAGCCCAGCACCACGCCGACGATGTTCTTGCCGATGTCGTGTACGTCGCCCTTGACCGTGGCCATGAGGATCTTGCCCTTGGCTTCTGGCTTGTCGCCTTTTTCCAGTTCGATGAACGGAATCAAGTGGGCCACGGCCTGCTTCATCACGCGGGCGGATTTCACCACTTGCGGCAGGAACATTTTACCGGCACCGAACAGGTCGCCGACGATGTTCATACCGGACATAAGCGGGCCTTCGATCACTTCGATCGGGCGCGCAAAGGACTGACGCGACTCTTCGGTGTCTTCCACGATGTGGGTGGTGATGCCCTTGACCAGCGCATGCTCCAGACGCTTGTTGACGTCCCAGTTGCGCCACTCTTCGGTCTCGGCTTCCTTGACGCTGCCGTCGCCCTTGTACTTGTCGGCGATGGCGAGGAGGGCGTCGGTGCCTTCCGGGGTGCGGTTGAGGATCACGTCTTCGACGGCGTCGCGCAGCTCGGCAGGGATCTGGTCGTAGATCTCCAGTTGGCCGGCGTTGACGATACCCATGGTCAGGCCATTACGGATCGCATACAGCAGGAACACCGAGTGAATTGCCTCGCGCACCGGGTTGTTGCCACGGAACGAGAACGACACGTTCGACACGCCGCCGGAAGTCAGGGCGTACGGCAGTTCGTCGCGGATGTAGGCGCAGGCGTTGATGAAGTCCACAGCGTAGTTGTTGTGTTCTTCGATACCGGTGGCCACGGCGAAGATGTTCGGGTCGAAGATGATGTCTTCCGGCGGGAAGCCGACGTCGTTGACCAGAATGTCGTAGGAGCGTTTGCAGATTTCTTTCTTGCGCGCTTCGGTGTCGGCCTGGCCAGCTTCGTCGAAGGCCATCACCACCACCGCGGCGCCGTAGCGTTTGCACAGTTTGGCGTGATGAATGAACTGCTCGACGCCTTCTTTCATGCTGATCGAGTTGACGATGCCCTTGCCCTGGATGCACTTGAGGCCGGCTTCGATCACTTCCCATTTGGAGGAGTCGATCATGATCGGCACGCGGGAGATGTCCGGTTCACCAGCAATCAGATTGAGGAAGGTCACCATGGCCTTCTTCGAATCGAGCATCCCTTCGTCCATGTTGATGTCGATCACTTGGGCGCCGGCTTCGACCTGCTGCAGGGCGACTTCCAGGGCTTCGGTGTAATTGTCTTCACGGATCAGACGGGCGAATTTGGCGGAACCGGTGATGTTGGTCCGCTCGCCGACGTTGACGAACAACGAGCTGCGATCAATGGTGAACGGTTCCAGGCCCGACAGGCGGCAGGCCTTGGGAATGTCCGGAATCTCGCGCGGCGCATAGCCGGCCACCGCCTTGGCGATGGCTTCGATGTGGCCCGGCGTGGTGCCGCAGCAGCCGCCGACGATGTTCAGGAAGCCGCTTTGGGCGAATTCTTCGATGACCTTGGCGGTTTGGGCCGGCAGCTCGTCGTACTCGCCGAATTCGTTCGGCAGGCCTGCGTTCGGGTGCGCCGACACGTAGGTGCTGGCCTTGTTCGACAGCTCTTCCAGATACGGGCGCAGTTCACTGGCGCCCAGGGCGCAGTTCAGGCCAACGGAGATCGGCTTGGCGTGAGCCACCGAGTTCCAGAACGCTTCGGTAGTCTGGCCGGAGAGGGTGCGGCCAGAGGCGTCGGTGATGGTGCCGGAGATCATGATCGGCAACTCGACGCCCAACTCTTCGTAAACACCCTGTACAGCGAAGATCGCCGCCTTGGCGTTCAAGGTGTCGAAAATGGTTTCGATCAGGATCAGGTCGGCGCCGCCTTCGATCAGGCCTTTGGTGGCTTCGGTGTAGTTCTCCACCAGCTCATCGAAGGTCACGTTGCGGTAGCCAGGGTTGTTCACGTCCGGCGACAGCGAGCAGGTGCGGCTGGTCGGGCCGAGTACGCCAGCGACGAAACGCGGCTTGTCCGGGTTCTCGAGAGTTTTCGCATCGGCAATCTTGCGGGCCAGGCGAGCGCCTTCTACGTTCAATTCGTAGGCGAGTTCTTCCATGCCGTAATCGGCCATGGAAATCCGGGTGGCGTTGAAGGTGTTGGTTTCCAGTATGTCGGCGCCGGCGTCCAGATAGGCCTTCTCGATGCCGCCAATCACGTCAGGACGCGTCAGCACCAACAGGTCGTTGTTGCCTTTGACATCGCTCGGCCAGTCGGCGAAGCGTTTGCCACGGTAATCCTGCTCCTCGAGCTTGTAGCTCTGGATCATCGTACCCATGCCGCCATCGAGAATCAGGATGCGCTCTTTGAGGGCGTGCTTGAGAGCTTGAAGGCGAACGCTGCGATCGGACATTTGGACTACTCGGTAAGGCCATGACGAAGGGCCGGAATGATAACAAACCTGTGCGCTTTTGGAGCATGTACGGGTTTTGCATGAATATCGTTCATGTTGGTGCGCAGGCCAGACCGGTAGAATCGCGGCGTTTTCTCATGATCAGGACCAGGGATATGTCGTATCGCATCGTCACCAGCCTATTGATGCTGTTTTTAAGCGGGGGCGCTGCTGCGCAAGGTCCGGACATTTCCTACGCCCGGGACATCCAACCGATCTTCACTGAAAAGTGCGTGGCCTGCCATGCCTGCTACGACTCCGCCTGTCAGCTCAATCTGGGCAGTGGTGAAGGGGCGGCCCGAGGTGCAACCAAGGCGCCCGTTTATGATGGCGAACGCAGACAGGCCGCAGCGCCGACCCGGCTGTTTTATGACGCCTTTGGCAAACGCGCCTGGCAGCAAAAAGGCTTTTATTCTGTGCTTGACGCCCAGGGCAGCCAGGCGGCGCTGATGGCGCGCATGCTAGAGCTGGGCCACAAAACCCCGTTGCAACCCAATGCCAGGTTGCCGGAAGACATCGTCCTGGGCCTGAACCGGGAGAATATGTGCGCCAAGCCGGCGGAGTTCGACGGCTATGCCCGTTCTCACCCCAAAGAAGGCATGCCGCTGGCGGTTACCGGTCTGACCGATCAGCAATATCAGACGCTGCAACGCTGGCTCGCCTCTGGTGCGCCAATCGATGAGCAGGGCCTGGTGCCCAGCGCCAGGGAAGCCCTGCAGGTAGTGCAGTGGGAAAACCTGCTCAACGCCCCGGGCGCCCGGGAGAGTCTGGTCGGGCGCTGGTTGTTCGAGCACTGGTTCCTGGCGCACCTCTATTTCAAGGACGGCGAGCCGGGGCATTTCTTTCAGTGGGTACGTTCGCGCACACCGACGGGACAGCCCATTGATTTGATCAACACTCGCCGCCCGAATGACGATCCGGGCACTCAGGTCTACTACCGTTTGTGGCCGGTGCAAGGCGTGATCGTGCACAAGACCCACATCACCTATCCGCTCAGCGCGGCGAAGATGGCGCGGATCAAAAGCCTGTTCTACAGCGGCAACTGGCAGGTCAACGCGCTGCCTGGTTATGGGCCGGAACGACGGGCCAATCCGTTCACGACCTTTGAGGCTATCCCGGCTCAGGCGCGTTACCAGTTCATGCTCGATAATGCCGAATACTTTGTGCGCACCTTTATTCGTGGTCCGGTCTGCCGCGGCCAGATCGCCACCGACGTGATTCGCGACAACTTTTGGGCGTTGTTCCAGGCCCCGGAGCATGACCTCTATATCACCGACCCGAATTATCGCGGCCAGGCCACGCCGCTGCTGGCGATGCCGGGGCAGAACGATGACGTCGGCAGTGTCCTGAGCCTGTGGCACGACTACCGCGACAAACGCAACGAATACGAGGCCCTGCGCCGGGACAGCTATGCCGACTTGCCAGCCCCGAGCTGGTCGACCCTGTGGGCCGGCAACGACAACGCGTTGCTGAGCATCTTCCGGCATTTCGACAGTGCCTCGGTGAACAAAGGGCTGATCGGTGAAGTGCCGCAGACGATGTGGTTGTTCGATTTCCCCTTGCTGGAACGCACGTATTACCAGTTGGCGGTCAACTTCGATGTGTTTGGCAACCTATCTCATCAAGCCCAGACCCGGCTTTACTTCGATCTGATTCGCAATGGTGCCGAGCAGAACTTCCTGCGCTTGATGCCGGCCGATTCACGGGATGGGTATCTCGACGATTGGTATCAGAACGGCGGCCAGCTCAAGATGTGGCTGGATTACGAGTACATCGACAACGACAAACCCACGGCACTGACGCTGGACGAAAAGGACCCGAAACGCGATTTCGCCCTGCAATTGCTGGCCCGGTACGGCGAACTCAACGCCAACCCCGACCCGATCAACCGCTGCGACGGTGCCTACTGCTCGCGGCCGAACATCGATCTGGCCTTGCAGAACGCCGAACAGGCCTTGAGCCGCCTGACTTCACGTCCGTCTGCGGGGCTGAAGGTCATCGATCAATTGCCAGAAGCCACGATGCTGCGCATCGAGACTCAAAGCGGCAAGCGCGGGGTCTATAGCCTGCTGCGCAACCGGGCCCACAGCAACGTGGCGTTCCTGCTGGGTGAGTCGCGGCGCTATCAGCCGGGGCTCGATACGTTGACGATTTATCCGGGTGTACTCAGCAGCTACCCGAACTTCATGTTCAACATTCCGGCCGGCCAAGTGCCCGCTTTCGTTGATGCGATGGAAACCGCGAAGGACGCTGCCAGTTTCGAGAAAATCGTCGAACGCTGGGGCATTCGCCGCAGCCATCCGCAGTTCTGGCAATATTTCCATGATCTGAGTCGCTATATCCACGACACCGACCCGGTGGAAGAGGGCGTGCTGGACATGAACCGCTACGAGAATCTTTGATTGAAGGCCTGAACACGCACCCCCGAACCCTGGCTGAACCCCTGTAGGAGCGAAGCTTGCTCGCGAAAGCGATCTGACATTCAGCATAGATGTCGACTGTTGGACCGCTTTCGCGAGCAAGCTTTGCTCCTACAGGGGGCGACGGTGATCAGATGTTCATCGACAGGCACACTTTCCCGACAAAAATACTAGGACTTTGTCCGGCGCGATGATTGGCGTAAACTGCGTCCAAGCCTGCGAGGAGTTTCCATGACCGCTATTACCATTACCGACGCCGCCCACGATTACCTGGCTGATCTGCTCTCCAAGCAGAACACCCCGGGTATCGGCATCCGCGTCTTTATCACCCAGCCTGGCACCCAGTACGCCGAAACCTGCATTGCCTACTGCAAGCCGGGCGAAGAAAAACCCGAAGACACCGCGCTGGGGCTCAAAAGCTTCACCGCGTACATCGATCACTTCAGCGAAGCCTTCCTGGACGATGCAGTCGTCGACTACGCGACCGACCGCATGGGCGGCCAACTGACCATCAAGGCGCCAAACGCCAAGGTACCGATGGTCAACGCCGACAGCCCGGTCAACGAGCGCATCAACTACTACCTGCAAACCGAAATCAACCCGGGGCTGGCCAGCCACGGCGGTCAGGTCAGCCTGATCGATGTGGTCGAAGACGGCATCGCCGTGCTGAAATTCGGCGGCGGTTGCCAGGGCTGCGGCCAGGCAGACGTCACCTTGAAGGAAGGCATCGAGCGCACCTTGCTTGAGCGTATTCCTGAGCTCAAGGGCGTTCGTGACGTGACCGACCACACGCAGAAAGAAAACGCCTACTACTAAGGTGTTCGCTGCGACATAAAAAAACGGTGCCCGTGAGCACCGTTTTTTTATGGATGAAGCCTTAAAAGATCGCAGCCTTCGGCGGCGCCCACAGGCGCGTAGGAGCTGCCGAAGGCTGCGATCTTTTGATTTTTTAATCTTTTGATCTTATGGGCGATACAAATGCGCATGCCCCGCGCGATACAACGATGATTCACTGAAGTGATCGCTGCCCAACACCCGACCCACCAGAATCAGCGCCGTCCGGCGAAATCCCTTGGCTTGAACCTTCCCGGCAATATCCGCCAGCGTCCCCACCACCCAATCCTGATCCGGCCAGGTCGCCCGATGAATCACCGCGATCGGGCAATCGGCGCCGTAGTGCGGCAGCAATTCAGCAAGGATCTTCTCCAGATGATTGACCCCAAGGTGGATCGCCATGGTCGCCCCATGCTGCGCCAGACTGCCCAGCTCTTCACCGGCCGGCATCGCGGTCTTGTCGGCGTAGCGGGTGAGAATCACGCTTTGTGACACGTCCGGCAGGGTCAGTTCAGCACCCAAAAGCGCCGCGCAGGCGGCGGTGGCGGTGACGCCGGGAATGATTTCGAAAGGGATGTCGAGTTCACGCAGGTAGCGAATCTGCTCGCCAATCGCCCCGTACAGGCTCGGATCGCCGGAGTGCACCCGGGCCACGTCCTGGCCGTTGGCATGGGCGGTCTTGATCAGCTCGATGATCTGTTCCAGGTGCAATTCGGCGCTGTTGACCACCTGTTCGGCCCGGTGGCCCTCCAGCACGGCGGTGGGCACCAGGGAGCCTGCATAGATGATGACCGGGCAGCTACGAATCAGCCGCTGGCCTTTGACGGTGATCAGTTCCGGGTCGCCGGGGCCTGCGCCAATGAAGTAGACGGTCATCGTCGTTTCCTGTCAGAAAAAGGATATGGGCACGCTTCAGATGAAGATTGCTCATGATCGAAGGCGGGGATTATCGGGGATTTTACGCGGCGCAGGCCAATGCGAGGGTGGCCTGGGCGTATTTTTGTCGTGGAATCAGCAACTTTGCCGGTGCTTGAGCCAATTGTTCGGCCAGTGCCAGCGCGGCACTTTCCGCTACGCCGTAACAGCCGGTGCGTTCGAACGCGATGTCCGAGTGGTGGCTGAGTTGCGGTTCATAACCGGCCAATTGTTCGCTGCTGAAATACATCAACGGCAATGCCAGTTGTTCGGCCAGTTCGATCAGGGCGGGTTCTTCGCGCTTCAGGTCAATGCTGGCCAAGGCCTTGATCTCACGGAGCTCGATTTGATGGGCCTGTAACGCCTGATCAAGCAGCGCCCGCAGCGTGCTGACGGGGCAGCCGCGCTGGCAGCCCAGGCCGACCACCAGGGTCGGCGCTGCGCTGACGTCAGTCATGCGGAGTATTGGCCATCGCTTTTGCGGCGGAACAACCAGGCGCTGATCAGGCCCAGGGCCAGCCAGAACGCCATGTTGGTCAGCTGCGAAGCGATTTTGAACTGCGCTTCCAGGGCTTGCGGCGCGAGCATCGAATGGACTTCCGGTTGCGGCGCGCCAATCACATGAGGCACGGCCAGGATCGCCACGCCGAGGATCTTCATCAGCCAGTGGCGGCTGAATGCGATCAGCGCGATGCCGACTGCTGTGGACGCGGCGGTGCCAATCCACCAGATCTGCCGTTGCGCCAGATCCGCCGCGGCAGTGCCCGGCAGCTCAGGTGGCAGGCCGAGGGTAGGCGCCAGCACGAACGTCGCGTAACCGGCCAGACCCCAGAGCAGGCCCTGAGAGGTACGGCGTGGAGCGCGCAAGGTGTAGAGGCCCGCGAGCATCAGGGCGAAACCCACCGCCACCACCAGATTGCCGCCGGTGGTCGACAGCACGCGCTGCCAGCCGTCTTCTGGCTCCCAGGCTTCGGCATCGTGGGTGTGAGCGGTGACAGCACCCGCGGCGTGCTCGTGGATTTCAACCGCGGCCGGCTCGGATTTTTCGTAGGTCTCGGCCTGCAGAATCAGCGGAGCCACCCAGAAGCTTTGCAGCAGGGTCAGCAGCAGGGCGGCCAGCAGCCCGGCGAAACCTGCGGTTTGCGCAATACGCTTGATCATGTCAGCAGGTCTCAATGGCACGGGAATGCGGCGCTGTGACGGGTATCGTGCGCGGCGTTGTGTACCGCTTCGATGTGCGAGAAACCGGCGAAATACACAAGGCTGGCGCCAAGAATCGACGCACAAAAAGCGGCGGTCAGGCGTTGGCTCAGGGTAGTGGTGGTGCTGATCGTGCTCTTTTTATCGGTGTTGCTGGCGGTGCTGCTGATGATCGACATGGCGCTTCCCTCTGGTCTGTCAGCGGGTGAATAGAGCGCATGAAAACCTCCGTACGCCGGGGCACGCAGAGATTTCGAACAGCGCCCGCCCACCGCGGGTTTGTTATTCAGTGAACGTAAAAGTCACTTTGTGTTGCGGGCCGGTCTCCGGGCTCGCGAGGGGCAGGGCTTGTGCCCAAACCTGCAAGCATCACCTTCCCATGCCGTATGACGGGCACAGTGGATTTGACGCTTCACTCGCTTACCGTTGCGGGGGCAGCACCGGACTGACATGGCTTTAGAGTAAAGCACATGATCCACCGGTTTCCCGTTTCACCCTGTGAAGGGCACCCGTAACAAGGCGTGTAGGAGAGCATGGGCGGGGGTTGGGCGTCAATTGGCAAGGGTTCTCACTTGGATGCCCGCTGCTGACTGGCTCTTTGTAGGAGCTGCCGAAGGCTGCGATCTTTTGATGTTGCTTTCAAAAACAAGATCAAAAGATTGCAGCCTTCGGCAGCTCCTACAGGGGGGCGGCGTGCTCAGTGATTGACCCGCCCCCACACGATGCGTAGCCTTGCGCTTTCGAGGTTCTTCGGCGTCTGCCGAAGCTAAGAAGGGAACGCGGTCGATGCCGCGGCTGCCCCCGCAACTGTGAACGGTGATGTTCGCTGCCACGCCACTGCAAGCCCTGATCCATCAGGTTCGCGGGAAGGCGCAGCGAATGCCAGGCTGACTCGCCCGGCACACCGTCAGCCAGGAGACCTGCCTCGATACAGATTCTCACTACAACCGGGCGGGGTGATCCGGTGGCGGAACTCTTGCGCGCGTGCATCCGCCGCTGCGATTGTCGTCCCGTATGCCCGCCACCTTGCCAAAGGGCATCCGATGAAAACACTGGCCAAACTCCCTGTCACCATCGTTACCGGCTTCCTCGGCTCGGGCAAAACCACCTTGCTGCGCCACATGCTCGACAACGCCCAGGGCCGTCGCATCGCGGTGATCGTCAACGAGTTCGGCGAGCTGGGCATCGACGGCGAAATCCTTAAGCAGTGCTCGATCGGTTGTACCGAAGAAGAAGCCAACGGCCGCGTCTACGAACTGGCCAACGGCTGCCTGTGCTGCACGGTTCAGGAAGAATTCTTCCCGGTGATGCGCGAACTGGTGGCTCGTCGCGGCGACCTCGACCACATTCTGATCGAAACTTCGGGTCTGGCCCTGCCAAAACCTTTGGTTCAAGCCTTCCAGTGGCCAGAAATCCGCAGCGCCTGCACCGTTGACGCGGTGATCACCGTGGTCGACAGCCCGGCCGTCGCTGCTGGCACCTTCGCTGCGTTCCCGGACCAGGTCGATGCCCAGCGCAAACTCGACCCGAACCTGGACCACGAATCGCCGCTGCATGAGCTGTTCGCCGACCAACTGGCCAGCGCCGATCTGGTGATCCTCAACAAGGCCGACCTGATCAGCGCCGCAGACCTGGCCCGCGTGCGCCTGGAAGTCGCCGAAGAACTTCCGCCCGCGGTGAAAGTCATCGAAGCCAGCAGTGGTCGTCTGCCACTGGACGTGCTGATCGGTCTCGGTGCCGGTTCTGAAGAACACATCGACAGCCGCCACAGCCATCACGATCATCACCACGAAGGTGAAGACGGCCATCACGATGAGCATGACCACGACGCATTCGATTCCATCTCGATTGAGCTGCCACAAGCCGACGAAAGCCTGCTGATGGACGCGCTGACTCAATTGGTGGTCCAGCACGGCATCCTACGGGTCAAAGGTTTTGCAGCGGTGCCAAACAAGCCGATGCGCCTGCTGATCCAGGGCGTGGGCACGCGTTTCGACAAGCACTTCGACCGTCAGTGGGGCGCTGAAGAAGCGCGCACCACCCGTCTGGTGTTGATCGGTCAGGATCTGGACGCCGCTGCGCTCGAAGCGCAATTGCGCGCTGCGCTCAGCGTTTAAACCATGCACCTGCTCAGGACTCAGCCCGGCGGTTTCGTGTCGGATGACAACATTGCCGACCTTGGACAAACCCCCGCCGAGCTGGTGATCCTGTGCAGCGGCGATTCCAGCCTGGCATTGCTCGCCGAAGCGGCGCAGCAGTTGCCCGACGATTACCCGAGCCTGCGCCTGGCCAATCCGATGCAGGTACAGAATCACGCCTCGGTCGATCTCTACGTCGACGAAGTGCTGCGCCACGCCAAGGTGATTCTGATCTCGCTGCACGGCGGCATCGCCTATTGGCGTTACGGCATTGAGCGGCTGGTGGAATTGTCCGAGCGCGGTGTGCAGCTGATTCTGGTGCCGGGGGACGATCGCCCGGACCCGGAACTCAGTGACCTGAGCACCGTAACCGCGCAAGACCGCGACCGGCTCTGGCACTTCCTGCGTCAGGGCGGCATGGCCAACGCACTCGACCTGTTTCGCTGCCTCGCCAATCGCTGGTTGGATCGCGACTACTCATGGTCCGAGCCGCAAACCCTGCCACGCACCGCGATTTACCATCCGCACAAAAGCCCCGCTGAGCTGAGCGATTGGCAAGCCGACTGGCAAGCTGATCAGCCGGTGGCGGCGGTGCTGTTTTACCGCTCGCATTTGCAGGCGGCAAACACCGGTTTCATCGATATTTTCTGCCAGCGTTTGCAGGCGGCGGGGTTGAACCCATTGCCGATTGCGCTGGCCAGTTTGAAAGAGCCCGGCTGCCTGACGGTGGTTGAGGACATGCTGGATGAAGTCGAGGCGGGGGTGATTCTCAACACCACCGGTTTCGCCCAGTCCAGCCCCGAAGCGCCGCACCTGCGGCCGTTTCGCCGCAATATTCCGGTGATCCAGGCGATCTGTGCCCAGGACAATGAACCCGGTTGGCGCGCCAGCGAACAAGGCCTCGGTCCCCGCGACCTGGCGATGCACATCGCACTGCCGGAGCTGGACGGGCGGATCATCAGCCGGCCGATCAGTTTCAAGGACCTGGCCTGGCGCAGTGAGCGCAGTCAGTCAGACGTGGTCTGCTACCGGCCGCAACCTGAGCGCATGGATTTTGTCGCCGAACTGGCCCGGCGCTGGATCGATCTGGCGCGGGTGCCCAACGGCGAAAAACGCATCGCCCTGATCCTCGCCAACTACCCGACTCGCGATGGGCGTATCGGCAACGGCGTCGGCCTCGATACTCCGGCTGCGGCGTTGAACATCCTTCGAGCGCTGCACGCTGAAGGTTATCCGCTACCGGTTGAATTGCCGGACAGCGGCACCGCGCTGATCCAGCAATTGCTCGGCGGCGTCAGCAACGACCTCGATACCCTCGATCAGCGTCCCTGTCATCAAAGCCTCGCGCTGGACGACTACAACCTGATGTTCAACGCGCTGCCCGAGGCCAATCGCCAAGCCGTGCTGGAGCGCTGGGGCGCGCCCGAAAGCGATCCAATGTTCCGTGGCGGACGAATGATGATTGCTGGTCTGCGCTTCGGCCTGACCTTCGTCGGCATTCAACCGGCCCGGGGTTATCAGGTTGACCCGAGCGCGGTCTATCACGACCCCGACCTGGTGCCGCCTCACGGTTATCTGGCGTTCTACTTCTGGTTGCGCAACACCTACGGCGCTCACGGCGTGATCCATGTGGGCAAGCACGGCAACCTCGAATGGCTGCCGGGCAAGGGCGTCGGGTTGTCGGAAAACTGCTGGCCGGATGCGTTGCTCGGGCCGCTGCCGAACATCTATCCGTTCATCGTCAACGACCCGGGCGAGGGCGCCCAGGCCAAACGCCGCACTCAAGCGGTGATCATTGATCACCTGATGCCGCCGCTGACCCGCGCCGAAACCTACGGCCCGCTGCGCAATCTCGAATTGTTGGCCGACGAATATTACGAAGCGCAATTGCTCGATCCGCGCCGCGCCCGGGAACTGCAGCGCGATATTCTGCAACTGGTGCGCGACACGCACATCGACCGCGAACTGCAACTGGACGAGAAACTCGACAGCGATGCCGATGCGGCGATCTGGTTGCCGCGCCTGGACACGTACCTGTGCGACTTGAAGGAGTCGCAGATCCGCGACGGCCTGCACGTGTTTGGCGAGTCGCCAGTGGGGCGGTTGCGCATCGACACCTTATTGGCCTTGCTGCGTATTCCGCGGGGCGATGGTCGTGGGGCGCAATCGAGTTTGTTGCGGGCGCTGGCCAAGGCGTTTGCGTTGGGGTTTGATCCGCTGGATTGCGTTTTGGCCGAGCCATGGAGCGGGCCGCGTCCCGTGGAACTGCAATCGCTTAACGATGAACCCTGGCGCACCGCCGGGGATACCCGTGAACGCCTGGAGTTGTTCGCCACTCAACTGATTTCACACACGTTAGACCAGTCTCAAGCCCAACCCGGCCCCTGTGGGAGCGGGCTTGCTCGCGAAAACGGAGTGCCAGTCGACATTGATTTGCCTGACACACCGCTTTCGCGAGCAAGCCCGCTCCCACAGGAGGGTGATTGGTCGGAAGTGAGTGCGATCATCAACAGCCTGCGCGAAGTCGTTGCCCCACGTCTGGACGCCTGCGGCCCGGCGGAAATGCGCGGCCTGCTGGACGCCCTCAGTGGTCGATTCGTCCCCGCCGGGCCTAGCGGCGCGCCGAGTCGCGGCCGTCTGGACGTGCTGCCTACCGGGCGCAATTTCTATTCGGTGGATGTGCGCAACCTGCCGACCACCACCGCGTGGCGCATCGGTTTTCAGTCCGCGAACCTGATTCTTGAGCGTCACTTACAGGACCACGGCGATCACTTGCGGCAGCTCGGTCTGTCGGTTTGGGGCACCGCGACCATGCGCACCGGCGGCGATGACATCGCCCAGGCCATGGCGCTGATGGGCGTGCGTCCGGTCTGGGCGACTGGCAGCCAGCGGGTCGACGATTTCGAGATTCTGCCGTTGAGTTTGCTGGACCGTCCACGGGTGGACGTGACCTTGCGCGTCTCCGGATTTTTCCGCGATGCCTTTGCCAACCTGATCCGGCTGTTCGACGCCGCCGTGCAAGCGGTCGCCGCACTGGATGAGCCGGACGATCTCAACCCGTTGGCGGCCAAGGTCCGCGCCGAGCGGCAAGCGTTGCTGGAATCCGGTCTGGATGAAGACGCTGCGCGGCGGCAGGCCGGCTGGCGCATCTTCGGGGCCAAACCGGGTGCTTACGGAGCAGGCGTGCAGGGCGCCATCGACGGTCGTCTGTGGCAAAGCCGTGAAGATTTGGCCGAGGTTTACCTGAACTGGGGCGGCTACGCTTACGGCGGCTCTGACGAAGGCACCGCCGCCCGCGAACAGTTCGCCCAGCGTCTGAGCCAGGTGCAGGCGGTGCTGCAAAACCAGGACAACCGTGAACACGACTTGCTCGATTCCAACGACTATTACCAGTTCCAGGGAGGCATGCTGGCAGCCGTCGAAAGCCTCAGCGGTGAAGCGGCGGCCAGTTACCATGGCGACCACAGTCAGCCGGACTTGCCGAAGATCCGCACGTTGAAGGAAGAGCTGAACCGGGTGATCCGTTCTCGGGCGGCCAATCCGAAATGGATCGACGGGGTCAAGCGTCATGGCTATAAAGGCGCGTTCGAACTGGCGGCGACGGTCGATAACCTGTTTGCCTTCGACGCCACCACGCAGTTGATCGACGATCACCAATATGCGTTGCTGGCGGACGCCTATTTGCTCGATCCAGCGACCCGGGAGTTTGTCCGCGAGCACAATCCCCATGCCTTGCGCGACATGACCGAACGCATGCTGGAAGCGCAGCAGCGGGGGCTGTGGAAAGAGCCGGGCGAGTACCGCGAGGCGCTGGAGAATTTGTTGCTGGACATAGAAGAAGACACCTGACGCGCCGCAAACCCCTGTGGGAGCGAGCCTGCTCGCGATAGCGGTCGACCAGTCAATATTGATGTCGATTGATCCACCGCTATCGCGAGCAGGCTCACTCCCACAAGGTACAAAGTGTGCCTGCTACCGACCATGACCGAGTATTGAACATGACCGACACCCCCCATTTCCCGCTCTCCGCCGTGGTCGGCGCCGATGACTTGAAGCTCGCGTTATACCTGACCGCCATCGACCCTAAAATCGGTGGCGTGCTGATCGAGGGCCCGCGCGGCATGGCCAAATCGACCCTGGCCCGAGGCTTGGCGGACCTGTTGGCCAGCGGTCAATTCGTCACCTTGCCCCTGGGCGCCACCGAAGAACGGCTGGTGGGCACCCTCGATCTCGACGCAGCCCTGAGCGAGGGGCGCGCACAGTTTTCCCCCGGCGTACTGGCCAAGGCCGACGGCGGCGTGTTGTATGTCGATGAAGTCAATCTGTTGCCCGATCACCTCGTGGACTTGCTGCTCGACGTGGCCGCCAGCGGCAACAACCTGATCGAGCGCGACGGGATTTCCCATCGGCATTCGGCGAAGTTTGTGCTGATCGGCACCATGAACCCGGAAGAGGGCGAACTGCGTCCGCAATTGCTCGACCGCTTTGGCCTGAACGTCGCCCTCAGTGGCCACACCGCACCCGTCGAGCGCGGTCAGATCATTCGTCGCCGACTGGATTTCGACAGCGACCCGCAAGGGTTCTGCGCCGAGTGGGAAAGCCAGCAACACGCACTGCGCGAGCGCTGCCAAAAGGCGCGTTCGGCACTGGCGAGCATTCCCCTCGACGATGCCGCGCTGGCGCAGATAACCGAGCGCTGCTTCGCTGCCGGCGTCGATGGCCTGCGGGCCGATCTGGTCTGGCTACGTGCAGCTCGGGCTCATGCCGCCTGGCGCGGAGCGAATGCCATTGGCGAAGAAGATATCGACGCGGTCGCCGAGTTTGCCTTGCGCCATCGTCGTCGCGAACACTCGCCACCGGCGCCGCACCAATCACCCGCAGCGCAGCCGCCTTCCAATCAGAACGCCAACCCGAGCGAAGGTCAGGGCCAGTGGGGCGAAATGCCCGCCCAGGCGCTGCCGGTCGGCGCTCGACGTGAAGTGCCGAGCTGGCCAAAAAAGCCCTAGGCATTCGCCCTCGATCGGACGCGGGGGCGAATGCCAGACCCCGCGCAGGACGGCTGGATCACGGTAAACAGGGCAAGCGTCACGCAGCCCTGAGCGGATCGATCAATTGGCCCGGCACCTTGCTCAATGGCCGACCGCGTCAACGCGACGATGTGCTGTTTCACCTGCGCACCCGCAGCCCTCATGAATTATGGCTGGTGATCGTCGATGCCTCGGCCTCGACCCGACGTCATCAAGCGTTGAGCGATGCCAAGGGCTTGTTGGCGCAACTGTTCGACGATGCCTATCGACAGCGTGCGCGCCTGGCGTTGCTGACCGCCAGTGGTCATGTGCCGAAGTGGCAGGTGCAAGGGTTGAAAGCCTCCGCTGGCTTGCGCGACTGGCTCGACGGGCTTGGGGCTGGCGGCGGTACGCCGATGCTGGCGGCGTTGGGCGAGGCAGGGCGCTGGCTGGCGGCTCGGCAGAAGCGTTTTCCGGCAGAGCAGCAACGGCTGCTGTTGGTGACGGATGGACGGCTGAAGGAATGGTCAATGTTGCCGGCGCTGGAGTGTCCAGGGCTGCTGATCGACATTGAGCGCGGGCCGATTCGACTTGGCCGGGCTAAAGTGTTGGCGGCTCAACTGCAAACGTATTATCAGCATATTGATGAGCTGTAGCAGGGCGAAAAGATCGCAGCCTTCGGCAGCTCCTACAGGGAGCGGGTACATCCGCAAATGATGGGTGAATCGCGGGTACATCCGCGAATGATTGGCGCACATGCGGGTACATCCGCGAATGGCGGGTGTGCCACAATCGGTGTAGGAGCTGCCGAAGGCTGCGATCTTTTGATCTTCACAGGAGTGACCCATGCGCGTTCTAGCCCGCAACGATCAGGACGATTTCCGCGTCAAAGCCTACGCTGGCACCAACGGCGTGTTGCTGGCGATCGACTTGGCCGAACCCCGCCGTAAAGGCCTGCTGGGTTTCGCCATCGAAAAACAGCAAGGCAGCAAACCCTGGCTGTTTCTGTTCAACAGCCTGACTTTCCCCGGCAAGACTCATACGTTCCCCCAGTTTCATGCCACCCCTAGCGATGCCGCACCGTTGCAGAAATTTCGCTGGGCCGATTACGCGGTCAATCCGGGTGTGACGATCCATTATCGGGTTCACCTGGCCTACGGCACTGCCGATGCGCCGCAGCTGGGTGAGTTTCTGGAAGTGACGCTCACCACCGACAATGGCCTTCCAGCGGGCCAGAATGTCATCTTCAACCGGGCGGTGGCCGCGAGTCAGGCCTTCCAGCGCAAATTCGCCGACCTCGATGCGCTGCTCAGCGCCAACAAAAAGCTGCCCATCGAAGAATGGCCCGACGCTCCGCGGCAATGGTTGGAAAACGGTCTGCTCACACGCTTGCTGGGGTTCATCGAACGGGCCGAGGATGGCCGGTGGGCGCTGGACATCGCGATCTATGAGTACCAGCTGAAGGTGATCGTCGATGCGGTGAACGCTGCGTTTGAGCGCGGCGTAAAGGTTCGGGTCCTGTACCACGCCCAACCGGACGAAGACACCACGGCGCTGAACGAAGCCAGCCTGGAAAAAATTCCGGCGGCGAACAAGCGCGGGCGGGTCACTCACAATATTTTTCACAACAAGTTCATGGTCCTGAGCCGGCTCGACGCAGCGGGGCAGCATCAGCCCGAAGCTGTGCTCTGTGGCAGCACCAACTTCACTCCCAACGGTGTTTATCGTCAGGCCAACGTGGTGCATGTGCTGGACGACGCCCGGATCGGCGCCAGTTATCTGCAAACCTTCGAGCAGGTCTGGGCCGACCCGACGGATGTCGGCGCCACACGGGAATGGCTCACGGAAAACAATCCGATGCAGCCGGAGCAGGCACTGTTCGCCGGCTTCTCACCGCGCTCGGGCCAGGGCGACTTGCGTGAGTTCGTCGACATCATCAACGCCGCCAAAAAAGACCTGCTGTTTGTCACCGCGTTTGCCTTGCCGGACGAAGTGCTCAACGCGTTGCTCGGCCTGCCCCACGACGATGTTTTGCGTTACGGCCTGCAAAACACCGTCAGCAGCATCACCGGTTTCCACGCTGATCGCACCGCTCAATTTGCCGCCACCGCGTTGCTCAATACTGGCTTGGAAGGCTGGCTCAAGGAAAACATGAAAGGCCAGAAGGGCAGACTGCTGGTGCACACCAAAGCCATCGTTGTCGACTTCACCAGCGATGCACCGACGATCATCAGCGGCAGCCACAACCTGAGTGAGGCGGCCAGTAACGGCAATGACGAGAATTACCTGATCATCCGTGGCGACACCGACCTGGCCGATCGATACGGGCTGGAACTGCTGCGCTTTTACGAGCATTACCGGTTCCGCTACTTCGCAAAAAAGCTGGCGCTCAAGCAGGTCAGACCGTTGGCTGCGAACGACAGCTGGACTGATGATTATTACCGCGAAGGCGATCTGCGCATGTTGTCGCGGTTGCGTTTTGCCGGACGATAAACAGTCTGGCGGGCTTCCTGTGGGAGCGAGCCTGCTCGCGATAGCGGTAGATCAGTCAACATAAATGTTGAATGTAAGGCCCTCATCGCGAGCAGGCTCGCTCCCACAGGTTTGATCTTCGGTTATTTGCCCATCGCCTGGCGGTACTGACGGGTACGTCGAGCGATGTACAACTGATCGAGGATCAATGCCCATACCGCCGAAACCTGCGGCCTAGGCTTGCGCCCGCGGCTCAATCGATGGAGCTGAAACTTCACCACGGCCATATTCGCCAGCGCCGCCAGAGGTTTGCGTTTCCAGCGAATCGGCGGCAACTGTGGGTGACTGTTCTGGCCTTCACGCCAGCGTTTGACCAGGTTCGGTTCGATGGCCATGGCCGTGCCAATACCGGCCATGGCGATACCGCTGTCGAGCACTTGTTCGACGATCGCCAACCGCCGTATTCCACCGGTCACCATCACCGGCATGTTCGCCACACTGGCCAGTTCACCGGCCATTTCCAGAAAATACGCTTCTCGCGCCAGGGTCCGACCGTCGCGCGCTTCGCCTTGCATGGCCGGGGCTTCGTAGCTGCCACCGGAGAGTTCCAGCAAATCGATTTGCTGGTCGTTGAGCCACTGGATCACTTGCCGGGCATCATCGGCGTCGAAACCGCCGCGCTGGAAGTCCGCGGAATTGAGCTTCACCGCTACGCAAAACTGCGGCGATACCAACTTGCGAACAGCGCTGAGCACTTCCAGCAGCAGGCGCGCGCGATTTTCCAGAGAACCGCCCCAGCGGTCGGTGCGGCGATTGGTCAATGGCGAGAGAAACTGGCTGATCAGATACCCGTGCGCGGCATGGATCTGCACCCCGGTGAAACCGGCCTTTTCCGCCAGGGCGGCGCTGGTGGCGAAGCGTTGAATGACCTCTGCAATGTCGTTCTCGCTCATGGGTGTGGGTTCGGCAAACATCTTCGAAAACCCGCCCAGATCCAGCGCGACCGCCGAAGGTGCCCAGGCTTGCTGGCCGAGGTTGGCCATGGTCTGGCGGCCGGGATGATTGAGTTGCACCCAGAACTGCGCGCCACCGGCCCGGCCGATGGTTGCCCACTGACGAAAGCGTTCCAGGTCTCGCTCGTCTTCCAGCACCACGCCACCGGGGCCGGTCATGGCGCGGCGGTCGATCATCACGTTGCCGGTCAGCAACAACCCGGCTTCGCCGTCGGCCCAGGCTTGATACAGCCGAAACAACTCGCCGGAAGGCGCCTGCCCGGTATCGGCGAGGTTCTCTTCCATCGCGGCTTTGGCGATACGATTGCCGATGGTCTGGCCGTTGGGCAAATTCAACGCTTGGAAGGGCGACATGCTTGACTCCTCATCAGTGAAGCGTGGAGGCTAAGCTTAAAGTTAACTTTAATGTCAAGCGTGCAAACGAGGCCGTGATGAAGATTGGTGAATTGGCGCAACAAAGCGGGTTGAACGCCTCGCGCATTCGTTTTTACGAGGCCCAGGGGCTGATCCGTCAGGTCGAGCGGCAGGCCAACGGCTATCGGCGTTACCCGCCGCAAGTGTTGCAAACCCTGAAAATCATCCAGTGCGCCCAACAGGCCGGTTTCACCCTCGAAGAGCTGAAGTTGCTGCTACCGGATGCCACGACGGGTGAGGTCAATCACGACGAACTGGTGGCGAGCCTTGGGCGCAAGGTCGAACAGATCGAAGCGATGCAACTGCACCTGGCCCAGAGCAAGGCGCAGTTGCTGGAGGTGATCGAGAATATCCAGGCGCGACCCGAGGGCATGGGGTGCGGTGCGAATGCCGAGAGGGTGCTGGCGTCGCTCAAGCATTAGCGCCAATGCCGGAAAATTAAGACGCATAACCTGTGGGAGCGTGGCTTGCCCGCGAAGAACGATGACGCGTAGTACCTGAAAAACCGCGGTGTACTCTTCGCGGGCAAGCCACGCTCCCACAGGGGACTGCGTCTCGTCGGCTCAACAGCTCCCGCGCCCGAGGCGCGGTGCATAAAGTGCTGAGGGTTTTCTGCAACCACGGCAAGTCATGGTGAGGTTTGCGGGCAACCTGTTTGGGCCTGAGCTTGCCGATGTGTTTTTTGAAATTTTCTTCCAGGGTTTCCCGGGTTCCGATTCCCTTGAGCTTCTTCAGCAGCTTCCCCTCCTTGTAGAACAACACAGTGGGCGTGCCGGTGACATCCGGATGCCTGGGGGACTCGCTCGTACTCAGCATGTAGACCTGCGCGTGATCCTTATACTGCTCGGCAATCGTGCGGAAAACCGGCTCGGCCATTTCGCAGGCGTAACAGTTTTTATTGCCGAAATACAGAATGACCGGGCGCCAGGTTTTCAGGGCTTTGCGATAGGCTGGAGCCAGCGTTGATGGGTGAGTCATTGAACTCATTGAAATCTCCTTTTCAAAAGACTATCGAAGGCCTGTTGACGTTAAAGGAGGCAAGCAGGTGGGTCTACTGTCAGAAATTACAGGTAGGGCTCTGCTTCATTTTGAATCGCTATGGCTTCAGATGTGGTGCAAGTACTCGAGCGTTGTGTCCCACGGTAGCGTTCTCTTATTTGTGCGTTTCGTAACGCCTTCCTCGCGCTCACGCGCATCCATCTGATTCAAAACACTTTCCAGACTCCCCGAGATTCCGCCCACAACCTGTGGCACACTTTCTGCTGTATATTCCGTTGTTACATACCTACTTCCGGTATAACGGAATAAACATCACCCTGGAGTGCTTGCCATGCATCGCCGACCTTCGTTGTTTAAAGCGTGTGTTTTTCTGTTCGCGGCTTCGGCCGCTGTCATGGGTGTCGCCCAAGCGGCAGATAGCAAGCTCGATAGCGTGCTGGCCCGTGGGAAGTTGATCGTGGGCACGGGCAGTACCAATGCGCCGTGGCACTTCCAGGGCGCGGATGGCAAGTTGCAGGGCTTCGATATTGATATCGCGCGCATGGTGGCCAAAGGGTTGTTCAACGACCCGAGCAAGGTCGAGTTCGTGGTGCAGTCTTCCGATGCGCGGATTCCGAATCTGCTGACCGACAAGGTCGACATGAGTTGCCAGTTCATTACCGTGACCGCCAGCCGCGCACAGCAAGTGGCGTTCACCCTGCCGTACTACCGCGAAGGCGTCGGCCTGTTGTTGCCGGCCAACAGCAAGTACAAGGAAATCGACGACCTGAAGGCCGCCGGCGATGGCGTTATCGTGGCGGTGCTGCAGAACGTGTACGCCGAGGAACTGGTGCATCAGGCGCTGCCCAAGGCCAAGGTCGATCAATACGACAGCGTGGATTTGATGTATCAGGCTGTGAACTCCGGCCGTGCCGACGCGGCGGCCACCGATCAGTCGTCGGTGAAATACCTGATGGTGCAGAACCCTGGTCGCTATCGCAGCCCGGCTTATGCCTGGAGCCCGCAAACCTACTCCTGTGCAGTCAAGCGCGGCGATCAGGACTGGTTGAACTTCGTTAACACCGTCCTGCATGAAGGCATGACCGGTGTTGAGTTCCCGACTTACGCGGCGTCGTTCAAGCAGTGGTTCGGTGTCGACCTCCCTA
The DNA here is from genome assembly GCF_056279145.1 of Pseudomonas sp. TE3728. Lineage (NCBI taxonomy): Bacteria > Pseudomonadati > Pseudomonadota > Gammaproteobacteria > Pseudomonadales > Pseudomonadaceae > Pseudomonas > Pseudomonas sp. TE3728. The sequence goes on along the minus strand of NZ_JBWBQT010000001.1, from coordinate 1,301,308 downwards.
CACCTGCAATCGGTTTCCCCGCTGAATTCAAATGATCCCGTGAGAGCGGGGCGGTTTTAAATCGCCCCGCTCAAGGTACTGCTGACCATGAACTATCAGTTGAATTTTGCCGCCGTCTGGCGCGACTTCGACACCTTGCTGGCGGGGCTCGGTCTGGGCCTTGAGCTGGCACTGGTGTCGATCGCCATCGGCTGTGTGATCGGCCTGCTGATGGCGTTTGCATTGCTGTCAAAGCACCGCGCATTGCGGGTGCTGGCGTCGGTGTATGTGACGGTGATCCGTAATACGCCGATTCTGGTGTTGATCCTGTTGATCTACTTTGCGTTGCCGAGCCTGGGGATTCGTCTGGACAAGATCCCCTCGTTCATCATCACCCTGTCGCTGTATGCCGGGGCGTACCTGACCGAAGTGTTCCGCGGCGGGTTGTTGAGCATTCCCAAGGGGTTACGTGAAGCCGGCCTGGCCATCGGGCTCGGTGAGTGGCAGGTCAAGGCGTACATCACCGTGCCGGTGATGCTGCGCAATGTGCTGCCGGCCCTGTCGAACAACTTCATTTCGCTGTTCAAGGACACCTCGCTGGCGGCGGCGATTGCCGTGCCGGAGCTGACCTATTACGCGCGCAAGATCAATGTCGAGAGCTACCGGGTGATCGAAACCTGGCTGGTGACCACAGCGCTCTATGTTGCGGCCTGTTACCTCATTGCCATGATGCTGCGTTACCTCGAGCAGCGTCTGGCGATTCGCCGATAGGAGGCCCCCATGTACGAATCCCCCAGTTGGCTGCATGAGTTATGGGTGGCGCGGGAAGTCCTGTGGCAAGGCTTCCTGACCAGTGTGCAGTGCTCGGCGCTGGCGATTTTACTGGGCACGCTGGTCGGCATCGTTGCCGGTCTGGTGCTCACCTACGGCACGTTCTGGATGCGCGCACCGTTCCGGTTTTACGTCGACATCATTCGCGGCACGCCAGTGTTTGTATTGGTGTTGGCCTGCTTTTACATGGCGCCGGCATTGGGCTGGCAAATCAGCGCATTCGGTGCCGGTACCTTGGGGCTGACGCTGTTTTGCGGCTCCCACGTTGCCGAGATTGTGCGCGGTGCATTGCAAGCGCTGCCCAGTGGCCAGATGGAAGCGAGCAAGGCCATCGGCCTGACGTTTTACCAGGCGCTGGGCTACGTGTTGTTGCCCCAGGCGTTGCGGCAGATCTTGCCAACCTGGGTCAACTCGTCCACCGAGATCGTCAAGGCCTCGACGCTGTTGTCGGTGATCGGCGTCGCCGAATTGCTGCTCAGCACCCAACAGATCATCGCCCGGACGTTCATGACCCTGGAGTTTTACCTGTTCGCCGGTTTGCTGTTTTTCGTCATCAACTACGCCATCGAATTACTCGGCCGGCACATTGAAAAGCGGGTGGCTTTGCCATGACACAAGCTCAAGTTTCGACACAGAATCAAGCGCTGCTGGACATCCGCGGCCTGCACAAACAATACGGCCAGCTTGAAGTGCTCAAGGGCGTTGACCTGACGATGCAGCGCGGCAACGTGGTCACGCTGATCGGCTCCAGCGGCTCGGGCAAGACCACGCTGCTGCGCTGCGTGAACATGCTCGAAGAGTTCCAGGGCGGGCAGATTCTGCTCGATGGCGAATCCATCGGCTATCACGAGGTCAACGGCAAGCGCGTGCGTCACCCGGAAAAAGTCATCGCCCGCCATCGCGCCATGACCGGTATGGCGTTCCAGCAATTCAATCTGTTCCCGCACCTCACCGCGTTGCAGAACGTTACCCTCGGTTTGCTCAAGGTCAAAAAGCTGCACAAGGATGAAGCCGTGGCGCTGGCGGAAAAATGGCTGGAGCGGGTTGGCCTGCTGGAACGTCGCGATCATTACCCCGGTCAGTTGTCTGGCGGCCAGCAACAGCGCGTGGCGATTGCCCGGGCGATTGCGATGAACCCGAGCCTGATGCTGTTCGATGAAGTCACCTCGGCCCTCGACCCGGAGCTGGTAGGCGAAGTGCTCAACGTGATCAAGGGTTTGGCCGAAGACGGCATGACCATGCTGCTGGTGACCCACGAAATGCGCTTTGCCTTCGAGGTCTCGGACAAGATCGTGTTCATGAATCAAGGGCGGATCGAAGAGCAGGGGCCGCCCAAGGAACTGTTCGAACGCCCACAGTCGCCGCGTCTGGCGGAATTTCTCAAGAACACTCGTTTCTGATTTTACAAAAGAATTTTACTTTCAATCAGGAGAAACACCCATGAGCATTACTCGTTACGGCACCGGTAGTACGGCCGGTGGCGGCCAGCCCCGTCCTTTCGCCCGCGCCGTCGAAGCCGATGGCTGGCTGCACGTGTCCGGCCAGGTGCCGGCGCTGGATGGCGAAATCATTGTGGGCGGTATTGTCGAGCAGACTCACCAGACCATGAAAAACCTGATCGCGATTCTGGAGGAGGCCGGTTACGGGCTCGAAGACGTGGTCCGTGCCGGCGTGTGGCTGGAAGACCCGCGGGATTTCTGGAGTTTCAACAAGGTTTTCTCCGAGTACTTCAAAAGCGAACACGCACCGGCGAGGGCCTGCGTACAGGCGAACATGATGGTCGATTGCAAGGTCGAGATCGACTGCATCGCGTACAAGAAAAAGGCCTGAACCGAGGTGACTTCATCGCTAGCAGGCTAGCTCCCACAGGGAAACGCATTCCAAATGTGGGAGCTAGCCTGCTAGCGATGGCGGCCTAACGGTCGTCGCCGCACTCTAGGTAAACTCCCGGCGACTTTGAATGGGAACCACTGAAATGACCGAAGACACCATCAAACGCCGGGCTCGCGGTCTGGACCGGGCGTTCGACATTCTCGATTTCCTCAAGGAAATCGGCCAGCCCCTGCGCCCGAATGAAATCGCCAGCGGCATCGGCAGCCCGAAATCGACGGTCTACGAACTGGTCGCCTCCTTGTTGGAGCGGCGTATTCTCGAACCTGTGGGCAAGGACGGTCACGTTTACCTCGGTCGTCAGCTGTACTTCCTAGGGCAGGCGCATTTGCGCCATTTCGACCTGACCCGCGAGGCTGATCTTGCCTTGCAAGAGATCGTCAGCCAGACCCGTGAAACCGCGCAGATGTGCCTGCTCAACGGGCGCAAATACACCGTGGCGTTGATGAAAGAGGGCGAGCGTCATTTCCGTATTTCCTCGGACATCGGCGAGAACGCGCCAATCCCCTGGACCGCTTCCGGGCGCTTGCTGCTGGCGCACCTGAGCGATCAGCAGATTGTCGACTTGATCGACCCGGACGACTTCATCCTGCCCGACGGCGAACGTTTGCCGCTGGAGCGGTTTCTCGAGGAAATTCGCCAGGCCGGCATCGACGGATTCTTTTCCTTCGACAGCGTCGCTGACACGTTTACCCATTGCTTCGCCGCCCCGGTCAAAGACCCGAATGGCGTGGCCATCGCAACCCTGTGCATCGTCGCCCCAAGGGCCGATGCGAAGAACAATTACAACGACTATCGTCGGGTGCTGATCGACAGCGCCAACAGCCTCGCCCGGCGTATCAACGAATAACAGCGGCTGCCTGCGGCCGCGAGTGTGAGGAGATCGACCATGTATTCCGCCAAAAATACTGCCGCCGTGGAAAAGGGCTTTGCCCACACAGGCGCCAATCTTGTGCGCGACGTCAGCCTGCCTGCACTGGTGCTGCACCGCGACGCGCTGGAACACAACATTCGCTGGATGCAGGATTTTGTCAGCAACAGCGGCGCGGAACTGGCGCCCCACGGCAAAACCAGCATGACCCCGGCGCTGTTTCGCCGCCAACTGGACGCCGGTGCCTGGGGCATTACTCTGGCCAGCGCCACGCAAACCCGCGCGGCTTACGCCCATGGCGTGCATCGGGTGCTGATGGCCAACCAATTGATCGGTACGCCGAACATGGCGCTGATCGCTGATCTGTTGGCAGACCCGACCTTCGATTTCTATTGCATGGTCGATCATCCGGATAACGTCGCGGACCTCGGCGCGTATTTCGCCTCGCGCGGGGTGCGCTTGAACGTGATGATCGAGTACGGCGTGGTCGGCGGGCGTTGCGGTTGCCGCACCGAAGCCGAAGTGCTGGCGCTGGCCAAGGCGATTGCGGCGCAACCGGCATTGGCGCTGACCGGCCTCGAGGGTTACGAAGGAGTGATTCACGGCGATCACGCGGTGAGTGGCATCCGTGCGTTCGCTGATTCTTTGGTGCGCCTGGCGGTGCAATTGCAGGACAGCGGCGCGTTCGCCATTGCCAAACCGATCATCACGGCGTCGGGTTCGGCCTGGTACGACTTGATTGCCGAATCCTTCGAAGCGCAGAACGCCGGCGGGCGCTTCCTCAGCGTGCTGCGTCCTGGCAGCTATGTAGCTCACGACCATGGCATCTACAAAGAAGCGCAATGCTGCGTGCTCGACCGCCGCAGCGACCTGCACGAAGGATTGCGCCCGGCGCTGGAAGTCTGGGCGCATGTGCAGTCGTTGCCGGAGCCGGGTTTTGCGGTGATCGCCCTGGGCAAACGCGACGTCGCCTACGACGCCGGTTTGCCGGTGCCGTTGCAGCGTTACAAGGCTGGTGTGGTGCCGGCGATCGGCGAGGATGTGAGTGCCTGCAAGGTGACAGCGGTGATGGATCAGCACGCGTTCATGACTGTGGCGCCGGGGGTTGAGTTGCGGGTGGGCGATATCATTTCGTTCGGTACTTCGCACCCGTGCCTGACGTTCGACAAATGGCGCATCGGGTGTCTGGTGGATGAGCAGTTGAATGTCATCGAAACCATGGAAACCTGTTTTTAAGGATCCATGCCGAGGTGCGGCCATCGCGAGCAGGCTCGCTCCCACAATGGAATGCGTTTTCCCTGTGGGAGCGAGCCTGCTCGCGATGGGGCCCTATCAGACAACACAGAAACACCTGAGGCCCACAATATGAACAGCATCAGCCCCCTCGGCCCCAACACCCCGCGCATCGCCCTGATAGGCGAATGCATGATCGAATTACAGCAGCGCGCCGATGGCACGCTGCAGCAAAGCTTCGGCGGCGATACCCTGAACACGGCGGTCTACCTGGCCCGTGAGCTGGGCGATGGCGGCACGGTGGATTACGTCACCGCCCTGGGCGATGACAGTTTCAGCGACGCGATGTGCCAGAGCTGGGCCAGTGAAAACATCGGGCTGGACATGGTCCAGCGTTTGCCCGGTCGCCTGCCTGGCCTGTATTGCATCCAGACCGATGCGGCCGGCGAGCGACGTTTTCTCTACTGGCGCAACGAAGCGGCAGTGCGCGATTGCTTCACCACCCCGGCGGCCGCGCCGATCCTGGCGGCGCTGCCGGATTACGACGTGTTGTATTTCAGCGGCATCACTCTGGCGGTGCTCGGTGTGCAAGGGCGGGAAAAACTTCTGGAAACCCTGATCGAAGCCCGGCAACGGGATGCGCGGATCGTGTTCGACAACAATTATCGACCACGCTTGTGGGCTTCGATTGAAGAGGCACGGGCGGCTTATCGCAGTGTTCTGCCCTATATCGACCTGGCGTTGCTGACGGTTGACGATGAGCAGGCGCTGTTCCACTTTTCCGATTGCGCGGCGGTATTTGCCGCTTATGAGCAAATGGGCACGCCCGAAGTGGTGCTCAAGCGCGGGGCCGAGGCGTGTCTGATTCGCTGTGACGGTGAGTCGTTCGAAGTGCCGGCACAGGTGGTCGAGCGGGTGGTGGACACCACGGCGGCGGGGGATTCGTTCAGTGCGGCGTATTTGGCGTGTCGGCTCAAGGGTGGCAGCCCGGTCGAGGCTGCCGAGGCGGGGCATCGGTTGGCGAGTCGGGTGATTCAGGTGCCCGGGGCACTCATCCCCAAGAATTGAAATGCAATCCCTGTAGGAGCTGCCGAAGGCTGCGATCTTTTGATCTTGATCTTTTCGGGATCGCTGAAAATCAAGATCAAAAGATCGCAGCCTTCGGCAGCTCCTACATAGGGCTTTCAAGCCCCTCAATCCCGATAAAACACCTGCACCAGGTGATAACCAAACTTGCTCTTGATCGGCCCATGCACCACCCGCAGTGGTTTTTTGAAGATCACCGCATCGATCACGCCGACCATCTGCCCGGGCCGTACTTCGCCCAGGTCGCCGCCGCGTTTGCCGGACGGGCATGTGGAGTATTTTTTGGCCAGCACATCGAAGGCTTCGCCCTTGGCGATGCGTTGTTTGAGCTGCTCGGCTTCTTCCGAGGTCTTCACCAGAATATGGCGGGCTTGGGCTTTCATTGGCAGTACCTTGCAACGGTGGTGGCTATGTTGGTGCCAGCGTGGGGCGCGCGATTATGCCTTAACTCAGTCCGCTTGGCCGATCATCGTGCGAATCTTGTTGGCCAACAGGTCAATGGAAAAAGGTTTGGCCACCATGTCCATGCCTTCCTCCAGAAAACCCTGGCGTTCGGCGGCTTTCTCCGCATAACCGGTCATGAACAGCACCTTCAGACCCGGGCGATGCTGACGCGCGATTTCTGCCAGTTGCCGACCATTCATGCCCGGCAGCCCGACATCGGTCACCAGCAGATCGACCCGCAGATCGGATTCCAGCAAGGGCAGGGCGGCCTTCGCGTCTTCGGCTTCATGGGCGTGATAACCCAGTTCATTGAGCAGGTCGAGCACCAGCATGCGCACCGCCGGATCGTCTTCCACCAACACCACTGTTTCACCGGCCACCGCTGCCGGAGTTTCGCCGGTGAGCGGCTCCAGAGTGTGCTCCGGCACCGCGACGTGCAGGCGTGGCAAATACAGGCGAACGCAGGTGCCCTGGCCCGGCAGGCTGTGAAGGCTGACGTGCCCGCCCGACTGCTGGGCGAAACCATAGATCATCGACAGCCCCAGGCCGGTGCCCTGACCGATGGGTTTAGTAGTGAAAAACGGGTCGAAAGCCTTGGCCAACACTGACGGCGTCATGCCGGCGCCGTTGTCGCTGACGGCAATCATCAGGTAGTCCCCGGCCCTGACCGGTTCCAGAGGGGTGATGTCGCTACCGTCGAGGTGAACATTGGCGGTTTCGATCAGCAGCTCGCCACCTTCGGGCATCGCATCCCGGGCATTGATCACGAGGTTGAGCAGCGCGTTTTCCAATTGGCTGACATCAGTACTGACCGGCCAGACTTCATCGGCCAGCTTTATTTTGAGCTCGATAGGGTCGCCCTTGGTGCGGCGGAACAAATCTTCCAGGGAATGCACCAGCTGATTGGCATTCAGCGGCTTGCGATCCAGTGACTGACGCCGGGAGAACGCCAGCAGGCGATGGGTCAGGGCGGCGGCGCGGTGAGCCGAGGACACCGCGGCTTCGGTAAAGCGCCCGATCTCGGCGGCACGCCCGTCGGCGATGTAGCGCTGCATCAAATCGAGGCTGCCGATGATCCCGGTGAGCATGTTGTTGAAGTCATGGGCGATGCCGCCGGTGAGCTGTCCCACCGCTTCCATTTTCTGCGCATGCCGCAAGGCGTCTTCGGCGCGCTCGCGTTCGAACATCTCGTTCTGCAGCCGCTGGTTGGCTTCGGCCAATTGCTGAGTGCGGGCGCTGACGCGTTCTTCAAGGGTTTCGTTGAGGTTGCGCAGGGCTTCTTCGGTCTGTTTGCGCTCGGTCTCGTCGATCACGAAGATGTAGAAACCGTTGACCGCGCCGTCCGCGCCATGACGTGGCAGGTAGTTCATCAGGGCCTGACGGGTGCTGCCATCGCGGTGCGCGGCGCTGATGCTGAAACTGCAAGCCTTGCCTTTCAGCGCCTCGGTAATGTATTCGGCGCGCAGGGCATAGGCTTCGTCGCCCAGCACTTCACGGACGGTGCGGCCGTAAAGCTCCTGAGGCGTCAGGCCGTACCATTCCAGGTAGGCGGCATTGTTGAGGCGAAAACGCTCCTCGCTGTCGACGTAACTGATCAGGATCGGCATGGCGTTGATGATCAGTTGCAGCTCGGTCTGGCTCTGGCGCAAGGCCTGTTCAATGTGTTTGCGTTCGGTCAGGTCGAGTGCCGCGCCAAGGAAACGAATCGGCCGACCATGATGATCCTTGTAGCAGCGGCCTCGGGCAAACACCCAGCGCAATTGGCCGTCGGGCTGCAGCAAGCGATATTCCTCGGCGTACTCGCTGCCATGGGTGATGCAGTGCTTGATGCTGCGGGCAATCATGGCCCGGTCTTCCGGGTGCACACCGTGGAGGTATTCGCTGATGGGCAACTGGTTGGCCATGGCCGGATCGACGCCATGCAATTGCGCGAAGTGGGCATCGGCGATGAAACGGTCTTCGCCGATGTCCCAGTCCCAGGTGCCGACGGCATCGGTGGCGGCCAGCGCCAATTGCAAACGCTGCTCGGTTTCGTGCTGGGCCTTGAGGCTGGCGGCGGAGCGTTGCTCGAGTTCCAGGGCGATGCGGCGGCGTTCATTGGTTTCGATGGCCGTGACCAGAATCCCGGCAACCTCGGCGTTTTCATTGCGAATGGGGCTGTAGGTCAAATCCAGCCAGAAGTCGGAATCTCGCCCGTCGCGCTGCAAGGTAAAGCGCTGTTCGCTGTAGGTCCGCACCTGACCCTGTAGGACGGCGCTGTAAATCGGGTCGGTGAAGTCTTTCAGTTCTGGCCAGATCAGGTGTGTGGGTTGTCCGAAAGCGTGAGGGTGTTTGCTGCCGGCGAGGAAGGCGAAGCCGTCGTTGTAGATCTGGGTGAGCTGCGGGCCCCACAGCAACAGCATCGGCATTGGCGAGTGAATCACAATGTCCACGGCGGTGCGCAGGCTCTGCGGCCAGTGATCCGCGGCGCCCAGCGGGTTGTTTGTCCAGTCCAGTCGGGCAATCAAGGCCTGGGCGTCGCTGGCGGTCGGTGGTGCGTTCATTACAATGTCCTGCGTCAGTCGGTGTGGCGGCGTCTACTATCCTTGCATGGCGGTAGACGCTGGATGACCCAGATGGGGTCATTTTTTCAATTGAATGCTTCGCGGGTGTTTTTTGCCATGGAAATCGATGCACTGTTGCAAATTCTGGCCAGCCGTAATGGCTCCGATCTTTACCTGTCCACGGGCGCGCCACCCAGCGCGAAATTTGACGGTGTGCTCAAAGCCCTGGCCGAGCAACCGTTCAAGCCCGGAGAAATCGCTGCCATTGCCGCGTCCATCATGGACGCCGAACAGCGGCTGGAGTTCGATCGCGAACTGGAAATGAACCTGGCGCTTTCCCTGACCGGGGTCGGGCGCTTTCGGCTCAATATCTTCAAGCAGCGCAATGATGTGTCGATCGTGGCGCGCAATATCAAACTCGACATTCCACGTTTCGAAGACCTCAAGCTGCCTCCGGTGTTGCTCGAAACCGTGATGCTCAAACAGGGGCTGATATTGTTCGTCGGTTCGACCGGTTCGGGCAAGTCGACCTCGCTGGCGGCGCTGATCGATTACCGCAACCGTCACAGCAGCGGCCATATCATCACCATCGAAGACCCGGTCGAGTTTATCCATCGGCACAAGAAGTCGATCATTAACCAGCGTGAGGTCGGCGTCGATACCCGCAGTTTTCATGCAGCGTTGAAAAACACCCTGCGCCAGGCGCCGGACGTGGTGCTGATCGGCGAGATCCGTGACCGCGAGACTATGGAGCACGCGCTGGCGTTTGCCGATACCGGTCATCTGGTCATTTCCACTTTGCATGCCCACAACGCGAATCAGGCGCTGGACCGCGTGATCAACTTCTTTCCCGAAGAACGCCGGGCGCAACTGCTCCATGACTTGGGCAATAACCTCAAGGCCTTTGTTTCCCAACGTTTGGTGCGTACCCGGGATGGGCAGCGCCGGGCGGCGGTGGAAGTGATGCTGGGGACGCCAACCATCGGCGACCTGATCCGGCGCAATGAGCTTGGCGAGCTCAAGGGGATTATGGAGAAGTCGTCAGAAGCGGGAATGCAGACCTTTGATGGAGCGCTGTTCGGGCTGTTTGCCGAGGGCGCGATTGATGAGGCAGAGGCATTGAAACATGCAGATTCGGTGAACAACTTGCGTCTGCGCCTGAAAATGCACGCCGAGGCCACGCCCGGGCCCCATGCACCGCCGGGTGAGTGGAATTTGATGGACTGACGCATACCCCTGTAGGAGCTGCCGAAGGCTGCGATCTTTTGACTTTGGCGTCAGATGAATCGTTAAAGATCAAAAGATCGCAGCCTTCGGCAGCTCCTACAAGGGTCGCATTTCAGTCGTTCAGATCGGTGCGGCGTGTTTCAGTCGTTCAATTCAGGGCGGTCGCGAAACTGCTCCAATGCCTCGGGATTGGCCAGTGCGTCGGTGTTCTTCACCTTCTGGCCATGTACCACATTCCTTACCGCCAGCTCGACCACCTTGCCGCTGATGGTCCGCGGAATATCGGTCACCGCGACAATCTTCGCCGGCACATGCCGCGGCGTGGTGTTGGCGCGGATGACTTGGCGAATCTGTTGTTGCAGCGCTTCGTCCAGCTCGACACCGTCGCGCAACCTCACAAACAGCACCACTCTCACGTCATCCTGCCATTGCTGGCCGATGGCGACGCTGTCCAGCACCTGCGGGATTTTCTCTACCTGACGATAGATTTCCGCCGTGCCGATGCGCACGCCGCCGGGGTTGAGCACGGCATCGGAACGCCCGTGGATCAATAGGCCACCGTGGGGCAGTTGTTCGGCGTAATCGCCCTGGGTCCAGACGCCCGGGAACAGGCTGAAATAGGACTTTCGCAGTTTCTCCCCGTCAGGGTCATGCCATAAACAGATGGGCATCGCCGGAAAATGTCGGGTGCACACCAGTTCGCCTTTTTCCCCGATCACAGGCGTACCGGCGTCGTTCCAGACTTCCACCGCCATGCCCAGGCCCTTGCACTGTATTTCGCCACGGCGCACCGGCAGGACCGGATTGCCAATCACAAAGCACGAAACAATGTCGGTGCCGCCAGACATCGAAGACAAACACAGGTCGGACTTGAACGCGCGGTAGACGTAATCGAAGCTTTGCGGCGACAGCGCGGAACCGGTGGACAGCACGGTTTTCAGGCTGCTCAGGTCATGACTGTCGCAGGGCTTCAGGCCATTGCTTTCCAGCGCGGTGAGGAACTTGGGGCTGGTGCCGAAGACGTTGATGCGTTCGTCGTCGATCAGGTCGATCAAACGCTCCGGGCCTGGATGAAACGGCGAGCCGTCATACAGCACCACGGCGCTGTCGACCGCCAAGGCCGAGACCAGCCAGTTCCACATCATCCAGCCGCACGTGGTGTAGTAGAACAAACGGTCGCCGGGGCCGAGATCGGTATGCAGCCCATGTTCCTTGACGTGTTGCAGCAGTACGCCGCCGGTGCTGTGAACAATGCACTTCGGCACGCCGGTGGTGCCGCTGGAATAGAGGATGTACAGCGGATGAGCGAAGGGCACGGGAATGAATTGCGGCTCGCCGCCCGGGTCGTAGAAATCGTCCCATAGCGTCACGTTGGCCTGGCTGCGGAAGTCTTCTATACGCGCCTGGGGTCGTGCATAAGGCACAACGATCAACTGCTGCAAGGACGGCAGTTGCCCGAGGATTTCGTTGACCTTGGCGGTCTGGTCAATCTCTTTGCCGGCGTAACGGTAACCGGCGCAGGTGATCAGCACTTTCGGCTCGATCTGGCCGAAGCGGTCGATCACCCCATGAGTACCGAAATCTGGCGAGGAACAAGACCAGATCGCACCCAGACTGGTGGTGGCGAGCATGGCTACCAGGGTTTGCCAGGTGTTCGGCATGCACGCGGCCACGCGGTCGCCGAGGCCGACACCGGCGGCTTTCAGGCCGTTTTGAAAACCGGCGACATGGCTCGCCAGTTCGGCCCAGGTCAGTTGTTCCCGTTGGCCGTTTTCGCCGATGGCCACCACCGCCACGGCATCGTCGCGACGGCGCAGCAAGTGCTCGGCGAAGTTCAGCGTGGCGCCGGGGAACCACTGGGCGCTGGGCATTTGTGCGCCCTCAATCAGCACCGCGTCTGGCTGATCGTGAAAACGGATGTCGAAGAAATCGACGATGGCCTGCCAGAAAGCTTCGCGTTGATCGATGCTCCACTGGTGCAGGGCAGGGTAGTCGGCGATCTCAAGGGCATGTCGCTGATTGACGAAGCGCCGGAAGGCCTCCATGCGGGATTTGCCGATGCGCTCGGTGCCGGGTTGCCAGAGGATGTCGGACATGGCTTGGCCTCTTTTTCTTATGTGTACACAGTCTACTGTGGCGAGGGAGCTTGCTCCCGCTGGACAGCGAAGCTGTCCCAAAACCGATTTACGACTGCTTCGCAGCCGAACGGAAGCAAGCTCCCTCGCCACAGGGGTTACCGGTGGGTTACTGCGCCAACCACCCACCATCAATATTCCACGCCGCGCCACGCACCTGGCTACCGGCTTCGCTGCATAAAAACAGCACCAACTCACCCAGCTGCGGAGGCGTCACGAATTCCAGCGACGGCTGCTTCTCCGCCAGCAAATCATGTTGCGCCTGCTGCGGGTCGATCCCGGTCGCGGCGCGATCATCGATCTGCTTTTGCACCAGCGGCGTCAGCACCCAACCCGGGCAAATGGCATTGCAGGTGACGTTCGTCGTAGCGGTTTCCAGACCGACCACCTTGGTCAGGCCGATCACACCATGCTTGGCCGCGACATACGCCGCCTTGCCCACCGAACCGACCTGGCCATGCACCGAGGCGATGTTGATGATCCGTCCCCAGCCCTTGGTGCGCATCCCCGGCAAGCTCAAACGGGTGCCGTGAAACACCGACGACAGATTGATCGCAATGATCGAGTCCCAGCGCTCCACCGGAAAATCTTCCACCGACGCCACGTGCTGGATGCCCGCGTTGTTGACCAGGATATCCACGCCGCCGAACTCACGCTCGGCGTACTCGATCATGTCGGCGATCTGCGCCGGGTCGCTGACGTCGGCGGGGTGATGGCCGACCTTGCCGCCGCTTTTATTATTGAGCTGTTCCACCTCGGCAATCACCCTGGATGCATCGCCGAAACCGTTGAGGATCAGGTTGGCGCCCGCCTTGGCCAGGCTCAGGGCGATTCCCAGACCGATGCCGCTGGTGGAACCGGTGACCAATGCGGTCTTGCCCGAAAGAGTCGTCATGAATACCTCACACAATGCCAGTGGCGTAGAAAGTACCGATCACCACAAAAACAGCGAGTGTCTTGATCAGCGTAATACAGAAAATGTCTTTGTAGGCTTCGCGGTGGGTCAAACCGGTGACCGCCAGCAACGTAATCACCGCGCCGTTGTGCGGCAGGGTGTCCATGCCGCCACTGGCCATCGCGGCGACCCGGTGCAGCACTTCCAATGGAATGTTGGCGGCATGGGCGGCGCTGATGAACGTCTCGGACATCGCCGCCAGGGCAATGCTCATGCCGCCCGACGCCGAACCGGTGATGCCGGCCAGCAGGGTCACGGTAATCGCTTCGTTGACCAGCGGGTTGGGAATGCTTTTGAGCCAGCCGGACAGCACCAGGAAACCCGGTAGCGACGCGATCACTGCACCGAAACCGTATTCCGACGCGGTGTTCATCGCCGCCAGCAGCGCGCCGCTGACCGCACTTTTACTGCCTTCGGCCAACTTGCCGCGAATCGTCTGAAAGGCGAACACCAGCACCATGACGATGCCCACCAGCAAGGCTGCCTGGACCGCCCAGATCGCGGTCAGTTTGGCGATGTCGGTGGTTACCGGTGCAGCCATGCCTGGCAACGAGAGGCTGTGAGTCTTGCCGTACCACAGCGGAATCCAGCGGGTGAACAGCAGGTTCATCAGGCCCACCATCAACAGCGGCGACAGCGCGATCCACGGGTTGGGCAGCTTGATATCCGGCGCGGTTTCCGGCTCGTTGCGCAGCTCTGAACCATACCCTTCACCGCTGCGCTGGGCCTTGTTGCGCTGGCTTTGAAGGAACAGCATGCCGGCGCAGAACACGAAAATCGTGCCGATCACACCCAGCCACGGCGCGGCCCAGGCGGTGGTGTTGAAGAAGGTGCTGGGGATGATGTTCTGGATCTGCGGGGTGCCGGGCAGGGCATCCATGGTGAACGAGAATGCGCCGAGGGCGATGGTCGCCGGGATCAGGCGCTTGGGGATATTGCTCTGGCGGAACATCTCGGCGGCAAACGGGTAGACCGCAAACACCACCACAAACAGCGACACGCCGCCGTAAGTGAGCAGGGCGCAGACCAGCACGATCACCAGCATCGCCTGACGAGTGCCGAGCAAGCGAATGGCCGCTGCGACGATGGAGCGGGAGAAGCCCGACAACTCGATCAGCTTGCCGAACACGGCACCGAGCAGGAACACCGGGAAATACAGTTTGACGAAGCCGACCATTTTTTCCATGAACACCCCGGTGAAGACGGGGGCAACGGCGGAAGGGTCGGTGAGCAGGACGGCGCCGAGGGCGGCGATCGGGGCAAAGAGGATAACGCTGTAGCCACGGTAGGCAGCCACCATCAGCAGCGTGAGGGCTGCCAAGGCAATGATCACACTCATGGTGTGTCTCCTTCGATTGTTATTTTTGTAGGGTGAAGCTTTGTGGGAAGGGCTATAGCGAGTTTCGTGCCAGATATATAAGTTGATGAAATATAAAGGATTTATATTTTTTCTGAATGTTGCGGAGGATGTTTGTCTCTGTTTGGAGACGGTGAGCGCCTTAAAAGATCGCAGCCTTCGGCAGCTCCTACAGGGAAACGCAGAAATCACCGTAGGAGCTGCCGAAGGCTGCGATCTTTTGATCTTGAAAAATAAATCTACCAATGGAGATCTGTGTCTCTTTATGGAGACTCCGCAATCCCCAACGCCACCATCTTCTTGTACAACGTCGACCGCCCCAGCCCCAAACGCGCCGCCGCTTCGATAACCTTCCCACCGCATTGCGCGAGGGCGGACTCAATCAACTGCCGATCAAACCGTTCGCGAGCTTCACTGAAAGTCTCATGGGCAACCGGCTCGATGGCCAAGGGCGCCACACGCTGCACCGGGATAAAACTGCCAATCGCCGCGCGGATATCCGCCACGTTCAGCATCAAATCATCACTGAGCAATGCCGCACGCTCCAGAACATTGCGCAGTTCGCGGATGTTCCCTGGCCAGGCGTGTTGACCCAACAAATTCAAGGCTTCGGGGTTCAGTTCGTGCTGACTGCGCAGCTCTTCGAGGATCGCTTCGCTGAGGGCCGGCAGGTCGTCGAGGCGATCACGCAGGGGCGGGACCTGAATCGGCAGCACATTAAGGCGGTAATACAAATCGGCACGAAACTCGCCGCGTTTGATCGCCGCTTCCAGGTCGGTGGAAGTGGCCGCGATCACCCGCACATCGCTCTGGATCACTTCGTTGGAGCCCACCGGTTCGAATTCCTTTTCCTGCAACACCCGCAGCAATTTGCTTTGCAGCGGCAGCGGCATGTCGCCGATCTCATCGAGAAACAGCGTGCCGCCCTGAGCGATCTGCAACTTGCCGGTGCGGCCCTTGCGATCGGCGCCGGTGAACGCGCCGGGGGCGGTGCCAAAGAACTCGGCTTCCAGCAGCGACTCGGGGATCGCCGCGCTGTTGATGCTGACGAACGCTTTGTGCGCCCGAGGCGAGGCGCCGTGAATCGCCTGGGCCAGCAACTCTTTGCCGGTACCGGTTTCGCCCAGCAGCAACACCGGAGACTCGGCACTGGCGCTGCGCCGGGCGCGACGTTTGACGTCCAGGCTGGCGGCGCTGGTGCCGATGAAGTGGGCGAAGTTGTACTTGGTCTGCCGTGCCCGCAGCAGCGAGCGGGTGGAGGCGAGTTCTTCCTGCATGCTCAGGTAGCGCTTGAGCATCGGCGACAGGCTGCGCAATTCATCGAACAGGGCAAAGCCGATAGCGCCAATCACTGCGCCGGCATCGTCGTGAATCGGCAGACGCATCACCACCAGCGGTTCCTTGGGGGTGTCTTGCATGTCCAGCAGGATGGGTCGTCCGGTGCGCACCACCTCACGCAACAGGCTGCCAGGGATCACACTTTCACAGGCCCGGCCGATCGCACCTGCAGCCGATTCGAGACCGAAACGCCGGGCATAACGCTCGTTCATCCAGACGATGTTCGCGTCGCGGTCGACAATCACCGTGCCTTCGCTCGATTGCTCGATGATTTCGAACAGTGAGCGGATCGCCAGGGTACGAACGCGCTGGTAGTCCTTGAGGCTTTCGGTGGTGTTCATCGGTGTCATATCCAGAATGTGTGGTGTTTGTTCGGGCCCCATCGCGAGCAGGCTCGCTCCCACAGTCGATCTGTGTCGTTCACAAATCCCCTGTGGGAGCGAGCCTGCTCGCGATGGCCGCTACACGGTCCAACGGCATGACGCCGATTATGCCCACCCCGGATGCGCCGCCGCCAACAGCTCTTTGGTATACGGATGCTGCGGCGAGTCGAACACCGTGTGGCTGGCACCGCTTTCCACCACTTTGCCGTCCTTGATCACGATCATGTCGTGGGCCAGGGCGCGTATCACCGCCAGGTCGTGACTGATGAACAGGTAGGTCAGGCCGTATTTTTCCTGAAGCTGACGGAGCAGGGCGACCACTTGTTTTTGCACCGTGCGATCCAGCGCCGAGGTCGGTTCGTCGAGCAGGATCAGCGCCGGTTTCAGCACCAGTGCGCGGGCAATGGCGATGCGTTGGCGTTGGCCACCCGAGAATTCGTGCGGGTAGCGATGACGGCTTTGCGGGTCGAGCCCAACTTCTTCCAGCACCCGGATCACCTGGGCTTCGCATTCGTCCGGGGTGGATTGGCTATGAACCTCAAGGCCTTCACTGATGATCTGCGCCACGGACATTCGCGGGCTGAGACTACCGAAGGGGTCCTGGAACACCACCTGCATCTTCTTGCGCCATGGTCGCAGCTGCTTTTGCGTCAAGCCATCCAGGGCCTCACCCTGAAAGCGAATGCTGCCTTGCGAATCGAGCAAGCGCAGGATCGCCTGACCGAGGGTGGACTTGCCCGAACCGGACTCACCGACGATGCCCAGCGTCTTGCCACGCTGAACATTCAGACTGATGTCGTCCACCGCACGCAGATAGGTTTTACGCTGGAACAGGCCGCCACCGATGACGAACCGGACCTGTAAATTATCCACTTCCAGCACTTTTTCACGCTCGTCCCGGGGCAGCGCTTCACCTTCCGGCTCGGCGTTCAGCAACATGCGGCTGTAAGGGTGTTTCGGCTCGGTGAACAGCGTTTCGCAAGGTGCCTGCTCGACGATTTCCCCGGCGTGCATCACGCAAACCCGCTGGGCCATGCTGCGCACCAGATTGAGGTCGTGGCTGATCAACAGCAGCGACATGCCGAGCCGCTGTTGCAGGGATTTGAGCAGCAGCAGGATCTTGCGTTGTACCGTCACATCCAGCGCGGTGGTCGGCTCGTCGGCGATCAGCAATTCCGGCTCGCAAGCCAGGGCCATGGCGATCATCACCCGTTGCCGTTGGCCGCCCGACAGTTGATGGGGATAAGCCTTGAGCCGTTCTTCGGGTTTCTGGATGCCTACCAGTTGCAGCAACTCAAGAATCCGCGCTTGTGCCGCTTTGCCGCCCAGCCCTTTATGCAGCAGCAAGGTTTCGCCGATCTGCTTTTCAACGCTGTGCAGCGGATTGAGGGAGGTCATCGGCTCTTGAAAGATCATCGCGATCCGGTTGCCGCGCAGCTCGCGCAAGGTCTTGATGTCGGTGCCGATCAATTCCTGGCCGCGATAGCGAATGCTGCCGGTGGTTTGAGTGCCGGTCTCGGGCAGCAGTTGCAGGATCGAGTGGGCAGTCACCGACTTGCCGCAGCCCGACTCGCCGACCAGCGCCAGGCATTCTCCGGGGCGGATGTCCAGGCACAGGTTGCGCACCACGGTCTGGCCGATGAAAGCCACGTTGAGGTCACGGATTTCGATCAGGTTGTCACTCATATCAACAGTCCGCTTCAAGACCGAGGATCAAAGGCATCACGTAATGCCTCCCCGATAAACACCAGTAAAGAAAGAATCAGCGCCAGGGTGAAAAACGCCGTCAGCCCCAGCCACGGCGCTTGCAGGTTCTGCTTGCCTTGACCAATCAACTCACCTAGGGACGCACTGCCGGCCGGCATGCCGAAGCCGAGAAAGTCCAGTGCTGTAAGGGTGGAAATCGCCCCGGTCAAAATGAACGGCAAATAACTCAGGGTGGCGTTCATCGCGTTGGGCAGAATGTGCCGCACGATCACCTTGCGGTCGGTCAGGCCCAGCGCACGGGCGGCCTTGACGTATTCCAGGTTGCGCCCGCGCAGGAACTCGGCGCGCACCACGTCCACCAGCGCCAGCCAGGAAAACAGCGCCATGATCCCCAGCAGCCACCAGAAATTCGGCTCAACGAAGCCCGACAGAATGATCAGTAGGTACAGCACCGGCAGCCCCGACCAGACTTCCTGCAAGCGCTGACCGATCAGGTCGACCCAACCCCCGTAGTAGCCTTGCAGCGCACCGGCGGCGATGCCGATCAACGCACTGATGAAGGTCAGCGCCAGCGCGAACAGAATCGACACCCGCGCCCCGAAAATCACCCGGGCCAGCACGTCCCGGGCCTGATCGTCAGTGCCCAGCCAGTTGACCTTCGACGGCGGGCTCGGCGCCGGTTGATTGAGGTCGTAATTGGGCGTGTCGTCGCTGAACGGGATCGGAGGAAACAGCATCCAGCCGCCGTCCTTATGAATCAGCTTCTGCACGTAATCGCTGCGGTAATCGGCCTGGAATGGCAGTTGCCCACCAAACTCCTGTTCGGTGTGGCGTTTGAATGCCGGGAAGTACAGCGAGCCCTGATAACTGACCACCAGCGGTTGGTCGTTGGCGATCAGCTCGCCGCCCAGGGTCAGCAGGAACAGGCCGATAAACAACCACAGCGACCACCAGCCACGGCGGTTTTTCTTGAAGCGCTCGAAACGGCGACGGCCCAGCGGCGAGAGCTTGAACATCAGGCGTTCCTCGCGGCGAAGTCGATGCGTGGGTCGACCAGGGTGTAGCAGAGGTCGCCGATGAGTTTTATCAGCAGGCCGAACAAGGTGAAGATGAACAGCGAACCGAATACCACCGGATAGTCCCGTGAAACCGCGGCTTCGTAACTCATGCGACCCAGGCCATCGAGGGAGAAAATCACTTCGATCAGCAGTGAGCCGGCAAAAAATACGCTGATGAAGGCCTGCGGAATTCCTGACACCACCAGCAGCATGGCGTTGCGAAACACATGACCGTAAAGCACCCGGCGTTCGCTCAAGCCCTTGGCTCGGGCGGTGACCACGTATTGGCGAGTGATTTCATTGAGGAAGGAGTTCTTGGTGAGGATGGTCAGGGTGGCGAAACCGCCAACCACCAGCGCTGTCACTGGCAGCACCAGGTGCCAGAAGTAATCGGTGATTTTGCCCAGGGTCGACAGCGACTCGAAATTGTCCGAGACCAGCCCGCGCACCGGGAACCAGTTCAATGAGGTGCCGCCGGCGAAGACCACAATCAGGAACATCGCGAACAGGAACGCCGGCATGGCATAACCGATGATGATCGCGGTGCTGCTCCAGATATCGAAATGGCTGCCATGATGCACGGCCTTGCGGATGCCCAGGGGAATCGACACCAGATAAGTGATCAACGTGGCCCAGAGCCCGAGAGAAATGGTCACCGGCATTTTTTCCAGGATCAGGTCGGTAACGGTGGCGCCGCGGAAGAAGCTCTTGCCGAAGTCGAGGCGGGCGTAGCTCCCGAGCATCAGCCACAGACGCTCCGGGGCCGGTTTGTCGAAGCCATATTGCTTTTCAATCTCCTTGATCAGCTGCGGGTCGAGCCCTCGACTGGCCCGTGAGCTGCCATGCATGGTTTCGCTGGAACCGCCACCGACACTCGCACCGCCAATGCCCTGCAATTGCGCGATGGCCTGTTCCACCGGGCCACCGGGCGCGGCCTGGACGATGACGAAATTGACCAGAAGAATGATCACCAATGTCGGAATGATCAGCAGCAGGCGCCGCAGTATGTAAGCCCACATCAGTGCGGTCCTCCGGGCTTGCCGCGTTTGATGAGCTCGGCGGTCATTTGTTGATTGGTCAGCGGGGTGGAGCTCACTTCCCACCAACTCTCGATAGCTTCGTCATTGCTCGCCTGTACAGAGGGAATGCCGAAGCGGTTCCACCACACGGTCGAGCTGCCCGGCGGGTAATAATTGGGAATCCAATAGAAGTTCCATTGCAGGACGCGGTCCAGGGCATGGGCGTAGCGCAACATGTCAGCCTGGGTGGTGGCGCGAACCAGGCCGTTGACCAGCGTATCGACCGCCGGGTTCTTCAGCACCATATAGTTGTTGGAACCGGGATCGTTGGCCGCCGCCGAGCCAAAGTAGTTGTACAGCTCGTTACCCGGCGAGGTGGTGACCGGGTAGCCGGTGACGATCATGTCGTAATCCCGGGACATCAGGCGGTTGACGTACTGGGAGGCATCGATGTGGCGAATATTCATGTCGATACCGATTTGTTTCAGGGTGCGCTTATAAGGCAACAGCAGTCGGTTCATGCCGTTCTGGCTGACCAGGAAAGTGAAGCTCAGCGGTTGGCCTTGGGCGTTGACCAGTTGATCGCCATCGGGTTTCCACCCGGCTTGTTCGAGCAAACCCAGGGCTTGCAACTGTTTGTCGCGAATCACGCCGCTGCCGTCGGTTTTCGGCGCTTCGAAGACCTGGGTGAAGACTTCGTCGGGGATCTGCCCGCGCAGCGGTTCCAGAATCGCCCGTTCACCTGCGTCGGGCAGTTCTCGGGCAGCGAGGTCGGTGTTGGAAAAGTAGCTCTGCTGGCGGATGTACATCTCGCGCATCATCTGCCGGTTGCTCCACTCGAAATCCCAGAGCATGGCCAGGGCCTGACGCACGCGACGGTCCTGGAACATCGGGTTTTGCAGGTTGAACACAAAGCCCTGGGCCGATTGCGGTGCCTCTTTGGCCAGGTGGGCCTTTTGCAGGCGACCGTCGCTCAGGGCCGGGCTTTCGTAGCCGATGGAGTAGGCGGTGGCGGAGAACTCGCGGTTGTAGTCGTAGGCGCCACCTCGCAGGACCTGGCGGGCGACATCGGTATCGCCGAAATACTCGATGCTGAAATGATCGAAGTTGTAGAGGCCACGGTTGACCGGTAAATCCTTGCCCCACCAGTCGGCGTTACGCTCGAAGGTGATGCTGCGCCCGGAGTCGACCTTGCTCACGCGGTACGGCCCGCTGCCCAGTGGCGGCTCGTAACCACCTCCGTTGGCAAAGTCGCGGGTTTTCCACCAGTGCTCGGGAAACACCGGCAAGGTCGCGATGTCCAGGGGCAGGGTACGGTTTTCGTTGCTCTTGAAGTCGAACCGAATGGTGAGTGGTGACTCTACTTCGACGCCTTTGACGTCGGCGAACTGCGTGCGATAGCGCAGGCTGCCCTGGGTCATCAGCAGGTCGAAGGTATAGCGCACGTCTTCGGCGGTGATCGGCTTGCCGTCGGCGAAACGGGCCTTCGGATTCAGGTAGAAACGCAGCGACAGTCCGTCGTCGGAACGCTCCATCTGTTGGGCGACCAGGCCGTAAACGGTATAGGGCTCATCCAGCGAACGCTGGGCCAGGGGCGAGTAGATCAAGCCGTCGATCTGCGTGACACCCGTGCCCTTGTCGATGTACGGCAGCATATGGTCGAAATGACCGATTTCCATCGCTGAGCGACGCATCGTGCCGCCCTTGGGCGCGCGCGGGTTGGTGTAGGCGAAATGGCTGAAGCCCGCGGGATACTTCGCCGGTTCACCGTACACGGTCAACGCATGTTGCGGTGCAGCATTCACACCAGCGGCACTTAATAGCAGCGCCACGGCAGTGAACAACAAAGTGGGGAAAGCCAGTCGCATTGTCAGCCTTAGAGCCGGGTGGTGGATAACCACAATTTGTACGCTAGCGGCGCGTCCCTCGCCAGCCGTATCACGTAACGAAAACACAACGGCCCACCAAAAGGCGGGCCGTTGTGTAGCAAACTCAAAGCGCTGATCAGTCCTGACGACTGGTCACTTCCAGCAGGTGGTAACCGAACTGGGTCTTGACCGGGCCTTGCACCACGTTAATCGGCGCGCTGAAGACCACGGTGTCGAATTCCTTGACCATCTGGCCCGGGCCGAACGAACCCAGGTCACCGCCCTGACGGCTGGAAGGGCAGGAGGAGTTGGCTTTGGCGACTTCGGCGAAATCGGCGCCAGCCTCGATCTGGGCCTTGAGTTCGTTGCACTTTTCTTCGCTGGAAACCAGGATGTGACGGGCAGTGGCTTTGGCCATGGGAAAATACTCCATTCAATGTTCAATAAAATGCGGAGCCTACCGGATTCAGTGGGCTATTTCTTCCTCAAAGTTCCGTCTCTTTCATGCAGCGTTTTAAAGGCCGGCATTTCGCAAGCGTTCGGCATGTTGCACATACAGGGCAATCGGGTCGATACCCCGGCGGACCTGACCGGTTGTCTGGCCGAGGCTATCCAGATGATCCAGCGAATAATCCGAACGGATCACTTTGCCCAGATGGGAACTGAATCGACCGACCATACCGTCATTCTGCTCGGCTTCGGTGGTGAAATAGTGGGAGAAGGCCCGCAGAAACCCGTGCAGCGGATTGAGTGCATGGAGCCCCTCATCGAGGATGTCCCCCTGCAAAATGCCGCTCCAGGAATAGTAGCGCACGCCATTGACCTGATCGCGCCCCTTGCCGCCCCAGGTTTTTGGCAACCCTTGCGGGTACTTGTCGTTAAAGGCGCCGACGCCTTCGGTGGTCAGTGCATTGAGCGCGGCAATGGCGTTTTGCGGCAGATGCCGGTTGCCACTGAGCAATGACAGGAAATCGGCGAACAGCGTGGCCACCGCTCCGGCAACGTGTTCCGGCAGGCGTCCGGGTATCAGTGCCTTACGCAGGAAGTCGGCCAGTTCCGAGCCATGATTCGGCCCGCTGACCGATGTCACCGAGGCGACCACCTCGGGTGCCAGCGCTCCTGCATACCGGGCCGCAAGCGCCCCCTGACTGTGACCGATCAGGTTGACTTTGCTTGCACCGGTCCCCAGCAGTACCCGATCGATCTGCGCCAACAGTTGCTCGCCGCGGGTTTCATTGCTGTGGGTAGCCGACAGATGCGGGATGAAGACCCTGGCGCCGGCGCTCCTGAGGGCCAGTTTGACGTCATGGAACAATTCCAGGTTGCCGATGCGATCGAAGCCGAAGAGCCCGTGGACCAGCAGGATCGGATAGTGAGTGGTTGCATTCCGTAGCATGTAGATTCCTTTTTCGCAGTAGGTCAGGTGTGTGTTCAAGGGGGCACTCTAAAGCACACCAGCTACTCGGCGATGTATGAAAAAGCCGCTGTAACCCGATGAAAACGGAATAGAAATAGTGCGAAAGTTCGGATGAACATGAGGTCTTGGTCGGAATATCTGGACATCTTTTTAACGATGGTTGAACGCTTTCTCGCAATGACCTACTTGTGAAACGTCATTTTTCCGTGCAATCCGACGCCTTTGCCCTGCATCACGAATCAGCACCGTGGGGTTCAATAGGCTTCGTTCGATGCCGACTTTCAAGGCGGCATTTATTCCAAGGACTGGAGCGTATGAATGACTATTTATGAAGCCGCAAACCTGAATGTTGTAGAGCAATACATGGCGGCACCACGGCTGGACCAGGCGGAAAACGCCATGTTGGATCCATCCGAAAGAAAGGCCATTGTCACTGTTGCGCCTTATCAGGCCATGGCCTGTGGAGACAAGCTGGTCTTGTCCTGGTCAGGTATCGATGCAGAGGGTGTGGCGTATCGGCATGAAGTGTCGCGGTTCGTCAGCGAAGCCCAGGTGGACAGGGTGATTGTCTTTACTGTGTCGGACGTACACATCGCCGCACTGGACGGCGGGTCGCTCGAGGTTTACTACACGCTGTACAGCGCGCTCCATTGTGAGCCTTTGGAGTCCGGGCGTTTACAGTTGAGCGTCGGTGATGTCCGGTCGGATCTGCTGCCTGTGATTGTGAACGATGCGGTGGGCGGCACACTTGATCCCGACAGGGTCGCCGAGGGCGCGCGCGTTACGATAAGGCCGTATTCCCGGATGGCGGCTGGAGATCGGGTCTTGCTTTCCTGGGCCGGCGGTACGCCACAATCAAGCTTCAATGACACATTGAAAATCGAATCTTTTGCAGTGGGTGGCGAACTGTCGTTCTGGGTAAGTCCCGAGTCTATTGCTCCCAACCTTGGTGCAACCATTACGATCAGCTATTGCGTCGAGAAAGAGGGCCAAGAGGCTCGCTGCTCGGAGACTGCACAGTTGTTGATCGGCCCTCTGGAGCGAGGACCGCTATTGCCTCCCTCTGTTCTGGAGGCCGATGAGGGTTGGCTGGATCTGCAAGATGCGATCGATGGTGTCACCGTCGTGATCGACAATGCCCAGGCAGAAGAGGGTGAGCTGGTTTATCTGAAATGTGACGGGGAGCATTTCAATCATCGCGATGATCGTGAGATCTCAAGGGAAATGGCCGGTCAACCGCTGGTATTTATCGTTCCCTACAGGTTTTGGCGCGAACATCGGGATTTGACGGTCCGGGTAGCCTATTCGGTCGAACGTCTCGACGATGTGAGCCAACAGTCCGAAGTCACGTTGGTACAAGTGCAGTCGTAACCGGTTTAAGGCAACCGCCTTCCAGTTTTCGCTTGGAGAACTGGAAGGCGGGCACCGGTCACTTCGGCTGTTGGGTGCAGCGCTGCGCACGAAGTTGCTCGGCTGCCTGCTGCAACAACCGTTCTGTCCCGGTCCAGCCAAGGCAGCCATCCGTTACTGACACCCCGTAACGCAGCGACGGGCTCAGCGCTTGGCAACCTTCGAACAGATGGCTTTCGATCATCATGCCAATCAACGATCGATCACCCTGCAGGCGCTGTTCAAGCACGTCGTTGAACACCGCTGGCTGACGCAATGGGTCTTTACCGCTGTTGGCGTGGCTGCAATCGACCATGATCCGCGCCGGAATCTTGAGCCGGGTCAAATCGCTGTGCACTTGAGCGATGCTGTCACGGTCGTAGTTCGGCCCGCGATGGCCGCCACGCAATACCAAATGGGTATCAGCGTTGCCCGGTGTCTGGATAATTGCAGGATGCCCCTGGCTATCGACACCAAAATGGCGGTGCGGATGGGCGGCCGAGCGCATGGCATCGCTGGCGACAGCCACACCGCCATCGGTGCCATTCTTGAATCCAACCGGCATGCTCAGGCCGCTGGCCATCTCCCGGTGGATCTGTGATTCGGTGGTACGGGCGCCAATCGCGACCCAGCTCAGCAGGTCGTCGAAGTAGCCGGCGGCCATCGGTTGCAGCAGTTCGGTGGCAACGGGTAAGCCCAGTTGGAGCATTTCGCGCATTAATTCGCGGGACAGCGTCAAACCGCCGGCCATGTCGTCGCTGCCATCCAGATGCGGGTCGTAGGCCAGGCCTTTCCATCCCACCGTGGTGCGAGGTTTTTCGACGTAGGCGCGCATCACCAGCAGCATCTCATCGCTGACTTCGGCAGCCAGGCGGGCAAGGTGGGTAGCGTATTCGAGGGCGGAACGGGGATCGTGAATCGAGCACGGACCGACGATGACCAGCAGACGGGAGTCTTCACCGTTGAGGATCGCGCGAACCGCTTGACGGTGGGCGGCGACTTGCCGGGTCAGGGCGTTGCTGAGGGGTAATTGTTGTTTGAGCTGCAATGAGCTGGGCAGACGCAAGGTCAGCGCTTCATTGGCAGGGTTCAAAGTGGACAGCGGCAGAGCAGAGACGGACGAGTTCATATTCGGGCTTCCTGGGCTGGCGGCGGGTTCGTTCCCGCGCGCTCGGCCCTACTGGGGTGTTCGACAATTGGCCGGATTGGCTGCGTGTGTGTGCTTGCCACCTGTGGGTGACCGATCGGAGGCGGCAGGCTGTCCCGAGCGGAGGCTGGTAAATCGCCAGGCGGTAAAACTGTCGTAACGGTAATAAGTGGCGTAGTTCATGTCGTGAATCCTCAAATTGTCTGGTGTGACGCTAAAAATGTTCAGGGCTGAAAAAACAAAACCCCCGGTCGGGAGGCCGACCGGGGGTTGAGAATTCTCTGGTGGCGACCCGTTTAAAGTGGGCGCCGTGTGGGTATCAGGCGCGCCAGTGGCTAAACCAATACCCAAAATAAAAGCTGACCGAAGCACAAACGTCATTCACCCGGGCAGCTGCAACCGAGCGCAGGGCGCTAGCGGTACGAAGCTGTGAGAGGGCGTTGAGCATGGTCTGTCTCCGATGAGTGCGCCGAGCTTACTAGAGGCCGGTACGTGGATTCAATCAGAAAATGCTATCGATCATCACGGGCTTTTCTATCGCTTGAGTACGTCGGGGGTTGTGACACACTTTGCGCTGCGCCCAACAACCACAACGTCACAAGGACGAACCATGACGACACTGACCATTGCCGCCGCTCAATCGATCTCCATCGCCGGTGATCTTGCCGCCAATATGGCTAGGCATCGGCGCTTCATGCAGGTTGCTGCAGAGCAGGGCGTGCACTTGCTGGTGTTTCCGGAACTGTCACTGACCGGGTACGAACGCGGCCTGGCGGCGGAGCTGGCCATAGCGCCAGACGCCGGAGTGCTGCAACCGCTGCGCGATTTCGCGCGGGAAGTCGGTGTGACCAGTGTCGTTGGGATGCCGATTCGTCTATCAGACGATTCGCCGGTGTTGATCGGCGCTCTGGTATTGGGCGCCGATGGTTCGCTTGGGGTTTACAGCAAGCAGCATCTGCACCCGGGCGAGGAGGTGGCGTTTGCTCCGGGAACGGGCGGTTCGACATTAAAGATCGGTACCGACACCGTCGCGCTGGCGGTCTGCGCCGATTTTTCTCACGCCAGTCACGCGGCAGCCGCGGCACGGCAGGGCGCTGATCTTTACGCCGCGGGCGTGTTGATCACAGAAAACGGCTACGCTCCGGATACCGCACTATTGCAAGGCTATGCTTGCACTCACTCGATGGCGGTTCTGATGGCCAATCATGGTGGCGCAACGGGTGGCTGGGAGTCGGCAGGGCGCAGTGCAATCTGGGCGGCGGACGGGACGTTGATGGTGGCGGCGCCGGGTACGGGGAACCTTATGGTCGTTGCTCGCCGCAATGCTGACGGCTGGAAAGGGCAAATCGTGGCTGTGGCGGAGGCTTGAATGGGTTTCGAATTGCGTCCGGCAACCCCGCGGGACCTGGACTTTGCCCGTGACCTGACTTGTCGAAATATGCTTCGCTACTACATTCAACATGAGCTGTTGTGGCTGGACGAGGCCTTCGATGTCGCTTGGGAGGGACGCGAAAACTGGCTGATTGTGCGGGAGGACACGGTGATGGGTTATGTCAGCTTGAGCCGTGACGCCAGAGCCTTGTATATCCGCGAATTGCATTTACTCGAAGCGTACCAGGGGCAGGGCGCCGGTTCCTGGGTGATCGATCAGGTATTCGCCATGGCGAGCAAGGAACGACGTCCGGCATTGCGTCTGACCGTCTTTGAAAATAATCCGGCAAAAAAGCTTTACGAAAGAAAAGGCCTGACGGTGGTCGGCAAAGACCAGTGTTTCCTGAGAATGCAGCGTGATATCAATGGACTGCATCGCTGAAACACACTGGCGGCAAGCCTCGCAAGAAGATTTGACACTTTTTATATGCTGCTTTCCGCTAGGTCTGCCTGTTGCTTTTTGCTAAGGTGTCCAACAACCCAATAAGACCAATTCGCGAGGTGTCTGCTTGATTAGGGTGCTAGTAGTCGATGACCATGATCTCGTTCGTACAGGCATTACACGAATGCTGGCTGACATCGATGGCCTGCAAGTAGTCGGTCAGGCCGAGTCAGGGGAGGAATCCCTGCTCAAAGCGCGTGAGTTGAAACCCGATGTGGTGCTGATGGACGTCAAGATGCCCGGGATCGGCGGTCTCGAAGCCACGCGCAAATTACTGCGCAGTCATCCGGACATCAAAGTCGTCGCGGTCACCGTGTGCGAAGAAGATCCGTTTCCTACCCGGCTGTTACAGGCAGGTGCCGCAGGTTACCTGACCAAGGGCGCCGGATTGCCGGAAATGGTCCAGGCCATCCGCCTGGTGTTTGCCGGGCAACGCTATATCAGCCCGCAGATTGCCCAGCAACTGGCGATCAAGTCGTTCCAGCCAACCAATGATTCGCCCTTCGATGCCTTGTCGGAGCGTGAAATCCAGATTGCGTTGATGATTGTCGGCTGTCAGAAGGTGCAGATCATTTCCGACAAACTGTGCCTGTCGCCCAAAACAGTGAATACCTACCGTTACCGTATTTTCGAGAAGCTTTCGATCAGCAGCGATGTCGAATTGACGCTGCTGGCGGTTCGTCACGGCATGGTTGATGCCAGCCTCTGAAAATGACTGAAATCTTCGATCCAAGTGCTTTTCTGTCGACAGTCAGTGGTCGGCCGGGCGTCTATCGCATGTTCGACAGCGATGCGCGCCTGCTCTACGTAGGCAAAGCCAAAAATCTCAAGAAGCGTTTGGCGAGCTACTTTCGCAAAGCCGGTCTTGCCCCCAAGACCGCTGCGCTGGTAGGCCGTATTGCCCAAGTCGAAACCACCATCACGGCCAACGAAACCGAGGCCTTGCTGCTTGAGCAGACGCTCATCAAGGAATGGCGTCCGCCGTACAACATCCTGCTGCGCGACGACAAATCCTACCCTTATGTCTTTCTCTCGGATGGCCAGTTCCCACGCTTGAGCATTCATCGCGGGGCGAAAAAGGCCAAGGGCAAATATTTCGGCCCTTATCCCAGCGCGGGTGCGATTCGCGAAAGCCTGAGCCTGCTGCAAAAGGCGTTTTTCGTTCGTCAGTGTGAAGACAGCTTTTACAAGAACCGCGCTCGACCTTGTCTGCAATACCAGATCAAACGCTGCAAGGCGCCGTGTGTGGGGCTGGTGGAGCCCGAGGTATATGCCGAAGATGTACGCCATTCGGTGATGTTTCTTGAAGGGCGCAGCAACGCTCTGGCGGACGAGTTGTCTGCGGCCATGGAGGAGGCGGCGGTCAACCTCGAGTTCGAGCGCGCCGCCGAGCTGCGTGACCAGATCTCATTGCTGCGTCGGGTGCAGGATCAGCAGAGCATGGAAGGCGGGACAGGCGATGTCGATGTGATTGCGGCGTTCGTCAACCCAGGTGGCGCCTGCGTACACTTGATCAGCGTGCGCGGTGGTCGGGTGTTGGGGAGCAAGAACTTCTTTCCGCAGGTAGGTATTGAGGAAGACGTTTCTGAAGTCATGGCAGCGTTTCTTGGCCAATACTTCATCAGCAGTCCTGAACGGGACTTGCCGAGCGAGCTGATCGTCAACGTGGTTCACGAAGATTTTCCGACCCTGATCGCAGCCATCGAAGAGCTGCGCGGTCGAGAATTGACCATCAGCCATCGAGTACGCGGCACCCGGGCGCGCTGGCAGCAATTGGCGGTCACTAATGCCGAGCAAGCGCTGGGCGCACGTTTGGCTAACCGGCAACACGTTGCGGCCCGTTTCGATGCGCTGGCCGAAGTGCTGAACCTGGACGAGCCGCCGCAACGTCTTGAGTGTTACGACATCAGCCATTCCAGCGGCGAGGCCACTGTGGCGTCTTGCGTGGTGTTCGGCCCGGAAGGCCCGATCAAGTCCGACTACCGGCGCTATAACATTGAAGGCGTTACCCCAGGCGATGACTATGCCGCGATGCACCAGGCCTTGACCCGGCGCTTCAGTAAATTGAAGGACGGCGAGGGCAAGTTGCCGGACATCCTGCTGGTCGACGGCGGCAAAGGCCAGCTGTCCATGGCGCGTGACGTGCTTAACGAACTGGCTGTGCCAGACCTGATTCTCTTGGGTGTGGCCAAGGGCGCGACGCGCAAGGCCGGTTTTGAAACCCTGTACCTCAACGACGCAGCCCATGAGTTCACCTTGCGCGGCGATTCCCCCGCGCTGCATCTGATCCAGCAGATACGCGACGAAGCGCACCGTTTCGCCATTACGGGGCATCGCGCACGTCGTGGCAAAACTCGCCGCACGTCTACACTTGAGGGCGTTGCCGGTGTCGGACCGACACGTCGGCGCGATTTGTTAAAACATTTTGGTGGATTGCAGGAGCTGTCTCGTGCCAGCATCGAAGAGATCGCCAAAGCACCCGGAATCAGCAAAAAGCTCGCAGAGTTGATTTATGCAAATCTGCACAGCGAGTAGAATGCCCAACTCACCTCGTAGCCAGTTGTGCCGATGAATATCCCTAATCTGATTACCGTTCTACGCGTCCTGCTCATCCCGATCTTCATTTTGCTGTTTTACTTGCCTTACCACTGGAGCTATCTGGCGTCTGCCTCGGTCTTCGCCTTTGCCGCCGCGACCGACTGGCTCGACGGGTATCTTGCCCGTCGTCTGGAACAAAGCACTCCTTTCGGGGCCTTCCTCGATCCTGTTGCAGACAAGCTGATGGTCGCCGTTGCACTGGTTCTGCTGGTGCAAGAGCATGGCAATCTGTGGCTCACGCTGCCGGCCGCCGTTATCATCGGTCGCGAAATTGTTGTCTCGGCACTGCGCGAGTGGATGGCCGAACTCGGTGCCCGCGCCCATGTAGCGGTGTCGAACCTGGGCAAATGGAAAACCGCCGCGCAGATGCTGGCGCTGGTGATCCTGCTGGCCAATCCTTCGGACTTCAGCTTCTGGGTCCTGATGGGTTATGCCTTGTTGCTAGTGTCCGCTGGCCTGACGTTGTGGTCCATGGTCCAATACTTGCGGGCTGCCTGGCCGCATCTGAAGACGGACGTGGAAAAGAAATAAACTTTTTTTGAATCAAGGGGTTGACGGGGGATGTGGATTCTATAGAATGCGCCTCACCAAGACGCGGGAATAGCTCAGTTGGTAGAGCACGACCTTGCCAAGGTCGGGGTCGCGAGTTCGAGTCTCGTTTCCCGCTCCAAATATTGCGCTGCAGAGTTCCACTGAATTCTATAAGTGATTGAAATCAGGACCTTCGGGTCCTTTTTTCGTTCCGGCGGGAACCACTTGTTGGCGCTGATGCGATTTTGACCCAGGTTACTGATTTTAGCTGACCCATGTGCAGCCTCTGAAATCCCACGCAAGGTCATCGATTGCTGAGTATTCGAATGGGTCAATGATTTCCGGCGGCTTGGGTCAAAATCGCATCAGCGCCAACACGCTGACGTCTTCACCGATGCGTTTCAGTGCGCAGCCACATGGGCAGTGAGTATTGTCGGGCTTGTGATGGGTCAACGTGCGTGGAAACTCTGCCGGCAACACCGTGCGCTTAGGTTTTTGCTTTTTTTCGGTCGCCGCAGGCACTGCTTGCAAGGCCTGAAGCTCTGCTTCAATCGCCGCGATATCGGTATCGATCCGGTCATCGAGCAGGCTGGCCTGCTCAGGATTCATCTGCTCGCTAAGCTTGGCAAATTTCAAGCACTTGAGTTCGGCGATCTCGTGGGTCAGCTTCTCGATCACCGTTTGGTCGCGGTTGATCTTCTTGCCCATAGTGTCGACCTGCGACAGCAACTGCGCTGCCAAGGCACGCAGTTGTTCGGGGGACATTTGGTCGAGATTGGGCGAAGAAGTCATGCCACGGATTTTGCCAGAGCGGTGATGGCCGGCCCCTTACTCTTCATCCAGGCGGGAATCGCACGCTTATGGAGCGCAAGCCGGGGCATCACTGGGCTGAAGTGCTGGAGCCCAAAGGCGTGTTTACCAACAGCGATCAGGCCCAGTTCTATCGCCTAACCGCGAGTTACATCGGCACGCTGTCCCAGGAAGGCTACCAAGTTCAGTTTCAGGGTTAAGCGACCACGGAGAACCCGCTGCGGCGTTTTTTTTTCGTCAGCTATTTAGCAAGTCGTAGGATTGCCGATAAAGCAATATGTGGGCCATTGGTCAGACCACTTTGCCAGACTATTCGTGTGCACACAACCCTCACTGTTGTCCGATCTACAAAGGTACCGCCTTATGCTTGCCACTCTCCGGTTACGCTCCAAAGTCCTGTTGTTGGCCCTGGTGCCGATGCTGTTGTTGACCCTGGTGCTCAGCGCCGTCGCCGTGGTTATCCTGCATCGACTGTCCGACCAGCAGGAGAGGCAGACCCGCGAGAAGCTGACCCAGG
This sequence comes from Pseudomonas sp. TE3728, assembly GCF_056279145.1. NCBI lineage: Bacteria > Pseudomonadati > Pseudomonadota > Gammaproteobacteria > Pseudomonadales > Pseudomonadaceae > Pseudomonas > Pseudomonas sp. TE3728. Next base: position 1,269,102 of record NZ_JBWBQT010000001.1, on the reverse strand, counting down.
ATCGGCGCAGCGAAATCAAACAGTACGTGGAGCTGGCGATGAAGGCTGTCGCGCCTATCTACGAGGCCTCGGCCGCAGGTAATATGGCCGCGCGCGCACAGGCGGTGGACGTGCTCAAGCACCTGTCTTATGGCGCGGAAGGCTACTTCTGGGGCTATGACGGCGAGTCCGTGCGGGTCCTGCAAGGCAGCACCGACGATCGCATCGGCCAGAGCTTCGCCGACTACCGCGACCCCAATGGGGTCTATGTGATGCGCGAACTGGTGCGCGCTGGCAAGGACGACAGCCACTACGTCGACTACAGCTTCGTGCTCGGCGACGGCAAGGTGCTGGTGCCCAAGGTGGGTTATGCACAGTACTTACCCAAGTGGAATCTGGTGTTCGGTACTTCGGTCAATCTCGACAGGGTCGAGCGCGACGTGCAGCAGGCACGTGCCGAGTTTCAGGCACGTATCGACGACCTGTTGCTGATCATGACTGGCTCGGCACTCGGCTTGCTGCTGCTGATGGGCCTGCTCGCGGTGCTGATGAGCAACTCAATCCTCAGTCCGCTGCAGATGCTCAAGGCCAACCTGGACGACATGGCTGCGGGCGATGGCGACCTCACTCACCGGTTGCCGGTGACGAGCAAGGACGAACTGGGTCAACTGGCGTTCTCCTTTAACCGTTTCGTCGAGAAAATCCATGCGCTGGTGCGCCAGGTAGCGGGCACCACCACCCAGTTGTCCAGCCTGGTAAGCGACGTGGCCACGCAAGCCGAACGTTCGGAGCAGGCGATGTCCGGGCAGCGCCATGAAACCGAGCAGGCCGCCACCGCGATCAACGAGATGTCTGCAGCGGCCCATGAAGTGGCGATGAGCGCTCAGCGCGCCGCCGAGGCGGCCAGCGAGACCAATCGCCAGGGCAACGATGCCAAGCGCGTGGTGGAGCAGAGCATCGGCCAGATCCGCGAACTGGTCGGCGGCTTGGGCAGCACCAGCCATTCCCTCGAAGGCCTGCGTCAGGATGTGCAGGGCATCGTAGGGGTGCTCGAAGTGATCCGTTCCATCGCCGACCAGACCAACCTGCTGGCCCTCAACGCCGCCATCGAAGCGGCCCGTGCCGGCGAGGCCGGGCGCGGCTTCGCGGTGGTCGCCGACGAGGTGCGCGCCCTGGCCAGCCGTACCCAGCAGAGCACCGGCGAGATCCAGGGCATGATTGAGCGCTTGCAGCACGCCACCCTCCAGGCGGTCAATGCCATGCGCCGGGCCAGCGACATGGGCGAACAGACCAGCCAGCAGGCCAACCAGGCGGGCGAGTCGCTGGATACCATCGCCATCCTGATCGGCACCATCAACTCTATGAGCGCGCAGATCGCCAGCGCGGCGGAGGAGCAGACTGCAGTGGCCGAAGAAGTCAACCGCAGCGTGCACCAGATCGCCGTGGCGGCGGACGGCGTGGCCGACGATGCCAGCCAAGGCGCGCAGACCGCCCAGGAGCTGAAGGCCTTGGGCGAGCAGTTGCAGCGATTGGTGGAGCAGTTCCGCATCTGAGACAAGCGCCATCCGGGGGCGAAACATTCCGGATGGCGCCCCGTAGCGGCGTAAGTCTGCGACAATCGCGTCCTTTACGTGAATTGTCCGATGTTGCGTATGCGTCCGGCAAAGTCATCCAGCTAATGCCGCTAAGCCCAGAAATGGTGTCCACCAACGCAGATGGATACGGCTTTACCACAGTACAGCTTCAAGAAACTTGCCAGCCTTCATTCCTATACCGCTTGAGTCGAACAACCAGGCGCGTCCCGAAACATCGATCAACATTAATGTGCCATGCAGGCACGGACAGCTGTAGATGTTTGCGGCAGGCACGAAGAAAACCCATCGAGCCTCATCACGCCGCCTATCAGGGTGATCCCGTCAGCCAGTTTGTGGAGTTGCTGTGGCTTACGTTCTTAGCCCAAACCGCTCCGGCGAGCACGCAGAAATTTCTTGCCATGGCAATGCTGAAATGGCGCGTTGGTCTGCGATATTTTTTTGGCGACTAAGGCATCAACTACTGCCTGTATTTGGGGCAAAGAGACTCGATCATCCAGTAACTCACTTCGGCAATCCCCCGGTACTTCTCTGCTAGGAGAAGTAATCATCAAAATTTCGCACCAAAATGACGCAAACAAAGTCAAGAAAAAAGAGTGAAAAATCGTTTCAGCAAGTGAGTTTTCCGTCGATAAAGTCTATGAGACATCAACCCCTGACCCCGGAGTCAGGGGTTGAGCTACCTGAATACTAGAGAGCAGAGAGCCCTGCGAGGAATAGAGTGAGTAAATTTTTCGGTAATATTAGCGTCAACCTCAAACTGGCTTTGGGATTCGGCCTAGTTCTGGCCCTGACTGCCGTCCTAGCCCTGACCGGCTGGGCCAGCGTGGACAGTCTGGTGTGGCGCAGCAACCGAATGGGCGATATCACCCAGTTGAACACGTTGCTCAGTAAAATACGCGTGGCCCGCCTGCAATACCTACTGTCCAAAGGCGATGAAGGCGCCGCACAGAACGTGCAGGTCAACCTGGATGCGTTTATCGCCCAGCAGCAAAAACTGATCAACACATTCACTCGCCCGGAGAATCTCAAGCTGCTCAAAGAACAAGCGGCCATTATCAGCAACTTCCAGCAATCACTGAACAAGATGCGCGGTGCCTACCTCACAGCCAACGCTGCACGCCAAGCCCTAGGCGATAACGCTGAAGTGGCTGGTGGTCTGATCGCAGCCATCAACAGCAGCGTACGCCAAATACCTTTTAGCGATCAGAGTTTCGAGCAGTACCAGGCCATCACTAAGGTCAAGGAAGCGTTCCTGCTGGCCCGCTATGAAGTGCGCGGATATACCTACGCCGCCAACGTCGATCCAGAAGCGGAGAAGAAAGCGGTTAATCAACTGAATGAAGTCGTTAGCGGACTGACGCAACTCAACGAGCGTTTCAACAACACCCAACCAGACAAGCTGCGTCAGTTGGAAAGTGCGCTGAATAATTACCGTACCGCGTTTCAGTCGTACAAGACGGCGGCCAGCACTGTGGCCCTGGCAAGTAAGGAACTGGTCGATCAAGGGCTCGATTTGTGGACCCGCAGCGACACCCTTTACCAAATGCAACTGGACAGCCGCGACAGCGAAGTCACCAAAGCTCGCGCCCAGCAGTTGGGCAGCACCTTGTTGGCCTTGGTGTTTGGCATACTGGCCGCTGTCATCATCACCCGCCAGATCACTCGTCCGATCCGCGAAACCCTCGGCGTTGTCGAACGCATCGCTGCCGGCGACCTCACCCAGAACCTGGTGGTCACCCGCCGCGATGAACTGGGCGTGCTGCAACAAGGCATCCAGCACATGGGCGAGACCCTGCGCAACCTCATCAGTGGGGTTCGCGATGGTGTGACGCAGATCGCCAGCGCCGCCGAAGAGCTGTCGGCCGTCACCGAACAAACCAGCGTAGGGGTCAACAACCAGAAAGTCGAGACCGATCAGGTCGCTACTGCCATGCACGAAATGACTGTCACCGTGCAGGAAGTCGCGCGCAATGCCGAGCAGGCCTCGCAAGCTGCCGCGATGGCCGATGGCGAGGCTCGCGAAGGCGACAAAGTCGTGGGTGAAGTGATTGTGCAGATCGAACGCCTGGCTGAGGAAGTGGTGCGCTCTACCGAGGCCATGACCCGCTTGCAGCAGGAAAGCAACAAGATCGGTAGTGTCATGGACGTGATCAAGGCAGTGGCCGAACAGACCAACCTGTTGGCCCTCAACGCTGCCATCGAAGCCGCCCGTGCCGGTGAGGCCGGTCGCGGTTTTGCCGTGGTCGCCGACGAAGTTCGCGGCCTGGCCCAACGTACCCAGAAGTCCACCGAGGAAATCGAAGGGTTGGTCGCCGGTTTGCAGAGCGGCACCGAGCAGGTGGCCAGCATCATGAGCAACAGTCGCAGCCTGACCGACAGCAGCGTGGCGCTGACTCGCAACGCCGGTGTCTCACTGGGAAACATCACCCGTACCGTATCGCACATCCAATCGATGAATCAGCAGATCGCTACCGCCGCCGAGCAACAAAGCGCCGTGGCCGACGAGATCAGCCGCAGCATTATCAACGTACGCGATGTCTCCGAACAGACCGCTGCCGCCAGCGATGAAACTGCCGCATCGAGTGTCGAACTGGCGCGGCTGGGCAATCAGCTGCAGATGATGGTCAGCCATTTCAAGGTCTGACGAAGCGTGATCGCTTCCAAGCTTTGAGTGGGAGCGGTCAGCTGATTAGTCAACAGTGATGCATGGTAGAAATGATCTACTACCGAACGTATTTCTGACAGCCATATCCGGGCGGCCTCACCGACTTGTACCTGGTTGTATAAGCGGTAGTGCTGGCGGCTAACGGCTGCAGGAACCATTCGCAATGAGAAAACCAACTTGGACATGATCTCGGCATGTCCAATATCTGAGCAAAAAAATATCCAACATGAGCATTTCCCGAATGCAGCAACCTCTCGGAGTGCCGGATGAGGCATCCTTCGTCAATGTGCATCACCTCTCTACTTCGCTGGTATTAATCATTCTCTTTGGAATCATGATACTCGCTACCTTGTGCATTTATTTGTGCAGACTTCGCTTCTCCATTGAACGGTCTGTCGAGGCAGAACCCAAAGAGCAAGCGCAGCTCAAACGTGGTGTGGTTGAGCGACTCAGTTGCATACGCAGCGATATGGAAAATACCAGCAAAACCATCCTGGAGATCAGGCTGGGAACGGGCCTGGATATAACCACTGCATCAGCTCTGTCCTTTCCTTCCGGACATCGTAGAGAGGGTAACAATAGATCGATATCAACAGAGAACGTCGCCGGGAGGGGCGAAACGAGCCATCAGGCCAACTTGCTGTCATCTGGGTCCACCCACGAAGTGTCGGGGACAGACAATAGCGAACAAGACCTCAGCGAAGTCGCGGTCAAGATGCGCGAGCTGGTCGAACTTTCTCATCGCCTGCAAGCGGCGGCGCAGGTTTTTGATACCTACAACATAGCTTCGTCGCTGGAGATGGGAAATGAAGATAACTCAGAACAAAGCAGACGATACCTTCCCTTTTTCCTAGGTGATGAGGTGTTCGCAGTGGGCATTCACTCCGTTCAAGAAGTCGTAGAAGCCAATAGGCTCATCCTTGAATCGAATAGGCCGCGGAGGACCCGCAGGGCGATCAATCTACGCGGTTCGGTGGTGCCGGTGATCGACCTAAGCACGCATTTTGGTGGGGAACCAACCGAAGTCAATCAGAGTACCCTCATCGTCATTCTGGTGGTGAACCACGGTGAGCATCGGCAAATGATCGGCGTTAAGGTAGATGCGATCTGCAAGATATTGAACGTTGCCCCGTCGAGCATCGAGCTACCACTTGTTCAGAAAGCGGATATTCGTAGCCGCTATACCATCGGAACAATCAGGATCGACAACCGCTCTATCTCCTTACTCGACATCAGCCAGGGACTATCGGCGGGTATATTTTCAGAGCCGAACTCTGCATCCAGCATGCTGGAGTAGAGAAGCAGCCCAAGATGATCAGCGTATAGTCCCGCTAGATTTTCCCGGAGCGGGATCCGCACATTCAATGGTGCTGCGTCTCCAGTGAAAACCCATGTCCTGCTGTTTTCGGTCATCGTCACTACTGGGATAGGGGGGCCTCTACGCCAGTCAGAAAATCAGATCAGGGTTCGCCCAGCGCCAAAGCACTGCCATTCAGCGAGGTGGTGAAACTGTAGGCACTGGACGAGTTGAGAGAGTCTAAACCTGAAAGGATATTCCTGTAGAGATCGTTCTGATTTGTAACTGAACTGGCCTAATGATTTTGGACACTTCGATCGGGCGTTGACCGTGACGACTGTTTTTCCTTCAGCGTTGATCTTCCACGAATAACCTTCAGCCACACCCTCTTTGATCAATGCATCAAAAAGGATTGCGCAGTGTTCTATCAATGTCGACGAAATCATCACATTCAAGACACACTTGCCTGCGTAATCGAGGTAGCCGTCCTCGACTTTCGACGTTTTTTCGCTCTTTCGCCATGACCCACTAGCGCGTGAGGCTCGGTTAATTTATAGGGGGCTACAATCGTTCGCCGGATTATAGGTGAGTTCAAATCAGTGCCAGTCGTGGCGAGCGAGTTGTCACGGTCGAGCACTTGGAATCGGACATTGCCTTCGACCTGAGGAGGTCTGGGTTTGCGTTGTAGCTGCTTTTCCGATTTGACCCAGTGGCCACGCCCAGGGAGAGGAACACCGGCTTTTGCGACAAGCTTTTGCGACGGCGACGTTGGAAAGGCGCCCGATGCGTGGGTCAATAGGGCAGTTGGGCATGGGAGTGAAGCTCCTGTAGATCGGTTGGGGCCCGTGTCACTTCTTGCGAGCGGCGACGGCTTCGATTTCGACCAACCCGCCCGGTAGCGGCAGGGCGACTACCTGCACGGCGGTGCGTGCCGGTTTGTTCGGTTGCGCGGCGCTGCCGAAGAACGGCGTATAGCCTTCCTGCAACCCGGCGAAATCGAGCTTGCCGCCCTTGGCCGGATCGCCCACCAGAAACACCCGAAGTTGCACCACATCACCCAGGTCCAGTCCTTGGCTTTGCAGTACGCCTTTGAGCTTGTTGAGAATCGAGGTGGTCTGCGTCGCGGTGTCGCCATAGGCAGCGAAGGAATCCTTCGGTGCTTTCGGGTCGTGCAGGTCGGCGAGCAGGCCGCTGACAAACAGCAGGTCGGTCTGTGCCGGCACCGACACCGCCAGCGAAATCGGGAAACTGGAGTTGGGCAGGGCGATGCGTTTGATCTCGTCGGCGTGGCTGCTGAGGGCGGTGGCGGTCATGAGGAGTCCTGTGAGCAAAGTCATGGTTTTCATCGGTCAGTCCTTTATTGAAAAAAGTCAGGCGGCAACGCCCGGTTGCTGGCGTTCGGCATGGCGGCCGATCAGGGAAACGATGCGTCGCGCCGAGTCGGCTGCGCTGTTCTGCCAGATGCCGACGCCGCCATGGGCGAGGGCGTCGCTGGCCAGGTACGTGCGGCCCTGAGGCTCGTTGAGGATCTGGTAAGCGCTCTCGCCTACCTCGTCGTTGACGATCCATGGGCCTTTGCTGAAGGGTACCTTGGCCCAGTTGATGGCCACCGGTTTTTGCAGCTTGGTGCTGTGGCCGGGGTGCAGCAATTCGACCGCTTGCCACGAGGAGGCTGGACTTGCCCCTACAAAACCGGACACCAACTCCCTGTTAAATTGATGCTGCCGCTAAGCGCCTGAACTCTCTCGGCGAGCGATATTTCAATGCGCTGTGCGGATGCTGCTCGTTGTAATGTTCGAAGGCAATTGCCAGGTTACGCAGCGCCGTTTCTCGATCCGGCTTGGGCATGTGCGCCACGTAATCACGCTTGATCGTCTTCACGAAGCTCTCTGCCATGCCGTTACTCTGTGGGCTGCGCACCGGGGTGGTCACCGGCTGCAAGCCGATCTGTCGAGCAAACAGACGCGTCTGTTCGGCGGTGTACGCCGAGCCGTTGTCGCTTAGCCACTGCACTGGCGTTGCAGGCAGTGGATCACCGAAGCGCTTTTCCACACTTTCCAGCATCAAGTCGCGGATATCATCGCCGCTGTACCCGGTCGGGCTCGCGACCCAGCCGATGGCTTCGCGATCACAGCAGTCCAGGGCAAAGGTCACGCTCAGTTTGGCGCCATCCTCGCAGCGGAACTCAAAGCCGTCCGAGCACCAACGGGTATCGCTGGTTTCCACGGCAATACGTCCCTCGTGCCGACGTGGCACACCGGGCTGTTTGATCCGGCGCTCAAGCAGCAGGTTGTGATCACGCATGACCCGGTAAACCCGCTTCACGTTGATCGCGGGCAGCAACTGGGTTTCACGGGCGCGACGCAGCAATCCCCAGACACGACGGTAGCCATAGCTGGGCAGCTCGCTGACCTGTTGCTGGATTTCGGCCACCAACTCAGCATCGTTCACAGGCCTGCTTCGCCGTGTCTTGGGCGATACCGATTGCTTGATTCGAACCGTTAATTGCGAGCGCGCCACACCGAGACATTCGCTGACCAGCTTCACTGGTCGTCCCCCGGCAACAAGGGTGAGTGCGCAATCCATTTTCGCGACCGGGCGATCTCAACGGCCTCTTTGAGGATTTCCGCTTCCATCGTTTTTTTGCCAGCATCCGTTGCAGTTCACGGATCTGCTTGAGCGCATCGCTCAGCTCGGAGGCTGGCACCACGGCTTCGCCCGCGCTGACCGCCGATAGACTGCCGTCCTGATAAAGCTTGCGCCACAGGAACAGCTGATTGGCATTGATGCCGTTACGCCGAGCCACCACCGAAACGCTTTGCCCTGGCTCAAGACTCTCGCGAACCATGGCCAGTTTTTGCTCTGGGCTCCAGCGGCGACGCCGCTCCTGACCCAAAAGCTCCCCACTCTTATCGTTGCTGTTAGTCATAAACATAACCGTTTGCCTATCCCTTATCGTAAGGGGGAAACGGTGTCCTGTCTTTCATGGGGCTCGTTCACTGTCAGCATTGCGTATGGCCCACTTGCCCTCGGCTAGATAAGTTTCGTTAGATCCGAGCACTCGGTCTCAGCATCAGCGAATGAAAGAGGATAAACCTTAGGGCTGCGTCTCTTGGCAATTACGCAAGGTGTGTTGGGCGGACGCTTACGCAAGACAGGGATTGTCATGAAGTGAAGCGACTACTGCTTTTGAGTGGCCCGATGGCCAGTGGCAAGACATCGATTTCTCTCGCCCTACAAGAAAACTATGGGTTTGTGCCCATCAGCAGTGGCTCATTTCTGCGGGCGCAACTGGCCGCCCGGAACGAGCCAGTTAATCGTCATAACCTTCAAGAACTCGGTGACATCCTCGACGGGGCTACCGACTTTTCCTGGCTCATAGAGTCCGTGGCAAACCCGGCCATCAAAGCTCAGCCGGATGTTGAAAACTGGCTGCTGGACGCAGCCCGTAAACCCAAGCAGGTGGAGTTGTTCAGGCTCCGGTTCGGGGATGCGGTGAGGCACGTGCACATCAACGCGCCAGAGTCTGTTCTGGAGCAGAGATACGCTGCGCGTGGCGCAAGTCTTGTCGTAGAGTATCAGGCGAGCGTACTGCACCCTAACGAGCAGAGTGCTCGTTCGCTCGCAGGTTTTGTGGACAAAGTTCTAGACACTGAAGAGCTCACCTCGTTGCAAATTGCAGATCAGATAATGGACGTCTGGGAGAAGTAGCGCATGGAAACTCGGCTGATTGTAGTGATCAGTGGCAAGACCTGTAGCGGCAAGAGTGGATTAGCCAGTTTGTTGGAAAAGGAGTTTGGCTTCGCCGTGGTTTGCGATCGTCGAGCCCTTGAAGATAATGAGTGGCGCCTCGCATGGATCAGCCGACCATGCTTGATCGTCGACGTGAGCTGGATGAGGCCGAGTTTGAACAGTGGATGCTTCTGGAAACCCAGGCAATGTGCGCGAAGGAGAATGGCCGACCGTTAGTCGTCGATCATCTGAATACGCTGGCGCAGGTACTGCAGTTTCGACAGGCCTTCGGGGCCAACCTGGTACATGTGCACCTCTACGCTAGCGATCCCACGCTTCAGGGGCGTTACGCCAAGCGTGTTGAAGGGCAAACCAACCCTCCAGCCTATGAGGACGTGAATCAACTCAAGGATCCGGATGAGATCGATGCGCTCAAGCAGGATGCAGACGTTCGCATCTAAACCGAGCGCTCAGATTCCGAGGACACATTGGTGCGGGTCGCCGCTCGCTTGCACCTCTTCACACCGCCCGAAATCCGATGTGTAGATGTTCTCATCGGCGGGCAGTACGGAAGCGAGGGCAAAGGCAATATCGTGGCTTACCTGGCTCGCGAGTACGATGTCATGGTTCGCGTCGGTGGCCCCAACGCTGGACACACCGTGGCGAGTGCCGCCGGCACGTTTACCTATCATCATCTTCCCTCAGGGTCGCGTGAAGTGACCGCACGGCTACTCCTTGGCCCTGGCATGACTATCCGATTGCCGGGGCTTTTGAAGGAGATTGAAGCTTGCGGTATCGGCGTAGACCGATTGTTCATCGATCCTCAAGCAACCATTATTGAAGATGAAGACATCGAGACGGAGAAGAAGGGGCATCTGGTCTCAACCATCGCTTCTACTGGAAGCGGAAGTGGGGTAGCGGCTGCGCGGCGTATTCTGAGCAGAGGTAAAGAGATCAGGCTCGCACGGGATGTTGATGAGCTGCGCCCTTACGTGGGGACTCCTGGAAAATATCACGGATGCACATCAGACAGGTTGGAGGAGGCCTACCGCAACGGTAACTCCATTCTGCTGGAAGGAACCCAAGGTAGCGGGCTGAGTATTTTCCACGGTGACTATCCCCATGTGACGTCCAGGGACACGAATGTTGCAGGATGCCTCGCTGAAGCGGGGATATCACCCAGCAGGATCCGCAAGATCCTTATGGTGATTCGACCTATGCCTATCCGCGTTGGCGACCCGGATGGGAATCAGGGCCACACTTCTGGGACGCTTAAGCATCCGACGACTTTCGACGACATTGCAAAGTTTGCAGGTCTCGAAGCGGACGCTTTAAACGCTGCCGAGAAAACCTCCACCACTCACCGTAACCGTAAAGTTGGCTGGTTTGAATGGGATCAGTTTCGCAAAGCATGCGCGCTGAATGCCCCGACCGACATCGTCCTGACCTTTGCAGATTACCTCAAGTCGACGAACCGTAATGCTCGTCGGTTCGAGCAGCTTGATTCTGACACGATCAAATTCGTGGAGGAGCTTGAGCGCGTGTCTCAAGCGCCTGTCTCGCTGATCAACGCTGTCTTTAACGCGAAAGATCAGTTTATAGTGGCGTCTCAATATCAATCACGCAGCAGCGCTGATTATGCTCATGGATGGGAGTTTATGCTTCTCAGCAGTTACAACAGTGTATTTGGAAGGACTTGGGTAAGGACGAATGCCGCATAGGTTTTAGGAGAAGTCCAGGAAACCCCTCCAGCTCATCCTTACCCCGAGATTTACGCCGGCGCCCTCCAGACCGCTGCCATCTAAGTTGGTGGTGTGATCAGCGGACAGACACACGCTGCCATCCTTCGACACCCGGGAAACAATTCCCAGGCCAAGATGATTTGTGATCAGATTCGTGCAGTCGACACCGTCGAATGTGGAAGTGCCTATTTGTTAGCCGTAAAGTGACGATCCTTGCTTGTATTTCAGTTCCTTGAGTGAGTTCTTCTTTCAGTGCCTTCTAGGGCTACCGCATATTGCTGATAGATTGTAAGGGGCCGGCGAACACGCCTTCCGAGCCAAGCCGATAAGGGCGATTGTGTCCGCGTATTTTTAAAGCGGACGCAATTACCCTTAACGTCAGGATCGCCATGCGCCAACGTAAGTCCTACCCGAAATCCTTCAAAACTCAGGTCGTCCAAGAGTGCGAACAGCCCGGTGTATCCGTGGCGGCTATTGCGATGACGCACGGTATCAACGCCAATGTCGTTCGCCGGTGGATACCGCTTTACCGTGATCAGCAGGCAGTCGCGCTGCCAGCTTTCATTCCTTTGAAAGTCGAACCAAAACGAAAGACCGAAGCGTTGGCGATCATTGAGTTACCGCTTGGCCAGCAAACGCTCACGGTGACTTGGCCAACTTCCGGTCCCGAAGGGTGCGCCCGATTCATCCGTGGACTCGTCCAATGATCCGCATCGATTCCATCTGGCTCGCCACCCAGCCGATGGACATGCGCGCAGGCACCGAGACTGCGTTGGCCAGGGTGATCGCGGTGTTCGGTGCGGCGAAGCCGCACTGTGCTTATCTGTTTGCCAACCGTCGTGCCAATCGCATGAAAGTGCTGGTGCATGATGGCTTGGGGATTTGGCTTGCTGCCCGGCGCTTAAATCAAGGACGTTTCTTTTGGCCGGGCGTGCGGCACGGCTCTGAAGTCGAGTTGGATGCAGAGCAACTTCAAGCCTTGGTGCTCGGCTTACCTTGGCAACGCGTCGGTTCCGGAGGAGCCATCACGGTGCATGGCCTGCCTGCCAGCGCAATTGGCCCATCAGTCTATCGCCGCCCATAGCCCTCTCTGGCAACATCGGCGCATGACTTCGCATCCGAATCTCGATCAATTAAACCCTGAAGAACTGCGTGCCTTGGCGGCGCAGTTGATCCAGTGCGTCGAGGCGATGGACAAGCTCACTTGATGTATTTCAGGACAATCGACAAGGCCCCAAAAAAAGCCACTCATTGAGTGGCAGTTTTTGGGGGGGCGTCACCAGGCACCTACTTTATAGAGCTGTACCCGACGGAGTCTGCCGCTCAACGGGGTGACGTTGTTGTCTGTCGTGGGCAGCGGCCGGCCCGCTAATCCCATGCCTTCGCTCACCAGTACCGCCTCTTGCAACAGGCACAGGTTGGAAGGGGTATCCAGGCCGCGGGCGAGCACGGCGACTTGGGCTGTTTGCAGGTTGCAGCTCAACAGGCGACCCGTGAATCGGGTAAAGCCGCCATGGAGTGGTTCGCCGTTCCAGTCAGGCGGCAAGGGTTGCTGTAAGCGGTCGCAAAGCTCCAGGACCAGCACGTTCCCCTGCGGACACAACGCCAGTCCGGTGGGGAGTTGCAGGCCGCGAATCAGCACCTCGATCTGCCCGCTGTCGGGCCAGACCCGAATCACTCGGCCTGCCTTATCGGCAAAGTCGATGCCCTTGCGCGCAGGGTCGCCCTGCAGCTCTCCGGAGAACAGGCTGATCAGCACGGCGTCTGTCGCCGGTTCGTACACCAGGGTCACGGGAACGGCTTCCTGGCCCTGGTCCAGTTCGGGCAACTGGACCAATACGCGCTCGCCCTGTTCGCCGGTGAATTCCACCAACTGATTGGTATCGGGTTTGACCGCCAGCCAACTGTGGCGAGTCGGGTGGTAACACAGCGCATTCAGATTGCCACGGCTGTGAAACACCGGCTCGGGCGGGGTGTATTGCAGGTCCAGCAGTTTGGAACCTTCGACGTAATCGGTGTGGCTGACCAGGCAGCGCCCGTCACCGCAGGCGATGTCCGACAGCCCCATGATTTCATCGCGCAGCATGCGGGCCTGCATGTTCATGGCGCGAAAACCTTGCGCCAGTGTTTCGCGAGGCAGGTAGGCGCCGGGTCTGTGCGGATCCGGTCTCAGTCGACTGATACGGCCGCTGAAGGGCTGTTCCGGCAGGCCCGAGCCGGCTTCGGTCAGCAGCAGGCTGCCATCGGCCTGCACACAAAGGCCCCGAGGGTTCAGCAGGCCCTCGGCGATGATGGTGCTCGGGCGCAGCGTTTCAGTCGGTTGCGCCGGAATATGAACGGGAATGGACATAGGGTCTCTCTCCATGGACAAGGGGGCGCGACTACTGCGGCGGCTGCCACGGTTCCCCGGTGAGATAGGCCCGGAGCAGCGCCCGCTGGCAGGGCGACATCGAGCGCACCACGGGCATGAAAAGGGTGGTGCCTTTGTAGGCGTCCGAGGTTCGGGCGAGGATGGGGTTCTTGGCGCCCATGACCGAGTCGCGCTGATTGAGCGGGATGTAGCGCGACATGGCGGGGAAGGCCAGATAGTGAAAACGCAGGACGTTCGGGTACATCAGCTCCCAAGTGATGGTGGTGCCCTTGGGGATGCCGAAGTCGGTCTGTGCGTATTTGCGAAAGCTGGTGAAGTAGCCACTGCTTGGAAGGCCATTGGCGATGCAGGTCAGGGCGACAAAACCCGCTTGGGCGGCGCTACCCGGTTTGACGGTGACGGGGAAACTGATTTCGAGCTGGCCGGTGTTGACGGTCAGCGAGGCAGGAAAATCGAGGAAGTCCCAGTATTGCGGCTCATCGTACACAGCAGGCGCGGCGGCCTGCAGGTCGATTTCGGTGGCGCTGGGGACCGGGCCGCCCAGATACCTAACCTGCAGGGTGATCGACAGACCATTGGGGTAGTCCTCCAGATAAACGTTGCGCTGATCGGCATAGATTCGATAGGTCGATTCGGTTGCTTTAAGCGAGGTTCCAGCGACCTTGTTAGGTGCGTTGATTGCCAGCGCAGTGGTCCGCGCCGCCTGCAGTTTGTCGGCGGTCAGGGGCAGGTCGACGATGCCGCCATACACGTAGTAGTCGAGCAAAAAGCGGCTGGTCGGCTCCAGGGTGAACAGTGTGGTGGTACCTGCGCTGAAGGTGACGGGGCCGTAGTTCGCGTTGGGTCCGATAGGGCTGGTGATGTCGTCCCTGACGGCCCTGAAGGTTTCCTTCGGAATGACGTTCACCATGTCGATGCTCAGGTAACCGTTGTTTTCGCCCAGATCGGCATAGCCGGCATTCCCCGTACCCTGGTTGACCAGTTGCCGGCCCGACTGGCAGTTCAGCGGCTCGTCGGCGAAGGCCGGGGCCAGTGTACCGATGACCCGGCCGATGCTCGGGTTGGGCGTGTACCTGCCGGCGGCATAATCGGCGTCCAGTTGTTCGGTGGTCATCGTGGGGCACATTTCGAACATGACGAAACGCAGGACGATGCCTGACGCACCCGGCGCCTGGATGATCGAGCGCAGTCCATTGCTGTTCTGGTTCCAGCTGACGATGCTGCTCAAAGGGAAGGTCAGTTGAAACGTACCGCTGGCGTGGAAAGATCCTGGCGCATCCATTTTCGCGGGCAACAGCACACGTCCCGCCACGTCGAAACTGCTGCACACGGTATTACTGCGAATCAGCAATTGGATGTCGCTGTTACCGCCAATTTGCAGGCCGCCGACGAATATCTGGGTGGTCGTTGATGAGGTGGGGTCCAGGTCGACCATCATCGGGCCGGAAACGGGCCCTTGTCCGGTCACTGGGTCCACCGAACCGAGCAGATAGACCGGCTGGCCCACCATATCGCCGGTGGTGTTGATGCTGCCCGGACTACCCTGCGAACTGATCAAGGCGTTCTGCATGTCGACGACATGCTGCCCGTAGTGATTCCAGCCGCCGGCGGTGTAGTAGTCGCCCGTGGGTGCATTGATCATGTTGTTCAGCTGATCGTCGGTGTAAGACTGGGCTCCCGGTGCCAGGGTCGAGGTGGTCAGGTCGAAGAGCGGCCATTTCTCATTGCCGTCGTAAGGGATGGTGGGGGAGTTGTTCGGCAGGCTGACGTCCGTGCGGATGCCGCCCCAGAAATTCAGCCGTGGTCCATTGAGAATGCTCATGATCTATTCCTCGTCCTTGGTGGTTGTGCCGACAGGCGCATTGGCGAATTTGAACAGGTAGGAGTAATCGGACTTGTAGGGGCTCTTGACCGGTGTCGCCATGGAGTGGCAATTCATGCAGCTGCTGTTGGGCTGGATGTAGCTCTCCATGGTCACGTTGGCCGACAGGGCCGGTGTCGGCTGGCCCAACGGGTTACTGGGGTTGTCCGGCATCAGCGGACGCTGGGTGGTGATGAGCTGGTAGTACTTCAGCACGCTTCTTTGCAGGTCCGGGTCGGTGCGGTATTGGGTGTTGACTCCGTTGGTGACCTCGGCAATCGGGGTGACCCGGTTCAGCGGGTTTGGGGTCTGGAACGTGGTGCCGGGTTTGGGCACGCAGACCAGATGTGCGCCCTGCGTCTGCCAGTCGCACGGTGACTGGTTGAGGCTGGCGGCGGGGGCGGTGGAGTTGAAGTAGGAATAGGCCGTGCCGGATGTCGGCTGGTCGACCCACTTGTCGTTCACCAGCGCCTTGGACGGAACGTTGTCGATCTGCTCGAAGGTCGACCAGATCCACTGCGGATAGCCGTTGACCTTGGTGATGATGTGCAGGCCCACCAGGCCAAGGTAGGCCTCGGTGACACCGGTGCGTTGGCCTTGGTCGTTGAACGTGGGTACGCGCGCCAGCATGGTCAGGTAGCGGCTGGCGTTGTCACTGGTCGTGAGGATGCGCCAGCTCGACTTGACCTCGATGACTCCGTTGGGGAAGTTGATGTTGTTGGCTTTGGAAACAACATCGGCGTTATAGAAGCTGTTGTTGACGATGTAGTCGTAGGACGTCTCGTTGGCCGATATGTCGTAGTAGGTCGGGTTACCGGCCTGGTCGATCAGCCAGCCGCCGACAGCCTGGTCCACGGCATTCACCTGGGTGCTGTTCTTCAGCGCGGCGATGTTGATGATGCCCAGGCTTTTGGCGGTCTGCGGGGTATTCCACGGGCCAGGATCAGCCCCCTTCGGCAGGAAGATTTCCTCCACGGTCTTGTAGGTCTGCCAGACGGTGTAGCCGGGATCCCCAGGCTGCTTGGCGCAATCGGGATCACCTCGCTGCCCGTTCTGTGCGGGCCAGTTCAAGGCGATGAACATCTGCCAGCTGTACTGATCGAACTGGTCCTGACTGGCCGAGGCGGCCGGTGCGGTGCTGGGAGGCTGGCAGTTCAGGCTGGTGGCCTGCGTCGATGGCATGGCCTGTTCCCGAGCCAGGGCTGGCAGGCTGGCCAGACCGAGTAATACCATGGTGAGGCGGAGCGAAGTTTTCATGGCGATCCTTCGTCATTGATCAGGGTTTGCGTTGCATGAGTTTGTCCCACTGCGCTCGCTTGCCATTACCCAGAGAGGGCGGCGGATCGAACAGTTGGCACTGCGGTGGATTCGCCGGGCACATCGCGGCCACTTGCGCCCAGGTCTGGGCCGGGTCCGGTTTGGCGATGCGGAAGTTGGTGTAGTTCTGGCTGACGATGGGCGCATTGGCGACACTGGTGTCACCGGAGAAAAAGAACGACTGGGGATGCCGGTAGGGCGGTTGTCCTGACAATTGTTTGAAAAAGGCGTAGCCGAACAGGATCGGACCTTGCGGTGACTCGAGGTCCAGGGCGTAGGCCTGCACGCTGCCATTGAGGTTTTTGCTGCGCTCGGCGCTGTAGGGCAGATGCTGGATGAAGTCTTGCCGTGGCGGATGATTCATTGGCGAAAACATGCAGCAGGCCGGCATGTCCTTGGGGCGGTCTTGCGGGTACGTCAGGAAGTACGCCTTGTTGCCCAGGGACACGAAGGAGCAGGTGTAGTTGTTGTTCTTGATCGGGAAGATCGGCAGACAGTATTTCTCGTAGTGCTCCATCATGGCGCCGAAGCCGTCGCCATCCGGTGGGATGTAGGCGGTGTCGTAATAGCTGGTGCCTCGGGAGACGGTGTAGTCCGCCGGGGTCAGGGTCGAGGGTGGATTGCTGTAGGGCGGCGGGTTTTTTTCGTAGTTGTGCATCACCCGGTACATGGTCCAGTCGCTGATCCAGTACGCCGGGAAAAACGGATCGGAAGGGTCGCTCGGTGCTCGTGTGGCGATGCAGTTGCCGTTCTGCTTATTGCACCCTTCGGTGTTGTGCACCCCCATGGTGAAGTAGACGGCGCCGCTGTCCGCCTGGGCGAAAAGCGCCGGGCTGAGCAGCAGCGTCAGCAGCAACAATCGGTTCAAGATGCTGGTTTTCATAGGGCACTCCTGTGAATTGCCGGGTGACAGGCTCGTCACCCGGTGATCCTGCGTGAAGCGTTGTTGTTTTAGCCTTGTTCGTAGTCGCTCATGCTGAGCGGGACGGGTGGATAATTGCGTTTCACCAGCGACTGTGCCCAGAGCTCCAGCACAGCGCGTCGGCTTTGTGACATGTCGCGGGTGATGGGCATGGCGAGGGTGCTTTCCTCCTGGTACTCCTTGCTGATCAACACAATCAGTTGGTCGATGGCGCCTTCGATTCGCTCCAGGGAATTGAGTGGCATGTATTTGCTCATGATCGGGTACAGGTAATAGAAGGGCTGCAGGATGCGTGGGTAGATGAAGCTTTCCCAGATCAGGACGCGGGCCTCGGGCTTCGTGTAGATCTTGTTCCACTCATTGACGAAGTCCTCCTGCAGTTTCGGCTCCAGCGGCAGCACCCGCAAAGGCGCCATGAAGTCGGTATAGGCGTTCGTGTAGTTGAAACTGAAAGGGATCTCGGGAGGCTGTTCACCCTCCTGCACGAAGAAGCGCAGGGTCGGAAAGCCAGGGGCCCGACCTTTGACGGTCAGTCGTGCGATGCCCTTGGCGTCGGTCTGTATCTGCGTCACGCAATAGTTCACGGTGCTGTTCTGGATATCCTGCAGTTTGCCTTCCATGGCGATGGGATTACTGAAGCCCAGGCTGGGGGCCAGGGAAACCGAGGCGGGCGTCGACAGGTATTGTTGATAGGTGACGGGGATCGGCACCTCGGAGGGGGCCTCGGCGTGTAACGCCATGAGCCGGCGGCCACTGCCTGTGCTTGCCTGGCTGTGTTCGCTGGGGGCATCGATGAATTGCGGCAGATTGGATTTGTTCTTTTTGCGGTTCAGCGGATAGTCGTAGAGCAGCGTGAAGTCGGCCTTGTTGCTGAACGCCAGGTAGTAATCGCTGGTACTCAGCATGAAGGCGTTGTCGTACTCCGCCACCCAGAGCACGGTGCCGGCCGGCGCCGGAAGGCCGTCGTATTGCACCATGATCTGCAGTGTTCTGCTGTCTCCCACATCAATGAAACTGGCGCTTTCCACCACCTCGGCGGTCCACATCTGCTGGGTAGCGGCCTGCGTCGGTGTTGTGCCCTGCAGTTGCAGTTCCAGTGATCCGGTTTGCAGCTTTTTCCTGGCGCCGGGGTTGAGCGTCAAATCCAGGATGCCGGAGCGTTTGTCGAAGGCTGCCTGTCGATACTGTTCGAAGCCGAAACTGGCCAGGGGACTGAATTGGCCTGCGTCGTTTATCCCCAGTACGTAATTGCCTGCCTGGAATTTCTCCGCCACCGGAATGTTAGCGTTGCTGTCGAGTGGATAGAACGGGAAGGCGGTCGAGAGATCCAGCGACAGGGTATCGCTGTCAGGCTGGACCTGGGCCGAGATCACTCCCAGCTGTATTTCTACGCCAGGGGGAAGGGGCGTATCGCCAGGTGAAGTCTTGTAAGGATTGATGGCGGAGGCGGGGACCAGGCGTCGTCCCGCCGGCGCAGTCGGGAACTCATCCTCAAACCACAGGCCCAGGGTGCCGGCGGTGCGGCTGTAGGCCGGGTTGAAGAAAATATCGGCAACGTTGTCCAGGCCTTTTTGATACATCGCCTGCACGTTCGCCTGTATCTGCGGGTCTGTGGAATGGGTGTTGATGGGGGGGTAATCGTTGAAAACGCCGTTTCTGTCGTAGCAGGTCAGGTAGGTGGAGAACCTGAACATGAGCCCCTTGGCGTGTTGTTGGTCCATCTGTTCCTGGAGGTCTTTGAGCAGTTGCGAGTCGCCAATTACCCACTGCAGGTTCTCTTTGGGAAAGCAGGTCTGCCACGTTGTGGTGACATAGATCAGGCCACCCAACGCCCCCCAGTTGAAGTTCAGAAAGCGATCGAGCATCCGGTGCTGACGCTTGAGTGTCACGCCGCACTGATCGTCACCCAGCACCAGCTTGTCGAAGTACAACGCGGTGAAGGTGTTCTGCCAGGGGCTGACGTCGACGAATCGGGCGGGGGTGGGATTCGTGCTGCCAAGGGGGTTGCCGAACAGTTGGTAAGCCTTGTCGATCAGCGGATCCTGGTCGACGTAACCACCGCCAGGAAGCTCGCCGCCAATGATCACGGACCGGGTCTGGTCATAGCTGACGGTGCCGCAGGCGTTGTCGCCGAACAGGTCCCATTCGGCGGGAATCATCGGGTAATGATCCGGATCGGCATTGCCCGGTACTTGCTGGGCATAGGCGGGTACGTCGCTTAACGGCAAGGGGGCGATGGCCCAGGGCATCAAGGTGCTGGCGGCATTCTCGGGATCGATACCGTATTCAGCGAGAAGCCGCCAGTTCATCTGCATCTTGACCGCGTCGTAGAGCGGAAGTACGTCGTTGTTATTGGCCGTTGGCGGGTTCCAGAACATATGGCCGTTGAGGTAGATGCGGGGGAAATTCAATACGCTCATGTCATGCTCCTTAGCGGTGCCACTGGGCGCGTTTGAGCGACCAGACAAAGTCCAGTTTGTTGTAACCGACGAAGGCCGATTCCGGCAGGAGGGCGGTGGGGTAGACGATGCCGCCCTGTTCTTTCATGGCGAAGTTGAAATAGCCCTTTTTCGCCGAATACGCGGCGGTGTTGTGGCAGGCAAAGCACGACGACTGGCTCTGAAAGGCTGACTCCAGCTGAGAGTTGGCCAGCAAGGTCGGGTTGGTCCTGGACTGGACGGCGATCAGTTCGTACTGCGACAACCCGGGATATTGGGCCTGGAATTGGCTGTTGACGGGTTTGGCAGCGGCTATCGGCCCGGTACTGTTGGTCATCGGGGTGGGCGGGATGGCGTTGGTGACGGTGTACTTGCTGTTGTTGATGTTTTCGAAAGTGGTCCAGACCCAGCCGGGATTCAGCTTGTTGATGACATGCAAGCCGCTCAGTGCTGCATAACCAACCTGGTATTTGCCGTCTTGCAGGTAATAGGCCTGGGCGATGTAGTAACCGTCGTTTTCGAGGGTCTGTTTGTAAGTCGCGTCGGAGCCGATCCACAGCCAGGCGGATTTCAACTCCCAGGCGGTAGAGGGGAACTCCAGGTTGCTGGTCAAGGCCGCCTGGCCGTTCATGTTGTAGACCTGACGTTGCACGATGTAATCGAAAGTGCCTTCGCCCATCAGCAGTTGAAAACGCACCGGTTTGCCTGTTTCTGGCGCAGGCACCGCACCGCCCATTTCCAGAATCATGCCATCGACCTGTTGCGTGGCGTTGAGGTTATGGAAGATTCGGGACAGGTCCATTCCCTGCGCCTTGGCTTGCGTCAGCACCGCGTCCGGAGGCGGCACGGGTGTGCCATAAGGGGCGGGTTTGGCGCCATTGATCAGGTAGACCTGGTCGGAGGGTTTCATGGACTCCCACTCGAGGTTGGGGCTCCCCGCTGCGGCGGGCTGGTTCAGGCAGACGAACCAGTTCCAGGCCAGGGTCTCGGGACTCTGGGCAAACTCGGTTCGGGTCTTGTCGACGTTTCCTCCAAACTGCAGGAAGTTGCTGCAGTCGAAGGTGCTCGGGGTCTGAGCCTGAGCCAAACCGGCCAGGGTACTCAGAACTGTTATAGAAATGGCGCGCCGCATGGAAGCTCCTTGGCATTGGCCAGGTCGGTGTGTGGGTGCCCCAGGAAATGCTGCAGGAGCAGTTGTTTCACCGCCGTGGCCGCAAGGTGCTGCGGCAACGGCAGATCGCAATTGGTGATGAGCAGTGGGCCGGTCTGTTCGCTGGTGGGCAGGCGGCCATGGCTGCCGCGGACCAGG
This sequence comes from Pseudomonas sp. TE3728, assembly GCF_056279145.1. Lineage (NCBI taxonomy): Bacteria > Pseudomonadati > Pseudomonadota > Gammaproteobacteria > Pseudomonadales > Pseudomonadaceae > Pseudomonas > Pseudomonas sp. TE3728. The sequence goes on along the minus strand of NZ_JBWBQT010000001.1, from coordinate 1,247,874 downwards.
CGGGTGTCCAGCGGAATCAGGTCCATGTAGTAGCGAAAACCGAGCTTTTTCTGTAGCAGGCGGCGCGCCACTTTCAGTTTGGGGAAGCGAATGGCCGGGTCAATGAAGAGCTCCAGCGGGTCGTAGCCGGGCTTGCGATGGATGTCCACGGTGCGGGCAAAGTCGGGTGCCTGGAGATCGTCAAACCAATAGTAGTAATCGAACCAGTAACCCGGCGCGGCCACGGTCACCAGCTCGCCGCTGCGCGGATGATCCAGTTGCCAGGCGCGTTGTTCGGCTTTATCCAGCACCTGCTCGATGCCGGGCTGTCGCTGTAACAGCGCTTTGACGCGAGGTATGTCTTGCGCCTGCTTCACGTAGACATGCGCGATCTGATGATCGACCACGGCAAAAGCTGCGCTGGCGCCGGGGTCGAGCAACTCCCAGGTCAGCGATTGGCGCACCTGCAACAAGCCTTCCGAGCGCAACAGCCGGTTGATGGAGACCGATTGCTGGACCGCTTCGATGCCGTATTCGGACAGCAGCATCACCGCCGCGCCTTGTTCTTGGGCAAAGGTCAGCAGACGACCCACTTCACTGTCGATGGCCCGCACCTCGTCGGCAATCGACGGATGATCGGGGCCCAGGCGCTGCAGGCTGTAGTCCAGATGGGGCAGGTAGACCAATTGCAGGTCGGGTCGGTCGAGCTGGAATTCGGCGATGGCACAGTCGACGATCCAGCGGCTTGACGCGATGCCGGCCGCCGGACCCCAGAAACTCGGAAACGGGAATTCGCCGATCTGCTGCTCGATGCGTTCGTGCAACGAGGCCGGTGACGAATACAGACCAAACATTTTGCGGCCATCGGCCGGGTAGTGAGGGCGTGGGGTGATGGCGGCGTCCACGTCCGCATGCATGTTGAACCACCAGAACAGCTGGCTGCAGCGAAACCCGGGGATCTCACGCTTGAGCTGCTGCCAGACCTTTTCCCCCTGGATCAATGCGTTGGGTTGCAGCCAGAAACGCACTTCAGCCTGATCGCGGAAATACCAGCCATTGCCGACGATGCCGTGCTCCGACGGCGGCAGACCGGTGAGGATCGAGGCCTGCACCGTAGACGTGACAGCCGGAAACACCGGTTGCAGGCTGGCCATTTTTGCCGTTTTCAACAGGGCATTGATGTGAGGCGTCGCCGCCCCCAACAGCGCCGGTGTCAGCCCTACCACATTGATCAGCAACAGCGGTTGACGCGGTTGATCAGAGGGCATCGGCGTACGCCTCCCGCGCTTGGGGTTGCAGCAATTGCCGCTGCCGCAGTTGGTCTTCGACCCAGTGCAGTTCGGTGGCGATCCCCTGGAGTTGGGCGTGTTCGGTGGTGGGCCGCAGCTGGGCGGGCAAGACGCCCCAACTGTAGGTTTCCACTTCCAGTACAGGACGAAAATCCGCATGGTCTACCAGGAAGTCGAAGGTCTGCGACAGGGCGATCTGACTGCCACTGAGCTCGGGCAGCAGCAAGTGTTCACTGAACAGTGGAATGTGGAAATGAATCCTCAGTTCGGAGTATTGCCCCGGGCTTTTAGCGCAATCGTCGAGTGCGGCGGGAAGGTCCGCCCAGGCCAATAACCGGTCCTGCGCATCGCGGGCTTTCACTTGATGCAGGTAGGTGGTTTCGGCAAAGTCGCTCAAGGTCTTGAGTATGTGTTCGCGCCGGTTGTCGTCTTCAGGGGGCAGGTGACAAATCAGGGCGTTGGACAGCTGGATCTTGCCGACGGGCACCCGGGCCTGACGCAACCTTTCTAGCGATTGATAGCAGTCTTCGAACATCACTGCCTGATGGCAGACATCAAAACACAGCGCCAAGTATTCATGGTGCTGGTCCGTGGCTTGGTAGCGGTGGAAGAAGGCGATGGTCTGATCGGTGTTTTCCAGCACGCAGTCCGGCTCCATTTCCAGGCAGAACACGATCTTCTTGCCCGTCTCCAGATGCAGCCTGGCCAGTGCGGCCGTGAGTTGGCGCAGCAGATGCTCGGCACGCTGCTGTAAGGCCGGGTTCCAGCTAGCGGCATAGCCCAGCGGCACGGTGGAGATCACCCCTTGTTTACAGTCCGGGGGCAGGGCATCCGCGAGGATCCGCGCCAGATTCAGGCTGTATGCCAGCCGTTCCGGATCGGCCCAACTGGGCAGATACACCTCGGCTTTCACCGCGCCCTGATGAAATTGGCCGTAGGGAAAGCCGTTAAGCGAGGTCAGGCGTAGGCCGCTGCGTTGCAGCAGGCTCAGGAAGTCCGTGCGAGCCGATGCCTGTTGTAATTCGGACGCGGCGAGTGCGCTGATCCACAATCCACTGTCCTGCTCGTTCAACCCGCGCAGGGTTCGCACACCCTGAAAATGCTGTTCGATGGAGGACCGTAGCCCAGCCAGGTCACGGGTCGGGTGCACATTGCTGCAATAACCGACCTGCGCGGCAGCCCAACCCGTGCCGGCACTCATTTGATCACCGGTTCCTGGCCCCGTAGCGCGGAGTTTTCCTGCCACTGCCGACGCTGATCGATGGGCAACGGGGTGCTGACCAGGGCTTTGTCCAGTTGGCCGCTTTGGGCAAAAAAGTCCACGGGGTTGTGGAACAACACCTGTTCGACTTGGGCTTTGCTGAAGCCGGCCGCCAGCATCGCTTCGCCCGTTTTCGGCACCTTGAGCGGGTCGCTGATGCCCCAGTCGGCGGCGCTGTTGACCACCATTTTCTCGGTGCCGTACTGCTGCAACAGGGCGACCATGCGCTGTTCCGACATCTTGGTGTTGGGGTAGATCGAATGGCCGCGCCAGCAGTCGCTGTCCAGCACCAGCGGCAGGGTCAGTTCGTTGAGGTGGTCGATGATCACCAGGTGCTCGGCAATCCCGACTTCGCGAATCACCGCCAGGGTGCGTTTGGTGCCACCGATCTTGTCGCGGTGCGGGGTGTGCACCAGCACCGGCAAATTGAATTGTTTGGCCAGCTCCAGCTGAGCGGCGAGGAAGCGATCTTCCTCCGGGGTGATGTCGTCGTAGCCGATTTCGCCGACCGCCACGACGCCGTCTTTCACCAGGTAGCGCGGCAGAATCTCCAGCACTTCATTGGCCACCGACAGGTCATTGGCCTCCTTGGGGTTGAGGCCGATGGTGCAGAAGTGATGGATGCCGAACATGCTGGCGCGAAAGCGCTCCCAGCCCAACAGGGTGTCGAAGTAGTCGATGAAACTGCCGACGCTGGTCCTGGCCTGACCCTGCCAGAAAGCCGGCTCGATCACCCCCGTGATGCCGGCGGCGGCCATGTTCTGGTAGTCATCGGTGGTACGGCTGACCATATGAATATGCGGGTCGAAGTACTTGAGCATGGTGAATCCTCGTCAAGGGGAGGGGAGCCGTTGAGTATCAGTTCAGTGGGGTATCGGCCAGGTGCTCACGCCATTCCGGCGGTAAGCGTTGCTGCTGACTCAGGCCGACCAGACGCTGGTGTTGCGCCGGGCTGAGCAGGTCGAAGGCAATCACCCGGGGCAGCCCGGCGGACACCGTTCGTTCGGCAGCGAGCTGTTCGTCCAGCAGGTCGAGGGCCAGTTGGTTGAGGGTGACGCTGTGTCGTTGCGTCAGGCCAAGCAGGCGTCGTACGTCGAGCCCCATGCCCAGTGCTTTCAGCACCAGTTGATGGAAGGCCCGTTCGCTGTAATGACGCGACGGGTAGAGGGTGTCCAGGGCGAGGGCGGCAAACACCTGGCTGTTGCTGGTACGCCCGGCCTGCAACGCCAGTTCGACGCAAAGCCCGCGGCTATCTAGCCAGTCGAGGGCTTTCAAGGTGGCGATCTTTTCCTGATCGTCGCCCCACAGAAACAGCTGGCGCAGCAAGGGCAATTGCCCGGCGAGGGGTTGTTGCTCCAGGACCTGAGACAGCAACAACGCCCGCGCCATCTGGACGTTGCTCCAGCAGGAATTGTCGGGCAGCGCATGCTCCTTGAGGCTGCGCTTGCACTGGCTACTCAAGAGCGCAGCAGTGTTGGCGTCCGGGCGTTGCTCAAGCCGCTCCTGCGCCTGACGCCACCACTGCAGTTCGGCTTCATCGAGCTGCTGGGTGAGGGCCTGGCGTTGTTCGGCGAGACAATCGTGGCGCATTTCGAGGGCCGCCGATGGCGGTGCAGTGACGTCCATGTTCATGTCGGTCTGATCCAGCGCTGGAAGTGTGGAAGCAGGAAAAACACCAAAACACATAACAGGCTGCCCAGTGGCTGGTTGGCCACCGCCAGCACCAGGGCATCGAACAACGGCAGGGCCGCCAGGCCAGCGCCGATAAAGGCGCGGACTTGCCGGTGCTGCGGGTTGGCCAGGTGGCGCCAGTAGTGCCAGCCCAGCCAGCCTAGCCAGAGCAACAGCACCGGCCAAAACCAGAGGTTGTCGGAATAGAACGCCAGGGCCAGCGGGCTCAGCATCAGGATCAGGGGGAGGCGACTTAGCAACTGGTTGCGGTGTTCCTGGCGGGCCAGGTAGGTCAGGCCACTGATATAGACGCCCAGCAAAATGGCGCAGAGCCAGATCGGCTCCGGTGGCACCGCCAGGCTGGCCGCCGCCGTGAGGTAGAGGGCCGAGCGGCAGGCGCCCATCAGCCAGACGCTGTGGGCGTATCTCTTGTGCAGCAGGTTGTAGCCGAGGATGCAGCCCACCAGCAGGGTGGCGCTGCCCAGCAACCAACGCGGTTGGTCGATCAGTCGGCTCAGGCCCAGCACCGACGCCGCGGCCAGCATCAGCAACAGCCCAGTGACCAAGCCTACCTGCTGTCGGCTGACCAGGCCGAGGGTGATGGGGCGGGGGTTATCGTGCTGTTGGTCCCAGTCGGCGTCGAGCAGGTCGTTCAACAACATGCCGGCCAGATACAACAGCGACAGTGCGGCCAGCAGCAGAATCCACACCAGGGACGACGGCGGCGCCAGGGCACCGGCGCTACTGGCCAGCAGGGCGGCGGCCAAGGTGTTGGTCCACACGGTGGGCAGGTTGGACACCCGGCCCAGGGTCATCCAGGTCTTCAGGTTCAGCGGTGTCTGGCTCATTGCGCGCAGCCCTCGCTCAGGGTGAACGCCGGGCCGATGTAGGTGGACAGTCGCTGCAACGCTTGCTCCATCCGCGCGGCATCGATTTCATGCAGGTCCACCGACTCGCCGATCCGGCTGAGCATGGGGATGGAGAGTTGCCCGCCCAAGTGCTGGCGGAATTCCTCCAGCCCGAGCAACACCTGTGAGCGCCCCTGTGGATCTTTCAAGGTCAGTTCCGGTGGGCACAAGCTGAAGCCGAGCTTGAGCAGCAGGGACAGAACACGTTCGGTGTCAGCATCGTTCAAGAGCCCGAGGGCATTGGCATAGAGTCCATCCAGGGCCATGCCCACGGCCACGGCTTCACCATGGCGCAGCCGGTGGTGACTGAGATTTTCCAGTTTGTGCGCGGCCCAGTGCCCGTAATCCAGTGGCCGCCCATTGCCGCGTTCGAAGGGGTCGCCAGCACCGGTGATGTGCGCCAGGTGCAGTTCGGCGCAGCGGCGGATGGCATAGCGGCTTGCGGGGTGATCGAAGTGGGCGAGGGCGTCAGCCTGTTGCTCCATCCATTGGAAAAATGCCTGGTCCTTGATCAGCGCCACCTTGACCGCCTCGGCCAGCCCGGCGATCTGGTCGCGACGGGTCAGGCTGGTCAGCAGCTGGAAGTCGTTGATCACCGCTGTGGCGGGGTAGAAGGCCCCCAGCAAGTTCTTCTGGCCGAACGCATTGATGCCGTTTTTCACACCGATGCCGGCATCGTTCTGGGCCAGTACTGTGCTCGGAATACGGATCAGGCGAATGCCGCGATGGAAGGTGGCGCAGGCGTAGCCCACCGCATCCAGCACCGCGCCACCGCCCAAGGCCAGGACATAACAATGTCGGTCCAGCCCATGCCGCAACATGTCGCTGTAGAGCTGCTGCAGCACCTGCGAGTCCTTGCTCAGTTCGCCGGCCGGCACCGCAATTGGCGCGGCCTGTAAGTGCAGGTCCGCCGCATGGGCGGCAAAGTAGGCGTCGATCTGTTCCAGCAATTGCGGGGCGCTATGCAGCAGTTGTTCATCGGCGAACACCAGTACCGTCACCGGTCCCCGGTGCTGGGCGGTGAGCTGGCGATGCAGACAGGGGTTGGATGGGGCGAACAGATGATCGGTAAACACCACCGGGTAGTCGTAACTGACCTCGAAGCGCCCGTGCAGTGGTTGCTCCGCGTCGTGCCTGCGCAAGGTCTTGAACAGGCTGTACCCAGCGATAAACAGTCCGGGCAACACCATGCTGGCGAGGAGGGTCACCAGCAGCGCGTTCTGCTCGACGAGGAAGGTGCCGATGGCGCTGTAGGCCAGTGCCAGGCCGGCATTGGCCAGGGTGGTGACCAGTAGAAACGCGCGCAGCGGATAACGTTGCATGCCGGCGGCCACCACCGAGGTTTCCGCCAATACCGGCACACCGCGCAGGCAGATCAATGACAGCGTGCCCAACCGATACGCCAACTGCCCCGGCTGGCGCTGATGCAGACCCAGGCGGCCGGACAGCAGACGAAAATAGCCGGCCCCCAGCGCATAACCCAGACCGGCACCCAGGCACAGGCCAATGAAAATCACCAGATAGCCGCCGAGACTGCCGAGCATGGCCACGGCCAGCAGCGCCACCATGCTCGAAGGCACCGGCAGCACCACGTCCAGCGCCAGCAGGGCGATCAGCAACATTGCCAAATTGAGTTTCTGGGAGAGGGTAGAGGGCAGGTACAGATTGAGATGGGCCAGGAAGTTCTGGATCTGTTGTTCGAACAACAGAAAGCTGGCGATCACCAGGCCCGAGAAGCAAAGCAATGAAATCCAGAAATGTCCGGCAGGCCCTCTTTTCGAGAGCGCACGATACCCACGGCTGCGCTTCATCAAGCATCCCTCTTGATTTTTATGACTGATTCCGTGTCAGCGATTAAAAGCAGCGTCTGGTTTTTTTAGGTGAATAGACTCGCTCGCCTGAGGGGCTGGTTTTATGTGCGGTTGATAACGCTTGCGAAGATATTCATGAACCTAGACGGTTGTGGTGTTTTTGCAAGCTTGCGTGGTGGCAGAGTTTTAGATGAGCTGTTGGAACGATGCGGTAATGTCGATGGGGTGAGTATATTTATTGGCTTTTTGTTTAATTATTACCGACGTTTTTCAAGGTGGTTGTCGCGTCCGCCGTCTCGCTACGCGACCTTTATGACCACGGTCAGCTCCCTTTCAGGGTTCAGATACACCGTCCCGATTGGGTTCCAATTGCGTGTCTCACCTGACCAGCGTTTCGGTCTTTTTTCTCTCGCCTGCCCATAGATCGCATCGCGCTGAGCCAGTATTTCCCGGTCTTGTCCCTCATGACGTTGGGCCGGTGTCACGAAGCGGATCGACTATGGCGATGCACGGTGTTGTACCAGTCATAAATCCCTCACCCAGATACGCGCATCATCCAGGCTGGTAAATCCGTTCTGCGGCCACTGCGGGCAGTACTTCAACGTTCTGAACAGCGACTCCGAGTACGGGTTGTCGAAAAGCTCCGTTTTGGATGCGAAGTGACTATAGAAGGCCCCCCGGGTCAATCCCGCACTCTCCATAATTGAGTCGGTACTGACTTTTTCGCTAACCCGCGGTCGCCCACGCGACGGCGTGATGCCCAAATCGTAGCCACAGCTTCTCTATCGACATGGCGTGATGGCTGCGCAGGTGAAACCAGCAATAAAAGATAACGACGTATCAGTCGATCATCGGCACTGGTAAAGATGGTTTGCAGCAGGTAGTGAAAGACTATCTCCGCATGGACCATCGGGATGCAAGCCGCATACACTGCCCGTTAGCCTTCATGGTCAATGATGCTGTTCAGCAGGACGGAGCCATCCAGGAGAGCTACACCCAAGTGCTCGCAGCTTTCATCACACGTCTAGAGTCCGGACTGAAATCGACGACAGAGACGGATACACGCCAGCATGCTCTGCAAATTGCCGTAGGGATGGTTGGGGGCTTGGCACTAGCTCGAGCTGTGGCCGATGACCAATTGGCGCAAGAAATTCTCACAGCCTGTCAACAGGGGTGTTTGCAGTTCGTTGAGCTATGACATGCCTTAGCAAGCAACGAAACGGCCGCATTGGGTCGAGGCTGTGTGAAAACGTTTTTCAGCGCGGTAGGTACCGGACTAGAAATCGCGCTTCTACGCGAAATCCACATCTGCTGACATGCCGATAAATTTCAGATCTAAGATAGACGCGCACACTTCAATTTTGGCGAAGCGTTTTTACACACTCTGGACCCATTGCTGCCTGTAACCAAACGGTCAATTACCTAGCTTTGACTGTACGCCGAACGCCTTCGCAATTGCGCTGGACTGACTCCAAGGCGTAGCTTGAAAGCGGCCGTCATGTATGCTTGGGAGTTAAAATCGCAGGTGAGTGCGATCTCCGACAGCCTGGCGGTCGAATCGCGAATCGCGAATCGCGAATCGCGCATCGATGCTCGGGCCTTGGTCAGGCGTCGGTCGATTAGATAGCTATGAGGGCTCTTGCCCGTCGCGTTCTTGAATGCGCGCATGAAATAACCTTCGGACAACTCAAGCAACCCCGCCATTGCCTGTATACCCAGTGGGCCGTCGAGGCCAGCATCAATGAATTCATCGAGCAGGCGCATCCGGCTACCGGTTATAGAGTCTTGGGGGCGACGCGTCGATACCTTCCACCCGCTCAGCCAATGCGAATGCCCAGGCTTCACAGTCCTCCTCCTCAGAGGTCTGCAACAGCGCGCGGCGCATTCGCAGGGCGAGGTTAATGGCTGGTTGATCAAAGCGGTTGTTGAGTGCGCTCACCCACTAATGCATCACCGACATCCAGTGCGCCACCCGATTCTTCTACCTGCAGCACCATGCCTTCGCTGGTAAGGTCACCGGGCAGACGTTCGGTACCCCGACCACCGGCCCAGCGATCAACCTGCTGCGGATCGAGGAAAACCTCTCGGCTGCCTGCAAACGCCTGTCCGGCACCTCCGTCGAGAACCTTCCTTGGTTGGAATGCGCTGAACACTACGACCGTGCCCATACGTTCCATTGCGGACCCGCCTTACTGGCAGACCGCTGGGTATAGGGTGGACTTTCCGTTCGAGAGCCATGAGCGCATGGCGGGCTTCATGCGCCCAAAGGCAAGGTGATGGTCAGTATCAACGATCACCCGGACATCCGGCGGGTGTTTGAGGGCTTCCACTACGAGACCTTGGACATCCGCTACACCACGACCAATCTGCGGCAGGGAAAGGCCGAGGTGAGTGGTGAGCTGGTGATCATGAACTGGGAACCAGCGGCTTTAGGTGGGCTGTTCTAATCCATTCGTTTTGTTCTGCTACAGTGAAGGCGCGAAAAGGAAAACTCCGAGCACTTTTAGAATCGCACAAGGAAAAATGGACATGACTTCTGCAACTGTCGCTTCAAACGATTTTCTGGCTGTTTTGAAAAAGCAGCGCGCACTGGCCCACAAAAGCATCGCGAATCCGTCTGGAGGTACCATCGGTTTTTCGGCGGGTGAGCAATTGGGATCGCTTCCAATCTCTAATAGTGATGCACTTGATGATGCTCTGCAGCAAATAAAGGCTGTGGCCAATATAGGCGCCACCGCCACCGCTGACCAAGCTCAAAATGAGATTACGACCATTACAAATACGTACATGAATGGTGCGAGAGATGCCAATGCCAGTGCGGCCTTCAAGCAGCAAATGGAGCAAAGCAAGGCACATGCGATAAATAATGCAAATAGCGCGATTGATAAAGCCTATGATAAAGCAGAAGACCTTGGCTGTAACATGAGCCCATCAGAGCAAAATGCGCTTATTAGTTTTATGGCAAATGTTGTTGAGAAGGGGATTTCAGGTGTTATTAATGAAATCACTGATTTCATAGTTAATGCAATCAGAACATTTCCAAGTTGGATTGGTCACGCATTTGATGCGATCAAGCAAACTTTTGCGAAAATCGCGGCATTTATTAAAAGTATATTCTGAATGGGGATGGACCACTCTGTCGACAGAGAGAGTGGTCAAATTAACCATCGGTTACTGGGCTGTTGTTTGGTTTGTAGTTGGTTGAAAAACAGTGTGCTTTCACCGCATACGTTAAGCCAAAACTAACCAGCCCAAGGCAAAAGGTTGATATCAGCGGCGAGCGGGTAATCATGGCGCGTTGGATAAGCTGATTTAGCGATCAAAGCTGCTAATAGTTTTTAGATTCAGCAGGAATTCAGATAAGTGGATCGCTGGGATTTGATCAGGCCGCTTTGCTGATTGCGGAGATTACCGATAGAGCGGCCGACGTTGAACCATTCGAAAGCCTCCGGCGGTTCCCCTGTAATAGCATTATTTGTTCCGCGCGCAGCTGGATTCAGCCATTCCCGCGCCAGGTCGGGGGTGAGCGTTACCTGCTGCCAGTCGTTTATATCCACCACGCCGCCCTTGCTGTCGGCGCTGATGAACACGAAGCCGGCATGCGCGTCCGGAGCGGACGGCGCGACGTTGTAGAACTCTAAAGTCTGGTCTCCTGCATAGTTGATCAATGCGTTTGGAATGACAGAATTCGCCGGTTAGCGACACGAGTAGACATAGTCATTTTTGTGCCCCGGATGAGGACCTGGTAGTTTGACGGTTTCCATCCGGCTCAATACTGCCGATCTGCAAGAGCTCGCTGGCTTGAAGGAGGCTAACGGCTTTACTGAAATAAAAGCCCTGCGCCGTGATAGGCGAGCCTGTAGAAATCAATGAGTCACGTTGTTCTTGAGTTTCCACGCCTTCGGCGATCACCCCGATTCCCATTTCACGGGCGAAGTTGATGATCGCGCGTAGGGTCGTGGCGCTGGCCGGGTCGCGGATGGCATTGTCAATGAAGTTCTGGGCGATCTTGATGTGGTTGATCTTATAAGTTTTGAGGTAGTCAAATGATGAGTATTCGGTGCCGAAGTCGGCGATGGCGACTTTCACCCCCAGCGCGCACAGACGCGGCAGCACATCGTTGTGGCTCCACTTGGTCTGCGCCAAGGTCGCTTCGGTGACGTCGAACCGCAGATCCCAGGGACAAATGTTCCAGTGTACGGTGGTGCGCAGCACGTCATAAATGAGGTCCGGGCCGCTTTTGAGCTGGGCTAGGGACAGGTTGATCGCGATCACCGGCGGCGCCATGTCCCGATCCCGCCACTGCCGCATCTGCTGGCAGGCCCGGTCCAGCAACCAATGCCCCAGGGCAATGATGGCGCCGGTTTTTTCCGCGGCGGGCAGGAAGGTGTCAGCATTCAGCAGCCCCCGCTGAGGGTGGTTCCAGCGCACTTGGGCCTCCATGCCCAGGATCCTGCCTGAACTCAGGTCCACTTCAGGCAGATAGTGCAGTTCGAGTTCGTTCCGCTCGATGGCCATTTTCAATTCGTTGGCGATAGTGAACCGGTCAAGCACTTCCTGATTGATCTCCTCGGAATGAAAGTTGTATTGGTTACCGCCCTGATCCTTGGAGCGGTACAGCGCCATGTCGGCCTGGTCCAGCAGGCTGTCGGCACTGACGCTGCTGCAGGTATAGTTGCTAATGCCGATGCTGACCGAGTTGTGCAGGTTACTGCCATCGATCGAATAGGGGTGCCCCAACGTATCGCGAACCTTAGCGGCCAAGGTCGCCGACTGGGTCGGGTCGCTGACGTTGAGTTGAAGAATCGTGAATTCGTCACCGCCCAGGCGTGCCACCACGTCGTTTTCTCGCACACAAGCCGTGATGCGTCGGGCAACCTCCTGCAACAGCAAATCCCCCACTGTGTGGCCAAAGCTGTCGTTGATCCGTTTGAAGTGATCCAGGTCCAGATAGAGAACCGCAAACCCCATCGCGCCACGGCGGGCGGCGGCGAAGGCTTGATGCAGACGCTCAGTGAGTGTCGCGCGATTGGCCATTCCGGTCAGCGCGTCGGTGCGTGCCTGCTGGGTGATGTGCTCTTCGGCCTGCTTGCGTTCGTTGATGTCGATAATGATCCCTTCCACCTCGAGCAAACGCCCGTCGTCATCGCGTACCGGCACATAGCGATTTTCCACCCAGCGCCACAGGCCATCACCGGTACGCAGGCGGAACTCGATGGAGGCGCCGACAGCATGCCGGTCCAGGACCTGGGCCATGGCGGCGTCGAGTTTTTCCAGGTCTTCGGGATGAATCAGCTCCCGGGCCCAGTCGGCAGAGGCCACCAGATTGGCCGCGACATGACCGAACTTGGTGATGTTGTGAGAGATATACGTCAAGGGGAACGACGGCTCCCCAAGCAGCCGATACAGAATGGTCGGGCTGTTCTGCACGATGATGTTAGCGTCGAACAGCTCGCGGGTCCTTTCTTCGACAGCCTGTTCCAGCAGGTTCATTTTAAGGGTGGCGTCTTCGGCCATTTGCCATTTGACCGTCAGCGCACAGGCCAGCTGACGGATCTCGATGGCATCGAAAGGCTTTTTCAGGATTAGCAGGCGATCACCCAGTTCCAGGCGTTCGGCGATGTTTTCCCAGGAGTGATCTGAATACGCGGTGCAGAGAACGACTTGCAATTTGGGGTCGACCTGCCAGAGCCGTTCGATGGTTTCCAGGCCGTCCCAGCCGGGGGGCATGCGCATGTCGATGAAGGCCATGGCATAGGGTAGATCCTTGGCCAAAGCTGCTTCGACCTTGTCCAAGGCTTCGAGGCCCTGAAAGGCGGAGTCGAGTTCAAAGACTTGCACCGCAGCGGCTGGAGTGCTGCCAAACAGGGCTTCTTCAGCAGATGCCCAGCCATTTTCGGGACTCGCTGCCGGGCCGAGAGTCTTGCGGAAATCGTCATGAATTGACGGCATGTCGTCCACGATCAAGATGCGCCGATTGACGCAAGTTACCAAGCTGCTCATTCGGCCACTCCAATTAAGTTCTGGATATAAAAAAATGAATACATACAGGTTCCATCCTTAGTGGCCATTAATGCCAGCGTAAGCATAGCTCAACGAATTCACTTCGATGGCAAAGTAGCGACTATTGAGTAAAGAGCGAAGCAACTGGTAAATTCAATATTGAAGGCTAGATTCCCATTTAAGTCAAAAGTGATGTATTGAATCTTGCACTTAACTAAATTCTAGGGGCGGTAAGACTCACCCTGAACCAAGGTTCAATCAGTTTGGCCGACATCTCAATCACGATTTATGTAGCAGTGATCGAGCGCAATATTGGAATGGTTAGTGGCGAGTCCAATTACCTAGTCAGCTAAAACCGCCTCCTCCCACGAGAAACCGTGCCACAGGTCCACTGATTACACGAAAGGTAGCCCTTCGTCTCAAAGAAGCGGATTTGACATGTTGTTTGTCCCCTTGGCTGGATGTCTTTTCCTTGGGTGCTAACCTCAACCCGAGAATCCCCCCTCAAAAGGATTGAGGTTGTGAATGGACTTAGGTTTTTGGCGGTCATGAGCATGATGCTCAGTGCGACGGCATTGGCTACGGAGTTTCAGGTTGAGGTCCGGGTCAATGTACTGCGCGGATGCCAGTTGGTCGGTCAACAGCGCGAGGCGGGCATTGAGCAATTAGGCGTGCTCGACTTCGGCAGCACCGCCCGCCTGGACGATCCGGCAGGACCATTGAGCGCAGCACTGCTTGACACACGCCTGCCACGCCTGGAATGCAATCCCGATACCCCTTACCAATTACAGGTCGACGGCGGCCTGCATGGCGGCGTCGGCGAGGTCCGCTATCTGGCAGGCAGTGCAGAGCACAGCAAACCCATTCCTTATCGCCTCTATCAAGACGCTGCACGGCAGATTCCGCTGCCGGTGAATGTGCGCTTGAGTGGGCGGGTGCCGGATTCAGGTACGGTGGATTTGCCTCTGTATGCCCGTATCGAACGGCTGGCCGAGATCCCCCGTGTCAGCCGTTATTCCGATCTCTTGAAAGTGACCGTGAGCTGGTAGCAAGGCATTGAGTGACACCTGCCCGATGGATTCGGGCAGTACAAGGAAATGTCGTTCGCAAGCGGACGGCCAATGTTTGAATCCTGATGGAATTAGGATCGGTGCGAGACGATGAAGAGTTGGGTGGTGATAGCCCTTGGCACAGTTCTACTGCTGGCTGAGGAGGCGCAAGCGGCGATGAGCGGGCAGATTGATGCGCGGCTCACCATCATCGCCAGTTGTGAAGTGACCAATGGCGCCGCCAACCCTGGCAGTTCGTTCAGCGATTTCGGCCTGCTGGATTTTGGTGCGCAAGGTCCGACCTGGACCAACCCGATCAATGCCAACCTGAGTGATGCCGGCAACGGCACGCTGGAAGTCTCCTGCAATCCTTCGGTCACCGGTTTCACCGTGACCATCGATGGCGGCGCCCATGGTGACGGCACCACGCGGCGTCTGAGCAACGGTACCCAGACCATTCCTTATCAATTGTTCCTCGATGCGTCCGGTGGCGACAGCTACAGCATCGGTCAACAACGCAATTTCGCTGTTACCAATGGAGCCCAGATACCAATCCCGGTATTCGGCTCGGTGGTCGCGAATACCCGCGCGGTCCCAGCAGGAGTCTATACCGACACCCTGAAGGTCACGCTGGATTGGTAAACCTCAGAGGATGAACATCATGCATATGCTTGTATCAAGGATTGGTTTGTCGGTGCTCGTTCTGGCGCTGGCCAGCAATGCTCAGGCAGATACCACGACCGGTCAGATCACCTCCAGCATGACCCTCAGCAACAGTTGTCAGGTCAACGGTGCTGGGGGGACTAGCGGGGTGGACTTCGGTGCACTGGACTTCGGCACCACCGGCAGTCTATTCACCACGGCGAACGGTGCAGTGCTCGCCGGTGGCGGCGGCGCGCTGTCGATTCTCTGCTCCAGCGGCACCACACCGACCGTCACAGTCAGAGCTGGCACCAATGACGGCGAATCTGTCGGGGGCACCCGAGCATTGGCCGATGGTAGCGGCAACTTCGTGCCTTACGACCTGTATACCGACGCTGGTCGTACACAGGTCCTGGCGATCGACGGGGTGATCGCGCTTGCAGAAAGTACCGGTGCAGCCCAGACCGTGAATATCTACGGCAAGGCCCTGGGCAAGGCCGGCTTGCCCGCCGGTACCTATACAGATTCCGTCGCTGTTGAATTGACTTTCTAGTGCGATGGCCAATTATGGTTGTGCCGCCTTAATCCTGCTCTGCGCGGCCAGCTTGCCATTGCCATTATCGGCGGTGACCAGCGAGAGCTTTCAGGTGAGCGCAACAGTGACGGCGGGGTGCCTGGTGACGGGTGGTGGTTCCAATTATGGCGACCTCAACTTTGGCACCCAATCGGCGCTGGCGACCAACACCGTGCAAGTGCAATTGAGCGGCGGTGTGCAGTTGCAATGCACGCCAGGCGTGACCCTGAACATGAGCGTCGATGGTGGCCAGTACAACAGCAGTGGGCGGCATCTGCAGCTCAATAGTGGCAGTGCTCGGGTGGCTTATCAGTTGTTCAGTGACGCAGCCTTCAGTGAGAGCCTGGGTATCGGTCAGAGCGTTGCAGTAGCCTACAGCGACGCGAATAACATCCGATTGCCTATTTACGGACAAGTACAGTTACCGGGTGATCAGCCTGGGGGGACTTATAGCGACGTGCTGCAGGTGCTGCTGTCTTGGTAGTTCGGCGATTTAGATCAAGCCTGTCAGGCATAAGGAGTAGGCATATGTATTCACCTTTCCGCAGGTTACCGGTCGCGCGTTGCGCTGTGCTGGCGATGGTCTTGCTGGGCGGGGTCAAGGTGCAGGCGGCCAGTTCGGTGCTGATCTGGCCGATTGATCCGGTGCTCGAGGCTGATCAACAAGCGAGTGCGCTGTGGCTGGAAAATCGCGGCAATGAAACGGCCAATCTACAGATCCGCGTGTTTGCCTGGAGCCAGAATGGTTTCAGCGATCAATATCAGAACCAACGCGATGTCATTGGCAGCCCGCCGGTCGCGAAGATCCAACCCGGCCAGAAGCAGCTCGTGCGCCTGACTCGTACCCGCGACATACCGCCGGGGCAGGAGTTGGCCTACCGCATCATTATCGATGAAATCCCGTCGGCCAGACCCGTGACGGCTGAAGATGGCAAAACCGCTGCAGCCATTCGGTTCCAGATGCGTTATTCGGTGCCGCTGTTTGCCTACGGCGTCGGTTTGTGGAGCAAAGAAGACATGACCCGAAAACGCGACCCCAAAGGTGCCGGCGTGCCTGATCTGAGCTGGCGAAAAGTGGTGGTCGATGGCCGTTCCTACATGGAGGTGCGCAATCAGGGCGCGGTGCATGCACGATTGACCGATGCTGCGTTCAAACAGGGTGGACAGACACGGCCAGTGGTTGAAGGGCTGCTCGGCTATGTATTGCCGGGAGCGATCATGCGTTGGCCAGTATCAGAACCGGTAAGTGGGGATCAGGCATTGCAAGCGCGGGTGAATGGCGCGCCGCAGGTTCAGAGTATTGCGCCAAGGCAGTGGTAGCAGTGTGGACCGTACCCCCTAAATTATCAGTTTACGCAAAATCCGGAGCTGCCGCAGGCTGCGATCTTTTTGGGGCTGTCAGGACTTGACTGACAGTCACCAAACCAAGGCCGTGTGCCACAGGAAGGAAGTGTCCATTGACGGACCTAAAGCAGTGGTGAGCCAGGATCGGGCTCGTGATGTCAGGCCTCCGCTGTGGGTCGCGACCGGGTTGTGCTGTCTGATATTCGTCCACCATGGTCTGGCGGGTGACCTGCCGCCACCGCCCAGCGGCACGGAGTCGATTGCCGACGCACAGTTGTTTCTGGAACTGGTGATCAACCAAATGAACACCGGGCGTGTGGTGGCAGTGCAGCAGCGTGGCGGGCGCTTCTTTGTACCGGTCGCGGCGTTACGCGAAATCGGTATGAAATTGCCGCAAGCACTCAACGCTGAGGTCGCCCTCGACAGTCTGCAAGGTTTGACAAGCGACTATGACAGACAGGGGCAGCGGCTTTTGTTGACCGTCCCGCCGGACTGGTTGCCGGAACAATTTGTCGGCAGCCAAGAGGCGTATCCGCGCACCGCGGCGTTGAGCAGTTTTGGTGCCTTGCTCAACTACGACTTGTACCTCAATGACACCGACGACAGCGGCACCTACCTTGCGGCCTGGAACGAAGTGCGACTATTTGACAGTTGGGGCACGCTGTCCAACACCGGGCAATACCGGCGCACGATTTCCGGAATCAGTAACGACACCCTGAACAATGGTTATCGGCGTTACGACACCACCTGGCGTTATTCCGATGATGAACGCCTGCTGACTTACGAGGCGGGCGACCTGATCAGTGGTGCCTTGCCCTGGAGCAGTTCGGTGCGCCTGGGCGGTGTGCAAGTGTCACGCGATTTCGGCGTGCGTCCGGACCTTGTGACCTACCCGTTGCCGCAGTTCGCCGGGGAAGCGGCGGTACCTTCATCGGTTGACCTGTTCATCAACGGCTACAAGTCCAGCAGCGCCGAGTTGCAGCCCGGTCCCTACACGCTGACCAACGTTCCGTTCATCAACGGTGCGGGCGAAGCAGTGGTGGTCACGACCGATGCCCTCGGTCGACAGGTCTCGACCACCGTGCCGTTTTATGTCACCAGCAACCTGCTGCAAAAAGGCCTGATGGATTTCTCGGTGGCCGCCGGTACCCTGCGTCGTGACTTCGGGATCCGCGATTTCGGTTACGGTCCGGGTGTGACCTCCGGCAGCCTGCGTTACGGTCTGAACGACAGTCTGACCCTCGAAACCCATGCCGAAGCCTCGGACGCGCTGGCCCTTGGTGGCGTTGGCGGCAACCTGCGCGTGGGCAATTTCGGCGTGCTCAACACGGCGATCAGTCAAAGCCGGTTCGACGGCAATAGCGGTCAGCAAGTCAGCCTCGGTTATCAATACAGCAGTCAGCACTACAGCGTTGCCTATCAGCGTATGCAGCGCCGCGACCAGTACGCCGACCTGACCGTGGTCGACAGCCCCTATGTCAGCCTCAGCCAGCGCAGCGAGCAGTTGACCCTGAGCGTCAGTCTCAACGGCTGGGGCAGCCTTGGCGCAGGCTACTTCGATGTGCGAGCGGCGGATGATTCGCGCACCCGGTTACTCAATCTGACCTGGAGCAAGCCACTGTGGCGCAATACCAGTTTTTACGTGTCGGCCAATCGTGAGATCGGCGACAGCGACTGGGCGATGCAGGCGCAACTGGTTATCCCGTTCGACCTGCGTGGCACTCTGAGCATGAGTGGCGAGCGCAGCAAGACCGGCATAAACCGCCAGCGCGTCAATTACAGTCGCGCGGTGCCTAGTGCAGGCGGCGTGGGCTTCAACCTCGGTTATGCCCACGACGAAGGCCCGGATTATCGCCAGGCCGACCTGACCTGGCGCCTGCAGTCGGTGCAATTGCAGGCAGGGATTTACGGCAGCAGTGACGCCGAGACTCGCTGGGCCGATGCCAGCGGCTCGCTGGTGTGGATGGACCATCAAGTGTTCGTTGCCAATCGTATCGATGATGCTTTCGTCGTGGTCAGCACGGGTGGCTTTGCCGATATCCCGGTGCGTTACGAAAATCAACGGGTGGGCCAGACGGATAAGAACGGTCATCTGCTGGTGCCATGGAGCAGCGCCTATTACCGCGGCAAATATGAAATCGACCCACTGAATTTGCCGACCAATGTGCAGAGTTCGAATGTTGAACAACGAGTCGCGGTGCGCCGTGGCAGTGGTTACCTGCTGGAGTTTCCACTGAGTCGGATCATTGCCGCGAGTGTTGTGTTGGTGGACGCGCAGCAGCACCCATTGCCCTTGGGCAGCGGCGTGCGGCACGAGCAGAGCGGGACGCACGCCGTGGTCGGTTGGGACGGGCTGGTTTATCTGGAAAACCTGGAAGAGCACAACAGTTTGCAGGTGACCTTGGACGATGGCCGGACTTGCCAGGCGCAGTTCACGCTGGACATGCAACAGGACCAGGTGCCGTTGATCGGGCCGCTGCTATGCCAATGAAACCGCATTGATTAGAACAGGGAGGTGGGTGTGCAATTTTCTGATGGATGGCCGGGTAGAGTGATCAGGCTGATGGCGATTTTTCTGCCGTGTCAGGCCGATGCCTTGTGCGAGGTGGCCAGTACTTCACCGGCGGGTTTTGGCTCGCTCAGTTCGATCGCGGTGCGTACCACTTTGCAAACCAGTTCCACCACCCATGCCGGTTTGAGTTGCACCGGTTCGTTGGTATCGCCGTTGGCCAGCGATGATCATTTTTACGTCACCATTACATCGGCAACCGCAGGGGTGGTCGGGCCAACCAGTGATGTGATTGGTTACACACTGTTTGCCAACAACAGCAGCAGCTATCCGATCACTCGCGGCGTAGCGTTCGATTTCGCCCGACACTCGATCATCGATGACCTCGGCCTGCTTTCCAATCCAACGGTTGCCAAGGCTGTACCGATCTATCTGAATACGATCATCGGCAGCAACGTGGCGGCCGGGATTTACTCTGAAACCCTCAACATTTTCTGGAGTTGGGATTATTGCCATGACTATGGTGGCGGTGGCAGCTGTCAGGGGCGAGACATCAACAGCGGTTCCACGAGTCTGACTGTCAATATGACCGTGGACAACGATTGCACGATCACTGCGCCGAACATCAGCTTTGGCAGTGCCTCGGCAATCAGCTCCTTCTCCACCGTCACTGGCCAGACGATCAACCTGGTCTGCACCAAGGGCAGTGCCTACACGGTGGGGCTGGACGACGGACAGCATGCTGTCGGCGTGGGCGGGCGCAGGCGAATGATCTCAGGCGGCAATTATTTGGATTACGACATTTTCAAGAGTGCCGGAAGCACTCGTTGGGGCAGTGTCAGCACGGCGCGTCGCACAAGTTCCGATGCCGAGGTCAACCCCGGCAACGGCTTGGGCACTGGCAGTCAGATCTTCAACTACAACGCCAAAATCTACCTCGACCAGAACACGCCGCCACCGGGAACCTATCTGGACAGTGTGGTGCTGGATGTGGGGTTTTAGGAAGAACTTGGATACAGGATTGCGACCGTTGTAGCAGGTGGCGCGAGCCTGAGTTCGACCAGACTCGCGTTCAAGAGCGGGATTCTCGATTTAATACATAGAGATCAAGAGTCCAAAAAGGAGCAATCCCCCCATACTTAAAAAAATGATAGAAGTAACGATTTGTGAGTCCATTCTAATAGTTCTCCAAGAGCGCAGGCAAAAATGAGTGATGCAGTTCGTCTAGCCTAGACCATAAAAAATTAATAATGATGCTTCTGGAGTGGATTACGTGGCCTGAGAGTGTGTTCGCTCTTGGCCGAGGCTGTGTAAAAACGTTTTAGCGCAGGATGAATCCATAACGGATACCTGCCTATGAGGTGACCGGACTGGTTCCCCGAATCACCTCGACATGACTGTTGACGGGCCTTTTGTGTGCAAATGGTTAACCGATGTCCAATTTCTTCAATCGAGCCTGGCCGTCGTTTTCACCGATGGTCCACAGTGCTCCACGGACATTTCCGCCCACTTCCTGCGACCCTTACCGTATGTTGGACAGCGGGCAAGTCATTCTCGGCCACGCTCGACTTGACTACAGCAAGCCTTATCCACCAGTTGATCAGAGCACTATACGACGGGTTTATGAACTGGCATTGTAGATACTTTGTTTAAACAATGTAGTTGCGTTTCGCGCAGCAGGTATCTACTGTGTATCTACTTTTCAAGGTGTTTTATGGAAGTAAAAATTCAGCAGTGGGGCAATAGCGCGGCGATTCGCCTGCCAGCAACCGTGCTCAAGAAAATGAGCTTGTCCAGCGGTGATGTGCTAATTCTCGATGCGTCCGCGGACGTGATGACGCTCAAACCGGCTAAAGCCAAGCTGCATTATCGATTGGCTGATCTGATGGCCAAGTGTGATTTGAATGCGCCTGAGCCTGCGGAGCTGGCCGGGTGGAACGGCATGCAGCCAATAGGACGTGAAGTTTGAAGCGGGCCAAATTCAACCGGGCGGACATTGTGCGCCTAAATCTGAATCCAACCGCTGGCCGCGAGCAGCAGGGTGATTTTCGTCCGGCGCTAATCCTTACACTTGCGGCTTTTAACGCATCTGGCCTCGCAGTCATTGCGCCGATCATGCAGGGCGGTGACTTTGCTCGGTACGCCGGTTTTGCGGTGCCGTTGAGCGGTTCAGGCACCGAGACACAGGGGGTTGTTCTGTGTAACCAGATTCGCACCATTGACCTTGAGGCCCGTGGCGTCAAGCGCGTTGAATCGGCACCCGAGGTGGTGATTGACGATGTACTGGCCCGCGTCCAAGCACTCTTTGAGTAACAGGGAATGTCGCAATGAGTGCCTGCCGCAAACCTACCGGCTGTCGGCACACCAGAACGCGGTTCTGGCGAAGTTTGAAAACTTGACCGGCCAGCCGCCTTTCGCGCTTAAGGACTTGAACTGAGCGCCCGTGACTTGTGGCAACAACAGGTCGCTTGGGTGGAAGGCGTCTATTCCGATGTTATCAATATGACGTTCCTGTCCGATTACGACTGACCATAGGAAAAATGGAGAGACTACATGCCCACCAAAACTGCAACGGCTCAGATGCCGTACAACTCCAGGACGGCTGATAAGTTCGTATTGCGCCTGCCGGAAGGGCTACGTGACCGGATCAACTTGGCGGCGGAGAACAATCACCGAAGCATGAACGGTGAAATTATCGCTCGAATTGATAGCTCGCTTGATCTAGAGGATAAATACGAAGAGATGCGGCGATTCAACAGTTACCTGCTGAAGCGGGTTGAAATGCTTGAGACAGCAGCACACTCACAAGCCGCAAGTTGAAGGAAAAGCCCAGATAATGTCCAAGCCTGTTGACGCCGACGCCGAATTTACCCACGTGCCGATGTAAGACTGACCCTCCTCAAATAGGACCAATCTAGAACAGGTAATGGTTTGCGAGGAATCAGACTGGCTCAGTGACATCTCGGCAACTATGTCAATTCGGCGTCGGCGCCAACAGACCTGAGCCTTTAGGGGAGGGCCGATCGGTATGGCAACCATGTCTTTCTCAACCGAACTGCCGAAGCGGATACCCGCGTCGAATCCTTGGCTGACAATATCAACCAACAAATTCTCAACGCGGGTTTCCAGGTTAATTTCGGGATAATCGGCCATGAAGCGTCGCAAAATCGGTTGCAGCACAATCAAGTAGGCAGCTCGCGGAACATTGATTCACAGCAGACCAGCAGACTGGCTGGTCTCTCGGCCGAGCTCTTGGAGCGTTATTTAACTGTTCCAGTGCCGGTTGTATGCGTTCTAGGTAGCGTTCGCCAATTTCGGTCAGACAGACACTGCGCGTATCCGATTGAGCAGCACCAGTCCCAAACGGTGCTCAAGTCCCCCGGATACTTTCACTAATTGCTGAAGGGGAAACTCCGAGCTTCACGGCGGCGTTGGAGAATCCCTTTTCCTCGGCCACCGTGATGAACGTTACCAATCCATCAAGGTGATTCTGACGTCTGGTTGTACTCCGGACACTGAAGCGATCAATTATCTGTAGCACCGTCTCAATAAGTCTGCACAGGTGACCACCTAACACTTTCTCAGCGAATGTTGCCGATAATATTCTTGGCAGCTTTTCCGCGCAGCTACGTCTTCAATTGTCGCGCCGAGCGGGCAAAGTCGATGAACGCCTTGAGTGGTGCGGGTACATGGCGGCGACTGGGGTAGTACAGGTGCAAGCCCGGGTAGAAGGGGCACCAATCTGCGAGTACCTGGATTAACCGGCCATCGGCCAGATGCTCGGTGACCATGTCTTCAAACACATAAGCCAGGCCCACGCCTTGCAGTGCCGGGCCGACCATCAGGCTGACGTCCCCAAGAGTCAGTGGGCCGCTGACTTCGATTTCCTGAGCGATCCCACCACGTTCGAATTCCCATCGATACACCGATCCGCTGGGGAACCGATGGCGGACACACGGCACGCCATGTAGATCCTCAGGTTTGTGCGGAACAGCATGCTGTTCAAACAGCACAGGTGATCCAACGACCACCGAACGCATGGTCGGCCCGATGGGCAGTGAGACCATATCGGCTTCCAGACGGTTACCGAAGCGGACCCCTGCATCAAAGCCGCCTGCTACCACGTCCACCAACGCGTCACTCTCGACGATCTCAAGTCGGATATCCGGATACTCCTTCAGGAATTGGCTGATGATCGGCAAGAGCACCAACTCACATGCCTGTCGGCCTGCTGTTATGCGCAGGTTCCCTGAGGGCTTGTCGCGAAAGCTATTAAGGTCTTCCAAGGCATCATCGATGTCCCGGAAGGCGGGCTTCAGCCGTGTGAAAAGTCGTTCCCCGGCGTCAGTCAACGCCACGCTGCGCGTTGTGCGGTTGAATAGGCGTATGCCTAAGCGATTCTCCAGAGCTCGCAATGAGTGACTTAGTGCCGAGGGCGTCAGACCGAGTTCGACCGCTGCCCGGCTGAAGTTAAGGTGCTGGGCGATGCACAGAAAGATAGTCAGGTCGGCTGTGGTGGGAGATTTCATTTGTGAGTACCTTTCACAAAGTCATGCAATATCAGTGGGATTATCACATCAGTAACACGGCTTTAAAGTGGCATCAACTCATCGAGAAGGCCCGGCAATAACGCTCGGGTCGCTGCCAGGAGGAGTTGAAATGCGTACTTGGTTCATTACTGGAGCTTCCCGTGGTTTTGGCACCCTCATCGCAGAACACGCTCTGCGTGCGGGCGACGCTGTGATTGCCACTGCTCGTAAACCACAAGACATCACCGATCATCTGGGCGATCACCCAAATCTGCTGGCGGTACGTCTGGACGTGACCAGCGAGGCAGAAGCCCATCAGGCTGTTGCAGAAGGTATTAAGCGTTTTGGTCGCATCGACGTCGTGATCAACAATGCCGGTTTCGGTGTGTTGGGTGCGGTGGAAGAAACCAGTGCCAGCGAAACAGAGCGTCTGTTCGCGACCAACGTGTTCGGTGTGCTCAACGTTACTCGCGCCGTACTGCCGCACATGCGTCGTCAGCGAAGCGGTCACGTTATCAATATCTCTTCCATCGGCGGTTATCAGGCCTACATGGGCTGGGGCGTCTACGGTTCCACCAAGTTCGCGGTGGAAGGCATCACCGAAGCGCTGTATCAGGAATTGGCGCCTCTGGGCATCCACGCCACGGTGGTCGAACCAGGTTTCTTTCGCACCGACTTCCTGGATGAGCAATCGCTGATCAAGACCGCCCTGGAACTGTCGGACTACGACGTAACCGTCGGCAAGATGCGTCAATTTTCCGAAGCCGCCAACCACGCACAACCGGGCGATCCGGTGAAGTTTGCCGAGGCAATGCTCGCCCTGGTCAACGCGCCGCAACCGCCACAGCGTTTGGCGCTGGGCAGCGATACCGTGGCGCGTATCGGTGAGAAGAACCGCTTTGTCGAAGCGGAACTGGCTGAGTGGAAAGAGCTGGCTCTCTCCACCGACTTCAAAGTCTAAGCGACTGCCGTTATCGTGGAGGAGTATCAATGAACAATGTGCTGATTTCCCTGCTGGGTATCTTGATGGTTGCCCAAGCAACTGCCGTTTGAGTCTAGAAGTTCAGTGGGGGCCTTCGATCAACGAGTACCACTGGGGGCCAATTGGATATAGCTTGTGTCGTGTCACACAGTGAAATTCCCCCCGTGTATTATGTCGTTCCAGCGGAAATGAATTACGAAGATTCCAAGGGAAATCAACACACCATCCGCTACAAGACTGCCCTCGAACTGTCGGACTACGACGAAACCGTTGGCAAGATGCGCGAATTTGCCTAAGCATGCCGACCATGCACAACCGGGCGATCCAATGAAGTTTGCCAAGGCCATGGTGGCCTTGGTTAACGCCCCAAGACTTCCACAGCGCCTGGCGCTTGGTAGTGACACGCTGGCGCGCATCGTGCGTAAGAATCACGTAGTGGAAGTGGAACTGTCGAGTGGAAAAAGCTCACTCCACTAGACTTCAAGGTCTAGTCGATACGTTTGCAGAAACCGGGCTTGCCCGGTTTTTGTGTGTGCGTTCAGCATGGGAGCAATCTTGTGGGTGAAAATCCCGCCGTAATTGGGTGAGCTGATGCTGGAGAACGTACTGGACAATTCAGGCCTTCGACTCGGCATCGACTACAAACGGGAAGTCAACTTCACCACTGAAGAGGGCCGGCAACGTTCCCATGCAATCATCTATCTACCACATAAACAACACCTGATCATCGATACCAAGACATCGTTAATGTCCTACACCCAGTGTGTAAATGCCGATAACGACTTGGAACGCGGTCAAGCGTTGGCGGCCTATACCAAGGCGGTGAGCGATCAGGAACGATGATTGGTCTGGATTTCATTCCGTCAGCTATTGAAGTCGAGTGTCACGTTGGTAATGCTGCTGCGCGTTTTAACCCTTGGCTTGCGGGCGGTGTAAATGCCGGCTCGCGTCGGTGGCAAGTCAGATCGAGTCGATGCGGGTCGTGGTGGGAGAGCTTAATGCGTCGCTATTGGCGCGCAGCGTTGACTGGAATGAAGCAGTTTGCAGTGTCAGGTTTTTATGCGCATGCACCCGAATCCATTTATGGACGAGGTTGGCATTGAGGTGTGGGTCAAAGTGACACTAGCCATTGGAGGTGCTCTTCAATGCCTCAAGGGGGTATATCGGTCCTGTTCGTCCGATTTGTCCTGGGCACGTTGATTTCAAAAGCCGCTTTCTCTAACCAAGATCGACAACGTGTCGGTGAATAACTCGGCAACCGGGCTGATGCGGGTACCCTCTATCGAAACGTTGCCTAACCGCATCATCATTTGAGCGGGCGGGGCGCCCAGATTGATTCTGACCCGGTAAAGCGCGTCACGAACCTGCAGGCTGCTGTCCGACTTACCAGAAACGGCGATCGGTCCACCATAGGCCGTGCTCAGCATGAGGTGAGGAACGTTTTGGGTACGTGAATCATCAATGCTGACAATTTTTCCTTCAAGCGCGCTGCCACTGTCGCCGTGAATATAAAAGCGCGCGCGGGCGCCAATGGTCAGTCGTGAAAGGTCCTGTTGACGGACGAAGGCTTCTACCGTCCAGCTATCGGGATTGACCAGTACCCCCAACGGCTGATTGGGTTTGACCCAGACGCCAGGCTGCACGGAGGGGTCGACATCCGTGAGCATGCCCGCCATTGGAGCGCGTAGCGTCAGGCGTTGCAGTTCCGCTAACTGCGCCGCTGATTCGGCTTGCTGACGGCTGAGCTGATTGGCAATCGAAGCATATTTTTCTGCTCCGTTCGCTGTCCCCATAAGCCCATCCAATTGTGCACGCAAGGCGAGGGCCGCCTTGCGCGATCGCTCGGCCTTGTCACGTATTTGCGCAGAGTCGAGAACGGCCAGGACTGCATCGGCTTCGATTCTTTGTCCGGCTGGTGGCATCTCCAGCAGCCTTGCAGGCAAAGGACTGTAGAGCGTGTATTGGACTTCCGCATGCAGCCATGCCGGTGCTTGCACTTGAGTGCTCCAAGGCAGGGCGGCCATCAGCACCAGCGCGCCGAGTCCGAGTAAAAGCATGAGGCCACGGCGCGCGGGGAGTTCCTTGCGACGCCGCCACCAGACCTTGAGTTCACGTTGAATGGGCATAATGACGAACCAGGAAATTTCAACCAGAAACAGGAAAATGCCCAGCGCCTTGAAAAACAGGTAATACACGGCGACGGCGATCCCGAGAAACACCACCAGGCGATAGATTCGCGTGATCACGGCAAAGGTGATGAGAAACCGACACAGGCGCGGTGCCATGACTTCGGGGTCTGGTTCGTCCCAGGAAAACAAGTGACGGCGCATCCAGGCTTGCGCCAATGCCCCTGACCGTTCATGAAGGTTCGGCAGGTCGAGCCGGTCGGACAGCAAGAAGTAACCATCGAAGCGCATGAACGGGCTGGCGTTAAGGGCCAGCGAAATCATCCAGCTGGTGGTGGCGAGAAAGAACAGGGCGCTTTTTAGCATCGGGTTTTCACACAAGCCCCAGCCCAAGGTGGCTATTCCCGCAATGATTATTTCCACGAGAATGCCAGCGCCGGCAATGTGAAAACGCTGACGTCGGTCGGCCAGTTTCCATGACTCGCTGGTATCGGTGTAGAGCACCGGCCACAACACGAGAAACGCCACACCCATGTGCGCGACGCGCACGCCATAACGGGTGGCTGTGTAAGCATGCCCAAGCTCGTGAAGGCATTTGGTCACGGCCAGCGCTATCAGGTAACCGACCAGCCCTTCGGGAGAAAGACTTTGTTGAAAGCTGGCGACGAACATGTCCCATTGCTGCCCGACGAGGAACAGGCCAAGCAAGATGGCGACGGCAACGCAGCCGAGAAACGTGCAACTGAACAAGGGCGCGACCCATGGCAGGGTTTTTTGTAGCAGACGTTGGGGACGCCAGAGCGGCACCCGCATGAACAGGTAGTTATGAAGCAACCATTGCCAGCCCGTGTGCTCGCCTTGCCTGGCCATTTCTTCCAGGCGGCGAGTGCCGGTCACGTCGCTGATATGCAGCAGCTGATGGCGACTCAGAAATGTCAATAAGGCGGCCAGCTCCGCCCGGCTGACGTGCAAGGGCGTTTGCGTCGCCAACGCGTCGAGTAACCGGGTCGGGCTGCCCAACGACCAGCGCGACAGCATCTCGAATTCGAGCCAGCCGATATTAAAGAAGCGGTTACCGACCGGGTCCTGAATCATCCAGGCCGGCGAGCCATTACGTTGCGTGGCCGCCGGAATCAGGCGCAGGTCGTCCCGTATTGCAGGCAGGTGTTCTGGCAGCTCAATGCTCGAATTTTCTGCCGTCGGCCGGGTGGAGGGTGCTGGCGACGGGGCCGTGAAGTCCAGCTCACTCACAGACCGCTCCATTCACGTAATGCGGCCAGGGGACGTCGCAATACGTAATAGATCAACGGCACCGGTTCGCCGTAGAGCTTGGCGGTGCCTTTGAGACCGATTCGCGCCAGCTGGCTGGCATCGCCCTGGAACTGCCCACGAATCCGATAGGAGGGTATGTTGTCCGGCGACAGGGTGGCTTGATAGCTGGTCTGGACCAGGCTCGCGGTCAGCGGTGACAGCGGCGCCACATGCAGGAACAGACGAATCTCGGAGCCGGCATCGAGGTTGATCGCATTGGCCACTGGTAGCCAGACCAGCACTCCGGCATCTTGCGGGTCGGCGAGCTGGATGATGCGTTCCCCCGTGACCACGGGTTTGCCGATCCAGTCATTGCTGTCGCCAAAAATCGCGATGCCGTCGCGTGGCGCACGAACCATGTTGCGCTCGAGCATTTCATCGATCCAGCTGACCTCGGCCTGTTTCTCCTGCACCTGTCCATTCAGGGCGGCCAATTCACCTTTGCTTTGTGCGTTGTCGAAGGCTTTCTGCGCCGCCAGCAGCGCTTCGGAGCGGGCGACTTCCAGCGCTTGCCGGGCCACTGCCCGGCGGTTGCGCAGCGTGGTGTCATCCAGGCTGAACAGCGGTTGGTCCTTTTTTACCATCTGGTTGGGCTGTACCAGAAACTCACGCACTACGCCGTCCTGGGGGGCGGCAATGGCCATGGCATTGTGTGCTTCGATCTCGGCCGGCGCCAGGGCACTCAGGCGGACCGGGAACAGCAGCGCCAGGGCAAGGGCGCAACCCAATCCCAACATATGCAAAGGGCGTCGTCGCCAGACTTGCCAACGGGCACCCAGCGTAGGGCGCCTGTCAGTCAGCGCCGCGAGGCAGTACGCATAGGTTTGCCCCAGTCGGGCGAGCAACGCCTGCGTGTGCTCGTCTGGCTCGGTGTCGCAGGCGAGCAGCAGCATGCCACGGCGCGAATTGTCGCGACCGGGCAGTTGCATGCACAGCAGATGCATCGGCATCCACTCCGCCCAGCCCTCAGCGAAACCCTCGGCAAGCTGCGGTGCTTGCCATAAGCGCACAGTGGGTAAACGAGCCGAGTCGGCCGCTACCGCAGGCGGCCGCCAAAGATGATGGGCCAGGCGCTTGAGCCAAACGGTGAACGGTGATTCCTCCGGCAGCACGGCCAGGCTCGAGACATTGCTCAGGGCCGGCTTGCCCAGCACATCGCTGACGAAGAGATACGCCTGGCGATACCGCAAAAGCTGCCAGGTTTCGTTGACCATCACGAAACCCAGCTCTGTGGTGTTGCGAGCTTCTTGCGCACGCTGCTCCAGATGCAGCAACACCGCGACGGGGTTCACAGGATTGGTGGGTGCATTCATTGCGGTGCTTCAAATAACGCGGTGCCGCTCATCCCAGCCAGCAAATCGGCGGGTTGGCCTTCTATCACCCCTTCAAGCTCGATGGTCTGGCTCACGGCATCGACCTGGGCGTTGATGGCATTGATCCTGGCCGGATAGCGTTTGCCGGTCTCACCCAGATCGACCTGAAAGGTCTGCTTGGGTTTGAGCCAGGTCAGCCATCGGGAGGGCACGTTCACGCGCATTTTCAGTGGCCCGTTGCTGATCACGTCGAGCAAGGGTTGGCCCAGGTTAACGCCTTGGAAAGCCTTGACCTGGACCTTGACGACACGTCCATCGAACGGCGCGAGGACCGTGCATTGTTGTTGCTGGGCACGGTACTGGGCGACCTGGGCCGCAGCTTTTTCCGCCGCGCTGGCCGCCAGTGAAACCTCCACCTCGCCGGCAGACTGCAACCCCTGCAGGCGCAGCTTGGCATCATGGGATTCTTTCGCGGCACTCAGGTCGGCCTGGGCCATTTTCAGGCGGGCGGCCTGCTCGTCACAGTCGAAACTGACGAGCACATCGCCCTTGCGGAACGCCGAGCCCAGCGACGCGTTGACCGCGCGTACCCGGCCCACCAATTGACTGGCCAGGGTGGTTTCCTGATCGGCCACCAGCAGCACGCGCACGCCGGCGTCGGCTTCGTTTTGTGCCCAAGCCGATGAACCGGCCAGCGCCAAGACGAGCAACGAGCCGGTCAGCATGAAAAAAGAATGACAACGGCATCGGATGCTCATTTCGAAGCGACCTGCATGGAGGCTGTTTTCAGCCACTCTCTCAGGTTCGGCATTTGCGCCACCGTGGCGGCTTCGCAGAACGCATTCAATGAGTTTTTATCTGGCTGGGCCCGCAACGTGCTTTGGTAGTCGCTGGTGCCGGCCACGCTGCCGTCGGCACGGAGCAGGCTGACGCTCCAGCGGCCGCGACGGATGCCGTCCTGAACGTTGGAGATATGCAATTGCATGACCAGTGTAGGCGTCTGCGGGGCCTTCTCGGTGAGCACGAACAGGTTACGTTCGAGCGCGTGGCGCGCGATGTCGAGCATGCCGTTGGCCGTTTGCGCATCGCCTGGGTATTCCAGTCGGATGGCCATCGGTTGCCGGGATGGCAACTCACCTACCGCTGTGGTGAACGCCTGCCGTTCCGAACTGCTCAGGCTTTTTTGCAGTTGTTTCGAAAGTTGCTGCAGGTTGCTGGAGTCGTCGAAGTTTTCAGGCAGCACGTCCAGACCCAAGGAGTTATAGATACGCCCGAACGCGGTTTGCGCGGTGGCATAGGCCGAGTAGCGCTGGAACTGTGCGAGCAGGGCGCGGGTTTCGGTGCGGATCACTTCCAGCTCGGAGTCGGTGCGCGAGGTCAGCGAAGCGCGGGCGAACTTGGCCATGCGCTGGTCGACCTGGCTCGATTGATCGGCCAGATCGTAATCGACCAAGGCCAGCTTGTAGCGTTCGACCGAAATGCGCACTTGCGTCAGTATCGCCATCGACAGCGCCAGGCGGCGAGCATTGTCGGTCTTTTCCTGGGATTCACTGGCGTCTTGCGTAGCCGGAATGGCAGCCAGCTTGAACAGGTTGGCGCTCAACTGCACGCCACTGTCGACCCAACTATTGTTGTAGAGGTATTTGTTGGAGTCGTAATGGCTGTTGATGTTGATGCCAAGACTTGGCAGCAAGGCCAACAGTTGACGACGGGCTTCGTCGGCTGAAATGCGTTTGCGGTAATCCTCTTCGCGCAATTCAGGGCGCGCCTGCAAGGCAATTTCCTCAAGCTTGGCGATGTCGGCTGGAACGGCGGGCAGCGACGGTTCGCTTTCCTCGGCCAACGTGAACTGGCTACCGGGCGGGATACTCATCAGCGCCGCCAGCTCGCGTTTGGCGAATTCCAGGTCCTGGCGTCGGGCGTTGAGCAAGGTGGTCGCATCCAACAAGGCACTCTGGTACGCCAGGGCCTGGGCTGGAGGCAGCAAACCCTGCACCTCGGCCTCGCGGGATTTACCCAAGGCGACGCGCACACGCTTAAGTAAATCGTCGGCCTGGCTTTCCAGGCGCTGGGCGCCCAGGGCGCGCCAGTAGGACGTGCGCAGGTCTTGCAGGACGGTTTGCATCACGCGCCGACGGCGCTCTTCTGCAATCAGATACTGATCGGCACTTTGCTTGGCTCGGTAGTAACTGACGCCAAAGTCCAGCAGGTTCCAGGAGAACTCGGCACTGGCCAGCGTGCGGTCGCGTTCGACCGAGGAGGAGGGGATCAACGAAACGGTGTGGGTCTCGATCCCGACGCTTGTACCGCCGGACTCGTTGTTGCGCGAGGCGTAACCGGCCGACACCAGCATTTTGGGCAGCATGTCGTAGCGGGAAACATCATGCAGGCCGGCAGCGAGGGCCGACTCCATCAGCTTGAGGCGGTAGTCCAGGTTGTACTTGAGCGAGCGCGCCAACGCATCGGCGAAGGTCAACGGTCCCTTGATCGGCTCCTGGTCAGCGTAAAGCTGGAGTTGGTCTCCGGCCACACGCTGATGAACCTCATCATCTTTTAACGGCTGCGGGGCGACAGAGCAGCCCGCCAAACCAACAAGCACGGCGGCAGCGACGAAACCGGGGACCAGCACAGAACGACTTTTATTCATCAGACGCATTTGATTACCGTTTTTCATAGGGTGCTAGAAGTGGATTCAGCCTTTGCGCTGTGGCGCTGGCGACCGATTTTTGTCACTGAACAAGTGAGGCTGACGTTCCGTTGCGGCCCTCTTCACTTGATCACTGAAAGAGTCGGCGGTCTTGGGTTGGTGAGGCTTGCCATCATTCACGGAGGCCTCGTTAACGTGGGGCACCCATGTGTTGAAGTCATCGAACAGGCTGTCGCCACCGGTGAAATATTCGCTGTCCTTGAACTTGAGCGATCGTTCCTGGTAATCAACGGTTTTTTGCGAGTCTTGTACGGCCTGCGTGACGTGCAGGTCCGGCACGAAGCCGAGTCCTATGCCAATCGACTCCGATTGCGTTTGCCCGCTGATGGCAGCGCCGTAGCCCGACAACAGTGGGTCGAGTCGGTCACGGGCCTGTGCTTGAGAGTCCATTACAGGCAACGTGACGAACAAACTAGGCACCATCGAGCGCTGCACACTCAGCAGATCCAGGTGCCAGTCCGGGTAGTCGTAGCGTTCGACGCCACCCGGCGGCGCGGGTTGATCGGACGTCACCTGGGAGGCCGGCGGCAACGGCAGCGTCGACGAGTCGATGCGCAGCCTCAATTGGGCGGTGGAGAAGCCGCCATGGTCGTCGGTTATCTGGTAACGGACCGTCGGTACCGCGCCCAGATAGTTGTTGTCCGGCACGAATCGGTAGCTACCGTCACGTTCGAGCGTAAAGACGCCGACACCTGCAATCACCACGCTGCTGCCTGCCGCATGGGTGCCGGCCATTCCATCGACGTTGAAGTCGACCACATGAATCGCGTCGTTCTCCGGGTCGCTGTCGTTATCGAGTACGGTGCCATTGAGCGGATCGCCCTGTAGCCCGCTGTGGACACCGTCATTGACCGCCACGGGCGGCTCGTTGATGTGAATCCGAACCAGGGCGGTGTCACTGCCGCCGTGTCCATCGCTGATCACGTAGGTAATGAGGACATCCCCCGTCACACCGGGTGCCGGGGTGAAATGCAGGGTGCCGTCGGGATTGATCGAAACGTTGCCGTCCGGGCTTTCGGCGTGGGTAACCGTCAAGGGGGAGCCGTTCGGATCGGTGTCGTTGCCCAGCACATCGATGGACGGAATCGGCGTGTCGCGGTCGGTCAGCAAGACACCGTCATCGTTGGCGTTCGGCCTGGCGTCGGCCATGATGGTCAAGTCGGCGCTGTCGGTTCCGCCCGCGCCATCGCTGATGCTATAGGTCACCATCGGTACGTTGCCGTGGTAGGTCGACAACGGGGTGAACAGGTAGCTGCCGTTGGCATTCAATGTAAAGGTGCCGACGCCGGGAATGGTCGCGGTGTCCCCGGGATTGAAACTGTCGGCGACGCCAGCGACGGTAAACCCGCTGACGCTGAGGGGATTGCCGTCCGGATCGCTGTCGTTGGGCAACACGTTACCGCTGGCCGGATTACCTTGAGGGACGGTTTGCAGACCGTCATCCACCGCCACGGGCGGGGCATTGACGCGAAGGGTCAAGTCGGCGCTGTCGGTTCCGCCCACGCCATCGCTGATGTTGTAGGTCACCACCGGTACGTTGCCGTGGTAGGTCGGCAGCGGTGTGAACAGGTAGCTGCCATCGGCATTCAAGGTGAGGGTGCCCACACCGGTGATCGTGGCGGTGTCGCCTGGGTTGAAGCTGCCGGCAACACCATTGACAGTGAAGCCTGTGACACTGAGGGGATTGCCCTGCGGGTCGCTGTCGTTGGGCAGCACGTTACCGCTGGCCGGATCGCCCTGCTGGACGGTTTGCAGGCCGTCGTTCACCGCCACGGGCGGGGCATTGAGGCGAATGGTCAAGTCGGCGCTATCGGTTCCACCCATGCCATCGCTGATGCTGTAGGTCACCACCGGTACGTCGCCATGGTAGGTCGGCAGCGGTGTGAACAGGTAGCTGCCATCGGCGTTCAGGGTGAGGGTGCCGACGCCGGTAATGGTTGCGGTGTCCCCGGGATTGAAACTGCCGGAGACACCGGCGACGGTAAACCCGCTGACGCTGAGGGGATTGCCCTCTGGATCGCTGTCGTTGGGCAACACGTTACCGCTGGCCGAATCGCCTTGCTGGACGGTTTGCAGGCCGTCGTCCACCGCCACGGGCGCGGTATTGAGGTGGATAGTGATCGACTGGGTGGCGATTTTCTGCCCTTCGGCCCCTTGGTCCTGGCCGCTACCGGCAGTGCCGCTGTCCGTGGTATTAGGGTTCTCGTCATTGAGGACGAACTCGATTTGCACGTCGGAGCTGGTTGACGTCGACGGATCGGTGTTGCTGTAGGTGACCGCGCCCATGACCTTGCCGACCACCGAGCGGTCGGCATTGGCATTGAACGTGACCTGCAAACTGCCCGAGGCATTGCTGACGGTACCGACGGTCACGCCGTCAACGATCAGGTCGTTGCCATTGAGCTGGACGCCGACCGCGTCATTGCCAGTATCACTGTCGAAAAAGCCGAAGACATCGTTGGCATTGCTTGCGCCGTTGCGGCCGATGGTCAGGGACGCCCCCATCCATTTATCCGGATTCACATCCAGCTCGGTATCGCTGACGGTCACTGTGCCGTCGCCGTCCAGGCGGATCGGGTTGCCGCCCTTGGTCACGGTCTGGACGGTGCTCAGTCCCGAGGCCAGCGGTGCGTCGTTGACCGGGGTCACTGTCACGTTGATCGTGCGGGTGGTAATCAGCTGGGCGCTGGTGGCGTCAGCGTAGCCAAAGTCGCCGGGGTTCTGGCTGGCATCGTTGGTATCGCCGCTCAGGACGCCGGGACGCTGGCCGATGCTACCACCATCGTTGACGGTGACCGTGACGGTAAAGCTGCCCGTGTAGTCGGTCCCCGCCGGAGCGCCCGTCGCTGTCGGATAGGTGATGGTCAGGGCCTGCAGGCGTGTATTGATCTGGGCTTCGGTCGCCCCGGTGATCGTGATCGTGTCGCTGCCAAGTCCGCCGATGGTGCCGCCGCTGCCGCCCACGCCGGAGATGACGCCCTGGCTGACATGAATGGTCGCCGAAAAGGTATTGGCGCCGTTGGCGTCCGGGTCGCTGACGGAGAATCCGCCCACACTGCCGGTCAGGTTCAGGGTCGTCGAACCTTCCTTGACCGTGACATCGCTCGCCGTGACGATGGTCGGGTCGTTGATGCTGGAGACGAACAGGTTGCGCGTGTTGCTCGCCATGTTGAGCGCCAGCGAGCCAGGCAGCGCTGCGTAGGGGTCGATGACGGTGGTGGGCGCGGTGGCTACCGTGGCGCCCGAAGGATTCAGGCCGCCGTTGGCCAAGCCAGCAGGATCCAGCGTGCCGGTCGCTACGTCACGCATGCGATCGTCGGCGATCACTTGTACCTTGTAGCTGGTATCGGTGTTGGCAAGGCTGCCACTGAGCGTGACCTGCAGTCCCGCGAGATAGGCGTTTACATTGTCCCGGCTGCCCCGGATCACCAACGCATTGCCTGTGCCGGAGTAAGTGTCGTCGACCTCGAAAGTCGTGTGATCTTCGGTCGGTGAGCTGGTCGATCCGACGATAATGTCGGCATACGCCGCCTGGTTCAATGGGACGCCGTTGGCGTCGGTCAGGCGCACGGTGACCTGGACGAAATCCTGCTCGGGGGAGTTGGGTTCACCAGTGGGCGCGGTGATGCCGCCGCCATCGCTGTAGTCTGGATCGGCGATCACGAACCCGGGCACGGCCACTGCTACGCCACCTTGGCCGATCGCCAGGTTGCCGCTGCCTGCTGTTACCGTTGGCGCGTCGTTCGTTGCTTGCAAGGTGATGGCAACTTGGCTTGTCTGAGACGTCGGCGCGACGCTGCCGCTGCCGGTGTCACCGCCGATGGCGGCGGCGCCTTCGTCAATACGCACACTGAGCGTGACATCGCCTGCCGCCACGCCGTTGGCGTCATGGTTGGCATTGGTCGCGCCGGTATACGTCAAGCCGTTGCTGGCATCGTTGAGCAGCGACTGGATATCGTCGGCTCGCCCGACCAGCGTCACGCTGTTGCTATTATCCCCGCTGATGGTGACGGTACGACCTGAGGCCAGGGTGATGGACGTTTGTGCGCCAGTGCCAGCGATACCCAATATGCCTTGACCTGCTGGGACACTGACCGTGACGGAGACGGGGGCGTCGAACGCAGTGGACTCGGTGTCTACCACCGTGAGGCCATTGATGGCGGTTCGACGGTCTTCATTGATCAAAACAGAGGCTGGGGTTGTGACGCTGGGCGCGTCATTGACGGTGGAAACACGAATCAACACGCTGGCCTGGGCAAGGTTCAGATCAGTGCTGGCGACGCTGTCGGCATAGCCGTTGAATTCCACGGCGGATATCGGTTGGCCGGGGCCCCCTGGGGTTGCCGCCTGGTTTTCGTCGCCGCCATTGGCGCCGGTGGTCAGGTTGCCGCCGGCGTCACGCAAGCGGTCATCGACGATGACCTGGATGCGGTATTGGTGATCTTCGTTACTGGGGTCATTGACGCTGGCGGTCAGGGTAGCCAACGCCGCGTTGACTTCGGCGCGCGTGCCGCGCAGCACCAGGTAATCGCCATTCCCGTCTTTATCGCCATCGCGTGTAGCGCCGCCGCCGAGGCCAACCGACAGGGTGACGCCCGTATAGTCACCGGCCGTAAAGGCCGTGCCGTCAGTCTGGGTCAAGCGCACGATGACCTGCACCGAGTCCGGTGTGCTGGGGCTACCGCCCAGGTCATCGGGGTCGCCCACCACGAAGCCGCCGACCGGATTGTTGCTGGCGGTGGTGCTGTCGAGGTTGATAGCACTGCCGGGGGCGGTCACCGTTGGCTTGTCGTTGGTCGGCAGGATCTCGATGTTGTAGGTCGATGCGGTGGCGGCGGCACCCTGGGCAAACGAGCCGTTATCGTTGGCGCTGAAATCGCCGTCACTGACGACGTAGGAGAACGAGTCGTGACTGGTTTCGCTGCCGTTGTGCTGGTAAGTGACGCGACCGGCGTCCAGATCGGCCTGAGTGAACACCGATCCAAGTCCCAGCACGCCGCCATTGAGCATCAGGTTGCCGTTTTGCGGAATCGCGGTGAGTCGGTATTGCCGCTGCACGCTTGAGTTGTCGTCGTCGCTGTAGACCAGGTGCGCACCTGCCACCGGGCCATTCACCGACCCTGAACCATCGCCATTGGCATAGCCGGTGGCGCCGCCAATGACAGCGGATTGACCTTCGCGGATGGCGCCGGCCTCACCGTCGATCAACTGGGATTTTGCACTGAATTCAGGCGCGTCGTTGACCGGTGAAATGGTGACCGGTACGACCAGGGCCGCGCCGGTACTCGATTGATTGGTGCCCGCCGCGATGGCCACGCCCTGATCGTCCACCGGTACGACAGTGAAACTGTCGGTGAAGTTTTCGCTGCCATCATGGACATACTTCAGGTTGCCCGCCGCCAGTTGCGCCGCCGTGATCGCCTGGTTCAGCGTGACGTTCACGCCGTTCAGGGTCAGATGGCCGAACTGCGGCAGCACGGTAATTTGCAGCACCACATCGTTGGTCTCGGCGTATTGAGTGCCGCCGCCGGCATCGCCTTGCCTGTCCGAGTCGGCGACCACGATATTGCTGTTGGTGATGGTGACGGTGCCGCCTTCGGCGGTGAATACCCGGCCATCGTTGACCGCGGTGGGCGTGTCGTTCTGCGGCACGATGTTCAGGCTGAAACTCTCGGTCGCGGTGGTCAATGTACCGTCGGAGACAGAGAACTGGAAACTGTCGACGAAGTGTTCATCGCCGCTGTGCTGGAACGTCACAAGCCCGTTGTTCACGTCGGCTTGAGTGAACGTGCCGAAGGCGCCGATCGCGACACCATTGACCAGCAGGGTGCCGCTGCCCGGTGTAACAAGCACGCGGTAGGTCAGCCCGTCGGCCGCGGTGAAATCGTCAGTGGTATTGAGGTCGGCGGCGGTCAGTGTGTAAGTGCCGGCTTCATTGAGCGTCGCGGTCTTGTCTCCACCGACGACGGGCATGGCATTGGACGGTGGATCGGCAGGGATCGCGCCAGGAGCCGTCGCAATCTCGGGTGGCACGTTGACGCTGAAGGTATTGACCGTCAGCGTACTGTTGGCGTCGTCGGTGTCGTAGATGCCGCCATCGCGTGAGCTTGGATACAGGCGAACGCCGCCGTCCTTGACCGTGAAGCTCATGCTGTCGGTGCGCGCCGTACCGGTATAGGCGCGCATGTGGTACACCACATTGCCAGCGTTGACGTCGGCCTGGGTGAATTTCGACCCGACCACCAGCAGATTACCGTTCAAGGTGAAGTACCCCACGTTTCTGTCGGGTACCGCGGTGAGCGTATAACTCAGGCTGGAAGAGAAAGAGTCGGTGTCGGTGACCTGCAACATGGCACTGGTGACCACCCGTGTCATTTCTCCGGGGTTCAGGGTCTGGGTGATGCTGTGGTCCAGAACGGGATCGTCGTTGTTGGGCAGCAGCGTCAGGTTGACGGTCAACGTCGAGGTCTTCGGAGTATTCGTGCCGCCGCCGTCGTCGGTGACGTTGAGGTTGAAGCTGTCGGTCGTGCCCGTCGCGCTGGGCTCGCTGCCATTGTGGCTATAGGTGAGCTTGCTCAGGTCATTGATGACGAATGTGGGGTTGGTAATCGCCACGCCGTCATAGAACAGCGTGCCATGGGTCGGCAGGGAGGCCAGCGTATAGCTGAAATCGACGCCGGGGGCCTGGTCCGGATCGCTGATCCGAATGGATCCGCGCGGTGTGCCGACGGGCGTGATCAGGTTACCGTTGTCGGTCAGGCTGACGTTTTGCTCACCCTCGATAATGGTGATCGTGCCGCTCGATGTGGGCGCCTGATCGACTGGATTGATGTGGATCTGCACGACCTGGTCGTGGAGGACGCCACCGGCACCGTCATCGATGGTGATGGTGAAGGCGTCCGTGAGGCCTGCGGGGGCCGTGACCTGGTCGCCGTTGTGGCGATAGCTCAGGTTGGCGATCTGGTCGATGGAGAAACTCGATCCGACACCCAATTCCTTGCCGTTGAGCAGCAAGGTGCCGTCGCTGGCTAATGACGTGAGTTTGACGATGACCTGCTGCTGCACGTTATCGACATCGTTCAAGCCCAGGTTGGCCTGGGTGAAACCTTTGCCATCTGCGGTGTTGATTGCCCCGGAGAAACTCGCGGAGCCCCCTTCGTCCACTTGCAGCGCCGGGCCGCTGCCGGAAATCGCAGGTGCATCGTTGACGGGGGTTATGTTGATACTGATGGTCTTGCTGGTGATGCTGCTGCCGTCGTCGCTGGTCAAGGTAAACGAGGCGCTGCCATTGAAGTTCTGGTCGCCCGCGAAAGACATGCCGTTAAGGGCGGCATTGATGTCCGCCAGCGAGCCGCTGAAGCTGATGCTCGCGCCGCCATTGCCTGTCAGCCCGGTAAGTCCATTGGTGTTCGCCAGGCTCAAGGTACCGTGGCTGGCATTCAAGGTGATGTGCTGTGTGGCGGTATCATCGCTGACACTGACGCCGCTGATCGCTACATGGGCGTCCTCGGCACCGCTACGCGGCACCACGGCGTTGTCGGCAATGACAGCCGCCGCACCATCAAAGAGCATTCGCTGTTCGAGGGCGAACAATCTGTTACGCGACACGGGAGACACGTCAGTACGGGAGTGGATGCTTTTCACCGGTTAGATCCTGGCTTGTTGATTTATTGATTTTTTATCTGGCAGCCGATAATCAGGTATCACATTCCAAGGTGCTAAGCGTCCTGCACAACCCCCTAGAGGGCTTGTATGACAAGCCTCTCACGTCAGCGTTTACTATCTCTGTGCAAACGTTTGCTAGTGCGTGGTGCTCAAAGCGACCACGATTTGCCTCTATGTCGGTTCAACAGATAAAATCTTGAGCCCAGTACCCTCTTTTTTTTATCGATTCAGGGAGCCATGTTGCAGCTTTGTGCGGCCCGGATTCATTGCTTGGAAGTGAGGGGCCCGCTGCATTGTGGCTGTTATACCGTGATGTCATTGCGCTATCAATGCTCCATGAGATTCGAATTTATCAGCTTGAATATTCGGCCGGAAGATAAAAGCGGAGTGCAGTGAGGAGGTCTCAACGCTCACCGAGTGCGAACGTCAACGGACAAAGGCCCGTAGGGATTTGCCTTGTTCACCGCGCCATGAGCGTATGAAGGTGGTGAGCTGGCTGTAGCCGCCGTCGTAACCCTCGGCCTTGATCTGTTCGAAGAGTGCTTTGGCGCCCCTGCGATTGTGCTTTGCCCAACGAATCGGCCTTGAGCGCCTGCTCCAGTGTCTGCTGATACGGACTGAGTTTGTTGAAGGATACGCACCGATGGTACGCCGGTTGAGTGGCTTCGGGCTCTCTGACCCATTTTCGGATGATGTTTCTCGACAGCCCGGTACGCTTGGCTATCTCATGCAGCGACAGCTTGTCGCGAAAATACATGCGCCGAATTTTGCCCATCATTTCCATGCTGATCACCCTGT
The DNA here is from genome assembly GCF_056279145.1 of Pseudomonas sp. TE3728. Classification (NCBI taxonomy): domain Bacteria; kingdom Pseudomonadati; phylum Pseudomonadota; class Gammaproteobacteria; order Pseudomonadales; family Pseudomonadaceae; genus Pseudomonas; species Pseudomonas sp. TE3728. The sequence continues at coordinate 1,207,403 of NZ_JBWBQT010000001.1, read as the reverse complement.
GTTCTCCTGCTCAAAAATTGAGCAGAAGCAGTTGAACACCTTGGGTCAAAATCGCATCAGCGCCAACATGCTGAGTCCTATAGGTTGAATGGACGCGCTCCCTGATGGCCGGCAGTGTACCGATCGATCATTGATCCGTGCCAGTGATCAGAAAACTGTGGAATTCGGGATCTAGCAGTTCATGTGGCTTCAACGTTCCCCTCCCTTTGCATCGAACTCAATGGCACCTGTTGCCAGGTGCCTTGTCCTCGCCGTTAAAGCCAGGCTTTGATTTGAGCAGACACGGCTTGAGTGGAGATGCCATAGCGATCATGCAACGTCGGCAGGGCGCCTGCATCGAGGAACGCGTCGGGCAAGGCGATCTGCCTAAAGGTTGGCGTCACTCCGTTGCGCAGCAGCACTCCGGCAACGGCCTCACCGAGACCGCCAATTATCGAACTGTTTTCTGCGGTGACCACCAGTCGCCCTGACTTCCTTGCCTCGGTAAGAATGGTTTGCTCATCCAGTGGTTTGATCGTCGGTACGTGCAGTACGGCGACATCGACGCCGTCCGCTTGCAGTTCCTTGGCTGCGTCCAGTGCACGCATGGTCATCAAACCGGTGGAGATGATCAGCACATCATTACCGGTGCGCAGGGGCTTGGCCTTGCCGATCTCGAATTTATAGTCGTACTCGTCCAGCACCAGCGGCACATTGCCGCGCAACAAACGCATATATACCGGCCCCTGATGCGCGGCGATGGCGGGCACGGCCTGTTCGATTTCCAGGGCATCGCACGGGTCGACGATCATCAGGTTGGGCATGGCGCGGAAGATCGCCAGGTCATCGGTGGCCTGGTGGCTTGGGCCGTAGCCGGTAGTGAGGCCGGGCAACCCACAAACGATTTTGACATTGAGGTTTTCTTCGGCAATTGCCATGCAGATGAAGTCATAGGCGCGGCGCGAAGCGAACACCGCGTAGGTGGTGGCGAAAGGCACGAAGCCTTCGCGGGCCATACCCGCGGCCGCACTCATCAGCAACTGTTCGGCCATGCCCATTTGATAGAAACGGTCGGGATGTTCCTTGGCGAAGATATGCAGGTCGGTGTATTTGGACAGGTCGGCGGACAGGCCGACGATGTCTGAACGCTGTTCTGCCAGCGCCGCGAGCGCATGACCGAAAGGCGCGGATTTTGTGGTTTGGCCTTCTGAGGCAATCGAAGCGATCATCGCTGAGGTGGTCAGGCGTTTCTTGGTCGGTTCGGCAGTCGAAGTCGGAGTGTTGGCGGCGTTACTCATTGGTTTTTTCCTTCTTCCAGGTTGTTCAGTGCCAGATCCCATTCGTGTTCTTCCACGCGGATGAAGTGTGTCTTCTCCCGGGTTTCGAGGAAGGGCACGCCTTTGCCCATTTTGGTGTCGCAGATGATCACACATGGCTGAGTGCCAGGATGATTGCGGGCGGCATCGAACGCCGTGACCAGCGCCTCCAGATCATTGCCGTCAACGCGCTGGGTGAACCAGCCAAACGCTTGCCAGCGATCGATGATGGGTTCAAAGGACAGGATTTCACTGGAGTGACCGTCGGCTTGCTGGTTGTTGACGTCGACGATGGCGATCAGGTTGTCGAGCTTCCAGTGCGACGCCGACATCACCGCTTCCCAGGTTGAGCCTTCATTCAACTCGCCGTCCGACAGCAGGTTGTAGACGAAGGCCGTTGAGCCTTTGCGCTTGAGGCCCAGGCAGGCACCGACCGCGATGCCTAGACCCTGACCCAGTGAACCACCGGTGATTTCCATGCCCGGCGTGTAGGCGGCCATGCCCGACATCGGCAGGCGGCTGTCGTCCGCACCGTAGGTTTCCAGCTCATCGAGCGGGATGATTTCGGCTTCGATCAATGCGGCGTACAGCGCAATGGCGTAATGACCGATCGACAGGTAGAAGCGATCGCGCTCTTCCCATTCAGGATCTTCGGGCCGATAGCTCAGGGCATGGAAGTAGGACACTGCCAACAGGTCGGCGGCACCGAGGGCCTGGCCGACGTAGCCTTGTCCCTGAACTTGCCCCATTCGCAGCGCGTGGTGGCGAATGTTGTGAGCGCGCTCTACCAGGGTCTTGGATGAAACGTATGAAGGATTAGTCGTCATGTGAAAACTCCGTAAATCAACGATTGACCAAGGCGGCCGGAATGCGCAGCACCAGGGTGGCACCGGCGAGCAGCACGCCAGTGATAAGATACATGCCGATGGCGCTGGAACCGGTCAGTGTGGTTATCCAGCCAATCAGGTAGGGCGAGCAGAAGCCGGCGAGGTTAGCGAAGCTGTTGACCGCCGCAATGCCCGCGGCAGCGGATACGCCACCGAGCAGCGTGGTGGGCAACATCCAGAACATCGACGTCGCGGACAGAATTCCGGAAGCGGCCAGGCAAAGACTGAGAATGGAGAGCATCACATTCCCCCCCACCATGGCCGCGAGGCTAAGACCGATGGCACCGGCAATCATCGGAACAATCAGGTGCCAGCGGCGCTCGCGGTGTTTGTCGCCACTGCGTCCGGCATACAGCATTGCGGCAATCGCACAGAGGTAGGGCAGGCTGGTCAGCAGGCCGATTTTCATCGGGTCGGACACCCCTGCGTTGCGCACCAGGGTAGGTAACCAGAAGGTGATTGCGTAATGACCCATCACCACACAGAAGTAGATGGCGGCCAGTAACCAGAGACGACGGTCTCGGATGAATTCGCCAATAGAGGCATGCGTTACTTTTTTCTGGTCATCCTCGGCCAGCTCGCGGGTGATCAACGCTTTTTCGTCGTCGTTGAGCCAGCTGGCTTGATGCACGCCATCCTTGAGATAGCTCAACACCAGCAGTCCAACCACAACGGTGGGCACAGCCTCCAGCACGAACATCCACTGCCACCCGGCCCAGCCGTGTACACCGGCGAAATGAGTCATGATCCAACCAGAGATCGGACCGCCCACCATCCCCGACAACGGAATGGCGATGAACCACAACACGGTCATACGGGCACGACGGTAAGACGGGAACCAATAGGTCAGGTACAGCAGCAGACCCGGTGCCAGACCGGCTTCGGCAATGCCGAGCAAAAAGCGCAGCGCATAGAATTGCCACGCGGTTTCGACGAAGGCGAACAGGGCAGAGACGATGCCCCAGGTGATCATGATGCGCGCGATCCAGACCCGCGCCCCGACCTTATGCAGGATGATGTTGCTGGGGACTTCGCAGAGAAAGTAGCCGATGAAGAACATGCCCGCGCCCAGCCCGTAGACCGTTTCGCTGAGCGCCAGGTCGTTCATCATTTGCAGTTTGGCAAAGCCGACGTTAACGCGATCGAGATAGGCACACAGGTAGCACAGCATCAGGAACGGCATCAGGCGCCACGCGGTTTTACGGTAGGCGTTGGAGCGCACGGTCGAAACCGCTTCGAGCGACAGGGTAGTCATGATGGTCTGATCTCTTGTTTTTATTGACCGCCAGGCAATCAAGCCTGGCTGTGTCATCGATCCAGAACCGCACGGGCCTTGCAGGCCCGCCCAGATGTACTCAGTGAATCAGCATGCCGCCGTTCACATCCAGAGTGATGCCGGTCAGGTATGAGGATAGGTCGCTGGCCAGGAATAGCGCCGCATTGGCCACATCCTGTGCTTCGCCGAGACGTCCCAGCGGGATGCCGTCGATGATGGCGTGGCGGCGTTCATCCTGCATCAGACCGCCGGTGATGTTGGTGTGAATCAGGCCGGGGGCGATGGAGTTGACCCGCACCTTGTCCGGCCCCAGCTCCCGCGCCATGGCTTTGGCCAGGCCCAACACGCCTGCCTTGGCGGCGCTGTAATGAGGGCCACCGAAAATGCCGCCGCCGCGTTGAGCGGAAACCGACGACATGCACACGATGCTGCCGCCGGACTGCTGGCGCATGATCGGAATCACCGCCTGGGACATGAGCAGGGTGCCGCGCAGGCTGACGTCCAGCACCTTGTCGTAATCCGAAGGGCGAATGTCCAGAGTCTTGAGGGGTTGGGTGATGCCGGCGTTATTGACGAGGATGTCGATGCGACCGAAGTGCTCGATGATTTTCGCGACAGCCTGCTGCACTTGGGATTCGTCGGCGACGTTGGCGGCCAGACCGAGATGGCCTTCGCCCAGGGAGGCAGCGGCATCGCGTGCGGCGGATTCGTCCAGATCGAGAATCACCACGCGTGCCCCCTGTTGCGCGAAGGTGGTCGCTGTAGCGCGGCCGATGCCACGTGCAGAAGCTGCACCGGTGATGATCGCGACTTTGCCTTGAAGAAGCATGGAAGAGTACCTCTGATTGTTTTTATTGGGTCGATCCGCAAAGAACCGATGACTCAGCTTGTTCTTCAGAGCAACCCTGAGCAATAACGCGAATGTCACTCGGTGCTGAAAAAAATTCAGCACTCGCCAAGCAAATGCTCGAATGGTTGAATGGCTAAACGCCCGACTTATGCCTCCTGCAAGGGAATAACAACGATCATGCGCTCACCCGGCGATGCACCTGCGGTACTACCACCCCTGAAAGCCATTCAGGCCTTTGAACAGACTGCGCGTTTCGGCAATGTCGCGCGTGCGGCGGAATTGCTCGACCTGACGCCCTCGGCGGTTAGTCACTAATTGGCCAAACTGGAGGCGATGATCGGGCGGCAGCTGTTTCTCAGAACGGCCAGGGGGGTGACATTAACGCCGGTGGGTGAGCAATATCTGACTGAGGTTTCCGGCATCCTGCACAGTCTGGCCGTTGCCACCGAACGGGCCACCAGCGATGTCAGCCTGGATTGCCTGCGACTGCACTCGTCGCCCAGTTTCGGCCTGTTGTGGCTGATGCCGCGCCTGGAGCAATTTCGCCAGAGTCATCCGGACATCCAGCTCAATCTCTCGTGCTCCTACGAATCGCTGCACTTCAGTCGCGACAAAATTGATGTCGACATCCGCCATGGCATGCCCAACTGGCCCAGCTACGAAGTGCGGACGATTCGCAATGAACAGATTGCAGTCATGGCTTCCCCGAAGCTGCTGGAAAAACACCCGATCCGGACCGCTGCGGATTTGCTGGACAGCCAGTTGATCCTATCGGAGGCCACGCTGATCAAGTGGCCGCAGTTGTTTGCCCAACATGGTGTGTCACGCCCCGAGAAGCCCTACACCCTCAGCTTCGATCGTTCCTACATGACGCTGGAGGCTGCCAGCCACGGGCTCGGCTTTGCCCTCGAAAGCACCTTGCTGGCGCAGGACTATCTCGCACGCGGTGCGTTGGTAGAGGTAGCGCCGGAGCTGAGCGCTTCGATTACTGCACACCACTTGGTTTTCCCAAGGGCCCACGCACACTTCCCTCGGGTCAGACGATTCCTGGAGTGGATGCAGAAAGAGTTGGGGCATGATTTTAGTTACTGACTGTCAGTTAGGTGCGGGGAGCTCCGATACCATGGTCATCAAGAGTCCATCGACGGCGAGGCCGCTTTTGCGGCGTTCGATATTTGGAGTGGTGTTCGATCGGGCGATGTCGTTTTTGAATCGCCACGATAAACGAGAGAACACAGCTGATCGACATACCTCCGACCATCGCGGCAATCGTGTGGAAAATGATACTCACGGCCTGACTTCTCCGCGTGGCTGTAGAAAGCACTCGGTAGCGCGACTCGGACTTATGTTCTTCTCGTTCTTGACATGCCCTCCGAACAAGTCAAAAAATGAGTCCATTCCCATTGGGGGGATATTACAAAACCTTTAGATTTCAATGGGTCGGACACCAGATGCGAGTCTCGTTTCCCGCTCCAATTATTTTTCTATAGGCTTCCATTGAAGTATGTAGAAACCCAAAAAAGAGGCTTCGGCCTCTTTTTTTGTTCCAGTAAAGTCCATTCTGATACATCAATAGCCACAATTTTTCAGTACATTATTTAGTACATCAATTCGGCATTTGATAAATCGTTTTTTCGTGGTACTCACCTCACTGGAAACCGTACAAATCTCCTCTATTCAAACGAGACGGAGATTGTAAGATGGCTCTCACCGACACTGCAGTCCGGCATGCCAAACCCCGTGCAAAGGGCTACACCCTCCCTGACTACAACGGCCTTGCCCTTTTCGTAAATACCAAAGGCGCCAAGTGCTGGCACTTCCGCTTTTCCTGGGCGGATAAGCAACCCCGTATTTCGCTTGGTACCTATCCTGAAGTTAGCTTGCGAGATGCTCGTGCTCTGCGTGATGTTGCGCGGGCACAGGTCGCCAGGGGCATTGATCCGCGTGTCCATCGGCAGTTGGAGCGTAATGCCAGGCGCCTGGCCACGGAGAACGCCTAAGAAACGGTTGTTCAGCATTGAAAGTGGTAAACAAAGTTGAACATCGTGTTTGTGGTCGTGGGTCTCGATAGCCCGGTCGGACCCAGAACCTCCCACTTCAATTGGCCGCCGAGTCGGCTGACAGCGAGGGCGCTCAGGTTGAGGTGTAGAGGGCGACGCCTTACCTTCGTCGTTTATGGCCAGTTAAACCGTTGGGCCAGGTCGGTGATTAGTCGTTGGGCAGATGCAACTGCACCTCCATGGCGTCATGGAGGAGTCGGACGATCTCAATCACGTCGCCGTCTCCTACACGATAGAACACGATATGTCGCGGACTTTTGACTACGCCATGAAGTTGTTTGGCCTGCTGGCGTGAATAGATGAGGTGATAGCTGCGAAGGCCCGGTGCAAGCTCATCGCGGTCGTGGCTGCCAACGCGATAAGGCGTGTCGGCAATCGCTTGCAGCGCCGCGAGGATCAGCGCCTGGTAGCGCTGGCGTGCTTGATCGCCGAACTGCGCCTGGGAGAGCCTGAGGATGTCGACAATGTCTGTGCGCGCAGCGTTGGAAATCCGATACTGCGGCATGCTTAGTGTTTCTCTCTCGCGGGGATCGTTGCCTCCAGGCTCAAGCCCTCGAGGTAGTGCTCCAGATCCCCTTCGTTCACCTGAGTAAAGCGCCCGTGCTCAAGGTCCATAATGCCGATCGAGGTCGCCTGACGCAGGGCCTCAATTTTGGCGGTGTCTTCGGCTACGCGCTGTTCCAATAGGCGCAAACCTTCTCGCATCACTTCGCTGGCATTCTGATAACGGCCGGACTGCACTAGGTCCTGGATAACCTGTTCCTGGTGAGGGGTGAGCACAACGTTTCGCGTCGCCATAATGAGCTCCAGCTTTCGGCAAACAGGTTCTTTCGATCATTGGCATATTATGCCATTTGACCTGCGAACACATAGTTTGGGATTTTGTATCTGACGAACTGCGCCGTGCGGGCTCATCCTTTGCGGCGAACAGCGCGTGCCGACCCTGACTGCACGCATACAAAGTCCAAAATGGCTGTTGCAGTCGGGACGCAGTGGAGAGCTTGATGAGTGTGGGCCTCGTGCCTTCTGTTTGGCCAAGCCTTGTTTGATGTGTCCGACGTTCTTTCTGATCGTTTGCGCACCTCGGACATTGTCGCCAGTGTCCGTCGCGGCCTCCCTGGCCCTTAACGCTTAAGGTCAACTCCATCACGGCCGCCTGTCAGGCGAGCTTGGGACAGTCGGCCCACCAGGTTCGACTATTCCAAAATGGAACAATGCTTTCGTTACCCTGACTGGAGTTTTGTGGGGTTTTATCAAAGACCTGGAAAGGGCTGACCCTTAGAAAGAGCTCTGGCGACAACAGCAGATAATCAATTTTGTTTGCTGCTGTGCACGATCCGTATGTCCCAGGGCAACCACCGGTATAGAAATTGCTCATGGATGAACATGTCCTTCAGTACCCTATTTACGTGAGCGCCCAGGCATTGCCGGGCCGACACGTTCGAAGATTTTGCCGATGCAGCGGTTTGGCGATCACCACTCGCTGGTAGCACCGTGCCTCTCGGTGTAGGGCAGTGCTTACCGCAACCTCCAAAATGCTCACTTAAAAACCAGCAGCGTCTGATGGCTGATCAATGGTCGTGGCGTGCATCATGGCTGATGGCATTCTGCCGTCAATCTTTCGACGCATAGCGAGCGATACCGGTATCCCTCAGCGACCCGATCAATATGTGGCGGATCCGTATCGAGCATGGCAATCGATCATGCCGTGGTCCACGCATCTTTCCAGTGCTCGTCGCCTGGCGATTCCGCGTGTCGCCTGCACCCTGGCGACAGGGGTGCGGGCGTCCATGGCAGGCGCGACTATGTTGGCTCGGAAAAGTCAGGTCTATTAAAGGTAGTAAGAAATGAAGAGTGTTTCCGTTGCGACGAAGCTGGGCTTGGGCTTCGCGTCCGTTATATCAATCACATTGATTATCGCGTTGGTCGGTTTGGCGGGTGGCAATAACATTAACACCATGCTCAATGAAATGTACGCCAACAACCTGGTACCTATCAAAGACGTGGCGAATGCCAACATGCAGGCCATTTATCATAACCGTGCGCTTTATGACTATCTGATTTCCGACAAGGCCGAGCTGGACAAGATTGTCGAGAACATGGAGAGAAATAAAGTGCGGATGGCTGAACTACTCGATAAATATAAAAAGACCTCTCTGACTGACCGCGAAAAGGATCTGTTGAAGAAGTTTGATACCGCCTGGGGGCCTTATGAATCTTCGGCTAAGAAGGTCTTGACCCTCGCGCAAACCGATAACTTGAACGCTACGAATCTCATGAACAACGAGACCACGCAGCTGTTTCAGACGGTCGATGATGTGTTGTCGGACATTGTCGACGTCAACGACCAGTTGGCTACAGAGGCTTACGACCAAAGTGATGTGGCTGCAAACAGAGCGCAGCAGATTCTCATCGGTCTGCTGATTGCAGCGGTATTGGTTTCAGTCTTGATCGCCTTCCTTATCACCCGTGGTTTGCTCAGGCAGTTGGGCGGCGAGCCGGCGTTTGCGGCGCAGGTGCTGTCCAGGGTAGCAGCGGGGGATCTCGGCGTAACGATACCTTTGCGCAACAACGATACCAGCAGCATGCTCGCCGCAATGAAGAGCATGGTAGAGAAGCTTTCACAAATCATCGGCGAGGTGCGTGGATCGGCCAATGCCTTGACCAGCGCCTCCGAGGAGGTTTCCGCTACAGCACAGTCCTTGAGTCAGGCCTCCAGCGAGCAGGCAGCCAGCGTCGAGGAAACCTCGGCCTCGGTCGAGCAGATGTCCGCTTCCATCGAGCAAAACACCGCAAACGCCCGGGTCACCGACGGTATGGCGGGCAACGCGGCCAAACAGGCCGCTGAAGGCGGCGTGGCGGTCAAGGACACGGTCAGCGCGATGAAGAGCATCGCGGAAAGGATCGGCATCATCGATGACATCGCCTACCAGACCAACCTGCTCGCGCTCAATGCCGCCATCGAGGCCGCCCGTGCCGGTGAACATGGCAAAGGCTTTGCCGTGGTCGCCGCCGAGGTGCGCAAGCTGGCTGAGCGCAGCCAGGTCGCCGCCCAGGAAATCGGTGAGGTAGCCAAAGGCTCGGTGGCCCTGGCCGAGCGTGCCGGCAGCTTGCTCGACGAGATTGTTCCCGGCATTGCCAAGACCAGCGACCTGGTCCAGGAAATCGCCGCCGCATCCGCCGAACAATCTTCCGGCGTGGGCCAGATCAATACGGCGATGAACCAGCTTAACCAGATCACTCAACAAAACGCCTCTGCCTCAGAGGAGCTGGCCGCCACCGCCGAGGAAATGAGTGGGCAGGCCGAGCAGTTGCAGCAATTGATGAGTTTTTTCAGCCTCACGGGCCACGGTGAACATGAGCGCGGCGCGCCTCTCTTGACTGCCTCTGCCAGGTCCAGGGTGGTTACCAACCTGCCGGCCATCAGCCGCTTGGCTGAAACTGGTAATTCGGCGGTGCCGAGCGGTTTCGTGCGTTTCCAGGAGTGATGCCGTGGGACAGTCGATCAAGCTGGACAATCACGTAGCCTCCCTGCAGACCCGACAGTATCTGACCTTCACCCTGGCCGGCGAACAGTTTGCCGTGGGCACGCTGAGCGTGAAGGAAATCATCGAGTACGGTGAACTCACCGGTGTGCCGATGATGCCGCCCAGCATCCGCGGCGTGATCAATCTGCGTGGGGCAGTGGTGCCGGTGATCGATCTGGAGGTGCGCTTCGGTGGGCGGCCGACCGAAGTCGGCCGGCGCACCTGCATCGTCATCCTCGAAGTGGATCGCGGCGATCAGCAACAGGTCATCGGCGTATTGGTCGATGCAGTGAACGAAGTGTTGGAAATCAATCTGTCGGACATCGAGCCGCCGCCGGCCTTCGTCGGGCATGTGCGCACCGATTTCATCCAGGGAATGGGCAAGGTCGACGGCCGTCTGGTCATTCTTCTGGACATCGGCCGGGTGCTTTCCGTGGGTGAGCTCGCTGCGTTGGATGAGGTGAGCGAGGCGCTTGAGTTCGGAGAGTCGGATAGTTGACTTCTAAAGTTCGTATGAGCATTTCGGCGCGCCTGATGATCGCGGTTACGTTCCCTATCGCGTTGTCAATGATCGGTGGTGGGTTCTTCGTGGGGCTGCATGAAATCGACGTCGCCCACGCGGACCTCAAGCTTTTGAACGAGGAAAAGCTCAAGAGCGTGGAAGAGCTTCTGCAAGTCACCGACACGCTGCTGCGCGACCGTGTGAAGAATGGGATGCGTTTATTGCAAGAGCGCAGTACGTCGATGGGCGGCGCAAGCCTGGACTCGGATGTCCTGGTCGACAATGTCGCGGTTCCCGACTTGCTGCTCGGAGGGCATCCCCAGGCCAGCGACTCCCGTATCGTCGACTCTGTAACCGCCGATATGGGTGGGGGCAGCGCGACCTTGTTCGCCAGGAACGGCGAAGATTTCGTGCGCATTTCGACCAACGTCATGCTCGATGATGGGCGGCGGGCGATCGGCACTCGACTGGACCCGAAAGGCAAGGCCATTGCAGCCATCCGCCAGGGGAGAGCGTTCTATGGTCTGGTCGACGTGCTCGGCCATCCTTACCTGGCCGGGTATGAACCGATCTTCGACGCTCGCGGCGCAGTCATCGGTATCTGGTATGTCGGTTACAAGATCGAACTGCAAGCGCTTCGGGAAGCCGTAGGCCGCACCAAGGTTTTGGGCAGTGGTTTCATGGCTGTGCTGGATGAAAACAACCGGGTTCTGTTCCGTTCGGAAAACGTCAGCGCCGAGCAGGTGCTCGCTGTGGTCGAAGACACTGATGGTGAAGATTGGCAGATCGACACACGCACGTTCGACAAGTGGCCATTTCATCTGATCATGGCTTACCCCAAGGCTGAAGGTGACCGGCAGGGTAACGCGGCGTTCCTGTGTATTGCGGTGAGCGGTGTCCTGTTGTGCCTGTTGGTGATCGCCGTGCTGCAAGTGCTGGTCTCGCGCATGCTCAGCCGCCCCTTGAGTCGGGCGGTCAGTGTGGCCCACCGTCTGGCTAATGGCGACTTGACGATGAAAATCGATGTCACCAGTACGGATGAGGTGGGGCAATTGCTGTCCGCGTTGCAACGTATGCTCAAGCAGCATGTGCAGGTTATCGGCGAAGTACGGGCCGCTGTGAGTATCTTGTCGAGTTCCTCGGAAGAGCTTGCAAGCACTGCCCAGAGCATGAGCCAGGCGAGCGACGAGCAGGCGGCGAGCATGAGCAGGACCGAGGCGTCGACCCAACAGGTCTCGGCCTCGATTCTGCGCAACCGGAGCAACGCCAAAGTGACCGAAGACATCGCGCTCGCTGTCGCCAGGGAAGCCGGGGAGGGCGATCGCGCGGTGAAGGAGACATTGCAGGCGATGAAAAGCATCGCAGAAAGGATCGGCATCATCGATGACATCGCCTACCAGACTGACCTGCTCGCCCTGAATGCCGCCATCGAGGCGGCGCGTGCCGGCGTGCATGGTAAGGGCTTTGCCGTGGTGGCCGGCGAGGTGCGCAAGTTGGCCGAGCGCAGCCAGGTTGCGGCTCAGGAGATCGGTGAGGTGGCAAAGGACAGCGTGGCATTGGCCGAGCGTGCCGGCAGTCTGCTGGACGAGATCGTTCCCGGCATCGCGAAAACCAGCGTTCTGGTCCAGGAGATCGCTGCCGCTTCCGAAGAGCAGTCCTTAGGCGTGGGTCAGATCAGCTCGGCCATGAATCAGCTCAACCAGATTACCCATCAGAACGTTTCGGCCTCCGGAGCGCTGGCGGCCATGGCCGAGGAAATGAGTGGCCAGGCCGAGCGATTGCAGCGATTGATGGGGTTTTTCACGCTTGAGGGTCACCACGAGCGTGCGCGGTCAGGAGCAATGCAATGAGCTCATTGATTGACGCCGGCAACCTGGTGTTCTGGCTACTTGCGTCCCTGGCGCTAGGCATCGTGATACTCGTCGTCTTGAGCATTCGCCACCGGTCGGAGCGGCGCATCGACAGGCAGGCAAGTGTTCCAACTGCGTCGCTGGTCGATGCCGGGTCCGACGACCTCGAGCGCTTCAATCGATACGCGATCGAACAACTCAGCGCTATCTCGCAAGTGCTTGCGACAAAGCACCTCGAGATGCCCTCTAACAGGCAAGAGGACGGCGATTCCCGTCGTCATGTGGGTTATGGAGCCATCGGCGAGCAACCCGATGTTCGGTTACACATGGAACTCAGTGAACTTGACGAAAAAGTGCGCCAGCTGAACGGGCTCGCTGCTCGATTACTTGATACAGAGCAGCTCTTTGTCGATATGGACAGGGGGGCATTGCCGACCGCCGACACAATTGTCGCCAACAATCACTACCTCTTTTTTACACTTGGGGGCGAGCCGTTCGCGGTGAGTGCATCCAGTGTCGAAACGATCGTCGGGGCCGCTCGAATCGTTGCCGGGTCCGGTCTGTCGACGCGGTTGCGTCGGGCGATCAGGGTGCGCGATGCGCTGGTGCCGGTGATCGACTTGGGTTCACATTTCGGTGGGCCGCCGATAGAGATCGGCTCAGGCACCAGCATCATCATTTTCGAAGTGATGCGCGACGACGGCATGCAGTTGATCGGTGTTCTGGTCGATGCGGTTGTCAACGTGCTGCCGATCCCTGCGCTGGACATCCAGTCGCCGGCAACATCGAACAGCGGAATTCCGAGCGATTTCATCCGCGGCACCGTCACGATCGACAATCAGGGCGTCACCTTGCTGGATATCGGGCAAGGCCTTTCTGCCAATGAGTTCCTCGCCCTCGGCCCAAGGAGACCTGAAAATGAATAATCCGGTGCTCTCCGATAAAGAGTTCCAGCAGTTTCGCGGCATGATTTTCGAGATCGCCGGGATCAGCATGTCCGATGCCAAGAAGCCGCTGGTCAGCGGTCGCCTGGCCAAGCGCGTCCGCCAGCATGGCTTGTCCGGCTATGGCGAATACTTTCGGCTGCTGATGAGCGAGCGCGCCGAACTGCAGGTCGCGGTGGATCTGTTGACCACCAATGAAACCTATTTTTTTCGCGAACCGAAGCATTTCGACTTCCTCCGTGAGCGGATCCTGCCGGAGTTGCTCGACCGTTCCAACTTGCGTGTCTGGAGTGGCGCCTGCTCTTCCGGCGAGGAGCCCTACAGCATTGCCATGACCTTGGCCGACGCCCTCGGCAATCGCCCCTGGGAATTGCTCGCCTCGGACCTCAGCACGCGGATGCTGGAAAAGGCTCGCGCGGGCTTGTACGACATTGCCGATGCGGAAAACATTCCACGGCCGCTGTTGATCAGACATTGCCTCAAGGGGGTTGGCGAGCACGCCGATAAGTTGCTGATAGATCCGGCGTTGCGCAACCGCCTGCGTTTCCAGCAGATCAATCTGAATTCAGCGTTGCCGCAGTTGGGTGAGTTCGAGGTGATTTTCCTGCGTAACGTAATGATCTATTTCGACCTCGAAACCAAGCGTCAAGTAGTGCGGCGCATGCTGCCGCTGCTCAAGCCGGGCGGCTATTTCATCGTCAGTCACTCGGAGAGCCTGAACGGTGTCTGCGACGAGCTTAAAGTCGTGGCCCCTTCCATCTACCGCAAGCCTCATGCGTAGACCCGACGGCTTCATCGAGATCTTTTTGCAGCCGGGCGATTTGTATTTCGGCGATCGCTACACGCGCATCCGGACATTGCTGGGCTCCTGTGTATCGCTGGTGTGTTGGCATCCCAGGCTGCTGATCGGTGGCATGTGCCACTTCATGCTGCCGACCCGGCCGCACCCGCCAACCGGGGAGCTGGACGGCCGTTATGGCGACGAAGCCATTGAGTTGATGCTGCGTGAAGCTCGCGCTCACGGTGTCTCGCCCTCGGAATTCCGCATCCAGCTATTCGGCGGCGGCAACATGTTTCCCTCTATCGGTAGGCACAAGGACAAGCACGTGGGCAAGAAGAATGTCGACGCCGCGAGGCAATTGCTGCAGGTCCATGGTTTGACGTGCAGCGGTACCCATGTGGAGGGGGTCGGGCACCGGAACCTGATCTTCGATCTCTGGAGTGGCCATGTTTCGCTCAAGCACATTGCACCGACGCTGGATCCACACCAGGGGAAGCGCGCATGACGCCCATCAAGGTGATGATCGTCGACGACTCCGCCGTGGTGCGCCAGGTGCTGTCGACCGTGCTCGCCGCACAGCCGGGGATCGAGGTGATAGGCGTGGCCATCGATCCGCTGTTTGCTTTGGAAAAGATGCAACGGCAATGGCCCGACGTGCTGGTGCTGGATGTGGAAATGCCACGCATGGACGGCATCACATTCCTGAGAAAACTGATGTTGGAGCGACCGACGCCGGTGGTGATTTGTTCCACGTTGACCGAGGCCGGGGCGCAGACGACCTTGCAAGCGCTGGCGGAAGGGGCGGTCGGCATCGTCAGTAAGCCCAGGTTGGGGCTCAAGCAATTTCTCCACGATTGCGTCGATGAACTGGTCCAGGCGATCCAGAGCGCGGCGCGGGCCAACCTGCGCCGGCTGGTTCCCCAGGCCGCTGTCAGACTGTCCGCCGACGCGATCCTGCCGGCCACAAGCCTGGCGATGGCACGGACCACCGAGACGCTGGTGGCCATCGGCACCTCTACCGGCGGCACCCAGGCGTTGGAGGCGATACTTACCCGCCTGCCGCTGGTCTGTCCGGGGCTGGTCATTGTCCAGCACATGCCGGAGCGCTTCACCGCCGCCTTCGCCGAGCGGCTGAATCGGCTGTGTCGTATCGAGGTGCTGGAGGCGCGCAACGGCGATCGGGTCATGCCGGGGCGAGCGCTGATCGCTCCCGGTGGGCGGCACATGCTGCTCATGCGAAGTGGTGCGCAGTATCAGGTGGAGATTCGGGATGGCCCGCCGGTCAGTCGGCACCGCCCTTCGGTCGACGTGCTGTTTCGCTCCACTGCCCGTGCGGCCGGCTGCAACGCGCTGGGAATCATCATGACTGGCATGGGCGACGACGGTGCGCGCGGCCTGAAGGAAATGCGCGAGGCCGGTGCTCGAACCCTGGCCCAGGACGAGGACAGCTGCGTCGTTTTCGGCATGCCAAAGGAGGCGTTCAAGCTGGGCGCGGTGGAGCGGATGCTGTCCCTCGATGAGATCCCCGCAGCAATCCTTGCCGGCATGACCGGCAGACGATGAGTACAAGCTTTTCCAGAGAACCCACTTATTTCGATGGGCGCTGACGGCCCTGCAAGGGTGATGGGTTGTGCGGCTGAATAGAGGTCCGCGCCCGGAGCCTGAAAAATCACCTTCGCCTTACGAGAATCGAATATTCAAATGAAAACGCTTCGTAATATGCCCATCAGCCGTCGGCTGTGGATCGTCCTTCTGTTCGCCATGATCATGCTGCTTCTACTCGGCTTGACGATGTTGCGCCAGATCTACACTGAGGAATACACCGCCAAGGAAGACAAGACCCGGCAAGTGGTTGAAGTCTCGATGAACATACTCGAGCATTTTCACAGTATGGAAAAAGCCGGCACACTAAGCCGCGAAGATGCCCAGAAACAAGCCATCGCAATGGTGCGCAAATTGCGTTATGACGGCGATAACTATCTGTGGATCAACGATCTCGCGCCAAAAATGCTGATGCATCCAACCAATGCCAAGCTTGACGGCCAAGACCTCTCCGGCTTCAAGGACCCCGATGGCAAGGCCCTGTTCATGGACATGGTGGCAGTCGCCAAGAGCCAGGGCAGTGGCTTGGTGGGCTATCGCTGGCCCAAGCCGGGCGCCAGCGAGCCGGTGCCGAAAATATCCTATGTCCAACTGTTCACGCCTTGGGCTTGGGTACTCGGTTCAGGCACCTACACCGATGACGTGCAGGCCGCGTTCCGTGCTCAGATGTGGAAAGCTGGCGCTGTGCTCCTGGGCATCGGCCTGCTGCTGGGCGGCCTGATCATACTGATCAGCAAGAGCATCACCGGGCCATTGAACGACGCGGTGCGCGCGATGGCCGATATTGCCGGCGCAGACGGCGACCTTACGCGTCAACTGGACGCTCGCGGTCAAGATGAGCTGGCCGCACTGGCCGGTCACTTCAACGGTTTCACTGGAAAACTGCGGGACGTGATCGAGCAGTCGTTGCAAGCGGCCAATGCGCTGAATCAGGCATCGGCTTCGCTCAATGCCATCGCCACCGAAAGCCAGGGGCACAGCGCCCAGCAGTCGCAACAGATGGAGCGGGTGGCGACGGCGATCGATGAGGTGACGTACGGCGTCCAGGATGTGGCGAAGAATGCTGAACAGGCCGCCGGGGAAGTGCGTGACGCCGACGAGCGAGCCCGGTTGGGGCAAAGCAGTATCGACAATTGTTCACGGCAGATCGAGCAGTTGTCTGGGACTATCGAGCAAGCAGTGGCGGTCATTCAGGCCCTTTCGCAGGAAAGTACCCAGATCGGAAGGGTGCTTGAAGTGATTCGCGCCATTGCCGAGCAAACCAACCTGCTTGCCCTCAATGCCGCCATCGAAGCGGCGAGGGCAGGGGAGCAGGGCCGAGGCTTTGCCGTGGTGGCGGACGAAGTACGCATGCTGGCTCAGCGCACTCAGCTATCGACCACTGAGATCCAGGGCATGATCGAAACCTTGCAGCGTAATTCCGACGCCGCGGTCAAGGTGATCGACGAGAGCCGCCAGGGTTCGCAACTGACTATCGAGCAAGCAAACCTGGCTAGCCGCAGTCTGGATCAAATCGGCCAGTCCCTGCGTAACCTGACCGGGCTCAATGCCTCCATTGCCAGCGCGACCTCTCAACAATCCCAGGCGGTCGAAGACATCAACCGCAATGTCACCCAGGCCAGCGGCCTTGCTCAGGACAACTCTCAGGCCTGCGAACGAACCAGTGCCGCCAGCCAGAACGTGCGGCAATTGGCCGGCCAGTTGGATCGGTTGCTGGGCCAGTTTCGAGTTTGAACCTAGGTCCGCAGACCATGTTTTGCGGTTCAGAAATTCAGTTACCTGAAACTAAAGAGCGAAAGGCTCTGCGAGTAAAATTTTGATGAATAAACTGTTGGGTAATCTGAGCGTTAATCTGAAGCTTGCAGTGGGCTTCTCTCTGGTCTTGCTGCTGACGTTGATCATCGCCTTTGCCGGTTGGTTCGGGTTGGACACCTTGAGCGAGCGTGCAGACAAGCAAATGTCGATATCGGAAGTTGAAAAGACCACCAAGGACCTGCGCATCGCGCGTCTGTTGTACACCCTGAATAATGGCTCTGGAGGTGCTGCGGCCGTACTCAGGCAATTGGACACTCTCGATCAAAATCTGCTGCGGGCTCGTGCATTGCAT
This sequence comes from Pseudomonas sp. TE3728, assembly GCF_056279145.1. Taxonomy (NCBI): domain Bacteria; kingdom Pseudomonadati; phylum Pseudomonadota; class Gammaproteobacteria; order Pseudomonadales; family Pseudomonadaceae; genus Pseudomonas; species Pseudomonas sp. TE3728. The sequence continues at coordinate 1,189,722 of NZ_JBWBQT010000001.1, read as the reverse complement.
AAATCTCCTCGGGACATCCAGGCGATAGAAGAAAGTATCAAGATTGCCGGCAATTATCGTGAGGCGTTCAACCAATTCAGCCGTGCCCTCGAGGTTCGTGAAGTCACTCGCAAGCAGCCAACCGGCGATGCTGGTACCGCTGACGTTGGGCCGTTACACGATGCACAGCTTGCCATCCAACAGGCACAGCAGCGTCTGGACCGGGAAGTGACTCGGTTGTTTGAATTGTGTAAGCAGATGGCGACCGAGCAGGTTGTGAAGCGCGACCAGGCCTCTCAACAAGCCAAGATCCTCCTCGGCGGTACCGCTGGAGCCGCTTTGTTGCTGGGTATCTTGGTCGCTATCATCATCAGTCGCCAGATCACCCGTCCAATCCGCGCGACGCTCTATGCAGTCGAACGCATTGCCGCCGGCGACCTCACGCATAATCTGTTGGTCACCCGCCGTGATGAACTGGGCGTGCTGCAACAAGGCATCCAACACATGGGCGAGACCCTGCGCAACCTGATCGGCGGTGTTCGCGACGGTGTGACGCAGATCGCCAGCGCGGCCGAAGAGCTGTCGGCCGTGACCGAGCAAACGAGTGTCGGGGTCAACCATCAGAAAATCGAGACGGATCAGGTCGCCACCGCCATGCATGAAATGACCGCCACGGGGCAGGAAGTCGCGCGTAACGCCGAACAAGCGTCGCAAGCGGCCGCAGCCGCCGACGACGAGGCGCGCGAAGGCGACAGGGTAGTCGCTCAGGTCATTGCACATATCGACAACCTGGCCACGGAAGTTGTCCGTTCCAGCGAAGCCGTGGCCGTGCTGCAGCAGGAGAGCAAAAAGATCGGCAGCGTGATGGACGTCATCAAAGCGGTGGCCGAGCAAACCAATCTGTTGGCGCTCAATGCCGCCATCGAGGCCGCTCGCGCCGGTGACGCAGGACGCGGTTTTGCCGTGGTGGCCGACGAAGTCCGTGGCCTGGCCCAGCGGACCCAGAGATCCACCGAAGAGATTGAAGACTTGGTTGCCGGCTTGCAGAGCGGAACCGAGCGGGTGGCCCTCGTGATGAAAAACAGCCGTAGCCTGACCGACAGCTGTGTCGATCTGACCCGAAATGCTGGTTTGTCACTGGCCAGCATCACTCGCACGGCGTCGGACATTCAATCGATGAACCAACGGATAGCGGCCGCCGCCGAACAACAAAGCATCGTGGCCGACGAGATCAGCCGCAGCATCACGAGTGTGCGTGACGTTTGCGAACAAACTGCCGCTGCCAGCGACGAAACGGCTGCCTCAAGTATCGAGTTGGCGCGACTGGGAAATCAACTGCAGATGATGGTCAGCCATTTCAAGGTTTAACGTGCAGGAAGTGTGGGGTAGGGCTAGCCCTACAAGCGTAATCCCTTTGCCTAGTTAAAATCAGGCGCACCTGATAGTCCCCGCGCTTTATCCCCGGCATCATCGCCACTGTTTTGATATCGCCGCTTCCGAAGCTGAACGGTGATCGTGTTTGTCGCTGCGTTGCTCTGACCGATTGCCTGATGTTGATCCATGGCATTCGGAATGCCCCGTCATGCGTTCATCACTTATAAGGGGAGGGGCGTACGCTTGAGTCAGGTTTCCTTGGCAATCCGGGATCTGCCGGATGAGCAGTTGTTGATGCGTCAAGGAGGACTGTATTGGGTGGCTGTCGACCGTACCCGTGATGTCGAAGCGTTGGCGCTCCAGAGCCTGGCCTGCTTGCCCGAGCGGCACCGGGCGAGTCTGGTGTGGTGTGGCCACCACCCCGAGCAAATGATAAGCGCCTTGGGCGAGCGGGCCGGGCTCGTCGACCTGCGGGTTTTTGAAGTGTCCAAGGCCTCCATCCGCATGGCGCTCAAGTCGCTGCCCGGCGAGTTGAAGCGCGCTGCAACGGTGCCGGGCAGCCTCGTGTTGTTGATGCTGCCGGCCGGCGGCTGGCAGGCCTTTGATGCGGTGCAACTGCGGCAATGGTGCAGCACGGTGAGGCGCTGGTTGCGCGAACAACGTTGCACGCTCTTGGTGCTGTGCCACGGTGAGGCCCCCGACCTGCATGCCGAGCTGATTCGTCTCAATGAGCATCTGTCCGGTCTGGCGCAGTTGTATCGGCGAGACGGCGTTATCCACTATCAGTCGCACTTTTGGCACAACGAGCGAGGCGTCTGTGGTGCCCAGGCATTCGAACTCGATCTGCAAGCCACGGGTTTCAGCCTGGCTCGGGCCGAACAGGCTGTGGCGATACCGACACGTACCGATGATCAGCGCATCTATCTTGCCCAGCGCGTTGTGCTGGAAGGTGCTACGGCACTGTTGCAACACTGGCGTGTATTCGAACGGCGTATCGACCTGTTGGAGCAGGCGGCTCAGGCCCGTGCCGCGAGCGTTGTCGTGGCGGTCGACAGTGACCAGCAGGTGGAGGTGCTGGCGCGGGAACTGTATGAGTTGCGCGAACGCTGCGGTACGGCGTTGAAAATCATTGTCCGGGAAATGGAGCCTTGCCTGCGCTATCGCGACGAGCGTCTGTTGATGTCGTGTGGGGCGAATATCATCGTGCCTTTCGGCATCGCGTTATCCCGATTCTTCAGTCTGGTCGACAGCGTACAGGGGCAGGTTTGGAGGCACGGTCGCTTGAGCGGTGACCTGGAATCGCTCATCGAACGCCTGCGTGCGCCGAAGATGCGAGGCCTGTTGGCGCCCCGGGAGTTTTTGCCGGCACTGGAGCAAATTTATGGCGGTGCCGCCGGTGAGGTCGAGCACCAATTGTTGCGGCTGTACCCGCGCCCTGCGTTGACGATGGAGCATTGTCTGCACCAGATCAGCCTGCGCCGGTTCGGCGACGTCGCCACCGTGGTGGATGGGGTTTTCTATCTGTTTCTGTTCGCTTGTCGTAGCGATGGCCTGGAAGCGGCGCTGGGTAACATCTGTCGCCTGTCGTGGCGCAGCCTGTTCAGCGATTGCCAGGCTCTAGCCGAGTTCGATGACTTGCCGTATGAGGCATTCAGCAATGCAGTCAGCCTGCCGCAGACGTTGCGCCTGGCCCCGGATCGCACCGACACGGCCCTGCGCACGCAAGCGTCGTTGGGCGCCCACACACCGCAGCGAATCACGCTGGCCCTCGCGGATGCCTGTGAATGAATCTTTTTGAGTTACTCCAAGTGATTGCCGTGAGCAGTCTGTTGACGCTGGCGTGTGTGTGGCTGTCGCGCAGCGTTTGGCATCAGGGACAAGCATTGCTTCAGTCCTTGCTGCCACCTCGCTATCTGAAATCCCGTCGCTCGCCTCGACGCACTTCCACCCCAGTGGTCCCGAAGGCGCCCCATGAGTAAGTTCGAACCGGAGATTGCCGCGAGCACCGCCCGGGTCTGGCCCGGCCTGGGGCACTGGAACCTGTATTTCATCCTCAAGTTCGCATTGCAGTGGGGCGGTTATCTGAACATCCAGGTATTGCCCAACCTGTTGTTCGTGGCTTTTTTGCTGGTCCCCCTGCGCAAGCATTCCATTATTTTCATCCGTCGGTGGGTCGCTGTGCCGGTGGCCATGGCGCTGTTCTATCGAGACACCTGGCTGCCACCTCTGGATGAATGGGGCGAATGGTCTTCGGTGATGGACCTGTCTTTTGGCCATTTTTTCAGAATGGCGGGGGATCTGGTTGACTGGAGCCTCTGTGGTTGGCTGCTGGTGTTGGTGATGGCGTACCAGTTCGTCCAGCCTTGGCTGCGCATGACCACGCTGAGCCTGGCCGGCCTGGCGTGGTTGAGTGTCACCCATCCGTCGGTATTGCCGCCAACGCACGGAACGAGCTCGGCCCGCGTCCTGGCCCCGTCAGACAAGACGGCCCCCTCCAGTGAGGCTGTCGACGTTTATCTGAAGCAGTTTTACGACTCGGAGGCCGATCGGCGAGTCTCGTTCTTGCCTGCGACGGCTGCCGCACAGCCTTTTGATCTGCTGCTGATCAATATTGATTCCATGTCCTGGGACGATCTGGATGCCGTCGGTTTGCGCGACCACCCGCTGCTGCGGCAGATGGATGTGCTGTTCGACCACTTCAACTCGGCCGCCTCCGATCAGGTCACAGCGGCGCTTCGGCTGTTGCGTGCCGGGTGTGGACAGCCACCTCGCCGTGACTTGTTCGTTCCAGCGCCGGAGTCTTGCCTGCTGTTCGATGAGCTGGGCAAACAGGGTTTCATAGGCCAGACACTGTTCAACCATACGGGCCGTTTCGGGGGCTTTCTGAATGCCGTGCAAACCTTGGGTTCGCTGCCGGAGCCGGACGTGGATACCGACCATTGGCAGCCCATGCTCTCAGGGCCGGACGGTTCGCCGGTGTGGCGTGATCGCAAAGTGCTGGGCGACTGGTGGAAACACCGTCAAACGCAGCCTCAGGCGCGGGTGGCGCTGTTCTATAACACCCTGACTTTGCACGCGGGCAATCATGTCATGGCGGCCGATGGCAACCTCCAACGTGCCGATTACAAGACAAGAGCCCAGGTCCTGCTCAATGACCTTAGCGGGTTTATCGAGCAACTGGAGCTCAGTGGCCGTCGCGTGGTCGTGGTGATGGTTCCCAGTCACGGCGCGGCCCTGCGCGGTGATCGCATGCAGTTCCCCGGCATGCACGAGATACCCAGTCCGTCCATCACCCAAGTACCGGTCGGCATCAAGTTGATCGGCATGGGGCGCAATCCTCGTTCCATGCCGTTGCATGTCAGCGAACCGAGCAGCTACCTGGCCGTGGCCCAGCTCATTGACCGGTTGTATGGGGCGCCATCACCCGCAGGGGACGAACAGCCAGACTGGCAACCGCTGCTGGCAGGCCTGGCCCAGGCCCGGCTGGTTTCCGAAAGCGAAGGCAGCATCGTTCTCGATTACGCCGCAACGCCTTATGTACGGATCACGGAGAAAGACCCATGGCTTCCTTATCGTCCGGTGTCCCAATGAGCGCCAGACTGATGTCGCGCACCGAGCGGGCCGATGACATCGCGCGATTGAAGGTGGAGCTGCAATTGCCCGCCCTGAAGTACGTCGACGTGTCGCTCCAGAGGGAGCTGCGCCACGCGGTGGAGCGCTGGCCCTTGTTCGCCGAGCTGGAACAGGCGCAGCACGCGCCGGGCACGCGGGTCTCGTTGGTGCGTCGCGATGAACCGCAGGTGACCGCATGACTTCGTTGGGGGTGTACGGGATACGTGGTGGCACCGGCAGCAGTTCGTTGCTGGCGGCGCTCGGTTATGCCCTGCACACCCTGGAGCAGCGCGTACTGCTGGTGGACATGTGCCCGGAGAATCTGCTGCGCCTGCACTTCAACCTCGCCGTCACGCAAACCGGTGGATGGGCCCGGGCCTTGCTCGATGGTCAGGACTGGACTGACCAGGTGTGGAGTCTTGCGCCGAATTTGAGTGTGCTGCCCCATGGCCGTCTCATCGGGACCGACCGGTCGCGCCTGGCGCAAGCATTGGACCACCGGCCCGGACTTTGGGACCGACGCATGAACGCTTTGGCGGAGCATTTCGATTGGATCCTGTTCGATTTGCCTCGGGGCTCGCCTTGGCAGGATGACGCTGTGTCGTGCCAGTTGCAGATCCAGATCATTGAAGCCGATGCCGCGTGTCATGTGTTGCTGCAACAGCAGGAGGAGAGGGCGGACAACTTGTTGCTCAATCGTTTCGATCCGGCCAGCCAGATTCAACGCGATCTCGCGTTGATCTGGCGTCAACACTACGATGCGCGGCTGTTGCCAATAACGGTGCACAGCGATGAAGCGATGCGCGAAGCGCTGGCCAGCAAGCAGCCGGTGGGACGCTATGCGCCGGACAGCCTGGTGGCCCAGGACGTACTGAGCCTGGCGATCTGGTGCCAGGCGCATCAAGGTGAGCTGAGGTGATCGCTCGTTGGTTCCCCTATGGGCAATTGCGCGCTGAACATGATTGTCCGCCGCCGGTTGCGCTGTTGTTGGCCCTGTGGAGTCTCCTGGCCTGGACGGTATTGCGTCTGGAATCGCCCGCCTGGCGACAGTTGCTGGAGCATCGAAAACGCTGGTATCCGCAGTTGGCCGGCAAGACGCCGAGCATCGGCGACCCGTTGCGTTATGCCCTGCAGAGCGTCTGGTTACTGTTGGTACACCCCGTCGCGCCAGAGCAGCGTTCAAGCGCCTACCCATGGTGGTCGCGAGCCGCGGCGTTCCATCGAGCGTGGTGGGAACGGCTGAGCAAAACGCTTGCGCAACAAACTCGACGTATTCGTGACCACTCACGCATCACTCAAGGCGTCCATTGGTGGAAAGGCCTGGAGCGGCACCGCCAATGGCTGCTCGGTGGTTTTCTATTCATCCAATTGATTTTGCTGACACTGTTGTGCATCACCGAGCCGTTCGGTTACGTGGAACAACTGGTCTTCGGGCTTTTGCTCTGGGGCTTGGCCCTGCTGGTGCGGGGCATTCCCGGACGGTTTGCGACGTTGCTGATGGTGGTGCTGTCCGTCATCGTTTCCTGCCGTTACCTGTGGTGGCGCTACACCTCGACGTTGAATTGGGACCAACCCCTGGACCTGGCCTGCGGCCTGGGATTGCTGGCGGCGGAAACCTATTCCTGGGTCGTGCTGATCTTTGGTTACATCCAGACCTGCTGGCCGCTGAACCGCGAACCGGCGCAGTTGCCGGACGACACGCGTCATTGGCCGACGGTCGATCTGCTGATTCCGACCTATAACGAGGACCTTTCGGTGGTGCGGGGCACGGTTTATGCGGCTCTGGGCATTGATTGGCCGGAGGACAAACTGCGGATATACCTGCTGGATGACGGCAAGCGCGAAACCTTCCGCCAGTTCGCCGCCGAGGTGGGGGTCGGCTACATCATTCGTCCGGACAATCGCCACGCCAAGGCCGGCAATCTCAACCACGCCTTGGGCCGCATTGACGGCGAGCTGGTTGCGATATTCGATTGTGACCACATGCCGGTGCGCTCCTTCCTGCAACTGACGGTGGGCTGGTTCCTGCGTGATCCGAAGCTGGCGTTGGTCCAGACACCTCACCACTTCTTGTCGGCCGACCCCTTCGAACGCAACCTCGCGGTATTCCGTAACCGGCCGAACGAAGGCGAGCTGTTCTATGGCTTGATCCAGGACGGCAACGACATGTGGAACGCGGCGTTCTTCTGCGGCTCCTGCGCCGTCCTGCGGCGTTCGGCGCTGGATGAGATCGGCGGGTTCGCGGTGGAAACCGTGACCGAAGACGCTCATACCGCCTTGCGCCTGCACCGCCGCGGTTGGAATTCGGCCTACGTGCGCATTCCCCAGGCCGCCGGCCTGGCAACGGAAAGCTTGTCCGCCCACATCGGCCAGCGCATTCGCTGGGCCCGGGGCATGGCGCAGATTTTCCGTACCGACAACCCGCTGTTGGGCAAGGGCCTGACGTTCTTCCAGCGGATCTGCTATGCGAACGCAATGATGCACTTTCTCGCCGGCTTGCCGCGGCTGGTATTCCTGAGCGCGCCCCTGGCCTTCCTGCTGCTGCATGCCTACATCATCTATGCCCCGGCAATGATGATCCTGCTGTATGTATTGCCGCCGATGATTCATGCCAGCCTGACCAATTCGCGCATGCAGGGTCGCTTTCGACAGACGTTCTGGGGCGAGGTCTACGAAACCGTCCTGGCCTGGTACATCGCCCGCCCGACCACGGTGGCATTGTTCAGCCCGAACAAGGGCTCTTTCAATGTCACCTCCAAGGGCGGGCTGATGGAGCACAACCGATTCGACTGGAAAATCGCCCGGCCCTACCTGGTCCTGGCGGGGCTGAACATCATCGGATTGGGTTTTGCCTGCTGGCGTTTGACCACTGGACCGGCCAATGAAATCGGTACGGTGCTGGTGAGTACGCTGTGGGTCATCTACAACCTGCTGATCCTCGGCGCCGCGGTGGCGGTGGCCGCCGAGGTTCGCCAGGTGCGCCAGACGCATCGGGTCCAGACCCGGTTGCCTGTCGCGGTGCGCCTGGACAGCGGCCACTCGTACCCTGGCATGCTGGTGGACTATTCCGATGGCGGCGTCGGTGTCGAAATCGATGTGCCGCTGGCGCTGCCGGTCGGAGGTCGGATTTCATTGCTGATGCAGCGTGACGCCCGAGAGTTCATGTTTCCCGGCCTGGTCAGTCGCAGCCACCAGCGTTTTGTCGGTATCAACTTCGCTCATCTGTCTACCCGGCAGAAAATCGATTTCGTGCAATGCACCTTTGCCCGCGCCGATGCCTGGTTGAACTGGGGCGAGAACTACGTGCCGGACCGGCCGCTGCACAGCCTGATCGATATTTTTAAACTCGGTACCAAGGGTTATTTCCAGCTCTATCAATTCCTGCCGTTGTGGGTCCGCCGCGTAGCCGGCCCTCCCTTGCGGCTGGTGGGATGGCTGTTGAGTTACCTGCCGCGGATGCCGTCTTCATTTTTCTCGTCTTCATCTCGTTCTGTGAGCCCATCATGAGTCGCTATTTCCGTAGATCCCTGGTTGCCGGCCTGGCGCTGCTGGCCATTGGTGGGGCGCAGGCCCAAGGCCTGGCATCGCCTGTGGTGGGCGCGCCGCCAGGGCTTGAGCCGGTCCCAAGCTGGAGCAATATCTACAGCTTTGGCCAGTTGGGCCAACCCGGCGACAACCTATTGCTGGGCATTCATGACAGTGAGCAGATCGAGTTCTCGTTGCGCCGCGACCGCATCGCCAGTGACGCCAGGTTGCGGCTGGAATACACCCCGTCGCCGGCATTGCTGCCGGTGCTGTCCCACCTGCGGGTCTATCTCAATGACGTGCTTGTCAGTGCACTGCCCATCGAAAAAGACCAACTCGGGCGCAAGACCTTCCGCGATGTGGCCCTCGACCCGCTGTTGATCACCGATTTCAATCGGGTGCGCCTGGAGTTCATCGGCCATTACACGGACATTTGCGAAGACCCAGCCAACAATGCGTTATGGGTCAATATCGGGCGCCGCAGCGAGATAGAACTGCATGAACAGGCGCTGTCGCTGAAAAATGACCTGGCGTATTTCCCCCTGCCGTTTTTCGACGCGCGGGGCCAGGAAAAACCGACGTTGAGCATGGTTTTCGCAGCAGCACCGACATTGGGCGAGCAGCGCGCAGCGGGCGTCCTGGCGTCATATTTCGGCAGTCGGGCTGGCTGGCGAGGCATGCGTTTTCCGGTGTTGTTCGATCAGTTGCCCGAGGCCGACGACGGGACGGCGACCACGCCGGCCATCGTCTTTGCGACCAACGACCACCGCCCGTCATTCCTGGCTGACCTGGAGCGTTTTCCAAAAGTACAAGCCCCGGTGCTGCAAATCATCGAGAACCCTCGCGCGCCGCACAGCAAGGTGCTGCTGGTACTCGGTCGCAATGACGAGGATCTGCTGGTCGCAACGCGTGCATTGGCGCTTGGCGGCGATTTGCTGCGCGGTTCGCGGGCGACGGTGGACAAGGTGCAGCAACTGCAACCGAGGCAACCCTACGACGCACCCAATTGGATTCGCACCGACCGTCCGGTTCGATTCGCCGAGTTGATCAGTTACCCCGGGCAATTGCAGGCGAGCGGTTTGCGGCCGGCACCGATCAGCGTCGACCTGAACCTGCCGCCGGACCTGTTCGTCTGGCGCAGCCAGGGCATCCCCCTCAAGCTCAATTATCGCTACACCCCAAGCGTCGTCACGGATGAATCACGGCTGAACATCAGTCTCAACGATCAATTCATCAGCAGTTTTCCTTTGCCCGCCAATGACAGTTCGAAGCTGCAAGGGCTGAGGCTGGCGGTGCTGTCCAGTGATCCGGCCAACCCCACCGAGAAGGTGTTCGTGCCTGCGTTGAAAGTCGGCGAGCGCAACACGCTGCGTTTTGACTTCAACTTCGCCAGCACGATCGGCAGTGCCCAACGCGATCATTGCCAGACGAGCTTGCCGTCCAGTAATCAGTCGACGATCGATGAAAACTCGACGCTGGATTTGTCCGGTTATCACCATTTCATCGCCATGCCGGACCTGAAGGCTTTTGCTCGCAGCGGGTTTCCGTTCAATCGCATGGCCGATCTGTCGCAAACCCTGGTCATGGTGCCGACTCGCGGCAGCGCTGTAGAGATCAGCACCTTGCTCGAAACCCTGGCAACCATCAGCGCGCGTTCCGGCGCGTCGGCGCTGGGCCTGCAGTTGTCCGATGATTGGGGCGTGGCGGCCCGCACGGACGCCGATCTGCTGGTGCTGGGAGGGTTGGGCGCGGGCGTTGGCGACAGCGTGAATGCCAACCTGATGCTCAATCAACTCAATGATTGGTTGCTGGAGCCTTCCAACCAGATGCCGAGCGGATCGTCCGCGCGCGCCGGGCAGCTCAATGACATCAGGGAGCAAGCGGCCCATCGAGTCGAGGTGTCGGCCCAGGCGCCGATTGCCGCATTCGTCGGCCTCAAGTCGCCGTTCCATGAGCAGCGCAGCATCGTTGCGCTGCTTGCCCACGACGATGCCGATTACCAATTGCTGCGCGATACGCTCGCCGACGGCGCGAAAATGGACGCCGTGGCGGGTTCGGTAGCGCTGCTACGCAGCAGTGGCGTGGAGAGCAGCCAGGTCGGCGAACAGTACTTCGTCGGGCATCTGCCTTGGTGGCTGTTGCTCTGGTTCCAGCTCTCCGAACACCCGGTGCTGTTGGCGATGACGGTGGTGCTGATCGTGCTGCTCATTGCATTCATGTTGTGGCGCTCGCTCAGTTGGATCGCCCGGCGGCGCCTGGCGGGCCGGGAGTGATGGGCGTGAGAGGACTCCTGGTGTTGATGTTGACCTTGAGTGTGATGGCCCCGGTAAAGGCGGCGCAGTGCGGTTGGCCAGCCTGGGACGGTTACCGGCAGGCGTTGATGAGCCCGGAGGGGCGGGTGATCGACGTGTCCACCGATCAGCGGATCACCACATCGGAAGGGCAGAGCTATGGCCTGTTCTTCGCTTTGGTGGCCAATGATCGGGTGAATTTCGAGCGGTTGTTGCGCTGGACCCAGGACAATCTGGCCGGCGGCGACTTGTCCCGGCGATTGCCGGCCTGGCAATGGGGCCGTGATAAGGAGGGGCAGTGGAAGGTGCTGGACCCCAACAACGCCAGCGATGCCGACTTGTGGATCGCCTACAGCTTGTTGGAAGCCGGTCGGCTGTGGCGACGTCCCGACTATGAAAAGCTGGGGCTCAATATGCTCTGGCTCAGCGCGGCGCAGAGCATGCGCAAAGTGCCGGGGCTGGGGCTGATGTTGCTGCCGGGTGGGCAGGGTTTCGAGAGTGCCGACAGTTGGCGCCTGAACCCCAGTTACCTGCCGCCGCAATTGCTGGCGCGCTTTGCCCTAGTGGCACCGATCTGGGCCGAGCTTGCCGAGAATTCGCAACGGTTGCTGATCGAGGGCTCCCCACGGGGCCTGGCGCCCGACTGGTTGTCGTGGCGAGCGGGGCAGGGGTGGACGGTCGATAGCGTGACGGGCCCCAAGGGCAGCTACGACGCCATCCGGGTCTACCTGTGGCTCGGCATGCTGGCCGAGCAAGCACCGGGCCGGCGGGAGTTGCTCGAGCATTTCCAACCCATGTCGGCGTTGATCAAGCGCTTGGGGGCGGTGCCGGAAATACTTGATACCCGTGCCGGCACCGATACCGGCACGGGCCCCGTGGGTTTCTCCGCGGCCATGCTGCCGCTGCTGGCCGGCACACCTGATGGCGGCGAAAGCTTGAAGATCCAACGTGAACGGCTGCGTCAGGAACCGCCGGCCCCCGACGCCTATTACAACCAGTCCCTGGTCTTGTTCGGACAAGGCTGGGACGAGCGGCGATATCGTTTCGACAGGCAAGGACGGCTGCTGCCGAACTGGGCGGGCGCATGCAAAAAGTAACGAGGTGGGCGCTGTTGTTGGCAGGGTTGTCTGGGCCTGTCATGGCCCAGTCGACCGGTCCCGTTGACCAGCAGCAACGGTTCCTGGAGCAGATGCGTGTCGGCGAGGCGCTCTATCGCGAAGACCTGGTCCGTGACGCCTTGGCGCGCCTGAATCTCATCGCTCCCGATCTGCCTCAAGTGCTGGTGGCCGGGATCCGTCAGGCGCTGCTGCAACATGATCAGGCGCAGGCCGAGCGCCTGCTGGAGCGGTTGCAACGCCAGGCGCCGGATTCCCAGGAACTGCTCCAGGCCCGAAGCCTGTTGACGTTGCAAAGCGTGGACGGACAGAAAGGCCTGAGTCAGGCGCGCAGGTTGGCCCAGGCGGGGAAAGCGCAAGAGGCGCTCGGGGCGTACCGGCAATTGTTCGGCGATGCCCCGCCGGATCTCGCCAGCGCCCTGGAATACTGGCGGGCCCGCAGCGCCATGGCTGGGCAGCAAGCGATCGCCTTGGAACATTTGCAAGTGTTGGATCGCCAGTACCCGGGAAATGTCGGATTGCAACTGGTCCTGGCCAACCTTCTGATCGCAGAGAAAAAAGACGCACAGGGCCAGGCGATCCTGCATCGCCTGGCGAGTAATCCCCAGGCAAGCAACGCGGCCGCCGAGCAGGAATACAACTATCTGGGTCGCCTGCCGATCAGCCCCGCGAGCGTGCAGGGCTGGCAGGGCTTCCTCACACATTATCCCGATTCGCCACTCAAGGAAGCCGCCGTCGGTCAACTGCTGCGACAGCAACAAAGACTGGCTGATCCTGCCTGGCAGGCCGCAGCCAAGCGCCAGCGCGTGCTCAAAGCCGTCGATCATTATTCGGTATGGCTGCGCCAGGGTGACAAGGCCTTGCTGCGCAAGGACCTGGCCGCCGCCGGGACGGCCTATCGGCAGGCACACAGTGTGAAACCAAACGACGCCAGGGCGCTGATCGGCCTGGCCGCTGTCGCCCAGGCCAACGCCGATGACATCGGCGCCGAAGCCTTGCTGTTGCAGGCGCACCGCTTGCAACCGGACAATCTGGCGGTGACATGGCCGCTGGTGCATCTGTACCAGAAGCAGTCGCCGCAAAAGCTTGAGCAATTTCTTGACAGCTTGCCTCCCGGGCAGCCGCGGGATCTGGTCACGTTACGCCAAAGCCTGCGGCTCGCGCGCTTGAACGCCTTGGCCGATGCCGCCACGCAACGGTCCGATTGGACCGAAGTCAGTCGCCTGTTGCTGGAGGCCCGGCCGCTCGACGAGGACAATCCCTGGTTGGCTTTGCGGCTGGCCAAGGCACAACGAGCGTTGGGGCAAACGGCGGCGGCCGATGACAGCCTGCGCCGGTTGCTCCTGCGCCAAGGGAACAATCCCGAGGCACGCTATGCCCAGGCCCTGTATCTGAGCGCCGATGGGCGAGACAGCGAGGCTTTGCAGGCATTGGCGCACATCGCGCCGAAGGCCTGGAGCCCGCCCATGCATGAGCTGGACGAGCAGTTGCAGCGTCGGCGATCGTTGGCGCAGGCCAATGCATTGCACAACGACGCGCGGCTGAACGCCAGGCGCCAACCGCAACGGGCATTGGACCAATACGCCCGGGGAATGGCGGCAGTGGGCTTGCTGACCAGCGCCGAAGCCAGCCCACGTGATGACCGTGCGCTGACCCTGGCCAGTCGGGAAAAGGACGGCGATGATGGGTTGCCTCGCAGCTTGCGCGAGGAAGTCGACGCGCTGTATCAGCAGCAGAATCCGACCGTACACCTCTACCACGACATTGCCTGGCGTTCCGACAACACCACGCCGGGCACGTCCGACCTGCTCGCCCAAACCTCCATCTTGCGCATCGATGCCCCCATCGCCGCCGGCCAGGGCTTTGTCCAAATCGAGAATATCGATCTCGATGCCGGCCGTTTCGACACCGAGGCCGACGGTCTGCAACGGGCGCGGTTCGGCACTTGCGCGATCCGCCTGCGCGATCGGGCAAGCGGGGCTGTGGTGTCCGACGGCTGCCGGAGCGATACCCAACGCGCGCGCGGCAATACAGTGGCCGTCGGTTGGCACGATGAGCACTGGGCCTTGGATGTCGGGCATTCCGCCGAAGGCTTTCCCGTCTCGAACTGGTTGGGTGGGGTCAGTTTCGCCAGTGACTGGAACGCCCTGAACTGGAAACTGACGGCTTCTCGCCGCCCCGTGAGCGATTCGCTGCTGTCCCATGCCGGTGCCGTCGACCCCGTCAGCGGCGTGCGTTGGGGCGGCGTCACCGTCAATGGCCTGAGCCTCGACCTCAATCATGCCACCAGTGCCGTGGATGGTTTCTGGGGCAGCCTCGGCGCGCATTGGTTGCGGGGCGATAACGTGGCCGATAACCAACGTCTTTCGGCGATGGGTGGCTACTATTACCACTTGATCGACCGCGCCGACGAACGTCTGACCTCCGGCCTGACCCTGATGTACTGGGGGTATGACAAGGACTTGAGCGAGTTCACCTTGGGCCAGGGGGGGTACTACAGCCCCCAGCGATACTACTCGGTGGGAGTGCCGTTGAACTATGCCTGGCGCAACGCCGATTGGTCGGTGCGCCTGGACAGTTCGCTCGGCTGGTCGTATGCGCGGACCGAGGCCAGCGCGCTTTATCCGCTCGAAGGCGCGGGGGCGAAATGGCTGAGTGGTATCGAACAGGCGGGCTTGATTGCCGACGATATCAACCAGGTGAAAGCCGGGAGTAGCACCAGCGGGGCCAACGTTCGTCTGCAAGGATGGGTTGAGCGTCGTCTGTCCGACCACCTGGTGCTGGGCGGTGGGCTGGCATGGCAACACAGTGAGGACTACGCGCCGAGCCGCGCGCTGCTTTACTTGCGCTACACCTTCGATCCTTGGCAAGGCAACCTGCCTTTGCCGGTGGAGCCTATAACGCCTTATGCGCTGGTGCGCTGATCGTCAGATATCGGGCGGGTCAATCGCAGCCATCGAGAGATGGTGGCAAAGGAGTCGATGATGGTGCAAGAAATCCCCGAGGTCATCCCCCATAAGCATTCGCTAACGACGCGTGCCCTGCGGCTTGCCACGTTCCGCATTGGTCTTGTGTCCCTGGGCGCGGGGGCGATTTCCTACTATGTCAACTCCACCTCGATCGAGAGGGAGGTGACCGGGCAATTGCTGCTGTCCACCGAACAGACCCTGCAACGCGAATCCTTGCCGTTTCGGGAAATCAAGGATCTGCAGCGCAACTTCCTTGAGGAGTTCAAGCAGACCCTGGCCCTTCCCGGCATGCGTGCCAGGCTGATGGATGACTTCGAGCAGATTTTCTATCGCCACGACGATGGTTCTTACACGCAGCGTCCCGGTTTGTTCGAAGGAGAACCCTTGGCCGATGGACGGCGCTTCGCCAGGATGTCGGCCACCTACGCGCCCGACATCCCGCCCAGCGACGATACCCGTGCGCGGTTTGCCTTGTCGTATCTGCTGTCCTACAAGTACGGATCGAGTAGTTACGGCCGGCTGTTCAACTTCTACGGCGTGGTGCCTGAGAAAGGTTTTCCTATCTACCAGGATGCCGATATCGCCAAGGTGTTCAGCTACTCGGGGCCGGATGCCCTGGAACTTGAAACCTACGAGTTCTATGCGCGCGGCTTCGGTACCTCCGGCAACGAGACGCTGTTCACGCGGATGTACTGGGATTTCTCCAACAATGCCTGGATGACGACCATCGCCACCCCCGATGTGGCCGATGCATCCGGCAAGCACCAGATCCTGGCCAGCGTCGATGTGCTGTTGGATGAATTGATGACGCGCACCGCCAAACCCGCGATGCAGGGTGCATACAGCAGCTTGTTCATCGCCGATGATGAAGGCACGCTGATTTACCATCCAGACGCCATGGAACAGGTCAAAAGCAGTGCGGGCAAGGCGTCCATCCGCTCTCTCGACATGATTCGCAGCTTTCCATTGCTCAATGTCGCCTCCGCGCTGACGCCGGGTCATGCGCAGATTATCCAGACCCGTGACGATATCGTCGCGATGGGCCGCATTCCCGATACGCCCTGGGTGCTTGCGGTCCACTATCCTCGAACGCTGATGACCCCGGCTATCGTCGATAACCTGATGATCGTGGTTGCGCTCGGGCTGCTGACGTTGCTGGTGGAGATCCTCATCCTGCGTTCCATTTTGCAGAAACAAGTGGCCATTCCATTGTTCCGGTTGATTGCGGCAACACGACAGCTCGGCGCGGGCAAGGAGCGCCTGTGCCCGACGCAATTGCCGATCCAGTCCGCCGACGAAATCGGTGAACTGGCCCGGGCCTTCGGCAACATGGCCGAGCGGGTTCAGGGCACCCATGACCATCTTGAGCACGAGGTGCGCGACCGTACGCGTGAAGCCCGGCATCTGGCGGCCATCGCCGAAGAACGCAAGCGTGCCGAACAATTGCTGTTGGAAAGCGAGCAGCGTTACCGGGACATTTTCGATAACTCCCAGGACCCTCTGTTCTTGCTCGAGGTGACCGATGGGGGGTTGCGTTTCATCGAGGTCAACCCGGCCCTTGAGTCGGCCATAGGGGTGGGGCGGGCCGAACTGATCGGCAAGACGATCGAGCAAACGCTGGCGCCACAGGCACTCGCTACCGCCATGGCAAAATACCAACGCTGTGTGGACAGCGATGCGCCGCTCGACGAAGAGGAGGAGGTCCAGTTGCCTGCGGGCCTGCGCACTTTCCACACCACGCTGATACCTGTACGTGACGCTTCTGGATGCGTGCAGAGAGTCGTGTGCATCGCTCGCGACATCACCGAGCGCAAACACGCGCAGCGTGTACTTCACAGTTATCGTGAAAGCACACGGGAAGAAGAGCGCAAACGGATAGCCCGGGAAATTCATGACGAATTGGGGCAACAACTCACGGCATTGCGCATGGGGGTTTCCCTGCTGCGCCTGCAGTTCGGCAGTGGCCAGCCATTGCTGGTGGAGCGGGTAGAAGCGCTCATGGGGCGGATCGACGCAGTCATTCAGGTGGTGCGTAACGTCGCTACCAGCCTGCGTCCGGCCGCGCTGGACATGGGATTGATCCCGGCGCTCGAATGGCTGGTCGCGGAGTTTTCGCACAATGCCGGCATCGCGTGTTCGCTGCGGGCATGTACCGATCGATTGGAGCTCGACGATGAACGGGCTACCGCCATTTTCCGCCTGATCCAGGAGTCGTTGACCAACGTCGCTCGTCATGCCCAGGCAAGTCGCGTGGAAATACATCTGCAGCGCAGTGCCGACCACGTGTTCATCGAAGTGCGTGACGACGGCAAGGGCTTCGATCCCAAGCAACTGTCCAAGCACACCCTCGGCATGCTCGGTATGCGCGAGCGGGGAAGCATGCTCGGCGGAACGGTCAGCGTGGACAGCGCCCCGGGGCAGGGTGTGCGGGTGCAGGTCGCGATCCCTTTTCAGACGGACCTGGAGTTTCCCTGAACCATGTGGATGTTTTCCTGCCGGATCATTTCCGGCGTGGCTTGGGTACGATGACGCGTGACCTCTTCTTTGGCGCGGCGCGCTGGTAGGGCAACCCCTACATCAAGTCCCTGTTTCCTTAGGTAAATATAGGCTTTGGCCGATGGTGTTACCTGTCGAGCCAGGGCATTCTGCCATCACCTGCTCGATGCAATGATTCACTATGAGTGGAGAGTCGTACGGTTCAGTGCAACGCGTCCGCTCAGCTTCCCCAGATGGCCCGGCTTCCCCCGAAGCGGCAAGCCGAACGAAGAGATTGAGTTTCCAGTCCCAGAGACCTCTATCCAGATCATGTCATCGCCCCGCACCACTACGCTGCTGACCCGGTACACTTTGCAGAGCCTCTGCGTGTCGGGCATATGGCTGTTGGCGCGGGTGGCGGCGGCCCAGGATTTGACCGTCATTCCCTTCGAGCAACTGCTCGAGACCAAAGTCGTGGGCGCGGCTCAATTCTCACAGCAGCTCACCGATGCGCCCTCGGCCGTCTCGGTGATCACGGCCGAAGAAATACACCGCTTCGGCTACAGGACGCTGGGCGAGATCCTGAATAACATGCGCGGCCTCAACATCGGTTTCGACGGCGCTTACTATTTTCTGGGTGGGCGTGGCTATGGCGCGCCTGGCGAGTATGCGGGACGCGTCATGTTGCGTATCGATGGCCAGCCGGTTGCCGACAACATCTTCAACCAGATTTACCTCGGCGAGGATGGGCTGCTCGACACCGAGCTGATCGACCGGGTCGAGTACGCGCCAGGCCCGGGCTCGGCGCTGTACGGCAATGGTGCCTTTCTTGGCGTGATCAACGTCGTGACCCTCAGGGGGCGCGATCTGGACGGCAGCCAGGTCGCCCTGACCGCCGGCTCGAACCAGGGTCGCAAGGTTCGCGCCAGTTGGGGCACGCGTCTGGACAACGGCGGGGAGTGGCTGGTCTCGACCTCGGCGTCCCAAGCCGAACTTCCTGACACGCCGCTCGCCGACGGCGTCCTGCACGATGACGAAGGCGGGCAGCGGTTGTTCATCAAGGGTTCTCAGGATGCCTGGAGCGTCGAGGGCGCATTCGTCGAGCGCAGGCAACAGGAGCTGACGATTCCCCTCGATTCCCATTGGGACTTTTCCGACCGCAACGACTTCTTGAAGCTTGGCCACGACACCGACTTCGGGAGTTTGCGCTCATCCGTCCGGCTCTCTCACGGCCGTTATCTTTACCGCAGCGCCTATCGCGAGCCCATCGACGATGGGCGCCATTTCATCGAGGACATTCGCGCGGACGGCCGGTGGTGGGATCTGGAGGGCACGATCAGCAGCGTGGCCCTTTCCGGGCATCGCCTGGTGCTGGGCAGTGAATACCGTAACGACTACCGGCAGGACCAGCAAATACACCAGTATTTTCCCCGCCGCGATGAACACGAAACAGATCACAGCGAGACGTCGACTCAGACGTTCAGCCTTTACGCCCAGGATGAAATCGCCCTGCGCCATGACCTTAGCCTGAACCTGGGCATGCGCGTGGACCAACGCAGCGGCCAGGATTCGGTGACGCGCAGCAACCCTAGGGTGGCCTTGCTCTACACCGGCCTGACGAACACCAGCCTGTCGTTGTCCCATGGCAGCGCGACCCGCTTCGCGAGCCGGAACGAGACGACCTTTAATGACCTACCCGGCGTGCAGTCAGAGCGCGTCACCACCACCGAGTTCGTGGCTGATCATCGCCGTGGCGACTTCCGTTTACTGGGCACCCTCTATCGTTATCGCATTACCGATCCCATCGGTCGTTTCTCGCAGCCTTCGCTGGAGCGGATCGACACGCAAGGCGCCGAACTCGAAGCCCAGTGGCAGTGGCATGAGGTTCAACTGAGGGGTAGCCACACTGTGCAGCGCTCGCAGGACAACCTTGGCCGTGATCAGGTAAATTCGCCCAGACACTTGAGCAAGCTGCAGGTGTCGGTGCCTCTGGCACAGGAGCGCTTGCGAGCCAGTCTCGCTGCCCGATACGTGGGGCGCAGGCTGGTCGCTACGGGGATCAGCGCCGGCGGCTATACGATCACCGACCTGACCTTCACCAGTCGGGATGTCGTGCCTGGGGTGAGTGTCACCGCCGCGGTACGCAATCTTTTTGACCGGCGTTATCTCGATGCGTCGCTCTTCGACGTCGAGAGCAGCGCCGATTTGTCCGAGCGCGGTGAGCGCAGCCTGTGGTTTAGCGTGGGGTATGCGTTCCCATGAAGATCGCCGTGCGCCACCTGTTGGTCTTGGTTGTCCTGTGTCTGCCCACCCAGGTGGTAAGGGCCGACTCGGTGGTGGGCGAGCGCGCCATGAAAGCGGCCTATCTATACAATTTTGCCCTGTTCGCCGAGTGGCCATCGCTGCCTGATGTCAATTTTCAATTGTGCGTGCTTGGCACCACGCCGTTGGACGATGAACTCGCCCAGTTGCAAGGCAAGCGTGTCCAGAACGGCCTGCCCATCACCATGCGCCGGGTTCTGCCTGATGATCCGTTTACGGGCTGCCAGGTTCTTTATATCGATGAACACAACCGTCGCTCCCTTGACGCTCTGCTCCGGCAACTGGCCGCGACGCCGGTGCTGACCATCACCGATGCGGCCGGATTCGCCGATCAGGGGGTCATGATAGAGATGCGACGCCAGGGCCAGCACATTGTGTTCGACGTCAACCTGATTGCGGCGCGCCACGCACGCCTGAGCCTCAGCTCTCGGTTGCTCAAGCTCGCCAGCTTCGTTGCGGACAGGTCCTGAGCGCATGTCCCGTCTACGTTTCGAGGATCTCTCTTTGCGCGACAAGGTCACTCACACTGGATTGAAGTTGACCTCGGCCGCCATGATGGTGCTGTTGGTGATGCTGCTGAGCTACCAATTTGTTAATCAGCGCCAGGCCCTGGCGGAGGGCATCACGGCGCACGCCATGGTGGTCGGCAGTAATGGCTCGGCGGCGATTGTGTTCGGAAATGCCGACGAGGCCTACGAAACACTGGCCTCCCTCCAACACGTCCCGGATATCACTTGGGCAGCGTTCGCGCTGAATGATGGGCATGAGCTGGCGATCTATCGGCGTGACACGACCGAGGAGGTTGTGAATCACGATGGGATTGAAGAAATCGGCTGGCAGTCCCTGCTGGTGCGTCGGCCGGTAGCGCTCCATGGCCAGGTCATCGGCAGTGTCGCGGTGCATGCAAGCTTTGCCTCGCTCTATCGGCGCCTGGCGGTGCAGGCCTTGTTCGGTGGGCTGGCGGCCGTGGTGGGGTTGTTCCTGTCCTTCATTTTCTCTCGGCGAATGGCGTCCGGTATCGTGCGCCCGTTGCAGAACCTGGTAAAACTGACCGAGCGGGTGCGCACTTATCAGGATTTCAGTCTGCGAGCGACGGTATATGGCAGTGACGAGACCGGCCGGCTCGCTCGCAGTTTCAATGACATGATGGACCAGCTCGAAAGTCACGACGCACGCATCAGTGCCGAGCTGCAACAGCGTCGACTGGCGCAGCAGCAGCTAAACCAGTTGGCCTATCAAGATCCTGTGACCGGGCTGTACAACCGCCATTATTTCAAGGAAAAGCTCGAGACCGCCGTCGCGGAGGTGACGCGCTACGCTACGTCCTGTGCGGTGCTGTTCATCGACCTCGATGACTTCAAGATTGTCAACGATACGCTTGGCCACGAGACCGGCGACAGTCTGCTGATCTTGGTCGCCGAGCGCCTGCGGGAAACATTGCGCAGCACCGATGTGGTGTGTCGAATCGGCGGCGACGAGTTCGCCGTCATCCTGGAAAATGAGGTCAGTGCCGACCAGGCCGGGCAAGTCGCGTCCAATATCGTCGCCGCGCTGTCCAGCCCGTTCTACGTTGATGGTCGGCGGATCGGCGTCGGCGCCAGCCTGGGTATCAGTCTGTGCCCTGATCATGCCACGGACACCGCCAGTCTTCTGCGCAAGGCGGATATCGCCATGTATCAAGCCAAGGGCAGCGGTAAGAACAACTATCATTTATATGATCACGACTCGGAAAATGCCTGAGTCTGTCGATTGGTCGATCGAATACCGGGCATTCATCACTTTGGCGTTTAGTCTTATGACAGAAAGGCGAACGATCCACCATACTCGGGGCAGGTCCTGATGAGCTTGCGCCGTCACCGACCGAAAATCGACCGGTCCTTGTCCATAAGTAACTTTAGAGCGAAGTGCCGATGAAGCTCTCTATGGAAACGGATATTTCTCCCCCACGGATGGTGCACGCCCGACTCTTCGATGCCGTCTTCGACCTGGTTTCAGCGGCGCTGGTGCTATTGGATGGCCAGGGCCGGATATTGAAAGCCAACGGCGTTTTTGCCGAGCTGTTGGGCTACGCGCCGGCGCAATTGCTCGCCGTCGAGTTCCAGACGTTGCTCCAAGACCCGGGCGGCCAGTTCCCGCGCGCCGTGGATGGTCGAGTCTTGCCGGCTCACTTCGCCAGCGGACCGGTTGAACTGCGCTATCGGCACCAGGACGGCAGCGTGCTGCTCGGGCGCACGAAGTCGACTGCGGTCGACGAATGGCTCCTTTGTGAGATCGACCCATGTGCAGCGGCTCGAAGCCTGGGCAGATGCCTGGAGCAGGACCAGTGGCTGCAGCGGATCGTGGAAACGGCGCCGGGCATCATCGGCACTTTTCGACTGGGGCGCGATGGCAAGGTATCCATGCCTTGGGCATCGCCGGGTTACGAAGAATATTACGGGGTGACCACGGACGAGCTCAAACGCGACGTCAATATCCTGTTTGAACGTATTCATACCGAGGATCTCGCTCGCGTCCAGGCGTCGATCGCTGAGTCGGCACGCACGTTGTGTCCCTGGCAGTGCGAATACCGGGTTCGCCATCCGATAAAGGGTGAGATCTGGCTCGAGGGGCGTTTTACACCAACGCTGGAGGCGGATGGCTCGATTATCTGGTTCGGTTTCCTGCACGATATCAGTGAGCGTAAACGCATCGAACAGGCGTTGATGGACAGCGAAGAACGTTTTCGCCTGGCCTTCGAGTCTGTTGCCATCGGCATGGCCTTGCTGGGGCTCGACGGGCGCTGGTTGCGCGTCAATCGCTATCTCTGCCAATTGCTCGGTCGCGAGGAAGACGACCTGCTCCAAACCAGCAGCCAGGCGTTGACTCATCCGGATGATTTTTCCGAGGAGCAGGACTGGGGGCGGCTCCTCGCCAGGGAGGGTGTTTCCTACCTGCGAATGGACAAGCGATATCGGCACCGCAACGGCGAATATGTGAGGGTTCAACTGACCGTCAGTGCGATACGTAGCGGCGACGCCACGCCCTTGTATTTCGTCGTCCAGATCGAAGACCTCAGCCGTCTTCTCAAAGCTGAAGAGCACCTGTCCTTGCTGGACCTTGCCCTCAGCCATGTACACGAGGCCGCCTACCTGATCGACCGTCAGGCCCGGTTTCGCTATGTCAACGACGAAGCTTGTCGAAGCCTGGGTTACAGTCGCACGGAACTGCTCGGCATGACGGTCGCCGAAATAGATCCGGACTGGACGAATGAGCAGATATTGGAAGATTGGAGCTACGCTGCGCGGGGCACCCCTGAAATCATTGAAAGTCGTCATCGGGCTAGGGATGGGCGCATTTTTCCTGTCGAACTGAGCGTCACCTATCTTGAGCTGGACGGCCAGAGCTACAGCCTGGAACTGGCCCGTGACATCACCGAGCGCAGGCGCCTGCACTCGGCGCGGCAGGAAAGCGAGAAGCGCTATCGGGAAGTCTTCGACAACAGCTCCGACTGCCTCTATCTGCTGGAAATCACCGAAGATCGACAGTTCCGCTACATGGAGGTCAATGCAGCCTTTGAGCGTGTGTCGGGGCTCGACCGCCGGCAATTGATCGGTCGCTGCCTGGGGGAGGTCGTGCCGCAGGCGGGGCAAAAGGTCATGGAAGGTTTGATGAGTTGCCTGGCCCGTGGCGAAATCATCGAGTGGAGCACCGAAATCGATCTTCCGGCCGGGGCGGTGTCCCTCCATTCGACGTTCATTC
The DNA here is from genome assembly GCF_056279145.1 of Pseudomonas sp. TE3728. Classification (NCBI taxonomy): domain Bacteria; kingdom Pseudomonadati; phylum Pseudomonadota; class Gammaproteobacteria; order Pseudomonadales; family Pseudomonadaceae; genus Pseudomonas; species Pseudomonas sp. TE3728. The sequence continues at coordinate 1,166,322 of NZ_JBWBQT010000001.1, read as the reverse complement.
CCGTGCGCGACGAGCAGGGACATATTTATCGCATCGTCGGGATCAGTCGCGATATTAGCGAGCGCAAGCGCATGGAGACCCGCCTGCTGACCAGCGAGCAGCAATTCCGTGCGCTGGCGGAGAACTCGTTGAACCTGATCATCCGTTACGACCTCGATTGTCGGCGCACTTACGTCAATCCTGCTTTCGAGCGGTATACGGGTATACCGGCTGCCCGAGCGCTAAAGATGCCGGTCGAGGATGGCTGGACCGCCAACATGGCGGTGACGGACTACCTGGCGCTGCTGCGTCAGGTGATACGTACCGGCGAACCGCTGGAAACCGTCCTGGAATGGCCGAACGCTGCAAGCGGAGAGATGGTTGTGCACGGCTTCCAGATAAACGCTGAGCGAGGCGCGGACGGATCGGTGACCAGTGTCCTGGCCAAGGGGTACGACATCACCGCACTCAAGCGTCACGAACGTCTGGAGGAGGCGCGGCTGGGCATTTTCGAACGGTTGGTGCGGGGTGCTCCGCTGGCTGAGGTCTTATCGCGGGTGACGGCTTATATCGAGCAGGCCCGGCCGGAGTTCCTCGCCTGTATCAGGTTGGTGAGCGCTGATGCACGCTACTTGCGCCTCATTACCGCGCCAAGCGTGCCGGGTGATTATCTACAGGCGGTAGGAGATATTGACATCTCGGAGGAGGACGACACAGCCGGCTGGCGCAACACTACGATTATCGTCGAAGACCTGAGTGTGTATCGTTGCTGCGCGGCCATCAGAGAGTCAGCTGTCAAGACCGGATTGCGAGCCTGTTGGTCGGAGCCGATCAAAGGCTCTTCCGGGAAGGTCTTGGGTCTCTTCAGCATCTTTTTACGCCGCCCGGGCCGACCAACCGACAGCGACCTCAAATTGATTTATCAGGCCAGCCATCTGGCTGCCATCGCCATCGAGCGCAACTACGCCGAGACGCTGCTGCGCGAAAGCGAGAAGCGCTACCGGGACATTTTCGATAACACCCCTGACGTCATTGCCCGGTTCGATTCGAAGTGCCGCTTCATGTATGTCAATCCGGCGATGGAAGGCATGCTCGATCTGTCGCAGGGGGCTCTGCTCGGCAGAACCTTCAGACAGGTATCGCCCCGTTCGGGTCTGGCGCGATCTTTTCAGAGCAGGGTCGAGCAGGTCCTGCGCAGCGGTCAAGCCGGCGAAGCGGAGCTGACGCTGGACATGCCGGCAGGGCAGGACTCAGAGCCGGTCTGTTATCAGGTCCGTCTGGTGCCAGAGCGCGATCAGAGCGGAGCACTTGTCGGTATTCTCACAGTCGGTCGCAACGTCAGCGCCTGGCGCGCGGCGGAACGACGTCTCAAGGAATCCCACGCGCAGTTGCGTCTTCTGTCCAGTCGTCGCGAAACTACGCGCGAGGAAGAGCGCAAGCACATCGCTCGGGAGATCCATGACGAGCTGGGGCAGCAACTGTCCGCGTTGCGAATGGGCATTTCGTTGCTGCGCCTGCAATTCGGCAATGATCAGCCCCTGTTGGTGGAACGTATCCAGGCGTTGATGCTGCGGGTTGACGAAATACTTCAGGTCGTGCGCAACGTCGCCACCAGCCTGCGCCCCTCCGCGCTCAACATGGGCCTGACCTCTGCTCTGGAATGGCTGGTGTCCGAGTTCATCCACAGTACCGGTATCGATTGTCGGCTCAGGGCGCCCTCGACTCGACTGGCGCTCGATGACGAACGTGCTACTGCGATCTTCCGGGTGATCCAGGAGTCGCTGACCAATGTAGGTCGCCACTCCCACGCTAGCCGAGTGAACATTCACCTGGAGCACGATGCCGAGCACTTGCAGATCGTGGTGTGTGACGACGGCCGGGGCTTCGATCCCCAGCAATTGCCCAAGGGCACGTTGGGCTTGCTCGGCATGCGCGAGCGCGGGCACATGGTAGGTGGAACGGTAATCATTGACAGTGCACCCGGACAGGGGACCCGTGTCCGAGTGTACATTCCCTTTCAGCCGGGCCCGGAACTCCTATGATACGACTGATGATCACTGACGATCACGCCATCATGCGTGAAGGCCTGAAGCAACTGTTCGCCCTGGCGGCCGATGTGCGGGTTGTCGCCGAAGCGGAAAACGGTGCGATGCTGCTCGAGCAACTGCGAGTGACCGACATCGACCTGCTGCTGCTCGACATGAGCATGCCGGGCATCTGCGGCGACGATCTGGTGGCGCGCATTCGCTTTCGCTATCCGAAGTTGCCGATCCTGGTGCTGAGCATGCACAACGAAGTGCAGATTGCCCAGCGCGCGTTCAGGTCGGGGGCTTCAGGCTACCTGACCAAGGACCGTGACCCCGAAACCCTGCTCGCGGCGATTCGCCGGGTGGCGGCTGGAGGCCGATACATCGATGCCGGGCTGGCCGAGCAAATGGCGTTTGCGGCCAGCGGGTTGGGCCCGCTTAGCCAGCACGATGGACTCACCGATCGGGAACTGCAGGTCATGCGCCAACTTGCCCAGGGGTTGAGCGTCTCGCGGATCGCGGCGGAACTGGCGATCAGTCACAAGACCGTCAGCACTCACAAGGCGCGCCTGATGGAAAAAATGGGCTTCACCAGCACGGCCGATATCGTTCGCTATGCCATCAAGCATGGGGTGCTCTGAGTCATCAGGGTGTTACCTCTGTTTCATTCGGAAAACCACCGCTGAAAACCTTCCGGGCACCCATTGCCCACCTGATCGGGACGCTCGACGCCGGGCGCCCCGGGCATCTCTTTTATGCCTTCCTTACCGCCATCCGTAGCGCCCAGGAACATGAAGTGAAGTAGGGCGATTCCTACCGAATTCGCCGAGGCGCCTACAGTAAAACCAGCCTGGTCCGATGGTCGCGGTATACCCCGGTTCTTCATGATGGGTGGGTGGCATTTTGCTGCCAGATTTTTTGACGCAAGACTGCCGGCGTTCGCCTCTGCTGTCAGTTCCGGTCGTCGGATGGAGAGTCCACATTGAGCGCAACAATCAATACCCAGGTTCCCGACGCGTCGGGTGCTCCAATCGCATTTGTGCTGCTGGCGATCCTGGGAGCTGCCTGTGTACTGGCGGGCGGAGTGATGGACATGCAGGCCGTAGGGCTTGCCGTTCTGCTTTTGGCGCTGGGCGTGGCTACGGCTTTTTATTACCACTCGCGTAACCATGCCCTACGTATCGCGATCGATTCAATCGACCATGAGCGACAAGCGCAGCAATCCCCCGTACCCCTGTGTCGCTGTGGCCTGGAACCGGTATGCCAAGGCGTGCTGCCGATATGGGTTGGCCAGATCGAAGTCGCCCGCAGCCACACTGAAGAGGCTATCACCACGTTGGCGGCGCGCTTTGCCGATATATCCATGCGTGTCGAGCGGGCTGTTTCGGACGCGCAGGATGGCGCGGGGGCGGAAGGGGGGCTGGTCGAGTTATTCGGTACCAGCCAGCGGGAACTCGATGCAATCATCGCTTCGTTGCGCGCCGCATTGACCACCAAGGAAACGCTCTTGCATGAGGTGATAGCACTCTCCAGCCTCACCGAACAGTTGCAAACGATGGCTCAGGATGTCGGCAATATTGCCAAGCAGACCAACCTGGTCGCGCTCAACGCCGCCATCGAGGCCGCCCGTGCCGGTGAGGTTGGTCGTGGTTTCGCCGTGGTGGCGGATGAAATTCGTAAACTATCGAGCCTGTCCGGTGAAACCGGCAAGCGCATCGGCGACACGGTGAACACGGTGAGTGCGGCCATCGCCAATACCTTGGAAATCTCTCGTCGATATGCCGAGCAGGACGAAGCCACCGTGAACCGTTCCGGCCAGGTCATCGAACAGGTGATCGAACGTTTCCGCGGCGCCACCACCACGCTCTTCGACTCTTCTCATGAGTTGCGCAAGGAAAGCCAGTCCGTCGGCCAGGAAATAGCCCAGGTGCTGGTCAGCCTGCAGTTCCAGGATCGTGTCAACCAAGTGCTGTGCCTTGTCCGTAATGACTTGGAAAAACTCCACGAGCACCTTGCCCAGGGGCAACGGGCCAGCGCCATGGGCCAGCTTCCAGCACCGATTGACGCCGATGCCTGGCTGGAGCAATTGGCCCGAACCTACACGATGCCCGAGCTGCATGACGTGCACCGGGGCAGTGCCCAGGGCTCGACGGGCAACGAATCCGAAATCACCTTTTTCTAGGAGCCCTTATGGCCAAGACCATCATGATCGTCGACGACTCCGCGTCTCTGCGCCAGGTTGTCAGCATCGCCTTGAAAAGCGCCGGTTACGACACCGTTGAAGCCTGCGACGGCAAAGACGCCCTGAGCAAACTCGACGGTCGAAAACTTCACCTGATCATCAGTGACGTGAACATGCCGAACATGGACGGTCTTTCCTTCGTCCGGGCGGCCAAGCAGTTGCCGACCTACAAATTTACCCCGGTCATCATGCTCACCACCGAGGTGAGCGATGCCAGGAAACAGGAAGGCCAGGCGGCCGGGGCCAGGGCGTGGGTGGTCAAACCCTTCCAACCGGCACAGATGCTCACGGCGGTGTCAAAGCTCGTTCTGCCCTGAAATTTCGCAATCCTATCCATGCCGCACGCGATAGACCGGCATCGGTTGAAGAGAATCCAAACCATGTATCCCAACGCTCATCAGCGCCTCTTCATCGAGGGCGAGCTGAACATCTACACCGCGGCTGAATGGAAAACACGCCTTGACGATCTGATCGCTCAGGGAGAAGACCTCGAATTGGACTTGGGCCGGGTACAGGAACTGGATACCGCCGGGTTGCAACTGCTGATCATGGCGAAGAAGGAAGCGAACTTGCGCAACCGGCAACTGCGATTGGCCAATCACAGCCCAGCGGTATTGGAGGTGTTTGCGCTGTGCGATCTAGCCGTCCTGTTCGGTGACCCTGTCCCGTTGCAATCGAACCGGTGGTGAAAAGGCGATGCTCATGAACCTGGACGACGCACAGCAGACCTTCATCGTCGAAAGCCTGGAATTGCTGCAAGAGATGGAGCAAGCCTTGCTGCGGATCGAGTCGGCGGCGGACGACCCCGACACGATCAACGCGATCTTTCGCGCCGCCCATACCATCAAAGGCTCGGCGGGTCTCTTTGGTCTGAATGACATCGTTTCCTTCACCCACGTCGCAGAGAGTGTGCTGGATCGTGTTCGTGACCGGCAGTTGCAGTTCAACGCGCCGTTGACCGTACTGTTCCTTCAGGCCTGCGATCACATCGGCGAATTGGTAAGGCTGGTGGCGGACGGCAACGAATCCGCGCCGCAGAACGTTCGCGACAACGGCGCCAACCTGCTCGGCGTACTGCGCGGATTTTTGGGCGATGAGTCTGAATCGGCGCCAGGCCCCGGCACCCAGCCGGGCAGTGCGTCGCCGATCGAGCATGAACCGGGCATCGAAAGCGGCAAGGAACCCAGCAGTGCCGACCATTGGCACATCTCCTTGCGTTTCGGTATTGACCTGCTGCGCAACGGCATGGACCCCCTGGCGTTTATCCGTTACCTGGCCTCGCTAGGGCGAATCTGTCACATTGTGACCCTCAGCGATCATCTGCCCCGCGCGGCACAGATGGATCCGGAGAGCTGTTACTTGGGCTTCGAGATCGGCTTTCACGGCGATGTCGATCAAGCCACCCTCGAGAATGTCTTCGAGTTCATTCGCGACGACAGCCAGGTGCATATTCTGTCGCCGCACTGCAAGGCCGACGAGTACAGCCAGTTGATTCGGGATCTGCCGGAGGAGCATCAGCGTATGGCTGAAATCATGCTCATCCGGTGCGGCACGCTGACCTCCGCCGCCTCCGCTGGACCACTCGAACAGCCGCCACCGCCTCCGACGTTGGCGAACGATCCGGTGCCGGTCGAGCATCCAATCTCGGTTGCGATACCCGACGATCCTGTATCGAATTCACCACAGGTCCAAGACAGCCGCAGAAGCGAGAACAGTCTGATCCGCGTGGATGCCGGCAAGCTCGATCAATTGATCAACCTGATCGGCGAACTGATCATCGCCGGCGCGGGCGCCAACCTCGCTGCCAGGAACACCGGCGCCAGTGAGCTGATGGAAGCCACGGCGGTCCTGGCGCGTCTGGTGGAAGAAGTGCGCGATTCAGCACTGACCCTGCGCATGGTGCAGATTGGCTCCACCTTCAACCGTTTCCAACGGGTGGTCCGCGATGTGTCCAGGGAGATGGGCAAGGATATTCGCCTGGAAATCAGCGGCGGCGAGACCGAGCTGGACAAGACCCTGGTGGAGCGCATCGGTGATCCGTTGACCCACCTAGTCCGCAATGCCATGGACCACGGCATCGAACCCGCCGAGGTGCGCCTGGCCCACGGCAAGCCGGCCCACGGCACGTTGCGCCTTAACGCCTATCACGATGCTGGAAGTATCGTCATCGAGGTCGCTGACGACGGCGGTGGCTTGCACAAGGAGAAAATCCTGCGCAAGGCCATCGAGCGCGGGCTGGTCGGCGAAGGGCAACATCTGGCGGAAAACGACATCTTCAACCTGATTTTCGAGCCCGGTTTCTCTACCGCCGAGCAGATCAGCAACCTCTCCGGGCGCGGCGTCGGCATGGACGTGGTCAAGCGCAACATCACCGCGTTGCGCGGCAGTCTCGAGCTGGACAGCATCGAAGGGCAGGGCACCACGCTGCGGATTCGCCTGCCACTGACGCTGGCGATCATCGACGGTTTCATGGTGGGCGTCGGCAACGCCAGCTATGTGATCCCACAGGACATGGTGGTGGAGTGCATCGAGCTGCCGGCCAATGACGGGCTGGACTATCTCAATCTGCGTGGCGAGGTGTTGCCGTTCATCCGCCTGCGCGAGCTGTTTGACGTCGAAGGGGAGCCTGCGCGCAGGGAAAACGTAGTGGTGGTGCAATTCGCCGGGCAGCGAGCGGGTTTCGTGGTGGATCGTCTATTGGGCGAATTCCAGACGGTGATCAAGCCGCTGGGCAAGCTCTTTGGCCAACTGGGTGGCCTGGGTGGCTTCACCATCCTGGGCAACGGCGAAGTGGCGCTGATCCTGGATGTTGCTGGATTGATCAAGCGAATCGCGGGAACGAGACGACGGACGTTCGCCGCGCCTGGCTGATTGTCGATCATCTTCCATGGCGGACACGCCTCAATATTATTCCGATAAAAAGAGAGCTCGATGATGAACGCTTTTTCCAGCATGAGAGTCGCTACCAAGCTCGGTCTGGGTTACGCCGTCATGCTTCTGATGATGCTGACGCTCGCCCTTACCGGGATGAATGGCCTATTCAACGTTCATATGATCGTGGACGACATCACAGGCAACGCCTATCCCAAAGTCCAGGTTAGCAACGACGTCAACAATGGCTTGAGCGATACCAGTACCATCTTGCGTGACCTGATCCTCAAGTCCGACGAGCAGCAACTCAAGCTGCTTCGCGACCGCTACCAGGCGATTCGTCAGGACCAGGAAAAGAATATGGACATTCTGGAGAAGTTGCTGGACAACGCTCAGGAGCAGAGCCTGTTCAAGGGTATCCAGAACGCCCGAGGCGCCTATATGCGGTTCGTGGACCAGGTCGTCGAGCTGGCGTCGGCCAGCCTGGACGATCAAGCGATCGAGTTGCTCTACGGTGACCTGGACCAGGCAAAAACCGTATATGCCAAATTGCTCAACGACATGATCGAATTGCAGGAAGCCTCCTTCGCCGACAACGACAAACAGGAACAAGCCGAATACGATCAGACCCGTCTCCTGTCCTTTATGTTGCTCGGCGCCGCGCTGCTCATCGGCATTGGCCTGGCTCTCTGGATCACTCGCAGCCTCACCCGTCAACTGGGCGGCGAGCCGCAACTGGCTGCCGAGATTGCCCAGCGTATTGCCGCCGGCGACCTCAACGTGGCGATTCCACTGCGCCAAAACGATTCGAGCAGCATGCTCGCCGCCATGAAAGCCATGGTCGAGAAGCTGTCGCAAATCATCGGCGAGGTGCGTGGCTCGGCCAACGCCTTGAGCAGCGCTTCGGAACAAGTCTCCGCCACTGCCCAGTCGATGAGCCACGCCTCTAGCGAGCAGGCCGCCAGCGTCGAGGAAACGTCGGCCTCGGTCGAGCAGATGTCGGCCTCCATCGAGCAGAACACCGAGAACGCACGGGTGACCGACGGCATGGCCGGCAACGCCTCTCGGCAGGCCCGCGAAGGGGGCGAGGCGGTCAAGGACACGGTCATTGCGATGAAGAGCATCGCCGAGAAAATCGGCATCATCGATGACATTGCTTACCAGACCAATCTGCTCGCGCTCAACGCTGCCATCGAAGCGGCCCGCGCCGGCGAGCACGGCAAGGGTTTTGCCGTGGTCGCCGCCGAGGTGCGCAAGTTGGCCGAGCGCAGCCAGGTCGCCGCCCAGGAAATCGGCGAGGTCGCCAAGGGCTCCGTCGCCCTGGCCGAGCGCGCCGGCAGCCTGCTCGGTGAGATCGTGCCGGGCATCGCCAAGACCAGTGACCTGGTGCAGGAAATTTCCGCCGCGTCCCAAGAGCAGTCCTCGGGCGTCAGCCAAATCAATACGGCGATGAATCAGCTCAACCAGATCACCCAACAAAATGCCTCTGCCTCAGAGGAGTTGGCTGCCACCGCCGAAGAAATGAGCGGTCAGGCCGAGCAATTGCAGCAGCTCATGGGGTTCTTCAGCCTTGACGAACAAAGGAGCGACGAGCGCGCAGTCCCGTCTTCCACTCGTTCGGCCTCCCCGCGCAAGGACGTGATCCCACTGGCGCTAAATGGGCGGCCAGGCCGTCACGGCCAGGCTGTGCCGGCCGGTTTCGTGCGTTTCGAGGAATAATGGCATGGGCCAGTCGATAAAAACGCAACACCCTGACGCCGCGCCGCAGGCCCGGCAGTACCTGACGTTCACCCTCGGCGACGAACAGTTCGCCGTTGGCACCCTCAGCGTCATGGAAATCATCGAGCATGGCCGGCTCACCGGCGTTCCGATGATGCCGCCCAGTATCCGCGGGGTCATCAACCTGCGGGGGGCGGTCGTGCCGGTCATCGACCTGGGCGCTCGCTTCGGTGGACAGCAAACCGAGGTCGGCCGGCGTACCTGCATCGTCATTCTCGAAGTGGTCCATGCCGGTGAACAGCAAGTGATCGGTGTACTGGTTGACGCGGTGAATGAAGTGCTGGAAATCGCCTCGGCGGACATCGAACCGCCGCCGGCCTTCGGCGCGCATATTCGCTGCGACTTCATCCAGGGCATGGGCAAGGTCGGCGGGCGGTTTGTCATTCTGCTGGACATCGGACGCGTGCTGTCGGTGGATGAACTCGCGGTGCTCCAGGGTGCGGTCGACGATCGAGCGGTCGATGCATGACTGGCCGTGATTTGACGCTCTGGCTGTGCCTTGCCATGACCCCGGGTATGCTGATGCTCGTCGCCCTGATTGTTTACTACCGAGGCTACTCGCGCACTGCCCGTCAGACTCCTATGTCGATCGAACCGTTTGCCGCAGGTGAACTCGATGAACTGGCGCCGCTACCGGGGAACACCGCCGAACCACGAGGCGACCTAAGTACGCGAAGCAATGACGAGGTGACAGTGATGGACAACGACCCGATCGGCGACCAATCGAGTCGCGCTGTTTTCCAGCAGACGCTGCCATTGGCGACGAGAGGGATGAGTGCTGCTGAACTCGCGGAAAAATTGCTTTATCTGGCGGACCTGACCGAACACATGCTTGAAAACAGTGAAACGCTCAGCCGTGCGGCCGTTGCGCCCCGTCGGGTTGCCGATGAGGTTGCCCCCAACAGGCTTTACCTGTCTTTCATGCTCGGTGGTGCAGCGTTCGCGGTGAGCATGAGCAGCGTCCATTCCGTGATCCAGGGCGCTCGGCTCATTGGCGGGGCTGGTCTGTCGGGGCCGGTTCGCAGGGCAATCGTCATGGACGGTGCCTTGGTGCCAGTGGTCGACCTGGGTGTTCAGGTGCATGGACGGCCCACCCTGATCGGGGAGCGTACAAAAATCGCCATCCTGGAAGTGCCGGTCGGCGAGCACCTGCAAAGAGTCGGGGTGCTGGCTGATGGGGTGGGCGCAATACTGCAAATCCCTTCGATCGGGATCGACCCGACCACACGCTTCGACAGCCGGGTTGGCGTCGACTTCAGCTTCGTCACCGTCACGGTCAATGAGCAGAGGACGACGTTGTTGGTTGTCGCGCCCGGGTCCTCGGCAAGTCAATCCAACGCCGTGCGATAGCTGAGCCGATCCGTAGTACAGCGAAGCTTTGCCGACACGACGTTAGACCCATGGCTTGGGTACCTGATTTCTCTTTACCTCCGAGAGCCCCTTCATGAATATGCTCGATCGATTGTCTTTGCCCGGCAAGTTTTCATTGTTGGCGGTGTTGTGCCTGGCGCTGATCGCCGCGCCTACGTCGTTATTCGTCCTTGGCGCCATGGGCCAGAGTCGCCAGGCCGTGCAAGAATCTAGCGGCATGCAACCGGTGCAGGAACTGTTGCACCTGATTCAGCTGACGCAACAGCACAGCAGTCTTTCATCCGCGGTGCTGGGCGGTAGCCGGGCATTGACTGAAACGAGGCAGAAAAAACAGGCCGAAGTTGAACAAGCCTTCGATTTGACCGAGCGTGAATTGAGCGAATCTCAAGTGCCTTCTGGCATTCTGGATGCCCTTCACAAGGCTCACCGGCAATGGCGTGAAGTGGCTGGCCAGATTTCACAAGGTACGGTCAATGGTGCTCATAGCCAGGCGTTGCATGGACAGTTGGTCGCGGCCTGTCTCCAACTGGAGGACTCGCTGCTCGACCACTTCGAGCTGTCGCTGGATCCGATTTTCGAAACCTATTACCTGATCACCGGCGCTTTGGTCGAGCTGCCACAGACCAGCGAACTGCTCGGGCAATTGAGCGCGACGGGGGCGCTGCTGCTCTCGCAAGGGCAAATCCAATCTGAACAACGTGCCACCCTCACCAGCTTGACGACCCAGGCAGCGAACAGCTTCGGCAAGCTGACAAGAGCTTTCACCAAGGTCAATGGTGCCAGCCCGTCATTCAGCCTATTACTCGCTGGTCCTTTGGCGACACTGGGGCCGCAGGTCGAGCAAGCCCTCAAGCTGACCGACACTCAATTGATTTCGGCCAATGAGCTCAACTATCCGGTCGCCGACTATCTGGCGACCTACACGCGGACCATCGACGCGTTGTTTGCCTTCAACCGGCCGGCGTTGGATGCACTCGCGCAAGCGCTTGAGGCCCGACGTGACAGCGCCCGAAACGACATCATGCTGATGTCCGGCGGTCTGTTGGTGATGTTGTTGGCCGGGGCTGCGCTGGCGACATTCATGGTGCTTCGGCTTTTGCGGCAGCTGACCGCCGCCTTGACGGCCGCGGAGCGCATCACCGCAGGAGACCTGAGCCATCCGATCGACTCTCCCGGCGCGGATGAACCGGCACGCTTGCTGGCTGCTTTGAATCAGATGCAGCAAGGATTGCGCAGCACCGTCCAGCACATCGTGGGTTGCGCCGGACGTCTTACTTCGACGGCCGGCGAACTGAACTCGGTATCCGATGATGCCAGCCGGGGCCTGACGCGACAGAACAACGAGCTGGATCAAGCCGTGACCGCCGTCACTGAACTGACCGTGGCAATCGAGGAGGTGGCGCGCAATGCCGTCTCGGCTTCCGAGGCGGCCCAATCAGCTGACCAAAGCTCGCGCGAGGGACAGGAGAGTGTCGGTCGGGCAGTCGATGCCATGGCATCGCTGACCGGTGACATCGAACACACCACCGACGCCCTCCAGGTGCTGGATGGGCAGATAGGTGGCATTGCCTCCGTACTGGATGTCATTCGAGGTATCGCCGAGCAAACCAACATGTTGGCCCTGAACGCGGCGATCGAAGCCGCGAGGGCTGGTGAAAGCGGACGCGGCTTCGCCGTGGTCGCGGATGAAGTGCGGGCGTTGGCACAGCGGACCCAGGAGTCGACGCGGCAGATTGAAAACATCATCGGGGCGGTGCGCAAGGGCAGCCAGGACGCCCTCGGCGCCATGCACGAAAGCAATGGCAGGACCCGCGACACGCTGGTAATGACTCGTCAGGCGGGCGCCGCCCTCGGCGCGATTGCAGTCGCCATCGGTCAAATCAACGAGCGCAACGTGAGCATTGCCAGCTCGACCCAGGAACAGTCCCATGTCGCACGGGAGGTGGACAGCAATCTGCTCGACATTCGGGATGTCTCGGCACAGACGTCAAGTGCGGCGAACCAGACCCACGCTTCAAGTCGGGAGCTTGCGACACTCGCGGACGAGCTCAACGCCGTGGTCAAGCATTTCGTCGTCTGAAAGGTCGCGTCACATAATCCCAGCGGACCCACCCGCGGGCAGACGGGCATGAAGCCGTTCAAGGTGATGATCGTCGATCACCGAATGCCAAAGGTCATGAAAACCATGCAACAAACGATTCCTTCCACTCGTTCCAAGCTGTCCGCCGATGACTGATCATCCAGAATGGCAATTGCCAGGCGACGAGCAGACGCTGCGCACTCTGGTCGAAAACACCCCGGATACCATTGCGCGATACGACCACAATGGCCTACGGACCTACCTCAACCCGGCGTTCGCATATATGGCCGGGGTACCTGCCGTGACGCTGCTCGGCAAGAGCCCCAGCCATGACCGGCAAACGCCCGAGATGCTCGCCTATGAGGCTAAATTATTCGGGGTTTTGCACAGCGGCCAGCCCGACGAGTACGAGCTGACCTGGTCCGGCGCGGACGGCGCGCTGATCGCCAGCCATATTCGCATCGTGCCGGAGAGAGATGCTTGCGGCGCGGTAGTCAGTGTCCTGGCCGTGGGCCGGGACATCTCAAGGTTCAAGGCCGCCGAGCGGCGACTCGAACAGGCCGAGGCCCTGGCCCGCTTCGGTCATTGGCAGCAGGATTTTCGGCGAGGTAGCTTGCAGCTGTCCGCGGAACTCTGTCGCATGCTCGATAAACCGCGGCATTGGGCGCCGACCCAGCAAGAACTCCTGGACATGCTCATACTCAAGGACCGTGCCCGTGTTCTGGAGAGCGTGTACCACGCCTTCTCGAAGCACAGCGTATTTCTGGCGCTGGAATATTGCATGGCGGTAGGGGATCGGGAGCTGCACTTGCAGACCTGCCTGACCATCGAATACGACGCCGGTGGCGTGCCTTTGCTGATGTTCGGGACAGCCCAGGACGTCAGCGAGCTGAAAAACTATCAGCAACGGCTGCATGTACTGGCGTTCTACGACGCATTGACAGGTCTGCCCAACCGCGAACGATTCAAGGAGTGCTTGCAAGAAGCCTTGTTGAAAGCGGGGCGCAACGGGCGTCAGGTCGCGGTCGCGATTCTCGATCTCGACAACTTCAAGGTGGTCAATGATACCTTGGGCCATGGTGCCGGTGATGAGCTGCTGTGCGAAGCCGCCAGGCGCCTGCGACGCTCAGTGTGTGGTCGCGATGACGTGGCCCGCCTGGGCGGCGACGAATTCGCTCTGATCCTGTCTACGCCGCTCGAAACTGTCCCTGAGCTGGAGGACAAGGGGCGCAAAATTCTGAAGTCCATCACGGGCGTTTATCAGATCCAGGGCAGGGAAATTTTTGTCTCGGGCAGCCTCGGTATCGCCCAGGGTACGGCGGGCGTCGAGAGCATCGATGAATTGGTGCAGTTCGCCGACTCGGCCATGTACAGCGCCAAGACTCACGGGCGTAACAATGTGCAGCTCTACTCGCCGAGCATGACCCAAAAAACCACCGAGCGGCTGGCGCTGGCGAGCAGCTTGCGCCATGCGCAGCGCAATGGTGAGTTGGTGTTGCATTACCAGCCGCAGATCGATCTGATCAGTGGCCGTGTGATTGGTGCCGAAGCCTTGTTGCGCTGGCAACATCCGCAACATGGGCTGATCGCCCCGGACACCTTCATTCCCATTGCCGAGGAAACCGGATTAATTGTTGGCATCGGTGAATGGGTGTTGGAAAGTGCCTGCCGCCGCGTTGTCGAGTGGAACCGCGGTAATCGTTGTCCGCCGCTGAGAATCGCGGTCAATCTATCCCCGCGACAATTCCAGATGAACGACTTGCTCACGTCGGTTTGTACGATCCTGCGGGATACCGCCTGCGAGCCGGGCTGGCTGGAGCTGGAAATCACCGAAGGTCTACTTCTGGATAACAATGTCGCCGTACGCGAGACACTGGAGCAACTGAATGCGTTGGGGTTAACCATTGCAATCGATGATTTTGGCACGGGCTATTCGGCGCTCAGCTACTTGAGTCGCCTGCCCATCGAAACGCTCAAGATCGACCGATCCTTTATCAACGACATCGAACATAATCGCGATAGCGCCGAGTTGGTCAAGGCGATCATCTCCATGGCTCATAGCCTACGGTTGACCCTGGTTGCCGAAGGTGTCGAAGCAGCCTCTCAACAAGCGTTCTTGCAGCGCTATGGATGTCAGAGCGCACAGGGTTGGTTATATGGTAAGCCCATGCCGCAGTTGGCGTTCGAGGACCTGTTGAGGGCCAAGGTTGACAATCAATGATTCTTTGGTTTGGGCAAGGTAGGCTCGCTGATGGAATAGCTTTGCTCGGAATCACGCCCTCTTGGCCCTTGATACACCCCAAAAACAAGTCCAGAATCAAGTCTTTTCCTACTCCGTTAAGAAAAGAAACCCCTTAGATTTCAATGGGTCGGACGCCAGATGCGAGTCTCGTTTCCCGCTCCAAATATTGCGCTGCAGAATTCCACTGAATTCTGTAAGTGATTGAAATCAGGACCTTCGGGTCCTTTTTTCGTTCCGGCGGGAACCACTGAAATCCAGCATCATCCAGTGTTTTTAAGTCCTGAATTGAGTCCTGAATGAGAGTCTTGAATTCGGACGCGCACTGAATCGGTTTGTTGCTGGAGCGGCTTGGATAGCGAGATGAGCATCTGGCCCTGACTCTGATCAGGAGCTCGGCAAGCCAGAATTACCGGCAACGATTACTCCCTCGGCGACACGGATGGGCTTGCACTCAATGTGACGGCCCGTGGGGGAAAGATCTGGTATTTCAGGTACTACTGGGCAGGCAAGCAGAAGCGAATGTCTCTGGGCAGTTACCCGCAGATCAGTCTCAAAGAAGCGCGTGGACGCCGTGATGAGGCGCGTGCCTTGGTTGCTCAAGGCATCAATCCTTATGAGCATCGTAAACAGCAACGTCGCTCTGTGCGTAATGCGGCAGAGCACACCTTTGAGGCGGTGTTTGATCAATGGGTCGCGTTCCGCAGGCTAATCCTGAAGGAGGGACGCCAGAGCACCCTCTCGCAGATCTTGAGAATCTTCAAAAAAGACGTCCTGCCAACGCTCGGCCAGCGGTCCATCTACGACATCAATCGCCACGACTTGATGCACCTACTGAGCGGAATCGAACAACGCAAGGCGTTAACGACAGCGGAAAAATGTCGGACCTGGTTCAAGCAACTGTTCCGATACGCCCTGGTGAAGGTGGAGGGGCTTGACCAGAATCCCGCATCGGACCTTGATGTGGTAGCGCTTCCCAGACCCCCTGTCGCACACAACCCCTTTCTTCGTATGGACGAGCTGCCTGCATTGCTGGCAGCGCTTCGAGGTTACGGTGGTGCAAACCAAACGCGTCTTGGTCTTCGCTTGCTGCTGCTAACGGGGGGGCGTACAGGCGAGCTGCGCTTGGCGACACCCGGCCAGTTTGATCTGGAGCAGCGATTGTGGATTATCCCGCCGGAAGTGGTGAAGCAGCTTCAGATGGGGATGCGCAAGGCGGGGAAACAGATATCAAACATACCGCCTTACATCGTGCCATTGTCGGTCCAGGCGCTTGAAATAGTGCGCCAGATGCTGAGCCAAGTTGTCCCCGCGCAGCGTTACTTGTTTGCGCATCGGAGTGACTTAAGCAAACGCATTAGCGAGAACACCTTGAATGGAGCGCTGCGTCGAATGGGGTATGCCGACCAACTGACCGGTCATGGAATGAGGGCGACGATTTCGACGGCGCTTAACGAGATTGGCTACCCCAAGGTATGGGTAGACGCGCAGCTTTCTCATGCCGATCCGGACAAGGTGAGTGCGGCCTACAACCACGCGGAATATGTCGAGCAGCGTCGGACCATGATGCAGGATTGGGCGAACAGATTGGACCTTTGGGGGCAGGGGAAACCGAAAGCAGCAAGCTCTCCGCTGACTATTCGTTTGGAGGGCGCAGCTTCGCTGCCATTACTGGAAAACGCGAAGGGAAATGCCGTTCTGTACAGCAGCAGCTTTCCACCGGCGGCCGCCCCAGCGACGATGCGGGACAGTCGCGAGAATGCCCATATCGGTTCCAGCCGATCGCCTGTCATGCCCGCTCCGATACGGACTGAAAAAGCTCACAACTCTCACATGTCTGACATCCAGCGTGAACGCGCCGAAATGTTGGCCACGTTTGAGGCTTCGAGTAACTTGCCGCTGCTGGTTTTCGCCAGACTGGCCGGCAAATCCCGTGATCAGATCAATCGCGATATCAAGGCTCGGCGCCTGCTATCCCTGAGCCTGGGGAATCGCGGTCAGCGCATTCCCGATTGGCAGCTTGATCCATTGCGGTACAAATTGGTTCTCGCGGTGCTGATGCGGTCTCCGGATGCGGATGCATGGAGGCTTTATCGCGCTCTTTGTAAACCTCATGAACGACTAAAAGGTCGTTCGCCAATCGATGTACTCACTCTGGAGAATTTCGACGTGACTGCACGGATCGTTTGCACTGCCTTGGGCTCAAGCTGAGGTGCTGTCTTCGAGCGGTGACAACGGATGTCGCCGCTTGCTTAAGTGCATCTGGCACGGGCTACTTCTGGATCCGTGAAATTCACAAGTCACATGAAATGTTGGAGAGGGTCGGAGAGAGGCTTCTATTGCGCAGAATGACACCATTTGGCAATATCTCGCCCCCGCACTCTCTTGTCAGCTCTCCATCCCTCTCATTTGGGGGCTGCGTCTTGGAGATGGTGGGTAACCCGGCCTCGTGCCGGGTTTTTTATTCGCCCGGCAAGCATGGCTGACGGATAAATTTTGAGTATCCAGCTACCCCATGTATGGGGTGCTAGGGATAGAGTGTTCGAATCACTCCGTCCCGACCATATAATTCAATGACTTAGCCGAACACTCACCAGTTCGGCTTTTTCATGCCTGTGAAATTACTCCCACATTTACTCCCACGGATATTTTAGGTGTAGCGAAGAAATGCTCGGCATCTTCTCGGGCGTAATCGTGGATCTGCCGGCTGAGAAAGCAGTCTTCCGGAGCGATATTGCCTTCGATAACGACGAAGCTAAGTACCCGCTCAGGATGCTGGTGGGCCAGCATCAGCGCGGTCAGGCCACCCATGGAATGGCCGACCAGATGAAAGTGCTGGATGTCGAAGTGCTCCAGCAGCGCCAGGGCGGTGTTCACCAGCAATGGAACGCCGATGCGCGCGAGGTCTGAGCAGCTGGTTTCACCACAGCCGGGGCATCGTAAGCGAGGAACGGGTGCCCGTTGTAGGCGGCATAGCGCACGATGTCGGCATAGTCCTCCTTGGTCGAGCCGAAGCCGTGCAGGAAGACGATGGGTGCCTTGTCACCGCCGCGATGCAGGGCCGCGACTGTGAGGTCGACGCCATCGACGCTCAGCGGCACAAGGACGCGGGAGAATTCTTGCTGAGTGGGCACGTCTTTCACTCCTAAGGCAGGTGGGCTGTACGGTCGCCTTACTCTGGATCGGGCCAATCCTTCTGTAAATTCCTAATCCAGTAAGCCACCCATATGCTGAACCTATGGATATCTGGCGCATGCGCTGCCGATCGAAGGAGCGTTGATATGTATGCAGAGCTCTGGGACAGCAGAATCCATCACAGATTGGACTGCTGCCTTCTGTAAACTTGCGGCAAGCAAGGATAAAGAGTGCGATGGGCAGCCTCCTCAACATGCTCGAGTCCAGATAGGTAAACCGGGGAAGGTCAATGACGGATGCCAAGGGGGCATGGCCCCGATGCCGCATTGACTGGCGGAGCTTCCGTAGTAGTCCGAGATGGGGAAAGCCCATTACATGGCGAAGGGGAGCAGTTTAAATGTGTTTGCCAAGCGAATTAACTGCCCTAACGAGGTGAAGACCTTTGATAATCAGCGAAATGCAACGCAAGCTGGCCACATGGGCAGCAACAGATCCGCCCCAACGGGTCGATCGGTTGCTGCGCCTGATAGCACAGCCGGACTGGCTGGCAGAGGCAGCGCGAATCACCCTGTCATCAAAAGGTGCCCGTACGCCTGGCGTTGATGGAGTGGACAAAGCAATGCTGCAAGCCAGACTGGCGGATGTATTGCAAAAGCTCAGGGAAGATCTTCTCTCAGGTAACTACCAGCCCCTGCCGGCCAGACGGATTTACATCCCCAAGGCCAATGGCAAGCAACGACCACTCGGTATCCCCACTCTGTGAAATCGTATTGTTCAACGGGCTATGCTGATGGCCATGGATCCCATTTGGGAGAGTAAGTTTCACACGCTCTCGTATGGTTTTCGGCCTGAACGCAGTGTCCACCATGCAATTCGTACTGTGAAGCTCCAACTCACAGACAATACAGAAACGAGGGGCCGCTGGGTTATTGAGGGTGACTTATCCAGCTACTTCGATACCGTGCATCATCGCCTGCTGATGAAAGCCGTACGCCGCAGAATCAGAGACACTCGTTTCATGGAGCTGCTGTGGAAAACAATCAAGGCTGGGCATATCGATATCGGACTCTTCCGGGCTGCCAGTGAAGGAGTGCCGCAGGGTGGAGTTATATCGCCGCTACTGTCGAATATTATGCTCAATGAATTCGATCAGTACCTGCATGAACATTACCTAAACCCGAAGGCCCGAAAAGATCGATGGTACTGGAACCATAGCATTCAGATTGGTCGAAGCACAGCGATCAGAGAGAACTGGCAATGGAAGCCAGCTGTTGCTTACTGCCGATACGCCGATGACTTTGTGATCATTGTCAAAGGCACTAAAGCACAGGCGCAAGCCATCAGAGAAGAATGCCGGAGTGTGCTCGAAGACAGCCTGAAACTAAGGGTGAACATGGAGAAGACCAAAATCACTCATGTGAACGACGGCTTTGTCTTTCTGGGCCATCGGATTATCCGCAAGCGTAGCCGCTACGGCGATATGCGCGTGGTAACGACGATACCGCGAGACAAAGCCAGAAGCTTTGCAGTATCACTGACGGCACTGCTATCAGGTAACTACAGTGAAAGCAAAATCGATATGGTTGAATCGATCAACCGAAAACTGAAAGGCTGGGCGACGTTTTATCAATTCGTTGACTTCAAAGCCAAAGTATTCAGTTATATCGACCGTGTCGTGTTCTGGAAACTGGCCCATTGGCTGGCTCACAAATACCGTTTCCATATCAAGTCCCTGATGCGCCAATGGTGCAAAGCACCTAAGCCTTGCCAAAGTAAGACCTGGGTTTTATTTGGCAAGACTAACAACGGCAAGCTCAGTGGTGAAACATTGTATCGGTTAGTTGGGCAAGGCAAGAAGCTGTTCCGGTGGCGCCTGCCCGAAGGTAATCCCTACCTGAGGTCGGAACCCAGGAACACATGGACCTCGCGCTTCACTGAAGTGGCTGTGGCGTTCGCCAGCGTTTAAGCGGAGAGCCGGATGCATTGTAAGGTGCACGTCCGGTTCGGTGAGGAGAGGCAGGGAAATAGCTCGACTACGCCCTGCCTCTTACTCAACTACGCACGGCCCAAGGCTGGCTGTACCTATAAACAATAGGAACCGCGGGTTCACCGTGTTTCCGAGCAGAGCAATCGTCTTTCGCGAAGACCGCTAAGACGATTCTTGGTCGGTGTTACGCCTGATTCAAAAAGCGAGCGGTGACGACAGGCAGAAAGCGGCCGAGACTGTGTAAAAAACCGTTGCCAGTGTAGTTCTCACCCCTTCGATTGCCGCAAGTCCCGCACGCCTCGTCCGAGCCTCCTGCGCAACAACGTACGAAGGGTCACGCCGTCCGAGTAGCCCACTTCAGCCGCGATCGTCTCAATGTCCTGTTGGCTGGTGCGCAATAGGTGCACGGCGCGTTCCACGCGCAGGTCCTGAACGTACGACAGCGGTGACTTGCCCAATACGGCTTCGATGCGCCGTTGTAGCGTCCTCTTGCTGGTGTGCATCGCCTCTGCCGCGGTGTCGAGCGAGAATCCTTCATGCAACCGATCGCGGACCCAGCGCTCGAATCGTTGCACTAGCGGATCAGCTTGCGCTAGGTGCACCGGGATCATGTATGGAGCCTGCGAAGGACGAGTGTCTACAAGAAGGTATCGCGCAGTCATGTCGGCCAATGCTGGGCTGGCTTGCCCGACCAGCCATAACGCCAATTCCAAGTGCCCCATCGCTGCACCCGCGGTGATTAGGTCACCGGACGGTGCTAGCATCCGAGTTTCGTCCAGCCGCACTTCAGGATAGCGCTGACGAAAAAGGGGGCCCAGCCACCATGCAGTCGTAGCATCGTGCCCATCGAGCAATCCGGATTCGGCAAGCAAGAATGTTCCGATACACGCCGCGCCGATACGAGCACCGCCAGAGTGCCAACGCCGCAACTGCTCCGCTGCGTCTTGTGCCTCCCGCCGCCCGAGCGCTTCTTGCAAGGGGCCGGCCATCTTGGTGCCAAGTGCCGGAACCACAACCCAGTCAGGTTGCCTGACACATGAAATGTCCTCCACTGGAACGCGCAAGCCTAGAGATGTGCGAACCCTCTTGCGCACTCCAACTATGTGGAAGTCGAACCGTGGTGATGGCATCTCCTGCAGTTCCGCCAGCTCGTTAGCAGTAGCGAGCGTATCCAGAACTGCGGCCAAGCCGGTGTCAAAGATGCCATCAATAGCGAGCACTACGAGCTTCATGGCGTAAATGATATCAATATTGTCATTTGCGGCAATGCCTTGAGAGTCGAGGGAAACCTATATTGGTCGCTGTCGGATGTTCGACATCAACCGAAGGAGTCTCCCAACATGATTCAGTTTGCACTTTTCGCGCGTCTCGAAGCCAAGGCAGGTAAGGAGGCCGAAGTTGCAGAGTTCCTGCAGGCCGGCCTGGCCATGGCACTCAACGAGCAGTCAACCCCAATTTGGTTTGCACTGCAACTTTCCCCCACGACCTTCGGCATCTTCGATGCGTTCCACGACGAAGAGGGGCGAAACAACCATTTGAGTGGCCCTATAGCCCAGGCTCTGAATGCCAAGGCGGAGGACTTGTTCGCGACGACGCCCACGATCGAATCGATTCAAGTCCTCGGACTGAAGAACGAATCGGCGCCAGCCTGACTAATCAACTGGTTTTCCCCCTTTAGCAAGAAAGAGAAAATTATGCGCCTGAATGTGTCCACCCGCTTGTCATTTTTCGCGACCTTTGCCGCCGGTCTTGTCTGCGTTGCCTCCATGCCGGTCGTCGCCCAGGAAGCCGAGAGGTTCACGCTCTCCAGCCCAGACATCGCCCCCGGCAGCAAGATTGACAATAAGTTCGTCCTGAACGGCTTCGGATGCTCGGGCCAAAACGTCTCTCCCGCGCTGGAGTGGAAGAACGCCCCGGCGGGCACCAAGTCGTTCGTGGTGCAGGTTTACGATCCGGACGCCCCCACGGGAAGCGGCTTCTGGCACTGGACTGTCTACAATATTCCGGCCTCGGTCACGCAGTTGGCCAGTGGCGCGGGCAACGGCGCTGCGAGTCTTCCGGCCGGCGCCTATGGAGGTACCAACGATTTCCTCGACACCGGGGCCACGGGCGGCAACGGCAACTATGGTGGCCCGTGCCCGCCGGAAGGCGAGAAGGCTCATCGATATGTGTTTACGGTGTACGCACTGGCCGTGGCGGACATCGATGCGGCCGCTGGCATTCCGAAGACCGGAACCGCGGGCTTGCACGGCTTTGTGCTGAACAAGGGCCTGGGCGACAAGATGCTCGGGAAGGTCTCGTTCACCGCGAAGTACGGGCGATAAAGCGTCGACATCGGAGCGCATTCTGCCCTATGGGGCCTTGGATCGAACTCGACGGCACGAAGACACTGTGCGCTTTTGGGCCAAGCGAAAAGATCCCTTTCATGGAGTATTCATCTCTGCCATGGAAGCCTTGTTGAAATCGCTGGCCCTGAAAAGCCCCCGACGTCGTGCACCAGGGCTCCCACCCAAGCAAAGCCGCGTATCAGGCCCGAGAGGACATACATGCGCATTGAGAAAGTTCTTACCATGCCACCGTCACCGGTAGGGCGGCCGGTCGATCTGCCTGACCATGCTGCGCGAGCAGGGGGCGCTGGCCACCCGGGCACGAATCCCGAGCAACTGTTCGCCAGCGACTACAACGCCTGTTTCCTGGGGCCATGAAGTTCATGGCCGCGCGCGACAGGCTTTAGATACCGGCGGATGTGAGCGTGTGTGCCATGGCGGGCATCGTCACGATTGCTAACGGCACCGACATCGAACGCCCTCATCCCGCTCCCCCGTAATCGAACGCGATCCGCAACAACATCGATGGGCGCCCTGACGCTCGGCCGAAACCTTTTTCCCATCCATCGCTCACAAAGGCCTCACTATGAAACTCATCCGAACCATCATCGCCAGCGCCGTCACCGTGGCCACGGCCACCGTCGCACTGGCTGCCGGCACCGGCAGCCCTGGCGTCGAACGCAACACGCAAGCCTTCCTGGAGGCTGTGGCCAAGGCCGGCGGCCAGCCCCTCGAGACGCTCGCACCCGCCGATGCGCGAGCAGTGCTGGCGGCCGCGCAGGCCGGCGCGAAGCTGGCGCCTGCCGACATCAGCGAGAAGACGATCACCGTCGACGGCAAGCCGCTGAAACTCACCATCGTGCGTCCAGCCGGCGCCAAGGGTGTACTGCCGGGCTTCATGTTCTTTCACGGGGGAGGCTGGATCCTCGGGGATTTTCCGACCAACGAGCGCTTCGTGCGCGACTTGGTCGCCGACTCCGGCGCAGCGGCTGTATTCGTCAACTACACACTGTCGCCCGAGGTGCGCTACCCGGTGGCGATCAACGAGGCCTATGCGGCCACGAAGTGGGTCGCCGAGAACGGCGCGCAGATCAACGTGGACGGCAAGCGCCTGGCCGTCGCGGGCAACAGTGTCGGCGGCAACATGGCGGCGGTGGTCGCGCTGATGGCCAAAGCGAAGGGCAGCCCGGCCCTGCGTGCGCAGGTGCTTTTCTGGCCCGTCACCAACGCGAACTTCGAGAACGCCTCGTACGACGAGTTTGCGACCGGCCACTTCCTCACCAAGGACATGATGAAGTGGTTCTGGAGTGCCTACACCACCGACGCCAAGCAGCGCCAGGAGATCTACGCCTCGCCGTTGCAGGCCACACCAGAGCAGTTGAAGGGGCTGCCGCCGGCCCTGGTGCAGACCGCAGAAATGGACGTGTTGCGTGATGAAGCCGAAGCCTATGCCCGTAAGCTCGATGCTGCCGGGGTCGAGGTGGTTGTCACCCGCTACAACGGCATGATCCACGACTTCGGGGCGATCAATGCGTTGACCGGCTTGTCCGCCACGCGCGCCGCGGTGCATCAGGCGAGTGAGGAACTCAAGGCGCGTCTGCGCTGAAGGCTGCTCGCGGGAACGGAGGGAGCCGTTCCCGCGACGCAGGCGCGGTGTACTGAGCGCGAACCAGAGCGAGGGGGCCACACTTCCTTGTCGGGTGGCTCCGGCACACCGTCCGTCATCGCGTTCAGCCCCTGCAGCACTTGCTCGCGCGACATCAACGTACCGCTACGGCTTGATGCCTGCGGCTCCGTCAGTAGCAGCAAGAATATCGGCGGGCCGCGACCATCCACTTCGATCCAAAACGACTTCCCGTCAATCTCTTCTGAGCGACATAGGATTGTCCAAAGATCCGATCAAGGGGTCGATGGCATCGAGACGGTGCTGGACGATATTTCGATCCTGCAAACTGAATCGCGGCACATCCTGCAGGCAGCTTGGTTACTTGCTATTGTCGCAACGACAACCACCTCGCTCGATCGTGTCCCAGCGGCCTAACCTGGCGAGTTTTTGCGCCGCAATACTGCTTGCGCTGGGACGGTAACAGCCCCTAACCTTTGGCGGCGAAATGCTCCGCGGCCGGGGTTTGTTGCGCGAGGCGAGCGCGATTGCCGGTTGTTCGTCGTCGCCATGCACCCAATTTTTCCCAGCCTCCAGGGCCTGGGCGGTGATGGCGTTCATTCCGTTGTGGGCCGCGTTCCTGCAATCTTTCCTCGGCCCTCGCGGGCTGGCCGCAGTGGGCGACCGCTGGGCGTGCCGTTGAGCATGCCTGGCGTCGACATGCTGCTGGATAACCCCGTAGGAACGGCGTTGTGGCTGCATGGAAAGACCCGCTTAAAAGGCTAGAAATGGTGTCCACTTTAGGTGGACACCATCGCCTTTGGTGTTGGGGTCAGGAAGGTGTGTTGCCCAGACGCTTACGATCAAGGTGCTGGGAGCACAAAAGTTGATAGCGCTGATGGGCTGAGAGGCCCTTTATTTTTCCGATTTCAGAAAAACAAATGCCCCGACAAGTCGGGGCATTTGTTTTTGATCTTGGCAGACCGCGTTTTCACACGGTCTGCAATGAGTGGCGTTTTTTTGTGCGTGACATTTGCAAGCGGCATTGTCATCACTGTCGGCATCTGCCCATGCATGTTTGGAACGGAATTTCGTCTCAGCATGCATGAGCAGTAGGGCGGCAGAGTCAGCGCGCTGTCACAGCCGTAGCCAGACCTGAATACTCCTGCATTGCATCCTCCAACGCCCCCCGAAAATACTCCTGTGATGCCCGGTCGCAGAGGATGTGCAAGCTCGCCTGCTGCACGGTGTCGGAATTGATGACGATCACGTTGATGCGTGCCGCCGACGTCTGGGCCACCGATCCCGGGCCGAACGTCTGCGGGCTCAGATCAACCCCGCAGAGCTTGGCCAACACTTCGCTCAGATGATCCCCCGTCAACTGAAAACAGGCATGGCTGTCCTGCCGAGGCAGCAGATAGTTGGCTTGATGGTCGAGTTCCCAACGGGCCTCTTCATCCGCCATTCGTTGGCCCTGATCCTCGGGACTGCCCAGCAGCAGGTATTCGGTCTGCGACAGCCGCGCCACCTGACTGCCATCGGCTTGAATCACCGCACGGTTGGGCGCATCCGGCAGGACGAAGCCGCGGCTGCGCAGGTACTCGGCACTGTGGGCGCCGCGGAAACCGACTCGCGGCAAGTCAGTCAGGTCCGCCAGGCGGCACCCCGGCATCGGTGCCAGGGCTTGCCGGGCGATGCTGTGTTGTTCTCTCAGACTGGTCATGACTCAAAGCTCCTGGCGTTGGTTGTCGGGATCGAAGAAGGGCAACTGCACCACCTCGGCCTGGACCACGATCCCGCCCTCGACGCGGATCGGAATCTGTTGGCCCGGCGCACTCTGGTCGATGCCGGCGTAGGCCAGGCCGATGATCTTGCCCAGGGAGGCGGAATACTCGCAGGAGGTGACGTTGCCGCTGATGTCCGGGCCGTTAAGCACCAGATGGCCTTCCAGCGGTTGCAGGCTGCCTTTGGGCAGGCTGAAACCCACCAGTTTGCGTTTCAGTGGCTGGGCTTCGAGGATGTCCACCGAGCGGCGGCCGACGAAGAACGGCTTGGTGCGACTGACCGCCCAACCCATGTCGATTTCTGCCGGGTGGGTCATGCCGTCGGTGTCCTGGCTGATGATCACGTGGCCTTTTTCCAGGCGCAGCAGGCGCTGGGTTTCGACGCCAAAGGGACGGATGTCGTGTACTTTGCCAGCCTCAATCAGCGCATCCCAAAGCTTGAGTCCATGACGTGCCGAGACGTGGATTTCATAACCCAGCTCGCCGACAAAGCCGACTCGCAACAGCCGTGCCTTGATGCCGGCCACGGTGCCTTGACGGACGCCCAGATAAGGGAAGGCTTCGGCGCTCAGATCGAGATCACTGCAGACTTTCTCAAGCACTTTGCGCGAGTCTGGCCCGGCGACGTTGACCGCGCAGATGGCTGCGGTGACGTTGGCGACGTCCACGTCCAGGCGCCATTGTGCATTCCACTTGAGCATCTGCTGATAGATCCGGTCGACGCCGCTGGTGGTGGCGGTGACGTAGAAATGGTTCTCGGCAAACCTCGCACAGACACCGTCGTCGATCACCACACCATGCTCATTGGTCATCAGCGCATAGCGAGAACGGCCGATCGGCTGTTTGAGGAAGGCAAAGGTGTACATCCGGTTAAGCAGCTCGGCGGCGTCCGGGCCGCGCACGTCCAGGCCGCCGAGGGTCGAGACGTCGATGAGGCCGACCTTGTTGCGCACGTGCAAGGCTTCGGCTTGCATGCAGCGTTCGCGATCCTTGGCGTTGCCGTAGTAGGCCGGGCGTTGCCAGATTCCGGCGGGCATCATCTTCGCCCCGGCTTGCAGGTGTCGGGCATGCATCGGCGTTTGCCGGTACGGGTCGAACGCGCGCCCGGCAACATGCGCCAGCTTCTCCGCAACAAACGGCGGTCGCGCGGTGGTCACGCCGGTTTCACTGATATTGCGTTGTGTGGCCCAGGCCACCAACCGCGCGGTCGGCAGCGCCGAGTGACGACCCTGAGACGGGCCCATGCCGACGGTGGAGTAGCGCTTGACCAGTTGCACGTCGCGATAACCGATGCGGGTGGCGTTGACGATGTCGGCTACTTGCAAATCCTCGTCGAAGTCGACGAAGTCCTTGCCTTTGGGGTGCGGGAAGATTGGCCAATTAAAGTTGACCCGAGCCTCACCGCTGAATGGCGCGCGTTGCGTGCCGACTGTCAGACCCAGCGCGAGGGCGGCTTCGGCACCGGCATTCACACCATCGGCAATCACGTTATCCAGCTGGTGACGACCGTTGACCGAGCCGGCGACATTTAGATTCTTTGGCAGGCCGCTGAGAGTGAACTCGGCACGCTGATCGTCGTAGGCCAGTTTGCCGCCGGCCTGGCACAGCAGTTGATAGACGGGCATGTAACCGGCGGACATGCACAGTAAATCGCACTCCAGGTGTTGCCCGCTATTGGCGACCTGGCCTTGTGCGGTGATCTTGCGCACGTCGACGCCGTTGATATGGCGCATGCCTTTCTCGTGCAGGGCTTCATAGACGGTGCTGTTGCTCTGATGGTAGATCTTGCGTTGCGCCAGTGCGCGCAGCAAGGATTCGTCCGAAGGACCATGGCGCAGGTCCACCACAGCGACGACCTCCACGCCCTGGTCATGCAGATCCAGCGCGGCGAGGTAACCGTCATCGTTGCCTGTCAGCACCACGGCGCGTTTACCGGGTTTGACCGCATACAGTTTCATCAGTCGTTGCGCGGCGCTGGTCAGCATCACGCCCGGCAGGTCGTTGTTGCGAAAGATCACCGGTTGATCGAAGGCCCCGCTGCACACCAGGCACTGGCGGGCGCGGACCTTGTACATTCGTTTGCCCTGAATCACCGGCAGGTAGTTGTCGGTGAACCAGGCGTTGCAATTGGCTTCGGTCAGGATCTGGATATTGGCGTGTTGCTCTACCGCCGCGAGCAGTTCGCGGCGTAGGTTTTCAGCCCTGTTGCCTTCGATATCGAAGCGGGCATAGGTTAGCGAACCGCCGAGAACCGGTTGTTGCTCGATGAGCAACACCTTCGCCCCCGCGTTGGCTGCCGTCAGCGCCGCATGGAGCCCGGCGGGACCCGCGCCGATGACTGCCAGGTCGGTGAAAAGGTAGGCCTTGTCGTAGTACTCAGGCTGGAACTTCAGGTCGAGCACACCGAGGCCGGCCTTCTTGCGAATGATCGGTTCCCAGACTTTCCACATGCCTTTGGGCTTGTAGAAAGAACGGTAGTAGAAACCCACCGGCATGAATTTGGAGAACTTGCCCAGGTAGGCGTCACGATCATTGTCCAATGAGCCGTTGACGTTCTGCGCCGTCACCTGCAACCCGGCGGACAAGGTGTGGGCATCGGCCAGTACGTTCGGTTCTTCGGGCAGTTGCACCAGGCTGTTGGCGTCCTGGCCGGCCATGGTCAGCGGGCCACGCGGGCGATGGTATTTGAACGAACGGGAGATCAGGTAACGCCCGTTGGCCAGCAGGGCGCTGGCGATACTGTCGCCTTGCAAGCCTTGGTAGCGCTGGCCGTCGAAGCTGAAATCCAGTGGTTGATCACGGTTGATCAGCAAGCCCATGGGGGCGGGTAGGCGATTCATCCTGCGATCTCCTTGGCGGCGCTAAAGTCGACACGGACGGTGAACAGCTCTTTGGGATCGAAGGTCCGCAGGATTTCGTCGGTTACGGTGTGCCGCTCCGCCAGAAACCAGTAGCTGGATGGAGTGTGCATCCACCACTCGCGCACCACGCCGGCGAGGTTGTCGGTGTTGAACACGTAGTCGGCCCATTCGGCATCGCTGCAACTGACCGGGTCAGGCATTGGCTTGAATTCGCCGCCATAAGTGAACTCGCTGATATTGCGCGGCCCGTTGAGCGGGCAATTCATGATTTTCATAGTCCGCTCTCCGTCAGTGACTGGCCGCCGTGGCGCCCATTTCGTTGACTTGTTGGAAGGTCGAGAAACGTTCGAGGCCGAAAGGTTTGATCAGATCCGGCACCTTGCCGCCGCTGGCGACCAACTCGGCCATGGTCTTGCCGCAGATCGGCGTGGCCTTGAAACCCCAAGTGCCCCAGCCGGCGTCGAGGTAGTAATTCTTCACCGGCGACAGGCCCATGATCGGGCTGTAGTCCGGGGTCATGTCGGTGATGCCGGCCCATTGGCGCATCAGCTTGGCGTTGGCCAGGAACGGGAACATCTCGATGGCGTGGGCCAGCAAGCTTTCCTTCAAATCGAGCGTGGAACGAGTATTGAACAATGGGTAAGGATCGGAGCCGCCGCCAAACACCACCTCGCCACGACTGGTTTGCTGCACGTAACAGTGCAGGGCGGAGGAACTCACCAGCGGATCGAGAAACGGTTTGAACGGCTGGGTGACCATCGCTTGCAACGGGAAGGTCTGGATCGGCGAACGAATTCCGGCCTTGGCCATCAGCAACGAACTGTGCCCGGCAATCGCCTGCACCGCGCAACCGCACTTGATGGTGCCGCGGTTGGTCTTGACCGCGGTGATGGCGCCGTTCTCGACGATCAAGTCCTGGACTTCGGTGAGCTGATGGATTTCCACACCACGCTTGGCCGCCTGTTTGGCGTAGCCCCAGGCCACGGCGTCGTGGCGCGCGGTGGCGCCGTCGATGTGCCAGAGCCCGGCGATCACCGGCAAGTGGCCGGGATCGAGGTTGAGGCTGGGCACCAGTTCGCGGATCTGCTGGCGGTCGATCATCTCGGTACGACCACCAAAGTGTTTGTTGACCTCGGCTCGCTGCCGGAACGAACGCACCGTGGCGTCGGTGTGGGCCAGGGTCAACTGGCCGCGCTCGGAGTACATGATGTTGAAATCGAATTCGTTGGACAGCGACTGGAACATCCGCACCGACTCGGCATAAAAACGTACGCCTTCACTGGTCAGGTAGTTGGAACGGATCACCGCGGTGTTGCGCGCGGTATTGCCGCCACCCAGGTAAGACTTTTCCAGCACCGCGATGTTGGTGATTCCGTGGCACTTGGCCAGGTAGTAAGCGGTGGCCAGGCCATGGCCGCCGGCACCGATGATCACTACGTCATAGCTCGATTTGAGTTCCTTCGGTGGCGGCAAATCCACTTCCACCGGGTACTCCGAACTCAGCCCGTATTTCAATAGATTGAATGGCATAGGGCCTCCGATTGGCTGCGTTGAGCCTGGTGTTGCGCAAGGGCTGCGGTCACGGTGTTCTTCATCAGAAAGGCGATGGTCATCGGCCCGACACCACCCGGTACCGGGGTGATCGCCGCGACGTGGGGCAGGGCGCTGTCGAAGTTGACGTCGCCCACCAGCCGGCTGCGGCCATCGTCTTCGATGCGGTTGATGCCGACGTCTATCACCACTGCGCCAGGCTTGAGCCAACTGGCGTCGATCAGTCTTGGGCGACCCACGGCGGCGATGACGATGTCTGCCTGCCGGCACAGGGCCTGCGGATCCGGGCTGCGCGAATGCAGGACGGTCACCGAGCAGTCGGCCTGCAGCAACAACGCTGCCATGGGTTTGCCGACGATATTCGAGCGGCCGATCACCACCGCATGCTTGCCGCGCAGATCGCCGCAGGTTTGTTCCAGCAAATACAAACAACCACTGGGGGTGCAGGGCGCGAGTACCGTGCGACCCTGGCTGAGGCCGCCGACGTTCTGACTGTGGAACCCATCTACGTCCTTGTCCGGTGCGATAGCCTCCAGTGCCCGTAATTCATCGATATGCGAAGGCAGCGGCAGCTGCAGAAGAATGCCGTGGATCGAGCGATCGGCATTCAGTCGGGCGATCAAGATGAGTAACTGTTCAGTGCTGGTGTCCGTGGACAGCCGATGTTCCAGCGAGCGGATACCCACCTCTTCGGCGCGCAGGATCTTGTTGCGCACGTAGACCTGGCTGGCCGGGTCGCTCCCCACCAGGATCACCGCCAGTGCCGGTTGAATGTCTTGCTCGCGCAGGTGCTCCACGTCCTCTCGGACCTGCACCAGGACGCGGGCGGCGGTGGCTTTGCCGTCGATCAGTTTGTGCGCGTTCACCGGAAGATCACCGTTCTGTCCTGGTTGAGGAAAACCCGGTGCTCCAGGTGGTATTTGACCGCCTTGGACAGGGCCACGGTTTCGGTGTCACGGCCGGTGGCGACTAGGTCGTCGGGCAGATAGACGTGATCGACACGCTGCACTTCCTGCTCAATGATAGGTCCCTCGTCGAGGTCGCTGGTGACGTAATGGGCGGTGGCGCCGATCAGTTTCACGCCACGCTGGTAGGCCTGGTGATAAGGCTTGGCGCCTTTGAAGCCGGGCAAGAACGAATGGTGAATGTTGATCGCCCGCCCCGAGAGTTGCTTGCACAGGTCATCGGAGAGGATTTGCATGTAGCGCGCCAACACCACCAGTTCGGTGCCGGTGTCGTCGACGATCTTCATCAGCTCGGCTTCCTGCCGGGCCTTCGTTTCCTTAGTCACCGGCAAGTAGATGAAGCGAATGCCCTCGCGTTCGGCCATGGGCCGCAGGTCGAGGTGGTTGGAGACGATGGCGGTGATGGTCATGTCCATCTCGCCCTTGTGGTAGCGGTAGAGCAGGTCGGTCAGGCAGTGGTCGAACTTGCTGACCATCAGCAGCACACGCATCGGCTCGCGGGTGTCGTGCAATTCCCAGGTCATCTCGAACGCCTTGGCGACGTCGGCGAAGCCGTCCTTGATCTGTTGAATGTCGCCCTGATGGCCGTCGTTGAAGCGGAACACCGCACGCATGAAAAAACGGCCGCTGAAGTCGTCGTCGAATTGCGCCATCTCCCCGATGTAGCAACTGTTGTCCGCCAGGTAGGTGGTGACGGCAGCGACGATGCCGGACACTGCGGGACAGGTGATCTTGATGATGAAATGGTTTTTTTCGTGTTGCATGACACGTCCTCGGGATGATGGCGGCAGCTCATCGCATAGCGAAAAAAGTGTCAGCGGACAGCAGGCTCATCCATGAGCGCGTTTTCTTGTGGGGAATAAATTATTCCTGTTGCTGGCTTTATAGGGGAATGGTCGC
Organism: Pseudomonas sp. TE3728; assembly: GCF_056279145.1. NCBI lineage: Bacteria > Pseudomonadati > Pseudomonadota > Gammaproteobacteria > Pseudomonadales > Pseudomonadaceae > Pseudomonas > Pseudomonas sp. TE3728. The sequence continues at coordinate 1,134,621 of NZ_JBWBQT010000001.1, read as the reverse complement.
GCCGCGTCCAGATTTTTTGTGAAAGTTTTTTAACTGGCAGGAAAACATCTAAGGCCGACGTCGGTCGGCCTCAGGCTAAGGGCATAAGGGGGAGTGGAGAGGGCGTTACTCTTTGTCGTTACCGTAATTCATTATCGACAGCAGGCGGATCGGCACTTGCACCAGTTGCTCGGGGCCGTGGGGAATTTCGCCTTCGAACGTCAGGCTGTCACCCGCTTCCATGCGGTACAGCTGATTGCCGTGACGATAAATCAGCTCGCCTTCCAGCAGGTGCAGGAATTCGGTGCCAGGGTGGGAGAAGGTCGGAAACTCCTCACTCGCGTCATCCATGCTGACCATGTAGGCCTCGAAGCTCTTCTTCGGCCCGCGGGTGTGGTTGAGCAGATGGTACGTATGACCTTTCTCGGTGCCTCGGCGCACCACTTCCATGCCCTGATCGGCCTTGACCAGCAGCGCGCTGCCATCTTGCTGGTCGTATTCGCTGAACAACTTCGACAGTGGCAGGCCGAGCACGTCGCACAGACGGCTCAGGGTATCTAGGCTGGTGGACACCTGGGCGTTTTCGATCTTGCTCAACATGCCTTGACTGATATCGGCAATCTTGGCCACGTCAGACAATTTCAGATCCTGAGCCTGGCGCTGGCGCTTGATCTGCAATCCCAGATATTGCTCAAGCTTGAGGCGCGGGGCGGTTTCGGTCGACATAGTCATCAGATCCTGCACAATTTCCGTTCAGTAATATTAGTTTCGCACTAGGAAAGTGCAAGTTTGCAGCGCTCGGTGCGCGTCCACCGGGCAGTATTCCCACAGGGAAAAGAATTTTCCCATATATACAGCACAAAAGCGCTTTTCTCGGCGCATCACTGTTGCACTCGCGAATCTGGCAAGGCACTTGCATTCCTATAGGGAAACTAACTTTCTTTTTAGGAATAAAAAGACGGTCAAGGCCAATCCAGAATGTTTTGCCTTTCGCGAGGAGTGACGAGCAATGTTGCCAGCAGAAACCCAGCGCATCATCGACAAGCACGGGATCAAGTACGTGCTTGCGCAGTTTGTGGATATTCACGGTGCGGCCAAGACCAAGTCGGTGCCGATCTGTGGGCTCAAGACCGTCGCTGAAGAAGGAGCGGGTTTTGCCGGGTTCGCGATCAGCGGCATGGGCATGGAGCCCCACGGATCGGACTTCATGGCTCGCGGCGACTTGTCCACCCTGACCCCGGTGCCCTGGCAGCCGGGTTACGGACGGGTGGTGTGCGTCGGCCACGTCGACGGCAAGCCGCATCCGTATGACAGCCGTTATGTGCTGCAGCAACAAGTGCAACGCCTGGAAGAAAAGGGCTGGACCCTCAACACCGGCTTGGAACCCGAGTTCAACCTGATGCGGCGCGACGAGCAGGGCAAGCTGCAATTGGTCGACCCCAGCGACAACCTCGATAAGCCTTGCTACGACTATAAAGGCTTGTCGCGCTCCCGCGTTTTCCTTGAGCGGCTGACCGAAGCCCTGCAGGCAGTGGATTTCGAGGTCTATCAAATCGACCACGAGGACGCCAACGGCCAGTTCGAGATCAACTACACCTACAGCGACGTCATGACCTCGGCGGATCGCTTCACCTTCTTCCGCATGGCTGCCGGCGAGATCGCGAACGACCTGGGCATGATCTGTTCGTTCATGCCCAAGCCTGACCCGAAACGCGCCGGCAACGGCATGCACTTTCACCTGTCGATCAGCAGCGCCGAGAACAAAAACCTGTTCCATGACGCTAGCGACCCAAGCGGCATGGGCCTGTCGAAACTGGCCTATCACTTCGCCGCGGGCCTGCTTGCCCATGGCCCGGCGCTGTGTGCCTTCGCCGCGCCGACGGTCAATTCCTACAAGCGTCTGGTGGTGGGCAATTCGTTGTCCGGTGCGACCTGGGCGCCAGCCTTCATTGCGTTCGGCGCCAACAACCGTTCGGCCATGGTGCGGGTGCCTTACGGGCGCCTCGAATTCCGTCTGCCGGACGCCGGTTGCAACCCCTATCTGGTCAGCGCCGCGATCATCGCTGCCGGCCTGGATGGCATCGATCGCCAGCTGGAAATCGACCACGTCTGTAATGAAAACCTCTACAGCCTGAGCCTCGAACAGATCGCCGCGCGGGGCATCAAGACCCTGCCGCAATCGCTCAAGGAAGCCTGTGACGCCCTGGAAGCCGACCCGCTGTTCGCCGAGGTGCTGGGCCCGCAGATCGTAGGCGAGTTCATCAAGCTCAAGCGTATGGAATGGGTGGAATACAGCCGCCACGTCTCCGACTGGGAGATCCAGCGCTACACCGAATTTTTCTGACTGTGTGCTTTGACAACCATTCGGGCACCCGGCACGGCGTCGGGTGTTCACTGCCTCCGAAGGAGACTTGATATGTGTGGAATCGTAGGTCTTTACCTGAAAAACCCGCAGCTGGAATCCCAGCTCGGCAAGCTCTTTGAACCGATGTTGCAGGCCATGACCGATCGTGGCCCGGACAGTGCCGGTTTCGCCATTTACGGCGATGAAGTGGCGGACGGCTGGGTCAAGCTGACCTTGCAGGCGACCACCGAAGGCTTCGACTGGAAAACCCTGATGGGCGAACTGGAAGGGCGCCTCGGCTGCTCGCTGGACTGGTTCCAGAACGCCAGCGCCGCCGTGCTCAAGATCCATGCCGCAGAGGCGCCGGTGCGTCTGGCCCTCGCGGAACTGGCACCGAGCCTGCGCATTATGAGCGCCGGGCAAAGCATCGAAATCCTCAAGGGCATGGGCTTGCCCCAGGAGATTTCCCAACGCTTCGGCCTGGCCGGCATGAAGGGCAGCCACATCATTGGTCACACCCGCATGGCCACTGAAAGCGCGGTGACCATGGAAGGCAGCCACCCGTTCTCCACCGGTGCCGACCTGTGCCTGGTGCACAACGGCTCGCTGTCCAACCACTTCCGCCTGCGCCAGGAACTCAAACGTGAAGGCATCCACTTCGAAACCGACAACGACACCGAAGTGGCCGCCGGCTACCTGACCTGGCGCCTGCAGCAAGGCGACTCGCTGAAAGAAGCGCTGGATCATTCGCTGGAGGATCTCGACGGTTTCTTCACCTTCGCCATCGGCACCCGCAACGGCTTTGCGGTGATCCGTGATCCGATCGCCTGCAAGCCGGCGATCCTCGCCGAGACCGACGACTACGTCGCCATGGCTTCCGAATATCAGGCGCTGTCGAGCCTGCCGGGGATCGAACACGCGAGGGTCTGGGAGCCGGCACCGGCGACGATGTACATCTGGGAACGCGAGTCAGCTTAAGGAGCGCACACATGAAAACCATCGATCTTTCCATTGCCACCGTGCGTGACCTCAATCAGGCGCTGCACGACCAGGTCAACAACGTTGAGGACCGCGAGTGGGTAGTCACTCACTCCAACGGCAAGCACAACCTCGCCGTTGGCGTGAATGAAGCCGTGTCCATCGATATCCAGGGTCACGCCGGTTACTACTGCGCGGGGATGAATCAAAAGGCCTCGATCACCGTCCACGGCAACGTCGGTGTCGGTTGCGCCGAGAACATGATGTCCGGCTACGTCCGGGTCAAAGGCAGCGCCTCTCAGGCGGCCGGTGCTACGGCCCATGGCGGGTTGCTGGTGATTGAAGGCGACGCTGGGGCGCGTTGCGGGATTTCCATGAAGGGCATCGACATCGTTGTCGGTGGCAGCATCGGCCACATGAGCTGCTTCATGGGGCAGGCCGGTCGCCTGGTGGTCTGCGGCGACGCCGGCGATGCGCTGGGCGATTCATTGTACGAAACCCACATCTATGTGAAAGGCACCGTTGAATCCCTGGGCTCGGACTGCGTCGAGAAAGAGATGCGCGCCGAGCACCTGGAAGAACTGCAAATACTGCTCAACCGTGCCGGTTTCGAGCACAAGGCGGCTGACTTCAAGCGTTACGGCTCGGCCCGCCAGTTGTACAACTTCAAAGTCGATAACGCGTCCGCGTACTGATCCGCGCGAGGAGAATAGATATGACTGACAAAACCCCTCCGGTGCTGCGCGAGTCGGCCACCTTCGACCGCCTGACCATCCAGGAAATCCAGCGTGCCGCCGAGACTGGCATCTATGACATTCGTGGCGGTGGCACCAAGCGCAAATTGCCGCACTTCGATGACTTGCTGCTGCTCGGCGCCAGCGTTTCGCGTTACCCGCTGGAAGGCTATCGGGAGAAGTGCGGCACCGATGTGATCCTCGGCAACCGCTTCGCCAAGAAGCCGATCCACCTGAAGATTCCGGTGACCATCGCCGGCATGAGCTTCGGTGCTTTGTCGGCCAATGCCAAGGAAGCCCTAGGCCGTGGCGCGACCATCGCTGGCACCAGCACCACCACCGGTGACGGCGGCATGACCCCGGAAGAACGCGGCCAGTCGCAGCATTTGGTCTATCAGTATTTGCCGTCGCGCTACGGCATGAACCCGGACGACTTGCGCAAGGCCGACGCCATTGAAATCGTCCTGGGGCAGGGCGCCAAACCCGGTGGTGGCGGTATGTTGCTGGGGATGAAAGTCACCGAGCGGGTGGCCGGCATGCGCACCTTGCCGATCGGTGTTGACCAGCGCAGCGCCTGCCGTCACCCGGACTGGACCGGCCCGGATGACCTGGCGATCAAGATTGCCGAGATCCGCGAAATCACCGATTGGGAAAAACCGATCTACGTGAAAATCGGCGCGAGTCGGCCGTACTACGACGTCAAGTTGGCGGTAAAAGCCGGGGCTGACGTGATTGTGCTCGACGGCATGCAAGGCGGAACTGCAGCGACTCAGGAAGTGTTCATCGAACACGTCGGGATCCCGATTTTGTCGGCCATTCCGCAAGCGGTACAAGCTTTGCAGGAGATGGGCATGCATCGCAAGGTTCAGTTGATCGTTTCCGGAGGAATTCGCAACGGTGCCGACGTCGCCAAGGCGATGGCGTTGGGTGCGGATGCGGTGGCCATCGGGACGGCGGCGCTGATTGCCTTGGGCGATAACCATCCACGCCTGGACGAGGAACTGAAGAAAATCGGCTCGGCCGCCGGTTTCTACGATGACTGGCAGAACGGCCGCGACCCGGCCGGGATCACCACGCAGGACCCGGAGCTGTCCAAGCGTCTGGACCCGGTGGAAGGTGGTCGGCGTCTGGCCAACTACCTGCGTGTGTTGGTGCTGGAAGCCCAGACCATGGCCCGGGCTTGCGGCAAGTCGCACCTGCACAACCTCGATCCCGAGGATTTGGTGGCGCTGACGGTGGAGTCGGCTGCCATGGCGCGAGTGCCGCTGGTGGGAACCAGTTGGATTCCCGGTTCCGGTACCGGTTACTGACAAGCCCTGTGGCGAGCGAGCTTGCTCGCGCTGGGCTGCGAAGCGGCCCCAAGAATCTTTGCGAGTGCTACGCACTCGAGCGCGAGCAAGCTCGCTCGCCACAGTTATAAGCGGGTCTGAAAGACCGCGGCATGTACATTCAACGACCAAGAGGTCTCTCAAGAGGCCCGTGCACATTCACTTTGCTCGCTGCCAGACATCTACCATTCCTTTGCAGGAGCTTTGAACATGGTCAATCGTCTTCTCGGCAAATCCCTTCTGGTCTTATTGGCGGCCGGCGCACTCGCGCCGCTCGCCCAGGCGGCCGACGCCCCCACCTTGAACACCGGCAGCACCGCCTGGATGGTCACTGCCGCGGTGCTGGTGCTGTTCATGTGTCTGCCGGGCCTCGCATTGTTTTACGGCGGTCTGGTGCGGGCGAAAAACATGCTCTCGCTGTTTACCCAGTGCTTCGGCATCGCCGGTCTGGTCGGCGTGCTGTGGGTGATCTATGGCTACAGCATGGTGGTCGACAGCACTGGTCTGGTCGAGGGGCAGGTGACGTTCAACAGTTTCGTCGGCGGTTTGAACCGGGCGTTTCTGGCGGGCATGACCCCGGAAAGCCTGGTCGGCGACATCCCGGAAGGCGTGTTCGTGACCTTCCAGATGACCTTCGCGATCATCACCCCGGCGCTGATTGCCGGTGCATTCGCCGAGCGCATGAAGTTCTCGGCAGCGCTGTGGTTCATGGCGCTGTGGTTTACCCTGGTTTATGCGCCCGTCGCCCATATGGTCTGGGGTGGTTCGGGCGCTTTGATGCATAACTGGGGCGTTCTCGATTTTGCCGGTGGCACTGCGGTGCATATCAATGCCGGCGTCGCTGCATTGGCGGCGTGCCTGATTCTCGGCAAGCGCAAGGGCTATCAGAACACGCCGATGCCAGCCCACAACCTGAGCCTGACCATGGCCGGCGCGGCGATGCTCTGGGTGGGCTGGTTCGGCTTCAATATCGGTTCCGGTGGTGGTCTCAATGGCACTTCGGGCATTGTCATGCTCAATACGCAACTGGGTGCCTGCGCCGGGGTTCTCGGCTGGATGTTCACCGAGTGGTTCAAGGTCGGCAAGCCGAGTGCTTTGGGCCTGGCCAGCGGTGCCTTGGCCGGTTTGGTCGGCATTACTCCGGCGTGTGCGTATGTGGGCGTCGGCGGTGCGTTGGCCATCGGTCTGCTGTGCGGGGTGTTTTGCTACTTGAGCGTCACGGTGCTGAAACGCCGCTTCGGGTATGACGACAGCCTCGACGTGTTCGGCTTGCACGGCATCGGCGGAATGATTGGCGCGGTGTTGACCGGCGTGTTCTGCGTGCCGTCCCTGGGCGGGTTGGTGGAAGGCGTGAGCATGGGCGCTCAGGTCGTGGCGCAGATCAAGGGCGTGTTGCTGACGACGGTGTACTGCTTCGCCATCAGTTGGATCATTCTCAAGGTCATCAACGCGGTGATCGGCTTGCGCGCCGATGAGTCGGTGGAGGAGATGGGGCTGGACCTGGCCGAGCACAATGAGCGTGCCTACAACCACTGATCGTTACGGTTGAACGACACGGCCCACCTTCGAGTGGGTCGTTTTCGTGGTGCTCAGCTCAACGCTGCATTACCCATCGACTTTCGCTCGCGCGCTGCGGCGGCACGCTGCAAGTGACTGGCGATCAGGGTGTTCTTCAGCAGATACGCAATGGTCATGGGCCCCACGCCTCCCGGAACCGGTGTGATCGCACGGGCGACGGTGCGCGCACTGGCGTAGTCGACATCGCCCACCAGATGGCTGCCGGATTCGTCAGTAATACGATTGATCCCAATATCGATCACCACCGCTCCAGGCTTGAGCCAACTGGCATCGATCAGCCCAGGACGGCCCACTGCTGCGACTACGATATCGGCCAGTCGACACAACGCCGGGGCATCGACGCTGCGAGAGTGCACCACGCTGACCGAACAGTGAGCCTGCAGTAGCAAGGTCGCCATGGGTTTGCCGACGATGTTCGAGCGACCGATGACCACCGCGTGCAAGCCGCTCAAGTCACCGCAGGTTTCGTGCAGGAGGCGCATGCAGCCACTAGGTGTGCAGGGTGTCAGGACGTCGATGCCTTGCACCAGGCCGCCGACGTTTTCGCGATGAAAACCGTCCACGTCCTTGATCGGATCAATGGCATGGATCACCGCTCTTCGTCGACATGGACCGGCAATGGCAACTGCACCAGGATGCCGTTCACCGTGGCATCGGCATTGAGCTGCGCAATCAGTTCCAGTACTTGCACTTGGCTGGCGTCGTCCGGCAGACGGTATTCAAGGGAGCGAATGCCGACTTCCTTGGCCCGCAGCAATTTGTTGCGCACATAGACCTCGCTGGCCGGGTCTTCACCGACGAGCAGCACGGCCAGGGCGGGGTAAATCTGCTGTCCGGCCAGGACCAGAACCTCTTCTCGAACTTCGTCGAGAACCTGGGCAGAGATGGCTTTACCGTCGATAATGCGGGCAAGCGCAGGGGGGGGCTGATCAAAAGAGTCACCGTCGTCTTGATTGATTGGGGGGCGAAGTGATCATCGAGGCGTCGTTGCGCCCCGATGATCCATCAGAGACCAGCAGGCAAGGGCGCTCAGGCTACCAGTTGATGGCAACCGTACACCACCAGTACACCCGCGATCAGCGTGGCATAAGGCAACCAACCGGCGCGTTTTTGACCGGCATCGGCCTGAATGTACAGGTCGCTGAGCATCGCTTCCGGGAAGCGCCCTTTGTCCTGCACGTAGTGGCGGTAGCAGAACACCGGAAGAATGAACAACGCCAGCAGCAGGCCGGTCATCAGGGTTCCCGCGCCCCAGATATCGGCGCCCAGACCCATGCATGCCAGGTTGACGAAACTCAGTACGCCACCGGCTGCCAGGAGTACGGTAGGGGCTTTGTAGGGGCGGATCCAGTCGGGACGATCCAGGCGATGGATCCAGCCAGCGTTGAGGTTGAGGAAGTTGAAGATGATGTAGCTGACGTTGGACGCGGCGAGCACGAAGACATAGTCGGACATCAGCAACAGCAGCAGGTTGAATGACAGGTCGGTCCACATCGCGGCGGTGGGCGCGCCGTGTTCATTGGTGCGGCCCAGGTATTTCGGCAGCCAGCCATCGACCGACGCCTGATACAGGGTGCGCGAAGAGCCGGACATCGAGGTCATGATTGCCAGCAGCGTGGCCAGGACCAACATGATCAGCACGATGTTGGCCATCAGCTTGCCGCCGCCGATGCTGTCCGCCATAACCTGCCCGACGCCCATGCCGCTGTAGATTGCGGGTGACAGCAGACCGCTGTAGACCGCCGGTGTGACCACCGCGCCGCTGGCATCGAGCACCGCCGGGGTCACCAGTTGCCCGAGACCCAGGCTGCCTTGAAACGCCAGGGGCACCAGGGTGAACACCAGAATGCACAGCAGGCCGGCGTAAAAAATCGCCTTGAACGTGTCACGCTTGGGGTCCTTGAATTCACGGGTGTAGCACACCGCGGTTTCGAAGCCGTAAGTGGACCATGCGGCCATGAACAGGCCGCCGGCCATCAACGACCAACCGGACATGTCCCAAGGCCCGTCGATCACTTGCCCGGCCGCGTCGTGGGCCAGCGGGTACAGGGGAAGGAAGTTGGCCTGGGCCGCGTCCCCGGTGAACAAGGGCACCACACCCACCAGCAACAGAGGAATCAGCGAGGTCACGCCAAGCACCAGGGTCAGGCGTGCCGAGCGCAAGATGCCGCCATGCTGCACGGCAAACACCGTCAGTAAAATCAACAGGCCGATGGCGAATGTCGCGTTGATCCGTAGCGACAGGCCACTCTTGACCCAGCCCAGGTCAAGCAGGGTCAGTTGCCAGGTATTGATCAGCGCATCAGCGGGAAACAATGCGGTGAGGATGTAACCGGCTGCCAGCCCCGAGCCAATGGACAAAACCGGGGACCAGGCCAGCCAGTTGCACCACACCGAAACCGGTGCGATCAGCTTGCTGTAGCGCACCCAGGCGACTGCACCGTAGACCGAGGCGCCACCGGACTTGTGCGGGAACAGGCCGGCGATTTCGGCATAGGTGAAGGCCTGGATAAACCCGAACAGGATCGACACGATCCAGACGATCCAGGCCGGTTTGCCTACCGTGGCGGCAATCGCGCCGATAGAGAACAGCACCAGGGCGGGCACGCCACTGGCGACCCAGAACGCCCCGCGCCAATCGATCTTGCGGTGCAGGCTGCCCACTGAGCTGGCGGCCTGCGGTACGGCCTCGAATGTAGTCGCTTCCATCTTCGTATTCCCATGTCTGAGTAGAGTGGTAGTGGGGCAGTCAAAGTCGGGTGGCGCACAGGCTCGTGTGATCGATCAACTGCGTACCCGGCTCTTGTCCGGGTCGTAGAAAATCGCTGCGGTGACCGTGGCGCTGATGCGCTTCTGCAGGCCATCGACTTTGCCGATCTCCAACGCTGTGCCGACGTCGGCGCAGGCCACGTCGACCCGGCACAGCGCGATATTGCTGGCCAGCAGCGGCGAGCGGCAGGCACTGGTGATGACCCCGACCTGAGCCCGGCCGCGGTACACCGGGTCACCGTGGTGGGCGCCTTCGTTGCCACTCAGTTGCAGGCCCACCAGTTTGTGAGCGGGATGGGCGCTGCGCCGCAGCAGGGCGTCGCGGGCGATGAAGTCATCGGTTTTACTTTTCAGCGGTACGCAAAAGCCGATACCGGCCTCGAACGGATCGGTCTGGTCGCTGAATTCGTAGCCGGCAAAAATCAGCCCGGCTTCGATGCGCAGCATGTCCAGCGCTTCCAGGCCCAACGGCACCAGGCCCAAGGGTTGGCCCAGCGCCCAGATTCGGTCCCAGACCCGCTCGGCATCCTCAGGCTGGCACCAGACTTCGTAGCCCAGCTCGCCGGTGTAGCCGGTGCGCGAGATCATCAGCGGGCAGCCGTCGTAGCCGTCCAGACGGCCCACCAGAAAACGGAACCAGCCCAGGGTTTCCAAGCTCGGTTGGGTCGGCGCGGTCCAGACCATTTGTTTGAGCAGCTCGCGGCTCATCGGGCCTTGCACCGCCAGGTTGTGAATCTGCTCGCTGGCGGACTTGACCCAGACCTTCATGCCGAGCTTTTGCGCCTGTTCGCGCAGCCAGACTCCGGCGTAATCCTCGCCGCAGATCCAGCGGAAGTTGTCCGGGCCCAGGCGCAGCAAGGTGCCGTCATCGAGCATGCCGCCGTGCTCGTGGCACATGGCCGAGTACACCACTTGACCCACCCCCAGGCGCCGCACATCCCGGGTCAGGCAGTACTGCAACAAGGCTTCCGCGTCGGGGCCGATGATTTCGAATTTGCGCAGGGCGGTCAGGTCCATAACCGCCACCCGCTCGCGGCAACCGAGGTATTCCTCGATCGCGCCATAGCCGTCATAGCGCAGCGGCAGCCACCAGTTGCGGTAGTCGACGAAGCTGCCGGTCAAGGCGCTGGTGCGTGAATGGAACGCGGACTCACGGGTAAGAATCGGGTCGGCATCGGCCGTGGTTCGAGTGCTCATGGCGATGGAAAAACGCTCCTTTTCGCTGTAGATGCGGACATGGATATCGGTCGGGTTCCAGCCGTTGGCCGGGTCGATGTCGTCCGGGCATGAGGTGCTGCCACACAACAGATCGGTCATGGCCCTCAGCAGCACGTAATCGCCGGGACGCGACCAGGGCTCGTCCAGCGTCATCTGCTGGTGGGCGTCGATCCCGGTATTGAAAAATAAATTGATCGCCGGCCAGCCATTGCGGGCATTGACCCCATGGGGCGCGAGCACTCGGCTGAGGTTGTCGCTGCAGTTGTCGTGCCCGAAGTAGCCATGGCTTTCGTAGTAGCGCGCGGCGCAGGCCAGGGCGAAGGAGTCGTGGCGGCCGACGGTGTCACGCACCACCTCCAGCATCGGTTGCATCTGCCGGTCGAAAAACTTTGAGAACAGTCCCGGTGCCGGGTAGGCGCTGCCGTTCAGGGTGCGGGTCACGGTCTGGTCCAGGTCCAGCTCCAGACCGCGATCCAGTGCCCGTCGATCCAGAGCGACGAAGTCCGAGCATTGGCGGCCGGCGACGTCCAGCACCTGCACGTACTGCCCTTTGCCGACGGTGTAACTGTGGGCGGTGCCGGCGCTAATGGTGAATTCGTCAATTAACTCGCCCAACGGTTCGGGCAACACCGGGAGCAGCAGCGGCGAAGGATTGGCCCGTGTCACCCACAACCTCAGTTCGCTGGGCCGATACTGCCGGTCGACGGCTGTTGGCCCGGCGGGCGCAGCGACAATCACCAGCAGTTCATCGCTGGTGACAAAGTGGCGACTGAAGTCGGCAGGGCTGTCCTCGTCCCAGAGTGAAGCCGCGCTGGGCAGGTGGTACGGATCAATGCCGCGTCGGCTCAAAGCCTGGTTGATACGCCGAGCCTGCAAGGTCGGTTCGGCGAGCCGTGCGCCGATAAATCCGCAGGCCGTCGAACCGCTCAGTGCCCAGGCCGCCAGGGCGCTGCGACCGAGTATATCCACGGCCAGCAATTCGCAAGGTTGCCGGCCTTCGAGGTCGATCACTTGCAGGCTGTCGCCGGGCTGCAGAGCGACAAGGGTCAGGCCGCGGGCGGCCACCCGATAGCGCTCCAGGGCCGGGACCCGGGCAAAGAGACCGGGCTCCCGCGGGCGGGAAACACGAGGTGCGTTCATGGTGAGGCTCCCGGGTCAACCGATCGACTTGACGGACATCGGCGGTTCAGCGAGGTACGCCGCCATGGAGTCGTCAAGGGCATGCAGCCAAGGCGTGTGGTGGGGTGGTGACTGGGTGCCAGTCATCAGCGATCGGTAGGACTTGTCGCGGTAACCCATGATGTTGTGGGCCTTGTCGTGCTTCCAGTGCAGGAAGGTGTCGTTGACCGCGGCGATATCGAAGTTCGGGTAGTCGGTGGCGTCCACCAGTTGCTGGATATAGGCACCTTGGTATTCGAACATCTGCTGGTTGGTTTCAAGCTGCTGTTCACGGGCATGCCATTCCTGACTATCGGCGGCCCTTTGTGCCTGGTCGGGTAGGGCGATGCGTTGCAGGATCACGTCGCGGGCGTACCAGGCCTGGGCGTCGAACATGTTGAACGAGTACCACTGGTCCTGCATGCCGAGGTAGATCAGTTGCGGGTTGGGCTCCCAGAAAATGCCCTTGTACAGGTTCATCGGCCATAGCCGGTTGTCGGTCTTGAGGCACAGTTCGTCCGGCAGGAAGGGGAAGTGATGTTTGTAGCCGGTGCACAGGATCACCGCATCGATGTGCTTGTGGGTGCCGTCGATAAAGTACGCGCGGTTTTTTTCCAGGCGCTGCAACAGCGGTTTTTCTTCCCAGTTGGCGGGCCAGTCATAGCCCATGGGCGCGGTGCGGTAGCAGCTGGTGATACTGCGTGCGCCGTATTTGTAGCATTGGGAACCGATGTCTTCGGCCGAATAGCTGCTACCGACGATCAGCAGATCCTTGCCCTTGAACTCCAGCGCCTCGCGGAAATCATGGGCGTGCAGGATGCGCCCGCCGAACTGCTCGAATCCGGGGAAGTACGGCATTTTCGGCGTCGAAAAGTGCCCGCAGGCGTTGATCACATAGTCGAACTCTTCCGAGGTCTGGGTATCGCTGCCGTGGTCGTGGGCGACCACCGTGAAGCGGCGAGTCTCTTCGTTAAAGGTGACCTGGCGCACCACATTGTTGAAACGGATGTAGTCGCGAACCCCGGCTTTTTCGACGCGGCCCTTGATGTAGTCCCAGAGCACTTCCCGTGGCGGGTAGGAGCCGATGGGGCGGCCAAAATGTTCTTCGAAGGTGTAGTCGGCGAACTCCAGGCATTCCTTCGGGCCGTTCGACCACAAATAGCGGTACATGCTGCCGTGCACCGGTTCGCCGTTTTCATCCAGGCCGGTGCGCCAGGTGTAATTCCACATGCCACCCCAGTCTTGCTGTTTTTCATAGCAGACCAGCTCCGGGATGGGCGTTCCCTGGTCCCTGGCCGATTGAAATGCCCGCAGTTGAGCCATGCCGCAAGGGCCGGCGCCGATGATTGCTACGCGTGTGGTCATGGTCGTTTCTCGTGGCTGTGAATCGGAAAAAAGGCTCGCTCAGCGAAAAATCACCGTCTTGTCCTGGTTGATGAACACCCGGTGTTCCAGGTGGTATTTCAGGGCTTTGGAAAGGGCGACGGTTTCGGTGTCGCGGCCGATGGCAACCAGCGAATCGGGCAGGTGGGTATGGTCGACCCGCTGGATTTCCTGCTCGATGATTGGCCCCTCGTCGAGGTCGCTGGTGACGTAGTGGGCAGTGGCGCCGATCAGCTTCACGCCACGGTCATAGGCCTGGTGATAGGGCTTGGCGCCCTTGAAACCGGGCAGGAACGAGTGATGGATGTTGATGGCCCGGCCGGACAGCTGCTGGCACAGTCCGTCGGACAGAATCTGCATGTAGCGGGCGAGCACCACCAGGTCGGTCTGTGTGTCCTCGACGATGCGCATCAACTCGGCTTCCTGGCTGGCCTTGCTGTCCTTGGTGATCGGCAGGTAGATGAAGCGAATGCCTTCGCGTTCGGCCATGGCTCGCAGGTCCAGGTGGTTGGAGACCACTGCGGTGATGTGCATGTCCATCTCGCCTTTGCGGTGGCGATACAGCAGGTCGGTCAGGCAATGGTCGAACTTGCTGACCATCAGCAGCACTCGGGTCGGCTGGCTTGAGCAGAACAGCTGCCACTGCATGTCGAAGCCGCCGGCCAGGTCGCCCAGATCCTCGCGCAGCGCACCGATATCGCCGGTCACGCCGGTGTTGAAGCGGAACACCGCGCGCATGAAGAACTGCCCGGTGAACTCGTCGTCGAATTGCGCCAGCTCGCTGATGTAGCACTGCTGTCCGGCCAGGCAGGTGGTGATCGCGGCAACGATGCCGGACGCTGCCGGGCAATTGATCTTGAGAATGTAATGTTCGTTGGAAGTGTCCATCGAAGGTCCCTTGGATAAAGTGGTTGGAGGCTCAGCCCTTGGCCGTGCGCTTGGTTTTTTCCGGGTCGTCGAAGGGCAGGGCGTGGGTCACAGCGGCGCTTTCCTGGCTGCCGCGCACCTGCAGGGCGATGCCTGGATTCGAGCAGGCGACGCTCATCCGGGCGATGGCCATGGAGCGCTTGCTCAGGCGCGAATACATGCCGCAGGTGATCACCCCGACTTGCTGGTTGCCTTGCCACAAGGTGTCGCCGGCCTCCGCGGCGCGGACGCCTTCGAGCAACACGCCGGTGATCTTGAAGCGCTCCTGACCGCGCAACCGAAAGTGCTCTTCGGCGCCACGGAATTCGCGCTTGTCCGGGGATACGGTGAAATCCAGGCCCATTTCCCACAGGGTGTCGCCAGCCTTCTGATTGGCGAAGGGGTACATCTGCGAGTTGTCGTAGGGGAAAAACATCAGCGAGCTTTCCACCCGCAACCAGTCCAGGGCGGTAAAGGCGCAAGGGATGATGCCCAGGCCCGCGCCTTGTTCAAGGATCGTGTCCCACAGCGCTGGGGCATCGGCGGCCTTGCAGAAAATCTCGTAGCCGCGCTCGCCGGTGTAGCCGGTGCGAGAGATCATCACCGGGCGATCGAACAGGCGGGTTTGCAGGTGATGGAAATAGGGCAGCTGACGAATCCCGGGGACGTGCTCGGCGAGAAAATCCACTGCCAGCGGCCCTTGCAGTGACAGGTCGTGCAGGTCGTCGTCGAACAGCACCGCCACCTGGCGACCCTGAGATGAACGCACGAGCATTTCGTGGCCGCTGCCGGCACCGTGCACCACCATGAACGCGTTGGGGCCGGTGCGGTAGACGATGCAGTCATCGACGAACTTGCCGTCCTCGTCGAGCATCGAGGCGTACACCGACTTGCCGGGGTAGAGCTTGGCGATGTCGCGGGTAGTCGCCCATTGCAGCAGGCTCTCGGCGTGGGGGCCGACGTAGTGGACTTTTTTCAGTCCGGATACGTCCATCAGCCCGGCCCGGGTGCGGATCGCCTGATGGTGATCGGCCAAGTCGCTGTCGTAGGTCCAGGCAGTGCCCATGCCGTTCCAGTCTTCCAGGTTCGAGCCGAGTGCGCGGTGCCGTTCGGCCAGTGCAGAAATACGCCATGAATGCGCCATGTGAAGATCCTTGTCGGTGAAAGTGGGTCAGGGTTCAGGCTTGCGGGTCGAAGCGGCTCAGCCACTCGACCAGGGTCTGTCGGTAGCGGCTCATGCCTTTGTAGTCGGCGATCGGCTCGGGCAGGTCGCGCAGCACACGGTGCAGGCGGCAGCCCCAGCCGGGCTGGGTGACCAGTTCGTCCATGCTGATCAGGTAGGTGCGGATGCTGAACATCACCGCGTTGCTGCGCGGCAGACGGGCCATCACTTGCAGCTCGACGCGCAGGTGAACCTGTTGCCCGACGTTCTCGGCGGTGATGCGGCCGCGGTCGGCGCCCCATTCATGGAAAGTCTCGGGGGAGGAGTCCAGGCGCGGATTGATGGTCAGTGTCCAGTTCAGGCGCCGCACCGGCTGGCCCGTTTGCAGGTTGAGCAGGTATTTCAGCGCGCGGTCGAAGATGCCCATCTGGTGGGCCATGGGCACCGGCGAATGCCATTGCTTGAAACTCATGCCGGCGTCAAAGGCCAGGGACCAGTCGGCCGGGCTGGTGACCAGGCCGGCGTCCATGTACAGATCGCCGTCGCGTTGATCGAGCAGGGCGAAATCCCCCTGAACCTGTCGGCCAATGAACTCCAACGGTTCGCAGGGCAGGCTGGTGGCATCACCGAACACAAAGTGCTGATCGATATTCAGCAGCGTGTTGCGCCAATGCCAGCGATCACCGTCACGCGCAAGCGAGAACCACTGCGGATAATCAGTGGCGAGGTGTTCCATGAGCATTTGCAGCGCATCCCAGGCGGCCACCTGCATGTGCGGCATCACCAGGTAGCGGCGCGGATCCTTGTCCAGTACCAGGGCGCGTTCGGCCATTTCCGAACGGTAGTGTTCGTCGATGTCGAACCCGTGCTGGTAAATCGAGCCGGGATCCCGGGAGATCGCCGGTTCGATGTTCACCGAATACAGGTAGCTGTCCTCGGTGAAGGGGAAGGGAAAACGGCGGATGGCCGTGGGGCTATTGCGGAAACTGAAGTCGTCTCGGTAGCTCTGCACGGGGCTTGATTGAATGGTCATCGTCGACTCCTAAAGATCCAGCGAAACGCAAGGGCCGCAGCCGCGGGAGACACAGGGCATGAGAAAGTCAGCCTGCTCGGTGGGGCTCAGGAAACTGTCGCGGTGTTCGATGTCGCCGCCCACGTGGCGGGTCATGCATTGGCCACAGACTCCGCCACGGCACAGGTTGGGGATCTGCAGTCCGGCGGATTCCAGGGCTTCGAGCAGGCTTTGTTCGGCGCCGACCCGCAAGCGCTGGCCGCTGCGCAGCAGTTCCAGGTCGAAGGGGTGGCCCGGTTGTGCGGCATTGAAGGCTTCCCAGTGCACCCGACCGGGCGGCCAGCCAAGGGCCCTGGCCTGTTGCCGAACCGCATCGAGCAACGGTTGCGGGCCGCAGGTGTAAAGGTGGCTGCCCAGCGGTCGATCACGCAGGATCCGGCTCAGGTCCGGGCGGCTGGCGTAGGTGTGCAGGCGTGATCCCAGCCGCTGTTGCAACGCCTCGACATAGGCATCGCTCAGGCCCGGACGACAGAGGTAGTGCAATTCGAAGTGAGCCTGGCTTTGTTCAAGGGCCGCGATGTAGGCCATGAACGGCGTGATGCCAATGCCTCCGGCGATCAGGATGTGCAGGCTGGCGGTCGAGTGCAGGGCGAACAGATTGGCCGGCGGCGAAATCTGCAGCGTGTCCCCGACCTGGACCTGCCGATGCAGGTAGAGCGAGCCGCCGCGGGAGGCCTCCTGCAGGCGTACGGCGATGCGGTAATGCTGGCTCTCCGCCGGGTCGCTGGTGAGTGAATAGGCATTGCGCAGCTTGCCCTCGGCCAGTGGCAGGTGAACCTGCACATGACTGCCGGGGGAGAAAGCCGGCAGGGGCCCGGCGCACGCCTGCAGGGTGAATTCGCGCACCACTGGGGTAAGCATTCTCGCCGCGCTGACCCGCACTTCGATTGCGGCGCTCATGACCGGACTCCGGCGTAAGGCTGATCGGGGTTGGTGCAGACGCCGAGGTACGCCCCCAGGCGGCGGGAAAAGTGTTTGCGGACTTCCAGCCCTACGTCGCAACCGATGCAGGTCAGCAGCGGCTCCGGCCCGGCGGCCTGAGTCAGGCCGCAGTGCACGCAATACACCAGGCGCGCACCGGCAATCGTGCGGGTGATGTCGATCTCATCATCTTCCAGTCCGGCGCTGCGGGCCTCGCCGTGGATGCGCCAGATAAAGGCCTCGTCGCCCATGATGTAGAGATGGCTGCCGACGGTGGCGCTGACCAGCGCCTGATGCAGGCGCAGGGAAAAGTCGGCGCTCTCGCCATTCAGTACCAAGGGCTGTTCCAGTTCCCCGACAAAGGGCGAGCAGGCGGCCGCCGATTGCATGACCACGATGTGCCGGGTGACGCTTTCACGAGGCAGCGGCTGGCGATAGCGCGGGAGACTGTGAAGTCGGTCCGGGGCGGCGCTGTGTCTATCCGTCATGTGGGCTTTCCTGGCTGATCCGCGCCTGTCGAAGGGCGAGAAAGGTGGCGTTGGACTGGGGATTTGTTTCCTGTTGGGGAAGATACTTTCCTATGGGGAAAATCTTCTCAATCCGGAAAAAGGGCTATGTCTTTGGAGATAAGTCCTGCGCAACGCCTGTCCGGGGCATGGAAGTTGCTGGTCTTTGCTTATGGCTGAGCAACCGGACGGGGAGTTATCGAGAGTGCGAACACGACCGCAGTGGTGGCCGCTCTGGTTGGGGCGTATCCGCCCCGACCAGGCGCGCAGCGTGCGCAAACTGCTGGCCGGATTGCCTTTGTGTCAGGTGCACGCTGACGGTGCCTTGTCGGGTTTTCTGGATCGTTTCGAAGCATTGTTGCCGGCCTGCAAACTGAATCTGATCCTGGACGGCGAAGACCTGGGGCCGGCACGGCGTGGATTGCTCGAGGGCTGTCAGGACGTTGCGCGTTGCCCTTGGCGTGACTCGGCACTGCCTGATGCGGCTCAGGCCTGTGGCCCTTGCCGGCAACGGGGCGTACATCGCCTGCTGTGTGCCTTGCCGCACAGCGACGATTCGAGCAAAGGGGTGTTGTTGCTCGATACCCCACAACCAGTCCACTCAAGCTGGCGCCAGTTGCTGGAAGAGGCGGCGCAGGCGGTCGGCGTCACCGTGCGCTTGCGCTGCTACACCCGTGAACAACAGCGCAAACAGGCCACGTTCCGGCACGGCGTCCTGGCCCGTGAGCTGCACGATTCGGTGGCTCAGCAGTTGGGTTACCTGTCGTTCCAGGCGCGTTTGCTGCAGTCGCAGTTGGGCGAGCCTGCACAGGCCAGCACCGCGTTGCAGGAACTGTGCGGCGGCTTGAGCCAGTTGCAGCGCCAGGTGCGCGAGCTGATCACCAGCGCTCGTCTGACCATGGACGGGCGCTCACTGCGCCAGGCCCTGGCCGACTCTGTCGCCGAGTTCTCGCGGCGCTGCATCATCGTTTTTGAACTGGACAATCGCCTGGCTGATGACGCTTTGAGCCCGGAAACCGAATTGCAGATTCTGCAGATCATTCGCGAGGCACTGGCCAACGCGGTACGCCATTCCCATGCACGGCATGTGCGCATCGAGTTGCGGCAAAACCAGGACGGTGATGCTTCTGTTTCGGTGGAGGATGACGGCATCGGACTGAGCCCGGCATCAGGGGAAGAAAACCATTTCGGCCTGGCGATTATCCGCGAGCGCGCCGCGAGCATTGGCGCCCGACTGACCATTGAGGCGATCCGCCCGCACGGGGTCCGTGTACACCTTGGCCTTCGCCGTCACCAAGACCTGCCACAGGGGAGTTTCGATGGACTGCACGACCTTATTACTGATCGATGATCACCCGTTGTTTCGCAAAGGACTGGCACAGCTGTTCGGCGCCAGCGACGACTTCGAAGTGGTGGGGCAGGCCGTCAGTGGCCGCGAAGGTATCAACCTGGCCGTGAGCCTGGCGCCGCAGCAGGTTTTGCTTGATCTGCACATGCCCGGCTTGAGCGGTTTGCAGGTGCTCGACGAACTGCGTCAGTTGCGCCTCGACTGCCAGGTGGTGGTGCTCACCGCATCGATGGATCGCGCCGAGCTGTTGACCGCCCTGCGCCTGGGGGCCAGTGGTTATGTGCTCAAGGAAACCGAGCCTGATGCGTTGTTGGACTACATGCGCAATTGCCACAAGGGCGCGATCGTTCTGGATTCAACCCTGATTGCGCTGCTGGCCGATCAGGGCGAATCGGTGACCCGGCCTGTACACGATTCGGATCTGCTCGACACCGGCAACCTGACCGAGCGCGAGGGGCAGACCCTGGCCCTGATCGCTGCTGGCATGAGCAATAAACAGATCGGCCGGGAACTGGGGATCAGCGATGGCACGGTCAAAATCTATGTGAGGAATCTGTTGCAGAAACTCAGCCTGCACTCGCGCCTGGAGCTGGCGGCGTGGGTGCACAACGCCGCGTCGGTGAGACACGAGGAGCGTCACTAGATGATGGAACGGCCAGAGGCATTTGTGCAGGCACTGCCCTTGCACCTGATGGATCGCTTTCCGGCGGCGTTGCTCGAACTGCGCGATAACGGTCAGATCGCCCACTTCAACCTGGCCTGGCTCGAGCTGATGGATCTGCCGGGCACGGAACGCAACCTCATCGACTATGTGCACCACGAAGACCGTTCGTTGTGGCGTCAGGCCCTGCATGAACTGCGTCGGCGCCCCGAAACTTCCTTCAACCAGCGGCTGCGTTTTGTTCACCCTTCGGGGGAACTGCGCTGGTTCGACGTCAGCCTGAAGCGCGGGCCGCAGGGTTTCTATCTGGTGGCAGGCGACATCACTGCGCACAAGCGGCGCGAAATTGCCTTGCAGGCCAGTCAGCGCAGCAGCATGAGCTTGCTCGACAGCATGCCGGGGCTGATCTATCGCGGTCGCAACAACCGCGACTGGACTATGGAATTCGTCAGTGCCGGTTGCCTGCAACTGACCGGGTATCCACCGGAGCGGTTGGTGGACAACCATGAATTCACCTACAACAGCCTGATCCTGGCGCAGGATGCCGATTACGTCTGGCGCGAGGTGCAATATGCCTTGTCGCGGCAGGAGCCTTTCGAACTCAATTACCGGATACGCTGTGCCGATCAGTCGATCAAGCATGTTTGGGAAAAGGGCGTGGGGATTTATGCCGATACGCGTGAAGTGCTGGGTATCGAGGGGGCGATTTTTGAGCGAACGGCGGGCTAGACCCGCCTCGCTGAATCGCCGTGGGACACTGCCCAGATGCAGCTTGCATACCGGTGGCGGGGGTAGGCACTGACTTGGTAGAGCACGATCAGCGGTTTGCCAGGTCCGTCCCGCATCAGACTTCCTGAACGTACATGAATTGTCTGAATTCCTGTTCGACAGCCTTTCTGGCTTCATGCATTTCGTACTCCACTTTCTCGAACAGTTTTTGCAGATTAGGCGTTTCACCTTGCCCCAGTGACTCACCTGAACGCATAGCTATTCTGGACTGATCCAGCGTCTTTGCTGCAGAGACATAAAAGTTGGAGATTTTTTCTGAGGTCTTTTTTGAGAAATAGATTTTGTTTTTTTCATAGCTTTCAACAAAGGCATCAAATTTGGGTAATGCGCTTTCATAGGCCTGTTGAATTGACGGTCGTTTCCTTCCGAAATAATCCGGGCGGATTGTGTCGTATATCGCTTCGTGAAGATCGACAAGCAGCTTGTAGCTTTCGTCGATGAACATGGCTCTTTTCTCGATGAGCTTGGCATGGCTAAGCTGAACCGTGTGGCGTTCAATTTGTAATGCGTGCTCGAGGCTTTGTGTCTGACGAGTGTGTTCGGTTTTGAGCTGCTGTATAAAAATCTCGTTACGGGCCTTATCTTTCGAATTGATCCGGTCTCTCCACACATTACCCAGCCATGCGGATAAACCGGCAATGGTGACACCACTACTGATCTGGCCCATTAAAGAGTTAAAAAATCCATCCATGCTGCACTGCTCTCCTGCGAAAACGGTTGAAAAAAGTAGGGCTCATCAGACCTTCTTCGGTCCCAAAGCCATATCGTGGATACGTCCGGCGGGAAGATCGATTCCGGAGGCAAGTTGTAAGGTGGTCTTATTGTTTTTTTCAAAAGTGCTGATGTCTATCGCCGCAGCATGCAAAGCCTCGATCCAGTCGCCAGCACTTTCAATCTTGCCTTTGAGTTGCAATTCATCGCGGACTTTTGAGTCAAAGGCGGGGCCGACGCGGCCATTGGTGACCAGCATGACGGCCTTGGAAATTCCGACGACTCCAGCAAGACCTTGACGTGGAGCCCTTTTCTTACGATTCGGATTGTTGCGTTCATAGGACAATCTTTCAAAGGTATTCCAAAGCTCATGCAGGGCCTGAATGGTTCGCGGGTTGAAAGAGTTTTCAACCGCCATGTCGAATCTGCTTAAGATTTGGACATAGGGTAGTGCCTGAGCAAACAGATCATCTATGTAAGGGGCGGGGTGTACCGCCGTGCCTATGGTTGCAAGGTGCCTCATGGGGTTGCCCCGGCAGGCTTGCCAACGACCTAATGTCAGTTTCAGTTCATGAGGGCGAAGCTGACTCGGAGTGTTCAGCCAGTCGCTCCAATGCTGCATGTAGACAGGATTGAACTGAGCGATTCTTTGCTGGAGTTCGGCAATGGTTTCCATGGCAATGCCTGGCATGTGATCTCACCTTGCATGTTTAAAAAAAACGATCAATAGGGGGCAGGAGCAGTTCTGAATTCGGTGCCGTCAATTTGGTTGCAGTGAAGCGAAAGCTGTCTGTCTGGGTTTGACCAGTGCCAGATATACTCCCGCACCATTGCCAGGAACAATGTAGTTGGCGTCGCATAGATCTGTCACCAGGGTCGGTGCCATGGCCAGCTCAAGTTGGGGAGCCGATGCGTATCGGGAAGTGCTATCGCTCAGGCTTTCGCTAAAGGTGTTTAAAAACTCTTCGCAGGTCGCGAATTTTCCATAGCTGTAGCCACCTTGCTGGTCCTGGTAAAAGCGTGAGTAGACCAGCAATACAATGCCCCAACGTTCGATGACCTCGTTGGGCTTAGTTGAGGGAATGGGCTTGATCAGATCTTCACGAATGCCCTTGATTTTCTCGTAAGCGTTCTTGTTGTTGTGAACGATCTTGAATTCGATAGCCTTCGACGGTGCTTCACCGTAGCTGTCCTCGACCCAGATATCGACTTTGCGCCGTTCGGCGGCGATCAGCCAACGGGGAACATTGATGCGGTCAGACAGTGTGCAGTCCGGTTTGAACGCTTCATGATCATCCAACTGGCCGCCAAGACCGAACCGATTCCGGTAGATGTCAAGTAGCGCCGCGGACTCCAGACTCAGCCACAGCTCCGGCGCTACGGTGACCACGATTGATTTGAGGATGCGTTTGCGTTCTTCCTGTTGCAGGTGAGTCAACAGAAAATCGGTAAAGGCGGGAACAAAGGACATGGGATCTCCGTATCAGGTCCGAGAGCTGGTGCAAGGCGGATCTGCTGCCCGACATCATAAAGCGGGGCAACGGAAAAAACCGTTGCCCCGAAGGACTTTCTGACGCTACGGAGATTGCGTTCGCTAATAGGCCGATTGCAGTTTGCGGTCAACTCAGCGAAACGCTGGTACCACGTGTTTGATAAACAGCTCCAGAGATTTTTTCTTCTCCGCGTGGGGCAAGCTGTTGTCGCACCAGAAGCTGAACTCATCGACCCCGAGTTCCTGGTAATACTTGATGCGGGGGATGATTTCTTCCGCGGTGCCGATCATGGCGGTCTTGTGCAGGCTCTCCAGTTCGAACTCCGGACGTTCGGCGAACTTCTTTTCCGGGCTCGGCGCCAGGAAGCCGTTGACCGGCACTTCCTTGTTGCCGAACCAGGCATCGAACGTGCGATAGAACTTTGAGATCGCCTTGGCCCCGACTTTCCAGCCTTCCGGGTCATCGGCCGCGTGGACGTGGGTGTGACGCAGCACCATCAGTTGCGGGCGTGGTACGTCCGGGTTGTTATCGAGAGCGGCCTGGAACTTGTTCTTCAGGTCTAGGACTTCTTCGTCGCCCTTCATCAGCGGCGTGACCATGACGTTGCAGCCGTTGGCCACGGCGAAGTTGTGCGAGTCCGGGTCGCGGGCGGCGATCCACATTGGCGGATTGGGTTTCTGGATCGGCTTCGGCACGCTGGTGGACGTCGGGAATTTCCAGATATCGCCATCGTGAGCGTAATCGCCTTGCCACAGGGCGCGCACCACCGGAACCATCTCGCGCAGCGCCTGGCCGCCGGAGGAGGCGGGCATGCCGCCGGCCATGCGGTCGAACTCCACCTGATAGGCGCCACGGGCCAGACCGACTTCCATGCGACCGTTACTGATCACGTCCAGCAATGCGCATTCGCCGGCGACCCGCAACGGGTGCCAGAACGGCGCGATGATGGTGCCGGCGCCGAGGTGAATGGTGGTGGTTTTGGCCGCCAGGTAGGCCAGCAGTGGCATCGGGCTTGGCGAGATGGTGTATTCCATGGCGTGGTGTTCGCCGATCCAGACGGTGCTGAAGCCACCGGCCTCGGCCATCAGGGTCAGTTCGGTCAGGTCTTCGAACAACTGGCGGTGGCTGACGCTTTCGTCCCAACGTTCCATGTGCACGAACAGGGAAAACTTCATGACGCTTACCTCGGATCTTTTGTTGTTGGCCGGTCGATCGGGAGCCGACTGGCTGATTATTGGAGTGTCGACATTCGCAATGTGCGCAATCTATCTCTGAGTATTGTCGAATCAGGCGAACACGGGCAGGGCGCCCATCTTGCCGTGGCAATACACCAGTGGCCCGGCGTTCTGCTGGGGCACAATCAGGTTCTTCACCGCACCGACCATGATCGCGTGGTCGCCCCCTTCGTATTCGCGCCACAGCTCGCATTCGATCACCGCCGTGGCGTTAGCCAGAATCGGGTTGCCCAGCTCGCTCAAGGTCCATTCGATGCCTTGCGCCTTGTCTTTGCCTTTGCGCGCGAAGGCATAGGCTTCGCTCTGCTGGCCACCGGACAGGACGTGAATGGCAAAGCGTTTGTTCTTGATCAGTACCGGATAGGAATCGGAGCTGTAGTTGGGGCAGAACAGCACCAGGGCCGGGTCCATGGACAGCGAGCTGAAGGCGCTGGCGGTCAGGCCGACGATTTGGCCGTCGTCATCCAGCGTGGTGATCACAGTCACCCCGGAAGGAAACGAACCCATCACTTGTTTGTAGATGGCGGCATCGATCATGGGACGGTCCTCTGGGAGTGTAATGCGGGTTTTTATGTGTTTGTAGGTCTGATGGTATACCGTAATACATAGTTTGCAAGGGCTTTTTTTTTGGCCTGATAAACGTACGTGTTCGGCCTTTGAGTCAACGTTTACAGGGCTTTTAGCTAGGTAGTGGGCGCGTTTTGCGGTGTGATTGCGGATCAGATGGGTTCTAAAAGACCGGATCAGTCTTGTTTAAAAGATGGAATACCATAATATGGCCGGCATCTGAGGGGTGGCCAAAGAGCTCCCCCGGTTTGGCTGCATACAACTATAAGATCAGACAAACTAGAGTTCATTGCACATGTCCCAGATGTCCCGGCAAGACCCCCTGATCGAGAATCATACGGTCGATTACGTCCCACTCGCGGAACGCCACGGGAAGGCCCGCGACCTTTTCACTTTATGGTTCAGTACCAACATCGCGCCGTTGCCCATCGTGACCGGCGCCATGGTGGTCCAAGTGTTCCACCTCGACCTGTTTTGGGGGCTGCTGGCGATTGCGCTCGGGCACATGGTTGGCGGTCTGGTGATTGCCCTCGCGTCGGCCCAGGGCCCGCGCATGGGGATTCCGCAGATGGTGCAGAGCCGCGGCCAGTTCGGCCGTTACGGTGCGCTGCTGATCGTGTTTTTCGCTGCGCTGATCTACATCGGTTTCTTCATCTCCAACATCGTCCTGGCCGGAAAGTCGATTGTCGGAATTGTGCCTTCGGTTCCGGTGCCGGCGAGCATCCTCATCGGCGCCCTGAGCGCCACCGCGATCGGGGTGATCGGCTACCGCTTCATTCACACCCTCAATCGCATCGGCACCTGGGTCATGGGCAGTGCCTTGCTTGCCGGTTTCCTTTACATCTTCGCCCACGACCTGCCGGCAGACTTCTTCACTCGTGGCGGTTTCAACCTGTCGGGCTGGCTGGCTACGGTGTCGTTGGGAATCATCTGGCAGATCAGCTTCTCGCCTTATGTGTCGGACTACTCCCGTTACCTGCCGGCGGATATCGGTATTGCCAAGCCGTTCTGGGCCACTTATCTGGGCGCGACCCTGGGCACCATTCTCTCGTTCACCTTCGGTGCGGTGGCGGTGCTGGCGACGCCGGAAGGCACCGAGGCGATGGCAGCGGTGAAGCAATCCACCGGCTGGCTGGGGCCGATTCTGATGGTGCTGTTTTTGCTCAACATCATCAGCCACAACGCCTTGAATCTGTATGGCGCGGTGCTGTCGATCATCACCTCGATCCAGACCTTCGCCAGCCAATGGACGCCGAGTATCAAGGTGCGCGTGGTGTTGTCGAGTGGGGTGCTGGCGGGGTGCTGCTTCGTCGCATTGGGCGCTTCCGCAGACTTCATCTCGCAGTTCATCGGCCTGATTTTGGCGCTGTTGCTGGTACTGGTGCCTTGGGCGTCGATCAACCTGATTGATTTCTATCTGATCAAGCGTGGCAGCTATGACATTGCCTCGATCTTCCGTGCGGATGGCGGGATTTACGGGTGTTTCAATCTGCATGCGATCGTTGCGTATTTCATCGGGATTATTGTGCAGCTGCCGTTTGCCAATACGTCGTTGTATGTCGGGCCGTATGCCAATTTGGTGGAAGGGGCTGATCTGTCGTGGCTGGTGGGGTTGGTGGTGACTTGCCCGTTGTATTATTGCCTGGCTACCCGCAGTCAAGCGCAAGAGCGCAAAGCTTCCAGACTCGGTTATGCCGATTAATCAAACCCGTTTTCTGTTCGTCTGAGATGCCCGGCCTGTGCCGGGCATTTTCGTTTGGATGGCGAACAGAGGGGAGAGCTGAAGGCGCACATTTGATCGGTACCAAGCTCGGATGCTGTGCCCACTCAAGATTCACTGTGTGAGCTTGCTGGAGGAAGCGGTTGGTCAGGGGCGACGGCGTTGTTGGCTGTCGAGAGGGAGATACACATCCGCTCGGAGCAGGACACGGATGCTGTGTTCGTGGCGATCCCGGGGCCTTTGCTCGTGAAAGCGATGAGTCAGGCAGAGGGGATAGTGAGATCAAAAAAAGGCCGCTGCAACCCGACGTTGCAGCGACCAGAGGGTGACAGATAACGTGCGGTCCACTGGCATGGGACCGCTTGAGGATCAATGCGCGCCAGCAGCCTTGTTCAGATCGCTTTCAGCCCATTCGGTATAAACGCAGGCATCCGCAGTGGCCCAGCGCACGCGCACCGGGTCGCCAGCCTTGAGCGGCATGCCGGCGGCAGAGAGGGCCTTGACGGTCATCGACGTGCCGCCCGAGGTCACCACGCTGCAAGTCTGGCTTTCACCGAGGAACAGCACTTCAGTGACCACGGCCGAAACTTCATTCCAGCCCGCTGCCAACGGTTCCTGTGCAGCTTGCTCGACACTCAAGGCCAAGGCTTTTTCCGGACGCACCATCAGCAAAACATCCTGATCAGTCTGCAACCCGGCGGTCAGGCGAATCGACAGAGACTGACCTTCAAACGAAGCCGCCGCATTACCCTGGGCCTTGAGCTTGAGGAAGTTGGAGTTGCCAAGAAACGAGGCAACGAAGGCATTTGGCGGGTTCTGATACAGATTAAAACCGCTGCCCAACCCAACGATTTTGCCGTGACTGAAAATCGCGATGCGCTGAGACAGACGCATGGCTTCTTCCTGGTCGTGGGTCACGTAGATAATGGTGATACCCAGACGCCGATGCAGCTGACGCAGTTCGTCCTGCAAATCTTCGCGCAGCTTTTTGTCCAAAGCGCCGAGAGGTTCGTCCATCAGCAGGATGCGTGGCTCGTAGACCAGCGCCCGAGCGATCGCCACTCGTTGCTGCTGACCACCGGAAAGTTGTGAAGGGCGGCGATGGGCGAATTGTTCCAGTTGCACCAGTTTGAGCATGGCGTCGACCCGGCGCTCACGCTCGCTGGCGGCCAGCTTGCGGATGGCCAGCGGAAACGCGATGTTGTCGCGCACCGACAGGTGCGGAAACAGCGAATAACGCTGGAACACCATGCCGATGTCACGCTTGTGCGGCGGTACGTTGACCAGCGACTGGCCATTGACCTGGATCTCGCCGCTGCTCGGGGTTTCGAAGCCGGCGAGCATCGACAGGGTGGTGCTTTTGCCGGAGCCGCTGGAGCCGAGGAAGGTCAGGAATTCGCCGTCCTTGATGTCCAGCGAGATGTCGTCCACGGCAGCGAAGTCGCCGTAGTACTTGTTCAGGTTGCGCAGGCTGACCAGCGGTTTGTCGTTCTGCTGCGCGGAATCTTTGATCACGGCACTCATGTCGTACTCCTGTGCGCTCAGGCGCTGATTTGATTGCGCCGGCGAACGGCGGTGGCGATGACCATGACCAATACCGAGAGGCCGATCAGCAGCGTCGAGGCGACGGCGATCACGGGCGTCAGGTCCTGGCGCAGGGTGGTCCACATTTTCACGGGAAGGGTTTGCAGGGTCGGGCTGGCCATCATCACGCTCAGCACCACTTCATCCCACGACACCAGGAACGCGAACAGCGCACCGGCGACCATGCCCGGGCGGATTGCCGGAAAGGTCACCTTGAACACCGCTTGCAGTCGCGAGGCGCCACAGATCACCGCGGCATCCTCGATGGACTGATCGAACAGCTTCAGCGAGTTGATGATCGAGATGATGGTGAACGGTAGCGCCACGATGACGTGGCTGACCACGAAAGCGAACATCGTTCCGGTGTAGCCGAGTTTGAGAAACAGCGCGTACACCGCCACCGCGATGATCACCAGCGGCACGATCATCGGTAGGGTGAACAGACCGTAGAGCATTTCCCGTCCTGGAAAGCGCCCGCGTACCAAGGCAAAAGCGGTCGGCAAACCCAGGGCTACCGCGCAGATCGTGGTCAGCACGGCGACCTTGAGGCTGGCCATGGCTGCGTTCATCCAATCGGGATTGGAGAAGAACTGGCCGTACCATTTCAGCGTCCAGCCCGGCGGCGGAAACACCAGCCACTGGGAGGAACCGAAGGACAGCAGCACGATGAACACGATCGGCAAAAGCAGGAACAGCGAGATCAAACCGGTGGTGAAATACAGGCCGAAACGCATGCGCCGGCTCATGGCATTGGGGGTCAGGAGCATGACGGCTTACCTCGAGTTGCTGGCGCCAACCGGGGATTCCGGCTGGAGCTTCAGGTAGAAGTAGAACAACACCAGCGTGATCACGATCAGCAAGGCTGCACCGGCGCTGGCCAGTCCCCAATTGAGGAACGACTGCACCTGCTGAATGATGAATTCCGGCAGCATCATGTTCTGCGCGCCGCCCAGCAGTGCCGGGGTCACGTAGTAACCGAGGGACATCACAAACACCATCAGGCCGCCGGAGAACAGCCCCGGCCGGCACAGCGGCAGGAATACCCGGAAGAAGTTGGTCCAGGGGCTGGCGCCGCAAATCGAACCGGCCTGCAGAATCATCGGGTCGATGGCCTGCATGGTTGCCTGCAACGGCAGCACGATGAACGGGATCATGATGTAACTCATGCCGATCACCACGCCGGTCAGGTTGTGCACCATTTCCAGTGGCTGATCGATGATGCCCATTGCCATCAGCGCTTTGTTGATTACACCGGACGCCTGCAACAGCACCAGCCAGGAATAGGTCCGCGCCAACAGGCTGGTCCACATCGACAGCAGCACAATGTTGAGGACCCAGCGGCCCCAGCCACGAGGCACCAGCGTGATCGCCCACGCTAGAGGAAAGCCCAGCAGCAGGCTGAACAGGGTCACCAGCCCGGCCACCGAGAAGGTGTTGAGCAAGACCCGGGCGTAAGCCGAGTTGGCGAACAGTTGTTCGTAGTTACCCAGGCCCGGCACTGGTTCCAGTACGCCCCGCAGCAGCAGACCAATCAGCGGCGCCAGAAAGAACAGGCCGAGAAACAGCAGGGCGGGGATCAGGTTGCTTGAACCGCGCCAGCGCTGTGCCAGGGAAGGGGATTGGTTCATCACAGCCGCCTTGCCGGAAACCGCCCCGGCAGCGCCAGCGGCGCTCCCGGTCTGCGTAGGTTGACGGGACGCTGTTGCCGTCATTTTCATTTGACCAGCCATTCGTTCCACCGTGTCGCGATGGCCGGACCGTTCTTGGCCCAGTACGCGAAATCAAGAGTGATCTGATCCTTAGCGTAGGCAGTCGGCAGGTTAGGGGCGAGCACCGAATCCAGGCGCGCCACGCTGTCGACGTTGACTGGCGCATAGGCGGTCAGGTTGGAGAAGTCAGCTTGTCCTTTGGCGCTGCTGGCGTTGGCCAAAAACTTCATGGCGGCGGCCTTGTTTTTCGAGCCTTTAGGGATGACCAGAATGTCGGCCATGACCAGGTTCTGTTTCCAGCTCACGCCCACCGGTGCGCCATCCTGTTGCAGGGCGTAGATGCGGCCGTTCCAGAACTGCCCGAGGCTCGCTTCACCTGAGGCCAGCAACTGTTGCGACTGCGCGCCGCCGCCCCACCAGACGATGTCTTTCTTGATGGTGTCGAGTTTTTTGAAGGCGCGATCCAGGTCCAGCGGATACAGCTTGTCGGCGGGTACACCGTCGGCCAGCAGAGCCAGTTCGAGCACGCCGGGGCTTGGCCATTTGTAGAGGGCGCGTTTGCCAGGGTAGGTCTTGGTGTCGAACAGCGCGGACCAATCTTGAGGTTTGCCGGCACCGAGCTTGCCTTCGTTGTAACCGAGGACGAAGGAGAAGTAGAACGAGCCGACGCCATGGTCAGAGACGAAGCGCGGGTCGATTTTGTCGCGCTGGATCACCGAGAAGTCGAGGGGTTCGAGCAAGCCTTCAGCTGCCGCGCGCAAGGCAAAGTCCGCCTCGACGTCGACCACGTCCCATTGCACGTTGCCGCTTTCGACCATGGCTTTGAGTTTGCCATAGTCGGTAGGACCATCCTGGACCACGGTGATGCCGCTGGCCTTGCTGAACGGATCGGCCCAGGCCTGCTTCTGTGCATCCTGGGTGCTGCCGCCCCAGCTGACGAAGTTGACGCTTTCAGCCGCCATCAGCGCCTGGCTGGTCATGCTCAACAAACCCGCAAAAAGCATTGCGGTTACACCTTTGTTCAACACCATTTTTACGCCCTCATTTGTTGTGTTTGTGAGCGGGCTGTTGATGCCCGCCTATCGGGAGCAGTAGGTCCATCTGGCCTCTAAAGGCGACCGTGCCAAGGGCTGTTGTTGGTGCTTTCCCTGTCGGGGGCCCTTGGTTGGAATGTTCGGTCTATGGAATATCATATTATGGTATTCCAAACTTTGTGCAAGCACTTTGCCTTACCGGCTATCAGCCAAAAGCGGTTTTTGTGGCGAAGCGAAAGAACCGCTTTCGTAGGAGCCAGGGGATCATCCGGTGAACGGGATACTCTCGACCACTTCCAGGTCGTAACCGGTCAAGCCTGCGTATTTCAGCGGTGGGCCGAGATGACGCAACTTGCCCACGCCGAGATCCTGCAGAATCTGCGCCCCGGTCCCTACTTCAGAATAGATGCGCGATTGCGAACGGCTGAATTGTCGTGGCGGCTGAGTGAGTTGGGGCACGCGTTCCAGCAGCGCTTGCGACGACTCATGATTGGCCAGCACGACCACCACGCCGCGACCTTCTTCAGCCACCCGTTGCAGCGCGGCCCACAACGTCCAGTTGGACGGGCCGCTGTACTGCGCGCCGACCAGATCGCGCAGCGGATCGATCACATGCACCCGCACCAGGGTGGGTTCTTCTCGACGAATGTCACCCATGACCATCGCCATGTGCACGCCACCTTCGATGCGGTCCTCGAAGGTGATCAGGCGGAAGGTGCCATGCACCGTCGGCAGCTCGCGTTCGCCTATGCGCACCACGGTGTGTTCGGTGCTGAGCCGGTAGTGGATCAGATCGGCGATGGTGCCGATCTTGATCCCGTGTTTACGGGCGAACACTTCCAGATCCGGGCGGCGGGCCATGGTGCCGTCGTCGTTCATCACTTCGACGATCACCGAGGCGGGAGTGAAACCCGCCAGGCGAGCGAGGTCGCAACCGGCTTCGGTGTGGCCGGCACGGGTCAGCACGCCGCCTTCCTTGGCGCGTAGCGGGAAGATATGGCCGGGCTGCACAATGTCCGTGGGACCTGCGTTGGCGGCTACGGCGGCGGCAACGGTACACGTCCGATCGGCGGCGGAAATACCGGTGGTCACACCCACAGCGGCCTCGATGGATACGGTGAACGCGGTGCTGAACACACTGCCATTGCTCGGCACCATCTGCTCCAGACCCAGGCGCTGGCAGTGCTCGTCGGTCAGGGTCAGGCAAATCAATCCGCGCGCTTCACGAGCCATGAAGCTGATGGCCTCGGCGGTGCAATGGTCGGCGGCGATCAGCAGGTCGCCTTCGTTTTCCCGGTCCTCGTCATCGACCAGCAGCACCATCTTGCCTTGCCGGTAATCTTCGATGATTTCTTCGATGCTGTTGAAGGCCATGCTGGAACTCTCAGTGTTTGGTGGGTATATTTATTGGTATACCATAATACAAAATAAACCAAGAGGTCACTATGAAGGCGTACTGGATTGCTCACGTGGATGTCACCGACCCCGATCAATACAGCCAATACACCCAGCGCGCCCCGGCGGCGTTCGCTTTATATGGCGGGCGGATGCTGGCCCGGGGCGGGCGCAGCGAAGCGATGGAAGGTCGGCCGACACCGCAACGCAGTGTGGTCATCGAGTTCGATTCTTACGAGCAGGCGCTGGCCTGTTATCACAGCGAGCAATATCAGGAGGCGAAACGGCACCGCGAGGGTGTGGCCCGGGCCGAGGTAATCATTGTCGAGGGCGTGACGCCCTAGGATATGTCAGCGAATGAAGTGGATCTTGCCGGTATCGTCGTTGCCGATGTAGATGCCGTAGACCCCGGCCTGGCGTTCCTCGATATAGCGTTCGAGGATCTGCCGGATTGCCGGGTAATAGATGCTGTCCCAGGGAATGTCCTCGGGCGCGAAGAATTTGTAGTCCAGGGTTTCCGGGCCGTATTGGCCGGTGATCTCCAGCGCGATGGCGCGGAAAATGATGTACACCTCGCTGATCTTCGGCACGCTGAAGATCGAGTAGGGCGAGAGAATTTCCGCGCGCACGCCGCTCTCTTCCCAGACTTCGCGCAGCGCCGCCTGCTCGGTGGTCTCGCCGCCTTCCATGAAGCCCGCCGGCAGCGTCCAGGTACCGGGGCGCGGCGGGATCGCGCGTTGGCACAGCAGGTACTTGCCGTCCTGCTCGATGATGCAGCCGGCAATGATTTTCGGATTGACGTAATGGATGTAGCCGCAACCACGGCACATCAGACGCTCGTGCGTATCGCCCGGTGGCAGCTGGTGACTGAGATCACCGCCGCCGCACTTTGGACAAAAGCTCGGGCTGAACATGGTTAGCGACCTATGCGAGGTTCTTTGAGCGCGATGGGCAGGGTGATCTCGGGTATTTTTCCAGTCTCTTCCTGTTTGCGCTTGAGGTAATCGAGTGCGACGGTTGCGGCGGCGCGCACGTGGTCGACACAAGCCTGGTGGGCTGCCAGAGGATCGCCGCTCTTGATCGCTTCGACCATGCGTTCCATTTCCTGGTTGCTCACGCCACGGCGATTCTCCTGGGACACCGAAGTCGCCCGCAAGTAACTGATCCGTGCCTGCAACTGACGCAGTTGAGTGGCCGCCACATGATTGCCCGAGCCTTCGAGCAGGACGTCGTAGAAACCTTGAACCGAATCGATCACCTGTTGCAGTTCGCCTTCCTTGAGGGCCTTGCGGTTTTCCTCGAGGGCTTTTTCCAGGGCCTTGATGTCCTTGGCCTTGGCACGCAGGGTGAACAGCTGGACGATCAGGCCTTCGAGCACACAACGCAGCTCATAGATATCCACGGCATCGGCCAGGGTGATGATCGCGACCCGTGGGCCCTTGGCGTCGGCGAATTCCACCAGGCCTTCGGATTCCAGGTGGCGCAAGGCTTCGCGTACGGATGTGCGGCTGACGCCCAGGCGATCGCACAGATCGCGTTCGACCAGACGATCTCCCGGCAAGAGCTGGAAGTTCATGATGGCGCTTCGCAGCTTATCCAGCACGATTTCGCGCAGGGTAACGGGGTTGCGATTGACCTTGAAGCTGTCGTCGAGTGGCAGGCGTTTCATGGGGTCCGCTCTGAGTGTGGCTGTCCATGCAAAAAGAGCACTTCGATCCAGGATCATCGTGCTCACGTCATCAAAACAGCCAAGGGTTAACTGGAGGCCTCGGCATCGGCTTCGGCGAAGGCTTCACGGGCGAGCCGGAAACTGTCTACGGCAGCGGGAACACCGCAATAAATACCGACCTGAAGCAGAATTTCGCGTATTTGTTCACGACTCAGCCCGTTACGCAAGGCGCCGCGTACATGCAGCTTGAGTTCGTGCGGCCGATTGAGGGCCGAAATCATCGCCAAGTTTATCATGCTGCGCTCTTTAAGCGACAAACCCTCACGACCCCAGACGTGGCCCCAGCAGTACTCGGTGACCATCTCCTGAAGAGGCCGGGTGAAGTCGTCGGCGTTTTCGATGGAGCGGTTCACGTAGGCCTCACCCAGTACCTGGGTGCGAATTTTCAGGCCTTTTTCATATTTTTCGTTGCTCATCGCGGTGTGCTCCCAAAATCGTCGAGCCCGCCCATCAGGGTGTATTTGAGTTCGAGGTAATCTTCGATGCCGTACTTGGACCCTTCACGGCCCAGCCCCGAGGATTTGATCCCGCCAAAGGGCGCGACTTCGGTGGAAATCAGCCCTTCGTTGATCCCGACCATGCCGTATTCCAGGGCTTCGCTCATGCGCCAGGCCCGGCCCAGGTCGCGGGTGTAGCAGTAAGCTGCGAGGCCGAATTCGGTGTCATTGGCCAAGTGCACAGCCTCGGCTTCGGTGTCGAAGCGGAACACCGCAGCCAGCGGGCCAAAGGTTTCCTCTTGAGCGACTTTCATGTCACCGGTCACGCCAGCCAGCACGGTTGGCTGGAAGAAGCCGTGCCCCAGTGCATGCCGTTCACCACCGCAAAGCAGTCGGGCGCCTTGGGAGAGGGCGTCCTGAACGTGGTCTTCGACTTTGGCCACGGCGCGTTCGTTGATCAGCGGGCCTTGGGTGACGCCTGCCTCGAAACCACTGCCAACATTCAGTTGAGCCACTCGTTCGGCCAACCGCGCAACAAAAGCTTCATGGATGCCGCTCTGCACCAGGAAGCGATTGGCACAGACACAGGTTTGCCCGGCATTGCGAAACTTGGCGATCAGTGCACCTTCTACGGCTCGCTCCAGATCAGCATCGTCGAACACGATGAAGGGCGCGTTGCCCCCCAGTTCCAGTGAGACTTTTTTCAGCGTTGGCGCGCACTGCGCCATGAGCAATTTGCCGATGGCGGTGGAGCCAGTGAACGACAGTTTGCGCACCAGCGGGCTGGCGGTCAGCTCACCGCCGATGGCCACGGCGTCGCCGGTGATCACGTTGAAAATGCCCGGTGGAATCCCTGCCTGTTCCGCCAACGCGGCCATGGCCAGCGCCGAGAACGGCGTCTCCGGTGCCGGTTTGACGATGCATGGGCAACCGGCCGCGAGCGCCGGGCCGGCCTTGCGGGTGATCATCGCCGCCGGGAAGTTCCATGGGGTGATGGCCGCGACCACGCCGATCGGTTCCTTACTGACCACGATGCGCGCATCGCCTTTGTGGCTGGGAATGGTGTCTCCGTAGATGCGCTTGGCTTCTTCGGCGAACCACTCGATGAAACTCGCGGCGTAAAGGATTTCACCCTTGGCCTCGGCCAGTGGCTTGCCTTGTTCCAGAGTGAGGATTTCTGCCAGGGCGTCGGCGTGCTCTAGCATCAGCGCGTGCCAGCGTTTGAGCGTCTGGCTGCGCTCTTTGGCGGTCAGTGCGCGCCAGGCCGGCCAGGCCTTGTTGGCGGCGGCGATAACCTGACGAGCTTCTGCGGCGCCAAGGTTCGGCACCTGGCCGATCAGTTCGCCGGTGGCCGGGTTGAAAATGTCCTGACAGACGCCATCGGGTGCATTCAGCCACTGGCCGTCGATGTAGGCCTGCTGGCGGAACAGTTGCAAGGCTGCTGGGCTCATGCCGGCTCCCATAGTAGAAGTAAAAAAGGGCCGCACCGGGGGGTGGTTAGACGCAGCCCAAATGTAGACGTCAGGCCAGGGTGGGCAGCGGGCCCAGCTTGCCTTTGTGATAGATCATTGGTGTGACCGGTTGCTCGGGCAGAATCAGGTTCTTCACCGCGCCGACGATAATCGCGTGATCGCCGCCGTCGTATTCACGCCACAGTTCGCACTCGATGATCGCCGTGGCTTTGCGCAGCAACGGGTTGCCCAACTCACTGAGGTGCCAGTCGATGCCTTTGGCCTTGTCCTTGCCTTTCCCTGCAAACGCATAGGCTTCGGCAGTCTGGTCGGCGGACAGCAGATGAATCGCGAATTGCTTGCTGTCACGCAGAATCGGGTACGTGTCCGAGGCATAGTTGGGGCAGAACAGTACCAGTGCCGGATCAATCGACAGCGCACTGAAGGCGCTGGCGGTGATGCCGACGATGCCACCGTCCGGGTCCAGGGTGGTGACCACCGTGACCCCGGAAGGGAACGAGCTCATGACGTCTTTGTAAATGCCAGGTTCGATCATGTCGGCGGTCTCCTAGCGCATCACGAAGGGATCAGGCATGGGTGCCTGAGAGAGGTTGATCCACACCGTTTTCAGCTCGGTGTAGGCCAGCACCGAATCGATGCCGCTCTCGCGTCCATAGCCGCTGTTCTTGAAACCGCCGATCGGCGCCATGGCCGAGACAGCACGGTAGGTGTTGACCCAGATAATCCCCGAGCGAACGTCCCGGGCCAGGCGATGGGCTCGCCCCAGGTCGCGGGTCCAGATGCCGGCGGCGAGGCCGAACTGCGAGTCGTTGGCAATCGCCAGCGCTTCGGCTTCATCTTTGAAACGGATGACCGAGGCCACCGGACCGAACACCTCTTCCTGCATGATCTTCATCGAGTTGCGGTCGCATTCGAACAGGGTTGGCTCATAGAACCAGCCATCCCCCAGATTCTCTGGACGCTTGCCGCCCAGACGCAGACGCGCACCCTCGGCCACGGCATCGGCTACCAAGCCTTCGACCACGGCCAGTTGTTGCGCAGTGGCCATCGGGCCCATTTCGCTACTGTCTTCCTGCGGGTTGCCGATGCGGATGCGCTTGGCGC
Source organism: Pseudomonas sp. TE3728 (assembly GCF_056279145.1). Classification (NCBI taxonomy): domain Bacteria; kingdom Pseudomonadati; phylum Pseudomonadota; class Gammaproteobacteria; order Pseudomonadales; family Pseudomonadaceae; genus Pseudomonas; species Pseudomonas sp. TE3728. The sequence continues at coordinate 1,097,597 of NZ_JBWBQT010000001.1, read as the reverse complement.
GTTCGACCAGACGATCAACGAACTCATCGTAGATTTCGTCCTGCACCAACAACCGCGAGCCGGAAACGCAGCTCTGGCCTGATGCCGCATAGATCCCGGCAATCGCACCATTGATAGCGCTGTCGAGGTCAGCGTCGGCAAAGATAATGTTCGGTGATTTGCCGCCCAGTTCCAGCGACAGCTTGGCGAAGTTCTCGGCGCTGCTGCGCACCACATGCCGGGCCGTGGCAGCGCCGCCGGTGAAGGCGATCTTGCGCACCAGCGGATGGCGGGTGAGGGCGGCGCCGGTGCTTGGGCCGTAACCGGTGACCACGTTGACCACGCCCGGCGGGATGCCGGCTTCCAGCGCCAGGCGAGCCAGCTCGAGAATGGTTGCCGAGGCGTGCTCCGACGGTTTGATCACAATGGTGTTGCCTGCCGCGAGGGCCGGCGCCAGTTTGATCGCGGTCAGATAAAGAGGGCTGTTCCACGGAATGATCGCTGCGACCACACCCATGGCTTCGTGCACTGTGTAGGCAAACAGGTCCGGCTTGTCCAGCGGCAAGGTGCCGCCTTCGAGCTTGTCGGCCAGGCCCGCGGTGTAGTGGAAGAACTCCGGCAGGTAGCCGACCTGACCGCGGGTTTCGCGAATCAGTTTGCCATTGTCGCGGCTTTCCAGCTGTGCCAGTTGTTCCTTGTTTTCAGCGATCAGGTCACCGAGGCGCCGCAGCAGTTTGCCCCGAGCGGTGGCGGTGAGGCCTCGCCAGGCCGGGCTGTCGAAAGCCGTCTGCGCAGACTGCACGGCGCGCTCGACATCGGCTTCGTCGGCATCGGGCAATTCAGCCCAGGCTTGAGCCAGAGCCGGGTTCAAACTTTCAAAAGTCTTGCCGGAGAGGGCATCGACCCATTCACCGCCGATGCACATCTGGAAGCGTGCGAGTGTCATGCAACGATCCCCTTTATTTGATTTTGTCGGGTGTTTGCCGTGTCGAGAAACTCCAGCAGCAGCTGGTTGACCAGGCGCGGCGATTCTACGGGCATCATATGCCGCTGCTCGGCGAGCACGGCAACGGTCGCGCCGGGAATGCGTGCGGCCAATTGCTCGGCCATTTCCGGTGTCGAGCCCGGGTCCAGTTCACCGGTGGCGATCAGTGTCGGCACCTGAATGCTGCCCAAGTCGTCGGCGCGGTACATGTCCTGGGTCGCAAACAGTTCGTAGGTGGTCAGGTAACCCTGCGGGTCATTGTCTGCCAGGGTTTGGCGCAAGGCCGCGATCTGTGCCGGATTGGCCGCCTGATATTCGCGGCTGAACCAGCGCGACAGGGCGGCTTCGGCGTTGGCATCCGGTCCGTGCTCGGCCGCTTGAGCGGTGCGGGCGATGACGCCGGCACGCTGTTCGGGACTGCGATTGAACACGCTGTTGAGCACCACCAGGCCTTGCAAGCGTTGCGGGTAATGCAAGGCAAACGCCCGCGCCACCAGCCCGCCCATGGAAAAGCCGATCACGGTTGCCTGAGGCAGTTGCAGGTGGTCGAGCAGTTCCAGCAACTGGTCGGCATAGCCCAGCAGAGGCGTGCCGCTGTCCGGGCGCGGGCTGGCGCCGTGGCCGAGCATGTCGTAGGCAATCACACGGTACTTCGTGGCCAAGCCAACGACCTGGCCGCCCCACATTTCTTTGTTCAGGCCCACGCCGTGGATCAAAACCACGGGCTGGCCTTGGCCGGTCGCCAGGTAACTGGTGCCAGCCGGGGTGCGTTCAGCGGTGAGCCGAATCATGGAGCGCTCCTGCATGCCTTTTTGTTGTTCTTATCGACCTTGATTACTGGGCGTTTTCAGCGGCCAGCTCTTCGAGATCGATGTAACGGTTGCCGATGCGTGGGTGCAGGCGGCCGCCATCGGCGCAACCCAGAACCACCACGATTTCGTCGGCACGCGGTGCATCTTCGATCTGCATTTCCAGGGTGATGTAGTGCGAACGCAGGCCTTCGTCGTCCTTGTGCATCATCGGGATCTGGATCGAGGTGCCTGGGCCGCCGCGCTTGTTGGTGAAGCTGAGGTAGCTCTTGGCTTTCACCGCTTCGCGGTAATGGTTGCCGAAGCGCAGGGTATGGATGACGGCGGAGGCGTGTTCGATTTCACCGTCGGCGCCCACTACGGCGGCCTTGCCATAAGCCTCGATCTTCTCGGCGCCGCCGATGATGCCCACCAGACGCTCGACCATCAGCGCACCGAGGTCGGAGCAGTTGGCGCGAATTTCCGGCTTCAGGTCTTCGACAAAGCCGCGACCCAGCCAAGGGTTTTTCATCACGACGGCCAGCCCGACCATGGTCACGGGCTTGTCAGCAGCCTTGCCGCCTTCGATAAAGGTTTCTTCGACGTAGCTGACGATCTTGCGGATTTCGAAACTCATGAGCTGCTCCGTGTAGGGTAAGAGTGTCTGTGCGTCTGATGGTATACCATAATACCGGAAGCACAAGTCCCTGAAACGGGTTTCTGGTCGGAAGGCGATAAAAGGGGGGGGGATGGCTGCTGCGATGGTTGCTCGGAGTTCATCGCTTGCAGCAGGATTGGTTCTATTCGTGGCAAGGTAGGCGTTGATCACGCTGGACGCACCACTCTGACCTTCGTATGGGGTTGGTTGTCGGGCGCAACTGGAGGAGGGGAATCTAGCTACGTCGAGCTTGCCGCATAGCGGCTATTTAGATTACAGGTCGAAGAACTTGCGAGCCATGCAGCCAATCTCGATGACGCCGAGTGAAAAGCTGGCTTTGTAGCCGCCAAAATCGTCAATTGTCTATAGGTAGAATCCAGTAGCGTTGCTTGGAATTACTCCATTTTTTCGCTCTTGAAACACCCCAAAAACAAGTCCAGAATTGAGTCTTTTCCTGCTTCGGCAAGAAAATAAACCCCTTAGATTTCAATGGGTCGGACGCTAGATGCGAGTCTCGTTTCCCGCTCCAAAAATTGCGCTACAGAGTTCCACTGAATTCTGTAAGCGATTGAAATCAGGACCTTCGGGTCCTTTTTTCGTTCCGGCGGGAACCACTGAAATCCAGCACCATCCAGTGCGTTTAAGTCCAGGATTAAGTCCAGGATTCTGATGCGTACGGAGTCGGTTTGTTGCTGGAGCAGTTTGTGTACCGAGATGAGTGTCCGGCCCTGACTCTGTTCAGGAGCTCGCGATGGCGCTCTCAGAAATGTCGATTCGGCACGCCCAAATCACTGGTATTGACTACATGCTCGGTGACAGTGACGGCCTCACGCTCAATGTGACGGCCAGCGGTGGTGTACCCTATCCATATGCCGACATAGCAAGGCCAGCATGCTTACGTCTGGCATGGTGGCGTGTGACTATGCTATAAATAAGTCACAAGTTGTCAACCACCTTTGGGGTGCGTAAGCTACAGGAATGAACCATCCACCAATTTCTTCGCCCGGCGCCCGGGGCCCAGCTGATCACGACATTCGAGACCAGATTGTCGCGGCGGCCAATGAGCACTTCAGCCAATACGGTTACAGCAAAACCACGGTTTCCGACTTGGCCAAAGCCATCGGGTTTTCCAAGGCTTACATCTACAAGTTCTTCGATTCCAAGCAAGCGATTGGTGAGGCCATTTGCTCAAGCTGCCTGGCACAAATCGTCGCAGCCGTGGAGCAGGCTATCAGCGAAGAGGGGATTTCTTCGACAGAACGCTTTCGTCGCTTGGTCAAGACCCTTATCACTACGGGCTTGGACCTGTTTTTCAACGACCGCAAGCTCTATGATATCGCTGCATTCGCCGCCTCGGAGCGTTGGCCCAGCTCGCTGGTGTATGACGCACGGATCAAGCAGTTTGTAGTACAGGTTGTGCGCGAAGGGCGCGAAAGTGGAGAGTTTGAGCGCAAGACTCCCCTGGATGAAACCGTAGAAGCGATACACCTGACCCTTCGGCCTTTCGTCAATCCTCTGTTGCTCCAGCATAGCCTTGATCACGTCGAGGTCGCGCCGACGCTTACCTCGAACCTCATCCTGCGTAGCCTTATGCCCTGAGTGTGGCTGCAGTGATGCAGCCACACCAATCTAAATAACTTTTTTGCATTTGGTTTGCATCTGGCTTTCTAGTTTCCATTTGCTCAAATTGTGACTATTGACACAAAAGGTCACATGAATAAATATGGCGCATCGGCTTTTGAGGGATTGCCATGAACATGCGTCGGCATCGACATTTTTCCGATTCCATTCCATTCCGATTCCGTCTTCGAGTACGCGTTCAGTGCGCAGGGTGGGCGTTGATATGACGAGCTTTGCTTAGGTGCTGGCGCAATTTGATCCGGGCGTGCCGTTTGTTCTCCGTCCAATTGGCAGCAGGGCCGGACGATTTTTGGCGGCCTGTCGGCGGCGTTGTCGTTGGAGGCGGTTCTTCGCGAGCGCCCGCAGGGCTTTCCTCCATCAAGTCGGCGCAAGTGTCATTCATAGGGCCGGTCACGCAGCCCCAGGTGTTCAATACAAGCGTGTTGCGCCAAGGGCGATCCGTGACTTCGGTATCGGTCGACTGCAAGTCGGGCGATGAACTGGCGTTGCGCACGACCTTGCTGTTCGCTCAACCACGAGCCAGCAAAATTACCCATGAGGCGTGGGGATGCCCGTTGGTAGAGGGGTCGTCGCGGTACAGCACGCTGGAGCTGGACAACAGCTTTGCGCCTGCCTGCGCGTTCAACTTCGAGATGCGTCCCGTGGGCGGCTCACTGCCGGTATCCGGTGCGGAAAATCCCGAGTTGCTGATGTGGGTCCGTCACCTCGATGCCCAGGGGGTTGACCCGGCGGTGGCCCTGATCGCCCTCGCTGACAGTCTGCCGCCTGCCACTATGACGTGCTTTATAGAGCCTGCGGCCATCAGCTCGGCTTCCTGGACAATCGATCTGCCGCAGCCCCGCCGTGGCCGGCGAATGGTTTCTCATCAGTTCCTTCAGCCAACAGGCCTTGGAGGGCTACTCGTTACAGGATATGGAGATCTGGGACGAAAGCGGTCGGCGGGTGCTTTGGGCGCGCCAGACCGTGGCGATTTTTGCCTAGTACAAAAACAAACTGTTCCACCACCTCTGCAATTGTTCCTCGAGTCCTAATAATGAAAAGAATCTTGCTCAAGACCCCCGTGAGTCTCGCCGTTGCGCTTGCATCATCCCAAGTGTTTGCCAGCGGCTTTGCGCTGAACGAACAAAGCATCAGCGGGATGGGGTCGGGATTCGCCGGCCGCTCTTCCTCGGCTGAAGATGCGAGCACCGTCTTCGGCAATCCGGCGGGCATGTCTCGCTTGAAGAAAGAGCAGGTCAGCCTCGGCGCTGCGACGCTGTTTGCCAAGAGCGATATCAGCCAGACACGCAGCACTTTCGGCGGCCAGGAAGACGGTGACATGGTGCCGACCACCACGGTGCCGATGGGTTACTACGTCAAGCCGGTGGATGAGCACTGGGCCGTCGGCGTTGGCTTTTATGTGCCGTTCGGTCTGATCACCGATTACGGCAGCGACTTTGCCGGGCGTTACTACGGCAACAAAAGCGAAGTGACGACGCTGACCTTCCAGCCCACCGTCAGCTATGCCTTCAACGACAAGGTGTCGATTGGGTTCGGTCCGACCATCAACCGGATCAGCGGTGAGATCTCCGGGATGGTGCCCAATCCTCTGAGCCCCGGCAGCAACGATGGGAAGCTGAAAAGCAACGGCGATGACACGGCGCTCGGCTTCAATGCCGGCATCCTGGTGCAGGCCACGGACCAGACCCGCCTGGGGCTGACTTATCACTCCAAGGTCAGTTATCACCTGGACGCCAAGTCCAAGCTCACTGGCGGGATTTTCAGTGTAGTGGGGGTCAGCGGGCGTAGCTATGACGCGTCGCTGGATGTGGACCTTCCGGAGTCGGTTGATCTCTCGCTCACCCATCAGCTCAATGATGACTGGACCCTTTATCTGGGAAGCACCTGGACACGCTGGAGTCGCTTCAAGGAGCTGACCATCGAGAACTCAGGCTTGCCTGCGCTGCTGAGCGGCGCGCTGGGTACTGTCAGAGAAGAGCAGAACTGGCATGACACCTGGGGCCATGCAATCGGCGCGGCGTATAAGCTGAACGATCAGTGGGTGCTGCGCGCAGGCTTGTCGGTCGATCAGTCGCCGGCCAACAACACCAACCGTGGGCCTCGAATTCCAACCGGTGACCGCACAGTGCTCAGCTTCGGTGCCGGCTGGACGCCGGTACAGGATGTAACGATCGACCTGGCTTATTCCTACTTGCAGGAAGAGAGCGTGCGGGTCAACGAAACCTCTGCGACCCGTGGTGCGTACAGTTCCAAATACCGCAACAGTGCCAGCGGTTTCGGTACCTCAATCAGCTATCACTTCTAACGCGATATGCCGTGTGCCGGGAGCTTGTGCGGCTCCCGGTCCCTTGCAATATCCCGCTCATGCACCCATGACATTCGCCATCAGGCGTTGGTGCAGCCAGCGTGGCGTGGCCCAGGTCAACACCGTGAGCGCCTTGTTGCCGAAACCGGGTACTACACTCATGCGTCCGGCTTGCAGCGCGCGGATGCCTGCGCGAACCACCGGTTGAGGTTGCATCATCACCATTTTCAGCGCGGGGGTAAGTTTCTGACTGGCGCTTTGGACAAACCCGGTGTCGGACAGGCCCGGGCACAGTGCGGTCACGACGACACCATCGCCCTTGAGTTCCTGATGCAGCGCCTCGGAGAAGCGAAGCACGTAGGCCTTAGCCGCTGAATAGACCGCGAAATTCTTCACGCCTTGGTAAGACAGCAGGCTTGCGATGTGCAGGATGTGCCCGCGATGCCGGGGGCGCATGTCTGCGGCGAAGAGACGAGTCATGGTGGTCAGGCCAGCGATGTCTAGATCGATCATTGCCAGGGACTGGTCAAGGGAGTGATCCAGGAAAGGGCCCTGCAATCCATGGCCGGCGTTGTTGATGAGCACATCAATCGCAATGCGGCGCCGGGTCAGCCGTTCGTGTAGCTCGATAATCGCCGGGATCGAAGACAGGTCTACCTGCTCGACGATGACCTCAATGCCGAAGCGCTCGCGCAGCTGGGCCGACAGCGCTTCAAGCCTGTCCAGCCTGCGGGCTACTAGAACGAGGGACTTTCCCTGTGCTGCGTATTGCCGGGCGAACTCCTCGCCAAAGCCGCTGGAAGCGCCCGTGATGAGCACCCAGGAATTCTCGTTGATTTTCATGTTGCTGGACTCCGGTTTTAAAGACTGAAAACAACAGTGACGGTGATCGCCCCGTCGCGAGCAGGCTCGCTCCCACAGGCATGAACGCTAACCCTGTGGGAGCGAGCCTGCTCGCGATTGGGGCCAAGTGAACGGCTGGTGTTTCATGTCCGGTCATCGGCTCGCTACAGGCTGTGGTGGCTGCGGCGCTTGCCAGCCGCCACCGAGGGCCTTGAATGCCGCGACCGCTGCGCGCGCCGATTCGGTCCGTGCTTGTGCCCGGGCATCGGATGCCTGGAGCAGCGTCTCGTCGGTGTTGAGGACGTCGATCAGGCTGGCCGTACCTTTCTGATAAGCAATAAAGGACGACTGGCGCGCCTCGCTCAATGACGCTTCGCCTGCGGTGAGCGTGGTGGCCTGGGATTCTCGGTTCACTAGGGCGGAGAACGCGTTCTCGACATCCTCGGTGGCTCGTAGTGCAGACTGACGATAGGCGGCCAGCGCTTCAGCTTCCTGTCCCTTGGCCTGGTCGATCTGGGCGTTGATCCGGCCAAAGTCGAACAGCCTCCAGCGCAGACCCAGCGCGCCCGACGCCTGGCTGGCGCCGCCTGAGAACAGGTGCCCGGCCGATACGGCGGTGGCACTGCCGAGCAACGCACTGAGGGAAAATTTCGGGTAGTACTCGGCGATGGCCTCGCCGATGCGGGCATTGGAGGAAGCGAGGCGGCGCTCGGCGACGATGAGGTCCGGCCGGCGGCGCAATAGGTCAGCCGGCGTCCCCATCCCGGTAATTTGTGGAGGCAGCGGAATGCTGCCGGTCTCGGCCAGTTGCTGGCGATGGGTGCCCGGCGGTGTGCCGAGCATGACATCCAATGCATTCATGGCGGCATCCAGGCCGGTCTGCAGGACTGGCACCGTTGCCTGGACCTGAGCAAGCGCGCCCTCGGTCTGGCGGACCTGATAGCTGGCGGCGAGGCCTTTGCTGTAGAGCAGCTGGACTTTCTCCAGCAAGTCCTGCTGGGTCTTGACCTGGCGATTCGCAATGTCCAGCCGCGCCTGCAAGCCGCGCAGGGTGATGTAGATGTCAGCAGTCTGCGCGGCGACGGCCAGTCTCGTGGCGGCGGCACCGGCCTCGGAGGCTTGGTACTCAGCTAGTGCGGCTTCGCGTCCGCGTCGCAGGCCACCAAAGACATCCAGTTCCCAGCTCGCGCCTAGGTCCAGCTCGTAGGCGTTTCCGTACCGATCGGAGCCGGGCGTCGAATCGAGCACCTGGCCCAGCGGCGTCTCGACGGATTGATAGGCGCGTGCGGCCTGGCCACTGATATTTCCCGAGGGCAGCAGGGCGGCATTGGCCGCGCCAAGGCCGGCCCGGGCCTGGGCAACGCGCGCTGATGCCTGGACAAGGTCGAGGTTCTGTTCCAGGGCCTTGGCGATGAAATCGCTCAACACCGGGTCGCCAAAACCCTCCCACCAGGTTATGAGGCTGGCCTGTGATGCGCCGCTCCTTTGCTCGATAGAAGACTGGCCCAGGAAACGATCCGAAAGCGCAGCGTCCGGGCGCTGGTAGTCCGGACCGACCGCGCAGCCGGCCATCAAGCTGGCGCCTACTAATAAAACAATGGGGCGGAGGGGTGACATCAAGGTTTCCTCGGGATCGACATTGGTGACCATAATATAGTATGGTCACAAGCTGTCAATTGGTGATGAATACTACTGTATGGATCACAGGTCCCGTGTTTGCTGAAGATTGTCCGGGCATCAAGCTGACTGAAAACAAAATTAGATTGGTGACCGTTGACAGTATTGGTCACGATCGTAAGAATGGGCTCCCAGTCCTCTGCTCAATAAAGGGAACCTATGCTCCGGCTCCGACCTTTCACCCTGGCCGCTTGCTTGTTGCCTCTCGTCCTTACGGCGTGTGGCGACTCATCCACTGCCATCGATCCGCGCACGCTTGCCCCTTTGGTGAGGGTCGCGCAAGTGCAGGGGGCGTCCGCCAGCGCTCGCTCTTTCACCGGTGTTGTGGCGGCGCGGGTCCAGAGCGACCTGGGCTTTCGCGTTTCCGGCAAGGTGCTGGAGCGGGTGGTGGATGCCGGCCAGACCGTTAAAAAGGGCCAGCCTTTGATGCGCCTGGACCCGATCGACCTGGGATTGCAGGCGCGAGCCCAGCAAGAAGCCGTCACGGCCGCCCGCGCCCGGGCCAAGCAGACTGCGGATGACGAGGCGCGGTATCGCGAGCTGGTGGCCGCCGGGGCGATTTCGGCGTCGGGCTACGACCAGATCAAAGCCGCAGCCGATACCGCCAAGGCCCAACTCAGCGCTGCCGAGGCGCAAGCTGATGTGGCCCGCAATGCATCCGGGTACGCGGTGCTCCTCGCCGACGCCGACGGCGTGGTGATGGACACGCTGGCCGAGCCGGGGCAGGTCGTCAGCCCCGGGCAACCCGTAGTTCGACTGGCGCGAGCCGGGCAGCGCGAAGCCGTCGTGCAACTGCCCGAGACCCTGCGGCCAGCCGTCGGGTCCAGCGCGCAGGCGACGCTGTACGGCAGCACCAGCGGGGCCGTCACCGCGAAACTGAGGTTGCTTTCCGATTCGGCTGACCGGGTGACCCGCACCTTTGAAGCGCGCTATGTGCTGGAAGGCGCCCTGGCCAACGCACCGCTGGGCTCGACCGTCACACTGCGTATCGCCGAAGGCGCGACCCAGGGGCAGGTGGTGCAGGTGCCGATTGCTGCGTTGTACGACCCGGGCAATGGCACCGGCGTGTGGGCCATCGACGGCGAACCGGCAAAAGTCACCTGGCGTGCGGTGCAGGTCCTGGGCTTGAGCGACGGCGCTGCGCGCGTCACAGGTCGTCTCAACGTCGGCGAACAGATCATCGGCCTGGGCGCACATCTGCTGCGTGAAGGCGAGTCAGTCAGGCTGCTTCCACAAAACGATGTGAAGGTCGCCGGGAGCCGCCAATGAGCCTCAATCTTTCGGCCCTCGCTGTACGCGAGCGCTCCATCACGGTGTTTCTGATTTTTCTGATTGCTGTCGCCGGGACCTTGGCCTTCTTCAAGCTGGGCCGCGCGGAGGATCCGCCGTTCACGGTCAAACAACTGACCGTCATCACGGCCTGGCCGGGCGCGACGGCGCAGGAGATGCAGGACCAGGTGGCCGAGCCCCTGGAAAAACGCCTGCAAGAATTGAAATGGTATGACCGCACGGAAACCTACACCCGTCCCGGTCTGGCTTTCACCATGGTCTCGCTGCTGGACCGCACGCCGCCTTCCCAGGTGCAGGAAGAGTTTTATCAGGCGCGCAAGAAGCTTGACGACGAAGCCACTAAGTTGCCGGCGGGTGTGATCGGGCCATTGGTCAACGACGAGTACTCGGACGTGACATTCGCGCTTTTCGCCCTCAAGGCCAAGGGCGAGCCGCAGCGGTTGTTGGTGCGTGATGCCGAGGTCTTGCGCCAGCGCCTGTTGCACGTGGCAGGGGTGAAAAAGGTCAACATCATCGGCGAGCAGGCCGAGCGCATTTTCATCTCTTTTTCCCACGACCGGCTGGCGACCCTGGGCGTTTCCCCTCAGGATATTTTCGCCGCACTGAACAGCCAGAACGTGCTCACACCCGCCGGTTCCATCGAAACCAATGGACCACAGGTCTTCCTGCGGGTGGACGGCGCCTTCGACAAGTTGGAGAAGATCCGAGACACGCCACTGGCCATCCAGGGTCGCACCTTGAAGCTCTCGGACGTGGCGACGGTTGAGCGCGGCTATGAGGATCCTGCCACCTTCCTGGTGCGCAACAACGGCGAAGAGGCGTTGTTGCTGGGCGTGATCATGCGCGAAGGCTGGAACGGCCTTGACCTGGGCAAGGCGCTCGATGCAGAAACAAGCAAGATCAATGAAGGCATGCCGCTGGGCATGACACTGACCAAAGTCACTGACCAAGCGGTGAACATCAATTCGGCGGTTGACGAGTTCATGGTCAAGTTCTTCGTCGCCTTGCTGGTGGTGATGGTCGTCTGCTTTATCAGCATGGGCTGGCATGTCGGGATCGTGGTCGCGGCGGCTGTGCCGTTGACCCTGGCCATCGTGTTTGTGGTAATGGCAGCCACCGGGAAAAACTTTGACCGGATCACCCTGGGTTCGTTGATCCTGGCCCTCGGGCTGCTGGTGGACGACGCCATCATCGCCATCGAAATGATGGTGGTGAAAATGGAGGAGGGCTACGACCGGATCAAGGCCTCCGCGTATGCCTGGAGCCACACGGCCGCACCGATGCTGTCCGGTACGCTGGTGACGGCGATCGGCTTCATGCCCAATGGCTTCGCCCAGTCCACCGCCGGCGAGTACACCAGCAACATGTTCTGGATCGTCGGCATCGCCCTGATCGCCTCTTGGGTGGTCGCGGTGGCATTCACCCCTTACCTGGGGGTGAAAATGTTGCCGAACATCAAGAAGGTCGAAGGTGGGCATGCGGCCATCTACGACACTCCGCGCTACAACCGCTTCCGTCGGATCCTGACGCGGGTGATCGCGCGCAAATGGCTGGTGGCCGGCACGGTTATCACGTTGTTTGCCGTGGCCATCCTGGGCATGGGCCTGGTGAAGAAACAGTTCTTCCCGACCTCGGATCGCCCCGAGGTGATGATTGAAGTGCAGATGCCCTATGGCACCTCCATCGAACAGACCAGCGCCACCACCGCCAAAGTCGAGGCGTGGCTGCAAAAACAGGCGGAAGCCAAAATCATCACGGCTTACATCGGGCAGGGCGCGCCGCGCTTCTTCCTGGCAATCGCACCGGAACTGCCGGATCCATCGTTCGCCAAGATCGTGGTGCTGACAGATAACCAGGAAGCACGGGAAACCCTCAAGTTCCGTCTGCGCGAAGCGGTCGCCGAAGGGCTCGCTCCGGAGGCCCGGGTCAGGGCAACGCAGATTGTCTTCGGTCCGTATTCACCATTCCCGGTGGCTTACCGAGTGATGGGGCCTGACCCGTCGAAACTGCGGGAGATCGCAGCTCGCGTACAGGACGTCATGCAAGCCAGCCCGATGATGAGGACCGTCAACACCGACTGGGGCTCGCTGACGCCGACGCTGCATTTCAATCTGGATCAGGACCGCTTGCAGGCGGTAGGGCTGACCTCCAGTGCCGTTGCCCAGCAACTGCAATTCCTGCTGGCCGGGGTGCCGATCACGGCGGTTCGCGAGGACATCCGTTCGGTGCAGGTGGTGGGACGCGCCGCCGGCGATATCCGCCTTGATCCGGGCCGGATCGAAGGTTTTACCCTGGTGGGTGCGGCGGGGCAACGTATCCCCCTGTCCCAGGTCGGCGAGGTGGACGTGCGCATGGAGGATCCGATCCTTCGCCGGCGTGACCGGACTGCGACCATCACGGTGCGCGGCGACATCGCCGAAGGCCTGCAACCGCCGGATGTATCGACAGCCGTCATCAAGCAGCTGCAACCGATCATCGACACGTTGCCCGATGGCTATCGGATCGAGCAGGCGGGGGCCATCGAGGAATCCGGCAAAGCCGGCCAGGCTATCGTGCCGCTGGTGCCGATCATGGTGGCCCTGACGCTGCTGATCATCATCGTCCAGGTGCGTTCGATCTCGGCCATGATCATGGTGTTCTTCACCGCGCCGCTGGGGTTGATCGGCGTGGTGCCGACGCTGCTGATTTTCCATCAGCCGTTCGGCATCAACGCCCTGGTGGGGCTGATCGCGCTGTCGGGGATTCTGATGCGCAACACGCTGATCCTGATTGGGCAGATCCATCAGAACGCAGAGGAGGGGCTGGCCCCGTTCCACGCTGTCATCGAAGCCACCGTGCAACGGGCGCGTCCGGTGCTGCTGACGGCCCTGGCGGCGATCCTGGCGTTTATCCCGCTGACCCATTCGGTTTTCTGGGGAGCGCTGGCCTACACCCTGATCGGCGGCACGTTTGTCGGAACCATCATGACGCTGGTGTTCCTGCCGGCGATGTATTCCATCTGGTTCAAGATCTGTCCGGTCAAGGCCGTGCAAACTGAAACAGTAAAGCTGGCATAAGCGATCGATCACTTGCCGCTCCAGTGAGCGTCTACAGAAATGAAGAGGTTTTCTATGAGTACTCCAGCAGGTCAAACGCGCATCGTAGTCACGGGCGTCGGCGTCGTCGGTCCCCTGGGTTGTGGCGTAGAGGAAGTCTGGAAACGGCTGCTGGCCGGACGTTCCGGCATTCGTAGCCTGCCCGAAGTATTCGCCGAGGGCACCGGCGTTGCGGTCGGCGGCCAGGTGCCGACGCTGGAAGACGATGCCGTTGCCGGTTACGACCCGGAGCGCTTCATCGCCCCCAAGGACCGCAAGAAATTGGATCACTTCATCGAGTTCGCCTTGGTGGCGGCGCAAGAGGCCCTGGATCAGGCAGGCTGGCATCCGACTGAAGCCGCCGACCTCGACGACTTTGCCCACGACTTCTATAGCCTGGCGCAAGAGGCGGATCTGCTCGAGTTCAATCTGCAGGCGGCCAAGGCGAAGAACCCTGATGTGCGCGTGCAGCTGCAGGCGGACAATGGGGTGAATTATGGCGAAGTCGCGCGGGCGATGGCCTCGATCGAGCGGGCTGGGATTACCACGCTGTCGGTGATTACGGCGAAATAGGATTCGGGTTTATTGCATTGGATGTGGGGCGGTGAATGATGGGGGAGGCTGCGAGGCTCAACTGAGGTCTTAGTGCTTCAAGTGGAGTTGGTGTCACCGTCACCTGAAGCGTCGCCATCTAGCCCTAGCTGGATGAGCTAAAGCTGTTCATCGCACCACCCAACGAACGAGCTTGAAAGTGGTGGACGCGGGTCATGCGAGCTTGATGGCTCCGCCTTGGATATCGTCCCGCGCCATTCGCAAGTCATTGGCGTCTTGGTTGAGCCGATGAATGAGGTTGAGCAATCGTTGGCGCAACACCTCGTCTTGGAGCTGCTCAGTAGCACGCATCACATCAAGCGCCGCTGCCTCATTGTTGGTGGCAACGGCGTCGAGTAGTTTGCGCATGCTTCTTGATGGCCGATTCATCTCCAACCCTCCTGGGTTTCGGTGACGCGAATCATATGGCCGAAATGTTTCGTTAGTGTTTCAGTTGCACGAACTGGTTTTGAATCACCGGCTCCGGTCGTACCACATCAACTTCGTCGCAAGTATCGAGTATCAGAGGCCACGATGGCGTACCAGCAGGACACGTCCTGGCCTTGAACCAACGGCAAGCGCCAACAGAATCAATGCGATGGAGGCCCAGCCTGAGGCGCTGGGGCGTTGGCCTAGGATGAGAATGGAGCTGACGATGCCAAACACGGGAATCAGCAGCGACAGCGGCGCCACCCGCGATGCAGGGTACTCACGCAATAGCAGGTTCCATCCCCAGTAGCAGAAGAGCGTGGCGCCGTAGACCTGGAAAGCTAGTGAAAATGTCGTAACCGCATTCAAATGCGAAGGCAAGGCTATAAATGGAGCCGCGCCATGCAACAGCCAAGTCATCAGAAATAGCGGAATTGGTGGAAACAAGCTGGCCCACACCACGAAGGCGAAAATCTGGTGCACCTTCGATACTTTGATCACGACATTGCCAATGCTCCATGCCACAGCGCTAACGATCACTAATGCGAAACCGATCATGGTGGCCTCACCGGGACTGCCCAGCAGGATGCCAACCAACCCTATCGCAGCCATCACGATGCCGAATAATTGAGGCATTGATAGGCTTTCACGGAACAACAGCACACCCCAACCGAGCGTGAAGAATGCGCTGAACTGGATTAGGAGCGAGGCACTACCGGGTGGCACACCCAGTGCGATACCCAGGTTGATCAAGGCCCACATCGCTACGCCGAAGATCAATCCATAGGCCGCAAGCCAGCGGAAGGCAACTTGCGGACGCTTCACGAAAAACACCCAGGGTAAGGCGGCCAGCGTGAAGCGAATCGCAGTCAACAGCAGGGGGTCAATATCGGTAAGACCGAGTTTTGTAATGGGGAAGTTCAATCCCCAAACGGCCGTCACCAAGGCGGCAAGCAACAAGTGTTTTTTCTGCATGGTTCGCGTGTCTTTCCCTGAATAGTGAGTTTTAAATGCTCTGTACCTCTGGGAATATGCAAGAAATCGGAATGGCCCGCTTTCAGGCGGGGGCCAAATATCATTAAAATCAGGCCATGCAAACAACAGCGCTAGATCCCTACCAAAACATACCGCGCGATGCTGTCGTGACCGTAAGCGACTATGCAGACGGTGAGCTATTCCCGTCGCACATCCATCAGCGTGGACAATTCGCTTATGCCGCACGCGGTGTCATCACTATATTCACCGACGAAGGCAACTGGGTCGTTCCGCCCCTGCGCGGCATATGGGTACCGTCCCAGCGACCTCACGCTATGCAAATGCGTGGCCCTGTCACGATGCTCAATACCTATATCCGCAAACAGGCTGCGCAGCGCCTGGGGCTACCGGCTCATTGCCAGGTTTTCGATGTATCGCCGCTACTACGGCAATTGTTGGAGAAGGCCATCGATATTCCCGCGCGCTATGACAAAAATGGACGCGATGGCTATCTGATGGGTTTGTTGCTGCACGAGATTGCCGGGATGCCTGCGCTATCGCTCAATGCGCCATTACCGACTGAACCTCGTCTTGCTCGGGTATGCCGCGATTTCTTGGCCCACCCTTCGCTGGAGATCGGCATCGATGACATGGCGCAGCGCACCGGAATGAGCCGCCGCACCTTTACCCGCCACTTTCGACTACAAGCTGGCATCAGCTATATCGAATGGAGACAACAAGCTTGTCTGCTTGCGGCAGTTGTTCGACTTGGAAACGGCCAGTCTGTTACGCAGGTCGCAATAGAGTTGGGGTATAGCAGCTCAAGTGCATTCGCAACGGTATTCAAGCGTGTACTGGGTGAAGTGCCCAGTCGATATGTCTCAGAACAAAAGGTGTCGGTGTCCAAATTCAACCAGAAATACAGCGCACCGCCATCACCTTAGTGCTGGAATCTGGAATCGAACAACGCGAGGCGTTAACGACAGCGAAAAAATGTCGGACCTGGTTCAAGCAATTATTCCGATACGCCTTGGTGAAGGTTGAGGGGCTTGACCAAAATTCCGCGTCGGACCTTGATGTGGTAGCGCTTCCCAAGCCCCCCTGTCACACAATCCCTTTCTCCGTATGAACGAGTTGCCTGCGCCCAGGGTTTTCCCGAAACATTGCGCAACCTCAAAGAGGTATCGCCCACCGCCGACCTGACCTCACATTCGACAAATCACCTTCATCCATACGAGACGGAGATTGTACGGTGGTCCTCGCGCTGTCTCGACCAGGCCGCGTCGCCATCTACGCCGATCACTTTGATAGTCCGTTCAGCCAGCGCCCGCAACAGCCAGCCTTCGCCACAGCCCAAGTCAAGCGGGGGTGGGGGACCCCGCTTGCTCGCGAAAACTGCAATGCCCGCGATACAGATTCTGACCAGATATCAATCCAACTGATGCCGATAAGGCAAGTCCGGCCCGGTCTTGCCGCAGGTCAGGGCGGCGGCGCTGACGGCGAAGGTGAGCATCGCGTCGATCTGTTCGCGACTCAAGCGCTGCAAACCCTCCACCGAATCCAGCTGCTGTTCGGTCAGCCAGGCGATCAACGCCGCTTGGAAGGTGTCGCCGGCGCCCACGGTATCAGCCATCACCACCGCGCAGGCCGGCGCCGACCAACTGCCATGGCGGCGGCTGAATACCGTTGCTCCCTGGCCGCCACGGGTGAGGAATACCAGCTGGCAGCGGTGTTCCAGCCAGCCATGGATCACGCTCTGCGGATCACGCTCGGGGTAGAGCAGGTTCAGGTCCTCGTCGCTGACCTTGATCAGGTCGGCATGCTCGACCAGAGTGTTGATGCGTTCGCGCCACAGTTCGATATTCGGTTGCGGGTTGAGTCGCACGTTGGGGTCGAGGCTGATCAGGCGTTTGCCGCTTTCCCGGCGGACCAGGGCCAGCAGGGTGTCGGCAATCGGCTGCACCACCAGCGAGAACGAGCCGATATGCAACCCACGCACCTCAGCGCCTAACTCAGGTAAATGCCCCGGCAACAGCTGGCGATCGGCACAGCCTTCGCCTCGGAAGCTGTAATGCGGCGAGCCGTCGGCACCGACGGCGACCATTGCCAGGGTGGTCGGTGCGTCGAAGTCCTGCAGGTAGTCCGGGCGCACGCCTTCCTCCTGCAGCACTTGCTGTAAACGCCGGCCGAGGTAGTCGCTGGACAGCCCTGCGAACAGCGCGACGTCGATGCCCAGACGGCGCAAGCCGACCGCGACGTTGAACGGCGAACCACCGGCAATTGCTTTGTAATTCACTTTTGAAGCTTGAGCGTTGACGTCGTTTCCACTGAAGAAGTCGAACAGCGCTTCACCACATACCAGATACATAGTCATTCGCTCTTTAAAGGTTCGCTACAAGTTGTTGATAGCGTTCGTAGGCCTGTTAGCGTTAAAAAGCTAGCCAAGCAAAGCTGTTGGTTAACGCGTGATTCTTTCTCAAAAGAGAGGAAGTGGGATCTTAATTTGTGACCGTGAAGTCAGCGATATTGCTTGCCGAAATCACAATGTCAGCATTCGGAAGGTCGTTGCGATGAACCTTTTCATAGGAAGTAGCCTCATCGAAACCCAATGATCGCCATCGATCAAGCAGGCGCGCTTCCAGGGTTCTGCGGTCAGCCTGCAGCATTATGGTGGCGTCAAAACAGTCTCTTAAGGACGACCATGGGGCGAGGTCTAATAGAAGGTAGTTTCCTTCCACGATGAGATATTTCACGTCAGAGGGAATCAACTGTCCTGCAGCACGGGATATCTCCAGGATTCGATCGAATACCGGAACGGCAATCACTGGTTCGTTGTTCGCACGAAGCCGCAGCAGCAGACTCCTGAAGCCACCCACATCGAATGTATCAGGTGAGCCCTTACGATCCAAAAGGTTCAAGGATCCAAGAACCGCGTCATCGTAATGAAAGCCATCCCCGGGAACGACAACTGCGCTCCCCGGCATAACGCTATTAAGAGTCTCTACCAAGACCTGAGAAACGGTGGACTTACCGGCACCAGGCGGCCCCGCTAGCGCAACGACAATTCGATTACCAGACAGGGCCTTAACGTAGTTGAGTAGCTCTGTGCTTACTATTGTGTTTGTTTTGGTGAACATGCCAAATCTCTCCTCAGCAGCCGTCGCTCAGGTTTCCCGTAGGTTCGTCCCTTTAGGGGTTTTCATGCCGTTCGGCCGCTGCGAGCACCTCGCAGCAGCCATTCCCCGCAGGACAGAGGTGGCTAGAAACCCCTATGTCATTTGACTCAACCCCTCAGTGGTCAGTTGGTCAGTGGTCAGCTTGCCAGCCTTTGTACTCCATGACATTGGCTCGTGTTACCAGTGAGGGTTGAAGCAGTACCGTTGTGCGTTCCAGCGATTTGCCATTCAGCAGGTCGTTGCCCATCGTTACGGCCTGTTGTGCCTGGCCCCAAGGGGACTGAGAGGCGGATGCCTGGATCTGTGTATCGCTTTTGAGCGCAGTCTCTATATCGGGAGCCCCATCCACCGAGGCGATAATGATGCCTTTGCGCTTGAGTTGTTTTGCTGCCAGGTCTGCACCTATGGCCTGGGGATCATTGATCGCGAACACCGCGTCGACTTTTGCAAAGCGAGTCAAGTCGCCTTGCATCACGCTGTAGCCACCTTCACGCGAGCCTTTGGCATCCTGATTATCAGACAGTATCTTGATATCGGGTGCCTGCGCGAAAACACTCTTACAGCCATTGACTCGGTCTAAGACTGCTGAGGTCTGCGTACCATTCTGGATAATAACGTTACCCTTGCCACCCAGCTTCTCAGAGATGTACTGACATACAATCCTGCCGGCTTCGACGTTATCGGTCTGTACCGTGGCGTTGGCACCTTGCACCATGACATCTACGCCCACAACCACTATGCCTGCCTTCCTTGCTTTAGCAATCGCAGGCGCAATTGCTACAGGGTCGACGGCGTTGACAAGAATCAAGTCTACGCCCGAAGAAATGAAGTTATCGATTTGAGTGAACTGCTTATTCAAATCGTAATCTGCCGACACCGAGATAAATTTTGCGGCTGGATTGATATGCAGTGCCTCGGCTTTGGCGCCATCTACCATCGCTACAAAATAAGGATTACCCAGCGAGCCAACAGTTATCCCGACGGATTTCAACTCTCGCGCTTGAGCGCTGCTAAATGCCAGTAGTGTACAAACAGCGGTAAATATTATTTTTTTCATGAGGACTGTCTCTTGTTATTGGAGTGTGGGGGTTATATATGATTCAGGTTCGTGCACCTGACTGCCGAAAGCGATCGAGGGCTACCGCGCCGATGATGACAACACCTTTGATAATGTATTGCCAGATATCCGAAACTCCCAGCAATATCAGGCCATTGGAAAGTGTAGCGATAATCAGGGCGCCAATTAGCGTACCGACGATAGTGCCGACGCCTCCTGTAAAGCGCGTGCCTCCCAGAATAACGGCGGCGATAGCGTCGAGTTCATAAGACTGTCCCATTTGCAGTCCGTTAGCAGCCATCAGTCGAGCGGAAGTCATGATAGCCCCCACACCCGCCAACAAACCGGATAGGGCATAAGCAAATAACAGGACTTTCCAGACTTTGATTCCCGACAACCGTGCGGCCTCAGGATTGCCGCCCACTGCGTAAATCTGTACGCCTAACACCGTACGTCGAAGAATAAGCCACGAAAGAGTAACCACGACTACCGCGATTACAACCAGCCATGGCACCCCGAACAACGTATCGTTTCCAATGTAAGCAAAGGACAGGTCAGGATTGAAAACCGTTTTGTCTTCGCCGATGAGGCGTGCGATTCCACGCATCGCAGTCAATCCGCCTAGCGTGACGATAAATGCCGGTAGCTTTCCAAAAGCGACCAATACACCATTGACGAGCCCTAGTAGCAGTCCGACTCCAAGCCCCGCAGCGATGGCCAGGGGAGCAAACCCCGGAACTTGCGATACCAATAGCGCCACTACTGCGGAAACAGCCAGAATCGAACCAACCGAAAGGTCGATTCCACCTGTCAAAATCACGAAAGTCAGACCTGACGCCAATACCACATTGATAGAGGCTTGCTGACTGATGATCGAGAAATTCTGAACCGAGAAAAAGCTCTCGCTCATCAGGCCAAAGCCCACACAAAGGAGTAACAGTACGGGCAGCATGCCCAACACTTTCATCAGTTGGCGCATTTTATCCTGGGTGGAAGCTCCGGCGATGCTTCGTACACCAGGCGTGGTGAAGTCACTTGCTACTTTGCTTTGCAGTGGGGAAGTCATTGGACTAAGTCTCCGTTGGCTAGAGTCAACCTGTCGCTGCCTGTGGCAGACGCGATAATGGCTTCAGGTGTGATTTCAAGACCGCTCTGGCCACCGAGTTCGGTGACAAGTTTACCGTCACACATGACCAATACACGGTCGGCAATTCCAACGATCTCTGGTAGTTCACTTGAAATTATCACTACGCAAACGCCGGATGCTGCTAATGCATTGATGATTTTATATATTTCTGATTTAGCCCCAATGTCGACACCCGATGTAGGCTCGTCGAGGAACAATACTCTGGGCTTCATCTCCAGCAGACGAGCCAACAAAACTTTTTGCTGGTTGCCTCCGGACAGTGCTCCAACATTGATATCTGGAGACGCTTTGATATTGAGTGCCTGGATTGCTTGTTCGGTACGTCCAGTTCCGGCCGTTCGGTCCACAAACCCCGCAAATCGAGCATCACTTCCCACAACACATACATTGATATTGTCGTGGACACTCATGTCGAGAAAAAGGCCCAGTGCTTTGCGGTCTTCTGTCAGATAGACGATGCCTGCGTTACCTGCATCGCGAGGAGAGCGTATGACTACAACTTCGCCGTCCATCTCAATCTTTCCACCTGAGTACGCATCGACGCCTGCGATTAATCGGGCAAGTTCGGTTCTTCCAGAACCCACCAGTCCTGCAATCCCGAGAATTTCGCCGGCATACAGATCGAAACTGCAATCCTGAATTTTGAAGTCATCTGTAAGATTGCGAACACGTAGTATCGGTTGCTCGTAAGAGCACAAAGGACGCTCATGGGCGTAGAAGCCGGAAACATCGCGGCCAACCATCATCCGAACTAGGGTTTCAGCTGACAGCGTGACGCGATCCAGTGAACCAACGTAATGACCGTCCCGGAGCACCGAAACAAAGTCGGACAATGCGTATATCTCGGCCATTCGATGGCTGATATAGATGATCGCGACGCCATCATCACGTAGCTGGCGAATCAATGTAAAAAGACTTTCGGTCTCTTTTGTGGATAGCGGCGTTGTAGGCTCGTCCATCACCAGGATTCGCGTATCGGCATGAATTGCACGCGCGATTTCAACAAGTTGTTGGTCCGCAATCGACAAAGTACCGACCAGTGCGTGCGGATCAAATGTGACGCCAAGCCGCTTTAGTACTACGAGCGCACCTTCGGTCATTGCCTTGCGGTTTATAACTCCACATCGTCGAATCTCTCTACCCAGGTAGATGTTCTCCACCACGCTCATATTCGCGCACAAGCTGAGCTCTTGATAGATGACGGATATGCCATGGCGCTTCGCATCGTTCACGCCATAGTTTCGAATATCACATCCGTCGATTCGTATAGTGCCACTGTCGGCGACATAGGCCCCCGATAGTATTTTCATCAGAGTGGATTTTCCGGCGCCGTTTTCGCCCATTAGCGCGTGGATTTGTCCAGGGAAAATACTGAGGTCAATGTCATGCAGGACACGCACCCCATTGAATGACTTCGAGATGGAATGCATTTCCAATAGGGCAGGAGGGGGGCTTTCAGATCCAGTGCTCAGCATAGCTGTTAACTCCTTATCTACCGATTTGAGAGGCAGTTGAAACCTCCCATCGGTGTTCTTGTTTGAGCAACATAGTCGAAAGGAAAGCGCTTGCGCAAGCGCTTTCCTTTTCGTTCGAGGAATTCTCCAAAAAGCACTTCAACGTCCATCCCCTAGGGAAGCCCCGATCAAAGAGCGCATGAAAAGGATGTTAGAAAAGCGCTTGCGCAAGCGCTTTCGTCTCGGCTATGCTTTTTTCAACAAGCGCTGCTGCGTCCATCAATTGGTTCGCAGGATGATCGCTACGATAATAAAAAGGAGTGCCCGGCTATGCTGCATAGCGGATTCCACCATCTCGATTCACAGACTTCAGATGCGCTGCGCATCTCTCTGGGTCTTTCACGAAATTGCGGGCTCGCCCCGGCATCAATTCCGAGAGCCATCGACGCATTTTCTCGCCGTGAGCTTTACAATAGGTAGCAACTGGACATGAGTTCAGCGCTATCCATCAAATCACGTGAGAAAGGAGTGATGCACAGTGGGTGCAAAGATGAGCGATGTCGCGAGAGCCGCGAACGTATCAATGTCTACGGTATCTCATGTTCTCAACGGTACTCGTAAAGTACATCCTGACACCGTCCGTAGTGTGAATCAGGCTGTAGAGTCCGTAGGCTATATTCGAAACTCACTCGCTCGGTCTCTGGCTCGCTCCTCTTCGGGTTCGGGTGCTATCGGCGTGGCGATTGCTACGCTTTCAAACTATTACTTCAGTGAAACAGTACGTGCCATCGAAGCGGCATGCGCGAAAAGCGGATTGATGATGATATTGGTCAATACGCAAAGAGATCCGGAACAGGAACTTAAAGCGGTCAAGGCACTGCATGAGCGACGTGTTGACGGGATTGTACTCGCCTCGGAATATGATCCGGAGAATCGAGTATTTAATTATTTAAAAGCCAACAAAATACCCACGGTTCTCATCGATCGACTTCTCTCGACGTCTTTCGATCAGGTGGGGGTGGAGAATAAGAATTCATCTCAAGAGTTGATTGCACATTTGATTAAGCTGGGTCATCGGCGTATCGGGATGGTATCCGGACGATTGACTCAGTCTTCTTCTCATGAGCGAATTGACGGCTACCGTGCGGCTTTAGCTGACGCTGGAATTGAGTACGAAGATCAATTGGTTTGCTGTGGTGAATCGGCGATTGCGCCGGCAATGGAAGCCACGCGCCGTTTGCTATCGCTAGAGCACCCGCCCACCGCAATAATGACTGCAAACAACTTGATGACCATTGGTGCAATGCAGGCTCTTCGTGAAGCGGGGCTTGAGGTGCCAAAGGATATCGCGCTGGTTGGCTTTGACGATTTCGACTGGGCGGATGCTTTTAGCCCAAGACTGACAGTTGTAGCGCAACCTCTCGAGGAACTCGGAGCCCAGGCTGTGAAGCTTTTATTGAAGCGTATCAAGCAACCTGAGGGTAGACGCCAGACTATTAGATTGAAACCCTCTTTAATCCAGCGAGATTCTTGCGGCGCTCCAAAATGACTGTACTCAGGGTTTCGTCCTGAGAATCTAGCGGTGCAGACGTGAATTATTTGATGCTTATCCACGTCTCGCCGTCTGGATAATTTTGAAACTAAATGACTGGCACCTGGTTTCCACTTGTCGTGCACGGATATGCATGTTTGCAGTGTTTTCTGCTTGAGTGCCCCCGCGTTCGATTTTGTTTTCTTCAGGTTTCAATGATTTCGTTATAGAGATAGACATTTATTTGAATCGCGATGGAGAACGCTGGCCCTCGCGGGAGTAAATCCGATAATTGGTCGTAACTGCACAATGCAGGGCTTATTCCTGTGATGGCGCTTCTGCGTTTGCAGAATTACAAAACGCCCACATTTGAATGGCAAGAAAAGAGTTGATTGAGACGGCACAAGCCGTATTGGCGAAGAAGGGCTGAGCATGAATAACTACAACAAAACGAATGATGTGACTGCACTGCCGGCATGGCGCAATCTGCTCGACCATCGGGAGAGCATGAAAAATTTTAGTATGCGCGACGCCTTTCGAGATAACAGTAAACGCTTTCAAGACTTTTCCTTGACGGGCTGCGGGCTTTTTTTGGATTACTCCAAAAACCTCATCACTCACGAAACGCGTTCATTGCTTGTAAACCTTGCTCGCGAGGCTGGCGTGGAACAGGCCGCGCGTGCCATGTTCAGTGGAGAGAAAATCAACGGCTCCGAGGGACGTCCAGTGCTGCATACGGCGCTGCGGCGACCAGTGGGGGACGCTTTGATGGTCGATGGTCGCAACTTGATGCGCGATGTGCATGGAGCCCTGGCGCAGATGACTGACGTTGTGAGTCGTATCCATAACCATCTGTGGCGTGGTTACAACGACAAGGTCATCACCGATGTCGTAAACATTGGTATTGGTGGCTCATTTCTGGGCCCGGAGCTTGTCTCTGAGGCGCTGGCGCCTTTTGCTCGGCATGGGGTGCGGTGCCATTATCTAGCTAATATCGACGGCAGTGAGTTCCGAGAGGTTACAGCCGAACTGAACGTAGAAACAACGCTGTTCATCATCTCCAGCAAAACCTTCGGTACTCTTGAAACCTTGAAGAATGCACAAGCTTCTCGTAGCTGGTACTTGGCTAAGGGCGGGACGGAAGAGAAGCTATATCGCCATTTCATTGCTGTGACCAGTAATCGCCAGGCAGCGCTGGATTTCGGTATCCGTGAAGCAAACATTTTTCCTATGTGGGACTGGGTCGGTGGCCGTTACTCACTATGGTCTGCAATTGGCCTGCCGATTGCGCTGGCCATTGGCATCGCTAACTTCAAGGAACTGCTATCCGGCGCGTACGCTATGGATCAGCATTTCCTGAACGAACCATTGGAACAGAACCTTCCTGTTCTTTTAGCGGTACTCGGCGTTTGGTATCACAATTTTTGGGGTGCGCAAAGCTATGCGTTCTTGCCCTATGACCATTACCTGCGCAACTTCGTTAAGCATCTGCAGCAGATGGACATGGAGTCAAATGGCAAAAGTGTTCGTCATGACGGCACGTCAGTGTCTTGCACCACGGGCCCGGTAATCTGGGGCGGCGTGGGGTGTAACGGACAGCACGCTTACCACCAGTTGCTGCATCAGGGAACGCCTCTGATTCCAGCTGACTTCATTGTGCCTGTGGTCAGCCACAATCCAGTGGCTGATCATCAGGAATGGCTGTACGCCAATTGCTTGTCTCAAAGCCAAGCGCTGATGTGGGGCAAAACCCGCAGTGAAGCTGAGGCAGAGCTAAAAGCCAAAGGCCTTTCATCCAGTGAGATTGAACGACTGGCACCGCATAAAGTGATCCCCGGTAACCGGCCAAGCAATACAGTTGCTCTTGAGATCATCAATCCACATAGCCTTGGTGCGCTGATCGCCCTTTATGAGCACAAGGTCTTTGTCCAGGGCGTAATTTGGGGAGTCAATTCATTTGATCAATGGGGCGTGGAACTGGGCAAGGAGCTAAGTAACAACGTCCATAGCCTCCTGACTCGCTATGACGCGCAACCGGCTGATGATTCCTCGACGCAGGGTCTTATAGATTTCTTCCGAGGACGTCATCGGGGGTAGAGCCTCATAAGATTGGACGGGACTAATGCATTATCGTTAGCTCGTCTGGTCACTTTGCGCCGGCAATGCCTGGATTTTTCTCATTAGTTCAGCGGTGCCTTTTCTATTCGATTTAACTTGGTATTTCCCTTTTTGAAACAGGTGCGTGGGAGTTAACCGCGTACTTTGATTAAAAGCGTGCTGTTCGCGTCGGCCTTATCCAATAAATATAACAAACAAAAGGTGTTATGAATGAACGTTAAAACTCTCAGCGCAGTTCTGGGCGCGTCCTTTGCTGTCGGCTTTTTGCCCGTTGACGCGTATTCAACAGACTTCAGTGGTTATTTCAGAACCGGAGTTGGAGATTCGACTCAAGGAGGGAAACAGTCGTGTTTTCAGCTACCGGGCGCGCAATCCAAGTACCGTCTTGGCAACGAATGTGAGCAATATCTGGAGCTGGATTTGCGCCAGGATCTGCTTTCACTGGACGACGGCTCGGTGGTCAGCGTGGAAGGCATGGCACAGTTTTATAACGAGTATGGCCATGAACCAAAATTTGACGGGGAGCACGGCTATACGCGGATGAGTCAGCTCTACGCTGAGTGGAGCAAGATGCCGGCATTGAATGGCGGTTCTTTCTGGGCGGGCCGTCGTTACTACAACCGAAACGACATCAATATTTCCGACTACTTCTACTGGAACCAAAGCTCAACAGGCTTTGGGTTCGACCAGGTCGCATTGGGAGATCTGAAATACAGCTACGTGTTCTCACGCAAGGACAACGTCTTCCAAAAGGATTTTGTTACCCGTCATGATGTGACCGTCAGCGGATTCAACACAAATCCCGGTGGCGAGGTTCAACTGGGCGTCAGTTATCTGGACAAGCCGAGCCGCGAGAATGCTCATCAGGGCTGGTCGGTGGTTGCCCAGCACAAGCAGGTCGCGTTTCTTGGCGGAGTCAACAAGTTCGCTGTTCAATACGGCCGAGGGCCGGGCACCGCATTGGGCTACACCGGTGATACCACGTTGGATGAGAGCAACAAGAGCTGGCGGCTCGTGGAGTTTTTCGACTGGCAAATGACTCATGCTTTCAGTGGTCAAGTTGAATTGGTCTATCAAAAAGACACGCGGCCTGATGGTGATGATCAGAACTGGTTATCCATTGGTGTTCGGCCAATTTATGCGTTCACGGATCAGTTCAAGTTGATCACAGAAGTTGGGCGCGACCAGGTTGAAGCCGCAGACGGTACCCGAAAACTCACTAAGTACACCATCGCGCCTACCTGGTCACCGAAGGGCCCGGGATTCTGGGACAGGCCGGAATTTCGTCTGTATTACACCTACGCAACCTGGAACAAGGCTGCGCAACGCGCCGCCAGCTTGCAATCTCCGGGATCGGCGTTGTCTGATACCGGTGCGTTTGGTACAGATCTGCAAGGCTCCAACGTAGGGTTTCAGGTCGAGTATTGGTGGAAATAAATCCTGAAATGACAGGGCTGACAATCAGCCCGGATCTGCTTCAACAACTGCGGATAGCGAGGGCAATCCAACACTTCCTCTCAAACAGGAAGGGAGTGGTGAACCGCGAGAGGAAGTGAGCGAGTCAGAGGGTGCTGAACGTTGTGACGTTCAGCACCATAGTTGATCGAACATTGTTGAAGCTTTTTCAGGCGAGTCACTCAGAGTGAGAGACAACGTCACCATCCTTTTATCCAGTGATCGAGTTTGTAATTGCACACTGATGCACCGGCGCGAAAGTCACCTAGGCCGCCGCTTCGTCGCTTCTTGCAGCTACATTCGAATGTATCAGCTCAAATATTCGTCCAGGTTGCTGGATTCTTCTGCAAAGCGCTCGATCAGAAATTCGAGAAGGGCGCGTACGCGAGGTGCCATATACCGGTTACGTTGATATAGGGCATGTACCGGCGCGTCCTCAGACCGCCACTGCGGCAATAGAATCTTCAAGCGTCCTGCTCGTAGGTCTGCGCCAATATCCCACATCGATTTCATTGCAATGCCGTAACCGTGAACCGCCCACTCTCGAGCGACCGCGCCATCATTCGTCTCGCGAGCGTTTGCAAGCGGGACCCTATAACTTTCGACTTTGTCATTTCGGGTGAAGCGCCAGTCGTTTGCAGGCCCGGCGACAGAGTTAAGGACAATGCAGTCGAAACGTTCCAAATCCCGTGGATGTTCGGGGGCGCCGTGTTTTGCCAGATATCGAGGCGATGCACACAGCACGCGCCGATTGGGTGCCAGGGGGCGGGCAACGAAGGAACTGTCCGGCGGCACGCCAAATCGGATGGCAAGATCAATATCGTCTTGCAACAAATTCGACAGCGAATCCGACAGCACCAGCGCGAACCTCACCTCAGGGTATTGCGTGTTGAACTGGTCAAGCCAGCTCTTTAGCACGTTGCGACCGAAATCCGAGGTAGCGGAAATTCGCATCTTGCCACCCACAACGCTTTTCCCAGCTTGTAGAAAGGCATTGCCATCGTCGAGTGCCTGGAGTGCCTGCTGGCAATAGGACAAATACGTCCGCCCTTCATCCGTCAAGCGCAGGTGGCGTGTCGTGCGCTCGAACAGGCGCGTATGCAACACAGATTCGAGCTTAACCAGGCGCGCACTCGCGGCAGCGGGGGATAGCCCGAGCTTGCGACCTGCAGCCGACAATCCACCGAGATTTGCTGCTTCTACAAACAGCCTGATGTCGCCTAGGTAGTCCATGATATTTCGAAATTTTTTGAAAGTTATTCAAATAATACGCCAATTATCAAATTGAGGAGGGCTACGCAAAATAGCGGCATGAACAAACAGCCAGAGTCTCGTCATGAAGCTTGACCATGCAACGATCGTCACCGGAGATCTCGAAGGCGCATCCGGCGTCGTCATCGAACTGGTCACCAATCAGCAATCAGTCATCCCCTGAGCAGCCGAGCCTTTATCAAACTGCGGTTCGACCGTGTATCCCTCATTACCTATCGATTGGAGAATCCTCATGTCGCTTTTGCCTGTTGCGCGCCTGACCCGCGCAAGTTGTTGGTTACTCACTTCCCTGGTCACCGTCGCGCTGACCCCCGTCTTCGCCGCGACCGATTCGCTCGTCCAGCCTCGCACTGTGATCGTCGACCATAGTCTTGCGAAGGCACAGGTTGAGGCGCAGATCCTGGCCGCACGCCGCTATGGCACGTTCTGGACCACCGGCGACGAAGCTCTCGCGCGCGCCGCCCTGGCACCCGATTTCAAGGATTCAACACTGCCGCCAGGTCGCCCCCAAGGCATCACCGGGCCGATCGCGGCATCGAAAACGATGCATGCGGCTATTCCCGATATCCAGTGTGAAGTAGAGCAGATGATGGTGGTTGGTGACCGAGTCATCGCTCATTTGCATTTCACCGGCCACTTTACCGGCCAGTTCAAGAGCGTCCAGGGCAAAGGGCAGCCGATCGACTTCATCGCGACCGATATTTATCGCGTCGTCGAAGGTCGCATCGCTGAGAACTGGCATCTCGAAGACAATCTGACCCTGCTGCAACAGCTCGGCTTGATTGCCAAGTAATGAGATTGCACTGATGAACATTGACCATGAACCCATTGCTGACGGCCCGAATACATCGGAGCAAGTCAGCCGCCGGACGTTTCTCAATCGAGCCGGGGCGGCAGCGGGCGTCCTTGCTGCGAGTGCGGTGTTCCCTGCTACCGCAGCCGCGCAAGCTGCACCCTCCACGTCAAAGCTCGTGGCTACGCCACGCCATGGTCAGTTCTGGCCTGACGGCATTCGGCTGGTCATTTCCATTTCCATGCAATTTGAGGCGGGTGGACAGCCGTCCAAAGGTACGGACAGTCCTTTCCCCAAGGTAGATTTTCCGCCAGACATTCCATCGGATCTAGCAGCCAATACCTGGTTCGCCTACGGTTATCGCGAGGGAATTCCACGCATGCTCGATCTGTGGGATCGCCACCATGTCAAGGTGACCTCGCACATGATCGG
Source organism: Pseudomonas sp. TE3728 (assembly GCF_056279145.1). Lineage (NCBI taxonomy): Bacteria > Pseudomonadati > Pseudomonadota > Gammaproteobacteria > Pseudomonadales > Pseudomonadaceae > Pseudomonas > Pseudomonas sp. TE3728. Next base: position 1,067,927 of record NZ_JBWBQT010000001.1, on the reverse strand, counting down.
CGAGGCCGCTCGGCGGCATCCCGAAATCGCAAGAGAGATCGTTGCGCGCGGCCATGAAGCGGCCGGACACGGTCCTCGCTGGAGTTCCCAGTATGCGATGAGCCGCGAGGAGGAGAAGCAGTTCCTCATCCAGGCAGCCAGCATGGTCGAAGAAGTCACAGGCCAGCGACCGATAGGCTACAACTGCAACTGGCTGCGGCGTGGTCCGAACACGTTGTCGCTGCTACAAGAGTTGGGCTACGTCTACCACATCGACGATCTGAGTCGCGATGAGCCTTTCATCGAACAGGTCAACGGCAAGGACTTCGTCGTGGTGCCATATACACTGCGCAACAACGACATCCTGCTAATCGAAGGCCGCAACTATTCGCCGACCCAGTTCCTGGAGCAGATCAAGCTGGATTTCGATCAACTCTACGAAGAAGCCGGCACACGCCGCCGCATGATGTCGGTCAGCGCTCATGACCGCATCAGCGGCTCGCCGCAGATGGTGAGGGTCTGGGACGAGTTTCTGCGTTACGCCAAGAGCCGGCCGGGGGTCGCATTCATGCGCAAGGACGAGATTGCACGCTACATCCAGAACAGCCCGCTGACTCCGCGCGAAGCTGAAACACTATAAAAACATGCTTTCTGCCAGCGGCGCTTTGGACAGCGGAGTCAAATGTCCGCTCTTGGGATCTATACGGTAGCCCAGCACCTGAAACGGCTTGACCCGCAAGGCGGCAAACAACACTTTGCCGTCAGGGGTGATGGCCATGGGGTGACCTGATCACCGGCGTTGACCTGTTCAATCAGGCTCAGCGCGCCGTTGTGCAGTCCGGCGCGCTGAAAAATCTCAGCTTTAGATGGTGACGAATATTCTGCGTTGCAGGATGGCAGTGGCGGCGAGTCAATAAAAAGACTCGCATCGTCAGCTTCCCTCCGCGGCCTCGTCAAACTTCAACCGGGCCGTTTCAACCTCAGGCAATTTGTCGAGCGTCCATTTATGCAATTCGCGAAATGGCTGCTGCAGTGTTAGACCAAGTGGGGTGATCTCATACTGCACTGCCACGGGCGAGAACGAGATGATCTGGCGCGAGACGAGACCATTTCGTTCCAACCGCCGCAGGGACTGTGTAAGTGCCTTCTGAGTGACGCCCTCCAGGCGACGCCTGATGGCATTGAAGCGATGCGGCCCATCATCAAGCACCGCCAGAACCATCATCGACCACTTATCTGCGATTTGGTCGAACAGCGCCCGGCTTGGGCAGTCTGACGAAAAACATTGCGGCTTTAATTCCAGCATCGAAGTTTCCTCATGTATACCTAGGCGACTCTAGGTGCCTAATTGACATTAGGTCTACAAAATATACTTATGTGACTTCCAAAAGCAAATGGAGTCCATCCAATGTCAAAGCTTGATACCAGCGGTTTATTTCGTCCTCTTTCCATCCGATCGCTTGAACTGAAAAACCGGATTGTCATGGCGCCAATGACGCGTCTGTTCTCACCCGAAGGCATCCCGGGTGAAGCGAGCGCTGCCTATTATCGGCGGCGGGCAGAGGGAGGTGTCGGGCTGATTTTGTCGGAAGGCACCGTGGTTGATCGCCCAGCATCACGCAATGATTCCGGCATCCCTTTTTTTCACGGCGAAGCGGCGCTGGCGGGGTGGAAAAACGTGATCGATGCGGTCCACAACGCTGGCGGGCGCATGGCACCGCAGATCTGGCACACCGGTGCCACGCGTTACATCAACGACTGGGAGCCTGATGCGCCAGTGGAAAGCCCGTCGGGCCTTGATTCGCCAGGTGACCTGCGTGGTGTGGCGATGAGTGAAGAGGACATTGCCGACACGGTAGCAGCGTTCGCCAAGGCCGCAGCGGATGCCAAACGACTGGGCTTCGATACCGTTGAGATCCACGGAGCCCATGGTTATCTGATCGATCAGTTTTTCTGGTCTGGTACCAATCTGCGCACCGACCGCTACGGCGGCCCGACAATCAAGGAACGCTCGCGCTTTGCCAGCGAGATCGTATCTGCTGTTCGTCATGCTGTTGGCCCTGAATTCCCGATCATCATGCGCGTCAGCCAGTGGAAGCAACAGGACTACGGCGTACGCGTCGCTGAAACACCAGCTGTGATGGAAGACTGGCTGCTGCCATTGGTCGAGGCCGGTGTCGACGTCCTGCACTGCTCGCAGCGACGTTTCTGGGAACCTGAGTTTCCCGAAATTGACGGTGAGAACGGGCTGAACTGCGCGGGTTGGGCGAAGAAAGTCACTGGAGCCACAACCATTAGCGTCGGTTCGGTTGGGCTAGATAATGATGTTACTAACGCCTTCGCCGGCAAGGGGTCAACCCCTGCGAGTTTGGATCGGCTTGTCGAGCGCATGGAGCGCGAAGAGTTTGATCTGATCGCTGTAGGGCGTGTTCTGCTAAGTGACAAGGATTGGGCAGCCAAGGTGGAAAATGGCGATTACGCAGATCTGAAGGGCTTCAATCCGGCATCTTTAGCCGAATTGGTTTGAGCCTTGTTGCGGAGTGGAGAGTGCGATGCCACAAAGGTTTAGTCTGAAAAAATCAGAGGTCTAGCCTCGGATTTTGCGAGGTCGAGTCGTAATCTGTTGTTGAGTGCGCCCTGACTGTTTCAATGACCGAACATGTTAAGGCCACTCAACCCCCACGCAAACAGGATTGCGTTGTAGTGTGGCCCGGGAATTTACGCGCAGGCTACACAGCGTCGCTAATTAATGTAGCGCTAGACTCTTCATGGCGCGAGTGGGCACCGTGTCATGGCGTCCATGTTTGTGCGTCGCGGGGCATCCACCAATTGGAGCTGCAAGGCTGCGGCGAAAAATGCATCGGCGACTAGGCTAGCGGAGCAGGCAAGCCGAGTTGGACTGTATAAAACTCGTGGCTTTCCTCAGCATTCATATTGCTCGTCGAGGCTGGCACGAAGCGCGGGCCCGAACGCTTCGGGTCCTGGTCAGCGGTCTACCAGCAGTTTCGGGATTGACGGAATCAAGGACCGTTCGACCTGCTGCTCAAATGGCTGCACATCAAGTTGATGCTTCCAAAACTGCGACTACACTCGGTCTTGCTGGCCCAGAAGGATCGACGGCAGCCGTGAGTTTTCGTTGGTCCCGTTGAATTATTTATCTTCGAGACAAGGAGCAGTCATGACTTCGCTAGACTCACTTCAGCAAAGGCAAATCAGTCTTACACATGCTTTCGTGGTCAACAATGCGGCGTTGCATTCTCAGTCCTGGAAAAACATGAAGAATCCTACGCCGAGTCAGGTTACGGACAATATCCTTTCGCGTCTGAATGCCTCCAAGGTAGGCGGCGGTTATGGCGTGGTCTGGGGCCCTGCGCTGGTGATGGATGGCGAACACGCGGCGCACATCACTGTAGTGCTGGCCGGCGAGAATGACATCGTCGTTGTGACGAGTGGGACACTCAAGGACTCCTTAAAGGATCAGGTGGACGATCTTGATATTTTTCCAATGGTGCCATTGAAAAGCGTTATCCCGGGCTGCCAGGTACCGGCGAACATCGCGCAGGGAACTTCAAAGGGTGTGAACGCGATACTGACTACAGCATCGACTGTCGGTTCTCAGGGCACGCTGTGCGATTTTCTAGGAAAGCAGCAAAGTGGGGCGACGATCCGATTGGTCGGTCATAGCCTCGGCGGTGCGCTCATGTCGGTGGTCGCGCTTTATCTGAAAGACAAATTTCCGGGCTTTAACTTATTTTGTGAAACCTTTGCTGCACCCACGGCTGGCGATGGTTTGTTCGCCAGCTATTTCAATAAGCAAATGGCCGGCAATGCGCTACGCATCTACAACACGCTGGATGTTGTTCCGATGGCGTGGTGTGCAACTTCTCTCGATTACTCCCTGACCCTTTATGAGGACGATCCCAAGGAAAACACGAGGAACATGGTTTGTTCCTGCATAGACAAGGTTGTGAATAACAACCTGAACTACACGCAATGGGGAATGGGCAGCGCGAACATGGAGCTGCGACTCTGTGGGAAACCTCAATCCGACTGCACAAGCTACGAGTCTCAATCCGGCTATCAGCACGTCTATGAGTACATGACACTGTTGGGCCTGCAGCCCGGCGATATACCGATGCCGCCGTTCGGCAGCTAGTGAGATAGTCTCGTAGTCCAGACGTTCGGGTTGTAGTTAGGGAATTTCTTTGAGAAGCCTTAACTGCAACCCGTTTATCCGTAAACCTATTACTCGCAACGGTGCTTAAGCAGGCGCGATGTGGATGGTGAATTCATCTCCTGCCAACGACCGTAGCTTTTTATTGCTCATCAATCGGCTATTTAACTGCGGGGCAAATATGTCTGACTATGATGCCGAATTCGATTTTTTGTGTTTTCTCGCAAGCTGATGGCTTTGACCATTGCTCGTCACGTACGAGAAGGCGTCAGCTACTCGCTGGTGACTTTAAAATCAGAGGCAATGGGGTCGATGTAAGCCGACTGCAGGTCCCGCTCCGGGATCTCCCAAATGATTTGCTTGGGTGGCGTTTCTTTGAAGGCCGGGTTGTTGAGGTAGCTGTTTGCAGCGCCAGAGAACGCTCCGCCGTCTTTGGCGAAGTTACCCACGGGGGCGCCCAGTGCCTGCTGCAGAAACCCTGCGAAGTTGGAGTTGCGCGAGAATGAAGTGCCGATGAGCGCGGTGTTGGAGAGGTCGGCATCGCCAAAGAGGTCTACCTCAGTATCAGGGCTGTCGGCTGACGCAACGGGAAGTTCGTGGGTGCTGGTTTGGGCGACCATTTCGGGCGCGGGTTGCCAATTGAGCGGCAGCCAGTCGATGCCCGCCAGATGGACCAGATCGCCAGGTCGCACCGCGAGCGGGGCATGACTTTCGTTGAACGACCTGCGTGGCGTTGCGCTGATGCCCAGGGTCTTCAGGCGTTGGGTGATGGCGTTGGCCGCCGCCTTCGCGCCGGATTCGCTCCAGTGCGTATCGGTGCGTAACCAGGCACTGGCCCCCAGTGGCATCAGCGCACCGGTGAGGTCCAGATTCGACACGCCACCCACATCTAATTTCGAGGCCCAGGTCTGGATGCGCCCTTCAAGAACGGCTGGACGGTGCAGTGCGCAACGCTGCCCGGAAGCGATGCGGCTTTTGTCTGGAACAATGACCACCAGCAGACTGATGTCACGTTGGGAGAGCTGCTGCTTCAGATCAATCACTGCCTGGACTTTGGCATCGGCATTGCGCTGCGCTTGATCATTGACCTTGAGCTCATCGGCCAAAAACAACCAGTCAGGACAGCCCGAGCGAACCCTCGGCCCGGTGTCACCGAGGAGCAGCCAACTGGCACCGCGCTCCAGCTCGGCGAAGGTCGTGGGGAGTTGAGCGTTCGACAGTTCCTTGGCGATCCGATGAGTGATATCGCCGTCAAGAATCTGCGGGGTCAGCACTTTATCCGGTAGCGAGATTTGCCCTGAGACAATCAGATGGCCAGAGGACAGCAGCCCGACGAACAGGAATATCAGCAGCGCCACGCCTGCCAACCGACTGCTGCGTATCGCCAGATCATCTGGCGGAGTGGGGGACGGGGTGTGCTTTAGGTTCGTCATCAGAATTGGAAGTACAGGAAGGGTACGGTTTCGCGACTGGCGATTAGTGCGAACGACAGCAATAAACCGGCGATGGGCCAAAGGGCAGCGGTGTAAAACGCAATGCCGCCCAGTTGTTTCTCACAGTAAGGGCGCAGCAGCGGTGCGACGATTCCGAACACACCCAGCAAGCCCGCAAGGCCGTGTACCGGGCGCAGGGTTGCGGACAGTTCATCACCGAGAGCGATGCCCTGCAGGCCGAACTGTCCGGCATACAGACGTAGCGCGCTGTGAAAGTCGGGGGCGCGGAACAGTGTCCAGGCCAGGCAAACGAACAGCAGTGTCAGCCCATGGGAAAGCACCGGCGGTACCGGGGACAGGGTAGAGCTGTTCCAGGCACGATTCACACACAACGCAATGCCATGGGCGCTGCCCCACAGCAGATAATTCCAGCTATCGCCACCGTGCCAGAGGCCGGCGATGGCCATGATCAGGAACAGGTTGCGATAGGTCTTCCAGGTGCCGTTGCGATTGCCACCCAGCGAAATATAGAGATAGTCACGTAACCAGCTGGACAGCGAGAGGTGCCAACGACGCCAGAAGTCCTGAATGCTGTTGGCCAGATACGGACGGTCGAAGTTCTCGGGAAAGTGAAAACCCAGCATCAGCCCCAGCCCAATCGCCATGGCACTGTAGCCGGCGAAGTCGAAGAACAGTTGCAGGGAATAGGCAAGGCAGCCAACCCAGGCGTCGGAGAAGCTGGGGTTTGGCAAACTGAACGCCACATCGACCACCGGCGACAGGGTGTCGGCCACCAGCACCTTCATGCTCATCCCGACCATGAACCGGCGTGCGCCCAGCGAGAAATTCTGCAAGTTGAAGTGACGCTGATTCAGCTCACGCCTTACCCAGTCATAGCGAATGATAGGGCCGGCGACCGAATGGCCGAACATCGAGATATAGGTGGCGTAATTGATGAAGCTGCGTTCGACCGGCACGGTGCGGCGGTGTACATCCACCAGATAGGAAATCGCCTGCAATACGATAAACGATAGCCCGGCCGGCATGATGACCCGCTGCCAGTCCAGCGGCATGGCGCCATACCAGGTGACGGCATCGATCAACGTGCCGGCGACGATGTTGGCGTATTTGTACCAGCACAGCACCACCGTGTTGAGCACGATCAGCATCACCAGTAGCCGCACGCGGCCCTTGCCTTTTTCCCGCGAGGCGTCAATCAGCAAACCGCCGGCCCACGCCGTGATCGTCAGCACCACATGCACTGCGAGGAACCGGGGGCTCAACCAGCCATAGAACAGCCAGCTGCCGATCAGTAGCGTGACGTTGCGCCAGGCGGCTGGGCACACTGCATAAGTGCACAAGAACAGCGGCAGGAACAACGTCAGAAACTCGAGAGAGGCAAAAACCATGGTGGTGGCGCGATCCGATCAGTGGGCCAGGACGTCAGTCGCGAGCAACAGGTGCGGACCCTTTGCGCCAGGTAGCAGCACAACGCTGTAGCGCTCGCCGGCCTTGAGCTGGCCCAGGTCAAGCGGGGCACCGACGTTGGTTTGGGCGCAGACCAATTGAACCGACAGGCTGACCGGGTTGATCGCTCGGCGTTGCACGCTGCCGTCGGCCACCTCCTTGAACAGGTCGGCGTTCTTCCCCGCAGCGCGCAAACCGGCCTGGGCGCACGCCGGATCGGCGCTGATAAATGCCAGCGAGGCTCTCAGGTTATTGAAGTCGTCGGGTTGCTCACGGATGACGACCTGGCGGATACCTTGGGCGCTGTCTGGCAAAGCGATCACGCTGGCGAATTCACCTGCTGCCACCTGGATGTCCAGCGGCTGGCTTTTGCCGTTGCGTTCCAGAGTGCCCTTGATCGGCTGGTTGGCGGGGACGGGCAGGTAATCGGACACGTCATTCGAACCCTCGAGTCTTAGGCTGGCCTGTGAACCTTCGGCCAGCAGCTGCAACGGTTGGTCAGCAGCGTTGATAAAGCGCAGGAAGGCCGAGTCCTGATCCGGGCCCGTCGGGTACAGGGCAATGTCGGCGGCCTGGGCGTGCAGGCCCAGCATCAAGGGCGCGAACAGCGCCCAGCCACATGCGGATCGGCTCATTTACCGGCTCCTGTGCTGCTGACGGTGTTGGCGGGCAGTTTGGCCAACGCACCGCCAATCGCAGTGCCCCATGCTTGATAACCGGCGACGGTGAAGTGTTGCCCATCGGTGGTGATCCACTGCCCGGGTTTGGAGAGCGTCAGCGAATCAATGTAGGTGCAAGGCGCCACGTTCGCGGCCAAAAACTGCGACATCAACTGGGTGCGGGCATCATTCTTCTGATACATGCCACCGGCTTTGCCCCAGGCCGGGCCCACCCAGGCGCAACGGGTCCCGGTGGCCGCGATGGCCTTGGCCAGTCCGGTGACGCTTTGCCATGCCCAGGCCTTTGGAAACACTGGTTTATCATAGGACGCCATGGTGTCGCCGATGACCAGTACCACCAGATCGGGTTTGTCGGCGGCGATCAGGTCCTGGATCGGTGTGGTGGTTGCCTCGCGCCCTTTGATCACGATCTTGTCGTTGCCTTTGCGCTCGGCGCCGCAGTCGACCTTTTTGCTGATCAGCCAATCGCTGGCGCTGGCACCGCAGGCACCGATGGAATGAACCTGGGCGCCTTGGCGAGTCAGGTTGTCGTGCAGCGGCTCCAGCAAATGGTCCGCGAGGCTCATGTGGCTCTCCCCAAGAACAAGGAGGGACAGGCCGGCAAGGGCAGAAGTGGGCATCGAAAGCTCCAGAATGATCAGTTGGAATAAGGCGAGGTGTACGGGCTGACCGGCAGGCTCATGGGGCCGCTGATGTCCTCGAACTGGTAGCGCAAAGACAGGGCACCGGTGAGTTGTTGGTAGTCGTGGGCGTTGTCCAGGCCCAGATTGGCGCCCAGCAGGAAGTTCGAAGCGACTTTGTATTCAGCCGCCGCGGCGACGCTGTAGCCGATCCCGGTTTTGTTTTGCCCTTCGTAGCGCAGGCCTGAGGCCGCTTGCATGGCTTTGTCGTTGGGGAAATAGTCGGCGCTGTCCTGCTCGAAATGCTGCACGCCGACCGAGCCCTTGACTTGATACGTCAAGCGCCCGCTGTGTTGTGCCCAGGTCACTGGCACGCCCAGGGCGAAGAACGTCTGAGGGCTGAAATAGCCACCGTGGCCATAGGTGAAATAGTCCTGATTGTTGGCGTAGCTGATGCCGGTCATGCTCAGGCCGACGGTCAGCTTGCTGTCCGTTGCATTTTGCAGGTACCAGTAGACACCGCTGCCCAGCTCACTGCGGCTGTTGGACTCGACATGGTTGCCCAATAGCTGGTGCCAGGAGGCGTAGCCGTAGGCGCCGACTTCGTTGTCGTCAAAGCTCAACTGGCCACGCCCGCCATTGGCGGTCACGCCGCCCCAGGACTGCCCGCTGCGTTTGTCCGTGGTGCCGGCAAACGAGGTGACGCTGTCAGTCACCGGACGCCGGGAAACGCTCACGCCGTAACGGACATTAGAGGAGTCGCTCACGGGGCGATCAATGCTGATGCCGCCAGTGGCGGTGGTGTATTTGAAGCCGAGCGGAGTGGTGCCCAGATCAGCTTTGAACCCATCCGCGGGCCTTTGAATAGCGACGGAAAGGCCGACACCCTCGGCTTTTTGCGAGCCGACACCGTCGCTCTGCGCACCGCTGCCAAAGCGCGACAGTGCATCGCCGCTGACACTGCCGGCGTTCAGCGAGACCGGCGTCACGCGCAGGGCGACGCGGCTTTCATCCAGCGGGATATTGATTTCCAACGGTGTTTCAATATCGGTCAGTTTGCTCAACCCCGACTCACTGTTGTTGCTGCGAATGCTCACGCCCTGGGTGACGTAGGCACTGCGCTCCTGAAGGATTTTATTCAGCGCCAGTTGCGCGGGGCTGATGTCCTCGCTCACCAGTGCTGCGCGCGGCAGCTGCGACTCGAATCGATTGCTTGCCTGCTGTGGCCGTGGCGGGGCGTCGATGCCAAAAGGGGTGTGAGACCTCACGCTGCCCGGCATCTCCTGAACCGGTGGCGGGATCGCCGCCAGCAAGGTGTCGCGACTGACCTCGTTACGCGGACCTGACACCCCGGCAAAAGGGTTGGGCGCCACCGTCGAGCCGGCCAGTTGGCCTCCCTGGTTCCTGCGTTTCTCGCTCTGTTCAATGGCCACCGCTTTGCGCAGCAGATCGGTCGCCGTGCCGGTCTGGCCCATGTTCTGGTAGCGGCGGGCGGCCTCTGTCAGCGTTTGAGGGTTGCCGGATTCAGTCTTGAGCAGCTGTTGCAGTGCCTGTTCGGCAAAGGCCGTGTCCTGTGCCAACACCGCCGCGTCGGCGGCACCCAACAGCAGTTGTGGGTCGTTTGGCTGACGTTGTAATAGCGGTTTGTAGAGTTCGAGGGCTTTTGCCGTGTCACCGTTGGCCGAGTACATCCGCGCCAGGGCCGCGACGGCAGCGCTATCACCGGGACGTTGCGCCAGTGCGGGCGCTAGCGTGTCATAAGCGCTGGCCAGATTGCCTCGTTCACGCAGTTGGTCAGCCTGGCGGATGCGATAGAGATAGAGCAGGTCGTCGAAACGCTTGCGAGCCGGTGCGTTCAAGGGCCTGTTCTGAAGGTCGCGCAGAATCTCGTTGACCTGTGCGTCTTCTCCGGTTTTAAGCAGGACCGCCGCGTATTGCAGGATGAAGTCCGCCGAGGGCGCCGTGGTGTTTTGCAACTGGCCGCGCATGAGGGCCAGCGCACGGGTTGGCTCGCCGATGTCGACATACGCCGAGGCCAGGCTCGCCATGCGATCGGGACTGTTGTTGGCCGTCGGCTGAATACGATCGAGCAAGGTCAGGGCTTCCTGGCGCTGTCCGCGCTTGCCCAACTCGATCGCCTGGCGCAGTTGCAGGTTGAGGCTGACATCAGCGGCCAGCGCGTCCATGTCCGGGGTGCGCTGATCGGGGCGCAAGCGTCCCAACGTTGTCTGGGCGGCTTTCCACTCACCCATCTGCACCGACAGCAAGGCGCTGACGTAAAGCGCATCGGCATTGTCGGGGCGGGCCTGGAGCATGGCGTTGATCAGGTCTCGAGCCTTTTGCGGTTCGCCCATCGCCAGGTTCAGGCGGGCCAGGGCGAAACGTGTCCAGATGTTGTCCGGCTCAACGCGCAGCGCGTCTTGCAAGGCATTGCGCGCAGCGGGCAGGTCGTTGCGTTGTTCGGCGAGGGCGGCCAGTTGCGTCGCGCGCAAGGCTTGCAGGCGCGCGGACTGGCCGATCTTTGCCTGTCCGGTGGCGGGCAGGCTGTTGATCAGTTGCAGGGCTTCATCGTTCTTGCCGCTCTTGAGCAGCACATTGACCAGTCCTTCCTGTGCTTGAGGGTCGTCGCGGCGCTGGTTCAAAATCTGCCGATAGTTGCGCTGAGCGTCATCGAACTGGCCCGCGCTGGCCTGAATATCTGCCAGGGCGAGGCGAGCATCTACCCCGTTTGGATTGAGCCGCAGTGCCTGGTTGACCAAGACCTGTGCCTGGGCTGTCTGGCCTTTGGCCTGGGCGTCGCGGGCCTGCTGCAATGCTGACCAGTAGCGCACTTCGTTCAGCGCAACTTGCCAGCGGCTGCCGTCGTTTTGTCGTGTGGCCTGACTCAAGAGCTTTTCCGCTTCGGCCAGTCGGTGTTGCTGCTGGCGAATAACCCCAAGGCCACCCAGTGCGTCAGCATCGTCGGGCCGGCTTTTCAAGCGTGCTTGAAAAGCCTGTTCGGCGGTGGCCTGATCGCCTTCTTTGAGCGCCTTCAGGCCGCGCGCGACTTCGGCAGGCGGTTGCCATTCCTTGCTGGCCGTCGTTGCCACCTGTTGCTTGCCCTTGTTCATCTGCGCCCGGATTTCCACGTCATCCGGATGCGTCTTGAGGTACGCCTCGAACAACGGCACTTGTGCCGGATTGGGCGGACCGATCCAGGTCAGCGCCAGGCGCCAGCTTTCGTCGGCATCACCGGCAATGTCGGCACGCTGGGTCAGCGCGGCCAGGGCGCGAATACCCTCGGCACGGCTGTCTTCACGGCGCACCAGATGCTTGGCGTAAAACAGCGCGACGATCGAGTCGTTGGGCATCTCGCGTTGCAGGCGCTCAAGTCCGCTGCGTGCCTCAGCCCAGTCAGCCTGATTGAAGGCAAGGTTGTTGTAATACTCGCGGCCGATCGTACCTTGAGGTGGACGGCCATCGAACAGCGAGCGAAACACTGCAGTTGCCTTGTCACGCTCACCGGCATCGACGAGGCGCCGAGCCTCTTCCAGACGCTGCTGGTTCTGCGGTTGGGCCACGCTGATGTCCTGCGCCAATTGCAGTGCCTGCCGAGGCGGGGGCTGGAAGGCCTGCAAGCGGGCGAGGTATTGCTGCGCCTGTTGTGGCTTGCCCTGTTGCACGCCAATCAAGCCCAGGCCATACAGTGCGTCAACCTGGGCCGGGTCCAACAGCAGGACTTTGAGCCAGACTTCCGCAGCGCGTTGAGGGTTTTTGTGCAACTGCCAGTACTGCCCTTGCTCGACGAGTAATGCCTGTGGTGTCGGACTTTGAGCGTGTGCAGCAGCCGTCCATGCGCTCATGACGGCGATGGCTAGCGTGCGGTGGTGGGCGTGCATGCGGTCTCCCAGGAGAGTTTCAGCGTTCCGTCTTCCCGGAATCGGTAATGTTTATCTGCCCATCCGAGGGCGAACAGGCTGAGCATGAAGTTGTAGTAACGCGGCGGACCGGCTTCGCCATCAGGCCTGGCCAGTGCCTCGTGCAAGGCGAGTTCTACGCGGCGTCGTTGCTGATCGGCCAACCCGGGTTGGCCCTTGGCCTCAAGGTAGGGAATCAGTGCAGCCCAGAATCCGAACGGGCTCTGACCCTGAACAGTGTCGTGGAGAACCTGGACTGTTTCTGGGGGAGAACCCGTTGCGACAGTGCTGCGGGCCATGCCGTCCAGCCGTTTGAGCAGGAGCGCTGCCGGCGGTCCAGAGGTATCACTCATGCCCAGCCAGAGGTACACGCGAATGGCATCGTAGCTGCCCGTGTCGCCGTGGATCGGGTCGCTTGTGAAGGCACCCGATTGCGCTGACGTGCCTTGATAACCGACCCAGTCAGCGACGAAACCGTGGCGGCTGGATTGGGCAATCATCGTCGCGGTGTTGTTGGCAATCGCTTGCCAGGGCCCGGAGGGTGCTTCCTTGGCCAGCCGTCGTAACAGTGGCAGTGGCAGGTAGCTGGGGTTCAGGCGCCAGAGAGCGTCCGGCTGGACGAAGCCCTGTGGTCCAGGCAACACCATCGGGCCCAGCCCGGGGAGCTTGACGACCAATTGCGCTTCAATCGTCGCCATCAGGTGCAGGGCGTCCTGGTGATAGTCCGGCCGATGCCACAGGCGTGCGGCTTCGAGCAAGGCGTAGGCGATCCACAGGTCGGCGTCGGCGGCCGAATTGGCGTCTTGCAGGCGCCACTGACCGTCCGTGCCTTGCCCCCATAACCAGCCCGGCAGGCGTGTGGCGGTGGCGGAGCCTGCGAGGTTGGCTGAGGTCCAGCGCCAGAGTTTGTCAAAGCGTGGCTGATCGTTGCCGATCAGTGCGAAGAGCATGCCGTAGGACTGCCCTTCAGAGGTGCTGTGATTGTTTTCCTGGCTCGATTCCAGAACCCGGCCGTCGGCCTGGACGAAGCGCGTTGCATAGGTTTGCCACAGTGGCCAGGCTGGCGACTCACAGGATTTCCCGGCCGCTATCGCAGGCGCCAGCAGGGCAAGCGCAAGCACGGCGCCCAACCTGCGCGTGTTACCGCGCAGGCACTGGCGAAGTGAAATACCCCCGCTGCTCATGGACGACACAGGCATGCGCGGCTCATTGACCAAGACGACGTTTGGCCCGTAAGCGCAGGGCCAGGTAGGCCATCGAAGCAAGCAGCAGGATCCCGAGGAGCGTGAACAGCATGAGCGCCACTACGTTTTGCGAGAGGTACCACTGCAGATAGCGCAATGGGCCCAGGCTCCCGACGTAGTAATCCTGCTCGGCGACCAGCGACTCGACATGCTTGCCCCTGACCACCACCAGGCTGCCTTGCAACTCGCGGGCGTTTTCTTCGCTGCTGAGCAGGGCGTTGGTTACGTCGGCCAAGCCGTTGGGCCTTGCGCTGGCGATAAACACCACACTGCGGCCACTCTTGAGCGGCGATTCGAATCCAGTCAGATAAGCACTGCCGTCGTCAGCGGTAAACCTGAAGCTGCTGCGCGCTTCACGCAGGTTGGTTTTCGTATCCGGGCTGATCCAGTTGCGCAGACGCAAGGGCAGGTCAGACAGTTCAAAGTACTGCGCAGCGTCTTCGCCCTTGGCCGGCAGCAGGCTTTGCCATTGCTCAAGCAGTGGCTGATTGTTGCCCGAGGCGAGCACCAGCAAATCCCGGTCGCTTTGCTCGGCCACCTGGTCGGCGTGGACCACCTTCACGCCGGTGGCCGGATAACCGGTGGAGTCGCCGAAGCGGCCCAGCAGGGTCAGATAGGCGCTCAGATCGGCCGGGCCTGGCTCGTTGGGCAGGATCACCGATGTTTCAGAGAGGTCGGCCATGCGAGTGAATGGGAAGCCACTGTCCTTGAACACCCCAAGGTTGGGCATAGCCATGAAATGTTCGTATTGGCTGAGGTCCAGGGTCGAGTCCGGGTCGATCACACCGCGCATGTTGTCGATGATGATGTCGCGGCATTCGCCCTGTTTGATGTAGTCATACATGAAGCGAAATTGCAGGCGTGATTGCAGCGCTACGGAATTGAGCGGCAACAGCATGCGCGACGTACGGGCCAGACTGTCATCGGTTTTGAGCATCGCCAGCAGGCTGTCGCTGTTGCCGAGTTTCTCGATCGAGGGCAGATCGATCGACTTGATGAAGGTGTCGTTGAAGTTGACCAGCAACGAGGAGTTGGTGGAGACCGGTTGCGGCGTATAGCGGTATTTCAGGTCAAGTTGCGCACCGGGCTCACGCCAGTTGAACAGGTCGGGCGGCAAGCGCAGCGCAACCGTCATTTGTCCCGGGTTATAACCCGACACATTGAGCTCTGCGGGCGTCGCCAGTTCACCCAGGCGAACCGGCCGATCGGAGGGCAGCCAGTTAGGCGCGTCATACGGTCGGCGTGGCTTGAGCGAGTCGATCCGGTCGATCACTACGCTCTGCCCGGAAAAGGCCGAGCTACCGAGGGCCAGCGCTGTGGCGGCGACCTTGAGATCGGCGCCATCGCGCCCGGAGACAATCAGCAGTTTGCCCTGAGCATCATTGGGGTTGCTCACGAGTGTCAATGTCGGCCCCGTGGCCTCTTTGATCGGTAAGCCACTCATGGTCGTTGATTCGCTGCCGCTGACGAACACCACGGCGTTGCCGTTGGCCGGCAGGCTGGTGAGGCTGGCGGGGAAGGTTGCGCCGCGGTAGCTGGCCAGGGCGCCAAACCAGGACGACAGGATACCGGCGGCCTCAAGCTCAGGGCCGCCGGGGCGCGTGGCGAACACGAAGGGCAGCTTCAGGGGCGAGGCGTCTCGACGATCGAACAAGGGCAGCGGCAGGGCGGACAGGTCGTTGGGCTGTTTAATCGAGGACACCTGGAGGCTCAGCTGACTCTCGTTGCCGATCCTGGCCCACAGACTGGAGTGCAAAGGGTCTTCACATTGCATCGTGTAGTGACCGATGAACTGCAGGCTGAGCCGATTGAATTCGGTGATGGTCTGCGGAGGAATCTGCACGGTCCGGGTCTGCAATTTACCGGCCTCTTCCTTCGGGAGGGGCAGGCTGGCGGCCACTTGATCGTTGACCAGCACATTGATCTGCGAAAGATCGGCCAGCAGCGCCGGTGAGTAGCTGTACTGCAGCGTGACCTGCGCCGCCGTGACGACTTCATCGGCACGCACATCGAAATTCACACTGTCGGTAGCCTCCACGCCTTTAAGGGTCATCGAATAGCTTTTGCCCAGCTCCTTGAGGGTGCGGGTATAGCTGTTGCTCGGGGCATCGGTCCCGGGCAACGCTGTAACCGGCATCATCGCCGGCTCTGTGGCGTTGATTTGGGCGGCAGCGCTCAATGCCCAGCCGCTCCAGCCCACTAGCGAGCAGGTGATCAGCATGAGTGAGCGACGAGGAAGAAAGGTCCGGCGAGTGGAAGGCTTCAAGATCGTTGCGTGTCCGCGGTGGAGTCGATAGATGATGGAGTGTCCGGGCGTTTGCGCAGCAGCGCCTGGCTGTCCTTTAGGGCTGCAACGAACAAGCGCAGGATGGCGCGAAAGCCAATGCTGCTGACCTCGCGCAACGCCGACATTGGCGCATCGAGGCGGCCGTTACCCCACGTGTTGGCCCAGGTGTCGGCCCGTGAAAAAGTCAGACGCACCAGCTCACTTTGCTGGCGCAGGGTCAAAGCCTCGAATTGCACGCCCGCCACGTTGTCGTTGCTGAAGACTGTTTTTGCGGGAAAGAGGCTTGAGGGCGGTGTGCGCAGAATGCACAGCCGCAGCTTCTCATTGACGCTGAGCAGAACCTGCGGTGGCAGTGCCAGACCCACGCCGTTTTGTGAGAAGTCCCGTGTTACGCAATCAAACCAGGTGCCGTCTTCGCGATAGACGCGCACGGGCAGATCCGCGGGCACTCTGGGTTCGTTGCGTACCTGAGAGGATTCAGTGGCTACCGCCACGGCGGTGCTGACGATGACGATGTTGTACACGGTCCAGGCCAGGTTGATCAGCAGGGTAGTGGCCTCGGCCAAATCACTTCCGACCAGTTTCACCACGCCGATCGCCAGACCGATCATGTTCAAGGTCAGCAGGACGATGTAAGGCCGCGCGAGCTTCCAGTTGAAATAGTCCTTATCGAGGGTGCCGCCCTTGTCGGTCACGTTGAACTTGCCCAGCGAAGGGCTGATCAGGGCCAACAGCACCGGTCGCATGATGTACCAGGCCAATACCGACTCATATACTTCGTTCCAGAAGGAATGGCGGAAGCGCCCCTGAATGCTGGAGTTGGTCAGGCTGGAATGGAAAATATGCGGCAGTACATAGACCGTGACCATCAACGCCGAGGCATGGAAAATCTGCGCGTCGAAAAACAGATAGGCCAAGGGGGCAGTCAAGAACACCAGGCGGGGCAGGCTGTAGAAAAAGTGCATCATGGCGTTGAGGTAGCAGATGCGCTGCCCCAGATTCAGTCCTTTGCCAAACAATGGATTGTCGGTCCGAAAAATCTGCGCCATGCCTCTCGCCCAGCGTATGCGCTGGCTGATGTGTCGGGAAAGGCTTTCGGTGGCCAGTCCCGCCGCTTGTGGAACGGCGAGGTAAGCGGTATTGAAACCACGGCGATTGAGCTTGAGTGCCGTGTGCGCATCCTCGGTCACGGTTTCGGTGGCGATGCCACCGACTTCCAGCAAATGAGTCCGCCGCATGACCGCGCACGAGCCACAGAAGAAGGCCGCGTTCCACAGGTCGTTGCCGTCCTGCACCAGGCCGTAAAACAGCTCACCTTCGTTGGGTACCGAGCGAAAGGTATCGAGGTTTTTTTCGAACGGATCGGGTGAATAGAAAAAGTGCGGCGTTTGCAGCAACGCCAGGTTCGGGTCCTTTAAAAACCAGCCCATGGTGATCTGCAGGAAGGAGCGGGTGGGCACGTGGTCGGCGTCGAATATGGCAATGAACTGGCCATCGGTGACTTTGAGTGCCTCGTTGAGGTTGCCGGCCTTGGCATGTTGATTGTTGTCGCGGGTAATGTAGTTGACACCAATCTGCTGACAGAAAACCTTGAATTCTTCCCGGCGTCCGTCATCGAGCATGTGCACCCGCAGTTTGCCCTCGGGCCAGTCAATGGCCTGAGCTGCGAGCACCACCAGTTTGACGATACCCAATGATTCATTATAGGTGGGTATGAAGACGTCTACCGTCGGCCATTCTGCGGGCGGCTGTTGCAGAAACTGCGGTTTGCGGTGCAACGGCCAGGCGGTCTGTACATAGCCGAAGACCAGGACGAGCAAGGCATACAGTTCGGCCAGCACCAGCCCGTAGCCAAATACGGCATCCTGCCAGTTGTCGAAGTTCAGGGTGTCGGACAGGCGCCAGTACATGTAACGCAACGAAGCGATCAGCGAGAGGGTGATCAGGGTCAGGATCGCCAGACGCCCGGCTTGCTTGCGGATGACCAGGCTGGCGGCAAAACAGACGGCGGCAAACGCGGCCTGGGAATACAGATTCAGCGGCGCAGTGAGGATGCCCAGCACCAACAATACCGCGATCAGCCCGGCTGAGATCTTCAGGCCTTGGCGCCAACGCACGGGCCATCGACTGACGCGATCCTGGAAAGTATCCAGTAGCCCCTGCAACCACCACGTCTTTGCGGGTAGCTGATTCAGCTGGGCGGTCATGGCGTGCCCTGCTGGTTGGTAGCATCCGCGAAAAGCAGGGCACGGACCGCGCCTGACAGCGACAGAATGTCCTGACAGCCAATGCTCAAAGGCGCGTACTGGAGGAGGTCCCGACCATAGGCCAGCGACTCGTTGAACTGGTGATCGAGACGAATCGTCCCGATCAGGTCAGCGCCGAGCCGCCGCACAAACAGCACACCCATGTCCCTGCTGAACGAACGCGAGTCATCCCGTTGGTTGAGCACATACCGGTGCCGCTGCGCGCGTCGTCGGGTGGTTTCCAGCCACTGGGTCATGGTGTCCAGTGCCAGATAGGAGGCCGCGTCGGCCACCGTCATCACCAGCACCAGATCGGCGGCGTCGAGTGCCTGTTGCGAATAGACGGTCGCACCCGAAGGCGTGTCCAGGATCACGGTATCGTTTTCGCTGAGGTTCATTGACGAAAGGTGCTGATTCAACCAGTCAGAATCTTCAAGCATCAACTGCCTGAGCAAGCGCCGATCGTTCATATCGCCAGTGCCGAAGGGCAGGCACTCACTGTCGCTAAAGCCCGGCAGGCGATGAGCGCCCCAGTCTGCGCCTTGCTCTTTGAGCTGGATCAGCCCGGGAACCTGCCTGGTGATACCCAAGTGGCTGGACAGCGCGTTCTGAGGGTCCAGATCAATCGCGATGGTGCGCCCGCCAGGGCGCCGAAGTGTTTTTGCCAGGCCTGCGGCGACGGTGCTTTTACCCACCCCACCGTTCGCCGAAACGATAGCAATGACCTTCGCCTTGGTCCGCTTGCGAGTCGTTTCTGGCAGACCGTCTCGACGAACCTGGTTGAGTTCACGCAACAGGTCGCTCAATCGCTGACGGTCACCCATACCAGAACTCGCAGGTGGCTCGGTCAGGGGAGGGGATTTGGGCGCGCCAATTAATAAAGAAGGCTGTGGCTTGTCCAGTAAAAACACAGGGGGCGTTGGCGTTGATGTTGGGGGAGGCAAGGCTACCGACGGTTCTGGCTCAGCCAGTACAGGTGTAATCGGGTCGTCTTTAAAATCTTTATAGTTTGGTTGTATTTCCTGGTAACTCTGCGCATTGGCGCCAAAACGTGTAAAGAGTTTCGTAATATCGTCAACATATTTCATGCGTTGTACCAGGAATGAAATAACTCAGAAACTCAGCATTCCATTAACTTAACAAAGTTGATGTATCGTCTTGGCGTTGGCAGAGTGCCATTA
Source organism: Pseudomonas sp. TE3728 (assembly GCF_056279145.1). Taxonomy (NCBI): domain Bacteria; kingdom Pseudomonadati; phylum Pseudomonadota; class Gammaproteobacteria; order Pseudomonadales; family Pseudomonadaceae; genus Pseudomonas; species Pseudomonas sp. TE3728. The sequence continues at coordinate 1,048,720 of NZ_JBWBQT010000001.1, read as the reverse complement.
ATCTAGGATGCCGGCGTCTGGGTGTCAATGATTGTTATAAAAAGTCAGCGAGGCTTGTTAGTGTTAATTTGAGTGTTATTAAGATGTTATGTTATTCGTGGGAAGTGTGGAGTGTTAGAGTGCATCTAATGATGACGTTTCGGTGGCTGTATGATGTGGTAATGGGCGTGTTTGTAAGGAGACTGCGTGATGGAGTATTGATCCCTTCAATGATTTGATGCTGGGTTATGCATTAATAAGTTGGCTGATGTATTTGAAAGGGGTAGTGACGATTTCAAAAATTTTTATACACCTTGAAAATAAATCCATTCCTGCCTCAGGAATAAAAGAACCCCTTGGGTTTCCATAAGTCGGACGCTAGATGGAAGTTTCGTTTCCCGCTCCAGGCATTAAAAAAAATGGATCTCTGGAAAGAGGTCCATTTTTTCGTCTAAAGAAAAGTCTTTCTTTGGCTATTCCCGCCTTTCCATCGGGGCCGCCTTGATCAGTGTGGGCCTTGAGCCCTCAGCTTGGCCAAGCCCTGCTTGATGTGTCCGGCGTTCTCACCGATCGTGTGAAGCGCGCCGCGGACGTTGTCGCCAGCCGCGGCATGGCGTTGTTTCTCAACCAGTGAGGTCAGCTCCATCAGCGCAGCCTCCAGGGCGAGTTGGTTGTGGTGCAGGCGTTCAAGAGCATCGGGGAGAGAGTATTCAGGGGAGGGCATCGCTTCGACTCCGTTCGAGGGAGTGGAGAGCTTAGCAGCGGGAATGGCTGACAACAAAAAGCCCGCGCATGGCGTCGTGCATGGCGGGCTCTCTGTATGGGGTCAAATCCTTTTGTCCGTTCAATCTGCGCTCTGTTTTGTGAGCATTTCGTGAAAAGCATGTCGCTGGAACGAAAAAAAACGGCACTTGGCCGGGCTCTCTGTCGATGGGGCCAAATCCTTTTGGCTGACCGCATTGTGCATAGTGGGTGTGACGAAGGCATGACAGGCCGGATACGAAAACGCGGGTAAAAGCCCGCATGAGGCGGGCCTCTCCATGAGGATTGATCGGTTATCGGTTATCGGTTAAACCGTTCAACCAATGAGTACTGCGTGGCCGCGGTCTTGGTCAGTTCCTTATTCAGATCTGCCGATTGGTGCGCCTGTTCCGAGGTTTGATCAGCCAAGTTTGCGATCGTGCTGATGTTTCGGCTGATTTCTTCGGCGACTGCAGTTTGCTCTTCAGTGGCCGCGGCTATCTGGGTGGTCATGTCGGTGATGTGGGAGACCGCTTCGCTGATGCCCACCAATGCCTTGTCTGCCTCAAGTACCCAGGTCACACCTTCTTGGGCCTGACGATGACCTCTCTCCATGGTCTGCACGGCACTGTTGGATGATGTCTGGAGCTTGGTGATCAGATCATGGATCTGGGTGGTGGATTGCGAGGTGCGTTGGGCCAGTTGGCGAACCTCGTCGGCCACGACAGCGAAACCCCGGCCCATGTCGCCGGCGCGCGCTGCTTCGATGGCGGCATTCAGTGCCAGCAGATTGGTCTGATCGGCGATGCCTTTGATCACGTCAACGACTGTCCCTATTTCGTTGCTGTCCCTGGCCAGCTGTGCAACTGTCAGACTTGTCTCGCCGACAACTTCGGAGAGGCGCTCGATAGCCTCTCGGGTGTCTCGGGCCACATCGCGGCCGCGACGGGTCAGCAGGTTAGCTTGTTGGGTGGCATCAGCCGTGCGGCTAGCCGCGCGCCAAAACCCAATTCGACGAACACCGATCAATCTCCTCGTGATGGCGTTTCCTCCAGCGCAACGACCTCCAGCATAACGCCCGTGCGCGCCACCACCCGGACCTGCTGGCCCAGGTGCAGGGGCGAGCGGCTCTGTACTTGCCATCTTTCGCCCTGCAATTGCACCCAGCCGCTCATCGGCAGACCCGGCAGCAGTCCCGTCACCGTGGCCTGGCTGCCGACCAAGCCCGCATCGCCGCTGACCAAGGTACGGCGTCTGGCTTTGAGCGCCATGCCGACCAGCGTCATCAGCAATAGGGCGCTGATCAGTGCCATGCCGATGATCAGCGTCAACGGAATGCCGAAGCCCGGTACATCGGTGTCCATCAAAATCACTGCGCCCACTACAAAAGCAACCACCCCACCGAAGCCGATTACACCGAAACTCGGTAGAAACGCCTCGGCGATCATGAAGGCGATCCCTAGCAGGATCAGTCCGACCCCGGCGTAATTCACGGGCAACAATTGCAGGGCATACAGCCCCAGCAACAGGCAGATGCCACCGAGCACCCCACCAACACCCGACCCTGGGTTCATGAATTCGAAGATCAAGCCATAGACCCCGAACATGATCAGCAGCAACGCTACGCTGGGGTTAGTGATCACCGCCAGCAGTTGTGTGCGCCAATCAGGCGCATGGTCGATGAGTGCAGCCCCGGCGGTGTTCAGCTTCAACATTTGACCAGAGACATTCAGGCTCTTGCCGTCCAGTTGCTTGAGCAGGTCTGCCACGTCATTGGCCACATAATCGACCACCTTGAGTTTTAGCGCTTCGTGGGCCGACAGGCTAAGCGATTCACGTACCGCTTGTTCGGCCCAGTCGGCATTGCGTCCGCGGAGTTGCGCAAGGCCACGGATGTAAGCCGCCGCATCGTTGATCTGTTTTCGAGTCAAGGCATCTTGCGGCTCACGCGCAGAATCCTTGTCGGTGGTGGGTGAGCCCGGCGATTCGGGCGCGGTCCCGGGCAGGCCGCCGATCTGCACCGGTGTAGCAGCGCCCAGGTTGGTGCCGGGGGTCATCGCGGCAATGTGGCTGGCATACAAAATATAGGTGCCGGCGCTGGCCGCACGTGCGCCACTGGGGGCGACGAAACTTGCCACTGGCAAGGGGCTGGCCAGAATCGCCTTAATAATCAAGCGCATCGAGGTGTCCAGCCCGCCGGGGGTGTCGAGGCGGATGACCACCAACTGCGCGCCCTCGGTCACCGCACGCGCCAAGCCGCGCTCCACGTAGTCGGCACTGGCCGGACCGATAGCATCGTTGACGGTCAGTACCACGACACTGCCTGCCGCCATCGTCGAACCCGTCGGTAACCCGATCAGTATGATTAGCAAGAGCAGGCGGCACCACCAGTGACTGTTCACGGGACCTCCAGTTGCGGGTATGACAGCCTACAACCCTCACTCAAAGCGTAGTTGAGTCAGTCATGGGTGATGCAGGCGCGGAGGTTAATCCATTGCCTATGGAGATAGGGACGATTCTGAACATTTCGAACGACATGCCCTGTCGTCATTGGTTGGCAGGTCAATCAGAGCGATCAGGTTGCTGGTGAACCGTCAGAATCCCGGGTCATGTCGGTGATCCGGCCCATTGGCGTATCAGTTTGGCGTTGAGTCGCGTATCAGGCCCGACTGTGTTGTCGGGCCTGAGCTTACGGTTGCCTGACAATATCGACCGAGATCTCCACCGCCGCAATCGTGCCTCTGTTCTCAAGCCAGTGTGTGGTGTTCCTATCCTCGGGCCAGCCCACTCCCGGCCCATAGTCCGTGGCGACTCCATTTCGATGGTCAGTGATCGTTCCTTGCAGTATGTAGACGGTGCCGGGTCTGTCTTTATGGTTGTGAATCGGCCCGAAGACGCCTCCAGGCTCGATGGTCACCATACGCATTCTAAGTTGGCGCCCTGCCATGCCCTCGATCTCAGGGCCGAGGTCTACCGTTGCAAGTAACTTCACCGCAACACCTTTGGTCTCAGGTGCCTCCTGTTCGTTGCTCATCGTGCTCTCCTCTCTGCCTGACTAGAAGTACACATCCTAAAAGGTGTAATCGGTTGCCTTTGACGTTGGCCAGGTTCGCGGTTGGTTGCTCGCCTTGGCCGAGGAGGTTGCCTGCCGGGCCATGGGCGAAGCTTTCCGGGGTGGCGCCACGGACGTTGATCAGGCGGTCGAGCGGATCGTAGTGATAGCTGCGGTTGCCTTTGCGCCTGTCGTCGATACCGGCAAGGTTGCCGTTGGCGTCGTAAGTATAGCGGCGCTGGGGGCTAATACCTTGAAGGCTCAAAGCGATCCCAGCTTGAGCGGGTACTCAATAACCACATAAACCCGATCGATGTCATCGCCGGCCTGAGCGTTATTTGCTCGATGCGTCACATGGGACAGCTGCACGGACAAGTCCTTGGCCGGGCCCGACTGCACGATGTAGCGCAGGTCTATATCGCGTTCCCAATGCCGGCCGCCATCCCCTTGTTGAGGTTGGTAATCGCCAGTGCGCGGGTCGAACGGGTTATAAGCGCCGCCCTTGGGTGCCTGGGTACCGTCGATGCCACGCCCGGTCACGTAGCGGGCCATGAATTTCAAGCCGGGCAGGCCGAAAGTGCCGAGGTCGAAGTCGTAGCGCACCTGCCAGGAGCGTTCATGGGGGCCGTTGAAATCAGCGTACTTGATCGAGTTGGCCAGGTAGATGGAATCACCACCGACGAAGTCGAAGGGTGTGTCGCCGTTGATTTTTTGATAGGCGAGGGTGAAGGCTTGGGCTCCGGTGGTGTATTTGCCCGACAGGCTGTAGGCGCTGTTATTGATCGCTCCTGCTACGGCCTCGCCATAGTCCTGAGTCTGGTAAAGATTGCCGTCGAGGAAAAAACCGGACTGTTTCAGGTGCAGGTTGGCGTAGTACTGACGCCAGGTGTCGCTCAGTTGCGACGCATAAAAGGCACCGCCCACTGGGCGATCTTCGAACAGGTTGGCCCCGATAAAATCGATGCCGCCCGTACCAGTGCTCACACCGTAGCCGGAAAAGTCGCCCTTGCTGGTGGACGCATCCAGATTCTTGAAAGCAGTGAAGTGACCGGCCACCAGATGCACATCATCGATTTCACGGCTGTCGATCAACAAGCCCGTGGCGTATTCCGGTTGCAGGCGTTTGTCGGCCGTGTCGAAGACCGGCGTTTCCACAGTCATTTCACCGAACGCCAGGATGGTGCGAGAGACTCGCAACTTCAGGGCTCCACCACTACTGGAGTAGTTGTCTTCGCTGCGTCCGTCATGATCCAGAGGCAACAATCCCGTTCCGGAATGCCCCTTGCCGCCGTCCAGTTTCAAACCGAGAAATCCATGGGCGTCGATACCCACTCCAATCATGCCAGGGGTGAACCCGGATTCGAACGAGGTGATGAAACCCTGAGCCCATTCCTGTTTGTAACTCTTGTCTGCCGGCGAGGGCGATCGATAGTCATTGTTGAGGTAAAAGTTTCGGCTGAGCACCTCAAGCGTCGACCCTGCCAGCAAACCTTGTGCGGTGTGTACGGGCTCAGCGGCTATCACGGTTCCGGCTGTACTGGTGAGCAATATGCCCAACCACAAGGGCGCCCAGGGTCCGGTCGCGTTGAGATTTTTGGATGCATATATCTGCACTGCACACGGACCTTTATATGCAGGGCGGGAGTGGGAACTCCCGCGGTGAAGTCGGATTATGTCCAGGGGGGATCACTGGATCAGCGGAACATTTTTCGCTCGCTGGTAAGGACCGTATTCGACGGGCACCCAGGCGAAGGCTTTTTCGCGACCGCTGATATGCCCGATACCAGGGAAGGGCAAGTGAGCACCAGCAACCCAGGTACGGTCATGAGCGACCTGTTTGAACAGTTTTTCACGCGTCACGACGGCCTGTTTACCCTGGACATCGAAGCCGATGCTCACTTCTGGATGCTGGAACTGCACGGCGAAGCTGTGGACCATGTCACCCATGAACAGAATGCTCTGGCCGTTGGAGCTGAACGTGTAACCACTGCTGCCGGGTGTATGGCCGGGCAGGCTGACCGCGGTCACGCCGGGCACCAGCGACTGCTCGGGGGTGAAGGTTTTGAACCGGTGGACGGCGACATAGGGGGCCACCGATTTACGGGCGACCTCGAAGAAGCCACGGGCGTCTTTTGGGGCCTTGTCCAGGTTTTCCTGGCTGAGCCAGTAATCGGCCTCCGGTTTCGCTGCATACACGGTGGCGTTGGCGAACACCGGCTCGTCCTTGGTATTGATCAGGCCGCAGACATGATCGACATGCATGTGGGTGAGCAACACGGTATTCACTTGCTCAGGTTGGTAACCGGCAGCGCGGATGTTGTCGGGCAGCCAGCCCGCGGTTCCGCCGAAACAAGCACCGGCACCGGCATCCACCAGCACAAGGTTTTTACCGGTGTTGATCAGGAATGCGTTGAACGCGGTCGGCATGCCTGGGGTAAAAATGAACTTGCGTTCGAGCATGGCGCGAATGTCTTTCTGCGAAAGGCCTTTGAGCAGCGTCGGCCCGAGGTCGCTGTAGCCATCGAACAACGCGGTAACTTCGTACTCACCCACCGCCAGGCGCTGATAGCCGGGGGCCTGGGTTTGCAGTGGCGGCGGTGGCGCCGCCTGGGCTTGATTGCCTGAAAGCGTGAGACCCAGGGCCATCAGTGAGCCCTTGAAGTAGGAGGGGAGGTGTTTGAGAAGACTCATGGCTTGCGTCCTGGTTGCAATGAGAAAGGCGTGAAAAAGCGGCTACGCCTGTGCGCAGCCGCTGTCATTGCTCAATGGCCTTCAGAGGCCTGGAACATGGTTTTGGCGTAGATCAGCCCCAGGCCGTAGGCGCCGCCATTGGCGATCGAAGTCTTGACGGTTTCCTCGTAGGTTTCGCTGCGAGCCCAGTCACGTTGCAGCTCCAGCAGATATTGCAGTGCTGTCATTGGGCGGGCGCCGATTTGGATCATGCGTTGCACGGCCATTTCATGGGCTTCAATGGAGACATCGCCACAGGCATCGGCGATGAAGTACACCTCAAAGCCTTGATCGATAGCTGACAGCGCCGGGCCGACGATGCACACGGAGGTCCACAGTCCGGCGAGGACGATTTTCTGTTTTCCGAAGGCGTTGACTTCAACGGCGATGCGTTCGTCTTCCCAGGTGTTCATGCTGGTGCGGTCGATCACTTTGTGGTCCGGAAACACTGACTTGATCTCGTCGAAGATCGGGCCGGAAAAGCTTTTTTCGGCAACGGTGGTGAGGATGGTCGACACTTCGAAGCCCCGGGCGGCCTTGGCTACCAGCGCGGCGTTGTTACGCAGGGTCACAGCATCAATCGACTTGGTCGCGAAGGACATTTGCGACTGATGGTCGATCATGATCAAGGTATGGTCAGTTGGGGTAAGAAGGGTTTTGCCTGGAGCTGCTTTTGCGAGGGCCATGATATTTTTCCTTAAGTATTGGCGAGGGTTATTTGGGTTGCTCGACGACAAGTGCCGTTGAGCTGATGAAAAAGTCATCGGGTCTTTCGTGGGGAGATGGTCACGCATTCCACAAGGCCGAGATTGAACAGGTGTGCTGTGGTTTGGGATGTTTGTGCGATAGCGTGCGGTTTCTCGATAAGACAGCGGAACGCTTATCGGGTGACGGCAGCGATGGGCGTCACTTGACGACTGCAGGTGAGGGGAAATGATTCACGCCCAGAGATGTGAACCTGTAGCGGCCTGAATTGTGGTGTTGTCGAATTGTTCCGGCACAGGTGAGGGCGCGAGCACTGGCGGTATTTATCCTGATGACTCTAGTGCCGGGGTTGAAGCGCCATCTCGACAGCAGTCAGCAACGCGTCGCCGCTGAAGGGTTTGCGCAGACATTCACTGGCGCCGTAGTGGCTGGATTCAGTCAGTGTCGCTTCATCCCAGTATGCCGACATGCATATCACCGGAAACTTTCTGTCCAGGAGTGCAAGCGCTTGCATGACCTCTATTCCGGAAAGACCCTTCATTTTCACATCCAGCAGCAGACAGGCCACATCATTGAAGTTTTCGAGAGCCAGGAATTCCTCACCCGATGCGAATACCCGAGAGCGGTAACCCGCTGACCGGAGCAGATTGGCCAGGCTTTTGCGCACAGACGTGTCATCGTCCACGATGCAGACGATGATCATGGCATTGCCGGACACTCCGGGGGCGGCGCCGCCAGTATTGATAGTCATGAAGAACCCTGCATGGCTGACGCCGGCTCTGCGCTGATCAGGCCATACAGGCTGACCAGACTGACCAGCGAACGCGTCTGCATCTTCTCCATGATGTGTTTGCGGTGGACCTTGGCGGTGACTTCACTGGTGCCTAGCCGGTTGGCGATGTGCTTGTTGGACAGCCCTGCGACAATCAACGGCAGTACTTCGCGCTCACGGGGTGTCAACAGGACCGCCCTTTGACGGGCGCTCTGAATGCGTTGCCATTGCTCGAACGCCGTCGCTGCACGCTGACGGGTGGTGCGCAGGATGTCCAGCAACTGGTCGTCATTAAACGGTTTGGTCAGGAATTCCACCGCTCCCGCTTTCATGGCTTGCACCGACATTGGGATGGTGCCGAAACCGGTCATGAAAATGACCGGCCACGGATGCCCGCGTTGTCCGAGCGTCGATTGCAGTTCCAGCCCTGTCGCCTCGGGCAGGCTTATGTCCAGCAACAGGCAAGCGGGGCCGATGTTGAGATCAGCGCCAAGCAACTCCTCCGCCGAGGCAAATATCCGGTGCGCGATGCCTTCGGCTCGCAGCAATCGACTGAGCGCTGTGCGCACGGAGGTTTCATCGTCCACGATGAACACTGGCACCCTGTCAGGATCGATCGTCTCCTGATCTTGAGACGCCAAGGGGCCCGGAACCATCGGATGGAACGAGGGCATGGGCGGTTCACGTTCTTTCAATATTCGGTAACCTCGGCGCGGGACCGTCTGGATAAGTTGTTTTTCTCCGAGCAACTTGCGCAGCGAAGAAATCTGCACCTGCAGATTATTTTCCTCAACGATGGTGTCGGGCCAGACCTGTGTGATTAATTCGTCCTTGCTGACGATCCGGCCATCGGCCTGCATCAGCACCGAGAGGATTTCGAACGCCCGGCCCCCGACACGCAACGGCTGTCCATCACGAAAGGCTTCGCGCCGTTCCAGGGAAATCGTGGCTTGGCCGAGTCGGATCATGCGTTTCTCTACGCTGCGTTGGGGAAAAATCATGGGGAAGCTTCGATTCATCTGGTCTACACGCTAGGGGACAGCCCGACATATTGCAATTATCCCGAGGGATAACACGCGTGATTTTCAGGTGCGATAACCGCCTCTCAACGGCCATCATGGTGCCGGTTACGGACAAGATCGTTCTCCCGCATTTATCTAGCCAGAACGGTACGTATATTCTCGAGGCTCAGCCTGAAACGAATCTTTAGCGGTGATTTCTCATGCCCGGCAGTGTTCCCTCAGCATCCAGATCCCACAACCTTGAAGTCGTCCACGATGAAGCCTGGCTGGAACGTTGTGCCTTCGCAATGCTGCGCCGGGAAAACGATCTGACCTGGTTCACGCTTCAGGACCCGCAATCGGGAACATGCTGGATCGCCGTCCGGGCGCCGATTCAGCGGCCGGCCACATGCCAGCGGCTGGAGCGCGATTTTCACCTGTGCCTGGATCCGGCCTGGGCGATTGCCCCTGTCGCATTCATCCGCTCGGCCGAGGGGCCCTTGTTGCTCTATCCCTCGACGCAGACGCCGCTGATGGATCTGATCAGTGATACCGGGCTGCCACTGGGGCGCTTTCTGGCCATCGCCGTCGCGGCGGCCAATGCGCTTTCCTGTGCGCAGAAAGTGGGCGTGCGACATGCCAGTCTGCAACCCCACCACCTGATGGTGGATGCTGCCAATTCGGTCAAGCTCCTGGGTTTTCACAGCCATTGTGGGGAGGTGCCCATCGCTGAATTGCCTGGCTTGGAGCAATGGCCGTATCTGGCCCCCGAGCAGCTGCGGCGCGATGACGCCAGTTTTGACGCTCGCAGTGATGTCTACGCCTTGTCGACGATTCTTTATCAAGCGTTGACCGGCAACCTGCCGCTCACTGCCCGAGACCCATCCCAATGGCTGCACGTGCTAGCTGCCGTCCAGCCGGAGTCACCGGTGAGACATGTCGCCGGTCTGCCGGAAGGTATCTGTCGAGTGCTGCTCAAAGGCTTGGCGAAAGAGCCGGGTGCCCGTTATCAGAGCGCCGCATCGATGGCCGCGGATCTGGCCTGGTGCCAACAGCAATGGCTGGAGCATGGGCGCATCGACGCGTTTCGGCTGGGCGCTTTCGATGCGTTGCCTTCTGTGGCCCGCGGCGGTGCTCTGTTCGGTCGAGAGACCGAGCGCGCGCAGCTGATTGAATTGTTGCATCAGGTCCGCAGCGATGGCGTCGCCCGGGTTCTGTTGGTCGGCGGCGCGCCGGGTGCCGGCAAGTCGACGCTGATCCATCAGGGTATCCGGCCCCTGGCGCCCGGCTACTGGGCCAGCGGCAAGAGCAATCTGCAGCAGCAGGACATTCCCTACGCACCCCTGTCGGAAATTATCAGATCGCTAATGACCCAGTTGCTAGGCAAACCAGCTTTGGAGCTGGAGACGCTTGGCGATCTACTGGTCGAGCGGCTAAAGGGACGGGGCAGGGTCCTGGTGGAGCTGGCGCCCGAGGCTGAGCTGGTCATCGGTGTCACGCCTGAGCTGCCGAACATGCCGGCCCGACATGCGCTCGATCGCGCCAACCGCACCCTGCTCGATGTACTGGAAGTCTTCGCTCAGCCAGGAAGACCCCTGGTGCTGTTTGTGGATGATGTGCAGTGGGCAGACGATTCGACCCTCTCGTTCCTACAGGCCTTCGTCGATCGGCAGCCCAGACATCTGATCCTCCTCCTGGCATACCGCGAAACCGAGTCGCAGACTCTCGAGGGTGAGGGCGGATTGCTCAAGGTACTTGGACGTGAGCAATCGGTGCCCTGTACACGCGTCATGCTCGGTTCGTTGTCAGTGTCCGCGGTCGCAGAACTGATCGCCGCTGAACTGGACACTGACACCGCGCATATTGAAGCGCTCGCACACGTCGTGCATTACAAGACGGCCGGCAACCCGCTGTTTGTGAGTCAGGTATTGCGGGCGTTGATCGATGAGCGTCTGGTGCGTTTTGACGTGCAGTGTTGCCGCTGGGTCTGGAACCAGGAGGAGGTGGACGGTTATCGCTATGCGGACAATGTCGCCGACTTGATGGTGCTGCGACTCGAACGGCTGCCTTCGATGGAGCGTGAAGTGATACGCACGGCCGGCTATGTCGGCGGGCGCTGTGACGAATCGCTGCTGCACCAGTTAGTGCCCTATGATCCAGAACAGATGACACACGATGTGCAAAGCCTGGTCGATGCTGGATTTCTGCTGCGCGAACGTGAGCAACTGGTGTTTCCCCACGACCGTGTACTGGAGGCCGCCTGCCAGCTTCCTGCGCAGTCGGGACGCGCTGCCGAGCATGCCCGTATCGCCAGCGCCATGCTGGATCAGTGGGGCGAGCAGATACATGAACGTGTTTTCGAAGTCGCCAGCCAGATCCAGCGTATTGACGTCGATACGCTGGAGGCACATCGCCGTGCCGCATTCGTTGAACTGTTGGTCGAAGCCGCCGAACGCGCCAGGGACACTGCCGCCGTCGAGCAGGCCGTGGGTTTTCTGCGCACTGCCGAGAACTTGCTCGGCCAGACGGGTTGGTCAAGCCTCTACTCCCAAGCGTTCGCCACCCAATGGCTGGCTGCCGAGTGCGACATGCTCCTGGCCGATCTGTCCGGCGCCCAACGACGCCTGGACGATTGCCTGAGCCACGCCACCACAGTGCTCGACCGCGCGAAGACCTATCGGTTACGGGCCACTTTGCGCACGCTGCACTCCGATTACGAGGGCGCGATCACCGAGGCCCTGAGCGGTCTGACCCTGTTGGACATTCCCCTGCAGCGCAACCCCTCGCAGGAACAGTTGACCTTGGCGTTTTTCCAGGTACGTGCACTCCTCGGCACACGTCAGATCGCTGATCTGGTGCATTTACCCAAAGCGAATGACCAGCCTATCGAAGCCGCCATGGAGTTGCTCAGCACGCTGATTTCCTCCTTCTTCGTCAATGACGATATTCGTTTGCTGCATCTGGCGAAAATGGTCGAACTCACCCTGATGCATGGCACCACACCAAGCTGTGGTTATGGGTTTGCCTGGTTTGGCGTAATGATTGCCGAGCGCTATGGTGAATATGTGGACGGGCAAGCCTATGCCGAAGTGGCCCTTGCACTCACCAACAAGCACGGCTATGAAGCAGGGCGCACAGGTACGCTGGTAGCGCTCGATCAGGTCTGCCCGTGGACCCGGCCGATGGCCTACGCCCGACAGACAGCTTTCGCTGCATTGGAATGTGGCCAGGCTGGCGGCGACCTGGGCATGTCCTGCTATGCCTGCAACCACATCGGCTCCGACCTGCTGTTCATGGGCGAACCCTTGCAAGGGGTATTGAACGAACTGGATCAGGGCCTGGCCTGGGTGCGTCAATTCCATTACGTTGACATCGAACGCATCCTGCTGGCGCAACAGGCGTTCGCTACCGATCTGCGAGAAGGGCGCACGCACCGGCCGCTGGCCGAACTGGATGGCATGGAACATGACAGGTTCGGCCCCATCGATCGCTGCAGCGTGTCACAAACGACCCTGTTCTTTTCGTGGCTGTATTCCGGCATGTCCGCGTTTTATTTCGGTGATATCCCTTATGCATTGCGACGCTTCGAAGAAGCTGCGGTGCTGGCCTGGTCCATTCCGGCGCATATCAATCTTGCTGATTACTACCTGTTCTACAGTCTGGCGCTGGGCAGTGCGCAGGCGCCCGGCGAGGTGGTCGAAAAGCTACAAAAGCTCGAGCAGCACCGTCAGCGGTTTCTGTCATGGGTTGAGCTCAACCCGACGACCTTCCGCAACAAACTGCTGCTGATCGAAGGGGTGATTGCCCGTTTGCGTGGTCAGGAATTGGTGGCCATCCGCTGCTTCGATCAGTCGCAGATCGCCGCGGCGGCAGCCGGTTTCATCCATGAGCAGGCGTTGGCCCACGAACAACTGGCCGAAATCTGCTTACCTAACGGACTGGTCTCCGGTGCCAACCACCATCTGCGCGTCGCGCGTGACTGCTATAACCTGTGGGACGCTTGCGGCAAGGCCCGTCAGTTGGAAATCTTGCATCCGTTTCTGAGGGCTGAGCCGTCGTTCGAGTCGGCCAGGCCCGTGAGCCAGGTCCGTCTCGATCTTGAAGTGGGGATCGAGGCGGCGCGTGCGCTTTCGCGGGAGGTGTTGCTCGACCGTCTGGTCGAAACCTTAATGAATCACCTCATGATTCAAGCCGGTGCCGCCAATGGCGTTCTGATAATCGTCAATGGTGCCGAACTGCAAGTGGCGGCGACGGCTTCGGTCGAGGCCGGCAACGTGCGAGTCACATTGGACACCCGGCAATCGCTCGAACAGTTGGCGCCGTCCTCGGTACTCAACGCTACCATGCGCACCCGCATACCTCTGGTGATTGATGATGCCCGGGCTGATTGTCCCGAGGCCTACAGCGCCGATCTGCAACGGCGCCAGACGCGCTCCATGTTGTGCCTGCCATTACTCAAACAGAATATGTTGATCGGTGTGGTCTATCTGGAGAACAGTCTCGTCCCCCATCTGTTCAGCGCCGAGCGCCTGACCATGTTGGAAATTCTCGCTTCCCAGGCTGCTGTGTCACTGCAAACCGCCCAGCTGTATGCACGACTGGTCGAGGACAACCAGCTGCGTGCGCAGATGGAAGCGGATTTGCGCAGCTCCCGGGCTGAACTGGCGCGTAGCTCGCACCTCAAGGTTATGGGGGAGCTTTCGGCTTCGATTGCCCATGAAATCAGCCAGCCGCTGCTGGGCATTTTGTCCAACGCCTCGGCCAGCCTGCGCTGGCTCAAGCGTGATCAGCCCGATCTGGAAGAAGCCATTCAAGGGCTCGAAGACATTCGTTCCGACAGCGCCCGCGCTGCCGACATTGTCCAGGCGCTGCGCGCGCTCGCCAAACAAACGCCGATGCAACGGTTGCCAGTGCAGATCGATGATTTGATCGGTGAGGTCGTGCGCCTGACCGCCATCGACCTGGCGAACCGCAACGTACAATTGCAAACCCGGCTCGAGGCGCAATGCCCTGTGTGGGTCGATGCGGTGCAGATCCAACAGGTGGTGTTCAACCTCATCACCAATGCGCTGGAGGCCATCGCCGGAGCGGGGTTGCCGGAGGGGCGGATTATCATCAGTTCAGCGGTCAAGGACAGTCATGTTCAGGTCTGCTTTCAGGACAACGGGCCCGGCATTGACGCGCACCAGCGCGAGCAGATCTTCGATGCGTTCTACACCACCAAAGCCAGCGGCATGGGAATGGGTCTGGCCATTTGCAGGTCGGTGATTGGCGCGCACGGTGGGACGCTGGTCGTTCAGGACAGCGAGCAGGGCGCCCGGATTTGCTTCAACCTACCACTGGCGCCGACCAGCGCCGGATAAGAAAGGGCCGCATAAGCGGCCTAAGGGAGCGTTTTGTCGACCTCGATCAGTTCCACACATGCAGATCCTGCACGCGCGACTGTCCCACGCCCTCGACCAGGCTATCGCGAATGCTCCAATCGGGTATGTCCCGATCGATCACTGGCGGCTGGGGAAGATAGTTCGTTGCATGTTCAAAGGCCCGGCGCCATGCCTTGGGTGTCATCCCTTCCAGGCGGCTGAAGGTGCGGGTGAAATGCGAGTGGTCCGCAAAACCGCATTCATAGACCACCTCGGTAATCGGTATTGAGGTGATTAGCAGGGTTTTGGCTTTTTTGATCTTCATCCTCATCAGCCAGCCTTGAGGCGAGTAGCCAGTAACCTTTTTAAATGCCCGGGAAAAATGGCTGCGTGACAGGTTGCAGTGTTCGGCAATATCGCCGATGCGCACGCAGCTGCTCATGTCACGCAGCATCAGTTCCTTGGCGCGGCGCTCCTGCCAGTTGGACAGGGCACCCAGCGGTCGCGCAAGGGTACGTGGGATGTCTGAATCTACCGTTTGCGGGTTCATGGCAGCTCTCCTGATCGTTCAGGAAAGTCTGTCCGCCGACGACATTTAAAGTCCTTAAGCAAACCTTAAGAGTTATGAAACACTGCGCCCAATATCTATTCAGTGTGTTTTCACACGGCCTGGACCCGTAGCAGTCATCACCTCACCCCCCACTGGTATGGATGAGCAAGGCTATAAAAATCACGAAAGGTGCGAACAGCACCAAGCCGCCGACGGCGACTGCCCAACCCCAGGCAAAACCGCTTTCTCCCTTGAAACGACCGCCACTGAGCAAGCCAAGCACGTAAACGCCAATCCGATGAGCCAACATGTTGATCAAGATATCAAAGATGAAATCCATTTTTTGATCCTAGCGTTTCCTTGGACGCTGTAGCGCTACAGGTCCAATGTCTTCGCCATGATGATCGTGCGCTCTGATTCGTGAAACTCGTCCCGGATTTTTTTAAAGCCAAGTGAAGCATAAAAGCCTTCTGCGGTGATTGAAGAGGGAACACGTAGCAGGTTCAGGCCTGCATTTATGGCGATCGATTGAATCCTCTCCACCAGGTGTCTTCCGATCCCTTTCCTTTGATAGGTCGGATCGACAAACACGCTTCGGACAACGTCCTGATCAAGACTTGCAGTTGCGACGATATGACTGTCGACTATTGCTACGAGTACCTGACGCTGAGACAACAATTGAAGAATTGCCGGGGGAGAAAAGCTTTGCGTCACTTGATCGATGATCTTGGATGAGTAGTCCTGAGCATTGGACTCGCGGAGGGTTTTGATGATCGTTCGACTGATAGCCGGGGCGTCTGCGTTTATAGCGATTCGAATCAGGTAATCCACCAAGGTAGCTCCTTCCGTGTAATCGCTTGATCCTAGAAGGATTAGGCTTCACTGACCAAAACAAAAGGCGCAATAGCGGTTGTTGGTCGGATAGCGACGGTCAAACATCGACCGTCACTGTGGATTGACAACGCCAGTCTGATGTCCAGATACTGTACAAGTAAAGTACTTGGACGCAAGGTGACAGATGAACGCCGTACACATTGTTTCTGGCCCACTCGGGGCCGGTAAGTCGACACTAGCTCGGCAGATAACGGCCGAGCTAAACGCTGTCAGCTTCTCTATTGATGAATGGATGCAGCGTCTATACGGCCCGGATCTGCCTCAGCCCCTTAGCCTGGAATGGGTGCTTCCCCGTGTTAGACGTTGCGAGGCGCAAATATGGGAAACGTGCGTGCAGGTTCTAGCGTCGGGCAAGGATGTGGTGCTGGATCAAGGCTTTATGACGAAAGCAGACCGCACTCAAATCCGACTGCAGGCTCACAACGCGGGCTATGAGGTGCTTAGCCACTTCGTAAATGCCGATAAGCCGCTACGCCGTGAGCGCGTGTTGCAACGGAACCTGGAAAAAGGCGCGGGGTATTCGTTCGAAATAACAGCCCAAATGTTCGAAGCAATGGATGCACGCTTTGAACACCCATCCCCATCCGAACTGAAGGAGTGTTGCAATGTCTGACCACAAACCGGGTGCGGAAGGCACTTCGCCCTCAACACTTGAACGCTATATCCGTATATCCCGGGCATACACTGCCGCCACTCGGCGTATCGACGCCAAACTCTCTGCCGTGCATGGGTTGAGCTTTAGCGACTTCATGATTTTGCATCATCTTAAACTAGCCCATGGCGGCAGGCTTCGTCGTGCAGATTTGGCAGAGTGCATGGGCTTAACCGCGTCAGCCGTAACCAAATCCCTTCTGCCCTTGGAAAAAATAGGTTGGGTATCTCGCCAAAGCGATCCGCGCGATGCGCGCGTTGGTTATGCGTGCTTAACCCCCGCGGGCGCGCAGCTCGTTGACGACGCGGAGTTGACTGCAGAGAGCTCGTGCCAGGAGGCTTACCAAGCCATTTTTGGCGAGATGACAGGCGCTTGAATGTACTCGCCTACAACCTGAAACGGCTCATGAAAATCATCGGCACCACTGGCTTGATAAAGTCTTTAACGGCGTAAAAACCAATATTTTTACCATCCAAAAGGACTCCAAGAGTGCGGATTCCACGGCCATCCGGCCACCTATTCCATGAACATCCGGCCACTGATTCCACGGTGATCCGGCCACCCATTCCACGCTCATCCGGCCACCCTTAAGGCAGGCAGCAACGCAGGATTAATTCACTACCATCGACCTCTTTTATCGAAGCAGAGAGGTCGTCGTGGAGCGGTTATCCATGCGTAAGATTCGAGAAGTGCTACGTCTCAAATTCGAGGTCGGCCTATCTGCCCGCCAGGTCGCTATCAGCTTGCAAGTAGGTCGAGCTAGCGTCGGTGAGTACCTCAATCGCTTTGCTGCCAGCGGCCTGACCTGGCCCTCTGCGCTGACTGACGCCGAGTTGCAACGGCATCTTTTTCCGCCGCCGCCCGCTGTCCCCAGTGATCAACGTCCGGTACCAGACTGGGCTCATGTCCACGCCGAGTTGCGCCGCCCCGGCGTAACGCTGGCTTTGCTTTGGCAGGAATATCGACTCGCTCACCCGCAAGGCTTCCAGTACAGCTGGTTCTGCGAGCACTACCGCCTCTGGGCCGCCAAGGTCGACGTGGTCATGCGCCAGGAACATCGAGCTGGCGAGAAGCTGTTCGTCGATTACGCCGGACAGACCGCGCCGGTCATCGACCGGCGAACCGGAGAGATCCGTCAGGCCCAGATCTTCGTCGCCGTGCTGGGGGCATCGAGCTACACCTTTGCCGAAGCCACCTGGTCGCAGAAACTGCCCGACTGGCTGGGCTCACACGTCCGATGTTTTGCCTTTCTCGGCGGTACGTCGCAGATCCTGGTGCCCGATAATCTGCGCAGCGGCGTCACCAAAGCGCACCGTTACGAGCCGGATATCAACCCCAGCTACCGCGACTTGGCCGAGCATTACGGCATCGCCGTATTACCTGCTCGCTCACGAAAACCCAAGGACAAAGCCAAGGTAGAAGTCGGCGTGCAAGTGGTCGAGCGCTGGATATTGGCGGTCTTGCGCAACCGCCAGTTCTTCTCGCTGGGCGAACTCAACACGGCGATCGGCGTGCTGCTGGAGCGGCTCAACAACAAGCCCTTCAAAAAGCTGCCCGGCTCACGCCGATCAGCCTTCGAAAGCATCGACCAACCGGCACTGCAAGCGCTGCCGGAACGCCCATACATCTACGCGGAATGGAAAAAAGTGCGAGTCCATATCGACTACCACGTCGAGGTCGATGGCCACTTTTACTCGGTACCGTACCAGTTGGTGAAGCACCAACTCGAAGTGCGGCTGACCGAGAAGACCGTCGAGTGCTTCCACGCCAACCAGCGCGTGGCCAGCCATCTGCGCTCGCAGCACAAAGGTCGCCACACCACCCAAACCGAGCACATGCCCAAGAGCCACCGAGAACATGCAGAGTGGACGCCGCAACGGTTGATCCGCTGGGCGGAGCAAACTGGGCCCAACACTGCTGGCGTCATCGCCTACATCCTCGAACGCCGAATCCACCCGCAGCAGGGCTTCCGCGCCTGCCTGGGCATCCTGCGCCTGAGCAAACAGCACGGCGAAGAGCGGCTGGAAGCCGCTTGTCAGCGTGCGCTGGCACTGGGCGCGTGCAGTTACAAAAGCCTCGAATCGATCCTGCGCCAAGGGCTGGAACGGCTGCCGCTGGCCCAGCAAAACCTGCCGCTGTTGCCCGACGAACACATCAACCTGCGCGGCCCCGGCTACTACCACTGACCTGAAAAAGGAGCTTCGAAATGCTACCGAATCCGACCTTGGACAAGCTGCAAACCCTTCGCCTGCACGGCATGATCAAGGCGCTTGGCGAACAACATGCGACACCGGACATCAACGATCTCAGCTTCGATGAACGCCTGGGCTTGATGGTCGACCGGGAGCTAACCGAGCGTGAAAATGCGCGCCTGAGCACTCGTCTCAAAGCCGCCCGACTGCGCCACAACGCTTGCCTGGAAGACATCGATTACCGCAGCCCGCGTGGCCTGGACAAGTCCATGATCCTGCAACTGGGCAGCGGCCAGTGGCTGCGCGATGGCTTGAACCTGATCATCGGCGGCCCGACCGGTGTAGGCAAAACCTGGCTCGCCTGCGCGCTGGCCCACAAGGCCTGCCGGGACGGCTACAGCGTGCGCTACTTGCGTCTGCCGCGCCTGATGGAGGAACTGGGCCTGGCCCACGGAGACGGTCGCTTCGCCAAATTAATGGCCGGCTATGCCAAGACCGACCTGCTGATCTTGGACGACTGGGGCCTAGCGCCGTTTACCGCTGCACAAAGGCGCGACATGCTTGAACTGCTGGACGACCGTTACGGCAACCGCTCGACGCTGGTGACAAGCCAGATGCCGGTGGACAAATGGCACGCGCTGATCGGCGATCCGACCTTGGGCGATGCGATCCTCGACAGGCTGGTGCACAACGCTTATCGGATCGAACTGAAGGGTGAATCGATGCGCAGGCGCGCAACGAAATTGACGGCGGCAGGGGCTTAAGACTAACAATGCAAACCTGCGTCGCTGCGCTCCGACTGCCTGGCCGGATGAGCGTGGAACAGGTGGCCGGATGTTGGTGGGCTGGGTGGCCGGATGGCATGGAATGCGCACTCCAAGAGTCAGCTGAGCCATTTCAACTGTTCTTGGAAACGACAGCCACTGATGCGACAGCTACATGCCACCCTCGACCATTCCACTCGTTTGCGGTTAGCAACAACACAGGCAACCGCTGATCAGCGGTTGATCGGGGTCGTTTTCGAGAAATGTGACCATGACTTCCATTCCCGTTCGGGGGGACGTAATTTCACAACTCCAATTGGAGGCCCCCCCCAGCCAACAACTACTTTTGTCGTCAAATCTACCTTCGCGGTCCCAGGGGAGCTTGACCTTGACCCTTCCGAGGCGCCGATCACACTGGATCTCCTCGTCTTCCAGAGCGATGACCACAGCGGTCTGGTTGCTTGGCACCTGAGGTTTCATGTGAGCCAAAGGCGGACGATAGAACACGTCCCACGGAAGAACAATAAAGCGGTTGCGGTAACCCTGATGAAAGTCATCCTCGTTGTCAGTGTTGCCACTGGCGACGTTCTCACTCAATACTTGTGGTTGCTTGCCTTCGTGGATGACCTGAGTCAGTAGCCATAGGTCGTTCCACTCTTGGCGCGGGTGGCCTGAGATTTCCAGAACATGGCCGCTGACTAACCGCGTCTGGTCACCTTGCCCTTCAGCTTGACGATAAGCAGCGTGGCGGCGCTCCATAGCACGCAGAGTTATCTGCTTGCCGTGCTCATGACCTGTGAAACGCTCCAGCTTGTCATCGTTTTCGATGTCTAGGTGTTGCTCGTTTCTCCCTAGGCGAAAGGTCGACTCCAACTGCAAACGCTGTTGCTCAAAATCATAGTCACTGTGCGAGATACGACTGGTGAGGGGCCCCAGACGCAGGTTGAAGCGCTTGATCAGTGGCTCGTTGGCCACCATATCGCTCTCTTGTCTATAAGCAGTGGGTTGCCCAATCTTGGGAAAAACCGCTTGGTCATCGCCAAAGACCAGCACGTGGCCTTGAGCGCTGTGTTGGAAGTGGAAGTGGATACCCTCTTCTTCGCACAAGCGCTGAATAAAGTGCAAATCCGTTTCGTCGTACTGGGTACAGTAGTCACGCTCGGGATAGGTCGACCCCAGATAAAACCGATAAGAGTCGCCCAAGATCCCATGCTCTTCCAGTATCAATGCGACGATTTTCGGCACTGAGAACTGTTGATAGATCCTCTGGTTGATGCGGTGGCGCAAGTAGGACAGGTGCGGTACGAGGGTCAGGTTGTAGCGCGTCAAACGCTGACCATTACCGCTTTGAGCGATGTGATAGACCCGTCCATGAATGCCGTTGACCTGCGTGTCGAAGTTCAGAAAAGCCTCTTTGTCGAAGAGGCTTTCGAGATCCAGGTCAGACCGCTCGCTAACAAGCTCCACGTTGAAGAAGTAAGGCCTGCTGATCGCCTCCTCTCCGGTGAATGCGAGCACTTGAAAATCGTGCTCAAAACCGTCGATTGTCAAACTGAAATGCGTCTGATTGGCTGGGCTGAACATCCGTTGTTCTCTTCTTCCACAAGGTGTTGAATTGACGCTGTCGCAGACAGCAATGTCAGGAAGCTGGGTAAATCCAGCCCCAGGGCAAGAACCTATAGCCGGGAGGGGCTTAGCAGCCACTTTTAAAAACAGCTGCGCGAATGCCGTTACGAGCAATAGAGCAAGGGCCATCAGCATCGGCAGCTTCCGACGCCAACTCCAACGCGAGGGGTTCTCCTTCCAGGAACTGGGGGTGAAGTGCGCGAGACTATCGCCTTCGAGTGTCTGCGCAATAACGATTGAGTATCCTGTCCATTGCTGAAAAAGCCGGATTCCGCGAGGAGAGTGCGTTTCACCGGGCTTTTAAACAATGGACCGGAGAGAGCTCTGGGTAATACTGGGAAAAATGGAGTACAGGCACTAACCCACTAGCTCAGCACTCCCTATATATCGGCGTTTGTGTCTTACTTTCCGGACATAAATTGCCTCAACCTGCTGCCCGCCCCAGGCTCACGTCTATGGCCAGGACGAAAGGCTAATGATGTGGCGGCGGGCATCGATCTTCTTAAAATTTACATAGAGCAGCAGGCGACAAATCAAGTCAGATTACATGCCACTCTTCACTTTGGTCCAAATCCGTGTGCGGATTCGCTCTAACTTCAATGGCAGTGGCTCAAGTGGAACAAATGTAGCAATAGTCTTTTTGTCTGGATAAATCCAAAGATTGTCTCGCAGCTTCTGTTCGACAAACTCAGTGGCATCTTTATTGGCGTTAGGATATAGAGTGTGATTTGAGGTCTTGGCAATAATTTTTGGTTGTAGCATATAATTAATAAACGCCATGCCTTCCTTTGGGTGGGGAGCGTCTTTTAGTAGAACCAGATTTTCCGACCAGACCAGCGCCCCTTCGCGAGGAAGGCTGTAGGTAATCTTGCGTCCAGTGTTGGCCTTCTCGTTTATGGCCTGTGCAGCAAGGGCACCATTAGCCCATCCCACAACTGCACAAATATTGCCGTCGGCCAGATCAGCGTCAATTCTGGATGAATCGAAATAGAGGACGTAAGGACGGATTTTTAACAGCAGGGCTTGAGCTTTCTGGTAATCATCCGGATTCCTACTGTTGCTGGGGAGCCCAAGGTAATGCAAAGCAATCGAAATGATCTCACTTGGAGAGTCGAGCATTGCCACACCACACGACTGGAGCTTACTGATGTTTTCTTCTTTGAAGATCAAATCCCAGCTATTCACCGGAGCATTATCACCCAATGCCGCTTTGACTTTGTCAACGTTATAGCCAATGCCGGTGGTGCCCCATAAATAGGGCACAGCATAGCGATTACCAGGATCATTGATCGCGACCTGGGACAAGATATCAGGATCGATATGTGAAAAATTACTCAGTTGATCACGATCCAGCGGCTGAAGTACTCCCGCCTGGATCAGGCTTGGCAACACATTGGAGGTAGCCACAACCACGTCATACCCCGTGCGCCCAGCCATTATCTTGCTCTGCATGATTTCGGCGCTGTCGAACGCATCCATATGCACTCTGGTGCCGGTTTCCTGCTCGAACTCCTTTGGGGTCTCCGGTGCGATAAACCCGAACCAGTTATACAGATACAACCCAGGCTCTACAGCCCCCACTGATGTGCTTATCCCTACACAGAGAAGCGAGGCTGAAAAAACGGTTCGCAAATGTGATTTTCTCATGCAACATCCTTGTCAAGGCGATGTGCCCTCATGGCCATCGTAAGCTCTGATAGTGAATATACCGGGCATTACCGAATAGTAAATACCTACGAATACTTACCTCTGGCCTACGAATAACCCTAAAGGGGTAGAAAATGCCGTTCGACCTTCATAGCCTGGCTTGGCACCGCTCGATTGGAAAGCTGATCATGCAGTTGAACCGTCCAGAATTCTGGAGTTCACTTGTTCGTATATTGAATGAATATGTGCAAATCGATAATTGGGTTGTATTGATTTTTAGCAATCAACAAGTGCGAGTTGTTAGTCTTCCTGAGATAGCAGATGCGGAAGAGATAGACGCGTTCACTCATCGCTATGTGAAGGGGCTTTATCTGCTGGATCCATTTTATATAGCTAATCGAGAAAACCCACAGAGCGGTTTCTTTCATCTGCTGGATATTGCGCCGGAGTACTTTCTTGAGACTGAGTATTACCATCAATATTTTGCACGATATATTTCTGTGGATGAGGCGCAGTACAATGTTCAGCTCGACTCCGATAGAACGTTATGCATTTCTTTTGGTAGCAAAGTCCGTTTTAATCAAGAGCAAATAACAATGCTTGATATTATCAAGCCATGGGTGACTGCATTAATGCATCAGCGCATGTGCTTTGAAATTGACGTAGAGAAAAATCTCACCGAACCACCTCTATGGCCAGAAACGATTGCCCAGCTTGGCACGCAAATAACAGCGCGCGAAAGTGATGTGCTCAGATTATTGCTTAGTGGCTTCTCCAATAAAGAGATCGCCGGAAAACTTTCCCTCTCAGTAGAAACGATAAAGGTTCACCGCCGCAATATTTACGCCAAATTAAACATCAAGTCACAATCCGAGCTATTTGCCCGATTTTTTATGCCAAGACAGGATATTTTTCCTACAAGTTGAAACCGGCGTTTTAGTCTGGGCATTACCTCTAAATGGGGTCACAGCTTCAGGTACGAACCTGGCCTGACCACAACTTCATCTGTCTGGTCATTGCGAGGCAGTTCCTGAGTTGACTCATCATACCAACGGTACTGCCTCTAATCCCGGTGGTGGTCGTGCCTGAGTTCAGGCGATCTGAAAATCCGACTGTTTTCAACAGAGTCGGCCGAATGATGCCTGCTGCCGCAATAGCATTCGCGATCAGCACTTCTCATTTACCCTTCAGAATTTCCTGCCGGTGACGACAAACTCCGCACATTCCTTTGGGTCGTGAGTTGTTCATGAAGAAGATTGCTGTCCTGATGTTTGCCGTTCTTTTCCTTGCCGGATGTGCCAACCAGAAATTCAAGCCCGAATACCGTACCCAGATCCACACGGTAAAGATTCTCCCGGTTGCATGGAAGCCCAAGGAAATGAGTTACATGGGACGTGAACAGGCATGGGGCGCTGCATTGGGCGCAGGTGTCGGTGCTGGAGTAGGGATGGCAGCTGGTGCATCGAACCTGACCAAGGCTGCTTTGGGAGGGGCTGGATTTGCCGCAGGTCTGAAGGCAGGTGACCTGGCTTCGATGTCGACGGTTGATGCGATTCTGTACAACATGGAAACAGCGGATATCAATCTGGGCGAGTTGGTCAAAAAGAGTTTCGAGGAGCAATTGACCGCCACCGGCCGTTTCAAGATCGTGGGTGAAAACGAACCGGCCGATGCGCAGATCGAATTGACCGTCCTTAACTGGGGTTTCGCACTGACTCAAGGCTTCAGCAGTGTGGTCTACCCGACGATTGCCGTGAGCGCTGTCATGAAACGCGGCGAGGAACTAATCTGGCAGCGCAATGAACCGATCACCGCATTCAACGGCGCCAATACCTATGGCTATACGCCGTTGCGCTATCGCACTGAACCGGAGTTGCTGCGTACTGCGTTGACGGGCGTTTCGCAAATCGTAGATAGCTATCTGGTCAAAAACTTGAACGAGTGATCGCCGGTCTGATTGCATCCATGTTCAAGTGTTTTATCGCCTGACGGATTATCGGCAGCTTTAATCGCGTGGAGATAGGGAAGAACCAGTTCGCTCTGAGATACGGATAGCCGTTGCAGGTCAGCCAGTGTCATCGGGATATCCTTGTGTCATGCGTTCGTTGTTGCGTGTGGAGCCTGAGTAGTTCATGAGGTAAAGGCCTACTCGACTGAGCGCGCATACAGGCTATCAATGCATCACAGTATCGTCAGCTTCTGGCCGAATGCTGCCGCTCACAATCCTTAGTGCATCGATGCGGGCGGCTAGCGTCTAGTCTGGACTGTCAGACAGTACTTCCTGTGTAACCCTGTGGAGCATTGCAATGTTCAAAAACTGGAGTGGTCAGGTCGCATTGGTCAGTGGAGCTGGCAGCGAACATGGGATTGGTCTCGCCATCGCGCGACGGCTTGGGGACTCGGGCGCAAAGCTGATCATCACCGGCAGCAGTGCCCGTATCCATGATCGCGTCGCGCAACTGACCGCGGCAGGTTATGAGGTGCAAGGACGCGCTGCAGATCTCACTCAGCCGGCTCAGGTCGTCGAACTGGTGACTTGGGCGGAATCGCTATGGGGGCGAATCGATGTACTCGTGAACAACGCTGGTATGGCGATTCAGGGTGAAGCCGAAACGTTTTCTGAAGTGGCCAACATGAGCGTCGATATATGGAACACTTCGATTGCCCGTAATCTGACCACTGTATTTTTGCTGACCCGCGCTGTATTGCCGGGGATGCAGAATCGTCGTTACGGACGCATCGTCCATATCAGTTCTACGACCGGCACCCGCGTCAGCAACCCTGGCGAGGCCGCGTATGCGGCGGCGAAAGCGGGGATTGTGGGGATGAACATGAGCTTGGCGCTGGAAGTCGCACCATATGGTATCACCGTGAACTCTGTTGCCCCTGGGTGGATCGCAACGCAGTCCAGCACACCTGAGGAAGTGATCGCAGCGCAGTATGTTCCCGTCGGGCGTGCCGGTAGACCAGAGGAGGTCGCTGCGGCGGTAGCTTTTCTTGCTTCTCCAGAGTCCAGCTACATTACGGGCGAGCTTCTCGTGGTCGACGGGGGCAACTGCCTCTCTGAGAACAAAAGCCCCCGTTGAGGGCAGGGGAGCTTAAGTCTGCAGTTTGAGGAAGCGATATTTGAATACCGGCGCCGCCAAGTAAAAAGATGTGAAAGGCTAGTGTGCTTTGATTTTTTTTTCATCTCTACGCGGTTTGCGCAGAGTATCCGGCGAGGTTAGAGCGATATGCCTAAGGTTGTTTGTCCACCAGGTCTTGAAACGCACGGTGTCGCACAATCAGTCCGACGCGATGGCAACAAGTGTTCCGCTTACCAGCAGGCCAGATGTCTCTCGATCAACCTCGCCACTTCGGCTGCGTGAGTAAAGCCCAGATTGTGATCGGCGCCAGGGAAAACGTGTAGTTCAGCACGAGGTAACAGTTGAGCAAGGCGCTGGCCGACGCGAATGGGGCTGATCGGATCAGAATCTCCCCAGAGGAGCAGGACTGGCATGCGCAACTCGATCAACCGGAGCGTGAGGTCGGTGCGGTCGTCGAGAAACCAACTCGGCAGTGTCGGGTTGGTGGCAGCAAAATCCGGGCGCCAGTCATGCGCGCCCAGAGCAGACATATTCACCCCGCCAGAGGTGACGGTCAGCGTCAGGTGCTGATCAGTTCAGGGCGTTCAAGCGCTGCAAGCACAGCGACTATGCCGCCCATGGACTGTGCCTCCAGCGCTGTGGGCCGGTCGATCTTGGCCAGCACGCGAGCCACCAGATCATGCATGCCAGTCACGCTAGGCAATGGCGGAGTGTCTCCAAAGCCGGGCCAGCCGATATGGACATGCTGCGCAGGGTGGGCCAAGCGCTCAGCAACCGGATGCCAAAACCGGGTGTTACCTGAGGCTCCGGGCAGGAAGAGGAGTTTGGCGGGGGATGCGATCACAGGTTCGGTCCTTGAAGGTGGGATTGAAAGAGTCAGCAGGAGGAAAAAATGGATGCCACGAGGTTCGATGATCACTTCGGAACGAGAGCCGCCGGTAGTGAAGGGCAACCCGCGACCCAAAGCGGACATCATGTGTCTAGCAAATCTGGAGCAATTCACTGATGTGAAAATCAAATCCGGCCATGGGCTTCCGGGCGTTCAAACTGGCTATTCGCCGGCTCCTTACGCAGCGGCAAACGAGCGGCGGCGATCATGAGCTTGATCCAGTCTGAGCGGCTGAATGGTCATGATCTGAAGGATGTTCTCACGCGCCTGCCGACGCAGCGGGCGAATGAGATTACCGACCTACTGCCCTACAGGTGTATGCCCATCTAACGGTGCAACCTCTGACGGGGCACCGTATCAAGATTTGCCTAGTCGCCCAAATTAACGGCATTACCGTTAATCCGGACATAATAATTATCGAATTCACCGCTTTCGACGAACACAAAGCCATGGCGAGTGTAAAAACGATTTGAAGCGCTTTCCTTGAGAGCACCAACCTTGATGGGACGCCCGATCTCATCAGCCTCTCTGAAAATCTGAGTAAGAACTTCAGAACCGATTCCTGCTCCTTGAGCACTGGGTATCACATACAAGTGGTCAAGCAGAAGCTCGCTCTGATGGTCTTTGATAACGACAAAACCGACCAGATCACCTGATACTTCTATGCGGCGTGTGCTGTTAGCGTCGAACCCACCAAGAAATCGTTCGCGCGCACGATCTGGGTTAAATCGTCCAAGCCGCTCAAGGCTCTCGCGCATGGCCTCAATCCTGATGGCTACCAGATCTTCCAGGTCGTTATTGGAAGCTGCGCATAAAACGACAGCGGAGTTTTGATCAGCGGAGGCTGGCATAACAAGCACCCTAAACATGGCCGGTCAGTCATTATAGAAAACAGAATCCGCATAACCACTACTGCCTCGGTTTAATGGAGGCGATGGCTCCATATCAGCTTCAGGGGATGTGTTCGCCGGAGGCTTACTGCATATTTAAGGGGCGTGTTCACGCGACTGCCGATGCGGCGGCCGAGCGAGATTATCGAGTAGCTGTCGCGTAGACGGGCGCCCGTTTAACCACGCAAGGTCTGTTGGGCGGACGCTTACTGTCCAGGGCCAGGCCAGAAGGTTTTAGAAAATGCGTAATGGGGGCTTGAAACTGGAAGCAGGCTGCAGCTTCC
This sequence comes from Pseudomonas sp. TE3728, assembly GCF_056279145.1. Taxonomy (NCBI): domain Bacteria; kingdom Pseudomonadati; phylum Pseudomonadota; class Gammaproteobacteria; order Pseudomonadales; family Pseudomonadaceae; genus Pseudomonas; species Pseudomonas sp. TE3728. The sequence goes on along the minus strand of NZ_JBWBQT010000001.1, from coordinate 1,020,903 downwards.
GTTTTCTAGATGCTGACAGCTCAGTTTGAAGAGTTGTTCAGCTGCTGAAGCTCAAGTTGCTTGGCAGCACTGGCTTCGAGGTTTGCACGCTCTTCATCCAGATACCGATAAATGCTTTGGAGGTTGGCGATTTTCTGTTTGATCTCTGCCATCTTTTTTTCAATTAGCTTGGCGCCGTCAGCACAATCGATCAGCTTGTTCCGCTGCGCATCCAGAATCTCGCCTATTTCCCCCAGGGAAAACCCCATGCTTTGCGCACGCTGGATAAAGTCCAGATCCTGCAGAGTTTGCGCTGTGTAAACGCGATAATTGTTAGTTCGCCGCAGCGGTGAGATCAGGCCGATTTGCTCGTAGTAACGCAGCGTATGGCGGCTGGCGCCGCTGCGGGCCTCGAGTTCGCCGATTTTCATGAAAACACCGCTTGACTATAGAGTTGGGTCGATAGTTTACGCTTGATTTCTCACCTTAAACAAGGAGCAGGGAAATGAGCGTGGAGTGCTTTGTCACGGGGGGTACCGGCTTCGTCGGTCAACATTTGGTGGCGTACCTGAGTGCAAAAGGTCACACCATTCGGGTGTTGATGCGTCGCCCAGAGCGACTAGCTGCACTGCGGGAGCAAGTCGATAATTTGGGAGGGTGCGCAACCCTGGTATTTGCCGTAGCTGGCGATCTGGAACGGGACAACCTCGGGCTGAGTCTTGCTGACCGAGAAGTGCTACGGCACGCCAGAGTCATATTCCACCTGGGCGCCCACTTCGCATGGGGGCTTTCAGTGGAGCATTCTCGTGCGGTGAATGTGGAAGGGGCAAAGCGCGTGGCGCTGTTGGCGGCTGAGCAAAAAAGCCGTTTAGTGATGATCGGCGGCTACATGCTGAAAAATCATGAACATCTGCAACGCATCGGAATTGATCCTCGTCATCCGGAGTTGACGAATTGGCCTGCCGTCTACCGACATGTCGGTGGTTATGAGGGAAGCAAGCTGGAGGCGCATTTTGCGACCCTGGAGGTCATGTCCGCCAAGGGCGGGGAGATTACCGTTGTCCACCCTGCGACTGTCTGTGGCCACAGCCGCACGGGGCATATCCTTGACGGTCAGCCGCTGGTGGAGCTGATACGCAACCTTGTTCAGGGAAAGCTGACTGCAGTGCCCGGTACCGCCGAGCACTGGCTGCCACTGGTCACCGTGGATTACCTGGTTGAGCTGGTGGCAGTTTGTGCTTTTGATCCTGCCATGGTGGGCCAGGAACTGCTGGCGCTTGATGACCAAACTCCAAACTTGCGAGAACTCCTGATACAGGTGGCACAACCTTTGGGCTTAAAGTCTCCCAAGCATCACATTTCACTCCGATTGCTGAAGTTGCTACTGAGTATTCCTCCCGTCGCGTGGTTTTTGAATACAAAACCCGAAGCCTTGGACTTTATCCAGACCACTCGTTTTGATACAGCGGCGGTCGAGCAATTTGCCAACAGGCATGGAATAGCCAAACCGGATATACGTCAGTCTTTGCAGCACACTGCAGCGTTCGTCAACTCATATTGCATAGCCAAGGGCCAGGCCCTCTGACTTCTCCCTTGGCGGCGACAAGAAGGCGAATAGCATCCTACTGGGCGATCCAGCTTATGCCACAATAAATACTGGGGTTGGTGGGATCTTCGTATCCTCAAACTTTGCGCCGTCGATATAGGGCGGCATTCTATCGAACGACAATTCAGCGACAGGGATCGTCATCAATGCAATCTACTTTCAGCAAAGGCGTCATATTTGCACTCTCCGCTGCGGCACTGAATGCAACGATCGGTGTACTCAGCAAAATACTCATGAGTAATGGTTTCACCGCTAGCAGTGTCGCTGTCATCAAGACCGTACTGGGTTGCGTGCTGCTCTCGATCTTATTGTTTTTCCTCAAGCGCCCGGCGGCGTCGACCAAATGGACTCAGGCGGCTATCTGCGCATTCCTTGGGATCTTTGTGCTGTTCCATTTCGAAACGTCCGCCTATCGACACTACGCTGCGGCAGGTGTGGTGGTGGTGCTGATGGCCAGTGCCTCAATTTCCTCGATCATTCTGGGGCGCATTTTCCTCAAGGATGCCATCACCGCGAACGCTACCGTTGGTGCCGCACTGGCTATCGCTGGGATCTCGGTGATCTTCGGCGGCGACCTGCAGCAGGGCTTTACCCTGCAAGGTGCTGCGCTCGCCTCCATGGCCGGCTCCGGCTATGGGGCCTTTTCGGTTGCCATGAAGCGTATGGGGGTGTCTGGGGGGCTGCACTTCACCCGACAATTGTTGTTCTTTGGCAGCCTGTACTTGCTGATGCCGGCTGCGGCCGATGGTTTCGCGATGGGTGAGCTGTCGCCGCTGGCGATCGCCGCGCTGCTGGCGCTGGCCACGCTGCCGACAATCCTGGGCTTCTTCTGCACCACCAAAGCCATCGAGTATCTCAAGCCATCCCAAGTGCAAGCGCTGGAGCTGACCGAGCCACTGTTCGCCGCGCTGCTGGCGTTTGTGGCGCTCAACGAAGTACCGCGCGAAAGCCTGTACGCGGGAGCGGCACTGATCATCGTCGGCCTGTGTTTCTCCAATGAACTAATCCGCTTGGGTAGCAAAGCATCCGTCCCTTCGACCGAGTGAGCTATTTTCGGATCCTGATTACTTTAGCAATCAGTGGTTTTTAAGTGTTTTGAGCCTTTCGAAAACTATTCTCGTCATTGGATTCGTGTGGTGACTCGTATGGGAGGAAACCACCACGGCTACTTTCTCCCAGCCGAAGGCGCCAACAACATCGCTTACTGTCTATTCAGCTTTTCCAGCCTGGCAGATTATGAGCAGTACCGTAGGGAGGCCGGAGTTGATCCTGAGTGCGTTCAATTGGTGACGCAGGCTACCGAGCAAAAATTCATCCTGAGCTACGAGCGCAGTTTCCTTCGTCCCATTCTTGATTGAACTGACGTGTTTGCGGCCGCGCCAAGGAGGCTACTTTTGGCCCAGAGTGTGAAAAAACCCAGATACCGTATTGAAGTACGTGTTTCTACGTTAAATCTGCCGGCGTTCGTCAATGTGGGCGAGCACTGCTATTTCGGACCGATTTGAGTCTTGATTTTGCAGGCTGGCAGTATCGCCCCCGTGTTATTGCAGGTGGATTGTTCCGGGGCTTCGCACTAGCGACGATAATAACCGTGATCATCCTTGTAACGGTGCCGCATGGCTCGATCCTGGTGGCGTTCCCAATCACGATGGCGTTCAGCTTCCCGGCGGGCTTGCTCTCTACGCCACTGATCTCTGCGCCAGTCGTCTCGGCGCCAATTGTCCCTACGATCATGCCAACGGCCGTCATGCCAGTATCGGTCGTCATGGGCAAGCAACGGCCCTGGCTGCTTGCCGGCCATACTCGCCAAGGTCGGCCAAGGGTTGCCGGCGGCCTGAACAGGAGCCTGTACGGCTGGGGCTTCAGTTGCGAAAACAGGGGTTGAGGTTTTCATCTGTGTGGCTGATGCCGAGCCCACTGCCGCGAACGCGAACAGGCCGAAGAGCACCATCCGTGGGACATGGAATTTCATGAGCGAAGACAACCTCTGATTGACAATAGGGCGTGTGGCCATCTGGCGGTGGGAAGCCTGCTGGGAGGCGTGCTTACCTAGCGAATGTACCTATCCACATAGACCGATAAATAGGGAAAAGTTCTAGGGAGCCGTTGCTTAAATAGCCAACGTGTTCGACCACTTTTGAAGTTTGCTTTCTCGATGCTCACTTCTGGCCGTTCTCTGCTCTGCGCGAAGTGCAGCAATCGCTCATGCTTAGATGTTGGGCTGGTAAAAATGATGCTGGTTGCGACGGCCGTTGCTGCAGGAACTTCAGGGTATTGCCCAGGTCAATAGCGGCCCGGTATTGGATTGCCGAGCAGCGCTGTGGTCTGTTTTACGGCAGTGCCGTCCGAATTCACTCGAGTCCGCCCCCTGATGCCAACCAAGAGTTTTCTGCCGGGTCTCATTCTGGTGTCCTGCGCCGTCGCGTCGCTTTATTCGTTTGCTGCCGAGCGAAGAGCGCCCGCGCAAAGCAACAGCGCATCAACGACCCTGATCGAAACCGCCTCGCGGCAGTATGAAAATGGCCGACTGGATCAGGCCGCCGCCACGCTGGAGCGTGCCCTGCATATCCAGCCGAACAATCCCGCGACGCTGCATTACCTCGGTGTGTTGCGTCTTCAGCAGGGGCAGTACCAGCAGGCTGAAACCTTGGCGGTGCGCTCGAACATGCGGGTGGGTCGCAACGTCGAGTTGCGCAACCGCAACTTCCAATTGATCCAGGCGGCGCAGCAGGCCCAGTCTTCAGGTACCTCACCCAATGCCCAAAAGGATCTGGTCGCAGTACAGAAGGGGTTAACACAGGAGACCCAAAGGCGCCGCGAAGCGGAAATGGCGGTTGTTGAGCAATCCACTCAGAGCACTGGGCGCGACGCTGACAACTTCACTCGCGTAGAGGCAAATCGGGTTTCGGATGCACCGACGGCTGGCAGAGCCGGGCCCGAAGGACAATTGCAAATGGTTAATGTCGAGCCAGAGCCTGCGTACGGTGAGGTTGAGATTCCCCGCGGCCATATGCCACCTCCGGGTAAATGCCGTATCTGGTTTCCTGATCGTCCGCCGGGGCATCAGCCTGCACCGGGCAAATGCAAGAAGCTGCGATATCGGGTTCCATCAGGGGCCTACCTGGTGCGCGGTTGAGTTGCTGGTGTCCATTTTCGTTCCAGTTCTGACTGTCAAACCTGCTCTAAAACGTTTTTACACAGCAGGGCCGAAAGCAGACGCCAGTTACCTCACCTAAGCTAGAAAGGAACAAAAAGGGTGAAGGCGTGGCCTCATCCGGTGTACGGACACCCTCGCAACGCAAAGGAAGCGATGAATATTTTTGTGATGCTCCAGCCGCTGTTCGACATGCTGAAGTGGCTGCTGCCATTGTTGGTCCTAGTCATCATCATCAAGACACCCTGGTTCAAGGGCTGGTGCGGTGAGTTGCTGGTGCGGACATTCGCCCACTATGGGCTGGATAGCCAGGTCTACCGCCGGTTGCACAACATCACACTGGATACGCCCGATGGCACTACCCAGATCGATCATGTGTTCCTGTCGCCTTTTGGCATTTTCGTGCTGGAGACCAAAAATATGGGCGGCTGGATTTTCGGAGGTGAGCGCCAGGCCCAGTGGACACAACAGATCCTCCGGCATCGCCTCAGGTTCCAGAACCCGCTGCGGCAGAATTACAAGCACTTGAAGGTGCTAGAAGCGCTGCTCAGCGTTCCGCCCGAGCACATCCATTCTGTAATCGCCTTCGTCGGCGGCAGCAGCTTCAAGACCATCATGCCGGACAATGTCACCCAAGGCGTCAGCTGCATCCGCTATATCAAGTCCTTTCAGCTGCCTGTGTTTAGCGAAGCGCAGGTGAGTGTAATGGTGAAGGCACTGGAGAGCGGGAAGAGGGACAGTACGCTCACTACCCACTATGAGCATGTACAACGCCTGAAACAGCGAAATGACCCTTTGGCGAAACGCCGTTGCCCGCGTTGTGGAAGTGCTTTCGAAATTCGTATCCGTAATACAGGCGATAGAGCAGGAGAGCGATTCTGGAGCTGCAGCGCCTACCCAAAATGTCGAGCGAAACAGGATTTGGATTAGTCCTCCAGCTACTTCGTCCCGTGAAGACGCGAATGAGAGCAACTGGCTCGTCATCCGTTTCCCGGCAAAAGCGGCCGCTCACGAATCGCCCGTATCGACCCAAAGCTGACATTGCCCTCAGTCAGCTCCAAGTCTTCTCTCGATCCAGTAGGTTGTGGGTATTCAGCGACGCCACGCTCCCTCGGGCAATTCGACCTGCCGCTGGGCCGCAGCCAATGCAACCTTCAACCCCTCTTTATCCAGCGGTACGCAGTAGGCGGGTTTGGCCCGTTCGAATCGCCAGCTTTCATCAAGGCTGCCCGCATCTACCGCGTCGAATCCAATCTCATCCAGCAACGTGATCACCAGCGCTTTCGCCGCCAGGTCATCCGCCGCAATTGGTAGTGCACGCCGGTCGGGCGCCGCTTTCAGGCGCGAGTCCAGCAGCAGGTCCTGGGCGAGGATTGCATTGAACACCTTGACCACGCTGGAGCGGGGCAGATGCTCGGCGAGCAGGCGGCTGGTGGTGGTTTCGAATCGGTCGAGAGCGGCAATGTGACCGTCGCGTTCCGGGTAGTAATTGTTGGCATCCAGAACGGTTTTGCCCTCTAGCCACTTGGCCGGCACGCTTCGGTAATGCTCAAGAGGAATGGCCACGAGTACAACTTCGCCAAATTGTGCTGCGTCCTCGACAGTGCCGACCTGACTGCCAGGAATGCCGCTGAGCACGCTGCTCATGGTCCGTGGCCCACGTGAATTGCTGAGCATCGCCTCGTGTCCTGCCGCGATGACCAATTGCGCCACTGCACGTCCGATGAAGCCTGCCCCAATAATGCCGATACGCATGTCCTTGCTCCGTTGGTTAGTAAGAAGAAACTATGATGATTGCCAACCAGGAGCAGATAAATAATCATCGGCTACTTAGTCTCGTTACCAGGAGTGTTGAATGATGGATCGCCTGACGAGCATGGGGGCGTTTGTGATGGCGGCGGAATCCGGCTCCTATGCCAGCGCCGCCGAGCGATTGGGCCTGTCGCCGCAAATGGTGGCCAAGCATGTTGCCGCGCTTGAGCAACGTCTAGGTGCGCGGCTGCTGAACCGTACCACCCGACGCCAGAGCCTGACTGAGTTGGGCAGCGCTTACTACGAACGCTGCAAGCACATTTTGAGCGAAGCTCAGGCTGCCGACTCCCTTGCGCAGATCATGAATGACACCCCGCGTGGCAAACTGAAAATCAGCGCGCCCGTAACATTCGGCTCCTATAGCCTCATGCCGTTTGTGACGGAGTTTTTGCGTCAACACCCGGAGGTCGAAATTGATCTGCATTTGACCGATCGCTTCGTCGATCTGGTGGAAGAGGGGTACGAAGTGGCTTTCAGGATCGGCCCGTTGGTTACGTCCAGTTTGACCGCCAGGCCGTTGGCGCCTTATCGATTGGTAACCTGTGCGGCACCGAGCTATCTCACCGAACGTGGAGTGCCGCAAATTCCGGGTGATCTCAAGAGCCATGAGTGTCTGGGCTATTCCTATTGGTCCCGGCCGGCCGACCGCGAATGGGTATTGTGCAAAGGTTCCGCGGTTGAACGGGTACAGGTCGCCAGTCGGTTGCAGGTCAACGAGAGCAAAGCATTGCTGTCAGCAGCACTGGACGGGTTCGGGATTGTCCTTGGCCCCGAAGACTTTCTTGAGCCGGCATTGCGCAGCGGCGAGTTAGTTCGAGTATTAGCTGATTACCAGGCCCCAAGCCGACAAATGCATTTGCTCTACACGGCCAATCGTCAGAGAACCGCTAAACTGCGACGTTTTATCGACGCTGCGCTCGCCCGCTTTGGTGCTCCTTGAGCAGGCTTTTGAGTTGTCTCAGCCGCATTGACCTGTGACTGATCTCGGTCGCAGGCTACTGCTTTATTGACTGTCTGCTTTTGGCCGATTCTGTTGAAAAAGTCGGTCCTTCCAGACTGCCCGCATACGGACTACTGAAAAACGCCTTTTTGCTCGCAGCCACGCGAAATCTGAGCCCGGAATCTTCTACTCAAAGTAAAGATTTCAATCTTAAGCGTGTACTTTTCTAGCATGGAAATCATGGCCGATTTTTTCAACAGAATCGGCCGTTACTCGCCTGTCACGACCGCAGCCGACTGATGCTGGATGCGAAGAGCCGCCCGAGCTTGTATTAATCCGAGATTGTTCATTAGCGTGCCCGCAAGAGGTCGACTGGCTCACCGGCATTGCCCCACAAGCCCTCAAACCTGAAATGGCTTTTAGATTTCGTGCCTACCTCTGATCTCAAAAATCATCGATTTTTTGAGATCACACCACCCATGTATTCATTTAAATCGCGCAGATCTTTAATCCTCCATGAGTACGGCGATAGCTTTACACCATTCTCTCGCAAAGTTTTTGGAATCAAGTCTCCATTTGGACGAAGTATTATCGATGATACAATTACACCCGGATAATCATTTAATCGTTTTTTGAAAGCGGATGTTGTTAGATTAGGTGTAGGAGGGTTGCTTTTATTAGCCAATGGTCCGGTTGCTTTGAGATCTATTCCGTGGCACATGGTGCATCGCTGTAAATAGAGATTTTTTCCATTAACATTATCCGCGAAGGATAGTGATGTTTGAATTAGCGATAAAATTCCTAGCGAAACGATGAGTAATATTTTCATTGTTTTTATCTTCCTTGATGGGATCAGCGTCGACTGGACGCGATTTTGTGCGCGGGAAAGATATCAGCCATCGTGTCGGCACACACAGTAATTTCTGATGCCCATTGAATCAACTCGTTTTCCAGGCGCATCCCGGTGACCGCTTCTGGCCGGACAGCGACCGCCACTTATTGTGACTGATCCACCCTTGTCCTCCCTCAATATGGAGGACAAGCCATGAACACTATCGCTACATACAGCCGCCCGAATAGTCAAAGCGTGGATGGCAGCCATTGGGCTTTGAGAGCAGTTCAACTCTTGCTTGGGCATACGAAGCTTGGAGTACCGTCAGATACCTAGGAATCGAAGTCGATGATGCCCTGGAATGGCAGAACAGACGGAAGTCTGACCACCCATCGCGACGGTCGACGCTAGGCCGTCGCTATCCGACCCGAAGCAGTCAGTCGACCAGGGGACATAATTTGAATGGCGTGTACCAGTGGACTGCGGCGTCGACATAAACATGTTTTTGTTTTTGAGGCATGAAGGGCGTGTCGAGCGTGCCCAATGCTATCGAAACCCAGTCAGCAAATTCGCCTTGAGATTGTGACCAGAATAACGTCGAACCACAGTGCGCGCAGAACTCGCGTAACACCGTCTCTGAGGAAGCATAGGTTTTGATGCTAGTGACGCCACCAAGTATCCGTAGCGTGTTGCGGGGAACGCTGCCGTACGAAGCGAATGCTGCTGCGTGACCTTTGCGACATTGGCTGCAATGACAATGACTCACAACTTTTGGGGGCGTGAGGCTTGAAAATGGGGTTGTCGCAGGAGACGTTAGCCCCCAGCCAAGCGTATGTAAGCGACGTTGAGAATGGAAAAAAAAGCCCATCAATCGAAAAGGTTGAAGATCTCGCGAAGGCCTTAGGCATCCACCCAGTTACACTTTTGGCAAAAAGTTACTTGCTGGAGGGGGAAGATATCACCGCCTTTTTGAAGTGTGTTGAGTTGGAGCTTAATAACCTGGCTTCAAGCTGACCAAGGGTTCTGGAATTATTACCGATCTTGGTGATGATCAATAAAAACCGCCGGATTATGCACTGAGGCTCTTGACTACCGCTGTTGCGCAAAATTGAAGCTGTCCACATTCCATGAAATGTGGACAGCTTCAAATGAAGGCTGGAGAAATAGTCAACTGATTTGAGAGATGGGAATCCCTGAGGGCTGCCCCTCCAAGGTTCCGAATCAATCTATGGGGTGGCATCGGCGGTAACGAACGCTTGACCTTCGCACCTATTTCACCCGTGCGGGATACTATGGGGTTGCCTGAAACTCACCTTCGGCAAACCAGTTGCTTTCCTTGATTCTAGCCAGTGCCGCTGCAGGGTCAGACGACCAAAGTACAAGGGCGAGCGAATCCTGGGCGCGACTGCAGGTTACGTAAAGCAGCCGCAAGGTGCGGTCGATAGTCGTCTCTTTGCCCAGTTCTACGTTCTCTTTGTCCCGCTTGCTATGCTCCACACTACCAAAAATCTTGTCGTAGGAAATAAGGAAACCACCAGCAAGGGCGTCATCCATCACAACCATGACGTGCATAAACTCGGAACCCTCGACCACCTGATGCGTTGCAAGAACTGAATTCCCGGCGAGGTAAGTTCGGTACAATCTAAGGTGACTCCAAGGTGCGGCAAACAGCGCACACCACCCGCGCCGCATCCTGGCCTGTTTGGATTCCTCCTCCCCTCGACCCGCTGCCGGAAGGGGTAGCGACTTGTCGGCATAAGCTTCCGAGAGGCGATGATCGATTTCAAATAAGTTTGCGCTCAAGACCGGAGTGAGCACTTCCTTTTGTCGCTGATGCGGAATTGATCCTGCTGCCGGCGTAACGCTGACCCAGCAGCAATCAGCTCATAGTCAGCACCGATAATGCTTTACGAAGCAGAAGCTTGGGTCAGTGAAATTTCGTTAGTTGGGTCAATTCAGCGTCGGCGTAAACAGCCTGAGCAATCCCCGCAGTTCGTCGAGGGTGTCTATCTGCTGAAGAGGTCATTGGTGGTGAACGAAGCGTCTGACGTAGGGCCGAACGATTTAGGGCATCTGTTCCTCCATCCCCGGGGCTACCGGCAAATGACCTGATGGCGTCGAACGACGCCAGCAAGCAGAACGCCGATACGCACGGTCAAGCCTTGGTCAGTCCTTGAAACGGGGCCTGCCGAAGGGGCAGGCTTGACTGGGCGCTGACAATTCGGCAAGAGTCGGGAGCTGACCGCGTTGCGCAAGCGAGTTGAGAAGGTGAACTCCTGACGTCGTTTGCTTTTCGACGCTCGCCTATGAAGGCCCGCCAAAGATTGACAGGCCTTTTGTTGCCTCTATTACTGAACGGTCAGTAAGACTTTTCGTGAACATCTAACATGATCTGTCGTTTAACTGTGGTCGATGTAATCTGTTCATAGATGTTTCGACAAACCCAGAGTGTGTACAGACAGCGTTGATGCGTTCCAGATCGCGGGCGATGTGGTCCCTCCATTTAACGTGGGTTTCACTCACCGGGCGGAAGGATCGATGATTTAGAACGTGAGGCCACCGCGTTTACGCATTGGTACGGTTGGTGCCTAAATCATCGCTACCTTTTGTTTTGCGCTACAAAGCGCTAGCCGATTGGACTGACTTAGAACAGCGAAACGAGTCTAAGGTGCGAAGAGGATTTTAAAGTGGTACGGAAAATCCAATGATCGCCTTGGTTTCCAGATATTCCTCGAAACCGTAAACACCATACTCTCGACCATTGCCAGAACGCTTGTACCCGCCGAAGGGGGCCATTGGATCCCAGGCTGGGTAATTCAAATGCACTTGCCCTGCGCGTATACGTGAGGCGACCGCGCGTGCAAGATCCAGGTTCTGAGACTGAACATGAGCACCCAGCCCATACACGGTGTCGTTTGCGATTTCGACAGCTTCATCGACGGTTTCATAAGGAATGATGCACAGCACTGGACCGAAAATTTCTTCCTGCGCGATCCGCATGGCCGAATCAACCTCCGAGAACACAGTCGGTCGGGCGTAGAAGCCTTTTTCATAACCTTGAGCGCGACCTGGTCCACCGCAAACCAATTTTGCGCCTTCTTTCAGGCCCGTCTCGATCATTGCCTGGACTCGATTGAACTGGGCCTCGTTGGCGATGGGGCCAAGCACGGTATCCTCCGAGCACGGATCGCCGACAATGATCGCATTGGCGGTTGCGGCAGCCACCGCTTCAACCTGCGCCAGTCTGTCCTTGGGTACGATCATTCTTGTCGGGGCGCTGCAGGACTGTCCGACGTTGCGAAACGCCGACATCACCCCTAGGGGCACGGCTTTGGCAAAGTCGGCGTCGGGAAGCAGAATATTCGGAGACTTGCCTCCCAGTTCCTGGGTGACTCGCTTGACTGTATGCGCGGCCGCCTGCGCAACCAGCGCGCCTGCGCGGTTTGATCCGGTGATCGAAATCATATCGATGTCAGGATGCGCAGACATCGCTGCGCCGACCTCGTGGCCACTGCCATTCACCAAATTAAAAACACCTGGTGGAAGGCCCGCGTCGTGGACCAATTGTGCGAACAGAAGAGCGCTCAAAGGCGAAAGTTCGCTTGGTTTAAGGACCACGGTGCATCCGGCCGCGATGGCCGGGGCGACCTTCGCAGTGATTTGATAAAGCGGCCAGTTCCATGGAGTTATGAGACCACAGACGCCAATTGGCTCGCGCTCAATCGCGGTCCCACCTTGAACCGTCTGAAAGCGATAAGTGGACAGCAGATCGCGGGCGACCCGAACGTGTTCAGCGGCGAGAGGAACCTGCATTGCCCGGGCGGAGCTGATGGCAGCGCCCATTTCGTGCGATAGAGTCTGCGCCAGCAGTTCTTTCCGCTCGAGCATCAGCTCATGGAGCTTTCCCAAGACAAGCGCACGCGCCTGAGGAGGAGTAGTGGACCAGCCCGCAAACGCTGCTCGCGCCGCCGCAACCGCACGGTCGACGTCTGCAGAGGTGCCTTGTGCGACTTCGGCAACAATCTCCTCGGTAGCCGGATTGATTACTGGCAGCGTGGCCGCATTACTCGGAACCGACCAGCCCCCATTGATGTAAAGCTGTCGGGCGGTTTGCGGGTCAATCAAAAATGGGGTTGTCATCCAACGGGCTCCTATAGAGCGGTACCGGCAATACCAGCAACAGAATCGTGATGCCATTTACTGTCAGCGAATCTGCCGGGATGTGCTGTTGTTCAAGTTGGCTAAGGAAACCAATGTCTATGTCGAACCAACTTCAAGTAGATGTAGCTGGGTTCAGCGCTTTTTCGTCGGTTCTTCCAACATGTGCGATTGAGCGCCGGTAGCCTGGCGCGCGGGCTCGTCGATGGCTGACTTGTCGTCGTTTTCCATGGACTTACGGAACCCCTTTATCGTGTCACCGATATCCGAGCCCAAACCCTTCAGGCGTTTGGTACCGAACAGCATGATCACGATCAATAGAATGATCAGGAACTTCCAGATACTGATGCCGCCTATTCCCATGATGTGCTCTCCGAAGTAAGTGGTCATCCCTGGCGAAACGCTATTCACCGAGTGCGTCGCGTGCCCGGCCGATACGAATGGCGCCTGCAGAATGATGGTTTGCAGGCACCAGCTACTTTTCGCGTTTATTTAACGGCGTAGAGCTTGCGAACGTAGACCGTGCTCTTCCAGGCGCAAGGCACGCCTTTGGGCACGAATACTGTATCGCCGGTGTTGACCGTCAATTCACTCCCGTCCGCCGCCTGCAGGGTGACGCGGCCTTCGATTAAGTGCATCAGCTCATGCAGCTTGTGCGGGCGCCCCCGGCGCGTGTAAGGCGTTGAGTCCCAGACACCAATGTTCAGCTTGGTCGGTTCTTCAATGAACATATTGTTCGAGCGGCATTGTGGCGCAGGGCTGAGCAGAATCGCGGCGTCCAGCCCCTGGGAAGGCGACAGCGCGGCGAGCGGGTTGAGTTCAGTGAGTCCGGGACTGCGTTCATCGATGCTCTGGATATCGGCGCAGAATGCCCAACGGGAATTCGCGTGTGCTTCGACCTGAAGCTGCGAACCACGGCCGATCACGGCGCTGGCACCTGGGCCCAGTTCCAGCGTGCTGCCCAGGCTCTGCAGGATGACTCGTCCGGAATGGACCACGATCATTTCGGAGTAAGGATAATCATCGATGCTGAATTGTCCGCTGGCTTCGACCAGGCCGGCTGCGATTTCCGGACTTGCATAGGCCGTTTTTCGCTGCGCGCCGAAAGGATCCCCTGCACCCAAAGGTCCACGAGTAAATATTGTCGAGACAGGGTTGCCGTCGGCGCGTGCCAGCAGCACTGTGGTGGGTTCTGACATCAGGGTTCTCCATGTAGAGGTAGGTCAAGAAGCAGGATGTGTGCGTTGGTGGTCAGCCCATCGCTTGGGTTACCAGGGCGAATTGACTAACGCCGCCGGCAGACTGAGGTGGGGTTCCGCGGGCCATTTGCGCGACTTTGTCGACCTGTTTCAAACCCGCTGTTTCGAGCCAATCGGACAGGCCGCAATCGGCCGGTATATCAATGCGTACGAACGTATCCGGCACTTGCGCCAGCAAGGCTCCGATCAGGTGTTTGGCCTGATCGGCCGTCTGCGCGATGACCGGGCCGACACAATAACCGCGGCCGAAGGAGCGCAGGATCGCGAAGGCGCACAGCTGACCGTCGCGCTCGATACCGACGGCGTGCTCGGTGACATCGAGCAATACGTTGAGTACGGCTTCCCGGTCCAGTCCGCTGCCGGCGTTGGCCAGTTCGAGTTGGCGCGCCCGATCGGACACGGTCAAAGGGCGAGACCGTTCGTTCACTGGCAGGGCAGGGCTATCGCTGGCTTGTGCCAGGCCCTGATGTTGTTGGATAAGACCGAACTCGACAAATCCCTGGCTGATGTACAGCGGGGCACCGGCCAATGTGGCGTTGAGGATGGCGGTGCGTGGCGTGCACGCTTCGAGCGCCAGCTCCATCAGTTTGCGACCAATGCCCTGGCCCTGGTAATCGTCGCTGACGATGACCAGGCCGATGGTGGCGAACGCCCCCTGGGGACACGTGAATGCGGTACCGATCAAGTGCTCGCCGTCTTCGGCGACGAAGCCTTCAGCGATGCGCTGCAACATGGCCCAATCTTCCAGGCGATGCGGCCACTTCAATCGGACCGACAAGGCGTGGGCCGCAGGCACATCGGCACTGGTCATTGGGCGGTAGCGAAGCGAGACGGACATGGCATATCTCCGTTAATGGGCTTGTCGGTGTGAAATTTTCACCGACGATAAGGCTTGTATCCCACTTGCGATGGGACCTGACAAGGGGTTGGAGTCAATTCGGCAGATTCACCAAGCGACCGCTCCAGGAGCCCAATTTTTGACTTAAACGGGGCTCGCTATCGGCAATAAATACTTGCCTGTTTTTTCCAGATGGAGGCAACGAAAGGGTCTTTGGCAAGATCACCAAGAATGAAAAAAGGCGCCGAAAGGGCGCCTCAAGGCTAAGGGAACGTGGAGAAAGCCTTAAAGAAAACCGACCGGCCCGAAGAAGGAAAAGCCGACCGGGGGAATACCGTTACAGGATGCTCAGTGGATACTCGATGATCAGGCGCACTTCGTCCACGTCGCTCTCATACGAGCTTGCGCGATGGGTGGCCTGGCGCACGCGGAAGGACAAATCCTTGGCCGAGCCCGACTGGACCACGTATTTGGCTTCAATGTTGCGCTCCCATTCCTTCTCGTCGTCAGCACCGGTACGGTAATAGGCCCCCGAGGGATCGGCCTTGGTGAAATCGATCTGGTCGCCCTTGATGTAGCGGGTCATAAACGTCAGGCCCGGCACGCCGAAGCTGGCCATGTCAATGTCGTACCGAATCTGAACGGACCGTTCGTTCGGGCTGTTGAAATCTGAGTACTGCACAGAGTTGGCCAACCAGATGGAATCGACACCGATATAGTCGAAGGTCTCGTCACCATCAATCTTCTGATAGGCCAGGCTGACTTTGTGCGGGCCGTAAGTGTAAGCGGCCTTGGCGGACCAGCTGGTGGTGTCGATCTTGCCGGCGCGAGCCTCGCCTTCATCGTTGGTCTTGTAGGCAAGCAAACCGAAGTTCAATGATTGCTTTTCGGCCAGCGGGATGGTGTAGGAAGCGCTGCCGAAGTACTGGCGCCAGACCTCTTCGGCACGACTGGTGTAGGCCATCAGGCGGAGGTTGTCGCTGACCTTGTAGGAGCCGCCGAGGAAGTCGACGCTGTCGGCTTCGACACCTGCGTAGCTGGTGGTCAGCTTGTCATTGGAATTGGTCGAATTTCTACCGTTGTATGCGGTGAAGTGACCGGCTTCGAGGAAAAGATCATCGAACTCTTTGCTCGACAGCTGGAAACCAGTGGCTACCTCCGGCAGCAAGCGGTTGTCCCCCATGGCGAAAACCGGTGCGGTCGGCCGCTGTTCGCCGAACTTCAGCACAGTGGAGGAAACACGTACCTTCACTGCTCCGCCAATCTCACCGTATGAGTCCGGCACATTGGCGTCGGAAGTTTTATTGTTACTGATGGGCAGCAGCCCGTTGCCGACCCGGCCCCGACCAGTATCAAGTTTGACCCCGCCGTAAGCGAAGGCATCAGTACCGAAGCCGATGGTGCCTTGAGTGAAGCCTGAGGCGAAGTTCAGCATTGCACCCTGCGCCCACTCTTCTCGGTAGCCGTTGCGCTCGCTGGCTGGCTTGGCGCCATTGGTGCCCTGGCTGTTACTGCCGCCGTTGCGCAAGTCGCGGTTCATGTAGAAGTTACGGTTGAGCAGACTCAGGCTGCTGTCCTCGATAAAACCTTTAGCTTCCTCCTGCTGGCTAGCGATCGCCAGTTGCGAGGCCGTGGCGGTGACCGCCAGGAAAAGGCAGCTGTGTTTCACGACGTTCATGGGGTGCTCCATTGAATTTTTATTAGGTGTCGTTGCCCCTGCAGCGGACAACGCTTTTGCGGCAGACCGGTGAACTGCCCCAGGGCAAATCCGAGGATGTGACTCATCGTCGGCAATGCCTCATGGCGTCAGCGAACCGCACTCGATGCCCTGGCGGCGGTGGCTGTATCGCAGCTGCTGCTAGGCCTGACAAGAGGCCAAAACCAATTCGGTAGATTGCATAAAAAATGGCAAACCAGACCGCATCTACGGCTCAAATCGGGACCAAAGTCGGCAGCAAATATCGACTGAATTTTTAGGGGCGCACCCCTGACAATCACCACAAAGAACGGCAATTGGGTAGGTATGGGAACAAAATGTATGGGCGAGTTTTTCTTCAGGCATCGTCTAGGCGACCGATCTGCTTTTCGCAGCTGGAGGTGTCTCGAAGTCTTACCGCGTTACAAGCGGTAGCTATCCGGAAAACGGTTGGCGCGAAGAAGGGGAGGCTGCGGACGGAACTTCCAGAATGACGTCCGTCCCCATCAGTAGTGCGATGGAAAAAAGGCGGAAGCTAGCTCCCGCCAAACAACGAAGAAGTAGGTTCAGAAATCAGAAACCTTGCCCCAAACCCCTTTGTTCAAACGGGCAAGCGTGTATTGGGTGTGGTCTACAAATGGCGTCGTACCCGTCACCAGTTCGGCAATGAGCCGCCCGGCACCAGGGCCGATGCCGAAGCCGTGACCCGAAAAGCCGGCGGCGAGAATGAAACCGGGCAAGTTTTGCGCTTCGTCGATGACCGGGACACCGTCGGGTGTGCTGTCGATATAGCCTGCCCAACCAGCCTGAACGGGCACGCTACCCAACGCGGGCAACAGGCGCCTTGCTCGTGCAAGGGTTTCCCTCAGGATTGCCTCTGACGGGCGAGGGTCGAGGATACGAACGCGCTCCATCGGTGTAGGTCGGTCGAGCGCCCACTTGCGCAGTGTCTCGTGTCCGTACTGCCAACCCTGCAGGTCGCCGGGAGAGAGCATTTGCCAACGCTTGGCGAACATCGGAAGGAAGTAGGGGGAGAACCGAAGTTGCTGAGGCGTCGGGTCCACGCAGGCCCGTCCGGAAATGGCCAGAGTATAGCCGCCATCCCCACGCCGCGTGACAGTCACGTTGCTGGTATGAAGCGCATCGGGAAGTCCTTTGGCACCTGGCATGACTGACAGGATGCTCGATCGCACTGACGCCTGCGGAAAGCGTATGCCGAGCTGAGCACAAAAGGAGGAGGCCCAGGCACCGCCTGCCATAATTACCTGACGGGTTTTGATCGTACCCTTTTCAGTAATGACCCCCGACACCCGCCCAGCTTCGGTCTCGACGCCGCGTGCGGCACAGAATTGGTGTATCGAACCGCCATGTTTGAGTACACCCTTAGCAATCAGCGGTGCCGCCCGCGACGGATCGGCAATGCCATCGGACGGCGAAAAAACCCCTCCCAACCAGGGCTTGCCCGTTGCCGCGCCGCGTTGCGTGGCTTCGGCGCTGCTCAGCATATGCGTCGTAACCCCTTGGGTAAGCGCAAAATCGCGCCATTTCGCCCAACCATCCAGTTCGGCCTGGTTATCCGAAAGATAGAACAAACCGCAGCGACGAAAACCGAGGTCTTCGTCAAGGTCGGCAGTAATCTCTTCCCAGAGCGCGAGGCTTTTGGTCGATAACGGCAGTTCACGTGCGTCGCGATTCTGCTGGCGGCACCAGCCCCAGTTGCGGCTGGACTGCTCGGCGCCTATGCGGCCCTTCTCGATGACAGCGACATTCATACCCTGACGGGCCATGAAATAGGCGGCACATACACCGATGATACCGCCGCCGATGACGACAGCATCGGCACTTTTCGGCAGCTCCGGTGTGGACGCAATGGTGATCAAGGGAGCCGGCATTCTAGTCTCCAGGCCTTTAAAGTAAGTGTGTACGGATTGCGCCGTTTCGTAATTTCGGATGTAGTCGATACGCAACGGTCGAGCGGGCGGCGCGTGTTTCAGTCCGGTCATGGGCCACTTTGCGTTGGTCTCATAATAGTCCGCGCGGTCCGAAGTGGACTGTTGTATTGAGGGCGTGTGATCGCAGAATCGGGCGTTTTCGAAGGTGCCCTCGGAAGTTTCTGCTGCTGTAGACGGAGCATACAACGCACTAAAACTCAGCCTGATCGCGGATGGTTTGCCCTCACCCATGATGCCTCTCAGGGGAGACGACGGTGCAAGTGACGTTAACTATTCACCCAGGCTCAACCTACCGGGACATGGCGTTATATTTCGCTGCTGGCGGTAGAAAATTATCGAAAAAATCGCGTATGCAGGGCGGATTCGGAGTTTTCTGCTGGGTGCTCGGTACCATACTTAGGTGTAGATAAACCGGTAATGCGCTGCCGCAGGCCGTCACCCGAGAGGTCATGTAATGAAAACACTGCTGCTAAAAAAAGAAGAAGTAAGCAGATTGATATCCATGAGGGAAGTCATCGGTACTGTAGAAGAGGCCTATAAAGCCTTTAACAGTAATCAAGTGGAACAGCCTGACTATATAGGGATCCATCTTCCACCCCCTCGGGGGGAAATTGACTTCAAACTTGGCTACTACAAAGCCAATGAAGTGATCTCAATGAAAGCCTCTTCTGGAGGGTTCAACGATAATCCAACAGTCTATGGCGTGCCGAGCGGGATGGGTACCATTCTGCTGTTCGATGCCAAGAGCTGCGCGTTGATTTGCGTCATGGATGGAAGTTTGATCACTGGCCTCAGAACGGGTGCAGCCGGAGCGGTTTCAGTAAAAGCGCTGGCAAGAAAGAACTCGAGAAAAGTGACCTCTATCGGCACGGGCAATCAGGCAAGAATGCAAATCCGGGCAATCAATGAAGTAATGAACATTGAGGAAATCCATGCATGGGACAATTTTCCGGATACGCTGGCCAAATATAAGACGGATATCGAAGGTGAGTTTGGTATCCCCGTCATCATGGCCCGTTCAAAAAAGGAAGCGGTTGAGCAGGCGGACATTTTGATTACTACGACCCGTGGCACAGGGTCGCTAGTAGAAGCGGAGTGGGTAAAGCCAGGTACTCACATTGTTGCAATTGGTACAGACCAGCAAGGCAAGCAAGAACTGGACCCTGAAATTTTCAGGCATGCAAAAATTGTCAACGATTCAACGGGGCAGTGCATAGAAAAAGGCGAGACCTGGCACCCATTGAATAAAAAGATCATTACCCAAAACGATATTCATGGAGAAATCGGCGAGATACTGCTGGGTAATAAGCCGGGGAGAGAAAATGACGAAGAAATTACCATCTTCGACTCCACGGGGATGGCCATACAAGACAACACTACAGCCGAAAAAATATACAGCAATGCCTTGGACAATGGCGTTGGGGCTTTCTTTGAATTTTGTTGAATGCATTCACTAGAAGGATAATCACTGTGCGTAACTACCCGACCATTCAGGATATTCGAGAAGCCCAGGAACGGCTGAAGCCCCACATCAAACACACACCGTTGCTGCGAGCGGAAAAAATAGAGAAGGCCATCGGCTGCCAACTCTACCTTAAGCCTGAAACCTTGCAGATCACGGGTGCCTTTAAGATTCGCGGAGCTTTGAACAAGGCGCTGTCGCTTTCCAAGGAAGAGATCGCAAACGGCATCATTGCCACGTCTTCGGGAAACCATGCCCAAGGGCTCGCTTACGCCGCCAGAATGCTGGGTGTAAAAGCATTTTTAGTACTTCCGGTAACCGCGCGACAAATCAAGATCGAGAACACAAAAGCCCTTGGCGCAGAAGTCATCCTTTTCGATGGTGATACGGCTGCGAGATGGAAGAGGGTGTGTGAAATAGCTGAAGAAAACAAATACGCCGTTGTGCATGCTTTCGAAGACCCTGTGGTAATGGCAGGTCAGGGAACGATAGGCTGTGAAATATTGGAAGATCTGCAGGATGTCGACACGGTCATCATTCCTATGGGCGGTGGCGGGCTTATTTCAGGAATCGCCACCGCCATCAAGGAAACGAAACCATCTGTTCGTGTTATCGGCGCAGAGCCTGCCTTGACACCGAAGTATTATCATAGCCGGATAAATAAAGAGCGGACATCGCTTCCTTTGAAAGATACGATTGCGGACGGTCTGAGAATAAGTGTTCCAGGTCAAAACCCGTACCCCATCATCGAGAAGTATGTCGACGAAATCGTCCTGGTTGAAGACGAACATATCATCGAGGGTATGCGTGCTCTTGCCAAAGATGCGAAATTGATAGCTGAACCGGCCGCCTCAATTGGTATTGGTGCACTGTTGGCTGGCAGCATAAAAGTCCGACCGGATGAAAAGGTTTGCGTGGTGTTGTCTGGCGGCAATTGGGACCTGTGTGACCTTGCCGAAATATACAAAGCTGACGAGTAATCGCTCACAGCTGATAGTAATGTGGACTATCGGTGACTATTCGCTGATTAACGCCCTTCCTGGATGGAAGGGCGTTTTTGTTTGTGCTGAATAAAGTTGACTCTGACGACTGGCACGGTCTGGCAACCCTCTAAAAAACTGGCATCATCCTGCAAAACACCCTATTGGCGCGCAACACAACAATCTCAATTGCGTCCTCTGGGCGCTGCATCCTATCGCACCTAATCTGAAAGCAGAGCCTGGTCCAGCCTGATAACCGGACCCTGGACGATAATGCTGCCCATTAAAGATTGCCGCAGATTATGTCAGGCATGCTCCAGATGTAAAAGGAATCTGCCCGAGTTGCCAGGTGATTAAGCATTTCCGTCGATTTGATACCCATAGACTAATAATCAGCAACCTTTCATCAATAGAGCGGAGATCGACCCAATGACTCATAAACCGAAATTCATCAGCTTTGACTGTTATGGAACTCTCATCAACTTTGAAATGGGGCCGACTGCAAAGTTGCTTTTCGAAGACCGTGTTTCGCGTGATCGGATGCCGGCTTTCCTGGATAGTTTTCGATTCTATCGTCTCGATGAAGTATTAGGAGAGTGGAAGCCATTTTTTGATGTCGTGGAAAGCTCCATTCAAAGGACATGCAAGAAACATGGTGTCGAATATCGTCCATCCGATGCGCTCGCATTGTACGAGGCCGTTCCGACTTGGCAGCCTCACCCCAACGTAGTCGAGACCCTGCAAGCAATTGCTCCGCATATACCGCTGGTCATTCTTTCGAACTCGATGGTCGATCTGATTCCGCATAGTGTCGCCCACCTCAAAGCACCCTTCCATGCGGTTTATACGGCCGAGGAGGCTCGCGCTTACAAGCCAAGGGGGCAGATGTTCGAATATATGTTCGATCAACTCGGCTGTGGGCCCGAGCAAATGATGCATGTCTCGTCGAGCTTTCGCTATGACCTCATGACAGCGTCAGACTTCGGCTTCATGGCCAAGGCTTTCATCGATCGCGGTCATGAACCCGCGTGCGACGGCTATGGTGTCAACAGGTTGACTGATATTCGCCAACTTCCCGGTTTACTTGGCCACGATTGTCTTGCCCAAGATGCTATGAGGAAACGGGGCGCGTGATGACGGCGAATGATTCGATGGAGACGGCGGCGTTGAGCACGGCGGCCCCCAGCCTTACCTTGGAAGAGGTAAGCGCCTTGGTCTGTCGTCTCTATGGTATCAATGGAAGCGTTAAATCACTGGTGGGCGAGCGCGACCAGAACTGTTGCATAGAGACCGGGGATGGCATGCGGTACGTGTTCAAGATCAGCAACTCATCCGAGCCGGTTTCGGTCGTGGATTTTCAGGTTGCTGCGCTTGAGCACATTGCCCATGTAGCGCCCGACCTACCGGTTCCCCGCGTGGTACGGACATTGGATGGAGGTACGCGCGACTCCGTGAGACTCACCAACGGGGTCCAAACCACGGTGCGGATGCTGACCTATCTCGAAGGCGTCCAGATTCGTGAGACTCCGCGGACAACTGCGCAGTGTCGGGCAATGGGCGGCGTACTGGCCAGGTTGAACCTCGCGCTGCGCGATTTCGCGCATCCTGCGGCGACGCACGATCTACTCTGGAACGTTTCCACAGCACACCGGCTGGCAGCAAAGCTTGATGCCATCGTGGACCCCCCGCGTCGCTCGCTGGCGGAGTTATTCATGGCTCGCTTCAACGAGTATGTGCTACAGCGGTTAGCCTCGGTGAGGTCGCAGGTGATCCATAATGATTACCACCTCTACAACGTGCTTGTTGACCCCCACGATCATGAGCGAGTCGTCGGGATCATCGACTTCGGCGACATGCTGCATGCGCCGCTAGTCGGTGAGGTTGCGACGGCGGCCGCTTTCCACATGACTGGCAACGCCGATCCCTTCGAGGGACCGTCTCAGTTTGTAGGGGCCTATCATGCGACGCTGCCGCTTAGCAACGAAGAACAGGAAATCGTTGCCGACCTCATGGCGACACGCCATCTGATCACTGCATTGATTTCGGAGTGGCGTGCCAAGCGTTATCCAGAAAATCGCGCCTACATCATGCGTCACAACCCTGCTGCTTGGGAGGCTTTGTCTCAGATGGCCGCTCTTTCCCGAGCTGAGGTGCGCGACCGACTACTGACCGATGTACGATAAGGATTAGCCAATGAAAAGCACGACTGACCTAAACATGGTCAACGCTTATATTCCCGGACGCGCCAACCTCGCGCCCGTTACCGCGGCGATGATCGAGCGGCGCGACGCGCTGCTCGGCCCGGCCTATCGCCTCATGTACGAACATCCCCTGCACATAGTGGGTGGCGAAGGCGTGTGGTTGATTGACCCGGAAGGTCGCCGTTATCTGGATGCATACAACAACGTGGCCTCACTTGGACATTGTCACCCGGCCGTGACCGAGGCGATATGCAAGCAAGTGCGTACCCTTGCCACCAATACCCGGTACCTGCACGACACCATTCTGGAGCTGGCAGAACGTTTGATCGCGACAGTGCCTGAGACCGAGCTTGCGCACCTCATGCTGACCTGTACGGGAAGCGAGGCAAACGATCTTGCTTATCGTATTGCTCAAGTTCGTACGGGAGGCACGGGTGTAATCGTGACTGAAACCGCTTATCACGGCTTCACCGATGCGGTGTCGAAATTTTCGCCATCTCTCGGTGTAACGGTCGATCTTGGTGCGCACGTTCGCATAGTGCCGGCGCCGCGCCTTTATCATGCCGAGGGTGCCGACCTTCCCCAACGCTTCACCCGGAATGTAGAGGCGGCGATCGCCGACCTTCAGCGTCATGGCATCAAGCCGGCGGCACTGATCGTCGATTCGCTGTTCACTAGCGACGGCATACTTCCTGAGCCAGCGGGCTTGTTAAAAGGCGCTGTCGAGGCGATCAAGCGGGCCGGCGGCCTGTTCATCGCCGATGAGGTCCAGCCTGGCTTCGGAAGGACGGGAGAGCATATGTGGGGCTTTCAACGTCACGGCGTCATACCTGACATCGTCACCCTAGGTAAGCCGATGGGCAATGGGCAACCTATCGCGGGGTTGCTGGCCACCGCTGACGCGCTGGCGAAGTTCGGTAAGGATTCGAGGTACTTCAACACCTTTGCCGGCAACACCGTATCGTGCGCGGCTGCCCTGGCAGTGTTGGACACGATCGAAAAAGAAGGTCTGGTGGAGCATGCCGCCAAGGTCGGGAAAATTCTGCGCGACGGCATTTCGGCACTTGCTAACCGGCACGAGGCTATCGGCGATGTGCGCGGCGCAGGCATGTTCGTTGGCGTTGAGTTGGTCTCGGATCGCGTAACGCGAGCACCGGCCCGCGATCTCACCACCCGTGTAGTGAACCGAATGCGCGAGATGGGCGTCCTGCTCAGTGCCTGTGGTATGGGGCACAATGTGCTGAAGATTCGACCGCCGCTGGTGTTGTCAGCGGAGGAAGCCCATATAGTCATCAATACGCTCGACGAAGCGCTAACCGCAGCGCAATCTGCTTAGGGTGGTAACCGGCCCAGGCATTGAAGGTGATCGACTTATGCAAACTTCAGCTCCCCTCGACCAGTTCGATATCAAGATTCTTGAGCATCTCCAGCGTGAGGGGCGTTGTTCCAATGTAGATTTGTCCGCGAACATTGCCCTCAGTGAAAGCCCGTGCCTTCTGCGAACGAAACGGCTTCAGGATACCGGCGTTATCCAGGGCTACCATGCGAGGATTGCATTGGAAAAACTGGGCGGCCACGTCACGGTCTTTTCCGAGGTGACTATCAGCAGTCAGCGACCTCGGGACTTCCGTAAATTCGAAGCAGGGATCGGCAAATACCAGGAGATTGTCGAGTGCTACAACGTGAGTGGTGGTTACGATTACCTTCTGAAAATCGTCACGCCTGGTATTTCCTACTTCCAGGCGCTGATGGATCGCCTGCTCGAGGATGATATCGGAATCGAGAAGTTCGCCAGCCGAATAGTACTGCGCCAACCGCTCGATCAACGCGGATATCCCCTGAGTATCATCGCATCCGGTAAACCAGGTTGGGGTTGATGTGACGATGCGGGCGCACAGGTGCGTAGCGCGCCGCAAAGTCTGTTGCGGGTAGGTTTAAAAACGGCGGTTTGTGTCGAGCATTGGGCGCTTTAAGCGTCATGTGCTGGGTTGGCGGTGCTGTAATGAAGCTGTGACTGCAACGCATTAGGCGCTCCTTCAAGCGCTGGGAAAATGCTTGGCAGAACACGACTTCAACGAACCTTCAGGACTACCCAAATGAGCATCATGCGCCCCAAGTACATCACTTTCGACTGTTACGGCACGCTGACCAACTTCCAGATGGGCCCGCTGACCCGCGAGCTGTTCGCTGATCGCGTTGCCCCTGAGCAGATGGACCAGTTCGTGAAGGATTTCACCGCTTATCGCCTGGATCAGGTGATGGGTGACTGGCGGCCATATGATGAAATCCTCGATACCGCCATGTCGCGCCTGTGCAAGCGCTGGGGTATCGAATATCGCGGCGAAGGGCAGCTTTACTACAACGCCGTGCCGACCTGGGGTCCGCATCCCGACGTGACCGCCGGCCTGGCGAAAATCGCCGACAAGATCCCGCTGGTGATCTTCTCCAATGCGATGGACGAACAGATCATGTCCAACGTCGACAAGCTGGGGGTGCCTTTCCACAAGGTCTACACCGCCCAACAGGCCCAGGCCTACAAACCGCGCCTGCAAGCCTTCGAATTCATGCTCGACAACCTTGGCTGCGGTCCGGAAGACGTGCTGCACGTGTCTTCCAGCTTCCGCTACGACCTGATGCCGGCCGAAGACATGAAGATCAAGAACAAGGCCTTCGTCGCTCGCGGTCACGAACAGCCGGGTAACGCCTGCTACAGCTACCGTCAGATCGCGGATATCGGCGGACTGGCCGGACTGGTCGGCCTCTGAGAAACATTCACCGCACCGCCTCGTTAAGAGGCGGTGCGTCGCTGTGCCGTATCCACGGCATGCGAAAAAAACTGTCTCATCAATCATTCCGAACATAGGCCCAGAAGGTGACCTCATGAGCGATAACGAAACAAAAGACGGTCGGCCGCTCCGTAGCGCGCGCTGGTTTCGCAAGGATGACCTGCCTGGCTTCGTGCATCGTTCGACCTTGTCGACCGCCGGCTGGAGCCGAGAAGACCTGATGGAGCGCCCCGTCGTCGGCATTCTGAACACCTGGTCCGAGATCAATCCGTGCAATCTCAATCTGCGCACGCTTGCCGAAGAGGTGAAAGTCGGGATTCTCGAGGCGGGCGGAATCCCGTTCGAAGTCCCGTTGATGTCAATCAGCGAAAACATCATCAAGCCGACGTCCTTCCCGTTTCGAAATTTGCTCGCAATGGAAGCCGAGGAGACCATTCGCGGCTATCCCTTCGATGCAGTGGTACTGCTCGGCGGATGTGACAAGACACAGCCAGCCCTCCTGATGGGGGCCGCAAGCGCGGGTGTTCCGTTCATATTCCTTGCCAGCGGCCCGGCGACCCCCCGCTCGGCGACTGGTGGCAATCTGGCGAACGCTACTGGTGTCTGGCGTCTGGTCGACCAGCTGCGTGCCGGTGAGCGCACCGAAGGAGATTTCGCTGCGTTCGAGCGTAGCGTGATGGGGACCGCCGGTCATTGCGCGGAGATGGGTACCGCTTCTTCGATGGCGGTCATCTGTGAGGCCCTTGGAGTGTCGCTGCCTGGCAGCAGCCTGGTTCCGGCAGTCGATCGACGTCGTCATCAGATCGCCCGCGAAGTGGGACGTCGTAGCGTCCGCATGGCCGGCGATGGCAATCCCCGCCCGAATGAAGTGCTCGATGCGCGAGCCTTCGACAATGCCATTACCTTGCTGTGCGCGGTAGGAGGATCGACCAACGTCATCATCCACCTTTTGGCACTCGCCGGCCGCGTCGGCGTGCCGCTGACGCTGGAGCGTTTCGACGAAATCGCAAGGCGTGTGCCGCTGATCGCCAACGTCCAGCCCGCCGGCGAACACCTGACTGAAAGACTCATGGCCGCAGGTGGAGTACCGGCTCTGCTTAAAGTCCTCGAGCCTTTACTGCATCTTGATGCACGCACCGTCGATGGCCGCACGGTCGGCGAAATACTCGAGACGGCCGAGGTTTTCGATAGCGACGTGATCCGTCCTTTGGACAGACCGGTCAAGCCTGGCGAGACGATGGTGGTGGTCAAGGGCAACCTGGCGCCGGACGGGGCGGTGATGAAGACCTGTGCGGCAGATCCCAAGCTTTTCCGACATCGCGGCCGGGCTGTGGTGTTCGAAGACGTGCAGACGATCGCCGACCAGATTGACAACCCTGCACTTGGCATTGACGAGAACAGCGTGCTGATTCTGCGCAATGCCGGGCCTGTGGGCGCGGCGATGCCGGAGTGGGGCATGCTGCCCCTGCCGCGGCATCTGATGGAACGCGGCGTATGCGACATGCTGCGCATCTCGGATGCTCGAATGAGTGGCACTGCTTATGGTGCCGCTGTGCTGCATGTTTCTCCAGAGGCTGCGATCGGCGGTCCGCTGGCCTTGGTTCGAGACGGGGATATCATCGAGCTCGATGTTGGGGCGCGGCGACTGGAGCTTTGCGTCGAACCGCAAGAGCTCGAACGTCGGCGCCAGGAATGGCAGCCGCCTCTCTCCCAGCACGTACGTGGCTACCGAAATCTATACAACCAACACATCGAGCAGGCTCATCTGGGCTGCGACTTCGATTTTCTCCGTGGCGCAAACGAAGAAACCCTTCCTGAAGGGCTCTTCGACGGCTGGGTAGGAGGCTGGTAGGACCTGATATGAGCATTCTTTATAGATCTGATGCCCCGCGCGCGGCCGCGTGGGCGCGTTATTTTGCCGAGTACGCACCCGACCTCGATTTTCGGGTCTGGCCCGATGCAGGCAACCTTGACGAGGTCGAATATCTTATCGCCTGGCAGGCGCCAGCGGAGTTCATCGCCATGCTGCCTGGGCTGAAGGTGTTCTTCTCATCCGGAGCTGGAGTCGACCATGTCGATTTTTCCGCGCTGCCCGAGCACGTCCCCATTGTCAGGATGGTCGAGCCAGGGATCATCAATGGCATGGTGGAATATGTGAGCCTTGCAGCTCTGGCGCTGCATCGTGACTTTTTCGACTATGTAGCGGCGAAGGCGGTACGCGTCTGGAATCCGCTGGAAGTACCCTCTGCCTCGGCCCGCACGATCGGTGTGATGGGTATGGGCGCCTTGGGGCGTGCCGTGCTGGAGCGGCTGGCAAGCTATGGCTTCGACCTGCGTGGCTGGAACCGCTCGCTGCGTGAAATGGACGGCGTGGAAAGTTTCGCAGGCCCGGACCAGTTGCAACCCTTTCTTTCGGGGTGCGATGTGCTGGTCTGCCTGTTGCCACTGACTCCTGCCACCCGGGGTATTCTGAACCGCGAATTGTTTTCGCTACTGCCTGTCGGTACTGCGCTGGTCAATGTCGGGCGAGGTCCGCATCTTGTCGATAAGGATCTGCTCGAAGCGTTGGATACGGGACAACTATCGCGCGTTATTCTCGACGTGACCGATCCTGAACCCCTGCCTGCAGAGCACCCTTTCTGGGCCCATCCGCGAATATTCCTGACGCCTCACGTGGCGAGCATGACGCAGCCCGAATCGGCTGCGCCAATCTTGCTGGAGAATGTTCGCAAACACCAACGGGGGGAGCCGCTCCTGGACGTTATTGATCGCTCTCGCGGCTATTGAGGCGGGCGATCCAATTTGGGGCCGAGACAGCGGATAAGGATATACCTGTAGATTGGAATGCTCCCGATTTCACCCGCTACTGCGATAGTCGGGGGTGTGTCTTTGTCCTGGCTGCGGGAAGTGCCTCCAGGAGGCTGGAAGAAGAGGGTAACGGAACCCCTTGAGGCGTTGGTGCGGATGACCGCAGAAAATGCCGTCGAAGCCGGCGTGCAAGACAGTCATGACTAAAACGGGCGTTTCCTTCGGGGCGCCCGTTTGACGTTTATGCCTTGAAGCACCTTCTTCCAACGTCATGTTTTAGAGCGGATTCTACAGGCGGTCCGGGACGTTCAGGGGAGCATCAGGTCTGCATCTGGCCTGCTATGGAGGGCTCCGCAAAGTCTGCTGGAGGCGGCAGATAAAACGGTGGTTTATGTCGGATGGCTCGCGCTTTTAACGTCATATGCTGGCTTCTTGGTGCTGTAATGAAGGTGTGTTGCTGCGACGTATCGTCGCCCCAATCTACGAATCTTCAGGACTATCCAAATGAGCATCATGCGCCCCAAGTACATCACCTTCGACTGTTACGGCACGCTGACCAACTTCCAGATGGGCCCGCTGACCCGCGAGCTGTTCGCTGATCGCGTTGCCCCTGAGCAGATGGACCAGTTCGTGAAGGATTTCACCGCTTATCGCCTGGATCAGGTGATGGGTGACTGGCGGCCATATGATGAAATCCTCGATACCGCCATGTCGCGCCTGTGCAAGCGCTGGGGTATCGAATATCGCGGCGAAGGGCAGCTTTACTACAACGCCGTGCCGACCTGGGGTCCGCATCCCGACGTGACCGCCGGCCTGGCGAAAATCGCCGACAAGATCCCGCTGGTGATCTTCTCCAATGCGATGGACGAACAGATCATGTCCAACGTCGACAAGCTGGGGGTGCCTTTCCACAAGGTCTACACCGCCCAACAGGCCCAGGCCTACAAACCGCGCCTGCAAGCCTTCGAATTCATGCTCGACAACCTTGGCTGCGGTCCGGAAGACGTGCTGCACGTGTCTTCCAGCTTCCGCTACGACCTGATGCCGGCCGAAGACATGAAGATCAAGAACAAGGCCTTCGTCGCTCGCGGTCACGAACAGCCGGGTAACGCTTGCTACAGCTACCGTCAGATCGCGGATATCGGCGGACTGGCCGGACTGGTCGGTCTCTGATCCTTAACGGTCGGTTTTCAAGGCGCAAGGGGTTGCACATGCACAGTGAATCTTACTGGCTCGATACCGCACCGGTGTTCACCGGGGCTCAGACTGGCGCGCTGCCGGCGCGAGTCGACGTTGTAGTCGTCGGCGGCGGTTTTACCGGTCTATCGGCGGCCCGGGCGCTGGCCCTTAAGGGCGCGAGTGTAGCGGTACTGGAGGCTGGCCGGGTGGTCGGCGAGGCGTCAGGGCGTAACGGTGGGCATTGCAACACCGGTGTTGCCCAGGATTACGGCAGCCTGGTCGCCAGCCTCGGGGCCGAGCAGGCCCGCGCCTATTACCGTGCGTATGAAAGCGCGGTAAAGAGTGTGGTTACGCTAGTAGAGGAGGAGGGGATCGCTTGCGATATGCGGCGCAGCGGCAAGCTCAAGCTGGCTGCCAAACCCCAGCATTACGAGGGGTTGGCGAGGACCTGCGAGATCATCCGTCGCGAAGTGGACGCTGAGGTCGAGCTGCTGTCCGCCGAACAGGCCCGAGCCGAAGTCGACTCGGCCCAGTTCCACGGTGGTCTTCTCCAGCGCAACGGCGTGCAGATGCATGTTGGCCGCTTTGGCGTTGGTCTGGCTGAAGTGGCGGCGCGGCACGGTGCACTTATCTACCAGCAGACCACCGTGCAGGGCTGGAAGGCCGAGGCCGGTGGCTATAGGGTCGATACCAGTCGAGGCAGCCTGCACGCCGGGCAAGTACTGATGGCCACCGGCGCAAGCCAGCACGGCGGCCTGGGTTGGTACCGTCGTCGAATAGTACCGGTGGGCAGCTTCATCGTGACCACCGAGGTTCTACCCAAGACATTGGTCGAACGCCTGTTGCCGCAACAGCGTTCATACGTCACCAGCCGCATGATCGGTAATTACTTCCGGATTACCCCGGACAACCGTCTGCTGTTCGGTGGTCGGGCCCGCTTCGCAATGTCCGGAGGAAGCTCCGACGCGAAGAGCGGCAAGATCCTGCACGCGGCGATGGTGCAAATGTTTCCGCAGTTGGCCCAAGTGAAAATCGACTACTGCTGGGGGGGATTGGTGGATATGACCTCCGACCGCCTGCCACGCGCCGGTCAACATGGAGGTGTCTACCACTCCATGGGCTACAGCGGCCACGGGGTGCAAATGTCGGTGCATATGGGCCAGGTCATGGCCGAGGTCATGGACGGCAAGGCCGACGCCAACCCTTGGGGTGAACTGGATTGGCCGGCGATTCCGGGACATTTCGGCAAGCCCTGGTTCTTGCCGGCAGTGGGCCTCTATTACCGGCTGCAGGATTATTTGCATTGAAGCTGTCTGGTGTCCGCGTGCAGTGGCGTGCACGGACATCGTTGCTCGAACTACTGAGTTTGTTGCTTGACCGTCGTTTGCGTTAACAGGTCGCTCAGGCTTGACCGTGAGCATTTGAGCCTTCTCATTATCGACAGGTAGAACCGATATGACTGACAACCAGAATAAAACGGACTCCCCACTGATCACCGGCGAACAAAGCCTGCGTGTCTTTGAGGGACTCAATCGGGGCATGTCACGCCGTGATGCGTTGCGTATGCTGGGCATGGCCGGGGTGGCCGTTGCAGGTGCCAGCAGTCTGTTTGGCCCGGCCGGCAAGTTGTTCGCCGCGGAGGCTGGCGCGACAGCTGGCGCGACGGGTAAAGGCAAACGGGGCGGACGCATCAAGGTCGCCAGTTCGACCAGCTCGACTGCCGACACGCTGGACCCGGCAAAAGGCTCCAACTACACCGATTACTGCCGTCACAACATGTTCTATAACGGCCTGACCACGTTGGATGATGCACTGGTACCGCGCATGGCCCTGGCGGAATCGTTTGATACCACTGACGCGACTTCATGGACAATCAAGTTGCGCAAGGATGTCGTCTTTCACGACGGTAAGCCGTTCACCTCAGCTGATGTTGTCTATTCGCTGAATCGTCACAAGAACCCGCAGGTCGGCTCCAAAGCGCTGACCACCGCGCAACAGTTGGATGAAGTGAAAGCCACCGGGCCGGATGAGGTGCTGATTCGCTTGACCAGCCCGAACGCCGACCTGCCGGCCATTCTCGCCACTACGCATTTTCTCATCGTGCGTGACGGGACCACTGATTTTACTACTGCTAACGGGACCGGTCCTTTCAAATGTAAGGAGTTCCAGCCGGGTGTGCGCTCGATCGGTGCACGCAACGATAGCTACTGGAAGCCGGGTCTGCCGTACTTGGACGAAATCGAGTTTTTCTCGATCCCGGACGAGGCCGCCCGGATCAGTGCCTTGCTCGCTGGCGACGTGGACCTCATCAACCCGGTCAACCCTCGTTCGACTTCGCGCATCCTGGAGAGTACCAAGGTGGCGCTGATGGAGTCCCGAACCGGTGGTTATACCAATCTGGTGATGCGCGATGAGCTTGGCCCTGGCCAGAATCCGGACTTCGTCTTGGCGATGAAGTATCTGCTGGACCGTAAACAGATCAATCGTGCCGCCTTCCGTGGCTACGGCGCCATTGCCAATGACCAGCCCATCGCCTCGAGTAACCGCTACTACTTCGCCGGCCTGCCGCAGCGCCAGTTCGACCCAGAGAAGGCCAAGTTCCACCTGCAGAAGTCCGGCATGGCCGGTCGCACTCTGCCTTTGGTAGCTTCCGAAGCTGCTACCGGTTCGTTGGACATCGCCCAGTTATTGCAGCTTTCGGCTCAGCAGATCGGACTCAAGTTCGACATCAAGCGGGTGCCGGCGGATGGCTACTGGTCCAATCATTGGATGAAGCATCCACTGGGTTTCGGAAACATCGGTGCGCGACCAACCGCTGACTTGATGTTCAGCCTGTTTTACCAGTCCAGCGCCAGCATGAACGAGTCGGGATGGAAAAATGAGCAATTCGACCAATTGCTCGTCGCTGCACGCGGGGAGACCGACGATGCCAAACGCAAGCAGATGTACGCCGATATGCAGGTGCTGGTGCATGAAAAATGCGGGATCGGTATCCCGCAATTCACCAGCAGTCTCGATGGGCACAATGCCAAGTTGAAAGGTCTGGTTCCTCATCCACTCGGTGGATTGATGGGTTACATGTTTGCCGAACACGTATGGCTGGATGCCTGAGCGAATAGTGCAACGATTGCTCAATAACCAAGGCGCGCCTGCGGGTCGATGCAGGCGTCGTCATCAAGTGAAGGTATCCATTATGAACAGCACTATTGCGCGCCTGGTTTCCAGTCGGTTGGCTGTAGGCGTGCTTACGCTGCTTATCGTATCGCTCGTGGTGTTTTTTCTTACCAGCCTGTTGCCGGGTGACGCGGTCCAGGAACAGCTCGGTCAGGACGCAACGCCGGAAGCGGTGGCAGCAATGCGCACGTTATTAGGCCTGGACCAACCCGTGTACCTAAGGTACGTGCATTGGCTCGGCGGGTTGATTACCGGCAATCCCGGGGTTTCTTTGGTCAATGGCATGCCGGTCGACGAAATGATCGCGAGCCGTCTGCCCAACACCCTGCGCCTGGCATCGATCGCTGCGCTGGTCTCGGTGCCGTTGGCCCTGACGATAGGCATTTTGTCAGCGATGTACCGCGGCTCAATTTTTGACCGCTACAGCAACATGCTGGCGGTTTTCGCCGTCTCCGTGCCGGAGTTCCTGATTGCCACCGTCGCGGTACTGATCTTCGCGGTCAAGCTGGGTTGGCTGTCGGCCCTGTCACGTGACGTTGAGGTCGAGTCCTTCGGGCAACTGGTGCGCGTCTACGCAATGCCCGTGCTGACTCTGTGCTGTGTATTGGTAGCGCAGATGGCACGTATGACGCGGGCTGCGCTGATCGACCAGTTGAGCAGTCCCTATGTCGAAATGGCGGTGCTCAAGGGCGCGCGACCGATACGGGTGGTGCTTCGTCATGCGCTGCCCAATGCAATCGGACCGATCGCCAACGCCATCGCACTCAGCCTTTCGTACCTGCTGGGTGGTGTCGTCATCGTCGAGTCGATCTTCAATTACCCGGGAATCGCGACCCTGATGGTAAACGGTGTAGTCACTCGTGACATGCCGCTGGTTCAGGCGTGCGTAATGTTGTTTTGCCTGGGTTTCCTGGTGCTGGTACTGCTGGCCGACCTCTGTGCAATTCTGTCCAACCCGAGGCTGCGCAAATGAAACTTGATATAACTCCCCCAAAGCCGGGCGCAGGGAACGGCATCAATCAGGATGGACTGAAACAGACTGTTGCGCTCCCTCATCGTCGTCGGCTCAAGTTGACTCTGGGCGGCTTTATCGGCTTGCTGATCGTGAGCTTCTGGGCGCTGATGGCCATCGCCGGCCCACTGTTGGCACCCTACGATGCCAACGCCATGGCCAGCGAAGGCTTCTTTGGCCCGCTCAGCCGGCAATTTCCGTTGGGCACCGACTACCTGGGTCGGGACATCCTCAGCCGGTTATTGCATGGCGCACCCTACACTATCGGCGTCGCGTTGGCGGCGACCGTGCTCGCCTGCACGGCGGGCGTGGTGCTTGGGCTGGTGGCGGCTGCCTCCGGTGGTTGGGTCGACGCACTCATATGCCGTACCGAAGATGCATTGATCTCCATCCCGAACAAGATTTTCGCTCTGTTGATGGTGGCCTCGTTCGGCTCCTCCGTGCCGTTGCTGTTGTTCATGGCCGCATTTGCCTACATGCCGGGCTCTTTCCGTATTGCACGTGCGGTGGCGGTTAACGTCATGACCATGGACTTCGTCCGGGTCGCTCGCACTCGGGGTGAGGCCATGCCCTACATCATCTTCATCGAGGTGCTGCCGAACATGCTTCGTCCGGTGCTGACCGATTTTGGCCTGCGCTTTGTGTACGTGGTGCTGCTGCTGAGTGCGATGAGCTTCCTTGGACTGGGCATACAACCGCCGGACGCGGATTGGGGCTCTCTGGTGCGAGAAAACATCCAGGGGCTGGAGGAGGGGGCTCCGGCCGTATTGGTGCCGGCGCTTGCCATCGCCACCCTGACCATGGGGGTCAACTTGCTCATCGACAGCTTCGGCGGTCGATCCAAGCGCGGGACGGAGAAGTGAAATGAACGAAATCGTCAAGGTAAGTGGCCTGCGCGTGGCCGCGCGCAATGAAGAGGGCGTCGACGTACCGATCGTACACGGTGCGGATTTCAGCCTGAACAAGGGCGAAGTACTGGCGCTGATCGGTGAGTCCGGTTCCGGCAAAAGCACCATAGCGCTGTCACTGATGGGTTACGCCCGCAGTGGCTGCTGCATCGTAGGTGGCTCGGTACGCATCGGCGATGTGGATGTGCTCAAACTGTCGAATGCCGAACTTGCAAAGCTGCGCGGGCGCACTGTGGCTTATATCGCACAGAGCGCGGCGGCGGCATTCAATCCATCCAAGTGCATCATGGATCAAGTGATTGAAAGCGCGTTAATCCATGGCACGCTGCCGCGGCACGAGGCGCAGGCCAAGGCCGTCGGGTTGTTTCGGGCGCTGGCGTTGCCGGACCCTGAGGGCATAGGTGCGCGCTATCCGCATCAGGTCTCGGGTGGCCAACTGCAACGGTTGATGGCGGCGATGGCGCTGATCACTGATCCGGCACTGGTGATCCTCGACGAGCCGACCACGGCGCTGGACGTCACCACACAGATCGAAGTGTTGCGGGCTTTCAAGCAGGTGGTTCGTGAGCTAGGTACAACAGCCGTATACGTCTCGCACGATCTGGCGGTGGTGGCGCAGATGGCCGACCGTATCGTAGTGCTGCGCAATGGTCAGATTCAGGAAAACAGCAGCACCGAGCAGATTCTGATAGAACCCGAACATCCCTACACCCGTAGCCTGCTGTCGGCGATGAAACCGTCGGCGACCCGGGGCACGGTTGATAAAGGCGAGGCCCCTTCGGGTAATGATCTGCTGCTCGACGTCAGAGGCCTGGAGATTTGCTATGGCGTCAAAAAGGTCCTGCAGGATGTGGATCTGCAGGTTCGTAGAGGTTCGGCAGTCGGTGTGATCGGCGAGTCGGGATCAGGGAAAACCACTCTCGCTCAGGCAATCGCCGGCTTGGCGGAGCCGTCAGCCGGGCGGATCCTGCTGGACGGCCAGCCGCTCAGCAAAACGCTGGCCGGTCGCACCCGCGAGCAGTTCCGACGTGTTCAGTTCGTATTCCAGAATGCCGATACCGCGCTGAATCCTCGCCACAGCATCGAAGAGATCCTGGGCCGGCCGTTGCGGTTCTACCACGGGATGAAGGGCGCGCAACGTCAGCGTCGAGTAGCCGAGCTACTGGAGTTGGTGCAACTGCCGGCAAGCATCGCGCAGCGCCGCCCTGGCGAGTTGTCCGGCGGGCAGAAACAGAGGGTCAACCTCGCGCGGGCGCTCGCCGCGGAGCCGGATCTGATCCTCTGTGACGAAGTGACCTCGGCACTGGATACCGTGGTAGGCGCGGCGATCCTCGAACTGTTGCGTGACCTGCGTCGCGATCTGGGTGTTTCCTACCTCTTCATCAGCCACGACATCTCGACCGTCCGCGCGCTGTGTGACGACGTTGTGGTGATGTATAGCGGTCACAAGGTCGAGACGGGAGACTGTGAGTCGTTCGTCCAGGTGCCATTCCATCCCTATACCAACCTGTTGATCAATTCGGTGCCGGAGCTGCGCCAGGGTTGGTTAGAAGGCTGCAATGCCTCTCACGGCGACCTGCCGTCGATCGGGGCGCTCGACACAACGGCGCACCTGTGCCCGTTTCTGAACCGTTGTCCGGTGCGCATTGATGGGCTTTGCAATCGCAGCGCGCCGCCACGACGAAGCATCGCTGGCGGTAGCGAGGTGCTTTGCCATCACGACAGTGCCGAACTGCTCATGGCACAGCAAGGATCAAACAGCATGAAATTAGTGGGGACCTACGCATGAACGCGCGTTTCGTACGTTTGGCCGAAAAGCAGCGGGCAAGGGTCAGGTTGATGGTCGATGGCGAACCCATCGAGGCGTTGGAGGGCGACACCCTGATGGTTGCGTTATTGACCCGGGTGTCGGCCCTACGCCAGTCAGAATTCGATCCGGGCCGACGCGCCGGCTTCTGCCTGATGGGTGCTTGCCAGGACTGCTGGGTCTGGACCCGCAGCGGCGAGCGTCTGCGCGCTTGCTCCAACGAGGTCCGCGAAGGGCTGGATATCGTAACCATACAACCGGAGGCTACATGGCCATTGCGCGGCTGAAAGGTCTTAACAAGGATGATGTACGCGTCGTGATTGTCGGTGCTGGCCCGGCCGGCACGCGTTGTGCCGAAACCCTCGTGGCGGCAGGCATCCGGCCGATTGTACTGGACGAAAACCGCCGCGACGGCGGCCAGATCTATCGTCGACAGCCAGAGGCTTTTGTCCGCGACTATCCCGAACTGTACGGTAGCGAGGCGGACAAAGCCAAGGCTCTCCACGACAGCTTCGACCGCTTGCGCGGGCAGGTCGATTATCGGCCCGATACATTGGTGTGGAGCATGAGTCCTTGGAAACTGTGCTGCGTCAGCCAGGGCAAGCACACGACGGTAGATTACGATGCGCTGATTCTCTGTACGGGGGCCACCGACCGCTTGATGCCGGTAGCCGGCTGGCAGTTGGCGGGTTGTTATAGCCTGGGCGGTGCGCAGATCGCCCTGAAGGCGCAGGCGGTTGCCATCGGCCGCCGGGTGGTGTTCATGGGCAGCGGGCCGTTGCTTTACCTGGTCGCCAGCCAGTACCTGAAGGCCGGTGCGGAGGTAGCCGCGGTGCTCGACACCTCGCCGCTGCGCAAGCGCCTATTCGCCTTGCCCAAACTGCTGGCTCGGCCAAGGATGCTGTTCACCGGCTTGCAGTTGCTGGCCAAACTCTTTCTGGCGGGTATCCCGGTGCGTCTGGGTGTCGAGCCGCAACAGCTAGTGGGCGAAGCGAGCACAGGCGTCAGCGCCGTGCGTGTGCGCACCGCAGGCGGCGAAAACCTGCAGATCGACTGCGATGCAGTCGCCCTTGGCTATCACTTGCGCCCGGAAACCCAGTTGGCCGACCTCGCCGGTTGCCGTATGCGCTTTCATGCGCCTTCGCAACAGTGGGTGCTGGATACCGATGAAGACGGTCGCACCTCGGTCGAGGGGGTATACGCCGCCGGCGACGGTACGCGAATCCGCGGTGCTGACGCCGCCGAGCACGCCGGACGTCTCGCTGCCATGGCGTTGTTGCAGGACCTGCGGCAACCCGTATGCACCGAGGCGCAGTCCCGGCAGCGATGTGCCTTGGCAGCGATGGAACAGTTCAGCCAGGGCCTCTACCAGGCCTTTCCCTGGCCTGCGGCCCAAGCCGAGACGTTGCCTGACGGGGCGATCGTCTGCCGTTGCGAGATGATCACTGCCGGCGAGCTGCGCGATGCGGTACGTGAGAAGGGCGCCTGTGAGGTCAATCGGGCCAAGGCCTTCAGTCGTGTCGGCATGGGCCGCTGCCAGGGCCGCTACTGCTCGCAGGCCGGCGCCGAGGTGATCGCCGCGGCGGCTGGCGTCCCAGTCGAGCAGGTCGGCCGTCAGCGCGGTCAGGCACCGGTCAAGCCGCTGTCGATGCTGACCGAAGAAATCAAGTCAGTCGTTGAGGTATCGCCGTGAGCGTTGAACAAATTGATGTACTGATCGTGGGCGGTGGCCTGATGGGCGCGGCCTCGGCATTCTTCCTGCGTCAGCGCGGTCGCTCGGTGGTGCTTCTGGAGCGCGACATGATCGGCCAGTACGCCAGCGGGGTGAATTTCGGCAACGTCCGTCGCCAAGGTCGATTCCTCGGCCAGCTGGAGCTGGCCAACCGCTCCTTTGCGCTGTGGAAGCGCCTACCGGAGTTGATCGACGACGAT
This sequence comes from Pseudomonas sp. TE3728, assembly GCF_056279145.1. Taxonomy (NCBI): domain Bacteria; kingdom Pseudomonadati; phylum Pseudomonadota; class Gammaproteobacteria; order Pseudomonadales; family Pseudomonadaceae; genus Pseudomonas; species Pseudomonas sp. TE3728. The sequence continues at coordinate 982,428 of NZ_JBWBQT010000001.1, read as the reverse complement.
CTGGAGTTCGTCGCCAGCGGTCAGATGCGAGTGTGCTACCGCGAGGAGCAGATTGCTGAGCTGGAGGCCTATGCGGCTGCCCCCGAAGCGCGGGAGCTGGATCTGAAAATCTATCGCGGTCGAGAGCTGCATGAGCGCTTCCCGTTCCTCGGGCCGGAGGTCAAGGGCGGCTCCTATGCGCCGCACGACGGCCACGCCAACCCACGCCTCGCCGCACCGGCCTTCGCCCGCGCCGCGCGGCGCGCAGGCGCTCGCATCGAGGAACGTACCGAGGTGACGCAGGTACAGAAGGTTGGCGGGCAGTTCCTGGTGGAGACCGCCGATGGCCGCCGGTACCGCGCCGAGCAGCTGCTGATCACCGCCGGCGCTTGGGGCGAGAAGCTTTCCGCGCAGTTCGGCGAGCCGGTGCCGCTGATTGCCAAGGGGCCGCAAATGTCGGTCACCGAGCCGGTACCCTACGCGCTGAAAACGGTGATCGGCGTATACACCAAGCACCCCGAGGAAGTGCTGTATTTCCGCCAGATCCCCCGCGGCAACATCATCATCGGTGGCTGTCACCACACCCAGCCGGACATGCTCAACCGCCGCGCCCACTTCGATCCGCAGAGCCTGCTCAAGCAGATGCAGCAGATGTGCCGGCTCGCGCCGCAGATGACCAACCTGAACATCATTCGTACCTGGAGCGGGATCGAGGGCTACGTCGCGGACTCTTTGCCGGTGATGGGCCCCAGCGACCAGGTGGATGGGCTCTATTACGCCTTCGGCTTCAGCGGCCACGGCTTCCAGCTCGGCCCTGGCGTCGGCGATGTGATGGCCGAGCTGATCAGTACCGGTAGCACCAGTACCCATATCACTCCCTTTCACATCAGTCGATTCGCCAGTTCGGCTGAGCCGAGGAGCAAAGCATCATGAGAGGGCGGGCGCTGGAAATATTCAAGCGACTGATCGCCTTCGAGACCGTTTCCTCGGAATCGAACCTTGCGCTGATCGAGTATGTCCGCACGCTGCTGGCGAGCAAGGGCATCGAGTCGTTGATCGTCAAGGACGAAAGTGGCCGCAAGGCCAACCTGTTCGCCAGCGTTGGCCCGCGCGATCTGCCGGGCGTGCTGTTGTCCGGACACACCGATGTGGTGCCTGCAGCCGGCCAGGCCTGGAGCGTGCCAGCGTTTCAGGCGACACTGAAGGACCAGCGGATTTACGGCCGAGGCAGCTGCGACATGAAGGGCTTTATTGCCTTGGCGATCGACGCCATGCTCGAAGCAGCTGACTGCTCGTTGAGCCGCCCGTTGCAACTGGCGCTGTCCCATGACGAGGAAATCGGCTGCGTCGGCGTACGCCGGCTACTCGATGTGCTGCACTTGGCTCCGTTGCGACCGATGCTGTGCATCGTCGGCGAGCCCACCAATATGCAGTTCGTGCTCGGGCACAAGGGCAAGGGTTCCTACCGCGCTTTGTGCCGGGGGCAGGAAGCCCACTCATCTCTGGCCCCCCGGTCGATCAATGCCATTCATCTGGCTTGCGACTTTATCGCCACGCTGCGCGAGGGCCAACGGCGCCTGCAACAGCACGGCGCGCATGACGCAGATTACGACGTACCCTACAGCACCGTGCACGTCGGGCAGATCGCAGGGGGCAAGGCGCTGAATATCGTGCCGAACCTGTGCAGCCTGGATTTCGAAGTGCGCAATTTGCCCGCCGACGACCTGGATCAGTTTCTTGCGCAGATGCAAGAACAGGCCGAGCAGATCGTTCGTGAGGCCAAGCTGTTGTCCGGCGCAGCCGATATCGAAATCGAGACGCTGAACGTTTATCCCGGCTTGGATACCCATCCCAGCGTGGAAGCTGTGCGTTTGCTGAAGAACTTCGCACCTGCGGATACCGGCAGCGCAAAAGTTTCCTTCGGCACTGAGGGTGGCTTGTTCAGCCAGCGCCTGAATGTACCGGTGGTGGTCTGCGGACCGGGTTCCATCGAGCAGGCACACAAGCCAGACGAATTCGTCGCGTTGAGCCAGATGCAGGCCGCAGAGCGCTTTCTCGATGGGCTACTGGGCTCGCTGAGGCTGTAACGTCAGTCTCTCGTGTGGCCCTTGCGAATCCGAAAGGGCCATTTCGCATGATTACTCTTCACCCGATACCCCTTGGATGGTCAGTCGCATGTTCGCCTGAGCAAGAGTGCGTGCGCCTTCCCAGAGCCAAGCCTTGACCGAATAACCAAAAAAAACGGGACTCTCGCGAGTCTCCGACAACACTCCGGGAGTCCGTCCATGAAAGCCCTCGAGCGTCTTTCCTTCTCCACCAAGTTTGTCTTGCTCGGTCTTCTGGTTATTGCCCTGATTGCAGTGCCAAGCACCCTATACGTGCTTGGCGCGCTGCAGACGGGCCGCCAGGCAGATCGGGAAGTGCAGGGACTTGCGCCGGTGCACGCGCTTTTGCATCTGGTTGCGCTGACCCAGCAACATCGCGATCTGGTCGCGGCGGTGCTCGGCGGCGCCGACTCCCTCCAGCAGCCCCGCCTGGTCAAGCGAACGGAGCTACAGCGTGCTTTCGAGGCAAGTGAGCTGGCGCTGCAGACGGCGCAGGTCAAACCGGATCTTCTGACCGCCTGGCGTCAGGTGCGCGAGCAATGGCAAGCACTCTCCGATCAGGTCGATAAAGACTCCGTCAAAGCCAGGCAGAGTCTGCAACTGCATTCGCAACTGATCGCCTCTATTTTGCTGATTGAGGATGCCCTGCTTGATCATTTCGAGCTGGCGCTGGATCCGATGCTGGAAACCTACTCGTTGATGTACGCCGCGCTGATCGAGATGCCACAGACCGCCGAGCTGTTCGGTCAATTACGCGGTTTCGGTGGCCTGTATCTCGCGCAGGGGCGAATCATGCCCGAACAACAAGGCGCCTTGATGGGGCTCACCGCCCAGGCTCAGTCCAGCCTCGACAGGATGAGTCGGGCCTTCACCAAGGCTGTTACCACCGATCCTGCGCTTGCGTCGGTGCTGGAACCACCTCTGGCGGCGTTGCGCCTCCAGATCGAACAGGTCCTGGCATTGACTGACAAACAGCTGGTCGCGGCCGTCGAAATGGATCTATCTGCCGATGGCGGCTACGGCGTGAAACTGAGTTATCCGGTCACGGATTACCTGGCTGCATATGCTCGTCCCATCGGCGCGCTACAGGCACTCGGAGATAGCGCCTTGACGAAGCTGGGTGACGCGCTGACCGCGAGGCGCGACAGCTATCGCCAAGACACTGTGTGGATGTCTGTCGGTTTGCTGGCGCTGCTGTTGGTTGGCGGCACTTTAGCCATCCTGATCGTACTGCGTCTGCTCGAACAGCTGGGTATCGCCATGGTGGCGGCGGAGCGAATCGCCAAGGGCGATCTGACCCACACACTCGCTATCAGCGGCAAAGATGAAGCTGCACGTTTGCTGCAGGCGCTGCAGTGCATGCAAACGGACCTGCGAGGGACCGTCACTCAGGTGGTGAGCTCAGCCGAACAACTGAGCTCGACTTCCCAGGCATTGAGCACTGTGACCGAAGACGCCAGTCAGGGATTGCAACGGCAGAGCGAGGAGCTCGACCAAGCCGTTACAGCCGTTACCGAGTTGACCTGCGCCATCGAAGAAGTAGCGCGCAATGCTGCTTCGGCCTCCCTGGTGTCCCAGGCAGCCGATCAACGTGCTCGACAGGGCGAAGACAGTGTCATCCGGACTGTCGGTGCCATCGAGTCGTTGACTGGCGATATGGCTCATACCGCTGATGCGTTGCAGAGCCTGGCAGCCCAGATAGGTGATATCGGCTCGGTGCTGGATGTGATTCGAGGCATCGCCGAACAAACCAATCTGCTGGCGTTGAATGCCGCGATCGAGGCGGCCCGGGCGGGAGAAAGCGGCCGCGGTTTCGCCGTGGTGGCCGATGAGGTGCGAGGCTTGGCTCAAAGGACCCAGGCCTCCACTCTGGAAATAGAAACCATCATCGGCTCGGTACAGCAAGGCAGCCGTACTGCCCTGAGCGCCATGCACAGCAGCAATGAAAAAACCCGCGACACCCTGGGGCTCGCGCGTGCAGCGGGCACCGCACTCAATGCCATCGTCGAGGCTATCGGCCAGATCAACGCCCGCAATTTAAGTATTGCCAGCGCTACAGAGGAGCAATCCCAGGTCGCCCGTGAAGTCGATAGCAATCTTTTGAATATACGTGATGTGTGCGCTCGAACATCTGCTGGAGCTCGGCAGACCCGGGTTTCCAGCCAGGAACTCGCCAGCCTGGCCAGCGAGTTGAGTGGGAGGGTCGGTCACTTCAACGTCTGAACCCCAGTTCGTGCTCGCTGGAATCGTGCGAGTGCATTCGCTCTTTACATCAGCCATGGCATCCGCCTCGGTAGAGCCTGCTGCCATCAGCTGATATTCAGCAGCCAACGCTGCAGCCGCGATGCTTTCAGCATCCTGGCCTGTGGCGTCTGAATAGACTGAAGGCTGTCTCGGAACAGGACTCGATCATGCTCAAGAATCGTTTGCAAGACCCCAGCCTTCTGGCAGAACTCGCGTACATCAACGGCCAATGGGTGGGTGCCGATAACGCCGCCACCCTGGATATCATTGATCCCGCCACGGGCGAATGCCTGGCCAGGGTTCCGGCCATGCAAGGCGCGCAAACTCGTCTGGCCATCGAAGCTGCCGAGCGCGCATGGCCAGCCTGGCGCGCTCGACCTGCAGCTGAGCGCGCGGCGCTATTGGAGCGTTGGTATCAAGCCATGCTCGATAATCTCGACGACCTGGCGTTGATCATGACCTGCGAGCAAGGCAAGCCGCTCAACGAAGCCAAGGGCGAGATCCGTTATGGTGCCAGCTTCGTCAAATGGTTTGCCGAGGAAGCACGGCGGGTTTATGGCGAGACCATTCCAGCCCCCAGCGGCGACCGTCGTCTGCTGACCCTGAAGCAACCGGTCGGCGTCTGCGCTGCAATCACGCCGTGGAATTTCCCCAACGCGATGATTACTCGCAAATGCGCACCGGCCCTGGCCGCCGGCTGTCCGGTCATCGTCAAGCCGTCGGACTTGACGCCGCTTTCAGCTCTGGCGCTCGCGGTGCTGGCCGAGCGTGTCGGGATCCCGGCCGGCGTGTTCAACGTTGTGACTGGCATGCCCAAGGGCATTGGCGAAGAGCTGACCAGCAACCCGACAGTACGCAAGATATCCTTCACCGGCTCGACTGCCGTGGGCAGCTTGTTGATGCGTCAGAGTGCCGATCAGATCAAGCGCCTCAGCCTGGAGCTGGGCGGCAACGCGCCCTTCGTCGTGTTCGACGATGCGGATCTGGAACAGGCAGTGACCGGCATCATGCAAAGCAAATTCCGGAACGCAGGACAGACTTGCGTCTGCGCTAACCGGATCCTCGTGCAGGACGGGATCTACGAGCGTTTCGCTCAGCGGCTGGTGGAGGAGGTGGGCAAGCTCAAGGTCGGCAATGGCCTGGAGGCTGACGTAACCATAGGCCCGTTGATCAATGCAGCGGCGGTTAGCAAGGTAGCCCGGCATATCGACGATGCCCTGGGCAATGGTGCTCGCTTGCTCTGTGGCGCCATTCCCACAGGGGACGACCAGTTCGTCCAGCCGACGGTGCTTGCCGACGCCCATGCCGGGATGTTGCTGGCTAACGAAGAAACCTTCGGCCCGGTCGCACCGCTGATGCGCTTCAGCACTGAAGAAGAAGCGCTGTCCCTGGCCAATGCCACACCTTATGGCCTGGGTGCCTATTTCTTCACCCAGGACCTGCGCCGTTCCTGGCGCTTCGGTGAGGCGCTGGAGTTCGGCATGATCGGCCTCAATACCGGGCTGATTTCCATGGAAGTAGCCCCCTTTGGCGGCGTCAAGCAGTCCGGCCTGGGCCGTGAGGGCTCAAAATATGGCCTGGACGAGTACTTGGAAGTCAAAGCATTCCATATCGGTGGACTGTAAGGCGACTCCTCTTTGTACAGACTTGATTGACGCGAATCCGCGAAGGTAATGACATGAGCAAGACATTCAAAATCGCCGCGATTGCCGGCGATGGTATCGGCAAGGAAGTACTGCCCGAGGGGCTGCGGGTGCTGGAGCAGGCTGCACGCAAGTGGGATCTGGACTTGAGCATCGAAGTGCTCGACTGGGCTCACTGCGATTACTACCTGGAACACGGGCAAATGATGCCCACCGATTGGTTCGAACAACTCAAAGGCTTCGATGCCATCTACTTCGGTGCGGTAGGCTGGCCGGACAAGGTCCCGGACCATATTTCCCTGTGGGGCTCGCTGCTCAAGTTCCGTCGCGATTTTGACCAGTATGTGAACATCCGCCCGGTGCGCCTGTTTCCCGGCGTTCCATGTCCGTTGGCCGGTCGCGAGCCTGGTGACATCGATTTCGTGGTGATACGCGAGAACACCGAAGGCGAATATTCCTCGGTAGGTGGCAAGATGTTTGAAGGCAGCGAACATGAGTTCGTGCTGCAAGAGTCGGTATTCACCCGGCGCGGTGTGGATCGGATTCTCAAGTTCGCCTTCGACCTGGCGCAGACCCGGCCGCGTAAGCATTTGACCGCTGCGACCAAGTCCAATGGCATTTCCATCAGCATGCCCTACTGGGACGAGCGCACCGCGCTGATGGCCGAGCGGTACCCGGACGTCAGTTGGGACAAGCAGCACATCGACATTCTCTGTGCGCGCTTCGTGCTGCAGCCGGATCGTTTCGATGTAGTCGTGGCCTCGAACCTGTTCGGCGATATCCTTTCCGATCTCGGCCCGGCCTGCGCCGGCACCATCGGAATCGCTCCCTCAGCCAACATCGATCCCGAGCGACGGTTCCCGTCGTTATTTGAGCCGGTGCACGGCTCGGCCCCGGACATTTTCGGCCGCAACATTGCCAATCCGATCGCCATGATCTGGTCCGGCGCTTTGATGCTGGACTTCCTCGGCGAGGGCGATGAGCGCTACCGTGCCGCCCATGACGGCATTCTCAAAGCCATCGAGCAGGTTATCGCAGAGGGGCCAATTACCCCGGATCTGGGCGGACAAGGCTCGACCCAAGATGTCGGCAAGGCGATTGTCGAGGCACTCTAGACCGGTTAAAAAAATCGCGCATCACCCTTTTGCCCGCTCACACTGCGGGCTTTTTTCTTGGCCGGAAGGTTGCCGTGACTAGATTGTCGATCTTGCTTTTGGCTTGCGTTTGGCACGCCAAGAGCTGGGCAGGCGCACCGATAGATGTGGTCATTCTTTGCGATGCCGGATACCCACCCTACAGCTACGTCGAGGGCGACGAGGCGAAGGGGATCTACACCGACATTCTACGCATGGCCTTTACCCGTATGCCTGACTATCGCGTGCAGATTCGGCCTGTACCCTGGGCGCGAGGCCTGAGGGAATTGTCGCAGGGACGCGCCTTGGCTCTTTATCCGCCATATCGCCGTCCCGATGAACGACCGTGGATGGATTACTCACGCCCCATCGTGCGGGAGACACTGGTTGTTTTTATGCGCACCGAAGTGGCTCGGACGCTTGAGCAGGAACGCTTTCCGCAAGCCTACGGCGGTTTACGCATCGGCCAGAACAGAGGGTTCATAAACATCGTCGATCAGGATTACCAGAGCATGCTGGCCAAGGGCGAGCTGCGACAGATCTATTCCAAGGACAACCGCACCAACCTGGCGATGCTCTATCGCGGGCGACTGGATGCCTACATCAATGACCGCCGAGCCGTTCTTTGGGAGCTGGAGCAGATGCGGCGCGACGGCGTTTTTGATCAAGACTCTCTCAACTGGATAGCCGAAGGGCCCTGGCTCTCAGGCGAAGAGGGGTACCTGGGTTATACCCGCATTAATACGTCGGCCTATCCATACAAAGACGACTTCAAAAAACGCCTTGATGCGATCCTCTCCGATCTAGAGCGGGAGGGCGTCATCTATCGCATCGTGAAGCGTTACGATGCGTTTTATCCTCTTGACCTGCGGGCAGCGGGTATTCAAGGGGTTAGCCAGTAAGTCCTTGGGTCATTCGCGCTTCGCCAACAACGCGTTAAAAGCCGTACTGGCTTTTAGCTGAGGACAACGCCCAATCTCGCTCGAGAAACGTATCCTGGAAACAGGGCTAGTAGCCCTGTTTACGGTCAACTTGGCCGAGCATGGGATCTCCACGCTGATGTCGGCGGATATTCTCCAGCAGCACATCAAACGCGCTTTCCGGCTGGGTCATTGCGGCAATATGCGGGGTCAGGAGGATTTGCGGGTGCTGCCAGAATGGATGGTCGGGCGGCGCTGGTTCTTCGCGTAATACGTCTAGAACCGCTGCACTCAGCTGACCGCTGGCCAAGGCCTCCAGCAGATCTTCCTCAATCAGGTGCCTGCCTCGACCCATATTGACCAGCGCGGCACCTTTGGGCAGGTACTGGAATAGATGACGGTTAAGAATCCCCTCAGTCTGCTTGATGAGCGGCAAGGCGCAGAGCAGGATGCCGCATTGACTGAGGAATGCCGGCAACTGCTCCGCCCCGGCAAAGCAGTCTACGCCGGGCATGCAATGCCGGCTGCGCGCCCATCCAGACAAGCTGAACCCATACGGTTGCAACGTCGCGAGTATCTGCCGGGCTTGTAAACCCAGGCCCATGACCCCGACGCGGCGTTTGGATGCGGGTAGCAGTCGATGGGCTTGCCAGCTTTTTTCGGCCTGTTGCTGACGATAGCGCAGCATATCCCGGTGCACGCTGAGCACGGCGAAACTGGCGTATTCGCACATGCCCTGGGTAATGCCAGGATCAAGCAAGCGCACCACCGGCAAACTCGCTGGCAAACGGCTCAGGTCGAGCTGATCGACGCCAGCCGATAGCGCGAACAGCACTTGCAGGTTTGGCAGTAACGTTTCGAGATCGTCCGGGGCCTGCCAGGCCGCCAGGTAGCGAATATCCTGCGGATCGCCGAGCTCTGGCCAGGCGCGCCATTCAATATCCGGTGCCCGTTCAGCGAACAGGGTTTTCCAGTGTTCGCCGCGCACCGGGTCGGCTTTATAGAGCAGGGTCATGGGCGTTTCCTCTCATGAAAGGAGAATGGGAGCATGCCCGAACAGCGGAGCAGAATTGGTCGAAATGCCTGGTTTGAATTGATCTGTGCAGTTGTATTGCGTCGCAAATTGGCAGATTGCATGGGGCCACCGGTGGCTGATGGATTCTGCCGTTTTCCGGGGTGAAAACAGTCGAACCGAACTTCTCAGCGGGCAAGTTCGGCTTAGAGCATTGCGTCAAAGGCTTAACCTAGAACACATCGCAGCCGCCTCCTGGTTGCCTGGCTCACAATGGGAGATGCCATGAATAGCAAATGCGAAGAAACCCCTTATCTGCTCCAGCAGCGTGACCAGTTCGTGCCACGCGGGTTGGTTACTGCTCACCCACTGGTCATCGACCGAGCCCTAGGGGCCGAAGTATGGGATGTGAGTGGTAGGCGTTACCTGGACTTCGTCGGTGGCATCGGTGTAATGAATATCGGCCACAATCACCCGAAGGTTGTAGCGGCGGTGCAGGCGCAGATGCAGAAGGTCACCCATGCCTGTTTCCAGGTGGTTGCCTACCAACCTTATCTCGATCTGGTGCAGCGTTTGTGCGGACTGGTTAGCGGCTCGAGCGGCATTGCGCACAAGGCGGCACTTTTCACCTCAGGTGCGGAAGCCGTGGAGAACGCCGTCAAGATTGCCCGCGCTCATACCAAGCGTCCGGCTGTTATTTCCTTTCGTGGCGGCTTCCACGGCCGGACGTTGCTCGGCACGACCCTGACCGGTATGAGCCAGCCCTACAAGCAAAATTTCGGCGTGGCACCCGAGGTCTTTCATACTCCTTATCCGAATGCTTATCGCGGCTTCACCAGCGAAATGGCGCTGCAGGCACTGAATGACCTGTTTGCCACGCAGGTGTCGCCCGAGCGGGTAGCCGCAATCATCATTGAGCCGGTTCAGGGCGACGGTGGTTTCCTTACCGCACCGCCCGAATTCCTCCAGGCGTTGAGAGCGTTGACCGAACAGCATGGCATCGTGTTGATCGCGGATGAAGTGCAGACTGGTTTCGGCCGTACCGGTACATGGTTCGGTTTTCAGCATTCCGGAATTCAGCCGGATCTGGTCACCGTAGCCAAGAGCCTGGCGGCCGGAATGCCGATCTCGGGTGTGGTTGGTCGCGCAGAGATCATGGATGCCCCAGCTCCAGGCGGCCTGGGCGGTACATACGGCGGCAACGCGCTGGCTTGTGCGGCTGCGCTGGCGGTGATCGAGACCTACGAGCAGGAACAATTGCTGGCGCGCGGCAAGAAGCTGGGCGAACGTTTGCATAAGGGCCTCCTGCGTTTGCAGGCGCGTTTTCCCCAAATTGGTGACGTGCGCGGTACCGGTTTCATGCTGGCGATTGAGCTGGTCAAGGACGATGCTGGCGGCAGCCCGGATCCGGAGTTGAATCAGCAAGTGATTGATGAGGCTCGTAAGGGTGGCCTGCTGGTAATCAAGTGTGGCGTTTACCGCAACGTACTGCGTTTCCTGGCGCCTCTGGTAGCCGAAGAGGCGCAGGTCGACGAAGCGTTGGACATTCTCGAAGGGGCGTTATCACGCGTTTTGAGCTGATGTCTGATCTCGGTCGGCATATTCGATGTAGGGAGAGGGATGCCGACCGAGGATTCTAATGAGTATCCATTCATGAAATACCTTCATGGGAGGCTTTAGGCCATGGAATTGACTGACTACCGCGCGCTGCTGATTGATTGCGATGAGGTCCTGTTTGATCGCAACTCTGGCATCTGGACGGCCTTGCAACCGCTGCTCGAGAATTATCCAGATACACTGACTAGAGAAGAGGTGTTGGCTGACTATGATCAGGTGATACGCGGCCTCAATCCTCTGTTCTCCAAACTGGGGTTCAGTGGTTTGCAGTGTTTTGCACATCGCCAGTTGGCCGAGCGCCTGGGACTCGATGCCAGTTGGGAGGAGGGCATGAGGTTCGCCCGTTCCGTTAGCGACTGGTCACTTTATGAGGACGCACCAGGCGCGATGTTGTACCTGCGCAAGTTTTACCGGCTGCTGATATACGGGGATCGTGACAATGCAGATCGCGAGGCATTCTGTGAACGATTGGGAATCACATCTGAAGATTTTCTGTCACCGACCAGCAAACCGCTGGAGGATCAAGCGTGGCTATTGGCAAATGACCTTGATCCGAAGGAGATTCTGCTAGTATGCGGTTCAGCTGACCTGTCTTCGGCAAGTGGCTTGTGCCTGATCCAACGTGGTTGCAGCGAGCCGCGTACAACGAGTCCGGCGGACTTTTACATCGACAGCATGGCGGATTTGGTAACGCAGCATCAACAATCTCTCAGGCGTTGATACTGACAGAATGATTGCATAGAACAATCACGAGGTATGCGATGGAAGGTTTAATCAAGCTTGACAGGATTGACATCAATATTCTGGTAGAGCTGCAGAAGGATGGCCGCATTACCAATGTCAGTCTTGCCGATGCGGTAGGCCTATCGGCCAGCCCTTGTCTACAGCGTGTCAAGCGGCTCGAGTCTGCCGGGTATATTTCCGGGTACAACGCACACCTCAACCTGGCCAAGATCACTGAGTCGGTGACGGTTTTCACAGAAATCACGCTGCACGACCACAAGCGCGAAGATTTCGCCAAGTTTGAGTCCAATATTCGCTTAGTTGATGAGGTGCTCGAGTGTCACTTGATCAGTGGCGGCTATGATTATCTCGCTCGCTTCATGACTCGAAGCATTCCGCACTATCAAGAAGTGATGGAGGGACTATTGGATAAGAATATCGGTATCGCCAAGTACTTTAGTTACATCGTTATAAAATCGCCGGTACTCAAGGATGGTGTTCCGTTGCGTAAGTTGCTGCATCGCTGACGGAGGATGACCTGGCGGTGGTCCGTCGCATAACTTTATTGAGATACTTAATTGTGAGCTCATTTGTCGTCAAGACAATGCGGTTCTTATGAAGTGAAGAAACCTTATTTGGCATATCTAATCATCTCAAGGCTTGCAGCTTCAGCCAATCGTGGCTTGATCGGTTCCTGTGTGCATCGGTCAGCGCGGGGCACTGCGGCGGTGTGGATTTTGCGCGCACGTTGGTTTAGTCACGAGCACTTACGCGCTTAAAGAGATGCGTATGCGCGATTTTTTTGACTATCTAATGCGTCTCCTACCTAGAAGTATTAGACAGTGATCGAGGTATTTTCGATGGCACATGTTTGCCTCTAATGATTTGACTAACGTTCATTAAATTTTTGATTAATTTGATATACAAGTTACCTGATAAGAATGGGAATTGATAGCATTCACCTGATTCCAACCGGCTCTTTGTGTGCCCGGTAACTTCTCAAAGGATATGTTCATGCGTCGAACTCTCGTATCTGCGTGTGTGATTCAGGCTATCTTCCAACTTACATGGGCTGAACAGGCAACTTATAATGGCGGGGCTCTAGAGCTGCAAGCGCTCAACATCAGTGGCATGTTTGATGAGCAGCCCCAAGGTCCAGTACAAGGCTACCGGGCGACCCGTTCGACCAGCGCGACCCGCACCGACACCTCGATCCATGAAGCCCCGCAGTCCATCACGGTAGTGCCAAAGGATGTGGTCGAGGACATCAGCGCCACCCGATTGCAGGACGCTCTCGATTACGCCGGCGGCGTGGGACGGGCCAATAATTTCGGCGGCCAGGGACTGACCACCTTTACCGTTCGCGGTTTTACCACCGGTGAGTTCTACCGCAATGGTTTCCCGATCAACCGCGGCTATCCGAACATGCCCGATGCCAACACCATCGAACGCCTCGAAGTGCTGCGCGGGCCGGCGACCATGCTCTATGGCCGTGGCGACCCGGGCGGTACTTTCAACGTCATCTCCAAGCAGCCATTGGCGCAATCCACCGTGACTCTGGGTAGCCAGCTCGACGATCAGGGCATGCAGCGCGGAACCCTGGACGCCAGTGGCCCGCTGGACGAAGAAGGCCGTCTGGCCTATCGCCTGAATGTGGTGGGCGAGGGCGGCGACACCTTCCGCGATCATGTCGAAACCGAGCGCTACGGCGTAACGCCGGTGCTGAGCTGGCAGGCCACCGACGACACCAAGGTGATCTTCGAGGGCGATTTCATGCGCAACAATCACCCGCTGGATCGCGGCCTGACCCGCTACCCCAATCAGATTGGCACCGCATCTCGCGACACCTTCTGGGGCGAAAAAGACGTCGGCAAATTGCACAACGACAACAACATGGCGCAGCTGCGTTTCGAGCACATTCTTAGTGATAACTGGACCCTGGGCGGTGGCTTCCAGTGGTTCGAGGGCACCCTCCAGGGCAATGCGGTCGAAGGCAACGGTGCCGCTGCGGATGGCCGCACCCTGGGCCGCAACTTCAACTACCGCAAGCTGGAATGGACGGACAAGGACACCCAGCTCAACCTCACCGGGCATTTCACCGGGGGCGGTTTCGATCACACCCTGCTGACCGGCGTCGAGTACGAGGATTACGACTACAAGTCGATCATCCAGCGCTCCAGCGGCGCGGTCAGTGCCTACCCGATCGACATCTTCGATCCGGTGTATGGCCAGCCGCGTCCGGCCCCGACCCGCACTCCGACCGACGACAAGGAAAACCTCAAGACCTACGCCGCCTTCATCCAGGATCAGGTCGAATTGACCGAGCGCCTGAAACTGCTGGCCGGCGCACGCTTCGAGCGTTTCGAACATGACTACCAAACCTTCGTCCCGGGCGGCAGAAGCTGGCAGGCCAGTGACAACGCGGTGACTCCGCGCCTTGGCCTCACCTATGACCTGACCGACACCGTCGCGATCTACGCCGATACCGCGCGCTCGTTCAAACCCAACATCGGCGCCAGCCGCGAGGGTGGTGGGTTCGAGCCGGAGAAGGGCAAGTCTTGGGAGCTGGGTATCAAATGGGAAGCGCTGGACAGCCAGCTCAGCGTCGATGCGGCGATCTACCAGATCGAAAAGCGTAACGTGCTGACGACCGACCCGGTGGACTCGACCTCCAGCGTCGCGGCCGGTGAAGTGCGCAGCCGTGGCTTCGACCTCAACGTCGCCGGCAACCTGACCCCGCAATGGCGGGTGATCGGTGGCTACGCGTACGTCGATGCCGAAGTGACCAAGGACAACGTCATCAAGTCCGGCACGCGCCTGCTGAACATCCCGCAGAACAGCTTCAGCCTGCTCAATGTCTACGAGTTTCAGGATGGTGCTTTGAAAGGGCTGGGACTTGGGGCGGGCGTGAAATACGTCGACGAACGTGCGGGGCAGACCTCCAATACGGCGTTTTCGATGGGCAGCTACACCGTTGTCGACCTGCTGAGTTACTACAAGATCAACGAGAAGATCAGGCTGAACCTGGATGTGAAGAACCTGGGTGACGAGGATTACGAGGAAGGCGCCTTCGGCAACGTATACGCCTATCCGGGGGCGCCGAGAACGGTGCAGGTCGGGATTTCCTACACCCTCTAAACACCGTATTGCGGCTAACTGAACACTTTTATTCAGTGCAAACATTCAACAAACAAGACTATTCCACCGAGGTAAGAAAGATGAGTGCGGCTTCTTTGTATCCCGTTCGTCCCGAGGTTCTAGCCAACACGCTGACTGACGAGGCCACCTATAAGGCCATGTACCAGCAGTCGGTCGTCAACCCGGACGGCTTCTGGCGTGAACAAGCCAAGCGCCTCGACTGGATCAAGCCTTTCACCACGGTGAAGCAGACGTCCTTCGACGATCACCACGTCGACATCAAATGGTTCGCCGACGGCACGCTGAACGTTTCCTACAACTGCCTCGACCGTCATCTGGCCGAGCGCGGCGATCAAATCGCGATCATTTGGGAAGGGGATGACCCTGCCGAAAGCCGCAACATCACTTACCGCGAGCTGCACGAACAAGTCTGCAAGTTCGCCAACGCCTTGCGCGGCCAGGATGTGCACCGCGGCGACGTGGTGACGATCTATATGCCGATGATCCCCGAAGCCGTGGTCGCCATGCTGGCCTGTACCCGGATCGGCGCGATTCACTCGGTAGTGTTCGGCGGTTTCTCGCCGGAAGCCCTGGCGGGTCGCATCATCGACTGCCGCTCGAAAGTGGTGATCACCGCTGACGAAGGCATTCGTGCCGGCAAGAAAATTCCGCTGAAGACCAACGTCGACGACGCGCTGACCAACCCGGAAACCAGCAGCATCCAAAAAGTCATCGTGTGCAAGCGTACCGGTGGCAACATCAAGTGGAACCAGCATCGCGACATCTGGTACGAAGACCTGATGAAAGTGGCGGGCAGTGTGTGCGCGCCGAAAGAGATGGGCGCCGAAGAAGCGCTGTTCATCCTTTATACCTCCGGTTCCACCGGCAAGCCGAAGGGCGTGCAGCACACCACTGGCGGTTACCTGCTGTATGCGGCGATGACCCACGAGCGTGTATTCGACTACCGTCCGGGCGAAATCTACTGGTGCACCGCCGATGTCGGTTGGGTCACCGGCCACACTTATATCGTCTACGGCCCGCTGGCCAACGGCGCGACCACGCTGCTGTTCGAAGGCGTGCCGAACTACCCGGACATCACCCGGGTGGCGAAGATCGTCGACAAGCACAAGGTCAACATCCTCTACACCGCACCGACCGCGATCCGCGCAATGATGGCGTCGGGCACCGCCGCTGTAGAAGGCGCCGATGGCAGCAGCCTGCGTCTGTTGGGTTCGGTCGGGGAGCCGATTAACCCGGAAGCGTGGGATTGGTACTACAAGAATGTCGGTCAATCCCGTTGCCCGATCGTCGATACCTGGTGGCAGACCGAAACCGGCGCGACCCTGATGAGCCCGTTACCGGGCGCTCATGGCCTGAAACCTGGCTCTGCGGCACGGCCGTTCTTCGGCGTGGTGCCGGCGCTGGTGGACAACCTGGGCAACATCATCGAAGGCGTTGCCGAGGGCAACCTGGTGATTCTGGATTCGTGGCCAGGCCAGGCGCGCACGCTGTATCGCGACCATGATCGCTTCGTCGACACCTACTTCAAGACCTTCCGTGGCATGTATTTCACCGGTGACGGTGCGCGTCGTGACGCAGACGGTTACTACTGGATCACCGGTCGCGTGGATGACGTGCTTAACGTATCCGGCCACCGCATGGGCACCGCCGAGATCGAAAGCGCGATGGTCGCTCACCCGAAAGTCGCCGAAGCGGCGGTGGTTGGTGTGCCGCATGACATCAAGGGCCAAGGCATTTATGTCTATGTCACGTTGAATGCTGGCGAAGAGCCGAGCGAGCAATTGCGCCTGGAGTTGAAAAACTGGGTGCGCAAGGAAATTGGTCCGATTGCTTCGCCGGATGTGATTCAGTGGGCGCCGGGGCTGCCGAAAACCCGTTCGGGCAAGATCATGCGGCGGATTCTGCGCAAGATTGCCAGCTCCGAATATGACCAGTTAGGTGATATCTCCACTCTTGCAGATCCTAACGTAGTACTGAGTCTGGTCAATACGCATCGAAGTATGAATGCTGCCTGATCACTTAGATCTAAACTATGCCCCACCGGTTGGAGTTGAAGCATGTTGGCTCGACGTCGTGTCACTGAGACGCCATGACTTGAATGGGCAATGGCACTTTTCTTAATGCGGCTAAGGTGCGCATTGGATTGATTCCTCCGTTCGGCCGAGGCTAATTCAGCCTCAGCAATAAGTTAGAAGTCCAGGGGGACGCCGGTGCAAGCGCGCGGCGCTTTGGCGCACGGGTTTGGCTGGGTGATGCTGTATGGCGGTATTGCTGCGTGGGTGCTAGTGGCGGCGAGTTGCCTGGTCTTTCGTTCGAGCAAAGCCGTTCATTCTCAGCTGTGACTGTAATTCGAAGGACCGCTTTTGGCCGATTCTGTTGAAAAAGTCGGTTTGCCCAAAATGCTCGAATATTGATGGGTGAAAACACCTCTTTTGCACGCTGCTGCGTGAAATCCGAGATCTGCTAAAAGCAAGGTTTTCAATCTAAGGCGCGTACGTTTCTGCCGTGGAAACCAAGCCGGACTTGTTCAATAGAATCGGCCGTTTGTTGCCTGTCGCGACCGGCTGAAAAACGAGCCGAAACAGTCAGTCGACGCGGGGACATAATTTGGATGGTGTGTACCAGTGGACTGCGGCGTCGACATAAACATGTTTTTGTTTTTGAGGCATGAAGGGCGTGTCGAGCGTGCCCAATGCTATCGAAACCCAGTCGGAAAATTCGCCTTGAGATCGTGACCAGAATAACGTCGAACCACAGTGCGCGCAGAACTCGCGTAACACCGCCTCTGAGGAAGCATAGGTTTTGATACTGGTGGCGCCGCCAAGTATCCGTAGCGCGTTGCGGGGAACGCTGCCGTACGAAGCGAATGCTGCTGCGTGACCTTTGCGACACTGGCTGCAATGACAATGACTCACTGCTTTTGGTGGAGTGAGCAACTCGTATCTGAATGCTGCGCATAGGCAGCTTCCTTGGTGTACCTCTGTCATGCGCCCACCAGTGAAAGTGAAAACACACCAGCTTAACCATCTCTATTAAGACAGTCGACTGACTCCACGCCAGCCCAAATAGATGAGGGGCAGCCAAAGCAGGACACCAAGGCTCATGAGCAACAAGAATGGACGCGGTTCAAACTCAAAAGCGGCGTGCACCGCAAACATTGGTACAAACACCACCTGATAGGGAAGATTAAGTGCAACTTTTGCAAGCGGCCAAGCAAAAAAACCTCGGCATTCCACGTAGGGCAGCAACGCATCTGTTCGATAGCAGCCATGCTCAAGATGGCCCACTTCCCCAAAGGTTGGCAGCAGCATAAGGGCCAAAAAGGCGCCGACAAGAATTGCCAGATATGCAAGGCACGCGATAAGAAGGATCTGGCGCATTCTCAACCTAACGGGAGTAACGTCCTGGCCCATTGGTCCAGGGATTTCTCGTCCTTGCCGATCGAGAGGATCTTTATCTGACATGACCTTCTCCTTAAGAATTTTTGCCTTATCTCCGTGGCGTGGGTACATCGCTACTACTGCACTGTGTGCCTAGACAGTGTCCGCTTCTGGCCCAGAGTGTGTAAAAACGATGAGATCAGATTTGCAACAGACCGACTATAACTATTCAAACAAGGCGGCATACGGTAATGCTATGAACCTGCTCATCGATTTTGTGTTCAACACCATATGATATTGGGTGGGGTTCTGGATGCTTAAGACCGTTACGCTCGGACGCTTCACTGGAAAAAGTAGCTTCTGGTTTGGATTGGTCTGTGCGTTTGGGGCATTGGTTTTGCTATCACCATTCATAATCTTCATAGCTTTGAAAATTATGGCAAGTGATGGATAGATATCTGTCCTATGCAGAATGCGTTTCGGGCGCAGCGGGTCAAGGCAAGTCTGCGAGACATTGCTATGATTCCGCCTCGACGACTAGTCAGTGATACCAATCCGGTACGCGTAGTCGATGTCTTCGTCGGCTGCAGATGGGTAGCGACGTCCCGCCCCCAAACACATTTGCAGTGGCACGCGACCTCTATTTATTCAGTCACCCAATTTTTAGCTCATGACTTAGGCCCGCCACGGTGGAAGAGCTCCTTCGAAAAGTGAAAAGGCTCGATGCAGGAAACTGTTGAAGCGAGCGGCATCACGCCGCAGCCCTGCCTGTTGACCACCAATCAGGCACAGATGGGCCACCTGACCAATCACTTCTGCTTCGCCTGGCATATGGACCAAGCGGCGGCACGTCCGTATCGCGAAGTCCAGTCGTGTTGTGTCAACACGCTGCTGAAACTCGCCTACCAACGGATCGTGCAGCGACCAGGCTCGGATGGAAACTTCCCGTCCAGGTTGTTTCTCAGCGGCGATACTCAAGTAGCGTTTCAAGGTTTCGCCCGCGCTACGACCCTGCGCCGCATAAGCGAGCATGCGCTCCGTGTAGTCTTCTTCCCAAGCGGCCAGCAAGGTGCGGACAAAGTCTTCGCGATTGCGGAAATGGTGATAGAACGATCCGCGGGTCACATTCAATCGGCGCGATAGACTCTCGGCCGAAACGCCAACATGCCCTATTTGGTCGAGGGCCTCAAAACCAGCCGCGATCCAATGGTTACGAGTTAGTTTTCTCACCAGTTATTTCGCCCCATATTTAGCGCCATACAGACTGTGTATGGTGCGCAACCGATTGATACGCTGCGAACACCAGCAAAGATGGCCGTTGCGTTTTGCACGCCAGCACTTTTCATGGAGCTCGCCTTGAAGAAAATCGTCCTGGTTGCTTTCGACCAATTCACTGATATCGACCTATTCCTGATGTGGGACATTTTAGGCCGCAACACTGAAGACTGGCACGTCCGAATATTGGGTTCCAGCTCTATCGTGCGATCGGCGCACGGCCTGCCTGTTTCGGTGCACGGTCCGCTTTCCGAGGCCAATAGTGCCGACGCGGTATTGTTCGTCAGCGGCAAGGAAGGGATACCCGCTGCACTTGCCGCCCCAGATTTCCTGCCGTCGTTTGAACTTGACTCCAGACGCCAGCGAATCGGTTCCATATGCGCCGGAGCTTTCATTCTCGAACGGCTTGGGCTGCTCAGCGGCCAAGCAACTACACACCCGGATGCACGATCGGGCTTGCAGGCTCTGGGACTTGAGTCCATGAACCAGCCTCTTGTATGCCAGGGGAACGTTGCAACCGCTGGCGGATGCCTTTCGGCGCTCTATCTGGTGGGATGGCTGGTTGAATCCTGGTTCGATGTCGTCAAGCGCCGTGCAACGTTGCTCCCTGTTCTGCCAGCTGGGCAGCAAGAAGTCTATGATGCCTTGATCGGGCTCAGTATCCGACAAGGAGAAGTTGGCGCTCAACAACATCCAGTTAATCCATGCGTGCTCAGCTAGGTTCTGGACCTCATCAAGGCGTGGACATTGATTATCCGGACGGCACATTGCCACGACCCATGCGAGCTCCGCTCCTGGTGCGCTACTGCGCCTGGAACCTGAAGTCGCCGTGAACCCCACACTTGAATACGTACCTGATAGCCTAAGCAGGCGTACCGCAATAATGGAAAAAGCCGCTTGTACAGCGAGATTCCTCCACTATGCAGATACCTCGTCTGCTTGGGAATGAGCAGTGAGCGCGGTTGTCCCTGTCCGGCTTGAAAGTCGGTAACCGTCGCTTCCAAGCTAGACAAGCACTTACAGGGCGACAAGGAGCGTTATACGACAAACCATCGCAACAAGAAACGCGACATGGCATGTCGTCTAATTAGTAGTTAGAACTCAGGAGAGATCCCCGATGCCCCGAGAATTTGAGCTCATTATGTCCGTGCCAGTCCCTTCGAGGTCCGGCATCACCCACCTTTACAAGTCGATGAACCTAGCGGACGCTTTTGCGATTCGGCTCCCTGCGGGCACATCTAGCAACCCAGATTTGCTAGCTCGATTCATCCTTTCCCACCAGCCATCCTGGATCGGATGGCTCATGAAAGTTCGAGACACTATCGTTGTCTGTTTTGGTCTCAAGACAGCCAAACATTTGGCATCACTTGCTAATCGGATTGGAATCTTCAAGGTCTACAGCACGAACCAGACTGAAATCGTGTTGGGAGAGGACGACAAGCACCTCGACTTCCGGATATCGATCCTATGTTCGGGAGAGGCTGAGCCAGAAGGCAGTCGCCAACTCGTTTTTTCAACCGTGGTCCAGTGCCACAACCGTCTAGGCCGGGCGTACATCTTCGTTATTGCCCCATTTCACCGCTTGGTCGTTAAGGCCAGTCTCCTTCGTGCAGCGCGCGTCGGTTGGCCTCTGGCTACCTGCCCCTGAGGCTGAGAGCGCTGTGTGCACCCTGAGGTCTAACCCTTCCATCGAAAGGCTGTTCTGGCAAGCCTGGCCAAGTCTCTCATGTCAAACGTTAGGCCTCTAAGATTCATGGCCCACGCAAGGAAGACGGACAAGGCACCGTACAAGTTGATCTGAGCTTCCTTAAAGAAAGATGGAGGATGTAGTTGATGGCTGATTTTGCGGTGTTTTTGTTAGGTCGTCTTACCACTTTGGCTGCGGCGAGCATGGCGCGTTGGATGAGCTGATTTAGCTTCCAACACTGCTACTTCTATAAACAGCAGGAACTCAGATAAGCGGATCACTGGGATTGATCAGGCCGCTTTGCTGATTGCGGATATTACCGATAGCGCGGTCGACCTTGAACCACTCGAAAGCCTCCGGCGGTTCCCACTGTAATAGCATTATTTGCTCCGCGCGCTTTTCCGAGGTTGCTGGGCTCAGCCATTCCCGCGACAGTTCGGGATTGAGCGTTACTGGCTGCCAGTCGTGTATATCCACCACGCCGCCCTTGCTGTCGGCGCTGATGAACACGAAGCCGTCATGCGCTTCCGGTGCATGCTCGGCGGTGGGGTACTGGCCTATCGCGGTGCAGAAGATTGGAGCGCGATCCTTGCGCCGGATCAGATAAGGCTGTGTTTTCGCTCCACCTTCGTCCACCCATTCAAACCAGTTGTCGATCGCGATGATCGCCCGATGCGGCCATATCGTTCTGAAGAATGGATTATGGGCAACTCCGTCTACTCGGACCTTGATCGGCGCGGCATGCTCCATTGCCCAGCGTGGCCGCCATCCCCAGCGCACCCTGTCGGCTCGCATAAACTGACCTTCCTGGTGGAAGAGGGCGAGCTGAGCGGATGGAGCGACGTTGTAGAGCTCTAAAGGCTGGTCTCCTGCATAGTTGATCAATGCGTTTGGAATGTTGAGCGCCGCGACAAAGTCATGAATGCCTCGGTACTGGGAAAGACGTCCGCACATAGTTGGAAGCCTCCGGTTGTGTTTTCAGCGTAGTCCAGAAGCTGGCGGCTTGATGAGGAAACCTTGTCTCAGTGTCGACCCGAACATCGGTTTGGGGTGTGGCGCGCACTGAGCCATAGGCCGATTCCTATATTGCTGAGTGGCAATGGCCAGCTTCGGTCTCTTTTTTTCGGGTAATGCACCACACGCGATACGCGCAACGCGTGTCGAAATCAGACTCGTAAGTGGCGCACTCGGGCTACTGGCTTCCAAGTCAAGACGCGTAAGGTGGCGCGTCACTTCATGGTCGGGTGCGGCTGTGATGCTTGATTTAGAAACTCCGGAGCGTTGAGGTGCGCCGCGTTCGAGACGCGGCAACAGGGAAAAATGATGATCGCCTGACCCTCAGTCAGTACGCCTAACGTCGATCACCAGAGAACAAAAAAAAACAATGAATAACCTGAACTCCAGAGATTCGAACGGTCAGTTGGCGCAGGGTTTCAAGCCGCGTCACGTCACAATGCTTTCCATCGCGGGGATTATCGGCGCAGGTTTGTTTGTTGGCTCCGGACATGCCATCGCTGCGGCGGGGCCGGCGGTATTGCTGGCTTATCTGTTTTCCGGCCTTTTGGTCGTTCTGGTCATGCGCATGCTGGGCGAAATGGCGGTTGCCAACCCGGACACCGGATCTTTCTCTACCTACGCCGACCAGGCAATCGGGCGTTGGGCTGGCTTCACCATCGGCTGGCTCTATTGGTGGTTCTGGGTGCTGGTGATACCCATCGAGGCGCTCGCGGCCGGGCATGTATTGAACCAATGGTTCCCGCAGATCGATACCTGGTTGTTTGCCTTGACGTCGATCATCCTGTTGGTCGTCACTAACCTGTTCAGCGTGTCCAAATACGGCGAGTTCGAATTCTGGTTTGCGATGGCCAAGGTCGTGGCGATCATCGGCTTTATCGGTCTTGGTTTTGCGGTGTTGATGGGTTGGATTCCTGAGCGCGAAGCCAGCGGGTTGAGTCGACTCATGGAGGAACATGGCGGTTTCGCGCCCAACGGTTTGTCTGCGGTTGTCGGGGCATTCATCACCATCATGTTCAGCTTCATCGGTACAGAAGCGGTGACCATTGCCGCTGCCGAATCCAGCAACCCGGCGCAGAACATCGCCAAAGCCACACGCTCGGTGATCTGGCGGATCGGGGTGTTCTACCTGCTGTCCATTTTCGTGGTCATTTCCGTGGTGCCCTGGAATGATCCGTTGCTGGCGTCGGTGGGCTCTTACCAGCGAGCGCTGGAGCTGATGAACATTCCCCACGCCAAGTTAATGGTAGATGTGGTGGTGTTGATTGCCGTGGCCAGCTGCATGAACTCGTCGATCTATATTGCCTCGCGCATGTTGTTTTCTCTGGGCAAGCGCGGTGATGCACCGAAGCCGCTGAAGGTGACGTCGTCGTGTGGCGTGCCGAGGGCTGCAGTGATCGCCAGCACCGTACTGGGAGCCGGCGTGACCTTGTTCAGCTACTTCATGCCCGCCGGACTGTTTCAGTTTCTGCTCGCCAGCTCCGGCGCCATTGCCTTGCTGGTGTACCTGGTTATCGCAGTGTCGCAACTGCGCATGCGCAAGATTCTGCTTCGGCAGAATGTCACGCTGACCTTCAAAATGTGGTTGTTCCCCTGGCTCACCTGGTTGGTCATCGCCTTCATCTGCGCAGCGTTGGCGGTGATGATGGTGACGCCCGAGCACCGTATGGAAGTTTCTTCGACCATCGGTCTGGCGCTGGTGATTTCCTTTATCGGCCTTGTGACCGCGCGTCAGCATGGGCAGCCGCGCAGTGCAGTGTCGGCGGAAAGTGCATAGCAGCTATATCAGCATAAACCTGCTTGCGATCTTTTCAGTGCGCCAGCAGTGGCGGGGCGGTTAACGCCGCCAGCACCACGGGCCATTGCCGCTCACTGCGAGAAAAACATCGATGGCATACAACAACTCCAAGGCCATTCCTCTGCAAACCATTGGTTTTTTGCTGCTGGACCAGTTCACGCTGATCTCTTTGGCATCTGCCATTGAGCCTCTGCGAATGGCCAATCAGTTGACCGGACAAGAGCTGTACCGCTGGCACACCTTCAGCTTGGGGGGCGAGCGGGTGTGGGCGAGCGATGGCATGCCGATCACTCCGGATGCGGCGATCAATAACGCACCGATACTGGATACCGTGATCGTCTGCGGTGGCATTGGCATTCAAAGCGCGGTGACCCGGGAGCACGTTACCTGGTTGCGAGCCCAGGCGCGGCGCGCGAAGCGGATAGGGGGCGTGTGCACAGGGAGTTGGGCCTTGGCCCAGGCAGGCTTGCTCGATGGCTTCGATTGCAGCGTGCACTGGGAGTTTCTGGCGGCCATGCAGGAAGCTTTTCCGCGAGTGAACCTCAGCTCCAGTCTATTCACCCTTGACCGAGACCGCTTCACCAGCTCCGGTGGCACCGCGCCAATGGACATGATGCTGCACCTGATCAGTCGCGATCATGGTCATGAACTGTCAGCGGCCATCTCCGACATGTTCGTCTATGAGCGAATCCGCAACGAACAAGATCATCAACGCGTGCCCCTTAAACACATGCTCGGTACCCACCAACCGAAATTGCAGGAAATCGTCGCCTTGATGGAGGCCAATCTGGAAGAGCCGATCGACCTCGACGAACTGGCGAACTATGTCAGTTTGTCCCGTCGACAGCTGGAGCGGTTATTCCAGAAATACCTGCATTCCTCCCCATCACGCTACTACCTCAAGCTGCGTCTGATCCGCGCTCGTCAGTTACTCAAGCAAACGCCGATTTCGATAGTAGAGTTGTCGGTGGTGTGTGGCTTTGTGTCCACACCCCATTTTTCAAAGTGCTATCGCGAGTATTTCGGCATTCCACCCAGCGATGAGCGCTTGGCGACGCAAACGCAACCGCAAGTGACATCAAGGCCGGTTGTACAGGCATTGCCAATGGCAAGGCCGATGAGTTTGCTGGATCAGGCTCGTGATGAATCAACGTTCGCCAGTATCAAAATTCTGAAACCCTGAACGATCCGGTACGCAATAAAGTCAGCATCTGAAACCGAAATAGCGTCGATACTTCCCGAGCGATGAAGTACTGCATTGTGTTCGAGAAAGCAGCCGCCGTTTGAGCTGCCGCTGACGCTGGTTTCTCTGGATCCAATCAAGGACGGCTCGGCAAACTGCGCTCTCTGCTCTTTCGATAAGTTGCCAGTGAAGGCACAATGCGCATCCTTTTTTTGGCTGGCCTTGCCGGAGGCCTCGAAATGATCAAGACGCCGTACTACCTCATCGACAAACAAAAGCTGCTGGCGAACATGCAGAAGATCGCTTATGTGCGCGAACAGTCCGGGGCCAAGGCCCTGCTGGCACTCAAGTGCTTCGCCACCTGGTCGGTGTTCGACCTGATGCAGCAATACATGGACGGCACTACGTCGTCGTCGCTCTACGAGCTCAAGCTCGGTCGACAGAAGTTCGCTGGCGAGACCCATGCCTACAGCGTGGCCTGGGCCGACGACGAGATCGAGGAGATGCTCGACAACTGCGACAAGATCATCTTCAACTCCATCGGCCAGCTGCAGCGCTACGCCGAGGCTTCAGCCGGCAAGGTGCGCGGTCTGCGGGTCAATCCGCAGGTGAGCAGCTCGGATTACCTGCTGGCCGATCCGGCGCGGCCGTTCAGCCGTCTGGGTGAGTGGGATCCGGTGAAGATCGAGCAAGTCATCGAGCAAATCTCGGGTTTCATGTTCCACAACAACTGCGAGAACGCCGACTTCGGCCTGTTCGACCAAATGTTGAGCACCATCGAAGAGCGGTTCGGCCATCTGCTGCACAAGGTCGACTGGGTCAGCCTGGGCGGCGGCATTCACTTCACCGGTGAAGGCTACGCGATCGACGAGTTCTGCGCGCGGCTCAAGGCCTTCTCGCAGAAATACGGCGTGCAGGTCTACCTGGAGCCGGGCGAAGCCGCCATTACTCAGAGCGCCTCGCTGGAAGTCACCGTGCTCGACACTCTCTACAATGGCAAGCACCTGGCCGTCGTGGACAGCTCCATCGAGGCGCATATGCTCGATCTGCTGATCTATCGCCTGAATGCCAAGCTGGCGCCCAGCGCGGGCGAACACACCTACATGGTGTGCGGCAAATCCTGCCTGGCCGGCGACATTTTCGGCGAGTATCAATTTGATCGTCCCTTGGCCATCGGTGATCGGCTGTCGTTCGTCGACGCGGCGGGTTACACCATGGTCAAGAAGAACTGGTTCAACGGCCTGAAAATGCCGTCCATCGTAGTGAAACAACTCGACGGTAGTGTCGAGGTGGTTCGTGAGTTTGGTTTCAACGACTACATGTCCAGCCTTTCGTAAGCTGGCAGAGAAGGAGAGAGAGAAAAATTGAAGAAGAACGTGCTTATCATTGGTGCAGGAGGTGTCGCCAAGGTGGTGGCCCACAAGTGCGCGCAGCACAACGATGAACTCGGTCGTATTGCTATCGCGTCGCGCAACATCTCCAAATGCCAGGCCATCATCGATAGCGTCAAGGCCAAGGGCAGCCTCAAAGAGCCCGCTGACATCAAAGCCTTCTCGCTGAACGCTATGGATGTCGAGGCGACCAAGGCGCTGATCCGCGAAACCGGATCGCAGATCGTCATCAACGTTGGTTCTGCCTTCCTCAACATGTCGGTGCTGCGTGCCTGCATCGATACCGGCGTGGCCTACCTGGACACCGCCATTCACGAAGAACCGGGCAAAATCTGCGAGACGCCGCCCTGGTACGGCAACTACGAGTGGAAGCACCTCGAGGAATGCAAAGAGAAGAACATCACCGCCATCCTCGGTGTGGGCTTCGACCCGGGTGTGGTCAACGCCTATGCAGCGTTGGCGCAACAACAGTATTTCGACCGTATTGATTCGATCGATATTCTCGACGTCAATGCCGGTTCCCATGGCAAGTATTTCGCCACCAATTTCGATCCGGAAATCAACTTCCGCGAATTCACCGGACAAGTGTGGAGCTGGCAGAACAGTCAGTGGACCAGCAACACGATGTTCGAAGTCAAACGCACCGATGACCTGCCAGTCGTAGGGGCGCAGAACCTGTACCTGACCGGCCACGATGAAGTGCACTCCCTGTCCAAGAACCTCGGCGTGCCCAACGTGCGTTTCTGGATGAGCTTTGGCGAGCACTACATCAATGTGTTCACCGTACTCAAGAACCTCGGCCTGCTCTCCGAGCAACCGGTCAAAACCGCTGAAGGCCTGGAAGTCGTGCCGCTGAAAGTGGTCAAGGCCGTGCTCCCTGATCCGAGCTCGCTGGCGCCCGGCTACACCGGCAAGACCTGCATCGGTGACCTGGTCAAAGGCACCAAGGATGGCCAGCCGCGCGAAGTGTTCATCTACAACGTCGCCGACCACGAAGAGGCCTTTGCCGAAACCGACAGCCAGGGCATTTCCTATACCGCTGGCGTGCCACCTGTGGCGGCCGCCCTGTTGGTCGCCCGTGGCGAATGGGATGTGCAACGCATGGCCAACGTCGAGGAGCTACCGGCCGAGCCGTTCCTCAAGGCGCTGGATGTGATGGGTCTGCCGACCCGCATCAAGGACGAGAATGGAGACCGTCCCTGGAGCTGAAACGCCTGAGGCGTGCGAAATACAGGTGAATCTTGTCTTTCGCTCCAAACACAAAAACGCCGCTCATTGAGCGGCGTTTTTGTTTGTGCGTCATCTGTTGTGCCAATCCCGGTGCGGGATTTTATTGCATGGGCTCTTGCGACCGTGGATACACGTCCTGTTTTTTGATCACACTGGCCAGGCGCGGCTTATCACCTGGCGCCAGTAATCGCTCGATGGCACCACTCACCATGTTTTCCAGCAGATTATCGCGCTCTTGTTCATCCAGCGAATAGTGCGTCAGCCAACTGGGCGCGCTGTTGAGCAGGGCGGCAATGGCATGACCGACGGCCAACACGCCCTGTTCACTGAACCGGGGGCGGATGCGCAGTATCAGCAGCAACTTGCGTTCGTACTGCTCGCGCAGCTGCCGGACCCGTTGCTGCTGCTCTTCATTCAGGCAGCCGCTGTCGCGCTCCACCAGACGAAAATGCCAGGGCATTTCCTGATGTAGATTCAGGTGCGCGCGAATCAATTGATTGAGTCTGTCGCGTTTTGCCGGGGCCGTTTGTTCGATGCGCCCCAAAGTGGCCAGCAGCTCTTCGTAAAACTCCTCAATCAGGTCGAGCAGCAGGTGCTGCTTGCTGGGGTAATGGTGATACAGCGAGCCTGGAGCGAGCCCCAGGCAGGTCGCGAGCTCACGCATGCCGACTTGACCGAAACCCTTGCTGGCAAAGAGCTCCAGCACCTTGTCCCGGTATTCGGCGAAGCGTGAGCACCGCTCAGGCATAGGCATGGAAGCCACGCCCCGTTTTGCGTCCCAGGTAACCGGCGGCGACCATTTCCTTGAGCAGCGGAGCGGGGCGGTATTTGCTGTCGTTGAAGCCGTCATAGAAGGCTTCAAGGATTGCCAGCACGGTGTCCAGGCCAATCAGGTCCGCCAACGCCAGCGGGCCGATCGGCTGATTGCAGCCCAGGCGCATGCCGGCATCGATGTCGTCGACGCTGGCCAGGCCTTCCTGAAACACCAGGATCGCTTCATTGATCATCGGCACCAGAATCCGGTTGACCACGAAACCCGGACGGTTGCCGGCGGTGATCGCGGTTTTACCGAGTGTGGTCGCCATGTCCAGCGCCAGGGCGTGGGTGGCATCGCTGGTTTGCAGGCCACGAATCACTTCGATCAGGCCCATCACCGGCACCGGATTGAAAAAGTGCAGACCGATGAAACGTTCAGGCTGGCTCACGCTGGCGGCGAGCTGGGTAATGGACAGCGACGACGTGTTGGAGGCGATCACGCAGTCAGCGCTGACTTGCGCGGCGATTTGTTGCAGCAAGCGCAGTTTCAGGTCGAGGTTTTCGGTGGCGGCTTCGATCACCAGTTGCACGTTTTGCAGGCTGTTGTAGTCGGTGCTGGTGCGAATCTTGTCGAGGGCAGCGAGCTTTTGCTCAGGCGTCAGCGTGTTTTTGGCGACCTGCCGATCAAGGTTTTTATCGACGGTCACAATTGCCTTTTGCAAGGCACTCTCGGCAATGTCGATCAAAGTCACGTTGAAACCGGCCAGGGCGCAGACTTGCGCGATGCCATTGCCCATGGTGCCGGCGCCGATGACGCCAATGTTCTGAAGATTCATGCGCATGTCCTTATCAAACCCGCTCGAACAACACGGCGATGCCTTGGCCGCCGCCGATGCACATGGTCGCCAGGGCATAACGGCCTTGGCAGCGATGCAGTTCGTGAATCGCTTTGGTGGCGATGATCGCGCCAGTGGCGCCCACCGGATGGCCCAGCGAGATGCCCGAACCGTTGGGGTTGACCTTCTGTGGATCGAAGCCCAGTTCTTGCGCTACGGCACAGGCTTGGGCCGCGAAGGCTTCGTTGGACTCGATCACATCAAGGTCGGCAACGGTCAGGCCGGCGCGCTTGAGCACCAGGCGGGTGGCGGGAATCGGTCCCAGTCCCATCATCGACGGTTCAACGCCTGCGTGGGCATAACCGACCAGTCGGGCCATAGGCTTGAGGCCTTGTTCCTGAACAGTCTGGCCCGTGGCCATGATCAGTGCGCCGGCACCATCATTGAGGCCGGACGCGTTGCCGGCGGTGACGCTACCGTCCTTTTTGAAGGCGGGTTTCATACGGCTCAATTGCTCGGCATTGACCTCGGCCCGCACATGCTCATCCGTCGCAAACGTAACCGTTCCTTTGCGGGTTTCAATTTCGATCGGCACGATCTGCCCGGCAAAACGCCCTTCGGCAATCGCCCGGGCAGCACGCTGCTGGCTGAGCAGCGCCAATTCATCCTGGGCCTGACGCGTGATGCCATAGTGCTCGGCGATATTTTCAGCGGTGATACCCATGTGGAAACCGGCAAACGGGTCTTGCAGTACCCCAAGCATGTAGTCGATGGCCTGCATGTCGCCCATGCGTGCGCCCCAGCGCGCCTGCGGCAACAAGTACGCGCCTCGGCTCATGGACTCGACGCCGCCTGCCAGTGCAGCGCCCGCATCCCCCAGCATCAAACTTTGCGCGGCACTGACAATCGCCTGCAAACCCGAACCGCACAGGCGGTTGACGTTGAAGGCAGGCGTCTCTTTCGTCAGGCCGGCATTGATCGCTACGGCGCGGGAGATGTAGGCATCGCGTGCCTCGGTCGGGATCACATGTCCCATCACGGCATGGCCGATGTGCTCGGGCGCCAGGCCTGAACGTTCGATGGCGGCGCGGCAAACGTCGGTTGCCAACTGAATAGGCGGCACATCCTTGAGTGAACCGCCAAAACTGCCGATGGCAGAACGGACGGCGCTCACTACAAAAATATCGGAATGGTTCATGTTGGCTCTCTGAATAGGTCTTTTTTGTTGGGCACGAGTCTAGAATCAGCAGCGCCACTGGCCTATGCCAAAACTGTTCAAGGGTGATGGCGTTTTTTGCCATATTCAGATGTGACGAGAGAGGCATTCAAATGCGGGAAACGGATTCGGTGGCGGTTTACTTCATGTACCCCATGATCCATGCACTACGTGAAGAACCGCAGCGTCTGCGGTCAGTGCTTGAACAAGTGGGAATTGATCCGCACTGATGGACCAGCCGACGGCACGGGTGCCGGCCACGGCTTTCGCCGCGTTGTGGCTGGTGCAGATTCGAGAGTTGAACGACGAATTTTTCCAGTTGGACTCCCATGGAATGCCGCCGGGCAGTTTTGCCTTGATCTGTCGGGCATTGATTCAGGAGCCAACGCTGGAAAAAGCCATGCGTCAGTGCCTGGCCAATTTCGCCCTGTTCCTGAGTGATTTTCGCGGCACGTTGAGCGTGCGTGGCAAGCGTGCGGTCATCAGCTTGCAGACCCGTGCGCAGAACAGCGAGGTCAGTCGGTTGGGCGAAGAAACGTTTCTGGTGTTGATGATCAGCCTGCTGTGCTGGCTGGGTGGGCGGCGCATTCCGATCGATCGTGCGGACTTTCGTCATCAGCGTTTGTCGCTGCGTGATGATGCCATGCTCTGGGGGCCCAACCTGACCTTTGGCACCGAACGCACTGAAATCGAGTTTGCCAGTCACTACCTGCGCCTGCCGGTGATTCAAGACCTTGCTTCGCTGAAAGTGTTTTTACGCACCGCACCGCAATGGCTGGTGATCCGCTTCCGCAACCAGCATGGGCTGACCTCGCAGGTTCATCAGCGTCTGCGCCACAGTCATTACAGCGAATGGCCGACCTTACAAGCCTTCGCCCTGGAACAGCACCTGAGCCCCAGCACCTTTCGCCGCAAACTGGGACGTGAAGGCTGTTCGTATCAGGAGATCAAGGATGAAGTGCGGCGCGCGGTGGCGTTTGAACGGTTGCGCCAGAGCAAGGCGAGCATCAGCGATATTGCCGAGCAGTTGGGGTTTCAGGAGCCGAGCGCGTTTCATCGTGCGTTCAAGAAGTGGACAGGGGAGAGCCCGGGACGGTATCGGGCGCGGTTTCAGGCATCGGAGGCAACTGATTCATGAACTGCGCTCAGCAGTCCATGCGGATTTTTGATCTTAATCGATGTGCTCAGGGCTTGTAGCATGCCTATCAAGAGGTCAGCTTTCAAAGTCCTGTTTTTTAGTGCCGAGCGGCGCAAGGGAAGAGCGCTCAGGCGAGAACATGCGATTGGCTTTGCATCGCTCGTTCAAGAAAGTCGATGAACGCGCGCACCTTTGCATTCAAAGCCGATCGCTCGGTGACGCAGGCATAGATATGCATCGGCTCAGGCTCCGCGCAAGCTGCGTTGCGACTGCCCGGCTCGAACAACGGTAGAAGTCGGCCGCTGTCTATCAGTGGCTGAGCGATAAAGCTCGCCAGACGTGCGATCCCGCCGCCGTTTACAGCAATCTGCGCGATAGTGTCGATGTCATCGCAGATGAAGCCCGGGTTGACTTTGGCCTCGAAGCGGCTGCCGTTGAGTACAAATGTCCAGGGCAGAAAACGACCATCAGTTGGATAGCGAAAGACAAGGCAAGTGTGTTGCTTCAGTTCCTCAGGTGTTGTCGGTATGCCCGCGCGGTCGAGATACGCGGGCGCCGCGCAGAAAACGAAAGGAAACGAAGCGATTCGCCGGACAATGAGCTGATCGTTCAGCTGCGCTTCGATGCGGATACTGACGTCGACGCCCTCCAGCCGATGATCAACGCTGCGATCCGTATTGATCAGTTCGATGTCGATGCGCGGATAGGCGTCCTTGAACGCGGGCATTAATGGCGCGAGTACATGCCGACCAAATGCCGCGGTGGTGGCGATGCAAAGCGGCCCCTGCGGTGTGGTGGCGACCGTGGCAGCTTGCGAGGCCAGATCGATATCGCCCGGGATGTGACGCACTTTCTCGAAATAGCGAGTGCCGCTTTCGGTGAGCGCCATACTTCGGGTTGTACGAGAGAGCAGGCGCACGCCCAAGTGGGCTTCGAGTCGCGTGATGCTCTGGCTGACCGCTGCGGCGCTCATGCCTTGGGCACGGGCCGCCGCCGCGATGCTGCCGTTTTCTACCACACGGATATAGGTATTGATCAAACCAAGAATATCCATCGGGCCCTCATACTCGATTCGTTGATGTTGCTTAAGAAAGATTCAAGCGCAACGCGTCTACCGGCGCGTTTGGCAGCTTGCTAGGTTAGCCGCTCTTTCGCCACTCAAGATTGACAAGGCTTAAATCGATGTCCGACAGAACAGCTAAAAATACCGTGCGTTTTCGCTTGCCTAAACATGCCACGCCTTACGTCTTTGCTCTTTACATGGCAACGATCATGGCGTTTCTCATGTGTCTCGTCATTACCCTAACGGAATTCGGAATAGGTGAACATTACATGGAAAATGTGATGAATGCGTACCGGGTGGCAATGCCTTCGGCATTCATCTGCGTGCTCGTCGTGCGCCCATTGGTTGCCCGACTTGTAGCGTGGACCGTGCAGGGGCACTGAGGGAAAGTCACTGCCATAAGGAGGTTGAGCGCAAGTGATCGTATGACTATGGTTGAACCCGGTACCTTGCCGTCATACCGGGAAATTGAAGGTCCATCGGCCAGCGTTCCCCTGGTTCTCTTGATTTAATCCTGATATTGGCCGGTGTCTCTTTGAGACAGACGGCCATTTTTCAGATTGACAGCGGGGTAGGGGTATCGATATAAAAAGCCAAGTTGTACGACGACAGACGATAAATCGGCTGCTCAACCCTTAACAATAAAAAAGTGTCGGCCCCTATCATGAACTCAGCCTGTTTTCCCACCTCCCTAAACGCCCCTTCCAAAAATGCAATCCTGGCTGCCGGCATCTGCGCGCAGCACTCCGATTGCACGTGCATCGTTGCACCAGTTAATCGCAAACACCCAGAAGTCTGAATGGCCTTGGCGCGGACCCATCGCATTGTGGCGATGCTCTACGACCCATTGATCTCGCTTAAAACCGAGACTTCATCACCCTAATCCAACAATAAAGTGATGCCATGAATCTGAACGAGCCCATCAACGCTCAGCGAATCGGCCAGGCCGTCGGCAACTATCGCTGGACTATCTGCGCGCTGTTGTTCTTTGCCACTACCGTCAATTACCTCGACCGCCAGGTATTGAGCCTGTTGGCGCCGGATCTATCGACGCAATTTGGCTGGAGCAATAGCGATTACGCCAACATCGCCTCTGTTTTCCAGTTTGTGTACGCGATTTCCATGCTGTTCGCCGGTCGCGTGGTCGACAAGATCGGCACCAAGACCGCCTATGTGGTAGCGATCTGCATCTGGTCGACCGGCGCGGTCATGCACGCCTTTGCGGAGCCGATGGGTGAGGGGATAGGTGCCGTGAGCAGTACGCTCGGCATTGCGATGATTCCGGTTTCGATCGCAGGCTTCATGGTGTCGCGCGCCGTGCTGGCGATAGGCGAAGCGGGCAACTTCCCGATCGCAATCAAGGCCACCGCAGAGTACTTCCCGAAGAAAGAGCGTTCCTTTGCCACCGGCATTTTCAATTCCGGTGCCAATGTGGGCGCGATCCTGGCGCCGATCTGCGTGCCGCTGATCGCCGGTCTGTGGGGCTGGGAAGCGGCTTTCATCGTGATCGGTATGTTGGGCTTCGTTTGGGTGGGCGTATGGATTGCGCTGTACGAGAAGCCGGAGCAGCAAAAACGCCTCTCGGCGCAGGAACTGGCCTACATCCGCAGCGACCAGGTCGTGCAGGCGGTCACTCGCCCGGTACCGGGTGTTGCCGACAAAAAAGTATCCTGGTTCAAATTGCTGACCTACCGCCAGACGTGGGCTTTTGCTTTCGGTAAATTCATGACCGACGGCGTGTGGTGGTTCTTCCTGTTTTGGCTTCCCACCTATTTGTCGGCGCAATACGGCATGAAAGGCCAGGCCATCGTGATGCCGCTGGCCGTGCTGTACAGCATGACCATGATCGGCAGTATCGGCGGCGGCTGGTTCCCCAGCTATTTCATGTCACGCGGCGACGCGCCGTATGACGGTCGCATGAAAGCCATGCTGGTGATCGCATTCTTTCCGTTGCTGGTGTTACTGGCGCAGCCATTGGGTTACATCAGTTTCTGGGTGCCGGTGCTGCTGATTGGCGTGGGCGCGTCGGCGCACCAGGCATGGTCGTGCAACATTTTCACCACGGTGTCTGACATGTTTCCGCAAAAATCCATCGCTTCGGTGGTCGGTATCGGCGGTTTGGCAGGTGGCTTGGGCGGCGTAGTGATGACCAAAATCGGCGGTTGGGTGATCGATCACTACAAACTGATCGGCGATATTCATACCGGCTACATGATCATGTTTGCCATCTGCGCCTTGGCCTATCTGGTGGCATGGAGCGTCATGAAGGCGCTGGTACCACGCCATAAGGAAATCACCGATCTGTAAACGGCTGGCACCCGTCAGCCAGCGAGGGATACGCACTGCGACGCATTTTGTCGCAGTGCGTGACTTGACCGCCTTCCTCTGAGCCTGCGCCACTCATGTGAACAGGTTGATCGGGTCGACGAAGTCCGGCCTGTCGGTGCCGACTATCGGATTGCCATAAGCGAAGGAGGGCGCACGACGCGCTTGCCTGGCAATCCGCTATTTGGTCAATAACCTGCCCCAGAAACCTCTCTCCAGCCCGTGATAAGGGCGACAGCTCGTCATGGCGCATCCTGTCCCTCGTCGCAGATACCTTGCGCTCCTCGCCGCCGGGTCGCTGCAAGGGGGAGGCGCTCCGGCCGATTGCTACACACAGTCGTTCGGCATGATCTAAGCTCCAGAAGATGGTTTTTGCGAGCAGGGGTTTCAATGCGAAGCACACCTGAAAACAGCCTGAAAAATGCGTTGAAAGCCTGTAGAGATAGCTTTATTTCTGTTGGTTTTTTCAGCTTTTTCATCAACGCGCTCATGCTCGTGCCCACCTTCTATATGCTTCAGGTGTATGGGCGAGTGATGGCCAGCGGAAGCCTGACAACCCTGGCAATGCTGACGCTGATCATGACCGGGCTGATCATCACGCTCGGCTCCCTGGAATGGATCCGTTCGCGCATCATGGTTCGGGTCAGTACCCGACTGGATGTGTTGCTGAGTCGCCAGGTCTATAAGGCCAGTTTCAAACGGGCGCTGGACAGCGGTGGTATGGATGCCTCGGCCCAGTCGCTCAACGACCTGACAGGTTTGAGACAGTTTCTCTCCGGTAATGGTTTGTTCGCCTTTTTCGATGCGCCCTGGTTGCCTATCTACATCGCTGTGATGTTCATGTTTCACCCCTGGTTTGGCTGGGTAGCGACGGGCAGTGCACTGCTGTTGTTATTGCTCGCGTTTATCAATGAGAGGCTGACGGGGCCGACGCTGGCTCAGGCGAACAAGGAACATATCGGCGCGACGCTCTACACCACGAAAAATCTGCGCAACGCTGAAGTCATCGAGTCCATGGGCATGCTTGAAACCCTGATGGATCGTTGGGGGCATCGGCAAAGAAATGTTCTGTTGCTACAGGCCCAAGCCAGCGATAGAGGTGCCATCGTCAGCACGCTGTCCAGGACGTTCCGGATCCTGGTGCAATCATTGATCCTGGGGCTGGGGGCGTACCTGGCCGTGGATCATCAAGTGGGGGCAGGCTTGGTGTTTGCCGGGGCCGTGCTGCTAGGGCGTGCATTGGCCCCCATCGATCTGATCATCGGCAGTTGGAGAGGCTTTATTGCGGCTCGCTCGCAATACGGCCGTCTCAACGACATCCTCGACAAACAACAGGCTCAGCCCGAGCGTATGTCATTGCCTGCGCCTCAGGGGCACGTGCAGGTAGAGAATCTGGTGGTTGCGGCACCTGGTTCGAGAACCCCGATCATCAACAACATGAGTTTCAACGTACCTGCCGGCTGCGTTGTCGGCATCATCGGTCCCAGTGCCGCGGGCAAATCGACCCTGGCCAGGGCGTTGATGGGGGTATGGGCACCGCTGCATGGCGTGGTCCGGCTCGATGGCGCGGACATCAGCGCGTGGGATAAAGATGAACTTGGACCGTATATAGGTTACTTGCCCCAGGACATTGAGCTGTTCGAAGGCAGCATCAGCGAGAACATTGCCCGCTTCGCCGAGGTCGACTCGGTAAAAGTCATTCAGGCTGCCAGGACCGCTGGCGTTCACGAAATGATTTTGCAGTTGCCCGATGGCTACGACACCGTCATTGGCAGTGAGGGCCTCACGCTGTCCGGAGGGCAGCGCCAGCGCATTGGACTGGCCCGCGCCCTGTATGGCAGCCCGCGCCTGATTATTCTCGACGAGCCCAACTCCAACCTTGACGAAGTCGGCGATCGCGCCCTGGTGGCAGCCATCCAGCAGATCAAACAGAGCGGCGCGACCCTGTTTGTCATTACCCACCGAACCAACATCGTGTCGCAACTGGACCGGCTCATGGTGATGAACGCAGGGGCTATCAGTCTCTACGGGCCACGCGAGCAAGTGCTCGCCGAACTCGCGCAGAAACAGCAGGCACAAAAGCACGCCATGTCGGCAGGCGCCACCATGGCTTCGGTCAAAACCAGCAAGGGCGATGCCGATGAACCCTACGATGCCCAGTCGTCAAATTGAAAGCTTCGCCGGCCTGCCGATATCTGATCGTAAAGCACGCCGCCTGGGCATTGGTATTATCGGGGTGACCTTCGGCCTGTTCGGCACCTGGGCGGCGCTCGCGCCCCTGGACGGTGCCGCTTTCGCGCCGGGGGTGGTCACCGTGCAGACTTACCGCAAAACGGTCCAGCATCCTGAAGGCGGCATCGTCAAAGAGGTACTGGTCCATGACGGTGACATCGTCAAACGTGGTGATCCGCTGATCATTCTTGATGATGCCCAGTTGCGCTTCGAATACGAGATAAGCCGAGGTCAGTTGGTCGCAACCAGAGCCATGGAGGCAAGACTCAGGGCCGAGCGCGACACACTGTCGGCGATCAGCTTTGGCGAGATAGCCGATCCAGACAGTCTGCGCGGAGTGGAGGCGCGCCAGGGCGAGACCCAGGTATTCAACGCCCGGCAGGGCTCGCGGCTGGGTCAGATCTCGGTGTTGCGCGAGCGCATTGGCCAGTTGAGTCAACAGATCAAGGGACTGGAGTCGATGATTGCTGCCAAGGTTCATCTGGAGAAATCCTACAGCGGTGAAATCGTTGAATTGACCGACCTGCTCAAGCAAGGGTTCGTTGACAAACAACGTCTGCTGGATCAGGAACGCAAGCTGGGGATGCTCAGGTCGGAGGTGGCTGATCACCGGTCCGCTATTAACAAGACCCGTCTGCAGATCAACGAAACACAGCTGCAGATTCTGCAAATCGACAAGGATTTCAATACCGAGGTGGTCAAGGAGCTGGCCGAGGTTCAGACCCGGATGTACGACCTGCAAGAGAAGACCTCGTCCCTGGAAGACCGGCTCAGTCGTATCGTCATCCGCGCACCCGACGCAGGCATGGTGATTGGCATGACCGTGCACACCGTTGGTGGTGTGGTGAGCCCGGCAACGCCGCTGCTGGATATCGTTCCATCGGTTTCCGAGCTGGTCATAGAGGCCCAGGTAGCACCAGTGGATATTGATCGTGTCGCCATCGGCAAGCGTGCCGATATCCGTTTCGGCGCGTTCAATAGCTCGACCACGCCGGTGATCGAAGGCGTGGTCAGTAGCGTATCGGCTGACCGGCTGGTCAACGAAAAGGCCGGGACGGCCTATTACCTGGCGCGGGTGCGGGTAACCGAGGAGGGCGTGCGCACCTTGGGTGAGCGCAAGTTGTTGCCGGGGATGCCGGCGGACGTATTAATCATCACCGGGCAACGCACGTTGTTGCAGTACTTGATGCAGCCGGCTCGCGATGCCATGGCTCAATCGATGATCGAGGAATAACCATGAGCGCGTCGGCAGTGTTGCTGGGCGGTGTGTTCACGCTTGCAGCGGGTGCTGCCCTGGCGCAAACCATTGCGGCCACGCCTGCCGGGGTCAGTGCCTCGACGTTTTCCACCGACCTCATGCAGTTGTACCGTGAGTCGAGGCTGGAAGATCCGCGGGTATTGGCCTCCTATGCGCAAGCGCAGGCGGGCAAGGAACATCAGCGCGAGGCTATGGGGGCGCTGTTCCCCCAGGTATCGCTCAACGCCGGGACGAATCGGATTCATCAGGAGAGCGACCTGGTCCAGCAAAGTTACGATAGCGAAAACTACAGTCTGGTGCTGCGTCAGTACCTCTACAACAAGACCGCGTGGGAGAACTACCAAAAATTCAAAAGCCTGGCCAGGCAGTCCGAATCGCAAGCGCTGGATGCCCAGGCCGAGGCCACAGTGGACTTGGCGCAGCGTTACTTCACTGCGTTGGCGGCCGAAGATGAACTGGAGTTGGTGAGGGCGGAGCGTCGAACCACGCAAAAGAGTCTGGACCGGGTCAATGCGTTGTACGAAAAGCAGTTGGCAATGATTACTGATCAGCTCGACCTCAAGGCCCGGGTCGATTTGCTGGCGGCGCAGGAGCTGGATGCCCAGAACCAGGCCAGTATCAGTCGTGAGGCACTGGCGGAGATCGTCGGCCGTCCGGTCAAGGAGAAGCTCAACCGGATTCGCGATGACGTGCAACTACGGGTTTCGGCGCAGAGTCTGGAATCCTGGGTGCGCGAGGGTATAGCGCTAAACCCGGCGCTCAAGGCCAACGAGAGCGGTGTGGAAGCCGCGGGCGCAGCCTTGCGCAGCGGCAAGGGCGGGCACTATCCGACCCTGAGCCTTACGCTGAGCGCGCAGCAGACCAACGAGGGCTACAACAACGCCCTGGCGCCGCGCACCGACAGTTATGTCGCCGGTATTGGCGTGCAGGTGCCGCTGTACAGCGGCGGTTCGACCTCGGCGCGGGTCCGTGGGCTTTACCAGGATCAGATTACCGCCGAGCAGGAACTGGAAGCGATCCGGCGCCGGGTGGTCAAGGAGATCACCAGCGCTTACCTGACCGCCAATTCGAGCGGAGAAAAGATCAGTGCGAGCCGAAACGCCCTGGCCTCGGCACAGCTGTCCAGAGTGGCGGCAGAGAAAGCGCTCGATTACGGAATGGTCAATGCCGTCGATGTACTGACCACCGTACGCAACGAATTCCGGGCGCGTCGTGACCTGCTCAAGACGCAATACGAATTCGTCACGAATGTCCTCACGCTCAATCGTTGGGCGGGAAAGCTGCCTGCCGAAAGTGTCGAAAGCGTTAATGGCTGGTTGAGCTCCGGCAGTTCCAGCCAAAACTTCACATCCCCCTGATCCTGCCGCAACACCTACTGTCTCGCCGATAAATTGACGCCAATATCGCGGTTACACCTGTGTGCGAACCATTTGTCGGTTAATTGACGATTTCGATCGCGGTCAGACCTTGATCGCTGGTCGGCCAAGGTAAGCCTAAGATATTAATTATAAAGGGATAAATGAGCGCTTTTGACAGCGGCCGGGCTACCCGCATGAGGCGTGAGTCGACGACTGGCGGATGGGCGTGCTGGCAGTGTGCTGGTCTGGCCTAGACTCAGTTGAACAGATCGAGGGAGCACGTCATCACGCGCAAGTTATTGATGATTATTCCTATTTATGTTACCTCGATGGCTTTGCCCGGCTTTCGGAAACGCCCGCAACCCCTGCTTGTGAAGCCAGTGGAAGGGGCCCAAAAAAAAGAATACCCGGGCAGGCACCGTTAAGGCCTGTCGGCGTTCGCCTCTGCCCTTCGATCACGGTGGGCAGGTAAGCGAGCTGCTGATTCAGGAAGGCCAAGGGAGGGAGGTCATTAATTCTTCAAGGGAGTCAGGAAAATATGACGACCCACAAAAAAACAATACGTGTGATGCTGATCGATTGTCGTCCCCTCGTTCTCATGGGTCTTCAAGACTTGATCAATGCCAGGAAGCCTCAGATGGAAGTGAGCGGCCAGGCCACCACCTATACCAATGCGCTGGATCTTGCCGATCAATTGCGCCCCAATGTGATTTTTTTCAGTTTTTTTCCAGATGCGTTGAACCCTTTGGAAGTCGTTGCGGGACTCACCCGCAACGCCGAAATGAAAGTGCTGGTGCTCAAGGGTTTGTACGAAGCCATCCCCGTTGCCCAGGCAATAGAGGCGGGCGCACGGGGCATCGTGCTGGCGGAAGACCCGACGGAATCGATCATCCAGGCCATCATCACAGTCCATCATCGCGACACCGGACTGGATAGAGCCTGGGCCGGTGGGCTTTCCGGCTATGCCGCGACCGGGAATATCCATTTGAAATGCAATCTGGAGCAGGCAAAACAGGCGCGGCTGACGCTACGCGAGAGGGAATTGATTCGCGCCATTGTCGGGGATCCGTCCGCCAAATACATGAGCATCGCCGGGCGTCTGGGCATCAGTGAGCACACCGTGCACAACCACCTCAGCAACATCTATCAAAAGCTTGATCTGATCAACCGCATCGATTTGCTGATGTATGCGCTGAAGCACGGGCTCACCAACAACGAAAAACCACCCGAGTCCACGTGGGTGGAACTGGATTTGGTTTCACGTCAAAAAAAGACGTTTTGACACCCGTGGGCGCGTCTGCCGCAGGGTGCTGGGGTTGATACGAGCATGCGGATCTGAATATTGGAACTGACAAAAGAATGCGAGGGTGGTTTGCGCCACCCTCGCATTTTTTTACTACGCGCGTTTCTCAGACGCTGCCGTAAACAATGTCGCTACTCAGAAGATCGACCCCGACCAAGGTGATGGTCGTGACTTGTCCGCCCGTTTCAGCAACCGTCACGATGCTGTCGGCGCCGGTGTTGTCGATCGATTGGACAACCGCACTCTGGTCGCCGTTGAGTACCAGTGTGTCTCGCAGGCTTGCGTTCGCATCGAAGCCGGTAACCTGGTACAGGTTCTCATCGACCGACAAATCGACGTTGAAGGCATCACGTTCACCGCCCGTGCCCGCCAGCGAGAAGTCGAAGGTGCCGGACAGGTCGTTGGCGAACAGGTTGGCGTCGAACGTACTCGTCGCCGAGTCCCCATCCTTGTCGGTCAGCGTCGCGTTGAACGTCAGCTGGACATCGCTGGCCAGGCTCTCGCTCTCCTGAATGAACTGGATCGTCGGGATCTTGATCTCGCCTCGGGCCATCGTGAGCTGAACAGCGTCAATCAGATTCGTGCCATCGCTCTCAATGAGGAAGGATACCTGTCCGCCTGCCTCCGGAGTCAGGGTGTTCACTTCGATGAGGTTCGAGAACGTGCCGTCCTCGTAGAAGGCCCTGTAGTACAGGTCCTCGGTCGCCGTGTTGTAACCTCCCACGGAGTTGTCGATGAAGACCCTCATGCCCGTCAGCAAGCTCTCCGGATTGACGACGAAACTTTCATCGGCAGCGCCGATTGCCGCCAGGTTGTCTCCCTGGAACAGGTTATTGGCGACGCCGATGCCGGCGGTGCTGACGTTCATGGCCCTCGGGTCGATGTACGAGGGCAGGGGGTCGGTTTGTAGCGTGGTTTCGGTGGGGTCGGGTTCTCCGAGCCCGATACCGGTCAGGATGTCCGCAGTCGACGCAAGTGCCTTCGCGGAAAAGAACACAACCTCCTCAGATGGCGAAGGAATAGTCGGCGGATCCTGCTCTGGAATTAACAATGTGCGCACGGGATCCGGGCCTCCGGCACCGAGCGCGCCATCGGCAGTGCTGAGCACGATCTCCGAACTGAAGCCTTGCACCAGATCCAGTGCATAGCGGCCATCGGCATAGGCGGTCAGCGTGTAGTCGACGCTGGTGTCCGCCGTTGCGGCGTTGTTGTCGAAATCACCGGTTAACGTCCCTGCGAATTGGTACGCGCCATTGCCGTCCGGTGAGGGCGACTGCTCGGTGAGCGTGGCGGTCCCGGTGGTGGTCGTGTTGTCTGGCCTGACGAGGGTGAACTGGCTATTCACCGAGATATCCAGACCAGCCGCACCCAGCCCGTCGGCGCCCGCCGAATGGTCCCAGAAGCCGAATTGCGGCAGGACACTACCGGTACCGATCAGGTTGCCGAATGCAAGTGACGGGCCGTCGTCCTTGAACACCAGGTTCTGCCCGATGTTGAGCGTCGCCTGAGCGCTGTCGCCGTCCTTGTCAGTGATGGTTGCCGTCAGCGTCACCAGATTGTCCGCCGATAGCGTCGTCGAATCATCGGGATCGGTGGCGTCGGGATGCACCACGGCGCGCAGCTGATCGAGGGTGACGTCACCGTTGGCGGCGACGCTGACCGTGAACACCAGCAGGTTGGTGGTGGCCGTGCGGCCTTGCACCACGCCACCGTTAAGCGACAGGTTCACTGCCTCGCCGGTGGCCGTATCCGTCAGCCCGGAAGGACCGGCGGTCATGCCCAACGCATAGGTCAGGGTGCCGGCGCCATCAGCGCCAAACGCGGAGCTGAAGTTGGCGGTAAAGCTCTGGGTGGCGTCGGTTGCCAGCACCGTTTCGTCTACTGTCAGTATTGGCTCGGTGCCGGTGGTGTGGATGCTCGGTCCATCGTCCTCGAACACCAGATTCTGGCCGATGTTGAGGGTCGCCTGGGCACTGTCGCCGTCCTTGTCAGTGATGGTTGCCGTCAGCGTTACCAGATCGTCCGAGCTCAGGCTCGTCGCATCATCCGGATCGGTGGCATCGGGATGCACCACGGCGCGCAGCTGGTCGAGGGTGACGTCACCGTTGGCGGCGACGCTGACCGTGAACACCAGCAGGTTGGTGGTGGCTGTGCGGCCTTCGACTATACCGCCGTTAAGCGACAGGTTGACTGCCTCGCCGGTGGCCGTATCCGTCAGCCCGGAAGGACCGGCGGTCATGCCCAACGCATAGGTCAGGGTGCCGGCGCCATCAGCGCCAAACGCCGAGCTGAAGTTGGCGGTGAAGCTCTGGGTGGCATCGGTCGCCAGTACCGTTTCGTCTACCGTCAGCGTTGGCTCGTCACCGGTGGTGGTGATGCTTGGCCCGTCGTCCTCGAACACCAGGTTCTGGCCGATGTTGAGGGTCGCCTGGGCACTGTCACCGTCCTTGTCGGTGATGGTGGCCGTCAGCGTCACCAGATCGTCCGAGCTCAGGCTCGTCGCATCATCGGGATCGGTAGCATCGGGATGCACCACGGCGCGCAGCTGGTCGAGGGTGACGTCACCATTGGCGGCGACGCTGACCGTGAACACCAGCAGGTTGGTGGTGGCCGTGCGGCCTTCGACCACGGCGCCGTTGAGCGACAGGTTGACCGCTTCGCCGGTGGCCGTATCAGTCAGCCCCGAAGGGCCTGCCGTGACGCCCAGCGCATAGGTCAATGTGCCGGCGCCATCAGCGCCAAACGCCGAGCTGAAGTTGGCGGTAAAGCTCTGGGTGGCGTCGGTCGTCAACACCGTTTCGTCTACCGTCAGCGTTGGCTCGTCACCGGTGGTGCTGATGCTTGGTCCATCGTCCTCGAACACCAGGTTCTGGCCGATGTTGAGGGTTGCCTGGGCACTGTCACCGTCCTTGTCGGTGATGGTTGCCGTCAGCGTCACCAGATCGTCCGAGCTCAGGCTCGTCGCATCATCGGGATCGGTAGCATCGGGATGCACCACGGCGCGCAGCTGGTCGAGGGTGACGTCACCGTTGGCGGCGACGCTGACCGTGAACACCAGCAGGTTGGTGGTGGCCGTGCGGCCTTCGACCACGGCGCCGTTGAGCGACAGGTTGACTGCCTCGCCGGTGGCCGTATCCGTCAGCCCGGAAGGACCGGCGGTCATGCCCAACGCATAGGTCAGGGTGCCGGCGCCATCAGC
This sequence comes from Pseudomonas sp. TE3728, assembly GCF_056279145.1. Lineage (NCBI taxonomy): Bacteria > Pseudomonadati > Pseudomonadota > Gammaproteobacteria > Pseudomonadales > Pseudomonadaceae > Pseudomonas > Pseudomonas sp. TE3728. The sequence goes on along the minus strand of NZ_JBWBQT010000001.1, from coordinate 938,251 downwards.
GCCAAACGCCGAGCTGAAGTTGGCGGTGAAGCTCTGGGTGGCATCGGTCGCCAGTACCGTTTCGTCTACCGTCAGCGTTGGCTCGTCACCGGTGGTGGTGATGCTTGGCCCGTCGTCCTCGAACACCAGGTTCTGGCCGATGTTGAGGGTCGCCTGGGCACTGTCACCGTCCTTGTCGGTGATGGTGGCCGTCAGCGTCACCAGATCGTCCGAGCTCAGGCTCGTCGCATCATCGGGATCAGTGGCATCGGGATGCACCACCGCGCGCAGCTGGTCGAGGGTGACGTCACCATTGGCGGCGACGCTGACCGTGAACACCAGCAGGTTGGTGGTGGCCGTGCGGCCTTCGACCACGGCGCCGTTGAGCGACAGGTTGACCGCTTCGCCGGTGGCCGTGTCGGTCAGCCCCGAAGGGCCTGCCGTGACGCCCAGCGCATAGGTCAGCGTACCAGCGCCATCAGCGCCAAACGCGGAGCTGAAGTTGGCGGTGAAGCTCTGGGTGGCGTCGGTCGCCAGTACGGTTTCATCTACCGTCAGCGTTGGCTCGTCACCGGTGGTGCTGATGCTTGGTCCATCGTCCTCGAACACCAGGTTCTGGCCGATGTTGAGGGTTGCCTGGGCACTGTCACCGTCCTTGTCGGTGATGGTTGCCGTCAGCGTCACCAGATCGTCCGAGCTCAGGCTCGTCGCATCATCGGGATCAGTGGCATCGGGATGCACCACCGCGCGCAGCTGGTCGAGGGTGACGTCACCGTTGGCGGCGACGCTGACCGTGAACACCAGCAGGTTGGTGGTGGCCGTGCGGCCTTCGACCACGGCGCCGTTGAGCGACAGGTTGACCGCTTCGCCGGTGGCCGTATCAGTCAGCCCCGAAGGGCCTGCCGTGACGCCCAGCGCATAGGTCAGCGTACCAGCGCCATCAGCGCCAAACGCGGAGCTGAAGTTGGCGGTGAAGCTCTGGGTGGCGTCGGTCGCCAGTACGGTTTCATCTACCGTCAGCGTTGGCTCGTCACCGGTGGTGCTGATGCTTGGTCCATCGTCCTCGAACACCAGGTTCTGGCCGATGTTGAGGGTTGCCTGGGCACTGTCACCGTCCTTGTCGGTGATGGTTGCCGTCAGCGTCACCAGATCGTCCGAGCTCAGGCTCGTCGCATCATCGGGATCAGTGGCATCGGGATGCACCACCGCGCGCAGCTGGTCGAGGGTGACGTCACCGTTGGCGGCGACGCTGACCGTGAACACCAGCAGGTTGGTGGTGGCCGTGCGGCCTTCGACCACGGCGCCGTTGAGCGACAGGTTGACCGCTTCGCCGGTGGCGGTGTCGGTCAGCCCCGAAGGGCCTGCCGTCGCGCCCAGCGCATAGGTCAGCGTGCCAGCGCCATCAGCGCCAAACGCGGAGCTGAAGTTGGCGGTAAAGCTCTGGGTGGCGTCGGTTGTCAGAACCGTTTCGTCTACTGTCAGTATTGGCTCCGTGCCGGTGGCGCTGACGCTTGGTCCGTCATCCTCGAAGATCATCTTGGAGCCGATTTCGGCGATCGTAGTAGAGGTATCGCGCAGCGTGAAGCCACCGATATCAAAATCGGCGTGGTTATCGCCCCTGGCGTCGAGGGCCGCCCCGTTCTCGATGAGCACGCGGTTGTGGTCCGACGTTGTGGTGTATTCAATCTGGTAACCGGCCAGAACGCCGGTGATGGTTGCAACCCCACCAGTGAAGGTGATGGCAATGGACGGATCATTCACCGAACCGTCTGAATTCTCGATCACCTGCCCGGTGCTGATGTTGGTGACGAGCACATTGGTGATGGCAACCGCCGTATCACCTGTATAGCCGTTGACGAAGTTCACGCCAGGTTCAACAGCGGTGTTGAATGCGCTGATTTTGACCACCGCAGTCTTGCCGCCTTGCAACTGCACGACGTCGAAACTGGCCGACGTCGAATTGAAGACCCCGGTAAAGTCGATGTTGGATTCAACATCTGCTTCGGTCTGACTCAGGTTGGGAACGGTCACATCCTGCCTGGCGCCCGTGACGAACGTAAAGCGGATGCCTTCCTGTTCCGTAATCATCTGGTTGTTGGTGCCGATGGTGGTCGGGCCACCACCCTGGCTGGTATTGATCGTGTCGCCAGTGTTGATATTGGCGCCGCTCGATTGGTCTGCGGGGTTCTTGCCGGTGGCGATGATGGTGGTATCGGTGATCCGCACGACACCATCGACCGTTTCAGTTGTCGGGTTCGCTTTCGTGAACATCAAAAAGAGGTTCTGACCGGAGGGCGCACCGGCGAGACTGAATCCCTGGTCCTGGGTAGCTCCGATGAACACCTTATCCAGCAGATTGAGCGAATCATCGGGGTTTGTAGCATCTGGGTGCTTGAGCGGTTGGTATTCCACGGTCCAGATCTTGCCGCCGGTGACCGGCGATCCGGTTTCTTCAATGTAGGCAGCGAACACGATCGCGCCATCTGCGCCCCCGGCTCGGCCCAGAAGAATGTTGTTGTTCGTATCGGTATAGAGAAGGATGCTGGTGCCATCGAGGGTATCCAGTCCACTGTCCAGACCATCGAGTGGTGCACCAGCGCTGTCGACGAAGCTGATGTCGCTAGTGCTTCCTCCACCGGTGATAGTGAACGCATTGGTGCCCGTGTTGCCCGCGGCACCGGTATAGCCACTCAAGGCCGCACCCGTTGCGGTACCGGCTCCAAGTGCGGTCAAGCGGGTAGAGAAGGAAGCGGGCAGGGATGCCACAAGAATGTCGTTGTCGTCAGCGTCTCCTGCAGGGGTTGGCGTGGCGGTGGCGTTCTGTAACCCGGCCGTCTCGTCCAGCACAACGTCCTCGCCTGTGATTGCAATAGCCATGATTTTTCTCCCGAGCAATTGCGGTCATTGAGGTCTGACCATTGACCTCTACAACTATGACTAAGCGCCGGAAATTGCGCATCGGCCGAAACTCCCAAGTGGGATGGGAGTTTCGGCCTAGTCGTCCTCGTTGGTGGTCTGTCGCAGGGCGCCCAGGTTGATGCGAGCGTGCGGATCGCCTATTGGAAGTGCAAAAAAATGCGAGGGTGGCTTGCGCCACCCTCGCATCCTTTCACGCGCGTTTCTCAGACGCTGCCGTAAACAATGTCGCTACTCAGAAGATCGACCCCGACCAAGGTGATGGTCGTGACTTGTCCGCCCGTTTCGGTGACCGACACAATGCTGTCTGCGCCAGTGTTGTCGATCTGGACAACCGCGTTCTGGTCGCCGTTGAGCACCAGCGTATCTCGCAGGTCTGCGCCCGCATCGAAGCCGGTGACCTGGTACAGGTTCTCGGTGAATGACAAATCGACGTTGAAGGCATCCTGCTCACCGCCCGTGCCCACCAGCGTGTAGTCGAAAGATCCGGTCAAGTCGTTGGCGAACAGGTTGGCATCGAACGTACTCGTCGCCGAGTCCCCATCCCTGTCCGTCACCGTCGCGTTGAATGTCAGCTGGATATCACTGGCCAGGCTCTCGGTCTCCTGAATGAACTCGATCACCGGGATCTTGATCGTGCCCAGGCCCATCGTGAGCTGAACAGCGTCGATCAGCGTCGCGTCCGCCTTCTCGATGACGAAGGACGTCTGTCCTCCGGCTTCCGAGGTCAGATCAGCGGCAAGAACCTTCGTCGGCGAACCCGACGTGGTGCCGTCCGCGTAGTAGATCGTGTAATACAACTCTTCCGTTGCCGGGTTGTACCCTTGCACCGAGTTGTCGATGAATACTTTCATGCTCGACAACAAAGACTCGGGGTTGATGACGAAACTCTCGTCACCGGCGTTGATGCCTGCTGTCGTGTTTCCATCCAGGTTGTTGTTGGCGATGCCAATGCCGGAGGTGCTGACGTTCATGTTCGCGGTGCCGATAAACGCAAACCCGCCGGCTTCTACCTGCGCTTCGGTGAGGTCGGGCGCTCCTGGCCCGATGGCGGAAAATATGTCGCTTGAGGAAGTGGTCGCGTTAACACCAAAAAAGACAATCTCCTCGGATGGCGAAGGAATAGTAGGCGGCTTTTGCGACGGGATTAACAAGGTGCGCACTGGATCCGGGCCGCCGGCACTGAGCGAGCCGTCGGCACTGCTGAGCACGACTGTCGAACTGAAGCCTTGCACTAGATCCAGTACATAGCTGCCATCGGCCAAGGCACTCAGCGTGTAGTCGATGGTGGTATCCGCCGTGGCGGCGTTGTTGTCGAAATCGCCGGTCAACGTCCCGGCGAATTGGTACGCGCCATTGCCGTCTGGTGAGGGCGACTGCTCGGTGAGCGTGGCGGTTCCGGTTGTGGTGGTGTTGTCTGGCCTGACGAGGGTGAACGAGCTATTCACCGAAATATCCAGACCGTTCGCATCCAGCCCGTCGGCGCCGGCCGAATTACTCCAATATCCGGTTTGTGGCAGGACGCTGCCAGTGCCGATCAAGTTGCCAAAAGCGAGTGCTGGGCCGTCATCTTCGAAAAGCATCTTGGAGCCGATTTCTTCGGTCGTAACAGCGGTTTGGAGCAATGTGAAACCACCGATATCAAAATCGGCGTGGGTATTGCCCCTGGCATCGAGGGCCGCGCCGTTCTCGATGAGCACCCGGTTATGATCCGCCGTCGTGGTGTATTCAATCTGATAGCCGGCTTTAACGCCGGTGATGGTTGCAACCCCTCCAGAAAAAGTGATGTTAATGCTCGGATCATCCACCGAGCCGTCTGAATTCTCGATTACCTGCCCGGTGCTGATGTTGGTGACGAGCACATTGGTGATGGCAACCGGCGTGTCATTTGCATAGCCGTCGATGAAGTTCGTGCCAGATTCAACAGCGGTGCTGAATGCGCTGATTTTTACCACAGCACTCTTGCCGCTTTGCAGCTGTACGACGTCGAAATTGGCCTTCTTCGCATTGACGACGTCGGTAAAGTCGATGTTGGCTTCAACATCTGCTTCGTTCTGATCCAGGTTAGGAATGGTCACATCCTGCCTGGCACCGGTGACGAACGAATAACGGATGCCTTCCTGTTCCGTAATCATCTGGCTGTTGGTGCCGAAGGTGGTCGGGCCACCCGCCTGGCTGGTATTGATCGTGTCGCCAGTGTTTATATTGACATCGTCGGCCGTGCTTATAGGGTCAGGCCCAGATTGATTCGCCGGATCCTTGCCGGTGGCGATGATGGTGGGATCCGTGATCCGCACGACACCATTGACAGTTTCAGTTGCCGGGTCCGCCGTCGTGAACATCAGGAAGAGGTTCTGACCGGAAGGCGCATTGGCCAGACTGAATTCCAGGTCCTGACTGGTTCCGACGAATACCTTATCCAGCAGATTGAGCGAATCATCGGGGTTCGTACCATCTGGATGCTTGAGCGGTTGGTACTCCACGGTCCAGATCTTGCCACCGGTGACCGGCGATCCGGTTTCTTCAATATAGGCAGCGAACACGATCGCGCCGGTTGCGCTCCCGGCTCGGCCCAGAAGGATGTTGTTGTTCGTATCTGTATAGAGAAGGATGCTGGTGCCATCGAGGGTATCGAGTCCGCTGTCCACGCCATCAAGCGGTGCGCCAGCGCTGTCGACGAAGCTGATATCGGTAATGGTTGCTCCGTCGGTGACGGTGAACGCCTCACTGCCCGTGTCGCCCACGTCACCGGTATAGCCACTCAAGGCCGCACCCGTTGCGGTACCGGCATTCAGTTCGGTCAAACGGGTTGAGAAGTCCGAGGGCAGGGACGCCACCAGAATGTCGTTGTCGTCAGCGTCTCCCGCAGGGCTTGGCGTGGCGGTGGCGTTCTGTAAACCGGCCGTTTCGTCCAGCGTAACGTCCACGCCGGTGATTCCAATAGCCATGGTTTTTCTCCCGAGCAATTGCGGTCATCGAGGCCTGACCGTTGACCTATCGCTGCAACTATGGCTAAGCGCCGGGGATCGCGCATCGGCCGATACTCCCAAGCGGGATGGGAGTTTCAGACTACCTGGATGGGGGAACAGCACGAGGGCGTTAAGGAACGGTGCCGCCTATTCCGTTTGTGAATGAGGACATGCCGCAAGGCTCGCAGTGGCCATAAAAAACGGCCTGGCCCCTTGCGGGAGCCAGGCCGTGTACCTGCAGCGGTTTTCAGACAATGTCAGTGCTTGCGATGTCGGTCACCGGATCAAAGCACCAAATCTGTCGGTGCCAAGTTAGTCACTCCCACCAGTTCGACCACGACAGGATTTTCGATATCAATCGTCTGTACAGCGGTGAAATCGCTATCGCTATCGACGACCTTGAAATCCAGCGTTAGATCAAGGGTAGCGGGTACAGTCGTGGTGGTGGAGAAACCAGCATCGATGATCTTCAGCGGATTCGTACTCGTATCCTCCGCAATCGTGTTTCCAGGCCCGACGAGACCAACGACCGGCTGTGCGGCAGTGCTGCTTGCGCCATCGGCACCGACATCGCGATTCAGATTTATCGCGCTGCCCGTAAGGCCAGCATCATTCGAAAGAATCTGAATACCCTTGATGAGCCAGTTATCACCGGTCTGAATGTTGAAGTCATTACTTTCAACAATCAATAGAGCATCATTATTGTCCAGGAACGGGTCGTTCGGATCGGCTAGGTCGTTGACGATAAGGGCCTGGTACTTGGTTCCAACAAGATCGGCGTTGTTTGTATCGTTCTCGTACACATCGCCTTGGTCGACGTAGATGGCCCGTGTTGTAGTGATGGAGGGATCATCTGCATCAGCAAGACTGACTATAAGCAAAAGATCATCGCTTTCAGTCTCATAGCCATCGAACTTGATAAAGAAATCGGTCGCGTAACTAAAATTGTCGGCGCCCAGATCTCCTTTCGGATCAGTCTGGAAGAAATTGATGTTGGCCGCTTCACCTGCCTGGATCGTATTTCCGGAGACGCCCAGAGCAGTGCTGGACAAGGTTACAGGGGCCTGCGTGCCGCTCACCAGCTCACCCGCCGTCACAACAGTATTGCCGCCGGCACTAAGGGGGGACTCGAAGCCCGTGATCTGGATGAAGAAACCTTCACCAAGCTTCCCGGTAGCCACAGGTGATGGGCCACTGGAAGGGCTCGTGCCATCCACGTCATACGTTTCGTATCCAGTGCCTTCGCCCAGCGTGACGTCTTGCGTCGTTTGCAGCGCATCCATCTCGAAGGTGTAGGTGTCATTGACTTTGTCGAACACCAGCGTGCCTTCCACCAGTTCAGTCGCGGTGGCAGCATTGCGATCGTGATCGTATTCGAACGACACGTTAAACGTGGCAGCGGCGAGACTCTCTGAATCCCAAGTGACCGTTGGATCAACGATCGCAACATCGTTCGCCGTACCAGAGAGGGCGAGTTCGGCAAAATCACTGTCCGCTGCCGAAGAGTAGGTCGGCCCGCGCTGGTCCGCACCTATCGAGTAGGCGAAGTCACCCGAAAAGGTCCATGACGTCGCACCCAAAGTGGGATCGATATCCTGCACAGGGGCTGTCCCGATAACGGGGGTATCGTCGTCGACGTTGATCCCCAGCGTGCCGTCGGCCGTATCGCCATCACCATCGGTCACCCGGTAGCTGATGGTGAACGCCTGGTTGTTCTCGTTCAGACCCGCCGCATGAGCGATCGGATTGTTTTGCACCACCGAGTAGGCACCTGTTGCCGCAACCATCGTCAGGGTCAGCACCGTGGTCGTGCCCTGCTTGACCAACAAGCTGGTGCCATCGGCCACATAGGTGAAGCCTGTGGGTGCGCCGCTGGTCAGATAGGCCACCGTGCCGGCCCCGTCCTGACCAAAGTCGTGGCCCAGCGTGCCGCTTGCGTTAGCCGCGTTTACATCGTCGTCCGTACCGCCGGGATTGCCACCGGTTAGCGCATCGTCGTCGAGCAGCACCGTGCTGTTGGCTGACACCGTAGGCCCATCGTCGTCGAGGTTGATGTCGCCGCCGATACCGACGCTGTCGATGCTGGTGTCGCCGTCGCCGTCGGTCACCGTCACCACTGCGTTGATCAGGCCGGCCAGATTGACCTGATCGTCATGGGCCGCCGCCGAGCTGCCGGCGATAGGGTGCGTGAGCGAGACATACTGCGCCACTGCCACGTTGCCGTCCTGCAGCAGCGCAATCGCGAACGCCGCCGGATCGGCTCCCGTGACCGTGCCATTGGCTACGTCATAGCGGCCGATAATCAGATCGCCTTCCTTGAACAGCTTGATGTCCTTGCCATCGGTGGTGTTGAGCAGCGAGTCGGTGCCGTCGCCGCCCACAATCGCCAGTGACAACACTTTCGTCGCACCCTCCTGGTCCTGGCCAAAGCTGCTGAGCGCCGTAGTGGCCAAAGGCGTGGTGCTGATCGCGAACTCCGCTGGACTCAAGTCCGTGCCCTTGTTCAGCACTTCCGTGTCGAACAGCGCCAGAACTGCCGCCGCATCGCTGTCGTTATCCTGGTTGCCTGCCGTCTCGTCGATTGTTACTGAACCGCCGCCATCGGCCACGTCCGCGCTCGGCCCGTCGTCGTCGAAGTTGATGTCGTCGCCGATGCCGACGCTATCGGTGCTGGTGTCGCCGTCGCCGTCGGTCACCGTCACCACCGCATTGACCAGGCCGGCCAGATCGACCCGGTCGTCATGATCCGCTGCCGAACTACCGGCGACAGGGTGCGTGAGCGAGACATACTGCGCCACCGCCACGTTGCCGTCCTGTTGCAGTGCAATCGCAAACGCCGCCGGATCATCCGCCGTGACCGTGCCATTGGCCACGTCATAGCGGCCGACAATCAGATTGCCTTCCTTGAACAGCTTGATGTCCTTGCCATCGGTGGTGTTGAGCAACGAGTCGGTGCCATCACCGCCCACAATCGCCAGCGACAGCACTTTCGTCCCGCCCGCGGCGTCCTGGCCAAAGCTGCTGAGTGTTGTGGTGGCCAAAGGCGTGGTGCTGATCGCGAACTCGGTTGGATTCAAGTCCGTGCCTTTGTTCGTTACTTCTGTGTCGAACAGTGCGAGAACCGCTGCCAGGTCGCTGTCGTTATCCTGGTTACCAGCCGTCTCGTCGATCGTCACCACGCCGCCGCCATCAACCACGTCCGCGCTAGGACCATCGTCGTCGAAGATCATCTTGGAACCGATTTCGATGGCCGAGGTACTGGTCTGCAGCACCTCAAAGCCGCCGATGTCGAAGTCGGCGTGCGTCTTGTCGCTGTTCTTGGCGGTCAGTAACCCGGCGTTCTCGATCAGCACACGGTTGTGGTCGGTCGCCGTGCCGTAGGTGATCTGCGAATCGGTCGGAATGCCGGTGATCAGCACCGTGCCGTCGGCGTTGTAGGTGATGACGGCGCTGCTGATAGTGACACCCGCGAACGTCTTCACGGTAACACTGCCAACGGTGATATCGACCTTTTCGGTGCCGTCGTCGGCGTAGCTGTCGATGAAGTTGACGCCGCTCTGCGACCCGTTGAGGTCGTTGTCGACGTTCTTGAAGGCGGTGAGCAAGATCTTCGCGGTCGTGCCACCCGTCTCCTGCACGACCTGGAAGGTCGCGGCGCGGGCGCCGAAGTACTGGGTGAAGTCGATGTTCGCTTCGATACCTGCTTCGCCTGGGCTCAGGTTGGGGATCGTGACGTCCGCCCTGGCACCAGTGACGAAGCTGAAACGCAGGCCTTCCTGTTCGGTGATCGCCTGATTGTTGGTGCCCAGGGTCGTGTTGCCGCCGCCCTGGCTGCTATTGACCGTGTCGGCGCTAGTGATGGCAGCGTCGCTTGCCGACTGATTCAGCGGATTCTTGCCGGTGACGATGATCGAGACACCGGGAATCCGCCCGTCCACATCGGCCGTCGCGCCCTCGGTGGTGAACATCAGGAATAACTGCTGGCCAGATGGTGCCCCGGCCAGGCTAAAATTCGCGTCCTGAGTGGCTCCGATGAAAACCTTACCGGCCAGATTGAGCGAATCATCGGCGTTCGTCACAACTGGATGCTTGAGCGGTTGGTACTCAACGGTCCAGATCTTGCCGCCGGTGACCGGCGATCCAGTTTCTTCGATGTAGGCTGCGAACACGATCGCGCCAGTTGGCCCCCCGGCTCGGCCCAGAAGAATGTTGTTGTTCGTGTCCGTATAGAGAAGGATGCTGGTGCCATCGAGGGTATCCAGCCCGCTATCCAGGCCATTGAGCGGTGCGCCTTCACTGTCGACGAAGCTGATATCGGTAATGCCTGCTCCGGGGTCAGATGTGAGGGTGAACGCATTGCTGCCCGTGTCGTTTACGTCACCGGTATAGCCACTTAAGGCCGCACCCGTTGCGGTCCCGGCACCCAGTGCGGTCAAACGGGTAGCGAAGGTCGAGGGCAGGGAGGCCACCAGAATGTCATTGTCGTCAGCGTCTCCCGTAGGGGTGGGCGTGGCGGTGGCATTCTGCAAACCGGACGTTTCGTCCAGCGAAACGTTCACGCCGGTGATTCCAATAGCCATGATTTTTCTCCAGAGCAATTGCGGTCATCTTGGCCTGACCGTTGACCATTGGCCGCAACTATGGATAAGCGCCGGCTATTGCGCATCGGCCGATACTCCCAAGCGGGGTGGGAGTTTCAGACTACTTGGAAGGGGGAGACGGGATGAGGACGCGAAGGAGCGGCGCGATGAGTACTGGGTCCATGGATCAACCATAAGCGCTGATCAGAGAGGGTGTTGGGGACTCGATTCCGTTTGGCCGCCGACATTGGATACCGGGAGGTAGACCGGAAATGGAAAGCCCCGCTGCCCTGTGGGCCGCGAGGCTAACCAATAAACACCTCCTGAAGAAGTCATGCAAATTAAGGGGGCAGACGAAGTCTCCCGGTGCAACTTCGGTTGCAAGATTGACACCGACCAATACGATCACCGTGGTCGCCAGCATTACCGCGCGAGACAGGTTTTACATCCTGTCGCGCGCGTGTACTCTTCTTGGTGGATCAAAGCACCAAATCTGTCGGTGCCAAGTTAGTTAATCCCACCAGTTCGATCACGACAGGATTTTCGATATCAATCGTCTGTACAGCGGTGAAATCGCTATCGCTATCGACGACCTTGAAATCCAGCGTTAGATCAAGGGTAGCGGGTGTAGTCGTGGTGGTGGAGAAACCAGCATCGATGATCTTCAGCGGATTCGTACTCGTATCCTCCGCAATCGTGTTTCCAGGCCCGACGAGACCACTGACCGGCTGCGCGGAAGTGCTGCTTGCGCCATCGGCACCGACATTGCGATTCAGATTTATCGCGCTGCCCGTAAGGCCAGCATCATTCGAAAGAATCTGAATACCCTTGATGAGCCAGTTATCACCGGTCTGAATGTTGAAGTCATTACTTTCAACAATCAACAGAGCATCATTATTGTCCAGGAACGGGTCGTTCGGATCGGTTAGGTCATCGAGGATAAGGGCCTCGTACTTGGTTCCAACAAGATCGGTGTTGACCGTATCGCTCTCGTACACATCGCCCTGGTCGACGTAGATGGCCCGTGTTGTAGTGATGGAGGGATCATCTGCATCAGCAAGACTGACTATAAGCAAAAGATCATCGCTTTCAGTCTCGTAGCCATCGAACTTGATAAAGAAATCGGTCGCGTAACTAAAATCGTCGGCGCCCAGATCTCCTTTCGGATCAGTCTGGAAGAAGTTGATGTTGGCCGCTTCACCTGCCTGGATCGTATTTCCGGAGACGCCCAGAGCAGTGCTGGACAAGGTTACAGGGGCCTGCGTGCCGCTCACCAGCTCACCCGCCGCCACGGCAGTATTGCCGCCGGCACTAAGGGGGGCCTCGAAGCCCGTGATCTGGATGTAGAAACCTTCCCCAAGCTTCCCGGTAGCCACAGGTGATGGGCCACTGGAAGGGCTCGTGCCACCCACGTCATACGTTTCGTATCCAGTGCCTTCGCCCAGCGTGACGTCTTGCGTCGTTTGCAGCGCATCCATCTCGAAGGTGTAGGTGTCATTGACTTTGTCGAACACCAGCGTGCCTTCCACCAGTTCAGTCGCGGTGGCAGCATTGCGATCGTGATCGTATTCGAACGACACGTTAAACGTGGCAGCGTTGAGATTCTCCGAATCCCAGGTGACCGTTGGATCAACGATCGCAACATCGTTCGCCGTACCAGAGAGGGCGAGTTCGGCAAAATCGCTGTCCGCTGCCGAAGAGTAGGTCGGCCCGCGCTGGTCCGCACCTAGCGAGTAGACGAAGTCACCCGAAAAGGTCCATGACGTCGCACCTAAAGTGGGATCGACATCCTGCACAGGGGCGGTCCCTATAACGGGCGTGTCGTCGTCGACGGTGATGACCAGTTTGTCGGCCGCGGTCGTCACCGTGTCGCCGTCCTTGTCGGTGGCTTGCAGCAGCGAGCCCAGGTTGATGGTGATGTCGTTCTCGTCGTTGCCAGCCGCGTGATCCAGCGGCTTGAGCAGCGTGAAGGTGTAGGCACCCGCTGTGGTGAGGCTGAACGTGAACACGTCGGCACCGGCTACGCCGGCCTTGGCGGTGAGCGTGCCGCCCGCGACGCTGTACACCAGCGCCACCCCGCCCGAGTTCAGCACCGGCAAGCCGCTGGTATCACTCGACAAGGCATAGCTCAGCGGCGTGTCGGCGCCGGACTGGAAGATACCGGTCACGCTGCCGCTGGCCGTGGTCGCCTCGCCAGCCGCGTCGCCCGTACCACCGGCAATGCCATTGGCCAGGCCGTCCTCGTCGACGGTTCCCGTTGCGGCAGTGCCGGTCGCCGTCGGCGTGTCGTCGTCGACGGTGATAACCAGTTTGTCGGCCGCGGCTGTCACCGTGTCACCGTCCTTGTCGGTGGCTTGCAGCAGCGAGCCCAGGTTGAGGGTGATGTCGTTCTCGTTGTTGCCAGCCGCGTGATCCAGCGGCTTGAGCAGCGTGAAGGTGTAGGCACCCGCTGTGGTGAGGCTGAACGTGAACACGTCGGCACCGGCTACGCCGGCCTTGGCGGTGAGCGTGCCGCCCGCGACGCTGTACACCAGCGCCACTCCGCCCGAGTTCAGCACCGGCAAGCCGCTGGTATCACTCGACAAGGCATAGCTCAGCGGCGTGTCGGCGCCGGACTGGAAGATACCGGTCACGCTGCCGCTGGCCGTGGTCGCCTCGCCAGCCGCGTCGCCCGTACCCCCGGCAATGCCGTTGGCCAGGCCGTCCTCGTCGACGGTTCCCGTCACGGCAGTACCGGTCGCCGTCGGCGTGTCGTCGTCGACGGTGATGACCAGTTTGTCGGCCGCGGCTGTCACCGTGTCACCGTCCTTGTCGGTGGCCTGCAGCAGCGAGCCCAGGTTGAGGGTGATGTCGTTCTCGTTGTTACCTGCCGCGTGATCCAGCGGCTTGAGCAGCGTGAAGGTGTAGGCACCCGCTGCGGTGAGGCTGAAGGTGAACACGTCGGTCGCGCCGGCCGTGGCGGTGAGCGTGCCGCCCGCGACGCTGTACACCAGCGCCACCCCGCCCGAGCTCAGCGCCGGCAAGCCGCTGGTGTTACTCGACAAGGCATAGCTCAGCGGCGTGTCGGCGCCGGACTGGAAGATACCGGTCACGCTGCCGCTGGCCGTGGTCGCCTCGCCAGCCACGTCGCCCGTACCACCGGCAATGCCATTGGCCAGGCCGTCCTCGTCGACGGTTCCCGTTGCGGCAGTGCCGGTCGCCGTCGGCGTGTCGTCGTCGACGGTGATAACCAGTTTGTCGGCCGCGGCTGTCACCGTGTCACCGTCCTTGTCGGTGGCTTGCAGCAGCGAGCCCAGGTTGAGGGTGATGTCGTTCTCGTTGTTGCCAGCCGCGTGATCCAGCGGCTTGAGCAGCGTGAAGGTGTAGGCACCCGCTGCGGTGAGGCTGAACGTGAACACGTCGGCACCGGCTATGCCGGCCGTGGCGGTGAGCGTGCCGCCCACGACGCTGTACACCAGCGCCACCCCGCCCGAGCTCAGCGCCGGCAAGCCGCTGGTGTTACTCGACAAGGCATAGGTCAGCGGCGTGTCGGCACCGGACTGGAAGATGCCGGTCACGCTGCCGCTGGCGGTGGTCGCCTCGCCGGTCACGTCGCCCGTGCCACCGGCAATGCCATTGGCCAGGCCGTCCTCGTCGACGGTTCCCGTTGCGGCGGTCCCGGTCGCGGTCGGCGTGTCGTCGTCGACGGTGATGACCAGTTTCTCGGCCGCGGCTGTCACCGTGTCACCGTCTTTGTCGGTGGCTTGCAGCAGCGACCCCAGGTTGAGGGTGATGTCGTTCTCGTTGTTGCCAGCCGCGTGATCCAGCGGCTTGAGCAGCGTGAAGGTGTAGGCACCCGCTGCGGTGAGGCTGAACGTGAACACGTCGGCACCGGCTATGCCGGCCGTGGCGGTGAGCGTGCCGCCCGCGACGCTGTACACCAGCGCCACTCCGCCCGAGTTCAGCGCCGGCAAGCCGCTGGTATCACTCAACAAGGCATAGCTCAGCGGCGTGTCGGCACCGGACTGGAAGATGCCGGTCACGCTGCCGCTGGCGGTGGTCGCCTCGCCAGCCGCGTCGCCCGTGCCACCGGCAATGCCATTGGCCAGGCCGTCTTCGTCGACGGTTCCCGTTGCGGCGGTACCGGCCGCGGTCGGCGTGTCGTCGTCGACGGTGATGACCAGTTTCTCGGCCGCGGCCGTCACCGTGTCGCCGTCCTTGTCGGTGGCTTGCAGCAGCGACCCCAGGTTGAGGGTGATGTCGTTCTCGTTGTTACCGGCCGCGTGATCCAGCGGCTTGAGCAGCGTGAAGGTGTAGGCACCCGCTGTGGTGAGGCTGAAGGTGAACACGTCGGTCGCGCCGGCCGTGGCGGTGAGCGTGCCGCCCACGACGCTGTACACCAGCGCCACCCCGCCCGAGCTCAGCGCCGGCAAGCCGCTGGTGTTACTCGACAAGGCATAGCTCAGCGGCGTGTCGGCGCCGGACTGGAAGATACCGGTCACGCTGCCGCTGGCCGTGGTCGCCTCGCCAGCCACGTCGCCCGTACCACCGGCAATGCCATTGGCCAGGCCGTCCTCGTCGACGGTTCCCGTTGCGGCAGTGCCGGTCGCCGTCGGCGTGTCGTCGTCGACGGTGATAACCAGTTTGTCGGCCGCGGCTGTCACCGTGTCACCGTCCTTGTCGGTGGCTTGCAGCAGCGAGCCCAGGTTGAGGGTGATGTCGTTCTCGTTGTTGCCAGCCGCGTGATCCAGCGGCTTGAGCAGCGTGAAGGTGTAGGCACCCGCTGCGGTGAGGCTGAACGTGAACACGTCGGCACCGGCTATGCCGGCCGTGGCGGTGAGCGTGCCGCCCACGACGCTGTACACCAGCGCCACCCCGCCCGAGCTCAGCGCCGGCAAGCCGCTGGTGTTACTCGACAAGGCATAGGTCACCGGCGTGTCGGCACCGGACTGGAAGATGCCGGTCACGCTGCCGCTGGCGGTGGTCGCCTCGCCGGTCACGTCGCCCGTGCCACCGGCAATGCCATTGGCCAGGCCGTCCTCGTCGACGGTTCCCGTTGCGGCGGTCCCGGTCGCGGTCGGCGTGTCGTCGTCGACGGTGATGACCAGTTTCTCGGCCGCGGCTGTCACCGTGTCACCGTCTTTGTCGGTGGCTTGCAGCAGCGACCCCAGGTTGAGGGTGATGTCGTTCTCGTTGTTGCCAGCCGCGTGATCCAGCGGCTTGAGCAGCGTGAAGGTGTAGGCACCCGCTGCGGTGAGGCTGAACGTGAACACGTCGGCACCGGCTATGCCGGCCTTGGCGGTGAGCGTGCCGCCCACGACGCTGTACACCAGCGCCACCCCGCCCGAGCTCAGCGCCGGCAAGCCGCTGGTGTTACTCGACAAGGCATAGCTCAGCGGCGTGTCGGCGCCGGACTGGAAGATGCCGGTCACGCTGCCGCTGGCCGTGGTCGCCTCGCCAGCCGCGTCGCCCGTACCGCCGGCAATGCCATTGGCCAGGCCGTCTTCGTCGACGGTTCCCGTTGCGGCGGTACCGGTCGCCGTCGGCGTGTCGTCGTCGACGGTGATGACCAGTTTGTCGGCCGCGGTCGTCACCGTGTCGCCGTCCTTGTCGGTGGCTTGCAGCAACGAGCCCAGGTTGATGGTGATGTCGTTCTCGTTGTTACCTGCCGCGTGATCCAGCGGTTTGAGCAGCGTGAAGGTGTAGGCACCCGCTGCGGTGAGGCTGAAGGTGAACACATCGGTCGCGCCGGCCGTGGCGGTGAGCGTGTTGCCCACGACGCTGTACACCAGCGCCACCCCGCCCGAGCTCAGCGCCGGCAAGCCGCTGGTATCACTCGACAAGGCATAGCTCAGCGGCGTGTCGGCGCCGGACTGGAAGATGCCGGTCACGCTGCCGCTGGCCGTGGTCGCCTCGCCAGCCGCGTCGCCCGTACCGCCGGCAATGCCATTGGCCAGGCCGTCCTCGTCGACGGTTCCCGTCAAGGCGGTTCCGGTCGCCGTCGGCGTGTCATCGTCGACGGTGATGACCAGTTTTTCGGCCGCGGCTGTCACCGTGTCACCGTCCTTGTCGGTGGCCTGCAGCAGCGAGCCCAGGTTGAGGGTGATGTCGTTCTCGTTGTTACCGGCCGCGTGATCCAGTGGCTTGAGCAGCGTGAAGGTGTAGGCACCCGCTGCGGTGAGGCTGAACGTGAAGACGTCGGCACCGGCTACGCCGGCCTTGGCGGTGAGCGTGCCGCCCGCGACGCTGTACACCAGCGCCACCCCGCCCGAGCTCAGCGCCGGCAAGCCGCTGGTGTTACTCGACAAGGCATAGCTCAGCGGCGTGTCGGCGCCGGACTGGAAGATACCGGTCACGCTGCCGCTGGCCGTGGTCGCCTCGCCAGCCACGTCGCCCGTACCCCCGGCAATGCCATTGGCCAGGCCGTCCTCGTCGACGGTTCCCGTTGCGGCAGTGCCGGTCGCCGTCGGCCCGTCGTCCTCGAAGATCATCTTGGAGCCGATTTCGGTTTTCGAAATGGAGGCCTGGACCAGCGTGAAACCACCGATATCAAAATCGGCATGGGCAGTGCCCTTGGCATCGAGGGCCGCTCCGTTCTCGATGAGCACGCGGTTGTGATCCGACGTTGTGGTGTATTCAATCTGATAGCCGGCTTTAACGCCGGTGATGGTTGCAACCCCACCGGAAAAGGTGATCAAAATGGTCGAATCATTCACCGATCCGTTTGAATTCTCGATCACCACCCCGGCGCTGTTGAAGACGCGAACATTGGTGATGGCAACCGGCGTATCACCCGCATAGCCGTCGATGAAAGCCGCTCCAGATTCAACAGCGGTGCTGAATGCGCTGATTTTTACCACAGCACTCTTGCCGCTTTGCAACTGCACCACATCGAAATTGGCCATCTTCGCATTGAAGACGCCGGTAAAGTCGATGTTGGATTCAACATCTGCTTCGTTCTGATCCAGGTTAGGAATGGTCATATCCTGCCTGGCACCTGTGACGAACGAATAACGGATGCCTTCCTGTTCCGTAATCATCTGGCTGTTGGTGCCGAAGGTGGTAGGGCCACCCGCCTGGCTGGTATTGATCGTGTCGCCAGTCGTTATACTGGCGCCAGTTGACTGATTCGCCGGATCTTTGCCGGTGGCGATGATGACGGGATCCGTGATCCGCACGACACCATCGACCGTTGCAGTTGCCGGGTTCGCTTTGGTGAACATCAGGAACAGGTTCTGCCCGGAGGGGGCATTGGCCAAATTGAATTCCAGGTCCTGACTGGCTCCGATGAACACCTTATTCAGCAGATTGAGCGAATCATCGGCGTTCGTAGCATCTGGATGCTTGAGCGGTTGGTACTCCACGGTCCAGATCTTGCCGCCCGAGACCGGCG
This sequence comes from Pseudomonas sp. TE3728, assembly GCF_056279145.1. Taxonomy (NCBI): domain Bacteria; kingdom Pseudomonadati; phylum Pseudomonadota; class Gammaproteobacteria; order Pseudomonadales; family Pseudomonadaceae; genus Pseudomonas; species Pseudomonas sp. TE3728. The sequence continues at coordinate 920,435 of NZ_JBWBQT010000001.1, read as the reverse complement.
ATCCGGTTTCTTCAATATAGGCAGCGAACACGATCGCGCCGGTCGAGCCACCGGCCCGGCCCAGAACGATGTTGTCGTTGTTCGCATCCGTGTAGAGAAGGATGCTGGTGCCATTGAGGGTATCCAGGCCGCTGTCCACGCCATTGAGCGGTACGCCATTGCTGTCGACGAAGCTGATATTGGTAATAGTGGCTCCGGGGTCCGCGGTGACGGTGAACGCATTGCTGCCCGTATTGCCCACGGCACCGGTATAGCCACTCAACGCTGCCCCCGTTGCGGTCCCGGCACCCAGTGCGGTCAAACGGGTAGCGAAGGTCGAGGGCAGGGAGGTCACCAGAATGTCGTTGTCGTCAGCGTCTCCCGTAGGGGTTGGCGTGGCGGTGGCGTTCTGCAAACCGGACGTTTCGTCCAGCGAAACGTTCGCGCCGCTCGCCACGACGCTCATAGCGTTCGTCAGCAATGAATTTTGCTCAATTGTCATGACTTTTTCCTGGGTAATTGCGGTCATCAAGGCCTGACCGTTGACCATTGGTCGCAACTATGGATAAGCGCCGAGGATCGCGCATCGGCGGATACTCCCAGAAGGGCTGGGAGTTTCGGACTACTCGGGAGGGGGAGGTGGGATGAGGCGTGAGGGCGCGGCGTGGCAGCGATCAGGAACAAAACGTCATCATGCTGGGGGAATTGGCGGTGAATCGAATGCTGGATAACTTCGTTCCGCCCAAGTAAACACTCAGCCCTTTACCGAGCGCTGGCCCTCGGTAAAGGGTTTTGATAACTCACAACGACGTTCTGATTACCAATGGACAATCAACCGGCTGGGCACCCTCTACCTCAAGGGCCTCGATCAGGTGCCGGGCCGCATTGCGACCGATCTCGTAGTACGGCAATTGCACCGTGGTCAGCGGCGGTATGAACAGTTCGGCGATGCCGATCATGTTGTCATAGCCGAGCACGGCGACATCGGCGGGAATTTTCAGGCCTCGGCCCAACAACAACTGATAGGCACAAAAGGCAATCCGGTCGTTGCCACAGATCAGGATGTCGAATTGCGGGCGACCCTCGATGATGTGCCGGTCGAGGATGGCTGCGGTTTCACCATAGGCATCATGATCGGAAAGGTCGTATTGCAGAAGTGCCTCAGGCGCAAGGCCAAATGCCTGGCAGGCACGCTGCAGGCCTTTTTGTCGTAGGCCCCAGGCCAGGCTCTGTTTGGGCAGATTGATACACAGAGGGCGCCGATAGCCTTGGCTCAACGCGTGATGTACGGCTCGATACTGCCCCGTTTCGTCATCTGGCACATAACTGACCAGGCGACTGTCATCTGCCAGGCAATTGGCGAGCACCAGGGGTTTGCTCTTCAAGCGTTCGGGAATGCATACCTGGCGAAACCCCATGGCGCTGAAGATCAACCCGTCGGGACGGTGCGACAGCATCAGGTCAATGTTCTGGTCGGTTGGCGGGTTGCTCAACAGGTTGAGGATGAACACATTCCAGCCCGCCTGCTGCGCGGTCTGTTCGATGGACAGCAGCAACTCGACCGCGAACGGTGTGGTCGCGGTGTCCAGTGCGAACACCCCGATGGTGCGCGACTGGAGGTTGTCGCCGCGCATCTTGCGCGCCGACAGGCTCGGTACGAATTGCAGTTCGTCAATGGCGCGACGCACCCGCTGAAGGGTTTCGGGGCTCAGTTTTTCCGGATTATTGAGCGCTCGAGAAACCGTCATCAGGGACACGCCGGCCAGCTGTGCAACGTCTTTCACTGAAGTCATGCGAGGCGAGGCCGGTCAGGTTGACGCAGGATCATGACACAGGGCCCGGGTTTCTCGCGACTCGAATGACGCCGCTCACAGCCATCCCGAGGCCAGGGGCCACGCCTTGGGAATCGAGACACGGCCGCCACTCCCATTGGCAAACAGCTTCACGCCCAGGCTGTCGGGTCGCGGATAGAACCGACTGCTGAGGCTGAAGCGCCCGTTTTCGTCGAACACCTCGATGGACGAGCGATCGAGAAATACGCGCAGTTCCAGTCGCTCTTGTGTCGGGTCAATCGCCACGCTGCGCTGACCGGTGACTTGCGCACCCGCGCGGCTGCGGTCAAGCACCAGACGCTGCAGCGACGCATCGTAATAAAGCAGGGTTTCTTCATGGTCATCGTCGCTGCAACGCAAGGCGATTCCGAGGTGGCCGTTGGTGCAGCCACGCAAATCCAGATGCACATGGATTTCGAGCATCTCGCCATTCACTTCCGGCACGCACCGGGTTCCCGAACCCTCCCACCAAGGCACGCCCGGCAATGGCGCCATGCGCAGAGCGGTGAGCTCCCGTGCCGGGTACACGCAAAGGCGATCGGCGTGCAGTTCAAGTTCGCGCGGCACACCGAGCATGCCGCACCAGTGATGGGCCTGGCTCGGCATCGGGCTTTCCCACATGTCGAGCCACGCCCATACAAGGCGGCGGCCATCGGCGGCCAGAAGCGTTTGCGCGGCATAGAAATCGTGGCCGTTATCCAGCTCGATAAAAGGCCCGCCGGTGAAGTGCCATTCACTGTCGAGTCGGCCCACCCGATAACCGGTCTGGTATTTGTTGAGCCGATCGTAACCCTGGGGCTGCATGCCCTGAGGGGAGTAGAGCAGCACATCGCGTCCGTTCAGCCGGAACAGATCCGGGCACTCCCACATATAGCCATCACCCTCGTTGCCGCTGGCTACATAATCGAGGAACTCCCAGGTGTGCAGATCCGTGGAACGGTATAGCGGCAGCAGCGGTTTATCGCCCAGACGTGCGCCGGCAATCAGGTACCAGCCGTCATCCTCCTGCCATACCTTGGGGTCGCGAAAGTGCATGATCGAATCGTGCGGCGCGGTCTCGATGACGGCGCCATGCTTGACGAACCGGATGCCGTCGCTGCTGGTGGCCAGGCACTGGACTTGACGGATCGAGCGCTCGTCACCCACGTCCCCCAGCCAGGTGTGCCCCGTGTAGATCAGTGCCAGGGTATCGCCACACACCACCGCGCTGCCGGAAAAACAACCGTCTCGGTCGAAGTCATCGCCGGGCGCCAGTGCAATGGGCAGATGCTGCCAATGGACCAGATCGGCGCTCTTGGCATGCCCCCAATACATCGGGCCCCATTTCGCGTTGAAGGGGTGGTGTTGATAGAACACGTGGTATTCGCCACGAAAGTACACCACCCCGTTAGGGTCATTCATCCAGCCCACCGGGGGGGCAAGATGATAACCGGGACGATAGTCATCGATGACGCGAGACAGGCCATCACTCAGCGCATGTTGCGCAAGCTCAATTGCAGCGGACATTGGAACACTCATGGAATTCAAAGACACAGTCATAGGGCGCTTGCTCGTGCCGAGCGCAGAGGGACGCCAGCCGGCAGCGTTTCAATGGCGTGTGGGTGACGGCTCAAGGCCGCGCCGTCGGCGTCGAACAGGTGCAGGTTGTCGATGTCCAGTTGCAGCTCAACCCGATCGCCCGCTTGCCATCCGGCGCTGACCTCGCAACGACAGATCAGTGGCTCGTCCTGACCTGTCTCGAGGTGCACATAGGTTTCGCTGCCCAGGTATTCGACCGCGGTCACCACGACGCCGGCGGTTCCATCCGCCGCTTTGAGCGACACGTGTTCCGGACGAATCCCCAGAGTCAGCTGCGTGCCTGCCGCCAGCTTCGAGCTGTCGAAGGGCAGGGATGTGATACCCCAAACGAGGGTATCGACCAGGCTGGTTTCGCCTGGCGTCTGCAGGCGCGCCGACAGAAAATTCATTCTGGGCGAACCGAGAAAACCGGCGACAAAGCGGCTGGCCGGGCGCTCATAGAGTTCGCGCGGTGAGCCGACCTGTTCTACGCGACCACCATTGAGCACGACAATTTTGTCGGCCAGGGTCATCGCTTCAACCTGATCATGGGTGACGTAGATCATCGTCGAGCCGAGCCGATCATGCAGTCGGGCAATTTCGTTGCGCATCTGCACTCGCAAGGAGGCATCCAGGTTGGAGAGCGGTTCGTCGAACAACAAAATGTCCGGTTCCCGCGCCATGGCTCTGCCCATGGCCACACGCTGACGCTGCCCACCGGACAGTTCCTTCGGCTTACGTTGCAGCAGTTTGTCCAACTGCAGGATTTGCGCAGTCTTCAGCACGCGCTCGCGCAGGCTGGTCTTCTCCGTCTTGGCCAGTTTGAGACCAAAACTGATGTTGTCGTAGACGCTCATGTGCGGGTACAGCGCATAAGACTGAAACACCATGCCGACGCCACGCTCGCGCGGCTCCAGGTCGTTGACCCGACGCCCGTCGATCAGCAGGTCGCCGCCGCAGATCGAATCCAGGCCGGCGATCAGTCGCAGCAGGGTCGATTTTCCGCAGCCCGAAGGGCCAACGAATACAACGAATTCACCCGCCGCGATTTCCAGGCTGACGTCGCGAAGAATCCGCATGCCGCCCAATTGCTTGTTTACATTGTCCAGTTTCAATTTGATCACGATGCTGTTCCTTGTCTTTGTTGGGCATCAACCCTTTAACGCGCCGGCAGTGAGACCGGAAACGATTCGGCGCTGGAAGATCAGCACCAGAATCACCAGTGGGACGGTGACCACCACCGAGGCGGCCATCAACAACCCCCAAGGCAACTCATGGGGGCTGCCGCCGGAAATCAAGGCGATGGCGACCGGCACCGTGCGTTGGGTGTCGGTGAGGGTGAAGGTCAGGGCAAACAGGAACTCGTTCCACGCGGCGATGAAAGCCAATAAGCCAGTGGTGACCAGTGCAGGCCAGAGCAGCGGCAACAGCACACGGGTCAGCGTGACCCAGGGTGAGGCGCCATCCATGATTGCCGCTTCTTCCAGTTCATGGGGCAGTTGCCCCATAAACGTGGTCAGCACCCAGACGGTGAAGGGCAGGGTGAAAATCGTGTAGCTGAGGATCAACGCCCAGGAGGTGTTGTACAGGCCCAGGGCGCGGATCACTTCGAACAGCCCCGACAGCACCGCGACCTGAGGAAACATCGACACGCCAAGGACCATCATCAAGACCGTGCCACGTCCTCGAAACTTCACCCGGCCCAAGGCATAGGCGGCGGTCAGGCTGAGGAACAGCGCCAGTGTCACCACGCACAGCGCAACCACCAGCGAGTTGCCGATCGCCCGCAGGAATGAGGCTTGATTGAGCACCGCCGCGTAATTGGAGAAATCGGGGTTGTCGATCCAGTAACTCACCTCGAACAAGGCGCTGGACGGCTTCAGCGACGTCACGATGGCGTAGTAGAAAGGGAAGACCGCATACAGCAGCAACACCCCGATCAGACACCAGAATCCGAGGCGCAACAGGGCTTTTTTCAGTAGGCGCAGGTTCATGACCGGACCTCCAGTTGACGGCGTCCGAGGTAGAGATAAAGCAGGGCGATGACCGCAACCACCAGAAACAGTAGTGTCGAGGCCGCGCTGCCGTAACCGACGTCCTGGAACTCCACCAGGTGCTGGCGGGCATACACCGACATGCTCATGGTGCTCGATGAGTTCGAGGTCAGCACATAGATCACGTCGAATACCCGCAGCGAGTCGAGGATGCGGAAGATCGCCGCCACCAGCAGTGCGGGCATCAGCAGGGGGAGCGTGACACGCCAGAACACCTTCAGCGGATGAATACCATCGACCCTGGCGGCTTCGTAGCAATCGCTTGGCAACATCTGCAAGGCGGCCAACATCAGCAGCGTGACAAAAGGCACGGTCTTCCAGACGTCGACGATGATCACCGCCCACATCGACAGATCCGCATCGGCCGTCCAGGCCAGAGGGGCGTCAATCAGGCCCAGGCTCAGCATCAGGTGATTGATGATGCCGAACTGGTCGTTAAGCATCCATGACCAGATCTTCGCCGAAACAATGGTCGGAATCGCCCAGGGAATCAGAATCAACGCACGCACCAGAGCACGTCCGGTGAACTTGATGTTCAGCAGCAACGCCACCAGCAGCCCCAGTACGACTTCCAGTCCCACCGACACCACGGTGAAATACAAGGTGTTGCGCACCGCGTTCCACCATTGCGGGTCGACCAGAATGCCCGACCAGCTGGAACCGTTGTGGAACAGATAATTGCCAAAGCCTATGAAGGTTCCGCCACTGGTGTCCGCTAGGTTGGCGTCGGTCAGGCTGAACCAGAATGTGCGCAGTAGCGGCCAGGCTGCCACCAGGGCCAGACACAGCAACATCGGCGTCAGAAACAGCCAGGCGGCGCGCACTCGGCGACGTTGTACGGGCGTTTCCCTGGTGAGCAGCAGCTCATCACAGGGGGCATGGGTAGAAGAGACAGACATGGTGATTTCCTTCCTTGTGGCTTACCAGTTCCGGCGTTTGATGCGCGTGAGTTCGCTTTCCAGTTCCGCCAGCGCCTGATCGACAGGCAACTCGCCCGCCAGCACGCCATGCACTCGATCGAAGAACGCATTGGAGACCCGTGGATAGCGATCGGCGGTGATGGAGGCGGGACGCATGACCCCATCGTTGAGAATGCTGTGCAGCTGAGCGTAATAAGGCATGGCCGCGAGCAGTTCGGGGTCTTGATACAGCGACTCGATAACCGGGTTATAGGCGCCTATCAGGGCACGATGTTTTTGCTCTTGGGCACTGGTCAGGTAGCTCACCAGTTCTGCGGCCAGTTTTGGATGGGCGCTGTAACGCGATACCGCCAGGCCCCAGCCACCGAGGGTGGATGCATGGGTGCCGGTCTCGCCGCCACGGGGCAGGGGAGCGACCCCGACCTTGTCTTTTACGGCACTGTCCTGACCTTGGACCAGGGCCCAGACATACGGCCAGTTACGCATGAACAGCGCATTGCCCGACTGGAATACGCCCCGGCCTTCCTCCTCGGTGTAATTGAGTACGCCGCGCGGGGAGATATCGCCTACCCAGCTTTTCGCCAGGGTCAGCGCTGTTCTTGAGGCCTGACTGTTGACCACAATGTCGCCTTGTGAATTGACCAGTCCGCCTTGCGGTTGACTGCTGATCCACTCCAGTGCATTGCACGTCAGGCCCTCGTAGGCGCGCCCCTGAAAAATGTAGCCCCAGGCATTAGGGTTTCCGGCGGTGCGCTCAGCCTGTTGAATAGTTTTGGCGGTAGCGGTCATTTCCTCCCAGGTCCGGGGAACCTGCTGGTTGTACTTCTCCAGCAAGTCCTTGCGGTAATACAGCAGGCCCGAGTCGGTGAACCACGGCATTGTCACCAGCCGTCCGTTTACGGTGGCGTTATCCACCTGTGCCTGGAAATAGCCTTGGGTCGCGTTGGCGGGAAGCACCTCGCGCAGATCCAGCAAATGTTTGGCCAACATCCCCGGCCACACCATATCGATTTGAATGATGTCGATGTCGCTGGACTGCGCACTGAGGATCTGTTGGTAGAACGACAATCGCTCGGTGGCCGAGTTAGGCGTGGAAACCACCTCGACGTTGTTGCCGGTCTGTTTCGACCACGCCTGGACAGCCTCTTTGCAGAGTTGTAACTCCGCACCTACCGCCCCACACGAGATCGTCAAATCGGCTGCGCTCGAGAGGGATGGAAGCCCGGCGCAGAGGGTAAGCAGTGCTGCTGGAAGAAGAGATTTGAGGTGTTTCATAAAGCCCTCTTTATTTTTGTTTTTAGAAAAGTTAACGTTAACATCGCCAAATGTAGCAGCGTATTTGCGATGAGGCATCCTTTTTTTCGTGGATTTTGACAATTAACAATTCACGAAAAAAAGGTCGGTCGCAGGACAGAAAAATAAAAACAAAACAGGAAATCCCCCATGCAGAAAGCATCAAGCTGGCTACTCGCAGGCGTACTCGGCACCTCGGCGGCCACCTCTCAGGCCGCGACCCTGGAACAACGAATGGCCGCGTTTGAAGCGCGTGCCGCCGCTGCGGAAAAGCGCGCCGCCGCAGCCGAGCAGCAAACCCAGGCACTCGCCAGGGAATTGCAGCAGATCAAACTGGCGACTCCCGCCTTGCAGCCGGCGGCGTCTACTGCAGCCGCCACTGCGGCGCCTACTTTGGACACTCGACTGGCAAAACTCGAAGCCCGTCAGCAAAGCATGGAAAAGCAAGACAGTAGCGGACACCTGACTGACGGTTTCAGCTTCAAGGGCTACGCCCGCTCCGGATTGCTGATCAACGATGGGCTGGGTGGTGGTCGTGGCGGCCCTTATACAACGCCTGCCGGTTCAGTCGGTGGTGCCGTCGGGCGACTCGGTAACGAAGACGACACCTACATGCGCATAGACCTGTCGAAAGAACTCTATGCGCAGAACGGCACCCGTTCCAAATTCACCGTGTCCATCGCCGACGGTGTGGAAAGCTCCAACGACTGGACCGCCGACGAGAGCAATCTGAACGTGCGTCAGGTGTTCACCGAGCTCGATCATCTCGCCGCCTTCAAGGGCAATTCAGTGTTCGAGAACTCCACCCTGTGGGCTGGCAAACGATTCGACAGAGACAACTTCGATATCCACTGGCTGGACTCGGACGTGGTCTTTCTGGCCGGCACCGGGGGTGGTATCTACGATGTGCAGATGAACAAGGACTGGCGCTCGAATTATTCCTTGATGGGGCGTAACTATGGGGATTTCAGTGAGGGCGGTGTCAATGCCGATGTGGAAAGCTACATCCTGACCTCCAACCAGTTCTTCGATAATGGTCAGTGGCAGTGGATGTTCAATGGCATTGGCTCAAAGAAAAACGACTTTGCCACTCGCACCAATGAAGCGGGCCTGACGCCTGCGGATTCCGGCTTGCACAGCATGCTGGCCAATCATCAGAAAAACTTTTTCGGCCGCGAAGGCTTCTTTAAAACAGCGCTGCTCTACGGGCAAGGCCTGGGGGCAGAGGTCAAGAACATCGGTTCGGACGGCGAACTGATCGACGACGCCCGGGCTCTGCGTCTGGCGCTTTACGGCGAGACACCCATTGCACCGGGTTGGCGCATCGGCCCCAGCTTGTTGGCCGAACAGAGCAAGGACAGGTACGTCAAGGGTGACGACTACCGCTGGATGACGTTGAACGTGCGGTTGGCCAATGAAATCAACAGCAATTTCGAGATGGCCTACGAGATGAGTTGGCAAACCATGGACCTCGACCCCAAGGGCTACCTGCAACGTAATGCGGTCGATGGTAACTTCTGGAAATTCACGATTGCCCCGACATTCAAACCTGACGTTGGAGACCTGCTCACACGCCCTGAATTGCGAGTTTTCGCAAGCCTGATGAACTGGTCTTCGGATCTGGACGGATACAGTTCCACAGACAACTTCGGCAAGTCGGACTTCAACGCCGGCGGTGTATGGCAGTACGGCATACAGATGGAAACCTGGTTCTGATATCTGCTTCCTCTGCGACAGGCCGAACCTGTAGGAGCCAGCGGTGCGGCGATCCGACTTGCCGGCGAAAGCGTCCTTGAGTGCGCCTTCGCCGGCAAGTCGGATCGCCGCACCGCTGGCTCCTACGAAAAGCGGTTTACTTACGTTGAATCACGATGGGCGACTCGATCAGTTGCAGTTCGAGCGCACCCGAGGCTGGCACGAATCGCGGGCCAGTGCTTTCAGGCGTTGCCCGCAACCTCCAGGTGCGCTGCACCTTCGCCAGTTTGGCGACTCCCGATCCCAGGGACCAGCGCCGGCAGACCTTCTCCAGCTTGAGTGGGTAAATGGTCAGTTGGTCGCCTTTGAAGTGCATGCGCAGGAAACACTTGTGGTCGGCGATGCACTGCGAGGAAAAAACCGCCTCGCTATGTAGCCCCCAAAAGGTATTACCCATCACCATCCAGGCGCCGAACAACAGGCCTCCCAAACTGCCGCCGAGCACCAGCGTTTCCGCCAGGAACAACACAACCTGGTGCAGGTTTTCTACCTCCAACTGCAGGTAGTGGATATTGACACGGCCCATCAGCCACAGCAGTCCGATCGCCAGTCCCAGATGAAGGACTCCGTGAACAGCTCCAATGGCATAGGCGAGCTTTCGGGTGCGCTTGACCCCGGCGGCTGAGAACACGGCGCAACCCAGCACAATGATCACGGCGAACATCACCGATGAAGGACTGTGTGACAAGACCAGGAGCAGATGTCGCCAGACTTCGCTGATGTTGGGAATAGACGCTTGGAGGTCAGACAACACGTCCATCAGGCTGCGGTTGCCTCGTGCCAGGTGGGGCACCGTGCTGGCGCTTTGTACCATCCAGTCAAACAGTAGGTACAAGATGGCCAGCATGGCGCAGAACGAGAAATTGCGGGTAGGTAGCCGCCATGCCCGATTACGCAGTTGCTCGGAGGTCTTTTTGGCCGGGTAGACCGCCGCCAGTTCGTAGTGCTGCCGGGTTCCGCCAACGTTGATCGGCTTGGGCGGATCGGGAAGGTGATGGGTGGCATTCAAGAAGGCGCCACCGCCTCCGCAGGTGATGCGCTGCGGCGCCTGGGTGCCCGCTTGTGGCTGGTAGCGTGCGTAGTGGTGTGAGTCTCCGGCCAAGACTACCGCGAGGTGGTCACCCAAGAGTTCCTCGATCTCGCGCAGGCTGCGAAAGCGCGGCGTCTGGGTTTCGATCGAGGGCAAGGCCTTGCTGTCCTCCCGTGCCAGCCGCTCGGCCTCGTCCACCCAACTCGGCTCGGGTGTGCAGAGGATTACGCGATCGCCTGGTTGCAATTTGGCGTGCATCTGCTGGAAGTATTGCTTCTGCTGGCGGTCGATCATGGATTCAAACTGCAGATCCAGGCCCCAGACCCACCAGCCATTGGGCAACTGCAGCACGTAGTAACCGGTGCGCTGGCGGGTGTCCCAGGCGCCGATGGGCTTCTGCTCGCAAAACAGTTGGGAGAAACCGCGCAGACCGTCATACCAATCATGGTTGCCAGGCGTCGCCAATATCCACGGCGCACCCGGCTGCCGTACGGGCTGGGCCTGGTCACCAGGGCGCTCCTTGGGTACCGGCGCGGGAAATGCGGCGCGGAAGGGATCAAGGAAACGGGTGCGATATCCGTTGCCGGCCGGTGTGGGATAGACCTGATCGCCGCCGAGCAGCAGCACGTCGCCGCGCGGCAGTGAGAGCTGGTATTCCGGCAACTCGACAGCATGGCTGACACACAGCGCCATCGAGTAGGTAGAGTCCCAGCCATCGCCGGTATCGGCCAGATAATCGATCCACACGTCACCGTCGGCAACTACCTGGATAGGCGGGTTAGAGTCCCGGGGGTTGAGCATCGCCAGCACTTCGCGTGGGTCTGCGAAAGCTCCCATCGTGGTGGCGACAGCCGTTTGTAAGCCCGTGCGCATCAGCTGCAACGGGCCTAGCCAGTTGACCATCGCCTCCTGGGTGTAAAGCTCGATGCGGCTATTGAGCGTGGGAGATTGGGTGGAACGGGTCATGGCGAGGGGCGAAGTGTGCGGCGTGTGCGCCTCTCCAGCGCGAAACTCAATCGAATGCTCCTTCATCATCCAGCCTCCATTGCTGTAACGAGTTCAGGTACCTCAAAAGGGTGATCTTTTGTCGGTCGATTCAGAATAGGTCAGTTATGCGATGGTTGCCGATGGATCCTGTCGACTAGGCATGGAAGGCCATCCAGCCTCAGTTGCATAAAAATGGACCCGCCAGAATAGCGGGTCCGAAAGGGGGATCAGAGTTTTGGCATCTGCCCGATGCGCCCGAACATTTCGGTCACGATCTGCAGGTCCAGCAGGAACTGGTCGACGGTCTTGAACTCGTTGTCGTTGTGGCCGGTGTACTTGACCTCGGGCCTGGCCAGGCCGAACTGCACGCCATTAGGCAACTCATGGACCGAAGTGGCGCCGGCAGAGGTGCCGAATTTGTGTTCCATGCCGAGGTTTTCGCTGGCCACGGCCAGCAGGGCCTTGACCCATTCACCCTCAGGGTTGCGGTGCATCGGCTCGGCGATCGAGTAGTCAAAGGCCGCCGCAATGTGGGTCTTCTTGCTCCAGACGCCAAGCTTGTCGGCGATTTCTGTCTTGAGCACTTCCGGGGATTTGCCCTTGGGCACCCGCAGGTTGACCGCGAGCTTGAAGGCTTTTTCATCCATCCCGACGTAGGTCAGGGATGCGGTCAGCGGTCCCATGAAGTCATCGGAAAAGCCGACCCCCAATTTGCCACCCAGGTAGTCCAGTCCCCAGTTGTCGGCGGCGTAGCGGGCGGCGTCGGTCATGTGGTTGTGCTTGAGCGCGACCTTCCCGTCGAGGCTGTTGATGAAGTCCAGCATCCTTGCCACCGGGTTGACGCCTGATTCGGGTTCGGAGGAATGGGCGGAAACGCCGGTGACTGTCAGTTTGGCGTCCTTGCCGACGACCTTGGCGCTCACCTCGAAGTTGCCGCCATTATGCTTGGCATAATCGCTACCTGCTTTCTGCAGGCTGGCGGCCAATTCGGCGGGCTTGGCAGTCACCAGGGTGGCGACCGAAGTCGATGGAATCTGGTTGGTTGCCAAGCCGCCCGTCATTGCAGTGATTTCGGCGCCTTTGCCCTCTGCGGCGCGCCGAGGAAAACTGGCCATGACGGTGCCATAGCCTTTCTCGGCAATCACCACCGGATAGCCGCCATCCAGCGCCAGGTTGTAGTTGGGCGTCGGGTTGTGTTCGAAGTAATAGGGGATGGCGTCGCCGGTGGTTTCTTCGGTGGTGTCTACCAGCAGCTTGAAATTCCTCGCCAGCGGCAGCTTCTCTTCCTTGATGATCTTCATGGCGTAGAGCGCCACCACGATACCGTTCTTGTCATCCTCGGTGCCGCGGCCATACAGGCGGTCACCGACCAGAGTGACCTTGAACGGGTCGAGTCGGGTGCCGTCTTTCAGGACCCAGTTCTCCGGCGTTACGGGCACCACATCGGCATGCGCGTGAATGCCTACCACTTCGTCGCCATTGCCTGCGAGGGAGATTTCATAGACGCGGTTGTCGATGTTGCGAAAACTCAGGTTGAACGCTTGGGCAAGGCCCTTGAGCTTGTCGGCGATCTTGATGAATTCGGGATTGTCGTGCTGGGCAACGCCGTCCACGCGGAAGGTCGGAATTGCCACCAGCTCGCGCAGGGTCTCGGTGGCCGCGTTGCCGTATTTCACCCGTGCATAGAGGCCAAGCAAGCGATGGATCTCGTTCTGTTGTTCAGCGGTAAGCGGCTTGTTGCCCTGGAAGGCACTGATTGCCGGGCCGAGATCGCTGGTGTGGGCAAGGTCGCTCTTGGCCAGGCGTCCCAGGAATTGCCTGAAATCGGTGACCGATGTGTCACTGAAGGTCTTGAGGATGGCCGCGCTCTGTTGCGGGGTGATGTTGGCGTGCGCTGACGTGGTGAACGACGAAAGGCTGGCCAGCATCAGGGTTGTCGCGACCAGGTGCTTGAGTGAAAAATCCATTGTTGGGGGCATTCCTTTGCAGGCAGGTTGTAAGAAATATCTGGTCGATGAGTCAGAAACATTTCCAAACTAACACCACAAGGGAGTGGTACGGGAGTCCCTGGAGGGGGATCTGTCGCACAAAAATGCAAAAGCGACGCAGAAACGAAAAAAACCGGGAAGGTTCCCTAGGCTGTTCATTCAAGAAAGTCTTGAGTCAGTAGAAACCCCTGTGGCGAGGGAGCTTGCTCCCGCTTGAGTGCGTAGCACTCACAAAAATCGGCGATTGTTGTCAGATTTTTGGGGCCGCTCCGCAGCCCAGCGCGAGCAAGCTCGCTCGCCACAAAAGTAGGGTTCTACCAACACAACTCGAAGGCATTTTTCGCGCCCGGTTGGATGCTGCTGCCCAAGCGTGCGCACTCGCGAAAAAGGGTATCGTGCAGCCATTGACGGTCATCCCCTTCGGCACGACAGATGCGAAAGCCACGCAAGTGAGTGGGGATCAGGTCCAGCGACTGCAGGTGCCCGTTCGGGTCCAGCGAGGCAAAGTACAGAAACCCCAAGTCGCCGCGAAAGGCTATGTGACCTTCGATGCCTTCGTAATCGTTCAGCAGATCACCGCAGCCATAGAGAATCAGGCGTTCGCGGTATACCTCGATGCCCTTAATGTGGTGTGAGGAATGCCCGTGCACCAGGTCAACTCCGGCTTCGTCGATTAAGGCATGGGCGAACCGGACCTGTTCGCGCGGGATATCAAAACCCCAGTTGCCGCCCCAATGAATGGAGACGACCACCAGGTCCCGCGGTTTTTTGTCCTGGAGTATCCGTTCGGCCACAGGGCGCAGGCTGTGCATCGACAGATCCTCCAGGCGCGCAACACCCGCGCGCCTATCCGTGGCGGCCCAGTCCGGCGGTATGCCACTGTCAGGTGCGCCGAGGCCATACACCAGCAAGCGTCGCCCGCCAGGCTGCGGCAGCACGGCGGGCGCTTCGGCAGATAGCCTGTCGTGCCCGGCGCCGGCGCTGCACATGCCGTTGCTCGACAAGGTATCCAGCGTATCGGCCAGGCCGGTTGCTCCCCAGTCCAACACATGGTTGTTGGCCAGCACGCAGCAGTCGATGCCGGCTGCGCTAATGGCCGGGAAGTTCTCCGGGCTCATGCGGTAATTGATGCCTTTTGGCTCCGGTCGTCCGCGGCGCGACACCGCTGTTTCCAGATTGATGATGCGTGCGTGTGGCTGGCGACGTTCGAACTCATCCAATGCAGCGCCCCAGACATAAGTGAAATCGACGGGGAGGGGAATCGGGCCATTGAGTCTTTCTGCCAGCCGGACGTAAACGCCGGCACTCTTGACGTAGTCTTCGTAAAGCCGCGGATCGCCAGGATGTGGCAGTACTGCGTCGATGCCACGGGCGGTCATGACATCGCCGGCGAGAAACAGCTTCAGTGTATCGGTAACCGCCGCCATGGCACCCTCCAGCATCAAGAGTAAGCATCTGTTTTAAAACAAATATATTTTTGTGTTGGCCTTCCCAGACGAAGAGAAAGTTGATAAATTGCCGCCCGTTCTTGCAGCGGCCCTTACAGGGCTTGTCGCGCAAGGGCACTCGCTACAGATACAGGGGCGTCGCCAAGCGGTAAGGCAGCAGGTTTTGATCCTGCCATGCGTTGGTTCGAATCCAGCCGCCCCTGCCATTTTCCTGATACTCATCCAAGTATGGCCCCGCCGGCAGGCAGTGCGGGAGTCCTGGAGAGTCGTCATACAGAAAACGCCAACGCCGATCCGGCCTGGCGTTTTTTTATGCCTGTAAATCCCTCTAGGTGACGTCTTTGACGTTCAGCCGTCTTGCGAGTGCAACGAGCGCGGCGCCGTAGCGGCGCGCTCGCCAGTCACTCAGTGGGGCGCGCGAGGGATGGTCTTGAGCAGCTCTTCAGGGCTGATGTGGCCGACGACCTGCTGGACCACGCTGCCCGGTTGCGGCAGGTCAAGGATGTGCCCCTTCATCTTGCCGATCACGTGCATCTCGCAAGGCTTGCAGTCGAACTTCAGCGTCAGCACCTCATCACCATGCACCAGTTGCATCGGCGCGACTTTGGTACGCACGCCGGTGACGCCCTTGGCCTGCTTGGGGCAGAGGTTGAAGGAGAAACGCAGGCAGTGCTTGGTGATCATCACCGGCACCTCGCCGGTCTCCTCGTGAGCCTCATAGGCCGCGTCGATCAGCTTGACGCCGTGGCGGTGATAGAAGTCGCGCGCTTTCTGGTTGTAGACGTTGGCCAGGAACGACAGGTGCGACTCCGGGTACACCGGTGGCGGCTCGGTCTCGGCCTTGCGACCACCACGAGGGTGGGCTTTGATGCGGGCCGCGGTCAGCGCTTCGATGACTTCGCGGCGCAAGGCCTTGAGCTGCGAGTTGGGAATGAAATACGCCTGCGGTGCATCCAGTTCGATAGCCGTGGCGTGGTACTGAGTAGTGCCCAGTTGGCCGAGCAGGTCGTGCAATTGCTCCAGCGCCTGTTCCGGCTTGTTGGCCAGACCGAATGGACCGTCCAGGGCGACACTGGCGCTGACACCTTCCTCGCTGGTGGCTGTCAGTTCCAGGCGATCCTCACGCAGGCGAGCGATCCAGGCAACACCGATCCGGCGCTCGGCGGAGGTCTTGAGCAGGGCCTGGTGCCAGTTGTGGTCGAGGTTGCGGCTCAGCGGGTGATTCGGTCGCAACTGGTGCAACCCGTTTGGCATCTCATTGGGCTCCACACGATAGCGGTAGCGCTTTTCCCCGTCCTCTTCGAACTCGCCCTTCGGCTCGGCGATGTTGGTACGCCAGCCCACGACTTCACGCTTGACCAGCACATTGAGGCCGTCGCCGTTGGACAGCGGTTCGTGGGTGACCACCAGCAGATCGCGCTTGCCGACTTTCTCCACCACGCCCACTGGCAGGCCGGTGAAGGTCGGTGTGTCGAAGGCGCCGATGTCGATCTTGCGGTCGCTGACGAAGTAGTCGGTGCTGCCACGGTGGAAGGTTTTGTCCGGATCGGGCACGAAGAAGTGCGCGGTGCGGCCGCTGGACGCGCGGGCCAGGTCCGGGCGGTCTTCGAGGACATCGTCCAGGCGCTGGCGATACCAGGCGGTGATGTTCTTCACATAGCCCATGTCTTTGTAGCGACCCTCGATCTTGAACGAGCGCACGCCGGCTTCCACCAGCGCGCGGATGTTGGCGCTCTGGTTGTTGTCCTTCATCGACAGCAGGTATTTTTCGTAAGCGATTACACCGCCTTTTTCGTCCTTGAGGGTGTAGGGCAGGCGGCAAGCCTGGGAGCAGTCGCCTCGGTTGGCGCTCCGACCGGTCTGCGCATGGGAAATATTGCACTGGCCGGAGAACGCCACGCACAGCGCGCCGTGGATGAAGAATTCGATCGCCGCATCGGTTTCGTCGGCGATGGCGCGGATCTCCTGGAGGTTCAGCTCGCGGGCCAGTACCAGTTGAGAGAAGCCGGCCTGGTCGAGGAACTTCGCCCGCGCCAGGGTGCGGATGTCGGTCTGGGTGCTGGCATGCAGCTCGATCGGCGGAATGTCCAGCTCCATCACGCCCAGGTCCTGGACGATCAGCGCGTCGACGCCGGCGTCGTACAACTGGTGGATCAGCTTACGGGCCGGCTCCAGCTCGTTGTCGTGCAGGATCGTGTTGATGGTGGTGAACACCCGGGCGTGGTAGCGACGGGCGAATTCCACCAATTGGGCGATATCGCTCACCTCGTTACAGGCGTTGTGGCGGGCGCCGAAACTCGGACCCCCGATGTACACGGCGTCGGCGCCATGCAGGATGGCCTCGCGGGCGATGGCCACGTCGCGGGCGGGGCTGAGCAGTTCCAGGTGATGTTTGGGCAGGGACATATTTTTTAGTCTGGCTTGTCACGGTCAAGGTGCGCATTGTAGCGGCGAAATGTTTGATCGGCACCCACAGGCCCCTCCGCTGACGAGCGGCAGCCGGATGAAACTGTGGTCAGCCTCTGCCAGGCATGTCGATGTCATGTTGATGCACCCGTCGATACAGCGTTGCCCGTGAGATGCCCAAGGCCTTGGCCGCGGCGGTGGGTTTCCAGCGATGACGCACGAGGGCATCGATGAGTGCCTGGCGTTCCGGACTGGCGCAGCGTTCCACGGTGTCAGCTGAAGCCGGATCATTGAGTCGATGGCCGAGCAGTTGCTCAGGTAAGTCACTCAATAGAATCAAATGGGTCTCGCACACCGCACAGGCGTAACGCAGCACATGCCGCAGCTCGCGCACATTTCCCGGCCAGCGATAGCCGAGCAGGCATTCCAGCGCGGCGCTTCCCAGTTGCACCGCTATCCCACAGGCCGACGATTCTTCTTCGAGTATCCGGTTGATCAAGGCCAGCCGATCGCTGCGCTCGCGCAACGGCGGTAACTGGAATCGCGCGCCTCTGAGGCGAAAGTACAGGTCCTCGCGAAACTCCCCAGAGGTCACCAGCGCTTCCAGATCGCGGTGGCTCGCGCAGACGACCTGAATGTCTATCGCTTTGCTTCGTGACGCTCCCAGGGGAGCCACTTCGCCCTCGGCTAAAACCCGCAACAGGCGGGTTTGCAGGGGCAGGGGCATGTCACCGATTTCATCGAGAAACAGAGTGCCCCCATCGGCCTTTTCCAGCAGCCCTTGCATGCCTTTGCTCGAGGCACCGGTGAAAGCGCCGGCCACATAACCGAACAGCTCGCTTTCGATCAGGTTTTCGGGAATCGCTGCGCAGTTCACCGCGATAAAAGGTCGCTCACGGCGCAGGCTGGCCTGGTGCAGCTGTCGGGCGAAAACTTCCTTGCCAGAACCGGTTTCCCCCTGGATCAGCACCGGTAGATTGCGGTCTTTGACCCGCACCGCAAGGCGCAGGCTTTCTTCCAGTCGCGGGTCGAGCTCGGCGGGTGACAGCACCCGGCGCGCCGGGGTGCGTTTGACCCGCCGTGGCGCGTTGAGTCGTCCATGCAAGGCGTGGCGGCCACCCTGGCAGTGAAACAGGCAAAGCGATTCGTCCCTGGCCCGATGCAATAACTGCTGATCGAACACTTGGTCGATGTGTTCCGGCAGTTGACCAAAGCTGTGCGACAGCCACTGCCGCGCCGCAGGGTTCAGCGCCTGCAGTCGTCCGTCATCGTCCCAGGCGAGCAGGTAATCGGGTTGGCTGTCGACGTATCCCGGGCTGTTGTGAGCCCGCAGCACCCAGTAGCCCTGGGCACTGCTCATGAAAAACGCCTGTTCTATTTCCCGCGCGCTCTGCACCACCATCTGCCGGATCAGGTGTTGCGAACGGCGGTCGTCCGCAGAGCGCACCGCGGACACATCAAGCACTCCGAGCAGTTCGCCCCGAGGGTCGAAGACGGGAGCAGCAGAGCAGGTGAGTCCGATAAAAGCGGCGCGGAAGTGATCTCGCTTATGCACCGTGACCGGTGTTCGTGCGGTCAGCACCGCGGCCACGCCACAGGTGCCTTCCTCACCTTCTGACCAGCAGGTGCCCAGGTACAGGCCGGCTTTGCGGCAGTCATTTCGGATAGTGCTTTCCACGCGGTAGTCGATGGTCTGGCCCTGGGCATCGGTAAGCAATACGCAGTAATCGGCATCGCGCACGCGACCATGGAGGCGGGCGACTTCTTCGCTGGCGATGCGCAGGAACAGTTCAGAGCGTTCTTGACACTCCTGCAGCACGTTCTGCGAAAGGATCCGTGGCCCTTGTAATGAGCCGGGGTCCAGATGGTGTTGCTCCATGGAGCGGCGCCAGGAGTCCAATATCAAGTCCGGCATAGGCAGTTGCGGCAGGTGCGCCGCGTTCTTCAAAACACGGCTGACGCAATCCACGTGCGCCTTCGAGTGGGCGGAAAGCATTTAAGGTCTCCGGTTCGATGTTCTTTTAGTTGTGCGGCCATTAAGCGCCGTTCAGGAACGCTCGACAAGCATCGGTTCACTCATGGCGACGGTGAGACGCAACGTCTCAAGGTCTCACCACAAACCCGTGCTGGCTGACATGGGACGTCTCAATCGAGCGTGATTCCAACCCTCATGGGCTCAAGTCGGAGCCGCTCTGGAACAGGCATCTTGGCGCTTTTTTGCAAATCTGGCACCGGCCTTGCTCTAGCCCCTGAAACGTAGCCCCTGCAACCTAGTCCCAGCAACCAGTGCGCTGCCAACCCAATAATAAAAAAGAGGTGCCCTATGTCTTCCTGCCGAGGCCTTTTCCCTGTTCTACCTGTGGTGCTGGCATGAGTCGCTTGCCATTGACCGTCGGCATCATTGCCAACCCGGCGTCCGGCCGGGATGTACGGCGCCTGACGGCGAATGCCGGGTTGTTTTCCAGCACCGACAAGGTCTCGGTGATCCAGCGGCTGCTGGCAGCTTTTGGTGCCACCGGTGTCGAGCGGGTGCTGATGCCCACCGACATGACCGGCATCGCCGCTGCGGTGTTGAAGAACAGTCATGGCCGCCAGGCGCGTGACAGCCACTGGCCCACCCTGGAGTTCCTCGACCTTACCTTGCGCCAGAGCGTGGCGGACACTCGCCAGGCTGCGCGCTGGATGGCTGAACGCGGCGTGTCGCTGATCGCCGTACTCGGCGGTGACGGTACCCACAAAGCGGTGGCTGCAGAAGTCGGCGACATTCCACTGCTGACGCTGTCGACGGGGACCAACAATGCCTTCCCGGAACTGCGTGAGGCCACCAGTGCCGGGCTGGCCGGCGGGTTATTCGCCAGCGGGCGGATTCCACCCGAAATCGCTTTACGCCGTAATAAGCGCCTGTTGGTGCGGATTGCGAACCGCGACCTGTGCGAAGTGGCCTTGGTGGACGTGGCGGTGTCCTCGCTGCCGTTTATCGGTGCCCGCGCCATCAGCCGTGGGATCGATCTGGCGGAGGTGTTTGTAACCTTCGCCGAACCTCAGTCCATTGGCCTTTCGGCGCTCTGTGGCTTGTGGTTTCCGGTATCGCGCCAAGCCCCCAATGGCGCCTGGATGCGCCTTGATCCGCACTCTTGCGAAGTTTTGCTGGTGCCACTGGCCCCCGGCCTGTTGCAAGGCTGCGGCGTGCTCGCCGCCGCCAACCTTGAACCCGGCGTTGCCCATCGTCTGTGCCTGACCAGCGGCACCCTGGCTCTGGATGGCGAGCGGGAAATCGAATTCAACGCCCATGACTTACCCACCGTTACCCTCGATGCCGGCGGTCCGCTGAGCATCGATGTCAATGCGGCCCTGGCCTATGCAGCGCGAGAGCGGCTGCTGGCCATCGGCCGTGAACATCCGCAACACCCTTTGAACCTTGCACCTTGAAACCTGAGCCTCAAGACAACCTGGAGAATAAAAATGTCGACACAGCTGACCGCTGATCAATTGCTGCATGCCTATCGGGTGATGCGCACCATCCGCGTCTTTGAAGAGCGCTTGCACGTGGAGTTCGCCACCGGCGAGATTCCCGGTTTCGTCCATCTTTATGCCGGCGAAGAGGCCTCGGCCGCCGGTGTCATGGCTCACCTGGGGGATGATGATTGCATCGCCTCCAACCACCGTGGCCACGGTCATTGCATCGCCAAGGGCGTTGATGTGTACGGGATGATGGCCGAGATCTACGGCAAGAAAACCGGGGTTTGTCAGGGCAAGGGCGGCTCCATGCACATTGCCGATTTCGAGAAGGGCATGCTCGGCGCCAATGGCATCGTCGGCGCCGGCGCACCGCTGGTTGTGGGCGCAGCTCTGGCCGCCCGACTCAAAGGTACCGACAGCGTCGCGGTGGTGTTCTTCGGCGACGGCGGCTCCAATGAAGGTGCGGTGTTCGAAGCAATGAACATGGCTTCGGTGTGGAACCTGCCGTGCCTGTTCGTTGCCGAGAACAATGGTTATGCCGAGGCCACGGCCTCCAACTGGTCTGTGGCGTGCGATCACATCGCCGACCGCGCGGCCGGCTTCGGCATGCCCGGGGTCACCGTCGACGGTTTCGATTTTTTCGCTGTTCACGAAGCCGCCGGTGCCGCCGTGGAACGGGCTCGAGCGGGTGAAGGACCGTCGCTGATCGAGGTCAAGCTCACCCGCTATTACGGTCACTTCGAGGGCGACGCCCAGACCTACCGGGCACCGGACGAGGTCAAGTATTTCCGCGAGCACAACGACTGCCTGATGCAGTTTCGCGAACGCACCACCCGGACCGGTTTGATTAATGCCAGCCAGTTGGACCAGATCGATAGCGAAGTGGACCTGCTGATCGAAAATGCCGTGCGCACGGCCAAGTCCGACCCCAAGCCGAGTGCGGCCGACCTGCTGACCGACGTCTACGTTTCCTATCCCTGAACGCCCCCTATAACAAGAATCGAGACCTTCATCATGGCGAGAAAAATCAGTTATCAGCAGGCAATCAATGAAGCTCTGGCCCAGGAAATGCGCCGCGATCCCACCGTGTTCATCATGGGGGAAGACGTCGCTGGCGGTGCCGGTGCTCCCGGTGAAAACGACGCCTGGGGTGGGGTGCTGGGCGTGACCAAGGGCCTCTATCACCAATTCCCCGGACGCGTGCTGGACACGCCGCTGTCTGAGTTGGGTTATGTCGGTGCCGCGGTAGGCGCAGCGACCTGCGGTGTACGCCCGGTGTGTGAATTGATGTTTGTCGACTTTGCCGGTTGCTGCCTGGACCAAATCCTCAATCAGGCGGCCAAGTTTCGCTACATGTTCGGTGGCAAGGCCTCCACTCCGTTGGTGATTCGCACCATGGTCGGCGCGGGTCTGCGGGCAGCGGCCCAACACTCGCAAATGCTCACATCGCTGTGGACCCACATCCCCGGGCTGAAAGTCGTCTGCCCGTCGTCCCCTAATGACGCCAAGGGCCTGTTGATCCAGGCTATCCGCGACAACGACCCGGTGATCTTCTGCGAACACAAACTGCTCTACAGCATGCAGGGAGAGGTACCGGAAGAGCTCTATACCATTCCGTTCGGGGAAGCCAACTTCCTGCGCGATGGCAAGGACGTGACGCTGGTCTCCTATGGGCGCACGGTCAATACGGCGATGGACGCAGCCCGCAGCCTGGCCGCGCGAGGCATTGACTGCGAGGTCATCGACTTGCGCACTACCAGCCCGCTGGACGAAGACAGCATTCTCGAAAGCGTGGAAAAGACCGGGCGCCTGGTGGTGATCGACGAAGCCAACCCGCGCTGTTCCATGGCCACTGACATCTCGGCCCTGGTGGCGCAAAAAGCGTTCGCCTCGCTCAAGGCGCCCATCGAGATGGTGACTGCGCCGCACACACCGGTGCCATTCTCCGATGCCCTGGAAGACCTCTATATCCCTGATGCGGCGAAGATCGAAAATGCCGTGCTCAAGTTGATCGAGTGGAGCAAGCGTTCATGAGCCAGATCCATACCCTGACGATGCCCAAGTGGGGCTTGTCCATGACAGAAGGCCGGGTCGATGTCTGGCTCAAGGAGGAGGGCCAGGCGATCGCCAAGGGCGATGAAGTGCTCGATGTGGAAACCGACAAAATTTCCAGCAGCGTCGAGGCGCCGTTTTCCGGTGTGCTGCGTCGGCAGATCGCGCGCCAGGATGAAACCCTTGCGGTCGGTGCGTTGCTCGGCATCGTGGTCGACGGCGAAGCCAGCGAGGCCGAAATCGATGCGGTGATCGAGCAGTTTCAGGCCGCGTTCGTACCGGGCGACGGAGCCGAGGAAGACAGTGGGCCGAAGCCGCAGAAGGTCGAACTGGACGGGCGGCTGATCCGTTACTTCGAGCGCGGCGAAGGCGGGGTGCCGTTGCTGCTGGTGCATGGGTTTGGCGGTGATCTGAACAATTGGATGTTCAATCATGAAGCATTGGCTGCCGAGCGCCGGGTGATTGCTCTGGATCTGCCGGGCCATGGCGAGTCGACCAAACAGCTGGAGCACGGAAACCTGGATGAACTGAGCGGCGTGGTGCTGGCATTGCTCGATCACCTGGACATTCCCGTAGCGCATCTGGTGGGGCACTCCATGGGCGGCGCGGTATCGCTGAATACCGCGCGTCTGGCTCCACAACGGGTACGTTCCCTGACCTTGATCGGCAGCGCCGGTCTGGGCGCGGACATCAACGGCGGTTATCTGCAAGGTTTTGTCGAGGCGGCCAGCCGCAATGCCCTCAAGCCACAGCTGGTGCAACTGTTCTCCGACCCCGAACTGGTCAATCGGCAGATGCTCGAAGACATGCTCAAGTACAAGCGCCTGGAAGGGGTGGACGCGGCCCTGCGCCAGCTGGTTTCGGGATTGTTCAAAGAAGGACGGCAACAGTTCGATCTGCGCGGCGTGGTGCAAGAAAGCCGGCAGCCGGTGTTGCTGATCTGGGGCAGTGACGACGCGATCATTCCTGCGACCCACAGTGCCGGCCTGACAGCCCGGATCGAAATCCTGCCGGGCCAGGCGCACATGGTGCAGATGGAAGCGGCCGAGCAGGTCAACCGGCTGATTCTGGATTTTGTGCAACAACACTGATGCTCCCATGGCGACCTTTTGCGGGTCGCCAAGGCCAACGACTTCAAGGAGATTCCAACATGAGCCTTTCAATTGATCCGACCCGCCGCATGCGTGCCGCTGTCTGGCATGGCCGTCACGATATCCGTGTCGAAGACGTTCCACTGCCCGTGTCGCCACCTGCGGGCTGGGTCCAGATTCGCGTGCAATGGTGCGGTATTTGCGGCTCCGACCTGCACGAATACGTGGCCGGGCCAGTGTTCATCCCGGTGGATGCGCCACACCCGCTGACCGGTATCAAGGGGCAGTGCATTCTCGGTCATGAGTTCTGTGGCGAGATCGTCGAAATCGGCGCCGGTGTTGAGGGGTTCAGTGTGGGCGAGCCGGTGGCAGCCGATGCATGTCAGCACTGTGGCACCTGCTATTACTGCACCCATGGGTTGTACAACATTTGCGAGAACCTGGCCTTCACCGGGCTGATGAACAACGGTGCATTCGCCGAGTTGGTCAACGTGCCGGCCAATCTGCTGTACAAGTTGCCGGCCAACTTTCCCGCCGAGGCCGGGGCGCTGATCGAACCGCTGGCCGTGGGCATGCACGCGGTAAAAAAGGCCGGGAGTGTACTGGGGAAAAATGTAGTGGTGGTTGGCGCGGGAACCATCGGCCTGTGCACCATCATGTGTGCCAAGGCTGCTGGTGCGGCCCAGGTCATCGCCCTGGAAATGTCGGGAGCGCGCAAGGCCAAGGCTCTGGAGGTTGGGGCGAGCCATGTGCTAGACCCCAATGAATGTGACGCTCTGGCAGAGGTGCGGCGGCTGACCGGCGGACTTGGGGCGGATGTCAGCTTCGAATGCATCGGCAACAAACACACGGCCAAGCTCGCTATCGACCTCATCCGCAAGGCCGGCATGTGCGTGTTGGTGGGCATCTTCGAGGAACCCAGCGAGTTCAATTTCTTCGAGTTGGTCGCCACCGAAAAACAGGTGCTGGGTGCGCTCGCCTACAACGGCGAGTTCGCTGACGTGATTGCTTTTATCGCTGATGGCCGGCTGGACATCACACCCCTGGTAACCGGGCGCATTCAGCTGGAACAGATCGTCGGGCAGGGCTTTGAGGAATTGGTTAACAACAAGGAACATAACGTGAAAATCATCGTTTCACCCGCTCGGCTCTGAGGCCACCTGAAGCGTGCGGCCACGAAACATCCGTGAGAGGCCCACTCTGGACTACGCTTTGGAGTCCAGGCTGGACGATCAGGTTCTTTCAGAACTTTGAAAAAACCTGATCGTCCGCCAAGTACTACAGGGAGTTATCGCCATTACGTTTTTGCATTGCACGCAATCCTCCTCACTTCCTCTTTGGGTTAGTAATGACACTCAGAAGATTCGCATGCAGCGCGATAGAGGCATTCTCGCCCGTGTCGGCATCCTGAGCGTTTTTACCCTCAGCCTGCTGCCCACTCTGGCCATTTCAGCGACCTCCACTGCGACCTTCACCGTCTCCGCAAGCATTGTGGCCGGCTGCGGCATCACCGCCTCTCCTTTGGCTTTCGGTGCCTATACAGGTGTGCAAGCCGATGCTGAGTCCAGTCTGTCGGTCAACTGCACCAACACGACTGCCTATAGTGTGGGCCTCGGTGCCGGGACGAGCGGCGGCACCGCGACCGCCCGGCAGATGTCCGGCACTCCGGCAGGCATCCTGTTTTATGCGCTGTACTCGGACGTCACGCGGGCGACCAATTGGGGCGACACCGGTGGCACCGGGCTCATCACTGGAACCGGCAGTGGCTCCGTTCAGGTGATCCCTGTCTATGGTCGAGTAGCGGCGGGGCAGCTTAGTCCGCCAGGCACCTATGCCGACACAATGACGGCCACCGTCACCTTTTGACCTTAAAGACTGTGGTCAAGCACGGTTCCTTCCTTCAGAAATCCTGCCGATGCCCTGATACACACCCAATATGCCCCTTCGTCGCAAAGGTGCGGATGTGACGTGTTGTTTCCCACTTGGATGCTAACCTCAGCCTGCGAATAACCCCTTAAAGGGAATGGGAATTTGAATGGGCTCGGGGTTTTGGCGGTCATGAGCACGATGCTCAGTACGACAGCATTGGCGGCGCAGCTTCAGGTTGAGGTCCGGGTCAATGTGCAGCGCGGTTGCCAGTTGGTTGGCCAACAGCGTGAAGCGGGTATCGAGCAATTGGGCGTCCTCGACTTCGGCACCACTGCCCGCCTGGACGATCCTTCAGGGCCATTGAGTGCAGCATTGCTTGACACACGCCTGCCACGCCTGGAATGCAATCCCGATACCCCTTACCAATTACAGGTCGACGGCGGACTGCATGGCGGCGTCGGCGAGGTCCGTTATCTGGCGGGTAGTGCAGAGCACAGCAAACCCATTCCTTATCGCCTCTATCAAGACGCCGCACGGCAGATTCCGCTGCCGGTGAATGTGCTCTTGAGTGGGCGGGTGCCGGATTCAGGTACGGTGGATTTGCCTCTGTATGGCCGTATCGAACGGTTGGCCGAGATCCCCCGCGTCAGCCGTTATTCCGATCTCTTGAAAGTGACCGTGAGCTGGTAGCAGGCATTGAGTGACACCTGTCCGATGGATTCGGGCAGTACAAGGAAACGTCGTTCGCAAATGGACGGCCACTGTTTGAATCCTGATGGAACTGGGATCGGTGCAAGACGATGAAAAGTTGGGTGGTGATGACCCTTGGCACAGTTTTACTACTGGCCGAGGAGGCGCAAGCGGCGATCAGCGGGCAGATTGATGCGCGGCTGATCATCATCGCCAGTTGTGCAGTGACCAATGACATAACCAACCGCGTCGGCAGTCCAGTCGGTGATGTCGGCCTGTTGGATTTCGGCTCGCAAGGTCCGACCTGGACCAACCCGATCAATGCCAACCTGAGCGATGCCGGCAACGGCACGCTGGAAGTCTCTTGCAACTCTTCGGTGACCGGTTTCACGGTGACCATCGATGGCGGCACCCATGGCGACGGCACCACGCGGCGCCTGAGCAATGGTACCCAGACCATCCCTTATCGATTGTTCCTCGATGCTTCCGGTGGCGACAGCTACAGCATCGGGCAACAACGCAATTTCGCTGTAACCAATGGTGGCCAGGTACCAATCCCGGTATTTGGCTCGGTGGTCGCGAATACCGGCGCGGTTCCGGCAGGGGTCTATACCGACACCTTGACGGTCACGCTGGATTGGTAAACCCAGAGGATGGACATCATGCATACGCTCGTATCAAGGATTGGATTTTCAGTGCTCATTCTAGCGCTGGCCAGCAGCGCTCAGGCAGCCACGACGACCGGCCAGTTCACTTCCAGCATGACGCTCAGTAGCAGCTGTCAGATCAACGGTGCCGGCGGAACCAGCGGGGTGAATTTCGGTACGCTGGACTTCGGTTCCACCGGCAGTTTGTTTACTACAGCAAACGGGGAGGTGCTCGCTGGCGGCGGTGGCGCGCTGTCAATCCTGTGCTCCAGTGGCACCTTACCGACTGTCACAGTCGGTGCCGGCAACAATGATGGCGGATCTGTCGGCGGCACTCGCGCACTGACCGATGGTGGCACCAACTTCGTGCCTTACGACTTGTACACCGACTCCGGTCGTACGCAGGTCTTGGCGATCGGCGGGGTGATCGCACTTGCAGAAAGTACCGGGGTGGCGCAGACGGTGAATATCTACGGCAAGGCCGTGGGCAAGGCCGGCTTGCCCGCAGGCACCTACTCGGATTCTGTCGCCGTTGAATTGACTTTCTAGTGCAATGGAGTCCTGCCGCGCTGATCCTGATCGGCGCGACTGGTTTACCTCTGCCGCTGGCGGCGGGCACCAGTCAGAGTTTTCAGGTCAGCGCGACAGTGACAGCGGCATGTCTGGTGATGGGCGGGGTTTCCACTTACGGCAACCTCGATTTCGGCACTCAATCGGCGTTGGCGACCAACACTGTTCAAGTGCAATTGAGCGACGGCGTGCAGTTGCAATGCACGCCGGGCGTGAGCCTGAACATGAGCGTCGATGGCGGCCAGTACAACAGCAACGGGCGACACCTGCAGCTTGATGACGGCAGTGCCCGTATGGCCTATCAATTATTCAGTGACGCGGCCTTCAGTGAGAGCCTGGGCATCGGTCAGAGCGTGGCCGTGGCCTACAGCGATGCGAACAACATCCGATTGCCTATCTACGCACAAGTACAGTTACCGGGTGATCGGCCCGGAGGAATTTATAGCGACGTGCTGCAGGTGCAGCTGTCGTGGTAGCTCGGTAGTTCGGGCATAAGGAGCAGGCATATGTATTCACCTTTGCGCAGATTACCAGCCGCGCGTTGCGCTGTGCTGGCAATGGCATTGCTGGGCGGGGTCAAGGTGCAGGCGGCCAGTTCGGTGTTGATCTGGCCGATTGATCCGGTGCTGGAGGCCGATCAACAAGCGAGTGCGTTGTGGCTGGAAAATCGCGGCAACGAGACGGCGAATCTGCAGATCCGCGTGTTTGCCTGGAGCCAGAGTGGTTTCAGCGATCAGTATCAAAACCAGCGCGATGTCATTGGCAGCCCGCCGGTTGCGAAAATCGAACCCGGGCAGAAGCAACTCGTACGCCTGACCCGTACCCGCGATGTACCGCCGGGGCAGGAATTGGCCTATCGCATCATTATCGATGAAATTCCCGCGGCCAGACCCGTGACGGCTGAAGACGGAAAAACCGCTGCCGCCATCCGGTTTCAAATGCGCTATTCGGTGCCGCTGTTTGCCTACGGCGCCGGTCTGTGGAGCAAGGAAGACATGACCCGTAAACGCGACCCCAAAGGCGCCGGGGCGCCTGATCTGAGCTGGCGCAAAGTGGCGGTCGATGGCCGTTCCTACGTGGAAGTGCGCAATCAGGGCGCGGTGCATGCCCGGTTGACCGATGTTGCGTTCAAGCAGGGCGGTCAGACACGGCCGCTGGTTGAGGGACTGCTCGGTTATGTGCTGCCGGGGGCGATCATGCGGTGGCCGACACCGGAGCCGATCAGTGCGGATCAGGTCTTGCAAGTGCGGGTCAATGGTGCGCCGCAGGTTCAGAATATTGCGCCGGGGCAGTGATAGCCCGGTGATAGGAACAGTGTGACGAGGGCGCTTGCTCTCGCTCGGCTGCGAAGCAGTCGTAAAAATCTGCAGCCGCGTTCTACCCGATAAAACGATATCGCTGATTTTAGGGCCGCTCCGCGACCCAGCGGGGGTAAGCCCCCTCATCACAAGTGTTGTGCGCACCTCTTGATCGCCACAGTAAGGAAATGTCCATTGACGGACGTAAAGCGGTGATGAGCCAGGATTGGGCTCGCAGTATCAAGCGTCCGCTGTGGGCCGCGATTGGCCTCTACTGTCTGGTATTCGCCCACCACGGCCTGGGGGCAGAGCTGCCGCCAGCGCCCAGCGGCATGGCGGCGATTGCCGACGCGCAATTGTTTCTGGAACTGATCGTCAATCAAATGGAGACCGGGCGTGTGGTGGCAGTGGAGCAGCGCGGCGGGCGCTTCTTTGTGCCGGTCGCGGCGTTACGCGAAATCGGTATGAAATTGCCGCAAGCACTCAACGCTGAGGTCGCCCTCGACAGTCTGCAAGGTTTGACAAGTGACTATGACAGTCAGGGGCAGCGGCTTTTGTTGACCGTCCCGCCGGACTGGTTGCCGGAGCAATTTGTCGGCAACCAAGAGGCGTATCCGCGCACCGCGGCGTTGAGCAGTTTTGGCGCCTTGCTCAACTACGACTTGTACCTCAATGACACCGACGACAGCGCCACCTACCTTGCAGCCTGGAACGAGGTGCGACTATTTGACAGTTGGGGCACGCTGTCCAACACCGGGCAATACCGGCGCACGATTTCCGGAATCAGTAACGACACACTGAACAATGGTTATCGGCGTTACGACACCACCTGGCGTTATTCCGATGATGAACGCCTGCTGACTTACGAGGCGGGCGACCTGATCAGTGGTGCCTTGCCCTGGAGCAGTTCGGTGCGCCTGGGCGGTGTGCAAGTGTCACGCGATTTCGGCGTGCGTCCGGACCTTGTGACCTACCCGTTGCCGCAGTTCGCCGGGGAAGCGGCGGTACCTTCATCGGTTGACCTGTTCATCAACGGCTACAAGTCCAGCAGCGCCGAGTTGCAGCCCGGTCCCTACACGCTGACCAACGTTCCGTTCATCAACGGTGCGGGCGAAGCAGTGGTGGTCACGACCGATGCCCTCGGTCGACAGGTCTCGACCACCGTGCCGTTTTATGTCACCAGCAACCTGCTGCAAAAAGGCCTGATGGATTTCTCGGTGGCCGCCGGTACCCTGCGTCGTGACTTCGGGATCCGCGATTTCGGTTACGGTCCGGGTGTGACCTCCGGCAGCCTGCGTTACGGTCTGAACGACAGTCTGACCCTCGAAACCCATGCCGAAGCCTCGGACGCGCTGGCCCTTGGTGGCGTTGGCGGCAACCTGCGCGTGGGCAATTTCGGCGTGCTCAACACGGCGATCAGTCAAAGCCGGTTCGACGGCAATAGCGGTCAGCAAGTCAGCCTCGGTTATCAATACAGCAGTCAGCACTACAGCGTTGCCTATCAGCGTATGCAGCGCCGCGACCAGTACGCCGACCTGACCGTGGTCGACAGCCCCTATGTCAGCCTCAGCCAGCGCAGCGAGCAGTTGACCCTGAGCGTCAGTCTCAACGGCTGGGGCAGCCTTGGCGCAGGCTACTTCGATGTGCGAGCGGCGGATGATTCGCGCACCCGGTTACTCAATCTGACCTGGAGCAAGCCACTGTGGCGCAATACCAGTTTTTACGTGTCGGCCAATCGTGAGATCGGCGACAGCGACTGGGCGATGCAGGCGCAACTGGTTATCCCGTTCGACCTGCGTGGCACTCTGAGCATGAGTGGCGAGCGCAGCAAGACCGGCATAAACCGCCAGCGCGTCAATTACAGTCGCGCGGTGCCTAGTGCAGGCGGCGTGGGCTTCAACCTCGGTTATGCCCACGACGAAGGCCCGGATTATCGCCAGGCCGACCTGACCTGGCGCCTGCAGTCGGTGCAATTGCAGGCAGGGATTTACGGCAGCAGTGACGCCGAGACTCGCTGGGCCGATGCCAGCGGCTCGCTGGTGTGGATGGACCATCAAGTGTTCGTTGCCAATCGTATCGATGATGCTTTCGTCGTGGTCAGCACGGGTGGCTTTGCCGATATCCCGGTGCGTTACGAAAATCAACGGGTGGGCCAGACGGATAAGAACGGTCATCTGCTGGTGCCATGGAGCAGCGCCTATTACCGCGGCAAATATGAAATCGACCCACTGAATTTGCCGACCAATGTGCAGAGTTCGAATGTTGAACAACGAGTCGCGGTGCGCCGTGGCAGTGGTTACCTGCTGGAGTTTCCACTGAGTCGGATCATTGCCGCGAGTGTTGTGTTGGTGGACGCGCAGCAGCACCCATTGCCCTTGGGCAGCGGCGTGCGGCACGAGCAGAGCGGGACGCACGCCGTGGTCGGTTGGGACGGGCTGGTTTATCTGGAAAACCTGGAAGAGCACAACAGTTTGCAGGTGACCTTGGACGATGGCCGGACTTGCCAGGCGCAGTTCACGCTGGACATGCAACAGGACCAGGTGCCGTTGATCGGGCCGCTGCTATGCCAATGAAACCGCATTGATTAGAACAGGGAGGTGGGTGTGCAATTTTCTGATGGATGGCCGGGTAGAGTGATCAGGCTGATGGCGATTTTTCTGCCGTGTCAGGCCGATGCCTTGTGCGAGGTGGCCAGTACTTCACCGGCGGGTTTTGGCTCGCTCAGTTCGATCGCGGTGCGTACCACTTTGCAAACCAGTTCCACCACCCATGCCGGTTTGAGTTGCACCGGTTCGTTGGTATCGCCGTTGGCCAGCGATGATCATTTTTACGTCACCATTACATCGGCAACCGCAGGGGTGGTCGGGCCAACCAGTGATGTGATTGGTTACACACTGTTTGCCAACAACAGCAGCAGCTATCCGATCACTCGCGGCGTAGCGTTCGATTTCGCCCGACACTCGATCATCGATGACCTCGGCCTGCTTTCCAATCCAACGGTTGCCAAGGCTGTACCGATCTATCTGAATACGATCATCGGCAGCAACGTGGCGGCCGGGATTTACTCTGAAACCCTCAACATTTTCTGGAGTTGGGATTATTGCCATGACTATGGTGGCGGTGGCAGCTGTCAGGGGCGAGACATCAACAGCGGTTCCACGAGTCTGACTGTCAATATGACCGTGGACAACGATTGCACGATCACTGCGCCGAACATCAGCTTTGGCAGCGCCTCGGCAATCAGCTCCTTCTCCACCGTCACTGGCCAGACGATCAACCTGGTCTGCACCAAGGGCAGTGCCTACACGGTGGGGCTGGACGATGGTCAGCATGCTATCGGCGTGGGCGGGCGCAGGCGGATGATCTCGGGCAGCAATTACTTGGATTACGACATTTTCAAGAGTGCCGGAAGCACTCGTTGGGGCAGTGTCAGCACGGCGCGTCGCACAAGTTCCGATGCCGAGGTCAACCCCGGCAACGGCTTGGGCACTGGCAGTCAGATCTTCAACTACAACGCCAAAATCTACCTCGACCAGAGCACGCCGCCACCGGGAACCTACATGGACAGTGTGGTGCTGGATGTGGG
Organism: Pseudomonas sp. TE3728; assembly: GCF_056279145.1. NCBI lineage: Bacteria > Pseudomonadati > Pseudomonadota > Gammaproteobacteria > Pseudomonadales > Pseudomonadaceae > Pseudomonas > Pseudomonas sp. TE3728. The sequence goes on along the minus strand of NZ_JBWBQT010000001.1, from coordinate 887,924 downwards.
GTTCTAGTACGAGCTTCCAGGCATAAAAAAGGACCTCTGAAAAGAGGTCCTTTTGTTTTTCCATGCTTCAGCGCAACGATTACTCAGTTCTTCACCGTTTCCTCAAGAGAGAAGCGCCCCAGTGGATTCTGCTGGAAGTTTTCGATGTTCTTGCGCGAAATGTTGATGTAAGGGCTGTAGTAAAGGTCGATCCAGTTGACGTCATTTTTGGCGATCTTCTGCAGGTCGACGTACATCTGTTCACGCTTGGCCGGGGCCGCTTCAATGCGGGCAGCCGATACCAGATCCTTGACCTTGTCGTTCTTGTAGCGGGTCATGTAGTTCATGTTGGTGTCGTGGCCCAGAACGAAGGTGGTCTTCTGGTCCGGGTCGAGTATGTCGTTGGTCCAATACATCACGGACAGGTCGTAGTCACCGTCGACCAGCATCTGCCAGCTCTGGGTGGGGTCAACTTTTTGCAGGGTGGCGGTCACACCGACAGCCGCCAGTTGCTGCTGAACCAGCACGGCAATCTGTTCATCGGCTTCGTTGCCGGCGTTGACCACGTAATTCAGCTTCATGCCCGCTGCGCCGGCATCGCTCAGCATCTGCTTGGCTTTTGCCGGGTCGAATGGACGCTTCAAGTTGTTGGCGTAGTGGTAAAGCGAGCCCTTGGGAATGTAGGAGTAAGCCTCCTGGCCATGGCCGAAAGTGACGGTATCGACCACCGATTTTTTGTTGATCGCCATGTCCAGCGCCTGACGTACTTCAGGCTTGCTCAGCAAGCCGTGCTCATGGTTGATCAACAGATGATCTTCCCGAGTGGAAGGGTCGGAGTGGATGGTCAGGTTGGGGTCCTTGCGCAGCGCATCGACTCGCGAAAACGGTACGAAGATCGCGGAGTCCAGCTCACCTGCCTGCACCTTGAGCATCCGGGTATTGTCGTCGGGAATGGAAATCCACTCCACGCCATCCAGGCTGACCTTGTCGGCCTGCCAGAAGTGCGGGTTCTTCTCCAGCTTCACGCGATCACCGCGCAGCCACTCTTTGACAAAAAATGCCCCTGACACCACAGGCTCCTGGGCATAGGCATCTTCGCCCATGCGGGTCATGGCCTTCTGCGAGAGCACCGACACGGTCGGCGAGGCCAATTGCGAGAGGAACGGTACCGACGGGGTGGTCAGGGTGACGACCAGGGTCTGCGGATCGGCCGCTTTCGCCGTGTCGATCAGTTTGTAGGCATCGCTCCACAGCGAGGCCTTGTTATCACGAGTGCGCAACAGACTGAATGCCGCATCATCGGCCGTGATCGGCGAGCCGTCGGAGAATTTCGCCGCGCGCATTTTGAAGGTGTAGGTCAGGCCATCGTCGGAGACTTTCCAGCTTTCAGCCAGGCCAGGTTCCATCTTGCTGCCGGCCTTGTCGACCCGGATCAGCGTGTCGTAGACATTGGAAAACACCCAGGTATCGCGGTTTTGCGCGCTTTTGATCGGGTCGAACGTGGTGCTTTCTTCACGGCAACCGATGGTGAGTACACCCGCCGCCTGGGCAATGCCGCTGGCAAGGGTGCAAGCGGTCAATGTGGCTGCGGCGAGCAATTTCAAATGCCTGGATCTCATGGTCAAACTCCTTCTTGATGAGTACGTGGTTTTTTAGAACAAAGGCTCCTCGAGCACGCAGTCGTAACGGCGAACGTCGAGTTGACGGGTAGGGGGCGCCACCTGGCTACAAGTGGCACGAACGTAGCGACAGCGCGGGTGAAAGGCGCAGCCGGATGGCAACTGCAAAGGGCTGGGCGGTTCACCGGGCAAAGGGTCGGTGGGTAGCGCTCGGGCCGGATCGATTTCTGGAATCGACTGGATCAGCGCGGCGGTATAGGGATGTCGCGGGGAGCGAAATACGTCCTCCACGGGGCCTTCTTCGACGATCTTGCCCAGGTACATCACCGCCACCCGATCACAGAGTCGGCGAACGATCGCCAGATCATGGGCAATGAACACAATCGCCAGGTTCATGCGCTGACGCAGCTCCAGCAGCAGATTGATGATCTGCCCCTGGATGGACACGTCCAGCGCCGCGACGCATTCATCGGCGACGATCAGGCGCGGCTCCACGGCCAGCGCACGGGCGATCCCGACACGCTGGCATTGGCCGCCGCTCAAGGCGTGCGGTTTGCGTGTGGCTAATTCCGGGCGCAGACCGACCAGGGTCAGCAGTTCATCGACACGGTCGGCAATCAGCGATTCCGGCACCTTGCGTTGTACCCGGAGCACTTCTGCCAGGGTCTGGCCGATGCTCAGGCGTGGGTTGAGGGCGGCATAAGGGTCTTGGAAAACCATCGCCGTCTCATGACGCAGCCGCTCGATGTCGACTTTCCCTGCGTGGGCCATGTCGATGCCGTCGAACAGCACCTGCCCGGCGTAAATCTCGTTAAGGTGCAGGATCGCCCGCCCCAGGCTGCTTTTACCGCTGCCCGACTCGCCGACCAGGCCGAGCGTCTCTCCGGCCGAGAGGGTCAGCGAAACGCCGTTGACCGCTGTCAGCCATTGCCGGTTCATGCCCAGCAAACCAGTGCCTGGCGCGGCGAAGCGCACATGCAAATCCTTGACCTTGAGCAGGGTCATGAGCGGTCTCCGGCGGCCAAGGGGTAATGGCAAGCGATGCGGTGTCCATGGCTGACCGGCTGCAAACCCGGCATCAGTGTTGTGCATCGGTTACCGATTTGTTGGCAACGCGGATTGAAGCGGCAACCCTGGGGCAGGGCGTCGAGCAGGGGCGGTTGCCCGGCGATGGTTTTGAGCAATGCGTGACCGTGGCTGGTGGCCGGCTGGCAGTCGATCAACCCCGCGGTGTAAGGGTGGCGTGGATGGGCCAGCACCTCGTGCTTGTTGCCGTGCTCGCACAAGCGTCCGGCGTACATCACCGCAATCGAGTCGCAGGTCTGCGCAACGACCCCCAGGTCATGGGTGATCATGATGATCGACAGGCCACGCTGGTCACGAAGATCCAACAGCAGGCGCAGGATCTGCGCTTGCACCGTGACGTCGAGGGCGGTGGTCGGTTCGTCGGCGATCAGCACGTTCGGGTTGCAACCCAGTGCCACGGCGATCATCGCTCGCTGGCGCATGCCGCCGGAAAATTCGTGAGGGTAACTGTCAACCCGCCGCTGCGGATCGGGAATGCCCACTTGCCGGAGTACGTCGATGGCTTGAGCGCGGGCTTCACGCTTGCTGGCGCCTTGGTGTAGACGAATACCTTCGCCAATCTGATCGCCGATGCGCATTAACGGGTCGAGATGGCTGCTGGGGTTCTGGAAAATCATCCCCAATTGACGTCCACGCATGCGGCGCATGCCGGCCTCGTCCAGGTGCAGCAGATTTTCCCCGGCCAGTTGCACGGCGGTGCCTTCGACACGCAGGTTCGGCGACGGCAACAGTCTCATTAAACCGCGACAAGCCAGGGTCTTGCCGGAGCCGCTTTCCCCCACCAGTCCAAGCACTTCACCCTCGGCCAGGTCAAAGGACAAGCGATCCACCAGCGTCACCTCGTGCTCACCCTTGCGGGCGATAACGCTGAGCTCTTCGACCTTCAGCACAGGCGCACTCATGAGCGTTCACCCAAGTGTTCGGCAACAGCGTCGGCCAGCAGGCTGAAGCCCATGGCCAGGGTGACGATCGCCAATCCCGGAAAGGTGCAGATCCACCAGGCGGAGGTAATGAAACTCTGGCCTTCGGCGACCATCGTGCCCCACTCGGCAGTCGGTGGTTGAACCCCGAGGCCGAGGTAACTGACCGCCGCGCCGTTGAGCAATACCAGTACCGCATCTGACATGGAAAACACGATCGAACCGAACATCGCGTTCGGCAGCAGGTGCCTGAACAGAATGCGCCCATGGCCGAAGCCGAGGCTTTTGGCGGCCAGGGCAAAATCGTTTTCCTTGAGGATCAGGATCTGCGAGCGGATCAAGCGTGCGTAGGACACCCAGCCCACCAGTGCCATGGCGATATAGAAACTCATCAGGCCGGGACCGAGGATCGCCATGATCGCCAGCATCAACACCAGGAACGGGAAGGCCAGGATGATATCGATCAGGCGCATACAGAACGTGTCGAAACGCCCGCCGATGTAGCCGGACAAAGCCCCGACACACGTGCCGATCAGAAACGGGAAAATCACCCCGATGACCGCCAGTTGCAAGTCGATGCGGGCCGACCAGATCACTCGGGACAAGACGTCGCGGCCAAAATTGTCAGTGCCGAACGGATGGGCCAGATGGGGCGCCAGCAAGCGAATATCAGTGTTCTGGGCGATCGGATCGAAGGGCGCGATCCAGGGCGCGAAGATCGCCAGCACCAGCCAACCGAGCAGGATTGTCAGGCCCAATCCCATTGCCAGTCGAGGGTTGCGCAAACCCAGGCGCAGGTTCAGTCGGGGGACCGTCGTTGCCTGGCTGCTCATCGGATTTTCACCCGTGGATCGATGGCGATTGTCACCACGTCGGCGAGAAAGTTTACCGCCACAGTGGCGCAGGCCAGCACCATCGCCACGCCCTGGACCACCATATAGTCACGGGTGAAGATGCCTCGGACCAGTAACTGGCCGATCCCTGGAATGGCGAACAGACTCTCGATGACCACCGTGCCGCTGATCAGCCAGCCGATGTTCACCGCCAGCAGGTTGACGGCGGGTACGAGCGAGTTGGGCAGCACATGGCGACGAAACACCACGTTTTCGGGCAGGCCGCGAGCCCGGGCTGCCGTGACATGGTCGGCTTGCAACTCCATCAGCATGCTTGCCCTCAGGTTACGTATCAATACCGCCGATAACGCCAGGGCAATGGTCAGGCAGGGCAGGACCATGTGGTGCAGTTTGTCCGGCCAGGAACGGCCGTAGCCGGAAACCGGAAACCAGCCCAGTTGTACGCTGAAGAGCAGGATCAACATGATCCCCAGCCAAAATGCCGGCATGCCGAGGCCGGCGGTGGTGAACAGGCGGATCAGGTTGTCGCCCCAACCGCCCTTGTTACGGGCCGCAACGGTGGCCAGCGGCACCGCGATCAACATGGCCAGCAGCACGCTGCCCAGCACCAGAAACAACGTGGGCTCGATGCGCGTGCTGATCAGCTTCAAGGCATCGACCTTGTACAGCAATGACTGGCCGAGGTCGCCATTGAACAGGTTTTTCAGGAAGTAGAAGTACTGCATCCACAGCGGTTGATCGAGGCCGAACTGAGCGCGAACCCTGAGCAGCCCCTCCGGCGTACTGCGCGAGCCGAGCAGGGCGCGCGCCGGGTCGCCGGGTATCGAGCGCACCAGCACAAACGTGATGAGACTGATGCCGAACAGCACCGGCAGCAGCTGCAGGGGGCGTGAGAGGATGAAACGGTAACGCGACAGATTCATCGACTAACCTCGGTGCCGCTGGAGGAAATCCAGTAACACCGGAAAGTAGGCGTGAGGTTCTTCGTAGAAGGGCATGTGGCTGCTGTTGGGGAACACATGCAGTGCCGCATTCTTGAGCGCCATTTTCATGCGCATGGCACAGGCTGGCGTCAGTTCGTCGTGCTGGCCGGTGGTAATCAATACCGGCATGGTGAAGTCCGCCATTTCCTGGAGACGGTTCCAGTTTTTCAGATTGCCGACGTAGAGAAACTCGTTTGGCCCCTGCATGGTTGTGTAGGGCCCCATGTTCCAGTCGCCCAAAGAGCGTGTGACCGGTGCCGGCCACTCATCCAGGCGGCAGACGTGGCGATAGTTGAGGAGGGTGATTGCCGCTTGGTATTGAGGATGATCGAGGGTGCCCATGGCTTCATGGCGCTGCATCATGGCCACGGTTTCGCTGCCAAGCGCACCACGCAGACGCTCCAGTTCCTGAGACAGGTGCGGGATATCGCCTACGGTATTTTCCAGAATCAGGGTTTTGAGTGCATGAGGGTGGTAAATGGCATATTCGATCGCCAGCCAGCCGCCCCAGGAGTGCCCCAGCAAATGCACCCGGCCCAGGTCGAGGGCCTGCCGGACGGTTTCCACCTCAGCGACATAACGGGAAATATCCCACAGGGATGGGTCTTGAGGTCTGTCAGATGCGCCGGTGCCGAGTTGGTCGAAGGCGACCACGCGCAACCCCTTGTCCTTGAGCCAGCCATGGGCGTCACGCAGATAATCGCAGGGAAGCCCCGGGCCTCCATTGAGGCACAGCAGGACCTCATCGCCCTCGCCAAAGCTATAAACCACCAGATTGTGGCCATCGACCTCGACGTTATAGTGCTGGTCCGGCTCGATTTCACGCCACATCGCAATTCTCCCTTTATGATGCTGACCGGTTCGGAGGCTAACTAAATGGCCTACCTTACTGAGTAAGTCTTGCGCCCAAAAGCTAGTATTTCTAATAGGTTTTGTCTGGCAGTCCCTCGCCGAGGCATGGCATTCTACGTGCTGAATTTCAGGATTGAAATTAATTAGGGAGGGCAATGGATGCAGACGAAGCTATCAGACCTCAATCCCCGTCTGTTGTCGGGCAAGAGCCTGGATGAGCAGATGGACAACGCCTTGCTGTTGGCCCAGGAGCTGGGCTTCGATGCGTTGGTGTACGACTACAGCCCGGTGCCGCTGGACCATGAAGGCAAGTTGATCACGCCCTCGGTGCTCAAACTGCGCAACACGCCAGCCGATTGGCATGCGCGTTGGTGTGCAGAGGGTTACTACCAGATCGACCCTGTCCAGCAGGTAGCACTCAATTGTGTTTCACCCTTTGTCTGGTCTTACAAACCCGGGACTGACACCCTGCTGGAGCCGGTCATCAGTCAGTGCCATGCGCCAGTGGTGAATTATCTGGAAGACGCGCAGATGACCTGTGGTGTGTCGGTCCCGATTCATCTGCCCAGAGGCGGCTTCGCCTCCTTGACCGGGCTGCGTACCAGCAGCAGCAGTGTCCTGTGCGATGCCCGGCGGACCCTCGCCGATTTCAGCCTGATTTCCCATGCCTTGCAGGAAGCGGCCTATCCGTTGCTTGGCAAGGAGGCTCACACGCCTCCCGTTCATCTGACCAAACGTGAACGCGAGTGCCTTAAATGGGCGGCTGAGGGGCTGACCGCCGCCGAGATTGCCAACCAACTGAATCGTTCATTGGCCACCATCAGCCTCCATCTGACCTCGGCCATGCATAAACTCGGGGCCAAGAATCGGGTCCAGGCCGTGGTGCGGGCCACCCACTATCGATTGCTCGATAGCTGAAACAGGGCAAAAACCTATCTATTTCTCTAGTTATTTTGAAGGTCTGATCCCGCTATCGTGTGCCGTACGGTTTTTCAGGGGCGGCACGAAGAAATGGAATCTATCGGAATACGCGAAGGCTTCGCACCTTTTGGTCCTTATCAGACCTGGTATCGCGTCACAGGTCACTTTGACGGCAAGAACACGCCGCTGGTGATTTTGCATGGCGGTCCAGGCTGCACGCATGATTACGTCGATGCCTATAAGGACATCGCCGCGAGTGGGCGGGCGGTGGTGCATTACGATCAATTGGGTAACGGTCGCTCGACCCACCTGCCGGAAAAAGACACCTCGTTCTGGAACGTAGCGCTGTTTCTCGAGGAGCTGGACAACCTGCTGGATCATCTCGGTATCAGCGACAATTACGCACTCCTGGGGCAATCCTGGGGCGGCATGCTCGCCAGCGAACACGCGGTACGGCAACCTGCGGGACTACGGGCCTTGATCCTCGCTAATTCCCCGTCGGACATGCGCGTCTGGGTTCAGGAAGCCAACCGTTTACGTCAACTGCTGCCTGCCGGTGTCCATGAAACTTTGCTTGAGTACGAACGGGCAGGGGATTTTCAAGCGGTCGCCTATCAGGACGCTTCGAGGGTTTTTTACGACAACCATGTGTGTCGCGTCATTCCCTGGCCCGAAGAAGTCGCGCGCACGTTTGCTCAGGTCGATGCCGATCCCACCGTTTACCATGCCATGAGCGGGCCGACGGAGTTTCATGTGATAGGCAGCCTGAAAGACTGGACCATCGTCGACCGTTTGCCGCAGGTCAACGTGCCGACGCTGGTGATCTCAGGTCGCTACGATGAAGCAACACCGACGGTGGTCAGACCCTTTTTGCAGCAGATCCCGAATGTTCGTTGGGCGTTGTTCGAGAACTCCAGCCATATGCCCCATGTCGAGGAGCGGGTCGGCTGCATGGGGACGGTGGTGAGGTTCCTGGATGAGTGCTTGAACGGGGCGATGGCTGGCGATCGCAAGCTTGAAGAGCTCCCACTCTGACCCGTGTCTTTCCTGTTCCGTGGCATGAAGAATCCACCGTCGCTGACGAGCACACCTCGACTGTTGGATTCCGCTGCCAGGGTCATATCGGTCACGGCCACCCCCAAACTTGTTTCGTTTTCAAGCCGCCGGCATTTGCTGGCGGTGGTAGAGGAACTCGAGGACTGTCGTGCGATAGCGGTGGTACTCGGGGTCGTTGGCCAGTGCCAGGCGATTGCGCGGTTTTGCCAGGCCAACGCTAAGGATCTCACCGACGGTGGCCGCCGGCCCGTTGGTCATCATCACGATGCGGTCAGAGAGCAACACGGCCTCATCGACATCATGGGTGACCATCACCACGGTGCTCTGAGTGGCGGCAACGATACGCAGTAGCTCGTCCTGAAGGTGCGCGCGGGTGAGGGCGTCGAGCGCGCCGAAGGGTTCGTCCATCAGCAGTATTTTCGGCTCCATGGCCAGCGCGCGAGCGATGCCGACACGCTGCTTCATGCCCCCGGAAATCTCGCTGGGATGCTTGTGCATGGCATGCTCAAGACCGACCATTGCCAGCGCCGCCTCGGTACGCGCCTTCAGTGCGGCCTTGTTTTCGCGTTTGCCGAATACCTTTTCCACGGCCAGGTGCACGTTACCGAAGCAAGTCAGCCAGGGCAGCAGGCTGTGGTTTTGAAACACCACTGCGCGCTCAGGGCCGGGACCGTCGATCTCGCGACCGTTGCATATCAAGCCGCCGCCATTGGCTTCAAGCAGACCGGCGATCAGGTTCAGCACCGTGGATTTGCCACAGCCTGAATGGCCGATCAACGAGACGAACTCGCCACGAGCGATGCTCAGGTTGACGTTGCTGAGGGCCTGGAAGCGGCCTTTTTTGGTGTCGAAGTGCTTGCTGACCTGGGTCAGCTCGACGAATTTAGTCATCTCGGTTCTCCTGCATCGGGTAAGCGTCAGGTGCGGGCAACCCAAACACCCGCGCGGGCGTCGGTTCAGTTGGTGTAGTCGAAGCGTTTGGCGATCCACAACAGGCCCTGCTCGAGCAGCAGACCGACCAGACCGACGATGATGATGGCGATGAGAATGTGCTCGACGTTGAGGTTGTTCCATTCGTCCCACACCCAGAAGCCCAGACCGACACCGCCGGTGAGCATTTCTGCGGCGACGATCACGAGCCATGCCACGCCGATGGACAGGCGAATACCGGTCATCAGATGCGGCAGCACCGAAGGAAACAGGATGTGGGTGAACACCTTCCACTCGCTGAGCTTGAGCACTCGCGCGACGTTCAAGTAGTCCTGCGGCACGCTGGCGACCCCTGCGGCGGTGTTGAGAATGATCGGCCAGATCGAGCTGATGAAAATCACCCAGATCGATGCCGGGCCGGCGGCCTTGAACACCAGCAGGCCGATCGGCAACCACGCCAGCGGCGAGACCGGACGTAGCAGGCTGATGATCGGCGCGAACATGCCGCCGAGGAAGGCGAAGCGGCCGATGGCGAAGCCCAGCGGAATACCGAGCAGGGCGGCGAGGCCGAAGCCGATGCCGACCCGGCCAAGGGAGGCCAGTACGTTCCAGCCAATGCCCATGTCGTTTGGACCGTTGTCGTAGAAGGGGGCGCTGAACAGCTCCAGGGCTGAATACCAAGTAGCGAGCGGGCCGGGCAGGCCCTCACTGCGTGCGGCTATAAACGCCCAGACGGCGAGAAACAGGGCGATACCCAATGCTGGGGCAATGCCATCCCTGGCGCGTTGACGCAACCCGCTCAGGAGGGGAGAGCGACGCTCTGGCTGGGTACTCGCCGTAGTGGTGGGCGGCGCTGGCAACTTGAGGGGGGCGTTCATGGCGGGTTACTCCGGTCAGGCTTTGATGGTGAAGGAGTTGGCATAGGCGGCCGGATTGGAGCCGTCCCAGACCTTGCCGTCGATCAGGGTGCTACTGCGCAGCGGACTGCCCGGTACAGTCAGGCCAAGTTGGCTGGCAGCTTCGCCGTAGAGTTTTGTCTGGTTGATAGACTTGGCCACACCGGCGTAGTCCACATCTTCCTTGAGCAGGCCCCAGCGACGGAACTGGGTGAGGAACCACATACCGTCCGACAGGTAGGGATAGTTGACGCTGCCATCCTTGCAGAAGGACATCGCATGCTCGTCCGTCCATTGGTTGCCTGACCCGTCGTCGTAGTGGCCGAGGAAGCGTTGTTCGATCACTTCGACGGGCGCATTCACGTAGGCCTTGCCGGCAATCAGTTGGGCGGTGCTTTTTTTGTTCTCTACGCTGGCCTCGATGAACCGGCTGGCGTCGAGCACCGCCATGGTCAGCGCCCGGGCGGTGTTGGGGTACTGCTCGACGAAGGCACGGGTGGTGCCAAGGATTTTCTCCGGGTGATCGGGCCAGAGTTTCTGGGTGGTAACGGCGGTGAAGCCGATGTTGTCGGCAATCGCCCGGGCTCCCCAGGGCTCGCCGACACAGAAGCCGTCCATGTTGCCCACGCGCATGTTGGCTACCATCTGTGGCGGTGGCACCACGATGGTCTTCACATCGGTCAGCGGGTTAATGCCGAGGCTGGCAAGCCAGTAATTGAGCCACATGGCATGGGTGCCGGTGGGGAACGTCTGGGCGAAGGTCAGTGGCGTGCCGCCTTGCTTGACCTTGGCTGCCAGTTGCTCGCCATTGGTCACGCCCGCTTGTTGCAGCTGTTTGGAGAGGGTGATCGCCTGGCCGTTCTGGTTCAGTCCCATGAGCATGGCCATATCTCTCTGCGGCCCGCCGATGCCCAGTTGCACGCCATAGATCAGGCCGTAGAGCACATGGGCAGCATCCAGTTCGCCGTTGAGCAGTTTGTCGCGCACACCGGCCCAGGACGCCTCTTTGCTCGGCGTGATAGTAAGGCCGTATTTTTCGCCGAAACCCTGGGTTGCCGCCACCACGACTGATGCGCAGTCGGTGAGGGGAATGAAACCGACCTTCAGTGCAGCTTTCTCCGGCGCGTCGCTGCCGGCAGCCCAGACTGCGCTGCGCAGAAAGCCCGGCACGACAACATCGAGGGCGGCGATCCCGGCGACAGTGCCTGCCGTCACCAGGGATTGCTTCAGGAAGGTGCGCCGGCCGGGGTGTACCGGATGTTGCGAGTCACGCTCATCAGTCATAACCACATCCTTTTTTTAGGGGCAAAAAAAAACGGCGTGCGCCAGGCACCCTCGATAGAGGGACCTGACGGACGCCGTTGTCCGGAAAGTGCAGCACGCCGCCATTGGCGTGCCGCATGAGTCTGTTAGTCAGTAGTAGCAAAGGGCTTGCCAAGTTTATGTCCGAGTTTTTTTATGCGAAAAAAATCAATTGGTACAAAGGCTTGAAGTGGTTTTGTGATGTTTTCTAAAAAGATATCGAAGGGGGTGTAGAGCCGGGGGAGAGCGAAGCACTGATCGCTTTTTGGGCAGCTTGGGTGCGAGGTGAACTAAAACAGCTCTCCTGCGCACCGTTGCGAAGTCGAATGGAGGTAAGCCTCAGCCCAGATCCCGGCGGATGGCGTCGAGGCGCTCGTCGAGCAATGGGGTGAGCAGGGCGTAGCACTGCGCCGGGGAGATGGACACTGTCGTTGTACCGATCAGGCAGCGTTGCAGTCGTTCGAGAGCGTTGTGCAGCGAGCGGGGGGCATGCCTGAGCAAGCGCTCGTGCAGGTACTGCAATTGAACAAGCATTTGCAGTGGGCAATTCTGATGGGCGGCGGCGCGCACCGACAGGCCGCGCAGCCGCCCCAGGTCTTCCAGCTCCCAACAGCGCTCGGCGATGCTCGGGGGCTGCAGATTAAGCGCGCAGCGCCGCAGTTCGAGGTTCTGGATGGCGCCGAGCAAGTCTTGCAGCAACCGGCAATGGCCCTCGAAATCCTCAGGTTCGCGGCGTAATGCGTTCCAGGCCTGGCACTGTGCGCTATACGGCCATTCTTTCCAGCGTTGGTCGAGCGAATGACCCAGTGCCTGGCAACGTTGCTGTGCCTCGCGGGTGGTCTGTCCGCCGAGACCGCGATGCTGCTGCAGGCCTTGCAACAGGTGGAGACCCAGCAAAAGCATCTGTCTGAGTCCCGCGTCGTTTTGTGGCAGACGGGTTCGTCGGGATTGCCCACCATCGAGTGCGGCGGCGAATTGTAGGTTCATGGGCGGTTTCCGACGGTGAGCTGGTTGAGATAATGGGTCAGGTCGTGCAGCGCATGGGTCCGCGTACTCTGCTCTTGCACCGCGGCATTGACCTGTTGCAACTGTTCGCTGAGGTCATGATTGGCTTGCTGGTGCTCGCTAAGCGCCTGCTGCATGGCGCCGAGGTGTTGCAGATTGATCTGGCTATGTTGAGCCAGGTCGTCGAGGTTGGCGGCGAGTTGCTCGCTCTGTTGGCTACCGGCTGTCAGCAGGCCGCGGTGTTCCTTGACCTCACCATCTACTTGGCGCACGGCCATGGCGATCGCCGTCGCGGCTGTGGTGATTTCATGGGTAGCCCGGTCCGTGGCTTGGGCCAGGCTGCGGACCTCATCGGCGACCACGGCGAAACCGCGACCGTGCTCGCCGGCACGGGCCGCCTCGATGGAGGCATTGAGTGCCAACAACTGGGTCTGTTTGGCCAGTGCCTGAATGCTATTGACAGTGCTTTCTACTGCGCTAGTGCGCTGAAGCAATGCTTCCACGGCGTGTGCGGTATTGCCCAGGCTGTGCTGAATGGCGCGCATGCTGTCACCCACTGAGCGCGCCTCCAGACAACCGGTTTCGCTCATAGTATGGGCGTTGGCGAAGGCTGCCAGCGCGCCCTGGGCCAAGGCATCAATGCTGTGTAAGGTCTGATCGATTTGCTCGCTGGCGGCGGCGATCATGGCGATTCGTTGGCTCTGTTCCTCACCTTGGTCGCGGGCCTGTTGAGACATTTGCTCCAGCGCACGACTGGCGAACTGTACTTCGCTGCGCAAGCGTTCGTTGTTGCGCAGTTGCATGCTGGCGGCCACCAGTAGCGTCGCTGGGTCGGCATCCCGGGAGCTGCGCAGCAGCTGTGCAAGTTCAGTGTCCCAGAATATCTGTAGATGGCGTTGATGACGCTCACGAAGATGCCACGCGCCCCCCAGATAGAGGACGCCAGGTATCAGGGTCAGTGCGCTTGCTGGCTGTTCGGCGAGGGCGAGACCGCAGGCGCCGAGGGCCAACCCGAGTGGTAACCAGAGGCCGATCCTGGTGCGTTCGAGCAGGGCCATGCCAGGGTCGAACAATGACCGCAGTGCAATGCCACCAGGGCGTGACTTGCCAACACCGCTGTGTGCAGGCGCGATGGCGTGACCCTGGGGGAGCATTCCTTGAGCAGGCATGAGGATTTCCTTTTATGCCGGGGTGAAAGCAAAAACGGCGCACGCCCACCTGTCGCAATGCGCAGGGGAGCGGACGCCGTTGTCCGTGATGTTTGCGAAGCCATCGTCGTTGATGGCTCAAGCCTGATCAGACCTAAGCAAGTTGTTTGCCAGCCGTGCCATCGACAACTTGTCAGCCTGTCGCTCTTGCAATGGGAGGGGGTCCATTCGATGGCGATAGGGCTACGAAGGCAGAAAAGGCGATCAACGCACCAGTCGCGGGAATTTCCGAGCCGCAGTGCTCTGTTCTGGTTCGCGCAGGGCGTTACAGCATGTTGGCCAGAATGGTCGATCCGGCATCCCTGACAGGTCAGATTTCGTCGTCATCCCTCAGCTGAAACTGTGGCTCATGCATTGAGTTCTGCGCAGAGAAGAGATGGACAGGGTATTCAGCCATGATTAATCGCAAGTGCTCGATAGCTTCCAGGTATTTAAGATCGGCCTGCCGTCTTTTCCTCTGATACTGGGTGAACTTTTCCGCGTCCATGTTGGGCTGATCGAGAAGATCAAGGGCGGCGTGGCTCAAGTGATAGGCGTCGCTGAACAGTTGTTTGTTACGTTCAAGCGCCAGATTCAGGCAGGCTATCGCTTGATCGGAAGTCATCGTACCGTTCATTGCTGCGACCTCTTTTATAGGTGTGTCCCAGGATTTGGGGTGATGCCGGGCGCCGTTGAAAAGCGCTTGGGGCCTTTCAAGAAAACCCGGCCGAGTTGCGACTATCTACCGCGACGCCACACCTTGAGGTAGTCCACGCTGAAGGTGGAGGGCAGGTCGGCGTCGTCGACTACGCCGAACCACTGCCACATGGCCTCGCTGTCAAAGTTGATCTGCATCGGGAAAAACCAGTGGGTGTTCTTTGCCTCGCGTACAAGGACGCCGTCGACGTACCAGCGCAACGTGTCGGGCTGCCAGTCAAAACCGTAGACATGGAAGTCGCTGGCGAGCCGCCAAGGGCTGATCCAGTTGCTGCCATCGCTCAAATGCTCGGTGCTGTGCGGCGTGGCCCAAACGTGGGCGTTCATGTTGTACATACGGTCGAAGGAGGCGTTTTTGGTTTTGCCGCCGATTTCGAAGATGTCGATTTCCGTGGCGTTATCGGCAAGCCCGGTCCATGCAAGCCAGAAGGCGCTGGAACCTGCCGAGTCCATCGGTTTGGCCCGGGCTTCGTAGTAGCCGTAAAAACTGCGCTCGATCGTGCGCACCATCGCCGAGCTATAGCCTTCATAGCCGAGTCGTACGTATTTTTGCGGCAAGGTGTCCTTGCGAAATACGATGTTCAGATGGCCATCGCTCAAGTAGGCATTGTCCGGCTTGAACAGCGCCGGCTTACGCCCGAGCGATTCAGTGCCCTTGGCATTGTTGACGTGCCAGCGACTGGCGTTAAGGGTCGCGCCATCGAAGTCGTCGGAGAATCGTGTGTCCAGCATCCACTGGCCGGCATTGCCCTGATCGGACAGCGGCAGTCCGGTGTTGGTCCGTTCCGGTACCTTTCCCAGCGGGCCGACGCGGGTCCAGGAATTGGCAGCCTTGGGAAGGGCGACGGACCACTTGTTCGCCAGGTACTGAAAGACGCGCTGCCGTTCCTCCAGGGAGGCGAGGTGCCGGTCGTACATCAGTATTTCGGCGATGTCGCCGCGCAAATGTTCGACGCTGCCGACTACGTTGCGCCCCACCGCATACGGGCCGATGGGCACGTCGTTAAATTCCAGGACGAAGAGGGTCGGATCGTAGGCGGTGCGCTGTTGCACGCTGATCGCGAAGTTCGGTGGCACGTTGTCGTTATCGGCGATTATCGGGCGCGAACTGAACAGTCGCTGCCAGGTCTCGCCGCCGCTTTGCTCGTTTAGTCTGCGTGAAACGATCAAAAGGGTAACAGGGCCTTTTGCCGTACGAATGGCCTTGCCAAGGAAGGCTGAAGTACCACTCAAGCGCACCACCGGATGGCCATTCATGGCGTTCTCCACACGCTGCGGGAGTGCGGCGTCTGCGCCATTGTCGACGGTAACGTCATTGGCTTCGCCGGACTTGTCGTGCCACCGCAGGAGGTGGTTCTGGGCATCGAGGGTCATTTTCGACGCGTCGGCGGCGTCGAGCCACAGCACCAGGCCGTTGGCCAGCGGCGGGGGAGTGCCACCCGACGCGTTGCAAACGACCGATAGCAGGGCCGCCAAAAGAATGAACCTGCTCATATCCATTGCTTCAACGCAGTCGATGCCGCCAATCCGGGTTGGGAGTGGTACCCATGCGGGTTACACAATTGCCATCGCCAGGTGTCGATGATCATTTGCATCAGGTCGCGCTGTGCGTACCAGCCTAGATCACGCCCTGCCTTGGTGGGGTCGGCCCAGCATTCGGCGATATCGCCGTCGCGGCGCGGTGCGAACCGGAAGGGGATGGTAATACCGGTAATGTTCTCGAAGCTGTGGATGATCTGCAGCACGCTATGGCCAATGCCTGTTCCCAGGTTCCAGACGTGGATGCCGTTGGTGTTCTGCAACGCCCGCAACGCTTTGAGATGGCCATCGGCAACGTCGAGCACATGGACGTAATCGCGCACGCACGTTCCGTCGACTGTGGGGTAGTCGCTGCCGTACACCATGAGTTCGGGCACTTGCCTCATCGCGACCCGTGTCAGGCAAGGCAGCAGGTTGTTGGGCCTGCCATTGGGGTTTTCTCCGATCAGCCCGCTTGCGTGAGCACCAATGGGGTTGAAGTAGCGCAGCACCGCAATGCTCCATTGCGGATCGGACAGGCACAGGTCGGTGAGCAACTCTTCGATCAGCAGCTTGGTGCGGCCGTAGGGATTGATCGGTTTGCCGGCGCCCATGTCTTCGATGAGCGGTATCTGCCGGGGGGCGCCATACACAGTGGCCGACGAGCTGAACACCAGTTTGAAGACCTCAGACCGGGCCATCGCATGGCAGAGGTTGAGCGTGCCAACCACGTTGTTGGCGTAATAATCCAGCGGCTTGCGAACGCTTTCCTCCACGGACTTGAGACCGGCAAAGTGCACTACGGCATCGATGTTGTAGCGGCTGAAGATATCGTCGAGCAGATGGCTATCGCGAATATCGCCTTCAATGAAATCGACTCGCTTGCGAGTCAGATACTCCAGGCGCGTGAGCGATTCGCGGCAGCTGTTACACAGGTTATCGAGGACCAGCACCTGTCGACCGGCGTCAATCAGGGTCAGGATGGTATGGGAGCCGATGTATCCGGCCCCGCCGGTAATCAACGTGGTTTTGTGCATGATGAGGCGTTCCTGTCACAAGGAAATTGCACGAGTCAGGAGAATGGGGTCCGGGAAGGGAAAAGGTTGTCGGGTGCGTCCTCTCAGCGGATGGTGAAAACCGATTTGAATTCTTGCGGCCAGCGCGGATGCATCACGCTATACGCCACGGCATAACTCAGCGCGCCAACCACGATGCTGCAGATCAGGTGCAAGTAGCCCTGAACACCCAGGCGGGAAGAAACCATCAGGACGATCGCTGCCATGACGAACGAAGCAATCACGCTGCGATAGTTGGTTTCGAAAAATCGCCGCCAGCCATAGCCGATTGCACTGTTCAACCCGCGGATTTGCAGTGGCGTGATGATCGCCATCCGGACCAGCAGGGCGAGGGCGGCGGCCATGCCGCCATAGAGGCTGCCGAAGCCATAGACCAGCGCCAGTGCCAATACGGTGGTTGCCACTTCGGCCTTGATGGTCAGGTGGCTGCAATTGACCGCGACCAGTGCGGTCGTGGCGTACATGGCGGTATTACCGATGGCTGCCGTGCACGCAAGCACTTGCAGCAGCACAAT
The DNA here is from genome assembly GCF_056279145.1 of Pseudomonas sp. TE3728. Classification (NCBI taxonomy): domain Bacteria; kingdom Pseudomonadati; phylum Pseudomonadota; class Gammaproteobacteria; order Pseudomonadales; family Pseudomonadaceae; genus Pseudomonas; species Pseudomonas sp. TE3728. The sequence continues at coordinate 870,508 of NZ_JBWBQT010000001.1, read as the reverse complement.
GGCCTCGGTCCATTTGGCGCCGAAGATCAACAGGATCAGGTCGTGCGCCGTGAGTGCGATGCCGATGAACAGGGGCGTCAGCAGAAAACAGCTGACGGCGGTCGAGTCGCTGATGATCGCGCGCAACCGCGATGGATCGGCGCTGCGTCGGGCAAACACCGGCAGCGCATAGCTGATCAGGCCGTGATAGATCGCCGTGCGCGGCAGATCGATGATGCGCATCGCCATGTTGAACATGCCAACCGCGTTGGTGCCGGCCGTCATGCCCAGGATGACGGTGACCCCGCGCTGTAGCGTTTGCGAACTCAGCGCGTTGACGGCAACCGGTGCGCCGGCCCTTAACAGTTCGCGCAAGAGCGGGCCGTCAATGTAAAAGGCAATGCGGCGCGGCTCTGCGCGCATCAATACGATAATGGACACGAACTCCATGATCAGTGCCTGAGCAATGACCGCCCAGGCACCCAATCCCCAGAGCGCGACAGCGATGCCGCCCACGCCACCACACACCTTGCCCAGCAGCGTGCGTGAGGCCAGCATCCTGAAGTTGCCGCTACGGCGCATTTGCGCCACATAGACCCGCGCCATCATGGTGAACAGGATTTTTACCGAGGCCACCGCCGTCATCCATTGCAGCATCGGGTGAGGCGTATACAGAATCGCCGCGCCCGAGATGACGACGATGGACGCCAGGCTGACGAGTACCGACGCCCAGAAGGCTGTGGCGATGTGTTTGTCTTCCAGCCGCTCGAGTCGTACCAAAGGGTCTTCCAGAACCGAGGAATACATCATGCCGATCAACTCGACGATGGCAATGATGACCGTGCCCACACCCAACTCTGTGGGCGACAGCAGCCTGGCATACGCGACAAAGGTAATCATCGACAGGAAAATCAGGCCGAATTTCTCGGTGAAAATCCAGATCAATTTAACCAGACGGTGATTGGCCATGGCGGATACCGGCTCAATGAGCGGTGGTTGACGCAACTGCCTTGCGCAATGACTGGACGCATGCATAGAGCAAGCGCAAGGTCGGTTTGCCGTTCCTGAAGATCAGCGTTTGCCAGGAGTACTCCAGCATTCGCCGGTACACATCGATCACCTGGGCATGCTCGCCTCTGCGGGAAAACAGTTCGAGAAAGTCGGAGTGGCTGCCCAGCGCGAAATCGATCCGTTGCTGCTTGCTCAGCTGCGGGCCAAAGTGGGCGAGAAATGCTTCGATGAACCTGATCTTGTACGGGTAGTACCTTGTCGGTTGCGCGGTCATGTTGCCGCTGTTGACCATGCGCTGCAGCAGCACCTCTGGCACCGTGTGAACCTCCCAGTGTTCGGCGATCCGGGTCCACATGAAGCGGTCTTCGGAGTAACGCAGGCTGGGATTGAAGCCGCCGAGTTGCACGATCACATCACGTCTGGCCATCGCGGAGGACACGCCATTGAGGACGTTGGCGCGGATGAAATCGTCGAAATGCCTACCGTTTTTTTGCCGGTTTTCCAGTATTCGCGTACCGTCGCTGTAGTCGTTGTGCACGTAGCAATCTATCAGCGCCACCGGCCGTCCCTGACGACTCAGTTCCTCAAACAGTGCCAGTTGTCGCTCCAGCTTTTGCGGATACCATCTGTCATCGGCATCCAGAAACGCTACATAGGTCTCTTCAGTGTGCTGCAGTCCGTGGTTGCGGGCACTGGCCTGGCCTTCGTTGGCTTGATGCAACAGCGTCAGGCGAAACGGCGCCGCGAAGTCCTTGACGCGTTGTGGTCCATCATCGGTGGAACCATCGTCGATGACGATGACGTGATCGGGCAGTCGGGTTTGCCCGGCCACGGACGCCAGTGTTTGCTCGATGCTGTCGGCGCCGTTGTACATCGCGATCACGACGCATACCGTAGGGCGTGAAGAGGGGGCTTGGTCTGGCATGGTTATTTTCCTTCTGTTACGCATTGGCTGAGTCGCGTGGTAATGCCTTGCCAGGCGGACGCTGACCCAGAGTTGGCCGTGACAACTCGGGGTATGTCGCGTGGTGATGCCGCAAGGACAGGGCGAGGACGCAGAACACCAGAAACTCTGCGCAGCGGTAGTTGGGAACGACATACGCCACATAGTTGGTGAGCATGAACGCTCCGATGATGATCATAGCGCTGGCGTGAAACCGCGCCGACTGATCCGCTACCACGGCCCGGTAGTGTTTGATCAACGCCTCGATCAGCATAAGGATCAGCGCTGTCAGCTGGATGACACCGCCGTTGAGCAAGGTCTCCATGTAGCCGCTGTGGGCATTGCCGATGTAACCCCAGCGGTTGATGAATGCCTCGGCGCCCGGGCTGGACCAGAAAGCGCCGAAGCCGTAACCCTTGAGGAATTCAGCGTCGATCAGCGGTGTGAGCAAATCCCAGATCAGCGTGCGGTCGGTGAGTGATGTGTCACGCCCCATCAGCTCCAGCAGCAGGGTGTAATTGCCGTATAGAAACAGGCAGATCAGCACATAGATGAATGTGGTAGCGAGGAATGCTGTCAGTGAGCGGTTGATGTGCAAGCGAATCAGCGTGAGGAAGTACCAATAGCTCACGGTGCCGGCAACAATCAGTGCGATTGCCGTGGCAGATTGGGCCAGCGCAATCGCGATCAGCGAGAATAATGAGTAGACGATGGCCCAGGGATTGCGCTGACGGATCATCGGCAGCAGTAACAGAATGGCGATCGCGTTGATCCGGGCAGCGGCATTTTTCTCCGGGAAAATTCCCTTGAACGCACCGTCACGAATGCCACCATCAATGAAGACGATGTCGGGCCTTACCAGCGCGAATATCAAACCGAACAGCGCTATTGCGCCGATGGTGCAGCCGAGCATGAAAGCGATTTTCTCGAGGCTGTAGTTGTAGGCAATGAAACCTGCAAAGAACACCACGCTGATCAGCGCCACAAACCGTTTGAAACTCAACATCGGGTCGTAGGACCAACTGATCGATACGGCCAGGCTAAGCATGAATATCAGCAGGAAGGTGTTGTTCCTGTAAAAGCTTTTGCTGATGAAGACCTTGTTGCGGATGAAGAAGAACAGCGGAACCAGCAGGGTGATCAGGCCGCAGATCTGGTTGACCACGTTGCCTTCGAGGTCTTTTTCGGCGGCACCCAGATTCGACGTATCGGCCAACCCGAAGAAAAAACCGATGACCTGGGTATAGAACAACACGCCGAACAATGTGAAAGCGTCGCGCAGGGTGGTGTACCTGACTTCCAGTTTGTTCATGACGATTGGCTCCCTAGGGGGCGTTCTCAATTAGTTTCCCCGCCGCGTTGTCGTGTTAGAACGGCATGGGTATCTACATATCTCTTGGGCTTTTGTAGGAGCGAGGCTTGCCCGCGAAGGCTGCATGCCAGGCGGCTTGTTTTTTGATGGTGTACATATCCATTGCTGCGGTAACGGCCACTTATGGTTTAGTTTTTACAACGAGTCACTTTGGAAAAGCCCCAAAGTAACCAAAGGGCTTCTGCCCCGCCATTCGGTGCCTCGCCTAGGCTCGGCATGCCCTCACTCCGGCATTGCTCCGGGGGCCCGCCGCCATCGGCCATCCATGGCCGGGGGCGGCTACCGCGGCATCCTTGCCGCGGTGCCCCCTACGCAATGCCTGCGTTCGGCCTCTGGGAAAGGGGCAGCAGATCAAAATCAAAAGCCAAGACCAAGGCCAAAGCAACGGCAACGGCAACGGCAACGGCAACGGCAAGATCAACAGCATCGCGAGCAGGCTCGCTCCCACAGTTGGACTGGGTACATCCGGGAGATATTGGTCGGCTGTCAGGTCGCCTTCGCAGGCAAGCCAGCTCCCACAGGGATGATGTGCATCTGCAAGAGATTGGTCGGCTGGCAGGCCGCCATCGCAGCGATGCGGCGACCCGACAAGCCAGCCTTCACAAAACATCAGAGCCCAGCAGCCTTGCCTTTCACCACTCAACAGGCCGAGCGTTAGCTCGCCTGCAGCTTTTGATCTTGATGCACCGCCCCCTCGAGAGGCCGAGTGGAGGTTCTGCGCAGTGGGCAACCCGGCATGGATGCCGGGTTAGCCGCGCACGGCCATGGATGGCCAATCGCGGCGGGCCCACGGAGCGGGACCGGAGCGAGGGCATGCCGAGCCTGGGCGAGGCACCGAACGAAAGGGGCAGAAGCGCTTTGGTTACTTTGGCGCTTTTCCAAAGTGACCCGCTGTAAGAGCGGAACCAATAGCCGCCATGACCGCAGCAACGGATATGTACCCCTCAAAATCGGCCTTCCCCTGCACAGCACCAGCACCAGCCCCCGCGCGGAACTAGTTCAAAACGCCCCTAGCAAGGCATCGAGATAGGTCTTGGCCGCGCAGGCACTCACGAAACGGGCAGCGGCATCGATGCGCGCCTGGCGGTTTGCATCACGCGGCAACGTCAGTTCCACGTTGATCGCCCGGGCCAGTGCGTCAGGGTCGTCGACCGCCACCAGCGGGGCGATCGCGCCATTGTCGAGAATCTCTTGCGGGCCATAGGGGCAGCGGGTCGATACCACCGGGGTGCCCGTGGACAGGGCCTCGATCAGCGCGTTGGGACTGCCCTCGAAACGCGACGACAGCACAAAGCAATCGGCCGCTGCCACCTCGGCCAATGGATCGCTGGTATAGCCCGGCAGATCGAAGCGGTCGGCCACGCCCAGGGCAATGGCCTGCTCGAGCAACTCGGCTCTGAGCGCGCCTTCGCCGAAAATGATCAATCGAACACTGTGATCGGCTAATCGGGCAAAGGCATCGAGCAATACGTCAAAACCTTTTTGCTGTGCCAGGCGACCTACAGCGACAATCACCGGGGCGGTTTTTTTTGACAGCCAACGATGGTTTGGACGTCCCGGCGCCTTGTCGCGAAAATCGTTGTCGAGCACCGGGTTGTCAGCGATGGTGACATCCTGCGGGCGCGTGATGGTGGTGTCGACCAGGTCCTGAGCAACACCGCGCGAGACGCAGATCACCGGATTGGGAATGAGCCGATACAGCAGTGGTGCTAACAGATAGGCGATACGCACCATCAGCGCGGGATTGACGTGTCTGTCATGGGAAAACGCGTTGCGTTCGCTGACATGCAGGCGCGCCAGCGTACCTGACAGCGCAGCCGCGGCGATGGCTACGACATTGACATGGGTAAGGGCGGCCAGTTGTGCGTCAAAGCGATTGTGGCGAAGAAAGCGTGCCAGCGCCGGCACGGCTCTGGAGCTGCGCGCACTGTGCAACTGCACCTGTTTGACCCGAGGGTCGAGGCACACCGAGTTCACACCCGTGCCGGTGAGCATCAACAAGGTCACGTCATTGCCTGCGTCAGTCAGCGCACCGGCGAGGCGCGCCATCATTTTTTCAGCGCCGCCCCCGCTCAAGTCCTGCAGAATAATCAGCAGTCTTTTCATTGATTCCAAACCTGGTAGTACGCTTGCGCGGCATGTTGACTGGTGTACTGCCGGACGGCTTCAGCGGCCATTTCTCCGCGTGGCGTCGCCTGGCTGTGCGAGATCAGGCTGCGCAGCATCCCTTCGGCCAGCGCCGGTACATCATTGACCTTGACCAGATCGCCAAGGCGGCCGTTATCAAGCAGTTCCCGGGGCCCGGTTTCACAGTCGCAGGCCAACACAGGGGTGCCCAGCGCCAGGGCTTCGATCAGCACGGTCGGCAAGCCCTCATGAAACGAACTCAGGATCAGCAGTCTTGCCTGTCTGATAAAAGGGTAGGGATTGCTCAGGAAACCGGTGAAATGCACACGGTCCTCGATGCCCAGGCGGCAGGCCTGTGAGGTCAGCGCGGCGTGTTGCGGGCCATCGCCGATGATCACCAGATCCGGTAGCGCAGCACGGCGCAAGGCCAGGGCATAGGCATCGAGCAGCAGGTGGAAACCTTTCGGTTCTATCAGCCGTCCCACTGCCAGCCAGAACTGCGCCGGCAAACCGGTGGACATGGGCGTCTGTGCGGCACTGAGCAGTTGTTCGGTGACCACAGCATTGGGGCAATAACGAATGCGTTCGCGACCCCAGGGCACCAGGTCAGAGAGGGACTGGCGCAAGCCGTTGGAAACCGTCACTACCTGGCCGTTGCCGCAGAGGTACAACGCATAGAGCAGGCGCAGGGTGGCGGGGCTGATTTTTTGTTCACCGCAATCCAGTGCTGCATGACGGCTATAGATGACCTTGCAGGGGCTACCCAAGGTGGCAAACCAGGTGCAGAGGTTGGCTTGTTCTTTGGCGGCAATGAGGTGAGTCACTTGTTCGCGACGAATGATCCGGCGCAGCAATACGATGGACTTGAACAGGCCGACAATTCCATTGCCGCCGCCATTGAGCGTGGCCGTTCCTTCATCGTCTGGCGTGTCGCCATTCATGACGAAATAACTGACACGCTGACCATCTTTCAGAAACTGTCTGGCCAGGCGTTGCTGGACACGCTCGAGGCCACCATCGGGCTTGAAGTCCTTGAGGGTGAACAGGATATGCATGGTCGTGGCTCGGTACTGGATGTTCAGGGATAAGTGATATTGATGGTCACTTTTCGCCGGATGATCATCATCAACAGATGAACAAAATTGGTCGGGTAATCGATCAGGTAACGTTTGATGGTGTGCGGTTCGCGGTACATCCGATAGAACGCGCGCAGATGCAGGCGGTTGATCAGTTCAGGGTAATAATCATCCGTCGCCGTGGCTTCTTGGCGAATGAAACCGCCACAGGTGAATGCCACACCGTTGAAGCCGGCACGCAGGGCATCCTGCTCGAACTGTTCCTGAAACCCGGCGCCCAGGCCTACGATCAGGATGTTCGCTTCACTGCGGCAGATGTCTGCCAGGATGCACGCGGCCTGCGCTGCATCGAAATAGCCATTGTGATGCCCGGCAATCATCAGCGCCGGATAGCGAGCCCTGATCTTATCGAGGAACAGGTCCAGTTCGGCTTGCCGGGCACCGACAAAATAGAGGCGCTTGCCGTGATTCTCGGCATAACTGAACACAGAATCGGCGATGGACGTGAAGTCGAAGCTGACCCGGCCGATCGTGCGCCCGGTGATGCGCGACATGAAGGTCGACATCAGCATGCCGTCGCAAAAATAGGCGATGGAAGTCGGGGGGCGGTCGAGCAGACCGCCGATGGACGCAAAATTGATGAAGGAAAATGCCTTGTTGGCGTCCAGCAGATTGGGTGCGTAATGCCCGATTAATTCCAGGTCGATCATTGGCTGGGCCTCAGGGTCAACCGACCCTATTAATAGATGTCTTTTGAGAACAACGTAAAAGGCGTCTTGACCAGAATCTTGATGTCCAGCCACAGCGACCATTGGTTGATGTAGTTGAGGTCCTGAGCGACGCGCTGCTGCATTTTTTCCAGCGTCTGGGTTTCACCTCGATGCCCGGTGATCTGGGCCAGTCCGGTGATGCCCGGCTTGAGGCGATGACGGGCCATGTAGGCGCGGACTTTGCCGGTGTAGTAAATGTTGTGCGTGACGGCGTGCGGTCGCGGGCCGACCAGGGCCATTTCGCCGAAGAGCACGTTGAACAGTTGTGGTAGTTCATCAATGGAACCACGGCGCAAAAAGCGCCCAAGCGGAGTGATGCGCTCATCATCGCGGGTGGCCTGACGCACTTCGTTGTCGTCGTGCACACGCATCGTCCGGAACTTCCAGACCTTGATCACCTCAGCGTTGCAGCCGTAGCGATTTTGTTTGAACAGCACCGGGCCGGGCGAAGACAGCTTCACGGCGGCCGCCACGATCAGCAGCAAGGGGCTGAGCACGATAATGGACACGGCGGCCAGGCTACGTTCGAACAGTTCTTTGCAGAGCAGGCTGCCGGGGTGCGAACTGATCAGGCTTTCATTGAGGTAGATGGCGGGCATTCGCTCTATTTCCGAGATCGAATGATTGAGCAGCACCATGCTGCCGAAATCCGGGATCCAGACCACGTCGACATTCATGTCCAGAAGATCGATATACAGCGCCTCGATGATGGCGGCTTGTGCCATCGGCAAAACGATATAGACGCGGCGTACGTGCAGGCGGGTGATGATTTCGCGAACCTCGTCGATACGCCCCAGCAGCGGCAGAATGCTCGGGGCCGGGCCGGTATGGTCGGCGGTTGCGATAAAACCCAGCAGCGGTACGCGATTGCGCCTGGACAGTTTTCTGGCCAGCGTATGTGCGGTCGGACAGGTCCCGATGATCACCGCACGGCGCTCATTGCACAGCCTTTGCGAATACAGTCGGGCCAGGTAATGCAGGGGCAAAAAGCTCGCCGCCTGGATCAGGTAGCCCAATACGGCCCAGACGATGATCACCTGACGGGAGAAAATCACGCTGGTCTGGGTGACGAAGGCAATGCTGATCAGCACGGCCAGCAAGATCATCCAGGCCGCCAGCAACCGTGCGAGCCCTGACAACCACTCATGACGCTTGTGATAAACCTGCATGACGCTGTAGATCGGCACCGAACCGAGCACAGTGAGAATCATCAGCACACGGTATTCACTGGTCAGGCTGCCAACGCGCCAATACACCAGCAACATCAGCAGCAGGTTGACCAGAGTGAGCGCGCACAGCCATTGGCCCCAGAAGGTCAGACCTCGGCGTCGCGTCATTTGAGCGGTGTAGAGCGATGTCATCGGCGTAACCTCCGGGCATGGGTTGGACATCGGCGCCAAAAATTGCACGCCCTCGTTCCCGCACGCTGGTATAGCTCGACTGGGATGAAGCAGTTTTTAGTAGATGTTTGAAGGGGACTACGGGGGTGAGGCAGGCGCAAGGTTCTACCTGGACAGGTAGTCATAGTTCTGGAACGTATCGGAATGGCTGTAGCCTTGTTTGCGGGCCTTGCTCAGGTCAACCTGGTTAAGCACCACACCAAACACCGGCGCATGGCTCTGCTGCAGGTTCGCAAGGCACTTTTGTACCTCGCTGACAGGCGTGCTTTCGGCCTTGATTACGTAGATCACCGCGTCCGAATGCTTGGCCAGCAACAGTGCATCGCTGACCATTTGTGCCGGCGGGGAATCGATGATGATGCGTTGATACCGCGACTTCAGCGCCTCAAGCATAGGGGCCAGGCGCGTCGAACCCAGCAGATCCAGCGGTGGCGGCGACAGTTTTCCGGCCGGCAACATGTCGAGGTTGCCGACAGAACGGATACAGTCCTCGAGCCGCGCAGTGCCCGCCAGGACGTTGGCCAATCCCGGGCTGTCTGCCGGGAAATCGAAGTTGAGCGAAAGGCTGGGTCTGCGCATATCGGCGTCGATCAACAGGACACGCTCCAGCTTGGCAAGTGAATAGGCCAGGTTGTTGGCGATGGTGCTTTTGCCTTCTTCGGCCATGGTCGAGGCCACAAGTACCACCTGTGACGGCATGTCGCCGCCGTGCAGCATCAACCAGGTGCGCAGGTTGCGAATGGTCTCGCAAAAGCGCGGATGGTCGTTGTCGTCGAACAGTCGCGCCAGTTGCCGGCGGCTTTTCCTCGTGACCAGCGGCACGACGCTGAGCAGGGGAACGTCAAGCGTACTTTCAATGGCTTCGTCGCTCTTGAAGGTTTTGTTCAGGGTTTCGGACAGCAATGCCAGCGCTACCCCGATCAACGCAGCCACGACAGCGACAATCGCCAGAATCAGTTTTTTACGCGGCTTGCTGGGTTCCAGAGGAATAATTGCAGGGTCGACGATGCGCGCCTTGGTGGAGTCCATGTCTGAGGTGGCCGCGGTTTCTTTCAGACGGGTGATAAAGGTCTCATACAGCGCGCGGCTGCTGTCGACTTCACGCTGGAACTCACGCAGTTGAAACTCCTTGCGCGAAATATTCTGTAGCTGCGCCTTGTTGCTGTTGAATGATTTGCGCAGTGAGTTTTCATTGGCTTGTGATAGCTGATATTCACGCTCGATTCCGGCAACCACCTGCTGAACCTGCAGGCGCAAACTGTCGGTAGCCGTCCGCAACTCGGCACGGGCGGCAGCAAGGGTCGGATGTTTTGGACCGTAGCGCCCGGACAGCTCCTCGACCTTGGCTTGGGCCTTGGCCTGTTGCGCCTGGAATTTCTGCACCAAAGGGTTACTCAAGACAGCCGGAACACTGGAAAGCTTGCTCAGGTCGCCATTGCTCAGGGCCTGTACCTGGCGGAACTGGCTCTCGGCTTCTGCCAGATTGCGACGGGCATCGATCATGCGGTTGCCGGTCATTTCCAGTTCATTGGCGCTGATGGTGGCGACACCACCGACGTCGACCAGGCCTTGTGCTTCCCGGTAACCCTGAAGTTTGTCTTCGGCCCTGCGCAGGTTGTTGCGCAACTCGATCAGGCGTGAGTTCATCCAGCTGGTGTTGGTCAGCGAGGACTTCAGGCTGTTATCGAGCTGGCTGTCGATGAAGCCTTGGGCAATTGCATTGGCAGTAGCGGCCGCCAAACCAGGGTCAGGCAGCTCCACCTCTATTTTGATCAACTGGCTCTTGCCGACGAACTTGACGCTGGTGTGCCGCATGAGATTCTGCGTGACCTGATTGAAGACCTCTGCCTCAGAGGGCACCACCGGCATCGGCGTCAAACGGCCCAGTACTGGCAGCCATTGGCCAAGTTCAAGCGTTGCCAACCATTTGCGCGGCGCAAACCATGACTGCGGTTGCTGGCGTGGATCAGTCACCGGGTGCGTGGTCAGGTTCAGCTTTCTGACTGCCCGCTCAGCGAGATCGCGCGATTGCAGGAGCGCCAATTGTGTCTGCAAATAATCGACGGTACCGGCGCTCGAATCCGTGACTTGCTGGAAGGCCAACAGCGGTGGCGTTTTCTCTTTGATCAGCAACGTGGTGCTGCCGATGTACTGCGAGGGAATGAACGACAGCGTAACCATCGCCAACACACAGCCAAACAGGACCCACCAGCAGATTTTCCAATGGGCGCGCCAGATCACCCTCCAGTATTTGAGCAGGTCAATGGTGTCCTTTTCCTCGCTGTACTGCTGATGTTGCGGCACACGCGGCTGGATCGGACGTTCTACATATAGGCTAGGGCTGTTGTCCATGATTAGAAAAAGCCTTGTGCAATGGAGATGGTGTCACCGGGGCCGATGGCAGTGCTGCGCGTGATGTTGTCGGTCAGCGGTGGGGAGCCATCGCCTCGCACGATGGTCACCCGTTTGATCGAGGCTCGTTCGGTCAGGCCGCCGCCCAGGGCGATGGCTTTCTCCAGCGTCAGCCCGGGTTCGAACGGATAGCTGCCGGGTTTCTGTACCTCTCCATTGATGTAGAACGAGCGGTAGGCGATCAGGTTGAGGCTGACCTTGGGGTCGACCAGATAACCTTGCTTGAGCCCATCGACGATGAGCTTTTCTACCTGCTGGGGCGTGAGTCCCTTGGCGGCAATGTCACCCAGAAATGGATAGGAAAACATTCCGGCATCGTTGAGACGGATTTTTTCGAAGCTCAGATCCCGCTCACCGAACACAGTGATACGCAATACATCGCCGGCTGCCAGTTTGTACTGGGCACCGGTGTCTGCTGCAAACGTCACGGGCAACAGCCACGGCACGAACAACAAGCCAAGCATTCGCGAGTTCATGGGGAAAACCTCTTCTCTTAGAGACTTACGTTGAAGCTGAGCAAGAAGATGTTGCGTTCAAAACTCTGATTGTCGACATCGGAGTCATCATTGCGGTAGCGATAGCCCAGCTCGATATCCAGCCAGCGGCGCATTGCGTATTCCACGGCGAGGTTGTAGTCACGAAGGTCGTCGGTGCGGTCCTGTCCTTCGTACTCGTAACGGCCAAGGCCGACTTCGGCCACTGTGGTGATGCGTTCGGTCCAGCCATGACGCCAGCCGACCAGCGCCGTGGTGGTCTTGACGGCATCAGCACCGTCGTCGCCCTCGGCCATGGCCTGGCGGGCAACAAAGAAGAAGGTCGAATAGGTGCGTGGTTTCCAGCGCAGATCCACTTGCCAGGTCGGGTTGCTGAGGTCATCGACATCGCTGTCGTCGAAGTTCTTGCGCTCATAACCAACACGGACTTTGCCGGTGGTGCGTGCGGTGAAATCCCATTCGGCACCGGCGAGGACCGCATCGGATGTGCTGTTGAGACGGCTGTTGGACTCGTAATCAAAGACGGTATGGTCGTATTCCAGTAATCCACGTGTATTGCTGCCAATGCGGTGGTACCACGTCGTGGTCAGGCCAGTGGTATCGCGCTCTTTGTCGTCGTTGATGCCACCTGAATTGTCGTAGCGAAGTTGGGCGTAACTGGCGCCCAGATCAATCTGATTGGCAGCGCTCCTGGCGCCGTAGGTATAGAGACCGTTGACGCGGTTACTGCGAATCTTGTCATTGATGCCATCGACAGCGGTCGACGTTGTACGCTCATATTTACGTGCTTCCGCATCAAGTTTCAGTCGATGGCGGTCGGTGAATTCCATGATGCTATTGAGGCGCAAGCGTTGCGCCGTATTCGAGGCATCCGAGTCGTCATGATAAATGTACCGGGTAGGCTGCCAGATGAGTCGGGTAGCACTGTTGCGGTCTTCAGCCTTGAGTTCGAAAGTGGGCGCCACTTTTGTAACCATCGAAGATTGCGCCCGCTCCAGTTCGCGGAAGTTGTCATCATAACTTTCTGAAAACAGCAGGGTAGGGGTGAAGTCGAACCCATAAATATCAATGGACTGGGGATCAAGACTCCAGGCCGTTCCGGGACACAAATAGATCATGAACAGTGCGAAAGGGCCGCGGGTCTTGAGAGTCATATCATTGCTCCAAGGGGTGAGTTCAATGACTATAGACCGGAAAAACAGTGGGTGAATCGTGGCTGTGTAATGCCGGTGGCAATCAATAATTAATTGGTTAGGATGGGTGTATAAGTTTAATTGTGGTTGCGCTAAATAGTTCGTAAGGTGCTGGCAATAACAGGCCTTGATTTGAATTTCGCAGTTTGTTGTAAGGTGCACAAGTTAGAGGCGACAATGATTTGTTTATAGACAAGGCCGAGGTCGCGCAAGGTCAGTTAATGGCACGCGGACCTGATGTTCTCTATTCAAAAAGTGAAGAAGTATCATGACTCGTTCATCACCTAACATGCTCAGGAAAATACCTTCCAGTGTCGACAGTGGTCCTCGGGTTATTTGCAGCGTTTCCCCAGGTTTGAACGGTTGAGAGGCGTGCATTACGGGTGGTTTAAAACACCGGGCCCGCAGATGCTCGATGACATCGTCCGGGACGATTGCCGGGCCGTGATTGAAGTCGACGAGGCGGCTGACACCGCGGGTAGAACGCAGGGGCGCCCATTTGTCGTCACGGCTCAGCTGAATGAAAAGATACCCCGGGAAGAGCGGTTCAAGCGATTGATGGGGTTTGCCATGAAGCAGGCGCTCGCTAATAATTTGCGGACAAAATATAACGTAGTTTTGTCGCAATAGATTGATTTGTGCCCGTTCATCCTGACGCGGCTTGCACTGCAAAAGATACCAATTGGAATCTTGGGTACTCGTCAGCATTCTGGCAAGCTCCGGAATATGGGTTAAGCATGCCTGTTCACGCATCAGCAATGCCACTGCCCCTCCGATGAACGCTTTAGAGTAGGTGGAATTGCGAAAGTGTTAAGTCACTGGAACAGGTGTATCAATAATGAAGCATGTCATGTACAAGTAACGATAATAAAGCCAGGTCAATAATCTGGCGCGAGCGCCGCTTAGTGCAGGAAGTTCTCTTTGTCGGACTGCGCTAGAGCAGGGTTCTGGATCGAAAAGTGTAAACGTTACTTAACGCTATCAATGATATCGCTGTGTCATCAGAGGAAGGTGCTCTTTGCGACGGCCAAAGCTACCGCAGGGTCCGAACTCTCGGTCCTTTGAAAAACAAGCACTTTCGATCGTGAACTTAAACGCAAGGGGTGACGTACATCTATTAATGGAATTACATCGTTTGTTATACGTCGACCCAGTTAGGTATCGACCACTCCAGACGGCCTGTCAAATGTCACTAGTCAAAAATATAGCCTTCTGTCCAATAATCTATTAGTAAGCTTCAACCTATTGTTTTGACAGGTTGTTTTTTGACACGCACAGACTTTCCTTGCTGGAGTGGACACCGGCAGACAACACACAAAAACCTCTCGATGTGGCGGATCAAGAGCGGGCAGATGGCCGTCAAGGGTATTTACTGAAAATAGATCGCACAATACAATGAGAATCGTTACTACTAACTCATCGAGTGCGACGTCTTGAGCCAGCCACACCCCTTTGCCCGCCGCAAGATCTTCATGAAACACGCGTTGCCGACGCTATCCTGCGTCATGTTTGCCAGTCCTCTGTGGGCACAGGCACCCCTCGAACTGCCGACCACGGATATTCAGGCAAGCCGCGTGAGCCAGGACACGAGCTACACCACCTCTCAAGCCAGCACCGCGAGCAAAAGCAATGTGCCGATCAAGGAAGAGGCGCAATCGGTCAATGTGGTCACCCAACAGACCCTGGCTGACTATCAGGTGCGCTCGCTGGACGACGCGATGAAGTTTGTCAGTGGTGTCAGCCAGGGCAATACCTTGGGTAACTCGCGGGACTCCCTGGTCAAGCGCGGTTTTGGCACCAACGACGACGGCTCGATCCTGCGCGATGGCGTGCGTTCCAATATGGGCCACAACTTCAGCGCCACCACGGATCGTGTGGAAGTGCTCAAAGGGCCTGCTTCAATGCTGTACGGCGCGTTGGAGCCCGGCGGATTGATCAACGTGATCAGCAAGAAACCTGAATACACCCAGAGCACAACGCTCAGCGGCTCGGCCTATAGCGAAGGCGGCGGCACCCTGGCCGTGGACACCACCGGGCCTTTGGGAGACACGGGCCTGGCCTATCGCCTGATTGCCGAACGCGGCCATGAGGATTATTGGCGCAACTATGGCGTGAACGAGAGCACCCTGGTCGCGCCATCGCTGAGCTGGACTGGTGATCGCGCCAGCCTGACCTTGAGCTATGAATACAACGATTATTCCAGCCCCTTCGACCGTGGCACCGTATTCACCAACGGTCATCCGGCGGACATCGACTACGACAAGCGTCTCGACGAACGCTGGGCGAAAAGCGTCGGTATCCGTGAGGTGGCCACCGCGCGTTTCGAATATCAGCTCAGTGACGACTGGAAAACCCGCGTCACCTACGGCTGGAACAACGACCGCTACAGCCTCTCGATTGCCCAGCCGAATGCGTTGACCGGCAACAATCTGCGACGTGCTGCCAACGGTGCTCACTACGATGATGAGACCCGGTACGCCAGTTGGGATTTCATTGGCCAGCAGGAGCTGTTCGGCCAACGCCATGACCTGCTGATCGGCGCGGATAACGAAGTGTCCGACCAGTTCCGTGGCAAAACCTACCGCAATACACCGCGGTCAGGCTTCGACATCACCGCGCCGGTTTACGGGCGTTTGGCCGAGCCCAGTCTGGTCAGTGCCACGCAAAGTGATCTGAGCAACCAGCTGACCTCAAGCTCCGTGTACTTCAAGGATAACTGGCACCTCGATGACCGCTGGATCCTGGTCCTTGGCGGTCGTCAGCAACATTACGATCAGTACAGCGATCAGGGCCGAGGCAGCAGCTATACCGTCAACCGCGACGATAATGGCGACGCCTTCGTGCCGTTTCTGGGCCTGGTCTACAAAGCCACCGATACCTTGTCGCTGTATGGCAACTACAGCCGTTCGTTCAAGCCCAATACCGAAGTCGACGACGCCGGCCACACCTTCGATCCGGAGGAGGGCCGCAGCTACGAGGTCGGTGCAAAGTACGATCCGCTGCCGGGGCTGAACATCAACCTTGCGCTGTTCGACATCGTCAAGAAAAACGTCGTGACCAGCCAGTCGATCGGTGGCGTCAGCCTTTCGGAGGCGGCGGGCAAGGTCGGTTCACAGGGCCTGGAGCTGGACATCACCGGGCGTGTGGCCGAGCGCTGGGACCTGATCGGCACCTACGCCTACACCCACACGGAAATCCTCGACGATCCGGATGACGAAGGTCATCGCCTTGCCGATGCGCCCAAGCACACCGCGAGCCTGTACCTCACCCATCACCTGAACATTCCTGCGGAATTCGGGGCCTGGCATACCGGCGCTGGCGCACGTTACATCGGCGAGCGCGCGGCCAACAACGCCAACGATTTCTGGCTGAGCAGCTACACCGTGGCCGATGCCTTCGTGCGTTGGGAAGCGCCGATGTTCGGCTACAAGACTTCGCTGCAATTCAACGTCGACAACCTGTTCGACAAACAGTACTACCCGTCCTCTACCGGCACCCAACTGGCAGTCAATGTCGGCGAACCGCGTACGGCACGCCTGAGCGCCAGTGTGACGTTCTGATCCTTTTGCATTGAGACGCCCCCGTTTCGCTGGTTTTGTACCGGTCGGAACGGGGGGGCGCCTCACTCTTTATTCGCCGGGCTCCTGATGTGCCCGGCATCTTCTTAAGGTTGTATGTCGATGCGTCGAACTCTCGTTTCTCTGTGTGTAATCCAAGCCATTTCCCAGACCACTTGGGCTGACCAGGCACCGACTGATCCTGCGTCAATAGAGTTACAAGCGATCGACATCAACGGCACATTCGAAGAGTCGGCCCAGGGCCCGGTTCAAGGGTATCGAGCGACTCGTTCGGCCAGTGCGACGCGCACCGACACTCCGATTCATGAAACCCCCCAATCGATCAGCGTGGTCACCCGGGATGTCGTGGAAGACCTCGGCGCCACCCGCCTGCAAGACGCTCTCGATTACGCCGGTGGCGTGGGCCGTGCGAACAATTTCGGTGGCCAGGGCCTGACCACTTTCACTGTGCGTGGCTTTACCACCGGTGAGTTCTACCGCAACGGTTTCCCGATCAACCGCGGTTATCCGAACATGCCCGACGCCAATACCATCGAGCGTCTGGAGGTCCTGCGCGGGCCAGCCACCACGCTCTACGGCCGTGGCGACCCAGGCGGCACCTTCAACGTGGTGTCCAAACAGCCCCTGACCGAGCGCACCGTCACCCTGGGCAGTCAGCTCAATGATCAGGGCATGCGTCGCGCAACGATGGATGCCTCAGGGCCGCTGGACGATGAAGGGCGACTGGCCTACCGGCTGAACGTGATAGGCGAGGGTGGCGACACCTTCCGTGATCACGTTGAAAACGAGCGTTATGGTGTGGCGCCGGTCCTCGGTTGGCAGGTCAACGACACTACCCGTATCACCTTCGAAGGCGATTTCATGCGCAACAACGCGCCGCTCGATCGGGGTGTGACCCGCTATCGCAATCAGATCGGCGTCGCGTCGCGGGATACTTTTTTCGGTGAGAAGGATATCGGCAAGCTGCACAACGACAACAACATGGCGCAACTGCGTTTCGAACATTTCCTGAACGACAACTGGACTTTGGGCGGCGGCACGCAATTTCTCGACGGCAGCCTGCAAGGCAATGCCATCGAAGGCAACGGGGTCGCTGCCGACGGCGGAACGTTGGGACGCAACTTCAATTACCGCAAACTGGAATGGCGTGACCGCGATGTGCAGTTGAACCTGACCGGGCATTTATCCACGGCCGGATTCGACCACACGTTGCTTACGGGCATCGAGTATGAGGATTACGATTACAAGTCGATCATCCGTCGTTCCAGTGGGGCGGTGAGTGCCTACCCGATCGATATTTTTGATCCGGTCTATGGCCAGCCGCGTCCAGCGCTGACCCGCACCACCACCAATGATCAGGAAAACCTCAAGACCTATGCCGCTTTCGTGCAAGATCAGGTAACGCTGACCGAGCGCTTGAAAGTCTTGGCAGGCGTACGTTTCGAACGCTTCGAACATGATTACGACAACAACCTCGTCAACGGTGTGAGCTGGACCAACAGCGACAACGCTGTCACCCCGCGCCTGGGGCTGATCTACGACTTGACCCCGACCGTGGCGATCTATGCCGACACGGCGCGGTCCTTCAAGCCCAACAGCGGTGCCAGTCGAACGGGCGGCGGCTTCAAACCTGAAGAAGGCAAATCCTACGAGGTGGGCGTCAAATGGCAGGCCCTTGATCGTCAGCTAAGCGTGGATGCCGCGGTGTATCAGATCGAAAAGCGCAACGTCCTGACGACGGACCCAGTGGACTCGACCTTTAGTGTTGCGGCGGGTGAAGTTCGTAGCCGTGGCTTTGATCTGAACGTGGCCGGCAACCTCACGCCAGAGTGGCGCATGATCGGTGGCTACGCCTACGTGGATGCCGAAGTCACCCAGGATAACGTGCTGAAGTCAGGCACCCGCCTGGTGAACATTCCGCGCAACAGTTTCAGCCTGCTGAACGTCTACGAGTTTCAGGACGGTGGCCTCAAAGGACTGGGCCTGGGGCTGGGCGCCAAGTATGTCGACGAGCGCGCCGGCCAGACCGCGGCCAATGCCTTCTCCATGGATAGCTACGAGGTGTTTGACCTGCTCAGCTTTTACAAAGTCAACGAGCACCTGCGGCTTAACCTCGACCTGAAGAATGTGTTCGACAGTCACTACGATGAAGGCGCCTTTGGCAACGTTTACGCTTATCCGGGCGCGCCGAGAACCGTGCAGATGGGAATTTCATATACCTTGTAAAGAGGGCTTTTCCGGGCTGTTGCCTGGAGGGCGCACTTTTATAAAGCTCCACATGAACAACCTGCACCAGTCGGAGGCGGCGTAATCAACGTTCGCCTCCGACCGTTTTCAGTGTCGGAAATGGTTGCCCTGATCATCCGCTTTTCCAGCGACGTTGGCTCACCCCTGTCTGCACTCGCAGCCCTCGGTCAATGACGATCGATTGGGAATGAACTGTGGCGAGGGGGCTTGCCCCCGTTTGAGCGCGTAGCGCTCACAAAATCTTTGGTACACCAGAGATTCCAGGGCTGCTTCGCAGCCCAACGGGGGCAAGCCCCCTCGCCACAGGGCATTACTCAAAACGCCCACCGACTCATTCCTCGATAACAAACACTCCTGCCAGTTGGATCCCACTGAGCAGTGGTTGCCCGTTCCTTCAGCTTGCATGTTAAAAAATGTTATTTTAAAAAAAGACTTCACATAATCCGATCATTGGAGGATTATCTGCTCAACCTGTATGACAACCTGATAACAAGACAAAAACAGGATGGCTACGATGTTCGACAAGGTCCCGACTCACGTGCTGAGTGACAGCGTCGCTCAACAGTTGCTGGACAAGATTGACAGCGGTGTGTTCGCCACCGGCAGCAAACTGCCCAGTGAAGCCATGCTCTCGGAAGCCTTCGGTGTCAGTCGCACCGTAGTCCGCGAAGCCATCTCCCGTCTCAAGAACGAAGGCGTGCTGCAGCCTCAACAAGGGCGCGGCATCTTCGTTACCGCCAACGCCAATATCCGCCCGCTGCGTATCGATTACGCCGAAGCCAATCTGCCCGGCAGTGTCTTTCACCTGTTGGCGCTGCGACGTGCCATCGAGGCTGAAATCGCCAGCGAGGCGGCGCTCAATCGCAGCGAGGCCGATCTGGTGCAGATTGACGAGGCGCTGGCACGCATCGACGAAGAGGTGGATGAAGGGCAGGACGGTGTGCGCGCCGACGTGGCTTTTCACCGCGCCATCGCTCAAGCCACGGGCAATCCCTACTTTCTCAAGACCCTGGAATTCGTCAGTCAGTACCTGGAGGCCGCCACCCGCATCACCCGCACCAACGAGGCGGGCAGGGCGGATTTCTCCCGTCAGGTGCATGAAGAACACCAGGCGATCGTGGCGGCCATTCGGCTGCGCGATCCGCTCGCCGCCGGGCATGCCGCCCGTGCCCATATCTACAACGCGGCCCGCCGCCTGCGCCTTGCCGGCGTGGAATAGGCCGCTGTTTTCCTCGTAAGCCGGTAACTAAGGAGTACCCCATGAATAACAAGAATGTCGGTGTTGTCGGTCTGGGCGCGATGGGCCTGGGCATTGCCCGCTCACTGTTGCGCAGCGGCTTTAATGTGCATGCCTGCGATGTGCGTGCCGCGGTGACGGAGCAGTTCGCCAGCGAGGGTGGTGTGGCGTGTGCTTCACCCGCGCACATGGCAGCTGAGTGCGACGTGATCATTACCGTGGTGGTGAATGCCGAGCAGACCGAAACCGTGTTGTTTGGCGAGGGTGGTGCCGTCGCTGCGTTGCGCTCTGGCAGCCTGGTGATCGGTTGCGCCACCGTCGCGCCGACCTACGCCGTGGACCTGGGCCAGCGCCTGACCGCGCAAGGTTTGCTGTATCTGGATGCGCCGATTTCCGGTGGCGCGGCCAAGGCGGCTGCCGGTGAAATGACCATGATGACGTCTGGCCCGGCCGATGCTTATGCCAAGGCCGAAGCAGTCCTTGCAGGCATGGCCGGCAAGGTCTATCGCCTGGGTGACGCCCATGGTCTGGGCTCGAAGGTCAAGATCATCAACCAGTTGCTCGCCGGGGTGCACATCGCTGCGTCTGCCGAAGCCATGGCGCTGGGCCTGCGTGAAGGTGTCGATGCCGATGCGCTGTACGAAGTGATCACCCACAGCGCTGGCAATTCCTGGATGTTCGAAAACCGTGTGCCGCACATTCTCAAGGCCGATTACACACCGTTGTCCGCGGTGGATATTTTCGTCAAGGACCTGGGCCTGGTGCTGGATACCGCACGGGCCAGCAAATTCCCGCTGCCGTTGTCGGCCACCGCCCACCAGATGTTCATGCAGGCTTCCAGCGCCGGTTTCGGTCGTGAAGACGACTCGGCGGTGATCAAGATTTTCCCTGGCATCGAGTTGCCGACTGCCAAGACTGAGCCGGTTTGAGGAACGCCCAATGAACACAACCACTGCACGCCCTTTGCTGGGTTGCATCGCCGACGATTTCACCGGCGCCACGGACCTTGCCAACATGCTGGTACGCGGCGGTATGCGCACCGTGCAAAGCATCGGCATTCCGAGCAGTGAAGTGGCTGCCGGGCTTGATGCCGATGCGATTGTCATCGCACTGAAGTCGCGCACCATTCCCGTCGCCGAAGCGGTCGAGCAGTCCCTCGCGGCGCTGGCCTGGCTGCGTGAGCAAGGCTGCGAGCAGATCTTTTTCAAATATTGCTCGACGTTTGATTCCACCGCAGCCGGCAGCATCGGCCAGGTCAGCGAAGCGCTGCTGGCGGCGTTGGGTAGCGATTTCACCTTGGCGTGCCCGGCGTTTCCGGAAAATGGCCGGACGATCTTTCGCGGCCACCTGTTTGTGCAGGATCAACTGCTCAGCGAGTCGGGCATGCAGCATCACCCGCTGACGCCGATGACCGATGCCAACCTGGTTCGGGTGTTGCAAACGCAGACCGGTCTGAACGTCGGCCTGTTGCGCTACGACACCATTGCTCAAGGGGTTGAGCAGGTGCGTGAGCGCATCGCAGAACTGCGGGCTCAAGGTGTCGGCATGGCGATTGCTGATGCCTTGTCCGACCGCGATCTGTACACCCTCGGGACTGCCTGCGCTGATTTGCCGTTGCTGACCGGTGGTTCGGGGCTTGCATTGGGCTTGCCGGAAAACTTCCGTCGCGCCGGCAAACTGCGTGACCTCGACGCCTCGAAACTCCCGGCAGTATCGGGCGGTGAAGTGGTGTTGGCCGGCAGCGCTTCGATCGCGACCAATGGGCAAGTGGCGGCCTGGCTCGAAGCCGGTCGGCCAGCGCTGCGGATCGATCCGTTGGCCCTGGCTGCCGGGGAACCGGTAGTTGCCCAGGCTTTGGCCTTTGCCCGTGATAGCGAACAAACCGTATTGATCTACGCCACCAGCACCCCGGACGAAGTGAAGGCGGTGCAACAGCAACTCGGCGTCGAACGGGCCGGTACCTTGGTGGAGAATGCGTTGGGTGAGATCGCTCAGGGCCTGCGCCGGAGCGGCGTACGGCGCTTCGTGATCGCTGGCGGTGAAACCTCGGGCGCCGTGGTTCAGGCGCTGGGTGTGCAGCTGCTGCAGATCGGCGCGCAGATCGATCCGGGCGTGCCGGCCACCGTCAGCAGCACCAATGATCCTCTGGCCCTGGCACTCAAATCGGGCAACTTCGGTGGCCGGGATTTCTTCAGCAAAGCCTTGAAGCAACTGGCCGGGGATGTGCAATGAACGGTGCAGTGAGTAATGAAAATGCCCTGCGCGAAGAAATCTGCCAGGTTGGTCGCAGCCTTTATGAGCGCGGTTACACCGTTGGCAGCGCCGGCAATATCAGCGCGCGTCTGGATGACGGCTGGTTGATCACACCGACCGATGTCTGCCTCGGCCGCCTCGACCCGGCGACCATCGCCAAGGTCAATCTGGCCGGCGAATGGGTGTCCGGTGACAAGCCCTCAAAGACATTGGCGCTGCATCGCCAGGTCTACGACCGTAATCCGAGCGTCGGTGGCGTGGTGCATACCCATTCCACCCATCTGGTGGCGTTGACGCTGGCCGGTGTCTGGCAGCCGGACAACATCCTGCCGCCGCTGACGCCGTATCAGGTGATGAAAGTCGGGCCTGTCCCGTTGATTGGTTACCAGCGGCCCGGCTCGCCGAAGGTGGCCGAACAGGTCGCGCAATGGGCCAACCGCGTTCGCGGCGTGATGCTGGAACGGTTGGGGCCGGTGGTCTGGGAGAGTTCGGTCTCCAGAGCCAGTTACGCCCTGGAAGAACTCGAGGAAACCGCGCGGCTGTGGCTGATGAGCAATCCCAAACCCGAACCGCTCGATCAGGCAGCACTGGATGAGTTGCGAGTGACCTTCGGCGCGCACTGGTAGAGCCCTGATTTTTTAACACGACAGATCGATAAGGCAGGCCCTGATCGGAAGACGCACAGCGGCTCCCCACGCCCCCGGCTTGCCTGAAAAATACAATAACAAGAGGACATCCAGGCATGACTCACCTTCACTGCGACATTTTCAGAACAACCCTTTCGTTCACTCGATGTGGAGGGCTTGTGAAATGAGCCCGTTAATCCTGATGGTTACCGCGGGGCTAGGGATCGCTCTGTTGTTGTTTCTGGTGCTCAAGTACAAGTTTCAGCCCTTCGTGGCCTTGATGCTGGTGAGCATTCTGGTGGCGCTGGTGGCCGGGGTGAAACCGGCCGATCTGGTCGCCACCATCGAAGGCGGCATGGGCAAGACCCTGGGCCATATCGCGATCATCATTGCCTTGGGCGCGATGATCGGGCGAATCATCGAACTCTCTGGCGGTGCCGAGGCGCTGGCCAAAACGTTGATTACCCGATTCGGCAACCGCCGCACGCCACTGGCGCTGACGATTGCCGGCTTCATGGTCGGGGTGCCGGTGTTTTTCGAGGTCGGCGTGATCATCCTGATGCCGCTGGCCTATGGCGTCGCTCGTAGTGCGCGTAAGCCGCTGTTGGTGTTCGCGCTGCCAATGTGCGCCGCATTGTTGACCGTCCACGCCTTTCTGCCGCCACATCCGGGGGCGGTGGCCGCCGCCAGCCAATTGGGTGCCGACCTCGGTCGCGTGTTGATGTTCGGTCTGCCAATCACTGCGTTCCTCTGCTATGTCGGCTACCGCGTGGCCGGGCGCATGACCCGTCGGGTGTACCCGATGACCGACGATATTCGTGCCGAGGTCTATGGCCCCCATGTCACCAACGAGGACCTGGCCGCCTGGTCCAATGGCAACGACAAGAGTCCTGAACGAGCGGCCGTGGCCGCGTCTCACATGGGCCTGGAAGAAGCCACCAGCAGCATCGTCTCCAAACTGCCGCCGGCACCGCCACCGGGTTTTGGCCTGATCGTCAGTCTGATTGTGTTGCCGATCATTCTGATTTTGCTGGGAACGTTGTCCACCTCGTTGCTGCCTGCCGACTCGGTTCTGCGCGGCATCATGACCGTGCTCGGCGCGCCGCTGGTGGCGCTGCTGATCGATACTTTGCTGTGTGCCTGGTTGCTGGGTTCGCGTCGGGGCTGGAGTCGTACTCAGGTGTCTGACGTGATCGGCTCGGCCTTGCCTGGCGTGGCCATGGTGATTTTGATTGCCGGTGCTGGCGGTGTGTTCGGCAAGGTGTTGGTCGATACCGGAATCGGCGCGGTGGTCTCCGATATGCTGCGTACCACCGGTCTACCGGTGCTCGCGCTGGGCTTTCTGCTGACCATGCTGTTGCGTGCGGTTCAGGGGTCGACCACGGTGGCGCTAGTGACCACCGCCGGCATTATCAGCCCGCTGATCGCTACCCTCGATCTCACGGCGAATCACATGGCACTGTTGTGCCTGGCCATGGGCGGTGGCGGGTTGGCCATGTCCCACATCAATGATGCAGGTTACTGGATCTTCACCAAATTGTCCGGGCTGAACGTGGCCGACGGCTTGCGCACCTGGACCGTGTTGACCACCTTGCTCGGCACGTTGGGTTTCGGTATTACCTTGTTGATCTGGCCGTTTGTCTAACCTTCTATCCAAGGAGCCACCATGCCTCGTTTTGCCGCCAACCTCAGCATGCTCTATCCGGAACATGAATTTCTGGACCGCTTCGCCGCCGCTGCCGCCGATGGTTTCGAAGCCGTGGAATACCTGTTTCCCTACGACTACAGCACCCAGGAACTCAAACAGCGTTTGAACGATAACGGCCTGGTTCAGGCCCTGTTCAACGCACCGCCCGGCGATTGGGCGACGGGCGAGCGGGGCACGGTGTCGTTGCCCGGGCGGGAGAGTGAATTTCGTAGCGGTTTCGATCGCGCGCTGGAGTACGCCGCGGTGCTGGGCAACTCACGCATCCATGTGATGGCTGGCTTGCTGCCGTCGGAAACAGATCGCCCACGGCATCACGGCGTGTACCTGGAGAACCTGGCTTACGCCACCGCGCAGGCTGCCAAGGCTGGCATCACGGTGCTGCTGGAACCGATCAATACGCGGGACATGCCGGGCTTTTTTCTCAATCGCCAGGATCAGGCCCAGGCCATCTGCAAGGAAGTGGGCGCCACTAACCTGAAGGTTCAGTTCGACTGCTACCACTGCCAGATCGTCGAAGGGGACCTGGCCACTAAACTGCGTCGGGATTTCGACGGCATCGGCCATATCCAGATCGCCGGCGTGCCGGATCGACATGAACCGGACCTGGGCGAAGTCAACTATCCCTACCTGTTCGAGCTGATCGACCAGTTGGGTTATGACGGCTGGGTAGGGTGCGAATACCGGCCGCGTGGTAACACATCGGCCGGTTTGCAATGGCTGCGTGACTGGAAGGCGCGCTAACGCCTTACACGTTGTTATCGCTGGGCAATAGCAGTTCGACACCCTGCTTGCGGATGCTATCGGCCGCGGCAGGGGTCAGCGCGTCGTCGCTGAGGATGATGTCGAACTGCTCGAGTCCGGCGATCCTGTACATGCTGAATGTGCCGTACTTCGAACTGCTCGCCACCAGCACCACTTGCGAGGCCGATTGCATCGCGACCTGCTTGACCTCCACCTTCAGCGCCGAAGGCGTGGTAAGGCCGCGACGCAAATCCCAGGAACTGGTGGAGATAAACGCGATATCGGTGACGATCTGCCGCAAGGTGGCCACCGCCAGACCGCCCACGCACGATTGATTGGAGTGATCCAGTTGCCCGCCAGTGTTAATCACCGTGACATGGGGCGCATCGATCAGCGCCTGGACAATCCCGAAGTCGTTGGTCACCACGGTCATGCCCGACAGCGCCTTGATATACGGGACGATCTCCAGCGTACTCGTGCCCGCATCCAGATAAATCGTCATATCGGCATGCAGTAACCGTGCGGCGAGCTTGGCCATCGCCTGCTTCTGCGGCAACTCGACCACCGCTTTGAACTGATGGCTGGGCTCGCTATGGAGCTGGCTGGCGATTCGCACGCCACCGGTAACCGAGTAAGCACGGCCTTCCTGTTCAAGCAGCGCGATATCGCGGCGAATGGTCATGTGCGAACAGTCGAACATCTCCATCAACTGATGAACGCTCAGCACCTGATGCTTGCGCAACTGGCGCAGCATCAATTCACGGCGCTGTTCAGGGATCATCGGTGCGCCGCTTTCGGCGGCGATGTCCTTTTGACTAGGCATTCGGGCTCCAGAATGAGATATCCGCAGACAAGGAACGCGGGACGAACATAATAACGAATCTGCGGTGAAGGGACGAGTTGTTGCGGATCGTTATGGCGACAAATAGCTGCGTTGTATACGCGCCAAGGTGCCGTCATCGCGAAGCTTTTCAACCGCCTCGCGCAGGTCTTGCACCAGTTGAGCGGAGCAAAGCCTGGAGCAAGCCAGATAGAGCTCCGCGCTGCTCATGACCGGGCTCATGAACAGTTTGCGTTCAGACATCTTCGACCAGATGTATCGACTCTCGGGAACACCGTTGAACCAGGCATCAATGCGACCTTTCAAGAGCATCTGCGCGGGGTTGTCGCCAATGGTCAGGGGGTATATCTGCTCGTCGCTGAAGCCTTGTGCACGCAGGATTTCCTCCTGTGCACTACCGAGGCCGACGCCGATCACCCGGTAGGTTTTTTTCGCTTGCGCGAAGCTGCTCACCGGCCGGTCGAGGCTGAAAAAAGCGCGCTCCATGGGCATGATCGACGCGATCCAGGTGAAGTGATCTTCGCGTTCAGGCGTGCGAGATAAGGGGGCTATCAGACGATCCTGCTTCTCGCTGACGTGTTTTTGTGATCGGGCCCAGGGAAGCCCATGGACATGAGCGACATAACCAGCGTTGGCAACGGCCGCCAGGACGGCTTCTCCGACCATTCCGTGGCCTTTGGAGCCATCGACAACCGTCAGTGGCGGAGCGTCAGGGATATACAGTTCGAGCGGCAAGGGAGCGCCACACGCGTTATAGGCAATCAGCAGCGATCCCGACAGAAAAAATCTGCAAAGTGCTTTTGCGTAGGCATTTAATACCCATGAGCTTGCGCTCATGGTTGATAGTTCAGGCATTGAACGTAGAAGGGCGCCACAAGTCACCAGTGGATCACAAGGGGGGATGAGTCTACCGGCCGTTGTTTATTATTGGATACGGTCCGCCCCGCATTCTACGCAAACTTGAGGTCAGGTCACATCTTCCCCCAGGTGCCGAAGGAGGAAGGCGCTGATCTGGTCCAGTGCCCGGCGGGCTTCTTCGAGTTGATCGCTCATGGTCTGGAAGACATGAATCATTCCCGGCCAGACGTCCAGGTGTACCGCCACTTCGGCGCTGGCCAGGCGGCTGGCGAGCCGGGTTGAATCATCCAGCAGGCATTCCCGGCTGCCCACCTGGATCAGCACTGGCGGTAGACCCTGAAGGTCGCCGTATAGGGGGGAGGCCAGCGGATTCAGTGGCTCGGCGCCCTGCAGATAGGTGTCGGCCATAATGGTCTTGCCAGCAAGCGGGCCGAGCAATGGATCTCGAGCCTTCTGCAAATTCCACGACTCTCCGGTCTGAGCCATGTCCACCCAAGGCGACATCACTACCGCAGCCGCGGGCAGCGGCAAACCAGCGGCCTTGGCAGCCAGCATCAGAGCCATGCACAGACCGCCGCCGGCACTGTCGCCGGCCAGCACCAGGTGTTCGGCGTTCACACCGTTTTCGAGGAGTGCACGGTAGACATCCAGAGCGT
The DNA here is from genome assembly GCF_056279145.1 of Pseudomonas sp. TE3728. Classification (NCBI taxonomy): domain Bacteria; kingdom Pseudomonadati; phylum Pseudomonadota; class Gammaproteobacteria; order Pseudomonadales; family Pseudomonadaceae; genus Pseudomonas; species Pseudomonas sp. TE3728. The sequence continues at coordinate 842,986 of NZ_JBWBQT010000001.1, read as the reverse complement.
CCTCTACGGCGGCCGGGAAAGGGTGTTCCGGGGCCAGGCGGTAATCGATGCACAGGGTACGAATTCGGCTGCGGGCTGCCAATTGGCTGGTGAGCGGGCGATAGGCCTGGGCACTGCCGAACGAGTAGCCTCCGCCATGCAGATACAACAACACGAAGTCAGGCCGGGCATCTGTGGGAATGGCCCAAAGCCCGCTGACGCTGGCCAGATTGGCGGCCTCAAAGGTCACGCCCTCGGCACAGGAAGCACTGCCGAAGAGTCGTTCGGCCTGTTGACGTTGTTGATCGATAGTCAGCGAGCCGAGGGGGGGCAGTTGGCTGAGTTGTTCGATGAGGCCGTCGATATTGTTGTGGGCCATGTGGTTTCCTGATCTTTGTACCGCGATGGGATGGGATGGGTTCTTCCGTCAAACAAGTTAACTTTCAATATAGTTAATGTTGATAACTATATTGGCAAGTTAATTTCGTTTCATCCACAGCTCGGCCTGCATCAGGCTGATGCCTGTCGGTACTTCTTCAGTCGGTAGGCAAACTGCGCACGACTTAATCCCAGCAGTCGCGCGGCGGCGGCCAGGTTGCCTTCACTCTTTTGCAGCGCTTCGTCGATCAAGCGCGACTCCAGACCTTCAATGGAGAAGCCGTGTTCCAGACGAGCCAGAGTTTCCAGCAAGGCTGGACGAGGTTGCATGCTGGCGGGGCTCGGGTCAGTGGCTGCGAGGCTGCCATTGCCGTCCAGAGAGTACGCCTCCTGCGGCATCGGTTCGTTACGAAACAGGTGAACCAGATCGATGGCTTGACCGTCCTCGCTGGCGATCAGACCACGCTCCACCAGGTTTTGCAGTTCCCGCACATTGCCGGGGAAGTCATAGCGCAACAACACCTTGAGCGCGCGCATGGTCAGCCCGGCCGGCTTGCGCGCGTAGGCCTGGCAGTAGCGCCGCAGGAACGCGTTGACCAGCAACGGAATGTCGTCACGACGTTCGCGCAGTGGCGGCAACGTGATGGGGTAAACGTTCAGGCGGTAGAACAGGTCCTCGCGAAAGTCTCCGGCCGCCACGGCTTTGCGCAGGTCGACATTGGTTGCCGCCACCACCCGGACATCGATCTTGATCGGCTGGCTGCCACCGATGCGTTCGATCTCACGCTCTTGCAATGCACGCAGCAGCTTGCCCTGTCCGGGCAGGCTGAGGCTGGCGATTTCATCGAGAAACAGGGTGCCCCCGTGAGCCCGTTCGAAGCGTCCAGGGCGCGAATGAGTCGCGCCGGTATAGGCACCGCGTTCGACGCCGAACAGTTCTGCCTCAATCAGATTGTCCGGGATCGCGGCGCAGTTGAGGGCCACGAACGGCGCTTGATGGCGTGGGCTGAACTGGTGCAACTGACGGGCGAACAATTCCTTGCCGACTCCGGACTCGCCGCTGAACAGCACCGTGGCTGGCGTTGGCGCAACCCGCTGCAAGGCGAGGGTCGCGGCGTTGAAGGCGGCGCTGGCCCCAATGGGTTTTGGCCCGCCGGGCATTTCGCTGTCGTCGTCCTGGGGCGAGGGCGCCGGGGCTGGACGCTGCTTGGGGGCGACGCTGGAAGGCGTGGCGGTGAGATAACTCAGGTCCTGTTCGACATCGCCCCATTGCTCGGCAGTCTTGCCGATCACCCGGCAGCTCTCATGGCCCATGCCCCGGCACTCGGTCTCACGGAAGATCACCAGGCGGCCGAACAGTCCGCTGACATAACCGATGGCATAGCCCAGTTCGGTCCAACACACCGGATCCTGGCCGATCCCGTAGGCGGCGATATGCTCGTCGGCCTCGCAGGAGTGGTGCCAGAGGAATTCACCCTCGTAAAAGCCTGAGTCGGCGTCGAATTTGAAGTGCAGGGGTTCAACCTTGGTCATGCCTTCGAGTGTGTGCAGGCGCGTGCCGGCCGAGAAAACCGCCGCGGCATCGGCGTCTGGCCAGCGCTCGCGGATCAATCGCGCATCACGTGCGCCGGACAGATAGCCGGTGCGGGTAAACAGACCGCGGGTCTGTTCCAGTCCCTGGCGCTCGATAATCTCCCGCCGCAGCGCGCCGAAGGATGAACTGTGCAATAGCAGCATGCGCTGGTCGTTGAGCCAGATGCGCCCGTCGACAGGGGAAAAGAACAGGCATTCGGTCAACTCGGCCAAGGTCGGTGAGTTGCCCTCGGTCAGTTGAGTGCTGTCTCCTCGGGGGGAGAAATGTTCCTCCTGCACCGCGAGATGAGGAAGCAGCGAATGGGGATTATTCATTGTTATATGCCCCTGAGCGAGTCCACTGATCGAAATGATCAATTAGCAAAACAGTTATTAAACATAACTTTATCATTTGGACAAGTGGCCGGGTGTCGACCGGGCGCCAAACGGCTTGCCCTATTCATCAGTGCTCCCCTCAAACCTTCAGGCCAGAGCCGTCGCCACTTAAAACGCGTGGCAATGGAGGAAGTCGGCACAGCCCTTGCTCTAGTGCTTTCACGACGCTGCATCGTTCTCGCGAGGCGCGTCAGGCAATTACAAACACAAGAGCCGGGAGACCGAAATGTCGGTAAGTGAACCATCTGATTTTCTGCGGGACGAGCTGTGGTGCGAACGCATCTTCAATGGCGACTGGATACGTCCATTGGGCGGCGTGAACAGAGTCATCGAGCCGGCCACCGGCGAGGTACTGACCGTCACCGGTTTAGCCGATGCGGCGGACATCGCGTTTGCCACCCTGACTGCCGCCCGTGTTCAACCGGCCTGGGCGGCATTGGGGCCACGGGAACGCGCAGAGATCTTTCGCAAAGCCGCAGACCTGGCCCAGCAACATTTTGCCGAACTGGCGCTGTACATCGCCCGGGAAAGCGGCGGCAGCCTGTTCAAGGGTGAACATGAGGTTCGCGAGGCGATCGTCTTGCTGCATCAGGCCGCCGGTCTGCTGTCGCAACCCCATGGTGTGGTTCTCCCAAGTGAAGCGGGGCGTTTGTCCTATGCACGGCGGTTGCCCCATGGCGTGGTCGGGGTGATCTCGCCGTTCAACTTTCCCCTGGTGCTCTCCCTGCGTTCGGTGGCACCGGCGCTGGCGGCTGGTAATGCGGTGGTGCTCAAGCCCGATCCGCATACCCCAGTCAGTGGCGGTTTCATCATTGCCCGGTTGTTTGAGGCGGCCGGTTTGCCAAAAGGGTTGCTGCAGGTTTTGCCGGGCGCAGCCGTGGCCGGTGAGGCCCTGTGCCGCGACCCGCATGTTCGGATGATCGCGTTCACCGGTTCGACTGCAGCCGGACGCAAGGTCGCGGAGGTGGCTGGCCGTCATCTGAAAAAAGTCGCCCTGGAGTTGGGCGGCAAGAACTCGTTGATCGTGCTCGAAGATGCCGATCTTGAGTTGGCGGCGAGCAATGCCGCCTGGGGAGCCTGGCTGCATCAGGGGCAAATCTGCATGGCCACCGGACGCATCCTGGCCCATGAATCGATCGCTGAGGAACTGGTCCGCCGGCTGGCAGAGAAAGCCCGGGCAATCACGGTCGGCAATGCCGCTCGTGGCGAGGCGGTATTGGGGCCTTTGATCAACAAACGACAGTTGCAACGGGTGCATGAAATCGTCACGGAGAGTGTGACTGCCGGCGCAACACTGGAAGCCGGCGGCGAGTTTGAACAGCTGTTCTACCAACCCACGGTGCTTTCCGGCGTGCGCCCGGGCATGCGCGCATTCGACGAGGAAATCTTCGGCCCGGTCGCCACGGTGGTGAGTTTTGCCAGCGACGATGAGGCCATCGACCTGGCCAACCGCACCGAGTATGGCTTGTCCGCGGGGATCATTTCGCCTTCGGTCGGGCACGCGATGGCGATTGGTGAGCAACTCAATTGCGGTCTGCTGCACATCAACGATCAGACGGTGGCCGACGAGTGCATCAACCCGTTCGGTGGGCGCGGCAGCTCGGGAAATGGCGGCAGCGTGGGCGGCCCGGCCGACTGGGACGAATACACCCAATGGCAGTGGGTGACGGTCAAGGATAAGGCGCCACGCTACCCGTTCTGACGGACAGGACCAGACCGACGAGGTCGGGCGAGTACACAAAAATAATAAGAGGACTCAACATGAAACTCGACAACAAGATTGTGCTGGTGACCGGGGTCTCCTCGGGTATCGGCGCCGCTACTGCAAGCCTGCTGCGCGCCCACGGCGCCCACGTGATTGGCGTCGATCTGAAGGCCCCGCACATGACCCTGGATGGTTTTGTTCAGGGCGATCTGAGCCGTGCCGAGAACATCGACCGGCTCCTGCCGCAGTTACCGGCACGGATCGACAGCCTGTGCAATATCGCCGGGGTACCGGGCACTGCGAACCCGCAATTGCTGGCGCAGGTCAACTACCTGGGGTTGCGTCACCTGAGTCAGGCATTGCTGCCGCGCATCACCGCTGGCGGCAGCATCGTCAATATCGCCTCGATCCTCGGCGCCGAGTGGCCATTACGCCTGGAGCAGCACAAGGCGCTCGCACGCATCGAAGGTTTCGCCGCCGCGCAAGCCTGGCTGGCCGAGCACCCGGTACCGGACGCGACCTGCTACCAGTATTTCAAGGAAGCCTTGATCGTCTGGAATTACCTGCAGGCCCAGCCCTGGTTTCTTGAACATTCAGTGCGCATGAACAGCGTGGCGCCGGGCCCGGTCTTCACGCCCATCCTCGGCGACTTCGTGAGCATGCTCGGTGAAGCACGAACCCAGGCCGATGCCCATCGCATGAAACGCCCCGGTTATGCCGATGAGGTGGCGGCGGTGATCGCTTTCCTGTGTGCCGACGAGTCGCGCTGGATCAACGGCGTGAACCTGGCAGTCGATGGCGGATTGGCCTCCACCTACATCTGAAACGCACACCTGTAGACAGCGGCGCAAGCCGCTAACTGAGCGTGTCGGATGGCGCCATGCGTGCAAAGCCATGCCAAAAATAAAAATAATGAGGAGCGTCCATGGACAACGTTAAACGTTGCTTTCGTTTCAAGCATTGCACCCTGTTTCTGGCGTTATGCAGTGCAGGCGTGATGATCGAAAGGGCCGAGGCCATGCAAATGGACCTGGGGGATTCGGACTGGAAACTGCGTTGGGACAACACCATCAAGTACAGCCAGGCCTGGCGTCTGCAAGGTCAGGACAGCCGATTGGTCAACGCACCGACCGCCAATGGCCTGTACCCCTCGATCCAGAGTCAGGGCGATAAAAACTTCAGCCGCGGACTGGTCTCCAACCGGCTGGATCTGTTTTCTGAAATGGACCTCAGCCGGCAAAACTATGGGCTGCGTGTGAGCGGCGCGGCCTGGTACGACGATATCTACAACCAGGACACCGACAGCAGCGAGCAACCGCATTTCCTCAGCGAAACCCGCGAGCTCCACGGTCGCGACGCGGAAATTCTCGACGCCTTCGTGTTCCTGCGCGGTGACCTCGGTGAAGATTCCCAGGGCGTGGTGCGTCTGGGCCGGCACAGCCTGATTTACGGTGAAAGCCTGTTCTACGGTGGCAACGGCATCGCCAATGCCCAGGGGCCGACCGATGTAGTCAAGTTGCTCAGCGTGCCGGGAACCCAGTTCAAGGAAATCCTGCGCCCGGTCAATCAAATCTCCGGGCAGTTGCAGATCAACCCGCAGTTGTCGGTGGGCGCTTACTACCAGTTCGAGTGGGAGCGTTCCAATCTGCCCGGCGCCGGCAGCTACCTGAGCGATGCCGATGCCATCGGTTATGGCAGCGGTTCCCTGCGCGAAGTGTTCGGCAACGACACGGTGAATGGCGGCGATCTGAAACCGCGAAATTCGGGGCAGGGCGGCATGCAGATTCGCTTCAAACCGACCGGAACGGAACTGGAGCTGGGTTTCTACGCCGCGCAGTATCACGACAAAGCCCCGATCGGCCTGTACGCCTACCTCGACGGTGCGGCCGCGGCAGCCACCGGGCTGCCGATCCTGAGTTCCTATCGTCAGGTCTACGCCGAAGATATCAAGACTACCGGCGTCAGCTTCTCCACTGCCTATGGGCCGTTCAACTTTGCCGGTGAAACCTCCGTGCGCTGGAATGCGCCACTGGTGAGCAACCTGCAAGTGGTGACCCCAGGCATGGAGGCCGATGGCGGCGATGACTCACTGTTTGCCCGGGGCAAAACCGCTCACGCCAACCTGTCGGCAATTTACCTGCTATCGCCTGGTGCTTTTTGGGATGGCGGCTCGGCACTGGCCGAACTGGCGTGGAACCGCACTCTGAGTGTCACCGAGAACGCCGCGGCCCTGGATTCCAACACCACCCGCGATGCCACTGCGTTGCGGGTATTGATGGAGCCTGCGTACTTCCAGGTTGTCGACGGGATCGACCTGACCGTGCCGATCGGCATGGGCGTGGTGCTCGACGGGCGTTCTTCGGCCGTCAACAAGTCGGGCTTTGGCAATACCCATGCAGGCGACTGGAGTGTCGGGCTCAAGGCCACGTATCTGCAGCGCTGGGATGTCGGCCTGAACTACGTGAACTTCTTCGGTGCGCCGAAAGCCGGGCTGCGCGAGGACGGTAATTTCAGTTACGGGCAGTCGCTGGCCGACCGTGACTTCGTCTCGCTCTACGTGAAAACCTCATTCTAATAAGGTGGATTCGCCATGCAGAACAACGCTTTCCTGAACACTTGCGTCCTCACCCTAGCCCTTGCCGGCATCAGTCTGGCGCAGGCAGCGGTGTCGCCTGAACAGGCTGCACGTTTGAAGTCTGAACTGACGCCCCTTGGCGGCGAGCGCGCCGGCAATGCCGATGGCAGCATCCCGGCCTGGGACGGCGGCTACACCAAGGTCGCGCCGGGCTACAAACCGGGTGACAAACGTGCCGATCCATTCGCCAGCGAGAAACCGCTGTATTCGATCAAGGCCTCGAACATGGAGCAGTACGCCAGCGGATTGGCCGAAGGCACCAAGCTCCTGCTGAAGAAATACCCGGACTATCGCCTGGACGTATACCCGACCCATCGCTCGGCGGCGGCCCCGCAATGGGTGTATGACAACACCGGCAAGAATGCCACCCGTGCCACGCTGGATGTGGACACCGAGAAAGTCAGCAGCGCCTATGGCGGCATTCCGTTCCCGATCCCGGACAACGGCGCGCAAGTGCTGTGGAACTACCGGTTGTCCTGGCAGGGCGGCGAGACCATCAGCGCACCTTTTGATACCTGGCTGATGACCGCCGGTGGCAAGAAGGTCCAGGCAACCCGAGCCCTGTTCAGCTATCAGTTTCCCTACTACTCCGAAAGCGGCAGCCTGGAAAATTTTGCCGGCAAGTACCAGATTGGCAAACTGCTGACCGAACTCCCGTCATCCAAGGCCGGCGAAGGCCTGATGACCCATTGGGACATGGACCCGGCCAACCGTGCGGCCTGGCAGTATCTGGTCGGCCAGCGCCGGGTACGCCGAGCGCCAAACATCGCCTACGACACCCCGGACTTCGTCACCTCTGGCGTCGGTCTGTTTGACGAAGCGTTCATGCTGTTCGGGCCTACCGACCGCTACGATCTCAAGCTTGCGGGCAAGAAAGAACTGATCGTCCCCTACAACAATAACCGCGCCGGCTTGGCCAAGAGCGACGACCTGGTCAAACAGAACTTCCTCAATCCTGATCTGGTGCGCTGGGAGAAGCATCGGGTCTGGGTGGTCGAGGCCACGCTCAAATCCGGCAAGCGCCATGTGGTGCCGCATCGGACCTACTACGTCGACGAGGACTCCTGGCAGATCCTGATGGTCGACGGGTATGACGCTCAGGGCAAACTGGGTCGGCAGATGTATTCGCTGACGCTGTTGGCACCGGACTTGCCGGCGCTCACTGCGCAAGTCATGTGGGGCAGCTACAACCTCGATACCGGCGCCTACTTCCTTAACTCTTCGAGCAACGATCTGGCGGTCCAGTACCAGACGATCGCAAAACCTTCGGCTTCCTTTTACACACCGGATGCCATGGCCAACGAAAACATGCGTTGAACTATGGAGCGCCGTGACGAGCGAAAAACTCGTCGCGGTCGCTGGCGATTTTCCAGGCGGGATAAAGACATGAACGTTGAAAAAATCTTTGCGAGTTTCGGTCTGCGATGGAGTGCCTGCGCGCTGGCGTTGTGTCTGTTGGCGAGCACGTCCATGGTTGCACAGGCCGCGACGTTTGCTGTGCTACAGCAGCCGGCACTGCCGACCGCCAAGGCCGCGCGCGCGGTATTGCTTGGGTTGGCCCGGGCTGGCGAGCGTCTGGTGGCGGTCGGCGAGCGAGGCATCGTGTTGCTCTCGGATGACTCTGGAATGACTTGGCGCCAGGCCCGTGTGCCGGTCAGCGTCAGCCTGACCGCGGTGCAATTTGTCGATGCCGAGCAGGGCTGGGCGGTCGGTCATCTGGGGGTGGTGTTGCACACCGAGGACAGTGGCGAAACCTGGCACAAGCAACTCGACGGTGAGCGTGCCGCCGCGCTGGCGGTGCAGGCCGCGGAGCGCGATGCCCATCAGCCGGGCGGCGCCAGCAACCTTGCGCAGGCACGGCAGATGCTGGATGACGGGCCGGATAAACCGTTTCTCGACCTGTACTTCAGTGACCGCCTGCATGGCTACATCGTTGGCGCCTACAACCAGATCTATCGCACCGACGACGGCGGGCGAAGCTGGCGGCCGTGGATGCAGCATGTGGACAATCCGCAGGGCCTGAATCTTTATGGCATTCGCGCTTCGGGTAACAACCTGCTGCTGGTAGGAGAGCGCGGTCTGTTGTTGCGTTCGACCGATGCCGGGCATTCGTTCCAGCCTCTGAAATCACCTTATGAAGGCAGCTTCTTCGGTCTGCTTGGCACCCGAGCAGGAGCGTTGATTGCCTATGGATTGCGCGGCAACGCCTGGTGGTCCGAGGACCGTGGCAGCAGTTGGCGACGCCTCGACACCGGCATCGAATCAACACTGGCGACCGCCATCGAGCTGCGTGACGGCAGCCTGCTGTTGGCCAGTCAGAGCGGTGAACTTTTGTTCAGCCATGACCAGGGTCGCAGCTTCGACAAGCGCCAGAGCCGCAGCGGCGGGACGGTCGCTGCCGTGCAACAGACAGCCGACGGCAGTCTGGCCAGCGTCGGCTTGAGTGGCGTGGCCACTGATCAGGATCCGCGGGCCTCCGCCAAACCTTGAAACTTCACGGTGTAGCGCTATCGGGCCATGGCCCGTGCAACAGGAGTCAGACTTGAAAGACGACAAAACCCAAACCGTGATCGGCCGCCTGGAAGACTTCGACCAGGCGTCGGGCAACTTCGCCGAGCGAATGATCTTCAACCATCGACCGTTGGTGATCCTGCTGTGTCTGCTGGTGACGCTGGTGCTCGGTTGGCAAGCCACGCGCATCGGTATCAACGCCAGTTATGAGAAGACCATCCCTACGGGGCACCCCTATGTCGCCAACTTCCTGGAGAATCGCAGCGAGTTGAGCGGTCTGGGCAACTCGTTGCGGATTGCCGTGGAGGTCAAGCAGGGCAGCATCTTCACCAAGGATTACCTCGACACCCTGGCCAGGCTCAACGACGAGCTTTATCTGCTGCCGGGTGTCGACCGCCCCTACATGAAGTCGTTGTGGACCCCGACCACGCGCTGGACCGCCGTGACCGAGGAGGGGCTCGATGGCGGCACCGTGATCCCCGACGATTACGATGGCTCGGCGACCAGCATCGAGCAGGTGCGGACCAACGTCGCCCGTTCCGGTGAGGTCGGCCAATTGGTCGCCGGCAACTTCAAGTCCAGCGTGATCTTCGTGCCGTTGCTCGAAGTCAGTCCGCAGACCGGCAAAGCCCTGGACTACGGCGAGTTCTCCCGGCAGCTGGAGGCGCTGCGGGACAAGTACCAGACCGATGAACTGCGCATCCACATCACCGGGTTCACCAAAATCGTTGGCGATCTGATCGAGGGGCTGACCCAGGTCTTGTTGTTCTTCGTGATGGCCGTAGTGGTGACCGTGGTGGTGCTTTTCGGTTACACCCGCTGCGCGCGCAGCACCCTGGTGGTTGTGACCTGTTCGCTGGTGGCCGTGCTCTGGCAGATGGGCCTGCTCGCGATACTTGGGTTTGAGCTGGACCCGTACTCGGCGCTGGTGCCGTTTCTGGTGTTTGCCATCGGCATGAGCCATGGCGCGCAGAAGATGAACGGTATCATGCAGGACGTCGGTCGTGGCACCCACCGGGTAGTGGCCGCGCGTTATACCTTTCGCCGACTGTTTGCCGCCGGGATGACCGCTTTGCTCTGCGATGCGGTGGGCTTCGCCGTATTGCTGCTGATCAACATCCGGGTGATTCAGGACCTGGCGATCACCGCCAGCCTCGGCGTGGCGGTGCTGATCTTCACCAATCTGATTCTGCTGCCGATCCTGCTCAGCTATATCGGTGTCAGCCCGGCAGCGGCGCAACGCAGCCTGAGTTCGGAAACCGCCGAGCTGCAAGCACAGATCAAGCATCCGTTGTGGCGTGTGCTCGATTTGTTCACCCAGCGGCGCTGGGCCATTGGCGCCATGCTGGGCGGCCTACTGCTGGCAGCATTCGGTTTTGCCGTGAGCCTGAACCTGAAAATCGGCGATCTCGATCCTGGCGCCCCGGAGTTGCGCGCCGACTCGCGCTACAACCGCGACGCGCTGTTCATGACCCAAAACTATGCGGCCAGTTCCGATATTTTCGTGATCATGATCAAGACGCCGGAAGATCAGTGCACGCGCTACGCCAGCCTGTCTGCGGTGGACGCGTTGGCCTGGCAACTGGAGCAATTGCCTGGCGTGGAGTCGACCACTTCAATGGCAGCGCTGAGCAAGATCGCCACGGCCGGCTACAACGAAGGCAACTTCAAGTGGTATGAGCTGATCCCCAATGACGGCGCGCTGGGTGCGGTGCAGACTCGTGCACCGCGGGAGCTGTTCAATCAGGGCTGTTCGATGCTGTCGCTGTACGTTTACCTGTCCGATCACAAGGCCGATACCCTGAATCGGGTGGTGGAGGCGAGCGAAGCCTTCATCGCTGCGCATCAGGTGCCAGAGGTCAAATTCATGCTGGCCGCCGGCAGCGCCGGCATCGAAGCCGCGACCAATATCGTGGTGAAAAAATCCATGCACGAGATGCTGTTCTGGGTCTATGGCGCGGTCAGCCTGCTTTGCCTGCTGACCTTCCGTAGCTGGCGTGCAACCCTTTGCGCGATGCTGCCGCTGATGCTCACCTCGATTCTTTGCGAGGCGCTGATGGTGGGGCTGGGCATGGGAGTAAAAGTGGCGACACTGCCGGTCATCGCGCTCGGCGTGGGCATCGGCATCGACTATGCGCTCTATGTGTTGAGCGTGATCCTGGCTCGAATGCGTGCCGGTGACACTCTGGCACAGGCCTATTACCAGGCGCTGTTGTTCACCGGCAAAGTGGTATTACTGACCGGCATGACACTGGCGGTCGCGGTATCGACGTGGGCCTTCTCGCCGATCAAATTCCAGGCCGACATGGGCATCCTGCTGGCCTTCATGTTCCTGGTGAACATGCTCGGTGCCTTGATCCTGCTGCCGGCACTGGCCTGGATGCTGCTGCCGCAGAAGGTCTTCGCAAAAAAGCCTGAGGCGAGCGTGCTTGTGGAGTGGGTCAAGGAGAGCTGAAGGGCTCGGCACGCCGGACCCTGTGGGAGCAGGCTTGCTCGCTCCCACAGGTCTCGCGTTTTAACTGACGGGAATCAGGCCTTGGCCTTTTCCATCGATACAGTTAGTGGGACCGAACGGGCAATCACGCTGATGATGGTCAGCGCTGCAATCACCAACCCGGGTGAGGTCGCCAGCAACACCCCGGTGGTGCCGGCCCCGGCCGCCAGAATCTGCCCAGCGGCCAAGGGCCCGGCCACTGACCCCAGGCGCCCGATGGCCACTGCCGCGCCGACGCCGGTGGCACGCACCGAGGTTGGGTACGACGGCGGTGCCAGCGCGTAAAGCACCAGTTGCGCAGCCATCACAAACAACCCTGCGGCAAACCCGGCGATGCCCATCGGGACAATGCCCGCCGACAGGCCGACCCCGGCCAGCGCCACCAGCAATCCGGTATAGACAAACAGCACCACCTTGATGCCGTTGCAGCGATCCAGCAGCAGTCCGCCGAGCAGGGAGCCGAGGGCGCCGCCGATATTGAACAGCATCTGCACCAGGCCCGCCTGGGGTTTGCTGAAGCCCTGTTCCAGCAGCAGTGATGGCAGCCAGTTCAGCAACATGTACATCACGGTCAAGGTGAAGAAGTAACTCAGCCACAACGCCAGGGTGACGCGAGCCCGGCCTTCGCCGAACAGTGCCTGGCCGGTTGATGCGCGCGCCACATTGACGGTCGCTTGTTGCTGGCGAAAGGCGCTGGACTCGGGCAGCAACAGGATCATCAGCGGCACCACCAGCAACGGCGCGAGACCGCCGATGATGAAGGTCGCCTGCCAATGATCGGTGAACAGCATGGCGACCACCGCCGCCAGTGCTCCACCCAATGGCACGCCGGCATACATGATGCTGATGGCGGTACCTCGGCGTTGCTCTCCCACGGCTTCGGCGCACAGGGCGATCAGGTTGGGCAGGGCGGCGCCCAGGCCCAGGCCGGTCATGAAACGCGCCAACAGCAGGCTGGAGAAAGTACTGACGTAGGCAGTGCTGAGCGAGAACACGCCGAACAGCAGCACCGCTGCGATGAGGATTTTCTTGCGACCAATGCGATCGGCAATCCAGCCGCCGAAGAAGGCGCCCGGCAGCAAACCGATGATGCCGGCACTGAACACCCAGCCCATCATTTTCGGGTCCAGGGCAAAGGTCTGGCGCAAGCCCGCGGCAGCAGTGCCGGCAGCTTGCAGGTCGAAGCCTTCAATCAGTGCAACGATAAAACACAGGGCGATGGTCAGCGTCGTACGACGTGATGGGGTGTCCATGGCGAACCTCATTATTGTTTTTGTGGGTGTGCTGACGGGTGAGCGCGAGCCTGCTCGCCTAAAGCGGTGACAGGTTGAAATTAAGATTAACAAAGATAACTAAAAAATGAACGGTCAAGGATATTCGCTATAAAATGTCATTAATTCCATATAAATCAATGTCATGACGTATGACTGAAGATTGATCTAAAAAATAGATAATAATATTAATGTTCGTTTATCGGTCATTGTGGATTGACGCCACCCTCAGCTCTTTCCATTCTCTGGCCTGAGATTCCTGGGGCAACCCTGGCGATCCCGTTCAAAAAACAACAACAATAAGTGGACATCGAACATGCCAACGCTCCCTTGGAACGCCCTTGCGGCGACTTCAGCCTTACCTGTTCGCGCACCCCGCCTGGTCCTGCTGGGCTTGAGTGTGATTGCCACCCCGGCGCTGGCCGAAGGCTTTATTGACGACAGCCACGGCACCTTGACCTTGCGCAATTACTACCTGGACCGGGACTACAAGGATGACGGGGCGAAAACCGCGACCAGGGAATGGGCTCAGGGTTTCATCATGAATGTGGAGTCGGGCTTTACCCCGGGGGCTGTCGGCTTCGGCCTGGATGCCCGCGGGCTGATGGGGGTGAAGCTGGACTCGTCGCCGGACCGCAGCGGCACCGAGTTGCTGCCGGTATCCCGCAGCGACAAACGGGCGGCGGACGAGTATTCGCGCCTGGCCATGACCGCCAAGATGCGTTTTGCCCAGACCACGGTTAAAACCGGTGATGTGTCGATCTTCCTGCCGTTCGCTTTCGCCAGCCCGTCGCGGCTGTTGCCGCAGACTTTTCGCGGCACCACCCTAAGCTCAAAGGACATCGACGGGCTGACCCTCAATACCGGCTACATCGATCGCATCAACAAGCGTGATTCCACGGACTACCAGCCGATGAGCATCGCCTCGCCGAACCGGCGTTTCAACGGCGCGGCCACTTCATCGCACATGGCCTATGTCGGCGGCGATTATCAGGTGAACAAGGACCTCAGTCTGCGTGCCTATCACGCCGAAGTGGCAGACCTGTACCAGCAGAACACCCTGGCCTTGCTGCACAATCTGCAGGTGGGCGAGGGTACGCTGACCACCGATCTGCGCAGCTTTTTCAGCGATGAGGATGGCAGCGCCAAGGCCGGCAAGGTGGACAACCGAAACCTTTCGGCGCTGTTCGGCTATCGCTTCGGCGGCCATCGCCTGAGCCTGGGCTATATGCACGCCAGTGGAGATACAGCAACGCCTTATGTGTCAGGCACCGAGTTGATGGGCATGAGTGAACTGACCATGAGTTCGGACTTCCTCAATGCCAAGGAACGGACTTGGCAGGCGATGTACGACTATGACTTTGCCGCCGCCGGGGTGCCTGGGCTGAAGAGCCGGCTACGTTATGTGCGCGGTGACCATATCGAGCTGACGGCACTGAATGCCGACGATCGCAAGGAGCGAGAGTTCCAGATGGAACTGGGGTATGTCATCCAGAGTGGCCCGCTGAAGAACGTCGGGCTGATGGCGCGTAAGTCGATCTATCGCAATGACTTCCCCGCCGGCGCGGCATTTCGCGATGAAAACCAAACCCGCTTTCTGGTGCTCTACACCGTACCGATCTGGTAAGTCGTTTTACCTGCCACGAGGCCGGCCGCTCCCCCAGGAACGCGCCGGCGTTGGCGTTTCAGGCTTGATAGACCTTCTTCAGCAGCCTGAGCAGTTCTTCGCGTTCCTGGCTGTCGAGGTTGGACGTTGCATCCAGGTCGCTCTCGGCCGCGATCAGTTTCAGCTCCTTGAGCAGGGCCTCGCCGGTCTTGCTGAGAAAAATTCCATAGGAGCGCTTGTCCGGTTTGCAGCGCACCCGCACCGCCAGTGCCCGGCTTTCCAGTTTGTTCAGCAGCGGCACCACTTGCGGTGGCTCGATGGTCAAAGCCTTGGCCAGATCGGCCTGCATCAGCCCGGGATTCTGGTCGATGATCGCCAGGGCCGAGAACTGCGCCGGTCGCAAGTCATGGGCCGAGAGTCGACCAATGAGGTTCTGGAACAGTTTCAGCTGCGCCCGGCGCATGGCGTAACCGATCAGATCGTCCAGGGCGGAATCCAGCGGCACCTGGGTTTCGGTGCTGTCGGCAGGGGCCTCGGGGGCGGCGGCAATCTTGGAAGACTTGGCCATTGCAGGGTGAATCCTCAGGCTGGCGGTTAAGAAGACTATCTAGTTTGCCGAGATTGGCCGGGGATAGCCATGACCTCTTTCAGATCTCTGGGCGTTGCGCTTGTTTTAGGGACAAAAAATATTCTGTTAATTTGATTAATAGTTAATTGACATAACTAATATTGGGGTTTAGTTTTTACCCATCGTCAAGCCAAGAACAAGAGAGCAACGCCATGAGCAATTACGAAGGTCGCTGGACAACCGTCAAGGTCGAGATCGAGGAGGGCATCGCCTGGGTCATTCTCAACCGCCCGGAAAAACGCAACGCCATGAGCCCGACATTGAACCGCGAGATGATCGACGTTCTGGAAACCCTGGAGCAGGATCCGGACGCCGGTGTGCTGGTACTGACCGGTGCTGGCGAAGCCTGGACTGCAGGCATGGACCTCAAGGAATACTTCCGCGAAGTGGACGCCGGCCCGGAAATCCTTCAGGAAAAAATTCGTCGCGAAGCCTCTCAATGGCAATGGAAACTGCTGCGTATGTATGCCAAGCCAACCATCGCCATGGTTAACGGTTGGTGCTTCGGTGGCGGTTTCAGCCCGCTGGTGGCCTGCGACCTGGCGATCTGCGCCGATGAAGCGACCTTCGGCCTGTCGGAAATCAACTGGGGCATCCCGCCAGGCAACCTGGTGAGCAAGGCCATGGCCGACACCGTGGGCCATCGCCAGTCGCTGTACTACATCATGACCGGCAAGACCTTTGGCGGGCAGAAAGCCGCCGAGATGGGCCTGGTCAACGAGAGCGTACCCCTGGCGCAACTGCGTGAAGTGACGATCGAGCTGGCGCGTAACCTGCTGGAGAAAAACCCGGTGGTGCTGCGGGCGGCCAAGCATGGCTTCAAACGTTGCCGCGAACTGACTTGGGAGCAGAACGAAGATTACCTCTACGCCAAGCTAGATCAGTCGCGCCTGCTGGACACCGAAGGTGGCCGCGAGCAGGGCATGAAGCAGTTCCTCGACGACAAGAGCATCAAGCCCGGTTTGCAGGCTTACAAGCGCTGAACCCCGGCATTGAATCAGGGCGAGCTGGCCGGGCGATCGAGCGTCTGCCAGCTGTTTGCCCCGGCGCCCAGGCGCTACTGTGAGCCCCTCGAACGTATTCCCGATAAAGACAATAAAGAGGAATCACCATGCTGGACGTGCCCCTGCTGATCGGCGGCCAGTCGTGCCCCGCCCGAGACGGACGAACCTTCGAACGGCGTAATCCGGTGACCGGCGAAGTCGTGTCACGGGTTGCCGCCGCCACCCTGGAAGATGCCGACGCCGCCGTGGCCGCGGCCAAAGCGGCATTTCCGACCTGGGCGGCCCTCGCCCCCAATGAACGACGCACTCGGTTGTTGCGTGCGGCCGAGCAGTTGCAGGCCCGCAGCGCGGAATTCATCGCGGCAGCCGGCGAGACCGGCGCCATGGCCAACTGGTACGGTTTCAATGTGCACCTGGCGTCGAACATGCTGCGTGAAGCGGCGTGCATGACCACTCAGATCACCGGCGAAGTCATTCCCTCCGATGTGCCCGGCAGCTTCGCCATGGCCTTGCGTCAACCCTGCGGCGTGGTGCTGGGTATCGCGCCCTGGAACGCCCCGGTGATCCTCGCTACCCGCGCCATCGCCATGCCGTTGGCCTGCGGCAACACCGTGGTGCTAAAGGCGTCGGAACTGAGCCCGGCGGTGCACCGGCTGATTGGTCAGGTGTTGCAGGACGCAGGCCTCGGTGATGGCGTGGTCAACGTCATCAGCAACGCGCCTCAGGATGCAGCGGCAATTGTCGAGCGGCTGATCGCCAACCCTGCGGTGCGTCGGGTCAACTTCACCGGCTCGACCCATGTCGGGCGCATCGTCGGTGAACTGTCGGCGCGTCATCTCAAACCGGCGTTGCTGGAACTGGGTGGCAAGGCGCCGTTCCTGGTGTTGGAGGATGCCGACCTGGACGCAGCGGTGGAGGCTGCGGCCTTCGGCGCCTTCTTTAATCAGGGGCAGATCTGTATGTCCACCGAGCGCCTGATCGTCGATGCCAAAGTGGCCGATGCCTTTGTCGCCAAACTCGCGGCGAAGATCGCCACTTTGCCCGCCGGCAACCCCAACGCCGAAGGTGCGGTGCTCGGTTCACTGGTTGACAGCAGCGCCGGTGAACGCATCAAACTGTTGATCGACGATGCCCTCAACAAGGGAGCAACCCTGGTCACGGGCGGCCAGCTTGCGGGCAGCATTCTGCAGCCGACCTTGCTCGACGGCGTCACCGATGCCATGCGCCTGTACCGCGAAGAGTCCTTCGGCCCGGTGGCGGTGGTGGTGCGTGGCGAGGGCGATGAAGCACTGCTGCGCCTGGCCAACGATTCCGAGTTCGGCTTGTCGGCGGCGATCTTCAGCCGCGACACCGGCCGTGCTCTGGCCCTGGCCCAGCGAGTCGAGTCGGGCATCTGCCATATCAACGGCCCGACCGTGCACGACGAGGCGCAGATGCCCTTCGGCGGGGTCAAGTCCAGCGGCTATGGCAGTTTTGGCGGCAAGGCGTCTATCGAGCATTTCACCCAGTTACGCTGGGTGACCTTGCAGAACGGCCCGCGGCACTACCCGATCTGAGCATCCGCCGCACCGTCGGGCAAGCGAACGCTTGAGAGCAATCGTTGCCCGTGTGCAGGCAGACATAACAATAAAGAGGCTGCAGCCACTGGCTGCCATGCCCCGGTTGAACGCATTTCTGCGAGCCGGTGCGTGCCTTGATGGAGAGCAAGCACGTGAGTTCCGAATTCAGATCGCCACCCCAGACCGAAGCCAACGCGCCGCGCTATCGCCAGGTGTCCATCGGTCATCCTGCGGTCGAGGTCAGCGAAGAGCAGGGCATCCTGCATATGCGCTCCCTGGAACCCTTGGCCAAGTTGCCTGTACGTTTGCTGGATCGCCTGGTGCATTGGGCCCATGTGCGCCCGCAACAGACCTTTATCGCTGCTCGCCAGAACGGCGGCGACTGGCGCCGCGTGAGTTACGCCGAGATGCTGACCAGCGTCCGCGCCATTGCCCAAGGCCTGCTCGGTTATGGGCTTTCGGCGGAACGACCGCTGGCGATTCTCTCGGGCAACGACATCGAGCATTTACAGATTGCCTTGGGCGCGATGTATGCCGGGATTTCTTACTGCCCGGTTTCTCCTGCCTATTCGCTGTTGTCCCAGGATTTCGCCAAGCTGCGACATGTCTGCAATCTGCTGCAACCGGGCCTGGTGTTCGTCAGCGACGCTGCGGCCTATCAGCGGGCGATCGATGCGGTGCTGCCGGTTGAAACGCCGCTGATCACCGTGCGCGGTAAAATTCCTGGCCGCCATCAGGCGAGCTTTGCCAGCCTGCTGGAACAACCCGGCAGTGCCGAGGCCGATTGCGCTTTCGCGGCTACCGGGCCGGACAGCATCGCCAAGTTCCTGTTTACCTCAGGCTCCACCAAATTGCCAAAGGCAGTGATCACCACCCAGCGCATGCTCTGCGCCAACCAGCAGATGCTGTTGCAGACTTTTCCGGTGTTCGGCGAAGAACCTCCGGTGCTGGTGGACTGGCTGCCGTGGAATCACACCTTCGGCGGCAGCCACAACGTCGGGATCGTGCTGTACAACGGCGGCACTTTTTATCTGGACGACGGCAAGCCGACCGTCCAGGGTTTTGCTGAAACACTGCGCAACCTCAAGGAAATATCGCCCACCGCGTACCTCACCGTGCCCAAAGGCTGGGAAGAACTGGTCAACGCGCTGGAGCAGGATAGCGAGTTGCGTGAATGTTTCTTCTCGCGCATCAAGCTGTTCTTTTTCGCCGCCGCCGGTTTGTCCCAGCGCGTTTGGGATCGCCTGGACCGGGTCGCCGAACAGCATTGTGGCGAACGCATTCGCATGATGGCCGGGCTCGGCATGACTGAGGCGGCACCGTCCTGCACGTTCACCACCGGGCCATTGTCCATGGCCGGCTACATCGGCCTGCCGGCACCCGGTTGCGAAGTGCGGCTGGTGCCGGTGGACGGCAAGCTGGAGGGGCGTTTTCGCGGGCCGCACATCATGCCGGGTTACTGGCGTGCGCCACAGCAGACCGCCGAAGTGTTCGACGAGCAGGGCTTCTACTGTTCCGGCGACGCATTGAAACTGGCCGACGCCCGCGATCCACAACTGGGGCTGATGTTCGACGGGCGCATTGCCGAGGACTTCAAACTGAGCTCCGGCGTGTTTGTCAGCGTCGGCCCGTTGCGCAATCGCGCAGTGCTTGAAGGCTCGCCCTATGTTCAGGACCTGGTGGTGGCCGCGCCGGACCGCGAGTGCCTGGGTGCGCTGGTCTTTCCCCGTCTTTACGAATGCCGGCGTCTGGCCGGTTTGAGTGCGCACGCCAGCGATGCCGAAGTCCTGGCCAGCACGCCGGTGCGAGAATGGTTCGGCGATTGGCTGCAACGGCTCAACCGCGACGCCACCGGGAATGCCAGCCGCCTGGAATGGATCGCGCTGCTCGACGAACCCGCCTCCATCGACCGCGGTGAAATCACCGACAAGGGCTCGATCAACCAGCGCGCGGTGTTGCAGTGGCGCGCCGACAAGGTCGAGGCGCTGTATCGCGGCGAAGAACCTTCCATCTTGCGTGCCGGACCTCTGCCGTGAGCGGTGCGGGGCAGTATTCGTGCTTTGGCGATGTGGCCATTTTCGAAGCACTGCGCACGCCTTGGGTCGATCTCGGCGGCGCCTTGGCCCAGGTTTCGCCGATCGACTTGGGGATCAAGGTCGGGCGCGAGGTGCTGGCCCGCGCCGCTATTGATCCATCGTTGGTCGATAGCGTGTTGGCCGGCTCCATGGCTCAGGCCAGTTTTGATGCTTACCTGCTGCCTCGGCATATCGGCCTTTACAGTGGCGTGCCGCAAGAGACACCGGCGCTGGGTGTGCAGCGCATCTGCGCCACCGGTTTCGAACTCTTGCGGCAGGCCGCCAGGCAACTGGATGACGGCGTGCAGTTGGCGCTGTGCGTGGCGGCTGAATCCATGTCGCGCAACCCGATTGCCGCCTATACCCACCGCAGCGGTTTCCGGCTCGGTGCGGGCGTGGAATTCAAGGACTTTCTCTGGGAAGCCCTCTACGACCCGGCCCCGGGCGGAGACATGATCACCACCGCCGACAACCTGGCCCGGCGGCACGGCCTGAGCCGCGAAGAGGTGGATCGCTATGCCCTCGACAGCCATCAACTCGCGCTGCAGGCCCAGGCTGACGGCTGGTTTGAACCGGAGCTGGTGGCGCTCGGCAATGAGCGCTTTGAACTGGCCAGCTATCAGCCACGCAGTATCCAGTTGCCACGGGGCGTGGACCGCGTCACGCGTGATAGCCACCCGCGACCCACCGATCTGGACGCCTTGGGCCGGTTGCGGGCGGTGCATGCCGGCGGTGTGCAAACGGCCGGCAACAGTTGCGCGGTGGTCGATGGCGCGGCGGCCGCGCTGGTGGGGCGAGCGTCTGCCGCCCGACGTCCGGTATTGGCCCATTTGCTGGCCAGTGCCGTGGTAGGCGTGGCACCGGAATTCATGGGGATAGGGCCAGTGCCAGCCATCCAGCTGCTTCTGCAACGCAGCGGTTTGGCCCTTGGTGACATCGGATTGCTGGAAATCAATGAGGCCCAGGCCGCTCAGGTATTGGCTGTGGCCCAGGCGCTTGAACTGGACGGTGATCGGCTCAACCGGCGGGGCGGCTCGATTGCCTTGGGACATCCTTTGGCCGCCACGGGTTTGCGCCTGGTGCTGACCCTGGCCAGGCAATTGCGCGAGGGCAATCTGCGCTATGGCATCGCCGCCGCGTGTGTCGGTGGCGGGCAGGGCATGGCTCTGCTGATCGAAAACCCGGCGTATCAAGGCTGAAGCAAAACCCCGAGGTCTTTGCTGCAGTCAGCCCAATCCTTGCGTCACTGTCTTGCGTTACTATGCAGACCCACCTTTCTGGAAGTTGCCTGGATGAGTAAGCCCGGTCAAACGGTGCTGGTCGCGTTGCGCAAAATGATCGCCTCAGGCGAACTGGCGGCTGGCGAGCGCTTGATGGAAATTCCCACCGCAGAGTTGTTTGGTGTCTCGCGAATGCCGGTGCGCATGGCCTTCCGCACACTGGAGCAGGAAGGCTTGCTGGTGCGCTTTGGCGGGCGCGGGTTTCAGGTGCGTTCGGTCAGCCCCGATGACATTGCCGGTGCGGTTGAAGTGCGGGGTGTACTCGAAGGCCTGGCGGCGCGTCAGACCGCCGAGCGCGGGCTATCGGACGAGGCCCGGGCGACCCTTGAACAGTGCCTGATGCAAGGTGATCAACTGTTCGACAAGGGGTTTGTGACCATCGAGGACCTGGAGGTCTATCACGACCTCAACATGCGTTTTCACGAAGTGATTGTCGAAGGCAGCCACAACCCGGCGATCGCCGACGCACTGGCGCGCAACGATCATTTGCCCTTCGCTTCGGTTACAGCCCTGGCAGTGGACCGCAACGACATGGTCCGGGAATACCGACGCTTCAACTACGCCCACATGCAACACCATTCGGTGTTCGATGCCCTGGTCAACCGCCAGGGCGCACGTGCCGAAGCGATCATGCGCGAGCACGCCAACGCCACGTTGCGTTATGCCGAGATATTCGGCTCGGCGACGGCCGAAGAGCGGATGAAGGTCATCCTCCGCTCGGAATAGGCGCGACTCTTTCAGATATCCAGCACCAGCAGCGGCGTTTTCGAGCGCGAGCAGCAAGGGGTGAACTGGTCGTTGCAGGCCTGTTCATCCTCGGTGAGGAACAGGTCACGGTGTTCCGGCACGCCCTCCAGCACCCGAGTCAGGCAGGTGCCACAGATGCCCTGTTCGCAAGAAATGGCGATCTCGATGCCCTGATTTTGCAGCACCTGCACCACGCTCTTGTCGGCCGGCACCTCGAAGACCTGGCCGCTGCTGGCGACCTTGATCGAGAAACTGCCATCGGCGCCAGTGTCAACGGGGCTGGCGGCGAAGTACTCGCGATGCAGGCATTGCTCCTGCCAGCCTTTGGCCTTGGCCGTGTCCAACACGTGCTGCATAAAACCGCCGGGGCCACACACATATAAATGCACATCGTTCTGAGGTGTGGCCAGGACCTTGGCCGCGTCCAGCGCGGTGTCGGGTTCCTGATCGAAATGCAGGAACACCCGGTCTGCAAAAGCCGAGTGTTGCAGGCGTTCGACAAAGGCCGCGCGCTCTCGCGAACGGGCGCAGTAGTGCAACTCGAAATCCGCGCCGCTGTGGGCCAGGCGCTCGGCCATGCACAGGATCGGGGTAATGCCGATACCGCCGGCGAAGAGCAGGCTGCGCCGGGCCTCATGCGCCAATGGAAACAGATTGCGTGGCTCGCTGATAGACAGCCGCGTGCCGGGGTGGATCTGCTCGTGCATGGCCAGTGAACCACCGCGAGAGGTCGGATCCTTGAGCACGCCAATCAGGTAGCGATGGCGTTCTTCAGGGTGGTTGCACAGGGAATATTGCCGGATCAAGCCGCCGGGCAGATGCACATCGATATGGGCACCGGCGCTGAAGGTCGGCAGCGGTTGATCATCGAGGCTGGCCAGCTCGTAGCTGCAGATGTCCTGGGCTTCGTTGTTGCGGGATACCACCAGGACTTCGATCATGCCATTGACTCCTGCAGCGTTTGTTCCTGGCCGATCAGGCGTTCCAGAACTCGGCGCGACTGCACGCCGCCGGCGTCGATATTGAGCTTGAGCAAGTTGCGCTGGGGATGGCTGAGCAGGTTCTGTTGCTGGCGTTCGAGCATCTCCAGGTCCTCGCTGAAAATCTTGCCCTGACCCTCGCGAATGCTCGCGGTCAAGGCTTCATCCTGCGGGTTGAAATTGCGTGCCATGCCCCAGAAGTACCAGATAGAGGTTTCGGTTTGCGGCGTGATGAAGTCGACGACGATGCTCGACGCCTTGAACTGTTGGGGGGCGTGATAACCGCCTTTGCCGGCATGGGCTACGCCGACTTCGATCAGCACATGGCTGGGCGGGGTGAAGCGGCAGATCTGCCAGCGGTCCACCGGCACATCGTCGGCCAGATTGTTGCCGCGCAGGGCCATGCGCCAGAAAGGCGGGGCCATGATGTTTTCCATGTGCCGGGCGGTGACCACCTCGTCGCCGTCAACCGTGGTCACCGGCGGTGCTTCGTCGATTTCCTTTTGTCCGATGCTGGACGCGTGAACGTAGGTTTCGTGAGTCAGGTCCATCAGGTTGTCGATCATCAGGCGATAGTCGCACTGGATGTGGAACAGGCCGCCGCCATAGGCCCACTCATCGCTGACCGCCCATTCCAGATGATGGATCAGCGCCGGGTCGGCCAACGCCTGATCGCCGGGCCAGACCCAGACAAATCCATAACGCTCGACCACGGCGAATGTCTTGTTGCACGGAAAGCCGCGAACCCGCTGCCCGGGCATTTCCACGGTCTTGCCGTCGCAGCCCATCACCAGGCCGTGATAGCCGCATACCAGGTTGCCGTTTTCCACATAGCCCAAAGACAGCGGTGCGCCGCGATGAGGGCAGAAGTCTTCGACAGCCGCCACCTTGCCTTCATGCCCGCGGTAGAAAACCATCTTTTCACCACAGATCTGACGGCCTAGCGGCTTGTCGGCAATTTCATCGGGCGTACAGGCGACGTACCAGGTGTTCTTGGGGTACATGGAGATTCTCCAAGGCTGTTTTTTGTTATTTAGTGGATCCATTAATGTTGATTTATAGCGTGTTTGTCAAACTAATTCTGTTTGTTAACGATTTTATGGATCCATTGGCGTGGTTGTAGCCCTCTGCCAAGCCAGCCGGATCCGTAGCGGATCATCCCGGATGTCAGCTTCGGAATCGGTCGATTCTGGTGCCGCGTATCAATGCTCTTTGGCTTTCCTGATCCTGATCAAGATAAACAGCAGGACGCAGAGCGCGAGCGGAGTCATGGCCAGCAGAGCGTCTCTCGCGGAAATGTCCGCGCCCATGACGTGCAGCCCCGAGTAGAACAGCTTGAACAGGCTCAACAAATAATAGGTGATGGCGATAATCGACAAGCCTTCGACGGCGCGCTGGATTTTGATTTGAGTATCGGCGCGAGCGTTCAGGCTCCTCAGGATTTCCGAGTTCTGTTCTTCCATTTCGACCTGGACACGGGCCTGCAACAAGTCCCCGAGGTTGGCCACGCTTTCAGCCAGTTGCTCCAGGCGCTGTTCGGTGACGGCGCAGTATCTGACCGTGGGTTTGA
Organism: Pseudomonas sp. TE3728; assembly: GCF_056279145.1. Taxonomy (NCBI): domain Bacteria; kingdom Pseudomonadati; phylum Pseudomonadota; class Gammaproteobacteria; order Pseudomonadales; family Pseudomonadaceae; genus Pseudomonas; species Pseudomonas sp. TE3728. The sequence goes on along the minus strand of NZ_JBWBQT010000001.1, from coordinate 818,596 downwards.
AGCGCCTTTCGATGAAGATACCCAGTCGCTGGCAATCACCCACATGACTTTCGCGCAGTTCACCCAGGCGTTCGAAAACCAGCTGTGCATAGGCTTGGGTGGCGCTGAAGCGGTGTCGGGTTTTTGCGCTGCTGCTGACCACTTGCGCCGACAGGTTGGCAATATCGGTCAGCAACGCTTTCGCATTTCCGGTATCGGGGCCGGCGTTACGTTCCGAAAGGTTGACCAGGGTCTTGTCGAAGACGTTGAGCTGAGTGCTCAGGGCTTTCGCGGTGATGAGGGAAAGCGAAGCCATCATTCGGTAGGTTTCGATTTCCAGCAGGCGGCGGATCATCCGTCCCAGGCGATAGGCATTCAGGCGTTTGTTAATGAAAAGAAAACGGTTGGTGCCATCCTCGCTCAGGCGAAAGTCGCTCCAGACCGTCGCATCGCCACCGCCGATGCAAGAGCCGCTGGGATCCTTGAATCCATAAACGGACAGATCGCCGGAAAAAGACGTATCGGTGCGCACCACAATCTGCACAGCGTTGATCACGTGCTGCATGAAAGGCTCGACCCGGTCCATCAAGGCCCTGGGTGGCGGGCTCCAGCATGGCTCGTGACTGGAGGAGGGCACCACCAGCGTCAGCGTCAGGAACTCTGCGTGCCGTTCCCACTTCAAGGCATGGCCCTCCAGCTCGGTGATGCCCTGGGCTGCATCCGGGTCGACGGGGTCGGGGCAGCAGCGACTCAGCAAGGTGTCGCACTGCCCGTCATTCGCCAGAAACGCCAGATGAAACACATGGGCGGGCTCGTCGAAATACAGAGAAGGGCGCGCGTGCAACTCGTTGTGCAGGATCAGTCTTTGCGGATGCATGCTGTTTGGGCCATGTTGGAGTTGTTTGTTCTTGGGACTGGGTGCCCCATTCTTGAGTCACAAACAAAACCGGCGATCGACCAATGCCAGTCAGCCATGCGCAGTACATGTGGGAGCAGGCTTGCTCGCGAAGACGGTGGCACAGTCAACATTGATGTCGCCTGACACACCGCTTTCGCGAGCAAGCCCGCTCCCACAGGTTTAGCGCAACGCTACACAGAACGCACGAATGGCCTCGCAGGCCTGGCGCAATGAAGCGTCATCCAGCGCATAGGCAATGCGAATATAGGGGCCAAGACCAAATGCACTGCCATGCACCACCGCCACGTCCGCTTCGTCGAGCAGCGCATGGGCGACATCTTCGTCGGTGTGCAGCACTCGACCGGCGGGCGAGGTGCGGCCGATCAGCCCCGCACAAGAGACGAACGCATAGAACGCACCCGCCGGGCTCACGCATTCCAGTCCCGGCGTGTCGTTCAGTAGCGTCACCATCAAATCGCGACGAGCCTGGAAAGCGGCACGGCTTTCGCGGATGAAGTCTTTCGGCCCCTCCAGCGCGGCGAGTGCGGCTTGCTGCGAAACCGAGCTCGCGCCCGAGGTCTGCTGGCCCTGCAGCTTTTCCATGGCCTCCAGCAACCAGCGCGGCCCGGTGGCAAAACCGATGCGCCAACCGGTCATGGCGTAGGCCTTGGAGACACCGTTCATGGTCAGGGTTCGCGGCGCCAGTCGTGGCTCCACCTGGGCCAGGGTGTAGAACGCTTGATCGTCGAAGATCAGGTGTTCATAGATATCATCGGCCAGAATCAGCACGTGGGGGTGGTCCAGCAACACAGCCGCCAGGGCACGAAGTTCCGTCTCGCTGTACACCGCGCCGGTCGGGTTGGACGGCGAATTTAGAATTAACCAACGGGTTTGCGGGGTGATCGCGGCAGCCAGTGCCCAGGGCGTCAGTTTGAAACCCGTACCGGCATCGCACATGACGATCCGCGCTTCACCGCCGCACAGTTGCACCATTTCCGGGTAACTGACCCAGTACGGCGCCGGCACGATGACCTGGTCGCCCTCGTTGAGGGTGGCGGCCAGGGCGTTGTAGATCACCTGTTTGCCACCGTTGCAAACCAGCGTGTCTTGCCAGCTCACGTCCAGACCATTTTCGCGGCGGAACTTGGCCGCCACCGCTTCTCGAAACGAGCGCACACCGGCGACCTGGGTATAGCGGGTGTGGCCGTGTTCGATGGCGTAAATGGCCGCCTCACGCACATGTTTGGGGGTATCGAAATCGGGCTCGCCGGCACACAGCGAAATGATCTTCGCCCCTTGTACCCGGCGTTCCGCCACTCGATCCATGATCCGATAAGTCGCCGAGGGCTGTGCGCTGGCCAGGCGTTGGTTGAGGCGCTGAATGTCGATGCTCATGCCCGGGTTCTCCAGTCTGTCAGGTTCATCAGTTCCAGGGTCGAGCGGCCTTCGGTCAGTGCCTGCATCATTTGCGCTTCCTTGTTCGCGCGCGCTTCGCCTTCTGCAAGGGTACGTGCCGCATCGGCCTTGGGGATGATGACCACGCCGTCATCGTCAGCCACCACCAGGTCGCCCTGTGCCACGAAAGCACCATTGAAATTGAACGGTTGTCCCACCGAGGGGGCGCAGGCCTTGACCGTGCCTTTGACCGAGATACCACGGGCAAATACCGGGAACTGGCGTTTCTTCAGCGCCGCGATATCGCGTACGCCGCCATCGATTACCAAACCAACCACGCCCGCCGCTTCGGCCGCCACGGTGAGCACCTCGCCCCAGTAACCGGCGATGAAGCCACCCGTACCCACGACCAGTACGCTGCCACGGGGCACGCGTTCCATCGCCAGATGCAGGGCCAGGTTATCGCCCGGCGAACATTCCAGCGGGTAGGCGGGGGCGGCGATAAAGGCGCCGTCCCAGATCGGGCGGATCGCACTGTCAACCGCGCAGGGCAGATGGGACGCTTCATACAGCGTCGAGGTGCCCAGTACTTTTGCCCGCGCGCGAAAATCCGGGGGGAAGGGGAGCGTGGTCATCAGACTTTCCTCTGCAGGTTGTGGTAACCCAATGCAGCACGGGCTTCCTTGAGGGTTTTGCCTTGGGTGATCAGGGCGCGAATGTCGGCTTCGACCGATTCGATCTGGCGGGCACATGCCGCCACTTCAGCGGCACGGGCGCGAGGCACGATTACCACGCCGTTGGCATCGGCGACCACGATGTCACGGGAGCAGACCCGTGCCGTGCCGATGGACACCGGCTGGTTGACCGACTGCACTTGCACGCGGTCTTTGCCAGTACGCATGAAGCGACCTTTGCTGAAGATCGGGTAGCCATCACCCAGCGCCTTGTTCACATCACGGCACACCCCGTCGATGACCGTGGCGGCGATCTGTCGAGTGCCGGCGTACTGGGTCATGATGTCGCCCCAAACGGTGCAGTCGGTACGGCTGCCGTTGTCGATCACCACCACGTCGCCGGGTGCGACGTCTTCGATGAAATCACCCACCGTGCCCGGTGGGACACTGGCCGAGACGTACTGCACGGTGAACGCCGGTCCGACGATGACCTTGCGGTAATTGTCCAGCGGCGCCACGCCGAGGCATTGTCCAGGCAGGCCAAGTTTGTCCAGCGCGTCGGAGACGCCAGGAGTGTCGAGGCCTTCAAACAAGGCGACCAGGGTTTGATCTTCAAGATTCATCAGGCGTGCTCCACGCGAATCGCTTCGAACTGGGTGTCGTGCATCACCTCGGCCACCGAGCGGCCGCTGCGCACGGCCTCGACCATGCTGTCCTGACGGCGGGCGATGCGCTCGCCAAGATCGATGACCTTTTCGATATGGGTTTGGGGGACGAATACGGTTCCGCAGGTATCGGCAATGACATAGTCATCCTCGCTGACATCGACACCGGCCACCTTGATCGTCACCGCCGCATCAATCTGCACCACACGGTTGCGCGCACTGATCATGGTGACCCCACGGCCATAAACCGGGTAACCAATCGCTTCGCTGCCGTCGATGTCGCGGCTGAAACCGTCGATCACCGTGCCGCGTACGTGCTTGCCGGCCGCCGCGTTGGCGAGGATGTCGCCCCAGCAGGAAATACCTTCGATACCGCCGGCGATCACCAGCACGCGATCGTCGCTGTCGATCTGTTCCACCACTGGGGTAATCAGGTGCACGGTGGGGACGTTGTCGGATTTTGGCGCCAGCAAGACGGTACTGGCGCGGCCGACGATCTTCGGGCAGTTCCACAGCGGGCGTAGCCCCACGGTGGCGCCCGGCAGGCCGAGGAAGTCGAGCGCATCGGAGACCGTGTTGGTATCCAGCGCCGCCAAGCGATCCAGCAAACTTTTATTGATCATGGGAAAGCCCCAGTGGTGACGGAGGCGCCCAGTGTCAGCGAGACAATTTGATAGGTATATTACTAATCACAGAAGCGTTACATACGTTAAACCTATGGATTAACCATGATCAATTTCCGCTTGATTCGTCACCTCTGGTTGTTCCTGGCCGTTGCCGAAGAACAGAATTTCGGCCGCGCCGCCAAACGCTTGGGAATGTCCCAGCCACCGTTAAGCGAGCAGATTCAGGTGCTGGAGCAGGCGCTCAAGGTCAAGCTGTTCGACCGCTCGCGGCGGGGAGCGAAACTGACCCCGGTAGGCGCCGCGATCCTGCCGGCGGTGCGCAAGTTCGCCGAGCAACTGGAGCGCCTGGAACTGGCCGTGGAGGAGGCAGTGGCGGGGCAGTCGGGGATGTTGACTGTCGGCGCGATTTCCACGGCGATGTTCGATGTGTTGCCCGGGTTGATCGAGCAGCTGAAGGTCGATTACCCGCACCTCACCGTGTCCGTGCGGGAGATCGACAGCGTCGAAGCCGTGCCTGCGCTGGAAGCCGGGGACATCGACCTGGCCTTCGCCCGTCTGGACGGCGACCTGGGCGCTTCGATCAAGTCGCTGCCACTGACCGAGGATCGTCTGGTCGTGGCTTTGCCCAGCGATCACCCATTGGCTTCGCGCAAGCGCATCAGCCTGTCGAGCCTGGCCACCGAGCCCCTGGTGATGTTTTCCCGAAAGGTCAGCCCGGTGTACTTCGACAATCTGATCGCGACCTGCCGCGCCAGTGGATTTTCCCCGCGCGTGCTGCATGAAGTGCGCTCCGTCGCGTCGCAAATCGCTTTCGTCAGTTGTGGACAAGGCATCGCCCTGGTGCCGGCGTCGCTGAAAAAACTGGCCCCCGATAATGTGGTGTTACGACCACTGAGCCAGCCGCTCAATGTGGTGACCACTGCGGTGGCCTGGAATGCCGATCGGCCCAATCCGCTGGTGGAGGAGGTGGTCGCCCGGCTCCAAAAAACAGTTTGATAGGTTTGACCTATGACGGTATTCCCGAATGAGGAATTTACAGAAGGCCCGATCCCCGCGAAATTGACGGCCTGCTGTGGCGAGGGAGCTTGCTCCCGCTTGAGTGCGCAGCACTCACAAAAAACAGGCAATGTTTGTCAGATTTCCGGGGCCGCTATGCAGCCGGCGGTCACCCTTTTCGCTCAAGGAATCCATCACGTGTCCAAACCCGAAACCTTCACTCAAGCGCACATCCCTCTGACGGTGGAGGGCGTCCGGCTGAACATCGCCACCCTTCACCGCGACGGTGTCCTGGCGCCGATTGTGTTCCTGCATGGGTTTGGCTCGACCAAGGAAGACTACGCCGACGTCGTGCAGCAGGCCGCCTTCGCCGGTCATCCTTTCATCGCTTATGACGCACCGGGTTGCGGGGAAAGCCAGTGCGGCGACCTTTCGCGGATTTCCATCCCTTTTCTGCTGAAGACCGCGTTGCAGGTGCTGGAGCATTTCGGTATCGAACGCTTTCATCTGGTCGGCCATTCCATGGGCGGACTGACCGCACTGATGCTGGCTCATCAATGCCCGGACCGGGTACTCAGCTTCGTCGACATCGAGGGCAACATCGCCCCGGAGGACTGCTTCCTCAGCCGGCAGATCGTCGATTACCCGGCGGACGATCCCGAGGTGTTTTTCGCCGCCTTCATCGAACGCGCCCGACACGCCCCGGCTTATGCCAGTGCGCTTTATTCCGCAAGCTTGCGGCACAAGGTTCGTGCCGGAGCGGTACGCGGGATCTTCGAGTCGATGGTCGATCTTTCCGACAACGCCGACTTGATGGGCAAGTTCCTCGGCCTGCCATGCCCGCGCATGTTCATGTACGGTGAGCAGAACGCTTCATTGTCCTATCTGCCGCATATCCAGGCCCAAGGCGTGCGGTTGGCGCCGATTGCGCAGTGCGGGCATTTCCCCATGTATTCCAACCCGATCGCGATGTGGCAGCAGATTGCCGATTTTCAGGCGAACGGCCATCGCGAATGAGTCTGGCATGAGATGCACAGCAGCGTTGTGAACTATTCTTCTCAAGTGGCCCTTTCAATGCCTCATTCAAGGGAGTTGATATAAATCAACGCTTAAGAGGCTTTAAGGGACGAATCTGGGCCTGATGCTGGATTCTCGAGCCGGCGTCGAGAATCAACCTGTCTGGAGTCTGCCCATGAGCCAGTATCAACGGTTATTACTGATCATCAACCCGCTGCTGCGCCATTCTCCTGCGATAAACCATGGCGCTGCCCTGGCCAAGGCCAGCGGGGCGAGCTTGCACATTGCCGGCCTGATCCCCTCGTTGGATATTCTGTCGCTGCTCGAAGAAGGCGACCGCAAAATGGCTCGGGCAACCTACCTGCAGGAGCACCGCGACTGGCTCGATGAACAAGCGGAAAAGATGCGAGGCCGGGGGATCGAGGTGACAACCGAAGTCGCATGGGCTGACAACATGCGCCAGGACATCCTTGACCATGTCACGCAAATGCAACCCGATCTGTTGATCAAGCAAGTGCAGCATGAGCCGGTGCTCAAGCGCGCGTTCTTCACGCCGCTGGATTGGCGTTTATTGCGCCATTGTCCGGTCCCGGTTTATCTGGTGGGGAGTGAATGCCATGCCTTGCCGCAGAAGGTGGTAGCCGCGGTTGACGTGTCAGACACCGAACCTTCGAACAGTGAACTCAATGACCGGATCATCTTGCAGGCATCGGGCCTTGCGCTGCAGTGCAATGCCGAGTTGCATCTGCTGTACGCGTGTGACATTTCGGCGGCTTTTCTGGCAGATCTGGGCGGCGGTCTGACGCTCTCGGAGCTGACCAGGGAGTTGCGCAACGACCTGGAAGCGTCATTTCTCAAGCTGGCCGCCCGATTTGGTGTACCCCCTGAGAGTCGGCATTTCATTATGGGGCAACCGGTCTCGGTGTTGAGTGAGTTCGCCCACGTGCATCAAGTGGATGTGGTAGTGATGGGCAGAGCTCAATACCGTGGCCTGGAGCGGCTGCTCGGCAGCACCACCGAACATATTCTGTATCAGGTGCCTTGCAGCATTCTGGCGGTCTAGGGGCGGGCGCCCCGATCGGAATAATGGCCGCCGTCAAACGAACGCCCGTGTTTGGGGCTCCCGCCCCAGGGAGGTTTTCAAATGACTAGTCCTTCATTGCAAACCATCTTGCATGACCGGGTTGATGCCGGCCGAGGCCTGGTGGAGCCGTTGCTCAAATACGCTAAAAGAGCCGATGTCATCGTTCTCGCCTTACCCCGTGGCGGCGTTCCGGTGGCCTATGAAGTCGCCACGGCCCTGGAGGTTCGCCTGGACCTGATGCTGGTGCGCAAGTTGGGAGTACCGACCCACCAGGAGTTCGCCATGGGCGCAATTGCCAGTGGCGGCATACAAATCGTCAACGAAGATGCGCTGCGGGCTAACGGTATTGATCAACGCACGCTCGATGCCGTGGTTGCAAAGGAAACGCAGGAGTTGTTGCGTCGCGAGCAGCTATACCGGGCATCACGTGCACCTGTGGCGCTCAAGGATCAGGTGGTGATTCTGATTGATGACGGCCTGGCGACAGGCGCCACGATGATGGCTGCGATACAGGCCGCGCGCCTGCAAGCGCCATCGCGCATCGTCGTTGCCGTGCCGGTGGCACCGGTTGAGACGGCAGAGGCGCTGCGCGATGAAGTGGACGAACTGATTTGCCCGCTCATCCCCGACTGGATGATCTCGATCGGGCATTGGTACACGGATTTTTCGCAGACATCGGACGAAGAGGTCATCGATCTTCTGCACCGGGCCTGGCAACGAGAGTCCGGTTCGGGCGACTCATTTCAGAACGGTTCCGGTATTTGAGCCGTTGCCTGGCGTGGAGTAAACCACGTCAGGCTTTCAAGTGATCCTGACGTTCACGAATTGCCACGGATCGGATTCATCGGTCTGCTCGGGCATCAGTGAGTGACGTCCGGTAAGCGGCGTCCAGTCGGAATAAATGCCTTCTACCTTGCCAAGGTAAGGCATGCAGATCTGCAGAATCTCCCTGAAGGGCAATTCATCCGGTTCGACAATGCCACGTTGCGGATTGCGAATGGCCCAGATCACGCCGGCCAGCACTCCCGCCGTCACTTGCAGGCTGGTGGCGCTGTTATGGGGGCAGAGTGTCCGGGCTTGCTGGATCGATAAGCGCGAGCCATACCAATAGCTGTTGCTGGCATGCCCCATCAGCAGCACGCCGAGTTCTTCATCGCCATCAAGGATGTCGTCATCGAGCAGGCGTTGGCGGGTCTGGGGTTTCCAGTTGCGCTCGGCGAGTTCATGCACCGAGAGCAAAGCATCGTCACAGGGCCGATAAGCGTAGTGGACCGTCGGCCGGTAAGTCGGCTGCCTTCCCTGGCCAAGGGTCAGGTAGTCGGCAATCGACAGGGCTTCGTTGTGGGTCACGAGCAGCCCATGGGTTGGCCCCGTCGAGGGCGTCCAGGTTCGAACCCGCGTCGAGGCACCGGGACGTTGCAGATAGATCCCGGCCTGGCACCCGAAGGCGTGGTAATAGCCATCCTCGGGCAGCGCTTTCTCATGGCTGCCCCAACCCAACTCCGCCGGTTGGCTGCCTTCACTGATGAAACCGTCCACGGACCAGGTGTTGACGAACTCATCGGCGATTTTGTGTTGCGATGAAAACTGCGAATCGCGTTCGGCAATGTGGATGCAGCGGATATTCAGTCGGCTGGCCAGCTGCGCCCATTCTTCGCGAGTAGTGGGCTGGGGCGTTGTGTCACCCAAGTCCTCAGCGAGGTTGACCAGTGCCTGCTTGATCAGGTGGGACACCAGCCCCGGATTGGCCCCGTGAGTCAAGACAGCGGTGGACAAACCTTGCGCACTTTCCCTGCGAAGCTGAAGTGCCGCCTCCCTCAATGCATAGTTGGATCTTTCGGACAGGGATTTGTCGGGATCGGTATAACCGCCTTCCCACGGCTCGATACAGGTGTCCAGATACAGCACGCCTTTACGCTGGGCGAACTGAATCAGCGACAGGCTCGAAACCCCCACCGAGAGGTTGAGCAGGAAATCGCCAGCGCTCAACAGAGGGTCCAGCACCGCCTCGTAATTGCTCTGGTCCAGTTGCCCGGCTTGGTGGGCGACGCCAAATTCCTGCGCGAGCAAGCGTCCATCGTCATCGGGGCTGAGGATCAACAGTCGCTGCGGTTCAAGTTCAAGATGGCGCAACAGCAGCGCAAGTACGCCTTTTCCGATACAGCCAGAGCCGATCATCACCAACCTGGCATCAAAGGGCTGAATGACATGCTCAAGATCTGACATCGATAGCCTCCACCGGCTGACCGCGCGCTCGCCGCAAATGACCTGTCGATAACCACGACGCTCTCAAACTAGAGACTGCAAGGCTCAGTTAAAGCTCAAAAAAGTTTCGGACACCGTCAAGGAGATTCTGCTATGCCGATCGAGACCAAAAAAACAGATGAGAATGAGGCGAACTGCTGGCCCACCGATTTCCGTTTCGTTGTCAAACTTGCTTTCTTTTCAGAAGGTTAGGCATTGGCGATATGCGGACTTTGGTATGGATGGCTGTGACGTTTGCCCTGATGCTCTCGCTTGAGGCTCAGGCAAAGGACCTGAGCAAGAACAGTCGTTTCGTCTGCAGTTGGGGCTCGGACATAGCCGCAGACGCGCAAGCGGCGAAGCTTTCCGGTTTCACGCTTTACGGGGCACGCAAGAAACTGCAATCGAGAAAATTCCCCCGGCCGTGGATGCGCATGACGGCCATGGGGATTACCGAACAAACCTATAACAGTGCCTCACGTCTCAAGCCTGCTGCTATCAAGCAAACGTATTACGAGCAATGCATCCGGCATGAGTTGGCCCGACGCTAGAAGTTGATCGAGGCGCTCAGCCGCGCGGTGAGTGGGGCGCCCTGGAACAGGTAGCCATCGCCCATGTATTCACCGGCGTCGCGCCAGTAGCGTTTGTCGAACAGGTTGTCCACGGTCAGGCGGAACACGGTGTCGTATCCGTCGATGCGAGTGCTGTAGCGGCTGCCGATGTTGAAGATGGCATAGGCACCGGTCTGCACTTCACCTTGGCGGTTGGCGTACTTGCTGGCGCTGTACTGCACTCCGCCGAGCAGCGCCAGGCCATCGAACCAGGGCAGGGCATAGTCGCCGTAGAGGTTGGCGCGCAGGGTCGGAACATTGATTGCCTGGTGACCTTCATAAGCTGGCGTGCCGCTGTCGGTGACCCGCGCGCGGATCGCCGCGACACTGGCGGCGATCTGCAGGCGCTGGCTGGCCCAGCCATTGGCCGAGAGCTCCAGACCGGTGTTCTTCTGTTCGCCCTGTTGGGTGAACGTGAACGTACCGTCGTCATTCGGTCGCGAGTACTGGTAGGCCTGTCGGATCTGGAACAGCGCCGCGGCCAGACTGATGCGCTGCCAGTCGTATTTGATCCCTGCCTCGATTTGTCGCGATACGGTGGGCGCGAGGATTTCATAGGCATTGGTGGTGAACCACGCTGCTTCGCCGCCCAGGGACAGGCCCTTGCTGTAGCGGGTGTACAGCGACAGGTTTTGCACCGGCTTGTAGATCAGCGCGGCCTGGGGCAGGAACTCATAGCGTTGGGTGTGCCGGGTAGTCTCGCCCTGGCTGTCGAAGGTCTCTTCATCCAGGCGCACTTCGCGCCCGCCCAGCACTGCCTGCCATTGCTCGTTGAAACTGATCCGGTCATTGAAGAACAGCCCGTACTGGCGGCTGTCCAGGCGCCGGTAGGAATCGTTGAGCGGGCCATCGTAAGGGGCAAAATCCGCCGGTTCGCTGTTGATGTTGGCGCTACCGATCATCTGATTGATGGCATCGCGTTTGTCCCCCACGCGGCGGAACGCGCTAGTCCCGACGCTGAGTTCGTGGCCCAGGCCACCGGTTTCGAAGTGGCCGCTGAGGGCAGCCTGCACTTCATCGTTGCGGCGGGTATCGTCGGGGCTGCGGAAATCGTAAATGTCGTAGTCGCCCTCGGGGCTGAAGTAGTTCGGCACCGCCGCGCCGGCGCAACTGGCGGAGCCGTAGCAGCCCCACGCGAACGAGCTGTAGTCATCGATCACCACCCGGCTGCGCGAGGCGCTGAGGTTGCCTTTCCACTGGTCGCTGAAGCGGTATTCGAAATTACCGTTGAGGTTCAGCGCATCGGTGGTGACCGGCTTCGAACCGCTCTGGTGTGCCAGCAGCTTCTTCGGCGAGGCGTGGTGCGGCAGGCTGGAACCGCCGAGCAGTTGATAGCCTGGTGCAGAGCGCTGTTCCTTGGTCTGGTACTCGGCGTCCAGTTGCAGCAGCGCATTGGGGCTGATGTTCCAGTCGAAGGCCAGCGAGGCGAAATCGCGCTGGCCATTGGTGTGTTCGACGTAGGAATGCAGGTCTTCGTGGGCCAGGTTAGCGCGCAGGCCGAACTGCTGCTCGCTGCCGAACCATCCACCGACGTCGGTCGCCAGGTAACCACTGCCGCGATCGTCGGTGGAGACGGTGACCGAGCGCACGTCGCCAGGCCGTTTGGTCACGTAGTTGACCAATCCGCCGGGCTCGCTGGCACCGCTTTGCAAACCGGAAAGGCCCTTGAGCAACTCCACCTGCTGTTTGTTCTCCAGCCCGACATTCTGCTCGCCAGTGATGGTGCGGCCGTTGATCTTGTAGCTGCTGGCGGAGTTGAGGGAGAAGCCCCGCACGACGAAGTTTTCGTAGTAGCCGACCGGCGCGTAGCTTTCACCCACCGAGGCGTCGTTGCGCAGTACTTCGCTGAGCAGGCGGGCCTGCTGATCCTTGATCATCGCCTCGTTGACCACCGAAATCGAGGCCGGCGTATCGAGCAATGGCGCCGCCTCGAAACCACCGACCGAAGCGCTGTCGGCCTGATAGCCGGAAGTATCTTCGCCGGTGACGGTCACCGCCGGCAGTTCGGTCGCGGCGGCCCAGGCCGAAGGCACGGCGCTGGACAGCAGCAGGCCCAAGCCCAGGTTCAGGGGATTGAGCGCGAACCGCGGGGCGGCCACTCCCTGGCGGGAGGTCCGGTAAAGCCTATTCATGAAAAATCCTCGACGACTGCGGGTCCGGGTTTGGCGAGTCTTAGCCTGCGGCTCACGCTTGAAAGCGGGGCATCATACAAGAGGAGCGATCATGAAATGAAAATGTCATCGCGACGATCACCGGGTAATTGCAGGAGCCGCCGCAGGCTGGGATCTTTTGACCTTGGCGTTTGTTCAGGCAACGAGTCGCCTGTTGGAAAGATCAAAAGATCGCAGCCTGCGGCAGCTCCTACGGGGGGCCTCACAACCCCCAGCCATCCCTCACAGCCTTACGAATGCCCTCCAGCAACATCGCAAACGCCGGGTTGTCGTTGTTCTCACGCCAGATCAAATGCAGTTCACTTTGTACGCCTTCGCCCAGATCGATATCGCGAAACACCACGTTCTTGAACACAACACTGGTGGCGCAGCGAGGTACCAGGGCCAGGCCCATTCCGGCGTTGACCAGGGCCAGGATAGTCAGGGACGAGCCGAGCCACTGCACATATTCCGGGGCGACGCGGGCCGAGCGGAGCATGCCGGTCAGCAGTTCGTTGAACGGCGGGTACGCCGCATGGGAGTACATCAGGAAGGGTTGAGCGTCCAGATCGTTGACGGACACGGTGTTAGCGCTGGCCAGCCGATGGTTGTGGGGGACGGCCAATACGAAAGGTTCACGCACCAGGCATTCGGTGGCATAGCCTGGCTCAAGCAACGGTGCGCGAACGATGCCCAGATCGATACGGCGGGCGCGAAGGGCTTCGTGTTGCTGGTAGGTGTTCATCTCCGACAGATCGATTTTGACTTGAGGCTGTTTGAGCCGCGCTTCCGCGATGACCTTGGGCAGGAACTCGTAAACCGCGCTACCGACGAAGCTGATATTGACCGTACCGATGTCCCCTTCGGCGAAGCGCCGAGCGGTTACGGCGGCTTGCTGAGCGCGCTCCAGCAGGTTCTGTGCCTCGATAAAAAAGGCGCGGCCTGCGGCGGTCAAGGCGACGCTGCGCGTACTGCGGGTGAACAACTCGACGCCCAGGTGATGTTCCAACAGTTGAATCTGGCGACTCAGAGGTGGTTGGGTCATGTTCAACCGTTCGGCAGCCCGGCGGAAGTTCAGTTCGGTGGCCACGGTGGTGAAACAGCGCAGTTGCGTCAGTTCGAACATTGATCTAATCCAGGTATCAATCGAGTGCCAAGTTAGATTAGACGGGATCAATAGGCACGTCCATGATCGGTTCTCCCTTAAAAAAACAATGAACGGGAGTCGCCCCTTGAATACCCATAAGAGTCCGCCGGACCCGACCGTCCTCGCCCGAGCAGCGACCAAGGTCAAGCGTCACGTACTACCGCTGTTCGTGGTGATGTTCATCGTCAACTACATCGACCGGGTCAATATCGGCTTCGTGCGCAGCCACCTGGAAACCGACCTGGGCATTGGCGCCGCGGCCTATGGCTTGGGTGCCGGGCTGTTTTTCATCGGTTATGCCATCTTCGAAGTGCCTTCCAATATGTTGCTGCAACGCTACGGTGCCCGCGCCTGGCTGACGCGCATCATGTTCACCTGGGGCGCGGCGGCGATGGCCATGGCCTTCGTGCGCGGCGAAACCAGCTTTTATGTGCTGCGCTTCATTCTCGGCGCCGCCGAAGCGGGTTTTTTCCCCGGCATCATTTATTACTTCACCCAATGGCTACCGTCGACCGAGCGCGGCAAAGCCATGGCGATCTTCCTGAGCGGCTCAGCCATTGCCTCGGTGATTTCCGGGCCGGTATCCGGCGCGCTGCTGCACGTCAGCGGTCTCAGCCTGCATGGCTGGCAGTGGATGTTCCTGATTGAAGGCTTTGCTTCCATCGTGCTCTGTGGGTTTGTCTGGTTCTGGCTGCAATCCCATCCACGCGAGGCGAAATGGCTGAGCGCCGAAGAAAGGGATGCACTGGTAAGCGCCATTGACCTGGAACAGCAGGCTCGCGAAGCCGTGCAGACAGTTAAACCGTCGATGTTCAAATTGCTCGCCGATCGGCAGATCGCCCTGTTCTGCTTTATCTACTTTTCCATCGCCCTGACGATTTATGGCGCCACGTTCTGGCTGCCCAGCATGATCAAGAAGATGGGCAACCTCGGCGACTTCCAGGTCGGCCTGTTCAACTCGATCCCGTGGATCATCTCCATTCTGGCGATGTATGGCTTCGCTGCCATGGCCAGTAAATGGAAATACCAACAGGCCTGGGTGGCCGTGACATTGGTGATTGCCGCGTTCGGCATGTTCATGTCAACCACCGGCGGGCCGATCTTTGCCTTCGTCGCCATCTGTTTTGCGGCCATTGGTTTCAAGGCGGCTTCGGCTTTGTTCTGGCCAATTCCCCAGGGCTATCTGGATGCGCGTATCGCTGCGGCAGTGCTGGCTTTGATCAACTCCATCGGCAATCTCGGCGGTTTCGTGGCGCCGACCGCGTTCGGTTTCCTGGAGCAGACCACCGGCTCCATCGAAGGCGGTTTGTACGGCCTGGCGGCGACTTCGCTGGTCGCGGCCGTGGTGATCTTTTTTGCCCGTACTGCACCGCGTGGCGACACGCGCAGCTCGCTCACCGGTAAACCGGTCGACGCCGCAGCCGCAAAAAATTCTGTCAGTCATCAAGCCTTGAATACCGAGCCAAAGGGAGCTGCCTCTTGAAAATCAAACGCGTTACCGTCACCCCCATCGCCTTTCGCGATCCGCCGCTGCTCAATGCCAGCGGTATTCACGAACCCTTCGCGCTGCGCTCGATCATCGAGATCGAGAGCGACAATGGCTACATCGGTTTGGGCGAAAGCTACGGCGACGCCCCGGCACTGGCGATTCAACAGCAATTGCAAAGTCAGCTGATCGGTCTCGATCCGTTCAACCTCAATCAGTTGCGCGCCATCGTGCAGGCCACCGTGGCGGCGAACAAAGCCCAGAGCATCGCCGGTGCGGAACTGGCGCCTGGCTCTCACGCCAGCAAAGCGGTGAGCAACGCGTATTCGGCGTTTGAAGTGGCGTTTCTCGATCTACAGGCGCATTCCCTGAACGTGCCGCTGGTGGACCTGCTGGGCGGGGCGATTCGTGATGAAGTGCCGTTTAGCGCCTATCTGTTCTTCAAGTACGCGCAACACATCGATTCACCGTACAAACCGGATAGCTGGGGCGAGGCGCTGAACGAAGAGCAGATCGTCGCCCAGGCCAGGCGCATGATCGAGGCCTACGGTTTCAAGAGCATCAAACTCAAGGCTGGGGCACTGCCGCCGGAGCACGAAGTGTCGTGCATCAAGGCGCTGAAAAAGGCCTTTCCCGGTTACCCGTTGCGCATCGATCCGAACGGCAACTGGTCGCTGGAAACTTCGATTCGCATGGCAGAGCTGCTGGGTGATGACCTGCAATATTACGAAGACCCGACACCGGGCCTCGACGGCATGGCCGAATTGCACAAACGTACCGGTCTGCCGCTGGCGACCAATATGGTGGTCACGGATTTTGATGAGTTTCGCCGCAGTGTGGCCCTGAACAGCGTGCAGATCGTGCTCGCCGACCATCATTACTGGGGTGGGCTGCGGGACACCCAGGCGTTGGCGAAAATGTGCGACACCTTCGGCCTTGGCGTGTCTATGCACTCCAATTCGCACCTGGGCATCAGCCTGATGGCCATGGCACATGTCGCCGCTTCCGTGCCCAATCTCGATTACGCCTGCGACACTCATTACCCCTGGCAGGAACCGGACGAAGAGGTGATCAAGGGCGGCAAGCTATCCATCGTCGATGGCTGCGTGAAAATCACCCGTGCGCCTGGGTTGGGTCTTGAGCTGGATCGCGATCAATTGGGCAAGCTGCATGATCAATACCTGAGCTGCGGCATTCGTCAGCGCGATGACGTGAAACAGATGCAGCGTTACAAGCCGGAGTGGAAGACGATCAAACCGCGTTTTTGATCGTTCATTCCCGAACAAATCGGTGACTGTCCTTCGCGCTTCGTACCGACTGGTATCAGGCGCGAAGCCTATGGACGCGGATCATGCGTTGTCCGGCGCCTGGCGAAACCGCTGCTCGAGGGCCTCCGCAAACGGATAGAACGAAAACCACGGCTGGGCTTCATCGATCACCCGTTGAAATGATGGTCTTTGTACCAACCTCTCGAAATAGGCACGCAAGTGGCCGTAGTCATCGGGAAATGGCACGAGCGTCCTGGCATAGAAAAGTGCCGGGGCAGCGGCGCAATCGGCCATGCTGAACGCCGGGCTGGCCACCCAGATTCTGGAGGCCATCCGGCGTTCAAGCATGCCGTAGGCCGTTTTCAGCATGGATCGCTCTTTGGTCAAATCACCGTTGGTCGCCTGTAGCCGATCGCTGACAATCTGTTGCATCGGCACTTGTACATAATGGTCGAAAAAGCGATCCCATAATCGGACTTCCAGCGCAGTCTCCCAATCGTCTGGAACCAGATTGCGCGTGCCTGGAAATCGTCTATCCAGGTACTCGATGATGATGCTGGACTCCGGCAGATTCAGCTGATGAACAGAGTCAAAAATTACTGGGAACTTTCCGATTGGCCACAATGCCTGAAGTTCTGCGCTGTCGGCAGGGTCACCGAGATCGATGATTCTTCTCTCGAATTCGGTGCCGTTTTCGTAGAGCGCGATGAGTACTTTGTGACAGAACGACGCCAGTGGATGGTAGTAAAGCGTCAGCGACATCTTTCAACTCCTCATTTGACGTGAGGGGGCGAGAGCCCTGGAACTGATGAAGGTGGGGGCAATGAATAATCATAGGCGGATGTTGGCGATGCGTCAGGGCCGCCACTTTCAAGCGTGCGTACTTGCACACGGGAAAATCCCTGCTTTACTGTGAACCACTGGTCGGTTTGTGACTTGTTGGTCATAGCGTTCATCTTAGCGCCCTTGTACCGTTGTCGCTGGTTTGTGCTGTCAGGCTTGCCCGGAGGAAGCCGGACGGTCAATCAAGCTGTGTGTCTGATCCAATTTGTTCAAGGAATAGAATGAAATGACGTTGAAAACTGCGATCGTCCAGATTGGTAAGAAGTACAGGGTTTATACCGAGCATTACCTCAACGCCACCGCCGACAAGACCATTATTCTGGTCAACGGCTCGCTGGCAACGACCGCATCTTTTGCCCAAACGGTGCGCTACCTGCGGCCACGCTTCAATGTAGTCCTCTACGATCAGCCCTACGCCGGTCAATCGAAACAACACAACCAGCATGACCAACCGATCCGCAAGGAAGACGAAGCCGAAATATTGCTGGAGTTGATCGAGCACTTTCGGGCGCAGCATGTGCTGTCCTTTTCCTGGGGCGGCGCGGCGACTTTGCTGGCGCTGGCCCAGCACCCACAACGAATCGAAAAAGCGGTGATCAGTTCATTCGCGGCGCGAATCAATACGCCGATGCGCGATTATCTGGAGAGTGGCCGGCACTTCCTCCAGGCCTGTGATCGGCGCAATGTGGGGCGCTTGATCAACAGCACGATTGGCAAGCATCTGCCGTCGCTGTTCAAGCGTTTCAACGAACGCCATGTCAGCAGCCTTGACGAACATGAATACCGGCAGATGCATTTTCACGTCAACGAAGTGCTGACTCAGGACACTCATTGCTACGTTTCCTGTGCCGATGCCATCGAAGTTCCGCTGCTGTTTATCAACGGCGAACGGGATGAGTACACCTCGGTGGAAGACGCCCGTCTTTTCGCAACTCATTCCCGTCAGGCTCAGTTTCAGACCATCAAGAACGCCGGGCACTTCCTCGATATGGAACACCCGACGGCCTGGAATGACACCCAGCAGGCCTTGCTGGGCTTTCTACAACCGGTCGCCAAAATACCGAGCCAACCCCGTGACCTGACTTTCAGTAGCAAAGCGTCAGTGATTCCGCCCCTTCAGTCAGCTAACTGGGTGCGGCTTTAACTGGCGCAGCAACTCGATCTGATCCGCCGGGACCAAAGTACGCAAGGCTTTATACAGCGCGCGGGTTTCGAGCAGGTTCCAGACGCGCAGCATGGTTTCCAGGGCGTCCAGTGGCTTGCTGATGAAGTCTTTGGCGCCCAGGGCCAGCGCGCGCAGGCGGGTATCGCGGGTGGCGTCGGCGGTGAGCACGAGGATTGGCAGGTATTCGCCGGTCGGGATGCGCCGGTTGAGTTGTTCCAGTACGGCAAAGCCGTCGAACTCCGGCATGTGCAGGTCGAGAATTACCAGGTCAGGCTCGAAGCTGTTGAACAGGTCCAGGGTTCGCAGCGGCTGGGTACTGCTCAGTACATTGGTCAGCCCTTCGCGGACAAGCAACTGCTCCATCAAGTCGAGGTTGGGCCGCTGGTCGTCGATGATCAGAATGCGCAGGTCGGTGTTCACACAGGCTCCGGTAGATGCTGGTCAAGATGGGCGAGGAATGAAGGGATGTTAATCGGCTTGGTCAGCACCGCCGTCGCTCCCGCCTCCAGCAAGGCCAGATGCGTGAGGTCGCTGGCATCGGCGGTGATCATCAGCACGGGAATGGCACGGGTGACGGACGACTGACGCAAGCGTCGCAGCACATTGAAACCATCCAGATCCGGCAGCGCCACGTCGAGCAAAATCAGCTGCGGCGCATGTTGACGGGCCAGGTCCAGACCCATTTGCCCCTGCATGCTTGAAAGCAACTGGATGTGCGGCCGACGTTGCAGCAGGGTTTCGATCAGGGCCAGGCTCGAGAGATTGTCTTCGATGCACAGGACTTTGCCCTGGTAATCGGGAGCGGCGAGGGCGGCCGTGACCGCGGGGTGACTGATTCGTGCAACCGGTGGCTCGGTAATTGGCTGTAGGCGCACGAAAGGCAATTCCAGGGTGAAACTTGCGCCTTCGCCGGGCTGGCTTTTGACGGTCAGGCTGCCGTTCATCATTTCCAGCAGACTCTTGCTCAAGGCCAGGCCCAGGCCGGTGCCTTCCACGTTCGGATCAGTCTCCAGACGCTCGAACGGCTTGAACAGTTGCTCCAGTCGATCGGCCGCAATGCCCTTGCCGGTGTCGCAGACCGACACGGCAATTCGCTGTTGAATAACCCTGACGTCGATGTGCACCTGGCCCTGGGGCCGGTTGTATTTGATCGCGTTGGACAGCAGGTTGAGCAGCACCTGAACCAGACGTTGCCGATCGGCGACGATTCCGCTGTCGGCGGCCAGCATCGGTAACTCGACCAGTTGAATGCCGGCGTCGCAGGCCATGGGGGAAACCAGTGTCAAGGCTTCTTGCAGCACCACCGCCAAGGGCACGGCTTCAACATTCAGCGGCAGGCGCCCGGCTTCGATCTTGGCGATGTCCAACACCTCGTTGATCAGGGTCAGCAGGTGTTGTCCGGCCCGCAGGATATGACCGATCTGTGCCCGCTGCCCCTTGGGTGAGTCCATGTCCAACAGTTGTGCGAAGCCGAGAATGGAGTTGAGCGGGGTACGCAGTTCGTGGCTCATGCGCGACAGGAACTCGCTTTTGGCGCGGCTGGCGCGTTCGGCTTCTTCCCGTGCGGTGCTCAGTGCTATCTCGGCCACGCGGCGATCGGTGATGTCGCGGGTGATCTTGGAGAATCCGCGCAAGGCGCCACTGCTGTCGTATTGCGCGGTAATCACCACGCTGGCCCAGAAGCGGCTGCCATCCTTGCGGCAACGCCAGGCCTCTTCCATGTAATGACCGTCGCGAGTGGCCTCGCGCAGCGCCATGTCTGGATGCTGCGGGCATTCTTGCGACAGATAAAACACCGAAAAATGCTGGCCGACGATTTCCTGTTCGGTGTAGCCCTTGATCCGCTCGGCGCCCGCATTCCAACTGGTGACGAAGCCCTGTGTGTCGAGGGCGAAAATACCGTAGTCCTTCACCCCGTCGATGATCAGCCGCAGGCGCTCTTCGTTGTCGCGCAACGCCCGTTCACGTTCGGCCAGCAACAGCCCGGCTTCGACCAGGCGCGTGCCCAATTGACCAATCTCATCGTTCTCCGGCGGTTGCGGCAGTAACGGCTGACCGAGTGCCAGTCGTTGTGCGTTGCCCTGGACCTGTTTGACCCGGGCGACGATGCCCTTGGACAGGAACAGTACCGCCACAATGGCGCCAAACAACCCGCACGCCGCAGCCAGCAGGGTGGAGAACAACAACCGCTGTCGAGTGGAGGCAGCGGCCGCGGTGCGCTCGGCCAGCAACGTATCCTCGAGGGTGCGCATGGCGCTGATGCGTTCACGCAATTCGTCGAGGATGTGCTTGTTGTTGATCAGGATGGTGGTAATCGACTCGGGTGTGGCGCTGCGATCGTCGAGCAGTTCAACCAGACCCTCGACCTTGGTCTCGATCAACGGGGTGATCGCCTCCAGATGTTTGCGCACCCGCTCATCGCGAACGTTGCTGTCGAGCCGTCGCAGGGCTGATTCGATCAAGGGCTTGGCTTGCCGATAACCCGGCAGGAAATCCTCGCGGCGGGTCAGCAGATAGCCGCGCACGCTGGCGGCGGCCTCGGCGAGCAGGGTGTGCACGGCCTGAATGTCGCCTTGCACCAGCAGCACGCGGCGTACGTCCTCTTCCGCGCGCGCGGTCTGACGCTCGGTGATGTAGATCAGCACCAGCGAGAGCAACAGGATTACCAACGGCAGGGAAATCACCACGAGGGCTTTGCCGCGTAATGGCAGATCGGCCCAGCGTCGAGCATTTGAAACCTTCATGACTGGGTCACCAGCCCCAGGGCCATGCCACGAACGGCCGCCTGGGTTCGGTCGGCGGCGCCGAGTTTACCGATGACCCGTTCCACGTGGGCTTTGGCCGTGCCCGTGGTGATACCGAGCTCTTCGCCAATTTCACGATTGCTGAAGCCGCTGGCTACCAACCCGAGGACCTGGCGTTCGCGGGCGGTCAAGGTTTCGGCAGGCGCGGCGCCGCTGGCGTTGCGCTCGGTCATGCGCCGCAGCAGACGGGCGCTGACCGCGCTGTTGAGGGCTTCCTCGCCCGCGGCGACGCGTTGCAGGGCGTCAATCACTTCATTACGGCTGGCGTCTTTGAGCAGGTAACCCACGGCACCGGCATTCATCGCCGCTTCCAGGTGATCCGGGCTGTCGTCCATGGTGAAGATCACCACTTTCAGGGCCGGCAGGCGCTGCTGAAGAATCCGCGCCGCGCCCAACCCATTGAGCACGGGCATGCGAATGTCGAGGATGACGATGTCGGGCAGCAAGCGCTCACAAACGTCCACCGCTTCCTGACCATCGCGGGCCTGGCCGACCACTTCGAATTGCGGATGGCCCGCCAGCAGCGCGACGAAGCCGGTTCGGGTGACCTCATGATCGTCCGCCAAAACCAGACGTAAAACTTCAGTCATTGAGCTGTTCCATTGAGGTCGGAGGGTACGGTTGCACGCAGTTGCGTCCCGCCATGCACATGGCTGACGCAAGTGAAATCGCCGCCCAGCAGGCTTGCGCGTTCCTTCATCGCCGCGAGCCCCAGGTGCCGGGCGCCGCAGGTGTCGAGCCGTTGTTCCATGGCAAAACCTTTGCCGTTGTCGTCCAGCCGTAGCGAGGCCAGTCCTTCGTGCAGTTCCAGCGCAAGGACGACATGGCTGGCCTGCGCATGTTTGAGAATGTTGTTAATGCCTTCCTGGGCAATCCGGAACAGGGCGATCTCCACCTGGCTGGGCAAACGTGCTTCGCAACGCGTGCTCCAGTTCACTTTGATCCCGGCGTCACGCAGGCGATCCGCTTCTTTGTCGACCGCCTTCAGCAAGCCAAAGTCGTCGAGTACCGTCGGGCGCAGGCCGCTGATCAGTTGCCGGCCTTCACCGACACAGTGCTGGGCCAGTGCAAGAATCGTCTGTAAATCTGCGCTGAGTTCGTCGGGTAGTGGCGGGCAGCGGCCGGCAAAACCTTGCAGGCGCTGATGCAGCCCGGCGAGGGTTTGCGCCAGGCCGTCGTGCAAGTCGTAAGCCATGCGTTTGCGTTCGTCTTCCTGTGCCCTGAACAGCCTGTGGACCAGATCGGACATGGTGCGCTCGCGGGCCACCAGTGCATCCAGCAACCGCTGGTTTTCCAGATGCGCGGCCAGCAGGGTGGCGAGCAATTGCAGGGATTCGATGTCCTCGGTGTCCGGTGCACTGATGCTGACACTGTTGGCCAGCACCAACGCACCGAAGGCCGCGCCATCGCCGCCGCGCAAAGGCACCCGCAGCACATTGGGCAGAACCGCGCTCGGCTGTTCCTGCCATTGCGGGGAGCACATCGCCGTATCGGCGAGACGCTCGAGGCTGTGTAAACGATCACGGCTACCGTGACTGGCGGTGGTCTTGACCTGCGCATCCACGTCCCATTCCAGCAGTAACGCGTGGTCCATCGCGAGGAAGGCACAGGCCCGTTGCAACACCCGTTGACGCATGGCCTCTGGGGCCAGTTGCGTCAGTTCCTGGCCGGTATCCACCAGCAGCCGCAGCCGCGCCGCGCGACTTTGCGATTGCCGATACTGGGTGCGAATGGCCAGGGCGCTACCGGGGTCATGATCAGGGTTTTGCATGGGCGGATTCCGGCGGGCACGCCCGTTCGGGCTGGGGCGTCATTAAACCTTGTTGACGGGGCAGGGCGCTATCTGCCGAATGGCATAGGCAAATGACTCCGGTTGGCCGATGGCGGGCGACGTTCCGAGCGGCACAGTGTGGCCATCGACCACCATTGGAATAGCGCAATGAAATTCAAGACCTCAACCATCGCCCTGTTGTTCGCCCTGACCACCCCGTTGGCCCAGGCATTGGAGGCAGTGCCTTACGTCTACAGCAGCGTGGCCGAACAGCCCGGTAACGTGAAGGATCGTGAAATCGCCGCGCTGTTTGATCAATGGAATAGCGCATTGAAGAGCGGCAATGTTCAGAGCGTGGTCGACCTGTACGCGCCGAACGCCGTGCTGCAGCCGACGGTTTCCAACAAAGTGCGCACCACGCCGGCACAGATCAAGGACTACTTCGATCACTTCATGGCGCTCAAGCCGGTGGGCCAGATCAACTTCCGTGAGATCCGTCCATTGGGCGCCAATGTGGCGATGGACAGTGGCGTCTACACCTTTACCTTGACCGAGGCCGATGGCAAGACTCGTCAGGTGCAGGCGCGCTACACCTTCGTCTATGAACAAGTGGGCGGGCAGTGGAAGATTCTCAACCACCACTCTTCGGCGATGCCGCAAGCGCAGGTGCTGCACGCCGGGAAATAACTACGTCTTCGAGTAACCCGCTTTTCGTAGGAGCCAGGCTTGTCGGCGAAGGCGATCTGAAGGACGCCTTCGCCGGCAAGCCTGGCTCCTACATGTGCTCAGTTCAGCGCCAGGTCGTCCGCAGGTTGCTGTCCGCGGGCTTGGGCGGCGAGTTGCAACTGGCAGGCGATCAGGGTGTTTTTCAGCAGATAGGCAATGGTCATCGGCCCGACGCCACCCGGCACCGGGGTGATCGCCCGCGCGACGGTGCGGGCGCTGGCATAGTCAACATCGCCCACCAGACGATCGCCGGATTCGCTGGCGATGCGGTTGATGCCGACATCGATGACCACCGCACCGGGCTTGAGCCAACTGGCGTCGATCAACTCTGGCCGACCCACCGCCGCAACCACGATATCCGCCAGCCGGCACAACGCCGGGGCGTCGACGCTACGCGAATGCACCACGCTGACCGAACAATTGGCCTGCAACAACAAGGTCGCCATCGGTTTGCCGACAATGTTCGAACGGCCGATGACCACCGCGTGCAAGCCGCTCAAGTCATCACCGCAGGTCTCGTGCAGCAGGCGCATGCAGCCACTGGGCGTGCACGGAGTCAGGACCTCCATGCCTTGCACCAGCCCACCGACGTTTTCCCGATGAAAACCGTCGACGTCCTTGATCGGGTCGATGGCCTGAATCACCGCCTGTTCGTCGATAGCGGCGGGCAAGGGCAGTTGCACCAGGATGCCGGTCACCGAGGCATCGGCGTTGAGTTGCGCAATCAGTTCCAGTACCTGGGTCTGGCTGGCGGTTTCCGGCAGGCGGTATTCAAGGGAGCGGATACCGACTTCCTTGGCGCGCAGCAGTTTGTTGCGCACATAAACGTGGCTGGCCGGGTCGTCACCGACCAACAGGACCGCAAGGGCGGGATAGATTTGCTGGCCGGCCAGGGCCAGAACCTCCTCCCGGACCTCGTCGAGAACCTGGGCAGAAATGGCTTTGCCGTCGATATCGCGGGCCAGTGGTGGGGTACTGCTGATCAAATGCGTCACCGTCGTCTTGATTGAAAGGGGTGAAGTGATCATCAAGGCGTCTTCGCGCGCCGATGATCCATCAGAGACATGCAGGCAGGGACGCACAGGCTACCAGTTGAGGGCAGGCCAATACCACCGCAACACCGAAAGATAAGACCGGCAGGGGATCGTGGGCAATCTGTAGGAGCTGCCGAAGGCTGCGATCTTTTGATCTTGATCTTCGTTATCGATAAATGATCGCAGCCTTCGGCAGCGCCTACAGGGAGCGCATTTGATCCTCCTTGCGGGTCAAGATCAAACTCAACAGCACCGAAGTCAGAATGATCCCGCCGACAACGGCCAGCGACCATTCAACCGGCATGTGAAGCCACGGCATCAGCGTCATCTTGGTGCCGATGAACACCAGCACGATCGCCAAACCGTATTTGAGCAGGTGGAAGCGGTCAGCCATGTCGGCCAGCAAAAAGTACAGGGCGCGCAGGCCCATGATCGCGAAGATGTTCGAGGTGAACACAATGAACGGGTCGGTGGTAATGGCGAAGATTGCCGGGATGCTGTCGACCGCAAACATCAGATCGCTGGCCTCGATCAGCACCAGCACCAGAAACATTGGCGTCGCCCAGTGCCGACCCTCTTTCATCACAAAAAAGCGATCGCCACGAAACTCGTCGGTGACGCGCAGATGGCTGTGTATCCAGCGCAATAAGGGGTTTTTATTGAGGTCAGGCTGCTGGTGGGCGAATACCAGCATCTTGATCCCGGTGATGATCAGGAACACACCGAACGCATACAACAACCACGCGAACTGTGACACCAGCCACACACCGGCGAGAATCATCACCCCACGCATCACGATGGCCCCGAGCACACCGTACAACAACACTCGACGCTGTAACTCCGCAGGTACGGCGAAGTAGCTGAAAATCATCACGAAGACAAACATGTTGTCGATCGACAGCGACTGTTCGATCAAATAGCCCGTGAAGAATTCCAGGGTTTTACGTCGCGCAATCTCCGGCCCGAACTCGCCATTCAAGTACCACCAGAGCAATCCGGCGAAGATCAGCGTTAGCGCGCACCACGCAATCACCCAGGACGAGGCCTCGCGCACCGATACCCGATGCGCCTTGCGCCCGCCGAAAACAAACAGATCCAAAGCCAGCATGGCGATGACGAAGGCAATGAAGGTGACCCACATCCAGAGTTCACCGATGTTCAGGGGTTGCATGTCGTTCTCCCTGTCTGGACTTATTCTGGAGTCGACGGAGTCATGCTAACGGGGAGATTGCAGCGAAGAAAAATCGAATATTCCTTACCAATAATTCGTTATTTACGAAGTGTCGCAGATAATTCTCAGCGCGAGCCGAACACCACCGCAACAGTGGCGTTCAGACGGGCCGGGATTGAGTCTCTCAATGCATCTTGCTGTGATCCTGCATGCCGAGCGCCCGAGTCTCGGCGTCAACCTTGATCGTCTCTTTTTCGCCCTTGGCATTTTCCACGGTCAGGGTCAGAGGCACTTTGTCGCCTTCCTTAACCTGAGTCGTCAGGTCCATCAGCATGATGTGGTAGCCATGGGGATCAAAGCTCACCGGTTTGCCGGCCGGCAGCGCGACGGACTCGGCCTGGCTCATGCTCATCACATCGTCTTTCATGCTGGATTGGTGAATTTGCACGGTGTTGGCGACCGGCGACTGCACGCTGAGCAGTTTGCTGTCGCTGTCGGCCTGCAGGGTCATGAAGGCGCCGGTCGAATGCTGGCCGGCCACCGTCGCGCGAACCCAAGCGTCGTTCACCTGGGTTTGGGCGCACACCTGCCAGGCCATGCCGATCAGGAAAAGGCCCAGGGTCAGCTGTTTAATACGTGGTGCGTAGATCGAAGTCATCAGCAGACCTCCATGACGGTGAGCAGGTCTTCTGCACACTCTTGAGCGGTAAGGGACGCGGACAGTCCCAGGCGCAAAGTGCCTCGGGAGTCGAAAACGAAGCTGGTCGCGGTGTGGGAGAGGGTATAGGTCGAGCCGCTCGGGATCTTTTCAAAGAACACACCGAACTCCTTGGCGGTGGCGGCGGTTTCTTCCAGCGTACCGTACAGCGCCTCGAAACTTGGATCGAAGGCTTTGACGTAGGCGTCGAGCATTTGCGGCGTATCGCGTTCGGGGTCCAGGGTGATGAAGATCACTTGCAGGCGTTCGCCATCGCGGCCCATCAGTTTTTTCGCTTGTGCCGCACGGGCCAGCGTCGTCGGGCAGACCGCCGGACATTGGGTGAAACCGAAAAAAACCATCGGCATCAGGCCACGGTAGCTGCCCAGCATCCGGTACTCGCCTTGGGCGTCCTTGAGTTTGAAGGTACGCCCCATGATCTTGTCGCTGAGGTCCTTGCCGTACTTGAACGACAGCTTGCTGCTGTCATCGCAGCCGGCGAGCAGGCCAAGGCTCAACAGGCTCATGCCTTGCAGGACCGTGCGACGGGTATACAACGTACTCATGGAAAAAAGCATCCTGTGTAGCGACCGGGAATCTACAGTGGCTGATCAATCAGACGAAAAAAAGCGCACGGATGTTAACAAACTGTTGCGCTATGGCGCTCAATCGATGGCCCGCCGGTCATGCGCCAAAAGGTCGCGGCTTCGGGATACGCTACTGGGAACAAACACCGAGAAACCTGTGGCGAGGGAGCTTGCTCCCGCTGGGGCGCGCAGCGGCCCCAAAAAAGGATCACTGCACAACCCTGCGTCAGTAACTCACTCACCACAACAGCCCATGCCTACTCAGGCGTATTAATGTGATCCAGCACCCGGTTCGCCGTGATCTCCGCCACCATGATGCTGTTTGAAATGCCCAGCAGGGCGTGACGCGACTCACCCTCCAGATGATCCACCAACTGATGGACCATCACATCGACCGAGGCCAGTGTCTCGACCAAAAAAACCGCCAAGGTTTCGGTAGTCGCCTCTGGGGCCACGACAAACAGCTTGCTGGGTTTACGCGCGGTGGCTTTGATGTCGGCATTCGACGGGAAGTGGAAGTTCAGAGCCCGCTCGGCGGCCTCATTGAGCTTCTTTGAATCGGGCTCGTATGGAGACACCGAATCGATGTCCGGTGGGTTAGGCGTAACTTTGAACATAAGCTGGCTTCTCTGATTGGGTGCCACCCTCCTGCGACTAAACGAGAGGGAGGCAGCTGTGCGCAGGTTAGTCGACCGGGGAAGCTAGCAAAGCCGGCGCGCCCGAAGGCGCCCTGCGCACAACCACCATCAAGTGCAGGCATGGGAACGCCTGACTGACAAGAGCTTGTGCACCTTGCTTGTAACCCCGGGCGACTAAACCCGATCACTGATGGGCAGTGACGCGAATCAAGTTACCGAGCAACCCCAAGGCGCACAAGCCGGCGGATTCTGGCGTAAGCGTAGGCAACGGCGCAAGATCTTGTAGCTTTCAGGAAGTAACCTTGATGGCGCTTAAACAGGCTCCTTTAATCGATGTTGAATGATCTGGCGCGCACTTCCTACACGCGGTGAAAACCTCGAAAAAAACCGCTACATGCACTTTTATAAAGCGCGATGCCATAAAAACGTGCACCCGCCGCGAGCGGAGCACCGGGTTTTTCTCCTCTGCCAGTGGCCACATCCGCTGTTGCCAACGATCCACGCAACCCCTTCTGAAAGACCGTCCTCCCCCGCCAGAACACGCCTATCCCACGGTCGCCAAGCCTATTCGCCGATTGTAAGCCGTGAGGTTTTCAGCGCGAGTGAAGTATCAAGCGGCAGACTGGCACAAAGGCTGCATTGATCCCCTCAGGTCCATCGAAAACAGATGGGCAGCCCACTCGGTCAACGATGATCGAGCGGCCGAGCAGGTCGTGGGCAACATCGGTGGATCCGGCGAAGGCGCCAGGTCGAACACCGCGAAGAACAGGCAAAGACGCCTGAAACCGAGAGGTTTCAGGCGTTTTTTTTTGCTTTTTTAACCGTGATTGGCTTTGGCTGGGTGCTTACTATGAATTCCAATGTTGCCGCGTTGAACAAACTGCAAACACTGATCGTGATCGGCAATGGCATGGTCGGACATCATTGTGTCGAGCAGCTCATCGAGCGCGGCGCCCTTGACCACTATCGCCTGCATGTCTTCAGCGAAGAGCCGATGCGCGCCTACGACCGGGTGCATCTGTCCGAGTATTTCGGCGGTCGCGATGCCGAGTCGCTGGCCCTGGGCGAAGCCTCCCTGTACCAGACGCCGGGCGTCACTCTGCATTTGGGCGTGCCGGTGCTGGAAATCGATCGAGCGCGACGCCAGGTGATTACCGCACAAGGTTGCGTCGCGTACGACAAATTGGTTCTGGCCACCGGCTCTTATCCTTTCGTACCGCCTATTGAAGGTGCAGAAGGCGACTCGCGCCTGGTCTATCGCACCCTCGAAGACCTCGACGCGATTCGTGCCGCGGCGGCCAATGCCCGGCGCGGCGTAGTAGTCGGCGGTGGCCTGCTTGGCCTGGAAGCCGCCAACGCCCTGAAAAGCCTGGGCCTGGAAGCGCATGTGGTGGAATTTGCCCCGCGTCTGATGCCGGTGCAGCTGGACGAGCAGGGTGGCCTGGCGCTGAAGGCGCAGATCGAGCGGCTCGGTGTGGGTGTGCACTTGTCCCGTGGCACACAGTCGATCAGTGCCGGCGAGCAGTACCGCTACCGGATGAATTTTGCCAATGACGAATTTCTTGAAGCCGACCTGATCGTGTTCTCCGCCGGCATCCGCGCGCAAGACGCGCTGGCCCGCCAATGTGCGCTGGACATCGGTCCCCGTGGCGGCGTGGTGATTGATGACCAATGCCTGACCAGCGATCCGAACATCTACGCCATCGGCGAGTGTGCGGCCTGGAATGGCAGCCTCTTCGGTCTGGTCGCTCCCGGTTATCAAATGGCCCGTGGCGTCGCGACGCTGCTGTGCAATCAAGTGGCGGAGCCATTCCAGGGCGCCGACATGTCGACCAAGCTCAAACTGCTTGGCGTGGATGTCGGCTCCATCGGCGATGCCCATGCACAGACGCCGGGTGCGCGCAGCTACCAGTTCATCGATGAAGCGACAGCCAGCTACCGTCGCCTGGTGGTGGATGCTGACAGCAAGCGCGTGCTCGGCGCGGTGCTGGTCGGCGACAACAGCTATTACGACACCCTGCTGCAATACATGCAGAACGGCATTGCCTTGCCGTCGGAACCGGCCAGCCTGATTCTGCCATCGTCCACCGGCGCGCCAACCCTGGGCCCGGGCGCGCTGCCCGAGTCGGCGACCGTTTGCTCGTGCCATAACGTCACCAAGGGCTCGATCTGCTCGGCCATCGACGGTGGCTGCACCGACCTGGGCCTGCTCAAGTCGCAGACCAAGGCTTGCACCGGTTGCGGTGGTTGCGCGGGGCTGCTCAAGCAAGTATTCGAACATGAATTGATTGCCCGTGGCGTCAGTGTCGACAAGAGCCTGTGCGAACACTTCGCCTACACCCGTCAGGAGCTTTATGCGCTGGTGCGGGTAGAAGGGGTGATCACCTTCGAAGAACTGCTGGCCAAGCACGGTCGCGGCCACACCGGTTGCGACGTGTGCAAACCGGCAGTGGGCTCGATCCTCGCCTCGTGCTGGAACCAGCCGATCATGGACGCCTCGCTGGTGCCGTTGCAGGACACCAACGACACCTTCATGGCCAACATGCAGAAAAACGGCACTTATTCGGTGGTGCCGCGCATCGCCGGGGGCGAGATCACCGCCGACAAGCTGATCGCGATTGGCGTGGTGGCGAAGAAATACGACCTCTACACCAAAATCACCGGCGGCCAGCGGATCGACCTGTTCGGCGCGCAGTTGCATCAGTTGCCGGACATTTGGTCCGAGTTGATTGAGGCCGGTTTCGAAACCGGGCATGCCTACGGCAAATCGACCCGCACGGTGAAGTCTTGCGTCGGCAGCACCTGGTGCCGTTACGGCGTGCAGGACAGCGTGAAAATGGCGCTGACCCTCGAGGATCGCTACAAAGGCCTGCGCTCGCCGCACAAGCTCAAGTTCGCCGTCTCCGGCTGCACCCGTGAATGTGCCGAGGCGCAAAGCAAAGACGTGGGCGTGATCGCCACCGAAAACGGCTGGAACCTCTATGTGGCTGGTAACGGCGGTATGCGTCCGCGTCATGCCGAGCTGTTCGCCACTGACCTGGACGATGAAACCCTGATCCGTTACATCGACCGGTTCCTGATGTTCTACATCCGCACCGCCGATAAATTGCAGCGCACCTCGGTCTGGCGCGAAAGCCTGGAGGGCGGCCTGGATTACCTCAAGGACGTGGTCATCAACGACAGCCTGGGGCTCGGCGCAGAACTCGAATCGCAGATGCAACTGGTGGTCAACCGCTACGAATGCGAATGGGCCAACGCCCTCAAAGACCCGGAAAAACTCAAGCGCTTCCGCACCTTCGTCAACGATCAACGCCCGGACCCGGACATCCATTTTGTTCAGGAACGCGGTCAACGCCGGCCGATCATGGCCGCCGAACTCAACCTTATCCCTTTCACCGAGGAGAATGCCTGATGAGTCAGTCCAATACCCAGCGTGTCAACGCCCTTGCCACGGCGGCCAATGCTCAGGCGTGGCAGGCGGTGTGCAGCCAGCAGGATCTGGTCAGCAACTCCGGCGTCGTGGTCTGGCTCGACGGCGCGCAGGTGGCGCTGTTCTACCTGCCGCAGGCCGAAGGTCGCACCCTCTACGCCATCGACAACCATGATCCGCAATCCGGCGCGAACGTCATCGGCCGCGGACTGATCGGCAGCCTCAAGGGTGATCTGGTGGTGGCGTCGCCGATCTACAAGCAGCATTTCCGTCTCGAAGACGGCAGTTGCCTGGAGTACCCGGAGCAGCGCCTGCGGGTGTGGCCGGTGCGCCTGAACGCCGGAGTCGTGGAAGTCGCGGCGGCTTGATTGCTGCCCTGAACCGTATCGGAGAACGTTGATGAAGACAGCCGCACAGTTGCTCAAACTGAAAGTCGTGCAAAACCAGCAGGTGCACAGCATCGCGCCGGATCAGATGGTCCTCGACGCCCTGAAAATGATGGCCGAGAAGAACGTCGGCGCGTTGCCCGTCATTGAAGACGGACAGGTGGTCGGCGTCATCAGCGAGCGCGACTATGCACGCAAAGTGGTTCTACAGGGCCGTTCTTCGGTCGGTACACCGGTGCGCGAGATCATGAGCGCGCCGGTGGTGACCGCCGACAGTCAGCAGAGCATCGAACGCTGCATGGCGGTCATGACCGACAGTCATTTGCGCCATCTGCCGGTTCTGGAGAGCGGCGAACTGATCGGGCTGTTGTCGATTGGCGATCTGGTGAAGGAAGCCATCGTCGAGCAGGCGGATTTGATTCGGCAACTGGAGCACTACATTCGCGGGCATTGAGGGCCGGACGGGAACGAGCAGGCCATGTCTACGGTGCAGTAGACATGGCCTGTTCGGTACGGGCTTTAATTCGGGTTCGATGCTCGTCAGCTCATCCAGTTGCCGCCATCGACGTTATAGGTTTGCGCCACGACATACTCACTCTCGTTTGATGCCAGGAAGATCGCCATGCCGACAAGATCGTCTGCCGTGCCCATGCGTCCGTAGGGCACTTCCTGACCCGCCAGCCTTTTCTTTTCCCCAAGCGGCCGGTTCTCATATTTGGCGAACAGCGCATCGACGCCATCCCAATGCTCACCATCCACCACGCCCGGTGCGATGGCATTCACGTTAATGTTATGGGGAATGAGATTGAGACCGGCCGATTGCGTGAGGCTGATCACCGCCGCTTTGGTCGCGCAATACACCGCGACAAGCGCTTCACCGCGTCGACCGGCCTGACTGGCCATATTGATGATTCTGCCGCCATGGCCCTGGCGGATCATCTGTTTGGCCGCGGCCTGCAGGGTGAACAGGGTGCCGGACACGTTGATCGAAAACAGCCGTTCGTAGCTCTCGCGAGAAATTTCCGTAATCGGTGCGAGATCAAACAGGGCCGCGTTGTTGATCAGGATATCGAGCTTGCCTGCGGTGGCGATGACCGCTGCGATAGCGCCGTCGATTGACTGCTGATCGGTCACGTCCATCTCGACCGCATAGGCATTCGGCCCCAGCTCGGCCGCAGTGGCTTGCGCGCGTTCCAAGTTGATGTCTGCGATCGCGACCGTAGCGCCTTCGCGGATACAGGCTTGCGCGAACGTTCTTCCGATGCCTCTGGCAGAACCGGTGATAAGGGCGCTTTTTCCTTCCAAACGTTTCATTTTTCCCATCCATTCATTAGAGCTATAGAGAGACGCCCCCGTTGAGGGCATTAAATGCGGTCGTCAGTCTGCGATGAACCCTGTGGGAGCGAGCCTGCTCGCGATGGCGGCGTCTCAGGCTGTATCAATGTTGAATATGCCGGCCTCATCGCGAGCAGGCTCGCTCCCACACGGATTACCTACTTGGGATAACCAGCGCGTTTCATCTCGCGTTCGGTGGTTTGCTGGGCCGAGGCCAGAGCCTGCTCAACCGGCATCTGCCCGGTGAGCGCCGCAGACAGCAGCTTGCCGACCGACGTGCCGATGGCCTGGAATTCAGGAATGGTCACGTACTGGATACCGACATAAGGCACGGGTTGGACTGACGGGTGTGCAGGGTCGGCGTTCTGCATCATTTTCAGCGTGACAGCGGCGAAGGGTGCAGCCTGCAAATAAGCGTTGCTGTAGGTGGACATGCGAGTGCCCGGCGGTACGTTGGTGATGCCATCCTTATCGGCGACCAGTTGGATGTAGTCCTTGGAGGTCGCCCAGGTCACAAAGGCTTTGGCGGCTTCCTTGTGTTTGGATGTCGCAGGGATGGCCAGCGACCAGGCATAGAGCCAGGACGAGCCCTTGTCGGTGACCTGCGTGGGGGCCGCGACGAAGCCGACCTTATCGGCGACCTTGCTTTGGGTTGTGTCGGTGATGAAGGAGCCGGCGACGCTGGCATCGACCCAGATCGCGCATTTGCCGCTGTTGAACAGGGCCAGCGTCTCGTTGAAACCATTGCTCGAAACACCCGGCGGGCCGTACTGCTTGAGGGTGTTGACGTAGAAGTTCGCGGCGGCGGTCCATTCCGGCCCAGTGAGTTGCGGCTGCCACTGCTCGTTGAACCAGCGCGCGCCAAAAGCGTTGGACATGGTGGTCAGCAGCGCCATGTTTTCACCCCAACCAGCCTTGCCGCGCAGGCACATTCCATACTGCTCTCTGTCCGGCTGGTGCAACTTGCCGGCGAACTCACCGAGCTGCGTCCAGGTCGGGTGCTCGGGCATGCTCAGGCCGGCGTTCTTGAACAAATCGGTTCGGTAATAGGTGATGGTACTTTCGCCATAAAACGGCAGGGCATAGAGCGTGTCGTTGACCGACAGTCCCTGACGAACCGAGGGAAAAATATCCTCAAGGTCATAGCTGGCGGGCAGATCCTTTATCGGTTCCAGCCAATGCTTGGCGCCCCACAGCGGTGTTTCGTACGTGCCGATGGTGAGCACGTCGAATTGACCGCCCTGAGTGGCAATGTCAGTGGTCAGGCGCTGACGCAACACGTTCTCTTCAAGCACCACCCAGTTGAGCTTCACGTCCGGATGCTGCTGTTCGAATGTTTTGGACAGCCGCTGCATGCGGATCATGTCGCTGTTGTTCACAGTGGCGATGGTCACCGTTTCGGCAGCCTGGCAGAGCAGGGCAGAGGACAGGCCGGCGGATAGAAAAAACGCGCTTGGGATGATCTTCATCGTGTTCTCCGCTCTGCGCCTTGGGCGGCAGAGGCACTTATTGTTGTTGTAATCCACGGTGCGAGTCATAGCCGCAACGGGATGACCACAGGATTACAGCAACCCAAGTGGTGAACAAATGAACGGCATACACCGCACTGATACTTTTTTAACCGGGCAGGACGGTGGAAAAAAAGTATCAGTGACCGCCACACAGGGCGCTAGGCTTGCTGTCTGCTTAGTGTGAATCTGATAACAGCGCCGTGGAGTTTCGAATCTCTTTCGATTCGTCCCGGCTTCGCGGTAGCCTTGATAAAACCAACAAAAATGGAATCGCCAGGGTGATGAACCATCACGTAACCGCAGACAAGCCGCCCGCGCTTGAAGTCATTCTGAACGAGCCCCAGCACAGCTTTCGTTGGTACGAGCATGACTATCCCTTCGACCTTGCGCGTTGGAATCATCATCCGGAATTCGAGATCCACCTGATCCGCGAAGGCAGTGGTCGGCTATTGGCGGGTGACTACATCGGCCTGTTCGAGGCCGGCCACGTCGCCCTGATCGGTCCAGGCCTGCCTCACGACTGGATCAGCGACCTGGGCAAAGGGGAGGTGATAGCCGGCCGCGACGTCGTGTTGCAATTCGATGGTCAGATGCTGATGCAGCTGCGCGACAAGGTTCCTGAACTCAGCGAATTGCAAAGCCTGTTTCGTCAGGCGGCCCAGGGCATCCAGTTTCATGGCGTGACCCGTAAAAAAGCGGCCCGACTGCTGGAAGAAATCGGTCAGTGCCAAGGATTACAGAGGTTGTGCCTGTTCCTGTCGTTGCTGCAGTTGTTGGCATCGGCCCCCGACACCGAGCGACAGACGCTCGCCAGCCTGCAATATGCGCCGATGCTCGACGCATTGACGGCCCAGCGCATGAGTATTGTCTTCGACTACATCCTCAACGATCTCGCGGATGAGCTGCGGATGTCCGTCATCGCCCAGCGCCTGGACATGAACGAGCCGGCCTTCTCCAAATTCTTCAAGCGCGCCACTGGCCATACCTTCGTCGACCTGACACGCAAACTGCGGGTCCAGCGCGCCTGCCGTTTGCTGGCGCAAAGCAGTTTCAGCGTTGCAGATATCTGCTTTGAAGTAGGTTATGCCAACCTGTCGAATTTCAATCGACACTTCCGCCATGAAATGCAGGAAACTCCCAGTCAGTATCGGCAGCGGTTGCAACGGGTGGTGGCGGTCAGTCATTAAAGGGCACAAGATCAAAAGATCGCAGCCTTCGGCAGCGCCCACAGGCGCGTAGGAGCTGCCGAAGGCTGCGATCTTTTTGAGGCACAAAAGCCGACACTCATCTTGCGATAGGCAGCGTTTTTTTGCGGCGCTGAAGTGTTAGGCTCGAAAGCGACCGGGTGACCGGGTATTGGCGATAGCGTATCTCGAATTATTTTCTCCCAGTTCTTGACATGCCTTTCGAACCAGTCCAGAATTGCGTCCATTCCTGCTTAGGGAGCACGAAAACCCCTTAGATTTCAAAGGGTTGGATACTAGATTAGAATCTTGTTTCCAGATACGAGTTTACACGTTTGATGTTGTGCTACTGACATCAGATGTTTGAGGCCGAATAGCAAAATGGTTATGCAGTGGATTGCAAATCCACCTACGCCGGTTCGATTCCGACTTCGGCCTCCACTTTAAACGAGCTCCGTAGATCCATGATCTACGGAGCTTTTTTATTTTCGCAGTCCTGCAAGATTTAGTCTTGAAAAGGATCTTTGTGAACTTGCTTCACCGGGGCGGGATGTATATATTTCCCCCTCTGTTGCACAAGCATAAGAACTGCCAGATTGTTATTGGTCAGTCTTCAGACCGCTTTATCGCGCTACCGCCCGAATGGCGAAACTGGTAGACGCATGGGACTTAAAATCCCCCGCTCGTAAGGGCGTGCCGGTTCGATTCCGGCTTCGGGCACCAATAGTATGATTTCAGATGTTCCCGTAAACATCTGAAACCTAGAGAAACCGGCCTTGTAGCCGGTTTTTTTGTGTCTGAATATCCCCGTATGTTCCTGTACAGCCCCACGATTTAGGTATACGTTTAGGTATATATCGGTTCGATATCGAGGCGTATACCTATGGCGCGCACCGTAACCCCCCTTACTGACCCCAAATGCGAGGCCGCCAAACCCCGCGCAAAGGACTACACCCTGTTCGACGGGCAAGGGCTTTTTTTGCTTGTAAGGGCCACCGGCACCAAGGTCTGGCGCTTCAAGTATAAAAAGCCCAGCGGTAAGCCTGGTCTGGCAACGTTCGGCAACTACCCGGCTCTCGGTCTGAAAGCCGCCCGCGCGCGTCGAGCCGATGCACTCGAGTTGCTGGCGCATGGCCAAGACCCCATCGAGAGCGCTAAGCAAGCAAAGATCGAGGCGGCCAATGAGGCGGGGAACACCTTTGAGGCGCTGGCCCTGGAATGGCACGCCAGCATGGCCGGCAAATGGTCGAAGGATCATGCGGTCAGGGTGCTGAAAGAGATTGAGGTTGATCTTTTCCCCATGCTGGGCAAACGCCCCGTATCCGACCTGAAAACCCGCGACCTGCTGGCCTGTCTGAAGACGGTAGAGAAGCGCGGCGCGCTTGATGTGGTTGGGCGACTGCGTCAGCGCATCGCCGGAATCATGCGAATCGCCGTTCAGCGCAATTTCATCGAATACAACCCGGCGCTTGATCTGGTGGGGGGGACTGCCACCCGCAAGACCAAACACCGCCCGGCCTTGCCCCTTCAGCGGTTGCCGGAGTTGTTGCAACGCTGCGAGGCTGACACCGGACGACCGCTTACCTGTCTTGCTGTAAGCCTTGCACTACTGGTGTTCATTCGTTCTAGTGAGCTGCGCTTTGCCCGCTGGTCTGAGTTCGACTTTACCCAGAGCATGTGGACGATTCCCGGCAAACGGGCGCCAATCGAGGGCGTCAAGAGGTCGCACCGAGGAGCCAAGATGGGGACTGAGCACCTTGTCCCGTTGGCACGCCAGACGCTTGAGGTGCTGGAACAGATACGCCGGCTGAGCGGTCGTTTTGAGCTGGTGCTGCCAGGAGATCACCACCACTGGCGGCCAATGTCGGAGAACACCGTAAACAAGTCACTGCGCCGCATGGGGTACGACACCAAGATAGAGGTTTGCGGGCACGGTTTCCGCACTATGGCCTGTTCCGCGTTGGTCGAGTCCGGCCTATGGTCGCGTGACGCGGTCGAACGGCAAATGAGCCACCAAGAGCGCAACGGCGTGCGCGCGGCCTATATCCACAAGGCTGAGCACCTGGAAGAGCGTCGGCTGATGATGACGTGGTGGGCTGACTACCTGGACGCCAACCGGGAAAAGCACATCACGCCCTATGATTTTGCACACCGGAATACCGATGTGGTGAGCGTGGAGAGGGGGCTACAAGCATGGCAACAATAAGGGGCAAGCGATCAAAGGCACTTCCAGTATTCGACAATAAACCCGAGTGGGGTAC
This sequence comes from Pseudomonas sp. TE3728, assembly GCF_056279145.1. Taxonomy (NCBI): domain Bacteria; kingdom Pseudomonadati; phylum Pseudomonadota; class Gammaproteobacteria; order Pseudomonadales; family Pseudomonadaceae; genus Pseudomonas; species Pseudomonas sp. TE3728. Next base: position 780,813 of record NZ_JBWBQT010000001.1, on the reverse strand, counting down.
AGGTGATTTGGTCGATGAAAGCCTGTCTGATGCTGCGCAGACAATTATTGCTGACCTGGCCGGACATCACGACGGCGATCTTCAGGAATGGTTCAAGCAAAGGCTTGGGTCCTACAGAGCGGTCATCCGCGAAACGGAAAAAGGACCCGCGCGCCACGAAGAAATTCGACATGTGCGGCAGGTGCAACTTCATCTTCAGGAAATGTTACGGGGGCTAAACAATCTCCCTCCTTTCGCCGAAGGTTACATCAACGACGCCTGCTGGCGTCGCCATGGGTGCTTTTTCAGCGGTGGCTTGCTTTCTGATCTTATGGCGAAGGCTGCCATGGTGTCCGATGTGTTGGACATTACCGAGCAGAAGTTGGAGGCGGCTCCAACTATTCGTGGCGTGAAGCCGAAGTATCCGCGAGATGATTTGTTGGCTGATACCGCGGACAAGCTGCGGCAGTCGTCCTTAACGAAGATGACCAAGCGCAGAGCTGCAGCGCTCGCCCGAGCGCTTCTCGTTGCCGCAGGGGTCGAGGTGCCAGAGGATATTGTCGAAATCGAAAAACTGATCAGGCGTGTAAAAAAAGGGGGGAAAAAAGCCTCTAACTAATCTCTTTTGAGCACTGCGACAGCAATCGGGGGTTCAACAAAAATGGCTCCGTACCGATACGGAGGCGCTCAAATGCAACCAGTAACAATTCCCCCGAAAGCTCTTATCCGTCAGCCAGCGCTCTGTCAATGGCTGGACCTGTCCCGCTCCGGCCTAGACAAACTCCGCAAGAAAGACCCGACCTTCCCGAAGCCGATCAAAGACGGCGACACCCGCCAGGCTGCTGCGTATTACGTCGTGGCTGAGGTGGATGCATGGCTGCGCGCCAAGATCGAAGCGAGGGATGCAGAATGAAAATGGCCGCCTTAGCGAAGAAAAATGGCCTCGAAGTAATGCCGGCTCAGTCAAATCGAAAAGCGCGCTCGATTGCCCGGTCGGCAAACCTTCGCACAGCTGTCTCCAAATCTCCGTTCGGAGCACCGCCCTTGAAGCACGGCGCTACGCGCAACTCGTCCGCACTTCGCAATCGCGCCACTGACTTGCTCCGCAACGAGCATGCCGTCGGCCTACAGCCCCCCTTGGTCCTGATCTCCCTTTGCTGGCTTTGCGAGGTACAGCAATGATGCCCGCCGACAAGCTGTTGCCGCGTCTAAATAAGGTGCGCACCCTTAAACCAAGCCAATGGGTTGCCTGCTGCCCAGCTCATGATGACCGCAATCCGAGCCTGAAGATCACGGAAACAGGGGACGGCACGCTACTGCTGAAATGCTGGGCTGGCTGCTCGGCGGCGCAAATCGTCACGGCTATCAGCCTGGAGATACGCGACCTGTTTCCTGATGGCGGCCAGCGCTCCTCCCGAAGAGGGCCCAGTCCTGCGGCAGTTGAGCACGAGCGTTACATCGTCGCGATTGGCCTGTCCCTGCAAGCTCGAGGCGAGAAGCTGCCAAAGTCAGATCTAGACCGCTTGGAGTTGGCACGTCGCCGTCTGGCTCAATGGGAGGAGCGTGTATGAATGCAAAGGCACAAGACCGTTATGGCGACCAGTGGGCCGAGGTTGACCAGCGTCTGTCCAGCACAACGCCGTTCCGGTTCATCGCCGCCTGCGACATGCCGGTGAAGCCAGTCGCGTGGCTAGTTCGCGAATACATCGAGGAAGATGCGCTTGCTGTAGTGTATGGCCCACCCGGCAAGGGCAAATCCTTCCTGGCCTTGGATGTGTCGTGCTGCATCGCTATGGGTATCCCGTTCCACGGGCATGATGTGAAGCAGGGAGCAGTGTTCTACATTGCGGGCGAAGGCCACAATGGGCTGGCGCGACGCCTGCGAGCATGGGCACAGCACAATGGCGCCGACATGCCGGCACTGTTATTCGTGTCCGACGCCCCTACCGATCTATCCAGCGCCACCAACGTGGCGAAGGTAGCTGAGTCGGTTCAACAACTCGCAGACGCAACCGGCGAAGCCCCGGCTCTGATCGTTATCGACACGATGGCCCGCAACTTCGGCGGTGACGAAAACAGCGCAACGGAAGTTGGGCAGTTTGTGCGCAATGCCGACGTGCTACGCCGACACTGGAAGGCTACTGTGCTGATCGTCCACCACAGCGGTAAGGATGGGGAAAAGGGCGCGCGTGGGTCGTCCGCCCTGAAGGGGGCTGCTGATGCCGAGTACGAAGTCAGTCGGAGCGATGTAGACAAACTGATCCGACTGACCCCGCGCAAGATGAAGGACGCAGAGGAGCCGCCGCCGCTCGCCTTCGAGCTAGTGGGGGTGTCGGTGCGCGACGATAGCGGAAGTTTGGTTGGCGGCGCGGCGTTGAAGTTGACTGAGTACACCGCACCTGTTCCTGCGACGAAGCCGCAGGGGAAGAACCAGCAGAAGGCCTTGGACGTCCTGAACCAGATGTGGGGGGAGGTCGCCACGCGGCTTGCCAAGCAGGGCCGAGAAGATGATCCGATCAACATCCTGTTCGATGACTGGAAGGCGCGCTGCGAGGTTGTCGGGCTGGATCGCAACCGCGCCAAAGAGGCGTGTGAAGGCTTGCAGAAGCGTGGAATAGTTGAACGGGACGGACCGCATGTCCTGGTAACTGAGTCTGTCCGAAGAAAACGAAACCCTTAGGGATTTCGGACTATTCGGACGCTTACAAGCCTGTACCTTTCGGGCATATCAGACAGGAGTCGGATGTGTATCGAACGGGAGTCGGACAGGCCTATGAATTACCCGATCTCGAGGAATTTTGACTATGGCCGCCTTGGACTGTTTGCGTCGGGCCCGCCTGTCGGTCGAAGCCAACGGCGAAAACGTGTGTTGGCGCCCCGTCGAGCACATCTGCCCGGCTAGAAGCGGCCAATGGACAAGCTGTCCGGCATGTCGCCAGCATTGTTTGATTTGCCGCCTACACTGACCTAGCAGTTTGGCCTTGCCATCCGCGTCGTGTTTCTCCTCGGATAGTGTCGCGCTCACCGTGACCACCTCAGGAAAACAAGGGCTTACAGGACGATAAACAACGTTTTACGACATAACGGTCGACTAATAATAGTTAGAGAATAAAGGAGAGTTTCATGATGACCGAATTTGAAGACATCAAGATCGTGTCGTTGGACGATAAAGCATCCTACAAGAGCGACCCAAGTTCGGCGCTGATGCACGTTGTCCTTAGTCTTTCTGCCTCGGCTCCATATGAATGGTCAAATTACTTCAATCAACGTTGGCTGCAACAGTCCTACCATATGAAACGCAACGCTTCTGTGTCAGGCAAGCGCCTTGAAATTTATTGTGTGCCTGATGAACTGCAAAATGTTCACATTCCTGAACTAAATAAGGTAATTGGTGAGACAAACGATGCCTATCGGCTACAATTAGCGGATGGGCAACAAAAAGCAGCCGCACAGGTGGCGGCAGAAGCTGCGGAACAAGAAAAGCTCGCGTCAATCAAGGCCGGCCTGAAGTTCGATTAGTTTGCTCTCTAACAAACGGTTCAAGGCCGTTCGCTTCGCTCACTCGGGACAGGCTGAAACCCTATAAATCAAGCTTCGCCCAAAGAGCTAGAAGACTTGTTGAATAGCATGGCTAATTGAGAAGTTTGAATCGCCCGGTTTTCCTAGACGACTTTAAGCGTCAGCTTTGGGTCCAGGCTGTGTGAAAACGCATGCGCCGTTTTGAAGTCTGCGTTGCTACGTAAAATCTGTCGGCGTTTGCTTGGTCAGCCAGACCTAAAATTTGCATAGGAACGCGATTTTTGTTCCGATTCTGACTGTCAAACTTGCTCTAAAACGTTTTCACACAGCCTAGGTCGATTGCAGCCCTTAGCAACAGGCCACTTTCGGCCCAGAGTGTGTAAAAACGCTTTCTTGAACCCTTGCTATGATTTCTGGGGATTTCATCGCAAGGATCGCCCATGAAGCGCTTTATCCAAGGTGAACATCGAGGCCAAAGCACCTTACTTCCCGAAAGCCTCGACGACTACGTCAGCGATACCAATCCGGTGCGCATAGTCGACGTCTTCGTCGATGAACTCGACTTGGTCAATCTGGGTTTTGACGGTGCTATTCCTGCTGACACAGGCCGGCCTGCTTACCACCCCGCAATCCTGCTGAAGATCTATATCTACGGTTATCTCAACCGCATCCAGTCGAGCCGACGTTTGGAGCGAGAGGCCCAACGCAACGTCGAGCTGATGTGGCTAACCGGGCGTTTGATGCCTGATTTCAAGACCATTGCCAACTTCCGGAAAGACAACAGCAAGGCCATCCGAGGCGTCTGTCGCCAGTTCGTTGTGCTGTGTCAGCAGTTGGGACTGTTCGGAGAAAATCTGGTCGCCATCGATGGCAGTAAATTCAAAGCAGTCAACAACCGCGACCGCAATTTCACCAGCGCCAAACTGAAGCGGCGAATGGAAGAAATTGAATCGAGCATCAGCCGTTACCTGGCGGCACTCGATGCTGCCGATCGGCAAGAACCCACAGCTTCCGAGCCCAGCGCCGTGCGGCTAGAAGAGAAAATCGCCAAGCTGAAGACGCAAATGAAGGAGCTTCAAGCGATCGAAATCCAGCTCAACGAATCCCCGGATAAACAGGTCTCACTGACCGATCCAGACGCCCGTTCCATGATGACGCGTGGCACTGGAATCGTCGGCTACAACGTGCAGACAGCGGTCGATACCAAGAACCATTTGATCGTTGCGCATGAGGTGACCAACGTCGGTTCCGACCGCGATCAACTCAGCTCGATGGCCAAGGAGGCCCGCGAGGCGATGGCGTCGGATACGTTGTCGGTGGTGGCTGATCGAGGTTACTTCAAAAGCGAACAAATCCTCGCTTGTCACGATGCCGGTATCACCGCCTATGTGCCCAAGCCGATGACCTCTGGAGCCAAGGCTGACGGGCGTTTCAATAACGATGTCTTCATCTATGACGCGGCAAAAAACGAATACATTTGTCCCGCTGGCGAGGCGCTGATCTGGCACTACTCCTACGTTGAAAAAGGCCTGAAGTTGCATCGTTACTGGAGTTCAAAATGCCAGGGCTGCGCGTTGAAGTCGCAATGCACTCCGAGCACAGAACGACGAGTTCGACGCTGGGAGCATGAAGCCGTATTGGAGGAAATGCAGCTTCGGCTGAGCAAAGCGCCTGAGATGATGCGAGTCCGAAAACGGACTGTTGAGCATCCCTTCGGGACGCTCAAACAATGGATGGGAGCTACGCACTTCCTGACCCGAAAGCTGGCCGGGGTGAGTGCTGAGATGAGCTTGAATGTTCTCGCCTACAACATGAAACGGGTGATGAAAATCATGGGTGCTAACGGTTTGATGAAGGCGCTGTCGGCATAAAAAGGCTGATTTTGGCCCATCCCAGAGGCTGTAAAAACAGCGTTGACGTGTTCCAGGTCGCGACTGATGCAATACGCAGCATTTGCCATGTGATCGTTCAGCCACGAACGTCAATGACCCAAGACGATGAGGCCTTGAGCGTTTTTACACACTCTGGGCCAATTGCGGCCATACCAATTGTACCGCTTCAGCAGCGAACCTCTTACCCCTGTTGGCAAAAACGCAGCTTCATTCTGCAAAATGCAACATCAACGCCTGATAGAGTCCGCGCTGCCAGTGATTCGGAAACTGAGCCTCAGATACCCCAGAAGCCAAGATTGTCTCGCAAATTACTTGGTTGGTAAGTCCGTGCAGCTTAAGCGATCTAACTTGCGACATTATCGTCCCTAAATTCTGTGCTGCCTTAACTGCATACCGTCGCCCTAAGTTAAAGTCGTCAAAGTGTTTTTTAGCCCTGCGCCTATCTGTTTCAGCCCAACCGGCAGGAGCACTTACAAAATACTCGAATTCGCCAGGCTCACCCCTTCCGCCATCTTCATATCGCGCAAAAATCCATTGATCAAGGAAGAATCTCTCTTGATCCAAGTACGGCTGTATCACTTGATGATCTGCTTGTGTCGCAAACACAGCAGCTTTTCCATCCATGTTACAATCTCTGCAGGATGGAACCAAATTGCTCGGCAGGATCGAGAACTGCGGAAAATGTGACTTCGGCAAGAAGTGATCCAGGTTTCTAGGAGTGCCTATGCCACCGCAAAATGGACAGCTCTCCTTAGCAGAATTTAATAATTTATCATATATCTCTCGCGCGGGTTTTTCTTCAGGGACGAAATATGTCTCATACAATTTTACGAAGTCAGATTTGGTCAGATCATTGAGTACAATAGGATTCGGGTTGTCGCGAAGATCCACAGGGTCCAGTAAATAAAGCTCCCCATTGCGAGAGCCAGCCAGATATCGCTCGCCCTCAGCGAGCAAATTAACTTTCACCTCTTCCACACTGCGTTTAAAAGCGGCGTTACCGGTGATCCCCGTGATACAGATTTCAATCGCCTGCTCAAATGAAAGTGGCTCAGTTAGGCGCATCATGATGCAAGTCCTTTATCTCGGCTAGAGACAAGCGCCCTTAGGATAGCCTTGCCCTCGAAGCCGAGCTGGCCACTATAATCTTGGATTATCTCTTCATAAGTTTTCCCAGACCTAACGGATATCGCTAATAAGTCATGAAATCCTGAGCGCTCTACCTCTAGATTGAAAACCTCCGTAGTTAACACCCCAACATTTTCGGCAAATGTTTCAACTTTAGGGCGGTCAGTGAGGATATTCTTACCAACTCTATGGATTATCCAAGCGCAGGATCTCGGAATCTCCTGTAATACCACTGGCGAATGTGTCGCTATGATAGAAACGCCATTCTGATCATGAAGTAAATCAGCTAGAGCACGTATAAAGGCGGATAATAACGGAGGGTGTAAGTGACTTTCCGGCTCATCTAAAAGAACCAGAGTTTTTTCTTCTACTGTTGCAACAAGACGAGTGATGGTGAGCAAAACTATTGCATGGCCGGAACTCATTTTTGAAAGATAGGGGGAAGCTTTAGCGAGATAAGCCTCCTTGAAAATCTCTGAGTCGGATTGCTCTGTAGCTGCTAGGCTGGCTCGAACCCCTCTATAAACCGATTCTAACTGCTCGAGTCGCATTAACGAAAAATTTTCATCTGATCCTAATTTCTCGATAGCGCTTAACCACCGTTGGGTTTTAGCGCTATTGTTAAAGCACCAACTTAGCGCTTTTATGCAGTCGTTTCTTAACTCCGGAATCGTTCTGAGCCGTTCTTCTTCATCTCTACTCTTAAGGCCAATGTAAAAATAGCATGTTCCTTTCGCTGGATCGGACTGTTCCTTAGGCGGCGTAAATGGGTCAAACGCACTAAAGGAAACTGAGACGAGGCTACTAAAGTAGTCGGATTCAATTTTTTGCCCCCATTTACCGTAAAAGTCACCGACGTTTACCTCGTTTGCCTCTCCTGTTATTGCACCGATCATTCCGTTTAATAGTGTGGTTTTACCAACGCCGTTTCGACCGATTACGGCGTGAATATTCGTACTTGGTTTAGCGTCGATCGTGACGTTAAAATTCATGTTGATACTGCCGAAATCATCCGTCTCTGGCGTAGCATAACGGAAACTAAATCCGGTCAGTTCTGCTTTACCGTCGAGCACGCGTGCAAACTGTCCCTTCACAACAGACAAACTGTACTCTCGCAAAAGCGATGTGCCTAATACCTCTTCGTTGCTAATGTCATCAATAAGTTCTGGCCGGGAAACGATATCTCTCAAAGCGTACAGGATTTCCTTGCGCAGACTTTGATCAAGCTTATGCATCGACTTATAAAAATCTACACCTTGCCCCAATGAGAAAAAAACTTCGGGCAATTTCTCGAACTTTTCGGATAATTTTGAATAGGTAGTGGTACTGGTGGTCTGCCCTTTAAAACCAATCTTTACACGACCGATTTCCCAAAGCGCACCAGCCTGATCATAAAGACTCATATAAAACATTGTGACAAACGAAAAGTCATTCCAGTTGTCTTTTTCCAAGTAAACAGTGCTTTTACCTTGACTAGGCTTACGAGTACCTACTGGCAGAATAACAAACTCCATTTAGCACTTTCTCCTAATAGTAAATTTACAGTTCGGCCTTGATCCAGTTTCATCTAGCCTCATATGAACGGCGCCCCGGTCTCTGGTGGATACATCAGTGAAGTCGAGGTGAATTGAAAACTCTGGCGGCATCGTACTCCGAACCCAAGATGAAGAACCTACAGCGTACTCTGAGTCGCCCAAATGGGGCCAGTGGATCGCCCTCGATTTCCGGAATCTTCAGACTGGTTGCTTTTGCCAATTACTTTCCTTGATGAGTGTCAGCTATGGGTAGAAATGGGATTAATAGCGGATTATTCCCGTACCTGGCGTGCGCAACAGTTCCAGCCACGTCTTAACGGCATCACGCTCCACAACCTGAATTGGATAACCCCGCGCTGAGATCGTAGAAAGCGCGCCAGAGCTAAGGGTGGACGTGGTGACGATCACCCCATACTCTGCTCCTTCGTACTGCACGTCCGCGCTGAGCCCCTTGATGACCACCTTCTCGACCTTCGCCTTCTGGCGCTTGCACTGCACCAGATAGAGCGGCTTTGCGCTGCCTTCCTTGGTACTGGGCCTCCATACGCGCACGTCGACACCGTCGTCGTTGCTGCCAGGGCCCAGGTCGACCCGAAACCCTTCCCGCTCGAAGAACTCGGCAGTCAGCTCCTCAAACTTACGCCAATGCATCTCAGGTAGCCGGTCGGCATTGCTCGATAAGTAATCGATGTACCGCTGGTCGATGAACCGACCCTTTTCTGGCTGCTGGTCCGAAGCCGAGAACAGATGGGCTAAAGCTATCGGGCTCACCCATTCGGTAGTCCGAACGCTCCCCCATGGATAGACACGCTGGACAAGGCAGCCCCATTGCAGATATTCATAAGCCATAACTAGGCCTTTGCCACCCAGTTCAGCCTTGCAGCGTGTGAGAAATGGTTCCGGATCAATAAGCCTTGGCAGATTTGGGTCAGCTGCCGCCGCCATGATCCGTCCACCGATTTCCTTGTGATGGAGTGCGAGCATTGCTTTGTGAGTAGCGAACAGTTCCGGGTGATTCTTGTACTTGTGGTACATCCAAATGCCCGAGTGATCACCTGTGTATTCGACCTCTGTGTAGCCGATTCGGTAGAGCAGCCGGTAGTAAATCTGCTCGTATTCTTCCGAGCGTAAGCGAACCCCACAGGTATCTGAGCGAATAACCAGGTCTGCTAGCGACCCGCCAAGGTGATCGCAAATCTCAATAGTGGATAGCGCCAGTCCAGACTTGTAGCCAGCGAGATAAGACAATGTTTCAGGAAGTCCGCCTGGGGAGAAACTCACAGCCATTGCCGCCTCATCCATCCTGAGTGTTTGATGCCGGAGAGTAACATGGCCATGCGCTACGCCATGAATTACGCTCTAAAGGCCGCTTTGGGTCGTTATCTGGCTGCATCTCTGCCGCCTACTGGTCAAGTCGGACGCAAGTGATGGTCAGCACACCGGGTGGAGTCAGTGACGGCAGAAGGACTAGTTCACCTCGTACGCATTACTCGGCTCAGTCGGATTGGTCAGGATTACTTTGCCCCAACGATGATTGAGGAGTGGAAAGGTTCGGAACTCCTTCTTTTCTTCATCACTTAGCCCATGGCTAATATAATCCAGAAGAACAAGCCACCATACTTTGTACTTTTGGCGATAAGGCGCGATCTTTTCTTCTTTCTCAGTGATCACGATTACCAAGTTACGGTAGAGCTCGGACAAGACAAATCCGCCAGCATCAAGGTCAATTACAGAGCCCAGCCGAAATGTTGAAGGAAAGAGCTGGCCCGCTCGCTTGAGGTCAATTTGCACGGTAGGTGTGACCTGAATCTTTCGCGGAAGACACTCTGGCTCCCGAAGGAATTCCTCAAGAGCGCGCCGAATTTTCGGTGCAAGCCTTCCCCATGGCTGCAAAGGGCGACTAATTTTCAAACGGACAAACCATGACTCCTGAGGTGGAGTGGAGCCGATCGTATCCAAGAGTTTTTCTATGCCTTGCCAGATCGGAATGGACAATTCCTCTAAGCCTTGCTTTTTCCCCGACTTAATGACGTGGTTTTGATTAAGGCGGCGTACTTCGACAGCGATACTTCCGTTGATAAGGAAGTCAGGTGGAACTTTTCCATCAGGCTCGTGAACTACATTCTTGTAGCCAAGCGAGTTAAGGTACTGCTTAGCGAGGATTTCGTCCTGATTCATAAAAGTATCTCCCTTGAGCCACCATAGACAGAAATCGTACCATTCTGCTCGATCAATTCCGACATCAGACCAAGCATAGCTATTCATTGGCCATCGCTCTGCCCACCTGCAGCTCTTGGCCGGTTTCTGCCTGGCGTCACCGGCAGCTTCGGATCGAAAACTCCCCTTCGCGAAAGGCGGCAATCTGCCAAAAGCGGTCACTTTGAAAGCCATGCGTAGCTTTACTAAAATGTGCTCGCACGGCCCTGGCCCTCCAGCTTCGACTTAGCCTTCTCGTCCCACTACTTTTCGCCGGTGTGGTGTGGAGGCCGTCAAACTTGTCGGCCTGCTCGATGTAGTTGGATTGCCCATTGTCACGGGCGAGCACGCACTGGCTGCGGTTGGGGCGGGCAGCGGAAACAGGGGGGTAGCGGCGGATACGGCGGGTTGGAACAGCCCCTCCCTGTCGATGTCAGGGAGGTCAATAGGGTGAGGAAATCAGCACTTGGTCTGTTGCGGCTCTTGGGTGTCTTGGGCCCTCACCGCGGATTCGTGTTTAACGCGTTTAGCCGCATTGCGCATGCGCCGCATCGAGCTTCTATTAACCACGACGATTCTATATTCGCCTTCCATCTCGGCCTTCTTGGTGGCCTTCTTACCCAAGACTTCGAATTCCCGCGCAATGGCACGGGCAGCTCCGATCAACGGAGCAAAAAACATCCGCGGGGTCTCTTTGGCCGCGTTGACGAACTCTTGCTTTAACGTTGTCATTATTTACCTACCTCTCGTGCGATCTCCCGCACAAAGACAAACGCTGCGCCTAACAACATCACCACATAGCAGAACATGTCAACGTAAAACGTTAAATGCTCAACAATCGTAAGCACAGTGATGATGGTAGCATCTGTACCGTTAGACTCCAGTAAATGCACAAGTTTCTGCAATCCGAATGCTGCAATGGCCACAATGCAAAAGATCGTAGTACCAACAAAAATGTGCGCCGCCAAGTGGCTGGCGGGCGTCAGCAGCCCTTTTACGTCACTCAACTGCATATCCTCGTCGAAATCAGCAGAGCGTAGTCGACTTTATCGACGAGCGGGAGGCCACAATGACGCCAAATGCGACTTTCGCCCGCCGCGATTAACCATTATCCCCAATTTATCCTTCCAGCTCTCTTTCGGCGGTGCCTTGACCTTGCAGGGCGGACCACCAGCGATAGCATCTGGTCGATCCAAAATGCCTTCCCGAACGATCATCGACGAGTGTCCGCTATGGGGCGTTCTCGGCCAATCACCAAAGCAGGCGCTGACCACGGATGGAAATCGCCTCTATGCAGGTAATTCGAGGTCCGGCGCAGGGCCATATACAGCAGGGCGTGGCGGATTGGTCGCTGCTCCGTAACTCGCCACCAGGCAACGTAACCTAGACAGTTGGTACTGCTCCATAAAGCCATTAGGGAGGGGGAGGTCAAAAGTCTGGAGCTTTCGCCTCAAAGACCGGTCCCTGTCCGTTTCAACCATAAATTCGTAGTTTTTTTGGCAAATCGCCGTCTTGGGCGAGCATGAGGGATTGCCGGGAGGTGCTGCGTCAAAAGTATGAGCGTTCGCAGTATCAGCCCCCGCACCCAAACTATTTTCCATCTCTTCAAAATTTGCATTCCTAACTACCATCCCTAAACGGGGAGAGCGATGAAGATCACAAGCGCCCCCGGCGACTGCGAAACCGGGGGGAGGGCGTCGGCACGATAGGTGACTGGCTGGAGGCAGAGAAGACGAGGGTACTTCCCGTTTTAGGTATACGTTTAGGTATACATGACGAACTTAAGAGTAGAGAAGTCCATCAATTTAGCGGTCTTTAGGTGGTATGTTCGACCCCGGCTTCGGCACCATATTTATCAAAGGCCTGCATGAGGTTTCTCATGCAGGCCTTTGTCGTTTCTGCCTCTCAATTTTTGACAGGCCTATCGTTAACACCCATCACTTAAGAAATTCAGCCGCGATGCTCGCTATCTCGCCTGTATCGACCCTGAGTACCTTCAGCTCATAAAACAGCTACTTCTGCGTCCATTTCCCACCACCGGTTTCGCAATCGATCTTGGCCTGCGGCAGGTTCTCGATGCTGTAGTAATACGTGATGACCTGGGCATTGTCGGGAATGTTCAGTGGTTTGCTGTTCTTGTCCTTGCTTATCGACTGAGGGTTGGCCAGCGCCTCTGCAGTCAAAGTGCCCAGGCAGGTGGCCCGATAGTGATCGCCGCACTGTGCGACTTTTTTCTTGGTGTTGGTCAGCATTTCCTTGCTCTCATTGCTGCAGGACCAGTCAATAGAGTCCACAGGCATGCCTTCGTATTCATAGCAGGAGTGTGTTTCGATCACGGGGACCGAAGGGCTTTGGGATCGGGTTTTGACGTCGCACCCTTGTGCCATCGCCAGCCCGGGGCACAGGCAGACGATCAGAAGCAGAAGAAGTCTGTTCATCGGTATTTTCTCTCATCTAGCGCCCCATGGAGGGTCAGGGAGTCAGCTACACAAATGGCTGGCCGGTAAAACCACGCGGTAATCTTTGCAAACCGGGCATTTCGATCAGCCGCTGGGTCCAGGCTGCGCGCCAGTCATTGGCGGTGTGGGTTGCTTTGGCCTTGCGTGCGGCGCGACGGGCAGCGTTGCGTTCGGCTTTGCGTGCTTCTTTGAACGCATCGGTGTTTCGGCAGCTTCGGCATTTCACCCGGGTCAGTATGCTGCTTGACGTCAGGTTGCTGCCTTTGTGTCCGCAGGCCAGGTGCCCGCCGACTTTGAAGTGAGTGACCATGGGGTATCTCCTTCGTGATGTGTAATCGTTCGACAGACGGGCGAGGGCGTTCGTTCGCTATACAACAGGCAAAAAAAAGGCCCGCATGCGGGCGGGCCAGGGGGATTTCTTGAAAGGAGTGGATGCACTGTAGGGGATGAGTTGTGAAGGCCGTGTGAAATGGGAAAAGACACAAACAAAAAAAATCCCGGCAAATTTGGCCGGGTGGGTGTGTAGCGCATGATGGGCAGGCAGGTATAAGCCTGGTGACGATTGTCACCGTTCAGGTGCCCTGAAGGGGGCTTTGTGCATGGCTCAAGTACTGGGGTCGACTCATCTGAACCGAGGCAGCGGCGGCTCTACAGGTTTGAGTGAAGACAGCGCGCTGCGAATCTGCGGCGTGTCTTTCTCGATGTCATTCAGACGATCGCGAATCCTGAGGGCTGTCGGATGCCCCCCTTGATTATCAACCCAGTCGGCGATTTCCTTGCAGGCAGCGGCAAGGCGCGCCTGACGGGAGTCAAGCAGGGTAAGCAGGGTGGTGATGGACTCTTTCTCGGACATGACATACACCTCCGTTCAAAGAAATCGGGTAAAGGGCAACAAAAAGCCCGCGGGGAGCGAGCTTTCTGCCGATGGGTCGCTGATCCTTCAGCACCTCTAAGTATAGACCCGGAAATAAAACAGGCCAGCTTCAGGCCTGCCGGGACTTCGGCGAGCTGACCGCGTTAAGCCGCCGACATTCGCGCGCGGCGTCCTCTTCAAGATCAAAGCCGTCACCGATGAAGCCGCGAGTGCGGGTATCGGTAATGCGATACCAGACGGCAGCATCGGGTGGCGGGTGATCGGGTTCTCCGGCCCGGCGGCCATGAATGATGATCTTGTTGCAGCGTTTCACAACGAAAATGTCTTCCATGGCGTCACCGAAGCTATTCGTATTCAGATCAAGCATAGAAGCCCTTTGCAATCACGCAAAAAAAGGACAGGTCAGTTCGTCGGTTTAGTTCGCCTCGAAGAGGTCTTAGGGTGTTTCAGCCGTCTCGATAAGCTTCTCCAGAAGCACAGCCAACGCGACTTCTTCTGCCCTCAACCTTTTACGTCCTCTTGATCGCGGCAGTTTGGATAATGCGCCCTGCATGAAACCATCGACGACCGCCGGATGGATGTAGCACTTGCGGCAAACCGCCGGAGTGTTGCCCAACTGCCGGGCGACGTTCTTGACCATTTCCACCACATGCCGCTTCGCGTCGGCTTCCGATTCCCACTGCAACTCGCGCAGCACCGCCAATGCCAATGCACTGCCGGCCCAAGTGCGGTAGTCCTTGGCGGTGAAATCGGCGCCGGTCAGCGTCTGCAAGTAGGCGTTGACGTCGGAGGAACTGATGGTGTGCCGCTCGCCGTTTTCGTCCAGATACTGAAAGAGGTTTTGCCCGGGGATTTCCAGGCAGCGCTTGATGATCCGCGCCAGGCGCCGGTCTTTTACGGTGATCTGGTGCTCGATGCCGCTCTTGCCGCGAAACTGGAACACAATCGCGCTGCCGTTGACCTCGACATGCCGGTTGCGCAGGGTCGTCAGGCCATATGAGCGGTTGTCCCGGGCGTACTGCGTGTTACCGACCCGGATCAGCGTCGCATCGAGCAAGGTAATCACAGTGGCCATGACCTTGTCGCGGCTGAAGCCGGGGGCCGCCAGCAGCGCCTCCAGTTGTTTGCGCAGTTTCGGCAGGGCCAGGCCGAAGTCCCGCAAGCGCGAGTATTTGTCGGCATCGCGCACTTCTCGCCAGCGCGGGTGATAACGGTATTGCTTGCGACCGCGAGCGTCACGGCCGGTGGCTTGCAGATGGCCGCGCGGGTCGGGGCAAATCCACACGTCGGTGTAGGCGGGCGGCACCGCGAGTGCATTGATGCGTTTGATTTCATCCGGATCGGTAATGCGTTGCCCCGACGGGTCGAAGTAGCAAAACTTGCCGCGCAGGAGTTTGCGGGTGATGCCGGGCTGGCTGTCATCGACGTAATGCAGGTCGGGCGGCAGAACATCGGGCAACGCGGTATCTGGCATGGCGGGCAATCCTGGGCGACGAATCATGGGGCGTTAAGCCGTTGACCGCGCGCCATCGTCGGGGTGCCGACGGATTCAGGCCAGCACCGCCACCGCTTTGATTTGCGCCCAGAGTTGCTGTCCGGGGTGCAGGCTCAACTGATCCCGGGAATAGCGGGTGATTCGCGCCAGTAGCGGTGTGCCGGCCGCGTTCAGGCGGATCAGTACGTGAGCGGCGTTATCGGCACCGATTTCACTGATCACCGTGACCGGCAGGCGATTGAGAATGCTGCTTTGCTCGACGCCTTGCAGGCTCAGGCTGACATCCCGCGCCTGGACCTTGCAGCGCAGTGCCTGGCCCTCGGCCATCGGTGAATGGGTGACCCGAATGCTCAGGTCCGTGTTGGGCAACTGCAAGGTCAACAACTGATAGTCAGCGTCATAGGCGCTGACATGCCCTTCGATCACCACGCCGGCATCGTCGCCCAGCGCCAGCGGCAGATCGAGCCGGGCCAGGGTTTCGCCGATGGCGCCGCTGGCCAAAGCCTTGCCGTTGCTGAGCAGAACGAGGTGGTCGGCGAGCCGCGCGACTTCATCCTGGGAGTGGCTGACGTACAGCACGGGGATGTCTAGCTCATCGTGCAGCCGTTGCAGATACGGCAGGATTTCGTTCTTACGCTGGGTATCGAGTGCCGCCAGCGGTTCGTCCATCAGCAGTAGTTTCGGGCTGGTGAGCAGGGCGCGAGCGATGCCGATCCGCTGGCGCTCCCCGCCAGAAAGGTTCTGCGGATCACGGTCCAGCAAATGGCCGATCCCCAGTAACTCAGTGGCATGGGCCATGTCGACCCGGCGCTGTTGGCGAGGGATGCGCTTGAGGCCGAACTCAAGATTGCCCCGCACCGACAAATGTGGAAACAGGCTGGCTTCCTGGAAAACGTAACCCAGGGCGCGTTTATGCGGTGGTACGAATATCCCTTTGTCGCTGT
Organism: Pseudomonas sp. TE3728; assembly: GCF_056279145.1. Lineage (NCBI taxonomy): Bacteria > Pseudomonadati > Pseudomonadota > Gammaproteobacteria > Pseudomonadales > Pseudomonadaceae > Pseudomonas > Pseudomonas sp. TE3728. The sequence continues at coordinate 764,792 of NZ_JBWBQT010000001.1, read as the reverse complement.
CTTCCCAGACCTCATCGTTGACCTGAATAAAACCCTGCTCGGCCCGTTCCAGACCGGCGATGCAGCGCAGGCAGGTGGTTTTTCCCGAGCCGGAATGGCCGTAAAGCGCGGTCACTCCGCGGCCGGGCAGTTGCAGGTCCACATCCAGGGAGAAGCCCGAATAATTCAGTTCCAAGCGCGCATGAATCATCGATCAGCTCCAGACCGCTTTGGTTTTACGACTGGAGTAGAGCGCCAGCAATACTGCAAACGAGAACACCAGCATCGCCCCGGCCAGCCAATGAGCCTGGGCGTATTCCATGGCTTCGACGTGATCGTAGATCTGCACCGAGACCACGCGGGTTTTGTCGGGAATGTTGCCACCGATCATCAGTACAACGCCGAACTCGCCGACGGTATGGGCAAAACCGAGAATGGCCGCGGTGATGAAACCGGGGCGGGCCAGCGGCACAATCACGCTGAAGAACGTGTCCCAGGGATTGGCGCGCAAGGTTGCAGCCACTTCCAATGGGCGAGTGCCAATGGCAGAAAAAGCATTTTGCAGCGGCTGGACCACGAACGGCATCGAGTACAGCACCGAGCCGATCACCAACCCCGCAAAACTGAAGGTCAGCGTGCCGAGCCCCAGCGATTGGGTGAAGTGGCCGACCCACCCGTTAGGGCCGAGCGCCAGCAACAAATAAAAGCCGATCACCGTGGGCGGCAGCACCAAGGGCAGGGCGACGATCGCCCCGATCGGGCCGCGCAGCCAGGAGCGGGTGCGCGACAGCCATAACGCAATCGGAGTGCCGATGACCAACAGGATCACGGTCGTCAGGGACGCCAGTTTCAGGGTCAGCCAGATAGCTGAATAATCGGCACTCGATAGCGTCATTTAGAGTTGGTAACCGTAGGATTTGATGACAGCAGCGGCTTTCGGACCTTTGAGGTAGTCAACCAGCGCCTTGGCGGCCGGGTTGTCCTTGCCCTTATTGAGGATTACCGCGTCTTGTTTGATCGGGTCATGCAGATCGGCCGGAACGATCCAGGCCGAACCGCTGGTGACTTTGCCGTCTTTGTAGATCTGCGACAAGGCCACAAAACCGAGTTCGGCGTTGCCGGTGGAGACGAACTGGTACGCCTGAGTGATGTTTTGGCCTTCGACGATCTTGTCTTTGACCTTGTCGGTCAGGCCCTGCCTGGCCAGCACTTGAGTGGCAGCCAGGCCATACGGGGCGGCTTTCGGGTTGGCGATGGACAGATGCTGATATTGATTGTCGCTCAGCACCTTGCCCTTGGCGTCGACATAACCGTCCTTGGCCGACCACAGCGCCAGGGTGCCGATGGCGTAGGTGAAGCGCGAGCCTTTGACCGTGTCGCCTTCGGCTTCAAGTTTTTTCGGGGTGGTGTCGTCTGCCGAGAGGAACACTTCGAACGGCGCGCCGTTCTTGATCTGGGTATAGAACTGGCCGGTTGCACCAAAGGAGGTGACCAGTTTGTGCCCGGTGTCTTTCTCGAAATCGGCCTCGATGGCCTGGATCGGCGCGGTGAAGTTGGCAGCGACGGCGACTTGGACTTCATCCGCCTGGGCAGACCCGAAAGTGAACACGGTGAGCAGGCACGCGGGGGCAATACGTGAGGCACAAATGATCATGGAGCGGCTCCGTGGCAGGCGAGTGAAACGCTATATAGCAGAATATATAGCGAATTGCCTGTAAACGGAACTTGTCGGATGCAGAGTGGAGGTTTGGCACCGGATTTGTGGCGAGGGAGCTTGCTCCCGCTGGGTCGCGAAGCGGCCCCAAAAGCTTCACGACTGCTTCGCAGCCGAACGGGAGCAAGCTCCCTCGCCACAGGCAAGCCCGCTCCCACAGGTTTTGCGTCTAGCGGTGAGTCAATTTGGCCAACGCCTCATCCGCCAACCGCCGGGTCAGCTCTGCCGAAGTCATTTCAACCCCCAACGTAAACGCCTGCCCAGCCCAAAGATTGCTGAAGTCCGCTTCCCCTTTGGCCCGCAACGGCATCAGCGCACCGCCCGCCAATGGGAAGGCCGGCGCTTTGTCACACATGGGCCCCAGTTCTCGCATCACCCGATTGAGAATCCCGCGCGCCGGGCGCCCGGTGAAAATGTTGGTCACCGCCGTCTCGCTTTCCTTGGCCGTGCGCAACGCCTTGTGGTGAGACGCGCTGACCTTGGCCTCCGGCGTGAACAAATAAGCCGTACCCACCTGGACCGCCGAAGCGCCCAGCAGAAAAGCCGCCGCCACGCCCCGTGCATCTCCAATCCCGCCCGCCGCAATTACCGGCACGCTCACCGCATCGACGATTTGTGGCACCAGGGCAAAGGTCCCTACCTGGCTGCTCAGGTCATCACTGAGGAACATCCCCCGGTGACCGCCGGCCTCGTAACCCATGGCGATGATCGCGTCGCAACCATGCTGTTCCAGCCAGATGGCCTCTTCGACGGTAGTCGCCGAAGAGAGAATTTTCGCCCCGGTAGCTTTTACCCGATCCAGCAGGGACTTTTCCGGCAGGCCGAAGTGAAAACTCACCACTTCAGGACGAAATTCTTCGATCACTTCGCAGGCCGCATGATCGAACGGTGCGCGATTGGACACTGGCGTCGGCGCGTTGAAGTCGACACCCAATTCCCGGTAATACGGTTCCAGCAGATTCTTCCAGTCCCGGGCGCGTTGCTCATCGGGTGGCGGAGGTTGATGGCAAAAGAAATTGACGTTGAGCGGGCGCCGGGTGTGTTGGCGAATCGTTTTCAGCTCCTCGCGCAATTGCTCGATGCTCAGCATTGCCGCGGGCATCGAGCCCAGGCCGCCAGCGTTGCTCACCGCAATCACCATGGCCGACGTCGTCGCGCCGGCCAAGGGGCCCTGGATGATTGGCAGTTCGATCCCGAGCAGGTCAAGAATGCGGGTGTCTGGCCATTGACTCATGTGCAGTGTTCTCCGACGTCGGTAGAAGCGAATTTGTATCAGTAATGACTGACGCAAGGCCAGTCGAGTTTGAGGATTGGCTTAAAGTCGGCTGCGGCGATGTGTTTTCATGTGTTATTTCAACAGCACGACAACTGAGCGATTCCATCGGGAGGCAGTGATGTTCAAAGGTATTTTGATCGACAAGGACGACAACGGTTACCGGGCCACGCTGCAAGAGATCAGTGATGATCAATTGCCTGAAGGCGATGTGACCGTGCGCGTGGCGTACAGCACGCTGAACTTCAAGGATGGCCTGGCGATCACGGGCAGCAGCCCGGTGGTGCGAAAATTCCCGATGGTACCGGGGATCGATCTGGCGGGCACTGTCGAAGTCAGCGCTCATCCGGACTACAAGGTCGGTGATCAAGTCCTGCTTAACGGCTGGGGTGTGGGCGAAGGACACTGGGGTGGATTGGCGCAGAAAGCTCGCCTGAATGGCGACTGGCTGATCCCGTTGCCCAAAGCCTTCACCGCCGCGCAAGCGATGGCCATTGGCACGGCCGGCTATACGGCGATGCTGAGCATCCTGGCGCTGGAGCACAACGGCGTGAACCCCGATCAAGGCGAAGTGCTGGTGACAGGCGCCAACGGTGGCGTAGGCAGTTTCGCCATCGCGCTGCTGAGCAAGCTCGGCTATCGCGTGGTGGCATCCACCGGTCGTACCTCCGAGCACGACTATCTCAAGCAATTGGGCGCCAGCGAAATCATCGATCGCGCCACGTTGTCGGAGCCGGGCAAACCGTTGGCCAAGGAGCGTTGGGCGGCGGTGATCGACTCGGTCGGTAGCCACACGCTGGCCAACGCTTGCGCCAGCACTCGGGCCAACGGCACGGTCGCTGCCTGCGGTCTGGCACAAGGCATGGACTTTCCAGCCTCCGTCGCGCCGTTCATTTTGCGCGGTGTGACCCTGGCCGGCATCAACAGTGTGACCCAACCCAAAGCCAAGCGGATACTGGCCTGGAATCGCCTGGCCAAGGATCTGGATTTCACCTTGCTGCCGCTGATCAGTCACGAAATCGGCTTGAGTGAAGCCATCGACGCGGCGCCGCGCTTGCTCGCCGGCCAATTGCGCGGTCGGGTGGTGGTTGACGTCAATCGTTGATCGTCTCGGTGCCAATCAAACAGACAAATTGTAGAAACAAGGAAATAGCGACAATGGATGTAAAGCTGCGTGAAGTGCTGCCCTTTAGCGTCTCTGGGTTGCAGGTGCGAACTCTCAATGCCGCAGAACAGCAGCCAGATACCGCGCGTATCGGCCCTATGTGGGAACAGTTTTTCGTTGAGGACGTTTTCGACAAGATCGCCCACAAACAGCCGGACTCGTTTATGTACGGCGTCTATTCCAACTACGAATCCGATGCTTCAGGCCACTTCGATGTAACCGCGGGTGCGGCGGTTACCGCGCCCTCCGAGGACTTTGCGCAGATTCAGGTTGAGGGTGGCGATTACCTGGTGTTCAGCGCCAAAGGGCCGATGCCCGACAGCGTCATCCAGACGTGGGGCCTGGTCTGGGCCTACTTCGAGGATAACCCGCAGGTTCGCCGCAAGTTCGCCACGGACTTCGAGGTCTACACCGGTCCGGAGACCGTGGCGGTCTATATCGGCATTCAGGACTCAGCCACGTTTTCGCGTTCCAGCAACTGACGCTTGCGCTCCACACCCCAGCGATAGCCCGACAGGTTGCCGTCGCTGCGCACCACGCGATGGCAAGGGATTGCCACCGCCAGGCTGTTCGCGCCGCAGGCCTGGGCCACGGCGCGTACGGCCTTGGGGGCGCCGATGCGCTGAGCGATATCGGCGTAACTGGCGGTGCTGCCGGCGGGAATCTCCCGCAGCGCTTGCCACACCCGTTCCTGAAACGCCGTGCCGCGTACATCCAGCGGCAAGTCCAGGCCGAGGGCCGGGGCTTCGATAAAACCCACCACTTTGGCGATCAACTGCTCGAACTCATGATCGGCGCCAATCAGGTTGGCGCGCCGAAACTTGTCCTGCAGGTCACAGACCAATTGATGCGGGTCGTCCCCCAAAAGAATCGCGCAGACGCCGCGTTCACTTTGCGCCACCAGAATCGCTCCCAGAGAACACTGGCCGACGGCAAAACGAATGTCGTTGTTCTGCCCGGCCGCACGGTAATCGCCAGGTTTCATGCCCAGCACTTGATCGGCGGCCTCATAGAAACGGCTGTTGGAGTTGAATCCGGCGTCATACAGCGCGTCGGTGACCGTGCCGCCGTCCGTCAGGCGCTCGCGAACCTTGCGTGAACGATGGGCCGTGGCGTAGCCCTTGGGCGTCAGGCCGGTGATGGCCTTGAACACGCGATGGAAGTGGAAACTGCTCAGGCCGGCTGCGTCCGCCAGTTCATTCAGCGCCGGTAACGTCTCGGCGGATTCGATGTGGCGGCATGCGGCGGCCACGGTCGTGGCGTGTTGTGCGGCGACATCGCTTTGATCTTTCGCAGCCCGTTTGCTGGGGCGATAACCCGCTGCCTGAGCTTGCTCGGCGGTGTCGAAGAATTCGACATTCTGCGGTTTCGGCAAACGCGCCAGGCTGCTGGGGCGGCAGTAGATGCCGGTGGTTTTCACTGCATACACAAACTGCCCGTCGGCGCGGGGATCGCGTGCGACCACAGCAGCCCAGCGAGGATCGTTTTCGGTGGCGATATTTTTCGAATGAGTTGTCATGGCTTCATGTCCGTTGACCCGTTTCATGCAGATTAACCAGCCGGCAGAGACGCCACACTCCGGGTCTTGCGGTCGAATTCAACGGTTTCATCCCGCGGTACGGAAGGTGAAGTTGATCCGTTGTTCGCCCAACTGAGGGTGATAACCCTCCTTGATCGGCAATACGCCGTGATAACGCAAACGGTCGACGCCGCCCCAGACCACAATATCGCCATGCAACAGCGGCACGCGTTGGCTTTTGGCGCTGCGTTCGAAGCCACCGAACAGGAACGTCGCCGGCAACCCCAAGGACACCGACACAATGGGTGCCGCGTAGGAGCCTTCGTTTTTGTCCTGATGCAACGACATCCTGGCACCGGGAATATAGCGGTTGATCAGGCAGGAATCCGGTACGAAATCCATAAAGCCTGCCTCTCGCGCCGTCGCTTGCGCCAGCTCGAAAAACACCTCAGGCATTTCAGGCCATGGCGCGCCGGTCTGCGGATTGTTACGGGTGTATTTGTAGCCGCTGCGGTCGGTCGTCCAGCCCCAGGTGCCGCAACTGCTCAACGCCACTGACATGGTAAAGCCGCCGGGCGTGACCATCTGCCGAAAAGGGGCTGCTGCCAGAACCGCCTCTAGTGCCGGCAGCAACCGGTCGAGCCAAGGCAGGGCGAAGCCTCTAAGAACGAAGGATTGTTCGCCAATCTGCTCGCGCCTGGACGGCTGCTCGGGTTCTGTATCGGCAAACAGATCAAAAGTGATCGGGCTCATGGGGTCATAACGCATCGTGAAAGATGATTCCAAGGGTATGCCGTTTTCCACTGTGCAGGCGACTCACGCCATGACGCATGGTTACTCGGTAATAGCCGCGAACACCTTTTACCGGACGCTGATTCACGGCAAAAATCAACGCGTCGCCTTTCTTCAGACCGATGACTTGCGGGCGCGACTGCATCCTCGGACGTTGTTCAGTCAGCACAAACTCACCGCCGGTAAAGTTTTCCCCCGGTTCTGACAGAAGAATCGCCACTTGCAGCGGAAAGACGTGTTCGCCGTACAGATCCTGATGCAAACAGTTGTAGTCCTGCGGCCCATATTGCAGCAACAAAGGTGTCGGGCGTTCCTGACCCGCAGCATGACAGCGCTGCAAAAATGCTTCGTGGGATTCGGGGAAACGGGTCGGCAGATCCATCGATTCGTACCAGCGATTGGCGATTGGAACCAGTCGAGGGTAGAGCGCGCTACGCAACCGGGCCACCGGATCCGGCAACGGGTACTTGAAGTACTTGTACTCGCCCCGGCCAAAACCGTGGCGAGCCATCACCACTTTGGAGCGAAAGGGCTCGGGCCGGTCGTACAGGGCGCTTATTTCATCGCAGGTCTGATGGCCTAAAAACGACCGGATTAGCGCGCAGCCATCCTGATCGAGTTGCTGCGCAAGCGTGATCCAGTCGAGGGCATCGTTATGAATCGGGTCGGTAAACAAGGTTCTGACTCCTTGACCAAAAGGTCGAGGCGGCCAGTTTAGTGAGCGTGGCGGGAGTGGGCACTCCGGCGCTTGCGGTCGAATTCGAAAGGGGAGCAGACGTCCATGTTGTCGCTCCAGATCGCTTTACAGCGCTTTGCTCACGCTGATCTCGCTGATGACATCTTCAGTCTGACCATGAATGACGTCGAGTGCAGCCTTGGCTTCTGCTTCCGTGCCATTTTCCAGCTGGGCGAATTCGAAGCGGCGCTCGCCATTGAGTTTGTATTTGATGACGTACTTGGTCGTCTGGGCCACGGTCATACCTGCCTGTTTTGGTGTGGGCTCAGCTCAGTTTCGAGCTGGAGCGGCGGATAATCTTGATCGAGTGCGTCAGGGTCGGTTTGCGGGTCACGCTGATCGGCCGGCGATTGACCGTGTCGATGGTGATGTTCCAGAAACCGGTGCTTGGCGCTGTGATGCGGGCCGGGAAGGTGTCGAATGCGCCGCCGTGGTAAGTATGACGGCCGCCATTCTTGAAACTGCGGAAGTTGGCGTCGTTCATCAAGCGGATGTTGCACATTTGGGAGCACTGGATGACGACGATGTCGTCTTCGTTGAGGTGCTCGCGCTGGTGGATAAATTTCATGAGGCGCCTCCAGAAGGGCTTTTTCTACAAAATCAAAACGATAGCATGGGCGATTGGCGCAGTTTATCAGCCCGAACAGGTTATTATCCGGCTCTCGAGGTGCGCTTTGACAATTAAAAACAGTTATACGGAATTCTATGAGCGATAAACGCAGTGAGCCTCGGAGAAAACCAGCATTTGTGCTGTCGGAAGGTCTTTATCGGAGGTTCTGTATGAAGTGGGGAGTTCTGGTCGGGCCGTTGGCGTTGGCAGTGGGTGGATGTGCGAGTGTCTCGGACATCAATGAGACACTGCCCACCATGAGCGTGATATCAGGCAAGAATCCCCATGAGTACGCCCAATGCCTGGTCGAAAAGCTCGCCGATAGCCGTGGAGCCCTGCAAGTCGAACCGCACAAGGAAGGCGTGCGAGTTATCGTGCCGCAAAAGTTCTCGTCGGGGCCGGCCGCCGTATTTGAAATTGAAGACCGCTCTGGCGGCAGCAGCATCAAGCTGCATGAGCGCATCTCCAATGTGCCATTGCGCCCATGGGATGTACGCAATGCCGCCACCGCATGCATATCCGGCTGATAAACTACCCCCAGTCAGCATCGATGCCGCCAAAGTCGCGCTTTGACGGCATTGTCATTTCTGGAGTTGAGCATGAAGCGAGAGCAGGTGCGGGAGCGCCATGCAGAGGGTCATATCTCTGCCACCCACGTGATTCAGAACCCGGCGAATCCGGGGGAGTGGATCGTGTTTTTCAAGAAAAGCGCCGGGCGCAGTTTTTTCCTGGTGGATGACAACGATGAAGTCGAGTCTTTCAGTCGTCTCGACGATTTGATCGAGACCGTGCGCGGGCTCGGGATCAAATTCGCCGAAATTCATATGTAGGGCAGGGGGAGCCCATTGGAGCCCTACTTGCAGACCACTACCACACTGCGGTTCTTGTAGTTGCCGATGTCCGCGCCCAGGGTCTTGTCGCTTTCCTGGGGCGAAGGTGTGCCGTCGGTACCGACAATCCGATAACCGGTGCCAGCGCAAGAGGCATCGGCTTTTTCGTAGCAGGTGGCCCAGTCGTTGGCTTTCCCGGAGCAGTCGATACTCAGGCCTTGTTCGCCATTTTTCAGGTAAGTCGTTTCGGACGTGGCGCAGCCGCTCAGGGCCAGAACTGCAATCAGTGGCAAAAATTTATTCATGTCGTGGTGGTCGTCAGTGATGGTGGCTAAAAGCTGTGACAGCGGCTGCATCGAAAGGTTATAGCGAATGGCCACTTCGTTGCGGACAATCACAAAAAAGCCCTGCGCAAAGGCAGGGCTACGTCGTGTCAGGTTCAGCTCAAGGCTTGTCCTTGCCGCGCCGCTTGGGGCCTGCGGGTTGATCCTGCAACACCGATGCCACTTCAATCGCCAACGCTTCTGTAGGGAACGGCCCGGCAATGTTTTCGCCGCCGACGCTGTCTACCCACCACTGGCCGTCTTTCGCCTGGTTGATCAGGTACCCATTAACACTTTTTGCTGCCGACATCTATCTGCCTCGTTGGCTGGTTCAATCGCACAATGATAGCGCCAAATGCCCTCAACGGGTGCCTATGGTGTAGGGTAGGGCGGATTGTCTTTCGGATGATGGCCGCGCAGATCTGCCGATCTCTGCTATCTATAAGAGGTTGTGCAATGTATCTGCGGAACTATCCATCAGAATATTTCTCTATGATGGCATCGGTTAGCCAGTGCAGGGCATTGTAAGGTGCCCGCCGCCTGATTAGACTGCGCCGAAACTCGAACACACAGCCCTTTCAAGGACTTATATGATCAAGAAATGCTTGTTCCCAGCAGCCGGTTACGGTACTCGCTTCCTGCCAGCGACTAAAGCCATGCCCAAAGAAATGCTGCCGGTGGTAAACAAGCCACTGATCCAGTACGGCGTCGAAGAAGCACTGGACGCCGGGTTGACCGAAATCTCCATCGTCACCGGTCGCGGCAAGCGTGCTCTGGAAGACCACTTCGACATCAGCTACGAGCTGGAAAACCAGATCAAGGGCACCGACAAAGAGAAGTACCTGGTCGGTATCCGCAAGCTGCTCGACGAGTGCTCGTTCTCCTACACTCGCCAGACCGAAATGAAAGGCTTGGGCCACGCGATTCTGACGGGTCGTCCGCTGATCGGCGACGAACCGTTCGCCGTGGTACTGGCGGATGACTTGTGCGTAAACCTGGAAGGCGACGGCGTACTGACCCAGATGGTCAAGCTGTACAAGCAGTTCCGCTGCTCGATCGTTGCCATTCAGGAAGTCGACCCGCAAGAAACTCACAAGTACGGCGTGATTGCCGGTGAGATGATCCGCGACGACATCTACCGCGTTCACAGCATGGTTGAAAAACCAAAGCCTGAAGATGCGCCGTCGAACCTGGCGATCATCGGCCGTTACATCCTGACTCCGGACATCTTCGACCTGATCGAACAAACCGAGCCAGGCAAGGGCGGCGAAATCCAGATCACCGACGCCCTGATGAAGCAGGCACAAAACGGCTGCGTCATGGCCTACAAGTTCAAAGGCAAGCGTTTCGACTGCGGTGGCGCCGAAGGCTACATCGACGCGACCAACTTCTGCTTCGAGAACTTCTACAAGACTGGCAAGGCTTACTGATAGCGCCTGAGCTGCTTGTACTGAAAAGCCACCTTCGGGTGGCTTTTTCATTTTCCGGCCCCACATAGTTTGCAACGCTTGCCCAAAGGCCGCTCGCAGGTATGCTGGTGGCCTGCCGAGGAGATAGAAATGGCCTACGATTTTGACCTGTATGTGATTGGCGCCGGTTCCGGCGGTGTGCGGGCTGCGCGGTTTGCGGCTGGTTTCGGCGCGAGAGTCGCCGTGGCCGAGAGCCGCTATCTGGGCGGTACGTGTGTGAACGTCGGCTGCGTGCCGAAGAAATTGCTGGTCTACGGTGCGCACTTCGCCGAAGACTTCGAGCAGTCGCAAGGTTTTGGCTGGGCCCCGGGTGAGGCGAAGTTCGACTGGGCGACGCTGATCGCCAACAAGGATCGCGAGATCAATCGCCTGAACGGCATCTATCGCAATCTGCTGGTCAACAGCGGTGTGATCTTGCATGAAGGCCACGCAAAAATCGTCGATCCGCATACCGTCGAGTTCGATGGCAAACGCTACACCGCCAAAAACATCCTGATCGCTACCGGTGGCTGGCCGCAGATCCCGGAGATTCCGGGGCACGAGCACGCGATCAGTTCCAACCAGGCGTTCTTCCTTAAAGAGCTGCCAAAGCGCGTTCTGGTGGTCGGTGGTGGTTACATTGCGGTGGAGTTTGCCGGGATTTTCCACGGGCTGGGTGCCGAGACCACGCTGCTGTATCGCGGTGATCTGTTCCTGCGTGGCTTCGATGGTGCGGTGCGCAAGCATTTGCAGGAAGAGCTGACCAAGCGCGGCATGGACCTGCAATTCAATGCCGACATCGAGCGCATCGACAAGCAAGCCGATGGCAGCCTGACAGCCACGCTCAAGGACGGTCGTAAGCTGGAGGCGGATTGCGTGTTCTACGCCACCGGTCGGCGTCCGATGCTCGACAATCTGGGGTTGGAAAACACTGGCGTCAAACTCGACAAGAAAGGTTTTGTCGAGGTCGATGAGCAGTATCAAACCGCAGAGCCATCTATCCTGGCTCTGGGCGATGTGATCGGGCGAGTACAGCTCACGCCGGTCGCGCTCGCGGAAGGCATGGCCGTGGCGCGGCGTTTGTTCAAGCCCGAGCAATATCGCCCGGTGGATTACAAGATGATCCCGACCGCCGTGTTCAGCTTGCCTAACATCGGCACTGTCGGCCTGACCGAAGAAGAGGCGCGGGAGGCCGGGCACGATGTGGTGATCTTCGAAAGCCGTTTCCGGCCGATGAAGCTGACCCTGACTGAATGCCAGGAACGCACCTTGATGAAGTTGGTGGTGGACGCCAAGACCGACAAGGTCCTGGGCTGCCACATGGTCGGCCCGGAAGCCGGTGAGATCGTTCAGGGGTTGGCAATTGCCTTGAAGGCCGGCGCGACCAAGCGTGACTTCGACGAAACCATCGGCGTGCATCCGACTGCCGCCGAAGAGTTCGTCACCATGCGCACGCCAGTCGCGAGTTAATCGTCCTTACGCGGCGCTGATGCGTCTGGCCCTGCCGCAACGACAGCGGCCAGTCGCGCGCTTTCATCGAGGCTTGCCTGCAACTTGATCAGTTCAACTTCCAGCGCTTTGTTGATGTGCGACTGCTCGTCGATGTTCTGCTTGAGTGACTGGCTTTCCAGCATGGCAATGCGCAAGCGTTCCTGGAGGAGGGTGCGTTCGCTGTCGATACGGTTGACCTGTTCCAGCAGCTGATCCTGCCGGCTATTGGTGTGCTTGAGTTGCTCTTGCGACAGGCTCAACTCTCGCAGTGTTCCGCGGTTTTCCGTCAGTAAGCGCTCGTTGTCGCGATGCAGTTGGGTGATTTCATCCTGGCGAACCAGTGCGCTTTGCTGCGCCTGACGCAACTCCATCTGAATCTGCTGAACCTGCCCTTCGTGGCGTCGCTGTTCCTGCTCGCGCTGGTCTTTGACGGCATTGCGGTAGTGTTCCAGCGCCTCACGAGCGTGCAGGTGCTTTTCTTCCAGCGAGCGGATCTGCTCGTCCTTGTCTTGCAAGCGTAATTCGAAATCTGCCAGCGCCTGGTTCAATCCGGCGTTGCGGGTTTGTTCGCTTTGCAGCATGGAGCGGGTGTCATGCAGTTCTGCTGATTCCTGGGTCAGTGCCAGGCTTTGAATTTCGTATTGCTGGTGCAGTTCGGTATTGGCCTCGCGGGCCTCATGCAGTTGGGTTTCCAGCTCTTTTCGTTGTTGCTCGAACTGCGCGCGCGCCTGGTCGATGGGCTCTTGCGCCTGTTCTTTCAGGCGTTGCGCCAGGCGCGACACCAAGCTTGTCAGCTCATCGTCGATAGGCTCGGAAGGTGCTTGGGCGGGTTCGGTGCCGTCATCGAGTTCCTTCATATAGCGATGGATTGTGGTTTTTGAACCGGTATTGCCCATCTCGATCCGCACCGCGTCGATGCTTGGGTGTTCGCCCCGGGCGAGGATTGCTGAGCGCGCCGCTTGCACCAGTGCCTTGTTTACGCCGCCACGTGCCATGTGTTCTCCTACGATTTGATACTGTGGTACGTACCACTTATATACGCAATGTACCATGATTCGATTAAAGTTAGAATTTTATGATTTATCATACGGGATATACTGGTATTACCCCGTGTGATGAGCTGTAATCCGGGTTTTCGCCCGCCAGAGCGGTACGTTTTCGAGAACTGAGCCCATGACTGAACTGGATCGCTACCTGCAAGCCGCCACGCGCGACAACACCCGTCGCAGCTATCGCGCGGCCATCGAGCACTTCGAAGTCAGTTGGGGCGGGTTTCTGCCAGCGACCAGTGACAGCGTGGCGCGCTATCTCGTGGCGCACGCAGGCGTGCTGTCGATCAATACCTTGAAGTTGCGCTTGTCCGCGCTGGCCCAGTGGCACAACAGTCAGGGGTTCGCCGATCCCACCAAGGCACCCGTGGTGCGCAAGGTGTTCAAGGGCATTCGCGCGCTGCACCCGGCGCAGGAGAAGCAGGCCGAGCCGTTGCAGCTTCAGCATCTGGAGCAAGTGGTGGCCTGGCTGGAGCAGGAAGCACAAACCGCCAAGGCGCAGGGCGATCAACCGGGTTTGCTACGGGCCAGGCGCGACACGGCGCTGATCCTTCTGGGCTTCTGGCGCGGTTTCCGTAGCGATGAATTGTGTCGCGTGCAGATCGAGCATGTCCAGGCCAGCGCCGGCTCAGGCATTACCCTCTACCTGCCTCGCAGCAAGAGCGACCGCGAGAACCTCGGTCAGACGTACCAGACGCCAGCCTTGCAGCGTTTGTGTCCGGTGCAGGCCTATATCCAATGGATCACTGACGCCGCGCTGGTCCGCGGGCCGGTATTTCGGGGTATCGACCGCTGGGGCCATTTGAGCGAGGAGGGCTTGCATGCCAACAGCGTGATCCCGTTGTTGCGCCAGGCCCTGGAGCGCGCCGGTATTGCGGCCGAGCACTACACCAGTCACTCCTTGCGTCGTGGGTTTGCCACTTGGGCTCATCAGAGCGGTTGGGATTTGAAGTCGTTGATGAGTTACGTGGGCTGGAAGGATATGAAGTCCGCCATGCGCTATGTTGAATCCAGCCCGTTTATCGGGATGACCCGCATCGCTGAAAAGCCATTGGCGCTGTAGATCACGTGTTCTTCTATTAATACTGTCGGCTAATAGCGAAAACCAATCAGCAACATCAGGTTTGCCAATGAGCCAATCGGCGATCGACTGGGTAGGATTCACCCCATCAACTTCTTAACCCCTGACGGAGAGTCAACGATGCCTATCATCAACAGCCAAGTTAAACCGTTCAAAGCTGACGCCTTTAAAAATGGCGACTTCGTAAAAGTGTCGGACGCTGACCTGAAAGGCAAGTGGTCTGTCGTGTTCTTCTACCCAGCTGACTTCACCTTCGTCTGCCCGACCGAACTGGAAGACCTGGCTGACAACTACGCCGAGTTCCAGAAACTGGGCGTCGAAATCTACAGCGTTTCCACCGATACCCACTTTGCTCACGCTGCCTGGCACAACACTTCGCCAGCGATCGGCAAGATCCAGTACACCATGATCGGCGACCCGACTCACGCTATCTCCCGCAACTTCGACGTACTGATCGAAGAAGCTGGTCTGGCTGACCGTGGCACCTTCGTGATCAACCCTGAAGGCCAGGTCAAAATCGTTGAGCTGAACGACGGCGGTGTAGGCCGTGATGCTTCCGAGCTGCTGCGCAAAATCAAGGCTGCTCAGTACGTCGCCGCTCACCCAGGCCAGGTTTGCCCAGCCAAGTGGAAAGAAGGCGAGGCCACTCTGGCTCCGTCCCTGGACCTGGTCGGCAAGATCTAAGTCTGTGACGCGCTTCATCAGGGCGGAACTCCGCACCTCCTAAGTAAGCTGCACCGCCCTCAAAAACGCCCGGGCGAGATTCGCTCGGGCGTTTTTTTTCGACACGAATAAAGGAAATCGCCCGTATGTTGGACGCCACTCTTAAAGCCCAGTTGAAATCGTACCTGGAACGGGTCACCCAGCCGATCGAGATCGTTGCATCCCTCGATGACGGTGCGAAATCCCAGGAAATGCTCGCATTACTCAAAGACGTTGCCAGTCTTTCTACCCAGATTACGTTGCTCGACAGCGGTGACGATGCACGTAAGCCATCGTTCTCGATCAACCGCCCGGGGGCCGATATCAGCCTGCGTTTCGCCGGTATCCCGATGGGCCACGAATTCACGTCCTTGGTGCTGGCCCTGCTGCAAGTCGGCGGCCACCCCTCGAAGGCCAGTATCGAAGTGATCGAACAGATCCGCTCGCTCAAAGGCGAGTTCAACTTCGAGACTTACTTCTCGCTGTCCTGCCAGAACTGCCCGGACGTGGTCCAGGCGTTGAACCTGATGGCCGTGCTGAACCCGAACATCCGTCACGTCGCTATCGATGGCGCGCTGTTTCAGGCTGAAGTCGACGAGCGTCAGATCATGGCCGTGCCAAGCATCTACCTGAATGGCGTCAACTTCGGCCAGGGCCGTATGGGCCTGGAAGAGATCCTCGCCAAGATCGACACCAGCGGCATCGAGCGCCAGGCCGAGAAAATCAGCGCCAAAGAAGCCTTTGATGTACTGGTTGTCGGCGGTGGCCCGGCCGGTGCTTCGGCGGCGATCTACGCTGCTCGTAAAGGCATTCGCACCGGTGTGGCGGCAGAACGTTTTGGTGGGCAGGTGCTCGACACCATGGCCATCGAGAACTTCATCTCGGTGCAGGAAACCGAAGGGCCGAAACTGGCCGTGGCGCTGGAAGAACACGTCAAGCAGTACGACGTGGACATCATGAACCTGCAACGCGCCGACAAGCTGGTGCCAGGCAAAAATGGCGCGTTGCACGAAATCCATTTCGCCAGTGGTGCGTCCTTGAAAGCCAAGACCGTGATTTTGGCGACCGGCGCCCGGTGGCGTGAAATGAACGTTCCCGGTGAGCAGCAATACCGCAACAAGGGCGTGGCGTACTGCCCGCACTGTGACGGTCCGCTGTTCAAAGGCAAGCGTGTGGCGGTGATTGGCGGCGGTAACTCCGGCGTCGAAGCGGCCATCGACCTGGCCGGTATCGTGTCCCACGTGACTCTGCTGGAGTTCGACGTACAACTGCGCGCCGATGCGGTATTGCAGCGCAAGTTGCACAGCCTGCCGAACGTTACTGTTATCACCAGTGCGCAAACCACTGAAGTGACTGGCGATGGTCAAAAGGTCAATGGCCTGCGCTACAAGGATCGTCAGTCGGACGAGTTGCGCACTGTCGAGCTGGAAGGGATCTTCGTGCAGATCGGTCTGCTGCCTAACACTGATTGGCTCAAAGGCACCATCGAGCTGTCGCCGCGCGGCGAGATCATTGTCGATGCCCGTGGTGAAACGTCGATGCCCGGCGTGTTCGCGGCCGGTGACGTGACCACCGTGCCATACAAGCAGATCGTGATTGCGGTGGGCGAGGGCGCCAAGGCTTCCCTGAGCGCATTCGATCACTTGATCCGCACCTCGGCGCCTGCATAAACGCCGACGCTGAAAATACAAAACCCCATGAGTGATCATGGGGTTTTTTGTGGGTGGATCAAAAAGATCGCAGCCTGCAGCAGCTCCTACAGAATGGAGTCTGGCTTGGCTTTTGTAGGAGCTGCCGCAGGCTGCGATCTTTTTACAGCGGTGCCGGCTGAATAATTTCTACCCAGTAACCATCCGGGTCCTTTATGAAGGCCAGGCTCTTCATGCGGCCGTCGTTCAGGCGTTTCTGGAAATCGCAGCCAAGCGCTTCGAAGCGCTCGCAGGCGGCACGAATGTCCGGTACCGAAATGCAGATATGGCCGAAGCCGCGTGGGTCGGTGTTGCCATTGTGGTAGGCGAAATCCGCGTCGTTTTCGGTGCCGTGGTTATGGGTCAGCTCGAGAATGCCGGGGATCGATTTCATCCACTCGGTGCGAGCCGCGGCATCGGCCGGGATTTGGTTTTTATCGACCAGCGCCAGGAAATACAGACTGAACTCGGCTTCCGGGAAATCGCGTTTTTCCACCAGCGAGAAACCCAGGATGCGGGTGTAGAAATCCAGCGACTGGGTGATGTCCTTGACCCGCAGCATGGTGTGGTTGAAGACGAACTTCTGGGTGGCGGTGTCGGGTTGGGCGGTCACACCGGGAAATGTATTGAGTTCGTGCAGGCTCATGGGGCCCTCCGGAAAATCCAAGAATGGTCACAATGATACGCAAGGGCTCCGGCATCGCCAAACCAAAACCGCAGGCTTGCCTGACAGCCGGGTGAGGCTCAGACTTTACGGCTCAATTCGTGAGTGTTCATTGCAATGACCCGATTCTGTCAATCGATGTTCGTCCTGATGTGTCTGCTTTCAGGTGTTACCCCCGTTTATGCAGAGGCTCCGGTCGTGATTTGGCCAAGCGGATGGACTGTCGAGGCTATTTCGCAAGATGAGACTAAACCGCAGGTATCCCGGCAACGCGCGGTAAAAAACGATCAGGACGGTACGCCGGTGATGGTGATGGAGTTGACCATGACTCAGGTAGAAAGTGGTCATCAGGTGAACCTGGAAGGCGTGCTGCTGGAAATGCGCAAGTCGGTGCAAAAGGACTTTTTTCAGAGTGGGTATCAGAGCGTTTGCACTAAAATTCACCCGACTACCTTAAGCCGGCTATCGGCGCTGGAAACTACCTGCACGATTACGCAGAACGGTCGACATGTGCTGTCTCAAACATTGGTCGCTGCGGTAGACGCCGATAAGGCCTATGTTCTTTCTTATGCGGGGCAGGCAGAGGTTTACAAGGCAAGTCAGGACGACATAGCAGCGGCTCGAAACAGCTTGAAACTTTAGTTTAAGGTTTGCGTATCAGTAGATTTCAGCGGGTTCGGAGTTTTTAGATAGCCAAAGGGATTAAGCATAAAGTTGGACGATATGTAACGAGTTGATCGGCGACTTTCGTTGCATTTAGACGCTGTCTATGAAAAAGCCCTGCAATGCAGGGCTTTTTTATGATCGCGAGTGTTTAGCCTCGCAGCCAGGAATCAACGGTGGCAGCACCGTATTGTTCCTTCCAGGCTTTCAGGCCGCGATGATTGCCGCCCTTGGTTTCAATCAGTTCACCGGTGTGCGGGTTCTGATACACCTTGACCACGCGAGCGCGGCGGGTTTTAGGCGCTGCTGCCTGCTGCAGGCCGGATTTTGCCGGGTTTGGATCGAGGATGGCGATGATGTCGCGCAAGCTCTTGCCGTAGGTTTTCATCAGCCCCTGGAGCTTTTCTTCGAATTCGATTTCTTTCTTGAGCCCGGCATCGTTCTTCAGCGATTCCAACTGCTTGAGCTGTTCTTGAAGGGCCTTTTCAGCTGCACGGAATTCAGCGAGTCTGGACAATATCTTTACTCCAATAGTGTGTTTGGCTGATACCAACCGCAAACAAAGCTATAAGCCAAGAGCCTTGAAGCGACTCGGTGATAATGGCGCACCTGCCAGTTCTGCACAGGCATGAAAAATTGTAGTAGTTAATTGGCCAAGAGTAAATCCTGACTTTTTCTTCATGTAACAAGAGTAGTCTTTTGATTCAATTTGGTGCGCATCTTCATGGCTTCGCCCCTTAGGGCGGTTAGTTAACGATCACTTAATGCTCTAATGAATTCCGCGCCGGGCATCGGCCGACCAAACAGATAACCCTGCAGGAAGTTCACGCCGTGGACCGTCAGATAGTCACTCTGTTCTACGGTTTCCACGCCTTCGGCGACAATACCCAGATCGAGTTTGGCCGACAGTTCGATGATGCTGTCCAAAATGTGTCGGGACAGGGCGTCAACGCCAATCATGGCGACAAAGCTCTGATCGATTTTCAGAAAGTCCACATTGAATTGACGCAAATAACCCAGACTTGAGTGACCCGTTCCGAAGTCATCGATCGCGATCATCACGCCCAACTCGTGAAGCTGCTCGAACAATTGCAAGGTGATGGCTGTCGGCTCGATGAGTTCGCGTTCGGTCAGCTCCAGCACCAGGTTGATGCTGCCCGGGGCGAAAGCACCGAGGAATTCGCGACAGTCCTCGACCAGTTCCAGATCCCGGCAATGACTGGCGGTAATGTTGATGCCAATGTGAAACGGCCTGTCGAACGAGGTCGACAGGGGAGCCAGCAATGCGCAGGTCTGTCGCATCAAGGAGCGAGTCATCGGCACGATCAGCCCGGAATGTTCGGCAAACGGGATGAACAGATCAGGGCGTACCAGGCCTTCCTTGGGATGTTTCCAGCGCATCAATACTTCGGTGCCGGACCACTGCTTATTGTCGCCGTGCACCACGGGCTGAAAATAAGGAATGAACTCTGCTGCCTCCAGCGCCCGCTGCATTTCACGGCTCGGCGACATCGAGCGTTTCTGCAGCACATGTCCGATCGAGCCGGACACCAAACCGAAGAACATCAACAGACTGAACAGCGGCGGGTACTCACTGCGCATGTAACGCCAGGTTTCTCCTTCGGGAAAACCTGCGGCTACGGTAAAGGCATAACGCGAGGACGCCAGCGTGTTTTGCGCCACAGGCAAGGCGGGCAGCGCATCGTCGTGGACCTTGCCGTCGGCCGACAACCAGTGAGGACCGACTTGCAACAACAATAATGTTTTGCGACCGATCAGGCGCAGCACATTACTCAGGTGATAACCGTCCAGCGTGGTCAATGCGCCCTGGTTTCCTTCGCTCAGCCGATACACCAACAACGCGGTATTGGGCGTGACCGGGTTGCCGTTCATGAGCCATAGCTTGCCTTGGGTGTAATCGCCGGGATTGATTTTTTCCTGATATTCACCGAACAACGAACTGCAATAGAGGTTGGTGTTCCATACAAGATTGGTCGAGCGCACGAATGGTCGGCGGGTGACTTGTTCGCGTAAGGCCAGTTTGACGTCATTGCAATTCTGGCCGGCCAGCGGCAATAGCTCTTGCGCCGCTTGGGCGGTGTTGTCGAGCATCAGCTCGAATTGGCGAACGGCTTCTTCGCCAGTCAGTCCGGTACTTTGCTTGAGCGTACGTTCAGCTTGCAGATAGAGAATGGCGACTCCCAGCAACACCGGAAGCAACCCGCTCAAAACAGTCACAGCGAACCGGGTGCTACGCTTGCGGCGACTTTTGACGTTCAGTGGCATTCGCAAATCCATCGCGATAAAAGAGGGCACTCAAAGACTGGCAGGGCGACACGCCTCCCAGACGATTTCAGCCATGATAGTTGGCCGACAGCATTTATGCCGTTCAATGATCATTCAGGCTCGAAGCCAGTTTGATAAAGGCCAGCGTCGCAGGTGATGACTGACGCTTATCGAGCACCGCCAGCCCGACTTGGCGGCTGATCGACGGTGACAGCGGTTTTTTCACGTAGCGGTTGTCGTTGTCGTCAGGCAAAGAGCCTTCGGCGACAACGGTCAGGGCATCGCCACGACCGACGGTGTCCAGCGTGCTGAGCAACTGCGAGCAGCGATACCGAATATTCGGCGTCAACCGCGCCGCATTAAATAGGCGCGATACCAGTCCCGAAGAGCCGGCTTCGGTCAGCACAAAAGGGTCGTGGCATAAATCGCTCAAGCTCAAACTGTCGCGACCGGCGAGCGCATGGTCGGCAGGCAGCAGCGCGACCATCTGGTCTTCGATCAGACTAAAAGTGTCGAAACGCTCCTGAGGCAACACCACGAAGCCGATATCGATACGCCGTTCTTCCAGCCACTGGATCACCTGGCGATCTGGCCCTTCGTCGATGTGAACCTCGATGCCCGGGTGTGCGGCGCAGTAATGCTGCAGGATTTTCGGCAGCAGTTTGATCGATGAAGTCGGGCCGAACGAGCCGATGCGCAGGGTGCCGCGTTTCATCCCGCGGGCATCCGCCGCTTCCTGGCGCAACGTGTTGGCCAGCCCGAGCATCGCCCGAGCGCGCAGTAACAGCTGCTGGCCGATGTCACTCAGCTCGACCTGGGACTGATGCCGACGCAGCAGTTCTACACCCAGTTCCTGTTCCAGCGACTTGAGCGCGTGGGACACCGCGGATTGGGAAATCTCCAAACGATGGGCCGCCGCCGTGAAGCCGCGCAGTTCGGCCACCAGGGAGAAAATCTCGAGTTGCGTCAGGGTCATGAGTGTTTACTCATTTTACGATGATCTGGCATTAGTCGAATGATACGCCATGTGCCCGATATCTGATGGTGGAGACTTATGACTACGTGTGAACAAACCCTGGCGAAAACTTCCGATGCACCGGTTTATCTGAAACTGGCAGCAGTCACCATGATCTGGGGCGGGACGTTCGTCGCCGGGCGATTTCTGGCCGACAGCCTCAGTCCGTTATTGGCCGCGAGCCTGCGGTTCTTGCTGGCGAGCGTGGCGTTGCTGCTGTTTCTGCTGTTGGCGCGGGTGCCTTTGGTGCGCCCCAGCCCTCGGCAATGGCTGCAACTGACGCTGCTGGGTTTTTTCGGGATTTTCTTCTACAACCTGTGCTTCTTTTATGGGCTGCATTACATCAACGCGTCACGGGCGTCGTTGATCGTGGCGTTGAATCCGGCTGTGATCGGCCTGGCGTCATGGCTATTGTTCAAGGAGCGACTGAGTGGGGCGAAAGTGTTCGGTATTGCGATCTGCATTGCCGGCGCCAGCCTGGTGATCGTCAGCCGCAATCCGCAGTTACTGGCCGGTGGTACTGATGCCTGGATCGGCGATCTGTTGATCTTCGGCTGCGTGCTCGGCTGGGGCATTTATTCTCTGTTCTCCAAAGGCCTGAATCAAACGTTGGGGCCGGTGCAGACGGTGACGTACTCGATTTTGCTGGGCACGCTGATGCTCTGGGTGACTAGCGCTGTGCGTGGTGAACTGAGTGTCTTGGCGCTGGCTGAACTCGGCACGCAACAATGGTTGAGCCTGCTGTACCTGGGCATACTGGGTTCGGCATTGGCCTATATTGGTTATTACGACGGTATCCGCAAAATCGGTGCGACGCGTTCGGGTGTGTTCATCGCCTTGAACCCGCTGACTGCCGTTCTGTTTGGCGCATTGTTGCTGGGTGAGCAATTGACACTGGTGATGTGCCTGGGCGGCGGGCTGATCCTGGCGGGGATTTTTCTGTGCAACAAACCGCTTGCGCACGCTACAAAAAGGGGGATTTTATAAGAAGGCGGACAAACTGATTTACGCTGTGTAGAATCGGTTTACGCATATAAGAATAATCGTCTTCTGGCAGCAGAAGCCTCGCCCGCAAGAGCCTTGGGTCGACAATGAAGAGTTTTGGGTTTCAATTGATCTACGGTGACTTCCTCGCCCGCAGCGTGCGGGGCATCTCCTGCGCGCCACCCGCCGGTCTCAGCATTGCTAGCAACTAACGATCCGTTAATTGACAAGAAAATGATGAGGCGCCAACCATGGCAGATTTATACGAAAACCCAATGGGCCTGATGGGCTTTGAGTTCATCGAATTCGCATCGCCGACCCCTAACACCCTGGAGCCGATCTTCCAGATCATGGGCTTCACCAAGGTCGCGACCCACCGTTCCAAAGACGTGCACCTGTATCGCCAGGGCCAGATCAACCTGATCCTCAACAACGAACCCAACAGCGTGGCGTCGTACTTCGCGGCCGAGCATGGCCCGTCGGTGTGCGGCATGGCGTTCCGCGTCAAGGATTCGCAAAAAGCCTACAAGCGTGCCCTGGAACTCGGTGCCCAGCCGATCCATATCGAAACCGGTCCGATGGAGCTGCACCTGCCGGCGATCAAAGGCATTGGCGGCGCGCCGCTGTACCTGATTGACCGTTTCGGCGAAGGCAGTTCGATCTATGACATCGACTTCGTGTTCATCGATGGCGTTGACCGCAACCCGGTCGGAGCCGGCCTGAAGATCATCGATCACCTGACCCACAACGTGTATCGCGGTCGCATGGCTTACTGGGCCAACTTCTACGAGAAGCTGTTCAACTTCCGTGAAATCCGCTATTTCGACATCAAAGGCGAATACACCGGCCTGACCTCCAAGGCCATGACCGCGCCGGACGGCATGATCCGTATCCCGCTGAATGAAGAGTCGTCCAAGGGCGCCGGGCAGATTGAAGAGTTCCTGATGCAGTTCAACGGTGAGGGCATCCAGCACGTGGCCTTCCTCAGCGATGACCTGATCAAGACCTGGGATCACCTGAAAAGTATCGGCATGCGCTTCATGACGCCGCCGCCGGACACCTACTACGAAATGCTCGAAGGCCGTTTGCCGAACCACGGCGAGCCGGTCAACGAATTGCAAGCGCGGGGCATTTTGCTGGACGGTTCGTCCGAGTCGGGCGACAAGCGTCTGCTGCTGCAGATCTTCTCGGAAACCCTGATGGGCCCGGTGTTCTTCGAATTCATCCAGCGTAAAGGCGACGATGGCTTCGGCGAGGGCAACTTCAAGGCACTGTTCGAATCCATCGAGCGTGACCAGGTTCGTCGGGGTGTGCTCTCTACCGATTAACCCGGTTCAGGCGTGAAAAAGCCCGGTTTTTGACCGGGCTTTTTTTTAGATCAAAAGATCGCAGCCTTCGGCAGCTCCTACAAGTGGTTGTTCATCCGCAAACATTGCGGCGAACACGGTCAATGTAGGAGCTGCCGAAGGCTGCGATCTTTTGCGTTATGGGCGTCGATGACGCATCAGATGCTTGAACCCTTCAAACACCAACACCACCACCGCCAACCAGATCGGAATATAGGTCAGCCATTCGCCGGCCTTGATGCTTTCCCCCAGCAGCAACGCAACGCCGAGCAACAGCACCGGCTCGACGTAACTCAACAACCCGAACAGGCTGAACGGCAGCAACCGACTGGCAATGATGTAGACCACCAGCGCCGAAGCACTGATCACCCCGAGTATCGGGATCAACAGCGACAGCCACGGATGTTGATCAAACACGCCGAAACCTTGCTCGCCGCCCTGCACGAACCAGAACGCCACCGGCAGCATCAACGCCATGTCCAGCCAGAGCCCGCCAAGGTTGTCGGTCGCCAGGCGTTTGCGCAGGATGAAATAGATCGGATAGCCGACCACCACCAGCAAGGTCGCCCAGGAAAAACCACCCACCTGATACAACTCGTTGAGCACGCCAAGGCTGGCGAAGAACACGGCGATTTTCTGCAGATAGGAAAGACGCTCGCCATAGGCGATTCGCCCAGTCAGGACCATGGACAGCGGCAACAGGAAATACCCCAGCGACACGTCGAGGCTATAACCGTTGAGCGGTGCCCACATGAACAACCAGAGTTGCAGACCCAGCAGCACTGCGGAGCCAACCAGCCCGACAATCAGCTTCGGCTTGCCAGCCAGCCGCCGAACAATCTCGACCACGCGCTTCCACTCACCGGACACCACCATGAACACCGTCATGCACGGCGCGGTCAGCAGCATCCGCCAACCGAAGATTTCTACGCCACTCAAGGGGGAGAGCAGCGAAGTGTAGTAATACATGACGGCAAACAGCATCGAGGCTGTAACCGATAGAGCGATACCTTTAGACAAACTGTCCTCGCGGGTTGAAGGTCAAACGGGGCGCGCAGGATACGTGGTTTTTGTGTTGAATATTGGCCGAGTGATCAATATTTACAACATCCTGGCTGATCCTCAGCCAAAGCATAGTCAGCAGACCGACACTCAACCTGTGGGAGCTGGTTTGCCTGCGAAGAGGCCGGTACATCCAACAGCCCTGGTGACGGACCCACCGCTATCGCGGGCAAGCCCGCTCCCACAGTGACCGTGACCGCCAACAAATCTTGTGATCGACTCAGAACCCTGTGGGAGCGGGCTTGCTCGCGATTAATCTCAAGCCGTACGTGGTTTACGTCCCGGCACAAAATGGCTCACGTCATTGAACCCCGGCGTCGAGGCGTGCCCCGGTGTCACCAGCGAATCAATAAACGCCTCGTCCTCAGCCGTGATCTTCACCGCCTGCGCCTTGGTGTACGCATCCCACTGTTCTTCAGTGCGCGGCCCGACGATGGCCGAAGTCACAGCGCCATTGTTCAGTACCCAGGCAATCGCGAACTCGACGATGCCCACGCCACGACCCTGCGTGTATTCCTGGATCTGTTGGGCAATGCGTAACGACTCCACCCGCCATTCGGTTTCCAGGATGCGTTTGTCCTGACGACCCGCGCGGCTGTTGGCGTCCGGTGTCACGTCGGGCGCGTACTTGCCGCTGAGCACACCACGCGCCAGCGGGCTGTATGGCACCACACCGAGGCCATAGTTTTGCGCGGCAGTGATCTGCTCGGTTTCCGCCTGACGGTTGACGATGTTGTACAGCGGCTGGCTGATGACCGGCCTGTCGACACCGAGTTTGTCGGCGATGCGGATGACTTCGGCAATACGCCAGCCACGGTAATTTGACAGGCCCCAGTAGCGGATCTTGCCCTGGCGGATCAAATCGCCAATGGCGGACACCGTGACGTCCAGCGGCGTGTTGTGGTCTTCGCGGTGCAGGTAATAGATGTCCAGATAATCGGTGCCCAACCGCGTCAGGCTGGCGTCGATGCCATTGAACAGATGCTTGCGGCTCAGGCCGCTGCGGTTCGGCATACCGTCCACTGGTCCGAAGCCGACCTTGGTGGCCAGTACCCATTCCTGCCGCCGACTGGCGATCGCTTCGCCGACGATCTCTTCGGAACGGCCGTTGGTGTACACGTCCGCAGTGTCGATGAAGTTGATGCCCTGGTCCCAGGCCTTGTCGATGATTCGCAGGGAATCTTCGGTGCTGGTCTGCTCGCCGAACATCATGGTGCCCAATGTGAGGGTCGACACCTGTAAACCCGAATGACCCAGCGTGCGATAGCTCATGACGAAATCCTTTTACCGGTCAGAAAGCCCTAATCAAATACCAGAACCGTGACTGGGAGCAATCGGAATTATCAGGCCTGATTACTGTTTGGACCGGGGACATCGTGGACCTGTGGCGAGGGGCTTGCCCCCGTTGGGTCGCGAAGCGGCCCCGGCATTTCAAAGTTAAACCGCATGTAATGGGTTTACGACTGCTTCGCAGCCGAACGGGGTGATGCGGCACTCCGACAAGCCCCCTCGCCACAAAAAGCAAAAAGATCGCAGGCTGCGCCAGTTCCTACAGGGTGTACATCATTCCCGTGTAGGAGCTGGCGCAGCCTGCGATCTTTTGATCTTGCCCTTTTAAACCCGCAACGTCCGCGTCATGCGCAGCGCCAGCAAACTCCCACAAATAATCACACCCGCCAGCAGATACAGCGCCGCATCAGTCGACCCGGTGCTGTCCTTGACCCAACCCACCAGGTACGGACTAAGAAAACCCGCCATCTGCCCCATGGAGTTGATCAACGCCAACCCACCGGCAGCCGCGCCCGCGCTGAGCATTGCGGTCGGCACGGGCCAGAACATCGGCAGGCCGGTGAGGGCGCCCATGGTGGCGATGGTCAGCCCGAGAATGGCGATGGCCGGGTTAGCGGCGAAGTTCACCGCAATCAACAGACCCACCGCGCCCATCAGCATCGGCACCACCAAGTGCCAGCGGCGTTCTTTGCGCAAATCAGCGGAACGACCGACCATCAACATAAACACCGCCGCCAGCAGGTACGGAATCGCACTGAGCCAACCGATCACCAGGTTATCGCTGAAACCCAGATTCTTGATGATCGACGGCAACCAGAAGTTGATCGCGTAGACACCGCTCTGGATGCAGAAATAAATCAGGCCGAAGGCCCAGATCGCTGGGTTCTTGAACACCGCCAGCAGGGAATCAGTGGCGGTTTTCGGTTTGCTGGCCAGGTCTTGCGCGTGATCGGCCTCAAGCACCGAACGCTCGTAAGGGGTCAGCCACTTGGCGTTGGCGTAACTGTCGCTGAGCAGGAAGTAGGCGAGGGCGCCGAGGATCACCGTCGGAATGCCTTGCAGCAGGAACATCCACTGCCAGCCCGCCAAACCGGCTTGGCCTGCGCCGAAGTGGTTGAGGATCCAGCCAGAAAACGGGCTGCCGAGCAAGCCGGACACAGGGATCGCCGACATGAACAACGCCATGATGCGACCACGACGGAACGTCGGGAACCATTGCGAGAGGTAAAGCACCACGCCCGGGAAGAACCCGGCTTCGGCCGCACCGGTAAACAGGCGCAGGGTGTAGAACTCGGTCGGGGTGGTGACGAACAACAGGCAAGTCGACAGCGTGCCCCAAGTGATCATCATCAGCGCGATCCAGCGTCGCGGGCCGAATTTGGTCAGGGCCAGGTTGCTCGGTACGCCGCACAATACGTAGCCGATGAAGAAGATCCCGGCGCCGAGGCCGTACACGGTTTCGCTAAATTTCAGTGCGTCGAGCATCTGCAGCTTGGCGAACCCGACGTTCACCCGATCGAGGTAATTGAACAGGTAGCAGATGAAGATGAAGGGGATCAAGCGCAGGGTAATACGTTTGTAAACGGCGTTTTTGTCGTCAGCGGTGGCCAGGGTAGCTGCGGCGCTCTGTGACATGGCGGGCTCTCTCTTTATTATGATTTTTTGCGATGCAAGGGTAACGTTGATCGCCCAGTGAGTCTCGGCCACCCCTTGGGTGGTTGTCTTTGTGCCTGCGCACAGGGTTTATGACCAAGGGCTGTGCGGGTGAACAACCCGTTCCATCACGTTTTCAAGGAACCGCGCTATGTTCGAACTCGATCACGACCTGGCCCAGGACATCGTCGACCGGGCGATGGCCATCCTGCCGTACAACGTCAACGTCATGGACAGTCAGGGACTGATTCTCGGCAGCGGCGAGCCAGAGCGCATCAACACCCGCCACGAAGGCGCGCAACTGGTGTTGGCCAACGGGCGCGTGGTGGAGATCGACGCGCAAACAGCGATTCACCTCAAAGGCGTGCAACCGGGCATCAACCTGCCGCTGTTGCTCGATCAGCGTTTGATTGGTGTGCTGGGCATTACCGGCGAACCCGAGCAATTGCGCACCTACGCCGAGCTGGTGCGCATGACCGCCGAGATGCTGGTGGGCCAGCGCAATCAGCAGGCCGAGCAGCAATGGCGGCGCCAGCGTTGCGATGATCTGCTGGCGCTGCTGCTCAGCGAGGCGGGGGATTCGCCGCGGTTGCTGGATGAAGCTCAGCAACTGGGGCTCAAACCGCAATTGACGCGGGTGCCGTATCTGTTCGAGTTGGGCCTGGAACACGGTCCGGGCCAGACCGTCGAAGCGCTCAGCGCCTGGTTGATGTCGCGCTACCCGGACAGTTGGTGCGTGAGTTCGGCCAAGTCTTCGTTGCTATGGTGCCGACCGGCGACGCCTGCGATCGAAAATGATCGGCTGCTGGAGAAGCTCGATGGCCTCGGCTGGAATATTTTGCGCATTGCCGTGGGAGGGCAGGCCGATGGCTTGTCTGGATTGCGCCGTTGCTATCGTCGGGTCGGTGATTTGCTGGCCTACGGGCGTGATGTGTTGCCGCATTCGCGCTTGTTGACGCTGAATCGTTATCGGCTGCCGGTAATGCTCTGGCGGCATCGCAATGATGATGCCCTGGATGAACTGCTGCGGCCGCTGCGCAAAGTCATCGCCAAGGATGGCAACGGCCAATTGCTGGCGACCCTGCGCAGTTGGTGCGAACACGACGGCCAGAGCCAGGCCTGCGCCGATGCCTTGGGCATCCATCGCAACAGTTTGCGTTACCGCATGGAGCGGATCGCCGAAATCAGCGGCGTCGATCCGCTGAAGCTGGATGGAATGCTCGCGCTTTACCTTGGCGTCCAGCTCCTGCCCCAAACCGACTGACACACACAATCCCCCGGGTCGATCACGCACATTCATTCGCACACGTTCAAATGTAGGAGCTGGCGAAGCCTGCGATCTTTTGATCTTGATCTTCAGTGCGCCGCAAAAGAGCAAAATCAAAAGATCGCAGCCTTTGGCAGCTCCTACGGGGGATCGTGTGTATCAGGTCGATCACAGGGGTAGCGCAGTGAGTTTTGTGAAAATGAACAATAATCCTCATGCCCGTTTGTGCAGCGGACCGGCGTTATTGTTCATGGCGGCTGGCAGCATGGGCGCATTGAAACTGGAGAATTCGCATGAAAATCGTCATCGCCCCCGATTCGTTCAAGGACAGCCTGAGTGCCCAAGGTGTGGCCGAGGCCATTGCGCTGGGGTTGGCGGAAGTCTGGCCGGATGCACACTTGATCAAGTGCCCGATGGCTGATGGCGGGGAAGGCACGGTCGAATCGATTCTGGCCGCATGCGACGGCGAACTGCGCCGTACCCATGTTCGCGGACCGCTGGGTGCCACGGTCGATGCCGCGTGGGGCTGGTTGCCACAGAGTCACACCGCGATCATCGAAATGGCCGAGGCCAGTGGCCTGCAACTGGTTGCGCCGAACCTGCGCGATGCCTGCACCAGCAGCACCTACGGCACCGGTGAATTGATCCGCGCCGCGCTGGATGCCGGCGCGCAACGGGTGATCCTGGCGATTGGCGGCAGCGCCACCAACGACGGCGGCGCCGGGGCGATGCAGGCCTTGGGTGTGAAACTGCTGGACGCACAGGACCAAACCCTGGTGCCGGGTGGCCTGGCCCTGGCGCAATTGGCCCGCCTCGATCTGAGTGAGATAGATCCGCGTCTGGCCAAGGTGCGCTTCGACATCGCCGCCGACGTCAATAACCCGCTGTGCGGCCCTCATGGAGCCTCAGCGATTTTCGGCCCGCAGAAAGGTGCGTCGCCTGAACAGGTCGAGCAACTGGATCAGGCCCTCGAGCACTTTGCCGAACTCTGCGCACATGCTTTGGACAAGGACGTGCGCGACGAACCGGGCAGCGGCGCGGCGGGCGGTCTGGGGTTTGCCGCCAAGGCGTTTCTCGGTGCGCAATTTCAGGCCGGGGTGGAAGTGGTCGCCGAATTGGTGGGGCTGGCCGAGGCGGTCAAAGGCGCCGACCTGGTGATCACCGGTGAAGGTCGTTTCGATGCCCAGACGTTGCGCGGCAAAACCCCGTTTGGCGTGGCGCGCATCGCACGCCAGCACGGCGTGCCGGTCATCGCCATCGCCGGCACCTTGGGCGAGGGGTATCAGGCGCTGTACGAGCATGGCATCGATGCGGCCTTTGCCTTGGCCAGCGGACCGATGACATTGGAACAGGCCTGCGCTGAAGCACCGCGTTTGTTGCGTGATCGCGCCCGTGATATTGCGCGGGTGTGGCGGGTGGCGGCCCGCAAGGCCTGACTCAATCTTCAGCAGAAAAAAATCCTTGTGGGAGCGGGCTTGCCCGCGAAGCGGTGTGTCAGGCACCACCAATGTTGACTGTGCCGCCGCCTTCGCGGGCAAGCCCGCTCCCACAGGTTCTGCATTTAAGCTAACGAGTGTTTCACCGCTGAAACACTCCTGCCTCCCTCGAAAAATATTTCTCCTGCCCCTGCAAAAAACCTCAACCCCGGCCGATACAGCTAACAGGCGCACAAACCTATTACAACAGTGGCGCCAAACTGAAAGGTGCGCGCGCCGTCGCCCGCCCGAACAGTGATCCCCGCAAGGATGCTCGCCGCCTCAATTACCGAGATCATCCTATGTCACTGCGTAATCTGAAAATCGCGCCTCGAGCTTTCCTGGGTTTCGCCTTCATAGCCTTGCTAGTGATCGTGCTGGGTGTGTTTGCGGTGAACCGCATGTCGATCATTCGCCAGGCCTCTGTCGATATGGAAATGACACAGTTACCCAGCATCGGGTTTCTGGGTAACGTGACAGAAAACGTCCTGCGGCTGCGGATTCTCTCGTTCCGCGTACTGGTCAACCGTGATCCGGCGGCGTTGCAGGAAGCCCAGACCCGCATCGGCGTGCTCGTCGACAAGGTGCGCAGCGCCCAAGCCAGCTATGCCGCCTTGCCGGCCGGCCCTGAAGAAGCCGCGCTGTACAAAACCTTCGCGACAACCCTCGACAACTACATGCAGGCCCAGAGCCAAATGCTGGAACTGTCGCGGCAGAACAAACTGGAGGAGATGCGCGCCCTGATCAATACCCGGATCAAGGAAGGCACCGATCAGATGGGCGAGCAACTGAACAAACTGGTGGCGCTCAACGCCGCCGATGCCAAAGCCGCGTCGGCCAAGGCGGGTGAGCACTACAGCGAAGCCTTTATCGGCATTGTGACGGTGGCGGTGATGGCTTCGTTGCTGACCGTGCTGCTGGCCTGGCTGTTGACCCGCAGCATCCTCACACCGCTGAACCGTGCGGTGCTCGCGGCCGAAACCATTGCTGGCGGCAACCTGAGCAAGGTCATCGAAGTAGACGGCAATGACGAACCGGCGCGTTTGCTCGGCGCCTTGTCCGCCATGCAGATCAACCTGCGCAAAACCATCGAACAGATCGCCGGCTCCGCGACGCAACTAGGCGCCGCCGCGGAAGAACTCAGCACCGTGACGCAAGAAGCGTCCCGTGGCCTGCAACAAC
Source organism: Pseudomonas sp. TE3728 (assembly GCF_056279145.1). Taxonomy (NCBI): domain Bacteria; kingdom Pseudomonadati; phylum Pseudomonadota; class Gammaproteobacteria; order Pseudomonadales; family Pseudomonadaceae; genus Pseudomonas; species Pseudomonas sp. TE3728. The sequence goes on along the minus strand of NZ_JBWBQT010000001.1, from coordinate 733,505 downwards.
AAAACAACGAAATCGAACAGGCCGCCACCGCCGTCAACGAAATGACCGCCGCCGTGGAAGAAGTGGCGCGCAACGCGGTATCGACCTCCGAAGCCTCGAACCAGTCGACCCAAGCGGCCCGCGAAGGTCGTGACCGGGTGGTGGAAACCGTCGATGCGATCCAGACCATGACCCACGACGTGCAAAACACCGCGTTGATGATCGAGGGCCTGGCGGCTCAGGGCCGGGACATTGGCAAAGTGCTGGACGTGATTCGTGCCATCGCCGAACAGACCAACCTGCTGGCCCTCAACGCCGCGATCGAAGCGGCCCGTGCCGGGGAAGCCGGGCGTGGCTTTGCGGTGGTGGCGGACGAGGTCCGGGCGTTGGCCCATCGCACCGCGCAGTCGACCCAGGAAATCGAGAAGATGGTCGCCGGCATCCAGAACGGCACCGGTGAAGCGGTCTCATCGATGCAGCAAAGCAATCAGCGCACCCAAAGCACTCTGGAAATGGCTCGTGCGGCGGGTATCGCCCTGGAGCAGATCACCCAATCGATTCAACTGATCAATGAGCGCAACCTGGTGATCGCCAGCGCCTCGGAAGAACAGGCTCAGGTGTCCCGTGAAGTCGACCGCAATCTGGTGAACATTCGCGACCTGGCCACTCAGTCCGCCGCCGGTGCCAACCAGACCAGTGCAGCCACCCACGAACTGTCGCGATTGGCGGTTGATTTGAATGCGATGGTGGCGCGTTTCGTGATTTGAGATAGGGTTGAAACTGGAACTCGCGCGTTAGGAGAAGTACATGCGCTATTCAGCCTTGACCCAACGAATCGATGGTGACGGAGCCGCAGCCTGGAAGATTCATGATCGAGCGCTGGAATTGCGCGAGCAGGGCGTCGACGTGTTGCTGCTTTCCATTGGCGACCCGGATTTCGACACGCCGCTGCCGATCATTCACGCCGCCATCGATAGCCTGTTGGCGGGTGACACCCATTACTCGGATGTACGCGGCACCCGCACACTGCGCAGTAGCATCGCCAGCCGTCATCAGCGGCGCAGCGGCCAATTGGTGGATGCCGACCATGTGATCGTACTGCCTGGCGCGCAGTGCGCGGTGTATTCGGTTGCCCAATGCCTGCTCGACCCTGGCGATGAAGTGATCGTCGCCGAACCGATGTATGTGACCTATGAAGGCGTGTTCGGTGCCTGCGGAGCCAGCGTGGTGCCGGTGGCGGTACGTCCGGAAAATGGCTTTCGGGTTGAACCGGCGGATGTCGCGGCGCTGATCACCTCAAAAACCCGCGTCATTTTGCTCAACAGCCCGAATAATCCCTCAGGCGCCAGTCTGTCGTTAAAAAGCTGGAAGGCGCTGGCGGCGCTGTGCGTGCAGCATGACCTCTGGCTGATCAGCGACGAGGTCTACAGCGACCTGTTGTTTGAGGGCGAGCACATCAGCCCGGCCAGTCTGCCGGGCATGGCCGAGCGCACCGCGACGATCAACAGTCTGTCCAAATCCCATGCCATGACCGGCTGGCGGGTGGGCTGGATGATCGGCCCGAAACCGTTGGCTGAACATTTGATGCATCTGTCGCTGTGCATGCTGTTCGGCCTTCCGGATTTCGTCCAGAACGCCGCGCAAGTCGCGCTCGATAAAGACTTGCCGGAAGTGGCACTGATGCGCGAGGAATATCGCCAGCGTCGCGATCTGGTGTGCGCAAGGCTAAGCGGTTGCCCGGGTATCCGGCCGATCAAACCGGATGGCGGGATGTTCGTGATGGTCGATGTGCGCCAGACCGGGCTCGGTGCGCAAGATTTTGCCGAGCGTTTGCTGGAAGGGTACGGTGTGTCGGTGCTGGCGGGCGAAGCCTTCGGGCCGAGCGCGGCGGGGCATATTCGCATTGGCCTGGTGGTAGATCAGGCGAGGCTGGCGGATGCATGCCAGCGGATTGCATCGTGTGCGGCGCAGTTGCTGCAGGTGCGACGGGCCTGATCGATTTGTGTTGAGTTTGATGGCCTCTTCGCGGGCAAGTCTCGCTCCTACGGGTTTTTTTGACGTTCACAAAACCCTGTGGAGCGGGCTTGCCCGCGATGGCTGTTGTACTTTTCAGGATTGCCTCTACGGTATCGCATAGACCTTGAACAGCTTTTTGTCCGTGTCGGTAATGCCTTCCAGGTAGGTGTCGTATGCCTGCTCGATCTCGCCCGATCGATACATTTCACTCAGCGCGGTGTCGACCAGCAAACGGAAATCTTCATCGTCTCGATCCACCGCCATTGCAGTCGGCGAGTACTCAAATATTCGATCCAGCAGGACCAGATTCCCTGCGGAATAGTGATTGGCGAGGAGATTCTTCAGCATCATGCGTTCGGCGAAGAAGGCATCAGCTTTGCCTTCGGCGACCAGTTTGAGGCCCGCTTCAGTGTTCTCGACTGTGACCAGGGTGGCTACCACCCCGAGTAATCGCATCTGTTGACGGATCCATGCCTCGGTGACGCCACCTGCGGTGGCGGCATAGGTTTGGTTGGCCAGCCCATGATTGATGGTCGCACGCCAGGTCGGTCCGGTATGGGCTACTTTGCCATTAAGTACATTGAGCAACGCCTCAGGCGCTTCCTGGCGCACCACTGCCGAGAGGCCGGCGGTGTAGATCGGAACCGAGAAGCTCACACGCTTGCGTCGCGCCAATGTGGGGGGCGTCGGCGTACAGAGGATGTCGATCTCGCCCGAGCTCACGGCACTCATCTCGTCGTTGACGGAGACGGGGCGGTAACGTACCTGCATCGCGGGCAAACCCAGTTCGGTCTTGATTTTGTCGGCAACCTTCAGACAAAGCTCGATCGCATAACCGCTGGCTTTGTCACCTTCCTGGACGCTAAAAGGTGCGAAGTCCGGCAGGTAACCAAGGGTGAAGGTATTGCTCGCCTGCACGCGTTCAAGGGTATTGGCACCAGCCAGTACCGGCACCAGTGTGAGCAGGCAGACGAACAGCAAGTTAGTGGCTTTGATCAGTTGTACGTTCATATCCTTGGCGCCCCGCATTCGGATGTCTGTGCTGTCTTGACGATTACAGCTAAGGATTGCCGGCCCTGGTCTGAGCGGTTGGAGACGCATCGACAAAACGCTTGGAGAGGAAGCCATAAAGCAGGTAGCCGAATGTAAGGACAATGAGTCCACCGAAAACGGCATCTTTGCCGCAGGCATAAAGGGCGTACAACGAATAGGCCACGGCGATCAGTAATAGCGTCGTGTTGCGGGTGTAGACCCCTGTACTGACTTTGGCTTTGTACATCATGACCAGCAGGCCGGTGGCGGCTGTCACGTATGGGATCAGGTTGGTCACTGCTGCCAGGCTGACGAGCTTTCCGAACTGGGCGCTGGCATTGGGCGAGATGGTCGACAGTGCCATCAAGGTCTGCAAGACGCCGCAGACGATCATGCCGACAATGGGCGCGTTCTGTGTGCTGACCTTGCTGAACAGTTTCGGAAACATCCCTTGGTCAGCGGTCATCTTGGCCGTTTGCGCCAGGGTGAACTGCCAGCCCAGCAGCGAACCAACACAGGCCATCACCGCCAGCGCCATGACAATGTTGCCGACCGTGGGGGTGAACATATGTGCATAGACGAGCGCGAAGGGCGCCGAAGAGTTGGCCAGTTCGGCATTGGGGATGATGCCCTGGATGACCGTAGTCGACAGCACATAGACCACTGCCGCACCCAGCGTGCCGAACAGGCAGGCCAACGGTACAGTGCGCTTGGGATCTTCCACTGCATCGCAGGCCTGTGCCGCCGACTCCATGCCAAGAAAAGCCCACAGAGTAAGGGGAATAGCCTTACTGATGGCGTCGGAGATCGGCAGGTTGTTCGGATTCCAGGCGGCAATCAGCACATCGGGCTTGAACCAGAACCAACCGATGATGCTCAAGCCTGCCACCGGGATGATCACCCCCCACACGGTAATCGCGCCGATCTTGCCGGTGATACCGGGGCCACCGAAGTTGGCCACGGTGGTCAACCAGAGCAGGCCAACCGTACCGATAAACAGAGGAATGGCGCCACTGCCCAGCCAGGGCACGAACGATGTCATGTAACCCACCGCAGAGATGGCGACGGCCACGTTGGCGATGCCCAGCGAGAGAAAGTACAGGTACGAACAGAGGAAGAAGCCTGATTTGGCGTGCGCCTCTTCGGTGTAGGCAGACAACCCGCCTGAGCGCAGGCAGTAAATGCCGCACTGTGAAAAGCAGTAAGCGATGGCCATCGAACCGACGGCAGTGACGATCCATGACAGCAACGAAACAGCCCCGAGTTGGGCCATGCTCGTCGGCAACATGATGATGCCCGACCCCATCATGTTCACCGTCACCAGAGTGGTGAGCCCCATGAGGCTCATTTTCTTGTTTGAGTCGGCCATCGGAAACTCCTTGATCTGCTCAACACATTGACCATAGCCCTGATTGCCATGCTCAAGGTCGGGAAATAGCCCATCGAACAGATTTATCGCCAGTTAGTCTCATCGAAGATGGCTTTTGGGGTTCTGAACAGCAAAAAGAAATGGCCGACAGGGTGTGACTCCATTGTAGGGGGGACTTTTCTTTAGCTGGCTCTGTCACATGTACATACATACAAAACAGATATGAGGTTTTACATGTCCAAGCTTGCAGAGTTCCGTGAACTAGAAAAACATCTGGCTAAACAGCTCCAGGTGCTCGAGGCACTGAAAGGTGATGCAGGCCTTCAAAAGGAAATTGATTTCGAAAAGAAGCTGCGTGATTTGCTAGCCAAATACGGCTATAGCCTGAAAGACGTGATCAATCTTCTTGAGCCACAAACTGGTCGTCGCGCATCAGTAACCGCGCCGAAATCCGGCACACGCAAGCCGCGCCAGGTGAAGATCTACAAAAATCCAAACACTGGCGAAGTCGTCGAGACCAAAGGCGGCAACCAGAAGACACTGAGGGAATGGAAATCCAAATTCGGCTCTGCCACTGTCGAGTCCTGGCTGACCAAGTGAGTTTGATTTGTAGGAGCCAGGCTTGCCGCACCGCTGGCTCCTACATGTCCGATCCATCGTCACTTTCTCACCCGAAACCACAAGATACGCCTTGGCGTGTCTTGTGGTATTTCAAGCGATGCTCGTCGCGGCAAGAGGCTCCCGCGATGCTGCGCGTGCAGCCAGGAAGGCAAAAACGGCCGCCACGCCCAGCACAGTGGCGCTCAACTCGAAGGTCGCTCGATAGCCGCTCAAGTCAAAGACCAGCCCGCCAACGGTTGCGCCAGACGCAATTGCCAGTTGGATGATCGCCACCATTAAGCCGCCTCCCGCTTCAGCAGCGTCTGGCAACGTTCTCGCCAGCCATGTCCACCATCCCACGGGCGCAGCAGTCGCAACCAGTCCCCAGAGGCCAAGCAAAACAGTCGTGGTAGCCGCCGAGCTACCGAATGAAACAAGCGCCAGTGCAATCACCGCCATCAAGATCGGGATGACGATGAGGGTTCGATGCAGGCCATTTTTCAAGAACGCTTCAATCAGGAAGGTTCCTGCGAGGCCTGCAATACCCCCTGGACGAGCAACATCAACGACAGCATGGAAACACTGACGTGCGTGACCGTTTCAAGAAACGGACGCAAATAGGTAAACAGCATGAACTGGCCCATGAAAAACACGCTGACCGCCACCATGCCTAACGCGACCGGCGTGCGTTTCATCAACTTGAAGACGTTGCCAGTGCCTGAACCGCTTTGCGATTTCATCGGTGGAAGGCTTAACAACAGCCATACACAAGCGACTATCGCGACTGGGATGACGCACAAGAATGCACCGCGCCAGCCAATCAGGGCGCCGAGAAAACTGCCCAGTGGCGCTGCAATAACCGTCGCCAAAGCGTTACCGCCGTTGACGATGGCCATTGCGCGAGTGATCTGGTTATCAGGCACCAGGCGCATGGCGGTTGCCGCCGACAATGACCAGAATCCACCTATCGCAACACCGATCAGCGCGCGGCCGGTCATGAACACCCAGTAGTTCGGGGCGAACACGACCACTGTTCCAGAAAGGATCATAAGCAGTGTCAGTGAAAGGAGCAGCGGTTTGCGGTCAACCCGCGCAGCCACCGATGCGATCAGAAGACTGGTGAACAAGGCAAACAGCCCCGAAACGGAGATTCCCTGGCCGGCTTGTCCCTCGGTGACGTGTAGATCTGCGGCAATCGGTGTCAGCAGGCTGACGGGCATGAACTCCGATGCCACCAGTACGAAGGCGGCGAGGGACATGGCGAATACGGCGCCCCATGATTTATGGGGCACAGGGAGGAGGTGATCAGTCATTGGTTGAATCCTGTATTGCGCGAAGCGTCGTAGCCCCGAGGACTAGGCTACGAGAGAAGTGATGCCCGGCCAGGGCACCGATCAGGCTACTTCAGGTTGCTTTTGAAGAACGTGGTCAACTTGGCGAATGGAATGAGGTTGACCCGGTCGTAAAGATCCACGTGTCCGGCATCTGGAATAATGAGCAACTCTTTAGGCTCGGCGGCCCGCTTGTAGGCGTCCTCACTGAACTCGCGTGAGTGTGCCTAGGCACCGGCAATGAACAGCAGCGGGCGAGGGGAGATAGTCTCGATGTCATTGAACGGATAGAAGTTCATGAACTTCACGTTGCTGGTCAGCGTCGGCATGGTGGTTGTCTGCGGCGATGCGCCGACCGGAGTGACTTCGCCTCGGTGGGTGCGATAAAAATCGTAGAACTCGTCACCCACGGCATTGCCGGTCAGTTTGAGCGGTGTGCCGCCGGTGTAGCGGATTTCGCCACCCTGGAATTCGGCATAGCGCTGCTCGGTGGCGTCGCGAATGATCTGCTGGCGTTGTTCCGCAGTCACTGCGTGTTTGAGACCGTTACGGTTGGCCGCACCCATGTCGTACATGCTGACGGTGGCGATGGCCTTCATACGCGGATCAATCTTGGCCGCACTGATAGCGAAGCTGCCACTGCCGCAGATGCCGAGGACGCCGATTCGCTCAGGATCGACAATTGGGTGAGTGCCGAGAAAGTCCACGGCGGCACTGAAGTCTTCTGCGTAAATATCGGGCGAGACGGCTTGGCGAGGTGCGCCCTCGCTCTCTCCCCAGAAGGACAAATCCAGGGACAGGGTGACAAATCCTTGTTCGGCCATTTTGGTGGCGTACACGTTCGCACTCTGCTCTTTCACCGCCCCCATTGGATGGCCGACAATGATGGCGGCGTTCCTGGATTTGGGGGCGAGGTCTTTCGGGGTGAACAGGTTGCCCGCTACCTTCATACCGTATTGATTCTTGAAGGTGACCTTTTCAACGGCCACTTTCTCGCTTTTGTAGAAGTTGTCCGCGCCGTTTGACATATCGGCTCCCATTGAAGAAAAAGAGGTAGCGAGAAGCCCCAGGGCAAGAAAAATTCCTTTCACCGGATTGTCCTTTCGATTGAGTTGTAGTTTGCTGGAGTGTTTTGACCCAGTGCTTAATCAGCCAACATGGCGTTGTCGATCACGAAGCAATACTTGACGTCATGGGAGATTCCTCAATGGGTTTGTCGGATGAACATTCTCCGGTTCTGCCCATACTCCCTGTAGTGCATTTCGCTGGATTACTTGCCTGATTCTATGAGTCTCTGTTTTTTTGCAGGACGGTCGTGAACTGGCGAGTTAGAGTTCAGCGAAGAGGTACTAGACGAACATGACGATCAAACACGGCACCGCACCGCAACAGACATCGCAGCAAGAAACGCTTGCGCAGATCATCGGCGCGCAGATCCCCAAACCAGGTGATTACGGAACGCCCATTACGGGCCTCGGCTTCTTCAGGCGCGAACATCCATCGCCGCCCGTCGTGTGCATGGTCGAGCCAAGCATCATCCTCGTCGCCCGGGGTGAGAAACAGCTCTGGGTAGGCGGCGAAGGCTACCCGTATGACACGTCGCGATTTCTGATCACCTCATTGGACTTGCCTGCCAATTCGCAAGTGCTGGCGGCAAGCCCGGAACAGCCATGCCTGGGACTCACTTTGAAGCTTGATCTGCACATGCTGGCTGAGCTGATAGCACAAAGTGACCTACCGCCAACCCGTGATCGATCAGTTGCGAAGGGGGTAGGAATTGGTTCAGTGACCCCTGCGATGCTGGCGTCATTCGAGCGCTTATTGGCACTGCTCGATGAGCCGGAGTCCATTCCTGTTCTGGCCCCCTTGATTCAACGCGAGATTCACTACCGTCTCTTGCAGAGTGATCAGGCGAGCCGGCTACGACAAATAACTTCTGTCGATGGCCAAGGTTATCGGATCGCCAAAGCCATCGATTGGCTGAAGTTGAATTACACCTCAGCGCTTCGCGTCGATGAACTTGCAGCCCGAGTGCAGATGAGCACTCCGACCTTTCACCACCACTTCCGTCAACTCACCACAATGAGCCCCTTGCAGTACCAGAAATGGCTGCGACTGAACGAGGCGAGGCGATTGATGCTCAATGAACACCAGGACGTATCCAGTGCGGCTTACAAGGTTGGATATGAAAGCCCGTCCCAGTTCAGCCGCGAATACAGCCGTCTGTTTGGCGTACCTCCCAAGCGGGATATTGCGGTGTTGCGAGGGCAGGGGTAGCTATAGAGTCAAGCTGACGAATTGCGTTTGCTCACGCTTTTAAACGCTATCGAGATAAAACGACTAAACAACCATTTAGCATAGTTATAATCTATCGAATAGATCTACATAATAGCTACAGTGCTTTAAGGAGGGCAATCCACATGACCAACAGTGAGTTCAACATTCAAATTCCCAACGCTGAAGCAGTCATCGCCGCATTGGCTCTGGAGCCTCACATGGAAGGCGGTTTCTACCGAAGAACCTTTCAATCTGATCACCACGCCATGGTCGAGATCAATGGTGGTCAACGTCACTTGATGACTTCAATTTATTACTTGCTGACCAAGGATTCGCCTATAGGGCATTTTCACTTGAATCAATCGGACATTGTTCATTACTACCATTTGGGAAACCCGATTCAGTACAGCCTGATTTTTCCAGACGGCGCGTTGAATACTGTGGTGATGGGCAGCGACGTTATCGCCGGGCAGTGTTTGCAGCTGCATGTACCTGGTGGCGTCTGGAAAGCTTCGCAACTGATGAATGGTTTAGCGGAATACGGTTTGATCAGTGAAGCGGTTTCACCAGGGTTTGATTTTGTAGATATGGAGATGGGTAATCGACAGAAGCTCAGAGAGCAGTTTCCCGAGCATTCAGAGCTGATTGGAAAGCTGACCCAAGGATGAGGGGCTTGGGTGAAATGAGGGCTTCAAAATCTGCGTGCAACCGGGCTAATCTTGAAACATAATGTTACGTGTAATGTATATTATGTTAAATGATGTGTCGGGGCGGAACTTCTACCAAAGTTGTCCATTTCCACTTACCCCCGGTCGCTTTTCCATAAAACTCCGTTTGCTGATAAATCAGCACTCTTAGCGCTCCATCCTCACACTTTCCATTAGGTCGATCTGTCACGAATCTCCGTTCCCGTATCTGTCGTGTTGGGGGTTGGCTAACGCCCATTACGTCTGCTAAACGTAATTCACCATTCAAAGATTTTAGCGCGCGGGTTCACCAATGACGCGGCCGTTCATCCCATTCCCCATTTTTCCTCCCTACAGCCACTGGCGGCCTGATCGCGAATCAAGTTTCGTTGTGAATCTTCAGGTTTTAGCTCGCTTAAGTCGAGTCGCCGAGTCATGTCAACCGTTCATTAGCATTTGGTACGCGTACCGGTTCGTCAATTGGATCGCTCACAACTGGAGCCCCCTGAACCCTCATCTGCAGTACAATAACTGCATCAAAGGCTTGGAAAAAATGCTCAATTGGAGCTTCGCGAATGATGTTTGCTTGCTTGATTGGACTCGCGCCGACTTTGAAAGCTACGCGGAAACTGTTCGAAGTCCAAGCAGCGCCTGGGCGACTTCTACTATACAACCTCGGTTCTTGTTCGACGCCGCTTTGGACTTTCAAGATTGCGCAATTAACCCGAACTGGAAACCATTCCAAAAAAACCGTACCGGTGAGTCCTTCGAGGAGATTGATAAGAATGTGTGGAACCGTGAGATCCGATGCGTTACGCAGTTCATGGATTTCTACCTAACGGAGGTATCCGCCAAACGTGAAAATGTAGCCTTGGCAAAGCTTGAATTCTTGATGTTCAAAACTTCTCAGGCTCGAGGCAGCATTTCGGATGAAGTGATGGAATGGATTCTCTCAACACTCCCCAGCCTTCCTTTGAGCACGCATCGCTCCAGCATGATTTCTATGTATTTGATGATCGCTAGACATTCAGGCAGGCCTCTATGGCAAGTGCTGGGTACTGCCTCAAGCCCTGGGCTTGTCGATCAATTCAGGCGAGATACAGATGGGACGTGGCTGGAGAGTCATCCCTCGAACGGCAGTTCTGTTCCGCTACCGGCGGCGTTTGGCCGGGCATTTGAACGATATCTTATCCATCTGAACATTGATGCCAGGCAACCGTTGCCTGCGGCGATCATGTTTCCTCGGGAGGATTCGGCTGACGGCCTCGGCGTGAAATCCTTCAGGCACATGATTTTTAGAATTAGAGAAAACCTAGCAGTTATGGCAATGGCATCGGACAGCCCAACTATTTCACAAGCCTCTCAAGATATCCGACGATTGACGGGAGCGTTGGTATCGAGTCGTTCGACGGATGGCGTCTAGGGGCTATTTTTGACTGATGATCCCTTGATGATCTGAAATTCTGCTTGTCGCTTCGCTTCATAGGACTTCCCCAGGCTGCCGACTTGCACTGCTAGGTGTTTGCCTAGAACTACGGCTCGTACCTCCGATCACCTCCATGCCCCTCGCGAGCGCCCTGCTCCTCTTAACTACAGCACATACACTGGTAGTTTGGAGCTACTTGCTACGATCCATAAATCTCTGCTCCCGTTCAAGTAAGCAATTTATTCATGATGATTGTCCTGTGGGATTCGCGACTCAGGAGGCTCAGCCATTAGTGCTTGGAATGCTGAGCACATGAGCATTTTCAATAGAATTAATACTAATTCTGCGGGAAGCGATGGCCGCGCTGACGCCACAGTTCACCAAACGGCGGTTTTTTAGGCGATGGTCGGGGTTTTCCGCGGAGGCGCAGTGATAGGGTCACAAATACGTCTGCCAAAAAGTAATCGATTTCGATCCTCCTAACTATTCTATTATCACTGGCTGGTTTTAGTTGCAAATCAAACTTTTTAAATGCTTTTGCGAAGATGGTATTACAGAACTCGGTCGAGCCGTCATCAATGGCGTAGTTTGGGATGTCAGCAAAGTGGTGTGGGATGGAATTCCGAGTATAGTTGATAGGCGTGGCTATCACTTGACGAACGTGAGTCTGAACGTTGTTCGTGACATGTGCTTCTTTAATTGAGAAACCGATAATATTTTTAGTTAAATTATCGACCGCGACTGTTATAATTGGTTTGTATGGGAGCTGATTTAGCTTATACGGTACATTATGTAGATGTATGCCACCGCTTAGTGGGGAAGCTTCATTTTTCTTATTCATTTTTGAATTTCCTCTATTGTACGAATTGAAAATATTTATTTCAGATTGCTAGCCTAGGATATTTCCCTGAAGAGTCAAGGTGCAGATCTTGACTTCATGGGCTTAGTAGAAATGCAAAAAAGTTAAATTAGGCCTCCAGCGCGCAATAAGGACGACTTCGTCCATTCTCGGTTTTTTTCAGTTGGCGCGTTGTCAATTTGTATTGATTGTTTTGTTGGGTGTGTTGAAAGTGCAATAAAATCAACAGGTTTGAATGATAGGCCGGCTGTCTGTTCTGCTGTCTATTTATAATCAATTGCCAGCCTGGCAATATTTGTAATTATAATTTCTCGATTAGGTCTTAAACAAGATAGATGTATTGTCAGAATTCCAGATTGGTTGTTGTGTTTTGGTTATTTCAGGAGTTTTTCATATAATATTTTAATATGTGTGATTCGTCGGTTATGGTTGGGCTCCAGAAGCATTTATCAATCGCAGCAACCTAGGTGCAATTTTAGATCTAGGGTACTAGGTTTGTTTCGGAGCGCTTTCACTGAGCCTAGTAATTGATGATGATCATTCAGCTCCCCGTCCTCGAACCTGACGAGCATAAGCTCACAGCAAAAGCACCGACTATCTCGCACACAAGTTGTCACAGACCTACGCTTTGAATAATGCAATCCATAGCGTCGCTCCACTTGTAGTTGCAGATGTCCAGCAATTGCATGCTCCCTAAGATTTTTGAAGGGCGCCCCGTAGTTCGGATACTGTGGTTCATCTCGGCGCATATCACTCTTGGTGTTGATTATCTGCTCGCCCGCTCGGTGATGGTTTCATTTCATGTTGAAATCGTCCCGAATTTGGCTGTCTTGAATTAGTCGCCCGCAAGGCGTTGGTTTTCACTCTGCGGGCTTCCCTCCTCAGGCGTGCTCGCTCCGCTGTTCACGTTTTTGGGTGGTCTTATCATGGAGTTTTAGACGGTGTCGGCGCTCGATACGCCCCTGCCCCAAGCGTCACGCTTCGTAATTTCTTGCGAATTCAACGCTACGCATGGCGCTGAATGATCGATAAGATAGGGCCCTCTATCAGTTGTGCGAGCCAGGTATGGCGAGGCCTCCAAAGGCAAAGGGACAGAAAGCTCCCACCCCTAAACCGAAACCCCAGCAGAAGAAGGTCGCAAGTCCTATTTCAACGGGCGGGCGCGGTGGTGCATTCGAGCAACGTGTGCAGGCGGTGCGGCTGCTCGCCATGTGCATGGGCATCCCGTGTGCGGGGTTGCGTGAAGGATTTGTCATCGTAGGGTTGCTGTTCCAAGGACGAGGATTTGACCACAACACTGACGACCTGGTTGTCCATGCGTCGTCGCTGAGCACCGGACAGAAAGCAACCATTAGAATGCAGATGAAGCGGTCACTCAAGGCGACTGCCAATGACGTTTTTACCGAAGCCATAGGGCTTGCGTGGCTCGATTTCATCAAGCCAACTTTTCAGCGTGGGCTGGACGACAATCTGATTGTCTACCATGTGTCCAGCTCGTCATCTATGGAAGGCGCGGTGGAGGTGGTCAGGCTGGCCTTGGCGTCTCTTTCACATGAATCCTGGTACAGCCGTGTGCATTCAGAGGGTCTGAGTAACGCTCGGAACCGGACTGCTTACGCCGCCATCAAGGCTGCAGCTGAGCAATACAATGAGGCCACGGTTAACGACGAAGACCTGCGCCAATTCGCGCTCCACCTGAAGTTCGTGCCCCACGACCTGGACTCGGATCGCACTCAGGAAGCCGGATACCAAAAGCAATTTATCGCCCAGGCATTGCCAAGCCGGGACAGCGGCGCGGTGTGGTCGCAGTTGCTGGCTGTGTGTGCTGAGCTCAATGGCACGGCCGGAGAAATCAATCTCTCTTCCGCTTCAGCCCATCTGGGTGAGCTTGCCAAGGAATTTCATACGGCCAAGCTGATACGCGAGAGTGTGCGGGCCTACCAAATGGGTACGATGCCTGTCAGCCATGAGCGCGCGTCAGAGCTTACCCCGCTGGCGGAATATCTCGCTCCCCTCCTCTCCGTTGGCCGCGCTGCCGGCAGCACACTGCTGACTGATGACCTCCCCATCGCAATCCAAGGGTCGGAAACTACATTTGCTACGCGCCAGCTCGACCGCATCAGCACGCTGCACAACGATCGCCGATACAAGGATGCCTTGACTCAGCTGGAACTCCTCGAGGACGAGCTGAACACGTTTGATATTCACCAGAAGGCCCGTTGGTATTTCCTTCGTGGGATGTGCTTCTGGCATCTTGGGGACGATCAGACCGCCTCGACAGATCTTGAGACAGCCGCAAACCTCTACGCCGACGATGAGCGTATTGCTTCGGGTCATGTCCGGGCTCAAATGCTTAAAAATGACGTGCAGGCTGCTCTTCAGGTTGGCCAGGCGGCACAGGCTCGCTTTCCGCAGTCGTATTCGGTATGGATCGCTTACACCAACGCAAGAGTCCTCAATAGAGAACAGCTAACTGAAGACGAGATCCCCGAAGCCTTTCGCGATAAGTCCGGGGCCTGGCAGATGGTGGCCAGTTCCAGGGCTGGCGCCGGGGACGATCTTGGTGCCGTCAACGCTATCAAGACAGCTTTGGAGCAGCCTGACAGTTCCATTTTCATCGTCGAAAACTATCTGCGTTTTGCCCTGCGACTCGCTACGGACAACCCGTTCCATGTGAACACGCGATCTCAGCCTCAGGATCGACGCGAGCTCATCATGGATGCCATGTCCAAGTTTGAGGATCGCGAGGGTGTGCTATGGGCCGAGCAAAGTCCTAGGACAAAGACTGACGTCGTGTTCCACCTCGCCTATGCGTATCTGCTATTGGGGCAGCCGGGTCAGGCGCTGGACATGATCGAGCAGGGAAGACAGCGCGGCGTCCCAGAACATGAGACATCGGCCCGAGTGGAGCTCGAGGCCCTTTGTGATTTGAATCGTGAAGGTGAAGCGGTTGAGCGCTTCTGCGATCGCCTTGATCAGCTTCCTGATGACGCACTGGTGATCTTCGGCCAAGCATGCTTGGTTGCGGGTAAAGAGCCCATGCTCGAGTCTGCCTATGGTACTCAGGTGCAGCGGCCTGTCACGGATGAGTCGGCGAAAGTACTGCGGATACTCCGCCACATGCACTGGGAATTGTTGCTACGTCAGCAACGTAATGATGCAGTTCAGCAGGAGCTTTCGCAGCTAGGTGTCACTCCCCAGAACTGCAATATTACCGATGGGGTTTTCGCTGCTCGGGCCTTCATCGATAACGAAGCAGTGCGCCAGGCATTCGAGAATCGTGTGGCTGAACTCGCACCGCAGAGCAGCGATTTGCTGGAACTGTCCATGGCATCGCAGTGGATGCTCCATGCACGCCGTCACGATGACGCTATCGCAATGCTCGAACGCGTGCTTCCCCGCGACTCGTTCACTCCACTGCACGTTGATCTTCTTCACGCCTACGCCCTAACTGATCAGCGTGCGAAGGTTCGAGATCTGCTGGAGTCGCTTCCTGGTGAATGGCGCCAGTCTGCAGATGTCCGAAACGTGGCTTTGAACGTTTACGGGAACGCCGGTGATTGGCCCAGGATGCGTGAAATCGCAGAGATGATCGTTTCTGAGAGCCCCCTTGATGCCAGTGCATGGTTGTTGGTGATCCAGGTTTTAGCCAACATAAACCCTGAGCAGATGGACGCGTGCATAGCCACGCTTCCTGTCTTTCTCGAAGGCTCCGCTCAGGATCAATTGAAACTTGCTAACGCAGAGATCAGTCGGGGGATGCATGATCGAGGCATCGCCCGCATTTACCGCACCATGCGAGTGAACTCGGGCAATCTTGAGGCTGCGGCCGGTCACATCTCACTCATGGTCATGGCATCCGGCACGGTGGACTCTTTCCTCACCAACCCAGTTGAGGTCGCTTGTGGTACGTCAGTCGAACTCGAAGACAGCAACGGCGGCAGCGGTTACGTTTCAATAGATTTTGACATTGACCCACCTCTCTCGCCGACCGCGGAGTTCATCGCTGCGGACTCCGCGCAGGCTGTCGCGCTTATTGGTCTCGAAGTTGGCGAAACCACAACAATCTGCAGCTTGATAGGAGAGCAGACGCTCAAGGTTAAGCGGATAGTGACCATTCACCGACGTTTGCTCGACCTGTCATATGGGCAGGTCTCAAGCGCGGTCGTTCCGAGCAAAAGTTTAGTCGCCATGACCATCCCCACGAGTGAGGATGGTGAGCTGGATTTCTCCTTCTTCATCGAGCAAATCGAACGAAAAAACACACAGGGCCTTAACACAATTGGGCTCTACAGCCAGCACATGGCCACGCTTGGGCTGATCGCACAGATGCTCGGTGTGGATGTGATCGATCTCGTCAGAGGCTGGCCCGATGAGGGGCCATTGCTGGAGGTCTCGATGGGTGTGGGCCAGATCCATGATGAGTTCCCGGTTATCGCTGCCTCCGATCACTCTTGGGTGGTAGATCTTCCCATGCTGGTAGAGCTTGCGACGCTTGGAATGCTCGATGTACTGGAGCACATCCCCAGCCTGTATGTAGCCGCGGCCACCAAGCAGGCAATCGAAACGAAGATAGAGTCGTCTTCGCGATTTCACAAAGGAGGGACGCTCTTCTCACGCGATGGGCAACTCGGCATGCAGGAGCAGACAGAGGAAAATTGGCATCGGGAGCGTGCCTTTCTCGACTCAATCCGTGCCGCTATTGATGAGTATTGTGACGTGGTACCGGCATATGGCCCACCCACACTGCCGGCACAGATGCATACGCTCAAAGACATTCTGGGTGAAGGCGAGTATGCAACCCTGCTTGTTTGCCTGGAATATGGCGGTGGGCTGCTGTCGTTAGACGCCCGCCTCCGAGCTATAGCAGGACTCCTGGAGATCAAAGGAGCATCTCCTCAACTGCTACTGACGAATGAGCTGATTTCAGGGCGCTTGGTGCGTGCCGAGTACTCCCGGGCAGTTGTTCAAATGGTGATGACCAGGCGCAGCTTCATCTCGATCCAAGCTGCCGACCTTGTCACCATGATGGATCAGGGTGAAACGTTTGCAAACATAGGTATCAACCGGTTGCGGAGTTACTTGGCCGAGCCGAACCTAACGTTTGATACTGCTGTGCCCGTTATAGTCGACTTTGTCTGTCTGATGTTCCTGCAGGTGCGCTGTAACCTAGGTGTGATGCTGCAGCTGATTGAGTACTGTTTTGAACCGATGTTCCGCCACCCGAGCTGCCCTGACGATTTCCATAGGTTGGCGTACACACGGATCCTGCTCACGTTAGCCGGTGTAGAAATCAATTCCGTGGCCCGCAAAGCCATAGGGCACAGACTACATGTTGCGATGCAGCGCGCAGAGCGACCTAGCAGGCCGGTGACACTGGAAGCGAAGGTTTCCTTCGCTTATGCAGTCCCTTTCTGGGCGGTCGTGGTGCCCTCGCCGCTGGCTTCTATTCGGCTAAAAGCCCAAAATCCTGCACCGGCATCGGCTCAGAGCGATCATACAGCGGAAAGCAGGAAAGTGGATTAGCATTCATCATGCTGCAACCTGACAGGCAGCATGTTCCGCAGGAAATCACTTTCTCGAGCAACATCTATTCACGTACAACTGACTTTCTGATCCGTTAACCGGAGCCTGCTCTGCATATGAAAATTGAAGCGCTCAGCACCTATGCCAAGGGCGACCGATTCGAGGAGCAAGTCTTTGAGTTCCTGTCTCGTGAGATCAATGAAGGTCGCTTTTATGTCTTCCGACCTGAGTGCTGCAAAATTTTCAGGAAGAAGGGCTACTACTCCCGCGACCGAGAAGACTTCATCATTTTTGACATTTCGGTCGAAGTGTTCCTGCCTGGCTTCGAGACCCCATCGTTGCTTGTGCTCATCGAATGCAAGAACTACAGCGGCAAAGTGCCTGTGGGGGACATCGAAGAATTTGGATCAAAGATCAGTCAAGTGGCCGGCTTCAATGCTAAGGGTATTTTTGCCTCCGCCAGCGCGTTTCAGTCCGGCACGTTCAACATTGCGCGGAATCGAGGCTTCGGTGTCTTGCGTTACTTCGATCAATCTGAGTTTAGATGGGAACTTCCTCGCGCCCTGTTAACCGGGGCGCTTAGCGCTAGAGCTCGTAAGCGCGCAGAGATCGAATACGCTCTAACCCAGGTGGATTTTCGGCCTACCGTTTATAGCGCCTATGCCGTAACTCCTGCCGGCTTTACGGATGGTTGGGACGGCATCTGGAAAGGCCTCGACTTGGAGAGTGCTTTTAAAAGGAACGACCTGAGTCTGATTCGTCAGCCCACGCTTATCACAGCACCTAGAGTCGCGTTCATTTCGCGGGACGGAATAGATCGCTTGGCGCAGCATGCTTTGAAATCCATTTCATACATCCGGGGAGAGGTCGATCTTACTAAGCTAGTGTCCAGGGAAGCTGATGTCAGTGGACTGTCCGTGAGCTTCATTGAGGACTCGGGCTCAGCCCTCGGCAGTATCACGTTCAACCCGCTTGAGATCAAAATCTTCGGGGCAGATAGCCAATCCCACTTGGCCCGATTCACACTCGCCCATGAGTTGGGGCATCACTTTCTAGGTCATAAACGCTACATGACACGAGAGGCCATCCGAGCGCAGGACATTGACCAGAGCCAGCTCATCACCATCCCTAAAGGGGAAGTCGAGCGGTTGGAGTGGCAAGCAAATACGTTTGCTTCGTGTCTCTTGATGCCTAAAGAGGACTTTCAGGCTGCGTTTGGGCTGTTACTACAGCATCTTGGCATCCGAAATCGCGGTCACGGGCATCTGTACTTAGACAGTCAGAGGGACAACGTCATCCAGTTTCATGCTGTGTGCAATTCTCTGAGCGAATATTTTAACGTTTCGAAGACAGCGATCCGATTGCGCATGAGGGCGTTGGAACTGCTGGTCGAGATTGGTCGGCAAGATTGATCTGCATCTCACGGAGAGTTTATGACGCATGGTCGGGCGGTTCCTGAGTGTACGGTTCTTTATCGCCCCGCCACTCTTTTGCACTCCGATCGATACCTAGCGCCTACTTCAAGCCCCCAGCTACGGCCAGCGTACTAAACCAAGCTCCTTGAGTCGTAACGCCATTGCCGAATCGGATACTCCAAACTGCGTAGCAAGCGATACGACGTTGAGGTTATTGAAGCGTTGGCACCGCGCCAGTGCCAGCTCTCGTTCCAAGGAGTCTGACGAGGCATACAACAAACCTTCGATGTTATGCGCATCGAGGTGATATGCGACCGTATCGTTAAAGTGAAGCTGGTCTCCACATAGAAATAGACGCCTGAAGCGGTCAGCGACCAGCTTCGCAGGCATCAAAAAACACGCTGCAAAGAAATCAGCCTCCCGTTCTTCAGGGTTTCGCGGCCCACCGACTGGACGGCCATCTAACGCCCGATCCCTATGCATAACCTCACCTTTATGTAGAGCGAGGTGGCCGATCTCATGAGCACCCGTGAACAGTTTTACCGTCGGAGAGAATTCTTGGGAGATGGCAATGCGGTTCGCTTGGCGATCAATCAGACCTGCAATCTTGGGGCCGGAGCCGCCTTGGATGAATTTGGGATCACCTAGATTCGGAAGTTCCCGATATTCAAAGCCGTAGGCTAGCGCCGCCTTCCTTGGATCACGCGCCTGAAGCGGGGGTGATATCTAGATCGCCCCACAGGTGATATCGGTCGCGCCAGAGCATGCGCAGCAGCTCGGATGCTTCTTGTTCGATACTTGGCGCGCCCATGTAAATCACCGCATGTAGTGGTCATAGCTTGATAATAACCCAATATGTAGGGTTTTCAAGTCCGTCGAACCTTCGGTGGTGGTGCTCGGTACACAGCTGCTAGTTTGCTTTACTCGAGCCAGCCGCTTCGATACTTGAATTATCTCGGGTTCCCAATCGAGTGCGGGTGTCGAGCTGTGTGAAAGCTGGCGGTAATGTGCTGTTCGCCAGCATCAAAGTGAGTCGCTGATGAGCCCACTGGAGCGCGGAGCATTCTTCATTAGGGCCCATCGGTTTGAGCGTGGCTTTGTTCATGGTCACTTCCTCGACGGTTTTGTGGGCGCTGTCTTTGACTTCTCTGATGCCGCGCTTTGCACTCGGCACCGTTTGCATATTTCTCTATGTCGGCGCCGAAGTCACGATTGGCAGCCTTATCACCGACTACCTCATGCTGCCGACAACCCTGGCCCTTCCCGCCGAAGCCGCAGGCAAGCATGTTGCCTTCTATTGGGGTGGCGCCCTGGTTGGCCGCTTTATCGGCTCGGCGCTGATGCGCACTTTCGCGCCCGGGAAACTGCTGGCCTTTGCCGCCACGGCAGTCATTGTGCTGTTGACGATCTCTGCCACCACACAGGGCGTTGTTGCCGGATGGTCGCTGCTGGCCGTCGGACTGTTCAACTCCATCATGTTTCCGACGATCTTTACCCTTGCGACCGCAGGGCTCGGTCATCGCGCGGCAGAAGGTTCGGGCCTGTTCTGTTGCGCCATTGTTGGCGGGGCATTTATTCCGCCATTGACAGGGTATGCGGCCGACCTCTCGACGCTCGCGATGGCATTGAGCGTGCCAGCAACCTGTTATGCCGGCATCGCAATCTACGGTTGGTATGCCCGCCCTCCGAAGCACTAGCATTCCCTGGCGCGCGGCTAGCCCGTTGGGCTTATTGCATGATTGCGCGATGGCCAGGCTTGAGACCAATGGCCCTGGCTAGTCAAACCACGGACAGACCGAGCAGCAGCAGTGTTAGGGGGAAAGAGCTCGCCCCCACATGCTCCAGCAACAAGCCACCAGCAATGCCATCTCCGGCCACTGCCAGATTGAAGATGGTGACCAGCATCGACTGCGCGACATCGGCGGTATCGGCAATGGCCGTCTGTAGCAGCGTGGGAGCACCACCGAACGTCAGCCCCCAGATCGCAACGCTGAGGAGCACAACGTTGGGAGAGCTGCTTGCCATTCCCAACACCAGCGCCACCATCGCGAAAACCGCCAGACTAAGAAGCGTCAGCACACGCAACCCACGACCCACCCACATGCCTGTGACCCCGATGCCAACGATTGCCAACACCCGAGATCTGGAGATCGATGAGGCCATCTAGGCCTGCCGCTTTGCCGCCAGTGCCTTCACCCACAGTGACGCTTTTAATAGTTTTTGAGGGTTATTGATTCGGATTATCCGGCCCTTGCCGGGCAATATCCGCCCCGCATCGACCGACGTGCAGGCGTCGGTACTGGGGCCAGGCAGGAACCTGAACAGTAACTTTCATTACTTGAGAACAGAACACATGAGCATGTCGAATAAATGGATTGTGGGGATTGCCTTGAGCTGCGTGTTTCAAGTCGGGTGTGTCTCGAAGGTGGCGCAAACAGAACAATATTCGGGCTTTCTGCCCAATTATCAGGGACTGGAAGAACAAACTACGCAGAGTGAACAGAAAGTGATGCGCTGGGTCGCGCCAGGGTTTGATCCCCATGCCTATTCCACTGTGGTGTTCACGGAGGTTGAGCTGTATCCAGCGCCCATACCCACCGCGCGCGTCAACCTGAAAACCCTGGATGATGTACAGATCATGGCCAGCGACAGTGTCCGAAATGCCTTGGTCCCCACCTATACGGTCGTCTCGAATGTGCAGAAGGCACCGGCCGATTCACGGACATTGATTCTGCAGGCGGCGATCACTCACGTCAGCGCCAACAACGAGGGCATGCATTGGTATGAGGCCGTACCGATCGCGGCTGTCGTCGGGGCCACACAAGCAGCCACCGGCCATCGTGATCAGACGGCCGAGTTGTATCTGGAAATGGACCTGATCGATGCCAAAACCGGTTTGCCGGTCGTCAAGGTGGTTCGCAAGGTGTTCGGCGAGACATTGGAAAATGCCAGTCAGCCAATAGCCGCCAATGACTTCAAAGTCGCATTCAAAACCGTGACGACCGACATGCAGGCCCTGCTTTCCAAGCAGTAGCTGACGCGGGATACCCCATGGCAACGTTGATTTGCCTGCCATCCATTGTCATGGTTTTGCACTGCGAGCAAACGGGCATGGGGTTTCGGAACGGCGGTCACGCCGCGTATCTCTGAACAATCTGTCAGGCCCGATGATGTCGCCTGGCGAGAGTCCGACTTGATGAAAATATCGACCCTTACCTTATCGGCCTGTCTATTGCTCGCCAGCTCTGGTGCCTTGGCCGTAACGCTGGTTCCACTCAAAAACCAGACTTCCCAGAGCATTCAGCAAGACACCAGTGCCTGCCAGGCGCAAGCCAATGCTCAATTTCCGACCCAGAATACAGTGCCTTCCGGAGGTCGGATAAAAGGCGCCACCACAGCCGCGATCGCCGGCGCCACTGCTGCGCAGGTGCGCGGCCGGCAACATGACGACGTTTATGACCAGATCGACGACGATATCAAGCAGGATTATCGCCAGAACCGTGCGCGCAGTGCCGCTGCGGCCGGCGTGGTGGTCGGCGCCTCAAGACAACGTCAGGAGCGCAGACAGAATCTTGCCGCCACCGAGCAGAACATCACCGCCAACAACTCCGTGTACAGCAGTTGCCTGCAACAGCGTGGCTACAACGTTTTGCCTTGATCCAACTGACTGCCTCGCCCTCCCCTGAATTTATTTCACTCCCCTTCCTTTCCATCCTGCCCTGGCGGCAGGACTAAACCGATTCATATTTACGCAAGGCATGCATGGCCCTGTCTTGCAGTTTTCGGATAGCGCGAGGTGCTCATATCAAGCATTATGACCGCCCCCGATTGAAACCCCGTGGATTACCCTTGCTTGACGCCAGTGACATTTCCGAGAGCTATTCCAGCATCGTCTGCAAAACCTGATTGCACTTTCCGCGCTTGCCCGCAAATAGCCGCTCATTCTCCCCCGACAAGCATGTATTGCGTCTAACTCAGCCTCTCAAACCGTCTCTATACTCAGCCAGAACCAACTGAACGGAGGATTTCCATGCGCTACGCCTTCAAGTTGAAAAATGGTGCCATGGCCCTTTTCGACCCAGATACCGCCTTGCTTTCCATCACGACACCCTATGGCGATGTTCAAACCTCCACGATAGGTAGAGCTGAATCGCGTCTACTGGATCTGCTGCTTATGGAGCCCGGTCAGACCAAAAGCCGTGAGGAGATTACCGACTACGCCTGGAATGACCGCGTCGTCGCCGCCGGCAGTTTGAACCAGGCCGTTTTCTCACTTCGAAACATTCTTAACGACAGTCGAGATCACGAAATCTTGATGACGGTTCCTCGAAGAGGATATTGCTTCAATCGTCAATATGTAGTCGATGCCCAAGCAGCCTTGCCGATGCCAGCAGATGAAGCGGTGCAACCTTGCGCGCCCGTCATTGAAGAACTACCGCCAAGTGGGCGTGATGATGATCTTCCGCGACTTTCAGAAAAAACCAAAAAATCAAATTACATAACAAAAGCCCATTTGATCGGCTATTTCCTGACCTTGGGAGTATGCGTTTACACAGGGTTCCACTCTGGCTTCGACACACCCAAAATAGAAATTTCCAGCGTAAAACAGAACGATCTGTTCATCCATGCTGTAGGCCACACGGTCGCTGAGACTCAATCACTGAGGGATCTTTCGGCCAAACAGATCCAACAGTCCTCGCCCCATTTAAAAGGTCAGGTCTGGTTGAATCTCTATAAAACAAATTATTCCGTTTCGTGCGTCCGCCCGGACTCAAGCACAGCAAACTTACAATTAAGTAGCGCTCAAAAAGACCTCGCACTGATGATCCGGCAATGTCTGGAGGCAACCCTATGAAGCTGACAACACCTTCAATGACTCACTGGATAGTGCTTGGAATCATCAACGCCGCTTGCATTTTTTCCTTGCTTTATTCGCCATCTTATTACATGGAAAACATCAGTTATCAGACCCTCACCCGACAATGGCTCGAAGACTTGAATCAGCTCAACACTGAGGAGTATCTGACTATCGGGCACGGCCGACTAACACAAACCTCTCTGGAAAACCTGAACGGAAAAATTCGTAACGCCACCATCACTGCAAATGTTATCCGGGAAAGCAATCATCACGTCCAGATAAAAATCAACAACGTTAAGTTGAGCCAGGACAACGAGTTATTCGCCATTGAAAAGACCCCCGATCTATTTTTCAGGCGCCAGTATGCTCTGCAGGAAGGCGCCGTTCTCAACTATGAGCTCATACCTGTCACCGATGACAACGCCGTATGTTTTTATGTGCACGAAACCGGCCGCTTGCGTTGCATGAGTCACTAAACCTTCATTCAGACAATAAAAATAATAATTACTGATTTGGATCAAATCCCCCTCCCCCTTCAAAATCCTCCCGCTTTGATGATTTTTCCTGGCTGCTTTGCCTTCACGGCCGGTAGAGGCGCCTTCTCGCGCCTTCAGCAAATCGGCTGGCCGATTGATGATTGAAAATATGAGTTTTTGACTTTGACAAGCCCCTCGGGGGCGAGACTATTCACAGGCCGCGCCGTGACAGTCATGTGGCGGGCACTTTGCTCTTATTGAAAATTCATCAACAAGGAAGCTCGTCAATGCGGCTAAAAAACTTTGCCACCGTATCATTTGGTGTATTGCTTTCACTCAAGGCCATGGCTGGATACAAGGAGCTTTATAGCGTCGACCTGGCGCCTATTGAAAGCAACAAGAAGAAACTTGACGATGAAAGCTCCAGTTACAGGATTTGCACAAGCTATCGTGTCAATGATTATTTTGCCTATGATGCGGCGGCCATCGGCGGCCAACAAACAGCAATCTTTGGTTCGAAAATAGCGCCGTGCAAACTTCAAAGCCTGTTGGATCTACCATTGAGCGATGCGTATGTATTTTCAGCGGCGCTGGAACTCACGCCGACTCATTGACATAGAAGTCTGAACAATGGCTTGGCACTACCTATTAGCTGAAGAGCGTTAAACTCCATGAGCACAATAATTCCTGACGAAGTTTTTCATGTAACGCCCATTGCCGCAAATAAACCCGATAGAATTATCGGCCAGTGGACAGTCCGCCTGATTTCGGCAGAGCATGAGGCAAGTATTCGACAGTTTAAGCTCGTTGACAGTCTGACTCTCCAATGCAGCCGACTGGAGTTCGATTCAGTTGTCACCCTGGACAGCTCTGTTCCTCAAGGCTTTATAACCATTGCCATTTCGCATACGCCCATTGGCCGACCCTCTGTCAACAATCATGAACTGCGGCCTAATGAAGTCATCGTGCTGTATAGCGGTGAGCCCGTACAGTACACCTGCGAACCGAATGAAACTCTTTATACGCTGACCACGACACTGGAGCACTATACACAATGCATCGATAATCACTCAGTTATCGATGTGCTCGCCCATCGAAAAAACCAAAGCTTCCAGGTTGCAAACTTCAAATTAATGCAGTCTGCCATTCAGGTCGTCAACGCTTGTTTTACAGACATCAATGGCGCCGCCGAAAAACAGCGCAGGCGCTCAGAAATATCAGACTTTGAAAGCGTGTTATTGATTTCACTCCTGCGCGCGTTGACACCCGCTGGTCGCGCCACACTTAATATCCCGTCAAGAAGAATAGTCGCGACAGAAGCAATGAATTACATCCATGAAAACCTTAACAAAGCGCTGAGCATGAAGTCATTGGTAAAACAACTTGAAACCACCACTCGCAGCTTACATCTTGGTTTCGTCGAAACGTTCGGCACCTCACCCATTGCGTACATTAGAAATCTCAGACTCGCCAACGCCCGCCGAGATTTGATCCGTCACACTTGGCCTACGGTTACCGAAACTGCCATGTATTGGAATTTTCACCATTTAGGCCGGTTTTCCAAGGCCTATCAGAGTGCCTATGGAGAAATACCTTCGGAAACCGCAAGGCGCAACGCAGAAAAACCGGTTTAAAGATTAACCTTCGAAAAAATAACAATTAATATTTCTAATTTTCCACATTAATGGCCTACATTGCTTGCTAAATAGCCAGGAGAACAAACATGCGCTATCGATTAAATTCATTACCGCTCAAGCATAAAATCTTCTTTTGCATTGTCGCCTATTTGGGCGGTGTCGCGTTGGCCTGGCTGATGAACAGTTAAAAATTCGCCTCTGGTCAGATCCCGCTTAGTCAAATCATGTTTTTCGGAGTTTTTATGATTGCCGCGTATAGAGCCTTACTTAAAACTTACCCATCAGCTTTATGCGCAACGGCTGCAATGGCTTTAATTGCATGGTTTCTTGCCGATCATTACGCAGACAGACTTTTTGGGCAGGGTTTGAGTAAAACCCATGAGTGGAATGACTTGAAATGGACGCTATTCATTGCCCTGGCCTTCATATTGGAAGCAGTGCTTTACCTTTCATGGAGGGTGCTTAGGTATTACACCTCGACCGTCGTTCAGCTTCGCAAGGCAATCAGGGCGGACAAACTGGACGTGCACTACCAACCTATCGTTGATTCGAGGAAGGGATATCTGGTCGGCGCCGAATCACATTCTCGCTGGCGCCCTAAAGGCGCCGCCATTGTGGCAGATGCCTTCATCTCAGCGGCAGAGAAGTCCGAACTGATCTGCGAACTCACTCGCTCGGTCATGCGCCGTGTTGCGGAGGATTACAGCACCTATCTTTGGGCATGCAAGGATTTCTTCATCACCATCAATCTTACCGCCCACGACCTGCTCGACCAGACCTTTCCCGACTTTGTGGCCGGCATCATGACGACATACAACATACCGCCGTCCGCCATCGTTTTTGAAATCAACGATAGTGCCTTGTTAAATCACAAAGGAGCAGCGACTCAGTTGCACAGGCTTCGAGTGTATGGACATCGTATTGCTATGGGTAACGTTGGCACCAGCTCTTTCAGACACGCTTTCAATGAACCGGCACTCCCTGTACATGCCTTGGCCAGGCGGTATTTCCAATGTCCGGCGAACATCAGATGCTTACAGTGACTGAATATTACTCATCAATATCAATCAATGACTTCTATTAATCCTCGCGACTACGCACATTCGGCAAACACCTCACAATCGACAACCTGTAGAAGGACAACACTTCATATGCTACTTCGAAACCTTGGCTTCGTTTCTCTACTTTCATTGCTATCCTTTCAAGCATTTGCGGATGACAAAGGTTTGTATCTTGGTGCTGGCGTCAGCAATATTGAAACCGACAAATCAAGTCTGAGCGATGAAGATTCCAGTTATAAGGTTTTTGCAGGCTATCGCCTCAACGGCTATCTGGCCTTCGAGGGCGCCTTCGTTGATCTTGGCCAATTCGAGGACAAGAATCTTGATTTCGATGGAAAATCGGTGCAAGCCAGTGCGCATGTCGGCTTCCCACTGGGAGAGCGGGTGCGAATTTTCGGTAGTGTCGGTGCTCATGCCTGGGATGCTGACGGCAACGCCAGCGATGATGACACCGGCGTGGACTTGACCTACGGGGCGGGCGTTGAAGTGGATGTGTTTCGCAATATCGGCGTCCGCGCTGAGTATGAAATATTGGAGGTCGGCAACATCAACCTGAATCAAACAACGGCCTCTGCATTCATTCTTTGGTAACGCCTGCTTCAATTGAGCGGCCTTAAAGGTCGCTCAACGCGCCCCTTGAAGCATCACCGGTTCAGCCACCCGTGCACCTTCAATCAACGCCAGACAACGGCGCAGCCAACTTCGCCTGGACGCTATAGATCTCAGAAACCACCTGCATCGTTGCCTCTTCGATCGTTCCTTCATTGCGGCATAAAACCCAGCCGTGATCTGCGATCGCTCGCTCGAACGCCTTGGTACAAGCGACCTGTTCTTCCAGCTTATGGATCACCGTACTGCTCAGCCCACGCCCTCGTGCCGCTGCCCTAGCCCATGAAATTTCAGCTGTGGTGACAACCCCGACATGCAGGTCTGGCACTTGCACGTTTCGATCCATGTTCAACTTTAGAATCTCTGCAAACGGGACTATCCGGCGAAACGCGGCGTCAGACGGGTACCAGCGATCGATCAGGATGATGCTGCCTGGTGGCTGTTTAGCCAGTACGTGCCGGGAAATCCAGGTACGGCTATCAGCAAAACGCGCACAAACTTCCAACTCCAAATCCCGGGTGGGATTCCTGACGAGTCTGTTCACCAGGGCCATTGTTTCACCCCTATAGGGATCGCTTTTTTTCTCGCAAAGTCGGATCACCTTTTTGTTGTCTGCCCTCAGTACTTTCGTAACGGCCTCCAACAGTGTGGTTTTGCCGGCGCCCTTGGGCCCATCCAGAGAAACAAACAGCGAACGATTCATTCTTCACATAACAATTGGTATACGGTTTTTGTTGCCCTGTTCGCTCGCTGCAATCGCTTGGCGCGACTGTGCCGAATCGAGTGGAGGGTCCATGAACAGACATTGCTGAACACTCTAACCTAATCCAGGGTCTCGCACGCGCCGTGTCCGTCATCTCAACGCGGCCTGAACCACCCTCTCCGCGTACCAGCTGCCACAGGCAGATCACTCGCCAGGCACGCGTCAACAGAACGTTATTTTTTCTAAACACCTAAAAACCATTCGCAACCGCTAATCAGTTACTCCGGTTTTTTGACGCTTACCCGATACGCGGTCACAACTTTTGCCCTCCGCTGGGTCATAACACGGTGGCTGTCGATGGAATATTGGCATTCAACGAGTTTTTTGCCCGATACGGAGATAAACTCATGATTTTCAATGTACAAAATTTTGGCGCCAAAGGAGATGGCATCACAGACGACACAGCGGCGATACAAAGTGCGATTGATGCAGCGGCCGCCGCAGGCGGTGGGCAGGTGTATCTGCCGACCGGAACTTATATCGTTTCGGGAGGTGAAGAACCCTCCGACGGTTGCCTGATGCTCAAGAGCAACGTCTACCTGTACGGCGACGGCATGGGCGCAACCACCGTCAAGGTGGTTGACGGCTCCGACACCAAGATCACGGGGGTCATCCGCTCCGCCTATGGCGAGGAAACCCACGACTTCGGCGTCAGCAACCTCACCATCGACGGCAACCGTGACAGCACCACGGGCAAGATCGACGGTTGGTTCAACGGTTACATACCTGGCGAAGCAGGCTACGACTCCAACGTTACCCTCGACAGCGTCGAGATCAAGGATTGCTCCGGGTACGGTTTCGACCCCCACGAGCAGACTGTCAACATGGTCATCAAGAACAGCGTGTCCCATGGCAACGGCCTGGACGGCTTCGTGGCTGACTTCCTCAGCTATAGCACCTTCGAAAACAACATCGCCTACGACAACGACCGCCACGGTTTCAACATCGTCACCAGCACCCACGATTTCACACTCACCAACAACGTCGCCTACGACAACGGCGGCAATGGCATCGTGATCCAGCGCGGCAGCGAGGACATCCCCTCCCCCAGCAACATCACCATCACCGGTGGCGAGGTGTACGGCAACGGCGCCGAAGGGGTGCTGATCAAAATGTCCAGCGAGGTGACGGTCAGCGGCGTCGATATTCACGACAACGCCAGCGCCGGGATTCGCATTTACGGCAGTAACCACGTCGAGGTCATCGACAACACGCTCACCAACAACTCCCTGGGCAACCCCGTACCGGAAATCATCATCCAGTCCTACAACGACACCCTGGGCGTGTCCGGCAAGTACTTCAACGGCAGCGATAACACGATCCAGGGCAACATCATCACCGGCAGCAACCTGTCGACCTACGGCGTCGCCGAACGCAACGAAGACGGCACTGATCGCAACGCCATCATCGGCAACACCATCAGCCACACCAGCAACGGTGCCACGCTGATCTATGGCGACGGCAGCTACGTCAGCGCCACGGTGCCGATGACCACCGTGCAAGGCACGGCTGGCAACGACACTCTGTTGGGCAGTGCTGCCAGCGAGATTTTCTACGGCGTTGCCGGCAACGACACCATCAATGGCGGTGCCGGTGGCGACATTCTGGTGGGTGGTGCAGGTATCGACAAACTCACCGGCGGTACGGGCGCCGATACGTTCCGTTTCGTCGCTCAGTCCGACAGTTACCGCAACGCAACCACAAGCTTCGATGACACCATCACCGACTTCGACGTCACCCAGGACAAGATTGACCTCGCCGGCCTCGGTTTCACCGGCCTGGGCGATGGCCATGGCGGCACCCTGCAGGTCAGCTACAGCGCCAGCAGCGACCGCACTTACATCAAGGACTACGACGCCGACGCCAGCGGCAATCGCTTCGAACTGATCCTCTCGGGTAACCTGGCCAGCACCCTGACGGCCAATAACTTCATCTTCAATCGGGTGATCACCGGCACCAGCGGCAGCGACTCGCTGCTGGGTAGCGATTCTGCCGACACCCTCCTCGGCCTGGCGGGCAACGACAGCCTCAATGGTGGCGCGGGCGATGACAAGCTCGACGGCGGCGCAGGCATGGACACCCTCACCGGTGGCACCGGGGCGGACATCTTTGTGTTCTCCAATCGCTTGGACAGTTACCGCAACTACAACACTGGCGGCGCCAACCTTGGCGACCTGATCACCGATTTCGATATCACCGCCGACAAGATCGACCTCTCGGCCATGGGTTTCACCGGCCTGGGGGATGGCAAGAACAACACCGTGTATGTGGTGCTCAACAGTGCCGGCACCAAGACTTACATCAAGTCCTTGACCGCCGACGCCAATGGCAACCGCTTCGAAGTGGCTTTGGAGGGCAACTACCTCAACACGCTGACCAGCGCCAATTTCGTCTTTGCCACTTCGCCAACGGTCAACCATGCGCCGGTGGTGGCAACGGCGTTGCTGGATCAGAACGCGACCGAAAACACCCCGTTTAGCTACGCGGTGCCGGCCACCAGTTTTACCGATCCGGATAACGACAGCCTCAGCTACACCGCAACCCTGGCCGATGGCAGCGCCCTGCCCGCGTGGCTGGGCTTCAATGCCACCAACCTGACCTTCACCGGCACGCCAACCAGCACCGCGTCCGGCAATTACAACGTGCTGGTCAAAGCCACGGACCCGGCCGGTGCATCGGTCAGCGATAGCTTCGCCCTGGTCGTGGCCGATGCCCCCGCCAACACCATCACCGGCACCAACAACGCCGAAACCCTCAACGGCACGGCGGGTGCGGACCTGATCCTCGGCCTCGGTGGCAACGACACCATCAAGGCCGGCACCGGCGCGGACATCGTCGATGGCGGCGCCGGACGCGATTCGCTGTACGGCGGCGACGGTGCCGACATTTTCCGCTATACCAACGTGCTCGACAGCTACCGCGACTACGACACCGGCGGTGTCACGGTCACCGACACGATTTATGACTTCACCATAGGCGTCGACAAGATCGATGTTTCGGGCCCGGGCTTTGTAGGCCTCGGCGATGGCCGCAATGGCACGTTGTACATCACCCTCAACGCGGCCGGCGACAAGACCTACATCAAGTCCGCCGTAGCGGATGCCGATGGCAATCGTTTTGAAATCGCCCTCAGCGGCAACTACCTCAACACCCTGACCGCCAGCGACTTCGTGTTCGGCGAGAGCGTCCAGCAGGACATCCTCTACCTACCCACCCTCGGCCAATCCAATGCGCGCCTTCTGCGCATGACGGAGGATGACAATCAGTCCGGCACCTCGATGCTGGTCAACGACCTGGACCGCTACACCCCCTATGACGTGCGCAGCCAGTTCACCGATGCCAATGGCAACAGCATCGACATCGCGGTGGGCGGCAGCACGGTTACAGGCTTGTCGACCCTCAGCGCCGAGGAACTCAAGTTGTGCTGGTGGCTGACCGACACCAACCAACCTGGCGCTGCGCTGTTGCGCGCCGTGACGCTGCTGCGCGACCAGCTCACCGAACTGCAATCCATCGATAACGTCACCATGGGCATCGTTTGGGGCCAGGGCGAGGAAGCCGCCCAGGAGATCGCTCGCGCCACGGACAAAGCAGCGGCAGCAGCGGCCTACAAGGCTGCGACACTGAAGGTGTTTGATTACCTGCATGCCCAATTCGGCAACTTCAGCGTGTACATGATGGAAACCGGTCACTACGAGCAGGACGCGGCGCGTGCCCGTGGTTATTCGGAAGAGAAAATCGCCTCCATCGTCGAGGGGGTTGGCTATGTCCGCGCCGCCCAGGAAGCCATCGCCGCCGAGCGCGCCGACGTCAAGCTGGCGGTGGACTACACCGACCTGCCCTTGCGCCACGAAGTCGATCCGCAGGCGTATCCCGACGACGTCTGGCACCTGCACGAGGAGTCGGCGGAGATCGTCGGCCAGCGCCTGGCCGACTACATTGCCAATGACCTTGGCTTGCAAGGCAATCCCAACGACAACAACAGCGTGCAGGACATTTTCGACAACGCTCAGAACATGATTTCCGGTACCGACCAGGCGGATACCCTGGTGGGCAGCTCGGGCAACGACACGCTGGATGGCAAACTGGGCGCCGACACCATGACCGGTGGCGATGGCAACGACATTTATGTGGTCGATAACGCGTCCGACCGCGTGGTGGAAACCAACACCTCGACCTCGCAGATCGATACGGTGCAGGCCTCGGTCAGCTGGACCCTAGGTGCCAACCTCGAGAACCTGGTGCTCACCGGTGTGTCGGCCATCAACGGCACCGGCAATGAGCGGCACAACTTCATCACCGGCAATGCCGCCAATAACGTGCTTAATGGTGCCGCAGGGGACGACAGCATGAGCGGCGGCGATGGCAACGACACCTACTATGTCGATAACGCCAACGACACCGTGATCGAGATCAACAGCAATGCGGTGCCTGGAGGGGTCGACAGTGTGCACAGCAGCTTGGCGGCCTATACCCTCGCTAACAACGTTGAGCATCTGTATATCGATAGCACTGGCGCCGCCAATGGCACGGGCAACGCGCTGGACAACACGTTGTTCGCCGGCGCCGGGAACAACGTGCTGGATGGGCGCGATGGCAATGACACGGTGTCCTTTGAACGCGCCTTGTCCGGCGTCACCGTAAACCTCTCGACATCAGCGCAACAAAACACCGTGAGTTCCGGACTCGACACCTTGAAATCCTTCGAAAACCTGACGGGAAGCGCCTACGCCGACACGCTGTCGGGCAACAGCGCCGCAAACGTTCTGAACGGTGGTGCGGGCAACGATGCGCTGGTGGGCGGTTCGGGCAACGACCGGCTGATCGGCGGTGCCGGCACCGACAACCTCACCGCTGGCACTGGCGCGGATACCTACGCGTTTGGTGCGCTGTCGGACATGGGCATCGGGGCTTTGCGCGATGTGATCAACGGATTCAAGAGCACCGAGGGCGATCTTCTGGATTTCACCGGCCTGGACGCCAACCCGCTGACCACCGCTGTCGACGCCTTCACCTTCGTCGGCAGCAATGCCTTTGACCCTGCCGACGCCACCGGCCAACTGCGCTTTGCCGATGGCATTCTTTACGGCAGTGTCGATGCCGACGCCACGCCGGAGTTCGAAATCCAGTTGGTAGGCGTCCAGGAGTTGCACGCCAGCGATTTCACAGTCTTGGGTTAGGCTCACATCCCCGGGAGCGGGGCTTGCCCGCTCCCAAAGGGATTTGCAGTCCCAGGCAGATCTATTCCTGCCCCACGGTAACCACCTTCCAACTGTCATCTGGATCAAAGCGCTTCATCGACTGCGCCAACTGGTCACCACCGGGTCCCAAGTCTTTTTCGAACACCTGCCCTTCATGACTGATCATGAAACTCATCACCCCGGTGTCAGCGTATTTCGCCGGCCAGGCGATCAGTGCAAAACCACGGCTCATCTCGTCACCGATGAGGTAGCTATAGGCGCCGCCCGGGGCCGAAGGACCTTGGCCATCAAGGATGCGGAAGTGATAGCCCTGCCAGTCTTCGCCGGCAATGGTTTTGCCGAACAAAGGCCCCAACGGGCTGATCTGACCGCTATCGTCGTCCTCCCAATAGAGGCCGTCGTGTTTGCCGGCGGTGCTGAAGATTTTTTGCGCGTAGGCGAGTGCGCCGTCCCCGTCATGATCCACTGATGCATACTCCATCTGGACGTCATGATAAGTCAGCACTGATTGCACCGCGGCGAGTTCGTTGCGGCCAATTCGACGTGCACGGACTTCGGCGCTGCCGGCGTCGATGTCGAAGCGCCAACCGTTCGCGGCTTTTATCATGGGGATAGGCAGTGTCCAGTGGTCACTGCCAACCGACAGGACCGCCTTGCGATCGCTGGTTTTTTCAATGGCGTGTTGCTCGCGATACTGCTTCAAAAACGCATCCACATCACTGCGCTGCACGCCTTCGCGCGGGATGAAACTGCGCCATTCATTACCCAGCAAATCGGTCAGGCGGGCCTGATCGGCGTATTCCGTACCCAGTGCTTCGACGAACGCCTGGGCCGCCATTTCCGGGGTTGGAAATGCCTGCTGTGCCGTAACGATGCACGACCACGTCAAGCCGGCAGCGATCGCCATGACATGAAGGCGCAAGCCCATGAGTGCCTTCACTCGAGCATTGTTTTTCAACGACGGCCCCCCCTTTGACGCGCTGGTGGATTGGACGGCCGACTGACCTGATGGCCGGCTGGACGCGAGGCACTGGGGCGCCGGGCGGATGCCTGGCTGGCCTGGCCACGACTGGCTTGTGCGTTGGCCTGGGACGGTGAGCGCACGCCGGCGAATGCATTGTTGCGCGCACTGCCCGCACTGCCCGTACTGGCAGCCGGCCGTTTTTGCGCCGTCTGGCGCCCTTGCAAATCGCCCTGCCCGCGCTGATTTACCTGAGCGGACTGTTTCCTGGGTTGCTGATTTTCCCGAGTACTTCTGGCAGTGCCCTGGCTCCTGTCAGACACCTTCGGTCTGTCGGTACCGGCTTGCATCCGATTGCCGGGCGCAGTTGCAGACTGGGCTTTGCGCGCCGAATCACGGGCTTCGCGGTTGCTGGTGGCAGGTCGCTCGATACCGTGCTTGTCCATTGAACCACGGGCTTTTTCACGAGCCTGGGCTCGCTGGGCATTGTCCCCTCGATAGGCTTCACGCTGACGGGCACCGTCCAGTTGTCGGCCGTACTGTTCGCGGCTCTTACTGTCTCGGTAGGGAACGCCATCGCGATGAACAGCGTTGTGCTGCCACTTGTTCTGATTCTTAGTGATCTGGTTGTTGCGATTGATGTTGTTGTAGCGGTCGACGTCAATGTCGATGTCGTTGTTGCCCCAGTCACATTCACCCCATAACGAGCCGATGATAGCCACACCGGTACCAAAGGCCAGTCCGGCCATCAATGCCGAACCGGGGTAATAGGCCGGCGGCGGTGGATAGTACACGGGAGGCGATGCCGGATAAGGCCAGGTGCCGTAGGTTGTTGTCGGGTTATAACTGGGTACGTAAACCACCTGCGGATCGGAGGGCTGAATGATGATCGTGGAGGTGCTGCTGGCCGGAGCCGGAGCCGAAGCTGCCGGAGCCGCAGCCGCCTGCACCGTCACGTTCTGATATTGGTTGCTCTGCAGGTTGCCTGCTGCCTGGGCCTGATGACGCAAGCGTTGCACACCCCCCATGACATCGTCGGGCTGCGCCAGGAAGGCATCACCCAGGCGTTGCACCCAGACGGGATCCTGTCCCAGCGTTGCCATGACTTGTGGGAAAGCAACCAGCGCCTGCACGCTCGGATCCCAGGGCTGGTTGGCCACTTGTTTGACCGCATCATCGCCTTTGGCGTCCGGGTGTGCTTTAGACCAGGTGACCGCTTCGGCGATTTCCCCGGGGTACGTGGTGGCCATCAGCACCTGGGCCAGCAGTGGGTCCGGGTAAAGCGCAATAGGAGCCAGCATTTGATCCAGCTGCTCCTGGGTAAACACGGCATCTTTGGCCGCCGCGGTGACGGGCACTGTATCGACAGTGCTTGGGGGCGCGCTCGCATCCAATGGCTGCGCCAGGCAGGAAGATCCGCTCAAAAACAATACAGCTGACACTGCGTAGAACAATGGAATGCGCATTGCACCCCCTCTGTGGTCAGGCAGGCTTGAGCGCCTTGATCGTTCCGCCCTTCCCTGCACCGTCGCGCCCGTCAAAGACGATACAGATCTTCATGCTCTTGGCTTTCTTCAAGCCTTTAACGCAAGTTCAAGAAGTCTTTAACGCAAGTTCAAGGGGTGATCTGATAGCCCCGTTGCTGCATGCAACTGTTGTAGGCGGAAGCAGTAGCCGCCGGTTCTGCCCGGCGATCCTGACGACGATCCTGACGTTGCCGAGATCCACCTACAACCGCACCTGCCACCGCCGCATCCTTGGCCTGGTTCTGTCGATATTCCTGTTTAACGTCGTCGTCTACCTTGTCATAAAGCTCGTCATGCTGACGACCGCGCGCTCCGGCAACCGCTGCACCGGCTACTGCGCCAGTAGCGGCACCACGGGCACGTCCACCTGATTCAGGCGTTGTGCTGGTGCTTGCTGCGTTCCCGGCTTGAGCCTGGCATGAACTGATGTCCTGCTGAATCAATTCGGGGGACTGCCCTTTGAGCGGCGTTACGGTCTCGGCTGAAGCGCAAAGGCAGAATACCGAGACAATCGTAGCCACGCAGGGGGGGATGGATTTCTTCATAAAGCCTCCACTGCTATCAGTGTGCTTTGGATCTTTGAGTCTAGTTCAGCGTTTGGCGACTAACCCTGGAACAATGTTCTTAGAGTGCAACTTCTAATTCCTTTTGTACTTGTGCACCCCTCGAACTGGTGTGGGTAGTTTTGAGCACTGACTTACACCGCAATATAGCCAGTCTCAACGCTCCAGGACGTAATGGCCCGGGGCTGCATACAACGGCGGATATTTGCGTGAGCCCAGTTTGCGCGATGCTGGCCGGCTAGCGCCCGACCGGTGCTCAATCCACTGCCGCCAATGCGGCCACCAACTGCCGGTGTGGCTCTCACCTGCGTCTTGCAGCCAGCTTTCCGGATCTGATGCAGTTGCATTGGCGGCGTAGAAATACGACTTTGGGTTGCCCGGTGGATTGATCAAGCTCTGTAGATGGCCGGCATTGGAGAGGACGAAGGTGCTGTCCTCGCCGAACAATCGGGCGGTGCCGTAGCAGCCCTGCCACGGTGTGATGTGATCGGTGGTGCCGCCGATCACATAGGCACCGACCTTGATCTTGCTCATGTCGATCGACTCGCCGGCGATCTGCAGTGCCCCCGGGTTGCTATAGGGATTGTGCTGGGCCAGATCGAGGTAGTCGGCATGCAGCTTTGCCGGTAGCCGCGTGGAGTCGTTGTTCCATGCCAGAATGTCGAATGCCGGCGGCTTGTTGCCCAACAGGTAGTTGTTGACCCAATAATTCCAGATCAGGTCGTTGGGTCGCATCCAGGCGAACATGCGCGCAATGTCCTGGCCGCTGAGTGTTCCCTTGCACTGCGAACTGGTCTTCGCCGCGCGCAGTACCGCCGGCGTGGCAAACAGGCCGATGGCGGTGTCACCGCAGAGCGCGGGCATATCGAGCACGCACACCGCCCAACTGGTGTTCGCCACCTTGGCGCCTTCACCGCGCGCCGCCAGCCAGCCGAGATAGGCCGCGAGCGTCAGGCCACCCGAACAGGAACCCCACATGTTGACATCCGCGCTACCGGTGATTTGCCGCGCGACGTCCACTGCCTGGTCAAGGCACAGTGCGTATTCAGACAAGCCCCAGTCGCGGTGCATGCTGGTCGGGTTGCGCCAGCTGACGACGAACAGTTGTATACCGCTGTCCTGTATCCATTTGATCAGACTCTTGTCGGGTGACAAGTCAATGGCGTAGTACTTGTTGATCTGCGGCGGTGACATGACCAACGGGCGGGCATGTACATTTTTCGTGGTTGGGGCGAATTGCAGCAGTTCGAACATCTCGGTGCGCAACACCACCTCGCCCTTCGCCGTGGCGACATTTTCTCCCACCTTGAACGGCGCGCTGTCCACCTGCATCGGCATCCCGCCGTTGTGGCGCAGGTCCCGGGAGAACTGCCCGATCCCTTTGACAAGGCTCATGCCGCCCGTATCGAGCAACTTGCGCAACGCGGCGGGATTGGTCAGCAGCAGGTTGCTCGGCGCCAGTGCATCAAACAACTGTGCAGCAATGAACCGGGCACGGCCCTTTTCTCTGGAATCGAGATTGGCCTCATCGATAAAACGGCTCAGCTCGTCATTGCCAGCCAGGTAGCTCTGCAACAGGCCGCGCAACAAGGCATTGGATTGCCAGGCCGGATCGCAAAAACGTTTGTCTTTGGGATTCGGTGCCACGCTGGAGCTGCCGGCGACAATATTGCCCAGTTCCTTGAAGAAACTGCCAACATGCCGCGCGGCCTTGACTGGCGTCTTGCCCACGGCCTTGAACAGGGAACCGGAGGCGCTAAGCAGATCGACCGGGCGCACCCTGAGCAATGGCGTAGCAACCTGTGCTGTCTTGACCGCTAACTCCTGTTTCTGCTGCTCTTGAAGAGCTTTTGGCGCGCGGCGACGTTTGGCAGGCGTATCCGTTGATCGAGTGATACGAGGTGTTTTATTCATAGCCATTCTCTTGTTTTTGTACACAAGCCTTGAGGGCAACGAGCAATCCCCACCTGACGATGCAGGCACGATGGGACGTGACGCAGTGTCGCGCAGCTGCCGGCGTTCACCTTGACTTTGCGGGACATCCACCTGCTAAGCTGATAAATCGCTGTCCCGGATTGAGAAGTCATCATTCATGAGTGGCCTTGTTCGCAGTGCCAGCTTGACCAACTACGCTGAAACAGCCCGATTGCTACACGTCGATTACCTGCAGCAATTGCGCCTTGTCGGCCTCGATCCCCGATGCCTGCTTCAACCAGACTTGAAGATTCCCAACGAAGCTGTAGCACGCCTGCTCGAAAATTCGGCGCGTGAAGCGGGTGTGGACGATTTTGGCTTGCGCATGGCCGAAACCCGCAAGCTCTCCAATCTGGGGCCTCTGGCGCTGCTGTGGCGGGACGAACAGACGATCCGTTCGGCCATGGAAGCGTTCCGCGACTTCCTTTTCCTCCACAATCAGGGGCTGGTGTTGAATATCGAGGAGAGTGGCGGCGTGGTGGTTTTGCGCATGGAACAGGTCACGGTGGGAAACCTGCCGGTGCGTCAGGCGATGGAACTGTCAGTGGGGGTGACCCACCGCCTGCTGAAAACCTTGCTGGGAAACCACTGGCACCCTTCAATGGTTTGCTTTCGTCACGCAGCGCCGATGGACGACAGTCGACACCGCCGCATATTCGCCACCTCCGTGCAGTTCAATAGTCTGATGGATGGCATCGTTTGCCGCAGTACCGATCTGGACAAGGCACTGCCCAGTGCCGATCCGGACAGGGCCCGTTATGTTCATCAGTATCTGGACAGTATCCGCGAAGAATCCAAAACAGCTTTACTTGAAAAGGTGCGCCAGATGATCTGGACAGTGCTGCCCACGGGCCATTGCTCGGTGGAACAAGTGGCGGCCAATTTGGGATGGGACAGGCGAACACTGCATCGCAAGCTTGCGCAGGAGGGCGAAACATTTTCCTCGCTGCTGGATCAGGTGCGTGCAGAGTTGGCAATGCGTCACTTGGCACATTCCAATCAACGTTTGAGTGAGATCGCCGGGGTTCTGGGGTTTTCCGAACTTAGCGCCTTCTCCCGCTGGTTCAGCCGGCACTTCGATTGCAGTCCATCAACCTGGCGCGCTCGCCAGTCCAATCTGTAATACAGCCTTATACTGCGATACACCCAATGCGAACAAATGACTGTTCAACGGATCAATAGATCCCACAGCAATCCGGGTATCAGGTAATGAATCAGCCCAACATGAAAACGCTCACCTGTCTGTTCGCTGCCAGCGTGTGCGCGGCGACGAGCACCTGTGCAAATGCTTCGCCCATCTTCCACACCAGTTTCGACTGCGCCACAGCAACGGCGTCGGTCGAAAAGCTGATTTGTCGCGACCCACAACTGATGCAGATGGATATCGAACTGACGCGTCTTTATCGCCTGGCGCTCACGGACGATCATTCAGTACCGCGTCCGGACAAAATCATGATCGACCAGCAATTCTGGATCGACGCCCGCAATCAGTGTGCCTCCGACCCTGCGCCCAAGGCATGCACAATCCGAAGTTATGCCGAGCGCGCGCATCAGCTACGCCAAGGTTCGGCCATTGTGAGAACCAAGGATCCAGACAGACTCACTGAAGGCCCCCTGGCGTTTCGGTGTACAGGGCTTAACGCGCTGCTTGCCGCCACTTTCTTTAACACGCAGCCTGGTGTCGTGTACCTGAAATGGGCGAACAGCTCGATCACTCTGAGTCAGGTGCAGAATGATTCGGCAACCCAATACACCGGCAAGGATTCCCAAGGGAACTACAGCTTCTGGCAAAACGGCAACGCGGTGCTTTTCCAGAAGCCAGGCTCAGGGGAAATGAGTTGTACGGCCGAGCCGATCGGCTGAGACCGTCTCTCACGTACTCGGCGATTTATGCCACGGATAGCCTTTGGCGCTGAGTTCAAAGGCGTATTTGAACAAGCGCTTCATGTACTCGCCATCGAATTTATGGAGGCGAGAAATGCGGAAGTCGGAGCCGATGTACGCCAGATTGAAGTCCGCCCCATCCTGCTGGGCAATTCGGTAAATTCGGTCCAGATCGCTGATCCCTTGAGTCTGGATCAATGCGCTGATGGCACGACCGCCAATGCTCAAGGTTCGGCGCTTCGTTCCGGACCATTGCAGTTCCAGTTTGCCGTTGCGAATCACATAGAAATGCCGTTCACGCCGCAAACGCGCCCCGGGCACCTGGTTCAGCGCCATCACGGTGCCGGGTGGGTAAAGGAACACCTGCGTAAGGACACCTCCGTCCACGTGCATTTCCTGAAACGGGTGGCCGTCAACGTCCACATCAATCATGACGGGTGAGACGGCACCGGGAATACTCATCGACGCGACCATGATGTTGCGAAACAGCTCGAGCGCTCCCGGTGCCTGGCTGGAGGCAATAGCGCCCATGTTCCAGGTGACCGGGCGCCCTGAATCAAGGTCGGTGGTACCGATCATCAGGAGCCGTCCCTTGGCGTATTCCGAGGCGATCGCCGCAAGAGTCTCGGCAGTGACGTGCTGTGCAATGAGCCGCGACAGTGGCTTGCTGTGTGCCATGCCATCGCTGGTAAGACGGGTCAGCAAATTGCGCGCATGGAAAATGTCTTTTGGGCCGACTGCATTGCAGATTCGCACAATGACATCGTCGTACTGGGGCCCCAGGTAGGCAAACGGGGCGACCAGGGCGCCAGCGCTAATACCGGTGACGACTTTGAATACAGGTCGAGTCCCATGCAGGGTCCATCCCGCAATGATGCCCCCGGCGAATGTGCCAGCGTCACCGCCACCCGAAACGGCCAGCAAATTTGCCCTCGGCAGGATGTCATTCGGTAGCCCTGCGCGGGCGAGAGCCTCAGCCTCTCGAAGGTTGGCCTGGCTCACATCCCGAATGAACGGCGTCAGGTCCTGGTCCAGCCAGTAGCGAGCATCTGGAATGTCCGGGATCAGCGCTTTTTCCGTTAACGTTGGCGGCACCGCATCACGGCGTTGCAGGCATGCTTGACGCAACATGTTCAGGGTTGAGGCGCCAGGTCTGAGCGGGAATGGTTTCAACACGCCTCCTCCGGCCTCTGCAATTGACAGCGCCCGTCACGCACACTCGACACACCCCATGACCAGTCTCAATGGCGAGTGGCCTGAACATCTTTCATGCTAGCGCAAGCAAAGGCAGTCATGAGGTTGGCGGGACGTCCGGTCTGTCCTGCGGCTGATCCTCCCCCCATGGACAATCATTAGGAACGCCAGCAATCACCGCAGCTTCAGCGGATCGACCAGTTCAGCGGCGATGGCCATGCCCACCAGGTCCGGCAAGGTATTGGCCTGCATGCGTTTCATCACCCGCGAACGATACAGATCGACGGTTTTCGCACTGACGCCCAGTTGCTCGGCGATCTCGCGGGTGGTGTAACCCTGGACCAGCGGCAGCAAGACATCGCGCTCCCGTGGGGTCAGTGTCAGCAAGCGCGCCTGCAAGGCTTCGTGCCCCTGATTGCCCGAGCGGTTTGCCGCGCAGTTGCTGAGCGCCTGTTGCACGCTGTCCAGCAGCAATTGTTCGTTGTAGGGCTTCTCGATGAAGTCATGGGCGCCCGCCTTGAAGGCGCGAACCACGATCGGCACATCTGCGTGCCCGCTGACGAAAATGATCGGCAGGTTCAGCTCACGTGCGCGCATTTCTTCCTGCACGTTCAAACCGCCCATGCCGGGCATACGAACATCGAGCAGCACGCAGGCATCAAGACTGGCATCACAGGCATTGAGAAACGCCACGCCACTGGTAAACGGCAAGGCTTTGAGCCCTACCGACTCCAACAACCAGACGGTTGAATCGAGCATGCCTTGGTCATCGTCGACCACATACACCACGTGCTCCGTCACACCTGCCATTACGTTATTCCTGTTGTTGTTTTGTTGGGCCGGCCAGCGGCAAACGGCAGCACATCAGCAACCCGACAGGTTGGCGTCGGGCCTGTAACTCGCCACCAAAACCTTCGATGATGCTGCGGCTCATGGACAAGCCGAGCCCCAGGCCATCGGCCTTGCTGGTATAGAACGGGGTAAATATCTGCTCCAGTTCAGGCTCGCTGACGCCTGGCCCCTGGTCTTGCACACTGATTTCCACGGTTGCACCAGCGCCCTGCCCCGCAGCCATCACGATCAGCGAGGGTTGCCCCGGATGTTGTTCGCGGTTGGCATCGATGGCATTTCGCAGGAGATTGAGCAGGACCTGCTCCAGCAGCACTCGGTCGGCATAAATCGGCGGCAGATTATCCGGTAGGCGATCCTCGATTGTCACTTGGCAATTGCTCGCCTCCCAGGCACATAAACGCACGGCCTCGCGGGCGACGTCGGTGAAATTCAAGGCCTGCATCCGGCGTTGCCCCTTGCGCAGAAACGCCCGCAAACGTCTGATCACTTCTGAAGCATGCGTGGCGTGATGGGTAATGCGCTCCAGGCCTTGCGCCACTCGGGCGGCAGCCTGGGGATTGGAATCCAGCGTCTGTAAATAGCGCTGGCTGGCATTGGCGTAATTGACCACCGCCGCCAATGGCTGGTTGATTTCGTGAGCGATGCCCGAGGCCAATTCACCCAGGGTGACCAACCGCGCGGTGTGCGCCAGTTCGTCCTGATGGCGGCGCTGTTGCACTTCACGTAGTTCACGCTCGGTCATGTCCCGCGCCACCAACGAGTAATAGCGCTCGCCACCGGCCGATCGGTGCGCCAGCAGCACCAGCGACACCGGCACCGAAGTGCCGCCCCCCGGTGGCTGCAATCGCGCGTCGGTGCTCCAGACACCGTCGCGTTCGGCGCTGCTCCAGCCATCTCGCTGCAGACGTGCCAGGTCGCTGCTGGCGAACAGTTCCGCCAGGGCCGGCATCGGTTGTTGCTCGTCGATCCCGAGGATGCGCCGCGCCGCTGGATTGAGGTAAGTGACTTGCCCCTCGGGGTCGATGAACAACACAGGATCGGTGTTGGCCTCGACGACTTCCGCCAGGCGCCGCTTGTTCTCCTCGGCGTGCACCCGGGCGGTAATGTCCCGGGACACGCTGACCACTTCCACCACCGCCCCGGTATAGGTCTCACGAATCGCCCGGCTGGCGGTTTCAAACCACAGGTAATGCCCATCCCGATGGCGAATCCGATAGGTCATCGTGTGATAACCGTCCTGCTCCAGGGCATCCCGCGCGCGCTGCACCAGGCTGGCCAGGTCCTGACCATGGAACAAGCCTTGGGCCATTTGCCCGCGCAACTCCTCCGGCCAGTAGCCGAGTAATGTCCAGGACGCCGGCGAGGCGTCGAGAAAGCGCCCGTCGGGTGTATGCCTGGAAATCAGGTCGGTGGTGTTTTCAATGATCAGCCGGTACAGCCGCCGTGCCGTGGCCGCTTCACGCTCGGCCAGCACTTGTGCCGTGGCATCGCGACACCGGGCGAGCACACGGTTGTCCTGGGGATCGGGGATAAACGTCCAGATCAGGATCTGCGCTTCGAACTGGGCTTCGACCCCTTCGATGGCGCGTTGCTGGTCCAGGCAGGCGCGTACCAGCACCCGGTGATTGACCGGCAGAAAACCCAGCACATCGGTCAGCGGCTTTTCAGCGAGCAGTGCCAACAGCGCGGCATTGAACTCCAGCGGTCGGCCCTGGGCATCGAGCAACAGACTCGGCTGTGGATCGTGACCCAACAGCGGCGAGCCGCGCAGCATGCCGTTGACGCTGCTCAGCAAGGTCGTCAGCAA
Organism: Pseudomonas sp. TE3728; assembly: GCF_056279145.1. Lineage (NCBI taxonomy): Bacteria > Pseudomonadati > Pseudomonadota > Gammaproteobacteria > Pseudomonadales > Pseudomonadaceae > Pseudomonas > Pseudomonas sp. TE3728. The sequence continues at coordinate 689,623 of NZ_JBWBQT010000001.1, read as the reverse complement.
GTCCTGCACCCAACCCAGCCAATCGAGGCTCACGCCCTCACACACTTCCACCAGCAACAAACCCGCCTGCCCCGGTTGCAACGCCAGATCAAACACCTGGCCATGGCTGATAGCCGCACGACGCAGTCGGCCGGCCAGCCAACAATCGATTTGACGTACTTGAGCCAGATCCAGCCGCCCCGCTTCGGCCAGCCGATCAAACAGCCGCTGATCGCTGGCCAGCGAAGGGTCGCCCAGCCCCGGTGGAAAATGCTGGGCGGCGCCCTCGTGGCTGTAAATCCGCGCATTGGCTTGCCAACTCAGATAAACCGCCCGGCGCACCTCGGGGCAATCCTGCAGCGCACGGCACAACGCATCGGCCCGGGCGGCCAGAGACACACCCTCGCGCTGCAGGCGCAACCAGCTGTGCAATCGAACGGGAGTCAGGGTCATCACAGGTCCGCTTCGTTGGGGAAGCCAAGGATATACCGGCCTTGGCGATGTCACTGTATTCATTTAGATCCGCAAGAATCAAATATAGTACATATACTATATGACGTAGGTTGTACTTCCATATCGCTAGCTGAATGTTATATAAAGCAGGCCGGACATAAAAGGCGACTTCAGCGGCTACGCTGCAAGGTCACCTATAGAGCTAACAATCAGCCACCGAGTACCCGTACATGTCGATCTATGAACAAGGGCTAGGCCCTGCGGCTGTCAACCATATTGCCTTGTCTCCGCTCAGCTTCATCGAGCGCACCGCCAGCGTTTACCCACACTATCCCGCCGTCATCCATGGCTCGATCCGCCGCACCTGGGCGCAGACCTACACCCGCTGCCGCCGTCTCGCCTCGGCGCTGGCCGGTCGCGGCATCGGCAAGAACGACACGGTGGCGGTGATGTTGCCCAACATTCCCGAGATGCTCGAAGTGCATTTCGGCGTGCCGATGATCGGCGCGGTGCTCAACCCGCTCAATGTGCGTCTGGATGCCGAAGCCATTGCCTTCATGCTGCAGCATGGCGAAGCCAAGGTGCTGATTACCGACCGTGAGTTCCATGATGTGATTCACGCGGCGATCGGCATGCTGGACCACCCGCCATTGGTCATCGACGTTAATGATCTGGAATACGGCGAAGGCCAGGCTGTCAGCGAGCTGGACTATGAAGCGCTGTTGGCCGAAGGCGACCCTGCTTTCGCCTGGCAGTGGCCCGATGATGAATGGCAAGCCATCTCGCTGAATTACACTTCCGGCACCACCGGCAACCCCAAAGGCGTGGTTTACCACCATCGCGGTGCTTACCTGAACTCATTGGGCAACCAGATGACCTGGGCCATGGGTAACCATCCGGTGTACCTCTGGACCTTGCCGATGTTCCATTGCAACGGTTGGTGCTACCCGTGGATCATCACCGCCATGGCCGGTGTGCATGTGTTTCTGCGCCGCGTCGATCCACAGAAAATCCTCACGCTGATCCGCGAGCATCAGGTCACCCATCTGTGCGCTGCGCCGATCGTGCTCAATGCCTTGGTCAACATGCCGGAATCAGCTAAAGCGGCGATCGATCACCCGGTCAACGCGATGGTCGCCGGTGCCGCGCCACCGGCCAAAGTGATCGGTGCCGTGGAACAAATGGGCATCAAGGTCACCCACGTCTATGGCCTGACCGAAACCTATGGTCCGGTGACACTCTGCGCCTGGCATGCCGAATGGGATGAGTTGCCGCTGGACGAACGGGCGCAAATCAAATCCCGTCAGGGCGTGCGCTACCCGACGCTCGAAGGCGTGATGGTTGGCGATTCGAAGACGCTGGAGCCGACCCCGCGAGACGGTCAGACCATCGGTGAGATCTTCATGCGTGGCAACACCGTGATGAAGGGCTACCTGAAGAACCCGACCGCTACAGCCGAAGCGTTCGACGGCGGCTGGTTCCACACCGGCGACTTGGCGGTGTGTCATCCGAATGGTTATGTCGAGATCAAGGATCGACTCAAGGACATCATCATTTCCGGCGGCGAGAACATTTCCACCATCGAACTGGAAGGTGTGCTGTATCGCCATCCAGCCGTCATGGAAGCGGCCGTCGTCGCCCGTCCCGATGAGAAATGGGGCGAAACGCCCTGTGCCTTTATCACATTGAAGGCTGATCACCAGGACGTTCGCGAGGCTGACATCATCAGTTTCTGCCGCGAACACCTGGCCGGTTTCAAAGTCCCGCGCACGGTGATTTTCACCCTGCTGCCGAAGACTTCAACCGGCAAGATCCAGAAGTACGTTCTGCGCGACAGGGCCAAAGCGCTCTAACCGAATCGACGTCGTACCCACCAGGCGGCAGGTGTTTTACCTGCCGCTTCGGGCTCGTGCAGGCTGAATTTGGCCCTGCCCCTGACCTACACACTGATAACAAAAACAATGTGGAGCCACCCATGATCGACATTCATTCAACCGATACCCAACGCTGTGAACGCATTCGGTCCAACCCGAAATTCCTTCAGTTGGTGAGCAGCCGTTCGCGCCTGGCCTGGTCGCTGAGTGCTGCCGTGCTGGGCACTTACTACGCGTTCATGCTGGTGGTGGCGTTTGCCCCGCAGTGGCTGCATGCACCGCTCGCCGAGCATCGGATGTTGACCCTGGGCATGCCGGTTGGCGCGGCGATCATCATTTTTTCCTGGCTACTTACCGGTTGGTACGTCTACAGCGCCAACACCCGCTTCGACGCACTGGGCGCGGCCATTCTCGAGGAGAGCAAGTAATGAACCTGCTACGTAAACTTCTCCTTGCCGCTGCCGGGCTGTTGCCGGCCTCCGTCGTGCTGGCTGCACCCGCGCTGGGTGCGGTGGAAAAACAACCGCTCAACCTGCATGCGATCGGCATGTTCTTCGTCTTCGTGCTGGGCACGCTGGCCATCACCTGGTGGGCCGCGCGGCAAACCAAATCCACGTCGGACTTCTACACCGCAGGCGGTGGCATCACCGGGTTCCAGAACGGTCTGGCGATTGCCGGCGACTACATGTCCGCCGCCACGCTACTGGGGCTGTCCAGCCTGGTGTTCGCAAAGGGCTACGACGGCTTCATCTATACCATCGGTTTCTTCGTCGGCTGGCCGATCATCACCTTCCTGATGGCTGAGCGCCTGCGCAACCTGGGGCGCTACACCTTTGCCGACATCGTGTCCTATCGCCTGGACCAGAACAAAGTGCGGATCTTCGCCGCCTTCGGTTCACTGACGGTGGTGTGTTGCTACCTGATCGTGCAAATGGTCGGTGCGGGTCAGTTGATCAAGTTGCTGTTTGGCCTCGACTACCCGGTAGCCGTGGTGATCGTCGGCGCGCTGATGCTGGTGTATGTGATTTTCGGCGGCATGATCGCCACCACCTGGGTGCAGATCATCAAGGCCGTGTTGCTGCTGGCTGGCGGCACGACCCTGGCGTTGATGGCCATGTCGCAATTCGGCTTCAGCTACGAAACCCTGGCCAGCAAAGCCGTCGAAGCCCATGCCAGTGGCTGGAACATCATGGGCCCCGGCTCGATGCTCGCCGACCCGATCAACACCGCTTCGATGTCGCTGGGCCTGGTGTTCGGGATTGCCGGCCTGCCGCACATTCTGATGCGTTTCTTCACCGTGCCTAACGCCAAGGAAGCACGCAAATCGGTGTTCTACGCCACCGGTTTCATTGGCTTCTTCTTCCTGGTGGTATGCACCCTGGGCTTCGCCGCGATGGTGATCATCGGCACCGACCCGCAGTACTACGTCAATGGCGAAGTCGGCGGCACCTTGATTGGTGGCGGCAACATGGTCGCCATGCACTTGGCCAAAGCGGTCGGTGGCAATCTGTTCTTCGGTTTTCTCTCGGCCGTGGCCTTCGCCACCATCCTTGCGGTGGTCTCCGGGCTGGCCCTGGCCGGTGCTTCGGCGATTTCCCATGACCTCTACGCCACGGTGTTCAAGAAGGGCAAAGCCAGCGAGAAACAGGAAATGCGCGTGACCCGCATGGCCACCGTGGGCCTTGGCATCATCGCGATTCTGCTGGGCATTCTGTTCGAGAAGATGAACGTCGCGTTCCTGGTGGGCCTGACCTTCGGCATCGCTGCGTCGACCAACTTCCCGGTGCTGATCATGGCCATGTACTGGAAAGGCTTGACCACCAAAGGCGCAATCATCGGCGGTTTCGCCGGGCTGATCTGCGCGCTGGTCCTGGTGATCCTCTCGCCTGCCGTCTGGGTCACCGTGCTCGGCCATGCACAGGCGATCTTCCCGTACGACCACCCGGCACTGTTCTCCATGCCACTGGCGTTCCTTGTGATCGTCGTGGTGTCGAAACTCGATCGCAGCGTGCGGGCCGACAAGGAGCGTGACGCTTACGCCGACCAGTTCGTTCGCGCCCAGACCGGCCTCGGTGCCGCCAGCGCTTGCGCTCATTGATTGAAAGGGCACGGCCTGCTCCAGCGGCGCCGTGCCCATCGCACACCCTTTTGAGGTTCACGTTATGCCCGAATTCAACGCCCCGCTGCGCGACATGCGCTTTGTGCTGCATGAAGTGTTCGATGCCCCGGCCTTGTGGGCACGTCTGCCGGCCCTGGCCGACAGTGTCGACTCCGCCACCGCCGACGCCATTCTTGAGGAGGCGGCCAAAGTTACCTCGCACCTGATTGCGCCGTTGAATCGCAGTGGCGACGAGGAAGGCGCCCAGTGGGCCGACGGCCAGGTCAGCACGCCGATCGGTTTCAAACAGGCTTATGCCACCTACATCGAAGGCGGCTGGGTGGGCCTGTCCGGCAACGCCGATTTTGGCGGCATGGGCATGCCGAAGATGCTCGCCGTGCAGTTCGAAGAAATGCTCTACGGTGCCAACTCCAGCTTCGCCCTGTATTCGGCGTTGAGTTCCGGTGCCTGCCTGGCGCTGGATGCCCATGCCAGTGACACCCTGAAAAACCTCTACCTGCCGCCGATGTACGAAGGTCGCTGGGCCGGCTCCATGTGCCTGACCGAAGCCCACGCCGGCACCGACCTGGGGATTATCCGCACCCGCGCCGAACCACAGGCCGACGGCAGCTTCAGCATCACCGGCAGCAAGATCTTCATCACCGGTGGCGATCAGGACCTGACCGAAAACATTGTCCATCTGGTGCTGGCCAAACTGCCGGACGCACCGGCGGGGCCGAAAGGCATCTCACTGTTCGTCGTGCCCAAAGTGCTGGTCAATGCAGACGGCTCCCTCGGCGATGCCAATGCCGTGAGTTGCGGCTCGATCGAACACAAGATGGGCATCAAGGCCTCGGCCACCTGCGTGATGAACTTCGACGGCGCCAGCGGCTGGCTGGTCGGCGAAGCCAACAAAGGCCTGGCGGCGATGTTCACCATGATGAACTACGAGCGCTTGTCCATCGGCATTCAGGGCATTGGCTGCGCCGAAGCGTCCTATCAGAGCGCCGTCGCCTATGCACGTGAACGGGTTCAGAGCCGCGCGCCGACCGGTGCCATTGCTCCGGACAAAGTGGCTGACCCGATCATCGTCCACCCCGATGTGCGCCGTATGCTGCTGAGCATGAAAGCCATGACCGAAGGCGGCCGCGCGTTCGCCAGTTATGTCGGCCAGCAACTCGATCTGGCGAAGTTTTCCGATGACGTCCAGGAACGGGACAACGCGCAAACCCTGGTTGCGCTGCTGACGCCGGTGGCCAAGGCGTTCTTCACCGACACCGGCCTGGAAAGCTGCATCAACGGCCAGCAAGTGTTCGGCGGCCATGGCTACATCCGCGAATGGGGCCAGGAACAATTGGTCCGTGACGTGCGCATCGCGCAGATCTACGAAGGCACCAACGGCATTCAGGCCCTGGACTTGCTTGGACGCAAAGTGCTCGCCGATAAGGGCTCCGCGCTGCGCCAGTTCACCGGTGAGATCCGTCATTTCGCCCATCAGCCCGACGCGCCCTACTCCGCTCAACTGTTCGATGCCGTGCAGCGTCTGGAAGACCTGAGCGACTGGCTGCAGGACCAGGCCGCGACCAATCGCAACGAAGTCGGCGCTGCTTCGGTGGAGTATTTGCACCTGTTCGGTTACGTCGCCTACGCCTGGCTCTGGGCGCGCATGGCACAGGTTGCCAAGCAAAAGCTGCCCGAAGATGCAGGGTTTTATGGCGCGAAAATCGCCACCGCCGACTTCTATATTCACCGCTTGCTGCCGCGCATTTTGAGCCTGGAGCAATCCATCCGCGCGGGCAGTGCCTCGTTGTTTGGCCTGAGCGCCGAACAGTTCTAACGATTGAACCGCACGCGGCGCCACGCTCCTCTCTTTTTGGCGTTCGCGTTTTTTATTGATAAGTCCTCGCCCACCTGGCGAGGGCCGCGGGACCTGTCTTTCCATAATAAAAACAAAGGGGCTTCACCATGGACCGCAACACCCGCATCCTCGCTACCCGATTATTGCTGGCCGGCGGCGTCATCAGCCTCTCGGCCCCCGCCGCTGCTGACTTTGTCAAAGACAGCAAGGCCAGCCTGGAGCTGCGTAACTTCTATTTCAACCGTGACTATCGCCAGGACAACGCCGCCCAATCCAAACAAGAGGAATGGGCGCAAGGTTTCCTGCTGCGCTATGAATCGGGATTCACCGACGGTTTGATCGGTGTCGGCTTCGATGCCATCGGTCTGGTCGGCGTCAAGCTCGATTCCAGCCCTGATCGCGCAGGCTCCGGCCTGCTCAAACGTCACCGCGACACGAGCAAAGGTGCACAGGACGAGTACGGCGAACTGGGTCTGACCGCCAAAGTGCGTGCCTCGAAAAGCACGCTGAAACTCGGCACGCTGTTGCCGAAACTGCCGACGGTACTGGCCAACGATTCACGGCTGTTGCCACAGACCTTCAAGGGCGGTCAGTTGACCTCGCTGGAACTCGAAGGCCTGACGGTTGATGCCGGGCGACTGACGCAAGTCAATCAGCGCGACTCCTCGGACTACGAGGACATGGGCATCACCCGCACCGGCGCCAAGGGCATCACCACACGTCATCTCGATAGCGACAGCTTCGATTTCGCCAGCCTGAACTACAAATGGACCAGCAACCTCACCACCGGCTACAGCTACGGTCACCTCGACAATTTCTACAGCCAGCACCTGGTCAACTTGACCTACGTGTTGCCCGTGACGACGGGGCAGTCGCTGAAGACGGATCTGCGCTTTGCCCGTTCAACGGATGATGGCGGCAGCAATGTCGATAACAATGCGATTGGCGCGATGTTCACCTACAACCTCGGCGGGCATGGGTTGGGCCTGGGTTACCAAGGCATGAGCGGCGACACCGGCTACGCCTACGTCAACGGCACCGATGCATTCCTGGTGAACTTCGTGCAGATCGGCGACTTCGCCAGCAAGGATGAAAAGTCCTGGCAGGCGCGCTACGACTACAACTTTGCGGCCATTGGCATTCCGGGCCTGACCTTCATGACCCGTTACCTCACCGGCGACAATATCGATCTGGGCGGCAATCGCCCGGAAGGCAAGGAATGGGAACGTGATACCGACATTGGTTATGTCGTGCAGAGCGGGCCGTTGAAGAATGTCGGGGTGAAGTGGCGTAACGCGACGGTGCGCTCGACCCACTTCGGCAGCGACCTGGATGAAAACCGCCTGATCGTCAGCTACACCTTGCCGATCTGGTAAGCACCACAATGATCGTTCCCACGCTCTGCGTGGGAATGCCTCAATGGACGCTCTGCGTCCGCTCTTGGGACGCGGAGCGTCCCGGGCTGCATTCCCACGCAGAGCGTGGGAACGATCATCCTCGGCAGTGGGCCAGAGTAGGTTAAGATGCCTGCAAACCAGGCCCGCCGCGAGACGCCCCGCATGACTGATACCACCCCACGCCTGATCAAGAAGTACCCCAATCGCCGACTGTATGACACCCACACCAGCAGTCATCTGACGCTGGCGGACATACGCCAGTTGGTGGTCGACAAAATTGCTTTTCAGGTGGTCGATGCCAAGAGCGGCGAGGATCTGACGCGCAGCATCTTGCTGCAAGTGATTCTGGAAGCCGAAAGCGGCGGTGAGCCGATCTTCACCAGCGAGATGCTGATGGGGATTATCCAGTTCTACGGCCCTTATCAGGGCGTACTCGGCAGTTACCTGGACAAGAGCATTCAGACCGTAATCGACATCCAGTCCCAGACCGGTGCGCAATCATCCGAGGCCTGGAGCGCCTTCATGCATCAGCAAGCGCCGGTGATGCAGGATTTGATGAGGCAATATGTCGACCAGTCCAAGGCGCTGTACCTGAACACCCAGAACCTGTTCGGCATGTTCGGCGGCAAGCCCGGTGCCGATGGCGGAACGAAAAAAAATGGCGATGGGGAATAAACCCATCGCCATTGGTACCGCTGGCCTGACGTGACTTACTTGTTACCGCTGTTAGGCTTGGCGCTAGCTTCCGGGGCAGCTTTAGTGCCCGCGGCAGTCGCTGCATCGAAACCACTCTGAGCCACATCGGCAGCCTGTTTTACGGCTTTCTGTGCGCTTTCGAACACAGTGCCGGCATTCGCCAGGCCCGACTTGAACGCGGCCACAACAGGCTCGGAGCCGGCCGGTGCATTCTTGCTGATCGTTTCAACGAACTCATGCAGCTGCTGGGTGCCCGCTTCGACCTGACTCGAGGTCAATTTGGCGATGTCCGACTGAGTACCCACGATCAATGCTTGCACCTGACGATTGAACTCGGCCAGGCGTTCGGTTTGCGCACTCGGCTGGGTGAAAGAAGCCTGCAGCTCGGCGAAGCCTTGTGGATCACGGACGGCCAGCAGCTTGCGAACACCTTCGAAGTGCTCTTCGGTGGAGTCGCGCAGTGCCTTGAACTGCAACTGGCTGAGCTGTTCAACGCTGGCGAACACTTTGCCGCTGATTTGCTGCAAAAGGTCGAGGTTGGCTTTCTGAGCGGTTTGCAGTTTTTCCGAATTGAAAAAAGACATGCTTGAATCTCCTGGTACTGGAAGGCCCTGATGAGCCTGAGGACGCGATAGCGATCCGGCCAGTCATCGCGTTAGCCTTAATATTGCAGTGCACAAAACTATTTGGCAACGCCTATTTTTGTGCGGTGCAAAATAAACGTTGCTAACGCCCTCCTTATTCGCTGTAGACTCCTGCTCATCGAACGGCCCGCCTTGCCCTCTTTAATTAAAGGGTTCAGATGCGCAGGTTCCCATGCATAGCAGCAGGAGATCACCATGGGTCAGGAAGTAAATATTGCGCTGCAAGATGAAGAGCGTAGCGACCCCGCCGGCTTGTTCGAACACCTTACTCATCTACAACGCCTCAATACCCACAACGTCCTCGACGCCGTGCAGAAGCGCCAGGCAAAAACCTTCGCGCCATTAAGCCTTGGGCAACTCAGACAACCGACACCGGCTGACTGGCAGGAATACTTCACTGACCTTGGCCAGCGCAGCGTGCTGTTCTGGGACACCTTGCGTCAGCGCGGCGACAACACCCTGGCCCACGAACGCGCCGGGTATCCGCTGCTGCTCAAGTTCAATCATGAAACGCTGGTCGCTGGTGAAGACCTGCCTCGTGCGGTCAACTATTCGTTGTTGCAAATCCTCGGCGGCCCGGGGCAACAGATCGACAGCAAAAAACAGCCCGTGATCATCATTGACCCCCGCGGCGGTCACGGCTCGGGGATCGGCGGTTTCAAACAGGACTCGGTTATCGGTGAAAGCCTGAGAGCCGGCCATCCCACCTACTTCATCGCCTTCAGTCACTCGCCACGCCCAGGGCAAACCCTTGCCGATATCACAGACGCCCAGGCACGGTTCATCGAGGTCGTCAGCGCTCGGCATCCGGACAGCGCCAAACCTGTCGTCATTGGTAACTGCCAAGCGGGCTGGGCGTTAATGGGCCTGGCGGCCACTCGGCCAGAGTTGCCGGGGCTGATCATCGTCAACGGTGCGCCGTTGTCGTACTGGGCCGGCGTCAATGGCCACAATCCGATGCGCTACACCGGCGGTTTGCTGGGCGGTGGCTGGATGGCACGCCTGGGAAGCGACCTCGGTAATGACCGCTTCGACGGCACCTGGCTGGTGAGCAATTTCGAAAACCTGGACCCGGCCAATACCTGGTGGGGCAAGTACTACCACCTGTTCAGTGAAGTCGACAGCGAGGCCGCACGCTTTCTGGATTTCGAACGCTGGTGGGGCAGCCCGACCCTGCTCAATAGCGAAGAAATCGAGATGATTGTCGACGACCTGTTCATCGGTAATCAGCTGTCCGGTGGCCTGGGGCGCAAGAGCAGCGGGCTTGACCTCAAATTGATCGAAGTGCCGGTGGTGGTGTTCTGTTCCTATGACGACAACATCACCTCCCCGCAGCAAGCGCTGGACTGGATCACCGACGTCTATCCCAGCGATCTCGCGTTGCAAAATGCCGGACGCACCATCGTTTACCTGCGACATGCGAGCATTGGTCACCTGGGCATCTTCGTGTCCGGTGACGTGGCGCGGCGTGAGCACCGTGAGTTACTGGGTGCGGTCGATGCGATCAATGCGCTGCCATCCGGGCTCTATGAAATGCTGATCGAAGACCTGCCGGAGCACTCGGCGACGCCGTATGCCGTGCGTTTCGAGCCCCGGCGTATCGCCGACATTCATGGCAAAGTGAAGCCGCCCCGTGATGACGATCGCGAATTCGCACTGGTGCAGCGCGCATCCGCCATCAACAACAACGTGTACGACGAATTCATACGCCCATGGTTGCGCCAGCTGATCAACGAACCGAGCGCCGAACTGCTGCGCCGCGCGCACCCTTTCCATCAGCAGCAAGTGGCCTGGAGCAGTTTGAACCCGGCGCTGTGGTGGCTGGCTGGCAGTGCCGCCCAAGTGAGCAAGGATCGTTACCCCGCCAGCCAGAACAATCCGTTGCTGCTCTGGCAAGAACTGTTTTCCAACCAGGTGCAGGACGCCTTGAACGGCTATCGGGACCTGCGTGATGCGGCTCACGAAATGTGTTTCTACGGCGTGTATGGCGTGCTCAATAGCCTCGCTGGCAATGCACCCGGGCGAAATCTGCAGGAACACGCCAAGCAGCACGACCAGGTTCTGACCGCGCGCCTGCAGGATGCCCTGCCCCTTGGCGGTCTGATGGAAGCCTTGATACGGATCCTGTTCCTGCTGGGCCGCGACAGCGACGAACCGGGCAAGGAAAGCGTCGAGAAATTGATCCTGCAACTGCAGGTGCTGCTCCAGGACTACAGTGCCAAGCCGCTTGATCTGCGCGAAACCCTGCGCCTGCAAAAACTGCTGGTCGCCACCCACCCGCAAGAAAGCCTGCACAGCCTGCCCTTGATGCTGATTGAGGCCCAAGAGCGCCAACAAGTGCTGGCGGCCGTCGCCAATTTGCTGCCGGAACTGCTGACCAGCGGCGCAAACAACCCATGCTGGAGTGAGCTGCACACACTACTCGACGTTCCGCTGCCAGGTTTCAGCCTGACCCAACCACCTGGTGCGGCCGACGCCATCGAAGTGAAAGTGCCGGCGATAACGCCAGAGCCGATCAAGCAAGCCATCCCGGTGCTCATTCCTGAGCCGATCAAGCAGAAAATCCCCGCAGTGACCCCACACCCCATCGCCAAGGTGGCGAGTCCGGTGCGCAAACCTGCCAAGGGCAAGAAAGCCGTAAAAAAACCTCCGATGAAATAGCGCTGAACGCTGACGGGAGGCGGTGTCAGACCGGCGCGGCTTCCTCGATTGCCAACGATTCATCGGCCCGATACTGACCGGGTGTCATGCCAAACCAGCGGCTACAGGCTTTGTTGAAGCTGCTGTGATCATGAAAACCAAGGAGATACGCGACATGCTTCATGTTGAAGTGAGAATGGCGCAGGTAGAAGTCGGCCAATTGCCGGCGCACAGCGTTCTGCACGTCCTTGAATTGCGTCCCTTCCTTTTCCAGCGCGCGTTGCAGTGTGCGCTTGCTGACGTTCAATGCCGCCGCGATCGACTCCATATCGCATTGCCCCTGGCCCTGACTCAAGCGCTCGGTAATCAGCGCGCGAATCCTGCCGACGATGCAAAAACCAAACAGCAGATCCAGTTGCGCCTCGGCAAAACTGTCATGCAGCACCGCCAGCGCTTCGTTGGCCATGCTCAACGGACGCAGCAGCTCCTGCCCATCAAACAAAATGCTGTCGTAAGCCGCGTCGAAACGCAGGTCGCAGCCAAACAACCGTCGATGCTCGGAGGTGTCTTCAGGTTCGGGATAGGTGAACTCCACACTCAAGGGTTGCGGTGAGTGACCGCCCGCCAGCTTACGGCAGAAGCCCAGCAACGAAGCCAGCGCCGCATCGGTGTACTGGCGAGGCTTGACCGAACCTTTTTGGTGATGATCGAGGCCGGAAAGTCGGTAACTCTGGAGTTCCGATGTAAAGAAAAGGCTGAATCCGGTGCCAATCAACGGACTGAAACGGACCAGGCGCTCAAGGGCTTTTTTCAGATTCAGGCTGGACATCATGGTGTAGCCGACGATCTGAAAGCTACCGGGGTGGAAACTTCCATAGGCCTTCAAGCCGATGTCCGGATCGCCCGAGGCCTGAGCGGCCAGATCCCATAATCGATAAATCGCCCTTCGCTCGCAAAACGCTCCTGGTTTGTTCGCAAGCTTCATGTCTAGTCCAGCCTCCCGACACAGACTGGCAACATCCAGTCCTTGAGCCGAGAGCGTATTTACCAGCACGCTGGCATAGCCTGAACTCATTCTATACATGGCGTCCTCAATGACCTGTGGAACCGAACATCCTGTCCGGAGCCATAACTGATCTGCGATGAATCAAAGACTAACGGGTTCTTCAGTGGCCAATATTGATCCCAGTATAGGTAACTGGCGTTTTTCGCCACCCGTCATTGACCGGGGCATGGCACCGTTGGACACCAGACAGTCACCTCTCAACACTTCCGCACGCCCGGTCAATACCGAACAATCCCCCCATCTTGCAACGCAAAACAAAGAAAGGAAGGGATTGTATGAAGTCGCTTGGTCGTATTGCGTTGGTCACGGGTGGTATGGGTGGGATTGGCACTGCGATAAGCCAACGCCTGTACAAGGAAGGATTCAAGGTCATCGTCGGCTGCAGCTCGGATTCCGCCCGCAAGAACGAATGGATAGCGACCCAACTGGCGGCGGGTTATGAGTTCGAATGCATCTTCGGCGACATCACCGATTGGGAATCGACCCGCAAGGCCTTCGAGATGGCACGAGAGCAATTCGGCCCGATCGATGTGCTAGTCAATAATGCCGGCATCACTCGGGATGCCTCCTTTCGCAAACTCACTCCAGAAGACTGGAACGCGGTGATCGGGACCAACCTCAGCGGCCTGTTCAACACCACCAAACAGGTGATTGAAGGCATGTTGGCCAAGGGTTGGGGTCGGGTCATCAACATCTCATCGATCAACGGTCAGCGCGGCCAGTTCGGCCAGACCAATTACAGCGCGGCCAAAGCCGGTATCCATGGCTTCACCATGGCTCTGGCCCGGGAAGTCTCGGGCAAGGGCGTGACCGTCAATACCGTTTCGCCCGGCTACATCCAGACCAGCATGACCGCGGCCATCCGCCCGGACATTCTCGACACCATGATCGCTGCCACACCGGTGGGGCGCCTTGGTCAGCCCGAAGAAATCGCCTCGATCGTCGCCTGGCTGGCGTCCGATGAATCGGCCTACAGCACTGGTGCCGACTTCTCGGTCAACGGCGGCATGAACATGCAGTAAGCCTGTCAGGGCATGGATGCCCTGCTCCCGCTCGACAGAATCCTAATGAGGTCATGCATGAACGAAGTCGTAATCGTTGCCGCTACTCGCACCGCCATTGGCAGTTTTCAAGGTTCACTGTCCGCCATTCCAGCTACCGAATTGGGTGCGGCGGTGATTCGTCGCCTGCTCGAACAGACCGGGATCGACGCTGCGCAGGTTGATGAAGTCATCCTCGGCCAGGTGCTGACGGCAGGCTCCGGGCAAAACCCGGCACGCCAGACCGCGATCAAGGCCGGCCTGCCCCATACCACCCCTGCCCTGACCCTGAACAAAGTCTGCGGTTCAGGCCTCAAGGCGGTCCAGCTTGCGGTTCAGGCGATCCGTTGCGGCGACGCCGAACTGGTGATTGCCGGCGGTCAGGAAAACATGAGCCTGGCGCCCTATGTTCTGCCCAAGGCGCGCACCGGTCTGCGCCTGGGTCATGCGCAACTGCAAGACAGCGTGATTCAGGATGGTTTGTGGGATGCCTTCAACGACTACCACATGGGCATCACTGCCGAGAATCTGGCGAATCAATACAGCATCAGTCGCGAAGATCAGGACGCCTTCGCCGCGACCTCGCAACAGAAAGCCGCCGCGGCCATCGAGGCGGGTTACTTCAAGGGTGAAATCACCCCGATCCTCATTCCCCAGCGCAAGGGCGAGCCGCTGGTCTTCGACACCGACGAACAGCCGCGTCCGGACAGCACGCTCCAGGCACTGGGCAACCTCAAACCCGCGTTCCAGAAAAACGGCAGCGTCACCGCGGGCAACTCGTCGACCCTCAATGACGGCGCCGCCGTGTTGATGCTGGCCAGCGCCGCCAAGGCCCTCGCTCTGGGCTTGCCGGTACTTGCGCGCATCAAGGCCTATGCCAGCGCCGGGGTGGACCCGTCGATCATGGGCATCGGTCCGGTGCCCGCTACCCGTCTGGTCTTGACCAAAGCCGGCTGGAGCCTGGACGACCTGGACCTTGTCGAAGCCAACGAAGCGTTCGCCGCGCAGTCACTGGCCGTCGGCAAGGAACTGGGCTGGGACATGAACAAGGTCAATGTCAACGGTGGCGCCATTGCCCTCGGTCATCCGATCGGCGCATCAGGCGCGCGGATTCTGGTGTCGCTGGTACATGAACTGATTCGTCGCGATGGCAAAAAAGGTCTGGCCACCTTGTGCATCGGTGGCGGCCAGGGCGTCAGCCTGGTCATCGAGCGTTAGAAACACAGGCTGAGTTGTCAGACGCGGCGCCGACGTCCGGCGCCGCGTTTTTTTCCGTCCGGTTTATTCAAGTGGGCAAGGAGTTCCATGGACAACGCGCATACCTTAAACACACTCTGGTCGGGCCAGGTTCCGTTCATTGCGTCCTTTGCAGTGCAACAATTAAGGCTTTGGGTCAGCACCAATCCCTGGTTTACCGGGCAGGACTACAACGCCTGGTTCGAGCTGCCACGCGAAACTTTGGACAGCCTCCAATCAGACTATCAGCAACAATGGTGTGAACTCGGCCAGCGTCTGTTGACCGGTCAGCCCTTCAGCTTCGAAGATCGGCGTTTCGCCAGCGGCAACTGGAGCCAACCGCTGTTCGGTTCCCTCGCGGCGTTCTATCTGCTCAATGCCGGCTTTCTGCTGAAACTGCTCGATCAGCTGCCGATCGACGGCAAGAAACCGCGTCAACGCTTGCTCTATCTGGCGGAACAAGCCATCGCCGCCGGCGCGCCGAGCAATTTTCTGGCCAGTAACCCCGATGCACTGCAACGGGTCGTTGACACCCAAGGAAGCAGCCTGCTCACAGGCCTGATGCACCTGGCCAGCGACCTGCAGGAAGGCAAGATGCGCCAGTGCGACGCCGGCGCGTTCAAAGTGGGCGTCGACCTGGCAAACACCCCCGGCGAAGTGGTCTTCGAGAACGAACTCTTCCAGCTCATCCAGTACTATCCGCAAAGCGAAACCCAGTACCGGCGCCCGGTATTTATTGTTCCGCCGTCAATCAACAAGTACTACATCCTCGACCTGCGCCCCGACAATTCGATGGTTCGCCACCTGTTGCAGCAAGGCCACCCGGTGTTTCTGATGTCGTGGCGCAACTTCGACCAGGAACATGCCGGCACCACCTGGGATGACCTGATTGAAACCGGGATTATCAAAGGCCTGCAGCTGACCCGTGAAATCAGCGGCGAGCAACGGCCCAATTGCGTGGGATTCTGCATTGGGGGCACGTTGTTGAGCTCGGCGCTGGCCGTATTGGCGGCCCGTGGCGACAAAGAGATCGCCAGCGTGAGCCTGCTGACCACCTTCCTCGACTACCTCGATACCGGCCCCATCGACATCTTCGTCGACGAGCAATTGGTGGCTTATCGCGAGCGCACCATCGGCGGCCTCAACGGCCCCATCGGCCTGTTCAAGGGCGAGGACATGGGCAATACATTCTCGTTGCTGCGCCCCAATGACTTGTGGTGGAACTACAACGTCGACAAATACCTCAAGGGGCAAAAATCGATACCCCTTGACCTGCTGTTCTGGAACAACGACAGCACCAACCTGCCCGGGCCGATGTACTGCTGGTACCTGCGCCATACTTACCTGCAGAACGATCTGAAATCCGGCGAGCTGGATTGCTGCGGGGTCAAGCTGGACCTGCGCGCCATCGATGCCCCGGCGTACATCCTCGCCACCCATGACGACCACATCGTGCCATGGAAAAGCGCCTACGCCAGCACCGAGCTACTGTCTGGAACCAAGCGTTTCGTGCTCGGCGCCTCAGGGCATATCGCGGGGGTGATCAACCCACCGGCCAAGGAAAAACGCCATTACTGGACCAACAATCGCGTCACCAAAAACCCTGAAACCTGGTTCAAGAATGCCCAGCAGCATCCGGGCAGCTGGTGGAATGACTGGTTCGTCTGGCTGGCCGAACACGCCGGGGAACGCCAGCCTTCAGTGCTGAGCACGGGGAACGCAAAATACCCGGCACTTGAGTCGGCGCCGGGGCGTTATGTGATGCAATGAGATGAACCCCGTCCGGGTAAATAGGCAAAAAAAAGTCCCGTGACCGAATGAGGCACGGGACAAAAAATGGGTTGGTTGCGGCCAACCAAAGGAGCATTTTTAAAAGCGGTTACCGGTTACAGGCATTCCTGCGCAGCACGTTCGAAACTCGAAGGCATGAAGTTCGATGCCAGCAAGTGGCGCTCATACAAAAACACCTTGCCGCCATTCGGGGCTTTGTAGGCTTCGAGAACGTTGTCTGCCGCGACTTTGCTCGGCACCACGATCCGGTAGCTGCGCTGGGTTTGCGAGACGGTCGGGTTCAGTGCGCGGCCCTGCAACTTCGGTATCACGCAGTCGGCGTACTCGGCAGGTGTTTTTTTCGTCTGGAAGGTCTGCGTCGGGTCGTTCGGCGCGGAGGCGCAACCGGCCAGCAGCAAGGAGGCGAAAGCCATGACAGGAACAAATAAAGGGCGCATCGGTGAAGTCCTGAAGATAAAAAGTCTGGTTCATTGAGCAGCGTCTTCGATGGGGGCGATTTTCCGCCTTTGCCCAACAAACCAGAACTTGCGTTTCTCGATTGTCACTATTACTTGAACCGATAGTTGCGCGGCGCTATCGCGGGTCAGCTCTTGATGGATTCAGGAAGCTTGGCGATCACCTTGATCTCGAACTCAAAGCCATACAGCCACGTGACCCCGACAGCAGTTAACGTCGGGTGCGGTGCGTTACCCCAGAACTCCGGCACAACCTTCCAGATCGTTTCGAACTTCTCTTGCGGATCGACGATGAAGACCGTTATGTCAATCACGTCGTCGAAGGTGCAACCGGCAGATCCCAGGATCGCGTTCAGATTGTTAAACGCTAGCCGAACCTGGGTCTCCAGGTCGGGCTCGGGTGAGCCGTCTTCGGTACTACCGACTTGCCCCGAAACGAATAAAAAGCCATTGGACCGGATAGCCGGCGAATAGCGATTGCGCTCATAAAGCGCTTGGCGCCCGGGCGGAAAAACAACATCACGCTTGGTCATACAGTGCCTCCTTCAACGGATCAAAGCCGACCCGCAATTAATGATGAAAGAGACTTTAAGGACTTGTGCCTGCCCGATAAACGAGCAACTGTAGCCATCACTGTTTGTAAAACCCAAACAATCCAATAGATATCCGGGGCAGAAATGGACCGTTTCGATGCGATGCTGGCATTTGCTCGGGTGGTGGAAACGGGCAGCTTCACCAAGGCGGCCGAAACACTGCATATGAGCAAGACGACTGTGACGCAACTGGTGCAGCAGTTGGAGGCCCGGTTACGCGTCAAATTACTCAACCGCACAACGCGCAAGGTCAACGTAACGGCCGACG
The DNA here is from genome assembly GCF_056279145.1 of Pseudomonas sp. TE3728. Lineage (NCBI taxonomy): Bacteria > Pseudomonadati > Pseudomonadota > Gammaproteobacteria > Pseudomonadales > Pseudomonadaceae > Pseudomonas > Pseudomonas sp. TE3728. The sequence continues at coordinate 671,535 of NZ_JBWBQT010000001.1, read as the reverse complement.
GCGCCGTCTATTACGAGCGCGTCGTACGTTTGTTGGCCGACATGGACGATGCCGAGACTAGCCTGTCCAGCGCCTCTGCCCTGCCCCGGGGCCGGCTGCGAGTGGATGTGCCCAGCCCGTTGGCCAGCATGATTCTGGTGCCGGCGTTGCCTGCGTTTCATGCTCGATATCCTGACATCCAGATCGACATGGGTGTCAGCGATCGCATCGTGGACATGATCGATGAGCATGTAGATTGCGTTGTGCGCGGCGGCGAACTAACCGATCAGTCTCTGATGGCCCGGCGAGTAGGCGAGCTCCAGCTTGGAGTTTATGCGGCACCGAGCTACCTGGAACGCCTCGGTACGCCGTCGCATCCGCAAGAGCTGGAAGATTCGCATCATCGTGTCGTCGGTTTCCTGTGGGCACGCACAGGCAAAGCCGTGCCTTATGCCATGCGCAGCAACAGCGAGAGCGTCCATATCAAGGGGCGCTACGTGCTGGCGGTCGACGATGGCAATGCCTACATCGCCGCCGGTCTGGCCGGCCTCGGAGTTCTTTGGCTGCCAGACTACATGTCCAAAACCTACGAAGCACGCGGCGAGTTGGTCCGTTTGTTCGAGGATTGGCGCCTCGATCCGATGCCGATCTACGTGGCCTTTGCGCCGAACCGGCATATCAGCTTCAAATTGCGCGTATTCATTGATTGGGTCGCTGAGTTGATGGCACAACATGCGCCTATCACGGACCGGCATGATTCGTGACGCGACAGGAATCTGACCTGGATAAAACCAAGCCCCGCCATAAGCGGGGCTTGGTGTATTTCACTCGGCATCAGGGTTTACGCCCGCCTCCGGGATTTTGCCCTCCTCCTTTTTTGCCTGCGTCAGATGCCTTCTCTCTGTCTTCGACAAAGTTTCCTGGGCGTCCTCCTCCCTGTCCGCTGCCAGGACGATTGGTATCGCTGGATTGACGGCCCCCTGAGGCCTGTCCACCTTTTTTGCCGGCATCGGAGGTGCGTTGCGGATCGTTCATCATACCGCCGCCCGACTCCCCGCCTTTTCTACCGGCTTCGGAGGCTTTTCCAGGGGGATTGGCAAAATTGCCTGGGTTCTTGTTTCCGGTGTTAGCCATTTCCGTTCTCCTCATTGTTATTCACGAGCCTTCGTCGTCGGCTCGTCTAATTCCGAGGTTTGCTGCGATTGAAAGTTTGAACTGATCTGTCGTTCTTGCGACAAGCGGATTGGGACGATTAGTTCCAGAAAACTCCTGATGCGGCGACTAATGGGGGTGAGTAAAACGAGTATAAAAGTAGGGTCCGCTTATACAAATTGATGAAAGAAAAGCGCGTTGAGGTCTGGCATCATTCAAGCAGTTACGCTGAGCTGTCAGCTCTCTAATTTATCCTGTGTGGAGGTACGTCGATGACAGAGCACATCGTCCACTTTCATTGCCAGATTGATCAGGGCACGATGGAACGCTTCAGGGACTGCTGCCTCGACGCCATCGACCAGGGCGCCTCCTCCTTGCTGCTGAATCTCTCCACCAGCGGCGGCAGCACCAACTTCGGCTTCGCCCTCTACACCTTCCTCAAATCCCTGCCGGTGCCGCTGTGCGCGATCAATGCCGGCAACATCGAGTCGATGGGTATCATCATGTACCTGGCCGCCGGCCGACGGATCACCGCGCCCCATTCGCGGTTTCTGATTCACCCAATGAATTGGTACTTCCCCCAAAGCTCAGTCGACCATCAACGCCTGCGCGAATACCTCTTGAGCCTGGATAACGACCTCGCGCGTTATGTGCAAATCTTTGCCCTGGAAACCGCCAACGCAGATACCAAACTGGACATTTTTCATTGCCTTTCAGCGGAAGAGAAGGTCATTGCGGCGCATGAATCCCTGGCCTACGGAATCGCCCACGAAATGCATCAGATGGTGTTTGCCGATAACGTCAAACACTGGAAAATCAGTGGCGGCTGACGCACGTTCGAACCGGCCCCGATACCGATACGTCAGGTGCCCGGAATGGGGTGGATATCCAGGGTCATTCCGTCACTCAATGTGAGTTTCAAATCCTTGATAATGCCGGCCACACGGTCCTTGAAAACCGGCTCGCCTTCGGGATCAAGTACATCGTAGATAAAGCGATTGCCCTCAAGCCAGCCGATGGCCGTTTGCAGTTCGGGGGTGAGGTAATACTTGCCATCCAGAAAAAAACCGGCAAACGGTTCGACCCTTTCGCGGTTCTCGATTTCGTAGCGCATACCTGGGGTCATGCCTGTGGATTCATCAATCATGATGCGTACCTCGTCATGGTTGTTTCAAGGCGCCGATAAACCGGCTCGACGGGACGTCTGTGCCTCAGACCTCCCGTCGAGCCCAGATACCAGTCAAGAAGTTCCCAGCCCACGGGACAGATCGGCCGGGGTTTCGGACGCGGTCTTGCGCATCTCGCCCGTTTCTCCCGCGATTGCCTCGTGGGGCTCTGTGGTTTCCATCACCTTTTCGCGCACCGCCTCATAGCCCTCCCGTGCTTGCTGTTTGACCTTGCCGGTGAGGCTTGCGCTGGTCCTGCCCAGATAACGGCGCTCCGTTGCGGTGGTAGGTAGCGCCGCGCCCAGTAACGCTCCCACCGCGATACCCATCGCCGCCATCAGCAGTGGTTGCTCCTTGAGCAGATGATTGAACTGGTCGCCCATTTCATGAGTCCTGCGCGCCAGACGATCACTGGTGCCATGGACGGCGTGACTGAGGTGATCGGTCTTTGCATGCAGGCTATCGCTCAGGTGCGCGGCCTTACCCTTGACTGCCTGATAGCTGTTCTTGAGCGAATCAGTGGTGTTGTGCAGACGCTGTCGGGCGCTGTCCATGCCATCGACGAGCCCTTCGGCCAAGTCATCGGCCCAGTCGACATCCGGCTCGACGCGATATTCCCGGGGCGTTGGCGGGCGATTCTGGCTCATCATCAACCACATCAGGCCGACCGAGGTCAGCACCGCGGGCACGGGGTTGTTGCGTACACTGGTGCCCAGGTTGGTCAGGAAGGTCGAGCCGTTGCTTTGCATCATCAGCAGCGCCTGATCGAACATCTGGCCAGGGGTAAACTTGCTTTCCAGCGCGTCGACGATATGCCCGATGTTCTCCCGTTGCGCATCGATTTCACGCTCGATGGTTTCCGGGCTCTTGGCCGCTTCGGTTTCGAATTCTCGCTTCATGACACTTTCCTCCGCAGGGCTTCCTGGTCTTTATTCAGCGCGTCCAGGGTGCGATCAGGCTTGAAGTGGGAAGGCTCGAATTGTTTTTTGCCTGCCTGCAGCATCACGAACCCGATGACCATCACCACGACGCCAACAATCAGCGCAGCCAGCCAGGGCGCCATCACCAGGCTCAAGGCATAGACCACCGCCATCAGCACAATGATGAACCCGGCGAGCAGCACAATGGCGCCGCCGGCGACCCCGGCAATCCCTGCTTTCAACGTCGTCAGGCTGGCTTGCAATTCCACCTTGGCCAACGCCAGCTCCTTGGTGAATAACGCCGGTACTTCCCGAGTCAACTGCCGCAATAAACCGACCACGGAAGCGTCATGATCAGCCGTCGTGACAGACGGTGTGACGGGTGGTGTGGGTTGCAGTTCTGGATCGTTTCTGTTCATCACCGTTCTCCTGTGAAGGGGCTGGCCCCCGGCATTGAGGAACTATCGCCACGATGGTCGGGCGCGCTAGGCGAGGACGGCGTGATGTCAGTGGCCAAGCCGGGAGACAAATCGCCTGCGGATGGCATTGATGTTTCATAAAGTCCTTGCGAGCCATCGCCACTGAACGTGGGTGTGCTGCTTTGGGCTGCGAACTCACGGTCGGTCGTTGTCGACAGGGTCGCCGTGCCCGCTTTCAGGAACCGCGACAGACCGAACCCCACCGCGATGCTGCCGACAATGAATAACCCCGGATTGTCCCGCGCCAGATCAGCGCCATCGTGCAGAAGCTCTTCGGCACTTTTGCTGCGCAGTTTTCCCGCCAGGCTGCTCATGCTCTCGGCCATGTCCGCCAGGTAATCGGACATCCCAAACGTATCGTTCGTCCGGATCTCGGAAACGACTGACTGGGCGCCTCTGGCCAATGCTTCAATCTGGTCCGCTGCAGTATCGCGGTATTGGCCGAACTGCTCATCGGCCTGATGCCGCGCACCGCCTATCGCTTCGGTAACCTCCTCCTTTAAATGCTGAAAGTTTTGTTCGGAGCCTGCGGGATCCCGAGGGGCATCCGGTTGTCCGGTTCTGCTGTCTGGAATAGTCATGTCATCCCTCGCCTTCGTAATGAACACGTCAGGAAGTGCCCGCGGTATGTCCGCGGTGGTGCTTCATTGCAGATGACGAGGGTGTCTGGCGGGGAGTTCCAAGCAGATGATGAAGTGATAAAAAACGCGCTCGCGGGAGCGGAACCCTGTGGGAGCGAGCCTGCTCGCGATAGCGTCATGTCAGTCGATATCTTCGTTGCCTGACACTCCGCTATCGCGAGCAGGCTCGCTCCCCCAGGGTTGCGTTTTATTCACTGGTATTGGGTGGCTGCATCTCGTAACAAAAACCTGCTAAGTTGTACGATGACAGACGATACACCTATCTCTCGTCTGTCATCTCCATAACAACAAGGAAAATACCCATGAAAAAAACGAAATTGCTTATCGGCTTCTTGTGCCTCTTCAGCGGCTATGTGATGGCAGCCCCCTCCTCGGGCGAAAAGGATGTCGCCGTAGCGGTAGACCATCTGACTCAAGCGATGCTGCACAAGGACATTCCCCAGCTGAATGCGCTCACCGCTGAAAACCTCACCTACGGCCATTCCAGCGGGAAAATCCAGGACAAGAAAGCGTTCATCGCCGACATCGAGACCGGAAAAAGCGCTTTCAAGACACTGGAGATGCAGGGCCAGACCATCACACTCTCAGGTGATGTGGCGTTGGTCCGGCATCATTTTTCGGCACAAGCCATCAAGGGTGAAGAGATCGTTCCGACGGAAATCGAGAACTTCCAGATCTGGCAGAAACAGAAAGGCAAATGGCTACTGGTCGGACGACAAGCGTTTCGTTTCTGAAATTGAGGGTGTCGATGATCGTTCCCACGCTCTGCGTGGGAATGCAGCCCGGGACGCTCCGCGTCCCTTCCGGAGCCGAACGCGGAGCGTCCGTTGAGGCATTCCCACGCGGAGCATGGGAACGATCTACGTGGGGATTCTTGAGCTGCTCCTAGGGCAAAGCATCATCAAACCGGCTCGCGAAGCCCTCAATCATCCTCATGCAATTTGATGCCGCGTTTGTGCAGCACGTACGGAACCAGCAACACCAACAGCGTCAGCACCAGAAGCGAGGCCGCGATGGGTTGCGTCACAAATATCATCCAGTCGCCCTGGCTGATTGATAACGCGTTGCGCAGTTGTTTTTCCGCCATCGGGCCCAGCAGCATGCCGACGATCACCGGTGCGACGGGGAAATCGAAACGGCGCATCAACACCCCCGCCCAGCCGATGCCCAGCATCAGAAACAGGTCGAACGTCGAGTGGCGCATGCCGTATACGCCGATGGTCGCGAACACCAGAATGCCGGCGTTCAGGTACGGTCGTGGAATCTGCAAGAGTTTGACCCACAGGCCCACCAACGGCAGGTTCAGCACCAGCAGGATGGCATTGCCGATGTACAGCGAGGCCACCAGCGTCCAGACCAGTTCACCCGAGGTCTGGAACAGCAGCGGCCCCGGTTGCAGGTTGTAGTTCTGGAACGCGGCCAACAAGATCGCCGCCGTGGCGGAGGTCGGGATGCCCAGGGTCAGCAATGGCACCAGAGAACCGGTCGCGCTCGCGTTGTTGGCCGCCTCCGGCCCGGCGACACCTTCGATAGCGCCCTCGCCTTTGCTGGCGGCAAACTCTTTCGGGTACTTGCTGAGTTTGCGTTCGGTTGAATAAGACAGGAACGTCGGAATTTCCGCGCCACCGGCCGGAATCGACCCGAAGGGAAAACCGATCAAGGTGCCCCGCAGCCACGCGGGGATCGAGCGTTTCCAGTCGGCGCGGGTCATCCACAATGAGGTCAGGCGATGTCGGCTGCCCGTTTCTTCCTTTTGGTAGAGCACGCTATACAAGGCCTCACCGACGGCAAACAAGCCGACCGCCACCAGCACCACTTCGATGCCATCGACCAGTTCGGGCACCTCCATGGTGTAGCGGGCAATGCCCGAGGTCGAGTCCAGGCCGATCAAGCCGATGGTCAGCCCGATGCCCAACGAGACGAAACCGCGCAACATCGATGCACCGAGCACCGCCGACACAGTGGTGAAAGCCAGCACCAGAATCGCGAAATACTCCGCCGGCCCGAACTTCAGCGCCAACGTCGCAACAAGGGGGGCGAACAAGGTCAGCAAAATTGTCGCGATGGTACCGGCCACAAATGAACCGATAGCGGCCGTCGCCAAGGCCGGGCCTGCCCGCCCGTTGCGCGCCATGAGGTTGCCTTCCAGGGCCGTGACCATGGAGGATGATTCCCCTGGTGTGTTGAGCAGAATCGAGGTAGTAGAGCCGCCAAACTGAGCACCGTAATAGATGCCGGCGAACATGATCAGCGCGCCGGTAGGATCGACCTTGGCGGTGATCGGCAGCAGCAAGGCGACGGTCAGCGCCGGCCCGATTCCCGGCAAAACACCGATCGCGGTACCCAGCAGACAGCCAATAAAACCCCACATCAGATTGATCGGTGCCAACGCGGCACCGAAGCCGGTTGCCAGACTCGAGAGTATGTCCACCTTGTCGACCTCCTACGGCCCGGATCAGATCCAGGCGTTGACCAGGGGCGGCAGGGAAACCCCTAGCCCGGCGGTGAAAAGCCAGTAAATCGGCAGCGTCAGGGTGATGCCGATGGCCAAGTCCCGCACCGGGCTACGACTGCCAAACCCCCGTGCCGAACAGGTAAACAGCAGTGCCGCCGCCAATACGAAGCCGATGTAGGTAATGAGCAAGGCGACCCCTACAAGACCCGCCGTGACCCAGGTCGCGCCGAGCTTGCCGCCGGGCTGAGCCTGGGTGGTTTCGTGATCGTCGCCAAGGTTGCGAAAACCACCGGTGAGCGCCTGATAGCACATCAACAGACCGACGACGCCCAGAAACGCCGCGACGGCGTAGGGATAGACGTAGGCCGCCATGATGACGAACCCCATCTCGGGAGGAAACCGCGAGGCGCCGATCGCCAATACCGCGCTGATGGCGACGACACCTAAGCCAATCGCCAGTTGGGCCGGCATGACTCTCCAGCGCCCGGCCATCTCAAAGCAGCCCGACCTTGACCAGCATCGCGCGCAGACGCCCGTGCTCTTCTTCGACAAATTTGCCGAAGTCATCCCCGGTCAGAATGCTCGGTGACCATGCATTGGTTTTTACGTTTTCTTGCCAGACAGTGCTTTTGGTGGCGGTCAGGACGGCTTCGGTCAGTTCTTTGCGCTGTTCAGGCGTCAGGCCCGCTGCGCCGTAAACGCCACGCCAGTTGCCGATCGTCACGTCATAGCCACTTTCTTTGAGCGTCGGCGCATCGATGCCTTCAACGCGGTTGGGCGCGCCGATGGCGAGTAAGCGGAACTGTTTGGACTGGACGTATTTGGCAAGCTCGGCGTAGCCGCCAGTGATCACCGTGATATGGCCACCCAGCACCGCAGCGACGACTTCACCGCCACCCGCGAAGGCGACGTAATTCACCTGGTTGACGGGAACGTCCATTTTGCTCGCCAGTTCGGCGATGCCAATGTGGTCGATCGACCCCTTGGAGCCGCCACCCCATTTGATACTGGCCGGTTTGGCTTTGAAGTCTTTGAGCAAGTCGTCCAGGGTTTTGTACGGGGAGTCGTCACGCACGGCAATCACGTTGTATTCGGTAAACAGCCGGGCGATCGGCGTCACGTCCTTCAAGGTGATTTGCGGTTTGTTCTGCTCGATGGCTGCGACCATGATCGCGCCGACCACAATCAGGGCATTGACGTCACCCTTGGTGCCGTTGGCAAATTGCGCCAAGCCCAGGGTCCCACCGGCGCCGCCCTTGTTCTCGAAGGTAGCGGACTTTGCTGTTTTCGCCTCGACCATGGCTTTGCCCAGGACCCGTGCGGTCTGGTCATAACCGCCACCGACCGAACCCGGGGCCATGAACTTGACGGTATCCAACGCAAAAACCGGTGATGCGAGCGCGGCGGCGGTAACTAAAACGGCGAGGTTGCTGCTGAATCGACGGGCCAATGCAAACATGAGTCGTCTCCGGATAGCTGTTCTTGTTGTTTTCGATCAGGGAAGAGCCCCTGTTCGTTGAACATGCGTCTGGAATAAGCGTAGGTCATAGTTGTGTTTGTTGGCGTGTTTTCCCTAATGCCAGTCAGCGGAGCCTGTGGGAGCGAGCCCTGTGGCGAGGGGGCTTGCCCCCTCGCCACAGGGCTCGCTCCCACAGGGATTGCGCGCCTGTCCCTGTGTTCTACCAAATGGCGGAAGGCAGCCGGAGTCGAACCTGCCCGGGAACGGATGCCGTCCCCAACCGGGTTTGAAGCCCGGCCGCGCCACCGGGCGCGATTGCCTTCCTTGAACTCAACTTGTTGCCGGTTGAGCCAGTGCATTGTCGAGCCGAATGTGGCGTCGGTCGCCAAAGCGTCGGGTCAGGCCGATTCGGTCGAAGTACTCCAGAATCTGAATGCTGCGCTTGCGCCCCAGGCCCACGGCATCGCGAAACGCGGAGACCTGTATCACCGGGTCATCGCTGGCCAGTTGCACCAGCATAGCCGCCAATCGACGCACCAGCGTCTCGGTATAAAACAAGTCACGAACCACTTGATGCACCAGACCCAGCCGCGCCATCTTGCGCAGCAGCAGGCGCACGGCAGCCTCTTCATGGCCCGTCGCTTTAGCCAGATCACGCACCCACGGCGGATCGAAACCCGCCTGCTCGAACAACGGCTGTAATTGTTGCCACAGGGTTTCGTCATCCTCGCTCAAACGCACTTGATGGTCCGGCAAATGCAGCCACGGACCGCTGGCGACGATCGCTCCGCTGGCCAGTAATTCGTCGAGCAGACTGATAAAGGTCGGCCGCTCCAGCGCGGTGCCGGCGAAGCGACGCAGGCGATCCCTGTCCGGTCCCATTTGATCCGGTTCCAGTTGATGAAAACGTGCGAGGTGTTCCAGCAGCGGCGCTTTCAGGGCTTCCCAGCGCACCGCGCTGAACAGCAACGGCCCTTGCCGCGTATCGATCAAGCGCACGTCTTCGGGCAGCTCCCAAGTTTCGCGCGGACGGTTGAACTGGCGCTCCAGGCGTTGCGGATCGAGCCCGGTGTCGCTGTTGGCCAGCAGCGTCGGTAGTGCTTCTTCCAGGCTGTGGGTGGTGGCAAGCGTTTGCAGCTGCGCCAATCGTTCGGGGCTGCGGCGGTGTCGGGCCGGGGCGAACGGGTCGAGCACCCGGCCACCGCCGAGGGTGCGTTGGGCGCTTTGATCGCGCAGGATCAAGCGGTCGCCCTTCACCGCCAGCACCGGCGCGTTCACCAACAGTTGCGCGAACATCTGCTGCCCCGGTGCCAGGCTGGCGCCCTCCAGCAACGCCACTCGCCCGGTCACGTCCTGAGTGCCGAGGTGCATGTGCACTGGCTGAAAGTGCTCGAAACTTCGCCCTTCGCTGGCCAGCAAGGTCATCTCGATATCCAGACGCTGGGTCGGCGCATGCAGCCATTCGGCCAACAGCCAGTGGCCACGGTGAATCTGCTCCAGGGCCAGACGCTCGGCACTCAGGTTCAGTGCGACTCGCTGCCCGGCCATGGCGATGTCAGCCGCCTGATTCTGCGCATGCAGGCTTCGCACCCGCACGGGTTTGCCCAGCGGACTCAACATCAGCGTATCGCCCACGGTCACTTGGCCAGACAATGCGGTGCCGGTCACCACGATCCCGGCGCCGGCCACACTGAAAGCCCGATCAATCGCCAGGCGAAAACCGCCGCTGACACTGCGTTGAAGCACCTCATGTTGCGCACTCAGCAAGGCTTGACGCAGTGTCTCGATACCCTCGCCGGTCACACTCGACAGGGCAATTTGCGGCGCGTCGGCATAAGGTCCGGGTGCGAGCAATGCTTCGATCTGTTCCCGGACGGCTTGCACACGAGCAGGATCGACGCGGTCGCATTTGGTGATTGCAATCAGAGCCCGAGGGATGCCCAGCAACTCGACGATCGCCAAATGTTCGCGGGTCTGCGGCATGACACCGTCATCGGCCGCTACCACCAACAACACCAGATCAATGCCCTGCGCCCCGGCCAGCATGTTGTGGGTGAAGCGCTCATGACCGGGCACGTCGATAAAACCGGTCAGCGCGGCGCCCGGTTCCAGCTCCGCGTAGATATAGCCGAGGTCGATGGTCATGCCACGTTCGCGTTCTTCCCGGCGACGGTCGCCGGCCTGGCCGGTCAGTGCCTGGAGCAAGGAGGTTTTACCGTGATCGATGTGCCCCGCCGTGCCGACAATCACCCGTCCCGACCCTCCTCCTGCAATTGATCGAGTTGGGCCAACCATGCGGCCTCGTCATCCAGTTGGCGCAGGTCCAGCCAAAGCGCATCGCCGTCGATGCGCCCCAGCACGGGAATCGGTAACCGACGAAACGCGGCCTCCAGCCCCAGCAATCGCCGCCCACGCAGACGCTTGGAAACGTTGGGCCGCAGGCATAACGCGGCGCTGGGCAGTCGAGCCACCGGTTGGCTGCCGCTGCCGATCATACCCAGCGCCGGCACCGCGCTGACGCTCCAGCCGTCACCCAACACCTGCGCCAGTGACGGTTGCAGGCGTTCGGCCTGGGCATGAATGTCGGCCTGAGGTCGGGTCAGCAGGCGCAGACTCGGCAGGCGTTCGGCCAGCCGATCAGGATCGCGGTACAGCGCCAATACGGCTTCGAGAGCGGCCAGGGTCAGTTTGTCGACCCGCAGTGCGCGCTTGAGCGGGTTCTTTTTGATCTTCGCGATCAGGTCTTTGCGGCCGACAATCAGTCCGCCCTGGGGACCGCCGAGTAATTTATCGCCGCTGAAAGTAACGATGTCCGCGCCATCGAGCAGCGCCTGACGCACCGTCGGTTCGGCGGGCAGGCCCCAGCGAGTCAGGTCCAGCAGGCTGCCGCTACCCAGGTCCTCCAGCAGCGGCAGCCCGTGACGGTGAGCCAGCTCCGCCAATTCAGCCGTCGGCACCCGGGCGGTGAAACCTTCGATGGAATAGTTGCTCGCATGTACGCGCATCACCAGGCCACTGCGCGGACCGATGGCGGCCTCGTAATCGCGGGCATGGGTGCGGTTGGTGGTGCCCACTTCGTGCAGCCGCACCCCGGCGCGAGCCATGATGTCGGGAATGCGGAAGGCGCCGCCGATTTCGATCAGTTCACCACGGGAAATGATGCCTTCCTTGCGCGCGCCCAGGCTGTTGAGCGTCAGCAATACGGCGGCGGCGTTGTTGTTGACCACGGTCACCGCTTCGGCGCCGGTCAGCTCGCGGACCAGGCCTTCGATCAGGTCGTCCCGATCGCCGCGCTTGCCGCTGTGCAGGTCGAATTCCAGATTGAGCGGATAGCGGGCGGCGAGTTGAACGGCTTCGATAGCAGACTCCGGCAACAACGCTCGACCGAGGTTGGTGTGTAGCACCGTGCCGGTGAGGTTGAACACCCGCCGCACCTGACTGCGATGCTGGATCGCCAGACGCTCGCCTGCCCTGCCCGCCAATACGTCGGGGGCGATTTCAACGGCATCGAGTTCACCCTTGAGCACCGGTTCGCGCAAGTCATCGAGCAGTTTCCGCAAACCCGCCAGCAGCGCGTCACGCCCGTAACGCTCGGCCAGTGGTTGGCAGGCGGGATGGCGCAGCAAGCTGTCGATGGAGGGCAGCCGCAAGGTGTGGCTGGCGGAGGTTGCAGACATCAGAGGCTCCCGGAAGCGAATGACCGTCGCGTCTGAGTGTAGCCGCTGAGTTCACGGGGCCACCGAACCTTACGCAGCGACGTCCTCCTATGCGGAGGACGTCGGCGATAGCGCATCAGGGACGGTAGATACTGGCCTGAATGGCGCCGGGATACCTGTCGAACCCACCCTCGTTGCACAGCGGGGTCGACAGCTGGTAATCGCCCGCGGTCGAGCTGTGGGCGGTGGTCACATTACCGGCCTCGAACACAGAGTAGTCCTGGTTGGCCTGGAACGAGGCGACAGGCTTGTTGAAGTCGATGCCCCGCGAGGGATCGAAGATGGAGATCTTGAGCTGCACGCCCGCGCGAAACACTCCCGAGGCCTCGACCAAAACCGTCTGGTAGGGATAAAGGTTCTGCGACGCCGGCCCGATGCTATTGCCAGCCTCACAAAGCGAGGTGACCACCAGCATGTTCGGGCTCAGGTTGGTGAGCGCGATCACCAGGTAGTTGGCATCATTGCCATCGAAGGTATAGGGCAGCGTCCTCGCGAATGCCCAACCGTTCCTGCCGTTGTAGAAGTCGTCTTTCGAGCCGCCGTTTTCCCACACCTGGCTCAGCGCGGCTTGATCCGGATAGATCGACCAGTCCGTCGAGTCGGCGATCCAGTACTTGAAATACCCTCCACTGGCATTGGATGCGATGTACTGCGCATAGGCAGGTACGCCGTCGATGGGGTCGTTGTTGACGTCCAGGTACTGGTAGATCTGGAACTTGGCCGGAAGCAGCATCTGCATCACCGACAGCACATAACCCGGCTTCGCATCTATCACCATCTGCCCGGTGGAGCCGGCGTTCCAGAACAATCCATCGGGCGCGGTGGAAGCGATTAGCGTATACGCCGTCTGCAGCTTGGCACCGTCGGTCAGGATGCTTTGCTCCATCGTGTCGAACGTGGTCTGCAACCCTTCGAAGGTACTGCTCAACTGCCCCCACAAGTCGGCATAGGCGACCTGGAACAGGCTGGGGGAAACACTCGGACTCTGAGCGGCGACCGCCACGTTGATACCGCTCTGGATCACGTTGGCCGCGACGGCGAAATAGTTGACGTCGCCTTCCATCGTCTCGGCCGACAGCACTGTGTAGATCACACCCGAGAGTACGGCCAGGATGACCCCGCCAATGTTGGTCTTGTCGCCGTTTTCAAAGCCGGCAACCTGGCCCAGTTCGGAGAGCAGCGCGCCCTTGTCCTCGAAGAGTTGGGTGTGGAAATCGTTGTAGCAGCTGAACAGGTTGTTCACGCCGATCGCCGCGCTCAGTTCCAACGTGAGCTGGGCCACCACGGGTTGCCAGGCATCCGACGCAAAGGCGCTGTAGTCCAGGCCGCTCATGTCCTGCTGGTACGCGCCCAGCGCGCTGGCCTCGTTGGTGTACTGCTCGCGCAGGATCAGTCCGGGCTGGTCGTTCATGATCGCCAGTTGGCTATTGATCCAGTCGTAGACGGGCTGCTGCTCGGGCGGGAATGGCGCAAAGGCAGGGTCGGACGCCGGCAGGGCCATGATAATGTCCAGCGGGCAGGTAGGCACGAAGTACCACTGCGCCGGGGTTTCGCAGTTCTGCACTTGCACCGTCCCGCCCGACATGGCGGCGCACAGATACTGGGTCGAGCCGCTGTTCTGGATGGAAACCGGCCCCAGCCCGGCGTCCCAGAGCCAGGTCTGCTCGACAGGCACGGGAACCACCTGTGTCGTGTTGAGGGCCGCGTTACTCCCCGTGTCCTGGCTCAGCACCTGGCCGCCGAGCAGACCGCTGAGTAGCCGCCCGTCCGCCGTGATTTGCCAGATCTGGTCGAGCGATCCGGCCACGAAGCGTTTCAGCATGATGCCCCTCTCGTCAGCGGTGAGCACATTGGGCACCCCTTTAACCGGGGCGACCAGACTGTTTTGCACACTCACCCAACGAGCCAGCGGCCACACCTGGAGGTGGTTGCTGGTCGAAGCCCAGCAAGGCTCGCCCAGCGTGTTGTATAAAACTAGGTTGCCGTCGGTCTGCAAGCGCAGTTCCTGTGGCTCGATGCCATTGGTGTCGGACTTCCATGCCACGCCGCCGTTGGCGTCGTACAAGACCAGATTGCCGTCGGTCTGGACATCGAAGCGCGCGCCGGTAGTGGTCCCCGTTTGCCACAGTGCGCTGCCGGTGAACGAACCGCCGCTCGCCAACTGGCCCGCGACCACCTGGTAAAGCACCAGGTTGCCATCGGTCCGCAACAGCAGCACGTAAGTATTGTCGGGGCAGGCCACCCATTGGCCAGGCAGCATCTGTGTACCGGGTAGAATATTGCCGTCGTCGGCCTGGACGGGCTCGCCGAGCGGAACTTTGAGGAAACGGCTGGACTGGATGTCAGCCACCGCATCGCTGGCGGCCGACATTATTTGCGATGCATCGGTCACGATGTTCATCTTGATCTCCTTTTCACCGTTGTGTGGAAACTTGCGTTCCTTGTCACATGGCGCGAGGGCGATTCCTGCTGTACTGGCGTGGCTGTGCCAACACAAATACCGCGTGTCAGGCACTCGCTTCTGATGCGCGGCGGCAAAGAGGGGGGAAGTTCCACCGGATGGCGGTCGTGACCTATCACACGCGACATGGCGTGGGGTGGGTAGCCTGGCAAAACAACACGCTCCAGCCCGGGCGTGTGTGAAACTTCTTTTCCTGGCAGCAATCAGCGTAGCCGGGCTGGGAAAATCGGCCAGTAAATGTCATCCGCCGCCGTTACCAGCAGGAAACCTGGCCCCGCCGCAAGTTACGATTCGTCGGGGGCCAGCATCAGATTCGGCGACAGGCGCTGGTAGCCTTCCTGCTCCAGGCGCATGTCTAGCATCAGGCTGGACAGGTCTGCCGAGAGCGCTTCGGCTTCGGCATCGTTTTCCAGGTAGATCAGTTTCAGGTAGCTGTTGCAGCCGGGGCAGACTTCCGCCCGCAACGGTGCCTGATTGGCAGCGTGACGGTCATCCTCAAAGCTGACGTATTGAAGCCCCTTGCTCTGTTCGCAGTACACGCATTTGACCCGCACCGCATGCCATTCGCAGGCGCACAACGAGCACACCAGATAACGCAAACCGTTGTATTTGCCCCGATGACGAATCACCCCGGCCATCGCCGGCGAACCGCAGGCCGGACATTGGCTGAGGCTGTCGCCGCGTTTGAGTTCAAGGTTGGGTGTGCTCAGCAACCAATGGCTCCAGGCCGCTTGCAGCGCTGCACCGAGGAACGGCACCAGTTCTGCCGGCAGCATTGAATACTGGCCGCTGACCAAGGCAATCGCCCAGGCTTTGAGCAGCCCCGGGTTGGCACTGCGCAACGTCGCCACGGCGTTTTCTACCGCAGCGTTTGGCGGTGGCTGATAACGTTGCAACATGGCTTCAAGATACGGCAACCAAATGTTTTCGCGCACCAGACTGTCGGCGGCAAACGGTGGCAAGCCATGTTCCATGCACACCCGCAGGCGTTCGGGATCGGGCATGGTCGTCACGGGCGGATCGTCCATCAGGTGCTGCTGAACGTGGCACAGCCCCGCGATCAAGCGCAGATAGTCCGCCATGGGATGCCCATCGGCCAGGCGTTCCAGACGCAGCGCGCGCAAGGTGAACAGGTTGTTCGGTGGCAGGTACAGAAACGGCGGTGAACTCGCCGCCGCTTCTATCTGCCCAGGCTCGAGGATCGTGGCCAAGGGGTCATCCTTTTTTGCTGATCGGTCGCTCAGGCGTCTCGTCTCGGGTCACTTCCTGGTACCAGAGCTCATGGTGTCTTCTCGCCCAGGCGCGGCTGACCCGGCCACGCACCATGGCGTGGACCGAGCCGCGAATCCAGATACCGGCATAGACGTGGACGATGATGCTCAGCACCAGGATGAAGCCCGCCAGTGCATGCAGCAGCATCGCCCAGCGAATACCGGTGATGCCGAAGTACGCGCTGAACCAGGCACGCCAGATCACCAGGCCGCTGAACAACAGCACCAGCATGCAGATCAGCAACACCCAGAACAGCAGCTTCTGCGCCGGGTTGTACTTGCCGATCGGCGGCACGCCCTCCTCTTCGTTACGCATGACAGTCCCGACGCGCCTGAGCCACAACCGGTCGTTGGCGCTGAAATAATTCGCCCGCCAGAAGCTGAACACCAGGCCGAGGAACAGCACAAACATCGCCACGCCCATGTACGGATGCAGAATGCGCGTCCACGAACCGCCGCCAAACAGGTTGCTGAGCCAGAACAATCCCGGATGGAACAAGGCCAGCCCCGATAGGGCGGCCGCGAGAAACAGAATCGCCACCAGCCAGTGATTGGTGCGCTGGTTGGCGGTGTAGCGCAGGATCGGTTTGTCGTTCATGGCCTGTCCTCCCCGCCGGGTTTCGTCGGATCAAAGGTGTGCACCGATGGGTCGAATTCATGCACTGCCGGGTCGAAGGTGACTGGATGTTCGTCCTCCTCGACCAGTTGTGGGCCGACACGCACGTAATGGAAGAACCCGGCCAGCAACGCCGCGCCCATGGCCAGCAACGCCAGGGGTTTGCTCAGGCCTTTCCACAGGTCCACCAGCGGGCTGATCGCCGGGTGATCCGGTAACCCGGCATACAACCTGGGCGTGTCGGCATGGTGCAGCACATACATGACGTGGGTGCCGCCGACGCCCTCGGGGTCATACAAACCGGCGTTTTCGAAACCGCGGCTCTTGAGGTCGACGATACGTTCGGCCGCGTGTTCTTTCATGTCTTCCTTGCTGCCGAAAACGATGGCGCCGGTCGGGCAGGTTTTTACGCAAGCCGGTTCCAGCCCCACCGCCACCCGGTCCGAGCACAGCGTGCATTTATAAGCCTTGTGATCCTTTTGCGAGATGCGCGGAATGTTGAACGGGCAACCGGTGATGCAATAGCCGCAGCCGATGCAGTGGTCCTGATCGAAATCGACGATACCGTTGGCGTGCTTGATGATCGCCCCCGGGCTCGGGCACGCCGCCAGGCAGCCGGGCTCGGCGCAGTGCATGCAGCCGTCTTTGCGAATCAGCCATTCGAGGTTGCCGGCGTCGGTTTCATGCTCGGTGAAGCGCATCAAGGTCCAAGTGTCTGCGCTGAGGTCTTGAGGGTTGTCGTAAGTGCCGAGGTTGTGACCAACGTCGTCGCGCAACTCGTTCCATTCCGAGCAGGCGACCTGGCAGGCCTTGCAGCCAATGCACTTGGTGGTGTCGATCAGCTTGGCCACTTCCTCTTGCGTGCGCACCGAGGGCGGCATCGTGGTGGTGGCCGAACGGGCGATGATGTCTTGGCTGGCCATTTAGACTTTCTCCACGTTGACCAGGAATGACTTGGATTCCGGGGTCTGTGTGTTGCCATCGCCGAGGAACGGCACCAGGGTGTTGGTCAGGTAACCGTGACGGGTGGCGCCGGTGAAGCCCCAGTGCAACGGGATACCGATCTGATGCACCACCTGATTGTTGACCTGCAGCGGACGAATCCGCTTGGTCACCACTGCCACCGCTTCGATATGCCCGCGCTTGGAGCTGACCCGCACCCGGTCACCGGCAGCAATGCCTTTCTCCTTGGCCAGCACCTCGCCGATTTCGACAAACTGCTCAGGTTGGGTCACGGCATTGATCGGACAATGCTTGGTCCAGAAGTGGAAGTGTTCAGTCAGCCGGTAGCTGGTCGCCGCATAAGGGAAGTCCTTGGCCTGCCCGAGGGTGTCCCAGACGGAATCGAAGACCCGTCCGGCCGGGTTGCTGGTCGCCTGCTTGTTGTTGGGGTGCATCGGATTGATGCCAATGGGCGTCTCGAACGGTTCATAGTGTTCCGGGAACGGTCCTTCGTTCATCTTGTCGAGGGCGAAAAAACGCGCCACGCCTTCGGGGTTCATGATGAACGGGTTCATCCCGGCTTCCGGCGGCACATCGGCCTTGTAGTCGGGCACATCGGTGCCGGCCCAGACCTTGCCGTTCCACCACACCAGCCGTTTGTTGGCGTCCCACGGTTTGCCTTGAGGGTCGCAAGAGGCGCGGTTGTAGAGAATCCGGCGATTCGCCGGCCAGGCCCAGGCCCAGCCCAGGTTCTGCTTCATGCCGAAAGGATCGCTGTTGTCACGCCGGGCCATGTTGTTGCCCTGCTCGGTCCAGCTGCCGCAGAAGATCCAGCACCCGGATGCCGTGCTGCCATCGTCCTTGAGTTGGCCAAAGCCCGACAACTGCTGACCAGCTTTGACCACCGCGCCCGAGGCGTCAGTGACATCGGCGACGGCGTAGCCGTTGAATTCCCGGGCCAGCTCTTCCGGCGTCGGATCATCCGGTACCTTGTAGGGCCAGTCGAGCTTGAGGATCGGCTCGGCCCAGGCACCGCCATTGGCCTGATAACGCTTGCGCAGGCGCAAGAACAACTCGGCCATGATCTTCACGTCCGTGCGCGCCTGCCCCGGGCCATCGGCACCCTTCCAGTGCCATTGCAGCCAGCGACCGCTGTTGACCAGCGAACCGTTTTCTTCGGCGAAACAGGTGGTGGGCAGACGGATGACTTCGGTCTGGATCTCGGCCGTTTGCACATCGTTGTAAGGACCGGCGTTGCGCCAGAACTCCGAAGTTTCGGTGGCCAGTGGGTCCATCACCACCAGCCACTTGAGTTTGGCCAGCGCCTTCATCACCCGGTTCTTGTCCGGCAACGCGGCGATCGGGTTGAAGCCCTGGCACATGTAGCCATTGACCTCGCCCTTGCCCATCATGTCGAACATTTTCAGGATGTCGTAGCCGGGGATGTCCAGTTTCGGCAGCCAGTCGTAGCCCCAATGATTCTCGGCGGTGGCATTGGCGCCGTACCAGGCTTTCATCAGGCTGACGTGGAACTTGCCGTAGTTCTGCCAGTAAGACATCTGCCCGGGGCGCAACGGCTTGAGTGCGCGCTTGGCGATGTAGGCGTTGTAGTCCTGTTCGGCCTCGGACGGCAGGGTCAGGTAACCGGGTAGCAGGTTGGACAGCAAGCCCAGGTCGGTCAGGCCCTGGATGTTGGAGTGCCCGCGCAGGGCATTGACGCCCCCGCCCGGCATGCCGACGTTGCCCAGCAGCAGTTGCACCATGGCCGCGCTGCGGATCATCTGCGAACCAGTCGAATGCTGGGTCCAGCCTAACGCATAGAGAATCGTCATGGTTTTGCCCGGTTGCGAGCAGGTGGCGATCTCTTCCCAGATTTTCTGCATGGCATCCGTGGGCATGCCGCAGACCTGACTGGCCAGCTCCAGGGTGTAGCGGCTGTAATGTTGTTTCATTAATTGGTAGACGCAACGTGGGTCTTGCAAGGTCGGGTCGACTTTAGCGAAACCGTCCTCGCCGATTTCATAGCCCCAACCAGACTTGTCGGTGTAGATGCGCTTGCTCGCGTCGTAACCGCTGAACAAGCCGTCCTCGAAACCGTAGTTGGCCTTGACGATGAACGACACGTCCGTATAGGCGCGCACGTATTCGTGCTGGATCTTGTCTTCGGTCAGCAGGTAATTGATCAGCCCGCCCATGAAGGCGATGTCGGTGCCGGTGCGGATCGGCGCGTAATAGTCGGCCACCGAGGCGGTACGGGTGAAACGCGGGTCGACCACAATCAGCCGCGCCTTGTTATGGGCTTTGGCTTCGGTCACCCATTTGAAACCGCAAGGGTGCGCTTCTGCTGCGTTGCCACCCATCACCAGAACCAGATTCGCGTTAGCGATATCGGTCCAGTGGTTGGTCATGGCACCACGGCCATACGTCGGGGCAAGACTTGCCACCGTCGGGCCATGTCAGACACGAGCCTGGTTATCGAACCCCAGCATGCCGAGACTACGAATCACCTTGTGGGTGATGTAACCCGCTTCGTTGGACGATGCCGATGCCGCGAGGAAACCGGTGCTCAGCCAGCGATTCACCGTTTGCCCCTTGGCGTTCTTCTCGATGAAGTGAGCGTCGCGGTCGGCCTTCATCAGGTCGGCGATGCGATCCAGCGCTTCATCCCAGGAGATGCGCGTCCATTCCGTGGTGCCGGGCTTGCGCACCTGCGGGTACTGGAGACGGCTGGGGCTATGAATGAAATCGAGCAGGCCTGCGCCTTTGGGGCAGAGGGTGCCGCGATTGACGGGGTGGTCGGCATCGCCTTCGATGTGGATGATGCTCTGGGCGACATTCTTCGCGTTGTCACCCTGGCTGTACATGATCAAGCCGCAACCGACCGAGCAGTACGGGCAGGTGTTGCGGGTTTCATGGGTGTGGGCGAGCTTGAAATGACGCACTTGTTCGGCGAAAGCGGGCGTCGGGGCCATGCCCAGCGCGCCGAGGCTTGAGCCCGCAAGGCCGAGACCAGCGACCTTGAAGAACTGACGACGGTTGAGGTCCATCGTGCACTCCTGATCAGGTGGAAACCCGGTGCATTGGCCGGGTTTTTCTGGACGATCACGGTGACGGCAACGGAACTACCGCCAATTTAAACTGTAGACAATGCTGTTTTGTGCTGTGTGAAAACCGACAGTCGGGTACCCGCAAGCCAGTAGGCACACAGTTGAGGGAGCGAGCCTGCTCGCGATGGCAGAGTGTCAGGCGACATCGATATTGAATGTAAGGGCCTCATCGCGAGCAGGCTCGCTCCCACAGGGGATTTGGGCCCTGCACGATATTTGTGGTGGCGGTAATCAAACTGTGGGAGCGAGCCTGCTCGCGATGGCAGAGTGTCAGGCGACATCGATATTGAATGTAAGAGCCTCATCGCGAGCAGGCTCGCTCCCACAGAGGTTGGCGCTTATCATGGCCACCGGATTAACCCCCTGCCTTTTATGAGACTGAGCATGACTTTCGATTTTGATCAGGTGTTCGACCGCCATGGCACCGGCAGTACCAAATGGAGCCGCTACCCGGCCGACGTGTTGCCGATGTGGGTCGCCGACATGGACTTTGCCGCGCCACCAGCGATCATTCAGGCGCTGCAAAAACGCCTGGAACACCCGATGCTCGGTTACAGCGTGGCTCAGGATGACTTGCGTGACGCCATCGTCGCCGACCTGTGGAGCAAGTACGCCTGGCGCGTGCAACCTCAGGAGCTGATATTCCTGCCGGGTATCGAGTCGGGGTTCAACATGGCCCTGCATGCGCTGGTTCAGCCGCAGCAGAACGTGGTCGTGCAGACGCCAAACTACCCGCCGCTGCGCCATGCGCCGGGCCACTGGCAGTTGAACAAAGTCGAACTGGATTTCGACGCGTTGGCCGATGGCACCTATGCCACGCCACTCGATTCCTTGCGCGAAGCGCTGCAAGGGGGCGGCGCGCTGCTGCTGAGCAACCCGCATAACCCGCTGGGCAAGGTCTTCCCGCGTGAGGAGCTGCAAGCGGTCGCCGACATTTGCCTGGAGCAGGATGCCTGGATCATCTCCGACGAAATCCACTCCGAGTTGTGCTTCGACGGCCGCGTACACATTCCGACCGCCTCGCTCAGCCCGCAGATCGCCAAGCGCACGATCACCCTGATGTCGGCGAGCAAGGCTTACAACATCGCCGGTTTGAAGACTGCGTTCATGATCATTCAGGACGCGGCACTGCGTCATCGGGTCAACAGCGCTCGCTGCGGCATGGTCGACAGCGTCAACCCGCTGGGCCTGGAAGCCACCCGCGTCGCCTACAGCGAAGGCGGCCCGTGGTTGACCGAGCTCATGGCCTACCTGCAAAGCAATCGGGATTATCTGGTGGAGGCGGTTCGTACGCGGTTGCCGGGTGTGACCATGAACATCCCTCAGGGCACTTACCTGGCATGGCTCGACTGCACGGCGCTGGGGCTGGATAACCCGCAGCAGTTTTTCCTTGAACAGGCCAAGGTCGGGCTGAGCGCAGGGCTGGATTTCGGCGATCACGCCCGGCAGTTCGTGCGTCTGAACTTCGGCTGCCCGCGGGCGCTGCTGGAAGAAGGGATCGCGCGGATGGAGCGTAGTTTGCGTAACCGCCAAGCCTGACGCCCCAGGTTGACACCGAAAACCCGATGCCTGTGCATCGGGTTTTTTATGGGCGATAGGCGCAGCATCGAATCCTGTTCAAGGCGTTATGCGCTCCAAGCAAGCCTTGATGAAGGCTTCCCGCTTCTGATCGTCCGGCAGCTTCATGAAGTTTTTCGGCTCGCAATTTTTCTCGTTCACATCGTATTTGTTTTCGCAGCCAGCGAGGCATGCCAACGAGAGTGTCAGTGCAACGAGCGATTGGGTGTTCATGAGCAATTCCTCATCGAGTTTCTTGCATCGCATTGAGCCTAACTCATGAGTTGAGTGTATGCAGGAACAACGAGCTCTCCTCCTGCGCTAAACCCGTCGCAAGTCCAACCGAACTCAAGTCAAAAGACCGGGGTCAACCCTCAACGAGCGCTGGTACCGCTTGAATCTTTTGCCTTGAACAGAGGAGATTTCCCGATGACTGACTATCCAAAACCACCCTTTCCGAAACAAAACCAGCCAGTCCCCGGAGTCCAGATGAAAATGGACCCTTACCCGGATTGTGGCGAGCAGAGCTACAAGGGTTCGGGTCGGCTGGAGGGCAAGATTGCCCTGATCACCGGTGCCGACAGCGGCATCGGCCGTGCAGTGGCGATTGCATTCGCCCGGGAAGGCGCGGATGTGGTGGTTGCCTACTTGAATGAAACTGAAGATGCGCAGGAAACCGCACGTTGGGTCGAGCAGGCCGGTCGTCAATGCCTGCTGCTGCCCGGCGATGTGGCGCAGAAAGCGCACTGCCAGGCGCTAGTGGATAAAACGGTGGAGCGCTTTGGCCGGATCGACATTCTGGTCAACAACGCCGCATTCCAGATGACCCACGAAAACATCGAAGACATCCCGGACGAAGAATGGGTGATGACCTTCGATGTGAACATCACGGCCATGTTCAGGCTCTGTCAGGCCGCGTTGAAACACATGAAGCCTGGCAGTTCGATCATCAACACCAGTTCGGTCAACTCCGACATGCCCAAGCCGACATTGCTGGCCTACGCGACCACCAAGGGCGCGATTGCCAACTTTTCCGCCGGCCTGGCACAGATGTTGGGACCAAAGAACATCCGGGTAAACAGCGTGGCGCCGGGGCCGATCTGGACGCCGTTGATCGTATCGACCATGCCCGAGGAAGACGTGCAAAACTTCGGCTCGCAAACCCCGCTCGGCCGCCCCGGCCAACCGGTGGAAGTCGCGCCGATCTATGTGCTGCTGGCCTCGGATGAAGCCAGCTACATCACCGGGCAACGGTATGGCGTTACCGGCGGCAAACCGATGCTTTGACGCAACTGGCATGACCTGCGTTCGGCCCGTAGGAGCTGCCGAAGGCCGCGATCTTTTGATCTTGCTTTCGCTGACATCAAAGTCAAAAGATCGCAGCCTTCGGCAGCTCCTACGGGGATCGCGGTGAGTCAGGGCTCTTGAGCAATCACCGAAATCTTGCCATTGCGCTCGATGATGGCGAATTTGATCTGCTCAAGGGTTTCAATGCCCTGGCTCGATCGCGCAGCCTCCATGACATCCGCTTCCACCAGTCGCGCATGGCGCAGGCGCTCGTGCAGGATCTTGCCGTTTTCGACAATGATCGTCGGCCCGCCATCAATCAGCCGTTGCACCCATTGCGAGCGCTGTTTGAGCAGTGAAAGGCCGACGTCAATGGCAATCAGCGTAACGATCACCAGCACCGAATTGGTCAGTGAAAAATCATTGCCCAGCAGCGCT
Source organism: Pseudomonas sp. TE3728 (assembly GCF_056279145.1). Lineage (NCBI taxonomy): Bacteria > Pseudomonadati > Pseudomonadota > Gammaproteobacteria > Pseudomonadales > Pseudomonadaceae > Pseudomonas > Pseudomonas sp. TE3728. The sequence continues at coordinate 647,889 of NZ_JBWBQT010000001.1, read as the reverse complement.
TGTTGGGTCGCCTCGCCGATGATCATCAGCAGTACGAAATCAAACGTCGTCAGTTCGGCCAGCGAACGCCGACCGGCAATTTTGAACAGCACCATTAACGCCAGGTACATCACGGCCGCGCGCAATACCGAATCCATAAGTCACCTAAGGGAAAATGAATTGATCCACCTTGACGGGGGCTGCACCGGGCGAGGCGATATGGCTGCGAAACAGGCCCAGCCCCTCGCCACGCAAAGTCAGGTAAAGACTCGCCTGCCCTTGCGCGTCCGTTTGTACCCACAGTTTCATGCCCTGCTCGCCACTGAGTGCACGCACAGGTTCCGGTTGGAGGGTTTCGATTTCGAAGCCCTCCAGCAGTTTCCCGGTCAGTTCCAGTTCAACCGTGGCATCCGGCCGGCCGATCACACTGATCTTCATCGGATTGGTCGAGCCATGACGGTGGAACATCTCGTACTCCACCCGTACCTTGCCATCGCTGCCGTGAACGTCTTGGGAGCTGAGCGGGCCACGGGAAAACAAGCCGAGCAACGCCAACACCACCAGCAGCACCATCACGTACCAGCCCCAGCGCTCGAATCGCCAGACCTTTACCTGATAGGCCATGTCTTCGTGCACCGGGTAATCACGGCTGTGATGCTCGTCGCGGCGCGATTCGTCGTTCATGGTGTGACCTGGCCTTGTTCACCGGCCAATGCACGTTGATGAAAAAACGACACCCGCTTCAAGGCATGTTCGGCGGCCAGTAACTGGACCCGGCTGCGCGACCCGAAAAACCGGTGCTGGTGAGTGAATACGCGCTTCCCTCTCTCGGTCTGGTACGCCCAGGCAAAACAGACGGTGCCGGCGGGAATCCCGTCGATATCCTCCGGTCCCAAAATGCCGGTGGTTGCTACCGCGACATTGGCGGGGCTGTCACGCAATGCTCCCAAGGCCATTTCGCACGCCACTTCGCAACTGGTCAGGTTGAAGGTTTTGATCGTATCGGGGCTGACGTTAAGCAATCGCTGCTTGGCTTCGGAGGAATAAACCACATAGCCGCTCTCGATCAGGTCCCCGCTGTTCGGCACCTCGGCCAGTAAAGTTACGATTTTTCCAGCGGTACAGGATTCGGCCGTCGTCAGTCGCAAGTCGTGTTGCCGCAAATATTCGACGACGGATTGGCTGACGTTCATGACCAGGCACCCAGACAAGAGGAACTGCTCGGTTGACCTTCGCCGTTTGTAAACATTCCCTCCAGCCGACCGCTCTTGAGGCACCCGATAAAAAATGAACCCCCGGCGATGGATGCACCTCAATACTTTTAGGGGACCCCTATGCCGGGCCGCTCGCTATCTGGAGGTCGACATGTCCGCACCCTTGGTCAGGCTGTTCACTCAGCCCAATTTCGTCTGGACAGATATTCGTAAAGAAGAGGAAGCGAATCCGCGCCATTACCTCGCTCATTTACTGCTGCTCGCCTTGATTCCCGCCGTGTGCCTGTTTATCGGGACCACCTACGTCGGCTGGAGCCTGGCCGAAAACGAAACGGTCAAACTCAGTGCCGCCAGCGCCCTGCAACTCTGTGGGCTGCTGTACCTGAGCATCATCGTCGGCGTGGTGCTGATGGGGCTGTTCATCCGCTGGATGTCGCGCACCTTCGACTCACGCCCCACCGTCAATCAGTGCATCGGTTTTGCCGCCTACACCGTCACTCCGTTCTTCCTTGCAGGTATTGCCGGGCTCTATCCGAGTCGCTGGCTGGCGATCACCGTGCTGGGGGCCGCCTCCCTCTATTCAACGTTTCTGCTGTTCGTCGGTTTGCCGATCTTCATGCACGAGCGCAAGGAGCAAGGTCTGCTGAATGCGGCGAGCGTATGGGGCGTCGGGCTATTGGTGCTGGTGACTATTTTGGTGGAGATGATTCTGCTCTGGTTCAACTACCTGGGACCTGAGTACGTGCGCGTGACTGGCATTTGATTTTCCTGAGTCCGCCATCCGCCGGCGATCGGCGGTACACCTCCGAGAACCGGGCATGAGCTTTATTGTATGGGTGGCGGTGTTGGGTGCGGTGCTGCTGACCCTGGCACTGACCTCGTCCTATCTGCGCTGGATGCCGGTGACCACGTCGGCGGTGTGCCTGGCGCTGGGCGTGGCGATCGGTCCGGGTGGCCTGGGCTTGTTGAAGCTGGACATCAAGGACGCGGCGATCTGGATGGAGCACCTGACGGAAGTCGCGGTGCTCTTTTCGCTGTTTGTCTGCGGACTCAAATTGCGCCTGCCGCTGAAGGATCTTCGATGGCGGGTGGCGTTCGGCCTGGCGGGACCGGTGATGATCTTGACCATCATTGGCGTCTGCCTGCTACTGCATTACGGTTTTGCCCTGGCGTGGGGGCCGTCGTTGCTGATCGGGGCGATTCTGGCCCCCACCGATCCGGTACTGGCCTCGCTGGTGCAAGTCAACGACGCCAGGGATTACGACTCGGTGCGTTTCGGGCTCTCCGGTGAAGCGGGCCTCAACGACGGCATCGCCTTCCCTTTCGTGATCCTCGGCTTGCTATTTGTGCAACAGAGCGGCAACAGCGACGCCTGGCTCACTGAGTGGGCATTGAAAAGTGTGCTGTGGGCCGTGCCGGTCGGTTTGTTGACCGGTTACTGGATGGGCCACGGCATCGGTCGCTTGACCTTGTCGATGCGCATCCGCAATGCCGACAGCACCATTTCTCCCAACGATTACCTGACCCTGGCCCTGATCGCCCTCGCTTATGTCGCGGCCGAAGCGATCCATGGCTATGGCTTTCTGTCGGTATTCGCCGCCGGCCTGGGGTTGCGACAAGCCGAAGTCAAATCCACCGGCGACGCACGGATCCCCGCCGAGCATCTGGTGCAACCGGTGGTCGGCCACCAGAACGTCGAACCTGAGGCTGCCGTCCACGGCGACGTGGCGAATCTGCCAGAAACCCAAGTCGCGGCGGGCATCATGATGGGCGACATGCTGGCATTCGGTAGCCTGGTGGAACGGGCCATGGAAGTGTTTCTGGTCACCCTGCTGGGCGTGGTGCTGGTGGGCCATTGGGATTGGCGAGCATTGGTGGTTGCACTGGTGTTGTTCTGTGCCATTCGCCCCTTGTGTGTATGGCTCATGCCGTGGGGGCGCTTGCTGGACGGTCGCCAGCGGCTGTTGATCGGCTGGTTCGGGATTCGCGGGATCGGGAGCTTTTATTACCTGTTCTACGCCTTGAATCACGACCTCGGTCCGGCGGCAGCGACGCTGTGCACTGACCTGACGTTGTCGGTAGTGGCGCTCAGCATTCTGGCGCATGGCATCAGTACTCAACCGATGCTGGCCCGTTATGAGCGGCGCAATAAACCGGACGCCTGACACCTTCTCAGGCGAGGCAATCGTTCGGTCAACCTGCATTGAACAGCAACGGATATTCATGCAGGTTGCACGACAAACGCCGTTTCAAGTCGATTTCAACCCACTGTTTTCACTGGCTTTTTATTGGATATTGAAACAGGCACGGGAAATGCTCCAACAGTGTGAGCGATAACGGCAGGAAGACCGTTTGCGCCTGACCTGTGACTAAACGAGAGGTTTGACCATGAACGCCATTGACCTGTTGAAAGCCGACCATGAACGCGTGAAAGGCATCCTGGCCCAGTTGAGCGAGTCCACCGAGCGTGGGGTTAAAAAGCGCACCGAGTTGCTGGCCAAACTGGAAATGGAAATCAAGATCCATACCCGTCTGGAAGAGGACGTCTTGTACCCGGCCTATAAAAAAGCCGGGGGCAAAGAACAGGATGTGATGTATTACGAAGCCAAGGAAGAACATCGCACCGTCGATACGCTGGTGCTTCCGGACCTGAAAACCACTGACCCCTCCACTCTCGAATTTGCCGGTCGCGTGAAAGTGGTCAAGGAGCTGCTGGAACATCACATTGAAGAAGAGGAAAAGGAAATGTTTCCTCAGGCCAAAAAACTGCTGGGCAAAACGACACTCGACGAATTGGGTGCAGAAATGGAAAGCCTGAAAGCACGCTACAAAAAAGAACTGGGCGCGCCCAATCTCGCTGCTTGAGAGGTTGGCGAATAGCAAAGGCCCGGCGAATGACGGGCCTTTGATTAATTTGAGTCATAAGTGTGCCAGCGAAAGTCTGTTGGTTGCATTCGCCTGTAGCAGCTGCTACTGGCAGACCTGGGCATGGCGACTATCACTTCATCGCCAAGGCAATGACTTCCACCAGATTAAGTTGGGTAAAGGGCTTGGACAGGCGTGGAAGTCTGGCTGCGAAGCCTTCCAGGCGCTCCGCATAACCGGTGGCGAGGATGATCGGCAGGTGCGGCCTTATCACCCGAATAGCCTGTGCCAATTGCGCGCCACTCATCTTGGGCATGACCATGTCCGTAATGACCAGGTCAACGTCGTGCTCGCTGTCGAACAGCTCCAGTGCCTGTGCGCCGGACGCTGCACTGATCACCCGATGGCCCAGGTCCTCAAGCAACAGGCTGGTACTGGTCAACACCAGACTGTCGTCGTCCACCACCAACACACACAGACGAGGCACTCGCGACATGGCGGCCTCTTCAATAGCGGGTTCGGTGGTCGAGTCGGCTAGCGCAACGGGTAACCAGAGTTCGGCAGTGGTGCCGACGTCCTTCTGGCTTTTGAGGATGAAGCGTCCACCCAGTTGTTCAGTAAACCCGTGAACCATCGACAACCCCAGGCCTGTGCCTTTGCCGACGCCTTTCGTGGTAAAGAAAGGGTCCATTGCCGACGCCAGGGTAGCGTCATCCATGCCCTCCCCTATATCCGTGACACTCAGGCAGACATAGCGGCCTGGCGTCAGGGCGAGTTTCGCCTGATCGCAGATCTCTTCTGTCTGTGCACTGATGACAAGTTTCCCACCGTCGGGCATGGCATCACGGGCGTTGGTCGCCAGATTAAGCACCGCCAGTTCGAGCTGATTGACGTCGGCCATCACCGGTTCAAGTCCAGGCGCAAAGCGGGTTTCTATGCTCACCGCAGGCCCCAGAGAGCTGCGCAACAGCCCGGTAATCCCCTCTATCAGTACTGGTATCTCAACGGATTCGGTCTTGAGTTCCTGACGCCTGGCAAACGCCAGCATGCGCTGGGTCAGGGAAACGCCGCGCAAGGCGCCTTGGGTGGCATTGTCGAGCAAACGGGTAATTCTCGGGTCGTCCGCCGCACGTTTGCGAACGACCTCCAGATTGCCAAGGATAACGGTCAGCAGATTATTGAAGTCGTGGGCAATCCCCCCGCTGAGTTGACCGATGGCCTGCATCTTTTGCGCCTGAAACAACGCTTCGCGGGTTTTCTCAAGCGCTTGCTGGGCTTGGGTCACCTCGGTGATGTCCCGAGTGATCTTGGCAAACCCCAGCAACGTGCCGGTTTCGCCCCAAATCGGGTCGACCACGACATGCGCGAAAAACCGCGTACCGTCCTTGCGCACGCGCCAGGCCTTGTTTTCGAATCGCCCCTCGCGTGTAGCGATCTCCAGCGCACGCTGGGGTTCACCGGCTTCGCGGTCTTCAGGGGTGTAAAACATCGAGAAATGCTGGCCGATAACTTCTTCGGGCCGGTAGCCCTTGATTCGCTGAGCCCCCAGATTCCAGTTGGTCAGGCGTCCATCCGGGGCGAGCATGTAGATGGCGTAGTCGGTGACGCTCTGCACCAGCAGCCGGAACTGCTGCTCACTTTGCTTGAGGGTTTCTTCGGCCATTTTGCGGTCGGTCAAATCCCGGGTGATCTTGGCAAAACCCAACAACTTGCCCGACGGATCGAGAATGGGATCGATGATGACGTGGGACCAGAAATGCGTGCCGTCCTTGCGAACCCGCCAGCCTTCGCCCTCGAAACGCCCTTCGTGAATGGCGGTATCAAGGGCGCGCTGAGGCAAACCGGCCTTGCGGTCCTCTTCGGTATAGAAACGCGAGAAATGCTGGCCGAGAATTTCCGCTTCCTCATACCCTTTGAAACGCTTGGCGCCAGCGTTCCAACTGGTGATGATGCCATCGGGGTCAATCATGTAGATCGCGTAGTCGACCACGGCATCAATCAGCAGACGAAAACGCATCTCCTCGATGGCATTGGTCTTGGTCCGGTCATCGCTCATGGATCCCTGTCCTTATTGTTGTTCTTCTGGAGTATGCGACAAACCGCTCGTTTGGAAATTCAAAAAAACCAATACGTGATGAGGACACTACTCAACAGGCTAAAAAGGCGCCGATTTCATCGACCACCAGCACGGCAGCAATTGCTTGACCTTGCTCTCGCCAAACCGGTCATCGATCAGCATCACCACCCCTTGATCCTGCTGAGTGCGGATCACCCGCCCCGCCGCTTGCACGACTTTCTGCACGCCAGGAAACAGGTAGGTGTAGTCATACCCGGCACCGAAAATCGCCGCCATGCGCTGTTTCATCTGTTCGTTGACCGGATTGAGTTGCGCCAGCCCCAAAGTGGCAATGAATGCACCAATCAATCGCGCGCCGGGGAGATCGATGCCTTCGCCGAATGCTCCACCCAGTACCGCGAAGCCGACGCCCTGACCATGGACGGTGAATTGATCGAGAAAGGCCTGACGCGGCCCTTCCCCCATTCCCCGGGACTGCGACCACAGCGTGATGTGCGGATGCCGCTCGGCCAGCAACTGTGCCACTTGCTGCAAATAATCGAAGCTGCTGAAAAACGCCAGGTAATTACCGGGGCGCTGGGTGAACTGTTTGGCGATCAGTTCGACGATGGGTTCAAGGGACGCCTGTCGGTGGACAAAGCGGGTCGAAATCTGGCTGACGATGTGCACTTGCAACTGTTCGGCGCTGAACGGCGACTCCACATCAATCCAGACTGTATTCGCCGGTGTACCCAGCAAGTCGGCGTAGTAATGCCGAGGGCTCAGGGTGGCGGAAAACAGTACAGCGCTACGCGCAGCAGTCAGGCGCGGGCGAATGAAAGCGGCGGGCACCACATTGCGCAGGCACAGTTGCGACAGGTTGCGCTTGCGCTCGAGGTCACGTTTGCTGATGTCGAACAGGAAATGTTCATCGAACAGTTCAGCCACACGGCCGAATTGCAGCATGTCGAAGTAAAAATTCTGCAACCCGCTGTCCAGGCCCTGAGGGTGATCATTCAGGTAGTCGCCGATGCTCGCGCAGCATAAGGACAGCGCCTGAAGCAGTTTTTCCGGGGCTTTGTCGTAGGCCTGATAGGGACTGAGTTGCTGATCATGCAAGGCGTTCCATTCGCGATTGACCCGCTGCAAGGATCTCTTCAGTGTCTCGGGCGCGTTTTTTCGCACGCTGTTCAACGTCGCCTGATCAAGGCTGGCGCTGTACATCTGCCGGCCGCGCTCCACCAGATTGTGGGCTTCGTCCACCAGCACCGCGACTTTCCAGTTATTGGCCTGGGCCAGCCCGAACAGCAGCGCACTGAAGTCGAAATAGTAGTTGTAGTCGGCGACTACCACGTCCGCCCAGCGGGCCATTTCCTGGCTCAGGTAGTAGGGACAAACGTCATGCTGCAGGGCAACCTCGCGCAAGGCGCTCTGGTTCAGCAGACTCAATTGGCTGGCGGCCTGACGCGCGGCCGGCAAACGATCATAAAAACCCTGGGCCAACGGGCAGGACTCGCCATGGCAGGCCTTGTCCGGGTGCTCGCAAACCTTGTCCCGGGCGATCATTTCGAGAACTCGCAAGGGTGGAGCATCGGCACTGTCGAGGATGACCTGCGCGGCGTCCAGCGCCAATTTGCGCCCCGGAGTTTTCGCTGTGAGAAAGAACACCTTGTCCAATTGCTGTGGCGCCAAGGCCTTGAGCATCGGGAACAGCGTGCCAACGGTCTTGCCGATGCCGGTCGGTGCCTGGGCCATCAGGCACTGACCGGTGCTGACCGCCTTGAACACCGACTCGGCCAGGTGCCGTTGCCCGGGACGAAAGTCGGCATGGGGAAATGCCAGCTGTTGCGCCGCCAGATTGCGTCCTTCGCGATGGGCCATTTCCTGTTCGGCCCAGTGCAGGAACAACCCGCAATGGTGTTCGAAGAACAGCTGTAGTTCGGCGGCGCTGAAGGCCTCGGCCAGGCAGGTTTCCTTTTCGCTGACGATATCGAAGTACACCAGCGCCAGATTAATCTGCTCCAACTGCAGTTTCTGGCACATCAACGCGCCGTAGATCTTCGCCTGCGCCCAGTGCAACTGCCGGTGATTGGCCGGTTGCTTGCTCAGGTCGCCACGGTAGGTTTTAACTTCTTCGAGGCAGTTTTGCACCGGATCGTAGCCGTCCGCCCGGCCCTTCACCGTCAAGGTTCGATACTGGCCCTCCAGCGCGACTTCATTCTGGTAACCCTCGCTACGCCGTGAGGCTACGGTGCGATGCCCAACGATGCCTTCCAGTGCGGTTGGCGACGGGGTAAAGCGCAGATCGAGGTCGCCGACCTTGGCGGTGAATTCACACAGCGCCCGCACCGCAATGCTGTAGCTCACGCGCCCTGCTCCGCCCATTGCACGTAGCACACGGCGATCGGCATCTGGTGCTCGTGACAGAATTCCAGCCAACGCAATTGATTGTCTTGTAGCCGATCGCCGGGGCCTTTGACTTCGATCATCCGGTAGGTTTTGTCTTGCGGCCAAAACTGGATCAAGTCCGGCATGCCGGCGCGGTTGGCCTTGATGTCGAGCAGCAGGCGATTGAACCAGTGCTTGAGGTGTTCGGCGGGCAGACAGTCGAGCGCCTGCTCCAGCAGTTCCTCGCTCAGCGCCCCCCAGAATACGAACGGTGATTGCACGCCCCACTTGGCGCTGTAACGCTCGCGCACGGTTTGCACATAACGCCCGTCATCGAGTTCCGCGAGGCAGGCCTGGAACAGATCCACGCGCCGCGCATGAAAATCTTCGTTCAGCAGGTCCACCGGACCGCGCTGGAACGGGTGAAAAAACGCCCCCGGCAACGGCGCGAAGATCGCCGGCCAGCACAGCAACCCGAACAGTGAGTTGATCAGGCTGTTCTCGACGTAATGCACCGGCGCCGAATCGTCCGCCAGGTGTGCCTGAACGTAAGACTCCACCGACAACGCCGGATCGTGCCGGGGCAGTTGCAGGTCCAGACGCTGCATGGCCCGAGGGGGTGGCCGCTTGATCGGCGGCCCGCCCAGTTTGCGCCGCAGTCTGGGCAGCACACGCGATAGATGCTGATGCTCGGCAGCGCTTTCAGGGGCTTGCTCGGCGTGGATGGCCAGGTCCATCGCCAGTTGGTATTCAGCACAGCGCTCCAGCACGCGAATCAACCGCAGACGCGCGCCGGGGTAGGCGCATTGGCGGTAGAGGTTCAGGGCAGTGGAAAAATCCGCGACGCGCTCGCAGTGCTGACCGATCTGGAACAGCAACTTGCCCCGACGTTTTTGCAGCCAGGGATTGTCGAACTGCAGCCCGTTGATCAGCTCGACAATCGCCGCCACGTCTTCACCGGCCTCGAAACGCTGCTGGCAGCTGTGCAGAAACAGGCAGGCATCGACGTCCTCGCGACTGCGCAAGCCGCGGGACTCGGCGCAGAACTCGACTTTTTCGTAGGTAAAGATGCCCAGGTCGGCCAGCACGAATTCCGACCAGTCCTGGTAAAGATTGCCGAAGAACATCAGCCGCAATCGGTCGCACAGGCCCATGACCGTCAGGCTGAACAATCGATCATTCAGTGCCGGACACCATTGGGCAAAACTGTGTGCTTCGGGAAACTGCTCGCTCAGGGCCGGCAGCCAATCAGTCTTTTTGCCTTTGGGCTGATCGATGGCGCCGCCAAGGCACTGGAGAATCTCGGCCTTGAGCAACACCTCGAACAAGTCCTCGATGTGCAATGGCGACTGCTCATCGATCCAGCCCGATGCCAGCAACGGCGCCGCAGCGTTGTCGATGTCGCCGATCTCGACGTAACTCAGTTTGCCGGCCCTGAAATGCACACCCTTGCGCATCACCAGTCTGACCAGCAAGGCTTGGGACTCGCGGGGCAATCGATTGAAGTCGCGGATGAAATCCTGTTCCTCGAGGCTCAATACATCGGCATAACGATGTTCAAGCCAATCAAGCACTTGCATGAAGTTGTTCAAGTAATAGAACGGATCATCGAGAGGATTTACAATCACGGGCAATAGGGCCATGGCAAACGAGTACTGGTTATGCGTACAGATACCAGCTATGCCCCACCCGGTGCAAACGGAAAAGGATCAGTGGCGACGCTATCCGACAATTTTCGGGTGACCATCGAACTTTCTGCCATTCCATCGCACCAACCGCGTTAGAGGCACAGTGACGATTGACCTCAAGCGAGGCGTTCGCGCTGTTTTTATTGAGTAAGGAGAGGTGTGTATGAAGATCAAGACTCTGGGTTTGCCCTTGGCGGTAGCGGCCTTTCTGGCCCTGGCCGGTTGCTCGACGCCAACGGTTGTTACCCTGCAGAACGGAACTCAGTATTTGACCAAGGACATGCCGAATACCAAAACCGAGGACGGTTTCTTTGAGTTTGAAGATATTTCCGGGGCGAAGGTGAAAGTCCGGGCCGATGACGTGGCCACGGTTCGCAAGGAAGACTGATCTTCTGAACGGGCTAAACGACGAATATCCTGTGGGAGCGTGGCTTGCCCGCGAAAAATTCATCGCGGTTTGTCAGGTATTACGCGTCATCGTTCTTCGCGGGCAAGCCACGCTCCCACAGGTTCTTCGTCGCTCAAACTTCCCGGCGGACGCAGTCTTTGATCAGAGATATTTGAGAATCGCGATGTCGCGACGGCGCTGTTTGAGGTTGGCGAACCAGCGCGTCGGGAAGAACAGCAACACCCCGAGGATCACGCTCCATAGCCAAACCATAGGCAGGTTGTCGAAGCCGTAATAAGTGCCCTGATTGGTGCCCCAGATCGCGACGGCCATCAAGTACATCGCCTTGAGCACGTACAGGTGCAGCAAATAGAAGAACATCGGCGCACCGCCGTAGATCGCCAAGGTCGCGGTGGACCAGCGATCCTGAGCTTTCTCGAACAACGCCAAAAGAATCAATCCCAGACCAAGCGTCGGCATCAGGAACATCAGCGATGGCGGGTACTTCTTCGCGCTCAGGAAACTCATGAACGTGCGCAGCGACTCACCGGTTTGCACCCAAGGCTTCTCGCCATAAACATTCAAGTAGCGGATGAACACGAAGGCCACCAGCAGGCCGCAGCCGACTTTCAGCAACCGCGAAATCCGCTCCGCTGGTTCCATGTCCTTGCCGAACCATGGCCCGATGGCCCAGCCCAGCAGAATCACCCCGATCCACGGCAACACCGGATACGTGGTGCGAGCCCGGGTGAACTCGGTGATGTCGATGAACACTCGCTGATGCAGGATCGACCACGGCACGTAGAACGGCGACTCCGGCCCCACGGTCACGCCATCGAGCAAGTTGTGCCCGGCGACAATCGCCACCCCGAGCACGATCAACCAGCCGCGCTTGAAGTGCAGCAACCCGGCGAGCACGATCATGCAGATGCCGATGCACCAGATCACTTGCAACCACAACGTCTTGGGCGGGAACTCGGCGTTCCACGCAAAGCAGACGAATGTGAGCTCCAGGAAGACCAGGAACAGCCCGCGCTTGAGCAGGAACACCGACGTCTCGCTGGCCGTGTGTTTCTGGCTGTAGAGCCAGGCCGACAAACCGGTGAGGAAGATGAACACCGGGGCGCAGAGGGTGCTCAGCAGTCGGGTGAAGAACAGGTCCGGGGTCACGCTCAAGGCGTCGATCGGGTCGGTCACCTGGCGGTGCAGCAAAAAGGTTTCCCGCACATGGTCGACCAGCATGCAGAGCATGACAAAGCCGCGCAGGGCATCGATGGCGAGCATCCGGGTGTTGGTTTTTGCAGCGCTGCAAGCAAGCGCAGAAGAAACACTTCCCGCCTGCCCCGCCACGCTTGTGGATAGGGTCATATCAGTCACTCATGTCGTGGTCAGTGGGCTCAGCCCTGTTGCTTCAGCCTGGTAACGCCCGTTGCGGTTATTGCTCAGTGAATCCCTGGAATGCTGTTATCGCAGGAAAAGGACTGCCCTCCTTTCAGCATCAGTCGTTCCTGCATCCGCTGGCAACGCTCCCGTTCCTGCTGCATCGAACGATCTATACTGATATTGCCGGTTTTCTCCGGTTGTTTACCGTCGCCCAGGCGCACTGTCACCCAGGGCTGTTCCGGCTGGATTTGAAAGCGGGTTTTTTCTTCGATGGGTTTGGCGGTTTCGATCGCGGCCGGTTCTGGCAGTTGATCGGAGGTGACCCCGTAACGGGTCAGAATCGAGCTTTGAGGCAGTTCTGCGGCGGCGGTTGCCGATATAAAGGCCAGCGCCAGCCCGAAGGTGTACCTCTTGCTGTTACTCACGTTGCAAAATCTCCTGTACTCAAGGGCGGCATGCAGCTCATGCGTTATAGTATAACGTGCATGTGGACTGATTGTTTAGTGCCAGATTTCTGTTGGTGCAGGTATTGAAGTTCGAGAGTGACCGGTGGGTCACTTAGACAGGCAGGTTTACCGCGTTATCGTTCATCGCGGGCAAGCCCGCTCCCACAGGGATTTGATGCGGACACAGATTTTGTGAACATCACCAACCACTGTGGGAGCGGGCTTGCCCGCGATAGGGCCCTGACAGGCGCCCTGCTACCCTCAGGCGATCACAATCGCGCTACCGGCCAAACTGTCCAGCCCGACACCCACCAGAGTCACCGAATCACTGCCAAACGTCAGCAACGTATCCTGCCCCACCGCCGTGGCATGGGCCCGGTAGTCATCGTTCGGCGCAACGCCCTGAATGCCGAGGAACACCAGTTTGTCGTTGGCTTGATAACCCACCACCCGATCCTGGCCAAACGCGCCGCTGAACAGGAACGTATCGACCCCGCCACCCGACTCCATCAGGTCATTACCCGCCCCGCCGACAAACACGTCGTTGCCGGTGCTGCCGAGCAAATGGTCGTTGCCATCGAAGCCAAACATCCAGTCGCCGGTTGCGTGCGCATTGAGGGTGTCGGCGCCGGTCGTGCCCTTCACGCTTGAGGCGTACTGGGTCAGGTTGCTGCCGGTCACAAGGCCATTGCCGGTGACGCTGTGGGTCACGTCATCCTTGAACCCCCCCCAGAGAAAACCCGGTTCCTTGGTGACGATGCTGCCGATGTCGCGAGTGATGCTGATGCCGCCATTGGCGTCGCGCACGTACAGGTTGCCGGCACCGTCATTGGCGAAGACAAAGTTCTTCACTGACTCCTGCAGGTCCAGCACGTTGCTGCCCTTGCCGCCCAACAGAATGTTGTAGCCACCACCATCGCGGAAGATGTCGTTGCCGTCGCGGCCTTCCAGATAGTCGTTACCCTTGCCGCCCTGGATCAGGTCATTGCCATCGCTGCCGATGATGAAGGTGCTGCCTTTGTGGGTTTCGGCGTTGCGGTTCAAGTCCTGGACCCAGGTGTTGCTGCGAGCCGGGTCCGAGAGGTTGGCGACGATGATGGTCGAGTCTTTGCTGGTCAGGTCGTAGAACTGCGACTCCAGCACGCGGGTCATGCCGTCGCCGTAACCGGTGGGCAAGTGTGAAATCCAGGTGGGAATGTTGAGGATCGAATACGGCAACACGTTCCACGCCGTCGAGGCGTAGTGGTCGTTGAAGCTGACGATGTTATCGGTCGTCGAATCCTTCGCGGCATCGTGCACGCCTACCGAGGCCAGGTTGAACGACGAGCCATCGAGGGCGCGGAACACCGGGTCGTTTTCATAACCGATGTTCAGCACTTTGTCGCTGCTGCTTTGGGTCGGTGAGGCGTAGGCGATGTAGTTGGAATCCTGGTAAAAACCGGACCACTTATCGCTGCTCAAGTCCGCCAGGCTGTTGACCGCCAACCCTCCGAGGCTGTGGCCGCTGACCAGCACGTCCTTGCCCGACAGCCCATTGGCCTGGGCAAATGCTGCAACGTCACCGAGCAGATTGCCGAAGGCTTCGCCCGCGTAGTTTTTTGCGTAATCCTTAGGCCCCAACGCCGCCATCAGATCGTTGATCACGTCGCCGATGGAATCACCTATCTGGATTTCTCGCGGGCCGCTGGTGCCGCGAAAAGCGATGCCGATTTCGGTGAGATGACCCTGGGCGTCGTACTTGCCGAGGATCTCCACTTGGGCGCTGGTGTAACCGTCCTTCTCGCCGAAGAAGGTTCCGCGAGCGTCGGTCTTGCCGTCATAGCCCAATTGCGCGGCGGTGATCGGCGTCCAGCCGGCTTTTTGCACGGCTTCGAGAGCAGCCTTTTCCGAATCGGGGTTCCAGGGAATGCCGGGAATGACGCCCTGGGAATCGGTACCGCCGATCAGCGCGGTGACCAGGGTTGCCGGCAAGCCCAGGCCGAAGCCGTTTTGCTGGTAACCGGTGGCAAAACCGTTGTCGAGGTTGTGATAGGAATACAGCGTGATCGCCATGGCGTCGCTGAACAACGCCTTGGAGTCTGCTGTGCCGAAGTTTTTGTAGTCATACACACCCATTGGTATTGCCTCTCTCTTTGTTGGAATTGTCAGAGATAGCTCACAACCAGGACGCCTCACTGACGAGGCGCCCCGGAGCATTTAGTGCATGCAGCCTTTACGCGAAGGTAATTCCCGAAGCCGAGAGATTATCCAGACCCACGCCCACCAGCGTTACGGCGTAATCGCCAATCTTGAGCACAGTGTCGTTGCCGGCCTGGGTCGCGTGCTGGGCGTAGTCATAACCCTGCCCCGCGCCCTGGACGCCCATGAACACCAGTTTGTCGCTGCCCTGGTAGCCATTGATCGCGTCGAAGCCGAAGGCGCCGCTGAACAGGAAGGTGTTGTTGCCGCCCCCCGAGGCCTGCATCACGTCATTGCCCGCGCCACCGACGAAGGTCACGTGGTTTTTGTCGCTGCGCAGCAGGTCGTCACCAGCGTTGCCGAACAGCCAGTCACCGTCGACACTGGCCACCAGCGTGTTGCCATTCCCATCCCCATAGCCATCGCCATTGAGCGAGTGGTTGTAGTGGGTCAGTTCGGTGCCGTTGAGCAAACCGTTGGCGGTGACGTTGTAGGTCACCTCCTTGCTGCCCCACCACGAGCCCGATTCCTTGCTCACCAGCGCGCCAATATCGCGGGTCAGGCTGATGCCGCCGTAGGCGTCGCGCACGTACAGCGTGCCGTCGCCATCGTTGGCAAAGCTGAAGTTCTGCAACGGCTTCTGCAGCTCGAAGGTGTTGCTGCCCTTGCCGCCCAGCAGCAGGTTGTAGCCACCGTCATCGCGGAACCGGTCGTTACCGTCTCGGCCTTCGATGAAGTCATTGCCCGCGCCGCCCTTGAGCCAGTCATTACTGTCAGTGCCGATGATGAAGGTGCTGCCGGTGTGCGGCTCGCCGCTACGGCCCAGGTCCTCGACCCAGATGCTGCCTCGGGACGATTCCGACAGGTTCGACACGATCAGCGTCGAGTCTTTGTCGGTGAGGTCGTAGAAGCGCGAGTCGATCACCCGGTTCAAGCCGTCGGCATAGCCCAACGAACCGTGGGCCGACCAGTTCAACGGATTGAGAATGCTGAATGGCACCAGGTTCTGCGCGGTGGAGGCGTATTGGTCATTGAAGTTGACGATGTTGTTGGTCGCCGACGCCTGATGACCGTCGTGCTTGCCCAGCGAGCCACTGCTGAAGGTGGTGCCGTCGAGCACTCGAAACACCGGGTCATTCTCATAGCCGATGTTCAGCACGTTATTGCCGGTGGCGCTTTGGGTCGGCGAGGCGAAGGCGATGTAGTTGGCGTCCTTGAAAAAACCGCCCCAATTATTGCCGCTCAACTCCGCCAGGCTGTTGACCCCTAACCCGCCAAGGCTATGCCCGCTGACCAGCACGTCCTTGGCACTCAAGCCGTGGGCGATGGCGAACGCGGCGACGTCCTTGAGCAAAGTGTCGAAGGCGTTTTTCGCGTAGTTCGTCGCGTAATCCACCGGACCGACCGCGGCCAGCAGGTTGTTTTTCATGTCGCCGAAGGTGTCGCTGTACCCCAGGCCACCGGTACCACGGAAGGCGATACCGATGCCGATCAGCTTGCCTGCCCCGTCGTATTTTCCGAGCACTTCGGCTTCGGCGCTGGTGAAGCCGTCCTTCTCGCCATAGAAAGTGCCTTGCGCCCCGACGTTGCCCTGATAGCCCAACGCTGCCGCGCCAATCGGCGCCCAAGCAGTTGCCGGCAGTGGCTGGCCGGTTGGCGTGTACGCGTAGAGCGTCAGCGCGATCGCGTCGGAGTACAGCGCTTTGCCGGCTTCACTGCCGGCATTTTTGTAATCAAACAGTCCCATGTGCTTGCTTCCTTTGCATCAAATCAGAACTGCCAGTCCAGGGTCAGGCCCACGCCGTGGTCTTTTTCCCGGGAGCCGAGCAGCCCGTTGTAATCCAGGCTCAAACGGGTATCGCGGCCCAGCGCCAATCCGGCACGGGCACCGACCACCGCGGCATTGCGGTCCATGGACACGCTTTGCACGCTGAACGCGGTGTTGCCGTTGACGAAGGCCAAGTGGTCTTCGGAACGGGTGTTGCTCAGGTTGTGCTGCCAGCCGAGCGTGCCGGACAGTTCCAGCTGTCGCTGGTCGGACAGCGCAATGGCTTTGCTCGCCCGCAAGCCAAGGGTCGAAAGCACCACGTCGCGGTTGTTTTCACCGCCCTTGAGTGCGGCGGCGTCACCTTTTTCGCTGAAGCTTTCAGTGTTCAAGTGCACGTAGGCCAGATTGACGAATGGCTCCAGAGCGATCGGTTGCAGATCCAGGCGATACGCCGCTTCGGTGAACAGTTGCGCGGAGGTCGCATCGCGTTTGGATTTCTGCTTGCCGCTGACACCGTTAAATTGCAGGTCACGTTTGACGTCGATGCGATGCCAGCTGTAAGCGCCACCGACGCTCAGGCGCAACGCGTCGATTTCATGGCCCAGGTACGCACCCAAGTGGTAGCTGTCGACCGAGGCCGACGAATGTGTGCCATCGCCCATGCTCAATGAACTGTCGCTATAACCGGTGACGAAACCCAGTCGGGTTTCTTCAGTGATCAAGCCATCGACACCGGCCAGCAGCCCGCCGATGGAGCTGTTGGAACTGGCGTTGTCATGCCCGCCATCGCTCTTGCCCCAGGCGCCGAGCACTTTGAGCCAGGCGTTGCTGCGGTCATCGGTGGGTGCCCCGGCGTCGAACAAATCATGCTCACGCAGACGCTCGCCGACCGCATCGCGCAGGTAACGACTGTCGTTGATCAGCAGCGTGCCGATTGCCGGATGAATCTCACCGGAGAGTTGCTGGAACGCTTGTTGTGCGACAGCGGCGGTCGGCGACAGCAGCAAGGTTTCGTAGAGCGGATTGCCTGCGCCCAATTGCTCGGCGGCAGCGGCCACGGCGCGTTGGTTCGGGGTTTGGCCAACGCCGGTGAAGGAGGTCGCATTGCGCACCACCGCCAGTTGAATGCCGCCAGCCGAGTAATCGAGAGTGCCGCCGAGGAACAGGTAGTCCGGCACCACCGCACCGAAGCGCCCTTCGATCCCACCGGCCGCTTGCAGAATGTTGTACTGATTGCCGAGCAGGGATTTCGCTTCGCTGGTGGTCAGCAATGTCGGGCTGTTTTCCAGGGACAGGCTGACGGTTGCGCCCTCGATGATCGCCTTGCCGCCGGCAATGATCTGGTCGCTGCTGGTGGGCGACAGCTCTACGGCGTAGGTCGAGCCAGGCTCGAAAGTCACGTCGCCCGCCACCTGCAAGGTGCCGATGGAGTTGCCAGGCGCCACGGTACCGCCGCTTTTCGCGGTCAGCGCCGCGATGCTGCCGTTACCGCCGAGGATCCCGCTGTCATTGACGGTGACGGCTGACAGCAGCGAACCGTTGATCGCCAATCGGCCCTGATTGACCAGGGTCGGGCCGGCGTAGGTGTTGGCGCCGGTCAGCACCAGCGTGCCGATGCCCTGCTTGGTCAGGCCGCCATGGCCGGAAATGTCGTTGCGCCAGACGTCGAGCCCGCAATGCACGTCATTGCATAAGCGCTCGGTGGGTTTGCCGGCGTCGATGATCGCGCCGATGCCCGGCAAGTCCGCGACAAACTGGCTGGAGCCGTAGGCGCCGTCGATGCGGAATTCCTCGGGAATGTCCTGCTCGGTCACGAACATCGCCGGGCCATCGATGCCTTTGCGCAGGTTGATCATGCCCCAGCCGTACAGCGAGTCGACGCCGGGTGCGCCGAGGTCGGTGGCGGTGGTGCGCAGCACGCTGGCGACTTGCGCGCCGGTCATGTACGGGAAGCGTTCCATCAATACCGCCACCGCGCCTGCAACGTGCGGCGCCGCCATGGAGGTGCCGTTGTAATTGGCGTAGCCGGTGGTCAGATCATCGGCATTGGTGCCGCTGATGATCGAGCTGTAGATGCGGCTGCCCGGTGCCGACACGCAGAAACTCGCGGTGTAGCCGCAGCGTGACGAAAACGTACTGATGTTGTAAGGGTCGGGGCTGCTGGTATCCGGATTTCTCTGCAACGCGGCGACGGTCATCCAGTTCGGCGCGATCTCCGGGACGAAGTAACCGAGGCCGGCGATGGCGTCCGGGTTGTTGAGGTTGTAGTCGTTGCCGGCGGCGAAGATCGTCACGATGCCACTGCGGGCCGCCGCGATGGCGCCGTCGTAGGCACCACCGGGTTTGGTCCCGAGCAAGGTCTGGATCTCGTTGAACTGCAGTTGCGCGTCTTGCACGGTGAAGTGCGGGTACGCCGGGTCGCGGCCACCGAGGTCGAAGCGATCCGTGATGCCGATGCCCCAGCTGTTGTTGATGATTCGCGCGCCGCTGGCGATCAGGGCATCCCAACCGGCCTTGTACACTGCGCCGTCGTTGCCGCGAATAATGCCGTCTTCCGGGCCCGGGTCGCCGTTGTCGGCGCTGATGATTTGCGCACCAAAGGCGACGCCGTGCATCGGCCCGCCATCGCGACTGCCCGCAGCGATCCCGCCAACGTGGGTGCCGTGGGCACCGAGTTTGCCGTTGGAGCCCACCGAGGGCGAACCGTCATACAGAAAGGCATCCCCTGCTTTGACCGGAATATACGGGTCGGTATATTCGCGGATGCCGCTGGTGACCAGCGTGATCACTTTATTGGCCCCGGAAAACTCCGGGTGCAAGGCGTAAACCGGTTGATCGAAAATCCCCAGCTTCACGCCTTTACCGGTGTAACCGGCGGCGTAGGCCTCCTGAGCATTGATCGCCCCCAGCCCCCAATCGGCGTTGAACTCTGTGTTGCGCCAGCTATCGGGATCGCCTGTCCTGCCGTTTTCCACGTAGGGCGCCGCGTGTGCGGTGCCCAGGGTGGCCAATGCGCAGAGCAAGGCAAGGTTGTTGTACTTGTTATTCATCGAGCTACCGTCCTTAGTTGTGTTGCAAAAATCCTTGTGGCCAGGGGGCAAGCCTCAATTCCTGTCAGTTACGGTTTTTAGAGAGAAACATCGCACCTGTGGCGAGGGAGCTTGCTCCCGCTGGGGCGCGTAGCGGCCCCGAATCTGCCACCGCGCAGACCCAGTCAGAACACAGGCGCCTGTTTTGCGACTGCTTCGCAGCCGAGCGGGAGCAAGCTCCCTCGCCACAATGGATCTTCAGCGTCCAAATCTCCGTCAACTGACTGGTATTAGGGCAGGCCTTCTTGCCATAACCAGTGTTTAGCGCATTAAAACTGCCAATTGAGACTCAGCCCGACGCCGTGGCTCTTCTCGCGGCTGGCCAGTTGGCCGGTGTAATCGAGGTTCAACCGAACATCCCGGCTCAAGGCCAGGCTGGCATGGGCGCCCACCAGCGCTGCATCGCGAACCAGTGGCGAGCTTTGCACCACGAACGGAGTGCCACCGCTGGCGAACGCCAGGTGTTCCTCGGAATCGGTGTGGCTCAGGTTGTGTTGCCAGCCGAGGCTGCCGCTCAGGTCCAGTTGTTGCTGACCGGACAGCGTCACTGTTTTCAGTGCGCGTACGCCCAGGGTGCTGAGCACCGCGTCACGCCGGTCGCCGCTGCTTTTGAGCGCCGCGGCGTCACCTTTTTCGGTGAAGCCCTCAGTGTCGAGGTGCACGTAAGTCAGGTTGGCGAATGGCTCCAAGGCCAGTGCTTGCAGGTTCAAGCGATAAGCCGCTTCGCCGAACACCTGGGTGGTCCCGGCATCGACCTTGGCTTTCTGTTTGGCGCTGACGTCGCCGTATTGCAGGTCACGTTTGACGTCGGCTCGATGCCAGCTGTAGGCACCGCCGGCACTCAAACGCCAGGCGCCCAGTTCATGGCCGGCATAGGCGCCCAGGTGATAGCTATCGACTTGTGCTGATGAATGAGTTTCGGAGCCCATGCTGACCGAGCTGTCGCTATAACCGGCGACCAGGCCGACACGGGTTTCGTCATCGACAGCGCCATCGACACCGGCCAACAAACCGCCAATCGACGTGGTGTAGCCGGCGGTATCGTGACTGTCATCGGTCTTGCCCCAGGCGCCCAATGCCTTGATCCAGCCGTTGTTTCGGGAACTGTTGGCGTTGTTGAGACGCTCACCCACTGCGTCGCGCAGATAACGGCTGTCATTGATCAACACCGAGCCCAGCGCCGGGTAGATTTCCCCCGACAACTGCTGGAAGGCCTGTTGCGCCGAACTCGCGGTCGGCGACAGCAGCAGGCTTTCGTAGACGGCGTTACCCGCGCCAAGCCCTTCCACAACCGCCGCGACGGAACGCTGATTCGGCGTTTGGCCGACGCTGGCGAAGGTCGTGGCGTTGCGCTCAATACTCAGCTGAATACCAGTCGCGGCGTAATCGAGGCTGCCGCCGATGAACAGATAATTGGGCAGCACCGCGCCGAACTGGCCTTCAATGCCGTCGGCCGCTTGCAGGATGTTGTACTGATGGCCCAGCAGGCTTTGCACTTGTTGGGTGCTGAGCAAGGTCGGGCTGTTTTCCAGGGACAGGCTCACGGTGGCGCCGCTGATCGTGGCCGTACCGCCGGCAATAATCTGGTCGCTGCGGGTGGGTGACAGTTCGACGGCATAAGTCGAACCCGCTGCAAACGTCACATCGCCGCTGACGTGCAACGTACCGATGGAATTACCGGGCGCCACGGTGCCGCCGGCATTGGCGGTCAACGCAGCGATTCGTCCGTTACCGCCGAGGGTGCCGCTGTCATTGACAGTCACCGCCGACGTCAGCGAGCCGTTCACCGCCAGCAAACCGCCGTTGACCGTGGTCGGGCCGCGATAAGTGTTGTCACCGGTCAGCATCAACCGCCCGGCACCGGACTTGATCAGGCTGCCTTCGTAGATTCGATTGGCGGCGGCGGAATCACGAGCCATGCCCACCGCGTAATCGGTTTGATCCTGCTGACTGGCGCCGGCCGCGATACCGTTCTCCCAGCCCTTGTCCTTCAACGTCTGTTGCCAGGCGCTGCGTTCGGCGGTGTCTTCGGCTTGACGCTGAATCAACGCCTTGTCGGTAATGCCGTTGCTCCAGACATCGCTTTGCCCTGCCCCCAGATTGGCGTCGAACGACCCGAGCAATTGCCCCGGCCCGCGCATCGCCCGTTCGAGGTTGGCCACCCCCCAACCGATGCGCGTACTCGGTGCCTCGGTGATCGAACCGTCGAGCTGGGTCGCGGTGGTCAGCAATACCTCCAGCGCCTGCTGATTGCTCATGTACGGATAGCGTTCCATCACCAGCGCCAGTGCCCCGGTGGCATGCGGTGCGGCCATGGAGGTGCCGGACTTGATCGCGTAACCGCCACCGGGAATGGTGCTGTCGACCTTCGCGCCCGGCGTGGTGATACACCAATATTTGGCGATCCCGCACTGGTTGTATTTCTGCTGATTGCTTTGATCCAGCCCCGACACGGCCAGCCAGTGGCCCTCCAGGTCTGGCTGAAAATACGGCAAGGCCGAACGCACGCTGGCATTCGGGTAGCCGCTGTTGCCGGCGCTGAACACGTTGATCACGCCGCGCCGCGAAACGTCGGCGGCGGCATCGAGCCAGGTGACTTTGTTCCAGTGCTGGGAGTAGGCAGCGTGCAGATCGTCGAGGGTTCGGTAGCTGACATCCCGCGGTTGGCTGCCCCAGCTGTTGTTGATCGCGCGTACACCGGCATCTGCCAGGGCGTTATAGACTGCGGTGAAGTAGCGCGGGTCGGGGCTGGGGCCGAACAGGAAACTGTCGTTCTTGTTGGTGTTGCCGACGTAGATTTGCGCGTTGTACGCCACGCCGTGCATGCCAGTGCCATCCCGGGAAGCGCCCATGGTGCCGGTGACGTGGGTGCCGTGAGAGTCGTTGTTGGTGTTGAGCGTGCCGTCGACGTTAAATGCTGAGCCGTCGACATAGCTGCCGCTGGCCGTCACCGCGTGATAACGGTCTGCGGCAAATTCGGGATGGCTGGAATCGAAACCGGAATCCAGTGCGCCGATTTTCACGCCCTTGCCGGTGATGCCGGCGGCATAGGCTTGATCGGCCTGCATGCGCGCCAGTCCCCAATCGCGCTGGAACTCTGCCGAGCGCCAACTGGTGGGGTCGCCGAGGGTGCCGGTTTCCAGGTAAAGCGCCTGGGCTGGGCCTGGTACTGATGAAATCAGGAGCAATAGCGTGCCGACCGACATCGGCTTGATCTGTACGTCCATGTGCATGACATCTCGCTTTTCTTGTTTTTGTAGGAGCTGCCGCAGGCTGCGATCTTTTAGCGTCAGCAAGACGCCGCAAAAGATCAAAAGCTCAAAAGATCGCAGCCTTCGGCAGCTCCTACGGGGATATGCGATCTTCCTTGGTCTTACTGGGTCCTTGGGCCCTGGCCGAAGGCCTCATCCACCTTGGCCAAGTCCTGGTCGCTCAAGGTTCCGGCGTAGTAATGCAATTTGGTCCAGGCCATCAAATAGTCGTAGCGCGCCTGGGCCAGATCCCGGCGGGTGGTAAACAGTTGTTGTTCGGCGTTCAGCGCATCGAGGTTGACCCGTTCGCCGCCCAAAATGCTTTGCTTGGTCGACACCACCAGCGCTTCGGCCGACACCAATGCCTTCTGATAAGCCCGCAATTTATTGACCCCCGACAGGCAGGCGCTGAACTGGCGGCGCAACTGGATCAAGGTTTCCCGGGTCTTGCCATCCAGTTCGTACTCGGCCTGTTCCATGGTGCGGCTGGCCTGCCGGGTCGAGGCCGAGACCCCACCACCGGCATACAGCGGCACATTGACTTCAATGCCGATGGTGTTGGTGTCATAACGCTGGTTATAGGTGTTGCCGCTTTCCGATTCGTTCTGGCGCACCGAGGCATAGGCGCTGACTTTTGGCAGATGACCGGCGCGGTTGCGTTCCACTTCGTAGCGCGCCACTTCCACCGCCTGGCGCTGGGAGGCCAGGTTCGGGTTATTGGCCACCGCCATCTCGTGCCAGGTGTCGTAATTGGCCGGTTGCAGGGTGAAGGTCTGGAAGTTCTGATCCAGTGGCGTCAGGTCGCTAATGTCGATGGCCGGCACGCCAATCAGTGCGCCCAGCTCACGCAAGGATGCATCCTGTTCATCCCGCGCCTCGATTTCCTCGGCGGTCGCCAGTTCATAACGTGACTCGGCTTCGAGGATATCGGTGCGCGTGCCTTCGCCTTGGCGGAACATCTGCTCGTTCTGCTGAAACTGCTGCTCAAAGGCTTTTTTCTTGGCCCGCGCGATGTCGATCTGGTCCTGAGCGAACAGTGCCTTGGTGTAATTCTCCAGCACGCGAACCAGCAGTTCCTGGCTCTTGCCGCGAAAGTTTTCGTCAGCGAACAGCGATTGCGCCACGCCTTTGCGGTACGCCGCATAAGCCTCGTAATCGAGCAGCGGCTGTTGCAGGGTCAAGGTCGAGCCGTAACTGCTGTAGTTGCGGTCCTCGGTGAAGTCTGGTCTCCCCTCATTAATTTGAGTGACCTTGGAGGTGTTACGCCCCTTGTTGTAGTTGTAACCGATCCTGGGTAGCAGCCCGGCGCGGCCGATGGCGCGGTTTTCAAGGCCCGCGTCACGCTCCTTGATGGCGCCGAGAAACACCGGATCATTGCGTAACGCTTGCTCATAAATGTCGAACGGCCCCATGGCCATCGCGCTGTTGCACGTCAGCAACGCCAGGGTCGCTGCGAGCAGGGAAAGCTTATTCATACAGCCGAACATCCTTATTCCTCGGTCAACGCGGAGCCTGCCCGGTCGAGCAGCGGTTTGAACAAATAGTTGAGGAGTGAACGTTCACCGGTACGCACGAACATTTCCGCCGGCATGCCCGGCTTGATCACCAGACCGTTGAGTTTTTCCATGGCTTGGTCACTGACGCTGCTGCGCAGCACGTAGTACGGCACACCGGTTTTCTCATCGACCATCTGGTCGGCGGAGATCAGGCTGACTTCGCCGGGGACTCGCGGGGTACGGCTCTGGTTGAACGCGGTGAACAGAATGTCCACCGGCAAGTGCGTGCCGACCTTGTCGATCAGGTTGATCGGCAAGTGCCCTTCCACTTCCAGGCGGGTACCTTGCGGGACGATCTCCAGCAGCGTGTCGCCCTGACGCACCACCGCGCCTTCGGTGTGAACCCCAAGGTTGACGGCGATGCCGTCGGCGGTGGCGATGATTTCGCTGTGTTGCAGGTCGAAGCCGGCGGAAGTCAGTTGCTCTTCCAGGGTCACGCTTTTGAGTTGCGCGTCGGCCAGTTGGCTGCGGACTTCCTTCTGGTATTCCTCGCTGTGCTGTTGCAGTTTCAGCCGGGACTCAAGGATGCCCTGCTCCACCTGGCCGCTTTCGCCGGTGTTTTCTGCCAGCTGTTGCTGCACTTGCGACAACTGACGCTGGTAATCCATCAAGCGGTTGCGCGGGATGTAGCCGTTGTCCGCCAAGGGCTGAAGATTGCTCAGCTGTTGTTGCAGGGAACTGGCCTGGGCCGTCAGGTCGGTGCGCGCACGGCGCATGCCGGCCAGTTGCGCGCTGGCGCCTTCGATGTTCGCGCGCAGGGCCGCTTGCTCACGGGAAAAGGCTTCGCGACGGCTGCTGAATAATTGCCGTTGGCCTTCAAGCACCAGGGCCAGGCGCGGGTCAGGATCGTTGCTCAGTTCGGCGGGGAAACTCACCTGCTTGAGATTGTCCCGTTCGCTCTGCCAGCGCGCCAGGCTCGCCCACGCCATGCGGTACTGCGCTTGCAGCGATTGCACGTCGGCCGCGACCTGAGTCTGGTCGAGACGGAACAACGGCTGGCCTTGCTTCACCACCTGCCCTTCGCGCACCAGAATCTGGCTGACCACACCGCTGCTCATCGATTGCACGGCTTTGCGCTTGCCCGAGACCACCACGGTTCCCTGCACCGGAATGCCTTGATCGAGCGGCGCGAGGCTCGCCCAGGTGAAAAAACTGCCGGCACCGACAATCGCCAGAATCCAGCCCATCCGGGCGAAGAAACGTGCGTCGCGCTCAGGGCGTTCAGCGATGTAGTCGTGTTCCATCGTCGCTTCGCTGTCGTCGTTCATGCGTGTGCTGCTCATACACCCGAATTCCTTGTCGTGGGCTGATACTGCCGGCTCATGCTGAGCCCGCCCGGTGCCTGCGCAGGTTTTTCACGTTGCTGTTCCTGGGCGCCTGACGGGTTACCGGCAAGCGCCTTGAGCACCTCCTGGCTTGGGCCGAAGGCCTGCAAGCGACCTTCGTTGAGCACCAGCAATTTGTCGGCCTGGGCCAGGGCCGAAGAGCGATGGGTAACCAGAATCACGCTGGTGCCCTGGACTTTCATTTGCGCGATAGCGCCGGCCAATGCCGCTTCGCCGACAGTGTCGAGGTTGGAGTTCGGTTCATCCAGCACCACCAGACTCGGGTGGCCATACAGCGCACGAGCCAGGGCCACACGTTGTTTCTGGCCGCCGGACAAACCGCTGCCGTCCTCGCCCAGCACGGTGTCGTAGCCCTGCGGCATGCGCAGAATCAGTTCATGAACGCCGGCCTGTTGCGCGGCTTCGACGACTTTTTGCGGATCCGCCTCACGGAATCGGGCGATGTTCTCGGCGATGCTGCCGCTGAACAGTTCGATGTCCTGGGGCAGATAACCGATGTAAGGGCCGAGGTCGTCGCGGTTCCAGCGATGAATGTCCGCGCCATCGAGCCGCACCGTGCCACCGAGCGCCGGCCAGACGCCGACCAGCACTCGGGCCAGGGTCGATTTACCCGAGCCGGAAGCGCCGAGCACGCCCAGCACTTCCCCGGCGCCCAGGTTGAAATTGACCATGTGCAAGGTCGCTGCCCGTTGCCCCGGCGGGCCGGCGCTGACTTGCTCGAAGGTGATCTGGCCTTTCGGCGCCGGCAGCGCCATGGCCTCGTCAGTCGGCGGGTAGGCTTGCAGCAAGGCGTCGAGACGGCGGTAAGCGAGTTTTGCGCCGCTCCACTGTTTCCATACAGCGATCAACTGATCGATGGGGCTCAGTACCCGGCCCATCAAGATGGAACCGGCGATCATCATCCCGGCGGTCATGTCACCCTGAATCACCAGCAAGGCGCCCAGCCCCAGCACCAGGGATTGCAGGCACAGGCGCAGGGTTTTGCTCAGGGAGCTAATAACGGCGCCGGTGTCACTGGCCTGATTCTGCAAGCCGAGAAAACGCGAATGCACTTGAAACCAGCGCTTGCGCAAGACACCGAGCATGCCCATGGCCTGAATGGTTTCGGCGTTATGCAGGTGACTGGTGGCCAGTTGGCTGGATCTTTGGGAAAACCCCGCGGCTTCGCCCAAGGGCTTTTTGGTCATGGCCTCGTTGAGGCAGGCCAGCCCGATCAGCAGTACCGCGCCCGCGGTGGCCAATACGCCGAGCCAGACGTTGAACAGAAAGATCACAAACAGATACACCGGAAACCACGGTGCGTCGAAGAAGGCAAACAGCGCCGGGCCGGTGACGAATTGGCGAATATGGGTCAAGTCGCCCAGGGATTGCCCCGCGTTGCCCTCGCCCTTGAACAGGTTGCGCTCGAAAGCGGCTTGATACACCCGCAGGTTGAAGCGGCGCTCCAGTTGGCTGCCGATACGGATGACAATGAAGCTGCGCACGATCTCCAGCAAACCGATAAAAGCGAAGAACCCGACCACCATCAACGACAACATTGCCAAGGTAGTTTCGTTTTGCGAAGACAGTACCCGGTCATAGACCTGCAGCATATAAATCGACGGGACCAACATCAGCACATTAATCAGTGCGGTAAAACACCCGACGCTGATCAGGATGCTCTTATAGTCGCCCAGTGCCTTGAATAACGGTGCGGTGGCCGGGCTCTTCGCCATCTTCATTGGTTTTTCCTGAGGTATTAATCCTCGCCTTACTTGACGAGGTTCCAATTAACTGTCCGCACATGGGTCGAGACATTCTTTTGCCGGTGACCGCTTACACACTAATAGCAACTCTTTGGGTTCTTCAAAGAATTCCTGTTATTGATCGGCTGCTTATAACGGCAATAACAAGCTTTATATTCAGCGCCTGGTGCCTGTCCGACATTTTTCACTTAATGCGCAGTGCGCTCGAGCGTAATGATCAGACCTGACTTCAAGGTGCTTTTATAAAGCCCCTCACGCTGTCGGCTGAAAAACACAATTCTTGAGCCTTCTCTACCGGTCACGGCAATGCCATCCGGTTCCGGGAACCAGCCAATCGCCGAATCGTTCAGCCAGGCGCCGAGGCAGTCGGCTCCCTCACCCAGGGTCTGGTTCAATTTGAGCTCGATCGAGCAAACATTCGACGGTTTGTCCTGCAGCGCCTGGGACTCGGGCGAGTCTTGCGCGGTGTTCAAGGTGGCCTGCCATTTCCCGGCGAGTTCCGACGGGTCGGCTAATTTCAGACTGCTTGCCATGGCTACCTCTCCAAGAAACATCATCAGCGTCGCCAACAGCCACGCGGTTGCTTTGTAGGTAAAAGCGTTCTGGATCATAGGGCGTTTTACTCTGGGTTGTAGCCTTACTCATAACACTTGCCGTTCAAGGGACAGAGAGCGGCGCGTCAAGCGCCGCCCTCCTTTTTGCCTTGAATCAGGCCACGATGTCCGAGAACGCCGCCTGGCCAACGGTGCTGACCAGGAAGTCAGCCACTCCGTGCCCGGAGAAGTCCACCGACAACAGGCTGTTACCGCCCGAACTGGTCAACACTGCATCGCCTGCCGCACCGGTGAACGAGTTCACGAAATGCAGGCCCGCGCCGTTGGTGATGCCGGTCAGGTCGATCTTGTCCAGGCCACTGACAAAGTCGAGGATCTGGTCGACCGCGCCTGGCGTGGAGTCGCTGCTGGCCGCGAACACAAAAGTGTCCGAACCCGAACCGCCCCACAGTTTGTCCGAACCGCCCGCGCCGAAGAGGATGTCGTTGCCGGCACCGCCCTTCAGCTCGTTGGCCACGCTGTTACCGATCAGCAGGTCGCTACCCGAACCGCCAATCGCGTTTTCGACGGTGACGCCCTTGGCAATGGACACGTTGCCTACCATGCCGCCAACGTCGGAGAACGAGGCTTCATTGAGGTTGATCTTCTGGTTTTGGGTAAAACCGGAGAAATCCAG
Source organism: Pseudomonas sp. TE3728 (assembly GCF_056279145.1). NCBI lineage: Bacteria > Pseudomonadati > Pseudomonadota > Gammaproteobacteria > Pseudomonadales > Pseudomonadaceae > Pseudomonas > Pseudomonas sp. TE3728. The sequence continues at coordinate 619,319 of NZ_JBWBQT010000001.1, read as the reverse complement.
GGTGTCCTTACCGCCCGCATCCCAGACCGAGAACACCACTTTGTCCGACGACGAAGACGCGCTCAGGAAATCGCGACCGGCGTTGGAGTTGAAGCCGTAGGTGGTATCACCGGTACGGGTGGTGGTGTTGGCACCGTAGAGTTTCTGGATGGCGGCGATATCGTCCATCAGCGGGCCGGACGCATAGGCTTCCACACCACTTTTGCTGAAGTTCTGGTCGGTATTGCTCTCGCTCCAGTAACTCATGACGCTGTAACCGCGGGTGTCTTCGCCGTAGGTCGCGTCGTTGTAGGTCGGCGCGCCTTCACCGGCGTTGTAGTCGCCAGGGTGAGCCAGGCCCAGGGAATGACCGATTTCGTGGGTCAGTGTCTGACGACCGTAGTTGTTCAGGTCCGGTGTCTTGTTGACGTTATAGCCACTGCCCGTCAGATACCACGAAGTACCGTCATAACCCGCACCGGTGCCAGGCAGGTAGGCGAATGCTGCGGCGCCATCCTGACCACCACTGTAGTTGCCGAAGGTCATATGACCGTCACCGCCGAAGGACTTCTCGGTGAAGGTGACATTGGCCACGTCGGCCCAGGATTGCATGGCGAGTGCGGCCTGTGCTTTCTGTTGCGCGCTGAACTGACTGAACCCGGTGATGCCGTGCTTGTTCATGGTGCTCGACGAGGCCGAGGTCAGGAACGTGTAGGTGAGTTCGATTTTGCCGCTGCCGTCCTTGTCCTGGTAGGCAGCGCCGTCGCGCAGCAGCTGGGTAGCAGCCTCGTCGACGGAGAAGGAGGGTTTGCCATTGACCGTGAGATTGCCACCCCGATCATACTGATGGCTGAAACTATCGATCTGGTTGTAGGCGGAACTGGGTGCAGCCAGCGCTTGCAATGGCGCAAAGGCCTGTTCGGCAAGATCAATAGCGTTGTCTTTTACTTTCGACATAAACACACTTCCTTGTTTAGCAATGGAACAGTTTTTGTCCGATACGACAATCTCTGGCGAGATCGTCCTATCACTCGCCCAATGAAGGCGTATAAAAACTGACACAATTCGAAATCAAACGTCTACATTTTTTTTGACGTCAAATTGAGTGGTTCCGGCGAACTCCAGTAAACAGTGCGTGTGCTGTCGAAATATAGTTTGTAGTTGAAGATTTTGGCCGGATTGTCCGACAATCTGCTATCTAAATATTAAATATGAGTAAGTTGTTTTTCTGTAGATGAGTTCTCACTTTTTCGGATTTATTAATATAAGTGCCAGTGGATTGCCATCAACCAAATTAAACGATCGGTTAGTTGTAGTTGTGGCCTGCCGTTGCCCCGCTCAGTGCATGAACCCTTCCATGAACCCCGCGACCCGGCTGGCCAGTTTGCGACGCCAGGGCGCGGTAGTCGGGTTGGCCAGGGTCTGGTCTTCGTGGACGAAGCTGCGGATGATCGCGTTGTAGCCCAACCAGCGGCAGGGCTCGGGCTCCCAGGCTTTGAGCGCGTCGAGACCACCCTGAGCAATGACCCACGGCTGGCGGACCAACTCGGTGTCGCGCTGAAGAATCAGGTCGGCCAGCGTTCGCCCGCCGAGGTTGCTGGCACCGACGCCCTCCCCGCCATAACCGCCGGACAAGGCGATGCCGCTGGCCTGATCGCAGAGCATGTGCGGCTTGAAGCGCCGGGACATACCCAGGTTGCCACCCCAGGCATGGGTAATTCGGACGTTCTTGAGCTGCGGAAAAAGTTCGCTGAACAGGTAGCGCCGCAACTCCACTTCGCTGCTGGTCAAGTCGAAGTCATGGCGCAACTTGCCAGCAAATTGATAGCCACCACGGGCACCGAACACCAAGCGGTTATCCGCCGTGCGCTGGCCATAGGTGACTTGTCGGCTGCTTTCACTAAAGGCCTGACCGTGGCTGAGGCCGATTTCGTCCCAGATCGCGGCGGACAGCGGCTCGGTCGCCACCAGCAAACTCTGCACCGGTAATTGATAACGGCCCAACGGTGGCAATGTGGCCGCATACCCTTCTACCGCCGGCACGATCCAATGGCTGCGGACTTGGGCCTTGGCCGTACGCAAACTGCCCGACTGCCATTGAATGACCGGGCTGTTCTCATAGATGTTGACCCCCATGCGCCCCACCGTCCGTGCCAGACCTCGGACCAACTTTGCCGGGTGAATGGTTGCGACGTGCGGTGCATAGATACCGCCATAGGGTTTGGCAATTCTGATCTGTTGCGCCAATTGTTCGGGACCGAGCCAACGGTAGTCGCTTTCGGTCAGTCCTTGGTGGTAGAGCGTGTCCAGATAGTGGCGCAGGCTGGCTTCCTGCTCTGGATAACGCGCAGCACAGTAAAGCACCCCGCCTTTGCGATAATCGCCGTCGATACCTTCTCGTTCGAGGACGATCTCAACTTCATCTGGGATACCATGCAGCAGTTCGAAAGAGGCGCGGCGCTGTTCGGCCGGTAAATCGGCGAGTAAGCGATCTTCACCCAGCAGATTGCCCATCAGCCAACCGCCGTTACGGCCCGAAGCACCAAAACCGGCGGTTTGGGCTTCGACGATGGCAATGTCCAGCTCCGGTGCCAGGCGCTTGAGGTAGTACGCGGTCCAGAGCCCGGTGTACCCGGCGCCAATAATGGCCACGTCGACGTCCAGATCCTGCTCCAGAGCCGGGCGTGCCAGCAATGGCTCGTCGAGTTGATCCATCCACAAACTGATCGTGCGCCACGCCGACATGCAAGACTCCGCTGCTCAAAACTTCGATGGTGTCGATCCTGGGGCGCGGGTCTGTCCAGATCCCGGTGTTTCCAGCGCAGGTGGTAACGCATCAGTGGCCTGGTTTGCAACGGGCCATCATCGGCGTGCGTAAAAGACTCGACGAGAAAAAACCGAGCTTGCCGAAGTTCTCGCCAGGCTTCAATGGCCTCCGTGGAATGCTCCGGCAATACGGGCCTCTGGTCGATAAATCCGTGTCTCGTGATCTGCATCAAAAAAAATGAACCAATCGCTAAACGGACTGAAAAAATCCACATGATTTTCACATCTGAATGCTACTTTTAAAGACAGTCACCGGTTGAGCCATTGAAGGTTCTTCCCTCCTAACATGAGCTAAAGGAAGCGCTCGATGAATAAGGTGGGCAACACATGAATAAAGGTTCCTTCAGCAAAGTCACTTTTCCAAATGCCTGCCAGCTGATGCGCTGGCATTTTCACCCCATGGGTTTCGAAGCGACCATGGATGCGCCGGGCAGTATGGTTGCCCGTCTGTTCGACCGCGCCAGTGGTGAAACCATGATCGCCATTGCCGGCATTCCTTGCGCAACGGTCATGAATGCGGCGGATGTAGAACGAATTATCGAAGCTGTTGAAGATGAGCTGGAGACCTTCATTCCGCCGGAGGCCCTCAGGAGTTATGCCTGAACGACCAGCGTTTCACAAAACATGTGGGAGCGGCCTGTGGCGAGCCCGCTCCCACATTGATTGCGTTTAACCGATCCGCATCAACGCCTGCGCCAGATCGGCGCGCAGGTCTTCGACATCCTCAACACCCACTGACAAACGCACCAGCGCATCGCCGATGCCGAGTTGTGCCCGGGTTTCGACGGGGATGCTGGCATGGGTCATGATCGCCGGGTGCTCGATCAGGCTTTCCACCCCGCCCAGGCTCTCGGCCAGGGCGAAAATCCGCACACTCTCAAGGAAACGTTTGGCACCCGCCAAGTCGCAGTTCAGATCAAGGGAAATCATGCCGCCGAATCCACGCATCTGCCGCCGCGCCAGTTCGTGCTGCGGGTGCGATGGCAGGCCTGGATAGTAAACGCGTGCCACCTGCGGCTGACGCTCCAGCCATTGCGCCAGCTCCAGTGCGTTGCTGCAGTGGCGTTCCATGCGCAGCGCCAGGGTCTTCACGCCGCGTAATGTGAGAAAGGCGTCGAACGGCCCGGCGATAGCCCCCACTGCGTTCTGCAGAAAACCCAGCCGCTCGGCCAGTTCTGCGTTTTGCCCGACTACCGCGATGCCGCCGATCACGTCGGAGTGACCGTTCAGGTACTTGGTCGTCGAGTGCAGCACGATATCGAAACCCAACTCCAACGGCCGCTGTATCCACGGGCTGGCGAAGGTATTGTCGGCCACACAGATGATGCCTCGCTGACGACAGATACGCGCGACGGCGGCGAGATCCGTGAGGCTCAGTAAAGGATTGCTCGGCGTCTCGACCCAGACCATCCGCGTGTCGTCCTGCAGCGCCGCTTCGAAGGCCGCCAGATCGGTCAGATCGACAAAACTGAAACGATGCCCGGCACTGCGCCGGCGCACCTTGTCGAACAGCCGGAATGTACCGCCGTACAGGTCATTGCCGGAGACGATATGGGCGCCGACGTCGAGCAGTTCGAGCACGTTGGCGATCGCCGCCAGCCCGGAAGCGAAGGCGAAGGCCCGAGTGCCGCCCTCGAGGTCCGCCACGCAACGCTCCAAGGCGAAGCGCGTCGGATTGTGCGAACGCCCGTAATCGAAACCCTTATGCACACCGGGGCTCTGTTGCAGATAGGTGGAGTTGGCGTAGATCGGCGGCATCAGCGCCCCGGTGGAAGGGTCCGGTGTCTGTCCGGCATGGATCACACGGGTGGCGAAGGCACGTGGTTTGGCGGTTTCATCGTGCTGACTCATGCAAGGGATCTCCGCAAGTGATTGAGCATGTCGACGCGAGTAATCAGGCCGTGGAAGCCCGAAGTGTCGGCGATGATCGCCACCAACCCACGATCGAGCACCGCCTCCAGCTCAGCAAGACTGGCGCCGGGAGGCAGGGTTTCGAGCTTGTCGGTCATCGCGCTGGTCACGGTCATGCGAAAGTGCGTAGCGTCTTCGTGCACGCCAAACAGAATGTCGGACTCGTCGATGACCCCGACCAGCCGCTGCCCGTCCACCAGCACCGGCAGTTGCGAAACATCCGCCAGGCGCATGCGCTGGAACGCCGTGAGCAAGGTGTCGTCCGGGCCCACGCTGACCACCCGGCCATCCTCGAAGCGCCGCGCAATCAGATCACGCAAATCGCCGTAGCGCTTGCGCGCCAGCAGCCCTTGGTCGTTCATCCACTGGTCGTTATAGACCTTCGACAGGTAGCGGGTGCCGGTGTCGCAGACGAAACTGACCACCCGCTTCGGCTCGGTTTGCTCGCGGCAGTAACGCAGCGCCGCAGCGAGCAATGTACCGGTCGAAGAGCCGCCGAGAATGCCTTCGGCGCGCAGCAGTTGGCGGGCATGATCGAAGCTTTCCTCGTCGCTGATCGAATAAGCCTTACGCACACTGGACAGGTCGGCAATCGACGGAATGAAATCTTCGCCAATGCCCTCCACCGCCCAGGAACCGGGCGTACCCAAGGTGCCGCTGCGGCTGTATTCGGCCATCACCGAGCCGACCGGATCGGCCAACACCATTTCCAGATTCGGTTGTACACGCTGAAAGAAACGGGTCAACCCGGTCAACGTGCCGGCCGAACCGACGCCGACAACGATGGCATCCACATCATGCTGAGTCTGTGCCCAGATCTCCGGAGCGGTACTGCACTCATGGGCCAGCGGGTTGGCCGGGTTGTTGAATTGATCGGCGAAGAAGGCGTCGGGAATGTCCCGCGCCAACCGCGCAGCGACGTCCTGGTAATAATCGGGATGACCTTTGCCGACATCGGAACGGGTGATGTGCACTTCGGCGCCCATGGCCTTGAGGTGCAGAACCTTCTCGGTGGACATCTTGTCCGGCACCACCAACACCACCCGATAACCCTTGGCCCGGCCGACCAGGGCCAGGCCCAAACCGGTGTTGCCGGCGGTGGCCTCGACGATGGTGCCACCGGGGCGCAGGCGGCCATCGCGCTCGGCGGTATCGATCATCGCCAGGCCGATGCGGTCCTTGATCGAACCGCCGGGGTTCTGTGATTCGAGTTTGAGAAACAGTGTGCATGGGCCGGTATCGAAACGGCTGACACGCACCAGGGGCGTATTGCCGATCAATTCGAGCACGGCAGGACGGGAGTCGTTCGGCATGTTCGTCACCTCGCTGCATGTATCCGCATTGGAAGGACAGCGACCTGCGGCGAATCATTGCGCGCCAGTCGCAAGCAAAGCCTCGCCTTGGACCATAGGCCGGGATTGCGCCCCCCGCAACTTTTCGCAGCCAGTCGGTACCTCCTCAGCCATGCCTGCCTTTGTGGCGAGCGAGCTTGCTCGCGCTGGGTCGCGTAGCGGCCCCAAAAATTCGACAAGCGCCCATTTTTTTGTGAGTGCTACGCACTCAAGCGGGAGCAAGCTCCCTCGCCACAGGTTTTCTGCTCAAGACTCTCTGAATGGTCAGGCAGACACTTTTCCCTGACGGTGATCAGCAAAGAACGCCTTGCCCTTGCCGATCCGGTCGGAGGCCTTGGGCATGTTCGCAGCCGAGGCATCCTGGCCATCGACATACCAGTAGCAATGGCTCACGGCCCGAGTGATGCCCACGTAGGCCAGTCGCAAGATCTCGTCTTTCTGTGCGCTGTCGTAAGCTTCGCTGTCGCCGGCCTTGCCGAGTCCGGCCATGCGATAGACCTGGTTCTTGTAGGGTGAACTGGTCAGGTGCTGACAATCGCCCAGCAGAAATACCGCATCAGCCTGCAGGCCTTTGGCGCTGTGGTAAGTCAGTTGTTTGAGCCGTCGAGCGTCGTACGGCAAGCTGGAATCCACATTAACTACAGACTGAATATGCTCTTCAATCAATGTCTTATCGCTGCTTTTTCGATAAAGCATCAAGATTGAATCGCCCTTTCCATAGTGCTCGATCAGACGCTGGGCCAAGCCTTGGTCATCCCGGTCGAGAATATTCACTGGCAGCAGCGCCTTGGGCTCACCGCTGGCCTTGGCCTTCTTGCCAGCGATCGCCGGTGCCGCGCGGACAATATGCTCCGCCGCGTCGATGATGTGCTGATGGCTACGGTAGTTGTCACTGAGCATCACTTTGGTCGTGCTCGGCGACGGGAATTCCTTGTTGAACTCCATGAAGTAAGTCGGCGAACTGCCGCGCCAGCCATAGATGGACTGCCAGTCATCACCGACACAAAGCAATGACGAACGTTGCGCGCCGCGCCCCACATGCATGGCCGGTCCGCGACTACGGATTTCCGCCAGGCTGGCGCGAATCCACGAAACGATCTGCGGTGACACGTCCTGAAACTCGTCAATCATCAAGTGCGACATGGGCCTGAGCAGCTCATCGCTCAGCAGCTTGAGATTCTCCGGTGAATGCTCACTGAACAAGGCGAACATCCGGTTGTAGGTCATCACCGGCGGCGATTGATCCAGCAGATGATCTTCCAGCGCTCGCCAGAACAGGCTCAAGGCCTCGAAGAAGAACCGGTCCGGGTCATCCTTGGCGAAGCTCATCTGACCCACGGCATTCGGTACATCCAGGCCGAGGTTTTCAATAAACCCGGCCGCCGCGACAAAACAGTCCAGCAACGGCGCGGAGCCGAGCTCGCCCTTGACCTTGTAATCGAAGCCCGGCCCGGCGCTGGCGTCCCCGGCAAGGGATGCCAAAACACGCTTTGAAGACTCATAACTGTCTAGCCATATCAATGGCTTACGACAGAAAGCTTGAAACAGGGTGCGCTTTACCGCCCATTCCGCGCGCACTGAAAGTTTGGCATTTGGACGGCTGACCTGGGGATTTTCCCGGGGATCGAAACCCAGCACCACCCAAGCGTCCAGCGTCGGAATGTAGCCGTGGCAATGAAAGGTCGAGCCGTTGATGTCGAAGGTCTGACGATTCGGTTCGATGCCCTTGATCGGCCAAGCGCCGGCGCGAAACCATAGGTCTTCGATTGTGTCGCACAGTTCTTCATCGCGCTTGGCGGCGAGTTCAGTCACCGCCATGCGCTTCTGCACGTCCGGGTGATCACGCTCCAGCTCCTTGAGCTGCAAGGCATGACGAGACAAAGGCTTGATCAACTCGCGGAAACGCTCATCGCGGGTGTGCAGGCTGTGATAGCAGGCGTTGAGTTGCTGGCGCTGGGCATCGTTGATGCGCAGGTCGAAGGGGTTGCTGTCGACCTCCTCATCGCCGCCTTGCACGCGGTGACTGAGGTTTTCGAACGCTTGCAGCCGCTCGAAACCCGGCAGGCTGCGAACCATCGGCAGGATGCGCGAGTGGAAAGTGCGCACCAGATCGCGCGCTTCTTTAAGGCTGATTCCCCGCCCCCAGACTGCAAACAGCTCGATCAGCTTATTGATGAAGTCCTTGCGCGATTCGCGGGTGAAGGTCACCACGGTCATCGAGCTCAATTCAAACCCCAAGTAATGGCTGAGCAGCAGAATTCGCAACACCAGGGTAGTCGATTTGCCCGCCCCCGCCCCGGCGATCACCGAGGTCGACGGTGTGTCGCTGAAAATCATCTTCCATTGGGCAGCGCTCGGCTGGGCATGCGCGGGCAACAGCCGCGCCACGTCGGCCTTCATGCGTTTCTTCAGCTCTGCACTCAATGGCAGCCGCCAATCGTCAAACAGATTGTCATCGACGTTGGGCGGTCGATGTTCGGTTGAGCGTGAGTCGCGAATCAACAGAACCTGCCGACCTTCCTCCAGCCCCTCGAGTTTGCCTTCCTTATAGCCGTAATCCACCCCGGCGCTGTGACCGCTGCGAAAACCGTCGGCTTGCCCGTGCAGCCAGGATGCACGGTGTTGCGCGCGCAGACGGGTAAGGCCGTGGCCAAAGAACCGGGCGGCCAGGCGCTTGAACAAAGGCATCTCAGCCAAAGGGCGAAGTTCAGGAGGAAGATCGGGGGTGTGTTGCGGCACGCGGACGGACTCCAGGGTGTGAGGCTGTTGAGGGCTATGGTGTCTGCATTTGCCGCTGAGTTCTAGTGAAATGCTTACAGGTCATTGGCTTATGCGATGAAGTGAAGGCTGGATGAGAATATTTCGAGGTTATTTGATATCAACTAATTCGATTGTATTGAGGCATTTTTTACGCTTTTTATCGATTGGTACCTGATAGATCATGCTCGCCATCAACCACTGGTTCTCGTCTGTGGCTCAGGCGCTCTGCCCCATGACGAACCTTTTCAGGAGACGATCATGCTTGAACTCAGACCCTTCAATTCGCTGGGCGGCGCGCACCATGGCTGGTTGGATGCCCATCACCACTTTTCGTTCGCCGAGTACCACGACCCCAAACGCATGAACTGGGGCAACCTGCGGGTATGGAACGACGATGTGATTGCCCCCGGCACCGGGTTCCCGCAACACCCACACCGGGATATGGAAATCATCACCTACGTTCGTGAAGGCGCGATTACTCACCAGGACAACCTCGGTAACAAGGGCCGCACCGAAGCGGGCGACGTTCAGGTCATGAGTGCTGGCACCGGGATCGCTCACAGTGAGTACAACCTGGAAGCGACCGAAACCCGGATCTTTCAGATCTGGATCATCCCCAACGAAGCCGGTTCGGCACCGTCGTGGGGTGCCAAGCCATTCCCCAAAGGCGAGCGCGAAGGTTTTGTGACCCTGGCCAGCGGCAAGGCCGGCGACGATCAAAGCCTGCACATTCGCGCCGATGCGCGCCTGGTGGCGGCGAATCTGAAGGCCGGGGAGTCTGCGGAGTATCACCTGGACAGCGGCCGTCGGGCTTATCTGGTTCCAGCCACTGGGGCCATTGAAGTCAATGGCTTGCGTGCACAAGCTCGAGACGGTGTCGCGATTGTCGATGAGCAGGTGTTGCGCGTAACCGCGATTGAGGACAGTGAGATTGTGTTGGTGGATGTGGCTTGATGCGGTAAATGCGGAAAAAAAAAGGGGCGACCGTTGATGGTTGCCCCTTTTTTCATTTTCATTTGTGGCGAGGGAGCTTGCTCCCGTCCGGCTGCGAAGCAGTCGTAATCCAACCGGCGAGGTGTACCTGTTACACCTCGCCAACCGATTTGGGGCCGCTTCGCGCCCCAGCGGGAGCAAGCTCCCTCGCCACAGGGCCCTCAATCACTTCGCAGAGATCGCGCCATCCACCAGTGTCTGAGCTTCTGCCACCAACTGCTTCAGGTGATCGTCGCTCACAAAGCTTTCCGCGTAGATCTTGTAGATGTCCTCAGTGCCCGACGGACGTGCCGCGAACCAACCGTTCTCGGTCATGACTTTCAGACCGCCAATGGCCTGGTCGTTGCCCGGTGCATGGCTGAGGATGCTCTGGATCGCTTCGCCCGCCAGTTGAGTGGAGGTGACCTGGTCTGGCGACAATTTGCTCAGCAGCGCTTTCTGCTCAGGGTTGGCCTTGGCATCGACCCGTACCGAGAACGGTTCGCCCAGTTCATCAGTCAACGCGCGATAAGCCTGACTTGGGTCACGCCCCGTGCGGGCAGTCATTTCAGCCGCCAGCAGCGCCGGAATCAAGCCATCCTTGTCGGTGCACCAGACACTGCCGTCCTTGCGCAGGAACGACGCGCCGGCGCTTTCTTCGCCACCAAATCCGAGGGAGCCGTCGAACAGGCCGTCGGCAAACCATTTGAAGCCAACCGGCACTTCGTACAGACGGCGGCCCAGGCGTTTGGCGACGCGATCGATCAAGCCACTGCTGACCACCGTTTTACCCACAGCCGCATCGGCACGCCACTGCGGACGGTTCTGGAACAGGTAATCGATCGACACCGCAAGGTAGTTATTGGGTGCCAGCAAACCACCGGACGGGGTCACGATGCCATGGCGGTCGTGATCCGGGTCACAGGCAAAGGCCACGTCGAAACGCTCTTTCAGACCGATCAAACCTTGCATGGCGTGGCTGGATGATGGATCCATACGAATCTGCCCGTCCCAATCGACGGTCATGAAACGGAATGTCGCATCAACCTGTTTATTCACCACCTCCAGGTCCAGGCGGTAATGCTCGGCAATCGCCGACCAGTAGCGCACCCCTGCTCCGCCCAGCGGATCGACACCCAGACGCAGCTTCGCATCGCGGATGGCGTCGAAGTCGATCACGTTGATCAGGTCAGCAACATAGGTGTTGAGGTAATCGTGACGATGGGTGGTGCTGGCCTTCAGGGCCTGCTCGTAGCTGATGCGTTTGACGCCGGCGAGTTTGGCCGCCAGCAGCTCGTTGGCCTTGGCTTCGATCCACTTGGTGATGTGGGTATCGGCCGGGCCGCCGTTGGTAGGGTTGTACTTGTAGCCACCGCTTTGTGGCGGGTTGTGAGACGGGGTGATGACGATGCCGTCTGCCAGGCCCGAAGTTCGACCACGGTTGTAGCAAAGAATCGCGTGGGAAATGGCCGGCGTCGGCGTGTACTCGTCGCCTTCGGCAATCATCACCGTCACGCCGTTTGCCGCCAGGACTTCCAGGGCGCTGGCACCGGCCGGCGTGGACAGCGCGTGGGTGTCGATCCCGACGAACAATGGACCGTCAATGCCCTGGGCTTCGCGGTACAGGCAGATCGCCTGGCTGATGGCCAGAACGTGCCATTCGTTGAAACTCAGATCGAACGAGCTACCTCGGTGTCCGGACGTGCCAAAGGCGACGCGTTGGGTAGAAATGGCTGCATCGGGCTGGCCGGTGTAATAGGCCGTTACCAGTCGCGGGATGTCGACCAACAGTTCTGCCGGTGCCGGTTTGCCCGCAAAAGGACTGAGTGTCATGCAAAACCTCTGAGAAAGAGTGGTTCGGGAATAGAGCGCAGTTTACTGACAGTTTGCTCCTGGCGCGATGTTATCGATTGTCAGGCTCCGAAGAGGGTTTGCGCCTCGGCTCAGTCGATCGATTCCAGGCGCAAGGCATCCGCCAACAGACCCAACGCATCGGCGAGGTCGTGGTGACCACCGAAGGTGTGACTCAGGCGCAAGTGCTGTCCGTGCAGGCCCTGCAGGCTGAACAGCTCCCCCGGCGCAATCACCACATGTTGCTTGAGCAAACGCTCGAACACTCGACGCACATCGACCTGGCGCAACGAACGAATCCAGATTGTCGCTCCGCCCCGGGGCTCAACGAAGTGCAACGCATCGGGCAGACGCTCTTCCAGCAACCGAGTCATCTGCACCATGCGTTCCTTGAGCAGTCGACGCAACACCAGCAGGTGTTGATCAATGCGTCCGTTGCTGTACAGCCGCGCAATAGCTTTCTGACGAATCAGTGACAAGCGAAACGCGCGCAGCAGAAAGTGCCGTTGCAATTCGGCGCGCAGCTGTCGCGACAGCAGATAGCCGAAGGGCGCCTCCGACCCGATGATTTTCTCGAATGTGGAGAACACGATCAGCCGATCCGGGTCCAGCAGATCACGAAGCCGCAGGCCGCTCGGCTCGAATTCGAGCTCGCCGTAACAATCGTTTTCCAGCACCCAACTGCCGTGTCGCTCCAGCAACTGTGCGGTGATTTGCCTGTTGCTGTCAGGCGCCACACTGCCCCGGGGCATATTCAGCCTCGATGAAAGCATCACCAGTCGCACCTGCTCAGTCTCAAGCAGCTGCTTCAACTGCTCAGGATCCAGGCCGCCATGGGCTTGCAGCGGCAGCTCGACCACCTGCACGTCCGCGTCTTGAAACAGGCGCAAAATAGCCCAGTCGCACGGTGATTCGACCACCACCACAGCATCCTTGAGGCCAAGGACGGCGATCAATATTTCCAGTACGCCACGCAGATCGGCGCCGATATAGACATCATCAGCATGCCAGCAACGGGTCGGCGAAGTGGTGTAGCGCGCTGCCAGGGCTGCGCGCAGCTCCAGCTCGCCGCAGGGTTGCGAAGACGGTTGCGGCTGGCGCGGATACTGGCGCAGCAGTTCTCTCTCCAGTAACAACAACGGGCTATCCAGGGGTTGTAATAACGCCGGTTCATCGGCGCTCAGCACCAGCATGCCGGGACGCCTGGCGTTGACGTAAACCGTTTCGAGCAGGTCCTTGCCACTACCGGGCATGCCGATTGAGGACACGGGGAGTGCGTAGTAGCCTGATTTGGCCACTGAATAGACGCGCCCTTCCTTTTCCAACAGCGAATAAGCGTACTGAATGGTCGAGATCGACACACTCAGGCGGTGCGCCAACTGCCGCAATGAAGGCAGGCGCACTTGCATGTCACTGCCCGGCTCATTGATCAGGTTAGTCAGGTAACGGTACACCGCCTGGTACGCAAAATCGGTATCTCGTGGTCCTTTCATGGGTAATGGCCGAACAGACTACGAACGTCGTGACGCATCCTTGCCGGATCCGTCGAACCAGTCACTTTCACCGGCCCGTCGACCATTCGCCAGACACCGTCGTTTCATTGCCAGGCTCCCCGACTTCAGCTTGCCCACCCACCTCGACGCTTTCCAGGCCGAGAGCCCTGCCCTCATCCCGAACCACCGGCCCCATGCGGTAAAGCGTACTGATCAGACTCACGGGCAACCCGCTGACATCGACCATCCATTGCAGAACCTGCTCGGGAGCCGGGCCGCCCTGCATCGCCCGGTGCAAGTCCGGCAACGCCACGAGCATGCCGGGATGGCACTGACGGAGAAAATGCTCAAGCGCCGCGCCGTTATCGACAAACGGGGCAAACAGTAGACACACCAGTTGAGCCTCGCTCAAACCAAGGCTCTTTTGTGCTTCAGCCGATGCCAATGCGCGCTGGTCGGTCATCGTCATCGGGTTGCCGAAGGTTTCCATGGCCTGTTCGCAAAAGCGCTCTGGAACATGTTTGCGGCGCATCATCACCAGCGCCCGCTGCAGGTACTCGCCAATGCCTTCCTCGTAGCTGCGACCCTGTACAAAGCACGCTTGCAAGCCACGAAGATGCGCGGATATCGACAAGCTGACGTAGCCGTTATCACTGAGCTGGGCCGACAACTCGTCAGGTTGAAACCCGAGGAAATCGGTGAGCAGTGGCCAGCGCTCTTCCAGGTTGCTGACCAGCATGTCGTGAATATCGATGAAGGTCGTGCGGCGACACGCTTCAAAACGTTCGGCGGGACGCCACGCCGCCTGGGCAGACTCAGGATAAAACTCGCGGTAGCAATCGCTGCCCAATTCATCGAGTCGCGCGAACAGACACTCGTAGCCCGTTTCGTGACGGTCCGGCGCCTTGAGCCCGGCCTTGGCCGCCGCACGATTCAACCCCTCGAGAAACTGCTTCTGTCGACGGGGTGTATCGCTACTGATCAATGCGTCGACACCCTGGTCCCAACGGGCGATTTGTCCGTAAAACTCGCCGGTCGCCAGATACCCGTCATCCCACAGATCAAGCGGCCCGTCCCAGACACGGCGGTGCCCGACCATCAGCAGATTGAGCCGATTCGACTCACGACCGGCTTCGGAGATCGGCGCCAGATGATTGAACGGCAGGACTTCGCGATTATCGACCATCAACACTTCGACCCGGGGATCGTCGTAGAGAAACAATGCACTGCAGCTGCGATGGATGTTTTCCAAGGCTGTCGAGGCCGCACCGTTCAAGCGCAAGGTCGCCACTCGCAGCTGAAATGTCGCCGGTGCCCGGCTGGCAATACTCAACTGCGCGGCACGCAGTAGCGCCAGGGTGTAGCAGCTGTCGCGGGACCCTGACTGGATCGACAGCACCTTGTAATCGCCGATACGCTCCAAACCTCCTGCGGACATCACCAGGCGCTGAATCAGCAATTGCAATGCCGTGCGTTCGGCGCGAGAGAAAAAACCCAGCAAGCGCTGCAGCATTTGCTGATAAACATAGTTCATTGCCTGATCATGGGTAGCGGTCATCATTATTTACCTGTGACTCAAAAGTGCGATGCCACGCAAGTAACGAGGTGTATTGCGCAACAGGTTGTTTGTCATGAATGGAGTGCCGGTGCTGTTATTCAAATGCTAGCACTTAAGCATTGTGTAATTATTTGAAATAATTGAACGCTACGGGTAACCCAGGGAGACCTATATCGGCGCGAGGCCCCGCAGAGCGGGTGCCTTGGGCTCCCACGGGTTTTCCTAGGAAATTTCCGACAGCGTCCCACAGACACTTAGCACAAGAAATAAAGAAAGAAGTTGCCCATGAATGTAAGACAACTGAGCGACGCCGCATTATTTGTTGAGCATATATTGCCGGCGCGCATTGAGGAGTTTCAGCCTGATACTCGGCCATGACTCTTTCCTTGAGATGAAAGTAATCATTCAATTATCAGGGCTTACATAATGATTAGAAGATACAGATCGAGAGCAAAAACCAGTTCAGTTGCTGAACCGGCCCACCGACAGATCGATGGCACGTCTCATTTGGGAGTGACTGCCAGCAGAAGAGTCCGTATTCGCACGGACTCTTGGCAGAGGAAGGGCTCAGGCAGGTTCGACCTGAAGGGCGACCCGTTCGCGACAGGGGCATTCGTCCATATAGCGGTGCGCTTCGACAAACTCGGAAAACGGGAAGACCCGGGTTTTGAGCGGCAGCAGCACGCGGTCGGCGGTCAGTTGGTTGATGTCACGCAGGGCACGCTGTAATGCGACCTGGTCCTGAATGATGCCCAGTTCCGGCTTGCCGGTGAAGTTACCGATGCAGTGCACGAAAAACTGAATGTTCTTCTGGAACGCCGCGCAGGCCGGGAACGGCGTCTGGTTACCTCCTTGCAGGCCATAGAGCACCAGGCTGCCCCGAGGGGCGAGCACATCGCCGAGCAGCGACATCTGCGGCCCGCCAAGGCCATCGAACACCACATCGACGCCGCGGTTATCAGTGATCTTGTTGATCTGCATCAGCAGATCCTGTTCTTCGGTGACGATGACTTTCTCGGCGCCCAGGGACAGCAGGTACTCACGCTCATCCGTGCTTTTGGTCGCAGCAATCACCCGCACACCAAGGGCTTTGCCCAGTTGCACGAACGACGGTCCGGCGCAGTGGCTGGCGTCGGTCACCAGGGCAAATTGCCCGGGTTTGACTCGCGCCAGGTCGGCATAGGCAAAATAAGCGATCAATAGCGGCGTGTAGTGAACGCTGGCTTCGATCGGGCTGAGCACGTCCGGGTAGCGGGTCAGCGCCGTGCGTGGCAGAACGATCTGTTCGCCGTAGACCGGATAGTCGTTGGGGCTTTCGGCCGGGAAGCTGGCGACTTTGTCGCCAACGGCCAAGTCATCGACACCTTCGCCGACCATCGTGACCACGCCGGCCATTTCATGACCCAGGCCCGAAGGCAGACGAGCATGGGACGATGCCAGGTTCTGGCGCCAGAGAATGTCATACCAGCTGATGCCTATCGCTTCGACGCGCACCTGCACTTCGCCCGGCGCAGGCAGAGCGGCCGCATGCTCTTCGCATTTGAGCACCTCGGCTGGACCAAACTTGTGAAAACGGATCGTGCGGGACATCGCAAACCTCGTCAAAGTAACCTCTAATGCCCTGAACTCTATCTGGGCTTTCTACCCAAGACCATCAGTGGCTATTAATAGTCGACATGCCTGTCATTGATTCCGCAGCGACGGCGACATCATCCAATGCCGTGAAAAACCGAAGCAGCCTTTCAGAAAAAACTGAATTACCCTGTGCAGAGTACCAGTCTTTCCCCGTAAGATTCATGCCGGCCATTGTTCTCATATGGCCGCTCACGTCAAGTTTGCTGACTCTGCCAGGACTCCAGATGAATCGTAATGACCTGCGTCGTGTCGACCTGAACCTGTTGATCGTTTTCGAAACACTGATGCACGAACGCAGCGTGACCCGCGCTGCGGAAAAACTGTTCCTCGGCCAGCCGGCCATCAGTGCGGCGCTCTCGCGCCTGCGCGGGCTGTTCGATGACCCGTTGTTCGTGCGTACCGGCCGCAGCATGGAGCCTTCCGCCCGAGCAGTGGAAATCTTCGCCCTGCTCTCGCCGGCCCTGGATTCGATTTCCACCGCGGTCAGTCGTGCGGCGGAATTCGACCCGGCGACCAGCACCGCGGTGTTCCGCATCGGCTTGTCGGATGATGTTGAATTCGCGCTGCTGCCAATGCTGCTCAAACGGCTGCGCGCGGAATCGCCGGGAATCGTGCTGGTGGTGCGTCGGGCCAACTACATCCTGATGCCGAGCCTGCTCGCCTCGGGCGAGATCTCCATTGGTGTCAGCTACACTGCTGACCTGCCGGCCAACGCCAAGCGCAAAGTGCTGCGCCGCAGCATGCCGAAACTGTTACGCGCCGACACGGTACCGGGACCGTTGAGCCTGGATGACTTCTGCGCCCGCCCCCATGCCTTGGTTTCGTTCGCGGGCGACCTGAGCGGCTTTATCGATGAAGAACTGGAGAAGCTGGGGCGCAAACGGCATGTGGTGCTGGCGGTGCCGCAGTTCAATGGGTTGAGCACACTGATCAGCGGGACTGATATCGTGGCCACTGTCCCGGATTACACCGCTGAAGCGTTGACTGCTGCCGGTGGCGTGCGGGCGGAAGATCCGCCGTTGCCGGTGCGCAGTTTTGAGCTGCACATGGCTTGGCGTGGGTCGCAGGATAATGATCCGGGGGAGCGGTGGTTACGGTCGCGGATTCAGATGTTCTTCGGGGACCCCGATAGTCTGTAACAGAATTCCACGGGCTATCAGACTCAAATCCCCGAAGTATCCGATCAAAAATAAAAATGCCAGTCAGCTTAACTGACTGGCATTAGACCGTAGTCTCTTTTTTTGTTTTAAGCGGCCGGCTACCACACGGCGATATGGGAATCGGCCCGCGGCTCGGTACCACCGCACAGCACACCGGTGTCCGGGTCACGGATGATAATCTGCCCTCGGCCATAGTTGATCAGGTCGCAATCAATCTGAATCTGGTGTCCGCGCCGTGCCAGCGAAGCGGCCAAGTCCCGAGACGCCCCGTGTTCGATGCCGACCTTCATATCCCCTAGCCATTGCCACCGCGGAGCGTCCAGCGCGGCTTGGGGGTTGAGACCGAAATCCACCAGATTCATGACCATCTGCACATGGCCTTGGGGCTGCATGTAGCCGCCCATGACGCCGAACGGCCCCACCGGTGCGTCACCTTTACTGATGAAACCGGGAATGATGGTGTGAAAGGTTTTTTTGCCCGGTGCCAGGCAGTTGGCATGGTCGGGGTCGAGACTGAATTCCTGTCCGCGGTTCTGCAAGGCGAGGCCGCTGTCTGGCAGCACTACACCGGAACCAAAGCCGTGGTAGTTGCTCTGGATGAAGGACACCATATTGCCCTCCGCATCCGCCGTGGCCAGGTACACCGTGCCGCTAGCGTGGGGATCGCCGGGATTGGGTTCGCACGCCTGATCAGTGATTTGTTCGCGACGTTGGCGGCTATAGGCATCGCTGAGAAGGTCAGCCACGGCCACACGCATGTGCAGTGGGTCAGTGATGTAATGAAGGCCGTCACTGTAGGCCAGCTTCATAGCTTCCAACTGACGATGCCAGGTCTGCTGGCTGTCTCGGTGATCGAAGTCAAAGCCCTGAAGGATTTTCAGGGTCATCAGGGCCACCAATCCTTGCCCGCTAGGGGGGATTTCCCACACGTCGTAGCCGCGGTAGTTGATGCTGATCGGATCTACCCATTGAGCGCGATAGTCCCGCAGGTCGCTGGCTCGCAGATAGCCGCCGGTGGCGCGGGAATGGGCATCCAGACGCTGAGCCAGATCGCCGCGATAGAGGCTTTCGCAAGCGCTGTTCGCCAACTCTTCCAACGTTCGGGCTTGCGACGGGTTACGGAATAACTCACCGGCCTTGGGTGCACGGCCATCGATGAGGAACGTGTCGAACCAGACGTCGAGCAC
The DNA here is from genome assembly GCF_056279145.1 of Pseudomonas sp. TE3728. Classification (NCBI taxonomy): domain Bacteria; kingdom Pseudomonadati; phylum Pseudomonadota; class Gammaproteobacteria; order Pseudomonadales; family Pseudomonadaceae; genus Pseudomonas; species Pseudomonas sp. TE3728. The sequence goes on along the minus strand of NZ_JBWBQT010000001.1, from coordinate 600,635 downwards.
CGGGTCTCGATGGGGGCTGAATTCATCCAGAGCAGTCTGCCATTGACGGGCGACCACCGGTGACAATGGGAAGCCCTCCTGGGCCAGGCTGATGGCGGGCTGCAACAACTCGGCAAAGGGCAGCTTGCCGAACCGTTTGGACAACTCCGCCCAGGCCGACGGGCAACCGGGCACCGTGACCGGCGTCCAGCCGTAGAGTGGCATCTGCTCGTGACCGCCAGCCTTGACTGCATCGATCGTCAGCGCTGTTGGCGCCTGGCCGTTGCCGTTCAACCCGTGCAATTGGCCCTTGCTCCAGACCAGGGCAAAGGCGTCGCCGCCCAAGCCGCAGCCAGTGGGTTCAACCACAGTAAGCGCTGCTGCCGTGGCAATCGCGGCATCAATCGCATTGCCGCCATTGCGCATGATCTCGATGCCGGCCTCAGCAGCCAGTGGCTGGGAAGCCGCGACCATGCCATGGCGGGCAAACACACTCTGACGTTGCGACGCATAGGGATATTCGTGGGCAGAAAATTTCAACATAGCAAAAGTTCTTCCAAACAAAGATTCACTAGCCGGAGGTGATCCGGTTTCATTACCCGGAGATAAAAGACCTGACTGAAAAGATCACAGCACGCGACTGAGAAAGGCCTGGGTCCGCGGGTGAGTCGGTCGACTGAAGATCTGCTCCGGCGGCCCCTGTTCGATCAGTTCACCCTGATCGAGGACCACCACGCGGTCAGCGACTTCTCGGGCAAAACCCATTTCATGAGTGACCACCACCATGGTCATGCCGTCATCGGCCAACTGCTTCATCACCTGCAGGACCTCGCCCACGGTTTCGGGATCCAGAGCGCTGGTAGGCTCATCAAACAGCATGGCCTGTGGCTTCATCGCCAACGCCCGAGCAATCGCCACGCGCTGCTGCTGTCCACCGGACAGCATCGAGGGGTAATGCATTGCCTTGTCCGCCAGACCGACACGGGCGAGCAAGCCCCGGGCCTGTTCCAACGCTTCGGCGCGTGGCACGCCTAGCACCTGGATCGGTGCCTCAATGATGTTTTCCAGCGCGGTCATGTGGGGGAACAGATTGAAACGCTGGAAGACCATGCCTATGTCCCGACGCTGGCGAGCGATGTTGCGCTCGGAGTCGCGCACCAGGCTGCCATCAGCGCGCTCGCGGTAACCCATGGAGCGACCGTTGACGCGAATGCGCCCACCCTGAATGTCTTCCAGCAGATTGATACAGCGAATAAAGGTGGTCTTGCCCGAGCCCGAAGCGCCGATCAACACCACCACTTCACCCCGCCGCACCTGCAAGGAAATCCCCTTGAGAATCTCCAGGTCGCCGAAGGACTTGTGAATGTCCAGGGCCTCGATGATCAGTTCTTCACTTTTGTGCGCCATGCTTAACGCCCCCTCAGCAATTTCAGCGTGCTGCGACCGAACATGCGACTACTAGCCGCTGGCGGTGCGGGTCGATCGGACTGTCCGAAACGCGCTTCCAACCAACGCTGGAAGAAGCCCCAGAGGGTGGTCAGCAGCAGGAAATAAATCGCCACCACCAGGTACAGTTCAAATACCCGGAATGTCGCCGACGTGACCATTTGCGTGCTCAGCAGCAACTCTTGCACGCCAATCACACTGACCAGCGTCGTATTCTTGAGCATCACGTTGAACTCGTTGCCCAATGGCGGAACGATGACCCGGAACGCCTGAGGCAGAACAATGCGCCGCATCAGTTTGTCGAAGGTCATGCCCAGCGAACGCCCAGCCTCGTACTGTCCTTTGTCCACGGCGCCAATCCCGGCACGAATGATCTCGGCCATGTAAGCGCCTTCGTTCAGACCTAGGGCGATAATCGCTGCCTGGATATTGCCCGGCACTACTAAACCGAACAGTTGCACGTCCTCAAATCGGAAGATCCCGCCGGCCGCCAATGCGGTGTACAGAAAGACGATCTGCACCAACAGCGGTGTGCCGCGCATCAGCCACACGTAAAACCGTACCGGAAGGTTGAGCAACGGGTTGCGCGACAGACGCATCAGCGCCGCCGCCAGTCCCAGTACACAGCCCAAGGCCATCGCCAACACACTGATCAGGCACGTCAGCCAGAGTCCGGTGAGGTACACCCCGCTGGGCTGCAACAGGTATTGCCAGAACACATCCCAATTGAAATTCATCGAGCGTTCGCCTCAGTCGAGTGTGTCGCTGGAAACATGCCATTTGCTCAGCAACTGCACGTAACTGCCGTCGCTGCGCATGTCACTGATGACCTGTTGTACCGCTGCAGTGAGCTGCGGATCATCCTTGCGAATGCCCAAGCCAGTGAGAATCCGGCTGAAGGCCGGCACCCCTTCCTCGAACAGATCGGGCGCCATGGCGGCGTAGTAACCGGCGGTTTCCACGGTCGTGCCGTAAGCGTCTACCTGACTGATGCGCAGCGCCTGAAAGGCGTCGGTGTCAGTGTTGTAAACCACCAGTTTCATTGGGGTCTTGCCAGCCTTGGTCAGCTTTTCGTTTTCGGCGTCCAGCAAGGTTTTGATCGTCGAGCCATTGAGCACTGCCACCTTGTGCCCGGACAGTCCTTCCAGGGTTTTGATGCCCTTGGGATTGCCTTTGGGAACGACCACTGCCTGACTGGAATACATGTAGTTGACGATGTCGATCACCTCCCGGCGTTCGGGCTTGTCGAACAGCTGATCAACGATCATGTCGCACTGCTGGGCGAGCAATGCCGGCAGCAACCCGGAGAAAGGAATGACCCGCCATTGCACCGGTTTGTTTCCCAACCGCTTGGCGATTTCCAGCCCCAGATCGACCGTCAGGCCCCTGGGTTTTTGCGCCTCATCGAAAGACACCAAAGGCGGTGAGTCCATGCCCGAGCAATACGTGAGTTTGTCGGCCTTTTGCAGTCGCTCCGGCACTTGGGGCGCGGAAACCGCCCACTGTGCACAGAGCCCGAGGGATACAGCGGCAAGTAACATATGGCGTTTATGCACGACGAGACACTCCAGTTGTTTAGTAACGGGGCAGTACTCAAAGTCAAAACACTGTCGGGTTTGAGCCCGATTCTATTTTTCCGATTGCAGAAACTGGATCAGCGCCGGCACCGTGCCCTCGATGTGCTCGCGCACTATCGCCTCGGCTCGGTCGACATCGCCTGAACGAATGGCATCGAGGATCACCGCGTGTTCCTGGCGAGCGCTCAAGGGTTTTTCGCTGTGTTGCAGCCAAAGGCGCATTGGCGCCTCAATTAGCGAATACAGCGCCGAGATCTGCTTCATCAGCCGAGGACGGCCGCTGAGGCTGCACAGGTACTCATGGAAGGAACGATGAAGTCTGACCCACTCGGCGCTTTCGTCGCGGTAGTCATCCATCTCGTCCAGCATGCGTTCCAAAGCCGCCAGCTGACGCTCGCCGATTTTCGCCACGGCCACGCGGATGGCCAGGCCCTCGAGGGCACTGCGCATTTCGAAGACTTCGTGCAACTCGTCGAAATCCAGACCACTGACAATGGCGCCGCGGTTGGGCCTCAGGGTCACCAGGCCTTGAGCATCAAGACGGCGAAAGGCTTCGCGCACTGGCATCCGGCTCATGCCGATTTCACTGGCGATATCCTCGGCGATCAGGCGGTCGCCTTTGCGGAAACGACCGCCGCAGATCGCTTCCAGCAAAAAGTTGTAAGCCTCCTCCTCGGCGGTCAGGGGCTGACGTTCAACGTAGGTGGGAGCGAATTGCATAAAGTCACCTTTTGCTTTTTTGTATCCAATTATCCATAGATTCAAAAAGGCAGAAACCGTGCCAGCCTGTTTAGAATTGCCTCAAGTTCTTAATTAGAAAGGAGTTCTGACTCAAAACCCGATGTTCTTTAGATCGGCGCGATACTCACCGTGTGCTACGAAATGGCCCAGCGCGCCCCAAATAGGTGAACAACGGTATCCAGGTAACAAATCATTTCTCCGAATGCCCTTCGAGGTCTTTTGCTCCCGCGAGAGAGTGCATTGCAGAAATTAGTGCTTTAAATGTTTTACTCGATTAAGTATTTTGAATGGATGATTGGGCGACATCCGCCCCCCTATTCATAGCGACAAGGATCACCTGTGAGCGGACTACGTGAACGTCAGAAAGTCGAACGACGCCAAGCCATCAGCAAGGCAGCCATCGAGCTGTTTGAGCGCCAGGGTTTCCAGAACACAACCATCGAACAAATTGCCAACCAGGCTGGGGTGTCAGCGCCCACGGTGTTCAAGTACTTCGGTAACAAACAGGAAATCATTCTGGAAATCCTGCACGACGCCGACCAACGTGCCATCAAGGACGCCCGCAGCCAGATGCCTGACATTGAGGATCCGGTCGATGCCATGTGTTACCTGGAGCGGCGGTTGACCGGTTACGCACTGGAGGTCATGCACCCCAGCCTCTGGCGTGAACTGCTGCCACTGATATTGTTTGGCGGCGACAACGGGCTGCCCAAAGGCTATCGCGCCATGAACGATGCACTCAGAACTGAAATCAGTGGGTTGCTCAGAGAGTTGCAGCAGGCCGGCAAACTTCGCGCCGACCTCGACGTCGACCTGGCCTCTTTCCTGTTGAACGACTATTCACACTTGCAGTTGTTCAGATTGGTCAACCAGGAGCAGCCGGATGTCGAGTCCCACTCCGCTCAGGTAAGGCACATCACCGAGTTGCTCTTTTACGGCATGCGGGCCTGAGAAAACACACAGATGCAATCACCTCGCGGGGTGTTTGGCTGAACGCCAGAAACCAGAGGACTGACTATTAACTCAAACGGCGGACCGGTATGAAAAAAGACTATTTGGGCAGTTCAACGATGGAGAGTTCACGCCTGGTGCTGGGCGGCAATGTCTTTGGCTGGACCGTCAACGAACAAGATTCGCTGAAGCTACTAGACGCAGCGTTTGAACTCGGCATCAACACCTTTGATACCGCAGACGCCTACTCCATCTGGGCCAGTGGCAATAGCGGCGGCGAGTCGGAAGCCATCATTGGCAAATGGCTGAGTCAGAACAGCCACCGACGCAGTGAAGTGAAGATCATCACCAAGGTCGGGGCCGAACTCTCGCCCCATCAGCAAGGGCTCTCGAAAGGCAGAATCCTGCAAGCCGTGGATGATTCGCTGCGTCGACTGCGAACCGATTACATCGATTTGTACTTCTCCCACTACCCGGATGCCTCGACAGCTCACGAGGAAACCCTGGAGACTTACAGCACGTTGATCGCCTGCGGCAAGGTTCGCTCGATCGGCGCATCCAACTACACCCTGGAAGATCTACAAGCCGCTAAATCCTCTGCCGATCGCCGCGCCCTGCCCCATTACGCCTGCCTTCAGGTGGAGTACAACCTCTATGATCGCCATGACTTCGAACAGCAGTTGCGTGCATTTGCCGTGGCCGAAGACTGTGAGGTCCTGACTTACTTCAGCCTGGCCTCGGGTTTCCTCAGTGGCAAATACAAAGGTCTGAATGACCTGACGCATAGTGCTCGCCGCGACGACCTGGAAAAGTACTTCGATGAGCGTGGGATGCGCATTTTGCACGTTCTGCATCAGGTGGCGCAGGAACAGCAGGTCTCACCTGCGGAAATCGCCCTGGCCTGGGTCATGCACCAACCCGGTATTACCTCTGCCATTGCGAGTGCCACCAACCTGGAGCAACTCAATAGCCTGGCGCGTTCGACGCAGTTGGTGCTGGATGCTCAAACCCTTGAACGACTGGACCTCGCCAGTCTCCTTTGAGACTTGCTGTACGCGATAGCCCAGGCAGGTGGCTGGCATGACCGGCCACAGTGTCCCTCACCTCAGGTCTTGAAACGCTCCAGCAAACGTCCTTGCTCTGTGGCCTGTCCACTGACATCGGCGATCTCCTGCGCCGATTCACGTGCACTGACCGTCAGGTCCTCGCTGAGCCGGCGGATGCGACCGACCGAACTATTGATCTGCTCCGACACCGCGCTCTGTTCTTCGGCAGCGCTGGCAATCTGGACGTTCATCTGAGCCACCCGACCTATGCCTTCACCAACGCCGTACAACGACTCGACTAACGCACCAAACAGCGCCGCCAGTTCTTGGCCGAGATTCTGATTCAGAGTCATCGAATGCACGACGACGACGGTATCTTGCTGCAGGTCTTCGATGATCGAGCGCGTTTCCTGGATCGAATCCTGAATACGACTGGACAGGTTGCGCACCTCATCGGCCACCACGGCAAACCCTCTTCCATATTCGCCAGCCCGTGCAGCCTCGATGGCTGCGTTGAGCGCCAGCAGGTTGGTCTGTTCGGCGATGTCGCGGATGATGTCGAGGACGCTGCCGATCTTTTCACTCTTGATGGATAGCTGGTTGACCTGGCGGTTGGCGTTGGCCAGGTCCTCGCCCTGACGAGCAACTATCCGGGTGGTTCTTTCGATCAGCCCGGTGCCGTCGTCGATGGTCTGCAAAATAGTCCCCGTCGCTTGCGATGCCGATGCGGTATTACGAGCTATCTCCTGCGCCGAAAGGTTCATCTGGTACATAGCCGTTGCGACTTGATCGATGTCCTGGCGTTGATGCTCCATGGTTTGCAAGTTGTCGGTGCTGTCTTGGGCAGATCTGGCCGCCGCCGCCCGCAACTCGGTCATAGAGTCCTTGAGCCGGATGACGATAGGCTGCAACACATCAAGAAAAGCGTTTAGCCCGCTGGCCACCCCGCCCAGTTCGTCGGCACGGGAGTAATCCAGGCGCTTGACCAGATCGCCCTCGCCACGGGCCAGATCGTCGGCCATCCGCGACATTGCCTGCAGTGGTCGCACGATGCTCCGGGACGCTAGCCAGATCACCACCAGTCCAAATACCGCCAGCGCCAAACCTATCAGCACTTCCTTTTGCACGGCAGCGAGCAGGTGCTCATTCATCGCTTCGTGCAACTTAAGCAGCGGTGCGAACATCTGCTCCGAGGGTAGCTTGACCACAATGCGCCAAGGCTCGGCCCCGGGAATGGGTGAGAACCTCTGATTGACGAGCAAATCCTGCAGCGGTCGTGATTGTCCTGGCAATAATGCGGAAGACTCCACGCCAGGTTCCTTGAATCGACCGCCCAGTGCATCCTTGTCCAGCGTACTGCCAGCAACCAGTCCAGAGGCGCTGACAATCCACACATCCCCAGCCTGCCCCGGCAAGCCTGCCTTGGCGGCCAGGGCTACGACCTGAATCTGGCTTAACTGAATGTCGATACCCAGCACCGCCACCACGCGACCGTGATCGATCACTGGCAGGGTCAGCGAGGTCATGAGTATCGGACTGCCAGAGGCATCATCGAGATAGGGATTCAGCAGACAAGGCTGCGTCGTTCGTAGTGGGCAGTCATACCAGATGCGGGATGCCTTGCCGTCGGCCATGGGCGTGTCGTCGACAATGCTCTTTTCTTGCACCGTGACTTGCTCCATCTTCCCGCCGCTCTGGCGAAACCAGACCGGTGCAAAACGCCCCAGCTCGTTGCTACCCAGTTCGCTCTGTCCGGCAAAGCGCGCGTCCTGCCCGTCGAAAGCATTGGGCTCGAAAGCGACATAAGTGCTGATAAACGTCGGATTGGCTTGCAAGCTGGCCTGCAACTGCCCGGTGATGTAGTTCCTGGCATGCTCTGGTGTCAGCGCCCCACCACGGCTCAGCGACATGATTCGCATGACCTCCGCTGATGAGGCTTCTGCGACGCGCAGGGCATCGCGGAAAAACACCTGGACGCCAGAGGACTGGAAACGAACGGACTCGGCCACGCGCGCCTCGATATTCTGGGTCAGGCTGGCAGAGGTCAGCCCCTCGGCACGCTGACTCAAGCCACTCATTTCATTGAGTGCGGTGCCGATCAGGGCTAAGGCCAACAGTGTCAGGCATAGCCCGACCAATACAATAATTCGGGCTCGTAAAGTGACAAACATGGTGAGTCTCCTGTGCCGAGCGGCCACACAAAAAAATGGCGACATGCCTGTCGCCGATCAGAAGAAGAGCCCGTCACACCTCCTTGCACTGCCTGTCATCCACACGCGTCCGACCGGCGATGCGCGCCAGCGACGAGGGTTAACAGAGGCCGTACTCAACAGCAGAGGTGAATCTCGGGCATCAATAGAAGCGATAGCAGCGAATCACTACCTGACTTGCGTTGGGGTAATGCACAGGGCGCACCAGGAAGAAATCCTCGCCCCCGGCCAGCACCTGACCATTGAAGTCCAGCCCTTGAAAATCCCCGCCCAGAATTGAGTAGTTGCAACGCATTCCATCTTCGCTCTCCCCCAACATCAGCCCATGGCCGATATCGACGCACAGGGTCAGCACCCGCTGCAGATTGGGAGCAGCGCCCATCAAATCCAATGGTTCAGCCATGGCAAACACTCCTGTGTGGCCCGGCGCAAAAGCACCGGGCCACGATGATCAGAAATTGGTCTTGATGCTGGTCCAGATGCGAGTGCGGATCCGCTCCATGGCTGGCGGCATGGGCCGTAAAGCGAACAGGGTTTTGCGCGCTTCGTCCGGCACATACATGTTGGGATTGTTACGGATGTCGGCGTTCACCAGCACGGTGGCATCCTTGTTCGGGTTGGGGTATCCGATCTTGTTGCTGATCCGGGCGATCACATCCGGGCGCAGGATGTAATTGATGAACTCGTAGGCCTCCTTGGTGTGGGGGGCGTTAACCGGCACCATCATCACGTCTGACCACATCGGCGCACCTTCCTTGGGTAACGCCATTTCAACCCTCACACCCTTGCCCGCGGCATCGGCCAGCTGTTTGGCCAGTGCCACGCCGCCCGACCAGCCCACAGCGACGCAGATGTCACCGTTGGCGAGGTCCATGCCGTAGCGCGACGAGTTGAAGTAGGTGACGTAAGGACGAATCTTCATCATTGCCGCCTGAGCCTGCGGGTAGTCCTCGCGTTTCTGGCTGTTGGGATCGAGACCCTTGTAGTGCAACGCGATGGGCAATATCTCGTTGGCTGCATCGAGAAAACCGACGCCACAACTGGCCAGCTTGCTGAGGTTCTCTTCCTTGAAAATCATGTCCCAGGTGTTCATCTGAACATTGGCGCCCAGAATCTGCTGGACCTTGTCGACGTTGTAGCCGATCAGCGTGGTGCCCCACAGGTAGGGCGCAGCGTAGCGGTTGCCGGTGTCACCCACCGACTCCAGGGATTTCATGAACTCCGGGTCCAGATGCTGCCAGTTCGGCAGTTGGCTGCGGTCCAGAGGCTGGACAGCACCCGCCGCGATCAAGTGACTCAGGTTGGTGCTGCCGGGGTAGACCACATCATAGCCAGAGTTGCCGGTTAGCAGTTTGGACACAAGGGTCTCGACGCTGTCGAACACGTCATAGATCGGACGGATCCCGGTTTCCTCCTGAAAGCTCTTGAGGATCTCCGGAGGCAAGTATTCGATCCAGTTATAGATGCGCACCGTGCGCTCTTCAGCCAGGGAAACGCCCGCCGTCAGCAACGACAGTGCAACGGACAACAGGGTGTTGCGTACATGCTTGTTCATGGTGAAACACTCCTACGCGGCCGCGGGGCTCGCGACACTTAATAGCGGTAGGTGAAGTACAGTTCCAGCGCGCTGAATTTCTGATCATCGCCGAATACTTGCTTGGCAGCGGCCAGCGGCTTGACCCAGTTATACGACAGTGACGTATAGAACGACGGAGTCGGCGTCCAGTCGAGGAAAACCACGCTCTCATCGGCAAAGCGCCGATCGCTGACGGGGGCGCCCATGTAGTTTTTCTCGTCCAGCCAGAACTGATAGTGAATCGCACCGAGGGTCAGCGTTGGGTTCAGGTGAGTTTTGAGTGAGAACTGCTGAACGTTTTCGTTGCTGTTGAACAACAGATAGTTACCAACAACATCCCCCACCAGCCAGGTGCCCCAATCTACGAAGCCTTTGCTCAGAGGGTCCCAGGCTTTCTGGCGATTGTCGGTGATGTTGTCATCGCCGGAAAAACTGGCGTAGCGATAGCCGATGACCGGCGTCAGAGGCAAGCTATTAAACGCGTAGTCTGCCTGGCCGTACCAAGCGTTGGCATCGTAATCGACACCCTCGCCGCTGCCTTTCTCCAGCGCGTATTCGGCGTTGAGCGTCAGGGCGGACACGCCTGGCAACTTGGCGTTGAGTGCCCTTACGTTGTACACCAGCATTCCGTCCCGGAATCGAGGGGCGGTGCTGCCCTTGGGGCCCAGCGCATGAACTTTCATCGCCATGGCACCCAGCGTAACCTGGTCGTCGAGGTTGTAATCCAGGTTCGCGCCCGTCATGCGGAAGTCACCCAGATCGTCGTCGGTTCGCAAGGTGAAGGCCTGGCTCTTCAATGCCCCATGATCCCAGGCGAGGATGGCCGAATCCTTGAAGGCGGTTCTGGGGCCAAGCCAGTAGGCGCCGTCCTTGAGCTGATCGAGGTTGCCGTCCATGACGATGAAGCCAGTACCAATCATGTAGTTCTGGCGCCCGGCAGTCAGTGTCCATTCCCCAGCGCGGAAACCACCGTAGAGTTCTTCGGCGGCCACATCACCGTCAGAGCTGCGCGTAAAGCCGCCGGCATCGCCATCGCCCAAGGTCGTCGCCGCCACGAGCGAGCCGCCGGCCAGCAGGCTGACGTCAGGCTGCAGCGAGTAGTCCAGCTTGATACCTGGCTTCACGTAGAACTCCTGCCAGTCAATTTCCGTGCCGCCATTTTTGCCGCTGCGCACATCGACGCGGCCACTGCCAAAGTTGACGTTGCTGGTGGAAATAGTCGCCCCCCCGGCGCTGAGATTGACCTCACCCTTGAGGTTGCCGTCCTCGAAGGTGTAGCCAGCCAACGCAACGTGGGTGATCAGGGGTGAGCCGAACGCTAAGAGCGCTCGAGAGAAACGCGTCATCGAAACCATATGAAGCTCCTGTGTGATTATTGTTGTTACAGGGCAGTGAAATGGCGGCGCAGTGCGCCGCCAACACCTGGCCGAGCCAGGCGAATAGGACGCAAATTTCTTGTATTTATGGGGCGTTTCAGTCGCTAAGGTGCGCAGCAATGGCACGCAGCATACGCACGCTGTCAGCATCGAATTGGCTGACGGCGTCGGTCAGCGATGACTGCTTGACGATCACCACACCGGACGGCTTGTCGACAAACAGGTATTGGCCGTGAATACCACCCGCCATAATCGCCTGGCTGTGATCGTTGAAGACGTACCACTGGCTGCGATAGGAAGCGCCGGGGGTCCAGTTGGAGAAGTCGGAGTCTTGGGCGTAGATCGCTGGATCGGCACCGGCGAAGAGACGTGCGACCGTCTCGGTCGACAGCAGTTGCAGTCCATCCTGGTGACCATCGTTGGCCAGCAGGCGGCCGAAACGCGCCATGTCACGCAAAGTGGCGCTGAAACCGGCACCGGCGACGCTGCGCCCCCAAGGGTCGGCCATAAAGTAGCCGTCACGCTCACACCCCAATTGGCTCCAGATTTCTTGCAGTAACTGATCGCAGGCCTTGCCCGAGGCGCGCTCCATGACCCAGGCCAAGGCTTCGGTAGTGGCGGTCACGTAATGAAAAAAGCCACCGTGGGTGCCGCGTTTTTTTAGAGACGGCAGGTACTGGTACAACGACTCGAACTGGGCGTATTGCGCAGGTGCAGGCTGAAAACCGCAGGCATAGCCGTATTGCGAACTCTCCGAGTTGGGGTCGTCATAGACTTCGCTGTAATCAATGCCCACGGCCATGTCAAACAGCTGGCGTACGGTGGCATCACCAAACGCGCTGCCCACCAACTCAGGCACGTAATACGCTGCGGGCAACGCTGGGTTGAGTAAACCGTCACAGACCAATTGCTCACCGAGAGTGCCGATCAGTGACTTGGTCACCGAGAACATGATGTGCCGGTCTCGAGGCTGCTGACCGTTGAAGTAGCGCTCGAACAGCACGGTGTCGCCCTGCACCACCAAAAATGCATCGGTCTGACTGGCCGCCAGGTGATCGATGACGCTAATTCCCAGACCACACTCACTGTCGAAGTGCAGCTCATCCAACGCTTGTGGAAATTCTTGCAAAGTACTGACTGGCCCGGAACCGGCCTGCACATCAATGGAGGGACGCAGACGCGCCAGATTACGAAAACCCCACTGACTGAACGGCGGGCGCATCCAATTGTTCCAGGTGACGCGGCGTTGCGGCTCTGCCGGGAAGCCCTGCATAAGCAAAGGCGCTTGGCACGCGTCGAATGACGATCCATTAGTCTCGATGTAAAGACTGGCCAGTGAAGGCACGGTGTTCTGATTCATCGGGTTGACCCTGAAAATGACTCTGCATTCGAGCAGATGCAGAGAAATAATTACCCGATATTTTAATTTAGTCAATAAAACATTTTTCTCGATTAAATTTAGCTAATCACTCAGCGCGGACCTACCCTCCTCTGATGTCGCGTGTCACCGCCCGGTAAGTGCGCAACTCCTGAAAGCGGCCTCAAATCCCGCCCTCGCCAGCAAGCCATTGAGTAGCACCCTTCCAATCGGCCAGGGTTTCGTAGACATCTCCAGGCCTTAAATTGAGCACAATCTGGAGGTGCCATGGGCAACCCGCGATATACCGAAGAATTCAAAACCCAGCGGTCAATCAAGTGACCGAAAAGAAACAGCCTGTAGCTGATGTAGCGGCGCGTCTTAGCGTGTCGACGCATAGCCTCTAGCCGAGAGCTTTTTCCAGCTTCTAAAACAGGAGCGTATAAGGCGGAAAATCTAAACCACGCGGCAAGATGCGCATGCGATCTGTGCCAGAGGCTGGCATGCCACAGCAGTTGCTGCGAACACTGGCTCGCCATGAGTCATAAGGCATCCAGTGCGCTCGCAATCGCCATCCTCCAACGATAACCCAGCGAAAATCGGGGGTTATACACCGGGCGGCCTCACTGTTAAACCGCCTGAGTCGTTGCCGTCAGCGATCCATCTTGTAGTCCCGCTGACAGACCAACACTCATGCGTGAGTGAGGTACCAGCGCCAGTCCTGCTCCCCTACTTCAGCGTTAAATTTACGGTACTCGCGCCACTTGATCGCCAGAAACACCTTTAGGAATTCGGCTCCCAGCGCCTCACTTGCCCAAGTTGAACGTTGCAACGCCTGCAACGCTGTAAGCCAGTCGGTGGGTAGAAATTCGGTCGCCTGCTCATAGCCATTGCCTTCAATCGCCGCGCCGGGATCGCTTTGATGTGTGATGCCGTAATGAATGCCCGCAAGTACTGCGGCGGCGGCGAGATAGGGGTTGGCATCAGCACCGCAAATGCGGTGTTCGATGTGCCGACTTATCGCGGGGCCGCCGGGCACGCGGAACGATACAGTACGATTGTTTACTCCCCAACTTTTGGCCAGCGGCGCATAACTGCCGGTCTGGAACCGGCGATATGAATTGGCATGGGGGCAAAATATAGCCAGCGAGTCAAACAAGGTCGCCATCATCCCGCCAATTGAGTGACGCAACAGCGGCGTACCCTGTGGGTCATCGCTCGCATACAGATTGTGACCCTGCTCGTCGGCCAGACTGACGTGCAAATGCATACCGCTACCGGCCTGATCGCTGAATGGCTTGGCCATGAAGCACGCTTGCAGTCCATGCTGATTGGCCACACCTTTGACCAAGCGTTTGTAACGTACGCCTTCATCAATTGCTTGGAGTGCGTCGAAACGATGCTCTAGAGTCAACTCGACTTGGCCTGGAGCATACTCGGAGATCGCAGTACGCACTGGCAGCCCTTGTAGCGCGCAAGCAGCATAGAGGTCATCAAGAAACGGTTGAAGCTGCTCTAATTCGTATATGCCATAAACCTGCGGTGCATGAGGGCGTTCGCCGTTGGTCTGCAACGCTGGCTGCGGCCGACCGTTGACATCGCGTTGCTGGTCCAGCAGGTAAAATTCCAATTCAACTGCCATTACCGGATGAAATCCATCGGCTCTCAGCCGCTCGATGGTATGCACCAGTACGTGTCGCGGGTCGGCCGGAGCGGCGGGAGTACCTTGGGTTGGGTGCATGCTGACCTGCACTTGGCCTGTGGGATTGGTGCGCCAAGGTTGCAAGGTCAAGCTTCCCGGTAAGGGGTAGGTCCAGCAATCGGCGTCAGCGACATCCCAGATCAAGCCTGTCTCGTCGACGTCTTCACCCTGTACGGTCAAGGCGAGAATGGAACTTGGCAGCGGCCGACCGTTTTCGTATATCGCCAGTAGTTCGTCGCGATGCAACAGTTTGCCCCGAGGAACGCCATTTGCGTCGATAAGAAACAACTCGATGCTCAGAACTTCAGGATGGGCGGCCAAATAATCTTCGGCCTGTTTTTTATCAGCAAATTGCATATCAATCCTCTTAGCACTCATTGAAGCGCCTTGGCAATATTTGAGAAAGGTGGAGTCTTCAGTTGACCAACTATTTAGGTATGACCCGAGCCCCAGGTATGACAAGCAGCGTGGTTAGCGCGTTATCCAACTCAACGAGCAGCCTGTCGATATCCGATGAACTTGTCTGTGGACAGCACAGGGTCATGTTGTGAAAAGGTGTGATCAGAATCCCACGATTGATGAGGTAGAGATGCAGAGCCATCTGTAGGCTGTCATGAAAAGCTGCCTCGGCTTGCGCCCCGGTTCTCGGCGGGGTGGCACAGAATTGAAACTCACACCGCGCCCCTAACTCTGTTACCGACCAATTTAGTTGGTGCTGCTTGAACAAGTAGCGAAATCCCTTAGCCAATCCTAATGCGAAGTGCAACATGTTCTGATAGGCAGACTCTGTCATGACCTCTTCGAGATTGGCTCGCATGCAACGCATCGCCAGCGCGTTGGCAGACAGCGTCGTTCCCATACCACTATGGCCATGCCCGCCGCTCTCTTCACTAACGGTCTTCTGCACGTCGTGCATTGCCAAAGCAACTTGCTCGGTAACGCCAAAGACAGCGCAGGGCACGCCACCTGCGATGGGTTTACCCACCACAAAAAAGTCGGGTTTCAAATCCCATTGGCGAGTGCATCCACCGATGCCGGTAGAAATAGTGTGGGTCTCATCAATGACCAGCAGGCTGCCATATTCAAGGGTCAACTCTCGACACTTTTGCATGAATCCCGGATCGGGCAGGACCATGCCTATGTTCGTCATCGCCGGCTCACACATCAGCGCGCAAACATCGCCCTGGGCTAAAGCAGCCTCTAGTGCGGCGACATCGTTGAAGGGGATAGATCGACTGTATTGGGTCAAGTCGTAGGCTTGACCCACAAGACCTGAACGGTGCACTGTTTTGCCCTCGCGGTACCGTACCATCACGTCATCCACCGTGCCGTGATAACAGCCGTCGAACACCAGCAACACATTGCGTTTGGTGATAGCTCGCGCCCAGCGCAGAACATAACGATTGGCGTCAGTAGCATTGGCGGTGACCTGCCAATAAGGCAGCCCAAATCGCTGAGCCAGCAACTCTGCGCAGACCACCGCGTCTTCGCCAGGAAGCATCGTCGTTAAGCCGTTATTCGCCTGCTCTGCGATGGCGCGGGCAATAGGGTCCGGCGAATGGCCAAACATAGTGCCTGTGTCGCCCAAGCAAAAATCAATGTACTCATGATCGTCAACATCTGTGAAACGTGCACCTTTGGCACGCTGGACGAAGAGCGGTGAAGGCATAGACCAATCGCTCATCCAGTGCATGGGAACACCATTGAACAGATTAGCCTTAGCACGCTTGCCCAACGCCATTGACGTTGGGTTATTTTCAATGAAGAGGGCACGCTCGGAGGCGGTAAAGGCAGCAATCGCTGATTCACTAATTCCACTGTTCGACATCATCAAAACCCTATGTTAATTATCAAATTAATTAAAAGTCGTTACCGTTCAGATAGGAAACAATCCATCGCCGTATTCATTCCCCCTATCAGTTTCTGAATGACGTATTAATGCTGCTCAGTGAACTTAACTATTATTTGATATATCGCGGTAATAGCCGCCACCCCACCTAGGAT
This sequence comes from Pseudomonas sp. TE3728, assembly GCF_056279145.1. NCBI lineage: Bacteria > Pseudomonadati > Pseudomonadota > Gammaproteobacteria > Pseudomonadales > Pseudomonadaceae > Pseudomonas > Pseudomonas sp. TE3728. The sequence goes on along the minus strand of NZ_JBWBQT010000001.1, from coordinate 584,670 downwards.
CATTCGTTGATCGCTAGAAAGCATTCAAAGTTAATAGCCAGCTTGAGTAGATCAAATTCTCTGTTTTTACTTTCGGCCAAAAGAGAATAAACCGTCCGTTTCCTGACCTCAGGCTTGAGGGGCTTTGTTCTCCACCAGACAGTTCCCGCCATCCACTACGATGACTTCACCCGTGATGTAACTGGATTCAGGAGACGCCAGAAATGCAACCGCCGCAGCCACTTCGCGAGGACTGCCTGCCCGCCCTATTGGGGTGAAGCGCCCCGCTTCTGCTTCAACGGGGGAGGTTGACCCCGTGGTGATCCAGCCGGGAGCAACGCTGTTTACGGTGACCCCCAGCTTGGCTACTTCAAGTGCAAGCCCCATGCTCATGCCAACCATCGCGGCCTTAGCGGCGCTATAAGCCGCTTCGCCCGGATTGCTGCACCTGGTGCCCGTGGTGGAACTGATATTGACAATGCGCCCGTAATTTCGCGCCCTCATACCGGGCAGAACCGCTCGGGTGAGAAGAAAAGCTGTAGTTAGGTTTCTTGCCAGTGAAACATTCCACTCACGCAAATCCATAGCTGCCAATTCCGAAAAAGGCTCTGGGCTTCCTTGCATGGACATACCCGCATTATTCACCAGAATATCGACCTTCCCCCAGACTGACTCTGCCCACATGCCGAATTCGCGCACCTGACTTTCTTCGGTGAGGTCAATTGGCCGGCCTTCAACTTCAAACCCTTCGAGGCGTAGCTCTTTAACCCGATCCGCGATGCGGTTGCTGCTGGCGGTGACGATCAACTTCGCCCCAGATGCACCTAGCCTGCGAGCGGTCGCCATACCAATACCTGCTTCACTTCCGGCACCACTGACAAGTGCCACATGCCCCCTAAAATCGGTATTTAACATGGTGGCCCCCACGTACTTAATTTGTAATAGGAGTGGAAATTAGGCTAATAAATCTGATAAATAAAGACGTTCATTATCAGAAAATTTGACAACCACAATGGCGTTTACCAGCGAGTCACTTAAAGTTTTCCTCTCGGTCGTGGACAGCGGCTCCTTTTCCGCCGCCGCACGAAAATTAGGCCGGGTACCCTCCGCTATCAACATGGCGGTGTCACAGCTTGAAGCAGAGCTGGATCTCTTGCTTTTTGACCGATCAACCCGCAAAGCCATTCCTACAGCAGCCGCCAAAGCACTTGAGCCCCAAGCAAGACAGGTCGCGAGCCAGTTAAACCTGCTGGACGCGCATGCCCTCCAGCTTCATCAGGGGTTGGAGGGGCGCTTGATCCTTGCGATGGCGCCGGAGCTGCAAACAGGCGTATGGAATCGCCCGCTGTCAATTATCGCCAGAGAGTTTCCTACGCTTGAAATCGAGATTCGCTCCGCTTCCCATCCGGAGGCGATTCGCATGCTCCATGAAGGGCGTGTGCAATTGGCGCTTGGATTTGAACGACCAGGGCTTGATGAGCGGGAGACGTTTCTTGAAGCGGGAAGCCAGTTGTTAGTAGCAGTTGCATCTCCAGATCATCCGGCGGCCGCCGGCAAGAAAAGCCCTTTAGGTGAAGAGCAACTGGCGACCATTCGACAGATCATAGTAGCTACTGGAGGACCTGCAGACTCTGACCCACGTGTTGTGCTGTCGCGGCGGATTTGGCTCAGCGACAGTTATCTGGCAACGCTGGATCTGGTGCAGCAAGGATTGGGCTGGGCTTATCTTCCACAACCGCTGGTACAACCTCTGATCACTTCGGGCGCATTGACGGAGGTGGTGTTTGACTACATGCCGAGTCAGATGCGGTTATGGGTCGATATCATCTGGGTAAAGAACCGACCTCTGGGGCTGGGAGCGAGTCGTTACCTGAGTCTGATGCGCGAAATTGTCGAGGGCGAGCCTCGTCGTGTTTGAGGAGTCAAGGGGGTGTCAGAAATTTTGTGTTCGGGCATAACATGAGAAAGAGGTGCATGTATGCCAACCAAGAAGAAACCCGAGTTGCGAGAGCTACCGAAATTCCCGAAAGAGCTGCTCGAGCAATTCACCGATGGACCGATGACCGCTGAAGCCATTGAGGACGCCTCTGCGGCGTAAAAGAAGGCTTTGATCGAGAGAGCCCTGAATGCTGAACTCGGTCACCACTTGGGCTATCCGCCGACACACAGTTCCAGCGTCTGCGCTACACTTGTTTGGGCTCGGCGCTTCCTGAGGCGGCTACGAAAGCCTGATTACCGTCGCCGATGCCACGGATCGCGACAGTGCTGCGGATCGTTCATTGAATCCGGTGTAGCGGTTGCAAATCGGGCTTGAGGATGTCGAGGCGTTGAGGACACAACAATGGCAACTACGATACTTCCTTCCTCTTGAACAAAGCGGAAGCGCCGATTCCGTGCAGGTGCGTCGGCTATTTGAAGTTTAAGATCCTTATCCGTCATTCTTGAGCGTTCTGGGTAAGCTCGACGTCCACCTATGCGGCAGCAACTGATCGATTTTACTCGCCCGCTGCGACGGCAGACGTGTAAGGACATCTTTCAAATAAGCATACGGATCATGCCCGTTGAGCCGCGCAATGGTCTCTTGAAAGACTTGGAGTAAGAACGACGCTGTGGCTGCATGAAATACCCGCTTAACTTAAATTTAAGTGCACACCATGTCCTGGTCTTACGGGGCTGGGTAGGTGACTTGGCCGGACGGGCCGTTGTGATCGTCCTAGTTATTCTTTCGTTTGTCGGTCTTGTATAGCCTTAGCTGCTAAGCACATCACTGAATCATCTGTTTGGTGCTAACAGCTTTTGAAGTGCCAGGGCGGAATACCCGAAGATGCCTCTGTGAGACGCCTCAAGCGTTGCACAAACGCAAAAAATGCCACTCGATTGAGTGGCGTTTTTTGTGAATCCAGGACTGAAAAACATGACTCCAACCTGGTTATTGTCTTCTTTGAAAACCCAGAGAGCTGAGACGATTCTGGTGCTGACTGCAATTGAAAAACATTCTTGTCATTATTCACGACCGATGATATAAATCGCATACACCCCAATTAACAGCAAGCCATATTTAAAGTAAATACCCTAATTAAAGTAAACAATCTAATAACAGTCAGCCCTGACAAATCAATATACGCTATCGAGCCCGCCAACCATGCCCAAGCTCATCTCAAGCCAAAGCATTTTCAGTTTAATCAAAGAGGTTGAGAACACCATCCCGGGTGCGAGCAAAGAAGAATACGTTGAAGTGCTGGGATGGATATTTGGCATATTGGGAATCCATAAATTCGCCTATGTTCACCTGGAGCCTACCCCTTTCGAAAGCTCAAAAATCTCCATTCACAGCAATTATCCGGCCGAATGGGTAGACACTTACCGGAAAAATGCTCTCTACAAGTCAGACCCTGTGATGGCGAACTCTGCTATTACATCAAGCCCCTTTTTCTGGGACGAAATTCCGGAAGCAACGGATAGCAACAGCGAAATATTCGAGCAATCGGCAACCTATGGGATCCAGCAAGGTTTCAGTATCCCTATCCATGAACCAGGTAGAGCGTTTGGTTCGGTTCATCTCACTTCAGAAGATAACGATCCTGATTTTTCACCCAATGTCCGATCGAACATGCTCATAATAAAAACCCTCAGCCTCCTTGCCCACCAGTATCGCCCGATAGAAATCAGTACCGAAAACCCCTTAAAACTGAGTCCCCGGGAAATCGAGTTCTTGCACTGGCTTTCCCTTGGAAAAAACTACAAGGAAATAGGCCTGATAATGAATATAACCGAACGAACGGTAAAATTTCACGCCAAGCAAATGACAGAAAAACTGGACTGCATTAATGTCAAACAAGCGATGATCAAAGCACTACAATTAAACCTCATTTAGCACTTATACTCCTCGCATCATTCAGCACCTACAACTGCCTACTTCCGGCACTTTGTCCCGTACTGCCATAGCACCCATCACCCAATGTTCCCACCTGGCGCTAAAATCAGGATAGACAGCGCCTCTAAGACTCAAGCAAATACCACTTGCGAAGCAATATTGAAAAGCATTCCGAATGCGAACAGGGCAATCACCACAGAGATTGCCCTGTTCACAAGCCGCCCGGAAACAACTGAATGCAACTTGCGCCCAAAGTAAGCTCCCGTTGCGACCCAGACGAGCCCGACTGGAAATATCACCATCGAAAACAATGATATGAATGACACATAACTGTCCATTGCCAAAAATGTTCCGACTGGCGCAACAAAAGACACAAAAAACAATCCTTTGGGATTTGTCAGCGTAGCCACAAAAAGCGCGGGTACTGAAATGCCCGCTGCCGTTGAAGACGCATTACCTTTTACCGAAAACCACAGCTTCAACGAAATATAAAATAGAAAACACACCGCGAAAATTTTTGTTGCAATAACAACCCACGAATAATCAGCGACAAGGAGATCGATGGAAATTCCCCACATCGTAATCTGGATGACATAAGCCAGCCATTCTGCAGCAATAAGCCTGAAAGAGTGCCCATTCAGTCCTCTACTTATTCCGGATTGCAGCAAAAGCGAATTGGTCGGTCCTGGAACCAGTAAGACAGTCAACAATGAAAGCGCAATATAATACATAAGTTCATCCATGCCAGAAGCCAAGGCGGCTTATATTTTTTGAAGGCAACTCAGTCCCTTCCCTAGGTATCTGATACCAGGACTGACAATCGTTTAGAGCGCTATCACACTGCAGAAAAAATCGCGGTTCCGACCACCCTGGCAAGGATTCCACGATATAAATAAATGCCCTTCTCATTGAAGAAAGCAAAAAGCTTGCGTCAGAAAATAACGCTCCCACACTTGTATTGCCATTTGATTACGTAGCATCCACCAACCCAAGTGACATTAAATCGCCACCCCACAACCCTCCTGCCACTGAAGTACAGAATCGCCAAAAATCCAAACATCCGATTAAACAACACATATATCAAACTCAATACTGTACTTTAGGACAGTTGCAATACTTTAGTGCAACGTTAACAGTAGACTTCCCACGCACAACCAAGAAAACCCAATGATGAATTCTTTTCCATGCACCTATCGGTTTTCCGATGTATGCACCAGTATCGGAAGCTACTCAAAGATCCCATCGAGAATCCTGGAACAAATACTTTTCATCCGTAAAATAGCGTTCATTGATAGAAAAAAATGGGACATTAAAAGCTATTGTGGTAGCGATTACGAATCGGATGAGTACGACAATTCCGATGCAATTTATATCTACTCTCATCATGGCGAATTAGTGACTGGTTGTGTTCGACTTCGCCCCTCCAGCAAGCCAACACTGATCTCCGGGGCATTAAGCTTCCTGCTGACAACAGGAAAGACCAGACCTCACTTAAAACATTGCTGGGAGGCAACAAGATTTGCACTATCGACCGACAAATCATCAAGCGGAAAACTAACTAAAGCCAACATAGATTTTCGCACGGCCGCTCTTTTTCTGTCAATGATAAAGTTCGCCACTCAACAAAGCGTGCACACATATGAAGTTGTCGTAGATACCATGATGGAAAAAATTCTAAGACGCTCCGGATGGGCAGTGGACAGACGAAATGTTGCATTGGGAACGAAGGGGGAAAAAATCATTTACGGCACTCTGGCGTGCACACCAACAACCTATGAAGAGGTACTCAAGAAAAATTCCATCAGCAGATCATCCATATATGATGACGCGCTCACCCAGTCGCTTATGACATGCTAAGCATCATCAGGCACATTCGATAGACTTCTGAACTCGAACTGAACAAACCTTAAACTGAAACATATCGTACACATTTTCCATATATACTGTATCGCGTCTTACCCAGACAAAAAACAATCCCCCTAACGTCATGACATGGAGAGCGGATGAACTTACAAAGATTATTCCCGCACGTTGGAAAAGTCATCGCCAGTACAGGCAGCCGTAATTTCCCTCGAATGTTGCACGATCTGATACTCACGGAACTACCTGTTGATGCAACGCATATTACGGAACAATGGATAGACGCAAGAAATGTTTCTGAACTGAGCACCTCAAGTATAGGATGCGTCGGTATGAGTAACAGTTGCATCGATGCCGTAATGGACACTCATACAGCAAAACCTTTTTTACTTGCCGATGATATTTTTTTCGAAGACGCCAAACCTGAGAAGCTGCCAGATTTCTCCTGCTGTTTGCTCGCGCGTGAACAGTCGGACAAAACGCCTCCCAGGGCGACAGCCCAATTGCATCTGACTTCCCGCAAAAACGGTCATCGATATGTCCTGTCCGTATACCGGTCCCCTCTTTCGCAAGGTTTTTCAGCGCAGGAATGTGCATTGCTGAAAGATTTTTCCTGTCTGTTGTTGCCAATGGTGGAGGAACACGTTGCTGCCCTGCTCCCATCGGACACGCCACGACAAGACAACGGTCTGGCACTTGAGGGACCGGAAAACGGCGGTATGGAAGCGTTGCGCCAGAGATTTGCCGATCGACTGCTTTTATCTGGACTGAGCTTGTCCTCCCGTGAAACCGAAGTGTGCGTTGGATTACTGGCGGGGCGCACGGCGCCTGAACTCGCCGAGCAGCTCAACCTGAGGGTCAATACGGTCGAGAGCTATCTCAAGCGCGCGGCGATAAAAATGGGTATTGGCGGACGCCGCTCGTTGATTCGCTGGATGCATTCGATGGATGCCAATCAATCTAATGCTGAATGCCCCCCCAGTACCGCCGTTCGACAAGCGGTCTGAACATTGCCCCCATGCTTGTCTGATCGTTGTCCAAGACAGGCTTGCGTCGGGGGCTCTTCCCCCCCCCCTCAGTTTTCATTCATCAATCCCTCGCCGGTCAGCACACGAGCGCGACGCTTGAACCACTGCAATATGTCGTCGACATAAGTGAAAATCACTGGAACCACCAACAGACTCAACAGTGTCGAGGTCAGCAGCCCACCAATCACCACCACGGCCATCGGCTGCCGAAAACTCGGGTCTTCACCTATCCCCATGGCGGTCGGCAGCATGCCGGCCCCCATGGCAATGGTGGTCATCAAAATCGGTCGGGCACGTTTGTGGCAGGCATCCACCAGAGCATCATATCGGCCCAGGCCATAATCGCGACGGGCCATGATGGCGTACTCCACCAACAGAATGGAGTTCTTCGTCACGATCCCCATCAGCATCAGCAAACCGATAACCGAAGGCATCGAAAAACTCAGGTTGCACACCAGCAGGGCCACCAGCGCGCCCCCCAGTGAGAGTGGCAACGCCGAGAGAATGGTGGCCGGTTGCAAGAAGTCGTGGAACAACAACACCAGCACCGAATAGATACAGAACACACCGATGACCATGGCCAGGCTGAAACTGCCGAACAGCTCCGTCATCAGCTGCAACTCGCCCTGCTCCACCAGTTTCACTTCGGATGGAAGATTCTGCATCACCGGAAATTGACTAATCTCGGCCATGACTTCGCCCAAAGTGCGCCCGTTGAGTTCGATAGACAGGGTGATGTTGCGCAAGCGGTCCAGACGAGTGATTTGCGCTGGCCCGCTGCCCATGTGTATTTCACCCAATGACGCCAGCGCGACCTGGCCGTCGCGACCGGTCACGCGCAATTGATTGATCGTATCAAGGTCACTGCGCAGCAACGGATCCATGCGCACTCGTACGTCCACTTGACGTTGCGATAAGTTGATTTTGCCCAGTGACGAGGAGTATTCGCCGTAGGTCGCCATGCGCAAGGTATCGGCGATATCCTGACTGGTAATGCCCTGCTCCGCCGCGCGGGCGAAATCGGGACGCATCTGAATTTCCGGTCGCTGCAAGGCCGCGCTGGAAGTGACATTCCCGATACCCCGGAGTTGGCGCAACTGCGGTTCAAGGGAACTGGCGGTGCGCTCCAGCAAATCGCCATCGTCACTGGCTAGCACGATATTCAACTTCTCTCCGCTGCCATCGCCCCCCACATTGACCCGTACCCCCGGGAGTGTGCGCAACACCTGACGCATCTTGGCTTCGACCTCGACCTGTTTGAGATCGCGCTCATTACGGGGCATCAGGTCCACGGTCAGGATGGCATCGCCGTTACCGGTGATATCGCTGGGCCCGGAGCCCGAGCTGTTGGGCGTTCCCACCGAGGCGAATACGTGTTTGACCTCATCAAGGGCGCGCAGGCTTTCACTGGCCTGCAGGGTTATTGCAGTGGTTTGTTCCAGCGTCGTTCCGGGTGGCAATTCCAGCAGAACTTTACTGCGAGCAGTGTCCTGGGCCGGCAGGAAACTGGTCGGCAACAACGGAATCAGCGCCAGCGAGCCCATAAAAAACATTCCAGCCAGAAGCATGGTGGTTTTACGTTGGGTCAAGGTCCAGTGGATCCAGTCCAGATAGCGCGTCATCAAGCCGCTGTCGTGTTCGGTATCCTTTCTGGCCCGGAGAAAATAGGCGGCCATCATCGGCGTCAGCACCCGCGCCACCAGCAAGGAAAACAGCAACGCAACCGAGGCGGTCACACCAAACTGGCGGAACAGTTTGCCGGCGACCCCCCCCATGAACGCGGTGGGCAGAAAGACCGCAACGAGGGTGACGGTAGTGGCGAGTACCGCCAGGCCTATTTCGTCCGCCGCCTCGGTGGCCGCCTCGAGCGGGGTTTTACCCATGCGCAAATGCCGGGCGATATTCTCGATCTCGACGATGGCATCGTCCACCAGCACACCAATGACCAGCGCCAATGCCAGCAGGGAAACGGTGTTGAGGGTAAACCCCGCCAAATACATCACGCCAAAGGTGGGAATGATCGACAACGGCAGTGCCGTGGCCACGATGAGTGTGGCGCGCCAGTCCCGCAGAAACCACCAGACCACCAGCACCGCCAACAGCATGCCTTCATATAGCAGGCTCATCGAACCGTGATAATTGTCGAGGACCGATTCCACCGTGTTACTGGCTTCGACGATCTGTACGTTGGGATGTTGCGCTGCAAACGTGACCATGGCCTTGCGCACGTCATCGGCCACGCCGATATCGGAAAACCCCAGCGAACGGATGACCTGAAAACCAATCACCGGCTTGCCGTCGCGAAAAGCACGACTACTGCGTTCGGCATGCGTGTCGCGAATCGTGGCCAGCTGACGCAACGCGAGCAGACGTCCGTCGCCACTCGGAATATCGATGGCACCGAGTGTGGCCGGGTCGTCAATGGCCCCCAGGGTACGCATTGCCTGCTGCCCACTGCCAAGATTGCCCTGACCGCCGGAGTTGTCCTTTTGCATCGCCCTCAATTGACTGGCCACGTCCGCAACGCGGATACCCAGACCCGCCATCACGGCCGGGTCGAGATTGACCTGGATCTCGCGGTCGACACCACCTACGCGCGCAACCAATGCCACGCCCGGAACTGACAGCAGTTTCTTGCTCAGCTCGTTATCGACGAACCACGACAGTGCCTCCTCATCCAGGCTGTCGGAATCGATGACATAGGTGAGCAGCGACGAGGCGCTGGTGGTCAGTCGGGAAACCGATGGTGTATCCAGGCTGGCCGGCAATTGCGGCATGGCGCTGTCGACCGCATTGCGTACTTCGTTCAGTGCCTCGTTGCCATCCTTGTCGACGGCAAAGCTGACACTGATGTTAACGGCACCGTCGCTGATGATAGTCGTCACATGTTTGAGCAAGCGCAGAGACGTGAGCTTATCCTCGATCTTGCGTGCCACTTCGGTTTCCAGTTGCTCAGGCGCCGCACCTTCGAGTGATGCGCTGATCACGACCACGGGCAAATCCATGTCCGGGAAATCCTGGATGCCCAGCCTTTCAAAGCCCAGCAGGCCGAAGAGGGTCAGCAGAATGAACAGCATGACGGCCGGAACCGGATGGCGGATCGAGAGCGCTGAAATATTCATGGCTGAGCAACCTGAGGCTGAACGAGGGTCACGCTCGCACCATCATTGAGGAAGGCACCGCCGGCACGCACGATACGGGCCGGCTCATTCAAACCGCTGAGAATTTCCACCGCCTGCTGAAGGCGTCTGCCCACCTCGACAGGCCGCTGCACAACGCGCATGTCATCGCCCAGGGTAAACACATAGCTGCGACCGTCACGCAGGATCACCGCCGTGTCCGGTACCGTGACGGCCTCGCGAGGTGCCAGTTCGATCTGGCCGCTGGCATACATGCCGGCCCGGGCGGCGCTGTCTTCCGGCAGGGAAACATAGACCAGGGCCCGGCTGGTTTTGTTGTTCAGTGTGGGCGAGACCAATCGCACCCGCCCTTCCAGGCTCTGGCTGCCGGGCAATATCAGACGGGCGATCTGACCGGTCTGCACGCGCGCCAGTTGGCGTGAGTCCAGCTCGGCTTGCCATTCGATGCGGCCTTCGCGGACCAGACGAAACAGCTCGTCACCCGCGGACAGCACCTTGCCGAGTAACGCCGTACGCGAGGAGATGATGCCATCGTCGACGGCAACGATACGCGTCTGCTTGAGCCTGATCCGGGTGGTTTGCAACTCGGCCCTGGCCCCCGCGAGGTCAGCCTTGGCGGTCGCCACTTTGATTCGATAGTCTTCGCGCTGCTGTTCTGACAATGCTCCGCCCTGACCAACGACTCGGGCGCGGCGATCGTTGGAGTTGGCCTGCTCCAGATTTGCCACGGCCTGGGCGACGACCGCCTGTTGTTTGCTTTCTTCGGCCAGCACGGTTTCCGAGGCGAGGGTGGCCAGCAATTGCCCTTTCTTGACCCGACTGCCGACATCGGCTTCAAGGCTGGCGATACGCAGACCGCTGGTCTCGGCATTGATGACCGCTTCCTGCCAGGGCGCCAGCGCACCGCTGGCAGACAGTAACTGCGGCCAGAGCTGGCGTCGCGCCTGGACAACCTCGACACTCAGGCTGCTAACGTTTGGGGCTGTCACAGCCGGCGGTTCAGACCCACGGCGCAAATAGATCAACACGATCACTACCGTGAGCACGGCCACTGCCAGCAAAATTTTACGCAACGTCGACCTCACACGCCTTCCCCGTTTGATGCCTGGTTTCGCGCTTGTGGTTGATGAGTCTGCCATCCACCTCCCAATGCCTTGTACAGCGCAATCCAGTAGCGCACTTGATCCTGCTGCAACGTGATTAATTCGATCTCGGACGTCAGGGCCAGACGGCGTGCGGTTTCGCGGTCCAGCAGGCTCACGCCGCCAGCCCGCCAGTTGCGGTCGATGGCCTCGAACGACTCGCGAAAACCTGCGGTGGAGCGCTCGACGTCGGACTCCCGACGCCGCGCGGCATCGAGACGCACCAACGATTGTTCGACTTCCATGACGCTGGTGCGCAATGTCTGGCGATAAACCGCGAAGGCTGCCTCGTAAGAAGCTTCGGCACCGTCCACCGCCGCACGGCGCTTGCCGCCATCGAACAGTGGAATTGACAAGACCGGACCCAGCGACCAGGAGCGGGTGCGCTCGCCCGCCGTGATCCCGACGGAAAACGTGCCGGAAAGACTCAGACTTGGCAGCCGATCAGCCTGGGCTACACCAATCTCGGCGTTTGCCGCCGCCAGCTCGCGCTCGCTGGACGCAAGGTCCGGGCGCTGGCGCAGCAGGTCGGCCGGGATCTGTCGTACGTTGAGTTCGGCAGGTTGCGGCAATTGTGCCGGTGAGTGGCCGAGCAACTCGATTAGCCGCCCTTCGACACCGCCCGTGAGTGCAACGAGACTTTTGAGCAGTACCTGACACTCACTCTGCTGACTGATCAGGGTCGCCGCGTTGCTGGCGGCACTGGCATCGGCCAGGGCTGCATCGGCGGACGAGGTGAAGCCCGCCTCGAATGACTGGCGCGTGATGCGCGCCGTATCCAGTTGCGATTGCGCCTGGTCGCTGTAGGCCAACACCAGTTTCTGACAGCCACGGTATTGCACGTAGTAGTCGCCTACCTGGGCCGCCAGCGAAACCCGCGCATCATGCCAATCATCCACGCGCGCCTCGACCCGCGAACTCGCCGCTTCGTTGTTGCGTCGCAACTTGCCGAACAGATCGACCTCCCACGCAGTATCGAACTGGGCAGAAGAGCCTGAACCCGTCAGGTGTTTATTGCCGGTTTGTTGTCCGCCACGGCCCTTGGACAACTTACCGTCAAGACTCGGCAAGGTATCCGCGACATTCCCGGCGAGCGTCGCGCGGGCCAGGGCGATGTTGGCCCAGGCCTGATCCATTGATGGGCTATCGGCTTCGGCCAGACGCAACAACTCGGCCAGCGCCGGATCGTCGAACTGTTGCCACCAATCGGTCAAGGCTGCCACGGACGCACCATGGGGTAACGGCGCCTGCCATTTGACGTCGACCGGGACCGTTGGCACCTGATAGTCAGGCCCGAGGACGCAACTGCTCAGGGCCATTGCACACAGTGTCACCAGTAATACTCCACCTGGAGGCTTGAAGACATGCATAGCGTTCTCTTGGTGCCTGACAAAAAAGTGGAAAAACAGCGAGGCACCCGATACAGGCACGGCTCGGGGAGACGGAAGGTTGATAGTGATGGGTTTGATGAAGCTCGTGTGTCAGCTATTTAAACCTGCGTCTCATTCTGTGTCTGGCATGGAAAACAGGGACAGGTGCCGGTAGAAAAATTAGCGGTTCATGCGGGGCCCTGTTGAAATGACTGGAACATGTAACTCGCCTGCCAAATAAGGCAACACGTCCTGCTGAGCGTGAGGCACAACACCGCTCGACTCTCTTTCCTAGGGCCAATGGGTGATCGAATATGGAAGAACTAAGCTATCTCAAGAAAGTCGAGTCGAACGCACGAACCTATGCGCAGACATTCCAGCGGCTGTTCGTCAGCGGCAAGGGAATGCGCATCAAAGATGCCAGCGGCCAGGAGTTTCTCGATTGTCTGTCGAACGCCGGCACCCTGGCCCTGGGTCACAATCCGCCTGCCGTCAAAGACGCGGTAATGGACTTTCTCGGCGGCGATCACCTGCAGCAAGCGCTCGACCTGGCCACCCCGGCCAAGCACGCTTTCGTGCAGGAATTGTTCTCCATGCTGCCGGCGAAAATGCGCGACACGAGCAAGATTTTATTCTGTGGCCCCAGCGGCTCGGATGCGGTCGAGGCGGCCATCAAACTGGCGCGCCACTACACCAAACGCTCGACACTGATGGCCTTCCACGGTGGCTATCACGGGATGACGGCCGGGGCATTGTCCGCAATGGGCAACCTGTCCCCCAAGGCCGGTAACGGCCTGATAGCCCAGGGCACTCACTTTCTCCCGTTCCCCTATCGCTTTCGTTGCCCGTTCGGTACCGACGGCGAACATACCGACCAGTTGTCCATCGACTATATCCGTACCGTCCTGTCGGACCCTGAAGGTGGCGTCACCAAACCCGCTGCCGTGATCGTCGAAGTCGTGCAAGGCGAAGGGGGTTGTATTCCCGCCTCGGCACACTGGCTGAGGGCTTTACGTGAAATCACCCTTGAGCAAGACATTCTGCTGATCGTCGACGAGGTCCAGACCGGTCTGGGGCGCACCGGCACCACCTTCGCCATCGAGCATGCCGGCATCGTGCCCGACGTTCTGGTGCTGTCCAAAGCCATCGGTGGTGGCTATCCATTGTCGGTGATCATGTATGCCGATCACCTGGATACCTGGAGCCCGGGCATGCACGCGGGCACTTTCCGTGGCAACCAGGTGGCGATGATCGCCGGTGCGGCAACCATGCGCCAAATCAGGCAAGACAACCTCGTTGCCCATGCCGCCCATATGGGCAAACGGCTGGAGAGCGGTCTTCATGAAATTGCGCGACGCTTTCAGTTCATAAGTGATATTCGCGGTCGCGGGCTGATGATTGGGGTAGAGATTACCAAGCCTGGCGCGAATCAACGTGCCGGCCAGGCGGACGGTGCCCGTGCACGCGCCATCAAACTCAACTGCTTCGACAACGGACTGATGATGGAAACCGGCGGACGCCATGGCGCGGTGCTCAGGTTCTTGCCGCCATTGACCATTACCGAAGCCGAGGTCGGCATGGTGCTGGATCGCTTCGAACAGGCAGTCAGGAAGGCCGGCGAAACACGTCCACACTATGCGCGCGAGGCGGTATGAAGAGCAGTAGATACCGAGCCTGACGACTCGGTTTCGTTGGTTATTTCCCGCCGCACTCGGGCGGCGGGACTTGAGGTTAGTCAATCGCGCGCCAGCGCATCGATCGGATCGAGTCGCGCGGCATTGCGTGCAGGCACGAAGCCAAACACTATACCGATCAGCGTCGAACAGATGAAAGCCGTGATGATCGATCCCATCGAGAACACCATCTGCCATTCCTTGACGAAGATCGAAAACACGTAGCCAATACCAAACGACAGCGCGATGCCAATCGTCCCCCCCACGAGGCATACCATCACCGCCTCGACCAGGAACTGCTGGCGGATATCCGACTGACGTGCGCCGACCGCCATGCGGATACCGATTTCACGCGTACGCTCGGTCACGGAGACCAGCATGATGTTCATCACGCCAATGCCACCCACCACAAGCGATATGACAGCGATCAACGAGAGCAGCAACGCCAGCGACTGGCTGGTCTTCTGCACCGTTTGCAGCACGCTGTCGAGGTTGTAGGTGAAGAAGTCCTTGGTGCCATGGCGCTGTTCCATGAACTTGACGACGTTGTCTTCGACCACTTTGCTCGGTTGCCCGTCCTTCACCCGCACCGTGATGCTGTCGAGGTAGCGCTGGCCCAGCAACCTCCCGGCTGCGGTTTCATAAGGCATCCACACGTTCAGGTTCTTGCTGGTGTTGAATACGCTTTTCTTGTCTTCGGTCACGCCAATGATGGTGCACGGCAAGTTGTCGACCAGAATCACCTGGCCCAACGGGTCTGCGGTGGGGCCAAACAGCCTCAGACGCGTATTGTGGTCGATCACCACCACCTGCGACTGCCGCCGGGCATCATCTTTGCCAAACGATACACCCGCGCCCATTTTGATCCCGCGGACCTGGAAGTAACTCTCGCTCACACCGTTGACGGTCGCTGTCACATCAATGTTTTCATAACGCAGCAACAGGTTGCGGCCCACATTAGGTGTGGCGCTGTCGATGTAATACTGCTCGCTCAAGGCTGTGACGTCGGGCATCACCAGTGTTTCGATAGCGGCGGAGCGGCTGTCCCCCCAGTCGCTGCCCGGATAGATCTCGATGGTATTGCTGCCGATCGCTTCGATGTCCTTGAGCACGTAGCGCTTGGCCCCTTCGCCGATGGCCACGATCGAGACAACAGACGTGATGCCGATGATGATGCCCAGCATGGTCAGCAGGGTTCGCATCCGGTGCGAGACCAGCGCAACCCAGGCCATGTTGAACGCTTCGCTGAACAGCCCGAAGCTGGCCAGCAAACGGTTCGTCTGCTTGACCTTGGCCGGGCGTGCTCCCTGCGCCGGTTGATCCTCCACGGGACGCTCTGGATTGACCCGGTCGCTGACGATCTCGCCGTCACGGATCTCAATGATGCGCTTGGCATTGGCCGCCACTTTCTCATCGTGGGTGACAATGATAACGGTATGCCCTGCCGCATTGAGCTCGAGCAGAATCTTCATCACCTCCTTGCCGCTGGTGGTGTCCAGTGCACCGGTCGGTTCGTCGGCCAGAATGACCTCGCCGCCGTTCATCAATGCCCGGGCGATACTCACCCGCTGCTGCTGACCACCGGAAAGCTGGCTCGGCCGATTGCGCAAGTGACCCGCCAACCCCAGGCGAGTCAACAGTTCCCCGGCACGGCTATGCCGTTGCGACTCGCCGGTACCGGCATAGATGGCCGGCATTTCGACGTTGTGCAAGGCGCTCAGATGCGGCAACAGATGGTAGCGCTGGAAAATGAAGCCAAAATGGTCACGACGCAGCACCGCCAATTCATGGTCGTCCATGGCGCTGGTTTCGCGCCCGTCCACTTTGTAGCTACCGGCGCTCGCATGATCGAGGCAGCCGAGCACGTTCATCAACGTGGATTTGCCTGAGCCGGAAGCGCCGGTGATCGCAACGATCTCGCCAGCGTTGATCGTCAGATCAATGTCCTTGAGCGCGGTGAAATCCTTCTCGCCGGCGAGAAAGCTGCGGGTAATACCCTTGAGCTCCAACAGTGGTCGCGTCATCGTCAGGCACCCGCCACGGCTGGAGCCGGTTCACCAATGATGACCTTGTCACCTTCTGCCAGGCCTTCTTTGATCTCGGCCCTGACGTTGTTGTTGATACCGGTTTGCACATTGCGCATCTGCGCCTTGCCTTCGGCGTCCACCACACGGACCACGACGCTGCCATCCTTGTTTTTCGCGCCCAGCGCGGCGACGGGAATCGTCAATACGTCCTTGGCTTTATCCAGGACGATACGTACCTGGGCGGTCATTGAAATACGCAGGCGATGGTCGGGGTTCGGCACGTCGAACAGACCGTTGTAAAACACCGCGGTGTTCTGCTTGGTTGTCCCGGCGGCCTGTGTTTCGAGGAAGTTTTGCGGCGCGGGCTCAGTACCCCGCAGCTTGGCGTAGTAGCGTTTGTCCGATTCGCCCAGGATGGTGAAGTACACCTCCTGCCCGGGGATGATGTGAATGACGTCGGCCTCCGACACCTGTGCCTTGACTGTCATGGTGTCCAGGTCGGCCAATTTGAGCAGTACCGGCGCCAGTTGCTCGGCGATCACGGTCTGGCCCTCCTGCGTCACGACCCCCACGACATAGCCGTCGATCGGCGCGACGATGTGCGTGTAGGCCAGGTTGACCCGCGCCGTTTCCACCTGGATACGGGCATCCTTTATCTGCGCATCAAGCGAAAGCAGATTGGCCGCCTGCACCTTGTAGTTCGACTCGGCGGTCTCGTACTCCTGCTTGGAAATCGCGTCGTCCGGTTGCAGTTTTCTGTAGCGATCGTAGGTGGCTTTCGCGTCCTTGAGTTGCGCCGCCGTGGCCTGTTTTTTCGCCACCAGGTTTTCTTCATTGACCTGAGCCTGACGCAGTGAATTCTGCGCCAGCATGGGATCGATTTCCGCCAGCCACTGGCCCTTCTTGACCTTGTCGCCCAATTTTACCTTGAGCGATTTCAGCTGGCCTGAAACCTGAGCACCGACATCGACCTGTTTGACGCCCTGCAGAATCCCGGCCGCCAGCACCGCGTTCTCGATGTCCGTGCGCTCGACCGTGGCGGTCAGGTACTCCGGCGGTTTGCCCGGGGACTGAGCGCTGTAAAAAACCAGACCGGCCACCACGACCAGAACGAGCACGATAGCAATTTTGCGAAACTTCGACTTTTCCATAAATAACCATGAGTGCGTTGATTTCAGGCCCGGCCGATATGGCGCCGGGCTCCATGGATTCGCGCGAAGGGAGGACGGCTATACGCAATCACTGGCGGCCTCCTCATCGAGCATGGGAAGGCTGTCCTGCCACCAGGCTGCCAGGTTATGTACGTGAGGTGCCTTGAGGATCGTGAAGTGGTTACCCGGACCGTACCAGATACTGAGGTCAGGCACGTGCTTACGCCATCCTTCGATCATTTCTTGCTGCTCGCGTTTGTTACCGGCCGTGTCCAGGGTCGGATCGTTGGCCAGCACCAGGCGCACCGGACCGGTGTATTGATGTTGAGGTTGGTAAACCGTGCGCAGTGCCGTGCCGAAGGCCCGCGCCGGGCCACGCATCGAGTCGACAGCCGAGCGCTGCGGCAGCATGCCGGCGCGGACCATGCCCGCATGCAGCAAGCGCATCTGTGCGGCATCGTCCTGCGTGCCGAATACCGTGGCATCGATGCCGAGCGACTTGCCAGAGGCTAACTGCATCGCTTCAATCAAGCGTTTCAATACCCCCGTCGCGGTATAAGGTTTGCCCACCACACCGTTGCCACCCGGCGACTCGCTGTCGATCAACGTCAGCGACGCCACTTTGCGGCCACGCGCATTCAAACGAGCCGCCATCTCGAACACGATCCAGCCGCCGAAGGAGTGCCCGAGTAAATGCACCGGGCCATCGGGTTGCACCTTGTCAATCGCGTCGAGGTACGCCTCGGCGGCGGTTTCCACAAGGCTGAAAGGCTCGGTGCTGCCATCCAGTCCACGGGGTTGCAGCCCATGGATCGGCCAGTCCGGGCCGAAGGCATCGGTCAGCCCGATGAAACCGGTCACACTGTCTCCGGCGCCAGGCACACAGAAGATCGGAGCCCGATCGGCGCGCCCGCCCTGGATCGTCAGCAGCGGTTGATAGCCAGTCTTCGATGGCATCGGCGCCGGACGTGACGCGACGGCGCGAAGTGCATCGTTGATGGCTTGACCCAGTGTCTGGATATGCGGGGTCTGCATCATCGTCTGGTGATCACCCGGTACGCTGATGCAGTGCATCTGTGTTTTGGGCAGGACAGCGTCCCACCCCAGATAGCCGGAATGTTCGGACGCGTCTTCCTTGCGCTCGTCGGCCATCAACAAGTGCACTGGGGCGGAAATCGGATACACCGTGTAATGGGCCAGTGCATGGCCATGCGCGACTTCGCGGTCAAGGTAGTGCCAGAGCTGGGCTGCGCTATAGACAGCCAGCTCTTGATGCAGCACCCCTTCGTCGCGACACCGCTGTACCAGGCCTTCGAAGTCGAATTGGCTCATCTGCGTCTGCAAGCACGTCAGTTTTGCGAGGATCGACGCGACGTCCACGTCATCGGGTGCCTGGGCCTTCCAGAAGACATCGCAGCGGTCCAGCAAGTGGAGTTTGTGAGCTTCGTCCGGCGTCCAGCGCGCCCGGCCCTGATCCACCAATCGCGGCAGGTAGCTATCGATCAGGCCGACGAACTCGACCTCCTCGTCCAGGCCAATAAGCTGGATGGCGATCTCGTAAGCCAGCACACCGCCGAACGACCAGCCGGCAAGCCGGTAAGGCCCTTTGGGCTGCACTGAACGCACGATGCCCACCAGGCGCGAGGCCAGGCACTCCATTGTCTGCAACTGCTGCTCTCCCCACGCAATGGCAGGCAAGCCATAGACAGGGATATCCGGATCGATATGTTTGCCCAACGCGGGGAAGTAGAGGTCCAGCCCACTGAATTCATGCACCAGGAACAGCGGGTTTTGCGTGCCGGTCTTGCGCACCGGGACAATCGAGCCGAGCAGCTGAACATCAGTGGTGCGGGCCTGCAGCATCGACGCCATCGACACCACGCTTTCATGCTGGAACAACTCGGACAGCGATACCGTCAGGTTGGCCTGCGCCAGCAGTCCGACCAGTCGGATCGCCAGCAGCGAATGCCCGCCCATTTCAAAGAAATTGTCATGACGGCCAATCCGTTCCAGCTTCAATACCTCGGCCCACAGACTTGCCAGCGTCGTTTCCAGTGCGCCCTGCGGTGCTTCGTAGTCGCGGGTCACATAGGCACCGGTTTCCGGTGCCGGCAGCGCGCCGACATCGACCTTGCCGTTCAGCGTCAGGGGCAACGCCACCAATTGCACATAAGCCGCCGGAATCATGTACTCCGGCAATAGTGAATGCAGGTGCATGCGCAAGGTTTCGGCATCGGGTATTTCACCGCTCGCCTGCACGGTGTAGTACGCCACCAGACGCTTATCGCCAGGGCCGTCTTCTCGCGCCACCACCAAGGCTTCGCGCACCCCGTGGCATTCGTGCAAGCGCGCCTCGATCTCACCGAGTTCGATGCGGAAACCGCGGATTTTTACCTGCCCGTCATTGCGATCCAGATACTCGATGGTGCCGTTCGGCAACCAGCGCCCCAGATCACCGCTGCGGTACAGGCGTGCATCCGGCCGATCGCTGAACGGGTCGACGATAAAGCGCTCTTCGGTCAAGTCCGCACGGTTCAAGTAACCGAGGGCCACCCCCGCGCCGCCGATATGAATCTCGCCCGTGACCCCGACCGGTACCGGTTGCTGTGCAGCATTGAGGATATAGATCCGGGTGTTGGCAATGGGACGGCCGATCGGAATACTCATCGCGCCGTCAGGCACGGCTGTCACCGCATGGGTCGTGGCGAAGGTCGTGGTTTCGGTGGGGCCATAGCAATGCACCAGCCGCAGTGACGGAGCATGCGCCAACAGACGCCGGAACGAGGCCGGATCACCCCGCTCGCCACCACACAGCAAGATGCGAAGACGTGCCAGGGCATCCGGGATCAACATCAGGTACTGGTTGAACACGGCGGTGGTCACGAACAGCACCGAAACGCCCGTCCCTGTCAGCACCTGAGCGAATTGCGTCGGGCTGAGCAGCGCTTCGTGATCAATGATCACGATCCGTCCACCGTTGAGCAACGCGCCCCATACTTCCATCGTACTGGCGTCAAAGGCCGGGTTAGAAGCGAAGGCCACACGGTCGTGTGCGCCAAAATCTGCATAGCCGTTGTTGATCACCAATCGGCCGATGGCCCGATGCGGCACGATCACGCCCTTCGGTTGGCCCGTGGAGCCGGAGGTATACATGATGTACGCCGGCGTATCGCTCGCTTGGGTGGACATTACGGCAGGCCGTTCATCGCGGGCCAGCCGCAAAGTATCCAGGTCCACTCGCAGGATGCCTTCAGGCACCACCCTATCGCTCGTCGTCAGAACCAGTGCCGCCGCGCTGTCTTGCAGCATGAAGCGCTGGCGTTCCTGCGGCGCATGGTGATCCAGCGGCACATAGACGGCGGCGCACTTGAGGATCGCCAGTTCGCTCACGATAAGATCGAACGAGCGATTCAGCACAATCGCCACCCGTGCCTGGGGCGTGACGCCTTGCTCGCGCAAGTAATGCGCCAGGTCATTCGCCCGGGCATTCAGTTCCCGATAGGTGAGTTGTTGCCCCGCCTGTTCGACGGCAATCGCGTCGGGCCGGGCCCTGGTCTGAGCGTCAAACAGGTCCTGAACTGTCCGTTCGTGAGGGTAGACCGTGTCAGTCGCATTGAAGTCGAGCAGCAGTTGCCGACGTTCTGCCAGCGGCAATATCGCCAGGTCGCGCAGCGGTGCTTCGGGGGTACGCTCAAGCGCATCAACCAGGCTTTCCAGTGCGGCATTCATATAACCGCAGACACGCTTCGCCCCGACCCGAGATACCACCAAGGCCGTCAGCACGAACGGTTCGCCGAGATCGTCGACGTTCAGCGACAGCGGATAGTTGCTCCACTCTTCACCACCCAGCCCTTCGATCCCGCTCCACGCCGACAGCGCGTCACCGGTGACCTGCGTTGCACTGTGCCGGTAGTTCAGCAACGCGCTAAACAGCGGCGCGGGCGCCGCCACACCACTGCAACGTTGCGCCAGGGCCAGCGACGCGTGTTCGTGCCCGAGCAGTGCGGTGAGGCTCGCATGGGTCGCCTTCACTCCCGCACGAGCCCCCGTTGCTCCGACATCAACCCGCAACGGTAAGGTATTGATGAACAGTCCCAATGCCCGATCGGCACCTTCGCCACCCTGCATCCGTCCCATCAATACCGTGCCGAACACCACATCCTCGCGACCGGACACGCCTGCCACCACTTGCGCCCATGCCAGGTGATGCAGACTCGCCGCACTCACGCCGAGCAAACGTGCCTGCGTGCGCAGGCGGCGACTCAAGGCTTCGTCAACCACCCACTGTGCTTGCTCGATGCCGGTACCGTCGCCCTGCACATCGTGCAGACCGAACGGTAACGTCGGCTCCTTGATGTCCTTGAGCATGTCGCTGAAGAAGGCCTCATGGGCGCTTTCACTCACCCCAAGTCGCGCCTGCGCCACATAGTTGCGATACGGCACGGCATCGCCCAATTGCGCTTGTTGCCCCAGCAAGTAAGCCTGCATTTCGTGCTGGATCACTTCCAGCGCGGTGTGATCGAGAGCGATGTGATGAAACAGCAGTAAGGCCACCCAGCGCTGGTGTTCGCCGTCATAGGCACAGGCAAGACGCAGCAGCGGTGCCTGGCGTACATCGAGCCGGTAGTGTCGCGGATCGAAACGCTCGCGAAGTTGTGCGGCGACATTACCCGGCTCGCAAACACATTCCTGAACAAGCAGTTGTACTTCGCGCAAGACCACTTGCACCGGCTCGCGTAGCCCTTCCCATAGCACTGCAGTGCGCAGGATATCGTGCCGACCGATCACACCCTGCAACGCGTCCACGAAGGCATCCAGCCGGGCACGATCCTTGAGATTGAACAGAGCCTGCTGCACATAGGGATCGCCCTGCTGCGAAGCGAGGTGGTGATACAAAATCCCTTCCTGCAGCGGCGCCAGTGCGTAGATGTCCTGCACATTGCCAACCCCACCGGGGATGAGCGCGACAACACGTTCGATCTCTTCCGCCAACAGCGTTGTCAGCGGCAACATGTCGGGCGTGATCCGCTGGCAGTCATGCGCAATGCCGTTGTCCGGCACCACGATTTCCGTACCGTTCCCCACGGCCGCCGCCAGTGCCGCCAGCGTTGGCTGGCCGAACAGCACCCGCACATCCGCGCTCAAACCGACCTCACGCATGCGTTGGATCAGCGTGACCGCCAGCAGCGAGTGACCGCCCAATTCGAAGAAATGATCGTGGCGCCCGACCCGCTCGACCTTGAGCAACTCGGCCCACAGCTGTGCCAGTGTGGTTTCGATTGCTCCTTGCG
Source organism: Pseudomonas sp. TE3728 (assembly GCF_056279145.1). Classification (NCBI taxonomy): domain Bacteria; kingdom Pseudomonadati; phylum Pseudomonadota; class Gammaproteobacteria; order Pseudomonadales; family Pseudomonadaceae; genus Pseudomonas; species Pseudomonas sp. TE3728. Next base: position 562,135 of record NZ_JBWBQT010000001.1, on the reverse strand, counting down.
GCGCCTCGTAATCACGGGTGATCACCGAGTCCGGATCCGGCGCGGGCAACGCCTTGCGATCCAGTTTTCCGTTCGGCGTCAGCGGCAGCGCGTCGAGCGCCACGTAGGCGGCCGGCACCATGTACTCCGGCAGGCGAACCTGAAGATGACCACGCAAGGCCTGGATGTCGAGCATTTCGCCCTGCCTGCGCGGCGTATAGTAAGCCACCAATCGTTTGTTGCCGGGTTCGTCTTCGCTCACCAGCACCACCGTTTCCAGTACCGCCGGGTGCTCGGCCAGACGCGCCTCGATCTCGCCCAACTCGATACGGAAACCGCGAATCTTGACCTGATCGTCATTGCGCCCCAGGTACAGAATGTTGCCGTCCTGCACGTAACGCCCCAGATCGCCGGTGCGGTACATCCGGGCATTCGGAGCATCGCTGAACGGGTCTTTCAGGAAGCGCTCGGCCGTCAGTTCCAGACGGTGCAGATAACCTCGTGCGACTTGGACCCCGCCGATGTAAATCTCGCCTGCCGCCCCCATGGGCACCGGCTGCTGGCAGCCATCGAGCAGGTAGATACGCGTGTTGGCGATCGGTTTGCCGATTGGCGTGCTATCGGGTGTGTCAGCACCCGCGCAGTCCCAGGCAGTCACGTCGACAGCCGCTTCGGTCGGCCCGTACAGGTTGTGCAACGATGTCGCCGGCAGTTGCGTTTTGAAGCGCCGCACCAGGTGACCCGGCAACGCCTCGCCGCTGCACATCACACGCACCAGCCCTTCGCACTCGCTGACATCGCCATGGGCCAGGAACACGTCCAGCATCGAGGGCACGAAGTGCATCGTGGTGATACCTTTGGCTTGAATCACCTCGCGCAGATACGCAGGATCCCGATGACCGCCCGGACGGGCCATCACCAGACGCGCGCCGCAGAACAGTGGCCAGAAAAACTCCCACACCGATACGTCGAAGCTGAACGGAGTCTTTTGCAGCACCGCGTCCGCAGGGGTCAAGCAATACTCGTCCTGCATCCACAACAGACGGTTGACTATCGCGCCGTGCTCGTTGATCACGCCTTTGGGCAGCCCGGTCGAACCCGAGGTATAGATCACGTAGGCCAGGTGTTCCGCACACAAGCCGTCCACCACAGGATCGATGGTTGGCTGCGCCGAGAAATCGTCCTCGTCGGTGGCATCCAGCAGCAACACCCTCGCCGTCGTCGCTGGCAGGCTGGCCTGCAAGGCACGCTGGGTGAGGACCACTGCCGGGGCGCTGTTTTCCAGCATGTAGGCCAAACGGTCGGCCGGATAATCCGGGTCGAGTGGCACATAACCGGCACCGGACTTGAGAATGCCCAGCAGGCCCGCGAGCATTTCGAGACTGCGGTCCACGCAGATCGCCACGCGGTCGTCCGGGCGGATGCCCAGCGCGATCAAACCATGGGCGACCTGGTTGGAGCGGCGGTTCAGCGTGTCGTACGTCCAGTGACTGTTTTCGTATGTCACCGCGATTGCGTCGGGACGCGTAGCGACTTGCGCTTCGAACAGCCCATGCAACGTCAGGCCCTGCGGATACGCGACCGCGGTGGCATTAAAGGTTTCCAGCAAATGATGGCGCTCGTGATCGCCCAGCAGCGGGATGTGCGCCACCCTTGCGTGCTCGTCGGCAACCATGGCTCGCAGTACGCACTCGAGGTAACCGAGGTAACGTTCCATCGTCGCTTGGTCGAACAGCGACGTGGCGTATTCCAGCGACCCGTACAAGCGGCCGCCGATTTCCGCCATGTCCAGCAACACATCGAACTTCGCGGTACGGCTGGTCACACCCAGCCCTTGCAGCGCTATGTCGCCCAATTCCAGGCCGACGTTTTCGTTGTTCTGCCATGACAGCATGGCCTGGAACACCGGGCTGTGGGACAGGCTGCGTACCGGCCGAACCACCTCCACCACCTGTTCGAATGGCAAGTCCTGATGCGCCTGAGCGTTCAGGAGTTGAGCCTTCACGCGTTGCAGCAAGGCTTCGACCGTCAGTTCGTCCGACACGTCGACGCGCAGTGCCAGCGTGTTGACGAAGAAGCCAATCATGCCTTCGACTTCAGAACGCAAGCGGTTCGCCACAGGGGTACCGATGACGACATCGCTCTGCCCCGACAGACGACTGAGCACGGTGGCCCAGGCGGCCGTCACGGTCATGAACAGCGTGGTGCCATGGCGGTGACTCAGCGCCTTGAGGTCGTCGGTCAGGGTTTCATCGAGTGCGAGGCCGACGGCGTTGCCTGAATAGTTTTGCTGCGCGGGACGTGGCCGGTCAGTGGGCAACGTCAACAGCCCCGGTGCACCGGCGAGTGCCTGCTGCCAGTAGCTCTCCTGTTGTTGTAACACCTCGCCCGTGAGCCAGCAGCGTTGCCAAATGGCATAGTCGGCATACTGAACCGGCAAGGCCGGCAGCGGATCTTCCTGCCCTTGGCGGAACGCCTCATACAGCACGCCCAGCTCACGTGTCAGAACGTCAGCGGACCAGCCATCCGACACGATGTGGTGCATGGTCACCAGCAACACATGATCGTCATCGGCCATGCGAACCAGTCGGCCACGCACCAGCGGACCGCGCACCAGATCGAAGGCTTCGCGAGCCTCCTCCTCGGCCATGATCAGCAGTTCAGCTTCCGCGTCCGGGTGGTCGGCCAGTACGTGCAGTTGCAGCATGAACCCTATATCGACGGAGGCAATGCGTTGCTCGGCCTCCTCCCCTTGTTCCTGCACAAAGGTGGTACGCAGGACTTCATGACGGGCCACGATACGATCCAGCGCACGGGTGAGCGCGATGGCATCCAGCTCGCCACGCAGACGCAGGCCCGTGGGAATGTGATATGCCGCGCTGCCGCCTTCCAGTTGCGCCAGGAACCACAGACGCTGTTGGGCAAATGACAGCGGCAAGGCCTGCTCGCGCGACACCGGCACAATGTGCGGCTGGGTGCTGCGTGCCGCCCGAGAAAGAACCTGCGCCAGCGCACTCAGATCGGGATGTGCAAAGACATCGTTCAGGCTCAACTCCACGCCCAGGTGCTCACGCACCTGCGAGATCAAACGCATGACCAGCAATGAATGCCCGCCCAACTCAAAGAAGTGGTCGTGACGCCCCACCGATTCGATTTTGAGCAAGGCCTGCCAGATCTGCGCCAGTGCGATTTCGGTGGCTCCTTGCGGCGCTTCGCGGGTGCGGCTGGCATAGGCCTCGGCGTCCGGTGCCGGCAGCGCCTGACGGTCGAGTTTGCGATTGGGTGTCAGCGGCAACGCTGTCAGGCTGACGAACGCACTGGGCAGCATGTATTCGGCCAACAGGGTCGACAGCTGCGTGCGCAAGGCCGCCGCGTTCAGGGTTACTTCTTTCTGCGGCACCACGTAGGCCACCAGACGTTTGTCGCCCGGGGTGTCTTCGCGCACGATCACCGCCGCCTCCTTGACCCCGGCGCAGTGGCCCAGCTTCGCTTCGATCTCGCCCAGTTCGATACGGAAACCCCGTACCTTGACCTGGAAGTCGTTGCGGCCCAGGTATTCGAGGCGCCCGTCCGGGCGATAGCGCGCCAGGTCGCCGGTCTTGTACATACGGCCATCGGGCTGCTCGCTGAACGGGTCGGCGAGGAACCGTTCGGCGCTGATCCCGTCGAGGTTCAGGTAACCGCGAGCGACGCCGTCGCCGCCGATGAAAATCTCGCCCGTCACCCCGAACGGCACCGGCTGGCGGTGCGCATCGAGCAGGTAGATGCGGGTGTTGGCCATCGGCGTGCCGATGCTGGCAATGCCACTGGCGTCATGATTGGCGTCGTGCGTCACGTAGGCCGCAGTACAAGACACCGTCGCCTCGGTCGGGCCATAAGTGTTGATCAGTTGCGTGTGCGCCGGGCGTACCTCATCCCACATTTGAAGCTTGTGCGTCGACAAGGCATCGCCAGTGACGTTGATCAGACGCACGTCGCGCAAGTGTTCCCGGGCCAGCGCCGGTGTGTAGTGCCATTCGGCGGCCAAGGTGTGCCAGTGCGCCGCCGTCAAGTGCAGGAACGTCGGCCGGATGTCGGCGTCGTGTGGCGTGCCGACGGTACCGAAGATATGCCGGCTGGGCATCAGAGTGGCGCCGGCGATCAGCGCCGGGAAGATCTCTTCCACCGACAGGTCGAAGTTCAGGGTGTTCTGTTGCAGCACCGTGTCGGCCGGTGTCAGGCCGAACAGGCGGACCGCGTCGACGCTGTAATTGACCAGGCCGCGGTGTTCGATCATCACCCCTTTGGGGGTGCCGGTCGAACCCGAGGTGTAGATCACGTAGGCCAGGTGACGCACGCCCAGGGACGCAATGACCGGGTTGTCCTCGCGGCCGACGGTGACGCCGCTGCGCACGCGTTCCGAGTGATCGAGCAGCACCCTTGGCGCCGCCAGTGTTGGCAGACGATCTTGCAGCGCGCGCTGGGTCAGCACCACCACCGGGCTACTGTCAGCGAGCATGTAGGCCAGCCGTTCGGTCGGGTACGCCGGGTCGAGCGGCACATAACCGCCGCCAGCCTTGAGGATCGCCAGCAGGCCGACCAGCATTTCGGCACCACGCTCGACACAGATCGCTACCCGATCGTCCGGGCGGATACCCAGCCCAATCAGATGGTGCGCCAACTGGTTGGCCTGGCGGTTCAGCTCGGCATAACTCATGCGCTCACCCTCGAACACCACCGCGATGGCATCCGGCCTGACGGCGACTTGCGCTTCGAACAACTGGTGGATCGTCTGTTCGTGGGGATACGCCGCCTGCGTGGCATTGAGGCCCACCAGCAAGCGTTGAAGCTCGACCTCGTCAAGCAGTGCAATCCGCTCGACCTGGGCCTGGTCGTCGGCCACCATCGCCCGCAGCAGCCGCTCGAAATAACCGAGAAAACGCTGCACCGTGGCCTCGTCGAACAACGCCGTGGCGTATTCCAGAGTGCCAAGCATTTGCCCCTGCACCTCGCCCAGTTCCAGCGACAAGTCGAACTTGGCGACGCTGTTCGTCACGCCCAGGCCTTCGAGTTTCAGATCGCCCAGCACCATTTCGGCGCTGTCCAGGTTCTGCCACGACAGCATGGCCTGGAACAGCGGGCTGTGGGCCAGGCTGCGTACTGGCTTGAGCACTTCCACCACTTGCTCGAACGGCAGGTCCTGATGCGCCTGCGCCCCAAGGGTCTGGGTCTTGACCCGCGCCAGCAAGGCTTCGACGTTTGGCGCGCCCGAGACATCAACGCGCACCGCCAGGGTGTTGACGAAGAAGCCGATCAACCCTTCGACTTCCGAACACATGCGATTGGCCACGGGTGAACCAATCACCACTTCGTCCTGGCCCGAGAGTCGGCTCAATAACGCCGCCCAGCCGGCCATCAGCGTCATGTACAGCGTGGTGCCGTGGCGTTGGCTCAGGGCTTTGAGGTCCGCGGTCAGGCCTGCATCGAAGACCACCGACAGCGCGGCCCCGGCGTAGTCCTGCTGTGCCGGGCGCACCCGGTCGGTCGGTAGCATCAACAGCGCCGGCGCCTCGACCAGGGTTTGCCGCCAGTAGGTGCTCTGGGTTTCCAGCACCTCGCCGCTCAACCAGCGGCGTTGCCACACTGCGTAGTCGGCGTATTGCACCGTCAGCGCCGGCAGTGGATCGTCCAGGCCATGACGGTAAGCCTCATACAGCGCCGCCAGTTCCCCGGTGAGGACGCCAATCGACCAGCCGTCCGAGACGATGTGGTGCATGGTCACCAGCAACACATGGTCCTGGGGATTCAGACGGATCAGTCGACCCCGGATCAATGGGCCATGTTCCAGGTCGAAGGTGTCTGTCGCTTCCTGAGCGGCCAATACGTTCAATTCACGTTCGGCGTCGACCTGATCGGACAGATCGTGCTGAAGCAGGGTGAAACCGATGTTGGCGGGTGCAATACGTTGCCGCGCTTCCTGACCTTGGTCTTGCACGAAGGTGGTGCGCAGAGCCTCGTGGCGGGCGACGATGCGATCCAGTGCGCGCTGCAGGGCGATGCTGTCCAGGGTGCCGCACAAGCGCAAGCCGGCGGGCATGTGGTAGGCCGCGCTGGCGCCTTCCATCTGCGCCAGAAACCACAGGCGCTGTTGGGCAAACGACATCGGCAAGTCTTCATCGCGGGAGACCGTGACGATCTCCGGCAAGGCGCTTCGACTCGCCCCGGCCACGGCTTGTGCCAGTGCTGCAAGCTCGGGATGAGCGAACAGTTCGGTCAGGCTCAATTCCACGCCCAGGCGCAGACGCACCTGGGAAATCAATTGAATCGCCAGCAACGAGTGGCCGCCCAGTTCGAAGAACTGGTCATGGCGACCGACCTGTGGCAGACCGAGCAGGGTCTGCCATATCTGCGCCAGGGTGATTTCGACCTCGCCTTGCGGGGCTTCGTAACCACGGGTGATCAGCGCATCGAGGTCCGGTGCCGGCAGTGCCTTGCGGTCAAGTTTGCCGTTGGGGGTCAGCGGCAGTGCGTCGAGTCGCACGTAGGCGACGGGCACCATGTAGTCGGGTAACTGCGTTTGCAGGTGCGCGCGCAGGGCTTCAGGGTCCAGCGCAACACCCGGTGTCTGTGGCGTGTAATACGCCACCAGACGCTTCTCGCCCGGGATGTCTTCGCGGGCCAGGACCACGGCTTCCTTCACCGCCTCGTGTTGCGCGAGTTTGGCTTCGATCTCGCCCAGTTCGATACGGAAACCACGGATCTTCACCTGATCGTCATTACGCCCCAGGTATTCGATATTGCCGTCCGGCCGGTAACGACCGAGGTCGCCCGTGCGGTACATGCGCACATGCGGGACGCAGCTGAACGGATCGCGGAGAAAACGCTCGGCGGTGAGGTCGTCGCGATTGAGGTAACCCCGCGCCACGCCCGCACCGCCGATGTAGATTTCCCCCGGCACGCCCAGCGGCACCGGTTGTCCGTGCTCATCCAGCAAATAGAACTGGGTGTTGGCCACCGGTTTGCCGATGTGTGCGGCGAAGCCGTCTTCACGGGCCATCGATACCCAGCTCGAGTAGGTCGTGGTTTCCGAGGGGCCGTAGAGGTTGCACAGGCGCTTGACGTTGGTCTGCTGGAACAGGCTGTCCACCAGGCTGCGCTTGAGCGCTTCGCCGGCGACGTTGACCGTGTCGACACCATCGCTCAGCCCGCCGGATTCCAGCAGCGCCTTGAGCGCCGAGGGCACGGTGTTGATCAGGCTGATGTCGTGCTCGCCTTGTTGCAGTTCCAGCACATTGCTCACCACCTCGATGCGGCCACCGCAGGTCAGCGGCGCGAAGCATTCGTACACCGCCAGGTCGAAGTTCAGCGAGGTGGAGAACAGGGTTTTCGCCAGGGTTGCTGCATCGAACGAACGGTGCGCCCAGGTGAGGAAGTTCACCGTGTTGCGGTGTTCGATCATCACGCCCTTGGGCAAACCGGTGGAACCGGAGGTGTAGATCAGGTAGGCCAGGTGCGATGAGGTCAGCCCCTCGATCTCCAGATTCAAGACGGATTCGTCCTGCCAGACATCGCTGTCGAGGTCGATCACCGGCACCGATGTCTCGGCCAGCAAGCCACGCGTGGCCGCTTGCGCCAGGATCGCCGTCGGGGCGCTGTCCGCCAGCATGTAGGCAATCCGGTCGGCCGGATAAGCCGGATCCAGCGGCACATAACCGCCACCGGCCTTGAGAATCGCCAGCAATCCCACGACCATATCAACGCCGCGTTCGACGCAGATCACCACCCGCGAATCCGGCTGTACGCCCTGCTTGCGCAGGTAATGCGCCAACCGGTTGGCGCGTTCATTCAGCTCGCGATAGCTCAGGCACTGTTTGCCATGCAGCATCGCCGCAGCGTCCGGCGTGCGTTGCACCTGGGCCTCGAACAGCCCGTGGATGGTCTGTTCCTGCGGGTAATCCGCTTCGGTGGCGTTGAACGTCACCAGCAACTGTTCACGTTCCGCTGCCGGCACAATCGACAACTCACGCAATGACGCGTCAGGCGCCTGTTCCAGCGCCTCCACCAGGGTTTCCAGCGCCGTGTGCATGTAATCGCAGACACGTCGGGCGCCGACCTCGACCACGGCCTGCGCCGTGAGCATGAAGTCCTCGCCAAGGTCGTCCACATTCAGGCACAGCGGGTAGTTGGTGCGCTCTTCCATGCTCAGCGTGTGAATCCCGTGCCAGGCCGAGACTGCCTGGTCGGATGCGGTTTCAGCTGCGCTGTGCCGGTAATTCAACAAGGTGCTGAACAGTGGCAGCGAGGCCGGCACACCACTGCAACGCTGGGCCAGGGACAACGAGGCATGCTCGTGCCCCAACAAGGCCGATAGCCGCGCATGGGTCGCCCTGACCCCGGCGCGCGCCCCTTGCGCACCCACGCTGATGCGCAACGGCAAAGTATTGATGAACATCCCCAGCGCACGGTCGGCCCCTTCGCCGCCTTGCATCCGGCCCATCAGTACGGTGCCGAATACCACTTCTTCGCGGCCCGACACACGGCCGACCACTTGTGCCCAGGCCAGATGGACCAGACTTGCCGCGCTGACACCGAGCTGACGCGCCTGCGCGCGCAGGCGTTGGCCGAGCTTGACCGCCACACGTTGTTGCACTTCCTCGACACCACTGCCGTCGCCCTGCACATCCTGCAGACCGAAGGGCAGCGTCGGCTCATCGATATCACCGAGCATGTCGCGGAAAAACGCTTCGTGTTGCTCACGACTCACGCCCAACCGCGCCTGCGCCACGTGGTTACGGTACGGCACGGCGGGAGCAAGCTGCTCCGCCTGGCCCAACAGGCTGGCCTGCATTTCGTGCACCACGACTTCAAGGGCGGTGTGGTCCAGCGCCATGTGGTGGAACAACAAGATGCCGACCCAACGCTGATTCGCCGTGTCTTGTGCATAGGCCATCCGCATCAACGGTGCCTGAGCGATATCCAGACGGTAATGACGCGGATCGAAACGATGGTGCAGTTGCCGCACGACATCGCCCGCCGCCGGATCCGTCTCGATTTCCTCAAGCGCCAACGTCGCATGGCGCCATACCACTTGCACGGGTGCGTCCAGGCCTTGCCACACTATGCTGGTGCGCAGGATATCGTTACGTGATACCACGCTCTGCAAGGCATGGGTGAAGGCTTCCACCCGTTCACGACTGTCAAAGCCGAACAACACCTGCAGCACGTACGGGTCACCCTGCGTCGCTGCAAGGTGATGGTAAAGAATGCCTTCCTGCAACGGCGCCAGCGCATAGATATCCTGCACATTGACAACCCCGCCCGGTACCGTCGAGACGATCCGGTCGATGGCGTTCTGATCCAGATCGGCCAGCGGCAACATGTCCGGAGTGATTCGCGTGCAGCCGTGCGGGATGGCGTTGACCGGTACCACGATTTCAGCACCGCCGCCGACTGCGGCGGCCAGCGCCGCCAGTGTGGGCTGGCCGAACAAGACGCGTACATCGGCGCTCAGCTCGACCTGACGCATGCGCTCGATCAGCTTCACCGCCAGCAGCGAGTGGCCACCCAGTTCAAAGAAATTGTCATGTCGACCGACCTGCTCGACCTTCAGCAAGTCCTGCCAGATCCGGGCGATGGCAGTCTCGACCTCGCCTTGCGGGGCTTCGTATTCACGGCTCGCTACCGACGATTGGTCCGGCGCCGGCAGTGCCTTGCGGTCGAGCTTGCCGTTGGCAGTCAGCGGGAACGTTTCAAGCACCACGAACGCGCTTGGCACCATGTACTCGGCCAGCGAGCCCAGCAGTTGAACGCGCAGGTCGGCGGCCGACAGTTGCGCGCCTTCTTCGGCAATCACATAGGCCACCAGACGCTTGTCGCCCGGTTCGTCTTCCCGAGCGATCACCACGGCTTCACGCACACTTTCACAAGCCGTCAGCTTCGCCTCGATCTCGCCCAGCTCGATGCGAAAACCACGGATCTTCACTTGCTCGTCGTTACGACCGAGGTATTCGAGTTCACCGTTCTCCAGCCAGCGGCCGAGGTCACCGGTCCTGTATAACCGTGCCTCCGCACGCCCGCTGAAGGTGTCGGTAATAAAGCGCTCCCGGTTCAGTTCGGGACGATTCAGGTAACCCCGGGCCACACCCGCGCCGCCCACATACATTTCACCGACCACACCCACCGGCACCGGCTCACGCTGGGCGTCCAGCACATACAGTTGCAGATCGGGAATGCGCCCACCGATCGGACACACGCCTAGCTGCGCATCGGCCGCTTGCAGCGCACGATAAGTCACATGCACCGTCGTTTCGGTGATGCCGTACATGTTGACCAGTTGCGTCTGCGCATTGGCCTCACGGGCATACCAGGGTTTGAGCATCCCGGTCTCCAGCGCTTCACCGCCGAAGATCACCTGTCGCAGGTTGTGACTCAGGTCGCTTTCGCCCTGGGCCGCAATCAACTGGCGGAAGGCGCTCGGCGTCTGGTTGAGGACAGTGACACCAGCCTCACAGAACAGCGCGTAGCAGTCTTGCGGCGAACGGCTGACCAGCTGCGGCACCACCAGCAAGCGGCCGCCGTGGGTCAGCGCGCCCCAGATTTCCCAGACCGAGAAATCGAAAGCGAAGGAATGGAACAACGCCCACACGTCTTGCGGGTTGAAGTCGAACCAGGGCTGCGTCGCCGAAAACAGCCGTGCGACGTTGCGGTGCTCGACCATCACGCCCTTGGGCAGGCCGGTCGAACCCGAGGTGTAGATCACGTAGGCCAGATGACTGGAGTCCAGACCTGGCACTTGCGGGTTGGCAACGGATTGGCTGTGCAACGCATCGCTGTCGAGGTCGATAACTCGCACCGACTCTTCGGCCAACCGCTCCCGTGTGGCGGCGTGCACCAATATCACTACGGGCGTGCTGTCCTCAAGCATGTAGGCGATGCGTTCTGGCGGATAGACCGGATCAAGCGGCACATAGCCTGCGCCGGACTTCAGGATCCCCAGCAGGCCGACAATCATGTTCAGGCCGCGCTCGACACAGATCGCCACCCGATCATCCGGACAAACCCCAAGGGCCAACAGACGATGGGCGACCTGATTGGCACGGGCGTTGAGTGCGCCGTAGGTCAGTGTCCGGTCCTCATACACCACGGCCACCGCGTCAGGTTGCGCCGCTGCCCGGGCTTCGAACTGTCGATGGATCAACGCGTCGTGGGCATACACCGCGTCCGTGCTGTTCCAGGTCTCGATCAACTGCCGGCGCTCGGCCTGTGGCAGGATTTTCAACCCATGCAACGGTGCTTGCGGCGCTTGCTCCAGCGCCTCCACCAGATGTTCCAGGACGCTCTGCATATAGCCGCAAACGCGCCCGGCCCCTATCGGTGCCTGAGCCATGACGGTCAGGTTGAAACCTTCACCCAGGTCATCCACCGACAACGTCAGCGGGTAGTTGGTGCGCTCTTCGCCCTCCAGCGCCTGGATACCTTCCCAGGCGGCAAGCGCTTCGTTCGACACCGTCGGCGTACCGAGATGGCGGTAGTTGAGCAGCGCACTGAACAGCGGCGTCGGCGCGGCCACACCGCTGCAACGCTGCGCCAGCACCAGAGAAGCATGCTCGTGGCCGAGCAATGCGGTCAGCCGCGCATGAGTCGCCTTGACCCCGGCGCGCACACTTTGCGCCCCCACGTTCACGCGCAGAGGCAAGGTGTTGATGAACATGCCCAGCGCACGGTCAGCTCCTGCGCCGCCCTGCATCCGCCCCAGCAATACGGTGCCGAAGACCACATCGTCCTGGCCCGACACGCGACCCAGCACCTGGGCCCATGCCAAGTGATACACGCTTGCCGCGCTCACCCCGAGCTGACGGGCCTGGGCCCGCAGACGCTTGCTCAGTAGCGCATCGACCCCTTGTCGAACTTCTTCGATGCCGTGCCCCTCGCCCTGCACATCCTGCAAGCCGAAGGGCAACGTCGGCTCGGCGACATCACCGAGCATGTCGCGGAAAAACACTTCGTGTTCCTCACGGCTGACACCCAGCCGTGCCTGGGCCACATAGTTGCGATACGGCACCGAAGCCGCCAGATGCTGCGCCTGCCCCAACATGTGCGCTTCGATTTCCGCGGTGAGCATGCCCAGCGAGGTGGCATCGTCGACCATGTGATGGAACAGCAGCATGCCGACCCAGCGATTGTTCGCCACGTCTTCGGCATAGCCGATACGCATCATCGGCGCCTGGCGAATGTCCAGGCGGTAATGGCGCGGATCAAGGCGTTCGCGCAATTGCTGCGCGATATCGCCCGCCGAAGGGTCCAGTACCAGCTCATCAAGCCCGAGCTGCGCCTCGCGCCAAACCACTTGCACCGGTTCGTCCAGGTTTTCCCAGACCACCCCGGTGCGCAGAATATCGTGTCTCGACACCACGTCTTGCAACGCCTTGGCGAACGTTTCCAACCGTGCGCGACTGTCAAAGGCAAACGTTGCATATTGCAGGTACGGGTCACCTTTGGCCGCCGCGAGGTGGTGATACAAAATCCCTTCCTGCAGCGGCGCCAAAGCGTAGATGTCCTGCACATTGGCAACCCCGCCCGGTACCGTTGCGACGATCCGGTCGATGGCGTTCTGATCCAGATCAGCCAGCGGCAACATGTCCGGAGTGATTCGCGTGCAGCCGTCCGGGATGGCGTTGACCGGCACTACGATTTCGCTACCACCGCCCACCGCAGCAGCCAGCGCCGCCAGCGTCGGCTGACCAAACAACACGCGCACATCGGCGGCCAGGTCGACCTGACGCATGCGCTCGATCAACTTCACCGCCAACAACGAGTGGCCGCCCAGTTCAAAGAAGTGATCATGGCGGCCAACCTGCTCGATCTTCAGCAAGTCCTGCCAGATCCGGGCGATGGCGGTTTCGACCTCACCTTGCGGGGCTTCGTATTCACGGGTCACCACTGACGACTGGTCCGGCACCGGCAACGCCTTGCGGTCGAGCTTGCCATTGGTGGTCAGCGGGAATGTGCTCAGCATCACGAATGCACTGGGCACCATGTACTCGGCCAGCGAGCCCAGCAGTTGGGTGCGCAGGTCGGCAACCGACAGTTGCTCGCCGTCTTCGGCAATCACATAGGCCACCAGGCGCTGGTCGCCCGGCGTGTCCTGGCGTGCCATTACCACGGCCTCACGCACACCGTTGCACGCGGCCAGTTTCGCCTCGATCTCGCCCAGTTCGATACGGAAACCACGAATCTTCACCTGGTCGTCATTGCGCCCCAGGTATTCGATGCTGCCGTCCGCCAGCCAACGCCCGAGGTCACCGGTCTTGTACATCCGGGCGCTCGGGTCCGGGCTGAATGGATTGTTCAGGAAACGCTCTGCGGTCAACTCGTCGCGGTTCAAATAGCCACGGGTGACACCCGCGCCGCCCACATACATTTCACCGACTACACCCACCGGCACCGGCTCACGCTGGGCATCCAGCACATACAGTTGCAGATCGGGAATGCGCTTGCCGATCGGACTGACACCGGCCAATTGTGCATCGACCGCCTCCAGCGCACGGTAGGTCACGTGTACCGTCGTTTCGGTGATGCCGTACATGTTGACCAGTTGCGTCTGCGCGTTTACCTCACGGGCATACCAGGGTTTGAGCATCCCGGTCTCCAGCGCTTCACCGCCGAAGATCACCTGCCGCAGGCTGTGGCTCAGGTCGCTTTCGCCCTGGGCCGCAATCAACTGGCGGAAGGCGCTCGGCGTCTGGTTGAGAATGGTCACTCCGGCCTCACACAACAGTGCGTAGCAGTATTGCGGCGAACGACTGACCAGTTGCGGGACCACCAGCAAGCGGCCGCCATGGATCAGCGCACCCCAGATTTCCCAGACCGAGAAATCGAAAGCAAAGGAATGGAACAACGCCCACACGTCTTGCGGGTTGAAATCGAACCAGGGCTGCGTCGCCGAAAACAGCCGCGCGACATTGCGGTGCTCGACCATCACGCCCTTGGGCAGGCCGGTCGAGCCCGAGGTGTAAATCACGTAGGCCAGATGGCTGGCGTTCAGTCCCGGCACGTCGGGGTTGTGCTGAGGTTGTGAGCTGATTTCGTCGGCTTCGAGCGGGTCGAGCGCTATCATCGGCACTATCAATGGCGGCAGGTTGTCACGTAACTGCAACTGAGTCACAAGCGCGACAGGGCTGCTGTCATGCAGCATGTAAGCGATACGCTCCGCCGGATAGGCCGGGTCCAGCGGCACATAGCCTGCACCGGACTTCAGGATCCCCAGCAGGCCGATGATCATGTCCAGGCCACGCTCGACACAGATCGCCACCCGATCATCCGGGCAAACCCCAAGGGCCACCAGGCGGTGCGCCACCTGGTTGGCACGGGCGTTGAGTGCGCCGTAGGTCAGTGTCCGGTCCTCATATACCACGGCCACCGCGTCAGGTTGCGTCGCTGCCCGGGCTTCGAACTGTCGATGGATCAAGTCATCGTGGGCATACACCGCGTCCGTGCTGTTCCAAGTCTCGAGCAACTGCAGACGCTCGGCCTGTGGCAGGATCGTCAACGCTTGCAGCGGGGTTTGCGGTGCTTGCTCCAGCGCCATGACCAGGTTGTCCAGCGCTACCTGCATATAGGCGCAAATGCGCTCCGCACCGATCGGCGTGGCGACCAGGGCGGTGAGATAAAAGCCTTCACCCAAGTCGTCCACATTGAGTGTCAGCGGGTAATTGGTTCGTTCGTCGCCGCCCAGCGCCTCGATGCCTTCCCACGCTGACAGAGCGTCCTGCGTGACTTCTCCTGCACTGTGCCGATAATTGAGCAAGGCGCTGAACAGCGGCGTCGGCGCCGTCACACCACTGCAGCGCTGCGCCAGAGCCAGTGAGGCGTGCTCATGGCCGAGCAAGGCGGTCAACCGTGCATGGGTGGCTTTGACCCCGGCACGCACGCCTTGGGTGCCAACGTCGACCCGCAACGGCAAGGTATTGATGAACATCCCCAAGGCCCGGTCGGCACCGTCGCCGGATTGCAGGCGGCCTAACAGCACGGTGCCGAACACCACGTCCTGCTTGCCGGAAACCTTGCCCAGCACCTGGGCCCATGCCAGGTGCACCAGGCTTGCGGCGCTAACCCCCAGCTGACGCGCCTGGGCCCGCAGGCGCTTGGACAGCACAAGATCGACAGGCTGGCGGACTTCATCGATACCATGCCCGTCGCCCTGTACATCCTGCAGGCCGAAGGGCAGTGTTGGCTCGTCGACATCGCCGAGCATCTCGCAGAAAAACGCCTCGTGATCGTCTGCACTCAGACCGAGTCGTGCCTGTGCCACATAATTGCGGTACGGCATCGCTTCGCCCAGTTGCTCGCCCTGCCCCAGCAGCTGCATTTGCATTTCATGCTGCATCACTTCCAGTGCGGTATGGTCCAGCGCCATGTGGTGGAACAGCAATATCGCCACCCAGCGCTCCTGGGCCACGTCGTGTGCGTAAGCGAGGTGCAGAAGCGGCGCATGTCGCAGGTCCAGGCGGTAATGCCGAGCGTCAAACCGGGTGCCCAGTTGCGTCGCGATATCACCGGCCGTGATGTCCGGAACAATACACTCCGGTTCCAGCACAACCTCGCGCCAGACCACTTGAACCGGCTCGTCGAGTCCTTCCCAAACCACACTGGTGCGCAAAATGTCGTGGCGATCGATCACCACCTGCAGCGCCAGAACGAACGCGTCGAGGCGTTCACGGCTGTCAAAGGCAAACTGCGTCTGCAACACATACGGATCGCCCTGCTCGGCGGCAAGGTGGTGATAAAGGATGCCTTCCTGCAACGGCGCCAGCGGATAGATGTCCTGCACGTTGCGTGCGCCACCCGGTACCGTCGCCACGAGGCGGTCGATCGTCTCCTGGGTCAGGCTGGCCAGCGGCAGCATCTCCGGGGTGATGCGTTCGCAGTCCGAAGGAATCAGGTTCGCCGGAACGTTCACTTCCCTGCCGCTGCCGACGGCCGCCGCCAGCGCGGCCAGGGTCGGCTGGCTGAACAGCACTCGCACGTCGGCGCTCAAACCCGCCTGACGCATGCGTTCGATCAACGTGACCGCCAGCAACGAATGGCCGCCCAGTTCGAAGAAGTGATCGTGGCGGCCGACCCGATCGACCTTGAGCACCTCGGCCCAAAACTGTGCCAGTACTTGCTCGACTTCACCCTGAGGGGCTGCGTATTCGCGACTGGCGTAGGCTTCGGCGTCGGGCGCAGGGAGTGCACGACGGTCCAGCTTGCCGTTGGCGGTCAGCGGGAACGTATCCAGCACCACGAAAGCACTCGGCACCATGTACTCGGCCAGCGATGCGGCCAATTCGGTGCGCAAATCCTGCACCGACAAGGTGATGCCCTGCCGAGGGATCACATAGCCGACCAGGCGTTTTGCCCCGGGCTCGTCCTGTCGCGCCAGCACCACGGCGTCTTGCACGCCCGCGCACTGGCCCAACCGGGCTTCGATCTCGCCCAACTCGATACGGAAACCACGGATCTTCACCTGATCGTCGTTGCGGCCCAGGTAGTCGATAGAGCCGTCCGCCAGCCAGCGCGCCAGGTCGCCAGTGCGATACAGCAAGGCCTGCGGGTCGGCGTTGAACGGGTCGCTCACAAACTTCTCGACGGTCAACCCGGGACGGTTCAGATACCCCTTGGCCACGCCGTCGCCACCGATGTACAGCTCGCCCGCCACGCCCATTGGTACGGGTTGCAAGTAAGCGTCCAGCACGTAGACCCGGGTGTTGCCGATCGGGCGACCGATCGGAATGCTGCCCTCGCCCACGGCCTTGATCTCATGCGTCGTGGTGAAGGTGGTCGCCTCTGTCGGGCCGTAACCGTTGAGCAGGTGGGCTGGCGCGCCCTCTTGCAGCACCCGGCTGATCACTGCGGGATCGAGCACATCGCCACCGACGATCAGGTAGCGCAACTGGCCGAACACGGTCATCAGGCCCGAGGCGTATTGATGGAACAAGCCTGCGGTCATCCACAGCACGCTGATCGACTGCTCGAGCAACAGCGTGCGAAAACGCTCTTGCGACAACAGTACGTCCTGCTCGACCACCACCACGCAACCGCCGTTGAGCAACGGTGCCCAGACGTCGAGGGTGCTGGCGTCGAACGCCGGGTTCGAAGCAAAGGCTACCCGGTCCTGCGCGTTGAACTCCGCGTAACCGTTGTTGATCACCAACCGGCTCACGGCCCGGTGCGGAACCAACACGCCTTTCGGCGTACCGGTGGAGCCCGAGGTGTACATGACGTAAGCGACCGACTCGGCGCTCTGCACCAAGGCCAGATCATCGGCCGCTTCAGCATCCAACGCTAGGGTGTCGAGGTCCACGCGCAGGGTGTCTTCAGGTGCGGTGCTGGTACTCAGTGTCAGCACGACCCGCGCCCCACTGTCCTGCACCATAAAGTCCTGACGTTCGAGCGGCGCGTTGACATCCAGCGGCACGTAGGCAGCGGCACATTTGAGGATTGCCAACTGACTGACCAGCAGCTCGAGCGAGCGCTCCAGCAGCATCGCCACGCGATCGCCCGGCTGTACGCCGAGACCGATCAAGTGACGGGCCAGACGATTGGCTCTGCTGTTCAGCTCGACGTAGGTCAGGCCGTGCCCGTTGTGCGCGGCCGCCGGTGCATCCGGGCTCGCCTGGGCCTGTGCTTCGAACAGCGCATGAACGGTTTTGTCCTGCGGATAGCGACGTGTGGTGGCGTTGAAATCCATCAGCAGTTGCCGACGCTCGGCGGACGGTAGAATCGATACACTGTGCAGCGGCGTCTGTGGCGCCTGCTCCAGCGCCTCGACCAGATGCTCCAATGCAGTATTCATATAGGCGCAGATGCGTTGCGCACCGATCTGCGGCAAGGCCAGCGCCGTCAGGCTGAAGCCTTCGCCAAGATCGTCCACCGACAGCGTCAGCGGATAGTTGGTGCGTTCTTCATTGCTCAGGGTTTCAATACCTTCCCAGGCCACCAATGCTTCGCCCGAGGCGATATTCGCGGCGCTGTGCCGATAATTGAGCAAGGCGCTGAACAACGGTAACGGCGCGGTCACGCCGCTGCAGCGTTGAGCCAATGCCAGCGACGCATGTTCGTGGCCCAGCAACCCGGTCAACCGGGCATGGGTGGCCTTCACGCCGCTGCGCACGCCTTGTTCACCCAAGCTCACCCGTAGCGGCAGCGTGTTGATAAACATGCCCAGCGCACGTTCGGCACCTTCGCCGCCTTGCAGACGGCCCATCAGCACGGTACCGAACACCACATCTTGCTTGCCCGAAACACCGCCCACTACCTGCGCCCAGGCCAGATGGTGCAAGCTTGCCGCGCTCACGCCCAACTGGCGGGCCTGCGCCCGCAGACGGCGACTGAGGTCGGCGGCGATATCCAGCCGGGCTTCCTCGATGTGGCTTCCGTCACCTTGTACATCCTGTAGACCGAACGGCAGCGTCGGCTCGTCGATGTCACCGAGCATCTCGCGAAAGAACGCTTCGTGCTCCTCACGGCTGACGCCCAATCGTGCCTGCGCCACGTAGTTGCGGTACGGCAGGGCTTCGCCGAGTTGACTTTCCTGGCCCAACAGATGCGCCTGCATCTCGTGCTGCACCACTTCCAGCGCCATATGGTCGAGTGCCATGTGATGGAACAGCAACATCGCCACCCAACACTGGTTGGGTGCGTCATGGGCGAACGCGATGCGCATCAGCGGCGCCTGGTGCATATCCAGACGGTAATGCAGCGTGTCGAATCGCTCGCGCAACTGCTCGGCGATATCGCCGGCGCCGGCTATCAGCGCAACCTCTTCCACCGCCAATTGCGCCTTGCGCCAAACCACCTGCACCGGCTCGTCCAGGCCTTCCCACACCACCGAGGTGCGCAAGATGTCATGGCGGTCGATCACGCCCTGCAGGGCATGGGCGAACGCCTCCAGCCGCTCGCGATCCGAGACGGTGAACGTGGCCTGCAGCACATAGGGATCACCCGTTTGCGCAGCGATGTGGTGGTAGAGAATGCCCTCTTGCAATGGCGCCAATGGGTAGATGTCCTGCACGTTGCGTGCGCCACCCGGCACCGTCGCCATAATGCGGTCGATGGCTTGCTGGTCCAGATTGACCAGTGCCAGCATGTCCGGCGTGATGTGGGTGCACCCCAGAAGAATTGCGTTGGCCGGCACCACGACTTCATTGCCACCGCCGACCGCGGCAGCCAGTGCCGCCAGGGTCGGCTGGCCGAACAGCACGCGAATGTCCGCCGACAAACCGAGCTGGCGCATCCGCCCGATCAGGCTGACCGCCAGCAACGAATGCCCGCCCAGCTCGAAGAAGTGATCGTGACGACCGACGCGCTCGATCTTGAGCAGGTCTTGCCAGATCTGCGCCAGGGTGGTTTCGATTTCGCCTTGCGGGGCTTCGTAACCACGGGTGATCAGCGCATCTAAGTCCGGCACCGGCAGAGCCTTGCGGTCGAGTTTGCCGTTGGGGGTCAGCGGCAGTGCGTCGAGTCGCACGTAGGCGGCCGGCACCATGAACTCCGGCAATTGCGCTTGCAGGTGCGCGCGCAGGGTTTCGATATCTGCGGCCTCGTCCGCCGAATGCTGGGTGAAGTAAGCGACCAGCCGCTTCTCCCCCGGGATGTCTTCGCGAGCCAGGACCACGGCTTCCCTCACCGCCTCGTGTTGCGCGAGTTTGGCTTCGATCTCGCCCAGTTCGATGCGGAAACCACGGATCTTCACCTGATCGTCGTTGCGCCCCAGGTATTCGATATTGCCGTCCGGCCGGTAACGGCCGAGGTCGCCTGTTTTGTACATCCGGGCGTTCTGTTCGGTGCTGAACGGATCGCGAAGGAAACGCTCAGCGGTCAGATCGTCGCGATTGAGGTAACCCCGTGCCACCCCGGCACCGCCGATGTAGATTTCCCCCGGCACGCCCAGCGGCACTGGTTGCCCGTGTTCGTCCAGCAAATAGAGCTGGGTGTTGGCCACCGGTTTGCCGATGTGCGCGGCGAAGCCGTCTTCACGGGCCATCGATACCCAGCTTGAATAAGTCGTGGTTTCCGAGGGGCCATACAAATTGCACAGACGTTTGACGTTGGTCTGCTGGAACAGGCTGTCCACCAGGCTGCGCTTGAGCGCTTCGCCGGCGACGTTGACCGTGTCGACGCCATCGCTCAGCCCGCCGGATTCCAGCAGCGCCTTGAGCGCCGAGGGCACGGTGTTGATCAGGCTGATGTCGTGGGTGCCTTGTTGCAGTTCCAGCACATTGCTCACCACCTCGATGCGGCCACCGCAGGTCAGCGGCGCGAAGCATTCGTACACCGCCAGGTCGAAGTTCAGCGAGGTGGAGAACAGGGTTTTCGCCAGGGTTGCTGCATCGAACGAACGGTGCGCCCAAGTGAGGAAGTTCACCGTGTTGCGGTGCTCGATCATCACGCCCTTGGGCAAACCGGTGGAGCCGGAGGTGTAGATCAGGTAGGCCAGGTGCGATGAGGTCAGGTCGACAATGTCCGGATTCAAGACGGATTCGTCCTGCCAGATGCCGCTGTCGAGGTCGATCACCGGCACCGATGTCTCGGCCAGCAAGCCGCGCGTGGCCGTTTGCGCCAACACCGCCGCCGGGGCGCTGTCCGTCAGCATGTAGGCAATCCGGTCGGCCGGATAAACCGGATCCAGCGGCACATAACCGCCACCGGCCTTGAGAATCCCGAGCAACCCCACGACCATATCAACGCCGCGTTCGACGCAGATCGCCACCCGCGCATCCGGTTGTACGCCCTGCTTGCGCAGGTAATGCGCCAACCGGTTGGCGCGTTGATTCAGCTCGCGATAGCTCAGGCACTGTTTGCCATGCAGCACCGCCGCAGCGTCCGGCGTGCGTTGCACCTGGGCCTCGAACAGCCCGTGGATAGTCTGTTCCTGCGGGTAATCCGCTTCGGTGGCGTTGAACGTCACCAGCAACTGTTCACGTTCCGCTGCCGGCACAATCGGCAGACGATACAACGCCGCCTGAGGTGTCTGTTCCAGTGCTTGCACCAGCGTTTCCAGCGCCGTGTGCATGTAGGCGCAAACACGCTGCGCGCCCACCTGCGGTGCAACCAATACCGTCAGGCTAAAGCCGCTGCCCAGGTCATCGACGTTCAGCGTCAAGGGGTAGTTGGTGCGTTCTTCACCGCCAAGGACATCAATGCCGCGCCACGCCTCCAACGCTTGCGCCGAAGCCGCGCTCGTGGCGCTGTGTCTATAGTTGAGCAAGGCACTGAACAGCGGCAATGGCGCCGCCACTCCGCTGCAACGTTGGGCCAATGCCAGCGAGGCATGTTCGTGGCCGAGCAAGGCCGTCAGTCGTGCATGGGTCGTCTTGACCCCGGCGCGCACGCCTTGAAGGCCCACGTCCACCCGCAATGGCAAGGTGTTGATGAACATCCCCAGCGCGCGGTCAGCCCCCTCACCGCCCTGCATCCGGCCCATCAGCACGGTGCCGAACACCACCTCCTGCTTGCCGCAAACCTTGCCCAGCACTTGCGCCCATGCCAGGTGCACCAGGCTTGCGGCACTCACCCCCAGCTGACGCGCCTGGGCCCGCAGACGCAGGTCCAGCGGTGCTGCTACAGACTGGGTGTGTTCTTCAATGTCACGTCCATCGCCCTGCACATCCTGCAAACCGAACGGCAGCGTCGGCGCGTCAATATCGCCGAGCATGTCGCAAAAGAACGCCTCATGCTCCTCACGGCGGACGCCCAATCGTGCCTGCGCCACGTAGTTGCGATACGGCACGGCCTCGGACAGTTGCGCGGCCTCGCCCAACAGGTGCGCCTGCATCTCGTGCTGCACCACTTCCATGGCCGTGTGGTCCAGCGCCATGTGGTGAAACAACAGCGTCGCGACCAGCCGATGATTGGCATCGTCCTGCCCATAGGCCAGGCGCATCATCGGTGCCTGACTGACATCCAGACGGTGATGTCGCGGGTCAAAGCGATTGCGCAACTGCTCGGCGGCGTCACCTGCGGCGGGGTCGAGATCGACCGCTTCAAGGTGCAGTTTCGCCTCGCGCCAGACCACCTGCGCGGGTGATTCCAGCCCATCCCACACGATACCGGTGCGTAGAATGTCGTGGCGATCGATCACCACCTGCAGCGCCTGAACGAACGCGTCGAGGCGTTCACGGCTGTCAAAGGCAAACTGCGTCTGCAACACATACGGATCGCCCTGCTCGGCGGCAAGGTGGTGATAGAGGATGCCTTCCTGCAACGGCGCCAGTGGATAGATGTCCTGCACATTGCGTGTGCCACCCGGTACCGTCGCCACGAGGCGGTCGATCGTCTCCTGGGTCAGGCTGGCCAGCGGCAGCATGTCCGGGGTGATGCGTTCGCAGTCCGAAGGAATCAGGTTCGCCGGAACGTTCACTTCCCTGCCGCTGCCGACGGCCGCCGCCAGCGCGGCCAGGGTCGGTTGGCTGAACAGCACTCGCACGTCGGCGCTCAAACCCGCCTGACGCATGCGTTCGATCAACGTGACCGCCAGCAGCGAATGGCCGCCCAGTTCGAAGAAGTGATCGTGGCGGCCGACCCGATCAACCTTGAGCACCTCGGCCCATAGTTGCGCCAATGTCTGCTCGACCTTGCCCAGCGGCGCCTCATAGGCACGGCTGGCGTAGGCTTCGTCGTTCGGCACCGGCAGCGCACGACGGTCCAGCTTGCCGTTGGCGGTCAGCGAGAACGTATCCAGCACCACGAAAGCACTCGGCACCATGTACTCGGCCAACACGCTCGATAATTGCCCGCGCAGGTCATGCACCGACAAGGTGATGCCCTGCCGAGGGATCACATAGCCGACCAGGCGTTTTGCCCCGGGCTCGTCCTGTCGCGCCAGCACCACGGCGTCTTGCACGCCCGCGCACTGGCCCAACCGGGCTTCGATCTCGCCCAACTCGATACGGAAACCACGGATCTTCACCTGATCGTCGTTGCGGCCCAGGTAGTCGATAGAGCCGTCCGCCAGCCAGCGCGCCAGGTCGCCAGTGCGATACAGCAAGGCCTGCGGGTCGGCGTTGAACGGGTCGCTCACAAACTTCTCGACGGTCAACCCGGGACGGTTCAGATACCCCTTGGCCACGCCGTCGCCACCGATGTACAGCTCGCCCGCTACGCCCATTGGTACGGGTTGCAAGTAAGCGTCCAGCACGTAGACCCGGGTGTTGCCGATCGGGCGACCGATCGGAATGCTGCCCTCGCCCACGGCCTTGATCTCATGGGTGGTGGTGAAGGTGGTCGCCTCCGTCGGGCCGTAGCCGTTGAGCAGGTGGGCTGGCGCGCCCTCTTGCAGCACCCGGCTGATCACTGCGGGATCGAGCACATCGCCACCGACGATCAGGTAGCGCAACTGGCCGAACACGGTCATCAGGCCCGAGGCGTATTGATGGAACAAGCCTGCGGTCATCCACAGCACGCTGATCGATTGCTCAAGCAGCAGCATGCGAAAACGCTCTTGCGACAGCAGTACGTCCTGCTCGACCACCACCACGCACCCGCCGTTGAGTAACGGTGCCCAGACGTCGAGGGTGCTGGCGTCGAACGCCGGATTGGAGGCGAAGGCCACCCGGTCCTGCGCGTTGAGCTCGGCATAACCGTTGTTGATCACCAACCGGCTGATCGCCCGGTGCGGGACCAATACGCCTTTCGGCGTACCGGTGGAACCCGAGGTGTACATGACGTAAGCGACCGACTCGGCGCTCTGCACCAAGGCCAGATCATCGGCCGCTTCAGCATCCAACGCTAGGGTGTCGAGGTCCACACGCAGGGTGTCTTCAGGTGCGGTGCTGGTACTCAGTGTCAGCACGACCCGCGCCCCACTGTCCTGCACCATAAAGTCCTGACGTTCGAGCGGCGCGTTGACATCCAGCGGCACGTAGGCAGCGGCACATTTGAGGATTGCCAACTGACTGACCAACAGCTCGAGCGAGCGCTCCAGCAGCATCGCCACGCGATCGCCCGGCTGTACGCCGAGACCGATCAAGTGACGGGCCAGACGATTGGCCCTGCTGTTCAGCTCGGCGTAGGTCAGGCCGTGCCCGTTGTGCGCGGCCGCCGGTGCATCCGGGCTCGCCTGGGCCTGTGCTTCGAACAGCGCATGAACGGTTTTGTCCTGCGGATAGCGACGGGTGGTGGCGTTGAAATCCATCAGCAGTTGCCGACGCTCGGCGGACGACAGGATATCAAGCTGGGGCAGCAGCATTTCCGGTGTCTGCTCCAATGCCTGGACCAGGCTTTCAAGCGCCGTCAGCATGTAGTCGCCAATGCGCTGCGCGCCAATCTCGGACAGGGCCAGGACGCTCAGGCTGAAGCCTTCGCCCAAGTCATCCACCGATAAGGTCAGCGGGTAGTTGGTCCCCTCTGCGCCTCCCAGGGTGTGCAGACCATCCCACGCTTCAAGCGCTTGCGCCGTAGCGACCTGCGCCGTACCACTGTGGCGGTAGTTGAGCAGCGAACCAAACAGCGGCGTGGGCGCTGGCACACCGCTACAGCGCTGCGCTAATGCCAGTGATGCGTGCTCATGACCGAGCAAAGCCGTCAGGCCGGCGTGGGTGGTTTTTACCCCCTCGCGCACGCCCTGCCCGCTCAGTTTTACCCGCAGCGGCAGCGTGTTGATGAACATGCCCAACGCTCGGTCGGCACCGTCGCCGCCCTGCATCCGGCCCATCAGCACGGTGCCGAACACCACGTCTTGCTTGCCCGAAACACCGCCCACCACCCGCGCCCAGGCCAAGTGGTGCAGGCTTGCCGCGCTCACGCCCAACTGACGGGCTTGCGCGCGCAAACGCCGACTCAATGACGCCTCGACCGGCAGTTGTACTTCCTCGATCGCCGGTTCGCGTTTCGGCACCTCGGCAAAACCGAGTGGCAGTGTCGGCTCATCGACGTCGGCCAGCATCTCGCGGAAAAACGCTTCATGGGCGTCACCGCTGACGCCCAACCGGACCTGCGCCACGTAGTTGCGGTAAGGCACCGCTTCAGGCAAGGCGTCGGCCTGTCCGAGCAGGAACGCCTGCATCTCATGCTGCACCACTTCCAGCGCCGCATGGTCCAGCGCCATGTGATGGAACAGCAGAATCGCCACCCAACGATCGTTATCACGATCCTGCGCGCAAACCAGGCGCATCAGCGGCGCCTGCCGCACATCCAGACGGTGATGCTGCGTGTCGAAGCGTTGCTGCAATTGCCACTCGATGTCGCCGTCGACCGAGTCGAGCACCACTTCTTCCAACGCCAGCGTGGCCTCCTGCCAGACGACCTGCATCGGCTCGTCCAACCCTTCCCACACCACCGAAGTGCGCAGGATGTCGTGGCGATCGATCACCCCTTGCAGCGCCTGGGTAAAGTCATCCAGACGGGTCCGCCGATCCGCCCCGAACAGGGCCTGCAGCACATAGGGATCGCCCTGCTCGGCGGCGAGGTGATGGTAAAGAATGCCTTCTTGCAGCGGGGCCAGGGGATAGATGTCCTGCACATTGCCAGCGCCGCCGGGCACGCTGTCGATAATCCGGTCGATCTCTTCCTGAGTGAGGCTGGCCAGAGGCAGCATGTCCGGTGTGATGCGGAATGCCGGACTCAGCCAGTCGCCACCATTTCTCTGCACCAGATCGAGCAGTTCGTTCTTATGGACAACAAGACTGTCCAACAGCGCGCTGTCCAGTCCTTCGTCGTCGCCCAGGATCACAAGGTTGTCGTCGTCTTGCTGAAGACGGATCGGGTGCTTGGAAAGAGCTGCCATCAAATCGCTGAATTGCATCGAAGAACCTGCTTTTTTAAATTCGGAGTGGTTGACGATAAAAAATGTGGTTTTCGGATACGGCATGGCGCCTGAACGCGGGAATCGGCAGCGCTTGGAGGGCCGATGGCGGCGTATGGGTCAGGGGCGGTGGATGAATTATCGTGTTCAAGAGCAATAGCTGATCGGAGGATGGCCGCCTGCAGCCATGCCCCCTTTCAGGTCGAAAAAATTAGAACATTCGGTGGGCGATGTCTGTCATGGGAAGCAGGGACAAACCCTGAGTCGGTCAGTCAGGATTCGCAGGGCGGGATCAATCCGATGGGGATTGCCCCCATCGGACTGACGCTGAATGTGGCTCAGATACGGCGTTTGCGCGTGAGCGCGGGGATCTTCGTCCTGGGCACTTCGATACGCTGCACATGCCCCACTGCCGCCGCCACCAGGGCCAGTGTTGCCTGGCCGAACAGCACACGTACATCGGCCTCCATGCCATCCTTGCGCATGCGTTCGATCAGCGTCACCGCCAGCAATGAATGCCCGCCCAGTTCAAAGAAATGATCGTGGCGGCCGACACGTTCGACCTTCAGCAACTCTGCCCACAGCGACGCAAGCCTGATCTCCATTTCCCCCACGGGGGCTTCATAGAGACCTGTGACAAACGCGCCGCTGTCCGGCACCGGCAGAGCCTTGCGGTCGAGTTTGCCATTGGGGGTCAGCGGCAACGCGTCGAGTCGCACGTAGGCCGCCGGCACCATGAACTCCGGCAGTTGCGCTTGCAAATGCGCACGCAGGCCGCCAGTGTCCGGCGAGGTATCCGGCGTGTGCGTTGTGTAGTACGCCACCAGACGCTTCTCGCCCGGGATGTCTTCGCGAGCCAGGACCACGGCTTCCCTCACCGCCTCGTGTTGCGCGAGTTTGGCTTCGATCTCGCCCAGTTCGATGCGGAAACCACGGATCTTCACCTGATCGTCGTTGCGCCCCAGGTATTCGATATTGCCGTCCGGCCGGTAACGACCGAGGTCGCCTGTTTTGTACATCCGGGCGTTCTGTTCGGTGCTGAACGGGTCGCGGAGGAAGCGTTCGGCGGTCAGATCGTCGCGATTGAGGTAACCCCGCGCCACCCCGGCACCACCGATGTAGATTTCCCCCGGCACGCCCAGCGGCACCGGTTGCCCGTGTTCGTCCAGCAAATAGAACTGGGTGTTGGCCACCGGTTTGCCGATGTGCGCGGCGAAGCCGTCTTCGCGGGCCATCGATACCCAGCTTGAATAAGTCGTGGTTTCCGAGGGGCCGTAGAGGTTGCACAGGCGCTTGACCCGGGTCTGTGCGAACAGGCTGTCCACCAGGCTGCGCTTGAGCGCTTCGCCGGCGACGTTGACCGTGTCGACGCCATCGCTCAGCCCGCCGGATTCCAGCAGCGCCTTGAGCGCCGAGGGCACCGTGTTGATCAGGCTGATGTCGTGGGTGCCTTGTTGCAGTTCCAGCACATTGGTGACCACCTCGATGCGGCCACCGCAGGTCAGCGGCGCGAAGCATTCGTACACCGCCAGGTCGAAGTTCAGCGAAGTGGAGAACAGGGTTTTTGCCAGGGTTGCTGCATCGAACGAACGGTGCGCCCAGGTGAGGAAGTTCACCGTGTTGCGGTGCTCGATCATCACGCCCTTGGGCAAACCGGTGGAGCCGGAGGTGTAGATCAGGTAGGCCAGGTGCGATGAGGTCAGCCCCTCGATCTCCAGATTCAAGACGGATTCGTCCTGCCAGACATCGCTGTCGAGGTCGATTACCGGCACCGATGTCTCGGCCAGCAAGCCGCGCGTGGCCGTTTGCGCCAACACCGCCGCCGGGACGCTGTCCGCCAGCATGTAGGCAATCCGGTCGGCCGGATAAGCCGGATCCAGCGGCACATAACCGCCACCGGCCTTGAGAATCGCCAACAGCCCCACGACCATGTCGAGGCCGCGTTCGACGCAGATCACCACCCGCGCATCCGGCTGTACGCCCTGCTTGCGCAGGTAATGCGCCAACCGGTTGGCGCGCTCATTCAGCTCGCGATAGCTCAGGCACTGTTTGCCATGCAGCACCGCCGCAGCGTCCGGCGTGCGCCGCACCTGGGCCTCGAACAGCCCGTGGATGGTCTGTTCCAGCGGATAATCCGCTTCGGTGGCGTTGAACCCGTGCAGTCGTTGGTGCTCGGCATCCCCCAGCAAGGCAATCTCGCTCACGACCATACGCGCATCCGCGACCATCGCCCGCAGCATCCGCTCCAAGTAACCGAGGTAGCGTTCCATCGTCGTCTTGTCGAACAATGCCGTGGCATATTCCAGCGAACCCTGAATACAACCATCAACTTCTCCCAGATCGAGCGACACATCGAACTTCGCCGTCCACCCCGCAGATCCCAGCCCTTCGATTGTCAGGTCGCCCAATGTGAGTTCGACGCCTTCCGTGTTCTGCCACGAGAGCATGGCCTGGAACACCGCACTGTGAGACAGGCTGCGCACCGGCTTGACCAGTTCCACGACTTGCTCGAACGGCAGATCCTGATGGGCCTGCGCACTCAGCGTCTGTGCCTTGACCCGTTGCAGCAGCGTTTCGACGCTCGGCTGGCCCGACACATCAATCGGCAGGGCCAGGGTGTTGACGAAGAAACCGATCAACCCCTCGACTTCAACGCGCGTGCGGTTGGCCACCGGCGAGCCGATGATGACTGTCTCCTGCCCCGAGAGGCGGCCGAGCACCGCGGCCCAGCCGGCCAGCACTGTCATATACAAGGTGGTGCCATGACGCTGACTCAACGCTTTGAGGTTCGCCGTGAGGGCTTCATCGAAGGCCACCGGGATGGCGGCGCCGGCATAGTTCTGTTGCGCCGGCCGTGGTCGGTCGACGGGGAGCATCAGCACCGCTGGCGCATCTGCCAGCGCCACTTTCCAATAGGCACTTTGGGTCTTCAGCACCTCACCGCTCAGCCAGCGACGTTGCCACACGGCATAGTCCGCATACTGCACCGGCAGTACCGGTAACGGGTCGTCTTGCCCACTTCGGTACGCCTCGTAAAGAGCCACCAGTTCCCGTGTCAGAACGCCCATCGACCAGCCGTCCGACACAATGTGATGCATCGTCACCAACAACACGTGCTCGCGCTCGCCCAAACGGATCAGCCGGCCGCGAATCAACGGGCCGCATTCGACGTCGAAGGCCTCGGTGGCTTCTTGTGCGACCAGTGTGTTCAGCGCGTCTTGCGCCTCGGCATGAGCGGACAGATCGATGATCTGCAGGGCAAAACCGCTGTCTTCGGTGCCGATACGTTGCAGGGCCGGCTGCTCCGGGACCTGCACGAAGGTGGTGCGCAATGCCTCGTGGCGGGCCACGATCCGGTCCAGTGCATGCTGCAATGCGTTCCGATCCAGATCACCCGTGAGGCGCAGACCGGCCGGTAGATGGTAGGCCGCACTGGCGCCTTCGATCCGCGTCAGAAACAGCAAGCGTTGTTGCGCGAAGGACAGCGGCAACGGCTCATCGCGCGTCACCGCGACGATCTCCGGCAAGCTGCTGCGCACCGAACGCGATACCGCCTGCGCCAATGTACTCAATTGCGAATGGGTAAACAGTTCACTCAACGCCAGCTCCACGCCCAGACGCAGACGCACCTGGGAGATCAGCCGCATCGCCAGCAACGAATGGCCGCCCAACTCAAAGAAGCGGTCATGCCGACCGACCCGGTCCAGGCCCAGCAGCGCTTGCCAGATCTGCGCCAGCACCGATTCGACATCCCCCTGCGGTGCTTCATAGCCGTAAACGTTCATCGAACCCGACTCCGGTGCAGGCAGAGCCTTGCGGTCCAGCTTGCCATTGGGCGTCTGCGGCATCGTTTCCAGCCGCACATACGCCACGGGCACCATGTACTCGGGCAACTGCGCGAGCATAAACCCGCGCAACGCTTCGATCGATGGTTCGTCTTGCTCAGCCTGCACTCTGTAATACGCCACCAGGCGCTTCTCACAAGGGGAGTCTTCACGCACGACCACTACCGCCTCACTCACCCCCTGACAGGCGCCAAGGACGACTTCTATTTCACCCAGCTCAATGCGCAAACCGCGAATCTTGACCTGACCATCGTTGCGGCTCAGGTAGTCGATCCTGCCGTCGGGCCAGTAGCGGGCAATGTCGCCCGTGCGATACATCCGCGCATCGGTTTGCGCGCTGAAAGGGTCCTTCAGGAAACGTTCGGCCGTCAGGTCGTCGCGGTTCATGTAGCCCCGGGCCACGCCGGCACCGCCGATGTAAATCTCACCCGCGACACCGATGGGCACGGGCTTGCCGTGCGGGTCGAGCAAGTAGAACCGGGTATTGGCGATGGGGCGGCCGATACTGATCTGACTGCCGTCTGCCGCTTGGTCCACTACCGGGGTGGCCGAGGACCAAATCGTGGTTTCGGTCGGACCGTAGACGTTAAACAATGTCTTGACCTGTCCCGCTACGCGCAGGGCAAGGTCAGCGGGCAACGCTTCACCACCGCACAGCGCGGTCAATGCCGGAGCGCCCTGCCAACCCGATTCGAGCAACATACGCCAGCTCGCCGGGGTGGCCTGCGCCAAGGTGGCGCCGCTGCTGGCAATCACTTCGGCCAGCAACTGGCCGTCGCGCCCCTGGTCTCGGGACACCAACACAACACGGGCGCCGCAAATCAGCGGCAGGTACAGCTCCAGGCCGGCAATATCAAAACCCAGGGTCGTCAGCGCCAGCATGCGATCGGCCGGCTCCACGCCCACCGTGTCGCGCATGGCGCACAACAGGTTGACCACATTGCGGTGCTCGACCATCACGCCCTTCGGCTTGCCGGTCGACCCGGAGGTGTAAATCACATAGGCCAGGTGCGACGATGTCAAACCCGACACTGATGGATTGGCAATGGACTGGTCCTGCCAGGTGTCATTGTCGAGGTTGATGACCGGCATCGTCGTATCGCCCAGCAGATCGCGTGTGCCGGTATGCACCAGCAATGCCACCGGCGCGCTGTCTTCCAACATATAGGCCAGGCGATCGTTCGGGTAAGCCGGGTCCAGCGGAACATAAGCGGCGCCCGCTTTCAAAATACCCAGCAATCCCACCAGCATGGCGAGGCCACGCTCCACGCAGATGGCCACGCGATCATCCGGGTCGATGCCAAGCGCCAGCAGGTGATGCGCGACCTGATTGGCCTGCCCGTTCAGTTCGGCGTAGCTCAACTGTTGATCACCGAACATCACCGCGACGGCGTCGGGAGAGGTCTCGACCCGGTCCTGGAACAACTGCTGGATCGTCTGTTCTTGCGGGTAGGCGACCTGCGTGGCATTCCAGGTGTCGAGCAGTTGCCGGCGTTCGGCGCTCGGTACACTGTCGAGTTCGTACAGTGGCGTGTGTGGTGCGCATTCCAGCGCGGCGACCAGAGTTTCGAGGGCGGCCTGCATGTACTCGCCGATGCGCTGTGCATCGATCCCGCTAACCGCCTGTACCGCCAGGCTGAAACCTTCGCCTTCATCATCCACGGCCAGCGACAGTGGGTAGTTGGTCCGCTCTTCGCCGCCCAACCCCTCAATCCCTTGCCAGCCCGCCAGCATTTGCGGAGTGGCCTCGCTGGCGCTATGCCGATAGTTGAGCAAGGCGCTGAACAGCGGCGTCGGCGCGGCCACCCCGCTGCAGCGCTGCGCCAGTGCCAGCGAGGCATGCTCATGGCCCAGCAACGCGGTCAACCTCCCATGAGTGGCCTGCACCGCCGCACACGCACTTTGTTCACCCAGGCTCACACGCAACGGCAAGGTATTGATAAACATACCCAGAGCGCGGTCTGCCCCCTCGCCTCCCTGCATCCGGCCCAGCAGCACCGTGCCAAAGACCACATCGTCGCGAGCGGAAACACAACCCAACACCTGCGCCCACGCCAGATGCACCACGCTCGCCGGGCTCACGCCAAGCGTACGCGCCTGCACCCGCAGTCGTCGGCTCAGCCCGGCCTCCACCGCCAGCGTCACCTCCTCGATGTTGTTGCCGTCACCCTGCACATCCTGTCGGCCAAACGGCAGCGTCGGCTCGTCGATATCGCCCAGCATCTCGCGGAAAAACGCTTCATGTTCCTGCTCGCTGACGCCCAACCGTGCCTGGGCCACATAGTTGCGGTAAGGCACCGCTTCACCCAACCGGTGCGCCTGCCCGAGCAGGTGCGCCTGCATCTCGTGCTGTACCACTTCCATCGCCGTGTGGTCCAGGGCCATATGGTGGAACAGCAGCATCGCCACCCAACGCTGATTGGCCACATCCTCGGCGAATGCCAGACGCAGCATCGGTGCCTGACGCACATCAAGCCGGTAATGCCTGGCATCGAAATGCTCATGCAACTGAGCCGCGATATCTCCGGCGCCAGGGCCCGGTTCGAACGCTTCGCAAACCAGCCGTGCCTTGCGCCATACGATCTGCAACGGCTCATCGAGGCCTTCCCATGCCAGCGATGTTCTCAGGATGTCGTGGCGGTCGATCACATGGTGCAGCGCCCGGGTGAAGTCTTCCAGGCGCTCGCGGCTATCAAAGGCAAACTGCGTCTGCAGCACATAAGGATCGCCTTTTTCAGCCATGAGATGGTGATACAGAATGCCTGCCTGCAACGGTGCCAGCGGATAGATGTCTTGCACATTGCCCGCGCCGCCCGGCACGTTCGCCACGACCCTATCGATGGTTTGCTGACTCAATACCGCCAGTGGCAGCATCGCGGGGGTGATTCGATCGCAGCCTTCGACGATAGCGTTGGCCGGCACCACTACGTCCCGGTGTCCGCCCACGGCGGCGGCCAGTGCCAGCAGCGTCGGCTGGCTGAACAGGACCCGCACATCCACCGACAGACCGACCTGACGCATCCGTTCGATCAGCCTCATCGCCAACAACGAATGACCACCCAGTTCAAAGAAATGATCGTGACGGCCGACCTGCTCCACCTTCAACAAGTCGGCCCACAAACGCGCCAGCGTCTGCTCGATCTCACCTTGCGGTGCCTCATACGCCTCACTCGCGTAGGCCTGCGCTTGCGGTGCGGGCAATGCCTTGCGGTCCACCTTGCCATTGAGCGTCAGGGCAAAGGCCGGCAGCATCACGAATGCGGTCGGCACCATGTACTCGGCCAGGGTGGCGGACAACTGCTCTCGCAGCCAGGCAACCGACAGCGTGGCATCCTGCCGGGCGACGACGTAGGCCACTAGACGCTTTTCACCCGGCTCGTCGGTCCTTACCAGCACTACCGCGTCCTTCACACCCGCGCAGGCGACGAGTTTTGCCTCGATCTCGCCCGGTTCGATGCGAAAGCCTCGAATCTTCACCTGGTCGTCATTGCGGCCCAGGCACTCCAGATCGCCCTCTGGCAACCAGCGACCCAAGTCACCCGTGCGGTACAGCAATGCAGCGGATTCGGGGCTGAACGGGTCGGCGATAAACTTTTCCGCTGTCAGCTCTGGCCGGTTCAGGTAACCCTTGGCTACCCCGCTGCCTCCGATATAAATCTCGCCGACTACGCCCAATGGCAGGAGTTGTTGTCGTGCATCGAGCACATAGACTCGGGTGTTGGAAATCGGCCCGCCGATGGGCACGCTTTCGGCGTCTGGCGCCACGGCCTTCACCTCATGAGTCGTGGCGTAGGTGGTGGTCTCGGTCGGACCATAGCAGTGCACCAACCGCAAGCCTGGTGCCAGGCTCAGTAAGCGCCGAAATGAAGCCACGTCAGCCCGTTCGCCGCCGCACAGCAGGATGCGCAGGCCGCCAATGGCGTGTGGAATCAGTTGCACATACTGGTTGAAGATCGCCGTCGTCACAAACAGCACCGTCGCCCCCGACTCGCTCAGTACCCGGGCAAAGCGGGAAGGTTCAAGCAGGGTTTCATGGTCAATCACCACCACTTGCCCGCCATTGAGCAAAGCGCCCCACACATCCATGGTGCTGGCGTCGAACGCCGGGTTCGAGGCAAAGGCGATGCGGTCGTGCTCGTTAAAGTCGGCGTAACCGTTGTTGATCACCAGACGGTTGATTGCCCGATGCGGTACCCGTACACCCTTGGGCTGACCGGTGGAACCCGAGGTGTACATGATGTAGGCAATCGTCTCACTGGACTGCGCGAGGGCCGGGTCATGAGTGGCCTCGCTTTCCGTATCCAGTGTGTCCAGGTCAACGCGGCGCACGCCATCGGGCGCAACCTCTGTGCTGAACGTCAGCACGATAGACGCCTGGCAATCCTTGAGCATGAAGCCTTGGCGTTCCAGCGAGGCGTTGCGATCCAGCGGCACATACGTCGCCGCGCATTTAAGGATCGCCAATTGGCTTGTCACCAGGTCAATCGAGCGTGGCAGCAGGATCGCGACGAAATCGTCTGGCTGCACACCAAGGCCGATCAAATGATGTGCCAGACGGTTCGCCCGCCGATTCAACGCCCCATAGGTGATTTGCTGATGCTCATGCACCACCGCGACCGCTTGCGGCGTACGTGCCACCTGCGCTTCGAACAGCGCGAGGACTGTTTCGTCCTGCAGGCAATCGGTATTGGTGGCATTGAATTCGACCAGCAATTGTTGTTGCTCCGCCGCCGGCAGGATTTGCAGGCGGTACAACGGCGCTGCGGGGCTACATTCCAGTGCCTCGGCGAGGCTTTCCAGCGCAGCGTTCATATATCCGCAGACACGTTGCGCACCGACGCCCGCCAGGACCAGCACGGTCAGGGCGAAGTCTTCGCCGAGGTCGTCCACCGACAGCGCCAGCGGATAGTTGGTGCGTTCTTCGCCCCCCAGCACCTCGATGCCCTGCCAGGCTGAATGCGGATCTGCTGCGTCGGGTTGTGCGCCGGAGTGACGGTAGTTGAGCAAGGCGCTGAACAGCGGCGTCGGCGCGATCACCCCGCTGCAACGCTGGGCCAATGCCAGCGATGCATGCTCATGCCCCAACAGTGCCGTCAGTCGCGCATGGATCGCTTGCAGACCTTCCTTGACCCCCTGATCGCCGACGCTCACGCGCAGCGGCAAGGTATTGATGAACATGCCCAGCGCACGATCTGCCCCCGCGCCGCCCTGCATCCGGCCCATCAGCACCGTGCCGAACACCACCTCGTCGTGGCCCGATACCCGACTGAGCACTTGAGCCCAGGCCAGATGGTGCAGACTGGCCGCGCTCACGCCCGACTGGCGCGCCAGTCGGCGCAAACGCCGACTCAGGCCACGGTCGAGCAGCAACCTGGCTTCCTCGATGTCGCTGCCGTCGGCTTGCACGTCTTGCAGGCCGAACGGCAGCGTCGATTCGCCGATGTCACCGAGCATCTCGCGGAAGAACGTTTCATGCTGCTCGCGACTGACACCCAGCCGCGCCTGGGCCACGTAGTTGCGATAGGGCACCGCGTCGCCGAGCAGGTCTGCCTGCCCCAGCAGATGCGCCTGCATTTCGCGCTGCACCACGTCCAGCGCCGTATGATCGAGCGCCATGTGGTGAAACAGCAGCATGGCCACCCAACGCTGGTTGGGCGCGTCATGGGCAAATGCGATGCGCATCAACGGCGCCTGAGTGACGTCCAGGCGATAGTGCCGGGCATCGAAACGGCTGTGCAATTGCGTGGCGATATCCCCGGCTTGCGGGTCCAGCACCAGTTCTTCCAGGCCCAGCCGTGCTTCACGCCAGACCACTTGCAGCGGTTCGTCGAAACCTTCCCACAGGACGGCGGTGCGCAGGATGTCGTGGCGGTCGATGACACTCTGCAACGCTTGGGCAAAACCCTCCAGCCGCCCGCGACTGTCGAAGCCGAACTGCGCTTGCAGCACATAGGGATCACCCGTTTGCGCAGCCATGTGGTGGTAGAGAATGCCTTCCTGCAACGGCGCCAGCGGGTAAATGTCCTGCACGTTGCGCGCGCCATCCGGCACCGTCGCGACAATGCGCTCGATGGCTGCCTGGTCCAGATTGACCAGGGGCAACATAGTTGGAGTGATGTGTTCGCAGTCCGAAGGAATCAGGTTCACCGGAACGCTTATTTCCTTGCCGCTGCCGACGGCTGCCGCCAGCGCGGCCAGGGTCGGCTGGCTGAACAGGACGCGCACGTCGGCACTCAGTCCCGCCTGGCGCATCCGCTCGATCAGGCTGACCGCCAGCAACGAATGCCCGCCCAGCTCGAAGAAGTGATCGTGACGACCGACGCGCTCGACCTTGAGCAGGTCTTGCCAGATCTGCGCCAGGGTGATTTCGACTTCACCGATGGGGGCTTCATAGCCACGGGTGATCAGTGCATTGAGGTCCGGTGCCGGCAGTGCCTTGCGGTCAAGTTTGCCGTTGGGAGTCAGCGGCAGTGCGTCCAGACGCACGTAAGCCGCCGGCACCATGTAGTCGGGCAACTGCGTTTGCAGGTGTGCGCGCAGGGCGTCGATATCTGGGGTTTCGTCCGCCGAATGCTGGGTGAAGTAAGCAACCAGACGCTTCTCGCCCGGGATGTCTTCGCGGGCCAGGACCACGGTTTCCTTCACCGCCTCGTGTTGCGCAAGTTTGGCTTCGATCTCGCCCAGTTCGATGCGGAAACCACGGATCTTCACCTGATCGTCGTTGCGCCCCAGGTATTCGATATTGCCGTCCGGCCGGTAACGGCCGAGGTCGCCTGTTTTGTACATCCGGGCGTTCTGTTCGGTACTGAACGGATCGCGGAGGAAACGCTCAGCGGTCAGATCGTCGCGATTGAGGTAACCCCGCGCCACCCCGGCACCGCCGATGTAGATTTCCCCCGGCACGCCCAGCGGCACCGGTTGCCCGTGCTCATCCAGCAAATAGAACTGGGTGTTGGCCACCGGTTTGCCGATGTGTGCGGCGAAGCCGTCTTCGCGGGCCATCGATACCCAGCTCGAATAGGTCGTGGTTTCCGAGGGGCCATACAAATTGCACAGACGTTTGACGTTGGTCTGCTGGAACAGGCTGTCCACCAGGCTGCGCTTGAGCGCTTCGCCGGCGACGTTGACCGTGTCGACACCATCGCTCAGCCCGCCGGATTCCAGCAGTGCCTTGAGCGCCGAGGGCACGGTGTTGATCAGGCTGATGTCGTGCTCGCCTTGTTGCAGTTCCAGCACATTGCTCACCACCTCGATGCGGCCACCGCAGGTCAGCGGCGCGAAGCATTCGTAGACCGCCAGGTCGAAGTTCAGCGAAGTGGAGAACAGGGTTTTCGCCAGGGTTGCTGCATCGAACGAACGGTGCGCCCAGGTGAGGAAGTTCACCGTGTTGCGGTGTTCGATCATCACGCCCTTGGGCAAACCGGTGGAACCGGAGGTGTAGATCAGGTAGGCCAGGTGCGATGAGGTCAGCCCCTCGATCTCCAGATTCAAGACGGATTCGTCCTGCCAGACACCGCTGTCGAGGTCGATTACCGGCACCGAAGCTTCGGCCAGCAAGCCGCGCGTGGCCGTTTGCGCCAACACCGCCGCCGGGGCGCTGTCCGCCAGCATGTAGGCAATCCGGTCGGCCGGATAAGCCGGATCGAGTGGCACATAACCGCCACCGGCCTTGAGAATCCCGAGCAACCCCACGACCATATCAACGCCGCGTTCGACGCAGATCGCCACCCGCGCATCCGGTTGTACGCCCTGCTTGCGCAGGTAATGCGCCAACCGGTTGGCGCGTTGATTCAGCTCGCGATAGCTCAGGCACTGTTTGCCATGCAGCACCGCCGCAGCGTCCGGCGTGCGTTGCACCTGGGCCTCGAACAGCCCGTGGATGGTCTGTTCCTGCGGGTAATCCGCTTCGGTGGCGTTGAACGTCACCAGCAACTGTTCACGTTCCGCTGCCGGCACAATCGACAACTCGCGCAATGACGCGTCAGGCGCCTGTTCCAGCGCCGTCACCAGATTCTCCAGCGCCATGTGCATGTAACCGCAAATGCGTTGCGCGCCAATGCCCGGCACAGCCTGCACACTCAGGCTGAACCCTTCACCAAGATCGTCCACCGACAAGGTCAGTGGGTAGTTGGTGCGCTCTTCACTGGCCAGGACCTCAAGTCCATTCCAGGCGATCTGCGCCTCTTTCGACAGCGATGGTGCGGCGCTATGGCGGTAGTTGAGCAAGGCGCTGAACAACGGCAATGGCGCGGCCACACCGCTGCAACGTTGGGCCAGTGCCAGCGAGGCATGTTCGTGGCCGAGCAAGGCCGTCAGTCGTGCATGGGTCGTCTTGACTCCGGCGCGCACGCCTTGAAGGCCAACGCCCACCCGCAACGGCAAGGTGTTGATGAACATGCCCAACGCCCGATCGGCACCCTCACCGCCCTGCATCCGGCCCATCAGCACCGTACCGAACACCACCTCCTGCTTGCCGCAAACCTTGCCCAGCACTTGCGCCCATGCCAGGTGCACCAGGCTCGCGGCGCTCACGCCCAGCTGACGCGCCTGTGCCCGCAGACGGCGACTGAGGTCGGCGGCGATATCCAGCCGGGCTTCCTCGATGTGGCTTCCGTCACCTTGTACATCCTGCACCCCGAACGGCAGCGTCGGCTCATCGATGTCACCAAGCATCTCGCGGAAGAACGCTTCGTGCTCCTCGCGGCTGACGCCCAATCGTGCCTGCGCCACGTAGTTGCGGTACGGCAGGGCTTCGCCGAGCTGACTTTCCTGGCCCAGCAGATGCGCCTGCATCTCGTGCTGCACCACGTCCAGCGCCATATGGTCGAGTGCCATGTGATGAAACAGCAGCATCCCCACCCAACGCTGATTGGACGCGTCATGGGCGAACGCGATGCGCATCAGCGGTGCCTGCGTGACGTCCAGGCGATAGTTCCGGGCATCGAAACGGCTGTGCAATTGCGTGGCGACATCCCCGGCTTGCGGGTCCAGTACCAGCTCTTCCAGCCCCAACTGCGCGTGGCGCCAGACCACCTGCACCGGTTCGTCCAGACCTTCCCACACCACCGAAGTACGCAGGATATCGTGGCGATCGATGACGCTTTGCAACGCCCGGGAAAAATCATCCAGCCGCGTACGGTTCGAGGCCACGAACAAGGCTTGCAGCACATAGGGGTCGCCCTGTTCTGCCGCAATATGGTGATAGAGGATGCCCTCTTGCAGCGGCGCCAGCGGGTAGATGTCCTGCACGTTGCACGCGCCATCCGGCACCGTCGCGACAATGCGTTCGATGGCTGCCTGGTCCAGATTGACCAGGGGCAACATGGTTGGAGTGATGTGTTCGCAGTCCGAAGGAATCAGGTTCACCGGAACGCTTATTTCCTTGCCGCTGCCGACGGCTGCGGCCAGCGCGGCCAGGGTCGGCTGGCTGAACAGGACGCGCACGTCGGCACTCAGTCCCGCCTGGCGCATTCGGCCGATCAGGCTGACCGCCAGCAGTGAGTGGCCGCCCAGCTCGAAGAACTGATCGTGACGACCGACGCGCTCGACCTTGAGCAGGTCTTGCCAGATCTGCGCCAGGGTGGTTTCGATTTCGCCTTGCGGCGCTTCGTAATCGCGATAGATCAGCGCATCGAGGTCCGGTGCCGGCAGTGCCTTGCGGTCAAGTTTGCCGTTGGGGGTCAGCGGCAGTGCGTCGAGTCGCACGTAGGCGACGGGCACCATGTAGTCGGGTAACTGCGTTTGCAGGTGCGCGCGCAGGGCTTCAGGGTCCAGCGCAACACCCGGTGTCTGTGGCGTGTAATACGCCACCAGACGCTTCTCGCCCGGGATGTCTTCGCGGGCCAGGACCACGGCTTCCTTCACCGCCTCGTGTTGCGCGAGTTTGGCTTCGATCTCGCCCAGTTCGATACGGAAACCGCGAATCTTCACCTGATCGTCGTTGCGCCCCAGGTATTCGATATTGCCGTCCGGCCGGTAGCGGCCGAGGTCGCCTGTTTTGTACATCCGGGCGTTCTGTTCGGTGCTGAACGGATCGCGGAGGAAACGCTCGGTGGTGAGGTCGTCGCGATTGAGGTAACCCCGTGCCACCCCGGCACCACCGATGTAGATTTCCCCCGGCACGCCCAGCGGCACCGGTTGCCCATGTTCGTCCAGCAAATAGAACTGGGTGTTGGCCACCGGTTTGCCGATGTGCGCGGCGAAGCCGTCTTCACGGGCCATCGATACCCAGCTTGAATAAGTCGTGGTTTCCGAGGGGCCATACAAATTGCACAGACGTTTGACGTTGGTCTGCTGGAACAGGCTGTCCACCAGGCTGCGCTTGAGCGCTTCGCCGGCGACGTTGACCGTGTCGACGCCATCGCTCAGCCCGCCGGATTCCAGCAGTGCCTTGAGCGCCGAGGGCACGGTGTTGATCAGGCTGATGTCG
This sequence comes from Pseudomonas sp. TE3728, assembly GCF_056279145.1. NCBI lineage: Bacteria > Pseudomonadati > Pseudomonadota > Gammaproteobacteria > Pseudomonadales > Pseudomonadaceae > Pseudomonas > Pseudomonas sp. TE3728. The sequence goes on along the minus strand of NZ_JBWBQT010000001.1, from coordinate 522,120 downwards.
TGCTCGCCTTGTTGCAGTTCCAGCACATTGCTCACCACCTCGATGCGGCCACCGCAGGTCAGCGGCGCGAAGCATTCGTAGACCGCCAGGTCGAAGTTCAGCGAAGTGGAGAACAGGGTTTTCGCCAGGGTTGCTGCATCGAACGAACGGTGCGCCCAGGTGAGGAAGTTCACCGTGTTGCGGTGCTCGATCATCACGCCCTTGGGCAAACCGGTGGAGCCGGAGGTGTAGATCAGGTAGGCCAGGTGCGATGAGGTCAGGTCGACAATCTCCGGATTCAAGACGGATTCGTCCTGCCAGACACCGCTGTCGAGGTCGATTACCGGCACCGAAGCTTCGGCCAGCAGCCCAAGTGTCGCGGCCTGGGCCAACACTACAGCCGGGACGCTGTCCGCCAGCATGTAGGCAATCCGGTCGGCCGGATAAGCCGGATCCAGCGGCACATAACCGCCACCGGCCTTGAGAATCGCCAGCAACCCCACGACCATATCAACGCCGCGTTCGACGCAGATCGCCACCCGTGAATCCGGCTGTACGCCCTGCTTGCGCAGGTAATGCGCCAACCGGTTGGCGCGTTGATTCAGCTCGCGATAGCTCAGGCACTGTTTGCCATGCAGCACCGCCGCAGCGTCCGGCGTGCGTTGCACCTGGGCCTCGAACAGCCCGTGGATGGTCTGTTCCTGCGGGTAATCCGCCTTGGTGGCGTTGAATGTCACCAGTAACTGTTCACGTTCCGCCGCCGGCACAATCGACAACTCGCGCAATGACGCGTCAGGCGCCTGTTCCAGCGCCTCCACCAGGGTTCCCAACGCCGTGTGCATGTAACCGCAAATGCGTTGCGCGCCAATGCCCGGCACAGCCTGCACACTCAGGCTGAACCCTTCACCAAGATCGTCCAGCGACAGGATCAACGGATAGTTGGTGCGCTCTTCACCGCTGAGGACTTCAATCCCTTCCCACAACTGCACCGCCTGGCCGGACACAGCTTGCGCGGCACTGTGCCGATAGTTCAGCAAAGCGCTGAACAGCGGCGTCGGCGCCGCCACACCGCTGCAACGCTGGGCCAATGCCAGCGAGGCATGTTCGTGACCGAGCAATGCCGTCAGTCGTGCATGGGTGGCTTTCACGCCGGCACGCACGTTCTGGCCGCGCATATCGACTCGCAATGGCAAGGTGTTGATGAACATCCCCAACGCACGGTCGACGCCTTCGCCGCCCTGCATCCGGCCCAGCATCACCGTGCCAAACACCACATCCTCTCGGCCTGAAATGCGCCCCAGCACCTGGGCCCACGCCAAGTGGTGCAGGCTCGCGGCGCTCACGCCCAACTGGCGAGCCTGCGCGCGCAGGCGTTGGCACAGGTTGATTTCCACCGCCTGCATCGCTTCTTCAATGTCCTGGCCGTCACTGCGCACATCCTGCACACCGAACGGCAGCGTCGGCTCGTTGATGTCACCGAGCATCTCGCGGAAGAACGTTTCGTGCTGCTCGCGGCTCACACCGAGTCGGGCCTGGGCTACATAGTTGCGGTACGGCAACGCTTTGCCCAGCTGATCCGCCTGACCGAACAAATACGCCTGTACCTCGTGCTGCACCACGTCCAGCGCCGCATGATCGATGGCGATGTGATGGAACAGCAGCATCGCCACCCAGCGCTGGTTGGCAGTGTCCCTGGCGTATGCCAGACGCAGCAACGGTGCCTCGCCGACATCCAGACGGTATTTTCTCGGGTCGAAGCGCTCATGCAATTGTTGCGTGGCTTCGCCATGGCCAGGGTCGATGCTGATTTCCGTCAGCACCAGTCGGGCGTCACGCCAGACCACCTGTACCGGCTCGTCCAGCCCTTCCCAGACCACGCTCGTGCGCAGGATGTCATGACGGTCGATCACGCTCTGCAACGCCTGGGCAAAATCCTCCAGGCGCTCGCGACTCGCGAAGCCAAACTGCGCTTGCAGCACATAAGGATCACCCTGCCCGGCCGCGAGGTGGTGATAGAGAATGCCTTCCTGCAACGGTGCCAGAGAGTAGATGTCCTGCACGTTACGGGCACCGCCGGGCACCATGGCCACCACCCGATCGATCGTCGGTTGGTCCAGATCTGACAGCGGCAGCATCGGCGGCGTGATCCGGGTACATCCATCGGGGATGCCATTGGCCGGAACCTCGATCTCGCCGGCCTTGCTCGCGCGATAGTCTCCAGCAGTGATCAGCTCGATCAGCGCGGCCTTGTGTTCGCGCAGCAAGGCGATGATCGCCGGTTCGCTGAGCGACTGTTTCCTGCCGCTCACCACAAGCCGATCGTCCTTGACCGAAAGCTGCACGTCCTTTTCTTTCAGTGTTGCCAATAGCTCAATCACGCTCACAGCATAATCTCCATTCTTTCCGTGGTTGCTGCATATCCCGAGAGCGTGGGCTGCTCGAATAAGGTTCTGACATCCGCTTCCAGACCCGCCTGACGCAAACGCTCCATCAAGCTGACCGCCAGCAACGAATGCCCGCCCAGCTCGAAGAAGTGATCGTGACGACCGACGCGGTCCACATTGAGAACTTCTGCCCATAGCTGGGCCAGGGTGATTTCGACTTCACCGATGGGGGCTTCATAGCCACGGGTGATCAGTGCATTGAGGTCCGGTGCCGGCAGTGCCTTGCGGTCAAGTTTGCCGTTGGGGGTCAGCGGCAGTGCGTCCAGTCGCACGTAGGCCGCCGGCACCATGTACTCCGGCAATTGTGCTTGCAGGTGTACGCGCAGGGCGTCGATATCCGCGGTTTCGTCCGCCGAATGCCGGGTGAAGTAAGCGACCAGACGCTTCTCGCCCGGGATGTCTTCGCGGGCCAGGACCACGGCTTCCTTCACCGCCTCGTGTTGCGCGAGTTTGGCTTCGATCTCGCCCAGTTCGATACGGAAACCACGGATCTTCACCTGATCGTCGTTGCGCCCCAGGTATTCGATATTGCCGTCCGGCCGGTAACGGCCCAGGTCGCCGGTGCGATACATGCGCGCATGCGGGGCGCGGCTGAACGGATCGCTGAGGAAACGCTCGGTGGTGAGGTCGTCGCGGTTCAAATAGCCGCGCGCCACCCCGGCACCGCCGATGTAGATTTCCCCCGGCACGCCCAGCGGCACCGGTTGCCCGTGCTCATCCAGCAAATAGAACTGGGTGTTGGCCACCGGTTTGCCGATGTGTGCGGCGAAGCCGTCTTCGCGGGCCATCGATACCCAGCTCGAATAGGTCGTGGTTTCCGAGGGGCCATACAAATTGCACAGACGTTTGACGTTGGTCTGCTGGAACAGGCTGTCCACCAGGCTGCGCTTGAGCGCTTCGCCGGCGACGTTGACCGTGTCGACACCATCGCTCAGCCCGCCGGATTCCAGCAGCGCCTTGAGCGCCGAAGGCACCGTGTTGATCAGGCTGATGTCGTGCTCGCCTTGTTGCAGTTCCAGCACATTGCTCACCACCTCGATGCGGCCACCGCAGGTCAGCGGCGCGAAACATTCGTACACCGCCAGGTCGAAGTTCAGCGAAGTGGAGAACAGGGTTTTCGCCAGGGTTGCTGCATCGAACGAACGGTGCGCCCAGGTGAGGAAGTTCACCGTGTTACGGTGTTCGATCATCACGCCCTTGGGCAAACCGGTGGAGCCCGAGGTGTAGATCAGGTAGGCCAGGTGCGATGAAGTCAGCCCCTCGATCTCCAGATTCAAGACGGATTCGTCCTGCCAGACACCGCTGTCGAGGTCGATTACCGGCACCGAAGCTTCGGCCAGCAAGCCGCGCGTGGCCGTTTGCGCCAACACCGCCGCCGGGGCGCTGTCCGCCAGCATGTAGGCAATCCGGTCGGCCGGATAAGCCGGATCGAGTGGCACATAACCGCCACCGGCCTTGAGAATCCCGAGCAACCCCACGACCATATCAACGCCGCGTTCGACGCAGATCGCCACCCGCGCATCCGGTTGTACGCCCTGCTTGCGCAGGTAATGCGCCAACCGGTTGGCGCGCTGATTCAGCTCGCGATAGCTCAGGCACTGTTCACCCCGCAGCACCGCCGCAGCGTCCGGCGTGCGTTGCACCTGGGCCTCGAACAACCCGTGAATGGTCTGTTCCTGCGGATAGTCGGCTTCGGTGGCGTTGAATTCGACAAGCAGTTTGAGACGTTCATCCCGCGGCAAGATCGACAAGCTGTGCAGCGATGCCTGCTGTGAAGACTCCAGAGCCTCCACCAGATGCTCCAGCGCTGTGTACATGTACGCACAAACACGCTGCGCGCCGACCTGCGATGTCACCAGCACCGACAGGTTGAAACCGTTACCCAGGTCATCGACATTCAACGTCAGTGGATAGTTGGTGCGCTCTTCACCACTGAGCGCCTCGATACCGCGCCAGGCGGCCGACGTGTTTACCGAAGCAGCGGCGACAGCACTGTGCCGGTAGTTGAGCAATGAACTGAACAGTGGCGTCGGCGCCGCCACACCGCTGCAACGTTGCGCCAGTGCCAGCGAGGCATGTTCGTGGCCGAGCAAAGCCGTCAGTCGTGCATGGGTCGCCTTGACCCCGGCGCGTACGCCTTGTGCGCCGACGTCCACCCGTAGTGGCAAGGTGTTGATGAACATCCCCAGCGCGCGGTCGGCCCCCTCGCCGCCCTGCATCCGGCCCATCAGCACCGTGCCGAACACCACGTCCTGCTTGCCGCAAACCTTGCCCAGCACTTGCGCCCATGCCAGGTGCACCAGGCTCGCAGCGCTTACCCCCAGCTGACGCGCCTGGGCCCGCAGACGCGAATCCAGCGCCGGTTCTATAGATTGTCTGGCTTCTTCAATGTCACGTCCGTCGCCCTGCACATCCTGCAGGCCGAAGGGCAGTGTTGGTTCGTCGACATCGCCGAGCATCTCGCGGAAAAACGCCTCGTGCTCGCCTGCACTCAGACCGAGTCGTGCCTGTGCCACATAGTTGCGATACGGCACGGCCTCGGTCAGTCGCGCAGCCTCGCCGAGCAGATGCGCCTGCATATCGTGCTGCACCACTTCCATGGCCGTGTGGTCCAGCGCCATGTGGTGAAACAGCAACACCGCGACCCAACGCTGATTGACCGCATCCTCGGCAAATGCAAGGCGCATCAGGGGGGCGTGGGTGATGTCCAGGCGATAATGCCGCGGGTCGAAGCGCTGCTGCAGTTGCGCCGCGACATCGCCTGCGGCGGGGTCGAGGTCGACCGCTTCAAGGTGCAGTCTCGCCTCACGCCACACCACTTGCATGGGTGTGTCCAGCCCTTGCCACACCACTGAAGTACGCAGGATGTCGTGGCGCTCGTTCACGCTTTGCAACGCCTGAACGAACGCGTCGAGGCGTTCACGGCCCTGCAGATTGAATAGTGTCTGCAACACATACGGATCGCCCTGCTCGGCGGCAAGGTGGTGATAGAGGATGCCTTCCTGCAACGGCGCCAGTGGATAGATGTCCTGCACATTGCGGGCGCCACCCGGCACCGTCGCCACGAGGCGGTCGATCGCCTCCTGGGTCAGGCTGGCCAGCGGCAGCATGCCCGGGGTGATGCGTTCGCAGTCCGAAGGAATCAGGTTCGCCGGAACGTTCACTTCCCTGCCGCTACCGACCGCCGCCGCCAGCGCGGCCAGGGTCGGTTGGCTGAACAGCACCCGCACGTCGGCGCTCAAACCCGCCTGACGCATGCGTTCGATCAGCGTGACCGCCAGCAGCGAATGCCCCCCCAGTTCGAAGAAGTGATCGTGGCGGCCGACCCGATCGACCTTGAGCACCTCGGCCCATAGTTGCGCCAATGTCTGCTCGACCTTGCCCAGCGGCGCCTCATAGGCACGGCTGGCGTAGGCTTCGTCGTTCGGCACCGGCAGCGCACGACGGTCCAGCTTGCCGTTGGCGGTCAGCGGGAACGTATCCAGCACCACGAAAGCACTCGGCACCATGTACTCGGCCAACACGCTCGATAATTGCCCGCGCAGGTCATGCACCGACAAGGTGATGCCCTGCCGAGGGATCACATAGCCGACCAGGCGTTTTGCCCCGGGCTCGTCCTGTCGCGCCAGCACCACGGCGTCTTGCACGCCCGCGCACTGGCCCAACCGGGCTTCGATCTCGCCCAACTCGATACGGAAACCACGGATCTTCACCTGATCGTCGTTGCGGCCCAGGTAGTCGATAGAGCCATCCGCCAGCCAGCGCGCCAGGTCGCCGGTGCGATACAGCAAGGCCTGCGGGTCGGCGTTGAACGGGTCGCTCACAAACTTCTCGACGGTCAACTCGGGACGGTTCAGATACCCCTTGGCCACGCCGTCGCCACCGATGTACAGCTCGCCCGCCACGCCCATTGGTACGGGTTGCAAGTAAGCGTCCAGCACGTAGACCCGGGTATTGCCGATCGGGCGACCGATCGGAATGCTGCCCTCGCCCACGGCCTTGATCTCATGGGTGGTGGTGAAGGTGGTCGCCTCTGTCGGGCCGTAACCGTTGAGCAGATAGGCTGGCGCGCCCTCTTGCAGCACCCGGCTGATCACTGCGGGGTCGAGCACGTCACCGCCGACGATCAGGTAACGCAACTGGCCGAACACGGTCATCAGGCCTTGGGCGTACTGATGGAACAAGCCTGCGGTCATCCACAGCACGCTGATCGATTGCTCAAGCAACAGCGTGCGAAAACGCTCTTGCGACAACAGTACGTCCTGCTCGACCACCACCACGCACCCGCCGTTGAGCAACGGTGCCCAGACGTCGAGGGTGCTGGCGTCGAACGCCGGGTTCGAAGCAAAGGCCACCCGGTCCTGCGCATTGAACTCGGCATAACCGTTGTTGATCACCAACCGGCTGATCGCCCGGTGCGGGACCAATACGCCTTTCGGCGTACCGGTGGAACCCGAGGTGTACATGACGTAGGCAACCGACTCGGCGTTCTGTATCAGGCTCAGGTCATCGGCCGCTTCAGCGTCCAATCCGACAATATCCAGGTCCACACGCCGCGCGCCCTGCGCCACAACCTCAGCGCTGTGGGTCAGTACCACCGCCGCCTGGCTGTCCTGCACCATAAAGTGCTGGCGTTCCAAGGGTGCGTTGATGTCCAGCGGCACATACACTGCTGCGCACTTGAGAATCGCCAGTTGGCTCACGACCAGGTCGATCGAACGCGGCAGCACAATCGCCACCCGGTCGCCCGGTTGTACGCCGAGGCCAATCAGGTAACGGGCCAAATGATTGGCTCTGCTGTTCAGATCACGGTAGCTCAAGCATTGTTCTGCCTGGACGATGGCCAACGCATCCGGCGTGCGTTCAACCCTTGTCTCGAACAGCGAATGGATCGTCCGCTCTCGCGGATACTTCGTTTCAGTCGCGTTGAACCTGTCCAGACGTTGTCGTTCGACGTCATTGAGCAAGGCAATCTCGCTCACGCCCCCTTGTGCATCCGCGACCATCGCCCGCAGCATCCGCTCCAGGTAACCGAGGTAGCGTTGCATCGTCGTCTGGTCGAACAACGCCGTGGCATATTCCAGGCCACCCGAAATCACGCCGTTCGCCTCCCCCAGGTTCAGCGACACATCGAACTTCGCCGTACGACCGGGCGAGCCCATGGTTTCAAGCGTCAGGCCGTCCAGGACAAGGTTTTGCCCATCTGTGTTGTGCCAGGACAACATGGCCTGGAACAGCGGGCTATGAGCCAGGCTGCGCACCGGCTTGACCGCTTCCACGACCTGTTCGAACGGCAGATCCTGATGGGCCTGCGCACTCAGTGTCCGCGCCTTCACCCGTTGCAGCAGCGTTTCGAGGCTCGGCTGGCCCGACACATCGATCGGCAGGGCCAGGGTGTTGACGAAGAAACCGATCAGCCCCTCGACTTCAACGCGCGTGCGGTTGGCCACCGGCGAACCGATGACAATTGTCTCCTGCCCCGAGAGGCGGCCAAGCACCGCAGCCCAACCGGCCAGCACCGTCATGTACAAGGTAGTGCCGTGACGCTGACTCAGCGCCTTGAGGTCCGCCGTCAGTGCCTGGTCAAATTCGACGTCGAGGGTGGCACCGCAATAATCCTGCTGTGCCGGGCGCGCACGGTCTGCCGGCAACATCAGCAAGGGTGGCACGTACGCCAGCGCCTCCTGCCAATACGCCTTCTGTTCACTCAGCACATCACCGTCCAGCCAGCGACGCTGCCAGACGGCATAGTCCGCGTACTGGATCGACAGCGGCGGCAACGGGTCGGCTTCGTCCTGCAGACGGGCGTGGTATAGCGCGCCCAGTTCGCGCGTCAGCACGCTCATCGACCAGCCGTCCGACACGATGTGATGCATCGTCACCAGCAGCACATGTTCGTCATCAGCCAGCCGTACCAGCTGAGCACGAATCAACGGCCCCTGTTCCAGGTCGAACGGCGCGTGCGCCTCGTCCCCGGCCAGTCTGGCCAATTCGCCTTCGATGTCAGTGTGATGCGCGAGGTCGTGGACCGCCAAAGCAAAACCAACGCCTTTGGTGGCGATGCATTGCACCGCCTCGCCATCGACGTTGTTGAAGGTGGTGCGCAAGGCTTCGTGGCGCGCCACGATACGCTCCAGCGCCCAGTGCAGTGCTTCGGGCTCCAGCTGACCTTTGAGGCGCAGGCCACCCGCGATGTGATAAGCCGCACTGCCGCCTTCCATCTGCGCGAGAAACCACAGCCGTTGCTGTGCGAACGACAGTGGCAGAGCCTCGTCGCGCGGCACCGACACGATGGGCGGCAAAGTGCTTGCCGCAGCCTGCATGACCAATGCCGCCAAAGTCGATAACTCAGGGTTGGCAAACAGTTCTGCCAGCCCCAGTTCCACACCCAGTCGCTGACGCACTTGAGACGTCAATCGCACCGCTAGCAGTGAATGCCCGCCCAGTTCGAAGAAGTCGTCATGGCGACCGATCCGTTCCACACCCAGCAGAGAACCCCAGATGTCAGCCATGACCGTTTCCATCTCGCCCTGCGGTGCTTCATAGCCACGGTTTGAATAGGCATTGCTGTCGGGCACGGGCAATGCCCGGCGGTCGAGCTTGCCGTTTGGGGTCAGGGGCAACGCGTCGAGGCGCATGTACGCCGCCGGCACCATGTACTCCGGCAATCGCACCTGCAATTGCGCGCGCAGACTATCAGCCGTCAGCGCTTGATCCTCACTGTCATGCGCCGTGTAATAGGCCACCAGGCGTTTGTCACCCAAGGCGTCTTCCACCGCGATGACGACCGCTTCGCGCACACCGGTGCAGACGCCGAGCCTGGATTCTATTTCCCCCAGTTCGATACGAAACCCACGGATTTTCAGCTGTCCGTCATTGCGCCCCAGGTAGTCGATGTTGCCGTCCGGCAAATAGCGCCCCAGGTCTCCGGAACGATACATTCTGGCGTTCTGCACAGGGCTGAACGGGTCTTGCACAAAGCGCTCGGCGGTGAGGGTCGAACGGTTCAAATAACCCCGTGCGACCCCGGCACCACCAATATAGAGCTCACCCGTCACGCCGACCGGAACCGGCTGCAGTTGCGTATCCAGCAGATAAACCCGGGTGTTGGCCACTGGTTTACCGATATGCAACACCGTCTGCGAGGCGTCGACCCGGCCCGAGGTGGCGACGATGGTCGTTTCCGTGGGGCCATAGTTGTTGATCAGGGTGAAGGGCTGGTCGGCAGGCAGTTTGCGCAGACGGTCACCACCAATCAGCAGCGTGCGCAACTGATCGTGAGCCAGATTGCGGCCAAAAGCGTACTCGGCGATGGGCGTTGGCAGGAAACTCACGTCCAGCACCTGGGCCTGCCACCAATCGAGCAGTGCATCGACATCCTCACTGCCCGCATGCGCCGGTGGCAGCAGCAGCGTGGCGCCGGCACACAGCGCAGGCCAGACTTCCCAAGCCGCCGCATCGAAACCGAAACCGGCCACGCTTGAAGTGCGACTGCCGTGCTCCAGTTCGAAGGTCTGACAATGCCAGCTCACCAGATTGTCGAGGTTGCGATGCTCGATCATCACGCCTTTGGGCTCACCCGTGGAGCCCGAGGTATAGATGATGTAAGCCAGGCTTTCCGGGGTCAGCGCCGCGACCATCGGGTTGTCTTCGGCACACTCGGTCATCTGAGGCCGATCAGCGTCGAGCAATAGCACCGGCACATTCAGGATCGGCAGCCGCTCTTGCAATACCTGCTGAGTCAGCAGCGCCACCGGCGAGCTGTCTTTGAGCATGTAGGCCAGGCGCTCCGCGGGGTAGGACGGATCCATCGGCACATAACAGGCACCGGATTTCAGGATCGCCAGGAGACCGACCACTGTCTCGAGGCTGCGCTGCATGCAGATGGCGACACGGTCTTCAGGTCGTACGCCGAGTGCCAGTAAGCGGTGCGCCAGCCGGTTGGCCTGCCGGTTCAGCTCGCCGTAGGTCAGACACTGCGCGCCATAAACAACCGCCACCGTATCGGGGTGCCTGGCCGCTTGCGCTTCGAATCGCTGATGAATCGTCGGATGCCTCGGGTAATCCACATCCGTCAGGTTGAACGCCACCAGCAGTTGCCGACGCTCGGCGCCAGGCAGTATCTCCAGGCTGTGCAGCGGCGTGTCGGGGGCGTGTTCCAACGCATCCACCAGGCTCTGCAGCGTGGTGTACATGTAGTCGGCAATACGCTGGGCGCCGATGCTGGCAAAGGTTTGTACGCTGAGCAGGAAACCTTCGCCCTGATCATCGACCGACAACGTGCAGGGGTAGTTGGTCCGTTCCCTGACACCTGTCACCTCGATACCGGCCCACAGATCGGCACCGTTTTCGTCCGTTGACGGACTGTGGCGGTAATTCAGCAGTGCGCTGAACAGCGGTAAGGCAACGGCTACCCCGCTGCAACGCTGCGCCAACGTCAGGGGCGCATGCTCGTGGGCGAGCAGCGCGGTCAGCCGCCCATGGGTCTGTTTCACCCCGGAACGCACACTGCACGCACCGACATCCACGCGCAGCGGCAAGGTATTGATGAACATGCCCAAGGCGCGGTCCGCGCCTTCGCCGCTCTGCATGCGGCCCAGCAACACCGTACCGAAGACCACATCCTCGCGGCCAGACAAACGCCCCAGGACTCTCGCCCACGCCAGATGATGCAGGCTCGCTGCGCTCACACCCAGTTGACGCGCCTGCCGCCGCAGACGCAGGCACAGCGCCGCATCGAGGTTCAGTTTGACCTCCTCGATGCCACTGCCGTCGCCCTGTACTTCGCGCAGGCCGAATGGCAGCGTTGGCTCATCCACGTCGCCGAGCATGTCGCGGAAAAAACTTTCGTGTTGCTCGCGGCTCACGCCCAGCAGGGCCTGCGCCACATAATTTCGATAGGGCATGGCGGCACTCAGGCGCCCGGACTCACCCCTGAGGTACGCCAGCATTTCGTCCTGCATCACATCCAGCGCCGTATGGTCCAGGGCAATGTGATGGAACAGCAGGGTCGCGACCCATCGTTGGTTGATCGCGTCCCAGGCACAGGCGAGCCGCATCAGCGGCGCGCGGCCAAGATCGAGACGACAATGAACAGGATCGAACTGTTTGCCCAACTGCCCGGCGACATCGCCATGGTCCGGGTCCGGTTCGACTTCTTCGAGCACCAGTCGAGCCTTGCGCAAAACCACCTGCAGAGGCGCATCAAGCCCCTCCCAAAGCACCGCGGTCCTGAGAATATCGTGCCGATCGATCACCACCTGCAAGGCTCGCACGAACCCGTCGAGTTCGGCGCGACTGTCCATGACGAACGAGGCTTGCAGCAGGTAGGGATCACCCTGCGTGGCAGAAATGTGATGGTAGAGAATCCCCTCTTGCAACGGCGCCAGCGGGTAGATGTCCTGCACGTTGCGTACACCACCCGGCACTGTTGCCACGATCCGGTCGATCGCCGCCTGACTCAGCGTCATCAGCGTCAGCATTGCCGGGGTGATCCGTTCACAACCGTGCGGAATATCGTTCGTCGGCACCACTACTTCAGTGTTGCCACCCACCGCTGCTGCGAGCGCGGCCAATGTGGGTTGACCGAACAGCACCCGCACATCGGCACTCAGGCCGGCCTGGCGCATGCGTTCGATCAGTTTCACCGCCAACAGCGAATGCCCGCCCAGTTCGAAGAAGTGATCGTGACGACCCACCCGCTCCACACCAAGGACCTCGGCCCACAACCGGGCCAGCGTGGTTTCCGCATCGCCCAGCGGCGCTTGGTATTCACGGCTGGCAAAGGCATCCGCCTCGGGGGCCGGCAATGCGCGGCGGTCCAGCTTACCATTGGGCGACAGCGGCAGTTTTTCCAGCCGCACATAGGCCGCGGGGATCATGTAGTCCGGCAAAAGTGCCTGTAAATGCGCACGCAGCGAGTCGGCGTCAGGCGTTGCGTCCGTCACTTGGGCGGTGAAGTACGCCACCAGACGTTTGTCGCCGGGGCTGTCCTCGCGCGCGAGCACCGTCGCCTCTTTTACGCCGGCATGCTGGCAAAGCCTGGCTTCGATCTCACCCAGCTCGACACGAAAACCGCGGATTTTGATTTGATCGTCGTTGCGGCCCAGGTATTCGATGCAGCCATCCGGCTGGTAGCGCCCCAGGTCACCGGTCTTGTACAGACGCGCCTGTCCATGGGCGGCGAACGGATCGTGGATGAAGCGTTCAGCGGTCAGGTCAGCCCGATTCAGATAGCCACGAGCGACGCAGGCGCCGCCGATGTGGATCTCGCCGGCAACGCCAATCGGGACCGGCTGCAAGTGTTCGTCCAGCAAGTAGATGCGTGTATTGGCCACCGGTTGCCCGATCGCCGGCAGCGTTGGCCAGGACGCGACATCGTCCGCCAGCGTCAGCGCGGTGGTGACGTGGGACTCGGTCGGCCCATAGTGGTTGTGCAGACGACAGCCGTCCAGACGCTCGAAGAACGCACGTATCTGTGGGGTGATGCGCAATTGCTCGCCGGCGGTGATGACATCGCGCAACCCACACGCCAGTGGCCCGGTCTCTGCGTCGCTGAACACCGTTTCAGCCAGCGCCTGCAGTGCGATGCAGGGCAGGTAAAGGCGTTCGATACGTTGCGCGCAGATGTGCTGGAACAGGCGGCGGAAGTTCAGTCGGGTATCGGCATGAATGAGCGAAAGTTCGCCGCCGGCACACAGGGTGCTGAAGACCTCCTGGAAGGCCACGTCGAAACCGAGGGCGGCGAACTGCAAGGTGCGCGCAGCTTCCCTTCCCTGCTGCGCCGATTGCGCAATTTGCCACTGCATCAGGTTGACCAGGGGGCGATGCGCCATTGCCACGCCCTTGGGCTGGCCGGTCGAACCCGAGGTGTAAATGACATACGCCAGACTCTCCGGGTTCAAGCCGTTCGCGTATGCATCCGGATTGGTTTGCGGCTGATCGCTGATACCGGCGGCATGACGATCCTCGGCGTCGAGCAACAACAGCGGCACGGTCAGCTGAGGAAAACGCTGTTGCAAGCGGTGCTGGGTCAGCAGCACCTTTGGCGCACTGTCCTCCAGCATGTAAGCCAGGCGCTCGGCCGGATAGGCCGGATCCAGCGGCACATAACCGGCGCCTGCTTTAAGGGTGCCGATCAGCCCCGCCACCATGTCCAGGCCACGATCCACGCAAATTGCCACGCGGTCGTCCGCGCGAATACCCAGCGCCAGCAGACGATGGGCAACCTGATTGGCCAGCCGGTTCAGTTCGCCATAACTCAGGCTCTGATCTTCATAGGTCACCGCGACGGCTTCAGGCCGGGCGTCGGCATGCGCCTCGAATAATTGATGGATCAGCAGCCCCGATGGATAGGCCGCATCAAAGGCATTGAAATCGTCCAGCAATTGCCGGCGTTCGGGGTCGGGCAGAATGGCCAGGCTGTGCAGCGGCGCGTTCGCATCGTGATCGAGCGCATCGGCCAGTGCTTCGAGCACCGTATGCATGTAGGCGCAAACGCGCTGCGCGCCGATTCCGGCCACCGCCTGCACCGTCAGCCCGAACGATTCCCCCAGGTCATCCACCGACAACGACAGCGGGTAATTGGTCCGTTCCTCGCCGCCCAGAATCTCAACACCGGCCCAGACCCGCGCAGTACCTGCATCCTTGGGCGCCTGTGCCGCCACGGCAGCCTGTCGGTAGTTCATCAGTGCACTGAACAACGGCGTTGGCGCGGCGACGCCACTGCAATGCTGCGCCAATGATAACGGCGCATGCTCATGCCCCAGCAGCGCGGCGAGCCGCGCATGGGTCGCCTTCACCGCAGCCAATACCCCCTGCCCGCCAGCCTCGACACGCAACGGCAACGTGTTGACGAACATGCCGAGTGCATGCCCGGCCTCCTGTCCACTGTGCAGACGGCCCATCAGTACCGTCCCGAACACCACGTCCGTTCGACCTGACACTCGCCCCACCACCTGACCCCAGGCCAAATGGTGCAGGCTGGCGGCGCTCACACCCAGGCGTCGTGCCTGAGCGCGCAAACGCTGGCCCAGTTCGGCGCAAAGCGGCAACGATGCTTCCTCGATACCACTGCCGTCGCCTTGCACATCCTGCAGACCGAACGGCAGCGTCGGCTCGTCCACGTCCCCCAGCATGTCGCTGAAGAAGGCTTCATGTTGATCGCGATTCACCCCCAACCTGACCTGCGCCACATAATTGCGGTAAGGCACCGACACGGGTAGCTGTGCCGAACGGCCCTCGAGATGCGCCTCGATTTCCTTGCCCAGCAAGCCGAGCGAAGTCGCGTCATCGATCAGGTGATGGAACAGCAACACCGCCACCCAGCTCCCGCCACGCACGTCTTCAGCGAAATGGATGCGCATCAGCGGTGCCTGACGCAGGTCTAAGCGGATATGGCGGGGATCGAAGCGGGCCCGCAATTGGCCGGCGATATCGCCGTCGGCCTGGTCCAGCGTGAGTTCTTCCACACCCAACCGAGCCTCGCGCCAGACTACCTGCACCGGTTCGTCCAGCCCTTCCCACGCCACCGAAGTGCGCAGAATGTCGTGTCGTTCGATCACCGCTTGCAAGGCCTGCACGAACGCGTCCAGTTGCGCTCGACTGTCGACGCGCAGCGTGGCTTGCAACAGGTAGGGATCGCCGTCCCCGGTCGCAAGGTGGTGATACAAAATGCCTTCCTGCAACGGCACGAGCCCGTAGATATCCTGCACGTTGCCCACACCGCCCGGCACCGCCGCAACGATGTGATCGATCTGTTCCTGGGTCAATGTCGCCAGTGGCAGCATGTCCGGAGTGATGCATTCAGCGTTGGTCGCAATCCCGTTGGCCGGTACGACAATGCCACTGCTTGCACCTGCGGCGGCGGCCAGTGTCGCCAGCGTGGGCTGGCCGAACAACACCCGCACATCGGCGGCCAGGTCGACCTGGCGCATGCGTTCGATCAGCTTCACCGCCAGCAACGAATGGCCGCCCAGCTCGAAAAATCGATCATGCCGGCCCACCTGCTCCACACCGAGCAATTCGGCCCACAGACCGGCCAGGGTGATTTCCACGGCCCCTGCCGGGGCTTCGTAGGTGCGTCGGGCATAGGCCTCTGAATCCGGCGCCGGCAACGCCTTGCGGTCCAGCTTGCCATTGGTGGTCAACGGGAATGTGGTCAGCATCACGAATGCACTGGGTAGCATGTACTCGGCCAGCGAGCCCAGCAGCTGGGCGCGCAGTTGCGCGGCCGACAGTTGCGCGCCTTCTTCGGCAATCACATAGGCCACCAGACGCTTGTCGCCCGGTTCGTCTTCCCGAGCGATCACCACGGCTTCACGCACACTTTCACAAGCCGTCAGCTTCGCCTCGATCTCGCCCAGTTCAATGCGGAAACCACGGATCTTCACCTGCTCGTCGTTACGACCGAGGTATTCGAGTTCACCGTTCTCCAGCCAGCGACCCAGATCGCCCGTGCGATACATCCGCGCATGTGCCGTGCCGTCGAACGGATCCGCGATGAACCGCGCTTGGTTAAGCTGCGGCCGGTTCAGGTATCCCCGCGCCACCCCCGCACCACCGACATACAACTCACCCTCGACCCCCATCGGTACCGGTTGACCCTGCTGATCGAGCAGGTACAAGCGCAAGTCGGGAATGCGCTTGCCGATCGGGCTGACACCGACCAATTGCGCATCGGCCGCCTCCAACGCTCGGTAGGTCACATGTACCGTCGTTTCGGTGATGCCGTACATGTTGACCAGTTGCGTCTGCGCATTGGCCTCACGGGCATACCAGGGTTTGAGCATCCCGGTCTCCAGCGCTTCACCGCCGAAGATCACCTGCCGCAGGCTGTGGCTCAAGTCGCTTTCGCCCTGGGCCGCGATCAATTGGCGGAAGGCGCTCGGCGTCTGGTTGAGGACAGTGACACCAGCCTCACAGAGCAGCGCGTAGCAGTCTTGCGGCGAACGGCTGACCAGTTGCGGGACCACCAACAAGCGGCCGCCGTGGGTCAGCGCGCCCCAGATTTCCCAGACCGAAAAATCGAAGGCGAAGGAATGGAACAACGCCCACACGTCCTGCGGGTTGAAATCGAACCAGGGCTGCGTCGCCGAAAACAGCCGCGCGACATTGCGGTGTTCGACCATCACACCCTTGGGCAGGCCGGTCGAACCCGAGGTGTAAATCACATACGCCAAGTGGTGCGAAGCCAGCGCGCGAACATTGGGATTGTGCTGTGGCTGTGCCGCGATACCCGCCGCCTCGGGCTGGTCGAGCAGCAACACCGGAACCTGCAGCGCCGGCAACTGAACCTGCAACTGCGATTGAGTGAGCAAAGCGACCGGAGCGCTGTCGTCGAGCATGAATGCCAGACGCTCCCGGGGATAGGCCGGGTCCAGTGGCACATAGCCTGCGCCGGACTTCAAGATCCCCAGCATGCCGACGATCATGTCCAGACCGCGCTCGACACAGATCGCTACCCGATCATCCGGGCAAATCCCAAGGGCCAGTAGGCGGTGCGCTACCTGATTGGCCCGGGCGTTGAGTACACCGTAGGTCAGTGTCCGGTCCTCATACACCACAGCCACCGCGTCAGGTTGCGCGCTCGCCTGGGCTTCGAACAGACCATGGACCGTGCAGTCATGCTCATACTGCGCGTCGGTCGCGTTCCACGCCTGGAACCTGAGTGTTTCGGCCGGCGTCGGCAGAATAAAACCCTGGATCGGCAACCCGTCATCGTTCAACCCCTGCTCCAGCACATGCTGGAAGCGGTCGGCCATCACCTCGATTTCACCTGTCTGGAAGTACGCTTCGTTGTAGATGCAGTGCAGCCAGGCGCTGTCGTCATGTGGGTTGCTCCTGACATGAATGGCCAGCGGCGTCTGCTCATGATTGTTCGAGCATTTCACCGGATGAGCCGGTGCCTCTCCAAACATGAACCGATGGTCGTCCGGCTCATAGGAGAACGACACGTCGAACAGCTGCGCGCGGTCGTCGCGCAACAGCCCCAGCGAACGGTTCATATCGCTCAGGGGAAACCGCTGGTTGCGATAGTCCTGCTTGAGCGTACGCGCCACCCCACGCACCAGCTCGCCGAACGACAGATCAGCACTGAACTGCAGCCGCACGGCACTCACTTGGGTGAACAACCCCAGGGTCTTTTTGAAGGTCGCATTGGAGCGGTTCAGGATCGGCAGACCGATCACCAGCTCTTCGCGCTGGGTGGTGCGGACAAAATAGATATACAGCGCCGCAAGCAGCACAGCGAAGCGCGACGATTGATGCACCTGCGCCAAAGCGTCGACCCGTTCGTTCAACCCATGATCATAGCGCCACGCGGCATGGCGGCTGGGGGCCATACGATTGGGGTAGCGATCGCGGTAACGCGCCACGAACAATGGCTCTGGCACATCCTGATATTTTTCCAGCCAATACCGCTGATCACGGGCGAACCGAGGGGAGTCGCGATAGCGCGCATCGTCGTCGATGAACGCCACGTAAGACGGCGCCGACAGATCAGGCAACCGGTCACTTTCCAGCGCACTGTAAAGCTCGCCGAGGGAGTCGAACATCACGCTGATGCCCCACCCGTCCAGGATGATGTGGTGAACGTGAGCGACGAAATAGAACGACGCTTCATCGAGTTTGAGCAGATAGAAGCGAAACAGCAGGCCCCCGTCCAGTGGAAGCACAATCTCCATTCGTTGCTGCATCCAGGCTTGCGCCGACGCCTGCGGGTCAGGCCGATCAGAAAAATCATGCAGTGCAACCGGGTGCGCCAGCGCGTCTGCCAGCGTCTGCCTGGGCACACCCTCTGCGCCAGCGTCAGAATGCAGTACCGTGCGCAGGGCATCGTGCTTTTTAATCAACAGGTCGACCGCCCGCTGGAAGCGCTCGGGATCGAGAGTCCCCTTGATTTCGAGATAGCCACCGATGGTGTACAAGGGTGAATCGCCCCGGGTCATCTGGTCCAGCCAGATGTCTCTCTGGGCTGCCGTCAGGGGGTAGGTTTCTGAAAGTCGCAGAGGTTGATTCATGATCCGCTCTCCGACACATCCGCCATCAAGCCCAGCGGTTTTTCACGACCCGGATGGGTCAACGCAAAGCCTGTTGCGACAACGTCGCCCACAGCACGAGCAAAGAAAAATTTCATACGTTCCTTCTCAGAGATTTGTCAGTGCTGCCCGGAACCAAAGCAACAGGCACGCCTGGGGTTGATGCAGGATCAATGAACGAGCGGATCGTCCTGGCGTGACATCGCCCCCTGCAGAGGACTTGCCCCTGCGGGTTGACGGCGTGATATCAGGCATCTTTCACAGGTTTGCAGACGTGTTGTCGCGACGACATCGCAAGCCAGACGATGCCGTCGAAACAGGCGTTCAGGCTCGCTTGTCGCGGATTGCGCAGTTGATATCGGACACGATGTGCCCATCCGCCAACTTGATAATGCGATCGGCCAATTGGAAGTACTGGTCGTCATGGGTAATGATCAGCACCGTCTTGCCGCGACGCTTGAGGTCGGGCAGCAACTCTTCGTAGAAGAATTTCTTGAACGGCGGATCCTGGTCGGCAGCCCATTCGTCCAGCACATAGACTGGTCGGTCTTCCATGTACGCGCACACCAGCGCCAGGCGTTTCTGCTGGCCGTAAGACAGCGCCTTCATGGTTGAATAACCGAGCCCTTCGATCTTGATTTTGTCGGCCAGGCCCAGTGTCTCAAGGTACTTCTGAGCCAGTGCGGGGCTGCCGTCGTCTTCGTCGGGGCCGATGAGGCGGTTGAACAGATGAAAGTCAGAGAACACCGCGGAAAACAGATCGCGATAATCGCTTCGGCTTTCTTCGGTAATCATTGTGCCGTCGAGCAGCACCTCACCGCTCTGCGGGATATAGAGCCCGCAGATCACCTTGGCCAGGGTGCTTTTGCCGCACCCGTTGCCACCCACGATGTAGATCAACTCACCCGCTTGCACGCTCAGGTCGATAGGCCCCAGGGAGAAGCCGGTCGCTGCGTGCAGGTCCTGATAATGCATCCGCACCCCTTTCAACTCGATGCTGTCCCAGGACTTCTTGTGATCCAGCAGCGGCACATTGGGCTCTTCGACACCGACGGGTTCCGGGTGTGGGTCGTTGATCGCGAAACCGAATTCCGCCAGGCGCGTACAGGCGATACGACCTTGCGCCAGCACCGGCATCGCCCCCACCAACAATGAAAGCGGCCCCATGATGTACAAAACGGCCAGCACGCTGGCGGTCATGACTTTCGGATCGAGCGCACTGACCAGTGGCGCGGCAAACAGCAGGCAACCGATCAACAGCGACAGGGTGAACTGCCCGACGTTGTCCGCCGCGGTGTACCACAGGCGCTCAATGAAGTTGTAGCGCGCCACTCGCGTAGAGGACGCCTCAATGGCGGAGCGACCGAACCAGCGGCGCCGGATGCCATTGAGCTTCAGTTCCTTCAAGCCGAACACCAGCGCATGGGTGTATTCGTTGAACGAGGTAAATTCGTCCCGTACCCGGCTGGTATACCTGACGCCGCTGACAAAGAAGAACAGGTAAAGTCCCACCCCCAGAATCATCAGCGAAAGGGTCAAGGCAAGGACCACCCACGACAGGTAAGCCAGGTAGGCAATACCGAACAGAAACACCGCCGCCTCGACCAGTACCGTGGGCATGACCACGAGTGTCGTATTCAGCTGCGGAATATCGTTGGTCAGCATGGTCAGCACATTGGGCGGACCGCGCCGGTCAACTTCTTCCAGCGGCGTGGCGAGAATTTTTCGGCACAGCGCGATGCGCAACCGCGTCATGATCCGCATGCTGGCATAGGCCGGAAACAGCGCTGCGCCATTGCGGAAAATTAGCGCCACGGCGCTCAGCCCGATAAACCAGTACAAGGCATCCATGCGAGAGCCTTCATTGTGAATAGCCTGGTTGATCACATTCACCACCGCGATCGACGCTACCCCGCTGATGATGCCGGTAATCAACGTGAAGATCGTCAGCCAGGGATGATTGCGCCACAGCAGGCGCATGACGGAGCCCGGCTTGGACTTCTTCGCTTTCTTGTCTTTCATTGATTGCTATCCTCAAATGGACTCGCGACATGGCACTGCCGGTTGTGGTCTCGCCGGCCGATGGCCTTTTTGCAATCGCTGTGTGTGGCGCAGGCTTCATTGCCTCAGGATTGTGCAGGCATCAAGTGTACGTATCGCGACTGGAACCGCTGTCCCGGATTGCCGGTACAAAACAGCAATCTTTTTTAAACAGCGTGGTCATGCTGGCTGCCAGACGTCGCCCCTGGCGGTCATCTCACCCATGGCCACGACGATAAGGCGCGGTTCTTCGTAAGGGTCACGTGCGTGCGCGGTCAGCATGTTGTCGAGCATGACCACATCACCTTTGCGCCAGGCGAACCTGACCGCACAGGCCTCGTAGGCTTGGCCAAGCAACGCCATGATGTCGTCTTCTATCAGCGTCCCGTCGCCGTAGCTGACCGTGCGCGGCAGGCGATCGGCGCCGAACATATCGAGCAGGTCTTCGCGCATCTCCTCCCCGAGGCAGAACGGATGATGCAGCTGCAGCTGGTTGAAGAACGCCCATTCCCCGGTGAGCGGATGACGGATCACCGCCGGGCAGCGGGTGCGCACTTGCAGGGTTTCGCCGTCGAGCCATTCAAAGTCGGTGCCCTGTTCACGGCAGCGTTGTTCGACAGCGCCCCGGTCGGTGGTCCCGAAGAACGACTCCCAACTCGGCTCGACGCCCGAGGTGAAGGTGCGGCTGTACATCAGCCCCTTGTGTTCGAAACGCGCGACGACTTCTGCGGGCAAGCACTGCAACACTTGCCGGATGTCGGCCAGCGGCGTCGCGCCACCGACCCGTGATGGCTGCTCGCAAAAAAACCATTGCTTGCGCGGCCAGCTTTCCAGGTGCGAGCTCTCGTTGTGATACAGGATCATCTCGCGCTCGGGATAAGGCGTGGAGCGATAGACATTACGCCCGCCCTCTTTCTTCGGCAGGTCGCCATAACTGCCATGCAGCCCGGGCGACAAGGCCTCGGCAAACGCCTCGAAGGCTGGCACCGAACCGAGGTCAAAGCCGCGAAACAGCACGGCCCCGTGGCGACACAGCAATGCCTCGATCGCCTCGCGACGCGTAGTGGCCCACAGCACCGGATCCAGCCCAGGGGTGATCGGCTCGATGACTACCGGCAAACTCAAACCGGCGGCCAGCAACGACAATCTCACCGATTCGTCGCGTCCCTGATCGGGCCAGGCCAGCGAATCCGGCATCCCGTCATCGGGCATGACGGGCGAAGTGTTAGTTTGAAGACTCATGAATAACTCCTGAACCACAGATCCTCACATCCACGTCGTATGGGGCAAAACCAATACGCCCCACCATCGGCCAAGGATAAAAGCACCGATCCACGGTGCTGTCTGGCACCGCAATCCGGGACAGACGTCACCGTTCCCGACAGCCAATCCGCCCCAAAGACGGTTTGTCCCCATTTCCCGCGACAGACGCAGGCTCGAAGTCGGTGCTGAAATGCGGCAACTGCGGATTGCCCCGGCGCTTCGAACGAATCCCGTGGCCGCAGCGATGTCTCGAGTGCAACAGGTTTCGCAAACGCGAAAATGTGCTGCACCTGGCAATTAACAGGAGCGTTAGTCATGCCGATCAAGAACACTGGCGGAACGGTTATCACCGCGCCAGCCCCCCTCACCTCCGGTGCTTTCCTGCATGAAATATTCAGCACCCGGGCGCGTGAATTCCCTGAGCGCACGGCGGTGTCCGACGCCACTCGCGCATTGAGTTATGCAGAGCTCGATGCGGTCTCGTCGAAGCTGGCGGCCAGGTTGCGTCACGAAGGCGTCAAGGACGGTACGCTGGTCGGGATGTGCCTGACACGCAGCGTCGAACTGGTCATCAGCCTGTTGGGCATCCTCAAGGCCGGCGGCGCGTATGTCCCGGTCGATCCGCAATACCCTGGCAAACGGGTCGAACACATCGTGCGCGACAGTGGCGTCAGCCTGGTGATCGGCGATCGCGCGAACCTGCCGCAAACCCCGTCCCTGCGTGTCCTGCCCCTCGCTGATTTGTTGTCCGCCCCGGCGCTGGAATTGACCACCGACGGCGACCGCCGCTCCCCCGACGATGCGCCGGCCTACGTCATCTACACCTCCGGTTCCACCGGTGAACCCAAGGGCGTACTGGTGGCGCACGGTAACGTCAGTCGTCTGCTGGAAAGCACGCAACGAGCGTTCGCCTTCACCGAAAACGACATTTGGTCAATGTTCCATTCCATCGGTTTTGATTTCTCGGTCTGGGAAATCTGGGGCGCCCTGGCTCATGGTGGTCACGTTGCCGTGGTGCCTTACGATGTGTCTCGCTCACCCTGTGCCATGCGCCAATGGCTGGTCGATCAGCGCGTGACCGTGTTGAGCCAGACGCCATCGGCCTTCCGTGGTCTCGATGACGCCGACCGCCAGGCCAGCGCCCCTCTGGCCCTGCGTTATGTGGTTTTCGGTGGCGAGGCGTTGCCGGCCACGGTGCTGCGCCCGTGGGTCGAACGTCATGGCGACCAGAAGCCGGCGTTGATCAACATGTACGGCATCACCGAAGCCACCGTTCACACCACTTACAAACGCGTGCTGGGCCAGGACCTGGAAAGCGCTGCGATGGTTTCGATCGGCACCCCGCTGGATGGCTGGCGTCTGCATTTGCTCGATGCCGATCAGCTGCCGGCAGCTCAGGGCACCGCCGGCGAGCTGTACATCGAAGGCGCCGGCGTTGCCCAGGGATACCTGCAGCGCTCAGCCCTGAACGCCGAACGCTTCGTGCAGTTACCGGGCACCTCGATCCGCACCTACCGCACCGGCGATCTGCTGGTGCTGGGTGATGACGGCGAGTACCGCTACGCCGGCCGTTGCGATGAGCAATTGAAGATTCGCGGTTTCCGGATCGAACCGGGCGAAGTCGAAGCCTGCCTGCAAACCAGTCCGGCCGTGGCCGCCGCCCACGTGAGCGCCCACGATTACGGCGATGGCGACTGGCGCCTGATCACCTATGTGGTACCCACCCACGGCGTGGACGCCTGGACCGAACAGACCCGTAGCGAAGTCGCCACCTTGATGGCCGACAACCTGCCGGATTACATGCGCCCTTCGGCCTACATTGCATTGGCGCGGTTGCCGGTCACGGCCCACGGCAAGATCGACAAAAGCCTGCTGCCCTCGCCCGACTCGGTCCCCGCGACCGCCCTCCCCGTCAGCGAACCGGGACTCACCGAGCATGAGCAGTTCGTGCTCAAGGTCTGGTCCGAAGATATCGGTTTGAAAAGCATTGGCCTGAACGATGACTTCTTCGATTTCGGCGGCACTTCCCTGGCCTTGATCCGCTCCCTGAGCACGTTCAAGACGCGCTACCAAATCAACCTGGACCCCGGCGTCCTGGCGGATGGCGCGACAGCCAAAGTGCTGGCCGGCTGCATTCAACGCTCCCTTGTTCAAGCCCATTGACCGAAAAGGAAAAGCCCATGAGTAAGCAGTTCGCTTTAACCAAAGAACAACGCGCGTCCTTCGAGAAGAACGGTTTTATCGGTCCTTTCGATGCCTACTCGCCAGAAGAAATGAAAGAGACCTGGAAACGCACCCGCCTGCGCCTGCTCGACCGCAGCGCCGCGGCCTACCAGGATCTGGACGCCATTTCCGGCGCGACCAACATCGCCAACTATGATCGCCACCTGGACGACGACTTCCTCGCCAGCCACATCTGCCGTCCGGAAATCTGCGACCGTGTGGAAAGCATTCTCGGCCCGGACGTGCTGTGCTGGCGCACCGAGTTCTTCCCCAAATACCCGGGTGATGAAGGCACCGACTGGCACCAGGCCGACACGTTTGCCAATGCCTCGGGCAAGCCGCAGATCATCTGGCCGGAAAACGAAGAGTTCGGCGGCACCATTACCGTCTGGACCGCGTTCACCGACGCCAACATTGCCAACGGTTGCCTGCAATTCATTCCCGGCACCCAGAACAGCATGAACTACGACGAAACCAAGCGCATGAGCTACGCCCCCGACACCAACAACTCGGTGGTCAAGGATGGCGTCAGACGCGGATTCTTCGGCTACGACTATCGCCAGTTGCAGATCGACGAGAACTGGAAACCCGATGAAGAGGCCGCCGTGCCCATGCAGATGAAGGCTGGCCAGTTCATCATTTTCTGGTCGACCCTGATGCACGCCTCCTACCCCCACAGCGGCGAGTCCCAGGACATGCGTATGGGCTTCGCCTCGCGCTATGTGCCGTCGTTCGTGAAGGTCTACCCGGACTCCGATCACATCGAGGAATACGGCGGACGTATCAGCCTTGAGAAGTACGGCGCGGTTCAGGTAATCGGCGATACGACCCCGGAATACAACCGCCTCGTCACCCACACCACTCGCGGCAAAAAATTCGAAGCGGTCTGATCCCTTCAATGCCATACGACAGTTGGCATGCGCAACGTGCCCGACAGGAGTCCCCAATCCATGACTTTTTCCACTGACGCAGCCACGCGCCTGTGTGAGACCGTGAGGATGCTTAGGCACCTTGCCATCCATCTGCCCGATCCTATCTGCCTGAGCTTTCTCGCTCAGGGAAATAACCCGCTACCCGAGCAGGCTTCCCCCAGCGTGAGGGCCACAGAAAGGGCGGTCAATGCCGCCCTTGCACGGATTGGCGTCCGCACCGTGCAGTACCTGCACAATGCCGAGACGCAACTGTCGTCCTTTGAGATATTTATCAGCAAGAAAATCTGCGAGGCGCTCGATTATTCCTATGACCGCTTCGACGACGTCGAAAGCGTCAAGGCGTTCGGGCGGCTGATCAGACATTTCGATTTCAGCGGTGCAGTGCCAGAGGTCGAGGCATTGCACCTGATTACCCGTGATCATGTGGCGTTGTCGGTCCATGCCGGTGGGAACCGGCAGCGTCCGGCCATCGTCCTGGCACTGCCCTGCGGCATGCCCTTCGACCTGTGCCGCGACTGGTTCAATGCCCTGAGCGAGCGGTTCTTCGTCGTCACCTGGGAAACCCGCGGGCTGTTCGGTTCCTGCACGACCTTCGACCAGATAGCGGTGGATACCGACGCCCAGGTCGGTGACCTGATCAACGTGATGAATCATTACCAGATAACGACCGCGCACGTGATGGGTATCTGCGGCGGTGCAGTGATCGCCCTCAGCGCGGCCGCCGCCCACAGTACTCGGGTGAAGTCCCTGAGCCTGTGGCACGGCGACTACAACCTGGGCGACGACACCCTGCGCACCCAGCACCAGCAGAATTTCGAATGGCTGATGGAGGCCGCAGCCCTGGACCGCAATGAGGCCAGCGATTTACAGGCGTTGTTCCTGGATCAGGCGACACTGGCGACCATTCCGGAATCGATTGCCCATGCTGCGCTCTACCCTTACGTCAATCCGGAACTGTTCTATCGCTATGCGCGACTCAACGACGCACTGAACAAGACCGAGCTGCAGTCGCGGCTGGCGCAGATTTCGGTACCGACCCTGGTGGTCGCCGGCGACGCCGATGAAACCACCCACATCGGAGGTTCTCGGCACATCGCTCAGTCCATCAGTGACGCGACACTGCACGTGGAACGCAACGGTAGCCACCTGGCGTTCTTCGAGTCTACCCAACGCTCGAAACAGACCGCCTTTCGCTTCCTCGAGTCGACCGCCGAACCGGCTGTTGTCTGACCCCCCGCCAACCTTCCCTCCAGACCCCGGGCGATCACCCGGGGTTGAGGGTTTCCTTTAAAAATCGCAGCATGAATTGAACGTCTCTGTCTTACGTCAGGCGACCATGTGTTTTTCGCGATGGAATTCGAGGTACAGCACGGTGCGGTGAGCCCTGGAGGCGTTGACCGCGAAGTGGTCGAGCGAGCCGTCGAAGATCACCAGGTTGCCATTGGTACTTTGGTTGAAGCTGCCGTTGACGTTGAGGTAGGCGTAGTTCTGGGTAGTGGGCGCATCGATGGTCAACTGCATATGCAGCAGGCCTTCTTCCCAGGTGCCGGTGTGGGAATGGGTGCCGAGGAAAACATTGGGTTCCATGCGCAGCAAGGCACAGAGTTTAATCCCGGGAATCTTGCTCAACAGCTCGAGAGTTCCCGGCATGGCGGCGCGAGCGTAAGGGATTGGTGTGTCATAGGCGACCAGGCCGTATTGCGTCCATTCGGGCATGACGTCCATGTCGTCGCCCCACCCCCAGAGCCAGCCATATTCACCACCGGCCTCCACGTGCGCGGCGACTTCATCGACGATCTCGGTGATCGACTTGCCCACACGGTTGATGGTCAGGGTCGGTGCATCGAGGGCGAGAAATTCCTGGCGAATCACTTCCCAGTTGTCGGCAAGGTTTTTCAATTGCGGAAAGCGGCTGGGTTCATAAAACGACGGACGCATAGGTGCTCCTTTTATCGAGGGTTGTCGGCTCAGATGACGATGCGAGCGCAGTCCTGCCATACCCGCGACGCGGGCGCGGCAGAAAGAGCTGCAAAGGTTGACCCAACAGCCCCGGCCTGTCTGTCACGGGAATCCGGTACAACAGGCCGGGCCAGGTCTCACAGGGCGTCGACCTGAGGGCTGTCGGATGCCCGTACGGCGGTAGCCTGCGGTTGTTCTCTGTCCAGGCGGCGCATCGGCCCGTAGAGCAAGACACTCAAGGACATGAGCGCAAAAAGTGCACCCGCCACCACGAACAGCATCCCCACGCCACGCCCCGCGCCCACCCCCAGCCAGCGACCGATCGACTCGGCGTAGAGGCCGCCCGGCACCAAGGCCGGCTGGAACCAGTGATCGACCAGCAAACCGCCGCCGAAGACCGCCAGGCTGGTGGTGGCAATGGTCAACATGCTGATCAGCGCAAACACACTGGCGCGGCTGCCGGCGGGAATCTTGCGCATCCACAGTGAGTTCACGCTGGCATCGGCGACACTCGCCGCCGTGATGGCGACGAAGGCCAGCGCGCAGTAGGCAAAGGCTTGCGAGACCACCCCCATGGCGATGATGCAGACCGACAACAACACATCGGCCACCGCCACCAGCGCCATCAACCGTCGCGGGTTCCCCATGGAAATCAACAGCCCCGCACCGGACAACCCGCCCAGGGCCGCCCAAGTGTAGGCCATCCCCAGGGTCTGGCTGCCCAGAGTGGACAGCAGCAACGGCGTCATCATCAGCGTCGCCAGCGATAACAGTGCGCTGCGCACCATGGTGTAAACCAGCAGCCCGGCCATGAGGTGTCCGGTGGCGAAGAATTTCAGCGCCGCGACAATATTGCCCAGCGCGCCACGAAACACCGAACCCTTGCCAGCGCTGTCGTGATGCGCCGGAGCCAGCCGCACATGGGAAAACGCCTTGATCACCAGTAACGTGCCGGAACAAAAGGTCATCAGGTCCACGGCCAGAATCGTCACCAGCCCGGCCTTGGCCATGATCGCCCCCGCCACCAGTGGAGCCACCAACGCCGAAGCGTTCTTGCTGATGCTCATCAACCCTGAAGCACGGGTGAATTTTTCCGGTGCGACAATCGAATTGACGGCCGCCTGATACGCCGGTTTGCGGAAGGCGCCGACTATCGAGGCCAGGCAATTGAAGATGTACAGGTGCAGCGGTTCCAGGCGGTCGAACCAAAGCAGCGCCATGACTCCGAAGAGCAGCAGCGCCAGGCTCACATCGCAACAGACAATGATGACCCGGTGGCTGATCCGGTCGGCCAGCCCTCCCGCCAACGGCAGAAACAGAACCGCCGGCAACGTCGCCGCCAGCACCACGTTGGCGAAGGCCACCGCCGAACCGGTGTGGGTATAGACCCAGACGCCGAGGGCGAACTCCATCAGCGCCGTGCCCACGACCGCCAGAGACTCACCGCACCAGAGAAAATAGAAACTGCGTCCCAGATCGAATTGCCGTTGGCCGCTCTTGAGGCTCATTGGCGCACATCGCGGGGCGTGCCGGCACCGAGCAGTTTACGCACCAGTCGATAGGCCAGGGAATAAGCCACCGCGCCGAACACCACCGGTGCATAACGGGAAAACAGATAGGTCCGTAACACCCGCCTGGCGATGGGCGAGCGGATGTCGCCACTGACATGCAAAGGCGTCGGGAATGTCGCCGCGACAGTGACGCCGAATTCATCGTCCATCGATTGCACCGCGTGCCACCAGTAAACCGGAATGTACAGCGCATCACCCGGTTCAACCACCGTGCGCAATGCATGCAAGCCCCGGGTGCCGGGGAAACGCCGGGTATCGATGTCGTACAAGTAGCCGGCCTCTTCGATCACCGGCTGTAACGCCCGCCAACTGATCTCGTCCGGCGGCAGCAGCAGGACTTCCTTGGCGCCGACCACTTGGGCCATGAAGGTCTCATCGGTGACATGGAAATGCCAATCGGTGTAGGAGTTGCGGTACAGGAAACTGCGATGGGGGGGATAGTGACGCGACTTGCTCAGCTGCGGCATGAACGGCAGGCCGCCGACGTCCTCCTTCATCTGCTCAATGGCCGATCCTTCGGAAAAACGACAGCTGTCGGCCACCAGCGGAGCATGACCTTCGCTCAGGCCGTCAAGAAACTCATGGAACGGCATTTCCCGGTAGACCGTATTCGCATACTCGGTCAACTCGGCCTTGACCTTAGGGTTCGACCAACCGATGACCTCCGAAACGATCTGTGAACGCACCACCACGGCACTGTTGCGCGAATGGGCCTTGAGGTAGTCCAGACGGTTCCACTTATGGAAGGCTGGCCAATGCCGCACGGCATTTTTGATCAGGCAGGGACGGTTGCGATTGACGTACTGGCGGGTGAATTCCTCTCTGGAAATCGTCAGCGCATCGATCACTTCGACCGGCCCGGCCTGGGGGTGATTGGGAAAGCGGGACAGGCTCCAGAACTTTGACGCTGGGCGATTCGCTTCGTCTATCAGTGGCATTTTCGACCCTCGCAAGCACACTCAGGGCCGTTGGTATAACAGACTCGCGCGACCGCGCCCAAGCGCCGCAAAGCCCCGTTCTTCGCTGTTGTCCCTGCTTCCCATGACAGACATCCCGTGCCGGATGCTCTAATTTTTTCTCACTTTGTGGAAGGACATCGGCGCAACCGGACGGTAGGGCGGCCCATCGACATGCCGCGACGCCGCCCCAATCGACCTCATCGCATCAGGTGTTTGTTCGCAGCCACGATGCCTTTCCCCACGACTTTTTTTCGTCCCGCCGATTTGCAGTCGCCCAAGCCTTCACGCACCGCTGCCCTTCGACCGGAGACGTACCTCATTTGACTCTGCAAGCAGGTGCTCCGAAATGGATTCGTCGACCGATATGTTGCCTACGCAAGACTCCGTGTCCCACGAACTGGCCTCGGTCCAACAGGGCATCTGGCTTGATCAGATCGCACACCCGGACCTGCCCTACTACAACATCGGCATGTCTCTGGAAATCAGGGGCGAGATCGATATTGCGCTGTTCGAGAAAGCCATCGAACTGGTCGCCAACCGCCACGATGCCTTGCGTCTGAGCTTCAGCCACGAGGGCGGAATCGGTCGGCAACGGGTCCTGCCCCAAGTCAAAGTGAAACTGCAAGTGGTGGAGTTTTCCGAGGCCGACGACGATGCCGGGCTGGCCATGGAATACCTACGCAACGCCTTCCGCCAGCCGTTCGAGTCGCTGACCGGACAGCTTTGGGAAGCGCGCATGATCCGTTGCGGAGCGGACCGTCACTATTGGCTCAACCGCTACCACCATCTGGTCACCGACGGCATCGGCGTGGCGCTGATCGGCCATGCCGTGGGCACTGCCTACAACGCCCTGCTGGCCGGTAATGACGACGTTGCCGAAGGGCCTTCCTATCTGTCGTTCCTCGACGAAGACCGGGCTTACCTGCAGTCGTCCCGCTATGAGCGCGACCGCCTGTTCTGGCAGGAAACCTATGCACAATTGCCGCCGTCCCTGCTGCAACGCCGGGCCGATTTCAAAACCAGCCAGGCCAACGAACTGGCGCCCAGCGCCCAAGTCCAGGCCATGCTTCCCCGGACCCTGTACAACGCCCTGACGCAATTCGCCAGCGAACGCAGCCTATCCGTGGCCCATGTGCTGATCAGCGTGGTCGGCACCTATTTCTGCCGAACCGTGGGAGTCGATGAAATCGTCATCGGCATGCCGGTTCACAACCGCACCACCTCCCGGGCAAAGACCACCGCGGGTATGTTTTCTTCGGTCAGCCCGATTCGCTTACCGGTCGATCCCCAGGCCTCGCTGCTGGAGCTGATGCACACCGCTGGCGGGCAGTTGCGCCGCTGCTACCGTCATCAGCGTTTCCCCATCGCCGAACTCAACCGCAGCCTGCGTCTGGCGCAAACCGGGCGTCGGCAACTGTTTGACGTCTCGCTGTCGTTTGAAAGCCTGGACGGTGACGATCAGTTCGGCGGCACCTCGTCCCGGGTGATCACAATGGACAACGGCTACGAGCAGACGCCCATGGCGATCTTCGTGCGCGATTACCACCCGTTCGAAGACGTGCACCTGGACTTCAACTTCAACACCGCCTATTTCAGCCTTGAAGAAGCCCGGCACTTACAACAGCGCATTGTCTCGATGCTCGAAGCGGTGCTGGAGCGTTATGACACGCCGGTCGGGCACTTCCCGCTCATGAGCCAGGCCGAGCAGCAGCGCCTGCAAGTCGAGTTCAACGCCACTGCCCGCGAGTATCCTCGGGATGTGCTGATCCACACACTGTTCGAGCAGCAGGCCGAGCTGCGCCCTCACGCCTGTGCCGTGCGCGGCGACGCCGGGCCGTTGCTCAGTTATGGGCAGCTCAATCGCCAGGCCAATCAGCTCGCTCACCGCCTGATCGCGCTCGGCGTGGAGCCGGATGCCCGGGTGGCCGTGTGCCTCAAGCGCGGCCCGGAAATGGTTGTCGCGCTGCTGGGAATTCTCAAGGCCGGCGGCGCCTACGTGCCGATCGACCCGGACCTGCCGAGCGCGCGCCAGGCCTTCATGCTCAGCGACAGCGCCCCTCGGGCGGTACTCAGTTGCCACGAGCTGCTGGACCACCTGCCACCGTTGAACGTCCCGTTGCTGGCCATTGATCGCGACGCCGATGATCATGCGCAACTGGCCGCGCAACCCGAGCACAACCCGGACCCGCAGGCCCTGGGCCTCACGCCGACGCACCTGGCCTACGTGCTCTACACCTCGGGTTCCACCGGTACCCCCAAAGGGGTGATGAATGAACACCTTGGCGTGGTCAACCGCCTACTGTGGGCGCGGGACGAATACCGCGTCGATACCAACGACCGGGTATTGCAAAAGACCCCGTTCGGTTTCGACGTGTCGGTGTGGGAGTTTTTCCTGCCGTTGCTGGCCGGTGCCGAACTGGTCATGGCGCGCCCAGGCGGCCATCAGGAGCCGGACTACCTCGCCCGACTGATGCGCCACGCGGGAATCACGATGCTGCACTTTGTGCCGTCGATGCTCGACTTGTTTCTGGAACACCGCGACACCCAGGGTTTCCCCGACCTGCGTCGGGTGTTATGCAGTGGCGAAGCCCTGCCTCGCAGCCTGCAACGACGCTTCGAACAGCAACTGGCGGGGATCGAGTTGCATAATCTGTACGGCCCGACCGAGGCCGCCATCGATGTGACCGCCTGGCAATGCCGCCCCAGTGATCCCGGCGAAACCGTGCCCATCGGCAGACCGATTGCCAACATCCAGATGCATGTGCTGGATGCTCGCGGCGAACTGCTGCCACTGGGTGTGGCCGGGGAAATCCACATCGGTGGCATCGGGGTGGCTCGAGGTTACCTGAACCAGCCAGAACTGAGCGCCGAACGCTTTATCGTCGACTGTTTTTCCAGTGCCCCGGACGCACGCCTGTACAAGACCGGCGACCTCGGCCGCTGGCTGGCCAACGGTGCCCTGGAGTACCTGGGGCGTAACGACTTTCAGGTGAAAATTCGCGGTTTGCGCATCGAAATCGGCGAAGTCGAAGCTGCCCTGGCGCTGTGCCCCGGTGTTCGTGAAGTGGTGGTGATCGCCCGGGAGGACAACCCAGAGCAACCGGACAACAAACGCCTGGTGGCCTACCTGTGTGGCGAACCGGCCAGCGCCGAACAGTTGCGCGGCGAATTGCTCAAGCACCTGCCCGAATACATGGTGCCCAGCGCCTTCGTGCACCTCGACGCCCTGCCCCTCACCGCCAACGGCAAACTTGACCGCCGGGCCCTGCCCGCACCGGGCCAGGAGTCCCTGGCCAGCAGGGCCTACGAGGCGCCCCAGGGCGACACCGAAATCGCCATCGCCGGGATCTGGCAAACCCTGCTCGGCCTGGAGCAGGTCGGGCGCCATGACGGTTTCCTCGAGCTCGGCGGCCACTCGCTGCTCACCGTGCAATTGCAGGCGCGTCTGCACCAGGACCTCGGCGTCGAGATCGACCTGCGCACGCTGTTTGCCCAGACTTCCTTGAGCACCCTGGCCCAGCAGGTGGAACAGGCCAGCCAATCCCGGGTCCAGCCGATCGCCGTGGTATCCCGCGATCAGCCCGTGCCGCTGTCCCTGGCCCAGCAACGCCTGTGGTTCCTCGATCAGCTGGACCATGCCGCCAGCGTCGCCTATCACATGCCGGCCGCACTGCACCTGCGCGGCAGCCTCGACCGAAGCGCATTGCAACGCGCCCTGGACCGCATCGTCGCCCGCCATGAAAGCCTGCGCACCACCTTCGAACGCCGGGACGGCGAAGTCCATCAACGGTTCGCCGCCGCCGACAGCGGCTTTGCCCTGAAGGAACACGACCTGCAATCGCTGGACGCCGACGCCCGGCAACAGGCGCTCGAGCAACTGGCACAGGCCGAAGCCGCTGAAGCCTTCGACCTGAGCCAGGGCCCGCTGATTCGCGGGCGCCTGCTGCGTCTGGCCGAAGACGAACACATCCTGCTGGTCACCCAGCACCACATCGTCTCCGACGGTTGGTCGGTGGCGGTGCTGATCGGCGAGTTCAATAAACTCTACGCCGCCTTCAGCCAGGGCCTCGACGACCCGTTGCCGGCGCTGGCCCTGCAATACGCCGACTACGCCGCGTGGCAACAGCAACACCTGCAAGGCGAGCGCCTGCAAGCCCAGACCCGTTTCTGGCGCGAGCACCTCGGTGGCGCCCCGGGCCTGCTGGAACTGCCCACCGACCATACCCGGCCACAAGTGCAAAGCTACCTCGGGGCCGCGCTGCCGCTGCAATTGCCGGCACCACTGAGCGCCAGATTGCGCCGCTTCAGCCAGCAACAGGGGCTGACCCCGTTCATGACCCTGCTGGGGGCCTGGTCGATCCTGCTGTCGCGCCTGAGCAATCAGCCGCAGGTGGTGGTCGGCACGCCGGTCGCCAACCGCCCGCGCCGCGAAACCGAGGCGCTGATCGGTTTCTTCGTCAACACCCTGGCCCTGCGCATCGACGTCCAGGCCCACGGCCGTGTCGATGAATTGCTGGCCCAGATCAAGGCCACCACCCTCGACGCCTACAGCCATCAGGACTTGCCGTTCGAACAGGTCGTCGAAGCCCTGCAACCGGAGCGCAGCCTCGGCCATAGCCCGTTGTTCCAGGCCATGCTGGTGCTCGGCAATACCCCGCGCGACCAGGCCCTGGCCCTGCCGGGGTTGGATCTGACCCCGCTGCCCCAGGTCACCGGCACCACGCAGTTCGACTTGAGCCTGTCACTCAACGACGACGGCGACACCATCAGCGGTCAGTTCGAGTACGCCACCGACCTGTTCGACGAAAGCACCATTGTGCGTTGGGGCCGGCACTTCCTGCACCTGCTGGACGCCCTGCTCGACGACGTGGAGCAACCGCTGGCGACCCTGCCGTTGCTGGATAATCAGCAACGCCGCGAATTGCTCGGCGGCTTCAACCAGACCCACGCCCATTTCCCTGACGGCATGTTGCTGCAGGAATGGTTCGAGCAGCATGCGCAGACACGCCCGCAGGCCATCGCCGTTCAGGCCGACGGGGTCAGCCTCAGCTACGCAGAGCTCAATGCCCGGGCCAACCGCATCGCCCACCGTTTGATCGCCGCCGGCCTGCGCCCGGACGAACGCGTGGCGCTGCTGGTGGAACGCAGCCCGGAAATGATCATTGGCATCCTTGCCATTCTCAAGGCAGGCGGTGCTTATGTGCCGCTCGACCCGAACTATCCTCAGGATCGCTTGCAGCACATGCTCAGCGACAGTTCGCCGCGAGTGCTGCTGAGTCAGGGCACCCTGGCCGAACAGTTGCCACCGCTGCAGATTGCACAATGGTCGCTGAACGACGACCCGGCTGACGGCAACGCCCACAATCCGCGGGTCGACGGTTTGACCTCCCGGCATCTGGCCTACGTGATGTACACCTCCGGCTCCACCGGCAAACCAAAAGGGGTGATGCTCGAACACCGTTCGGTGTGCAACCAGATCGGCGCCCTGCAAGAACGCTATGGCCTCAATCCCCAGGACCGCATCCTGCAATTTGCCACCATGACCTTCGACATGTCCGTGGAAGAGATCTTTGGCGCGCTGCTGTCCGGCGCCACCCTGGTGCTGCGCAGCGATGCCTGGATCGCCGGCACCGCCGACTTCGCCGCACTGTGCGAGCAGCACGCCATCACCGTGGCCAACCTGCCGACGGTGTTCTGGCAACAAGTGAGTCGCGACCTGCACGTGCCACTGCCGACCTGCCTGCGTCAGTTCATGATTGGCGGCGAAGCGGTGGGCAAACAGGCCGTGGCCCAGTGGTTCGCCCGTGCCGGCCATCGTCCGGCACTGTTCAACGCCTACGGCCCGACCGAGGCCACCGTGAACGCCTCGATCCGCCTGATGGAAAGCGACAACGACGATTTCCGCTCCATCGGCACACCGGTGCGCAACACTCAACTGCATGTGCTGGATGCCGCCGCAGAACTGATGCCCCTGGGAGTGGCCGGGGAAATCCATATCGGTGGCGTGGGCGTGGCGCGCGGCTACCTCAATCGCGACGAACTGACGGCCGAGCGGTTCATCGCCGACCCGTTCAGTACTGACCCCGACGCGCGTCTATACAAGACTGGTGATCTCGGCCGCTGGCGCGCAGACGGCACCCTCGAATACCTGGGGCGCAACGACGACCAGGTGAAAATTCGCGGTTTCCGGGTGGAGCTGGGAGAAATCGAAGCCGTCCTCGCAGCCGTTGCCGGTGTGCGCGAAGCGGTGGTGGTAGCCCTGGAAAGCAAACCGGGCCAATCGGACAGTAAGCGCTTGATCGCTTATCTGTGCGGTGAGCCGGTGGCGGTGGAGCTACTGCGCGCCGCGTTGCTGGAATCGCTGCCTGAGTACATGGTGCCAAGCGCCTACGTGCACCTTGAAGCCCTGCCGCTGACGCCCAACGGCAAACTCGACCGCCGCGCCCTGCCCGCGCCGGGTCAGGACGCCTTCGTCAGCCGGGCCTATGAGGCGCCGTGCGGCGAGATCGAACAGATTGTCGCGAGCGTCTGGCAAGACTTGCTGGGCCTCGAACAGGTCGGCCGTCACGACCGTTTCTTCGAACTCGGCGGGCATTCGCTGCTGGCCGTGAGCCTGATCGACCGCTTGCGCCTGCACGGCCTGAACGCCACGGTGCGCACCGTGTTCACGGCCCCCAGCCTGCGGGAAATGGCCCAGGCCCTGAGCCGCAACAGCGAGGCACTGTTCCATGCACCGGTCAACCGCATTCCGGCCGATTGCACCGTCCTGACCCCGGACATGTTGCCGCTGGTGGAACTGACCCCGGCGCAACTTGAACGCATCGTCGCCGCCGTGCCCGGTGGTGCCGAGAACATCCAGGACATCTACCCACTGGCGCCGTTGCAGCAAGGCATTCTGTTCCATCACTTGCTGGGGCATGAAGGCGACGCCTATCTGGTGCGCTCGATGGTCGAGTTCGATGATCGTCAGCGCCTCGATGCCTTTATCACAGCCTTGCAGGGAGTGATCGACCGCCACGACATTCTGCGCAGCGCCGTGCATTGGGTTGGTCAGCCGCAAGCGGTTCAGGTGGTGCAACGCCAGGCTCGGCTGCCGGTACACAACATCACACTGGTTGCGGATGAGGACTCGCGAGTCCAACTGGAACGCTTGAGCGATCCACGGCAGCTACGCCTGGACTTGCAACAGGCGCCATTGATGCGCGCCTGCATCGCCCGTGATCCGCATTCCGAACGCTGGTTGCTGGCTCTGCTCGACCATCACATGATCAGCGATCACGTGTCCCTGGGGATCGTGCTCGAAGAAATCCAGACCCTGTTGCAGGGCCAGGGCGCCAGCCTGCCGGCCCCGATGCCTTATCGGGAGTTTGTCGCACAGATTCTCGCGACTCCCGCCCAGGTCCACGAAGCCTACTTCAGCAACCGCCTGGCCAGTGTCGATGCACCTACCGCGCCGTTCGGCGTGCTGGATGTCCAAGGCGACGGTGCCCAGGTGGTGGAAACCAGCGTGCGCCTCGACCCGGCCCTGAGCCAAAGAGTCCGCGCTCAAGCACGGACGGCCGGGGTGACGCCGGCTGTGCTGTTCCATATTGCCTGGGCCCAGGTGCTCGGGCGCTGCACCGACCGTGACGACGTGGTGTTCGGCACTGTGGTCGCAGGGCGTTTGCAAGGTTCGGCGGGGGCCGACCGGGCCCTTGGCGTGTTCATCAACACCCTGCCGGTGCGGGTGCAATTGGCCGGGGTCGGCGTCAAGGCGCTGGTGGACGAAACCTATCGCGACCTCAGCGAACTGCTGGCCCACGAACAGGCTTCCCTGGCCCTGGCTCAACGTTGCAGCGGCGTAGCTCCGGGCCTGCCGTTGTTCACCACACTGCTCAATTATCGGCATCAAACCGACGGCGGCTCACTGGCCAACGAAGATCAAGTCCTGGCCTGGGACGGCGTGCGTTTCCTGAGCAATGAAGCCCGCACCAATTACCCGATTGAAGTGGCCGTGGCGGATGAAGGCGACGACTTCTCCCTGACCGCTCAATCAATCACCGGCATCGACCCGCAGCGGATCGCCGCCTACCTCGCGCAGGCCGTGGCCGCATTGGTCGACGCCCTGGAACAGTCCCCCGACTGCCTGGCCAGCAGCCTCGACGTCGTACCCGGCGCCGAGCGCCAACTGCTGCTGCGCGACTTCAATCACACCGCCACCGAGTTCGCTGCCCCGCAGCCGATTCATGCCCTGTTTGAAACCCAGGTGCAGGCCCATCCCGAAGCGGTGGCGCTGGTCTGCGAAACGCGGCAACTGACCTATCGCCAGCTCAACCGCCGGGCCAATCACCTGGCCCGGCAGTTGCTGGTC
The DNA here is from genome assembly GCF_056279145.1 of Pseudomonas sp. TE3728. NCBI lineage: Bacteria > Pseudomonadati > Pseudomonadota > Gammaproteobacteria > Pseudomonadales > Pseudomonadaceae > Pseudomonas > Pseudomonas sp. TE3728. The sequence continues at coordinate 484,363 of NZ_JBWBQT010000001.1, read as the reverse complement.
CTCGGCGTCCAGCCCGATCAGCGGGTGGCGATCTGTGCCGAACGCAGCCTGGAAATGATCGTCGGTCTGTTGGCCGTGCTCAAGGCCGGCGCAGCCTATGTGCCGATCGACCCGGCCCACCCCGCCGAACGCATGGCGTTCATGCTGCAGGACAGTCAGCCCCGCGCGCTGTTGACCCCATCGACCCTCACCTGGCCGGCGGGCGAGCTGCCGCTATTGTTGCTCGACACCCGCGAGTCACTGCAGGCCGCCGACGATCCGGCCTTCGATGCCAACCCCGTGGTGCCGGGCCTGACGCCGGAACACCTGGCCTATGTGATTTACACCTCCGGCTCCACCGGGCAGTCCAAAGGCGTGATGGTCGAGCACCGTTCGGTGTTCAACTTCTGGCAGGTGCTGACCCGCACCACCCATCAGCATTGCCCGACCCCGGCCACCGTGGCCCTGAATGCCGGGTTCTTCTTCGACATGTCGATCAAGGGCATCGCGCAGCTATTCTCCGGCCATCGCCTGGTGATCATCCCGCAACTGATCCGCGCCAGCGGCAGCGAGTTGCTGGACTTCCTCGAGCAGCATCAGGTGCACGCCTTCGACTCGACCCCGTCGCAGCTCGACACCTTGCTCGCCGCCGGCCTGCTGGAACGCCGCAGCTACCAACCGGTGAGCGTGCTGCTCGGCGGCGAGGCGATCAACGCCGCGACCTGGGAGAAGTTGCGCAACTGCCAGACCATCCATTTCTACAACATGTACGGCCCGACCGAATGCACGGTGGACGCCACCATCGACCTGATCCGCGACCTCGGCGAGCGGCCAAGCATCGGCCGGCCGATTGCCAACGTTCAGGTGCATGTGCTGGACGCACGCGGCGAACCAACGCCGCTGGGCGTGGCCGGCGAGCTGCATATCGGCGGTGCCGGGGTGGCCCGTGGTTACCTCAATCGCGACGCGTTGAGTGCCGAACGTTTTATCGTCGACCCGTTCAGCAGCGCCCCGAACGCACGCCTGTACAAGACCGGCGACCTCGGTCGCTGGCTGGCCGACGGCACGCTGGAGTACCTGGGGCGTAACGACTTCCAGGTGAAGATCCGTGGGTTCCGCATCGAGCTGGGGGAAATAGAGAGTGCGTTGCTGGACTGTGCCGGTATCACCGACGCCGTCGTTATCGCCCGAGAGGACAATCGATTGGTGGCGTACTTGTGCGGCGAACCGGCCAGCGCCGAACAGTTGCGCGGCGAATTGCTCAAGCACCTGCCCGAATACATGGTGCCCAGCGCCTTCGTACACCTCGACGCCCTGCCCCTCACCGCCAACGGCAAACTCGACCGCCGGGCCCTGCCCGCACCGGGCCAGGAGTCCCTGGCCAGCAGGGCCTACGAGGCGCCCCAGGGCGACACCGAAATCGCCATCGCCGGGATCTGGCAAACCCTGCTCGGCTTGGAGCAGGTCGGGCGCCATGACGGTTTCCTCGAGCTCGGCGGCCACTCGCTGCTCACCGTGCAATTGCAGGCGCGTCTGCACCAGGACCTCGGCGTCGAGATCGACCTGCGCACGCTGTTTGCCCAGACGTCCTTGAGCACCCTGGCCCAGCAGGTGGAACAGGCCAGCCAATCCCGGGTCCAGCCGATCGCCGTGGTCTCCCGCGATCAGCCCGTGCCGCTGTCCCTGGCCCAGCAACGCCTGTGGTTCCTTGATCAGCTGGACCATGCCGCCAGCGTCGCCTATCACATGCCGGCCGCGCTGCACCTGCGCGGCAGCCTCGACCGAAGCGCATTGCAACGCGCCCTGGACCGCATCGTCGCCCGCCATGAAAGCCTGCGCACCACCTTCGAACGCCGGGACGGCGAAGTCCATCAACGGTTCGCCGCCGCGGACAGCGGCTTTGCCCTGAAGGAACACGACCTGCAATCGCTGGACGCCGACGCCCGGCAACAGGCGCTCGAGCAACTGGCACAGGCCGAAGCCGCTGAAGCCTTCGACCTGAGCCAGGGCCCGCTGATTCGCGGGCGCCTGCTGCGTCTGGCCGAAGACGAACACATCCTGCTGGTCACCCAGCACCACATCGTCTCCGACGGTTGGTCGGTGGCGGTGCTGATCGGCGAGTTCAATAAACTCTACGCCGCCTTCAGCCAGGGCCTCGACGACCCGTTGCCGGCGCTGGCCCTGCAATATGCCGACTACGCCGCGTGGCAACAGCAACACCTGCAAGGCGAGCGCCTGCAAGCCCAGACCCGATTCTGGCGCGAGCACCTCGCTGGCGCCCCGGGCCTGCTGGAACTGCCCACCGACCACTCCCGGCCACAGGTGCAAAGCTACCTCGGGGCCGCGCTGCCGCTGCAATTGCCGGCACCACTGAGCGCCAGATTGCGCCGCTTCAGCCAGCAACAGGGGCTGACCCCGTTCATGACCCTGCTGGGGGCCTGGTCGATCCTGCTGTCGCGCCTGAGCAATCAGCCGCAGGTGGTGGTCGGCACGCCGGTCGCCAACCGCCCGCGCCGCGAAACCGAGGCGCTGATCGGCTTCTTCGTCAACACCCTGGCCCTGCGCATCGACGTCCAGGCCCACGGCCGTGTCGATGAATTGCTGGCCCAGATCAAGGCCACCACCCTCGAAGCCTACAGCCATCAGGACTTGCCGTTCGAACAGGTCGTCGAAGCCCTGCAACCGGAGCGCAGCCTCGGCCACAGCCCGCTGTTCCAGGCCATGCTGGTGCTCGGCAACACCCCGCGCGACCAGGCCCTGGCCCTGCCGGGGTTGGACCTGACCCCGCTGCCCCAGGTCACCGGCACCACGCAGTTCGACTTGAGCCTGTCACTCAACGACGACGGCGACACCATCAGCGGTCAGTTCGAGTACGCTACCGACCTGTTCGACGAAAGCACCATCGTGCGTTGGGGCCGGCACTTCCTGCACCTGCTGGACGCCCTGCTCGACGACGTGGAGCAACCGCTGGCGACCCTGCCGTTGCTGGATAAACAGCAACGCCAGCAACTGCTGGAGGCGTTCAACCCGGCCAGCGTCGCCCTGGACGAAAGCCCGAGCCGTTTCCCTCACGCCGTCTTCGAAGCACAAGTGATCCGCACCCCGGATGCCGTGGCACTAGTCTGCGCCGGGCAAGCGCTCAGCTATGCGCAGCTCAATGCCCAGGCCAATCGCATTGCTCACCGCCTGATAGCGCTGGGCGTGCAACCCGACGACACCATCGGCCTGTGCGCGCGCCGCAGCCCGGAGATGGTGATCGGCTTGCTGGGCATCTTGAAAGCCGGCGCGGCCTATGTACCGCTCGACCCGCAATACCCGGCGGAACGCCTGGCCCACATGCTGGCCGACAGCACGCCACGGGCACTGGTTCGCCAGCAAGGTCTGGAGGCACTGCCGGTGCCCGAGGGTCTGGTGACCCTCGAACCGGGTTGCCCGTCGCTGCTGCAGTTCCCTGCGCACAACCCTCAGGTGCCGGAGCTGAACTTCGGCCATCTGGCCTACGTGATCTACACCTCGGGATCCACCGGGTTGCCCAAAGGCGTGATGGTGGAGCATCGGGGCCTGCGCAATTTGCTGGACTGGTACCTCGACGACCTGGCGTTCAATGCCACGGATGCCGTGTTGCTGGCCTCGTCCTATAACTTTGACCTGACCCAGAAAAACATCCTGGCGCCGCTGATGGTCGGTGCCGCCCTGCACCTGGCCGAAGAACCTTTCAACCCCGCCGCCATCGTCGCGCAGATCGCCGAGGCCGGCATTACCCACCTCAATATGTCGCCAAGTGCCTTCCACGCGCTGGTCGATGCCGATCGACATCAGGCCTTGGCCTGCCTGAAACGGGCGGTCCTGGGTGGCGAACCGATTCAGATCGCCATGCTGGAAAAACTCGCCCAGCCACGGCCAGCGGTGATCAACAGTTACGGGCCGACCGAGTGCAGTGACGTGGTCGCCTGGCACACGGCGGATACCGACCTTGCGACCTACCGGGACCAGCCGATCCCGATCGGCAGGCCGATCCGCAATATGCAGCTGCATGTACTGGACAGCCACGGACAACTGTTGCCGTTGGGTGTGCACGGCGAGATCCATATCGGTGGCGTGGGTGTGGCGCGCGGCTATCTCAATCGCGAAGCGCTGAGTGCTGAACGCTTTATCGCCGATCCGTTCTCCGGCGCGGCCAACGCCCGCCTGTACAAGACCGGCGACATCGGTCGCTGGTTGCCCGACGGCACCCTGGAATATCTGGGGCGTAACGACGATCAGATAAAAATCCGTGGCTTGCGCGTCGAGCTGGGGGAAATCGAAGCCGTCATCGCCGCACTCCCGGGTGTGCACAAAGCCGCAGTCGTTGCCCGCGATCACCAGTGCGGGAGCAAACGCCTGGTGGCCTATCTGTGCGGCGAACCGGCAGCGGCTGAACACTTGCGCGCAGCGCTCTTGAACCACCTGCCAGACCACATGGTGCCCAGCGCTTTCGTGGTGCTGGACGCGCTGCCGCTGACCCCTAACGGCAAACTCGACCGCCGCGCCCTGCCCGAACCTGATCAAGACGCCTACGCCAGCCGGGCCTATGAGGCACCGCAAGGCACGGTGGAAGTGACCATTGCCGGCATCTGGCAGCAACTGCTGGGGCTCGAGCGCGTCGGACGCCACGACGGTTTCTTCGAACTCGGTGGCCACTCGCTGATGGCGGTCAGCCTGATCGAACGCCTGCGCGAACAAGGCCTGAACGCCGATGTCCGCAGTGTCTTCAGTGCCCCGAGCCTGCGGGAGCTGGCCCTGGCCCTGACACATGCCGAAGACTTGGCCTTCCAGGCCCCGGCCAACCGCATCCCGGCCGCTTGCCACGCAGTGACCCCGGACATGTTGCCACTGGTGGAGCTGACTCCAGCCCAGCTCGAACGCATCGTCGCCGCCGTGCCCGGCGGCGCGGCGAACATACAGGACATCTACCCGCTGGCGCCGCTGCAACAAGGCATCCTGTTTCATCACTTGCTGGGGCATGAAGGCGACGCCTATCTGGTGCGCTCGATGCTCGAATTCGATGATCGCCAGTGCCTGGATGCCTTTATCGCGGCCTTGCAACAGGTGATCGATCGCCACGACATATTGCGCACCGCCGTGCATTGGGACGGTTTGCCCCAGGCGGTACAAGTGGTACAGCGCCAGGCGCGGTTGCCGGTGCACAGTGTCACCCTTGATAGCCACAAAGACCCGCTCGGCCAGCTTGAAGCCCTGAGCGATCCACGGCAGTTGCGCCTGGACCTGCGTCAGGCACCGCTGATGCGTGCCTGCATCGCCCGCGATCCGCATTCCGAATGCTGGATGCTCGCGCTGCTCAATCACCATATGGCCAGCGACCACGTGACCCTGGAAATCGTTCTGGAAGAAATCCACGCGATTCTCCACGGCCAAGGCGACAACCTGCCGACACCGCACCCCTATCGCGACTTCATCGCCCAGACCCAGGCCACCCCGGCCCGGTTCCACGAAGCCTATTTCCGCCGCCGTCTGGCCGACGTCAATGCGCCCACCGCGCCCTTCGACTTGCTGGAAGTGCAAGGTGACGGCAATCACATCGAAGAAGCCAGTGTGCAGTTGAGCGTCGAACTCAACCTGCGCATCCGGGCCCAGGCCCGGGAATGGGGGATTACCCCGGCGGTGCTGTTCCATGTCGCCTGGGCGCAGGTACTGGCCCGTTGCACCGGTCGCGATGACGTGGTGTTCGGCACCGTGGTCGCCGGTCGTCTGCAAGGTTCGGCGGGGGCCGAACGCGCCCTCGGGGTGTTCATCAACACCCTGCCGGTGCGGGTGCAACTGGCCGAAGGAGGCGCCAATGACCTGGTGCTGACGACCCACCGCGACCTCAGCGAACTGCTGGCCCACGAACAGGCTTCCCTGGCCCTGGCCCAACGCTGCAGTGGCGTGGCCGCCGCTTTGCCGCTGTTCACCACCTTGCTCAACTACCGACACCAGAGCGATGACAGCCAGTTGCAATGGCCGGGCATGCGCATTCTGAGCAGCGCCGAGCGCACCAACTACCCGCTGACCCTGTCGGTCAACGATTACGGCGATGCCTTGGGGCTGGCGGTGCAAAGCGTGCAAGCGGTGAACCCGCAACGCATCTGTGCCTTGATGCAGCGCGCCCTGGAGCAACTGACCCAAGCGTTGATGTACACGCCGAGCCTCCCGGTCACGCAACTGGATGTGCTGCCACCCCAAGAGCGCACCCTGCTGCTGGAAACCCTCAATAAAACCCAGGTGGATTACCCGACGCACCTTTGCATTCAACAGCTGTTCGAAGAGCAAGTGCGGCGCACCCCCGATGCCAGCGCTCTGGTCGATGCACAGCGTCAGCTCAGTTATGCCGAACTCAACACCCAGGCCAACCGCCTTGCGCATCACCTGATCGCCGCAGGCACCCAACCGGGTGATCTGATTGCGATCTGCGTCGAACGCGGCGCGCCAATGATCAGCGGTCTATTGGCCATTCTCAAGGCCGGCGCCGCTTACGTGCCGTTGGACCCGACCTACCCGGCCGAGCGCCTGGCGTCGATTGTCGAAGATGCCCAGCCACGCTTGCTGTTGGCCGATCCCGTGGGGCGAGCAGCCGTGGGTCCGCTGCAAGGCAACACCCGCTACCTGGCCATCGAACAGGCGCTGCCGACGGAGTTGAGTGCGCACGATCCACATTTCGACGCCGCCACCCTGACCCCGGTGCACCTGGCCTATGTGATTTACACCTCCGGGTCCACCGGCAAACCCAAGGGCGTGATGATCGAACACCGTAACCTGGTCGCGTCGACCCTGGCCCGGTGCACGGTGTATGCGCCGACTACCGATCAACGCTTCCTGTTGCTGTCGTCGATGGCTTTCGACAGTTCCGTGGCGGGGATCTTCGGCACCCTGATCAGCGGCGGCACCTTGTGCATCCCGGACGCCGAGACCGCTCGCGACCCCGAAGCCATCGCTCGCTTCATCACCGAACAGGCCATCACTTCGCTGTTGTGCGTGCCTTCCCTCGGGCGCCTGGTGCTGGCCAGCCTTGGAGCCACGGGCGGTCGCAGCAGCCTGCGGGAGATGATCGTCGCCGGTGAAGCCTGCCCGACCCTGTTGGTGCAAGAGTGCGCCGGGTTCGAACCGGCCATTGCCCTGTACAACGAATACGGCCCCACCGAAGCCACCGTCTGGGCCACGGTGCATCGCTGCACGCCCGATGAACAGGGCTCGGTGCCGATTGGTCGGCCGATCCCCAACACTCGCCTGTACCTGCTCGACAAGCAGGGCCTGCCGGTGCCGCTCGGCGTGCCGGGCGAGCTCTATGTGGGTGGCGCCGGGGTGGCCCGAGGTTATCTGAATCGTCAGTCGTTGAATGCCGAACACTTCCTCACTGACCCGTTCGGCCTGACCGATGAGGCGCGGATGTACCGCACCGGCGATCTGGTGCGCATGCGCGATGATGGGGTAATCGAGTTCCTCGGTCGCAATGACCAACAGGTGAAGATCCGCGGCTTTCGTGTCGAACCCGGCGAAATCGAAAGCCTGATGCTCACTCTGCCGGGCGTGCGTGAGGCGGCAGTCATCGCTCGCGAAGATGCACCGGGGGCGATGCGCCTGGTGGCTTACCTGAGTGTCGAGCCGCACCTGGCCGGTCGCAACGCCAGCAGCACGTTGCGGCCTTACCTGACCTCACAGTTGCCGGACTACATGGTCCCGGCGGCATTCGTGGTGGTCGAGCGGCTGCCGTTGACCCCCAACGGCAAGCTGGACCGCCGCGCCCTGCCGGCCCCCCGCACCGAGGACTTTGCGTACCGCCAGTACGAAGCGCCCAACGGCGAAACCGAAGCGCTGCTGGCGGCGATCTGGACCGACCTGCTGGGCCTGGAGCGGATCGGCCGTCACGACGACTTCTTCGAACTCGGCGGCCATTCGCTGCTGGCGGTGCAAGTCACGCTCCGGGCGCGGGAAACCTTCGGCGTCGAAGTGCCGCTTCGGGGGCTGTTCGAACACCCGTCGCTGCTGGCCCTGGCCGACCTGATCAACACCCTGCAGCTGGCGCAATACGAGTCGGATGAACTGCTGGACCTGCAACAAGAAATGGCTTCGCTGTCTGAAAGCGAACTGCTCGCTATCGTCTCCAAGGATGCTTAATAAATTGAACGAACATAACGATAGTCTCGACCAGTTGAAACGTGCCGCACTCCTGCGCCTGCTCAAGCAACGCGGCGCAACACGGGTCATCGATACAACCCCTGACGACATGGTTGCCGTGGACCGCACCGGTCCGCTGGCGCTGTCGTTCGCCCAGCAGCGGCTGTGGTTCCTCGATCAGTTGGACCCGACGGCCAGCGCCGCCTACCACATGCCGGCCTCGTTGCTGCTGCATGGCACTCTCGATCAGACAGCGCTCAAGGCGGCTCTTGACCGTCTGGTGGCCCGGCATGAAAGCCTGCGTACGACCTTCGAACGCCAAGGTGAACACCCGGTACAAGTCATCGCCCCGGCGCACTGCGGCTTTACCCTGATGGAACACGACCTGCGGCGCTTGCCCCGGGAGCAAGCCGAACAGCAAACAATTCGCCTCACCGAACGCGAAGCGGCGACGCCGTTTGATCTGCTGCACGGGCCGCTGATCCGTGGCAGCCTGCTGCGCCTGGCAGACGATGAGCACCTCCTGCTGATTACCCAGCACCACATCATCTCCGACGGCTGGTCCATCGGCGTGCTGGTCAAGGAATTCGCCGCGCTGTATCAGGCATTCAGCAATCAACAGGCCGATCCGCTGCCGACGCTGGCCCTGCAATACGCCGACTACGCCGCGTGGCAACGCCAGCACTTGAATGGCGAGCGCCTGAGCCAGCAAGTGGAGTTCTGGCGTAGTCATCTGGCCGGCGCCCCGGCCATGCTCTCGCTGCCGACCGATCGGCCACGTCCGACGGTACAAAGCTATCGCGGCGAGACCCTGGGGTTCGATCTGCCCGCGCCGCTGTCCAGCGCCATCGGCCAGTTCGCCCAGTCTCGCGCCGCGACGCCGTTCATGACCTTGATGGCTGCCTGGGCGGTGTTACTGGCGCGGATCAGCGGCCAACAGGATCTGGTGATCGGCACCGTCGCCGCCAACCGCGACCGCCAGGATGTGCAGTCGCTGATCGGTTTCTTCGTCAACACCCTGGCCCTGCGCATCCGCCTGGACGCCAACCCGACCCTCGATCAGGTGCTGCAACAAGTCAAAGACCTGATGCTGGAATCCTCCACCCGCCAGGACACGCCGTTCGAGCTGGTGGTCGAAGCCCTCAAGCCACCGCGCAGCGCCAGCTACAGCCCGGTGTTCCAGACCATGCTTTACACCAATGCCGGGGGCGCCGGCGGCCAGTTGCAACTGCCGGGGCTGAACCTGGAATTCCTGCCTTCGCGCAAGGACAACACCCAGCACGATCTGTCCCTGCACATCGACGAAGGCGGCCCGAGCCTGGCCTGCAGCCTGTCGTATTCCACTGCGCTGTTCGACGCCTCCACCATCGAACGCCTGGCGGCGCGCTTCGAGCGACTGCTGCGCTGTTTCACTGAAGCCCCGCAAACCCGTATCGCTGCGCTGGATCTGGACCCGCTTCTGGCCCTGCCTGAGGTCACGGCACTGGCGCACCTGCCGGAACGGGCGCCACTGTCTTACCACCAGGAAAGACTGTGGTTCGTCGATACCTTCGAGACCGGCTACCTGTATGAGGCCAATCCGGTCTATCACAACATTGCGCTGCTGCTGGAACTGACGGGCGAGATCAATCAGCCGGCCCTGCAAACCGCCTTCGATGGGTTGTTGGCCCGCCACGACATCTTGCGTTGCCGAGTGTTCTCCGATGGCGCCAGCGCCTGGCAACGCTTCGACGGCGCCGCGACGCTTGCGCTTGAATTGATTCAGAGCAGCGTGCACGACATGGCGGCCCAAGCCCTGGCCGAAACGCGCCGTCCATTGACCATGAACGGCGGCAGCCTGGTGCGCGCCACCCTGGTACGGGCGGACGAAAACAACGCCGTCCTGGCCATTGCCGTGCACCACTTGCTGGCCGACCGCACTTCCATGCAGTTGCTCAAGCGCGACCTGCTGGCCCTCTATGAAGCCGCCTGCGCCGAACGCAGCGCCGAGCTGCCAGCGCTGTCCCTGGGCTACGACGACTTTGCCGCCTGGCAACGCAACCTGCCGGCCGCTGTCCGGGAAAACCTGCGCGCCTGGTGGGCCTATCAATTGCGCGGCAAGCTGCAAGCCCTGGAACTGCCGTTGAATCGGCCACGGGCAGCGGTGCATGTATTTGCCGAAGCCACCCATGAATTCGTGATCGAGCCGGCGCTGGTCCGGCGCCTTGAAACCCTGGCCCGGGAAGTCGGCGTGAGCAGCGACAGCCTGGCCTTGAGCGCCTTTACCGCCTTGTTGCGCCGCTACGCGGGGCACGATGAGCTGATCGTCGGCACCACGGCGGCCTGTCGCGAACCGGCCTTGCGCGATGTCGTGGGGCCACTGGACAACCTGTTGGTCATGCGCGGAGCCTGCGACAGCGACACCACCCTGCAACAGTTGTGGGAGCAGACCGCCAGCCACCTGACCCAGGCGCTGCGGCATCGCCACATGCAGTTCGACCAGTTGGTCCTGACCCTCAACCCAGCCAAGGACATGAGCCGCACCGCGCTGTTCGACGTGCTCTTCAACTTCCAGCACAGCACCGACACCCACACGCTGGTGGCGGGTCTGGCGGTCAATACCCTGGAAACCAACCTGGGTTATGGCAAGAACGACCTGCACCTGCTGATCACTGCCGGTAAGCAGCACTGGGCCGGGCATCTGGCGTACAACGCGGAGTTCTTCGACCGCGAATTTATCCAGCAGTTGATGGGCCATTACGTGCGCATGCTGGAAGCCGTTGTCGATAATCCGCAGCAGCGTGTCGACGACGTGCCCCTGCTGGATACCGCCGAGCGTCAGCGACAGATCCTCGACTTCAACGACAGCGAAGCGGCCTGGCCCGACAGCCTGACCTTGCATCAGATCTTCGAGGAACAGGCACGCCAGACCCCGGAACGCATTGCCGTCAATCTGGGCCAGGAACGCCTGAGCTATCGCCAGCTCAATGAGCAGGCCAATCGCCTGGCCCATCGATTGCGTGCCTCGGGCGTGCAGCCGCAAGCGTTGGTGGCCATCGCACTGGATCGCTCCTTGCAGATGATCGTCGCCACCCTGGCAGTGCTCAAGGCCGGCGCCGCTTATGTGCCGATCGACCCGAGCTCGCCAGCAGAACGCATCGCCTATGTGCTCCAGGACAGCGGCGCACGCACAGCCATTGCCCATCGGGACATGAGCCCGGCGTTGCAAGCACTCGGCGTCGAAGTGTTTGATGCCGAACCGACAAGCACGGCCCCGGACATTGGTAACGCTGCCGCCAACCTGCCCAACGTCAACGCCCCGGATCACCTCTGCTACGTGATCTACACCTCGGGTTCCACCGGTGAACCCAAGGGTGCGCTGCTGGAACACCGCAATGTCGTGCGGCTGCTGCATAACAATCGCTCGGACTTCCAGTTCAATGCCGATGATGTCTGGTCGCTGTTCCACTCCAATGCCTTCGACTTTTCGGTCTGGGAAATCTTCGGTGCCCTGCTCTTCGGCGCTCGCCTGACCCTGGTGCCCGAGGCCCTGCGCCGCGATCCGGGGGAACTGCTCGGTTTCCTCGAAAGCGAACAGGTGACGGTCCTGAACCAGACCCCGTCGGCATTCCATCAACTGAGCGCGGCGGCCCTGACGCGACCGGATGTGCGTCTCGAACGGCTGCGCTATGTGATTTTCGGCGGGGAGAGTCTGGAGCTGGGCAAGCTCGACGCCTTCCATCGCGCCTTCTCCCATGTGGCGCTGGTTAACATGTACGGCATCACCGAAACCTGTGTACATGTCACCTACAAAGCCATCGGTGCGGCGGATATCGCCGCGGGCATCTCCAATATCGGGCGGCCGATTCCGACTACCGTGGCCTACGTCCTCGACGCCCAACAGCGTCTGTTGCCCGTGGGCGTGGCCGGTGAAATCTGCGTTGGCGGGCTGGGGGTCGGTCGCGGTTACCTGAACCGTGCGCAACTGAGCGCCGAACGCTTTATTGCCGACCCGTTCCGCCCCGGCGAGCGGCTGTACCGTTCGGGGGACCTGGGCAAGTTACTGAACAACGGTGAGATGGTTCATCTGGGCCGGATGGACGCCCAAGTGAAGATTCGTGGTTTCCGTATCGAGCTGGGGGAGATCGAAGCAAAACTGCTGGCCTGCGACGGCGTGCGCGAAGCGCGGGTACTGGCCCGCGATGACGTGAGCCAGAGCAAGCGGCTGATCGCCTACCTGATTGCTCAATCGGGGGTTGTGCTGGAAGTGGCCGCTCTGCGCAAGCAATTGGGAGCCACCCTGCCCGACTACATGATCCCGAGTGCCTTCGTCAGCCTGAACACGTACCCGCTCACCGCCAATGGCAAACTGGATCAAGACGCGTTGCCGGCACCGGACCTGGACGCTATGTCCGAGCGCGGCTATACCGCTCCCGAAGGCGCCACCGAACAGGTCCTGGCGCAGATTTTCCAGCAGCTGCTGGGCCTGGAGCGCGTGGGTCGCCATGACAGCTTCTTTGAATTGGGCGGGCATTCGCTGCTGGCCGCGCAACTGGTTTCCCGGGTGCGGCAACAGCTGGGCGGCGAATTGATGCTGCGCGAGCTGTTCAGCCATCCGACCGTGGAAGAACTGGCCCGGGTCGTGGGTGGCCTGCAAATGGTCAGCACCGAGACCATCGGCATCGCCGACCGCAACGCGCCGCTGGCACTGTCCTTTTCCCAGCAGCGCCTGTGGTTCCTCGACCAGCTCGATCCCGGCGCCGGCACCGCTTACCACATGCCCGCGTCCTTGCTGCTGCGCGGCGATCTCAATCATGCCGCACTCAAGGCCGCACTGGACCGCCTGGTGGCGCGGCACGAAAGCCTGCGCACCACCTTCGAACGCCATGGCGAACAGCCGGTGCAGATCATCGCTCCGGCGAACTGCGGCTTTGCGCTGGCCGAGCAAGATTTGCGGTCTCTGTCTTATGAGCAAGCGAGCATCACCGCGTCCCGCATCGGCAACAGCGAGGCCATGGCATCGTTCGACTTGCGCCAGGGGCCGCTGATTCGTGGTCGCCTGCTGCGCCTGGCCGATGACGAACACATTCTGCTCATCACCCAACACCACATCATCTCCGACGGTTGGTCGGTGGGTGTATTGGTCAGGGAATTCGCCGCGCTTTACCGGGCTTTGTGCCAACACCAGGCCGACCCTTTGCCAGCACTGACGGTTCAATATGCCGACTACGCCGCCTGGCAGCGCCGGGCCCTCGATGGCCAGCGCCTGAGCCATCAGGCCGACTTCTGGCGTGAGCACCTTGGCGGCGCGCCGTCGCTGTTGTCCCTGCCCACCGATCGCCCGCGCCCGGCGGTGCAAAGCTATCGGGGCGGTGACGTCCCGGTGGAAATCGCCCCGGCACTGCGCGAACGCCTGGAACACTTCTGCCAGCAGCACAACGTCACTCTGTTCATGGCGTTGCTCAGTGCCTGGTCGGTACTCATGGCACGCCTAGGCAACGAACGGGACGTCGTGATCGGTGTGCCAACGGCTAACCGTGGCCGCACCGAAACCGAAAACCTGATCGGCTTCTTCGTCAACACCCTGGCCCTGCGGGTAGACCTTGGGCAAGAGCCGAGCGTGGCGCAGCTGCTGGAGCAGATCAAGCAGACCACCCTGGCAGCCCACGAGCATCAGGACATTCCTTTCGAGCAAGTCATCGAAGCCTTGCAGCCGCCGCGCTCTCTGAGCCACAACCCGCTGTGCCAGGTTGCCCTGTCACTGGACAATACCCCTGACGGCGGTGAACTGAGCCTGCCCGGCCTGACCCTGACCCCTGTGGCTCAGGCCCATGAAACCTCGCAGTTCGACCTGATGCTGACACTGGGCAATGATGGCGGCACGCTGGCCGGGGTGATCGAATACGCCAGCGACCTGTTTGATCGCTCGACCGTGGAGCGTTTCGCCCAGCACTTCCAGACCCTGCTTGAGGCGATGGTCGAAGATGTCGAACAACCGGTGCTCGGCTTGCCGTTACTCAGCCAGGCACAGCGTCAGCACTCACCGGCGACGCTGCCGCCCAAGGCCGTATTCGCCCCTGGGCTGCTGATTCATCAGCGCTTCGAACAACTCGCCGCTACCCAGCCCAAGAGCATCGCGCTGGTCTTCGGTGAACTCGAACTGAATTATCAGGCACTCAATCGCCGCGCCAATCGCATCGCCCGAGAGCTGATCGGCCAAGGCGTGCGTCCCGATGACCGAGTGGCGATTCTGGCCCAACGCGGGGTGGAAATGGTCTGCGCGGTACTGGCCGTGCTCAAGGCCGGTGCGGCGTACGTGCCGCTGGACCCGGCCTATCCCGCCGAACGCCTCGGCTATTTGCTGGCGGACAGCGCACCGGTGGCCTTGCTGGCCCAACCCGCCTGCCTCGACGCCCTGCCGCCCCATGCGGTGCCGGTGCTGAGCCTCGACGATTTCGCCGCAACAGACGACCTGACAGACCTGTCCCTGGACCACAACCTTGAGCTTGATGTACTCGGCCTGACACCGCAGCATCTGGCCTACGTCATTTACACATCGGGTTCTACCGGGCTGCCAAAGGGTGTGCTGGTGGAGCACGGCAATATCGCGCGGCTGTTCGACGCCACCGCCGAGTTGTTCGACTTTGGCCGCAACGATGTGTGGACGCTGTTCCACTCTTTCGCGTTTGACTTCTCGGTCTGGGAAATCTGGGGCGCCCTGAGCTACGGCGGCAAACTGGTGATTGTCCCGAGCGACGTGGCCCGTTCGCCCGATGACTTTTACGCACTGATCTGCCAACAGCACGTCACGGTGCTGAACCAGACGCCGAGCGCCTTCCGCCAGCTTATCGAAGCCCGTGAGCGCAGCGATCAGGAGCATGGTCTGCGCGAAGTGATCTTCGGTGGCGAGGCGCTGGACATGCGCAGCCTGCGGCCCTGGACCGCGCGCACAGCGCTGGCCCGCACCCGACTGGTCAACATGTACGGGATCACCGAAATCACCGTGCACGCCACCTACTATCCGGTCAGCCAGGGTGACATCGACGCGGGTGCTCCCAGCCTGATCGGCCCGGCGCTGCCGGACTTGTGCCTGCGAATTCTCGATGACTACCAGCAACCGGTGCCGGTGGGCGTCAACGGTGAGATCTACATTGGCGGTGCCGGTGTGGCCCGGCATTACCTGAACCGCGACGAACTCAATGCCGAGCGGTTCATCAGCGATCCGTTCGCCGTGGAACCGGGGGCGCGGCTGTATCGCACGGGCGACATCGCCCGCTACCGCGCCGATGGCGGCATTGTTTACGTGGGCCGCAACGATTCGCAGATCAAGATTCGTGGCTTCCGCATCGAACTGGGAGAAATCGAAGCCCAACTGCTGGCCTGCGCCGAAGTCCGCGAAGCCCTGGTGACCGTGCGCGAGGACCAGCCCGGCGACAAACGGCTGGTGGCGTACCTGATCGCCCATGAAGGGATCGTCCCTGAGTCCTCGGCCTTGCGCAGCCAATTGGCGAGCGTACTGGCCGAGCACATGCTGCCGAGCGCCTTTGTGACTCTGGCGGCCTGGCCGCTGACCAACAACGGCAAGCTGGACCGCAGCGCCTTGCCGGCACCGGACGTGTCCGCCGCCGCGAGCCAGCACTACGAAGCACCGCTGGGGGACATTGAAATCACACTGGCTAGCGCCTGGCAGGAGTTGCTTGGGCTTGAACGAGTGGGTCGTCAGGATCACTTTTTCGAACTCGGCGGCCACTCGTTCCTGGTTATTAGCTTGATCGAGCGTCTGCGTCAGGCCGACCTGCAACTGGATGTACGCACGGTCTTCTCCGCCCCGACGCTCAAGGCCATGGCCGCGGTCCTCGTCGGCGGCAGCAACACCCGGCGAGTCGTCCCGGCGAACCTGATCCCCGCCGATTGCTCGGCGATCGAACCGCAGATGTTGCCGCTGGTAACCCTGAGCCAACAGGAAATCGAGCAGATCGTCGCCGATGTCCCCGGCGGGGCTAGCAATGTGCAGGACATCTACCCGCTGTCGTCGCTGCAGGAAGGTATCCTGTTTCACCACTTGTTGCAGTCCGAAGGCGACGCTTACCTGATGCGCACCGTGGTGATGTTCAGTGGTCGCCCATTACTCGATGACTTCCTCGCCGCGGTGCAGGTGGTGATCGACCGCCATGACATCCTGCGCACCGCCCTGCGCTGGCACGGTCTGCCGCAGCCGGTACAGGTGGTCCATCGTCAAGCGCAACTTCCGGTCATTACTCTGGACAGTGTCCCCGGTGAAGACGCCTTGCAAATGCTCCGTGACCGTACGGACACCCATCATCTGCGACTCGATCTGCAACGGGCACCGCTGATCGCGGCGTATATCACCTACGACACGACTCGGGAACAGTGGCTGCTGGCGTTGCTCGACCATCACCTGGTCAGCGATAACGTCACCTTGCGCCTGATCATGCTGGAGATTCAGGCGGTCCTGGCCGGCCAGGCCGACAGCCTGCCGCCGTCCCAGCCCTATCGCAATTTCATCGCTCAGGCCGCCACGGTGTCCCAGGCCGAACATGAAGCCTACTTCCGTCGCTTGCTGGCCGATGTCGACTCCACCACCGCGCCTTACGGCGTGCTGGATGTACGGGGCAACGGCGCCGGGATCAAACGCGCGGTGGAACACTTGAGCGACGACCTCAGTGCGCGGGTGTATCGCACGGCACGGGATCAGGGCGTACCAACGTCAGTGCTGTTCCATGCTGCCTGGGGCCTGGTCGTCGCGGCCACCAGCGGGCGCGACGACGGAATTTTCGGCACGGTGCTCTCGGGCCGCTCCCAGGGCACTGCCGGCGCCGACCATGCGCTGGGGATGTTCATCAATACCTTGCCGATGCGCATTCGCTTGCAGCAAAACACCGTCAGCGACATTGTCCGGGACGCTTACCAGCAGCTCAGTGAACTGCTGACCCACGAACAGGCTTCCCTGGCCCTGGCGCAACGTTGCAGTGCGGTGGATGCCTCCCTGCCACTGTTCACGGTCATCCTCAACTGTCGTCACGGCGATCTGGTGAACGCGTCCGGGGAAAACGTCGAGGATATGGGCGACCACGAAGGCATGCACTTTATTGCCTCCGAAACCCGTACCAACTACCCCATCGAAATTGCCGTGGCGAACGTGGCCAGCGGGTTCTCCCTGACCGCTCAATCAATCACCGGCATCGACCCGCAGCGGATCGCCGCCTACCTCGCGCAGGCCGTGGCCGCATTGGTCGACGCCCTGGAACAGTCCCCCGACTGCCTGGCCAGCAGCCTCGACGTCGTACCCGGCGCCGAGCGCCAACTGCTGCTGCGCGACTTCAATCACACCGCCACCGAGTTCGCTGCCCCGCAGCCGATTCATGCCCTGTTTGAAACCCAGGTGCAGGCCCATCCCGAAGCGGTGGCGCTGGTCTGCGAAACGCGGCAACTGACCTATCGCCAGCTCAACCGCCGGGCCAATCACCTGGCCCGGCAGTTGCTGGTCCTCGGCGTCCAGCCCGATCAGCGGGTGGCGATCTGTGCCGAACGCAGCCTGGAAATGATCGTCGGTCTGTTGGCCGTGCTCAAGGCCGGCGCAGCCTATGTGCCGATCGACCCGGCCCACCCCGCCGAACGCATGGCGTTCATGCTGCAGGACAGTCAGCCCCGCGCGCTGTTGACCCCATCGACCCTCACCTGGCCGGCGGGCGAGCTGCCGCTATTGTTGCTCGACACCCGCGAGTCACTGCAGGCCGCCGACGATCCGGCCTTCGATGCCAACCCCGTGGTGCCGGGCCTGACGCCGGAACACCTGGCCTATGTGATTTACACCTCCGGCTCCACCGGGCAGTCCAAAGGCGTGATGGTCGAGCACCGTTCGGTGTTCAACTTCTGGCAGGTGCTGACCCGCACCACCCATCAGCATTGCCCGACCCCGGCCACCGTGGCCCTGAATGCCGGGTTCTTCTTCGACATGTCGATCAAGGGCATCGCGCAGCTATTCTCCGGCCATCGCCTGGTGATCATCCCGCAACTGATCCGCGCCAGCGGCAGCGAGTTGCTGGACTTCCTCGAGCAGCATCAGGTGCACGCCTTCGACTCGACCCCGTCGCAGCTCGACACCTTGCTCGCCGCCGGCCTGCTGGAACGCCGCAGCTACCAACCGGTGAGCGTGCTGCTCGGCGGCGAGGCGATCAACGCCGCGACCTGGGAGAAGTTGCGCAACTGCCAGACCATCCATTTCTACAACATGTACGGCCCGACCGAATGCACGGTGGACGCCACCATCGACCTGATCCGCGACCTCGGCGAGCGGCCAAGCATCGGCCGGCCGATTGCCAACGTTCAGGTGCATGTGCTGGACGCACGCGGCGAACCAACGCCGCTGGGCGTGGCCGGCGAGCTGCATATCGGCGGTGCCGGGGTGGCCCGTGGTTACCTCAATCGCGACGCGTTGAGTGCCGAACGTTTTATCGTCGACCCGTTCAGCAGCGCCCCGAACGCACGCCTGTACAAGACCGGCGACCTCGGTCGCTGGCTGGCCGACGGCACGCTGGAGTACCTGGGGCGTAACGACTTCCAGGTGAAGATCCGTGGGTTCCGCATCGAGCTGGGGGAAATCGAAAACGCTCTGGTGGCGTGTCCAGGCATCCGTGAAGCGGTGGTGATCGCTCGCGAAGACAGCCAGGGAGAGTCGGACAGCAAGCGTCTGGTCGCCTATGTCTGCGGCGAACCTGTGCCGGCCGAGCAACTGCGCAGCGCGCTGTTGAACGGTCTGCCCGAGTACATGGTGCCCAGCGCCTTCGTGCACCTCGACGCCCTGCCCCTCACCGCCAACGGCAAACTTGACCGCCGGGCCCTGCCCGCACCGGGCCAGGAGTCCCTGGCCAGCAAGGCGTATGAAGCGCCCCAGGGTGACACCGAAGTCGCCATCGCCGAGATCTGGAAAAGCTTGTTGCATCTGGATCAGGTCGGGCGCCATGACGGTTTTCTCGAACTGGGCGGCCATTCTCTGCTTGCCGTGCAATTGCTCTCGCGACTACGGCGCAAGCTCGGCGCGCGGATCACCTTGCGCGAGTTGTTCGACGCGCCGACGGTACGCGGCCTGGCGTCACTGGTCAGCGCCGCCTCGCCGACCGAGTCGCAGTCGATTCCGCTGGCCAACCGTTCGGGGCGCTTGCCGTTGTCGTTCTCTCAGCAACGGCTGTGGTTCCTCGACCACCTGGACCACGCCGCCGGTGCCGCCTACCACCTGCCGCTGGCTTTGCGCCTCAAGGGGGCGCTGAACAAACCGGCATTGCACGCCACCCTGGATCGTGTGGTGGCACGCCACGAAACCCTGCGCACCCGTTTCGAACTGGTGGACGGCGAACCGCTGCAAAAAATCGCTCCAGCCGATTACCGCTTCACTCTGGAGCAAGAGGATCTGCGCGCACTATCGACGGCTGAGCGGTCGGCGACCCTCGCCCGCCTCGGCCAGAGCAATGCGACGCAGCTGTTCGACCTGAACCACGGACCACTGATGCGCGGCCATCTGGTGCAGTTGGCGGATGAGGAACATGTGCTGTTGATGACCCTGCATCACATCGTTTCCGATGGCTGGTCCAACAGCGTGCTGGCGCATGAGGTGAGCGTGCTCTACACCGCGTTCAGCCAGGGGCGCAAGGACCCGTTGCCCGCCCTGGCGCTGCAATACGTGGACTACGCCGCCTGGCAACGAAACGCGCAGGAAGGCTCGGCGCTGCAGGCTCAGATCGACTTCTGGCGGCAACATCTGGAGGGTGCGCCAAGCCTGTTGAACCTGCCGCTGGATCGCCCGCGTCCGGCCATTCAAAGCTATGCCGGCGGTATCGTCGACTGCGTCTTTTCACCCACACTCAGTGCGGATCTGCGAGCGTTCAGCCAGGCCCGGGGCACCACGTTATTCATGACACTGCTAGCCGGCTGGTCGGTGCTGATGAGCCATCTGAGCGGTCAGCATGATGTGGTGATTGGCACCCCCGTGGCCAATCGTCAGCGTCCGGAACTGGAGCCCTTGATCGGCTTCTTCGCCAACACCCTGGCATTGAGAGTCGCCACCGGGCCTGAAACGATTGTTGCTGAGCTGTTGGGCCAGATCAAAAACCTGACCCTGGCCGCCTATAACCATCAAGACCTGCCGTTCGAGCAAGTCGTGAGCGCCCTGCAACCGACCCGCAGCATGAGCCACAGCCCGTTGTTCCAGGTGATGTTGAGCCTGAACAATACGCCACCGGCCCCCCTGCAATTGCCGGGGCTGGAGGTGGAGTCAATAGAAAGCGCTCACCGCACCACGCAGTTCGACCTGTCGCTGTCACTGATCGACAACACCGACCGCATCAGCGGCAGTTTGCAATACGCCAACGACCTGTTCGACACCGCGACTGTACAAAACATCGCCGAACTGTTCGCCAAGGTGCTGGAAAACCTGGTGGCCGATGGGCAGCAGTCGATCGGTCATCTGTTGGGCGACACGCCGACGCTGGTCCGTTCGATCAACGCCGTGGTCGTGCCACCCGCCGCCGAAGACAGCCAGCCCCCGGCGTTACCTTACAAAGCCCCCCAGGGGGACACCGAAATCGCCATCGCGGCAGTTTGGCAGGACTTGTTCAAACTGGAGCGAATCAGTCGGCATGACGACTTCTTCAGCATTGGCGGCATTTCCTTGATGGCGGTCCAGATGGCCTCACGCTTGCGCAAGGTACTCGGCAAGCCGGTGGCGATTCGTGACCTGTTTGTCGAGCCGACCATTGCCGGGTTCGCCAGGGCCCTCGACGGCCAGGCACGGCCAGTGTCTCGCAGCAATCTGGTGCCCATCCGCCGTACCGGCTCTCAGCGCCCGCTGTTCCTGGTCCATCCTCTGGGCGGCGAAGTGCAATATGCGCGGGATCTGGCACCCTCGCTGGACCCACAAGTGCCGGTCTACGGCCTGGCCGCCAGCGGCCTGGTGGCGGGAGAAGCGCCGCTGTCCGACGTACCGGCCATTGCGGCGCGCTACCTGTCGGCGATTCGCCAGGTCCAGCCGCAAGGTCCGTACCGAATCGCCGGCTGGTCGGCCGGCGGTTTGATTGCCTATGAGATGGCTCGGCAACTGCAGGCCGGCGGCGAGCCCATCGACTTCGTGGGCATCATCGATGCGTCGGCACGCCCTGCTCCGACACCGAATGAATCCGTGAGCGAAGCGCAGTTCCTGATGGCCTGGCTGCCCGAGCAGATCGATGACGAGGTGTTCCGACAACTGACAGCGCTGGCGCAAAACGCGGACATCGAGGCGATGTTGGCCCTGTGCATCGCCAACCGCTTGCTCCCGGAGGAACTGCCTCACGATATCGATTCCGGGTTGTTGCGCAGCCACCTTGGGGTGGCCTATGCGACACGCCTGGCCATCGGCGCCTACGTCAGCCCGCCCACCTCGCTCAAAGTGTCGCTGTTTACCGCGAGCGAGCAGAAACGCAGCGATCCAACCCTGGGCTGGGGTGCGTTGCTCAAGGATCAGGTGAGTGTGACGGCATTGCCCGGAACGCATAACACACTGGTCAAGCCCCCCCATGCGAGCGCTCTGGGCGAGGCAATTTCCCACGCATTGAAAACCGACACGGCGTCATAAACAGGCCTGGTTGTACGGCGATAAACGCGCCGTACAACCCAGGGTTTGTATTCAGCAGAAAACTGCCGTTTTCAACGAAAAAAAAACTGAAACATGGCGAAAATCCCCTATAACCCAGGGCAATTAATAGAAAATAAATCTTAAAACGTGATTTTTTTGACAGTCATAGAATTTTTCTTCCATGAATTTATCCCGGGAAAATCAATCCAAAAAGATCACACAGAAATAGCGAAGCGCATATATGCAAGCAACCCAACTCATTCTTTTAGCTAAAAATTTTTCTTTAAAAGCGCTCACCACCACGAACTCTCCTTGGCCGCAGCCATAGAAAAAAACCTGCGCGATCTCCGTGTTCAACAGACACCGCCAACTAAACAGCGCCAAGTCAATGGCGTAGGATGTCCCTGTTTTCCACTACAGACTTTTCCTACGAAGGAACGCTTAATAACCCTACAGGCTGAATCGTTTTTTGTGGACGGATCCCACAGGTGATATCTGACTCCCCAGGTATCAATTCCAGAAATAGCTGCAGCAATGGGTATCGAGTCGGATTTCATCCGTCAACGCCCCCATGAACTACAAGCAATTTCGAATATGCAGGATAAGCATAATGACTCAACAAACGAGTGTTGTTAGGAGTGTGGAAAAAACACACATCTACTTAGAGCTGGGAAAACTGATTTCAAGTGTTGGACAAGAAAAATTCCTGACGAATATGCACCAGCTGATTGTGACTTCGGTAGCTGTCAGTCGGATCGTTCTGAGTGAATGGACAGTTGACGACACACAATCAAATATTGTCGATGTGCAGCTCTTGGGGTACGCCGGATTGCAGGAAAGCGCGCAAATGCATTCCGCTTGCCCGACCAGCGCCAAACAGCGTCACGATCATCCCTTGGTAAAAAGAGTGCTGGAGGTAGACGACGCCCTGTTGATTCATCTGAACGGGCGGATAAAAAACGAGAACGGCAATAGCTGGCTCGGTGTATCCCATCAATGCAGTCTGATTTCACGCAAGGCCAATCGTCGTTGCGTGATCTCACTGCACCGTCCCCGTGATCACCGCGATTTCTCCCTGCGAGAGCTGTCCTTTTTGAAATACCTCTCGGAGACACTGCTGCCGCTGGCGGAACGACATGCACATATCAATCGTCAGTCCAGTGCCAGGAACCCTGGCACCGCTGCGGCCCATTCGCTCAATGCCTTTGAACAGACGCAGTTGCAGCGCGAGTTCGATGAACGGCTGATGCCATGCGACGTAACCCTTTCGGTGCGTGAAAAAGAAGTCTGCCTGGGGCTGCTGGCCGGGGGCACCGTACCGGAGATGGCCGAAAAACTCTGTGTCAAAAACAGCTCCATCGAAACCTATCTCAAACGCGCCGCCGCCAAGTTGGGTGTCAGCGGACGACATGGCCTGGCCAAGTGGATGATCGGGTCATGACGACTCGCCACGGGCAACGGCAGACAAGGTAAACCTCGCCTGTGCCTCAGGGGCACGGGCAGTGTGACCGGATAACGACCAGGAATTTCCAGACGATGAGACAGGCCGATGTATAAATCCCTGAGCCCCTTGGTGTCCGCTGCATTCATCCTTGGCGGCTGCTCGCTGATCCCGGACTACCAGCGCCCCGAGGCCCCGATAGCCACACAGTACCCGCAGACGTCCTCCTACGCCCCGGCCCTGTCGGGTCCAATCGGCGCCGATCAGGGTTGGCGAGAGATGTTCCGCGATCCAGTGCTGCAACAACTCATCGAAAGCTCGCTGCTCAACAATCGCGACTTGCGGGTGGCGGCCCTCAACGTCGAGGCCTATCAGGCGCAATACCGAATCCAGCGTGCCGATATTTACCCGGCGATCAGTGCCAATGGCTCAGGTTCGCGCCAGCGCCTGCCATCCAGCCTGACGCAAACCGGTGACTCCGCGATCAGCAGCTCGTATTCGGCGACGCTGGGTATCAGCGCCTATGAACTGGACCTTTTCGGACGCATACGCAGTCTCAGCGAAGAGGCCTCATTCATCTATCTGTCCAGCGAAGAAGCCCGCCGCAGCACCCAGTTGAGTCTCGTGGCCAGCGTTGCCAATGCCTACCTGACCTGGCGTGCCGATCAGGAGTTGCTGAAGTTGACCCAGGACACGCTCCAATCCTACGAGCAAAGCCTGCGCTTGACCGAACGCACCAATCAGGTCGGTACCGCTTCGGCCCTGGCCCTGAGCCAGTCGCGAACCTCGGTGGAAAGCGCCAGGGCCAGCCTGGCCAAATTCCAGCGCCAGGTTGCCCAGGACCTCAACAGCCTTGCATTGCTGGTGGGCACATCGGTATCGGACGACCTGCCCAGCCTCCCGCTGGCGTCCGACTTGCTCGCCGAAGTTCCCGCCGGCCTGCCTTCGGACCTGCTGCAACGACGCCCGGATATCCTCCAGGCCGAATACCTGCTGCAGTCAGCCAACGCCAACATCGGTGCGGCCCGTGCCGCGTTTTTCCCGAGCATCAGCCTGACCGCCAACGCCGGTAGCTCAAGCAGCGAATTGTCCGGACTATTCAAGGGTGGCTCCGGCGGCTGGTTGTTTCAACCGCAAATCAACATCCCCATTTTCAACGCCGGCAGCCTTCGGGCGAGCCTGGACTATTCGAAAATCCAGAAAGACATCAGCGTCTCGCAGTACGAAAAATCGATCCTGACCGCCTTCCAGGAAGTCTCCGATGGCTTGACGGCACGCAAGACTTACAAGGATCAATTGATGGCGCAAACCGATCTGGTACAGGCCAATCAGGATTACTACCGCCTGGCAGAGCGCCGCTATCGCATCGGCGTCGACAGCAGCCTGACGTTTCTCGATGCTCAACGTTCCCTGTTCAGCGCCCGGCAGACATTGATCATCGACCGGTTGGCGCAACTGACCGCCGAGGTCAGTCTGTATAAGGCATTGGGTGGGGGCTGGATAGAAAACTCGAACAAGGCCTTGTGAGGTCACTGAAAATGGGCACATTCGAACCTGGGGCATTTGTTCGCTTACGTTCGGGAGGCAAAACGATGGTGGTCAAACACCCCTCATCGACTTCCCAGCTACCCGATACGTTGCTGGTGCTGTGCGAGTACCGGGCCAAAAACCGGCTGGTGCAGGGTTTCTATGCGGCACGCGACCTGATTCCGGCACCCCGGGATTCGGGTCGCGAGAGGGTGTAGCGGCAAAAGAAAACCGGGCTCATGGAACGGCGTCCGACAAAGGCGCCCGGAAGAGTCCTCAGGCATTCGGGATATGAGGATCAAGGTTAGTCTTACTCCTGAAGCAGGAACGAGCTCATTCTGGACTTGTTTTTAGGAGCGTAACACCCAGCACGGGATGACCCGCGTCAGGGTTGAAACGGCGCACTCATGTCATCCCGCGCTGCAACGGGGCTGACAGGCACGCGAATCGAGATGCCATACGCAACCAGGCAGCCAAGCCCACAGCTTCCCACCACCAGGCACATGGGCCATGGGGTGCCATCGGCGAGGCGACTGACCCACAGACTGGCCAGCGCCCCGCTGGCGAATTGCACTGAAATACCCAGGGCGACACTCGCCCCTGCCTGCCCCGGGAACATGCTCATCAGGCTTGCCGTGCAATTGGCTCCCAGCAAGCCCGTGACGCCCATGTACAGCACCATGCAAAGCACAATGCTCGTCAGCCCGTCCCATTGCGTATACCCCGCCACCATCAGCGCCAGCCCTGCGACGCCCGCTAGCACGGCGCCCACTCCCAGCATGCGCTGTGGCCCGAAGCGAGCGACCCAGCGGGCATTGATAAAGGTCACCACGATGATGCCTAGAATGTTCAGGCCGAACAGCCAACTGAAGGTACGCGGCGAGACACCGAAGTACACGACGTACACAAAGGGTGAGGCGGTGATAAAAGCGAACATGCCGCCAAAGGCCAGTGACATGCACAGGATCAGCGCCACCGCCCGAGGTTGTCGGACGATGCCCGGGTAAGCGGCGAACGCCCCCTTGAGCGAGGTGCCGCGCGCCGGCGTTGGCAGGCTCTCCTTCAGTCCCACGCTCACCATCAGCAAGCACAGCCCGCACAGAATGAACAATGCGCCGAATATGGTGCGCCAGCCGTCAATCAGCACCAGCCAGGTACCGATCATTGGCGCGACCAACGTCGCCATCATCGTCAGCAGATGCATCCAGGACAGCACCTTGGCCGCCTGTGCCAGACCGAACAGGTCTCTGGCGATGGCCCTCGCCAGGACCAGCGCACCAGCCCCGCCAAGTGCCTGGAGAAATCGCCATGCAGTCAGTTGTTCGATGCTGCCGGCAAACAGGCAGCCAAGGGTTGCCAGGCCATAGAGCACGAGACTGCCCAGCAACAGTGGGCGACGCCCATAGCGGTCCGACAGTGGCCCATAGAACAGCATGCCCAGGCACAACCCGGCGAGAAAGGCACTGATCGTGTGTTGCACCTGGGCTGTGCTGCTCGACAGGTCAGCGGCGATCTGCGGCAGGCTGGGCAGGTAGGTATCGATGGAAAACGGCACAAAGGCCGTCAGCGATGCCAGCAGTGCGATCAGACGTGCCGTGGGTTTCATTGACCCGGGAGCTCAAGGCTTTTGAGAAAGCCTGCGACCAGCGCGTTGAACACCTCGCCTTGATCGTCATGTACATAGTGACTGGCGCCAGCGACCTCCGCCGTCCGGACGTGCGGATTGCTGGCGCTCATCGCCTGCAGCGTCGAGGGCGGCAGAAAGTCCGAGCGGCCGCCGCGAATGAACAGGGTCGGGCAATCCAGCGCGCGCACCGCAGGCCACAGGTCTGTCGGCTCGATACTCAGGCGCGCCTCGGCAATACCCTGTTGATCATGGCGCCAGGTGATCACGCCCTCGCTCTCTTTCATGGAATGAGCGAGCCTTGACGCCAGGCCCTGTTCCGACAAGCCCGGGCGAGAAGCCTGCCAGAATGCGCGAGCCGCCTCCCAGCTCTCGAACTGCAAAGGCGTCTGGCTCATCTCGCGGCGAATGCGTGCGGCACCATCGCCCTGGCTGGAAGAGCCGGGACCGATGTCCTCAATCATCAAGCCAATCAACCGTCGCGGATTTTGCCGCGCATATTCAAGGGCGTTGGCGCCCCCTAATGAGTGCCCCAGCAATACAAAACGCGACAAGCCAACATGGGCTACAAGGTCTTCAAGGTCCTCGACATACGACTGCGTGTGGTAACTGTCGGGCGAGGCCCAATCACTCAGTCCTCGACCGCGCTGGTCCAAGGCATAGATGCAATAGCCCGCTCCCAGAGATTGCACCAGCGATTCCCAGGTTTGTGCGTAGGCCCGCAAGCCATGCAATAGCACCAAGGGCACGCCGGTCGACTCACCCCAGCGCAAAAAGTGCAGGCGCAAGCCCGAACGGTTGGTAAAGAAACAGCTGTCAGGAGGCATCGGTTGGTTCCTCTATGCGTGGCTTCGATCGTTCTGGAAACGATCAAACCGATAAGGGCTTGGATCAATGATCGGCGCATGACCGCTGACAAGATCCGCTGCGAGGTGACCTGCCGCCGGCGACGTGCCGAAACCGTGCCCTGAGAAGCCGGTGGCCACGGTCAGCCCCGGAATCTGCGCGACCGGCCCAATGACAGGATTCGAATCGGGTGTGACATCAATAGTGCCTGCCCAGGCCTGGGCGATCCGCGCCTGTTCAAACACCGGCCAAGCCGCAATGAGGTTGTTCATTGCATCGTTATTGAGCCGCGGGTTGGCGGCCGGATCCTGCACCCTGACGCGTTCAAATGGGCTGACGCTGTCGGATTTCCAACGCCGGGCAAGCGCCAGGTCATTGAAAAAAGGTTTACCCAACGACACGTTCAAGACGCTGCGTTGCGCACGGAACTGCGGCATATATTGCTTGGCGAGCAACAGGTGATCGAGTGTCAGGAAGGCATCCAGTTTGCCGCGCTGGGTAATGATGAAGCCGCCGTCCTTGTGCTTGCGAAACGAAAAGTCAGGTGCGCCGACAGCAATTTCCGTCGGCCCTTCCATTGGGCGAGTACGTAGCACCGAGCAGGTCAAGGGCAAGGTCGGCAACGACACACCGAGGTTGCCCAGAAAGCGCCGTGACCACATCCCCCCTGCGAGCAGCACATGATCACAGCGAATCTCACCTCTCTCCGTGACCACGCCACTGACCACACCGGCGGACATCTGCAGCGTCCGGACCGCGCACTGCTCGATAATCACCACCCCCATGTCCAGGGCTGCCTTGGCGATAGCGCTGCTTGCCAGCGTCGGTTCGGCACGCGCATCGGATGGCGTAAAGATGCCGCCGGCCCAGTCACCCACGCCGCCTGGCACCAGCGCGCCAATTTCGCGTTTGCTGAGCAGCCGTGAATCCAGTGACAAATGCTCCACCGACTTGAGCCATCCCTCATGCATCGCCATCTGCGATGGGGTTCGGCCCACGAACATGATGCCCTCCTGGCGATACCCGACATCCGCCCCTACCCGCTCAGGCATCTTCGCCCACAAACGGTCCGCGGCGAGGGCCAGGGGAATATCAGCCGCGTGGCGGCTGGTCTTGCGTACCCAGCCCAGGTTGCGTGACGACTGCTCACCGGCGATATGGCCTTTTTCCAGCACCACCACCGAGATATTGCGTTCGGCCAATGTCAACGCAGCAGTCAGGCCGATAATCCCGCCGCCAATGATGACGACAGAGGTTGCGGAGGGAAACACGGTAGACGTTTTCACGGGCGCTATTGTGGGTGCCATGATCAAGACTCGGTAAGCGAATGAAGTAAGCCACGCCTACGCGTGGCCGCGTGACAGTTACTGCGACAGTCGAATGACTTCAACTTGCGCCTTCGACGCATTGCGATACGCCGTCACTTCCAGCTCAACCTTGTAGACCGTCGACCCCAAGGGCGGACAGGTGACGGTGCTGGCCGGGTCAACGCCGCGAAACTTTTCGCCGATCAGGGCCATCACGGCAGGTACGTCTTTGGGGGCCTGGATGAACACCCGCGAACACACCACGTCCGCCAGGCTCGCATCGACCGCCGCCAGGGCCGCCTCGATGTTGGCGAATACCTGATGCGTCTGCTCGAGGATATCTTCCGGAATCAGCTTGGTCTGCGGGTTGCGGCCTGCGGTGTTGGACACGTAGATCCAGTTGTCCACGACCACCAGGCGCGAATAGCTGGCCTGATCTTCAAACGGGGAACCGGTCTTGAGCTTGATGATTTTTGTCATGTGGAATGCCTCTTCAAAATAAGTGATGGATGGCTTAACGCAGAACCGGGGTTTCCCACAGGTTCAAGGTGACGCCGATGCCTTTTTCGATGGCGTTGCGGTACACCACCGTGCCCCAGGCCACGTCTTCCACGGGCATGCCCCCCACCGACATGATGATGATTTCTTCATCGTCCCTACGGCCTGGCGCGGCGCCGGCAATGATCTTGCCGATGTCCTCAACTTCATCGAGCTGCATCTTGCCTTCGGCAATCATGTCCATGAAGCGCACGCCAATCACCGGCACGCAGTGATGCGCAGGCTTGGGCAGTTCTTCAAACCAGGCTTGGTAGAGACCGGTGTTGTCCAGCACCTTGCGTACGTCGCGCTGTTCCATCCCGTCGTCAAGGGAGCAGGAGGCAGGCATCGCCAGGAAGGCACCTGGCTTGACCCATTCGCGTTTCACAATTGGGTAGGTCGTGGGATCGCCCACCTCACCGGAGCTACAATAAGTAACAAGGTCGGAGTCGCGGACCACCGCTTCAAGGGTGTCGACCACTTCGATCGTGGTTATCTGCGGATAGGTTTCCTTGACCCAGGCGATAAAGTTATCGAGGCTCTTCTGGCCACGACCTTTGATCTTCAGTGTGTCGATATGCGGGCATACCGCGATGAATGCCGCCAGTGTGGTCTTGCCCATTACACCTGGACCGAGCAGGCCGACGACTTTTGAGTCCTTGCGTGCCAAGTGGCGCGCGCCTACGCCGGGAATCGCACCGGTGCGATACGCGGACAGCAGGTTGGCCGACATATGGGCCAGCGGTGCGCCGGTGTCGGGGTCGTTCAAGGTAAACATCAGAATCGAGCGCGGCAGGCCTTTTTCGCGGTTGGCGATATTGGAGCCGTACCACTTCACGCCTGCGGTGCAAAAGCTCCCGCCCAGGTAGGCAGGCATGGCCATCATGCGCCGGTCAGCCGTGGGCTTGGGCATGTTCGGGAAGGGCGAATCCTGCGGGAAGATCACCATCGCGCCATGGGAGTCATTGTTCGGCCCAGCCATGCGATAGTCACCGGCATAGAGCAGGCCGAACATCTCTTCCATGGTGTTCACGCACGCCAGCATGTCAGTCACGCCCGCGCGGATCATGTCCTGCTCGGAGAGGTAGATGAAGTCGATTTTTGTATTTGTAGACATAGTTATTCTCGGGCTGAAGGTGATATCGCTGCGGTAGGCGCAGCTCCACGCTGTCGACGTCGAGTATCAGGGCGCGTTTTTCGGCGGTATTGTAAATTTCGGACATGCCCGATTGGCCGGCGCGCAATAGTTGGCGTGATTAATGCGTGAAAACTTCCGTATCGCTGCTCATCGAAGGTGCAACCATGATCAAACAGTGCGCGCCGCCTCCCAGGCACCACACTGCGAACGAACAGCCCTGGTTCGTGCTCAACTCTTCACGGTATTCGGTCATGCCCTCCGAACACCCGGCGATCTCGCATTTCTATGCCTTCGATGTGGCTCAATCAGCCAACCTGCTGGCCGTGCCGGACGGTTGCGTGGATATTGTTTTCGACTGTGATGCAACACGCCCTACCGCCCGGATCTGTGGCACGCCGCTGGCTGCCCAAGCGGTCGAGTTACACCAGAACCATCACTACTTCGGCGTGCGCTTTTCGCCGGGCGTCATTCCCGGATTTATCAATGTGCTGGCCGAAGAATTGACCGAACGGGAACTCGACCTGCTGGAGGTCTCGGGGTTCGCCCAGCGCATCTTCGAAAATATCGTTCAAGCACCGCTGCTGGGCGATCAGATGCGGCTGTTCAACGACTACCTCGCCCCCCGCCTGATGGGTAGAACGTCAGCACTCACGGCTATGGTCATTCAGCAGGCAATGCGCTACCGCGGTGATATTCGTATTCAGCAACTGGAAAAACTCAGCGGGTACACCAGTCGCACGCTGCACCGACAGTTCAGCCAGGACACCGGCATGTCACCCAAGACCTTTTGCCGAATCATCCGCTGCCAGGCAGCTCTGGACACCCTCAATACCCAACACGATGTATCGTTTTCGGAGCTGGCCCTCGACCTGGGCTTTTCCGATCAATCGCACTTCCTGCGCGACTTCAAGAAACTGGTCAGTACAACGCCTTGCGACTATCAACGCAAAATGACCCAGAACGCCTACACCGACCGGATCAACTACGCCTGACCCTCCCGTTCAAAAATAAACGCGCGCCTTCATCACCCCTGGGTAATTCCCTGTGTTTCGAATACGGCAAGGCATATCCAGCGAGCCAAGTTGCCAGCTTCGCGCAGCGAAACCAACAATTCACGAGCGCTTGAATATCAGCCTGGAAAAGGAAATCGGGTGGGAGGAAAGCGTCAGCCGCACATGAGGTCTTTAGCGCATTGCCCTGAGCGTTTCGGACGGTGACTCGCCAAACAATTGCCGGTAATGCGCGGCAAAGTGGCTCAGATGAAAAAAGCCCATCGCCATCGCGATCTCACTGATGTTGTGAGTGCAGGCAGAGGTTGTGATCAAGCGCCGGCGCACCGCGTTGAGGCGTAGATTGCGCAGGTATTCGACTGGACGCATTCCAGTCACTGCCTGAAAACTGTTCTGCAGGGTCCGGCGACTCACCCGCAGGTGTTCGCACAGGTCGAGAATGCTCAGTGGTGTATCACCACTGGCATCGATCAGCTCTTGGCAACGCTTCACCAGGTAAGCACTCACGGCGAAATTACCGCGACGACAACGTACCTCATCGGTGGCGTGGCTGAACAAATCAAGGAACGCCCCGAGCAGTTCTTCCTCCAGCATTTTCTCAGCGGTTGAGTTGATAGCGTCTGTCTGTTCCAAAAGGTGATGAAACAGCGGGTGGATACGCTGACGTATTCGCAACAGTAACGCGTCATCCACGCTGAGTTGGGACGTGGTCTTCAGGCGCTTGAGCTGATCGTCAGACAATTCGAAGGCCGCCAGTTTGGCGAAGCGTACCGCGTCGATATTGAGCGCGAAGAAGTGCATGCCTTCAGGGGCGTGCAACACAAACTCCTCGCCGTCACGCAACAGCACCACGCTGTGAGTGCCCACCTGTTGCCCCTGCACCACCGGCGCGCAGCCTAACGACATGGCCGCGCACAGCCGACCTTTAGGCGCATAGCCGCGCTGTACCACGCGTTTGTCCAGCACTTCCTGGAAGATTTGAAAGCGGTCAGAGGACAACTGCCGCAGCTCACTGGTCAGGCAGCCACGGCCGAGTTGGTCATATACTTGCCGCCAGCCCTGGATGGAGCCAGCGTGTTGTTGAGGGTCATTGAAGGTTCGAACTTCAGCAAGCATGGTCGTCGTTCCTCGATGGCCCCGTTTGTTTATCGGCCTGAAAGGGACTCAGTCATCCGTGACGGCAGCTATCGTTCACACCGGGGCGGCGTCCGCCGTGAAAACCAAAGCCAGTTCCATGCCAAGCATGTGTAGGCAGTACGTGGCGGGCTGGATATTCATCGGCGGCAACAACGCACCGGAGAGCACAACTTGCCCAGCCTCCACACGTTGACCGTCGGCCAACAGACGCCGAATCAGCCAGCACAGATTGGCCAGCGGGCTGTCCTCTCGATCGCGCGTATCACCACTACCGCAGAGCGCGCCGTCACACTCCAGGCGATACACCACGTTGACGTGTTGTACAGGATCGAAAGGGATGCGCGGTCCGAGACAATAAAGCCCCGCCGCCGCGTTGTCGGCAAGAAAGGCGCCCACTCCGAAATCCCAGCCCTGCCAACGGCAGTCGGCGATCTCCAACGCGGGTGCTATGTCGCCGATGACTGCCAGAATATCCTCGTCACGGTACTCTCCCGGCACCAGGGTACGCCCCAGCACAAATGCCAATTCGATCTCCAGCTTGGGCTGGATCAACCGCGAGAACGCCACCGCCGTACCCGGCTCGACGATCATGGTATCCATCAGGCCGCCATACACCGGCTCGTCAAGTCCAAAGCGTTTTTGCGCGGCGCTGCCGGCGAAGGCGACCTTCCACCCGCTCAGTCGCTCGCCTGCGGCTTGTTGGTGATCCAGCGCTTCGCGTTGCAGCGCATAACCCGCAAGCCGATCTATCGCCTCGGGGGCCAGTGGCGCAATGGCTTGCACCGTGCGCGTTGCCTGATGTAGCCGGTTAAGTAGCGCGTTGCCGCTGTTCATGACAGTTGCTCCGCCAGTTTGCGCAGCACACCTTCAAGCCTATCTGGTGTGGTAATGGCGGCGACAAACCGGTCCGGACGCACCACTACGATGCAGTCACGCACCTTGGAGAACCATTCACCCAGGCGATTATCCACGTCCTCCACGCTGATGGCGTCCGAGGCCGTTAACGGCTGGCCACGTCCGATGCCACTGCGCGAACGATTGACCTGAATAAAACGCGTGTTCCAGCGCGCCCAATAAGCGGCCATTTCCTCGCTGAGTTGCTCGCGCGGGTTCACCCGATAACCCAGCACCGCATAGGAATTGCCAAGCACCTCATCCAGGCGACAACGCTGGCCCTGGGCGTCTTCGATGTACGGCTGAACAAACAGCTGGCCAACCAGATCGTCCTCGCGCAACTCGGCACGCTCGTGATAGACCAGGCCCTTGGTGATGGTGGCCTTGGGTTTGAATTTGAACTCCAGCAGGTGCGAGCGCAGGTTGTCGACACTGTTCACCGCCTGGAACAACCAGTCGCGAACGCCGGCCATCAGCGGGTTGGTCATTCCCAGTACCGCGCCCATGTTGTCGGCCAGGGCCACCAGCTCGGTGGCATGCCCACGGCGCTCCTGGTCGTAGCTGGCGAGGATCGAGTGCGAGGCACGGCCCTGGATGATCGCCGCCAGCTTCCAGGCCACGTTGGCCACGTCTCTCAGCCCGGAATTGAGGCCCTGCCCGGCCCAGGGTGGAGAAATATGCGCGGCATCGCCCACCAGCGCCACACGCCCTTCGACAAAACGCACCGCGACCCGGGAGTGGTGGGTATAGGCTCGGATGCGGATGATGTTCAACTGATCGACCGCGTTGCCGATATGCCCACGGATCAAGTCGCGAATGGTGCTTTCCTCACACATCCTCGCTTCATCTTCGCCCTCCAGGAGCATGAACTCCCAGCGGCGTTGCTGATACGGGAGATAGATGCACACGAAGGGCCGTTCCGGATCGGCATGCAGTGCGGTGTAGGGTGCATCGAGGGTGTCATTGGCCGTATCGACCACCACCCATTTGCGCGCATGTGTCAGCCCCGACAGTTCGATACCGAGCTTTTTACGCACAGTGGAGCGTCCGCCATCGGCGCCGATTACATAGTCAGCCCGCAGTTGATAAATCTCGCCCTGAGCATCGCGCACCTGCAATGTCACACCCTGCCCGTCCTGCTCGAGTTCGAGCATTTCGTGGCCTTGGCGCAACACAACGCTGGCACGCTGTCCCAGGGTTTCGCGCAACGTGCCTTCCAGCAACTGCTGCATGAAAATATTACGCATTGGCCAGCCGTAATGGGCCGTACTCGGCTTGACCTCGGCGAAACACACACCGCGAGCATTGTAATAACGCAGCGGTACATCGCAGATCATGTCGCGCACGGCGAGTTCGGCGATGCCGATCCCCTGCAGCACGCGCAGTGCTTCATCATCCATGCCCACTGCGCGCGGGTAAGGCAGTACGCCGTCGGCAAGTTCAAGGACGACGCAGTCGATACCGTACATCCCCATATAGTGCGCGGCCGTGATCCCGTTAGGGCCGCCGCCGACAATGACAACTTGGGTCTTCTCCTGCTTCATCGCTATTCACCGCTTTCTTGTTGTGTTTTTAATCCGACGCCGCTAAAGCCATGCGCCTGAAATCAGTGCAGCCCATCAATACCTTTGACGTCTGCCGCCTGCAGACCGCCCAGCCGCGCATGCAAGCGCCCGCGCGTGGCGAAGGCCCAGATCACGATCACCTCATCCGGCGCGGGGCCGTCGCCAAACATCAGGGACATGCTGTCGTAATGGGAGCGTACATACAGTGCATCCTTGTGGGCTAACGGCACATCAATGGTTGAACCCGGGCCGCCCCGTTTGCCGGTGGACGGCACCCAGGATTTGCCCCCGCCCAGCGCCAGGCGCACTGGATCGGCAGCCGGGTTGGTCAGGAACGCATTGCCGTGTTCGTATTCGCCCTGGCTGCCCACCATGCAAGCTTTACCGTAGCTGACAATATCCCGCGAACCGGCCAGCGCCTGAATGCGACGACCGAACTCTTCGCCCAGCAGCGGCGACGGTTCTACCAGCTCTGTCAGCGACTCGCTGTAGCGACCGGCATAGGGGTTGGCGATCACGGCGGCGACGGCATATTTGAACAGCGGCTCGCCATCGGCCAACTGGCCACTTTCGTTGGCCAGGGTTTCTTCGACAAAGCTGTACCACTTGCGGATGTGATACGAAGCAAAATTAGCGGTTTTCATCTGGGTTGCCTCAAAGTGGGTCTAGTGGATCTAGATTGAAATGTCGGCTTGGCGCGCCAGCGGCCTTGAACCGGGCCTTGCCGCGCGCATCGTCGTGTTCGGTCTCAAGGAAAAATTCCATGCGATTACCGTCAGGATCGTTGAAATACACACCATGGCCGATTTCGTGATCGGTGATCTTCACCACCTCGACGCCCTTGCCCAGCAACATGCCGTAGAGCTGGCGCAAGGTGGTCATGTCCCCGGCGATTTCCAATCCATAGTGTTGCAACCCCAACCCGCCCTGATGGGCGCCGGGCTCTGCACGAAGCAAGGCGATGTCGTGATGTTTGGTGCCAAACGCCATCATGACCCAGCTTTCGCCTCGGGCACTTTCATGCATGCCCAGGATGTCGGCGTACCAGCGTGCCGACACATCAGGATCACTTACCGAGAGCGATAAGTGAGTACGAAGGATTTCGACTTTCATCGCGTGATACCTCAGCTTTTTTTGACCACGGATTGATGCCCTGCCTTGATCTGCGCCACTGCGGGGGTCCAGAGCACGTCAGCGATCTCACTGAATTCGCGCCACTGTTTCTGCCAGCCATCACCGCCATTCCCGGAGGTGAACAAGTGCCCATACTTGGTTCCCGCAACGATCTGTTGCGGATTTTCCGGGTTGAAGGCAATGGCCCAAACGCAGGAATTGGGTTGTTGCGGCAGGGGCAGCACTTCCCAGCTGAGCGCAGCATCACGGGACACCAGGATCTTGCTGGTGGTACCGGGCGTGCCATCGGAAATACTCAGGTACAGGTCGCTTTGCGTGCCCAACGGCGCATTCATGGCGCGCATGTAGTACAGGCCGAACGCTTCTCGACCGATAATGCCAGTCCAGGTCAACCCCTCATCCAGGCTGCGGTAGACGGCGTTGACGCAGACCACCACGATGACTTTCTGACCATGATTGGGCAGTACCAGGATATTGTGGACATCCGAGTTGTAGTCCCACAGCAGCCGATCATCGACGCGCGTCCAGCTGTCGCCACCGTCACGGGAGTGGAATAATCCACCCTCTTCAAGGCCGAACCATAGCTGGTTGCGGTCGGTCGGGTCATAGGCGAAAGCCAGCAGCCGTGGGCGGCTGACCCCGTCGCAGAATTCCGGAATCTCCACCGGCGCACGATCCCAGCTGATACCACCGTCCAGCGTCCGCCACAGTACGGCGCGCGAAGGTGCGCCAGTGCCAACGAAAATCCGTTGCGCGTCCTGCGGATCGACGGCGACTTTCCAGACCGTCTGCCCGTTGAACGGCGAATCGATCCGCTGCCAATGGCCGCCGGTGTCGCGGCTGACACACAAACCTACGTCCGTGCCGGCGTAGATCACCTCAGGCTCGCCGGGGTGCACACTCAAGGATCGGGTGATCGCGTCGAACTCCAGATCCTGGCCCAGGCCCAGGCGATGCCAGGTCCGACCCTCGTCGGCGCTGCGGATCACCGCCTGCCCTACCGTGGCCACTAACAGGGTTCCGTTACTCATCGTTGGTGCTCCTCAGATGTAGATGCCGCGGGTCAAACCGCCGTCGATGCCGATGGATTCTCCGGTCACCGCGCCAGCCTTTGGCGACGCCAGGAAACCAATCAGCCAGCCCATTTCAATCGGTGCCAAGGTGCGGCGAATCGGCGTCGCGTCGATGTAGGCCTGCTCAACCTGTTCCGAGGTCTTGCCTTGCTTGACCCCTTCGCGCTCGTACAACTCCTGGATGTGCGGGGTGTCGACCACGCCGGGGTGAATCAGGTTGACCGTGATGCCCGAAGGGCCCAACTGGTCGGAGAGGGTTTTGGTCATGTGGGCGATCGCCAGGTTGCGCATCCCCGAGAGGACTTTGCTGCTGCGCCCGGTGAGGCCGCCGATGTTGATGATGCGACCGAAGCCGCCGGCCTTCATGTGCGGGGTCACGGCCTTGGCGCAACGGAAGTAGCCGATCACCTTGGTGTTGAGGTCCGACAGCAGCTCGTCGTCGCCGGCATGTTCGATGTCATTGCGCACCACTCCGGACGGCGCTGCGGCACCGTTGACCAGGATGTCGATGCGGCCGAAGTGTTTGTGCGCGGCTTCGACCATGTCAGACACGGCCGACATCTGATTGGTGTCACAGTACAACGGCAGCACTTCGTTGCCAGTCTGCGCCGTGATCTCTTCGGCAGCCTGTTGGAGAAACTCCATGCGGCGTGCGCAGATCACCACCTTGCAGCCCTCTTCGGACAGAAAACGTGCGACTTCCTTGCCGATACCCATACCGCCGCCGGTGACGATGGCCACGCGGCCTTTCAATTCCAGATCCATAGCATTTCCTCTTGTGATTATTCGGTTCAGGCCAGATCGACGAAGACGCTCTTGGTCTCGGTGTAGGCATCGATCACGTTTTTACCCATTTCCCGGCCCCAGCCGGATTGCTTGTACCCGCCGAACGGCGAAGCCGCGTCGACCACGTTCCAGCAGTTGATCCACACCGAGCCCGCCTTGAGCTGCGCCGCCACGCGGTGCGCCGAGCGCAGGTCGCGGGTCCACAGGCCTGCCGCGAGGCCATAAGGCGAATCGTTGGCGCGCAGTACCAGGTCGTCGATTTCGGTCCAGCTCATGACGGTCAGCACCGGACCGAAGATCTCTTCGCGGGCGACACAGGCACGCTCGGCGCGGTCAAGGAATACGCTGGGCGCAATGAAGTGGCCGCGCTCCAGGTGGTCGGGACGGCCGCCACCGCAGATCAGTTCGGCGCCCTCCTCCTGGCCTCGTTGCAGGTAGCCTTTGACCGTACTCAATTGGCGGCCCGACACGAGTGGGCCCATGCTGGTGGCCGGATCCAAACCATTACCGAGCACGTGTGCGGTGGCATGCCGCTCAAGTTCTTCGAGCACCTGATCGAGCACACTGGCGTGTACGTATAAACGTGAGGCAGCCGTGCACACCTGGCCCTGGTTGTAGAAGATGCCGTCGGCGGCACCTTTGGCGGCGCGCACGATATCGGCGTCCGGCAAGATGATGTTCGGCGACTTGCCGCCCAGTTCCAGCGAGACTTTTTTCATGTTGCTGGTGGCCGCCTGAGCGATCAGCCTGCCGACGTGGGTCGAGCCGGTGAAGGCGATCTTGTCCACGTCAGGATGCTGCGCCAGCGGCGCGCCCGTTTCAGCGCCAAGGCCGGTGATCAGGTTGACCACCCCCGGTGGAAACCCGGCGGCCTCGATCAACTGCACCAGTCGAATCGCGACCAGCGGGGTTTGCTCGGCGGGCTTGAGCACCGCGACACAGCCTGTCGCCAGCGCTGGACCAAGCTTCCACACGCACATGTTCAACGGGAAGTTCCACGGCACGATCAGCGCACACACACCCACCGGCTCACGCAAGGTGTAGTTGAGCATGGGTGCACCGCTGGCCGGCGATACGGGCAGCGTGCTGCCTTCGATCTTGGTCGGCGCAGCCGGCGAAGTAGCGAATAATGGTCGCCGCGTTGGCCGCTTCCCCTCGAGCGGCTGAGATGGGTTTGCCGTTCTCCAGCGTGATCAACTGCGCCAGCTCCTCGCGGTGCTGATCCAGCAGATCCGCCAGTCGAAACAGCAGCAGACCGCGTTGGGCGGGCGACTGCAGCGCCCAGGCGCCGGTAAACGCTGTGCGGGCTGCCGCAACGGCCGCATCCACATCGCGCGCGTCACCCTGGGCCACTTCCGTCAGGGTTTCTTCAGTCGCCGGGTTTTCCACGGCAAACCGCCGACCAGCGGCGGCGTCCTGCCAACTGCCACCGATAAATAGGCGTCCGGGATGAGACAAAAAGTGTTGCACAGCGGGTAGCACTTCAAACTGTTTCATCATCGACTCCTTCACAGCGCCATTTCGATCAGGCAAGGACCGCTGTCGGCATTGGCATTGGCCAGCGCCTGTTGCAGTTCGGCATTGGTGTGCACCGTGCAGGCCGGCACACCGTAGCCCTTGGCCAGAGCCTTCCAGTCAATTCTCGGGCTATCGAGCACCGTCAGGCGCAGGGCTTCGGGCCCCATTTCCGTCATGCCGAAGCGGCGCAGTTCGTTCTGCAAAATGGCGTAGCGATGGTTGGCGGCGATCAGGATCACCACCGGTAACTGCTCACGGGCGATGCTCCACAGGGTTTGAATGGTGTACTGGGCACTGCCGTCGGATTGCAGGCAGAACACGCGATTGCCCCGCTCTGCCAAGGCGGCGCCGAACCCCACCGGAATGCCCTGGCCGATCGCGCCACCAGTGTTGGTCAATACCCGGTGCCGTGCGGCGCCAGCGGAAGCGGTGAAAAACGGATAGCCGCAGGTGCCGCCTTCCACGGAGACAATGCTCTCGTCCGGCAGCGATGCGGCTAAAACCTGGCCGATAGACTGAGGTGTGAGCTCGGCATGGCCTGGCGGCAGTTCGATGCCCATCGGCGTCGGCACATAGGCCGGT
Organism: Pseudomonas sp. TE3728; assembly: GCF_056279145.1. Classification (NCBI taxonomy): domain Bacteria; kingdom Pseudomonadati; phylum Pseudomonadota; class Gammaproteobacteria; order Pseudomonadales; family Pseudomonadaceae; genus Pseudomonas; species Pseudomonas sp. TE3728. The sequence continues at coordinate 444,508 of NZ_JBWBQT010000001.1, read as the reverse complement.
GCATTGAGGGCATCGGCCAGCGCCGTCAGCGCGCCGGCTACATCGTCACCGACATCGGCCAGCGTCAGCAGACGCTCACGCTCAGCGAGGCGCGACGGGATGCCTTCGTAGCCGAAATAACTGATGGGCTCCGGCACCCCGGCACACACGACCTGGTCGTACTGCTCGAGGATTTCAATGGCCACTTCCGGGAAGTACGGCAGGCGATCCAGATCCGGCAAACCACCACCACGGTAGCTGAGCCGTGGAAAGGTCTCGGCAAACAGGCGCACGCCAGGCAGTTGGGCCAGGCGCCCCGCTGCTTCCAGACCCGCGACCGACAGCCCCTCATCCCCGACAATAAACACCAGGCGCAGCCCGTCACGCAGGGCCTGCGCCACCGTCTCGACCCGGTCACCGGCAAACCGGCGAACCGGCGCCCGCATCGGGGCGAACACACCGTTGTGCGTCACCGCGCTGGCTTGCAGGTCCATGGGTAAAATCAGGCTGGCGATCTGCCCTTTGGCCTGCCAGGCCGACCGCACCGCTTCCTGCAAATCTTCGCCGATACCCGACGCCGTACGCGAGGTGCGCACCCAACCGGAGACAGTCCCGGCCAAGGCCTGGATGTCACTGGCCAGCGGCGGATCGTAGTTGACATGCCATGACGCGTGATCACCGATCACGTTGACGATAGGGGTATTGGCACGACGCGCGTTGTGCAGGTTGGCGATGCCATTGGCAAACCCGGGGCCCAGGTGCGTCAGAGTCATCGCCGGCTTGCCGGCAATCCGGCCATACCCATCCGCCGCCCCCGTGCACACCCCTTCGAACAACGACAACACCGGCTTCAGCGCAGGTGCGCTGGCCATGGCCGCCACCAATGGAATTTCGGTGGTTCCGGGGTTGGCGAAGCAGTATTCGATACCGCTTGCCGCTGCCGCATTCACTATCAGTTGCGCACCATTCATTTTCAGCCCTCTTGCTTGAGCATTTGCAGTGATGAGATTTATCACACATAAATATTCAACCAACAAGCATTTAATTCATATTTGTCTCGCTTAATGAGATTAAAGTGATTTTACCTGCACTAGAAAGGCTGCCGAGATTGCGTTTTTCTCTCACTGAGGTAGTGTTGCGTCAGCGTTTGGCGCTCCTGCGGGATATCTGGTCTGCGCCGGAACGAAGCACGCGCCCTCCCCCGTCTTTAGGAACGAAATGAGCAGCCTGAGCAAATTGCTGAGTATCCTGGACCTGTTCGGTCCACAGACATTGAAGATTGACCCCGACACCATTGCCGAGCGCATGGGCCTGTCACGCGCGACCGTGTACCGCTACGTCAAGGATTTGTGCGACGCCGGCCTGCTGACCCGCGTGGACGCCGGTAGTTATGGCTTGGGGCCGCGTATCATCGAACTGGACTGGATGATGCGTCAGTACGACCCTATCCTCCTTGCCGGGCGCGAGTTGATGCACGAGCTGTCCACGCAAACCGGCCTGGCTGTGTTTGCGAGCGTTTTTTATGACGGTCGCATCATCAACACCTACATCGCCGAACCCACCGACACCTACCACTTTGCGTTCGGGCGCGGGCAACCGCTGCCGTTCTTTCGCGGCGCGCAATCCAAGGTGTTGATCGCCTTTCAGAAAGGTCGCCGTTTGCAACGCTTGTTCGACGAGCACATGGCCAACGACCCGGACTGCCCTTATGACTGGTCGAGCTTCTCCAAGGCCGCGAAAAAGATTCGCAAGGACGGTTACTGCCTCACCCACGATGAACTCAACCTGGGCTTGACCGGCATCGCCGCGCCCATCATCCAGACGGACATCGACGAAGTGGTTGGCAGCCTGTCCGCCGTCGGCAGCACTCAGAGCTTCAAGCTGCTGCGCCAGGAAACAGTGATCGAAATGGTCATGGATACCACTCGGCGCATCGCCGAAAACATGCGCAATCAGTCGAGCACCACCGTGCCCTAGCCTATGGATAAGCCGCCGGTCCCTTGCCGTGGACGCGGCGGATGTGCGGTCAGAACGGAACAGCCACCGTCAATTGGCTGTATACGTTAGTGCCATTGCCGCCGACTTGATTGCCACCCGTGGTTGTGTCCTGATCGGGTTTGTAGAGGCCAATCAGCGGGGTAATGATCAAGTGTGCGTTGACTGCCCATTCGGCGTAGATATCCAGCTCACGGGCATTGAGGTTCAGCGCATTGCTTTTACGCACCGTGTCGAAATCGAAATACAGCGCGCCCAAGGTCAGGTTTTCCAGCGGCGTTGCCTTCAGTCCGACGTGCTGAATGCTGGTATTGCTGTTGAACGGCCCGGCGTAGTTGCCGGCAACTTCGCCCTGGAACCAGGTGCCGTAGCCCATGCTCAAGCCAGTGAATAGCGGATCCCACTTCTGTGAATAGCGGGTATAGCGATAGGTCACCTTCGGCGCCCAGGCGGTATCGGCGAAGGTGTAGCCCGCTTCGCCGTACCAGGCTTTCGCCGGCCCGGCGTCCTTGTCCTGCCAGGCGTATTCGAACGCCAGGCTGACATTCTTGATGCCCGCATCGCCTTCACCGCGAACGCTGTAGACGTTCATGCCTTTGCGCTGGCGTTGAAAGTCGCTGGCCCATTGATCGCTTACGTCGATGCCGTGTACCCAGGTCAACCCGATCGTACCCGGCTGGGTGGTGTAATCCAGCGTGCCGGCGGCCAGCTCGGTTTCGGCCTGGACGCGGTTGTCGGATTTGAGCCACACCAGGCTGCCGTGCAGGCCATCTTGCCCACCCAGGCGCAACAGCGCGGTTTGATCGAACGCATGCCGTGCAGCCAGGTAATAAGCGCCCCCACGGTTCATCTTGCCATCGGCCGGGCCCTTGCCCAGGTTCAGTCCGTCATCGTTGATCAGGAACCCTCGGCCCAGCTTGACCACTTGGCGCCCGCCGGAAATATCAACCCCGTCCTTGCCTAACGCAGGGAACAGGTCGCCGGAGCGCCAGCCCAGGTAGGCGTCTTCGATCTTTGTTGTGCGCTCGGTCCCCAGGGAATTGCCGCCCGGGTCGCCGTCGCCCCAGGTGGCGGAGCTGACCAGGGCGAATGCCCCATATGCAGTGCCATTGCCCGCCAGGGACTGGTCGCCACTCAAGCCGTATTTGATAAAGCCTTCGCGCCAGGTAGATCCCCCGGGCGTGCCGTCGTAGTTCTTGCGACTGTTGAACAGGCCGAACACGGCGGTCATGTCTGCGTTGAGGTGACGGCTCTCATCACTGTACAACTCATAGGCCTGGGCCTGATTGATGGCGCATAGCACCAATGTGCACACAAGCGTGCTACCAAACACGGGATAACGTGATGGATTCCTCATGGCTCAAGCTCCTTGTGGTGCGCCTTTAAAAGGGCGGACAAATAGCAGTTGCTGGCCAGTGAACTCCAGCAGTCCCTCAAGGCCGAACTCGACGCCAAACCCGGACATCTTGCTGCCGCCAAACGGCGTGTTCGGCTGAATCTGCGCGTGGCAATTGACCCAGGCAACGCCGCTTTCCAGGCGGCTGGCCAGTGCCTGGGCCTGCTCGACATCCGGCCCCCAGACCGATCCGCCCAGCCCCATGTCACCGGCATTGGCGCGCCGCAGCACATCCTCGACATCCCGGTACGCGATCAAGGGCAATACAGGACCGAACTGTTCCTTGTCGACCAGACACTGGCCATCTGTCACGTCTGCGACCAGGGTGGGTGGATAAAAGAAGCCGGGACGATCCAGACGCGCGCCGCCGCACAGCACGCGCGCGCCTTGTGCCCGCGCGTCGGCGACCAGCGCGTCGACATGTTCCAATTGCTCAAGGTTTTGCACCGGGCCAAAGGTGACGCCAGCTTCCAGGCCATCGCCCACCACTTGGCGCGTCGCAATCAGGGTCAGCGCATCAGCAAAGGCCTGGTACTGCGATTCGTGGATATACAGGCGCTTGAGGGCCGCGCAGGTCTGGCCCATGTTGAGAAACGCCGCCTGGAAAATATCCTCGACCACCGCCTCAACCGGCGTACCGGGCAGAACGATTGCCGCGTCGTTACCGCCCAGCTCCAGGGTCAGGCGCTTGAGGTTGTTGGCGGCGCCGCGCATGACGCTTTGTCCGGTGGCGGTCGAGCCGGTGAAAACAATTTTCTGAATGCCAGTGTGCGAAGTGATTGCACTACCGAAACCTTGCTCGCCCGTCAGGCAATTGATCACGCCGTGAGGCACATGGCGGGCGATGATCTCCACCAGGCGCAAGGTGCTCAGCGGGGTCAGGCTCGACGGTTTGCTGATCACACAGTTACCGGCTCGCAGCGCCGGCATGATGTGCCAGACGGCGATCATGAACGGCCAGTTCCACGGTGTAATCGACGCCACCACACCCAAAGGCTTGCGATGCAACTCGATCCGCTGGGTGGGGGTTTGCTCCACCAGCTCCACGGCTATCTCCTGCCCGGCCGCATAGCGGGTCCAGGCGGCGGAACCCATGACTTCGGAAAACGCCAGTTCCAGCGGTTTGCCTTGTTCCAGCACAATCAGCCGGGCCAGTGACTCGGCCTCCCGTTCGATATCCGCCGCGACCGCCAACAGGCGCTCGCAACGGTCTGCGTGGGTGTTGTGCCGCCAGCTTTTGAATGCCGTCTGTGCAGCGTCGACCGCCAGGTCGAGTTGCGCCAGCGAGCCAGCGGGGCATTGGGCGAATGCAGCACCGGTGGCCGGGTTGATCACGTCAAACTGGCCCTTATCACCGGCAACCTGAACACCATTGATGAGCATTTTGTAGTTGTGCATTTGAAACCTTCCTTTCACACACTGACGAGCCATGCCGAGCAACGACAGGCTGGAGTTGTCTGGTTAGTCGAGCTGTAACGAGTGCGGCCTTAAAGCTTGTGGCTGCCCAAGGCGAGAAACCGTTGTGGGGAGATCTTTCGCAATCTCGCGGCGAGAATGACGCCGATGATCAGGGCCGCGGGAATGATGGCGCAGAGTCCGTAGGACAGCAGTTGGCTGGCCCCGGTCAGCACGTCGAAATGCACCACTGCCAGTACCAGCACGAGCACTAATGCCAGGGAGGAGAAAACAGGCAGGATGCGCCCGCGCCAAATCCCGACGTTAAGCTCGGGATGACGCTGAAAGTAGACGCAGACCGCTACCGACGTCAGCGCCATCAGCAAAATGACGCAGAGGGTGGCGAGGTTGGAGAACCAGGCGAACAGTTGCAGGATCGGGTCCGCATCCAATGCAGCGAAAATCAGTACCACCACTGCGGCAATCAGGCTCTGCAACACCGAGCCCATATGGGGGCTCTGATGCACGCGGTGAGTGGTGCCCAACAGACTGTGCAACAGGCCGTCACGGCCGATCGCGTAAAAATAACGCGCCGCGGCGTTATGAAACGCCAGGAGGCCGGCATAGATACTGACCATAAACAACACCCGGATAATCTGAGTCAGCCAGGGGCCGACAAAGTGATCGGACATGCCATAGATAAACGTCGTGGGATCCTGCAAGGCCTGCAGCATCGGCACGATCTTGTCCGCGCCCACGCCCACTACCATCGACCACACCGACAGCGCGTAGAACCCACCGATCAGCAGCACTGAACTGTAGGTGGCAATCGGAATGGTACGTTTAGGATTTATGGCTTCTTCACCGTAAATGGTGGTGGCCTCAAAGCCGATGAATGCCGCAAAGCAAAACAGCAGGCCGATGGACGGGGTACCGCCGAGCACATGGGTGCGGTCGAACGCATCAAGGTTGATGCCGCTGTCGCCGCCAGATTTAAGGATGGCAAAATCCAGGATCAGGATCGCCAGGTACTCGGCGATCACCACCACCGACAGCACCCGCGCCGACAGGTCGATCTTGCGATAGCCCAGAATCGCAATGCTCGCCATCGCCATCAGCGAGTAGGACCACCACGGCAACACCAGGCCGAAGACACTTTCCATGGTGCCACTGACGACCCCACCGAACATGCCATACAACCCGACCTGAAGAATGTTATAGGCAAACATCGCCAACACCCCGGCCGCGCCACCTGCCAGACCACCCAAACCATGGGAGGTGAACGCATAAAAACCGCCGGCATTGGTCAGGTGCCGGGACATGGTGGTGTAGCCCACTGAAAACGCCAGCAACACCAGCAACGCCAGGATCAGCAACGCCGGCGTGCCGGCGCCATTGCCCAGCATGATGCCAATCGGGAAGCCACCGGCGATGACACTTAACGGGCTCGCCGCCGACACCACGAAGAAGATGATGAACCCGACGCCCAGGGCGCCACGCTTGAGCTCCGTGGAGCTGTTGATCGAGATAGGTACACTCATGTTGTTGACCTTATTGTATGAGGCAGTCGCTGTTGGGGTGGCCCGATTGAATTCCATCGGCACCGATTAGCGTTTTGTTTTGGTTGCGCGCTGAATTCGATCCTATGCCCGCCCCTGAACCGCTCGCTATCCCAAATCGGTAGCATCCGAGGCGCCGCCCCAAAACAGGTCGATGCGGCACCAGCAATCCGGCAGTCCTTGCCGATTCAGGATAACCGGCTGGCCGTTCCCTCCCGCATGCTAGCGTCACCCGCTCTATACCCAGATGCTGGCACCGATAATAAAAGCGAGGGCCTGGTCCACAGCCCATCGCAGCCAAAGCCCTCTGCAGGAAGCCTCAGTCATGCGTTTAGCTCATCTCACTATCCAATGGCGGATCACAGTCCTGAGCGGACTGTGCCTGCTGGCTGTCGTTGGCGCGCTGGTAGGCGCCTCGGTGTACCAGAACCAACAAAGTGCAAAATTGCTGAAGGAGCAGAGCAGTCACCTGCTCGGGCAAGCCGCTGTAGAGCGTTTGCAAGCCCAGGCCGTTGCCCATGGCCAACACGTCGAACGCTTTTTCAACGAAACGGCGCTGTATGGCGAAGGGTTCGCGCAACAGGTTCTGCAACTGCGCGATCAAACGTTCAATGGACGCCTCACGGCTGCGCAATTGCGCGAAGCGCTGATCAGCGTGACCCGTCAGACACTGCTCAAACGCGAAAAAGTGCTCGGCCTGTACGTCATACTTCTGCCTGACGCGTTGGCGGGCGCAGACGCCGATTTCGTCGGGCAACGTGCACTGGCGAGCAACGAAAAAGGCCGCTTTGCGCTGTATTGGTCACAGAGCCAGCCGGGACAACTGGTCCAGGATGTGCTCACCGAGGCGCAAATCTTCACCGACACTGCGCCACCCGGCAGCGAACCGACAAACGTCTGGTACACCTGCCCTCAAGCTCAAAGGCGCACGTGCGTGGTGGAGCCCTACACCAGCGAGGTGGAAGGCCAGAAAGTCCTGATGAGCAGCGTTTCTATCCCTCTGATAGCCAACGGCAAGATCCTCGGCGTGGTCGGCATGGACATTGGCCTCGACACTCTGCAAAAGCTGGCTGCCGACCTCGGCCAGGACCTGTATCAGGGCAACAGCGAAGTCGCCATTGTGTCGCCCACCGGCCAGGTGGCAGGACGCAGCGGCGAAGTCTCCGGGTCCACCCTCGATATACCCCAGGCTCTGCAAACCGTGCCAGGCAATCCACTCTGGCAACTGGAGATCAAGGTTCCCCAAGACCTGGTGCAGGCTTCCGCTCGGCAAATGCAAAGCGAACTGGACGACAAAAGCCACCAGGCCAACTGGCTCAACCTTTGCCTGGGGGTACTGGCCAGCTGCCTCGGCATGCTGCTGATCTGGCTGGCCGCCTACGGGGTGACACGCCCGCTGCTGAAGGTGGCGGGTCTGCTTGATGCCATCGTCGATGGTGATGGTGACCTCACCCAACGCCTGCCCGTCGGGCGGCGCGACGAATTGGGCCAATTGGCCAATGGGTTCAACCGTTTTCTGGATAAGTTGCAGCCGATTATTCGCGACATTCAAACCGCCTCGCTGGATACCCGCAACAGCGCCAATACCTCCTTGGGGATTGCCCGGGAAGTCAGCGCAGGGATGCAACGCCAGTACCGCGAAGTGGAGCTGGCCGCGACCGCGCTGCACGAAATGAGTGCCAGTGCCCAGGAAGTGGCGCGCCACTCCCACGGTGCCGCCGACGCAGCGACAGCCGCCGAAAGCGCGAGCCGATCAGGTCAAGCGGTGTTCTCCATCGCCGAGAGCAGCATCGAAAGCCTCGATCAGCGACTGGACACCACCCTTAAGCAAGTGCATGCCCTCGCCAATAGCAGTACCCAGATCGGCCAGGTGCTGGACGTCATCAGCACCATCGCGCAGCAAACCAACTTGCTGGCGTTGAATGCGGCCATCGAAGCGGCCAGAGCGGGCGAACAGGGACGTGGCTTCGCGGTGGTGGCCGATGAAGTCAGGCACCTGGCCAGCAACACCCAGAGCTCGGTCGAACAGGTCCGCACGGTGATAGAGATGTTGCAGCAGTTGAGCCAGGAGGTGGTGCACAGTACCCAGCTGAGCCGCGAGCAAGCCGGCAACAGCGTGATCCAGGTGCAACAGACCCGTACGGCGCTGGAGAGTATTTCCCAGGCCGTGGATGTGATCGAACAGATGAATCAGCAGATCGCCAGCGCAGCCCTGGAACAGAGCACGGTCGTGGAAGATATCAGCCATCGGGTCAGTGACATTCGCAGCATCAGCGAAACACTGACCAAACGGATGAGCGATGCTTCAACGGCCAGTGACTCACTCCATGAAATGGCCAACCATCAACAGCAGCTTGTCGGCCATTTTCGAGTGTAAAGGGGCACGGCAGGCTACCTGCCGGTGCTGACGTCTTGACCGAGTTACAGTTGCCGGCTTTCGACCATCGTTCATCGAGCCCCCCCATGATTCCTCCGCGACGCTGGCTGATCCTGGCCATTATTTCCAGCGCATTGCTGCTGATCGTCATTGATATGACGGTGTTGTACACCGCCCTGCCGACACTGACCCGTGAGCTCGATGCCTCGGCCTCGCAGAAGCTCTGGATCATCAACATCTATGCATTGATCGCTGCCGGGCTGCTGTTGGGCATGGGCACGCTCGGTGACCGCCTCGGGCACAAACGCCTGTTTATCGGCGGGCTGAGTGTGTTTGGCCTGTTCTCGCTGATCGCGGCCTTCTCTCCATCGGCCAGCGTATTGATCGGTGCCCGCGGCTTTCTGGCTGTCGGCGCGGCGATGATGATGCCGGCTACGCTGGCCATCGTGCGGTTGACGTTCGCCGACCCGCGCGAGCAGGCCATGGCATTCGGCATCTGGGCATCGGTTGCTTCAGGGGGCGCTGCGTTCGGCCCGGTAGTGGGCGGCCTTCTGCTGGAGCATTTCTGGTGGGGCTCGGTGTTTCTGATCAACGTGCCCATTGTGCTGGTGGCACTGGTTCTCGGCGCGGTGTTGATCCCGAATCACCGGGGGGATGCTCAAAAGCGATGGGACTGGCTGGGTTCGCTGCAGGTCATGATCGGGCTGATCAGCCTGGCGTATGCCGTCAAGGAACTCGGTAAACGGGCGCCCTCCTTCGACGGCATGCTGGTGGCGGTCATGCTGGGTGCGCTATTTCTGACGCTGTTCATTCGACGCCAACGCCGTGCCGCACAGCCGATGCTCGATCTGGCGCTGTTCACTGCGCCGGGCTTCAGAAATGCCGTCATTTCAGCAGTCGTGTCGGCCGCTGCGTTGATCGGCATGGAACTGGTGTTCAGCCAGCGCCTGCAACTGGTGCTCGGCATGTCGCCGCTGGAGGCGGCATTGTTTATCCTTCCTCTCCCACTGGGGTCCTTCGTCGCAGGGCCGCTTGCCGGTTACTACCTGCCGCGCCTGGGAAACCGGCGGATGCTGTTCTGGACGTTGCTGCTGTCGTCAGCCGCGATGCTGAGCTATCTCTTGCTGTACAACGCTGCGGTTTACCTGCAAGTCGCCAGCCTTGCCCTATTGGGCTTGACGATTGGCGCTGCACTGACCGTTTCGTCCAGCACCATCATGCTCAGCGTGCCCGCCGATAAAGCCGGCATGGCCGCCTCCATCGAAGAAGTGTCCTTTGAACTGGGCGGTGCTGTGGGTGTGACGCTGGCGGGCAGTCTGTTGTCGGCGATTTATGCGTATTCGGCGGGCGTGATGATTCCGCCATGGCTGACCCTAAACCCCGCGACATTCGAGAGTCTCGACGACGCGCTGGTCGTCGCCGAGACGTTGTCGCCCGAAGGCCGCGCGATGCTGAGCGCATTCGCCCGTGCGGCGTTCGATGCAGGCTTTGTTGCCGTGCTGGCAGCGTCGGCAGTCCTGCTGTTGATCGCATCGCTGCTGGTCAAGTTGAGCAGTCAGGCGCAGCCGCGCGAGGTCGCAGACCATCCTTGGTAAGCAAAGCGCAGATTTGGTTGAACGGTTCTGCGTGGGGCCTTAAAGCTTGTGGCTACCCAATGCCAGGTAACGCTGCAGCGACGCTTTGCGAAGTCGAGCCGCCAGGAACACGCCACCCAGCAGGGCCGCGGGAATGATGGCGCAGAGACTGTATGACAAGGCCAGGCTGGCGCCCGTCAGTACATCGAAATGCACCACCGCGAGTACCAGGACCGCCAATAGGGCAATGCAAGAGAAACCGGGGAAAATCCGCCCACGCCAGATCCCCACCTTGAGTTCGGGGTGACGCCGGAAAAAGAAGATTACCGCTGCGGAAGTGAGCGCCATCAACAAAATCACGCACAGCGTGGCCAAGTTGGACAGCCAGGCAAACAGCTGCAGGATCGGATCGGCATCCATGGCAGCGAAAATCAGTACCACCACCGCCGAGATAAGGCTCTGCAACGCCGATCCCATATGAGGACTCTGGTGCACGCGATGGGTAGTACCCAAGCGGTGCGGCAACAGGCCGTCACGCCCAATCGCGTAGAAGTAACGGGCCGCGGCGTTATGAAACGCCAGCAGGCCGGCATAGATACTGACCATGAACAGCACCCGGATAATCTGAGTCAGCCAGGGGCCGACAAAGTGGTCGGACATGCCGTAGATAAACGTCGTCGGGTCTTGCAAGGCCTGCAGCATCGGCACGATCTTGTCCGCACCCACGCCCACCACCATCGACCATACCGACAGTGCGTAGAAACCACCGATCAGCAACACCGAGCAGTAGGTGGCAATCGGGATAGTACGCTGCGGGTTCTTGGCCTCTTCGCCGTAAATAGTCGTCGCCTCGAAGCCGATAAATGCCGCGAAGCAGAACAGCAGGCCGATTGACGGTGTGCCGCTGAACACATGACTGCGATCAAACGCATCAAGGTTGATGCCGCTGTCGCCGCCGGATTTGAGGATGGCAAAATCCAGGATCAGGATCGCCAGGTACTCGGCGATCACCATCACCGACAGTAGCCGCGCCGACAGGTCGATCTTGCGATACCCCAGAATCGCAATGCTCGCCATCGCCATCAGTGAGTAAGACCACCACGGCAGCACCAGTCCGAACATGCTTTCCATGGTGCCACTGACCACCCCGCCGAACATGCCATACAACCCGACCTGAAGAATGTTATAGGCAAACATCGCCAACACCCCGGCCGCTCCGCCTGCCAGGCCACCCAAACCACGGGAGGTGAACGCATAAAAACCGCCGGCATTGGTCAGGTGCCGGGACATGGTGGTGTAACCCACCGAGAACGCGAGCAGCACCAGCAACGCCAGGATCAGCAATGCCGGCGTGCCGGCGCCATTGCCCAGCATGATGCCAATCGGGAAGCCACCGGCGATGACACTTAACGGGCTCGCCGCCGACACCACGAAAAAGATGATGAAACCAACACCCAAGGCACCACGCTTCAACTCCGTCGAACTGTTGATCGGGATAGATACGCTCATGTTCTTGACCTTATTGTATGAGGCAGTCGCTGTAGGATCGGTGCAGCAAGCCGTTCACCGTCACCGATATAGCTTGTCGTTTTTGTCGCACGCTGGATCCGATCCTATGCCTCACCATGAACGCCCCGGTATCCCAAATCGGTAACCTGTTACGCCATCACCTGAACAGCGCCATCCACCACCCTGACCTCACTGCGAAGCGAGACGCGCCGTCAGTTCCGACGCCGCGCCGGTCACCAGGTCGCACAGATAGCCTTGCTGAAACGCACCGAACCGCTCACTGCGCCCCACCAGGGTCATGCTCCCGAGGACGCGCTGCTTTTCGTCGAAGATCGGCGCCGCGACGCCACTGCGTCCCGGGTGTAGCTCGCTTTCGCTGATGCAGTAGCCCTGTTTACGGATGGCGAGCAGGCTCTTGATGAACGGCTTCCACTCCAGCCCCAGATGCTACAATTCGGATGGGTTCACGTGCGCGTCGTAAACACGTCGGATTTGACGCGGTAGCAGATAAGCCAGTACGACCCGGGAGGTCGCGCTGTGGAAAAGATCGATCGACCGCCCCCTGCCGCTACCGACCGGTCCGGCATCGGAGCCACGATGGATCAGCACGTTGACCACTGAGTCGCCATGCCACTCGCTGACCAGCGCGTCCAGGCCGGTGTCGGTGACCAGGTTGTCGACCAGGTCCCGGCTGCATGCCAACAACGGATCGTAGTTCGTCATCAGATGCTCCAGCGTGACGATTCGCGGGCCGAGCGCGTAACCGCGCGGCAATCGCTTCAAAAAGCCCGCGTCGCCGAGTTCGCGCAGATAACGATAGGCGGTGGCGGACGTGTAGCCGAGCTCCCGGCAAATGATGTCCACATCGATGACCGGTTGTTCCGGGCGGAACAGGTCGAAGACCATGAGCAGACGGCGCAGGCTATTCATCTTTCTCTACATCCTTGTGAAGCCAACGGTCACCCCACACTGCTTTCAGCAGGCGGGCGTTCAGGCATGAGCGCAACCGGTGATGGCAGCGCGGGGGGTATGGGACGGCAACTCTGCGAACAGCTCCTGGTACCCCGCCGCAAAATGGCTGAGGTGAAAGAAGCCCCATTGGGCAGCGGCATCGCCGATCGAGAGATGCGACGCGCGTGTGGACATCAAGGTCCGGCGTACACCGTTGAGCCTCACAGAGCGCAAGTAATTCAGCGGCGTCGTCTCGGCAACCGAGCGAAAGCTGTTCTGCACGGTACGCCGACTGACCTGGAGTCGCTGGCACAACTCGATCACGCTGGGCACGTCGATCATCTCCGCGGTCGCCAGACGGTGGCATTTCTCGACAATGAAGCTGCGCGTGGAGCTTGCGGAGCGTTGTTGCTTGTCGCAAGCCGGGTCGGTCATGAGTTGCAGCAACTCGCCGAGCATCGCCTGTTCCAGCGCCAGCTCCCGCTCCCGATCTCGCGTGCTGTCGAGTTCTTCGTACACCAGGGCTTGGGAGAACATCGCCAGCAATCGGCGACGAGCGTCTGCAAAGCGCGGCGTGGAAACCCTGATCACCGGCTGACGCAGCAACAGGCTGACCTCCTTCGCCGACGCTGTTTGCGCCAACGCCTGCTCGAACAATTCACGTTCAAAGGTGATCGAGAGCAGCTCCATGCCCATCGGCATATGGAACATGAACTCCTCGCCACCGTGAAGAAAGAACAGGCTGCTATCGTCCGCCTCCCGTCCCTGCATCCGAATCGAACCCGGGGTGGTGATCGGCACGGCAAAGCACATCTTGCCTCGGGGAGCCACGCCGTGCTGCACGACACGCTGGTTGATCTGCTCGAGAAAGACGTGGACACCCGCTGTCGACAACTGCATCAGCGAACTCTCAGCAGAGCCTGCTGTTAGCTGACTGTAGTCCTGGTTCCATTCCTGGACGGTAGCCGCATGGACATGGACGTCTCTGAAATGGCTGATAGTCTGATTTTTCATGATGTCGAAAGCCTCTGCCAATATTCTTGTTTTTAGATCGCCTTCCTATGCGATATTCGCACATAGTGAGAATTATGCACAATTCTTTATGAGATTCTAAATTCACTGGAAGGTGCGCTCAGGGCGGTCCATCCATGTGCCAATTCGGGCTACCGGCCACAGACTCGTCGCGGAGATGATCAGCACACTTAAATCGACATTCAGAGAGAACGTCATGAGTGAAGCCAAACTTGAATCCCTCCACTTCGCGGATGCCCCTCGGATTACCTCCAGCACACTTCCCGGCCCCAAAACCAGCGAGGCCCTGGCGTTGTCGGCGCGTACCGAGTCGATGGCGCGCGGCGGCGGACGCATGCCGGTGGCCATGGATCGTGCCTTTGGCGCTACCTTCAAGGACCCCGATGGCAACACCTACATCGACCTGTCCGCCGGCGTGGGCGTCAGCAGCGTAGGCCGCTGCCACCCGAAGGTGGTGCAGGCGATCCGCGAACAGTCCGAAGTGCTGATGCATGCCCTTGAAGTCAACAGCACCCGGCGCACCGAACTGGCGGCCAAGCTCTCCGAGATCGCGCCCGACGGCTTGCGTGGCGACTGCATCACCTTCTTCACGCAAAGCGGCAGCGATGCGCTTGAAGCAGCCATCAAGTTCGCCAAACGCATCACCGGGCGGCACCAGATCATCGCCTTTCATGGAGGCTACCACGGCGTGTGGAACGCCTCGGGATCCCTGACCACAGGCACGGCCTACCGCAAGGGCTACGGTGCCCAGATGGGTGGGGTCATTCACGCCCCTTACCCTTATGCCTACCGTTTCCCTTTCGACACCACTCACAAAAGCGCCGAGCAGATCGCCGGCGAGTACGTGGACTACCTGTTGAACACCCCCTACACCGCCGCCGATGACGTGGCTGCCGTTATCGTGGAGCCAGTGCAGGGCGAAGGCGGCTACGTGCCCCCATCGCCAGAGTTCCTGCAGCTGTTGCGCAAGGCATGCGACCGTAGCGGCACGCTGCTGATCGTCGATGAAGTGCAATCCGGCGCAGGGCGCACCGGCAAGATGTGGGCGGTCGAGCACTCGGACGTGAAGCCGGACATGCTCACGTTCGGCAAAGGCATCGGCAGCGACCTGCCAATGGCGGGCCTGATCATGCGTTCGGACCTGGCGGCCGCGATTCCTGACGGATCGATGCCCAACACCTTTGCCGCCAACTCGTTGTCCGCGGCGGTGGCGCTGACCAATATCAGCATCCTGCAGGACCCAGAGCTCGATCTGCTCAACCGCGCGCACACCCTGGGGTTGGAGGCGCAGGAACGTATCCGTGGCTTCAACAGCCCGTTCGTTGGTGAAATACGCGGCCGCGGCCTGATGATCGGTATCGAACTGGTCGAAGACCCTGCCACCAAGGCTCCCCTGGCGCCCGAAAAAATCGGCCAGCTCATGGGCTACCTGCTGAACCACGGCGTGCTGATGATTCCCTGTGGTCGCTACAGCAACGTGATGCGAGTCATGCCGTCGCTGACGATCTCACGCTCGCTGTTCTTCAAGGCACTGGACATCTTCGGCGACGCCCTGGCCTCCCTCGAGGCGTGACCCGACCACTGCACATCACTCATGGACCCCAAAATGACTGAGCACTTGAATCACTTCATCGAAGGCGCGTCCTTCGAAGCTTCCGACGGCCGTCGCATAAACCTCGTCAACCCCGTGACAGAACGGGTGTACGGCAGCTCCGCACAGGGCACCACTGAGGACGTGGACCGCGCAGTGGCGGCCGCGCATCGCCAACTTGAGGGTGGCGCCTGGCGCCAGCTCGACGGCGCCCAGCGTGGTCAATTGCTATCGAAACTCGCTGACCTGGTTGAACGCGACAGCGAATTGCTGGCCGACATGGATGCCAACGCCATCGGTCGCTCACCCATCGAACCGCGCCGGATGGACTTGCCCAACGCGATCGCCAACCTGCGTGCCGCCGCTGGCTGGGCCAACCAGCTTGAGGGGCGCACCATTCCCACCGGTGGCTACTTCGGCACCAAGACTCTTTCGTACACGGTACGCGAGCCCGTGGGTGTGGTCGGCGCCATCGTTCCCTGGAATTCGCCGTTGATGATCACCGTCTGGAAGCTCGCCGCTTTGCTGGCGGCAGGCTGCACCGTGGTCATCAAACCTTCGGAAGAAACGCCGCAGTCTGCCCTGCACCTGGCGGTGCTGGCTCAGGAAGCGGGCTTCCCTGACGGCGTGATCAACGTGGTCACCGGCTACGGTAATGAGGTGGGTCGCGCGTTGTGCGAACACCCGCTCGTTGCCAAGATCAGCTTCACCGGCAGCCCCGAGGCCGGACGCGAAATCCAGCGCACCGCCGGTGTGCTGTTCAAGCGCGTTGCATTGGAACTGGGCGGCAAGAGCCCCCAGATTGTCTTCGACGATGCCTCTTTCGAAGACGCGCTGCGCGGGTGTGCACTCGGCCTGTTCGCCAACCAGGGCCAGGTCTGTGCAGCCGGCTCGCGCATCCTGGTGCACCGCAGCATCGCAGATCGCTTCGGCGCAGCGCTGGCCGATGCCGCACAGGCAGTCAACGTGGGCGACCCTCGCCAGCCCGGTGTACAGATGGGACCGGTGGCCAAGAAAGCGCAATTCGATCGCGTTAACCGATACATCCAACTGGGTATAGACCAAGGCGCCTCGCTGCTGGCCGGCGGTGTATCGACGCCAGAACGGGGCTGGTTTGTCCGGCCAACGATCTTCACCAACGCGAACAACGCCATGGCGATCGCCCAAGACGAAATCTTCGGGCCCGTCGGCACGCTGATCACATTCGACAGCGAAGAGGAAGCTATCGCACTGGCCAATGACTCCTCCTACGGCCTGGCGGCCACGGTCTGGACGACCGACCTGGTGCGAGCGCACCGCGTAGCCGCTGCGGTGAAGGCCGGTGCCGTGGGTATCAACTGCTGGAGCCCGCTGGACGCCAACCTGCCCTGGGGCGGCGTAAAGACCAGCGGTATCGGCCGAGAAGGCGGGTTCGCCGGCGCGGTGGCCTACACCGAGGAGAAAGTCATCACCGTGCTGCTACCTTCCTGAGCACGATCCCTGTCCTGACCGAATAACCCTCCGGCCCCTGTGCCGCGAGGGTTACCGTTCAAAAGTGCATCCCTGATGCCGTTGATAATCAATGGAGAGACTACGATGAACCCGATAGATCAACAAACAACCGATCGGTATCCGACGTCCCTGCGAATGTTGCACTGGGTGCGCGCCGCACTCATCGCAGGCCTCCTCTGGGCAGGCTGGCATATGACCGGTCTGAATGACGAAGTGGCGAGCAAGTACGAGCTCTATTACCCGTGGCACAAATCCTTTGGGCTGTTGGTGTTTCTGGTTGTCCTGATTCAGATCACCCTGCGTTTTCGGACCCCCGTGCTTCCGCAGCCGCTGGAAACGCTGGCAAGTTATGAAAGGTTCCTGTCAAGGCTTACGCAGCGTTTCATGTATGCGCTCGTCGTGATCGTGCCGCTGATGGGCTACTCAATGTCGAGCACTTACACGATGAGCGACGGGGTGTTCTTTTTTGGGGGCAACCTGCCTGAGCTCCTTCCGAAAAATGACAATTGGTTCGTCGTCTTCCAATGGCTGCACAAAGTGCTCGCCTACACCCTGCTCGGGCTGATCCTGTTGCATGTCGTAGGCGCCCTCAAACACCGGTTTTACGACCGGGACCCTCGAAACGACGTCCTGCGCCGCATGCTGTGACTTGATGAGGCGTGGGCGCAAGATGTCCACGCCTTCATGGCTCTGACCAGAGGGGGCCCAGTCACTTGCGTACGGGGTTCTTGAAGTCTTCAGTTCTGCTGTGCTTACCTGTTACCTGTTTGGCCCAGGTCTGACGAGGTGAGCCCGCCATGCTGAAATCACTCGCAGTTATCGCCGTTGGCGCGTCACTTGGAGCTTGGTTGCGCTGGCTCCTGGGCATGAAGCTGAACGCCCTGTTCCCCACGATTCCCCCGGGCACGGTGGTCGCGAACATGGTCGGGGGCTACATCATTGGCCTGGCTATCGCGTTTTTGGCCGCCTCCCCCACCTTGAGTCCTGAGTGGCGCCTGCTGATCATCACGGGTTTCTGCGGTGGGCTTACCACCTTTTCTACGTTTTCGGCCGAAACAGTTGCCCTGATCCAGGAAGGCAGACTGCTCTGGGCGCTCGGCTCTATTTCATTGCACGTCGTAGGCTCGTTGGTGATGACCGCTGCCGGGCTTTTGTCCTATCAAATCATTGGCATGCGATGAGGAGATGAAAATGAAAGGTTTTCTCGTGATTTTCTTCACTCAACAGAACCGTCGTTATCAGGGAAAGATGCTTGGCGAATGGATCGTCGATGTGGCCAAAGAGATGGGGCTGCGTGGTGCGACTCTCTCTACGGCTATCGAGGGTTTTGGACACACCGGTCGATTGCACTCTTCGCATTTTTTTGAACTCGCGGATCAGCCTACGGAGATTCGCATGGCTATCACCGAGGACGAATCCGAAAGGTTGCTCAAGAGGCTGGAGGCTGAGGAAATCTCTGTGTTTTACATAAAGACCCCAATCGAGATGGGCTTCGTCGGCAAAAAAGCCACCTAGCCTGGCCCCTCCTCGATCGCCTGTTGCCTGGCGACCTCCCATCGGGAATGCGCCACCGCGGGTGGCGCCCCCGATGAAGATACCGGCAACAAACCTTCGTCGTTACGGCGTGAGCGGCGACTCAGAAAGTCACCCACACGATGAACTGGAAGTAAGTGTTCGTTGATGCGCTCCCGCTCTGCAGACCACCGTCCCCGAGCCACTTTTCGGGCTTGTAGAAGCCGACCAGAGGCGAGAGTGTGACGTTATCCGTCACCATCCAATCCAGAAAAAGGTCGACCTCACGTGCGGCGAAGTCCTGCTCATGCGTACGGGAGAGCTGGTGGTAGTTGAAGGCCATTGCGTTAAGGGTCAATGTCTCGGTCGGCTTGACTGAGAGGAGCACGTCGTTGATCGCCATGTTCGAGGTCACTGAACCTGCGTAATTGGCGGCGACTTCACCCTGGTATCGCTTGCGAAAACCTCCCTGGAACAGAAAGTCGTAACCTTCGGAATAGCGCGAATATCGATAGCTCACCGTCGGTTGCCATTTGGTATCGGCGAAGGTGTAGCCGGCGTCGAAGAACATCGACCGCTGTGACCCTGAACGTTTTTCCTGACGCACCACTTCGAACGCAAAGTCGGCATTCTCGATCCCGGCATTGCCCTGCCCACGAATGCTGTAGACGTTCATGCCCTTGCGCTCAAGCCGATCACCAAAAGCATATCGCTCGTCAACATCCAGGCCGTGCAAATACGTCGAACCGATCGAGCCGACGGGCGTCGTGTAGTCGACGGTGGCGGCAGCCACTTCGGTCTTAGACTGCCCGGGGTTATCGGATTTGAGCCATATCAGGCTACCGTGAAGGCCCTCCTGACCACCCAGTTTCAAGACTGCCGTATTCCCGAACGCCAACCGCGGGCCAAGGTAAAAGGCGCCGCCGCGATCGAACCGGCCATCCCTTACGCCCTCGATAGGGTTGAAGGCCTTCCCGGGGGCGAACCCGTCATCGGTGATCAGGAAACCGTCCACCGTAACGACCTGGCGGCCAAAAGAGAAATCAACGCCGTCCTTGCCCAGTGCAGGAATCAGATCACCTGACTTCCAGCCCAGGTAGGCGTCTTCCACAGCCGTTCTTCTTTCATTCCCGGCGGTGATCCCACCCGCGTCCCCATCGCCAAATGATCCGGTGCTGATCCAGCTGAGTCCGCCATACATCGAACCGGCAGTGATCTTGTCTGTCGTGCCGTTGAGACCGTACTTGGCGAAGCCTTCTTGCCACCGCATCCTGCCGGGCTCCCTCTCAGGGTCGCCGATGTAGTTCTTCTCGCTGCCGAACCAGCCAAACGCCGCCGACAGGTCGGCGTTCAGGACGGTTCCACCATCGTCTTCGCTGTAGAGCTGGTAGGCGTGTACCTGCGGCTCAAATGTACAGAGTGCGACCAGCGAAAGTAATGGCGCGTAACTGAGGGTGCGCATGACGTCTCTCCTGTTTTTATATTTATGAGGCGAGCCGTGAGTGTTCCGGCTTGGGTCACGCAAGCGGTAACCCAAATCAGCACTTTCAAGGGGCTGGCCGCCCATCCCTTCGCGCGATATCTCCCCCACTGCAAAACATCCTCAGCGCCTTCAATGGTTGCCGTTTTGGGCTACGGCCTCTGAGCGCACTCCCCCTATGCTGGGCCCATAAGAACCATAAGAACCATAAGAACCGAGGTACCTGTCATGACCCTTTTGTCACCCTCCCCGCTGTTACGTCAGGGGCTTTGTCTTCTGACCCTCTTCGTCTGCAGTGCTCTGGCACCTGTTGCCAGTGCTCACCATTCGTTCGCGCTTTTCGACCAGACCCAGACCGTCTCGATCAAGGGTGTCGTCGAGCGCTTTGCCTGGACCAATCCTCACATCACGATTTACGTCGATACACCCGGCCCGCCGGCCCAGCGATTCAAGATCGAGACAGGCAGTGTCAATGCGTTGCAGCGCACTGGCTGGAGCGCTGAGTCGATCAAGGCCGGCGAGAGTGCCGAGGTGTCCTTCAAACCGTTGAAAAACGGTGAGCCAGGAGGGCTGCTCGTGGAGATCAAGATCGGTGACGTCGTACTCACGGGCGGCGGATGAGAAATCCTTCCCTGGCTTCATGACGACCTAACCGAACAGTCCAGACCAGCAGCGTGGAGACGTTTCAATGAAACCGACGCGAACCTTGAACACGGCAATGATCTTCCTGGGCATCGCCCTCGTGACTGTCGCCGGGATGTGCGGCGCCGCAACACCTTCGAAACCTCTAAACGACAAACACAGCGTCGGCACACGCCCCGACATCAGCGGCACCTGGGAAAGAACCCCGGACGACTGGTTCGGTGAGAACCCGGACGATCCGGTGCACCCGGGCGGACCGATGGACCTGAAGGCGTCCTATGCCGACGAATACGTCGCGCTGAAGAAGAGACAAGCCATAGCGAACGAAGCCGGGACGCCACTGGCCACAACGAGCTCCAAGTGCCTGCCCGAGGGAATGCCAACGTTGATGGCGGCGCTCTTCCCGATCCAGATCATTCACGACGACAAACAAGTGATCGTCCTCGGTGAGTATCTCCAGCAGGTACGCCGGATTCTCTTGAACGAAGCGATGCCTGCGAAAGAAAAGCTGGACCCTACCTATCAAGGCCATTCACGCGGCCACTGGGAAGGCGACACGCTCGTCGTGGAGACACAGCGCGTGCGAACGGATGTGCGCTTCTATGACGTTCCGCACGGTCCGGACATGAAGATCACGGAACGCATCAGGCTGACGGCGCCGAACCACTTGGAAAACAAGGTCGTGATCGAGGACCCGCAGGTGCTCAAGACCCCGTATCGCTTCACGTTCGAGTACAAACGGTCCAACTACGCCATTCAAGAGTATGTCTGCGAGAACAATCAGATCGTGATCGATAAAGAAGGCAAGGCATCCCTCAGTCTCGAGTGAAGTCGCCATTAATCGCCATCGGATCTGACCAAATGGAAAGACTGTCAACCATCAGCATCCTGCGGCCGACGCTGCAAAGCGCCCTGCTGTTGCTGATCCTCACGTCGAACACATTCGCCGAGGTGCCTCGCATGCCCACGGCCATCGCGGTGCCGCCCTCCGGCAAGCCACCGCTCTCGTCGGCGAAACGCCCGGGCACCGAATACAGCGACCTCGACAAGTACGGCTACATCGAGGAGGAGTTTTACCTGCAAGGCGTTGCCCCGGCCATTACCGCCTCGGGCAAAACCCTGTTGGAGGCGCCTTACACCACACGCATTCTGGTGCGCAAACCGGCTGACCCCGCGCGCTTCAATGGCACGGTCGTGATCGAGCCGTTCAGTTGGTTCGGCGAGCGCGCCGCGGGATGGATCCTGACCCGCGACTATTTGCTGCGTCGCGGCTACGCGTACGTCGGGTACACGCTGAATGTGAACAAGCCGCCAGTCGATCCCAAGTTCATCTCGGACACCCCGGCTGCCGAGGCCGAGCAGATCGCTCAGTACGGACGGATCGTGAACTTCGAGTTCATGCGCCGCTTCGACTTTGCACGCTACGCGCCGCTGGGCACCTATTACGACCCGGAACACTTCACCCGCGGTGAGGGTCCCGATCCGTTCGCTCCACAGTCCCAGGCCATCGGGGCGCAACTGGCGTTGCTGCTGAAAACCAATGCAGCGCAAAGCCCGTTGGCAGGTCTCGACGTTAAACGCATCTACGTCAATAGCTGGGCCGTGACCGCGCAAGTCTGGATGGACTACCTCGACCAGGGCCGGCACCAGCAATGGCGTATGCCCGACGCAAGGCCGCTGATCGATGCCTACATGACTGGCCGCATGGCCTACGGAGAGGTGGGCGGCGACGTCATCCGGCTGCCGCGCCAGACGCCCGACGGCGCGCCGTTCGTGACCGTCTACAGCCAGTCCGAACTGATGCACGACGTGATCGAAGGCATCAACCTGCCACCGGACACTGACAGCCCGCAGGTTCGCTACTACGAAGTGACCGGCATGCCACATCTGCGGCTGGCTGATCTCGGTACGGAGCATACCGAACTGTTCGCTGCCGACGTCGGCAAGGGCGACGACCCACGGTGCCGGACGCTGTACGACGAACCGGCAGAGCTGGTCGTCTCGTCGCTTCTGGATCGCATGGACCAATGGGTACGCGAGGGCAAACCCATGCCGACTGCTCCGCGGGTCGCCCGCGATGGCAAGACCGCTGCGCGCGACCCCGCTACCGGCAACCTGCAAGGGGGTGTACGTCCGCCGTGGATCCAGGTGCCCAGTGCGACCTACCTCACCGATCAGGAGACCGGCTGCGGCCTGATCTACGACACCAAGGTGCCTTACTCCAAGGACGTGCTTCGCCAGCGTTATGGAAGCTTCAGCAACTATGAACAGAAATTCGAAGACGCCAAAGCCCTCTCGATCAAGGAAGGCTACCTACTGCCAGAAGATGCGGCGGGCCTGCGTTCGATCGCAACGCCTCAAGACTTCTAACCCATTGGGAAGAACAGCAAATGTCATCATCACTCATCATTGCCTGGATCTATGCGTCACCTTTGAGCACAGCCATCCGGGACATTCTCTGGGTCATACCCACCGTCCAGAGCATTCATATTCTCGCTATCACAGTGCTCTTCGGCTCTGCGGTCATCTCCGATCTTCGGCTGGCGGGTGTGTTCGCCACGGACGAGCCCTTGCGTGGCGTCGTTCGCCGGTACTACCCGTGGATGCGCAATGCGCTCCTCGTCCTGCTCTTCACGGGGTTGATCATGATCATCGCCGAGCCTGATCGCGTACTCGTCAACTCGACCTTCTGGCTGAAGATGGCCCTGGTCGTGAGTGCGTTCACGCTGACCTTGCTTTTACGGCGCCCCCTTCTGCGCCCTGCCGACGATGCACAACGTGATGGCAAGCCTCCTCTTGTCAAGGCGCTAGCCTGGCTGTCGATCGGCTTGTGGTGCGTCGTCATCATCTGTGGTCGCTTGATCGCCTACGCGATCTAAGCGTTTTCAACGAAAGCTCCCAGGTATTCGCCATGGACATTCAACCAACACTACAAGCCCTCCAGGACACCTCTGTCGCCACCTTCATCCGAGAGTCGGGCTCCGCCTTTCCAGCCCTTGAATCGGTACATGTGATCGGCATCGCCCTTGTGTTCGGGACCATCGCCGTCGTGGATTTGCGTCTGCTCGGCGTTGCCTCCCATCGCCGCAGCGCGCTACGGCTGATACAAGATTTGCTGCCGTTCACCTGGGTCGCTTTCGTGGCTTGCGTGATTACCGGTCTGCTTATGTTCGTCGCCAATGCCACGACCTATGCCGAGAACACTGCATTCTTGTGCAAGATGGGCGTGTTACTGCTGGCGGGGCTCAACATGGGGATCTTCCATTTGGGCGTCTTTCGCCGCATTGCCGAATGGGACACAACGCTAACGCCTCCCAGCCAGGCGCGTGTCGCGGGATTCAGTTCGTTGGCATTGTGGGCGGGCGTGGTGTTCCTCGGCCGCTGGATCGCGTTTCTCTGATGGCTCGTCTATCGCCTCGTCGCGCATCCGGTGCAGATATGCCCAGCGATCACGCAAACAGCGGAATCAAGGTGGTGCGCCCGGTATCCGGCCGATGGGAATCGCTGGCACTGTTGCTTGCGGCCCTGGCAGTCATCGCCAGCGTGGCAGGCTATATAACGCTGCGACCCCAGAAAGTCGGCCCACCGATAACCTTGAGCTGGCAGGTGCGTTCCTTCGATGGCCTGGGTGCGGTCGATCAGGCGATTCACAGCGCTCTGCTGCCAGCCGGTGAAGAAATCATCTGGTTCAACAACGATACCGGCGGCTGGACCACGCTGGAGCATGCCCAGAAAATCTTGCTGCCGCCCTTCTACCGTGACGCCTTCTGGAAGACCAATGGCGAGGTGCACTGGCAATTGATTCTGCCCGGCACCCACCAGCCCCATGCGCTTTCCGCCGACGCTGTCACGCCTGCAGACCAGACCGCCAGCAAGGTGTCGAATGCCACCCAGGGCCAGGGCGCTACGGTCTACTACGGCTCCGGCGGCCGCGCGCCGGGCCAGAGCGCCTACCTGCTCGTCATCGGTCACGCACATGCCGGTGTCATGTGGGCCAACCAAGCGACGATCTGGGTCCACCGCGACCCGAACGCGCCCTACCCTGGCATCGTCAAGCCCGAATCGCTGGTCGGCGATGGTTGGCGCCAGGTCATCCCTTACAACGGTGCCAGCGAAGTCGAACGCGTAAAAGGAACTCAGCCATGACCGTTTCTACGAAACACCGCGCACTGTGGCGCCGATGCATCGCGCTATTGCTGCTGATACCCGCCATCGCACTCGCCAGCCCGGCTCCCTCTTCGGGCAAGAAGCTCAAAATCGGCGTCACACTGCATCCCTACTACAGCTTCGTGGCAAATATCGTTGGAGATCGGGCGGAAGTCGTTGCGCTCATCCCGGCGGAGGCGAATCCGCACAACTACCAGCCGCAGCCCGATGACATCACCCGCGCGATGAATATCGATGGTCTGGTCGTTAACGGCATCGGACACGATGAATGGGCCTTCCAGATCATCAAGGCCGCTGGCCGCGGGGCGACCCTGCCGATCATCCAGGCCAATGCCTCGGTTGCGCTCATTCCAATCGGCGGCGGCCAGGACGGCGTCAAGGTGGTCAATCCGCATACCTTCGTATCCACCACGGCAGCGATACAACAGGTCTTCGAGATCACTCGTCGGTTGGGGGAACTGGACCCGGATAACGCTGCGGTGTATCGACAAAACGCCCTGGCGTATGCCGCGCGTATCCGGGAGCTACGGGCCGGCTTCATGACCCGCTTCGCCGCGCTGGATTTGTCTTCGTTCCGGTGCGCGACAACGCACGCCGGCTACGACTACCTGATGCAGGAATTCGGCCTGTTCGTGAGTGCCGTGATTGAGCCGCGTCACGGCGTCGCGCCGACTGCACGCCAGTTGGCCACCACCATCGACGCTATCAAGAAGG
The DNA here is from genome assembly GCF_056279145.1 of Pseudomonas sp. TE3728. Taxonomy (NCBI): domain Bacteria; kingdom Pseudomonadati; phylum Pseudomonadota; class Gammaproteobacteria; order Pseudomonadales; family Pseudomonadaceae; genus Pseudomonas; species Pseudomonas sp. TE3728. Next base: position 419,144 of record NZ_JBWBQT010000001.1, on the reverse strand, counting down.
CCAATGTACGTGTGCTTTTCGCCGAGAAGAATTTCTCCCTCGACCTGGCCAAGCCTATCGAGGCAGCCACCGGCGTGAAGGTGTTCGCGCTGTCTCACATCACCGGCGGTACCTACAGCCCGGACGAATTCGAGGTAGCAATGCGCGAAAACCTCGAGACCTTGGCCGAAGCCGTTGAGTTTACGCAGCGATGAACGCGATGAAGGAGGAACAAGCGATGCGCGGCCCCGCCATAGTGTTCGATAACGTCTCCCTGCAACTGGGAGGTACGCAAGTGCTCGATGAAGTGAGCTTCCGGGTAGAAGCCGGTGCGCTGCACTGCCTGGTAGGCCCGAACGGCGGCGGCAAGACTTCACTGGTGCGTGCGCTGCTGGGCCAGATGCCGCATTCAGGGACGGTCCTGTTCGAAGGCGAGGTCACGACACCCATGGGGTATGTCCCGCAATTGCCGGACTTCGACCGCAACGTGCCGATGACGGTCAACGACATCATGGCCCTTCTCGGTCAACGCAGGCCGGCCTTCTTTGGCTCAAGCCGATCTGCCAAGGCGGCCAATGCCCAAGCGCTGGAGCGCACCGGCGTGGCCGGAATGGGCGCAAAACCTTTTGGCAGCCTGTCCGGTGGCCAGCGTCAGCGAGTGCTGCTGGCGCAGGCGATCAGCCCGGCGCCCTGGCTACTGATCCTTGACGAACCGACAGCCGGCATCGACGAACCGGGTGTGCGACTGGTGGAGGCGCTGGTGGCCGAGCTGAACGGCCGCGGCGTCACCATCCTCTGGATCAACCATGACCTGGAACAGGTCAGGCGCATCGCGCAATCGGTGACCGTTATCAACCGGCGGGTGCTGTTCCATGGTTCGCCCGACCAGGTCGCCTACCCTCTGGAGGCTACCCAATGAGCGCCCTGTACGAATTGATTCGCAACCAGCTCCAGGCGCTCGCCGCGAGTGGCATCCTGCCGCAACCGTTCGAGTACGAGTTCGTGATCAATGCGCTGCTCTGTGCAGTGCTCATCGGACCGCTACTGGGCGTGCTGGGCTCGATGGTGATGATCAAGCGCATGGCGTTCTTCAGTCAGGCCGTCGGTAATGCGGCGATGACCGGCGTTGCCATTGGCGTGCTGATCGGCGAGTCCTACACCTCCCCCTACTTCTCAATGTTCGGCTTCTGCCTGCTGTTCGCTCTGACGCTGAAGTACACGCAGCACCGCACCACGCTGGCCAATGACACGCTGATCGGCGTGTTCTTGTCCATCTCGCTGGCGGTCGGCGCCTCGTTGCTGCTGTTCGTGTCGGCAAAGATCAACACGCACGTAATGGAAAGCGTGCTGTTCGGTTCCATCCTGGCGGTCGACTACACCGACATGAACGTGCTGCTTGTGGTAACGGCGACGTGTGCTCTGCTCGGACTGCCGATGTACAACGGCATGCTGTTGGCCAGCCTCAATCCGAGCCTGGCACATGCTCGCGGAGTGCGAGTGCGAAGCGTCGAGTACCTGTTTGTCGTACTGGTCACTCTGGTGACGGTAGCCTGCCTGAAAATCATCGGCGCTGTACTCGTCGAAGCCCTTCTGCTCATACCGGCCGCGGCAGCACGCAACATCAGCCATTCGCTCCCGGGGCTGGTCGTGCGCGCCATCCTGATCGCGACTTTTTCCTGCGTGGTCGGCATCTTGGCGCCCATGCAATTCCACATCCCCGTACCGACAGGCGGCGCAATCGTGATCGTCGCCGCCCTGGTGTTCGTCGTCACCACCGTCATCCGCGCTACCGCGTCCCGGTTCAGAGGTGCCAGCGTATGAAATGGCTTTGCATGTCACGTCGACCCTGGCTAGCGATGCTGGTACTGCTGCTGGGCAATCCGCTTTCTGCCTTCGCGGATACCGGCAGGCAGCAGGTGCTTGTCGCACTGCCGACGGTGTATGCGCTCACCTCGACGCTCAGCGACGGCACAACCCTCAAGATCGTCCGCCTTCCGGCAGACGCTGCCGTGCCTATGGAAAGCCAGGCCAACGCGCTGTCGCGCCTGGAGCCCGCCGTGTTCCAGCAGGCCACCGCCGTGGTTACCCTGGGCAACCTCTGGCGCGCGGATCCGCTTTACACCACGGCACGTCGCCACAATCTGCGGATCGTCGAGATCGATGCCTCGCACTCATGGGACACCGTCCAGCCCGGTGTGGCCGTGGCCCGCGTGCCATCGAACGACGTTCCCTGGGCAACCGAACGCGACGTCGATGGCGGACTGTCGCCGTACGCCTGGCTCGGCCCAGTCAACGCCATGCGCATGTCGGCGATTATCGCTACCGACCTGACACGCCTGTCCCCCTTCGATGCGCCTCGGATAGAGCGCAACCTCACCGCACTCGAAGGCCGATTGCGCCAGCTCAAGGCCAACTACGGTGCCCGGCTGCTGGCAGTGCCGGATCTGCGCGTGCTGTCGCTGGCCGATGAGTTCACCTACTTGTTCGGCGAGTTCGGGATTTTTGTCGACGGCTGGTTCGTCCGACAGGACATCGACTGGAGCGACGCCGACTGCACCGCACTGACCCGATACCTGCGCGAGCGTGACATCCACGTGGTGGTCCACAAGTGGGCACCGGACGCCAGGATTGCCAAGGCCATCGAGGACGGTGGCGCACGGTTGTTGATACTGGATGCCGGCAACCCGGGAATGCTCGCCGACGCGGCCAACGGGTACGAAGCACTCCTGAGTTCGAACCTGGATTCCTTACTGACGGCCTTCGCGCCACCTGGCCCCAATACGAGCGGCGATCACAAATCGCCGCTCCAATGATCAACCTCGACCGTGGAGATCGAAGACCTTATGAAACCCCTAGGCTCAGCACATCGGATACTGATCGCCGGCGCCCTGGTGTTCTGCCAGGCAGCCTTCGCTCATGGCCCCGTCTTCGACTGCTACATCGAGAGCGATGATCTGGTGAAGTGCGAGGCGGGTTACACCGACGGCAGCTCCGCCGCTGGCAGAAAAATCCATGTCCAGGACACCAGCAACAAGGTGTTGCTCGAAGGAAGCGTCGATAAAGACAACAGCTACACCTTCCAACCCCCCGCCGGAAAATATTCCGTTGTGTTCATGGGCGGAGACAACCATCAAGCCACGATTCAGTCCTCCGACATTTCAAGGTGAAATCGACCATGCCAATCCAACGACGACTGCTCCAAGCACTTGCCGCTGTAACATTAGGCTGCCTGACAGGCCCTGCACAGGCCCATTTCCAGATGCTCTACGTCGAGGAAACGGCGCTGCCGCGCGCGGATAAACTGGAGTTCGCGCTCGTGTTCACGCATCCCTTCTCCGGCGGCCCCACCATGACCATGGATGAACCTCGCGCCTTCAGTCACATCAGCTCGCACGGAGGGGAAAAAATCGATCTGCGCCAATACTTGCGCCCTGTCCAGTGGCAGAGTCGCGATAACCGAACGACCGCCTATCGTGCGTCGATTCCACGCGAGTTGGTGCGCTCACTGGGTGACCATATCTTCGTACTCGAACCCGAGCCCTATCTGGAAACCGAGGAAGATGTCTACATCCAACAGTTCACCAAGCTGATCGTGAACGTGGGCGGAGTACCCGGCAACTGGGCAGAACCACAAGGATTGCCGGTTGAGATCCAGCCACTGAACAAGCCTTATGCAAACTGGACGGGCGGAGTGTTCCGAGCCTTGGTGCTGGCCGACGGCAAGCCCGTTCCGTTTGCCGAGATCGAAATCGAATACGTCAACCATTCTGTCGATATCGAGAAAAACGCCTTCGGCCAGCAAGACTATGTAACGGCACCTCAAGCTTCATTCAAATCCCTGAGCACCTACACGGACGCCCAGGGCGTCGTGACCATCGGCCTGCCCCGGGCCGGCTGGTGGGGCATTGCAGCGCTCGACATCGGCCAAACGAAAACCCATAAGGGCAAACCCTTGTCGCAAGATGCGGTGCTGTGGATGCAGGTGAGAGATATGAAATGACACAAGCCCACCGGGGGCAGTAGCAGAGGAAATGAGAAAGATTTAATTTGCGGGTGTTTGGATGACGCAAAGTCGCTCCTGGCCATTGACGTCCTGCGACCAGATCGAAGAACTCTTCGCGGAACGGGCGCATGTTATCGAAGATTTCCGACAGCGCATGAGCACCCATAACGATTCTGAACACTCCCCTCCGTCTGACTTCTCAGAAAAAATCATCCAGTGCATCCGAGTAAGGCAACCAAGGTCACCTGCTTTTCCTTCAACGAGTCGGCAACACTGGGGGCAAATTTACGATCTTCCAGCCTGAAAAGACCGGCTAGAGCCCTAGTGAAATTTTCTTCGGAAATCCGGATAGCCTGTCATAAAGCACGCCAAGCGTTTTACCGTACGCAGCGTCATTAACGCCCGGGTATTGGACTGCTTGGGCGTTTTACAACGCGTTTTCGCCTGAGCGAGTCAGGGCTCGCAATGCGGCTCGGTTGAGGCAACCGGGGCTTACGCAGTAACAGACTGATTTCCTCTGCGCTGACCGCGCTGCTGAAAAAATGGCCCTGAATTTCATCGCAGCCGTTTTCACGCAGGAAGGTTTGCTGCTCTTCGGTTTCGACACCTTCGGCAATGACCTTCAGGTTCAGTTTGTGCCCCAACGAAATCACTGCGGTGGCGATGGCTTTGTCGTTCTCGTTGTCGGGCAGATCGCGCACGAAAGACTGGTCGATCTTGAGTCTCGCGATCGGGAAACTTTTCAATGCTGCGAGGCTGGAGTAGCCGGTGCCGAAGTCGTCGATCGAGAGACTGATCCCCATTGATTGCAGTTCCTTCATCTTGCTGATGGCTTGCTGAAGGTCTTGCATGATCAGACTTTCGGTCAGCTCCAGCTCAAGGTACCTCGGGTCCAGTCCGGTTTCTTGCAAGGCATGCCTCACCCGGTCGATCAGGTCCCTTTCGATGAACTGGCGTGCTGAAATATTCACCGACATGGTGATCGGCGGCCAGCCCGCATCCTGCCAGGCCTTGTTCTGTCTGCACGCGGCATGAATCACCCAGTCGCCGATGGGCACGATCAACCCGGTCTCTTCGGCCTGCGGAATGAATTTGATTGGAGACACCATGCCGAGCTCGGGGTGCTGCCAGCGGATCAGTGCCTCCACGCCGATAATCTGACCTGACTGCAAATCCACCTGTGGCTGGTACAGCAGCAGGAACTCGTCATGGTTGAGTGCGTTTCGAAGCCCGTCTTGCATGGCGAGCTTGCCCTGATCCTTGTTATTCATCTCGCTCGTATAGAACTGGTAACTGTTGCGCCCCAGCTCCTTGGCCCGGTACATGGCGGCGTCCGCGTTGCTGAGCAACGTCTCGGTATCGCTGCCGTCGGCGGGATAGGTAGCCAACCCCATGCTGCAGGTGACGTGGAGTGTATGTCCGCTGAGCTGAATCGGTTGCAGGATGGCTTCCTGGATTTTGTGCAGGGCGGGAGTAACGCCGTCGAGGTCTGAGGGCTGGTCGAACAGGATGATCACAAACTCGTCGCCCCCCAGTCGCACGACGGTGTCGGTGCGGCGTACACATTCCAGCATGCGTTGGGCGACGGTTTTCAGCAGCTCGTCTCCAGCACTGTGCCCAAGGCTGTCATTCACCAGTTTGAATTTGTCCAGATCGAGAAACACCACCGTCACCAGGCGGTTGTATCGCTGAGCATAAAGTATTGCCTGCTTGAGACGGTCTTCGAGCAGTGTGCGATTCGGCAGCCCGGTCAGTGCGTCATGGTCACCCATATAGCGAATGCGCTTTTCGGTAAGTTGGCGTTCTATCGCAATGCCGGCAAGCGGTGTCGCCATGTTGATCAGTCGCGTCTCGGTCGAGCTGGGGCTGCGTACGGTGCTGGAATACAAGGCAAACGTACCCAATACCTTTCGCTCATGGGACAGAATCGGCGTCGACCAGCACGCGCGAAATCCATAGGGCGCGGCGACTGAACGGTACTCCTCCCACAGCGGATCCAGCTCGATATCCGTGACGATGACCGGTTCTCGTCGATACACCGCGGTGCCACATGAACCGACGTTCGGACCGATCGCAATCCCGTCAATGAGTTGGTTATAGGCTTTCGGCAAACTGGGCGCAGCCCCGTGCAGCAGGTGTTTGCCATCCTCATCCAGTACCAGGATGGACACCATCATCCCCTCCAGTTGGGACTCGACCAAGTGAGCCAGGCTGTCGAGAACTTCTGCAAGCTCGGTGCTCCTGGCGATCAGCTCCAGGACATGACCTTGTCCGGCACGGATGACGGCTTCTTGCTCTAATCGGCTGTTTTGCAAGGCGAGCCGTTCTGTGGCGATGCTCAATTGGACCGTTCTTTTTTCCAGCTGAAGTCGGTCTTTGAGGAATTGATTCACCGCGCGAGCCATGTTGCCAATCTCGTCCTTCCCATGTTCCGCCATCATCAAATGCATCTTGTCAGTGCGCTCCTGACGCAATTGCCGGCTTATTTCATTCAGACGCACGAGCACATGACGACCCATGAAGACCCGGGTCACGAACCAGGCAAACACCAGGCTGGCGCCCAACATGATCAGCACCCATTGCTGGCTACGATTTGAGTCCTCGACCAGGCGCTGCAGGGCTTGGCGATAGTCTTCGGTGTAAGCACTGGATTGCGCACGGGCCACCGCGACCAGAACCCCGGCCTCGTTCTTCAGTTCCTCATTGAAGTGCTGTATGACGTTGTGCTGATTGATGAGCCTCAGGCGCAGGGAGAAGAGATCGGGCGTCTGCACATTAGCATCGGGTCGCTTGCCTGTGGTGCGTGACAGGCGCTCATATCGGATCCGCAGCCGTTGCACGGCATCACTGTCGACAGCCTGCGGCAGATCGAAAAGTAACACCGCCAGTTCCAGGCTGGCCCGGGTCTGGGTCGCCGTTAACCGGGCGGTGTGATCCTCCATGGTTTGCTTGAAGGTGACCTCGGTTTGCAGCAGGCTTTCTCGCAACTGCGCAACGATGTTGGCGGTATTGCGGAACATCTGACTCGACTGATGCATGTCGAGTATCGCCACGCCACTGTTCGCGGCAGTCAGCTGCTGCACCAGTTGATCAAGGGCTTCAAGCTGTTCGACGGTCGCCGCATAGCTTGAACGCAGGGTGTCGGGGGAGCGGGTTGTCAGAAGCTGATCGGTCTGGCGTTCGATCAGCAAGGTACGCTGCAGCATGTCTTGCCCATTTTGCATGCGGACCAGTCGTTCTTCCGTCAACTGGCGGGTGGCGTTGTTTGACGTGCGCAAGGCGTAGACCGCCGTTGCACCACTCGCCAGGATCAGCAGCGCCAGCGTCAGAAACGCCAGTGTGAACTGTGCGCGTAGCGATTGCGGCAATAGCCGGCGTCCGAGCCGGGAAGTAACGTCCAATGTCAGGGATTCCATTGGTGGCGATAGATGTCTCGATAGCCATTGTCAGGGTCGTACTGGAATTTCTTCCCGCCGTCGAAGGCGATATTGTCGGCATTGACCAGGTGAATCGGCGCTACGAAGCCGCTCACCGGCTGACCTGCAAACAGCCGGTTCAATTCATCCATCACTTGCCAGCCATGCAGATTGAGCGGCTCGGCCACGGTAACGGTCTGGTAGGTTTTTGCCTGTATGCGCAAGAAAGCCGAAGCGCTGCCATCACCGGCAGACAACAGACTGATGCCGTCACTGGGTATTGCGGCGCTGGTCAATGAGGCAATCGAGTAGTCGAAATAGATATCGTTGATAGCCAGCGTGTGGGTCCAGCGCTTGCCATAGCGCTGAAGCAGCTCCTTGGTGATCACCGGCATCTTCTCGCCACTTTCGGAGATCGCGACATCGCGCATTTCCAGCAACGTACATTCCCGACAGGCCCGAATGACGTTTTCCATGGCCTTGGCTTTCGCCATGGCAATGCTGTATTTGGAGTCGGTCAGGATGACCACGCCGGCGCGTCCGTTTGACTGCGCCACTGCCGCCATGGCCGTGAGGCGAGCCACTTCGAGCGGATCGGTCGTGACGTTCATGGCCACCGGCGTGCCGTCAATCGGCCCGGGGCGTGCCCCGGCGTGCCAGCCAACCACCGGCACATCCCTGTTGGCGAAGAGGATCAGCGCCGCATTGTTCTCAAGGGCATCGGAGCCGCACAGAATGAGGCCGTCGGGTTTCGCTGCCAGGGCATCGGAAAAGGCCTTTGCGCGCCCGGCCGATGATCCGGCGCCATCGAATATCTTCAGCGTCCAGCCCATCGCCTTGGCTGCCTCGCGAGCGCCCTGCGCGACACCGACAATTCCTCCGTTACGCAAATCTTCTGCGACAAGGGCGATGTTCTTGCCCCGCAGGGCGCGCGGGCCGGATTCAGGGCCGCTCCAGCGAACGGCTTCAAGGGTGGCCCTGGAAACGATTTCCTGCGCTTGAATCACCGTAACCGTGGCGTTTTCGACAGCGTATCCGGGAGTTGCCGTAAAAAGACAGCAAACCGTAATTGAAGCGAGTAGCCAGGGCCTGAGTAACCAGAGCCTGATCAGACAGGTTCGATCACCGCATGTGATGCCGGGTCTGGAGCTGATGGCGCGTTCATAGTCTGGCATGGCGTCCCTTTTTGCCAAGAGTGCAGCGTTCACTATCCGAAAGGATAGTCGGTTCTGCTGTCATCAGGTCTTTTGTGGGGAAAGTGCGCGAACTTTAGTCCTGAACATTCAGGAAATGGGACAGGGTCCATGGCCTACTTGCGCAACTTACGGCTCCTTGTATGGGGATTTGTGTACGCCGCCGGTCCATGTGTGGAAGCCTGCTCGCGATGGCCACGACGCGTTTGATGCCAATCCCTTACACTCCGTGCAACACTGAATTGTCATCATTTCATTTGAAAGCCCGCCAACGGAAGGTGCATGCTAGAGGGCTAGCAATGAACTTATATCATTCCGAATGATAGTTACCTTCGCTTCATTCGATTCGTGCCATACAACCCCACCAAGCATCATCCGTCCATCTCAATACATTGGCGGATGCATCCATGGAACAGTCACTCAAACATTTGCGCTTCCCCTTGGCCCTGTTGGCCGTGCTGGTGATGAGCGCTTGCGGCAAGACCCCGGACGCTGCCGCCACGATGCCCGCGGCCAAAGTCAGCGTGGCCAAGGTGCTGGAACAACCGGTCAACGAGTGGGATGAATTCACCGGGCGCCTTGAAGCGCCGGAAACGGTAGAGATTCGTCCACGGGTTTCCGGCCAGATCGATGATGTGGCCTTCACCGAAGGCGCGCTGGTCAAGAAAGGCGACCTGCTGTTCCAGATCGATCCGCGCCCCTTCCAGGCTGAGGTCCGCCGCCTCGAAGCCCTGGTTGCCCAGGCTCGCGCCACCGCCACCCGCAGTGAAAACGAATCCCAGCGCGGCGAACGTCTGCGCACCAGCAACGCGATTTCCGCCGAACTCGCCGACTCGCGCACCAGCGCGGCTCAAGAAGCCCGCGCCGCCGTCGGCGCGCTCCAGGCGCAACTGGACCTGGCCAAACTGAACCTGAGCTTCACCCGCGTCACTGCGCCTATCAGCGGCCGTGTCAGCCGTGCGGAAATCACCGCCGGCAACCTGGTGACCGCCGATACCACAGCGCTGACCAGCGTGGTGTCCACCGACAAGGTCTACGCCTACTTCGACGCCGACGAGCGTGTCTTCCTTAAATACACCCAGCTCGCCCGCCAGGGGCAACGCGGCGCAACCACGCCGGTTTACCTCGGCCTGTCCAATGAAGACGGCAACCCGCACCAGGGCCAGATGAACTTCGTCGACAACCAGGTCAACCCGAAGACCGGCACCATCCGCGGTCGTGCGGTGTTCGACAACAGCGACGGCACCTACACCCCGGGGCTTTATGCACGCCTGAAACTGGTGGGCAGCGGCACTTATTCCGCGGTGTTGATCAACGACGAAGCGGTCGGTACCGACCTGGGTAAAAAGTTCGTGCTGGTGATGGATGCCGACAACAAAACGGCTTACCGCCCCGTCGAACTGGGTCCGAAGATCGAAGGTCTGCGCATCGTGCGCAGCGGCCTGAACAAAGACGACACCATCATCGTCAAGGGCTTGCAACGGGTTCGCCCTGGTTCACCGGTCACCCCTGAAGTGATCCCGATGGCCAGCCAGGAAACCCTCGCGGCGCTGGCTCAACAACGACAAGCGCTGGAAGCCAGCAACCTGCCCCAAGTCGCACCTGCCAAGGTCGCGCCGGGTACGGTTGTGAAAGTGGCTGCTGCCACTCCACGCGGTTAAGGGACAACTACTCCGATGAATTTTTCCCAATTCTTCATTTCACGGCCGATCTTCGCAGCGGTACTGTCGCTGCTGATCCTGATCGCCGGCGCCATCTCGCTGTTCCAGTTGCCGATCAGCGAATATCCTGAAGTCGTGCCGCCGACCGTTGTGGTCCGTGCCAACTTCCCGGGCGCCAACCCTAAAGTCATCGGTGAAACCGTGGCCGCTCCGTTGGAGCAAGCCATCACCGGCGTCGAGAACATGCTGTACATGTCCTCACAGTCCACCGCTGACGGTAAGATCACGCTGACCATCACCTTCGCCCTGGGCACCGACCTGGACAACGCGCAGGTACAGGTGCAGAACCGCGTGACCCGGACCGAACCCAAGCTTCCCGAGGAAGTGACGCGTATCGGTATCACCGTCGACAAAGCTTCGCCCGACCTGACCATGGTTGTGCACTTGACCTCGCCGGACAAACGCTACGACATGCTCTACCTGTCCAACTACGCCTTGCTCAACATCAAGGATGAGCTGGCGCGTCTGGGCGGTGTCGGTGATGTGCAGCTGTTCGGTATGGGCGATTACTCGCTGCGGGTGTGGCTCGATCCGAACAAGACCGCTTCGCGCAACCTGACCGCGACCGATGTGGTCACCGCGATTCGTGAACAGAACCGTCAAGTGGCGGCCGGTGCCCTGGGCGCTCCGCCTGCGCCGAATGCCACCGCGTTCCAGTTGTCGGTCAACACCCAAGGTCGTCTGGTTTCCGAGGAAGAGTTCGAGAACATCATTATTCGCTCCGGTGAGAATGGTGAAATCACTCGCCTGAAAGACATAGCTCGCGTCGAACTCGGCTCCAGCCAATACGCCCTGCGTTCCTTGCTGAACAACCAGCCGGCGGTGGCGATCCCGATCTTCCAGCGCCCAGGCTCCAACGCGATCCAGATCTCCAACGACGTCCGGGAGAAAATGGCCGAGCTGAAGAAGAACTTCCCGGAAGGCATGGACTTCAGCATCGTCTATGACCCGACGATCTTCGTGCGCGGCTCCATCGAGGCGGTGGTTCACACCCTCTTCGAAGCGCTGATCCTCGTGGTACTCGTAGTGATCCTGTTCCTGCAAACCTGGCGTGCCTCGATCATCCCGTTGGTGGCGGTGCCGGTTTCGCTGATCGGTACGTTTGCCGTGATGCACCTGTTCGGTTTCTCGTTGAACGCCCTGTCGCTGTTCGGGCTGGTACTGGCCATCGGTATCGTGGTCGACGATGCGATTGTGGTGGTGGAAAACGTCGAGCGAAACATCGGGCTCGGATTAACCCCTGTAGAAGCCACCAAGCGTGCGATGCGCGAAGTGACCGGTCCGATCATTGCGACAGCGCTGGTGCTGTGCGCGGTGTTTATCCCGGCCGCGTTCATCTCCGGCTTGACCGGGCAGTTCTATAAACAGTTCGCCCTGACGATTGCGATTTCGACCGTGATCTCGGCCTTCAACTCGCTGACTTTGTCGCCGGCGCTGGCCGCCGTATTGCTCAAGAGCCATGACGCGCCGAAAGACCGCTTCTCCAAGGTTCTGGACAAGATCTTCGGTGGCTGGTTATTCCGTCCGTTCAACCGCTTCTTTGACAAAGCCAGCCATGGTTATGTCGGCACCGTGGGCCGGGTTATCCGCAGCAGCGGTATCGCCTTGCTGGTGTACGCCGGCCTGATGGTGCTGACGTTCTTCGGGTTCTCTAACACGCCGACCGGTTTCGTACCCGGCCAGGACAAGCAATACCTGGTGGCCTTCGCGCAACTGCCGGATGCCGCGAGCCTGGACCGTACCGAAGACGTGATCAAGCGCATGTCCGACCTGGCCCTGAAACAGCCAGGTGTGGAAAGCGCCGTGGCCTTCCCGGGTCTGTCGATCAACGGTTTCACCAACAGCCCTAACGCTGGCATCGTCTTCGTCACCCTGAAACCGTTCGACGAGCGCAAGGATCCGAGCATGTCCGCCGGTGCGATTGCCGGTGCATTGAACGGCCAGTATGCCGGGATTCAGGAAGCCTACATGGCCATCTTCCCGCCGCCGCCGGTACAAGGCCTGGGCACCATTGGCGGTTTCCGCCTGCAGATCGAAGACCGGGGCAACCTGGGCTATGACGAGCTGTACAAAGAAACCATGAACATCATCGCTAAAAGCCACAGCGTTCCGGAGCTGGCAGGCCTGTTCACCAGCTACACCGTGAACGTGCCGCAGGTCGATGCTGCCATTGACCGGGAAAAAGCCAAGACCCACGGCGTGGCCGTCAGCGACATCTTCGACACCCTGCAGATCTACCTGGGTTCGCTGTATGCCAACGACTTCAACCGCTTCGGTCGCACCTATCAGGTCAACGTTCAGGCTGAGCAGCAGTTCCGCCTCGAATCGGACCAGATCGGTCAGTTGAAAGTGCGTAACAACCGGGGCGAGATGATTCCGCTGGCGACCTTCATCAAGGTCAGCGACACCTCGGGGCCGGACCGTGTGATGCACTACAACGGCTTCATCACCGCTGAAATCAACGGTGCGGCAGCCCCCGGCTACAGCTCCGGCCAGGCCGAGAAAGCTATCGAGAAACTGCTCAAGGACGAATTGCCCAACGGCATGACCTACGAGTGGACCGACCTGACCTACCAGCAGATTCTGTCCGGCAACACAGCGCTGTTCGTGTTCCCGCTCTGCGTACTGCTGGCGTTCCTGGTGCTCGCGGCTCAATACGAAAGCTGGAGCCTGCCACTGGCGGTGATCCTGATCGTACCGATGACCCTGCTGTCGGCCATCACCGGTGTGATTGCCTCGGGCGGCGACAACAACATCTTCACCCAGATCGGTTTGATCGTACTGGTGGGACTTGCCTGTAAGAACGCGATTCTGATCGTTGAGTTTGCCAAAGATAAACAGGAAGAAGGCCTCGGCCCGCTGGCAGCGGTGCTGGAAGCTTGCCGTCTGCGTCTGCGGCCAATCCTGATGACCTCCTTCGCGTTCATCATGGGTGTGGTGCCTCTGGTCTTCTCCAGCGGTGCCGGTGCCGAAATGCGTCATGCCATGGGTGTGGCGGTGTTCTCCGGGATGCTCGGGGTGACCTTCTTCGGTCTGTTGCTGACGCCGGTGTTCTACGTACTGATTCGTAACTTTGTGGAGCGCGGTGAAGCGCGCAAAGCGGCCAAGGCGCTGAAATTGGAAAAGCAACTGGAGGCGCAACAATGAGCCTGAAAGCCTTCCTGCCGAGCCTTCTGGTGCTGGCCTTGAGTGCCTGCGCCGTCGGCCCGGACTACAAAACCCCAACCACGGAGGCGGCCAACATCACGGCCGCCACCGATGGCAGCGCCGGTCAGAAGAACTTCGACCGCGCCCGTTTCGAAGGCATCTGGTGGCAGCAGTTCGACGATCCGACCCTCAACCAGTTGGTGACCCAATCCTTGCAAGGCAACCGTGATTTGCGCGTGGCCTTCGCTCGCTGGAAAGCCGCCCGGGCGATTCGCGATGACGCCAGCAATGACGCCATGCCGACCATCACCAGCCGCGCGAGCAGTGATCTGGCCAAGGGGCAGATTCCCGGCCAGACCACCGACCGGGTCAGCAGTGAACGCTATGACCTGGGCCTGGACATGGCCTGGGAACTGGACTTGTTCGGTCGTATCCAGCGCAACCTGGAATCCAGCGACGCTGAACAGCAGGCCGCCGAAGCCGATCTTTACCAACTGCAAGTCACCATGATTGCCGAACTGGTGGACGCCTATGGCCAACTGCGCGGCGCACAGCTGCGGGAAAAGATCGCCCTGGCCAACCTGAACAACCAGCAGGAATCGCGCAAGATTACCGAAAGCCTGCGTGATGCCGGTGTCGGCGATCAGCTGGACGTGGTTCGCGCCGATGCGCGCCTGGCCTCTGTCGAAGCCAGCGTACCGCAACTGCAGGCCGAACAGGTGCGTCAGCGCAACCGCATCGCCACCCTGCTGGGTGAACGTCCGGACAAGCTGACCGTCGACCTGAGTCCAAAAGACTTGCCAGCCATCGCCAAGGCCCTGCCCATCGGTGATCCGGGCGAGCTGCTGCAACGGCGTCCGGACATCCGTAGCGCCGAACGCCAACTGGCGGCCGCCACCGCTCGCATCGGCGTGGCCAAGGCTGATTTGTTCCCACGGGTCAGCCTCAGCGGCTTCCTCGGTTTCACCGCCGGGCGCGGATCGCAGATCGGTTCCTCGGCAGCTAATGCCTGGGCACTGGGCCCAAGCATTACCTGGGCGGCATTCGACCTGGGCAGCGTGCGCGCCCGTTTGCGCGGTGCCGATGCCGAAGCCGAAGGCGCCCTGGCGACCTACGAGCAGCAAGTGCTGCTGGCACTGGAAGAGTCGGAAAACGCCTTCAGCGATTACGGCAAACGTCAGCAGCGCCTGATCTCGCTGATTCGTCAAAGCGAATCCAGCCGCGCCGCTGCGGACCTGGCCGACATTCGCTACCGCGAAGGCACCGTGGACTTCCTCGTGCTGCTCGATGCCCAGCGTGAGCGCCTCGCAGCCGAAGACACCCAGGCCCAGGCCGAAGTCGATTTGTATCGCGGCATTGTCGCGATCTACAAAGCCCTTGGCGGCGGCTGGCAACCAGAGACGGTCGCCAGCAAGTAACGTTTCAAAGAGCTCCTTTGGTTGGCCGCAACCAACCAATTCTTTTGCCCCGCGCCTCATTCGGTCGCGGGGCTTTTTTTGTCTGTGCACCGTGCCGAAGTCACCAAAACCCTGTGGGAGCGAGCCTGCTCGCGATAGCAGTCATTCAGTCAACACACCTATTGAATGTCAGTCCGTCATCGCGAGCAGGCTCGCTCCCACAGGGATTGGGGGGTATCAGGAATGGGCAGTTTTCCTGATCCAAGGCTCGAATCGCGAAAACCTCACTCCTGGTTTGACTCACAGCCCGGCCTGACCGAAGCTGATGACCTTGCAAAAACCTGCCACCCCGGATTCCTGCATGCCTCAGTCCCGCCGCTACTTGCTCATCAGCGTTTGCGTATTGTTTGCCCTCGCCCTCGCCTGGTTTTTCCTGCGCAGCACGACGCCTGTGGTGCCGGCGGCGATCAAGCATGGCTACAGCGAAGCGCTGGCTCAGGCTCGTGCAGGTCAACCGGGGGCGGCGCGGGTGCTTTATCAGCAATTGGGTCGCCCTGACCTGTCAGCCAAGCGCCGTGTCTGGCTGCATGCCGAACTGCCCAACTACCCAAGCCCGCAAGCCCTGAAACTGGCCGATGCAGACCTGCAACACCCCTCGGCGGATGTGCGCATCGCGGCGATCAAAAGCATCAGCGGGCTGGTGCCCGGTGGACAGCGCAGTCTGTTGCTGGGACCCTTACTCGATGACAGCGACCCCAACGTCCGGTTTGCGGCGGTCAATGCCTTATTGGGTCTGACACCGGATGAATTGGGGTTGTACTTCGGCGCCCTGGAGCAAGCCATCGATGCCTGGGAGCAGCTCCTCAAGCGTCAACCGCAAAGCGCCGAAACCCAATACCAACTGGCGCGCCTGCACTTGCACAATGCCGAGTTGAAGGACGCGCAGCAGGCCTTGGAGCGCACGTTACAACTGGCGCCCGGCAACCTGCCGGCATTGGTGATGCAGATCGAAGTGCTGGATAAACAGGGCCAAAGCGATGCGGCCAGGCAATTGTTGGCCAAGCAATTAAAGGCGCAGCCCGATTCGGCCTACCTGCAACATGCCCTGGGGCTTTGGTTGCTGCATCACGGTCAAAGTGAGTTCGCCCTGCTCGGGTTGTCCAAAGCCGTGGAGCTTGAACCGGACAACAAGGATTACCGCTACGACCTGGCCACCACGCTGCATGGCGAGCAAGAGCTGGAAGCGGCGCAGAACCAGCTGCAGGAAATCGTCCAGCGCCACCCGGCCAATCGCAAGGCGCGTGTGCTCTTGATCAACTATTGGAAGGAAAGCGGTCAGTTGCAGAACGTACAGATTCTGTTGGCACAGCTGGAGCAGCTAAACCCCGACGATCCGGCGCTGCAGCAAGGGCTTTAGGCAGTCGTCAAATTTCGCTGCGCCTGAGCGCAATGGCTGGTAGACCGCTCAAAAAACGCAATTGCGCGTCGATCAATCGACCACGCTATACGCCAGCGTAAAGGTTGTCACCTGTCAACTCTGACAGCTATTCACAGCAATTCCTTGAGGTTTAAATCCCTTCTGAAGTACGCAGCGTACCCGTTGGAGGGCCGCCTGCGCTCGCCTGCCTTGAGCGGGTCAACCTTCAAGGGGAGGACAAGCAATGAAAAAAATAACTGCGCTTATGTTGATGGTTGTTTTGGCGGGCTGTCAGGTTCGCGATCAGCAGCAAGGCCAGAAAGAACAACAACCGGCTCCGGTCGAGCAAGCCCCCATGGGGCTCATGCAAGCTGAAACCGGCATTGCCAGCACCACGTCGAGTGCAGCGCAGAATGGCGTCAGCGTTGCCGCAAATCTGACCAGTCGCTACAACGATGTTCGCCGTGATTGCGGCAAACCCTCGATGCCCGCCTTTCTCTGTCGCGGGGTCATGCTGAGGTCTACCATCGCTTCGACTGCTTATTCAAGCTGGAACCCCAGCCCGCACTCACAAAAAAGTGGCGGCGTGTCTTTTTCGTACTTAAGTAAGGACGCCAAATTCACCGGCTTGGTATTCGGACAGAAAAACGGCTTTATCTTCTACCCGGTGCTGGCAAAACCGGCGGGTACGCGGCAGATCGAAGTGCTGTGTTCTTACCCGCTGGATGGCGCAACCCAATTGAGACTGGCGCCGGGCTGCGGGGCGCACCCCTACTCCACCGACCGCAGTCGTCGCTGCCAGACCATCGGCGTCACCACCGCCGAGCAGTGGCTGGCAAACCGTAGTACGAACGCCTGGAACCTTTGCAGTTTCGATGTGCGCGACTCAATGAATAACCTGGGGGCCGATTCTTTCTATCAAACGATTCGAGCACATCAGCTGGGTAATTTCTTTGCTGGTGCTCATGATTACATCGAATTGATTTTGGCGACCTGGCCGCAAAACATTCCCAATGAGCTGCCCATCGAAGCGTTCTTCTACCTCGACGGCGGCCTGGCCGGAGCGCAGCATGACCAGCAGGACTTCTATAACAAGACCGGAGGTCGGGTGATGCCCATCATCAAAATCATCTTGCCGACAACCGCCTCTACCAATGCGCAGTTCATCTACAGCGCTGCGGATCAGGTGAAGTAGCAGCGTCGACGTCGTGATTCCCCGTGCGCTGGCACACCACCGGCGCACGGAGTCAGGACAACATGTCCTGC
This sequence comes from Pseudomonas sp. TE3728, assembly GCF_056279145.1. Taxonomy (NCBI): domain Bacteria; kingdom Pseudomonadati; phylum Pseudomonadota; class Gammaproteobacteria; order Pseudomonadales; family Pseudomonadaceae; genus Pseudomonas; species Pseudomonas sp. TE3728. The sequence goes on along the minus strand of NZ_JBWBQT010000001.1, from coordinate 401,605 downwards.
ATGATCTGTTGCAAAACATCCAGATCGAACGGCTTGCCCAGGATCGGCGCTTTGCGGGTGATCGGGCTGTCGGTCTCGCGAATTTCCTGCGGGTAGCCGCTGATGAAGATGACCTTGAGCTCCGGTCGCAGCTTCACGGCAGGTTCGGCGATCTGCACGCCAGTGATTCCCCCCGGTAAGCGGAAGTCGGTGATCATCATGTCCAGATGCGGTTTGCTCGCCAGAATTTCAAAGGCCTGCTCGCCGTTTTCGGCTTGCAGCACCCGGTAACCCTCACCCGACAAGTAAGCAGACAGCACCATCAAGATCGAAGGGTCATCCTCGACGATCAGTACCACATCTTGTGCATCTTCACTCATGGAAAGCCTTTGTTCGGTCAAATAGCTGCTGATACGACCGTGCGGTCACTCAGAGGTTGCGTTTATCGGGCTGTTTTCCTGCAGCGGCAGACAAACGCGAAACAAGGCGCCTTCGCCAATCCGGCTCTCGACAGTGATGGAGCCACCGTGGGCGGCGACAATCTGCTCCGAAATAAATAACCCAAGGCCCAGTCCCGCTACAACGGTCTTGGCGCAAGCCCGTTCGAACTGCTGAAAAATGCGCTGCTGATCCTCTTCACTGATCCCGATACCGCGATCCTGAACCTCAACCCACGCTTGCCCGTCCTGATTGTACACGCGTACGTCGATCAGGCTCTTGGCGCCATAACGCAGCGCATTGGTCAGCAAGTTGGAGACCACTTGTTCGATACGGAATTCGTCCCACTGGCCCATCACCGGCTGCTCGGCCGTCAAGATGACCGACGATTGCGCGGCCTCGACCTGCGGGGCAAAGTTTTGTAGAAGATTGTTCACCAGTTGCACAAGGTCAAACCGACTGGGGCGGATCGACAGCTTGCCGGTGCGGATCCGCGACACATCGAGCATGTCTTCGATCAGGCGGATCAGGCTTTTGATCTGCCGCTCGTCGCGGTCGACCATGGCGTGCATCTTGTCCAGCGTGAATGCTGCAGCGTTATTCCGGGCCAGGTGCATTTTACGCAACTGGGTCTCAAGAATCAGGCCATTGAGCGGCGTACGGACTTCATGAGCCACGATAGACATGAAGTCATCACGCATGCGCACCGCCTGCTCCAGCTCATTCTGGGTGTTCTGCAACTGTTTGAGCAGCGCCTCCTGCTCCCGGCGACTTTGCTCCAGCGCTTCGACCTGATGCTTCATCGCTTTGCTCTGGCGATACAGGTCGACAAAGACATTGACCTTGCTCTTGACCGCATGAACGTCCAGCGGCTTGTGCAAGAAATCTACCGCCCCGCTTTCATAGCCCTTGAACGCGTAATTAAGCTCGCGGCCGGCCGCACTGACGAACACAATCGGGATGTTTTTGGTTTTTTCCGTGCCGCGCATCAACTCGGCCAGCTCGAAGCCGTTCATGCCGGGCATCTGCACATCGAGAATGGCCATGGCGAATTCATGCTGCAGCAACAGCGACAAGGCTTCGTCGGCGGACAGGGCTTTGTAGACGATACGGTCTTCACGCCTGATCAATGCATCGAGCGCCAGAAGGTTTTCCGGCAGGTCGTCGACGATCAGTAATTTGGCCAGGACATTACTTAACATACGATTCGTTCCAGCTCGACAAACAGACGGCCAATGCCGCGAAGATCCAGCCGATGAGTATCCAGCACTGCCCTATTCATGATTTGCGATAGATCCGTTCTGGTTTGACCAATGCTTCAAATTGATTGCCATAGGCCGAGAAATCCACGGTTTCCTTACTGCCCAGTGCCAGAAAACCCCGATGACACAGCGATTCGTGAAACAAGCCCAACGCACGACCCTGAAGTTTTTTATTGAAATAAATCAATACATTACGACATGAAATTAATTGAGTTTCCGAGAACACACTGTCGGTGGCCAGGCTGTGATCGGCGAAGGTCACGTTGTCGCACAGGCTCTTGTCGAAAATCGCATAACCATAGGCCGCCGTGTAGTAATCGGCGAACGACCGCTGACCACCCGCCTGTTGGTAGTTGTGAGTGTAGGCCCGTACGTTCTCCAGGGAGAAAATCCCCTGCCGCGCTTTATCCAGCGAGTGCGGGTTGATGTCGGTGGCATAGAGGATGGTGCGATCCAGCAGGCCTTCTTCGCGCAGCAGAATCGCCATCGAATAGACCTCTTCGCCAGTGCTGCAACCGGCGATCCAGACCTTGATCGACGGATAAGTCTTGAGCAGTGGCACCACTTCCTGACGTAGCGCCAGGAAATGCGAAGGGTCGCGGAACATTTCACTGACCGGAATCGTCAGCAATTGCAGCAATTGCATGAACGCGGTCGGATCATGCAGAACCTTCTCTTGCAGCGCCGAGATGGTTTTGCACTCGAACTGACTCAAGGCGTGATTGACCCGGCGTTTGATCGACGCGCTGGAGTAATCGCGAAAATCGTAGCTGTACCTGAGGTAGATCGCCTCGATCAATAAGCGCAATTCGATGTCGGTGTCGCGCTCCACTAGATTCGTTCCATCTTCGGTAACCACACACGAATCAAAGAGAACAGGCGATCCAGGTCGATAGGCTTGGCCAGGTAGTCGTTGGAACCGGCCTGCAAGCAGCGTTCCTGATCGTCCTTCATCGCCTTGGCCGTCACCGCAATGATTGGCAGCTTGCGCCAGCGCGGGTCCTTGCGGATTTCGAGGGTGGCTTCGAAACCATCCATTTCCGGCATCATCACGTCCATCAGCACCAGGTCAATGTCCTCGACTTCATTCAATTTCTCGATCGCCTCACGGCCGTTGCGACCAATGACCACGATTGCGCCTTTTTGCTCCAGCGCGCTGGTGAGGGCGAAGATGTTGCGTACATCGTCGTCCACCAACAGCACTTTGCGGCCCTCGAAAACCTTGTCGCGGCTGCGGGCGATCTTGAGCATCGTCTGACGTTCCTGGGACAAGCGGGATTCGACCTTGTGCAGAAAAAGTGTCACTTCGTCCAGCAACCGCTCGGGCGAGCGCGCGCCCTTGATGATGATCGAACGCGAATACTTGCGCAGCTCGGCCTCTTCGTCCCGGGTCAGGTTACGTCCGGTATAGACGATCACCGGCGGGAACGAGCAGATATCCTCGGTGGACATGCGTTTGAGCAAGTCGTTGCCAAGCATGTCTGGCAGCTTCAGGTCGATGATCATGCAGTCGAAAATCGTGGTGCGCAGCAAGTCCAGTGCATCCTGCGCCAGGCCGACAGCGGTGATTTCAATGTCCTCGTCGCCGATCAGCCGGGCGATGCTGTCGCGTTGCACGTCGTCGTCTTCAACCAGCAAGACCCGTTTGACCTTCTGCGTCAGTTTGGCTTCGAGGCGGGCAAATACCTCCTTGAGCTCCTCGCGGGTGGTGGGCTTGACCGCATAACCGATGGCGCCCATGTGCATGGCCGCCTCGACCCGGTCTTCGACCGAAATCACGTGTACCGGGATGTGCCGGGTTTCAGCATGTTCTTTCAGGCGCTGCAATACCGTCAGCCCGGAATGATCCGGCAGGCGCATGTCCAGCAGAATCGCATCAGGGAGGAACTGCATGGCCAGGTCATAGCCTTCGTCGGCGCCATGGGCCACCAGGCACTGATAACCCAGTTCATGGGCCAGATCGTAAAGAATGTGCGCAAAGTTGGGCTCATCCTCGACGACCAGGATGCAGCGGGTAGCGAATGGCGCCTTGTTGCGATCATCATTGAAACGCGGAATAACGGCGGCAATCAGCGGCCCAGGCGCAGCAACCATGGCGCTTTTGGGCATGACAACCGGCGTGGCTTCCATCGTCTCGACAGGCGCGTCGCCCGGCTCGACGTAATGCTGCGGCAGCACCAGGGTGAACACACTGCCCTGCCCAGGCGTACTGGTCACACTGATCGAGCCGCCCAACAAGGTGGCCAGATCACGCGAAATCGACAAACCCAGGCCGGTGCCGCCGTAACGACGATTGATGGTGCCATCGGCCTGACGGAAGGCTTCGAAAATGCTTTCCTGCTGATCCGGCGCGATACCGATGCCCGAATCGCGGATGATAAAGGCAATGCCATCGCCCGGTTGAGCAGCGACGCTCAGGCTGACAGCGCCTTTCTCGGTGAACTTCACGGCGTTGGACAGCAGGTTCTTGATCACCTGCTCCAGGCGCTGGCGGTCGGTGAACAGCATCAGGGGTGCATCGGCCAGCAATTGCACCTGGAAATCCAGGTTCTTTTGCGCAGCCAACGGCTGGAACATGCCACGCAGGCCTTCCACCAGACGCGCGACACTGGTGTTTTCCGCTCGCACCTCAAGCTTGCCGGCCTCGACCTTGGAAATGTCGAGAATGTCGTTGATCAGGTTAAGCAAATCATTGCCGGCGGAATAGATCGACTCGGCGAACTTGACCTGCTCGGCACTGAGATTTTCCTGCGGGTTTTCCGCCAACAGCCTGGCCAGAATCAACGAACTGTTCAGCGGCGTGCGCAGTTCGTGGGACATGTTGGCGAGGAATTCGGATTTGTACTTGCTGGAGCGCTGCAACTCTTCGGCGCGCGCTTCGAGTTCAATCTGGACACGATTCAGTTCAGTGTTCTTCTGGTCCATGGCATCGCGTTGCGCGGCCAGGATCTGCCCCTGCTCGGCGAGTTGTTCGTTGGTTTGCTCCAGCGCTACCTGCTGGGTTTCCAGGTGGCCCTGGGATTCCTTGAGAATCCGCGACTGCTCTTCCAGCTCCTCGTTGGCGCTCTTGAGTTCTTCTTGCTGAACCTGCAGCTCTTCGTTGAGTTGCTGGGCTTCGGCCAGCACCTCCTGCAAACGTTGACGATAGCGAGCGGCTTCGATCGAGGTGCCGATGTTGCCGGCAATCAATTCGAGCAGTTCAACATCACGATCCGTCAGCGTGCGCAGGAACCCCAGTTCGATCACACCGTTGACCCGATCGTCATCGCTGGTCGGCACCACCAATACGCTATGCGGTAAACCTTCGCCCAGGCCGGAACTGACTTTGAAGTAGTCGCCTGGTACGTCATCCAGACGAATCAAACGCGCCTGTTGCGCCACCTGGCCGACAATCCCTTCGCCACTGTAGATCTGCTGTTCAAGCGCTTCCTGTTCCCGGGAGAAACCGTAAGACGCGATACGCTTCAGGCCACCATGATCCTCACGGACATAGATCGCCGCGACAGCCGTGCCTAAATATTGCGCGCAGAACTGCAAAATGTTGCGCCCCAACACATTGAGAGATAGCTGTCCCAGGACTTGCTCGGCCAGTTCGGTCTGGCCGTTGCGTAACCAGGCTTGCTGTTCCAGGCGTCGGGCACTGGCCTGTTGTCCGGCGAGATTGGTGCTGTAACTTTGCGACAGTTTGAGCAAGTCCCGACGGCCAATGTAGGCCAGCAACCCGCTGATAGCGGCCACGAACAGCAGATAAAGGGCGATGCTCCAGATCGTGGTTTGGCGCACTTCCTCGTTGCGTGTAGCACGCAACTGCTGCTCCAGGTCGATAACGTCTTCGAATTGCTTGCGGATCTCATCGGTCAGCCGCTTGCCACGCCCGGCCTTGACGGCGCCACGGTAGTCGCCGCTGGCGCGCTGCAAATCGATCATCGCTTGCGCGTAATTGGCCCATTCCGTCTGCAAGGCCTGGAGCCGGCGCAGACGATCAGTCTGGACCGGATTGTCGGCAGTCAATTCGAGCAAGGTATTGAGCGCGACAGCGATTCTCGGCTTGGCCGTCTCGTAGGGATCGAGGAAATGTTCGTCGCCACTGAGCAGGAACCCACGCATGCCGGTTTCCAGATCGACGGTCAGCTTTATAGCCTCATTGGCATTATTGATCACCCGGTCGGTGTGCTGGACCCACTGAATCACCGACAGCAGGTAGGTGATCAGCGAAACGAAGAAAACCGCACTGATGACGCCCACACCCAATGGCAGGCTGACGTTGCGGCTCAGGAGTTTACGGAATCGTTGCTCATCAACCGAAGACGCAGAGGTCATGGGGAAGCCTTGTCGTGCTGTTGAAAAGCATCGAGTCTGCCCCAAAACGGCCGGGCTCATCCATTTTTCTGACATGTTTTTCGGCAAAAACCTGCATTTAGCTGCTCTGGGACAAAGGAGCGGTTATTCTCTGCGGCTCTTGTGCGGCTATTGTTTTTGTAGCGCGTCGGGAACCTGTCGTGATTCATCACTCAATCACGCAAGAACCCGGCGGTTTCGATTGTCCGGCAACCGCGAATTCAACCTTTGAGAGCCCCACTATGCCCGCTGACCCCTTCACCATTCTAGTCGTCGAAGACGATGCCATCGTACGCACGCTGATCGTCGATGTGCTGGAGGAGCTCGAATTCGAAGTACTCGAGGCGGATGGTAGCGAACAGGCCCTGGAGTTTCTAAATGACGAAGACCAGGACATCGACTTGCTGATGACGGATGTGGGGTTGCCGGTCATGGACGGTCGGGAACTGGCGAAGCAGGCGCGCATGCTGCGTCCCGAATTGCCAATTCTGTTCGCCAGCGGCTATGCCGAAAGCATCGAGGTGCCTGACGGCATGCATATCATTGGCAAGCCGTTTTCCATTGATCAGTTGCGGGACAAGGTCAAAGGCATGCTGGTCTGAGAAAGTTGACTGGGGTTGTGGCCCCCACCACTTCTGCATAAACCGACGTAAGGCTGCATTTTTCGGCGTTTTTCGGCTCAACCTGTCAACTCTGACAGTAGAAAAGGCCGCCCGCCTGGCGTTTGATTGGACCGGTGATTCTCACTCATAAGGAACCGGGTCCATGCCGAATCAAACCGAATGCTATGCACGTTATTTGAAAATCAGCGGATTGTTGCTAATGCTCATCGCCGGATATGGTTGCCAGTCAGCCTCTTCCGACAATCCGCAGCACTGCTTTGAACAGAACGGACAAGCGTTCAGCGAAGTATTGAACTGCTATCGCAAAGCCCAAGCGACGCAACCGCTGCACTACATCAGTAAGGGACAAGAGCAACAGCCCGGCGTCAACATCCGGCGCTTCGAACTGATGTCACAGTCCTGGGGCCAGGGCGGTCAAGTCGCCCCGGCAGACTGGACCCATGGAGTCGACCTGTACATTCCCGACAACGTCAAGGGTACGCGTGCCGTGCTGGTCGCCAACGACGGCGTCAACCAGCCTTTGCCCGGTGAGTCTCCGGGAGCACCCAACAACTTTTCGCAGCACACATTACTCAACATTGCCCGGCAAACCGGTTTGATCGTAGTGGCTGTCAGCAATGTCCCTAACCAGTATTTGACCTACAGCGATGACGGCGTGCCGCGCACAGAAGATGGCAGCGTTGCCCACAGCTGGAAACTATTCATGCAGGCGCCGGAACAACAACCCTTTATGTCGCTGCATGTGCCGATGATGGAAGCGTTGGTCAAGGCCATGGACCTGACACAAAAGGAAACGCAGCCAGGCCAGGTGGTGAGTTTTCTTGCCACCGGCGCGTCGAAACGCGGTTGGGCGGTATGGCTGTCCGCCCTTTCGGACTCACGCGTCGATAGCATCGTGCCGTTTGTCATAGACGTCTTGAACACGGACAAAGTGTTCGACCAGACGTTTCTGGCTTACGGCGGTAACTGGCCTCTGGCGTACATCGACTACTACTTGCAAGGCGTGATCGCCCAACGCAAGAGCGAGCCGTTCAAGAAGTTGCTGCAAGTCGAAGATCCGATGAACTATCGAAATCTATCCGGCTACATCGACCGCTTGAAGATCCCGAAATACATCGTCAACGCCAGTGGCGATGATTTCTTCATCCCGGATGCTTCGCGCCAGTATCTTGCGGATCTGCCGGGTGACAATACACTTCGGGTCATTCCCAATGCCGCCCACGATGTGCGGGCGTTTGTTGAAGCGAACCTGATTCCTTACATCAAGCGGCGGCAGACCGGCAATACCGCACCGAGGTTAAAGGCACAGGAACAGCACCTGGACGCCACATCAACCAAGTTGCAGCTGACCTTGTCCGAAATGCCAATCAGGATGACCCAGTGGACAGCCCACAACCCAAAGGCCCGGGACTTCAGGTATAACTGCGGCGTGCGCTACACCGCAGCACAGTTGCCGGCCTCAACGGAAGTCCATACAACTCTCCGTGCTCCCAAGGTGGGTTGGAGCGCAGAGTTCTTCGAGGCTGAGTACGCAGACGGCGTTGTCGAAACGACATTGGTCAAGATTCTTCCGGATACATATCCGGATAAGGCACCACCCGCCGATGAGGCGTTTTGCAGAACGCTACCCGCCACCCTGGGTCAGTGAATCAAGACACGACAATCTCGACCGTTTTGCTCAATGGGGTGGCTCTCAACAATTGGACGTTAGTCCACTCCTGAATCTCGCCAACGGCAAGATGTCCATGGGCCTGCCGAGTTTTCCAAATACCAACTACAACAGCTCCATGGCGTTTAAAAATGCCGACTCGTTTGCATTGACGACATCGCTGCTAAGCCAATTAAAAACCAACAAGCAAGCGTATCAGCAGAATATAGCGACCATGAAAGCGGCACTCAAAAATGCCAACCATGGATACATCAGTGGGCAGACACTGGTAAAAATCAACATCCTCCAAGTTTCAGACATACCGAGTTACCGATACCGGGCGCATGCGACCACTACTGTACTGTGGTTTAATTGCGCCCTTTTTGCCTCCTCGCTTGCTGCAAAGGATCACTATTCATGACCCACCCCCGCGCAAACAAAGTCCTGGTGATTGGTTACGTCTGGCCCGAGCCCCGCTCTTCTGCGGCCAGTGGGCATGTGATGCAGATCCTCGATATGTTCCTGCAACAAGGCTGGGACATCACCTTCAGCAGCCCGGCCGGCACCGGTGAGCACCGTGCGGACCTGACCGCGTTGGGCATCCGCGAAGTGCCGATCGAGTTGAATAACAGCAGTTTCGACACCTTTGTCAGTGAACTGGCACCGGATATCGTGTTGTTCGACCAGTTCATGATGGAAGAACAGTTCGGCTGGCGAGTAGAGAAACACTGCCCCGACGCCTTGCGCGTGCTGGAGACCTCCGACCTGCAAAGCCTGCGACATGCCCGGCATCAGCGACTCAAGGTGCGCTTGAAGGCCAGTGATGACGGCAATGATTTCAGTGAGTTGTTCGCCCCTGCATTGCGCGAAGAGTTCGAGCTCATGGCCGAAACCGATCTGGCAAAACGGGAGATCGCCGCGCTGTATCGTTGCGACTTGAACCTGATGATCTCCGAAGTGGAGATTGAATTGCTGGTCGAGCAGTTCGGGTTGCCGCAACAACTGCTGCACTGGTGTCCGTTGATGGTCGAACCGCTGACCACCGCATCGCCAGTTTTTGAAGACCGTGCGCATTTCCTCAGTATCGGTAACTTCCGCCACGCGCCCAACTGGGACGCCGTGCTCTGGATGAAAACCACGATCTGGCCGCTGATCCGTGCGCAGCTGCCAGAGGCGCAACTGCATATCTATGGCGCCTATACGCCGCCCAAAGCCACCGCCTTGCATAATGCGGCCCAAGGGTTTCACGTGATGAACTGGGCAGAAGATGCCTTGCAAGTCATGTCCGCGGCGCGGGTATGCCTGGCGCCGTTACGCTTTGGTGCCGGTATCAAAGGCAAGATTGTCGACGCCATGCTGTGTGGCACGCCCAATATCACCACCCCGATTGGCGCAGAAGCGATGCACCGCGAACAGCCGTGGCCGGGCGCCGTGACCCGAACCGCGCGCGAGTTCGCCGATTGTGCAATTCGTCTTTATAAAGACAAAGACCTCTGGATGAGCGCCCAATCCCATGGGCAGACGTTATTAGCCGAGCGTTATCAGCCGTCGATACATGGCCCGGCGCTGATCGAGAAGTTGTTGTATTGCCAGCAACACCTGGCACAACTTAGAAGGGATAACTTCACCGGCAGCATGTTGCGTCACCATCAACATAAAAGTACTCAGTATATGGCACAGTGGATCGAGGCAAAGAACCGAAATCAATAACCAGGCTTTCAACCGCCTTCAACTAAAGAACATATAAACCACATACCCTGCATCAATCCAATGCTTGACCACTTACACTTTCACATCTCATTGGTGGTTCGATCTCGCCAAACGCGATTGGGCTACCCACTGCAACATCATCAATGTCGATTTCATTGAAGAGTCAAAAATAGTTTCTTGTTGCCGAGCCGCGAGCTTGATAAAAGCGAACAACAAAATCAAACAGTCCCACTCCGACGCGCCATCAGTTAGCTATATTTGTGGAGATATTTCTATCGCTGGCAATACTGCCGAGCACTCCTATGCTGGTTTCTGAACTTGTCTTTATGACAGCCTGACAATCCGGACGCAGCCCTTCGCCGCTTCCGGTCATTAACCACTTCGCCCCACGGACGGGGCGAAATTAACGCACAAGGAATAATCATGACTCACAGTGCAGCAGGAACGCTCGACAAACAGAAATGGATGAGCAACGTACTGGATATCGATCAGTTGAAGCTGACCGACATAGTCTGGCCCGGCACGCACAATGCCGGCATGGACAAAAAAGCCCCCAACTATGAAGTGGTGGTCGGCAACTGGACAACCTGCCAGAACGATTCATTTGCCTGGCAACTGGCCAATGGCGCGCGGGCTTTCGATCTGCGGCTTGGCTACACATTCGGTCCTGTAGAGCCGGTGTTTTACTTTCATCACAATGGGTTTCAATCCCATCGGATCCTCGATGAACTGATCGATGCAGTATCAACCTTTCTCGATCGAAATCCGGATGAATTCATCGTGCTGGACTTTCATCAACTTGGACTTACGGGCAAACCCTTCGACTATCGGAAACTCAACGACGTACTGGTGCGTCGCCTTGGGCTGCGAATCATCCCGCACAGCGACGCATTGAAAACCGTGGGCGAACTCAAGCGTACCAGCTCACTGCGCCGCATCGTCATGGCGGCCCAAGGCGCGTCGGGGCTGGACAGCAAGTACTTCTGGCCGCGCATACCGCACAAGTGGCACGACCAGGCATTCACTGATACCAGCGAGCTGCGTGACCATATCGCTACAACCCTTGAAGATGCGCCCTACGAAACGTTTCTCTGGTCGCTGTCGGCGACCACCTATTCACTATTGGGCGGCCCGCAACATATAAAAAGCCAGATCAATGACTGGTTCAATACCACCCGCGACTGGGTAACCCGTTGCAGCATCATTAGTATCGATTTTTTCGACGAGTGCGAGATTGTCCGCTACTGCTGGAGCGCGTCCAGCATGAAAGCCGTGTATGGCCGCTCGTTGCATGAGCCGGCATGAGCGATCAGTGTTGCAGGCTGGCACAGAGAGCCTGGAAAGAGGCATGATCAACGGGCGATAACAATAAAAGTGTCCTGACATGAGCCGACCAGCCAGAGTTACCGATCCTTCCTACGAATTGATGGACGACCATAACGGGTTGTCCATCATCTATCGTCAGCATGGCTTCCCCTGCCCTTTGGTGCGCTGGCATTTTCACAAGGAATACGAACTGCACCTGATCATCGCCAGCTCCGGCAAGGTGTTCATCGGTGACTACATCGGCAACTTCTACCCGGAAACGCTGTTCCTGACCGGCCCCAACCTGCCCCACAACTGGATCAGCCAGGTGGCCGAAGACGAAGTGGTGCCCAAGCGCGACATGCTGGTCAATTTCACTGACGAACTGTTCGAAAGCGGCCATCAGGTGTTCGCCGAGCTCAAGACGCTTGCACCCTTGCTGGAGCGCGCGCAGTACGGCATCGAGTTTCGCTGCAAGCGCACGATTCGCCAGGCCATGACCTTGATGCAGCGCATCGCTGATACCAAGGGCATGACCCGGCTCGGGCATTTTTTCATTCTGCTGGAGTTGCTGGCAGCATCCGATGACTATCAGTTGCTGTCCGGTGCCACGACGCCGCAATTGGCCGATGAACACAATATCGACCGCACCAACCGGGCGGTGGATTACATCTTTGCCCATTACGCCCGGGAACTGCCGCTGGAAGAAGTCGCCGAGCACCTGGGTCTGAAGCCAACCTACTTCAGCCGAGTGTTCAAACAGGCCACGGGGCGCTGCTTCATCGAATTCGTCAATCGCCTGCGCATCAGCAAATCCTGCGAGCTGCTGGCCGATGGCGACAAAACGGTGACCGATGTGTGTTTCGAATCGGGCTTCAATAATATTTCCAACTTCAACCGGCGTTTCCAACAGCTCAAGGGCATGACGCCGTCGCACTACCGGCGGTTGGCGGTGCAGCGTTTGACTGAGCAAAACCACGGATAAAAGCAGGATCAAAAGATCGCAGCCTTCGGCAGCGCCTACAGGGATCGCGTGATTCTGTAGGCGCTGCCGAAGGCTGCGATCTTTTGATTTTCGGCCGTATAAACCTGTACGGATTCAATCGGGGTTAACCGCTAAAACACCGTCCTCTGTGCTTCCCGCATTGAACCCCAGTGCAAAAAAGTATCGGTCACAGTGCGATGGATGATTTGTCACCCCATCAATTGAAGGCTGTAATCAGTGCACATTCTTCCTGCGCAGGAAGACACAAAAACAATAACTGTCCTTCTGTAACCCGCCGGGTGCAGAAAAGGAGTGCACGATGCAACCTTCTGTAAAAGCTCTGCTTGCTCTCACCTGCATGACCCTCAGTAGCGTCAGCCTCGGCGCCCAGACCCTGACCATTGCCACCGTCAACAACAGCGACATGATCCGCATGCAAAAACTCTCGAAAACCTTCGAGGCCGAGCATCCGGACATCAAGCTCAATTGGGTGGTGCTCGAAGAGAACGTCCTGCGCCAACGCCTGACCACCGACATCGCCACCCAGGGCGGGCAGTTCGATGTGTTGACCATCGGCATGTACGAAGCCGCACTCTGGGGCGCCAAGGGCTGGCTGGAACCGATGAAGGACTTGCCGGCCAGTTACGCCCTCGACGACGTGTTCCCTTCAGTCCGGGAAGGCCTCTCGGTCAAGGGCACGCTCTATGCCCTACCGTTCTACGCGGAAAGCTCCATCACCTATTACCGCACCGACCTGTTCGAGGACGCCGGGCTGACCATGCCCGAACGCCCGACCTGGACCCAGATCAGCGAATTTGCCAGCAAACTCACCCATAAAGACAAAGAACAGTACGGCATCTGCCTGCGCGGCAAGGCGGGCTGGGGCGAGAACATGGCGCTGATCACCACCGTCGCCAATGCTTACGGCGCACGCTGGTTCGATGAACAGTGGAAACCGGAATTCATCGGCCCCGAATGGAAAAACGCGCTGAACTTCTACGTCGACACCATGAAGAAATCCGGCCCGCCGGGCGCCTCAAGCAATGGTTTCAACGAAAACCTGGCGCTGTTCAACAGTGGCAAGTGTGCGATCTGGGTCGATGCCAGCGTCGCCGGCTCGTTCGTCACCGACAAGACCCAAAGCAAGGTCAGCGATCACGTCGGCTTCACCTACGCACCGCATGAAACTACCGACAAAGGTTCGGCCTGGTTGTATTCCTGGGCGCTGGCCATTCCGACCAGTTCCAAGGCCAAGGACGCGGCGAAAACGTTCAGCGCCTGGGCCACTTCCAAGGAATACGGTGCGTTGGTCGCGGAAAAAGACGGCATCGCCAACGTGCCGCCAGGCACTCGTGCTTCGACTTACACCGAGGCCTATATGAGCGCCGCGCCGTTCGCCAAGGTAACGCTGGAATCGCTGAAGGCTGCGGACCCGAGTAAACCGTCCCTCAAGCCCGTGCCCTATGTCGGCATCCAGTTGGTGACCATTCCTGAGTTCCAGGCCGTGGGCACCCAGGTCGGCAAGCTGTTCTCGGCAGCGCTGATCGGCCAGACCACGGTCGACCAGGCTTTGACCGCCGCCCAGTCAACCACCGAACGTGAGATGAAGCGCGCCGGTTATCCCAAAGTAACCGCGCAATAACAACTGTGGGAACAGGCTTTTGTGGCGAGGGAGCGTGCTCCCGCTCGGCTGCGAAGCAGTCGCAAAGCTTTTGGGGCCGCTTCGCGACCCAGCGGGAGCAAGCTCCCTCGCCACACAAACCTGTTCCCACATTGGATCTTCATTTGTCTGTTCTTAATCGGTTTTAACACCATGAATATTTCAACTGTCAAAGCTCACATGGACATTGCCCAGCCGGTGCGTAAAAGCCGGTTGACCAACCCCGGCTGGTTTCTGGTCAGCCCCTCGGTGGCGCTGTTGCTGCTGTGGATGATCGTGCCGCTGGGCATGACCGTCTACTTTTCAATGATTCGCTACAACCTGCTCTACCCCGGTGAAAACCAGTTCGTGGGGTTGGAGAACTTCAGCTACTTTCTGAGCGACTCGGGCTTTCTGCCCGGCGCCACCAACACCCTGTTGCTGGTGGGCAGCGTGCTGCTGATCAGCGTGGTGTTCGGCGTGTTGATCAGCGCGTTGCTGGAGGCCAGTGAGTTTCTCGGTCGCGGCATCGTGCGGGTGATGTTGATCTCGCCGTTCTTCATCATGCCCACCGTCGGCGCGCTGATCTGGAAGAACCTGATCTTTCACCCGGTCTCGGGGATTCTCGCCTACATCTGGAAGCTGTTCGGCGCGCAGCCGGTGGACTGGCTCGCGCATTACCCGCTGCTGTCAATCATCATCATTGTCTCGTGGCAATGGCTGCCCTTCGCGATCCTGATTCTGATGACCGCCATGCAGTCCCTCGACCAGGAACAGAAAGAAGCCGCGCGCCTGGACGGTGCCGGTCCCATCGCGATCTTCTGGCACCTGACCCTGCCGCACCTGGCCCGGCCGATTGCGGTGGTGGTGATGATCGAAACCATCTTCCTGCTGTCGGTGTTCGCCGAAATCTTCACCACCACCAACGGTGGCCCCGGTTATGCCTCGACCAACCTCGCCTACCTGATCTACAACCAGGCGCTGGTGCAGTTCGACGTCGGCATGGCGTCCGCCGGTGGTTTGATCGCGGTGTTGATTGCCAACGTCGCGGCCATCGTGCTGGTGCGGATGATCGGCAAAAATCTGACAGACAAAGCCTGAGGCCTGCGCCATGACTCTTCAACAATCCCGCCGCCTGCAAAGCCTGCTGCTCGGCACTCTGGCCTGGGCCATCGCGATTCTGATCTTCTTCCCGATCTTCTGGATGGTGCTGACCAGTTTCAAAACCGAAATCGACGCGTTCGCCACACCGCCGCAATTCATCTTCACGCCGACGCTGGAGAACTACCTGCACATCAACGAGCGCAGCGACTACTTCAGCTTCGCCTGGAACTCGGTGGTGATTTCCTTCAGCGCCACGGCCCTGTGCCTGCTGATCGCGGTGCCGGCGGCCTACTCCATGGCGTTCTACGAAACCCAGCGCACCAAAGGCACGCTGTTGTGGATGCTCTCGACCAAGATGCTGCCGCCGGTGGGCGTGTTAATGCCGATCTACCTGCTGGCCAAGAGCTTCGGCCTGCTGGACACGCGCATCGCGCTGATCGTGATTTACACGCTGATCAACCTGCCGATCGTGGTCTGGATGATTTACACCTACTTCAAAGACATCCCCAAAGACATCCTCGAAGCCGCACGCCTGGACGGCGCAACGCTGTGGCAGGAAATGGTCCGGGTGTTGCTGCCGATCGCCAAGGGCGGCCTGGCTTCCACGGTTCTGCTGTCGCTGATCCTGTGCTGGAACGAGGCGTTCTGGTCGCTGAACCTGACCTCGTCCCAGGCCGCGCCACTGACCGCGTTGATCGCCTCGTACTCAAGCCCCGAAGGTTTGTTCTGGGCCAAGTTATCGGCGGTGTCGACCCTGGCCTGTGCGCCGATCCTGATCTTCGGCTGGATCAGCCAGAAACAATTGGTCCGCGGCCTGTCGTTCGGCGCCGTGAAATGAATCAAAAGCAAAAGATCGCAGCCTGCGGCAGCTCCTACAGGGGCACCGCATCGGCCGGACGTTCCGTGTAGGAGCTGCCGAAGGCTGCGATCTTTTGATCTTAAAAAACAACAATCGGAGGCCCATCATCATGGCCAACCTGAAAATCAAAAATCTGCAAAAAGGCTTCGAAGGTTTTTCCATCATCAAAGGCATCGACCTGGAAGTGAATGACAAGGAATTCGTGGTGTTCGTCGGCCCGTCGGGCTGTGGTAAATCCACCCTGCTGCGGCTGATCGCCGGCCTTGAAGAAGTCAGCGGTGGCACCATCGAACTGGATGGCCGCGACATCACCGAAGTCAGCCCGGCCAAACGCGACCTGGCGATGGTGTTCCAGACTTACGCCCTGTACCCACACATGAGCGTGCGCAAAAATATGTCGTTCGCGCTGGACCTGGCCGGTGTAGCGAAAGCCGAAGTCGAGAAGAAAGTCGGCGAAGCGGCGCGCATCCTTGAACTCGGGCCGATGCTGGAACGCAAGCCCAAGCAACTGTCCGGTGGTCAGCGTCAACGCGTGGCCATCGGCCGGGCGATCGTGCGCAACCCGAAAATCTTCCTGTTCGACGAACCGCTGTCCAACCTCGACGCCGCCCTGCGGGTGCAGATGCGCCTGGAACTGTTGCGCCTGCACAAAGAACTGCAAGCCACGATGATCTACGTGACCCACGACCAGGTCGAAGCCATGACCATGGCTGACAAAGTCGTCGTCCTCAATGGCGGCAAAGTCGAACAAGTCGGTTCGCCGCTGGACCTGTATCACCAGCCGGCCAACCTGTTTGTTGCAGGCTTCCTCGGCACGCCGAAAATGGGCTTCCTCAAGGGCAAAGTCACCCGCGTCGAAAGCCGGAGCTGCGAAGTGCTGCTGGACGCAGGAACCCGCATCACGTTGCCGCTGAGCGGCGCCAACCTGAGCGTCGGCGGCGCGGTGACCCTGGGCATTCGCCCGGAACATCTGCAGCTGGCGCAACCCGGCGACTGCACCCTGCAAGTCACTGCCGACGTCAGCGAGCGTTTGGGCAGCGACACTTTCTGCCACGTCCTGACGTCGTCCGGCGAAGCGCTGACCATGCGTGTTCGCGGCGATCTGGCCAGCCGTTATGGCGAAACCCTGAGCCTGCACCTGGATGCCGAACACTGCCATTTATTCGATGCCGACGGCATGGCGCTGACCCGCCCACTGCGCGCCGCAGCCTGATCCGAGAGCATGCGATGAAACTGAATAGACAGAACCTCAACCGCCTCGCCCCCGAGGTGGCCCTGCCCGCCTACACCCTGAGCGACACCCGCCAAGGCATCGCGCACATTGGCGTCGGCGGTTTCCACCGTGCGCATCAGGCGTACTACACCGATGCCTTGATGAATACCGGCGAAGCGCTGGACTGGGCCATTTGCGGGGTCGGCCTGCGCGCTGAAGATCGCCGCGCCCGGGACGATCTCAAAGAGCAGGATTATCTGTTTACCCTGTTCGAACTCGGCGACAGCGACGACGCTGAAGTGCGGGTGATCGGCGCCATCCGCGACATGCTGCTGGCCGAAGACAGCGCCGAAGTGCTGATCGACAAACTCGCCCATCCAGATATCCGCATCGTCTCGCTGACCATCACCGAAGGCGGCTATTGCATCGATGACAGCAACGGCGAGTTCATGGCGCACCTGCCGCAGATCCAGCACGACCTGGCTCACCCGAACGCACCGAAAACCGTGTTCGGTTTCCTCTGCGCCGCACTGGCCAAACGTCGTGCAGCCGGTACACCCGCGTTCACGCTGATGTCTTGCGATAACCTGCCGCACAACGGCGCCGTGACCCGTAAAGCCTTGCTGGCATTCGCCGCCCTGCGCGACGCCGATCTGCGCGACTGGATCGAGCACCATGTCAGTTTCCCTAATGCGATGGTTGACCGAATCACGCCGATGACCAGCACCGAGCATCGTCTGCAACTGGCCGACAAACATGCAGTGGATGACGCTTGGCCGGTGGTTTGCGAGCCGTTTGTGCAATGGGTGCTGGAAGACAAATTCGTCAACGGTCGCCCGGCCTGGGAAAAGGTCGGCGTGCAGTTCACCGACGACGTCACGCCTTACGAAGAGATGAAGATCAAACTGCTCAACGGCAGCCATCTGGCCTTGACCTACCTGGGCTTTTTGAAGGGTTACCGCTTCGTTCACGAAACCATGAACGACCCGCTGTTCGTGCGCTACATGCGCGCCTACATGGACCTGGACGTGACGCCGCAACTGGCGCCGGTGCCGGGGATCGACCTGACCGAGTACAAAAGCACCCTGGTGGCGCGCTTCTCCAATCAGGCGATTGCCGATCAGCTGGAGCGGGTATGTTCGGATGGCTCGTCGAAGTTTCCGAAATTCACTGTGCCGACGATCAATCGCTTGATTGCTGATGGCCAGGAAACCAAACGTGCGGCGCTGGTGGTGGCGGCTTGGGCGCTGTACCTCAAAGGCGTGGATGAGAATGGCCAGACCTATGCAATTCCGGATCCACGGGCGGCGTTCTGCCAGGCGCTGGTGGCCGATGATGTGTTGATCACGCAGCGGTTGTTGGAAGTGGAGGAAATTTTTGGGACGGCGATACCGCGTTCACCGGAGTTTGTCGCTGCGTTCGAGTGGTGCTGTAACAGCTTGCGCGATGTTGGGGTGACACGGACGCTGGAGCGGGTTTTGGCGTAAGTGCGGTGCCGAATTGGCTGCCGTCATCGCGAGCAGGCTCGCTCCCACAGTAGATCTTCAGCGAACACAGACTCTGTGTTCGACAACGATCCAATGTGGGAGCGAGCCTGCTCGCGATTGGCTTCACTGAGATCGACCTGACACACCAAGGATCTTCCATGGCAAACCAACAATTATTCCTGGGCATCGATTGCGGCACCCAAGGCACCAAAGCCGTGATCCTCGACGCGCACAGCGGCCAGGTCCTCGGTCAGGGCGCCGCTGCCCACAGCCTCATCAGCGGCGCCAATGGTCGTCGCGAGCAAGACACTGTCCAATGGCAGGAAGCCTTTACCCTGGCCACCCACCGTGCATTGCTCGCAGCGAATGTAGACGGTCAGGCCATCCTCGGCATCGGTGTTTCCGGCCAGCAGCATGGCCTGGTGATGCTCGACGATCGCGGCCAGGTGTTGCGCCCGGCCAAGCTCTGGTGCGACACCGAGTCCACGCCGGAGAACGACCGCTTGCTCGCCCATCTGGGCGGCGAAAAAGGTTCCCTGGAACGCCTCGGCATCGTCATCGCGCCGGGCTACACCGTGTCCAAACTGCTCTGGACCAAAGAACAACATCCGCAAGTGTTCGCCCGGATCGCCCGCATTTTGCTGCCCCATGACTACCTCAACTACTGGCTCACCGGGCGCAGTTGCAGCGAGTACGGTGATGCCTCGGGCACCGGGTATTTCAACGTGCGCACCCGCCAATGGGACTTGCAACTGCTGCGCGACATCGACCCCACCGGGCGCCTGCAAGCCGCGCTCCCGGAGCTGATCGATGCCCACCAACCGGTCGGCACAATCCTGCCGAGTATCGCCGAACACCTCGGCATCAACCCGCACGCACTGGTCTCCAGCGGCGGCGGCGACAACATGATGGGCGCCATCGGCACCGGCAATATAAAGCCTGGCGCGATCACCATGAGCCTCGGCTCCTCGGGCACGGTTTACGCCTATGCCGAACAAGCAAACGTCAGCCCGGACGCCTCGGTCGCGACGTTCTGCTCCTCCAGCGGCGGCTGGCTGCCGCTGATCTGCACGATGAACCTGACCAACGCGACCGGCGCGATTCGCGAGTTGTTCGAATTGGATATCGAGGCGTTCAACGGCTTGGTCGAGCAAGCGCCGATCGGTGCCGACGGCGTGTGCATGCTGCCGTTCCTCAATGGCGAACGCGTCCCTGCCCTGCCCCATGCCAGCGGCAGTCTGCTGGGGCTGACCATGACCAACCTGACCCGGGCCAACCTGTGCCGCGCCGTGGTAGAAGGCACCACCTTCGGTTTGCGCTACGGGCTGGACCTGCTGCGCCAGAATGGCTTACAAAGCCTGCGCATCTGCCTGATCGGCGGTGGTTCGAAGAGCCCGGTGTGGCGGCAGATCGTCGCTGACATCATGAATACACCCGTGATTTGTACTGAACAAAGCGAGGCCGCGGCCCTCGGCGCAGCGATTCAGGCGGCGTGGTGCAAATCCTGGGCAAACGGTCACGAAGACAGTCTGGCGGACTTGTGCGAGCGTTGCGTAAAGCTCGATCTGGCCAGTGAAACCTTACCGATTGCAGAAAATGTAGCGGCCTGTCAGCAGGCCTATGAACGCTATCGACAGCATGTCGCAACCCTTTAAAGAGCGAGAAACTATGTATCTGGTATGTGGCGAAGCACTGTTCGATTTCTTCAGCGAAGACGATGCCAGCGGCCTGGCATCCAAAGTGAATTTCAAGGCGATTGCCGGCGGCTCACCGTTCAATGTGGCCGTAGGTTTGCGCCGCTTGGGCGTGGACGCGGCACTGTTTGGCGGGCTATCGACCGATTACCTCGGCCGACGTTTGCAACAAGTGCTGCAGGATGAAGGTGTGCGCCCGGACTACCTCGTGGACTTTGCCGCGCCGACCACCTTGGCGATGGTCGCGGTCGGTGCCAATGGCTCGCCCCACTACAGCTTTCGTGGCGAAGGCTGCGCTGATCGGCAGTTGAGCCTGGCGCATCTGCCAGAGCTGGGGCCTGAAGTGCGCGGTTTGCATGTCGGCTCGTTTTCGCTGGTGGTTCAGCCGATTGCCGATACGTTATTGGCATTGGTGCAACGGGAAAGCGGCAAACGCCTGATCAGCCTCGATCCGAACGTGCGCCTCAATCCCGAGCCGAACATCGAGTTGTGGCGCTCGCGGATTGCCACGCTGGTGGAGCTGGCCGACCTGATCAAGGTCAGCGACGAAGACTTGAGTCTGTTGTACCCCGAGCAAGATCCTCAGCGCGTCATCGAAGGCTGGCTGGAGCATCGCTGTCAGGTGGTGTTCCTGACCCGTGGCGGCGAAGGCGCAACGGTATTCAGCCGTGCCCACGGCTCGTGGTCGGTACCGGCCTGTTCAGTGAAGATTGCCGACACTGTGGGGGCTGGCGATACGTTTCAGGCAGCGTTGATTACCTGGCTGACCGAGCAGCAGTTGGATTCGGTTGAAGGTTTACAACAGCTGAGCCGTGAACAGATCGACGGGATGCTCAGGTTTGCGGTGAGCGCAGCGGCGCTGACGTGCAGCAAGACAGGGCCGGATTTGCCGTATCGGCAGCAGTTGGAAATGCGCTGAATGTGAGGGCCTCTTCGCGGGCAAGCCTCGCTCCTACAGGTCCGGCGTTGGCATGATCAATGGCTCGCCACAAATCCTGTAGGAGAGAAGCTTGCCCGCGAAGGCGGCCTACCGGTTGCACACCGAAAAATTGTAACTCCGCAATCAACGGCACAAGCCCATATCCATTGCTCGAAACCCTCTAGACAAGGGTTTCCCCTATACAGCTTGCCCTCCATATTCGTCTTGAACATGGCACTTTAATACTGCACCATCCGCCCCTGCTTTTTCAAAGGACGGAACTCAAGGCATGCTGGACGCAAACGCAATCCATATCTCCCTCACACTCGAAGGTGTTTCCGTCGACCTGCAGGTCCTCAGCTTCGTCGGTCGCGAAGCCCTCAACCAGCCGTTCTGTTTCGACATCGAACTGGTCAGCGTCCGCCCCGACCTGAAACTCGAAGAGCTACTGCACAAGCCCGGTTGCCTGACCTTCGGCGCCACCGGCCAGGGCAAAATCCATGGTCTGGTCTACCGCATCGAGCAAGGCGACTCCGGCAAGAGCCTGACCCGCTACAGCATCAGCCTGGTGCCGCAACTGGCCTACCTGCGGCACAACCACGACCAGCAGATTTTCCAGCAGTTAACCGTACCGAAGATCATCGCCCAAGTCCTCGAGGCCCGCGGCATTCTGGCCGACGCCTACAGCTTCCAGCTCGGCGCCATCTACCCCGAGCGTGTGTACTGCGTGCAGTACGACGAATCCGACCTGCACTTCATCCAGCGCCTGTGCGAAGAGGAAGGCATTCACTTTCATTTCCAGCACTCGGCCAGCGGCCACAAACTGGTGTTCGGCGATGACCAGACGGTGTTCCGCAAACTCGCGCCGGTGAGTTACCAGCAAGACTCCGGTATGGCCACCGAGAAACCGGTGATCAAGCGCTTCAACCTGCGCCTGGAAACCCGTACCACCCGCGTCAGTCGCCGCGACTACGATTTCGAAAAACCGCGCCTGCTGCCTGAGGGCGCGGCCAAAAGCGCGTTCGCCCCGGACCTCGAAGACTACGACTACCCCGGCCGCTTCACCGACCGCGCACGTGGCAAGCAACTGGCGACCCGTGCCCTCGAACGCCATCGCAGCGACTACCAACTGGCCGAAGGCAAAGGCGACGAACCGACCCTGGTCAGCGGCCACTTCATGGCCCTGAGCGAACACCCGCGCGCCGAGTGGAACGACCTCTGGCTGCTGCTGGAAATCGTCCACGAAGGCAAGCAGCCGCAAGTACTCGGCGAGAACATCACCAGCGACGTCACCGATAACAAGGACGACTTCCACCAGGGCTACCGCAACCGCTTCCTCGCCACGCCGTGGGACGCGCATTACCGCCCGGCCCTGGAACACCCGAAACCGAAAGTGCTGGGCAGCCAGACCGCCATCGTCACCGGCCCGGCGGGTGAAGAAATTCACTGCGACGAATACGGCCGCGTCAAAGTGCAATTCCATTGGGACCGCGACGGCCAGGGCCACGACACCAGCAGCTGCTGGCTGCGCGTCGCCACCGGCTGGGCCGGCAACGCCTACGGCGGCATCGCCATCCCGCGAGTCGGCATGGAAGTGCTCGTCACCTTCCTCGAAGGCGACCCCGACCAACCGCTGATCACCGGCTGCCTGTACCACAAGGAAAACATCGTCCCCTACGACCTGCCGGCAAACAAAACCCGCAGCACTTTCAAGACCCTCAGTTCACCGGGCGGCAAGGGCTACAACGAGTTTCGCATCGAAGACAAGAAAGGCGCGGAACAGATCTACCTGCACGCCCAGCGCGACTGGGATGAAAACATCGAGCACGACCAGAAAATCCGCATCGGCAACGAACGGCATGACACGGTCGAAGCCAACGCGTTCAGCGAGTTCAAGGTGGAAGAGCACCGCCTCACCCACCTGGATCGCAAGACTGAAGCGCGGGCGGATGATCACCTGACTGTCGGCGTGACCCGGCATGTGAAAGTGGGGACGGCGCAGTTTGTTGAGGCCGGGTCGGAGATTCATTACCACGCCGGGGAGAAGGTGGTGGTTGAGGGTGGGATGGAGCTGACGGCCAAGGCTGGCGGGAGTTTTGTGAAGATTGATGCGGGTGGGGTGACGATTAGCGGGGCTGAGGTGAAGGTGAATTCCGGCGGCGCTCCCGGCGCCGGTACGGGAATCCAGATTCTCGACCCGGTAATCCCATGGGCCGCCGCCAAAGACAAGGCCGGCGCCCTGCTCGTCCCGGCCGCCGTGCAAATGGCCATGGCCAAAGCGGCCCGGGCAGCCGGTGATATCCGCTGCCCGATTTGCGAAGCCTGCCGTGAAGGAAAATGTGATTTGGGGGCAACAGCATGAGCGACGCACTGAACAACTGGCTCGGCGAGCAAGCTAAACTCAATCGCGTCCTGATCCTGGCCCTCGACAGCCTCGCCGAACCGAACCCGGTCACGTCGCTCTACAGCGCCGGCCTGATGCAGCACTCAGTGCAACTCTATCGACGCACCCAATACGCCGAGTTCGCCGCCATCAGCCCTTGGCTGACCGAACTGCACAATCCCGGCGCCGATGCCTTCCGCAAACTGCTGGACGACCCACAGCGCAACTGGGGCTGGATCGGCAGCATGGACAAGGCTGATCTCGACAGCCTGACCCTACACTGGCAAGCCCGAATGGTTATCGAGGAAGATGGCGAACGTTCGTTGTTCCGCTTTCAGGATAATCGCGTGATTGCTCGCTGCCTTGCCAACCTGAGCGAGGCCGAACGCTCCTTGCTGTTAGGTCCGATCAGCAGCGTGTTGTATTGGGATGAGGAGAAGTGGAAAAGCGCAGATAACGCCAGGCCCGGCAGGTACCCAGTACCAAACCCCGCGCCATGGTTACGAATTCCAAACTCGCCGGAGCGTACGCGCAACATCTTACGCGAGAACCTGAAACGCTGGTTGCTGGTGTACCACGTCGAGGCCGCCGCCAAACTCTCCGAAACCCGCAATGTCCGCGAATGGCTGGAAGAGCAGATGGACCTGCTTGAGGCCTGGCAATGGAACACGCCGGAACAGCGTGAGTTCATGCTCAGCCTGAGACTTGCTCCGCAGTGCGCGGACGATATGGCTTGGCAGCCTCTGCCGGGTGAGACGCCGGAGCAACATTTTGCGCGGTGCCAGCGGGTGTTTGATGCGCAATTAGGGCAGTCAGAGCGTGGGTGAGGTTGAGGTGTCTAACGCGACCTTTTCGGGATGTATGCTTTGGTTGTTCGCTGTTGCTGGTGCAATGGCGGCTTCTGGCTGTTCGGCCATCAAGTCTACTGACAGCTTTACGTTGCTGACGGAGTTGCCACCGGGGTTCAGCATTAAAGGTGAGGCGTCTTATGTGCCTAGAACGGGAGAGGCTTGTACGGTTCCTCCTCGGAAAGGCAGGAACTATCCGGGCTTGAAGTTTTTTGAGCAGAAGCTGAGTAACGATGCACAAACGGCGCGTTTCGAAGTTCCGCTGACGAGCAAGGAAGGTGGCTGTCCTTTGGTGCTGGATAGCTTTGGCTATGAGGTTGACGCAAAGTATGGAGCTGCACGGCTCGATTTAGGTAGGGATTACACGGGCATTGCCTTTCAGGATGGAACTGCAGACAGTCAAAACTCTTCCTCACCCATGACATTGCAGAAGCAGTGCGAATGGTTTTTTCGCACAATAGGGCCTGATCGTTACATCGTTAAAATTCTGCAATGTAAATCGGTGGCAACTCCCGAACAGGCAAATGGTTCTGTGGCAAAGGGTCCGTTGCAACGTGCTCAGTTGGCGGGCAAGACGTTAAAAGTAGTTTTTGATATTTCAAACGAGGAGAAACCGGCTGTTGGTGACAACTGGGTAAAATTTCCCACTGGCTGGAAACGCTGCATGGGCGATAGCCTCGAGGCCCCCTATGCATTTTGTGATGGAAACAAAACAGATTTTAAACCCTTCAAAATGCCGGATGGGCGTGATTGCACCGTTTATCCCAACTGCACTGAATAAGGACTTTATCATGGATACTCGCGACTTTTTCCGTTGCATTGCCCGCGTTGCAATCCTCAGTTTTGGAACGTTTGGGGTTACAGGTTGCTCGACGGCTCAACCTGACAGTTTCACGCTATTAACTGAACTCCCGCCTGAGTTCCGCTTGAGGGGTGAAGCGTCATATGTCCCTCGCACTGGAGAAACATGCACTGTTCCACCCCGCGAGGGAAGAAACTACCCGGGCTTAAAATTCTTTGAGCAAGAGCTTAACAAGGATGCGCAAACTGCCAACTTTGAGATCCCCCTAACCAGCAAGACTGGAGATTGTCCTTTAGTATTGGATAGTTTTAGTTTCGAGGTTCAAGGCAAATATGGCGCAAAGCGACTGGATATCGGGAGAGACTATGCAGGTCTTTCATTCCAAGATGGAATCGCAAACAGCCAATCGCTCACGTCGCCAATAGTATTTCAGAACCAGTGCCAATGGCTATTTCGTACTATCGGAAAAAAGAATTACATTACAAAGATACTTAAATGCAAAACGGCAACTGATGAAAGTCAGACAATCAGTCCAGTTGTCGGCGGATCTCTGCAACGTGACCAGCTCGCAGGAAAGACAGTAAAAGTGGTGTTTTCACTTATGAAGGAAGAGCGTCCATACATGGGTGACACATGGATTAAATTTCCCGAAGGGTGGAAACGATGCATGGGGGAAAGCATCGAAGATCCCTATGCATTCTGTCGAGGAAATACTACCAATTTCAAACCTTTTAAAATGCCGGATGGACGTGACTGCACCGTTTATCCCAACTGTACTGAATAAGGATATTTTTTATGGAGTCAAAGGCACCTTGCAAGCCACTTTTTGGCGATAAATCACAAGCCTGTCCACTTCGTGGCGACTGGATCAGTTTCCAGGTAGTAGACGAGACTGGGGATGGCAAACCTTATGCCGGACTTTCCTATGTCCTTCAGGATAGCGCACACCAAAAATACCCAGGGGTACTGGACAGTGACGGTTCAGCAAAGGTTTTCAACCATTATCAAGGACCTGTGGTTCTGACTCTAGATGCCCCTTACACAGGACCTGTTGATTTATACAGCACCCTTTCGCAAAGAGATAATTATCCGCTGCCCATCACTGAACTACAGGTCAAAGCGGAACAAACCCGCTTTGTTCGAAAAGATGGTTTACGCGTTGAAAACAATCCTGCAAAAGCGAAAGCTGATCAATTCTTTCACGTTGAGGTGCGAGATTTAGTAAAAAACAGTGCTCATCTACCGCCTGAGTCTCCAAGAAAATACCCCCCGAATCAAAACTTACTTAAAATGATGGGCGACCTCGGCTTTGGACCAGATGAGTCGGAAATGCGGGGTATTGCCTTACTTCCAAATAAACACACCGTCCTCGAAGTTCGGCCATTGCGCGCTTTCCGACCTATGTTTTCAAAAGATAACAAGTTCAGCGCCTTGAATTTGTATCAGCTTTCCTTGTTTGCCTCTTTGAGCTACTGCAACTTTGGCCAAGAACCAGCCGAAAAACCCATCGACAAGGTATCATTCCCATTAGACCCGAGCGTCGGCTATATGTTTGGCAACAGCCTTACCAGCTTTATAGAAACTTGGAAAGTCAACAAAGACCAAACAACCGCTTATTATCCGCTTTATGAAGATGTACCTTATTCGAAGCGTTTCGAGATCCTGCCATTCGACCCTTTGTTGTACAAACAAAACAAGCCAGACTTGGGTGTAAAACAAGAGCACCCCGCCAAATGGCACTTCTTCGATGATGGCAAGATCAAAGGTGGCAGTGATACCCAGGCGTTCATAACTCACCACGACGAAATCATTCTGATCGCCATCCGAGGAACCTTGGAAGGCGCGGACTTCTTACGGGACACTGACGCAGAGCAAGTTCCATTTGTGGAAGGTGTAGGTAAAGCACACCAAGGCTTTTACGACGCATTTAAAGCAATGAGCGAATTCATCAAGGTCTACCTCGATCAGTTTTACGCGGGCCAAAAGATCATCGTCTGTGGGCATAGCCTTGGTGGGGCGATCGCTACCTTACTAGCCGAAGCATTACGACGTGATCCCAACGAATACGACGTCCTTCTCTACACCTACGGCTCCCCAAGAGCCGGCGATGCCGACTTCGTCAACGGCGCTGCAGAACTGGCCCATCACCGCATGGTCAACAACAACGACCCGATCCCAAGTGTTCCGGCGCCTTGGATGAATACTCGCAAAAGTATCTGGGTGCCCGGCGTTATCATCAGTTTTGTCACCGCCCCTTTAGGCGCACTTATTTTCGCTATAGGCCTGTCGCGAACGGGCGGTTCGCCATACGAGCACCACGGTAATTTGCACCATTTCATGCCCGTCCAGTTTAAAGGACGTGAGCAATCCGCCGTTCTCTGGGATCCAGGTTGCGACTCCATCGAAGAGGCCGCCTGCACCAAGGCATTGAAAAAGTTCGGAGACTTGCCCGACCGTGCCGCTTTTGTGCAGCAACTGTTCCACATGAGTGATCACTACATGGTGCCCTCCTACATTCCGTACGCCTGGGCAACATTGCGCCGCTGGCAGCAAACCCAGGAAAGCGGAACCACGGTGGTGACCAAGACTGAGTACGATCAGGTCTACTACCAACTGCAAGAAATGCAGGACCGTTTGAAGACGAAGGAAGCCGAACTGAACAACGCCTTTCAATATGACCGTCAGGCAAACCAGCGAGAAGCAAGTTTACTGAGAGCGGAAATAGGTCGGTTGAATACAGCCCGGCAACGGCTGCATGCCTTGAGTTTCCTTAAACTGACCCCCGAAGATATTTACGGCTCTGCCACCCAGTCGCCGGAACATAAAATCAACGTCGATCGCTGGATGGCGAAAAAAGAAAACAAAGTCGAGGTCCAGCTGGCGATGATTCCTCGAACGAGTAGCAGTGAACTGAGAACGGCTTAAATTTCAGCGCGTCCCGAAAAACAAGCCAGCATCCACGAGAGACTGGCTTGTGCGCCGCTTTTCACTGGAAGGTGGCGTTCGAGGAACGGATGTATCGTTGGCATAGTCATTACTCGATTATTTGTAAGTAACCGCCAGCACCGTGACCAAAAAAGCCCGGCCTGCCAACGGTAGCGTCTCGAAGATCGCTATCGCCGGCAGGCCGGGCTCCTAAAGCAAATGCCGCTTAAATGTTTCGCATCAACAGCACTTCGGTCCCGCCTTGCTGCCGTAACGAGCTTCCTGACGTTCCCGAAAGAACACTTCATAGCTCATCAGCGGTTTGTCCGGGTGTTTGGTTTGCATATGCTCTACGTAAGTGTCGTAGTCGGGCATGCCGACCATCAGGCGTGCAGCCTGACCGAGGTATTTACCGAGGCGACTCAGGTCATTGAACATGGGCACCCTCCTCCATCAAGCATCCGGCAAAGCCTGGAACGGCGCTTCTTTATCCGTACGTTCTTTGGTGCCCCAGGCGGCTATACCGACCTTGAGTGCAAAGAACAGGATGCTGAACACCACGAGCAAAAACAGCGCGGTCAGCGTTGCGTTGGTGTAGGCGTTGTAGATGACGTGCTGCATCTGCTCGATGCTTTTGGCCGGCGCGAGGACCTGGCCGTTGGCCAAGGCGTCGCTGTACTTTTTCGCCAGCGCCAGGAAGCCGATTGCCGGGTTGGCGTCGAACAGCTTGATGAAGCCTGCCGTGGTGGTGCAGATCAGCAGCCACACCGCGGGCAGCATGGTGACCCAGACGTAGCGTTGGCGTTTCATTTTGATCAGCACCACGGTTGCCAGCATCAGCGCGATACCCGCCAGCATCTGGTTGGAGATGCCGAACAGTGGCCACAAGGTGTTGATCCCGCCCAGTGGGTCGATCACGCCTTGATACAGCAGGTAACCCCACATCGCCACGCAACCGGCGGTTGCGATCAGGTTGGCGGTCCAGGATTCGGTGCGTTTCAACGCTGGCACGAAGGAGCCGAGCAAATCCTGCAGCATGAAACGCCCGGCACGGGTACCGGCATCCACCGCCGTCAGGATGAATAGCGCTTCGAACAGGATCGCGAAGTGGTACCAGAACGCCATGGTGTTTTCACCCGGCAGAAGTTGGTGCAGGATCTGCGCGATACCGACCGCCAGGGTCGGCGCACCACCGGCCCGGGCCAGGATGGTGGTTTCACCGATGTCCTTGGCCACTGCTTGCAGCGCTTCCGGCGTGATCGCAAAACCCCAGCTGCTGACGGTCTGAGCCACCGAAACAGCATCGGAGCCTACAAGGGCTGCGGGGCTGTTCATGGCGAAGTACACGCCTGGCTCGATCACCGAAGCCGCCACCATGGCCATGATCGCCACGAAGGATTCCATCAGCATGCCGCCATAACCGATGTAACGGGCATGGCCTTCACTGGCGAGCAGCTTCGGCGTGGTGCCGGAAGCAATCAGTGCGTGGAAACCGGACACCGCGCCACAGGCAATGGTGATGAACAGGAACGGGAACAACCCACCTTTCCATACCGGCCCGGTGCCGTCGATGAACTGGGTCAATGCCGGCATTTTCAGGTCGGGCATGGTGATCAGAATGCCGATCGCCAGCGCAACGATAGTGCCGATTTTGAGGAAGGTCGACAGGTAATCACGCGGCGCCAGAATCAGCCACACCGGTAGTACTGCGGCGACGAAACCGTAGCCAATCAGCATCCAGGTGATCTGGATTCCAGTGAAGGTGAACGCCTTGGCCCACACCGGGTCAGCGGCAATCTGCCCGCCCAGCCAGATCGAACCCAGCAGCAACGCCACGCCGATCACCGAGATTTCACCGATGCGACCCGGGCGGATGTAGCGCATGTAGATGCCCATGAACATCGCGATCGGGATGGTCGCCATCACCGTGAAAATACCCCACGGGCTTTCGGCCAGGGCCTTGACCACGATCAGCGCCAGCACCGCGAGGATGATGATCATGATCAGGAAGCAACCAAACAGCGCGATGGTCCCGGGGATGCGGCCCATTTCTTCACGGACCATGTCGCCCAGGGAGCGACCGTTGCGGCGGGTGGACATGAACAGGACCATGAAGTCCTGAACCGCACCGGCCAGCACCACCCCGGCAATCAGCCACAGCGTACCGGGCAGGTAGCCCATCTGCGCCGCCAAGACCGGGCCTACCAGCGGCCCTGCGCCAGCGATCGCTGCAAAATGGTGTCCGAAGAGCACGTGTTTGTTGGTCGGCACGTAGTCCAGACCATCGTTGTTGAGTACGGCGGGAGTGGCTCGATTGGGATCGAGCTGCATCACCTTGGTGGCGATGAACAGGCTGTAATAGCGGTACGCGACCAGATAAATAGCGACTGCTGCGACTACGATCCAGAGGGCGTTGATGGCTTCGCCGCGGCGCAGGGCCACGACACTTAGCGCAAACGCTCCCAGGACAGCCACGGCAAACCAGGCGAGGTGTTTAGCCAGACGGGGCATAGCGTGTCTCCTGCCGACAGCCAGTGGCTGCGGCGGTAATTATTATAATTGTGTCCGCATTGCGGAGCGGGCCCAATATCCGCCCATGCTGTCGACAAATAAATCCGCGTTACTACGTACGCAGCATCTACGTAGTTCTACGTAGATGACGCAAAACCTGTGGGAGCGAGCCTGCTCGCGATAGCGGACTGACATTCAGCGTCGATGTTGACTGTGCCACCGCTATCGCGAGCAGGCTCGCTCCCACAAGGTTTGGCATTTCGCAGGTCATTCTGTCCAGCATTGCTACTGGAGGCGCGTATCTTTGGCATATGATGCCGGGCCTTCGCCTTCCCTCGGTCTGGCCAGGAGTAGAGATGCAGCTCAAACACAAAATCGTCGCGCTCGGGATTCTGCCGCTGGTGTTAGCGATCGCGGTCATCTGCGCGCTGGTGATTTCCCTGAACCGGCAACTGGGTGATCAACAGGCGCAACTGATCGAAGACAGCATTCTGGCCAGCAAGCGCGCAGAGCTGAAAAACTACGTCGAAATGGCCCAGAGCCTGATCGCACCGCTGTACGACAACGGCCGGGGTGACGCGCGCGCGCAGCAACAAGTGCTCGAAGAACTGCGCAAGCTCAGCTTTGGCATCAACGGCTACTTCTTCGTCTACGACCGCGAAGGCCGCAGTCTGATGCACGCGCGCCAGTCAGAGCTGGTGGGCAAATACCTGTGGGACATGACCGACCCTCACGGTCTGCCAGTGATCCAGGCGTTGCTCAAAAGTGCGCAATCGGGCGAAGGGTTTCAACGTTACGCCTGGAACAAACCCTCTTCCGGCCAAGTGACCGACAAGCTCGCTTACGTGGTGATGCTGGACCGCTGGGGCTGGATGCTCGGCACCGGCATTTACCTTGAAGACGTCGAACGCGCCACCCAACAAGCGCGTGCCGAGGTGGCTCAGGGCATCCGCAAAACCATGCTGGCGATTGCCGCGGTGGCCCTTGTGGCGGTGCTGTTTGTCTTCGCCAGCGGCATGACGCTAAACGTCAGCGAACATCGCCTGGCCGACAAAAAACTCCAGCGCCTGACTCAACGCATCGTCAGCCTGCAGGAGGAAGAACGGTCGCGGGTTTCCCGAGAGCTGCACGACGGCATCAGCCAGCTACTGGTGTCTATCAAGTTTCAGTTCGAACTGGCCAGCCATGTGCTGGAGAATGGGCAAGACAAGGGATTGAGCATTTTAAGAGATGCCACGGAGCGCCTCGGGGATGCGATTGGCGAAGTTCGCAGCCTCTCTCACGACCTGCGCTCGTCGCTGCTCGACACCCTCGGCCTGCCGGCAGCAATCGGTCAACTCGCCGCAGAATTCGAGCAGCGCAGTGGTCTTGTCGTGACTTTCAACGATAACGAATTCGACTGTCATCTGGTCGATGGCGCCGCCGTCTCGTTGTTTCGCATCGTGCAAGAAGGCCTGACCAATATCGAACGCCACGCACAAGCAAAAAACGTCATCATTACCCTGCACGGTTCTGAAAAGTCCGTACGTTTGACAGTGGTCGATGACGGTATCGGTTTCAACGTCACCCAAGTCGAACGTCGTCACGCGGGCATTGGCCTGCGCAACATCCGTGAACGTGTCGAGCATTTTGGCGGTCGATTCGACCTGACCTCGATGCCGGGAAGAAGTGAGCTGGACGTGCTGCTGCCGATGAAACTGCCCGGTACAGAACACTGACTCAACCCATAACAATTAGAGTGAATGCCTGCGATGAACCTGCCCTACCCGATCCGCGTCGCCCTGGTCGACGATCACTCCTTGGTCCGCGACGGAATCAAATCGCTGCTGGCGGTCATGACGCAGCTGGAAGTGGTGGGAGAAGCCGAGAATGGCGCCGATGCCATTGAAATGGTCGGGCGCTGCCAGCCGGACCTGTTGCTGGTCGACATCAGCCTGAAGGACATCAATGGCCTTGAGCTGACGCGGTTGTTACGCAGCCAATACCCGTCGCTCAAGGTGTTGGTGCTGAGCATGTACGACAACTATGAATACGTGAGTGAATCCGTTCGCTCGGGTGCCAGCGGCTATGTGCTGAAGAATGCGCCTTCACGGGAAATCATTGCGGCAATCGAAGCCATTGTCAGCGGCGGGACGTTCTACAGTGCCGAGATCGCACAGCGGCTCATTGCCGATAAAAGTAGCGACAACGAGCTGACTCCGCGCGAAAGCCAGGTGCTGTACAAGATGGCTCAGGGGCTGAACAACAAGGAAATGGCTCGCGAACTGGATATCAGTGTGCGGACTGTAGAAACTCATCGCCTGAGCATCCGTCGCAAGCTCAACATCGACAAACCCGCCGCACTTGTAAAGTACGCGATCGATCACGGGATCATTTCGCGTTAGAGGCGATTCACACCGCACTCGTGTTAACGACACGTGCCGTGCGAATAAACAACGCGCGTACCTTGTCCCAGAAATTCCCGCCCAGCACGAAAAAGCTGCCGATCAACATGGCATCGCCCAGCGCCTGGAGCTGCCAGATATTGGGTCTCAGCCCCGGCCAGATAGTATCTATGTAAGGTTCGAGAAATCCCGAGATCAGCGGCAGGCAAAACATCACGAGACCAATTCTATGGCGAGCCGGGCCTACTTCCACGTCTGCCGGTGCAAGTGTGGAGACGTAACCGAACATGCTGCGCTTGAGTTGCTGAAAGCCGGATTTGCCCATAATGGCAATGACGAGAATTAACAGAACCTTGTTGCTGATAAACAAAACGCCTGTCAGTGCCGCGATCTTTGAGCCGGGCACATCCACTGCGGCAGCGAGAGGCACCATCAGCCAGGAGCCCAGCATCAAACAGATAATCGCGATGCCCAGTTTGAAGCGCCAACCAGCGGAACTAGATGCATTGTCATCCTGAGGGTTGCTCATGGTCTTCTTAACCTTCATTTTTTGGCCGGGATTAATGGATCTTCAGAAGCGTAGCAGTTAGTCGATCCCGGATCATTCAACATGACCTTGTATTTGTCGCAGCTGTACTAACCTAAGCGAACCAGTAACCAACGCCATTTCAATATCAGGTATGTTCGGATGACGTTTTCCCAAGATCTACGATCAGTGCACCGATGCTGACGCGCTCCGGTCCACTGCTTCTGCTGCTCGTCCTTGGCCTTGGCGGTTGTGTCCGTCTGGGGCCGGATTTTCAGCCCCCCGGCGAGGCCTGGACAAAACTCTGGAGCAGCCCCGCGCTTGAGCAAGCCAGCCAACGAAGCCTGAATCCCGACATTCGCCAATGGTGGCAAGTGTTCGCCGACCCGGTCCTCGACGCGCTGATCGCCGAATCGGATGCGCACAATTCCAACCTGAAAATTGCCGGCCTTCGCGTCATGGAAGCCCGTGCCCGGTTGGGCATCGCGCAAAGCGGGCGTTATCCGCAGCTGCAACAGGCCAGCGCGGACAGCTTGTACTTCAACCGCAAGCAGTCCGGTGGCAGCAACCCGCAAGACAGCCACTTCTGGCAACACAGCGCGGGCTTTGATGTCGGCTGGGAACTGGACTTCTGGGGGCGTTTCAGTCGAGCCATCGAGTCCTCCGATGCCAGTTACTTCGCGGCCCAAGCCAACTATGAAGACGTTCTAGTACTGTTGCGTGCTCAGGTGGCCGATACCTACTTTTCGTTGCGCACCACCGAAGCGCGTTTGCGCGTCGCCCGAGAAAACGCCGAACAGCAAAAGCGCAACTTTGAGATCACCGAAAAACTGTTCAACAGTGGCCAGAGCGCCGAACTCGACTTGCAACAAGCCAAGACCCAATACCTGGGCACCTTGAGCAGCATTCCGGATTTTGAGGCGCAAGTAGTGCGCACCCGTAACGCGTTGGCTGTGCTGATCGGACAGCCACCCAGCGCCCTGCCCCAATTGCTTGAAAACGAGGGACTGATCCCGCTGGTGGACCAAGCCGTGCTGCAAGACGTGCCGGCCAACCTGTTGTTGCGTCGCCCGGACGTGCGCGCCGCCGAGCTCAATGTCGCGGCCCAGTCGGCACTGATCGGTGTGGCACAAACCGACTTTTATCCGTCGCTGACCTTGCTGGGCAGCATCGTCTGGACCACCGATACGTTGAGCGGCACCTCCAACAGCCTGGACCTGATCGGCGGTCCCAGTTTGCGCTGGAACTTGTTTGACCACGACCAGATCAGCAACAACGTGCGCATACAGGATGCGCGGTTGCAGCAGCTGATTGAGGTTTATCGCGACAAAGTCCGCCAGGCCGCACGGGAGGCCGATGATGCCGCCAGCAGCCTGATCAAATCCCTGGAACGCGAGCGCATCCTGGGTGAAGCACAGGTCGCCGCCGCGCGTTCGTTGAGCCTGGCCAGCACCCAATACCGGGAAGGTTACTCCGACTTCCAGCGCGTGCTGGACGCTCAACGCGCATTGCTCGAACAGCAGGACAATTACCTGCTCAGCCGCAGTAATGCCGTGAGCAACCTGATCGCCCTGTACAAAGCCCTTGGCGGCGGGTGGTACAGCGCCCAGCCGACAATCGATCAAAACACTCGCCAGCAAATGGAACAACGCACCGACTGGGGCAACCTGCTGAATGAGCCAGCCCCTTCGCAAGCCTCTTATCCCGAGCCAGAAGGTTAAAGCCGATGACTGAACCCTCGCCGCCCGTCACTGAGGCGCCCTCCCCCAAGGCATCCGAGCCTGCCGCCGATCCTGCAAAAAAGGGCATCAAGTGGGTGATGCTGCTGATCGTCCTCAGCCTGGCCTGGTACTTGTTGGCTGACCGTTTCACACCGTATACGCAACAGGCCCGGGTGGGCGCCTTTGTCATTCCGGTGGCCTCCGAAGTGGCGGGCCAGGTGATCCGTGTGAATGTGCGCAACAACCAGGACGTCAAGGCGGGCGATGTGCTGTTTGAAGTGGACCAGCAGCCCTATCAAATAGCCGTCGACCGCGCACGCGCAGACCTTGAGTCGACACGCCGGCAGATCGGTGCCAGCACGGCCGGCATTGCTTCGGCTCAAGCCAATTTGCGCGCCGCCCAGGCCAATGAACTCAAGGCGCGGCAGGACAATCAGCGCCTTGAAGGTTTGTACCGCGAAGACCCTGGCACCATTTCCGTGCGCCTGCTGGAAGTCTCTCGGGCCAGCCGTGAACAGGCTGTCAGCCAGGTCGCCGCGGCCCATGCCGAAGTCCAGCGAGCACGGGAACAGGAAGGCGGCAGCGAGGAAGACAACGCGCTGTTGCGCAGCGCCGCCACGGCGTTGTCAAAAGCTGAGCTGGACTTGTCCAACACGCAGATTCGCGCACGGTCGGCGGGACTGATCACCGATCTGCGCACCGATGTCGGACAGTTCGCCACTGCCGGCAGCCCGGTCATGACCCTGATTGCCATCCACGATGTGTGGATCAGCGCAGACATGACCGAAAACAACCTTGGCCTGGTCGAGGTCGGCACCCCTGTTTCGATCGTGCTGGATGCCCTGCCGGGGAGGGTTTTCGAGGGCCGTGTGCGCAGTGTCGGCTACGGTGTCAGCGTCGGTCAGAGTACTGCGCCCGGCAGCCTTCCCAGTGTGCAGAACAGCCGCGACTGGCTGCGTCCGGCCCAGCGTTTTCCAGTGATTATCGAGTTCTCCGAGGACTCAAGGAAAACGCTGTTCGCCAGCCGCGCCATCCGTGCCGGTGGGCAGGCTGAAGTGATGGCATTCCCGACTCAAGACAACCCATTGAACCTGCTCGGTCGTTTGTTCGTGGGGATAATGAGCTGGCTGAGCTATGCCTACTAAGGGCGTGCCTACCCAGCGCACGCCCCGGGTTCAGCGTGCGTTGCGTATGGGCACAGGCACCGCATTGTGCCTGGCGGCCAGCTTCGGCCTGGGCTTGCCGATCCCTTTTCTCGCGCCGGTGCTGGCCGTATTGCTGTTGGCTTCCCTCAATCGGCCGCTGCCATTGAAGGCCGGATTGATCCTCGCTCTGGCTGCGATGTTAACCACCGGCGTCGGCCTGTTGTTGATTCCGATCCTGCGTTACTACCCGATTACCGGCGTGCTGCTGATTGGCGTCAGTATGTTCCTGGCGTTTGGTTTTGGCCTGCGCGGCGGCAACGCCTTGATCATGACCTTCATGATCATTGGCCTGACGATGATTTCTTCGGCCGGCGTCGTCGAGTTCGATCTGGCGATGATGGTCATCGGTGCCCTGGTCAAGGGCTTGATCCTCGCCGTTCTCGTTGTGGGGATTAGTCACTGGCTGTTTCCCGACCCCGCCAATGCGCCCTCCCCACCCGCCGCCAGCGCTTTGCCGGCGCAAGAAGTTAGCAGGGTTGCACTGCGTGCAACCCTCATTGTTATACCGGCATTCTTGTTGGCCCTGATCGACCCGGCGAGCTATCTGCCGATCATTTTGAAAGCAGTCAGTCTTGGCCAACAGAGTTCGACGACAACGACGCGCAACGCAGCTCATGAATTGCTCGGTTCGACCTTCATGGGTGGCCTGTTGGCTGTTGGGTTCTGGTGCGCGCTCAGCCTGTTTGTGCACTTGTGGATGTTCTTTCTGTGGATGCTGCTGTTCGGCTTGCTGTTGGCGCGCAAGCTCTATGCCCTGAGCCCGACCCGACAAACCCCGGGGTTCTGGCTCAACAGCCTGGTCACGCTGATCATCCTGCTGGGTCAGTCGGTTCAGGACAGCCTCGCCGGGAAAGACGTCTATACCGCCTTCGCCGTGCGCATGGGATTGTTTATCGCCCTCACGCTCTATGCCTTGCTGATGGTCCACCTACTTGATCGGCGGCAGCGCAATCCACGTGTCACTCAGCTCACGGAGTGACCTGATAACCCCGCCCTTGCAGGCAGCCGTGATAGTGCTGTTTCACATCGACCTCGACCGGCTCATAAAACTCGTCATGTTGACGTCCAAGTACCTGCGTAGCATCCACCGCAGCACCCTCCGAGGCTGGCGGGCCAGAGGTGCTCTGGCTGGCCGTGACGTTGCTGCAATCGTCGATGTCCAGCTGGATTTGTTGCGAGCTCTGCCCGTTCAAGGGCACGACCGTTTCGGCCTGAACCGGCGTATAGACCATCGACATGACGGCACACAGGCTGAAAGACGTTAACCGACTCATGATGTTCTCCGACACGGTCCGTTGTGTTTGCGGGCCAGCGTTTGGCTGGGAAGTTCCTGGAACAACGCTCGATAACTGCTGGAAAATCGTCCCAAATGCCAGAACGACCAATTCATCGCCACTTGCGCGACCGTGGTTTCCCCGGCCGTTCGCCTGAGCAATTCGCGGCGCGCGCTGTTGAGCCGACGCAAGCGCAACCAATGCGTGGGTGTCATTGCGGTATACGCCTTGAACGCATGCTGCAACTGACGCAGCGAAACCCCGGCGACCTGGGACAGCTCCAGCAAATTGAGGGTTTCTTCCGGTGTATCGGCGGCCCATTCGGCGACGCGTTTCATGATCGTTCGCTCCTCCGCCCGGCGCTGCAAACCTGCGCGATCCAGGCACACACAGGCGTTATCGAGGATGTACAAACAGTCCTCCAACAGTTGCTGGGTCAACGCCTCTTTGCTCGGTGGATCCAGCGTCTGCGTCAGCCGCGTCAACGTCCCGCTCAACCAGCGGCTGAACAGTGCGTTCTGACCTGAATTGAGCGGCGACATGAACAAGCCTTCGAGCCGCGCCACGTCCAGGCCATGACGTTGAACGAATGCCGGACCGAACACCACGGCGATTTCCTGGTAGTTCTCCGGGGTGATCCAGATATTGCGGCTTTCACCGTTCAACACGTACAGCGAGTTGTCGCTGCGATCGAAACAGAACGCCAGCGAGCCTTGCGGGGCGCTGAAGTTCTGCTCGACCCGGGTGTTCATCTGTTCTTCGTAAATCTCGACGCCTTGCAAGTCCAGATAGCGCACCCGCCCGGCGAAATGCCCCGGGGACATTTGCTGATAGTGCTGCACCCAACCTGGGGTGGCGCGGATTTGCTCGGCCACGTCGGCGGTGTTGAACGCTTGAACCTGTAATGGATTGCACGCTGTCATGGGCGCCTTACGCACTCTTTTGGTGCGTTCTGTGCTTGTTCAAAGTGGATAGATGGAACGGCAAGGCTCACCCAAGATAGTCGTCAACGCGCCACAGGGGAAGTGTTCGGTGGATGAAGCCGCCCTCCCCGGCGTCAATCAAACCAACAATGAGGTTTTTATGAATGCCCCTTTCGATCAGCTGTTCACGTGGCTGAAAGATCACAAGATTACCGAGGTCGAGTGTGTGGTCAGCGACCTGACCGGCATTGCTCGCGGCAAGATTGCACCCACCAACAAATTCCTGCATGAGCGAGGCATGCGCCTGCCGGAAAGTGTGCTACTGCAAACGGTAACCGGGGACTTTGTCGACGACGACATCTACTACGACCTGCTCGACCCGGCGGACATCGACATGGTCTGCAAGCCCGTCGCCGATGCGGTTTACGTCATTCCATGGGCCATCGAACCCACCGCCATCGTGATCCATGACACGTTCGACAAGTTCGGCAATCCCATCGAACTGTCGCCGCGCAACGTGCTGAAGAAAGTGCTGCAGCTCTACACCGACAAAGGCTGGAAGCCGATTGTCGCGCCGGAAATGGAGTTCTACCTGACCCAGCGCTGCGAAGACCCGGACTTGCCACTCAAGGCGCCACTGGGACGCTCCGGCCGAGCGGAAAGCGGTCGTCAGTCGTTTTCCATCGACGCTGCCAACGAATTCGATCCACTGTTTGAAGACGTTTATGACTGGTGTGAACTCCAGGGCCTGGACCTCGACACGCTGATCCACGAAGACGGCCCGGCGCAGATGGAAATCAATTTCCGTCACGGCGATGCGCTGGATCTGGCGGACCAGATCACCGTGTTCAAACGCACCCTGCGCGAAGCGGCACTCAAGCACAACGTCACCGCGACCTTCATGGCCAAACCGATCGGCGACGAGCCCGGCAGTGCCATGCACCTGCACCAGAGCGTGGTGGACATTGCCACCGGCCAGCCGATTTTCGCCGATGCCGACGGGCAGATGAGCGAACTGTTCCTGCACCACATCGGCGGCTTGCAAAAGTACATTCCCAAAGTGCTGCCGATGTTTGCGCCCAACGTCAATTCGTTCCGCCGCTTCCTGCCCGACACCTCGGCGCCGGTCAACGTTGAATGGGGCGAAGAAAACCGCACCGTCGGCCTGCGCGTACCGACCTCCAGCCCGGACGCCATGCGCGTGGAAAACCGCTTGCCGGGTGCCGATGCCAATCCTTATCTGGCGATTGCCGCGAGCTTGTTGTGCGGTTATCTGGGCATGGTCGAAAAGGTCGAACCGAGCGCCGCGGTGCAGGGTCGCGCCTATGAGCGACGCAATCTGCGCCTGCCGATCACCATCGAGGACGCGCTGACGCGCATGGAAGAGTGCGAAACCATCGAGCGTTATCTGGGCAGCAAATTCGTCCGGGGTTACGTCGCGGTCAAACGGGCCGAACACGAAAACTTCAAGCGCGTGATCAGCTCCTGGGAGCGCGAGTTTTTGCTGCTTAGCGTCTAGTCCGTAACGGCCCCATCGCGAGCAGGCTCGCTCCCACATTTGAAATGCATTCCCCTGTGGGAGCGAGCCTGCTCGCGATGACGGCTTACCAAACACCAAAGAAACGCCTGAAGAATCCAATAACTCCAAGAGGTGTCGATATGCGTCTATTGAAATCCGTGGTTCCGGCCTCGCTGGCCTTGCTGTTCAGCGCCACTGCGCAAGCTCAATCAAGTGTGAGCGTCTACAACTGGACCGATTACATTGGCGAGACCACCCTCGCCGACTTCCAGGCAAAAACCGGGACCAAAGTGATCTACGACGTATTCGATTCCAACGAAACCCTGGAGGGCAAACTCCTCGCCGGCCGCACGGGTTATGACGTGGTGGTGCCCTCCAACCATTTCCTCGCACGCCAGGTGAAGGCCGGCGCGTTCCTCAAACTGGATCGCTCGCAGCTGCCCAACTGGAAAAACCTCGACCCGAAACTGCTGGCCTTGCTGGAAAAAAACGATCCGGGTAACGAACATTCGGTGCCGTACCTGTGGGGCACCAACGGCATTGGCTACAACGTCGACAAGGTCAAGCAAGTGCTTGGCATCGATCGCATCGATTCCTGGGCGGTGTTTTTCGAGCCAGAGAACCTGAAAAAGCTCAGTCAGTGCGGCGTGTCGATGATGGATTCGGCCGATGAAGTGTTCCCGGCGGTCCTGAACTACATGGGCATGGATCCACGCAGCGAAAACCCCGAGGACTTTAAAAAGGCCGAAGCCAAACTGCTGACCATCCGGCCTTACATCACCTATTTCCATTCGTCCAAGTACGTGTCGGACCTGGCCAATGGCGACATTTGCGTTGCGTTCGGCTATTCGGGCGATGTGTTCCAGGCGGCGAACCGCGCCAAGGAAGCGAAGAACGGCGTGAATATCGCCTACTCGATCCCCAAGGAAGGCAGTAACCTCTGGTTCGACCTGCTGGCGATTCCTGCCGACGCCAGCAACCCGAAAGAGGCTCACTCGTTCGTCAACAACCTGCTGGATCCGCAGGTAATCGCCAAGGTCAGCGCGTCGGTCGGTTACGCCAATCCAAACCCGGCGGCCAAACAATACATGGACGCCGAGTTGGTCAATAATCCAGAGGTCTATCCTCCTCAGGAAGTGCTCGACAAACTCTACATCTCCACCACCCCGCCCCAGCCGATCATGCGTCTGATGACCCGCTCCTGGAGCAAAGTGAAGTCCAACCAATGAATCAGTACGACAACGAACACGCTCATTCCTATTACGCTGCATCGGCCAAGGGCATGACACCTTACCCCACGCTGGCCTCGGATCTTGAGGCCGATGTCTGCGTGGTGGGCGGCGGCTTTACCGGGGTTAACACCGCGATCGAACTGGCGCAGCGCGGGCTCTCGGTGATTCTGCTGGAAGGCCGGCGGATCGGCTGGGGCGCCAGTGGGCGTAATGGCGGGCAGTTGATCCGCGGCATCGGTCATGACGTCGAAGGTTTCGCCCGTTATGTCGGCCAGGACGGTGTGCGCTATTTAGAGCGTGCAGGCATCGAATCAGTGGAACTGGTGGGCAATCGCATCCGTGAGCATGGGATCGATTGCGACCTGCGCTGGGGCTTCTGCGAGCTGGCCAACACCCCGGCGCAGTACGAGGCGTTCAAGGCGGAACTGCAAAACCTTGCCGAACTGGGTTACCGCCATGAAACCCGACTTGTCGGCCCCGAGCAGATCCGCCAGCAAGTGGTGGGCTCCGATGTTTATGCCGGCGGCCTGATCGACATGGGTTCGGGTCATCTGCATCCGCTGAACCTGGTGCTTGGCGAAGCGCGCGTTGCCGAATCCCTCGGGGTGCGAATATTCGAACAAAGCCCGGTGCTGGAGTTGATCCATGGCAGCACCGTTCAGTTTCGTTGCGCGGGCGGCACGGTGCGCGCCGGCAGTCTGGTGCTGGGTTGTAATGCGCACCTGGAAGAACTCGAACCACGCCTGAGCGGCAAGGTGCTACCGGCCGGCAGTTACATCATCGCCACCGAGCCTTTGGCACCTGAGGTTGCCGCGCAATTGATCCCGCAGAACCTGGCGCTGTGCGACCAGAAAGTCGGCCTCGATTACTACCGGCTCTCGGCGGATCGACGCTTGTTGTTCGGCGGTGCCTGCCATTATTCCGGGCGCGATCCGGAGGATATCGGCGCTTATATGCGGCCAAAAATGCTCAAGGTCTTCCCACAGCTGGCGGACGTGCGCATCGACTATCAATGGGGCGGCATGATCGGCATCACCGCCAACCGCTTTCCCCAGGCCGGACGCTTGAGCCAGTACCCGAACGTGTTCTACGCCCAGGGTTACTCCGGTCATGGCCTGAACGTGACCCATTGGTGCGCACGGTTGCTGGCTGAAGCGATTCATGCCGGGCACAGCAAGGGCCTCGATGTTTTCAGCGCCGTCCCGCACATGACCTTTCCCGGTGGAAAAGCTCTGCGTTCACCGCTGCTGGCCCTCGGCATGTTCTGGTATCGCCTGCGCGAATTGCTCGGCTGACTGCCCTTACAGGCGCTACCGAAAATTCCCCGGTTGACTACCTTCCCGTAGGAGCTGCCGCAGGCTGCGATCTTTTGATCTTGATCTTCGGCAGCCTTGAAATAGCCAAAAGATCGCAGGCTTCGCCAGCTCCTACAGGGAATTCATCGTCCGCCCTGATCAGTCTTTTATTTGCTCAATCGCAAGTCACTTCTATATTGAGGGGGTGCTCTGACTTTCCTGCCTCCTGGCGAGTGCGGCCTATGGCTACGACTGACCAACTGATCATCTGCGAGCACTGCGACTGCGTGTATGAAAAAGTCACGCTCGCCAAACATCAGAAAGCCCTGTGTACCTGCTGCGGCGGCGTGCTGCAGCGTTATAACGGACTGTCGGTGGAGCAGCGTCTGGCCTTGGCCTTCACGGCAACGGTGCTGTGGATTTTCGCCAACTTCTATCCCGTCATGAGCATCAGCCTCAAGGGCCTGAAAAACAGTGCGACGCTGTGGGATTCGGTATTGGCGTTGAGCCAGGGGCCGATCACCTTTATTGCGCTGGTGGCGGCGATATCGATCATCATCGCGCCGCTTTTTCAGCTGGTGTTGCTGATCTGGGTCCTGAGCTTCGCCCTCGTGCATCGGCGCTCGCCAGGCTTCAAGCTGTGCATGCGCTGGCTGGAAACCCTCAGGCCCTGGAGCATGCTCGAGGTTTGTCTGCTGGGGGCAATGGTGGCGGTGTTCAAACTGGCAGGTATGCTCGATGTAATACCCGGCCTCGGCCTGTTTGCCCTGGCTGTCCTCAGCCTGCTGCTGATCCGCATCGCCGGGCGCGATGTACGTGATTTGTGGGACACCCTATGAACAGGCCACCGCTCGCCAGCGAACTCAACCTGTGCCTGTGCCATAGCTGCGGCCTGGCCTGCGACATCACCGATAACCCTCACGAATGCTCACGCTGCGGCGCGCCCCTGCATGCTCGCAAAACCAATTCATTGACCCGCACATGGGCCTACTTGCTGACCTCGCTGGTGTTCTATGTCCCGGCCAATCTGCTCCCGGTCATGAACACCAGTCTGTTCGGCAACGGCTCCGACAGCACCATCATGAGCGGTGTGCTGGAGTTCTGGGCACACGGTGCGTGGGACATTGCCCTGATTATTTTCATCGCCAGCATCGCGGTGCCAGGCATCAAGTTCGTTGCTCTCTCTCTGCTGCTGATCACCGTGCAACGCCGCAGCCATTGGGCACGCAAGGAGCGTTCGAAGCTTTACCGTTTCGTCGAGCTGATCGGCTACTGGTCGATGCTCGATGTGATTGTTGTCGCGCTAGTCGCCGCGCTGGTGAAATTCCAGGCGCTGGGCGATATTCAACCGCGCCTGGGTATTCTGTTTTTTGGTCTGGTGGTTGTATTCACCATGCTGTCTGCCATGAGTTTCGATCCGCGGCTGATCTGGG
The DNA here is from genome assembly GCF_056279145.1 of Pseudomonas sp. TE3728. Taxonomy (NCBI): domain Bacteria; kingdom Pseudomonadati; phylum Pseudomonadota; class Gammaproteobacteria; order Pseudomonadales; family Pseudomonadaceae; genus Pseudomonas; species Pseudomonas sp. TE3728. Next base: position 357,421 of record NZ_JBWBQT010000001.1, on the reverse strand, counting down.
ATAACGAGCGGGATGAAGAGCGGGATAACAAGCGGGATAACCCACCCAACGAGGAGGTCATGGATGAAGTCGCAAGCCACTGATGGGCCGCAAGACCCCGGCCAGGCCAATATCAAGACCCGTCGCTTCAGCGTTTCGCTGGTGTGGATTGTGCCGATCGTTGCGGTGCTGGTGGGGATCTCCCTGGTGATACACAGCATGATGCAGGAAGGCCCGACCATCACCGTCACGTTCAAGACCGGTAGCGGTCTTACGGCCAACAAGACCGAGGTCAAATACCGCAACGTGGTCATCGGCCATGTCTCTGAAGTGAAGCTGAGCAACGATCAGAAAAGCGTTAACGCCACGATCAAACTCGACAAACAGGCTGAAAACTTCACCCGCGAAGATTCGCAATTCTGGGTCGTGCGACCGCGCATTGGTGCCGGCGGCGTCTCGGGCATCGATACCCTGCTGTCAGGCGATTACATTGGCGCCGACATCGGCGTGGCCAATGCCCGTTCCAAACACTTCATTGGTCTGGAAAACCCGCCGCCCATTACCTATGGCGAGCCGGGCAAGCGCTTCATGCTGCGCACCCAGGACCTGGGCTCGCTGGACATCGGCTCCCCCGTCTATTACCGCAAGATTCCAGTCGGGCAAGTGGTGGCGTATGCGCTGGATGCCGACGGCAAAGGGGTGAACATCGAAATTTTCGTGCATTCGCCCAATGACGCCTTCGTCACGCAGAACACCCGGTTCTGGAATGCCAGTGGTATTGATGTGAGCGTCGGTGCCAACGGTTTTGCGGTGAGTACCGAATCCCTGTCTTCGTTGTTGGTGGGCGGCATCGCGTTTCGCGCGCCGGAATACAGCCCCAATGATCAGCCGGCCAGCGAGAATAAAGCCTTCGACCTGTTCGAAGACCAGCAAACCGCCCTCGCGCCCCCCTTTGGCAAGGGGCAGTTCCTGAGTTTGCGCTTCGATCAGGCCTTGCGCGGGCTGAAGATCGACGCGCCGGTGGAGTTCCTCGGCATCGAATTTGGCAGAGTCGTCTCGGTCAATCTGGATTTCGACGCGAAAAAGCGCAGCTTCCCGGTCAATGTCGGCATCGTGATCTACCCGCAACGCCTTGGTCAGGCCCATATCAAAATGCTCGAGGCCTTGAAGCATGACCCTAATGATGAAGCCGCTAGTGTGCGGCTGATGGGCAGCTTCATCGAAAACGGCCTGCGAGCCCAGGCCCGTAGCGGCAATCTGTTGACCGGCCAGCTCTACATCGCGCTCGACTTCTACCCCGACGCAGAGAAAGTCGTGTTCGATCCAACCGCCCGCCCCGTCACCATCCCCACCGTTCCTGGCAGCCTCGAGCAGTTGCAGGAAAAACTGGAAAACATGGTCAACAAGATCAACCAGCTACCCATCGATCGCATTGCCGGCAATCTCGACAGCAACCTCGTCGAACTGCGCAAGGGCCTCGTACAGTTCAACGCCAGGACCCTGCCCGGCGTGCAGACCACCTTGGGGGACGTCAGCAAGGCCTTGCAATCGGCCAGCTCGACCTTGGCCGATGATTCGCCGCAACGGGAGCAGTTGACCCAGACCCTGGACGAACTCGGACGCATGTCACGCTCCTTGCGTGAACTCTCGGATTACCTGGGCCGGCATCCGGAATCACTGATTCGCGGTCGTCCCGACAACGCCGCACCGATGGACATGAAAGCGCCACCGCGCAACTGACCACAGGAGCAATACCCATGGCTTTCCCGCTGAAGATCACGCTGGTCACTGCACTGTTACTGCTCACCGCTTGCCGCAGCGATCCGATTCAGTTCCATACCCTGACCCCGACCCAACTGAGCGGCGCAAGCGGCGGCGCGGAGATTCAGATTGAAGGCATCACGGTGCCGCCCCAGGTCGATCGGCCGCAGATTGTCATTCGCCAAGGTAACAGTGGCCTGGCGATCCTCGAAACCGAATGGTGGGCGGCGAGTCTGGTGGATGAATTGCGCAGCGCCTTGGTCGATCAACTGGTCACCAGCAATCTGCAACGCAGAGTGTCGCTGCGACTGGACGTGCAGCGCTTTGATTCGATCCCCGGTCAATACGCGCTGATCGACGTCAAATGGCGTCTGCGCAGTCTCGGCCCCGGCGATGCTGCGCTGATCACCTGTCGCAGCACGTTGCAGACCCCTGCCGGCCCGAGCATCGATGAGCTGGTGGTTGCCCATCAGAACAATGTGAAACGGTTAGCTGCCGCCATCAGTCAGGCCGCAGCCGGATCACAAAAAGGTTGCCCCGCGATGCCCTGAACAGGTTGCGGGGCCCGGCGCCAAGCCTGGCCTCTTGCCCTCAGTTCAGGCGTACAGGCAGTCCAGTGGAATAGCCACCACCGGCAGCGCCGGGTCGAATGCATGCCGGGTGGTCTTGTAGGGGAAAATTTCCCCTCGTGCGATGGTCGTAAAAATCCGCGCCACCTCGAACGCCTGCCCAGTCTGCCAATGCCGTACGCACACCCGTGGGTCTGCGTAATCGAGCTGAATGCACGGCACCCGTTTCAAGCCCAATTGCAGCGCGGCGTTGAGCCGATGATTGCCATCCATCACGATGCCTTTCGAGCGTTCCACGATGATCGGCTCCAGCCAATGCCCGGCGCGGATGATCGCTTCGCTGAGCCGTTTCACGTTGGCCGGATCGACCTGCTCCGATTGCAATACATCACACAATGGACGCAGGGCAATCTGGTAGCTGTTGAACGAATCTGGCCGTGCGGCAAGAGCAGCTTGTGGGTGTCCCATGATTCATCTCCTGATTCAACGGCCGGGTTCAACAGGCATCGGCTTTGGCCGCAATCGCGTACTGACTGGCCACCGCGCGCAGGCGCTGAGCGTGCTCGATCAGCGGCAGGTCGACCATCTCGCCGTCCACTTGAACCGCGTGGCTGCCACCAGCCACGGCAGTCAATACCCGATCCGCCCAGGCCAGTTGCCCCGCGTCGGGCAGGAATGCGCGCTGAACGGTGGTCAACTGCGCGGGATGAATGCACAGCTTGGCGCCAAAGCCCAGGGAGCGGGCGTAGTGTGATTCCTGCGCCACCACGGTCATGTCGCTGATCGCCGGCGTGACGCCATCGATCGGTGCCGGCAGCTCCGCGGTGCGCGAGGCCAGCACGATTCGATTGCGGGCAAAGAGAAAGGCCTCCGGTATCTGGCTGCAGTTGATGTCCAGGGAAAAGTCCAGCGAACCGAATGCCAACCGCGCCAGCCCGGGAATGGCGGCAATCGCTTCGACCTGCTGCAAGCCTTTTGCGGTTTCGATGATGGCGACGATCTGCAGCGAAGGATTCCACGCCAGCAAACGCTCCACGACCTCGGACAATGTCTCGGGGCATTCTGCCTTGGGCAGGAAAATACCCGCGCATCGCTCGGGGTAACGCATGTCGCTCAACCATGTCTGGTCCTGACGAAACAACGTGCTGCTGACGCTGTTCAAGCGAATATAACGCTGGCACCGCGTGGTCGGCGTGCTCTCCTGCCAGGCCCAGATCGCGGCCCGCGCCGCCGCTTTACTGTTGGGGTGCACGGAGTCTTCCAGGTCAAGGATGATCGCATCCGGATTGGCTTCAACCGCTTTGGCGAAACGTTCGGGGCGATTACCCGGGACGAACAAGTAGCTGATGGGAAGCGTGGCGGTGGTGCTGAGACGATCAGTTGTCATTGAATCTCTCCTGGGCATGCATCAATCGGGGATATTCGAAAGGCGCTTCGAAAATTTCTGGCACACATTTCTGGCTCCGGGGCATGGGGTGAATTTCGACCCGGTGCCAGCTTGCTGCATCAATCCTCAACTCCTTATTGATCAAGGCATTAAGCATTTTTTTATAGAGTCTTGATTGCTTACTCCAACGTGAAGATAAACAGGCTCTGAACTCTCCTCTCTCGGGTGGATATTCAAAATATGTGAAAACCTTACTTGATAATCGTTCGCGTTAGCAATAAGGTTCTCCCCGTTCCGTAGGTTTTTTCCCAAATACAAGTAAGTAATATTTCAAGGGACATAGCGCAGTGATGTCATTTAAATGTCAGGTACTGGCATATTAAAACGATAGGCGATGCCATTAATCAGTGGCTGATCGCCATATCCGCATACACCACAGGGAATAGGGTCCTCATGCAAGCCATTACTATCGTCACGGTCATTTGCCTGCCTTTAAATGCAATGTGGCACCCACCTCCAGAGTTTTAACCCCTCGTGACTGACGAGAAGCAACATCTCACCTATCGATAACCGTTAGTTATCGAAATATAAATGGCGACGTTTTCGATGCCAGGGGGTAACTATGCTTAATACAATTGCATCGCCACCCGAAGAGCGAATTGAAGTTCATGATCCTCAACGACTTAAACCACTGCTTGACCCAATCGTTGACCGATTGATTCATAACTTTCCGCAGACACTTCTGGAACTTGTGTCCCAAAACGGTTCTCCGCTGAATCTGGTATGGCCACATGCTTTTCACATCAACGCGACAGCCCTGCAAAGCGTGCTGAATCAATACGGCGTACGTCATGCCATTTTCTACGGTGCCAAGGCCAATAAGTCCCAGAGCTTGCTTGGCGCCGCCGCGACTGCGGGCATCGGTATCGATGTTTCCAGCGTCCATGAGCTGGATGCGGCGCTGCGTGCCGGCACCGCGCCGGAGCGTTTGTGCGCAACGGGCCCGGCCAAAACAACGGTGTTCCACCAGGCGCTGGTGCGTCATGGTTCGTTGATTTGCGTGGATTCGCTGGAAGAATTCGATCACCTGAAAGCCGTCGTAGATTTTCGTTCAACAGCCGCAAAAGCCAGGGTTTTACTGCGTTACAGGCCGCAGAGCTGCCCGGCAAGCCGATTTGGAATGGGGGCAAATGACCTCCTGCAGTGCCTGCAGTACCTGACCGAACATACCGACGCGTTCCATTTCGAAGGCTTTCATTTTCACCTCGGCGGCTATGGATTCGAGAGCCGCGCGCAGGCCTTTCGAGAGCTCAGCGGGTTTGTCGATGCCGCACGCGAAATGGGATTGACCCCGAGCATGATCGACATCGGCGGCGGCTTGCCGATGCGCTATATCGACCCTCAGGCTTATGCCGATTTCCTGGAGAACGACAATAAGCCCAGTGACTATTACAACCACTCAGTCCCGGACTCTTTTTATCCTTATGGCAGTAGCCTGACGGCTTGCCAATGGCTGGCATTGTTTCTGGAAGCCAATCATTCACCAGGACTTTCCATCGCGGCTTATTTGAAATCGCAAAACATCACCCTGGCGCTGGAGCCCGGCCGAAGTCTGGTTGATCAGGCGGCCATTTCATTGTTTCGTGTGACCCGCACCAAACAACTGGCCAACAACAAAACGGTCATATTCGTTGAAGGCAGCAGTTTTAGCGCCTGCGAAACATGGTTCGCGTCTGAATATCTGATCGATCCAATCCTGATCAGCACTCAAGTATCAGATCACATCCCCATACAGGTCTATATCGCAGGGCATAGTTGCCTGGATGACGATGTCATCACTTATCGATTAATCCATTTCAATACCTCACCCCCAGCCCGGCGATCTATTGATCTATGTCAATACTGCGGGCTATCAAATGGACTTGCTGGAGAACGAGTTTCATCGCCATCCCCTGCCCCGGCGGCTGATGGCGACCTGTTGTACGGAAGGTAACTACGCGTTTTCACCTGACTACTAAAGGGAATACTTGAAATGATATTGAATAAAGTTTCGGACCTTATTGGCAATACGCCCATGTTGGGAATTGTTGTTCCGGATACCCATGCCAGACTGTTGCTCAAGATTGAAAAGAACAACCCAGGCGGCAGCATAAAAGACCGCATGGCGCGCAACATGGTGCTGGCCGCCCTCAAGTCCGGGCGCCTCAAACCGGGTGGCGTGGTGGTCGAGTCTTCCTCCGGCAATACCGGCATCGGCCTGGCCATGGCGGCTGTCGAGTTCGGCCTGCATTTCATCGCCGTGGTCGATCACCATGCCGCCCAGGACAAGATCGCCGTGATGAAAGCGCTTGGCGCCGAGGTGCGCTTCGTCGCGGGCAACTATCGCGAGGATGAAGTCGCGGTGGTCGAACGCCAGCGACTGGCCGCCGAACTGGCCAATCAGATCCCCGGCGCCGTGTTCATGAACCAGTCCGACAACGCCGCGAATGCCGGCGGCTACAGCGATTTCGTGCGCGAGACCATTGCTCAGGCCGAAGGCAACATCGGTGCCTACGTCGGTTGCGTCGGTACCGGCGGCTCGATGACTGGCATCGCTCGCGGGCTGAAACTGCACAACCCGGACACCGTTACCGTGGCAGTGGAACCCGCCGGGTCGATCGTCTTTGGCCATCCCGGCTATCCATATTATCAGTCCGGCACCGGTACTCCCGCCGGCGACACCGTAGGGCTGGTGCTCGACTACAGCTGCATCGATCTGGGTGTGCAAGTCTCCGATTCCCAGGCGTTCGAAACCGCACGCTACATCGCTCGCCACATGGCGTTGCTGGTCGGCGGCTCCACCGGCGGCGCGATCTTCAAGGCCCTGGAGCTGATCCACAAAGGCGTACTCACCGGCAACGTGGTGGTGCCGATTGCCGATGGCGGTGAAAGGTACCTGCATACCGTGTTCGATGACAAATGGCTGGAGGAACGCGACCTGCTGGACCCGGACGTTGCGCCGCAGCTGGACATCTGGCTGGGCAAGACCCAATGGCTGGACGCGACCTCCACCCCGCTGCAACTGAGCGTTGCATGACCCCTTCCCCACTCAGGAACGCTCCAATGGAACCACTGAAAATCGCCATTTGTGGCGGTGGCAGGACCGGTCATCTCAACGCCATCCTGTTCAAGCAGCTGCACAATGTTCAGGTCTCGATGCTCACCAGCAACCCGGAGGTGATCGACCAGCACGCCCGCCATACGCCGATGCAAGCGCTGCTGCCGGACGGTTCGACGCTGAGCGCCCGGCTGGATCGGGTGACCATCGATGCGCGAGTCGCCGTAGAGGACGCCGATATCGTGATCATTACCGTGCCGGCCCATGCCCGACCGCAAATGCTGCAAGCCATCGCACCGCATCTGAGTGCGGATAAACCGGTCTACATCGGTGCGATTCCAGGCTTCTGCGGTTTCGACTGGCTAGCCGAAGCCGCACTGGCCGAACGGCCGAACCTGGTGATCTGGGGCATGAAAGATGTGCCGCACACCGCCTTCGATCTGAAACCCGGGCTCTCGATCAAAATGGGCGGCAGCAAAAGCCAGCTCTACGTCGCCACCCATGCCCGCGAATCGGACGCCTCCCGCCAACAGCTGCACACACTGCTCACCGTGTTGTATGGCCCGTGTGTGACGCTGCTGGACAACTACCTGGAAATCACCCTGACGCCGGGTAATCCGATCATGCACAGCTCGGTGATCTACGGGCTGATCGGGCCCTATGGCCAGTGGCATAGCAAGATCTTCCCGCAACGCATGTGTTGGTGGACCGAGTGCCCGGAGCTGGGCGCCTATTTCCTGGAACGTATGGATCAGGAAAGCCAGGATTTGTGCGCGGTGATCAGCCAGCGGCTGGGCGTCGATCTGTCTTCGGTCAAATCCTTGAAGCAGGAAATTGTCGAGGCTTACGGCGAGCAGATCCGCGACCAGAGCAGCATGTTGTCGATCCTGCGGACCAACCAGGCCTACAACGACATCCTCGCGCCCATGGTGCCCGCCGACAACAACCGCCCCGGCTACGTGATCGAACGGGAAAGCCGCGCCTTCAATGAAGACGTCGCCTACGGTTTGGTGTTGCTGGTGGAAATGGCCAGGCGTTTCGAGCTCAAGGTCCCCTACATCGAGGAAGTCCTGAACTGGAGCGTGGTCTACATGCAGGGCTTGCGCGATTCGGCGCTGGACTACTTCCCAAGCCATTGGCCGCGCACGGCATGAGTGGCGAGCCAACCCCTTCCTTTATTTCCCGACGAGCAGATAGCCGATATGGATGACCTCAAGACACTGATCGCCTTCTCCCGCAAAAACGCCCTGCGACGGTTGATCCGTTGCCTGTTTGCCGAAAACATTCTCGACCGCACGGCCCTGAGTTTTACCGCAGATGGCAAACAAGCCACCTTCGCGCTGAAGAGTGCACGCGCGCATTTATTCTTCTCCGACATCGCAATGGGGCCCGCCGATACGCTGGTCAATGACGGCGACGTGGTGCTGCTGACGGATGAAGGCGTACGCCAAGTGATCCACAGCCATCAGGACTTGCTGGATGTGCTGCGCGACAACTTCGACTTTGAGCCCAGTGACGAGGGTGTCGCGGGATTGAAATCCGACATGGAAAACAGCCTGCTGAATGATGCCCATGCTCGCCAGCATCGTCAGCAATGGAATGCCCGACTGGCCGAGCAAACCAAAGACAACGGGCTCGACAGTTTTACCGATTATCTTCGCCAGCACGCCAGCACCAAGGATGCGGCCATCCTGCTGGACCAATGGGGTTCGCTGGAAGGCCATCCGTATTACCCGACCTGGAAGTCCCGACCGGGCCTGAGCGATGCCGAAGTTACGCAATTGTCCCCGGAGTTCAACGCTCAGGTGCCGCTGCGCATTGCATCGCTGCGAGCCGACATGGCGAAAAGCGAAAGCATGCCCCACGTGACCAGTTATCACGCCTGGTTCGCCAGCAACTTTCCGGCGCAATGGGAACAATGGAAGGCTTCGCTCAACGCCAAAGGCCTGAACGAACTTCAGTGGTTGCCGTTGCCGATTCACGCCTGGCATTTGCAGGCATACGTACTCAAGACCTTCGCCGCGGAAATCGAAGAAGGCATCCTGATTACTGAAGGTCCGGACATTGCGACGCTGCCAACCATGTCGTACCGCACGATGATGCCGGCGCTCAACGAAAGCGCGCCGCTGATCAAATTGCCGATCGCACTATGGATGACCAGCGAGCTGCGCAGCCTGCAAGCCAAGTCGATTCACATGGGGCCGCGCATCAGCACGGTGATCACGCAGATTCTCGCCGCGGAAAACGGTTTCGATCAGCAACTGGAAATCTTCCCGGAAGAAATAGGCGTGCGGTACAAAAACGCCATCACCCAGGACGATGCGCCAGGTCGGCACTTGTCAGTGGTTTATCGCGCCAGTCAGCAAGCGTTCGAGCGCAGCGACAATTGCCTGCCGATCACCGTGGCCTCGCTGTTCACCCGCTTGCCCGGTAGCGGTCGACCGTTGTTCACCGACCTGATCGAGCGTGATGGGGTTCGGGCCAGCGCCGACAGTGTCGAACGCTGGTTCCGCCAATACGCCAAAGTCGTCACCCGGCCCGTGGTTGCGATCTATCTGTTGTACGGCATCGGGCTCGAAGCCCACCAGCAAAACACCATGGTGCTGTTTTCTCCGGATGGCAAAGCACGTAGTCTGCTGATCCGCGATTTCGGCGATGGCAGAACCTACGCACCGCTGCTTGAAGAGCGCGGCTACTCCCTGCAACCGCACGTGCAGCCGGGAATCCTGCCGACGGTTTTCGTCGACGATATCGAGCCGGTACGCATGTTTGTGCTGGACGCGGCGTTCCTCACGCACCTGCACGAAATGGCCCTGTGGCTGACGAAGGAGTACGCGTTGAACAACACACGGATGTGGGAGGTATTGTGTGAAGAAACCGAGCAGGCATTCGCCGCCGTGCGCGATCGTGTCTCGCCGGCACTGTGGGAAGTCGAACGCAAAGCGTTCATTCAGGACCCGTGGCCAACCCGATCGTTGTTGCGTATGCACTTGATGCAGTACTCCAACTATCGCTTGCAGCACACGCTGACCAACCCGCTTGATGCCGTTTAACCACCGAGGCTGACTCATGTCCCATGCAGGTGCCATCCAGGGTTCGAGCGTAAGAATCCTGATTTATCTTCTGTTCGCGATCCAGCTCATCTCCATGGGCGCGATGGAAATGAGCGGGCCGTTCTGGCCCGTCCACCTGCGTGGGCTGACGTCGTCGGAGTCGGTGATCAGCTTCGCCAGCATCGCCGTCTACGTCGGACCGATGCTGGGGATTATTCTGACCAGTGCATTCTGGGGTCGTATCGGCGACCGGTATGGCCACAAGTTGATGATGATCCGCGCCCTGGCCGGTTTGTCATTGACCCAGCTTGGGCTGGCCCTCTTCAGCGATATCTGGGTGATCCTGCTCCTGCGTTTTTTGCAGGGCGCGTTCGCCGGCTACATCGCCCCGGCCCAGGCTTACGGCGTCAGCATCGAAGCGCCTTCACGCCGGGCGCGGCTGTTTGCAATCCTGCAAATATCCACCAACGTCGGTTCGTTGCTCGGTGCCGTGGTCGGCGGGCTGATCCTCGATTACGCGACCTTCTTCTGGATCAACATCATTGCCGCGGCCCTCTGTGCGATCTGCACCGTGGTGGCGGCCGTGACCTTGCCGGATGTGCCACCGGTGAAGAAAGCCCCGGTGGTGGATGCCGCGGCACCGGTCAGCCGTTCAAGCAGCCTATGGCAAGGTTCACCACTGCTGTCGTTGCTCGGCGTGATGGGGATTCTGTTGCTGGCGCGAATGCTGCCGCAGACTTCGTTCTCGCTGTATGTCAGCTCGGTGTTCGAGGTCAGCAACTCGGTGGTCGGGCTGTGCTATGGCTTGCTGGCCTTGGGTTTCATCATCTCGGCTACGCCGTGGTCGCGCTACTTCGAACACCGTAGCCAGCAGGACACCCTGCACCGCATCACCTACATTGTCATCGGTTGCATAGGCCTGACCGCCGTGGCCGGCATCACCCGCAACCCGGTGGTGTTTGTCATTGCCTACTTCGTGTGGGGCGTGCTGCTGGGGGCGACGACGCCGGTGCTGATGGCGCTGATCTCGAAAACCGCCGACCGCTCACAGCAGGGTTACGTGCTGGGGATTGCCCAAAGTACCGCGCAGTTCGCCTCCATCGCAGGCATCTGCGCCGGTGGTTTGCTCAGCCAGGTCTACGGTTTGCAATACACCTACCTGTTTGTTTGCCTGGCCTATGTGGTCGCGCTGCTTCCGATTGTCGCCCTGCGCTATTGGCCGGTGGTGATGCAGCCGAGTCAGGTCCCGCCCGGCGACTGATCAAGGAGAATCCCGTTTGAACATTGAACAATTGCGTGCCGACACTCCGGGTGTCGAGCAACTGATCCACTTCAATAATGCCGGCGCGGCATTGATGCCCGATCCGGTCATCGATGTCATGACCCGTCACCTGCAACTCGAAGCAAGCCTGGGCGGTTACGAGGCAGCCGGACAACGGGCGTTTGAGCTGGAAAACGTTTATGGGTCCATTGGCCGCCTGATCAACGCCCGCCCGGACGAAATCGCGGTGATCGAAAACGCCACCCGAGCCTGGGACATGGCGTTCTATTCGTTGCCGTTGGGGCCGGGGGATGTGGTGCTGACGTCGACCACCGAATACGCCGGCAATTACATTCCCTATCTGCAACTGAAAAAGCTGCGCGGCATCGAGATCCGGATCATCCCCAATGATGAACAGGGCCAGGTATCGCTGCCAGCCTTGCAAGACATGCTCGGCGATGATCGCGTGGCGTTGGTGTCGTTGCCGGTGATCGCCACCAACGGCGGGCCGGTCCAGCCCATCGAGGAAATCGGCGCACTGGCACGTGCTGCGGGCGTACTGTTTTTGCTCGACGCTTGCCAGGGAGTCGGGCAAATGCCCATCGATGTGCAGAAAATCGGTTGCCACCTGCTCGCCGCCACCAGCCGCAAATACCTTCGCGGGCCACGGGGCATGGGTTTTCTCTATATCGAAAAGTCTCTATGCGAACGTCTGGAGCCGGCATTTCTGGACCTGCATTCGGCCGCCCTGTTGTCACCCGACAGCTACGAGATTCGTGCCGATGCCCGACGCTTCGAAAACTGGGAATGCAACGTCGCCGCGAAACTGGGGCTCGGCGCTGCGGTGGATTACGCCCTGACCCAAGGCATCGAGCCGATGTGGCAACGCATTCAACACTTGGCGAGCTACCTGCGCCACCGACTGGCCAACCTGCCCGGCGTCACCCCGCAGGATTCTGGCTCAGCCAAATCAGGCATCGTCACCTTTACCCATCAGGGGCACGGCGCGGCACAGGTGCAGCAATGGCTGGCGGGACAAGACAAACGGATCAACGTCACCACCTCGACGTTCCGCTCGACCCTGCTCGACATGCAGCAACGGGGCTTGCAGGAAGTCAGCCGCGCCTCGGTCCATGCCTACAACACCGAGGCCGAAATCGACGCGATGATTCACGCATTGGAACGCATGCCGCGAAGGTAAGCCACCGATTCCCCTCTTGCGTCGCAGGGTCACCGTCCATTAGGATTGGGAATACTTCTCAATCGCAAAAAATTATCATCCATGAGCGATACCCTGCCCGCGACCCACTACAATCATCTGCGCACAATCGAGGCCCTGTACAGCGGGCATCATGGCTGGCTGTACGCCACTCTGCGCAAAAAACTGGGCAACGCCATGGATGCGGCCGATCTTGCACAGGACACCTTTACTCGCATACTCGCTTCCCGGGTCGCGGTCATTGAGCAGCCTCGGGCTTACCTGAGCTGCGTGGCCAAGGGCATTCTGGTCAATTGGTATCAGCGCAAGGCGCTCGAACGCGCCTACCTGGATGCCTTGGCGTTGCTGCCCGCGCCCGAAGCGCCCTCCCCCGAACTGCGTTTCATGGTGCTGGAAACCCTGCACGAAATCGACGCGATGCTCGACTCCCTGCCCCCGCTGGTGAAGCGTACGTTTTTGCTGTCGCAGATCGGCGGGTTGAAGTACGAAGACATCGCCGCGCAACTGGGCGTCTCGCTGATTACCGTCAAGCGCTACATGAAGCAGGCTTTCGTGCAATGCCTGATGCTGGTGGAATGAATGTCGACTCGCCACAGTGACGCGCAAATCGATCCGCGAATTCTCGAAGAAGCCGCCGAGTGGCTGATGCGTCTGAGCGAAAGCGACTTCAATGAAACCCAGCGAGCCGAATGGGAATGCTGGCGCGTCAGCAGCCCCGAGCGTCATCGCGCCTGGGCTCGTGCGCAATTGCTGCAAAGCAAGCTCGGTGGGCTGCCACCGTCGCTGGCGATGTCAGCGCTGGATCGCCCAAGCAATCCTGAGCGACGCACCGCACTGGCAAAACTGGCGACCATCCTCGCGGTACTGCCCGCCGGCTGGGGCAGCTGGAAACTGGTGGAATCGCAGCAATGGACGGCCGACTACCGGACTGCCGTCGGCCAACGTCGTGAAATGACCTTGGCCGACGGTTCGCGCATCACCCTGAACACCGACACCGCCATCGATGTGCTGTTCGACGCTCACCAGCGACTGATCAACTTGCGCGAAGGCGAAATTCTGGTGCAGACCGCGCCGGATGTATTGCCCCTGGCCAGACCTTTTTTGGTCAGCACCCGTCAGGGGCGCATGCAGGCCTTGGGCACACGGTTTACCGTTCGCGAATGGCAGACCCGCACCCACCTTGCCGTGCTGGACGGCGCGGTCAGAGTCGAGTTACCCCGTGACAGTCACGTCGCCCCATTGATCGTCAATGCCGGGCAACGCACCGATTTTTCCGCGCAAGCCTTTGGCCGGTTGAACCCGGTGGACAGCGCCGTCAGCGCCTGGGCTCAAGGCATGTTGATGGCTGACAACGTACGTCTGGCCGACTTCCTCGCCGAACTGGCGCGCTATCGCAAAGGTTTCGTACGCTGCGACCCGGCCATTGCCGATCTGCGCATTTCCGGCGCCTTCCCCATCAGCGACACCCAACGCACCCTGAACATGCTCGTGCAAACGTACCCGGTGATCGCCACCGGGCATTTAAACGGCTATTGGGTCACGCTTTCTCCCGCCTGAGCTCGCAAAAAAAATATTGCGGCCCAGGTGATACTTTTTTTGATCTCGACTGGCTAGGGAAGGAAGAACTTCTCAACCTCGTCGAAAGGGTCATCACTCCATGTTCGTTGCACGCCCTCAGTGTTCGGATCGCTCGTTGAAACTGGCTGTCCGTAGCGCGTTGCTAAGCCTTGCCCTGACCGGTGCCGTCTGCTCGTCTGCCTCGGACGCCGCGCCGGTACAGCTGGATGCCGCCGCCACCCGCGCCTACAACATCGCGCCGGGGCCATTGGGTGCAACGTTGTCGAGATTTGCCGTGGACGCCGGCATTGCCCTGTCGTTTCAACCCTCGATGACCGAAGGCCTGACCAGCCCGGGCCTGTCGGGCACTTACTCGACGCAGGAAGCGCTGAGCCGATTGCTGGCCGGCAGCGGGCTGGAAATCGTCTCGCGCAATGACGGCAGCTATACCCTGGCACCGCGTCCGGCCGACAGTGCAGGCGGATTGACCCTTGACGAAACCACGGTCAATGGCATCGACGCTCGCACCAATAGCCTGCCGCCGGCTTATCCGGGCGGTCAGGTCGCTCGTGGTGGGCGCCTCGGCATGCTGGGCAACAAAGATGTGATGGACGCGCCCTTCAGCGTCAGCAACTACACCTCGGCACTGATGAAGGATCAGCAGGCGGTCACCGTGGCCGATGTACTGGAGCGTGACTCCTCGGTGCGCTCCACGGGCCAGACCGGTGGCATCGTCGACTCGTTCTTCATCCGTGGCTTCCCGGTGGGAGAAGGCAACCTCGGTGAGTTGGCGTTCGACGGCGTGTACGGCGTGGCCCCCAACTATCGGGTGTTCACCGAGTACGCCGAACGCATCGAAGTGATCAAAGGCCCTGGCGCCCTGCTCTACGGCATGTCACCCAACAGCAGCGTCGGTGGCGTGATCAACGTGGTGCCCAAGCGCTCTCTCGATGAAGACCTGACCCGGTTCACTGCCAGCTATGCCATGGACTCGCAGATCGGTGGGCACATCGACGTCAGTCGGCGCTTTGGTGAGGAACGCCAGTTCGGTGTGCGCATCAACGGCAGTACCCAGCAAGGCGACACCGCCATCGACGATCAATCCCGTGACGTCGATATCGGTTCGATCTCGCTGGATTATCAGGGTGACCGCCTGCGCACCACCCTGGACCTGATCAGCCAGAAGGAACAATTCGACGCCGCGTCACGACCGTTCCTCATTGCTTCCGGCGTGGACGTTCCATCCGCAGCCAATGGCCGTACCAACGTCAGCCAGGAATGGGGTTGGTCTGAAACCCGTGACAAATCCGCCTTGCTCGGTGCCGAGTACGACCTCAACGACGCCCTGACCGTGTTCGCCCACGCCGGCGGCGGCAAATCGGATGTCGCGCGAATGTCCGACCAGACCCCGACCATCCTCAACAGCGCTGGCGATACGCGCTCGGTTCCCGGCTATTACAAATTCGAAGTCGAGCGTTACACCGTCGATGCCGGTGCCCGCGTGCGCTTCGACACGGGCCCGATCAACCACAGCACCACCGTGCAGGTCACCCGTTACCGCGACGAGTTGTCCAGGGGCATCAACTCCGGGCCGGCGGTTCTGTCGAACATGTATCACCCGGTCGACCGTCCGAAGCCGTCGATTGCCAGCCCCGATGCGCTGAAAGTCTCCGAGACCGAGCTGTCCGGCGTGGCCCTGGCCGATACCCTGTCGATGATGGACGAACGTTTGCAGGTCACCCTCGGCCTGCGCAAGCAGAATATCCAGTCCGATAACTACAACACCGCCGGCGTGGTCACCACCTCGTACGATGAAAGCGAAACCACGCCGCTGTTCGGGGTGGTGGTCAAACCCTGGGATCACGTTTCGTTCTACTACAACTACATCGAAGGCTTGAGCAAAGGCGACATCGCGCCTGCCACGGCCTCGAACTCGGGCGAGATCTTCGCACCTTACATTTCCCGCCAACAGGAGGTCGGGGTCAAGGTCGACTACGGCACCTTCACTTCTACACTCGCCCTGTTCCAGATCAAGAAGCCCAGCGGCGAACTGGCCAACGGCGTGTTCTCGGTGCAAGGCGAGCAACGCAACCGTGGCGTCGAGTTGAACGTGTTCGGTGAAATCGCCCAGGGCACGCGCCTGCTCGGTGGTGTGACCCTGCTCGACGCCGAACTGACCAAAACCGGCACCGCCGCCAATCGCGGCAATAAACCGGTGGGTGTGCCCGAGGTTCAGGCCAACCTCTGGGCCGAATGGGACACCCCGTGGGTGGAGGGTTTGACGCTGACCAGCGGCGCGATCTACACCGGCAGCCAATACGTGAACCAGGCCAACACCCAGGAACTCGATCCATGGACCCGCTTCGATGTTGGTGCGCGTTACGCCACCCGCATCGCGGAACGCCCGACCACGTTCCGGGCGACGGTGCAGAACGTGTTCGATCGTGAGTACTGGTCCGGTGTCGCGTCTTACGGCGCTTTCTCCCAAGGTTCGCCGCGCACCCTGCAACTGTCGGCCACCGTCGATTTCTGAAAACGTTCAGCCCGAGCAGTGGCCTGAACCGCTGCTCGGGCTGGCCCTGTAAAGGCTTCAACCATGGCATCTGTTCATCGACACAGCCACGCCTTCGTTGCCCTGCTATTGGCAGGAGTGCTGGGCGTGGCGTTGTTTTTTTCACTGGCGCCGCGCAATGCGGTCGCCGCCGCTCAAGACCCTGCAGCAGTCACGGTGACTGACTTGCTGGGCCGCAAGGTCAAGGTGCACCTGCCGGTCAGACGGGTGATTCTCGGTGAAGGTCGACAGCTGTACTTGGTCGCCGCACTGGATACGCAGAATCCGATCGAGCGCATCGTCGGTTGGCGCAAAGACTTGATCCAGTCCGATCCGGACACCTATGGCGCCTACCTGCGCAAATTCCCCGACATCGCGAAGATCCCCACCTTCGGCGGCTTTGAAGACGGCACGTTCGACATCGAGCAAGCGATCTCGCAGCAGCCCGACGTGATCATCCTCAACATCGAAGCCCAACACGCCACCGAAGACGCTCGCTACATCGAGAAGCTCGACGCCCTGGGCATTCCGGTGGTCTATGTCGATTTTCGCAACAACCCGATGGACAACACCGAACCGACCATGCGCCTGTTCGGCAAGCTGTTCGGCAAGGAAGCGCGCGCCGAGGCGTTCATCGACTTTCGCAACCAGCAGATCCGCCGCGTCACCGACGTCATCAAGGCCAGTCAAGCGCCTCGCCCGAACGTGTTCATCGAGCGTATCGGCGGTTACACCGACGACTGTTGCCTGAGTTTCGGCAATGAGAACTTCGGTCGTTTCGTTGAAATGGCCGGCGGCAATAACATCGCCAAAGGCATCATTCCGGGCACCTTCGGCCAGTTGAACCCTGAACAGGTGATCGTCGCCAACCCGGATCACGTGGTCGTGACCAGTGCCAACTGGGAAGCCTTCGCGCCTAGTGGGCGTTGGATCGGCGTCGGCCCGGGCGCCGACCTCACAGAGGCCCGACGCAAACTGGCCTGGTACACCCAGCGCCCGGCATATGCCGGGATCAAGGCTCAGGACACTCAGGCGTTTCATGCGATCTGGCACCAGTTCTACAACAGCCCTTACCAATTCGTGGCCATCCAGCAACTCGCCAAATGGTTTCACCCGACGCTGTTTGCCGACCTCGATCCCGACGCTTCGTTTCGCGAACTGCATGAGCGATTCCTGCCGGTACCGTACGAGTCGGGTTACTTCGTCAGCCTGAAGGAGAGCCGTCAATGAGTTCTCTGGGTGAAGCGCAGATCGTACAGCGCGACACGTATCGCCAACTGGTGCTGCGCAAACGGCTGATCCTCGCGGCGTTGGTGGTGTTGCTGGTGTGCAGCGTGTTGCTGGATCTGGCCCTGGGCCCCGCCAGTTACAGTTTGAGCGAAGTGCTTAACGCGCTGTTTTCACCGGACACCGCCTCGGCGCAAGTGCGGGTGGTGATGTGGGAAATCCGTCTGCCGGTGGCGCTGATGGCAGTGGCGGTCGGTGCGGCGTTGTCGCTGGCCGGCGCGCAGATGCAGACCATCCTCAACAACCCTCTCGCCAGTCCTTTCACCTTGGGCATTTCTGCCGCCGCCAGTTTCGGCGCGGCCATGGGCCTGGCCTTCGGCGTGGCGCTGTTCCCGTTGGCGGCGCAGTACATGGTGCCGGTGAATGCCTTCATCATGGCGATGCTTTCCGCGCTGCTGATCCACTTCCTGAGCATGCGCCGTGGTGTGACGGCGGAAACCATCGTGCTGCTCGGCATTGCGCTGGTGTTCACCTTCAATGCGCTGTTGGCGCTGGTGCAGTTTTTCGCCACCGAACAAGCCGTCGCGGCGGTGGTGTTCTGGACCATGGGCAGTTTGACCAAAGCCACCTGGCCAAAACTCGGGGTGATCTGCCTGGTGATCCTGATCACCCTGCCGATCTTCGCCAAACGTGCCTGGGCTTTGACCGCCCTGCGCCTGGGCGATGACAAGGCCGCGAGTTTCGGGATCAACGTGCGCAGCCTGCGCTTTCAGACGCTGATCATGGTCAGCCTGCTCGCCTCGTTTCCGGTGGCGTTTGTTGGCACTATCGGTTTTATCGGGCTGGTCGGGCCGCATATAGCACGGATGCTGATCGGCGAAGATCAACGGTTCTTTTTACCCGCCTCGCTGCTGACCGGTTCGCTGATTCTGTCTGCCAGTTCGGTCGTCAGTAAAACCCTGATCCCGGGTGCGATATTTCCCATCGGCGTGGTCACCTCGCTGATCGGCGTACCGTTCTTCATATCTCTGATTCTCAGCGGGAAGAAAAACTCATGGTGAAGATCCAGCTTGAGAACCTTGGCGCCCGCTACGGCCAGCGCGAGATCATTTGCGGCGTGACCACCGCGACCTTCACCGGTGGCCAGGTGGTCGCCGTGGTCGGGCCGAACGCGGCGGGCAAGTCGACACTGTTCAAACGCATGGCCGGGCTGATCGACGGGCCAGGACAAGTCATTCTGCAAAACTCGAAAAAAGGCTCACGAGGCATCAGCTACATGCCTCAAGGCCTGAATGCCAGCGCACGTCTGACGGTTTACGAGTCGGTGTTGCTGGCGCGCAAACAACTGACGCCTGGCTGGGTCGTGCACGACGACGAGTTGAGGCTGGTGGACGACATCCTCGGCGCGCTGGGGATCACCGAGCTGTCCTTTCGTAACCTCGGCGAACTCAGCGGCGGCCAGCAACAGCTGGTGTCGATTGCGCAAACCCTGGTGCGCGAACCGGAAATCTTGCTGATGGACGAACCGACCAGCGCCCTCGACATGCATCGGCAGGTGCAAGTGCTGAACTTCATGCGCGCACTGGCGCGCAAACGCGAGGTGATTGTGTTCATCGCGATCCACGACCTGAATCAGGCCCTGCGCTTCGCCGATCAGGTGCTGGTCATCGCCAACGGCACCAGCCACGGCAGCGGGCCCAGCGATGAAGTGATCACTGAGCAGATGCTGCGCGAGGTCTACAAGGTCGAAGCGCGTATCGAGAAATGCAGCCGTGCCCAGAGTCACATTCTGATCGACGATATCGTCTGAAACCCGCCGTCAAAGGTCGAAGCGATCAACCGCCCGACGGCGTTCATTGTCGTCGCGCACATCGTAATTGGCCGTGGTCTGGATGTTGCTGTGATGGGCCAGTTTCTGGGCGATCGACAGGTCGTGCTCTTCAATCACTCGAGTGATGAACGACCGCCTAAAATCGTGCGGCATGATTTTCACCCCGACCTGCGCACCGCGTTGCCGGGCAATGTAGTAAATCGCATGCTTGGTGATGCGCTCGCGGGTAATGTGGCTGCCACGGCGGATGCGGTTGAACAGGAACGGATCATCCGTCTCGCCCTCCTTTAACTGCGAACGCCGCAACTCCAGCCACGCATCCAGTTTGGCGAAGGCCCAGGCTGGCGCGTACTTGATCAACTGTTTGTTGCCCTTGGCGGTGACGCACAGGCTGCGTTCGGTGAAGTCCACCTGGGCCAGGTCCAGATTCACCGACTCCGATTTGCGCATCCCCGAACCGTACAGAATCCCGATGATTGCCGCATCCCGTAGCCCTTGTGGCCGTGGATCGGCGGCGCAGACCTCCATCAGATCGCGGATCAAGGTGCGCTTGAGGTTGCGCCCCTGGGACAGTCGCGTGCCGGCAATGCCTTTGACCGAACGCATTTTCAGCAGATGCTCCTGACTGATCAGGCTCATGCGCCACGCTTCGTTCATCACCCCGCGCACCGCATTAACGTAGAGCGACGAGGTATTGGGCGCGTAGCCGTCTTCGCGCAAGGTCGCCACCAGTGCAACGACATCCTCGGGCTGCAGTTGATGCCAGGGAATCTCTTCGATGTTCATGTCTTCGAAGTCCAGACGGTCGGCGGCGTCCTGCAATACATAACGCATGGTCAACTGGCTGGACGGTGCCAGACGCGCCAGGTACAGGGTTAACGGGTTGGCTTTGGAAACGCTGGATTCAGTAGCAGGTAAGTCAATCAATGAAACGGCCTTGAAATGAATAAAGTTCAACAAAACAACTGAACAATGAAATTTACTTAAGATAAAAACGAGGGATTTCTGTCGGGCTATTACCTGCATTCGACCAGCCCGAGGGGCCGTCACGCTGCCGGTCATGGCCGAAAAAGTCAATTGATGGCTTCTTGGCTTATCGCCAATGCCAAACGTCTGCTTGACTGGATATCAACGGTTGCAATGAGCGAGACCACTATGCTGGCCGGCGCCGCTTCTGGCCTGGCCTGACGCCTGAAACGCCCCGACGTGGCGTTATACAACACGATAGGCGAATTGAAATATGACCTCGCCTATCCTGATTCAGTGAAGCAGCGAGTCGACCCGGACAAGGTGCGACAGTGGATGCGCGAAGCCCGCCAGAGTGGTTCGGTCGGCGTGGTGATGTGGGTCAAGGGCGATGGCGAGCTGCAAGAAATCGAACGACTGCCCAAGGATGGCAAACGTCATGAACAAGGCAACCTGGTGATTCTGATCTTTCCTCAGGGGGTGTCATGAGCCTGCTGCTCGTATTGGCTGCCTGCCTGCTGACCTGCCTGGGCCAAATCGCCCAGAAATACGCCGTGGAAAGTTGGCGCGGCAAGACGTCGGGCTGGGGCGAGAAACTGCGCTCGCCGTGGCTGTGGCTGGCGCTCGCCTCTCTGGGATTGGGCTTGCTGGTCTGGCTGCTGGTGTTGCAGCGCCTCGAAGTCGGCGTCGCCTATCCCATGCTCAGCCTGAATTTTGTGTTGATCACACTGGTCGCCCGCTTCGTCTTTCATGAAACCATCGACCGCCGTCACTGGCTGGGCGTGGCGCTGGTAATCGCTGGCGTGGCGCTGCTGGGGCAACACGCATGAGCCTGCGTCGCGGACTCGCCTTCGCCTTGGGCAGCGTGCTGCTGGGCAGCGCCGCGCAGTTGGGTATGCGTTGGAGCATGACCCGCCTGCCCCATCCCGAACAATTGATATCCGCCTTGAGCAACGGCAGCGTCGATGTGTCCGCCGTAGTCGCCGTGCTGGCCGCCATTCTCGCCTATGCCGTGTCGATGTTCACCTGGCTCGCCGCCCTGCGGGATTTGCCCCTGGGGCGGGCGTATTCACTGCTGAGCATCAGCTACGCGCTGGTGTACGTGCTGGCCGCCAGCCTGCCGCTGTTCAACGAATCTTTCAGCCTTTCGAAAACCCTGGGGGTGGCGCTGGTCATCCTCGGTGTCATCACCATCAACTCTCGACCTGCTCACGCGTCCACTATCAGGAGAGCTCCATGAAAATCAGCGTATTTGGTAGCGGTTATGTCGGCCTGGTGCAAGCTGCCGTCCTGGCTGAAGTCGGCCACGACGTGGTGTGCATGGACATTGACGAGAAGAAGGTTGCGTTGCTGCAACAAGGCCATGTCAGCATCTTCGAACCGGGGCTGGCCAGCCTGGTGCGCGAAAGCCTGGAAGCCAAACGGCTGCAGTTCACCACCGAGGAAAAATTCGCGGTGCAACATGGCCAGGTGCTGTTCATCGCCGTCGGCACGCCGTCCCGGGACGATGGTTCAGCGGACCTGCGCCACGTGCTGTCGGTGGGTGAAGCGGTGGCGCGTCATCGTGAACAACCGGTGATTCTGGTGGAGAAATCCACGGTACCGGTGGGCACGGGCGATACGTTGCGCGCGCATATCGAAAAGTGCTTGCTCAAGGTCGGTCGACTGCTGCAGTTCGATATCGTCTCCAACCCCGAGTTTCTCAAGGAAGGTTCGGCCGTGGCCGATTGCCGGCGCCCGGACCGCATCATCATCGGCTGTGAACGCGATGATGTGCGCGATGTGATGCGCGATCTCTACGCCCCGTTCAACCGCAACCATGACCGCATCATGTTCATGGACCTGCGCAGCGCCGAGCTGACCAAATACGCCGCCAACTGCATGCTGGCGACCAAGATCAGTTTCATCAACCAGATCGCCGAGCTGGCCGAACACCTGGGCGCCGACATCGAATCGGTGCGGCTGGGCATCGGCGCCGATTCACGCATCGGTTATCACTTCATCTATCCCGGCTGCGGTTACGGTGGCTCGTGTTTCCCCAAGGACATGCGCGCGCTGATTCACAGTGCCGAAGTGGCCCATTGCTCCAGCGACCTGCTGCAAGCAGTGGAAGCCATCAACCAGCGGCAGAAACACAAACTGTTCGAACGCATCAACGCCTTCTACAAGGGCGACTTGCGCGGCAGAACCTTCGCCGTGTGGGGCCTGGCCTTCAAGCCCAACACCGACGACATGCGCGATGCGCCGAGCCGGGTGCTGCTGGAATCGCTGTGGGCTGCCGGGGCCCATGTGCGGGCGTTCGACCCGGAAGCCATGCAGGAAACCCAACAACTTTATCCTGACGAATCGAAGCTGATGCTCATGGGTACGCCGGAATCGGTGCTCGCGGGTGCCGACGCTTTGATCATCTGCACCGAATGGCAGCAATTCAAGGCGCCGGACTTCGATCTGATCCAGCAACGGCTTAATGCTCCGGTGATCTTCGACGGGCGCAACCTGTACGACGCCGAACGCCTGGCCCGCAGTGGTTTTCTGTACTTCCCGATGGGCCGTGGCGAATCACGCAACCTGCCGATTCCCCATCAGCAATGGCCAGCGGCCTCGGTCGTGGCGTGACGCGCCCATCTTCCAGCCCCCCTTTGTGGAGCTGCCGAAGGCTGCGATCTTTTGGCGGCTTCAAAGTTGCCGAAAATCAAGATCAAAAGATCGCAGCCTGCGGCAGCTCCTACACAAAGCTCGGTGTACGCAGGCTTTGTAGGCGCCGCCGAAGGCTGCGATCTTTTGGCGGCTTCGAAGTTGCCGAAGATCAAGATCAAAAGATCGCAGTCTGCGGCAGTTCCTACATAGAAGTATTGTCTGTTGGTTATTGTTAGCCATGCTTGAACACTTGCGTTTGAGGTCAAACCGACGCCTTCAAATCCACCCCCAACGCTTGGGCAAACGCCTTCACCAGCGGACTGCGCACAGTGTTGTGACGCAGGATCAGATTGAACGGCGTGACGATGTTGATCAGGTCCGGCCGCACCGCCCGAAACTGCCCCTGAGCCACCAGGGTTGCCGCGTAATGCTCGGGCAGAAAACCCACGAAACGGCCGGTCTTGACCAGCAGCGCCACGGCTTCCACTTGAGTTGCCGATGCGGAAAAGCTGTCGTAGCGGGCAAAATTCAGTTTGTCTCGATGGATCGCGTAACGGTGGTTAATGCACTCGTAATCCTGCAACACATTGCTGCCCATCTCCGCCTCCGGCACCGAGAACAGCGGATGGCCGACGGCGCAATACACGTACGAGCGTTCCTCATAAAGCGGAAAGTAATCGAACTCCTCTCTTCTCTGATAAACCGGCACGATCCCGGCCACTAACCGCCCCTCGACTACGCCTCTTTCTACCTCATCTAACTGAGACGCTTGAAGTTGAAACCTTACTTTTGGCGACTCTTCATTTATTTTTCTAAGCGCCGCAACTAACGGTGAATTATCGTCGGTGATCGCATTATCAATAACACCCACCCCAAGGTCGCCAATAAGTTCGTTCTGCGCCGAACTAAGCCGATCACGGAAGTTATCGACCGAGGCAAATAAATCGATTGATGCCTGGTACACCAGACGCCCTTCTTCGGTCAGGTGAAACCCTTCCCGCCCTCGGGTACACAGGCGCATGCCAATGCGAATCTCGAGGTCCGAGATCTGTTTGCTGATGGCCGCCAGGCCCACATTCAGCTCATTCTGCGCTGCGCTGAAGCCGCCAGCCTCGACCACAGCCTTGAATACTTTGAGCAGTTTGAAGTCCAGACCGCTGAGGGCCAGCGGTGCCCGATGCACCGATTTTAGCGGCGGGTTTCCGGAATTGGAAAGTGGGGTTTCCATAATGCTTATTTACCTCTGGCGCCCTATTCAACAATCTGTGCCCAACAACAAAAACAGTGCTGGCTAATAATAATGAACACAGAAAACAAGGCTTGGCAACCGTTAATAAATCCCGTCAATCAGTGCCAACTCACTGATTTCGAACTATTAAAAGCTGACACTTCGACGTAGGAGCTGCCGAAGGCTGCGATCTTTTGATCTTGATCTTTTATGGGTCAATCAAGATCAAAAGATCGCAGCCTTCGGCAGCTCCTACATGAGATATCGCTTCGATCTGACGGCATACCGATTTCAATTCGCTCTACGACGAGGAAAACAACAATGTCTCAATCCACCGACCGTCTCTGGGGTGCCCGCTTCAAGAGCGGCCCGTCCGAAGCCCTGGCGGCCCTGTCCCGTTGTCCCGAGCGCTACTTTCGCCTCACCCCGTACGACCTCGCCGGCTCCAAGGCGCATGCCCGGGAATTGCAGCGCGCAGGGCTTCTGAGCGAGCAGGAAACCCAGACCATGCTCGACGCCCTGGAGCGTATCGGTGATGACTTCCGTGCCGGCAGCATCGCGCCGACGCTGGATGACGAAGACGTCCATACGTTCATCGAGCGCCTGCTGACCGAACGCCTCGGCACACTGGGCGGCAAGCTGCGCGCTGGCCGCTCGCGCAACGACCAGACCGCCAATGACCTGCGCCTGTTCCTGCGTGATCACGTGCGTACCCTGGCCGTTGAAGTGCTGGCCTTGCAACAAGCGCTGGTGGATCAGGCCGAGCAACACATCGAGAGCATCTGCCCTGGGTTCACCCACTTGCAACAGGCCCAGCCAATCGTCTTCGCTCATCACTTGCTGGCTCATGCCCAATCGATGCTGCGTGACGTGCAGCGCCTGGTGGATTGGGATGTGCGCACCTCGCTGTCGCCACTCGGCGCGGCGGCCATGGCCGGTTCCGCCATCGCGCGTCTGCCGCAGCAGTCGGCCAAGGAAATGGGCTACAGCGGCGTGTGTGAAACTCCATCGACGCCGTGGCCAGCCGCGATCACGTTGCCGAGTTTCTGTTTATCGCCAGCATGCTGGGGATCAACATTTCCCGCCTCGCCGAAGAGTTCTGCCTGTGGTCGTCGCGGCAATTTCGCTGGGTCGCGCTGGACGATGCCTACGCCACCGGCAGTTCGATCATGCCGCAGAAGAAAAACCCGGACATCGCCGAACTGGCTCGGGGCAAGGCCGGTCGCCTGATCGGTAACCTGACCGGTTTGCTGTCGACCCTCAAATCCCTGCCGCTGTCGTACAACCGCGACTTGAGTGAGGACAAGAACGGCGTGCTCGACAGCGTCGACACGCTGCTGCTGGTGCTGCCGGCCATGGCCGGAATGGTCGCGACCATGAAGGTCAACGTCGAAGAACTGCGTCGTCAGGCCCCGCTGGGTTTCACCCTCGCTACCGAAGTGGCCGACTGGCTGGCGGTGCGCGGCGTGCCGTTCAAGGAAGCTCACGAAATCACCGGTGCACTGGTCCAGGCCTGTGAGAAACATGAGATCGAATTGTGGGAAGCATCCCCGGCGCTGCTGGCCGAGATCGATTCGCGCCTCAAACCTGAAGTGCGCGACAGCCTGACGCTGGAAGCCGCCATCGCCGCCCGCAGCGGCTGGGGTGGCACCGCGCCGCAACAGGTGCGCGAGCAGATCGGCCGTCTGAAAACTGCCCTTGCGGCGCAGCACGAATGGACCGAGAACTATCAGGGCTTCCGGCTCTGAATCAACGCCACCAAACCTGTGGGAGCGAGCCTGCTCGCGATAGCGGTTTTACATTCGACATCCATGTTGACTGACCCACCCCCATCGCGAGCAGGCTCGCTCCCACAGGGTCGCGCTTAACCTGAAAAACCATACATGCCGTCTTGATTGAGCGCGGCATACGGAGAACCAACATGAGCCAGACTCAGGCAGAACGACTCCAGGCGGAGCGCAAACTGGCGGAAAACCAGTTCGATATCACCCAGTACCAGCATGTGCCACGGCGTTATTACGGGCGGATTTTCTTCGCCACGGTAATCGTGATTGCGATTGTCGGCCTGGTACGGGCCTTCGCCGAAGGCAAGATCGAATGGTCGTACATCGGCCAGTTCCTCACCTCACAGGCCATTATGTGGGGCCTGCTCAACACCATCGTCATGGCGGTGCTGGCGATGGCGCTGGGCATCGTGTTCGGGGTGATCACAGCGATCATGCGCATGTCGGCCAACCCGATCCTGCGCTATGTGGCGCTGACCTACACCTGGCTGTTTCGCGGCACGCCGCTGATTCTGCAGCTGCTGCTGTGGTTCAACCTGGCGCTGATTTTCCCCACCATCGGCATCCCCGGCCTGTTCGAAATGGACACGGTGAGCCTGATGACGCCGTTCGTGGCCGCCCTCCTCGGCTTGAGCATCAACCAGGGCGCCTACACCGCCGAAGTGGTGCGCGCCGGTCTGCTCTCGGTCGACACCGGGCAGTACGAAGCCGCCAAATCGATCGGCATGCCGCGCCTGCAAGCCTTGCGCCGGATCATCCTGCCTCAGGCCATGCGGATCATCATTCCGCCGGTGGGCAACGAGTTCATCGGCATGGTGAAAATGACCTCCCTGGCGAGTGTCATCCAGTATTCGGAACTGCTCTACAACGCCCAGAACATCTACTACGCCAACGCCCGCGTGATGGAGCTGCTGATCGTCGCCGGTATCTGGTACCTGGCCACCGTCACCGTGCTGTCCTTTGGTCAAAGCCGACTGGAGCGTCGTTTCGCTCGCGGCGCCGGCAAGCGTTCTTGAGGAGTTCAACATGAGAAGCATCGTCAAGGCCGTGAGCCTGAACAAGTACTACGACCATTTCCACGCGCTCAAGGACATCAACATCGAGGTCGAGCAAGGCGAAGTGCTGTGCATCATCGGCCCGTCCGGCTCCGGCAAGAGCACCCTGCTGCGCTGCGTGAATCAGCTGGAAAAAATCGACAAGGGCGGCCTGTGGGTCGACGGCGAACTGGTGGGTTACCGCATCGCGGGCAACAAACTGCACGAGCTCAACGAAACACAGATCGCCCGTCAGCGCCTGGCCACCGGCATGGTGTTCCAGCGCTTCAACCTGTTCCCGCACATGACTGTGCTGCAAAACATCATCGAAGGGCCGTGTCAGGTGCTCAAGCGTTCGCCCAAAGAAGCGCACGAAGAAGCCTTGGAATTGCTCGCTCGCGTCGGCCTGGCCGACAAGCGCAACAGCTACCCGATCGAGTTGTCGGGCGGTCAGCAACAACGGGTGGCGATTGCCCGCGCGTTGGCCATGCGACCCAAGCTGATGCTGTTCGATGAACCTACTTCGGCACTCGACCCGGAACTGGTCGGTGAGGTGCTGTCGGTGATGCGCGATCTGGCGCAGACCGGCATGACCATGATCGTCGTTACCCATGAACTGGGCTTCGCTCGCGAGGTTTCCAACCGCATGGTGTTCATGGACGAAGGACAGATCGTGGAGGCTGGAAGCCCCGAAGAAATACTAATAAGTCCGCAAAACCCACGCACCCAAAGCTTCATTTCTGCCGTTCGAACCTAAGCGCCAGCCTCGCAAACCAAGAGCTGCGTAATAACACTCATAAGAGAACGACCATGAAGAACATAGTTATCCCAGCAGTACTCGCAGGCGTTATGGCTTCCAGCTTCACCTGGGCCGCCGAGCTACCGGCCAGCATCAAGGACAAGGGCGAGGTCGTTGTGGCAATCATGCCTAACTACCCGCCAATGGATTTCAAGGACCCGGCCACCAACACCCTCACCGGGCTCGACGTTGACCTGGGCAACGCCCTGGCCGAGCGGCTGGGCGTGAAGATCAAATGGCAGGAAACCGGCTTTGAGCAAATGATCAACGCGCTGACCACCGACCGCGTCGACATGGTGATGTCGGGCATGACCGACACCGCAGAGCGTCAGGCCAGCGTAACCTTCGTCGACTACTTCACCAGCGGTCCGCAGTTCTACACCTTGCAGAAGAACAAGGATTTCAACGAGATCATTGATTTGTGTGGCAAGAAAGTCGGCACCAGCCGCCGCACCACCTTCCCGGCGGAAATCGCCGAGTGGAGCAAGGCCAACTGCGAAGCCGCCGGCAAGCCTGCGATCAACGTGATCGGCACCGAAGGCTCGGCCGATGCGCGCGCGCAACTGCGTCAGAGCCGTATCGACGCGGCCATGCAAGGCAGCGAAACCCTGCCATACCTCAAGACCCAGGAAAAGGACATGTACAAAACCGTGGGACTGCCAATTTCCAAGCAGTTCACCGGTCTGGGCGTGAGCAAGAAAAAGCCTGAGCTGAGTGAAGCGGTGAAAGTGGCGATGCAGAGCATGGTCGATGACGGCAGTTACCAGGCGATCCTGAAGAAGTGGGACCTGGAACTGGGTGCAATCAAGACCGTGACCATTAACGCCGGCAAGTAATGCTTGCCCCGTAGGAGCGAGCCTGCTCGCGATAGCGGCCTGTCAGATGACATAGATGTTAAATGTGCCGGCCCCATCGCGAGCAGGCTCGCTCCCGCACGAGATCCGGGTCGATCATGATGTTGTGGCCCACCGAAAAACCTGTGGGAGCGAGCCTGCTCGCGATAGCGGTCTGTCAGATGACATGGATGTTGAATGTGCCGGCCTCATCGCGAGCAGGCTCGCTCCCACACTAAATCTGGGTCGATCATGATGTTGTGGCCCACCGAAAAACCTGTGGGAGCGGGCTTGCTCGCGAAGAGGCCCTGTCAGCCGGCATTGATGTTGACTGACACACCGCATTCGCGAGCAAGCCCGCTCCCACAGGGTTCGGCGTTTACTTTTAAATAGTTGGAGCACCACATGTCCTCCTCACCCCAACCGACCTGGCCGGACCAGCACACAGCCTGCCTCGCCCTGGCCTTCGACCTCGATGGCCCGACCGGCGATGCGATGCTCAACGGTTCGATCTGGCGTAAACCCGAGTATTTCGGTTTCGGTGGTTATGGCCCCTATCGGGCGCTGCCGCGGATTCTCGATTTGCTCGACGAGTTCCGGATCCCGACCACGTTTTTCGTCCCGGCCTGGGTCGTGGAGAACTGGCCGAAACAGTGCCAGGCGATTGTCGAGCGCGGGCATGAGGTGGCTTACCACGGCTACAAACACGAATCCTTTTACGCCCTGACGCTGGACCAGCAGAAGGACGTGATGCACAAATCCCGTGAGGTGTTCTGGAAGTATCTGAACATCCGCGCCGAAGGTTTCCGCACACCATCCGGCGACTGGCGAGCCGAAACGCCGGCCATGCTGGTGGAAGCCGGCGTGACTTATTCCAGCAGCATGCGCGGCGATGATCGGCCGTATCTGGTCAACGTGCCGGGCTTCGATACGCCACTGGTGGAAATCCCCGGCCGCTGGGAAATGGACGACTACGCCTCCCTCGCCTACACCCGCGCGCCGGACTTTCCGTCGGGACTGGACCGCACCGCCAGCTACGCGCTGACCCTCGACAACTGGTGCCGCGAGTTCGACGGCGCCATGGACGAAGGGTTGTGCCTGACCACCCTGTTCCACCCCAAGATTACCGGCAAGCCGGGGCGCATCCTGCTTCTGGAAAAACTCTTCGAACGCATGCGCCAACGCGACGACGTCTGGTTCGCCACCTGCCGCGACGTCGCCCACTGGTGGCTGAAGGAGCATCACCATGGTTGATTCCATCGTCTGGCCCAAAGGCTACCGCTGCGCCGTGGTGCTGACCGTCGATTACAACGACATCCACGGCATCCTCACCCAGGCGCCGGAAGTCGCCGGGCGCGACAAGACTTTATCGGTGTGGCGCTACGGCACCCAACGCGGCGTCGAGCGTTTGCTCAGGCTGTTCGAAGAGCTTGGCGTTTCCAGCAGTTGGTTCATTCCCGGCATCGTCGCCGAGGAAAACCCGCAGCACATACGAGCGATCCAGGCTGACGGGCATGAGATTGCCTGCGCCGGGTATCGCCATCAGAACTACGACAAGCTGACGCTGGCCGAGCAAAGCGCCGAGGTCGCCAAGGGTTGCGCGGCATTGAGCGCGTTGATCGGTCATCGTCCGACAGGCTTTCGTATTCCGGCCGGCAACGGTGCGCCCGGCTTCATTGAAGCGTTAAGGGAGCATGGCATCCGCTGGGACTCGTCATGGCGCGGCGATGATTTGCCCTTCGCTCATCCGACGGCGCCCGAAGTGATCGAGCTGCCGTTGCACTACGAACTGGAAGATGAGCCCTACTTCGCCTTCAACCTCAGCCCGGCGGTGCCGCCGGCGCAATCGCGGATTGCCTCTTACAGCCATACGCTGGGCAACCTGCAAATGGACTTCGCCGGGTTTCACCGCTTCGGGCTGTGTTACGTGCTGCGGCTGCACCCGGAGATCATCGCCACGCCCGGGCGGATCGGCGTGTTGCGCGAATTGCTACAAAGCATCCAACAACACGATGACGTATGGATCGCCACCGGTGCCGAGGTCGCTCAATGGTGGGCTGAATGGGCAGCGCCCGTGGCCGAGGATCATCCGGCAGCCGTGTACGAACGTCATTACCGGGATTACGGCGTATGAAAGATCAACAGATCTCAGCCTTCGGTAGCGCCTACGATGGAGTCGTGCGGATGGAGCGGTTGGCACAGTTCTGCGTCGATACTCGCTTCGAAGATTTACCTCCCGCGTTGGTTGCGCAAGCCAGGCGACACATCCTCGACACCTTCGGCGTGACCCTGGCCGGGGCTGGCAGTGATGTGGCGAAGCAGGCGCGCCAGGTTTTCGAAGGGGAAGCCGGCAGCACGTTGGTCTGGGGTACCGGTCAGCGCGTCGGCGCAGCGCAGGCCGCCATGCTCAACGGCATCGCCGCGCATGCCCTGGAGCTGGACGACACCGGCGGCTGCGACCATTCCGGCGCGGTGGTGCTGCCGGCGGTGATGGCTGCGCTCTCGATGTCGGTAAAACCGGTAAACGGCCGCGAGTTGATCACCGCCGTGGTGATCGGCTACGAAATCGGCCGCCGGGTACTCGAAGCCTGCGGCAGTTACTCGGCCCACAACGGCGCCGGTTGGCACTCCACCGCGACGTGTGGGGTGTTTGGCGCAGCGGCGGCCAGTGCACGAATTCTGGGGCTGGATGCCCAACAAACCCTGGCGGCGCTGGGCATTGCCGGCAGTTTCAGCGGCGGCCTGTGGGCGTTCATTCATGACGGCTCACAAAGCAAAAAACTCCACAGCGGACGGGCTGCCGAAGGTGGATTGTTGGCGGCGCGATTTGCGCAACATGGCATCACCGGGCCGACAAAATTGTTCGATGATGTCTGGGGCGGTTTTCTCAAGACCCTCGCGGCGGATACCGCCGTACCCGAGGCACTGGATGCCGAACTGGGACAGGTATGGAAACTCGCCCGCTGCTCGATCAAACCCTATGCGGCATGCCGGGGGACGCATTCGGCGATCGATGCATTGGGCCTGTTGCTGGATCAATTGCAGGTCAGCGCGGATCAGGTCGAGAGCGTTCAGGTGTCGTTGTGCGGATTTCTTCAGGACATGTGTGGCGGTCAGGGCATCAACACCCTGCCGGCTGCGCAAATGAGCCTGCGCTATGCCCTCGCCGCCCAACTGGTCCATGGGCATTGCCGGTTGGAAGCCTACGACGACGAACAGCGCCACCATCCGCGAATTGCTCACTGGATGTCACGCATTCACCTTGAAGTCGACCCGCTACTGTCGGAGGATGGCGAGCCTGTGGTCAGCCTGCAGACCGTGGACGGTCGGCACGCAAGCCTGTGTGTTGAGGTGCCGCTGGGTGCGCCGGGCAATCCGCTGAGTGATGAGGCGCTGGAGGAGAAGTTCTTCAGTCTGGCGGGGCGGGTTATGCCGCAGGAGCAGGCGAAAGGGTTGCTTGAGCAGTTGTGGCGGCTGGAAGAGCTGGAATCGGTTCGGGCGCTTGATCGGTGGTTGAATTGAATATTGCGTTGCCTTCGCGGACCTCATCGCGAGCAGGCTCGCTCCCACATTTGAAATGCGTGCCCCTGTGGGAGCGAGCCTGCTCGCGATTGGCGGCGACACCTCGCTAAAATCTGAAATAAGGACATTTGCCCCACCGTGGCCACTTACGCCCTCGTTATCCGCCGCTTGATGATCGTTTCGCTGACCATCGTCGTCAGCCGCGCCATTACCAGCCCGTTGCTCACCCTGTTTCTGAGCAACAAACTCGGCCTCAACCAACAGGACGTCGGCCTGTTGTTGGGTATCGCGGTGTTCATCGCCACCCTGCTCGCGCTTTACGGCGGTTACATCATCGACCGCCTCGAAAAACGTCGGCTGCTGATTCTGACCATGCTCTCCAGCGCCATCGGTTTCGTGTTGCTGACCTTCGCCGAAAACCTCTACCTGACCACCGCCACCCTGGTGATCACCGAAACTGCTTCGGCGCTGTTCCTGATCGGGTCCAAGGCGATCCTCAGCGAAAACCTGCCCGTGGGCCAGCGCGCCAAGGCTTTTTCACTGCGCTACACCCTGACCAATATCGGCTACGCCACCGGCCCGATGCTCGGCGTGGTGATCGCCGGGGTGCAGCCAACAGCTCCATTCCTGATCGCTGGCGGCATCGCATTCTTCAGTATTTTCCTGATGAGCGGGATTCCCAAAGACCCGGCCCAGACACCTGCCATTGGCCAGCCCCAGAGCTTCCTCAAAACCCTGATCACCCTGAAGAACGACCGCACACTGATCATGTTCACTTGCGGCTGCCTGCTCAGCACCGTGGTGCATGGTCGTTTCACCCTGTATTTGTCGCAATACCTGCTAGTCACCCAAGACACCAAACGCGCCCTGGAAACCATGGCCGCCCTGCTCGCCTGCAACGCCATCAGCGTGATCCTGCTGCAATACCAGATCGGCCGGTTCCTCAAGCGCGAACAACTGCGTTACTGGATTGCTGGCGGCACCAGCCTGTTCATCTTCGGGTTGATCGGTTTCAGCCTGGCTGACAGTCTGGTGAGCTGGTGCGTGGCGATGTTCATCTTCACGCTTGGCGAAATGATCATTTACCCGGCCGAATTTCTGTTCGTCGACACCCTGGCCCCGGAAGAACTGCGTGGCAGCTACTACGGCGCGCAGAATCTCGCAGCCCTCGGTGGGGCGCTGAGCCCGGTGATCTGTGGCTATCTGCTGCTGCACACGCCCGCGCCCACCATGTTTTATGCACTGAGTGCGTTGACGGCGATGGGCGGTTTGCTGTGCTTCATGAGCGGTCGGCGCGTGGCAATACTGCAAAAATAATGCACTGAAACAGCATTAATATGAATTTGTCAGCATAAGGAATGATCGGCACACTGTGCGCCGTTCCTCCCCCAATAGTTGGAACTACTTCAAGGGCTTTCTGGGTATCCCAGCTAAGCCTTTTTTTTGCCTAGATTTTTTACGGATTGTTTGCCTCATGTTCGCTCGCTGGTTACCTGCCGCCATCAACACCCGTCCTTCAGAATGGAGTCGCGCCGCCATCGGCATGTCACTGGGCACGATGTTCAGCGTCTGGCTCTGCAGTCAGGTATTCGGCATGCAAGTGGCGCTGCATCTGATCGGCCCGCTGGGCGCCTCGGCGGTGCTGTTGTTCGCTGTGTCCTCGGGCGCGCTTGCCCAGCCGTGGTCGATTCTTGGCGGTTACCTTTGCGCGGGAGTGGTGTCGCTGCTGGTCGCTCATGTGCTCGGACGCAGCCTCGGCAGCGCATGCCTGGCGGCGGGCATGGCGCTGATTCTGATGTGTTGGTTGCGTTGCTTGCACCCACCGGCCGGTGCCTTGGCGTTGCTGATGGTGGTGGCAGACCCGGCGACCATCGCCCTGGAGTGGAAAGCCCTCGGCCCGGTGATGCTCAGTGCCTCGACGATGCTGCTCTGCGCATTGGCGTACAACAATCTGACGCGCATTCGTTACCCCAAACGTCCCGCTGAACCGGCACCGATGATGCCCGTTCCCGACAGCCAGGCGATCACTGCCGCGGATCTGAAACTGGCCCTCGCCGAGATGGAGGCCTTCTACGACGTCACCCCCGAAGACCTCGAGCAGTTGATCCATGCCAGCGAGTTGCATGCCAGGCGGCGCAGTATCGGGGATGTATTTGCCAACAAGGGGTGAAGATCAAAAGATCGCAGCCTTCGGCAGCTCCTACGTGGTCCATGTGCACCGCAATTTTGCGCATGAACACCAATCCCGTAGGAGCTGCCGAAGGCTGCGATCTTTTGATCTTGCTTTAAGGCAAAAACGCAAACTAACCCTGCACATATGCCGGTTGTACATCACAAATTTGCACTGATACGATCCAGCATCGCTCGCGCGCGGGCTTCTCTAGAAAGAACAATAAAAGCAGGGAGTTAGTGATGACTGCTCAGGTTTCATCCCCGATAACACAGCCCATGGATGCCACGCAAAACGAAGTGTTGGCCGAGGTTCGCAATCACATCGGTCACCTGACCCTCAATCGCCCCGCCGGCCTCAACGCCATTACCCTGGACATGGTTCGCAGCCTGCAACAGCAGCTCGATGCCTGGGCACAGGATCCGCAGGTAAACGCAGTGGTGTTGCGTGGTGCCGGCGAAAAAGCTTTCTGTGCCGGCGGCGATATTCGCTCGCTGTACGACAGTTTCAAAAGCGGCGACACCCTGCACGAAGACTTCTTCGTCGAGGAATACGCCCTCGACCTCGCCATCCATCACTATCGCAAACCGGTCCTGGCCTTGATGGACGGCTTTGTGCTGGGCGGTGGCATGGGGCTGGTGCAAGGCGCCGATTTGCGGGTGGTCACCGAGCGCAGCCGTCTGGCGATGCCCGAAGTGGCTATCGGTTATTTCCCGGACGTTGGCGGCAGTTACTTCCTGCCGCGCATCCCCGGTGAGCTGGGCATTTATCTCGGGGTCAGCGGCGTGCAGATTCGTGCCGCCGATGCGCTCTATTGCGGCCTGGCCGACTGGTATCTGGACAGCGCCAGCCTGAGCACGCTGGACGAGCAACTCGATCACCTCCAATGGCACGACACGCCGCTCAAGGACCTGCAAGGCGTGCTGGCGAAACTCGCCGTGCAGCAGCTGCCGGTAGCGCCCCTGGCGGCGTTGCGGCCGGCCATCGATCACTTCTTCGCCCTGCCCGATGTGCCGAGTATGGTGGAACAACTGCGTGAAGTGACCGTCGCCGATAGCCACGAGTGGGCCACGGCCACCGCCGACCTGCTGGAAAGCCGTTCACCGCTGGCCATGGGCGTGACCCTGGAAATGCTGCGGCGCGGTCGGCACCTGAGCCTGGAACAGTGCTTCGCCCTCGAACTGCACCTGGATCGCCAGTGGTTCGAACGCGGCGACCTGATCGAAGGCGTGCGCGCCTTGCTGATCGACAAAGACAAGAACCCGCGCTGGAATCCGCCGACTCTGCAGGCGCTAGACGCCGGGCACGTGGCGAGTTTTTTCACCGGGTTCGACCCAAGCTGGAGCTGAGCCATGCACGATATCGAATTGAGCGAAGAGCAAGTGATGATCCGCGACATGGCCCGGGATTTTGCCCGCGGCGAAATCGCGCCCCACGCACAAGCCTGGGAAAAGGCCGGCTGGATCGATGACGGTCTGGTGGCGAAGATGGGTGAACTGGGTCTGCTGGGCATGGTGGTGCCCGAGGAATGGGGCGGCACTTATGTCGACTACGTGGCCTACGCCTTGGCGGTGGAAGAGATTTCCGCCGGTGACGGCGCCACCGGTGCGCTGATGAGCATCCACAATTCCGTGGGCTGCGGGCCGGTGCTCAACTACGGCACCGAAGCACAGAAACAGCAATGGTTGCCGGACCTTGCCAGCGGCCAGGCCATCGGTTGCTTCTGCCTCACCGAACCCCAGGCCGGGTCCGAAGCGCATAACCTGCGCACCCGCGCCGAACTGCGTGACGGCCAGTGGGTGATCAATGGCGCCAAGCAATTCGTCAGCAACGGCAAACGGGCGAAACTGGCGATCGTGTTCGCCGTGACCGATCCGGAGCTGGGCAAGCGCGGCATTTCGGCGTTCCTGGTGCCGACCGAAACTGCGGGTTTCATTGTCGACCGCAGTGAACACAAGATGGGCATCCGCGCTTCTGACACCTGCGCCGTGACCCTGAACAATTGCACCGTTCCCGAGGCCAATCTGCTGGGCGAGCGCGGCAAAGGCCTGGCCATTGCCCTCTCCAACCTCGAAGGCGGCCGCATCGGCATCGCCGCGCAAGCCTTGGGCATCGCCCGGGCAGCGTTCGAAGCAGCGCTGGCTTACGCGCGGGATCGGGTGCAGTTCGACAAGCCGATCATCGAGCACCAAAGCATCGCCAATATGCTAGCCGACATGCACACCCGACTGAACGCCGCACGCTTGCTGATCCTGCACGCCGCACGGTTGCGCAGTGCTGGCAAACCGTGTCTGTCGGAGGCTTCACAGGCCAAGCTGTTTGCCTCGGAAATGGCCGAGAAGGTCTGCTCGTCGGCGATACAGATTCATGGCGGGTATGGGTATCTGGAAGATTACCCGGTGGAGCGCTACTACCGGGATGCGCGGATCACGCAGATTTATGAAGGGTCGAGCGAGATACAGCGGATGGTGATTGCCCGGGAGCTCAAGCACTACCTGGTTTGAAGCCTTAAAAGCATCGCGAGCAGGCTCGCTCCCACAGTGGATCTCCAGTGTTCATGAGATCCCTTGTGGGAGCGAGCCTGCTCGCGATGGCGTCAATCAGAACGCTACATCACTTGCCTTGGAATTCGGCGTCACGCTTGGCAATAAACGCCGCCATCCCTTCCTTCTGATCCTGCGTGGCAAACGCCGCATGGAACACCCGGCGCTCAAAGCGCACACCTTCCGACAGGCTGACTTCAAAGGCGCGGTTGACGCTTTCCTTGACCATCATCGCAATCGGCAGCGACTTCTTGGCAATCAGCGCCGCGACTTTCAGCGCCTCTTCCAGTAGCTCATCCGCCGGCACGATCCGCGCAACAATGCCGCAGCGCTCTGCTTCTACGGCATCGATCAAACGCCCGCTCAGGCACATTTCCATGGCTTTGGCCTTGCCCACCGCGCGAGTCAGGCGCTGGGTGCCGCCCATGCCCGGCAACACACCGAGGTTGATTTCCGGCTGACCGAATTTGGCGTTGTCGCCCGCCAGAATGAAGTCGCACATCAACGCCAGTTCACAACCACCGCCCAAGGCGAAACCGTTGACTGCGGCGATGATCGGCTTGCGGCGGTTGGCCACCCGATCGCTGTCGCTGAACAGGTCGTCGAGATAAATCTGCGGATAGGTCAGCTCGGCCATTTCCTTGATGTCGGCACCGGCGGCGAAGGCTTTTTTCGAGCCGGTCAGCACGATGCAACCAATGTTCGAATCGGCTTCCAGGCCATCGAGGGCGTGGTTCAATTCGCTGACAATTTGCGCATTCAACGCGTTCAAGGCTTGCGGACGGTTGAGGGTAATCAGGCCGACGCGGTCCTTGATCTCCAATAAAATCGTTTCGTAGCTCATATATGACTCCTGATAAACACTCGATCCCCCGTAGGAGCTGCCGCAGGCTGCGATCTTTTGATCTTGCTCTTCTGGCGGCATCAAGTGCGACACAAAAACAAGATCAACAGATCGCAGCCTTCGGCAGCGCCTACAGCGGTTCCTTCTCAAAGATTGCGCGAAATGACCATGCGCTGAATATCGCTGGTGCCTTCGTAGATCTGGCACACCCGCACGTCGCGGTAGATCCGCTCCAGCGGGAAGTCGTTCAGGTAACCGTAACCGCCAAGGGTTTGCAACGCTGAGGAGCAAACCTTCTCGGCCATTTCCGAAGCGAACAGCTTGGCCATGGACGCTTCGACCAGCGCCGGTTTGCCGCTGTCGCGCAATGCCGCCGCGTAATGCACCATCTGCCGGGCGACGGCGATCTGGGTGGCCATGTCCGCCAGCCGGAAGGCCACCGCCTGGTGTTCAATGATCGGCTTGCCGAAGCTCTCGCGTTCACGAGCATAGTCGCGGGCCGCTTCGAACGCGGCGCGGGCCATGCCCACCGATTGCGAGGCGATGCCGACACGGCCGCCTTCGAGGTTGGCCAGGGCGATCTTGTAGCCTTCGCCCTCCTCGCCCAGTCGATTGGCGACCGGGACTTTCACATCCTCGAAGAGGATCTGGCAGGTATCAGAGGCGTGCTGGCCGAGCTTGTCTTCGACTCGCGCGACTTTATAGCCCGGCGAATCGGTGGGCACGATCAGCGCTGTGATCCCACGCTTACCGGCACTCGGGTCAGTCACCGCAAACACGATCACCACCCCGGCGTTTTGCCCGGAAGTGATGAACTGCTTGCAGCCGTTGAGCACGTAGTGATCGCCGTCGAGCCGGGCGCGGGTTTTCAGGCTGCTGGCGTCGGAGCCCGCTTGCGGTTCGGTCAGGGCAAACGCACCGAGCATCGCGCCGCTGGCCAGCGGCTTGAGGAAGCGTTCTTTCTGCTCGTCGTTGCCGAACTTGAGGATCGGCACACAACCCACCGAGTTGTGCACGCTCATGATGGTCGAGCAGGCGCCATCGCCCGCAGCAATTTCTTCCAGCGCCATGGCGTAGGCCAGGTAACCGGTGTCACAACCGCCCCACTCTTCCGGCACCAGCATGCCGAAGAAGCCCAGGTCTGCCATCTCGCCGATGGCTTCCTTGGGGAAGCGATGTTCGCGGTCCCATTCGGCGGCGAACGGTTTCAGCCGTTCCTGGGCAAACTGCCGGGCCGCGTCGCTGATCTGAAGTTGTTCGTCATTGGGAATCATGCCAAGTCCTTAAAAATACAGTTGCCCTTGTAGGAGCTGTCGAGTGCAACGAGGCTGCGATCTTTTGATCTTGATCTTTAAAAAGCAAAGTCAAAAGATCGCAGCCTCGTTGCACTCGACAGCTCCTACATTGCTCCTACAGAAACCATGCGGGCCTTAGTAGAGGCACTCAACGGCCATGGCCGTGGCTTCGCCGCCGCCGATGCAGATCGCTGCAACGCCGCGTTTCAGTCCTTTCTGGCGCAAGGCCGAGAGCAAGGTCACGAGGATCCGCGCGCCGGACGCACCAATCGGGTGACCCAACGCGCAGGCACCGCCGTGGACGTTGATCTTCTCGTGGGGAATTTCCAGTTTGGTCATGGTCACCAGACTCACCACCGCGAACGCTTCGTTGACTTCGAACAACTCGACTTCGTCCAGGGACCAGCCGGTTTTCTTCATCAGTTTCTTGATCGCGCCCACCGGTGCCACCGGAAACAACCCCGGCGTGTCGGCAAATGCAGCGTGACCATGAATCACCGCCAGCGGTTTCAGGCCTTGTTTCTCTGCTTCGGAACGGCGCATCAACACCAGTGCCGCCGCGCCGTCGGAGATCGAACTGGAGTTCGCCGCGGTCACGGTGCCACCGTCACGGAACGCCGGTTTCAGCGAGGCGATCTTGTCCAGTTTGGCTTTCGGCGGCTGTTCATCATGGCTGATCAGCACTTGCTCTTTGCCGACGGTCACGGTGAGCGGCACGATCTCGGCGTTGAAGCTGCCGTCCTTGATCGCCTGTTGGGCGCGGGTGGTCGACGCGATGGCAAAGGCGTCTTGCGCCTCGCGGGTAAAACCGTTGATTTCAGCACAATCCTCGGCAAAGGTGCCCATCAGGCGACCTTTGTCGTAGGCATCTTCCAGGCCGTCGAGGAACATGTGATCAAGCACCCGGCCGTGGCCCATGCGGTAACCACTGCGGGCGCGGTCCAGCAGGAATGGTGCGTTGGACATACTTTCCATGCCCCCGGCAACGACCACATCGGCACTGCCGGCGATCAGCATGTCATGGGCCAGGATCGTGGCTTCCATGCCCGAGCCGCACATCTTGTTCAGTGTCGTGCAACGGGTCGACTTATCCAGCCCCGCGCCCAGTGCCGCTTGCCGCGCCGGCGCCTGGCCGAGGCCGGCGGAGAGTACGCAGCCGAACAGCACTTCTTCTACGGATTCAGGGGCGACACCGGCGCGTTCGACGGCAGCACGAATCGCTGCGGCGCCCAGCTGCGGTGCGGTCAGGCTTTTCAGTTCGCCCTGGAAACCGCCC
This sequence comes from Pseudomonas sp. TE3728, assembly GCF_056279145.1. Taxonomy (NCBI): domain Bacteria; kingdom Pseudomonadati; phylum Pseudomonadota; class Gammaproteobacteria; order Pseudomonadales; family Pseudomonadaceae; genus Pseudomonas; species Pseudomonas sp. TE3728. The sequence continues at coordinate 316,998 of NZ_JBWBQT010000001.1, read as the reverse complement.
ATCGGGGTGCGGACGGCGCTGACAATCACAATCGGATCGTTGGAAAGTGTCATGTCTAATCCTCCTTATTTGGCGGCCATGCGCAAGGCACCGTCGAGACGGATCACCTCGCCGTTGAGCATGCTGTTTTCTATGATATGCCTGACCAGCGCGGCGTACTCGCCCGGCTTGCCCAGACGCGGCGGGAACGGCACGCCAGCGGCCAGAGACTCGCGCACTTCCGGGGTCATGCCGGCCATCATCGGCGTTTCGAAAATGCCGGGGGCGATGGTCATCACGCGGATACCGAAGCGCGCCAATTCACGGGCGGCGGGCAAGGTCAGGCTGACGATCGCACCTTTCGAAGCCGAATACGCGGCCTGACCGATCTGGCCGTCGAAGGCTGCGGCCGACGCGGTGTTGATGATCACGCCACGCTCACCGTCTTCGTCAGCTTCGGTTTCGGCAATCGCCGCGGCCGCCAGACGCAGCATGTTGAAGCTGCCGATCAGGTTGACGTTGATCACCTGGCTAAAACTGTCCAGCGCATGAAGACCGTTCTTGCCGAGGATCTTCTCGCCACGGACGATGCCAGCGCAATTGACCAGACCATTGAGGCCGCCAAACGCTTTGACCGTCGCCTGCACCGCCGCTTGCGCCGCCGTTTCATTGCTGATGTCCGCCACCACGCTTTGTGCGCCCAGACGTGCAGCCTGGGCCGCGACAGCTTCGGCGTTCATGTCCACCAGCATCACCTTGGCGCCGGCAGCGATCAGCATTTCAGCGGTGGCGGCACCGAGGCCGGATGCACCGCCGGTGACGAGAAAAACCTTGTTTTCGATCTGCATCATTGTTTCCTTGGATTCAAGCTGAAACGTTCTTCGCGGCGGCCTCTTGAGCCTTGGCGATTTCCTGGTTGCGCAAGATAAAGCGCTGCAATTTGCCGCTTGGGGTTTTCGGCAACTCGCTGACAAATTCGATTTCACGGGGGTACGCGTGCGCCGCCAGACGCTTGCGCACGTGTTGGCGCAACTCTTCGGCGAGTGCAGGTTCGGCGCGGTATTGCGGGCTGAGCACGACGAAAGCTTTCACCAGCTCGGTGCGCTCCGGATCGGGCTTGCCGATCACTGCGGCTTCGACCACTGCCGGGTGTTCGACCAACGCGCTTTCCACGTCGAACGGGCCGACGCGGTAGCCGGAGGTGGTGATCACATCGTCACTGCGGCCGACGAAGCTGATGCTGCCGTCCGGGTTCCACTCAACGGTGTCGCCACTCAGGTAATAGTTGCCGACGAACGCCTTGGTCGGCGCACCTTCGTAACCGCCGAACCAGCACATCGGCGACTGGGTGCGGTCGATGGCCAGAATGCCGGGCTGGCCGACGCCCAGTTCTTTGTATTCGTCGTCGAGCACCACGATGCGGTGGCCCGGCGAGGCGAAACCGGCAGCGCCGACGTGCACCGGATGATCGAGGCCATGGTGATTGCACAACACCATGCCCAGTTCGGTCTGGCCGTAATGGTCGTGGATCACCACGCCGAGGTTATCGGCGAACCAGCGGATCACTTCCGGGTTCAGCGGCTCGCCGGCGCTGCTGACGATGCGCAGCTTGCCCTTGATCGAGCGGGCAAACTCGTCGCCACCGGCAATCAGCAAGCGATAGGCCGTCGGCGAACCGGTGAGGTTGGTGATTCCGTATTTGTTGATCACCCGGCAGGTACTTTCGAGGGTGAAGGGGCCATCGTAAAAGGTGATCGGATGCCCCATCGCCATCGGCCCGGTGACGCCGAAATAGATGCCGTAGGCCCAACCCGGATCGGCGACGTTCCAGAACGCGTCTTCAGGGCGCAGGTCCACCGCGTCACGGGTGTAACTCTGGAACGCGACGATCGCCTTGAGCGGCACCGACAGCGCTTTCGACGGGCCGGTGGTGCCCGAGGTGAACATCAGCAGGAACGGGTCTTCGCCAGTCAGCAATACCGGTTCGCAGACGTTGGAGTAGTTGGCCAGTTCGGCCCAGAAACTGAAATCACCTCGAACAATACCTTGGCCTTTCGGGCCGCCAACGGTGACGATGGTCGGGCAGTCGGCCACTTCAGCGAGTTTCGGGCGATTGACCGCGTCGGATACCACCACTTTGGCGCCAGAACTGCTCAGGCGATGTTCGATGGCTTTAGGGCCGAAGGCGGTAAACAGTGGCTGATAGACCGCGCCGATGCGCCAGGTGGCGAACACGGTGATCAGCAATTCGATGTTGCGTGGCAGGAGGCCGGCGACCTTATCGCCCTTCTTCACGCCCTGGGCCAGCAGGAAATTGGCGAAGCGCGCGGCTTTGTCCTGCAAGTCGCTGAAGGTGTAGGTCGCGCTACTGCCATCGCGACCTTCCCAGAACAGCGCGATGCGCCCCGGCAAGGCATGCCGGTCGCAACACTCGACGCAGGCATTGAGCGCGCTCAACGACCCTGTGAGCGCGGCATCGACGGTGTGCTGATAATTGAACTGTGACGTGGCAGACAAGTAATCGCGCATTGCCAGAATCCCTGTGTGTTTTTATTAGGTTGGGGGAACCGTAAACAACAGGGAAATACTCGCTCTGCGCGGGGAGCGGGACAATGGTCAAAGCTATCAAGTTGTGTGACTGGTTTGGCCAAGGTTCGAAGGATGTGGCGGCTATAGGTGATCCCTGTAGGAGCTGCCGAAGGCTGCGATCTTTTGATTTTGATCTTCTGGCTGTATCGAGAACCGCACAAAATCAAGATCAAAAGATCGCAGCCTTCGGCAGCTCCTACGGAAGCAAATTCCGTCAGGTGGGTTCGTTAAGAATCAAACTCCGATAATGCCCCGGATTAGACCCCGACCACTTGCGAAACGCCTTGTAGAACGAGCTGGTATCGGCAAATCCCAAGCGGGTGGCGATTTCGGTGAAGCTGATGGCAGGCTCCGCCAGCCAGACGATCGCCAGTTCCTTGCGCACACTGTCCTTGAGCCCCTGATACGTCTGGCCCTCTTCAGCCAGGCGCCTACGCAGGGTCGAGGCCGACATGCATAGTTGCTGCGCCAGTGCCTCGGTTTCCGGCCAGTGTTCGGCGGGCAGTTGCCGCAGATCGTGTTTGATCCGGCTGGCCAGGCTCTCGGGATCGCGGTACTTGACCAGAATGTTCGCCGGCGCATGGGCGAGGAATCGCTTCAGTTCTTCAGGGCTGCGCTTGATCGGCAAATCCAGGCAGTCAGCCGAGAAAATCATCCGCGTGCGCGGCCGGTCGAACCGCAGGTTCTCGGAGAACATCACCCGGTAGTCATCACAAAAATCCGGTGCAGGGCAACGCAACTCGATGGCCAGGATCGGTATCCGCCGCCCCGCCAGCCAGCAGGCCACGCCGTGTACGATCATCCAGTAAGTGAAATAGGTGAAGGCGCGGCGCGGGTCTTCGTCGTCCTCCAGCAGGACGATTTCCGCCAGGCTTTGCTGACGAACCAATTGCGCGGGCATGCGCTCAAGCATCAACGACAGAAAGCTCAACCCCGAGGTCAGCCCGGCGGTCAGGCTTGGCTGAACCATCGAGCAGCGACACAGGAACTCCAGACTGCCGGACTTGAGTTTGCGCGGGTCCATGCCAAAAAACTCATCGTCCCCGCGCCGGGCCAACAAGCGCCACAGCCTTGCATAAGCAGTGGCCGGAACGCGGGCGTCGGTGGTTTCCAGCAGCACAGGATCGATGCCGACCTTGTTCAACACCTCTTCGGTGGCAGCGCCCGGGGCGCAACTTTGCAACAGCGCTTCACGCACCAGTTGAATGGAGATGGTGTCTTTTTCCGACATTGACCGTGACGAGCCTTGTTCTTGTTTGAGTGGTGAGCATATTAGCGCAGCCACCCGCCCGGCGCAGAGCCCTGTGGGCCGCCTAGATCCCTGTGGGAGCGAGCCTGCTCGCGATGGCATTTGCGCAGTCGCCCACACCTGCCCCGCCGCGCTAAGCCCTACAAAATCCGATACAACAACCGCTCGATCCGTACCCGGCTCACACGCTTGAGAAACTTGGCCACTCCCGCCGGATAATCCGGCAGCGTTTCCAGATCCTGATACCGCTCGATGCGGCGGGTGTGCTGGAAAATCTCCGCCAGCTCATTGCCACGCGGCTCCAGCAATTCACCTTTCGGATCATCAATCAGCAACGCGTTTTCCAGGTCGAGACGGAATGCACGCGGGTTGAGGTTGTTGCCGGTCAGCAAGGTGTAGCGCTGATCGATCCACATCCCCTTCAGGTGATAGGTGTTGTCGCCATCCTTCCACAAATGCAGGTTCAGCTTGCCACTGTCGATGCTGCGCTGATGACGCTTGGCGAAGCGCCGCAGGCTGATCTCGTAAAGGTATGGCAGTGCCGCGATTACCTTGAACGGCTCGCTCGGCGGGATGTAGAAATCGTTGGCGGTTTTGTCGCCGACGATGATGTCGATCTTCACCCCCCGCGCCAGCGCCCGATTGATTTCCCGGGTCACCGCCAGCGGCAGGTTGAAGTACGGCGTGCAGATGGTCAGCTGATGTTGCGCACTGGCGATCAGCTCGCAAATCACCCGACTCAACGGGTTGTTCTTGCCCACACCGAGCAAGGGGCTGACGGATAAACCGCCCTTCGCCGTGCTGCCCGCCGTGGTGTCGTATGCCGCGTGCTTGAGACGGCTGCGCAAGTCACCGATGTCGTTACGCAGGCTGCGGGTGGTCGGCAGGTTCGGCAGGTCGAGGCGATGCACCGCTTTGGAGGCGATCAGACCGTGCTGAATCAAATGCTGCATCGAATCGGCCAGTGCTTGATTCTGCAGCAGGTGATAACGGTCGAAGCGGTACTTGTCGAATTTGTGCAGGTAAACGTTGTTCAGGCTCGCGCCGCTGTAGAGCACGCAATCGTCGATCACGAAACCCTTCAAATGCAGCACGCCGAACAGCTCGCGGGTCTGCACCGGCACGCCGTACACCGGCACAACGCTTTCGTGGGTGCGGGTCGTTTCCTGATACCAGGCCGCGTTGCCCGGCTGCTTGCCGGCACCAATCAAACCGCGCTGGGCGCGCAACCAGTCCACGACTACTACCACGTCCAGTTCCGGGCGCGCCAGTTTGGCGGCGTGCAGGGCATCGAGGATTTCCTGCCCGGCCTCATCCTGTTGCAGGTACAGCGCGACGATATAGATGCGCCGGGTTGCCTGAGCGATTTGTTCCAGCAGGCAACGACGGAACTCGGCGGCGCCAGAGAGGATGGTGACGGCATCGGCGGTCAGCGGAAAACTGCGCAGTTTAGGCAGCAGAGAGCGTTTGAAAAGCGACGGCATAGGGCTCGCAAAGGGTCGAATCCGAAGAACCCGAGAGCTTACACCATGGATTGCCTTGGGTCTTGTTAGTGTCTGTAAAGACCCTATCGCGAGCAGGCTCGCTCCCACAGGGGAATGCATTCCAAATGTGGAAGCGAGCCTGCTCGCGATGGCAATTTCATAGGCGCCAAAAATAATTGCTTGACCAAGGAGAACGACCATTCTACTGTTAGCCACATGAACGAAATCACTAGCAACGACACACGCGACATCATTCTGGATGTCACTGAAAAGTTGATCTACAAAAGTGGCATCGCTGCCACCGGCATGGATCTTCTGGTGAAAACCGCCGGCGTTTCCAGAAAAAGTATTTACCGCTACTTCGCCAACAAGGAGGAGCTTACCGTCGCGGCCCTGCAACGCCGTGATGTGCGCTGGATGCATTGGTACCGAACGGAAGTCGGCAAGGCACAAACCCCGGCCGAGCGGCTGCTCAACCTGTTTACCGTGCTCAAGACCTGGTTCGCCTCCGAAGGCTTTCGCGGGTGCGCATTCATTAACACCAGCGGCGAAACCGGCGATGCGCAAGACCCGGTTCGCCTGGTCGCCAAAGACCACAAACAGAAACTGCTCGACTACGTGTGCGAGCTCTGTACCGAACATGGCGCAACAGACCCGGAGACGCTGGCCAAACAGCTGCTGATCCTGATCGACGGTGCCATTACCGTAGCGCTTGTGATGGGTGATCACAGTGCCGCCGATAATGCGCAATGCATGGCGCGAAAGTTATTGGACCTGTAACACTCTTTAATAAGCCCGACAACTTGCTAGAACGTTAATTTGATAGGGAGACTTAATATGTCTACTGCCGAAGTTCGTCCGCCATTGCCGCCGTTTACCCGTGAATCGGCCATCGAAAAAGTTCGCCTGGCCGAAGATGGCTGGAACTCCCGCGACCCGGAACGGGTGTCCCTGGCCTACACCCTGGACACCCAATGGCGTAACCGCGCCGAGTTCGCTCACAACCGCGAAGAAGCCAAAAATTTTCTGGCCCGTAAATGGGCCAAGGAACTGGACTACCGGCTGATCAAGGAACTCTGGGCCCATGGCGACAACCGTATCGCTGTGCGTTATGCCTACGAATGGCATGACGATTCGGGTAACTGGTTCCGCTCCTACGGTAACGAGAACTGGGAGTTCGACGAGAACGGCTTGATGTTCAACCGTTACGCCTGCATCAACGACATGCCGATCAAGGAAAGCGACCGCAAGTTCCACTGGCCGCTTGGCCGCCGGCCGGATGATCACCCTGGCTTGTCCGATCTGGGCCTGTAACTTCACCGAGTTCCCATGTGGGAGCGGGCTTGCCCGCGATGGCGGTGTCACAGACAACTTACTTGTTGAATGTGAAACCGACCTGGGCCTGTGAACAAAAAACCCTGTAGGAGCTGCCGAAGGCTGCGATCTTTTGACTTTGCTTCTTAAAATCAAAAGATCGCAGCCTTCGGCAGCTCCTACAAATGCATTGCTCCAGACCGGTCGCCGCAGCGTTTGGATATGAGTAAGATACCGGCCTTCCCCGCAGCCCATCTTCTGCGCCCTGCCGAATAAGCCCATTTCATGCCATTCGAACTCAGCGTTGACCTCACCACCCTGGCCGTTCTGGCTCTCGTCGCTTTCATCGCCGGTTTCATCGACGCCATCGCTGGCGGTGGCGGTCTGTTGACCACCCCGGCGCTGCTGACCGCCGGCCTGCCGCCGCACCTGGTGCTGGGCACCAACAAACTCAGTTCGACCTTCGGCTCGGCCACCGCCAGTTTCACTTTCTACCGGCGCAAACTGTTTCATCCACGACAATGGATGCACGCCATTGCCGGCACGCTGGTGGGCGCACTCACCGGTGCTGTGGTCGCTCATTACCTGCCGGCGGAATGGCTGAACAAGATGCTGCCGGTGATCGTTTTCGCCTGCGGTCTGTACCTGTTGTTCGGCGGCACACCAAAGGCGCCGCTGGACAGCGACGCACCGATCAAGAAGAAGTGGCAATCGAGCCAGGGCTTCAGTCTTGGTTTCTACGACGGCGTCGCCGGCCCGGGAACGGGTGCATTCTGGACCGTCAGCAGCCTGCTGCTCTACCCCATCGACCTGGTCAAAGCCAGCGGCGTGGCACGCAGCATGAACTTCGTCAGCAACATCGCAGCGCTGTCGGTGTTCATATTTTCCGGGCAGGTGGACTGGATCATCGGCCTGAGCATGGGCCTGTCGGTGATGGTCGGCGCCTTCTTCGGCGCGCGCACCGCCATCAGCGGCGGTGCGAAATTCATTCGCCCGGTGTTCATCACCGTGGTGCTCGGCTTGACCGTCCGGTTAGCCTGGCAGCACTGGTTCAGCGTGGCCTAAGCGCCGCGCCACATAGACATCGATGAGGTAACGGGCAATCGAGCGTGACGCCGGCAATGGCGGCAGCTCGTGCACGTTGAACCACTGGGCGTCTTCGATCTCATCTTCCTGACAGAAAATCTCGCCCCCGGCGTACTCGGCGTGAAAACCGAGCATCATCGAATGCGGGAACGGCCAGCATTGACTGCCCATGTACTGGATGTTCTTGACCTCGATCTGCACCTCTTCGCGGACCTCGCGAATCAGGCAGTCCTCGGCCGACTCACCCGGCTCGGCAAACCCCGCCAACGTACTGTAGACCCCGGCGACAAAACGCGGCGAACGAGCCAGCAGAACCTCGTCGCCACGGGTCACCAGCACGATCATGCTCGGTGAAATGCGCGGATAGTGGCGTATATCACACGGCTCACAGTACATCGCCCGCTCACGCGGCACCTGGCTCATCACCTGCCCGCAATTGCCACAAAAACGATGTTCACGGGCCCAGGTACCGATTTGCGCGGCGTAGCCGAGAACCTTGTAGACAGTGTGATCACCCTCAAGCATGAACGCTCGCAGGCCTTTCCAGTTGCAGCCCGGTACTTCGCTGTGACTGCGCAGCTCCAGCAGGTAGACCGGTTCGCCATCCAGGTGACCGATGCCATGCTCGGCGAGAATCGACAGGTCCTGACGCTTGAGCCATTCCCGTGGAAACAGCGCGCCATTGTCATCGAACAAAAAGCCTTCGGGGCTGCGCGCCACGGCCCAGCCGCCGGGTTGATCGGTGTCCAGTACTGCGGTGGTCCAGCGTGAAATCATGGTTAATCAATCCAGAAATTCGGGTTTCTGTTTGCTCATATGGGCGGCCATGGCCACGCGCAGATCGGTGGATTGCACCATGGCAGCGTTCCAGGTGGCGACGTATTCGAGGCCATCGTCGATGCGATGGTCGCGCATGTAGCTGATCATCTCTTTGGTACCGGTGACGGCAATCGGCGACTTGCCGGCGATTTCACGGGCAATGCCCATCACGCCTTCAAGCAGGCTGGCGGCATTGCTGTAGACGCGATTGACCAGGCCAATGTTGCGCGCTTCGTCGGCGCCAAAGGTGCGACCAGTGTAAGCCAGTTCACGCAGCATGCCGTCACCGATTATCCGTGGCAAGCGTTGCAAAGTGCCAACATCGGCTGCCATGCCGATGTCGATTTCCTTGATGGAAAATTGCGCATCCTCGGCGGCGTAACGCATGTCGCAGGCTGAAATCAGGTCGATGGCGCCGCCCAGGCAATAACCCTGAATCGCCGCCAGCACCGGTTTGCGGCAGTTGTCGACGGCATTGAAGGACGCTTGCAGCGTGAGGATCGTTCGTCGTAGCAGCCGTGCATTGCGGCTGACGTCCTTGCCCAACTCGTTGAGCATACCGGCCATCATCACCAGGTCGATGCCCGAAGAAAAATGCTTGCCGGCGCCACTGAGTACCACCACCCGGACTTCATCGGTATCGTCGATCCACCGGAAAATCTCGATGATCTCGCTCCAGAACGCGGCGTTCATCGAATTGATCTTTTCCGGGCGATTGATTTGCACATGGGCGATGTTATCGGCCAGTTCGACGCTGAAGGCGGTGTATTGAGACATGGCACTGATCCTTTACCGGGGCAGAAATGAGGCCCGAACTATAACAAGGCATTAGTGCCGACAGTAAGGCAGCGGTTCGGCCAAATGCGGGACTGGTTTCAGGTTCTTTAGCGTCTGGGCTGACCTCATCGCGAGCGGGCTCGCTCCCACATTGGATCCTGGGCGTTCACAAATCCCCTGTGGGAGTGAGCCTGCTCGCGATTGGCCGCACCACCGAAATTAATGAGAAACCGGCTTAGCACACGAGCAAACTTGTCACTATGCTTGCACCGGACTTTCCAAGGAGGAACCCGCCCATGCCAATCTCTTCACGAGCAGCCCTGCTGGTTATCGACGTACAGAACGACTTCATTCCCGGTGGTCAACTGCCGGTGCCGGAGGGCGACCTGATCGTGCCCTTGATCAACCAGCTCGGGCGCCGGTTCAAGCAGGTCATCATTGCCCAGGACTGGCATCCGCCCGGCCATGCCTCATTCGCTTCCAGCCACCCGGGGCGCAAACCTTACGACGTGATTCAGTTGCCTTACGGTGAACAAACGCTTTGGCCTGAGCATTGCGTACGGGCCACACCCGGCGCCGAGTTCCACGCGGGACTGGACCTGCCCCACGCCCAACTGATCATTCGCAAGGGCTGCAATCCGGACATCGACAGCTATTCGGCGTTTCTGGAGGCGGATCGAACCACCACCACAGGCTTGGCCGGGTATCTGAAAGAGCGCGGCATCGACACGGTTTACATGGTCGGGCTGGCACTGGATTTCTGCGTGATGTTTTCTGCGCTGGATGCGCGGACGGCGGGGTTCAATGCGTTTGTGGTGAAGGATGCGTGTCGGGCGATTGATCTGGAGGGATCGCTGGCGGCGGCAATTGAGCGGATGCAGGTGGCTGGGGTCGGGTTGATTCCATCAACCGAAATACTCGGCACTTGCGGCGAATGATCCCCTGTGGCGAGGGGGCTTGCCCCCCGTTGGATCGCGAAGCGGCCCCGCTCTCTGTAGGAGCTGCCGAAGGCTGCGATCTTTTGATCTTGTTCTTTTAAAAGCAAGATCAAAAGATCGCAGCCTTCGGCAGCTCCTACCTTTGGATCGCGTAAAACCGCTAACGCGAATCGTCTGAAAGAGGACCTTTAAACCGGAGTCGGTAACCACAACCGAAACCGCGCGCCCCCCAGCGGCGAAGCTTGCGCGGTGAGTGTGCCGCTCTGTGCTTCCAGCGCCCGGCGGCTGATTGCCAGGCCCAGACCAAACCCGCCAGTGGCGCGATCCCGGCTGCGGTCCAGCCGATAAAACGGCTCGAAAACCCGCTCCCGCTCTTCTTCCGGAATGCCGATGCCATCGTCATCCACCCAGATCTCACAGCCCTTGGGGCACACCTGCACGCCGATCTGAATCCGTTTTTCGCAGTACCGCATGGCGTTGCGCAGCAGGTTCTGGATCGCCCGGGCGGTCAAGCGCGGGTCCAGTGAGAAGCGTTCGAGCTGGCCGTTAAGCAGCACATCGATCACGATTTGCGGTGACTCAAGTTCTTCATCGACGCTGCCCAAAATGCTGTCGATGAACTCATCCAGCGACACATCGACCTGTTCCGGCAGCTGCCCCGGGTTTTGCAAACGGCTGTAAGACAGCAATTCCAGCACCAGCTCATCCAGTTCACGAATGTGCGCGACCAGGCCTTGCAGACGTTCACGGCTGGTGGGCGGCAAGTCGTCAGACAGCGCCAGGGCCAGGCCGAAATCCAGCCGCGTCAGTGGCGTGCGCAACTCATGGGACACGGCGTTGAGCAGATCGCGCTGTTGGTTGAGCAAGTTTTCGATGTCGCCGGCCATGGTGTCGAACACGTGGGCCAGGCTACCGATGTTGGAGCTGGAGGAAATCTGCGTGCGCTCGCTCAAGTGGCCCTTGCCGAAGCGTTCGGCGGTGCCTTTGAGGCGTTCCAGATCGCGCCAGTGCGGGCGCAACCACAGCAACAGACAGGCAAGCATGGTCGCGCCGATCAGCACGTTGATGCTCCAGTACAACCAACTGACGTCCGTCGGGTCCGGCGGCACGACCATCTTCACGACCAGTTGCTCGTTCAACGGCGCCACGGCCAAGGTGCGCCAGCCCCAATCGCCGATGCGCACGACGTTTTCCCCACGCTGCAAGCGCGCACGTTCATCCGGAGTAAATTCGGCGTCATCGTTACGGGCCAGCACAATGTCCAGCGGCTGGAATTCCTTGTCCATCTCAGCTGCCAGCGCTGGCCACTGCTCTGAAGGCACGGCGCGAAACTGCTTGGCAATCAGCGTTTGCAAACCTCGGGAATAATCGAGGTTGTAGGTGACAAAACGCTCATGGAAAACCTGGATTACCAGGTCCGGCACCAGGTAGATCGCTGCGCTGAACGAGACAATGGTCACCAGATAGAGGCGAAACAGGATTCTGAACATCGACTCAGCATTCCCATTCAGAGCGGCTGAACAGGTAGCCCTTGCCCCACACGGTCTTGATCTTGCGCGCCTCGCCAGCGTGGTCGTCGAACTTGCGCCGCAACTTGGAGATCGCGACGTCCACCGAGCGGTCGGTGCCGTTGAACTCGATACCGCGCAAGCGTTGCAGAATCTGGTCGCGGCTCAGTACTTCGCCGGCATGCCGGGCCAGCACCACCAGCAAGTTGTATTCACCGCTGGACAGCTCGACCAGTTGCTCGCGCCAGGTCACCGTGCGCTCGGACAGGTCGATGCACAGATTGCCCATCAGAATACGGTCGTTAGCGGTCATCGGTTCGCTGAGGCTGCTGCGGCGCAACAAGGTCCGCACCCGGGCCAGCAACACCCGTGGTTCGCAAGGTTTGGTGACGTAATCGTCGGCCCCCATTTCCAGGCCCAACACTTGATCGTGGCTGTCATCGCGGGCGGTGAGCATCAGGATCGGCAAAGTCGCCGAATCGGCTCGCAGCAAGCGGCAGACCTGCAAACCGTCGAGCCCCGGCAGCATCAGGTCGAGAATCACCAGGTCTGGGGGATTGAGCCGCGCCCGTTCGCGCACATGATCGCCACGGCTGATCACGCTGACGCAATAGCCGTTGCGTTCCAGGTAGCTGGCAATCAGTTCGGAGAGCGCAGAGTCGTCTTCGACCAGGAGGATGTTGGGCATGGGTGTTTCCAGAAAGTGCAGTGGCGCCGGATAAATCGTCATCGCGAGCCGGCTCGCTCCCACAAGGAGTTTCATGTGGACACAAATTCTGTGAACACTACCGGACCACTGTGGGAGCGAGCCTGCTCGCGATAGCGATTTACCAGGCGCAAAGGAATCAAGCCGCCAAGGATATACGCCCTCACGCCTGCGCGAGCAAAACCCTTACACAATTTCACACAGCACCTACAAAGCTTCACCGCTACCCTCGTCGGCCCCCCGTAGGATACGGGGGTCAATATTGGGGTACCTACATGTCAAAGAATCTGCTTGCCCGGCTCAGCCTGATTGCACTGGCATTGACGCTGAGCGCTTGTGACCAGTCCTCGACCGCCGAAGAACAGGCGCCGCTGGCCACCGTGCGGGTTGAAACCGTCGAAGCCCGGCCGCTGTCGATCAGCAGCGAGCTGAGCGGGCGGATTGTCGCGCCACGCATCGCCGAAGTGCGCGCCCGAGTCGCCGGCGTGGTGTTGCAGCAGGCCTTCCGTGAAGGCAGCGACGTAAAAAAAGGCGACGTTCTCTTCCGTATCGACCCGGCGCCGTTCAAGGCCGACCTGGACAGCGCCGAAGCCGCACTGCGCAAGGCCCAGGCCAATGCATTCCAGGCCAGATTGCAAGAACAGCGCTACGCCCAGTTGATCGAAGGCAACGCCATCAGCGGTCAGGATTATGACAACGCCCGGGCCAATGCCCGGCAGACCGCCGCCGATGTCGCCGCCAACAAAGCCGCCGTGGAGCGGGCGAAACTGAACCTGGGTTACGCCACCGTCATCGCGCCTATTTCCGGACGCATCGGCCGCGCACTGGTGACCGAAGGCGCGCTGGTCGGGCAGAACGAAACCACGCCGCTGGCACTGATTCAGCAGTTGAACCCGATCCACGCTGACCTGACGCAATCGACCCGTGAACTCAATGACCTGCGCCGGGCGTTCCGTTCCGGCCAGTTAAAAGAAGTGGGCCAGGGTCAGGCCAAAGCCACTTTGATTCAGGACGACGGCAGCCTCTACCCGCTGCCGGGCAAGTTGCTGTTCACCGACATCACCGTCGACCCGGGCACCGGCCAGATCATCCTGCGCAGCGAGTTCCCCAATCCGGACCTCGACTTGTTGCCGGGCAGCTTCGTGCGCGTGCGCCTGGAGCAAGCGTTCAATCAGCAAGGCATCAGCGTGCCGCAACGGGCCATCCAGCGTGACAGTGCCGGCATCGCCCAAGTGCTGCTGCTCGATGCCGAACAGCGGGTCGGCCAGCAACCGGTCGAACTGGGCGCAGTGCAGAACGATCGCTGGATCGTCACCAACGGTCTCAAACCCGGCGACCGCATTGTCACCGAAGGCCTGCAACATGCGCGCCCCGGTGAAAAAGTCCAGATCGATGACACCCCTCTTCCCCTTGCCCAGGTTTCTGGTCAGTAAGCAGGACGCTTTTTATGCCGCAGTTCTTTATCGACCGCCCGGTGTTCGCCTGGGTGATCGCCTTGTTCATCCTGCTGGCCGGTGCGTTGGCCATTGTGCAGTTGCCGGTGGCGCAGTACCCGAACGTTGCGCCGCCGAAAGTCGAAATCTATGCCACCTACCCCGGCGCATCGGCGCAGACCGTGGACGAAAGCGTGGTCAGCCTGATCGAGGAAGAACTCAACGGCGCCGACCATCTGCTGTATTTCGAATCCCAGAGCAGCCTCGGCAGTGCCACCATCACCGCGACTTTCCAACCAGGCACTGACCCGGAAATGGCGCAGGTCGACGTGCAAAACCGCCTCAAAGTAGTCGAGTCGCGCTTGCCGCAAGCGGTGACTCAGCAAGGCTTGCAGGTTGAGAAAGTCTCCGCCGGTTTCCTGCTGCTGATCACCCTTACCTCCAGCGATGGCAAGCTCGACGATGTGGCGCTCAGCGATTACCTGGCGCGCAACGTGATGAACGAGATCAAGCGTCTGGACGGCGTCGGCAAGGCTCAGTTGTACGGTGCCGAACGGGCGATGCGGATCTGGATCGATCCGCGCAAGCTGATCGGTTTCAACCTGACCCCGGCCGATGTCAACGCCGCCATCGCTGCGCAAAACGCTCAGGTTTCCGCGGGCAGCATCGGCGACTTGCCAACCCGCACCACCCAGGAAATCACCGCGACCATTCTGGTCAAAGGCCAGCTGTCGACACCTGAAGAATTCGCCGACATCGTCCTCAAGGCCAATCCTGACGGCTCCACGGTGCGCATCGGCGATGTGGCGCGGGTCGAGATCGGCAGTCAGGAATATCAATTCTCCACGCGCCTGAACGGCAAACCGTCGACCGCCGTCAGCGTGCAACTGTCGCCAGGCGCCAATGCCCTGAGCACCGCGACGCTGGTGCGGGCGAAGATGGATGAACTGGCGCGCTACTTCCCGGCCGGCGTCGAATACAAGATTCCGTACGACACTTCGCCCTTCGTCAAAGTCTCGATTACCAAGGTGGTCTACACCCTCATCGAGGCGATGGTGCTGGTGTTTGCGGTGATGTTCCTGTTCCTGCAAAACATCCGCTACACGCTGATCCCGACCCTGGTGGTGCCGGTGACGCTGATGGGCACTTTCGCGACCATGCTCGCACTGGGCTTCTCGATCAACGTGCTGACCATGTTCGGCATGGTGTTGGCCATCGGCATTCTGGTGGACGACGCCATTGTGGTGGTGGAGAACGTCGAGCGGATCATGGCCACCGAAGGCCTGTCGCCCAAGGACGCGACGCGCAAGGCGATGAAGCAGATCACCGGAGCGATCATCGGCATTACCCTGGTGCTGGTGGCGGTGTTCATTCCGATGGCGTTCATGCAGGGCTCGGTCGGGGTGATTTACCAGCAGTTCTCGCTCTCCATGGCCACGTCGATTCTGTTCTCGGCATTCCTCGCCCTGACCTTGACTCCGGCCCTGTGCGCGACACTGCTCAAGCCGATTGCCCAGGGCGAACATCACGCCAAGGGCGGCTTCTTCGGCTGGTTCAACCGGCGCTTCGAACAACTGACCGAGCGTTATCAGGGTTGGGTCGCCTATGCACTGAAACGCACCGGGCGTTATCTGTTGATTTACGGCGTGCTGCTGATCGGTCTGGGGCTGTGCTTCAGTCGTCTGCCCTCCTCGTTCCTGCCGGTGGAAGACCAGGGTTACACCATCACCGACATTCAACTTCCACCCGGCGCGAGCAAGAATCGCACGGTGCAGGTGGTCGAGCAGATCGAAGCACACAACGCCACCGAACCGGGCGTCGGCGACAGCACGGTGATTCTCGGTTTCAGCTTCTCCGGCAGCGGGCAGAACGCCGCACTGGCGTTCACTACGCTCAAGGATTGGTCGGATCGGGGCAGTGACGACTCGGCGAGTTCGATTGCCGACCGCGCCAACATCGCACTCAGTCAGATCAAGGATGCCATGGCCTTTGCGGTCCTGCCGCCGCCGGTCGACGGCCTCGGCACTTCCAGCGGTTTCGAGTTCCGCCTGCAAGACCGTGGCGGCCTTGGCCATGCCACGCTGATGCAGGCGCGCAGCCAATTGTTGGCCGCCGCCGAGAAGAGCCCGGTCCTGATGAACGTGCGCGAAAGCGCTCTGGCCGAAGCGCCGCAGGTGCAACTGGAAGTCGACCGCAAGCAAGCCAACGCCCTGGGCATTTCGTTTGCCGACATCGGCAACGTGCTGTCCACCGCCGTCGGGTCGGCCTACATCAACGACTTTCCCAATCAGGGACGGATGCAGCGAGTGGTGGTCCAGGCTGAAGGCGATCAGCGCAGTCAGGTCGACGACCTGCTGAAGATTCACGTGCGTAACAACGGCGAGAACATGGTGCCGTTGTCGGCTTTCGTTCGGGCCAACTGGACCCAGGGCCCGGCGCAATTAACCCGTTACAACGGCTACCCGGCCATCAGCATTTCCGGCGAACCGGCGCCCGGCTACAGCACCGGCGAAGCCATGGCGGAAATCGAGCGATTGGTGGCGCAAGGGCCGGCGGGATTAGGGCAGGAATGGACCGGGCTGTCGTTGCAGGAACGTTTGTCCGGCAGTCAGGCACCGATTCTGCTAGGGCTGTCGTTGCTGATCGTGTTCCTGTGCCTGGCGGCGCTGTACGAGAGTTGGTCGATTCCGACCTCGGTGTTGCTGGTGGTGCCGCTGGGAGTGCTCGGTGCGGTACTGGCCGTGACCCTGCGTGGGATGCCCAACGATGTGTTCTTCAAGGTCGGGCTGATCACCATCATTGGCCTGTCGGCGAAGAACGCGATCCTGATCATCGAATTCGCCAAGAGCCTGTACGACGAAGGCCACGACCTGATCGACGCCACCCTGCAAGCCGCGCGTTTGCGCCTGCGGCCGATTGTCATGACGTCACTGGCATTCATCCTTGGCGTGGTGCCATTGGCGATTGCCACCGGGGCCAGCTCGGCGAGCCAGCAAGCCATCGGCACCGGGGTGATTGGCGGGATGATCACCGCGACCCTGGCTGTGGTGTTTGTCCCGGTGTTTTTTGTGGTGGTGATGAAACTGGTGCGCAAACGGCACAAAAACATGTAAGCCACAACACATCCCCTGTAGGAGCGAGGCTTGTCCGCGAAGGCGGTGCGTCAGTCGATATTAATGTTGAATGTGACGGCCTCTTCGCGGGCAAGCCTCGCTCCTACAAGGGATTATCGTTGTGGTCACAACCTGGGCTAAGGTGTTTAGACACCCAGGCCCATCGAGTTCCCATGCCTCTACTCGCCCGCACCCACCCTCGCCTGTCCGCCGCGGCCACACTCGGCATCGCGGTGGGCATTCTGGCTCCGGCCGACTCGATCATCAGCAAAATCCTCTTCGGCTGGAATGCCGGTGTCTGGGCATACCTGGTCCTGATGCTCTGGCTCACCGCGCGTGCCAAAGCGCCGGATGTGAAACGCATTGCCGAGGTCGAAGATGAAAATGCCGGTCTGGTGTTGCTGCTGGTGAGCATCGCGGCGCTGGCCAGCCTCGCCACCATCACCTTCGAACTCGCCGGCAGCCGGGATCTGGAAACCACCCGTAAACTGCTGCGCTACGGTTTCACCGCGCTGACCGTGATCGGCTCATGGCTGCTGATCGGGGTGATCTTCAGCGTGCACTATGCCCGGCTGTATTACACCTGGAACGGCAAGGAACCGGCGCTACGTTTTGCCGAGGGCCTGACAACCCCCAATTATTGGGATTTTCTGTACTTCTCATTCACCATCGGTGTGGCGGTACAGACCGCAGATGTAGGCGTCGCTACGCGGGATCTGCGCAAGATCGTGTTGGCGCAATCGTTGATCGGGTTTGTGTTCAATACAGCGATTCTCGGGTTCTCGATCAACATTGCCGCGGGATTGTTCGGTTGATCGGGGCAGCCACAACCCCATCAGACAGATATAAAAATGCCCCGGCACTGCTGGGGCATTTTTTATAAGTCATTTCATTGAAAAAGCTTTATCAGAAGAAATAGCTCACTCTTACGCTACCGCTCCAATCCTGACTGACCGTCGTGCCTTTGCTGCCACCCACCTGACCGGAAACCTGCCAGTCACGTTGAGCCGGGGTCCACTTCAAGCCCGCTCCATACTCAATGGAGCTACTGGCGCGGTCATCATCGAAACTGTCGTCATTGATCTTGACCTCATTGTTTTTCACAAACTCGTGATTGACCGCTGTCATCAAGCTCGGCTCAAGCAAGCTGCCATTGTCGAGGATGATGACACGCCCACCGCGAACACCGACCTTGCCCTGCACTGAACGCATGGTGTCGCTTTTCACTTCCAGGCCATTGTCGAGCCGGTACTTGTCGCTTTGAATGACGCCGGTCGATACTTGTACTTGAGGCTCGACAAAGTAGTCGTCCTTCAAGCGAATATGCTTGCCGATGGCTACCGACCCACTGGCGCCCAAAGCCTTGTAATCACCCTTGGCCCGTGTACCGTCACTCATGGTGACTTTTGCCTTGTTATCGAACTGATTGATCTTGGCCATGACATTGACGAACACGCCGCTTTCAACATCGAATGTGCTGCCGTAAACACCGGCATTCACACTGTCGACAGTGGCGCTGGAGCCGTACTTGAGATCCATTTTGGTGTGGCTGGTCCCGACGAATCCGCCCACCACCCACGACCTGCCGCCCAGGTCCACTGTTGTGTCGGCACCACCGGTGATACCGGTCTGGTTCTGGGTGTACCCATCACCGTAGGCGTTATCGACGTTGTACTGGTTGCCGTAAGTGCGAACCCAGACACTGTTGCTGAGTTTTACCGAACTGTCGTCCATCGAGCGCATCGCTGCCTCGGGTCGGACGCTCAGACTACGATCGCCCAATTGATCGCTAAGCATGGCTGCTTCAGCGTTCAGCACGCTACGTGCGCTGCCGGCCAACGCCAGTGCGGTATTGGTTGAAGTGCTGACCGTTTCTTTGTCTGGATTCAGATATAAACCCTGGCCTTCCTTCGCCAGTCTGTACACAAACGTACCCGCATCCACCGTTTCGCGATTGCCCAACGAGAAGCTCGCATCACCGGAAGCGATATTACCGACCTTCACCGCCTCGGCAGTTACCGGATTGGTGCCCGTCGCGGAAATTTGCAGTTGATGTTGTCCGCTGGCATTGCCAGTCACATTCAGGAAGTCGGTGTTGCCGTTGCCCAGGTCGGTGCCCATTACAAAGGTACCGTTACCAGAAAGATCGCCCACATTCAGTTGCTGGAACTGTTCGTTGGTGCCCATTTGAACCACGCCGCCATTCAGGGCAAGACGCTGCACGTTGCTGTCTGCGGTCATCACCCATTGGGCTGCGTTGTTGATATTCAGGTTGCCTGAATTGTTGATCTGACCGGTCAGCACCGAGCCGTTGTCCAGTTGCACGCTGCCATTGGTGTCAGTGAGCACGTCTCCGGTCATTCTGCTGCCATTGTTCAACGAAAGGCTGGAGACATTTTCGACATTGCCATTGATCGCAGAACCATTGTCCAGATTGACTGCCGCAGCCGTGCCCGCAACTGCCAACACATTGCCGTTCAAGGTACTACGGGTATTGAGATTGACCTGAGTGACGTTCTGCAAATTGCCGTCAAGGGAGGCCGCGTTTTGCATCAGCAGCGCAACAGTGCTGCCGGTATCGGCAATGACATTGCCGCTCAAGTTGCTTGCGTCGACGTTAAGGTTGGCCGTGGAACGATTAGTCGCTTGCAACAATGTGCCGTTGCCGCCGATCAGTTCGGAACCAGCGAGTACATTGATGTTGGCAACTGTGCCCGCACTGCCGGACGAACCCAGCACGATCGCCGAACCTGTTCCGCCCGTTACGCGAGTGCTGTTGAGCGTAATAGTGCTGGCATTGACACCCGTGTTGTCAGTGACGATTTGCAGGCCATCCTGCCCGCCAGAAATCGTGCTGCCTGTCGACGAAAGTGTTGCGCCGCCCAATTGCACACCGTAGCTGGCTGCACCGGTGCCTAGAACGGTTGAATTTTCCAGGTTCAACACCGCAAAACCAACGGCATTCGCGCCCCCCGGAACGCCAGTGATTACACTATTGCCAGTAACCGTCGCGCTGGACGACGTCGGAGTATTGATGTTACGTCCCAACAGAAGTCCAAAACTGTTGGTGCTCGTGATGGTGCTGTTATCAATAGTGGCAGAGCTGTCGCTAAGCGAAATGGCTCCTCTTCCCGATGCGCTGTTTACTGTTGCACCTGTCAGTGCAAGCCTGGATCCCTCACGGGCATCGACCCGCTGACTCTGACCACCGTTGAAAATGACATTGGCGTTTTGGGATAAGATTGTCAGCGCGTTTGCATTATTGATCGTAAGGGTCCCCCCTTGAGAGACACTCCATGCCTCGGGCGCCGGCGGATTTGTAACGGTCTCACTCTCACCCGGTAGGAGTGGCCTGCCATGTGCCAGAGGTGAGGAAAGACATATCGCTGTGACCAGATACTTGGTACTCCGGGAACGCTTGAAACTCGATAGAAACGGCATTGTGAACTCCTCATCACCACATAACTCTCAACGCGATTTTTCTGACAGAGCACAAAAACCACTTGAAAAACGTCCGACAGACTAATCAGCAAACTGCACGCGATATGTAGGAAAAGTCCTCATTCACAGAGGAATAATCTGCAAAACAATTAGGTTTATGACTCATAATTTTTTCGACAAATATCAATATCGCGAGAGAAAGTATCAACTCTCTCTCGCGACAGACCTCGTTTGATATTGGCTTGAGTTATTAAGGTGCGGCCGGCGGAACCGCCAACCGATCACAGTACTCGCCACTGGAAGTGATCGTGTCTAACGGCTTGATAATCGGCACCGAAGTTTGTTCACCGCCTATATCGGCCGTATACCAATACTTACCAAAGGCCCTCGTACCAAGACGTGGTTGCGCTGCCTTGAACACCGCTGCGCTAGCAACACTTGCAACATCAACCGTACCAGCGGCCTGGATAATATAAGGTTGCGAGTCCTCTGTACCTGGAATCAAAGTAGTTCCACTAGCATCCTGGTAGGCTGCAAAATGCACGGTAATACTTTTTCCTGGTGGTAAGTTGCCCGGATCCTTGGGAATGGTTACTGCAAGCCGCCAGTTCGTGGTGGCGTTGTTCATTGCAAAACAATCGATCTGATCCTTGATTGACGGATTGCGGATTCTGATGGTGGGTGGCAACAAGTCGATTTTCCTGCCACTGACCAACACAGTTTTGAGCCCGGAGCTGATGACGTTCTTGTCAATGCCCGATTTCTGGCGCGTCCAGCGAGCCTGCACCGAAGGTGTGGGCAGCCCGGACATGATGGCAGCGTTAATAGGGACATCAAACGCTATCGCATCAACAAACGGCGTAAACTCACCCACAAGCTGATTATTCACATAGCACTTCGCTGTTTCTGCCGCAGTGATGGGTGGATCTGTCAACTTGAGCGTCACTGCAAACTTTCCTGGTTTGTCGCGATCACCGGGCAATATTGAATCGGGCGTGTTAGAGTTCCCGGTGACCACCGGCAATTCGAAGCTCGGATTCGTTAAGTCAGGCAATTCCGGATAAAGGCCTCCTGAAGGATAAAGATCCAGCCAGAAGTAGAAGTCGGGTGACTCGAACGAATTACTTCCCCGAATGAGCTCAAACCAGACTCTGACTTCCTTGGCCACTTCCGACGTACCAAAGATATCCTTCAGTTTGTCCATATAAGGAAGTGGGAATGTCAGGTCCACCGCCGCAAGTGGCTGGGTGCCGAAGTCCACGAAGTTGGTTGGATCCTCCGCATCCTCCATATAAAAAATAATCTGATCGCCAGGCTCCGCATTATCAATGGTTGCGCGTGTAACGATCCCCACGACGTTGTTAATATCCTCCAGATAAATCGTCGTGGTTCCATTTGGATCGGTTTTCGGTACCAAAGGAGGTGCATTCAATACCGGATCCAATGCCAGCCCCAAGGTTAGAACTGCCGTCGGAGCAGAGTTCAGACTGAAGTTTCCAGGCAGGTCAGTCCATGCATAAGAGATCGTCACCCGACCATTCGGGAGTCTGCGCAATTCAGAACTTGGAACCGCGAATGCACCGGTAGCCGGAACCGTATTTTTGAATACCTCAATAGTCACCGCGCCGGATGTCAGCCAAACGGTAAGTTTATCATCAAGACGCCGTGTTAGGTAACCGACAAAAACGGTGAAGTTCAGTTGCGCGTTTGCACTGATATAAGTTTCGTCGACAGTCCTTTGAGCATCTACGGGAGCGTTGACAAAGGTTGGAGCAGGTGTTGGTAGGTTTTTTCTGCGCGACGGGTACTTGACCTCGAACGGCGCAGTACGGTCGATGACGATTGGCACAACATTGGAGGGGTCGTCGTTACCGGCCCCCCCCTTGTAAAGAATTACTTGTACTTCGTAATTGGTGGGTGTAGCAGGCTGAGCCAACTCTGGAAAGTGGCTTGCGTCCACCTTAAGCAATATTGGATTAGTGCGATCTGCAATCGGTCCAAGCGGAATGTAAGCTATCTGGCCAAGCGATACACCTTCCTGCTTAATATAAACATCCACATCATCGAGTTCGTCCTCCTCCTCCGGGACAGGACGTTGCAACATTATAGTTATTTTTCCCGAATTCAATTCGCTAACCGGTATAGAACCGTCGGCCAACGTATCGATGGAAATAGCTGTTGTTAGCACTCCAAAGCTGTCAATGCCCGCGTCGGCATCAAAGAGTTTTGGAGTTTTTGGCCTGGCTTTAAAGGTCAACTTTTCCTGTGCTGTCATTTCCCTTTCTCCTTCAGTTAGGCCGGACGGGCCACTTTCTCCAGGTGTTACCCTGTCGATCTTCACTAAACCTTTTTCTGATACCGCAATGAGTTTCCTACCCCTGAATAATTGGCAAACCACTACGGCCGAGTCGTCATCAAATAACAAATTTATGTGTGACCAAAATGGCACTACATGATCAAATCCGTTTGTTATATCTGCGGCGGAGAGTGTTTTTTCCCAACGACCGTAAGTCCCCTGCACCTCTGGTCCACTGCCGTTGAGACTGCTGTATCCCCACCAGTGGATGTTTGCAACATCGCCGGGCTCAGCGATGTTTATAAAATCGGGAATTACAACCGTGGCGCCACTTGTCAGAGGAGGATTCGTATTGTTATTCAGATAACCCCAAGGGGTGGCATGCCGAAACCAGGGTTCTGCCAAAGTTAAAAGTGGCGTGTGATCGATGGTCAGTTGTCTTTCCGGTGAAGGGTCATCGGTACCGCCCGAACCTTTCCAGATTTTGTAATACAGGAATGCGATGCCGTCAGTTGCCAAGTCTTGCGCCGTCAAATCGAAATACAAGAAAGGGACGGTCAGAGGCGTTGGATAAAATTCCGTGTAGAGCCTGCGTTCCACGCCGTTCTGACGCAATACCACCCACAATTCATCGTTTGGTACAGGATCAATCCAATATGGAATAACGATACGAGTCCCGTTAATCAGAAGCTCGCGAGGGATATGCCCAGCCGGATCGTTGTCGTCGACGCCCTCCACTGAAAGCGGCTTTGCCAATACACCAGCATTTCGTGGCTGATTAAATGTCATCGAGGTCATTTTTCTATCACCGACTCATACGGAACATTCGAAAGGCTATGTCTTTTTGTTTACTGTCCAGGCGAGGAAATTAGGCGCTTCAACGTGACCATTTCCAACTGTCAGATCTGACAGGTTTTGCTACCGTCTGTCGGATACAGCGACTTTTTACCTGCTGCCAGAAGCATCTTCACTTGACGCGACCAAAGAGACTGGTGTTAGCTGAAACCGGTTTCAGATAACAAGAAGACTCAGACTGTGAACGATTTCTCCGCCGCCCAACGCAGCCGCGTCACCATGCTCGACGTCGCCGAACATGCAGGCGTGTCCAAGGCCAGCGTCTCGCGCTTCATCGGCGATGACCGCGCCCTGCTCTCCGATGCCATTGCCCTGCGCATCGAGCAGGCGATTAGCGAATTAGGCTATCGCCCAAACCAGATGGCCCGCGGCCTGAAACGTGGGCGCACGCGCCTGATCGGCATGCTGGTGGCCGATATCCGTAACCCTTATTCGATTGCCGTGATGCACGGGGTGGAAACCGCTTGCCGTCAGCACGGCTATAGCCTGGTGGTGTGCAACACCGATCGCGATGATGAGCAAGAGCGTCAACACCTGGCGTTGCTGCGCTCGTACAACATCGAAGGCTTGATCGTGAACACCCTCGGTCATCACCGGGATGAGCTGCGCGAACTGCATCAGGAAATGCCCATGGTGCTGGTGGATCGCAAGGTCGATCAGCTCGAGAGCGATCTGGTGGGGCTGGATAATCCGGCCGCTGTCGAGATGGCCGTTGCCCACCTTGAAGAACGCGGTTATCGCGATGTGCTGATGGTCACCGAGCCGTATGACGGCACCAGTTCGCGGATCGAGCGGGTCAGCAGTTTCAAGGCACAGATCGAGCGGCGTCCGACGCTCTCGGGGGCTGTGGTCGAAACCGGCGGCGATCTGACCGCTCGTTTGAAAAACTTTCTGCAAACGCCTGGCCCTGGCCCGAAAGCGCTGTTTTGCGCCAACGGTATCGCCGCGCTGGCCAGTACTCATTCGTTGCGTGAGTTGAAGTGCAACCTGTTCGCGGAGGTCGGGCTGATTGCACTTGATGATCTGGATTGGTATCCGCTGGTGGGGAGCGGGATTACCGCCCTCGCCCAGCCGACGGCGGAGATGGGTGCGAGTGCGTTTGAGTGTTTGCTCAAGCGACTGCGCGGGGATGACGGGCCGGTGCGGAGTCTGGATTTTCCGGCGCGGTTGATTGTTCGGGGGTCGACCGGTGGACATTCTCGGTGACATTTCTGACTCATCGCGAGCAGGCTCGCTCCCACAGGGGATTTGTGGTGCACATTGTATTCGTGTAACGACACAGACCCCTTGTGGGAGCGAGCCTGCTCGCGATGAGGCTCTGAGAATCACCCCATAACGCAACGGCAAATTTTTTTGACCAAAAATGAAACCGGTTTCAGAGGTGAATAACAATGAACAAACCACCCGTTTCCATCAGTCTGTCCAGCTACGGCGCCGACCTCGTCCGCCAACGTGGCCAAGGCAGTTTTGTCGAGGTGCTGTCCACTGCCGGCGCCACGCATATTGAATGGCGCGAAGAGCTGCTGACACTCGAAGACCCCACGCAATTGGCCAGCGCCACGCAATCCCGGGGCCTCGAAAGTGTGTATTCCTCACCGATGGAATTGTGGCTGGCCGGGCAGTCGGCCCCCAATCCTGAGCTGGTCCCGACCCTGAAACGTGCCGAGTCATTCGGCGCCCAATGGCTGAAAGTCTCCTTGGGCTATTTCACCGACAACAACGATCTGCAAACGCTGATGCTTGCGTTGCAACAGAGCCCGGTGCAGTTGCTGGTGGAGAACGATCAGACTTTGCACGGCGGCCGAATCGAACCCTTCCAGCGTTTCTTCGCCGGCGTCGAGCAGCACAACCTGCCGATCAAAATGACCTTCGACATCGGCAACTGGCAATGGCAGGACCAGTCCGCCGCCAGCGCCGCGCGGCTGCTTGGTCGATACGTCGGCTATGTGCATTGCAAAGCCGTGGCACGGCGGGCGGACGGCAAACGGGTGGCGGTGCCGCCGGCTGCCAGCGACTGGTATCTGTGGGGCCAACTGCTGCGGCACATGGATCACGGCGTGATGCGTGCGGCGGAGTATCCGCTGCAAGGTGATGACCTGGTGCAGTTGACCTCTGAGCATGTCGCCGTCCTCGCCCGCCTCGGTCAACCCCGCCAGGAGCCTGTTCATGTCTGAGATCGATATTCTGTCGTTCGGTGAAACCATGGCGATGTTCGTCGCCGAGCAGAACGGTGAACTGGCTGACGTCGACCACTTCCACAAGCGCATTGCCGGGGCCGACAGTAATGTCGCCATTGGCTTGTCGCGGTTGGGGTTCAACGTCGCCTGGCTGAGCCGGGTTGGCGCGGACTCGCTCGGCAGGTTCGTCATCGATACGCTGGAAAAACAAGGCCTGGATTGCAGCCATGTCGACATCGACCCGGCGCACCCCACCGGTTTTCAGCTCAAGTCACGCACTGACGATGGCAGCGATCCGGTTGTCGAGTATTTCCGCCGTGGCTCGGCCGCCAGTCATTTGTCGGTGCAATCCATTGCCCCGCAACTGCTCGAGGCTCGGCACTTGCACGCCACGGGCATTCCCCCGGCGCTGTCGGAAGCGGTCCGGGAAATGTCTTTCGAGCTGATGACCCGCATGCGCAATGCCGGGCGCAGCGTGTCGTTCGACCCCAACCTGCGCCCGAGTCTGTGGGCCAGCGAGCAACAGATGATCCGCGAGATCAACCGCCTCGCCGCCCTCGCTCATTGGGTGCTGCCGGGTTTGAGCGAAGGGCGTTTGATCACCGGTTTCGAAGCCCCCGCCGACATCGCGGCGTTTTATCTCGACCAAGGCGCTGAAGCCGTAGCGATCAAGCTCGGGCCGGCCGGTGCGTATTACCGAACGCATCTGGATGAAGGTTTCGTTGCAGGCGTGCCGGTGGAAACGGTGGTCGATACGGTCGGTGCCGGTGACGGGTTTGCCGTCGGCCTGATCAGCGCCCTGCTGGAAAACCACAGCATTGCCCAAGCGGTGCAGCGTGCCAACTGGATCGGTAGCCGCGCGGTGCAGAGCCGTGGGGATATGGAGGGGTTGCCCACCCGAGCCGAGATATATGCCGAATTCGGGGCCGCCAATCGCGAGCAGGCTCGCTCCCACATTGGATCGGGTTCAAACACAAATCCCCTGTGGGAGCGAGCCTGCTCGCGATGAGGCCATAACAGCCACTGCAAAAAGCTGATTCAAAACCGTTACCTGCTGCGACAAAAACAACAAGCTCAGGAGCATCACTATGAAAACCGCGACACTGGCCACCCGCCGCTGGTGGTACATCATGCCGATCGTGTTCATCACCTACAGCCTGGCGTATCTGGACCGCGCCAACTATGGATTCGCCGCCGCCTCCGGAATGGCTGCAGACCTGATGATCACCCCCGGGCTGTCGTCCTTGCTCGGCGCACTGTTCTTCCTCGGTTATTTCTTCTTCCAGATTCCGGGCGCGATCTACGCCCAGAAGCACAGCGTGAAGAAGCTGATTTTCGTCAGCCTGATCCTCTGGGGCGGCCTGGCGACCTTGACCGGGATCGTATCCAACGCCTACTGGCTGATCGTGATTCGCTTCATGCTCGGTGTGGTCGAAGCCGCCGTGATGCCGGCCATGCTGGTGTACCTGTGCCATTGGTTCACCCGTGCCGAACGCTCGCGTGCCAACACGTTCCTGATCCTCGGCAACCCGGTGACCATGCTCTGGATGTCGGTGGTGTCGGGCTACCTGATCCAGCATTTCAGCTGGCGCTGGATGTTCATCATCGAAGGCTTGCCAGCGGTGCTGTGGGCATTTATCTGGTGGCGTCTGGCCGATGACCGTCCGGCTCAGGCCAAGTGGCTGAGCGACCAGGAAAAGCAGGATCTGGAAAGCGCCCTGGCCGCCGAACAGGTCGGCATCAAAGCGGTGAAAAACTACGCCGAAGCCTTCCGCTCGCCAAAAGTGATCATCCTCGCCTTGCAGTTTTTCTGCTGGAGCATCGGCGTCTACGGTTTCGTGTTGTGGCTGCCGTCGATCCTCAAGGCCGGCGCGCAGATGGACATGATCGAAGCCGGTTGGCTGTCAGCGTTGCCCTACCTGGCGGCGGTGATCGCCATGCTGGTGGTGTCCTGGGGCTCGGACAAACTGCAAAAACGCAAACGCTTCGTCTGGCCACCGCTGTTGATCGCCTCGATTGCGTTCTATGGCTCGTACGCCTTGGGCGCGGAACATTTCTGGTGGTCCTACACGCTGCTGGTGATTGCCGGCGCCTGCATGTACGCCCCGTACGGGCCGTTTTTCGCCATCGTCCCGGAAATCCTCCCGGCCAACGTCGCCGGTGGCGCCATGGCGTTGATCAACAGCATGGGCGCGCTCGGCTCGTTTGGCGGCTCTTATCTGGTCGGTTACCTGAACAGCTCCACCGGATCGCCCGGTGCCTCTTATCTGCTGATGAGCGGTGCGTTGCTGCTGTCGGTGGTGCTGACGATTTTCCTCAAGCCCGGCGCCAGTGACCGGGTCGCTGTGGCGCGGCCGATGGCGGCTCATTCTTGATTTGATATAGAGATGACAACGATGAAAAAGCAGGTTGTGCTGTACAAGAAACTCTCGCCGCTGCTGATGGCTCGCTTGCATGAGCAGACCGAGGTGACGCTGATCGACAGCCTCGATACCGAGGGCCTGGCGCAACTGCGCCAGGCCCTGCCCCGCGCCCAAGGGTTGCTTGGCGCCAGTCTGAAACTGGACGCCGGGTTACTGGATCTGGCGCCGAACCTGGAAGCCATTGCCAGCGTGTCCGTCGGCGTCGACAACTACGACATCGATTACCTGACCGAACGGCGGATTTTGCTCAGTAACACCCCCGATGTGTTGACCGAAACCACCGCCGACACCGGTTTCGCGCTGATCCTGGCCACCGCCCGACGCGTGGTGGAACTGGCCACTATGGTTCGCGCCGGCCAGTGGAACCGCAACATCGGCCCGGCGCATTTCGGCAGCGATGTACACGGCAAGACGCTGGGCATTATTGGCATGGGGCGGATCGGTGAGGCGCTGGCGCAACGCGGGCATTTCGGTTTTGGCATGCCGGTTGTGTATCACAGCCATTCGCCGAAACCGGCGGTGGAGCAGCGATTCAACGCGCAATACCGCAGCTTGAGCGATCTGCTGCAGCAGGCCGATTTCGTTTGCCTGACGTTGCCGCTGACCGCTGAAACCGAAGGGTTGATCGGCGCTGAACAGTTCGCCCTGATGCGCCCCGAAACGATCTTCATCAACATTTCCCGGGGCAAGGTGGTGGATGAGCCGGCGCTGATCGAGGCGTTGCGGCAGAAGCGGATTCGCGCGGCGGGGCTGGATGTGTTTGAGCGTGAGCCGCTGGGCAATGACTCGCCGTTATTGCAGTTGAACAACGTGGTGGCGACGCCGCACATCGGGTCGGCGACGCATGAGACGCGGGAGGCGATGGCCCGGTGTGCGGTGGATAATCTGTTGGCGGCTTTGGCTGGGGAGCGGCCGGCTAATCTGGTGAATGCCGGGGCGTGGGGCGGTCAGGAAGAGCCGAAGCTCGTTCTCGCGACAGGCGGCATACAACCCGGTTAACCATCGCTTAACCCCATGGTCCAAAACTTTACTGGACCGCACGCCCTCAGCTCCTCTGACGCCCAGTGCGGCAGGTTCGACGTTCTTCAGTCGAACTGATTTCCCCTCTGCACTGGAGACTCATCATGAACACGCGAACACTGCTGATAACCACCTCCCTCGCCTGCACCGCGTTCGCCGGGCTTGCTCAGGCAAACGAGACGTCGTCCTCCCAGGCCGTGCCTTATCACTACGGCATGCAACTGCGGGTGGCCAAGGTCATTTCCCTGACTGAACCGCAAACGCAGGAATGCCAAGTGGTGACGGCCAACATGAAGTACATCGACACATCGGGTAAGCCTGCGGAAATTACGTACCAAAAACTGTCTGACGCGTGCAGCTATCAGAACTGACAGTAGGCATGTGAGGGTTCTGGCGCTAAGCTCTGGCGCTTCCCTCACTGCCGCAAGGATTCGCCATGCAGTTCTCGTTTCGCACGCTGTCGACGTTCACCGCCGCACTTTGTTTTCTGCTGGCGCTGGTCTGGGGTTTGATGCCGCAAGGGTTGCTGGCGATCTGGAGTATCGAGTATTCGTCCGCGGCGGGCTTTATCGCCCGGCGCAGTGCAGTGCTGTTCGGCGCATTGGGGGTGATGTTTTATCTGGTGCGGCAGGCCCCGCCCTCGGCAGCGCGAAGCGCAATGTGCAGCGGCTTTATGGTGGGATGTTTCGGTTTGGCGGCACTGGGCTTCGGCGAATGGCTCAATGGTCATGCCGGGCCGGGTATTTTGCTGGCGATCCTGGTGGAATTGGCGCTGGGTCTGGGGTTTATCCAGACCCGGCGCGTATCGGTCGAACTCGGTGAAACGGCCGGTTAATGGACTTTTGACGTCGGGTGCAACAGCTCGCTGTGCGTGTTGCGCTCAAGGTCGCGGCGTAACTCGGCGATCAGATTATTGATTTCCCGGCACCCGTTGAGGTGATGGGCGTCTATGCCAGTGACGATCAGGTCGAGGTGGTCAGTCTCGACGTCCGAATACACCTTGACGGTCATCGACAGGTCCGGCGACAGCGTGCATTGGCAGCGTTTCGGGAGAAAACTGCTTTCAACGATATTGCGTAGTTCCAAGGCAGAAAGAAACATGGCCACCCTCTCGGTATTGTGAGATTGCCAATCAAAAATCAATGTCGGTCGGAGCTCAAATCGCCCGTTGTTTTTCTTCCTTGGGGAACCTCATTGTTCCAACGTCCCAACCGTCTTCTTGTTTCAGCGCTGACTCAGTAATGATCGTGGTCAGCTCAAGACAGCTTCAGCATAAAACATGCCCGAGATTTCGCCCTGCGCCTCGTCGGCAAATCAAGGGTTTGGGGGAAATGGCAACACATCGCGTCATGCAAAATGCAAGAAAGGTCTGTTTCAAGACCTGCATTTTGCAAACGCCCCGATGGCGGGTTTGCATCGGGTGAGGACGGCAGTGAGAATGCGGCCCATCCATTCAGTATCCGCTGACCCCACACACACGCAAGGAGGCATCATGGGTACTTTGCCGCTTAACACGACCGTCGGGCTGATAGTTGCCATTTTGTCGTCCATAGCCCACGCCGCAACCCTCGAAGACGTCGCGCCGTATCCCAAGCCTGAGAGCGGTTTTACCCGCCAGATCATTCACCTCACCCCGCAACAACAGGAAGACGGTTATCAAGTCGAGATCCTGGCCGGTAAGACCCTCACCGTCGACTGCAACCGTCAGCGCCTGGGCGGCATGCTCGAGGAGAAAAATCTCGAAGGCTGGGGCTATCCGTTTTACCGGCTGGAAAAAGTCACCGGCCCAATGAGCACGCTGATGGCCTGCCCGGATGGCAAGCGCAAAAAGGACTTCGTGCCGGTTGTCGGTGACGGTTTCAGACTGCGCTACAACAGCAAATTGCCGATCGTGCTCTACGTGCCCAAGGACGTCGAAGTGCGCTACCGGATCTGGTCGGCGTCGAGCCATGTCGAGAAAGCCGTTCAGGAATAATCGGACCAGCCCTCACGCCAACACGCCGCTCAACGCGGCGCGCTCGGCCACATGCCGCAAACTGTCGAAATTGATATTCGCGCCCGAATCAATGGCCACCAGGGTCTGACCCCGAGCGCCGGTTCGCGCCACGTACTGCTTGATCCCGGCCACGGCCAGGGCGCCGGAAGGCTCGGTGATCGAGCGGGTATCGTCGTAGATGTTCTTGATGGCGGCGCAGAGTTCGTCGTTGCTGACGGTCATTACCTCGTCGACGCAAAACCGACAGACCTCGAAGCCATGGGCGCCGATCTGAGCGACGGCCACGCCATCGGCGAAGGTGCCGACGGTTGGCAGCACAACCCGTTCGCCGGCCTGTAATGCAGCCTGCAAACAGGCGGAATGTTCCGACTCGACGCCGATGATGCGCACTTCAGGGCGCAGGTATTTGATGTACGCGGCAATGCCGGCGATCAAGCCTCCACCGCCCACCGGAACGAAGATCGCGTCCAGCGGCCCTTGGTGCTGGCGCAGGATTTCCATGGCGACGGTGCCCTGCCCCGCGATCACGTCTGGGTCGTCGAAGGGCGAGACAAAGGTGCGGCCGGTTTGCTGTGCCAGGCTCAATGCGTATTCCAGGGCAAACGGAAAACTCTCGCCGTGCAGCAGCGCTTCGGCGCCTCGACTGCGAACCCCGAGCACCTTCAATTCCGGCGTCGTGCAGGGCATGACGATGGTTGCGCCGATCCCCAGCTCGCGGGCCGCCAATGCAACGCCTTGGGCATGATTGCCCGCCGAGGCCGTGATTACGCCGCGAGCCTTGTGTTCATCGCTCAGGTTCACCAGTTTGTTGTAGGCGCCACGGATCTTGAAGGAAAACGTCGGTTGCAAGTCTTCGCGCTTGAGCAGGATCTGATTGCCCAACGCCTCGGACAAGGCCGGAGCCGCTTGCAACGGCGTGCGCACGGCGAGTTCGTAAACCGGCGCGGCGAGGATTTTTTTCACGTAGTGCTCAAGCAAGCTCTGCTGGGCGGGGGTACTGTTCATGGTCGTCTCCTTGGTATCCGGGTTTACGCGGTCGGTGTAGGAGTTGCCGAAGGCTGCGATCTTCGCTTTCAAGATCAAAAGATCGCAGCCTTCGGCAGCTCCTACGCCGGTTGCATGCGCCCGGTAAGCTCAAAACCCAAGAGACAGAAAGTAAAAACCCGCCTCTAGGGCGGGTTGGGTGCTGCAGTCGTGAGCTAGCCCGCCAAATAAGGAATGGCGGTAATAATGCTTGGCTGGCAGCGCAATACGGTGGAAGTCATGGCTGGAAATTAGCCGGAGGCTGATGGCAAGTCAATGGCCAATTTTCAAAGGCCGCTGTAGGCTGGCGATTCTGCTCATTGTCCCAAGGAAGGAAACCATGAAGTCTGTCGCCCTGCCCCTCATCGCCTTGATCGCCTTCGCCGGCTACACCGTTTCGGTGATGCTGCAGGCCGAACAGTCGTTGCTCGACTTCGGCATCAGCCTGATGTCGCGGCCCGATACCGCGCAGGTGGTGATCGATTTATACCTGTTGGCGACGCTTGCCGGTATCTGGATGTACAAGGATGCGCGAAAGCGGGGGCAGTCGGGGTTGTCGGTGGTTCCCTATCTGGTGGTGACGGCGGTTTTTGTGTCTATCGGGCCGTTGTTGTATCTGGTGGTGCGGGGTTTTCAACGCCGCAAGAACTCCATCGATGCCACTCAACAAGCATGATCCAGAAGTGGTCTGATTTCGAGATAGCTATCGCGAGCAGGCTCGCTCCCGCAGGGAGGGCTGCGCTGGACTCGGAAGTTGGGGCAACCCGGATCAAAATGTGGGAGCGAGCCTGCTCGCGAAGGCGATCTGACAGCCGCCGAAGTCACTTCGCCAGGCGCTTGAGCCCGAGCACCATCACCCCCGCCCCCAGCATCATCGCCGTCAGAAACAACGGATAGGAAATCCACCACGGCGTACCAGCGGTCATCATGCTGAACTCGGACATGCCGCCAATGCTCGCAACCAGGTTCAACGGCAGAAACACCACGTTGATCAACGTCAGTTTGCGCAGCAAGTTGTTCATGCTGTTGTTCATCAGGTTGCCGCGCGCGTCGATCAGCCCGGAAAACACCGTGGAGTAGATTTCCGCCTGCTTGTAGCACTGGTTGTTCTCGATAATCAGGTCGTCGATCAAACCAATGGCTTCAGGGCTGAAGTGTTCCTTCGCCGCATGATTACGCAGCCGGGTCAGGACCGCGCCGTTGCTGTGAATGGCGTTGATGTAATAGATGAGGCTTTCGCTGAGGTTGAACATCTGGACCAGATGCTGGTTCTGCATCGAGGCATTGAATTTTTGCTGCAACTCCCGGGCAACCATCTTGATCACCTTGAGGTGCCCCAGATAGTGATGAATGTTGTTGAACAACAGGTCGAGCAACACATCCAGTGGTGTCTTCAGTGACTGCCGCGTGCCGAGGCCGCTGAGCGGTGAGTCGTCGGTGGCGATCACCAGCAGACGCCCCGGGGAAAACAGCAAGCCGCAGGATGACACTTCAAAGGCCAGGCTGCCGCCGCCGGAGTAGTTTTCCGGGCGTTTCCAGATCAGGAACAGGTTGTCGGGGTGGAACTCGATGCGCGACACCTCGTCGGGGTCCAGGGCTGAGGCCAGAGCGTGTTCATCGAGCTTGAAATGGCTGTGCAACAGATCCCGCTCGGCCGCATCGGGGTTGCTGAACAGCATCACGTCGGCGTCCAGCCGTTCGACCACATGCAGGGCGCCGTGGCTCAGTTCAAAGCTTTTGATCATCGGCCGCTCACCAGGCCTGGCCGCGGCGCTTGAGCTCCAGCCGACGGACAAACTCTTCCAGCACCAAGGAATACAAATCGTCCTGCAAGTAGGCGTCTTCGATGCCGGCGTCCATGTTCGGGTTGTCGTTGACTTCGATCACCACCACTTTGTCGCCGGACTGTTTGAGGTCGACGCCGTAGAGGCCGTCGCCGATGAGATTCGCGGTTTTCACCGCCAGTTCAACCACCGCTCGCGGCGCTTCGTGAACCGCTAGGGTGCGGCATTCGCCGTTGATGTCCTGGCCTTTGGCTTTATGGTTGTAGATCTGCCAATGGCCCTTGGACATGAAGTACTGGCAGGCAAAGATCGGCTTACGGTTGAGCACACCAATGCGCCAGTCGTATTCGGTGTAGAAGAATTCCTGGGCCAGCAGCAACACCGAGTGTTCGAACAGTTCGGCGGTGGCTTCAAGCAAGGCTTGCTGGCTTTCGACCTTGATAACGCCCTTTGAGAAACAACCGTCGGGTATCTTCAACACCAGTGGAAACCCCAGACGCTCGCCTACCCGCTCGAAATCTTCCGGTCGTTCCTTGTAGAGGATTTCAGTGACGGGCATGCCCAGTTGATGGCTCTTGAGCAAATCAGTCAGGTAAACCTTGTTGGTGCAGCGCAGGATCGACGCCGGGTCATCCATCACCACCAAACCTTCGCTCTCGGCTTTTTTGGCGAAGCGGTAGGTATGGTTGTCGACGCTCGTTGTCTCGCGGATCAGGAGCCCGTCGTATTCGGCGATTCGGACGTAGTCCTTGCGCTCAATCAGCTCGACGTCGATGCCTAGTGTCTTGCCGACCCTGACGAAGTTGTCCAAAGCCTTGGGATTGGAGGGCGGCAATGCTTCTTGCGGATCGTGCAGAATGGCCAGGTCATAACGGGCCAATCGCCTGGAGCGCGGCATGCGCCAAATCTTGCGACTGAAACTGTCGAGCGCATTAGCGAATTGATCTTCCTGATCCTCACGCAACTTATGCAAGGCGCCAAACTTTACACCTTCGATGTGCCAACCGTTAGTTCGACGAAACTCAACCAGCAATATCGGACAAGGAAAAACCTCGAACAACTGTCGAGCCAGATCCTGTAATGGCTCGATAGCGGTTTTGCCGAAATACAGTGTCAGGGTAAATCCTTCGGTATCGCTGTAAAGATGATTGCTGAGGGCCTTTTCCAGGGTTTTATCCAGATCATCCAGGGCCAGCCCATACAGGGATTTTCGGGTCAGTTCGCTGATGGTCCGCACCGACGGTATAACCTTGTGTCCCCGCGCTTCGGCCAGCAGCGAGCAGTAATAACCGTGCCCGAGGTACTTGTAGCTGCGGCACAGGTTAATTACCTGAACCCGCTTGCCCTGCTCGTTATCGCGGGTCTGTTCGAGGTATTCCTGGGCAGTGACGATGTCTTCACTGGGGAAATAGGAGGCCCAGTCTTCCTTACGTTCGACGATGATCATCAACTGGCTGGAAGTTCTTATCGAGCCATTTAAATAGTTTGTGGAAGTTATTGCTGTTGGTAACGTTTGCTCAGATACTTCGCGCCAATGACCTTGTACCGCTGACATAGTGATTGATCCATTGAAGAACAAGACCTTTCCTATTAAGCACGAACTTTTTCGAAAGTCCCGTTTCGTTACGCAACTTTTACGGCGGTTATATGAATCCTGTTTTTCGCTTGGCGGTAGTTGAAGATATACCGTCACTGCTGGCACTCGAACAGCAATGTTTCACCACGGACCGGCTCAACAGTCGCAGTTTTCAATGGATGATTACTCGGGCTCACGGGCAACTGCTGGTGGCCCAACGAGGCGAGCAATTGGTGGGCTATGCGGTGGTGCTATTTCACCGGGGCACTTCATTGGCGCGCCTGTACTCGATTGCGATAGCCCTTGATGCTCGCGGCAGTGGACTGGGCAAGCAGTTGCTCGAACGTGTCGAGGCCTGCGCCATTGAGCATGACTGCGCCTACCTGCGACTGGAAGTGCGCATCGACAATCCAACGGCGATTGCTCTGTATGAGCGTAACGGCTACCGGCGTTTTGCGCTGATTCACGACTATTACCAGGACCATGCCGACGCGCTGCGATTGGAAAAACGTATCCTCCAGCACCGCGATTCACGCAACATCAAGGTGCCTTACTACCCGCAGACCACCGAGTTCACCTGTGGCCCGGCCTGCCTGCTGATGGCCATGGGCGCGCTGCAAGACGATCGAGCGTTGGAGCGCGGTGAAGAACTGCAAATCTGGCGCGAGGCGACCACGGTGTTCATGACGTCTGGCCACGGTGGCTGCAGCCCTCAAGGTCTGGCGCTGGCAGCGTGGCGGCGTGGCTTTCGGGTGCGGCTGCAACTGAGCATGGCCGGGCCGCTGTTTCTCGACGGCGTGCGCGATGCGCATAAAAAAGACGTAATGCGCCTGGTACACGAGGCGTTCACGGCGCAGTTGCAAGCCACCGACGTGGAACGAATGATCGGCGGACCACTGGATCTGCAACGGTTACTGCACGATGGCGGACAGCCGCTAGTATTGATCAGCAGCTATCGCCTGACCCGTTCCAAGGCGCCGCACTGGGTGATCGTCACCGATTGCGATGAAGAGTTTGTCTACCTGCACGATCCGGATGTGGATCACAGCCAGCATCGTCAGCCGATGGACTGCCAGCACTTGCCGGTCAGCCATGGGGAATTCGACAAAATGTGCAGTTTCGGACGAGGCAAGCTGCGGGCTGCGGTGATTCTCTATCGCCGTGAGTAAACCTGTGGCGAGGGAGCTTGCGCCCGTTCGAGTGCGAAGCAGTCGATTGCATGGGGGCGCTTCGCACCCCAGCGGGAGCAAGCTCCCTCGCCACAGGTTATGCGATTACTTCAGGCCAAGCTTGTACAGCACCCCGTCATCTTCATCGGTCAGCAAATACAGATAACCATCCGGTCCTTGCCGCACATCGCGAATCCGTTTGTTGAGCTCGCCCAACAACCGCTCTTCGTGAACAACCTTGTCGCCTTCGAACTGCAGGCGAATCAGCTCCTGACTCACCAGCGCCCCGATAAACACGTTGTGCTGCCAGGCCTTGAAGCGATCGCCGTCATAGAAGGCCATGCCGCTGAGGCCAGGGGATTTTTCCCAGACATGGTGCGGGCCCACGGTACCTTCGGCAGTTTCGCCCTTGGCTTCCGGGATCGGCAGGCCGGAATAGTTAATGCCGTGGGTTGCCATCGGCCAGCCGTAGTTTTTGCCACGCTCGATGATGTTGATCTCGTCGCCGCCCCGTGGGCCGTGCTCGTTTTCCCAGAGCGTGCCGCTCCAGGGATTCAGTGCCGCGCCTTGCGGGTTGCGTTGGCCGTACGACCAGATTTCCGGGCGAACGCCTTTTTGCCCGACAAAGGGATTGTCTTGCGGCACCTTGCCATCCGGATAGAGCCGCACGATCTTGCCTTGCAGCTTGTCGAGATCTTGCGCCGTGGACCGGTCGTTATTCTCGCCCAGGGTGATGAACAGATAATCGTCACGGTCGAACACCAGTCGTGAGCCGAAATGATTGCCGACGGAGAGTTTGGGCTCCTGACGGAAGATCACCCTGAAATCCTTGATCGCCGTCAGGTCTTCCGACAACCGTCCGCGACCGACCGCCGTGCCGGCCTTGCCGCCCTCACCGCCCCCTTCGGCGTAAGACAGATAGACCATGCGGTCTTGCTTGAAATCGGGCGACAACACCACATCGAGCAATCCACCCTGCCCCTTGGCCCAGACCTGAGGCACGCCATTGAGTGGACCCGATAGCTTGCCGTCGGCACTGACCAGCCGCAGGTTGCCGGGCCGTTCGGTCACCAGCATCCCTTGGCGGTCAGGCAGAAACGCCAGCGACCAAGGGTGGTCCAGGCCTTTAACGATCGGCGTGAGCTCAAGGGTGCCCTGCTCGCCTTTAAAATCCTGTGTTGGCGCTGCAAAGGCGGGCGCCGTGACGGTTAATAACGCGCTGGCACAGAAAGTGGCCAAGAGGGTTTTACGCAACATGCACGATTCCTTTTGTCGTCAATAGCGCTGGCAAGACTTCTGTCTCGCCGTTCAACGGTAGTTGCGGTCCGAGCCCCGGGGGGGTGGATTGGGAATGAATTTCGGTTGGCTGGCGGGAGCCTGTCGATCTTGCGGATAGCGATTGCCGATGCCGCCATTATCGAGCGTTGGCGGTCGTGGCACAGGTACCGTGTTTGGCCCGCGGATTACCGGGATATTGGGTTGCGTGCCTTGCATGCTGTTGGGATTGGCCCGGCGAATCGGGCTGTTGTAGGGATTGTTGTTGCTTCCCGGCAGGTTCTGCGCCAGCAGCAAGGGCGAAGAAGACGATGCGGCGTCTGCCAGAGCCAAAGGGCTTAGCATGCCACTCAATGCCAGCGCGATGACGCCGAGCACACATCGGTTCATGGGGGACCTCTCTAAATGAGCGTGCCATGCTTCATGGATGAATAGAGCCACGCTACGCCCAGGGTTCGGATTTGTTAACTAAAACCTCCCCCGCAACATGTAACACGAGTTAACCGCACCGCCGATCCGCCCGCAGGACCGGGCCGCCGCCGACTGAAACTTTTGCCCTTGGCCACAGGTCACCTGAACATCAACGA
This sequence comes from Pseudomonas sp. TE3728, assembly GCF_056279145.1. Classification (NCBI taxonomy): domain Bacteria; kingdom Pseudomonadati; phylum Pseudomonadota; class Gammaproteobacteria; order Pseudomonadales; family Pseudomonadaceae; genus Pseudomonas; species Pseudomonas sp. TE3728. The sequence goes on along the minus strand of NZ_JBWBQT010000001.1, from coordinate 278,381 downwards.
CGAGGTCACGACGATGGCACGGGCAATCTGGAAAGGCGCAATCAGTTTCGGTCTGGTCCACATTCCCGTTGCGCTGGTTTCGGCGACGTCTTCGCACGGGATCGATTTCAAATGGCTCGACAGCCGCAGCATGGACCCGGTCGGCTACAAGCGCATCAACAAGGCCACCGGCAAGGAAGTCACTCAAGAGCACATCGTCAAAGGGATCGAGTACGAAAAAGGACGTTACGTGGTGCTCAGTGAAGAGGAGATTCGCTCGGCTCATCCACTGTCGACCCAAACCATCGACATTTTTGCCTTTGTCGGCAGCGAGCAGATCCCTCTGCAAAACATCGACACGCCCTACTACCTGGCGCCGGACAAACGCGGCGGCAAGGTCTATGCGCTGTTGCGCGAAACCCTCAGCAAAACCGACAAGGTCGCCCTGGCCCGCGTGGTGTTGCATTCGCGCCAGCACTTGGCGGCCCTCATGCCGCTGGAGTCAGCCATGGTGCTGGTGATGCTGCGCTGGCCCGCCGAAGTACGCAGCCTGGATCAACTGGAACTGGGCAGTGAAGTGACCAAGCCGGATCTGGCCAAAGGCGAGTTGGAGATGGCCAAACGACTGGTGGAAGACATGAGTGCCGACTGGACGCCCGAAGAGTACCGCGACAGTTTCGAAGACAAGATCATGGCGCTGGTCGAGAAGAAGGCGAATGAAGGCAAGATCGAAGATGTCGAAACCGTGACGGGTGAAGAGGTGCGTAAAACCGCCGATGTTATTGATCTGACCGAACTGCTCAAACGCAGTCTTGGTGGCAAGGGTGGCGGTAAAGCGGCTACCAAAGCCAAAACGAGCGCAGACAAAAAAGCCCCGAAACATTCTCGTGGCTGACTGATCACTGGGACATCCATGAGTCAGGTGGTGAATCTCGGCCCCATTGCGAGCAGGCTCGCTCCCACATTGGGTCTTGTGAACGACAAAGATCAAAGGTGGGAGCGAGCCTGCTCGCAATGGCGTCATGCGCCACAACGCAAAACTCAGATCAAAACAAAAATCGCCAGTAACCCGCCAAAAACCGCCCATTTCTCCAGGTAGTAGCGAGTACGGTTACGCTTCTTGAGCGCTTTGCCACGCAGACGAATCTTGTAGATTCTGGCGAACAAGCGGTTGATACCACCGACCTTGTCGCCTGCATTGTTCGGCGCGCCCGCCGCTGCCATCACCGTACGGCTGAACCAACGGTTGAACGCCGCCGCCCAGCGATACTTCATCGGCCGCTCGATGTCGCAGAACAGAATGATGCGGTTCTGCGCAGTGGTGTTTTCGGCGTAATGAATGAAAGTCTCATCGAACATCACCGCTTCGCCATCGCGCCAATGGTAGTTCTCACCATCGACGTTGATGTAGCAACCGGCATCGTTCGGCGTTTCCAGCCCCAAGTGATAACGGTAAGAACCGGCATATGGATCGCGGTGACGGACCAGTTTCGAACCCGGCGGCAGCTCGGCGAACATCGCGGCCTTGATCGAGCCGATGCTTTGCACCAGTTCAGTCGTACGCGGGCAGAGCTTTGCGGCGGACGGGTGACTGTCGCCGTACCATTTGAGGTAGAAACGCTTCCAGCCACTTTTGAAAAACGAGTTGAAACCAACGTCGTCGTACTGATTGGAACGTTTGATCTCCCCGGCCTTGAGCAAATTCTGGCCTTCAGCGCGAATCTCTTCCCAATGAGCCTGCAAAGGGCTCAAGTCGGGAAAGTCTGCCGGATCGAGATAAGGCTTGTTGGGCGTTTTGGAGAACAGATAAAGGAAGCAATTGATCGGCGCCAGAAACGTCGAGTGGTCGCTTAACTGACGGCCTAATTTGTGGCGCACCTTTCCGCGCAAGTGAACATACGCGACGGAGATGACATAAATAGCGGCAATGATAAGTTTCACGAAAATCGTCACACGTCAGAAGTGAACAAACTGCGTCCCGATGGCGCGTTCTTGAGCCATGCCGATGAACGGCACGAGGTCGAAAAATGGCATATTAGCCGCACTTTGTAACTAATAGTTAACCTTCAACTGTGAAAATGTGTGCACGTTGTAAGTAGCGTGGGCGGCTGCTAATGCGAACCGCTCTTGCGATGGTAGCTTCCTGCCACACCACCATTCGTCGCCTATAAAACGTGGCACACAATACGCGCCCCTGTCTGGCTTAGGCTTTGCAAAGGCCGGACGTAGCAGCCCCAGAACGACGTAATTCTGACGCGGCGGCAATTAAATCAACGCTTAGGACTCCAGCGATACGCTTGGTCAGTCACCGGGAGATGTAACGTGTCAACTCTCAATGAAATCGCAGCGAACCACGCGAGAATGGCTAAGGCAAAAGAAGAAGAGTCGACCGGATTGAATGAGCGACACCTTCAAATAGTGGGAAGTTTCGAAATCCCGTCTATCGATGACCAACAACACATTCCACTGCACCTCATTACCGGAGGGCAAGACAACCATCCCGGACAAACCGCTGGTTATTTGCTGTAAATCCCGACCGGGTCAGTAGCGGCTTGTCGCACGCTGTTCGTTCAGCGCCCAGACGCGCTGCGCCTGGGGATGTGATTGGGTGCCCACCCTGACCAAGTGCTGGCCATTCAGCAATCCATCTGAAACACACGAGGCCGGGCAAGCGGTGCTGACTTTACCCAGAGCCACGCCAAGTGTCCCGAACACAACGCTGAACAAAAATAACATCGAGGCAGCTCTACGCTCCCCGGCCTATCCAGGATGAACGACCTCCCAGCCAGCCCCCGGTTCTGCACAAACCGGGGCCGAACCTTGAAGAAGCCTGCGACACGTTATCGCCCACCGTACAACTGCCGTCACACATATGCGACAATATGCGCAATGTCTGGCATGAATCCCGCCTTTTTGCCCAACAGCTTGGACACAACGTCCAGATGCTGCTCTCGACTTATGCGCGCTGGTTGAACTCTAGCGGTGACTGGGAAGAGATGGAGAGAAACTCCAGAATGTCCCAGGAATGGCCCAAGCGCCAAATGCGCAGCTCGCAACCCATTGATAGGTAAAGTAATTGATCTCCACAGCTAACATCACGATGCAGTTCGGCGCCAAGCCGCTATTTGAAAACGTTTCGGTCAAATTCGGCGCCGGTAACCGCTACGGCCTGATCGGTGCCAACGGTTGCGGCAAGTCGACCTTCATGAAAATCCTCGGTGGCGACCTCGAGCCATCCGGCGGCCAGGTCATGCTCGAGCCGAACGTGCGTCTGGGTAAACTGCGTCAGGACCAGTTCGCCTACGAAGAATTTACCGTGATCGACACCGTGATCATGGGTCACGAAGAGCTGTGGAAGGTCAAGGCCGAGCGCGACCGCATCTACTCGCTGCCGGAAATGACCGAAGAAGACGGCATGGCCGTGGCCGAGCTGGAAACCGAATTCGCCGAAATGGACGGCTACACCGCCGAATCCCGCGCCGGTGAATTGCTGTTGGGTCTGGGTATCGGCATCGAGCAGCATTTTGGCCCGATGAGCGAAGTGTCCCCGGGCTGGAAACTGCGCGTGTTGCTGGCGCAGGCACTGTTCTCCGATCCTGAAGTGCTGTTGCTCGACGAACCGACCAACCACCTGGACATCAACACCATCCGCTGGCTGGAAAACATTCTGACCCAGCGCTCCAGCCTGATGATCATCATCTCCCACGACCGTCACTTCCTGAACAGCGTGTGTACCCACATGGCTGACCTGGACTACGGCGAACTGCGTCTGTTCCCGGGCAACTACGACGAGTACATGACCGTGGCGACCCAGTCCCGCGAGCAATTGCTGTCGGACAACGCCAAGAAGAAGGCGCAGATTTCCGAGCTGCAATCGTTCGTCAGCCGCTTCTCGGCCAACGCCTCGAAAGCCAAGCAAGCGACCTCCCGCGCCAAGGCGATCGACAAGATCCAACTGGCCGAAGTCAAGCCTTCGAGCCGTGTGAGCCCGTTCATCCGTTTCGAACAAACCAAGAAGCTGCACCGTCAGGCGGTCATCGTCGAGCGCATGGCCAAAGGCTTCGACGGCAAGCCGCTGTTCAAGGACTTCAGCTTCCAGGTTGAAGCCGGCGAGCGCGTGGCGATCATCGGCCCGAACGGTATCGGTAAAACCACCCTGCTGCGCACCCTGGTCAACGAACTGACCCCGGATGCCGGTACCGTGAAGTGGACCGACGCCGCGGAATTGGGCTACTACGCCCAGGACCACGCGCATGACTTCGAAGACGACTGCAACCTGTTCGACTGGATGGGTCAATGGACCCAGGGCGGCGAACAACTGGTTCGCGGCACCCTCGGCCGGATGCTGTTCTCCAACGATGAAATCCTCAAGTCGGTCAAGGTCATCTCCGGTGGTGAGCAAGGTCGCATGCTGTTCGGCAAGCTGATCCTGCAAAAGCCGAACGTGCTGGTGATGGACGAGCCGACCAACCACTTGGACATGGAATCCATCGAGGCGCTGAACCTGGCGCTGGAGAACTACCCGGGCACGCTGATCTTCGTCAGCCACGACCGTGAGTTCGTATCGTCCCTGGCCACTCGCATCATCGAGTTGAGCGCCGATGGCGTGATCGACTTCAGCGGCACCTATGACGACTACCTGCGTAGTCAGGGTGTTTTGATGTAAGACGGCTGCAAGCTTCAATTTGAAAAGCCCTGTCCTGGTGACGGGGCTTTTTGCATTTCAGATCCAAAGGGTCTTGGTGCTGAGACCATCGCGAGCAGGCTCGCTCCCACAGTTGATCTCCAGTGAACATAAATTCTGTGTACGCCGCTACCCCTTGTGGGAGCGAGCCTGCTCGCGATGAGTCCCTCACAAGCGATGTAAATACTGGAGGCTTATACTGATCTACAATCCACATCGTTAGCCAGCTTCCTTTTATTCCCCGCCCACGCCATGATGCAGTTCTCCTACCGCCGCCCGCGAACGAGCTCTCATGTCTGTGCAGCAACTGCCCCCGCAAAGCTCCATGGCGATCACTCTGCAGATCGTCTCCATCGTTTTCTATACCTTTATTGCCTTCCTCTGTATCGGCCTGCCGATTGCCGTGTTGCCCGGGTATGTCCATGAACAGTTGGGGTTCAGCGCCATCGTGGCGGGGCTGACCATTGGTTCTCAGTACCTGGCCACCCTGCTCAGCCGGCCCATGGCCGGGCGTCTGTCGGACAGCATCGGCACCAAGCGGGCGATTGTTTACGGCTTGTCGGGGATTGCGTTGAGCGGCGTGCTGACACTGCTGTCGACCCTACTGCAAGGTTTGCCGTTGTTGAGCCTGATCATCCTGATCGCTGGCCGCTTGTTGCTGGGCATCGCTCAAGGGTTGATCGGGGTCGGCACGATCAGTTGGTGCATGGGCCAGGTCGGTGCCGAGCACACGGCGCGTTCGATTTCCTGGAACGGGATCGCCTCGTACGGCGCCATCGCTATCGGCGCGCCACTGGGGGTGGTGATGGTCGCTGAGCTGGGGTTCGCCAGCCTCGGGATCGCGCTGTCGTTACTGGCCCTGCTGGCGCTGCTGTTGATCCGCAACAAACCGTCGGTGCCGGTGATTCGCGGCGAGCGCCTGCCGTTCTGGGCGGTGTTCGGGCGCATTGCCCCCTTCGGCGCGAGCCTGAGCCTGGCGTCCATCGGATACGGCACGCTCACTACCTTTATTACCCTGTATTACGTCAACCTAGGCTGGACCGGCGCGGCTTATTGCCTGACGGTATTCGGGGTCTGTTTCATTCTGGCGCGGTTGTTGTTCATCTCCAGCATCAGCCGTTTCGGCGGCTTCACCTCCGCCATCGCCTGCATGACCATTGAAACCGTGGGGCTGGTCCTGCTGTGGCTGGCGCCCTCGACGGGTTATGCCTTGATCGGCGCCGGGCTGGCCGGGTTCGGTCTGTCGCTGGTGTATCCGGCGCTGGGGGTGGAAGCGATCAAGCAAGTGCCCAATTCCAGTCGCGGAGCGGGTTTGAGTGCCTATGCGGTGTTTTTCGATCTGGCGCTGGCGATTGCCGGACCGCTGATGGGCGCGGTGGCGTTGAACCTGGGGTATTCGTGGATTTTCTTTAGTGCGGCGATGTTGTCGATAACCGGACTTGGTTTGACCTTATTACTGAAGCACCGCGCAATGACCTGATATGCACTCTCCCTGTAGGAGCTGCCGAAGGCTGCGATCTTTTGACTTTGTTTTTAAAGACAAGATCAAAAGATCGCAGCCTTCGGCAGCTCCTACAGGGACCGCATTGAGTTTATTGATCGGCTGTCTGCATGCCGGCGCGGGTGGGTTTGCCCAGGGCATGGGCGAAGAACCGTCCGGCTTCGGAAATCATGTTTCGGTGAATGTCCTTGCGGTCGACGCCGTCGGCATCGGTGCACAGTGCCGGCATGGCGGCGATCTGTTCTTCGTTGCACGGCGCCAGGAATACGAAGTGCCCTGCCCCGGCCAGCAATTTGAAGTCCGGTGCGGTTGGCAGTTTGCGCGCAAGCGCTGCGGCGTTTTTGTCGAACGCCACCAATTTGTCGCCATCACCGCTGTAAAGCAGCACCGGCACATGCACGTCGGCCAGGGTATGGCGGCCGAACTTCAGACTCAGCGGCGCCATCAGCAGCAAGGCATGCACGCGCGGGTCCGCCACTGGCTGCAAGTCATCGCGGTCGACGATCAGTTCGCCTTGCGTGTTGCAGGCATCGTGATCATCCGGGCGCTCCTGGCAATAACGGCGCAGGCGATCCAGATCCGGGGTGGCACCGGACAGAATCAGTGCAGTCTCACCACCCGCCGAATAGCCAATCACCCCGACCTGCCGGGCATTGACGAAAGGCGCGAGCATCCGGTCGCTGAGGGTCGCGGTAATGGCTTCGGAAATCTGGATCGGCCGACCATAAAGGTTGCTCAAGGTGCCGAGGCGGCTGTGGTCTTTGGAGTTGTCGCCGGGATGGATCACCGCCACCACCACAAAGCCCTTGCGAGCCAATGAGGTGGCGAGATCGTGCAGGGCCAGCGGGGTTCCGGTGTTGCCGTGGGACAGCATCAGCATCGGAAAACGTCCGATGGCGACTTTGGTGTCTTCACCCGCTTCGACCGTGTAGCCCTCGAGCGTGCTGGAATGTTCCTTTTCACTGGACGGGTAAAACGCGATGGCGCGCATCGGCTGCAAATCCAGTGGATCGAGGAACGTCATTTCATGGAAGCCGACGCTCCAGTGAGGGTGCGGCGCAGGCGCGGCGTGCACTGAATTCAGGCTGCCGAGCAGGCAAATCAGTAGCGTTGCACAAAGACGTGCCATGGGATGCCCCCCACCTTATTACCTGACCGCAGACGTTAAGCCTCGGTGCATAACCTGGGCCAGAAACTGATCACCGCCAGAAACAAAAAACTCCGTACCTGGCCATCACGATGACCAGAATACAGAGTTTCAGGGGTATTGCCCGAGGCTGTTTACGACTTTATGCAAGCCTTACGCAGCGGCGAACAGTTGCTCGCTGATGTGGGCCTGAGCATCGCTCATGGCTTTGGTGCGCACTTCATCACCATAGGCCAGGCCATGGGCGCGAACGAACTCGATGTCGGTGATACCCAGGAAGCCGAACAGCACTTTCAGATAATCTTCGTGCGCAACACCGGTTGCCTGACCGGCATGCAGACCACCGGAAGTGGAAACGATCACGACTTTCTTGCCGCCGCACAGGCCTTCAGGGCCGGCTTCGGTGTAGCGGAAAGTCTGACCGGCCACGGCGATGCGGTCGATCCAGGCCTTGAGTTGGGTCGGAATGGTGAAGTTGTACATCGGCGCGGCAATCACCACGGCATCGGCGGCGATGAATTCGGCCAGGGCCTGCGCGCTCAGATCGGCTTCGTGCTGTTGCGCGGCGTTGCGCAGCTCTGCGGCAGTGCCGGCGGCAACCAGGGTGGAGGCGGAGAAATGGCTGATGGCATCGGCGGCCAGGTCGCGGTAAGTCACCACAACGCCAGGCTCGGCAGCTTGCCAGGTTTTGACGACTTCGCCGCTCAGCTGACGGGAAGCTGAGTTGTCACCCAGAATGCTCGAATCGATATGCAGTAATTTCATGTGGGATCTCCAAGGTGAGGATCGCCACCGGGCGATCTGATGGAAACAATCCTACCGACGAAAGCAATGGCTGATTAGTCGGTAACAATGCGATAGTTCGTCCCACTGATAGAACAGTCGAGTATTAAATCGATGCAAGACCTCAACGACCTCTACTATTTCGCCAAAGTGGTCGAAGCCGGTGGCTTTGCTGCCGCCGGGCGTTTGCTGGGGATTCCCAAGTCGCGATTGTCGCGACGCATTGCTGAGCTGGAAGAACGCCTCGGTGCGCGCCTGCTGCAACGCACCACCCGCCAACTCAACCTCACCGCCGTGGGCGAGCGCTACTTGCGCCATTGTCAGGCGATGCTGCTGGAGGCCGAAATGGCCGACGAAGCGGTGGCCAGCATGTCCAGCGAACCCCGGGGGCGCTTGCGAGTGTCCTGCCCCGTAGGGTTGGCCCATCAAATGCTGCCTGGGGTGATCAGTAACTTTCTGGAGAAATTCCCCCAGGTTCAACTGGAAGTCATGCTGCTCAATCGTCGGGTTGACCTGATCAACGAGGGCGTCGACGTTGCCTTGAGAGTGCGGGATCTGGGTGATGAAGATCCACTGCTGGTGACCCGTCGCCTGCGTCAGGCCCAGATGCTGATGGTTGCCAGCCCGGCATTTTTGCTCGGCCATGAAATCAATCACCCCGAAGACCTGAAAAATCTGCCCGTGCTCGGCGCTCTGGAGGCCGATCGCATGGTGCACATCCGCATGCTTGATCAACAGGGCAAAAACTACGACCTGAGCCTTGAGGCGCGTTTGGGCTGCGAAGATTTCATCGTGCGCAAAGCCTGCACCCTCAACGGCCAGGGCTTTACCATGCTGCCCATGATGTATTGCGAGCAAGAGCTGGAAAACGGTTCGCTGGTGCAACTATTGCCCGACTGGTCATTGCCGGGCGGCTGGTTGCAAGCCGTCTATCCTCATCGACGCGGGGTGATGCCGGCGGTGCGCGCCTGGATCGACCATTTGATCGAATCATTCAATGTTTGCGGGGACAGACTGTTATGAAAGCGGGACGAATGAGCGAAGAGGATGTCGCGCAATACTGCCTGGCGTTGCCCGGCGCGCGGGAGGATTACAAGTGGGGTGGCGTGCGGGTGTTTTCGATTGCCGGGAACAAGATGTTTGCCTTGCAGAACCTGCGGGGACAGTCCCTGGCGTTCAAGGTCGACAAGGACCTGTTCCTGGGCCATTGCGACCGGCCGGGCATTCACCCGGCACCGTATCTGGCCCGGGCCCAGTGGGTCATCATGGAAACGCCCTACCCCCTGGGCACCGAAGAGCTGCAAGGCTTGCTGCAACGTTCCCACCAACTGGTGGTGAGCAAGTTGCCCAAGCGCACGCAGGTCGGCTTGCTGCTTTAAAGTGCTTTAAAGTGCTTTAAAGCAATGCAAACAGGTTAGCGCCCAGAAACAGCTGATCGATCCAGAACACCTGGTGCATCAGCACGATGAGCCAGAACACCAACTGAAACGAGACTTTGCGGGTCTTGTGCCGAAACGCTTGCTGGGCCAGCAAGGCACCCGGCCAACCACCCGCCAGCTCCACCGCGTGCAGGACGTTCTCCGGCGTGCGCCAGCTATCGGCGCGGGCCTTGTGCTTGTCGCTCCAGTACAGGAAAAACGCCAGCACGCTGACGATGCCGTAGGCCGCCAGGGGAATCACCGACACCCCGCGCAGCCACATCGACACCGAGCCAAACAACGGCACTGCGCACAGCACAACGAACACCAGCAGTTTCAGCCGCAGATTCTGAATGGCGCCCCCGGACTTGCGCCCGGGGTTGTTGCGCGCACTGGAATCGCTCATGGCTTGACCGCGGTCCAGTCGACCCACCCGAATTGCCAGGTGGCCAGGATCACCAGACCGAACACAATGCGATACCAGGCGAATGTCGCATAGCTGTGGCTGGCAATGAAGATCAGCAGGGCTCGAACGGCGATCATCGCAAAGATGAAGGCGGTGATGAAGCCAATGGCAAATACCGGAAAATCAGCCGGCACGAAGAGGTTGCGGTATTTGTAGCCCGAGTACACCGCCGCCCCGACCATGGTTGGCATGGCAAGGAAGAACGAGAATTCGGTGGCCGTTTTGCGCGACAACCCGAACAGCAAACCGCCAATGATCGTCGAGCCGGAACGCGAAGTCCCCGGAATCATCGCCAGACACTGGGCGAAGCCGACTTTGAGAGCGTCTTTCCAGGTAATGTCATCGACGCTTTCAGCATGCACTTCATGCTGACGACGTTCGGCCCACAACATCACGACCCCGCCCACGACCAATGCGGTAGCCACGGTAATCGGGTTAAACAGGTACTCATGAATCAAGTCGGCGAAAATCACCCCCAACACCACCGCCGGCAGGAAAGCGATCAACAGGTTAGCGGTAAAACGCCGAGCGCTGGGCTGCGTCGGCAAGCCAATGACCACGTCGAAGATCTTGCGGCGAAACTGCCAGACCACCGCCAGGATCGCGCCGAGCTGAATGATGATATTGAAGGCCATGGCCCGCTCGCCGCCGAAATTGAGCAAGTCCGCCACAATAATCTGGTGCCCGGTACTGGAAATGGGCAAGAACTCCGTCAGCCCTTCTACCACGCCTAAAATCAATGCCTGAAAGGCCGTCCAAAGATCCATCAATCCCCCAAGAAACAATGCCCCCAGGCATGCTCCGTTAATAATTTATAAGCATTAACTGCGATCAACCTTAGCTGAATCCCCGCGCGCACAAGATCCACGCAAAACGGTAAAAATTGCGTGAAAAAAGACTTGGGCTCAGGTTTTCCCGCGCGGGGCCGAAATCCTATCAGACAAGCCTCGTTTACGCTGTCGCGTAATAGGACCTGAGTCGGATAGGCCCGATCGGCAAAGTGTGATTGGATGCTGGCGATCGTTTATTACAAGAACAAGAAACCGGAGTAATCGCGTTATGAACAGCTTGCGCAGTGTGTCGATCAGCCGACGCTTGTGGCTCATCTTGATCGTGGCCGTGGTGATGCTATTGACGTTGGGCGTGTTGATGCTCAAGCAGATTCACGACGACCTCTATCAGGCCAAGGCCCAAAAGACCCAGCACGTGGTGCAGACCGCCAGCGGGATCCTCACCTACTATCACGGCCTGGAAACTGCCGGCACCCTCACCCGCGATGCCGCGCAAAAACAGGCACTGACCGCCGTGCGCGGTTTGCGCTACGACCAGAACGATTATTTCTGGATCAACGACCTGACACCCGTCATGGTCATGCACCCGACCAATCCGAAACTTGAAGGTCAGAATCTCTCGACGATCCGCGACCCCGACGGTTTCGCGCTGTTCAACGAGATGGTCGCCATCGCCAAGGCCAAGGGTGCCGGCATGGTCGATTACCGCTGGCCGAAACCGGGCGCCAGCGCGCCGGTGGAAAAAACCTCCTACGTGAAACTGTTCGAGCCCTGGGGTTGGGTGATCGGTTCGGGTGTGTATATCGATGACATGCAGGCCGAATTTCATGCCCAAGTCTGGAAGGCCTCTTTTGTGGGTCTGGTAATTGCGCTGATCATGGCCCTGTTGGTGATCATGATTGCTCGCAGCATCGTGCGTCCGCTCCAGGAAACCGTGAACGCCATGGCCAACATTGCCAGCGGTGAAAGCGACCTGACCCGCAGCCTCGATACCCACGGCCAGGACGAAGTCACGCAACTGGCCCGGCACTTCAACGCCTTCACCGCGAAACTGCGTCTGGTGATCAGTCAGTTGCAGGTGTCCGCCGGCGCGCTGGGCCAGTCTTCCAGCGAACTGGGCAACGATGCCGCGCAAGCCCAGCAACGCAGCCAACAGCAATCCCAACAAATGGAACTGGTGGCGACCGCGATCAACGAAGTGACCTACGGCGTGCAGGATGTGGCCAAAAACGCCGAACACGCCGCCAGTGAAATGCGCAATGCCGAGTCTCAAGCGCAACAGGGCCAGGTCAATATCGACGGCAGCCTGCAGCAGATCGACAAGCTGTCGTCGACCATCGATCAAGCCGTTGAAGTGATTCGTACGCTGGCCGCCGAAAGCACGCAAATCGGCAGCGTTCTGGAAGTGATCCGCTCCATCGCCGAGCAAACCAACTTGCTGGCCCTCAACGCAGCCATCGAAGCCGCCCGAGCCGGCGAGCAAGGTCGCGGGTTTGCGGTGGTCGCCGATGAAGTGCGCCTGTTGGCCCAGCGTACTCAAAAATCGACGGCGGAAATCCAGTCGATGATCGAACGCCTGCAAAGCCATTCCGAAGCGGCGGTCAAGGTGATTGGCGACAGCAGCCGTGCCTCGCAACTGACCATCGAGCAGGCCGGCCTGGCCGGTGCCAGCCTGAATGCCATCGGCCAGGCCTTGCGCAATCTCAATGGGTTGAACGCTTCGATTGCCAGTGCGACCTTGCAGCAGGCCCACGTGGTGGAAGACATCAACCAGAACGTGACCCAGGCCGCAGGCTTGTCCCACAGCACGGCACTGGCGGCCGAGCAGTCGAGCGTGGCCAGCGTTCACCTCAAGGAATTGAGCGAGCAGTTGAACGGGTTGCTGAAGCAGTTCCGGGTCTGATCAATTCAGTAGGGGCAACTGGCCCGGCCAGCCCGGAACACCAGTCGCCCCCATCGCGAGCAGGCTCGCTCCCACATTGGATCGTTGTCGAACACAAAACCTGTGTCCTCTAAAGATCTCCTGTGGGAGCGAGCCTGCTCGCGATGAACGATGACGCGATTTTTCCGGGTACAATTCGCTCCCCCTCATTTTCACGACACCAAGGAACCTCCATGTCCGGGCTTGAACTGTTTGCTGCCGCCCTCGGCGTGATTGCCGTTTGGTTGACGGTCAAACAGAACCCCTGGTGTTGGCCGATCGGTCTGGTCATGGTGCTGCTGTATAGCTGGATCTTTTTCGAAGTGAAGCTGTATTCGGACATGCTGCTGCAAGTGATCTACGCCGGTTTGCAGATCTACGGCTGGTGGCAGTGGACCCAGGGGACCGCGACTCATGGCAAGCGGCATGTCAGCCTGCTCGATGGCAAATCCGTTGCGCTCGGACTGGCCGTCGGCGCAGTCGGCAGTTTGCTGCTGGGCGCCGCGATGGCCCACTGGACCGATGCCGCGCAGCCCTGGCTCGATGCGGCACTGACCGGTTTCAGCCTGGTGGCGCAGTTATGGATGGCGCAAAAACGTCTGCAATGCTGGCCGCTGTGGATCGCGCTGGACATCATTTTTGTTGGCCTGTTCATCTACAAAGAGCTGTACCTGACCGCGGGCCTGTATGGGGCGTTCGCACTGCTGGCAGTGCATGGCTGGCGGACATGGCGCACCGATCCGGCGTTGCGCACATGAAAGTTCTGGTACTGACGGGGCCTGAGTCCAGTGGCAAGAGCTGGCTGGCCGCCGAACTGCAACAGCAATTCGGCGGCGCTCTGGTGGGCGAATACGTGCGCTGGTTCATTGAGCAGAAGGCGCGCGACACCTGCCCGGCCGATATCCCCGAAATCGCTCGCGGTCAGCTGCAATGGGAGGACGACGCCCGCGCCCTGGGGCCGCCATTGCTGATTCTCGATACTCACTTGTTGAGCAATATGCTCTGGAGCGAAACCCTGTTTGGCGATTACCCGGCCTGGCTCGAGCAAGCACTGCTGGCTCGACACTATGACTTGCACTTGCTGCTGTCGCCCGAACAAGTCGACTGGACCGATGACGGTCAACGGTGTCAGCCCGAGCTGGAGGAACGCCGGGCTTTTTTCAACGCGACTCAAGCCTGGCTGGAGCAGCATCGACAGCCTGTTCAAGTGCTTCAAGGCGATTGGGCCGAACGCCGGCTTCAGGCATTGCAAGCCGTCACGCTGCTGCTCGGGCGCTGACCTCTCTATTTCGGCGGGACCTGTGGGAGCGAGCCTGCTCGCGATTGGGCCATCACATTCAACATCTATGTTGACGGTCAGACCGCTATCGCGAGCAGGCTCGCTCCCACAGGGATTGCGCTTAACTTGCTGGCACTCTCCTCCAGCCATTTGTTGCAGTATTTTTGCAAATACGTCCGCTTCTGAAACACCGTCCCCTCTCGAACAACCCATTTCAACGCCGGTCATCGTCTTGTCATGCGATGTGTTAGAACGCTGATACATCCCGCATAAAGCTTGGATCCAGTGCTATTGCAATCTCTTATCAATATTGCCCTCCCACAGGCTGTCTCAGACCTGAAACACCCTTTCATCGATCCACTAGCGTTGATCGATAACCCTCTGAATCAAAACGACAATCAAAAACCGGCACAGCTTTCGCTCGCTCCTTCGCAATGTTGATTGGGACCCGCCCACATCAAAGAAGGAATTGCCGCCGTGGGGACATTTGATAGCAGCATCTTTAGCCTCTTACTGATCGGATGTGCACTGGGCTCAAGTGTCAGCCTGCCCGTACAGGCTGACAACGGCATCATTATTATCAAACGTGATGTCCAACCGCGCATGGCAACGCGTGCACCGGTGATTCCCGACCCTAGCCCCACGACCGCCAATGCCAACCCGTCCAAACAAGTCCTCAGGCAAACGAACGAGTTGAGCGACGGCGACTTCGCCAACGTCGCCAGTGGTGCCGGTATCTCCCGCCTGGTCACTCAAGGCACCCACAACAACCTGGGCGGCAATCTCACCAACCAGACCCAGCTTTCCAACCTCCCCGCTGGACGTTCGGGAAACTCGGGCAACGGTATTGCCAACATGGTCAATTCAAATGTCCAGCAAGGCCTGGGTGCTCTGAGAGTTGTAACGGGAGACCGTTGAGATGAATCGTACGCTGCTGATGATGGCCCTGTTTTGCAGTGCATCGACCTTTGCCCAGCCTCCCGTCATCAATAACGCCCAAATCGACGGTTCGGGCATGCAGCACCAAGGCAACCTCTCGGTCAACCAGGCGGCGGGCGATCAGCAGCAACAGGCCAACGCCCGGGCCATCGCCATTGGCAACAACGCCAGCGCCACCACACAGATTCGCCAACGGCTGCGTACGCAGGTCGACCCCAGGATCGATGCTCGATCCAGCATTCAAGGCGACTCCTTCAGCCACGGCAACGGTGTACTGGGCGTCAACCAGAGCGCAGGCGCCAGCAACCAGCAAGCCAATGCCCTGCGGATAAGTATCAGTACACAACCGCAAAGTATCGACGACAGCGTCCTCATGCAGCAGAACGTGACGCTGATCCACAACTCCGATCCAACTGACTCTGCACCAGGCAATCGCCAAGTCGCTACCAGCGATCAGGCCTTCACCGGTAGCCGTGGGGTGATCCAGTTGAATCAGAGCTCCGGGGTGGGAAACCGAATGGCCAACACCCTGAGCGTACGGGTCACGGATTGATCCAAACAGGTAGACACAACACTTAACCTAAAATAAGTACGGAGAATCACCATGAAACCTTCGATGGCACTCAAGCCTCTGGTTTTCGCAATTGCTGCGGTCATGGCTGTTGCTGTACAAGCTGGGCAGAACGATTGGCGTGACAATGACCACCACCATGGTCATAAACCCCCTCCTCCAACAAAGATCCCTGTCTATGCGACGGCCAATGCGTGGGATAACCAGAGCAGTACCGGCAACCGCATCCGTAATGAAGGGACTATCAACGAAGCCGAGATGAGCAGCTCTGCCACAGGCGCCAGCGGCAACGTCGGCGTCAACGTGGCGGCAGGTAGTGGCAACCAACAAGACAACGCGTCCGCCATCGCCAATGCTGCCTCAAACTCCAGTCAGGACAACAGCTTCGTGTTCGGCACTGCTGAAGCCACCGCCGACGTCACGCAATACAGCAACAACAACAGAGTCAACAACTTCGGTAGTACAGTCTCTGCCGTGATGAACGGATCGGGGAATGGCGGCAGCGGCAATATGGGTATCAACATTGCTGGCGGCGACCTTAACCAACAGAAAAACACCATGGCCATTGCCAACACCAATGCCCCGCTCGGTAACGCAATAGCCACCGCCTCTGCCGATCAACAAGGTCCTGGCCTGGTAGTGAATAACAACGCTGATCGGACAACTCGCCTGGATACGATAACCGTTACCACAACGGCTAGCGGTAGTTCCTCTCGCGACAAGTCTTCCGATTTGAGCGTTAACAAAAGCGCTTCTTCGAGCTTCGATGTGAGTGGTTCCAGGAGCGCTGATGCGAGTGGTTCCAGAAGCTCCGATGCGAGCGGCTTCAGAAGCTCGGACAGCAGCTCCAGCCGCAGTGCTTCTTTGAGCGCTGCTTTGGACGCGTCTGCGAATGCCACCAGAACTGTTACCTGGAACAATGGCAATGGCGATCGCACCCGCACCAGGACTGTCGACGTATCGGTTGACGCATCAATCGATGCAGATTTCGACGCATCGCGTGAAAGATCGAGCGACTCCTCGTTCGAAAGATCGTTCGATAAGTCGTGGGAGAGCTCGTCGGCCTCCTCGTTCGAAAAATCGGGCAGTAAAGAGTCCGAATCTTCGTACGACAAATCAAAAAGTTACAGCGAGAGCAGTTCTTTTGATTTGAGCAACACCTATTCCTATCAAGTGCTGACCCCAACTGGCTGGGCCAACCCTGTAACCAACACCGCAACCTTGAACGGTTCGGTGAATGGTGGCAGTGGCAACCTGGGCGTCAACGTGGCTGCGGGTGTGGGCAACCAACAAAGCAACTCGTTGGCCATTTCCAACAACTCGTTCTAATTGCTGTCTCTGGAGGCCCCCTTACGGGGGCCTGTTTCAACACAACCAGAAGGCGTCCTTCCATGCGCATTATTGCCTTGGCATTTTTGCTGTGCGTGGCCAGTGTGAGCGAGGCTGCACAAATGCCGCTGTCCGTCCTGCCGGGTGGCGCGGTGGTGTACAAGCCGATCCAGAGCATTCGCGAGCGTAAGTTTGCCGACCTGGTGCAACAGAAAACCGACTTCAGTTGCGGCGCAGCTGCGCTGGCAACCATATTGCGCCAAGCCTATTGGCTGGACGTGAATGAAGAACAGATCATCGAAGGCATGCTGGCACATTCCGATCAAGATCTTGTCCGTGTCCAGGGCTTCTCCATGCTCGACATGAAGCGCTACGTGGAAAGTATCGGCATGCGGGCCCGTGGCTACCGGGTAGCGCCGCAAACGTTGAGCGACATCAGAATTCCGGTTGTGGTGCTTCTGGATATCCGTGGCTACAAACATTTTGTGGTCATGCAAAGAGTTCACAAGGGCTGGGTCTATATCGGAGATCCGGTACTCGGTCATAAACGCTACAAAGTCGACGACTTTGTAAAAGGCTGGAACGGCATCATCTTTGCGGTCATCGGCCAGGGCTACGACAAAGCCAATGCATTGCTCGACCCACCCATGCCACTGACCGCCAAGAACCGCATCAACGCCTTCACTCCGGTGCGAGACGCAGAATTGATGGATTTCGGCTTCATTCAAAGCGACTTCTTCTGATAACAAGGAGCACGACGCTCCGGGAGCATCACATGAAGACTCCACTCTGGCTGGCCGTGGTTTGCCTGGCCGCCAGCCTCCCGACCCAGGCACAGACGTTCAAACCCATTGAGCTGAAGGATCAGGAATTGGCGACCCTGCGCGGCCGCTATGTCATGCCGGGGCGAATCATCAGTTTCGGCATTGTCATGACCAGCACTTGGCAAAATGCCAACGGTGAAGTGATCGGGGCAACGTCCTCGATGCAAATTCAACAATCGACCATCAAGCCACAGTTCTATGTGTCGATGATCAATGAAAAGGGTAATGGCTCAACGAGTTCGCAAGGCACCGGCACCGTCACTGGCGGCAATGGCCTCAACAGCACCGAAGGCGTCACTCAAGTCGTGCGTGCTGCCGGCGACCATAACAGTGCCTACAACAACGTTCAGATCAACGTCACAAAGGCGAGCCAGGCGCCAGCAACGCAACAGCAGGGCCAGGCGTTGGCCGCAGGCTCGACGTTGGTCAGCGCCAATGGCGCGGGCGCGTTTAGCGTTTCCTCGACCGTTACGGGTGTGCAACTCAACATCGTCGCCAACAATAACCAGGGCAGCACCGAACAACGCCTGGCCCAGGGCGGGCTGATGCAGAACACGACGTTGCTCGGCGGTGGTAACCAGGTCAACAACCTCACGTCACTCAATGTCGTGCTGCGTGACAACGCGACAGCCGGGTCGCTGAACGGCAACCTGGACCAGCTCAAAGGTCTTCGCACTCAAGGATTCTGATCTACGCTCAGTGTCACCCGATGTAGTCAGAAGGGACGGCTAACCCATGCACCGATCGTTGACGTTCAGAGCTATCGTTTGTTTGAGTAGCCTGGCCCCGGTCCCACTGCTGTACGCAGCACCGGACCCCCAGGTCGAAGCACTAAAACAAGAACTCATGGAGTTGAAACAGCGTTACGAAGCACAACAGAACGCGCTGATGGTACTCGAGCAGCGCATTCGCCAAGTCGAAGAAACACCTGCGACGCCTGCCCCCAAACGTCTGACCAAATCCCCAGCGGAAACGCCCGGAAGTGGTCAGACAGTGGCCGCCGGTGCGCCGGGAACCACGGGCAGTTCATACGGCCAATCGCTCAAGGATGATTCGCAGCCTGCGCAAAGCGTTTCCAACCTGTATGACGAAGCCAGCGGCTTCTTTGGTGGCGGCAAGTTCAGCTTCGAGACCGGTCTGACTTACACGCACTACGATACCCGTGCATTGGTACTCAACGGCTTTCTGGCACTGGACTCGATTTTCCTTGGCAACATCAACCTCGACCGTATCAAGGCGGATAACTGGACCCTGGACCTGACCGCCCGCTACAACGTGGCACAACGTTGGCAGTTCGACATTAACGTCCCCGTGGTGTATCGCGAATCAACGTATTCCTCCGGTGGCGCCGGTGGCGCAGGCCCGGTGACGTCGGACGCAACCGTGACCCGCGACCCGACCATCGGCGATGTGAACGTTGGCGTTGCCTACAAGTTTCTGGATGAGTCGGCCAATCTGCCCGACGCGGTCTTTACACTGCGCGTCAAGGCGCCGACCGGTGAAGACCCTTACGGCATCAAGCTGGTCAATGACCCGAACAACGATAACCTCTCGGTACCCGAGGAGTTGCCTACCGGCAATGGTGTCTGGTCGATCACTCCGGGTCTCTCACTGGTCAAGAGCTTCGACCCGGCCGTACTGTTCGGCAGCCTGGCCTACACCTACAACATGGAAGACTCTTTCAGCGACATCAGCCCTCAGGTCAACTCCAAGGTGCCCGGGGACGTGAAACTGGGCGATTCCTGGCAGATCGGCGCCGGTATTGCATTCGCCTTGAACGAGAAGATGAGTATGTCGTTCTCGTTCACCGATCAGTTTGCCAGCAAGAGCAAGATCAAGCCGGACGGTGGCGACTGGCAATCGATTTCCAACAGCGATTACAACTCGGCCAACTTCAACATCGGAATGACCCTGGCCGCAACCGATAACCTGACGATCGTTCCCAACCTGGCCATCGGCCTGACCGACGACTCGCCGGACTTTTCCTTCAGCCTGAAATTCCCGTACTACTTTTAACCGTTTCACCCCCATGGAAAAGGCCCGCTGCGATGGAAGTCGCAGCGGGCCTTTTCGTTTCACCCGCCCTAGCGGATTTGGTGCTTATGCAGCAATCGGTAAAAAGTCGGCCGCGACACCCCCAGAACTCTGGCGGCGACACTCAGGTTATCGCTGTGCCGGTTCAACACATCGCACAACGCCTGACGCTCGGCGCGGGTCTTGTAGTCTTCAAGGGTGCCCATCGGCGAAGCGGTGGCGTGTTGACTGAGCAACCCCAGGTCTCGCGCCTCGATCTGCCGTCCTTCGGCCAGAACCAGCCCCCGCCGTACCCGGTTGGCTAGCTCGCGGACGTTGCCCGGCCAGTCGTGCTTACCCATGGCGATCAGCGCGTCTTCGCTGAAGCTGCGCGGACGACGACCGGTTTCATGGCTGTAGAAATGGGAAAAGTGATTAGCCAACATCGCGAGATCACCATGGCGCTCGCGTAGCGGCACGGTGATGACTTGCAGGACGTTCAAGCGGTAGTAAAGATCTTCGCGAAAGCGTTTCTTCTCGATGGCCGCTTCCAGGTCGACGTGCGTTGCCGCCAATACCCGCACATCCACCGGAATAGGCTGGTGGCCCCCTACACGCTCAATGTGTTTTTCCTGCAGGAAGCGCAGCAGATTGGCTTGCAGCTCCAAGGGCAAATCACCGATTTCATCGAGAAACAGCGTTCCACCGTTAGCCGCCTCGATCCGCCCGACCTTGCGCTGATGAGCACCGGTAAAGGCGCCCTTCTCGTGGCCAAACAGTTCGGACTGGATCAAGTGTTCGGGAATCGCCCCGCAGTTGATCGCCACGAACGGTTTGCTGTGACGCTGGGATTGTCGATGCAGCGTGCGAGCGACCAACTCCTTGCCGGTCCCACTTTCACCGCGAATCAGCACCGGGGATTCGGTGGGTGCCAGTTTGCTCAGCAGTTTGCGCAGTTCGCGAATCGGTTTGCTGTCGCCGAGCAGTTCATGTTCAGGCTGATCGATATGAACCGTGCCCTGGCCGCGCAAGCGTGCCATACCGAACGCTCGGCCCAGGGTGACCTGAACCCGTGAGACATCGAACGGCAGGGTATGGAAGTCAAAAAACCATTCACAGACGAAGTCTCCGACATTTTGTAATCGCAGAACTTCTTGATTCAGCACTGCAATCCACTCGGTACCACTACGGGTGATCAATTCCTTGACGGCTTCCGGGCGCTCCAGATGAAAGGGCTGCAAACGCAACAGGCCAACATCGCAGGTTCGTTCAGTGGCGTTTTCCAGCGTACAGCTGTCAACATCCCATCCAACGGCGCGTAAACCCGGCAACAAGCGGTGGCAGTCGTCGCAAGGATCCACTACTAAAAGACGTCGTAAGGCAGGCGCTTCGATCATGACTGTTCCTTGACGCCAAATTTAGGAAATATTAGTAAAAACAGTCATTTGGCGGGCTTCGATGTAACACTAGCAAGAATTTGACGCGAGCTTGTATCGATTGCTTATAGGGTTGTTTGCTTATTAGTTATAAGAAGTCAGTTGGTTAGTTGCCTAACGGGTTAAACCTTTCATTCAGCTTTCAGAAGCGGCCTGAATATCGAATCAATCAAAGAAAGTTAAAATTTCTTTCGATTGTGTGTGACCTAAACCCCGGTTGCGGACATCAGTACAAGTAACCAGCCGAACGGTAAGCCCAACCGACGGCACATCACTTGTTTGGGCATATAGAGAGAAGATCCCATGAACGCCCCGCTCCGTATCAACGAAGCACTTTTGATTGCCGACCGCGCATTCCAACCCTTTCAATGCGTGGCCTGGGCTCTACAAGACGGTAGCGAACTAAACCTGGCCATCATTGATCGCACCAACACGCGCATCAGCCGCAAACAAATTCCAAGCAGCGCCTATTCCGATCCAGAGCAACTCGAACACGTGCTGGAAGAAGCCCGTGCCGAGTTGAGCCAGGAAGGTTACAAATTGCAATCATGGTCCATGCCGCACTAAGTGTATTCGCGGATTGCCGCCCGGCAATCCGCGCCCCCTTCTTTTTAGTTGACGATTTTCTACAGTCAGCTGCGCAAACCCTCCCCTGTTTCAACTTCTAACCGCCGGTTTACTTGGCAGGCTTTTCAGTGGTTCGAAAAGACACTGTTCTGGCACAAAACGCCCCCCCTCCGGCTCATGAAAACAGTTGTGCGCCGAGTCATTCAGGGATTGAATGTTTTACTCAGGCGGTCACCTTCCGGGCACCCGGATCAGGACGACTGGCAAGGAGATGCATGCATGTCACCCCAGACTGCTTTTGCCTTACCTGCAACCGTGAATGGCGCTGAACGGCTCGATGCGAGTTTTGCTGGCACCGGCAAGACTCAAGTGTATTTTTCCGGCAGCCTCTCCAGCATGGCCAATGACATTGCGATTGACTCTGTCGGCCGGTTGCTGGTGGCGGCAAAAGTCGGTACGCCGGGCGGCTATCGCTTCGGCCTGGCCCGCCTGCTTGCAGATGGTTCGGCGGATCTGGCATTCGGCAAAAAAGGCAGCATCAGCGGCCAGTTCGCACTCGGCTTCGAGGCCATGGCTGGCAAGGTACGGGCATTGCCCAACGGGCACATTCTGGTGGCCGGCCTGCACTACGAGAATGCGCATCGTACGCTGCCCGCCCTGGCGATGTTTGATCAGCAGGGCTGCCCGGTCCAGGGCTTTGGCGACAATGGACGTTGCGTGGTGCACCTTCCGGGTAATCTTTCCCAAGGTGCTCGCGACGCCTGGTTACCGCCCGGCGTGCCGAGCGCCGAAGCCTGTGATGTCTGTGTGCAGGACGACGGTCGAATCCTGCTGCTGGCCAATCATTACTTCGAACCGACCGATCACGTCGGCATGCTGATACGACTCAACTCCGACGGCTCGCTGGACGACAGCTTCAACGGTCGCGGTTTCGTCATGATTCGGCACTTGTTGATGAACACTTGGCTCAGCAGTCTGATGGTGCAACGCGATGGTCGGATCCTGGTGAGTGGATCAATCAATTTTCCCGAGGAAGGTCTGCTGGCGCGCTATCACCCGGACGGCCGACTGGATGACAGCTTCGCCGTGGATGGTTTCATGACCATCAAGGCACGGGAGCACAGCGCTCAGATCAACCAGATCGTCCAGCATGAAAATGGTGACTTGCATTGTTTTGGCAGCAGTCGCGACCCGATGCTCTGCCTGTCTCTGAAAGTTTACAGTAATGGCCGACCCGATATTCATTGCAACGGTGGTCAGCCAAAGCTATTAGGCGTCGGCCGCAGCAGTTGCCGCTGGACCGCCGCCGAGACTCAACAGAATGGATGTGTGCTGACAGTTGGATCGACGGTCGGCGGGGTCGAAGCTGATCTCGTTTTTGCCCGATATTTACCCAGTGGGCAGCTGGATCGCAGTTTTGCCAAGGGCATCGGCTGGTGTCGCACACACCTGAGTCGCGGTTCGCATACTGCCACTTCATTGGCCATTCAGGCCAACGGTTGCATTGTCATAGGCGGCTATTCACTGGACGGAAACTGCCGCGCGGTCGTCGCGCGTTATCGGTGTTAGGCCAACGTCGTTTTCCGCACTTGATCTTCTGTTGTTCTTACGGCAACTTGCGCGCTTCTTAATACAAGGAGTAGCCAATGTCTGGTTCCATGGCCCAGGCCTTCGCGCATAATTTTCTCGGGCACTCACCTCGTTGGTACAAGGCGAGCATTGTCGGCTTCCTGATTCTCAACGCTCTGGTGTTGTGGACAGTCGGTCCGGTGGCGGCCGGCTGGTTATTGGTGCTGGAGTTTATTTTCACCCTGGCCATGGCGCTCAAGTGTTATCCGTTGATGCCCGGCGGGTTGCTACTGGTCGAAGCATTGCTGCTGAAAATGACCACGCCCCAGGTGCTCTATGATGAGCTGGTGCACAACTTTCCGGTGATCTTGCTGCTGATGTTTATGGTGGCAGGCATCTATTTCATGAAAGACCTGCTGCTGTTTCTCTTCTCGCGCTTGTTGTTGGGTGTTCGCTCCAAGGCCCTGCTGGCGTTAATGTTCTGTTTCCTGTCCGCGTTTCTGTCGGCGTTTCTCGATGCGTTGACCGTGACTGCGGTGATTATCAGCGCGGCGGTGGGTTTCTATTCGGTGTATCACCGTGTCGCCTCGGGTGGCGATCCGCGTCAGGACAGCGAAATCGGCGATGACCGGCACCTGCCCACGCTCCATCACGCCGACCTCGAACAGTTCCGCGCCTTCCTGCGCAGCCTGCTGATGCACGGTGCGGTCGGCACCGCGTTGGGCGGTGTGTGCACGCTGGTTGGCGAGCCGCAGAACCTGTTGATCGGCCATGAAATGGGTTGGCACTTCGCCGAATTCTTTTTGAAGGTCGCACCGGTGTCGTTGCCGGTATTGGCAGCGGGTCTGGTGACTTGCGTACTGCTGGAGAAACTGCGCTGGTTTGGCTATGGCACGCTGCTGCCGGACAACGTGCGTACGGTGCTGGCCAACTACGCCGCCGAAGACAACGCCGCACGCACTGCACGTCAGCGCGCTGCGTTGATGGTTCAGGGCGCGGCAGCGCTGATTCTGATTGCCGGCCTCGCGTTTCACGTCGCCGAAGTCGGCTTGATCGGTTTGATGGTGATCGTACTGATCACCGCATTCACGGGCATTACCGATGAGCATCGCCTTGGCAACGCCTTCAAGGATGCCATGCCGTTCACGGCGCTGCTGGTGGTATTTTTTGCAGTGGTGGCAGTGATTCAAGATCAGCAACTGTTCACACCGCTGATCCAGTGGGTGCTGGCGCTACCGACAAGTCAACAGCCGGGCATGTTGTTTATTGCCAATGGCTTGCTGTCGGCCATTAGCGACAATGTGTTCGTGGCGACCATTTACATCACCGAAGTGAAACAGGCGTTCCTCGCCGGCCACATGAGCCGCGAACAGTTTGAAACCCTGGCGATTGCGATCAATACCGGCACCAACCTGCCGAGCGTGGCGACGCCCAATGGTCAGGCGGCGTTCCTGTTCCTGCTGACCTCGGCGATTGCACCGCTGATTCGCCTGTCGTACGGGCGGATGGTATGGATGGCGTTGCCTTATACCGTGGTGATGGGCGTGTTGGGCTGGTATGCGGTGAGCTACTGGCTGTAACACCGCAATACTCACTGTAGGACTGTAGGAGCTGTCGAGTGAAACGAGGCTGCGATCTTTTGATCTTGCTCTTTAAAAACAACATCAAAAGATCGCAGCCTCGTTTCACTCGACAGCTCCTACAATCGGTTGTGTATTCAGCGTTTGAGGATGTATTGCTCAATCGCCCGGGCCGCGCCGTCTTCGGTATTGGCTCCGGTCACCACGTCGGCCTGACGCTTCACCGCCTCTTCCGCCTGCCCCATGGCGATCGACAACCCGGCCCGGTGAAACATCGCCGGGTCATTGCCACCGTCACCCAGGGCGGCGGTCTGTTCCAGCGGCACCCCGAGAAACTCGGCCAGTGTCGCCAATGCCTCGCCCTTGTTAGCCAGCATCGCCGTCACGTCCAGATAGATCGGTTGTGAACGCGAGACCTGCGCCTGCCCTTCGACCTTGGGCAGCAACTGCGCTTCCAGTTCGATCAACAGTTCGGCGTTATTGCTGGCCGCGACGATTTTGTCGATACGTGCAAGGTAAGGCTCGAAATTCTCGACCACCACCGGCGGATAACCCAAGCCGTGCTGCTCTCGCGGGACCATCGGGCCGTACGGATCTTTCAACAGCCAGTCGCCGCCACTGAACACCCAGACTTCAATGTCCGGCTGATCGGTAAACAGTGTCAGCGCCGTCAGCGCCGCCGTTGCCGGCAAATAATGTGCAACCAGCACACTGCCGTCCGGGTTTACGAGGGTGCCGCCATTGAAGGCCGCCGTCGGCAGATCAACACCCAGGGCTTCGATCTGCTGCAACATGGCTTTGGGCGGACGTCCGGTGGCCAGGCTGAACAGTACGCCAGCCTCGCGCAAGGCGCGGACCGCTTCGATCGTGCGCTGACTGAGGCTGTGATCAGGGAGCAGTAACGTGCCGTCCATGTCGCTGAGCAGAAAACGGATGGGCTGTTGCGTTATCTCACTCATCCGACGCTGTGCCAGACGCGACCATCGCGGGTGAGCAGCTCATCAGCAATCTTAGGTCCGTCTTCGCCGGCCGCGTAGTTCTCAACCGTTGCGTCCTGCTGCCAGGCATCGAGGAATGGCTGCACGGCGCGCCAGCCGTTCTCGATGTTGTCGGCGCGCTGGAACAGCGTCTGATCGCCGGTCAGGCAGTCGTAGATCAGGGTTTCATAGCCGGTCGATGGCTGCATCTCAAAGAAATCCTTGTAGGCAAAACCCAGCTCGATATTGGCCATGTTCAACGCCGGCCCCGGCCGCTTGGCCAGCAGGTCGAACCACATGCCTTCGTTGGGTTGAATCTGGATCCGCAGGTAGGTCGGCTGCAACTCATCGACCTCGGTGTCGCGGAACTGCGCATACGGCGCCGGCTTGAAGCAAATGACAATCTCGGTGTCGCGCGCGCTCATGCGCTTGCCGGTGCGCAGGTAGAACGGCACGCCGACCCAGCGCCAGTTGTCGATCATCACTTTGAGCGCGACATAGGTTTCGGTCGTGCTGTCGGGTGCCACGTTGGCTTCCTGGCGATAACCGGGCAGCGGCTCGCCACCAATCTCGCCGGCGGTGTATTGGCCGCGCACCGAGTTGGCTCGCGCTTCCTCGGTCGACCAGGGGCGGATCGCGCCGACAACTTTGGCTTTTTCGCCGCGTACCGCATCGGCGCCAAAAGCAGCCGGTGGTTCCATGGCCACCATCGCCAATAATTGGAACAGGTGATTGGGCACCATGTCCCGCAGGGCGCCGGTGACCTCATAAAAACTGCCACGGGTTTCCACGCCGACGGTTTCGGCGGCGGTGATTTGCACATGGTCGATGTAATGGTTGTTCCAGAAGGCTTCGAACAGGCTGTTGGAGAACCGGCTGACCAGAATGTTCTGCACGGTTTCCTTGCCCAGATAGTGATCGATCCGGTAGATCTGCTTTTCCGTCATCACTTTGAGCAAGCACGCGTTCAAGGCTTCTGCGGTATGCAGATCGGAGCCGAAAGGCTTTTCGATCACCACCCTTCTGAAGGCATCGGGGGTTTCTTGCAGCAATCCGGCAGCACCGAGACGCCGCACCACCTCACTGAAAAAACGTGGTGCGGTGGCCAGGTAGAAAATCGCATTGCCCGTGCCGCTGGCGGCGATTTTCGCCGCCAGCGCTTCGTAGGTGCGTTCGTCAAGGAAGTCGCCCTGGACATAGCTGATGTGCTTGGCCAGTTTGGCCCACAACGCCGGATCAAGGGCTTGATCGCCCTTGCCAACCTTGGCCGCCACTTCCACCCGAATGAAATCTTCGAGCTTTTTGGCGAAGGCTTCGTCACTGATAGCGTTGTGATCAACGCCGATGATCCGCAGTCCATTTCCCAGCAAACCGTCGCGACTCAGGTTGTATAGCGCCGGCATCAGCAGGCGCTTGACCAGATCACCATGGGCACCGAACAGAAACAGCGTGGTAGGCGGTGCGGGTTCTGCCTTGGATTTCCTGCGGATCACATGGGTCATTTTTTCGGGGTCTCCACATGGCCGCCGAAGCCGAAGCGCTGGGCCGAGAGAATCTTGTCGCCAAAGGTGCCTTGCCCGCGCGAACGGTAGCGCGAGAACAGCGAGTTCGACAGCACCGGTACCGGCACCGATTGCTCCATCGCGGCTTCGATGGTCCAGCGACCCTCACCGCTGTCAGCCACCGAGCCTGAGTAGCCATCGAGCTTCGGATCGCTGGCCAGTGCGTCGGCGGTCAGGTCAAGCAGCCAGGACGACACCACGCTGCCACGACGCCAGACTTCGGCGATGTCGGCAACGTTCAGGTCGAAACGCTGATCTTCCGGCAGGTTGGTGCTGGCTTTGGTCTTGAGGATGTCAAAGCCTTCGGCGAAGGCCTGCATCATTCCGTATTCGATGCCGTTGTGAATCATTTTCACGAAGTGGCCAGAACCAGCCGGGCCTGCATGGATGTAACCGCGCTCGGCGCGATCGTCATCGGACTGGCGATCCTTGGTGCGCGGGATGTCGCCCATGCCCGGGGCCAGCGTTTCGAACAGCGGGTCAAGACGCTTAACAGTGTCGGCATCACCGCCGATCATCATGCAGTAGCCACGCTCCAGGCCCCAGACGCCGCCGGAGGTGCCGACGTCAATGTAGTGCAGGCCTTTTTCCGACAAGGTTTTGGCCCGGCGGATGTCATCTTTATAGAAGGTGTTGCCGCCGTCGATGATGGTATCGCCCGCTTCAAGCAAGGTACTCAGGGTGTCGATGGTGTCTTCGGTCGGTGCGCCGGCGGGCAGCATGACCCACACCGCGCGTGGTTTGGCCAGGCCAGTGACCAGGGCTGGCAAGTCGGCAACACCGGTGGCGCCTTCTTCAGCCAGGGTATCGACAAAGGCGCTATTGCGGTCGTAAACAACGGTGGTATGTCCGTTGAGCATCAGGCGCCGCGCAATATTACCGCCCATGCGGCCCAGTCCAATAATCCCGAGTTGCATGTACTGATGCTCCCTACTACAAATAAAGTGTGTCAAAGGTTATAGCCCAACGCGACTCATTCGAGTTAGTCCAGCGTATGGGGATGAAGTTTCCGGGCATTGTGCCCGATCCAGACTGATAACGTCGGGAATCGTACCGAAGACACAACGACCATGAAAAATAAAAAAGTTCCCTTCAGGGGCAAAAGAAATCAAAATCGGCGCCGATAGTAAGTGAGCACCCGAAATCGGGAGCGAACTTATAGTTGAGACAGCCATTTGCGAGGTGAGCAATGGGCACCGTACACACAGCACTGCCAGCACAAACCCTTTACGTCACGATCCGTCGCGATGAACTGCGCCAGTTGAAAGATGAGCGCGACCAGTTGAAGCGGGAAGTCGCCCAATTGCGCCTGCTGACCCAAGGCAATCAGGCTCAGCCCTTGCCCGTCACCCAACGCGCCCCCCACGCCTGACCCCTCGTTTGACTCGGAAGCAGTCGCTGCTGTTTCCGACTCGCTGCAACCCTGCCAGCTCTGGCAACTCACAAAGTTTTCACACCTTCTTGTTGATACTCCGGCTCATTGTGGCCGCTCGGTATCCACGCGGCGCCCGTTCGTCTGCGACAGGGAGTGCCGACGGCCGAAGTAATTATCAGGCTGGAGTGCTGAATGGCTTTGTTTAAACGCAGCAAAACGTCTGCGAAAGGTTTTGATTGGGCAGGATTTCTCTGGTTATTTCTGTTCTTCTGGTATTTTTCGGGCATTACCCAACTGCTGATTCAACTGACGGGCACCTCCGGTTTTACCGGGTTCCGCCAGGCCTTTGTGATGAGCGCCATCTGGCTCGCGCCGATGCTGCTGTTCCCCAGAAAAACACGGGTGATGGCCGCACTGATCGGCGTGGTGCTGTGGGCCTGTTCGATGGCCAGCCTCGGTTATTTCTTCATCTATCAGCAGGAATTTTCCCAGAGCGTCATCTTCATCATGTTCGAATCGAACGTGTCTGAAGCCGGCGAGTACATGACCCAGTATTTTGCCTGGTGGATGGTACTGGCGTTCCTCGCCCACACCGCGTTCGCGTATTTCCTGTGGACCCGTTTGCGCCCGGTATACCTGCCACGCGGCCAGGCATTGGTCGCGGCGACGGCAATTCTGCTAGCCGTGGTCGGTTACCCGCTAATCAAGCACACCGCACGCAGCGGCAGCCTGGCGGGCGGCTTCGAGAAGTTCGAAACCCGCATCGAGCCCGCCGTGCCTTGGCAGATGGCCGTGGCCTATCACCGCTACCTCGATACCCTGGCCGGCATGCAAGACATGCTTCACAGCGCCAGCAAAATTCCACCGCTCAAGAACCTCACCGATTCGATGGCCAATCAGCCGGCGACCCTGGTGCTGGTAATCGGTGAGTCCACCAACCGTCAGCGCATGAGCCTGTACGGCTACCCTCGGCAAACCACGCCGGAGCTGGACAAGCTCAAGGATCAACTGGCGGTTTTCGATAACGTCATTACCCCGCGTCCCTACACCATCGAAGCGTTGCAGCAGGTATTGACGTTCGCCGACGAAGAAAACCCCGACCTCTACCTGTCCACTCCGTCGGTGGTCAGCATGATGAAACAGGCGGGTTACAAGACTTTCTGGATCACCAACCAGCAGACCATGACCAAGCGCAACACCATGCTCACGACCTTCTCCGAACAGGCCGACGAGCAGGTGTACCTGAACAACAACCGCAACCAGAACGCCGCCCAGTACGATGGCGACGTGATCGAACCGTTCAACAAGGCCCTGGCCGATGCAGCGCCACGCAAGCTGATCGTTGTGCATTTGCTCGGCACGCACATGAGCTACCAGTACCGTTACCCGCCGACATTCAACAAGTTCACTGACCGCAAAGGCGTTCCGGACGGCGTGCGTGACGATCAGGTGCCGACGTACAACAGCTATGACAACGCAGTGCTGTACAACGACTTCGTGGTGTCGAGCCTGATCAAGGACTACGCCAAGTCTGATCCGAACGGCTTCCTGCTGTACCTCTCTGACCATGGTGAAGACGTCTTCGACTCCGTTGGCCATAAAACCCTGGGCCGCAACGAGAGCAAGCCGACGGCGCCGATGTACACCATTCCGTTCATGGCGTGGGCTTCGCCGAAATGGCGCGAAACCCATGACTGGAGTTTTGCCGGCGATCTGAGCCGGCCGTACAGCAGCTCGCAACTGATTCACACATGGGCGGATCTGGCCGGCCTGAATTTCGATGAACTGGACCGCAGCAAAAGCCTGGTCAGCGACAGCTTCAAGCCTCGGCCATTGATGATCGGTGACCCTTATGCGCGTAAGCAGAGGCCGTTGATCGACTTCAGCCTGATGAAACCCAAGGGCGCACCTATCACGCCGGAAGTCGTTCAGCAGTAGTTGCACTCATGTGGGAGCGGGCTTGCGTGGCGAGGGAGCTTGCTCCCGCTCGACTGCGAAGCAGTCGTAAACCCTTTATATGCGGTTTAATTTTGAAATGCAGGGGTCGCTGCGCGACCCAACGGGAGCAAGCTCCCTCGCCACAAAAGCCCATTCCACAACAAACTCGCTCCCAAAATGGACTGCGAATTAAAGCGCTTTGATCCAGAACAGCATCCGGCCATGCGCCGGGTCGAACATGCCTGGCGCAAAACCGAATTTGCCATAAGCCCCCTGAGCCACCGCGTTACCTTCCAGTACTTCCAGAGTGATTTTGCAGCAGCCGCGCTGGCGTGCGATGTCTTCGACTTTGTGCAGCATCCTCTGACTCAGCCCCAACCCGCGAAACTTCGACACCACGGCAACATCGTGCACGTTGACCAGCGGCCGGCAGGCGAAGGTCGAAAAACCTTCAAAACAGTTGACCAACCCTGCCGGCTCGCCGCCGACAAACGCCAGTACGCTGAAGGCATGGGGACGTTTGGCCAGTTCCCCCGGCAGTTGTCGCAATCTATCGGCGGGTAACGGGTGACCGCCGCCCATTGGGTCTTCGGCGTAGTGGTTCAATACAAGACAAATCGCCTCGGCATGCACCGGGTTGGTGTAGCTGGCCTGAAGCACAAGAATTTCTGCGGATTCCATTTCCACCCTCAATCACACAAGTTGCCCCAGCTCGCTTCTTGCGCGCTGAAAGGTCTGACGACCTTATCGCGAGTGCAGGGGTGCCGACAACCGGATCCTGTTGTGATCGTTCTCTCTCAAACGCCCCAGATCAATGACTCGGTCCATCCCAACTCAGCAAAATCCTCAGCCCTCAGCTTTGCCTCACCGGCACAGAAAAACTCGTCCAGTTGCGGCGGCTTGACCGACGTGCCACTGAGCATCGCGTGAACCTGCCCGCGATGATGAATCTGATGCTCGAACAAATGGGACAGCATGCGCAAACGGCTGTCATGTTGCGGGGTGTCGCGCGCGATGGTCACGAGCCGTCCGAGGTCTGCGTCGCGCAGTTGCTCGCAGTAGGCAATCAGTCGACGGTCCACCAGGGCTTGCTCGCGTTTGAGATCGGCGCCGTGGGCGAACGGCTCGTCTTCGTTGAAAAACACGTAGCAATCGGGATGCGGTTCGTCACCGCGCAACTCCCGCTCCAGTGCATCCACATAGAACCAGTCACAGGTCAGGATGTGATTCAGGGTCGCGATGAGGCTGGGAAAGAAACTGACTCGCGGCGCTGCCAGTTCGGCCGGGCTTAGCTGAAGCCAGGCCTTGGCCAGTCGGTGATTGGCCCAAGCGTTCTGATAGGCCATGGTCAGCAAATGGTGGGACAAGGGCTGATTCATGTTCGCTCCTCCCGGATATCAAACCTCGGCGAAACGTTTGAGCTGCATTTCCTGCAGGCGACTAAGGGTGCGACGAAACGGAAACTCCAGATAGCCCTCGGTGTACAACGCCTCCATCGGCACCTGCGCCTCGAGGTACAGCGGCACCTTGCGGTCGTAGCATTCGTCCACCAGGGCGATGAACCGCCGCACGCCATCGTCATGCACCGACAACTGCGGCAACTCACGATCCCCCGCCGCCACCCGCTCAACGCCGTCTTCAGTGCCGCGGGCGATGCGCCCTTCGCGTTTTTGCGCGCTGAGGTTGGGCACGTCGCTCAACAGAATAGCGCTGAAAGTGTCGCACAGGGCCATGAAGTCCATGGCGGCAAATGGCTGCTCGCAGAGCTCGGCGTAACGGCACCAGAGCACGGTTTGACTGGCCTGCATAACATTGACCGAACGGTAGCCAATCTTGACCGGATCGCTGGCCAGCGACTGGCCGACGGTCAAGGCCTTGAACACCTCGCTCAGCGCGCCGGGCTGACCCGGTACGTTCACCCAGTAACGCTGCAGACCGGCGCCAGGATGCAGACGATGATCTTCCCCACCATCCACCGCAATCACTTGCATGTGTTGTTTGATTGCAGCAATAGCCGGCACGAACCGGTCACGATTGAAGCCATCTGCATACAGCTGATCCGGCGGTTGATTGGAGGTGCAGACCACCACCACGCCCTGCTCGAACATCACCTGAAACAAACGTCCGAGAATGATCGCGTCACCGATGTCGTTGACGAACAGTTCATCGAAACACAGCACCCGCACTTCCTGGCTCAGCTCGCGGGCCAGCGCTTTCAATGGGTCGGCGGTGCCGGTCAATTGAAAGGAGCGCTGATGCACCCAGCCCATGAAATGATGAAAGTGCTGACGTCGGGCCGGGACGCGCAGGTTTTGGTAGAACTGATCCATCAACCAGGTCTTGCCCCGCCCGACCGGCCCCCAGAGGTACACACCGGTAATGGACGCGCGGCCTTCATGCAAGGCTTCATGGCATTTTTGCAACGCCCACACGGCATGTTCCTGAGCTTCGTCCTGGACGAAGCCCTTCTGTTCGATGGCGTGTTGCCAGGCGCTTAAGGGAGAGTCGACATTCATGCGCGGCAGTATATAGCAGCTAGCGAAGCTCAACCCCTGTGGGAGCGAGCCTGCTCGCGATAGCGGCGGGTCGATCAATATTGATGCTCAATGTACCGCCGTCATCGCGAGCAGGCTCGCTCCCACAGGTTAAGCAGCGCGACATAGCCCGGGTTACAGCGAGATGTCCAGCCGGGCAATCTTGCCCTGTTCATTGAGGCGGAACATGTAGCGCAGTTCCAGCGGGCTGCCAGGGAACGTTCCGGAGATCAGGTTGTGCACCAGCACTTTGCCGGTGCGCAGCTGAACGTCGAGCACCTCGACCCGGGGCTGATAACGTTGTGCGGTGTCTTGCATCCATTGGGCGATGGCTTGTGTGCCGACCTGATGCTGCCCCTCATCGAACACGTTGGCATCCTCAGCGAAAAAACTGGCAACCTTCGACGTGTCGCGAGCATTGGCAGCGGCAATGTAGGCGGCGATGGCGGGGGCCAGTGAAGAGGCTGGATTGGACATGTTTACGGCTCCTTGTGAGTTGATTCTGGCGCCATGCTAAAACAAGCCTGTGTCAATTCTTGTCAGGAGTGAAACGCCCTGCTTCGTCGAGTTGCATCTGCTTGCGCCAGGTGCGCAGCAGGTCGCTGCGCCGCCCCGGATAGCGTTCGCCCTGCTCGCTGGCGGCCGAGATCCGGTCGGTGCGAAACGTGCGATAGGCACTGCGCAACTCACACCAGGCGACGATGATCCGCACCTCGTTGAGAAAGCCCAGGGCCAGTGGCCAGATCAGCCGCTGACTCGGCACCTGATTGGCGTCCGCGTAGTCGATGTGCAGCTTGGCCTGATCGCGGATGGCTTGGCGAAACACGTTCAAAGGCACGGCATTTTGCGGATAGCCATAACCCGGCGGCCCCGGCAGCACTGTCGGGTTGCGCAAGGCGTCCTGGGCCGTGGGGTCGAGTACCGCGGCGATTTTCGCCAGAGCATCGGCCGCGGCTTTGCTCAAGACCTCATCACCACGCTGATCCACGTAACGCAAGCCAAGCACGATGGCTTCGGTTTCGTCGGCATTGAGCATCAAGGGCGGCAGAAACAGACCGCTGCGCAACACATAGCCGATCCCCGCCTCGCCAAAAATCGGTGCGCCGAGCGCGGTGAGTTCAGCGATGTCGCGGTACAGCGTGCGTTCGGAAATCTCCAGTTCGCTGGCCAATGTCGCCGCCGTCACCGGACGACTTTTGCCCCGCAGCACTTGTAACAAAGTCAGTAAACGGCTGGTTCGCGACACGGTCGGCAGGCTCTTTCCTGAAAAGTCGTCGGAGCTTAGCAGAGGCTGTTGTCAGAAACTGGCAGTAGCGATTGACCCGGCGTTCGGCACCCCAGTGCACACCCAATCTCATGATCACAACATTCCCCTGTGGGAGCGAGCCTGCTCGCGATGACGACAGCACATCCAGCATTGATGTAACTGACACACCGCTTTCGCGAGCAGGCTCGCTCCCACAATTGAAAACGCGTTACCGATCGACCTTATGCCTGGCCGCATACAAACACAGCATCTCCATGGCCAATGTCGCCGCTGCCAGTGAGGTAATGTCCGCGCTGTCGTAGGCTGGCGCCACTTCCACCACGTCCATCCCCACCAGGTTGATCCCGCGCAAACCGCCGAGAATCTCCAGCGCCTGCACCGTGCTCAAACCGCCGCACACCGGCGTTCCGGTGCCCGGCGCAAAGGCCGGGTCGAGGCAGTCGATGTCGAAGGTCAGGTACACCGGATGATCACCGACCCGGGCACGAATCGCCTCGACGATCGCTTCGCACCCTTGCCGATGCACCTGCCGCGCATCCAGTACCTGAAAGCCCTGATGATCGTCATTGGTGGTGCGCAACCCGATCTGCACCGAGCGCAACGGATCCACCAACCCTTCTTTGGCCGCATGCCAGAACATCGTGCCGTGATCGACGCGCTTGCCCTCTTCATCCGGCCAGGTGTCACTGTGGGCGTCGAAGTGAATCAATGACAACGGGCCATGCTGACGGGCATGGGCCTTGAGCAGCGGATAACTGATGAAGTGATCGCCGCCAAACGTCAGCATCGCGCAACCGCCGCTCAGGATGTGCTCGGCGTGGGCTTCGATGCTTTCCGGCACCGACTGCGGCGAACCGTAATCGAATGCGCAATCGCCGTAGTCGATCACCGCCAAGTGATCGAACGGGTCAAACGTCCACGGCCAATGGCGCTCCCAGGCGATCCCGGTGGACGCCGCCCGAATGCCGCGCGGTCCGAAACGCGCGCCGGGACGGTTGCTGGTGGCAGTGTCGAACGGCACGCCGCTGACCACCACGTCGACGCCACGCAAGTCGCGGCTGTAGCGGCGGCGCATGAAACTGGTGATACCGGCGTAGGTGCTTTCGGCGGCAGTCCCGTAAAGACTGTCGCGGGTCATGGCCTGATCGTTCTGTGCAGGGACGTCCATGGTCTATTCCTTGTTATTGGCTTATTGGCGGCTACGGAAAGTGGTCCATAAGCGGGTGCGCTGACGCATGTCCTTGAGGCTCATGCTGCGGTCGGCGTACAGCCGCTCACGCACCTCGCTCTGCGGGTAGATGTCGGGATCACTGCGCACCGCCTCATCCACCAATGGCGTCGCCGCCCAATTGGCCGTGGCGAAGAACAGCGTATTGGTCAGCGCGGCGACAGATTCGGGACGCAACATGAACTCGATGAAGGCCCGGGCGGCTTCGGGGTGCGGCGCGTCCTTGGGAATCGCCAGGTTGTCCTGCCACACCAGCGTGCCCTCCCGCGGAATGCGGTAGGCCACTTCGAACGGCTTGTTGGCCTTGCGCGCCTGGTCGGCGGCCATGCTCGCGTCACCGTTGTAGGTCAATGCCAGGCAGACGCTACCATTGGCCAGATCGTTGATCTGCCGCCCGGTGGCGACGTACAGCACCGACGGCTGTAACTGACGCAATAGTGCATCGGCGGCTGTCAGATCAGCCTTGTCGGTGCTGTAGGGATCTTTACCCAGATAGTGCAGCGCCAGGCCGATCACCTCTTGGGGCGAGTCGAGAATCGCGATGCCGCAATCTTTCAACTTGCTGGCGTATTCGGGTTTGAACAGCAGGTCCAGGCTGTTGAGCGGTACGTTAGGCAAGCGCTGCTGCAGCGCTTCGACATTCATCCCCAACCCGAGCGTGCCCCAGGTGTAAGGCACGCCATACCGATTGCCGGGGTCGACCGCCGCCAGTTTTTCCAGCATGTCCGGGTCAAGGTTGGCGTACCCCTTGAGGCCATCGTGAGGAATTTCCTGCAGCGCACCCGCCGCCAGCCCACGGGCCAGCACACTGGACGACGGCACCACCACGTCGTAGCCACTGCCGCCGGTGAGCAGCTTGGTTTCCAGCACTTCCGGTGTATCGAACGTGTCGTAGCGCACGTGGATGCCGGTTTCCTTTTCGAACCGTTGCAAGGTCTCGGGCGCGACGTAATCGGCCCAACTGTAGAGATTGAGGACTTTTTCCTCGGCCTGGGCCGGCACGGCCATGGCGAGGAACAGTGCGGGTAAACACAGCTTGAAGAGCGGAGCCATGACGAACACCTGACCGGAGGAAGTGGTTGCAGGATGCGTCGTCAGTTACATTGGAAAAATACCAAGTTAATTATCCTGACTTTATTGCGGAGTAATGTTTGATGCTCGGTCAACTTCATGACCTCGACCTGCACCTGCTGCGCCTGTTTGTCAGCGTGGTGGAATGCGGTGGTTTCAGCGCGGCTCAGGGTGAGTTGGGGCTGAGCCAGTCAAGCATCAGTCAGCAGATGGCCAGGCTCGAAACCCGGCTTGGTTATCGGCTGTGCAGTCGCGGCAAGGGCGGGTTCAAAATCACCCCCAAAGGCGAGCAGCTGCTCCTTGCCATTCGTGCCTTGTTCGAGTCGATCGAAGCGTTCCGTCATCAATCCAACGGCGTGGCGGGACGCTTGATCGGCGAAGTGCGCCTGGGCTTGTCCGAAGCGCTTGATCAGTCAGTGCTGCAACGGGTTGCCGAGGCGATCCGGCGCTTTCGCGAACGGGATGAATCGGTGCGTATCGAGTTGATCAGCGCCATGCCCGGCGAAATGGAGCGGCTGTTGCTGCAACAACGGCTGGACCTGGCGATCGGCTATTTCTCGCAGGCGCAAAGCGCTTTTGACTACCGCGAACTGTTCACTGAAACCCAGCACCTGTATTGCGCCCCGGGGCATCCGTTGTTCACCGATGAGGCGCCTGACGATCAAGCGCTTCAGGCCTGCGACCGGGTCGATCACCCCTACCGCTTCCTGCGCAGCGACGAGCCGTTTCAGGGGAAAATGTGTTCGGCCCGTTCCGAGCAGGTCGAAGGCACCCTCGCCTTTATTCTTTCCGGCAAGCACGTTGGCTACCTGCCCGATCACTTCGCCCGTAGCTGGGAAAGCAAAGGGTTGCTGCGCCCCGTGCGCCAGGGCGATATGAGTTTTGAGGTGGCGTTCCATCTGGCCCGCCATCGCGCGCAGGTACCGGGGGATGCGCAAAAAGCTTTTGAAGAGGATCTGCTTGCGGCGTTTGCTTGACGATCAAAAGATCGCAGCCTCGTTGCACTCGACAGCTCCTACAGGGTAAACCTATGCAGGAACTGCCGAAGGCTGCGATCTTTTGAACTTGCTCGGCCCTTTTTCTTTACGAGAACCTGTCCATGCGCAGATTGTTCGCCCTGTCTCTGTCCCTCCTGCTGCTCTCCCTGAGCGCCTGCGCTTTGCTCCCCCAACACGACCCGCTGAACATCAACGTGGTCGGTATCGAGCCACTGCCAAGCCAGGAACTGGAAGTGCGTTTCGCGGTAAAACTGCGCGTGCAGAACCCCAATGAAACGGCGATCGACTACAACGGCGTGGCCCTGGATCTGGAGGTGAACGGTCAATCCCTCGCCTCTGGTGTCAGCGACCAGTCGGGCTCGATCCCGCGCTTTTCCGAGGCGGTGATTGTGGTGCCGGTGAGCGTTTCGGCTTTCTCGGTGCTGCGTCAGACCCTCGGGCTGGGTCAGACGCAGACACTGAACAATCTGCCTTACGTGCTTCGGGGCAAACTGGCTGGTGGCGTGTTCGGCACGATGCGTTTCCTTGATCGCGGCAAACTCCGCCTGCCGGAGCCGACCACCGGCACGTGGTAACGCTCACGGTTCGGCCCACGGCTTAACCGGATCAATAACCTGGGTCACACAATGTTTGAGGCCTTCTACGTGCCAATTGGCCCACAGCCGACTTTTGCCGGTGCTGTCTTCATCCGGCTCTATCGCCAGCCAGTTTCGAGCGGCGATCAGGTAACGTCCCCGTGCACCAATGGGCAACATGGTTCCGGTGATGCCGTAGTCGATCTGTTCCTGGTGCTTGCCAATGGACTCCAGAAACTGCACTGCCAGCACCGGCGGTGCAGGATGCACGACCCCGGTCGAAATCAATTGGTAAATCAATCCCGAACCATCGTTGCTATGCCGGGACAACGTTGATTCGACCACGCAGGCCCCCGCCACATGAACATCACCGGACACCAGCGTGACCTTGCATGACTCGGCATGGGCGAAATCCAGCAGACGCATGATCAGTCGCTTGCGTTCGTCCCGGTGGGGCAGGCTTCGCCAATGGTCGCGCAAATCGTCCTCAAGCTCCTGTTGCCCCGAGATCAGGTCCAGTGCCTTTTCCGCCGCCTGCAAATCAAGGTAACCCACGGGAATACTCGACATCAGCAGCAAGTGCTTATGCCCCTTGGCCTTGCCCAGCCAGGCATAAATTGCATCCCAACTGACGAGCGAAATGATCCGGGTTCGCCGGGCCGGCGCAGTCGTCAGATCCGGCGCACGTTCGCTGCGCAAGTCGGGAACCAGTAATGCCAATTCGCCCAGGCCGGTAAACCCCAGGTGAAAGCCGTCAGCGGTATCGGGAATCGCACAAGGATGAGTATCAGCGGACGGTTTGAGGTGCGGATGAGTCTGGATCAGTTGCTGTTGGAAAATCCTGAAATAGCGTTTGGCCGTGGCAAACAACCCCTGGAACACCGGGCTTGAATGCAGAATCTCATCGTAGGAACCCCAGCCATCGATGATGTCGTGGTCATCCCACATCATTACCGTCGGAACGGCGCTGAGCAGCTTCGCGACCTCAGGCTGTTTCCAGCGCTCCAGGTAGAGTCTGGCGAAGAACTTGTCCAGATCGGCTTCGATCACCTTGCTGTAGACCGCCTTTCGACGGTCGGCGAAGGGTTTGGCAAACCATGTTTTCATCGACGACACACTGCTGCGCATATCGTCGCTGTAAACCTGATCGCCCCCCATCAACAACAGGTGATAGGGCTTGCTTTGATGAGCCCCCCACATGTGCTCCCAGCGCTCATGGTTTCTGTCCACCTTCTCCATGTCCTTGGGGTTCGAAAAGCCGTTGCACGACACATAGGCCATGCGCGGCGACTGCCCCTCGGCCGGAACGACGAAGTTGGCCTGCGCACCCTCTATCTTGATCGTGTAAGTGCTGGCAACAGCCTGGTCTTGCAGCGCTTTGAAATCGATGCGCCAGACGCGGTACTGAGGACTGAGCAACGGGATATCGGCGATGGCCAACGGTTTGCCGGCAGTGACACCGCCGGGTACTTTTACGCTGGGTGATGTCGCACCCAAGGGTAAAACCACTAGAGCAGACACGTTATAGACATTACTGTTGATGCCACGAAATTGCAGAATCGGGCCGAGTAACAAACTCATGGACAGTCCATCCGTTGACAGGGGTGTGAACGCCTGGAGACTAGACGACAATCACACCCCCCGACGGATTATGCGTTGAACCGCACGCCCGGTTTGGCCCGCTCATCCACCGTCAATTCAAATACGTCCGGGCGCGCGTAGTGCCCGACCACGTCGTAGTCGTAACGGGCGCGGATCAGGTCCTCGGTGTCGATTTCAGCAGTCAGCAAACCCGCCTCGTCACGCAGCGGCCCGGCGAGAATGTCGCCCATGGGCCCGACAATCACGCTGCCGCCGGCAATCAACGGGCGCTCCGCCGGCCAGTTGGCGATGTCCACGCCCAAGGCTTGCGGTGAGGCCTGGACCTGACAGGCGCTGACGACAAAGCAGCGTCCTTCATGGGCGATGTGGCGCATGCTCACCTGCCACATTTCCCGCTCGTCCACGGTCGGCGCACACCAGACCTCCACGCCTTTGGCGTACATCGCGGTGCGCAGCAGCGGCATCATGTTTTCCCAGCACACCACGGCGCCGATTCGCCCGACCTGGCTGTCGATCACCGGCAAGGTCGAGCCATCGCCCTTGCCCCAGATCAGCCGTTCGGTGCCGGTGGGCATCAGTTTGCGATGCTTGGCGACCAGGCCGGCCTGCGGGTCGAAATACAACGCGGTGCAATATAACGTGCTGCCCTCGCGCTCGATCACGCCGATCACCAGATTGGCCCCGGTGCGTGAGGCCAACCCGGCCAAGGCTTCAGTCTCGGCACCGGGCACGTCTATGGCGTTGTCGAAATACCGCGCAAACGCTTCACGACCTTCCGGCAGTCGATAGCCGAGTTGCGTGCCGAAGCCCTCGCCCTTGGGGTACCCGCCGAGCAACGCCTCCGGCATGACCACCAGCGCGGTACCGGATTCGATAATGGCGGTTTCCCAGGAGAGGATTTGATCGAGGGTTTCAGCCTTGCCGCCGGGCAAGGCGCCGATTTGCAGCGCAGCAACGATGGACTTGGGCATCGCGATGACTCCGTCAGTAATGAGGTGTTGCTCATTGTCCGGCGCCACAGGATCATGAATAAAGCCCGACTCACTGCTGAATGATATGAACCAAATGAATATCGCCACCGTCGATCTCAATCTGCTCAAAGTCTTCGAAGCCCTGCATGAGGAATCCAGCGCCAGCCGTGCCGCACTGCGTCTGGGCGTGACGCAATCGGCGGTCAGCGCGGCGTTGCGCCGATTGCGCGAGGTGTATGGCGATCAGTTATTCGTGCGTACCGGCCGAGGTCTTGCGCCGACACTCAAGGCCAACCAGTTGAAACCGGTGGTCAGCGATGCGCTGAACAAATGCCGCCAGAGCCTGGCGATGGTCGACCCGGCGGCGAATCATTATGACGGGCGTTCGGTGACGGTGGGTTTGTCGGATGATTTCGAAATCGCCTACGGGCGACGATTGATTGAAGAGATCGCGGACCGCGCGCCGAAACTGCGGCTGATCTTTCGCCAGACCCACAGCCAGATCGTCGCCCGGGCCTTGATGGAACGCAGCATTGATCTGGCGATCACGGCAGGCGGGTTTGCCGAGCGTTTGCTCAGTCGTCAGGTGCTGGGTGAAGGCGATTATCTGTGCCTGGTGGACCCCCTCAGTCTGACCGAGGGACAAGAGACTCTCAGCCTTGAGGCGTTCGTCGCCCGCGAACACATTCTGGTGTCATCGGGCGGTTTTATCGGGATTACCGATGAAGGCCTGGCGGCGTTGGGGCTGAGTCGGCGGGTATGCGCGTCAACCACGCACTTTGCCGCGTTGCCGCATCTGCTCAAGGGCAGTCAGGCGGTTGCGACCATTCCAGCCCATGCGGCTCGAAGTATCGCCGCGCTCAGCGGATTGGCGCTGCTGCCCTGCCCTTTGGCGCTGCCACGCTATCCGATCGAGCTGGGCTGGCGCACCAGCACGCAGCTCGATCCGGTGGTGTTGAAAGTGCGCGAAGCAATTGTCGCGGTCTTTCCGTAGGAGCTGCCGAAGGCTGCGATCTTTTGATCTTCGGCAATTTCGAAACCGGCAAAGAGCAAGATCAAAAGATCGCAGCCTGCGGCAGCTCCTACAGCGGAATGGTGTCTGGACGTTTATTTAGCGGCCATCAGGCGATTGACTTCGCTGCGCACCATGTTCGCGAATTCAGGGGGCGACATGCCGTCGAGTTCGGCGCGGACCCACTCGGCCCATTTGCCTTTGCGCTTGGCACGCTCACCGAACAACCGTGCGGCTTCGCCCTTGGATTTACCCAGGTTGTTTTGCCAGAGTTCGAACAGACGGGATTTTTCATCTTCAAGCGCCGCGCGCTCGGCAAGGGGTTTGTCGGCCAGATTGAAACTCATGGAAGATTACCTGCTGCGTAAAATAGGCGACATCTTACACTGTAGGAGGAAATGTCCTGTCCTGGATTTTTCTTCAGGGTGGAGTCGCCACGCAAAATGACTGCAACTTTTGCCAGGGCACCAGACTCCATTGTTCACTGCCCATTTACCTGCAAGGAGTACTCCAATGGCCCGCAAAATCATCGATCAAGTCGCCGAGGATCAAATCAAGGATCAGGTCTTCAGCGAACTTCAGGCCCTGATCGAAGAGTCGGAAAAACTGCTGAAAAGCAGTGCTTCACTGGTCGGTGAAGAAGCGGACACCCTTCGTGGGCAAATCGCCCAGAAGCTCCAGCAGGCGCGGGGTTCAGTTTCCAG
Organism: Pseudomonas sp. TE3728; assembly: GCF_056279145.1. Lineage (NCBI taxonomy): Bacteria > Pseudomonadati > Pseudomonadota > Gammaproteobacteria > Pseudomonadales > Pseudomonadaceae > Pseudomonas > Pseudomonas sp. TE3728. The sequence goes on along the minus strand of NZ_JBWBQT010000001.1, from coordinate 235,770 downwards.
TATGCGTGACCGGACCAGGCCCGCGGTCGAAGCCAGTGAAATCTACATCGGCGGTCATCCCTGGCAAACCGTGGCCATCTCCGCCGGATTCGGTTTGGTGGTGGGGCTGTTGTTGGGACGGCGTTAAGCCATTGAGCATCAGTACAGAACCTGTGTGCGGGCTTATGTGGCCACAAAAGCCCGCTCCCACAGGGATTGCACACAAGTTCAGAGCCCGGCCAGCTCCCGCAGATCTGCCAGCGTCTGAGGATCAAGCGCAATGCCTTCGACCCTGGCTTTGGCGCGCTGCCCGTGACGTCGATCACCCGGTAACCGCTTGAGCCCGACACCGTGCATCTGCCGGACCAGTTCCTGGCTGCGCTCGGCAAAATTCTGCCCCGCCGATTTGCTCGGATCGATCACAATCAGCAGTTGACCGGTCCAGGGTGTTTTCGCCCCCGGATGGTTCGACCAGTCGAACTCGAAAGAAAAGTTGCCCCCCGTCAACGCCGCCGCCAATAGCTCCACCATCATCGACAGCGCCGAGCCCTTGTGTCCGCCAAACGGCAGCAAGGCGCCGCCTTCAAGGATTGCTTTTGGATCCTGGGTCGGCTGGCCGAGGCTGTCCACCCCCATGCCTGGCGGCAAACGCTCGCCTTTGCGGGCGGCGATCTGTACATCGCCATGGGCGATGGCGCTGGTCGCCAGGTCGAAGACGATCGGAGCACCGTTGGCCCGAGGGGCGGCGAAGGCTATCGGGTTGGTCCCGAACAACGGACGATCGGCACCGTGCGGCACCACGCAGGTCATGCTGTTGACCACACTCAGCGCCACCAGCCCTTCATCGGCAAACGGCTCGACGTCTGGCCACAAGGCAGCGAAATGGTGGGAATTACGAATGGCCAGCACCGCAATACCGGCACTGCGGGCTTTTTCGACCAGCAATGGCCGCGCCGCCGCGAGGGCCGGTTGGGCGAAACCATTCGCGGCGTCAACCCGGACAAACCCCGAAGCCACGTCCTCGACCACCGGTACAGCCTGACCATTGACCCAACCACTTTGTAACGTCGATACATAACCGGGAATGCGAAATACACCGTGGCTGTGAGCCCCGTCGCGCTCGGCACCGGCGCAGTTGAGGGCCAGGGTTTTGGCGACATCGGCTGAGGTGCCGTGGCGCAGGAAGATTTGCTCGAGCAACGCCGTCAGCGCTTCGAAGGACAGGTTTTGCGAGATAGCAGTAGACACAGGATCGTGTGGCGCAGACATCTGAAGCTCCAGAGTAATTATTGGAGGGGGCAACAGCGTACGAAAACCAACCGATTAACAACGGGCGACGAGCAGCCTGTCAACCTTTCGCTTGAACCGGAGCATCTGATCAGTACCGATTGAGCCGAAAAGACGCTTCGGCGCATGTTTGCACAAACATCGGGCGGCCATGTGGTAACTATCTACCACCTTCGACTCCCCCGCGACTTTTAGTCTTGAGCCTCAACCCACAGGCGCATTCAGCAGCGCCCTGAACGAGACTCGACGATGCCCACACCTCCCGCTCCGCTGTTTTTCCCCCAAGCCCTGCACTCGCCCGGCCACTGGAATGATCTGGGTAAAACCCATGGGCTGACGCGCAAGGATTTCGAATGGTTCAGTCATCTGGAACTGGCCAGCCAAACGTTACGCAGTCAACAGACCCCGCCCATGTTTGCCGAAAAAATCCTGCTCAATGCGCAAGACTTGGCCTCCATCCCCTTGGCCGGCAGCTTCGTGTTGAGCCTCACTCCGGATGACAACGGTGAGATTCTCTACACCCCGTACGCCGGCATAAAGAAGTTTGACAGCCGCAAAGCCTTGATCGAACAGCTTGAACGTCAGCTGAAAGGCGCGACCGAGGACGACGACCTGCTGGCTTTCATGTCGTTGTCTGCGCGTAAAACATTGGCGGCTGCGACCAACATTCAGGTGAGCTTTCAGGCCATCGAGGGCGACATATTCGAAGACCAGCGCACCGTCATCGCCAATAACCAGCGAATGAACGAGCAGGCCATGCTCGACGAGTTGTTCAAGCTGCCAACGCTCACCTCGCTGCTCACTACGCTGCTTGATGAGTTGCTGCAGTCGTCATTCCCGGGCCTTGATCAAAGCCAGACCCGGCTCAACTTTTACTCCGTTGCACCGGCCCATGACGACAACCAGGAAAGTGCCCCGCCTCGGCGCTGGATCAACTCCATGTCCCTGAGTGACGCGGTACTGTCGTACTACCGCCATCAGCGATGGCCGATCGGGCAGTCTCATGAATTCTCCCATCCGGAAAAAAAGCCGACGAGCACCGACCAACTCCAATGGGAAACCGCGGTAAAGACCGCTTCCAGCAAACTGATCAGCCTGCTTTCCGGGAAACTGCAGCGCTACTGGAACGATGCGGCGGCTGACGGGGCATCCCGCCGCGTTTTTTTCAGCCGTGCCATCTGTGAAAAGGCACGCGCAGAGTTCCTGATCAAGCGCGAGGCCGAGATCATCAGCCCTGAACAAAGCCAAGCCTTGCACTCGTTGATTCAGCCGACGGCGAGTACGTCCTCGGCACTCAGCCTCGAGACGGTGCGTCTTTGGGAACACGCAGCCAATTATGTCGAACTGGCGGGCGCACTGATGATCAGTCACGCCAATTCCAAGGCCTTTCTTTACACCCCCACGCAAGGACTCCAGGTGCTGAAGGACTATCAGGACCTCAAAGATACCTTGCTGAGCAAATTCAGCGCGCGCGGTCACGAAGATGAACTCTACGGCCTCCTGAGTCTGGAGGAACGTAACCGGTTCATCGGTTTCAATCAGCCTCAAGTCTCCGGCGAGGTGATTTCAGGCTCGATATTCAAAACACTATTTGAGGCGATCATCACCAAGCAACGGCAAAACATGGAATACGTTCTGCAGGTTTTCCGTCACAGCGACGGTACCGTGGACCTCCATGCCTTGTTCGACAAGGCACTGGATATCCGTGCCATGATCAGTGATCAGTTACTGACGCTGGATGCTCAGGGACGCTGGAGTACCCGGCCGGTGCTGTCTGGCAACCAGCTGCCTTCCATGGTCTTGGCGGATAGAGCCGCGGCGTTCGTTAAAACCTTCAGCGATGTCGAATCGCTGATCAGCGCGGAATTCGCCTCCCAGCCGACCGCCTCTGGGGCCCTGCAACGCATTTACCTGGAGAATCTGAAACCGCGTCTGGCCCACGCGCTTTCCGTGGGTGTACGGGGAGAAGCCAGCCTTCGAGTGCTCAACGCCACGCTGCGGGACGCCGACCGGGCCATTGTCGATACGGTGTTCAACCCGGATCAACCGGATCGAGAAACGCGCCTTGCCCTCAATGGTTTCAGGCCTGACGCTTATTCACTGCTCCTTGAGTGCTCCGGGCAGAAGAATCCGCTGCCCTTGGCCAACTGCGTACTATTGACCGAACGTGGCGGGCTCGATGCTCAACATTCCGGCCGGGCAATTCTGTGGACGCCTGCGACCGGACTGGAAGTCTTCGCGACGGTCAGTAGCGCAACGACGGAATTGAACCGGCGCCTGCTCGACGCCAACAAACGCCTGGAACTGCTGGAGAACCTCCCCCCTGCCCAGCGCACATTCCACCAGCGCTATACGCTCAACTCGTTGCGACTGATTGAGGACAACGTCCTGCGGCGCCTTGCGCAATCCTCCATTGACCACTTCCTGGCCCGTTGCGAACACCTGCGCAGCCTGAAGCTGGACGCTGCAAAGAAGATCAAAGCGCTTAACGAAATGACGCAACAGGTCATCGACACCAACTTGCAAAGAGCCAGGTTGATCTCGCAGGCAATCACTCTACAGCAGTCCCTGCCTGCATGGCTTGGCATGGCCCCTGTCGAAGAACAGCAGTTACACATTGAACTGCTGGAGCAATACCACAACAGCGTCACCGACGATAAAGACTACCTGCACGGGGTCCAGCCCCTGAAGTCCTATGTGCATGACCGATTGGTGTCATTGCTTGGCAGCCGATTCAAAGGAACGCAAATGGACCCCGACCACATCAAAATCACGCCCAACCTGGCCCTGGCCGGGCCGCCGCGTAGCCTGACCGAGTTTGCCCTGAAACCTGTCAACACAGCTCAAGGCATCGGCTTCAAGATTGCCTCGACAACCTCGACGGCCCTTCCCGATCGCCTGGATCAGAATGCCGTGCGCCAGCTTGTGCAGTCACTGAATATCCACAGCGATTATGCAACGCGGGTGACGGATGCATTGACCAAAGCCGGCACCGATACCGACAACCGAAAGCAGCGCTTTATTCAGCAACTACCGTGGCAACTGTTGCAACACGCTCATGCACTGAAACTGCAGCAACATCTCAGTGCCAGCGCCTTCGACTTGATCTGGCAGGTTCTCGACATGCCGGACGCCATTGCCCGCGCAGCTGTAACAGGTGCCCACGCCATCGTCAGGCCGCTGGAACTGATCAAGACCGCAGGCGCCGCGGCCGTTAAAACCCTGGGTCTGTACCTGATCGGCCCCGGTGTCGGACATCAAGGGCCGCAAATCCTGTATGCGCCCTACCACACAGGCTCCGTGTTCACCGAATTCGAGAACGAAGCCAGCGTTATATCTGCGATCAATGTGCCAGGGGCACTGCAGAATCTGATCATTCGTCGGCTTCCCGAGGGTGAGCAAACCTTGTTCGGCAACCTGCTCAAGTCCACCATCGGACAACAAAGCGAAATCACCCTCGCGTCCACCCCCATTAACGGCAACCTGCTTGCACAACTGTTCAGCGATAATATCGGCCTTCTATCAAAGATGCTGGGCAGCCAGTCAGAGATCACCGGCCAGGCCGACTGGGAAACCGCCAAAAACCTGTTCAGCGCCGGCATCAAACTGATATCGGGCCTGTTGCCGGGCAAACTCGCCTATGGGCAGTTACTGTGGCAAAGCTACAAGGACTTCAAGAACTCTGCCGAAGCGCTACAGGATCATCACTGGAAACAGGCATTGCAGGCGTTTATTGCCGGCACCGCGCAAATGGTGACGTTAGGCAAGTTGTCGCTGGAGGCTTCAGCGCCCCCTGCGCAAGCAACCTCCAGCGCGCCTGTTGCCAAACCGGTGGCCGCCCTGCAATGGTCAAAAGTGAAACCGACGGCTCTGATGCGCACGGTGTTGCAACCTTTCGAGGCCTCGGACACTGCATTAAAGGATTTGAAGAAGAGCAGCACCAATGGAACTTACCTGGACTCGATCAGCAATCGTACGTACGCCCCCGTCGAGGGAAAGGTTTACCCCGTCGTCAAAACCGGGCCGGTCTGGCGAATGATCAGCGACCGACAGCAGGGTCCCGCGCTGCTGGCGGCTTCCGGCCAGCAGCTAGTGATCGATCCGGACATCCACACGGTCCATTACGGCAAAGCCCTGTCGAAAATGCACAATAAATATGTTGTTGATCGCACGGCTCGAGACATTCTGAATATCGAAGCGCGGGGAATGGAAGCCATTCGGACAAAACACCCGGAAAAAGCACGCATGATCGTGCAGGCCATAGACTTGGCTCGCTACTACGCGTTTAACAGTATGCATAATCTGGCGCAGCTCAGACATCTGAATCCGGGGACGCGGCTGGATACCTTTCTTAAAGCCTTTTTTGATGCTGACCACCTCGACGCCAGCCTCCTGGAAAAAATCAAAAAGGTCATCGTTCCCATTTGCACAGCGCTGGTGGACCCAAACGACGATTTGATCAACTCCGAACGTTTTGTGGTCGGTTCAAACAAATACGAGACCAATAGCATGATCGCTTTTGTTGTACATAACGATGCACAGAAGCGTGTGCATTTCACGGAGATGTTTTTTGACCCGCAACTTGATTGGTACAAGTCCTGTTTGACTGAACCTTTCGACGTCGACGACCATGCCCGGGCCGCTACCCTGATTCATGAGTTCTCCCATATTTTTTCAAACACCGTAGATATTGCAACGCTTGAGGCAAGGCGTCCGTTCACCGATCTCATCGCCACCGTCATCGGTTTCGGTACGCAAACCAAACAGACTCAGCAGGACTTCCAGCGAGAGGCACTGTCCCTGGAGACCCCGAGGGAAGAACTGTTTGCCCGCTGGAACGAAACATTGCAGTCATGGATCAGTCTGGACTCGATTGAGGGGTTGGAGCATGTGGGTAAGGACATCCTCAAAACGACGAGCTGCAAAACGATGGATGAGGCTCGCAACGCCTTCCTGAATCCAGGGAAGGTGGACCTGCGAGCCGACATCATTTTGCGCAACGCCGACTCGATCGCTCACTTGATCTGTGAAATGGGTCGACAACTGGATCCGGTGCCCGCCCCGCTCACTGCCTGACGTCCGGCCGTAGCAGCTGTCGAGCTCCAGCGTGGCTGCTACGGCCTGACGCAGCCTTGCTGGGGCTCGACAGCTGCTACAGTCCTGGACGGCGGGATCAGTCCTGGAGGTCTTGACCATTTTTTCACTCCATTTATGGATACTGCCTGGTGACGCCCGGCTTTCAGAGCGTCCATGTGAAAATAAGTTGTTCTTTGATGGGCAAATGCCATGACGGTTGTTCTCGCAGACTTCCCCTCAAGGTTAGAATGCAGGAAATCAGGATGAGTCAATGACCGACCACTCTCTCTCCCAAGCACAATACGACGCCATCACCGATGCCGCTGCGCACTGGTGTATGCGTTTGCATGCCATCGACTGCACAGCCGAAGAGCGTCAGGCGTTCGAGCAATGGCATGATGCCCATCCCCTGCACGCTTTCGAGTACGAAGCCATGCTGGAAATCTGGGAGGTTGCGGGCGATTTGCCTCGTCCCGAATCTCCCGCGCCGGCTGTTCGCGGCAAACCGACAATGCCTTGGCGCACTTTCGGCATTGCCGCCACCGTCTGCGCCTTGGCGTTGCCGCTGGCGGCCTATACCGGATGGAACCTGGGTTGGCTGCCCAATGCCTATCAGCATTTCGAAGCGACCGACAATGTTCGTCAGGTCACGCTGAGCGACGGCAGTCAGGTGGAGCTGAATCTGGGCACTGAACTGACGTTCAGCAATTACAAGGATCAGCGTCGTGTCATGCTGAAAAAAGGCGAAGCCTTCTTCAGCGTCAGTCATGACCTGCAGCATCCATTTATCGTCAAGGCAGCCGATGGCAGAATTCGCGTCACCGGTACCCGATTCAATGTCTGGATGTATGAAGACCAGGTACGCGTGAACCTGATCGAAGGGTCCGTGCTGGTGACCAGCAACGGTGCCTTGCCCGGCGAAGGTTCACGTCTTGAACCTGCCATGCAGGCACGTTATCGACACGGCGACTTCACGCCGCAAATCAGCCAGGTCTCTGCCGATGACCACTCGCTGGCGTGGCGCAGCGGCAAACTGGTGCTCGATGATCTGACGCTGACCGACGCCCTGCCCTTGATCAATCGTTATTTGAACAAGCCCGTCATGATCGCGGACCACAGCACCGGCTCGATTCGCCTCGGTGGTGTCTACAACATCAAAGAGCTCAATAGCTTGGTGGCTTCGTTGCCCAAGGTGCTGCCGGTCTACCTGACCCGCAACAAGGACGGCAATCCGGTCCTCAATTCGATCCCGCAACAAGCCCCAAAAAGCTGAAGGCCGCCACCCTTGCGAGGTGCGGCCTTCATGTTTCATTCGAACGCTATCGCTATTACTGCGCGGCGATCTTCCCTGCCTTCTCATCCTGCTCGCGAATCGTCTGAGCCTGATACTGCGGATCGGACGTGATCTGCTGCTCGGTGAACGGCAACACACTCAACTGCTTCTTCGAAAAGGCCAGTGTCTGGTCCCGGGAGTACTTCGACGCCGGGTCACTGGACAATGAGAATGCCAACAAACCTTGAGCCTGCGGCCCCTCGTCATCGAAAGTCACCACCTGCAAATAGCTGGTGCCACTGACGACTTCGCGCTTGCCGTCGGTTCTCGGCACGCTTTGGATCGCGTTATACACACCCAGCGTGCCCGGTCCGCCGTGAATTGGCGTTTGCTGCCCGCCACTGCTGACCACCTGGATATCGCCCCAGCGGCTATCGGCTTTCAGGCCAAGGGTTTTTACCTGTTCGACCGAGGCCAGCATCGCCGCCCGAATCGCTTTGGCGACGTCTGGCTGTTCAATTGCCAGGCCACGTGGAGTGTGTTGCGGATCCTTCGGATCGAACGCGACACGCCAGATGCCAGGGATTTGCTGCAACGGCCCCATGACATTTTGAAAATGCACAAAGCCCAATCCACTGTCCAGATTCACCCGGCGATCCCAAGCCTTGAGGCTGGCACACAACGGCGTAAGCGTCGGCGCATCGGCGCCAAGATCCGCGGCGCAGAATTGCAGCAGGTCCGGCATCACCTGGGTCGCCTGATACACCTGATCGTCCATCACCATGTGTTGCAGATCTGCCGCAGCGACAGGGCCGGCCTTGCTCAAGGTGCCCAGACGCTCCAGTGCGAAGCGCGAACGCAGCCCCAACGGTTGATTGTCCTGACTGATCAATGGCGAGAAGCCGGTAAGCGGTTGTGCCGGGTTGGCCATCCAGGCCGAATCGTTGGAATGTTGTACAAAGTCTTTGCGCAACAGTTGCGGCAACTTGTCTGCCGCATAAATACCTTTTTGCGCAGCGTGCGGGTCGATGTCCCAGGCACAGGCGCTGTTGGAACCGTCGAGCAGGATCATCTGTAATCCGGCCCGAGGATCGCTGCACTTGGCCAGCTTGTCGGCATTGACGTTCGGCACCACCGACAGGTTCATGTAAAGCGTCTGCCCCTGATCGTCCACCGCCAGGGTATTGACCCACGGAATCCCCTGAATCTTGTGCACCGATGCCTGAAAATCCTTGAGGCTGGCGGCACGGTTCATCGCATACCACTGCTGCAAGACCCGGTCGTTCTCCAGATTGGCATCGCGCAGGCTATAGGCGAACTGGTTGTTCCAGTCCAGCTTGCCGGGCCATTGCACAATCGGGCCGAATTGCGAGCTGTAGACCACATGGGAAATCTGCCGGGTCTGACCATCGGCCTGCTTCACGTTCACCGCCAGCGTCTGCTTTTTCATCGGCAAGGACTTGCCATCCAGCAGGTAACGGGTCGGATCCTTGGGATCGAGTTGCAGACGATACAGCGTGAAATGCTTGGACGAATCCACGGTGTGGGTCCATGCCAGGTGCTGGTTGAAACCAATATTGATCATGGGCAGGCCGGGCAACGCGGCGCCCATGACGTCCAGTTTGCCGGGAATAGTCAGGTGCATCTGATAGAAACGCATCCCACCGACCCAAGGAAAGTGCGGATTGGCCAGCAGCATCCCGCGTCCGTTGAACGAGCGCTCGCTGCCGACCGCCACGGCGTTACTGCCGCGATCCAGAGCGAAACGTTGCATGCGTGAAGCCGCCAGCTGGAACGACACGGGTTCGCCTGCCATATGGGCAACGGCTTTCGGCGGGGTAGCGCCGGCCAATGCTTCGGCAAACTGCCCCACGCCGCCTTCGACCAGCAGACGTCGGGTCAGCTTGACCACATCCTGCGCAGTGATCGCGCGCACCCATTCGCCCTGGCATTGCTGCGGCAAACCCTGGACCTGGCGCTCTGTCAGCGAACGGTTGTAACCGGCCACATAACCGTCGATGAGCTCACGAACTTCAGGCGTTTGCGCCTGCCAGAAAGCGCCGACTGCCTGCGGGGTATTCAGCCAGTTGAAAAACAGATCGCTGGCCAGGTTCCCGCGCTCTTCGACGGTAAACTGGTCGGGGCCGAAATACCGGGAGCGCTCGCCATTGACGGTGACAATCTCATTGGCCAGCAAGCACAGATTGTCTTGAGCGTAGGCATAGCCAATGCCATAGCCGAGGCCGCGCTCGTTGTCGGCACGAACATGCGGCACGCCGAAACTGGTTCGACGAATCTCGGCTGTCGCCGGCTCTGGCTGGCTGCGCGCGTTTGCCGCAAGACTCAGCCCCAGAAACACACCCGCAAGGCTCAACCTGGTTAACTGCCTGGAAATAATCACGCTCGCTCCTGATCGAAAAGACGTATGACACGCAATGCGCCTCCCCTTAAAACGAAGCAAAACAGCAAAAATTTAAGCCTTTGAGGGTGCCCCCACGCCCGGCTCACGGGCCGCTGACGTACTGGCGACAAATTTTCTACATACGGGTCTTCATTATTTGCCTGGCTCGTTCGTCTTATTGATTGAGAGCACCCATCACATTTTTCCTGATCAGGCTCTGAAAAGGAGTTTTTGCATGTACAACCCGCAACTGCCAACGGACGGTAGCCATGCGCCAAAGGCCAGCACCCTGGGCTCCGGCGTTTTCAATCAACCAGCCGAACGCCACGGCAACGAACGGATCAGGTTTCTGCTCAAGAGCTTTGGCCTGCGAACCAGTCTGATTCGCCTGAAAGTGATCGACGCCTTGCTGACGGCCGCCCAAAGCGACCGCAGCCTGGGTGTGCGTGGCGTGCACAGTCACTTGCTGGACCTGGACATTCCCCTGTCCTTTCTCAGTGTCCGTGAAGTGTTGAAACGCTTGTGCGGTGAAGGCGTGATCACCCTCAATCCGGACAAAAGCTACAGCCTGCATCCACAGGCTGCCGCCGTCCTGTTCAGCGAGTAGTCCGGCCATGGGGCGTCGCTCAAGGCTTGACCTTGCGACGCATCACGCCATTGATCACCACCACGAGCACCGCCACGCCAATGGCGATGTACTGGAACAGCTGCTCTGTGATGATCCCTGCATTTTGCAGCCAGGAAAGGCCGAACATGATCCCCAGTACCACCAGGGAAATCAGTATCGAGTATTTCAAACGTTGCGACTGGGTCATTGCGGGTTCCTGAATCAAAAAATGTATCCGACTTGTATTCGATTGCATACCAAGCCACTACCGATCTGCGGGAATGAGGGGCTGCAAGCGAGGTCGTATGTTACAGCCGATGACGAAATTTGACTTCATTGCGGCGATAACCATGAGGATTTTGAAATGTTTCGGCGAATCACACTGCTGATTCCCTTGCTTGCTCTCCTGCCCCTGAGTGGCTGCATCGTTTTCCCCCCACGGCGGCTGACATGGCGATCGTCATTATGACCCTGGCGCACCGAGTTATGATCAGCCTCGATAACATTGGCTGGCCGGTTATATAACCGACTTATTCGCCAACACCAAAAACTTATCCATCAAACCTCCGTATAAATGTCTGCTTTATAGCGGGCTTTTTTCGTGCAGGGGATTTATTACGACCCCCCAGTCTCTTTTCCCTGAAAACCCCAGTCAGACACACAACGAAAAATACTGAAGCTTTTGGCCTCAAATAAGCACATGAAAATCCTCATGGGCCATGGTTATTCTTGTTCTGCCGTCTTATCAGACTTCCGGCATAAACAGGAACATCATGCACAAACCCTTAATAGATATAAGTTCGTCCAGACTTCTTGGCTTTTGCCTTGCAATCACTATTTTTGAACTTCTGACTTACATGGCCAGCGATATGATCATGCCGGCCATGTTGACCGTAACCCATCAATTGAATGCCAGTGCGAGTCATGTTCCCTACGCCTTCAATCTTTATTTGGCAGGGGGCATTCTTTTGCAATGGCTTATCGGTCCGCTGTCCGATCATTTCGGTCGTCGCAGAATGCTGCTCATCGGTTGTGCGGTATTCACTCTAGCCTGTGCTGCGGCGTTTTACGTGCAGAGCATCTTTGTCTTCAATGGTTTGCGCCTGATTCAGGGCATGGGATTGGGATTTGTCATCGCGGTCAGTTATCCAGCCCTGCAAGAAGTCTTCTGTGAAGCCGACGCAGTAAAGATCATGGCATTGCTGGGCAACGTGGCACTGCTCTCCCCGCTGCTGGGCCCCTTGCTCGGCAGCCTGATGCTGGAATGGCTCTCCTGGCGGGAGCTGTTTTTACTGTTAGGGGTCGGCGGTGCGATGGTCTGGTTGGGGCTTTATTGGTACATGCCGGAAACGGTGGGCACCTTGCGTCAGGACGGTCAACGACTGGCTGCCATACCCTTTGAATGGGGCGGCACGGTGCGCCGCTACGCCGCGTTACTCACCAACACGCAATTCCTGCGCGCCACCGTCGCCTTGGGACTGATGAGCCTGCCGTTGATTGCCTGGATCGGGCTGGCACCTCTCTTGCTGATCCAGAACCAGGGACTTTCCACCCTGCAGTACGGCCTGTGGCAGATCCCGGTATTTGCGGCAGTCATTCTCGGCAATCTGATACTCAACCGATTGATTGCCAACATTGAACTGCCCCAACTGATTCGATACGGGCTCTGGCCGTTTTGCGGTGGGCTCATCGCATTGGCCGCCATCACTTTCATCGGTGCCTCGACGCTCCTGTTGGTCAGTTGCCTGTCGCTTTACGCCATCGGTCTTGGCATGAGCAACGCCGCGCTGTACCGGCTCGCGCTGTTTTCCAGCGATGACAGTAAAGGGCTGGTCTCAGCCGCGATCGGCATGATCTCCATCGCTATCATGGGTGGTGGTGGCTCGATTATCGCGGCCCTGGGTGCCGGTGACAGCCTTGAGGCCTTCGCTCTGATGGCCTGTCTCATGGGGCTATTGTGCCTGGCGCCCTTGAGACTGTTTCTGCGTCGTTCTCACCTCCCGCTTGCGATCTGACACCAACCAGTAGGTCTTTTGATGATCCATCTACCCCATACCGATGCGCTTTGTGCGTTAACGCAACCCTATTGCCTGGATTCCGTGCCGGACGGTCTGTTCGACCGGGCCATGAGCGAAATCAGCCTGTTTCATTGTCATCACACACCCGGATACGAACGCTGGTTGAATGCTAATGATCTTGACGCCAACGCCCTGGAGACGCTGGATGACTGGTCAAGGTTGCCGCCGATTTTCGCCAATTACTTCAAACGTCAACTGGTGTTCGGTCCTACAGGCGAAGGCGCGCTGGAGCTGACATCATCCGGCACCAGCGGCCAGAAGAGTCGCATGCGTTACGACCAACGCAGCATGGCCGCGGCACAAGGCATGGTGAGCCACATTTTCCGGCATTACGGCTGGGACACACCGGCCAGCCCCTGCAACTATCTGCTCCTGAGCTATGAGCCCGAGGCAGCCATCACCCTGGGCACTGCCTATACCGATCAGTTTCTTTGCAGCTACGCCCCCGTCAACCGTGTCGCTTACGGCTTGCGCCTCACCGGCAAAGGTCATGAGTTCGATCTTTTTGGTGTGATTCGAGCCTTGCAAGAATTTGCCGAGGAAGGATTGCCCGTACGCATACTCGGTTTCCCGGCGTTCCTTTCCCATGCCCTTCAATGCATGGAAGACACCGGCGTGGCTGATTTGCAATTGCCCGCCCAATCATTGGTGTTTCTGGGGGGAGGCTGGAAAACCCAGGCGGCACAGGAGATTCCCCTGCATCAGTTGTATGCCCGAATCAATCGGCAATTGGGGATCGACCTGCCCCGCTGTCGGGACGGCTATGGCGCCGTAGAGCATGCAGTGCCTTATATCCAGTGTGCCCACCATCATTTTCATGTACCGATCTATTCGAAGGTTTTCGTGCGTAACCCATCCGATTTCACTGTCCAGCCATACGGCAAGCGCGGCTTGCTCGAATTCGTCTCGCCGTACATTTCGTCGAGCCCTGCCCATACCGTGGTCATGGGCGATCTGGCAACATTACATCCTGGCGCCAGTTGCGGATGCGGTCTGCCAACCGATTGGTTCGAGCTCCATGGCCGTGCCGGCACCTCCGCCAGTCGCAGTTGTGCCATGGCCGCTTCCGAACTGATCGGAGGCGCTTGATATGTACCTGATCAATGGCCAGTTGCGTGATGACGTCACCCCGGAAAGTGCCCTCGAACTCCTTAAGAAACCATTGCCCCGGCTGCTTTCTTCCCCGATCGATAGTGAGACCGTTATCGAGTCTGCTGTGCGCTTTGCCACGAAGTTGCAATCTCGTAGCCAGGATCTGTCCCTTGACGATGGGCAATATCAGGGGCTGATCGATTTCTGCCAGCGCAGCAACCTGAGCACAAAACTTGAGCGAGAGCTGGGCCTGCAACCGCGTTCGCTGCGACGTATCGACTATCGACAGCCATGTTTCGAAAGCTGGCATCCATTAGGCTTGGTGGTGCATATCACCCCAGGCAATGCGCCGTTACTGGCGTTCTGCGCAATACTCGAAAGCCTGCTGGCCGGCAATATCAACTGGTTGCGCCCCAGTGCCAGCGATCAGGGGTTGACCGCACAGTTGCTGGCCGCCCTTGTGCAATGCGACAGCAGCGGCAGGCTGGCCGAATTCGTAGCAGTTCTGCCGGTTGACACCTCACGGATAGCTCAACTGTGCGCCACGGCAGACGGAGTATCGGCCTGGGGTGGTGTCGCAGCGCTCAAGGCGATTCGTCAGCAGATTCCTGCGGGATGCCGCTGGATCGATTGGGGGCACAAGATCAGCTTCGCCTATCTGTCACCTGAAGCGGCAGAGCCCGCCGCGCTCGATGCCTTGGCAGATGAAGTCTGTCGACTGGACCAACAAGCGTGTTCCAGCCCTCAATGGGTGTTGGTGGACAGCAACGATCCGGCGGTCCTGCACGACCTCGGAGAGCGTCTGGCCGAAGCCTTCAAACGTCGCGCCCAACAGTGGCCGGCGCTAATGCCGACGGATCAGGAAGCTTCGGAAATCACCACACGCACTGCCATGGCGCAGCTTGATCAGTGCTTTACCCATCAGACCGGCCAGGTGTGGACCGGCTCCGGGTGGCGTGTCATCTGGGAGCATCATCAGACGCTCGCGCCATCGCCACTGTTTCGTACAGTGCTGCTCAAGCCAGTCCCACAGCACTTGCTTACCGAATCACTGTTGCCTTGGCGAAACGTCCTGCAAAGCTGCGCACTGATAGCCTCCCCGGCAGAGACTCCCGAGCTTGTTCGTACACTGGTCAACGCCGGCGTCACGCGCATTGCTCCTTGCCAGACGATTCATGATGGCTACGCCGGCGAGCCTCACGATGGTGTTTATGCGCTGTCGCGTCTGAGTCGCCGCCTCTCCGTGAGCCTGGCCGCTGATGTCTCGATTGGCCGCTCAACGCTCGACCCGGTGCCGCCTGCCCCTGACACAGCCCGTGGCCCGATCATGGACAAAGACACCTTCATGACCCAGCCGATCAGCCCCACGGCACAGCTGTATTTTCGCTCCGGCGGTAGCAGCGGCACTCCGGCCCTGGCAGGTTTCAGCTACCGAGACTTCCAACGACAAATGCGCGCCGCGGCTGATGGCATGTTCGCTGTCGGGCTCGATCCGTCACAGGACCGGGTGATGAACCTGTTCTATGGCGGGAACCTGTACGGTGGTTTTTTCAGCTTTTCAAGCATTCTTGAACAGATGGGCGTTGCACATTTGCCTATGGGAGCTCCCCAGGACGACGACTTCAGCGAAATCGCCCGACTGATCGTGGAGCAACGAGTCACCGTGCTGATTGGCATGCCCAGTACGCTGCATCGCCTGTTTTTCAAGGAGCAGGCCCGACTTCGCGACTATGCCGGTATTGGCAAAGTGCTCCTTGGCGGCGAGCATCCGGGCGAAGCCAGTCGACGCCTGATGGAAAGTTGCGCAGTGTCGACCATTCGTTCTGCTCTCTACGGATCCGTCGATGCAGGCCCACTGGGTCATGCCTGCCGGGCGACCGCAGACGGCGTGTTCCACTTGATGTGCGAAACCCAGTATCTGGAGATCGTTCAGTTCGAACAGGATGTGCCGGTGCAAGCCAATGAGATCGGCCGTCTGCTATTTACCTCCCGCGCCCGGCAAGGCCAGCGCGTTCACCGATATGACATCGGCGACACCGGCCGCTGGCTCCCCGGAGCCTGCCCTTGTGGACTGGAAACGCCGCGATTCGAACTGCTGCAGCGGCACGGCAAGCTGGTGCGGATTGGCACGGAGTTCATCTCGCCTTCGGCGCTGGAACACAGCGTAGGAGTCCCCATTCAAGTTGTGCTGGACTACACCGCCAGTGGCGTAGAACGAATGCAGGTTCGAACGGATGCCGATACCGCCTGGGTACGAGAAAAATTGCTGACCCATGAAGCATTGGCAAATGCCACAGCCGCGGCCCTGTTAATTGTCGAAGTTACCGCCTGCGCTGAACATGAATTCATACGAAACAAACACAGCGGAAAAGTCCCACTGATTGTCGATCGAAGAATATAAAAACAGAACGTTTCAACGACCGTGTTTTTCAAACCAAAACGCCTGATTAGAAAAGAGAATCCAGTGAAATCAATTCATTCGCTCGAACAACTCGTGTCTTTTGTACGACAACACTCAAACTACTACAGCGCGCATCTGAAACATTTACCCACCACAGGTATAACTTTAAAAGATTTACCGTTAACCAATGTGACCAACTATTGGACCGGCAGCAATGACTTGAATCATTGGTCGGTCTTGACGGGAAACGTTGATGATGCGTTGGTGTTTAAAACCGGAGGTTCGACCAGCCAGGGGAAACTTGCGGTTTACTCCTACGAGGAATGGCAAACACTGGTCAGTACCTTCGGAAACAGTCTCTCTTCTCAATTGAACAATGGCGACCGCGTCGCCAATCTGTTCTTTTCAGGGGATCTCTACGCCAGTTTTCTGTTTGTCCACGATTCCCTGGCCCATGTCGGACGATCCATCTGTGAGTTTCCGTTCACCGGAGACATCGAACCGGACGTACTGGCGGATGCGATCGCACGACATCGAATCAATGTTCTGGCCGGGGTGCCCGCACAGTTGCTTCGATTCGCGGCCTACCTGACGCAGCATCGGCGTGTGCTGTGCGGGGTCGAGACGCTGCTGTATGGCGGCGAAAGCCTGTTTGCCCCGCAGTTGGCAATCCTCGGTGAAGTATTCCCCAACGCCCGTATTGCCTCTATCGGCTACGCCAGCGTAGACGCCGGGCTCATAGGGGCCAGCACTCGCGACTGTGCATTGGGCGAGCATCGGGTATTCGAACAGCAAACCTTGCTGCAAATCATCGATGAACACACCGGTGAAGTGATTGAAGAATGCGATCGTATCGGAATGCTAGTGCAGACCAATCTGACACGCCGGCTCATGCCGCTGCTGCGTTACCCGGTGGGCGACCGTGCATGTTGGCGTGAACCGACCGCCACCCCGAGGCGTAAATTCGCCCTCAAGGGGCGTAGCGCCCACAGTCAGCGGGTACGAGTCGGCGTGCTGTCGCTGTTTACCGAAGAAATACACGAGATCATTCAGCGCGTATCGCACAGCGAGCAATGGCAATTGCTGATCGAGCAGACCGGCTCCAAGGATCTGTTGAGCGTGAAGTGGGTGCCCGAACCTCAGTCACAAGCCGTCGAGCCGGTACTCCGCGCATTGCGTGAAGCTTTGCTTGCCCACTACCCTGCCATCGACGACCTGAGCCACGAGGGTCTGCTGGAGTTTCGAGTACTCTGCTGCGCAGCCACAGACCTGCAGCTTCACCCTCGCTCAGGCAAACAATTGCGAGTGCGGGATTTGCGAGTGTATGACGTCTGCTCGCAGGAGCCCGCGCAATGACCCGGTTGATATTTCGCCCCTACCGTCCTTCCGACGCAGATGCCGTGAGCCGATTGTTTCGAGAGGTCTACGGCGATCTTTACGCTCAGCCGGATGTTTACCTGCCGAACATGATCAGTCAGCACAACGCCGAAGGCCGCTGGCAATCGATACTGGCCGTGGATGGCGCGCGGGTGCTCGGGCATGCGGCGCTGTGCCGCGACTTGCCTTCGAATACCGCGGAACTGGCGCTCACCGTGGTACATCCCATCGCCCAAGGGCAGAATCTCGCGACCCATCTGTGCCTGGAGCTACTGAGGCAGTCGCGTTTTCTGGGGCTCAAGAACCTCTCGATCAAGCAAGTGACCCATCATCCCTACACTCAACGCATGGCAGGCAAAATCGGCTTCCACAGTACCGGACTGCTTCCCGATTATGTCCCTTCGCCATTCGCTGAACCACTTCCGGAAACCATCGTGATGGGCTGTCACCTGATCGACGGACACACGCGCCCGCTCCCCGACATCCCTTGGCCCGCAAGCTGCCGGACGTTTATGCAGCATCTGTGTTCGGTGTTTGGAACCCGGCAAGACAAGGCATCACGGCCCGCGATGCCCTTGCAAATAAAGCAACATCAGCATCGGTTCGACATTGTCATTCAGCGTTTGAACAGACGTTTGCTTGAGCAGATCAGCCAATTACCCCAGCACTGGCTGATCTCGGCACGGCTGGAACTGTCCCGGCACTTTGCCCGGGACATGCACAGTTTTTCGGCTCTGGGCTTCGCCTTCACCGGCTTGATGCCCACGCCAGATGATAATGGCTGGTTCGCCCTGTTTCATCGAGGCGTCCAGTCTCGATCCCTCAACCTGCACTGCGCGCACATGCAACGATTGCATGACGACTTACAGCAAAACGCAAATGCCACGAGAACCCACCGGTACGTCGACGCCCGTATCGGTTCCCGCTCAGCCGCTTGAGTGTTTTCTATAAAAGTCACCGCTCGGCTGCGCGCAAAGTTCCACCAACCAATCGACAAACACCCTCACCCGTCGAGACAACTGGCGGTGCGGTGGATAGAGCGCCGTCAACGGAAACGCCGGTGGCGGCACTGCCTTTAGCACTTCACACAAACGGCCTTCGTCCAGTTGTCGGGCGACGTGATAATACGGGGTCTGGACCAGACCATAGCCCGCTTCGCAAGCAGCGAGATAGCCATCGGCGCTGTTGACCGAAACCTGTTTGGGCAGATCGATCGGCTGCACCTGGCCCTCCACCACAAACTCCAGCCCGTAACGCTTGCTGGTGCTGCTGGAGAAATACTCCACCATCTGGTGGCCGTCGAGATCGGCCAGACACTGAGGCGTTCCGTGACGTTGCAAATATTGCGGGCTCGCGCAGGTGACCTGGTCCATCATGACCAGTGGCCTTGCCACCAGTGAATCGTCCAGGGCCGAGCCACCCCGCAACACGCAATCGACACCTTCGCGGATCAGATCCACAGGCCGGTCATTCAACCCGATTTCCAGTTCGATCAAGGGATACCGGGCAGTGAATTGCGGCAATGCCGGAATCACAATCAAACGTCCCACTCCCGCCGGCATATCCACTCGCAGCAGACCTTTGGGGTTTTGGCGAGCAGCGGAAAACACCGCTTCGGTTTCCTCCAGATCCGCCAGCAGCCGCACGCAACGCGGGTAATAGGCGGCGCCATCGAGCGTCAGGCTGATCTGCCGGGTGGTGCGTTGCAGCAGTTGCACGCCCAGATGAGCCTCAAGTTGCTTGATCAGAATGGTCACCGAAGCCCGGGGCAATTGCAGGCTGTCCGCCGCTTTGGCGAAGCCGCCTAGTTCGACGATTCGGGTGAATACGCGCATGGCGTTGAAACGGTCCATTGCTTTGGCTTACCGACTGATTATTTAGAAATTACAAATAGTGATAGCAGTTTTAGCCGGTTTATCTTGTTTCTGTCGAGGTCAACAATGGGATTCAATTCACAGGGAGCTGATTTCATGCAAACACGTCAACTGGGCAAAAACGGTCCGCAGGTGAGCGCGATCGGTCTGGGCTGCATGGGCATGACCGATTTCTACACCACCGGCGTAAACACCCGCGAAGCCACGGCCACTTTGCACCGCGCGCTGGAACTGGGAATCAACCTGCTCGACACGGCAGACATGTACGGCCCACATACCAATGAAGATCTGATCGGCAAGGCCATTATCGGCAAGCGTGAGCAGGTGTTTCTGGCCAGCAAGTTCGGCATTGTCCGTGACCCATCCAACCCCGGTGCACGGGGCGTCAACGGTCGACCGGAATACATTCGCGACGCTATCGACGGCACCCTCAAACGCCTTGGCGTGGAAACCCTGGATTTGTATTACCAGCACCGCATTGATCCGCAGGTGGCCATCGAGGAAACCGTCGGCGCCATGGCAGAACTGGTGAAGGCCGGCAAGGTGCGTTACCTGGGATTGAGTGAAGCATCGGTCGCCACGCTGGAGCGAGCGAACAAGGTTCATCCTATCAGCGCACTGCAAAGTGAATACTCGCTATGGAGCCGCGACCAAGAGGAGAACGGCTGCCTGGCAGCTTGCCAGCGTCTGGGTGTTGCTTTTGTGCCTTACAGTCCGTTGGGCCGGGGCTTTTTGACCGGTGCTCTGAGAAGTCCGGATGATTTTTCGGCCGATGACTACCGTCGCTTCAGTCCACGTTTTCAAGGGGAAAACTTCGCAAAAAACCTGTTGCTGGTGCAGCAAGTGCAGGCCCTGGCCGCTGACAAGGGTGTGACGGCGGGCCAACTGGCGTTGGCATGGGTATTGGCCCAAGGGGATTACCTGATCCCGATTCCAGGCACCAAACAGCGTAAATACCTGGAAGAAAATGTGGCCGCGCTGGACGTGAAACTGAGCCGCGAAGAGTTGCAGGCCCTGGAAGCGATATTCCCGGCCAATGCCACGGCCGGCCTGCGTTATCCGGAAGAAGTCATGAAGTTGCTTGACCGATAACAGGTGCCCGGCCCGTTCGATGGTTCGAGCGGGCCAGCGCTGCCAAACATCACGCCTTGGCGTTAACGCCCTTGTCATCAGGAACCGTCGTACCGTTGCCCTGTGGCGAGGGGGCTTGCCCCCGTTCGGCTGCGCAGCAGTCGCAAAAAACCGACCATGCAATCTGATTGAAAGATACGGACCGCAGATTTGGGGCTGCTACGCAGCCCAACGGGGGCAAGCCCCCTCGCCACAGAGGTTTACCCAACGCTGTATCACTTCGAAACAATCCGCTGTCTCTTTGTTGGGTAAACGGGTCAAAATGCATCTTTTTGGCCACAACCCGAGACGAGATCCCCATGCGAACCCACCTGCGTCTGGCCGCCCTGAGCGCCCTTTTCATCTCTTCCCTGGCCCAGGCTGCCGAGCTGATTCCCATCGAAGTTCATCGCGATGCCAACTGCGGTTGCTGCAAAAAATGGGTCAGCCACCTGGAAGCCAACGGTTTTAAGGTCGCAGACCATGTTGAAGCCGACATGAGCCAATTCAAGCAACAACACGGTGTGCCACCTCGGCTCGCGTCGTGTCACACCGGCCTTATCAACGGCAAATTCGTCGAAGGCCACGTGCCGGCCGATCAAGTACTGGCCTTGAGCAAGCGTGACGATTTGTTGGGGGTTGCAGCCCCTGGCATGCCGATGGGCTCGCCCGGCATGGAAACGGACGGCATGAGCGATGCCTATCAAGTGATCGGTTTGAAAAAGGACGGCACTGACGTGGTAGTGGCGGACTACCCCGCCCATTGATGTTCGGTGCCTACATCGGGCTGTTTCTCGCGGCGTTCGGTGCCGCGACGCTGCTGCCACTGCAATCCGAAGCAGTGCTGGTGGGGTTGTTGCTCAGCAATCAGGATTGGCTCTGGTCGTTGTTGGCAGTCGCAACGCTGGGCAATGTGCTGGGCTCGCTGCTGAACTGGTGGCTGGGGCGCGGCATCGAGCGGTTTCGCGAGCGGCGCTGGTTTCCGGTCAGCCCTCGCCATCTCGAGCAAGCCCAAAAGCACTACCAGCGTTACGGTCATTGGTCGTTGTTGCTCAGTTGGGTACCCATCATCGGCGATCCATTGACGCTGGTGGCTGGCGTCATGCGCGAACCGCTGGGGCGTTTCCTGGTGATCGTGACACTCGCCAAGGGCGCCCGATATGGTGTGTTGGCCATGGCTACGCTGGGATGGATGGGTTGAATGATCAGGGCCATGGCGGCGCTCCCACATGGATTTCGCTCGGCACTACAGCCATGACCTAATGTTTAATGTCACCCTAATCATGCCAGTCCAGCATCGGCGGATTTCCTGTGGAGCTTACCCATGTCGCCCATCCTCTCCCGCTGGTTACCCGGCCTGCTGCTGACAGCGGCTCTGCCCGTTCTCGCTCACGCCCAGAACCAGAATCAGAACCAGGCCGAAACGCCGGAATACGGCCCGCAACTTCAGGGTTTCGAGTACCCCTACACGGTCAAGTACTTCGACTTTGAGTCCCAGGGCAAATCCCTGCAGATGGGTTACATGGACGTTGCCGCCCAAGGCAAGGTCAATGGACGCAGCGTGGTGCTGATGCACGGCAAAAACTTCTGCGGCGCGACCTGGGACAGCTCGATCAAGGCGCTGAGCGAGGCCGGTTACCGGGTCATCGCGCCGGACCAGATCGGCTTTTGCACCTCCAGCAAACCGGACCACTATCAATACACTTTTCAGCAACTGGCAGCCAACACCCAGCAACTGCTCAAAACCCTGGGCATCCAGAAGGCCACCCTGCTCGGCCACTCCACCGGCGGCATGCTAGCCACCCGCTATGCGTTGCAATACCCCGATCAAGTCGAACAGTTGGCCCTGGTCAATCCAATCGGCCTGGAAGACTGGAAAGCCCTTGGCGTGCCCTATCTCACGGTTGATCAATGGTATGAGCGCGAGCTGAAAGTCACGGCGCAAGGTATCCACGACTACCAACGCAACACCTATTACGATGGCCGCTGGAAGCCGGAGTTTGATCGTTGGGTGAACATGTACGCGGGCCTGGCCAAAGGGCCAGGCAAAACAGCGGTGGCTTGGAACTCGGCGCTGATTTACGACATGATTTTCACCCAACCGGTGTACTACGAGTTCAAGGACCTGAAAGTGCCGACCCTGCTGCTGATTGGCACCTCCGACACCACGGCCATCAACAAGAACATCGCACCGCCCGAGGTCAAGGCGAAAATCGGTCATTACGACGTACTCGGCAAGCAAGTGGCGAAATTGATTCCCCGGTCGACACTGATCGAGTTCCCCGGTATGGGCCACGCGCCGCAGATGGAGGAACCGGCGAAATTCCATCAGGCGTTGCTCGGCTGGCTGAACCAAACCAATCCCGTTCGTTAATGAGGCAAGCTGATGGCGGTGCAGATTGCGGTGATCGATGACTGGCAGGACGTGGCTCGCGACGTGGTGGACTGGTCGGTGCTGGACAGTATCGGCCAAGTGAGTTTTATCCATGACTACCCGGCCGACAACGAAACCCTGGCCGAACGCCTCGGTGCATTCGAGGTGATCTGCGTGATGCGCGAGCGCACCCGGTTCGACGAAGACCTGCTGCGCCGCTTGCCCGCACTCAAACTGCTAGTCACCGGCGGCATGCGCAACGCTGCCCTGGACCTGAAAGCCGCCGCCGCGCTGGGCATTCAGGTGTGCGGCACCGACAGCTACAAACACGCCGCCCCCGAACTGACCTGGTCGCTGATCATGGCCGCGACCCGCAACCTGGTAGCGGAAGCCAATGCCTTGCGCGCAGGTCAGTGGCAACAAGGGCTGGGCGGCGACCTGCAGGGCAAGACCTTGGCGATTCTCGGGCTGGGCAGCATTGGTCAACGGGTGGCCCGGTTCGGGCAGGTGTTCGGCATGCGGGTGATTGCCTGGAGCGAAAACCTGACCGCCGAACGGGCTGCCGAGGTCGACGTCACCTATGTCAGCAAGCAGGAACTGTTCGAGCAGGCCGATGTGCTGTCGGTCCATCTGGTGCTCAGCGAGCGCAGCCGAGGGCTGGTTGACGCTCAGGCACTGGACTGGATGAAACCCACGGCATGGTTGGTCAACACTGCCCGCGGGCCGATTGTCGATGAATCCGCATTGATCAAGGCCCTTCAGAAAAAACGCCTGGCGGGCGCGGCGCTGGATGTGTTCGAGCACGAACCGTTGCCCCGCCATCATCCTTTCAGAACGCTGGACAATGTGCTGGCCACGCCGCATGTAGGGTATGTCAGCCGGCAGAACTACCAACTGTTCTTTTCGCAAATGATCGAGGACATTCAAGCATGGGCGGCGGGAGCGCCGATCCGGCTGCTGGGCTGAAACCGGGTTATCGTTCATCGCGAGCAGGCTCGCTCCCACATTGGATCTCGGGTGTACACAGAATGTGTGACGAAGCAGATCCAAATGTGGGAGCGAGCCTGCTCGCGATGAGGCCCTCAAACCCACCACATCCCCTAAATCTCACGCACCACAACGGTGCAAACACCTACCCCTCCGTGCCCATCGCCGGAACTTCCCGGTCCCGATTTGACCCGCACCAGAAAATAAACCTGCCCTTCGTCGGTGCGTCTCCCCGCAAAGCTCTATGCCTGTACCCTCTTTTGACCGATTGTCGAACAATTTCACCCTATAGCCGCCCCCGCTCTAAGTTCTGGCCTAGACTGATTTTCGCGGAGTAAAACCGGCTGGTCATTCGGTGAAAATAATCGAAACTTTTGGTGCTGGCCTCGTGTCAGGTTAAAGGTAGGGCCACAGCGACTGGTGCATTCCTTGCAACAGCCACTTCACCCATTCTGCTTCAGCGCATGGGCAGCACTTGCTCACCGATGCGTAGCGCGTTTGCGCCCGGCCACAGGATTTGGCCACGAACACCGTTTGTGCCAGGCCTAGAATTAGATCAACAACACGGGAGATTCATATGATCAGTGCGGCTTTAGATATCCAGGGAGAACGTGCTCATCAGCAGGTCGGGGAAACGAGCACCGTCGGTATCCTCAATGCCAAATCGGTCAACATGCCGACCCCCAAGACACTGGCACCGGTAGTCAGTCAGAATCCCAACAAGAAAAGAGTCCTGTTCGTCACCTCGGAGATTGCCGACCTGGTAAAGACCGGAGGTCTTGGCGACGTTTCCGCCGCACTGCCCCGGGCCATGGCGCATCTGCACGATGTCCGTGTGCTGATCCCCGGTTATCCGCAAGTGATGAATAGCGAAAACCCGATTCATATCATCGGTGAACTGGGCGGGCACGCGGCGTTGCCGCCCTGCAAGATCGGGCGCATGGACATGCCCGATGGCCTGGTCATTTACGTGTTGATCTGCCCTGAATTGTACGAGCGCGAAGGTTCACCTTACGGCGCCAACAACGGCCGCGACTGGCCGGACAACCACATTCGTTTCGCCCGCCTGGGCCTCGCGGCAGCCGATATCGCCGCCAACCTCGCCCAGATTCACTGGTGCCCGGACCTGGTGCACGCCCACGACTGGCCCGCAGGCCTGGCGCCGGCCTATATGCACTGGCGTGGCCAACGCACCCCGACCCTTTTCACCATTCACAACCTGGCGTACCAAGGGGTCACCAGCCTCGGCTCGTGCCCGGAACTTGGTATCCCCATGCATGCCTTGCAACAGGAAGGCATGGAGTTTTACGGCAAGATGTCGTTCCTCAAGGCCGGCATGGCCTACTCGAGCCACATCACCACCGTCAGCGCGACTTATGCCCAGGAAATCACCACGCCGGCCTTCGGCTGCGGTCTCGACGGTTTTCTCGCCGCCAAGACCCAGCAAGGCTTGCTCAGCGGGATTCCCAACGGCATCGATGAAAGCTGGGATGCAGCGACCGATCCGCACCTGTTCCACCCGTTCGGCATCGGCGACTGGGACGGCAAAGCAGTCAACGCGGCGCATGTTCGCCGGCTGTTCGACCTCGAAGACTCCGAAGGACCGCTGTTCGCTGTGGTTTCGCGGCTGGTCTACCAGAAAGGCCTGGACCTGACCGAAGCGGTGGCTGAATACATTGTCGACAACGGCGGGCAAATCGCGATCATCGGCCGTGGCGAACCGGAAGAAGAACAAGCCATGCGTGAACTGGCGTTGCGCTTCCCCGGGCAAGTCGGCGTGCACATCGGCTTCAATGAAACCGACGCCCGCCGGATGTTTGCCGGCAGCGATTTCCTGCTGATGCCTTCGCGTTATGAACCCTGCGGCCTGAGCCAGATGTACGCCCAGCGCTTCGGTTCATTGCCGGTGGCCCGCAATACCGGTGGCCTGGCCGACACCATTGAAAACGGCGTGACCGGTTTCCTCTTCGACGAATCCACGGTGGAAAGTTATCGCGAAGCCCTGAGCCGCGCGTTCAAGGTGTTCGCCTTCCCCGGCCTGCTCAACGCGATGCGGTGCCGAGCCATGGCGGCGCCGTTCAACTGGTGCAAGGCAGTCGAACCCTACGCCGAACTCTACGAAAAACTGGTGGCTAAAGCGCTGGGAAAATCGGGCAAACAGTAAGAGGCTTTCAACGATGCCGTTACGGACCCTTGAGACCTGGCCCCACGGCGCAATCATGCTGGACGCAGAACACACGCGTTTTGCCTTGTGGGCGCCAGATGCGTTTTTCGTCAGTCTCGAACTGGAAGATGGACAATCCCTGCCACTGCTGCCTCAGGCCGATGGCTGGTTTGTGATCAACACCCGTTGCCCCGCGGGCACCCGCTACCGCTACAACATCGATGGCGAGCTTACGGTGCCGGACCCGGCCTCCCGCGCCCAGGCGGGCGATATCGACAGCCACAGCGTGGTGGTCGATCCCCTCGCCTATCGGTGGCAACACAGCGCCTGGCAAGGTCGACCGTGGAATGAGGCGGTGATCTACGAATTGCACGTTGGTGCACTCGGCGGCTTCAGCGAGGTTGAGCAGCATCTGGCGCACCTGGTCGAGCTGGGTATCACCGCCATCGAACTGATGCCACTGGCGCAGTTTCCCGGCGAACGTAACTGGGGCTATGACGGGGTTTTGCTTTACGCGCCTCAAGCCTCCTACGGTTCGCCCGAACAACTCAAACACCTGATCGACACGGCCCACGGCCATGGCCTGGCGGTGATTCTCGACGTGGTCTACAACCACTTCGGCCCCGACGGTAATTACCTGCATCGCTACGCCAAGGGCTTTTTCCGCGAAGACAAACACACCCCATGGGGCGCGGCGATCGACTTCCGGCGGCGCGAGGTGCGCGACTTCTTTATCGACAACGCGCTGATGTGGCTGCTGGAGTACCGCTTCGACGGCCTGCGTCTGGACGCGGTGCATGCCATCGAAGACCCGGACTTTCTTCAGGAGCTGGCGCAGCGGGTGCGGCGGCAAACCGATCCGGCGCGACACGTGTGGCTCATGGCGGAAAACGAACACAACCAGGCCAGCCTGCTGGAGCAAGGTTTCGATGCGCAGTGGAACGATGACGGCCATAACGCCCTGCACGTTCTGCTCACCGGTGAAACCGATGCCTATTACGCCGATTATGCCGAGCAGCCCACCGAACAGCTCGCCCGTTGCCTGAGCCAGGGCTTCGTGTTTCAGGGCCACATCACCCGCCACGGTACGGCGCGCGGTGAGCCGAGCGGTCACTTGCCGCCCACGGCCTTCGTGCTGTTCCTGCAGAACCACGACCAGATCGGCAATCGCGCCTTTGGCGAGCGCCTGCATCAGTTGGCACATCCTGATGCCCTTTATGCCGCCACCGCGTTGCTGCTGTTGTCGCCGATGATCCCGCTGATGTTCATGGGCGACGAATTCGCCGCCGAGCAACCGTTCCTGTTTTTCACCAGCCACCACGGTGAACTGGCGGAGTTGGTGCGCGAAGGACGACGCAATGAATTCGCGGCGTTCAGCGCCTTTGCCGATCCGCACAAACGCGAGCAGATTCCCGACCCGAACGCGACGCAGACCTTCGAAGCTTCACGGCCGAAACTGAGCGCCAGCCGCCAATCGCCGGTTTATGAGCTGTATCGCCAACTGCTGAAGATCCGCCATCAACACATCATCCCGCACCTGCCCGGCGCCCAGGCGCTGGGTGCGCAGGTACTGGCCGCGGGCGCGGTGACGGCGCGCTGGCGGTTGGGCGATGGCAGTCAGTTGCGCATTGACCTGAACCTCAGCGATGCACCCGTGGTCCACTCCCCACAGGCCGACGCGACATTGCTGTTCGAACACCCGCCACAATCGGCCGGTCTGTTGAATCAGGGCACACTTGCCCCGTATTGCGCGCTAGTCAGCCTCACGGCCGCAGCCCCTTTGCTACCCCCGGATGGAGAGCGCCCATGAGCAATGCGCAACTGGAAATACTGGCCAGCCGAGCAGGCCTGGCCGTCGACTGGATCGATGCCAATGGCCGTCCACAGAAAGTGACCCCGGCGGTGTTGCGCTCGGTGCTCAGCGGGCTTGGCCATCCCGCCAATACTGCCCAGGAGATCGACGCCAGCCTGCTGCAATTGCAGGAAGTGCAACAAACCCGGCACCTGCCACCGCTGTTGACGTGCGATGTGGGCGTCGGCCTGGACCTGGCCCACTACTTCGAACCGCAAACCCCATGTGAAATCCATCTCGAAGACGGCTCACGGATCAACTTGAAGCTCGATGACAAGGCTGTGTTGCCCGGGCTGGTGCCGGTGGGTTATCAGCACGTCAGCATCGATGATCAATCCTTCACCCTGGCGGTGGCCCCCCAGCGCTGCTACAGCGTCGGCGACGCGGTGGACAGTCAGAACCCGCGTGCCTGGGGCCTGAGCGTGCAGCTGTACTCGCTGCGCCGTCCCGGCGATGGCGGTTTCGGCGATACCCAGGCCCTCGAAGATCTGGCCCGGGTGGCCGGGGAACGAGGCGCCGAGGCGTTGGCGATCAGCCCGCTGCATGCGATGTTCAGCGGCGACACCCAGCGTTACAGCCCTTACTCGCCATCCAGCCGTTTGTTTCTCAATAGCCTGTACGCGGCGCCCGGTGCGATTCTCGGTGAGCGTGCCCTGCGCACCGCGATCGACGCCACCGGCCTTGCCGCTGAGCTCAAGCACCTTGAAGCACTGCCGCTGATCGACTGGCCCACCGCCGCCGAAGCCAAGCATCGCTTGCTTGAAGCCTTGTACGAAGGATTCACCCATGGCGAGCACCCCTTGCACCCGGATTTCAGCAGCTTCCGCCATGCCGGTGGCGAAGCGCTGGAAAATCATTGCCGCTTTGAAGCGATCCAGGAAGTCCGTGCGCGGGACGGTGAAAGCCTCGATTGGCGCGAGTGGCCCGAACAATGGCGTGACCCGCGCAGCACCGCTCTGGCGCATTTTGCCGAAGAAAACTCGACCCGCATCGGCTACTACGCGTTCTGCCAATGGCTGATTGCGCGCAGCCTGGAACGCGCCCAAGCCGCCGCCCGCGGTGCCGGCATGGGCATTGGCCTGATCGCGGATCTGGCCGTTGGCGCCGACGGCGGCGGCAGCCAGGCCTGGAGTCGTCAGGACGAATTGCTTACCTCGCTGACCGTGGGTGCGCCACCGGACATCCTCAATCGTTCCGGCCAGGGCTGGGGCATTTCCGCGTTCTCCCCCGAAGGTCTGGTGCGCAACGGCTTTCGCGCGTTCATCGAAATGCTGAGGGCCAACTTCGCCCATGCCGGCGGCCTGCGTATCGATCACGTCATGGGGCTGCAACGACTGTGGGTGATCCCCAACGACGCACACCCCAGCGACGGTGCCTACCTCTATTACCCGGTGGACGACCTGCTGCGCTTGCTGACCCTCGAATCCCATCGACATCAGGCCATCGTCCTCGGCGAAGACCTCGGCACCGTGCCCGAGGGTCTGCGCGAGAAACTCATCGCGCGCTCGATTCTCGGCATGCGCGTGCTGCTGTTCGAACAGGACAATACTCACTTCAAGCCGATTCTCGACTGGCCGGACAACGCCCTGGCAACCACCAGCACCCATGACCTGCCGACGCTCAATGGCTGGTGGCATGGCCGCGATATCGACTGGAGCGCGCGCTTGAATCTGGTCGACGCCCCGGGTGAAATCGAATGGCGCCAACACCGTGAGCGCGAGCGCGAAGGTTTGCGTCGGGTGCTGAGCGAGGACCCGCAGAATTTTCGCGAGGAGTCCCACGAAACCGATCAGGTGCTCGACGCCGCGATCCGCTTCCTCGGCCATACCCGCGCGCCGCTGGTATTGCTGCCAATGGAAGATGCCTTGGGGATCGAACAGCAGGCCAACCTGCCCGGCACCACCGACACCCACCCCAACTGGTCCCGCAGGCTGCCCGGCGACAGCGAAGCCCTGCTCGATGATCCGGACGCCGCCCGGCGCCTGGAACTGCTCGCCTGTGCGCGACTTCAGGCGGCCGAGCGTGACCAATGAATCAACCGTTCAACCAACCGCTGCGGGCGACTCTGCGGCTGCAATTTCATAAAGGTTTCACTCTGGACCAGGCGGTGCCGCTGGTGCCGTACTTCGCCAGCCTGGGCATCAGCCACGTCTATGCCTCGCCGCTGCTCGCCGCCCGCGCGGGGTCCATGCATGGCTACGACGTGGTGGACCCGACCACGGTCAACCCTGAGCTGGGTGGCGAAGCTGCGTTGCGCCGTTTAGTCGCTGCATTGCGCGAACAGGACATGGGACTGATCCTCGACATTGTCTCCAATCACATGGCCGTCGGCGGTGGCGATAACCCTTGGTGGCTCGACTTGCTCGAATGGGGGCGACTGAGCCCTTACGGCGAGTTCTTCGACATTCAATGGCACTCGCCCGACCCGTTGATGGAGGGCCAATTGCTGCTGCCTTTTTTGGGCAGCGATTACGGCATCGCCTTGCAGGACGGCACCCTTCCCTTGCGTTTCGATGCCCGGCGCGGCGCTTTTTATGTCGAGCACTACGAACATCACTTCCCGATTTGCCCCACCAACTATGGCGAATTGCTCAAGGCCGATGATCAATTGAATGCCGGGCAAGTCGAGCAGCTCAAATCCCTGGCAGACCGCTTCAGTACCTTGAGTTACCAGACCGACGCGTACAGCCTGGCAATTGCGCTGAAAACCGAGCTGCATGAACTCGCCAGCGATCCGGCGATTCTTCACGCCATCCTGCGCACGCTCGGCACCTACGACTCGCTCACCCCCGAGGGTTTCCAGCGCCTGCATAACTTGCTCGAACGCCAGAGTTATCGCCTGG
This sequence comes from Pseudomonas sp. TE3728, assembly GCF_056279145.1. Lineage (NCBI taxonomy): Bacteria > Pseudomonadati > Pseudomonadota > Gammaproteobacteria > Pseudomonadales > Pseudomonadaceae > Pseudomonas > Pseudomonas sp. TE3728. The sequence continues at coordinate 204,995 of NZ_JBWBQT010000001.1, read as the reverse complement.
CCAGTTGGCGCACCGCGGCGGACGACATCAACTGGCGGCGCTTTTTCGACATCAATGAACTGGGCGGCCTGCGCGTCGAACGTCCGGCGGTGTTCGAGGCGACTCATGCAAAAATCTTCGAGCTGGTGGCCGAAGGTCTTGTCGACGGGCTGCGCATCGATCACATCGATGGCCTCGCCGACCCGCGTGGTTACTGCCGAAAACTGCGGCGCAGAGTCGATCGCCTGGCACCGGATCGGCACCTGCCGATCTACGTCGAAAAGATCCTTGGCGAGGGCGAAACCCTGCGCCGCGACTGGTGCGTCGATGGCAGCACCGGTTACGAATTCATGAATCAGTTGTCGTTGCTGCAACACGACCCCGAAGGCGCCCAGACCTTGGGTGAACTCTGGAGCCGGCACAGCGAACGGCCCGCCGATTTCGGTCAGGAAGCGCAACTGGCGCGCCAGCAGATTCTCAACGGCTCCCTCGCCGGGGATTTTGAAAGTGTCGCCCACGCCCTGTTGCAAGTGGCCCGGGACGATCTGATGACCCGGGATCTGACCCTCGGCGCAATCCGTCGGGCCTTGCAGGAACTGATCGTGCACTTCCCGGTGTATCGCACTTACATCAGCCCGCTGGGCCGAAACTGCGCCCAGGACGAGGTGTTTTTCCAGCAGGCCATGGACGGTGCAAGGCAAACCCTTGGCGAGGCCGACTGGCCCGTACTCGATTGCCTGTCCGGCTGGCTCGGCGGTCAACCCTGGCGCAAACACCCGGTGGGCCGCCCACGCAAACTGCTCAAGCATGCCTGCGTGCGCTTCCAGCAACTGACCTCACCGGCGGCGGCCAAGGCAGTGGAAGACACCGCGCTTTATCGCTCGGCGGTGCTGCTGTCGCGCAACGATGTTGGCTACAACACCGAGCAGTTCAGTGCTCCGGTGGCTGACTTCCATGCTGCCTGCGTCAATCGCCTCGCCGAATTCCCCGACAACCTGCTGGCCACCGCCACCCACGACCACAAACGCGGCGAAGACACCCGCGCGCGTCTGGCGGTGTTGAGCGAGCGTAGCGTCTGGTATGCCGAACAGGTCGAACACTGGCGAACACTGGCCGACGAATTGCGCACTGAACCTGGCTCGCCCTCGGCGGGCGATGAGCTGATTCTTTATCAAGCGATCCTCGGCAGTTGGCCGCTGGAGCTGCGCAGCGATGATCAGGTGGCGCTCGAGAACTACGCCCAGCGCCTCTGGCAGTGGCAACAGAAAGCCCTGCGCGAAGCCAAGTTGCAAAGCAGCTGGAGCGCGCCAAACGAGGGGTATGAACAGGCCACTCATGGGTTTCTCGAACGCCTGCTGCTCAGCCCCGAAGGCCAGCCACTGCGCACGGCCATCGGTGCGGCGGCGCAGAGCATCGCCGCTCCGGGTGCATTGAATGGCTTGGCGCAAACCTTGCTGCGAATGACCGTGCCGGGGGTACCGGACCTCTATCAGGGCAACGAGTTCTGGGACTTCACGCTGGTCGATCCGGACAACCGCCGGCCGGTGGATTACGTTAGTCGTCAGCAGACCATGCACCTACGGTTGGACCTGCCCGATCTGTTGGTGAACTGGCGTGACGGGGGCATCAAGCAAACCCTGATCGCCCGGACGTTACATCAACGTGCCGAGCATGCCGGGCTGTTTCAAAAAGGGACGTATCAAGCCCTGGAAGTCCTCGGCAGCCAGGCTCACCGGGTACTGGCGTTTGCTCGTGAATGGCGGGGAAAACGGGCTATCGTGATAGTACCGATACGCTGTGCCGAACTGCTGGAAAACAGTGCCGTACCACAGATTGACGCGCCGCTCTGGGGCGATACACGCGTCACATTGCCGTTCGCTGTCCCTGAAGAAAATCTGAAGGGACTTTTTGCAAGCGTCACAGTCACAAAACACAGGGAGCTGATGGTCAGCGCCGCGCTGGGGGATTTCCCGGTCAATCTCTTTATCCAAATTACCCAAGCTTGAGTTCAGTTCAGGAGCATTGCGATGAGTACCGACGATAAACGCATCCGCGAATTTGCCTATCAAATCTGGGAATCCGAAGGAAAACCCGAGGGCCAGGAAGAGCGCCATTGGGAGATGGCCCGCAAACTGGCCGACGCTGAAGCCCAAGCCAAAGCGCTGGCGCCCGGCAAGTCATCGAAAACGACTGGCAGCAAAAGCCTCGGCGCCAAGTCCTCGACCGGCAAGCCCGACGGCAAGCTCAATGCCAAAGGCGTCGAACCCAAAACCAAGGCCAAAGCCAAACCCTCTGCTTCGACAGTGACCCCGCTTGGCGAAAAAAGCGTCGAGAAAAAGCCACGCGCTGCGCGCAAACCGCCAACGACCTGACGCGTTTATCGCCTTGCCTCGCTTGATTTGTGGCGTGTCTCTCGCCACCGAGGGCGCGCTCGCCCTCGAAAAAAACCAGAGCCACGGTTCATCGCAGTCGAGTACCGTCACCCCATGCAGGAGCAACTATGAGCAGTCCAAAGAAAACCGCGCCCGAACCTCGTGCCGAGGCTTCGCGAATCCGTGAAGGCTTGCCCTTCCCGCTAGGCGCGACCTGGGATGGCCTGGGGGTCAATTTCGCGCTGTTTTCGGCTAACGCGACCAAGGTCGAACTGTGCATCTTCGACGATTCCGGCGAGGTGGAACTGGAGCGTATCGAGTTACCGGAATACACCGACGAGATCTACCACGGCTACTTGCCTGACGCCCACCCGGGGTTGATCTACGGCTATCGCGTGTACGGTCCTTACGACCCGGCCAATGGTCATCGTTTCAACCCCAACAAGCTGCTGATCGATCCCTACGCCAAGCAATTGGTCGGTCGATTGAAATGGTCCGAAGCGTTGTTCGGCTACACCATCGGCCACCCTGACGCCGACCTCAGTTTCGATGAGCGGGACAGCGCGCCCTTCGTGCCCAAATGCAAAGTGATCGACCCGGCTCACACCTGGGGTCATGACCATCGCGTCAGCGTGCCGTGGGACAAAACGATCATTTATGAAACACACGTACGCGGTTTCAGCATGCGTCACCCCTCCGTCCCCGAGAACCTGCGTGGCACCTTCGCCGGGTTGATGGTCGATGACGTGCTCGAACACATCCGCAAGCTCGGCGTGTCGACCGTGGAATTGCTGCCGATTCATGCCTTCGTCAATGACCAGCATCTGCTGCACAAAGGCATGACCAACTACTGGGGTTACAACAGCATCGCATTCTTTGCCCCGGACCCGCGCTACCTGGCCAGCGGCAAGATCGCCGAGTTCAAGGAGATGGTCGCGCACCTGCACGAGGCCAATCTGGAAGTGATCCTCGACGTGGTCTACAACCACACCGCCGAGGGCAACGAACAAGGCCCGACCCTGTCGATGCGCGGCATCGACAACGCCTCTTACTACCGCTTGATGCCTGACGACAAGCGCTACTACATCAACGATTCGGGGACCGGCAACACTCTGGACCTGAGTCACCCGTGCGTGCTGCAAATGGTCACCGACTCCCTGCGTTACTGGGCCACGGAAATGCATGTGGACGGTTTCCGTTTCGACCTGGCGACCATCCTCGGCCGTTACCACGACGGTTTCGACGAGCGTCACAGCTTTCTCGTGGCCTGCCGCCAGGACCCGGTGCTGCGCCAGGTGAAGATGATTGCAGAAGCCTGGGATTGCGGCCCCGGGGGCTATCAAGTCGGGAACTTTCCGCCGGGTTGGGTTGAGTGGAATGACAAATTCCGCGACACCGTGCGCGCGTTCTGGAAAGGCGACGACGGCCAACTGGCGGACTTCGCCAGTCGCATGACCGCCTCCGGCGAGATGTTCAATCAGCGTGGCCGGCGACCGTATGCCTCGGTGAACTTCGTCACCGCCCACGACGGTTTCACCCTGAACGACCTGGTGTCGTACAACGACAAACACAACGAAGCCAACGACGAGAACAATCAGGACGGCACCAACAACAACCTGTCCTGGAACCACGGTGTCGAAGGCCCCACCGACGATCCCGAGATCAATGAGCTGCGCCAGCGGCAAATGCGCAACTTCTTCGCCACGTTGCTACTGTCCCAGGGCACGCCAATGCTGGTGGCTGGCGACGAATTCGCCCGCACCCAGGAAGGCAACAACAATGCTTACTGTCAGGACAGCGAGATCGGTTGGGTCAATTGGGACCTGAGCGAAGACGGCAAGTCCCTGCTCAAGTTCGTCAAACGCCTGATCAAATTGCGCCTGGCCTATCCGATTCTGCGTCGCGGGCGCTTCCTGGTGGGCAACTACAACGAAGACATCGGCGTCAAGGACGTGACCTGGCTGGCCCCGGACGGCAGCGAAATGTCCATCGAACAATGGGAAGAAGGCCACGGTCGTTGCCTGGGTATGTTGCTCGATGGCCGCGCCCAGGAAACCGGCATTCGCCGCAAGGGCGGCGACGCGACCCTGCTGCTGGTGGTTAACGCCCACCATGACATCGTCAACTTCCTGCTCCCGGAAGTGCCTGACGGCGGTTTCTGGACCTGCATGATCGATACCAATCAACCCTCGATTCGTGGCCAGGAACGCTTCGAGTTCGGTCACGAATATTCAGTCACCGGCCGCTCGCTGCTGCTGTTCGAATTGCAGCGCGAAGAAGAAGAGTGAACAGGGCTCTCGGGGGCAAGCCGTAATGAAATCCGTAGGGACGGTTTCGCTGTCTATTTGCGAAACCTGACACAGCCTGGGTTAAAAAAACCGCATCAGACCAAAGACTGAGGCGACGAATAGCGATCCATGAGCAATACTCTGCCCGCAGCAATCCAGGGTTCGGAGCGCTGCATATTGCTATCTACCCGCTCTCACGGGTCTGCCAGGCTTGCGCCCTCGCAAGCATTGCGCACGACTGAGGGCCAGACAGAACAAGGACGTAGCGCCTATGAAAACGGTTTCCATCAGCGAAAGTGGTCTGCCCGTGCAGATCTGGAACAGCGCCCAGCAACTGGACAACATCCCTGTCATCAATACCGAAACCCTGGTCCCGGCCGGCGCTCGCGCAGTGGTGATCGCGCCGCATCCTGGCGATGAAGTGGTGACCTGCGGCGGCCTCCTGCAACAGCTGTGCGCCCTTGGCCATCCTCTGCAATTGATCTCGATCACCGACGGTAGCTACAGTCATTTTGGTTCGCGACAGTGGTCACAGAAACGCCTGAGCGTATTCCGCCCCCAGGAAAGCGTCGAAGCCTTGCGCCGGCTCGGAGTGCCGATGCACAGCCTGAAGTGGATTCGTGCCGGCTTCACCGACAGCGGGCTGGCCGAACGGGAGTCTGAACTGACCCAATTCATCGTTCGCTACTTGCGCCCCGGCGATGTGGTGTTCACCACTTGGCGCGAAGACGGCAACCTCGACCACAACGCCGTCGGCCGCGCCAGCGCCAGGGCCGCAGCGCTGGTCGGTGCGACGCTCAACGAAATACCGGTTTGGGCCTGGCACTGGCCGACACGTGAGCATGGGCTGATCCCCTGGGATCGCGCGCGCAAGGTACGCCTCGACACCTGGACCGTCGCGCGTAAAAGCCATGCCACCTACGCCTACGCCAGCCAACTCGACGGTGAGCCGATGATCGGCGCCTCCCCGTCAGTGCCCCGGGTGCTTCTGGAGCGCATGCGTTTGCCGTATGAAATTGTGTTTGTCTAAGTCATTCGAGGAATGTTTTGGCGAGAGCGCCTTTGTGGCGAGGGAGCTTGCTCCCGCTGGGGCACGAAGCGGCCCCAAAAGCTTTGCGACTGCTTCGCAGCCGAACGGGAGCAAGCTCCCTCGCCACAAAAGCCTCGCCACAGTCGCCCGCTCCCACATTGGATTAGTGTCGCTCAAACTGAACTGCTCGCCCATGCACCAGTCGCATGCATACATCAGCCTGATTCAGAGGAGTGAACGTGACCAGCGATGCCGAACGACAGGCCGTCGAATCTATGCCACCGAACACGCCTGCGGCGGTTCATCGACTCAGAGTGCTGACGGTCAACACCCATAAAGGCTTCACTGCCCTCAACCGGCGTTTTATCCTCCCGGAGTTGCGTGAAGCGGTACGCAGCACGTCGGCAGACCTGGTGTTTCTGCAGGAAGTGGTCGGTGAGCACGACCGGCATTCTTCCCGCTACAACGACTGGCCACAGACCTCGCAATACGAGTTCCTGGCCGACAGCATGTGGAGCGATTTCGCTTACGGTCGCAACGCGGTCTACCCCGACGGCCACCACGGCAATGCCCTGCTGTCGAAATACCCGATCCGCGAATTTCGCAACCTCGACGTCTCGATCACCGGCCCCGAGCGGCGCGGGTTGTTGCATTGCGTACTGGATGTGCCAGGGCATGCCGAAGTGCATGCCATTTGCGTGCACCTGAGCCTGTTGGAAAGCCATCGACAACTGCAGCTGCAGTTGCTCTGCCTGTTGCTCGAATCGTTGCCCGATGACGCCCCGGTGATTATTGCCGGCGACTTCAACGACTGGCAGTTGCAAGGCAATGCCGCCCTCGCCCGGCGCGACTACCTGCATGAAGCCTTCGAACGCCATCATGGCCGACCGGCGAAAACTTACCCGGCACGTTTTCCCCTCCTGCGCCTGGACCGGATCTACCTGCGTAATGCCAGCAGTCATGAACCGCGAATACTTGGCCACAAACCCTGGACGCATCTGTCGGACCATTTGCCGCTGGCGGTGGAAGTGCGCCTGTAACACCGTCAAATGACAGTCGCCAAGGATGCCACCGCTGACAGAAAAAATGACAGCAATGGCGCGCCGACGCCGTTTGTTTATCCTGCACTGGATCATCCACCAAACAACCGATAGCCCCCTACCCAACGCGTCTGGCCCGCGCCTTTCTGGATGATTTTTCGCACAAACAACAACTTATATACGCGCCAAAAATCAGTCACTTACAACGCCTAAAATAGCCATACCGCTTATCGGCCACTTTCTTGACGCAGCGTCAGCAGTCTTCTTAGCTAGTGCTTACTACCCCCGGAAATCCATCAGGGGCAAGCCACCAGACTCCTGTAAAAAAAGGTGGGTCTGACCCTGCCCCAATCCATTCGGTCGCCCCTCATTCGGGGTAGGAGAGACGCCAAAGCGAGATACGCATGCCATTGCAAGGTAGACCTCCATGAAAACTTCATTCACCCCACAAGAGATCAAAATCACTTTTTGCACCGTCACGAGTTCACTCCTGCTGTGCTCATCCATGGAGGTGCAGGCCTCGTCTGCCGAGGATGAACCAACGCTTTGGTATAACCAGGCACTGCCGACCCTTACCTTGCCCACCGGCTCCGCCACGTATCCCGGCCGTTCACGCGTCAATCCAGACTTACAAAGCTCACGCCTGACGGTCGAAGACGCCGCGCCTTCGGCTTGGGACCACGTCTATGGAAAGACCTCGCGGCAGGCCCAAACCGACTATCTGGCCCAAGGCTCTTCCATCCCTGGCGCCAGCGAATTCAAAAGCCCGGCGCTGCTGACCGTCCAAAGCAACAGCGGCCATACCCAGCGGGTCGGACTGATCGGCGGCACCACCCAATTCCAGGGCAATGACAACGGTCTGCTGACCAGTCGCGCCCTCGCCGACCCCGGCCATGACACGCTTAACCTTCAAGGCCAGAGTCTCGGCGCCTACTGGAGCCTGACCGGCCCACAAGGCTGGCACGTAGACTTGAGCGCCAGCGGCGGCCGGGTCAACGGCTACAGCCGCAATGACCAAGGCGCGCGACAAGCCGCCGAAGGCAGCGCGGTGACGCTGTCGGTGGAAGGTGGTTTCCCGATTGGCCTGGGTAATAACTGGGTGATCGAACCCCAGGCGCAGTTGATCAACCAACGCATTACGCTGGATACGCCCTATGCCGGCTCCGGCAACGGCTCCTCCAGCGACATGTCATCCTGGAGCGGTCGGGTCGGTGCACGCTTGAAAGGCAGTTACGATATCAACGGCCTGCCCGTCGAACCCTATGTGCGAACCAACGTGTGGCACACGGTATACACCGGTAATACCGTGAGCCTGGATCAGGTCGACAAAATCAGCAGCAGCCGCAAATCCTCGACGGTGGATGTGGGTTTGGGGCTGGTCGCCAGAGTGACGCCTTTGGTCAGCCTGTACGTCAGCGCCGATTACAGCAGCGATGTGGATGACAATGATCTGAACGGGTTGATTGGTAGTTTGGGGGTGCGGATGCGGTGGTGAGTGGGACCGCAGGCAGGTGTTGTCAGTTCTGACGCCATCGCGAGCAGGCTCGCTCCCACATTGGTTTTATGTACGACGACAATCCAATGTGGGAGCGAGCCTGCTCGCGATAGGAGCGACGCGATTTTGGATCAACCCTCCGGGCGCAGAATCAACACCGCCAACGGTGGCAGGTTCAATTCCACGGAGAGCGCCTGTCCATGGCTCGGTTCTTCGTCGGTGAACACTCCGCCGCCGTTACCGTAATTGGAACCGGCGTAGGTGTCGGCATCGCTGTTGATCAACTCGACCCAACGCCCGGCAAACGGCACGCCGACACGGTAGGACTGTCGCGGCACCGGGGTAAAGTTCGCCACCACCAGCACTGGACGTCCGTCCTTGCTCCAGCGCAACCAGGCATAGACGCTGTTGACCGCATCGTCGCCGATCAACCACTGGAAGCCTTGCGGGGCATCGTCCTGATCGTGCAGCGCCGGTTCTTCGCGATACAACCGATTCAGGTCACCGACCAGTTTGCGCACCCCTTGGTGTTCCGGGTATTGCAGCAAATACCAGTCCAGTTGCTGATCGTGATTCCACTCGCGCCACTGGCCGAATTCGCAGCCCATGAACAACAATTTCTTGCCGGGATGCGTCCACATGAAACTCAGATAAGCCCGCAAATTGGCAAACTTCTGCCAGCGATCCCCCGGCATCTTGTCAATCAGCGAATGCTTGCCATGCACCACTTCATCGTGAGAAATCGGCAGGATGAAGCGTTCGGACCAGGCATACACCAGGCCGAAACTCAGCTCATTGTGATGATGGGCGCGGTACACCGGATCCTGCTGAATGTAATGCAGCGAGTCGTGCATCCAGCCCATGTTCCACTTATAGGCAAAACCCAGCCCACCCTGTTGCGTGCTCTGGCTGACACCCGGCCACGCCGTGGATTCTTCGGCAATCACCAGTGCCCCCGGTGCTTCCAGGGCCACCACATCGTTGAGATGGCGGACGAAATCAATGGCCTCCAGATTCTCCCGACCGCCGTGACGGTTGGGCACCCACTCGCCGGCCTTGCGCGAGTAATCGCGATACAGCATCGACGCCACTGCGTCCACGCGCAGGCCATCGACGTGGAAATGCTTGAGCCAGTGCAGCGCCGAGGCCAGCATGTAGCCGTGCACCTCGGTGCGACCCAGATTGTAGATCAGCGTGTCCCAGTCCTGGTGAAAACCTTCCTGCGGGTTGCCGTACTCGTACAACGCCGTGCCGTCGAACTGCGCCAGGCCGTGGGTATCGGTGGGGAAATGCGCCGGCACCCAATCGAGGATCACGCCAATCTCGGCCTGGTGACAGGCATTGACGAACGCTGCGAAGTCATCCGGCGTGCCGTAACGGGCGCTCGGGGCGAATTGCGACAGCAGTTGATAACCCCAGGAACCACCGAACGGATGCTCCATGATCGGCATCAGTTCGATGTGGGTGAAACCCAGCTCCTTTACATAAGGAATCAGCCGCTCGGCCAACTCGGGCCAGGTGTACTGACGGGCGACCTCGCCCAGGTCATCCAGCTCGCATTGCCAGGAACCGGCATGCAATTCGTAGATCGACAGCGGTGCGCTGGTTCGCTGCCGCTCGCCCCGCGACTGCATCCAGTCGTGGTCCTGCCAGTCGATTTTCAGCGGCGAGGCGACTTTCGATGCGGTGTCCGGTGGCAAAGCGGTGGCAAGGGCCATCGGGTCGGCTTTGAGCGGCAGAATGCCGTGGGCGCCGAGAATTTCGTATTTGTAGGCTTCCCCCGCTTGCAGGCGCGGAATGAACAACTCCCAGACACCGGTGGGATGGCGCAGACGCATCGGATGACGACGACCGTCCCAGACGTTGAAATCACCAACCACCGAGACCCTTTTGGCATTCGGCGCCCATACGGCGAAGCGCACACCCTCCACGCCATCGACCGTCTTCAGTTGCGCGCCGAGGCAACTGCTCAAGTCCCGGTGATTGCCCTCGGCGAACAGGTACAAATCCATCTCGCCGAGTAACGGGCCAAAGCTGTAAGGATCCTCGGCGAGTTGCTCGCCACCCGCCCAACGGGTTCGCAACAGATAGGGTCGGGCCCGCTCGAAGTGCCCGACGAACAGCCCCGGGGTTTGGGTGGTCTCAAGGCTGCCGAGCTCTTCCCCGGATTCCTTGTCCACCACCTGCACGCTCAAGGCGTCCGGTAGATAGGCGCGAATGAATTGCCCGCCAGCGCCATCGCCGTGCGGGCCGAGAATTGCGAAGGGATCCCGATGCTCAGCGCGTACCAACGCATCGATATCCCGTGCCCTGGGCAGCAGCGCCTGTTCCACGTGCCCCTGTTCCTTGTTCGAGATACTCATGACTACTCTCCACCAAGATCGGAAAAGGGTTTGAGCCCACTCAATAACCCGTACAGACCGTGCAACGGCACGGGCAGCCAGGTGGGGCGATTTTCAGCCTCATAGGCCACTTCATAAGCCGCCTTCTCCAGACCGAACAACGCCAGCGCGGCGTCCTCGCCTTCAGGATCTTGCCATGCATGAGCAAGACTAGCTGCCGCCAGCCGATAAGCGTCGACAAATGCTTGCCGCGCCTCTTTCAGATAACGATCGGCGACCCGTTGCCGCGCGGCCTGGGCGTCGGCGGTGTTATCGACGTTGTGCACGTTGATCGTCATGGCCGCGGCGTAATCGAAGGAGCGCAACACGCCGCTGACATCTTTATAAGGGCTGTGTTTGCCTCGGCGCTCATGCAGCGGCCGGGCCGGTTCTCCCTCGAAATCGATCAGGTAGGCATCGCCCTTGATCACCAGCACCTGCCCCAGGTGCAAGTCGCCATGGACGCGAATACGTAACCCGCCAGCAGCCTTTTTACCCAGTTCCTGGACATGGCTGAGGATGGCTTTTTTGTTGTCCAGCAAACGATTGACCAATGCCTGATCCGCGGTGTTCAGTTCAGTTTGATGCTGTTTGAGTAGCTTCAGGGCATGTTCCAGTTGCGCCGCCACGTCCTTGGCCGAGGCCAGGGCATCTTTCTGGGTGGTGATCTGTGGGGCGAAGTCCGGGTTAGCGCTCGGGGCCGCCAACACCTGATGCATTTCCCCCAGGCGCTGGCCGAGCATGCCGGCAAAATCCTTCAGCTCGCCGAGGGCGTTGTAGTGCTGCTCCTGCTCCGACACGGCATCAGCGAGTTCGTCGCGAAGTGCCCGTTCGAGGTTGTTCTGGGTCCACTCCCACGCGTCGCCCTGATTGCTCAAGTAGCCTTGGGCGATCATCAACAGCGTGTCCTCGCCCGCCGCATCGCGACGAATCACCGCGCCCAGCAGCGGCGAAATATTCTGGAAACCGGCATGGGTCAGGTACGCACTCATTTCCAGTTCCGGGTGCACGCCTGACGCGACCTTGCGGATCAATTTCAGCACCAGGCTGCTGCCAATCACCACCGAACTGTTGGATTGCTCGGCGGACAGGTACCGCACCTCCGACTCGGCCGTCAGGCCAAGCCTGGTCAGTTCGTCGGTCGGCTCGAAACGGATCTCGCCACCGTCTGACGGCAACACCATGCCGGCCTGCATGCTCTGCAACACGGCATGAACAAAGCTGTCGAGGCTGAAGGCATCGGTGATCAAGCCGACCTGACGACCGCGCCGGACCCGGGCCAGTGCCAATTGCTGCGGCAACGCCGCGCCGACCTGTTCCTCGGAGATAAAACCGAATGGCAACTGGTAACGGCTGGTCTGACCGCCGCTGGTGACGTCGATCTCACCCAGCAGCACGGGATGCTGCGGGTCGCCAAAACGCACGCCGTAAGCGAGGTTGACGTTGTCGATGACGCCGTCCTTACCGGCGTACCAGCGGCGGTTTTGCAACCAGCTTGGCAGGATGCCCTGTTCCAGGGTGTGGCGGGACGGCGCTTCGAGCAGCTCTTCCATGCGTTTCTTCAGCACCAGGGTGGTGAAGTCCGGCAGGCTTTGCGCCGGCTCCACGTGCCAGCTCGGCATTTGGTTTTCCGCCGCCAGCCCGAACCAATAAAAACCGTAAGGCGCCAGTGTCAGCAGGAAATTCAACTGGCCGATGGGCGGGAATGCATTGCCGCCGAGCATCTCCACCGGAACCATGCCGACATAAGCCGACAGATCCAGCTCTGCCGCCTGCGCGCTGCGGGACACGTTGGCCACGCACAAAATAATCTCGTGCTTGCCGTCCGGGCCGGTGAATTCGCGGGTGTAAGCCAGAATCCGTCGATTACTCGGTGAGAGCATCTTCAACGTCCCACGACCGAAGGCCTTGGACTGCTTGCGCACCGCGAGCAGGCGCCGGTTCCAGTTCAACAATGAATGAGGGTCACCGGCCTGGGTTTCGACGTTGACCGACAGGTAGCCATAGAGCGGGTCCATGATCGGCGGCAGCACCAGGCTGGCCGGGTCGGCGCGGGAGAAACCGCCATTACGGTCGATCGACCATTGCATCGGCGTGCGCACACCGTCGCGGTCGCCGAGGTAGATGTTATCGCCCATGCCGATTTCATCGCCGTAATACAGGGTCGGCGTGCCGGGCATCGACAGCAGCAAACTGTTGAGCAATTCCACGCGGCGACGATCACGTTCCATCAACGGCGCCAGACGCCGGCGAATCCCCAGATTGATTCGCGCCCGGCGGTCGGCGGCGTAGTAATTCCACAGGTAATCGCGCTCCCGATCGGTGACCATTTCCAGGGTCAGCTCATCGTGGTTGCGCAGGAAAATCGCCCACTGGCAGTTGGCGGGAATTTCCGGAGTCTGGCGCAAAATATCGGTGATCGGGAAACGATCTTCCTGGGCCAGCGCCATGTACATGCGCGGCATCAGCGGGAAGTGAAAGGCCATGTGGCATTCGTCGCCGTTCTGGCCGTCGGCAGAGGTGTTGCCAAAGTACAACTGAGTATCTTCCGGCCACTGATTGGCCTCGGCCAGCAGCATGCGATCAGGGTAATTGGCGTCGATCTCGGCACGGATCTGCTTGAGGACGTCGTGGGTCTCGGGCAGGTTTTCGTTGTTGGTGCCGTCGCGCTCGATCAGGTACGGGATCGCATCCAGCCGCAGACCGTCGATGCCCATGTCGAGCCAGTAACGCATCACCGACAGCACCGCTTTCATGACTTGCGGGTTGTCGAAGTTCAGGTCCGGCTGGTGGGAATAGAAACGGTGCCAGAAGTACTGACCGGCTACCGGGTCCCAGGTCCAGTTGGACTTTTCGGTGTCGAGAAAGATGATGCGGGTGCCATCGTATTTCTGATCGTTATCGGACCAGACATAGAAGTCGCGGGCCGCCGAACCGGGCTTGGCCTTGCGCGCGCGCTGGAACCACGCGTGCTGGTCCGAGGTGTGGTTGATGACCAGTTCGGTAATCACCCGCAGGCCGCGTTTATGGGCCTCGGCAATGAAGCGCTTGGCATCGGCCATGGTGCCGTAGTCAGGATGCACGCCACGGTATTCAGCGATGTCATAGCCATCGTCACGTCGTGGCGAGGGGTAGAACGGCAACAGCCAGATGGTGTTGACGCCCAGATCGGCAATGTAATCGAGTTTGGCGATAAGGCCGGGAAAGTCGCCGATCCCGTCGTTGTTGGAGTCGAAAAAAGACTTAACGTGAACCTGGTAGATCACCGCATCCTTGTACCAGAGCGGGTCCTTGATAAAGGTGGCTGACCTGGGTTTCTTCGCCATTTGTAACTCCTGTTCAATTCAATAAAGCCACTAAGGCGCACCACCTATACGGTATCTACACATCTCTCAAACCTGGCGACCTCTGTAGGAGCTGCCGAAGGCTGCGATCTTTTGATCTTGTGCCATTTGCGCTGCACCCAAAAATCAAAAGATCGCAGCCTTCGGCAGCTCCTACGGGGTCATTTCTCCGCCAGCAAAAGAGTGTCCTCACAGGGATGCGCGGCGCAGTCAAGAAGCGCTGATCCTCCAAATCCCGAACGGCAGATGCCACGGTTCGATCCGCATGAACTGGTACTTGCCGTGCCAGGTCCAGCGGTGGCCGTTCATCAAGTCTTCGCCCTGAGTGACGGCATCATCGGGCAGGCCCATTTCCCACAGCGGCAATTCGAAGTTTGCCTCCTGGGCGTGATGCGGATCGAGGCTGACCGCCACCAGAATGAAATTGCTGCCGTCGACGCTGCGTTTGCCGAAGTACAAAATATTGTCGTTCCACGCGTTGTAGACCTTCAGGCCCAAGTGCGTGTGCAGCGCCGGGTTCTGCCGGCGGATGCGGTTAAGCTGGGCGATTTCGGCAATTATGTTGCCCGGCGCATTGAAGTCTCGTGGGCGGATTTCGTACTTCTCGGAATTGAGGTATTCCTCCCGGCCCGGTACCGGTGCCGCTTCACATAGCTCAAACCCCGAATACATGCCCCACAGCCCGGAACCCATGGTCGCCAGCGCGGCACGGATGAGAAAACCGGCGCGCCCGGATTCATGCAGGAACGCCGGGTTGATGTCCGGCGTGTTGACGAAAAAATTCGGCCGGTAGCATTCACGCCACGGCGACTCATTGAGTTCGGTGAGATAGGTCGCCAGCTCGGTCTTGGTGTTGCGCCAGGTGAAATAGGTGTAGCTCTGGGAGTAACCGACCTTGCCCAAACGCGCCATCATCGCCGGGGTGGTAAAGGCTTCGGCCAGGAAGATCACCTCGGGGTACAGCGCCCGCACATCGGCGATCATCCATTGCCAGAACGGCAACGGCTTGGTGTGAGGGTTATCGACGCGAAACAGCTTCACGCCCTCCTCGACCCAACCCACCACAATGTCACGCAGCTCGATCCACAGGCCGGGAATCGCGTCCACGGCATAGAAATCGACGTTGACGATGTCCTGGTATTTCTTCGGCGGGTTCTCGGCGTATTTGATCGTGCCGTCCGGCCGCCAGTTGAACCAGCCCGGATGCTGTTTGAGCCACGGGTGGTCCTGGGAACACTGAATCGCGAAATCGAGGGCGACTTCCAGCCCGTGCTCGGCGGCGGCCGCGACGAGCCGGCGAAAATCTTCGCGAGTACCCAGTTCCGAGTGAATCGCCTCATGCCCACCCTCTTCGCTGCCAATAGCGTAAGGGCTACCCGGGTCGTCCGGGCCGGCGATCAACGAATTGTTCGGGCCTTTGCGGTAGCTGCGGCCGATCGGGTGGATCGGCGTGAAATACAGCACGTCGAAGCCCATGTCCTGGATCATCGCCAGCCGCGAATGCACGTCGTTGAAAGTGCCATGACGGGCCGGATCGTCGGTGATCGAACGCGGAAACAATTCATACCAGCTGGCGAACTGTGCCAGATCTCGCTCCACGTCTACCGGGTATTCAGGGCTCAGGCTCAGGAAGGGACGATGGTCAGCCTGGGCCATCAAGTCCGCGCTGCGCTGGTGCAGAAACAAAGCGACCTGCTCGGTTTCGAGCAGACCGGACAGTTCATGGTGCAACGCCGCCAGTTGTTCACTGAGCGGGCCTTCAGAGCGTTCGGCTGCCTGTTGGACGTGGGTGCGCCCTTCCTGCAACTCCAGGCTGACCGAGACGCCGGCGTCGTGCTTTTTTTTCAGCTCATAACAAAAGCTGGCGAACTGATCGATCCAGGCTTCGAGGCAGAACACATAACGCCCCTGCTTGTTGACACGAAACTGGCCCTGCCAGCCGTTATTGCCCAGCTCGGCCATCACCTCGCTCTGCCAGTCTTCGTCGCCGTCGGCACGCCAGCGGATGCGCACGGCCAGTTTGTCGTGACCGTCGGCAAACACTTTGCTGGTCACCACCACGTCCTGATCAATCACGGCTTTAACGGCGAATTGCCCGCCATCGAGGGTCGGCATGGTGTTTTCGATCACGATCCGCGGTAGCAGTAACGCCTGCGACAGCGGTATATGCGGGTTGTAGCTCAACTCTGTGGGTTTCTCAGCGGTCATCGAGCATCTCTCCTTAACGCCCCAAGGACGCTCTTGTGCCTGGTCGTCGTTCACACGAAGCGGTCTGCCCCGACATGAACTCACTTAAGTTCCGAACAGCAGGCGTCGGTAAAAGTTCAGAGGGATTTGCCAAGTCTTTCGGGGAATCAAATTCCCTGTGTACGGGTCAACCAACTTAAGCACGACTCACGCCATCTGCCACTGGAGACTGTATCGATGAGTATTCCAATCCCGGCCGAGACACCCGATCCGAACATTGATGAGCCGACGGTACCGCCGATACAGCCAACACCGCCGACCGAACCCGCCCCCGTCCCTGAACAGGAACCGCCGGGCACCAACCCGCCACCGCGCGAAGAGCCGCCATCGACTGTGCAGCCACCGGAAATCGTACATCCGTAAGCGCATGAAGGCTCAATGTAGGAGCTGCCGAAGGCTGCGATCTTTTGATCTTGTTCTTCAGCAATCTCCAAATCGGTATAAAGATAAAGATCAAAAGATCGCAGCCTGCGGCAGCTCCTACGGGGTTCGATCCTTTTCAATCTGGCGCACCACGACCGGCATCACACCGAGAATCACCAACGCCAGCAACGTACTGAGCACCGCCGTCGCCTCGCGGCCCATTCCGGCCGAAACACCAATGGCCGCCGTCATCCACAAACCGGCGGCGGTGGTCAGGCCTTTGACATGGCCCTCATCGCCATCAGTGTTTTTCAGGATAGTCCCGGCGCCCAGAAACCCGATGCCGGCGATTACGCCCTGCACCACCCGGCTCATGGCGTCGGCCTGGGATCCTGACATCTGCGGCACCAGCACAAACAATGCCGCGCCGAGCGCCACCAGCATGTGGGTGCGAACCCCGGCAGCCTTGCCCTTCTGTTCACGTTCGAAACCGAGAATGCCACCCAGCAAGGCCGCCATCAGCAAACGCACGGTAATGCGCGTCAGTTGTGAAGCATCGCCAATGTCGGCGAACTCCGCTTGCAGCGTCACCCAAACCTCGTGCCACCAAGCGTCCATGGCGCAGTCCTTGTGATGATTTAATGACTCGATAGAGGGTGGACCGTACCCACCATTAATCGGTTGCACAGAACGATGACCGGCGGATGCGTCCTAACACTTCAGAATCCGCCGAAAAAGGACGCCTCCATGACCGTGCGCATCGAAAACCAGACCTGCTTCTTCATCACCCAAAACGGCGAAGAAATCCGTCTTTGCCCCGACGTGACCATCATCACCGACGGGGAAAAATCCATGTCGGCGGTCGACCTCAACGGCCAGCGCATCTACATCACCGAAGCAGAAGCCGATGCATTGACCGTAGCAGGCGCAGTGGACAGTCGCCGACATTTGAAGGCCACGGACAGTGATTCGGTGATTTGACTGACCCGCATCAACTCACACCACAAGCAACTGGCATAGGCGTTTGTGGCCAACCATGGCGGGTGCATCAAGTTGTCGCAGGCGGGTGCGGACAACCCATCTGATCCGCTTTTTATTGCTTTAGCTGAGTCTGTTATGCAAACAGATCGCTGGTCATAGTGCTCAGGCCTGATGGAGGCTGATGAGCGAAAGACCATGAGCGATAGAATCCCCGTCCGAACCGTTGAAAATGCCTCATTCTTAAAAAGCAATGAACCTTTGCGTCCAACGATAAAGGCCAAATCCAGCGACAACCTGATCCACACCCGCAGCTTCACGGGTGTATTCCGCACCCTGCGCATGAGTGGCGCGGGGGTTCTGTTTCTGCTGTTCTTCGGCACCGTGTGGTTGAACTGGGGTGGCCGCCAGGCAGTGCTCTGGGACCTTTCCGAAAGCAAATTTCACATCTTCGGCGCGACCTTCTGGCCACAGGATTTCATTCTGCTTTCGGCGCTGCTGATCATCGCTGCGTTCGGCCTGTTTGCGATCACCGTGTTCGCCGGCAGGGTCTGGTGCGGTTACACCTGCCCGCAGAGTTCCTGGACCTGGATCTTCATGTGGTGCGAGAAAATCACCGAAGGCGAGCGCAACCAGCGAATCAAGCTGCAAGCCGCCCCCTGGGGCCTGAACAAACTGATCCGCCGCTCGGCCAAACACACCCTGTGGCTGGCGATCAGCCTGCTCACCGGCCTGACCTTTGTCGGCTACTTCACGCCGATCCGTCCGCTGGCCGAAGAATTGCTGACCTTGCAAATCGGCGGTGTCAGCCTGTTTTGGGTGCTGTTCTTTACCGGGGCTACTTACATCAATGCCGGTTGGTTGCGCGAAGCAGTGTGCATGCACATGTGTCCGTATGCGCGGTTTCAGAGCGTGATGTTCGACAAGGACACCCTGACCATTTCCTACGACGTGGCCCGCGGCGAAAACCGTGGCCCGCGCAAACGTGACGTCAAACCCACCGAGGTCGGACTGGGTGATTGCATCGATTGCCAATTGTGCGTGCAGGTCTGCCCGACCGGCATCGACATTCGCGACGGCTTGCAGATGGAATGCATCGGTTGCGCCGCGTGCATCGACGCCTGTGATTCGATCATGGACAAAATGGGCTACGCCCGTGGGCTGATCAGCTACACCTCGGAGCATGAACTGCAGGGCGGCAAAACCCACCTTCTGAGGCCGCGACTGATCGGTTATACCGCCGTGCTACTGGTAATGATCGGCGCCCTCGCCCTGGCGCTGGTGGAACGGCCGATGGTGTCGCTGGACGTGAGCAAGGACCGTGGCCTGTTCCGCGAGAACAGTGAAGGCCAGATCGAAAACATCTACAGCTTGAAGGTCATCAACAAGACCCAGCAACGTCAGGATTATCGATTGACGCTGGTCGATGGCGATGGCTTCCAGCTGCAAGGCAAGACCGAACTGAGCCTGGCACCGGGCGAGATTGTGGATGTGCCGGTGTCGGTGGCCATGACCACGGAGCGGCCGAGCAGCAGCTCGCAGACGATCAGTTTCAAGATTGTCGACAGTGATGAGCCGGACATCTACAGCGTGGCCAAGAGCCGGTTTGTTGCGCCGATGAACCGTTGAGCCATTAAGATGCAAAGCCAAAGATCGCAGCCTTCGGCAGCTCCTACAGGTGTACGCCGATCCATTGTAGGAGCTGCCGAAGGCTGCGATCTTGGCGACTTGACTGCCACCCATTTTTTAATGAATGACACCTATCCAGGCACCCGATGAAACGCTACGAAAAATTCGCCGACGATATCGCTGAACTGATCCGCTCCGGCGTCCTCGGTCCCGGCCAGCGGGTGCCGTCGGTGCGCTACGCCAGCCAGACTTACGGGGTCAGCCCGTCCACGGTGTTCCAGGCCTATTACCTGCTTGAGCGCCGTGGCCTGATCCGCGCCCGGCCGCGCTCCGGTTACTTCGTCAATACCCATGCACCGAGCCCGTTTTCGGAGCCGGTGATCAGCAGCCAGGTCAACGAGTCCACCGAAGTCGACGTCAGCGAACTGGTGTTCTCGGTGCTGGACTCAATCAAAGACCCGAACACCGTGCCCTTCGGCTCGGCCTTCCCCAGCCCCACGCTGTTCCCGCTGCAGCGGTTGTCCCGCTCACTGGCCAGTGCCGCCCGGGAGATGGACCCGCGCATGGTGGTCACCGACATGTCGCCGGGCAACCCGCAACTGCGTCGACAAATCGCCCTGCGCTACATGGTCGGCGGGCTGATGCTGCCCATGGAAGAGTTGCTGATCACCAACGGCGCTCTCGAAGCCCTGAACCTGTGCCTGCAAGCGGTCACCGAACCCGGCGATCTGGTGGCCATCGAAGCCCCGGCGTTCTACGCCAGCCTGCAAGTGCTGGAACGGCTGAAGCTCAAAGCAGTGGAAATTCCCGTGCACCCGCGCGATGGCATTGACCTTGGTGTGCTGGCCCAGACGCTGGAACGGCATCCGATCAAAGCCTGTTGGTGCATGACCAGTTTCCAAAACCCCATGGGCGCGACCATGCCCGAGGCGAAGAAGCAGGAACTCGTGGAGTTGTTGCGCAGCCATCAGGTGCCGCTGATCGAGGACGACGTCTACGCCGAGCTCTACTATGGGCAACAGGCGCCAAAACCGGCCAAGGCTTTCGACACTGAAGGGTTGGTGATGCACTGCGGTTCGTTCGCCAAGAGCCTGGCCCCCGGTTATCGCATCGGCTGGGTCGCGGCCGGGCGTTATGCGCAGAAGATCGAGCGCCTGAAACTGATGACCTCACTCTGCGCCTCGATGCCGGCCCAAGCCGCCATCGCCGATTACCTGCAACACGGCGGCTACGACCGGCACCTGCGCAAACTGCGCTACGCCCTGGAAGAACAGCAAAGCGCCATGCTCGCCGCCATCGCCCGCTACTTCCCGGCCCAGACGCGCGTTAGTCAGCCGGCGGGAGGGTACTTTTTGTGGCTGGAACTGCCGCCGCAGATGGATTCGTTGAAGTTGTTTCAGATGGCGCTGGCGCAAGGGATCAGCATCGCCCCCGGGCCGATCTTTTCACCGACCCAGCGGTTCAGGAATTGTATTCGGTTGAATTACGGCAGCCCGTGGACTGAGGATTCGGAGAAGGCGATGGAGACGTTGGGGCGGATTGTCAGATCCTTCTAAAATCAAAAGATCGCAGCCTTCGGCAGCTCCTACAGGGAATTAGCGTACACCTGTAGGAGCTGCCGAAGGCTGCGATCTTTTGGTCTTGCTCCTGATCCTTACCGCCCACCACCCAGGTCGACGAAAGTCCCTGTCGCATAAGAAGCCTTATCCGACAACAACCACACAATCGCCTCCGCCACTTCATCCGGCCGCCCACCCCGGGCCATCGGGATTGCCGACTCCAGCTTGCTGACCCGGTCCGGATCGCCGCTCAATGCATGGAAATCGGTGTAGATGTAACCCGGCCGCACGGCGTTGACGCGAATACCCTCGCCCGCCACTTCCTTGGACAGACCGATGGTGAAGGTGTCCAGCGCGCCTTTGGACGCAGCGTAGTCGACATATTCGCTGGGGGCGCCCAAGCGGGCAGCGACCGACGACACGTTGACGATGCTGCCGCCCTGCCCGCCATGTTTGGGTGACATGCGCAGGATCGCGTGTTTGGCGCAGAGGATCGGCGCCAGGACGTTGGTCTTGAGGATTTTCAGAATACGGAATTCGGACATTTCGTCGATCCGCGACTTTTGCCCGACAGTGCCGGCGTTGTTCACCAGCGCTGTGACCCGACCGAGTTCGGTATCTACGCGGTGGAACAGGCCGATCACCTCGTCTTCGATGCTGACATCGGCGCGTACCGCAATGGCTTGGGCGCCGAGTGCGCGGACTTGTTCCAGCACACTGTGCGCCGCCTGTTCGTCGGACTGATAGTTGACACAGATCCGATAGCCCTGCTCTGCAGCCAACAGGGCCGTGGCGGCGCCAATTCCGCGGCTGCCGCCGGTGATTACGATGACTTTGTCCATGCTGGCATTCCCCCGTTTCAAGCGTATGCAGTCGGGGCCAAGAATAACCGCCATCGGCGGGTTTTGCATGAACCTGCGTCAATGGCTGCACTGATGGCAATCTGAAGTGAACCTATTCCTGTGGCTGAAGATGCTTCTGTGGCGAGGGAGCTTGCTCCCGCTGGGGCGCGCAGCGGCCCCCTCATTTTTTCAGACCTGCCAGGCCGACTGGTTTTGCGACTGCTGCGCAGCCGAGCGGGAGCAAGCTCCCTCGCCACAGGTCTGCCCCCAATAAGCTGCCCGGTTTCAGCCAGCCGCCAATTGCTCCCCTCGGTGAATATCGGCCATGAAGCGATCGGCCGGCAGCGGATGCCCCAGCAGGTAACCCTGCAACGAGTCGCAGCCCAACTGGGTCAGGAAGTCTTGCTGGACACCGGTTTCAACCCCTTCGGCGACAATCCGCAAGCCCAGGGCCTGGCCGAGGGCGACGATGGCCGAGACGATGGCCGCGTCGTCGCTGTCGTGTTCCAGATCGCGGACGAAACCCCGGTCGATCTTCAGTTCATTGGCCGGCAGGCGCTTGAGGTACATCAAGCTCGAATAGCCGGTACCAAAGTCATCGATAGACAGGTCGACGCCCATCTCCGAGAGTTCCTGCAGCACCGTCATGCTCGCGTCGGCATCGCTCATGGCGGTGGTTTCGGTGATTTCCAGGGTCAGGCTGTTGGCCGGAAGATGATGAGTGGCCAGGGCCTTGGCGACGCTCTGGACCAACCCGGCGTGGCAGAACTGCAAGGCCGAGAGGTTCACCGCGATGCGCCAGTCGGTGTAACCGAGCACGTACCACTCGCGCATCTGACGGCAGGCTTCATTGAGCACCCACTCGCCGATCGGAATGATCAGCCCGGTCTTCTCCGCAAGATCGATGAAGCTGTCCGGCTGAAGCATGCCCTGGGTCGGGTGTTCCCAGCGCAGCAACGCCTCGGCACCCACCGGTCGGCCATGGCCGGCGTCGAACTTGGGCTGGTAATAGAGGCTGAATTGCTGCTGATCCAGGGCGTTGCGCAAGTCCTGAAGCAATTGCAGCTGTTTGCGCGCGTTGCTGTTCATCGAGGCGTCGAAGAAGCTGTGGCCGTTTTTCCCGGCGCCCTTGGCGTGGTACATCGCCGCGTCGGCGTTCATCAGCAACTCCTCGGCGGTCTGACCGTTGCCCGGATAGAGCGCGATGCCGACGCTGGCGGAAATCTGCAAGTCATGTTCCGCGACCCGGAACGAGCGCGCGATCAGCCCCACCTGTCGCGCCGCCAGGTTCAGCGCGTCATTGGGCTCGGCGAGTTGCACCAGCAACACAAACTCATCGCCGCCGATCCGCGCCAGGGTGTCCTGGCTACGCAAATCTTCACGCAAGCGCAGGCCGACCTCACGCAGCAACTGGTCGCCCATGTGGTGCCCAAAAGCATCGTTGACCGGTTTGAAACCATCCAGATCAATGAACATCAACGCAAAACAGCCACCCTGCTCCTGCACCCTCGACATCGCCTGATCGATACGGTCGGCCAGCAACACTCGGTTCGGCAGCCCGGTCAGGGTGTCGTGCAGCGCCAATTGGGTGAGTTCGCGATTGGCCTCGGTCAGCGAGTGAGCCAGATCCGCAGTGCGAGCCTCCAGGCGTGCATCGAGGATCGAGGTCAGCAAGGCAATGCTCAATACGGCAAGGGTGGTGATCAGAACAAGATTGTCCAGGCCCTCGCCGTTCAGGCCATCGGCCGCCGCGCCACAGAAACTGCCGTCGGCAAAGCGTGCCGCGGCCATGCCGGTGTAGTGCATGCCGACGATGGCGATGCCCATGATCACTGCAGCACCGCCGCGGATCAGGCGAACATAGGGCGCCTGCCGACGCAGGCGGAAAGCGATCCACAACGCCGCGCCCGACGCGACGACGGCGATCAGCAATGAGGCGCTAAACAGTGCAGGGTCGTAATCGATGCCCGGCTGCATGCGCATGGCGGCCATGCCGGTGTAATGCATCGCACTGATGCCAGCGCCCATCACCAGCGCGCCGAACGCCAGTTGCCAGGCCGGCAGTTGTGGCTGGCTGACCAGCCACAAGGCAAAACCGCAGGACAGGACCGCGATCAATAGCGACAGCGCCGTAAGGGTTGCGTCGTAGCCCAGGTCGATCGGCAATGTGAATGCGAGCATGCCGATGAAATGCATCGACCACACGCCAACCCCCATTGCAAAAGCGCCGCCCGCCGTCCACAGATGCACCGCCCGACCCTTGGCCGTGGCGATGCGACCGCTGAGGTCGAGCGCGGTATAAGAGGCAAGTATCGCCACACAAAGCGATATGAAAACCAGCGTAAGGGAATAACTACCAATGAGCATGGGACTTCTCGCGACCGCCCCCGCCGTGCTGCGTTCATTCTCGGGGAGCAAAGTCGGCGATTGTACTGATTCCGCGGACGAACGCACTCACAAAGTCATCAAAAGGCCATCAAGGTGATGAAACGTTTATGTGGTCGTTGCTCACGACTCGATGGCCAACAAATCATTGTGGCGAGGGAGCTTGCTCCCGCTCGGCTGCGTAGCAGTCGCAAACCGGAGATGCGTTTTGTCTGAACGTACGCGTCAGCACTTTTGGGACGGCTTCGCCGTCCAGCGGGAGCAAGCTCCCTCGCCACAACAGCCCTCACCACAAAAGCGCTCGCCACTGCTTCCCTCATCACAGAAAGCCCCCTCACCACAGGGGCTGTGCTATTGCTTGTCGCTCACCTGAAGCTGTCCGTCCCACCCGCCACCCAGTGCGGCGATCAATTGCACGCTGGCGATCAAGCGGCTCTGCAGCAAGCTCAGCACGTTGCGCTCGTTGCTCAACGCCGTGGCCTGAACCACCACCACATCCAGATAGGCAATCAGCCCGGCCCGGTACTGATTCCGGGTCAAACGCAAGGACTCGCGCGCCGCCTCCAGGGCTTCCTGACGCACCTTGGCTTCGTCTTCCAGCACCTTGAGCTGCACCAGATAGTTTTCCACTTCACGGAAGCCGTCGAGCACGGTCTGGCGGTATTTAGCGACGGTTTCGTCATAGGCCGCTTCGCTGCGATCGACTTCCGCCGAGCGCTGCCCACCGTCGAACAGGGTCATGGCCAGTTGCGGGCCGACTGACCAGAAGCGGTTCGGCACGCTGATCCAGTTGTTAGAGGTGCTGCTGCTATAACCGCCGTTCAGGCTCAGGGTCAGGTCTGGGTAGTAGGCGGCTTTGGCCACGCCGATATTGGCGTTGGCGGCCATCACCGAGCGCTCGGCGGAGGCGATGTCCGGGCGGCGTTCCAGCAACTGCGAAGGCAGGCTCAGCGGCACCTGCGGCAATGCCGGGATATCTTTGGTTTCAGCCAGCCTGAACTCGGCCGGCGGCAGGCCAATCAGTACAGCGATGGCGTTCTCGAACTGCGCGCGCTGCCAGATCAGGTCGACCATCTCTGCCTGAGTGCTTTTGAGCTGTGTGGTGGCCTGGGCCACTGCGTCCTTGCCGGAGACACCGGCGCGGTACTGGTTTTCGGTCATGGTCAGCGAGCGCTGATAAGCCTCGACCGTCGCTTCCAGCAGGCGTTTCTGTTCGTCGATCACCCGCAGTTGCAGGTAGTTCTGCACCAGCTCCGATTGCTGGCTCAGGCGCATCGCCGCCAGATCGGCAAAACTCGCCTCGGCGTTGGCCGTATCGGCCTCCAGGCCTCGGCGCAATTTGCCCCAGACGTCCGCTTCCCAACTGACCCCGGCCTGCGCGGTGTAAGTGTCGCGAATACCGCTGGAGGAACTGCTCAGGCTCGAGCTGCTGCTACCGGTGCCCTGGCTGGAACGGGTTTTCCCCACGGTCAGGTCCACCGTCGGGAAAAACGCCCCCCGGGCGCTGCGCACCAAGGCCTGGGCCTGGCGGTACTGGGCTTCGGACTGGGCGACGGTCTGGTTGGCGCTGTTGAGTTTTTCGATCAGGCCGTTGAGCTGCTGATCGCCATACAGCTCCCACCAGGCACCACGGGCCAGAGAATCGCTGGGATTGGCCTGACGCCAGCCAGCCGCTTCCTTGTACTGTGCTGGCGCGGCGGCTTGCGGGCGCTGGTAATCCGGGCCGATGGCGCAGGCACTGAGCATCGCCACGCACAGCGACAGGCCCAGCAAACGCGAGCGCTGCGCCGTGAACAGCGCCGAGATCAGCGGTGCAGCCAGGTTGATAAGCGAACGGTCAGTCATAGCGGAGTTTCCAGAGCAGCATCGGTACGCACTCCGCGCCAGCGATTGAACCGATGGCGCAGATTGTCGAGATAGAGGTAAACCACCGGGGTGGTGTAAAGCGTCAGCACCTGGCTGAAGACCAGCCCGCCGATGATGGTCAGGCCCAGCGGCTGACGCATTTCCGCCCCTTCGGCACGGCTCAGCAACAGCGGCAAGGCGCCGAGGATTGCCGCCAGAGTGGTCATCAGAATCGGTCGCAGCCGTTGCAGGCAAGCGCTGCGGATCGATTCCAGCGGCTCCAGGCCCTGGTGCCGTTCCAGTTGCAGCGCCAGATCGATCATCAGAATCGCATTCTTCTTCACCACGCCAATCAGCAGGAACAGCCCGAGCAAGGAGATCAGGCTGAACTCGCCGCCCAGCACATAGATCGACAGCAACGCTCCGACCCCGGCCGACGGCAAGGTCGAGAGAATGGTCAGCGGGTGGATGTAGCTTTCATACAGCACGCCCAGCACCAGATACACCGCCACCAGCGCGCCGAGAATCATCCACGGCTGGCTCTTCTGGGTCGCGGCGAACGCATCGGCGGTACCGGCCATTTTCGCGATGACGTCTTCCGGCAAACCAACCTTGGCAATCGCCCGCTCAATCGCCGCCGAGCCCTGCTCCACCGTCACGCCTTCGGCCATGTCGAACGCGATACTTTCCGAAGCGAACTGGCCTTCGTGGCTGACCCGGTCGTCTTCCAGGCTGTTTTCATAGTGCGCGATGGTGGACAGTGGAATCCGCGCACCATCGGCGGTGATCACCTGCACCTGCTTGAGCGTGACCGGGTCCTGGGCGTATTTCGGGTTGACCTCCATCACCACCTGATACTGGTTGAGGCTGTCGTAGATCGTCGAAATCTGCCGCTGGCTGTAGGCGTTGTTCAACACCGAAGTGACCATGTCCATGTCCACGCCCAGACGCTTGGCCTGATCGCGATCGACGATCAGGGTCACTTGCTGGGCGCCACGGCCTTCGCGTGCGTCGATTGCCGTCAGTTCCGGCAGCGCCTTGAGGGCGGTGACGACTTTCGGATACCACTCGCGCAACGCGCCGAGATCGCCGCTTTGCAGGATGTAGGAATATTGCGAGGAGGTTTGCTCGCGGCCGCCGCCGAATTGCAGGTCCTGATCCGCCATCAGCATCAATTGCGCACCCGGCACTTTGGGCATTTCCTTGCGCAGGCGTTCGATGACTTTCTGCGCGGACAGATTGCGTTCCTTGATCGGCTTCAGTCGCACCAGCATGAAGGCGTTGTTGGTGCCGTTGCTGCCACCGATGAAACCGGCGACACTTTGCACCGCCTCGTCCTTGAGCACGGCGCGGCGGAAGATTTCCATCTTCGGCTGCATCACGCTGAACGACAGCCCGTCATCGCCACGCACGAAACCGATCAACTGGCCGGTGTCTTGCTGAGGCAAGAAAGTTTTAGGAACAATGACATACAGCGCGATGTTCACGCCAATCGTCACGAGCAGGCTGAGCAGGGTCAGCCGACGGTGACGCAATACCCAGTCAAGGCTGGTGGCGTATTTGCCGACCATCCACTCGTTGGTCCGCTGGCTCCAGCGCTGCAGGCGGTTTTCCTGCCCCGGCGTGTGCGGCTTGAGCCAGCGCGCGCAGAGCATCGGCGTCAGCGTCAGCGACACCAGCAACGACACCACAATGGCCGCCGCCAGGGTGATGGAAAACTCGCGGAACAGGCTTTCGATGATCCCGCCCATGAACAGGATCGACAGGAACACCGCCACCAGCGAGACGTTCATCGACAGCAGCGTAAAGCCGACTTCCTGGGCCCCGAGGTAGGCCGCCTTCATCGGCGGCACGCCCTTGTCGATGTGCCGGGAAATGTTCTCCAGCACCACGATGGCGTCGTCCACCACCAGCCCGGTGGCCAGGATCAGCGCCATCAACGACAGGTTGTTCAGAGAGAACCCATAGAGGTACATCACCGCAAACGTGCCCACCAGCGATACCGGTACCGCCAGGGTCGGAATCAGCGAGGCGCGGAAGTTACCGAGGAACAGGAACACCACCAGAATCACCAGCGCCACGGCAATCAGCAGGGTCATTTCCGCTTCATGCAGGGTGGCCTTGATCACCGGCGAACGGTCCATCGCCAGGTTCAGCTTGACGCTGGCCGGCAGCACTGCCTGCAACGCCGGCAATTGCGCCTTGATCTCGTTGACCGTCTCGATGATGTTGGCGCCGGCCTGGCGGTTGATCACCAGCAACACCGCCGCGTCGTCGTTGAAGAACCCGCTGTTGTAGCGGTCCTCGACGCCGTCGCTGACCTTGGCCACATCCTTCAGGCGCAGGGCCGCGCCGTCCGCGTAGTGAATGATCAGCGACTCGTAATCCTTGGCCTTTTCCAGCTGATCGTTGGCCTGCACCTGCCACAGCCGCTGGCTGTCTTCGACCGAGCCCTTGGGCCGGCGCACGTTGGCGTTGGCGATGGTGTTGCGCACGTCGTCCAGCGCCACGCCGTATTGGTTCAGTGCCTGGGGTTCGAGTTCGATGCGCACCGCCGGCAGCGAACTGCCACCGATCTGCACTTCCCCCACGCCCTGCACCTGGGACAGGCTCTGGGACAGGATCGTCGAGGCGAGGTCGTAGAGCTGGCCTTTTTCCAGCACGTCCGAGGTCAGCGACAGCACCATGATCGGCGCCTGGGACGGGTTGACCTTCTTATAGGTCGGCATGCTGCGCATCCCACTCGGCAGCAAATTGCGCGAGGCGTTGATCGCCGCCTGCACTTCCCGCGCCGCGCCGTTGATGTCGCGGTCCAGGTCGAATTGCAGAATCACTCGCGTCGAACCCTGGCTGGAACGACTGCTCATGGTGTTGACCCCGGCGATGGCGCCGAAGGAACGCTCCAGTGGCGTGGCCACGGTCGAAGCCATGACCTCCGGGCTCGCACCGGGCAGGCTCGCCTGGACCACGATCACCGGGAAATCCATCTGCGGCAGCGGCGATACTGGCAACAGGCCGAAGCTCACGCCGCCCAGCAGCATGATCGCCAGGCTTAACAACATCGTTGCGACCGGGCGCTTGATAAAAGGTCCGGACAGGTTCATGGCTGTTCTACCGCTTCCACAGACTCGGACTTACTTCCCCAGCGCCGCCCGAGGCGATCGAAGTACAAGTAGATGACAGGCGTGGTAAACAGCGTCAGCACCTGACTCACCAGCAAGCCACCGACCATCACCAGACCCAAAGGCTGGCGCAGTTCCGCGCCGGAACCGGTGGCCAGCATCAGTGGCACCGCGCCGAACAACGCCGCCAGGGTGGTCATCAGAATCGGCCGGAAGCGCAGCAGCGCGGCCTGATAGATCGCCGTTTGCGGGTCCATGCCCTGATTGCGTTCCGCCTCGAGGGCGAAGTCGATCATCATGATCGCGTTCTTTTTCACGATACCGATCAGCAGGATGATGCCGATGATCGCGATCATCCCCAGGTCATTGCCGCTCAACAGCAACGCCAGCAAGGCGCCGACCGCCGCCGAGGGCAAGGTCGAGAGAATGGTGATCGGGTGAATGTAGCTCTCGTAGAGCACGCCAAGCACGATGTACATGGTGACCACCGCCGCCAGAATCAGCAGCAAGGTGCTCGACAGCGACGCCTGGAACGCTTCGGCCGCGCCCTGGAACTGGGTCTGCACGCCAATCGGCATGCCGATATCTTTCTGCACCTGATCGATGATCTCCACCGCATGCCCCAGTGCCACGCCCGGTGCCAGGTTGAAGGACATCATCACCGCCGGGAACTGGCCGATGTGAGTGATCGCCAGTTGCGCCTGACGTTCCTCGACATGCGCCAGACTGGACAGGCGCACCTGACCGCCATCGGTGGTCTTGACGTGAATCTGGTTCAGCGCATCCGGGCCGATTTTCTCGCCGGACTGCGACTGCAACACCACGCGGTATTGGCTGGCCTGGGTGTAAATGGTGGAAATCTGCCGCTGACCGAAGGCGTCGTACAGCGCGTCGGTGATGTTCGACACCGATACGCCGAGCCGCGATGCCGCATCACGGTCGATCACCAGAAAAACCTGCAAGCCCTTGTCCTGCAAATCGCTGGCGACGTCGGTCAGCTCCGGCCGTTGCGCCAGCGCTTCCACCAGACGCCCGCTCCACAGGCTGAGCAACTCGGAATCCGGCGAGGACATGCTGAATTGGTACTGCGTGCGGCTGACCCGATCTTCGATCGTCAGGTCCTGCACCGGCTGCATGAACAGGCGAATGCCGATCAGCTTGTCCAGCTCCGGTTGCAGACGCGCGATCACTTCGGTGGCGCTCAGGTCGCGATGGCTGTGGGATTTGAGGTTGATCAGCAGCCGGCCACTGTTCAGCGTCGAGTTATCGCCATCGACTCCGATGTAGGACGACAGGCTCTCGACCGCCGGATCGGCCAGAATCACCTTGGCCAGTTCCTGCTGGCGCTCGCTCATCGCCGCAAAGGAAATCGACTGCGGCGCCTCGGAAATACCCTGGATCACCCCGGTGTCCTGCACCGGGAAGAAACCCTTGGGCACCACCATGTACAGGAACACGGTCAACGCCAGCGTGCCGATGGCCACCATCAGTGTCAGCGGCTGGTGCTTGAGAACCCACTTTAACTTGCGCCCGTAAGCCGCGATCATCCAATCAATTGCGGCGCCACTGGAGCGGTAGAACCGGCCCTGTTCTGCTTCCTTGGGCTCACGCTTGAGCAGCCGCGCACACATCATTGGCGTCAGGGTCAGGGACACCACGAGTGAAATCAGGATCGCCACTGCCAACGTGATCGCGAACTCACGGAACAAGCGCCCCACCACGTCGGCCATGAACAGCAGCGGAATCAGCACCGCAATCAGCGACAGCGTCAGGGAAATCAGGGTAAAGCCAATCTGCTTGGCGCCCTTGAGCGCCGCTTGCAGCGGGCTGTCACCCTCTTCGATGTATCGTGAAATGTTCTCCAGCATGACGATCGCATCGTCCACCACAAAACCGGTGGCGATGGTCAACGCCATCAGGGTCAGGTTATTGACCGAAAAGCCTGCGAGGTACATCACGCCGAAGGTGCCGATCAATGACAGCGGCACCGCCACCGACGGAATGATCGTGGCGCTGGCCCGCCGCAAGAACAGGAACGTGACCATCACCACCAGTGCGATGGCGATCAGCAATTCGTGTTGAACGTCGGTGACCGAGGCGCGGATGGTCTGGGTGCGGTCGGTGAGCACGGTGACTTCGAGGCCGGCCGGCAGGTTGTCGGTGATACTCGGCAGCAAGGCCTTGATCCGGTCGACCACTTCGATGACGTTGGCGCCGGGCTGACGCTGGATGTTCAGCAGCACGGCCTGGTTTTCATTGGCCCACGCCGCCAGACGTTCGTTCTCGGCACCGTCGACGATCTCTGCCACGTCCTTGAGCCGCAATGGCGCGCCGTTGCTGTAGGCGAGGATCAGGTTGGCGTAGTCCTTGGGTGACGTCAGTTGGTCGTTGGCGTCGAGCATCGACACCCGGGTCGGGCCGTCGAAATTACCCTTGGGCTGATTGACGTTGGAGGCGCCGATCAACGTGCGCACGTCCGACAGGTTCAGGCCGTTGGCCGCTAGGGCCTCGGGGTTGACCTTGATGCGCACGGCCTGACGCTGGCCGCCGGCAATGCTGACCATGCCGACGCCGCTGATCTGGGCAATTTTCTGCGCCATGCGGGTGTCGACCAGATCATTGAGTTTGGGCAACAGCATGGTTTTTGAGGTGATGGCCAGGGTCAGCACCGGGGTGTCCGCCGGATTGACCTTGTTGTACACCGGCGGTGCCGGCAAATCCTTGGGCAGCAAGTTGGTCGCGGCGTTGATCGCGGCCTGCACCTGCTGCTCGGCGACGTCCATGTTGATGTCGAGGCTGAACCGCAGGGTCAGCACCGAGGCGCCGCCGGAACTGGTGGATGCCATCTGGGTCAGCCCGGGCATTTGCCCGAACTGACGCTCCAGCGGCGCCGTCACGGCGCTGGTCATGACATCCGGGCTGGCGCCGGGATAGAGCGTCATGACGCGAATGGTCGGGTAATCCACCTGGGGCAATGCCGACACCGGCAGCAGCCGATAAGCGATCACACCGGCCAGAATAATGGCCAGCATGCTCAGGGTCGTGGCGACCGGGCGAAGGATGAACAGCCGCGAGATGTTCATGCGCCGCC
This sequence comes from Pseudomonas sp. TE3728, assembly GCF_056279145.1. NCBI lineage: Bacteria > Pseudomonadati > Pseudomonadota > Gammaproteobacteria > Pseudomonadales > Pseudomonadaceae > Pseudomonas > Pseudomonas sp. TE3728. The sequence continues at coordinate 173,005 of NZ_JBWBQT010000001.1, read as the reverse complement.
CTTTTTCGCCTTGTCGGTGGTCGCGGGTTCAGTCGCATCGGCCGCCGATTTGCCTTGCAGGTGCTCGGTCGGGGTGGTCGGCACATCCTTGCTATCGTTGACGACCTCCACTTCGCTGCCTTCTTTCAGGCGGTCGGTGCCTTCCAGCACCACCCGATCACCAGCGGCCAGGCCCTCGGTAATCACCGTGTTGTCACCGTCACTGGCGCCGACTTTCAACTGGCGGATGGTGACCTTCTTGTCGCCATCCATGGCATAGACGAACGTGCCGTTGGTGCCGAACTGGATCGCCGCCGAAGGCGCAAGCACCACGCCTTTGAGGGTGTCGGCCAGCAAGTGGACGTTGACGAACTGATTGGGGAACAGTGCTTGATCACGGTTCTCGTAACGGGCCTTGAATTTCAGGGTGCCGGTGGTGACGTCGATCTGGTTGTCCAGACTCTGCAACACGCCAGTGGCCTGCAATTGGGTATCACCACGGTCCCAGGCTTCGGCGGGCAGCTTGGCACCGGTGCGATAACGGGCCAGCACGGTGTCCAGGCTGTTTTCCGGCAAGGTGAATGCGACGCTGATCGGTTGAGTCTGGGTGATGATCACCAGCGCCGTGGTGTCATTGGCCGCGACGAGGTTACCGACATCCAGCTGACGCAAGCCCACACGCCCGGCGATCGGCGCGCGGATTTTGGTGAATTCCAGATTGAGTTTGGCGTCGTTGACCGCCGCCTGATTGGTCTTGACCGTGCCCAGGTACTGGCCGACCAAGGCTTCGGCAGTGTCCAGGGTTTGCTTGGCGATACTGTCTTCGCGGTACAGGCCGCGATAGCGCTCGACATCGACTTGGGCATTCTTCAGTTGCGCCTGATTCTGCAGCAAGGTGCCTTCAGCCTGGAGCAAGGCGTTCTGGTAAGGACGCGGATCGATCTCGGCCAGCAGGTCGCCCGCCTTGACCATCTGCCCTTCTTCGAACGAAATCTTGATCAGTTCGCCGCCCACCCGGCTGCGCACATTGATGGTGTTCAGCGCGGTCACGGTGCCCAGCGCCTTGTAATACAGCGGGAAATCGCCTTTGACCGCTGGCGCCACACGCACCGGGACCGGACCGGACGCCCCGCCGAACCCCGGACGCATCCCACCCGACCTGCCGGTGTGTCCGGCAACGGCTTTCTGCCCTGCGCCCTCCTTCGGGCTGCTGCCTGCGGGCCAGAACTTCCAGCACAGGCCAGCGATGACCAACAGGACAAGCAGGCCAAACAGCCAACGACGGGGATTACGGGAAGCGGAAGATTGCATTGAGTGATCAACCATTGGGCGCGTGGGCTTTTTTACATGAGGCTGAACGATAAGCACTGGCGGGTCTGAAGCAAAGCGCCTTTACCGGCAATTTACCTTCGGCTTACGTAACAGGAAGTTTGGTTAAGACACTGAAGCACAAATGAAAACGGCCTGGACAGAGGGGGCGTTCTCAATTAATTACCCCGCCGCGCCGGGTCTGCTGTTGTGCAGGGCAAGGCGCGAGAAGCGTGGTTTGGTCATTCCAAATAAGCTTTGAGCAACGCAGCCCTGCACAACAGCAGGCCCGGCCCTTCGGGTTGTGCCTTAAAGCGGGCCAGGCTGCGTTGCAGGCCTTGGAAAGGGAACACCATTCCCAGCGGCCTGCGCCTTGCCTGGCCCGCTTTAAGGCGACAACGCGGCGGGGAAATTAACTGAGAACGCCCCCTAGGCCGTTAACAATTGTAAAACTTCGCTTATTTCAGAACGGCGAGCGCTGCGTCGTAGTTCGGTTCTTGACCGATTTCGCTGACCAGTTCGCTATGCAGAACCTTGTCGTTCTCGTCCAGCACCACGACGGCACGGGCAGTCAGGCCTTTGAGTGGGCCATCGGCAATCGCCACGCCGTAGTTCTCGATGAACTCGGCACCGCGCAGGGTCGACAGGTTTTGCACGTTTTCCAGACCTTCGGCACCGCAGAAACGAGCCTGGGCGAACGGCAGGTCAGCGGAGATGCACAGCACCACGGTGTTGGCGACGTCGTTGGCCTGGGCGTTGAATTTGCGAACCGAAGTGGCGCAGGTCGGGGTGTCGATGCTTGGGAAAATGTTCAGCACTTTGCGCTTGCCGGCGAAGCTCGCCAAGGTCACGTCCGACAGATTGCCGGCAACCAGGGAAAAGGCTGGCGCCTTGGAACCGGCTTGTGGCAGTTGGCCGTTGACTTGAACCGGGTTGCCTTTAAGAGTGACTTGAGCCATGAACGGAGTCCTTCTGAACGTTGATGTAGAGAATTTTGACGAGGCCGAAGTTAACCACGAAATGGTCTGGCGACCTATGGTCAGATACAAATTGTGATGTTTCGTCACACAAACTGGATACACCCGTTTCCACAAAACTTACAAACAGCGCCCCCCCTGTGTGGGCTGGCGAAAGCGGTTCAACATTCAACAATGATGTTGGCTGAGAGTCCGTCTTCGCGAGCAAGCCCGCACACAGGACCGTATACAGGCTGCTTAACCGAGCAAGCGCAACATATTGCGGTGCCGCGCTTCGAAAATCCGCCGCATGCAGGCATTGACCACCAGCCACTCCAACGGCGCGCCACCAATGGCCGCATAGGTCACACGGTCGGTGTACAGCGTACCGCCCTCACCCGCCGCCACCCGATGTTCATGACGAAAGGCAGCCATGGGCCCCTTGAGCATTTCATCAATGAAATGGTGCTCCCCCACCTCCCGGATCACCACCGTCCAGTTCGACGGGATCAAGTTGAACATCCAGTGCCGAAAGCGAAATTGTCGACCGGCCTCGATGCGCAGGTTGGTAAGGTCGATATCACCCAGCGGTGTGACCCGTTCCGGGAAGATCTTCGGGAAGTTGACGCCTTCCAGGCAAAAGTCGAGCACTTGCTTGGGTGTGCGGTTGGGGATCAGGGTGGTGAGTTCCAGAACGGGCATGAATGATGGCATCCCATCGGCCAGGGGATTGGCAGACTACCATCACGCTAAAATCCTACCCATCCCCCGTAGGAGCTGCCGAAGGCTGCGATCTTTTGATCTTGTTCTTTTCAGGCACCGCAAAAGCAAAATCAAAAGATCACAGCCCTCGGCAGCTCCTACAAAGATAGGGGCAGAAGGTTTGTAGCGATTTTCCTTGGGCCGCATTGTCGATTTGGCCCATGGCCATTCGACTAGACAGTGGGTCACTCAAATCCAGCGGAGACAAAACCATGCGATTCATGATCATTGTGAAAGCCAGCCCGGATTCCGAGGCTGGTGTGATGCCCAGCGAAGAACTGATGACCGCGATGGGCAATTTCAACGAGGAACTGGCCAAGGCCGGCATCCTCATCGATTGCGACGGCCTGCAACCCAGCAGTAAAGGCGCCCGCGTACGTTTTTCGGGTGACGAGCGTACGGTGATCGACGGCCCGTTCGCCGAAACCAAGGAGCTGATCGCAGGCTATTGGTTGTGGCAGGTGAAGTCGAAAGAGGAAGCGATCGAGTGGGTCAAGCGCTGCCCCAACCCGATGCCGGGGACAGAGGCCGAGATCGAGATTCGCCAGGTGTACGAGGCCGAAGACTTCGGGGCCGAGTTCACACCGCAGTTGCGCGAGCAGGAAGAACGAGTACGTGCGCAGGCGAAGCAGCACTGAAGCAAAACTGATGCACCTGACACACCTGATGCACTTCTGATGCACCTGATGCCGCTTGATACGTCGTAGGAGCTGCCGAAGGCTGCGATCTTTTGATCTTGCTCTTTCCGAGGGCCGTAAAACAAGATCAAAAGATCGCAGCCTTCGGCAGCTCCTACGCGGGTATCGGGTTTGCGGGGAATTTAGTGGGAGACTGCTTTTCGCGAGCAGGCCCGCTCCCACACTTTGATCTCTGGTGTTCACAAATAAATTGCTCACAGCAGATCCAGTGTGGGAGCGAGCCTGCTCGCGATATAGGCCCTCAGCCCCGCCGCATTACTTGGACTTGGACTTGAGCTTCAGATACGACTGATGCAGGTCCGACGCCCAGCCATCGATCACGTTTTTCACGTCACCGGCCTTCATCACCTGATCTGAGTTTTCCAGCGGTTTGCCAATGCCCTTGCGCACCACTTGGGCCACGACTTTGTTGTTGCCGCCATCGAGAAATACCGCTTCGGTGGCCAGATTGGTTTCCTGGTCGCGAATGCCGCTGGCTGTACTGACTGCCGCCGCTACCAGGGCGATCGGGATCACTTCATAAGGCTGGAGGCTTTCGGTCTTGCTGGTAACAGAGGTGATCGCCGCACGCACCACCATAACGCCTGGGCCGGGACCATTGGCCAGTGGCAGGGATCTGCCTATTTCGCGTTTAAGTGCTTGATCGTAGTAACTGGTGATGCCGTTCAGTGTGGTCTGAGGGATTTTCACCGTCGGTTGCGGTTTGGGGTAGAGCTGCGTCGGCTCGATGTAGACACTGGTGAATTTGTTGATATCAAGCTTGGGGTCCATCCAGCGCATCACCACGGCGCCCGATGGCGACTTGGCCTCCTTCAGCTGACTGTAATCCTTGAGAAAGCCGGAATACTGGTCTGGCTCGACGACTTTGCTGGAGCAACCCACCACTCCGATAGAGGCGATGCACAGGGTGCTCATCATTAACGCAAGCTTCATGCTTGTAACTCCTGTCAGAAGGCCGGCAACAATATGGCATACGGGAATTAAAGGTATAGCCAATACTGGGCGCTTTGTTATCGAAACATACAATATTCATCTATTGCTGCGGCCGTTAAAGTGATTGCGGCACTCCTCCAGGATTCGGAAAAAACCTAATCACCACGAAGATCCGCTTTTCGCCGCCAATTCCCGCCGACTATTGGCGCGCATCGCCTTGATCAGCGATACCGTGCCCACCAGGATGATCACCGCCGCGAACAGGAAGTCGATGCTGTACAGCTGGAAGTCGTTCAACGGCCCCACCAGAAACACCCGGATCGCACCAATACTCACCAGCGTTGCGAGAAAATCGATGCCCGGCTCATCGCGATAAAACACGTGCAGCAGCGGCAGACACATCACCAGCAACAGCAGCAGCACAATCACCTTGAACGAGCCCTTGCGCTCGATGCTGAATGCGCATTCGTTGGCGCCATAGGGCTTGTAGTCTTCCTCGCGAATCAACGAGTTTTTCTCGTTGATGTATTCCACGCGGTTGTACTTCTGGATCGGCGTGAAGGTGTTCGACATCTCCATACCAGTGGTGATGTGCCTGAATTTCAGGTCAATGCGCTCATTGCCCTTGAGGATGTACAGCACCGGTTTGTAGCCGTAGCGATAGGTGTCGAACGGAAAGTCCGTCGACCGCCCCAAGACCCCGATGGGTCTGGACTCAAGTTCCGCGTAGGCACTTTTATCGGTCGAAGAAAGGTTGCGGCTCAGGGGCTTGATCCTGACCTGCTCCATGAGAATCGGCGCAATGCCGTAGGACCACTGCATGGGTTCCATGCGCAGCCGCAGTTCGTTGCGGCCCAGGTCATAGCGATCAAAGGTTCGCTCGGAGACGATCACCGCGCCCGAGAGCATGAACTCGCCATGAACGTTGTTGGTAATGTGCAGCGACAGTCGATCCCTGCCCGAGCCTGTGGCATCGCTGGCCGGTGGCGTGCCACACCAGGCGTAGCTGCTGAAGGTCTCCCCGAGCTGGCCGTTACGGTTCTCTTTGAACACATAAAAGTAACTGCCCCACAGGGCTGCCATCAGCAGCAACGCGAAAAGCCCTAAAATCTTCTTGCCCACGCTCAAACCAGACTCCTTTCTTTGCTGACTCCTTATGAGGCGCGGACTCTATCAAAATGCCATCAGTGGCCCAAGGAAAAGATCGCAGCCCTCGGCAGCTCCTACGGGATTGGACCTGGCGGGATTTTGTAGGAGCTGCCGAAGGCTGCGATCTTTTGCTGTTGACCTCCTACCGCCGCCGAAACAGCGGTCGCGGCTCAATCACCGAGCGTCCGTACAACACGCTCATCCCCGCCAATCCCTTCAGCGCATCTTCAGCGGATTTATCTTCACGCACGGCGAAACTGTCGAAACCGCATTGGCGCATGTGGCTGAGTTGATCGCGCAGCACATCACCAATCGCGCGCAATTCGCCTTGCCAACCGAAACGCGTACGCAGCAGATAGGCCTGGCTGTAGGCGCGGCCGTCGCGAAAACTCGGGAAGTCGAGGGCAATCAGCGGCAGGTCGGGAAACCACGGGGTCAGGTTTGTCACTTCCTCGTTGGGCCCCAGCCAGACGCCTTCGAGCGCTGATGTCCTGTCGGCATTAAGTGCCAGCCACTGGGGTAACGGCAGTATCAGCGGTCCGGCCGGCAACTCATCCGTTGCTTCACGAATCAACTGCCACGGATCATCGCGCACCCACTCGGCACCGCCCTCTTGCAAACGCAGCAGATTATTCATGCCGACACCTCCAGCATTTTCGGGTAAACCCGTTCCTTGAACGGCTCCAGACCGATGCGCGCCAAGGTATCGACGAACAGTTCCTCGCTCTCGCGGTAGCGGACAAATGTAGCGATGATCCGCTCGATCACCGCGGGCACTTCGGCGGCGCTGAAGGACGGGCCGATGACTTTGCCCAACGCGCTGCTCTTGCCCTGGGCGCCGCCAAGGGTGATCTGGTACCACTCGCTGCCGTTCTTATCGACGCCAAGAATGCCGATGTTGCCGATGTGGTGGTGGCCGCAGGCGTTCATGCAACCGGAGATATTCAGACTGATGTCGCCCAGGTCATGCAGGTAATCCAGGTCCTCGAATCGCGCCTGTATCGCTTGTGCGACGGGAATGGATTTGGCGTTGGCCAACGCGCAGAAGTCGCCGCCGGGGCAGGCGATGATGTCGGTCAACAAGCCGATGTTGGCGCATCCCAGGCCTTGCTCGCAGGCCAGGCACCACAGCGGGTAAAGGTCGGTCTTGGGCACGTCCGGCAGGACGACGTTCTGTTCATGGGCGATGCGAATTTCGCCGAAGCCGAACTGTTCGGACCACTGGGCCACCGCGTCCATTTGCTCGGCCGTGACATCACCCGGAGGTGCGGCGATGCCCGGTTTGGTCGACAGCACCACGCTGGCGTAACCCGGCACCTTGTGAGGCTGAACATTGCGCGCCACCCAACGGGCGAATGCCGGGTTCTCGGCCAGGCGTGTGCCGAAGTCCAGATCGGTGCCGGCCAGCGAACGGTAATCGGGCGGCACGAAGGCACTGGCGACACGCTCATACTCGACGTCGGTCAACTGCGCCGGACCGTCCTTGAGGTATTGCCACTCCTCCTCCACTTCCTTGGCGAACGCTTCGATACCCAAAGCCTTGACCAGAATCTTGATCCGCGCCTTGTATTTGTTATCGCGCCGCCCGTGGCGGTTATAGACCCGCAGCACCGATTCGACGTAGGACAGCAGGTGCTGCCACGGCAAGCCTTCGCGGATCTGCAAACCGAGAATCGGCGTACGCCCCAAGCCGCCACCCACGATCACCCGCAAGAGCATTTGCCCGCTGTCATCGCGATAAAGATAGAGGCCGATGTCATGCATCATGATCGCCGCGCGGTCCTGCTTCGCCGAGCAGATGGCGATCTTGAACTTGCGCGGCAGGAACAGGAATTCCGGGTTGATGGTCGACCATTGCCGCAGGATCTCTGCCAGTGGGCGCGGGTCCATCAACTCGTCCGCCGCGACGCCGACGAAGGCTTCGGTGGTGATGTTGCGCACGCAGTTGCCGGAGGTCTGGATCGCGTGCATTTCCACTTCGGCCAGACGTTCGAGAATGTCCGGCACCTGGGCCAGTTCGATCCAGTTGAACTGCATGTTCTGCCGGGTGGTGAAGTGGCCGTAGCCTCGATCGTAGTCCCGCGCAATGCTCGCCAGAATGCGCATTTGCTTGGCGCTCAGCGTGCCGTAAGGAATTGCCACGCGCAGCATGTAGGCATGTTTTTGCATGTACAGGCCGTTCTGCAGGCGCAGGGGCAGGAACTCTTCTTCACTCAACTCCCCGGCCATGAAACGTTCGACCTGATCGCGAAACTGCGCAACACGCTCGAACACCAGGGCCCGGTCATAGTCATCGTATTGATACATGTGGCTGCCACCTCATCAGGATTATCGGGCTCTGCGGCTGATGCCTGCTGCAATCCTTGTGGGAGCGAGCCTGCTCGCGATGACGGTTGCACAATCAACACATGTGCTGACTGTCAGTCCGCTATCGCGAGCAGGCTCGCTCCCACAAGGTCTGCTCCTTAACTGGTCGGCATCAGGCTCTGCGGCTCGTTCTTGAGGTGGCGACTATGCACCTGCAGCGCAGCACGTTACAGATTCAGCTAGACACTAAAAAACCGTATCAGGGCGCGGCCTATGGCCGCAGGCCCGCATCGCATCTGACCCGCATAAACTCGGTTTTTCTGAGTCTGTTTTGTTTGCGGCAGGGTTTCTACAGTTCATGGCATGCCAGACCGGGTGGCCTGGCAAGACTTTGCAACCGTGGAAGAATTGACCATGAGCACAGCAACAATCGGACAGGCCTATAACTACAAGGTCGTTCGCCAATTCGTCGTGGCAACCATCGTCTGGGGCATCGTCGGGATGGCGATGGGGGTGTGGATCGCCTCGCAACTGGTGTGGCCCGAGATGAACCTCGACCTGCCGTGGACCACCTTCGGCCGCTTGCGTCCGCTGCACACCAGCCTGGTGATTTTCGGCTTTGCCGGTAGCGCCCAATTCGCCGCCAGTTACTACGCGGTGCAACGCACCTGCCAGGTGCGGCTGTATTCCGACAAGCTCGCCGCCTTCACCTTCTGGGGCTGGCAATCGGTGATCGTGGTGATGCTGATCACCCTGCCGCTGGGCTACACCACCACCAAGGAATACGCCGAGATCGAATTCTCCGGCGCGGTGTGGATGACGGTGGTCTGGGTCGCTTACGCCATCGTGTTCTTCACCACTGTGGTGCAACGCAAGACCAAACACATCTACGTCGGCAACTGGTTTTTCGGCGCGTTCATTGTGGTGATCGCCATGCTGCACGTGGTCAATCACCTGTCGATTCCGGTGGACTGGTTCAAGTCGTATCCGGTGTATTCCGGGGCCACCGACGCCATGGTGCAATGGTGGTACGGGCACAACGCGGTGGGGTTCTTCCTGACTACCGGCTTCCTCGGAATGATGTATTACTTCGTGCCAAAACAGGTGGGTCGGCCGGTGTATTCCTATCGCTTGTCGATCGTGCATTTCTGGGCGCTGATCACCCTGTACATCTGGGCCGGCCCGCACCACTTGCACTACACCGCACTGCCAGACTGGGCGCAGTCACTGGGCATGGCGATGTCGCTGATTCTGCTGGCGCCGAGCTGGGGCGGGATGATCAATGGGATGATGACGTTGTCGGGCGCCTGGCATAAGTTGCGCACCGACCCGATCCTGCGTTTTCTGGTGCTGTCCCTGGCCTTCTACGGCATGTCGACGTTTGAAGGGCCGATGATGGCGATCAAGACGGTGAATGCCCTCTCCCACTACACCGACTGGACCATCGGCCACGTTCACGCCGGGGCCCTGGGCTGGGTGGCTATGATCACCTTCGGCGCCATCTACCACATGGTCCCGAAAGTCTTCGGCCGCCCACAGATGCACAGCATCGGCCTGATCAACGCACACTTCTGGCTGGCGACCATCGGCACCGTGCTGTACATCGCCTCGATGTGGGTCAACGGCATCACCCAGGGTTTGATGTGGCGCGCGATCAACGACGACGGCACGCTGACCTACTCCTTCGTCGAAGCCTTGCAGGCCAGTCATCCGGGGTTTGTGGTGCGCTTCGTCGGCGGGGTGTTCTTCCTTAGCGGCATGTTGCTGATGGCCTACAACACCTGGCGCACGGTGCGGGTGGCGGACGTGAGGATGGCTGAACTTGAAGCGCAGATTGCCTGAGGCAAGGAGCCTGACATGATCGAGATGGCGCTGAATCTATTGGGTGTTCTGGGGCTTTGGCTGGCGGTCGAATACTGCCTGAAACAGCAGACGGCCGAGAGCCTGGACGATGCCAGCCTGATTCCGTTCGCCGATGATCCCGAGGTGGCGCGGCGGGTGGAATTGGCGACGGGTAAGACTGTGAAAGCGGTGGCGCCTGAAGAGGTGAAGCCGGGTTGGGGTAACCTCGAAATCTGATACACCCATCTACTGAGGGAGCTGCAGTGAATCCATCGGTTGGGAACGCCGCAGATCAATGTGGGAGCGAGCCTGCTCGCGATAGCGGAGGGTCAGTCAACATACATGTTGATTGCTAAACCGCCATCGCGAGCAGGCTCGCTCCCACAGGGAATGCGTAATGCTCAGAGAATTCAGCCGCGCTCGCGGGGAATCAGGCTCTGCAGTTGCTGCGCCAGGAAGTTCGCATCGAAGGCAAAGGTATCCGGGTCTTTCAAACCATTGGTCTTGCGCCATTGCCAATTGCTGGAGGGCGGCAGGCACACCAGCGAAATGCTGCCATAACGCGCGGCGGTCAAGCCCATCACTGCCAGGGAAATCTGCCCACCCGCGCCCATCACGTCCGGCACGAACTCCACCGGTTTACCGGCAATCACAATAGACAGTTTCTCGGTCTTGAACGGCGACGTCTCGAGCGGCACGCTCGGCCCGGACGCGACATACGCCTCGCGGCTCACTTCCAACAGATTCGGCGTCAGGACCGGAGCCAGCCACTGCTGGATCTGATCGAACAACTCACCAATGCGCGTCGCCCACACGGCCGATTGCGACTCAAACAGTTGCTTCTTGTGCGCTTCGCTATCTGCATAGTGGCGAAGCATCTCGCCCAGTTGCTGTACATCGTCCATTGCGGTGTTCCTTTTGGTTGAAGCGATGTTGCGAATGTCGATCATGGCAGATGCCGACAGCTCGCGTACGGCAAAGGTGCGAACGGCTACAGAGCCTGGGCAGATGTACGCGACGAATGGTCGTGTTTTACCTGCTTTTCAGGGGAGCACCTGTCAGATCTGACAGTAGCCAACATCCATATCCGGGGTGTTTGATAACACTGCCCAACGCGAGAGGAAAACATTCAATCCGTACAGCCAGGAGCGCACATCATGAACAGTGGGAACGATCGCAACAAATGCCGGGTAACCAATTATGTGACCATCAAAAAAATGATCGTTTACGGATTGACTCCTCCGTTTACCCAGCCTGCGAATCTGATAGGCGGAATGAACAGTGCGAGCGTTGATAACAGTCTTTTCGCAATCGACAAAGTGATCATCCCCGGCTGGAAACAACCGGTTATCCATCCCGAAAACCCTGAAGGCGGCATCGGACTAGCGCTCATCGTAAATGGACTGATGCCCGTCTGGATCGACCCTTGGGTTAATTTTTCGGAAGGTGACAGGGCGGATTTACTGCTGAATGAATCAGAGACGGCGATAGACGGCAAAACCATTCAGCCGGATGAAGATGATGATCCGCAACGATTCATTCTGAACGTACCCGGCGGACTTCTGCGCAATGGCATTAACCGTCTGCGCCTGAGGGTGAAGCGGATCAGCCAGCCAGAAGAAACCTCTCTGCCACGCGTCGTACTCTTCAATACCCCGCGTCCTGGCGGCGAGGTGACAGGCTCGGGAGACAACCCCTATCTGCTGATGACGCTTCCGGCAGATGTCATCGCCAATGGAGTGGATGCCGCTCGCGCCGCGCAAGGGGTAGATGTCACGTTGACCTATAGCTACATGCGCGAACACGACGTCATTACCCTCGATTGTGACGGCCACGAAATCCCGCACACCATCACGGCAGCCCAGGCCACGGCCGGCATCGTACAGCTGAAGCTGTTCGCCGATGCGTTTCAGAAAGGTGACAATCCCCGATTTGCCATGCGCTTTCGAGTGAGAGACCAGATCGGCAACAACTCAGGCCCACTCGCAATCTGGTCAAAAACCACTTATATCGATGTGCACATCCAAAAACCCGTTCTGGATCTAAAAGCGCCCGAAGTGTTGGAAGCCTTGGAACTCAACGGCACTCGATTGAACTTTGAACGGGACTTTTATGAGGCCAAGTTCGCCACGGTCAAGGTCGCCTTCACCGGCTCCGCCCCCGGGCAAACGGTGAAAGTGTATTGGGAGGGTCGCAATAGCACCTATGGCAGCGAGATCCAGACGGTATCCTTCGCCGGGCAGACACTCAGCTTTTCAGTGCCTCGACTGGAGGTGGTCGACTGCATCGGTAGCGGGGCGAAAATCTGGTACACCGTCAGGCTGCCCAATACCATCCAAGACCTTCCCTCCAGGGGTCTGGACATCACCGTCACCCCGCAAAGTCTGCGCCTCGCAGAGCCGACCCTCAATGGCGACAAGAGCAATCTCAGAACACACTACCCCTCATTGGTCGGTCAATACACGGTGCGCATGGGTTTTATCGGCGTCACCCCGCACTACGGTCCGGAAGTCAGCATCACGAACCCCTCCTATACCGATCACCCCGTGCCACGGGCCTGGCTGGATGAAAACCGAGGGAAAACCGTGATGTTCAATTTCACCCTGAGAAAAACGGACACCGGCGAGCCGCTTATCTTTTCGTGGTACCTGAGGCTGATTGCGTAACCGTTTCAACGACACCTGACTGGCATTCAATGTCTCAAAGTGCCTTAACAGCGTGTATCTAAATGGACGAGGGATATGCCATGCGAAAAATAATCGGCGCTCTGTTAATCGGGGCTGGTAAAGACCAACTGAAATATTTGTGCTCATACCCCATGGATGCATGGGGCTGGCATCGGAGTAAAACGGATGCTCCGCGCATTCTCTTTCATTCGCTAACGGGGTCGGTTTGATGCTGAGTATCAACTCGCCCCTTTATGCGCAAACAGCAACAGAACCCCCTGACAGCTACATCCTTACCGTGGAACGTTGTGTGAAATATGTCGAAAGTGCGCAATGGGTGTATCGGGACTATCAGTGGTCGTTTTCCATCACGCCCACACCCTGTGCGCGGCGGACACAACCGGAAGGGACACCCTTCCTTTGGAACGAACTTTCCCGTGACTATTCCAATAGCAGCTACTGGCAAAATACCCATGGCCTGCGCCACCAACTGATTTGTCATCTGGCGATTGCGAGGGACAAACCGCAGTGGAACCTGGAACCGTGGCGGCCAGATGTGGGGTATACACAAACGTTTGCGGCCGGCTGCAATCATGTCGTCCCCTTGCCTCAAAAAGCACCATGACACTTCACCGAAACATGAGCATTACAGTTGATTTATCGCTGGTGTCCGCCATCGAACAAATGGAAACTCCCTTCAGGCTTGGCCCATCGACCCAGGCCATAGCCTGAGGAAATCCAATGCGCACCATCGGCCTTATCGGCGGCATGAGCTGGGAGTCCAGCGCCGAGTATTACCGTCTTATCAACCAGCAGGTACGTGATCGCCTCGGGCCGTTGCGTTCGGCGAAACTGTTGATGTACAGCGTCGACTTCGGCCCGGTCGAACAGGCCCAGCATGCCGGGCGCTGGGACGACGCCGCGGCGATTCTGGTGGATGCAGCCCAGCGTCTGCAGGCGGGTGGCGCCGAGTGCGTGGTGCTGTGTACCAACACCATGCACAAAGTGGCCGGGCAGATTCAGGCAGCGATCGATATTCCGTTCCTGCACATTGCCGATCCGGCGGGTCAAGCGGCATTGGACGTCGGTGCGCTGCGCGTGGGTTTGCTGGGGACTGCGTTCACCATGGAGCAAGACTTTATCAAGGCACGTCTGACGGCCAAGGGCCTGACGGTGTTGGTACCGGAGGCTGAGGAGCGCCAGGCCGTTCACCGGATCATCTATGACGAGTTGTGCGTTGGAAAGATCAGCGAGGCGTCACGCCAGGTCTATCAACGGGTGATCAAGTCGCTGACCGAACGCGGCGCCCAGGTAATCATCCTAGGCTGTACCGAAATCGGCCTGCTGATCAAACCCGAGCACAGCGCCCTGCCCTTGCTCGACACCACCGAACTGCATGCGCAGGCGGCGGTGGCGTTCGCGTTGGGCGACTGACTCGCGCAGAACCTGTAGGAGCGAGGCTTGCCCGCGAAGAACGATGGTGCGTAATACCTGAAAAACCGCGGTGCATTCTTCGCGGGCAAGCCACGCTCCCACAGGATGTTCATCGCTCACATTTCTTGACTTACCGGCGTTGGGCCTCGGGCGTGCGACGCAGGCGCGCCATGCTCAGGGTATCGACCAGCCGACCGTCACGCACGGCGTAATCGCGGAACAGGCCTTCGGTCTCGAAACCGAATTTCTGGTACAGGCCGATGGCCGCTTCGTTGTCGGCGTACACTGAAAGTTCTACCCGTTGCAGGTTCATCCAGTTGTCGGCGAGGTCTAGCGCTGCTGCCAGCAATTTCGAACCGACACCCTTGCCCTGCCAAGCCACGGCGACACCCATGCCGAAGCTGCCGGCGTGGCTGCGGCGGATCCGCGAAAATTGTTCCAGGCCAATGTTGCCGATGACCGATCCCTGGTGCAGCGCCACCAGTTTCACCGCCCGCTCGTTGTCTGCCATCAGACGTTGGCGCCAGACCTCGGTGGACTGAAACGGCATTTGCAGCACCTGCCGGGCCACGGCGGGGTCGTTGTAGAGCGCGGTGATGCCCTCGATGTGGGATTCGCTGAAGCGTTCGAGGTGAATGGCAGGGTCGTGGTCGGGCATGGCGGTGTTCTTCCTTGATCGGTGTGTGGCCGATCACTCTAAACCGCGATCCCCATGAGTGGCGAGATCAAAATGTGGGAGCGGCAGATTCGGGCGCGGGCCTGACGAAAGCAAAGTCAAAAGATCGCAGCCTTCGGCAGCTCCTGCATTGATCGTGTGTACCCGTCATTCAGCGGGTGTACCCAATCTCTGTAGGAGCTGCCGAAGGCTGCGATCTTTTGCTCTTGATGGCAGGCTGTGGCGGTGTTTTGTGTCCCTTGCCGGTTGCCGAGATGCGTGCTGCATGCAGAGCGGCATGGCTAGACCGTTGACGCGACAACCACCTGCTAGAGTAAAAAGCATACCCATCGACTATCCAGCACCGGAGTCGTGCACCGCCACCTGGACGTTCGACTTGAGAAACGACGTTATTCGCCGGACTGAATGTCACCTTCGGAAAATGAGGAAATTTCTATGAAAGGTTTGCTTCGCGCCGCAGGATTCAGCCTGATGGCGTTTTTCGCAAGTTGTGGTGTTGGTGCTCAGACAGTGCACAGTCATGCTGCGCCGCCTGCCTTCACCGCCACACCGGCCGATATCCAAGCGGATAGCCAAAGAAATTGATCGACATGGGTCGTGTATACCCGTCATTCAGCGGGTGTACCCAACCCCTGTAGGAGCTGCCGAAGGCTGCGATCTTTTGCTCTTGATGCCCGGCTAATCGAACCACTCCCGCCGCTCATTGAAGGTGTTGTGGATCAGCTCGACGATGCTCTGCACCTCACCTTCATCCCGGGAATCGGCATTGACCGCCATCCATACCTGACGCTGCATCGGTTGCTTGAAGAGCCCGGGTAACGCCACCAGCCCCCGGTCGAATTGGCTCATGTAGTGCGGCAATAAACCGATGCAGGCGCTACAGCGGATCATCTCTAGCATCAGCTCATAGGCATGCAGTTGCACCACTCCCGCCAGGCGCTGCTCCACCAGACTGTTCCACGGCCCAAAAGCGCTGACGTGGCGGTCGTGCTGCCATTGCACCAGCATGAAATCGGCCAGGTCACCCAGGCTGTCCGGCCGCGCCGCGACCCGTGAATAGCGTTTGGCGATGTGCGGCAGATAGTCCAGCCGTGCCAGTCGCTGGGGCTCGCTGATGGCAAAACTGGGGCCTGGCGACGGCGAATCTGTGCCCGCGAGCCATACCACCACATCGGCGCTGATCGCTCGCAGGGACAGTTCGCTGTCCAGGGAAATGATGTCCAGGCGCACACTGGCGTTGCGCCGCAGCAGCGAGACCAGATCACGACCGAGGATGTCGTGCAGGATCGACTCGGCGACGGCCAGGCGAATCAAGGGCTGTTCGATCACGGGCAAGTCGCGTTCACGGGCCAGGGCAATCAACTGCGCCTGAAGCTGCAAGCCGTCACGACTGAGTGCAAAGCCATTGCCGGAGTGGCTGAACAGCGAACGCCGCAGTTGCGCTTCAAGTTGTGCCAGTTGTTTACGCAATTGGGTCGATTTGATGTTGAGACTGCGGGCCGCTTGCATGAAACAACCGCAACGGGCACAGACCCGGAAAGACTGCACCAGCACCGGATCGATTCCGGCCAGTGAGTGTAAGGATTGGTTTTGTTCTACGGGCCAACGGTACGCGGTCACATCCTGACGATCAGTGGGTTCCATGAATGCCATTGATGACTCCCTGTCGATCTGTCCTTGAGCGTTTTATCCTGCTGACTGTTTATGAACTTGATGTGACGGCCGCACAAAAAGCGAATTAACCACCGGGCGTTTGCCGAAAGCTCACCGCCAGGCGATTCCAGCTGTTGATGGTGCTGACGGCCAGGGTCAGGTCGACCAGTTCGCCTTCGCTGAACTGCTCCCGGGCCAGGGCGTAAACGTCGTCCGGCACGTGGCTTTGCGAGAGCAGGGTCACCGCTTCGGTCCAGGCCAGGGCGGCTCGCTCCCGAGGGTTGAAGAAATTGCTGTCGCGCCAGACCACGATCGCATACAGCCGGCGATCGCTCTCACCGAAGCGGCGCGCGTCCACCGAGTGCATGTCGGTGCAGAAGGCGCAGCCATTGAGCTGCGAGGCGCGGATTTTGATCAGGTTCAACAAGGCCGGTTCGATGCTCAGATTGCTGGTCAAGGCCTCCATGGCAATCATGGCTTTCATCGCTTTGGGCGATGCGTTGTAGTAATCCAGGCGGGCGTTCATGGCGGTGCCTCAAGGCGCTGATCAGTGCCTCCACGGTAGGCGCCGATGCACGAGGGTTACAGACCCAATTTGGCGAAAAAACCATGGACCGCCTGGCAAAAGGCCAATCGCAGGTTTTTCGCCCACGCAACTTCTGCGCAGCCGTTCATGCGGGTAATCTGGCGCGACGCACAGTCGCCTCAACCGCCCCAGGAGCCCCGCCGGTATGGAACTTCATGTTGTCATCAACGGCCGCAAGGACCTGGCAGGCCAGTTGTACCGGCAACTGCGCGACGCCATTGAATCCGGTCGCCTGACAGCCGGGACGCAACTGCCGCCCAGCCGCTTGCTGGCCGAACAACTGGGGATCTCGCGCAAGACCATTTCCGACACGTATGCGCAACTGACCTATGAGAACTTCCTCACCGGGGTGATCGGCAAAGGCACTTACGTCAATGCCCGGGCGGCGAAAATCGTTCACAAGCAGAGCCATTCGGAGCTGGCCAGCTTTGATGTGATCGAACGCTGGCGCAGCCTGCCGACATTCTTGCGCCACCCGACGCTGGAAGGCTCGCTGCGTTACGAGTTCATCGGTGGCGCCACCAGCAAGGGCCAGTTTCCGCAGGACGATTGGCGCCGCTGCACTTCCCATGCCTTGCGCCAGATGGCCGGTTCCAAAGGTTTCTATAGCCTGCCCGAAGGCCTGCCGGCGCTGCGCAATGCCATCGCACGGCACATTGCGTTTTCGCGCGGGGTCAACTGCCAGGACGAAGACGTGGTGGTGTGCAATGGCGCCCAACAGGCGCTGGACCTGATTTCCCGGGTGTTGACCCAACCGGGCAGCCTCGTCGCCATGGAAGACCCCGGTTACCCGCCGGCGCGTCTGTTGTTCGGGAGCCATGGCGCAACGGTGGTCGGCGTGCCGGTGGATGCGCAAGGCATTCAGGTCGAGCACATTCCCGATGGCACCCGGCTGATTTACGTCACCCCGTCCCACCAGTTCCCCTTGGGCATGCCCATGAGCCAGGCCCGGCGCGAAGCCCTGCTCGCAAGGGCCTATGAGCTGGGGGCGATCATCATCGAAGACGATTACGACAGCGAATTCCGCTACGAAGGCCGGCCCACCGACTCGCTGCAAAGCCTGGATGAGCGCGGCATCGTCGCCTACGTCGGCACTTTTTCGAAGACCTTGCTGCCGGAACTGCGGCTCGGGTACGCGATATTGCCGCCGGCGATTCTCGAAGCGGTGATCCGCGCCAAGCAGCTCACCGACCTGCATACCTCCACCCTGCCCCAATGGGCGCTCGCCAAGTTCATCGCCGAGGGCTGTCTGCTCAAGCACATCAGGCGCTGCCATACGATTTACGCCGGGCGCCGTGAACGGATCCTGGCCCGCATGGCGGGCGACCTTTCGCCGTGGTTTGAAGCGGTGCCGACCACCGCCGGGTTCCACATGGCGGTGCTGTGCAAGGTGCCGGTCGATATGCCATTGGTGATCGAATTGGCAAAAAAAGTCGAAGTGGGGCTCTATGCCCTGGACAGCTTTTTTTACCAGCAAACGCCGCGGGCCGGGCTTTTCCTGGGGTTCGGCGCGATCGAAACCCTGGACATCGACATCGCCCTGGACCGGTTAAGGGATATTTTGCAGCAGCTCGGCTGAGGGATTGGTCTGCGGCTTTATCCGGTGATTGGCTATTGGCGGTCTGGAGGTGCAGGCCTATCCTGATTGGGCGTTATCCCTCAATGAGCAGGATTCGTCCGGCCTGATTCAGGAGTGTGAGCAATGTCCAACGAAGTGATTACCACCGTAAAGGTGCAGGCGGCCGCCGGCCGCTCGGACGAACTGGGTAAGCAACTGCAAAAGATTGTCGACACCCTGCGCGAACTTCCCGGCTGTGACTCCTATATGGTCGACCGCTGCCCCGAGGACGACACCCGCTGGACAGTCAGCGCCCGCTGGCAATCGGAAGCGGCCATGCAATCGCATTTCAACTGCCCCGAAGTGCAAGGCTTTATCGGCCTGATCGACAGCCGACTGGCCAACGCGGTCGACTTCAACAGCTTTCCGATCGTCTGAAACAAGATCAAAAGATCGCAGCGTTCCGCAGCGCCTACATTGGAATCGCGTCCACCCGTGAAACATCGGGCGGACGCATATTCTGTAGGAGCTGCCGAAGGCTGCGATCTTTTGATCTTAACGTTCTTGATTGGCCCCCTCACCTTCCCGAAAATTGGCCGTTTGGTTGCCCGATAGCGCGGCTTACTGTGGTCCCTGACGACTCACCACCTCAGGTAATCAACCATGAATGCGCTTCTTTTTTTTGCTGCCCCTCTCGCCGCCCTGACGCTGAGCCTTTCAGCCCCGGCCTTCGCCCATGAGACCGCCCCGTCAGAAAAAGTCACCGTCCTGCAGGACCAGATGCTGAAGAACGCACCAGACAAAAAAGCCTTGATGATCGAAGTCGATTATCAGCCGGGCCAATCGTCCATCGCCCATAAACACCAGGGCACGGCCATGGCCTACGTGCTTTCGGGGGAGATCATTTCTCAAGTCAAAGGCGAAAAAACGATCACCTACAAGGCGGGCGAGTACTGGTATGAACCGGCTGGCTCCGAACATCTGGTCTCGAAAAACGCCAGCGCCACCCAACCCGCCAAGCTGTTGGTGTTCATGGTGTTGGCACCGGAAGAGAAAGTGTTGATTCCTTTGGAAAACTGATCGCCTAGGTGAGGCTGATGGCCTCATCGCGGCATGGGTATCTACACATCTTTTGAGCTACAGCGATTCACTGCCGGGGATTGCTGTTTTTGGAGTACATATCCGTTTCTGCGGTCACGGCCGCTGGCGGTTTCGCTTTTACAGCGAGTCACTTGGAAAAGCCCCAAGTAACCAAGGGCTCTTGCCCCGCCATTCGGTGCCTCGCTTAGGCTCGGCATGCCCTCAACTCCGGCATCGCTCCGGGGGCCCGCCGCCATCGGCCATCCATGGCCGGGGGCGGCTACCGCGGCATCCCTGCCGCGGTGCCCCCTGCGCAATACCTGCGTTCGGCCTCTGGGAAAGGGGCGGCAGATCAAGATCAAAAGCCAAAGCAACGGCAACGGCAACGGCAACGGCAAGATAAACAACTTCGCGAGCAAGCCCGCTCACACAGGTGACCGGGTTATTGCACAAGCATACGATCCACTATGGGAGCGAGGCTTGCCCGCAAAGAGACCCGATTAGACACAACAAAACCTTCAGACAAAAAAAAGCCCCATCTCTTTCGAGACGGGGCCTTTTCATGCAACGCCTATCAGACAGCCGGTTCCAGCTCGGTGCTGACAGCGACAGCCGCAGCGGCAGGCACCACCGCTTGACCGCTCAACGCTAGGTCCAGCAGTTCGCGGTTGGCCACCGCGTACATGGCGTAGTCGGTGCCGCTGGCGGCACGGATTTCCACCAGCATGGCGCGCCAGCGTTCGATCATGCCTTCGTGCTCTTCCATCCACAGCGCCAGGCGTGTTTCCACGTCCTGGGTGCCGTCGCCCTGTTGCAGGACAGAGATGGTGATCGCACGTTGTTGCCAGTCGACGTCATCACGGAACGCTTCACGGGCCAGGGCCTGCCAGTTGTTTTCAACCGGCAGAGCGCTGATCTGTTGCAGGTACCAGGTGATGTCCAGCGCGCTGCCCACGGCGAAGTAGGCCTTGGCCACGTCCGCTGCGTTCTGGCCGGTCACATCCGAAGCTTCGATGATCGGCAGCAAGGTATACAGGTGAGTAGTGCCTGCAACCATGCGCGCCAGCAACTCAGGCACGCCAGCAGCGACGTAAGCCTGGTAGCGGGTCTGCCAGCCTTCGCGGGTCGGGCCTTCCAGCAGTTCGTCGAGCTTGAGGCCCAACGCCGCCAGGTGCGGACCGAAGTGCGCGACGTCACGGGCAGCGTTCTGCTCGTTGCGACGGCTGCGCAGGAACCAGCGCGTAGCGCGGCGACCCAGGCGCATCAGCTCGTCCATCAGCTCCAGTTGTACGTCGGCCGACACCTGATAATCCAGGGCTTCTATCTGCCGGAACCAGTGCGGGAGGTGGAAGATATCCCGAACTATTACATAGGCCCCCGCAACATTCGCCGGGCTCATGCCGGTCGACTCTTTGAGTCGTTGAACGAAGGTGATGCCCATGTGGTTCACCAGATCGTTGGCGATCTGGGTGCTGACGATTTCGCGCTTCAGACGGTGACGGCGCATGGCAGCGGAGAACTTGCTCACCAGCGTCGGTGGGAAAGCGGTTTCCATGTCGCGGGTCAGGTAGTCGTCGTCCGGCACCAAGGAGTTGAGCAGCGCTTCCTTGAGGTCGATCTTGCTGTAGGAGATCAGCACCGACAGCTCGGCACGGGTCAGGCCATGGCCTTCCGCGAGGCGTTCGTTGATCGCTTCTTCAGCCGGCAGGAACTCGATGGCGCGATCCAGCTTGCCGCGGCTTTCCAGATCGTTCATCAGACGTTTGTATTCGGCAATCCGCACGAAGGCACGACGTGCCGCCAGGGACAGGGCCTGAGTCTGCTTGTAATTGTTACCAAGCACAAGGTTGCCGACTTCGTCGGTCATGCTCGCCAGCAACTGGTTACGTTGCTTGTCGGTCATGTCGCCGGCGTGCACGACTTCGTTCAGCAGGATCTTGATGTTCACTTCGTGGTCGGAGCAGTCCACACCACCGGCGTTGTCGATGAAGTCGGTGTTGGAACCGCCGCCATTGAGGCCGAATTCGACACGACCCAGCTGAGTCATACCGAGGTTACCGCCCTCGCCCACGACTTTGCAGCGCAGTTCGTTGCCGTTCACGCGCAGTGCATCGTTGGCCTTGTCGCCGACATCGGCGTGGCTTTCGGTGCTGGCTTTCACGTAGGTACCGATACCACCGTTCCACAACAGGTCTACCGGTGCCTTGAGCAAGGCATTGAGCAGTTCGGTCGGGGTCAGCTTGTCAGCCTGAATGTCGAAGCGCTCTTTCATCTGCGGGGAAATCGCGATGCTTTTTGCGCTGCGCGAGAAGATCCCGCCGCCTTCGGACATGATGCTGGTGTCGTAGTCCGACCACGCCGAACGCGGCAAGTCGAACAGACGCTGACGCTCGGCGAAGCTGTTGGCAGGCTCCGGGTTCGGGTCGATAAAGATGTGCAAGTGGTTGAACGCAGCGACCAGTTGCAGCTTGTCGGACATCAGCAAGCCGTTACCGAACACGTCACCGGCCATGTCACCGACGCCCACCACAGTGATGCTGTCTTCCTGAACATTGATGCCGCGCTCGCGGAAATGGCGTTGTACGCCGACCCACGCGCCCTTGGCGGTAATGCCCATTTTCTTGTGGTCGTAACCGGCCGAGCCACCGGACGCAAAGGCGTCGCCGAGCCAGAAGCCGTAGTCGATGGCGATGCCGTTGGCGATGTCGGAGAAGGTCGCAGTGCCCTTGTCTGCCGCCACTACCAGGTACGGGTCATCGTCGTCATGACGCACGACGTTGGCCGGCGGTACCAGCGCGCCGTCTTTCAGGTTGTCGGTGATGTCCAACAGGCCCGAGATGAAGATGCGGTAGCAGGCGATGCCCTCGGCCGCGATCTCGTCACGGCTGCCGCCCAGTGGCAGGCGACGCGGCAGGAAGCCGCCCTTCGCACCCACCGGCACGATGACCGAGTTCTTCACTTGCTGGGCTTTTACCAGGCCCAGGACTTCGGTGCGGAAGTCTTCTTCACGGTCGGACCAGCGCAGACCACCGCGAGCAACGTTGCCGAAGCGCAGGTGCACACCTTCGAAGCGAGGCGAGTAAACGAAGATTTCGAACTTCGGAACCGGCTTGGGCAGCTCTGGAATCTGGTGCGGGTTGAACTTGAAGCTGAAGTAGGACTTGTTCTGACCGTGGGCATCGGTCTGGTAGAAGTTGGTCCGCAAGGTCGCTTTGATCAGGTCCAGGTAACGACGCAGGATGCGGTCTTCGTTCAGCACCTGAACATCGTCCAGTGCTGCCAGAATCGCGTGTTCCAGGCGTTGCTGCTTGTCTTCCAGATCGTCGCTGGCAAGCTTGCGCGCCAGGTAGAAACGGGTCTTGAACAACCGGGTCAACTCGCGAGCGATGTCGGTGTGGTTGTTCAGGGTGCTGGCGATGTAACCCAGGTCGAAGCCCAGGCGGATCTGCTTCATGTAACGAGCGTAGGCACGCAGCAGCGCCACATCGCGCCATGGCAGGCCGGCGGTCAGCACCAGGCGGTTGAAGGCATCGTTCTCGGCATCGCCACGCACGATGTGGACGAAAGCGTCCTGCAAGGTGTCGTTGAGTTGCTGGATGTCGAGTTCCAGGCCTTCGGCGGCGGTGAACGCGAAGTCGTGAATCCAGAATTCGCGGCCGCTGTTGTGGCGCAGGCGATAAGGGAACTCACCCAGCACGCGCAGGCCGAGGTTTTCCAGGATCGGCAACACGTCGGACAACGCCAGCGGGGTGTCGGCGTGATACAGCTTGCAGTGCAGCATGCGCTGACCGGAGACCTGGGCCAGCGGCTGATAGAAGCTCATGACCAGCGGATTTTTTTCGCTCAGGCTCAGCAGGTGCTGCATGTCGACCACAGCTGAGTGGGCGGCGAAACGCTCGCGGTAACCAGCCGGGAAGCCTTTCGGGAAGTCGGCCAGCACGTTGGTGCCCTGGGCTTCGCCGAAGCTCTCGACCACCAGGCTCGCGTAGTCGTCCTGCCAGCTGCGGCAGGCCTGTACCACTTCTTTTTCCAGCAGAACCGGGTCGATGTCCAGACGGTTCTTCGGATCGACCCGCAGAATCAGTTGCACACGGGCCAGCACGGACTCCGAGAAGAAGGTCCAGAACTCGCAATCCGAGGCTTTCAGGCGATCCATCAGCACTTGCTGGATCTTCTGGCGCACTTCGGTGGAGTAGATGTCGCGCGGCACGTAGGCCAGGCAGTAGCAGAAACGGCCGTACGGGTCTTTTCGCAGGAACACGCGGATCTTGTTGCGTTCCTGGATCTGCACGATCGACATCACGGTGGTGAACAGCTCGTCCACCGGGGTCTGGAACAAGTCATCGCGGGGCAGTACTTCGAGTACCTGGGCCAGTTCCTTGCCCAAGTGAGCCTTGGCCTGGAAACCCGAACGCTGTTCGATGATCTCGACCTTGCGACGGATGTAAGGAATGACCCGCACGCTTTCGCCGTACACCGACGAGGTGTACAGGCCCATGAAGCGGCACTCCTTGACGACCTTGCCATCGGCATCGATCTGGCGGATCGACACGTAATCCGGGTAAGCCGGACGGTGTACACGGCTTGGGTGTGCAGCCTTGGCGAACGACAACGGTGTCGGTTCGCGCAGGTAGTTCACGGCGTAGTCTTCGATGCGCAGGTCGTCGACGGTCAGGCCGGCGCGCAGCAGCTTGGTCAGGCCGAGGAACGAGTTCTGGTCATATTCGATGTGACCGCCGTTCTGATCCTCACCCACCACGAACTCTTCGTAGCCCAGGAAGGTGAAGTGGTTGCCCACCAGCCATTCCAGGAAGCTCTTGATTTCGGACTTTTCGTCGGCGTTGATGATGAACTGGCTGTTGTCGATGCCTTCGATCAGCTCCTGGACCTTGGCTTTCATCGGTTCGAAATCGGCGACCGCGACGCGGACTTCACCGAGAACCTGCTCCAGCTCTTTGGTCAGGACGTTCAGTTCGGCCGTGTTGGCGCAACGGTCGATTTCCAGGTACATCAGCGATTCTTGCAGAATGCCTTCGCCCTGGGTCCCTTTGGGCAGGATTTCCAGCAGCTCGCCCTTGCTGCCGCGACGCACGCTCAGCACAGTGGTTTGCAGGGTATGAATGCTGTAGCCGCGACGGTTCAGCTCGGTGCGCACCGAGTCCACCAGAAACGGCAGGTCGTGGTGCAGCACTTCGACCGCGGTGTGGGTCGACTGCCAGCCGTGGCGTTCGTAATCGGGGTTGTAGACGCGCACTTGCGGATGCGCGTGATCGAAGCGCTCAAGCAGGCGCCACGCAGAAAGGGTGCAGCCGGCGAGGTCGGACAACCGGCGTTGAGTCAGCTCGTCCAGGGAAATAATGCCGAAGAATTGTTCAGCGAACAGCGCCACTTGTGGCAGTGCCTGTTCACTGATGTGCTGCGCCAGTGCCGCTTGCAGTTGGTGCTGGAAGTCGGCTTTGCTGGCTGCGGTGAAGAACGCCATCTGTGGTACTCCGCTTGGGCTTGTTATTGATGGAAGCGTCGCGTGCAAACCCCTTTCGGGGCAATCCGTCACCCTGTTCCTGATTCTCGGGCAGAGGAAACAGGATGACAGGTGGATGAAGCTGGACGAGACACTCAGGTCACATTCACCTTCCAAGAATGGGCATCTGCAAAAACGACTGCCAAGGCAACAGGCAATGCCTTTACGGGTGCTCATCCGTTGCGCAGCTTAACGACTGCGGCAAGGGCCATGCTTGCAGCGCTGCGACATATTCGGTCAACGGTACGCAGCGCGCGGCAAGTGCCTCGAACAACATTAGCAGCCGTGTCGCAAAACGGGCGTTTTATGCCCGGTTTTACGGTGCATGCGTGCCAATAATGACCAGTAACACCCCGAATGTTCACGACACATCTTCTGACACTCAGCCGAGCAGAAATTCCCCAGGGCTGGCAGAATTGCTTTTTTGTAACGTTCACCATGCTCGCCGAGCCAGGATTTTCCCATGCAAATGACAACTGACCTCTTGATCGTCAACCCGTGCGACGAAGAAGAAGACAACTTGGCCATGCTCTGCTGCACCAGCGCTGACGGCGAAATGTTCCTGATGAGCCGCTTTCCGGACGAGGATGAACTGGAGATCATCTTCCATGACAAGCCTTCGGCCCTCAACGGCGTGAAAGTCACCCTCAGCCCTGACCGCCTGCTGATCGAAATCTCCGCCGCTGACGCCGATGTGCTGGGTGGCGAAGATTCGCTGGAAATCCTGCACAACACCGACGCGCAAGATCTGGCTGAAGTGGAAGAAACCTTGCAGAACATCCTCAAGGGGACTGGTACTTATATCAGCCAGTTGGCCTGATAGATCGCTAAAAGATCGCAGCCTTCGGCAGCTCCTACAGGGTTATGCGTACACCCGTAGGAGCTGCCGAAGGCTGCGATCTTTTGATCCTCCCTGATACCCCGCACATTTCTACAAAATGCCGTTAGTCGCCGCACCCCGCGATGGATTAAAGTAACGCCCCCAGCCCTGGCGTTATTCGAACGTCTTCGGTCACCCTTTCCAGGAACAGTCATCGATGGAACATCGTGAAGCGCTGCTCGCGCTGCGAACCTTTCTTTCAACGCAGATTCTCGGCCAGGAAAAACTCATCGAGCGCTTGCTCATCGCCCTGCTCGCCGACGGCCACATGCTGGTCGAGGGCGCCCCGGGCCTGGCCAAGACCAAGGCCATCAAAGAACTCGCCGAAGGCATCGAAGCACAGTTCCATCGCATCCAGTTCACCCCCGACCTGCTGCCAGCCGACATCACTGGCACGGAAATCTATCGCCCGGAAACCGGCAGTTTCGTATTCCAGCAAGGCCCGATCTTCCACAATCTGGTGTTGGCGGACGAAATCAACCGTGCCCCGGCCAAGGTTCAGTCGGCCCTGCTTGAAGCCATGGGCGAACGCCAGGTCAGCGTCGGGCGCAGCACCTACGACCTGTCGCCGCTGTTTCTGGTCATGGCCACGCAAAACCCCATCGAGCAGGAAGGCACCTACCCGCTGCCCGAAGCCCAGCTCGACCGTTTCCTGATGCACGTAAAAATCGGCTTCCCTGATGCCGCCGTCGAGCGCCGGATTCTGCAACAGGCCCGCGGTGAAGCGCTGCATGGCGAAACCAAGCCCGAGCGCCGGGTCAGCCAGCAGGCGATTTTCGCCGCGCGCAAAGAAATCCTCGGGTTGTACATGGCCGACGCCGTGGAGGAATACCTGGTGCAACTGGTCATGGCCACGCGCATCCCCGCCAAGTTCGACCCGGAAATGGCCGAATGGATCGCCTATGGCGCCAGTCCGCGCGGCTCCATCGCCCTGGACCGTTGCGCCCGGGCCCATGCCTGGCTGGCCGGTCGCGATTTCGTCAGCCCGGAAGACATTCAGGCGGTGCTGTTCGATGTGTTGCGCCACCGCATCATTCTTTCCTTTGAAGCCGAAGCCGCTGGCATCGACCAGGACCGGGTGGTCCAGCGGATTCTCGACGTCGTAGCCGTCGCTTGACCCCGATGAACGCCCTCCTGCCGCCCGAGCCGGGCATCCGTGTCAGCCTTTCCGAGCTGATCCAGATGCGTCATCGCGTGCGCGAAGTGCAGTTGTTTTCCACGCCGAGCCAGCGCAGCCCGCTGATCGGCCTGCACCATTCCAAACTGCGCGGGCGCGGGGTGGACTTCGATCAGGTGCGGGTGTATCAGGCCGGCGATGACGTGCGAAGCATCGACTGGCGCGTCACCGCCCGGACCCAGGAGCCCCACACCAAGCTGTTCCATGAAGAACGCGAGCGACCGATTTTCATCATGGTCGAACAGAGCCGCCGGCTGTTTTTCGGCTCCGGACTGATGTTCAAATCAGTGCTGGCCGCCCAGGCGGCGAGCCTGATTGGCTGGGCCGCGCTGGGCCATAACGACCGGGTTGGCGGGCTGGTGTTCGGCGATGACGAGCACTACGAGATCAAACCGCGACGCAGCAAACAGAGCCTGCTGCAATTGCTCAACCGACTGGTGCGGGTCAATCAGTCGCTGCACACTGAACGCGAGCCCGACCGCGACGCCTTCGGCATTGCCCTGCGCCGCGCCCGGGAAGTATTGCGCCCCGGGAGCCTGGTGATCGTGATCTGCGATGAACGCGCCTTGTCCGACGGTGCCGAGCAACAGTTGAGTCTGTTGTCACGCCATTGCGACCTGTTGCTGCTGCCCGTGTCCGATCCGCTGGATCACGCCCTGCCCGCTGCCGGGCTTTTACGCTTCGCGGAACGGGGCGCACAGCTGGAACTCGACACGTTGAATTTCGACTTGCGCCAGGCTTATCGCGCACAGGCTGAAGCGCGCATCGCCCGCTGGGAGCTGCTGGCGCAGAAACTGCGGGTATTGCTGATGCCTTTGAGCACCCAGAGCGAAATGGTCGAGCAACTGCGCGAATACCTGAACCCGCAGCGTCCGGGAAAAAGTCGATGAGCAGCCTCGACCAACTGCAACCGCTGATTTCCCCGCCACCGATCGGCTTCTGGCCACCGGCACCAGGCTGGTGGCTGCTGCTGTTATTGCTGCCATTGATCGGTTTCGGCCTGTGGCAGTTGCGCCGTTTCATTGTGAACAAACGTCCTGTCGTCCGCGCCGAACAATCGCTGGACCCGGTGCGTCTCGCGGCCTTGGCCGAACTCGCCCTGATGCCCAAACCTTACGACGGCGCCCCGGCCGGCGCCTGGCTGCAGCAACTCAATGGCTTGCTCAAACGCCTGTGTCGCAACCATTACCCCTACAGCCAGAGCCACACCCTTAACGGGCGCAAATGGCTGGCGTTCCTTGACAACCGCTGCCCGGCCGCCGGCCTTACGCGCTGGATGGTGCTGGTGGAAGGCGCCTACAAACCCGAATGCAAACTCGACGACAAGGCCATCGCCGGCCTGACTCAAGCGGTCGACACCTGGATTCGCAAACATGTTTGAGTTCGCCTGGCCGTGGATCTTCGCCCTGCTGCCACTGCCCTGGCTGATGCGGGTGCTGCTGCCGGTGGCCGACAGTGGCGAACCGGCGCTCAAGGTCAGCTTCCTCAGCGAACTGGAAGGCCTCGCTCGCCGCCGCGCCCGGGCGAATCTGCCGGCGTGGCGCCAGCAAGCCCCATTCATTCTGCTATGGCTGTTATTGCTGATCGCTGCCGCACGCCCGCAATGGCTCGGCGAGCCCCTGCCGATTGCCGCCAGCGGCCGCGACTTGCTGGTGGCGGTGGACGTGTCCGGCTCCATGGATTTCCCCGACATGCAGTGGCAGAACGAAGACGTCAGCCGACTGACACTCGTGCAACATCTGCTCGGTGATTTTCTTGAAAGCCGCGACGGCGACCGGGTCGGCTTGATCCTGTTCGGCAGTCAGGCCTACCTTCAAGCGCCATTGACTTTCGACCGGCACACCGTGCGCGTGTGGCTCGACGAAGCGCGGATCGGCATCGCCGGCAAGAACACCGCCATCGGCGATGCCATCGGCCTGGCCCTCAAACGTCTGCGCCAACGCCCGGCACAAAGCCGCGTGCTGATTCTGGTCACCGACGGCGCCAACAACGGTGGCGAAATCGACCCGTTGACCGCCGCCCGACTGGCAGCCAACGAAGGGGTGAAAATCTACCCGATCGGTATCGGCGCCGACCCGGAACAAAGCGGCACCCTAGGATTCCTGGGCATCAACCCGAGCCTGGACCTCGACGAACCGGCCTTGAAAGCCATCGCCCAAGCCACCGGCGGCCAGTACTTCCGCGCCCACGACGGCGAGGAATTGCAGGCGATCAAGCGCACCCTCGACAAACTGGAACCGGTGACCCAGCAACCCACTCAGGCCCGTCCGGCTCAAGCGTTGTATCACTGGCCTTTGGCGATGGCGCTGCTGTTGAGCATGCTGCTGGTGATCCGCGAGCGCTGGCCGGACAATCCGTTGCAACGGCTGTTTACCAAGAAGCTGTTTACCAAAGAGCGGTTTCTACAAGCGCAACTGCCCGACTGGCGTCAGCGGCTTAAACGCCTGCGTCTGCGGAGGCGCCGATGATTGCGCTCTGGCCGCACTGGTTCCGCCCTTGGTGGCTGCTGTTGTTGCCGTTGCTGGGCTGGTTGCTCTGGCAACTCTGGCACCGGCAAAAACGCGCCGGGCGCTGGCAAATGATTCTGCCACCGGCCTTCCATGCCGCGTTGCTCAGCGGTGGCAGCGGTCGCGAAAGCAAACTGCCATGGGTCGCCCTGGGCTTGGCCTGGGTGCTGACCGTGCTGGCCCTGCTCGGGCCGAGCTGGCAGCGCGTCGAACAAACCAGTCAAAAACCAGCCGACCCGCTGGTGGTGTTGCTTGAGCTGACTCCGGAAATGCTCGCCACCGACAGTGCGCCGAACAGGCTGGAACATGCCCGGCGCAAACTGTTCGACCTGCTGCAAAACCGCAGCGACGCGCAGACAGCAATCATCGTCTACGCCGGCAGCGCCCACACCTTGGTACCGCTGTCGGATGACCTGTCGACCAGCCGCAACCTGGTGGATGCACTCAAGCCGTCGCTGATGCCCCTGGCCGGTCATCGTGCCGATCTGGCGGTGGCCAAGGCCCTTGCGCTGCTGGATCAGGGCGCCCTCGGCCAGGGTCGGATCCTGCTGATCGGTTCGTCGCTGACGGAACAGGAGCGCCAAGGGATTCGTCAGGCGCTGGACGACAGGTCCACGCAATTTCTGATGCTCGGTATCGGCACCGCCGAAGGTGCGCCGGTTGCGCAGGACGACGGCAGTTTCCTCAAGGATGACCTGGGCGCCATTCTGGTGCCCCGCCTGGACGGCCCCAGCCTCAAAGCCTTTGCCAACGGCCTGGGCGGACGTTATCGCCAGGCGCGTCTGGACGATGCCGACCTGCGCGGCCTTCGCCTGCTTGATGGCCCAAGGGATCTGCGCAACGAAGGCCAGACATTGCGCCTCGATACTTGGGCCGATCAGGGCTATTGGCTGCTGCTGCCGCTGTTATTACTGGCCGCCTGTGCCGGGCGCCGCGGTTGGCTGTTCTGCCTGCCGCTGCTGTTCCTGCTGCCGCAACCGAGCTACGCCTTCGATTTCGAAGACTTGTGGCTGCGTCCCGATCAGCAGGGCCTGCATTTGCTCAAACAAAAGCGCCCGGCCGAGGCCGCGCAGCATTTCGAAGATCCACAGTGGCAAGGCGTGGCGCTCTATGAGGCCGGCGACTACAGTGGCGCCGCCCAGCGGTTTACCCAAGGCACCGACGCCCACGCCCACTACAATCGGGGTAACGCCCTGGCCAAAAGCGGTGAGCTGGAAGCGGCGCTGGATGCTTACGATCAAGCGCTTGAACGTCAACCGGATCTGCGCCCGGCCCTGACCAACAAGGCATTGGTGGAAAGCCTGCTGAAACAGAAAACCCCAGCGCCGCCCGTCGAGCCGGACAAAACCGCCGATGGCAAAACCGAAACCATCACCCAGGAACCGCCGCCGGGCAGCGCCACCCAACCCAGCAATGGCGAGCCGAAATCCGACGCCGAGCAGAGCACGCCGGACGCCGGGCAGCCGCCCACGACGCCACCGCAACCGGGCGCCAATGAAGTCCCGGGCAGCGAGTTGGGCGATGAGCAAAGCACCACGCCACCGCGACGCCCGGCCAGCGACATGATTGAAGGCGAACAGCGCCAGGCGCTGGAGCAATGGCTGCGCAAGATCCCGGATGACCCCGGCGAATTGCTCAGACGCAAATTCTGGTACGAACAGCAACAACATCAGGATCAGGAAAAAACTCGATGACCCGCTTCACCGCCTTCTTGCTCGCATTGTTGCCCGCCCTGTTGCTCTGCACCGTTCAGGCCCAGGCTGTGGAGCTGGTCGCCAGCGTCGATCGCAGTCGCCTGAATTCCGGCGAGACGGTCGAACTGACCCTGGAGACCAGCGACGTGACCCAGTTCGGCAAACCCGACCTGTCCCCGCTGGAGCCGCTGTTCGAAGTGCGCGGCACCCGCCAGGTCAACCAACTGAACACCCTCAACGGCGACACTCAGGCGACCACCCGCTGGATCATCACCCTGCTGCCCCGGCAAAACGGCAGCGTGGTGATTCCATCGCTGCAACTGGGCGACGTTCAGAGCCAGCCGATTACCGTGCAGGTGATCGAGAGCGAAGCCCAGGACAGCAGCAACACACTGGCACCGGTGTTCATCGAGGCCAGCCTCGACCAGAACAGCGTCTATGTGCAGGCCCAGGCGATCCTGACCTTACGCATCTACCATTCGGTTTCGCTGTACGACGACAGCAGCCTGACCCCGTTGCAGATTCCCGATGCACGCATCGAACAGCTGGGCGAGTCGCGCACCTACGAAAAAGTCATCAACGGATTGCGCCATGGCGTGATCGAAATGCGCTACGCGATCTACCCGCAGCACAGCGGTGAATTGACCATTCCGGCACAAATGTTCAGTGCCACGCCGGTCGATATCCGGCCGTCCCAGGATGCAACACCTCAAGGGCCGAAACCGGGCAAGCAGATGCGCGTCAAATCTGCCGAGATCCCGCTGACGGTCAAGGCCAAACCCGGCACGTATCCGGCCGATGCTCCCTGGCTGCCGGCCCGCAGCCTGAGCCTGAGCGAAAGCTGGAGCCCCGAACCGGATCATTTGCAGGTCGGCGACTCGCTGACCCGCAGCTTGACCCTGAACGCCGAAGGCCTCGCCAGTTCGCAACTGCCACCGCTGCCCGCCACCGAGATCAACGGCCTGCGGCGCTACCCGGATCAACCGGTGCTGGGCAACCAGAGCAGCGAGCGTGGCTTGATCGGCAGTCGCGAGGACCGTGAAGCCCTGGTGCCGACCCGCACCGGCAACATTGACTTGCCCAGCGTTGAAGTGGTCTGGTGGAACACCTTCGAGGATCACCTGGAACACAGCAGCCTGCCGGCCCGTACGCTGCAAGTGGCGAGCAATCCAAGCCTGATCGTCGATACTCCGGCGGGCAGCCCGCAGGTGATGGCCGGTGCCAACAACGAAGCCCTCTGGTGGAAACTCAGCACCGTGATCCTGGCCTGCACCACCCTGCTGGGCTTCGGCCTGTGGTGGCGCGCCCGCTGGCAACCGGCGATCCTGCGGGCGGCGCAGACCGGCCCAAGCCCACGCACCCTGCTCGACGACCTCAAGCGCGCCTGCCAGGCCAACGACTCCCACGCCACTCGCCAGGCCCTCGACGCCTGGGCACGACAACAACCGGAAACCCTGGCCGACATGGCGGCGCGTTTTGTACCCTTGTCCGACGCCCTGGATGGCCTGAACGGCGCGCTGTACAGCGAAACCGGGCAATATTGGCAAGGCGAAGATCTGTGGCGCGCGATTCGCGCGATCCCGACGGCCGAAGGGGTTCAGGATCTGGTTGGCGATACCGGGTTGCCGCCGCTTTATCCGAAATAAAATCAAAAGATCGCAGCCTTCGGCAGCTCCTACGGGTGCGTGTTCATCCGCAAAAATCGCGGCGAATACGACCAATGTAGGAGCTGCCGAAGGCTGCGATCTTTTCTGCCCTTCTGCATTCCCGACCTTTTGCCAGTAAACTCTCCCCTCTTTAGCCGCCACCCTTTTCCTCGCGGCCATCACCTTATTTTGTTGCGGAGTACGCCTTGCGTCTGTTTCACACCTCCGACTGGCACCTTGGGCAGAACCTGCACGGCCAGGAGCGCGATTTCGAGCATGCCTGCTTTCTCGACTGGCTGCTGCGTCAGCTGAAGCTGGATCAGCCTGATGTGCTGCTGATCGCCGGCGATATCTTTGACACGGTCAACCCGCCGGTCAAAGCCCAGGAACGCCTCTACGATTTCATCGTCAGCGCCCACGAACAGCAGCCGTTGCTGACCATCGTGATGATCGCCGGCAACCACGACTCCGGCTCGCGCATCGAGCTGCCTGCGCCGTTGATGCGGCGCTTGCGCACTCACGCCCTCGGTCGCGTGCTGTGGCTCGATGACGGTCAACTGGATGCCGAACGCCTGTTGCTGCCGTTGCCGGATGCCAGCGGCGAAATTGTCGCCTGGTGCCTGGCGTTGCCGTTCTTGCGCCCCGCTGAAGTGACCGGCGCGCATTTGGGTGATAACTACTTGCGCGGCATCGGCCAGGTTCATGAATGGCTGATCGAAGCGGCCAACGCCAAGCGCAAGCCGGGCCAGGCGCTGATCGCCATCAGCCATGCGCACATGGCTGGCGGTTCGGTCTCGGAAGACTCCGAACGCAGTTTGATCATTGGCAACGCCGAAGCCCTGCCCGCCAGTCTGTTCGGGCCGAGCATCAGTTATGTCGCCCTCGGGCATTTGCACAAGCCGCAGAAGGTCAACGGTGAAGAGCGCATCCGCTACTGCGGCTCGCCGATTCCGTTGTCGTTCTCCGAGATCAATTACCCGCATCAGATCCTCGACATTCAGCTCGATGGCGAAACATTGGTCAGCGTCGAACCGCGCCTGATTCCGCGCTCTGTCCACTTGCAACGCCTCGGCGCCGCGCCGTTGGCGGAAATCCTGCTGCAACTGGCCGACCTGCCCAACATCGACCTGCTCGCCGATATCCAGCGCCAGCCTTGGCTGGAAGTGCGGGTCCGTCTCGACGAACCGCAACCGGACCTGCGCCATCAAGTGGAAACCGCCCTGCAAGGCAAAGCCGTACGGCTGGTGCGGATTGCCGCCGAATACGCCGGCAACGGCAGCCGCGACGGCGTCGATGACGGCGCAACCTTGATCGAACTGGATCAGCTTTCGCCCCAGGAACTGTTCAGCCGCGCGTGGCAGGACAACTACGGCAGCGAGGTCGACGAGCAAACGCTCAAG
The DNA here is from genome assembly GCF_056279145.1 of Pseudomonas sp. TE3728. NCBI lineage: Bacteria > Pseudomonadati > Pseudomonadota > Gammaproteobacteria > Pseudomonadales > Pseudomonadaceae > Pseudomonas > Pseudomonas sp. TE3728. Next base: position 138,593 of record NZ_JBWBQT010000001.1, on the reverse strand, counting down.
GACTTCGCCGAGCTGTTGCAAGACGTGCAGATGGAGAGCGAACAGCCATGAAAATTCTCGCGATCCGCCTGAAAAACCTCGCCTCCCTGGCCGGGCCGTTTGAAATCGACTTCACTGCGGAGCCCTTGGCCAGTGCCGGTCTGTTCGCGATTACCGGGCCGACCGGTGCCGGCAAAAGCACGCTGCTCGACGCCCTGTGCCTGGCGCTGTTTGGCGCCGTGCCACGCCTGAACAACACCGGTCGCGATGCCAAGGTCCCGGACGCCGATGGCGAAATCGGCACCGGCGACCCGCGCACCCTGCTGCGTCGCGGCACCGGCGAAGGGTATGCAGAAGTGGATTTCGTCGGCATCGACGGTCGCCGCTATCGCGCTCGCTGGGAGGCCAATCGCGCCCGGGAAAAGGCCGGCGGCAAACTGCAAGCCAGTCGCCAGAGCCTGCGTGACATCGATCAGGATCAACTGCTGGCCAGCCAGAAAGGCGAATACAAAGCACAGCTCGAAGCCGCGCTGGGCCTGAACTTCGAACAGTTCACCCGCGCTGTAATGCTGGCTCAGAGCGAGTTCAGCGCCTTCCTCAAGGCTGACGACAACGACCGCAGCGAGCTGCTGGAAAAGCTCACCGACACCGCGCTCTACACCCGTCTCGGTCGCCGCGCCTTCGACAAGACCAAAGAAGCCCGCGAAGCCCACAAGTTATTGCAGGATCAGGCCACCGGGGTCACGCCGCTGTCGCCAGAAGCCCGGGCCGAACTCGATGAGCGCTTCAACGAGGCTCAGCAGCAACTCAAGACCCAGCAGGCACAGCTCAAACAGTTGGAGTTGCAACACACCTGGCTCAAGGACCTGCGCCAGTTGCAAGACTCGCAACAGAGCGCCACCGAGCAACTGCAAACTGCCCAGCAACACTGGAACAGCCTGGCCGGCGAGCGCTTGAAGCTGACTCGCCTGGAGCAACTGGCCCCGCAACGGCATCAGTTCGCCCGCAAGACCGAACTTACCACCCAGCTCACGCCGTTGGCAGCGCAGATTCAGCAACACACGCAACAGCAAAGCGAGCTGAGCGCGCGACAGACTCAACTCGAACAGAGTCTGAGCGCTGCGCAAACGGCGCTGACCCAAGCGCAAAGCCAACACACCTCCAGCGCGCCCCTGCTGCGTCAGGCCTTCGAGGAGCAAAGCACCCTCGCCCGCCTGGTCAAGGACGCCAGTCTCAGTGCCGACCTCAAGCAGCAGGCGGAACTGGCCTGTGCTCAGGGTCAGGGCACGATTCAGGGTTTGCTCGAGCAACAGAAACAGGTCGCCGAACGGTTGCAACGGATTGCCGGGGAGCTTGAGCAGAGCACCCATCTGGCGCCATTGAGCGATGCCTGGAACGCCTACCGCGATCGCCTGCAACAACTGATGCTGATCGGCAATCGCCTGAACAAGGGCCAGGCCGAACTGGCCGCCCTCGAGCAAAGCGCCGCCCGCGCCGCCGAGGAACTGGCCACCCAGCGCCAGAGCCTTGAGGTGCTGTACAAAGAGGCCGGCGCCGAGCCTGAAGCGGTGGCCGAGCAGATTCAGATCCTCGGCAGTTTGCTGCAGGACAACCGCAAGCAACTGCGGGCCTTTGAAGAGCTGACGCGGCTTTGGGCCAGCCAGCAGGAACTGGACAAACGCGGCGCCGAGCTTCAGCAGCGGCAACTCGCCGCTCAACAAGACCGCGATCGTCTGACCCAGGACGGGGTGAAGACCAAGGCAGAACTGAGCGTCGCCGAACAGACCCTCACCGTCACCCGCGAACTGCTGGAGCGTCAACGTCTGGCGCGCAGTGCCAGTGTCGAAGAACTGCGTGCGCAGTTGCAGGACGATCAGCCGTGCCCGGTTTGTGGCAGCCCGGACCATCCTTATCATCAGCCTGAAGCCTTGCTGCAAAGCCTCGGCCGGCATGATGAAAGCGAACAGGCCAACGCTCAGAAAGCCGTCGATCTGCTCAAGGAAAAACTCACCGATCTGCGTGCCGAAGTCGGCGGTTTGATTGCTCAGCAAAAGGAATTGCTGCAACAGCAGGATCAGCTCGCGACTCAGCAACAAGGCCTGACGCCGAGCCTGGAGGCGCACCCACTGTCCGCGCAACTGTTGGCCCAGGACGCAAGTAAACGCGATGCCTGGCTAACGCAACAAAGCAGCCAGTTGAACCAGAGCATCACGCAGGATGAACAACGGCAAACCGCCCTGCTCACCCTGCAACAGGATGCCGCGCGCCTTGCGCAACAACTGCGCAGCGCGGAAGCGGCGAGTCAGCAAGCCACACAACACCTGATCAACCAACAACGTGAATTGAGCAGTGATCGCCATCGTCTGGACGAAGAACTGAAGGCGTTCAGCACCCTGCTCCCGGCCGACACACTGGAGGCCTTGCGCAACGAACCCGCCGCGACCTTCATGCAGCTCGACCGGCAGATCGCCCAGCGTCTGCAACAACTTGACCAGCAGCGCGAAGAACTCGGCGAACAGCAACAGCGCCAGCAGACGCTGGAGAAAGAACAGTACCAACAGCAGACCCGCATCCAGCAACAGGAAGCTGCGCAGCAGCAGTTCACGGCGCTGACCGGGCAGCAACAGGCTTGCCAGGAAAAACTGACGCAACTGCTGGGCGAACATGCCAGCGCCGAACAGTGGCAGCAGCAACTGGATCACGCCGTCGAGCAGGCGCGCACTGCCGAAGCGACGGCCAATCAGGAACTGCAAACCGTGCGCACGCGGCTTGTGCAACTGGCCGCTGAGCTGAAGGCTCAGCAAGAACGACTGCTAGCGCTGGAAACCGAAGACCGCGAGCTGAGCGCCAAGATCGCCGACTGGCGCGCACAACATCCAGAACTGGACGACGGAGGACTGGAAGATTTGCTCGGCATCGACGACCAACAGGTCAGCGAACTGCGTCAACGTTTGCAGCAGAGCGAAAAAGCCATCGAGCAAGCCAAAGTGCTGCTGCAGGAGCGGGATAAGCGCCTGCTCGATCATCAGGCGCAGCACAACGGCAATCTCGCCGCCGAACAACTGGCCACGACGCTGGTCGAGCTGCAAAACCTGTTCGCTGCCAGCGAGCACCGATGCGCCGAATTGCGCGCCGAACAGGCCGAGGATCAGCGTCGACAGAATGCCAATCAGGCGCTGGCGCAGCAGATTGCCGACGCCTACGCCGAGTACCAGCGTTGGGCACGTTTGAGTGCGCTGATCGGTTCCGCCACCGGCGACACCTTCCGCAAGATCGCCCAGGCCTACAACCTCGATTTGCTGGTGCATCACGCCAACGTCCAGTTGCGGCAACTGGTGCGGCGCTATCGCCTGAAACGTGGCGGCAGCATGCTCGGGTTATTGGTGATGGACACCGAGATGGGCGACGAACTGCGCTCGGTGCATTCGCTGTCCGGCGGCGAGACGTTCCTGGTGTCACTGGCCCTGGCGCTCGGTTTGGCGTCGATGGCTTCGAGCACGCTGAAAATCGAATCGCTGTTCATCGACGAAGGCTTCGGCAGTCTCGACCCGGAATCCCTGCAACTGGCCATGGACGCTCTCGACGGTTTGCAGGCGCAAGGACGCAAGGTCGCGGTGATTTCCCACGTGCAGGAAATGCATGAGCGGATTCCGGTGCAGATTCAGGTCCACCGCCAAGGCAACGGCCTGAGTACGCTGGAGGTGAAATGAATACGCTGTATTCGTTCCGCCGCTGTCCCTACGCCATGCGCGCCCGCATGGCCCTGCGCTATTCGGGGGTTGCGGTGCAGATCGTCGAGGTCAGCCTCAAGGCCAAACCGGCCGAAATGCTCGCACTGTCGGGCAAAGGCACGGTGCCGGTGCTGAGTGTGGATGGGCGGGTGATCGATGAGAGCCTGGACATCATGCGCTGGGCACTGGCGCAGAACGATCCGCAAGACTGGTTACTCAAGGATGATCCGCAAGCACAGCAACACAGCGCCGCACTGATCGAAGAGAACGATCAAGTGTTCAAGGTGCACCTGAATCACTACAAGTACGCCGAGCGTTATCCCGAGCAGCCGATGGCTGTTTATCGCGCCGAGGGCGAGGTGTTCTTGGGCAAGCTGGATGAATTGCTGGAGGGGCGCGACTACTTGCTGGCCGATCACCCGAGCCTGGCGGATATCGCCCTGATGCCGTTCGTGCGGCAGTTCGCCCACGTGGATCGCGAGTGGTTCGGGCAGACGCCTTATGTGCGGTTGCAGGCGTGGTTGCAGCGCTTCATCGACTCAGATCTGTTCACATCAGTCATGGCGAAAACTCGGTCCCTGTAGGAGCTGCCGAAGGCTGCGATCTTTTGATTTTGATTTTTAAGGTCAAAAGATCGCAGCCTTCGGCAGCTCCTACAGGGGATTCAGGCCAACACCGCGCACATCCCCAACACCGAGCAATCCACCTGGAATGGCCCGAAGAATTCGCCATTGGGTTTGATCGGCGGATTGCCCACCAACAGCTCCAGAGCCTTGGCGGTCTGAATGTTGTGGGCGATGTTGTGGTTGCATTCGATAGCCCGCGCCACCGACCCCGCCGAGCCCTGCCCGATCCCAAGCAAAGAAGCGCCATTGGTCATGAACGCCAGGAAGGCGATGACCCAGAGCTTGCGTCCTTTCATGCCCCCACCACTCCCGCCACGTCGGCATGATCGAGCAATACATTTGGCGCGCGGTGTTCGAATTGAATGGCGGGATAAGCGACCTGGATCGGTGCTTGAACGGTTTGTTGCGATTGAGCCGAAAGGCTGACGAGCAACACCATGGCCACGTAAAGACCGATGGCCAGGTAAGCGCCGTATTTGGCAGAAGTAATGATTGCGCTGGCCATGGTGTTCTCCGTGGGCATGTTTCAGTGCCCACAGAATCGATCAAAAAACAGAAGTTAACTAGCGACCTTTATGCATAGTCGCTATCAGTTTTATTGATCATGAACCCAGCATGTTTCAGTCTTCGATAAAACTCATCAAGCGCTCGCGGGCCGCTTCAGGCTCGTTGGGAACGGGCTGGGCAGCCGACAGAATCGGGGTGGAGTAGAGAAACAGGAGAACCACTGCCAGACGCATCGCCATGCTGTCGATCCTTTTAGGGAAGGAGTCAAAAAATCAGCGTCAAATTTAAACTCATGGCCATGTGATATCAAGCAATACATTGATAGCAATATGATGCTGTCGTAAACGCGTTATGCAGGAGCGACATCACTTCAACGCTCTTCGATGCTTACAGCACGATCGGCAAGTGACTTCGCTCCTGCATAAAAGGTGCAGGGTTTACATTTCAGTGTTGGGATTTGTGATCCAGTGCGGCGTAGAAGTTGGCGCTCTGTTGCAGGTATTTCTGGGTATAGCTTTGGGCGTGGGATTTTCTGTCGCTGATTTCAACGTTGGCGCTGGCAGGCAGTGCAACAGTGGCAGAGATAGCGGAAGCGGCGATGACGGAGAAGACATTGAAGTTCATGGCGGTATTCCTCGGGTTCAGTTGGCTTGCTTGCCCGGTGGGGCCGTGAAGCAAACTTAACGCCCGAGGGTCGGCGCCTTGAAATGCTTTGTAGCATTAGCCGATATCAGTCTCATTAATAGAAGGTTGCAGGCCCCATCAACCGGGGCCTGCGGTCTATTGACGCACCAGGAACTTGAGATCGCTGGGGGCATCCATCGGCAGTTTCTGCACGGTTTTACCCAACAGCCCAGTCTTGGCATCGCGCTCGACGACGACAATCTGGTTGCTCTTCTGGTTGGCAATCAGCACGAACTTGCCACTCGGGTCGAGGCTGAACTCGCGCGGGTGATCACCGTCTACCGAGCGGCGCTGAAGCTCCTTGAGATGCCCGGTCGCCGGGTCGATGGCGAACACCAGCAACTGATTGGTGGTGCCACGGTTGCTGACGTAAAGGAACTTGCCGTCGGCCGAGGCGTGAAGCGCAGCCGCAGCCTTACCCGATGTCGGCAGACCCGCCGCCAGATCGACCAACTGCGTTTGCTCAAGCTTGCCGTCGCGGTAATCGAACACTGCGACTTGCGCGCTCATTTCCATGGTCAGCCAAGCGTGCTTGCCATCGGCGCTGAACAGCAAGTGTCGCGGCCCGCTACCAGGTGGCAACTGGACGGACGCGGGTTTGGCGGCGGTCAATGGTCGTTCCGGATTGGCCTTGGGATCGAAGCGATAGACGAAGATCTTGTCCGCTCCCAAGTCGTTGGAAAACACGTATTGGCCATCCGGCGATGAAACCACCGAATGCACGTGCGCCGACTTCTGCCGCTCGGGGTTGACCCGGCTGGACGGATGACTGCTCATCTGCACCACGGCTTTTAGCTTGCCGTCGGTGCCCACCGGTAACACCGCCAGGGTGCCGCCCGGGTCTTCAGCCACCGAGTAGTTGCTGACAAACACGTGGCTGGCATCACCGCTGACGCTCGAGTGCGTCGGCTCGTTGCCCAGGGTTTGCACCCGACTGATCAGGTTCAACTCATTGGTCTTCGGGTCAATTGCATAACTGCTGATACGCCCTACCGGATCCGCCTGTCCCGGGCCGTTTTCGTTGACCGCGAACAGGCGCTGTTGATCCTTGGACACGGCCAGCCAGGACGGATTGGCGCTCTTCACCACCTGCAGGGGTGTGGCGTCGATCTGCCCGGTGCGGCTGTCGAAGTTCAGACGATAAATCCCTTGGCTCTGGCCGGCGGTGTAAGAGCCCACCAGCAATTCGTAACTGTCGACCGGGGCCGCTTGCACGCCCATTGCGCCGACGCTGCCAGCCATCAACAGTGGCCAGAAGTTACGCATCCTCATTCGTTTCGTCCTCATCGTCACCACCGCCGAACGCTTCCATAGGCACCAGCCGGTGCTCGCCGGAATCGCCGGTAATGATCCAGCTCTTCAAGTCGGGATCGAACGTCGCCGCCGCGATCTGGGCCATGCTGAACTCCCAGCGCTTGAGCGCCCGACCGTCCATGCATTCGATGTGCAGGTTATCGTCTTCATCGAGGGAGAAGTCGAACGCGTGCAGCCCGTCGATTTCAAGCATGTCGCAGTGTTCGAGGGCGCTGAGCAAGGTGTTGGTTACGGCAGTCATGGCAGTCAATCTTTGAATGGGAAAGAGGCAATGATAGCGCACTGCGCCGCTCTCCCCCGTAGGAGCTGCCGAAGGCTGCGATCTTTTGATCTTGATTTTTTCGGAGCCGCTGAAAATCAGAATCAAAAGATCGCAGCCTTCGGCAGCTCCTACGGGTTGCGCTCAACCGTTAGAGCGCATCGCGCGATGGCTTGCCGTCGACCAGGCGCTGGATGCGCAGCGGATTACCATTTTTCAGCGCTTCCGGCAGCAGGCTGTCGGGGTAGTTCTGGAAGCACACCGGGCGCAGGAAACGGTCGATGGCCAGGGTGCCCACCGAGGTGCCGCGCGCATCGGATGTCGCCGGATACGGCCCGCCATGAACCATCGAATCACAGACTTCCACGCCGGTCGGATAGCCGTTAAGCAGGATTCGTCCGACCTTCTGCTCCAGCAATGCCGTCAGCTCACCGAATTGTTCGAAGTCCGCCGGCTCACCGATGATCGTTGCCGTCAGCTGCCCATGCAGACCGTTCAAAGCGGCATTGAGTTGCGCCTGATCCGCCACTTCGACGAACACCGTGGTCGGGCCGAATACTTCCTCTTGCAGCACTTCATCGCCATCGAGCAACAGGCTCACATCGGCCTTGAACAGTTGCGGTTGCGCCTGATTGCCTTGTTGCGGACTGCCCGCCAAATGCTCGATCTTCGGATGCGCGAGAAGCTTCTGCAGGCCCTTGCCATAGCTGCTCAAGGTGCCGGCATTGAGCATGGTTTGCGCCGGTTGATCGCCAATCAGCCCCGCCACCTGCTGCACGAACGCGCTGAACTGCGGCGAACGAATACCGATCACCAACCCCGGATTGGTACAGAACTGCCCACAACCCTGCACCACCGACGCCGTGAGGTCTCGGGCGACGCTTTCAGCACGAGCTTCCAGCGCTTGAGGCAGCACGATCACCGGGTTGATGCTCGACATCTCGGCGAACACCGGAATCGGCTGCGCACGTGCCGCGGCCATGTCGCACAGCGCACGGCCACCTTTGAGCGAACCGGTAAAACCGACCGCCTGAATGGCCGGGTGCTTGACCAGCGCTTCACCCACCCCGCCGCCGTAGATCATGTTGAACACACCGGCAGGCATCGACGTTTTCTCGGCAGCGCGGATCACGGCCTCGGCCACCCACTCAGCAGTTGCCATGTGGCCGCTGTGGGCCTTGAACACTACCGGACAGCCAGCGGCCAATACCGAAGCGGTATCGCCGCCCGCCGTGGAAAACGCCAGCGGAAAGTTGCTCGCACCAAACACGGCGACCGGCCCGAGGCCGATGCGGTACTGACGCAAATCCGGTCGCGGCAATGGTGTGCGCTCAGGCAGCGCCCGATCAATACGCGCCCCATAGAAATCACCACGCCGCAGCACCTTAGCGAACAGACGCATCTGGCCGCTGGTGCGACCACGCTCTCCTTGAATACGACCGGCCGGCAACGCAGTTTCGCTACAGACCACGGCGACAAAGTCATCACCCAACGCGTCCAGTTCATCGGCAATCGCATCGAGAAATTGCGCACGTCGTTCGGCGCTCAGGATGCGATAGGCCGGGTAAGCGGCGGCGGCAGCCTTTGCGGCGGCGTCGACCTCTTCAAGGGTGGCCTGATAGAAGTCGTGAGGCAAAGCCTCGCCAGTGCTGGCGTCGATGCTCTGGAGTTTGACGGTGCCGGTAGCGCTGCGCTGACCGCCAATGTAGTTGTGACCAAGAATCCGGGTCATGGGTGTCTCCTTAAAGTGTGCCGACGGTGCCGGGTTCGAACGCCGCTTCAACGGGTTCAATGCCGTTGATCAAGGGTGCGCCGAACTCGGCCTGACTGATCTCGAACACGTCACCCGGCTGGGTGCGGATGCCATCGGCGAAGGACAAGGTCGCAGTGCCGAAGAAGTGAATGTGTACGTCGCCGGGGCGCAGGAACTGGCTGTACTTGAAATGGTGGTACTCGAGGTTTTCCACGCTGTGGCACATGTTCGCTTCGCCACTGAGGAACTCGTTCTGCCACAGCACTTCACCATTGCGCAGGATGCGGCTGGTGCCGGCCAGATGCGGGGGCAATTCGCCGACCCGAAGCTCCGGGCCATAACTGCAACTGCGCAGTTTCGAATGGGCCAGGTAGAGGTAATTCTTGCGCTCCATCACGTGATCGGAGAACTCGTTGCCCACCGCGAAACCGAGGCGATAGGGTTTGCCGTCGTGGCCGATCACATAGAGGCCGCTGAGCTCGGGCTCCTCCCCGGCATCTTCGGCAAACGGCGGCAGCGGGAACGGCTTGCCCGGTCGCACAACGATGCTGCCGTCGCCCTTATAGAACCACTCCGGTTGCACGCCGGCCTGGCCGGTCGCGGGTTTACCGCCCTCCACGCCCCACTTGAAGATGCGCATGGTGTCGGTCATGGCGGTTTCGTCGCCGGCCTGCTGATGCATTTTGTCCCGGGCCGAAGCGCTGCCCAGATGGGTCAGGCCGGTGCCGCTGACCAGCATGTGCGCCGGGTCCGGGTGATCCAGCGGCGGCAGGATTTGCAGATTGGCGAGCAGCGCTGAATAGTCATGGCTGATGCCCAACCCCAGGGTTTGAATCTGTTGCTCAAGATTGATGCCTGCCTCGATCGACGCCAACGCCAGATCCCGCACTGAGCGCGCATCCTGTACTTCGCGCACCAGGCCGTCCTCGACCACGCCGACACGGCGTTCGCCGTGACTCAATTCGAACTGAACTAAACGCATGATTTTCTCCTGTAAACAAACTCGAAAACGCCACAAAACCAATGTGGGAGCGAGCCTGCTCGCGATGAGGCCATTCAGTCCGACATCAATGTTGATTATCAGGCCGTCATCGCGAGCAGGCTCGCTCCCACAGTTGATGGGTGTTGATCCTCAGATTCAGGTGCGGGTAGCACCACGCGCACTGGCCGCAAATTCATCGGCCGGCAATACATGCTTACGCTCCAGCAACCGATAAACCACACCCGTCAGGACCAGGCCGAACACCATCACGCAGGACAGGAAATACAACCCCGACGCCAGATTGCCCGTGTATTCCTTCAACGCACCGATCACGAACGGACCGATGTAGCCGCCGAGGTTGCCCACCGAGTTGATCAACGCGATCCCCGCCGCCGCACTGGCGCCGGCAAAGAAGCGCCCCGGCAAGGTCCAGAACACCGCCGTGCAGGAAAACAGCGCGAACGCCACCAGGCACAGCGCCGCCAATTGCAGCACCGGCACGGTCAGCCAGGCGCTGAGGAACAGGCCGATGGCGCCCAATACATACAGCACCGCCAGATGGCCGTAGCGATCATTCAAGCGATCGGAACTGCGCGGAATGATCAGCAAACCGATGATCCCGAAGATGTACGGTACCGACGACACGAACCCGGTCATCAGGTCAGTGCCACCGAACTGCTTGATCAACGTCGGCAGCCACAAACCGAGACCGTAGATGCTCAGGGTCACCGGCAGATAGAACAGCGCCAGCAGCAACACGCGTTTGTCCTTCAGTGCATGCAGCGGATTGCCGTGGCGGGTCTGGCCGTACACCTCCAGGTCCTTTTTCAGCTCACCGGTCAGCCAGTCTTTCTCAGACTGGTCCATCCATTTCACCTGTTGCGGACCGTCCGGCAGGTAACGCAGCACCGGCCAGGTCAGCAGGATCGCGGGTGTGCCGATGACGATGAACAGCCACTGCCAGCCGTGCAGGCCAAGGATGCCGTCCATGCCCAGCAAGCCGCCGGACACTGGGCCGGTGATCATCATCGCGATGGGTTGGGAAAGGATGAACAACCCGAGAATCTTGCCGCGATGGCGAATCGGGAACCATTGGGTGATGTAGTACAGAACGCCCGGGAAGAACCCGGCTTCGGCCGCGCCGAGCAGAAAGCGCATCACATAGAAGCTGTTCGGTCCCTGGACGAACGCCATGCCGATGGTGATGGCACCCCAGGTGACCATGATCCGCGCAAACCAGCGCCTTGCGCCGAAGCGGTCGAGCATCAGGTTGCTGGGGATTTCCAGCAGGAAGTAGCCAATGAAGAACAGCCCGGCACCCAGGCCATAAGCCGCGTCACCCAGACCGATGTCGGCGCCCATGTGCAGCTTGGCGAAACCTACCGCGGAGCGATCCACATAGGCGATCAGGTACAGCAGGATCAGGAAGGGAATCAGTTTCAGCGTGATGCGACGGATAAGCCGCAGTTCCTGGCTCATGAGTTCGGTCTCCGATTGTTGTTGTTATAGAACCTCGGGGGACGCCTCTCGCAGAAAACTGCCAGGGCCATCCCTCCGTTGAAAATGACTATATAGTAATACTATTTAACCAACAACCCTTCCAAACAGGCGAAATTGCGCTTATGTTACGCCATAGCTCGAACAATATAGTCATACAATAAGAGAACCGATCATGTCTGATAAGAAACCCACCCTGCGCTCCGCCCAATGGTTTGGCACCGCCGACAAGAACGGCTTCATGTACCGCAGCTGGATGAAGAATCAGGGCATCGCCGACCACCAGTTCCACGGCAAGCCGATCATCGGCATCTGCAACACCTGGTCGGAACTGACCCCGTGCAACGCGCATTTCCGGCAGATCGCCGAGCACGTCAAACGCGGGGTGATCGAAGCCGGCGGCTTTCCAGTGGAATTCCCGGTGTTCTCCAATGGCGAATCGAACCTGCGCCCCACTGCCATGCTGACTCGCAACCTGGCGAGCATGGACGTTGAGGAAGCGATTCGCGGTAACCCGATCGATGGCGTGGTGCTGCTCACCGGCTGCGACAAAACCACCCCGGCGCTGCTGATGGGCGCGGCCAGTTGCGACGTGCCGGCGATCGTTGTCACCGGTGGGCCGATGCTCAACGGCAAGCACAAGGGCCAGGACATCGGCTCGGGCACGGTGGTCTGGCAGCTCAGCGAACAGGTCAAGGCTGGCACCATCACCCTTGACGATTTCCTCGCGGCCGAGGGCGGCATGTCACGCTCGGCCGGTACCTGCAACACCATGGGCACGGCCTCGACCATGGCTTGCATGGCCGAAGCACTTGGCACTTCCCTGCCCCACAACGCGGCGATTCCGGCGGTCGATGCACGCCGTTATGTGTTGGCGCACATGTCGGGCATGCGCGCGGTGGAGATGGTCCGCGAAGATTTGAAACTGTCGAAAATCCTGACCAAGGAAGCCTTCGAAAACGCCATCCGGGTGAACGCCGCCATCGGCGGTTCGACCAACGCGGTGATCCACTTGAAAGCCATCGCCGGGCGCATCGGCGTCGAACTGGACCTGGATGACTGGACCCGCATCGGTCGCGGCATGCCGACCATCGTCGACCTGCAACCGTCCGGGCGCTTCCTGATGGAAGAGTTCTACTACGCCGGCGGCTTGCCCGCGGTGCTGCGTCGCCTCGGCGAAGCGAACCTGATTCCGAACCCGAATGCCCTCACCGTCAACGGCAAAACCATCGGTGAAAACACCAAGGACGCGCCGATCTACGGCCAGGACGAAGTGATTCGCACCCTCGACAACCCGATCCGCGCCGATGGCGGCATCTGCGTGTTGCGCGGCAATCTGGCCCCGCTGGGTGCGGTGCTCAAGCCATCCGCCGCGAGCGCCGAATTGATGCAACATCGCGGGCGTGCGGTGGTGTTCGAGAACTTCGACATGTACAAGGCACGGATCAACGACCCGGAACTGGACGTGGATGCCAACTCGATTCTGGTGATGAAGAACTGCGGACCGAAGGGTTATCCGGGCATGGCCGAAGTCGGCAACATGGGATTACCGGCCAAGCTGCTGGCCCAGGGCGTGACCGACATGGTGCGGATTTCCGACGCACGCATGAGCGGCACCGCTTACGGCACCGTTGTTCTGCATGTGGCACCGGAAGCGGCGGCTGGTGGGCCTTTGGCGACCGTGAAGGAAGGCGACTGGATCGAGCTTGATTGCGCCAACGGGCGTTTGCACCTGGACATTCCGGATGCGGAGCTGGCAGCGCGCATGGCGGATCTGCAACCACCGCAACAGTTGATCGTGGGCGGTTATCGTCAGCTGTACATCGACCATGTGCTGCAGGCGGATCAGGGTTGCGACTTCGATTTCCTCGTCGGTTGCCGCGGAGCCGAGGTGCCGCGTCACTCTCACTGACAGCAAACATCCTTTGTGGGAGCTAGCCTGCTAGCGATTACGGTCTGTCAGTTGACGTTCATATTGACTGGCACACCGCAATCGCTAGCAGGCTAGCTCCCACATTTGCTTTGTATCAGCCTCAAGTCTGCGCCGCGCCTGCTATCATGCGCGGCACCCCATCGCACAGGATCGCGCCGTTCCCCATGGATTACCGCAAACCCTCCGACCGCAAAAGCATGCACTCGCGCATCGTCCAGGAATTGGGCATGCAGATCGTCTCGGGACGGTTCAAGCCGGACGACAAACTGCCCGCCGAAGCCCTGCTGTGCGAGGAATACGCGGTCAGCCGACCGGTGCTGCGCGAAGCCACTCGCGTATTGGTGGCCAAGGGCCTGGTGTATTCCCGTCCGCGGGTCGGCACGGTGGTCAAGCCGCGCAAGGAATGGCACATGCTCGACCCGGACGTGCTGCACTGGCTGATGCAAAGCAGTCCGCAAAATGAATTTTTTGATCTGCTGACCAGCGTGCGCAGCATCATTGAGCCGGCCGCCGCCGCGTTGGCCGCGCAGTTCGCCACCGACGAAGACATCGCCTCCATCGGTGAAGCCTACCAGCGCATGGAAGCGGCACCGACGCCTGAAGCCTTGCTGCAACCGGACCTGGATTTCCACAGCCGGATCGCCGACGCAACCCATAACGACTTGCTGGCGAACCTGTGCAACATGTTGTCGGTGGCCATTGCCGAAGCCTTGAAGCATTCCAACCAACGGCCGAATCTGCATGAACTGGCACTGCCACGGCACAAGGCGATCCTGACCGCTATCGAAAACCGTGACGCCCTCGGTGCCCGGCATGCAACGCTGGTGCAACTGGATGATGCGCGCAGTGCGCTAAGCACGGTACTCGGTCAAGTCTTGTAACCACACGCCATAACCCATTCCGCACAGGCGGTGACAGAATGAAATTTCCTGCTCAGGGCCGATGATCCGGCCCAGAGGCACGGACGCTATGACAGCGCCGACCTATAACACGAAAAGGATTTCGTCATGCTCACCCCTGTTGCACCGGTATCTCCTCCATTCAGCCAACTGCCCGCCCGGGCGGTTCAGCAGCGATTCGCCAGTCGACCGACACTGCTTTCTGCGATTATCAATGCATTACGCGACAGGTTGCTGGAGCATTACCCCACACTGGATTTCGATCCGATAAAGATCAAGCTGGCCAGCCCCGCTGTCGGTGGCCATTGGGATCTGAAGCCGTTGAGCCAAGTGGTTATCGACCATCTGGTCAACCCGCAGATGCTGGACTTCACCCCACAGGACTCAAGGGCGTTTTTCCTCACGCAAGTACCACCCAAACGCCTGGACACCGCAGCCAGGCCACACGTGGACATGCAAATCATTGCCAGCATCATTGCCGAGCTGCCATCGACGCTTTACCTCGATTATCAGCAGGTATTGGCTGACTACTGGAGCCTGACCGACGACAGCGGCATCAGTCGCTGGCAATGGTTCAGCGAGTTCCTCCATGACCAGTTGAAAGGCGCAGCCTTATACGCCTCGAATCTGAGTGACGAACAGCGAGACATGGTGCGGCAGGTCACGGACTGGCCCGACAGAGTCGAGCGCTCGCCCAAGACCAGCAAAACCGTTTACGCCTGCTTTCTGGAAACGACACTCGGCAACGACGATAACGAAATACTTCTGCTCGGGCCTGAAATTCTGTTGATGCGTGAGAAACAAGTGTTGCAGTGCAGCGTTGACGGCCACGTCCAACCTTTCGATTCCCTGGATGACTTCGGCAGCGCCTGGGGGAAGAAGATGCACAGCGAGTTTTTGATCGACCGTCTGACCTGGAAACGCTATGAGCCCAATGGCAACCTGTTCGAGCTCCAGGCGGGCCTGATCCTTAATCGGCAGCTCGAAAACCTGGCCGCATTGTCATTTTCCAGTTACCCGAGCGAGCAGGACCTGGCGCAACGTCTGGACACCCTCACGGATCCGGCAACGCTGTTCATCCGGCAATCGACAGCGCCACCAACGATGCTGGCACAGTTGCACTCGCAACTCCCCGACTGGTTGAAACAGGCTTCGGCCACTGATCGCTTCGCCTATCGACAGCACCTGCTCGACCTCGCAAACGTCACCGCTCAAAGCCATGGACAGTCATTTAATGAAGGCATCGAAGATATCCGAAGCTTCAGCCGCGAGGCGCTGCGAGCGCAGATAAAGCAGGATCACGACGTCGACTACAACCCCGACGATCTGGTGCTGGACTTCGCCGTCGCTGCTGGCTATCCGGGAGGTGCCGGTTTTATCGAACATGTGCGCATGTCCCTGACTGATCTGGCCCTGAAGAATCTCGCCGGCAAGCCCCGTGGCCGCCTGCGGGTTTTGCGCAAGGACGGACAGACTCCCGAAGACTGGTTGAACGAGGACTATATACTCGGCAGCAAAGGCCTTATCCAGCGCGTCGACATCAGTACGGTCTATCCGCAAAGGATCAAGACGTTATTACTATCGGACACCGTGGATGCCCGGCGCCGAGAAGCCCTGTTTACCCGCGAACTGCGAGTCCAGTTACCGATGCGCGCGCTGGAGTACAAGGTCAGAAAACAATGTGGCTTGACCGACAAGGGTTATCGCTACGTCAAGGCGCTGATGGGGCAGACACCTTCTGAGCGCAAAGTCGACGAACAGGACATCGTCATCCGCCCGCTGGCGTTTCACAGAAAATCCGGTGCCAAACCCGATACGGTGGACAACATGTTCCTGATCGAACCCCTTGATCCGAACGTTGGCCCACATCTTCTTTATCGTCCGTTGTACGCCGAAGCCCTGCTGGAGTACCCGTCGCGCCAGGCCGTCCTCGATGCCATCGCCGAATCCGGCGCGTTGCAAACCAGCGTGCTTACATGGATGGCGGACAACGTACGAGGCATTTACGACAATGACGGGTTCAAGGAACCGCACATTGTTCGCTTTCACTTGGGCGACGAATTCGAACGTCCACGAAAACCTGCCCCCACAACCTTGGCCAGCAATGAGGGTGCAGAAGTATCGCGCCAGTCGCTGCACGACGCTCGACTGCTCAACGACCTATTCACCAGCACCGCTCGCACCTTGGTCGATCTGGCCGAACGTGAGTCAGTGTCCAACAGTGAAAGCCGTTGGGCCGTTCTCATGGAGGGTGCATGGTTACTCTTCAATACGCTGCTGCTACCGCTGACGCGAGGGCCGCTGATGCTTGCCGGATGGATGACGGTACTGATCACCAGCCTCAAACAGGACCTGCCCGCCCTCGACAGCGACGATCCAAAAGCCAAAGAGTTAGCGCTGATTGATCTGCTACTCAATACCGCGATGGTGCTGTTGCACCTGGGAGCCAGCTCGGAGAGCGCCCATCAGCCATTGCCATCGAAAAATCCTGAACAAACCGCCCCGCGCCTGAAACCCTGGCGCAGACTGGCAAATCACGCAGAACCGATGCCTGCCGCCCTCGTTCATCAAGGTTCGCCGGGCCTCCCACAGGAACCGGTAGGGGGCAGTCATACGGTGCTGGATTTCACCAACTCCATTGCCACCTCTAAAGCGGCCGACAAGTTGCTCAATGCCTTGTTGGACTTTCACGTGCCATGGCCGCAGAAGTTGCCACCGGCCGAGAAAAACGGGTCTCTGAAGGGACTTTTCCGGATCGACGATACCTGGCACGCCAGCATTGGCGGACTTTTTTTCCAGGTCAGCGTCGTGCCGGGCTTCGCAGAGGTCTACCTGGCAGATCCGGCCCATTCCGATCGCCCCGGTTTCAAACTCGCCAGCGACGGCAAGGGGAACTGGCGACTGGATCGGGGATTGAAGCTTGAAGGCGGCATGAGGGGGCGACTCCAGGCGGTGCGCGATGAAAACCGGCTCCGGCTACATGAACTGACCACTCATAAGGATCGTCTGAAGCAGGCCCTCGCGCCATTGGTACTCTCTCAATCAGAGGCCAGGAAATCATTGTTTTCCGCGAGGGAAATGCTCGATGCACAAAAGAAAAAGCTCAGGATCGTATGGGAGTTGCTCGACAAGGCTACACCAGAGCAGAAGGTCCAGCTGACCTCGCGTCATAGCCAGGAAGTGCTCAAGACAGCAGAGGCCGCAGCTATACACGACAGAGAACTCAATATTTACAAGGAGCGCATCGACACGTTGAACGCCGAGATGCCGAAATTGACCGACGCGTACAACGCCTTGATCGAAGTCGACAGAACCAGGCCTTACGAGAGCGAACGTGATAATGGGCTTTTACTCATCTGGGACGCTCTGGATATCGTTCATGAGCAAATAAAGCTGTTGGGGCGCGATCTCCTTCAGACCAGGAACGGGGAATACCTCAGTGAACTCGTCGCCCGTTTTCCTGAAGAATTGGGTCAGGAAATAACGACAGCCTATTTCGAATTTGTCGACAACCGGCGGGCAGAAATCGAGATAACCAACAGGCTCATCGAGTCCGCCAAAACACTTGAAACGACTCAGGAACAGGCAGGTGAAAAACTGCGCAGTCGAAAAATAGTGAAGCACTTGTTCAATGCCGAAAACTACCTCCCTGCTTCCATCAAGCTACACCAATTGCTGGCGCTTAAAGAATTGGTTCTGGAACGCAGTTGCAGCTCCAGAGACCCGGCAGAGTATCCCTTTGTAATGCGACTCGTCGGCTCTTCAATGGACAGCACAGTGCTGTCCCACATGGAGATCTGCAGCAGCTCCGGCTACGCAACCGCCGAGCAGATAGCCGTCCTTGAAAACATCCTCAAGCACTACGAGGAAATCGACAATGCTGTCCGTTCGTTGAATGAAATGGCATCCGGCTTTGTGCGCACTGAATATCAAACACCGTTTCTGAGCCAACTCAATGAAGCGCACGTCAGCGCCGAAGAGCAACTGGCTGCATTGATTCGAGAAAACGAAGGGGTCGCGCCCCAGTCCGCACATATCAAACCGATCAGGGCCAAGCCGTCCACCAAAAGGGTATTCAAGTCCCGCAACAAAGGCACCCTGATCGGCGACATCAGACCCTCCCGGGAAAACAATCAAGGTCGTTTCATCGATGTTCAAGATCCGATTACCGAACAGAAGATTGCCAGCTACATGGAACACCCCGAGGAAGGTGTCTGGGTTGAAGTCGTGCAGGGCACGCCCACTCAACCAACATTACCGCCAGGGTCGCGACCTTTATCGGCAATAAAAAAGGAAATGCATGCGCTGATTGGCCAACGGGCGGGAATCGAAAACTCGATACGCTTCCAACAGAAAAAGCTACAAGACCCTGGTCGGCTCGAAAGCCTCAACCCCTTGGACTGGAATGACATGCTGGTCCAGTACGCCGACAAGCTCAACGCCTTGGCCCATGAAATTGATAACACCCATCCTGCTGCGCCGCAGGCCCCCCCAACTGAGTGAAACCCTTCGTAACGAGGCACTCGAAGCAACTCACCAGGCACGTCTGTATTGCAGCGAGGGCTACAAAAAACAGCTGCCCAAGGCAGAAAACATCCACTACTTATGGAAGAACGGTTTCGTTGACATCAATCTGGTGGGGCGTTTGATACCGACGGCTGCCGGAGACTATCTTACCGAATATGCGGTACGCGAAAAGAACACATTTAACGTTTTATGGTATGCGCACTTTCATTACGCCAGCCTTGATATGCCTCGACCGGACTACAGCATTGGCCATTTAAAACTACCGGAGCAGCGCTTTCTGACACGCAAGGATCTTATCCGGCAAGCCGCCGCCGATAACCGTGCCGTGGCCAATCTGGAGAAATCGCTGATCAAACCGCCACTGGATGAAATACTGTTCTTAAAACTCTGAATCCAGTTTCCAGCCCTGAACAACACGCGATAAAAAAAGCCGCAACCCATGATTGCGGCTTTTCTGTTTCAGCCAGGGATCAGTGAGCAAACAGCGAGTTGCCCTTCTGCCCTGCCAGTTTCTCCGGTTTGATCAGGAACCGCGCCAGCGCTGGCAACAGCCACAACGCGCCGAACATGTTCCAGAGCAACATGAAGGTCAGCATCAGGCCCATGTCGGCCTGGAACTTGATCGCCGAGAAGATCCAGGTGCATACACCGATCGCCAGGCACAGGCCGGTGAACAGCACGGCTTTACCGGTGGACTTCAGCGTCTGGTAGTACGCCTCTTGCAACGGCAGGCCGGCACGCAGGAAGCTTTCCAGACGGCTGTAGATGTAGATCCCGTAGTCCACGCCAATCCCCACCCCGAGCGCCACTACCGGCAAGGTCGCCACTTTCACGCCGATGCCCATGAACGCCATCAATGCGTTGCCGAGGACCGAGGTCAGTACCAGCGGCAGCACGATGCACAAGGTCGCCGCCCAGGAACGGAAGGTGATCATGCACATGGTTGCGACGCAGATGTACACCAGGACCAGAATGGTCAATTCGGAGCGTTTGATCACCTCGTTGGTGGCCGCCTCGATCCCGGCGTTACCGGCGGCAAGGATGAATTCCAGGCCTTCCTTGTTGTTCTCTTTGGCGAAGTCCTGCACCGCATGCACGGCGCGGTCCAGGGTTTCGGCCTTGTGGTCGTTGAGGAACACCAGCACCGGCGCCAGGGAGCAATTGTTGTTGTACAGGCCATCGGCGCGGGCG
Source organism: Pseudomonas sp. TE3728 (assembly GCF_056279145.1). Classification (NCBI taxonomy): domain Bacteria; kingdom Pseudomonadati; phylum Pseudomonadota; class Gammaproteobacteria; order Pseudomonadales; family Pseudomonadaceae; genus Pseudomonas; species Pseudomonas sp. TE3728. The sequence goes on along the minus strand of NZ_JBWBQT010000001.1, from coordinate 118,711 downwards.
ATGGAGTTGTTCAGCACGTCCGGGTTGCGCGACAGGGTTTCCCATTTCAGGTTGCCCTCGTTCATGCCCTTGATCATCTGCTTGGACACGGTCACCAGGGAAATGGCCGACTGCACGCCCTCGGTGTTCTGCATCTTCCACATCAGCTCGTCGATCGGCGCCATGGCCTCGTAGCGCGAGCAACCTTCAGACTTGGTCTTGACCATCACCACCAACACGTCGGAACTGGTGGAGTAGTTATTGATGATGAAGCTGTTGTCCTTGTTGTAGCGCGAGTCCGGACGCAGTTCCGGCGCGCCCTGGTCGAGGTCACCGATTTTCAGGTTCTGGCTGTACCAGAGGCCGCCACCGAAAGCGATCAGCGCCAGGGCAATAGAGATCGGGGCGACTTTGGGGCTGGCAAAATTCGACAGCAGGCGCCAGAAAGGATGCTCGCGGTGCGCATCTTTCTTGCTGCGTTCGACGGCGCGCTTGCTGATACCGACGTAGGAAATCGCCACCGGCAGCAGGATCAGGTTGGTGAACACGATCACCGCCACGCCGATGGACGCGCCGATGGCCAGCTCACGAATCACCCCGATGTCGATGATCAATAGCGTGATGAAGCCCACCGCATCCGCAAGGATCGCGATCATCCCCGGCAGAAACAGCTGACGGAATGTGCGCCGCGCTGCGGTCAGAGCATTCTCCGCCTCGCTGGACTGCAAGGCGATACCGTTGATTTTCTGCACGCCGTGGGAAATCCCGATGGCGAAAATCAGAAACGGCACCAGCATCGAGTACGGATCAAGCCCGAAGCCGAAGAAGTGCATCAAGCCCAGCTGCCAGACCACCGCCACCAGCGTCGTGCTCAATACCGCAATGGTGCTGCGCATGCAGTTAGTGAACCAGTACAGCAGGATCAGGGTAATGACGAAGGCTACGCCGAAGAACATCACCACCATGACCAGCCCATCGATCAGGTCGCCGACTTTCTTGGCGAACCCGACAATGTGGATCTTCACGTTGGGGTTTTGGGCTTCGAACTTGTTGCGGATCTTGTCTTCAAGTTCGTGGGAGAACTTGCGGTAGTCCAGCGCCAGCAACTTGCCCTGATCCTGCGGGTCCGGGTAGGACTCCAGCAGCGGGATGTCGACGATGCTCGACTTGAAGTCGTTGGCCACCAGGCGCCCGACTTGCCCGGACTTGAGCACGTTATTACGCAGCAGGTCGAGGCTTTGCTGGGAGCCGTTATAGCTCTGGGGAATCACTTCACCACCGGCGAAGCCCTCCTCCGTCACCTCGGTCCAGCGCACGCTCGGGCTCCACAGCGACTTGAGGCCGGAACGGTCGACGCCGGAAATGTAGAACACCTCGTCGTTGATCTGACGCAGGGTCTCCATGTATTCCTTGGAGAAGATGTCGCCGTCGGTGGCTTCCACGGAAATCCGCACCGTGTTGCCCAGGTTCGCCAGATCGTTACGGTGCTCCATCATTTTTTCAATGAACGGATGCTCGAGCGGGATCATTTTTTCGAAACTGGTGGACGGCCGGATCAACGTCGCCTGCCAGAACAGGAAAACACTGACCAGCAGGCAGATGACGATGACTGCCGGGCGGTTGTTGAAAATCAGGCGCTCAAGAAACGTCGCCTTATCCTGATGAGGAGTGCTTAAGGATGTCATAGACCCGCCTTCTTGTTATTTGCCCGGCTCATTTGGACGACCCGTTTTTTCCATTCTCTGCGCCGGTGGGCGAAGTGACGCGAACGCCACCCTGTCCTGCCAGAATCAGATTGCCGTTGCCTGCCGCAGTCACCGCCGAGACGGAAATGCGATCCGGACGGTTGAACACGCTAAAGGTTTCGCCGTCGTCGGTGCTGCGAATCACGCTGCCGCCATTGCCGACGATCACGATGGAACCGTCATCGAGCAGCGTGGCGCCAGACAGGCCGAATTCCAGTGTGCCACGTGCCGCCTTGAGCTCGACCTGCTCCCACGTGCTGCCGAAATCCGTGGAACGGTAAAGATTGCCGCGCAACCCGTAGGCCAGCAGCGTGGCCGGTTGCGCGGTGCCAATCACACCGAACAGCGAGCCTTCATAGGGGCCCTCAAGCTTTTCCCAGGTCTGCCCATCATCGGCGGAGCGGAACATGCTGCCCTGTTCACCGACGATGAAAATGCCGGAATCCTTGACCGCGGCAATCGCGTTGAGGTGGAACTGGTCTTCGTTGTCGAGGCGATCGCTGACGTTTTCCCAGTTTTTACCGCCGTCGGTGGTTTCCAGCAAGGCACCGTAAGCGCCCACGGCAAAGCCGCTGTTAACGTCCTTGAACCAGACGTCGAGCAACGGCGATTCGCGTGTCAGGTCTTCGAATTGTTTGCTCCAGGTGACGCCGCCGTCTTCGCTGGCGAGGATCTGCGCGTCATGGCCTACGGCCCAGCCGTGTTTGTCATCGACAAAAAACACCGCCGTCAGCAGTTGCCGGGTCGGCACCTTGGCCTGGATCCAAGTCGCGCCCTGGTCGTCGGAATACAGAATGTGCCCGCGATCGCCGACCGCCACCAGGCGTTTACCGGCGTGAACGACATCGAGCATCAGGCCTTTGCTGGCCTTGGCGGATTCAACGGAATAAACCACATCGGTGGCCGACGCGGCAGCAGCCAGCGCAGGCGCCGACAGCACGGTACAGCCCAACAGCGAGAGCGCTGTAGCCAGCAACGCGAACCGGCGTAACGCTGGCGGGCGGCAAATACTCACACCCATGACAGGCTCACTCATAGACCTTCCCCCACATTATTATTGTTAGGTCGTTCAACCCTTCAGGGCGCCGTAAGGGATGCGCATCGGGATTGACCTATTCAGGAGCATAGTCCTGAAACCCGCAATCCAGAGCCCCTTCGGAAGCTGGCTTATCCTATCGGGGTTTGGAAAGGTCTGACAATCGACGCCACGTTATGTTTTGTTAACTGGAGGGGATATGGCTTGTGGGTGAATGAGGAGGTATTCGGAGGGGTGATTGGGGTTTGGGGTTTGGGGTTTGGTGTACATATCCGTTTCTGCGGTAGCGCAGAAACGGATATGTACACCATCAAAAATCCCGGTCGGCTATCAGGCCGCCATCGCAGGCAAGCCAGCTCCCACAATTGAACGACGTCGATTACCCCGCCGCCAACCCCTTCCCCGCCCGCTCCAGATTGCGCCACAACCAAACGGGCAACACATCAGGATCCAGACTGTCGATCAGATTCTTCAACGCCAGCCCAAGTTCGGTATCACCCTCAATCACCAAACGCCGGCGAAAGAACAGCGTATCTGGATCCTCCTGACGACTCGCCAACAGTAAAAATTCCCGCCAGTTGCCACTGATCGTCACATGCGCCATGGCATGCTCTGCAATCCGCAACCCTTTACCACTGAGCGTCAGATACCAGGACAACCCCAGATCGGGAATCCGCAAGCACAACCAACGCCCACGTAAAACTTCAAACTCACCATCGCGCAACGGCCCGGCGAGGCACCGATTCAGCGCCTGTTGCAACGCCAGACGCTGCACGGCAAAAGGCACCCGGCGCACCAGCGGCAGTAACCGGTCGGCACCTTTCAATAACCACTTTTTTCGATTCAACACAGGCCGACCTCCTCGACGCGCAGCATGCCGGCCTGGCCATGCCAGTAACCATTGCACCCTTCGACAAACAGCGGCGGTGTCTCGCCCAGACGAACCCGTTGATAGGCGGCAATCACTTCGGCCATGCCCTGAGCGCGAGGGCTCAAGCGCAACAGATCGGCACCGCAGGCCACCAGCCCGGAGTAATCGGCCAGCAGATTGGTCACCTCGGCCGACATTGTCTGAATACCGTTGATGGTGAACAGCGCCTGCCCTTCCTGGCTGGTCAGCGCCAGGCCGTCAGGGTAGTTGATGCAACAAAACTGGCAGTCGTCCTTGGGCCGGTTTTCCGCTCGGGCCGTAAAGCAGCGGGCGGAATAGGCCAACGGCAAATGCCCATACGCAAAGATTTCAACTTCTGGCACTGCACGGCCCAGTTCGCGTACCTGTTCGATCACATCACCAATCAGCGCCGCCGAACATTCCACGGGCGGCACCCAGCGGGTCATGCCGCTGTCGAGCAGTTGCGTCAACGCATGACCGTTGTACAGATTGAGGGCCGGGCCGCCCACGAACGGCAACTTGCGTTCGGCCAAAAACTGCACCGCGCCCATGTCGTTGGCTTCCACCAGCAATTGGCCGTTGTCGCACAGCCGACGCAGGCTGGAGAGTTCGGACGCCGCTTCGATCAGCGTCAGGCTGGAAAGCACCAACTGCGCCTGACTGCATTCCTGCAACTCGCGTCCCAGCCCCAGCCATTGATCCAGCGAAAATGCCCGGCGTTTCGAGCACACGGTTTCCCCCAGGTAAATCACATCCAGGGGCAAGGCCGACATCTCGGCGTAAAAGTTGCTGAGTTGCTCTTTGTCCCAATAAAACAGGACCGGTCCCAGGCTGAGTTTCATGTCGAATCCCTCATTGCCATGATCGATGATAAGCACCCAGGGTGGTCTGGCTGCCTTCGGACAAACCGGCCAACACCTGACGCCATTCCTCCTTGACCCGAAAACTGCCCGGTGCGCCACGATGGGCGTCCAGTGCCGCGCGCCAGACACGGGTGACTTGTTCGACATAGGCCGGGCTGCGTTGGCGGCCCTCGATCTTCACGGCTTCGACGCCGATGGCCGTCAGTTCCGGCAGCAAGTCCAGGGTGTCGAGGCTGGTGGGCTCCTCCAGCGCATGAAAGCGTTTGCCGCCGACCAGGAAACGGCCCTTGCACAAGGTCGGGTAACCGGCCGGTTCGTCAGAGGTATAGCGATCGATCAGTACTTCGCTGAGACGCGCGCTCAAGCCTTCGGCGTCCTCGCTCCAGCGCACCGCCTTGGCTGGCGAACAGACACCGCACAGGTTCGGCGACTCGCCGGTAATGTAGGAAGACAGATGGCAACGCCCTTCGGCCATGATGCACAAGCTGCCGAAGCCAAAGACTTCGATGGGTACCGGGCTGCTGGCGGCGACCTGGCGTACTTGCGCCAACGACAACACCCGCGGCAGCACCGCGCGCCGAATGCCGTAGCGCTGCGCATAAAACTCCAGCGCGGCGGCATGGGTCGCCGAGCCCTGGACCGACAGGTGCAACGCCAGTTTCGGGTGGCGCTGACTGGCGTAGTTGAGCACTCCGGGGTCGGCGGCGATCAGCGCATCGACGCCGAAATCGGCGGCACGATCCACCGCCCGCTGCCAGCGCTCCCAGCCCTTGGGTTGCGGGTATGTGTTGACCGCGACGTAGAGTTTGCGTTGATGCTGACGGATATGGGCGACCGCGGCGTCGAACTGTTTGTCGTCCATGTTCAGCCCCGCGAAATGCCGGGCATTGGTGTCATCGCGAAAGCCGACATAGACGGCATCGGCGCCTTGGCGCACCGCCGCTTTAAGCGCAGGCAGATTCCCTGCCGGGCAGACCAGTTGCATGGGTAATCCTCATGAAAAAACGCAGTCCGAGGCCTAATCAGTCATGGTTGGAATGCGCTTGTGGCGAGCGAGCTTGCTCCGGGCGGCGTTCCGACGCTGGACTGCGCAGCCGGCCTAAATAACAGGGCCGCTTCGCGACCCAGCGGGAGCAAGCTCCCTCGCCACACAGTCTAGCGAGACCGGCAGGCACGGCCTTGACGGCAATCAATTGCCATCAATGCATCAGGTCTGCAAAGGACAGGAACATCACGTTGTCGTGCTTGAGCACTTGCTGCTCGCACTCGATCACCGCCAGCCCATCGGCCCAGCACGCGGCGGTCAACATCGCCGAGCTTTGCTGAGGGTGCAGTTCCACACTCAACTGGCCATCGGCGCCGGGCGTCAATCGGGCCCGCAGGTACTGCCGACGCTTGTTACGCTGCAACCAGTCGAACCCGGCGGGCACGGCCACGGGCACCGGCAGTACGTCAGTCACGCCTTGGGCCCTGAGCAGGAACGGACGCACCACCACCAACGCAGTGATCAACGCCGCCGAAGGATTTCCCGGCATGCCGATCCAGGGTTTACCGGCCACTTCACCAAAGGCCAGTGGCTTGCCCGGCTGAATGGCCAGCCGCCAAAAATCGACGTTACCCAGTTCCTCGATCGCCTGTTTGAGGTGATCTTCCTCGCCCACCGATACGCCACCGGAACTCAACAGCAAGTCGCATTCCGAAGACGCCAGGCTCAAGGCATGCCGGCTGGCCGCCAATTCATCGACCATGACGCCATAGTCGTGCACCTCGACGCCCCAGCCGCGCAACAACGCGGCGAGGCAATACCGGTTGCTGTTGTAAATCTGTCCCGGCGCCAAGGGATCGCCCGGCTCACGCAGTTCATTACCGCTGCTGAGCAGGCACACCTGCAACGGCCGATAGACCTCGACCCGCGCGATACCAGCGCCAGCCAGCAACCCCAGTTCTTGGGCGCGCAGGCGTTTGCCGGCCTTGAACAACAGATCCCCGCGACGAACTTCCTCACCCTCCTTGCGCACGTGATCGCCCACGGACACGGACGGGAACCAGACGCGCTCGCCCTCGACCCGGCAGCGCTCTTGCGGCACCACGGTATCGGCGCCCGGTGGCAATGGCGCGCCGGTAAAGATCTGCACCGCCTGCTGCGCGAGCAAGGGTGAACTTGCTTGATCCCCCGCCGCAATGCGCCCGCCAATCGATAAACAGCCACCCGCCTGAGGCAGGTCAGCCGCCCTGAGGGCATAGCCGTCCATGGCACTGTTGTCCCAGGCCGGCAGGTTCACCGGGGAATGAATGTCCGTCGCCAGAACCCGCCCCATGGCTTGATCCAGAGGAATCATGTGCGACAAGGGCGGCGGCGGTGCCTGATCCAGCAGACGGCTGATGGCCTCGTCCACGGGCATCAGGTGGCCAAGGTCACACACCCGGCCAGTCATGAGCGAGTCCCGCAGGCGTCGATGACCCGCTGCGCTTGCGGTTTCAAATGCGGGGCGAAATTGCATGGGCCGGTGCGACTGTCCAGTTGTTCGAGCAGGATCTTGTTCCAGGCCGTCCGGCAGGCACCCGGCGAGCCTGGAACGCAGCACACCAGTACGCCGTTACTCATACCGGCCAGTGCCCGGGACTGCAGGCTGGACATGCCGATTTCCTCCAGAGACACCTGGCGGAACAATTCGCCGAAGCCTTCCACATGCTTGTCCAGCAATGGCAAGACTGCTTGCGGTGTGTTGTCGCGAGCGGTGAAACCGGTGCCGCCGGTCATTAACACCACTTGCACCTTGGGGTCGGCGATCCACCGGGAAACGGTGGCGCGGATCTGATAAATGTCGTCCTTGACCAGATCACGATCGATCAACACATGCCCGGCTGTTTGCAGCAAATCCGTCAGGGTCTGCCCCGAAGTGTCGGTGTCAAAGGTGCGCGTATCGCTGATGGTCAGCACGGCGATGTTCAGGGGTTCAAACGTGCGTTGCGCCAGATGGGCCATATCCAGGTCTTCCCGTAGATGAGGGTATGGCCCGAAGCCTGAACCGGAATGGTGAGCGAGCCTATTCCTCCAAGGAGGTACCTCGTCCGGGACAATGGATTAATGGCAGTCAGTTAAGTATTCAGCGCGCCAAAAAGATCGCAGCCTTCGGCAGCTCCTACAGATGTACGCGTTCTCCTGTAGGAGCTGCCGAAGGCTGCGATCTTTTGGGGGGAGGCTCAAGGCGCCAACCGGCTTCGCTTCCACAGACCATCGCGCAACCGGTAATCGAGTCGATCATGCAAGCGGTCGGCCCGCCCCTGCCAGAACTCCAGACGTTCAGGGTGCAGGCAGTAGCCGCCCCAATGCTCGGGACGCGAGACGGTCTGGCCAACGAAGCGTTTGATGGTTTCAGCCAGCATGGATTCCAGCGCTGCGCGACTGGCCAGCGGACGGCTTTGCGGTGAAGCCCAGGCCCCCAGGCGACTGGCCACCGAGCGGGAATCGAAATACGCGTCGGAGAGTTGCGGGTCGAGTCTGGACACCTGCCCTTCGATACGCACCTGACGCTCCAGCCCCGGCCAGAAAAACGTCATCGCGGCATAGGGATTGGCGGCCAGTTGCTGACCCTTGTCGCTCTGGTAATTGCCGAAAAAAGTAAAACCTTCATCGCTCAAGCCCTTGAGCAGCAGAACCCGACAATGCGGCCGTCCTTCAGGGTCGACCGTCGCCAGCACCATGCTATTGGCCTCGACAGGCGCGCACTCGGTGTCGCGGGCCTGTTGCAACCACTGCCGGAACATCGCCAGCGGATCGTCCAGCGCAGCCTCATCTTGCAGGCCATTAAGGGTGTAGTTACGGCGCATCTGAGCCAGGGAAAGCGGCATGACGGTGATCTCCGGAAGGTTTTACGCAGTGTGCGAGGCACTGCGCAAAGCCACCTTGACCGCCATCAACACTGTCGCCTACTTGAGACGCAGACGCCGTGCCAGTTTGTGCAGGTTGCTGGGATCGACTTCGAGGATTCGCGCGGCGCTGGCCCAGTTTTCCCCCGACAGGCTCAGGGCCTGGAGGATTTTCTTGCGCTGGTAATCGTCGACGGCTTCGCCCAAGGGCTGGAACGGCAAATCAGCCGTAACGTCCGGGGATGGCTCGACCACCGCCCCCGATGCCGCCATCGCGCTGTCGAGATCGAGAATCTCAGGCTCCAGCGTCATGATCAACGCGCGACTCGTACCGCGACTGAGCTGCTTCAACGCGGCCCGACTGATCACGTGTTCCAGTTCACGCACATTGCCCGGCCAGGTATAAAGCAGCAGCGCGCGTTCGGCCGCCGGCGACAGGCGCAAACCACGCAGGCCGAGCCGCGCCCGATTGAGTTCAAGGAAATGCCCGGCCAGCATCAACACATCGTTACCGCGCTCGCGCAGGGGCGGAATCGGCACCGGGTACACCGAGAGCCGGTGATACAGATCGGCGCGAAACAAGCCGTCGCGGATGCTGTCCGGCAGATGCCGGTTGGTGGCGGCGATGATCCGCACATCCACGTGCAGCGGCTTGTCGGCGCCGAGGCGCTGGATCTCGCCGTTCTGCAGGGTGCGCAGTAACTTCGCTTGCACGCTCAAGGGCAACTCCCCGACTTCATCGAGAAACAGCGTGCCACCGTTGGCGGCATCGAAACGTCCGGCACGGTCACTGGTGGCGCCGGAAAAGGCGCCTTTGACATGCCCGAACAACTCACTCTCTGCCAGCGACTCCGGCAAAGCGGCGCAGTTAACGTGTATCAGCGGTTTGTGATGGCGCCTTGAAAGACGATGCAAGCGCCGGGCGAACAGCTCTTTGCCGACGCCGGTCTCGCCCAACAGCAATACCGGCAGATCGGAGTCGGCCAGTACATCCAGCTCATTGAGCAACTGATGCAACACCTCACTCTGCCCAAGGATCTCGCCCTCCTCGACCGGCATTCGCAAATCCTGGGGATCGCTGCGGGACAGACGCAAGCTGCGGTTCTCCTGTTCCAGACGGGTGACCCGCACGGCGGCTTCGATCTGCAAGGTGCAGCGCTTGAGCTCTTCCCGCGCCCGGCTGTCAAAGGTCCCGGCGTGCAGCGCATCGAGGGTGATCGCGCCCCAGATCCGCCCTTCGACATACAGGCTCACGCCCATGCAGTCATGCACCGGCAGCGGTTCGCCGACGTGGTTGTCGAGCAAGCCGTCATAGGGGTCTGGCAGGCGACTGTCGGGTTCGAACCAGGTCGGCTCGCGCGACGCCATGATTGCCGCCAGCCGGGGATGCTGGGCGATGACGAACCGGCGCCCCAACGCTTCATGAACCAGCCCCACCGTCGCAACGGGCCTGAGACTGTCGTCATCCAGACGCAACAAGCCCACGGCGCCACTGTTGAAGTATTCGCGCAGGGTCTGGACCAATCGTTGCAACCGCACGGCATTGGGCAACTCGACGATCAGGTCGGCTGCCAGGCTTTCTCGCAGCATGGTAGTAATCACCCTCTATGGTTGGATTCACCCTAAAGCGTCAGGGTGTCTATCACCACAACTAAAAATAAATTCATGTTTTTCAATTACTTAAATATGGCATGCCGGATGCAATGAGCCTGGGGAACCGTTTAAACCAAACAAGGAACCCTGATGAGCCAGCCCCTATTGGAACAAAGCCTCGGCCAACTGGCCTGCGACATTCCCGGTGCCACCCGGATCTTCCATACCTTCAAACTGGACTTCTGTTGCGGCGGGCATAAAAGCCTGCGTGAAGCGGCCCTGGGCAAAAACCTCGATCCGGTCCTCATTGCCGACGCCCTGAACATTCTGCAAGACGCCGGCGAAACCCAGCACGACTGGCGCAACGAACCTTTGGAGCTGTTGATCGCCCACCTTCTGGCGCGCTACCACGCCCGCCACCGCGAGCAATTGCCGGAACTGATCCGCCTGGCTCGCCGCGTCGAGCAGGTCCATGGCGCGCGCAGCAGCTGCCCCAATGGCCTGGCCGATCTCCTGACCGACATGCAGCAAGAACTCGAAGGCCACATGCTCAAGGAAGAACAGGTGCTGTTCCCGATGCTGCAACAAGGCATCGGTGCCCAAGCGGCTCCGCCGATCCAGGTGCTGCGTTTCGAACATGATCAACATGGCGAAGCACTGGAAAAAATGCTCGCCCTGACCAATCACATCATCCCGCCTGCCGATGCCTGTAACACCTGGCGCGCCCTCTATCGCGGGCTGCTGGAATTCAAAGACGACCTGATGCAACACATCCATCTGGAAAACAACGTGCTGTTCATCAATGCCCTGAACCCTCGCCACTGATCGATTTTCGGAGGCCGCTTTCGCGAGCAGGCTCGCTCCCACATGGGGTGGTATTCCAATGTGGGAGCGAGCCTGCTCGCGAATGGCGTCACCACGGATTTATGGGTTTTCTAGCTCGATCAACCGTGCCAATAGAACATCGCCTTGGCCAGGATCACGATCAACACCATGTGCCCGAGGATGCTGCGGCGAATCCAGCTGGCGCGAGTCGCGGTCAGGCGCGCATGGGTCAGCCAATAGGCCAGCAGCAAGTAATGGCCGATGATGCTCAGGGCCAGCAGGATCTTGAGGCTCAGCAACAGGCCAAAACTGCTGGCCAGCGGCTGACTCAATGCGCCCCGGTACTGCCACGCCAAGCCGATGCCGGCGCCATACAACAGCAACACCACGCCATGCAGCACCTTGCGCGAGCGCACGGCAATCGCTTGATCCGCCGTGGATTGCGCGGTATCCGCCAACTGCTGGCGTGCGCGATGCCAGATGACCACTTCGAAAAACAGCGTGCCGATGAAGGCAATCGCTGCCAGCAAATGCGTGACCAGTAAAAAGGGATACATCAGCGCCAGCCTCTGTCAGTTCGCGGGCTCATCCCGGATGACCGTCCACCCGGGCCCGCAGCAGCATCGGCCCATAGCGCCAGGCATACAGCGCAAACGCCAACGCCCAGCACAGACCGGCCAGCCACAATGCCGGCAAGGGAAAGAACTCGATCAACACGACCCGACTCAGGCACGCCAGATTGAGCAAGATGAACGCCAGGGTCATCCCCGACGGCGGCTCCAGCGCACGGCCGGTATGCCCAAGGCTGACTCGTGTGATCATCGCCAGCACCAGGCCGCCCATGGCCCCGATGGTCAGGCAATGCACCGCCAGACTCGGATTGATCGGCGCGCCGAAATGCCACAGCGCCATCCCGAGACAGGCCACCGCCAACCAGCCATAAGCCAGGTACAACGACCACAGCAACGGCACGTGCCAGAGAGCGCGATCATGCCAGCGAACCAGGCGCACCAGATGCCCTACGGCCAACATGGCGAACAACAGGCCCACCCAAAAATTGGGGGCAAGCGCAGGTCCGGCGGCATATAACAACGCCACGAGGGGCGAGCCAATCAGCAGCAGCCAATCCAGCCAGGGCCAAGGGGCAACGCCATCGACCTTGCCGAGGCCACGCTGGATGAAGAACGGAATCACCCGCCCGCCGATCAACCCCATCATCGCCGCCACCAGCCAGATACCCGTCAGCACGCCCTGGCGCTGCCAGCCTTCATGCCCCTCGACCAGGCCGTACAAGGACAAACCGTCGGCCACGGCCAACAACAGCAAGACAACCACAATCGGGTAGTTACGTTTCTGCCGCACCTTCCACAAGGTGAAGCCCATGAGCACTACCACCGCCAACGGGAACGCCATTTCCAGCACCGCGAGCAACGGCCACGACACGTTGGCCAGCCAGGCCACTCGCGCCAATAACCACAGTAACGCCAGAGCGGCCAACGGCTTGCCGCTGAGGCCGGGGCGACCGGTCCAGGTCTGCACGGCCGTCAGCAAAAAGCCCGCGATAATCGCCAAGCCGAACCCGAACAACAATTCATGCCGATGCCAGCCCAGCCAACCGCCTGCCGGCTGCCAGTCGGACATCGAACCACTAAAAGCCGCCAGCCACAGCGGAATGGCCAGCACCGCCAACAGGCATCCAGCAAGGAAAAACGGCCGAAAGGCCAGCCGTAACAGTGGCGCGATGGCCATCGCTTTACGGCGGTCAAGCACTTGCATAAAGCCACTCCTCTACCTGTTTGCTGACCTGGCGCCAACCCGCACGCGCCGAGGTAAATCCAGGGCCAATCATCGGGTATTACCGATTCATTGCCTTTGTCGCAGATCAAGTGTGCAAGGGACGTGCCCCGATGCTCATTCGAACCCCTGTAGCGAGAGGACTTACCCTTGTGGGAGCGAGCCTGCTCGCGATAGCGGCGGTACATTCAGCATCAATGTTGGCTGACCCACCGCTATCGCGAGCAGGCTCGCTCCCACAGGGGTGATCGGATCAGGGTACAAATGACCCTTTGATGGTCATTTAAACCCTATAGATCACGGTACTTTTAACCCTGATCGATGACACCCCCAATAAACAAGGCCCTCCAGGCCTGGCCCGCGTCTTGCTCTGCATGGGCAACCTTTTAGAAATCCTGGATCCCTTTCGATTACCCGGAGTCGTCATGAAAAAAGTCATCCAGCCACTGGCCTGGTTTGTTGTGTTGACCTCAATCCTGGCCCTGGCCAGCGGCGTTTCTCTAGGTCTCGTCTGACCTGATCCTCCTTCTCTCTCTTCAGGATGAATTCTCATGGTGCTTCATCGCGTCCATCACCAGATTCTGCGCAGTCATCACTTGTTCGAGCCGTTGAACGAAGAACAGCTGGATGAACTGATGAGTACCAGCCACTTGCTGAGCATCGACAAAGGCGAGCCGTTGTTCCGTCAAGGTGAGCCGGCCGATTCGTTCTATTTCATCATTGCCGGCGCGGTGAAAATCTACCGGCTGACACCCGATGGGCAGGAGAAAGTGTTCGAGGTCATCAGCGATCGGCAAACTTTCGCCGAGGCGATGATGCTGATGGACACCCCGAACTATGTGGCCTCGGCCGAAGCGATCTGCCCCACCCAGCTCTACCGGTTATCCAACAGCACCTACATGCGCCTGCTGCAGAGCAACAGTCGGCTGACCTTTGCGCTGCTGGGCAAGCTCTGCGTTCGCTTGCATCAACGGGTCAACGAAATCGAAACCCTGTCACTGAAAAACGCCACCCACCGGGTCGTGCGTTATCTGCTGACGCAACTGGTGCGCCAGCAAACCGTTGACAGCCAATTCGAGCTGCCGATGGCCAAGCAGCTGATTGCCGGTCATTTGTCGATCCAGCCGGAAACCTTTTCGCGGATCATTCGCCGCTTGATCGATGAAAACATCATCACTCAGGACGGCCGTCAGATCGCCATTCTTGATCGCCTGCGCCTGGAACAGTTCGAGTGAGTGCCATGCCCGTCTGCCTCTATTGCCAACATGCCAACCCACCACAAGAAGTCGAGTGCCGCCAATGCGGCATGCCCCTGCCGGCACTGGCTGAACGCGCCGGAGAACGCCGGCAGCGCCGATTCATGTGGTTCTGCGTTGGCCTCACGATCTTCTGCGTGACGATGTTTTTCTGGCTGCCGCGCAGCATCAGTTGATGCTGCGTTGATCAAACCGGGGTTCAAGGTTGAGTCAGCTGACGATACAACTGCGGCAAGCGCAGCGGTAACTGCTCAGGCTGGCGGATCAAGGTGTAGCCATTGGCGCCGAACATGTACGGCAGGTAATCCCCGGCCTCGCGATCGATCGTGATACAGAACGGCGTCAACCCCTGACGCCGCGCCTCCAGCACCGCCTCGCGGGTGTCTTCGACACCGTAGCGCCCTTCATACAGATCCAGATCATTCGGTTTGCCATCCGTGAGCAGCAGCAACAGTTTGCTGCGCCGCTTGCTCGTGCCCAATAGTTGCGTGGCCTGGCGAATGGCGGCGCCCATGCGCGTGTAATACCCCGGCTTGAGACCTTGAATGCGACCTCGAGTGGTGTCGTCATAACGCTGGGTGAACGCCTTGAGTTCCTGCATGCGCACTTGCTGACGGCGCAGCGAGGAAAACCCGTACAGGGCGAAATCATCACCCAGCACCGACAAGGTTTCGCCGAACAGCAGCAGGCTGTCGCGGATGACGTCGATGACGCGGTGCTCATCGTTAAGGTGGGCGTCGGTGGACATCGACACGTCGGCCAGCAACAGGCACGCCAGGTCGCGGCGGGTCTGCCGCTGCTCCATGAACAGACCGCGTTCGGCACACTGGCCATGCTCGCGCTCAACGTGAAAATCCAGCCAGGCCTGCATGTCCAGCTCAGAGCCTTGGGGTTGCTGGCGTAACCATTGGCGGTCATTACGCAGGTGCTCGAACTGACGCCGCAAGCGGTGCGCCGAGACCTTCAACCGTAATGGCAACGGCTGTGCCTCACAGTCCCGGGGCACCATCATTTGCAGATTGACGAAGCTGTCCTGCATTTGTTGTTTGCGGTAGTCCCACTCCGGCAACTTGATGCCCTCGCCCAGGGGAATATCGTCGACATCGGCCGGTGGCAAATCCAGGTGCATCTTCAGACCGCCGCCCTTGCGCAGACGGGTGCGAGATAGCGTCAGTTCATCCAGGTCGTCGGCAACTCGGGCGGCGTCCGGGTCTTCGCTGTCGTCCGACCAGCGATCCAGATCGACGTGCTCGGTCCAGCTGAACAGGTTCTCCAGACGCACCACCAACAGTCCGCCTTCGCGGGTGCTTTCATCGATCCGCGTCGCGCGTTTACGCCCGCTTTTCTGTTCGCCGGGCGGCGTGGTCAAAGACTCTTCGGATTCATCGCCCAGATCCGCAGCCTGCGGGCTGGCGAGGTTTTGTGGCGGGTACAACCATAGCGGCAGCGGCCAGGCGGCCCGTTCGCTACGAGGAAAATGCTCAACACTGCCGGGTTCGCGTAGCGCCTGGCATAACGCCCGTTCCAGTGCCGCTTCGCTGGCATTCAACGAGGCCGGATCGGGGCGCAATTGCAGATGGGCATCGACCAGTCGTTTGTAACGAGCACGCAACGCGGGATAGCGCCGCAGCAGCTGTTGCGTCCAGCGTTGATTATCCCGCCCCCAGTGACGCATCTGCCCGGCCTGTGCCGCCAGCAACGCGAGCCAGCGATAGAGTTCCTCGTTCAGTGCGACTTCAGGGAAGACCGCCAGGCTCGATGGCAGCCGCAAATTACTCGCGTCACACCACGCCAACGGCACTTGTTTGCAGGTGCCGGCGATCTGCTGCAACACGTTTCGGCGCAGCAGCAGATCGCGGTCGCTGGCCGCTTCCACACCGATGCCATTGGCACCGCCCATGGCACGAAACAACAGCGCCAGCGGGCGTTGCTGACTGGCCAGTTCAACCCGTGCTTCAGGGAAGTCCGGGCTGGCACGCCGGGTGATGAAACGATGCCAGACACTGCCTACCCACTCTTCCAGTTCGACGGTAAACGCCATGATGCTTGCCCTTGCTGGAAACCAAAAAAACGGCCCGCTGTATCAGCCGGGCCGACCTTTTCTAGCCATTGCACTCGTTCATGAAGGTACAACCGCAGCCGGGGCGCGCAAGGCTGCGCGGCTGCGTTGCTTGAAGCTGAGCAGGTAACAGAGCAACCCGGCGAAGAAGCCGAGACCGGCGCCCAGACGCGCCCAGAACAGCACCTGCAGATGTTCGACCGTGGCCATGAATGGCAACGCAATCCCGTCGGCCTGCCAGCGTTGCAGGTAAACCTGGACGACACCGGCAGCGGTGAGGAACAGCGTGATCATCACCATCGACAGGGTCATCAACCAGAAGCCCCAGATTTCCAAGGTCTGCGAACGCTCGTCAGCCGCTTCACCCAGCCCGCGCAAACGCGGCATGGCGTAGCTGATCAAGGTCATCACGATCATCGCGTAAGCACCGTAGAAGGCCAGGTGACCGTGCGCCGCCGTCAGTTGCGAACCGTGGGTGTAGAAGTTGACCGGTGCCAGGGTGTGCAGAAAACCCCAGACGCCCGCACCGAAGAACGCGGTGACCGTGGTGCCCTTGGCCCACAATGTGGCGGCGCGGTTCGGGTGTTGCCGGCGACGGTTCTTCACCATGCTGAAGGCGAAGATCACCATGGCCAGGAACGGTAGCGGTTCGAGTGCCGAGAAGATCGAGCCGACCCACAACCAGACCTCGGGCGCACCGATCCAGAAGAAGTGGTGACCGGTGCCGATGATCCCGGTAATCAGCGCCATGGCGATGATCACGTACAGCCATTTCTCCACGACTTCCCGGTCGACCCCGGTGATCTTGATCAGGACAAAAGCGAGCATCGAACCCATGATCAGTTCCCACACGCCTTCTACCCAAAGATGCACCACCCACCACCAGTAGAACTTGTCGCGGGCCAGGTTGCCGGGGTTATAGAAGGAGAACAGGAAGAACACCGCAAGGCCGATCAGCCCGGTCATCATCACCATGCTGACGGTGGTCTTGCGACCTTTGAGCAGGGTCATGCCGATGTTGTAGAGAAAGCCCAGGCACACCACCACAATGCCCATCTTGGTGATGGTCGGCTGCTCCAGGAACTCCCGGCCCATGGTCGGCAACAACTCGTTGTGGGTCAGTTTGGCCAGGCCGGCATAAGGCACCAGCAGATAACCGAGGATCGTCAGCACGCCCGCGGCGGCGAATACCCAGAACAGAATGATCGCCAGCTTCGGACTGTGCAGTTCGCGGTCGGCCTCTTCCGGAATCAGATAATAGGCAGCGCCCATGAAGCCGAACAGCAGCCAGACAATCAGCAGGTTGGTGTGAACCATCCGCGCCACGTTGAAGGGAATGATCGGGAACAGAAAGTCCCCTACCACGTATTGCACACCCATGATCAAACCGAACAGCACCTGACCGAGAAACAGCATCAGGGCAAACACGAAGTACGGTTTGGCCACGGCTTGCGAGGCGAATTTCAGATGCGGATTAGCCATGCTCATCTCTTAGCCCTCCTTGTTTGGCGGCCAGCCATTGGTGTTGATGTTCGAGCTCCATTTGAGGAACTCGGCGATGTCATCCACCTCTTGCTCGCTCAACTTGAACTGCGGCATCGCGCGCCGGCCCGGTACGCCCAGCGGCTGCATTTTCATCCAGGCATGTAGAAAGGGTTTGAAGCCCGCCTCCCCGCCGCGCCGCTGGAACACGTTGCCCAGCTCAGGCGCAAAGTAGGCGCCCTCGCCCAGCAGCGTGTGGCAGCCGATGCAGTTGTTTTGCTCCCAGACCGTCTTGCCGCGGATCACTGATTCAGTTAACTGCGCTTCATTGCTGCGCTCTGGAAAGGTCTGTTCCGTGTGATAGGTCAAGGCCAGGAATATCAGGAAGAAGAAGATGCTTCCCCCGAAGTAGATATTCCTGGCCATGCCTTTGGTGAAGGTCTCTGACATGGTCGCTTCCTCTTTGCTTGGCCCGTCCATGATAGGAAGCGAAGGGTTGAAACCTGCTTGATGGCGATCAAGAAAGGCAGATGGTTTTGGTCAGGTATTAAACGCCGCCAGTGACTCAAAGGAAATCATGAATCCCAGACACTTGCAGCGCGGCTGAAATAGCCAAGATCGCAGCCTGCGGCAGCTCCTACACCGGCCGAGTTCACCCGCAAATTATTCTGCGTACTCAATACCTGTAGGAGCTGCCGCAGGCTGCGATCTTTTGCTGACAACCCAAACTTATCTGACGAACATCAGCGTCAGGCCTACCACCGCCGCCAACACCACCGCCCAACTCACCATCAACCGGCGCCACAATCGCGGCGCATGGCGCATTTCCATAAAGCCATCGGCAATCAGCCAGGCCTTGCCGACCGCCACCAGCAAAATGGCCACCGACAGCAGCCATGTCGCACCCATCTGTGCCAGCACCACCGTGCACACGCTTAACGTGGCCAGCGCTGCCCAGCAGACCAGCAAAAACCTGGAAGCCGACATCAGAACCCCCGTCAATTCAGAACGTAGACCAGCGGAAACAGCACCACCCAGATCAGATCGACCATGTGCCAATACAGCACACCCGATTCAAGCCCGCTGCGGTTGGCGGCGTTGTACAAACCACGACGGCAACGCTCGGCGAGCCATCCGAGAATGACCATGCCGAGCAATACATGGAGAAAATGAAAACCGGTGAGGATCCAGTAGAGGGTGAAAAACGTGTTGTGCTCGATGCCCAGCCCCGAGGCCAGCAAGTGCTGGTATTCCGTGAGTTTCAACACCACGTAGACACTGGCCGCGAGCAACGCTGCCAGTAAGTAGACAGCGCCGTGGCGAGACCGGGAGCGCTTGACTTGCTCCTGAGCCAACGCGGCGAACAACCCGGCGGTGAGCAAGCTCAGGGTCATCGCCAATCCGGTGGACGTATTGAGCAACAGACGGCTTTCACCGAACAGCTGCGGTTTGAGTGCCTGGGTCACGGCGAACGCCAGAATCAGGATGGCGAACACCGACAGCTCGGCCAGAATGAAAAACCACATCGCCAGATCGCCCGGCAGGTGACCCGGCGCAACGCGTCTGGACTCAGCCGAAGTGGACATCAACCACGTCCATCAGCGCCGCAACCGTCAGCGGATCATCGCTCAGCGGCTCGGCCAGGCAGGCCATGCATGCCTCACGCGGGCTCATGCCGGAGCGGATCATTCGCGCGGTGAAAATCAGCAGCCGCGTCGAGGCGACTTCCTCCAAATCATGTTGATCCAGCCTTCGCAGGGCCTGCCCCAGCCTCACCACTTGCGCCGCCAGCGCGCTGTCCACCTGCGCTTCCCGGGCGACAATGCGCTCTTCATCGGCCACCGGCGGATAGCCGAAACGCATCGCCACGAATCGTTGTCGGGTGCTGGGCTTCATGCCTTTGAGCAGGTTCTGGTAGCCGGGGTTGTACGACACCACCAGCATGAATGACGGCGGCGCCTGCAGCACTTCACCGGTGCGTTCCAGGAACAACTCGCGACGATCATCGGCCAACGGATGCAACACCACCACCGTGTCCTGACGCGCCTCGACCACTTCGTCCAGATAACAGATGCCGCCTTCACGCACCGCGCGGGTCAATGGCCCGTCCTGCCACCAGGTGCCTTGGGCACCGATCAAATGACGGCCAATCAAGTCGGCGGCGCTCAAATCATCATGGCAGGCCACGGTGTACAGCGGCAGTTTCAACCGATGGGCCATGTGCTGGACAAAGCGGGTCTTGCCGCATCCGGTCGGGCCTTTGATCAGCACCGGCATGCCGTGTCGCCAGGCTTGCTCGAACAGCGCCTCCTCATTATTGAGCGGTTGATAGAAGGGTTCGCAAGACTGGATTCGGTCCATGGGCTGTCTGTTCCAAAAGCGGATTCAAGCCACACGCTACGGGCCCCTGCGACAACCTGGCAAGTGACATGGCCGGCAAACTTGATCGCGGTCAAGCGAGCATTGGCCTGCTCGGGCATAGCCTTGCACGGCACTAAGAACCTGCGTTCTGCGCTGCCGTTTCAGCACATCGCAAAGGTCTTGCCTGAGGAGAAATGGAATGCTGATCAGCAATAGAAAAACGTTTGCTCTGACTGTCGCCACATTGTGTTCGACGCTGGCCCTTGCGGTGACTCATGCGGCCCGGGCCGACGAGCCCGCTGCCGCTGCGGCCAGCCCGCTGATGGTCAAAGCCGCCGGGGCGCCCGACATGAGTCAGGCCGAGTTCGACTCTTCCAAGGAAATTTACTTCCAGCGTTGCGCCGGCTGCCACGGCGTTCTGCGCAAAGGCGCCACCGGCAAACCGCTGACACCGGACATCACCCAGTCTCGCGGGCAACCGTTTCTGGAGGCGTTGATTACCTACGGTTCACCGGCGGGCATGCCGAACTGGGGGACGTCCAATGCGCTGACCAAGGATCAGATCACGTCAATGGCCAAGTTCATTCAGCACACGCCGCCGACGCCGCCGGAATGGGGCATGGCCGAGACACTGAAAACCTGGAAAGTGCTGGTCAAGCCTGAGGATCGTCCGAAGAAGCAACTGAGCAAACTCAACCTGCCCAATCTGTTTTCGGTGACGTTACGCGATGACGGCAAGATTGCCCTGATCGACGGTGACAGCAAGAAAATCGTCAAGCTGATCGAGACCGGTTATGCGGTGCACATCTCGCGAATCTCCGCCTCCGGTCGCTACCTGCTGGTGATTGGTCGAGACGCGCGGATCGACATGATCGATCTGTGGCCGGTGGAGCCGACCAAGGTCGCCGAAGTCAAAGTGGGCATCGAGGCGCGCTCGGTGGAGACCTCCAAGTTCAAGGGCTACGAAGACAAATACACCGTCGCCGGCTCCTATTGGCCGCCGCAATTCACCATCATGGATGGCGAAACCCTGGAGCCCAAACAGATTGTCTCGACCCGCGGCATGACCGTCGACAAGCAGGAATATCACCCTGAACCCCGGGTCGCGGCGATCATCGCCTCCCACGAATGGCCGGAGTTCATCGTCAACGTCAAGGAGACCGGCAAGGTCATGCTGGTCAATTACCAGGACATCAAAAACCTCACCATCACCTACATCGATGCCGCGCCCTTCCTGCATGACGGCGGTTGGGACAGCACCCACCGCTACTTCATGACCGCCGCCAACAACTCCAACAAAGTCGCGGTGATCGACTCCAAAGATCGCAAGCTGGCAGCGTTGGTGGAGGTCGGCAAAACCCCTCACCCGGGGCGCGGCGCCAACTTCAACCATCCGACCTATGGCCCGGTCTGGGCCACCAGCCATCTGGGTGATGACGGCATTTCCTTGATTGGCACCGACCCGGTCAAGCACCCGCAATTCGCCTGGAAACAGGTCGCCTCACTCAAGGGCCAGGGCGGCGGATCGCTGTTTATCAAAACCCACCCTGATTCCCGTCACCTGTATGTCGACACCACCCTCAACCCCGACGCCAAGCTGAGCCAGTCGGTGGCGGTGTTCAACATCGACAAACTCGACGCCGGCTACACCGTGCTGCCCATCGCCGAGTACGCCGGCATCAAGCAAGGCGCGATGCGGGTGGTACAGCCGGAATACAACAAGGCCGGCGATGAAGTCTGGTTCTCCGTGTGGAGCGGTCAGTCAGAGGAATCGGCGCTGGTAGTGATCGACGACAAAACGCTGAAGCTCAAATCAGTCATAAAGGACAAGCGACTGATCACACCCACCGGGAAATTCAACGTCTACAACACCCAACACGACATCTATTGAGCTCCATCAATGCAAGGAATCCCCATGAAAAATACTCTGTTTTCACTGTTCGCCCTGACCGCTGCGCTGAGTGTGCAGCCGGCCATGGCCCAAGACGGCCAGGAGCTGTTCAAAAGCAAACCCTGCGCCGCCTGCCATTCCATCGACACCAAGCTGGTCGGCCCGGCGCTCAAGGATGTCGCGGCCAAGAACGCGGGCGTGGCCGGGGCCGTGGACACCCTGGCCAGCCACATCAAGAACGGCACGCAAGGCAACTGGGGCCCGATGCCAATGCCGGCCAACCCGGTGACAGATGAAGAAGCGAAGACACTTGCAACCTGGGTCCTGAGTCTCAAATAGCCAACTGGAGGGCGTCATGAAGGTTTATCGACACGCTGCGATTCTGGCGGCCCTCCTCCTCATTTGCGCAACCACGGTTGCCGCGCCCGATGCCAAGCGTCAGGCACAACTCGAACACCTGCTGGCCCAGGACTGCGGCGCCTGCCATGGGCTGCACATGACCGGCGGGCTGGGTCCCGACCTGACCCGCGCAACGCTGGCGGGCAAGTCCAGGGACAGCCTGATAGCCACCGTCAGCCAAGGCCGGCC
Source organism: Pseudomonas sp. TE3728 (assembly GCF_056279145.1). Classification (NCBI taxonomy): domain Bacteria; kingdom Pseudomonadati; phylum Pseudomonadota; class Gammaproteobacteria; order Pseudomonadales; family Pseudomonadaceae; genus Pseudomonas; species Pseudomonas sp. TE3728. Next base: position 96,477 of record NZ_JBWBQT010000001.1, on the reverse strand, counting down.
CGGCACCGCGATGCCCGGCTGGGCACCGCTGCTCAGCCCGGATGACATCCGTTGGCTGGTCGATCTTCTTCTCCAGGGATATCCCGCACCATGATCCGTTCAACCCTGCTTTTAGCGGCGACCGGGCTGTTGTTGTCCGCGTGTGCTCAGCCACCGTTGCGTGGTACCGGCGATCTGGGGGTGGTGGTGGAGCGCGCCACCGGTAGCGTGCAAATCATCGAAAGCGACACTCGCACGGCATTGGTCCGACTCGAGGGTTTGGGTGATCTGTCCCATGCCTCGGTGGTGTTTTCCCGCGACCAGCGTTATGCCTATGTGTTCGGCCGCGACGGCGGGCTGAGCAAGATCGACCTGCTGACCCAACGCATCGATCAACGGCTGATACAGGGCGGCAACAGCATCGGCGGCGCGATCAGTCAGGACGGCAAACTCATCGCCGTCTCCAACTACGTGCCTGGCGGGGTCAAGGTATTCGATGCCGAAACCCTGCAACTGGTGGCCGATATTCCGGCGACGCCCCTGGCCGATGGCAGCAAACGCTCACGGGTGGTCGGCCTGGTCGATGCGCCCGGTCAGCGGTTTGTGTTCAGCCTGTTCGATACCGGCGAGATCTGGGCCGCCGATTTCAGTCAGGGCAACACCCCGCAAATCAGCCGATTCACCGGCATCGGCCAACAACCCTACGACGCGTTGGTGACCCCCGATGGTCGCTATTACATGGCGGGACTGTTCGGCGAAGACGGCATGGCGCAACTCGACCTCTGGCACCCCGAGCGCGGGGTGCAGCGAGTGCTCGGTGATTACGGACGCGGCCAGGCGAAATTGCCCGTCTACAAAATGCCGCATCTGGAGGGCTGGGCTGTCGCCGATCACCAGGCCTTCGTGCCCGCCGTCGGCCGGCATCAGGTGCTGGTGATGGATTCGCGCACGTGGAAGCAGACCGCTGCCATCCCGGTGGCTGGCCAACCGGTGTTCGTCACGTCGCGGCCGGATGGTCGGCAGCTGTGGGTCAATTTCGCCTACCCGGACAACGATCGGGTACAGGTCATCGACAGCGAAACCCATGCCGTGGTCGCCGATCTGCGACCAGGGCCGGCGGTGCTGCACATGGAATTCACCGCTCGCGGCGATCAGTTGTGGCTGTCGTTACGCGATGGCGATCAGGTTCAGGTCTGGGACCCGTACAGCTTGAAGCAGCTGAGCACCCTTCCCGCCACCGCGCCGAGCGGCATCTTCTTCAGCAGTCGCGCGCAAAAAATGGGCTATTGAAATGAACCTCGACCTGCTCAGCCGCCAACTGATCGACCGCTTCCAGCACGGCATGCCGCTGTGCGCGGAGCCTTACAAGGAGATGGCGCGGATTCTCGGTTGTCGCGTGGCCCAGGTGATGGCTTGCCTGGAAGAAATGGATCAGGCCGGCACCCTCTCACGGATCGGCCCGGTGTTCGAACACAGTCGCGCCGGGGCCAGCACCCTCGCCGCCCTCGCCGTGCCCGCCGAACGCTTGCAACAGGTCGCCGAACACGTCAGCCAGTATCCCGAGGTCAACCATAACTACGCGCGGGAGCATTTCTACAACCTGTGGTTTGTGCTGACCGGCCCTGATCGCCAACACATCGAACGGGTTCTCGAACAACTTGAGAAAGACACCGGCCTCATGCCGCTGGATCTGCCGATGCTGACCGCTTACCGCATCGACCTCGGTTTTGCCCTGGGAGAAAGCTCATGACACCGGGGTTGAATCCCAAACAGGCACTGGCGCTGCGTCGGCATCTGGAAGGCGGATTGCCGCGGGTATCGCGCCCCTATCAGGCCCTCGCCGAACGGATAGACGCCGACGAAAACCAGGTGCTCGCGCAAATGCATCAGTGGCACGAGCAAGGACTGTTTCGCCGGATCGGCCTGGTGCTCAACCATCGCGCGCTGGGCTTTACCGCCAACGCCATGCTGGTACTGGATGTTCCGGACGCGCTGATCGACGAAGTCGGCCAACGCCTGGGCCGGGCGCACGGCATCACCCTCTGCTACCAACGGCCGCGGCGCCTGCCGCAGTGGCGCTACAACCTGTTCTGCATGGTTCACGGGCGCCAACGCGCGCAGGTCGAGGCGCAGATCCAGGCGTTGCTGGAAGAACACCTGCTGAGCGACCTGCCCCACCAACTGCTGTTCAGCACTCACGCATTCAAACAGTGCGGCGGACGCTTTACCCCCTCACCAACCGGAGCCCCCACCCATGGATGACCTCGACCGTCGGCTGATCAACCGCCTGCAACTGGGCCTGCCGCTGGTGCGCCACCCGTGGCAGGCACTGGCCGCCGAACTGGAGAGCAGCAGTACCGAACTGCTCGACCGCCTTCATGAACTGCTGGAAGACGGCATGCTCACGCGCTTCGGCCCGATGTTCGACATCGAACGCCTCGGCGGCGCCTTCACCCTTGCCGCATTGGCGGTGCCGGAGGAGCGTTTCGAAGACGTCGCCGAGCAACTGCATGCACTGCCTGAAGTGGCGCACAACTACCGACGCGAACACGCCTGGAACATGTGGTTTGTGCTCGGCTGCCCGACCGAACAAGGTATCGCCGAGACCCTGCAGCACATCGAAACCCTGACCGGCCTGCCGCTGCTCAACTTGCCCAAAGAGGAGACCTACCATGTCGGTCTGTACTTCCCGGTCTGAAGCCACCCTGGCTCGGCGTCTGATCGAATTGACCCAGGCCGGCCTGCCGTTGCTGGACGACCCGTGGGCCTGGCTCGCCGAACAGCTGGAGTTGAGCATCGAATCCACCCTGGATTTGCTCAAGCGCTTGCAGGCCGAGGGCGCCATCCGGCGCATCGCCGCCGTCCCCAACCACTATCGCCTGGGTTATCGCTACAACGGCATGACGGTCTGGGATGTGCGCGACACAGATATGCCGCGCCTTGGCGCACTGATCGGTGCGCAGCCCTTCGTCAGTCATTGCTATCGGCGCCCGCGACGAACCGCGTGGCGCTACAACCTGTTCGCCATGGTCCACGGCCGCAGCCGCGAGGAAATCGACAGCTACCGCGAGCACCTGCGCTACTTGCTGGGCGACGCCTGCGCCGCCGACGAAATGCTGGTGAGCAGCCGCATCCTGAAGAAAACCGGTTTGCGGCTACCGCCAGTGCCACGCTGAACACGCGCTTGTTCAAGGAGATTTGCATGTTGAGGATCAGCCAATACCTGCGTGCCCTGACCGGCCAGGCGCCTGCCCCCAGAACCAGCCCACCGGGCAGCAACCGGCCGCCGGTGGTGATCTGGAACCTGCTCAGGCGCTGCAACCTGACCTGCAAACACTGCTACGCCACGTCCGCCGACAGTGTCTTTCGCGACGAACTGGATACGCCCGCCGCACTGACCGTAATCGACGATCTGCACGACGCCGGAGTGAAGGTATTGATTCTTTCCGGCGGTGAACCGCTGTTGCGCGACGATCTGTTTGTGCTCAGCGCCTACGCCCGCACCAAGGGTTTCTTTGTGGCGTTGTCCACCAACGGCACGTTGATCGATGAGCAGAACATCACGCAGATCCGCGCGGCGAATTTCGACTATGTCGGGATCAGCATCGATGGCCTGGAAGCCACCCATGATGCGTTCCGCCAACTCAAGGGCAGTTTCGCCAGTTCCATGCGGGCGATCCGCCTCTGTCGTGAACAAGGCATTCGCGTCGGCCTGCGCACTACGCTGACCCAGGAGAACCATCAACAATTGCCGCAATTACTGGCGCTGATGCGCGAGTACGACGTGCAGAAGTTTTATCTGTCGCACCTCAATTACAGCGGTCGCGGCAAACGCAGCCGCAAGCTCGACGCCCGGCAGCAGATGAGCCGCGAAGCGATGACACTGATCTTCGAACAGGCCTGGGAAGACATCGAGCAGGGTCGCGACAGCGATTTTGTCAGCGGCAACAACGACGCCGACGCGATTCTCTTGCTGCAATGGGTGGGCCTGCGTCTGCCCGAACATTACCCGCGCCTGGAACACATGCTTCGCGCCTGGGGCGGCAACGCCTCGGGCAGCGGCATCGCCAACATCGACAACACCGGCGAAGTGCACCCCGACACCTATTGGTGGCAGCACTCGGTGGGCAACGTCCGGCACACGCCGTTTCGCACGCTCTGGCTGGACCAGCCGGACGCCTTGTTGCAGCAGTTGCGTGTGCATCCGCGCGTCATCGGTGGCCGTTGCGGCCAATGCCGCTGGCTGAACATCTGCAACGGCAATACCCGCACCCGTGCCTGGGCCGAAGGCGACCTCTGGGGCCAGGACCCCGGTTGTCACCTCAGCGATGAAGAAATCGGTATGCCGCCATTAATCACCATCCCTTGCGTCATGCACTGAAGCACCCGCCTGGCGAGCCATCTGGCAAAGGATGGGGCCGGCCCACCTGATGAAGAACCAAGGACGTCCCATGCACCCATCGATTGTTTTACCGGCCGCACTTGCGTCCCCGTTCAGACCGGGCGAAGTGGCCCTGGTCGGCGCCGGCCCCGGTGATCCACGCTTGCTGACCCTGCGTGCCTGGAGCCTGTTGATGCAGGCCGACGCCGTGGTTTACGACCGCCTGATCAGCCCCGAGCTGCTGACGTTGATCCCCCTCACCTGCGCCCGGCATTACGTCGGCAAGGCCAGCGGCTGCCACAGCCTGCCCCAGGAACAGATCAACGAACTGCTCGCCGACCTCGCCGATTCGGGGCAGCGGGTGGTCCGGCTCAAGGGAGGCGACCCGTTCATATTCGGCCGTGGCGCCGAGGAGCTGGAGTATCTGCTGCAACGCAACATTGACTGCCAGGTGGTCCCGGGCATTACTGCCGCCTCCGGGTGCAGCGCTTATGCCGGCATTCCGCTGACCCACCGGGACCTGGTCAACTCCTGCCGCTTCATTACCGGGCATTTGCAGCGCGACGGTGAGTTGCAATTGCCCTGGAGCAGCCTCGCCGACAGCAGCCAGACCCTGGTGTTTTACATGGGGTTATCGAACCTCGGAATTATCGCCCAGCGCCTGATCGAAGCCGGAATGGCCGCCGATACACCGGCGGCGCTGATCAGCAATGGCACACGTCCCGACCAGCACGTCGCCCGAGGCATGCTGCACCAGTTGCCGACCCTGGCGCTGGATTGCCCACCGGGCATTCCGACGCTGACGGTGATCGGCAAAGTGGTCGATCTGTTCGCTGGCCAACAGCAGGAATACCCGGCGCGCTTTTACTCCGTTCCCGTGTTGCAACGCCACGGTAAGGTGGCGATATGAGGCGCATGCTGCTTGCCCCATTGTTATGGATCGGTGCAGCCCATGCCGGTGCAGCGCTTCCATCCTCCGACGCGACCGCCGACCTCTACCAACAACATTGCCAGCGCTGCCATGGCGCCAACCGTTTCGGTGGTACGGGGCCGGCCTTGCTGCCGGAGAGTCTGAGCCGGATCAAACCCGATGAAATCCGCAGCGTCATCCAGAACGGTCGCCCCGCGAGTCAGATGACCGGGTATGCCAATGTGTTCAGTCCAGCACAGATCGACGCGCTGGTGGATTACCTTCAGCAACCCCCCGCCACCCCACCCACCTGGAATAACGACGACATTCGCGGCAGTCATTCCATCCTCGCCGACATCAGCAAGCTGCCCGACACGCCACAACATGGCGCCGATCCGCTGAACCTGTTTGTGGTAGTGGAAGCCGGCGACCATCACATCAACATCCTCGACGGCGATCGCTTCGAAGTGCTGGCGCGGTTTACTTCGCACTTTGCGGTGCATGGCGGGCCGAAGTTCTCGCCGGATGGACGCTTCGTCTACGTCGCCTCACGGGATGGCTGGGTCAGCCTGTACGACCTGCACAACCTGAAGCTGATCGCCGAGGTCCGCGCCGGGCTCAATACCCGTAACCTGGCGGTGAGCAAGGATGGCCGCTGGGTGCTGGTGGGCAACTATCTGCCGGGCAATCTGGTGGTGCTCGATGCTCGCGATCTGTCACTGGTCAAAACCATCCCGGCGATCGGCCAGGACGGCACCACGTCACGGGTCAGCGCGGTCTACACCGCCCCCCCACGGGACAGTTTCATCGTCGCGCTCAAGGATGTGAAGGAAGTCTGGGAGTTGTCGAGCGCCGGCACACCGGACTTCGAACCACGTCGTATCCAGGCCGAAGATGTGCTGGACGACTTTTCCTTTTCACCGGACTACAAGCAACTGCTGGCCACCTCGCGCAAGGCCAAGGGCGGCCAGGTGATTGACCTCGACAGTGGCAAGGTGGTCACCGACATACCGCTGCCGGGCATGCCGCACCTGGGGTCCGGGACCTATTGGAAACGTAACGGTGAGTGGGTATTCGCCACGCCGAACATCAGCAAGGGGCTGATCTCGGTCATCGATTTCAAGACCTGGAAACTGATCAAGGAAATTCCGACCCTGGGGCCGGGGTTCTTCATGCGCAGCCACGTCAACTCGCGGTATGCCTGGACCGACGTGTTCTTCGGGCCGGACAACGATGCGATCCACCTGATCGACAAACAGACTCTGGAAATCGCCCACACCTTGCGCCCGATGCCCGGCAAGACGGCTGCCCATGTCGAGTTCACTCGCGATGGCCGCTACCTGCTTTTGAGTATTTGGGCCAACGATGGCGCGTTGATTGTGTACGACAGTAATACCCTTAAGGAGATCAAGCGCCTGCCGATGAACAAGCCGTCGGGCAAATATAACGTGGGTAACAAGATTGAGTTTGTGGAGGGGACCTCGCATTAATCTGTGGTGCGCCTAAAAGATCGCAGCCTTCGGCAGCTCCTACATTTGAATGGCGTACACCCTGTAGGAGCTGCCGAAGGCTGCGATCTTTTGATCGTTCCCACGCTCCGCGTGGGAATGCATCCCGTGACGCTCCGCGTCACCAGTGCGCAGGACTCAAGCCTTGCGTCGACAGCGGGACGCAGAGCGTCCCCAGCGGCATTCCCACGCGGAGCATGGGAACGATCAGTGGGTAGGCGCTGACTGCTGTTGATCTTGCTTTGCTTTGGCTTTTGATCTTGATCTGCCCCGTCGGAAGGCCGAGCGCAGGTTCTGCGCAGTGGGCACCGCGGCAAGGATGCCGCGGTAGCCGCCCCCGGCCATGGATGGCCGATGGCGGCGGGCCCACGGAGCAGGACCGGAGCGAGGGTACCCTGAGCCTAGGCGAAGGGCCGTACGTCAGGGGCGAAAGCGTTTTGGTTACTTTGGCGCTTTTCCAAAGTGACCCGCCGTAAGGGCGGAACCCTAAGCAGCCGTTATCGCAGAAACGGATATGTACGCCGAGCTCACCCATCACCCCAACGTATACCCGTTATCAACCTTCCAATCCTGCCCATAGACACCCCGGGCGCCTTGGGACAGTTGAAAAATAATCACATTAGCCACCGCCGACGCATCAAGGAAATGACCGGGCAGCAGACGTTTGCCAAGGGTATCAGCGACGTCATCGAGCTCACCATCGCTCAACCCCAGGTTGTCCCACATCGAGGTCGCGGTCGGCCCCGGCGAGACCAGATTGATGCGCACGTCATAACGCGCAAACTCCACCGCCAATGTGCGTGCCTGAGCCACCAGCGCGGCCTTGCTGGCGATGCAGGCGGCCAGACCGGGAAAGCTCGAACCGGTCAGGAAACTACCGACAAACACCACCGAAGCCGGGCTCGCCAACTCACCGCGCAACGCCGCCAGGGTGTTCAACGCTCCAGCACCGTTGACCGCCCATTGGCGCTGGAAGGCCGGCATGTCCAGGCTGTCGGCCATTTCGGCAATGCCCGCGTTGGGCACAAGATAATCCACCCGCCCCAGCGCTGCCGCCCGCCGGGCCAGCCCTTGCAAGTCTTCCTCGCACGTGACGTCCCCGGCACACCATTGCAGCCGTTCACCGTAGATCTGCTGCAAGGCTGGCAAATCACCGGCAGTGCGTGACATCGCCAGTACCTTGACCCCACGCGGCAACAGCGCGGCGCACAATGCCAGGCCAATCCCGGAGCTGGCACCGGTGATCACCGCCAGACGATCCTGAAACTCGGTTTGCATCATGTTCTCCTGGGCATCGTTAATGCCAAGCACTGGGGACGTTGTGAGCCCCTATCTTTGAACAGACGCAGAAATACTGACTTGACGGCGATCACTTTTCTCGATGGCGCGCCGATCAATGAGTCGAGTGCGACATCGCTGGCTGCTGCTGAAGCACTGCCTGATCGATCTCACTGAACCGCAGCACACGACCGCCCTGGTCGGCGGCCAGTTTTTCCGCAGCCTGCTGACTGGAGAAGGACGCCAACACCACACCCATTGCCCCCTTGAGTTGGGTGCCGACCACGTAAAACGCATCCTTGGCATCGATCAGATGGGCATCATTGGGTGCGTTCCACGGGCTGCGGCCCATGTCGTGGACATACAACCGGGCCTCGCCATGATGATTCTCCGGTTGCAGCCACCAACCGATCATCTCCGCCGTGGAGCAGAATTTCTTGATGCCACTGCGCTCGACCACTTCGCCCTTGGGCCCGGGGAAGCCGTCGATGATCATGCCGCAAACATGGCATTCATCACTGGGATGGAAGGCAGCGGCGGCGTCGCTGTAGGTGGCTTGCACGGGTTTGTCACAGGCCGCCAGCAGCAGACAGACCATCAGGCCCGCCGCGGCGCGTACCGTCGTCGAATACAGATTACTCATCGTCAGATGCTCCAAAAACCAAGGTGTGAATTCATGTCGCCCGTCGACGGAACAGCAACCAGGCCAAGCCCAAAGGCACCGCCACCCACAGCAACAAGCACAACCAGAGCATCGAGCCCGGTACAGGCAAATCGCTGCCCAGGGTCAGCACACCAGCACTACCGGCACCGGGCTCGAAACCGGAGAGATTGATCAAGCGATAGACATCGGCGGGGTTGAGCAGCAGTAACCACGGCAACACCTTCGGGTTGAACTGCCCTTCGCTGAGCACCAGCAGTGCCAACAGCGCCAGGTCGAACACCAGCACGAAGAAGAACCACACCCCCAGCGCCAACCCGGCGGCCGTGGATTTCTCGGCAGACACACTGCTCAGCACATAGGCCAACCCTAGAAAACCCCAGCCCAGTAACGTCGACGACAGCATGAATCGTCCAAACGCCCAGAGCAGCAGGTTCAGTTCAACGTCCTCCACCAGCACCGCAATCGCGAGCATCGCGCAGCCGAAACCGATGAAGGTCGCCAGCGCCAGGATCAATCCGTGGCCGACGAACTTGCCGAGCAGAATGTGCCCGCGCCCCAGTGGATAGGTCAGCAACAGCAGCAACGTACCGCTTTCGTCTTCGCCGACGATGGCGTCATAGGCCAGCAGCAAGGCAATCAACGGCATCAGGAACGTCGCCAGGCTGGCCAGGCTGGCGATGGTGGCGGGCACCGAGGTGAAGCCCAATTGCCCGGAAGCCGCCGCCCCCAACCAGGCGATGCCGGTCGCCAACACGGCGAACAACAGGCTGATCGCCAACAACCAGCGGTTGCGCAAACCGTCATTGAATTCCTTGCGGGCCATGTTCCAGATCGGGTTCATACGGTCTCTCCACTGGGGGTCGCACCGGCCCGGCCCATGTAATAGCGGTAGATGTCCTCCAGGGACGGTGGGTCGATTTCCACGTCGGCCGGCTCGTGTTCATTGAGCAGTTGGCGCAACAGGTCCAATTTGTTGCCATTGAGCGCAGCCACTTCAAGGCCCTCCACGCCCCAGCGCTGAGTGACATGCCCGGCGTTGTTCCAGGATCGCTGCAACGGCCCGGCGTGCTTGAGCCCGTTGGCGCGAATCAGCGTCGGCAACCCGGCTTCCTCGCGCAAGCTGCGCAGACTGCCTAGGGCCAGCAGGCGCCCCTGGGTCAGAATCGCGGCACGGTTGATATGCGCCTCGACCCCCGGCAATACGTGGGAACAGAGAATGATGCTGGTGCCCTGGCTGCGCAGCCGGTCGAGTAACCGATAGAGGTCTTGAGTGGCGATCGGATCGAGGCCGACGGTCGGTTCGTCGAGCAGCAATAAACGCGGCTCGCCGAGCAAGGCTTGCGCCAGTCCCAGGCGTTGACGCATGCCTTTGGAATAGGTCTTGACCCGTCGATGCGCCGCGCCCGCCAGGCCGACTTCCTCCAGCAGCACGTCCACCTGCGCGGGCGCCGCGCCTTTGAGTCGGGCGAAATGCCGCAAGGTCTCCAGGCCACTCATCTGTGGATAGAAGGTCACGTTCTCCGGCAAATAGCCCAGCAGTCGCCGAACCTGCGGATCACTGGGCGTGCGGCCGAAAACCCTGACCTGGCCTTCGCTGGCCTGAAGCAGACCAAGCACCAGTTTCATGCTGGTGGTCTTGCCCGCGCCGTTGTGCCCGAACAAGCCGAGCACTTCGCCTTCGCCCAGGCTCAGGTTCAATTGATGCAACACGGTGGTGTACCCATAGCGCTGGCTGACGCCTTCCATGTCGATGACGTTCATGCGGAGGGCTCCTGGGTCAGGGGTTGGGTGGTGGGATTCATCTGCGGATGGCTGTCCAGGACGCCCGGCGACTTCATCACCGGAAAGGCCCGTTGCACCCAGCGCAGCAACTCGATCCCGGGGCTGTTCATCAACAGCCGCACCTGCGGGTACAGCCACAGCAAGCGGTCGACATTGTCGTTGGGTTCATAGGCGATATCGCCCAGGCCATCGTTGTTGCGATCCCAGCCCAGGTAATCGCTCCAGTAATTGCCCCGGCCATCCGCCGACCACTCCTGCAAACGGGTGGCGACGTATTTGACCTGCCGTTGGTTGCCGACAAAGGCGTTGTCGGCGATGCGGTTGTCTTCGGAGCCGGCGGTGAGGTGAATGCCCACGGCACTGTGCTCGAAGTGGTTGTGTTCGATGCTGTTGAACAGCGAGTTGTAGATGAACAGCGCCTTGCCCTCGGCACCGCTGATCATGCTGTCGCCGGTCGAGCCGTCGCGCACGTCCGTGACGAAGTTGTCGCGCAAGGTTGAATAGGTGATGTAGTTCATCAGGATGCCGTAGTTCTGATCCTGTTCGGAGCGGTTGCCAATCACCGTGAGCTTGCGGCTTTGCATCAAGGCGTAGCCGGTGCGGGTGCGGCGGGTGGTATTGCCGATCAACCGGTTGTCGTTGGCGAACATGTAATGCACGCCGTAACGCAGGTCTTCCAGGGTATTGCCCTGCAGCAGGTTGCCGTTGGAGGTGTCGATGTAGATGCCATCGCGGGTATCGCGCACCTGGTTGCCGATGACCTTGGCGCCATGCACCGCATACAAGTGAATACCGTTGCCGCGATCCTGAGAACGCAGCGCCGGATCCCCCTGAATATTGTTGTCGATCAGGCTCGCATCCTGCGTCCCGTCGACCCAGATACCGAAACCCTGGCCTTGCAGGCGATTGCCTTTGATCACCGCGCCACGGGCCATGGGCTGGAGGAACACCGCCGCATTCATGGCCGTGAGGTCGTGCCCCCAGTCCAGAAAGGTACAGCCCTCGATCCGGACATCAGGCGCGCTGACGATCACGCCGTTACCCTGCCCTTGCGCTTGAAACACCGCGCCGGGCTCGCAGAGAATCTGCATCGGTTGATCGACGCTGAACGAGCCAACGTACTCGCCCGCCGACAAGTGCCAGCGTTGTTCCGCGTCAACCCGCAACGGCAATGTGGTGATGGGTTGCACCGCCGCCAGTGCGCCGCCTGACATCAACAGGAGCACAAGGGCAATGACCTTCACCGGGTTATCCTTGATTTCGGTCATCGGCCCGCTCCCGTCGATTGGCAACTGTCAGGCCCGCTCGACCTTCATGCGACCGACCATTTCCATGTGCAGCGCATGGCAGAACCAGCTGCAGTAATACCAATGCAGACCGGCCTTGTCGGCGGTAAAGGTGATGGACGAGGTTTGCTGCGGGCTGATCTCCATGCTGGCGCCATGGTTGGTCATGACGAAACCGTGGGACACGTCCTCGATCTGGTCGATGTTGGTGATGATCACGGTGACCTCGTTGCCCTGCTTGACCGTGAACTCGGTCAGCCCATAGGCCGGGGCCATGGAGGTCATGTAGACCCGCACATGATTGCCGTCGCGGATGACCTTGTTGTCGGTCTCCAGGTTGATCCCGTCTTTCTTGGCCAGCTCCACGGTGGCGGCGAAGAACGGGTCGTTACGTTTCCAGATCTTCTGGGTCTTGATCTGGTCCCGACGCGCCAGGATGCAATCGTGGGGTTCGGCAAACGCAGGGCCGTCATGCACCAGCTTCATCTCGTCGCCGGAAATGTCGATCAACTGGTCATTTTCCGGGTGCAGCGGCCCGGTCGGCAGGAAGCGGTCCTTGGAGAATTTGCACAACACCACCAGCCACTTGCCGTCCGCTTCACTGGTTTCGGTCAGCGAGGCGTGGTTGTGGCCGGGCTGGTAATGCACGTCGAGCTTCTGCTTGATGTAATTGACCTTCTCGCCCTTGTAGGCACGTATCGCTTCCTCCATGTTCCACTTCACCACCTGACTGTCGATAAACAGCGTGGTGTAGGCGTTGCCGCGACCGTCGAAGGTGGTGTGCAACGGGCCCAGGCCCAGTTCCGGCTCGGCGACGATAACCTCGCGCGGATCCTTGAATTTATCGGCGAACAAGTCGTCCAGCCGGTCAATGGCAATCATCGAGACCGTTGGCGACAGCTTGCCGTTGGCAATGAAGTACTTGCCATCGGATGAGGTGTTGAGGCCGTGGGGGTTCTTCGGCACCGGGATGTAGCGAGTGAACTCGGAGTCCTTGCCATCGGTTTTACGACCGTCGACCACCGGCACTTTCGAGTCTTCCAGGGTGATGAATTTGCCAGCCTTGATCGCAGCCTCGATGCGCGGGATGTTGAACACCACGACCCAGTCGCGCTCGTTGCGCATCATGCCGCCAAGGTCGTAAGCCTTCTCCGAGTTGTAGCAGGTGGACGCGGCGTACTTGCCGGTGTAATCGGCGTCGGAGTTGTCCAGGTTGCCGTCGACAATGACCTGGAACGCCATCTCCATTTTCTCGGCATCGATGGCGTTGAACATGGTGAAGCTGTTCTTGTCTTGCAGGTCGAAGGTGCGGCCGTCATTGGGGTGCGGGATGACGAATTCAGCATTGGCGAACACGTACTTGGTATAGGGCACTTTTTGCAGACGCAGGCCGTGGATGGCCTGCACGTTCGGCACGGTGAGGATCTTGTCGCACTTCATGATGTCCAGGCGGATACGCGCGACCCGGGAGTTGGCCTTGTCGTTGATGAACAGGTATTTGCCGTCGTACTTGCCATCGGTCATGGAGATATGCGGGTGATGGCAATCGCCGTTCTGGAACTTTGCACTGTCGCCCAGGATCCGTTTGCTTTCGTTGGTCAGGCCCCAACCGGTGGCCGAGTCGACGTTGAACACCGGAATACGCATCAACTCACGCATCGACGGCACGCCGAGCACCCGCACTTCGCCCTGATGACCGCCGCTCCAGAAGCCGTAGTATTCGTCCAGCTCACCGGGGCCGACATGGATTTTCGCCTGCGCATCCTTGACCGCCGCGGCCCACGACTCGCGGCTGAACACTGCGCCGCCCAACGTCGTCGCACCCGCCAGCACCGCACCGGTGACGGCGCTGCTGCCCAGAAAACCGCGACGGCTGAGTCCCGCGTGTTCTTCTTCCTGCACGGGTTTTGTGGATTCTGTGTCAGTCATGTTGCGTACTCCTTGAAGGGATAAAACGGTCACTGCGCAGGTGCGCTCGCGAGCTTCATTCAGCAGCCTGCACTTGCACGACAGGTATCAGCTGCACCGCCACGGGTGCCGGTTTGCCGCGCTTCTTGCGCTTGTTGATCAGCGGCGGGCATTTGTCTTCGTTGTGGTAGGTCATCTGGCAATCGAGGCAGTAGTGACACTCGTTGGCATTGATCCGGCCATCAGGGTGAATCGCCTGGATCTCGCATTCCTTGGCGCACAACTGGCAGGGGCTGCCGCATTCCTGGCGGCGCTTGAGCCAATCGAACAGGCGCAATTTGGTCGGGATCGCCAGCGCTGCACCCAACGGGCAGATGTAGCGGCAATAGACTTTGCGCGTGAAAATGTTGATCACCAGCAGCGCCACCGCGTAGAGCACGAACCACCACTGACGGTCGAATTTGAGGGTGATGGCGGTTTTGAAGGGTTCCACCTCGGCGAACAGCTCGGCGGTGGACATCGATTCCAGGGAGATGCCGAAAAGCAGCAGCAAGATGATGTATTTGATCGCCCACAGCCGCTCATGCACCGCAAAGGGCAATTCGTACTGGGGGATTTTCAACTTGCGCGCGGCTTCGTTGATCAGCTCTTGCAAGGCGCCAAACGGACACAGCCAGCCGCAGAACACCCCACGGCCCCACAGCAGAATGCTCCCGGCGGTAAAGACCCAGAGCATGAAGATCAGCGGATCGGTGAGAAACAGCTCCCAGCGAAAGTGCTCGAACAGCGCATGCACAAAGGTCAGGACATTGACCACCGACAGCTGCCCCAGGGCATACCAACCCAGAAAGACCACGGTAAAGAGCAAGTAACCACGACGCAGCCAGTGCAGAAAGCGTGGCCGGCGGGTGAGCTTGTCTTGCAGGAACAGGATGGCCGTCAGCAGCAACAACGCGCTCGCGAGGACGGCGATCTGGAAGTGTTTCTGGTACCAGATGTTCAACCACATCGGCCGGCTGGCTTCCTCGATGGCCACCCGTTCTTCGGCACTGGGCACAGGTCGCTCAAGGTAGGGTTCGGGCAGTTGATAAGGCAGTTCGAAGCTGCTGAAGGTGCCGCTGACCGGTCCCGTCTGACGCCGCACCAGGAGCTCCAGGGACCAAGGCGATCCCGGATCGAAACCGGCCGGTTTGCGGACAATGAAAATCGACATCTCATTGAACTCGGGCATGCCCTTGGCAAACACGTCGGAGAGCCGCTGATGGTCCATGTCGCGAAAGCTGATGACGTTGCCGAACTGGCGCAATTGCACCCGATCGAAAATCCCGCCGCGCACATAACCCGAGCCTTTATAGGAAAACAGCCCACGCCCCAGCACCACGATGGCCTGCTCGCCGGGTTTGAGTTCCTGCATGAGGAAGCGATATTGATTGTCGCCCAGCAGCGCACGGCCAATGGTCGGTGGGTTCAAGTCGGCGGTGTACAGCTCGATAAAGGTGTCATCGACTTGATCCGGGCCGGCGTTGTCGACGCCTTCGGCTTCGGTGCCCTTGAAGGCAGCATCGACCTGCCCACGGGTCAGATTCAACCGGCGAATGGCGCCGTTACCGGTCAGTTGCTCCCAAGTGGCAGGCTCGAAAAAGTCCTGGCGCACGGTGGCGGGCTTGTTCACCACCCCGCCCCTGTCCTCAATCAGCTTCAACGATACGGCCACCTCATGGGCGGCACGCATGATGACCTCATTGACCACCATGGCGGTGACGGTTGCGCCGGCGATGGCATCCACGGTGACCGCGCTCGGGTCGCTGGAATGCCCGACGACCACCCGCTGGCTGACCTTGATCCCTTTGTATCGGGCGCTGAAACCGTGGAGTTTTTCTTCGGGGATGCCGATCAGCAGAATCGGTTCGTGGTGCTCCAGCACATAGGCGTCCTGAATCACCCCGGCGGTGTCGAGGATCACCTGGGTATTGATGGGTTTGCCCGAGTAGGCCGGAATATCCACCACATCCAGGCTCTGGAACACGTACCCAATGACCTTGCCGGCCGCCGACAGCGTGCGCATCTTGAACGTGCCTTCGGCTGCGGACACCGAATCGGTTTGAGGGAAAACCTTCTCGATGCGCTGCTGCTCGATGTCGCCGTATGACTTGGCCTGCACCGTCGCGAACGCTGCGATCATCAGCAAGACCATCACCGCCAGCCCGACGCTCCAGATGCGCGGATTGCCAGGTGTCGAAGGCTGATGGCTTGTCATGAATTCGCTGATTTCAAAGGGGCTTGCGGCCATGTTAGGGAGCGCTGTGTGCCTCGCCCTTGATTGAAATCAACTCGATAAAATTCCTCGCGCCAGAGCGCCCGAAGCCTCAAACGGTGCGGGAAAACCGGCCTTTTTGCTCCCCTCCCAGATAGGCATCAAATGCCATCGCCGCACTGCGCATCATCAAATGCCCTTGCGGCAACAGCACCAACTCGTCGCTGTGAATCTGCAACAGTCCGTCACGCACCTGCTCGTCCAGTTGCGCCAGCGCATCGGCAAAATACTCGGTGAAGCAAATGCCATGACCCGCTTCGAACTTGGCGAAATCGATCCTGCCGTGGCACATCAAGTCACTGATCACTTCACGGCGTAGCAGGTCATCGGCACTCAAGCGGTAACCTCGATGCACCGGCAACAAGCCTTGATCGATACGGGCGTAGTACTGCGAAAGCTCCTTGACGCTCTGGCTGTAGCTGTCGCCGACCTTACCGATCGAAGACACCCCAAGGCCGATCAAGTCGCAGTCGGCATGGGTCGAGTAACCCTGAAAATTGCGTTGCAGAGTGCCATGGGTGCGGGCCAGCGCCAGTTCATCGTCCGGCAAGGCGAAATGATCCATGCCGATATAGACATAACCGGCCTCGGTCAGGCGGCGGATGGTCAGCTCGAGCAACTCCAGCTTGCGCTCCGGTGGCGGCATGTCCGCCGGGCGAATCAGCCGTTGCGCGCGCACCAGCTCGGGTAAATGGGCGTAGCTGTAGGCGGCAATCCGGTCCGGGCGCAGGGCGATGATCTTGCCGAGGGTGACGTCGAAACTGTTCACGGTTTGCAGTGGCAGGCCGTAAATCAGATCGACGCTGATCGACTTGAATTGCGCCTCACGCGCCGCCGCGACCAGCGCGTAAATCTGTTCTTCACTTTGCTGGCGATTGACTGCCGCCTGCACGTCGGGATCGAAGTCCTGCACGCCGAAACTCAAGCGGTTAAAGCCCAATTGACGCAGCGACTGGATCTGCTCGGTGTTGATGGTGCGCGGATCGACCTCGATGGAAAACTCATGGTCATCGCTGTCGTCCATGTCGAACGCCTGGTGCAGGCAGTCCATCAGATCCGCCAGCTGCTCACGGGTCAAATACGTCGGCGTGCCACCGCCCAGGTGCAGTTGCGTGAGTTTGCGCGTGCTGTCGAACAACGCGGCCTGCATGACGATTTCACGTTTGAGGTACGTCAGGTATTCGACGGCCCGATGGGTTTTCCGGGTAATGATTTTGTTGCAGGCGCAGTAGTAGCAAAGGCTCTTGCAGAACGGGATGTGGATATACACCGACAACGGCTTGGGCACCGTCGCCAGATTACTGTCGGAGGCGGCACGCTGATAGTCGTCGACGGCAAACGCCTGATGAAACTGTGGTGCCGTAGGGTAAGAGGTATAGCGCGGCCCGGGGCGGTCATACTTTTCGACCAGGGCTCGATCGAAATCGAATGCAGGTTTCATGATCAATCAACTCGCAGGTGGGTTAATGCCTTGCACTGCCCGAATCCTTTTCAAACAGGTTGCAGATGGCATCCACTTCCGGCCGGCCGGCGGGAAGAATGCTGATGAAACGGTCCGACAATTCAATCAACCCCTCACGACTCAATTGCTCCAGCAATGGCCAGACAGATGAAAAATACTGATGGAAAATCAGTCCATAACGCCGTTCGATGGCGCGGATATCCAGCTCTTGATCACACGCCAGACGCTCCATGACCATGTGCCGTATCTGATCCCCCGCCTCGAAACGCCAGCCACGAGACGTCGGCAATTGGCCCCGGTCCAGTTGCTGCTGATAGCGCTCGATGGCGTCGGTGTTTTGCGTGTACAAATCGTCGATCTGACTGATAGCCCCCAAACCGAAGCCGATATGGTCGCAATAGCCGTGACGGGTAAAACCGTCACACGTGCGACGTAACCGGCCGCGCTCCTGAGCAATCGCCAAATCATCGTCGGGCCGCACAAACTGCCCCATACCGATGTAGTGATAGCCCACGGCGATCAACTGTTCGAAGGCGATCTGGCGCATCGCGCCTTTATCGTCCTGACTGCACAGTTCCCTGACCTTGTCGCCGAGCCTTGGCCGATAGCGGCGTGGTGGTCGGGCATAGTCGAACACCATCAGCCTGTCCGGCTCCAGCTCAATGATCGCCGCCAGCTTCAGCGCGAAGCTTTCTGGCGTTTGCCAGGCATGGCCAAAACCCAGATCGACATTGATTGATCGATAACCAAAGGTGCGGGCGGCATCGATCAGTGAATGAATGGGGGCCGGATTCTGATAGCAGGCCACCGACATGTCACAGTCGGTGTCGATATCCGGAATGCCAATGCTGACATGATTGAATCCCTGGTTGCGCAGCGCGCCCATGGTCGTCCAATCGGTATGGTGAAGGTCGACGTCAACGCTGTAGTCGCCGCACTCATGCTCGAGAAAGTTGAACCGGCCACGCAGATGACTCATCAGCCGCTCGAGATCAGCGCTGGTGGGTGTTCCGCCGCTCAGATGAAATTGTTCGACCCGCTGCTCCGAACTCAGGTGACAACCGACGAGGTCGATCTCGTGTTCCAGGCGCTGGAGGTACTGTTCGATGTCGCCATGCTCGCAGGAGGCATCGTGCGGGGAACAAAAGGATGGCTTGAGCCGGGAAGGCAGCTGCACGTTCAGGGCGATCGGGCGTCGTTTCTGGCGGCTGACGCGCAAGGCACGGAGCAAATCCAGAGAGCCGATGCCGTCATGAAACTTTTGCGTGTCGGCATGGCAGTTGGGGTCGAGTACGCCCTGATCGCACCGAGCGATCAGCTCGCCGGGGGCGTGAGAAAAATCGAGCATGACAGGTCTCCGAGACTGGCTGCGGATCAACAGTGTCCGGGATTGGCGATCCATGCTCCTTGACTTGTATCAAGCGCAAGCCAAGTGCTTGCAGGACAGACCTTGGGGCAAGGCCGCTCACCACGTCAGGTAAAACATCCCCTTGGCCAGCAGCACAATGACGACCATATGGCAGAACACACTGCCATGGATGAAATGCAGGTATCGAGCGTTCATTCGGCCGCTTTTGAACAGAAACATCGCCGCCAGGAAATGCAGCAGCACGCTCACGGCGACCATGATTTTCAACAGCAACAAGGTGCTGAACGATGAGGCCATTGGCGTTGCAAGAACGGGCAAATAGCGCAGCCAGACCATGCCCAGCCCCGCACCGAACAGTACCAGCAGCACCCACGGCATCAGGGTGCGGGCGCGGCGGCCAATACCCTCCTCGACCAGCAGCATCACTTTGGCGGGCAACTGTTTGCGGATGCTTTCCAGGAACAGGACTTCGAAGAACACCGTGCCGATAAAGATCAGGGCGGCAAACAGATGAAAGGTCAGAAACAGCGGATAGAGCATGATTTTTCGCCCTCGATTCAGCTGTCGGTTTCTGCGCAGAGTACAGAGCAGGTCGACTCAGGCGATTGACATCAATCAAGAAACCCGCGAATCCCCGATGTGGGCTGGGCCGCGAGCGGCGACTCTGTTTTTTTGAAGGCGTTGCTGGTTAAACAGCCTCAACGCTTCACCTTGAAACTATTGTCTAAACTTAAGCTTCAGCATGAGGGCTCAGCCATGTGCGGACGACTTTCGCAGTATCGAGGTGTTCACGAGTTCGTGGCGGCGCTGAGCATGCCCAACGCCCTGGTCAACAATGCTGGCGACCAGCCGCTCGAGCTCTACAACGCCGCGCCGTCGACTCAGCTCGCCCTCTTCCACGAGGAAAGCGGCATGTTGCACGCCGACAGGGTTCGTTGGGGCTGGCGACCGCATTGGGCCAGGGATCACGCGACACCGATCAACGCCCGGGTTGAGAAAGTCGCCCACGACCCGTTCTTCAAGGAGATATGGCCGCACCGGGCAATTATTGCCATCGACAACTGGTTTGAATGGGTTTACGAGGGCGGTCCGAAGAAACAGCCGTACCTGATCCGTCGCAAGGATCGTGCGCCGATCCTGTGCGCCGCCATTGGTCAGTATCCAAGGTACGAAAAGGAGCCGGAAGAGCATGACGGCTTCGTAATCATCACCGCGGACAGTGAGGGCGGCATGGTGGATATTCACGACCGTCGGCCTGTGACGCTCAGTCCCGAACTGGCCCGGGAATGGATTGATCCCTACACACCCAAGGAGCGCGCCGAACAGATAATCCTGCAGGAACGCGAACCCTGCGACGTCTTCGAGTGGTTCAAAGTGGACATGGCCGTGGGCAATGTGAGGAACCAGGGCTCAGAACTGATAGAGCCTATCCAGGGACGGCGCACATGACCCCGCCAATTACAAACCCGCCCCTCTGACGATGAGTACCGTTCGTCCAGACCGAGGAGCCATAAACCATTCCTCGTCTACACCTGTGATACGCCCTTCAACACTCATCCAATCTTTAAAACGCCTTTCCTGGATATGGATATACGAGAGGATTGGGTGTCAGGTATTCAATTCGATGGCATACGAAGCGCCATACGAAACTGCTGTACCTCAAGCTTCGAGCTTCATTTCTCAAGGAATAGAAAAATGAATATCAACAGCAAAGACTGGTATGCATGGCTGAACACGATGCCGCCAAAACCTGATGATTTCCATGTTGTTGGCGATGTCGAAGTTGCCAATCCAGGGATCGAGGCCTGCCTTACCATGCGATCCCCTCAAGGTATTGTTCCGCAAGCGCTCATGTTGGACCTGCACTTGGTCCAGCGGCCGGGGAACTGGATTCAACAACTTAGCTGGACGCAAGCCAGGTTCGACCGAGTAATGCCTCCAAACTCACCTGTCTACACTACGGTTGAAATTTTCTACGAAGGTAAGCGAATTGCGTTTATCGAGGAGATCCACTCCCCCTCCTGACTGATTCGCACTGAATCAGTCGAGCCGTAATGCTCAGCCGCGACCGGCTGACTTATTTGGATCAGTCGGTCGCCTGTACGAATCCCCAGTGACGCCTCGCCACCATCGAATACGGCATGGCCGGACACGCCCCTATCAATCCGCCACCATGACGAGCGGAGACAAAACAATCTGAACCCGCACTTCCCCTCCAAGTCGAAAGAATTGGCAGCCCTTAATCACTGAAGCATCACTTTAAAGGAGTCTTTTCATGAAGATTTCGGAAGTTATGACGAAAGATGTTTTAACAGCCAAGCCAAACCAGACGATCCAGGAGGCCGCGAACATGATGGCCAGGATCGATAGCGGCGCCATCATGGTTGAGGAGCAAGAGCGTCTGATTGGCATGATCACGGACCGGGATATAGCCATTAGGGCCGTAGCCGAAGGACTCCCCGGCAAAACCCCTATCAGTAAAGTAATGACTGGCGGCATCCGCTATTGCTTTGAGGATGAAGACATAGAGCATGTGGCTAAAAACATGGCGGACGTGCAACTGCGCCGTCTGCCCGTGCTTAACCGGGACAAGCGTCTGGTGGGCGTCGTATCGTTGGGAAACATTGCCAGCACTCGATCTCAATCCGCCGCTGCGACGGTTTTGCGCGGAGTGGCACAGGCTCATCATTAACCGGGCCGCTAAGCGTTCATCAGGATTAAAACTCGCATGGATCTGGCACGCTCGCCTGGCCTGGAATCCTGTTCGAAACCCGTCTTCAGGGTCAGGCGAGTCCTTGCGCACACATCCACCGCAACCGTCTCGCAGCGATAACCTTCCCACACCTGGTGCGTCGTTCGCTGGGTCGCATGCTTATTGCACGACACATCAGTTTGGCTCGACGAGCAGGTCTTCGTCCTCCGCGCCTAGCGCCGGCTCTTGATCTTCCAATTCGTCGGTTTCACGCTTCTTTTTCAGGCGGGCTCGAGCGCGCTCGGTGTCATAGATCTTTCCCTCGGCCAAGCCGCTCAGGGTTGTTGAAATTCGATAGAAACCACCGCACGGCTCGCAATGAATGCGCAAGCCACTCCCGTACGAAGAATCTTCCAGCGCATAAGTATTTCCACAAAGCGGACAGTTCATAGCCACCTCCTGATCATTCAGCCATAGCCGCTTCAGCCCGCCATCAACGCTGACAACCTGGATAGGGAGAGTGACAAATAGCGGGGATGCTCTTCTGAAACTTGTTCCTCATCGACCTATCGTCCGATAGATCGAGCAAATGCCCGCGCTGACGGTGTTACAGCCAGGACCTAATCCGAAGTCAGCGGCTCCTTGGAGCGAATCGGCGCGATGACCGACCTATCCTCGGTGTCGCGATGCAATAAGGCAACGTGGTAGTCATAGGTGGATATCAACGGCACCGGCTCATCAATTCGAGACATCTCAAGCCATCGTCTTGTGCGTTCGATGTCAAAGAACTCGTTCTTTAATTTCATTTTCGCCACAAGGTTCGCAGAGACCTTGTAGCGTCCACATCCGTCCGGGCATTTGACTTCTGACCAGTCTCCAGCCGCGTGAACAGCATTAGAGGCCGCCTGACAAATTAGGCACTTCATGTTCGATCTCCGTATCCATGAACTACCAACTGTAGACGATCCGCGACCAAGGAGCGTTCACTTCGCAGAAAGATAAAAGCATCAAAAAGCGAAGAGCCCAGCGCAATGGCTGGGCTGCGGTTATCTTCTGTTTTCCAGCATCTTATCGGCGAGTGCTTTGGCCCTTTGGATTAACAGATTCTGCCTGTCTTCGTGGGTGGCTTCTCCTACCACCGGTGCCGTCAGATTGCTTTCGGCAATCAACGCGGCACAGAAGTATTGATCCCAAACAGCGCCTTGCTCCGACTCCTGTCTATTCATTTGGTCGGCGATCATATGCGGCTCCTTTTGCTGAGGTAGCCTTTTAAGTTTACTCCCGAATCGTGGACAACCCGCGTCGCGAAGGATGACCGGCACCTCATTGCCGTCCGCTCACTGGCGACAAGTCGTTTCCTCAACTAGGATTTTTAGCGCACAGGACTTCGCCCACTGTATTGTCGGGCGACTCATCAAAGGAGAGATAGATGACATCTACTCGAATTTCCGAGCAAACCTATCGTGGATGGTCCAACCCCATCTTGCTCGAACTCAAGGAGAGAGAACATCAGCTAAGCCCTTCGGCACGCCAGGCCCTGCAAAATGTCCTGGTGGAAAGAAGGCTTCTTGACACTGGCAATCCATCCGGCAGCGATCGGCGCAAGGCTGATCCAGTCGGGTAACGACAGGCATCAATAACGTTTGTCCATCATGCTCATCATCGACGCTGCTGGCTCTCTGCCGGCAGCGCGCTCATAAGCCATTCCAAATTCCAGACAAAAAAAAGCCCAGGCAGCTGATGGACGCCTGGGCTTTAAAAATGCATAAACCGTGGTGGTGAACGCGAAGCAATATTACCCAATCGCGGGACTTGTAACAAGATATTCTGACTCACTATCCAGTTACTAAATCTCCTAACTCATTAAATATCCACACTATTTTTAAGTCATCTGCGGACTGTTCCGCTTCCGACACCATCGCTTGCAGCGGAAAAAGCTCCCCTTGCATCGCGCACCAGCTCACGCCATTCGGCGTTGTTGATGAGCCCGGCCCCTTCCATTTCATCCGCCGCCTTCAGCAGTTTGTCGTAGTGTTCTTCACAATCCATCCCGGCCTCCGGTTCTCTCAAAAGCCGGTACCAGGCATCAAGAGCTGCCTTTTTCCGATCATCATTCATAGCCAAGCTCCCTAGTGCTATCAGCTCTTGGAAGTTGATTCAGGAATGACCGTTCCTCAGTTCCGACATACGGCAGCTGCGGGCGTTATAAACAATCCCGGACAGCCTGGCGCAGCGCCCCTGACTTGGCCCACGGTGGCCCCTGGTAAAGAGATACCCGGCTGCCATCCTTCGATTTCACGATAACCAGAATTTCGTCAGCTGTAATGACGCTGGGTGCGGTGATCCGGTAGCCATTGGAAATCGGCGATTGCGTCGATCCCGGAATGTCCTGACGCCATAACGGTAATACACACGCGGCATATTCCTTGGGCGCCTTCTCGCTGTATTTGCTGATATTGGGCTCGCCGGGCACCACGGATGCGGGTAATGAACAGCCCGCCAACACAGCCACCGCTATTCCCGCTATCAACATGCGCATAAACGCTTCCCTATCCTGAAAAACGGGAAATGTAGCCTGTACTTGTGCAGACATCCAGCGGACAGCCGGCGATGTCTCTAGAAAGGGGCTTCGCCCTGCCCCGGCTCGGCCCCCGAGCCGGACTCGGGATACGATCTCGCATTGAGGTACGTCATCCATCGCTCGTACGCTTCATGCTGCCATTTCATGACCCGCTCCCATTCCGGACCGCTCATCTGATGGGCCGAGATCAGTTTCATCATTTCCGTGGTGGCCGCATCCAGGTCAACGATCAGCTCATGTGCATGGTGTTTGAAATCATCGGTAGTCGTCATTTTCGAGATAGCCTCGCCCCAGCGAATAAATCACTACCTCAATACGACAGCAGAGCTGTTATCTCCCGTTAATGTTCCCGACCAATGGAAGCACCTTCCATCACTATCCCTTCACGCAGACCACCTGCCGCAAAGTGTGCAGCACTTCCACCAGATCACGCTGTGCGTACATGACTTTATCGATGTCCTTGTAGGCCATCGGAATCTCATCGATGACCGCCGCATCCTTGCGGCACTCCACATGAGCGGTCGCGCGAATCTGGTCCGCGACAGTGTAGGTGTTTTTGGCTTTGGTGCGGCTCATGGTCCGACCAGCACCATGGCTGCAGGAGCAGAATGATTGCTCGTTGCCAAGCCCGCGAACGATGAAGCTTTTGGCACCCATGGAGCCGGGGATAATCCCCAGTTCGCCCTTCTTCGCCGACACCGCGCCCTTGCGGGTGACCAGGACGTCTTCACCGAAGTGCCGCTCTTTCTGCACGTAGTTGTGATGACAGTTCACAGCCTCCAGCGCGACCTCGAAAGGTTTGCGGATCACTTGCCGCGCTGCCTGAATCACCGCTTGCATCATCAATGCCCGGTTCTGCCGAGCGAAGTCCTGAGCCCAGCCCACCGCTTCGACGTAGTCATCGAAGTGCCGGCTGCCCTCCTTGAAATAGGCCAGATCGCGGTCCGGCAGATTGGCGATGTGCTGGCGCATGTCCGCTTGAGCCAATTGAATGAACAGAGTCCCGATAGCATTGCCAACGCCGCGAGAACCGCTGTGCAGCATGAACCAGACGCGGTTGGCCTCGTCCAGGCAGACCTCGATGAAGTGATTACCGGTACCGAGGGTGCCCAGGTGCTGACGGTTGTTGGTGCTGGCGAGTTTCGGGTATTTGTCGGTGATCGCCTTGAACCGTGAGCTCAGCGCCGCCCAGGCTTGATCGGCCTGGTGTGGAACGTGGTTCCAGGCGCCTTCATCACGGCGGCCACGGCTCAACGTGCGGCCATGTGGCACGGCTTTTTCGATGGCACTACGCAGGCCGTGCAGGTTGTCTGGCAAGTCGTCGGCGGTCAGTGAAGTGCATGCGGCAATCATGCCGCAGCCGATATCCACCCCCACGGCTGCCGGAATGATCGCGCCCACAGTGGGGATCACGCTGCCGATGGTGGACCCTTTGCCCAGATGCACGTCCGGCATCACCGCCAGGTGCCTGAAGATGAATGGCATCTTCGCAATATTGATCAATTGCTGCCGGGCTTCACTTTCAACCGGCACTCCCTCGGCCCAGAGTTTGATCGGCTTGCCGTTGGCGACTTCCAGCAATTGGTAGACAGGTTTTTGCATGATTTCGACTCTCTTGCGATCAGACGAACATAACGCTCCAGACAGGTAAATAGGACTACTATTTCGTAGCGGGGAATTGCAGGAGGTCATCATGTGGCTTAACGAATATGAACAGCAACTTCGGCGCGACCTGCAAGGTGTAGCCTCGGACCTGAGGTGGTCGGCGGTAGAGCTTTTGCGCATCGCAGAGCAGTTGCGCCTGGCCGGCAATGATGTGGACGCAGAGGCAACACTAAGGCTGTGCGCGTTGTTCCAGGGCGATGAAGCGCGACTGGCGGGCTATGCTGAAGAAGTAAAGGCAAAATCCATCACTCGAACGAAAGCTCACTAGAGAGCGCTGCCATGAACAAGCGTCTATGCGCGCTGATCGCCGTGCTGGCGGCGTCAGGTGGCTGCAACACGGAATCACACATTTATCGAGACCAACCGCTGGTCGCCAAGGTCGAGACTGGCATGAGCAAGGAACAAGTCCAGCAGATTGGCGGCCAGCCTTTATCGATCACCAAGCGCACGGTGGAACCTGGTACCTGCTTTGATTACAAGCTGACCCAGGCCGGCCATCAGCAGCCGTACAACGTCAGTTTCGACAAGCTGGGCAAGGTCGACCACAAAAGCTTCATGACCTGTGCGCAATGGAGTCGTGCCCAACAAAAAGCCAGAGAATATTCCCCTTCCACAGGCGGGATGGGTGGCGGCGGCTACTGATTCTACCGTGTAGCAGCTGCCTCGCAGGCAGGCTCGGCAGCTGCTATAGCGCACTATTTGTCTGGTTTGTGGCTGCGCGACGCTTTATCCGACCGCGCTCTGTAGGCAGGAAGCGAAGCCGCATAAGCCAATGCTTCCTCTCTGCTGCCAAAGGCTCCAAGCCGGTCACCTTTGGTGCACACCCGCCAGGGGCCGTTGTTCACGCTGAGTACGTCATAGCCATTCATGTGCATTTTGTTCAGCATCGGAACGCTCATAGTCACCTCCATTCGGCAGTGATAGTCCTGAATCGACTCCACTACCTTACACCCGACCTTCACTGAAGTGCCAACCAGACGTCGCGTCGGGATTCCGGCACTCCAATCGCACTTTCAGCGCCCCTGTCGAGTCCAACCCTTCAAGCAGATACTTCTGCGGACTTCGGCCTGAATATTGCATTTTTATGACTGTTTTATGACAAATAGCAGTCGGGTAACTCATGAAAGTACGTGCCACGGTCATTTGCGAACAGGATCGACATATCCTCCTGGTGCGCAAGCCCAAGTCTCCCTGGACCTTGCCCGGCGGAAAAGTCGAGCCTGGCGAAACCGCTGCGGACGCGGCCATGCGAGAGCTTTACGAAGAAACAGGACTTGGGGTCGACGGCCTGCTGTACCTCATGGAGCTGGAAACAATCAGCACCCGGCACCATGTGTACGAAGCGTCGGTCGTAAATCTGGCGGCGGCTCGTCCACAGAATGAAATCTTCGACTGCATCTGGTATCCGCTGGAGGCCGTCCACAACCTGAAAATAAGCGACGCCGCGCTCAGAATCGTCAAAGCGTTTCAGCGTCGCTTGTAGATCGCAGGTATTCAGGCCTTAGCCGATGCCATCTGCAAGCTTTTCAGCCCAGATCGCCGCCTCCGACCGGCATGATCATGCCGGTGATGTAAGAGGCTTCGTCGCTGGCCAGAAACAGGATAGCGCTTGCCTGCTCATCCAGCGTGCCATAGCGCTTCATCAAACTGCTGTCGAGGGTCTGGTCGACAATCTGCTGATACCAGAGCTTTTCCTGCGCGCTCTGTTGCGCGGTGTTGCGTGGGATCAGTCGCGGTGGCGCCTCGGTGCCACCGGGGGCGGTCGCGTTGACCCGCACGCCACGACCGGCCGTTTCGAACGCCAGGCAAGCGGTCAGCGCATTGACCCCGCCCTTCGCCGCACCGTACGGCACGCGATTGACGCTACGGGTAGCAATGGACGAGACGTTGACGATGGCACCGCTGCCTTGTTCGAGCATGAACGGCAGCGCGGCATGGCAACACCATAATGTCGGAAACAACGAACGGCGAACTTCGGCTTCGATCTGCGCCTCTTCATAGTGCTCGAAAGGCTTGGCCCAGATCGTGCCGCCAACGTTATTGACCAGCACGTCGAGGCGACCAAAGCGTTCGACAGCGGTGCGCATCACGCGCAAGCATTCGCTGTATTGCTCAAGGTCGGCGGTCAGGGCGAGCACCTGGCTGCCCTGTCCTAATTCCTTCTGGAGTTCGAACACCAGCTCGGAGCGGTCGACCAAAATCAGTCGCGCACCTTCGGCGGCCATGCGTTCAGCCACACGCCGGCCGATGCCTTGGGCGGCACCGGTAATCAGCGCGACTTTTTCGTGGAATCTGTTCATGTTTACCTCGTGATGAAGGATGCTTCCCGGCGCGATCCTGTAGGAGCTGCCGAAGGCTGCGATCTCTTGATCTTGTTTTTTGAAAGCAAGATCAAAAGATCGCAGCCTTCGGCAGCTCCTACAGGGGTGCATCGCTGCAGAAAATTTTTATGCCGCGCTGGCGGCAAATTTCTCGTAGTAGAAGTTCGCAGGCGCAATGCCTTGTTCGCGGATGAACTGGCTGACCGCTTCGACCATCGGCGGCGGGCCGCACAGGTAGACGTCGACGTCGCCATCGTTCAAATGCCGTGGCTCGATGTGTTGGGTCACGTAACCCTTGAGCGGGTGCCGGCTGTCGGGATTGGCCACGCAGGCACTGAAGCTGAAGTTCGCAATTCGTGCGGCGAAGGCTTCGAGTCGATCGAGTTCCACCAGGTCGAAATCGTTGGTCACGCCGTAGATCAAATGCAGTGGATGCTCGCTGCCCTGTTCGGCGATTTTTTCCAGCATCGCGGTAAACGGCGCCAGGCCGGTGCCACCGGCCAATAGCAATAATGGACGGCGGATGTCGCGCAGATAGAAACTGCCCAACGGGCCGGCCAGGCTCATGCTGTCGCCGGCCTTGGCCATGCCGGTGAGGAAACTGCTCATCAAGCCGCCGGGTACGTTACGAATCAGAAAACTGACTTCGCCGTCCCGCTGCAACGAGCTGAACGAGTAAGCCCGAGTCTGCTCGCTGCCGGGAACCCCGAGGTTCACATACTGCCCTGGCAGGAACGCCAGCTTGCTCAGGGCTTCGCCCTTGATCGACAGCGCGATGGTGCTGTCGGACAACTGCCGCACGGCGCTGATGGTCGCGTCATAACTGGCCTGACGGGTGCGGCAGACATCCGATGAAACCGGCACCCGCACCACGCAATCGCTCTGCGCCCGCATCTGGCAGGTCAGGACAAAACCCTGTTGCGCTTCGTCGGCGCTGAGGGCGTCTTCGATGTAGTCCTCGCCCAAATCATAGCGGCCAGCCTCGGCGAAGCACTTGCAGGTTCCGCAGGCGCCGTCGCGGCAGTCCAGTGGAATATTGATGCCTTGGCGATACGCGGCATCGGCCACGGTTTCGCCGGCGTTGGCGTCGATGAACCGGGTGACGCCATCTTCGAAATTGAATGCAATGGAATGAGTCATGACGGCCGCCTCAGAGGTGGTAGACATCGATGACCTGGCGAACGTAGTCGTTCTTCAGGATCACTTTCTTGGCCTTGATCAACGGGTTCTCACCGCGCACATCCAGGGTGTAGAAGCTGCTGCCGAAATAGCTGTCGACGGTCTTGTAGCGAAAGCTCAGGGTGTGCCAGTTGAAGCGCACCTTGCATAGCCCGTCGGCCTGTTCGAGCAGCTCGATATTGCTGAGGTTGTGCGAGGTGCGGGTGTCCGGCACGCTGGCACTGGAACGCTCGGTCTTGATGCGGAAGATGCGGTCTTCCAGGCCGGTGCGGTTGCCGTACCAGATCAGCGAGATTTCCCGCTGCGGGTCTTCAGTCAGCTCGTCGTTGTCGTCCCAGGACGGCATCCAGAATGTCGCGTCCGGCGCGTACAACTCCAGCCAGTCGTCCCATTGTTTGTCGTCGAGGTAGCGTGCTTCGCGGTAGAGAAAATCGCGCACCGCGTCATAGGTAATGGTCATTGCACGGCCTCCACTGCAATCAGTTCGGACTGTTCAGCGGCCAACGCCTTGAGCATCGTTTGCTGCCAATACTTGTGTTGCAGCACGAACAGGCCTTCGTCTTCGGTACGCACGCCGCTGAGCAGCGGATGCAGGTCGATTTCCTTGGCCGCGTCATCAGCGCCTTCGACCCAATGTTCGGCGCCACGGGACATGTCGTTCCACGTGGTGACGCTGCCCTGGTAACCCGTCTGACAGGAGCGAAACTCTTCCAGATCGTCCGGGGTCGCCATGCCGCTGACGTTGAAGAAATCCTCGTACTGACGAATCCGGCTCGAACGGGCGTGGTCGCTTTCGCCTTTGGGGGCGATGCAGTAAATGGTGATTTCGGTGCGGTTGACCGAGATCGGCCGAGCGATGCGGATCTGCGAGCTGAACTGGTCCATCAGGTACACGTTCGGGTACAGGCACAGGTTGCGCGAGTTCTCGATCATCCAGTCGGCGCGAGCCTTGCCGAAATCCCGGGCCAACTCGTCGCGACGCTCGTACAGCGGACGGTCCTCGGGGTTGGACCAACGGGTCCAGAGCAGCATGTGGCCCTTGTCGAAGGAATAGAAACCGCCGCCCTGCTTGGCCCAGGTGCCGGCGCTCATGGTCGGATTGCAATCGCCGGCTTCGCGCTGTTTGCGCTGGTTCTGGGTCGCCGCGTAGTTCCAGTGCACCGAGCTGACGTGATAACCGTCGGCACCGTTTTCGGCGGTGAGTTTCCAGTTGCCTTCGTAGATGTAGCTGGAGGAACCGCGCAGCACTTCCAGGCCATCAGCGGACTGGTCGACGATCATGTCGATGATCTTCGCCGACTCGCCCAGGTGCTCAACCAGCGGCACGACATCGGCCTTGAGGCTGCCAAAGAGGAAGCCGCGATAGGATTCGAAACGCGCGACTTTGGTCAGGTCGTGGGAACCTTCGCAATTGAAGCTCGCCGGGTAGCCGGCCGCCGCCGGGTCCTTGACCTTGAGCAGCTTGCCGGAGTTGTTGAAGGTCCAGCCGTGGAATGGGCAGGTGTACGAACTCTTGTTGCCGGTCTTGTGCCGGCAGAGCATCGCTCCACGGTGGCTGCACGCATTGATAAAGGCGTTCAGTTCACCGTCCTTGTTGCGCGCGATGAAGATCGACTGACGCCCCATGGTGGTGGTGTAGAAATCGTTGTTGTTGGGGATCTGGCTTTCATGGGCGAGGTACAGCCAGTTGCCTTCAAAGATGTGTTCCATCTCGAGGTCGAACAGCCGTGGATCGGTGAACATCTCGCGCTTGCAGCGATAGATGCCCTGCTCAGGGTCTTCTTCAAGCAGGGAGTGAAGGTATTCGGGTCGCAGGGTCATGGCCGCCGCCTCCATTGTTTTTATTCAGGCAGGGCCATGCTAGGACAAGGGGATGGGGCGGACTATCCGCCGGGTGCAGACCTGTATCCGTTTTGTGCAGAGGGTATCGCGCGCGCCCGTGACATATCGGACGGACACAAAACCGTAGGAGCTGGCGAAGCCTGCGATCTTTTGATCTTGTCTTTTAAAAACAAAGTCAAAAGATCGCAGTCTGCGGCAGCTCCTACAGGGATTGGGTGCACGTTCAATGACGGCGTTTGAGGGTATCCGATGGCAATTCGCCGAACTGTTTGCGGTAGCTGTCGGAGAACCGGCCTAGGTGCAGAAAGCCGTAATCCATGGCCACTTCCGTGACGTTGCGCACGTTGCAGGTCGGGTCGCTCAGGTTGGCGTGAATGCGTTCGAGCTTTTTCTGCCGGATGTAGTTTTTCGGCGTGTCCCCTGCGTTGCGCTCGAACAACCCATACAGCGAACGCAGGCTCATCCGTGCCTGGCGCGCCAGTTCTTCGCTGTCGATGTCCTGCTTGAGGTTGCACGCGATGTAATCGACCAGCGCCTCGAACGTGGCCGAGGGTGAGCCGGGATCGGTGCGCATGACGTTGGTCTTCATCAGGCCAAGCATTTTGCTGACCACGATTTGCGCATAGTGCTCCTGCACCCGGGGAATCTGTTCGGTGGCTTCCGCCTCCTGGCAAATCATCGCCAGCAGACCGACGAAACCTTCCAGTTCATTGAGTTGATAACGGTTTTCCAGAAACCGCACGCCCTGCCCCGGATACCGCCAGCGCTGCTCCTCGCACACCGACTCCAGCAGCCGGGTGGGGACTTTCAGGATGAATTTTTCGCAATCACTGGAATAGGTCAGATCCACTGGATCGTCAGGGTTGATCAGCAGCAACTCGCCGGGAGCGAAGTAATGTTCCTGACCATGGCCACGCCACAGGCAGTTGCCGCGCAGCAGCACTTGCAAGTGATAGATGCTGTCCAGCGCATGGGACATAACCCGCACGCTGGCGCCGTAACTGATGCGGCACAGGTCGAGGCTGGCGAATTTGCGATGATCGAGGCTGGCCAGCGGCCGGCCGGCCCTGGGCATCCGGAGGCAATGATTGCCGACATGCTGATTGACGTAGCCCGACACCGCGTAGGGGTCGGCATGGTCGAAGACTCTGCTGCGATGACTCAACAATTGCGCTTGCATCATCGGTTCACTCTCATTGTTGTTATCGGTTGCGTCAGGCCATTCCAGGGCAGTGCTCGTATCGATGTGTCAGTTGACCGACCTGTGGGAGCGAGCCCTGCTCGCGAAAGGGCCATCAGCTTCAACATCAACGTTGACTGACACGCCGCTTTCGCGAGCAAGCTCGCTCCCACAAAGGTTCGGCTGGTCGAGAGTATCAGTCCTCGAGCGCGCGAACCCGTTCGTGGCGTTGCTGCTCATCAGGCTGGGCAGACGTCTGCAGCGTGAAGTCAAAATCGATTTCGGCAAAACGCCCGCTCACGCCATGAGCCGCCGCTCGCTGCGGATCGTCACTGAAGGTGATTTTGGCAATCAACTCATCACGGGTGGCATAGGCGAAATCGTCATGCAGGTACTGATCGCCGTCGAGGTTGATCTGGGTGGTCAGGTGACGATGATCCGGCGCGGAGATGAAGAAGTGAATGTGCGCCGGACGCTGGCCATGACGGCCCAGTTGATCCAGCAATTGCTGGGTCGGACCGTCCGGCGGGCAGCCGTAGCCCGACGGCACGATGCTGCGAAAACGGTACCGGCCCTCGGCATCGGTGACGATACGACGACGCAGGTTGAATTCCGATTGAGTGGTATCGAAGTACGAATAAGTGCCGCCGGTATTGGCGTGCCAGACATCCACCACCGCGCCGGCCAGCGGTTCGCCGGCGGTGTTGCGCACTTGGCCTTGCATGAACAGCACCACACCCGGATCGACGCCGTCATCCAGCCGCGCTTCGCCTTCCGACAGTGGCGCACCCGCCACATACAGCGGCCCTTCAATGGTCCGCGGTGTGCCGCCGGCCTTGCCGGCCTGCTCGTCTTCGGCGTCCATCAGCAGGTCGAGGTAATGCTCCAGACCGAGCCCGGCCACCACCAACCCGGCCTCTTGACGCGCACCCAGCACGTTGAGGTAGTTGACGGCTTTCCAGAATTCTTCCGGGGTCACGGCCAGGTCTTCGATGATGTTCACCGAATCCCGCAGGATCCGGTAAATCAGCGCCTTGACCCGCGGATCGCCGGCTTCGTTATGCAGACCGCTGGCGTCTTCGAGAAACTTCTGGGCACTGGCAGTGTGGGAAATCTTGACGTTCATGGTGGTTCCTCATCTTGTAATTATTAGCGTAGCGAACTGAACAGGCTGGGTTCAGCGGTCATCCTCGCGAATGGAAGAAGGATGCCGGCACATCGCGGTGACTTCGATCGCCATGTACGGGTACAGCGGCAATTGCATCAGCAGGTCATGCAGTTCCTGAACGCTGTCGACATCGAACACGCTGTAATTGGCATAGAGCCCGGCGATGCGCCATAGATGACGCCACTTGCCTTGCTCTTGCAGGCGCTGGGCCAGGGCTTTTTCGTCGGCCTTGAGCTGAGCGGCGCGTTCCGGGTTCATGTCGACCGGTAAATTCACAGTCATTTTTACGTGAAACAGCATGATGCCCTCCTCAGGCTTGATGAACGGCAGTGGATATGGTCCTGGAGACTTTGTCCCGACGGAAAAACGCCAGGCGCTCTTCATCCAGGCTCAGGCCCAGCCCCGGTGCTTGCGGGACGTGCAGTTGGAAATCGCGGTAGACCAATGGCTCGCTGAGAATGTCTTCGGTAAGCAGCAGCGGGCCGAACAGCTCAGTGTCCCAGCCCAGTGTGTTCAGAGTGACGAAGGCATGGGCCGAGGCCAGCGTGCCTATACCGCCTTCGAGCATGGTGCCGCCGTACAGGCCAATACCGGCCGCCTCGGCAATCGCGGCGGTTCGCAACACGGCACGTGGGCCGCCGTTCTTGGCGATTTTCAGGGCGAATACCGAAGCCGCGCCCTCCCGCGCCAGGTTGAAGGCATCTTCCACGCATTCGATGGATTCATCGGCCATGATCGGCGCCGGGCTCACGGTATTCAGGCGCACCATGCCGGCGCGGTTATTGCGCGAGATCGGTTGTTCGATCAGGTCGATGCCGTTGGTTCCGAGGATCCGGCAGGCCCGCAGGGCAACCGCTTCGTCCCAGGCCTGATTGACATCAACCCGCACGCTGGCGCGATCGCCCAGCGCCTTTTTGATCGCAATGACGTGGGCCAGGTCGCGGTTGACCTCGCCTGCGCCGATTTTCAGCTTGAAGATCCGATGGCGGCGCAGGTCGAGCATTTGCTCCGCTTCGGCAATGTCCTTGGCGGTGTCGCCACTGGCCAGGGTCCAGGCCACCGGCAGCGCATC
The DNA here is from genome assembly GCF_056279145.1 of Pseudomonas sp. TE3728. Classification (NCBI taxonomy): domain Bacteria; kingdom Pseudomonadati; phylum Pseudomonadota; class Gammaproteobacteria; order Pseudomonadales; family Pseudomonadaceae; genus Pseudomonas; species Pseudomonas sp. TE3728. Next base: position 61,936 of record NZ_JBWBQT010000001.1, on the reverse strand, counting down.
ACGAACGCGACCGCCCAGCAGTTCGCTGACCGGCAGGCCGAGGCGCTTGCCTTGGGCGTCGAGCAAGGCGCTTTCGATACCTGACTTGGCGAAGGTGTTGCCACGAATGCTGCGCTCCAGGCGCAACATTGCGGCATTCACATTGCCGCTGTCCTGGCCGAGCAGCAATGGCGCGAAGTGTGTATCGATATTGGTCTTGATGCTGTCCGGGCTTTCGTTGCCATAGGCCAGACCGCCAATGGTGGTCGATTCACCAATCCCTTCAATACCGTCGGCACAGCGCACACGGATGATCACCAGGGTCTGGTTTTGCATCGTGTGCATCGCCAGCTTGTGCGGGCGGATGGTCGGCAGATCGACGATGATTGTCTCGATCGATTCAATGGCAGTTGCACGCATGTCGATACCCGTCAGGTTCTTAAAGTTCTGGAACGGATTCTGGTACGGCTTTTTCCGGGCGGCCAATATAGAATTGGTCTGATTCGATACCTTAAAGGTATTCAACAGATCGACGTCCGGAGGCCTCATGGAACTGCGTCACCTGCGGTATTTTCAGGTGTTGGCACAAACCCTCAACTTCACCCGCGCCGCCGAACTGCTGCACATCGCCCAACCGCCGCTGAGCCGGCAGATCCAGCAGCTGGAAGACGAACTCGGGGTGCTGCTGCTGGAGCGCGGCCGACCGCTGAAGCTGACCGACGCCGGGCGGTTTTTCCACGAACACTCCACCTCCCTGCTCGAACAACTGGGCAAGGTGTGCGACAACACACGGCGGATCGGGCTGGGCGAAAAGACCTGGCTGGGCATCGGCTTTGCGCCATCGACACTCTATGGCGTGCTGCCGGAACTGATTCGCCGACTGCGCAGCGGCGAGCCACTGGCGCTGGAGTTGGGGCTCTCGGAAATGACTACGTTGCAACAGGTGCAGGCGCTCAAGGCCGGGCGCATCGACATTGGTTTCGGGCGAATCCGCATCGACGACCCGGCGATCATCCAGACTGTTTTGACTGAAGACCGGCTGGTCGCCGCCCTGCCCGCCGGCCATCCATTACTGGCCGGACCGATCAGCCTTCGTGACCTGGCAAAGGAACCCTTCGTGCTCTACCCCGGCAACCCGCGGCCCAGCTACGCCGACCACGTGATCGCGTTATTCGAATCCTATGGCGTGCATATCAACGTGGCGCAATGGACCAATGAGCTGCAAACAGCGATCGGTCTGGTGGGCGCGGGAATCGGGGTGACGTTGGTGCCGGCCTCAGTGCAGTTGCTGCACCGCGACGACATTGGCTTCACCCCGGTGCTGGAAGACAACGCGACCTCGCCGATCATCCTCAGCAGGCGCGTGGGCGATGTATCGCCGGGGTTGAATCATTGTTTGCAGATGATCGATGAACTGCTGCCGCGCGACAGACCAGCGTAGGAGCTGCCGCAGGCTGCGATCTTTTGATCTTCGGCATTTTCGAAACCGCGGGAAATCAAAAGATCGCAGCCTGCGGCAGCTCCTACAAGGAGTGCGTCAGGCCATTACACCAGCGAAGGCTCGGCGCCCGGCGCGCATTTCGGTGCGAAGTTCGCCGATCAGGTTGGAAATATCGCGGACACTGGTCAACTCGTCGGGCGATACGCCGGTAATCAACAGTTCAATCCGCCCGGTACTGTGATCGAAGACCTTGATCCGCAATGTTTCATCACGATTCACGGTGCATTCGCAGGACAACGGTTTGAAACCGGACTCCACAATGCTGCAAAGCTGGGGAACTGGAATCATGACGAGCGCCCTCGGGGACGGTTTTCCGATTGGATCCACTCAGCGTAGATCAACTTGCGCAACTCGCCAGCGAGTTCGGCGTAGGAGCTGCCGCAGGCTGCGATCTTTTGATCTTTGGCATTTTCGAAACCGCTGAAAATCAAAAGATCGCAGCCTGCGGCAGCTCCTACGCCGCTACACAGTCAATCTTCCCGACATCACTCAGTAGGTATCTGCGCCCCATAACCAGTTCCAGATCCCTGGCAACTCAACCGCTTCTGAACTGTCATGGACAGTACGCGCCATGGCCGCCCGCTGCAGTGCTGCCGTATCGTCGTAAAACGCTTTCTGCGCCGTGACCATACCGGCTGCACTGGCACTGTCGAGGAGGATTTGCAGGTATTCCCGGGTATGCCGGGCGGTGTAGCGATTCAGGTCGTGAAAGGTCACTACCACCGGAATCACTCCGTCCACCGTCGGCAACTCGCCGAGGGCAATGCGCTCTCGGACTTCGGACAGTTGCCGCAGCATATTGGCCCGCCGACGGGGGCTGGCGTTGAAGCCCCAGATCTTGCCGTCATTGGCGCTCAGGTCGGTCAACAATACGTGCATGCCATGTTGTTGATAGGCCGCAAAGGTGCGCTTGTCGTAGTTCCAGAATGGCGGACGCACCAGGGTCGGCGTGGTTTTGCTGATCGCGGTGATGTCTGCGCTGCCATCAGTGAGCGACTGTTCCAGCTCTTCCGGGTCCAGAGAACGATGGTTGGTGTGTCGGCGCGTGGCGGTATGGAAGCCCAACAGGTGACCTTCGGCGTGTTCGCGACGCATGATCTGTCGACCCGCTTCACTGCCGCCGGCGCGTGAGTCACGGGTCTGCACGAAGAACACCGCTTTAATGTCGGGTTGCAGAGGATTGCGCGCGAGGCTGTCGAGCACGGTGACCGTCGGGTTGTAAAAACCCGACGCGCTGGGTCCGTCGTCGAAGGTCAGCAGAAAGCGGATCGGCGCTTGCTCGCGCAGACTTTGTTGCGTCTGCGGCGTCATTTCAATGGGCGCGGCAATGCAGCCCAGCAGGCCGACTGCGATGGCGAACGCGGAGAAAACCTTGACCAGCTGCTTCATGTTTTGCCTTGGACCAGACCTTGCGGTCATCACGTTTAATGGCAAAAACCCCTCGCCCATTTATCCCTCGACCGGCCCGCAGATCGCTGCAAGCCGAGGTTGGATAAGGGTACACAGTGTTTGGTTCCGGCGCCCGCTCTCGGAGACGCCCGTCAGATTGTTTTGCCCCCAAAAATCAAAAGATCGCAGCCTTCGGCAGCTCCTACATTAAATGGCGTAGGAGCTGCCGAAGGCTGCGATCTTTTGATTTTGATTACCAGCCGATCAGGGTTTCAACGGACGCTCCTGGTCACGGTCCGACAGCTCTTTACCGTCATCAGGATGCTTCCAGTCCGGCGTCGAACGCCTCTGCCGCTCGAGCTCTTCCTCCGTTGGCTCATCGATGTCCTCATCCGGGTCCGGACGCTTTGGTTCAGTGGCCATGTCCACCTCCATTCCTCAAGGGATCAGTCATCTTCCTTAAGCGTAGAACAGTTTCTCCAGGGACGATTCAGAGCCACCACCGCAGCAAAAAGAAGAACCCCATGCTCAACAACATGCTGAGCAAGGTGTTGCGGGTGTAAAGGACCAGGCCCACGGCCACCAGCGAACTGATCAGGTACGGGTTGTCCCACTGCAGGTTCAACTGCTTGTCGGGCATGAACACGATCGGCCCGCAGATGGCGGTAAGCATGCCCGGCACCGCGAAACCGAGGAACTGCCGGGCATTGCTGCTCAAGCGCACCGGCAGCCGAGGCTCGAGAAATACGTAGCGGTTCAGGAACACCAGCAGGCCCATCCCGATAATCACAGCCCAGACCATCATGCGCGCCCCACATAGAGTTTGTTGCAGATAAAGCCTGCGGTCATGCCCGCCAACCCCGACAACACCAGGGCCGAGCCCCATTGCCAATAGCTGAACAGCACCGAACAGAACAGTGAAACCGCCACGCAGACCACCGTCGGAACATTGCGCACCACTGGCGTGATCAAGGCGATAAAGGTCGCCGCGATGGAGAAGTCCAGCCCAAGGTGTTCAAGGCCCGGAATGCTGCTGCCCAGCACAATGCCCGCCAGGGTGAAGAGGTTCCACGCGATGTAAAACGTCAGGCCCACGCCCAGGGCATACCAACGATTGAACTGCTGTTTGTCATGCTGGCTGGTCAGGGCGAACAACTCGTCGGTGAGCAAAAAGCCCAGCCCCACACGCCAGCGGCCCGGCAACGGGGAAATCACCGAACGCATGCTCATCCCGTAAAGCAAATGCTGGGAGGTCAGCAACAGCGTGGTCAACAGAATTGAAAAGACCCCGGCACCGCCCTTGAGCATGCCGATGGCGACCAGTTGAGCCGCGCCGGCAAACACGATGCTCGACAGCCCTTGGCCTTGCAGCGGTGTGAGGTTGGCTTCGATGGCCATGGAACCGGCCAGCAACCCCCAAGGCGCGGTCGCCAGGGACAACGGCATGATGGCGGCGGCACCGCGAAGGAATGCACTGCGCGGCATGAGTGAGTTGGACATAACGCTCTACAACCAGGGAAAGACTCCAGACTGTGCCAGCAGTCACGGCCCATGGCTTGAACTATCTTGCGCACTTTTGGCGATTATCCGGCGCGAGTACCATGGAACGATTCACATAACGCGTCAGGGAATCGACATGCTTTACCGAATCGCCGCTGACGGGCTGGTCCTGTCTCACTTGTTGTTCATTCTGTTCGTGCTGTTCGGCGGGCTGCTGGTGCTCAAATGGCACCACCTGGCCTGGTGGCACCTGCCCGCCGCCGCGTGGGGCGTGATCGTGGAAGTTTTCCACCTGACGTGCCCACTGACCGATTGGGAAAACCTCATGCGCCACGCGGCCGGGCAAACCGGTTATGGCGGCGGTTTTATTGAACATTACGTGTGGCCGATTATTTATCCGGCCGGGCTGACCCCCACGATTCAGCTAGGGTTGGGCAGCGTGGTGCTGGCGATCAACGTGCTGATCTACCTGCGGCTGATCCGCTTATGGAAGCTGCGACATCCGACTCATTCAGGGCAATAACCGCTCTGGTTGAGTTCAGTTGGCAATGACGCTCATGTTCCGGCCACTGGCCTTGGCCACATACAGCGCTTTGTCTGCTGCACCGATCAAATCTTCGGGCTGGCTCTGCGCCGTCTGGTTGTAGGCACAGACCCCCAGGCTGACCGTGACGAGGCCTTCGGGGCTGCCGCTATGCTTGATGTCGATTTGCTGAACCGCGCGACGGATCTTTTCCGCCACCAGAAACGCCCCCACATAATCGGTGCCGGGCAGCACCACCGTAAACTCCTCACCACCGAATCGGGCAGCAAGATCGCCGGGGCGCTGGATGTTGTCGGTGATGATGGTGCTGATCCTGCGCAAACACTCATCGCCCGCCAAATGACCGTAATGATCATTGAAACTCTTGAAATGATCGACATCGATCATCAGCAACGCAAGGCTGGTGTGGGTACGCCTGGCACGGCCCATTTCCGCCAGGATGAACAGGTCGAATTGACGCCGGTTGGAAAGGCCGGTCAGTGCATCCTCCAGAGCCAGCAACTTGAGGCTATGGTTGACCTCAATGAGTTTTTCCTGAGCCTCCAGCAATTCGTTCTGAATAGTATTCTGCTGCTTCATGACACGGATCAGGCGATAGCCGAGAACGCTCACAAACCCCAGCAGCAATGAGACGATGCCCGCACTGAGTATTGACTCCTGCCGCCAGCTGGCCAGGACTTCTTCCTTGTCGAGGGCGGTAAAAACGATGAGCGGATAACCCTCGACCCGCCGAAATCCCACCACCCGCTCCACCCCGTCGACGTAGGATTTGACGATGGCCGTTCCGGAATCCCCCTTGGGCAACAGCTGGGTAAACAGCGTCCCCTTGGCGACATTGGTGCCGATATCGGCTTCATTGAACGGTCGGCGAACGACGATGGTGGCGTCGTCGGCGATCAGATTGACTACCCCGTTACTGCCCATATCGATGCTGTTGTACAGGTCCAGGAAATGGTTGAGATAGATCGAAGCCGCCACCACGCCGGCAAACCGACCATCGGCATGATTGATTCTGCGTGACACGGTCATGACCCACTCACCGGTCGAACGACTTCTTATCGATGGACCGACATAAGGACCTCGGTCGGGATGATCACGGTGGTAGATAAAATATTCACGGTCGGAGTTATTGGCATTGGCCACCACCGCGTTATTGGAGTTGGCGAGCCCGCGTCCTTCTTCGTCGAAAACGAACAGCCCATGGATCTGCGCCAGTTCATTGCGCTGGGCGTGGAGCAAACGTTGCAGTCTGGGAATTCTTGCCGGTTCCATGCCGTCGTTTTCGAGGCGATCCACCACGGCAAACAGCAGCGTGTCGGCCTGTTTGATCGATGCTCGCGCCTGCGAGGCGAGGGTTTGCGCCAGGTTGGACATCTCCACTTCGCTGCCGCGCAAATGATACTGACGGGCGTTCCAGCCTTCCCCGATCGCAATGGCCGTCATGGACAGGCACACCGCAACGAGCAGGAAGACTGCGTATCGAACCTTGAGTTTCGACTCAACCTGCCCGGGTAACCAAGGCGTGGCGAGTCGGGTCCTTTCGATACGATCTTTGACGGACGGATGTCCCATGACGCTCCCTTAATCCCTTATGACATGGCGAATTTTCCCGTTCGCCCTTTTAGCGCCAGCCAGCCGTGGCTGATGCTCGGACCACTATGACTCATCAACGAATACGATAGGTGATTTGCACGAAAATGCTCATCGCCAACAATCGCAAGGCTACATCTGCGTCTGTTTCACCGCCTCAAGCCAGGCCGGATTCAATTGCGTCTGTTCGGTCTCGATACCCAGCGCTTCCATCCGCGCCTTGTGCTGGTCCATTTCACGGGTCAGCTGGCTATGGTCGCTGGAGTTGCCGTCCAACTGATGCATCTGACTCAACCCCAAGTGATAAAAACGCAGCAGCTTCATGGCGCTCGGATCGCCCTTCTCCACTGCCGCCGTGACCTGGTGCATGACGTTGGTGATGCTCATGAGGCTGCGCTTGAGCTGCCAACCGTAGACCGCTGGCGCCATCCATTCCTGGGTCCAGAACTTGCCGCGCATCAGTGCCACCACCAGCAACAATGCGGCAAACACGCCGCCCACGTTGAAACGCAGATTGTCGCCGCCGGGCTCGCCGAACAGCGCCACCGCCGCCGTGGACAGCACCATCGCCAGCGCCAGGAACATCAGGGCGATGATCACCGTGCTGCGCCGCGTCTGGCGTCGATAGGTTTGGGCATTCATCGGCTGGATTTCGAACATCGCGACGGGGTTCCTTACGTCAATGGAAAAGGCTCTGTGGCAAAAAGACTGCGGGGCATTATCGCCTCCCCGAAGGATTTAGCTATGCTGGAGCTCCTTTTCATCTTTCCATCGTCAAACGGGGAGCATGGCGATACAGCGCAGTTCGTGCCATCTTCTCCATGGATACACACTATTCGGATGCCATGCGCCTGCCGGCGGATGACATCGTTTTAAGGATCATTGAATGACCCAACGACATGTAATCAACGCCTCGGTCAGCCCAAAAGGCAGCCTGGAAACACTGTCCCAACGTGAAGTACAGCAACTGAGCGAAGCCTCATCCGGCATCACCTACACCCTTTTCCGCCAGTGCGCCCTGGCCATCCTCAATACCGGCGCCCACGTCGATAACGCCAAGACCATCCTGGAAGCCTACAAAGACTTCGAAATCCGCATTCACCAGCAAGACCGCGGCGTACGCCTGGAACTGCTGAACGCCCCGGCCGACGCTTTCGTCGATGGCGAAATGATCGCCAGCACCCGTGAAATGCTCTTCAGCGCCCTGCGCGACATCGTCTACACCGAAAACGAACTCGATGCCTTGAGCATCGACCTGAGCACCTCCCAGGGTATCAGCGACTACGTCTTCCACCTGCTGCGCAACGCCCGCACCCTGCGCCCCGGTGTCGAACCGAAAATCGTGGTGTGCTGGGGCGGCCACTCGATCAACACCGAAGAATACAAATACACCAAGAAAGTCGGCCACGAGCTCGGCCTGCGCAGCCTGGACATCTGCACCGGTTGCGGCCCGGGCGTGATGAAAGGCCCGATGAAAGGCGCGACCATCGCCCACGCCAAACAGCGCATCCACGGTGGCCGCTACCTCGGCTTGACCGAACCCGGGATCATCGCCGCCGAAGCGCCGAACCCGATCGTCAACGAACTGGTGATCCTGCCGGACATCGAAAAACGTCTGGAAGCCTTCGTCCGCGTCGGTCACGGCATCATCATTTTCCCGGGCGGCGCGGGCACAGCCGAAGAATTCCTGTACCTGCTCGGCATCCTGATGCACCCGGACAATGAAAGCCTGCCCTTCCCCGTGGTCCTCACCGGGCCGAAAAGCGCCGCGCCGTATCTGGAGCAGTTGCACGCCTTCGTCGGTGCCACCCTCGGTGAAGCCGCGCAGCAACACTACGAGATCATCATCGACGACCCGGTTGAAGTGGCGCGGCAAATGACTCAGGGCCTCAAAGAGGTCAAACAGTTCCGCCGCGAGCGCAACGACGCGTTCCATTTCAACTGGCTGCTGAAGATCGACGAAGGCTTCCAGCGCCCGTTCGACCCGACCCACGCCAACATGGCCAACCTGCAACTGAGCCGCAACCTGCCGTCCCACGAACTGGCCGCCAACCTGCGCCGCGCGTTCTCCGGCATCGTCGCCGGCAACGTCAAGGACAAGGGCATTCGCCTGATCGAAGAACACGGGCCGTACCAGATCCGTGGCGATGCTGCGGTGATGCAGCCGCTGGACAAACTGCTCAAAGCGTTCGTCGCCCAGCACCGGATGAAACTGCCGGGTGGCGCGGAGTATGTGCCGTGTTATCAGGTGGTGGCGTAACAATATTGATGTGAGCTGTAGCCCCTTGTAGGAGCAGGCTCACTCCCGCACTGGACAAGAAACCCCGCGTGCTGCGGGGTTTCTTGCATTTGGAGACTGGGGGAATCTGTCGTGGACCTCCCTCGCCCAACAAGCCCTATTGCCACGGAGCTTCAAGATCAAAAGATCGCAGCCTGCGGCAGCTCCTACAGATTCGGTGTTCGCCGCCCTATTGCGATCTGTTCACCACCACATTGCGATCGAACACAATCCTATGTAGGAGCTGGCGAAGCCTGCGATCTTTTGATCTTTCTGGCTAACCTCGCGGATCGAGATTATCCAGCACCCGGTTCACCGCCAACTCCCCGAGCATGACCACCGATTGAATCCCCAACATCATGTTGCGATGTGGCATGTCCATCAACCCGGCGAACTCGCTGAGCATCATGCTCGCTGACGCCAGGGATTCGCAGGCGTTGACCAGCAGGGTTTCGTTATCGACCTCGGGGCCGACATGGTAAATGGTGCTGGGTTTGCGCTTGGTGTCTTTGGGGATGGGCGGCTTGAGGTAGTAATCGAGGGCGCGGTCGGCGGCTTCGTTGAGTTTTTTCGAATCGAGGGATTCGTAGGGGGATGTTGGATCGGTTTCCGGTGGATTTGGTGTTGGTTTGAACATATGACGCTCCTAGAGTTATGGAGCCGCTACAAATCGCTGCTAAACGAAAAAGAGGTGGCGGCTGTACGCGGGTTAGCAGACCAGGACTCTAGAACCCGGCGCACCGAAGTGCCCCACGCAAAGCCGCCATAACATGAACGGTTAACGTTGTACGTCTAGAGATGACCCGGGCTGCTAAACCCGATCACTGATTCGTCAGCGACCCGGAAACGATAGAGCCCGGTCAAGGCGCACAAGCCGGCGGATTCTGGCGTAGTCGTAGGCAACGGCGCAAGGATGTGTAGCCTGAGTGAGTATCTGGAGATGTCGATTAAACATCCCTTGTTTATCGGTCTCACTTCGGGTTCTGTAGTGGATGGGCTGGCCTCTTCGCGAGCAAGCCCGCTCCCACAGTTGATTTGTGTCGGTCACAAATAATGGGTCCACAGAAGATCCAGTGTGGGAGCGGGCTTGCTCGCGAAGAAGCCCGAAAAAACACCCTCCAACTTTCGGTCAAACCACCGGATAAATAAATTCGTCCCCTTTCCCTTCTACCACTACGCCCGAAGCAAACAAATAAATCCGCCCCAAATCCGCCCCCTTTTCCTTTATTCCCTACTCCCCCAAAACTACAGTTCAATAAAACTAAACGCCTGACGAAACGCTTGCTCTGTCGTGGGGGCTGCCTCTAATTTTTTCAAAGCCTCCTCTAGTGACAAAGGCATATCGTAAGGCTTCATCCCGCGACGAACGGCTATGCCATACAGCGCATACTCTTCATCATCACTATGTTCCCAATAAGGTACCCTACCGATGATCTGATAGATTTTAAAAATTTCATCATCAAACTCCATTAGGTCATACAGAAAATATGGCGCGTTTTCTAAGGTGGCACTCTGAGCGCACCAGATTTGGAACTCAGTTTTACTGATAGCCTCACAAAATAGACAGACAAGTACGAACCCCATCAACTCGTCGTTATAGCGCTCGAAATTCAACATAATTACATTCCTCCTCCCATAGCTTCGCCACCGATATGCCCCGTCTTTTTATGTACCATCTCAGGAATCAATTGCATTCGGCCGTTATCCTGATGGTGATGCCATGTGTAACCATCAATTTTCCTAGCGCCCATTTCAATCTGCTGCAACTGTTTGGCGGAAAAACTAGATTTTTTCACTTGCCCCTGTTGAATCGCCCCAAACAAATCCTTCGTTGCAAGTTTCATTTGCTGTTCATAACTTGCCGCTTTAAATAAATCATTTGAAATCCTCGTATCAAATGTAGCGACATCATCAAAAATGGGGAATCCTCTATTATCAAAAACGACTCCAGTTACTGGATGACGCTGCCCTGCCAGATGGACGTTCCTTCCGTCAATTGGTGGAACTGTTGATGAGATAACATTGTCGCGACCATAAGTAGTTTCAAGATCAACTCTTACCGTTTGGGGATTATATGGAGCGTCCGAGCCGCTGCCTTTTACTCCCGTAACCCTCGTCTCACCCGCAACCAACTCCGCCAGACTACCCCCAGCCTTCGGCTTGAGTCCACCCTCGGCGGTTTCGTAATAAAAGCCCCCATCAGCGCCAACGACTTCAGTATTACCGGTCTTGGCATCAACGACCCGACGATAACCCGCTGGAAGTGAGGCAAGCTCGGCACTATCAACCGCTCTGCCTGCCGCCCCCAACTTCGCCAGCGTCTTAACCCGGTTTACCGGAAGGAAGTTCAACGCAAATTCAACATCGCTTTGCGCACGGATCGCGGCGCTGGCGGCGGTGTTGCCCTGCATGTCATAGAGGCTCGCCAACGCCATTTTGGTTTGGCTCGCCTCGACGCTGCTCATCAAAGAGTCGACCGGGTGTTTGGTCAGCCCTGCCAGGCCATTGACGATTTGTTCGCTGCCTTGCGCCGGATTGCTCAGCAAAGCCCACGCCGAACCCGCTGCCTCCGACAATGCCTTCCCCGCACCTTGGGTGCTGCCGCTTACCGTTCCCCAATCCGTCAGGCCCGGGCCGCCCGCCAGGTTCTTGCGGTAGTAATTGGCGTATTCATAACTGAGATCGCCTGTGAATAGCCCTTGCAGGTTGATGGCATTGATTGAGTTGTCCGCGTACTGCGCCGCATGGGTGCTGCTGTAGTTGGCAATTAACGCGGCGGTTTCGGTAGGTGTGTAGGTTTTCGCGGGACCGATTGCCGGAATATCCGTCGCTGCTGCGGATGCATATGTGGCGCCCAGCGGTGAAAGCGCGATGCCCAAGTGTTTGACCGTCACAGCATCGGGCGCAGCACCTTGGCCGCTCAGCACACCGTTCCAATCTTTGTCGGTGTAATAAACCAGCGCTTTGGCCAAGCGACTTTCAGCTTCTTCAGGGCTGAGTTTGGCTTCCTTCGCCAGACTGTCCGCCTGTTTCTTCAGAAGCGGGATTTCGTCCGGATGAAGCTGACGGTTGTACTGATCGGCCATCAGCGAAACCCAGGCCGCTTTCTCAACGTCTTTACCGGCAAGACCGGCGGCGGTCAGGCCGACGATTTGTGCGGCGGCCTCGCGATATTCCGGCTGCGTTTTGAAGACATCATTTAAAGCGCCAGCCATGGCCTGGCTGGCACCGGCGGCCACTGCACCGGTCGCGAAGTCGCCGCCGGTGGCCGAGGACATCGCGCCGCCCATCATGGCGTGCAGCGCGGTTCGTCCGGCGCCACCCTCGGCCCACAGCGCCATGCCGACCGAGTCTTTATCGGCCGCTGCCTTGAGGTACTCTTTCTGAGCGAAGCTGCCGACCTGGCTGAACCCCACAGCCGCGGCAACGGTCCCGGCCTGGGCCACGAGTTCATCGACCAGGTTGTCGCCCAGGCTGCCGCCGTTGACTGCGGTTTTGACCACGCCTGAGGTAACGCCTTGTGCGCCGGCATGCACGGCGAAACCACCTACGTCCTCAAGGGTAGATAAGTCAAAACCCTTGGTGATGCTGTTGTAAGGCTTGGTTGTCCCGCCCAATTTCGGGTCGATCACGCCGGTGGTAAACCCGGCGACCATCCCGGAAATGGCGGCATTTTTCAGGCTGTCACTGCTGAAAGTGTCTTTAACAGCCGCGCCCAGATTACCCTTGTTGTTGATGACGCTAACGGCACCCGTGCTGGCCATGGAAGTCATCGCCGCCGTGGCCATGACGTTGCCCCAACCAGCCCCGACATAGGTCGCCCCGGCGGCCACTGCCTCGGCAGTCGTCGCCGCCGCCATGGCGGAGGCGGTGCCGGCCTGAGCCCCGGCCGCCGCGCCAGCCAGACCACTGGCCGCACCTGCGGTGAGGATCGTCACGATGATGATGATCGCCAGCATCGCGCCCTGGCCCAGGCTGGAGTGGCTGTACTTGAAGGAATCATGCACCTCCTTCACTTGGCGCCAGTCCACATCCCCGCGTTTTTCAGCTTCCTTGACCCAGGCCAGTTGCGGGTCGGCCTTGACCATCGCATCGATGGTCTGGCTGACGGTGTTTTGATTGATCTGTTTGATGTCGATTTTCAGCCCATCGACAGCCCGAATGGCCAACGAGCCTTGGGCAATCAGCGTGCTCTGACGCAACGTTTCATCGGTATTGCCCTTGCCCTTGGAGCTGGTCCAGGCCAGGTCGCTCTTGCTCTTGGTGTGGCTTTCGTCGTGGTAGTCCTTGACCCCCTCAAAGGCGATGGCACCGCCGCTTTCAAGGATCAGATCTTTGCCACTGTTGAGCTTGGCGACCTGGTAGCGCTGATCGCCCGCACTGGCGAGAGTGAGACGGCCGCCGGTGTTGATCTCGGTACCGACGTGGGTGATCTGAGTGACTTCATCGCGCTGGGCCTTCTTGGCGCCCCAGTTACCCTTCTCCTTCATGTCATACAGCGTATGCATACTGTTCTGCGCGGCCAGCAGGCTCAGCTTGTTGCCGCTGTACAGATACGCTTCATTGCCGGCGCTGATCTTGCTGGCGATGAGGTTGATGTCGCGGGCGGCCTGGGCGTTGAAGTTGTTGCCCGCGCTCAGGACGCTGGCGGCCTGGGTGGTGCGGTCGTTTTCTTCGGTGATGCGTTTTTTGCCGTCCTTGGTTTTGCTGGCGACGTTGTGGATGTCGTCGGCAGAGGTCACGTTGAAGTCCTGGCCGGCCTTGACGGTCAGGTTGTTCCCGGCCTTGACCTGGCTGGCAATGACATTGACGTCGCGGCCCGCGTCCACGGTCAGGTTGCCGCCGACAGTAACGGTCGCGGCGAGGTTCTTCACGTCAGTGGTGATGCTCGACTTGTGGCCGCCGTCGCTGAATTCGTGTTTCTCGCTGGTATCGGTTTTGGCCGCCAGGTTGATGTCCTGGCCTGCCGTCAGGGTCGCGTTGCCGCCACTGCTCAAGGCGCCGTGGTTGGTCAGGTCGCGGCCGGCCGCAACGGCCAGGTTTTCCCGGGCGCTGATGCTGCTGCCCGCATCGGTCAGGGTGCGCATGCCGGCGCCGTCACGAACCTGAATCGCGGTGCGGTCGTTGATGATGTCGCCCTTGAGCGCGACAAGGCTGACCTGGCTGGCGCGGATCTCGCCGGCCATAGCGTTGCGAATGCTGTCTTGCGCCAGTATTTGCAGGTCGTTACCGGCCTCGACCAGCCCGCCCTGGTAGACGCTGCCGGCGCTTTGGACGTTGAGGTTGTTGCTGGCGCGAAGCGTGCCGACGTTGACCAGATCGCCGCCGGTGAACAGGTTCAAGTCCCGACCCTGGATCAGGCTGCTGCCGCGTACATTGCGGTTATCCGCCTGGGCCAGGTACAGCACCGGCACGAGGACTTTTTGCCCGTCGACGATGCGGTTTTCCATCCAGACAATGTCATGGGTCAGCGCGCTGACCTGCTCGCCCGTCAACGAGACGCCAAGGCTCAGGCGCAGTGCGTCTTTGCTGGCGAGGGCGTTGTCCATCAGGTAGCGGTATTGCTCGTAATCGCTGGTCAAACCGCCGGCGAGAAAACGCTGGCCGGTTTTCGCCAGCACCGCATCGCGAATCAGGCGCTGCTCGTAGAGGCCATCGCCGAGTCGACGCCAAGTGCTGTCGGCGTTGACGTTCAACAGCTTGAGCAGGTAGTCCGAACCAAAGAACTGCGACAGGTTCGTGAGGTTCGAGTTGGTCTCGATCAGGTAGCGGCTGGTCGGGTCGGGGTTCTTGATGAACAACCCGTAATCGCCCTTGGGCGTTTGGAAATTCGGCCCGGCCGTCGGGTCCACGGAGGTGAACGGTAGCCCGCTGTAATCCACCGGTTTGAAGACGGTCTGTACGCTGCCATCCGCCGCGATACGCTCGATGGGTTGCACAGCGGCAGGCGTCACGGCGGCGGCACTGGTCGCCTGCGGGTTGAGGTTGATATTGACCTCACCTACCCCGACGCCGGTCTGGTCGTCGCCCAGCGTACCGGTCAGTTGTTCGAGCGTGTTCTGGTGCAGCGTTCCGTTTTGCACGGTACGCGTGACGCTGAGGTTGACGGTGGCGCCGGCCTGAATCGTGGCGGCGTAGGTCGGCTCAGGGTTGTCGGTCCAGACGGTGACATTGCTGCGCTCCTGGAAGCGGCTGTCGCTGGAACGCGATTTCAGCAGCTCGAAGCGGGCGTCGTCGTAGTTCCCGGCGGCAACGGCCGCGTTGAAGGCCGGGACGTCGACGTACTCCATCTGATCCCAATAACCGGTGGAAATGCGCCTCGGTGTACGGATCACGATGGTGTTCTGCCCGGTGCGAGTGGACGCGCCCTGGTTGAGCAGGTCATCGGCAATGATGGTCAGGTTGTTGTTGGCGGCCAGCAGGCTGTAGCGGTTCTGCACGCTTGAGGCCTGGATGTTGAGGTCTTTGCCTGCAACCAGGCGCGCCGAAGCAGAGTCTTTGATGGCGCGCTCGATGAACGTTTGGCCAATGGTGATCCAGCCGCGTTTGAAGGAGTCATGTCCGCCACAGTGTTGGCTGCACGCCCACCTCAAGGTGCCGCTTACCCGTTGTTGTTCCAGCTCGAATTCGGCTTTGGCATTCTCCAGCGAGACGGCGTGAAGGCTGATATTGCCTTGGCTTTCGACGGTCCCGGAGAGATTTCTGAAACTTTGCGCGGCGGCGCCGTCGATGCCGGCGAAGCTTAGATTGCCGGCGCTGTAGAGGTCGCCATACCCGTTGAGCAGGCTACTGGCGCGCAGGGTCATGTCGCCGCCGCTGAACAGCAATGTATCGGCGCCGTTAGTGATGCCGCCGGTGGCGGTGAGGTTGACTTTGCCTTGGGCACCCAGTGTGCCGTGGTTGTCGATTTGCGCCGCGTCGATGCGCAGGTTCTGGCGGGCAGTCAGGTAACCGAGGTTATCCAGCGTACCGCTCAGGTTGAGGCGTGTGTCGGTGCCGGCCCCCATGCGTCCGCCGTTCTGGCGGACGTCATGGGCGGTGATAGCCAGCATTTTCTGTGCGGATAACCGACCGCTGTTGAACAGATCGCCCGTAAGGTTCAGCGTGAGGTCGCCATCGCTGAGCAGCTCGCCGCCGTTGCTCAGGCTGCCAAGGTTGAGCACCAGTTCGGTGCTGCTGGCCAGGCGATCGCCGGACTGAAGCGTCAGCGAGTCGCTGGTGTAAGTCAGGGCCTCGTTGAGCTGTGCACGCCCCAGCCCATCCACCGCGCCAAAGTTCCAGTCGCCGCTGCCCAGGCCGGTGATGTCACCACCGGCACCGATCAGGCGATCGAGGTTCAGGGTAAATAACCCGGTGTTGGCGTGTTCGAGGGTCCCGGTACGGTTATCCAGCGTGCTGGATTTGAAACTGAACGACGAGTTACCGACCTCGATGGTGCCGTTGTGGTTATTGACGGTGTCGCTGAAATCGAGCGTGCTGATGTCGTCTGTCGAGACGTGAAGAGTACTGACGTTGTTGCCCAGCGCACGGATTCGCCCGGAAGCGCTGTTGTCCAGCGTGCCGCCCTGGAGTGCAAGCCAGGTGTTGGATTCGATCAGACCACCCTGGTTGGTCAGTTGGCCGGCCGTCAGGTCAACGGTGTTGCCACTGAGCTGTCCACCGCTGTTGTCCAGCGTGGAGCCTTTGAACACCAGCGCGGTCTTGGCGAAGAGTTTGCCGGCGCGGCTGGTCAGTGAATCGACGGTCAGCTTCAGTTCGCCCACCAGGCTGGCGATCATGCCGGCCTTGGTGCCGTCGCTGCTGTTATCGAGATTGCTGGCGGTCACCTCGACGGTGTCGCCCTGGATCGTGCCGCCCAGGTTGCCGATGCTGCCCTTGCCGAGCTTCAGGCTGGCAAGCCCACCGTCGGCGAGAATAACGCCGCCGCTGTTGTCCAGTCGGTTCCCGCGGTAGGTCAACCCGCCAGTCCCTGCGACCAGTTGCCCCTTCTGACCGTTGAGCAAAGTGGCCGCCTGAAGGCCCAGTTGCTGGCCGCGAATCGTGCCACCCTGGTTGTCGATCAGGCTCGCGCCGGTGACGGTGGCCGTGTTGTTACCGGCATCGATTACACCGGTCAGGTTGCTCAACAGGTTGCTGACATTCAGGACAACGTCGCCGCCATTGCTGACCAGTGCGCCCTTGCCGTTGTTGATCAGGCGTTGAGCATCGACCTGGATGGTTTTACCCAGCACTGTGCCAGCGCTGTTGTCCAGCCAGCCACCTTGCAGCAAAAGGCCGCCGTCGCTCTGAATGCGCCCTTTGTTATTGAGCAACTGCGCCTTGATGGCCGCCGGATCGAAAATCAGGCTCATGCCCTGGGCGCCTGCCGCCAGCAGCCCCGCGTTGCTGTTGTCGAGCCCCGAGGCGTTCAGATCAACGCGCTCGCCGACGATTTTCCCGCCGCGGTTGTCGACCTGCCCCCCCGGCGCGCGAATGCTGACCTTGGACCCCAGCACGCTGCCGAGCTGGTTATCGAGGCTCGAGGCTTTCAGATCGAGGTCACCGTTGACCGCCAGCAGCCTGCCGCCCTGGTTGATGACCTCCTGGCCCGTGACTGAAAGCTGGTTTTGCGCCTGGAGAGTGCCCGAAGTGTTGTCGAACCTGCCGCGGGTGTTCACCCGCGCATTACCGGCGCTGGCAGAAAGCAGGCCGGCGCGATTATCAAGCGTGGTGGTATCGACAATAAGGCCGCCAGCGTCGATTTGCCCGCCACGGTTATCCAGCTGGCGGGCGGTGATTGTCAGGCTGCCGCCCTGCACCTGGATCAGGCCTTCGCGGTTGTCCAGGCTGTCGAGTTGCAAGGACGCCGCCTGCCCCGCGCCAAAGCGGATCACCCCTGCCAGGTTGACGATGGCCGGTGTATTGATCACCAGCGACTGGTCACCGACGATTCGCGCAGCAGCGCCCTGATTGGTCACCCGGGCGCTGGTCAGATCGACCGCCGTGCCCTGAACCACGCCTTGATTGGTCAGGGTTGTGTTCGCACGGATGCTCAACGAGCGACTGGCTTCAAGACTGCCGCTGTTGGTCACGGAGGGGCTGGTGATGCTCAGGTCGCCCGTGGAGTTGCGGCTGTTATCGGCCTCGATGCCCGCGGCAATCACGCCGGAGTTACTGAGTTTGTCGGCATTGATGTCGATGCGGTTGCGGGCGGCCAGACTCTGCCGGTTGACCAGCTCGCCGGGCGTACGTACATCGACGCTGCCGGCGTAAGCCTTGCCGGTCATCTCGACACTCTGCGCGTTGACCCGCAAGGCACCTTGGGCCGATGTCTGCGCCATGCTCAGATGGCCGCCGGCATCGATTTGAATATCGCCGGCACTGGCGGCCATGTTGCCCGCCAGCTTGACCCCGACGCCCTGCTCGGTGCCCACCAGTTTGATGGTGTTGGCATACATCCCGCCCAGCGCCGCCGCATCGATTGCCAGTTGAGGCTTGTCGGCATCACGGGCCGCGCGAGGGGTGGTGGCCAGGCTGTCGGCGTTGACGTTGTTGGCACCGGTAATGACATTCAATTGCCGGGCATGGATGTCTGCGTTGATCTTCGCCGAACGGGTAATCAGGTCGAATTGGTCAATGTTGGCCGCATCAAGCCCCATGCCATCGATGGTGATGCTGCCGCCATCAACCTCGAAGTGATCAAGCTTGCCGCTGCCGTCGAGTACAGGCTTGCCGGTGCTGAGGGTCACGCGTGGCGTGTTGATGAAGCCGCAACCGTTACAGCTCACGCCGTAAGGGTTGGCAATGATGACCCTCGCTGACTGACCTGCCACTTCGGTGTAGCCGTTGAGCTGGCTGGGGCTACCGCCGTTGACTTCGTTGAGAATGGTGCCGGCTGCCCGTCCACCGAGCTGGCTGTTGCCCAGGATGTGGCCGCCCAGTTGGGTGTTCTGCACTGCGTTTGTCGCGTTGTTGAGGATCACGCCCTGGCGACCGACGTTGTAATCCTTGAACTGGTTGTGCGAGAGCCCGGCACCATTGGGCGCGGCAATATTGATCACCGGTACGCCGTTGCCGGCCTGCCCTATGCCGGTCTGGGTGTTGCCACTGACGGCGATGCCCTCGGCCTGGGCCCAGATCGGCTGCCAGAACATGACGTTCGCCAACAGCAATGCCAGCAAGCGTTTGGGCATGCCCAGGAAGTGCGTGCGAGGGGCCACGGCAGCCGAAGGCTGGCGGGACAGAAAGGCAAGCTGGTGAACGTCCATATTCAGAATCTCGACGCGATAACAAATGAATTAAAGAAACAGGTCGACCTGGAAGTAGATCGGCGCCTCGCGCTCGGTGAGCACGGTGGGGCGTTCCAGTGAGTGGGCGAACGTCACGCGAGTGGCGAGGTACTTGCCACGGGCGAAGAGTTCCAGAGAGTTGCCGGACATTCGGCCATGCACTTCGCTGTTGTATCGGTCATTGCTGATCACGCCTTGGTCATAGCCGACACTGGTGCCGTACTCGCTCAGTGCCGGGCGCAGCCAATCGACCGTCACCGGGCGGGTCCAGCGCAATTCGTTGCGCCAGTAGCCGCCGCTGTCCCCGGATAAAAACTGGTCTTTATAGCCACGTACCGATGAGCTGCCACCCAGGCTGATGCGTTGCGGGCTGAACAACACGTCTTCGCTGCGCTGGCCCGTGGCGAGGCTGCTGAACGTGAAGGACTCGCCCAGCCAGTTGAACGGCAACAGGTAACTGGCCGTGGCGGTGTACTTTCGATAGCGAGCGTTGGCGGTAAGATTGCCGGCATCATCACGACGCTGGTCGTTGCCTTGTGCATCCAGCGCGCCTATGCCCTGCTGCATACCCAGGTCCAGGTTGACGAACGACTGGCCAATACGCCGGCCGTGGTTGATACCCAACTGGGCTTCGGTAATACGCTGGCTGCTGTTATCCAGGCGGCTATCTTCGATGTAGTTGTTAGTGCGCAGATGGGCGAAGCCGGCATTGATCGACGTTTTGCTCACCGCATCGCGATGGACGAGGCGCTCGGCGCGAAATTGATGATTCTCGCTGTCGCCGCTCTGGCTGAAGTTGAAACCATTGCCTTGGGCCTGGGAGCGGTACTCGCTCTGGCTGTAGGTATAACTGAAGTTCCACCAGCCCCAAGGCACGTTGTAATAGAGCATGGCGTTTTTCGAGGTTTTCTGGTGATCGCTCACCGCGTCATGGCCGCCGTGCAACATCAACTGGTCGGCCAGCCCCAGCGGGCTGTCCCACTCCAGGCCTGCTCCCCACTGCTGTTCACCGGTGCTTTTCTGACCGTCGTTGTTACGCGACAGGCTGGCACGCCAAGGCTTCTGTGGGTTGTTCTTGACCAGCACGCTACTGCCGCCGACCTGAACGCCGGGGGTCAGTTCCATTTGCGCCTGATTGGAGGGCAAGCGGTTCAACTGATCCACCAGTTGTTCTATTTCACGAAGATTGAGCAATTCGCCCGTTTTACCGGGGAAGGTCATGGACAGTTCCCGATCGGAAATATGGCTGTCGTCAGCGCCCTTCAAACCCTCAAGTTTGCCCTCGACTACAAACACACTTAAGTGGCCGCTGGAGAGGTCTTGCTGCGGCAAGTAAGCGCGGCTGGTGATCATGCCCTTGGCGATGTAATGGTCGGTGATGACCTTGAGCAATTCGTTGAGTTGCGAGACACCCAGGCATTGACCGATATAAGGCTTGAGCAAGCGCTCGCGGTCAGCAGCGGACAGACTGTCGGCGCCCTTGAGTTCGATGTCTTTGATAGGAAAGCAACGTGTATCCACCGGGGCGGCCGGTGTTGCGGGCAATGTTGGCTTGCCCGGCAGTTCCTTGAGTTCTTCCAGTCGACGCTGCTGTTCTTCAATCAGGCGGTTCTGGCGATCGCGGATCAGCTCCTGGTCGCCCGGCGTTGGCAGGCTGGCGCCATCGGCGCTGCTCTGTGTACCCAAGCCAAGCAATAGCGCGCACAGCACCGGCCACATCCGTGGGGAGATAAGCATAACGCTCCATGTCATAAGTGCTGAGGGCGTACATTGATGCCCGCAGGGGAAGGGTCGTGGTCACCCTGAAATTGATGCCAGAAATACTGGCTAAATGACGCCAGCCATCACGGACGGTAAACAGACCCCACACATTTTGAAAAATTCAGCCGACAAGGAAATTAAGTCAGACCAACTGAACCACGCGGCGGGCTCGATACAGCAGCGAGAGGCTTGCCCCCGTTGGGTTGCGGCCAGCAGGATTGCGTTATCGACCTCGGGGTCGACGTGGAAAAGAGTGCCGTTTAAACAATGCTTGTTTAGTGGTCTGAGCGTTGTAGTGACTGTACTGGCCTGCTCGCGAAGGGCCCGAAAAGACCCCCTCCAACTTTCGGTCAAACCACCAATCGCGCCGCAAGAGACTTGGCCTGGCTCGCCACGTCGGTCACTGCCGTGCTCTCCCACCACATGCCGCGCAGCGGCGGGCCCATGGCGAACAAACGGCTGGCGACCTGCCCATCAGCGCCTGACACCGCGCCGTCATACGTGGCGGCAATGCCCAACGCCAATGGCCCCGGCCGCACCAGCCCGCGCGCCAACAGCTGCTGCGGCAATGGCCGCGCCACTCGCCGCCAGTCGTATTCGATGCCGCTGGAATTGATCAGTGCCGCGCCGTGCACCACGCAGGTTTCGGCCTCGCCACGGCGACGGATGCGGATACTCACCCCACCACTCAACGAAGGCTCCAACCCTTTGAACGATGCAGCCTGAATCCGCAACCGCCCTTCCCCGTGCAGCCGCGCCACCAACTCGGCACTCAACGGCGGCGAGCGATGGTGATGACTCTCCCACCACGGCCGCACATGGCGCACGAATTGCCGGCGTTGCACGTCCGTCGCCTGACTCCACAACCGCCCGATGTGCGCTCGCACGGTGTCGAGTGGCGCTTGCCAGTCGATGCCTTGGGCGATGGCGTCGCGGCAATGCCGACGCAGTTCACGCATCAGCTGACGCGGTGTGCGAATGCTGTGATCCTCGGCCAAAAAATCCGCCCAGGCCGGCGGCTGCCTACGCACGTGAGGCAACAGCCCATGCCGGGAAAACACCTCGATCGGCCCGCGATGCCCGGCCTGCTCCAGCGACACCACGGCATCGACCATGGTTAGCCCGGAACCGATGATCAGCACCGTGGATTGTGGATCGAGCTGCCGCATGGAGACCACGTCCCACGGGTCGAGGGCGGCGGCGTTCAGGCCGCTGGATTCGGTCTGCGGCGTGCGTGCGGCGGGGAACATACCGGTGGCCAGTACCGCATAGGCGCCTTGCAAGCATTGCCCATTACTCAAGGTCAATTGCACTGAATCGTCCCGGGTTTGCAGGTCCACCACTTCGGCACGCACATGTTCGACGGCCGAACCGTGGCGCTCACCCACTGCCTGCGCTTCGGCCAGACGCTGCTGCACATAGACCCCAAACAGCCCACGCGGCGGGAACAATTCACTGACTGGCACATGTTGCTGATCCGACTCCGGCCATCCACCCGCCGCGATATGTTCGGTGAGCCATTGGGTCAAATCATCAGCGTTGTCGGGATCGACACTCATGCGCGCCGCGTTGCCGTTAAGCGTATGCCCCAGTTCGACCGCGCTATAGGCCTCGCCCCGACCGAGTTCGGCGCGGGGCTCGATCACCAGCGCCTGACGCTTGCCCGGCAAACGCAACAACTGCGCCGCCAGCATCGTCCCGCTCAGGCCACCACCGATGATCAGGATATCCGCGTGGCGGATGGGTTTGGTCGCCTGTCCGCTTGGGGTGTCAGTCATGCCGTTCTCACTGGTCAATGTTTACCTGAATAGACATTGGGCATATCGCCCCATGCAGTCACTCATCGGCGCTGCCGGACAGCCCAGCGTAGAAGAAAACACATCAACTAAAAAATGCAAGATGTTCCACTGTTGCCCCGCCAACAGCCTGGCCTGTCTCACCAACGCATCGATACGCCCAAATCGAGCACTTCGCTTTTATGGAATGGATCGTCGACCCAATACCGCATCTGCATTCCCCCCACCCACAGACTGTTAATAAATGCGCAAGCAGGAATCAAGAATGATGCTCGTCCCTCTTGAAGGGGAATCACTAATCTATTGGGAGTGTTGCCAACCTTGTATTCAAGGGTCACCTGCGTGCCCGGATAGACGTTCCGGTTCAATTCAATATCGACCCGGGCACCGGCAATGACATCTTCGAGAAAGACATTGTCGCCGTAGGCCACTGGTAGTACGGGTGCAGGTAAAAGCTCTGACGGCTTTTTGTGATTGATAGACATGTCTGAATCCGATGTTAAGGAGTGGGCCGCCATTCGCCGGCGCACTCATCATTGTTGGATCCGAGGCTCATCGTCTACTGTGAGAAGCAACAGGTATATACGTGTTTTACGCGACAGAATCGGCACCGATCAAATCACCACATTACGCACAAAGCGCGCCGCCACGTCCCCCTCATTGCGATAGGAATGCGGCTGATTACTGGCAAACATAAAGAACTCACCGGCCGCGATTTTCTGCGGCTCGTTGCCGAGCATCAGGGTCAGGCAGCCTTCAAACACATAAATCTGTTCGCTATAGCCATCGGCATCCGGCTCCGAGGGGTAATGCTCGCCTGGCTCAAGGCGCCATTCCCAGAGTTCCACTTCACGAGTGGCGGTAGCTTTGGCCAGCAACACCGCTTTACTGCCAGGGATCGTGCCGGCCCAGGCCAGTTCATTGATGCGGCTCGGGTCGCGGGCTTCAGGGGCCTGGATCAAGTCGCTGAAGGCAACGTCCAGCGCTTCGGCCACGCGGTCGAGGGTGGTCAGGCTGACGTTCTTCTCGCCGGCCTCGATGGCCACCAGCATGCGGCGACTGACACCGGATTTTTCAGCCAGGGCGCTCTGGCTCATGTCGGCGGCATGGCGCAGACGTCGGACGTTCTGGCTGACGTGCTGGAGGACCGACGCCCGTTGGGTGGAATCTTTGTGCACTATATTGCTCACTTGATGGTGTTGCGCAGTATACTGCCCAACTTCCGGCGCATTGTGCGTCTCCCTCAGGTAGCGCGCAAGGTCATGACGTCGATGAACTCCTCCCCTGCTTCCTCCCGCTTCTCACGGTTCAGCAAAGCTGAGTGCGTGTTGGTGCTGATCACCATGGTCTGGGGCGGGACCTTTTTGCTGGTGCAGCATGCAATGACCGTCAGCGGGCCGATGTTTTTCGTCGGTCTGCGTTTTGCTGCGGCGGCGAGCATCGTGGCGCTGTTCTCCTGGCGTCATCTGCGCGAACTGACCCTGTTCGAACTCAAGGCCGGGGCGTTTATCGGCGTGGCGATCATGCTCGGTTACGGCTTGCAGACCGTGGGCTTGCAGAGCATTCCCAGCAGTCAGTCGGCATTTATTACCGCCCTGTATGTGCCGTTCGTGCCGTTGCTGCAATGGCTGGTACTGGGTCGGCGGCCGGGGTTGATGCCGAGTATCGGGATCATGCTGGCCTTTACCGGGTTGATGCTGTTGTCGGGGCCGTCCGGCGCTTCGTTCAATTTCAGCCCTGGTGAAATCGCCACATTGATCAGCGCCGTGGCGATTGCAGCGGAGATCATTCTGATCAGCACCTATGCCGGTCAGGTCGACGTGCGCCGGGTGACGGTGGTGCAACTGGCGGTGACTTCGGTGCTGGCGTTTCTGATGGTGGTGCCGACTCAGGAAGTGATTCCGGGGTTCACCTGGTTGCTGTTGTGCAGCGCATTGGGCCTGGGCGCGGCGAGTGCGGCGATTCAGGTGGCGATGAACTGGGCGCAGAAGAGTGTTTCGCCGACGCGGGCGACGTTGATCTATGCCGGGGAACCGGTGTGGGCCGGGATAGTCGGGCGGATCGCCGGGGAGCGGTTGCCGGCGATTGCGTTGGTTGGCGCGGGGTTGATTGTCGCGGCGGTGATTGTCAGTGAGTTGAAGACCACGGGTAAGGATCGTGAGACGATTGAGGATGAGTTGGAGAGCGAGCCCGTCGATTCAGATAAATGAAAATCTCAATCGACGGATTATAAACAACTCTCCTTTCGCCATGACGTTCACGACACATCAGTTTTCTAACTAATGGACTTCAGATCTTCACCCGCCACAGACGCAGATTCCTCGCTCTTCTCAAATTGGTTTGCGAGCATTCGACCTTGACTCTTTGGTTTGTGCTTCAAAAATTGTTTTTCAATCAAATGCCAAGAACAGTAACCCAGAACCAACGAAATCAATACAGTGACAAAAAGGTAGGTCGGGTAAGCGATGCCCGGATACTGAAGCAATACAAACTGCTGTACCGGAAAAGCATAAATATAAACACCATAGGAACAATCGCCGACTTTATTAACCCAACTCCCCAACCAACTCCGAGACAGACCGTAAGCCAACACGATGTAAGGCAAGGTGATCCACATTAGAAACTTCGAAACGCTTGCATAGGGCGCCAACAAAATCGTCGCCATAAGAAGTACAGCTACACCCGAGAGGCTGAACCAACGCTCCAAACCAAATTTTGCATAACAGGCACCTATCATAAAATAGATACCTGTGAGAAAAATACTCCGGACATCAGTACCGTGCACTACGATTAAAGGGGCATCCCTCCAGCACCAGAATACTACTGCCAGAACGAAAATCCCTGTGGCAGCAGCGTAGATCAGCCTCCGCCCCTTGAAGAGCAAACCAAGGCCCATCACTACCAAGTACATAAAGAATTCGACAGGTAGACTCCAGAGTGATCCATTAACCGCACTCGGAATCCTTGAATGCTCCAGTACGCCTGGCAAATAGAACACAGGCTTCAAGACTATATTGTTAAAATAGGTCAAAAAATTCGAATGCCCAAAATACTCTTTTATTTCCAGCGTGGAGAAAACAGGCCCCAGCAAAAACATGCTAATCAACACAACAACAATCAACGCTGGAAAAATTCTCAGCGATCTTTTTATTATAAAGCTCATGGGAGACGGATCAAAATCCCAACTTTTTACAATTAAATAACCACTAATGACAAAGAATATAGCGATACCCAACCCACCATAAGAGGCGAGCCCGAGAAAACTAGTCGGCGCGTTACCATAAAATGCAAAGGAGTGCGCATAAAGAACCATTAGCGCGGCTACAAGTCGTAACAAATTTAAATTATTGTCTTTATGCTGCATTCATTCCCGCCCCAACACCCATTAAATTCGAAATTTTCCGAACACTAAACACGTACTTATTAAAAAAAACGTCTCCCAAAAAGCAGCATTCAAAAACCTGGAGGCCTAAAAACCACTTCCCATGATGGCCGCAAATCATAACATCATCTGCCACTCGTCCCAATGCGGACCTCTCCTCGCCGGAGTATTTCTCGCCTACCTTCCCGAACATCCTTTGACGTGTCGTCCAAATACACTTGGGGCGCCCCCCCTTTCAGACAGTAGTCTACCGAGGATATCGCCTGCGCACGACGAAGTGCGATTAAATCATCAAGAAAGCGCCACTGATCGCTGAGTTTGATGTTGATTGACACGCCGCTATCGCGAGCAGGCTCGCTCCCACATTAGTTCTGCGTTCTGCCACGATGGTATGAACGCAGCTAAACCACGAAGGGCCGAACGGTTAAAACCGGCCTTTCGAAACAATGATAAACAGGAATTCCCCGCTTACTTTGTAGGATTCTGCGACAGCTTGGCGTTTGGTGATCGGGGAGCTGGCACGTATGATGCTTCACAAACTTCCGCAGATTAGAAGCCTATGTCTCTGATAGTTCTACTGCTTCTGCCTTTTATCGGCAGCTGTCTGGCAGCCTTGCTGCCGCACAACGCGCGTAACACCGAATCGCTGTTGGCTGGCCTGGTGGCCCTGATTGGCACCGTGCAGGTCGCGCTCTTGTACCCGCAAATCGCCGATGGCGGCGTGATCCGCGAAGAGTTCTTCTGGCTGCCGAGCCTGGGCCTGAACTTTGTTCTGCGCATGGATGGTTTCGCCTGGCTGTTCTCGATGCTGGTGCTGGGCATCGGCACGCTGGTTTCGCTATACGCCCGCTACTACATGTCGCCGGATGATCCGGTGCCGCGTTTCTTCGCGTTTTTCCTGGCGTTCATGGGCGCCATGCTGGGGTTGGTGATCTCCGGCAACCTGATCCAGATCGTGTTTTTCTGGGAGCTGACCAGCCTCTTTTCATTCCTGCTGATCGGCTACTGGCACCACCGCGCTGATGCGCGACGTGGTGCCTATATGGCATTGATGGTCACCGGTGCCGGTGGCTTGTGTTTGCTGGCGGGGGTCATGCTGCTCGGGCATGTGGTGGGCAGCTATGACCTGGACAAGGTCCTGGCCGCCGGCGATCTGATCCGCGCACATGCCCTCTACCCTATTCTGCTTCCCCTGATCCTGATCGGCGCCTTGAGCAAAAGTGCGCAATTCCCCTTCCACTTCTGGCTGCCCCACGCCATGGCGGCGCCGACACCGGTCTCGGCGTATCTGCACTCGGCGACCATGGTCAAGGCCGGGGTCTTCCTGCTCGCACGGCTGTGGCCGTCGCTGTCCGGCAGTGAAGAATGGTTCTACATTGTCGGCGGAGCCGGGGCCTGTACGCTGTTGCTCGGTGCTTACTGCGCGATGTTCCAGAACGACCTCAAGGGCCTGCTGGCTTACTCGACCATCAGCCACCTGGGCCTGATCACGTTGCTGCTGGGCCTGAACAGTCCGCTGGCCGCCGTCGCCGCAGTGTTTCATATTCTCAACCACGCCACGTTCAAGGCCTCGCTGTTCATGGCCGCCGGAATCATCGACCACGAAAGCGGCACCCGGGACATTCGCAAACTCAGCGGCCTGATCAAACTGATCCCGTTCACCGCCACCCTGGCCATGGTCGCCAGTGCCTCCATGGCCGGCGTACCGCTGCTCAACGGTTTCCTGTCCAAAGAGATGTTCTTCGCAGAAACGGTGTTCATCAACGCGACGGCCTGGATCGAGATGACCCTGCCCATCGTCGCGACCATCGCCGGGACGTTCAGCGTCGCCTACTCCCTGCGCTTCACTGTCGATGTGTTCTTCGGCCCGACCGCCACCGACCTGCCGCACACCCCGCACGAGCCGCCACGCTGGATGCGCGCGCCGGTGGAGTTGCTGGTGTTCACCTGTCTGGTGGTGGGGATCTTCCCGGCGCAAGTGGTCGGCCCGTTGCTCGCGGCGGCTGCATTGCCGGTGGTGGGCGGCACGCTGCCCGAGTACAGCCTGGCGATCTGGCACGGCTGGAACGCGCCGATGATCATGAGCCTGATCGCCATGTCCTGCGGCATCATCCTCTATCTACTGTTGCGCAATCAGCTCAAGCGCGGGCGCTTCACGCACCCGCCGGTGATCAGCCACTTCAACGGCAAACGCCTGTTCGAGCGCGGCCTGGTGATCATGATGCGCCTGGCCCGTCGTCTGGAGCGGCGGATCAGCACCCGGCGCCTGCAAACCCAATTGTTTCTGGTGGTGCTCGCCGCCGTGCTGGCCGGGTTGATCCCGATGCTGCACAGCAGCCTGAGCTGGGGCGACCGGCCGAAAATTCCGGGCTCGATCGTGTTCGTGACCCTCTGGCTGCTGGCGATTGCCTGTGCCCTTGGCGCGGCGTGGCAAGCCAAGTATCACCGGCTCGCGGCCCTGACCATGGTCAGCGTCTGCGGCCTGATGACCTGCGTGACCTTCGTCTGGTTCTCGGCGCCGGATCTGGCCCTGACGCAATTGGCGGTGGAAGTGGTGACCACGGTGTTGATCCTCCTCGGCCTGCGCTGGCTGCCACGACGAATCGAAGAGGTGTCACCATTGCCGAGCAGCCTGCGCAAGGCACGCATCCGCCGTATCCGCGACTTGCTGCTGTCGATCGCGGTGGGTGGCGGCATGGCGCTGCTGTCCTACGCGATGCTGACACGCCAGACGCCCAACGACATTTCCTCGTTCTACCTCAGTCGCGCCCTGCCCGAAGGCGGCGGCAGCAACGTGGTCAACGTGATGCTGGTGGACTTCCGTGGCTTCGACACCCTCGGCGAAATCACCGTGCTGGTGGCGGTGGCCCTGGCTGTGTTCGCCCTGCTGCGACGCTTCCGTCCACCGAAAGAAAGCCTGCAACTGCCGGCCCAGCAGCGCTTGCTGGCGCCCGACGTGGTCACCGACCTGGTCAACCCGCGTCACGCCAGCGACACCGCGCTCGGTTTCATGATGGTGCCAGCGGTGCTGGTGCGTCTGCTGCTGCCGATTGCGTTTGTGGTGTCGGTCTACCTGTTCATGCGCGGGCACAATCAACCGGGCGGCGGTTTCGTCGCCGGTCTGGTGATGTCGGTGGCGTTCATCCTGCAATACATGGTCGCCGGCACCCAGTGGGTCGAGGCACAAATGAGCCTGCGGCCGCTGCGCTGGATGGGCACCGGGCTGCTGTTCGCCACGGTCACCGGGCTCGGGGCGATGGTGGCCGGGTATCCATTCCTTACCACTCACACCTGGCATTTCGCATTGCCGCTGCTCGGCGAGATTCACATCGCCAGCGCACTGTTCTTCGACATTGGCGTGTACGCCGTGGTGGTCGGCTCGACGCTGTTGATCCTGACCGCCCTCGCCCACCAATCGGTACGCGGTCATAAAACCAGCGCGCAACCCAAGCCCGTGGCCAAAGCAGCTGCCACGCAAGGCGCCATCTGATGGAAGAAGTCATCGCAATCGCCATTGGCGTGCTGGCCGCGTCCGGCGTGTGGCTGGTGCTGCGGCCACGGACATTCCAGGTGGTCATGGGCCTGTGCCTGCTGTCCTACGGCGTCAACCTGTTCATCTTCAGCATGGGCAGCCTGTTCATCGGCAAGGAGCCGAACATCAAGGATGGCGTGCCTCAGGATTTGCTGCACTACACCGACCCGTTGCCGCAAGCGTTGGTGCTGACCGCGATCGTCATCAGCTTCGCCATGACCGCGCTGTTCCTGGTGGTGCTGCTCGCCTCCCGGGGCCTGACCGGCACCGACCATGTGGATGGCCGGGAGCCTAAAGAATGAATCCGATGGCGCACCTGATCGCAGCCCCCATTCTGCTACCGCTGCTGACCGCCGCGGTGATGCTGATGCTGGGCGAGAAACACCGCCCGTTAAAGGCCAAAATCAATCTGTTCTCCAGCCTGCTGGGGCTGGGCATTGCCGTGATGCTGCTGCAATGGACGCAAACCACCGGCGTGCCGGGCTCCATCGGTGTGTACCTGCCGGGCAACTGGCAGGTGCCGTTCGGCATTGTGCTGGTGGTCGATCGTCTGTCGGCGCTGATGCTGGTGCTGACCGGGATCATCGGCGTCAGCGCCCTGCTATTCGCCATGGCGCGCTGGGACGGCGCCGGCTCGAGTTTCCACGCGCTGTTCCAGATTCAGTTGATGGGCCTGTACGGCGCCTTCCTGACGGCGGACCTGTTCAACCTGTTCGTGTTTTTCGAAGTGCTGCTGGCCGCCTCTTACGGGCTGATGCTGCACGGTTCGGGCCGGGCGCGGGTGTCGTCGGGGCTGCATTACATTTCGATCAATCTGCTGGCCTCGTCGCTGTTTTTGATCGGCGCGGCGTTGATCTACGGCGTTACTGGCACGCTGAACATGGCCGACCTGGCGCTGAAAATCCCGCTGGTGCCGGAGGCCGATCGCGGCTTGCTGCATGCCGGCGCGGCGATTCTGGCGGTGGCGTTCCTGGCCAAGGCCGGGATGTGGCCCCTGAATTTCTGGCTGGTGCCGGCCTACTCAGCGGCCAGCGCTCCGGTGGCGGCGATGTTCGCGATCATGACCAAGGTCGGCGTCTACACCTTGCTGCGACTATGGACGCTGCTGTTCTCCGGGCAGGCCGGGGCATCCGCGTATTTTGGTGGCGACTGGCTGATCTACGGCGGCATGGCGACCATCGCTTGCGCCGCCGTGGCGATCCTCGCCGCGCAACGCCTGGAGCGTATGGCCAGCCTGAGCATTCTGGTGTCGGCAGGCATCCTGTTGTCGGCCATCGGTTTCGCCCAGCCGAACCTGATCGGCGCGGCGCTGTTCTATCTGGTCAGCTCAACCCTGGCCTTGAGCGCGCTGTTCCTGCTGGCCGAATTGATCGAGCGCTCGCGTTCGGCCAACGAAATGCCGCTGTTCGACGACGGCGAGCTGCTGCCACGGCCCCTCGAATCCTTGCAGCCGCCCAAAGGCTTCAACCTCGATGACGAACAGAAAGCCGTGGTCGGCCAAGTGATTCCCTGGACCATGGCGTTCCTCGGTTTGAGCTTTATCGCCTGCGCCCTGCTGATCATCGGCATGCCGCCACTTTCCGGGTTTATCGGCAAACTCAGTTTGCTCAGCGCCCTGCTCAATCCGTTGGGTTTGGGGAATGGCAGCGACGAACCGGTATCGAACGGCGCGTGGGGTTTTCTCGTCCTGTTGATCTTGTCCGGGTTGGCCTCGTTGATCGCTTTCTCGCGTTTGGGCATCCAGCGTTTCTGGACCCCGCAAGAGCGGCCGTCGCCCTTGCTGCGGCGCCTGGAATGCGTGCCGATCGTCATTCTGCTGGGGCTGAGCATTGCGCTGACGTTCAAGGCTGAACCGCTGCTGCGCTACACCCAAGCGGCGGCCGATGCATTGAACAACCCGCAGCAATACGTGATGGCGGTGCTCGAAACCCGTGTGATTCCGGGTCCGCAAACCACGGCAGCGGCGTCGGAGGTGCAACCATGAAGCGTCTGTTTCCTGCACCATGGTTGTCGCTGGCGTTGTGGCTGCTGTGGCTGGTGTTGAACCTGTCAATGAGCCCCGGCAATTTACTGCTGGGCGCCATGCTGGGGTTCTGCGCGCCGTTGATGATGCGCAAGCTGCGACCGCTGCCGATCCGCATTCGTCGGCCTGGGGTGATCCTGCGTTTGTTCTTGCTGGTCGGGCGCGACGTGATCGTGTCCAACCTCGCCGTGGCCTGGGGCGTGCTCAACGCGGGCCGTCGTGCGCCTCGCTCGCGGTTCATCAAGGTGCCGCTGGATTTGCGCGATGCCAACGGCCTCGCGGCGCTGTCGATGATCTGCACGGTGGTGCCCGGCACGGTCTGGTCGGAATTGGCGCTCGATCGCAGCATTCTGCTGCTGCACGTCTTCGACCTGGATGACGAAAGCCAATTCATCCAGCACTTCAAGGCGACCTACGAGCGCCCCTTGATGGAGATCTTCGAATGAGCGCATTGCTGTCGAACGCGATCCTGCTGAGCCTGTTCATCTTTTCGATGGCAATGATTCTGACCCTGATCCGGCTGTTCCAGGGCCCGTCGGCCCAGGACCGGGTTCTGGCCCTGGATTACCTGTACATCATCGCCATGCTGATGATGCTTGCGCTGGGCATTCGTTATGCCAGTGACACTTACTTCGAGGCGGCGCTGCTGATCGCCCTGTTCGGCTTCGTCGGCTCGTTCGCCCTGGCCAAATTCCTGCTGCGTGGCGAGGTGATCGAATGAGGCCTGAATTGTCTCTGTGGGTGGAAATTGCGGTGGCGATTCTGCTGGTGCTGAGCAGCCTGTTTACGCTGATCGGTGCGGTCGGGCTGCTGCGGATGAAGGATTATTTCCAGCGCATGCACCCACCGGCGCTGGCCTCGACCTTGGGCGCGTGGTGCGTGGCATTGGCTTCGATCATTTATTTTTCGGCGCTCAAATCGGCGCCGGTGCTGCATGCCTGGCTGATTCCGGTTCTATTGTCGATCACCGTGCCGGTGACCACGCTGCTGCTGGCTCGGGCGGCGCTGTTTCGCAAGCGCATGGCGGGGGATGATGTGCCGGCGGAGGTGAGTAGTCGGCGCACAGAGAGCGGGAGTTAAGATCAAAAGATCGCAGCCTTCGGCAGCTCCTACAGAGCGTACGCCGATCCAATGTAGGAGCTGGCGAAGCCTGCGATCTTTTGATCTTGCTTGTCTCGAATCAGATCCAGGCCACTGCCAACAACCCCGCGCCCAACACCACACACAGCGGCGAATACGCCCATGTGTCGAGCCGGGCAAACTTCGAATCCTTGACCTGCTTGAAGAACCCCACCAAATTCGAATCGCCGATCGCCCGGGCGAACATCAGCATCGCGATCGCGCTGATCACCCATTGCAGCGACCAATGATGCACGGTAGGCAGATACAGCCCGACCCGCAGGCACACCAGCATCGCGATCAGCAGCAAGCCCACCGCTACCAGCAACGTGCCAAAGCCCGACGGCTTGAACGCCGGCCTTGATGCCTCGCCGCCCTCCCCGGGCACGCGCGGCACCGCCGCCTCGCTGCCCCACTTGCCACCCGCCGCCCAATACAGGTGGACCAGGCTGATCAATAAAAAGATTGCAGCAATCCATTGCGCGACCAAAAGGCTCATATTCAGACATCCAGCGTGAAATGTTGCAGCAGGATGAACTTCCTTACGCGTTTTTGTAAGGGTATTCACTATCGAACCGTCGCTCGGCTGCAAATGCGATTAAAAGCGCTCCCCCTGTAGGAGCTGCCGCAGGCTGCGATCTTTTGACCTGGCTTTAAAAAACAAGATCAAAAGATCGCAGCCTGCGGCAGCTCCTACGGGATTTATGTACACCCGAGATTTCCCGGGCGTACATAAATCGGTTTATTTCAGGGCCGCAGAAACTTTATCCGCCACATCCTTCGGCACCCAGGCCTGCCACACGTCCGGGTGCGCCTTCATGAAGGCCTCTGCCGCTTGACGTGGCGGGGTGTGTTTTTCGCTCATGTCGGCCAGGGCCTTGTTCAACGCTTCGATCGGTAAATCGACCTTGGTGAAGAACTCGGCAATCTGCGGGTATTGTTTTTGAAATGGCGTGGACACACCGATGGACAGCTTGGAGGGCAGCGAGCGCGTCGGTTTCGGATTGGGGTTGTCCGCGTCAGTCAGGGTTTTCCAGGCGTCGGCGTCGAACGGTGGCTCTTGCAACTGAATCAGCTTGAAACGGCCGAGCAACGGCGTCGGCGACCAGTAATAGAACAGGACCGGCTTGCCGCGACGAATCGACGAGCTGATCTCTGCGTCCAGCGCCGCTCCCGAACCACTGCGAAAGTTCACATAGCTGTCGTCCAGCCCATACGCCTTGAGCTTCTGCTTGTTGACCACTTCCGACGTCCAGCCGATCGGGCTGTTGAGAAAACGCCCCTTGCCCGGGGTTTCCGGGTCTTTGAACACGTCTTTGTAGCGTGGCAGATCACTGATACTGCGCAGATCCGGCGCCATCGGCTTGATGCCCTTGGCCGGGTCGCCCTTGATCACATACTCCGGCACCCACCAGCCCTCGGTAGCACCTTTGACCGTA
Organism: Pseudomonas sp. TE3728; assembly: GCF_056279145.1. Classification (NCBI taxonomy): domain Bacteria; kingdom Pseudomonadati; phylum Pseudomonadota; class Gammaproteobacteria; order Pseudomonadales; family Pseudomonadaceae; genus Pseudomonas; species Pseudomonas sp. TE3728. The sequence goes on along the minus strand of NZ_JBWBQT010000001.1, from coordinate 27,835 downwards.
TCGCCCAGGGCCATGACTTTGCCCTCGGCCTCAGCCTTGACCCAGACCGGACTGCGACCGGCCCATTCCTCGCCAATGACCTGAATGTCATTGTTGGCCAGCGCGGTCTCCAGGGTAATGGTCGTCCCCGGTAAGGTGTCGGTCGGCAAGCCATAGCCCTTCTCGACGATGATCCGCAGGATATCGGTGATCAGGCTGCCGCTTTCCCAGTTCAGGTCGGCGAAATGAATCGGCGCCTGGGCAGAGAACACCGGAACGGGTGAAGCCAATAAACCGAACGTGGCCAGGGTAGCGGCCAGTAACCGTCGAAATCCCCTCATGCTTTTGCACCTCGCGCTGTTCACAGCAATAGCAGGATGGCCTGACAAAGAAGACCGCAAGCCTCTGAATACTCAGTCATCTGACTGTAGTTGAGGTTCCTGCTTTCGAGGGACGAGGATTACTTTTCGCAAGGTTCCTGCAAGCGTGCAAGCTCTCTTCTGACCATGCTGGCGTACGCCGCCGGACGTAACAGGTAGATCTGTGACGCCACCCAATTCAGCCAGCCCCCCTGCAGAACGGCCTTTTGAGCCAACAGACGCTGCGCCTCGGTGTGCGCACTGGCCTGGTTCTGTTCGTGGAAGTCGGCGCGGGTCAGGGTCATTACTCGCTGGCCTTGAAGGTCACCAGTTCGCCCTTGCGCCACTTGGCGGCCTTGGCGGTCACGGCTTTCAGGGTTTTGGTCAGGCCTTCCTGCAATTGTTGATGGGCCGCGAACACCATCACCACGCTATGACCTTCCTTGAACACAATGCCGTGGCCGTCTGCGGTGGTCACGAACGCGTAATCCCCCAGCCCGTACACCGTCAGTTTGATTTCGCGGAACTTGATATCCAGCTTGCCGCCTTCGCGACTGGGCAATACGGAAGCACTGAAATGGTCGCCGACTTTGAGTTTAAGCCCTGGCTTGTCATCCACCACCAGCGCTGCTTCGGTGTCGAGCTCGGCAATGTAAATGCCTTCAGCGTTCTGTTCGGTGATGTAGACGAAACGTGACTGAAACTGTTTAACCAGCTTTGCGCGCAAATCACCCAGTACGAACAAAGCATGCATATCGAGATTACTTACTGCCAAGGAAACATCCCCACATCTGAAAATGACGCCGTACGCGGGAAACGCGCACAGCAGAAAAAAGCGGCAATGCCGAGGTGTAGCCAAATGACCCGGGTCGAATCCTGGAATGAGCAGAGGGCCCATTCATCGTGAGGCTTGAGAAGATTACTGGAACATCCCTCACGTCGTCTTGCCTGGCGGTCGTCAGATGTTGAAGGAAAACGCCCTTCTGACGGCCAGATAAAACCGGATTACCAACTTTAGGGAAAATTCTCTTTAAAAAAAGCACTTTTCCGACATATCGCCAGTAAAAAATTGCTTTAGATGGGCATCAATCGCCAACCATCAATGGCGATTCTAGAGCAGCCATGCTCACCAAGACTACCCATAACACCGTACACACGTCGGTAAAACCACGAAAAGGACTTCATATGTGCACACTGACTCACTTTGCCCAGCCTCACATCCGACACACCAATGGCTCGTCATCTCTGCATTCGATGGTGTTCCACGAGCAGGATTTCCTGCCTGAAGAGCGTCTGCTCCCACGTTTTCAGGTGGTATTGGCCGGCAACGCCTTTTTCCACATCAGGGAAATATCCACCGGACGTGTAAGAGGTTTCCGCGGCAATCATAACGATGCCTGCGCCCTTGCCCGTTTACTCGAGGCACGCAGTTGAGGCACCTGCAGCGCTCACTTCTATAGACGTTTCGTCACACCGGTGACTTAACTCAGCCGCCGGCAGGCAACTACTGCCATACTGCCCGACCAATGAAACCCGCCCCCAGGGCGGACGGCGTTCAACACAACAATTATTTCCAAGGGAAGACTGCTACGTGACGGAATTTGATATCGGTGAATTTTTTATCCGGGGCGAAGCCAGAGAGGTCGAAGGCGAATTCCAGGCAGTCATTATCATGCGCGCCAAACCGCCGTTGACCACTGTGACGTCTCACCAGGTCGAAAAGGATCGCTGGTTCAAGACCGCGGATGTCGCGGCCGTTGCCGCCCAGGATGCCGCCAAGGCGCTGAAGCTTGCCGTCGATGAAGGTGCATTGAAAGCCTGATCATCGGATTTGCAGTCTATGCTCATCCCTGCTTTTGAATATCGCTATCGAACTCCTGAAGCGCGGTTCTCTCAGATGCCTCTCAGCTGCAATGAAGCCGCACCTCGGATCTCGCACTCGACGCGACGGATTATCTGCAAGGAGATGAAGATGGACTCACCCACACATGATTTGAAAGGCCTGTTCGACCAGCTCGGTCTGGACTCCAGCGAGAAGGCCATCGACGATTTCATTGCCAGCCATTCTCCCCTGGCCGACAACAAGAAACTCATCGACGCCGAGTTCTGGACCCCGCAGCAAGCCGGCTTCCTCAAGGAACAACTGCGTGAAGACGCCGATTGGGCGCATGTGGTCGACGACCTGAACCTGCGCATGCACCAGATCCACTAATAACCGATAACAATTGCCGGGCCTCGTCAGCGAGGACTTTGCGGCTTGTAACCCAGGCGCAAACCACCCCAATGCCGGCCCTTGAGCATGATCGGCACCGACAGGTCGTGCATCAGTTCACCGGTGTCGCGGGTGTAAGTCTGCAACAACACGGCCTGTTGGTGGCTGCCACAACGGATCCCGGTGCGGTCGGTGAATTTGCGTTTGGTGCGGTTGTGCAGGGTATCGACCTGCACATCACCGGTCAGCGGCTGGCTGAACACGGTGTTATGGGTGGGCACATAACCCTGCTGCGTGCAGGCGATGGCGAACACCAGGCCTTCATGGCGCGGCAGCAACGGTTCCTGGATCGCCGGCAATACCTGATCGGTGTAGCGGTCGAAACGGGTCTGGTACTTGGCCGGGCTGGTGTTGGGGATTGTCTGGTAACTGCGATCAAACAGGTCATCGAGGCTGATCCGGCCCTGATCGATATCCGCTTCGAAGCGTGCCGCAATCTGACTCGCCCCTTCGCGGGCCAGGTCGTAAATCCGCTGGTGATAGTCATCCAGTCCGACTGCGGCGAGGCGTTCGCTGATGGTTTCGGCCTGCCCTTCCATTTGCACCGCTGCCTGGGCGAGTCGCTGAGTCTGCTGGTCGCTGATCGCCAGATCGCTGCGCATCTGTTCGATGGCGTGGAACAGACTGTCGAGTTGTTCACGGTTGGTGTCTGCGCCCTGAGCGATTTCCCCGACCTGCCTTTCGCCCCCTGCGGCCAGGCGCGCGATGTTTTCCAGGTGCTTCCCGGTGTGCTCGACTTGCGCAACACCGGTATTCAGATCGCTCGCCAGTTGACGAATCTGCTCCACCACTTGCGCGGTGCGTTGCTGAATGTCGGCAACCATCTCCCCGACTTCACCGGTCGCCGTCGCCGTGCGCGCGGCCAGCCCGCGAACCTCATCGGCCACCACCGCAAAACCGCGACCGTGCTCGCCGGCCCGCGCCGCTTCGATGGCAGCGTTCAGCGCCAACAAATTGGTCTGGCTGGCGATGGACTGGATCACCAACGTGACCCGCTGGATATCGTCGCTGCGCAGGCTCAGCGCTTCGATCAGCTCGCGACTGCTGCTGGCACGCTCACTGAGTTGATGCATGCGCGCAATGGACTCGACCAGTTCCGTGCGCCCTGCCGCGCTGCTCTGATGGGCTTCGCTGGCCGCGCTCAAGGCTTCCCGACTGAGTTTCGACGTAGCGTGCTCGGTGGCGATCATCACTTCAGCGCTGCTGACAATCTGCGCCGCGGCGTTGAGCTGCGATTGCAGTTTGTCCGCCAGTTGCTTGACCGAATAGGCCACGCCGGCAGCCGACAAGGCGTTATGACTGGTGGTGTAGGAAAGATCGCGAGTCAATTCGGCGATGGCGCTGGAACTGTCTGCGGGGGTTGCATCAGGGAGAGTGCGCGAGCGCAGGCGCGGCAGCCAGATAATCAGCACGGCCAATGGCAGGCCAAGGTAAAGCGACCAGCCAGCCAATGCCATGCCGCACAGCAAGAGCATCAGGGCGATGCTTTGCAAGGTCGGCGTCAGCCAAAGGTTTTTCGGCAAAAGTGCTGGTGCAGGCATTGCCCCAACCAGAGATCCGTCCCTCGTCATCTTCATCACCCCACACGTCTTCTAGTTGTTGTGATCGCATTAAACGCCACTACAAAGCCATTATCTATGGTCCGTTAGTAGTGGGGGGTTGCAGCAGATCAATAGAAGTGAGTGAGATTTTTCGAAGACGTCGAAAAGCAAAGATCGCAGCCTTTGGCAGCTCCTACAGAGGTTCGCATAAACCTGTAGGAGCTGCCGAAGGCTGCGATCTTTTCAGGGGCAACCAGTTATTCACTGGTTACCCCACAGAATCAAGCCTGACGCTGGTGCTTGTCGATCTGCTCGTGACGCTCTTGAGCTTCGATGCAGTACTTGGTGGTCGGGCTGATCAGCAGACGTTTCAGGCCGATGGCCTCGCCGCTGTCGTCGCACCAGCCAAAGCTGTCTTCCTTGATGCGTTCCAGGGCTTGTTCCAACTGAGGCAGCATGCGCTGGTCGCGATCGATCGCGTTTACCAGCCAGGTGCGCTCTTCTTCGACGGAAGCCGCGTCAGCCGGATCGGCCGGGGTGTCCAGGCTCTCGATGGCGATGCGATTCTGCTCGATGCGCTCATGGGTTTCGACTTTCATGTTCTGCAACAGCTCAGAGAAAAAAGCATGTTGCTCGGCATTCATGTAGTCATCCGCCGGCATGGCCAGCAACTTGTCCTTTGTCATTGATATCTCTATAAAAAAACGTGCATTAAGGCGAATTAGGGAGCGATCCGTTGAACCTGAAGCGGTCATTGGAAAGGCGCCGTTTATTCCAAGCGCCACCCGGCACTCAATTTACGAGGGGCGGCAGTCTAAGGCCGACTTGAGGCCTCAGCAACTGAAAAGACAGCAAATCTGTCCGACAAAGCCCTGAAAGTGCGCTACGGCTGGCTTTGAGGCGCTTATCGGAGTGCGTTTATAGCAAGAAATTCAGTCGAGCGGCTGTATATAGAAGACAAACGGCTGCGCCACGCGGGTCAGGCGTGGCGCATTTTCGCGTTTCGTCCGGCTTCAGCGCTTGAGTTTGCGCTTGTTGCGGTACTGGTCGATGACCACCGCCACCACAATAATCAGCCCCTTGATGATGTCTTGAATATAAGCATCAACCCCGACAAAGGTAAAGCCGCTGGCCATGACCCCGAGGATCAACGCGCCAATCACGGTGCCAGTGATCCGCCCTACGCCACCGGCCAGGCTGGTGCCGCCAATGACTGCCGCGGCAATCGCATCCAGTTCATAAGACATGCCCATCCCGGCCTGCCCGGTCGCGGCCCGCGCCGACGCCACCACACCGGCAAGGCCAGCAAGCAACCCGGCGATGCTGTAGACGATCACCAGATGCCGCTTGACGTTAATCCCGGAGGTGCGCGCCGCCTGCATGTTGCCGCCGATGGCGTAGGTGTACTTGCCGTACTTGGTATAGCGCAGGGCGATGTGAAAGATCACCGCCACCACCAGAAAGATGATCACCGGCATCGCGCCGTGTCCGATGGCCGTGTAGGAATCCGAGAGCATGCTCACCGGCTGACCTTCGGTGTAGTAGCGCGCCAGGCCGCGGGCCGAGACCATCATGCCGAGGGTGGCAATGAACGGCGGAATCCCGGTGATCGCAATGATGCTGCCGTTGATCGCCCCCGCCAGCAATCCCACTCCGAGCCCGACGATCACTGGAATCCACACCGGCAAGTCAGTCAGGGACGGAAACACCGCCCGGGCAAAGTCCGAAGTCTGGGCCAGGCTGGCGGCAATCATCGCCGACAGCGCCAGCACCGAACCGGAAGACAGGTCGATACCCGTGGTGATGATGACCTGGGTCACTCCGATAGCCAGCAGGCCGATGATCGACACCTGCAAGATCATCAGCACCAGACGCTGAGAGTTCATCAGGAAGCTCTGGTCCCGCACGATCCAGCCGAACATTTCGAAGACCAGGCCGATGCCGATCAGCACCAGGAAGATACTCAACTCGGTCGGAAAGCGCCGGCGACTCTTGACCGGTACCGCCGCAGGCTTGTTTTCCAGTATCGCGTTCATAACCACTCACCCTTCAAATGAAATCCGTGTGGCGAGGGAGTTTGTTTGTGGCGAGGGAGCTTGCTCCCGTTGGACTGCGCAGCAGTCCCATTCTTTTAGGGCCGCTTCGCAGCCCAGCGGGAGCAAGCTCCCTCGCCACACAATCCCCTTTCACCCTTGAACTGCGTTCACCCTTGATTTAATGACACTGGGACATGCCCGAGGCCAGTTGCATCACCCGTTCCTGGGTCGCTTCGCTGCGGTCGAGAGTGCCCATCAGGTCGCCCTCGTGCATGACCATGACCCGGTCGCTCATGCCCAGCACTTCCGGCAGTTCCGAGGAAATCATGATCACCGCCATGCCTTCGCTGGCGAGGTAGGAGATAAGCCGGTAGATCTCGGCCTTTGCGCCGACATCGATACCCCGGGTCGGCTCATCGAGAATCAGGATGCGTGGATTGGTCATCAGCCAGCGCGCCAGCAAGGCCTTCTGCTGATTACCACCGGACAGCGTGTCGATGCATTGCTCCAGGGACGGGGTTTTCACCCGCAGCTTCTTGCACATGTCTTCACATAACGCGCGCAAGGCTTTCTGCTGGATGAAGCCGTTGCCGACGTAATGGGGCAAGACTGCCATTTCCATGTTTTCCAGCACCGACAGGCACGGAAACAGGCCGCTCAATTTGCGATCTTCGGTCAACAGTGCGAAGCCCTTCTCGATCGCCATGTGCGGATCGCTGATGCGCACCACCTCGCCGTCGAGGCGGATTTCACCGCCGTCGCTTGGGGTGATGCCGAAAATCGCTTCGGCGACGTTGGTCCGCCCCGAGCCCATCAACCCGGCGATGCCAAGGATCTCCCCGGCATGCAGGTCGAAGGAGACGTCCTTGAAAATGCCGTCCAGCTTGAGATCGCGTACCGACAGCAACAGATCGCCGATTGGCTTCTCGCGCACCGGGAACAACTGGCTCAGCTCGCGGCCGACCATCATTGAAATCAGGCTGTCGCCGTCCATGCTGTCGGCCCGCTGCAGGCCGATGTAGGCGCCGTCACGGAACACCGCCACTTCATCGGCGATGCTGAACACTTCGTTCATTTTGTGGGTGATGTAGATGATGCCTTTGCCCTGGCGCTTGAGGTCGGCAATGATCGAGAACAGATGGGCGACTTCCTTATCGGTGATGGCCGAGGTCGGCTCGTCCATGATCAGGACGTCGGAGTCATAGGACACAGCCTTGGCGATCTCGACCATCTGCCGTTCGGCGATGCTCAGGTTGCCCACCTGTTCTTCCGGGTCGAGGTTGATCCGCAGGCGTTCCAGCAGTTTGGCGGTGCAACGGTGCATCTCGCGATGGTCGATCATGTGCAGGCCGTTGAGCTGTTCGCGGCCGATCCAGATGTTCTCGGCGATACTCATGTGCGGCATCAAGTTGAGCTCCTGGTGGATCATCGCGATCCCGGCCTGGAGCGCAGCCAGTGGTGTTTCAAAGACCACCGGCTTGCCCCGCAGGCGCAACTCGCCGGCGTCCGGCTGGTAGATGCCGGCAATGATTTTCATCAGGGTGGATTTGCCGGCGCCGTTCTCGCCCATCAGCGCCAGCACGGAACCAGGACGCACCCGCAGCTGTACGTCGGACAAGGCCACCACACCGGGAAAACCCTTGCTGACGTTGATGATTTCCAGCAGGTACGGCTCATCGACAGGTGTTGCTGTCGGCTGGACACCCATTAACGGGGTGCTCGAAGCAGTCGCTGAAGCGAACATGATCAGGTACTCCATCAGCAAGGTCGCGTTGCAACCTTGCGTGCTTATTGTTGTTATCGAACGGACGGACTATTTGAAGGTGTCGACGTTCTGCAGCGTGATCAGGCGATATGGCACCCACACGGCCGGTTCGACTGGTTCGTTCCTGGCCATTTTCACCGCCGTGTCGATCGAACCGTCTGCCTGACCCTTGGCATCCTGGAACACCGAGACCAGCAGAGAGCCCTTCTTCACCGCGTTCAAACCGTCAGGCGTACCGTCGACACCGGCGATCAGCACACTGCCTTTGGCGACGCCAGCCTGTTGCAGGGCCATGGCCGCGCCAATCGCCATCTCGTCATTGTTAGAGACCACCGCGTCGAATTTGCGGCCCTGGGTCAGCCAGTCGTTGACCAGGGTCATGCCCTTGTCCCGCAACCAGATGCCGGACTGTTCTTGCTCGATCTTGATGTTCGGGTACTTGGTCAGCACCTCTTTTACGCCCTTGGTGCGGTTGGTGGTGGAGTTGTTGGCCAAATCACCGAGCAAAATCACGATGTCGCCCTTGCCGCCCATTTTTTCGGCCAGGTATTGCATCTGCATCTGGCCGGCTTCCAGATCGTTGGAGGCGACAGTGACCACACCTTTGGGCAGGTTCAGGTCATCGGGACGACGATTGACGTACACCAGCGGAATACCGGCCTTGACCGCTGCTTCGGTGATTTTTTTGGTGGCGGCGGTATCCACCGGGTTGACCACAATGGCGTCGACATTCTGACTGATGAAGCTTTCTACCTGGCTCAGCTGCCTGACCACGTCGCTGCGCGCGTCTTCGAACTGCAGCTTGACGCCATCGGGGTAGGACTTGGCTTTGGTGTCCATGGATTCGCGCAGGTAGGTCAGCCAGGTGTCATCGAACTGCGACATGCTGACGCCGATCTTCATGTCAGCGAGTGCGGCGCCGCTGGCGAACATCAGGGACAAGGCCAGCGAGGCGAAACGGATCTTGGTCTTCATGAAAAGTCTTTCTCCACATTCTTGTTGGTTTTATGGATAAGGCGTGACGATTTCAGTAAGTGGGCAAGCGGACAATCGGTGCACCCGGAATACAGCAGACCAGGGCGCCATTGCGTTCGACGCAAAGCAAGCGAAAGAAGGAATGAAACGAGACGCGAGGCAGGTCGCGAGAGAGGTGCAGCGCGGAACGTAAAGCATGCAGCGCAGAGTTGAAGGTTTTCATCGACGGTACCTGGCTTCTGTTTCTTGTTTTTGGTGCGTCCTTCACCCGCTCAAGGCCTGCTTGAGCGTGATCGGACGTTGATAGTCGGCAACCTGGAAATGACTTTATTGGAAAATAATTTCTATATCAACTCATTTTAGAATTTTATTCTGATTTTATTCCATGACTGTCGAACGGGCTCAGTGTCACCACTTGATGGCGCTCGAAGCTGAGCCGCGCAGCGTCTAGCACGCGGGTGGTCGCCAGTGCATCACGGGCATCGACCGGCAGTGGGCCACCGCTCTGTAACGCGGTTTGTAGCTGCAAATAGAACTGGTTCCAGCAGCCACGCTCGGATGGGACCCGCTCACGCACCTCGCCCTGCTCGAACCAGCCCCAGCGCCGGTGCTCTTCGACGCCCCAGCGCTCGCCTTCGGATTTCGGCGTAAGCCCGGCGAGGGTCGACGCCTCCTGCCCATCCAGACCGTCGACGCTGTAGCAGCCCTGGGAGCCGGTCACGCGAAAACGCGGGCCGGGGGTGTTTTGCAGGCAACTACCGCCCAGGTGCGAGATCACGCCGTTGGCATGGGTCAGGGACATAAAGAAGCCGTTGTCGAAAACCTGGCCTTTTTCGAGGTAATCCAGTTCGGCGTAAACCCGGGTGACGGGGCCGAACAACAAGAGCGCCTGATCCACCAGATGGCTGCCCAGATCGCGCAGGAAACCGCCGCCGCTGCCGTTGTTCACCGACTGCGGCGAATAGCGCTCGATCCGCGATTCGAAACGGGTGACCTGACCCAGCGCACCGGACTCGATGAGTTTGCGCACGGTGAGAAAGTCCGAGTCCCAGCGCCGGTTCTGGTAGACGCTCAGTTGCACGCCTTGGCGCTCGGCCATGGTTATCAGGGTTTGCGCTTGTTGCGCATCAGCAGCGAACGGCTTGTCGCTGACCACCGCCACACCGTGTTCGATGGCGTCGAGCACCAGCGCCGGGCGACCTTTGAGCGGCGTGGACACGACCAGCACATCGACCCCGGCTTCGACCAGTTGGCCGATGCTGTCGAAAGCCGGCACACCGGGATGCTCCGCCGCCAGCAGTTGTCGGCGCTCGGCAGAACGGGTGACCACGCCTACAAAGGTCGCCGCCGGCAAACTGCTGATCAGCGGAGCATGGAAAAACCGGCCGCCATGGCCGTAACCGACAAGTCCGATACGCATGAATCAACTCCTTCTTATTGTTATGCACCCGTAGGAGCTGCCGAAGGCTGCGATCTTTTGATCTTGTTTCTAAAAGCCAAATCAAGATCAAAAGATCGCAGCCTTCGGCAGCTCCTACACGGGAAGTGTGAAGGCCGCTAGCGGCAGAGTTCGCGGGTCACGCGTTCAAGCATCATGCGATTGGACTCGTCCGGCCGGTCTTCCCAGGCGAATACCGAGACGGTCGCGATGCCATCGAACTTGATCTCGCGCAGGGTGCCGAAAAATGCTTCCCAGTCGACCTCGCCCTGGCCGATGTCCAGATGCTGGTGCACGGTGGCGGTGACGCCCGGCGGGTTGACGATGTAGCGCAAGCCCGAGGAAGCCTTGTGGTTGTAGGTGTCGGCGATGATCAAGTGGCTCAGTTTCGAGCCGGCGTACTTGAGCATCGAGGCGATATCACCGACACCGTCGTCATAGAAAAACGTGTGCGGCGCGGCGTAGAGGTAATTGATCCAGTCCCGGTCCAGTCCGCGGATGATGTCCACGGACTCGTTATTGCGCTCGCAGAAGTCATAAGGATGGGCCTGGATATCGAGCTTGATGCCTTCGCGTTCGAACTCGGGGATCAGCTCGTCCATGGAGCGCATGAACTGGTTTTCGCACACCAGCGGGTTGTCCGACTGGCCGGTGAACTCGGTGTTGACCAGCTCGCAGTCCATCTCCACGGCAATCTGGATCGCGCGCTTCCAGTTACGCACGGCGGCCACACGCAAACCTTCATCGGCGGCAGCCCAGTGGTACATCGGTAATAAGGAAGAGAGTTTGACTCCGGTGTCGCTCAGGGCTTTGCGAAATTCCTTGATCCGCGCCTTGTCGACCCGCGGGGCTTTATAGAACGGCAGGAAATCTTCCCGGGGCGACAGCTCGATGTGTTCGTAACCAAGCTCGGCAACCTTGTCGACCATCTTGCCCAAGGACAGGTTGCGGTACATGTAGGGGTCTAGTGCGATGCGCATGTTTTTTAGTTCTCCTTAGCCAGAACCGACACCATTCCCTGTAGGAGCTGCCGAAGGCTGCGATCTTTTGATCTTGATTCTAAAAAGCAAAATCAAAAGATCGCAGCCTGCGGCAGCTCCTACATGATCGATGAGTGTCAGCAAAGATCAGGTTGGGGTTAGCCGTAGAAGCGGGGGCGGTCGGGCAGGCCGACTTTTACGATCTGGCCGCTGCTCTGCGCTTCGATGCAGGCATCCGCCGCCACCGCTGCCGCGAAACCATCCCATGCCGACGGCCCGCCGACCTGCCCGGCCCGTACGCCATCGATAAACGCCTGCAACTCGACGTCGTACGCGGCGATGAAACGATCCTTCCAGTCCATCAGAATCGCATTGGACAGCTTCGCCCCGCTGCGCAATTGAACCTGCGACGGCTCCGGCAGTTTGGCGATGCCGGTCTCCCCCACCACTTCGCACTGGATGTCGTAGCCGTACTGGCAGTTGACGAACACTTCCACATCAATGCGCGTGCCCTTGGCGGTTTCCAGCAGCACGATCTGCGGGTCTTTCAAATGGGCGTGGGCCTTGCTGGTCTTGCGCGGGAACACCACTTGCACCGACACATAATCGTCGTCGAGCAACCAGCGCAACACGTCCAGCTCATGAATCAGCGTGTCGGTGATCGCCATGTCAGTCTTGTAGTTTTCACCCACGGTCGGGTTGCGGTGGGCGCAGTGCAGCATCAACGGCTCGCCGATCTGGCCGCTGTCGATCACTGTTTTCAACGCCCGATACCCTTCATCGTACGGGCGCATGAAACCGACCTGCACCAGCCGCTTGCCGTGGGCCACTTCGGCCTCGACGATCTTGCGGCACCCTTCGGCGGTGACCGCCAGTGGTTTCTCGCAGAACACCGGTTTGCCGGCGGCAATCGCTGCCAGTACAAATTCTTCGTGGCTCGGGCCCCAGGAGGTCACGAGGATCGCCTCGACTTCCGGTGCCTTGATCAGCGCATGACCGTCGGGATAGACCTCGGCCGTCAGTTTCAGATCGGAAACGACCTTGGCCGCTTGCTGCAGATTGATGTCGGTGACCGCGACGACCTGGCTGTTGAGCAAGGTCTGGCTGCAACGACGGATGTGGTCCTGGCCGATGGCCCCGGTGCCGATAACGCCGATCCGCAACGAATTGGAAAGCAAAGACATATAAACACTCCTGTGGGTTCGTTCAGGGCAATCAGTATTGACGGGCCTTGGTCAGTCGTTCATTGAGGGTCTTGGCCACCGCATCGGTGCGGGCGCTGGTGGAGACTTGCGCCACGCCGACCCGCCACCACGACAGGTATTTGTGAATCATAGTTTTGGGCAAAACCTTGATATCGATCAGCGTCGACACCGTCTGCAACCGCGCATCCGCCAACGCAGCTTGCAACTGTTCAACGGTGTTCACTTTGTAAGTCTTGCAGCCGTAAGCCGCCGCGCTCATGGCGAAATCCACCGGCACGAAGCCGCCATCGAGCTTGCCGGTTTCCGGGTTACGGAACCGGAACTCGGTGCCGAAGCTGTCCATGCCGTGTTCCATTTGCAGGTTGTTGATGCAACCGAAGGTCATGTTGTCCAGCAGCACCACGTTGATCTTGCGCCGCTCCTGGATCGAGGTCGCCAGCTCCGAGTGCAGCATCATGTAGGAGCCATCGCCCACCAGTGCGTAGACCTCGCGCTCAGGCTCGGCGAGCTTCACGCCCAGTGCGGCGTTCACCTCGTAACCCATGCACGAATAACCGTACTCGACGTGGTAAGTGTTCACGCCCTTGCTGCGCCAGCTGCGTTGCAAGTCGCCGGGCAGACTGCCGGCGGCGGCGACGATTACCGCGTCATCAGACAGGGTTTGATTGAGCACGCCGAGCACCCGGCTCTGGGTCAGGCAGGAACCGGTCAGCTCGATGAATTCGCGCAGCACTGCCGGGTCCATGTGGTCGTTGATTTCCGGGACAAAATTCTCGGCCTGATACTCAACCTGATAAATGCGATCCACTTCCTCATCCAGCTGCGCCTTGGCCTGGCGGGTTTGATCACCCCAGCTGGAGCGATAGTCGCCCAACACATCGGCCAAGGCGCTCAAGCCGGTTTTGGCGTCTGCCAGCAGTTGCACGCCGTCGAGTTTCAGGGCATCACAAGGGCTGATATTTAGGTTGAGAAATTGCACGTCCGGGTGCTTGAACAAGGATTTCGACGCGGTGGTGAAATCGCTGTAGCGAGTGCCGACACCGATGATCAAATCAGCATCCTTGGCCAACAGGTTCGCCGCCAGGCAACCGGTTTCGCCGATCCCGCCAACGTTCAGCGGATGGCTGGACACCACCGCGCTCTTGCCGGCCTGGGTTTCGGCAAAGGGAATATCGAAGCGCTCGGCGAACGCCTGCAACGCTGCATTGGCGCCGGAATATTTGACCCCACCGCCGCAGATGATCAGCGGCTTGCGCTTGCCTTTGAACAGGGCCAACGCATCACCGAGCATCGCTTCGGTGGCCGGGCGGCGCTCGATGCGGTGCACGCGTTTTTGCAGGAAGTAATCGGGGTAGTCGTACGCCTCGGCCTGCACGTCTTGCGGCAAGGCCAGGGTCACCGCGCCGGTTTCGGCGGGGTCGGTGAGCACGCGCATGGCGTGGATCGCCGCGGTCATCAGTTGCTCGGGACGGTTGATGCGGTCCCAGTATTTGCTCACGGCCTTGAACGCATCGTTGGTGCTGATGCTCAGGTCGTGGAACTGCTCGATCTGTTGCAGCACCGGGTCCGGTTGACGGCAGGCGTAGACGTCGCCGGGCAACAGCAGCAAGGGAATACGGTTGGCAGTGGCCGTCGCGGCAGCGGTCAGCATGTTCGCCGCTCCCGGCCCTACCGATGAAGAGCAGGCGTAGATCTTGCGCCGCAGGTGTTGCTTGGCAAACCCGATGGCGGCGTGGGCCATGCCTTGCTCGTTGCGACCCTGATGGACGATCAGGTCGCCGCTGTCCTGCTCCAGGGCTTGCCCCAGACCCAGCACATTACCGTGGCCGAAAATGGTAAAGATCCCGGCGACGAATTTGCTCTGGACCCCATCGACCTCGATGTACTGGTTATCGAGGAATTTCACCAGGGCCTGGGCCATGGTCAGTCTTGTTGTGGTCATGCTTGCACCTTTTCTGTATGCAAATCCGATCCCCTGTAGGAGCTGCCGAAGGCTGCGATCTTTTGATCCTGATCCTTAAAAACAAGATCAAAAGATCGCAGCCTTCGGCAGCTCCTACGGGGGGGAGATGTCAGCTCAGGGATTTCTGCAGGTGATCCATGCTCGCGCCAATCGCCGTCTGGATATCCGCCAGGCCATGGACACTGTCGGCGAACGGTTCGAACGACAGGTAGCCGCTGTAGCCAGTAGCGAGCAAGGTCTCGATCTGCGCCGCGTTGCCGAGGATATCGCCCTCGCCCACCAGCACCCGATGGCCGTCGCGGATGGTCGCCAGTGGCGCCTCGGCATCTTCGACGCCGGAGATGTGCACCAGCCCGGTCAGCTCGGGGAAGAATTCATGTTCGCTGGCCAAGTGATGGTGAAAGGTGTCATGCACCAGACGGAACACATCCAGCCCACCGATGGCCTTGATCGCGTCGACCGCCGTGCGTTTGCGCCGCAACGAGCACTCTTCGAAACCCAGCGGTTCGATGAAACCGAGGATGCCGTGATCGCGCAGGATCGGCGCCAGTTCACTCAGCGCCGTGCGCAGGCCGGAAGCACGCTGCGCTTCGGTTCGTGGATCGGCGCGGTCGTTCAACGGGCACATCACCAAACCCTGCGCGCCACAATCACGGGCATAAGCGGCGAGTTTCAGCGCGTGTGCACGGCGCTCGTCATTCCACACATCGAACGGATACAGCGCGTTGATCGATAGCACGGTGATGCCTTTGGCCGCGCACAGTTCACGCACGTGTGCGGGCGCGGTGCCGTCCTCGATCTCGACGCCCTTGAGGTCGTTGCGGATCTCAATGGCATCGGCCTTGAGGGCCACCGCCAACTCGATGAACGCGGGCAGGGACAAACGCGGGGCGACCATACGATTCAGGGCGAAACGCAGGGGTTTGCTCATTTTTTGTTGTTCTCCGCACAAGTGAATTAGTTGGCTGTCGGCATGCTGAATTCAGGGCCCTTGGCGATGCTGTCGGGCCAGCGCTGCATCACGCTTTTGTAGCGGCTGTAGAAGCGAATGCCTTCTTCACCGTAAGCGTGGTGATCACCGAACAGCGAGCGCTTCCAGCCGCCGAACGAGTGCCAGGCCATGGGTACCGGAATCGGTACGTTGATGCCGACCATGCCGACCTTGATGTTGCGGGCAAACGAGCGGGCGATGCCGCCATCGCTGGTGAAGCAGGACACGCCGTTGCCGAATTCATGGGCATTGATCAACGCCACGGCGCTGGCGAAATCCGGCACGCGCACGATGCCCAGCACCGGGCCGAAGATCTCTTGCTGGTAGATGCTCATCTCGATCGTGACGTTGTCGAACAGCGTCGCGCCGACGAAGAAACCATCCTCGGCCCCCGGCACCTTGAAGTTGCGCCCGTCGACAATCAGCTGCGCGCCCTGGGCCACGCCTTCGCCGATAAAGCCCTCGACCTTGGCCTTGTGCTCGGCGGTCACCAGCGGTCCCATATCGCTGTCGTCCTGCATGCCATTGCCGACCTTCAATTGATCGATGCGCGGCAGCAGTTTGGCAATCAACTGGTCGCCGACATCGCCGACCGCCACGGCAATCGAAATCGCCATGCAGCGCTCACCGGCCGAGCCGTACGCGGCGCCGATCAATGCATCTGCCGCTTGGTCCAGATCGGCGTCGGGCATGACGATCATGTGGTTCTTCGCCCCGCCCAGCGCCTGTACGCGTTTGCCGCGCGAAGTCGCTTGCTGGTGGATGTACTCGGCAATCGGCGTCGAACCGACAAAGGAAATCGCCTCGATGTCCGGGTGTTGCAACAAGGCGTCGACCGCGGCCTTGTCGCCCTGGACCACGTTGAACACACCGTCCGGCAACCCGGCTTCGGTCAATAATTTCGCCATCAGCAAACTGGCCGACGGGTCTCTCTCGGACGGTTTGAGGATGAAGCAGTTACCGGTGACCAGCGCCAGCGGAATCATCCACAGCGGCACCATCACCGGGAAGTTGAACGGGGTTACGCCGGCACACACGCCCAACGGTTGGCGCAGGTTCCAGTTGTCGATGCCGCCGCCGATGTTATCGCTGAAATTGGTTTTCAGCAGGTTCGGCGCACCACAGGCGTACTCGACAATTTCGATGCCGCGCGTCACTTCGCCCTTGGCGTCCGAGAACACCTTGCCGTGTTCGCGGCTGATGATTTCCGCCAGTTCATTGTGATGGCGGTCGAGCAGTTCCTTGAACTTGAACATCACCCGCGAACGGCGCAGGGACGATTGTTCGGACCACGCCGGGAACGCCTTCAGGGCTGAGGCGACGGCATCGTCCACGGTCTTCTGGCTGGCCAGCCCGACCCGCGCCTGAACCGCGCCGGTGGCCGGATTGAAGACATTGCTGAACCGCTCGTTGCCGCTGTCTTGCACCTGACCGTCGATGTAATGGCCTATTACCGGGGCGTCACTCATTGTTCTTGTTCTCCGTTCGGATGTTGAAATTCAGGCTTTTTAGTTCAGAGCTCAAGCAGCCAACTGTGCTGCGGATCGTTATGGAACTGCCAGACGCGTTTCGGCCCGGCCATCACGTTCAGGTAATACGACTCGTAGCCGTAGGGCACGCTGACCGGGTGATAGCCCTTGGGCACGACGACCAGGTCGCTGTTCTCCACGGCCATGGCCTGGTCGATGCTGCGATCGTCGGTGTAGACCCGCTGGAACACGAAGCCCTGGGGCGGGTTGATCTGGTGGTAATAGGTTTCTTCGAGAAAACTCTGGTGTGGCAGATCGTCGGTGTCGTGCTTGTGCGGCGGGTAGCTCGACGAGTGACCCGACGGCGTACGCACTTCCACCACCAGCAGCGAATGGGCCGGCTCGGTGTCCGGCAGGATGTCGCAGACGTAGCGGGTGTTGGCGCCCTTGCCACGCACGCTGCGTTTCATGCTGTCGGGTTTGATCAGCCGTGGGCTGTGATTTTCGGCGGTCGAACCGGGCGCGGCGCAAACGGCGATTTGCACGTCGCTGAGTGCGACCACTTGCGCCTGACTGCCCGGTGGCAAGTACGCAGCGAACGGCGACTTGTCTTCGAACACCGATTGGCGATCGCCGATGTTGTCCCAATTGAACGCGCCCTGCCCCGGCGCTTCGCCCTTGATGCTGACCCGACCGCTGAGCAGCACCAGGCACAATTCCTTGTCACCGGCGCTGACCGGCAGGGTTTCGCCGAGGCTCAGGCGGTACGCGGCGAAGCCGATGTATTCCAGTTCACCCTGCCCCAACTCGACCATGGTCCGGCCGCGGGCATTGCTTTTGACCAAGAGGCTCATTACTTAATCCTCTCGTCGAGCAGCGCACGCAGCGTGTCGTAGCCTTTTTTGGCGTAGACGTAACTCGGTGCCACCGCCGGATCCTGCTCGGCCTCGACCACCAGCCAGCCGTGGTAATCGGCACCCAGCAGTACGTCGAGCAAGGCGCCGAAATCGATGTCGCCATCGCCGGGCACGGTGAAGGTGCCGTTGATGATGCAGTCCGGGAAGCTCCACAGATTGTTGCGCGCCAGTTGCACCACCGGTTTGCGCACGTCCTTGAAATGCACGTGGCAGATACGCTCGATGTGTTTGCGCAGCACCTGCAAGGGTTCACCGCCGCCCATGTAGCAGTGACCCGAATCGAACAGCAGGCCGACTTCGCTGCCGGTCAATGCCATCAGTTTGTCGATGTCGGCCGGGGATTCGACGTAGGCGCCCATGTGATGGTGATACGCCAGGCGCACGCCTTGGGACAGGGTAAAGCGTGCCAGTTCGGTGAGTTTGTCGGCGTATTCCTGCCAGGCCTGCTCGCTGTGAAAACGCGGGCGCTCGACCAGCGGAATGCGCTGGCCTTGAATCGAGTCAGCGACTTCGCCATAGACCAGCACCTTGGCGCCGTTCTTCGCCAGCAACTCGACATGGCTGGCGATGGCGTCGATTTCCTCGGCCACGGAACGGCGGGCCAGACGGCTGGAATACCAGCCGGACACCAGCGCCAGATCGTAAGGCCGCAGCACGTCGCCGACGCCTTTGGCATCCTTGGGGAATTTACCGTTGAGTTCGAAGCCTTCGTAGCCGATGTCCTTGCCTTCGCTGAGGGCAGTGCTCAACGGCGTCTCGCCCCCCAGGGATGGCAAGTCGTCGTTGCTCCAGGAGATCGGGTTGATGCCAATTCGGATAGCGGGCATGGCTGCACCTTTTATTGTTTTACATAACCATTGAATGCGGCGCGAAACCCTGTGGGAGCGAGCCTGCTCGCGATAGCGGTGTGTCAGGCGACTTTAATATTGACTGTCAGTCCGCTATCGCGAGCAGGCTCGCTCCTACAGGTTCAGTGTTCACATATTGAAAATATTCAACTCCGGGCCGTGCACCAGGCATCGATCAGTTCGACGAACGTGCCCTGCACCTGGCGGATCAGCGTTTCGTCGTCGATTTCACCGGCCATCCACGCGCGGCTCGGTTCCTGGAAAATCGTCCGGCCTACGGCAAAACCTCGGCAGGTCTGGCTCTGGCTGGCCTGCTGAAACCCTTCGGCCAACGCCGCCGCTGGCGCATTCAGGCCCAACAGCACCACGCCACGGCAGTACGGATCGCGTTCCTGAATCAGCTCGTCGAGTTGTTTCCATTCCTCGGCGCTTTGCGCTTCGATCTTCCACCACGCCGGGTAGATGCCCAGGTTGTAGAGGCGTTTCAGCGCGCGATACAGCACGTCCGGATGCGCGGACGGGTGATCCTTGGGCGGAATGATCTCCAGCAGCAGTTCATGACCGCTGACTTGCGACGCCTGATACAACCCCTTGATCTGCGCTTCCTGCTCCAGACGCAGCAGCGGTTCGTCATCGGGGTGGAATTGCACCAGGCACTTGATGATTTGTTCCTGCGGCCAGGCGATCAGATTGCTGCCGATCGAGCGACCGTGCTCGAACGCCAATGGCCGCGAGCCCTGCACCTCCACCGGCCGTGCCACCCACCAGCCGCGACCGGTGGCAGCGTTCAGCGCGTCCTGACCGAAACGTTGATCGGCCAGCAAACCAACGTCGGCGTCGACGCCCTGCTCACGCAAATCCGCTTCGACCCGTTCCACGGCCTGGATAAAGAGTTGTTTGAGTTCGCCGATCGCGTTCAGGTCGCGACCGCCCTTGTGGGCCAGCTCCACCAACTGCCCGCGATGATCGAAGGCAAAGATGAACAGTTGTTTCCACTGTTTGCGCGGCACGCTGACTTGATGCAGGCGCTGCAACACGGCGTCCTGATCCGGCCGGGTGATTGGCACCGGGCTGCTGAACAAGTAATCGAGTTCGGCGCGGGTCGGCATCGCCGGGGCGCAGGCATGGCGCGACACCACCAGAGCGCCACAGGCATTGGCCAACTGGCAGCAACGCTCGTCGCTGGCGTCCTCCAGCCAGCCGCTGAGGAAACCCGACATGAACGCATCGCCGGCCCCCAGCACATTCAGCACTTCGACGCGCACGCCGGGATAGATCGCGCCGTCTTCCAGACGCGCCGGAATCGCTCCGTGAATCACCGTGCAGCCTTGCGGGCCGAGTTTGACCACCAACGTCGCCGCGCTCAGTTGCCGGACATTGCGCAGCGCAGTGAGCAAATCCTCGGAGCCCCCGGCAATCAGGAATTCTTCTTCAGTGCCGACGATCAGGTCGAAACGCGGGAGGATTTTCTGCACATGCTGGCTGACGTTCTGATCAGCGACGAACCGGGTTTCGCCGTCCGCCTTGCCGGCCAGCCCCCAGAGCACCGGGCGGTAGTCGATGTCCAGCACCCGTTTGACGTTGTGCTTCTCGGCATAGTCCAGCGCCTGAATGCTCGCCTTGTAGACGCCGTCGGTGGAGAAATGGGTGCCGGTAATCAGCAGGGCTTTGCTGGAAGCAATGAAGGCTTCGTTGATGTCTTCGGCGCGTAACGCCATGTCGGCGCAGTTTTCGCGGTAGAACACCAGCGGAAAGGTTTCGCGGTCCTTGAGGCCCAGCAGGACCATGGCGGTCAGGCGTTCCGGATCGACCTTGATGCCGCTGACGTCGCAGCCTTCGCGGGTCAGCGATTCAACGAGGAAGCGGCCCATGTGGTCGTCCCCTACCCGGCTCAGCATCGCCGATTTCAGACCCAGCCGAGCGGTGCCGAAGGCGATGTTGGCGGACGAACCGCCGAGGTATTTGGCGAAGCTGCTTACATCCTCCAGCCGCGCTCCGACTTGCTGCGCATAGAGGTCGACGCCTAGGCGCCCCAGGCAAATCAGATCCAATTGACGCCCACTGGCAAAACGAGTCTGGCCCATGCTGGCTCCTGTTATTTTTATCAGCCTGCGTTCGGGCGATGAAGGCGCCGAACACTCTTGGTGGATGCAGACTAAAACGACCGGGACCGAACAATCAATAATTATTCCAAATATTTTTTACGTGGAATATTTTTTCCAATAAACTTCTGCACAAGCGTTCCAGACGCAGTGCATCGTTTCAGCAGACCCCAAGGCGGGCGCAAGCTCAAGATTTTATTCCGGCCTACCCTGTAGACTGCGCACAGCCAACCCTATTGTCAGGGGATGACCCGCCTGTCATCTCTATAAGCACAAGCCAGAAGGATTCCTTATGTCCCGCACCGATCAGCCGGCTACGACCGAGAGCACGCCCGACAGCGATCTCGCCAGCCCTCCGATCAATGCCGAGCGTTTGTTGCAGTTGATCACCGATGAATACGAAAGCCTGCCGCGCCAGCTCAAACGCATCGCCAGCTATATGAGCCAGCAGAGCGACCGGATCATGGTCGACCGCATCAGTGATATCGCCCGTGAATGCGAAGTGCACCCGTCGGCCATCGTGCGGTTTTCCCAGCGTTTCGGCTTCAGTGGTTTCAGCGAAATGCAGGCGCTGTTTCGCGAGGCCTACACCCACAAGACCACGCCGGTGCAGAATTACCAGCAGCGTATTCGCAGCATGATCGCCAACAAGTCCCAGAAGGCCAGCGGCGGCGATCTGGCGCGCGAATGCATCAACGCCACCCTGTCGGGCATCGAGCGGCTGGGGCTGGAACTCGATGACCAAGCCTTCGACAAAGCCGTGGACCTGGTGGTGAATGCCGACAACATCTACGTGGTCGGGGTGCGCCGCTCGTTCGCGGTGGCCGATTATCTGGTCTACAACCTGCAACACACCAACAAGCGCATCCATCTGGTGTCGGGCCTGGGCGGCAGTTATCGCGAGCAGATGCGCAGCGTGCGCGCCAATGACCTGGTGATCGCCATCAGCTTTACGCCCTACGGCAAGGAAACCCAGCACTGCCTGCGTATTGCCCAGCACCATCAGGCGAAAACCCTGATCATCACCGACAGCAACCTTTCACCGTTGGCCAAGCGCGCCAACACGGTGCTGTTGGTCAACGAAGGCAGTTCGTTTGCCTTCCGCTCGCTGAGTGCGACCTTGTGCCTGTGCCAGGCGCTGTTTATCGCCGTGGCTTATCGGCTGGAATTGAAGGTCGATGAGATTCATGAGCAGGTGGGCTTTGAGGATTAGCCTTTGAGGATTAGCCTCCGAGGATTAGCGCGAGGCTGTTTGCAGGTCGCTGAACCTCAGCTAAGGTTGTCCATCCCCCAAGGACCGTCGAGGAGAGGCTCAATGAAACTGATCGGCATGCTGGATTCACCCTACGTGCGGCGCGTCGCCATTTCCGCCAAATGCCTGGGCATACCGCTGGAGCACGAGTCGGTTTCGGTGTTCAGGACCTTCGAGCAATTCCAGCAGATCAACCCGGTGGTGAAGGCGCCGACCCTGGTGCTGGATGACGGCGAGGTGTTGATGGATTCGACGCTGATCATCGACTACCTGGAAGCTCTGGCCGCGCCGGGTAAAAGCCTGATACCCAACGATCTGGAGCAACGCTTGCGCTCACTACGGCTGACCGGCCTGGCGTTGGCGGCGTGTGAGAAGTCGGTGCAGCTTTACTACGAACGCAACCTGCGGCCGGCGGAGATTCAGTACGCGCCCTGGGTGGAACGGGTCGAAGGGCAATTGGCCGCGGCGTATTCGGCGCTGGAGCGAGAGTTGGAAAAGCAGCCACTGAAAACCGACGGTTCGATTGCGCAGGAGGGGATTACCCTGGCGGTGGCCTGGAGTTTTACCAACCTGGTGGTGCCGGATCAGGTGGAAGCCGCGCAGTTTCCTCGGATCAGCGCCTTCACGGTGTATGCCGAGGGGCTTGAGGTGTTTGTCGGTACGCCGATTAACTGAGCCACAACGATCGTTCCCATGCTCTGCGTGGGAACGATCATCACAGGTCATCGCCGATCATGCGAGCTACCTGTAGGAGCGAGCGGTGCGGCGATCCGACTTGCCCGCGAAGGTGTCCTCAAGCATTCCATTTCTGCCGCGCTCGGCACCGATCTTCAGCTGGAAAACACGTAGCGTCCTTTGACCTTCTTCGAGCCGAGGAACCCCAAGTCCGGGAACAACAGCGTCTTGAGGTAAGCGACGAACAACACCATGCCCAAGGTGATTGCCGCACCCATGAGCGTCAGCAACGGATCTTCCTCAAACCCCTGGAACATTCGCGGAAACTGGCTCAGGGAAAGGATCACGTAAATAGTGTAGGCCTGGGCGACGTTCTTATAAAAACCCCAAGCGAACAGCAACGGCATCCCTGCGGCAAACAGGGTGAAAAACACAGCGGCACCTGGCCCGATCATCGAGCCGAGGAAGAACCCGAAGACAGCACCGAGCAACGCTTGGACAATGGTCAGAAAAAGTAAGGTCTTGATCTTGCCGGAATGCCGCTGACACAGCGCAGGATCTGCATAGGCACCGATCCAGTACGCTAGCACCCGATCCTTGACCTCGCCGCCGGACAGTGTCTTGAAAATTTCGGTCTTCGAACGCCCGCTTTCGAGCATCGTCACCAGTTGCCGTTTGCTTTCCTTTTTGTCCAAGGTATTTCTCCTGTGAGGCAACACAACATTAAAAGCGGGAGCGGATGTGCTCCCGCTGGGGCGATTCTCGCTGCTTGGGCATCCGAAAAGCAAAACGCCGCTTCTACCTGAAGTAGAAGCGGCGCAAGCAAGTGCCTCAAAGGGGTCACGTGAGCAAGGCAATCAGAATGATGATCGGGATCGGTACGCCGAGAAAGAACAGCAATATAGAGCGCATGAAGGTTCTCCTGGGTTAGCGAACAGGTGGCAGCGTCGTGGTTGTGGTGGTGGTTACGTAGGCATCGGTTTCCAGGTACTCCACGGCATCCCGACGACGACCGCCGAAGATCGCGGCGAGGCTGGCAAAAAATGCACCGGCCAGCAGCGCGACAAACATCCACAACGCGGTCAAGGCTGCGACTTTAGCTGCGGTGTCAGCCGCTTGTTGCGCCGCCAGTTTGGCGTCGGCAACGGCTTTCTGGGTGCGGGCATAGACTTCATCGACACGGCGCTCGGCATCCGCTTGAGTAAGGTTGGTCCGCTGCGCGACCAGTTGTGCCAGGTAGGTCCGATCCTCGGGCGCCAATTGACCGTCGTTACGCAGGCTGCGCGCGAAGATCCGGGTGACGGTGCCATTGACGGCGTCCTCGCTGACAGCGACGGGTCGATCATCACGAAACAGGCTGTCGATGAAGTAACCGTACGGGTCATTGTCGGTATGACCGAGCGCGCTACCGGCAGCCTGGGTCATGGCGCTGGCGGCACTGCCGGCGACCGTTGCTCCGGCCTGCACGCCGCCGCTGACGATGTTGCTGACCGAACCGACCACCAGCGTTGCGGTCACCAGCGTCGCGATACACCAGGCCAGGAAGCCATGGGCCGTGTCACGGAAGTAGACCTCATCGCCGTGCAGGTAGGCCCACCTCACCCGCAGGCGACCGGCGATGTAGCCGCCGAGCCCGGACGCCACGATCTGGGTAAAGGCCAGCCAGATAATCGTCGAGATACCCAGGCTTTTGGCGCTGACGCCTTCATGGGCCCACGGCGAAACCGCCGAAAAACCCAGGCCGAACCCAAGCAGCACGAGGATCAGCGACAACGCCGCAGCCGCCGCGGCCCCGGCGAAAATAGCGGCCCAGGACACGCCCGAGAGCGTGCTGAACTCATCTGCGACAGGATAAAAACCATCAGAGGATCTGTTCATTGTTGTAGTGCTCCAGGCAGGTATTACAACTCGTCAAACGAGCAATTGCAGTCAACGTGCCAGTCGCACTACTTAAATAAATCGTTCTATTTCAAATAGTTGAAAACAATGAACTTCTCAGGGTCATGCAGTTTGCAAGGAGCCAGCCATATCGGCGGGTTTTATGCATTGCGCTAAACGAATTACTTGCGCTTGTAGCTCTTGTTGCCGCTGGGCGTCAGGCAATACACCCCGCCTCTTGGCCCGGTGCAGAACGTGCCGGTGCCGCAGGCGCAGCCATCGGAATCCTGCAACAGCGTCTGCGGACGCGCCTGGCTTTGACTACCAAACATCGCCGAACAGCTTTTCTTCGAACCACTGATGGAACCGTCATTGCACAGGAACAGATCGCCGTCGCAACGATCGATGCCGCCCTTCTTCCCCGAACATGGCGTGTTGGCAGCCCAGGCGGAGGAGCCGACCATGCACAACAACAGCAAAAACATCGGCATCCAGCCACGAACCATTAAAGTGCGCACAGTACAGCTTCCCTTTAGAGTTATGGCCGGATGATATCAACGTTCCAGCCAGGCTCACGAGACAACATGAAAGTTAATTTAAAAAGTCGCGCGTAATTCTTGGCAAAATGAGCCCCACTTCGTATTGAACCGATTATCAGGCAAGCCCTATGACCCGCATCTTGACCATCGAAGACGACGCTGTGACCGCCCGGGAAATCGTCGCTGAACTGAGTAGCCACGGCCTCGACGTGGATTGGGTCGACAATGGCCGCGAGGGTCTTGCGCGCGCGGTCAGCGGTGACTACGACCTGATCACCCTCGACCGCATGCTGCCGGAGCTTGATGGCCTGGCGATTGTCACCACCCTGCGCACCATGGGCGTCGTCACGCCGATCCTGATGATCAGCGCCCTCTCCGATGTCGATGAACGGGTGCGCGGCCTGCGCGCCGGGGGCGACGATTACCTGACCAAACCATTCGCCACCGATGAAATGGCCGCCCGGGTCGAAGTCTTGCTGCGCCGGCAGAACACCGTGACCGCCCAGGCCACCACATTGCGCGTGGCGGATCTGGAGCTGAACCTGATCAGCCACGAGGCCAGCCGCGACAGCCAGTTGCTGACGCTGTTGCCCACCGAGTACAAGTTGCTGGAATTTTTGATGCGCAACACCGGGCAGATTCTGTCGCGGATGATGATTTTCGAAGAGGTCTGGGGTTATCACTTCGACCCCGGCACCAACCTGATCGACGTGCACATCGGCCGTCTGCGCAAAAAGATCGACCCGCCAGGCAAAGTCCCACTGATTCGGACGGTGCGAGGCTCGGGTTATGTCATTGCTGAACCCCTCTAAAGGCTGGCGTTCCTCCAGCAGCCGCTTGCTGGCACTCTACAGTTCGCTGTTCGTGGCCTGGAGCGGGATTCTCATGGGGGTCATGTACTACGAGGTGTCCAGCTATCTGGACACCCTGGCCAAGCATTCGTTGATGCAACGTCAGCATCTGTTTTCCCGATTTCAGGGCGCGCAACTGGAGGACGCCCTCGCCGCCAGTGTGACCTTCGACGTTCGCGGCATCGATGCCTATGGCCTGTTCGATGACCAGCGGCGCTACCTCAGTGGCCCCTTGCGCCAGATCCCCCAAGGCCTGCCGCTGGACGGCAAGATTCACATCCTCAGCGACTGCGTCGACGCCGACGACCCGACTTTACCCGCCGACAGTTGCGATGCCGCGGCGACCCGGACCCTGGACGGGCGCTGGCTGGTACTGGTGCGGGACAACGGTTCGTTGTTTGCGGTGACCCGGATCATTCTGCACGCGCTGCTGTGGGGCGTGTCGCTGACCATTCTGCCCGGTATCGCCGGCTGGCACTTATTGCGACGGCGCCCGCTGCGGCGGATCCGGGCGATCCAGGCCAGCGCCGAAGCCATCGTCGCCGGCGACTTGACCAGACGCCTGCCGCTGTCCAACCGCCGTGATGAGCTGGACATGCTCGCCGCCATCGTCAACGCCATGCTCGAACGCATCGAACGCTTGATGAACGAGGTCAAAGGCGTGTGCGACAACATCGCCCATGACTTGCGCACACCGCTGACGCGCCTGCGGGCGCAGCTGTACCGGATTCAGCAGCAGGCCGATGACGGTTCGACGCTGGCCGTGCAACTGGATTCGGTGCTCGGCGAGGCCGATACCTTGATGGCGCGTTTTCGTGGCTTGCTGCGAATTTCCGAGCTGGAGGATCGCCAGCGCCGTTCGGGTTTCGTGCAACTGGACCCGGTGCCGTTGCTGCAAGAGTTGCATGACTTTTATCTGCCGCTAGCGGAAGAAGGCCAATTGACCTTTGAACTGCAACTGCCCGAGTCCCTGCCCCGGTTCAACGGCGACCGGGCGCTGCTGTTCGAAGCCGTGGCGAATTTGCTGAGCAACTCGATCAAATTCACGCCGCCGGGTGGCAAGGTGATTTTGCGTGGGATGAATGACGCCGGGCATACACGAATCGAAGTACTCGACTCCGGCCCCGGCATTGCGCTGGCCGAGCGTGAGGCGGTGTTTCAGCGCTTCTATCGCGCCGAGGGCGGTAACCCGCAAAGCGGTTTCGGGCTGGGGTTGTCGATCGTCGCGGCGATTGTCAGCCTGCATGGGTTTACGCTGGAAGTGGGCAGCAGCGAACTGGGTGGTGCGCTGTTGGTACTTGATTGCCGGCAGAGTTTGATTCCTCAGGCCTGACACTCATTCACTGACAAAGAAGAGCCCCCCTGTGGGAGCGAGCCTGCTCGCGATGGCGGCCTTCCAGTCAACATTGATGTTGTCTGACACTGCGCTATCGCGAGCAGGCTCGCTCCCACAGGGGATTTGCTTGGGCAGGGGAACTCGATTCAATACCCCGGAACCTCGCGCAGAAACACCGGCAGGTCGGTGATCGGCGGCAAGGCCGGAATCTCGACGTACATCTGGACCACCCAGCCTCGGTGATAACTGGCGTGGTTGACCACATGCAACAGCATCGCGCCGGCGCTCATGATCCCGCTTTCCCCCGAGACGGAGGTGAATTCGATGGGTTGATCCAGCGAGTCGTCGGTCTGGGCCGCACTCCATCCACAGAACCATTGATCGATCTCCTGTTGCGCCATTCGCAACTCGGGGAGTTCGGTATGGAGCAGGTCATGTGAGGTTTTGAAGTCGTGCCCTCGGCC